>NZ_CP064937.1:0-4384378 GCF_015679285.1 Bacteroides sp. HF-162 | reverse complement strand
TTTATCTAATACTTTGTCATATAGTGGTTTATGTAGCTTTGCGTCTCTTGTTTTCTTTCTGTGCCCAGAGCAGGAAAAAGCCCTTTTTCGCTCCTTGTATAGAGCAAATGAGGGCTTTCCTTTTAATTCCTTTATAGACTTATTATTTAGACAAAATCTATATAACGTCCATCTTTTACTTATCTTTCTTGCCGAATAGGGAGAAATGGACGTATCGTTTCGGATGCGATTTCAAGTCTTCCAATAAACTTGCTGCGTTGGCAGTGGTGGCGTTCAGATTATTATATAGAGAAGGGTCGTTTAGCAAAAGTCCGACGGTATTGTCTTTCTGGTTCAATTTGTCTGTAATCATTTTTACATTGTTCAAAGTTGCGTCTACCTTTTGCATGGCGGCAGCATAATCTATCTCCTTTAAGTTGTTGGAAATGAGTGCAAAGTTGTCTCCAATGGTATTGAGCTTGCCGGTCAGTTGTGGAATATCATCCTTCATTAGAGTTTGCAACTGGCGGCTTGTGACGGCCATACTTGCTGTTAAATCTTGTACGTTATGCAAGGTTGCAGGGATGGCGGGGTCGGCTAGTATGACATTTAAGGATGCGAGGATGGAATCCAGCTTGGGCAGCATCTTCTCTACTTGCGGCATCATGGTGGCAACTTTTTCCATCATTCCGTTGTTCAGCACGCCGGGGATTGTGTCTCCAATCTGGTATTTCTCCCGTGGGTTATTGGCAAGCAGCAGGTTCATCTTTACGCCGCCAAGCATTTCGGCTGCCAGTTCTGCCGTACTTCCTTTGGGAATGCGCAGCTCTGGGTCAACATCTATTTCGGCAACGACTTTGCCCGGTTGGGTATAGTCGTAGTACAAGTCGCGGACAATACCCACGCGGAAGCCGTCGGCAAAGACCGGGCTGGATTTTGTCAGCCCATTGACATTCTGGAATTTCACGTAGAAATAGCTGGAGGGCTTGAACATATTTATCCCTTTCAGGTAGTTGATGCCGTATACCAATATGCAAAGTGCAGCTATGCCTGCTATTCCTATTCTAACTTCTTTTGTAATATACTTCATGATGTATCTTTTGTTATTTATTTCTGTTCTTTTTAAATTCGCTGATGGCTGTGTTGACGTTTATCTTTTCTCCATTCTTGAACGCAATGATGAATGCGTCCTTGAATTTGTCCGTAATGCTACGTTTGCTGCGCAGCACCTTGTTGTAATCGGGTGATGCGCCGTACGTATATTTGTAGATTCCGCCTTCTTTATAATAATCCACGTCTTTCAGTCCTTTCAGTCTTTTGTCATTCTTGGCCAGAGGACGTGAAGAAGTGAGTATCTGTATCTTAAACACGATGCCGCTCTGTTCTGTTTGGGAAACGGCTGCATTTTCTGACCTTTGCGGGCGTTGGGCAGCTTGGTTACTCTCCGCTTGAGGTGCATTTTTCTTTTCCGGTGTCGCTGTAGCTGCGTTGCCTTCTTCTTGAACGGGCTCGGGTACATCCTCCGGAAGAATGGTATTGCTGCTTCCGTTCAACCGGATTTCCTGCTCGCGCTTATAGGTGAGGAAAGCGCGGAAGATACCGTTGGCAAGTGAGGTGGTTCCTGCTTCAGTGTTCAGGTACCGTTCCTCTTCCGGTGTGGAGATGAATCCGAGTTCCACCAGTATGCTTGGCATGGCACTGGCCTTCAATACCAGAAAACCTGCCTGGTGCACGCCCCGATCTGTACGTTTGCAGGTTTGGCGGAAATGCTTTTGTACGAGGGAGGCGAGGTGCACACTCTGTGACATGTATTTGTCTTGCATGAATTCGAAGATGATGTAGGACTCTGCCGAGTTGGGATTGAAGCCGGCATACCGCGTCTTGTAGTCGCTTTCGTAGAGGATAACGGCATTTTCGCGCTTGGCTACTTCCAGATTGGCATCCGATTTTGCCAGACCCAGTGTCCAGGTGGAGGCTCCTTTGGCCGTCCGGTTTTTGGCCAGGGCATTGGTATGTATGGAGATGAACAAATCAGCTTTGGCGTTATTGGCAATTTCAGCGCGCCGGTCCAGGGGGATGAATATGTCCCGGTCCCGCGTATAGATAACTTTTACATCAGGGCAGTTCTTCTTGATTTGTTTGCCAAGTTTGAGTGCTACATTCAGGTTGATATTCTTCTCTTTGGAAATTTTTCCCACTGCACCCGGGTCGTGTCCACCGTGTCCGGGGTCTATAACGACAACAAAGTCTTTCGCTTCAGCGCTGCCACTGCAAAAGGGGGAGATAAGCAGCCCTAAGCATATACTTATATATAATATGTATCGTCTGTATAGTTTCATATAATTGTAGCAAAGACAATGCTTCCTTTTCGCTTGGCAAATGTAGTGGAAATTTATAGAAAACTAATGGATTATGTTCAGTTTTATTGTTCTTCTTCTCATTTTTAGTGTAATTAATGTCTGTGTTTGAGTAATTAGTGGCTCAATGTATTGATAATATGCGTAACTTTGCGGCAGATAATTAAAATAGCAAATCAAGTATGCTGGTTCGTTTTATAAAGAACTGGACGTTGCCTTTGGCAATGCTTGCCGGTACTTTGGGATATTTCTTTTTTGCAGACATTCCTTTTGTGGCGCCTGCCAAACCTTATGTGAATGGGTTAGTGGCTTTCCTGACTCCGCTTTTGATTTTTTCCCAACTTCTGCTCACTTTCTGCAAGGTGGAGGTGCATGAACTGAAACCCAAATCGTGGCATGGATGGTTACTGCTGTTCCAGACGGTTTCTTGCTTGATTGTTGCGGTATTGTTGGTGTGTTGCCCTATGGAGGAGGTCTACCGGGAAGTGTTTGAAGGTGCAATGGTCTGCCTCATTTGTCCCACTGCAACCGCTGCGGCTGTCATTACCGGTAAACTGGGTGGAAGCGCATCCAGCCTGACGACCTATACGTTGTTGTCCAATCTTCTGGCAGCTGTGGCTGTTCCTTTGGTTTTCCCGTTGGTGGAGCCTCATGCTGACATTACTTTTTTTGTTGCATTCCTGAAAATTCTGAGTAAAGTCTTTCCATTGCTGCTTTGTCCTTTCTTGCTGGCATGGTTTCTGCGTGCGTTTGTGCCGAAGGTGCATCATTTTCTGTTGGGTTTCCATGATGCAGCCTTCTATTTGTGGGCGGTAGCTCTTGCCATTGTCTCAGGGCAGACGGTACGTTCATTGGTCAATAGTGATGCACCGGTATTTGTTGAACTGCTGATAGCCCTGGCGGGACTGATAACCTGCTGTATACAATTCTATTTGGGAAAGAGAATCGGCGGTCATTATGGTGAGCGCATCAGTGGAGGGCAGGCGCTGGGGCAAAAGAATACGGTGCTTGCCATCTGGATGGCATATACTTATCTTAATCCGTTATCTTCCGTCGGTCCGGGATCGTATGTGCTGTGGCAAAACATCATCAATAGTTATCAGCTGTGGAAGAAAAGGAAAAATGAGACGGAATAACTGCTGAGTATTTTACATCTTATTTGCTTTATGGACATAGAGGGTGGTTGCAACAATTATCAGTACAAATGCCATAATGAGGAATATTATCCGGATAAGACGATGTTTTGAAAATAGGTTGGCCATGCAGGCAGAAGCCACGCTGAAACGGGCTATTATAGAATCAATTGTGGCGTTTTCGAAAAAGACTGATGCAATACTCCATAGTGCAATAATGGTTAATATAGCATTGGCTGATAAACAAAGAATTTTATCAAGTGGCATTCTAAATACTTTTCTTGTTCTCATATATAGGACTCTATGTTTAACTCCTTTCATTCCTGCCTTTCGCTGAATCAGCCAAAGGATAGGGCAAAAATAAAAGAGAACTTCCTGACAGAATCAATATTGTCTTGGAATATTGTTAAATGATTGAATTTCTAAACCTATGTTTATTCTTTGCTGTCAAAACTCTGTTTGTGTCTGATGCGGCTCATGTGAATAGGGGTTATTTTCAAGTAAGACGCAATTTCTTTTAGGGGTACCATTTGTAGGATTTCTGGACATTTTTTAAGAAGTTGGAGATAGCGTTCTTCCGATGTAAATCTGAACAAATCCAAGTAACGTGAATACGACTGAAAAAATAATTGTTCGGCTGCAATGCGGGCTATTCGTTGATTTTCTTTGTTCTCTTCAAATTCTTGTAGAAGTAATTCGGAAGAACAGATGTAGATTCTACATGGGGTTATTGCTTGTATATTCAATTCAGATTTTATGTCGTATAAACAATTGGGATAATCAGAGATAAATTCATTGGCAAAAGAAAAACCTACATTATATGTTTTGTTTTCAGTTTGGTTGATGCAGGTATATTTGATTACACCGGATACAATAAACCCGAAGAAAGAACCGACTTCTCCCTCTCGGAGGATAAATTCATTTCTTTTATAATACCGTAGTTCTCCGTTTCTTAAACACAGTTCCCTAAAAGTCAGTGTCTATATTGCCCATGTATGAATTAAAATCTGTCATTTACAACACATGTTTTTCGAAAGGTACAAAATTATTATTTTATTCCTGATTTTTTGTCATTGTTGGTAAGTTGGTTGTGGATTCTCTTATTATAATACTTTAAAAATTTAACTTCACCTACGTTTTTTAAAAGCTTTTGGTTTTCAATGAAGTTTTGTCCGTATTTTAGCCAACGTTTGGTAAATCTTTTGAATTTAGTACATGGGAAATCAGAACACTGGAAACAATGTGTTATTCTTTTTTCCAAGCAACATAAATGGAATGTTTTACATTTTTCACAGCGAGAACCATTCTGTTCTGCTCCTTTGCAGGGACTTTTTTCTCTTGTGTATATGGGACAACCACCACAAAAGACACCACAAGCAGGAATACGTCCGTTATACGATTTCATTCAGCCAGCCTTTTCGCCATCCAAAAATTGGTGAGATAAAGTTGGTTGGCTTTGCGTTTCTGTTCCACTTCTACTATATAGCCTCTTTTCTCAAAGAATGGACGGGCTGTCAGGCTTACTTCTGATGTAATTCGCATGATTCCTCTTGCGGTTGCATACCGTTCTATCTCATTTAGAAGTATGGTAGCAATGCCTTTACCTTGAAAATCTTTATGAACAAACATAGAATGCAAATATCCTTGGTGGGTAATGGATGAAAAGCCGACAATCTGTGACTGTTGATTGGTTGCTACAATAAAATAATGTGTCTTAATCATTTCTTTTATGCGGGAGAGGTCGTTTCCGCACGATGCCCAATCTGCCACTTCTGCTTCTGAATAGTCACGCTTGTTTATATGGAGGACTGTCTCTTGAAACAAACTCATAAGTTCAAGGGCATCAGACTGTTGGGCAATTCTAATTGTAAAATCTGTATTCATGTTTTTAAGTGCTAAAATGTATGCTTTTAGATGTTCCATGTTCTAACAGAAAGTTTTTCAATGTATTTATTGTGTTTGCAAAGATAATTTTTTCATTTCTAATTTATTGGTTTAGGAAACCAAGTTGTTGATTCTCTGCTTCGAATATAAAAAGTATGCGAATTTTTTATGAAGCATGGGAATCTGCTTTCAATCGCCAGCCAATGGCTGATGAATTTAACCGGGTAGATTTCTTGTCAATCGGTTTCAGACCTGCTTATAAGAACAATTTATAACAAAGTACTCCCAATAAAAGCAAGACTAAAGCATATGCTGCAAGAATCGTCTTTGCCCTGAATAGATGTTCTTTATCTGATAATTCCTTTTCAGTAGTATTTCTTCGGATTTCTTCTATTTTCTCAATGGTTACATCGGCTCTCTCAGGACCTTTCCTTTCTACAAGGTATTTGTAGTGCTCCCGCATCCGTCCTCTGCTCAACTTGCGGAGAGCACGGTTCTCTTTATCCCTTTGTAGCATGTCATTGATGCAGCCTAATGTTCCCATAAGCAGATTTTTATCATGTGTAAGCAAAATGGTTTGCTTGCACGTGTACTAAGATACGGCATTTATGTCGCTTTCGCAAGCGATTTTGTGTTTTTTGATATAAACTGATGTGACGATACGATTTTGATAGTTATGTTAACTCATTGTCTGCCAGAGAGTAATTTTGCCAACCCATTGTCATGCTTTTGGCAAACTTTTGCCATGCCTATGGCAAAGTCTTGCCAATAGGGTGGCAAAATCTTGCCAACTTGTCGGCAAGAAAGACATACACTGTTCCCTATACCTTTATTATAGTGTGATAGCGTGACAAGTGTTTTTCCTTTTTAAAACTTTTGTGTAGAATGATGATGGGCTTCTTTTATTCTGTTTTGCCGGACGGCATCAGCAGTTCTTCTTCATTGTAGCGCGGTCGGTCCTTCACCTCAATGTATATTTTGCCGATGTATTCGCCTACAATCCCCAGCGACACAAGTATCACACCTCCTACCAGCCAGACGGAAATCATCAGTGATGACCATCCGGGGACGGCGTTATGCTGTGTGTAAGAGTGAAGTGTCCATCCGGTGACACACAGTGCCACAAGAATAAAGATGCAGCCTATCCAAAAAATCATACGGACCGGTTTGACGGAAAAGGAAGTGATACCGTCGATGGCAAAATTAAGCATCTTCCGGAAAGGATACTTTGATTCTCCGGCAAAACGCTTGTCACGATTGTAGTACACGCTGTCCGTCTGGTAGCCGATGAGGGGAACCAGCCCTCGAAGAAAAAGGTTGCGCTCGCGGAAGCGGCATAGGTGTTGTATAGCCCGCTGGCTCATCAGGCGGTAGTCGGCATGGTTGTAGACGGATTTTACCCCCATTGCCTTCATCAGCCGATAAAAGACCAAAGCGGTGTTGCGTTTGAAGAAAGTGTCGGTCTTCCGTTCTTTACGTACGCCATAAACGATGTCATTGCCCGCTTTATAGCTGTTTATCATGTCCGGAATCACCTGGATGTCATCTTGCAAGTCTGCATCAATGGAGATGGCTATCTCGCAACGCTCTTTTACTGCATTGAGTCCTGCTAGCAGGGCATTCTGGTGTCCTACGTTTCCTGCCAGGTTCAGTCCGCAGGCATAGGCCGTATTTTGGTGCAGTTCTTTGATGATAGCCCATGTCTGGTCGGTGCTTCCGTCGTTTACATATAATATATAGCTTTCCGGGGAAATTTGCCGGGCTTGTATCAGCCGGTCGAATAATTGGCTCAATCGTTTATGGGTTTCATGCAGCACTGCCTCTTCTTTGTAGCAAGGTACGACAACGGCGAGTATGGGAGAGTTTTCCATCATAGAACAAATCTTTTTGCAATATTCGTAAGAAATCGGGAGAAAAACAAATTATCACTCTTTTCTTTTGAAAACGAAACGTACGAGTAAGAAGTTGACCGGAATGGCGATGGCGAAAACCGGAATGGGGGCCAGAGGTTTGGGGATGCCCATCCAGAGAGAGAGGTTCAGCAACCCCATGTGTAGCAGATAGCTGCATAAGTGTGCCCCTCCAAATCCGAAGGCTTTTCTCCATGAGGGCTTTCGGCCGAAGGTAAAGTAAGCAGTCAGATAGAAATTGGCGATGAAGCTGAGAGCATATCCCAGTGTATAGGCTATGTTTACATTGATAACCCGTTGTAATACAAAATACAATCCGTAGTGCAGAGCTGTCGCAAAGATGCCCACCATTACGAAGCGTACAAATTCCGGTAGTTGTTTCAGCCGCTTCATCTTAACATTAAATATCTACTCTCTGTTGCCATTATCATTGGGGCGGCAAAGTTAGGCATTGTTTCAGAATTATTTGTAATTTTGCTTTGCGAAATTAAGCTGCATCTCAGCAAATTGCAAATAAATTTGCATCTGCTTTCGGTTTGCGCTATCTTTGCGTCCAGAAAACATAAAAAACAAATAAGGTATGTCGGACAGAAAGAAGGCGTTCTGGTTTATTGCGCTGCTGAGTGTGCTTGTGGTTGTTCCCTTTCTGGGAGAAACCATTTTTTATTCCAAGGGGGAACCGCGGGAGGCGATTGTTGCCCTTTCTATGCTGGAAAGTGGAAACTGGATACTTCCGGTGAACTATGGTACTGATATTGCTTATAAACCCCCTTTCTTCTACTGGTCAATAGCCGCCGTCTCTTCCCTTTTTGGAGAGGTGACGGAGTTTTCCGCCCGTTTCCCGTCTGCATTGGCTTTTTTAGCCATGCAGTTGATGTTCTTTGCCTTTGTGGCAAAACGTAAAAACGTTCAAACGGCGTTTCTGGCCTCTATTCTTCTTTTGTCTTCTTTCGAGGTGCATCGGGCGGCTGTCGCTTGTCGGGTCGATATGGTTCAGGTTGCCTTTATCGTTATTTCCCTTTGTCTGCTGTTCCGCTGGGATGAGAAGGGATGCCGCGGAGTGCCCTGGCTTGCGGTGTTGCTGATGGGATGTGCCACGTTGACCAAAGGGCCGGTAGGCTCCATATTCCCTTGCGCGTGTATCGGTGTGTATCAGTTGTTGCGCGGACGTTCTTTCTGGAAAGCGTTTTTCTCGTTGGTAGGTATCGGCTTGCTTTCTTTTGTTCCTTATTTAGCTTGGGTATACGTAGCTTACAGACAAGGTGGACAACCGTTCCTCGATTTGGTTCTGGAGGAGAATACCGGGCGGTTTATGGGCAAAATGTCCTACGAGTCCCATGAAAATCCTATATGGTATAATTTCCTGACTTTGATTTGGGGATGGATTCCCTGGACGTTGGTTCTGGTAATTTCCTTGTTTGGCTTGAAGTGGAAAAACATGCGTTGTCTGCCGGAAGGGGAGACCCTGCTGTTGCGGTTGAAGAAGGGCTGGACTGCTTTCCGCAACCAGTCTCCGGTACAATTGTTCACGTGGCTGGTCATTCTGATAATCTTTGTCTTCTACTGCATCCCCAAGAGTAAGCGGAGCGTTTATCTGCTTCCCATCTATCCGTTTATGGCAGTGCTGATAGCTGAGTATCTGTTGGCTTTGGTACAAAAGGGGGCACGAGTTTTCAGGATTTGTGCAATCATCTTTGCTTCTTTGGGCTTGTTGCTTACGCTTGTTTTTGTCGTAGTTCGTCTCGGCCTGGTTCCCGACAGCGTTTTTGGAAGCGGACGCCATGCCGCTGAGAATGTAGCCTTTATGCATGCGTTGGAGGATGTGGCTTTGTCTGTTCCCAAGTGGCTCCTGGTAGCGCTTCCCGTAGTAGCCGCTGTCTGCACATTACGCATGGTGGTTAAGCGTGCAGATAGCCGGTCATTATTATATGGTATAGCAGGATGTATGCTTTGTCTTTTCGTATCATTGGATTCTGTTTATCAACCGACGGTGCTGGCTGTGAAATCTGATAAACATCTGGCTGAAAGGATCAATATGTATGTTCCGGAAGGTATGGTCTATTCTTACTCGAAAATGAGCTTTTATGGTGTTAACTTCTATCTGAAAGACCGCATGCGGCACATTGAAAAGGAACGTCCGTCCAGTGGGGAGGGATATTTGTTGGTTCCTGTAAAGGAGGAGGAGAATATGTTGGGAGAGCTGGAACAGACGTATCATCTGGAAAAGATATTCCGTACAGACAGACGCAGTTGTGATATGCGTAATGAAATCTGCATGTATAAATTCAGGGTGATTGACAATTCATAACCCATAACTTATAACTTAAAA
Source organism: Bacteroides sp. HF-162 (assembly GCF_015679285.1). Lineage (NCBI taxonomy): Bacteria > Pseudomonadati > Bacteroidota > Bacteroidia > Bacteroidales > Bacteroidaceae > Bacteroides > Bacteroides sp. HF-162. Next base: position 4,374,786 of record NZ_CP064937.1, on the reverse strand, counting down.
TGAATCCGATAGATATCATTAACAAATATTATCCGGAAGAGAATGAGTTGCGGCATATACTGTTGACGCACAGCCGTTCCGTAGCCGACAAGTCGTTATGGATTGCCGACCGCCATCCGGAACTTTCATTGGATAAGGATTTTCTGTACGAGGCTGCCATGCTGCACGATATAGGCATTTTTCTTACAGATGCGGCAGGTATCCATTGTTTTGGCGACAAGCCTTATATCTGTCACGGTTATTTGGGAGCCGACCTGATACGCGGCGAAGGCTATCCCCGCCATGCTTTGGTTTGTGAACGCCATACGGGTGCCGGACTTTCATTGGAGGGAATCATTGCGCAGGATTTGCCCGTACCGCATCGTGAAATGGTCCCGGTCAGCTTGGAAGAACAAGTTATCTGTTTTGCCGATAAGTTTTATTCAAAAACTCATTTGGAAAAGGAGAAAAGTGTAGAAAAAGCCCGTAAAAGTTTGGAACGTTATGGTGAAGAAGGGGTACGGCGCTTTGATAATTGGTGCGAACAGTTCTTGTAGCAATCTAAATTTCTTTAAAAAGGGAGATTATCCGTATAAATTATGTACTTTTGCCCCTCCAAGCGTAAACTATTAGTTAATGACGCCATTGAAAGCAAATACATTCATATCATTCATACTACTATTCGTCTTGCTTCTTCTCTCTGGTGGAGCTGCTTCTCAGCATCGTAGAGGGAAGGTTGTACCTCCGGATACCCAACGGACGGATTCATTGCAACGTGGCGACACCTTGCAGGTGGGAGACACTTTACAACATGGGGCGGGATTGCCCAATGACTCGTTGCGACAAGATACGATAGCTCCCCCTCCTCCCAAGAAGGATGCGCTGGATGCTCCCGTCGCTTATGAAGCCAATGACTCCATTGTGTTTACACAGAGTGGTTTTGCTCATCTTTACGGTCAAGGGAAAGTGAGTTATCCAGGAGCTGATTTGGAAGCTGAGATTATTTCTATGGATATGGATAATAGCACGGTTTTTGCTCGTGGTGTAGTCGATTCTGTAGGGACAGCTAAAGGACGTCCGGTTTTTAAAGATGGAGACACCTCTTACGAAACTGACACTATCCGTTATAACTTCAAGAGTAAAAGAGGGCTTATCAGTAATGTTGTTAGCCAGCAGGGTGAAGGGTATGTGACCGGTAACAATGCAAAAAAAGGAAATAATGATGAGCTTTATATGAAAAGTGGGCGTTACACGACTTGTGATCATCATGATCATCCTCACTTTTATATGCAGATGACCTATGCCAAAGTGCGTCCGAAAAAGAATGTAGTGACGGGACCTGCCTATCTGGTTGTAGAGGATGTACCGCTCCCTCTTGCCGTTCCGTTTTTCTTTTTTCCGTTCTCAAGCAGTTACCAGTCTGGTTTTCTGATGCCTACCTATATGGATGACTCTAATCGTGGTTTTGGTCTTACTGACGGTGGATACTATTTTGCCATCAGTGATCAAATGGATTTGAAGCTGAGGGCGGATATCTTTACGAAAGGCTCTTGGGCGCTTAATATGGAGTCGAACTATGTGAAGCGTTATAAATATTCCGGTTTGCTTCAGGCGAGCTATCAGGTGACTAAGACCGGTGACAAAGGCTTGCCCGACTACTCAGTTGCCAAAGACTTCAAAGTGGTGTGGTCTCATCGGCAGGATCCTAAAGCAAATCCTAATTCTACTTTTTCTGCCAGTGTGAACTTTGCTACTAGTAGTTATGAGCGTACCAATATTGACAATATGTACAATTCGCAGGCTATGTCTCAGAATACCAAGACTTCCAGTGTCAGCTATTCGCGCAACTTTCCTGACCAGCATTTGAATATTTCCATGTCAAGTAATATTGCACAAAGTATGAAAGACTCTTCTATTGCTGTGACTTTGCCTGACATGACCATTTCCTTGAGTACTATTTTCCCTTTTAAACGTAAACATGCTGTTGGAGATGAAAGGTGGTATGAGAAGATTTCAGTACGTTATACCGGTCGTCTGAAGAACAGCATCAAGACGAAAGACAATCTGTTGTTCAAAAAGAACTTGATACGCGATTGGGAGAACGGTATGCAGCATGAGATTCCTGTAAGTGCCACGTTTACTTTATTCAAATACTTCAATGTTACACCTTCTGTGAATTATACAGAGCGTTGGTACACCCGCAAGGTGAAGAAGGACTGGGATGATGAGCAAGGCAAGGAGGTAAACGATACGACTTACGGTTTTCACCGTGTGTATGACTACAGTGCCAGTTTGGGTATCAACACTAAACTTTATGGCATGTACAAGCCGCTGTTCATGAAGAAGAAGGAGATACAGATCCGTCATGTCATCACCCCCTCTATCAGTTTCAGCGCTGCGCCCGATTTTACTTCATCCCGTTATGGCTATTACGATTCTTATATAAAGGATCAGAATGGTGTCCGTGATACTGTGCAGTATTCTTATTATGCTGGTCAGGTATTCACTCCGCCAAGTGGGGGAAAGCAGGGACTTATCAGTTTCAATATCTCTAACAACCTTGAAATGAAGTTCAAGGATAAGAATGACTCTATCCGCAAGGTGAGCCTGATTGACGATTTGACTATGGGTATCAGTTACAACACAGCTGCCCAGGTGCGTCCTTGGAGTGACTTGACCTTTAATCTTCGTCTGAAGTTGAGTAAGAGTTATACTTTGAGTATGAACTCTACCTTTGCCACTTATGCCTACGAGTTTGACGAGAACGGAAGGGTGGTGCCCGGTAACCGTACAGAATGGTCTTATGGTCGTTTTGGCCGTTGGTCTGGATATGGTACATCCTTCAGTTGGACTGTGAACAATGATTCGTGGAAGAAGATAAGGAACTTCTTCACCGGTCAGAAGGATGATGAGGAGCAGGATCAGGATCAGAATGCTTCGACGGAGGAAGACGGTGATATGGAGGGGGAAGCCACTGAGGGCGGTGCTCCGAAGAAGAAGACTGAGAAAGCTGCTGCTGACGCTGACGGTTATCAGGTATTCAAGATGCCTTGGTCAATCAATTTTAGTACTGGTTTTAATATTACAGAAGACACTAGTAAGCCCATTAATCGTAAGAACATGCGCTATCCGTACAAATTCAGCCTGAATTCCCTTAATATAAACGGTAACGTCAAGCTTACCAATAAATGGGCTGTCAGCTTCAATTCCGGTTATGACTTCAATGCGAAGGAGATAACGCAGACCGCTTTTAACATCACACGTGACCTACACTGTTTCAGCATGACGGCTGCCATATCACCTTTCGGACGATGGAAATACTATAACTTTACCATTCGTGCCAATGCAAGTATCCTGCAGGACTTGAAATGGGAACAGAGAAGCCAGACTCAGAGTAATATTCAGTGGTATTGATGTTTACCAAACGATTTCCTTTTCCCCGTGCTCTCTCAGGTAATCATTCGTTTTGCTGAAATGCTTGTTCCCGAAGAAGCCGTTATAGGCGGATAGGGGAGATGGATGTGCCGAGGTAAGTACCAAATGTCGGTTACGGTCGATGAATGCCCCTTTGCGTTGGGCATAGGCCCCCCAAAGAATAAATACAAGATGCTCTTTTTCTTCGGCGAGAATGCGGATGGCCGCATCTGTAAATGTTTCCCAACCGCGGTTTTGGTGAGAACCGGCTTGGTGTGCACGTACGGTGAGGGTAGCATTGAGCAGCAATATGCCTTGCTCTGCCCAGCGTGTCAGATTTCCGGTAGTGGGGGCATCAGTGCCAATGTCATTTTTTATTTCCTTGAAAATATTAAGTAGGGAAGGAGGGAAGGGAACACCATCATTTACGGAGAAGCAAAGTCCGTGTGCTTGTCCCGGACCATGATAGGGGTCTTGACCGATTATCACGACTTTTACTTTGTCAAAAGGGCATAGGTTGAATGCATTGAATATCAGCTTTCCCGGAGGATATATGGCATATTTCCCATATTCGTCCCGTACAAAATCAGTCAATGTACGGAAATAATCTTTCTCAAATTCAGGTTGCAGATGTGCTTTCCAGCTTTCTTCTATTTGAACATTCATAATTGGATCTGTTAGTAGTTTCGGATGCTAAAGTACAAAATAAAAAATAAAGTCCAACCTTTTGAGGGTTGAACTTTATATTATATGACGGGATAAATGTATATCAAATCAGGTGTATATTGTGTTCCTTACACTCTTTGCGCATATCTTCCGGCCAGATACTGGCTTGTATCTCACCGATATGCGCCTTGCGCAGATAGAACATACAGAGACGGGACTGTCCTATACCGCCGCCGATGGAAAGCGGCAGTGTATCATTCATCAAGCGTTTGTGGAAGTAAAGTTCCAGACGTTCCTCTTCGCCTTCCTCTTTGAGCTGGTGAAGCAGGGCTTCCTTGTCTACACGGATACCCATGGAGGAAAGTTCGATGCTGCGTTGCAGGATGTGGTCCCATAGCAAGAGGTCACCGTTCAGTCCGGGGAGGTCGTTCAGTCCTTTGCTGGTATAGTCATCATAGTCCGGAGCACGTCCGTCATGTTTCTTTCCGTCGCTCAACTTGCATCCGATACCGATGATGAACACCGCACCGTATTTCTTGCAAATGGCATGTTCGCGGCATTTGGGTTCCAAGTCCGGATATAGTTGGCGCAATTCTTCGGCATGAATAAAGTGAAGTTTCTGGGGCAGGCAAGGCTTGATTTGCGGATACATCTCATATACCATATATTCTGTGCGCACCATGGCTGCATAGATACGGGTTACTATCTCCTTGAGGAATTCCACATTGCGGTCTTCGGCAGTAATGACGCGTTCCCAGTCCCACTGGTCTACATAAAGGGAATGCAGATTACCCAGCTCTTCATCGGCACGGATGGCATTCATGTCTGTGTAGATGCCATATCCTGGTTCGATATGATATTCGGCAAGCGTGAGGCGTTTCCATTTGGCGAGGGAGTGTACCACTTCAGCTTTGGCGTCACCCAAATCTTTGATAGGGAAAGTCACGGCACGTTCCACTCCATTGAGGTCGTCATTGATACCCATTCCTTTCAATACGAACAGTGGAGCTGTCACACGTCGCAGGCGCAGTTCGGAAGAGAGGTTTAATTGGAAAAACTCTTTAATTTGTTTAATCCCTAATTCAGTCTGTTTTAGGTCCAATAAAGGTTTGTAACCTTCAGGTGTTATCAGGTAGCTCATAAATCTATTCAGTATAACTTCTATTAAATTGTTCGGCAAAGATAGGAATAATATTAATACTTGCTTCTATTTTGTGAAAAAAAATAGCAAAATGTTTGTGTAATTGCGGTTGCTCTTCTCAAAGTAATAATAAAAATATTCCTCGGTTTGATATAAAAAGCGTTTGAATGTTAGGAATCTGCTAATTTTTTTATACTTTTGCATCCACATTTGGCTCCGTAGCTTAGTGAATAGAGCGTCAGATTCCGGTTCTGAAGGTCGTGCGTTTGAATCGCACCGGGGTCACAAAGAAAGGAACTCCCTTTGCATGAATACTTTGCAAAGGGAGTCCTTTTTTATACAATACATCCAGAAAAGTCAACCATACGGTTCTCTTTCTTGTTATAATTTCCATAGAGGCAGAGGTATGAAACAAATAATATTTATTTTTGCAATGTTAGTGATTGGTCTGTCCTATGCCGGTAAGCCGGAAGGACGGTCAGAAAGGAGAACAGACATGAAACCAATGAAAGAGATTTATCTGGCAGGAGGATGTTTTTGGGGTACCGAACATTTCCTGAAACAAATAGAAGGTGTGGAGGCTACCCAGGTGGGATATGCCAATGGAAATATAGCCAATCCTACCTATCGGCAGGTATGTACCGGCACCACGGACTTTGCCGAAACCGTAAAAGTACAGTATGACGCCGATAAGGTGGACTTGCCTTTCCTTATCGACCTTTATTTCAAAACGATTGACCCTACCAGCCTCAATAAGCAAGGAGGTGATAGAGGTATACAATATCGCACGGGTATCTATTATACGGATACCGCCGACCTGCCCGTTATTCGTGAAACTGTTGACCGGCTGGCTGCCAACTACTCCCGTCCGTTGGTGGTAGAGATAGAGCCTTTGAAGAACTTCTATCCTGCCGAAGATTATCATCAAGACTATCTGGACAAAAATCCGGGTGGATATTGCCACATTAACCCCGCCTTGTTCGACTTGGCGCGTAAAGCGAAGATGAAGAAAGAAGGAGATGGCGAGTATTTAAATCTGGAAAAGTAACGGACAATGGATATACTGTTAATAAGTAATGAAGATACGTGCCGCAGCCGTATCGCGCAGGAACTCCTGCATGCATTTGGCAGGGGAATGAATATCTCTACGGCAGGAATTATGGAGGGGAACTGCGTTCCCGATGCCGTGTGCAATGTGATGGAACAGAATGGTTTCAGCGTGTCTCGCAAGAAACCCTCTGGTGTCGGGGCCTATACGCATCGGTCATGGGACTACGTGATTCCCCTGTGTAAAGAAGCCGGAGAAGAACTGAAATTTATCACTCTGGATGCCAAGCAGCAGGCGCATTTTGATTTTGAAGATCCCTTTAAAAATCGTTTTCAAAATGAAAGTGAGCAGGAGCAACAAGTTGCCGCACTCTATGAAATCATGTACCGGCAGCTGTATGAATTTTACCGTAATGAACTGAGCGAGCAGCTGTTGCCTCGTTGTACGTGCGGTGCAAATACCTATTGCCGTTGCGAATAGTGAAATATGTGTTTTTTTTTGAAGCAATCTCTTGACTCGTACCTAAGGGCAGGACCTATCTTTGCATCATAAACAAAATGCGCATGAGTTTATGAAGAATAAAATGAAGTTTAAAATCGGAGAGTTTTCCAAACTTTGCCAAGTGACCATTAAGACGCTTCGTCATTATGAAGAGATAGGATTGATGATACCCGTTGAAGTGGATGAGTGGACGGGGTATCGCTATTACGACATCAGCCAGCTCCGGTGTATGAGCCGTATTGTTTACCTCAAGCAATTAGGGTTCAACCTCGAAGAGATATCCGAGTTGTTTGCCGATGGCAAGGAATTTCCGGATGCTGAATTGTTGAAGGTTAAAATAGAACGTTGCAAAAACGAGATTGAACACTTGATATGGCGGCAGACCGAACTTGCCAAATTGGAAAATTTACTCCATAAACAAGAGAATGTTATGGAAAAAGTGTTTAAGAAATCCCTCCCTTCAAGAATTTTTGCTACCCATCGCCGTAAAATAGACTCTTATCAGGAGCTGTTCAATCTTTGTCCGAATATCATCGGGCCTGAAATGTACCGTTTGGGTTGTGAATGTCCTGCCCCGGAATATTGTTTCACGGTGGAATATAATGAGGAATATGGGGTTGATATTGATATCGAGTTTTTTGAAGCGGTGGCTGAACGCAAGGAAGATTCGGAGCTGATTAAATTCAAGGAACTTCCGGAAGTACCGGTTGCGCTCTGTGTCAACCATTACGGTGCTTATGAGCATATGCCCGAAACTTTCGCCGAGCTTTTTGCGTATGCCGAGGCAAATGGATACGAGGTTATTGACCGTCCCCGGTTTTGCCATATTGACGGCATTTGGAACAAAGAAACGGTGGATGAATGGATGACGGAAATTCAGTTGCCCATCAAACCTTCTTAATCAGCCTTTGATTTCTGCGGAAAGCTTTCAACCGTGAGAATACCTAAAAATAGGGATAGGTAGTCAACTTATTTTCTGCGAACTTTGCAGACTGAAAAAAGAATTGAAATGAGAAGCCTGCATATTCTGTTCATATTGGTAGTTGTCACTTGGCTCGGTTTTCCGCTGAGAGCGCAAGAAGCTATTTCTATCGGGACTCGCCACACTTTGTTTTCGCATGTCTTGAATGAGGTTAGGGAGTATTGGGTGTATGTACCTGCAATCCGCCCGGGTGAAAAAGAGGAAAGTTATCCGGTTCTTTATTTGCTGGACAGTGATTCTTTTTTTCATTCGGTGGTAGGTTTTACTCGCTTGTTTTCCACCTCCAAAGTTTCTTCCTTACCGCCCTGTATCGTTGTGGCTGTCCTGAATACAGACAGAACCAGAGACTTTACGCCAACCTGTTCCGCTGCCCGGCGTGACGGAACTGTCCGTCCGGGCGATAAACCGGAAGGGGGTGGGGCAGGACAATTTTGCCGTTTTCTGACGGAGGAGCTACGCCCCGCAGTAGAACAAGACTTGCCGGTGAATGGACAACACTTGTTGGCCGGACATTCTTATGCCGGGTTGTTCACGCTGCATGTTTTGCTGAATTATCCCGGTGCATTTGATACATACATCGCCATAGACCCCAGTTTATGGTGGGATAAAGGATATTTTCAGAAACAGGTAGAACGGCAGGTAGATAAGGTTGACTTTTCAGGAAAGCAACTGTATGTTGCGTTTGCCACTCAGCCGCGTCCTGATAGGAAGCTGATCCACTTTCCTCTGACAGATGATTTTATAGGGAGTGCAGTTCCTCGTATGGAGAAGCGGCATTTGCGGGTGGTATTAAAAAAGTTCCCGGAAGAGACGCATGGAACGGTTGCTCTTCCGGGATTTTATGACGGACTGAAAACGTTGTTCTTCCGTTCTGCGGTTGGAATTTCTCTGTCGAACAAACCTCTCTGAAAAAAACTCTATTTTTCAGTAAGCTGAATGATATGGCCATTGTACTAAGGGGACTACCTATACGATGGTGAGGTCTGCCAAAATCCTGAAAGCGTCATAGCCTGAGTTGCCTTCCGGCAGAAAGCGCCGAGAAGCGCCGTTTCCTTATAAATCAGTATTTTCAGCTCCGGAGAAGGTTGAGTGTCCTTCTCCGGACACACTGATTAAAAAACTGCAAAAGTGCAGCCGGGGCTTCGTTGACTCCGGGCAATTGGAATAGTAGTACAACCACTGTTGTACAATGAGCGCAGCACCATATGCCCTGCTACCGTACGGAAGTGCATAAAAAAAAGAGTTGCCTGGAGAAACCCTCTCCAAGCAACTCTTTTCAGCTTCTTGATACTTTATAAAAATCTTTCTTGTCATCAATCGTCAATGTCAATCACCCTCATTTTAGAGTCAAATGTAATTTCCCAACGATTAGACAACTTTATCTCATACTCATTGTCATCGTACTCAATCTGAAGAATTCTTGCATCCGGATAATTGGTCTTTACATAGTTACGTATCGCTTCCGGTACAATCTGTGCAGGAACTTCACTTTGTCTGCATCGTACCTCCTTCCATTCTCCCGATTTATCAAATTCTACCTTCTCCCCATTCGTGAACACCACATCATAGCTTTTATAAAACATTCCCGACTCTAATTTAGCCATTGCCACCTTATGGTCTTTAAAGTAAGTCTTAATAAATGTCTGCGCCTTCGCGGGCAACTGGCTCACCTCTATCGGCTTATCATTATCCGCCATTACCATTGTATGCACTGCAAACATACAAACCAACATCATAACTAACTTTTTCATACTTCTCTATTTTTTAATAATTAATACTTTATTTGTTTTTTGTATTGCAAAGATGAGAAGGAAATCTGGAAAGAATTGGGAAAAAACTCTATTTTTGGAAATGAAAAAAAAAATCTATTTTGAAAATGGGTGTTGTGGCTCTTCACCTATGAATTTTTGTTTGCAATGAATATTATTTAAAGACACAATAGACTATTATGGCTATGAAAATATTAAATCAGTTTATCGATGATTTTGTAGGTGTTTTCCAATATCGGTTTATGGATACCTTTCAATATTTTAAAGAAAGGAAGAAAAGTAAATATTTGGGAGATAGATTTGAGGAATGGGTTGTGAAGAACTCTAATATTAGTAAAGAGGGTTATCCGGACCTCTGTGACAAGAAAATATTTTGGCGGCTTTTAGATTGGAGAGGTGATAAATACGTTGAGGGTTATAGACCTCTGTCTTCATCATCTCCGGATTTGTTGATGGAGTGTGTTACCACTACGAGTACCATTCATGAAGTTGGAGATATTATAGCTGTAGAATGTAAATGGCGAAGTAAGATAGGTTTTTATCTCGATATAAAAGACATTGAAAAGTACGAAAGGTATATGAACTCTAATCTGTTGAACCGTCCGATAAAAAACTTGTTTTATGTTTTTGGCTTTGGATGGTGTGGTGACGGTCCGGAATCTGTTTATGTAGTTCCTGCCAGAGAATTGTACGATTATGATAAAGATACTCGTAGGATAACGTTCCCTATTAAAGAAACCGAGAAGGAGAAAATGAGTAGATTGGAGCGTTTTAAGAAGAAAGACAATAGATGCCTTCTGTACATCAAGTAATGACATTTAGAGCGATACGGCAGAATGTTAGATATTGATTAAACTATAAAAATCAGTAAAGTACTACTGTATACCGATAAAGTATGCAGTAGTACTTTGTTATATAAACTGAATCAACTGTTATTGTTTGGGTCGCCGTCAATCTTTGTGGCGAAGGCTATTACTGGCATCTAATGCGGTTTGCAACCTTTCCCAGTCCTCACAAAGCGCCTGCATGGAAGGAAACAATAAATCAGCTCCGGCATCCAGTAATACCTGCTTGTCCAGTGGACCTGTATTGACTGCTACAGTGAATATGCCTGCTGCTGTTCCGGCTTGTACTCCGATAGGTGCATTTTCTACAACTATAGCTTCATTGGCTTGTACTCCGGCTTTTTCCAGTCCCATCAAATAAGGCTCAGGATGGGGCTTCCCGTATTTCACATCAAAGGCGGTCACCATGTGGTCGCGCTGAAACATACCGGGGAAGTTATGGGCAAGGCGGTTCAGCAGGGAGTGTTGGCCCGAACCGGTGACAAGTACCGGAGTAAGTCCTGCCGCTTTTACCTTTTGCAGTACTTCCCAAGCACCCGGCATACGTTCCGGTTCCGGGTGGGTACTGAATTCGGCACTTTTCTCTGCATAGATGCTTTCTATCATCTCGGGAGTGGCATCCTTGCCATACTGGCGTTGATAAACGATATTGATGGTGGAGGCTCCGGTACGTCCCTCGTGCATGTATGCCTCTTCACGGCTCAAGTGCAGGCCATGGCGTTTCATTACTTTATGCCAGGCATCGGCATGGTAGGGCATGGAGTTGAACAGTACGCCGTCCATGTCAAAAAGAACTGCTTTCAATTGGATGTTGGAATGCCCGTGCTTTTCCAGATAACGGGCGATAGAGTTTTCGAACACTTGGTAGATTGAGGATTAAAAATTAAGAAATGCAGGGTAAATAAATTGAGAGTTGAAAATCGGGAAACGGCTTTTCATTGCGCTTATTGCACAGTCATTTCTCAATTCTCAACTCTCAATTCCTGATTTATCAAAGTCTTGCCTGGATGGCTTTGGACTCTTCTTCGTAGCCCGGCTTGTTCAGCAGTGCAAACATATTCTTCTTGTATGCTTCCACACCCGGTTGGTTGAATGGATTGACTCCCAGAATGTAACCGCTGATGCCGCAAGCTATTTCAAAGAAGTAGAGCAGACCTCCGATGCTTTCTTCATTCAGTGCAGGGATAACGATGCGCATGTTGGGTACGCCGCCGTCAACGTGGGCAAGCTGTGTTCCCAATTCGGCCATCTTGTTCACTTCGTCCACGTGCTTGCCTGCCAGGAAGTTCAGTCCGTCGAGATTCGCTTCGTCCGAAGGTACCTGCAGGGAGTGCTGTGTCTTTTCCACGGAGATGACAGTTTCGTAGATGGTACGTTCGCCTTCCTGAATCCATTGTCCCATGGAGTGCAGGTCGGTGGAGAAATCTACGGCAGCAGGGAAGATACCCTTGTTTTCCTTACCTTCGGATTCACCATAAAGCTGTTTCCACCATTCGCTTACGTAGTGCAGTTTGGGATTGTAGTTTACGAGGATTTCAATCTTCTTGCCGTTCTTGTAGAGCTCGTTACGTGTAGCTGCATAGATGGCAGCGGGATTTTCTGCAAACGGAACATCTTTTCCACAAGCCTTTTCCATGGCAACTGCACCTGCAACCAGTTTCTCAATGTCGAAACCTGCTATTGCGATGGGCAGCAAGCCTACCGGAGTCAATACAGAGAAACGTCCGCCTACGTTATCGGGGATGATAAAGGACTTGTATCCTTCCTTGTCGGCCGTTACGCGGGCAGCGCCTTTCTTGGCATCGGTGATGGCAACGATAACCTTCTTTGCCATATCCTTGCCGCGTTGGTCTTCGCATTGCTTTTTCAGCAGACGGAACGCCAGGGCTGTTTCAGTAGTAGTACCGGATTTGGAGATGTTGATAACACCGAATTTCTTGTCTTTCAAGTATTCGGTAAGCTCATATAGATAATCTTCACCGATATTGTGTCCTGCATACAGAATGACCGGAGCCGTTTTCTTGTCTTGCAACCAGGTGAAGCTGTTTGACAAAGCCTCTATCACCGCACGTGCACCGAGATAACTTCCGCCAATACCGGCAACTACTACTACTTCGCAGTTGTCACGCAACGTCTGTGCGGTAGCCTTTAGGTCAGCCAGGTGCTCTTTAGTGATGGAAGAGGGGAGGTGCAGCCAGCCTAAGAAGTCGTTGCCCTTACCGGTACCATTCTCTAATGCTTCCTGTGCAGCCTTTACTTGGGCTTCATAGGCGAAAACGTTTTCTTTGGAGATGAATCCAAGAGTCTTTTCAATGTTCAAACTAATCATAATATTCTAGGTTTTAAATTCAGTATTTCGTTTTATCTTTTTTCGCGCTTACCGGAATGAATCGGTAAGCAGCTTGATTTCAATCGTCGGCGAGATACGCTCATACAGAATGTTGTATACTGCATCTACAATAGGCATGTTGACATGATAATGCTTGTTGATTTCCTTGATACATTTTGTACCGTAATATCCTTCAGCAATCATTTCCATCTCAATCTGCGCGCTTTTCACGGAGTATCCCTTGCCAATCATCGTGCCGAATGTGCGGTTACGGCTGAAATTGGAATATCCCGTCACCAGCAGGTCACCTAAATAAACGGAATCATTTACGTTTCTGTTCAGTGGATGTACCGTTTGCAGGAATCTGTTCATTTCCTGTATGGCATTGGACATAAGCACAGCCTGAAAGTTGTCGCCATATTTCAGACCGCTGCAAATACCGGCTGCAATGGCATATACATTTTTCAGCACCGAACTGTATTCAATGCCGGCAACGTCATTACTGACAGAGGTCTTGATGAATGAACTGGCCAGTTTGCGGGCAATGGTGCAAGCCTTGTCGGTGTCGGGACAAGCAATGGTCAAGTAAGAAAGGCGTTCCAGAGCCACTTCTTCCGCATGGCAGGGACCTGCCAATACAGCAATATTCTCAGCCGGGACGCCATATTCCTTAGTGAAATATTCCGAGACAATCAAGTTGTCATCGGGTACAATACCTTTGATGGCAGTTATGATGAATTTATCCTTAATCTTAGTCTTCAGTTTCTTCAAGTGAACCTTCAGATAAGGGGAAGGTGTAACGAAGATGAGCGTATCAGATTCTTTCACGACATCATTGATGTTGGAGTTGAAGTTGATACGCTTGGTATCAAACTTGACGCCCGTCAGGTAGGCAGGGTTATGGCCAAGCCGTTTGAAGTCGGCAATACGGTCGTCTCGCCGCATATACCAGTTTATCGACTCAGCTTGGGCCAGTACCATTTTGGCAATGGCAGTTGCCCAACTTCCTCCGCCCATGATGGCTATCTTACCGGGTAGTTTCATATCGAAATTAATAATTAAAAACTAAAAATTAAAAGGGGGTGAAGGAGCGCGCCTTCACCTTCCTCCTATCTTTAATTTTGCCTATTTAATTCTTTAATTTTTAATTCTTAATTCTTCCGACCCAGTCAGCAACTTCGTTTACGGTCGGGTTTGCCAGTTCCAATTTATATTTCTTGTTGATACCGCAAATGTCCATGTGGAGTTTTTGCGGATTCACATCTTTCATGTCACTCACCAGGTTGTAGCCGGCCTTCTGGATTACAGCCACCCAATCTTCGGGGATGCCCAGTTCCGTGTATCGTGCAGGAGCATCTTTGGGGACAACCTTTTCCGGACGCATCTGCGGGAAGAAAAGCACTTCCTGGATGAAGGATTCGCCCGTCATCAACATTGTCAGACGATCGATACCAATACCGATGCCCGATGTGGGAGGCATACCATATTGCAATGCTTTCAGGAAGTCCTGGTCGATGAACATCGCTTCGTCGTCTCCCTTTTCGCTCAAGCGAAGCTGGTCTTTGAAGCGTTCTTCCTGGTCTATCGGGTCGTTCAGCTCGCTGTAAGCGTTGGCAAGTTCCTTGCCGTTCACCATCAGTTCGAAGCGTTCGGTCAGTCCCGGCTTGCTGCGGTGCATCTTGGTCAGCGGGCTCATCTCTACGGGATAGTCGGTGATGAAAGTGGGCTGTATGAAAGTTCCTTCGCAGAATTCTCCGAAGATTTCATCAATCAGCTTACCCTTGCCCATGGTGTCGTCAATCTCCATATTCAGTTCCTTGCACACCTGGCGGATTTCGTCCTCGCTCTTGCCCTCCAGGTCGTATCCGGTCTTTTCCTTGATGGCTTCCAGGATGGGCAGACGGCGGTAGGGAGCTTTGAAACTGATGGCCTTGCCGTCTATTTCGGTTTCTGTGCAGCCATTTACGGCGATACAGATGCGTTCCAGCAATTTCTCCGTAAAGCTCATCATCCAGTTGTAGTCCTTGTACTGCACGTACAGCTCCATACAAGTGAATTCCGGGTTATGGTTCTTGTCCATACCCTCGTTACGGAAGTTCTTGCCTATTTCATATACACCTTCAAATCCGCCCACAATCAGTCGCTTCAAGTAAAGCTCGGTGGCGATACGCAGGTAGAGGTCCATATCCAGAGAGTTATGGTGGGTGATGAACGGACGGGCGCTTGCTCCACCGGGGATGGATTGAAGAATCGGCGTCTCCACTTCCGTGTAGCCGGCTTCATCCAGCACGGCACGCATGGTCTTGATGACGGTGGCGCGCTTCAGGAATTTTTCTTTCACGCCGTCGTTCACGATAAGGTCTACATAACGCTGGCGGTAGCGGAGTTCGGGGTCTTCGAAAGAGTCGTAAGCCACGCCGTCCTTATATTTCACGATAGGCAGGGGCTTGATGCTCTTTGCAAGTACGGTCAGCTTCTTGGCATGGATGCTGATTTCGCCCATCTGAGTACGGAATACGAATCCTTCGATGCCGATGAAGTCGCCTAAATCGAGCAAACGTTTGAACACGGTGTTGTACATCTCCTTGTCCTCGTCCGGGCAGATGTCATCGCGGGTGATATATACCTGGATGCGTCCTTTGGAGTCCTGCAATTCGATGAAAGATGCTTTACCCATGATACGGCGGCTCATGATACGTCCGGCAACGGACACTTGGCGAGGCTCTGCATCGTCGTTGAATTCAGCTTTAATATCGGTAGAGAAAGCATTTGTTACATACTCTGCTGCGGGATAAGGCTCGATGCCCATCGCGCGAAGTTCATTCATGCTGTTGCGACGAATGATTTCTTGTTCACTTAGTTCTAATACGTTCATTTCGCTATATTTCACTCAATTTGGGTACAAAAGTACGAAACATTTTTCAGATAGAGAACCTTTTTCCTTGAAATATAGGGAACGGGGGTGACATTAACCCTCTCCTTCGGCATCCACCCATTCGATGTGCGGGGAGAGGAGGGTGCGTTCCGTCACTTGTCCGCATTGCCCGCGGTAGTATTCGGGGATGAAGCGTATCTGCACCGCAGTGATTTGCGCCGGACTCACTTCTTCTGGGGTGTCTACCCCGGTGCCTTCCGAACGGCAGGTGTAGTAGAACGTCCCGATGCCCTTGAGCTTTACGGAGTGCCCCGAGCTCATCAGCTTGCCCAGCACTTCACCAAGGTTCATTAATACTGCATAGGTATCTCCCGGGGTTACCGTAGACATTTCCGACAATAATCGGGCTATTTCATCCGTTGTATAGGGATGTCCTTTGGTGACGGCTCTTGGGTGCCATTTGTCGTCGCCTTTCTGTTTTACTTTCTTATAGAATGCCATGGGGGCTTGTTGTTATTATGTGTCCGGCTCAACCGGTAGGTCAGGCATGGTTCATACGGTATGAATGTGCCAATCATACGGTATGATTATATCAATCATACGGTATGATTATGGTAATCATATCTTATGATTTATCATTGAATCGCAAAGATAGCATAAATCATCCGCATAGTGTGCAGGTTTAAGGTGTTTTTTCTGCTGTTCTGTTTTAAAAAAAGAGTACCTTTGCACCCGCTAAAAAGAAATAGGTATATAATATGGCAGGACAAAAGACTCCCACGGCGTTGGGAACGGAAAGTATAGGTAAACTCTTGATGCAATATGCCGTTCCGGCAATCATCGCAATGACGGCATCCTCTTTATATAATATGGTAGACAGTATCTTCATCGGTCACGGCGTTGGGACGATGGCTATTTCGGGATTGGCGTTGACTTTCCCGTTGATGAATCTGGCTGCGGCGTTCGGTTCGTTGGTAGGAGTGGGGGCTTCTACACTGATTTCCGTCAAGCTGGGGCAGAAGGATTATGACACGGCACAGTGTGTGCTGGGCAATGTTTTTGTGCTGAACATGGTACTGGGAATTGCCTTTACCATCATTGTCATGCTCTTTCTCGACCCGATTCTCTATTTCTTCGGAGGCAGTGACCAGACGGTGGGCTACGCGAGGGATTATATGCAGATTATCCTTTTGGGAAATGCCGTTACGCACCTCTATCTGGGGCTGAATGCAGTGCTGCGCTCTTCAGGGCATCCACAGAAGGCGATGTACGCCACTATAGCCACGGTGGTTATCAATACCATACTCGACCCGGTGTTTATCTATGGTTTTGGCTGGGGCATACGTGGTGCTGCCGTCGCTACCATTGTGGCGCAAATCATCTCTTTGACGTGGCAGTTCAAGCTTTTCAGCAATAAGGATGAGCTGTTGCATTTCCACCGGGGGATATTCCGTCTGAAACGTAAGATTGTATTCGATTCGCTCGCTATCGGCATGTCTCCTTTCCTGATGAACCTGGCAGCCTGCTTCATCGTTATCATTATCAATCAGGGGTTGAAGAAGTATGGCGGCGACTTGGCTATTGGGGCTTTCGGCATCGTGAATCGTCTGGTTTTCATTGTAGTGATGATTGTGATGGGGCTGAATCAGGGTATGCAGCCTATTGCCGGATATAACTTCGGGGCGAAGCTGTACGGACGGGTGAACAAGGTGCTGAAACTGACGATAATCTATGCCACGGCAGTGACCACTTTCGGCTTTTTGGTCGGTATGCTGGTGCCGGACCTGGTAGTGGGCATCTTTACATCGGATGCGGAACTGACAGAGCTTTCGGTCACGGGACTGCGCATTACGGTAATGTTCTTCCCGATTATCGGTTTCCAGATGGTGACTTCCAACTTTTTCCAGAGCATAGGCATGGCAGGCAAAGCGATATTCCTTTCCCTTACCCGACAGATGCTGATTCTGCTTCCTTGCCTGCTTATCCTGCCGCAGTTCTTCGGAGTGGCAGGAGTGTGGTACAGCATGCCGGTATCCGATTTGCTTGCAAGTTTGATAGCATTGGTGATGTTGGTTTGTCAATTCCGCAAATTCAGAACCTCTCCCTTGTAGGGATAGGTCGGGGAGAGGCTCTGAATTTTTCTTCCTACTTTCTGCAGATATTCCGTAAGAATATTTATATTTGCTATCTGCAAACCAATAGATGAATAAGCGTATGGGCAATAATTTTATAATCAATATAGGCCGTCAACTGGGCAGTGGCGGACGGGAGATAGGCGAGAAACTGGCTGCCCGTCTGGGTATTGACTTTTATGATAAGGAACTGATTAGGTTGGCTTCTGAAGAGAGTGGACTGTGTTGTGAGTTCTTTGAGAAAGCTGATGAGAAAGCTTCACAAGGTATTATTGGAGGGCTCTTCGGCATGCGTTTCCCTTTTGTCAGTGACGGGGCTATTCCGGCCACGAATTGCCTGAGTAATGATGCTCTGTTCAAAGTGCAGAGTGACGTGATACGCAGATTGGCGGAGGAGAAGTCCTGCTTGTTTGTGGGGCGTTGTGCCGATTACATTCTGCGAGAACATCCACGCTGTGCCAATGTCTTCATTTCCTGCTCCAATGAGGAGCGCATCAAGCGTATTTGCCGAATGTATTCCATTTCTGAGCGTGAAGCGGAGGAGATGATGAACAAAGCGGACAAGAAGCGTGCCGAATACTATAACTACTACAGCTACAAAAAATGGGGAGCTGCCGAAACATACCACTTGTGTATCGATTCTTCCGTATTAGGTATTGAGGCTACGGTGGACTTTATAGAAGAGTTCGTCAAGAAGAAGCTAAGACTTTAAGGAATTAAAATTAAAGGCTGCGTAGTTGGGTTAAACCAACATTGCGCAGCCTTTAATTTTAATTCCTTAATTTCCTCCTACATCATTGTCAGCAGTATCATCTGTCCCGCCAGAATTCGCAGGAACATTGTCAATGGATATACCGTGGAGTAACCTACTGCCGGAGCATCATTGCCTGATGTCTGATTGGCGTATGCCAATGCAGGAGGGTCTGTGTTGCTACCTGCTATTAAACCCATCAGGGTGAAGTAGTTCACTTTGCAATAGAAACGGGCTATCATGCCGATTATCAACAAAGGGATGACGGTTATCAGGAATCCATAGCCTACATACAGTAATCCGCTGCCTTCTACTACTGTTTGTACAAAATGCTCACCGGCTTCTATACCTACACTGGCAAGGAAGAGTACAATACCGATTTCACGCAACATCAAGTTAGCGCTCATGGTGGTGTACGTCACAAGATGCATTTTGTGACCAAAACGTCCGATAAGGATTGCCACTACCAGCGGACCACCTGCGAGACCTAACTTAACCGGTGTCGGCATACCCGGGAATGCGATGGGGAGGCTTCCCAGCAGGATTCCTAGGAAGATTCCCACGAAAATAGTAACGATATTCGGAGTGTCCAAACGTTTCAACTGGTTGCCCAATACACCGGCTACACGCTCTACGGCATCTTGCTGGCCAACCACCATTACGCGGTCACCTACTTGAAGTACCAGATTGGGATCAGCAAACAAGTCCATACCTGAGCGGTTGATACGGGTTACATTTACACCGTACATACTGCGGAAGTGGAGGCTTCCCAGCTTCTTACCGTTGATTTCGGACTTAGTGACGAGGATACGACGGGAAACCATTGGGGTGTCCTGCTTTTCCCAGTCTACATGTATTTCTTTTCCGATAAAGGCAGCTACCGCTTCGGCATCTTCTTCGGAGCATACGATGAAGAGCTGGTCTCCTACGTGGAATACCGTTTCATGGTTGGGGATACTGACGTGCCCCTCATGGCGTATGCGTGAACAGACAAACGGACGTCCCAGGAAATCCTTTATCTGGAGCAGGGTCTTTCCGGAAATTGATTCGTTGCGTACTTCGAGGTGAAGCATGTGCGGCTGATGCTTTACATCTGCTTCCTGCGTATTGAGTTCCTGTTCCTCTTTCTTGAGGTTCACCCGGCAGATATAACGGATGGCTATGATGGAACCTATGATACCTACCACACCAAGCGGATAGGCACAGGCATATCCCAATGCGATGGGGTCTCCCGTATAGTTTATTTGGTTCAGGGCTTCTTGTGCGGCACCCAGACCCGGAGTATTGGTTACGGCACCATAGAGAATACCTACTATCATTGGCAAGTCTATCCCTCCGTCAATGAAGTAGATGCTCAATGCTACTGCGATATTCAGCAACACGATACCGACAGCAAGCATGTTCAGCCGCATCCCCCCTTTCTTAAAGGAAGAGAAGAAGGAAGGCCCGACTTGCAGACCGATACAGAATACAAATAAAATCAAACCGAATTCGCGGATGAAATGCAAAATGTGTGTTTCGCCCGTGAAGCCAAAATGCCCCATCAGGATACCCGCAAAGAGGACGAATGTAACCCCCAACGATACCCCGAAAATCTTAATCTTACCCAGCAATACGCCCACAGATATTACGAATGCATACAAACAAACGATGTGAGCGACAGATGAAGGGTCCCATAACAAGCTTTCTAACCAATTCATAGTACCTTTTAATATGTCGTTTTTTAAAATTTCGCGCAAAATTACTTAATAAAAAGGAGGTGACAAAAGCTTTGTGGTACTTTTTGCTATATCAACTTTGCAAAAATAGGGTGTGTTTCCGGTGAATACGCTGAATCCGTATGGATGCGGAGTCATCTGTAAGTGCAATTTTCTCTAAAAAAAGATTTTGTTCTAAGTATTTCCTTATATTTGCAAGTCTCTTGATGACAAAAATGAATAGTATTCATCTATTTTAATTTTAAATAAACTATGGCAGACAGTAAAGAAAAACTCTTCTCCGACTTCTCTCCCGTTTCCACTGAGCAGTGGATGGAGAAAGTTACCGCAGACCTGAAAGGGGCGGATTTCGAGAAGAAACTCGTTTGGAAGACAAACGAAGGATTTAAAGTGAAACCTTTCTACCGTATGGAGGACCTGGAAGGTTTGAAGACGACAGATGCTCTTCCCGGCGAGTTCCCTTATCTCAGAGGTACCAAGAAAGATAACAATGAATGGCTTGTGCGTCAGGAAATCAAAGTGGAATGCCCCAAAGAGGCCAATGCCAAGGCGTTGGATATCTTGAATAAAGGTGTAGATTCACTCTCTTTCCATGTAAAGGCCAAGGAATTGAACGCAGAGTATATTGAAACTTTGTTGAAAGATATCTGCGCAGAATGTGTTGAGTTGAATTTCTCTACCTGCCAAGGGCATGTGGTGGAACTTGCGGAACTTCTTGTCGCTTATTTCCAGAAAAAGGATTATGATTTGACGAAGTTGCAGGGTTCCATCAACTATGACTACTTCAACAAGATGCTGGCCAAAGGTAAAGAAAAAGGTGATATGGTGGCAACAGCCAAGGCACTGCTCGAGGCTACCGCTTCCCTTCCGAAATACCGTGTGTTGAATGTGAATGCGTTGACATTAAACAATGCAGGTTCTTATATTTTCCAGGAGTTGGGTTACGCTTTGGCTTGGGGTAATGAATATATGAATCAGTTGGTTGATGCCGGTCTGCCGGCTGCAATGGTAGCCAAGAAGATTAAGTTTAATTTCGGTATCAGTTCCAACTACTTCCTTGAAATAGCCAAATTCCGCGCTGCACGTATGCTGTGGGCTAATATTGTGGCTTCTTACAGTCCTGAGTGTCTGCGCGACTGCGAAAACAAGGGTAAGGATAACGAGTGTCGCTGTGCAGCCAAGATGAAGATTCATGCGGAAACTTCTTCATTCAACCTGACTTTGTTTGATGCACACGTAAACTTGTTGCGTACGCAGACTGAGGCGATGAGTGCCGCCCTTGCCGGTGTTGACTCAATGACGGTTACTCCGTTCGACAAGACTTATGATGCTCCTAACGAATTCTCTGAGCGTATGGCGCGTAACCAACAATTGCTGTTGAAAGAAGAATCGCACTTCGATAAGGTTATAGACCCGGCTGCAGGTTCTTACTATATCGAGAACTTGACCGTCTCTATTGCCAAGCAGGCTTGGGACCTCTTCCTCGCTGTAGAAGAAGACGGTGGTTTCTATGCTTCCGTGAAAGCCGGAAAAGTGCAGGCTGCCGTAAACGAGAGCAACAAGGCACGTCATGCTGCAGTCGCCAAGCGTAAGGAAGTGTTGCTGGGCACCAACCAGTTCCCCAACTTCAATGAAAAGGCCGGGGATAAGAAACCGGTTGAGGCTACTTGCTGTTGCGGCGGCGGACATACGTGCGAGAAAGATGTTCCGACACTGAACTTTGACCGTGCTGCCAGTGAATTTGAAGCGTTGCGTCTCGAAACAGAGGCTTCCGGCAAACGTCCGAAAGCGTTTATGCTGACTATCGGTAATTTGGCCATGCGCCAAGCACGTGCACAGTACTCTTGCAATTTCTTGGCTTGTGCCGGATATGAAGTTGTAGACAACCTCGGTTTCTCCACCGTAGAAGAAGGTATAGAAGCTGCAATGGCTGCCAAGGCCGACATCGTGGTATTGTGTTCAAGTGATGATGAATATGCAGAATATGCTGTTCCCGCCTTCAAGGCTCTGAATGGCCGTGCCATGTTTATCGTAGCCGGTGCTCCTGCTTGCATGGACGACTTGAAGGCTGCCGGTATCGAGAACTTTATCCATGTCCGTGTCAACGTGCTGGAAACATTAAAGGAATACAACGCTAAACTTTTGAAGTAAGATGAGAAAAGATTTTAAAAACTTAGATATATATGCCGCTTTTCAACCCGTCAATGGTGCTGAGTGGCAAAAGGCTAACGGCATCCATGCTGATTGGAAAACGCCGGAACACATTGAGGTGAAGCCTGTTTATACAAAAGAAGACCTTGAGGGAATGGAACATTTGGGTTATGCTGCCGGACTTCCTCCTTATTTGCGTGGTCCGTACTCTGTAATGTATACATTGCGTCCCTGGACTATCCGTCAGTATGCAGGTTTTTCTACAGCGGAAGAGTCAAATGCCTTTTACCGTCGTAATTTGGCTTCCGGACAGAAAGGTCTGTCCGTAGCTTTCGACTTGGCCACTCACCGTGGCTACGACCCCGACCACGAACGTGTAGTGGGTGACGTAGGTAAGGCAGGTGTGTCTATCTGTTCCTTGGAGAATATGAAGGTGCTGTTCGATGGAATTCCTTTGAACAAGATGTCCGTCTCCATGACCATGAACGGTGCCGTACTTCCTGTTATGGCATTCTACATCAACGCAGGTCTGGAGCAGGGTGCCAAGTTAGAAGAAATGGCTGGTACTATCCAAAATGATATCTTGAAGGAATTCATGGTGCGTAATACCTATATTTATCCGCCTGCATTCTCTATGAAGATTATCTCCGACATCTTTGAATATACTTCCCAAAAGATGCCTAAGTTTAACTCTATCTCCATCTCCGGCTACCACATGCAGGAAGCGGGTGCTACGGCAGACATCGAGTTGGCTTACACCCTGGCAGACGGTTTGGAATATCTGCGTGCCGGAACGGCTGCGGGTATTGACATCGATGCTTTCGCACCGCGTCTCTCTTTCTTCTGGGCCATCGGAACGAACCACTTTATGGAAATTGCCAAAATGCGTGCCGCACGTATGTTGTGGGCAAAGATTGTGAAGCAGTTCAACCCGAAGAATCCGAAGTCGCTGGCTTTGCGTACGCACTCTCAGACTTCCGGCTGGTCGCTGACAGAGCAAGACCCGTTCAACAATGTGGGCCGTACTTGTATTGAGGCGATGGCTGCTGCATTGGGACATACTCAGTCACTGCATACCAATGCTCTTGACGAGGCTATTGCCTTGCCGACGGATTTCTCTGCACGTATTGCACGTAATACGCAGATTTATATTCAGGAAGAAACTTACATTTGCAAGAATGTAGACCCATGGGGTGGCTCTTATTATGTGGAAAGTTTGACCAATGAGTTGGCTCACAAGGCTTGGGAATTGATTCAGGAAGTAGAGAAGCTGGGCGGTATGGCAAAAGCCATCGAAACCGGTATTCCCAAGATGCGTATCGAAGAGGCTGCTGCACGTACACAAGCCCGTATTGATAGCGGTTCACAGACCATTGTCGGCGTGAACAAGTATCGTCTGGAGAAAGAAGCTCCGATTGATATTCTTGAAATCGACAATACGGCTGTCCGTCAGGAACAGATTGAAAACTTGAAGCGTCTGAAGGAAGGACGTAACCAGGCAGAAGTGGACAAGGCTTTGGAGGCTATTACTGAATGTGTGAAGACAGGTAAGGACAACTTGCTGGAACTGGCAGTCGAGGCAGCCCGTGTCCGTGCCACTTTGGGGGAAATCTCTTATGCTTGCGAAAAGATTGTAGGACGTTATAAAGCAGTAATTAGAACTATATCAGGCGTGTATTCATCAGAAAGTAAGAATGACAGCGACTTCCACCGTGCTTGTGAATTAGCTGAGAAGTTTGCGAAGAAAGAGGGACGTCAGCCTCGTATCATGGTAGCAAAGATGGGGCAGGACGGTCACGACCGCGGTGCCAAAGTTGTTGCAACCGGATATGCCGACTGTGGCTTCGATGTGGACATGGGACCCTTGTTCCAAACACCGGCCGAGGCTGCCCGCGAAGCAGTTGAGAACGACGTTCATGTAGTGGGGGTTTCTTCATTGGCTGCCGGACACAAGACATTGGTTCCGCAGATTATCGAAGAACTCAAGAAGTTGGGACGTGAGGACATCGTAGTGATTGCCGGTGGTGTAATCCCCGCACAAGACTATGACTTCCTTTACAAGGCAGGCGTAGCTGCCATCTTCGGCCCCGGTACTCCGGTTGCCAAGGCTGCTTGCCAGATATTGGAAATCTTGTTGGATGAAGAATAATCCGACACGTTAAATGTTAAAAAAGGACGGTGTGCGTTTGCATATCCGTCCTTTTTTCTTAATCTGTGTTATAGAACATACTTTTTTAGTTGGATAATTTGCAGATTTATCAGAAGTACGTATCTTTGCAATGTGTTTTTCATAGTATTAGATTTAAGGTTAACAAAGGTTGGAGTACGGCGGTACTCCTTTTTTTATGTTCATATGTCAGCTTTTGGGGAGAAAAAATTACCAGGTCTATGTTATCGTTCCTTGCTTATCGTTTCGTTCTTGCCCCCTTTTTATTACCTTTGTCCCACTAAATAAAATAGCGAATGATAGTTTGTATTGCCGAAAAGCCCTCTGTGGCGCGTGACATAGCCGATGTATTGGGAGCGAGAGAAAAGAAAGACGGATACATCGAAGGAAATGGATACCAGGTGACCTGGACATTCGGTCATCTTTGTACGCTGAAAGAGCCGCATGAATATACTCCTAATTGGAAGTCATGGAGCTTGGGAAGCCTGCCCATGATACCTCCCCGTTTCGGCATTAAGCTGATTAGTAATCCCACATACGAGCGCCAGTTCCATACGATAGAGAACCTCATGCAACATGCCGATATGATTATAAACTGCGGTGATGCCGGGCAGGAGGGAGAATTGATACAGCGTTGGGTGATGCAGAAGGCCGGGGCACGTTGTCCGGTGAAACGTCTTTGGATATCTTCATTGACAGAGGAAGCTATTCGTGAGGGGTTTGCCAAGCTGCGTGATGCGTCGGATTTCCAGCCTTTGTACGAAGCAGGCTTGTCGCGTGCCATTGGCGACTGGCTGCTCGGGATGAATGCCACCCGCCTCTACACCATGAAGTATGGGCAGAACCGGCAGGTACTTTCTATCGGCCGTGTGCAGACGCCGACACTGGCGTTGATTGTAAACCGTCAGTTGGAAATACAGAATTTTGTTCCCAAGCAATACTGGGAGCTGAAGACCGTCTATCGTGATACCACTTTTTCCGCCATCCTCCGGAAAAGTGAGGAGGAACTGATACTGGAAGCCGGGAAGCAGAAAGAGGCCATAGCTGCTGGGAAGAAACCTAAAAAAGAAGAAGAGAATCGAGGTATCGACCCCATTACCGACCGCGAACGTGGGCTTGCTCTATTGGATCAGATTAAGAATTTTCCTTTTACTGTGACGGATGTCACTAAGAAAGAGGGGAGGGAGGCGCCACTTCGCTTGTTTGACTTGACTTCTTTGCAAGTGGAATGCAACAAGAAGTTTGCCTATTCCGCTGATGAGACACTGAAAATTATCCAGTCTTTGTATGAGAAGAAAGTGGCTACCTATCCACGTGTAGACACTACCTATTTGAGTGATGACATCTATCCCAAATGCCCCGGCATCTTGAAAGGTCTGCGTGATTACGAGACATTTACAGCCCCTTTGACAGGAACTGCATTGTTGAAATCCAAAAAGGTTTTCGATAACTCGAAGGTAACAGACCACCATGCCATTATTCCTACCGGCCAGCATCCGCAGAATCTGACGGATATGGAACGTCGCGTATTCGATTTGATAGCACGCCGTTTCATTGCTGTATTCTATCCTGATTGTAAGTTTGCCACTACCACCGTATTGGGCGAGGTAGAGAGCATAGAGTTCAAGGCCACCGGCAAGCAGATTCTGGAACCGGGTTGGCGTGTTATCTTCGGCACCCCCTCGGTACAATCGCAGGAGGAGAAAGAGGAGAAGGGAGAAGAGGAGAATGTGCTTCCGGCTTTTGTGAAAGGAGAAAGCGGGCCACACGTCCCCGATTTATACGAGAAGTGGACGCAACCGCCCCGGCCTTATACGGAAGCCACCCTGCTGCGTGCTATGGAAACGGCGGGCAAGCTGGTGGATAACGACGAACTGCGTGATGCGCTGAAGGAAAACGGCATCGGTCGTCCGTCTACCCGTGCAGCCATCATCGAGACGCTGTTCAAGCGGAATTATATCCGCAAGGAAAAGAAGAATCTGATAGCCACTCCTACCGGTGTGGAGCTGATACAGATTATTCATGAGGAGCTGTTGAAGTCGGCGGAATTGACCGGTATTTGGGAGAAAAAACTACGTGAGATAGAAAGGCGGACATATAATGCCGGACAATTCTTGGAAGAATTGAAGCAGATGGTATCGGAAATCGTGATGAGTGTACTTTCTGATAACAGCAACCGCCACATCACCATCCAAGCGTCTGCTCCCGAAAAGGGCAGTAAGGCTTCTGCCAAGACAGAGGCTGCCGATAAGCCGAAAAAGGAGCCGAAGAAAAGAGCACCGAGAAAGTCTGCCGCCGCAGGTAAAAAGACGGAACAGGCTTTGGGCGCTGTGGCAGCTTCAAGTGTGGAGGTTCCCGTACAAGCTGACGATTTCGTCGGTCAGTCTTGTCCGCTTTGCGGAAAAGGTACCGTTATCAAGGGGAAAACAGCTTACGGTTGTTCTGAATGGAAATCCGGATGCACATTCCGCAAGCCGTTTGAATAAGGGTAATCACATTAAATAATTCTCTCCGCCATGTATTTCCAGAGGGGAGCAGCCATCAGCGCCTGGCGGATGCTTCCTTGCTGCAGCAATTCCTTGACCTCTTGCAAGGAAAGCAGGTGTACGGTCAGGTTTTCTGTATCTTCCAACTGTTGCTCGGAGATTTTCTCCACGTCCGTAGCCAGGAAACAGTAGGTAATGTTGGTGTGGGTACTTGGATTGGGAGAGATTTGCATGAACTCTTTCCATACTCCGTTTCCATAGCCGGTTTCTTCCAAAAGTTCCCGTTGTGCGGAAACCATCGGAGAGCCGTCCTCTTCTTCGCATACCCCTGCACAGAGCTCATAGGACGTTTCTTGTATGCCATGCCGGTATTGGCGGATAAAGACAAATTGTCCATCACGGGTGATGGCAATGGTATTCACCCAGTTGGGATATTCCAATATATAATAGGAGGGGATGTGGTTGCCGTTGGGTAGCACTACATGGTCCTTACGCACAGTGAGCCACGGGGCCCGATGAAGGTATTCGCTGGATAAGACGGTCCAGGTGTCTTTTGATTTTTCCATAATGGTAGAATTGACTATATTTTAAACAGCATCCCTCCGATATTATCTGCCGTGGCTCCCGTCACCGAGGCGAGGCATCCGGGTGTGTCCGCCATATAGAGGGCACCCAAGAAAGCAAAGATTAGGGCTTCCTTGTACTCTATGATTTGCCGGCTGGGAATCACGATTTCACACGGACACAAGGCGTCGATACGTTCTATGAGGAACTTGTTGAATGCACCTCCACCGGTAATCAGTAGCTTTCCATTGCCATCGGGCAAGGGGTGGGCGGTGATGATGCGTGATATTTGCCAGGCGGCATGCTCGTAAAAGGTACGTAGCATATTCTCCATACTCAAGCCATAACGCTCGAGCATGGGATATACCAGCGTTTCCACCCACTCCCGTCCCAATGATTTCGGTCCGGACTGATGGTAGAAATCCATTCCGTTCAGTTCGTCCAGCAGTTCTTGGCAAATGTTGCCTTGCCGTGCTATCTCGCCGTCACGGTCAAATTCCAATCCTATTTGACGGCAGTAATGGTTGATGACGTAATTCACCGGACTGATGTCAAAAGCGATGCGCCGCCCGTCCTGCTCGAATGAGATGTTGGAGAAGCCGCCGATATTCAAACAGAAGTCGTAGTCAGCAAAAAGCAACCGGTCGCCAATAGGTACGAGTGGAGCGCCCTGCCCACCTAGCATGATGTCCAGCCGCCGGAAATCCGAAACGGTAGGTATATGGGTTTCAGCGGCAATGGCGGCTCCATCACCTATTTGGTACATGATTCTCTTTTGAGGCTCATGGAAGATAGTATGCCCGTGGGAGGCGATAATATCGGGGTGGACTCCAAATTCTTGCATGAACTCGTTGACACGTTCACCGAGAAACTTTCCATAGGAGCTGTGGAAAGTGATGAACTCCAAAGCACTCATTGTCTGTGCACCGGTACCCAATATCTGCTTCATGGCGTCGGGGTAGCTATAGCCTTTCGCACAGGCTATGTGGAAAGACCATTTTCCAGCTTGTCGTCGGAAAGTGCAACAACATACGTCCAGTCCGTCAAGAGAGGTGCCGGACATCAGGCCGATGGCTTGAATTTGGAAGTCTTTCATCCTGATTTTCTTGTTTTATTTATAATTGAGGTAGAATTCGACAACGGCTTCTATTCCTTTACGGAAGATGTCCAATGGTATATTCTCATTAGGTGAGTGGATGGCGTTGGATTCGAGCCCGAAGCCCATCAATACGGTTTTGATACCCAGCACTTGCTCGAAGGTGGAAATGATGGGGATACTTCCACCTCGACGCACTGCCAGCGGTTTCTTTCCGAATGCTTTTTCAAAACCTTTTTCGGCGGCTTGATAGGCGGGCAGGCTGATGGGGCATACATATCCTTGTCCGCCGTGCATCGGAGTGACTTTTACCTGCACCGAATCCGGTGCTATGTCTAAGATATAGTCGGCAAACAGTTTGGATATTTTATGGTGGTCCTGGTGGGGAACTAACCGGCAGGATACCTTGGCGTATGCCTTGGATGGGAGCACGGTCTTGGACCCTTCACCCGTATATCCGCCCCAGATGCCGCATACGTCGAAAGATGGACGGCAACTGTTACGTTCCAGCGTACTGTAACCTTTCTCTCCGAAAAGCGCTTTTACATTGATAGCCTTTTTGTATTTCTCTTCGTCGAAAGGAATGCGGGCTATCATGTCGCGCTCAGCTTGGGGAACTTCTTCCACATCGTCATAGAAACTCGGTACGGTGATACGTCCCTCCGCATCCGTTACTTTGCCGATAATCTGGCAAAGCACGTTGATGGGATTGGCGACGGCACCGCCGAAGTGTCCGCTGTGCAGGTCGCGATTAGGGCCGGTCACTTCTATTTCCCAATAGGCAAGTCCGCGCAATCCAGTGGTCAGTGAAGGCAGGTCGGCGCCAAGCATGCTGGTGTCCGAAACCAGTATGACATCTGCTTTTAGCAGTTCTTTGTGCTCTTGGCAGAAGCTTTCCAGACTGGGCGAGCCGATTTCTTCTTCTCCTTCGAAGATGAATTTCACGTTGGTTTGCAGCAGTCCGTTTCTGACGAGGTATTCAAATGCTTTCACTTGTATGAAAGACTGCCCTTTGTCATCATCAGCACCACGTGCCCAGATATGTCCGTCGCGTATTTCAGGCTCAAAGGGGTCGCTTTTCCAAAGTTCGAGAGGCTCGGCCGGCATCACGTCGTAGTGGGCATATACCAATACGGTCTTGGCGTCCGGGTCTACGATTTTCTGTCCAAAAACAATTGGATTTCCTTTTGAAGGCATTACCAGAGCTTCGTCTGCTCCGGCTTCGAGCAACAGTTGTGCCCAGCGTTTGGCGCAGGCAAGCATATCGTCGTGATACTCGGGTTTGGCACTGATGCTTGGAATACGGATGAGGCTGAACAAGTCTTCCAGCATTTTAGACTCGTTCTCTGTAATATATTTCTTTATTTCCATAGGTGAATATTATAGCTGAGTTGTTCTGTCAATCAGGTAATAATCCAGCAATGTCATTGCTGTCATTGCTTCCACGATGGGTACTGCGCGTGGCAATACGCACGGATCATGGCGTCCGCGGGCTTTCAGGGTGGTGTCTACACCGTCAATGTTCACGGTGTGTTGCTCCATCAGTACGGTTGCCACGGGTTTGAAGGCTACACGGAAATAGATGTCTTGTCCGTTGCTGATTCCACCTTGTATACCGCCCGAATGATTGGTGCGGGTCTCGATACGTCCGTTGTTGTTGTAGAACACGTCATTCTGCTCTGAGCCTTTTTGCTTTAATCCCTTGAAACCGTCTCCATACTCGAATGCTTTTGCTGCATTGATGCTGAGCATGGCTGCTCCGAGTGCCGCATGGAGCTTGCCGAATACGGGTTGTCCCAGTCCGATGGGGCATCCTTTGATGACACAGGTCACCACTCCTCCGATAGTATCTCCTTCTCCCTTTATCTTGAAGATGAGTTCTTCCATTTCTTTCGCCTTCGCCGGGTCGGGGCAGCGGACCGGATTGGTCTCTATCAGGTCGAGGTCGTATGCGGTATAGTTCTCTTCAAGGCGGATAGAGCCTACTTGTGAAGTGTATGCCGTGATGTGTATACCCAACTGCTTTAGTGCCAATTTGGCCAAGGCGCCCGCCACTACACGCGAGATTGTTTCACGGGCCGATGAACGTCCGCCTCCGCGATGGTCTCGGATGCCGTATTTTACCTTATAAGTATAGTCGGCATGTGACGGGCGGTAGACTTCTTTCAGATTATTGTAATCGTCAGAATGCTGGTTTTGGTTCCATACAATGAATCCTATGGGGCAGCCTGTGGATTTTCCTTCGAAGATGCCGGAGAGGAACTCCACTTTGTCACCCTCTTTCCGAGCAGTAGTGATACGTGACTGTCCGGGGCGGCGTCGGTCGAGCTCTGCCTGGACGAAATCCATATCAATGGCTATTCCTGCAGGGAATCCGTCTATCACTCCTCCCACACCCTTACCGTGTGATTCCCCAAAACTGGTAAGACGGAGAATATTTCCAAATGAGTTGAACATATCAAATGCTTTAAAGGTTTATATATGAGGTTAATGTGCCAATACGCTTTATAGGAAATGCTTTTGACTTTATAAAGATAACAACTTTTTTCATAAAACGTTTAAGGAAATAAGATAAAAAATCCTTTCCGTATAAAGTTGCCTGCCTTTACCAGAGTTTGGCTAATGGTTTGTTCTTTATAAAAATGGCTTACTCTTTATGAAATATACATCGGAATTTCACTCGTAATGATGAAAAAAGGAACATCTATTTTTTAGAAAAGACCTTGTACTGTAACCTTAAAAAGTGTTACTTTGCACCTTTAATTTAAAATGGGAAATTAATAGCTCCCTTGGGAAGCTTTTTATTAACTAAACAAGTACTCAAAAAAGTATGAAAAAGAATTTATTTTATTTATTTGCATTGATCTGTTCAATGAGTTTATTCACGGCTTGTAGTGATGATGACGATGAAAATTGGAAGAAAGTGCCTAATCAGATTATTACAGCTGAAAATCTGGAACTGGAAACTAATATTCCAACAAGTTCTGATGCTAGTATGAAATTAGCGATGACCGATGCGCAGAATGGTATTTTGACGTTGAATAAAGTGGTTAGAGGTGCAGATGAAATAGAAATTAATGTGACTGTTGTTGAACAGACAGACGGTACTTTTAAGTTTCAAGGCGAGAAAAGTGTAACGCCTGCTACTAAGGCGGCTTGGGTGCTGCTTAGCTCTACGAATGTGAAAGTTTCGGGTACTATCACATTAGAAGGGAAAGCTGCAGTTACGGTTTCTACGGAGTTTGTAGGAGATATCGTGAAGAAATATCAGTTGTGTGATGCTGTTTATTATGCTGATTCTAAAGATAGAACCAATATTTATGCTCCGGGAAGATTGACTTGGGTATCGCCTTATGGAGAAGGTGGTAATGCAGGGATTGCAGCGGATAATATCTCGACAGTAGGGACAAATGTCCTATCTGCGGCTATGATACAGCTTTTGAAAGATGTGGAGTTCAAAGCTGACGGTTCTATTGTAGCCAGCTATGCAGAAGAAATAAACATTACTATGGATCAGATGATTATGGCCGGTATGGGACAGCTCCCTTCAACGGACGGCATTGTTTGGAAATCTTCTCCTGCAAATCTGGCTTATTGGTATGTGAAGGGTGAGCATATCTATGTTGTGCTGAATATTCCTGCCATTGTAACCGAAGCATTGAAAGATGCTGAGGATTCTCAAGTGACTCCGGAAGCTATTTTGCAGATTATAGAAATGGTGAAGAGCATGAGTGGAGCTGACATCAAGAATCTGTTGGGTCAGTTGTTGGCTGGACTTGAAGATGATAATATGCTGAAAAAGTTAGATATTTCTAAAATTTCCGATAGTGATATTGAAAAACTGATTGGCTATGTAATCGATGGTTTCCCCTTGAACTATAGAACTACCCAATTGGAGATAAAGAACGAGGAAGAGCTCGTAAGAACGGTAAATGATCTCTCTATCTATCTGGATAAGGATTTATTTGATATTTTTATGCCTGCTCTCTATCCGATGTTACCTGATGTAGATATGTTGTTAAAGAACACGAACATTGAATTCTGGGGACAGAGTATACCTTTGTGGAATATGATCCAGATGCTGACAGCCTTGAACTCAATGACTGAAATAGAAGAAATTTGGAATGTTACTACCAGATTCAATTTAGGTATAAGTCTTGGTGACAATTCTTATAAAAAATAAGAAAAGATTTTTCTTTATCTATAAAGAGGGTTCTGTGCTTGGAATCCTCTTTTTTATTTTTTTGTTCGTTTTATTATAGAATAAAATACATTATCTTTGCCTGCATCAAATTTGAATAAATATGACTGAAACGGAAAGACTGCAAATCATTACCCTTGTCAAGAACGAGGTCGTCCCTGCCATTGGTTGTACAGAACCTATAGCTGTAGCATTGTGTGTAGCAAAGGCTGTGGAAGTGTTGAATAAGCGTCCCGAAAAGATAACCGTATTGCTGAGTGCCAATATTCTGAAGAATGCAATGGGAGTGGGTATTCCTGGTACGGGGATGATTGGATTACCGATTGCTGTGGCACTTGGCGCTTTAATAGGCAAGTCGGCATATCAATTGGAGGTTTTGAAAGACAGTACCCCTGATGCAGTGGAGGCAGGAAAGCGTTTCATAGAAGAAAAGCGTATCCATATATCCTTAAAAGACGATATAGAAGAGAAACTTTATATAGAAGTCTGCTGTGAAGCCGATACGGACAAGGCAACCGCCATTATTGCTGGTGGACATACTTGCTTTACTTATATAACGCACAACGGGGACATCCTGCTGGACAAACAAACCGCTTCTTGCTTCGAAGAGGAGGAGGATGTATTGGACTTGACTTTACGCAAAGTGTATGACTTCGCCATGACAACCCCATTAGACGACATCCGTTTTATTCTTGATACGGCACGACTGAACAAGACTGCCGCTGAACGTTCCTTCGAAGGTGAATACGGTCATGGTCTGGGTAAAATCCTACGTGGCACTTACGAACACCGGATTATGGGCGACAGTGTCTTCTCTCATATCCTTTCTTACACTTCGGGAGCATGTGATGCCCGTATGGCAGGAGCTATGATTCCAGTGATGAGTAATTCCGGCAGTGGTAATCAAGGGATATCCGCTACCCTTCCCGTACTAGTCTATGCCGAAGAAAACGGGAAATCAGAAGAAGAATTGATACGTGCCTTGATGTTGAGCCATTTGACAGTAATCTATATCAAGCAGAGTTTGGGACGGTTATCCGCCTTATGCGGTTGTGTGGTTGCTGCCACGGGTTCCAGTTGCGGTATAACCTGGCTAATGGGAGGAACTTATGAACAAGTGGCATATGCTGTGCAGAACATGATTGCCAATCTTACCGGAATGATTTGTGATGGTGCCAAACCCAGTTGTGCCTTGAAAGTAACTACCGGAGTTTCAACCGCAGTGCTTTCAGCCATCATGGCCATGGAAAACCGTTGTGTAACTTCCGTAGAAGGTATTATTGATGAGGATGTGGATCAGAGTATCCGCAATCTGACAAAAATAGGTTCCAAAGGAATGAATGAAACGGATAAGTTGGTATTGGAAATAATGACAAGTAAATAATATAGAAATTAAAGAATTAAAAATTAAAGAATTACCATGCGGCATGCTTAATACAGTGTAGCTTGGTTCCTTAATTTCTAATTCTTTAATTTTTAATTCTTTAGTGGCAGCATCCGCCTCCACATTCATGGTCGCCGCATCCATCGCCACAGTCACCACAACCGCAGCTGCCGCAACCGCCACCCATCATACGGGCGACTTCGGCAAGTTCTTCGTTTGTAGCCAGGCGGCTTTCCACTACTTCTCCAGTGAAGTTCAAGTCACAACCTGCGAGCGGATGGTTCATATCCATTACGACGATATCTTCCTTCACTTCTACCACACTTCCGTTGATGCGTTGACCTTCAGAAGTCATCAAGGGGATAACGGCACCTTCTACTACACGATCGCTGTCGAATTTCCCTTCTATCATAAAGATTTCTTTGGGGAGGTCAATAACATGGTCGTCGTCATATTCACCATAAGCTTCTGATGCCGGAATGGTAAAGTCGAATTTATCGCCTATCTGCAAGTCTTTTATCTGGGCTTCAAAGGGTTCGAGTGTCATTCCCAGCCCTGAGATAAACTGAAAAGGATGCTCTACGGGTGCTTCTTCTTCGAAATCTTTTTCTCCGTTTTCGATTGAGTACAGCTTATATGCTACGGTGATGTACTTGTTTTCTACTGTTTCCATTAATTTTCTATCTTTATTTAATTAGTAAATACTGTTTTTTTGAGTATTTGAAGAGACAAAGATACGAATTATTTGTTTCGGGATGTAGAGAGCCTTTGGTAATTTTCAGATTATTAAATGGTTTCAATGATTGGCAATACATTTACATTGGCTGTCCGAATGGTTCTATTTAGAACTGTTAAGTGATAAAATAGGATTTTAGGACGATATTTTCTTACGATTATTCATATTTATCTTATTTTTTTATTCAATTTGTTTGGAGATTATAAAAAAGCCCTTACCTTTGCAGCACATTTGAAACAAAAAAGAAGAATTAAGTTATGAATTTACATACATCTATTAACCTGGCAGTCCTGCATATTATTCGCGTCGTGGTGGTGGCATCAAGAGCGTGAGAAAGGTTATGTATGTATTCGTATGTTAGAAGATAATTTATTAAGCCTTTCTCACTATAGTGGGAGAGGCTTTTTCATTAAAAGGAGATTTGAAAATGAAGCATCAGTTACGCAGCTCGTTCAGCACACAAGGTCGTCGCATGGCGGGAGCCCGTGCATTGTGGACGGCGAATGGTATGAAGAAAGAACAGATGGGTAAGCCCATTATAGCTATAGTCAATTCCTTTACACAATTCGTCCCCGGGCATGTACACCTGCACGAAATAGGCCAGTTTGTAAAGGAAGAGATTGAAAAGCGGGGATGTTTTGCTGCGGAGTTCAATACGATTGCCATTGACGACGGTATCGCTATGGGGCACGACGGAATGCTTTATTCCCTGCCTTCAAGGGATATCATTGCCGATAGTGTGGAGTATATGGTAAATGCCCATAAGGCAGATGCTATGGTTTGTATCAGTAACTGTGACAAGATTACTCCGGGGATGCTGATGGCGGCTATGAGGCTGAATATACCGACTGTGTTTGTTTCAGGCGGTCCGATGGAAGCCGGGGAATGGAACGGACAGCATTTGGATTTGATTGATGCCATGATTAAATCTGCTGATGAAAGTGTGGGCGATAAAGAGGTGGCACAGATTGAGCAACATGCCTGCCCCACTTGCGGATGCTGCTCAGGCATGTTTACCGCTAATTCCATGAATTGCTTGAATGAAGCGATTGGATTGGCACTGCCCGGTAACGGCACGATTGTAGCCACTCACGAAAATCGCAAGAAACTATTTGAGGATGCAGCCAGGTTGATTGTAGAGAATGCCTTTAGATATTATGAAGAAGGGGATGAGAGTGTACTCCCGCGCAGTATTGCTACCCGCGAGGCATTTTTGAATGCCATGACGCTGGATATTGCGATGGGCGGTTCCACTAATACGGTACTTCATTTGTTGGCTGTGGCTCACGAAGCCGGAGCGGATTTTAAGATGGACGACATTGACATGCTCTCCCGCAAGACCCCCTGCTTATGCAAGGTGGCTCCCAATACCCAAAAGTATCATGTACAAGACGTTAACCGTGCCGGTGGCATCATTGCCATCATGGATGAGCTAGCCAAGGGCGGATTGGTCGATACAAATGTCCGCCGTGTGGATGGAATGACGTTGGCAGAGGCAATCGACCGGTATAGTATTACCAGCCCTGATGTATGTAAAGAGGCAATCAAGAAATACTCCAGTGCGGCAGCCGGAAAGTTCAATCTGGTACTTGGTTCACAAAATGCGTCTTATAAGGAACTCGATACGGACCGTGCGACCGGTTGTATCCGTGATTTGGAACATGCATACAGCAAGGATGGCGGTCTGGCGGTTTTGAAGGGAAATATAGCTCAGGACGGTTGCGTTGTCAAGACTGCCGGTGTAGACGAGAGTATCTGGAAATTTACGGGGCCGGCGAAAGTCTTCGACTCACAAGATGCGGCTTGCGACGGTATTCTGGGTGGAAAGGTGATCAGTGGAGACGTCGTCGTCATCACTCACGAAGGGCCGAAAGGTGGACCGGGTATGCAAGAGATGCTTTATCCTACTTCTTATATCAAATCCCGCCATCTGGGTAAGGAGTGTGCATTGATTACCGACGGGCGTTTCAGTGGTGGTACTTCCGGACTAAGTATCGGACATGTTTCTCCCGAAGCGGCTGCCGGTGGTAATATCGGTAAGATTAAGGATGGGGACATTATCGAAATTGATATACCGAACCGTTCTATCAATGTGAAGTTGACGGATGAAGAGCTTGCAGCACGCCCTATGACTCCGGTAACCCGTAACCGTGAAGTCTCCAAAGCATTGAAAGCATATGCCAGTATGGTGAGTTCCGCTGACAAAGGGGCTGTGAGGCTGATTGATTAAAGGCCTCACCCCCGACCCCTCTCCGAAAGAGAGGGGAGGAGGGAATGATACAAATTTCCGAAGTTTTTAATAAAAAGATAAAGTATGGCTGATAATAATAAAAAGAGTAACTTTTCCTCCCTCTCCCTAGGAGAGGGGCGGGGTGAGGCTCTAATAACAGGCGCAGAAGCATTGATGCGTTCTCTGGAGCATCAGGGGGTAAAGACCATTTTCGGCTATCCGGGAGGGAGCATCATGCCGGTATTCGATGCCTTATACGACCACCGGAAGGAATTGAACCACATCTTGGTTCGCCATGAACAAGGAGCAACCCATGCGGCACAAGGCTTTGCACGTGTATCAGGCGAGGTTGGCGTTTGTCTGGTTACCAGTGGACCGGGTGCTACCAATACTATCACGGGCATTGCAGATGCCATGATTGACAGTACGCCTATCGTTGTCATTGCCGGCCAGGTAGGGACGAACTTCTTGGGTACGGATGCATTTCAGGAAGTGGACTTGGTAGGCATTACTCAGCCTATCACGAAATGGAGTTACCAGATTCGTCGTGCAGAAGATGTGGCCTGGGCAGTGGCACGTGCTTTCTATGTGGCAAAGAGCGGACGTCCGGGACCGGTCGTGCTGGATTTTGCTAAAAACGCCCAAGTGGAGAAAACAGAATATGCGCCTACTAAGGTGGACTATGTCCGTAGCTATCTTCCCGTTCCCGAAATGGAGCCGGAGGCCATACGGCAGGCTGCTGAATTAATAAATGGTGCGGAACGGCCTTTGGTGCTGGTAGGACAAGGCGTGGAGCTGGGAGAAGCCCAGCAAGAGCTTCGTGCTTTCATTGAGAAAGCCGGAATGCCTGCCGGATGCACTTTATTGGGACTTTCCGCATTGCCTACGGACCATCCGTTGAACAAAGGAATGCTTGGTATGCACGGTAACCTGGGACCCAATATCAATACCAATAAATGTGATGTCCTTATCGCCGTAGGCATGCGCTTTGATGACCGTGTGACGGGTAAATTGGAAACATATGCCAAGCAGGCGAAGATTATCCACTTTGATATTGACCCTGCCGAAATAGATAAGAATGTAAAGACCGATGTTGCTGTCCTGGGCGATTGCAAAGAGACACTGGCTGCCGTTACCCAATTGCTGGAACCCGCCAACCATCAGGAATGGATTGACAGTTTCCGGCAATACGAGGAAGTGGAAGAGGAAAAGGTAATCCGTCCGGAATTACATCCGGCAGGAAAAGCGCTAAGCATGGGTGAGGTGGTGCGTGCTGTGAGTGAGGCTACCCATAACGAGGCGATATTGGTGACTGATGTCGGCCAGAATCAGATGATGTCCGCCCGTTATTTCAAATACAGCAAGGAACGTAGCATTGTTACTTCCGGTGGCCTGGGTACTATGGGCTTCGGCCTTCCGGCAGCTATCGGTGCCACTTTTGGACGTCCGGACCGCACGGTATGCGTATTCATGGGAGACGGCGGCTTGCAGATGAACCTGCAGGAACTGGGTACCATCATGGAACAAAAGGCTCCGGTGAAGATGATTCTGTTGAACAATAACTTCTTGGGCAATGTTCGTCAATGGCAGGCGATGTTCTTCAATCGTCGTTATTCGTTTACTCCGATGATGAATCCGGATTATATGAAGATTGCTTCGGCATATGATATTCCTGCACGCAGGGTAATGACCCGCGAGGAGCTGGCAAAAGCGATTGACGAGATGATAGCGACTGACGGACCGTTCCTGCTCGAAGCTTGTGTGGAGGAAGAAGGAAATGTAATGCCGATGACACCTCCGGGCGGTTCGGTCAATCAGATGTTGTTGGAATGCTGAAGTCATGCGAAATTAAAGAATTTACTCTATCTATGGATAAAAAACTATATACAATCATTGTTCATTCGGAAAACTTTGCCGGTTTGCTGAATCAGGTGACGGCTGTGTTTACCCGCCGGCAGATAAACATCGAGAGTTTGAATGTATCGGCCTCCTCCATCAAGGGGGTACATAAATATACCATTACCGCTTGGACGGACAAGGATACCATTGAAAAGGTGACCAAGCAGATTACCAAGAAAATAGATGTGCTGCAAGCCCATTATTTCACGGATGATGAAATCTATCAGCACGAGATTGCCCTTTATAAAATAACGACCCCTACGCTGGAAGAAAAACCGGAGGTGTCCAAAGTAATCCGTAAGTACAATGCCCGTATTGTGGAGGTGAATGCTGTATTTGCCATTGTTGAGAAGAATGGCATGAGTGAGGAAATAACCAATCTTTATGAGGAGTTGCGCCAGTTGGATTGCGTACTTCAGTTCGTCCGTTCGGGTCGCGTAGCCATTACGACCAGCTGCTTTGAGCGTGTCAATGAATATCTGGCAGACCGTGAAGCAAAATATCGTCAAAGTAAACACCAGGAATCATGATGAGCGAGAACAATAAGATAGGTACCTACAAGTTTGTTGCCGAACCGTTTCATGTCGACTTTACCGGACGGCTGACAATGGGAGTATTGGGCAACCATTTGTTGAATTGTGCGGGTTTCCATGCCAGCGACCGCGGTTTTGGCATCGCGACTCTAAACGAGGACAATTATACTTGGGTATTGTCCCGTCTGGCTGTCGAACTGGATGAAATGCCTTATCAGTACGAAGATTTCTCCATTCAGACTTGGGTGGAGAATGTCTATCGCCTTTTTACAGACCGTAATTTCGCTATCATCGATAAGGAGGGTAAGAAGATTGGGTATGCACGTTCCGTTTGGGCGATGATTAGCATGAATACCCGTAAGCCGGCAGATTTGCTGGCTCTTCATAGTGGCAGCATTGTAGATTATGTTTGCGATGAGCCTTGCCCGATAGAAAAACCTTCGCGGATAAAGGTGGCCTCAAAGGAACCGGTTGCTGCTTTGGTAGCCAAATACAGTGATATTGACATTAACGGGCATGTGAACAGCATCCGTTACATCGAGCATATCCTTGATTTG
This sequence comes from Bacteroides sp. HF-162, assembly GCF_015679285.1. Taxonomy (NCBI): domain Bacteria; kingdom Pseudomonadati; phylum Bacteroidota; class Bacteroidia; order Bacteroidales; family Bacteroidaceae; genus Bacteroides; species Bacteroides sp. HF-162. Next base: position 4,334,632 of record NZ_CP064937.1, on the reverse strand, counting down.
TTCCCGATAGAGATGTATAAGGAGAAGCGCATCCGTCGTTTTGAAATGGCATATGTAGCCGAAAGCTATTATGGGGATGAGTTGACTTTGTTCATGGATGATGCCGGTGAGGGCGTTTACGATGTGGAGGTGAAAAAGAATGGCAGCGAAGTGGTCTGTCGCTCTAAAGTGATATTTACAGAGAAATAAATAAATTTATCAACGTTGGCGTAAGCCACAAATAAAAATTAAAACAAAAAATGGCACAATTGAATTTTGGCGGTGTTATTGAGAATGTAATGACCCGCGAAGAATTTCCTTTGGAAAAAGCACGTGAGATTTTGAAAGATGAAACAATTGCAGTAATCGGTTATGGCGTACAAGGCCCGGGCCAGGCTTGCAACTTGCGTGATAACGGTTTCAATGTGATTGTAGGACAACGTCCGGGTAAGACATACGAAAAGGCTGTGGCTGACGGATGGGTACCGGGTGAGACTTTGTTCGGCATCGAAGAGGCTTGTCAGAAAGGTACTATCGTCATGTGTCTGTTGTCTGACGCAGCTGTAATGTCTGTATGGCCGACTATCAAACCTTATTTGACTCCCGGAAAGGCTCTTTACTTCTCTCATGGTTTTGCTATTACCTGGAACGACCGTACCGGCGTGGTTCCTCCTAAAGATATTGATGTTATTATGGTTGCTCCCAAAGGTTCCGGTACTTCACTTCGTACCATGTTCCTCGAAGGGCGTGGCTTGAACTCATCATATGCCGTCTATCAGGATGCTACGGGTAAGGCTTTTGACAAGACGATTGCACTGGGTATCGGTATCGGTTCGGGATATTTGTTCGAGACAACTTTCATCCGCGAAGCCACTTCCGACTTGACCGGTGAACGCGGTTCATTGATGGGTGCTATCCAGGGATTGCTGTTGGCTCAGTATGAAGTATTGCGCGAAAACGGCCATACTCCTTCTGAAGCATTCAATGAAACAGTGGAAGAGTTGACTCAATCTTTGATGCCATTGTTTGCCAAGAACGGTATGGACTGGATGTATGCCAACTGTTCTACTACGGCACAGCGTGGTGCGCTGGATTGGATGACCCCGTTCCATGATGCCATCAAGCCGGTTGTACAGAAATTGTATGCAAGTGTGAAGTCGGGCAACGAAGCTCAGATTTCTATCGACAGTAACTCCAAACCCGATTATCGTGAGAAGCTGAATGCAGAATTGAAAGCCTTGCGTGAAAGCGAAATGTGGCAGACAGCTGTTACAGTTCGTAAACTTCGTCCGGAAAACAATTAATCAGCTTTATATAAATAGGTGAAATACCCTCTTCGGTGTTACCGGAGGGGGTATTTCTTTATTATTGATTCCCTATATTTTGAATAAACTCCAATAGCTTCCGGTAAAAACCGTGATGTTTCAGCGTCTCTGCCTCTCCCAATATCACCAGCTTCATACGTGCCCGGGTGATGGCTACATTCATTCTCCTTAAATCATTCAGGAATCCTATCTGCCCTTCTTCGTTGGCACGGACAAGGCTGATGAAGATAACATCGCGCTCTTGCCCTTGGAAGCCATCCACCGTATTTACAGTGAACAAGCTGCGATAAGGCTTGAGTGAAGCGTCTGCCTTTATCTTGTTGCGGAGATATTGCACTTGTGCCTTGTAAGGGGAGATGATGCCGAAGTCTATTTTTTCTTCCAGAATGCGGTTGCCACTGATACGGTTGATGTAGATTTTCAGTTCTGATAGGAGCAGGTCCGCTTCCGCCTTATTAATGCGCCCGAAAGTCTCTCCCACAAATTCTTCTTTGAAATCCATTTCGGAGGTGTCAATCCAGTGGATGGGGGTATCCCAGTCCAGGATGCCCCGGTAACGCACTTCGGGAGCGGCTTCCAACTCGCCATTATAAAACCATTGGGAAGGAAATTTCATGATTTCCTCGTGCATGCGGTATTGTACTTTCAGCAAAGAGACAACGGCAGGTTTGTTGGACACCACTTTCTCCATCAATGTTCGTTCCAGACCTCCACGGGCAGCTTCGTAGCATTTTATAGTGGGCGGAAGTTGGCAGTGGTCACCCGCCAACACCACGCGGTCTGCTTTTCGGATAGCTATCCAGCAGGCAGCTTCTAAGGCCTGGGCTGCTTCATCAATGAAAAGGGTGCCGAAACGGCGTCCGTTCAGCAGCCGGTGATTGCTGCTTACTAGCGTGGAGGCTATGACATGTGCCCCATCAAAAAGCTCTGCATTGATTTGTATTTCCAATGCGGTGGCGCGGTCGCGCAGGCGGCTCATACGGCTGCGTACTCCTTCGCGTTCGTCATAGCTGCCACGGCGGGCACGGCTGCCCAGTTCACGGAGATTTTTCCGGATGCTCCACAGCTCCGGATAAAGCGGATGGTTCTCGAAACGACGCTCGTAGGTAAAGGAAAGCATCTTGTCGTTGACACGGGTCGGATTGCCGATACGCAGGACATTGACGCCACGGTCCACAAGTTTTTCCGAAATCCAGTCGACGGCGGTATTGCTTTGGGCACATACCAGTACCTGCGGTTCCCGATGCAGGGTTTCGTAGATGGCTTCCACTAAGGTGGTCGTTTTTCCGGTTCCCGGAGGACCATGTACAATGGCCACGTCGCGGGCACACAGCACTTTGTTTACAGCTGTCTCCTGCGTGGAGTTCAACCAGGGAAACCGTACGGGGTAGAGCTCTCGGAAACCGGCTTTCGAGGTTCCCAGCAATATGTCCCGCAATTCGGCCAGGCGGTTGCCTTTGGAGCGTAACGTATCTTCCAAGGCTTCGAACATGGTCCGATAGGATGTTTCGTCGAAATAAAGTTGCACGCCGAGGTTGTCCGTTTCCTGCACTTCCATAACGGCACCGGCTCCGGGCATTATCGCTACCATCCGTGTCTCGTCGGCATAGCTTACGGTAGCGGTGAAGTTCATATAGGTTATTTTTCCATCGGCAGACTGGCGGAAAAAACATACGGGACGGCCGAACTCAAAATTATGTTCTATATCGGTATTTTCTGTGTGTGTAATTTCTATTACTAATTGATTCAGTGAATTATAGTAACTTCGTCCCGGAGTGGCAGGATACCAGCAAAGTCCCCGTTTCACTTTCCGGGCAATCCCCATGTTTTCGGTTTGGCGTTTGAATTCCTCTTTTTCGTATTCGTATTCCATGCGCAGCAAAAGTTGCTGCTGTTGGAGGTGAATAATAGGACTATTTGAATCTTGTTCCTTCATGGTTGCAAAGGTAATCATTCTTCGCTTCCGACGGAAAAAATGCTTTATTTTGTTAAACTATTCAGCCTTTTTATTTGTTTATGATATTAATTTGTAATCTTTACAATAATGAAAAACTAAAAAATAGTGGTTATGGTATATGATTTAACGATGCTCAAAACGTTTTATGCTGCTTATTCGGAGAAGATAGAACGCGTACGGAACGTACTGCGGCGTCCGATGACTTTAGCGGAGAAAATTTTGTATGCTCATTTGTATGATGGGGATAAAGTGAAGAACTACAGACGGGGAGAAGACTATGTGAATTTCCGTCCCGACCGTGTGGCCATGCAGGATGCAACGGCTCAAATGGCCTTATTGCAATTTATGAATGCAGGCCGTGAGCAGGTTGCCGTGCCTTCCACTGTGCATTGTGACCATTTGATTCAAGCATATAAAGGTGCAAAAGAAGATGTTGCGACTGCTACGAAGACCAACGAGGAGGTCTATAATTTTCTCCGTGATGTTTCTTCCCGCTATGGTATAGGTTTTTGGCAGCCGGGGGCAGGCATTATTCACCAGGTGGTATTGGAGAACTACGCATTTCCGGGTGGAATGATGGTAGGTACGGACTCTCATACGCCCAATGCCGGAGGTTTGGGCATGGTGGCCATTGGTGTGGGTGGTGCCGATGCGGTGGATGTGATGACCGGCATGGAATGGGAACTGAAAATGCCGCGTCTGATAGGCGTACACTTGAAGGGTAAATTGAGTGGCTGGGTAGCTCCCAAAGACGTTATTCTGAAGTTGGCGGGTATTCTTACTGTAAAAGGGGGAACCAATGCCATCATTGAATATTTTGGACCGGGAACCGCTTCGTTGTCTGCCACTGGAAAGGCTACCATCTGCAATATGGGGGCAGAGGTGGGGGCGACTACCTCCCTTTTCCCTTACGATGAGCGCATGGGTACTTATTTGAAGGCTACCGGACGTGAAGAAGTGGCAAAAATGGCTGCTTCCGTAGCTGCCGACCTTCGCGCCGACGACGAAGTGCTGGCAAATCCGGAAAAATATTACGACCGCATCATTGAAATAGACCTCTCGCTGTTGGAACCGTATGTCAATGGGCCCTTTACGCCGGATGCAGCAACACCGATATCGAAATTTGCCGAGGTAGTGATAACCAATAACTATCCCCGCCGGATGGAAGTCGGCCTGATAGGGTCGTGCACCAATTCGTCCTATCAGGATTTGAGCCGCGCAGCCTCCCTTGCCCGGCAGGTAAAGGAAAAGAATTTGAAGGTTGCTTCTCCGCTGATTGTCAACCCCGGTTCGGAGCAGATACGTGCCACTGCTGAACGCGACGGCATGATTGCCGCTTTCGAAGATATTGGCGCAACGATAATGGCGAATGCCTGCGGACCTTGTATTGGCCAGTGGAAGCGCCATACTGATGACCCCGAACGCAAAAATTCCATCGTCACCTCTTTTAACCGTAATTTTGCCAAACGTGCCGATGGAAATCCCAACACTTTTGCTTACGTCGCTTCCCCGGAGATAACGATGGCGCTGACCATTGCCGGTGACCTTTGTTTCGACCCGTTGAGGGATACGCTGGTCAATGCCAAAGGAGAGGTTGTGAAACTGTCCGAACCGGTCGGTGAAGAACTGCCGGCACACGGGTTTATAGGAGGAAAGGAAGGATACATTGCTCCAGGCAAAGGACAGACGGAAATTACGGTCAATCCTCATTCACAGCGCTTGCAACTGCTGACTCCCTTCCCTGCCTGGGATGGCATGGACTTGCTGAATATGCCTTTATTGATTAAAGTGCAAGGGAAATGTACCACCGACCACATCTCTATGGCGGGGCCATGGCTCCGTTTCCGGGGACATTTGGAGAATATTTCGGACAATATGCTGATGGGGGCTGTCAATGCTTTCAATGGAGAGACGAACAAGGTTTGGAACCGCTCCACCAATACTTATGGAACAGTGTCAGGCACTGCGAAGCTGTATAAATCAGAAGGCATCCCTTCCATTGTCGTTGCCGAAGAGAATTATGGTGAAGGTTCCAGCCGTGAGCATGCTGCCATGGAACCACGCTTCCTGAATGTACACGCCATTTTGGCGAAAAGCTTTGCCCGTATCCATGAGACGAATTTAAAGAAACAAGGCATGTTGGCGCTGACCTTTACGGATAAGGCCGATTATGACAAGATTCGGGAACGCGACCTGATTTCTGTCATGGGGTTGAAAGATTTTGCTTCGGGACGTACGTTGAAGGTGGTTCTTCATCACGAGGACGGGAGTAAAGAAAGTTTTGAAGTACAACATACGTATAACGAACAGCAGATAGCCTGGTTCCGGGCCGGTTCTGCACTTAATGCAAGATAGAATATGGAAAAAATTACTGTACCTTTTATTACCGGCGATGGAGTGGGAGCAGAAGTGACCCCATCCATGCAGGCTGTCGTGAATGCCGCTGTCAAGAAATCCTATGGTGACCGGCGTGGCATTGAATGGAAAGAAGTGCTGGCAGGAGAACGTGCTTTCCACGAAACCGGCTCCTGGTTGCCGGACGAAACCATGGAAGCCTTCCGCACCTATAAGGTGGGCATCAAAGGTCCTTTGACAACTCCCGTCGGTGGAGGTATCCGTTCCTTGAACGTAGCCTTGCGTCAGACGCTCGATTTGTATGTCTGCCAACGTCCGGTACGTTGGTATAAGGGCATTGTTTCTCCACTCAAAGAGCCACAGAAGGTGGATATGTGCGTATTCCGTGAGAATACCGAGGATATTTATGCAGGCATCGAATGGGAAGCCGGAACTCCGGAGGCTGAAAAGTTCTATCGTTTTCTCCGTGATGACATGGGGGTGACAAAAGTCCGTTTTCCCGAAACTTCCTCGTTTGGCGTGAAGCCCGTTTCAAGAGAAGGAACAGAGCGCTTGGTGCGTGCCGCCTGCCAATACGCCCTTGAGCATCATCTGCCTTCCGTGACGTTGGTACACAAAGGAAACATCATGAAATTTACGGAAGGCGGCTTCAAGAAGTGGGGGTACGAACTGGCAGAACGTGAGTTTGGTAAAGAACTGGCAGAAGGGCGTCTGGTCATCAAGGACTGCATTGCCGATGCATTCTTGCAGAACACGTTGCTTATCCCCGAAGAATATTCCGTGATTGCCACGTTGAATCTGAACGGCGATTATGTGTCCGACCAACTGGCTGCCATGGTAGGCGGCATCGGCATTGCACCGGGTGCGAATATCAACTATAAAACGGGGCATGCCATTTTTGAGGCTACTCACGGGACGGCTCCGAACATTGCCGGGAAAGACATTGTGAATCCCTGTTCCATCATCCTTTCCGCTGTGATGATGCTTGAATATCTGGGTTGGAAGGAAGCAGCCTCTCTTATAGAGAACGCCTTGGAGCAAAGTTTCACAGAAGCCCGTGCTACTGCCGACTTGGCCCGTTTTATGCCGGGTGGCGTCTCGCTGTCCACTTCGGCTTTCACCCGGGAGATTGTAAGGAGAATAGAAAATGGGAATAACGAATAAAACGAAACGATTATGAAGAAGGAGTATCTGATTTACAAGCTTTCCGAAGATTTGAAGGAAGCTACCCGGATTGAGAATGAACTGTTCAGGAAGTTTGATGTGAAGCGCGGTTTGCGTAATGAGGACGGCACGGGAGTCTTGGTGGGGTTGACCAAAATAGGCAATGTGGTCGGCTATGAACGCATCCCCGGTGGAGGGCTGAAGCCTATTCCCGGCAAATTGTTCTACCGCGGTTATGATGTGGATGACTTGGCACACGCCATCATCAAAGAGAAGCGTTTCGGTTTTGAGGAAATTGCCTACTTGTTGCTTTCCGGTCGCCTGCCCGACAAGGAAGAACTCTCTTCTTTCCGTGAGCTCATCAACGACAACATGCCGCTGGAACAGAAGACCAAGATGAATATCATTGAACTTGAAGGAAACAACATTATGAACATCCTGGCGCGCAGCGTGCTCGAGATGTATCGTTTTGACCCTGATGCAGATGACACTTCCCGCGATAATCTGATGCGGCAGAGCATTGAGCTTATTTCGAAATTCCCGACCATCATTGCGTATGCCTATAACATGCTTCGCCATGCCACCCATGGCCGTTCATTGCATATCCGCCATCCGCAGGAAAACCTTTCCATTGCCGAGAATTTCCTCTATATGCTGAAGAAGGACTACACGGAGCTGGATGCCCGCACACTCGACCTGCTGTTGGTTCTTCAGGCCGAGCACGGTGGTGGTAACAACTCCACTTTTACCGTACGTGTCACTTCTTCTACCGGGACGGATACTTACTCTTCGATAGCGGCAGGTATCGGTTCCTTGAAAGGGCCGCTTCATGGAGGTGCCAATATTCAGGTTGCCGATATGTTCCACCATCTGCAGGAAAACATTCAGGACTGGACGAACGTGGATGAGATTGATACTTACTTCACCCGCATGCTCAACAAGGAAGTCTATAACAAGACCGGTTTGATATATGGTATCGGACATGCCGTCTATACCATTTCCGACCCGCGCGCCATTCTGCTGAAGGAGCTTGCCCGCGACCTTGCCCGCGAAAAAGGGAAAGAACGTGAGTTCGCTTTCCTTGAACTGCTCGAGGAGCGCGCCATTGATGTGTTTGGCCGTGTGAAGAATAATGGAAAGACGGTTTCGAGCAATGTGGATTTCTATTCGGGCTTTGTCTACGAGATGATTGGACTGCCGCAGGAAATCTTCACGCCTTTGTTTGCTATGGCACGTATTGTCGGTTGGTGTGCACATCGCAATGAAGAATTGAACTTTGAAGGTAAGCGTATTATCCGTCCTGCCTATAAGAATGTTTTGGATGAGGTGACTTATGTGCCCATTAAGAAACGGTAAGGATTAGACTTGTATCTTTTAAATCGTTCCATCACGGGGGAAAAATCGTTCCACCATGGTGGAACGATTTTTTCTCCATGGTGGAATGAAATTTACTCCATGATGGAACGATTAGATTTTTGTATCTCTACTGCTTAATCTTCTCAGTAAAAAACACTGGTTTTTGCATGAAAAAACAATTATCCGGGGAAAACGATTTGTTTGTTGTGAGTTTTCTTTATCTTTGCTTCGCATAAATAAAGAACTATGAATCAGGAAACTTTTCAGATATTTCTGTGGGTAATGAGTGCTGTGGCATTGGTTGTCTTTATTGCGCTCTATTTTGTCAAAGCGGGTTATGGCATGTTCCGTACTGCCTCGTGGGGAATCTCCATCAATAATAAACTGGCGTGGGTGCTTATGGAAGCGCCGGTATTCATCGTCATGTTTGGGTTGTGGGGGAAGAGTGGAGCGGGATTTGCCGTGCCGGTATATTTCTTTTTCCTGCTGTTTCAGTTGCACTATCTTCAGCGGGCCTTTATTTTTCCGTTCCTGCTGAAAGGTAAAAGCCGGATGCCGGTAGCTATTATGGCGATGGGTATCGTCTTCAACCTTTTGAACGGGATGATGCAGGCGGGCGGTTTGTTCTATTTTGCTCCCGAAGGCTTGTATGCCGATGGCTGGGCCTATTTGCTGAAACCTCATGCCTTGTTGGGAATCATTCTGTTTTTTGCGGGTATGTTCGTCAATTTGCATTCCGACTATGTGATACGTCATCTGCGCAGGCCGGGTGATACGAAGCATTATCTTCCCGGAAAAGGGCTTTACCGATACGTCACTTCTGCCAATTATTTCGGTGAGCTGGTGGAATGGACGGGGTTTGCCATACTCACAGCTTCTCCCGCCGCCTGGGTGTTCGTCTGGTGGACGTTTGCCAACCTTGTTCCCCGTGCCGATGCCATTCACCGCCGTTATCGGGAGGAGTTTGGTGATGAGGCGGTAGGAAAGCGCAAACGCATCATTCCATTTCTTTATTAATGGAAAATGGAGAGTTGAAAATGGAAAATGAATAATTCATAACTTATAACTCATAACTCATAACGATGGAATCCAAGTTATTCACCCCCGTCACTTTCGGACCGTTGACCTTGCGTAACCGTACCATCCGTTCGGCTGCTTTCGAGAGCATGTGTCCCGGAAACGCTCCGTCGGACATGTTGCTCGACTATCATCGGTCGGTAGCGGCGGGAGGTATAGGTATGACTACTGTTGCCTATGCGGCAGTTACTCAGAGCGGTTTGTCTTTTGACCGCCAGTTGTGGATGCGTCCTGAAATTATCCCCGGACTCCGTAGGCTGACTGATGCCATACATGCGGAGGGGGCTGCGGCAGGCATCCAATTGGGACACTGTGGCAACATGTCCCATAAGAGCATTTGCGGTTGTATGCCCGTCGGCGCATCTTCCGGTTTCAATCTTTATTCTCCTACCTTTGTGCGCGGACTGCGTGCCGATGAGCTGCCGGAGATGGCGCGTGCTTATGGACGTTCGGTGAATCTGGCACGGGAGGCCGGATTTGATTCTGTAGAGATTCATGCAGGGCATGGCTATCTCATCAGCCAGTTCTTATCCCCGTCCACCAACCATCGGAAAGACGAGTTCGGAGGCTCGTTGCAGAACCGTATGCGTTTTATGGATATGGTGATGGAAGAAGTGATGGAGGCTGCCGGCAGTGATATGGCTGTGCTGGTGAAGATGAACATGCGCGATGGCTTCCGTGGAGGGATGGAACTGGACGAGACGATGCAGGTGGCCCGGAGGCTGGAGCAGTCGGGAGCACATGCGCTGGTCTTGAGCGGTGGGTTCGTCAGTAAGGCGCCGATGTATGTCATGCGGGGCGAAATGCCTATCCGCAGCATGACGCATTACATGACCTGCTGGTGGTTGAAATACGGTGTACGCATGGTAGGCAAATGGATGATACCGAGCGTACCGTTTAAGGAAGCTTATTTCCTGGAAGATGCCTTGAAATTCCGTGCCGCCTTGAAGATACCGTTGGTTTATGTGGGTGGCCTGGTTTCCAGGGATAAGATAGATGAGGTGCTGGATGACGGCTTCGAGGCGGTGCAAATGGCGCGCGCTCTGCTCAATGAGCCAGGGTTCGTCAACCGCATGCGTGCCGAAGAGAATGCACGTTGCAACTGCCGGCATAGTAATTACTGCATTGCCCGGATGTATTCCATCGAGATGGCATGCCATCAGCATTTGAAGGAGGAGCTTCCACCTTGTCTGAAAAAGGAGATAGAGAAAATCGAAGCGAAAGGCTGATTTTTAGTTTTTAATTTTCAATTTTTAATTATTAAAGTGAATTTAGCTGTTATAACCGGGGCAGACGGTGGCATGGGCATGGAAATTACCCGCGCAGTGGCAACTGCCGGCTATCAGGTCATCATGGCATGCCGTGACCCTCAAACTGCCGAACCCAAGCGGCAACTGCTGATGCGTGAAACCGGTAATCCGCGTATTGAGATTGCTCCCGTTGATTTGGCATCTCTGGCTTCAGTGGCCGCATTTGCAGAGCATCTGTTGAAGCGGGGAGAGCCGTTGGCATTGCTGATGAACAATGCCGGAACTATGGAAACGGAACGCCGCATTACCGAAGACGGACTGGAACGGACGGTGAGTGTCAATTATGTAGGGCCTTACCTGCTGACCCGCAAGCTGCTGCCATTGATGGGAGAGGGGAGCCGTATTGTGAATATGGTATCTTGTACGTATGCCATCGGTCATCTTGACTTTCCGGATTTTTTCCTCCGGGGAAAGAAGGGTGGCTTTTGGCGCATTCCTATATATAGCAACACGAAGCTGGCATTGACTCTGTTCACCATCGACTTGGCCAGTCGTGTCAAGCACAAAGGTATTGTTGTGAATGCGGCTGATCCAGGGATTGTGTCTACCAATATCATTACCATGCATATGTGGTTTGACCCGCTGACAGATATACTTTTCAGGCCTTTCATCCGTACTCCCCGTAAGGGAGCTGCAACGGCTGTCAGCTTATTGCTGGATGAGGATGCCGGTAAACGTACGGGTACATTGAATGCCAGTTGCCGTCCCAAGTCTCTTTCGGAGAAGTATACCCGGCATGTACAGATGGAAGAACTGTGGGAGAGGACGGAAAGTATAGTGAAGAAATGGTTGTAAAAAGACAGAGAAGGCGCATATGGCGCCTTCTCTGTTTATGGGGTATCTGAACTGGCTGTCATCAGATCGACAGTTCTCTCAGTACATTTACAAGGTCTTTCTTGATGGGTTTGTCATTTTTGATGGCTTTCGTGAAAGGAACGTATACCACTTCATCGTGGTCAATGCCTATCATGACATTGCGCTGTCCTTCCATGATGGCGTCGATGGCGGCTGCGCCCAGACGGCTGGCAAGGATACGGTCGTGTGCCGTAGGACTACCACCGCGTTGCAAGTGACCGAGGATGGTTACGCGTACGTCATATTGGGGGTATTCGTTCTTTACACGCTCTGCATAGTGCATGGCACCGCCGGTCAGTTCACTCTCGGCTACCAGTACGATACTGCTGTTCTTGGATTTCCGGAAACCGTTCTTGATGAATTCTTCCAGTTGGTCTACTTCCGTACTGAATTCCGGGATAATGGCTGCTTCTGCTCCGGAGGCGATGGCGCCGTTCAGAGCGAGGAAACCGGCATCGCGTCCCATGACTTCTACGAAAAACAAGCGCTCATGGGAAGTGGCTGTATCACGGATTTTGTCCACAGCATCCAGGATCGTGTTCAGCGCGGTGTCGTAGCCGATAGTGGTATCTGTTCCATAAAGGTCATTGTCGATAGTTCCCGGCAGCCCGATACAAGGCACGTCAAACTCTTGTGCAAAGATACGAGCACCGGTCAGCGAACCGTCGCCTCCGATAATCACTAAGGCGTCAATGCCTTCTTTCTTCATGTTGTCGTAAGCAATCTGGCGGCCCTCGGGAGTCGTGAACTCTTTGCAGCGGGCTGTCTTCAGGATTGTACCACCCAGCTGGATGATGTTGCTGACATTTTGGCTTTTGAATTCTTTGATTTCGCCGGTTACCAGACCTTTGTAACCTCTATATATACCTTTAACTGAAAGTCCGTTGTAAATAGCCGAACGTGTCACGGCACGTATGGCTGCGTTCATTCCCGGAGCATCACCTCCTGATGTCAAGATACCAATGCACTTAACTGTTCCCATAACAATCTTTTTGTTTAGTATTAATAATCATGATGAAAAATAGATTTGGACTATTTTTTCATGCCGCAAAGATAAGGAAAAAGCTGAGGCCGTGACTAATAAATTACGTTAATTTGCTGTTCCAAAAGGATGACAAACTGTTATTTAAGTTTTGACTTTATGGCTTCTGAAATTTCTTCCATCAGCCATTTAGGGGTGGAAGTGGCTCCGCAGACACCGATGGAATTGGCACCGGCTAACAGAGAACTATCTATTTCTTCGGCACTGTCTATCAAATGTGAATTGGCATTGACTTTTTTACACTCACTGAACAGCATCTTGCCGTTGGAACTTTTTTTACCGCTGACAAAGAATATTAAATCATGGGAAGCGGCAAATTTTCGGATATTGGGTATCCGGTTTGCTACTTGTCGACAGATAGTGTCGTATGATTCAAAAGTAACTTCCGGTGAGATGTGTCCCTCTATGTATTTTACAATGTTTTGAAATCCGTCCAGAGATTTTGTGGTCTGGGAATAGAGCCGGATGTCTTTGCTGAAATCCAGTTTCCTTGCCTCCTCCTGCTTTTCAATAACGATGGCCTTTCCCGTAGTTTGACCTACCAGTCCCAGTACTTCGGCGTGTCCATTTTTGCCATAGATGACAATTTGTTTGTCTTGGCCGTCTTCCTGGACATACTCTTGCTTTATCTTCTTTTGCAGGCGGAGTACGACCGGGCAGGTTGCGTCAATGATTTCTATATTGTTGCGGCGGGCAATGTCATAAGTTTCGGGGGGTTCTCCATGAGCGCGAAGCAACACCTTGGCGTTGTGGAGGTGGTTGAATTCCTCATGGTTGATGGTAATCAGTCCCATTGCTTTCAGGCGTTCCACTTCACGGCTGTTGTGCACGATGTCTCCCAGACAATAGAGGGTTCCTCCTTTCGCCAGTTCCTCTTCTGCCTTGTTTATTGCGGTGACAACTCCGAAACAGAAGCCGGAGCCTTCGTCTATTTCTACTTTTGCCATATCCGGTTCAGTTCTTCTCCTTTATAACCCGTTCGAATTGTTCGGCCAGCCATTCCTTTTGTTGGGAAATGGTCAGGTGGCTGTTGTCCAACAATAAAGCGTCAGAAGCTTTGCGCAGCGGACTTACTTCCCGGTTTTGGTCAATATAGTCCCGTTGTTTCACATTTTCCAGAATTTCGTCAAAGCTGGCTTCTTCCCCTTTGGCCTTCAGTTCATCATAGCGGCGTTGTGCCCGTATTTCGGGGCTGGCAGTTACAAAAATTTTCAGCTCGGCATCCGGGAAAACGGTAGTGCCGATGTCGCGCCCGTCCATAACGATGCCTTTGGCCTTGCCCATCTCTTGTTGCTGTGCCACCATAGCTTCGCGTACGAAATCCAATGCTGCAATGGGACTGACACGTGAAGACACTTCCATGGTACGGATTTTGTTTTCTATATTTATTCCGTTCAGGTAGGTGTCCGGGCGTCCGGTTTCGGGGTTCAGGCGGAAAGAGATATGTATATCCTTTATTAGACTTTTAAGTTTTTCGGTATCTATGCGGTCACCTTGGAAAATACCATTCTCCATACTATATAATGTTACTGCCCGATACATGGCACCGCTATCTATATATATGTAGCCGATTTCGCGGGCGAGGTCTTTGGCCATAGTGCTTTTTCCACAAGAGGAAAAGCCGTCGATTGCTATTGTTATCTTTCTCATGACTTTTATACTATAGTTATATAGGTATAACACCTGCAAAACAGAAAATTTCAATATTTCATTTAAAATTCTTGCCAAAGATACGGTATTTTTAAAATATCTCGTTACATTTGTGGCACAAAAGCACATGGAGGCTTTTGAAGGATTAAAAAAATGAAAATGGAGCGCCTATTGTGTAAAAAAAAACAGCAGTGCGTGAACATTCTTGGGAAAAGTGTTATATTTGCCCCAAATGAGAAACACTAAAATTATATTATAAATTATGGAAATTAAGAAATCACCTAAGGCAGACTTGGAGAGTAAGAAGTCGACTTGGCTGCTTGTCGGTTATGTGATTGTGCTCGCTTTCATGTTTGTTGCGTTCGAGTGGACAAAGCGTGACATCAAGATTGATACGAGCCAGGCTGTTGCCGACTTAGTATTTGAAGAGGAAATTATTCCTATTACGGAACAACCGGAGCAGGTTACTCCTCCGCCCCCCGAAGCTCCTGCAATTGCAGAAACCTTGACTATTGTTGAGGACGATGCTGACGTGGAAGAAACTGCTATCGTATCTTCTGAAGAATTGAACCAGGCTGTGGAAATTAAATATGTTCCCGTAGCAGTGGAAGAAGAAGAACCGGAAGAACAGACTATTTTCGAAGTGGTAGAACAGATGCCTGAATTTCCGAATGGTGGTATGGCTGGTCTGATGCAGTATCTGAGCAAGAACATCAAATATCCTACTATTGCACAGGAAAACGGAACTCAAGGTCGTGTAACTGTACAGTTCGTGGTTAATAAGGATGGTAGTATTGTAGATGCTAAAGTTTTGAGAGGTGTTGATCCGTATTTGGACAAAGAAGCTGTCCGCGTGATTATGGGTATGCCGAAGTGGAAGCCCGGTATGCAGCGTGGTAAACCCGTTCGCGTTAAGTATACTGTACCTGTAATGTTTAGATTGCAGTAATAAAATATCTATAAGTGGGAGAGGCTGCCGGAATGCAGCCTCTTTTCATTATCCGCTATTTCCTAAATTCTGAAAATGTCATGTTTACAGCTTCCGAGCTTTTAGAAAGAATAAATTCTCATATTGCAGAATTGCAGTTTACCCGTACTCCTCAAGGTTTATATGCTCCCATTACCTATGTGCTGTCCATGGGTGGAAAAAGAATCCGTCCGGTATTGATGTTGATGGCCTACAATCTGTATCAGGAGGATATTACCCGTATTTTTAATCCTGCAATGGGTATTGAAGTGTATCATAATTATACTCTTTTGCACGACGACTTGATGGATCGTGCAGACCGTCGCCGTGGCAAGGATACAGTACATAAAGTCTGGGATGACAATGCTGCCATTCTTTCGGGGGATGCAATGCTTGTATTGGCTTATCAGTTTATGGCTCAATGCCCGGTTGAACATTTGAAAGAAGTGATGGATATATTTAGCTTGACCGCACTTGAAATCTGTGAAGGGCAACAGCTGGATATGGAGTTTGAACATCGGAAAGATGTGAAGGCAGAGGAGTATCTGGAAATGATTCGTCTGAAAACTTCGGTATTGTTGGCTGCAAGTCTGAAGATTGGTGCTCTTTTGGGAGGGGCTTCTTCTGAAGATGCGGAGCTGTTGTATGATTTTGGCATGAACTTGGGTGTCGCTTTTCAGTTGAAAGATGATTTCCTGGATGTTTATGGTGATGCTGCCGTCTTTGGAAAGAATATTGGAGGTGACATTCTGTGCAATAAAAAGACCTACATGCTGATAAAGGCTTTTGAACATGCGGATGAAGGCCAGTTGACTTATTTGAATGCTTGGGTGGATGCTGTTTCATTCAATCCGGAGGAGAAGGTTGCTGCGGTGACGGAACTGTATAACCAGATTGGTGTCAAGGAGTTGTGTGAGAAAAAAATGGAAGAGTATTGTGAGCGCGCAATGGAAAGTTTATTGGCGGTGAACGTGGCGGATGAAAAGAAGGAAGAATTGAAGAGCTTGATGGCTAACTTGATGCATCGGGAAGTGTAACTTAAATCCGGGAGAAATGCCTTATAGAAGATTGCCTAATACAGATCAAGCGAGAATACGGGCGCTGAAAGCAGTGGTCGTCAAGGGTGATATATGTAATGTGTATGATTTGGCCGTATCTTTGAAGGCGTTGACTGATGCGCGGAATTTTCTTACAAAGTTTGAAGCTGCGCAAGCTTATTATGCCGACTGTTTTGAGCGGCAGGCTCGGGCGGGACGTAAGCATCAGGCTAATGTAAAGACTGCCCGTCTGTATATTTCTCATTTTATCCAGGTGTTGAATTTAGCTGTCATCCGTTCTGAAGTGCGTATTGCTCATAAGGAATATTACGGTTTGGACACAAGCAACAATAATGTGCCTGATTTATCGACAGAGCCTGCTTTGGCAGAGTGGGGGCGTAAAATCGTGGATGGGGAAAACAAGCGTATATCTCAGGGAGGAATTCCCATTTATAACCCTACGATTGCAAAAGTGAGGGTGCATTATGATATTTTCATGGATAGTTATGAGAAACAAAAGAATCTTCAATTTTTAACAGCCCGCAGTTTGGACACCTTGGCTTCGATGCGTGCAGAAGCGGATGAGTTGATTCTGCATATATGGAACCAGGTGGAAAAAAAATTTGAGGAGGTTACTCCTAATGAGAAACGGTTGGATTTATGCCGTGATTATGGAATAATCTATTATTATCGTACTGGTGAAAAACGCAAAGAGTAAGTTGAAGAATGAGATTGATTGATTCACATTCCCATCTTTTTTTAGAAGAGTTTGCAGGGGATTTGCCCCAAGTGATGGCCCGTGCCCGTGAGGCAGGAGTCACGCATATTTTTATGCCCAATATCGATAGTACCACCATAAAGCCTATGCTTCGGGTGTGTCGTGAATATAAGGGGTATTGCTATCCAATGATTGGGTTGCATCCCACGTCTGTGGATGCGGATTATGAAAAGGAGTTGGATATAGTGGCCCGGGAGCTGGCCTCATCGAACGAATTTGTTGCAGTTGGTGAAATTGGTATGGATTTGTATTGGGATAAGACTTTTCTCAGAGAACAGCAAAGGGCGTTGGGCAGGCAGATTGAGTGGGCTTTGGAATACGATTTGCCGGTAGTGCTGCATTGTAGGGAAGCGTTCGACCATATATATAATGTGTTGAAACTTTATCGGCAGACTCCTTTGAAAGGAATTTTCCATAGTTTTACGGGGACCTCGGAAGAGGCCTGCAGGATTATGGAATTTGCGGATTTCATGATAGGAATAAATGGTGTGGTGACTTTCAAGAAATCAACTTTGCCCGAAGTCTTGAAGAATATTCCTTTGGAACGTATCGTGCTGGAAACCGATTCCCCTTATCTGACTCCGGTTCCCAATCGAGGCAAGAGGAACGAAACCGCATATGTTAAGGATACTTTGGTAAAGGTGGCCGGAATCTATGGGAATTCTCCTGAAAAGGTGGCTCAGGTTACTTCTGATAACGCTTTAAAAGTGTTCGGAATGCTCAAATAAGCTCTTTAAGATTTTAAAGTTTATTAATTTTGAGATTTTATTTAATATAAAACGGGGAGAATGAGGCAGAACAACAAAAAAAAGAATACATTTGTAGCTGAAAACGCTTGTGGTTCGCATTTTTTTTGTAATTTGCACCCGATTTCAGAAAAGGCGTCTATTGGAGAGATGCTCGAGTGGTTGAAGAGGCACGCCTGGAAAGCGTGTATACCCCTAAAGGGTATCCGGGGTTCGAATCCCCGTCTCTCCGCAATGTGATAAAATGGAGATAAAACAACAAATTATAATAAATAAACAAATTAATTAATTAATCTTAAAAATTAGACACACAATGAAAAAGTTATTTGCAATTGTTGCTGTGATGGGAGTCTTAACATTTGGCTCAACTCAACTTGCTCAGGCTCAAGATGCTCCTGCAGCTGAACAAACTGAACAAGCAGCTGTAGCACCTGCTGCTGACGCTGCTGCTCCTGCCGCTATGGAAGCTGCAGAAGGTGGTATCCACAAAGAGATTAAAACAAAGTTCATTGAAGGTACTGCATCTTTCATGAGTTTGGTAGCTATCGCATTGGTTATCGGTCTTGCATTCTGTATTGAACGTATCATTTATTTGAGTTTGGCTGAAATCAATACAAAGAAGTTCTTGTCTGCTATCGAAGCTGCTTTGGAAAAAGGTGACGTTGAAGCTGCTAAAGACATCGCACGTAACACAAGAGGTCCTATTGCTTCTATCTACTATCAAGGTCTGATGAGAATTGACCAAGGTATTGACGTAGTAGAAAAGTCTGTAGTATCTTATGGTGGTGTACAAGCTGGTTACTTGGAAAAAGGTTGCTCTTGGATTACACTGTTCATCGCTATGGCTCCGTCTTTGGGATTCTTGGGTACTGTAATCGGTATGGTGCAGGCATTTGATAAGATTCAGCAGGTAGGTGATATCTCTCCGACGGTTGTAGCAGGTGGTATGAAGGTTGCCTTGATCACTACTATCTTCGGTTTGATCGTTGCTTTGATTCTGCAGGTATTCTACAACTATATCTTGTCTAAGATTGAAGCTTTGACAAGTGAAATGGAAGATTCTTCTATCTCACTGTTGGATATGGTTATCAAATATGACTTGAAATACAAAAAATAATTAAGATGGCTAAGTTATCATATAAAGTATCATACTACGTACTGTATGTCATGTTCGCTATCATCTTGGTAGTGTTAGGCTTGTTCTACTTCGGTGGAGATGCTCAGGGCGATGCAGTATTGATGAGTGTTGACGCAGAAATGTGGCAACCGGCTCAGACAGACGCATTGATTTATTTGATGTATGTCTTGTTCTTTATAGCTATTATTGCTACCGTGGTTGGTGTTGTGTTCCAATTTGGATCTGCACTGAAAGATAATCCGGGAGCAGCGTTGAAATCTTTGATCGGTTTGGTTATATTGGTTGCAGTTGTTGTTATTTCTTGGGCTATGGGTAGTGAAGAGCCACTCGTTATTCCGGGTTATAGCGGAACTGAAAATGTTCCTTTCTGGTTGAAGCTTACTGATATGTTCCTCTATTCTATCTATATCTTGTTTGCTGGTACAATCTTGGCAATCATTTTTAGTAGCATTAAGAAGAAATTATCATAACCGATTGAGGTAAATCAATCTAAAGAGTAATTACAATGGCAAAAGGAAAAAGAAAAGTTCCTGATATTAACTCAAGTTCTACAGCGGATATTGCATTCTTGTTGCTGATTTTCTTCTTGATCACGACATCTATGGATACTGACCGTGGTTTGGCAAGACGTTTGCCGCCTCCACCGGAAAAAGACCAGAAGATTGAGGACCAGAAGAAGAAAGAACGTAATGTTCTGCAAGTCTTCTTAAATATGCAGGACCAGTTAATGTGTGGGAATGATTATATTACAGTTGACCAATTGCGTGCGAAAACAAAAGAATTCATTGCCAATCCGTACAATGATGAAACGAAGCCGGAAAAGATTTCAAAGAATGTTGCTTTCTTCGGTACGGTTCAAGTAACGGAAAATCATGTGGTTTCTTTGCGTTGTGACCGCGGTTCTTCCTATAAGGCATATATGGCTGTACAGAATGAGTTGGTAGCAGCTTATAATGAGTTGCGTGATGAATTGGCTCAAGAGAAGTGGCAGAAAAATTATGCTGAGTTGGATCAAGAACAGCAAGATGCAATTCGTGAAATTTATCCTCAGAGAATTTCTGAGGCAGAACCTAAAAAGTACGGAGAAAAGAAGTAATGGGAAAATTTAATAAGACTGGTAAACGTGAGATGCCGGCGTTGAACACTTCTTCTCTGCCTGACCTTATCTTCACCTTGTTGTTCTTTTTCATGATTGTGACAACGATGCGTGAGGTAACATTAAAGGTTGAGTTTAAGGTTCCGCAAGCTACGGAATTGGAGAAACTGGAGAAGAAGTCGTTGGTTACGTTTATCTACGTAGGAAAACCTACTGCCGAATTTCGTAAGAAGTTAGGTAATGAGAGCCGTATCCAGTTGAACGACAGTTATGCTGAAGTTGCTGAAATTCAAGATTATATTATTGGTGAACGTGCCAGTATGAAAGAAGAAGATCAGCCACAGATGACAGTGTCTTTGAAAGTTGACCAAGATACGAAAATGGGTATCGTAACAGATATCAAGGAAGCTCTTCGTCAAGCTTATGCTTTGAAGATTAACTATTCTGCGCAACCGCGTCAGTAAGAGTTGATTTAAGATATAATAAAGGTCGTTTCAACAAATGAAACGACCTTTATTGTTTTAAGTATATTGGATTTTTAAGATTTCACATTATATACTTCGCAGTAGATGTGTTCCTTTACAGAGTCAAAATCCTTTCCACATTCTATATCTCCATAGGCCATGATGAGCATAGGTAGGTAGTTGTCTCCTGCTTTGTAGGGTGGTTGTTGGTAGGGCTTTTCCCATAAGGAGAATCCTTGCCGTTGATAGAAGTTAATGCGGCGTTTAGCCATTTCTTCTTGGGGTATTTCCACTTCCAAGACGATGGGATGTTTTAAGAGTTGGCACAAATGGTTCAGTACACTCTTTCCATACCCGCCGTTACGCTGTGCGGGGTCAATGGCAAAATGCTCTATATAGTAGAAATGTCCAAAATCCCAGTAAGTGATGAGGCCTACCGGGGTGTTGTTATGAAAGATGATATTGTTATAGAAGTGCGTTTTGGTATCTGTATACTTGCGCAATTCCTCCAGTTCCCGGTACTCCTCTGAAGGGAACGATTGAGTCATTAATTTCTCCATATAGCTGTACAAGTCTGTGTCAGCTGTTGTAATACGTTGAAGTCTGATCATAAGTTCTTTAAGTTTAGTTTGTTCTTATTCTGTATAAAATTCAATGATGCGGCGGATAGCTCGTTGGCAGATAGGACAGAAAGTGGGATATTCATTGGTACGCATGCGGCAATTGTCTGCCGGACGGTAGATGCCTTTGGCAGAATAGCCGGCTCCTTCATATACACCTACGGGATATGTTCCACTTTCAGAAGAGGGAGTAGGAACGGGAGTTCCTTGTGCAAGCATGTCTTCCCACTTGGAGGTGAAATTGATTCTCGTGCTGATATTCTGTTCCCAGGGTTCCACATCTAATGGATAGGTATCTGTCATCACGTCATTGTCATAGAAATATTCATCGGCCAGTCCGCCAAAGCTATGCCCGAACTCATGTACCACAACGGGGCGGAACATTGGATGGTGGGCGGTAGTAAGGGTATAGGAATTATAGATTCCACCGCCGCCATATTCTTCCGTATTGGCAAGGATGATGATGTGTTCATACGGTATTCCAGCCAGCGCATCGTGTATGGATTTGACACGGGAGGTTGTCAGATACCGGTCTGAATAGAATGTGCTGAAATGAGAACTGAATGCTGTCCGTTTCCATTCTCCGAGGCGTGGTACACTTACTCCGCTGTCTTCGGAGGGGCTGGCCACTGCTACAATGTTGAAGTACTTTTTCATGGACCGGAAGGGTTCGTGGGCAAACAGACTTTCGCAGGCAATGGCTGCATCTTTGTAGAATACCGGCATCTCTTCGGGAGTATATCCTTCTGCAAGGATGGCTACGTCGATGCATTTGTCTGTATTGCCGCTTTGCAGCAGATATTTATGTGGTGTGATGTGGGCAGTACCTTTCTGCTGTATTAGGATATCGTCGGGACTGACCGTATGTTTCATGCTTGCCCGTACATTTCTACGCGGGTCAAGGAGTGTTATTTCTATTTCTGCAGGACGAAGGGGATAGGGAAGGAGGAAGGTGTTTTCGAATCCTTTGGTTACTGCTTTGGCTTCATCTGTTTCCAGCCACTCCTGAAAGAGCGAAGAAAAGGATGTTTTGTAGATTACGTTGCCATTGGCAGCATCCCGCATAATGATTTGTCCGTTTCCTTGCAGGGGCAGTTCAGACAAGTGATGCTTCCTTCCTGCCCAAGAGGGGAGACAAGACAGTCCGTCCAGGCATATCTCTTGTTTGGCTGCATTTCCGGTAAAGATATAGTCGATACGTAGGGTCTTATCGGCAAAATAATCGGCAAAGCTTTGGGCATGCAAGGATATTGCTGCCATCAGGCATAATAGGA
Organism: Bacteroides sp. HF-162; assembly: GCF_015679285.1. Classification (NCBI taxonomy): domain Bacteria; kingdom Pseudomonadati; phylum Bacteroidota; class Bacteroidia; order Bacteroidales; family Bacteroidaceae; genus Bacteroides; species Bacteroides sp. HF-162. The sequence continues at coordinate 4,312,442 of NZ_CP064937.1, read as the reverse complement.
ATAAGGAATACTTTTTCATAACGGTTCATTATTATTGCTACGACAAAGATAATATCTTTAAAGCTCATCTGCAATTTTCCAGTCGTGCGAGATGGAATTTGCGTATACGCTTTGAAATGCCTGATATGCGGTATTATTCTTTTTTTTGTAAGAAAAGTTATAAACCGTATTTTTATTGGCGAAAAAATAGCTAACTTTGCATGTTGCCGTATAGATATGCGGGAGATATAGTAATTTATTAATCATTAGAATTTGAAATGGGACATCATCAGTTGGATACTTTAGACGAACAGATTTTAAAACTTATAGCCGATAATGCACGCATTCCTTTCCTTGAAGTGGCTAGAGCTTGTAATGTATCGGGAGCAGCCATTCATCAGCGCATTCAAAAGCTGACAAACTTAGGTATATTGAAAGGTTCTGAATATGTGATTGATCCGGAGAAGATAGGATATGAAACATGCGCCTATATCGGTATCTACCTAAAGGATCCTGCTTCCTTCGATGCTGTAACGAGAGCATTGGAAGCTATTCCCGAGATTGTGGAATGCCATTTTACAACGGGCAAGTATGATATGTTCATAAAGCTTTATGCCCGCAACAACCATCATTTGCTGAGCATCATACATGATAAGTTGCAGCCGCTGGGACTGGCGCGTACGGAAACCTTGATTTCTTTTCACGAAGCCATCAAGCGGCAGATGCCTATAACGGTAGAAGAAGAGGAAGATTGATTCTACCGACGGATATAATCGACGAATGCATAAGGGCAGGGATGCTTCTCATCTGCGGGGTGAGACTCCCTGCTTTTTTCTTGCCATACAGTCGGAGCGACTTCGGGAAAGTAGGCGTCCACCTGAGTGGCTTCTGCATCCACTTCGGTCAGGCAGAGGGCATCCGCAAAGGGGAATGCCTGGCGATAAACACTTGCACCGCCGATGATGTAGACGTGTTCGTTGGGTTGGCAACTGTTCAGTGCTTCTTCCAGTGAGGGAAAAACTTCTGCACCGGGACAGAGCAAATCTTTTTGAGTGGACAGAACAACGTTGCGGCGGTTGGGAAGCGCGCCTTTGGGGAGAGATTCAAAGGTCTTTCGGCCCATGATGATGGTATTTCCCGTGGTGAGGGCTTTGAAACGCTTTAAATCATTGGGAAGCCAAAATAGCAATCGGTTCTGATAACCGATACCTCTCTTTCTATCTACTGCGGCGATAATACTAATCATATGTGTGTAAAATTCTTTTCTCTTTCTATCTTTTTATTATAGGATTTATACTGACACTTTCCCTGCAATATGCGGATGCGGGTTATAGTTGATCAGCTCGAAATCCTCGAACTTGAAGTCGAAGATGCTTTTCACATCAGGATTGATTCTCATCTGCGGCAAATCCCGCGGTTCACGAGATAGTTGGAGCTTTACCTGCTCCAAATGGTTCAGATAGATATGGGCGTCTCCTAAGGTATGGATGAAATCCCCGGCTTTCAGTCCGGTAACTTGTGCCATCATCTGCAGGAGCAGGGCATAGGAAGCGATGTTGAAGGGCACTCCTAAAAAAATGTCCGCACTACGCTGGTACAGTTGCAGACTCAGTCGTCCGTTGGCGACATAGAACTGGAAGAAAGCGTGGCAGGGAGGGAGGTTCATGTTGTCCAAATCGCCTACATTCCATGCGCTGACTATAATCCGGCGTGAGTCGGGATTGTGCTTGATGGTTTCTACAGCTTCGCTGATCTGGTCGATGGATCCGCCTTTATAGTTCGGCCAGGAGCGCCATTGATATCCGTAGATATGTCCTAGGTCGCCGTTTTCGTCTGCCCATTCGTTCCAGATACGTACACCGTTGTCCTGGAGATATTTCACATTGGTGTCTCCCTGGAGGAACCATAGCAGTTCGTATATGATTGATTTAAGATGCAGCTTCTTGGTAGTAAGGCAGGGGAAGCCTTCATCCATGTTGAAACGCATTTGGTGGCCGAATACGCTGATGGTGCCGGTACCCGTACGGTCGCTTTTCTCTACGCCTTCGGTCAGTACGCGGTTCAGCAGGTCTAAATATTGTTTCATGATGTAATGCTCTGTTTTTATCCGAACGCAAAGGTAGGGGAATTAATTAAAGATTAATAATTAAAAATTAAAAACTTAGAGGAAGGGGGTCATCAAGTTTCCCACCCAGCCTACGAATTTCTTCCATCCGGAACGCTTTTTCCAGACTTCAGGAGTGAGCAGCGTACTGTTTTGCATGTCTCGTTCGAACATGGCATTCAGTTCATTGGTGGTCTTGGGGTCGAAGATGAAAGCGTTTGTCTCGTAGTCGTAGCGCAGGCTGCGGCTGTTGAGATTGGCGGTACCTACTGTGCAAAAAGTGCTGTCTACCATCATTATCTTGGAATGGTGGAAGCCGCCGTTGAAGAGGTATATCTTGGCTCCTTTCTTCATCAGCTTATGTGCTATATAGAATGAGGCATCCGGTGTAAAGGCTATGTCTGACACGGCAGGTATCATGATTTCCACTTCAGTACCTTTTTTCAGTGCGTTCTTGATTGCCTTGCGGATTGATTTGGTCGGAACGAAATAGGGATTCACGATTCGGATATTCTTCTGTGCGGCTTGTATGGAAGCTGCATAGGCATGGCTGATGGAGCGTGGTGTTTCGCGTGGCGTGCGGTCTACGATGGCTATTTCTTCGGCAATACTGTCGGGCAGTTGCGGAGTGTCCGGAAAATAGGCGGGACCTCCAACGTGTTGTCCCGTCTCCCGGTTCCACATGGTCAGGAAGATGCCTTGCAGATAGCGCACGGCATCTCCTTCAAGATGTATGTGCATATCGTGCCATTTACCGATTTTAGGCAATCCGTTGATGTAGTAGTCGGCGATGTTCATGCCACCGGTATAACCTATCTTTCCGTCAATTACTACTATTTTCCGATGGTCGCGGTGTATGGCGTGGTTTACCCAGGGAAAAGTGATAGGGTCGAACTTGACGATTTCGATGCCTTGGGCATGGATGGATTTCAGATGGTGTTCCTTCAATGGTTGGTTGTTGGACCAGTTACCGAAGGCATCGAACATGGCGCGGACTTCAACCCCTTCCTTGACCTTCTCTGCCAGAAGGCTGAACAAGGCATTGGCTATGGAGTCGTTGCGGAAATTGAAATATTCCAGATGGATATGATGCCGGGCATGGCGGATATTCTCGAAGAGGTCGACGAACTTGTCATGACCGGTCATCAGTAATTTCACTTCATTGTTGTAAGTAACGGGAGCGCCCATTTCCTTCAAGTAATTCATGACGATGGAATCGCTTGTTGTTTGCGCTTCGATATTCCCAATAGAAAAAACGAATAATGTGATGAATAGAATCTTTCTCAAAACTTTCTCCTCTTATTTAGTTTTCTGAGTGGGCAAAGATACAATTTCTTGTTGATATATGTCTGTCCGTTTAAAAAAAAAATTAGCCCTTACCTTATTGGATAAGATAAGAGCCAAGACTTTGTTGGAGTAGTGCATGTCCTCTTTCTCCGGGCACGGATATGTATTTATGCCATGGATACAATCTTTCGGTAACCGAAATAGAGCAATACTACTCCGGCAATGATTAACGACTTGGGATCAAGCTCTGACGCTCCGCTCCGGATGGCAGAATCAAAGGTCTCGCGCAAGGTGTCCAGTATCAGCTGCACTCCGTCAAGGGCAACGAATAGTACGAGGCACAATGTGAAGCAGAATGCTGCCCATATCTGTGCCAAGTGGTGGCTACGGTCAGGCAAGTGTCGCAGTACGCGGCGGCTGAATCCGTTATCGGCTATTTCCTGCCGGTGTTCGGCAAAGAATGAAGTCAGGAGTTTATCATTATTTTCCATCATAACCATTTTGTTTTAAGTAGGAAGCCATTTTGTCTTTCGCCCGCGAGAGGTGGCTTTTTACCGTTCCCGCCGGACATCCGGTGATACCTGCAATCTTTTCGATGCTTTGGTCTTCCATGTAGAAGAGCGTGATGCAGGTGCGTTCCATTTCCTTCAGTGTGGCGAGGGCACGGTAAATGTCTATGTGCTGCCCCACGTCCTGCTGCAGTGTGCTGCATTGAGCATCCACTTGGTACGTATCCAAACCGTCTGTTTCCTTCCGGCTGCGAATATAGTCATAAAAAACATTATAGGCAATACGGTAGAGCCAGGTCGAGAAATTGGATAGATTCTTGAACGAAGCGATGTTTGTATAGGCTTTGATAAACGTATCTTGTGCCAAGTCGTCACTCAACTCGCTGTCGCCGCAGGTCTGGTGCAGGAAGAACCGCCGTACGGACGACTGGTACTTCTTCACCAACCGGTCGAAGGCCTTGGTGTTTTGAAACACCACGACCTGTGCGACTAACGATATGTCATTGAGTTGACTCATTTTTCTTCGTTCTTCTTCTGTTGGCTGTAGAAAATCACCAATTGTCCGAAGCCGGTGAACATGACGAGTAAGCCGATACATCCGAGACCGAATTCTCCGGTAATGGCCCAAAGGAAGATGAACAGGCCGATGCCGACGAATATGTTGTTGATGCCTTTGCTACGGATGTCTGTTGCTGCGGCTTCTTTGAAGAAGTTTTCAGGCAGTTGCTGTCCGCTGGCCAGAGCTTGTTCTGCCAGGCGGTACTTGGCCTTCCGGTTTTTATAGCGGAAGAAGAATACTACGAATATGATGAGTAGCGGCAGTCCGAATACAAAGACGATGGCTGTTACGGCAATCACGGTCTCCGAAGTCTTGCTTCCGAGGTCGAACCCGTTCCAGTCCATACTGCTGTTGTGGTGGGTTCTCCATTTTTCCGGAGCATCGCTACTGCCGGTACCGTTTTCATAAGTCATGATGCTGAGTGTGTCTGTTACGGTTTCTCCATTGATGACAGTGTCCCTCAATTCGATGACTCTTTTCTTGTTCCCCTGACCGTCGTTCTCTGTTACGGTTCTGTTTGCGCCTTGCATCAGTGTGCAGAACATCATGGCAAGCATTAATCCAAAAATGATACGTTTCATAATCTATGGTCTTTTAATTTGTTTCTTTGTTGGTTAGACGTATCGTCACCTTTATAAAGTTGCAAAGAGAAGATATTTTTTTTAGAAAACCGGAAATAAGACGATATTTTTAATGGAAATGCTCTATTGTCTTTTTCCTGGAATAACAAGAAGTAGGTATTTGTGACTGTAAATAGAGGTAAATATATAAACCGGGTTGTCTCTTATTGTAAATACTGTTATCTTCGCACATCTGTTTTATTGGGAAGTCATGACGAAGTTGAAGAATATAATGAAGTATATCCTCCCTCTGCTGTTCATTGCCTATCTGGGAGGGATTACGCTGTTTACCCACTCGCATGTGGTGAATGGTGTCATCATTGTGCATTCCCATCCATTCAAGGGCCAGCATGAGCATACAGAGGTGCAGTTGGAAACCATTTTCTATCTTGCCTCTTTCGTTTCCTCTTCCCTTCCGCCGTTTCCGGTTGCCGCGACGGTTTTACTTGTTTTGTTGCGTGTACTGAGCATGCCTGCCACGGAATGCATTAAGTGTGTAAAGCCTCGTGGCGGCATCTGTTTGCGCGCTCCCCCTTCCTTTCTTTGAATCCGATAGATTATGGCGATTCCGTTGTGGGATTGCGTCAACCTCATTGATTAACATATTATTTTAGAAGTACATGAAAAAATATATATTTTTTGTGGTGGGAGCAGTATGTCTGTTACTCTCATCAACCGTTTATGCCGAAGATTTGAAGAGTACCGATGCCAATATTGTCGGTCATGTAATAGAAAAAAGTACAAGGGAACATTTGCCTTATATGACAGTTTCGCTGAAAGGCACCACCATCGGGACCATGACCGATGCCACCGGTCACTATTTTCTAAAGAATCTGCCCGAAGGTGAGTTTACCTTGTCCGTCAGTGCTGTAGGGTATAAGTCGCAGGAGCGCAAAGTCGTTCTGAAACGTGGCAAGACCTTGGAGGAGAACTTTGAATTGGAAGAAGATATGGTGGCACTGGATGGAGTGGTAGTTACTGCCAATCGTAGCGAGACTGCCCGGCGCTTGGCACCTACCTTGGTCAAAGTGGTCACTCCTAAACTGTTTGAACAGACAAACTCGCATACTTTGTCGCAAGGACTGGTCTTTCAGCCCGGTGTGCGGGTAGAGACCGATTGCCAGAATTGCGGCTACTCACAAGTACGCATCAACGGCCTGGATGGAAAATATACCCAGATATTGATAGATTCGCGTCCCATTTTCTCCTCTTTGGCAGGTGTGTATGGGCTGGAGCAGATTCCGGCCAATATGATAGAGCGTGTGGAAGTGGTGCGTGGAGGCGGTTCCGCCTTGTTCGGCTCTTCGGCCATTGCCGGAACAGTGAACATCATTACGAAGGAACCGGTCCGTAATTCAGGTTCTTTCTCGCATACCATTTCCAATTTCGACGGTTCCGGTTCGTTCGATAACAATACGGCCTTGAACCTCTCCCTTGTCTCTTCGGACAATAAGATGGGGGCTTATGTGTATGGACAAAATAGGCACCGTTCGGCCTGGGATTCCAATGGAGACGGTTTCTCCGAATTGCCGAAACTGAAGAACCAGACTATCGGTCTGAATGCTTACTACCGGACAAGTGCCTATTCCAAGCTAAGCCTTGAATACCATCATATGGAAGAATTCCGCCGTGGCGGAAGTGGTTTCAGCTTGCCGCCCCATATAGCCGAGGATGCCGACTTGAATGGTACCGGAGCACCCGGACTTGTGGAGCAGCTGAAGCACTCTATCAATACGGGTGGGCTCAAGTTCACAGCTTTCTCTAAGGACCAGAAACATACGTTCAGCACCTATGCTTCGGCTCAGCATATCGTGCGCGATAGTTATTACAGCGCTTATGGGATGACTACGGACTTTACCGGTGTGCTGGGTGCCCAGTATATTTATCATTTTGACAAGTGCTTGTTCATGCCTGCCGACTTGACCGGAGGTATTGAGTTCAATCATGACAAGCTGCACGACAAGGCGACGGATGCGCAGAAGTACCGCGATGCTGCCTTGGCCGAAGACCCTGCCGCAACGGGCGACCGCTTGCAACAACTGATTGAGAAACATACCCCCGATCCATTACACCAAGTGGTGAACATAGCAAGCGCCTACGCACAGAATGAGTGGAAGAACGAGCAGTGGAGTTTCCTCATCGGTGGGCGCGTGGATAAAAACAGCATCATGGACAAGACTGTTTTCAGTCCCCGTGCCAATATCCGTTATAATCCTACCCAGGATGTGAATATCCGTTTCAGCTACGCCGAAGGCTTTCGCGCTCCGCAGGCATTCGATGAGGATTTGCATATTAGTAATGTGGGAGGTAAACTGGTATCCATTGTCCGTGCCAAAGGATTGAAGGAAGAGCGTTCGCGCAGTTTGAATGCTTCGGTAGATTGGTACCACTATTTCGGAGATTTCCAGGCAAACCTATTGGTGGAAGGCTTCTACACGAAACTTTCCGACCCGTTTGTCCTGACGCCTCCGGTGAAAGCCCCAGACGGTAGCGCTTATCTGATACAGACCCGCATCAATGGTTCGGGAGCCAAAGTGTATGGCGGCACATTGGAAGGAAAGATTGCCTATAAGGATAAGGTCCAGTTGCAGGCAGGGCTGACGCTTCAACGTAGCATCTACGACTCTCCCGAAGAGTGGAGTGCGGATGAGGAGCATTTGTCGGAGAAGGAGCGTAGCAGCAACAAAATATTGCGCACCCCCAACGTCTATGGCTACTTTACAGCCACCTGTACACCGGTTAAAGCCTTCTCAATAGCTTTGAATGGCAATTATACCGGGCGAATGTACGTTCCCCATCTGCTTTCGGAGGTGAACGGTGAGGCAGACGTATTGGTAAAGAGTCCGGACTTCTTTGAATTTGGGGCCAAGATGGCTTATGATATTGATTTCCAAGGGTTCTGTTTACAGCTCAATGCCGGTGTACAGAATATATTCAATTCTTATCAAAAAGATTTTGACAAGGGGGCAAGCCGTGACTCCGGTTATATCTACGGACCGGGTGCACCGCGTTCCTATTTTGCAGGGGTGAAACTCAGTTTTTAAAAAGAGTATTGAACCGTGCTTTTTGTTTAGCCCCGTAGATTGGTGAAACGTATTTTGCACTATCTTTGCTGCCATAAAACAGTTCAAAGCATGGAGTTACCCTCATCTTTCACCGATTATACACGCGCCCTCTTGGGTGTGGAAGAATATGAAAAGCTGGCTGCTGCCCTGGAAGGGGAGCAGCCGGTCAGTATCCGACTGAATGAAGATAAATTACCGGAATCTTCATTCAGTCTTTTTCGTTCCTCTTTGGAGCATGTTCCCTGGTCTGCTGCCGGATACTATCTGGACAAGCGGCTGACATTCACTTTCGACCCGCTGTTTCATGCAGGCTGCTACTATGTGCAGGAGGCTTCGTCCATGTTTGTGGAGCAGGCTTTGAGGCGGTATGTGGGCGAAGGACCGGTGGTGATGCTTGACCTCTGTGCGGCTCCCGGCGGGAAATCCACGCATGCCCGTAGCGTGTTGCCCGCAGGCAGTCTGCTGGTGGCCAATGAGGTAATCCGCAACCGCTCGCAGGTATTGGCGGAGAATCTTACGAAGTGGGGGCATTCCGGTGTGGTGGTCACTAATAATGACCCGGCGGATTTTTCTTCCTTGACGGACTTCTTCGACGTTATATTGACGGATGTCCCCTGCTCTGGCGAGGGGATGTTCCGTAAAGACCCCGTTGCGGTAAGTGAGTGGAGTGGGGAGAATGTGGAAATCTGCTGGCAGCGCCAGCGTCGCATCGTTACGGATATCTGGCCTTGTTTGAAGCCCGGAGGCATTCTCATCTACAGTACTTGTACCTATAATACAAAGGAAAACGAAGAGAACATCCGTTGGATACGGGATGAATTCGGGGTGGAGGTATTGCCGTTGGAAATTTCTACTGACTGGAATATTACGGGTAATCTATTGTCGGGAGAGGACTTTCCCGCCTATCGTTTCCTGCCCCATCGGACGAAGGGGGAAGGATTCTTTTTGGCAGTTCTCCGCAAACCGGGCGTGAGCGATGGGAATACCTGGGCCGGGCAGGTGAAATCCTGGGAAAAAGGAAGAAAACCCCAAGGAAAAGGAGCGAAAACTCCGGGTGTTTCCAAAGAACAGCTTTCGGCACTGCATGAGTGGTTTGCGGTTCCGGATAATTACGAATTTATCGTCAATGGCAACAACGTCAGCGCTTTCCCTAAAACGTATCTCTCCGAACTGTCGGCTTTGCGTTCGTCACTCCGTATCGTGCAGGCTGGGGTAGATGTTGCCGAGTTGAAAGGAAAAGACTGGATGCCTGCTCATGGGCTCGCCATGAGTATAGCACTGAATCCGGATGCCTTTGCCCATGAAGAGATAGGCCGCGAGCAGGCCATCAGCTATCTGCGCAAGGAGGCTGTTGTCCTTTCGGAGACTGCTCCGCGCGGCATTGTCTTGCTCACCTACAAACAGATACCTCTAGGATTTGTCAAGAATATAGGTAACCGTGCCAATAATCTTTATCCCCAGGAATGGCGCATACGCAGCGGATATTTGCCGGAAGGGGTGCTGGAATTGGCAACAATAACCGGGTGAAATCAATCACGTTACTGCAAAGCTGCTGTATATATTTTGCAGTAGCACTGCAGAGCTGTTGCAGTGACACTGCAAATATATATGCAGAACTTTGCAGTATAATAATAGAGTAGGAATGTACTATTTTTTATTGTTTCTTCAATGCAGTATTTTGTTTGTTCAAGCATTTTCTATATAGATAACTGTTTTAAAACTAATACTATTTGCTTATGCTTAAAAAAACGATTACTGCCTTAAGCCTACTTTGTATCCTTGCAGCCTGCCAGAGTGACGACAACTCTTCACCACAACCCAAGCCTCGCAAAGACATTGCCTTGACCCGTGCCGAGCAGGAGATGATGGATTTAGGAACGGATTTCGCTTTCCGTTTCTTTAATCAGGTTTGTAAAACTGAGGTGGAAAAGCCCAATCTGTTCATCTCTCCTTTGAGCGCTTCGCTCTGTCTGTCTATGATTGCCAATGGAGCGTTGGGAAACACACTATCTGAGATGACAGATGTCCTGGGCTTTTCGGGCTATTCGTTGGAAGAAATGAACAACTATAATAAGAAGCTGGTGGAGGCGTTGCTCGATTTGGACAATACCACACAGTTGGGAATTGCCAATTCCATCTGGATAAAGAAAGGGTTCGGTGTTCATGACGACTTTGTAAGCGTAAACAAAAAGATGTATGACGCGCAAGTGCAGGAGCTGGATTTTGCCTCTCCCAAGGCTCCGGACATTATAAACGGCTGGTGTGCCGGGAAAACGAATAATTGCATCCCCAAAGTCTTGAATGAGATTCCGGAGACGGCGCGTCTTTATCTGTTGAATGCGCTTTATTTCAAGGGGATTTGGAAGAATCAATTCAAAAAATCGGATACGGCAGAAGAGGCTTTTACGAATGCTGACGGAAGCAAATCGACTGTACACATGATGAATCTTCGTGACGAGAGATTCAACTATGCCGAGAATGAGTATTTCTCAATGGCAGAGTTGCCTTACGGCAATGAGGCTTTCAGTATGGTGGTGCTCTTGCCGGCAGAGGGAAAATCGTTGGATGAGTGCCTGCCGCAGCTGAATGACGAGCGCTGGGGGGAATGGAACAGTAGTTTATCAAGCTCTGCCTTGAACCTTAAGTTACCCCGGTTTGAAATGGAATATGATAAAGAACTCATTGACGATATGATGGCAATGGGAATGCAAGAGGCTTTTACTCCATCGGCCGATTTTTCCGGAATGGCGGATGAGGATTTGTTTATCAGTTTGCTGCAACAGTTCACTTATGTGAAAGTGAATGAAGAGGGGACGGAAGCTGCGGCTGTAACTGTCGGAGGAATGGACGTGGCCGCTCCCGGACCAAGTACGGTAATTCCGTTCTATGTGGACCGTCCTTTCATCTTCCTGATAAAGGAGAAGAGTACGGGAGTTATTCTGTTTATGGGTAAAGTCACAAAACTATAACTACAATATATTGAAATAGAAAGAGCTGTCTGCCAACCGCAGACAGCTCTTTCTATTTATAACCGGCTCTTGTATATCTGTGCCATTGCCTTCTGATACTGGTTTTCCAGTTGCAGGAGGTTTGTCTTGCTTTGATAGACAACCGATATTTCAACGAAGTATTCAATCATACTGATTTGTCCTCCCATAAGTGCTTGTTTCAGTAAAGAAAGGTCTTGCTGTTGATGGAAGGTGCGCTCGTATTCCTCCATGGAAGCGTGCAGGTTCTTGGCCTCTTCATAGAGTTGCCACAAGGCGGAGCTGGCTTGCAGTGCGGCGTTCTCCTTTTGGTAGTCAATGTTGAGCGCTTGTGTCTTGGCTATCTTGACCTTATTGCGGTTTTCGAAAAGCGGGAAAGAGAAGCCTACTACTACACCGTTCAGCGGATGCCCCGATTCGGTATTTCTACGGTAACCCAGTTCCAGTTTGGGCAGCCAGCCTTGCTTGCTTGCCGAAATCTGTTTCCGGGCGGCAGAACTTTCACCCTGCAAGGATTGCAGGGTGGGGTCTGAAGCCAGCAGTTCGTCGGCCAGCGGGCGGAAGTCGGCCGGCAACGGCACTGCCGGGTATTCTGTCAATCCGAGTGTTTGGGCGTCGGGTGTGGTACCGGGCATGGGACGTCCCGGTGTGAGCGGCTGGTTTCCGTTGAGGACAAGCAGCTCTTTCAGTTTGTTGTTAAGTGCCGTCTGGTTCATGCGGGCTTCCGTGCGTACATTCAGCAACTCCAGATTAATCTTGTTGGTTTCCAGTGCATTGGCATCTCCCGTTTCCAGACGTCGGGTGTACATGGCCGACAGCTCCTCTGCATTCTTTAACCGTTCGTCGAGCAGGGCTTGCTGGCGTTGCAGCATGATGATGTCCAGGCATACTTCCTTCGCTTGCAGCAATATCTGCTGGCGGAAGGCGGTGGCTTGTGCATCCAGTGCATTTGTCTTGAGTCGGTTCATCTTCCCTCGGGTGGCGTAAAGCGTGGGGAAGTCGAAGCTTTGTGAGATGACCATTTCGCCGACTGTCTCGTCACTGTTCTTGGAGTCCCAAAGGTGGGCGTATGACAGTGTAGGGTCGGGGAGGTTGTTGTTTGTCTTGTTCTCCAGTTTTTGTGAGGAAATGAGGTGGGAGTTAGCCTGCAATTCCTTGTTGTTGGCCTCTATCTGCTGGAGCACGGCATCAATGCCGGACGTTTGTGCGCTCATCCCCGCAAAAGCGAGGATGGCGGCGCTGAATATGAAAAATCTTTTATTCATTGTCTGACGTTTTAGGTTGTTGGTTATGGTGCATCATCAGGTAAACAATCGGAATGATGAAACCGTTCAGGAACGTGGATGTTAAAAGGCCGCCCAAGATAACCTTTGCCATCGGGCTTTGTATCTCGTTGCCCGGCAGGTCGCCACTGAGAGCCAGCGGGATAAGTGCCAGTGCACTGGATAGGGCGGTCATCAGGATTGGATTCAGACGGTCGAGCGAACCGCGGATAACGCTGTCGTAGACGCCATAGCCTTCTTCCTGCTGCAAGTGGTTGTAATGGCTGATGAGCAGCATTCCGTTTCGGGTGGCGATACCGAACAATGAGATGAAACCGATGATGGCGGGGATACTCACTTCTCCCGTTGTGATGAGCAGGGCGAATACACCGCCTATCAATGCCAGCGGCAGATTGATAAGGATGATGGCACTCTCTTTCACATTACGGAATTCATGGTAGAGGAGCAGGAATATCACCACGATGGACATGAACGAAGTAAGTGCCAGCGTGCGGCTTGCTGCCTGCTCGCTTTCGAATTGTCCGCCGTATTCGATGTGGTATCCTTCCGGCAGTTTGATTTGTGCGTCTACCTGGGCTTGTATATCGTTGACTACACTTCGCAGGTCGCGGTCGGCCACGTTGGCGGAGATGACGATTTTACGCTTTACATTCTCGCGGCTGATGGTGTTCGGACCCATGGCCGAGCGGATTTCCGCTACATAGTTCAGTGGAATTTTCTGTCCGTCGCCCGTATCAATCATCAAATTGCGTATTTTTTCCATTTCGTCGCGCAGGTCGTCTTTCACGCGTACGGTCAGGTCGAAGCTCTTTCCCTTTTCGTAAACTTGGGAAACGGCTTCACCGGCCAGACAGACATTGACAAACTCCGAAAATTCGGGCAGTGAAATGCCGTATTTGGCAAGCATTTCCCGTTTGGGCGAAATGACAAGTTGCGGACGCTCAATTTGCTGTTCCACGTTCAGGTCAGCAATACCGGGAATACCCTGGATGGCACTCTTGATTTCATTGCCCAGAGTGAACATGCGGTTCAGATCGTCGCCGAACAGTTTGATGGCGATGTTCGCCTTTGTACCGGATAGCATGGCGTCTATACGGTGGCTGATAGGCTGGCCTATTTCCACGTTTGCCCCTACAATGGTACCCAGTTTTTCGCGGACTTCTGCCACGAGCTCGCTGCGTGAGCGGTCTTTCAACTCAAACGGTGCCTCGATCTCAGAGACGTTTACTCCCAGAGCGTGTTCGTCCAGCTCTGCACGTCCCGTTTTACGGGCCACGGTCTGTATTTCGGGGATGGAGAGCAGCAGCTCCTCGGCACGGTGCCCCATCTTGTCGCTTTCTTCCAGGGAGATACCCGGAAGCGAGGAGATATTGATGGTGAACGAACCTTCATTGAAAGGCGGCAGGAACGAGCGGCCCAGGGTGAAGAAACAGCCGAGTGCCACTACAAATAGTCCGATAATACCTCCAAGTACCCCTTTCTTATGCCCCAATACAAAAGTCAGTGCTGAACCATACCATTGCTTCATCTTGCGTGCTACGGCAGAATCGCTGTTTTCGTTATTTTGTTTTTTCGTTTTCTCTTTTCCCAATAGATAGGAGCAAAGTACCGGCGTTACGGTCAGTGCCACAACGGTTGAAGCCGCCAATGCCACGATGAATGCAATGCCTAGTGGTACCAACATCCTACCTTCCATACCACTAAGGAAGAACAGTGGTACGAAGCTGACAATGATGATCAGCGTTGAATTGAGGATAGGCATACGCACTTCTTTCGAAGCATTGAACACCACTTCCAGAATAGGAAGTTGCTCGCCGGCAGGTTTCAGTCGGTTTTCGTGCAAACGCTTGTAGACATTCTCCACGTCCACGATGGCATCATCCACCAGCGAACCGATGGCGATAGCCATACCTCCCAGGCTCATGGTATTTATCGTAAAGCCCATATAGTGCAGGGCAAGGATGGAGGCAATCAGTGACAACGGCAGTGTCACCAGCGAGATGACTGTGGTACGTACGTTGGCAAGGAACAGGAAAAGCACGATGACAACGAAAATACCTCCCTCCAACAACGACTTCTGAACGTTTCCGATGGAACTTTCGATGAAACGGCTTTGACGGAAGATGTCTGTGGAAACCTTTACGTCCGCCGGTAGATTCTTCTGCAGGTCTTGCAGGGAAGCTTCCAGTTTGTCTGTAAGCTCCAGCGTGCTTGTGGCGGGTTGCTTGGTGACTGTCAGCAGTACGGCATGCTTACCGCGTTCCGAGGCGGTACCCAGTTTAGGAAGTTTGGCTCCGATTTGAACGTCGGCAATATCTTCCAGCAGGATAGGGGCGCCGGAGACTCCGTTGCTCCGCACCACGGCCTTGGCTATCTGGTCTACCTTGTCGGTAGAAAGTACGCCGCGTACGATATATTCATTGCCATATTCATAGAGTACTCCACCATTGGCATTCAGGTTCATTTCGCGGGTGATGTTCATCACTTCGCTCAATGTCACGCCGTAATGGCGCATCCGTTCCGGGTCCAGCTGCACTTGATATTCCTTGATGTCGCCGCCCAGTACGGCAACTTGTGCCACACCGCCCGTAGAGAGCAGGCGGGGACGTATGGTCCAGTCGGCAATGGTACGCAAATCCAGCATAGAGGTCGAATCTGCTGTCAGACCTACAATCAGCATCTCGCCCAAAATGGACGATTGTGGGCCCAGTGTCGGCTTGCCTACGTTGGCCGGTAAGGATTCGCTGACGACTGCCAGTTTCTCACTGACAATTTGCCGGGCAAGATAGATATCTGTATCCCAGTCGAATTCTACCCAGACTACAGAAAAACCGTTCGTTGAGGAAGAGCGTACACGGCGCACACCCGTTGCACCGTTTACAGCCGTTTCTACGGGAAAAGTGACCAGCTGTTCCACTTCCTCTGCTGCCATACCGTTTGCTTCGGTCATGATGACCACGGTCGGCGCATTGAGGTCAGGGAACACATCCACTTCCGTATGCATGGCGGTATAAGTACCGCCAATCAGCAACAGCACCGATGCTACCAGCACCAGGATGCGGTTCTGAAGAGAAAAACCAATTATTTTGTTTAACATCTTTTTATTTACTATTTACAATGTACAATTGGGCTGCGCAATGTCAGCCGCACTTGCTGTTTTATCTAATATTTCTTGTTTATCTGACTTTACACTCCCCATTCGTCACGTAACCCTTATACTGCATAACGAAATGGTACTTTGTAAATTGTCAAATTGTACATGAGATTAGTGTTCATGGCTATGTGCCGGAATAGCATTCGTTGCCGATGCCAGCTTCACTTGATAGGCTCCTTGGGTTACGACGCGATCGCCTGCTTTTATGCCGGAAAGGATTTGTACACTTTCGCCATTGTCGGCACCCAGGGTGACAAGCTGTTTTTTGTAGCCCTCTTCATCCAGTTGCAGGTAGACAAAGAAGCTACCTTGTTCCTCGGTCAGCGCACTGTGAGGAAGGGACAACACGTTCTCCATTGGTGAGGATAATAGGAATACTTCTACAAACGAGCCGGGAATAACGTCTCCCTTATTGTCGAATTCAAAAGTTACGGGTACATAATATCCGTTTTCACCCGAAGCCTTTCCATAAGAAAGCATGCGCCCGCCCAGTTCTTTCAATGTATATACCTTATTATTATAAGGAGTACAGAAGTTGGCGGAACCGATGCTGTTTAGGTAAGGATAGTACTTTTCGGATACGTCCGCACGCAGGAAAAGCTTGCGGTTCTGGGTGACGCTTA
Source organism: Bacteroides sp. HF-162 (assembly GCF_015679285.1). Lineage (NCBI taxonomy): Bacteria > Pseudomonadati > Bacteroidota > Bacteroidia > Bacteroidales > Bacteroidaceae > Bacteroides > Bacteroides sp. HF-162. Next base: position 4,296,272 of record NZ_CP064937.1, on the reverse strand, counting down.
CCAACGGCTGGCCGACGCTGACGTAGTCCCCTTCTTTCACCAACAGATTCTTCACATAACCGCTGATGGGAGAAACAACCGCCTGGCCGCTTGCCGAATGGTTCTTTGCGACTGCCTCGTAACTGATACGGGCATTTTCATAAATCTGTTCGGCTTGCGAGAATTCCTTTTCAGATACGATTTTGTTGCCTACAAGCGCTTTCATACGCTCATATTCCTTTTTGGAAACTTCGTAGGCTATCCGGGCTTTCTGCACCGGGTCTCCGTCGGCCATGTTTTTGGATGACAATACCACCAAAGGAGTACCTTTGCTGACGCTCATTCCTTCGATAACTTTTCCCTTGAAGGAAACCACGCCTGCTACTGTAGCTACGGCTACGCTCTCGTCTCCCTGGGCTGCCATCACCTGGCCGCTGGTCTTGATGACTTGATGGAAACTACCCGGTTCAACAGTGCTGACCGCTACGCCGGCAGCTTGTGCCTTTGCCGGTGGCAGGATGATTTCATCACTTCCTCCGGCGTGGTTTTCCTGCTCTTCGTGCTCATGGTTGTGTCCCTCATGTTCGTGGTCATGTCCCTCGTGGTCATGTCCGTCATGATTGTGCTCTTCTGTTTCGTGATTATGTCCTTCGTGGCTGTCTCCGGACTTGCTGTTGCAGGAGCCTAAAAGGAATAATCCCAAGACTCCCATGAAAATAACTTTTTTCATGATGATATTTGTTCTTACTTTTTGATTTTGAATACAAAATTAGGGCATAGGGCGTGCAACCAAATTGCATTGTTCCTTATGCCGGATAGAAATCTGTCTCGGTGATGTTCCGGTAACAGTTAAGCAAGAAGAGACGGAGGGGCACGAAGTCCCGTAGCACATATGATAAATGTGCTATGAAGAGATTCCAAATAGATACACTCCTGCCTGCTTATATCAAACTCGGGTAGGATGAGTAACTTGGAAAAAGGTTCAATGAGTAGGGTGACTGCCCACAAGGCATCCGGATGTGAACACACATCATTGGAAGAGCTGGGCGTCTGTTGTACAAAGTGGGTTGTCATGCATCCCGTGTCGCAACAGCAGTGCTCGTTGCCCGGGCTATGACGGTGTCCGCAGCAATCGGCGGTGATATCATTCTTCATGCATATCATTCCGTCGGCATGATGATGGTGGGGAATGACGGGTATCACCAGCATTATCAAGCTGATGAAAAAAAGAATATAGGTTATGTACTGTTTCTTTTTCATTCCTCTATCTTTGGACGGATGCAAAGATAGAGGTTAAGGACTTAATTACCAAATAGAAAATGCTAAAAAGGTTTGAATAACATATTCAATCCCTCATTCATGCTGGGGTGGGTGAAAATGAAGTCCCGCAGGAAATGGTAACGCTGTCCCGTTTTCATGATTGATGCTACGGTATTGATTACTTCTGGTGCATCGGCACAAAGTAGGGTACAACCCAGAATCCGTCCGGTATGGATGTCTACAATAGCTTTGAGCATACCGTCTATGCTGTGTAGCGTACGGGCACGTGGAATCATGGCAGCAGGGATACGTGCCACATGTATGGAATAACCGTTCTTCATCGCTTCCTCTTCCGTCAGTCCTATATGTGCCAGCGGTGGGTCGGTGAAAATGGCAAAAGGGATTGGATACCGGTCTTTTGTACTCCTTTTTTTGTTTTCAAAGAGTTGGTTACGGATGATACGGAAATCATCGATGGACAAGTAGTCGAACTGTTCGTCTCCTTTTGCGTCCCCCAGGGCCCATACGTGTGGGGCTGTAGTCCGTAATTGGTTGTCGACAACGATGGCTCCCCGCTTGTCTGTTTGTATACCCGCTTTTTCCAGATTCAGTTCTGCAGTCATAGGCTTGCGGCCGATGGCTACCAGCAAGGCATCTCCTTTCAAGTAGTAGGGAGTGCCGTTTGCACTGTCTGTATAGGTCAGTGTTATTCCTTCGGCTGTGTCGTACACGGATTGGATACGGGCGTTCAACCGGACATTGATACGTTTTCGGTGCAATGCTTCCAGCATGGAGGCGGCAATGTCGCGGTCCACTTTAGGCAAAAAGCGGTTTTCCGCTTCCAGCAGTGTGACGTGGCTTCCAAAGCCTGCATACATAGTGGCAAACTCCAATCCGACAGCACCGCCGCCGATGACGAGCAGGTGTGCGGGCAGTTTGTCCGATTGCAGCAAGGTCTCACTGGTATATACGTACTTGCTCTCCTTGAGTCCGTCAATGGCAGGCAGGATAGGGGTAGACCCGGTGTTGATGAATATTTCTTTCCCCTCAAGAATTGTTTCTTCCTTGCCGGAGACTATACGGATTGTATTTTCGGACAAGAAAGAAGCTGTTCCGTCATAGAGGGTTATGTTAGGCTTGTTTTTTACATTTTCATAATTTTTCTCACGCAGGAAGGATACAAGCTTGTCTTTCCGCGCCACGGCAAGTGCATACAGTTTGGACTGGTTCTTATAATCGTCATAGTATCTTTTTTCCGCATATTCCGATTCGTGAATCAGAGCTTTGGTAGGGATACATCCTACGTTTACACATGTTCCTCCGTACATCTGAGGGGAACGTTCCACGATGGCTACTTTCCAATTCCGTTCGGCTAGTTCGACGGCCAATAACTTGCCGCCCTTGCCGAATCCTATTATGATGGCATCATATTGTTTCATTTTAATATCTCTTAGTTAAGTGTTTAGTAAAATGAAAACAATATGTATCGGCCATTTGTTCGGACGCCGGGTTTAGCAGATGCCTATCGTTCCAGTTCGCGGAGGGAGTCCATTTTCTTCTTTTCAAGGAATTCGTAGATGCCGTTCAAGTGCTCTTTCACTTGTTTGTTGCCAAATTCATATACCTTGCTTACCAGTCCGTCCAGGAAGTCGCGGTCGTGGCTGACGAGAATCAGGGTACCGTCAAAATCCAGTAACGCTTGCTTCAGGATATCTTTGGTTTTCATGTCCAGATGGTTGGTCGGTTCGTCCAGTATCAGCAGATTCACCGGTTCGAGCAAAAGTTTTATCATGGCAAGGCGTGTGCGCTCTCCACCGGAAAGCACCTTGACCTTCTTCATGGACTCTTCGGGGCCACCGAACATGAAGGCACCCAGCAGGTCGCGTATCTTGTTGCGAATTTCTCCTTTTGCCACATCGTCGATGGTCTGGAATACGGTCAGGTTTTCATCCAACAATGAGGCCTGGTTTTGTGCGAAATATCCAATCTGCACGTTGTGTCCTATCGTGAGGGTGCCTTCATGTTCTATTTCCTTCATGATGCACTTCACTAACGTTGACTTTCCTTCACCGTTCTTACCGACGAAAGCAACCTTGTCTCCCCGTTCTATGGTGAGGTTGGCGTTTTTGAAGACCACATGGTCACCGTAACTTTTCCCTACTCCCTCCATGATGACGGGATAATTGCCTGAGCGGGGAGAAGGAGGAAATTTGAGGCGCAAGGCTGAAGTGTCTTCTTCATCCACTTCCAGCAGTTCCAACTTTTCCAGCATCTTTACGCGGCTTTGCACTTGCAGGGTTTTGGAGTAGGTACCTTTGAACCGTTCGATGAATTCCTTGGTTTCGGCAATGAACTTCTGCTGGTCGTCGTAGGCTTTCTGTTGCTGTTCGCGGCGTTCTTTGCGGAGCTCCAGGTATTTGGAGTAGTTTACTTTATAATCGTATATCCGTCCCATGGTCACTTCAATGGTACGGGTGGTAATGTTGTCCACGAATTTACGGTCGTGGCTGATGACGATGACAGCTTTTCCGTTGCTGATAAGGAAATCTTCCAGCCATTGTATGGATTCTATGTCCAGATGGTTGGTAGGCTCGTCTAGCAACAGCACGTCAGGTTTTTGCAGCAACAGCTTGGCAAGCTCGATGCGCATGCGCCATCCGCCGCTGAAGTCACTGGTCTGGCGGTTGAAGTCTTCGCGTACAAACCCCAGTCCGAGCAGTGCTTTTTCCACATCCTCCTCGTAATTGGTGGAGTCGATGGCATAGAACTTTTCGCTTAAGGCGGAGACATTCTCGATAAGTTCCATGTAGCTGTCGCTTTCGTAGTCGGTACGCGTTTCCAGTTCCTTGTTGAGGCGCTCTATTTCAGCTTCCATTTCATGCAGGTGGGCAAAGGCTTGCGCCGCTTCCTGGAATACGGTACGTCCGTCTTCCGTCATAAGGTGCTGTGGAAGGTAAGCTATGACACTGTCTTTGGGGGCTGAGATTTTTCCACGGGTAGGTTGTCTTACACCTGCCAGGATTTTCAATAATGTACTTTTCCCCGCTCCATTTTTACCCATTAGGGCGATACGGTCTTTTTCGTTGATAACGAAAGATATGTCACTGAATAAAGTAGTTCCGCCGAATTCTACGGCCAGTCCGTCTATAGAAATCATTATATATTTTTTTAATGAGCTGCAAAGATAGTGCAAATCTATTATTTTTTATATCTTTGCCCCTATATAAACAAAACGCATAGGTCATGGAAATAGAAAAAGTGTCAGGAGATTACCGTCCGCTTATTCTGGTTGCGGAAGATGATGATAGTAACTTTAAACTGATAAAGGCTATTATCGGCAAGAAATGCGAGATACTATGGGCAAAGAATGGTGAAGATATTGTAAATTTGTTCGAAGAGAATCGCAACAAGGCGGAAGCTATTCTGATGGATATAAAAATGCCTATTATGAACGGGCTGGATGCTACGGTGATTATTCGCAAGAAGGATAAGGAACTTCCCATCATCATGCAGACCGCTTACGCCTTTACTGCCGACCGCGAAAAAGCCTTGGAGTGCGGAGCCTCGGAAGTGTTGGTAAAACCCATCACTCTGTCTGCTTTGCGTACATGTCTGAGCCGTTATTTACCTAAATTAGTTTGGTAAGGCTTTACTGATAATAAAAAGGGAACCGGATGACTAAGTAATGAATATATCATCCGGTTTCCTTCTTTTTATTCTTGTGCATTGTCTTTTCTCTCTTCCATCTTCTTTTTTACAAATTCGATTTTGAGATTGGCTTCTTCCATATTCTTCTTTATTTCCGTCATGGATGACAGCAGTTGTGCCAGTTCGTAGACGCTGGCAAGGGCCTGGCGGTCGGCGGCAGTCATGGTGATGGAATAGGGACGTTCCCCTTGATAGTTGACTTTGATATTCTTGTCCTTGTTCAGATAAAGGAACCCCATGACGTTTCCGTCTTCTCCCAGTTTGAAGTCTGCCTTTTCAATCTTTTCACCGAGGTCAGTGGTTTCGTAGCTGTCTTTGGCGGCGGGTGTTTCGGCAAAACTGCCGTCGGGAGCAGTAACTTTGACGGCCACATGGTGGATATTATGGGCTCCGCAATAAATGGAAGTCATACTCATGACTCCGTTTTCGTCTACTTGGAAGCGGAGGAAAGAACGGTGCAGATTTTTTTCTATCACTTGGGAGGGATGCAGGTAATTGCCAATATTCTGGTATTCGGCATCTTTTTCAAAGGCGTATTTCCCTTTGATTGCGTCGAATTCCTTTTGCTTGGCTTGAAGCATACTGTCCAAGTAGACCAGGCTCTTTTCCTGCTCTTTCAGTTCCACTTCCTGCATCAGGCCGATGCCTGCACGGCGAGTTTCAAACGCTTTGGGATAGAGCATCTTGATGCTGTCAATCAGAATCTTCGCTTCATTGTAGTTGCCGAGTTCAAACGCTTCGCGGGCAGCTTGTAGTTTTTCACCGGCTTTCTTCTCCACATCTTCGCAAGAGAAGAGTGTACAGCATAGGCATGCAAGGAGTATTACTTTTTTCATAGTTGTTGTTCTTGGAGTTAGAGTCCACAAAAATAGAAATAATATCTTTATCTTTGCAGCATTTTAATGTGCAAATGTGCTAATAGGCCATTAACACATTTGCGTATTCATTACATTAGCGCATTATTTATGATAGATTTGACGGCAGAAGAACTGAAGCAATATTTTAGTGATGATATATTCAAGCGGATATCCGAAACGGCTGATGAATTGGGATTGGAATGTTACGCAGTCGGTGGATATGTACGTGATATTTTCTTGCAACGTCCTTCCAAGGATATTGATGTGGTGGTGGTAGGCAGTGGCATTGCCATGGCCGAGGCGCTGGGTAAGCGTCTGGGGCGTGGGGCGCATGTTTCCGTCTTCAAGAATTTCGGTACGGCACAATTGAAGTACTATGGTACGGAAGTTGAGTTTGTGGGTGCAAGAAAAGAATCGTATACACACGATTCCCGCAAGCCTATTGTAGAGGACGGTACATTGGAGGATGACCAAAACCGCCGTGATTTTACTATCAATGCACTGGCTGTTTGTCTGAACCGGGCGCGTTATGGCGAGTTGGTCGACCCCTTTGGCGGTATTGGAGACTTGAAGGAAAGGACCATCCGGACTCCCCTCGACCCTGATATAACTTTCAGTGACGACCCTTTGCGCATGATGCGCTGTGTCCGTTTTGCCACCCAGCTGGGATTCTATATTGACGATGGGACATTCGATTCTTTGGAGCGTAATCGCGAACGCATCTCCATTATCTCCAAAGAACGCATTGCAGACGAACTGAACAAAATCATCTTGTCACCTATTCCGTCTAAGGGATTCATTGAGCTGGACCGCTGTGGTCTGCTGGAACTGATATTCCCGGAACTTGTCAGGCTGCAAGGCGTGGAGACGCGCAATGGACGCGCCCATAAGGACAATTTCTACCATACGCTCGAAGTACTCGACAACATCAGTAAGAAGACTGATAATCTTTGGCTACGCTGGGCAGCTCTTCTGCACGATATAGCCAAGCCTGCCACCAAGCGTTGGGAACCCCGTGCGGGTTGGACGTTCCATAACCATAATTTCATCGGCGAGAAGATGATACCTGATATTTTCCGCAAGATGAAGCTCCCTATGAATGAGAAGATGAAATATGTGCAGAAAATGGTGAGCCTGCACATGCGTCCCATTGTGATAGCGGATGATGTAGTGACCGACTCGGCAGTGCGTCGTCTCTTGTTTGAGGCAGGTGATGATATAGACGACCTGATGACACTGTGCGAAGCCGACATTACTTCCAAGAATATGGAGCGTAAGAAACGCTTCCTTAATAATTTTCAGTTGGTACGCCAGAAGCTGAAGGATTTGGAGGAACGCGACCGTATCCGTAATTTCCAGCCTCCGGTCAGTGGTGAAGAAATCATGAAGACTTTCGGCCTTTCTCCTTGCCAGCAGGTAGGTGCCTTGAAGAGTGCCATTAAGGATGCCATTTTGGACGGCATCATTCCCAATGAATACGAAGCCGCCCGTGCATTTATGTTGCAACGGGCAGAGAAGATGGGGCTTAAGGAGTTATGAGTTATAAGTTGCATGTTATGTACCATGCGTTATAACTCATAACTTATAACTTATAACTCTTCTTTTTCTACTTGGAACTTGCGGCTTACTTTCATCAAGTTGATGGTGTAGGTCACTACGTTTTGGGCTTCTTGTATCATAGTCAGGTATACCATGCTGACTTTGATGCTGCCGCTCTGGCTTTGGATGCGTTGCAGCTCTTCGCGTTTCAGGTGAGACAACTGTCCGTTGAGGTCGTTGGCTTTGCGAATCTCTGTTTCCAGTTCATCATAATTGTTCGTTTCCAGCTTGTGGCGGCATACTTGTAACAGATAGCAGATGTCTTCGGCTACGTCTGTAAATTCTCCTTTCTGAATGGCATCCAGCGGATTGAAGTTATTGTCTATGTGCTCTAAGCAAGGTTCGCAAAGACGGCCTACGCTGTACACCAGTTCGCTGGCAAAGTCGTTGCCTTGATAGTAATAGAGTCCTTTTTCCAGTACGGTATTGTTGTCGAGACGGCACATGGCAAGTGTTCCGGTACGCTTCATCTGCTTGATGAGTTGTTTTTCGAATTTTACTGAGCCCATGGCACGACGCAGTCCGCGTAGATTCTCGTGTAGGAAGGAAGTGACGGTACGTTCAAAATTCTCTTCTGTGAATTCCATAATCTTCACCAGTTCTTCACGGGTATGCTTGCGGAGCAATTCGATGACTTCATTGTTGTCCGTACTCTTCATCAACTGTTTCAGGGTCTCGTTGCCTTTTTCTTTCTCCTTGCGCTTTTTGTACATCACTTGGCTACGAATCAGCATGAAGACTGCCAGACCAATCAGTGCCAGGATGGCAACCGTACCGCCGAAATGGATAATCAGTGCTACGAAGAAACAGATGGTGAACGCTGCTCCGGCAGTGATGAACCAACCGCCGATTACGCTGAGCACACCCGTAATGCGGAATACCGCCGAATCACGTCCCCAGGCACGGTCGGCAAGCGATGTACCCATGGCTACCATAAAGGTGACGTAAGTGGTGGAAAGGGGAAGTTTCAAGGAAGTTCCCAAGGCGATGAGCAGACCAGCCAATACGAGATTGACGGAGGCGCGAACCAAGTCAAAAGCGGCGCCGTCGGCTATGATGGCTTCATCCTTCTGGAAGCGTGTGTTCATCCACCGCTTGCTGCTTTCGGGCATCGTTTTGGATATTCCGTTAGCCAGGGTCATGCTGAAGCGTACCAGCGTGCGGGCTATCGGGGTACTTCCGAAGTTCTCTTCACCGTCATCCTGGCGGGCAAGGTCCACGGAAGTCTTGATGACATTGTGGGCTTTCTTGGATGTGCAGAGTGCATAAACCATAATGGCGCCTGCACCGATAAGGAAATACCACGGGGTTTTGGCTGCACCGAGGAGTGAGGACATCAGGAATCCGTCGGGGCCGGCGGCCGTACCATTGGCTGTATAGTCAATAAATGAGGAATATCCTGCGAGGGGGACACCGATAAAGTTCACCAAGTCATTGCCGGCAAAGGCAAGAGCGAGGGCGAAAGTACCCATCAGAACCACTACTTTGAAGACATTTATCTTGCACCAATGCAGTATCTGCATCAGTATGGTGAAGAATACAAAGAAACCGGTTATCAGCAATGCGGTATTGTCGTGTATCCATTGCTTGTTTTCAGGGGTCATGAATGAGCTGTCTTTCAGCCCCTTTATCAGCATGAAGTAGATGATGCTGGTGGCAGCTATACCACCGAATAGCGCGATGCTGTATTTCATGTTCTTCTTGTAGTTGAAGGTGAACACGATACGTGCCAGCCACTGTACCAGCATACCGAAGAAGAAGGCAATGGCTACGGATACAAAAATGGCCATGATGACAGAGAGTGCCTTGTCTGTATTGATGAGGTCGCCCAGTCCCAATGTATCGCTGTTATAGACCTTGATGAGCGCCAGTGCGAACGTACCTCCCAACAGTTCGAACACCATGGATACAGTGGTGGAGGTAGGCATTCCCATAGTGTTGAAGACATCTAATAGCACGACGTCCGTCAACATGACGGCAAGCAGAATGCACATGATTTCGGCAAAGTAGAAGTGCTCCGGTTGATAGATGCCGTGTCGTGCAATGTCCATCATGCCATTGCTGAGTGCCGCACCGATGAAGACGCCAATGCCTGCAATGAACAGTATGGTTTTGAAAGATGCTGCCTTTGCTCCGACAGCCGACTGAAGAAAATTGACCGCATCATTACTGACACCTACCACGAGGTCGAAAATCGCGAGTACGAACAGAAAGATGACGATACCCAGATAAATTGTTTCCATAGACATGTATTTTATTTCCGGCTGCAAAGGAAAGAGTTTGGTGTTGCAGGGAAATGTCATACATGTTACAGAAATGTTACAAAGCGATTGACGATTGATAATTGACGATTGATAATTATCGTTAATCGCTAATCCTTAATCCCTTGTTTCAAGTATTCGTAAAAGCTATATTGCGACCGTACCTTCTCCTTTTGCGGTCGCGACGACTTCCAGCGGTTTCGCAACCGGTCGTCCACAAAGCAGGCTTTCCGTTTGTCCGACAGTTGTATGGATAGCATATCGATGAGCTCTTGCTTCAAGTCCGGGTCCAGAATGGGGGTGACGGCTTCGATACGGCGGTACAAGTTACGCCGCATCCAATCCGGCGAGCCGAGGAAGAGCTTGGGTGCGCCGCCGTTGCCGAAGTACCACACACGGGCATGTTCCAGAAAGGTATCCACGATGCGTGTCACGCGGATGTTGTGGCTGTACTCCTGCCCGGGGATGAGGCAGCAGATGCCGCGGACAATGAGGTCTATCTCTACACCGGCTTGCGAGGCTTCGTAGAGGCGGTCTATCATGGCGGGGTCTTGCAGGGCATTCATTTTTAGGATAATCCGTCCTTGCTTGCCTTGCCGGGTCAGTTCTATTTCGTGATTGATGAGGCGGTTCAGTTCAGGAATCAGGTTGAAGCGGGCCACAAGCAGGCGGTGGAACACTGGATTTTCCTTTCCCTGCAGAGTACGGAACAAGTTGTGCAGGTCGTTTACAATCACCGGGTTGCAGGTGAATAGTCCGCTGTCCGCATAGAGGGTGGCGGTCTTTTCGTTGAAGTTGCCGGTGCTGATGTAGGCGTAGCTTGTCAGTTTGCGCCCTTCCTTGTCGCGGCGTAGCACGAGGGCTACTTTGGCATGTACCTTTAGTCCTGGTATGCTGAAAATGATGTTGATGCCGGCGGCTTTCATCATCTCGGCGGTGGCGAGGTTGTTTTCTTCGTCGAAGCGGGCTTTCAGTTCCACAAAGACGGTGACTTTCTTTCCGTTCTGTGCGGCGGCTATTAGGGTGTTGATGACGGTGGAGTTCTCTGCCACGCGATACTGGGTCACCATGATTTCACGCACGGTGGGTTCGTGGACGGCTTCATATAGAAAATGGATGAAGTGGTCGAAGGAGTGGTAGGGATAATGCAGCAGCAGGTCCTTCTTCTCCACATAGCGGAAGATGGATTCGCGTTCGTCCAGGCAGGTCAGCTTCATGGGCTGGGGTTTCTTGATGGGACGTACGCTTTGGTTGGGATTAGGCAGATGCCGCAAATCCTCCATGTTGAGGTGCTTGTCTCCCGGCACCAGCTCCCGGCGGTCTATGCGGTAGGCATCTACCAGAAAGTCGAGGAAGTCCTGGGGCATGGCGCGGTCGTATACAAAACGGCACACGGCGCCTATCTTGCGTTTCTTTACCTTCTTCTTCACCTGCTCGATGATTTCGGAGGTATTGGCGGCATCGTCTATCAGAATATCCGCATCGCGTGAAATCTTGATGCAATAACTGCTGTCCACTTCATAACCGGGGAAGATGGTATCCAGATTGGCCTTGATGATGTCTTCAATGAACATCAGATAATAGTCTTTCCCCACCTTGGGCAGCTGGATGAAGCGCGGCACTTTGCTGTACGGCAGTTTCATCACGAAATACTGGATGCGGTTTGGAGAACTGGCGGGAGCTCCTTTCAGATGAAGCCGTACGGCTAGATAGAGACGGTTGTCGCGCAGGAATGAAATCACCTTGTCCTTGCTTACGGGCACCGGGGCCAGATAGGGGAATATCTCTTCGCGGAAGAAGCTGCGCACAAAATCGCGGTGAAACGGTTCTACGTTGCGGCTTTGATAGAATATGATGTGATGTTTCCGCAGGGCGGGCAGTATCTTCTGTTCGTAGATGCGGATACGTTCCTCCAGTTGGCGATTGACTTCTTGGTTGATTTCATCTACCAGTTCGGCGGCAGACTGCATAGTCTCTTCATCGCTTTGCGAGGCTCCGGTGGCTATGGCCTTATGGTCGGCTACGCGTATCTTGTAGAATTCTTCCAGATTGGAAGAGTATATAGAAATAAAGTTGATGCGTTCGTATAGCGGCAATGTCTCGTCTTCCGCTTCCAGCAGTACGCGGTAGTTGAAGGAAAGCCAGCTGATGTCACGTTTGAAATATCTGTTGTCCATGGTGTTAAGGTGTTAATGTGGCATATTAGCACATTACCACATTGTATTCTTCCCAAATATAATTACCTTTGTCTTAATAAACAAAGGAAAGATGACAAAAGTTGGTTTATTATCGGATACGCATGGCTACTGGGATGAAAAGTACCTGCAATATTTTGAGGGCTGTGACGAAATATGGCATGCCGGTGACATCGGTTCGCTGGAAGTGGCACAGAAGCTGGCGGCTTTCCGTCCCTTCCGTGCCGTGTATGGCAATATTGACGGGCAGGAGATACGGCAGCTCTATCCGCAGATTCTCCGTTTCACGGTGGATGGGGCAGAGGTGCTGATGAAGCATATCGGCGGTTATCCCGGCAACTACGACCCTTCCATCAAGGGCAGCATTCTGGTGCGTCCCCCAAAGCTGTTCATCAGCGGGCACTCGCATATACTGAAGGTGAAGTATGACAAGACGTTGGATGTACTCCACATCAATCCGGGCGCTGCGGGCATTCAAGGTTTCCATAAGGTGCGTACGATGGTACGCTTTGCGGTTGATGGGGGAACGTTTAAAGATTTGGAGGTGATAGAACTTGCTGACCGATGATGTAGTTTGTTTATTTTCAATGGATTGTATTTACCGATTGCTTGCGCTATAGTGTAAAAGCCGTTACATGCTAATGTAAAGGTTGTTACGCTATTGGGTAAAGGCCGTTACACTATTTGGTAAAGGTCGTTACACGCTGAGGTAAAGACCGTTTCATCAAGGGGTGACGGCCGTTACGCACTGAAGTAAGCAAAACAATGTACCGGAGTAAGCAAAGCAATGAAGTAAAAAGATGAAACCAAGCCTTCACTTAATCGAATTTTTCCATTATCTTTGTACCCGAATAGCAAGTAGAGCCGTGGGGCATCGTCCTCCTTCTTATTTTATTCTCCATTTTGAAGTATCACCGAAAAAGAACTGAAATATGAAAGGAATTATTCTTGCAGGTGGCAGTGCCACTCGTCTCTATCCGTTGTCCAAGGCTATCTCCAAGCAGATAATGCCCGTCTACGACAAGCCGATGATATACTACCCGCTCTCTACACTGATGTTGGCGGGAATTCGCGAAGTGCTTATTATCTCTACTCCACGTGACTTACCCATGTTCCGCGAGCTGCTGGGAACCGGTGAAGAACTCGGTATGTCCTTTTCCTATAAGATACAAGAGAATCCCAACGGACTGGCACAAGCCTTTGTGCTGGGTGCAGAGTTCTTGGACGGCGGACCGGGCTGCCTTATTCTGGGCGACAACATGTTCTACGGTCAAGGCTTCTCCGCCATGCTGAAGCGTGCCGCTTCCATAGACAAGGGTGCCTGCATCTTTGGTTATTACGTCAAGGACCCCCGTGCCTACGGTGTAGTGGAGTTTGATGCCAACGGCAAAGCCGTCTCGCTGGAAGAAAAGCCTGCCAATCCTAAAAGCAACTATGCCGTCCCCGGACTGTACTTCTACGACTCCACCGTGACAGAGAAAGCCGCCTCCTTGAAGCCCTCTGCTCGCGGCGAATACGAAATTACCGACCTCAACCGTCTCTATCTGGACGAGGGCACGCTGAAAGTGGAGCTCTTCGGCCGTGGCTTTGCCTGGCTCGACACCGGCAATTGCGACAGCCTGCTGGAAGCCAGCAATTTTGTCGCCACCATCCAGAACCGTCAAGGCTTCCGCGTGAGCTGTATCGAAGAGATTGCCTGGCGCAAGGGCTGGATAGATGTAGACCAGCTGTATCGCTTGGGTGAACAGCTTGGCAAGACCGAATATGGCAAATACCTGATGGAACTGGCTGAATCGAAGCGATGAACTCTTTGTTCCCCAAAAAGAGAAGGAGAATAGTTCTCCTATAAAGGCCCGCTGACTTTAATTTTTAATTTATAATTTTTAATTCTCATGAAGACTTATCTCGTAACCGGTGCCGCCGGTTTTATCGGCGCCAACTATATTAAATATATCCTGGCAAAACATAATGATATTAAAGTGGTGATACTGGATGCCTTGACCTACGCAGGCAATCTGGGCACCATTGCCAATGACATTGACGATGAACGTTGTTTTTTTGTAAAAGGTGACATCTGCGACCGCGTGCTTGCCGACGAACTGTTTGCCAAGTATAAATTCGATTACGTAGTGAATTTTGCTGCCGAGAGCCACGTAGACCGTAGCATAGAGAATCCCCAGCTTTTCCTGATGACCAACATCCTGGGTACACAAAACTTGCTCGATGCCGCCCGCCGTGCCTGGGTCACGGGTAAGGACGAGTCCGGTTATCCCACTTGGCGCAAAGGCGTTCGTTACCATCAAGTGTCTACCGACGAAGTTTACGGCTCACTTGGTGCCGAAGGCTACTTCACAGAGCAAACCCCGCTCTGCCCGCACAGCCCTTACAGCGCCAGCAAGACGAGTGCCGATATGGTAGTGATGGCCTATCACGATACCTATAAGATGCCCGTCACTATCACCCGCTGTTCCAACAACTACGGTCCTTATCACTTCCCCGAAAAGCTGATTCCGCTTATCATCAAGAATATTCTCGAAGGCAAGAACCTCCCCGTCTATGGCGACGGCAGTAACGTGCGTGACTGGCTCTACGTGGAAGACCACTGCAAAGCTATCGACCTGGTTGTCCGCGAGGGTGTGGAAGGCGAAGTCTACAACGTAGGCGGTCACAACGAAAAGACCAATCTTGAAATCGTGAAGCTGACTATTGCCATCGTCCGCCGCTTGATGGAGGAAGAACCCCGTTACCGTGCAGTGCTGAAGAAACAAGTAAAAGCCGCCGACGGCACGATTGACATCAGCTGGATAAACGAAGACCTTATCACCTTCGTCAAAGACCGCCTAGGTCACGACCAGCGTTATGCCATCGACCCCACAAAGATTACCAATGCCCTGGGCTGGTATCCGGAGACGAAGTTCGAGGTCGGCATCGTCAAGACCATTGAATGGTACCTGAACAACCAGCCGTGGGTGGAAGAAGTGACCAGCGGTGATTATCAGAAGTATTACGAACAGATGTATGGAGGTAGAGGTTAAGGTTTAGGGATTAGGGTCTAACCGCTAATCCTTAACCTCTAACCTCTCAATTCAGCGCCACCGCTAACAGTAATCCTAAGAACAGCATATTGCGCGACGTCTCGCCCAGTATGCTGTTCAGCTTTTTACCGCTACCTATCTGTATCATTTTGCGCCACGTCAGTGCGTGCATATAGAGATAGACGCAGGGAGCCCAGATAAATTCCAGCGGAGTCAGCTTGCCCGTGTAGACAAACCAGAAGCAGAGCAGCACGGCGGCGATGCCCAGTGCCAGATACATATTCTCACCGAACTTCTTGCCGTAGCGTACCACCAGCGTACACTTGCCGCTCACGGCATCCTGCTCGCGGTCGCGATAGTTGTTCACCATCAGCAAGGTGTCTATGGCGAGGCCACTGACGAGCGACAGCACCACCACATCCATATTCAGCGTATAGGCCTGCACGTAGTAGGTGCCGCATACGGGCACGAAGCCGAAGAACACCAGCACCAGTACGTCGCCCCAGCCCCGATAGGAGAGCAGCGTGGTATAGAGGAAAGCAAACAGTATGCACACCACGCCCAGCACCACCAGTTCCCAGCCTCCGTGGGGCAGCTGCCCCCAGACGGTGAACAGCACTGCCAGCCCTGCCAGGCACGACAGTGTCAGTGCGATGCCGATGCCGGTTTTCATGGCTGCCGGCGTAATCCAACCTTCGGCGCAGGCGCGCTGCGGCCCCAGCCGGTCTTCCCGACGGTCGGTCCCTTTCTGGAAGTCGAAGAGGTCGTTGATAAAGTTGGCGGCAATCTGCATGCCGCAGGCAAAGAGGGCGCACAGCAGGGCGGGTGCGGTCTTGAACTGTCCGTCGCTGAAGGCAAGGGCACTGCCCAGCAATACCGGGATGATGGCTCCCGTCAACGTCTTGGGGCGGGCGGCGAGAAACCATGCGTAGGGTGAATTCTGTTTAATCTCGTTCATCGTAGTTCCAATTTAGTTCGGCATCTGCCAGCAAAAATACTGAAAATCCCTATATTTGTACCCACTTATGATGAAGAAGTTAGTCTACATATCCATTCTTTCTCTGCTGCTCTTGTCTTCCTGCCGTTCCAAGCGGATGATTACCGTGTCGTTGCCGCAGCCAGTCATGCAGGCAGACAGCACGCAGCTTGGCGATACTATCGGGTTGCCTGCCCGCCTTTCGCCGATGTTCACCTTTGACCAGTCTGATTTGCGTAATGTCCGCCGCCAGCCGGCGAAGGGCGAGGTAAAGAAACAGCAGATAAAGAAAACGGCACCGGTACAAAAGGTAATTGTGCAGCGAGGTACAAGAATCACATCGAAAACCACCCACGTAGGCTCGGCCTATAAGGGCGTCAGCCGCATTAAGACGTACGACTTCACGCATCGCGACGTGCCTGCCGCCTTCGAGGGCTTCCGCATCGCCTTTGTCTCCGACCTGCACTACAAAAGCCTGCTGAAGGAGGAGGGATTGAAGGACCTGGTCCGCCTGCTCATAGACCAGAAGGCCGACGTGCTGCTGATTGGCGGTGACTTTCACGAAGGCTGCCAGTACGTGCCGCCCGTCATGGCTGCCCTGGCGCAAGTGAAGACGCCGTTGGGCACCTATGCCGTGCTTGGCAACAATGACTACGAGGCTTGCTATGACGACATCGTGCGCGAAATGAGGCATTATGGCATGCATCTGCTGGAGCATAAGGTGGACACCCTGCGGCGTGGCGGTGAGCGGATTCTTGTGGCGGGCGTGCGCAATCCTTTCGACTTGGGCAAGAACGGCACATCGCCCACACTCGGCCTTTCGCCCGACGATTTCGTAATCCTGCTGACGCATACGCCAGACTATGCCGAGGACGTCCCGGTGACAAACTCCGATCTCATCCTGGCCGGACACACGCATGGCGGGCAGGTGACGCTGTTCGGGCTTTATGCACCGATAGTCCCCTCGCACTACGGGCAGCGGTTCCTCTCCGGGCTGAAGTACAACTCAAAGAACATCCCGATGATTGTCACCAACGGCATCGGCACTTCGCAGAAAGCCATCCGCATGTTTGCTCCCGCAGAGGTGGTGATGATTGTGCTGCACCGGCTGACGGACTGATTTATTCTTCGGGCATCAGCACCACTCCCAGTTTCTTCTTGCCATCCATCTTTACCACCATCGGCTGGTGGAAATGTACATGCCGCAGGTACTTCGTCTCGTGTACGGCAGGCTGTGCATTCAGGAATTCCTGGTTGTATACGCCGTCATTCATAAAGGCGTTGATGGTAAAGTATCCCACTCCAAAGGAGGTCAGGTTCTGGAAGAAGTGGGTTCCCTGGCTGGGGTCTACCCGGTAGTTGGTCAGTCCGGCTTCCACTATCACGCGGGCAGCGCTGATGTGCGGCCACTTCACGGGGATGCCGAGCCAGGTGTCACTGCTACCCCAGCGTCCGGGACCTACAAGGACATAGTTGCGGCCTTCGTCCAGGAACTGCTGGTTCAGCTTCTCTATCTCCCAGGCAATCTCCTGGTTGTGGGAGGCACTATAGTCGTCTGTCTTCACATAGATAATGTCATGTATCTCGTTCATGATGCCATGTCCCAATGAGTTGTTGGAACGGAGCAGTACCTGGTCGTCCGGAATGGCGGTAAGGTCTTCATCCAGCATCTCCTTGGTGTCGACTATCGGGCGGATTTGCAGCAGGTAGAAGGTGCCGGTTTTGTCCTTCTCGCGGCTCATGGTGGCGGCAAACTCTATCTCTACGGGACGGCGCATCTCCTGCTCTCCGTATTTCAAAGCCAGTTGCAGGATGCGTGGCAGGGGGAATACGTCGTGTTGCAGGATGTTGGCAAAGGTGATGACTTTGCGTCCGCCGGGATAAAGCCCGTCGCGGATAATCTGGTCGTAAGGGTCGTAGGTGGAGGCTATGTAGTTCAGTGCTCCGTCCTTTTCCGCTTCTTTGACGTGCAGTTTCAGCAGGTTGAAGCCGTCGTCGATGGAGAAGTCGTGACCGGCATTGCGCAGGTCGAGGGCATAGAAGCGGGTCTGAGTCTCTTTGAGGGCAATCTCCATTTCGCTGGTTTGCAGCACCTGGTTGGGGTGATAGGGCGAGAAGCGGAGCGTCATGCCACCGTCCACGATGTATTTACCTAAACCGAGCGCCAGATTGACGATACCTTCTTCTGCCTTCTCGTCGCCGATGGGGTAGTAGTTGAGCGAACGTGCCACACCGGACATGCTGGGGTAGTAGCGGTCACCATACTGGTTGCCCACTACCTCTTGCAGGATGACAGCCATCTTTTCCTGGTCGATAACGTTGCTCGTTGCCTGCATGTATGCCTTCGAGTCGCGGAAGTAGACCGAAGCATATACTCCCTTGATGGCATCGCTCAGCATGCGCAGCATCTCGTACTTGTCGTCCAGATAGGGAATCATGTAGGTGTTGTAGATGCCGGCGAAGGGTTGGTAGTGCGAGTCTTCCAACAACGAGGACGAACGGATGGCAAGCGGCGACTTCACCACGTCGAAGAAGGTGAAGAAGTCCTCCACCAGGCGGTCGGGCAGCTTTGCTTTGAGGAAGTAGCGCAGGATGACGTCATCGTCGGCATCGGACAAGGCTATCTGATACAGATTGTTGGTATCCATAAACTCGTCGAACACATCGGTACAGAGCACGATGGTCTTGGGGATGGCGACACGGGCATTCTCAAACTCTTCGAACTCGGGGTGATGCTTCACCAGGTTGTCGATGAAAGCCAGTCCGCGCCCCTTGCCTCCCAGCGAACCGTCGCCAATACGGGCAAAGTTGGAGTATCGGTCAAAGCGGTCGCGCCTGAAGACTGCCACTACTCCCTGGTTTTTCATCTTGCGGTATTTCACGATAGCCTCGAAGATAATTTTACGGTGGGCATCCACGTCTTGCAAGCTATTCCAGGTGATGGGCCGCAGGAACTCTGCCACGGGAAACATGGCACGTGAG
Source organism: Bacteroides sp. HF-162 (assembly GCF_015679285.1). Classification (NCBI taxonomy): domain Bacteria; kingdom Pseudomonadati; phylum Bacteroidota; class Bacteroidia; order Bacteroidales; family Bacteroidaceae; genus Bacteroides; species Bacteroides sp. HF-162. The sequence continues at coordinate 4,277,420 of NZ_CP064937.1, read as the reverse complement.
TAGAGCCAGCGGCTGACGTGGTTGCGGCTGATGTGGTAAAGGAATGATTCTGCCGGAACAGCAAAAAGAATGTTCTGCAGCTCTTTGAGATTCTTTACGCGGGCAATCTCTTCCAGCGTGTCCGGGTTGCGGAAGATAAAGTCGCCGAAGCCGAAATTGTCTGATACAATACGGCGCAGGTCCACATCCATCTTTTTGGAATTCTTGTCGATGAAGGCGGCATCGTATTTGGCTGCATACGCTACGTTGTCCGATTCGCTGGACTGTATGATAAGGGGTACAAACGGGTCTTCCTTGCGGATGGCGGCACAGAGCTTGATACCGGCCAGTCCGTCCTTCTCGCCCCGTTCTACGCGGGGGAAGCGTACGTCGGTGATGACACCTAATATATTATTCTTATATTTTTGGTAGATGCCAAAGGCTTCTTCATAGGTACGTGCCAGTACAATTTTGGGACGTCCCCTCATGCGCAGTGTGCGCTGGTGGGCATTCAGTGCTTCAGTAGAGAATTCCTGGCTCTGCTTCAATACGAATTTATACAGATTGGGCAGGATGGAGGAGTAAAAGCGGATGCCGTCTTCCACCAGCAGGATGAGCTGCACACCCACTTCGTTGACGTCGTGCTCCAGGTTCATCTTGTCCTCTATCAGCTTGATGATGGAAACCAGCAAGTCGGTGTTTCCCAGCCAGCAGAACACATACTCAAAGGGACTGAGGTCTTCATTGGCAATACGCTTGGTGATGCCGTGGCTGAAAGGGGTAAGTATCACCATCGGAATCTGTTCATACAGGTTTTTGATGTATCGTGCCACGTCGAAGCTGTCGTTGTCTCCCGTGCCCGGCATGCAGATGATGAGGTCGAAAGAGATGGAGGACAGCTGTGTCAGCGCCTCCTCGCAAGTGGAAACCTGCGTGAAACGGGGAGGGTAGCGCAAGGAGAGCGAAGTGTATTCATTGAATATCTTTTCGTCGATGCGGCCGTCATCTTCCAGCATGAAAGCATCGTAAGGATTGGCTATCAGAAGGACGTTGAAAATGCGCCGTGTCATGAGGTTGGCAAACTGTGTGTCCTTGAAATAGAGCTGGTTTAATTTGAACTTACTGAGCATGGCTTCTCATGATTTGTTGGTTTCGGAAGGCAAAAGTAATAGAAATCGAACCTATTCGGATAGTTTTTCGACCGTTTTTTTTATATTTATGCGTAATATTGCATCCGAAAAACAATATATGACCTATGTCTGCTCCATATCCGTTTCCATATAAATCCGTTGCATGTACATTTCTGCTGTTATGGGTGTTCGTTTTTTTGTCCGCTGACTTGTTTGCCGGTTCATTCCGCACCTTGGGTATCAAGGAGGGATTGGGCAGTCGGCAAGTATTCCAGATAAACAAGGATTCAGCCGGATTTGTCTGGGTGTATACTCATGTCGGGATAGATCGTTATGACGGGAATGAAATCAAGCATTACAAGCTGGACGGAATGGTTGATTCCAGGGACAATATCCAGTCTTCCACTACCATGATGTGTGATAAGGAGGGTATTGTCTGGGTTGCATTGAAGAATGGAAAAATCTATGCATACAACAAACTGACGGACTCTTTCCAATTGCGTGTGGACTTGGCCGATTACCTGCCTTCTCCGGTATTGTATAATATGCTGTTTGATGACGAAAACCGTTTGTGGTTGTGTATGTCGAAGGGGCTTTATTCTTGGGAAGAAAGTGCAGGACTGTCTTTTGCCGGATTGAAGGGGCAATCTGTCCGTTGCATGGTCCAAATGGAAGATGAAGTGTTTTTTGCAGGCACCGACAAGGGTGTCTTCCGGCTGACGAAGGCAGGAGCGGCAGGTTCTTCGTCTTTTGAGACGAGGCCGGTTGACCTGCATACAGAGATGCATGTGGAATCGCTCTATGTCTTCGGAGCGAAGCTGTTCATCGGTACCTTTTCAAACGGCGTATTTGTGCTTGACGGTCCCGAAGGGCAAATACATTCCTTGAATGACCGGATTCCTCATGTACCTATCCGTTCGTTTGCAAGGACAAAGGATAATTTGCTGCTGGTGGGAGCCGACGGTGCAGGTGTTTTTTGCATGGATGTCGCTACCGGAGAACTTTTGAACCATTATATGAATAACGGGGATGATGACAAAAGCTTGAGTGGTAATACGGTATCCGATATTTGTGTGGATGAATCCGGAGTTGTATGGATTGGCACTTCTACGAATGGCATCAGCTATCTGGATCCGGAGATGCCGGATGTCTATAGAATCAGGCACGAACGCAATAATGATAATTCCCTGAAGTCGGACCATGTAAATGTGATGTTTCAGGACTCGGAGGGAGATTATTGGTATGGTACAAACAACGGCGTCAGCCTCTATCAACCTCGGTCACGCAAATGGACCCACTATCTGGACGGTACGGAATATAGTGGCAAAGTGGTATTGGCGCTTGCCGAAGACTCCGGGGGAAACATCTGGGTAGGTGGCTATGGTATCGGTGTCTATTGTATTGATAAACAGACCGGACGGGTACAGAAGAAAGAGAAAAGAAATGCACATCCGGAGAAGGGAATGGCCACCGACTATGTTTATGCCATTTATGCGGAAGGGGATTATGTCTGGTTCGGTGGTATTGAAGGAGAGTTTACCCGTTACGATATACGGACGGATACTTATACATATTACCCGATTGATTGCATAGGTGACATAAAGCCGGGTAAGGGGGGCTCATTACTGATTGCCGGTTGCAGCGGGTTGGCCGTCTTTGATAAGAAGTCGGGAGACACGCAGTGGCATCAGACGTTTGGAGACATCTCTCTGCATTATCCTGTCCGTTGCCTGATGCAGTCCTCATCCGGTGATATTTGGCTGGCGACAGACGGGGAAGGCCTTATACGTGTTGGTCCGGATGGGAAAGAGGCGCATGCATATACCGTAGATGACAATCTGGTTTCCAATTCCATCAACAGCCTGCTGGAGGATAACGAAGGGCGTATCTGGTTCAGTACGGAGAAGGAATTGTATTGCTTGGACTGCTCCCGGGATATTATCATCAGTGCCAATGATTTTTTGGATGTCAGCTGGGGATATTACAACCCGAATGCTGCCCTTAAGTTGAAGAATGGATGTCTTGCTTTCGGTACTGCAGAAGGGGTTCTTTCCTTTCTCCCGTCTTTGGACTTGGGGACTCATGCACCCGTTGAGCTGATTCTGACAGACTTTAAACTGCTTTATGAATCGGTCAAAGCGGGAATGAAAGGCTCTCTTTTGCAAACGAATATCAATGATACCCGGAAAATAGATTTGAAGTATAATCAAAACTCCTTCTCAATTTCCTTCTCTGCCATCAACTTTGCAGTCCCGCATCGTATCAGGTATGAGTATAGGCTCGAAAATCACAATGAAGAGTGGGAACACTCCAATTCAGTGCGGAACGTGAGCTATATGAATCTCTCGTCCGGTAAGTATGTATTCCGCTTGCGGGCATTTGATAAATACACCGGGCAACAGGTGGGAGAAAGAAGTCTGGACATTGTCATTCATAACCCTTACTGGGTTTCGTGGTGGGCGCTGTTCATCTATTTCATTTTGTTGTCTGTCTTTGTCTGCATGTTTGTGCAGTATAGGAGGCATAAGGTGAACGAAGGGCGTATAAGGGACAAGATACGTTCCTTTATCAGTATAGCCCATGATATCCGTACACCGGTTACTTTAATAAAGGCTCCGCTGAGCGAGCTCGAAGCGCAGGAGGGACTTCCGGAGCAGGGTAAGAAAACCGTTGCGGTGGCTATGAAGAATGTGGAAAAACTGATGGGAATGATTACTCAACTGCTTGAGTTGCAGAAAACGGAACTGCATGCCGAGGAGTGTCTGAAGGTTTCTCCATACGACATTAAGGCTTATCTGGAGGAAAAAATGGCGGAGTTTCACTTAGCCGCCATGCAGAAGAGCGTCGGGATAGAGTTGGAGGTGGAGCCGGATATGCCCAAGGTTTGGATTGACCGGGAGAAGATGGATCATATCATAGACAATCTGCTCTCCAATGCCTTGAAGTATACAGAGAAGGGAGTCATCCATATACTGGTGAAGACTGCAAGAAAGAAGTGGACTATTGAAGTGAAGGATACGGGTATCGGCATTCCGAAAGAGGAGCAGGGCAATATTTTTCACGAATATTATAGAGCCCAGAATGCCATGAACTTTGAGGAAACCGGTTCGGGTATCGGTCTGATGATTACGCGCCGCATTGTGAAACAGCATCACGGCACTATCTCTTTCAGTAGCGTGGAAGGGCAGGGAACTACGTTTACGGTAACTTTCCCGCAGAGGATAAAGGCGAGCGTGGCGGTGGAAGCGAAGGCTGACGGCCGGGAAGAAGCTCAGGCCGCTACCGGGGCTGTGCATGAAGAAACGGAACGTGCCGGGAAGAATGTCCTTCTTCTGGCGGAGGACGATGCGGATATGAGGGAGTATCTGGTGGACAGCTTGTCTTCCGAATATAAGGTAGTTGCCGTGCCCGACGGCGGAAAGGCATTGGAGACGGCAAGGGAAATCAATCCTGATATCATTATCTCGGACATTGTGATGCCGGTACTGGAAGGTGATGAATTGTGTCGGATTCTGAAGTCATCGGTAGATACAAGCCATATACCTATTATATTACTGACCGCACTGAGTGAGAGGGAAAATATCATCTTCGGACTGGAGGCCGGTGCCAATGACTACATCATCAAGCCTTTCGACTTGTCTGTGCTGAAAGTGCGTATCAGGAATATTCTTCAGAATAGGCAGCATTTGCGCGAAACCGTGTTGGCGATGGATGCGCAGCCCGAAGAGACAGACTATACCAGCCAGTTGGACAAGGAGTTCCTGGACAAGGTTATGAAAGTGATTGAGGAGGAGTTGTCCGATTCGGAATTCTCCATCAATGACTTCTGCCGGATGCTGGGCATGAGCCGCACTTCTGTCTACAATAAGATAAAGACGCTGACCGGGCAGGGACCGAATGACTTCATCCGCATTGTCCGTTTGAACAAGGCAAAAGAGCTGCTGGTTTCCCGGAAATATTCGATAGGGGAAGTGGCGAATATGGTCGGATTTTCTGACCCGAAATATTTCAGTACATGCTTCAAAAAGCAGTTTGGTACCAGTCCCAGCAAAATTTAGAGCCATGAAGACTGCTTTTGAACCACTGCTGACAAGTATTAAACCTTTTTTGTCAGAGAATAAACCCTTGTCTCCCTGATAGTGCGTAATATTGTGGACAGTAAACAATATTAAAAAACGCATATAAAAAATGGAAACGTATTTAGGTCTTGATTTAGGAGGCACGAAGTTGCTGATTGGCGAAATGGATAGCCGTGGCAACATTTTGAGGTATAAGAAATATGACTCCGGTTACTTTAATCAGCAGGCTGCGCTGGAAATCATCAAGTCGTCGCTCGATGATTATATCCGTACCGTGGGCTGGTATGACCAGAAACCGGTAGCGATGGGTGTTGGGCTGATAGGGCGTGTAGATTCCAACGAAGGTGTCTGGCTGCAGATTGACCCGAGCAGGACACAGCGGATTGAGTTGGCAAAGGAACTGTCGGATATATATGGCATGCCTTGCCATATAGACAATGATGTGAAGAGCGCTACAAGAGCCGAACGTGTCTGGGGATTCGGACAAATTTCCAAAAACTTTATATACGTAAATGTAGGTACAGGCATTGCCGTGGGTACGGTGATAAATGGGAGACAAATCCGTGGCAGCCATTTCAATGCCGGCGAAGTGGGACACGTGCGTGTAGGTGTGAACATAGGCATTAAATGCGGTTGTGGACGGATGGACTGTGTGGAGGCGATTGCTGCCGGCATAGGTTTTGACAATTGTGCCCGTCTGCTCCGCAACCAGTATGAGACCGGCCTGCATATTCCGGCTGAAAAAGGGGAACGGGTGATTGTGAGTGAGGTGTTTGCACTTAGTCAGAAAGGTGACCCTCTCTGTACGGTGCTGGTGGAGAATGCAGCTGAGGCGCTTGCCAATCTTATCATGAATCTGGTACGTGTGATTGACCCGGACACGGTGGTGTTGGGTGGAGGCATTGTGGCCGACGGGTATATGCACGAGAAGATTCTGGAGAAACTTCATCCTACGACCATGCGTTTTGTCAGCAACGGGGTTGTCATTACGAAACTGAATCCCGGATTTATCGGGCTTCTGGGGGCCGGTGCGGTGGCGATGAACATGTGATTAGGAATTAATGATTAAGAATATGAAAATAACAATAACAAAGAATGAAAAGGAGTTTGACTGCACGGCTGCATGGCGCATCATCGGGCAGATGTTGAATGAACCGGAGAGTGTGATAGGACTTTCGACGGGACGTACTACCGGTAATCTTCATCGGTTGGTGGGAGAAATCTATACTAAATATCCGTTTAAGGTGGATACCGTTACTTTCTTCGGATTGGATGAGGTAACGAATGTGCCGCGCGAATATGCCGGAGCATGCTACACGATGCTGAAAATGGAGTTGATGGATACATTGGGCATCAAGGAAGAGAATTTCTTGATGCTGCCTACCATTTCTGGTGATTTTGAACAGTCATGCAGGGATTTCCAGCAGGAAATTGCGAACCGTGGCGGCATTGATTTGCTGATTTTAGGGTTGGGTGAGAACGGACATCTGGGATTCAACCAGCCGGAATCTCCCTTTGGCGGTGAAGCATGGGTGACCCGGATGAATGTGGAACTGGAAGAACGCATCCGTAGAGAAACGGGTACTCCTCCCGATAAAGAGTTGGGAGGGGCTACTTTGGGAATAAAGAACATTATGCAGGCACGCCGGATTGTACTGGTTGCCAAAGGGACTAATAAAGCGGATATTGTCAAGCGGATGCTTGAAGGGCCTGTGACAACAGATGTTCCTGCTTCCATCCTTCAGCTTCATCCCAACTGTGAATTTCTGCTGGATGAGGCGGCGGCAAGCATGCTTAACTGCTAAGTCGCCTTGCAGGCGGCTGATAACTAATTATTTGAATTAATAATCAAAATACTATGACACAACAAGAAAAACAAATAAACTATATGGGGCCATTCATCACGATGGTGTTCTTGTTCTTTATTGTAGGTTTCCTTACGACTGCCAATACTCAGTTTCAGGGTCCTCTGAAAGAAACTTTTCTTTCGGAAGTGGGCGGGTTAAAAAATACTTTTGCTACTTTGATTACTTTCTCCTGGTTCCTTGCTTATCCGGTTTGTGGAGGGGTAGGCTCGTCGTGGATTAGCAAATACGGATATAAAGGAACATTGATGCGTGGATTGCTGGTGATGATTGTGGGACTTGGTTTGTTCTTTGCCTCTTCCTATTTCACAGTACACTTTCCTGAAGCGAATTGGCATGCAGGAAATAATGTTATCCCTGGAGGGTTCTTGATTTTCTTACTGGGTTCTTTCGTGGTAGGGGCTTCGGCCACCATTCTGCAAGTGGTTATAAATCCTTATCTGACGGCTTGCCATGTCAAGGGTACCCAGTCCATTCAGCGTTTGGCTATAGGCGGTTCCGCCAATTCTGTGGGAACTACGCTTGCTCCTTATTTCGTGACCGGTGTCGTGTTCGGCGGTCTGTCTATGGAGGACATTCAGATTGACCAGCTGATGGTTCCGTTCCTGGCATTGATGGCTGTTATTTCTTTGATTGTATTGTTGTTGATGAAATTGTCTTTGCCCGATATCCAAGGAACCAGGGTAGAGAAGGGAGAAAAGCTGGAAAAAAGTGTATGGTCCTTCCGTCATCTGACATTGGGCGTGGTGGCTATCTTCTTTTATGTAGGAGTGGAAGTCTGTATCGGGGCCAATATCAATCTGTACGCCATCGAGATGGATTATGCTTCTCCGGCACTGATGGCTACGCTCTATTGGGGTGGTATGCTTGTGGGCCGCCTGGTGGGGAGCAGCCTGAGCAGAATTTCTCCCCGCGTGCAGTTGACGGTTACTACGGTATCGGCAGGACTACTCGCCCTACTGGCCATTCTTCTGAATAATCCGTGGCTGCTCACGGCAGTAGGTCTGTTCCATTCCATCATGTGGGGAGCTATCTTTACCTTGTCCGTTGCCCATTTGGGAAAATACACTTCGGTGGCTTCCGGTGTGTTCATGATTGGAGTGGTAGGCGGTGCCATATTGCCCTTGTTGCAAGGAGTGCTTGCCGATGTTCTTGGAGGCTGGAGATGGTCATGGTTCATCGTTCTTTTTGGAGAAGCGTTTATGCTGTATTATGCATTGATAGGTTCACGGGTCCGTCAGACCTGCGATAATTTGTAATTAAAGATAGTACTTATGAAAAAAATTAAAATGATGATGGCTGCCGCTTTGGGCGTATTGGTTTCATGCGGTAGCGTTAAGTCGGGAGAAGAGGTCGTTGCGGCTTCCCGCGATTCAAAGGTTGTGGTTGCTTATGTCACTTCGTGGAGTGAGGTGATGCCCGATCCGCAGTACATGACGCATATCAACTATGCGTTCGGTCATGTAAACGAGAGCTTTAACGGTGTCAAGATTGATAATGAGGAACGTTTGAAACAGATTGTTGATTTGAGGAAACAGAAGCCGGAACTGAAAGTGCTGCTTTCCATCGGCGGCTGGGGAAGCGGACGTTTCAGTGAGATGGCTGCCAATGATGAATATCGCCGTGCTTTTGCCGCGGACTGTGACCGTGTGGTGAAGAAGTTCGCTTTGGATGGCATTGACATCGATTGGGAATATCCCACCAGCTCTATGGCAAATATATCCTCGTCACCGGACGATACGGAGAATTTTACACTTCTGATGCAGGATATCAGAGCTGCCATCGGCAATGAAAAGGAACTGACACTTGCCACCGTAGCTTCTGCCCGTTACATTGACTTCAAGGCTATCTTGCCTTCCGTCGATTTTGTGAATATCATGGCTTATGACATGGCTTCTGCTCCCAAGCACCATTCGGCGCTTTATCCGTCAGGACATAGCGGTGACATTACTTCGGACGGTGCCGTTACTGCACACTTGAAAGCGGGCGTACCGCCTTCCAAGCTGGTGATGGGTATGCCCTTCTATGGTCGTGGAGGTGACGGTTATCCCAGCTTCCAAGACTATAATAAGGTAGGGAATACGGATACCCAATATACTGAAAAGTGGGATGAGGTGGCTCAAGTGCCTTATCTGGCCGATAAGAATGATACGTTGGTATTTGGTTTTGAGAATCCCCGTTCACTTGCCATCAAGTGTCAGTATATTCTGGATAAAGATTTGCTGGGAGGCATGTATTGGGATTATAGCGGAGATAATGAGCAGGGTGATTTGCGCCGTACGGTAGCAGAAAACCTATTGGGCAAGCCGCACAAGGCGAAGGTACTGGTGTTGACGGAACGTGGTGGACAGCACGGAGGATTTACGGATGCCGGCTTGAAGTGGTTGGCGGCCGAAGGTGCAAAGGGGAATTTCAGTATTACCGAGATAAACAATGCCAGGAACGTAACAGAGGCTTACTTGTCGCAGTTCAGCTTGGTTATTCAATTGGATTTCCCGCCTTATACTTGGCCGAAGGAAGCGGAAGATGCATTCGTCAAGTATATAGAAGAAGGCCGTGGCGGCTGGATCGGTTTCCATCATGCTACTTTGCTGGGCGAGTTTGACGGTTATCCCATGTGGCAATGGTTCTCTGATTTCATGGGTGGTGTACGTTTCAAGAACTACATAGCTCCGCTGGCCGACGGTACGCTGATTGTGGAAGATAAACAGCATCCGGTAATGAAGGATGTTCCGGCCTCTTTCGTGGTGCCCGATGACGAGTGGTATACTTATGACAAGAGTCCGCGCCCCAATGTACATGTACTAGCCAATGTAGACGAATCGAGCTACACGCCTGCATCGGACATCAAGATGGGCGATCATCCGGTGGTTTGGGTCAATGAAAGCAAAAAGGCACGCAATGTTTATTTCCAGATAGGGCATAGTAGTAAGTTGTACGAAACGGAAGGGTTTACGACCATGTTCAGAAATGCCATTAACTGGACTTTAGAAAGGTAATACTTTTTATAATCAATGGATTTGGAAGAAAACGGGTACGTACAGAAACGTATCCGTTTTTTTATGGGTTTAAACTTTATCACTTTAAGTTTAAAATAAAACGTTTTTTATGGATGTGTTAGTAAATGAACTCCTTATGAGAAATATTCAACTTCCATTTCTTGTTTAGTACGTAATTTCGCTTATCGAAGTATTGGAATTTGTATCAATACAATATGAATAACTTTCTATTTTATAAACTAATACTATTATCATGAAAAGAAAAAGAGTCCTTTTGCTGCTTTGCATTCTCAGTTGCACTTTGCAGCTCTTCGCACAACAAATTAATGTGCAGGGTATCGTTTATGATCCTTCCGGAGAAACGGTTCCGGGTGCTAATGTCAGTATGAAAAGTAATCCGGCTGTGGGTACTGTGACGGATATTGATGGGAATTTCAGTCTGAAAGCTTCTGTGGGTGATGTGTTGGTCTTCACCTTTATCGGTTATGAGCCTATTGAGTATAAACTGACTGCTGCAGATACAAATCTGAAAGTCCGTTTTACTGATTCTTCTGAGTTGCTGGACGAGGTAGTTGTAGTAGGCTATGGTGTACAAAAGAAGAGTGTACTTTCGTCTGCTGTGAGCCGTGTTACCAGTGAAGAGTTGGATAAAGGTAATCCTACAAATATTCAGAATGCTTTGAAAGGTAAAGTTTCCGGTGTACAGATTATCTCTAATTCAGGTCAGCCCGGTGCGGAATCAAAGATTCGTATTCGGGGTACCGGTACGGTCAACAACTCCGATCCGCTTTATATAGTAGACGGCATGCCGTCTGAAAGTGGTATCAGTCATTTGAATCCTTCTGATATTGAGTCTATTGAAGTGCTGAAAGACGCAGCTTCCGCCGCTATTTACGGAGCCCGTGGTGCTAACGGTGTTGTGCTGATAACTACGAAGAAGGGTACTAAAGGGAAGGCTACTTTGAACTATGAATTTACGTATGGTATTCAGAATCCTTCCAAGAAGGTGGATTTGCTGGGTAGTGCGGATTATCAGATGTTGATGAATGAAATGGCTGCCAATGCAGGTAAAGACCCTTATTTCCCGACTGTTTCCAGCGTCAATACCGACTGGCAAAAGGAACTACAGAACAAGAATGCTCCTATTATGAACCACAAGGTTTCGTTGAGTGGAGGTACGGACAACTCTACCTATTATGCTTCTTTCGGTTATGTAAAGCAAGAAGGTATTTATGCTAAAGGACATGCTGATTATGAACGCTACAATGTACGCTTGAATTACAATAATGTATTACTGGACACGAAATCACGAAATTGGTTGAATAAGATTAGTTTTGGTGCAATTGCAAGCTATTCCAAGTCAATCCAGACTGGTAATACTATTGGCAATAGTGAAGCAGCAGGCTTGATTACTTCCATGAATATGTTGCCTCCTACCGAGCCGGTTTATCAGACCGACCCTGCTATACTGGAGCAATATGCCGTAACTTATCCAAATCATGTCATTGCTCCCAACGGCTTGGCATACAATATCATTGAGATGCGTGAAATAAACAATCCCCTGGCTGCCATGCAGGTCAACCACAACCAGAGGACTATGCCGCAGAATTTCGGTGCGAACTTTAACCTTGATGTCGACTTGTTGCCGGGCTTGAAGTTCAAGACTACCTATGGTGCGGAATGGGTATTCAATTCCATCAAGAATGTAACTCCGGTCTACGAGCTGAATGCTACCAGTAAGAATGCTACTTCCAAAGTAGAGGATAAGAAAAGGGAGTCTTCCTACTGGCAGTGGGAAAATGTGCTGTCGTATACGAAGTCTTTCGGCCGTCATAATATAGGTGCACTGTTCGGTACGAGTATGTCTTCCTACCATTACTCCAATTTGGAAGCGGAAGATTATAATCTGCTGGTGGTGGATATAGACAAGGGATATATAGACACGGCCACAGCGCCCGAAGAACAGTCCAAAGTATGGGGTGGGGCGGAAGATCACCGCATTGCATCCGTATTCGGACGTATCAACTATAATTATGATGAAAAGTATTTGTTCGAAGCGGTAGTGAGACGGGACGGTTCGTCAAACTTCAGTCGCGAACACCAGTATGCTACATTCCCTTCGGTTTCTTTGGGTTGGGTGTTGACCCGGGAGAAGTTCATGGAGAACAGACCTTCCTGGTTGGATTTTGCCAAGATACGTCTGAGCTGGGGACAGAACGGTAATGAACGCATCGGCTCCTTTGCCTATACAAGTATGATGAGCCAGGGTAAGAATGCAGTCATAAATGGAAAGGTATATACAGGTATGCTGCCCAGTGGCTATGCCAATGCAGACTTGAAATGGGAGACCTCCGAACAGACCGACTTGGGTATTGACTTGCGTTTCTTCAACAGTGCATTGACATTCTCTGCCGACTATTTCGTGAAGAAGACGAAGGACATGCTGCTTTCCATGCCGATTCCTCTTTATACCAGTTATGGCAGTATGACGGTCAATTCGGGTACAGTGAAGAACGAAGGTATCGAGTTCGAAGCGTCCTATCGCTTTAAGGTGGGTGAAGTGAATCTGGGTATCAATGGAAATGCTTCTTATGTGAAGAATACTGTAACAGACCAAGGTCCCGACCGCGTCGGTCTCAATAATATCGGTGGTGGTATGGGCGGCCAGGTCAGTTGGAGAGAGAACGGGCGTCCGTACGGCTTCTTCTACGGTTACTTGCATGATGGCATTTTTCAGAATCAGCAGGAGATAGACAACTATACCTACGTAGATTCTAACGGAAAGACTCATTTGATACAACCGAATGCCAAGCCCGGAGATATCCGTTTTAAAGATTTGGATGGTAAAAATGGTCTTAATGGCGATGACCGTACTATGATAGGTAAGCCGAATCCCGACTGGACGTATGGATTTACGCTCTCTGCCGATTGGAAGGGGCTGGATTTCAGTGCATTCTTTCAAGGAAGTATCGGAAACGACATTTATAAACTGTACAGACGTTCCAACGTGACTTTTGGTAACTACGACAAATCCTGGTTGAACCGTTGGCACGGTGAAGGAACTTCCAATTGGGTACCACGTGTGATAGATGGTGACAACAATAACTATCAGGTTTCAAACTTTTTTGTGGAAGATGGTTCGTATATGCGTTTGAAAGTGTTGCAGATAGGTTACAGTCTACCCGGTCAGATGTTGCAGCGTGTCGGTATCAAGGGGCTGCGTTTCTTTGTGCAGGGCGAGAATCTGTTTACAATCACCAATTATAGCGGTTATGATCCGGAAGTGGGAACACGTGATGGATTTGACGGGGGAACATATCCGCAAGCACGTACTTATACCATCGGTGCAAACATAACATTTTGATTAATCTAAAAATTAGATACAATGAATAAGATATTAAAAGTATTGGCTTTGGGTGCGATGGCTTTGTCGACCATAGCTTGTTCAGATTTTCTGGAAGTGAATCCGAGAACTCAGGTATCGGAAACCGAATTCTATAAGACGGAAGACGATATGATGAAGGGCTTGTATGCCGTGATAAATGAAATGCAGACCCGCATGCCGGAGGTTTGGTCTTACTCTTCTTTGCTGGGCGATGAGTCTGAAACCGGTGGTGGTATCGGTGAGGGATCTTACAAGACGAAATGGGATACTTTTACCTATGACGCGACTTCTTGTTTCGGTGCATGGGGCTATGGTTCTTGGTGGAATGAGTGGGATTTCGGCTTGTTCAATGGAGTCATTGCTGCCAATCTGTTGATTGACAAATTGGCCGGGTGCAACCTCAATGCAGACTTTGTCAATTCCATTTCTGCCGAAGCGCGCTTTTACCGTGCCATTTTCTATTACCATCTGTTTATGGGGTATGAGCAATTCCCGCTTATCAAACATTATCTGGCAGCCAGTGAAATGTATAGCGTTGCCAAAGGAACCCGTGAAGAGATTTATGAGTTTATGATGGGTGATTTGGATGACGAAGTGACTAAGTATCTGCCCCAGCGCAGTGCTACACGGCAGGGACGCGTTTGCCGGGATGCTGCCAAGCTGCTTCGTGCCAAAATTATTTTGTTCCATCGTGATGAGACTAAATATCAGGTGGCATTGAATGACATGAAAGAAATAATCACCAGTGGAAGATACCAGTTGAACCCTGATTATCAGAACTTATGGGTGAAAGACGGAGAATGGTGTGCGGAATCTATCTTTGAGGTATGTTATGCCGGCAATAACTCCGGTGAAGGGTTTGGTCTTGCACGTTCTTTGGGTGGTCGTAACATTGTTGATCCGAGAAGTGCCGAGCAGGGCGGATTGGGCGAAGGTTATGGGCAGAACACCATGCCGAGTACTGTTTACAACATGTTTAAGGAAGGCGATACGCGTCGCGAGGGAACAGTCATTGTCTATGCGGACGAGGCTAAGAAAGTGGCAGAAATGGTGGCCAAAGGCGAACTACCGGCAGGAAGTGCTTTCCAAGTCAGTGACCAACAGGAAAATTACGAAGGTCTGGGGCACTATAAGATTCATCCGAGAAAGGAGACGACGTCTACGGTGAATCCTACGGATAACTATTATAACTCTTGGCGTATTTACCGTTATGCCGATGTTTTACTGCTGGCTGTGGAACTTGATGTACGCATCAACGGAACTGCCAGTGCCGATGCGCAAGGCTGGTTCGACCAGGTCAGAGACCGCGCTTTCAAAGACAAAGAGCACCGTATCAACTTGGCGGGAAAGAGCAAGCAGGAGTTGTTGGATATTCTTTTTGAAGAGCGTGGGTATGAGTTTATGGATGAAATGCAGCGTTGGTTTGACATTCTGCGTTTCGATAAAGGAACAGAGATTTTAGGTAACAAAGGTTGGACGGAGAAGTTTAGGTACTTCCCGATTGACCAGTCGGAAATGGATAGAGCTAAAGGTGGCTTGACACAGAACCCTGGCTGGTTATAAGTTTAGATTGGTTTTCTTTCTGAAGAGTCCCCGGTATTTCCTTTTGAAATACTGGGGATTTTTATGTGTAGGCAGTGGCGGTATCTCTCACTAAAGTTTATTTCGGCAAAACATCTGTCATGCTGTCACGCGAAGAGATTATTCTTTTGATTATAAGTTAATTAAAATGTGATGGATACCTGTGATAGATAAAAAACATTACAACCATCCATCACGCTTTCCAATTTTTGTAAAAGATGGTATGCATACTTGTTTCGTGGGTCGTTGAAATAGTTATAATCTTAGTTCTCAGCATGAAACTTTTAGTTTCAAGACTAAATACGAAAAGTTTCGACAAGTAAGACTATTGGTTTCAACAAGCAAAACCAAAAGTTTCTTTCGATAAAACCATTCGTTTCAAAGGTTAAAACTCTTGGTTTCGACTATAGGAAACTATCATTCCAACTTGTCGGGACCAGCAAGGGTATCTATATGAAACAACCGAAACAGATACCTTTTCCTTCGAAAAGTATCTGTTTCGGCATAAAAGTGTTGTATTTTGGAGAAGATTTGAAGAATACTATCCTATTTTATTCTTTTGATTACTGTTATGGGAGTTGTTTCATTTGAGGAACGGGTCACCGTTCTTGTCTTTGCTCACTACCCAGCGGAAAGCATTAACCAATAGCAGGTTCTGTGTACCGTCGATAAACTCTTCGTCACCATGTCCCATATTCAGGTAAATCATTCTGTAATTCTTGTTGGACCATACGATGGGGAAGTCGCCAAAATTCACTACATCCTTGATACCCAGTGGATAGTTCTTGGGAGATAGGGACAAGAGTACTTCTACGTCCTTGTTCTGGCGGGGGCTGGGAGTCCATTGGTACCATTCGCTGGCGGGAGCCACGAATGATGCAGGCAGATTCTTGGTAACGGGATGTTCTTCGTTGTCGACTTCGACCAATACCGGCTGGGGAGGCCAGTTGTTGCAATAGAACACCCCACCACCAAGAAACTTAACGAACCAGGGCCAATGCGTGTTTTTGTCGTTGTAGGCAGCTGCGTGGAAACCTACCCAACCGCCTCCGTTTTCCATGTATTGCTCAAAAGCATCGCGTTCGGCCTTGGTGTTGGGGGATGTGTTAAGCATGATAATGACATTGTATTCTTTCAGTTTCTCGTATGGGTATTTTGAAAAATCGGTAGTAATATCCAGAACAAAGCCGTCACCGTAATTGAGCTTCTTGAAGAAAGTGGTTGCTTGTTCTGCAAATTGTACGTGTGCTTCTTCCGCATGTTGCGTGTAATAAATCAAGGCCTTGAAGCGAGGAGCTTTGGCATAGTTTGCCGGATAACCTTCGGGGACTTGTGCGTACGTCAGCAGGGTGCAAGCCGTAAACAATAAAATAAACAGATGTTTCATAATTTGTAATTTATAATTTATAAGTTATTAATTCTCCATTATCTAATATTCCGCAATCAGAGACAGCCATTTGCCTGCCGAGGTAATCCATACCTCTTTATAACAGGCATTGTTGGTTTGCGGCCAATAGGGGACATCGTCGTTACCCAGGGTACGGATACCAACGGGCATCTCTCCTGTCATTTCTCCCGAAGAGAAGGTATTCAGTTGCGGATAGTTGTGTCCTTCTCCATAAATCAAGGATTGTCCGAAAGGATTCTTGCCTACGGTCCAGTACAACTGTTCCAGACCGATGTTGAGCAGTTCCTTGTCCTTCAGGAAGTTTCCGCAGATGGCGGCGGACTTTCCGTTGGAAAGATGGATGGCGGTATTGCCGTTGAAAATGTTGAACCACACGGGGAAACGTTTCATGTAGTGCTCTTTGTCCAGTTGTACTCCTCGTTTAATCTGTTCCGTGTACAGTTCCTTGGCATTGGCAGGGGGAAACAGATGGAGGGCGTAGAAGTTGGTGGTATCCTTATATTCCTCTGCATGGTAAACACCGCTTGGAATCATACCGTAGGGATGGGTATACTTCATCATTCCTTTCAGATACTCTCCATATAGTTGTATGGAATTCACCCATTTAGGATAATCGGGGTGCTCCTTCTGGGTTTCGCAAAGCATCACCATGGCCTGCATATAGACCTGCTCGCGCGACTGGTGTATGTAATGTACGATGGATTTGCGGGATTTGTCCCGGTAGAAGAATCCGCGTGTCCCGTCTTTGTCTTTCAGCGGTTCCGTGCGCTGGCAGTCGAGGGTGTAGCGGATGTATTCAGCGGCGATGTCCGCATAAGAAGGTTTTCCGGTCAGCTTGTATAATTGGCTTGCCGACCAGGAGATGGTAGCCATATACTGACTTTTCGAAGTGTTGTAACTGTGTTCGTAAGGCTGGACGAACTGGTCGAAGCCATCTTTTTTGAACTTCTCCATAGCAAAAGCGAAATCTTCTTCGGCCACGCGCAATAGGTATTCCTGCAGCATCGGGTCGTTGTCCAGCGTCATGGAGGCGTAAGCTTCGTATCCGGCATAGAGAAAGTTGTCAAATGCCATGTTCTGTACACGTACGGAAGATATGTCGTCCAATGTATTGAACACACCGTCTTGCCAGATAAGCAATCCCATGCTGCTGGCGCGGTAACCATCGCCGTAGCGGTTCTTTAGGATGAACTCTACTCCCCATTCCGCCTCTTCACGCAGGCGGGCGGCGAGGGCTGGGTTGATATTTCTTTGTTTATTATAGGCTTCGAGCAGAGCAAAGGTCACGTCTCCCGTCTGCAAGGTTTGCTGGGACAAGTCTCCTGCATCGTGCCATCCGCCGGAGTAGGAGATGCTGCGTCCGTCATGTCGGGACATGAGGTCTACGTGGCAGGTGGAATGCTTGCCGGGAACCGGATGTCCACAGCGCTGGCAGAAGATGAAGTTCAGCACTTTCCATTGTGAATCTTCCCAAAGTCTTTCTCCAATCCGGAAGGTGGGAGTTAGCGATGTTCCGACCTTCAGCTGATACTCTCCGGGATTATTGAAGGAGGTGAAATCAATAAGGCCAAATTCTCCGAGAGTGGTTTTCTCTTTTCGGATGTCTCCTTCGTAAGCTATTTCTCCGGTTGGGGTAAGCAGTTGGAAGCGCTTTCCGGCGTCTATGGTGAGGTTTGTGTTGATGAGGGCGGTTTTGGGGTGGTTGACGGCATAGCCGGTTGTCGAGTAGGAGATTTTTCCATCGGCAGGTATCCATCCGCTGACTTTCTCAGGGGCTTTCACCGTTTGCAGTTGTAGATTGTCCAGGTAGTAGATAGCTGAATCTCCTGTAGTCCGGTCTTTGCCTTTGAGGGCTGTGCTGAAGGTGATGGACATCACCTTGTCGCGCTGATACTCGTCTATTTCGAGGAAGCATTGGTTCCACTCCTTATTAATAAGGTTAATGAGGTGTGAACCCGAAGGCTGATTATATCCTTTCTTGGCAGGAGTATCTGCATTGCGAAACGTGAGGTTCATGTTGACGATGCGCGCGCCGTCGCAATCGGGATAGATGGAGAATACGATGCGGTTGTACTTCTCCAGATTGGCGCCGTCTAGATGATAGGTAACACTGCTGTTTCCGTAGGTGGCATAGTCTGGGTCGGAAGGAGAGCCGGTCGCCCTTTTCCCGGTGAATGTGGGGAATTGCAGTTTGATGCTGCCTTTGCCGGAAACGGTCTTTTCCGTACAGAAGGACATGCTTCCTGCGCCGGAATGACTCCATCCCTCTGTACCTGCCGAGCGGGTGAGAGGAGCGCTTTGCAAGACCTCCTTTTTCCATCCGTTGGTTTCGAAAGAGTTTTCAATATCCAGGGGGAGGGGTTGATGTATCAGTCCGCTTTCGTGGAGTTGTCGTTCCAGTTTGGGGTCTTGGGTCAGACGTGTCTGACCGTATGCGGCAATACTGCCGAGAGATAAAAGGTATAAAAATAATAATGTCTTTCTCATGTTGATGTCAACCTTTGGTTTCGGTTGCAATGTTAGCCATTATTAGGCAGAAGGAGGTTTGAAAACTGCCATAAAAGCTTTAAAAGCTATCCGAAGTAGAGGAAATATGAATTTCGGTAGATGTATAATCCCTATGATGTACGACTTATAATGCCAAAGAAAATACTAAAATCGTATTTTCATAACAGAAGAAAATTGTAACTTTGCGAAGTTATGTCACAATGTTAACCTATGATGCGTATCTTGATTTTAATAATAATGCTGTTGCCATGTTCGCTTGGTATGTATGCATCTGCAATAGATAGCCTTTTGTCTGTTCTGGATAAGACTATCGTAATGCGTAGACAATACGAGGAAGAAAAAGAACGGTATATTTCTTTGATAAAGGATGAGTTGAAGCAAGGGAGGCTTACTGACATGGAGCGTTATCTGATACAAAATCGTCTTTTTGCCGAATATAATTCTTATATTAGTGATTCTGCATTACATTATATAAATGAAAATATTCTTATTGCCACACGGCTAAATAATAGGCAATGGATAAATAGTTCTATATTAAATAAAGTACATATTCTAAATACTTCGGGCCTTTTTGTTGAAGCAATGGAATTGCTGAAATCGCTTCCTCGTAACACGTTGGAGGGTGAAAATATAGTGGACTATTATGTATGTTTTGAAAACCTATATCTCTATCAGGCAGAGTACGCCACTGATCGGAACTACGTGAACAATTATCTTCGGATAGCAAATTTGTATAGGGATTCTATAATCAGCCTAGTACCGGAAGATACTTATAGATATGTAGTCGTGCATGCACCTCAGCTCATTGACCAGGGAAAAAGTCAGGAGGCTATATGTTTATTGAAGAATTTTTTACCTCGGTTGAAATCCAATACGCGTGAGTATGCAGTAGCTACTTCAATTCTGGCTTTTGCTTATCATGTCGTGGGGAACAAGCAAAAAGAAATGGAAGCACGTATTAGCAGTGCCATTGCTGACATTAGGGCAGTGGTGAAAGAAAATTATTCTTTGTGCGCATTAGCGGAATTACTTTATGGAATGGGCGATTTGGAACGTGCTAATCACTATATCAAGATTAGTATGGAAGATGCTAATTATTATACTACTCGGTTGCGTAGTTCGCAGAATTCCAAGATGCTTCCGCTCATAGATCGTGCTTATCAGCAAGAAAAGGAAATACAGCAACAGCGGCAGAGAATGTTTATTACAGGCATATGTATCCTTTCTGTTTTCCTTCTATTGACAGTACTGTGTGTGCTATGGCAAATGAAAAAATTGTCTTATGCCCGTAAAAAAGTTGTTGCTGCCAATTCCCAATTGAGTATATTGAATAGTGAATTGAAGAAGCTGAACAAGTCTCAACATGAGGCTAATGAACGATTATTGCATACTAATCAGACTCTTACGGAAGCCAATCATATTAAGGAAGAGTATTTGGGACGTTTCCTCAGTTTAAGTTCCTCTTATATAAGTAAGATGGAAGAATATCGCCGCATATTGAACAAGCAGGCTGCTGCCGGTAAACTTGAGGAGTTATATCGTACATTGAAGTCCGACCGTTTCATAAATCAAGAGTTGAAAGAGTTCTATCACAATTTCGATGTATCTTTTCTTAAGATATTCCCTAACTTTGTAGAAGAATTTAATCGTTTGTTGCCAGTTGAAGAACAATTGCATCCTAAAAATGAAGAATTGCTTGTTACCGAACTGCGCATATTTGCACTGATTCGTTTAGGTATTACAGACAGTGCGCGTATTGCAGAATTTTTGCGTTATTCCATAACTACCATCTATACTTATCGTTCCAAGCTAAAAAACAAGTCTCTTTGTAAAGAGGACTTTGAAGAACGAGTGATGAAAATAACTTCTTTTTGATTTTATCCTCCTTTTGAGGCTTTCTTCTGCCTTAAAAAGTTTAGAAATGATTTAGAAATTAGTAGCAATAGCATTTTTGTAATGCGTTGTTTTATAGTTGATTGCCTGTTGCAGGACTTTAGATTTTTATCTCAGCCCAAATCGTGCGTTTGTTTTGATAATACATTTGCATCAATCTATTTATTGTTTAACTAATTTCTAATAAGATGAAAAAGAAAAGTCTAAAGAGATGCCTTAAAAAGCGCATGATCCTTTTGCTGGGTTTTCTTATGATGACTGGTGTTGTTGTTGCACAACAACTTCAGGTACAAGGAAAGGTGACCGATGCTACGGGTGAAGGTCTTATCGGTGCAAGTGTATTGGTAAAGGGTACAACTTCGGGGGTGATAACTGACATTGACGGTAACTATGTGTTATCGAATGTCAATCCTGATGCAATACTTATTTTTTCTTATGTAGGTTACCAAACGCAGGAACTGAACGTATCCGGTAGAAATAAGATTGATGTTGTCTTGCATGATGACCAGCAGGTGTTGGAAGAAGTTGTAGTAGTGGGTTACGGCTCATTGAGTAAAAAAGAAGTTTCCAGTTCCATTGTACAAGTGGATAAGAAAAATTTTAATTTGGGGGCTATGAATAACCCGATGGAAATGGTATCGGGAAAAGTCGCGGGCTTGAATGTCAATACGCAGGCAGCTGCCAATCCTAACTCCAGTTCTTCATTACAAGTACGTGGTGCAACATCTGTTTCTGCAAGTAATAGTCCTTTGGTTGTCATAGATGGTGTGGCAGGTGGCGATATCCGTAACATCGCTGCACAGGATATTGAATCTATTACGGTATTGAAAGATGCGGGTTCAGCTGCTATTTACGGAACGCGAGGTGCTAATGGTGTGATTTTGGTTACAACGAAACGTGGCTCGGGTGAAGCAGGAAAAACGGTAGTTACATATGACAGTTACATCGCTTTTAATGTAGCCAAGCCCTCTCCGGATATTCTGTCGGCTGATGAATTCCGTCGTTCGAGACGAGGTACAGACTATGGAGCCGACACTGACTGGTATGGATTGATTACTCGTGATGTAGCATACGACACAAACCAATATATATCTATTGATGGTAGCACAAAGAATGGTTTCTATGGTGCTTCCTTCAATTACAAAAGTGCCAATGGACTTGACATCGTGAGTGGTCGTGAAGAATTTGGAGGTCGTTTTTCTATGGAACAGCGTGTACTGGAGAATCGCTTACAATTCAACGGTTCGTTGAGTGCACGTCGTGTAAATGAAACCTGGGGAAATGATGGTTTCTTCGATAGGGCACTCACAATGAATCCTACAATGCCGGTATATAATGCAGACGGTTCGTATTATCAGCCTACTTCTCCTACGGGTGCAACCAATCCGGTTGCGGAGCTTGCTTTGAGAGATAACAACGGCCAGCGTATGTATTTGTTGGGTACGGCTGAGGCTAAACTGAATATTTTGCAGACAGAAAAGCATTTGTTGAATACAACATTAAGTTACTCATTGCATTACAATGACATGAAGCAACAATATTATGCTTCGTCTGCCGGTTCGGAGTCCTATTGGAATGGTTATAAAGGACGTGCGGAAATGAAGTATCAGAAATGGTACACCAATCGATTGGAGTGGTTGGGAAATTATGCACTGAACTTGGGCGACCACAATATTAAGGCTGTAGTGGGCTATACTTATGAGAAGTCTATCTGGGAACAGATTGGTGGTAGTAACAACGACTTCTCTTTTGATAATACGAAATATTGGGATTTGGGTAGTGGCTCTTATCTGAAGGATGGTTTGGCAAGTTTATATAGCGGTCGCTCTGAATCGACACTTATTGGCTTCTTTGGTCGGTTGAACTATAATTGGAAGGATATGCTTTTTGCATCGGCTTCGTTGCGCTATGAAGGCTCTTCCAAATTTGGTGCTAACCAAAAGTGGGGGTACTTCCCAGCAGCTTCTTTGGCTTGGGAAATGATGGAGATGGGCTTTATGAAGAATACCCGGAAAGTGTTGACCAGTTTGAAACCACGTGTTTCTTTCGGTATTACCGGTCGTTCGGATTTTGATGCTTATAAATCACTTTCTACTTATAATACCAATGGTAGTTATCTCTTTGACGGGCGTTGGGTAACGGGTTATGCTCCCTCTAGTAATGCTAATCCGGATTTGGCTTGGGAAAAGAGCGTTGCGATTAATCTGGGTGTTGATTTTGTTCTATGGAATCGTTTACGTGGTTCAGTGGAGTATTTTGACCGTAGTTCTAAAGACTTGCTTTATACGTACACGGCACCTCAACCGCCTTTTGTCTATTCCACTATTTTGGTTAACGTTGGAACAACGAAAAATACCGGTATAGAAGTATCTTTGGATGGTGATATCCTTACTAAAACAGCAGTGAAGTGGACGAGCGGAATCAATTATTCTTATGGGAAGACTAAGTTGACCAAACTTTCTAACGATATTTACAAGGCATCTTATCTCGACCTTTACTTAAAACCGGGTACTGGTTCCAGCGAATATTTCTTCCGTGTGCAGGAAGGGGGAGAGATAGGGCAGTTCTACGGTTATGAATATGCAGGTGTTGACGAAAATGGCAATATGCTTATTTTGAATGATAAAGATGAGCAAATACCGATTTCTCAGGCTGATGCCAAGTATAAACGTTATATTGGCAATGGTGCTCCCAAGCACTTCTTGTCTTGGAGTAACAACCTGACTTGGAGAAATTTTGATTTGAGTGTATTCTTCCGCGGTACATTCGGTTTTGATGTATTCAATATGCGTAAATATGGTATGGGGCTTCAGGGATGTGGTACAGATAATGTTCTTCGCTCTGCGTATCTGGAAGATAAGAATATCCGTACCGGTGGTGGAGTAATATCTTCCTATTTCCTGGAGGATGGTAGCTTCATAAAACTGGAAAATGTAACCTTGGGATATAATTTTACTCCTAAGAACCGTAAGTTACTGGATAATATGCGCATATATCTGTCTGCCAAGAATCTGTTTACCTTGACCGGATATTCTGGTAATGACCCTTCAATTATAGACGTGAATGGTATCCAGCCGGGAGTAGATAGTAATAGTGCTTATCCTACAGCAACTCAATTGAGTTTAGGTGTGACTCTTCGCTTCAAATAAATGAGAAACAAATTATTAAAAATATGAAAGATATGAAATATATAAAATGTCGTTGGTTATTGGCGATGATTATGTCATGTTCACTTTTCTCTTGTACTAATTTGGACGAGGAAGTGTTCGATCGTGTGGATGCCGGAATTTATTATCAAGATGAGACGAGTGTTCAGGGGGCAGTGGCAGCCATCTATTCGAAAGCTGCATATAGTTATTTGGAATACTTCTGGTATTTGCAGGAGTTTTCTGCCGACCAGGTGGCATGGCGCAGTTGGAACGGTGGACTTTGGGGATGGGATGAGGCATTGAAGTTTGCTTTGTCTTCACATACCTGGACGTCAGAATCAACCATTATTCGCCAAACTTGGGAGAATGCGTGGACCACTATTGGGCTTTGCAATACGCTTATTACAGATTTGCAGGCAATCAGCCCCGCATCTATACGCATGACTGAGGATGCTTTGAATAGTTATATTGCCGAAGTACGTACCCTGCGTGCTTGGGCATACTACAATATCTTTGAGATTTGGGGTGGAGCACTTCCCTTGAACATTTCTTCGGGTGCGGAAATCCCTGGTTCTGCAGATACTGATTTTGATAAGGGGTGCAAGATTATCTACGATTTTATCAGTCAGGAATTAGATGAGTCAGTTACAGATCTTATGAAAGAAGATGGTTCTGGAAAGACTCGCAACCGCATGAACCAAGCTGCCAATCGTATGATTAAGATGCGCTTGTTGCTGAATTCTGAGGTGTTTATCAAACAAAACAGTTATAATGAGTGTGCCACTCTTTGCCAAAAAATTCTGAATGGTGATTATGGTACTTACAGCATTACCGATGACTATCGTGATATTTATTCGATAAACAATGTAGAATGTCCGGAAGTTGTAATGGCATTGGCGATGGAAGTCGGTCAGGTCAATACCGGTTGGATGCGTAACATGCCTTTCATGCCTTACAATTGTTGGGATTACTTTGGAGGTACATACAGCCAGAGCGGATGGAATTGTGTATGCTTGGCACCTTCATGGGATAATTCTGGAAATGTACAGCCGTATGGTGGTACTGACAATCCTAAGAGCTTTCTTACCGACTACGGTGATAAGTTAGGAGCAGTTTATGAACGTTTCCACGATAAAGATATCCGTAAGCAGAACTATGTGTATAATGAAACAACAGGAAACTATCAAGGCATTTTTTTGAAAGGGGCTATTAAAGCCAACTATGGTAAGGGTGCGGCTTTGAAAGCAGATGCCGACCGTGACGGTCAGGATTTGGTTTATGTGGATCAAGTGGGTACATTCCTTAATTTAGGACGTAATCTGGAGACTGTCATGTCACCTCGCTGGGGTGAAACGAATTCAGGTGTCCGTTTGGTAAGATATCCGGTTTATCCGGAGAGTGCAGGCATTGATTTCCAAAACATCGATGAGGTGGAATTCCGTTTGAGTGAAGTGGTCTATACTCTTGCTGAATGTAAAATGCGTGCAGGTGATACGGAAGGTGCTAAAGAGCTGGTATATAGAGTTAAAACACGCTATTTTACAGATAAATCGGCTCTCGAACAGCCCGGTCCTGGTTTTACATCCTTTGATATGGATTGGATGTTGAGTGAATGGGGACTTGAATTCTTGGGAGAGGGGCGTCGTCGTCGTACAGACTTGCGTCGTTTCGATAAGTTTACGCAAGGGCAATGGTGGTTCTTTGGCCGTGCCACGGACGACGGTTTAAGCTATCCGGCTAAACGTGACCGCAAATACGAGTGGTATCCCTTGCCCCAGTCTGCCCTTATGGTAAATCCGGGACTGGTACAGAATCCTAATTATTAATCATCCTATAATAATAGTAACAATGAAAAAATATATATGTAATCCGCTATGGCTTTTGTTGCTTTTTGTAGCTTTCATCAGTAGTTGTGACAAGGAGGAAATTGTGTTTGACCATGAGTTGCCGCAATTTGAACTTCGTAGCGATGCTATCTTGCTGGAGGTGATTATGCCCCAAGGAACTGGTGCCGATGAAATAATTTATATTGCAGGCGATTTCAATGGAGGTCAGGATGCTGCTTCCGGAGACCTTAAGTGGCAGATGGAGAAAGCTGCAAACAATGATGTTAAATGGGGCATATACCTCTATCCGGAAGATTTTGTTAATGGAAAGACACTTGCCGATGGCTTTTATTTCGTTTCTAAGACACAAGGTATAGAGCGTACTTTGCAGAATGGGGATGCTTTACATCAAATTTCGGCTAAGGTAGGTACTCGCACTGATATAACGGTAACCCGCTGGAATGCTTATTTTGAGGAGCCGGAAGACCCAAGTGAAGTGACCCACGACGGTTATGCTGTGTTCGTGATGGACAATACAGGTTGGGATGCACTGACACTTTATGCGTGGGGAAATGATTTGCCGGAACTTTTTGGAGGTTGGCCCGGTATTTCACCTACTGGTAGCGTTGAGATAAAAGGAATTACCTATAAATACTTCGATACAGGTGAAGCAAATAAGGGATTGGTTTACAATTTGATATTTAACGATAATGGAGTAGGTTCACAATTTGATGGACCACAGAACTTTACTCTTGACCGTGACATATATTTGGAAATCACAGAAAGCGGTTGGACGGAAATAGATCCGGATGCAGTGGTCATCCATGATGGTTATACCATTTTTATTGAAGACCAGTCCGGATGGGCAGAAACAACCATATATGCGTGGGGAAATGATATACCGGAACTCTTTGGCAGTTGGCCAGGAATATTACCAACCGGTAGTGTTGAGATAAAAGGTGTCACGTATAATTATTACGATACAGGTGAAGCAAATAAGGGATTGACTTACAATCTGATAATGAATAATAACAATGGAGGCTCACAATTTGACCTCGCAGCAGTGACGCTTGATCGAGATTATTATTTCCGTATTACGGACATAGCTGGTGAGGAGATTGACCCTAACAATCCGGACGGAGACTCTGAACCGGAATCTGAAGCGGCTTTTGTTTCTAATCAGAATAATTTCTTGAAATGAGTTTTGTATAGTAATGAAGATGTTAAATGACCTATTGGTGGAATGAGATTGGGGATAGGATATCTCTTTTCAATCTTGCGGATATATGTCCCAAGGCTTGGTTTTTCTATCCCAAGTCTTGGGATAGAAAAACCAAGCCTTGGGAAGAAGTTATCTCTTAGCTCTTTTGTTTTTTAGTATTGGCTTCCGGGATTTTTAGTATTAAGGCTTAGTATCTTTTCTGCCAATGCCCATTACTGGAGAGTTTGGATGCTCCTTTTGCAGATATCAGTTCCGCCAATGAGTATAAGTATAGATAAAAAGTAGAAATATGAAAAAAGTAATAATTGCGACACTGCTCTTTACGATGCTACATTCTTGTATGGGGTGTAGTGATAGTCAGAGTGACATGGAACCGATTCCCGTCCCACAGGAAGAATACATGGCTTCGGATATGGTGATTTATGAGGCAAATCCCCGCATTTTTGCCGAAGAAAATGCGTTCTCTGCCATCAAAGCAGAGCTTGACCGTATTCAAAGCCTGGGGACTACCGTGCTTTGGCTGATGCCTGTAAATGAGCCGGGAGTACTGAAAAGTGTGAATTCACCTTATTGTATAAAGGATTATAAAAAGCTGAATACACGTTACGGAACAAAAAAAGACTTGAAAGAACTGGTAGATGCTGCCCATGCCAAAGGAATGAAAGTGATTCTTGACTGGGTTGCCAACCATACTTCGTGGGACAATGCTTGGGTGACTGAGCATCCGGATTGGTATACACAGGATGCAAATGGCAATGTGGTACAACCTCAAGAACAGCCTTGGGCGGATGTTGCTGACTTGAATTTTGACAACGAAACCATGCAGCAAGCCATGATTGATGCCATGAAGTATTGGGTAACAGAAATTGGTATTGATGGATACCGTTGTGATTATGCCGAGGGGGTACCAGATGCTTTCTGGAAGAAAGCAATCGCCGAGCTCCGTACACTTGACAATAATTTGCTGATGCTTGCCGAAGGCGGAAAAACGTCTTTAATGAACAATGGTTTCAATCTGCTCTACGGCTGGAACTTCCATAGTAAACTGAAAGACTATTATGCCGGTAAATGCTCACTTACTGACCTTTATGCTATGAATACTTCCGAATTGGAGGGAATGCCGAAGGGTACGTTACGGTTACGCTATTCTACTAATCATGACCAGGCAAGTGAGGTATCACCGATAGAATGTTATGGCGGTGAGCGTGGTGCCATGTCTGCTTTTGTATTAACGACTATGCTCGAGGGGATACCTCTTATTTATAGTTCGCAGGAAGTAGCCTATCCGCGGTCACTTAACTTTTTCAATTACGGAGTTATAGACTTGAAGTCCAATGAAGTCTTTGCGCAAGAGATGGCAGAAATCATCAGAGCCTATAAAGCTACGAGCAGTGTACGTGGTGGTGAACTGGAAGTTTATACTACCGGAGATGTCGCTTCATTTTATCGGGCAGCAGGCAGTCATGGCATGTTGGTCATGGTGAATACCGCCAATGAGTCTGTACAAGTGAAAGTACCTATGGAGCATGCTGGCAAGACCATGACCGATGTGATTGCCGGTGTGGATGTGGAGTTGCCTACAGTAATGACGATGGAACCTTATCAATATTTTATATATCAACAATAACGGATGTATATGAAACATGTATTATTAACAGTTGTATTTCTGGGAATTGCTTGTGTGGCGATGGCACACGAATTGTTATCTCCCAATGGGAATCTGAAACTCAATGTTGTGCTTGATTCCGAGGGGGGGCCGGTCTATAGCTTATATTACAAAGGAGAGCCGGTTGTAGAACCTTCTGCCTTGGGAATACTTATGGAAGAAGCGGATTTGTCAAATGGCTTCCGGATTCTTGATGCAACAAATTCTACTTTTGATGAAACTTGGATGCCTGTATGGGGAGAGTATGAAAAAGTCCGTAACCATTACAATGAACTTACTGTCACTTTCTCACAACCAGCAAAGCACGACCGTACGATGATTGTACGTTTTCGATTGTTTGACGATGGACTCGGATTCCGTTATGAGTTGCCGGAGCAGAAAACCATGAATTATCTGACGGTAAAAGACGAACTGACGGAATTCAATCTGACCGGTAATCATACACTCTATTGCATTCCCGGTGATTATGATACGAATGAGTTTGCCTATACTACTGCGGCCATTTCCGAAGTGCGCGAAGCTATGGAACGTAATCTACGTAAAAAAGGATATGAAGCTAAAGCGACTTCATTCACAGTACAAACACCCCTTATGATAAAGACTACCGAAGGACTTTATATCAATATTCATGAAGCTGCCTTGGTAGATTATTCTGCCATGTTGCTGAATGTGGATGATAAAGAGTTTAACTTTTCTGCTCATCTTACTCCCGATAAATTAGGAAAGAAAGGATATCTGCAATTACCGTTGCATACCCCGTGGCGTACAATTATGGTTAGTGACGATGCACGTAGCATCCTTGCTTCTCAGTTGATTCTTAATCTGAATGAACCTTGTAAGCTGGAAGATACTTCTTGGATTAAGCCACAGAAATTTATCGGTGTCTGGTGGGAGATGTTTACTGGTGGAGGAGGTACATGGGCATATAGCGACTATTATAAGGCTAAACCCGGCATAACCGACTATTCAAAGTTAACTCCTAATGGACATCATCCGGCCAATACTGAACATGTGAAAGAGTACATAGACTTTGCGGCGGAGAATGGTATTGATGCGGTATTGGTTGAGGGTTGGAATGAAGGTTGGGAAGATTGGGCATCCTATCGTAAGGATCGTCAGTTCCTTTTTGACAAACCTTATCCGGACTTTGATGTTGCGGTACTACATGCCTATGCCAAATCAAAGGGGGTAAAGATTATCATGCATCATGAGACGGCTGCTAATGCTGCCGATTATGAGCGGCAGCTGGATGTAGCCTTTCAATTTATGGTAGATAATGGCTATAATTCTGTAAAGACAGGATATGTGGGCTCAATCATTCCCCGTAGTGAATATCATTCCTCACAATGGATGAACAATCATTATATACATGTGGTGAAGCGTGCTGCTGATTATAAGATTATGGTAGATAGTCACGAGGCTGTTCGTCCCACCGGCTTGTGTCGGACCTGGCCCAACTGGGTAGCGCAAGAATCTGCCCGTGGTGGTGAGTTTGAATCTATGGGGGGCAATGATCCGGATCATACTTGTATCTTGCCGTTTACTCGGTTGAAGGGTGGTCCGATGGATTACACTCCTGGTATTTTCCAGACAAAACTTTCGTATTATAATAGTTCGAAACCTAAAGGTCAGGCGGGTACTACATTGGTAAAACAATTGGCTCTATATGTAACGATGCCCTCTCCGTTACAGATGGCAGCAGACCTGCCGGATAATTATCGCCGTTTTCCCGATGCGTTTCAATTTATTAAGGATGTAGCGGTGGATTGGAGCAATTCTTGGTATTTGGAAGCCGAACCGGGTGATTATATCACAGTGGCTCGTCAAGCCAAAGGAAAACAAGAGTGGTATGTAGGTGCTATTACCGACGAACATCCTCGTACGGCAACTATTCCTTTCTCTTTCTTACCCGAAGGAAGGAAATATATTGTTACCGTTTATGCAGATGGTCGGGATGCAGACTGGAAAGATAATCCGCAGAGCTATGACATCCGTCGTGGCATAGTAACGTCAAAGAGTGTGCTGCGTCAACCTTTGGCAAGTAGTGGAGGGGTGGCTATCAGTGTTCGAGAAGCAACAAAAGAAGAGGTAAAAGGATTGAAGAAATTATGAAGCTTGTCCGTACATAGTAATTATTATGTTGCGGATTTAATACAAGCATTTAAGAATTAAAGTTAGCAATTGGAAAGGCATAGTCCGTGAGGATTGTGTCTTTTTTCGTAAATTATTCGTCATTTCTTATTTTCTTTATTATAATTTTTCTATATTTATGCCGTTATGGCGAATTGTTGACAGAATAGGAAAAGAATAGACCATTTAGGTATGAATAGAGAATGCCGGGGATTTGACATTTTATCATTCTTTAATCAAAATATAACCGTAAAATTTAGCTGTTTTGAAAAGTTTTCTTATATTTGCGGTGTTATTCATTGACATTTTGTTTGAATAGCGTAAAGTCAACAAGGTAATAACCTTTAAAACGTAATATTATGAATATCGAACGTATCATGACCTCTTTAGAGGCAAAGCACCCCGGCGAGTCTGAGTATCTTCAAGCCGTAAAGGAAGTTCTTCTTTCCATCGAAGATATCTATAATCAACATCCCGAGTTCGAGAAAGCGAAAATTATAGAACGTCTGGTTGAACCTGACCGTATCTTTACTTTCCGCGTAACGTGGGTGGATGATAAAGGTGAAGTTCAGACGAACCTTGGCTATCGTGTGCAGTTCAACAATGCCATTGGCCCGTACAAAGGCGGTATTCGTTTCCATGCTTCCGTAAATCTTTCTATCCTCAAATTCCTGGGATTTGAGCAGACCTTCAAGAATGCCTTGACTACATTGCCTATGGGTGGCGGTAAGGGTGGTTCCGACTTCTCTCCGCGCGGAAAGAGCGATGCTGAAATCATGCGTTTCTGTCAGGCCTTCATGCTGGAGTTGTGGCGTCACCTCGGTCCGGATATGGATGTTCCTGCCGGTGATATCGGTGTAGGCGGTCGCGAAGTGGGCTATATGTTCGGTATGTATAAGAAGTTGACTCGCGAATTTACGGGCACATTTACTGGTAAAGGCTTGGAATTTGGCGGTTCGCTGATTCGTCCCGAAGCAACAGGATTTGGTGGCTTGTATTTTGTAAACCAAATGTTACAGACAAAAGGCATTGACATCAAGGGCAAGACCGTGGCCATCTCCGGTTTTGGAAATGTGGCTTGGGGTGCTGCTACTAAGGCTACCGAATTGGGTGCTAAGGTTGTTACCATCTCCGGTCCCGACGGTTACATCTACGACCCGAACGGTATCAGTGGCGAAAAGATAGATTATATGCTGGAACTCCGGTCATCGGGCAACGATATTGTGGCACCGTATGCCGACGAATTCCCCGGCTCTACTTTCGTGGCAGGCAAACGCCCGTGGGAAGTGAAAGCGGACATCGCTCTGCCTTGCGCTACCCAGAACGAGTTGAACGGCGAAGATGCACAACACCTCATTGACAACAAGGTGACATGTGTAGGCGAAATCTCCAATATGGGATGTACGCCCGAAGCTATCGATCTTTTCATTGAAAATAAGATTATGTATGCACCGGGCAAGGCTGTCAATGCAGGTGGTGTGGCTACCAGCGGACTGGAAATGTCGCAGAACGCCATGCATCTCAGCTGGAGTGCAGCCGAAGTGGATGAAAAACTCCACGCCATCATGCACGGAATTCATGCTCAATGCGTAAAATATGGGACAGAACCCGATGGCTACATCAACTACGTGAAGGGAGCGAATATCGCCGGCTTCATGAAGGTGGCTCATGCCATGATGGGTCAGGGAATTATCTAAGAGAGAAACTTTGTTTAGTTGTATTTGTATTTGTGGTTTGTGCTGCCCTATGCCTGTGAAGGTATCGGGCAGTACTTTTTTTATTCTCAATTAAAAAAGTTGTATCTTTGTATCCGAGAAACCATAAATGACAAAGAGATGTTACTACCTGAATTGAAACTGAGACGTGATAAAATACGCTCTCTCATGGCTCAACAAGAGATTGATGCCGCTCTTATCGCTTGCAATGTAAACTTAATCTATACGTACGGACGTGTCGTCAGCGGTTACTTGTATCTGCCGTTGAATGCTCCCGCCCGTTTATTCATCAAACGTCCTAACAATATTGAAGGGGAACATATTCATCCTATCCGTAAACCGGAACAACTGCCTGACTTACTAAAGGAATGTGGTTTGCCCATACCTGCGAGGTTGATGCTGGAGGGGGATGAGTTGTCTTTTACGGAATATAACCGTTTGGCTGCGTGTTTCCCTGAAACGGAGGTGCTTCCTTGTGGTACGGCACTTATCCGGAAGGCCCGAAGTGTCAAGACTGAAATAGAGATTGAGATGTTCCGTCGTTCCGGCATTGCACATGCTAAAGCTTACGAACAAATACCCTCGGTTTATAGACCAGGAATGACAGACCGCCAGTTATCCATCGAAATAGAGCGCCTGATGCGTCTGGAAGGTTGTCTGGGTATTTTTCGTACCTTCGGACAAAGTATGGAGATTTTTATGGGAAGTCTGCTGGCAGGAGACAATGCCACTGCGCCTGCCCCCTATGATTTTGCTCTGGGAGGCGAGGGACTTGACCCGTCACTGCCTATCAGTGTGAACGGTGCACTGTTGCAGCCCGGTCAGAGCTTTATGGTTGATATGGGGGGTAACTTCTATGGCTATATGGGAGACATGAGCCGTGTATTCTCTATCGGAAAGCTGCCGGAAAAGGCATATGTTGCCCATCAAGTTTGCCTGGACATACAAGAGGCTGTTGTAGAAAAAGCGAAACCGGGTGCTGTTTGTGAGGACCTTTACAATCTCGCTATCGATATTGTCACCAAAGCAGGCTTTGCCGACAACTTTATGGGAGCCACTCAAAAGGCCAAGTTTATCGGTCATGGCATCGGTTTGGAAATCAATGAAATGCCGGTATTGGCTCCGCGTATGAAGCAGGAGTTGGAGCCGGGTATGGTCTTTGCATTGGAGCCGAAAATTGTTTTGCCGGGCATTGGTCCCGTTGGTATCGAAAACTCTTGGGTTATAACAGCGGAAGGAGTGGAGAAACTGACGTTGTGTAAGGAAGAGATTGTGGAACTTTGAAAATTGATAATGGATAATGGAAAATTGCCATGCGGTTTCAATAAATACGCTGCACTGTTTATTTTTCCATTATCCATTTTCAATTATTTTACCCTTCTGTTAAGCTGATTATTCGCTTTCGAAGGTTTGGATTTACCAATCCGTTTTCCGGTTGGCTTGGCCTTGTTGCTCCGTTTGGGCTTTATGCCGGAATGGTTACTCGCCTTCATAATATTCACATAAGTAGTAGCGGGCTATAAAGTCCCAATATTGATGCAGTGTTTCTTTTCCTTTCAAGAAGGGAAGTTCCACATCGGGTAGAATTCCTTTGGTCATTCCGTATTTCAGCAGG
The DNA here is from genome assembly GCF_015679285.1 of Bacteroides sp. HF-162. Taxonomy (NCBI): domain Bacteria; kingdom Pseudomonadati; phylum Bacteroidota; class Bacteroidia; order Bacteroidales; family Bacteroidaceae; genus Bacteroides; species Bacteroides sp. HF-162. The sequence continues at coordinate 4,243,270 of NZ_CP064937.1, read as the reverse complement.
TCGAACGGACACTCTCCAGGTTGGCAGAACATCTTGTAACCCTCTGCAGCAGCGCGTTTGGCATCGTACATCGGGTTATGTTCTTCACAGAAATAGGCGGCCACGTTGTGGGCTACGAGCATACCTTTGGCGTTGGCATAAATCACGAACTCTTTTTTGTATTCCAGGTCGGGCAATAATGCGGACCGTTTGTTTTCCCATCCCAAGACATTGACAAAGAAAGTGCAAAGCTCCTTGTAATCGGTGAAGTATAGCAGCGGTTTCCCCTGGCTGTATTCCAGACAGTGGGCGGCATCTTTGCTCAGTTTGGTTTCCGGAGTGACTTCCGGCAGCGGAGTAATGGGTATATCCAGTAAATCAAGTCCCATTACCCAAAGGAAGGAAGATTCTCCCTTGCTGATGGGAGCTTCTTCGAAACGTGCATCCATCAGTTCATAGGCGCTTTGGCTTAATGCAAGCAGGTCTTTGTCATAAGGACTGAACAAGGTGTATTCCTTGTCAAAAATGCTGAATTGTGATTTCAATGTCCACAGTACGAATGCAATGTCTTCCTGATTTATTTCATCGGGCGTATAATCGTCACTCAGCGGATAGAACGGCAGGTAAGTTCCGTATACTCCCTGAAAGGCTTCGGAGAAAAGTTTCCAGCCTCCGCTTTGGGCAATGGCATCTTGAAAGTACATGCCGAGGGAGATGGCTGCGTCAATTTGGGTACGCAGCTCTTCCTTGTTGAACAGAGGAGAGGCTTTGACGAGGGGCAGGATGCTTGTGGCGAAGTCGAGGTACCATTTGTCTGTTGGCAGTACGCGGGTGCGTTCATTGGCCCCCAACCAATATTGCATGTTGATTGTTGTCATGATTTGTTTTAGATAAAGGTTATAGTCTTTTTAATGCCAATTTGATGACTTGTTCCACCGGTGCACTTGGTTCTTCCTTCAAAATGGCAAGCACTACTTTTTGTGAGGGGGCTTGTGCAAAGCCCAGCATGGTAAGGGCGGCTACGGCTTCTTCTTGTACTTGTGCGTTGGCTGTCGATACCAGTGTACCTATGGTCCCTGCGTTGCCGGCTACAACGCTGCCGGTCTTGATTTTGTCTTTTAAATCCACAATTATCCGTTGGGCTGTTTTCAGCCCGATACCCTTGACTGTTTTCAGTAGAGTGGCATTTTCCGTGCTGATGACATTTATCAGTTCGGATGGCGAGAGTGCCGAGAGAATCATGCGGGCTGTATTTCCGCCGATGCCTGAAACGGAGATGAGCAGCAGGAATAGTTCGCGTTCCTGCTTGTCGGCGAATCCGTAGAGGACATAGGCGTCTTCACGGATAGCTTCGTATATATATAGTTTGCATTCTTTCTTGCCCTGGATGGCGGCATACGTGTTCAATGAAATATTGACGCCGTATCCCAATCCGTTGCAGTCTATTATTGCGGTTGCCGGACTTAGTTCGGCAATTCCGCCTCTGATGTATTCTATCATAATTCTTTTACTTGTCGGCCCAAAATGCGCCTTGCATACATATCATCTGCGAATGTATGAATTATTATTGGACTTTCACTCACTAAAAAAAGAAAAACTGTGTGAAACAGCAGGGAGTTCTGCCGATATAATAAATTAAAATGCTTACTTTTGCGCCGATAAAGTAGAAAACTGATAAATAAATTCATAAAAAGAATGAAAAAAGTAAGAGCGGCCATCGTTGGCTATGGTAATATCGGGCATTATGTGCTCGAAGCCCTGCAAGCAGCTCCCGATTTCGAAATTGCCGGTGTAGTACGCCGTGCCGGAGCTGAAAACTGTCCTGCGGAACTGAGTGCATATCCCGTTGTGAAGAATATCAAGGAACTGAAAGACGTGGATGTTGCTATCCTTTGTACGCCTACCCGCAAGGTGGAAGAGTATGCAAAGGAGATCCTTGCTTTAGGCATTCATACTGTGGACAGTTTCGATATCCATACGGGTATCACTGCCTTGCGCCGCACACTGGATGCAGAGGCTAAAAAGCATAATACGGTATCCATCATTTCTGCCGGCTGGGACCCGGGTAGTGACTCCATTGTCCGCACTATGCTGGAAGCCATTGCTCCGAAAGGCATTACCTATACTAATTTTGGTCCGGGTATGAGCATGGGACACACCGTGGCTGTAAAGGCCATCGAAGGTGTGAAAGCCGCTCTTTCCATGACTATTCCTACAGGAACCGGCATTCACCGTCGTATGGTGTACATTGAGTTGAAGGATGGTTACGAATTTGATAAGGTGGCTGCAGCCATCAAAGCCGACCCGTACTTCGTGAATGACGAAACACATGTAAAATTGGTTCCGAGTGTGGACGCACTGCTCGATATGGGTCATGGGGTAAACCTGACCCGTAAAGGTGTGTCTGGCAAGACGCAGAACCAGCTATTTGAGTTCAACATGCGTATCAACAATCCTGCCCTCACGGCACAAGTGCTGGTATGTGTGGCGCGTGCCGCTATGCGTCAGCAGCCTGGTTGCTATACAATGGTTGAAGTTCCGGTAATAGACCTGCTTCCGGGCGACCGCGAAGAGTGGATCGGCCATTTGGTATAAGACACAAAAAAAACAGATGATGTGTTTGGTTCAAACGCATCGTCTGCTTGCCCCGAATACATCATCTGTTTGATGCAAACGCATCATCCGTTCTACCGCGAATGGATGATGCGTTTTTTTATGTCTTGTTCTTTAAAAGAAATACCTCAGTATATCATTGAAGTTTGCCCAAATCAGCAAACCGAATAAGAGGAACATGCCCACCATCTGCGCACGTTCCATAAACTTGTCGCTGGGCTTGCGGCGTGCAATGATTTCGTAAATGAGGAATAACACGTGTCCACCGTCCAGTGCAGGGATGGGCAGAATATTCATAAAGGCAAGGATGATGGAGAGGAATGCCGTCATGTACCAGAACTGGTGCCAGTCCCACGTGGCGGGGAAAATACTGCCGATGGTTCCGAAACCTCCGAGTTGCTTGGCTCCTTCCTTGGAGAAAAGATATTTCATCTGGCCTACGTAGCCTTTCAGAGTCTTTACCCCCAAAGATACGCCGGCAGGGAAAGAGGAAAGGAAACTGTATTCCTTGCGGACAACGGGCAGCAGTTTGTCGGTTGCCGTACGTGCTGCTACGCCTATTTCATAGTCGGCATTGGTCATCATGCTCAAGGTGTCTGTCACACCGTTACGGACGTATGTCAAGGTTACCTCATGGGATGCGTTGGCTTTCTTGCGCTTCAGCATCTCTTCTTTGAAGTCGTAGTAGGCTATTGACTTTCCATCCAAGTGGGTGATGCTGTCACCTACTTGCAGACCGGCGGAAGCGGCAGGGTATCCTACAATCAGGCTGTCGACTACATAAGGGAAACGGAAACTGGCGAAACGCACGCTGTCTGCCAGCAAGCGGTTCATCATGTCTTCGGGGATGTAGACTGAAGCAGCTTCCCCGTCACGCAATACGCTTACCTGGCGGGCATCGACAATACTGGTCAGCAGGTCGCCGTCATAGCGTTCGAATGGTACCCCGTCGGCAGATATTAGGATATCGCCGTCGCGGAAGCCTATGGCTTTGGCTGTTTCGTTAAAATCCATACCCAATGGGGCTTTTTGTACTGGTATATATTCGTCGCCCCAAGTAAAAAGTATCATGGAATAGATGAACAATGCGAGCAGGAAGTTGAACAATACACCGCCTACCATAATTAGCAGGCGCTGCCATGCCGGCTTGGCACGGAACTCCCATGGCTGCATGGGTTGCTTCATCTGTTCGGTATCCATAGATTCGTCTATCATACCTGCTATTTTTACATAACCACCTAAGGGTAGCCACCCGATACCATATTCTGTGTCACTGTGTTTGGGCTTGAACTTGAATAATGTGAACCAAGGGTCAAAGAATAAGCAGAACTTTTCTACCCGCGTCTTGAACAGACGCGCAAAAAGGAAGTGCCCCCCCTCATGAACAATAACGAGCAACGAGAGGCTCATAATGAGTTGCAGGGCACGAATCAAGAATGTTTCCATCTAATTATTTGCTGTTTTACGATTTTTATAATTTTCGCAAAGGTACGTTTTCTTATTTAACGTATCAAATGAGTAGATGTTTTTTATAATTCTTTTCATTCCGGTGTATCTATCAAATCAGCTCTTCTGCTATCCGTCGGGCTTCGGCATCCGTAGCCACATAGTCTTCATAGGTGGGCTTCTGTAAGTAGGATACGCGCGACATGGTCTTTTCTATTACTTCACTCATGCCAAGGAACGAAATTTTGTCCTGCAGGAAGGCAGCTACCACCACTTCATTGGCGGCATTGACAATGCAAGGCATATTGCCTGCACGATGTAGCGCTTCGTAGGCCAGGGCGAGGTTACGGAAACGGGTGGTGTCCGGTTGCTCGAACGTCAGTTCCGTGCACAGCTTGAAGTCCAGGCGCGGGAAAGAGGCTTTCAACCGGTCGGGATAGGAGAAGGCATATTGGATGGGCAGGCGCATGTCCGGCATTCCCAGTTGTGCTTTCACGGCACCGTCCTCAAACTGTACCATGGAGTGGATGACGGATTGCGGGTGTACCACGACTTCTATCTGGTCGGGACGTACACCGAACAGCCATTTGGCTTCGATTACCTCGAACCCTTTGTTCATCATGGAAGCAGAGTCTATCGTGATTTTGGCGCCCATGTCCCAGTTGGGGTGTTTCAGTGCTTGCGCTTTGGTGACGGTTGTTAGTTGCTCCATAGTGCAGGTGCGGAACGGACCTCCGGAGGCAGTCAGTATCACTTTTTCTATTTGGTTGCCTATCTCACCGGCCAGGCACTGGAAAACGGCGGAGTGCTCGGAGTCGACGGGTAGGATGGGGACACCGCTGAAGCGTGCCAGGTCATTGATGAGCTCTCCCGCCACCACCAGCGTCTCTTTGTTGGCAAGGGCTATCGGCTTACGGGCTCGGATGGCATTCATGGTGGGCTTCAGCCCTGCATATCCCACCATGGCGGTCAATACCATATCAATGGGATTTTCGGTCACAATCTGGCAGAGGGCATCTGCGCCGGCATATACCTTGATAGGTAGGTCGGCAAGCGCTTCTTTCAGTTGCGTGTATTTCGATTCGTTGGCTATTACCACTGCCTCAGGCTTGAATCTGCGTGCCTGGGCTATGAGTTCCTCTACGCGGTTATTGGCGGTCAATACGTATGCTTCGTACTGGTCGGGATGTTCTTCGATGACCTGCAACGCTTGTGTACCGATGGAACCGGTAGAACCGAGTATGGCAATCTGTTTCATTTACTATTATGCTATTTACAATTTACTATTTGGAGACTAAAATACGATGTAAAGCTCGGGATTTACGGCCCTGCCCTTATGCCACAGCTCGAAGTGAAGGTGGGGACCGGTGGACAGCTCGCCGGTGTTTCCTACCAGTGCGATGGCTTCACCCCCTTTCACCGCATCTCCTTCCCGTTTCAGCAGAGAGCCGCAATGCTTGTAGACTGACACGAAGTCCTGGTTGTGCTGTATTTCTATCAGATAACCCGTCTCGGCAGTATAGGTACTCAGTATGACGGTACCGTCTAAGGTGGCCAATACGCTTTCGCCCGGATTGGCGGCAATGTCCGTGCCGAAGTGTTTTGTTTCGGCATTGAAGGGAGATGAAATCATGCCGCGTGTGGGGCGGTAGAAAATCAGTCCGTCTATTTCGGGGCGAGCGGTGATGCTCGTCAGGTTGTACTTTTCTGTCTCCTCGTACTGTTTGCGGAATTCGGCTTCCCGTTGTGTACGTTCCATGAGCGAATCTTCGCGCAGGTGGGTCAACGAGTCGATGGAATGTATGGTATCTGCCTTTATCTTGCCCTGGAAGATGTCCTGGATATTCATGATATAGAGGTTCTGTCTGTTCACCAGTTGCTGGAGGGAATCTACGCGCAAGGCATTCTCCACTACCTGGGCACGGATTTCACTGTTCATATATCCCGGCAGGTAGTTGCGCAGCGGGGTGAAGGCTACGATCAGGGAGGCGATGAGAAACAATACGAACAGCACGGAGAGCAATACGGACAGTCCGTTCAGCTTGGATACGCGCAACGTGATGATATCCTCAAGGGTATTCTCGTTCGTAATCGTCAGTCTGTACTTGAACTTGATGTTACTCCAAAATGCTTTTCTTCGTTTCTTTTTCATACCTCTTCTGTTTCGTCCAAAGCTATCAAACCTTCCGGCAGGTCTACGGTGATGACCTTGTGCTTCTGGTCAATGTCTATGATAAACTCTTCTTGTGCCGGCACCAGCAGTTCTTCTCCCTGATAGTCCACCACAAACAGTGTGTTGATGGTCGATGTGTCCACGTCCGTCACTTCTCCCAGCGTGCCGTGATGTACTTCCTCCATACGAAAACCGACGAAGAAGTCCCAACTCAGTTCACCTGGTCCTGCCTCTTCTGCATGCTTTACGGGGAAGTAGACCTCAATATTAGTGAACATGCGGGCGCGTTCTGCCGTGTCCACGCCTTCCAGTTTGACAAGGGCGGTGGTGTCGGAGCGGAAACGGTATTCTTCCAAGAAGAAAGGCACCAGTATACCATCCAGCAGGCAGATTAGGTATTCGGCTTCCACCCGGTCGAAGATGTCATCCGTAAAAGTGAACGATAGTTCTCCGTGAATGCCGTGGGGCTTGTTGAATATACCTATCTTATATACTTCTTCTCTCTTTATCATCTTATTCTATTCTTGTTATTCTTGCTCCGAGCGCATTCAGTCGCCCTTCGATGTTCTGATAGCCACGGTCTATCTGCTCTATGTTGTGGATGCGGCTGATGCCGTCCGCACTCATGGCAGCTATCAGCAGGGCGATGCCCGCACGGATATCGGGCGAGGTCATGTTGCCGCCACGTAGTTTAAAGCCGTGGTCGTGACCGATGACAACGGCGCGGTGCGGGTCGCAGAGGATAATTTGCGCTCCCATATCTATCAGCTTGTCCACAAAGAACAAGCGGCTTTCGAACATTTTCTGGTGAATGAGTACACTGCCTTTTGCCTGGGTGGCAACCACCAGCAGCACACTGAGCAAGTCTGGTGTCAGTCCGGGCCAGGGTGCGTCGGCAATGGTCATGATGGAGCCGTCGATAAAGGACTCTATCTGGTACGTCTCTTGTGAGGGCACGTAAATGTCATCTCCTCGCTGCTCCATCTTGATGCCGAGGCGGCGGAAACTGTCGGGGATAATTCCCAAGTTCTCGTAGGAGACATTCTTGATGGTCAGTTCGCTACGGGTCATGGCTGCCATGCCGATGAAACTGCCCACTTCAATCATGTCGGGGAGGATGGTATGCTCGGTTCCGTGCAGCTCGTCCACTCCTTCGATAGTCAGGAGGTTGGAGGCGATGCCTTCTATCTTAGCTCCCATCCGGTTCAGCATTCTGCAAAGTTGCTGCACGTAGGGTTCGCAGGCGGCGTTGTAGATGGTGGTCTTGCCTCTGGCAAGGACTGCTGCCATTACAATATTGGCGGTTCCCGTTACAGATGCCTCGTCGAGTAGCATATAACTGCCATGCAGTTGTTTGGCTGATATTTCGTAGATGCCACGTTTCTCATTATAGATGAAGTTGGCTCCTAAATTTTGGATACCAATAAAATGTGTATCCAGACGGCGGCGTCCTATCTTGTCTCCGCCCGGCTTGGAAATCATGGCCTTGCCGAAACGTGCCACCATCGGCCCCACCAGCATGACGGAACCGCGCAGGCTGGAACATTTTTTCAGGAACGCGTCACTTTCCAGATAGGCAAAATCAATGTCGGCAGCTTGAAAACTGTAAGTGTCAATGCCTTTTTTAGATACGCTGACTCCCATATCCCGCATCAATTGGATAAGGTTGTTGACGTCCAGTATGTCCGGGATATTGTGCACAGTCACCTCTTCGGCAGTGAGCAATGTGGCGCAGATAATTTGCAACACCTCGTTTTTTGCTCCTTGGGGGTAAATGTCACCGGAAAGTCTGTGTCCTCCTTCGATTACAAATGATGCCATGAAGTTAGTGATTAGGGGTTAGTGATTAGTAATTAGTGGTCTGCATGGTGATGCCACATGACATTCATCACTAACCACTAATCGCTAATCATTCAATTTTAGTATTTTCGTTTATTGTTCCGGTTGTTATTCCGGTTATTTTGGTTATTCACCTTCGGACGGTAGTTCTGGTCAATACGTTCGGCCATGAGTCGGACGATGCTGTCTGTCATTTGCAGTTTTCCGTCAGAGAGTTCGGTGAGGTCATCTGAAATTTTACGGTCATCGACGGTATCTTTATTCCATGCCATGTAATCTTTCTTCATGTGATTGCAGATGAGGGCTATCAAGTTCTGTTTCTCGTCTCCTTCCGGGAATTCGATAGCTTTCTTTATCAGTACTTCCAGCGTACGGCCGTAGTGGCGGTAACGGATTTTGGTACTGGGGTAGGGGATACTCTTCGGCTTAGTGTTCAGATTGTCCTTGCGGATAATCTCGTACGGATAATCTATATCCAGTTGGAAGTTGGCCATAATGGCAAGGTGGTCCCACAGCTTATGTTTGAAGTCGGGCACATCGCGCAAATGGGGAAACATGTTTCCCATGATGTTGATGATTGTATTTGCGCAGCGCTGGCGTTCTGCGCGGTCTTCGATTGTCAGCGCGTGGTCTACCATATTCTGGATGCTGCGGCCATATTCGGGCAGGGGCATCCGTTTTTGTTGGGTGTTATATTGCATCTTTAATTAGTGATTAATGTTCAATGATTAGTGATTAGGGTTTAGCGATTAGTGGTTAGTGATTAATGGGCTACGTAGTGATACCGCATGGTATTCATCCCTAATCCCTAATCGCTAAACCCTAAATAAGTTTCTTTGGCGTGCCGGCTACGAATTCCTTCAAATAGAAGGGTTCGAAATAGGCCACATCCTTGAAATCTTGTTCGGCTGTTGCCTTTTCTGCCAACGGGAACATCATGCTGGCAAGCGGGCGGATGCCGTCGATGAAGTGTGCATTGGGATGCGTGATTTTCTCTTTGCATTTGGCCGCACCGTCACCGAAGAAATAGACGGGATGTCGCTCTAAGAATTCCAGGTAGGAGTTTTCGTCCACAATATCGGCTGCAATGTCGCGCACCGGTTTCAAGGCACGGTCGTAGATGGCAGCATAGACTTCCATGCGGCGGGCGTCAATCATGGGACAGAGCAGTGCGTCGTCGGGTAGCTCATCGTGGTAGAGTAATACCGGTACACACTGAACTTTCAGGGTTTCCAGTCCGATTAGTGGCAGGTTACGTCCATAGCAGACACCTTTTGCCATTGACACGCCGATACGCAACCCGGTATACGAACCTGGGCCGCAGCTTACGGCGACTGCATCCAACGGCATGGCATGGCTATCGGCAAAGGATAGCGCCTCGTCCACAAAGACTCCCAATGAAACGGCGTGTGAAGGGCCATTCAGGTCCTCTTTCTTGAAAACGTTCTGTCCGTCCTCGCTCACGGCTACGGAGCAGGTAGAAGTGGACGTTTCAATATGCAAGATACATGACATAACTTTTATTCTTGATTTTATTGTGGCAAATTTACGTGATTATTTTCACTAATTAAAATAATCGTGTAATTTTGCGCAAAACTATAACATTATGATACAATCCATGACAGGCTACGGCAAAGCAACCGTCGAACTGCCTGATAAGAAAATCAACGTTGAAATAAAGTCGCTCAATAGTAAGGCAATGGACTTATCTGCCCGCATTGCTCCGCTTTATCGTGAGAAGGAGATGGAAATCCGTAATGAAATATCACGGAAACTGGAACGCGGAAAGGTGGATTTCAGTCTTTGGATAGAAAAGAAAGAGAGTGCGGAAAGCGCCACTCCCATCAACCAGACATTGGTGGAGGGATATTACAAGCAGATTTGTGCTATATCAGAAAATCTAGGAATACCTGTGCCGGATGCGACGGACTGGTTTGCCACGTTGCTCCGCATGCCGGATGTGATGACCAAGAATGAAACGCAGGAACTGAGTGAGGAAGAATGGGCTGTGGTTTATTCGGCTGTGGAAAAGGCTGTCGGTGCGCTGGTGGACTTCCGTAAGCAGGAAGGAGCTGCCCTTGAAAAGAAGTTCCGTGAGAAGATCTCCAACATCTCCCATCTGTTGGAGACTATCGCTCCCTATGAGAAAGAGCGTGTAGCCAAAGTGAAGGAACGTATTACAGATGCACTGGAAAAGACCTTGAGTGTGGATTATGACAAGAACCGCCTGGAGCAGGAGCTCATCTACTACATCGAAAAGCTGGATGTGAACGAAGAAAAACAGCGTCTTGGCAATCATCTGAAATATTTTATCAATACGCTGGAAACCGGAACCGGCCAAGGCAAGAAGTTAGGGTTCATCGCTCAGGAGATGGGACGTGAAATCAATACCTTGGGCAGTAAGTCCAATCATGCGGAGATGCAGAAGATTGTCGTTCAGATGAAGGATGAACTGGAGCAAATCAAGGAACAAGTATTGAATGTAATGTGATTTAAATTTCATGGCAAAACTTATCATATTTTCAGCCCCTTCGGGTTCCGGAAAGTCGACGATTATCAACTATCTGCTGACTCAGAATCTGAATCTCTCATTTTCCATCTCGGCAACCAGTCGCCCGCCTCGCGGAACGGAGGAAGATGGAGTGGAATATTTCTTTCTGACTCCCGATGAATTCCGCCACCGCATAGCCAATGATGAATTCTTGGAGTATGAAGAGGTGTATCAGGACCGTTTTTACGGGACACTGAAGGAGCAGGTGGAAAAACAATTGGCTGCCGGGCAGAATGTTGTGTTCGATGTGGATGTAGTGGGTGGTTGCAATATTAAGAAATTCTATGGTGAACGTGCATTGTCTGTTTTCATTCAACCGCCTTCGGTGGAGGAATTGCGCAAGCGCCTGGTAGGACGCGGAACAGATGCTCCCGAAGTGATAGAGAGTCGCGTGGCGAAAGCCGAATATGAATTGGGCTTTGCATCGAGATTTGATACGGTGATTGTGAATGATGACTTGGAAACAGCTAAAGCGGAAGCCTTGAAAGTGATTACTCAATTTTTGAACTCATGAAGCAAAATGGAGGACTGCATAACCAGTTGGCACCGAAAAAGAAGAATAATCCGAAGCTCAATAGGGCATTGCTGATTATTAACTGCATCTTATTTCTTTGTGCCCTTGTTGTCGGTATCTTGTATATACATTATCAGGAATCTCGGACAAGCATTCCGATGTTTCTTATTGCTGTGGTGACGGCTGTCAATTCATGGACTGCCTGGCGTGCGTTGAAAGGACACCCTTTGTGATTTTCTTGTTTAAATTAATAGAATAGTGGATATAGGAATCTTCAGCGGCTCATTCAACCCGATACACATCGGACATTTGGCCCTCGCCAACTATCTTTGCGAATACGGGGACCTGGATGAAGTGTGGTTTATGGTCACCCCCCACAATCCGCTGAAGGAAGAAAACGATCTGATGGATGACAAGTTACGTTTGAAGCTGGTGCAGCTAGCCACCGAGGGTTATCCCAAGTTTCGCGCTTCCGATTTTGAATTCCATCTGCCTCGGCCTTCTTATACTGTTCATACGTTGGACGCGCTGAAACGGACTTATCCCCAACACACTTTCCATCTTGTCATTGGTTCGGACAACTGGAAGCTGTTCCACCGTTGGTACGAGTCGGAACGCATTATTGCCGAAAATCATCTTCTGGTTTATCCTCGTCCCGGCTATCCGGTAGAGACTGCCTCTTTACCGCAGAATGTACGGACTGTTTCTTCTCCGGTATTCGAAATCAGCTCCACTTTTATCCGTCGAGCCATGGAGGAGGGAAAAGATGTACGCTACTTCCTGCATCCGGCAGTGTGCGATGAACTCAAACGGATGCAGAATAAATGAATCTTTAAACTGAAATAAATGTCTGTATTTGTACGTGTTTTCATATTTATTTCTTATTTTTGAACGTATCAACCTTGAATGCATGGAAGAGTTTTCTTAATACATAGATATTCCTTAATTTAATAATCCGCTTATGAGAAAAAAATTACTATTACTGGGAGCATTCGGTATGTTGACGACAGCGACGCTTTGTGCGCAAGAATTTCATTTGCAACCTACTCCCCAAGAATATATTACGCAAAAAGATTCTGTTGATATTCCCCAACAATACCAGATCCTTTCCGGCAATTCCGTGCAGGACGGACCTGCGTTGCCTTTACTCCGTTCATTGATGCCGGAAGAGGTGCTTGGCGCTTCTTTCCGTGTATATATAGGAGTGAAAGGAGATAAGATTATTAAGAAATACCAACATAGGATTCCACGCAAATCCGAAGGTTATTTCCTGAAAATAGAAAAAGACTGCATCGTCATAGCCGGTGCTGACGAGCGGGGAGCGTACTATGGTGTACAGACTCTTGCGCAGTTGCTTGCTTTGGGTAAGCTGCCTTTGGCTGAAGTGACGGACTATCCCGATGTTCCCTATCGGGGTGTGGTGGAAGGGTTTTACGGTGCTCCTTGGAGTCAGGAGGCGCGTATACGCCAGCTTGATTTTTATGGTCGGAACAAAATGAATGTCTATATCTATGGACCGAAAGACGACCCTTATCACCGGACTCCCAACTGGCGCAAGCCTTATCCTGCCCAAGAAGGAGAACAACTGAAGGTATTGGTAAATAGGGCGAAGGAGAACAATGTCATTTTCTATTGGGCCATTCATCCGGGTCAGGATATTCGCTGGAATGAAGAAGACCGCTCGTTATTGTTGCAGAAGTTCGAAAGCATGTACCAGTTGGGTGTGCGTGGTTTTGCCGTTTTCTTTGATGATATTTCGGGTGAAGGGACAAAGGCGGACAAGCAGGCTGAACTGTTGAACTATATTGACGACCATTTTGTAAAAGTCAAGCGGGATGTTGCACCATTGATATTGTGTCCCACAGAGTACAACAAGTCATGGACCGATGTAGAAGGAGGCTATCTCACTACGCTTGGTGATAAGTTGAACGAGGGTATCAAGGTGATGTGGACCGGTGATATGGTAGTTGCTACTATAGATAAGTCTACGCTGGACTTCGTCAATCCGCTGCTGAAACGTAAGGCGTACATTTGGTGGAATTTCCCCGTTTCGGATTATGTACAAGACCATTTGCTGCTAGGGCCGGTTTATGGAAACGGGCTTGATATAAAAGATGATATGTCTGCTTTTGTTTCCAATCCGATGGAACATGCCGAGGCTTCCAAAATCTCTCTGTACAGTGTAGCTGATTATACTTGGAATATGGAGAATTATGATAGTGAAACTTCTTGGAAACATGCAGTCAGAGACCTTATGCCACTTCATGCCGAATATTTGGAAATCTTCGCTGCTCATAATTCCGACCCGGGACAGAATGGACATCGTTTCCGCCGTGAAGAGTCCGTTGCCATTCAGCCTGCTCTCTCTGCCTTGTTGAAAGCTTATCAAGAGAAAAACGAGATAGATGAAGATGCCTATCGGCAGGTAGCTGAGGAATGCCGGAAGATAATCGTTGCCGCTGATGGATTGCTTGCATCGGGAAATGAGAATCGTCCGTTGATAACTGAAATAAGGCCTTGGCTCATTCAGTTCAAACAAGTGGGAGAGTATGGTGCGGAGGTGCTGAACATGATACGCCTGCGCCAGCAGAAGGATGCATTTATAGGTAGTAGCTACGAACACGCCCGCGCCCTGCTGGTGCTGATGGGTGAGACGGATGCCCAATATAAAGCGGGCATAAAGAGCGGCAGCCTGCATCTGATGCCTACTTTCAATGCTTTGTTCGAAGCGGCGACAACGGGCTATAATGCAGCGTTCCATGCCGGGCTTGATACAAAGGCTGTTTATTCTCCCTACACGTTGAAGAGCGACGTGAATCAGTTGGCTTCGCTTCCTATTCAGCAGAAGGGAAAGGTGAATACAATTATTCCGTCCAATGAAGTCATCAACTGGCAGGCAGGCGGTGTGCTGACCATTTCGATGGATTATGCCCGCCAGTTGAGTTCGGTGCTTATCGATTTGGGAGATGCGGAGGTTACTGATTCGAAGTTTAAACTGGAAGTAACTTCGGATGGCACAAACTGGCAGGCGGTGGATTTGAAACCGGGATACAGAACGCAGGTGAAGGCATCTCTCAAGGAGTTGAGTGTTGCGAAGATGAGGTTGGTGAATGTATCCGACACAGAGCAGAAGGTGTATTTCAAAATGTTCCGTTTTACGGAGAATTGATATGGTTCCTGATTCTTAAAATAGAGTTACGCGCGTGGGACGATGCTCCCCGTTGTTCTTAAGATCGGAATGACGGGGAGCACTTTTTTAGGAAGTTATTCAAGGCATTTGTCCAAGTCGCGGATGATTTGCTCTTTATCCATATTTTGTCCGATGAATACTATCTTCAGCATGCGGTCGCCGTATTGTTCGTCCCAGTCTCTTAGCAATCCCGGTTCTTGGCGCATCAGTTCTATCATGTCTTCTTCGGGAGCGGTGGCATACCATTGTCCGGCTTCAGTTATTTTCTTCTGTATACCTGCTTGTTCAAAGAGGAAGGACATGTCGCGGTTGTGGCTGAAGTAGCAGACACCCTTGGCGCGGATAACGCTGCGGGGCCATTTGGTAGCGACATAGTGGTCGAACTTATGAATGTCGAATGCAGGACGGCGGTAGTAGACAAATGTGCCAATACCGTATTCTTCTACTTCACCTCCTTCGTGATGGTGGTGATGACATTTCTCGTGATGATGTTCGCTTTCATGATGATGTTCATCTTCGTGATGGTGATGATGACCCTCTTCATGATGGTAATGCGCCTCTTTTTCCTCCTCTTCGCTTACTTGTTGCTCTATGCCACGAATCCATCCGGCAGAAGTTGCGGCACGCTCAAAGTTAAAGAGGTGGGTATGGATAATCTTATCCAGGTCTACATCTGCATAGTTGCACTCTATAATTTCGGCACCGGGTTGCAAGGTGCGGATAATCTGCTTGATACGTTTTAATTCTTCGGGCTGTACTTCTGCTGCTTTGTTCAGCAGGATAATATTGCAGAACTCAATCTGCTGAATGATGAGGTTTTCTATATCTTCTTCATCAATGCCTTTGCGTGTCAAATCATCTCCGCAAGAAAATTCACTTTGCAGACGTAAGGCGTCCACCACGGTGGTAATGCAGTCTAAGCGGCAAATACCGTATTTAGTATACGCTCCTCCCATATGAGGAATGGAGCAGAGTGTTTGGGCAATAGGCTCCGGTTCACAGATGCCACTCGCCTCAATCACTATGTAGTCGAAGCGTTGCATCTTCATGATTTCGAACATCTGCTCTATCAAGTCTGTCTTCAGCGTACAGCAGATACAACCATTCTGTAGAGCTACCAGACTTTCCTCTTTCTTTCCCACCACGCCACCTTTCTGTATAAGGTCTGCATCAATGTTCACCTCGCCTATGTCATTGACGATAACGGCAAACTTAATGCCACGTTTATTAGAAAGGATGTGATTTACCAACGTCGTTTTGCCACTACCCAGATAACCGGTCAACAGCAGTACGGGGATTTCTGTTGTATTCATAGTCATTTCTGTTATAGATTAAACTTTCTTGTATATTTATCTTTCTGCCTCTATGGTGTAGGTAAAGCTGTCTGCACGATAGTATCCTATATTGTATTCAATGGGAGTTCCATTGATATCATAAACAAATCTTTTCCTTATTAATATAGGGTCGCTGGATTTGATGTCCAGTTTTTCTGCGATATATTCTCCGGCCAACCGTGCGGATACTTCCTCTTTACTGGTTTTTACGATGATGTCATATTTATTTTCAAGTATTCCATAAAGAGGTTGGGTGAAGTCCTCATCACCGGTCAGTGGTATACTCGGATTGAAATAAGAGATGAAGGAGACAAAAGGGTATTCTTTATTACCGCGTACTCTTTCCAATACCATACATTTTGTTCCCTTTTCAGGGTCTATATTGAAAAAGGTACATATTTCTTCGGATGCTTTCTTAAAACTGACATGCAATTCGAAGTTTTTAATTTCGATACCTAGCATTTTCATTTCTTGTGAGAAGCTCAACCAGTTCTTTACTCCTCCTATAATACCTTTTTTTACAGCCTTTGTACCATGCCCTTTTTTTCTGACCAATAATCCCTCGAATACCAGTTTGTTGATTGCTTGGCGAAGTGTATTTCTCGATATGTTTAATTGTTCAGACAATAAAACCTCATTGGGAAGAAGTTTCCCATTTTTGTATTCCTCTGATTCTATAAGTTTTCTCAGCACTTCTTCTGCTTGAATGTGAAGAGGTTTTTCTGAGTTTGGGTCTAATTTCATGGTTATACTTTTTCTGTTATTTTTTTAATATTGCAAAGATAATTCTTTTTTTATCAAAAAAATATGAGAAGATTCTTTTATTTTATTTTTAAAGAGTATATATTTGCACAAAATACCAGTATGTTCATACATATAATAAAATCAAGTATATATAATTATGAGAAAAGTAAATTACGACAAGTTCCCTTCTACAAAGATTTCGGGAACGATTCTTCGGGGATGGAATGATATTCATACCTTACTGATGGAGTGCTTTAAGAGTAGAAAGGTACTGGCTGTTGAACTCTATGCAGGAGTGCGTGAAGATGAAGTTATAAATGAATTGAAATCGCTGTCACCTACCTTACTTATTAATACACGTGACTTAATGAAGCCGGAGAATGAGATTAAGGAAATGACAAAACGTTTTATGACAAAGGATGTTCTTTTTGGTTATGTGACGAACCTATCTCTGAAAGACTACTTTGATGCAGGTAAGCTGGAGGTAGCCCGGAAGCAGGTAGCGGCAAATGATAGAGTGATTGTGGTCGGTTCGGGTGCTGCTATGATAGCTCAGGCAGAAGCAACGCTGGTGTATGTTGATATGGCCCGTTGGGAGATACAACAGCGTTTTCGTGCTCACGAAGTAAAGGCTTTGGGAGTGGATAATCGTGAAGATGCTGTGTCTTTACAATATAAGAGAGGGTATTTTAATGATTGGAGAGTTCTTGATAAGTATAAGGAAGGCTTGTTTGATAAAGCCGATTTCTGGTTGGATACGCACATTGCAAACGATCCGAGAATGATTGATAGGGAGACTTTCTTTAAAGGAATAGAAGAAACAATTAAGACTCCTTTTCGCGTAGTGCCTTTCTTTGACCCGGCACCATGGGGCGGACAATGGATGAAAGAAGTGTGTGGATTAAATCCTGAAAAAGAAAATTATGGTTGGTGTTTCGATTGTGTGCCCGAAGAGAATAGTCTTTATTTTGAGGTGAACGGTGTACGTTTTGAATTGCCGTCGGTAGATTTGGTTTTGTTGAAATCTAGAGAGCTTTTAGGTGAACCGGTAGAAGCGCGTTTTGGTAAGGATTTCCCGATTCGTTTCGATTTTCTAGATACGGTAGGTGGTGGAAATTTGAGTGTACAAGTGCATCCTACCACACAGTTTATCCGTGAAAACTTTGGTATGTATTATACTCAGGACGAAAGCTATTATCTGCTGGATGCTAAAGAAGGAGCTTCGGTCTATCTTGGTTTGAAGAATGGTATTAATAAAGATGACATGATTCGTGATTTGCGTGAGGCTCAGAAAGGTGAAATCGTTTTCGATACAGAAAAGTATGTAAATAAACTGCCTGCTAAAAAACATGATCATTATTTGATTCCGGGAGGTACGGTGCATTGCTCAGGTTCGGAGGCACTTGTATTGGAAATCAGCTCAACACCCAATTTGTTTACATTCAAACTCTGGGATTGGCAACGTTTGGGGTTGGATGGCAAACCGCGCCCCATTAATGTGGAAAGAGGTAAAGAAGTAATAGACTGGAAACGTAATACGGAATATGTAAAAGAATATCTGGCAAATCATTTCACTCAGATTGCCGAAGGAGAAGGATGGAGCGAGGAGCGTACTGGATTACACCCGAATGAATTCATTGAAACACGCCGTCACTGGTTCTCCAAATCTGTTACACATCATACGAATAATAGTGTGAATGTACTGAATTTGGTGGAAGGTGAAGAAGTGGTTGTTGAAAGTCCGACAAACGCTTTTAAACCATTTGTGGTACATTATGCTGAAACCTTCATAGTTCCGGCAAGTGTGGGTGAATATACAATAACTCCTTGTGGCAAGTCTGTGGGAAAAGAGTGTGGAACCATCAAGGCTTATGTGAGGTTTTAACCGGAAAATGGTATTAATTAAATCTGATATAATATGTATAGACATGACCAACGTACAGTAATGACCTTGGATGCAGGAGGCACGAATTTCGTTTTTTCAGCTATCCGGGGAAATCAGAATATTGTGGAAACTATTTGTTTGCCAGCGGTTTCGGACAATTTGAATGGATGTCTGACTGTTTTGAAAAAAGGCTTTTCTGCAGTGAAAAGACAATTGGAAAATGAGCCGGTAGCTATCAGTTTTGCATTTCCTGGTCCAGCAGACTATAAGAATGGTGTGATAGGCGATTTACCGAACTTTCCGGTTTTTCGTGGAGGTGTGGCTTTGGGAGCTTTTCTGGAAGAAGAATTTGGTATTCCGGTATATATAAATAACGATGGTAACTTGTTTGCTTACGGTGAAGCGTTGGCCGGAATATTACCTTCCATTAATGAGGAACTTAAGGCTGCCGGTAATCCTAAACGTTATAAAAACTTGTTAGGCATTACGTTGGGAACCGGTTTTGGAGCGGGAGTGGTGATTGATAATTGTTTGCTGGCCGGTGATAACGGCTGTGGTGGTGATGTCTGGATTATGAGGAATAAAAAATATACCGACTTGATAGCCGAAGAAAGTGTCAGTATCCGTGCAGTACGCCGTGTGTACGGAGAACTGAGCGGTGAGGCGGTTGATAATCTGACTCCAAAGGATATATATGACATTGCCGAGGGCATACTCACGGGGAATCGTGAAGCGGCTGTGCGGAGTTTTGATGAATTAGGTGAAATGGCGGGTGCTGCCATTGTCAGTGCACTTCATATTGTAGATGGGATGGTGGTTATAGGAGGAGGAGTTGCCGGTGCAGCTAAATATATTCTGCCAGGTATGATGCGTGAAATGCGTCGTTCCATATCGACTTTCTCCGGACGGGATTTCGATTGTCTGCAGATGGAAGTTTGTAATTTGATGGAGCCGGACGAATATAAGAAGTTTTTAGAAGATACAAGTTCTTGGGTTGAGGTACCTTTTACTGACAAGAAAGTATCCTATGATTGTACTAAACGTATAGGGGTGGCGATTTCAACTTTGGGAGCAAACAAGGCTATTGCACTGGGAGCATATGCTTTTGCTTTACAACAGATAGACAAGAAGATATAAGGGTTAGTTTGCTTTTTAAGTAGATAAGATTGTTTTCACGGATAACAAAAAATAATAAGACTCATTATGAATATGAAAAAAATAATATCTTTTTTTATCGTTGCTTGTTGCGCTATGTGTGCAACTGCTGCAAAAGTGGTATGGCAAATTGGCGTTGCGGATAATTCCGGAACAGAACTGGCTTTGGGCCCTTCTGAGTATAAAAAGTTCCTGGCTCATGATTTTGGTTATGAAGATCGTTACTTTTTAGTGGGGACTTCTGTTGACAAAAATGATTTCCCTTATGTGTTGCCAGGGCCTGATGATACTTGGGGAGGTACATGGAGTACTTCCGGTTGGAGAACTCATGATGCAAATATATTGTTTGGCATTAAAAAATTGCCGAAACATGGCAAATGGAAATTGGTGGTAGACTTGGTGGATGCCAATCCGAGCCGTTCGGTGGTTAAAGTTATGGTGAATTCTGCCGAAAAGAAGTTTGAAATTAAAGGGCATTCGAAAGGAGTACTGGAGGGTAATCTTCAAGATGCCAAGGAACAAATTCTTGAATTTCCAATTTCAGCCGATGATTTGAAAAAAGGTGGAAATATGGTCACTGTTTCTGTTCTTGAAGGGGGCTGGATTGTTTTCGATCAGATACGTTTGGAAGGTGCTGACGAACTTGTTCTGGAAAAGAATAATGAATATGCTTTCTTGCGCAATGTGGCTCCGGCAGAATATGAAATGGATGGAGCAAAAATACAGCCTTTATTGGTTGATGTAGAGCATCTATCCGGTAACCCGAAATTGAGTGTAAAATTAGACGGTATAGATGTTTTTTCTGCGCAGTTGGACACGGCACGTTATGTATTTGAAGTACCTATGCCTGCTGTGAAAAAAAGTAGAAAGAGTGAATATCAAGTGTTTGTAGATGGACAATTGCTGGAAAAGGGTATTATTATACGTTCTCCGCAAAAGATACAGACATTTGCCGACTATGTAGATACCAAAATAGGTACGGCACATTCTCGATGGATGATTGCACCGGGACCTTGGATGCCTTTCAGTATGGTGAAGCTGAGTCCGGACAATCAAAATATGGGCTGGCAGGCCGGTTATCAACCAACTTTTGAAACTTTGGGTTGTTTCAGTCATATCCATGAGTGGACAATGGGCGGATTAGGGTTAATGCCTACTAACGGCAAGTTGTTTACTCAGGTTGGCGATCAGTTCCGTCCAGATGAAGGTTACCGTTCGCGTATTGACAAGAGGACAGAAGAAGCTCCGTTAGGATATTATAAGGTCTTCTTGACCGATACAGAAATCTGGGCGGAGGTGACAGCTACAGAAAGAGCAAGTTTCCAGAAATATACCTTCCCGAAAGATAAAGATGGACGTGTAATGATTGACCTTCATGTGCAAGCTGAATATGATTATAATCTGCTGGATGTAGATATTAAGAAGGTAAGTGATTATAGAATTGAGGGACGCTCTCATCAGATTTCTCCTCGTCCTTATGTGTGGAGTAATGACGCTGATCAGGAATATGTAGTGAACTTCGTAATAGAGTTTGATGCACCGATTAAGAAAGTAGGTGGCTGGAAGAATAAGCAAATATTGGATGGAGGCCATATATTGGGTAAGAACTTGAAAGATGCAGGACTTTATGTCGAATTTGATACGAAAAAGCATCCGGTGGTGCAGGCTCGTGCCGGTATTTCGTTGGTGAGTATTTCAAATGCTTCTGAAAATCTGCAAAAGGAAATCTCTGATAGATTTGGTTGGGATTTTGATGCGGTAGTGCAAAATCAGAAAGATGTATGGAATGGTATTTTCAACCGTCTGGATATAACTACCTATGACCGTCTGGAGAAGGTGCGCTTTTACACTAATATGTATCGTGCACTTTGCCGAAATTTGTGGAGTGATGTGAATGGCGAATGGGTGTCTCCGGACGAAAAGGTACGTAAATTTACAAATCCTGAACATGTAGCTTTAGGATGTGATGCTTTTTGGAACACTTTCTGGAATTTGAATCAGTTCTGGAATTTAGTGACACCCGAATGGAGCTCCAAATGGGTGAACTCTCAGTTGGCATTGTACGATGCAAACGGGTGGTTGGCAAAAGGTCCTGCCGGAATGGAATATATTCCGGTAATGGTGGCCGAACACGAAATTCCACAGATGGTATCTACCTATCAGATGGGTATTCGTGATTATGATGTGGAAAAGGCATTTGAAGCCATGAAAAAAATGCAGACTACTCCAGCTACACATGTTGCAGGTGGTTTTGCCGGTAATCGCGATTTGGTGTCTTATATGAAATATAAATACGTACCTATTGAATTGGGACGTTTTTCTAATACATTGGAGTATTCTTACGATGATTGGACTGTGGGACAGATGGCGAAAGCATTAGGTAAATTCTCGGAATATGCTACATTCAATGATCGCGGATATTGGTGGAAAAATGCTATTAATCCGGAAAATGGATATGCTCACATGCGTGATTCGGTCGGTAACTTTATCCCTGATTTTGATGCATTTCAAACCGGACGTAATCACCACTATGTAGAAGGTAATTCTTGGCAGCTTAGCTATTTTGTGCCTCAGGATGTACCGGCCTTGATTGACATAATGGGAGAAAAATCATTTGTGGATCGTCTGAACTGGGGTTTTGAAGTAAGTGAACCTTGGAGATACAATGCTCCCAATGACCAATATTGGGATTATCCGGTGGTTCAGGGCAACCAGCAGTCCATGCATTTTGCTTTCTTGTTCAATTGGGCCAATAAACCTTGGCTGACACAAAAATGGTCCCGTTCCATTATTGATAGATATTATGGTTGTGGCGTTGCCAATGCCTATTTGGGTGACGAAGATCAGGGCCAGATGAGTGCTTGGTTTGTGATGGCGGCTTTGGGACTGTTTCAGACTGATGGCGGTTGCAGTGTCGAACCTATTTATGAAATTGCCAGTCCATTGTATGAGAAAGTGGTTATTGATTTGGGCAAACGCTATAATCGTGGTGAAACATTTACAATTGAGGCTAAAAATGTATCCAGAAAAAATAAGTACGTTCAGAGTGCCACTCTGAATGGTGAGAAGTTGGAACGTTTCTATTTCCCCGCTGCAGAATTGCTAAAAGGTGGAGAATTGATACTGGAAATGGGTGATAAACCGAATAAGTCATGGGGGATTGCTCCATGCTCGGAAAATAAATAATGTTAGTGTCTACCGTCTTAATAAATTAATATCATGAAACGACTTTGTTTTTTGGTGATATGTATGAGTATCATTATGGGGTGTTCAACAAGTACTTCAAGCACTAAAGCTTTGGTGGACTATGTAGACCCAAACATTGGAACTGCGCATTGTCGTTGGTTCTTTTATACACCGGCTGCTATTCCGTTTGGCATGGCAAAACTGGCTCCTTCTACCGATGCGCATTTGGGAAATCCCGGTGGTTGGCAAGCAGTGGGGTATGATTTTCGTCATACTTCCATCGAAGGCTTTGCCAATTTTCACGAGTTCCAGGTAGGCGGTGTCGTATTTGCACCGACTGTCGGAGAATTGCAGACAGTACCGGGTGAGTTGGAAAATCCGGATGGCGGTTATCGTTCACGTTTCGATAAGAAAGATGAAGTGGCAGCTCCCGGGTACTATTCTGTTTTGTTGAAGGACTATGGAGTAAAGGCTGAATTGACTGCTATGAAACGAGTGGGATTTCATCGTTATACCTATCCCAAAACAGAACAGGCAAACCTTATCTTCGATATAGGTAACAAGCAAGGAGAAAGTGGTGAGGTGAAAGATGCCGAAGTACAATATTTTGAAGATGGCCGGGTGGAAGGTTATGTAATCACTTCCCCCGTATATGTTAATATTTATCAGAAAGGGGCGGATGTACGTATGTATTTCTCGGCTGTTCTTAATAAGAAGCCGGTTCAGGTAGGTACTTTTGTAAAAGATGTGGTTAATCCGGGTAAACATCAGGAAAAAGGACCAGGCGCGGGTCTTTACATGACATTCTCTACAGAAGAACAAGAGGCTGTGGAAGTCAAAGTGGGCCTATCCTATACTTCCATAGAGAATGCTCGTTTCAACCGGGAAACCGAGGCTGCGGATGTTACCTTTGACCAAGCCAAGAAGAATGCAACAGATGTGTGGAATGAATCTCTGAGCAGGATTTATGTGGAAGGAGGGAAGGAAACTGATAAAGTGAAGTTTTACACCGGATTGTTCCATGCGCTTTTGGGACGTGGATTGGCTAGTGATGCAAATGGATATTATCCTAAAAATAATGGAACGGTCGGTCGTATTGCTCTTGATGAAGAAGGTAATCCGGTACATCAGCATTATAATACGGATGCCATTTGGGGTGGTTTCTGGAATCTGACGCAATTATGGTCATTGGCTTATCCCGAATATTATTCTGATTGGATAAAAAGTCAGTTGTTGGTTTATCAGGATACCGGTTGGTTGGGTGATGGAATCGCATGCAGTAAATATGTGTCTGGAGTAGGGACGAATTTTACTAGCTTGGCTATTGCTGCTGCATATAATTGCGGTATTCGTGATTTTGACGTAAAGCAGGGATATGAAGCTGCTTTGAAGAATGAAGTGGAATGGCGTGGAAGACTTGAAGGTGCAGGTAAGATGGATGTACGTCAGTTTGTGGAACGTGGATATTCTCCTTATGAAAAACGGTTTGATATGGTGACTCGTGAGGAAGGATCTGGGTTTGGTGCTTCACATACAATGGAATACAGTTTCAGTAGTTTTGCTGTGTCCCAATTTGCCAAACATTTGGGTAAAGAGGATGACTATAAGTTACTCTCTAATTTGTCGAATGGCTGGAAGAATCTTTATGATCCGGAGACCCGTTTGATTCGTCCCAAGGATACTAAAGGAAATTTTCTGGAAGATTTTAATCCATTGGCTCCTTGGAAGGGATTTCAAGAAGGAAATGCCGTGCAATATACATTTTATGTCCCTCACCAGATAGACGAATTGGTAGATTTGGTAGGGCAAGAAACGTTTAATAATCGTCTGGATAGTATCTTTTTGCTTTCACAGAAAAATATTTTTGGAGGTGGGAAAGAAGTGGATGCGTTTGCCGGATTGAAGACGGTGTATAATCATGGTAATCAGCCTAATTTGCATATTTCTTGGTTGTTTAACTTTTCGGGTAAACCATATCTGTCTCAAAAGTGGGTACGTGCTATTTTGGATGAGTTCTATGGCCTCGAAGGTATACATGGCTATGGTTATGGACAGGATGAGGATCAAGGACAATTGGGGGCTTGGTACGTAATGTCTGCATTGGGCTTATTTGATGTAAAGGGATTGACGGAGATTGATCCGAAATTCCAGATAGGTGCCCCTTTGTTTGACAAAGTCACTGTCCGTTTGAATAAAGATTATTATCCGGGAGAGAAATTTGTAATCGAAGCTAAGAAGCAGGCGGTAGGTGATTGTTATTTGCAGGATATATCTTTGAACAACCGTCCGCAAGATACTGTACAATTGCCCTTTAGTGAGGTCGTAAAAGGAGGAAAATTGGTTTTAGGTTTGGGAGCTTCACCTAATGAGGAATTGACTCACTGAGAAATATGTTATGAAAAATAATCTGTTTTCCACTTCTATGGTTGTACTGCCGATAATATCGGCAGTACAACCTATTTGGGCCCAGAAAGTGTCCAATAAACCGTTGAATATTGTTTGTATTTTTACGGATGACCATGCTTTCCAGACCATAAGTGCTTACGGACATCCTATTTCAAAGTTGGCTCCGACACCTAACATTGATCGTTTGGCTGGGAATGGCATGCTTTTTACGCAATCTTTTGTAGAGAATTCCATTTCAGCTCCAAGCCGGGCGACCCTTTTAACGGGCTTGTATAGTCATCAGCACGGACAGACGAGGTTGGGGTGCTGTTTGAATCCACAGAAACAATGGTTTACTGAGCTGCTACAAAAAAAAGGATATGTAACTTCAGTCTTTGGAAAGTGGCATTTGAATGTTGAGCCGAAGGGGTTTGACCATTATGACATTCTTTTTGATCAGGGTGAATACTATAATCCCAAGTTCCGTCGTCCTGATACAAACGGAGAATATATAAAAGAAAAAGGATATGCTACCACGTTGATAACCGATCATGTCATAGAGTGGTTGGAGAAAAACATCTCCGATGAGAAGCCTTTCTGTGTCCTTGTAAATCACAAGGCACCTCATCGTAATTGGATGCCTGACTTTCCCAATATGCATTTATTTGAGGATGTGGATTTTCCGGAACCTGAAACGCTATTTGATGACTATACGACACGTGGTCCGCAGATGAAAACTCAGGAGCTGACAATTGATCGGCACATGGGATATGCGTTCGATTTTAAGGTGAGAGAATTGAAGAACGAACCTACATTGCAATATATTAGAGACAGTTGGCTGATGGCAATGGCTGAGATGGATAGCGAACAGCGTGCTACATGGGAAGCTATTTATGACAAGAAAAATGAAGAATTCCTGAAAAATCCTCCGGTTGGAAAGGATTTGCTTCGGTGGAAATATCAACGGTATGTAAAAGAGTATTGTCGGACTATCCGTTCGGTAGATGAACAAGTGGGCCGTTTGCTTGATTATTTGGAAGAAAAAGGAGTTCTGGATAATACAGTGATAGTTTATACCTCTGATCAAGGTTTTCTGTTGGGAGAGCATGGACTGTATGACAAGCGCTTTATGTATGAGGAGTCTTTCCGTACACCTCTGATTATTTCGTGCCCTTCTTTAGTCAAGAAACATTCGGTATGCAAAGAGCTGGTGCAGAATATTGATTTGGCACCGACTTTCCTGAGCCTTGCAGGAGTGGAGGTGCCGAAAGAGATGTCTGGGCGCTCTTTATTACCGTTGTTTAAAAATGGAAAGGCGGAAAATTGGCGAAATGAGTTATACTATCATTTTTACGATTATCCGGCAGTGGGTAGTGTACGCAAACATGATGGCATTCGCACTAAACGCTACAAATTGATTCATTGGCATGGAGAGGGTAGTGGGAATGATGAAGCTATTGACTTTTGGGAATTGTATGATTTGAAAAAAGATGTGATGGAGGTCAATAATGTATATGATAACCCGAAGTATGTAAAAGTACGGGAAGCACTGACTGTTCAATTGGAAAAACTGCGTAAAGACGTGGGAGTGACAGAATAGACATTTTATATAAAAATCCATGAAAATGAAAAAACAAAACTCTATAATGACAGCCTTTCCGGTACTTTTCGGTTTCTTTGTGATGGGCTTCTGTGATATTGTCGGTATTTCATCAGACTATGTTCAGCGTAGTTTTAACTGGTCACCTATGATGACCGGGTTTGTACCTTCAATGGTGTTTGTTTGGTTCTTGTTTTTAGGAATTCCGATAGGTAATCGGATGAATAAATGGGGACGTAAGAATACCGTACTTGTTAGTATGGTGATTACAATTGTAGGTATGATTCTGCCATTATTGGCGTATGATGGTGTAACTTGCATGGTGGCTTATGCCTTGTTGGGTATAGGAAATGCTATTTTACAAGTTTCTTTAAATCCGTTGCTTAATAATGTTATAACTAACAAAGCTTTCCTGACAAGTAGTTTGACAGTTGGGCAGGTAATAAAAGCGGCTTCTTCTTTAGTCGGTCCGGAGATTGTATTGCTGGCTGTCCATTATTGGGGGATGGATAAATGGTATTATTGCTTCCCCATTCTTGGCTTCATCACTTTATTGTCGACAGTTTGGCTGATTGCAACCCCTATTGAACGGGAAAGAAATGTTGTGTCGAACAGTGATCTTTCCATGAGGAATACGTTTGCTTTGCTGAAAGACCGGACTATTCTATTACTGTTTTTAGGAATTTTCTTTATTGTAGGCGTGGATGTGGCGACAAACTTTATTAGTTCGAAACTTATGTCTATCCGTTTTGGATGGTCTGATGAGCAAGTAAAATTTGCTCCTCAAGTCTATTTCCTCAGTCGTACGATTGGCGCTTTGTTAGGGGCGTTCTTATTGACCCGTATTGCAGAAATGAGGTACTTTCGTATAAATATTGTAGCTTGTGTTGTTTCGCTGCTAGTTTTAATAGGAGTGGAAAAGGATGTGGTGAATATAGTTTGTATTGGTGCAGTAGGCTTTTTTGCTTCATCAGTTTTCTCTATTATTTATTCAATGGCTTTGCAGGCGTGTCCGGAGAAGGCAAATCAGATTTCCGGTCTAATGATTACAGCTGTTGCCGGGGGGGGGAGTGGTAACTCCAGTTGTCGGTTTTGCCATCGGTACTGTAGGTATTATCGGTGGTGTTGTGGTGACGTTGGCCTGCGTATTATATCTAACGTATTGCGCTTTTGGTATAAAAGTAACTTCTTGTGTAAAGTGATTCGTTTTTTGATACTATTAATACATCATCATTTTTATTTTTTAAGCGTCTTCGAAAACGAAGACGCTTTTTTGTGTTGTATGGTTTCTTTGGTATGATGATTTAATGAAAATATAATTTTATACCTTATAATTAATGTATGAACATTGAAGTGTGTTGTGTAATCATTTTGATAAATACGGGCTTTGCTGGGATGTTATTCTTTGAAATGTTTGTTTTTTAATATTGTAGTTAAAGATGTTTTTAAGAATAATTAGTTAATTATTAGTCGTTTAAGTTTTAATACGTATTCTTTTATAAATAATTTAGTGATAAATTAATTTAAGTTTAGTTTGACTTTTAATTTATTACATCTCATTTTTTTATAAAAAAAACTTTGTTTTACTTTTGCTTTTTGAATTTATTATATATATTTGCTGCATCTATATGTTCATACATATAATGAGGTTTGTTTTTGTTGAGACTACTTTATATGTTTAGCAGTTTTATTAAAAACTAATATTTTGTGGAATGAAAAAAATCATTACCGTTATTTTGTTATTAATGATGTTCATTACCGGATATGCACAACGTATTGTTGTGTATAAACAGTTGGATGAGAGCTTAATTAAAGTATCTGCCAGCAGCGAATTGAATAAAGGAACTATTTGTTCCGTAGTTAATGGAGATGGAATGCAGGGGTGCTATCATGTGGCTAATAACCTGGGACATGGCATGTGGTTGTCTGAAGTTTCTAAAAAGCCAGTTCGTTACAATAAGTCTACTCATGAAGGAGTTGTCTGGTTGTTGTGTGATTTTGGTAAAAGTAGAAAATGTCCTGAAGTAGATTTGATTCAGATATGGAACTATAATCAGAATGAGCATACTCGGCGTGGACTCAATAAGGTATATATAGAGTACTCAGAGGATGGGAATAAATGGCAATTACTAAAGAATGGTTATTTGGAATATTATTTAATTCCTGAATCGGTAGGACGTAATCCTGGATCCGTGGATTTTTCTTTGGATACTAAAGGTATAAAAGCACGTTATATATGCTTTACGGCTGCGTTGGATGGAGAAGGTAATCATTATGATCGTAAGAATCCGGTTGTGATACAGGAAGCTGCTGATATGCATCAGAATGTGGATTACTATGGTTTGAGCGAAATTCGTTTTTATAAAAAAACAGTGGTTTCAGTACAATCATTGGGAAAGCTTGATGATATTTCTTTTGTGGCTGGGCAAGGCTATCTAAAGAGTGCTGAAGGTCCTAAACGAGAATTCTTATTACGTTTTAATACTCCATTGTATGCTGGGGCTACCTTAACGTGTCAATTAGGTGATAAAATATGGAATGCTGAAATAGAGGCTTCAAAGACTGGGGTGGATGAGTACAAAGGATATTTCCCTGCTGGATATATGGAAGAGACCTCTTCTTTGGAGATAAAGGTGAATAGCCGTCAAGGTTGTGTGAAACGTAAATATGAAGTGCCAGGAGCAAGAAAGTGGACTGTTTGCTTTTTTCCGCATTCTCATTTGGATATCGGATATACACATCGCCAGGATGATGTGATGAAACTTCAATGGCGTAATTTGGAACGCGCACTCGATTTAGCTGAGCGTACTAAAGAATATCCGGAAGGTTCACGTTACTGTTGGAATACGGAGGCTACATGGGCAGTTGCTGCATATTTGAAAAAATATGCAGCAACTGAAAAGGCTGAACGTTTGAAGCAGGCCATTCGCGATGGTATTATTAATGTTGATATGTCTTTGGGAAGTATTTTGACTGGGATTAGCCGACAAGAAGAATTGATGCATATTTTTGATGATGCACATTGGATTAGTGATGAAGTGGGAGTAGAGCTGAATACTGCAATGATGAGTGATGTGCCTGGGCAAGCTTGGGGATTGGTCACTGCAATGGCTAAGAATGGAGTGAAATATTATTCACCCGGACCAAATTATGTACCTTTTTATGGGAGGATAGGAAATGACCGTGCTGCTGCTTTACATGTCAGATGGGGTGATAGACCTTTTTATTGGCAATCTCAATCAGGTACTGATAAAGTACTTGTATGGCAGGCAGGGCGCGGTTACTCATGGTTTCATGGCTGGTTGGCTAACCGTATCGGAGTTTGTGGACTTGAGCCAATCTGGGACTATTTAACAGAATTAGAAACTGAGGAGTTTCCATATCAAACTTGTTATTTACGTTATACAGTTCATGGTGATAACGGCCCTCCCGATCAATCAATGTCTGATGTAATCCGTGAGTGGAATGAACGTTATGAGTTTCCTCAATTCCGTATATCAACTGCCCGTGAGTTCTTTATGAAATTCGAAGAACAATATGGCGCTGAATTACCCGTCTTTGCTGGTGACATGACTCCCACTTGGGAAGACGGAGCGGCTTCTACTGCTTGTGAGACAGCAATGAATCGTACTACTGCTGCACGCTTGGCACAGACTGAAACTATTTGGAGTATGCTTCATAAAACAGACGCTTTCCCAG
Organism: Bacteroides sp. HF-162; assembly: GCF_015679285.1. Lineage (NCBI taxonomy): Bacteria > Pseudomonadati > Bacteroidota > Bacteroidia > Bacteroidales > Bacteroidaceae > Bacteroides > Bacteroides sp. HF-162. The sequence goes on along the minus strand of NZ_CP064937.1, from coordinate 4,212,977 downwards.
ATAAAGCTTTTAAAGAAGCATGGAAAAATGTGATACTGTTTTCTGAGCACACTTGGGGGGCTTCTGCTAGTGGAACTGACCCGCATTCTAAATTTACAAAAGATTTGTGGGAAGGGAAAAAAGCTTATGCTGATAATGCAAGTAATCAGTCTCAAATATTATATAAACAGGCTTTAAGCCCATTGCATGTCGACAAAGGTGGGGATTTTGTACATGTGCTGAATACAAATCTTTGGAATCGTACGGATGTAGTGTTTTTGGATTCAATGGTCAATTTGAATGAAAAAGAATTGATAACCAGGACTGGTGAAAAAGTAGAGACACAGCGTCTGTATGATGGCCGTTGGGCTTTTGTTGCTGAAAATATACCAGCACTTTCTTCTGAGGTATATCAAATCGTCTCGAAGAAAAAGAGTTCAAGACGTTTCGTTTCCATGATTGCAGAGAATAAAATATTAAATAATGGAATTGTACGCGTTGAAATTGATGAGGTGAAAGGTACAATTAGTTCTTTCAAAAGAGTTGGTGACTCTTATGAATATGCTTCGAATAGCGGTTTGAATGATTATTTATATACTGGAAGATATGCTTCTGACCCACAGGGAATCGAACAGATATTAAATATAAGAGTGTTGGATGATGGAGCGGTTGCTGCTACACTGCGTATAGAGTCTAAAGCTCCAGGATGTAATACTTTATGGCGTGATGTGACAGTTTACAAAGGGATAGATAGGGTAGATATTTGTAATACGTTGGATAAGCAGGATATTTTAGATTTTGAAAATGTGCGTTTTGTTTTTCCATTCAATATTCAGCAACCTGAAATTACAATGGATCTTGCCATGAGTGAAATTCATCCTGAGCGTGAGCAACTGGAGGGAGTAAACAAACATTATTATTCATTGCAAAACGGATTGGCTGTGGGAGATTTGGAGCATGCAGTCTGCCTGACCACCGTTGATGCGCCTTTTGTTGAACTGGGTTCGCCCTCAGGGCTTGATTATCGCCTGAATCCCCGTCATGGATATGGCTGGTGGCAGTCTGCCAAGATATCGCCGATTGTCTATTCATGGGTAATGACGAATACATGGAGGACTAATTATAAAGCATCACAAGGAGGCACAGCGAAGTTTCGCTATTCTTTGCAGCCTTGTAATCCGCTTGACCTGAAATTGAAACAGCGAGGAGCTGAACGTGAGATGGAATTGGTGGCTGTAGCCAGTCGTTCTTCTCAGAATATAGAGCAGTTGTTTCGGTTGAAAGGACGCCATCGTATTGCATTATCCAGTATCAAACCTGCTGACGATGGAAAGGGGTATATTGTCTGCCTGCACAATATGGGTAAGCAGAGTGTTTGTTCATCATTTGTTTGGGGTAGTATAAGGCCGCGTGAAGTAAGTGTATGTGATTATCGTCAGAAGGCCTTAAGACCTTTTAATGACGAGATGTTTTGGATGAAGCCTTATGAATATATCATGTTGAAAGTAATAATAGAATAATCATCAAATTGCAATTTTAAATTTAATAAGTATGAAAAAGTTAGTGGTACAGAATCTTTTAAAGGTTTGGTTGTGTGCAATGGTGTCGTTCATGACAGTGACGTTGTATGCACAAGGGAACTCTTTTAAGGTATCGGGTACAGTAAAGGACAACACCGGTGAGCTGGTGATTGGCGCGACTGTCATTGATACCAAGACAAAAAATGGATGTGTGACGGACGTTGATGGAAACTTTTCTTTAGAGGTGACGCCAAATTCGTCGATTAAAGTAAGTTTTATTGGATATAAGTCACAGACGATTGCCATCAAGGCAGAACAGAAGGTTTATAATGTCATCCTTCAAAGTGACAATGTTTTGATTGATGAACTGGTAGTGGTAGGCTATGGAGTGAAAAAGAAACAGACATTGACCGGTGCTGTGTCTGCCGTAAACACGAAGGACATTGTTTCTACAAAAAATGAAAGTTTACAGAATATGCTGACTGGTAAGATTGCCGGTTTACGTGTGGTTCAAAATTCAAGTGAGCCGGGAGCTTTCAATACATCGATGGATATTCGTGGACTGGGGAATCCACTGGTGATAATTGATGGTATTCCTCGCGATAATATGGCACGCGTTGATCCGGAAGATGTTGAGAGTATTTCTGTTTTGAAGGATGCCTCTGCTTCTATCTATGGTGTACGTGCTGCCAATGGCGTAATTCTTATTACCACCAAAAAAGGTGCGCAAGGGAAACCGGAAATTAATTATTCGGGTAGCTTTACTTGGCAAATGCCTTCCAATTTCCCAGATTTGGTTACTTCACAAGAATGGATGACATTGGCTAATGAAAAGGGACGTCATAATGTAGATGGTGGAGGAGCTTCTTATTCTGATGAAGAAATAGCCGCTGCACAGACTACAGATTGGAAATCAGCAGTATTACGTGGTTCTGCGCCTCAGACACAACATTCCATCAATATTTCAGGTGGGACGGAACGTGTAAATTATTATGCGAGTGTTGGCTATCAAGCGCAACAAAGTTTCTTGCAGACAGATGATATGAATTACGATAAATGGACAATGCGTAGTAATCTTTCTGCCAATATTACTAAGAATCTGAAATTGGATGTTAATCTTTCAGGTTTGATGGATGAGCGTAATACACCGCATTATGGTGCTTATGATATTATTCGTGGTCTTTGGTTGATGCAGCCGATGGATCCCATTTATCAGGAGAATGGCGGTTTTACCCAGCCTTCAAACTCTACTTTGATGAATCCGGTGGCGATGATGGATAAGGATGTTGTAGGATATAAAACTTATAAGAGCAAATGGTTTCAGTCAAGTTTTTCATTGAGTTATGATGTACCTTGGGTAGAAGGATTGAAACTAAAGGGGTTATATAGTTACGATTATATAATGAATGATAATAAGGAGTTTGAAAATACTTGGAAATCATATCGAGATAATCAGGTATGGACACGTAATGATCCTCCTAAAGTAGGTCGTACATTCTATTCAAAAGATAATACTTTATGGCAAGTACAAGCTAATTACTCTCGTGAGTTTAATGGGCATAATATTGATGCGATGCTGCTATTTGAGGAATCGACTTATAAGGGGGATAACTTTAATGGTAAAAAGGAACTTTCTATTCCTATAGATCAAGTTTTTGCCGGAAATGCTGATAACCAGCAATTTGGACAGAGTACTGCTGCTTCTGCCTTGTTTGATAATGCCAATCAAGCATTGGTAGGGCGTGTAGCTTACGATTATAAGTCCAAATATCTTATTGAATTTGCTTTCCGTTATGAAGGTTCTTCAAAATTCCCTGCAAATTCACGTTGGGCTATGTTTCCTTCAGTGTCAGGGGGATGGCGTGTCTCTGAAGAAAAGTTTTGGAAAGAATCTTCTTTGAATTTCATTAATAACCTTAAAATACGTGCTTCTTGGGGTAAGATGGGTGACGATGGTGCTTTAGCGTATCAGTTCCTTAATGGTTATACGTATCCGGTAGGTGGGGCAGCATATGCGATGCCGGGTGGTGCCATTTTTGATGGCTCATTTGTCAATGCTTCTGCAACAAAGGGATTGGCTAATCAAAGCATCTCATGGATTGAAGCTAAAACTTTTGATATAGGTTTTGATTTGGAAGCATGGGATGGCCTATTGGGATTGACTGTTGATTATTTCCGACGTGATCGTGATGGATTACTGACCACTCGGGCAGCGAGTCTTCCGGGAGTAGTGGGAGCCGCATTGCCACAAGAGAATCTGAATGGAGATATGACCCGTGGATATGAAATAGAAATAAGCCACCGCAATACCATCAATGAGTTCAGTTATGAGATAAAAGGAAATTTTGCGTATGCCCGTTCAGAAAATAAACATGTGGAAGGTGCGCGGAAAGGTAATTCTTATTTGAATTGGAAACAAAATTCAAACGATCGTTTTACAGATCTTTGGTGGGGATATGGGGCCGGCGAACGTTTTACTTCATGGGATCAAATTTATTACAATTCTATTTATATAGGACGTGGTTCTGTACTCGGTGATTATAACTATGAGGATTGGAACGGTGATGGTTGGATTAATGAATTGGACGAACATCCTTTGACGAACACGGGAGACCGTCCTTTGATAAATTTTGGTTTGACGTTTAATGCAAGTTGGAAAGGTTTTGATGTAAGTCTGTTGTTGCAAGGAGCTGCCAAACGTCATATCTCTTATGATGAGTTGCTTTACAATCCATTGTGGGCTAATACAAATGCTTTGGATCAATTTATGGATCGTTGGCGTCCTGCTGATAGTCATGCAGATCCTTACGATCCGGCAACTAAATGGATTAGCGGTCATTATGCTTACACTGGTTCACTGCCGAACCGGAATTCAGAATTCAATATGCAAAATGCTGCTTATCTGCGTTTGAAAACAATTGAAGTGGGATATAGTCTTCCTAAATCATGGTTGACTAAAATTGGTGTACAAGGGCTGCGTGTTTATTTAAGCGGTTATAACTTGTTTACCATTACCGGATTGAAATATTGTGATCCTGAATTCCCGTCAGGAAATTATGGATATAACTATCCTTTAAATAAAACAGTTACTATTGGAGCAAATCTTAAATTTTAAATGAATATCAACATGAAAATTAAAAAATATATCTTCGCATTTGCATTATGCATGGGGTCATTGACTTCTTGTGTAGATCTGGACATCCCACCAATGAATATTGTTGGTGATAATGATATTTTTGGAAGTACGGCGGGGGTTACAAGCTATATGGCCCGTTTGTATAGTACGTTGCCTGTAGAAGATTTCCGCTATTCGCATGTAAACATGTTCTTTTCGGGAGGTTCTAATTTTGCGCAACCTTCTTGTTTGACTGGTGAAGCTATTAGCCGTGACACGAAGGGGGCAGAAGTTGAAACAGCAAACTATTGGGATGCTGCGTATGCCTTAATACGTGAAACGAACTATTTTATAGAAACACTTCCCAAATATGCTGATTCACATTCTGCTACTGAAATTGAAAGTTTGTTGGGCGAAGCGTATTTCATTCGTGCTTATACTTATTTTGCATTAGTTAAGCGTTATGGTGGTGTGCCTATTGTTAACACAGTAATTGATTATCCGGCTACAGTAAGCATTCCTGAAGCACAATTGTTCCGTGATTCGGAAGAGGCTGTCTGGGATTTTATTTCCAGTGATTTGGACTACGCTATTGCGCATTTGTCTGCAAAGAACCAAAAAGGACGTGCCAATAAATATGCAGCTGCAGCTTTTAAATCGCGTGCTATGCTTTATGCTGGAAGTATTGCCAAATATAATGATGTGAATGAAGTTTATAATGATGCGCGTATTTGCGGAATTCCAGCAAATCGTGCTGCCGATTATTTTAAACAGGCTTATGAAGCATCGAAGATTGTTGATGAAGGAGGTTATGCTCTTTACAAAGGGGACTGGGCAGCTAATAATAAGGATGCACAATATACTAATTTCGTGAATATTTTCTTGAAAGATACGGAAGAGAATATTTTCGTGAAATATTTTGATTATCCGGACTGTGTACATTCATATGATTGTTTTGCACAGCCTACGCAAACCTCTACCGGTGGTAGCAACACAGAAATTTGTCCTACATTGGATTTTGTAGAAATGTTTGAAGGTTTTGAGAAAGATGCCGATGGGCATTTTGCCAACATGAACACGGAAGGTTATTATAAATTGTATGAAACAACAATGGAACCTTTCAAGAATGCCGAACCTCGTTTGCGTGCTACTGTATTGCTGCCGGGTGACGAGTTTAAGGGTGAATCCATTGAAATCCGTCGTGGTATTTGGGTTGGAGAAGGTGATAAAATTTCTCCTCTTCTTCCTTCAGAAGATACCTATGGCTTTTATGATGATTATAGTGCTTACGCTAACGATGCGACGAGCTTGCTGAAATTGGCCAGTCGCGAATCGCAAAATACGGATGCTAATGCAATTCTGTTAAAGGATGGTACAATGATGAAGCGTGCAGGGAAAAGTGGTACAGTGAAGAATCAGGAGATAGGCTGTACGGTTTCCGGTTTCCTTATTCGTAAGTATTTGAATCCTGAACAGAAGAATACAACTTGGAATCAGTCTGTTACAGATTGGATTGACATCCGTTATGCAGAAGTATTGCTCAATCGTGCCGAGGCGGCTATGGAACTTGCAGCTGTGGGTAGTGTTACCGATGATGCCGGTAAGAATTATGTAGAGGAGGCTTTCCGCTGTGTGAATCTCATTCGTGAACGTGCTGGTGCTACGTTGCTTGCTTCTTCTGCAGAAACTTCAATTGATGTAGTGCGTATAGAGCGTCGTAAAGAGCTTGCTTTCGAAAATAAAACTTATTGGGATTTGAAGCGTTGGCGTATTATTGATGATGAACAGTCTACACGCAGATATCGCACTTTGCAGCCATTCTTTGCAGCAGATGCCATGAAGTATTTCATGGATATCAAGGAGCAGGAATATGGATATACTTATACTTATGATACACGTAATTATTATCAGCAGATTCCGACTGGTGAAATCACCAAGAATCCGAATTGTAAACAAAATCCAGGTTATTAATTATAAGAAACGAAACATTCAATTATGAAAAAGTTAACATATATTTTGTTGTCCTTATGCTTATTGGTAAATTTTACCTCTTGCGATGTGGATAATTATGGAGAACCTGAAGAAACTTTCCGTGGTGCTTTTATTGATAAGGAAACTAAAGAACCTTTCCAAACAGCTATTGGTAATACCGGCATTCGTATCCGTATGATGGAATATAGCTGGAGTGATACTCCGGAACCTTATGATTTTAATTGTATGCAGGATGGTACTTTCCAGAATACCAAAATATTTGCAGGCAATTATGGTATTATTCCTGAAGGTGCTTTTGTGCCATTGGATGAAGAGATTATTGATATAAAAGGTACTGTAGAGAAAACTTATGAGATTGAGCCACTGTTGCGCGTGAAATGGGTAAGCGAACCTCAGGTCAATGCAGATGGTACTGTGGAGGTGAAGGTTATAATTACTCGTGGTACAAATAATCCGGATTACCAACAACCGCTTACCGAAGCTTGGTTATTTGTGAGCGAAACGAGTTATGTCGGAGATTTCAACTTCAGTCCGCGTTTTTCTACTCAGTTGTTAGGGGCAGCTTTAACTGATGTTTTAGGTAAAGAAATTACTATTAAGACAAAAGGCCAATTCCCTGATTATTCGCGTAAATTCTTTTTGCGTGTAGGTGCTCGTACTACAAAAAGCTTTAGCGGTACCAATCGTTATAACTATACAACAATTAAAGAAATCACAACTATAGCACGTAATTAGTAATAATCTGGATGAGAGTGTATTGGAACCTTGATAAGCACATTGTTTGGTCTGGGTTTTGTACACTCTCATCTCTTTTATAGATATTAATATGAAACAGTCCTTTTTTATTTTTATGGTAATTACCCTTATGTTACCTCAGTTCGTTTCTGCAAAAAGGGGGAAAAATAGTTCACAACTTACTGTTATTTCTTATAATATGCGGTATGGTACGGCAGAGGACGGTGTTAATGCATGGGAATTCAGAAAGCCAGCTACTATAAAAATGATTAAAAAGCATAAGCCTGATATTTTGGGAGTTCAGGAAGCTTTGGATTTTCAGCTGGCGTTTATTCTTGAGAATTGCACGAACTATGAGGCTGTAGGTGTTGGACGCATTGATGGTAAGCACAACGGAGAGCATGCTTCAATAATGTATAATAAGAAAAAAATAGAATTGTTGGAGTGGGGTAATTTTTGGCTTTCTTCAACTCCTGAAATTCCTTCTATAGGGTGGGATGCTGCATGTACCCGTACTGCTACATGGGCACTTTTGAAGGATAAAAAGACAATGGAGAAATTTTATTACGTTAATACTCATTTGGACCATGTCGGAAGAGTGGCACGGAAGGAAGGTCTGAATCTCATTTTAGAAAAGATACAGAAGATTAATCCTGATAATTTTCCATTAATTTTAACCGGAGATTTTAATATGGAGCATACGGATTCTTCCATACAAAAACTGAATGAAAAAATGATAGATGCTAGAACTTCTGCTAAAAAAACGGATTCTTTTGGTACTTTCAATGGATGGGGGACCCGTAGCTCCATTATAGATTATATTTATTATAAAGGGTTTAAAATGTGTACGGAATACGTTACAATTCGAGAAAAATATGCAGGAAAAACTTTTATTTCTGATCACTATCCGATTAAGGGGGTACTGAAGTTTTAATTATGTGAAAAATCATGATGTATTCTGGTTTTCTCACGATGTGTTTGCTAATGGAGGGCTGTTAGAATTATGGATGAGTCCGAAACCGAATAAAAAATGAGGGAAGGACAAGGAAATTCTTAATATGTCCCTACTGACTAGGTTACTATTATGAAGAAAGGCGAAGAGGTACAACTCCCTTCGCCTTTCTTCATAACAACTATGGCTTTTATTCTTACACAATCCCTTGTGCCATCATAGCCTTTGCCACCTTCATAAATCCGGCCACATTGGCACCCTTCACGTAATTTACATAACCGTCGGCTTCCGTACCATATTGCACGCAAGCTTCGTGAATGTTCTTCATGATGCTCTTCAATTTCTCGTCCACTTCCTCTGCACTCCAGCTCAACTTGATAGAGTTCTGAGTCATTTCGAGACCAGATACTGATACACCGCCAGCATTGGCTGCCTTACCCGGAGCATACAGAATCTTTGCATCCTGAAATACCTTGATGGCTTCCGGTGTAGAGGGCATGTTGGCGCCTTCGGATACTGCCATTACCCCATTAGCTATCAACTGACGGGCATGGTCGCCATTTAATTCATTCTGAGTGGCAGAAGGCAAAGCGATATCAGCCTTTTCGCCCCAAGGCTTGGCTCCTTCCACATATTTCACACCCGGATATTGTTCAGCATATTCGCGGATACGTCCACGGTAGAGGTTTTTCAGCTCCATGATGTAATCCAACTTTTCGCGGTCAATGCCGTCCGGATCGTATACATAACCGTCAGAATCAGACATGGTCAATACCTTACCACCCAATTCCAATACTTTCTCGGCCGTATATTGAGCTACGTTACCGGAACCGGAAATCAGACAAGTTTTGCCTTTCAAGTCAGTACCCTTAGTCTTCAACATTTCCATCAAGAAGTAGATGTTACCGTAGCCGGTAGCTTCCGGACGAATCAGCGAACCGCCGAACTCACGGCCCTTACCGGTGAAAGTACCCGTAAATTCATGAGCCAGCTTCTTATACATACCGAACATGAAACCTACTTCGCGACCACCTACACCGATATCACCGGCAGGTACGTCTGTTTCAGGACCGATATGACGCCACAACTCCAGCATGAAAGCCTGAACGAAACGCATAACCTCAGCATTCGACTTGCCGCGCGGAGAGAAGTCCGAACCGCCTTTACCGCCACCCATAGGCAGAGTTGTCAATGAGTTTTTAAATGTCTGCTCGAAAGCAAGGAATTTCAGGATGCTCAGGTTTACAGAAGAGTGGAAACGAACACCGCCTTTATATGGGCCGATAGCGTTGTTGTGCTGCACACGATAGCCCATGTTGGTTTGTACGTTACCTTTATCGTCTACCCAAGTAACACGGAATTGGTAAACGCGATCGGGGATGCAAAGACGTTCAATCAGATTGGCTTTGTCAAACTCCGGATGCTTGTTATACTCTTCTTCAATCGTAGAAAGAACTTCTTCTACTGCTTGATGATACTCCGGTTCGTTGGGGAACCGTCTTTTCAGGTCTTCTAATACCTTAGCTGCATTCATAATCTATTTCTTTTATTGGTTGCTACTATATGTTACCTAAAACAATTCGATTTTCGGTTTGTTTCCTTTTCCTCTCATTGCGGTTGCAAAAGTACACATAAAAATGAAACGAGCAAACATTTTATAAAGAAAATGCGGTATAAAACAACAATTTTATTGTTTTATACCACAAAATGGAATAAAAAGATATTATTTATCCTCTTTTTAGAGACTTTATGACGGGAATAAACACTAAAGCCGCCGAAATGACAAGCGTTAGGATAATTGGACCGTCAATTCGTTCGACAGATATCAAAACAATGTAGCAAAGTGCTGCCCAAAGCAGCACAATGCAAACTATTTGGAATTTTGATAACGGTCGTCTCATTTGGCAGCCTTCTTTTTGTCTACGATAGCATCGATAACTGCTACTGCAGTGATGTTAACGATATCGCGCACGGAGCTCTCAAAATCGGTAAAGTGGATAGGCTTGTTCAATCCCATTTGGATAGGACCAATCAGTTCGGAGTCCGTATCCATCGCCTGCAACAGCTTGTAAGCAGAGTTTGCAGAACTCAAGTTCGGGAAAATCAGTGTGTTTACGTCTTTTCCTTTCAGGCGTGTAAACGGGTACTTGGCATCACGCATTTCGCGGTTCATGGCGAAATTCACCTGCATTTCTCCGTCAATGGCAAGGTCAGGATAGTTTTGTTGCATATAATCCACTGCTTCGTGTACACTTACCGGGCTACCTTCCTTATCCGCACCGAAGTTGGAGTAACTCAACATGGCCATTACCGGTGTATGATTGAAGAAGCGGACGGTATATTCCGACAGCTTGGCAATATCGATTAGCGTTTCGGCATTGGGATGACGGTTAATCAGCGTATCGGCCAGGAAGTATGTACCTTTTTTGGAGTTCAGGATATGCATGGTGCCGAAATGCTTGTATTCCGGACGGATGCCGATGACTTCCTTGGCAACCTTGATGGTATTGCTGTATTTGGTGTAAAGACCTGTGATGAAAGCGTCTGCTTCACCCGTTTCCACCATCATCATACCAAAGTAGTTACGTTCGAACATTTTGTCATTGGCTTCTTCGTAAGTGACTCCTTCGCGGGCACGTTTTTCAGATAGAATGCGGGCATAGCGTTCACGGCGCGGCGCTTCATCCGGATGACGCAGATTTACTATCTCAATACCTTCAAGGCTAAGGTCTAGTTCTTTTGCCAGCTTCTCGATGGCTTCGTCGTTGCCCAATATAATAGGATGACAGATACCTTCAGCCTTGGCTTCCACAGCAGCTTTCAGCATATTGGGGTGGATGCCTTCGGCAAATACCACACGTTGCGGGTTGCGGCGGGCGGTGTCGTAGAGTTGGCGGGTCAGTTTGCTTTCGTAACCCATCAGCTCGCGCAGTTGCAGGCGGTAGGCATCCCAGTCTTCGATGTCTTTACGGGCTACACCGCTTTCCATGGCGGCTTTGGCCACAGCGCAGGACACTTCGGTGATGAGGCGCGGGTCAACCGGTTTCGGGATGAAGTATTCGGGACCGAAGGTGAAGTTGTTTACGTGGTATGCCTCGTTCACCACATCGGGCACGGGCTGCTTGGCAAGGTTGGCAATGGCGTGCACGGCAGCAATTTTCATGGCTTCGTTGATGGCTTTTGCCTGCGTGTCGAGGGCACCGCGGAAGATGTAGGGGAAACCGATTACATTATTAATCTGGTTAGGATAGTCGGAACGACCGGTGGACATCAGTACGTCCGGACGTGCTGCCATGGCGTCTTCGTAAGAGATTTCCGGAGTAGGGTTGGCAAGGGCAAACACGATGGGATGGTCTGCCATGCTGCGAACCATGTCCTGGGTCAACACATTACCCTTTGACAGTCCGAGGAATACATCGGCGCCTTTGATGGCTTCTGCCAGAGTATGTACATCGCGACGGTCGGTGGCAAAGTAACGTTTTTGCTCGGTCAGATTCTCGCGATCGCTGGTAATGACTCCCTTACTATCCAGCATTAGGATATTTTCACGGCGTGCGCCGAGCGCTTCATACAGTTTGGTGCATGAGGTGGCGGAAGCCCCGGCACCGTTTACGACGATTTTCACTTCCTCTATCTTCTTGCCTGCCACTTCCAGGGCGTTCAGCAATCCTGCGCTGGAGATGATGGCGGTGCCGTGCTGGTCGTCGTGCATCACGGGGATGTCCAATTCCTCTTTCAGGCGGCGTTCTATTTCGAAACATTCGGGTGCTTTGATGTCTTCCAAGTTGATACCTCCGAATGTTGGGGCAATAGCCTTGACAGCTTCGATGAACTTGTCGGGGTCTTTTTCATTTACTTCGATGTCGAATACGTCGATACCGGCATAAATTTTGAACAACAGACCTTTACCCTCCATGACGGGTTTGCCGCTGAGGGCGCCAATATCGCCCAGGCCGAGCACGGCGGTTCCGTTGGAGATGACAGCTACCAGATTGCCTTTTGCTGTATATTTATATGCATCTTGCGGGTTTTTCTCAATTTCGAGGCACGGTTCTGCAACGCCCGGAGAGTAGGCGAGAGAAAGATCGGTTTGTGTACTGTAAGGCTTGGTGGGTACTACTTCAATCTTACCCGGTTTGCCTTGCGAATGGTAGAGCAAGGCTGCTTCTTTGGTTATTTTAGCCATGGTAGAATAGTTAAATTGGTTATAATTTGGCTGCAAATGTAGGTATAAAAGTTCTAAATTGTAGCTCGCTGTCAATAAAATCTATTACTTTTATCAGTTAATTAGCTTAAAATGCTTATTTTTGGCATCAGATTTTAGAGATTACCCCCATTTATTAACTTAACATATGAGTTGCATGAGAATTTTGAAACTTCCTCTGGCAGGATTATTATTTTGTGTAATGGCACTATTTGCTGGATGTAAAACGAGTAATGAACCTAAGGCACCGGTTGCTCTGACCTGGGAAATGGGTGCAAGTGACATCGAACCCGGATATTATGAGAATACCTTTATTCTCAAGAATATCTCTCAAAAACCTCTAAAAAAGAACTGGACGATTTACTATTCACAGCTTCCCCGAGGGGTGAAGCAGGAAGGAGCCTCTGAAGTGAAGGTAGAGGTAGTGAACGGTAATTTTTTCAAAATGTATCCGACAGACGAATTTGCTTCGCTGGCTCCCGGTGATTCCATGCGGATTACTTTCCTTTGCACTTACAAGCTGGACCGGAACTCCCATGTACCGGAAGGAATTTATTGGGTGGAGACTGTGGATGGTAAAGAGGGCAGTCCGTTGCCCGTGGCTTTGAAGGCGCTGCCGCTTCCTTCTCCCGAGTCAATGAGCGGCTATCCGGATGCGACTAAGATTTATGAATCCAATCTTCGCTTGGGTGGTGCTCCTACTTTGGTGCAGTCAGACATTCTTCCGTCTGTAAAGAAAGCGGTAGCCATTGAAGGCGATAATGTCGTATTGGAAGGTAAGGTAGCTTTGGTATTTCCGGAGAACTTTGCCGGTGAAGCCAAGTTGTTGAAAGAGAAACTGACAGGTTTGTATGGTTTGGAAGTTGTCGGAAATGCTTCCGTGAAGATTGTGCTGGAAGAACTGCTTGATAGGAAGGAGGCCGTAAATGATGAATATTATACTATCAATATAGGTGACAACCTGATAAAAATCAGTGCTGCCACTCCTCATGGCATCTTTAATGGTACACAGACACTTTTGTCAATGTTGAAGGATAAGCAGACACCTTATTTGCTGGAGGCAGTCTCCATCCGGGATTATCCGGACTTGGCATATCGTGGACAAATGATAGATATTGCCCGTAATTTCACCGCTCCGGAGAACTTGAAGAAACTGGTGGATATTTTTGCATCTTATAAATTGAATGTCCTGCATTTCCATTTTTGTGATGATGAAGCCTGGCGTTTGGAGATTCCCGGTTTGGAGGAACTGACTGCTGTGGGTAGCCGTCGCGGACATACCACTGACGAAAGCCAGTGCCTCTACCCATGTTATGACGGTGGCTATGACCCTGATGCAAAGACTGTAGGCAATGGATATTATAGCCGCGAGGAATTTATTGATTTGCTGAAGTATGCTGCCGAAAGACATGTCCGCATTGTTCCGGAAATAGAATCTCCGGGGCATGCCCGCGCTGCCATTGTCTCCATGAAGGCACGCTATAACAAATATTTTGAAACTGATCCGGGAAAAGCTACAGAATATATGTTGAGTGAACCGGAAGATACTTCACGTTATGTTTCTGTACAATATTATACGGACAATGTGATGAATGTCGCCTTGCCTTCTACCTACCGTTTTATGGAGAAGGTGATTCAGGAACTTAATGCGATGTATCAGGAAGCCGGTCTTTCATTGTTTACAGTGCATTTAGGTGGTGACGAAGTGCCTCGCGGCGTGTGGATGGGCTCCCCGAAATGTCAGGAACTGATGAAGAAAAAAGGCATGACGAAAGCTCATGATTTGTCGGAGTATTTCATTACGCAAATGGCGGATGTGATGCAGAAGAACGGACTGAAATTCAGTGGTTGGCAGGAAGTTGCTTTGGGGCATACCGAAGAGGCTCATCAACAGTTGAGGGGCCAGGCTGCCGGTGTGTATTGCTGGAATACTGTACCGGGCTCTGATGAAGTGGTTTATCAGACAGCCAATAACGGTTACCCGGTCATCCTTTGCAACGTGGGCAATTTCTATATGGATATGGCTTACAATGGTCATCCGGACGAGCGTGGACTCGATTGGGGAGGTTATGTGGATGAGTCTGTCTCTTTCTCTATGCTTCCTTTCAGCATTTATCGTTCGCTGCGTGTGGATATGGCAGGCAATCCCATTGATTTGGGTAATGCGGAAAAGGGGAAGACTGCTTTGACAGAGATAGGCAAGAAACATATTATGGGTGTACAAGGGCAATTATTCGCCGAAACTATCCGTAGTTTTGATGGCGTGGAATATCTTCTCTTCCCGAAAATCTTAGGGCTGGCAGAACGTGGCTGGAATGCTCATCCGGTATGGGAAAATCTGTCCGGCGTGCGGGAGCAGCAGGCTTTCAATCAGGCTTTGGCACTTTATTATGAGAAAATCAGCAAGAGTGAAATGCCTTATTGGGCAAAGAATGGGATTAACTTCCGCTTGCCTCAGCCGGGATTATTGGTAAAAGATGGAAATCTGTATGCTAATGTGGCCATTGATGGTGCTGAAGTACGTTACACAACTGATGGTTCGGAACCTACTGCCCAGTCAACCTTATGGAAAGAACCGGTGAAGTGTGGTTCCCTGGTCGTGAAAGCAAAGACCTTCTACCAAGGCAAGGAAAGTTTGACGATTATATTGAATGTTGAGTAATAGAGAATATTGAAATGAAAAGGGAGTGCATTGTCCGAAAATGCACTCCCTTTTGTTTATTCCTTTAGGCGTTCAGCGCTTGTTCTATATCCGCAATAATATCCTCTGCATTCTCTATACCTACCGAGAAGCGAATTAGGTCGGGGCGTACACCTGCCTCCATCAGTTGCTCGTCTGTCAACTGGCGGTGTGTATGACTGGCTGGGTGCAGCACACAAGTACGTGCATCGGCCACATGAGTCACGATGGCCGCCAGTTTCAGTGAATCCATAAACTTGATAGACTCTTCCCGTCCGCCCTTCAAGCCGAAGGTGACAACGCCGCAAGAGCCGTTCGGCATGTACTTCTGTGCCTGCTCGTAGTATTTGTCGCCCGGCAGACCACAATAATTCACCCAAGCCACTTTATCGTTCTGGGCAAGATACTCGGCTACCGCTTGTGCATTCTTGCAATGTTGGGGCATACGCAGGTGCAGTGTTTCCAGACCCAGGTTCAGCAGGAATGCGTTTTGTGGAGACTGGATACTGCCCAGGTCGCGCATCAGTTGGGCTGTAGCCTTGGTGATGTAAGCCATTTTGCCGAAGGCTTTCGTATAAGTCAGTCCGTGGTAAGACTCGTCCGGTGTGCACAGTCCGGGGAATTTGTCGGCGTGTGCATTCCAATCGAAGTTACCGCTGTCTACAATGACTCCACCTACGCTGGTGGCATGTCCGTCCATGTATTTGGTGGTAGAGTGTACTACGATGTCGGCACCCCATTCAAACGGACGGCAGTTGATGGGGGTAGGGAAGGTGTTGTCCACAATCAAGGGCACGCCGTGGCTGTGGGCAATGCGGGCAAACTTCTCTATATCGAGCACTTCGAGCGTAGGGTTGGAGATGGTTTCGCCGAATAGGGCCTTGGTATTGGGGCGGAAAGCAGCGGAAATTTCTTCCTCGCTGGCATCCGGGTTGACGAAAGTGACGTCGATGCCCAATTTCTTCAAAGTTACTCCGAAGAGGTTGAATGTTCCGCCATAGATGGTAGAGGAGCAAACAAAATGGTCTCCTGCCTGGCAGATATTGAAAATGGCATAGAAGTTGGCTGCTTGTCCGCTGGATGTCAGCATAGCGGCCACACCACCTTCGAGGGCGGCAATCTTGGCGGCTACTGCATCGTTCGTAGGGTTCTGCAGGCGGGTATAGAAATAGCCGCTGTCTTCAAGGTCGAACAAGCGCGCCATCTGTTCGCTGGTATCATATTTGAAAGTTGTACTTTGATAGATGGGGAGTACACGGGGCTCGCCCTTTTTAGGAGTCCATCCGGCTTGTACGCACAGCGTCTCCGGCTTGAATTGCTTTGCCATAATGTTATCTGTTTTAAAAGTTTCTTATCTATTATCGCGTAAGTTGTCGCAAAAGTAGGGAAAAAATTATAATTTTGTGCTTAAGTATGGTAAAATGCTATAAATTAGCGGCTGGAAATTTGTAGCGAACCGAATAAATGATGAATAATTGGAATATGAAACGCATATTTTGTTTACTGACCATCCTCTTTTGTACTTCGTTTGCTTTTAATGCTTCGGCTCAGGAAGAGCGGGATAGTCCGAGACGTGGAGAAGGAATCTCTGTTTTCCTGGAACGTAACAAGCGCCCGGGGAGAGCCTATTATAAGGAGTTTTTGGAGCTGAACAAGAAACTTCTTAAAGGGAAGGAGGAATTGCGGCTGGGAGTGAAGTATGTACTGCCCCCATTATCAAAGCCGGTTGGCAATGGGAAGAAGACAATCAATGAACCTTTGTTCGGGAAAGCGCTTGCCAGTGTAAAAGTGACATCCAACCGTTTGCAGGGTGCTTGTTTTTATGTAGTGAGCGGGCATGGAGGCCCCGACCCCGGAGCTATCGGCAGAATCGGCAAAATAGAACTGCATGAAGATGAGTATGCGTATGATGTGGCTTTGCGCCTTGCCCGTAACTTGATGCAAGAGGGAGCGGAAGTCCGTATCATTATCCAGGATGCTAAAGACGGAATCCGTGATGACAAGTACCTTTCCAACAGCAAACGTGAGACGTGCATGGGAGCTCCCATACCCTTGAACCAAGTGGCACGTCTCCGGCAACGTTGCGCCAAAATCAATGAGTTTTACAAGAAGGACCGCAAGAACTATAAATATTGCCGTGCCATTTTTCTTCATGTGGACAGTCGCAGCAAGAGCCATCAGACCGATGTGTTCTTTTACCACTCTAAAAGCAAGCCCGACAGCAAGCGTCTGGCTAAGACCATGAAGAAAACTTTCGAGTCGAAATATGACAAGCACCAGCCCAACCGTGGGTTTACCGGAACTGTCAGCGCACGCAATCTTTATGTGTTAGCCAATACTTCTCCCGCTTCCGTATTCGTGGAATTGGGAAATATCCAGAACACTTTTGACCAGCGCCGTTTTGTAATCAGTTCGAACCGCCAGGCCTTGGCCAAGTGGATGATGGAAGGTTTCATCACGGATTATAAAAAGGCGAAATAAGGACAATCAACTCTGGCTCTCCTTTTTCTTTTCGTGTACCACCACGACTGTAACGGCCGTTATTATCAGCGCCATGCCGACGGCGCTGGCCGGTGTGAAGCTTTCATTGAATATCAGGCAACCGATAACTACGGCTGTCAGAGGTTCCAAGGCCCCGAAAATGGAAGTCAGTGTAGGCCCTATGTATTTAATGGCCTTTACCAGGGTGATGTTGGATATAGCTGTTGCCGGCAGTGCCAGTCCGAGAATATTCAGCCATGTATGGGTGTCATTGGCCAGCCGGATGCCTCCGGTCAGACATCCTCCTATAATAAAGAACAAGGCTCCCAACCCCATTACGTAGCATGTCAATGCAGTGGAGGGAATCTGCACGGCACGGCTCTTCCTTACTCCTACGATATATCCTCCATAAAAGAATACGGACAGACCGGCAGCAATCAGCCCGATGGTCGTGTTTCCTCCTTCAAAGTCTATTTTGCCGGATGACAAAAGTCCAGCTCCGCTTAGTGACACCAACACGGCAAACAGAATGGCGAATGACCTCTTTTCTCCGAAAAAGCCCATCATGGCCAGTGCCACGGCCAGCGGATACATGAAATGAATGGTGGATGCCACTCCGCTGGCTATGTTCTGATAGGCGATGACCAGACTGAAGGAGGTAGCTGCCCGGAGCAGGCTGAGGATGAACACCGTTCCCCAGTCTTTCCTGCTGATGCGGAATGTCTCGCCCAGCATAATGCCGAAAACGACCAAGGTAAGTGAAGCTATTCCCCATCGGTAGGCCAATACTTCGAAAGAGGAGAAGCCCGCAAGGAGTAATGAAATGGTGAAGAAAGGAGCCAGCCCGAAGGTGGCAGAGGAGAGAGCCGCATATATAAACCCTTTTATGGAAACATTTTGCATCTTTTATCTTGATTTTAATGGAGATTTTAAAATTATCTGTTTGCGTCAATTGCTTGATTCGCATTGCGTCGTGCAAAATTAATGAATAAAAACAAGCATACAGACAAGGGAGTGTCCCTTTTTTACAATACAGTATAGATATGGGTATCTAATATAGTATCGACCGGCTTGCCTGATATTTATTCGTTCCATCATGAGGTAAAAATCATTCCACCGTGGAGTAAAAATCGTTCCACCATGGTGGAACGATTTTTACTCCATGGAGGAACGAATACTTGTTCGCTGTCCGGTTCCTAAACTCTTCCGGGGAGAAAGTCTGATGGCTCCGGCAGAACAGTTTGCCTACTCTACCGGAATATAAATTTCTGTCAACAGTTCCTCCGGTGCCGTATCTGCGGGGTTATTCAGGTAACGTTCCGCACTGGACTCATCCCGTAAGCTACATTCCATTTCGGGGATATACTTCCCGTAGATGGTATCGTATACGGCCTGCAGATGTTCGTATGGACCTTTGTATAGGAATATGGCATAGCGGCCTGCAGCGAGCTGTTTAAATCCTATGTCTCCTTTGGCCGTTGCAAATGAGGGTAGGACCATACATACATCGGTACGCAGCTTTTCAGGGGGTGTCACTTTGGGGTCATCGTGATAGATGCAGTAGGGCATCACTTCTCCCATAGGCAGTTTTTCTTCCTGGATGAACTGGCAAAGGTGCGTCCATGCGCTGCAATAGTCGTTCAGTTTATAGTCGCCAAAGAGGCGGATGTAAATCACATTGCGGGCAGGAACTTCTTTGATTTCGTGTTTCAGTTCCAGTTCCGGACGAATAATGGCTGGTTTCATAATTACAAAGTTTTTATTGTTACGATATTCTAATGGTGAAATGCCGTATAATTGCTTGAATACTTTTGACAGTGACGAGGGCGAAGAGTAGCCTATACGGTAGGCTATGTCCGCTATCGGCATGTCCGAGTAACGAAGCAACCGGGCAGCGGCTTCGGTACGCGTCCGGACAATGAACGTACCGACGGGTTCACCCAGAAAAGCTTTCATGATGCGGTGGAAGTAGAAGGGAGAGAAATGGGAAATCCTGGCCAAAGATTTCAGGTCAATTTCTTCTCCGAGGTGCAGATTTATATAATCCACTACTGCGTTCACACACTTTTGGTATTCCTCCTGGGTTGTCTTTTTCTGCTGCATGGCTCTATTGGGCTTTTTCATGTTGCAAAAATAGGAGGAAAAGAAATAGGTTACTTGTCCGATGTTGCTATAAATGCAATATCTTTAAATAAGATAAGCTATATCCCGGCACAACTTTTTCGTGCAAGCATGAAAGTTTTGCATTCGATTTGCAATATCTTTGCATTTCAGATGAAAAAACAAATGCTTGCAGATGACCGAGGAGATTAAAAGACAACTTTGGGAGTGGGCGGCGGCCTATCATTGCGCCGGCTTCATTCAGAACGATCCCATACAGTTTCCACATCGCTATGAACGGAAGCAGGATATTGAAATCAGTGGGCTGCTGACTGCCATCATGAGTTTCGGTAACCGTAAACAGATATTGAAAAAGGCTGAAGAGTTGCATAGGTTGATGGGGGCATCACCTCATCAATACGTGTTGTCCTGCCGATGGAAGAATGACTTTCCTGCTGCGGACAGAAGCAGTTTTTACCGGATGCTTTCTTATGCTGACTTTCATTCCTATTTCAGACGTTTGCATGCAGCTTATTCTGCTTTTGACAGTCTGGAGGATGCCTTATGTACGTATGCCGGTAATCCGATGGAAAGGTTATGTGCATTTTTGGAAGTCTCGGCGAAGAGTCCTCAAAAGAAACTGAACATGTTTTTGCGCTGGATGATAAGGAAAGGTCCGGAAGTGGATTTTGGTATTTGGGAGAGATTTGATTGCAGGGACCTGATTGTGCCTTTGGACACGCATGTCTGCCGTGTGGCTTATGCTTTGGGACTCACCGAGACAGAAACATTTTCTTTGAAGAATGCCCGCCGGATTACTGAAGCTCTGGCAGAGGCCTTTCCGGACGACCCGTGCCTGGGGGACTTTGCTTTGTTTGGAAGCGGAGTCAGCGGAGTATTGTAGCGCGTTACCAGTCTATTTCTTGTATCCCTCTGCTTCGTAAGAAATCGTTGGCTTTACTGAAGTGCCTGCAACCGAAGAATCCGTATTCGGCAGAACGTGGGGACGGATGGACGGTAGTCAGAATCAAGTGCCTGCTGCTATTAATTAAAGCGGCTTTTTCTTTGGCGTACGCTCCCCAAAGCATGAATACAAGATTCTCCCGTTCATCACTCAGTTTCTTGATAACAGCGTCTGTGAAGATTTCCCATCCCATGTTCCGGTGCGAGCCGGTTTCGTGGGCACGTACTGTGAGGACGGAATTCATAGGAAACACGCCTTGCGCTACCCAACGGTCCAGATTTCCGGAAGTCGGAATGGGCTTTCCCAGGTCCTGATGTATTTCTTTGAATATGTTTGCCAGAGAACCGGGAATGGCTACTCCTTTCGGTACGGAAAAGCAGACTCCATAATACTGACCGGGATTAGGATAAGGGTCTTGTCCGAGTATGACGACTTTCACTTTCTCGAACGGGCAAGAGTTGAAGACGTGGAAAATTTGATGGCCGGGAGGTAGCACGTTGGCATGTCCATACTCACTTTTTACAAATGCTACCAGCTTCTCAAAATAAGGTTTGTCAAACTCCTCTTGCAGGCGTTTTCTCCAGCTTTCTTCTATTTTTACGTTCATAAGAGTCTTGCAGTTACATATGAATGGGAAATGATGTTGCAAACATACAAATAATCCGGATGAGATGGATGCTTTTATGAGTATAAAGAATGTTTTTATTATTGTATGAAACGATAGTTATTTTGAGTAAGTTTATTACTTTTGTGGTGCAATGCCGGACACTAAGCATAGAGTCGCCATTGCTGAGGTTGAACTGATTGGTAAAATAAAGGAATGGAAAATTTTCATCGTATGGATGCTTGTCCGGTACGGGATGTACTGAGCAGGTTGGGAGACAAATGGACAATGCTTGTGCTGGTCACACTGAAAGCGAATGGAACGATGCGTTTTTGCGATATACAGAAAACCATAGGGGATATTTCCCAGCGGATGCTGACGGTTACATTGCGCTCATTGGAGACGGACGGGCTGATTGTCAGGAAAGTCTATGCGGAAGTTCCTCCCCGTGTGGAGTATAACCTTACAGAAACCGGATGTAGCCTGATGCCGCATATTGAATCTTTGGTAGGATGGGCATTGGAGCATATGAATGATATTTTGAATCGGCGCAGTCTGCAGAACTGATGGGGCGATATGAAAAAACGGATGTATCAAAATACATCCGTCTTCAGAAGTTTCCAAGTGCTTGTTTTATTTCTTGGCATCGGCAAAATTGTGAACCTTGTTTTTCAGATTGTCAGCTTTCTCTGCGGCCTCATGGACCTCATGGGCCATCTTGTCCGCTACTTTGGTGCCAGTGTGCAATGCTTCTTCTTCAGCAGTGTTGATGAACTCCTTGGCTTCGCCACTTGCTTTGTGGATGGCACGGCATATGGCATCTTCCAGCTTTTTAGCTTTCTCCGTACGGGAGAAGTGGTAGGCCAATGCACCGGCAACCGAACCTATTCCCAGTCCGATCCAGAAATTAGAATCTTTACATTTCATAATCAAGTCAGTTTTTTAATAGTTAAAGTTAGAATCAATTCTGATGAGACAACATACTTGCCAAAGATTGGTTCATCCGGCGGGAAAGGAATTAATAACAATTTACTTTTGTTGGTGGAGAGATTTATTCTGCTTAAATTTGCGATGCACTTAAAATTTATACAAGTATGATTAGATTAAATGTTTTTATTCAGGTAAGTGCGGAAAACCGTACCGCAGTATTGGAATCTGCCAAAGAACTGGTCGCATATTCCTTGAAGGACAATGGATGCATTGCCTATGATGTGTTTGAGAGCGCCACTCGCAGCGATGTTCTTATGATTTGTGAAACATGGAAAGATGCAGAGTCATTGTCTGCCCATGAAAAAGCGGACCATTTTGTGGCCCTGGTGCCCAAAATCCAGGGGCTGGCCGCCATGAAGCTGGAAAAATTCGAGTTCTAAATCAGTAGTTTGAGGTAGTAAGGGGTTGTGTGATCATGCGTAAATAAGTATATTTGTGCATTCTTAATATACATATTTATGCTGATTACCCTTATTATCCTTGTTCTCTCCGCTGCCTTTTTTGTAGCAGGCAAAGTCCGTTCGGACATTGTGGCGCTTTGTGCGCTGATTGGTTTATTGATATTTCAGATTCTTACTCCTGAAGAGGCCCTTTCCGGCTTCTCCAACTCGGTGGTGATTATGATGGTAGGCTTGTTCGTTGTGGGCGGCGCCATTTTTCAGACCGGGCTGGCTAAAATGATAAGTTCGCGTATTCTAAAGTTGGCAGGCAAAAGCGAGCTGAAACTCTTCTTGCTGGTTATGCTGGTTACCTCTGCCATTGGTGCTTTTGTGAGCAATACGGGAACGGTGGCTTTGATGCTGCCTATCGTGGTGAGTTTGGCACTGAGTGCAGGAATGAATCCCAGCCGTCTATTGATGCCTTTGGCTTTTGCCAGCAGCATGGGTGGTATGATGACACTTATCGGTACGCCTCCTAACTTGGTCATTCAGAATACATTGACGGGAGCGGGCTTTGAACCGCTGTCTTTCTTCTCCTTCTTGCCGGTGGGCATTGTGTGCGTGATAGTGGGAACTTTGGTTTTAATGCCTCTGACCAAATGGTTTCTCTCCAAGAAAGGCAAAAAGAATGACGGAACATTGTCAGGTAAATCATTGGACCAACTGGTACAGGAGTACGGACTTTCCAGCAACCTGTTCCGTTTGAGGGCTGTCAATGACTCCCGTCTGATAGGAAAAACCATCATAGACCTGGATGTACGCCGCAAGTATGGTCTGAATATCATTGAAGTACGGCGTGTAGACTCTTCCCAACATAGATTCCTGAAAACTATTACCCAGAAATTGGCATCACCCGATACGACTATTTGGGTGGGCGACGTGCTTTATATTACGGGAGAGGTATCGAACGTAAATCGTTTTGCTGAAGACTTTTTAATGGAAATGCTCGACGGGCATACCACTGAAGAAGCCTCTAAAGCCGACAAGTCCCTTGACTTTTATGACATCGGAATTGCCGAAATTGTGTTGATGCCTTCTTCCAATATCGTGAACCGGACGGTGAAGGAAGCTGGGTTCCGTGATAAATTTAATGTAAATGTATTGGGCATCCGTCGTAAGAAGGAATATATATTACGTGAATTGGGACGTGAGCGTATGCATAGTGGCGATGTTTTGCTGGTGCAGGGTGCGTGGCAGGACATCGCACGGATAAGCAGGGAAGATTCCGATTGGGTGGTATTGGGGCAGCCTTTGGCAGAAGCCGCCAAAGTGACGCTGGATTATAAAGCGCCCATAGCTGCCGCTATCATGGTGCTGATGGTTGCCATGATGGTCTTCGACTTTATTCCCGTGGCCCCGGTGACAGCGGTGATGATTGCCGGCTTGCTGATGGTGCTGACGGGATGTTTCAGGAATGTGGAAGCCGCCTATAAAACGATAAACTGGGAAACAATTGTACTCTTTGCAGCCATGCTCCCCATGTCTCTTGCACTCGAAAAGACCGGTGCCTCGGAATATATATCCAACAGTCTTGTAAGTGGGTTGGGCAGTTATGGTCCTATTGTGTTGATGGCAGGTATCTATTTCACCACTTCATTGATGACCATGTTCATCAGCAATACGGTGACGGCAGTGCTGATGGCCCCTATTGCTCTTCAAAGTGCGATTCAGATTGGAGTAAGTCCCGTTCCGTTCTTGTTTGCCGTGACGGTTGCGGCAAGTATGTGTTTCGCTTCTCCATTCTCTACACCGCCCAATGCACTGGTGATGCCGGCAGGACAATATACATTCATGGATTATATAAAAGTGGGGCTCCCGTTGCAGATTATTATGGGAGTGGTGATGGTATTTGTGCTGCCGTTGTTGTTTCCTTTTTAGCAAAGTATATGACCACTTCATTATGCTGTAATATTAGGCGCGGATTACGTGGAGTAACGCGGACTATGCAAATTGGATTCTTGAAATCTGCGTAATCCGCGCCTAAAAAATAGTAAGGTAGTTTTGACACGTTCCTCCTTTTTACTGTTACAGCTTTATACTCTTTTTCTTTCCTGCATAGCTTATTGTCTTTCTGCCTTTCATCGGCCGGTCTCCCGTACCGGAGTCCTGACCGACCAGGACAACCTTGAACTTGCGGCTTTTCAGCATGTTCGGAAAACTGCTTTCCCGCTCTTCTATCGTCAGAGGACGGGCCTTGTCCTCCCAAGATACACTGCGGTTCAAGGTCTGTCTGTCCTGCTGCTTTTCGTTACTCCAGAAGTCCCACCAGTCTGCGCCTTGAGGGAGGTAAACCGGCGCAAAATCCATTACTAAAGGACGCATGAATGTACCGTCATTGTGGAACACATCCCAGGAAGTGCTGTAAACGTAGGGCAGAAGGCGATAGCGCAGATTAATCACCTTCTCCTGGGCATCGAAACACCACTCGCCACGCTTGCCGAAGTTCCAGATTTCACGGGGCAACTCCGTACCGTGCGAACGCATTATCGGGCAGAAAGTGCCGAACTGCATCCAGCGTCCGGCAAAGAAGCCACCTATGTCACTGTTCCAGTTCGGGATGTTCATCAAGCTATAGTTCAGTGCGGCAGGAATCTGTTTCTCCAGCATGTCCCAAGTGGAGGTCACGTCACCACTCCAGGTGTTGCAGCCGTAACGTTGTTGTCCGATAAATCCGGAACGGGTCAGGATGATAACGCGTTTGTCTTTGCTCAAAGCCTTTTGATGCGAGGCTATTCTGCTGTTGTGCATCAGTGAGTAGACATTTTTTACACTCCGGTAAGACCCCAAGTGAGTGGAGAGGTCATAGTCCGATTCTTGTCGGTTGATATGGTCAGTCTCTGTAGAATCGAGCCACCAGTCGTCGTTGCCGATGTAACTGAAAATGCCTTTATTCAGATATTTCCAATAAATGTCCCTTGCTTCGGGATTGTAGACGTCGTAGGGGCGTGTGCCACTTTTGGGTGGCCAAGTGTTGAAGTTGATAATCATCCCTTTGGCATCCAACTCCTTGCGTTGCTCTGTGTGGGTGCCAAAGCCGGGTCATGCCACAATCATCAGCTTGGCATTCAGCTTGTGACCACTACCAGACTTTCTTTGTTGTAGGGTTTGCCTTCGGGAGTTTTGAAACCTGCACAATGGAAGGCGAATAGAATTCCACACGGATGTCCATTCCTTATGTGGTGCATTTCATTCCTTGAGGTGTGCGTTCTGTGTTCTGGGCGGCACACAAGTTTGCAAGCATGGTTGCACAAGTCAGCACGAAGCCGGCTCTTTTCATAAAATTCATTTTCATGGTTCTTTTAAAATTATGCTGCAAAAGTAGCCCTGAATCCTCTTTAGACGGCAACAATCTTGTTGAAACGGAACAACACTCAGGTTGATTTCTGCATTTTTTCCGCATATTCCGAGGGGTGGCAACCGTACATTTCTTTTGTTCCGCTTCATAACGGCTGCACTGCTTTATCAAGTTGCGGATGCGGAGCAAAAGGATTTCTTCTTTGTGTTTCCGTTCCATCTCCTTTCGGGTGCGGTATATGTAGAGGCGGATGCTTGCTGTAATGATGGCATATCATGAACTTTATATTTGCTGGATGGAATTTTTCCATCTTTATTTTCTCCCTTTCCAGATACTGATAATTTTTTTGCCTATTGCCAAAATATTCAGCAGTGATACAGCAAAAAATAATAGGCAACCGATCAATATACATGGAAGCAGTGATCCGCTCTCCAATTGCGGGAAGAGGCTTTGGACTACTTCTATATAGTAACTGCGCACCCATGCCACGCAGCCGATGGCGAGGAGCAGTACCAGTACATTCAGCCCTACTGTCAGTATATAATAAGGTGTGGCTACCTGCGTCGGGCTATATCCTATCAGCAGCAGGTTTTCCAGTTTTACCGTATTCTTTTGGAGAAGCAGGAAGATGCTCAGCATCAGGATGTAGAATGACAGAATGCTGATGAACAATCCTACTCCCATGACGATGGCCGTAATGAGGCGCAGGAAATAAGTTGTCTTCCCGGCATCCAGATTGTTGCCTTCAGTTTCGTAATTCTTTTGCTGGAAATAGTCGGTGATGGCTGTGTCGGTAGGATTCTTTACTTCCACAATCAGCCGGGACGGTTCCGCTTCTTTCTCCGGTGCGAAATTCTTATTGGCCCAGTCCATGAAGGATTGGGGAACGAGAATGGTATTCAGCCGGTTGGAGAATCCTACAATGTTGCCTTTATATTGTTCCACACGTCCGTTACCCCGCATCATCACATCCATTTGTACCAGACTCATCAGGCCTTCGGAGAGTTTCGGCAGACTCCGGCTTTGTGCAAAGCCAAAGTTGTAGAGGTTCAGATAGTTACGTGGAATGATGATGGGAATTACCCGGGCATCTTCGTCAAAATGCCATTTGTCCAGACTGACATCCACATATTCGTCGGGTACAGACTCGAAAAACATCTCTGTTGACAGACGGATACCGGCTTCCTGCATACCGAGTCCGGCAGAAACCTTGAACTGGGAAGGAGTGAACGCGCCTACCCCCTTAGTAAAAGGTTGGGCTTTCAGGTCCTTTATCTCCTCTTTGGAGAAGGTATTGCTTTTCCCGGCAAAGCTGCCCAGAGTACTGATTTTTTTGGTAGCAATGATATACTCCTTCTTCATGAAACTATCCCCTTCCGTAAAAACGGGAAGGACATCACGATAGAATTGTACGCTCAGCAATACAATCATCATGCCGAAGAGATTGGCGAGGAAAAAGCCTGCCAGCTGTCCGACACTGATGTGCTGGCGGAGAAGTTTCCAAACAAGTCGATTCATATTAGCTACATTTATAATTTATAAATTTCGTCATACTCTAGTTCCAGATGCTTACCTATGGAAGTCACTATGATTCCCGCTTCTTGGCGGCTGGCTTCTTCTGTCAGCAGTCTGCCCATGATTGTTCCGTTCTCGTTATCCAGATGGCTGATGGGTTCGTCCAGGAAGATGAAGTCGAAAGGCTGGCAGAGGCTGCGGATAAAGGCGACTCTTTGTTGCTGGCCAAAAGATAGCTTTCCGGCTTTTTCGTTTACCTTGTCGGCAATGCCGATGGCCTCAAAGAGGGTAAGGACTTCTTTCCTTTTTTTGAAATTGGTAAGCCGGTTCTTCAGTTGTATGTTCTCGATGGCGGTAAGTTCGGGAAAGATACGCAACTCTTGAAAAAGAATGCTGAGAGAGTGTTTGCGTATATCTATCCAGTCATTGACGGAGAGTGAACGGATATTGCGTTCATCAAAGTTGATGATTCCCTGATAATCGTGCCGATAGCCGTAAATATAGCTACAAAGCGATGACTTTCCGGTACCCGAAGCGGCTTCTATGAGATAACGTTTCCCTTTGTGGAACGTAATGTCCCGATGCCATACGTCTGAGGTAATGGCATCACGGTCGGCAAACACTTGAGGTAGTGTTTGCCGTAGGTGAATCCTATTCATGAGTGGTATTAATCCTTAATCTCTAATCTTTAATCCTTAAATTACATTCCTGCAAACTGCTTGATGAAGTCCACAATCTGTTTCAACGCATTTACATCCTTATTCTTCAGTTGCAGGGTAACGGTTGCCTTGTCCTCGTTACCGACAGCTTCCAGATACGAGATATTGCCGAGCAGCGAGTAATAGGTGCTATACTCTTGTCCGCCGAACCCAACAAGCAATTTTATAACGGGCAGGTCGAGTACGGCTTCCGCATTGATGACAAAGGCTGTACGCTTGCCTTTCAGACTGGAAGCGAAGTCTGTTTCTTTGGCAGACGGGTCAGCGGTCTTGCAGGCATTCTTATACAGCAGTTCGTCGTTGGTGGCGTACATTTGTTTGTCTCGTATGCCGAAGAAAATGTTGATAGCGCGTGATTTATAGACATATTCATTCTCATTCAATTTCACGATGTCTTCGCCGCGTTTCAGTCCCAGTTCGGACTTTTTCTCATAAAGGGCTTTCAGAGGAGCATCGTTCTTTACGCTGGCGTAGGCAAGGAAAGAAGGATTACTGTTCATGGTTACATTGATAAGGCCTATGGTCAGGTCGTTGTGGAAAGCATTGAACAAGTCCTTTACTTCAGCGGCTTTGGTAATGGAGAAATCGTTGCGGAACTGCTCATTCTCTTGCAGTACATTGTAGAACTCCTCTCCATTGATACCTATGCTGAGCAGTGCCAGCGTAGATTTGGGGAAATATTTCAGAAATGTGTTTTCGATGGGGCAAGTGCTTTTGGCCTGCTTTTCGAAGAGAGCTTTCAGTTCTGCATTCTCTGTATAGTTATCTATCTTCAGCTCAATTTTTCCTTTTTCGAAAGAGAGGCTTCCCAGCATCTTCAAATCTTTCAAATCAATACTTTGGGATATTCCGTAATTCAGCGGATTGGCATAGGCACTCAGCAGGCTGGAGGGAGTAATGAGCATGTTGACGTCTCCGTTCTGCTTTTGCATCTTCTTGAAAGCAGTATTGCTGTTGATACTGTTCTCTTCCGTCTGTTTCAGTAGGGCGGGTATTTCCTCCTTGACTTTTTCCAATTGCGATGTGCCGGTGTAGTTCACCACCATAAGCGTGGTGGGAGTGAAAGCGAGCAGTGCCTGCTTGTTGATTTGTGCAAAGCTGTAGCCGTCCGCTTCTGACACGTGGCTGATTATCTGTTCTTTCTCCGTAACTTCCAGCAGTTTCAGCAAGTCATCCTTGTTCTGAACCTTGGCTACCATGGTGGTGTAGGGGAACGAGGGAGCATTGAAGATATAGATGGGCGCATGAACGTCCACTCCCGATTTGGCAGGGTCTTTCAGTACAGCCTCCAATTGTTGGAAAGTGGCTGCATTCATATCGCTTTTCAAGGCATCTGTCAGCTTTTGCAGTGCTTCTTTAGTCTCTTTATCTTTGGTACCGGCCTTGTCTGCCAATGATTTTAAATTGACAGCGATGACTTGCGAGGCATCGGAGGGAATCACATTGGTATATTCCGACTTTTTGGACGAACAAGCGCTTATCAGCACGATGAGCATTGCCAGTACTGAGAAGTGGAAGAATAGGTTCTTTTTCATATAGTTTTTGTTTTAGTGAGTATCATTGATTCTGTAAGTTGAGGATGTGGCAGGCAACCAGTGCCGCCGTCTCTGTGCGCAGCCTTGATTTTCCCAGGCTGATGGGGATAAACCCGTTTTCCGCCGCCTTCCGGACTTCCTCTTCGCTGAAGTCTCCTTCGGGACCGATTAGTACGAGGGCATCCTCTCCGGGATGTACCATATCCTTCAAAAGCGGTTTTTCGCCTTCATAACAGTGGGCGATGAATTTCTGGCCCGGAAAAGGCTGTGTGATGAACTTGTTGAAGTCTGTCATCTCATTCAGTTGGGGCAGGCGTGCCTTGAGCGACTGCTTGATGGCGGAAACCAGTATTTTGGAAATGCGCTCCGTCTTGATGACTTTCCGTTCCGAGAAACGGCAGTTCAGGAATGTCAGTTCGTCAAACCCAATTTCCGTCGCTTTCTCGGCAAACCACTCTGTGCGGTCCATATTCTTGGTAGGCGCCATGGCAATGTGCAGATGACCTTTCCACAAGGGGGCTTGCGGAAGGGTTTCCAGGATATTCACCAGACAGCGCTTGTTTGTAGCCGTACTGATTTCGGCACGATAAAAGCAGCCTTTTCCGTCTGTCAACATGACCTCGTCTCCAGCCTGCAAGCGCAAGACGCGTACGGCGTGTGCGGCTTCCTCTTCGGGCAGCTCTGCGTGGGCTTGTATGTCGGGGGTATAGAATACGTGCATATTACAAATTGTTCTTGAGTTGGTTAATCTGGTCTCTTAGCTGTGCGGCACGTTCATAGTCCTCTTCATCGACTGCTTTTTGCAGGGCCGTTTTCAGTATGCCTATCGTGTCTTCCTGCAGCAGTTCGTCTTTGTCCGGTTCGCTGCCTTCCATCGGGTCGATGGAACCTTCGACGGTTTTCAGACATTCTGCTTCGAGGATGTCTTCGTAGACAAAGATAGGGGCATTCATGCGCAATGCCAGGGCAACGGCGTCGCTGGTACGCGCATCAATCCGGAGAATGGTTTCTTCGGCTTTCATATAAAGGTAAGAGTAGAATACTCCGTTGTCTACTTTATAGATAAGAATACGCATCAGTTTTACGCCCAGCACTTCAAGAACGGAAGCGAATAGGTTATGGGTCAGCGGACGGGGCGGTACAATACCTTTCATCTCGATGACCATAGCTTGTGCTTCGGTGGCACCTATAATAATCGGAAGCTGACGCTCGCCGCCCGCTTCACCCAGTACCAGGGCATAGGCGCCCGCTTGCGCCTGGCTGTTGGAAATGTTTAGTACTTGTAGTTCTATCTTCTTCTTATTCATACCTATTAAATCAACCTGATTTTCAATCAGTTTTTCTCTATTTTCTCCGGATTATGCTTATAGCGGAATACTATTCCAAATAACAGACCAATGACTAAGGCATATCCTGCAAAGATAAACCATACCGGTGTCCAGTCGCGGCTTACCAGTCCTCCGCCTTCGGCATATACCGAGAAGGCATCCACCACGGCTCCGCTGGCATAACCTCCGATGATGGCTCCCACACCGTTCGTCATCATGAAGAACAAGCCTTGTGCGCTGGCACGGATACTGGGATGTGCCTCCATTTCTGTAAACAGCGAGCCCGATACATTGAAAAAGTCAAATGCCATGCCGTAGACAATCATCGAGAGAATGAGCATCCAAAGTCCGCTTCCCGGGTCTCCGAGGGCGAAAAGCCCGAAACGGAATACCCATGCAAACATACTGATTAACATAACACGCTTGATTCCGAAATGTTTCAGGAAGAAGGGGATGGCAAGGATAAACAGCGTCTCACTCATTTGCGAGATGGAGAGCAGGATGACGGAGTGTTTCACACCGAACGAATCTGCATATTCCGGTATGGAAGCAAACGAACCCAGGAAAAGGTCACCATAGGTGTTTGTTATTTGGAGGGCGGCTCCCAGCAACATGGAGAATAGGAAGAAGATGGCCATCTTCTTGCGCTTGAACAGCACCAGTGCATCCAGTCCGAAAGCGGAGAGCATCGTTTTTCCTTCGCAGCGCATGGGAGGGCAGGCAGGCAGGGTGAAGGCGTAAAGCCCCAGCATGGCTGCCGAGATGGCTGCCACATAGAGTTGTGCCGCACTTGCCTTGAACCCGGTAAGGTCCACAGCCCACATGGCACAGATAAAGCCTACCGTTCCCCATACACGGATGGGGGGGAAGTCTTTTACCAAATCCATTTTATATCTTTCCAGCGCATTGTAGGACACGGTGTTGGCCAGGGATAGCGTGGGCATATAAACAAGCATGTTGAGCAGCATGGCCCAGTACATGTGGGTGTACGTAGTGGCAGTGGAAGCATAAATCAGAGCACCGGCACCGATAAGGTGGAGTATGCCATAAAGGCGTTCGGCGTTTATCCATTTGTCGGCGATGATACCGGTCAGTCCGGGCATTATCAGTGAGGCTATACCCATGGTTGCAAAGATTGCTCCGATTTGTCCGCCTTCAAAATGTAACGTACCGCCCATGTAACCACCTAATGAAATCAGCCATGCTCCCCAAACGAAGAATTGCAGGAATTGCATGGCAGTGAGTCGGAATTTGATGCTCATAATATTAGCTTTTTATATTTTAAATTATGTAATAGATGCAAATGTACAATGAGACTAGGAGAAAAACAAGTTCTGTACGGCTTTTTCTTCAACGAAAGAGATTAATGAGGGATGGATTTTGGGAAGGAATGTATTATAAAAAAAGAAGGGTATCTATCCCAGACACCCAATCTTTATTAACCTTAAATCTAATACCATGAAAAACACAGTGCAAATATACATGGTTTATGTTATATAACATGCTATTTTGGCACTTTTCTACTTTTTATTAACTCTATTTAAGAAAAGAAGGCCGATGAGGCCTTCTTTTTCCTTTATTCTACATATAGAACCAGCCCTTTCAGGTATTCCCCTTCCGGATGATAGATGCTTACCGGGTGGTCGGCAGGTTGTGTCAGTTGGTGCAGGATGCGTACGCTGCGGCCGGACATGGCAGCGGCTGTGAACACGGCCGTGCGGAAGTTCTCTTTACTGACGGCTTGCGAGCACGAGAAAGTGAAAAGAATACCTCCGGGCTTGATTTTTTCGAAAGCCTTGACATTGAGTTTGCGGTAGCCTTGCAGGGCATTACGCAGGGCATCGCGGTGCTTGGCAAAAGCAGGAGGGTCAAGAACTATCAGGTCGTATTGGTCGCCCATGCGGTCAAGGTATTTGAAGGCATCTTCTGCATAGGCGGCATGGCGGGTGTCACCCGGGAAGTTCAGTTCGATGTTCTTGTTGGTCAAGTCGATGGCTTTGGCGGAGCTGTCCACGGAATGCACCAGTTTGGCGTCTCCACGCATAGCATATACGGAGAAGCCGCCGGTATAGCAGAACATATTCAGTACGCTGCGGCCTTTGGCATAACGTTCCAGTAGCGAACGGTTCTCGCGTTGGTCTACGAAGAAACCGGTTTTTTGGCCTTTCAGCCAGTCGATGTGGAACTTCAGGCCGTACTCCATGGCTACATTGTCCGTGCTGCCGCCTTTCAAGAAACCATTCTCCGGATAGAGGTCGGCCTTGAAGGGAAGGGTCGTCTCCGATTTGTAATAGATATTGTCAATCTGGCTGCCCATCACTTCGGTAAGGGCATCGGCAATGGCCATGCGGTCGAGGTGCATGCCGGCAGAATGTGCCTGCATCACTGCGGTACAGGCATAAATGTCGATAACCAGCCCCGGCAGGTTGTCTCCCTCCCCGTGCACCAGGCGATAGGTGTTGTTTGTCGGGTTTCCGGCTATGCCGATACTGCGGCGCATGTCGTATGCTATGCTGAGTTTGCGTTTCCAGAAGTCCGCATTGATTTCTTCTTCTTGACGGAAGGTCAGTACGCGTACGGCGATACTGCCAATCTGAAAATGCCCTTTGGCTATGAATTCCTTTTTGGACGTGTAGATTTCAACAACTTCCCCTTCTTCGGGCTCTCCGTCGAAATGTGCGATGGCGCCGGAAAACACCCACGGGTGAAAACGCTTTAATGACTCCTCTTTATTGGGTTTAAGGTATACTTTGTACATATATATAATGTGATTAATGTGGTAATGTGATAATGTGCATTACATTACCACATTATTATTGGCTTCTATCTCAAAATCTCCTGTCCGTTTCAGTTCTTGCAGCTTGTTGTAGATGTTGAGGCATGCCCAGGCATCGGTGGCGGCATACAGTTTCTGCGGTTCGGTCAAGGTTTCGGCTTCCCAGTTGGAAAGGCGCTGGCTTTTCGAAATCTTTTCCCCGAAGAGGATGGCATATATCTTTTGCAGGCTTTTATCCTGGATGCCGAAAGCGCGGACGTATTCCTGCAATTCAATGCACGCATGTTGTTCGAAAGGAGCACGCTTGTGCAGCATCATGAAGTCATCCCGCAAGGAAAGGCCTACTTTCGTTACACTTGGGTTTTCCAGCAATGTGATAACCGGCAGAGTCAGTCCCGTCAGGTTGAGGCGGAACAGAAAGCAATGTTCCTCTGAGGAAATCTGCAGCAGGGCCACCTTGTGTATCTGTCCTTTTGTGAACGATGGACGGGTTTCGCTGTCTATGCCCAGCAACGGGCAGGACTTCAGATAGGCGACTGCCTTCTCCGCTTCCCACGGTGTCTGTACGACATGTATCTGTCCCGGAAAGGCGGCTTTGGGCAGGTCTTTCACTGTTTCTTTATCTATTGTTCTTTTGATAACCATAATTTAATATTCAAAGTCTGCGGTTTCCTCCTCTTCATCCTCGCCTTGCGCATACTTCACCTCGTGCAGGGCACGCAGGGTGTTGACAAGCTTTTGTCCCCAATGGAGGCGGAAGTTTTCCTGGCAGATGGCAAGCGAATCGTTCATCGTCTCGTTGAAACCCAGCTGGAATACGAAGATAAAGTCCTTGATGTCCTGGTATATGTCGGCCAAGTCTTCGGAAATGTTCCTGGTGATGGGCTGGTCACTATACTTCATGTCGGATACGAATACGTCCAGGTAGTCGTCTTTCTCGGCCAGGATATTGGCGAGGTTCATGCGGAGTACCTCATAGGTCTCTTCGGTGACGAATGTTTCCGGCGCCTCGTCTCCTATGGTTTCGCACTCGGGCAGCATGGAGGCCTTCAGGTAGAGCAGCGGAAGTATTTTTAAGGAGGTATCGACGAACGCGGAACGTTTCACCCCTTCCGCTTGTTCCAGAAACTTGCAAAACTCGGCGGCTACGGCCACAAACTCTACGGCATTCCGGTCGAATATCACTTGACTTTCTTTTTTCATATCTTCTTGATTTGAAACGCAAAGATAGCGCAAACCGAAAGTAGAAGCAAATTAATTGGCAGGATTATTCTTTTTTCACTACATGATATTCTGTTCCTCTTGTCTTCCGGCGGCTGCTGATGCCCAGTTTGTGGAGTGCACGTCCGAACAGAGCCACTTTATTGATGGACAGCCGGTCTTTGGTCTTGGTTTGCAAGAAGGAGAGAATCTCCATAGGGGTCATCCAGTCTCCTTCCTCTTCATTTTCGGCGGGATGGAAGTGGCAGAGGAAGAGCTGTTCCAACGGTGTGGGCTGTTCAAACTCCCGGTTGGTCTGTTTCAAGATGGCTTCGTCGGAATCGTCCAGCCAGTAGCGTTCACCTTTGGCTATGGCATCCATGGCTTGTGCGTAGAGTTGCCGGTAGTTGATGGTGACATTGGTATGGATGGGGCCGGTGACTTCGATGCAGATGAAACGGCGGCTGCCGCTGGGGTCTGTCAGCAGGTCTTTCTGGTTGCTGGTGGCTATAAAGGAGGCGTAGCGTCTTATTTCCTGGATGGCGGTGCCGTAAGGCTTGCGCAGGTTTGCCACGGGTTTCTGCAGCAGATGCTTTAGAAAACCTTGCTGATTGACGCTGATTTGGTCGAATTCGTCGATGTTTATCAGGAAAAAGCGGCCGAGGCTCCGCTCTGCGTCCTGCTTGCTTTTGAAGTCGATACTGTCGGTATATCCGAAGCGCAGTTCGGGTGGCAGCAGGATGCGGCAGAAGGTACTTTTACGATAGCCTTGGGCTCCGACCAGTAGGGGAGACGTGTTGTTTCCATGCTGACGGTCGATGTTTTGCCAGTGCGCCGTCATGCTGAGAAACCAGCGGTAGAAGAGTTCCCGCCAGTACGGATTGTTGCAGGGGACGAGGTCGGCCAATGCGCGGATACGGTCCTTGCCGTCCCAATGTCCGGTGCTGTTCAGATATTCTTCGATGAGGTTGTACAAGGGAATGGCGTCCGAGTTGAGGTAGCGTGCCACATCTCTGTCCCATACGCTGATTCCTTCTTTCAGGGCATTCTGTCCGATACTGCTTCTTACCCGCTGGTCGGCAGGGCGGAAGTGGAAGTGTATGGAGTCCCGTTGGCGGAATTCCAATTCTCCCAGCACGGTGTTCCAGCGGAACTCATAGCGTCTGTTCATGAATTCTTCCAGGCGGAAGGCGGTGATTTGGTCGCGGGTCATGCTGCTGCGGGTGCCGAAGCCTTTGCATTCGCGGTAGAGGTTGTGCAGGGTCATGCGTACCAGCTGTTCATCCGCTTCGCGGTAGTAGTGCATCATGACTTGACGTACTGCCTCTTCTTCGGGAATGCCGGCTTTGTAGCAATGCCCGGCAAGCAGGTAGAGCAGGGGGCGAAGGTCATCGCCCCGTTTCCAGTTTTCCAGCTCTTCGAAGGTACGGTTCAGGGCGGCTTCGAAGAGGATGGAGAAGGTTTGGGAGGCCGGATAGCCGGGGGCAATGCGCATCAGCGGGTTTGCTTCGGTCTGTTTCCGTTGGCCGAAGGTGGGCTCGTCGGGCACGGACAAAGGCTGTTCCAAACAGAAAGGGACGGCAGACGGATTGTAATAGGGACGGTCATCGAGCGTCATGCGGCAGCTTTGCTCCACGGCAGGTTCTTTCAGTGTGACGGGGTAGGGGAGCAGGGGCTGGTAACAGTTTACGGCGAGCCGGTAGGCAGCGGTATGAAACAGCCTGATTTTTTCTTCCTGCCTGGGGCGCGAACCGTCGGGGGTGGCAAACAGTACCCATATTTTTACGCTTCGTCCGCTACTTCCGCAAAAGGCGGCAAAAGTTTGCGGCAGCAGGGCCGCCTGGCGCTTTACTTGCTCCACTTCCACGGCATTGGCCAGGTGGTTGACTTCAATCTGTACCAGTCCGTTGTAGGTTTTCAGGTATCTTTCCCCCTCTTTGCTGCGGGCATATTCTGCGGCAGGGCAGATGCGTGGCAGTTTGTCTATGCAGGGGTAGTGTCCGTTGCTTCCGGTGATGTGGGGAATGAGGCTGCGCAAGGCGGATATGTGTCCGGCTTTGTTCTCGGTTTTCATCTTCTCCATCAAGGTGTCGCTGGGCCATGTGCTGAATGTCTCTTTGCCGGTTTCACGAGCGGTGCGTATAAGGGTAAGTTTCATGGGGTGCTTGCTGTATTAAAGTCCGCAAAGCTACTGAAAAATGACGGGACAGCCGAGGAAAAGTGGAATTATGATGAAACTTCTCATACTTATTTTTTATTCCGGCTGTACGTCGTAATCCGACTGGTTTTTCACGCCGACAATGTCTTGCTTTTTCACCTCGGTTGTTAATATGTGCTGCAACTGCTGTGAGGTCAGCGTCTCGGTGGGAGAGAACTCAGCCGACTTCATATAGCTTAAAATGGCATTGCGCAGCTGACCTCCTTCCGGAGTGTGGCGAATTGCTTCGAGGTTGCTCATACAAACCAATACCTTACCGTTGTCTACGGCAAATTCGAACAGCAAGCCTAACTTGTGGTTCCGCTCCACATTGTCTACTACTTGGATAAGCGGCTTGTATTCGTGGCGTGTAGCGTTCAGAATAAAGGGACGGGCATGGCGTACGATGCTCCACCATTGCCAGTTGCTATGGCACTCGGTGGGGAACTGCCGGAACAAGGGATGTTTCTCGTCCATCAGCAAGGAGAGGGTGCCCGGCGAAACTTCGCGGCCGGCGTTTTCCGAAATGCTTTTGAACATGGCATAGTTCCAGTAGTCAGGAGTGAAAAGGCCGCCTACACTCTGTTCTTCAATGGCTTTGTGGTCGGGTATAAGCAGTATCTTTCCTCCTTGGCTCAGTCTCTTTCGCGCCTTATCATCCAAAGATTGACAGATGAAGATGTCCGCTTCGCTTTCCGGTGTCCGGTCGGGGTATACCCATAAGTTAACGTGAATTCGAAATAAGAATAAATATATTTTTCTGACAATTAGAGATATAGCGATAAAATCATTAAATTTATAGTGTCCAATTATAACATTTAAACGATTACCACTATGTTTCCAGAGTCTAAAGTTACATTGTATGGCCGATGATTTTTGCAAGGAATTTACATTTCAACAGGAAAAATATATGATTGAGTATAAGAAGACCAAGCATCGTAACAAACCCAACTGTATGAGTGATGCTGAGATTATGGTTATTCTAATCCGGTTTCACTCCGGTGGTTTCCGCTGTTTCAAGCATTACTATAAGGAATATGTCTGTAAACATCTGAAACACCTTTTTCCGCGTCAGGTTTCTTATAACCATTTTGTGGAACTGGAGAAGGAAGTATTGCTTCCCGTGACCATCTTCATCAAAAAAGTCCTGCTAGGAACCTGTACCGGCATCAGTTTTGTCGACTCCACTCCCTTGCGTGTTTGTCGTAACCAAAGAATCCTTATTTATAAGACATTTGAGGGACTTGCCGAGCGTAGAAAATGTTCAATGGGATGGTTCTTCGGATTCAAGCTGCATCTGATAATCAATGACAAGGGTGAGATTCTCAATTTCATGTTTACGTCTGGAAACGTGGATGACCGGGAACCGTTGAAACAGGGTAAGTTTCTGGAAAACATCAAAGGAAAACTATGTGCAGACAAAGGATATATAGGTCAGGCTCTGTTTGAGAATCTTTTTCTTAATGGGATACAGCTTGTCACTAAAGTTAAAAACAATATGAAGAATTCACTGATGAGTATTGCCGACAAGATTTTGCTCAGAAAAAGAGCCTTGATCGAAACGGTCAATGACGAATTGAAGAACATTGCGCAGATAGAACACTCCAGACATCGTTCATTCAATAACTTTATAGCCAACTCTTTGTCGGCTATAGTAGCATATTGCTTTTTTGAAAAGAAGCCCGCCATTGACGTGAATTTTGTCAATGACGGACAACTTGCTATTTTTTGATTTTATATTGAATTCACGTTAATGATAGTAAATTTATAATCAATATTTTTAGGAATTCGTTGATTTTCTGACTCATTCCTGCATCATTGATTTCTTATTAATATGAGGCTAGAAAGCCTATTAGTATTATAAAAATCCATTTGTAACGGATAAAGCAGTAAGCACCGCTACTTTTAGGCGTCACTTTGAGAACTTTTGCAGAAACTCCGTAAGATTACTTCCCTTTTCTAGACCTAATTTTTTGCGCAGGCGATAACGGCTGATTTCAACTCCTCGTAAAGAGATGTTCAGCAATGGAGCTATTTCCTTAGAAAGCAAATTCATCTTGATATAAGCACAAAGTAACTTTTCTTTATTGCTTAGTTCGGGGAATTCCTCCTCTAATTTTTTAAAAAAATCATGATATACTGAGTCAAAACTACTCTGAAAAGCCTGCAAATCATCATCATGCTCAATATTTGTATCAATCTCTCCTAATAATCGAAGTGTCTTCCGGCGAAGCAAAACAAGATTCTCTTCACTGATGGAATGGGAAATATTTAATACTTCTTTTTTGATATTCAATAGGGTTTCATTCTTACGTACAATATTGAGCGTAGTACGAATCAATTCTTCTGATTTATGACGCAACTCCGACTGCAAGTTTTCTTCCTTCAGAATGTCTATTTTTTTATCTTTCAAATCACTCTCCTTTTGGAATTTCTGTTCTTGCTGGTAAAGTTCCGATTCTTTTTGTACCAGCAGACGTCTACGACTTTCTGAAATATGATAATACATATAATAAAACAGCGACATTACAACTATCAAATACATCAAATAACTCCACCATGTACGATACCAAGGTGGCAGGATTTCAAAAGTAAAAGCAGTCTTTACCGGATCTTGATCCCCGTCGGTCAGTAATTTCACACTAAATACGTATTTGCCTTCATGTAACTCTGTGAATTCTTTCACATTATTCTCACTGTATTCACTCCAGACATCTTGCTTACCGTCTACACTTAGCTGATATGAATATAGAGCCGTCCGTGATTTATTATAATTATTCACACTATATTTTATTTTAATCGAATTCTGAGAATAAGGAATCACCACTGGAACTGTATCATACAAATAACTGCGGCCATAGATAAGCGAATCACGAAATCCAGTCAGATATACTTTTCTGATTTGTAAGTTCAACGGTGGGCGCTGTATTTGCGAGCTATCCATTTTTATCAGTGAAAAGCCATCTTCAGTTCCAACAATTGCTTGGTCAGTTTTATAAAGACATACATCTTCAAAATTTTCTATTAACATCCCTTTCAAAAACAATTCATTATTCACTTGATAGTACTCCTTATTGGTGGAATCATAATGCAGCACCTTCAATGTTCCGTTCACCACATACCAGATATTCTGCAATGAATCTATCTTCATATAGGTATAAGCAGTCTTGCCTTCTAATAATTGTTCAAGTCTAGTATACGCCTCCAAACAGTCACGGCTCTGGTCATAGTACCATAAGCCATAATGTGAAGCTATAGTTACTTTGTCATTCACTCGCAGCAGGCATGCATCATAGCCACGAGGGAACCTTCTGTTATTGTAATCCTTAATTTTTTCTATTTTCCGCAAATCATCTGACAATGTCAGGCGGGAAACCCCATTTTCCTTATTTCCTACCCACAGAATATTGGTGGAATTCTCCATCAACATATCTTTGCACGAGCGGCTGAAGCCCTCTATATAGCTTTCCACAGTCCAATTCGCCCCTTTTTTCGTAAGTAAATACAATCCGCTATAAGTTCCTGCAATCAGCGCATCTTTGCGTGCATCTACCGATACCATCCCCCATACCCCTTTAGGATTATTGAGATGCTCCACATGATCTCCATCTATTATAAAAATACCATTATCTGAGCAACAGAAAAGCTTATTGTCGTATTGGTGAAGCGACCACATTTGTCCACCCGTATCTGGCACAAAATCAATAGGACTTTTCTGATTTAATAGTTCTGGAGGAGTAGACCGATATAAACCTTGATTCGTTGCAAAATAGAACTTGCCTCGGTAGTTGCAAGAAGCATATCCTGAACCAATCATCGGTTTACCACCATATAGTGAAACAAGCTGTTCATTTAAATGGATGCAATCGATGCCATTGTCCAAACCTAACCAAAGATTGCCAGTCTTATCAAACATCATGCTTAAGACTGTTTTATTTTGCAAGCCATTCTCTGTAGATATCACCTCCATTTTATTTGTCTTCAGATTTAAAAGACAAACTCCACCTTGAATACTACCTAAAGCCAACAATGAGTCTTGTAACGCTGCACAGAATATCTTATTCTTACGGCAGAATTCTTCAGCGCTGTTAGGAAATTTTCGGAAAGAAGTAGCATCATGAATGAAAAGACCGTTATCTCTGGTTACTGCCAGCAAGTTGTCCTTATAAGGTAATAGCCCTCCAATCTTCACCGTAGCACCTATTGCCGAAGAGTTGGACACTTGTTTGAATTTTGTTCCATTTAGCACTAACAACCCTTTATCGGAAACTATATATAGTTTGTTCTGTAAAATCAATGAAGTATAGATCTCTGATGTATGGTCTACCTTATTCATCACGCCTTTCTCTATATAGAAAAAACAGCGGTCTGATTGAAAATACACACGGTCACTATCCGGCAGAATATTCCAAATGACCCCCACATTTACATTGGGCGATAAGCTATCAGAAAGGCAGGTATACTCCAATCCACCCAAATGATTTGGGGTAAAATAGCCAAATTGCCCCATTCCACCGATATAGATCCGTCCATCATGCCCCATTTTTACCGTACGTGTTTTAGCATTATGAATCGGATATGTATTCCACTCCACCCCGTCAAACTCCAATAACCCTTTATTATTAGCTGAATATATCCAACCATTATCGTGTTGTTGAATATGCCAATTCTGATTGCCAGCCTTATAAACATGTCGAGTGTAATTTGTCACTTGACGTTGCCATCCGGCATTTATAGGAATAGATATAAAGAAAAGAAGAATATAAAAACAAGTGAGCTTTTGTTTCATAGCAGTTAACATTTTATTTTTAAAACAAAGATAAAATATTTTATCTACAAATAAAATAATAATTTATAGATGTACTTGAATTATTATAATAAATATTTAATTATCAGCAAAATAATTAAGAAGTGAGAAGGTTTTGATGTAGTTAAGACTAATTAATGAGAAAGTTTTGATGTAATATTTTTTTAAGCTTCCTTTTATTACTCACATATATTTGCAGCATCTTTTTGTTAAACCTATATATTGCATACTAATGAGAAAAGCATCTTATTTATTCCTATTCAGCTTATTGATTAGCAGTAGTGCATGTGGATCAGACAATGATGGAACAATTTCTTCCAAAATACCTGACGGAGAAAATCCGGTGACTTCGGCCGGTTTGCAAGCCTACATGCTTACTACCACTGACACCCGTACCTATGAGCTAAAAGAGTCTACAGCGAAATTTGAATCCCAAGTCAGCATGTCACCTAAAAACATTTTGTTGAATCCGCAACAGACTTTTCAGACTATGCAAGGGTTCGGAGCTGCACTTACTGGTTCATCTGGAAGCTATGCCTTTGTCATCATCAATAAAAGCAATACAGCCAAGAATATTGTACTTACCGCTCCAGACAATTCTGGGAAAAAGCACTCGGCAAATTGCATCTTGCAACCCTGTTCGGTAAATTCTTTCAAATGGGATGATAAAAACAGAGATAACTAATTACTTTTTAAATTAAAAAATCACAGATTATGAGAAATCGATTTTTGCTCGGCATGATGACATTCTGCCTCGTCGGAACAACATCGTGCAAAGATGAGATTGACCAATTTGATGATCACGGTAACTCCTCAATTGTCTCCTTTCAAGGCTCCGATAAAGCCTACATGGGCGACAGTATCTCTTTTGACTTTGAAGTAAAGAGCAGTAGCGTGAAAATCAACCAGGCCAAAGTACAACTCTATTATGGAGAAGAAATGGTATCTGAAGCACTTTACATGTTGAAAGCCGATGGAAAGTATAGCGGAAAAGTGTTGGTTCCGTTCTTAAAGAATACCCCGGACGGAGATGCCAAAGTAATCCTGCGTGTACAAAACGAACGCTTTGCTGCAGACAGCCGTGAAATGACGGTAGCAATAGAGCGTCCCAAGTATCAGACACTTCGTTTAGTAGCGGCAGATGGAACAGAATATGCCATGATGCCTGTGAAAGGAAAGGAATACGAGTACAGTGCGCGCGCCAAGTTTCCTGCTGAAATGGAAGCATCCATTGTACTCCCGGCTTATTCCGACGGAAGCAACAATCCTTATCTAACAGGCAACGAGATTCGTTTTGGTATGGACAACGGTCGTATTTCAATGAATGCTCCAAAAAATATCAGCTTTGAGACTACCGGATATGGCGATGATGGTATGTATGACATTACATTCAACACCTTGACTTTTGAGGGAACTCCTTTCCCTAAATTTGGTTTACGATTTGATACGCAGAATAAATTTGTGGAATTCGAGGGTTCGGGCAATGTGTTTACGGTTGAGACGGAATTTAAAAAGGATGACATTATCAAAGTGAGCGGCATCAAAGAAGAGTACCCCGAGCTTTGGAAAAACCCCACTTGGTTCAGTGGTGTAAAAGGAGATGAACAACTGCTCCATTTCCGTGGTAGAGATGGCAAATATCGCTTCACCTTGGATAAAGGGCTGAAAGCCATCATGATGGAACAGTTGGAAAATGCGACCGCCTCAGGTAACCAAAATGCATCTGCCGTATGGGTTATCGGAAATGAGAGAATAGGGTTTCCATCATATAGCAAGAACAACATCAATTGGAATACAAACAAAGGGTTCAACCTCGTTCCACTGACCGGCACTAAGTACGAACTGGTGATGTTGGTGGGCCAGAACATTGATAGCGGCAATGTCAACTTCAAATTTTTCGGC
Organism: Bacteroides sp. HF-162; assembly: GCF_015679285.1. Taxonomy (NCBI): domain Bacteria; kingdom Pseudomonadati; phylum Bacteroidota; class Bacteroidia; order Bacteroidales; family Bacteroidaceae; genus Bacteroides; species Bacteroides sp. HF-162. The sequence goes on along the minus strand of NZ_CP064937.1, from coordinate 4,168,947 downwards.
CAAAAAGGATGGGGATTGGAATGGGTAGGTCCTGGCGCATATACGCTGAAAGAAGGTGGTAACTATATAAAATATGCCAGTGACGGTAACTTCCAAAGTGCAGAGATGTGGCCTACAGGCAAGTACATGGTAATGACCATGGAAACTGCCACCAAGCCCGCTGGATTGTGGGTGAAAGCACTGGAGGAAATGCCTGTTTACGAGGCTGCAGAATAAGGTAAGGAATACAAAGGGATAATTAATTTAATTAAATGACAATCAAATGAAGAAGAGATATTATCTTGCGGCGCTATTTGCTATTTCACTGGCAATACAACCAGCGCTTGTAAAGGCCGACACTGCCCGCAAGACAGATGGCATGGAAAACATGCAACAACAAAAAACGCGTATCAAAGGTTTGCTGACCGATTCTAACGGCGATCCTATTATTGGGGCAACTATCATGGTAATGGGCACTACCGGACGGGGCGTGATCAGTGACATCAACGGACGATACTCCATCGAAGTAAATCCTGGCGAAACACTTCAATTTAGTTACATAGGATTCATCACCGTAGAACACAAAGTAAAAGCAGAGGAGACCACCTTTAATCTACGCATGGAGATGGATGCTATTTCTACCGAAGAAGTGGTAGTAGTGGGTTACGGTAAACAGAAAAAGGAAAGTGTGGTGAGTTCCATGTCTACCGTAGGACCGGCTCAGTTGAGCGTAAAGAGTGCTAATCTCACCAATAACATTGCAGGTAAATTGCCCGGACTGATTGCAGTGCAACGCTCGGGCGAACCAGGATGGGACGATGCCCAATTCTTTATCCGAGGTATCAGTTCTTATGCCGGTGGCACAGACCCTCTGGTATTGGTGGATGGCGTGCCCCGTAAGATGAACGATATTGATGTGGATGAAATCGAGACCTTCTCCATATTGAAAGATGCGGCTGCCACAGCTGTATATGGTGCAGAAGGTGCCAATGGAGTTGTATTGATTACTTCCAAACGAGGTAAATCTCAGAAAACGGTCATTAACATGTCTGCTGAATATGGTTACTCTACGCCGCTCCGCTTGCCCAACCTGATGAGCTCTTACGACTATTTAAGCTTGTATAACGAGGCTGATTGGAATAGTAATGGTAATCCGCGTGCCAACTATACTGCTCCGGTAAGCGATGCTGACTTGGAAAAATACCGCACCGGAGCTGATCCTGATCTTTATCCGGATGCCAACTGGATGAATATGTTGCGCGACCATACCAGCAGCCAGCGTTATACCATTAACTTTCGGGGAGGTGGTGATCGTGTACGCTTTTTCGTATCCGGCGCCTATTATACACAAGACGGTGTATATAAGGAGAAAAAAAATGCCGACTATGACTCCAATATCAGCTTCAAGCGTTATAACTTACGCTCCAATATTGATTTCGAGTTAAGCAAAACTACTCGTATGTCTGTGGATATGTCCGGTCAATATATAAACCGGGTAGCCCCCAGTAAGACAGCTTCCGATATTTTTGGTGGCATGACACTACAACCAGTACACCTTTATCCACAAATCTATTCAGACGGTTCAGCCTCACAGCACCCAAACTACGACAATTCGGGGCTGCGTCAGAACCCTTATAATTTCTTGTACTTCAGCGGTTACAGCAAGAGTTGGGACGCAACCTTCCAAAGCAAGGTCTTGTTGGAACAGGATTTGGATTTCATCACCAAAGGACTTTCTGTAAAAGGCAGTGTGAGTTTCGATGCTAACTCTAATCAGTACATCAACCGAACCATGTCACCAGCAACTTTCACAGCTACTGGCCGTGATGCCAACGGCAATCTGATTTTCAAAGCACTGGAAGCTGGGTCTGCACTGAGCAATCCTTCAAGCGGAGCTTCCGGTGGTAACAAAAAGATCTACATCGAAGCCTCTTTCAACTACAAACGCAACTTCAACGATAAACACGATGTTACCGGTTTGTTGCTCTACAACCAAAAAGAGACTCAAAATCAGAATGCAAGTGGGCTGAATTTATTGCCCTATCGCAAACAAAGCATTGTGGGACGTGGCTCTTACACATTTGACAACCGCTACACCCTTGAAGGAAGTTTTGGTATGACAGGTAGTGAGAATTTTGCTCCAGGACACCGTTGGGGTATTTTCCCCGCTGTGGGTGGAGCCTGGTATGTGAGCCACGAGAAGTTCTTTGAACCAATACAGAAGGTTATCAGTACCTTGAAAATACGTGCCTCCTACGGACGTACCGGTAACGATCAATTGGGTGGAACCCGTTTCCCTTACCAGGAGGAGATGAACAATGGTGCTGGTGGACTTAATCTGGGCATTTCGGGAGGATCAAATGGGAATGCCGAGAACTGGTATGGTAATTTAAGCGAAAACCGTGCATTCTACCCCAACCTGCGTTGGGAAATTGAAGACAAGAGCAACTTCGGCTTCGATCTCGGCTTGCTGAACGGACAAATCGATCTGACTATGGATTACTTCTCCAACCGTCGTAAAGATATCTTGGTAAACCGTAATACCATCCCGTCCATGAGCGGTTTGCAATCTACACCAATTCAGAATTATGGTGTGGTGAGCAACAAGGGTATAGATGGCAACTTGACCTTCAAGCAACACGTGGGCGACCTTAATCTAACTTTCCGTGCCAATTACACGTATGCAAAGAACAAGATTATAGAAACGGATGAGATCAGACATGTCTATAGCTACCAAGACCTTACGGGAATGTCATTATGGACTCCGTTCCTCTATATTGCCGATGGTCTTTATACACCTGATGACTTCAACATTACCGTCGATCCCGTAAGTGGCGCCGAAAGCTACCAACTGAAATCTGACCGTCCCAACCCCGGTGCGGCGGTTGCTCCCGGTGATATCAAGTATTGCGACTTGAACAAAGATGGTATTATCAATGACGATGACAAGACATACCACAATGGACATTTGGATAAGACACCTCGCAGCGTATATGGACTGTCGTTCAACGCGGATTGGAAAGGCTTCTTTGCCGGAATCTTCTTCCAAGGTGTATCAGGCGCTTCCATCAATCTAATGAGCAAAGCATCCAACTTCATGCCGTTCAATCAGGGCAAAGATGCCTCATCCGCCCGTATGGAAGCTATGAGTCGTTGGAAAGCATCCGATCCGTACAATGACAACGTGCTCTATCCGCGTTTGCGCAACAATACCTTTGCACACAATCTGCAGCCGAGCACTTGGTGGTATCGTGATGCCAGTTTCATTCGCTTGAAGAACGTGGAATTCGGTTATCAGTTCAATAGAAAGCAGCTTAAATCATTGCGCCTCACCAACTTGCGTCTCTACGTGCAGGGAACCAACCTGAAGACTTGGGACCATGTGAAATATTGGGATCCAGAACTGGGCGATGCGAACTCAGGAGCCAAATACCCTATATCAAGTACTTGGACTTTCGGAGCAGAGGTAACATTCTAACTAAACAAAAGAATTAAAAGATATATATTATATGAAACTTAAGAATTTATTATATACAACTGTTAGCTTTGCCGCTCTTGCACTCGGCACCGTATCCTGCTCAGACTACCTGGACATCTCTGGCGAGTTTAATGCTAGCTTGGGAGTGGATGAAGTTTGGGACAACGCAAACTATACCCGCGATTGGTATGGAGTGATTTATCGCGACTTGATGGAGTATTCTGAAACAGGTTCGGAAACCAATGCCTTTAAAAATCCTTGGTCAAACCTATGTGGTGAGATTGCATCCGAAAAAGCCAGTTCACGCGATGTGATGACGGCTGGCTTCACGGCGGCCAGCGGAAGCTATCATCGTTGGGCTGCTTTCTATAAAGACATCCGTCAAGCCATGATTTTCATAGAACGTGCCCACAATGAAGGCGTAGGTGACCCCAGCAGCAACAACAAAATCACAGCTGACGAAATAGCCCGCATGAAAGATGAATGCCGATTCATGATAGCCTACTATTATTTTTCTATGTTTGAACTTTACGGTCCCGCTTGTATCGTTACAGAAATAGATGATGCGGCAGAGCCTCATGTGACAGATTACGATCGTGCCACTGTGGACGAAATGGTGAATTACATTGATGGTATATTGGAGCCGCTATGCGATCCGCTACAATCCAAACTGCCAGAATCAGCCATCACCTCGTTTGCCGATGGAAACTATAGTTATAACTTCCATGAAATAGTACGCCCCACCATCGTAGTGGCTAAGGCCCTGCGTGCCAAGCTGTGGATGTATGCCGCCTCCAAGCTTTTCAATGGTGGTGATGGCTCTGAATACTACCAAGGACTGCAAAAACTCCAAAATGCTAAAGGAGAATACATCTTCCCCCAAAGCAAAGACCCGCAGAAATGGATTATTGCCAGAGACCGTGTAAAAGATCTGATAGATTATGCTGAAGCACATCACCATGGACTCTACCGTGTAATGGCAAACGGGGTGGAAGCTCCAGACCGTTCGGTGTACAACCTTTTTCAGGAATACAATCAAGAAATTCTTTGGAGCAGTACGAACAATAGCTATTCCGATCAATATAAAATGGAAAAGCGTACCAACCCACGTGATGTGAACTCCTGTTACGGAACCATTGGACCGTCCCAAGACGCAGTGGATATGTTCTTCATGTCCAATGGATTGACAATCAATGACGACAATAGTGGATACAATGAAACTGGATTCAGTGAAGTGGAAAACCGCTGCTACGACCCCGCATACAAAGCCACCAAGATAGACAAAAACATTTACAATATGTATGCGAACCGCGAACCTCGTTTCTATGCCAACGTGGTTTATCAAGGAAGAAGTTGGTTCAAGAATTGGATGGACGGTAATCCGAACTACATCGTAGACTTCTCTGCCGGTGGTGGCAATGACCTCTCCAACGGTGACAATGTAAAAACTGGATATATGCTTGGTAAGTTCAAGAACCGTACAGTAAACCATGCTAACGGCTACACGCAAGCTTGGAAGCGTGTTTCCATCATTTACCGTATGGCCGAGTTCTATTTGTTCTATGCCGAAGCCTTGAACGAAATTGACCCGAGCAATCCGGAAATTATCAAATATGTAGATATGATACGACACCGCGCAGGCATCAACGGCTACCAAGACTTGCAGGAAAGCGGTATGAAAACAGGGGTTATCGGCAATTACGACAGACAGTTTGAAGCTATACAGCACGAGCGTTATGTTGAACTATACTGCGAGGGTCAACGCTACTTCGACATTCGCCGCTGGATGATATGTGACAACGGGCAAATAGGCTGTGACCAGACACGCTTCTACGGCATGAACATGAAGGGTTCAAAAGACAAGACCCCTGGTGACCCGGCTTCCTATTATACCCGTACTCAGTTAGAGAACCGGCAATGGAGCGACAAGCTTTACTTGTATCCTATTCATCAGAATGTCATCAATCTGTCACAAGGACGAATTCCTCAAAACTATGGATGGTAAATGACCAACAGAAGATGAAAAAAAAGAGATTATGATATAAGGATTAACAAGCGGTGGAAATTCGTGCAAGAAAGAAACAGAATTTCCACCGTTCTTTTATAACTTTACCACCTCAACTCAACAACTATCAGATTATGGGATACCCTTACAAAAGAGGCCGTTTCCTTTTTGCCTTATGGACAGTGATCTGTTGCTTTGCCATGATTGTGATGCCAATGTCACTCCGTGCGCAACGAGAAACGAAGAGCCTCAACCACGACTGGAAATTTCTAAAAGGCGAATGTACTTCCGCTGCAGACAGTACCTTCAACGACAGCCAATGGGCAAACATCCACCTGCCGCATACTTGGAATACTGATGCCTATACCGAAAAAGACTATTATCGCGGAATAGGCTGGTACCGCCATCGTATCACCCTTCCCAAAAATTGGAAAGGCAAGCAGGTCTTTCTGAAACTGGATGCTGCAAACAAGGCGGCTACCTTCTTCATCAATGGCAAAAACATAGGTGAACATGCGGGAGGATATACTGCTTGTACGTTCAATATCACCCCCTTCCTCTCTTTCCATTCCCCCAACGTTCTGGCTATTCGCGTGGATAATGCCCGGATGGACATCCCTCCCATCTCCGGAGATTTCACTTTTTTCGGAGGTATCTATCGGGATGTATGGCTCACTGCCGTTCCCAACCAACATTTCAACTTAACCGACCACGGTTCGGACGGTATCTTCATCAGTACCCCCCAAGTGTCCGAGGAGAAAGCCACCCTCTCCATCCGTGGCGAAATTAAGAATGACGCCTGCGAAAAGGCAAACCTGGAACTCGTTCATTCCATCTACCAGCCAGACGGTATCTTGTTACAAACACTAAAGAAGTCCATACAACTGAATCCTGGGGAGACCTATGCTTTCCAGAATGTTGCATCGCCCATCCTGCATCCCCGGTTATGGACTCCCGAAACGCCTGCCCTCTACCGGATAGAAACCACCTTGCGTGACTGCAAGACTAAAGTGGTTCTGGACCAGAGTAACCATCATACCGGCTTCCGGTGGTTCCACTTCGATGCCAACAAAGGATTCTTCCTTAACGGTAAACCCTATAAGCTTCGCGGTATCTGCCGTCACCAAGACCAGAAACCTATCGGGGTGGCATTGACCGACGAAATACACCGCCGTGACATGAAAATGATGAAAGAAATGGGAGCCAACTTTATCCGTGTCTCCCATTACCCCCAGGATGACGCTCTCCTGGAGATGTGCGACAAACTCGGTATGTTGGCCTGGGAAGAAATCCCCATCATTGACATCGTGCCCGAGACTCCCGGATATGGAGACAATTGCGAACGAAACCTGCGTGAGATGATTCGCCAGCACTATAACCATCCCTCCATCATTGCATGGGGATACATGAACGAGATCTTACTTGTCACCCAACGGAAATATAAAACCGAAACCGAACTGAAGCCCGCTATAGAGCGTGCATCGTCACTTGCCAAAAGACTGGAGAAAGTACTCAAAGCGGAAGATTCTACACGCGTCAGTGCCATGGCATTCCATGGCAGCAACAGCTATAATGAGACCGGCATAAGCAACATCACCGATATTGTAGGATGGAACCTGTACCAGGGATGGTATGGCGGAGACGTCACTGGATTCGAAAAATATCTGGCACAACAGCACCGGGACTGTCCTGCCCATCCGATGATTGTCAGCGAATATGGTGCAGGATCGGACAAGCGGTTGCATTCACTCACCCCACGCGCTTTCGATTTCAGTATTGAATACCAGCAGAAATACCTTGAACACTATCTTCCGGTACTGGAGAATACACCTTATGTTTGTGGCGGTACACACTGGAATTTCATCGACTTCTGCTCGGCCCTACGTGACGAGTCCATGCCACGCATCAACAACAAAGGATTGCTGTATGCCGACCGTACTCCTAAAGATATATATTATTACTACCAAGCTGCCTGGCGTAAGGACATCCCCGTATTGCACATTGCCAGTCGTGATTGGACATACCGCAGTGGCGTACAGCAGGGAAATGCCCCTGTCTTGTTGCCGGTAAAGGTCTATTCCAATCTTCCCGAGGTAGAGCTTTTCATCGACGGGAAGTCCATAGGTAAGCAGCAAACAAAGAATTACACCGTCACCTTCGAAGTTCCGTTCTGCAGCAGGAAACCCTTTCTTCTGGCACAAGGCAACCATCAGGGAATAAGGGTGCAAGACGGTTTGAAAGTAAATTTCCACCCGGTTCCTGCCCGACTGGATGCAACCAACTTGAAAAATCTGGAACTGGCCATAAATGTGGGAAGCCGGTGCTTCTTCACTTCCGACGAAAGCCAACTGACTTGGCTTCCCGACCAGCCTTATACACCCGGCAGTTGGGGATATATCGGTGGTGAGGAACGGGGTACGGAGACTGAAATACGCAACACTGCTGACGGTCCCTTGTTCCAGACTCTCAGAAACGGCATCGAAGGATACCGTTTTGACGTGCCCAAAGGTGTCTATGAGATAGAATTCCTCTTCACGGATATCTTTCGCCAAAACTCCTCAGCAGCCTATCTGTTGGGACGTGACGGAGCACATGAAAACCGTGAGAGCACATTCGGTATTTCCATCAATGGAAGTACTGTTGAAGAGAGTCTGTCACCTTGTAAAGAAAGCGGTTATTTCCATGCCCTACGGAAGAAATATATCGTCAACAACGAAGCGGACAGTCTTGAAATACGCTTCCATACCATCAGCGGCAAATGCTTCCTGAATGGTATCAAACTCCGTAATATTTACTAATCCATATAAAACAGCAGAATATAATGAAACTGAAAGCAGTAAAATGGACACTTGCCATCTTGTTTATGGCACCCTGCATGCAAGCGCAATCCGTATGGAACACAACACACCTTGCCAATGTGAAACGTTCTATCCGGGAACCGTTCTACGCCACAGCTTACGAGGCACTGAAGAAGGAAGCGGACAAACTATCGGACGTACAGCCTCTTTCTGTCATGATGAAAGAAAAGACACCCGCCAGCGGTGACAAGCACGACTATATGAGCCAGGCCCGCTATTTTTGGCCCGACCCAGCAAAACCTGACGGACTGCCCTACATCAACCGCGACGGCATATCGAATCCCGAACTGAGCAAACTGGACCGCAACCGTCTGGGTACAACCGTTAGCCGCATCACCACCTTGGCATTAGCCTGGTACTTCAGCGAAGAAGAAAAATATGCCAGGAAAGCGACTGAGCTTATCCGTGTGTGGTTTTTGGACAAAGACACCCGAATGAATCCTAATCTGGAATACGCGCAGATGATACCGGGGCACAATAACAACAAGGGGCGCTGCTACGGACTGATAGATACCTACTCCTTCATAGAGATGCTGGATGCTGTAGCGCTGTTGGAACAATCACAAGCATTCACTGCCAAGGACAGCAAGCAACTGAAGAAATGGTTTGCCGAACTGACCGACTGGATGCTCACCAGCCCGCAAGGCAAGGAAGAGGCGGCTGGAGCCAACAACCACAGTGTGGCCTACGACGCCCAAATCATTGCTTTCGCCCTCTATACCGGCAACAAGAAACTAGCACAAGAGGTAGTCAATGCTTTCGCCGAAAGACGTATCTTCCCACAGATAGAACCCGACGGACGCCAACCGCAGGAATTGCGTCGTACCCTCGCTTTCCACTATTCCCAATATAACCTGACACATTTCATTGACATCATGCTGATGGCAAAGAAACTGGGCAGCAACATTGACAACGCCACATCAACCGATGGACGAAGCTTCTACAAAGCCATGGATTTTCTGGCATCCTACGTGGGAAAGAGCCTCGGTGAATGGCCTTACCAGCAGATCAGCGGGTGGGAACACTCCCAGCAAAACCTCTGCAAGGACCTCTACCGTACAGCCGCTTATCTGAACCCCGCACGCAAAGACTACCTGCAACTTTACTATGCGCACCGCATACTGGAACCGCAGGACAGTTTCAATCTTCTGTATGTAAAAGCTACCGAAACAGACCATGCCTATGCCTTTGCCGCCGGACAGCTGGATCTGGCCATGAAATGTGCCGATAAGGCCAAAAAGGAAGAGAAGAATGCCGCCAAGCGCCGTGTCATTCCCCGAAGTATCCATAAGGACGGTTCACTGGCCATGATACATCCCCACGACTGGTGCTCGGGATTCTTTGCCGGTTCTTTGTGGCAGATGTACGCCTATACGCACAACGACTATTGGCGCCAGTCTGCTATCTCATGGACTTGGCCCATCGAAGAGTCCAAATGGCACAAAGGTACCCATGACCTGGGCTTCATGATGTACGACAGCTTCGGCAAGGCATACGAGTTAACCGGCGAACGTTCCTACCTGGACGTGGTGCTACAGAGTGCCAAAACATTGATTACCCGCTATAGTCCGAAAGTGAAAAGTATCCGGTCCTGGGACCACAACCGCGACAAATGGAAATATCCGGTCATCATCGACAATATGATGAACCTGGAAATGCTGTTCCACGCTACCCAACTTACCGGAGACTCCATTTACTGGAAAGTGGCCGTGAACCATGCCAATACAACGATGAAAAACCATTTCCGCCCGGACTACTCCTCTTATCATGTGGTAGATTATGATCCGGAAACAGGTGAAGTCCGCATGAAGTGTACCCACCAGGGCAATTCAGACGATTCATTCTGGAGCCGCGGACAAGCCTGGGGATTGTATGGATTTGCTATGTGCTATCGTTTTACAAAAGATCCCACTTACTTGAAACAGAGCGAAAACATTGCCGATTTCTTCCTGAATCTACCCAACATGCCGGCAGACGGTGTACCCTATTGGGACATGAAAATGGATGTCATCAAGGACTGTACTCCCGAAAAGATCAATCCGGATGTGCCACGCGATGCTTCTGCCGCCGCCCTTATCGCTTCCGGCCTTTATGAACTATGCACGTATGTTTCTCCGGAAAAGGGAAAAAAATATAGGGCTGTTGCCGACAAAATCGTAAGCAATCTCCACAAGCACTACCAGGCAGCACCGGATACGCACTACGGCTTCCTGTTGCTCCACTCTACGGGACATCATCCCGGAGGAAGTGAAATTGACGTTCCTCTGAACTATGCCGACTATTTCTACCTAGAAGCATTGGCACGTAAAGAAGCATTGAATATGAAAATGAAGGATTGCCCTGGAAAGGCTCCGTAGACAAACAGTTAATGGAATAGCAAGTATTTGTGTCAACAAAGGAAATATTCAGGTATAATCAGTACTTACGAAAGGAAGAAGTTGTGCGTTTTAAGTATGCACAACCTTGTATTAACGTGGGTTCGAAATAAAATCAAAAAATAGCAAGTTGTCCGTCATTGACAAAGTTTACGTCAATGGCGGGCTTCTTTTCAAAAAAGCAGTATGCCGCGATAGCCGACAAGGAGTTGGCTATAAAGTTATTGAATGAACGATGTCTTGAGTGTTCAATCTGTGCGATGTTCTTCAGTTTGTCATTGACCGTTTCAATCAAGGCTCTTTTTCTGAGCAGAATCTTGTCAACAATACTCATCAATGTGAATATTTTCCACGCTCGGCAAGTCCCTCAAATGTCTTATGAATAAGGATTCTTTGGTTACGACAAACACGTAAAGGAGTGGAGTCAACGAAACTGATGCCGGTACAGGTTCCCAGCAGGACTTTCTTAATGAAAATGGTCAGTGGAAGCAGTACTTCCTTCTCCAGTTCTACAAAACGGTTATAAGAAACCTGACGCGGAAAAAGGTGTTTCAGATGTTTACAGACATATTCCTTATAGTAATGCTTGAAACAGCGGAAACCACCGGAGTGAAACCGGATTAGAACAACCATAATCTCAGCATCACTCATACAGTTGGGTTTGTTACGATGCTTGGTCTTCTTATCCTCAATCATATATTTTTCCTGTTGCAATGTAAATTCCTTGCAAAAATCATCGGCCATACAATGTAACTTTAGACTCTGGAAACATAGTGGTAATCGTTTAAATGTTATAATTGGACACTATAATTTTAATACTTTTATCGCTATGTTTCTAATTATAAGTGAAAGATATTTATTCTTATATCGAACTCACGTTAAAATAAGATAGTTATGGAATGTATTTTTTGTTTGAATGAGAATGCCTATTTCGATGGCGTGAATTATGTTTGTCCGGATTGTGGAAGAGAATGGCCATGTGATGAAATTGCGGACGACGACGATGATAACAATAAGTTGCGTTGCCCTGAATGTGGCTCGCATTTGGTCTATCCTGATTCAAGCGGTATTAATGATTATGCTTGTGATGCTTGTGGGTGTAGATGGGATGGTGACGATGATGAAGAAGAAGATTAATTATTGCAATTATGGAGCTGGGCAAATAGCGCTATTATTACCGCATTATTACATGCTTCAATCTGAAAAAGATTAGCATTCCTTTGCCAGGCCCCCTGCTTTTCACTATCTTTGCCTCTGTAGTTTGTAGTTGCGCACAGTCGTGGAATGTCTTTCTCATAGTTGTGAAGAAGGTGTATCACAAATATGAAGAAGGTAAACCACAGCTGTGCGCATCTTTTTTTGATAAGCTTTCAGCAGAAGGAAGAACGCTTCTTTGCGTAAGGAAGACCTATGCTCTGCCTAATGAAAGCCGGTACTTTGCATGAGCGAAACCTGCAGACAGCAACAGAAATGAATCTAAAAATGGAGGAAGGAATATGGCAATTTTATTTGATTGGTACGAAAACCCGAAAACGAAGGATAAACAAGGGGAAGAGCTGACCCTGCATCCCCGGATTAAACTGAACGGCTCCACGACGACCGATGAGCTGCGCAGGCATATACAAGAATACTGCTCGCTGACCGAGACGGATGTACTGGCGGTACTCGATGCTTTGTCGCATTTTGTGGGACGCGAGCTGGGGGAGGGCAGGCAGGTACATTTGGACGGCATCGGTTACTTTGTTCCCACGCTGACCTGCACGGAACCGGTGACACTGGAGACAAAGCGGAAAAGTACTAAGGTGAAGTTGAAAAACATCACTTTCAGACCGGACAAGGCGTTGCGCAGTGAGATAGGAGTATTGAAAGTAAAGCCGCTGAAATTGCGGAATCTCATGAAAAAGAGGCTGACGGATGATGAGGTGAAGCAAAAAGTGGTGAACTATCTACGTAAGAATGAGTTCATCACCCGCAGTGTTGTACAGTCGATTTGCGGCATGACCCGCACGACTGCAACGCGGCAGATTCGTCGTCTTTGTGAGGAGAATGTGTTGGTAAACAAAGGGTTGCAGAAACAGCCGATTTATTTTTTGAAGGAAAAAGAGTAGGTTGATGCGTATAGGGCTTGCATGGATTGCGTCATGTAGGCAAAATCTGCCTGCATGCTTGCATGAGGTCTGCTTGCATGGTGCAATCTGTTGTAAATTAGTGCGCTATGTCATTTCATGCAAGTATGTAAGTAAAACATGCGATAAAATTACAGTTGTAGATTAGGAATACCTATAATCGGCAGACGAGAAATTAAAGAATGAAAACAACGCGGCAGAAGGATAGTTTTTATTATTTTTGCAATCAATTCTCAATAGTTATTTAAAAAATATGGCAAAGAAAAATTCAACAGCTAAAGATACGGAGCTGTCACTCTCGTTTTTTGGGAAAGTGGCAGCGTTATTTAGAAGTGAAACGGTTCATTTCGTTATCGGCTTGGTGCTGGTAATCTTTTCGGTTTATTTGTTGCTTGCTTTCACATCATTCTTTTTCACGGGAGCGGCAGACCAGAGCATCATTGACGGAGGCAGTGCGCAGGAGCTGATTTCCACCAACAATGGGGTGAAGAACTACGCCGGTAGCCGCGGTGCGCAGTTGGCCAGCTATCTGATAAATGATTGCTTCGGCGTATCGTCTTTCCTGATTCTCGTGTTCTTGGCTGTGGCGGGACTGAAGCTGATGCGGGTGCGTGTGGTGCGCTTGTGGAAGTGGTTCATCGGCTGTTCGTTGATGCTGGTGTGGTTCTCGGTATTTTTCGGTTTTGTGTTTGTAGACCAGTACAAGGACTCTTTCCTCTATCTGGGCGGTATGCACGGATACAATGTCAGTAACTGGCTTGTGTCTCAAGTCGGTGTGCCGGGAGTTTGGCTGCTATTGTTGGTAACTGCCATTTGCTTCCTCATCTATCTGAGTGCACGGACTGTCATCTGGTTGCGCAGATTGTTCAGTCTCAGCTTCTTGAAGCGTAAGGAGAAGGCGGAAAGCGTGCAGGGTGAAACGCCGGAAGAGTTCAAGACCTCTTGGGGTGCAAAGGAAAAGGCGGCTGCTCCGACACCGGAAGCTGCGGAGCCGGAAAAGGTTCTTGAAAAGGAGGAGGAGATTGCTACAGAGGAAGAAGAGGACGAACCGCTGAATGAAATCACCCTTGACTTGGGTGGAAGTGATGGAAAGATAAAGCCTGCCAAGTCTGCGGATGAGGACGTTACCATGACTTTTGAGACTCCTGCACCGGAGCCGGTGCCCCCTTTTCGGGAACAGCCGGTAGAGAAGGAGCCGGCATTCCAGGTTGAGAAGGCTGAAGAGGAGGAGTATGTGGGAACGGAGAAGGAGCCGTACAATCCCCGTCTGGATTTGGAAAACTATCATTACCCCACAATAGACTTGATGAAGCATTACGATGACAATGGTCCGACCATTGACATGGTAGAGCAGAACGCGAACAAGGATAAGATTATCAATACTCTGCGTAGTTTCGGTATAGAAATCAGTACCATTAAGGCGACGGTAGGTCCTACGGTGACGCTGTATGAAATCACTCCCGAGCAGGGCGTCCGCATTTCGAAGATACGCGGTCTGGAAGATGATATTGCCCTCAGCCTTTCGGCGCTCGGCATCCGTATCATCGCTCCCATTCCGGGAAAGGGTACGATTGGTATCGAAGTGCCCAATTCCAATCCGAAGATTGTATCCGGTCAGAGCATTATCGGCAGCAAGAAGTTCCAGGAGTCTACTTACGACTTGCCCATCGCACTGGGTAAGACGATTACGAATGAAGTATTTATGGTGGATTTGTGCAAGATGCCGCACGTGCTCGTTGCCGGTGCTACCGGTCAGGGTAAGTCCGTGGGGTTGAATGCCATCATCACCTCCTTATTATATAAGAAGCATCCGGCAGAGCTGAAGTTTGTGCTGGTAGACCCCAAAAAAGTAGAATTCAGCATCTACTCCGTGATTGAGCATCACTTCCTCGCAAAATTGCCCGACGGGGAAGATGCCATCATTACAGACGTCACGAAGGTGGTGCAGACCTTGAACTCTATCTGTGTGGAGATGGATACCCGCTATGACTTGCTGAAAGCTGCCCATGTGCGCAACATCAAGGAGTACAACGAGAAGTTCATCAACCGTCGTCTGAATCCGGAGAAGGGGCATAAGTTCATGCCTTACATCGTAGTCGTTATCGACGAGTTCGGTGACTTGATTATGACAGCTGGCAAGGATGTGGAACTGCCCATTGCCCGCATCGCCCAGTTGGCGCGTGCCGTAGGTATACATATGATTATCGCTACACAGCGACCGACAACAAACATCATTACGGGTACGATTAAGGCTAACTTCCCGGCGCGTATCGCTTTCCGTGTATCGGCAATGGTCGATTCGCGTACCATCCTCGACCGTCCGGGAGCCAACCAGCTGATAGGTCGCGGTGATATGCTATTCCTGCAGGGAGCAGACCCGGTGCGTGTGCAGTGTGCCTTTATCGATACCCCCGAAGTGGCGGAGATTACGAAGTTCATCGCCCGCCAGCAGGGCTACCCCACCGCTTTTTATCTGCCCGAATATGTGGATGAAAATGCAGGAGGTGATTTGGGGGATGTGGATATGGGGCGTCTTGATCCTTTGTTCGAGGATGCAGCCCGTCTCGTCGTTATTCACCAGCAGGGTTCTACGTCGCTCATTCAGCGTAAGTTTGCCATCGGTTATAATCGTGCCGGCCGCATCATGGACCAGTTGGAGAAAGCGGGGATTGTGGGACCGGCGCAAGGCAGCAAGGCGCGTGAGGTGTTCTGTATAGATGAGAACGACCTGGAAATGCGGTTAAACAATTTGCAATAAGGAATGGTTATTTATAGAATGATGAAACTTGATAAGCTTTTACTTGGCATGCTATTGTTGTTGTTTGCTGTGCCGATGTCGGCACAGCAACCGGATGCTAAGAATATATTAGATCGTACAGCCGAAGCCTTTCGGAAAGCGGGAGGGGTGAAGCTGGCGTTTACCGTGAACGAACAACAGGGCTCTTATGCGGGAGTTCTCTATCTGGAAGGTGAGAAGTTTGTGGTTGAGACTGAGGGAATGAAGACTTGGTTTGACGGACATACACAGTGGAGCTATGTGGCTTCGACAGATGAGGTGAATGTATCGGAACCTACGCAGGAGGAATTGCAGACTCTTAATCCGTATGCCTGGTTGTCCCTCTACAAGCAGGGATACAGATTGAAGTTGGGCAGTGTCGGTGGTAAGCGGGACAAATCTGTTTATTATGTCATCATGACTGCTGCCGACAAGAGGAAAGACCCTGAAAGTGTCTATCTGTTTGTGACAAAGGATACGTATCGTCTGCATCAAGTGCACTTGGCGCCACGGGGAAGTAAGTATATGACTACTATCCTTATTGATAGCTACCAGACCGGACAATCCTATCCGGATAGTTTCTTTGTCTTTGACAAAAAAGCCTATCCCACAGCTGAAGTCATCGACATGCGCTAAATAGTAAATTGTAAATAGTCAAATAGTAAATAATATAATGATGGAAACAGAAAAAGTAAAATGTCTGATTATCGGTTCGGGTCCTGCCGGCTATACTGCCGCTATTTATGCAGGCCGTGCCAATCTTTCACCGGTGCTTTATGCAGGATTGCAGCCCGGTGGCCAGTTAACGACCACCACTGATGTGGAGAACTTTCCCGGTTATCCCCAAGGTATCGCTGGTCCGGAATTAATGGAAGACTTGCGGAAGCAAGCCGAACGTTTTGGTGCAGATTTGCGTTATGGAGTCGCTACTGCTGCCAATCTTGCTGAAGCACCTTACAAGATTACAATTGATGACGAAAAGGTGATTGAGGCTGAAACGCTGATTATTGCTACGGGTGCCGCAGCGAAGTATCTGGGACTGGAGGATGAAAAGAAATATGCGGGGATGGGTGTCAGCGCATGTGCCACTTGTGATGGTTTCTTCTACCGCAAGAAAACGGTAGCTGTTGTAGGGGGTGGAGATACTGCCTGCGAGGAAGCCGTTTACCTTGCCGGACTGGCTGCCAAGGTTTATCTGATTGTCCGCAAACCTTATCTTCGCGCTTCCAAGATTATGCAGGAGCGTGTGATGAAGCATGACAAGATTGAAGTACTGTTCGAACATAATGCCGTAGGCTTGTTTGGAGAAAACGGTGTGGAAGGGGTGCATTTGGTACAGCGTGTGGGTGAACCTGATGAGAAGCGCTATGATGTGGCCATTGACGGTTTCTTCCTGGCTATCGGCCATAAGCCCAACTCTGATATTTTCAAACCTTATGTAGATACGGACGAAGTAGGTTATATCGTCACCGAGCCGGGAACACCGCGTACGAAAGTGCCGGGCGTATTCGCCGCCGGAGACGTTGCTGATCCTCACTATCGTCAAGCCATCACCGCCGCCGGAACAGGTTGCCAGGCAGCCATTGAAGCGGAAAGATATTTGTCTGCGAAAGGACTGATTTAGTGATTAGCGATTAGGGATTAGGATGGCAACAATGTGTTTTTATTATGCTAATCCCTAATCGCTTATCCCTTGTCACTTATTCTTTATCCTATCTTGCTGATTTTCTTCAGCTTTTCTTCGTCTATGATTTTGATTTTACGTCCGTCGATGGTGATTAACCGTTCTGTGGCAAACTGTGACAACGTACGTATGGCGTTGGAAGTGGTCATGTTTGACAAATTGGCCAGATCTTCACGCGAGAGATAGATACTCAAGGTGGAGCCGTCTTCCTCCAAACCATAACTTTCTTTGAGGAACAGCAGGGATTCTGCGAGTCTTCCGCGGATATGTTTCTGCGTCAGGTTTACGGTACGTTCATCGGCAATGCCCAAGTCAACGGACAATTGCTTGATGAAGAACATGGCAAGGTCGTTGTTTTGTGTGAGCAGAGTCATCAAGGCAGTCATGGGGATTTGGCAAACAAGAGACGGCTCGAATGCAGATGCTGCCGTAACATAGTCTGTTTTTGCAAAGTAAGGGCGGTAACCGAAATATTCGACAGGTTTAATCATACGGATAATTTGGCTTCTACCACCGACTCCGTCTTTATAGATTTTTACCTTTCCACTCAGCAGACACATCAAGTGCGTAGGTGTCTCGCCTTCGCAATGGATGACTTCGTTTTTTTTGTAGTTCTGGAGTGTGAAGTGGTTGGCGAGGAATTCCCGTTGTTCGTCATTCAGGGGAGACCATATATCTGCAATCAACTCCGGAACATTAATATCAGATAAGTTTACTTTTACCATAACTGCTGCAAAACTGTGTTATACAGCACAAATGTAAAAAGAAAAAATTAAATATTGCACAAATATGACAAAAAGATATCGTAGGGGGGGGAGATAAAGGAAAATCTATATATTTACGATTAGACGATTTACGATTGAAGTTTGTATTGTTAAACAACTGCTCATTAGCAGGTGGGTTTATGATTGTACGAGTAACTCCAACCGTAAACCGTCAAATCGTAAATCGTAGTAACTTAATTGTTTATCGTAGTATCTCTATCCCCCTCCCTACGGGGGAGGGGGATAGGGAGAGGCCTACTTTGTAAACAGCAGCTCCCTATACTTCGGAAGCGGCCAGATTTCATCATCAATTTCCATCTCAAGGTGGTCGATGTGGTCACGGATACTTTCCAGATAAGGGCGTACGGTTTCTTCGTAAGCGAAAGCCTTGTCTTTGTAGTTATCCATGTGGTTGGCTACTTTGCGGGCTTCGGTCATTTCGCGTACTTGTACCTTGATGGCGGTTACGCGCTTGGAAATTTCGCGTACAAGCTCTTTCCGGTCGGCACTGAGGACTTCGTATTCTTCGGGAGAGAAGGTCTCGCGCAGGCCACGGAGATTTTCCAGCAGACGGTTTTGGTAGATAACGGCAGTCGGTACGATGTGGTTGATGGCAAGATCACCCAATACACGGCTTTCTATCTGTACCTTCATGGTGTATTTTTCCAGTTCTACTTCCAGGCGGCAGGCAAGCTCCGTTTCGTTGAAGATACGTTCGCCGATGAGTACGGAACGGGACTGGTTATCCATGTAGTGCATCAAGGCTTCGGGAACGTGGCAGATGTTGGTCAGCCCACGGCGTGCAGCTTCCTGCTTCCATTGTTCGGAGTAGCCGTCCCCCTCAAAGCGGATAGGCTCGGAGGCGATGATGGTCTCTTTCATAATGCGGAAGATAGCTTCATCCTTGCCGACCCCCTCTTCCATCAGTTTGTCGATGGATACTTTGAACTCGTTCAGCTGATTGGCCATAGCCGCATTGATGGCAATCATGGCGGCGGCGCAGTTGGCAGATGAACCTGCGGCACGGAATTCAAAGCGGTTGCCGGTAAAGGCGAATGGAGAAGTACGGTTACGGTCGGTAGTATCCAGTAATATTTCAGGAATACGTCCGATGCCTAATTTCAGTGTTGTCTTTTCTTCCGATGTCATCTTGCTGCTGCTTATCTGGCGGGCTATCTCGTCGAGGATGGAAGACAGCTGTTTGCCCAGGAAGATGGACAGAATGGCGGGAGGTGCTTCATTGGCTCCCAGACGGTGGCTGTTTCCGGCACTCATGATGGAGGCGCGTAGCAAGTTCTGGTTTTTGTATACCATCATCAGTACGTTTACTAGGAAGGTAAGGAACAGCATGTTCCCTTTCGGATTCTTGCCCGGTGCAAACAAATTGATACCCGTATCGGTACAAAGCGACCAGTTGTTGTGCTTACCGGAGCCGTTCACGCCGTTGTAGGGCTTTTCGTGAAGCAGTACGGCGAAGTGATGCTTGCGTGCGATGCGTTTCATCAGATCCATCACAAGCTGGTTGTGGTCGTTGGCAAGGTTGGCGTTCTCAAAGATAGGCGCCAGCTCAAACTGGTTGGGAGCTACTTCGTTATGGCGGGTCTTGACCGGGATGCCCAGTTTGTGACATTCGATTTCCAGTTCTTTCATAAAAGCTGTGACACGTGGGGGGATGGAGCCGAAATAGTGGTCCTCCAACTGCTGGTCTTTGGCCGAGGAGTGTCCCATCAGGGTACGTCCGGTCAGACAAAGATCCGGGCGGGCATTGTACAGTGCCGAGTCGACGAGGAAATATTCTTGTTCCCAGCCTAAATTGGTATAAACGCGTGTGATATTCTTGTCGAACAACTGGCATACGTCTGTCGCCGCCTTGTCTACAGCTGCCAAGGCTTTGAGCAATGGAGTCTTGTAGTCGAGCGCTTCGCCGGTATAAGAGATGAAGATGGTGGGGATACAAAGCGTGGTATCTACCACAAAGGCGGGTGAGGAAACATCCCAGGCTGTATATCCTCGTGCT
Organism: Bacteroides sp. HF-162; assembly: GCF_015679285.1. Lineage (NCBI taxonomy): Bacteria > Pseudomonadati > Bacteroidota > Bacteroidia > Bacteroidales > Bacteroidaceae > Bacteroides > Bacteroides sp. HF-162. Next base: position 4,148,885 of record NZ_CP064937.1, on the reverse strand, counting down.
TCGAATGTGTTTCTGATACCTCCGTTGGGGAAAGAGGATGCATCCGGTTCCTGCTGGATGAGCAGTTTGCCGGAAAAACGTTCAATTACTTCCGTTCCTTCGCCGAATTCGATGAAGCCGTCATGCTTTTCGGCAGTTCCATCCGTTAGGGGCTGGAACCAGTGCGTGTAGTGGGTGACGTTGAGGGATTTTGCCCAACTTTTCATGCCGTTGGCAATCAAGTCTGCCATTTCGCGGTTGATGGGAGTGCCTTTTTCAATGGCGTCGGTTACGGCTTTGTAGGCTTCACGGGGCAGGTATTCCTGCATTTTCTTACGGTCGAAGACATGGCTGCCGTAGTAGTCGGACAGTTTGTTTGAAGGGGTAGTCACTTCAAGAGGTTGCCGATTGGCAAGTTCTTGCAAAGCAAAAAATCGCATTTTTGACATATAAGTCTCTCCTTTTATTGGTTGTTGGGCGCAAAAATACATGTTTTTTCTGAACTACCCCCTCTTTTTTAGGGGGTATTCTCGAAAATATTAGTGTTTTTTGAGAATAGCCCCCCTGAAAAAGTCTGCTTGTTATGGAAAAACGACCCAAAGCTTACGTTTGTTCCATGCCATGATTAGTAATCTTTCCGCATCACGATTAGTAATCTTTCCGCATCACGATTAGTAATCTTAGTGCGTCGTGATTAGTAATTTTCATGCGTCACAATTACGAATCATTCTGTACATGACACTTGTGGCGCCCTTTTTATAACAATTTATATAGGTTCGTATTTATCTTGCACAAACTATGTGTGCTTGTGTATTATTGTCTCTCGCGCGTAACATATGTTTTATAATAAAGGGTGTCACAAGTGTCATCCCTGCTTCTTTATGGAACATGTTTTTGCATTACACGAATTCTTCCGTATATTTGTCCCGATTCTATAAGGAGAAATTGCGGTTGAAACGTTTGTTGTTTATATGGATTTGGATTTGCTTCTTGTTTTCTTTTGTACAGAAGGCAGGGGCGGAGCGTGTATCTTATCCGGTTGACAAACATGTGAGTTCCGCAGACTCCATCATGGAGAAAGTCATCTTCTTTGCCCCCCTTTATGAACGTATTATTGAAAGTTACAAGGCTGAGCTTTACATAAAGGGCTGGGTGAATATTCGTAAGAAGAATCATATTCTCCGCTACATCCCTTCCATGTTCCGGCCCAAAAAAGGGGTGCGGGAATATATGATGGAAACTTATAGCGATTTGCATTTTACTGCTCCCGACATCTATGACCAGAAGGTAAAGGCAAGTGTCGGCACTGCTTCCGAGTTTTGGGAAATGGACGGACGATTGCCGGAATATTTTCACATCAATATCTATTCTTCTACCCTATTATATGACAAACTACTCTCTCCTTTAGCACCCAATGCCAAAAAATATTATACTTATCGGATTGATACGGTGATGGGGGAACGGCATGCTCGCCAGTATAAAATCCGTTTTATGCCGAAAAGCAAAAGCTTTCAGCTGGTGGGCGGTTATCTGATTGTGAGTGATAACGTGTGGAGTGTACGCGAGATGCGTTTTTCCGGACGTAATGAGATGGTGCGGTTCAATAATCTGGTGAAGATGGGTAATGTGGGCGATTCGGACGAATTTCTTCCGTTGCAGTATGATGTGGATGCAACGTTCCGTTTTTTGGGAAATGTGGTAGATGGTACTTATGAAGCTGTACTCGATTATAAGAACATCATTCAGAAAACTCCTGGAAGTGATATACGGAAGTCGGTGAAGAAAAGTAAATATGACTTGTCAGATTCATACACGTTGCGTACGGATACGAATGCTTTTCGGCGTGATACTGCCTACTTTAAAACTTTACGTCCCATTCCGTTGACCCCGCACGAGGAAACATTGTATCAGGATTTTTTCTTGCGTCGGGATACACTCATCCGGAAAAAGAAGCCGGTCAATAAGAATCTGGAATTCTGGGGACAGATTGGGGATGCTCTGATTAGTCGCTACACAGTAGACCTTGATAAATTGGGAAGTGTACGCTGTTCGCCGTTGATTAATCCTTTTCTTTTGAGTTATAGCGGCAAACATGGAATTTCGTATCGGCAGGAATTCAAGTACAACCGTATATTCAGGGGCGACCGCCTGCTGCGAATCGTTCCCCGGATAGGTTATAATTTTAAAGAGAAAGAATTTTACTGGAGGGTGAAGTCTGATTTTGATTATTGGCCTCGTAAGCGTGCGGCATTTCATCTGGAATTTGGTAATGGTAACCGGATTTATAGTAGTGATGTGCTGGATGACTTGAAAGCTATTCCCGACAGTATCTTTGATTTCAACCAGATACATCTGGATTATTTCAAGGACTTGTATCTGAATCTGCGCCATAGCTGGGAGATAGTGAACGGCTTGTCGCTGGAAGTGGGTATATCCATGCATAGACGTACGGAAGTGAACCGTTCCCGGTTTGAACTTAACTATCCGAGTATGCCATCGGTAAAATCTGTAACAAACGTAGGTTCCGGCGGCTCGTCGTTCTTTCCGAATTTCGACCCCAATGTCCTGAATAAGTTTCGGCATACTTATAACAGTTTTGCCCCCCGTGTCCGTTTGTCTTGGACTCCGGGACAATATTACTATATGAATGGTGACCGTAAGGTGAACCTTCACTCCAAATACCCTTCCATCTCGGTGGATTGGGAACGGGGCATCAGCGGAGTATTGCAGAGCAGCGGTTCGTACGAGCGTGTGGAGGTCGATTTGCAGCATCAGGTTTCTTTGGGATTGATGCGCGATATTTATTGGCGCTTTGGCTGGGGAGAGTTCACCAATCAGAAAGAACTGTACTTTGTGGACTTTGCCAATTTGCGGCGCTCCAATCTGCCTATGGGTTGGAGCGATGATATTGGCGGGGTGTTCCAATTGCTTGATGGGCGTTGGTATAACTCTTCCCGCAAATATATCCGTGGACACCTTACATACGAAGCGCCTTTCCTTCTGCTTCGCCATTTGATGAAATATACCCAGTATGTCTTGAACGAACGTCTGTATCTGAATGCACTGGTAGTACCTCACTTGAAACCTTATCTGGAAGTAGGGTATGGCATTGGTACGCATATTTTTGATTTTGGCTTGTTTGCCAGCTTTGCAAACTGGAAGTATCAGGAAATTGGTTGCAAATTCACCTTCGAGCTGTTTAACCGATAGTAATGTGCCAATGTGATAATGTGTCAATGACCTGCGGCGTGATGGCACAGCATAAACATATCGCAGCCAATTAGCATATTGACACATTAATCAATTGTCAATTATTGATTCTTTTGTAACTTTGCTGCAAATTACTTGGAGCTATGGGTATAGTAATAGGAATAGATGTGGGTGGAAGTACCACGAAAATCGTTGGAATCAATGGAGAACAGATACAGTCTCCAATGTTTATTACGGCTACCGACCCGGTGACTTCCTTATTCGGAGCATTCGGTAAGTATATTTATGACAATGGTATACAGCTGGTCGATGTGGAGCAGGTGATGCTAACGGGAGTGGGAAGCGCATTTGTCAACAGCCCTCTATATGGACTGCCTACTCGCAAAACGGATGAGTTTATTGCCAATGGTTTGGGAGCCAGACATGCAACGGATATAGACCAACTGATTGTAGTCAGCATGGGTACCGGCACTTCTTTTGTGAAAATTGACGGCGACAAGGTGCAGCATATTGGCGGCTTGGGGATTGGTGGAGGTACCTTGCAGGGACTATCAAGGTTGCTGTTGAAAACTCATGATATTCATCAAGTGTCCGAGTTGGCTGAGAAAGGGGATGTAACTCGTGTCAACTTGCAGATAGGTGATATTTGCAACACTGCTTTGCCTGACTTGCCTGTGAGTGCTACCGCCTCTCTTTTCGGGAAAGCAGATAGCAATGCTTCTCAAGAAGATATTGCCTGCGGTATAATTTATACGGTGCTTCAAACCATTGGAGGAGCTGCTGTACTGTCAGCTTTGAATAGTCCTATCAAGGATTTCGTTCTGATAGGGAATCTTACCCAACTGCCTCAGTGCCGGGAGGTATTTTCTAAAATGGAAGCCATCTATCATGTACATTTTCATATACCGCCCTATGCTGAATATAGAACAGCAATAGGAGCGGCATTGGCATACGTAAAAGAAAGGCAAGGGTAGTGGTTACTTCTTGCTTGCCTTCTTCATATAGCTGTTTATCAAGGTACATGCGGGAGCGGCCACCGTACCGTGGTCAAATCCCTCCATCTGATAGAGGGTGGTTTTTTGTCCCAGTGCTTTGAGGAGGGCATATAGATGAGCGTTTTCCTCATAGCGTGCCAGCATCTCCAACTCTTTGTCGCCAGTGATAAGTATCATGGGTGAAGCGTCCTTTCTTACGTTATTGGAAGGAGCATATTTATCTATAATCGGAGTGTCGGAAGGCAGCCCGCGTTCTTTGCGGATGGTGTAGTGGGTAGTAGTCTGTCCGCTGATGGGGAAAGCACCTGCCAGGCTGTTGGCGTCAATATTCCACTTTGCCAGGTAACTCTTGTCCAGATTGAGCATCAGACAGAGATAACCACCGGCTGAATGACCGGCTATGTATATTTTATCTTTATCTCCTCCGAATTCTTCTATGTTCTCGAAAGTCCAAGCAACGGCCTCTGCGGCATCTTCCGTGTAGGCAGGATTTTGGGCACGCGGGCTGAGTCGGTAGTTTACGGCTATCACGGCGTAGCCTTGATTCAAGAACTCCTTCGGGAAATGTTTCTCTCCGACTTCCAGTCCTCCACCGTGAAACCAGACAAGGGTTGCAAATCCTTTTTTATCTGTAGGATAATGGATGTCGAGCTTACAACGCTCCAGCTTATAGCTGTCCTTTTCGCCAGGATGAAGATAGGAAATGTTCTTTTGTGTACGGTAGTTGTTGTCCGTTGTCTGATTTTGGCTATAACATAATAATGTATAGCAAATGATGGAAATGCATGCGATTATCTTTTTCATGATAAATTATTGAGATTATGTATAAATGAAACGATGCAAAGGTAATATTTTTTTTGTTCTTTAATTGATTATTCCACTGCTGTTTTGAATGCTTTTTGTTTTGTAGTTCAAGAAAATACTTCTATCTTTGCGCCCGATTTACAATGAGTCAACATAAAGTCTCACTTAATTAACGAGTTAAACAATTTATTTATTAATGGAAAATTTAAAGAATGTAGCTCCTATTGAAGACTTCAACTGGGATGCTTATGAGAACGGCGAATCAGTAGCCAGTGCAAGCCACGAAGAACTGGAAAAGGCGTATGACAATACGTTGAACAAGGTTAACGACCGCGAGGTAGTTGATGGAACCGTAATCGCAATGAACAAGCGTGAAGTAGTTGTGAACATCGGTTACAAATCAGACGGTATCATTCCGATGAGTGAATTCCGTTACAATCCTGAACTGAAGGTTGGTGATACTGTTGAGGTATACATCGAAAATCAGGAAGACAAGAAAGGACAGCTCGTTCTGTCTCACCGTAAAGCTCGTGCTACCCGTTCTTGGGATCGCGTAAACGCAGCTTTGGAAAACGAAGAAATTATCAAGGGTTACATCAAGTGCCGCACAAAGGGTGGTATGATTGTAGACGTATTCGGCATCGAAGCTTTCTTGCCGGGTTCTCAAATCGACGTGAAGCCTATCCGCGACTACGATGTATTCGTTGGCAAAACAATGGAATTCAAGGTTGTTAAGATCAACCAGGAATTCAAGAATGTGGTTGTTTCCCACAAGGCTCTTATCGAAGCCGAACTGGAACAACAGAAGAAGGAAATCATCGGTAAACTCGAAAAAGGACAAGTTCTCGAAGGTACCGTTAAGAATATCACTTCCTATGGTGTATTTATCGACCTGGGTGGCGTAGACGGTTTGATTCACATCACAGACCTTTCTTGGGGCCGTGTCAGCGATCCGAAAGAAGTGGTTGAACTCGACCAGAAACTCAACGTTGTTATCCTTGACTTTGATGATGAGAAGAAGCGTATCGCTCTCGGCTTGAAGCAACTCACTCCACATCCTTGGGATGCATTGGATGCTAACCTGAAAGTTGGCGACCACGTGAAGGGTAAAGTTGTAGTTATGGCTGACTACGGTGCATTCATCGAAATCGCTCCGGGTGTTGAAGGTCTGATTCACGTATCTGAAATGTCTTGGTCACAGCACTTGCGTTCTGCACAGGACTTCATGAAGGTAGGTGACGAAGTTGAGGCAGTAGTCCTGACTTTGGACCGTGAAGAGCGTAAGATGTCTTTGGGTATCAAACAGCTGAAGTCTGATCCTTGGGAAACTATCGAAGAGAAGTATCCTATCGGCAGCAAGCACACTGCAAAAGTTCGTAACTTCACTAACTTCGGTGTATTCGTTGAAATCGAAGAAGGTGTTGACGGCTTGATTCACATCTCTGACCTGTCTTGGACGAAGAAGGTTAAACATCCGTCTGAATTCACTCAGATTGGTGCAGACATCGACGTACAAGTTCTGGAAATCGACAAGGAAAACCGTCGCTTGAGCCTTGGCCACAAGCAACTCGAAGAAAATCCTTGGGATGTATTTGAAACTGTATTTACAGTAGGTTCTGTACACGAAGGTACTATTATCGAAATGCTGGATAAGGGTGCTGTAGTTGCTCTGCCTTATGGTGTAGAAGGTTTCGCTACTCCGAAGCACCTCGTTAAGGAAGACGGCTCACAAGCTCAGTTGGACGAGAAGCTTGAATTCAAGGTAATTGAGTTCAATAAGGATGCTAAGCGTATTATCCTTTCTCACAGCCGTATCTTTGAAGATGCTGCAAAGGCAGAAGAAAGAGCTGAAAAGAAGGCTGCTACTAAGAAGTCAACCGGTAAGAGAGAAGACGTTGCTCCTGCTATCCAAAACCAGGCTGCATCTACTACTCTGGGTGACATCGATGCTTTGGCTGCCTTGAAGGAACAGATGGAAGCTGGAAAGAAATAATTACTCCATTCTATAAATGAAGGAAGGGTACTTGCGTAAACAAGTGCCCTTCTTTTTTATGATTTGTCAATAGAATTTTATGGAATTAAGGATGGTTTTTCCATAAATGTTTATCTTTGCAGGGTGGTTGCTCTTGTAATCATAGAAATATTCAATAATTTATTTTCATTTATTATGAAAAACATGTTCAAAAATGTAGGGAAGACGGTGTTGTTCACTTGCCTGTCACTGATGTTACTAACCGCGTGCGGCCAGAAGTCTAAACTCAAGCTGGCTATCGCGGCTGCCAACAAACAATGTCCCATGGATATGGGAGCTTCCGGCGAAATATCCAGCATTACTTTTGATGGGGCGGATGTGGTATATGTGCTGCTTATGAATGAAAGTTTCCTCGATATAGATGCTTTGAAAAAGAATCCCGATGCAATGAAGTCTGCTGTGACTGTTATGTTGGGTAATCCACAAGGGGCTATTAAAGAGATGCTGGATTTGGTTGTCGGTACTGATTCCGGTATGAAGTTCATCTATAAAGGAAAGACATCCGGTAACGAAGTGGAGTGTTATCTGACTACTCAAGACTTGAAAGATATATTGAATGGCGGTTCAGCTGCTGAAAGCAGTGATAAGAAGAAATTGGAAGAGCAAGTGAAGATGACCAACGTATCATGCCCGATGCAGGTGGATGAAGCCACTTTGCTCAATAAACTGACAATCGAGTCGGATAAGGTGCTGTATCATTATACGATTGACGAATCTGTAGTACAGATGTCTGCTTTGAAGGAAAATGCAGAACAGATGAAGGCAAATGTGAAGAACTCTTTGAATTCCTCCGATCCAGCCTTGCGCATGTTCTTGGAAGTATGTGTGAAGTGTGATAAAGGGGTGGGCTATCTGTATAAAGGGAATAAATCTAGAGAAACTTTTGAAATATCCTTTGGAATTTCAGAGATAAAGGCTCTTCTATAAATCAAGGAGTAGAAATCAGTTCGGAAGGTTTGGAATGGAAAAGTTTGAGTTACATATTCTTGGTTGTGGTTCCGCTTTACCCACAACACGTCATTTCCCTACGTCTCAAATTGTGAACGTGCGCGACAAGCTGTTTATGATTGATTGTGGGGAAGGGGCACAGTTGCAGTTCCGTAAATCACATCTGAAGTTTTCACGTTTGAATCATATCTTTATCTCTCACTTGCATGGAGACCATTGTTTTGGCTTATTGGGACTGATTTCTACACTAAACCTTTTAGGACGTACAGCCGAGTTGCATATCCATTCTCCAAAAGGGCTGGAAACATTGCTGACACCTATGCTGGACTTTTTTAATAGACAGATGACGTACAAGGTCCTTTTCCATGAGTTTGATACGAAAGAACCGATGCTGATTTATGAAGACCGTTCGTTGACGGTTACTACCATTCCTTTGCGTCATCGTATGCCGTGTTGTGGCTTTTTGTTTGCAGAAAAGCAGCGTCCTAACCATATTATCCGTGAAATGGTCGATTTCTACCAAGTGCCGGTATACGAATTGAATCGTATAAAGAATGGGGCCGATTACGTGACACCGGAGGGAAAAACTGTTTCCAACAACTTGTTGACCCGCCCTTCTGCTCCGTCCCGCAGTTATGCCTATTGCTCGGATACCATCTATCTTCCTTCTATCGTAGAGCAGATAAAAGGAGTTGACTTGCTTTTTCATGAAGCGACATTTGCGAATGAGGATGCACCGCGTGCTAAAGAAACATTTCATACAACTGCTGCACAAGCGGCTGAAATAGCCAGGAGGGCTGAGGTGAAGAAGTTGTTGATAGGACATTTTTCGGCACGATATGAAGATGAAAATATCTTACTTCAAGAAGCATCCGCTATTTTTCCGGATACTCAGCTTGCCAAAGAAACACTTTGTGTATCGGTATGAATTAAACTTTTCGTATCTTTGCACAAGTGCGAAGATAACTGCACCTCGACATAAAAAATGAACTCGTTCATTTTGTTCTGCTTTCGGTTTGCATTATCTTTGGCAGTCTAAAATAACAAATGCGAATAGAAATTTATGACCCCTTCCTATAATGAACGCGAAGTGTTGGCCCTTCTGCAAGAAGAAAGCACACAAAAGCGGGGATTTGAGATGATTGTTGCCCAATATAGCGAGCAGCTGTATTGGCAGATTCGTCGTATGGTCCTCTCTCATGAAGATGCCAATGATTTACTTCAGAATACTTTCATTAAGGCATGGACCAATATAGATTATTTTCGGGCAGAGGCTAAACTCTCTACCTGGCTCTATCGCATAGCCTTGAATGAATGCCTCACTTTTCTGAACAAACAACGGGCTGCTTCCACAGTATCTTTGGATGATCCCGAGGCAGATGCACTTCAAAAGCTTGAAAGTGATCCTTACTTCTCCGGTGATAAAGCAGAGATGGCTTTGCAAAAAGCCTTGCTTGCCTTGCCGGAAAAACAACGTATGGTGTTTAATTTGAAGTATTACCAGGAAATGAAATACGAAGAGATGTCTGATATATTCGGTACTTCCGTAGGTGCCTTGAAGGCTTCTTATCACCATGCCGTGAAGAAAATAGAAAAGTTTTTGGGTGAGGAATATTAAACCTTTGCCACAAAACAATGTCTAATTAAACAGAAAGGAGAAAGCTTATGAAAGAAGAAGATAAAATACTGAAAAAGATAGGGACGGAAAATCCTTTCCGCGTTCCTGACGGCTACTTTGAGAATCTTACTTCAGAGGTAATGAACCGGCTTCCCGAAAAAGAAAAACTCACTGCTGTACAGACAGAGCCTACAATGTGGCAGAAGGTAAAGCCTTGGTTGTATATGACCGCCATGTTTATAGGTGCGGCATTGATTATCCGCGTGGCTTCTTCGGAGTATACTCCATCTGTAGAGCGTATGGCTGCTGATGATACGGAAACAGAAATGGAATATATTAATATGGCCGTAGAGAATTCCATGCTGGATGATTATTCATTGTATGTTTATTTGGCAGACTCTGATGCAGAATAAAGTAACAACACTCAACTATTTAAAAATGAAAAGACTGATTGTTTTATTGGTTATGATATGTGGCATGATGCCCCTGCTTTGGGCTAGTGATGGATGTGATCAGCATCTGTCACCCGAAGAGTTTCGTGCCAAACAAAAAGCGTTTATAACGGAGAAAGCCGGGCTGACGAGTGAGGAAGCAGCTAAGTTCTTCCCATTGTATTTTGAATTGCAAGACCGGAAAAAGCAGTTGAATGACGAGGCTTGGAAATTGCTCCGGCAAGGGAAAGATGAAAAAACAACCGAAGCCCAGTATGAGGAAATTATGGAAGGTGTGTATGATGCCCGTATTGCTTCTGACCGGTTGGACAAGACCTACTTTGATAAATTCAAGAAGATATTGTCTTGTAAAAAGATTTATCTGGTGCAAAGAGCTGAAATGCGTTTCCATCGTGAACTGCTGAAAGGCATGCATAAAAAGGGAGATGGCCCCCAGCGAAGACCGCAAGGGAAAAAATGAGTAGTGAATGAATTACAAATAAGGAAGGTTGCCACGATGGTGTGAGCAACCTTCTTTTGTTAATGAGAGATACCTCGTTTTAGCCTTGCTAAACCTCTACTTTAGTTCCCTAAACCTCTACTTTAGCCAGTTAAACCTGACCTTTAGAAGAATCATCTTGTTTGCTTTCTTTTTCCAGTGCTTTCGCTTCATTCCATAGCTTATCCATTTCTTCCAGTGTCATGTCATGGAGATTTTTACCCTCCTTGATGCTGTGTGCTTCTACATAGTTGAATCGGTTGATGAACTTCTGGTTGGTGCGTTCCAGTGCATTGTCCGGATTGATTTTGTAGAGGCGGGCAGCATTGATGAGGCTGAACATGACATCGCCGAATTCGGCTTCAGCTTTCTCCTTATCCATATGGGCGACTTCAGCCTGGAATTCCTGGATTTCTTCTTTTACCTTATCCCACACTTGCTCGCGTTCCTCCCAGTCAAATCCTACATTGCGGGCCTTGTCCTGGATACGATAGGCCTTAATGAGTGAGGGTAGGGCGGCGGGTACACCGCTCAATACTGTCTTGTTTCCATCTTTTTCCTTTAACTTCAACTGTTCCCAGTTTTCAGAAACCTGACCTGCGGTTTCGGCCTTTACATCACCGAAGACATGGGGATGGCGGAAGATAAGTTTCTCACAAAGACGGTCGCATACGTCTTTCATATCGAAATCACCGGTTTCGGAGCCTATTTTTGCGTAGAAAGCTACATGCAGCAGCACATCGCCCAACTCTTTGCAGATGTCATTCTTATCATCGCGCATCAAGGCGTCACAAAGTTCATAAGTCTCTTCGATAGTATTGGGGCGCAGACTTTCATTGGTCTGCTTGCGGTCCCAGGGACATTTCTCGCGCAGTTCGTCGAGTATGTCGAGGAAGCGGCCGAAGGCTTCCATCTGTTCTTTTCTTGTATGCATGGTTTTGAAATTTAGTTTTTCCATTCTTCGTATGAGATAAGCAAGCCTATTACTTCCGAATAGTTCTTGCGTCCGCTTTGAATCTTGTTTCCTTTCAGGTACAAGTCATAAATCCAGTTTTGAATGTCCCCGATGAGCGGACTGTATTTTTCCATCCAGTATTGCTGGTTCTTTTGGGCCAGTTCTATGATTTCAGGACGTATCCGGCTGAAAAGCTCTGCGTATTCTTCTTCGCTCATCAGTTGGCGGGCGCTACCCAGCACATGTGAGAGTACGGAGAAATACCCGCTGAAACGAATCTCTTTCACTTGCGAACGGGTACAGACCTGATAAGCGTAAAAGTTTGCTTCAGCCTCGCTGGTGATACCCAGCAGGTGGGCCAGCTCGTGGGCATAAGTAGCGGGATATTGCGACGGGAGCAAATCACCGTTCAGTGTAAATTCGCAGAAGAAGGGTCCCATGCTTCCCGTAACACCGACCATGGAAATGAACGGGGTGAAAAGCATGGTTTTTACACGTGGAGAAGAGTGAGGAGGGCGGTGTACCCCCAGCGTATCACTGATTTGGTTGTATCCGTATACGCTTTCCCGGCAGACCAATGGTTCGTCAATAGAAGTAATGTCCGTATAAGAAGTGTTCAGTTTGTCGATATAGTTGTATACAAATGTCCGGAAGATTTCGGGAGTATAGGCAGTATAAGGTATGTTTGTCCTGCCGTAGAAATCTTTCTGTGAGTAGTTCAGTCCCCATGCCAGATAGAACCATACGTATATCCACAGCAAGTATTCCATCTCGTTCAGCAGAATCTGTTTCCACTTCTTTTTCTGAATATAGCGTGCCCTGATGGGATTGAAAAGGAGTCCGATGATGCTGAGGAAAATAAACAAGTCGCCTATGGCAAAAGGTATGAGTTTTGAAAAGGAGGACAGAATATGGGAGATTACCGGATATACAGACTGCGCATATACTTCTCCCAAACTTGGTATGAGCTGTGTTGCCCATGTGATAGACAGTAACACGATTAATATGACATACCGGATTTTTAGCTTCCCCCTCATTTTATATACTGTTTTGTAGGGACAAAAATATATATTTAAATTTTAATTCATTAATTTTGTCCCCGTTATTCGCAATAAATTAATTATAGAGATTTAAAAACATGGAATTAGCAAGTAAGTACAATCCCGCTGACGTGGAGGGAAAGTGGTACCAGTATTGGTTGGACCACAAATTATTCAGTTCGAAACCCGATGGTCGTGAGCCTTACACCGTCGTCATCCCGCCCCCCAACGTCACTGGTGTGTTGCACATGGGACACATGCTTAATAATACCATACAAGATATTCTGGTACGTCGTGCCCGCATGGAAGGCAAGAATGCCTGCTGGGTGCCGGGAACCGACCATGCTTCCATTGCTACCGAGGCCAAGGTGGTGAACAAGCTTGCCGCACAAGGCATCAAGAAGACGGACCTTACCCGCGACGAATTCTTGAAACACGCTTGGGAATGGACGGATGAACATGGTGGCATCATCTTGAAGCAGCTTCGCAAGCTGGGTGCTTCCTGCGATTGGGACCGTACAGCTTTCACAATGGATGAGAAACGTAGTGAAAGCGTGCTCAAGGTTTTTGTCGACTTGTATAACAAAGGTTTGATTTACCGTGGTGTCCGTATGGTGAACTGGGACCCGAAGGCGCTGACCGCTCTTAGTGACGAGGAAGTTATCTACAAGGAAGAACACAGCAGGCTGTACTATCTGAAGTACATGGTAGAAGGTGACCCCGAAGGACGTTATGCAGTGGTTGCTACCACCCGTCCCGAAACCATCATGGGAGATACTGCCATGTGTATCAATCCGAATGACCCCAAGAATACTTGGTTGAAGGGTAAGAAGGTGATCGTTCCGTTGGTAGGACGTGTTATTCCGGTTATCGAGGACGATTACGTAGATATAGAGTTCGGTACCGGTTGTCTGAAGGTAACTCCTGCCCACGATGTGAACGACTACATGCTGGGTGAAAAGTATAACCTGCCGAGCATCGACATCTTCAATGATAACGGAACGCTTAGTGAAGCTGCCGGCTTGTATATCGGCATGGACCGTTTCGATGTGCGCGAGCAGATTGAGAAGGACCTGGCTGCTGCCGGATTGCTGGAAAAAGTGGAAGCCTATACCAACAAGGTAGGTTTCTCCGAACGTACCAATGTGCCCATCGAACCGAAGCTTTCCATGCAGTGGTTCTTGAAGATGCAGCACTTTGCCGACATGGCTTTGCCGCCGGTGATGAATGATGAGTTGAAGTTCTATCCTGCCAAATATAAGAATACGTACAAGAACTGGTTGGAAAATATCAAGGACTGGTGTATCAGCCGCCAGTTGTGGTGGGGGCATCGCATTCCTGCTTATTTTTTGCCGGAAGGTGGTTATGTAGTGGCTGCCACTCCCGAAGAAGCCTTGGCATTGGCAAAAGAGAAAACGGGTAATGCAGACCTTAAACTGGAAGACCTTCGTCAGGATGAGGACTGCCTGGATACTTGGTTCTCCTCCTGGTTGTGGCCCATCTCTTTGTTTGACGGTATCAACAATCCGGGTAACGAGGAGATAAACTACTATTATCCTACCAGCGACTTGGTGACCGGTCCGGACATTATCTTCTTCTGGGTAGCCCGTATGATTATGGCAGGCTATGAGTACGAAGGCAAGATGCCGTTCAAGAACGTTTACTTTACGGGTATTGTCCGTGACAAGCTGGGACGTAAGATGTCCAAGTCGTTGGGTAATTCTCCCGACCCGCTGGATTTGATTGAGAAATACGGTGCCGACGGTGTACGTATGGGCATGATGCTTTCAGCTCCTGCCGGAAACGACATCCTCTTTGACGATGCATTGTGTGAGCAAGGACGTAACTTCAATAATAAGATATGGAACGCTTTCCGTCTGATTAAAGGTTGGGAAGTCAGTGTGGAAGTTCCGGTACCGGAAGCTTCAGAACTGGCAGTACGCTGGTTTGAGGCCAAGCAGAATGAAGTAGCTGCCGAAGTGGCTGATTTGTTTAGCAAGTACCGTTTGAGTGAAGCGCTGATGGCTGTTTACAAACTGTTCTGGGACGAATTCTCTTCCTGGTATCTGGAAATGATTAAACCGGCATACGGCCAGCCCATTAACCGGAAAGTGTATGAAGCAACTATCGGTTTCTTTGATAACTTGTTGCATCTGCTCCATCCGTTCATGCCATTTATTACAGAGGAGTTGTGGCAGCATCTTTGCGACCGTACAGACGGTGAGAGCTTGATGGTAAGCCCGTTGTCAATGTCGGCATTGGTAGATGAGGATATCATCCGGGAGTTTGAAGTGGTGAAAGAGGTTATCAGCAATATCCGTTCCATCCGTTTGCAGAAGAACATCGCCCAAAAAGAGGTACTTGAGTTGCAGGTTATCGGTGAGAATCCGGTTGTGGCGTTCAACGCGGTTGTTACGAAAATGTGTAACCTTTCGTCCATCAATGTGGTGGAGAACAAGGCCGACGGTGCTGCTTCCTTCATGGTAGGTACTACGGAATATGCCGTACCTTTGGGTAACATGATTGACGTGGAAGCCGAGATAGCCCGTATGGAGGCCGAACTGAAGCATAAGGAAGGATTCTTGCAGGGTGTGCTGAAGAAACTGGGTAACGAGAAGTTTGTGAATAATGCTCCTGCCGCCGTTCTTGAGATGGAACGCAAGAAGCAGGCAGATGCTGAAAGTATCATCAAATCTCTCAAGGAAAGTATTGCAGCATTGAAAAAGGCATAACTGTCCGTCACATAAAAACAGAGAAAAAGCTCCGGAACCTTCAACTCCGGAGCTTTTTTTAGCGGTATAATGAACTGTTTATTTGAATAGTTCTGCTACGCACCACATTAGGCGTGCGGTGGTGTGTGTCCAGATTTCCTTGTAAGTGCAGTTATTTTGCATCGGGAAGTAGGGTTCGTCCTCATTTTCGAATGTTTCGATTCCTACGGGTACAGCTCCCACCACATCTCCGGCATAGGCTCCGTAAAGTGGCGGGTAGTCATATCCGTCTCCATAAACGGTACTCATGGCAAACGGGTTGTAGCCTAATATGTATTCTACCTGGCGGGTTGCAATATCCCTTAACGCTTTATCATTGAATAGGCGTGCAAGAATAAAGGCTGCTTTGGCTTTACCCATGACAACAGCGTGGAATCCCCTGAACTGGTAGGCAACGGGGAAACGGCGCAGGTAGAAGTTCTTTGAGAGAGGGATACCGTTGCGCACTTGTGCATTGTATTCTTCCAGACTGGGAAGCCCTACCTGCTCGCCTTCATGGTACAGATTCTTATAATCGGTATTATCCACCTCGTATACGGCGCTTGGCAGTATGCCATACGGCTCAATCAGTTGTGAAACCCCGCGTAGATAGTCTGCATAGGCTTCACAAGATGCCTGCCACAACGGGGCGTCCGGATGGGTGGGGGCATCTGTCAGTAGCATCGAGAGTCCTTCGGCCATCAAGTGCTCTTGGCTTTGGTGATAATAGGCCAGAATACGCTTTTTCCGGGAAGATTCATAGAAGAAACCTCGCAGGGGGATTTTCCAGTCGGTACGCTTTTCCAATTGTTGGCCTGCCATGACGGTACGTGCCAGCCGGGTTGCCCAGTCCAGATAGTAAACATCTTGTGTAAGGCGGTACAAACGCATGGCTGTGACGGTGGCAAGGGCATAAAGTTCGGTTTCGTTCTGTTCCGTCCTTTGTGTATCCAGCAGGTCGATGGCGAATTGGAAGTCCTCAATGGCACTGTTCCGGCACCACCGTGCAAATACCGGGTCTTTCTTTTCAAAATGAGGGGCGGCGAGTGCGCAACTGGAAGCGGCTTTCAGATTGTCCGTAGGTGTATTTCGTGCTTCTGTCTGCATGTCGTCTTTGTCACCACGGATATTCTTTGTCCAAATGCCGATAATCAGTCCGCCCAGTCGGTAGCCGTCACCGAAGCGGGTACGCAGAATCCAGTTCACTCCCCAGCGTGCCTCTTCCAGCAGGCGTTCGTAGAAGATACTGTCTTTGCCTTGTACGGCACCGGCCATTTCGAGGAGGGCGATGCACGATTCGGCTGTATTTCCCGTTCCTTGAGTCAGGTCGGCTGCATCGTGTCATCCTCCGGCAATACTCATGCTCCGTCCGTCGGGATGATAGGCGAATACATCCTGATGGCATTCCTGATGAATGCCGGGCTGGTCGAAACCGCAACGTTCGGAAAAGAAGAAGTTCAGCGTGTGCCAGGCGGTAGACAGGTAGGCATCATTTCCGATGGGGAAAGGCTTTGATTGTACATCACCGATGGAGAGGAAGTATTGTCCGGGCGTATTGAAACTGCTGAAGTCCAGCACAAGAAATCCTTTGTCCTGCTTCTTGTCTTGATTCAGAGGACTGGCCTTACCTTGATAAACGGTTTGTCCCGTGGCGGCATCGTGTAGGCTGAAAGTCCTTTCCGGTACGTGCTGCACCAAAGCCTGCTTGCGTGCTCCCGGCTTGTATCCGCTGTGGCAGTAGGCCATTGCATCTTTTCGCAGGTCGAATCCCCGGCTGTTTTCCGCTTCTACCTTTTCGATGCGCATGTCGTCTATGTATAGGCTCATGTGTTCGCTGGCTCCTGCAGGAGCACCTGCCAGCATGATGTTTACCGAAAAGCCTGTGACACAATCACGGTATAGGTCCGGTATTTCCCATATGATGTGCTGCCATTTGTTGGGATAGACAGTCTCGAAGTGTTGTCCTTCAAAGCGTCCGGGAGTCGGCATGATTTTCTCCCCTTCATTGTATAGGGTGAATCCGGCAAAGGTCAGATAAACGCCCGGTGCATCCACATATACCCAAACGGAAAAGCGGTTGTATTCCCGCAAGTCTTCCCGGTCGAGGGGACGGATAATCTCCGGGGTGGCGTAATTCCGGTTTGTTGGATTCTTCTTGCCCAGGGAGGCAGGAGTGTCCAGACGGACACTTCCTTTGCCTGAGACAGTGACTTTACGGTCTACATGTATGGTTCCGGGTCCGGTATGGCGCAGAGCGCCGAAATCTTCGGCCAGAGGGAGTACCCTGCTTTTCAATACCTCTTTCTTTTCCCACCGCGTCAGTCCGGCGTGTGCGGGATTAGCTTTCATTATGCGGTGCACATGATTGCTTTGCTGTAATTGTTTCTCCAGTTCCGTATCGGGTTTCCACGGAGCTTGTGCTTGTGCCTGCATGCAGCAGCATGCCAGCAGCAGTGTTCGGATGATGTATTTCATGGTATTCAGTGTTTGGTTTCAGGGTAAGCATGAAAAGGAGCCTTGAACTCCGGACGTAATGTATAAGTATCCTTCAGTGGGAAATCTGCGGGAACTTCTTGGGTGACGGCGCCGGTGGCAGCCCATTCGCATCCCCGGAGTAAAGTCACCTGGAAACCGGTGCAGCGCATGGAGTAAGTCATGTTCGGGTCGTTGCCGCAGTGCCCCAGGAGGTCGACGAATATGCGCCCTTTCCCGTAGCTTACTGTCCACATCAACGGTTCATGCCGTCCGCGTTCGTAGGCGGTTGCCAATATTTCCATGTTTCTTACCGGACCGCGTAGGCGGGTATATATCTCGTCCTTGAAGTGTTTCCATTGAGGAGGCAATCCTTGCAGGATAGGATGATGGGGGGCGCGGTGTTCTATGACGGTTTCGTGCTGCAAGCCGTGGTAGCCGGCATACCCCGGAGAGTAGTCGTAGACGTATTGTCCGTCTTTCCAGTACAGATACGGGCCGTCCTTTTCGTTTCGTCCGTCCCATGCCCCCATGCCTATTATCTCGTTGTATTCTTTCCAGTCGGCCATTGGGACGACGGAAGAATGTATCACTACCACACCGCCTCCATCGGCAACGTATTTCTCGAAATTCTTGCGTACGGGCTCTGTCCATGTAGCTCCGCCGTAGTTGATGACGATTAAATCATATTGGTGGAAATCGGGTTTGAAGGTGGCGATGTCTCCACCAAAGTCGGGTGTAAAGGCGAAGTCCACTTTGAACATTCCGCTGTTTTCCAATATCTGCTTCATGGCTTCGCAGGCGCCTTGCCAGTAATGGCTGCCGTCCTGCCCGGCTATCATTATGGTTTTGATTACTTTCTTTTGCTGTGCGTGTGTGTGCGAGGCAGCTCCTATATAAATAAGGAGTACCAGGATAAGTGTCAGTCTTGTTTTCATTTTCCGGAAGATTTAAAGTTTTTGCCAGTAGGGTTCCATTCTATATGGTCGTAGCAGCGTGTGGTGCGCAGATTGTAACCTTGTTCGTCTACGCTGAACTTTCCGTCTTTGAAGTAGGATATGTAGAGCTCGGAGATGCCGTCCTTGTTGCGGTCTTCTACAAGGAGATTGTACTTGTCGGTGACATAAATCTCGTCGGAAATGTATTGTACTTCTTTGGTATAGTTGTCTACGATTGCATAGTAGGCCTTGAAAAGGTCGAAAGTGGGGTAGTGTCCGTTGTCACGTCCGAAAAGCATTACTTCTTCAAGGGCATCGTCCCCGTCCATATTGGCAAATACGGATTGCTGAAAGGAAAATCCCGGTTTTTGTACTTGTGGAGGAATATTGTCCCATCCTTCCTGATGGGCTGTCACTGAAAATTGCGCTTGTGCATGGATGACGTACACCAGCGCCGACAATAGGATAATCAGTTTTCTCATTGCGTGCATTTTGAGGTTATGATAATAATAGGGTTACTTCTTGCTTATATGACCGGTGGCCCGGAGTTTTCCCTAACTTTTTTTAGAATAATTAATGAACACGGGATGTATAGGGACTTAGTGCCTCTCCCATCAGGACTGAACCGGTCTGACCCGTATACTGAGAGGTCATAACATCCGCATCCTTTCCATTAAAACACCCGGATGTTTTGAGGTAATACATCCGGGTGTTTTGGGTGAAAACATCCCCATGTATTGTAGTAAAACATCCGGATGTTTTGACCTTTCAGTCCTATACTCTTTAGGGCTAAGTCCCGGTGTGTAGCCGGCAAGGTATAGGGGACGTTCTGCGTGTGTATGGTCTTAATGCGAGGTGAGCAGGTGCATCAATATCAGTGGCAGATAATCTTTCAACTTGACCCTTAAAATCTTCAAAGCCTGCTGAATGCGGTAGTCTACCGTTTTGGGGGAAACGTTGAGTAGTTCGGCAGCTTCCTTGTAACTCAGATTCTGGAAACGATGCATGATGAAAGCTTCCCTATAAGTAGGCGGCAATTCGTTGATGGCCCTTTGTATATGCTTGCTTAATTCGTTGATTTGATAGATATCCACCTCCTGCAGCATGGCGAACATTCGTTCATAGTAAGCGGTGTCTGCCCGTTGCTTCACTTCATTTTGGGCAATCCGGGTCATGCAACGATGGTAGACAGCCTTGAACAGATATTGCTTGAGCGAATATTCGATAATAGGTCTTTCGCGGTTTTCCCAAAGCCATAGCATGACGTCTTGAACAATCTCTTCTGCATCTTCCAACCGGACAAAACGATAGCAGTAGGTGCAGAGCACAGAATAGTACTTTTGAAATAACACATCAAAAGCACTTCTATCTCCTTTTTGTATGGCGGATAATAAAGATGTATCTTCTAATGGTATGTTTCTCATAGGGTGGGGGTTCATTATTGTTGGGCAAAAATAGCTTTTTTTCCCATTATAATCTAAGTATATAAAATATTTTTAGCTTTTTGTTTAGGAGTTCTTTTCACCCGTTTGTCTTTAGATTAAAGCTAGCAATAAAAATTATGGTAAAAAGAGAGGGAATGGAGAACCTGCTTCTCAAGTATTATGAAGGAGAGACAACGGAAGATGAAACTGCTCTGGTAGAGGAGTGGTTGGAGGCATCGGAAGAGAACCGCAGGACAGCCCGCCAGGTTCAGACACTCGGCCTGGCGGCGGACATGGCGCAGATTTCATCCAGGCTGGATGTAAAGAAGGCCTTGGAGGATGTACATCGTAAGATGAAACAGAAAAAGGTCAATAGGTATCGGGTATTATTTAGAGGGATGCAACGGGCGGCCGCCATTTTATTCATCCCTTTGATGGTATCGTGGTCTATCCTTTATTGGGACAAGGATAAAGAAGAGATACATATGATGGAAGTCAGGACAAATCCGGGAATGACTACTTCTGTCGAATTGCCGGATGGAACGGAAGTCGTTCTGAACTCGTCGTCGTCGTTGCGCTATCCTTCCCGATTTGCCGATGATAAAAGGGAAGTGAAGTTGGTGGGTGAAGCATTCTTTTCTGTCGCAAAAGATGAAAAGAAGTTCATTGTCGGCACGCTGAACAATTCCAAGATAGTGGTACATGGAACGGAGTTCAACGTAGAGGCTTACAAAGGGAGCAGGACGGTACAGACCACTTTGGTTTCGGGTAAAGTCAGTTTCTCCTATGTGAATAATGGCAGGAGGAATAATGTAATGATGATACCGGGGCAAAAGGTTATTTATGATATAGTGCGGGAAAAGGTCGTTGTGAAAGAAGTCAATGTAGACGTGGAAACATGTTGGAAGGACGGACGCTTGATTTTCAGGAACACTCCGTTTGAAGATATATTGAAGAGTTTGAGCAAAAGGTATAATGTGGAATTCATTCTGAAAAAGGCTTCATTGAAGCAGAATTCCTTTACGGCTACATTTACCAAACAACGTTTGGAGCGAATATTGGAGCACTTCCGAATCTCCTCGAATATTCATTTCAAGTTTGTTGAAGATGGTGATGTGAATGCCGAGAGACAGGTAATAGAAGTTTATTAACCCTTTAAAAAGTAGTATGATGAAACACAAGTCCGTTTAGAAAAACATGCAGGAAAATGTTGGCGCATTTTCCTGCATGAAACACAGTAACTTTTAAATATCTGTTTGGCGACAGATAAAGCAACTTTATTTTTTCACTAGAAATCAATACAAAATTATGAAAAAACACTATTGTATCCAATCATTTAGGGCAAAAAGTGTCCTGATGAGATGCATGAAAAAAATTCCTCTTGCTATGAGATGCACATTATTTATGTTGTTTTGTTTGGTTGGTATGACTTTTGCCAATGAAGGTTATGCTCAAAAGACAATGGTAAACATTGCTCTTGAAGACAAGACCGTTGATGAAGTACTGACAGAATTGGAACAGGGTACTGAATTCGTTTTCTTCTACAACAACAAGCAGATTGACGTTAAGCGCCGTGTATCGGTCCGGGCAAATAACAAAACCATATTCAAGGTTCTGAACGATGTGTTCAAAGGAACCAATATAGGCTATAAGGTATTGGACCGTAATATAATCCTTTATGATAAAGCTATAGGAGCTGATGGGATACAGGCAACCTTGCAGGCTGCGACAGTGAAAGGTTCTGTGGTCGATGCAACCGGTGAACCGGTGATTGGTGCCAGTATCTTGGTGCAGGGAACTACCAACGGTGTCATAACAGACATTGACGGTAATTTCATTCTGACCAATGTGGGCTCTGATGCTACTCTTATAATAAGCTATGTAGGTTATAAGACGCAAAACATAAAGGTTGCAGGCCGAAATTCGTTCAAGATAGTTTTGGTAGAAGATGCTGAGATATTGGATGAAGTGGTTGTTGTAGGATATGGTGTACAGAAGAAAGAATCACTGACCGGTGCCATTGCAGCCATTGGTGCTGATGAAATAGCTACGACCAAGACCGAGAATCTGATTAGCAATATTCAAGGTAAGATGCCGGGGTTATTGATTCGTCAGAAAACCGGAGAGCCGGGAACTTTCGACAATATGGTGAGCATTCGCGGTTATGGTGACCCGTTGGTGGTAATTGATGGTATCACACGTGAAGGTACTGAAGAACTTGCACAGCTGAATTCTGAGGATATAGAAAGTATCTCTATTTTGAAAGATGCTTCTGCCGCTATTTATGGTATGAATGCGGCTAATGGCGTAATCATTGTTACTACCAAAAAAGGTGTAGCCGAAAAGACCAGAGTATCTTACTCAGCATTGTTCGGTATGAAGAATGCCACGGGTATGGAAGAAACGGTAGATGCTTATACTTATCGCATGTTGGCCAATGAAAGGGCACGTAATGACCAGGCTGCCCCTGAATACACTGACGATATTCTGGAACTGTATAGAACCGGGGCTAAGGGTTATACAGACAATAACTGGATTGACATGTTTATGAATAAACTGGCGTTCCAGCAATCGCATACTGTTTCTGTGAGAGGCGGAACGGATAAGGTAAAATATTATGTGAGCTTCGGCTATAATGGCGATAATGGTTTGCTGAAGAGTGGTATCCAATACTATCATAGATATAATCTGAGAAGTAACCTGACTGCAGAGCTTACGAAAGGGCTGAAACTGAATGTGAATCTGTCCGGGCGTTGGGATGAAACCCAAAGGCCGAGAGAGGATTTTATGTGGACTTTTAAGACTTTGATGGTTAATGACCGTGGTATCGGTACTCATACGATTAATAATCCCAATCATTTGTCTGCAATCGGTCCTGAAAACAAGAATCCTTTTGCGTTGGTTGATCCGGATATAGACGGTTATCGCAAGAACAGAGGCCTGACGTATTCTGCCGATGTGGAATTGAATTGGCAAGTTCCTTTTGTAAAAGGGTTGGCATTGAGTCTTTTGGGGTCATTTGACGGTAACAATCGTAACAACTCTTCTTTAAATCGTTCTTATCCGTTGTATGATTATTATACAGATGCGCCTGCCGGTACGGGAGGTAGTACTGATGCTTATTCCAATACGATGAGAATATATCAGAAGATTTATGGTAGGTTGCAGGCTAATTATATGCGTTCTTTCAATCAGCACAATTTGAATGTGACAGCTGTGGCAGAGTTGAGCAGTACACGACGCGATGAATTATCCGGTTCCCGGCAATATTCAGAGTTGTTTACTAATGATATTTTGAATCAGGCAAGTCCGGGTACAGCTACCAATTCAGGGTATCGTAGTTTTGGCCGTTTGGCAGCCTATCTGATGCGTGCGAACTATGATTATGCCGGTAAATACTTGTTGGAGGTAGTAGGACGTTATGATGGTTCTTATCGTTATGCTCCTTCTAAGCGTTGGACGTTCTTCCCGTCGGTAAGTGCCGGATGGCGACTTTCGGAAGAAAGTTTCATCAAGGACAATTTGCCGTTCATTACTAATTTGAAAATCAGGGGTTCTTTTGGGCAAAGTGGATATGATGCCGGTGATCCTTTCCAATATGTATCTGCTTATAATTCAGCTTCTAATGGTTATGTTTTTGATGGTGCCAGCCAGATTATGGGTATGGTAGCTCCTGGTGTAGTGACTGACCGGCTTTCTTGGGTTACATCTTCTATTTCCAATGTAGGTCTGGACTTTGACTTATGGAACGGTAAGTTGAGTGGTACTATCGAGTGGTTCAATCGTAAGAATGAAGGCATTTTGGCTGACCGTGCACAATCTGCTCCTGATACATTTGGTGCAAGTTTCCCGAAGGAAAATCTGAATTCTAACCGGAACCGGGGTTTTGAGATTGAATTGGGACACAGAGGACAAATCGGTAAGGACTTCTCATATTCAGTAAGTGCTAATTTTACGTATGCACGTGAAAGAAGTCTGCATGTGGAACATGCCGAATATACCAGTTCTATGGATAGATGGCTGAATGGAAAGGAAAACCGCAACAGTAATGTGATGTGGTTGTATAAATACGATGGCCAATATACTTCTTTGGAACAGTATGAAACGGCTCCTTTGATTGGTGGAAACTTGGGTAACTCTAAGATGCTTCCGGGTAGTTACAGATTGCTTGACTTGAATGGTGATGGCAGGATTAACAGCAGTGACCGTGTTCCGGAGTTTTGGGCAACCGGTGCAAATCCTCCTATCCAGTATGGGTTGACTTTGGCGGCTTCTTATAAGAATTTTGATCTCAATATGCTGTTTCAAGGAGCTTCCGGTTACTCCATCGGATATGCCAATGATGATGTTTGGGGATATGGTGGCAAGACAAATAAATCTTATTTAATTGCGAAGTATGTAGATCGTTGGCATCCTGTAAATATAACAGATGATCCGTATAATCCTGCCACACAATGGGTAGCCGGTTATTATCCGGCATTACGCCACAATTTCTCCAATACTTCGGATAATGGTAGTAGATGGAATTATGGTATTTCCGTTTGGCTTCCGCAAGCTACTTATCTCCGTTTGAAGAGTATGGAGATTGGTTACAATCTGCCAAAATCATTTATGAAAAGAATCGGGTTGAACAGTGCCCGTATCTTTGTCAATGGTTCAAATCTGTTTACGTTCTGTAACAAGGCTTTGAAGGATGCTGATCCCGAACGTGAGGAAAGGGATTGGGGAGCCAACTTGGCATATCCGTTGATGAGAACTTATAACTTTGGGTTAAACATAAACTTTTAATTCTGAAATACCATGAAAAAAAATATTTTATCGATATTCTCATTATGTGCATTGATGGGATTGTCCGGTTGTAATGCCTTCTTGGAACTTGAACCGCTGGATAAAGTGTCTCCCGATCAGTTATTGGAGACAGAAGGTGGTGTAAAGGCACTATTGGCAAACATATATACCATGATTCCTATGGAAGATTTTAATTATCGTCCGAATGCTGGTTTTAATCAACGCGGTTATGATGGTGTGAATGAAACTACTAATTTAGCATTTCTTACCGACGAAGCTACCCGTAGTGACGGAGGAGTGGATATAGGTTATGAAGGATTCAATTATTGGCCCTATGGAGATATTCGTCAGGTGAATATTTTTATGCAAAATGTAGAAAAAGCCAAAGAAGCTGGAACAATTTCTGTTGCAGATGCGGATCATATGACTGGTGAAGCCCATTTTGCACGTGCTTATATGTATTATGGGCTTGTAAAAAGATATGGCGGCGTTCCTCTGATTGACAAAGTGCAGGACGATGATTATGCCGATGGTGGACCGGGTGCTGTAGCAGTTCCCCGCAGTACAGAGTTGGATACTTGGAAATTTGTATTGAATGAGTGTACCCTTGCTGCTGCTACCTTGCCCGATGCGACTTCTGGTTCGGATTTGTATCGCGTAACCAAGTGGGCAGCTTATGCGTTGAAGTCAAGAGTTGCACTTCATGCAGCTTCTGTAGCCAAGTATTGGAATCTGGCACCTTTGGCTGGTGAGGCTGTCACTCAGAAACTGGTGGGTGGAATGACTTCTGCCGATGCCGATGCATTCTATAAAGAATGTATTGAAGCATCTAAGTTCCTTATAGAGAATTCCGGTAAATCTCTTTATAAGCCTACTCCGGCTACTGTTAAGGAGGCTGCATCAAACTTCCAGGCCTTGTTCCTGAATGACCAGAATGAAGAGGTCATTTTCAGTAAAGCGTATCTTAATGGAACAACCAATACTAATCAGGGACATAGCTATGCTCAGTTTAATATCCTTCCTCAAGTCAATCCGGGCGCTCTGAAATATGGACGTTTCAATCCGATGTTGGAAATCGTTGATTTGTTTGAAGATTATACGGATGACGGCACGGGAAAAAGTGCAAAGATTGTAACTCGTACGGATGGGAATGAAGATGCTTATATCGCTAATTTCCATAATATGAATAATGCTTCTGTAGTGAACACCTTGATGTCGGTACCTTTTGTTAAATACAACGATTTGTATGAACCGTTTGCCAACAAGGATGCACGTCTGTTGGCAAGTGTGGTTGTGCCGGGTTCATCTTATGCCGGCACTGAGATTATTATCCAGGGCGGATTTATCAAGGACAATAATAGCTATGTGGCTTATTCAAACGAGTCTACTCAGAAAAATGGAACAACATATTATGCTTTAGGAGCCGAAGGTGAAACCATGTTCTCCGGATTTAATAATGTGAACAGTGGTGAGGATGCTAATTGGACTGCTACAGGTTTTGGAGTCCGTAAGTATATGCCCGAGGGCGAGAGCATGTCTCCCGACCGTCTTTCGTCCACTACCTCTTATATTGATATGCGTTTGGCAGAAGTCTACCTGAATTATGCTGAGGCTGTTGTGGAAAATGGTAGTGGATTTGGCGATAAGGAATTGGCTGAGAACTGTTTGAATGCTTTGCGACGTAGAGCCGGACACACCGACCGGATATCTTTGACATTAGAGAGTGTTTTGAAGGAACGTCGTGTGGAGATGGCGTTTGAAGGAAAGCGTTTTTGGGATATGAATCGTCGTAGGGAATTCCATACTGAGTTCAGCAATAATAGAATTCGTAAAGCTTTGGTGCCGATGCTTGACTTGCGTGGTGCAGAGCCTAAATATGTCTTTGCAAGGGTGAACTACTTTGGTGACGAAACAAGAGGAGGGCGTACTTTCCAGAACATCAATTACTATAGGGGCATACCTAATATTGCCACGAATGGTTTAGTTCAGAATCCTGGTCATTAATTTGAATAATATTAAGTAGAAAGTTATGAAAAAGATATTGTTATTTGTGTCATGCTTCTTATTCGCATTGACATCTTGTGAAATTGATAATTATGAGGGACCGGATGCTTCCATACATGGTTCTATCCTTGACGAACAGACCGGTGAACTTGTAGGTTCTGATATGGAAAACGGTAATGCAATTAAAGTGAGGGAGCATGGATTTACTAATGCTACGGATCAAACCTGGTACATCACAAATACCGGAGAATATCGTAACAATATGGTTTTTGCCGCCACTTATGATGTCCGTTTTGAAAATGGGAATTTTTATCCGTTTGAAGTGAAGGATTTTGTTGTTAAACCGGGGGATAATGTGTATGATTTCAAGGTTATTCCTTATATTCGCGTCAAAAGTCCAAAAGTAGAAAAGAATGGCAATGTAATTACTGCTACATTCTCGTTGGAAGCTGGTAAACAAGAAGTGAAATTGAAAGAGATTCAGTTGTTTGCTTTTTCAGATATGTGGGTAGGTAACAATGTGAAATTGACGTTGAATGGAGGGACTGATAAGCAAGTGTTTAGTCCGAGTACTGCTATAAATAGCGCTGATATTTATACATTGTCCATCGATCTGGGACAAAATGCTGATGTCTTGAAATACAGCAAGAATTATTATTTCCGTATTGGCGCTCTGGCTGATGTTTCGGGTGTGGGCACTGTACGGCATAATTATGCGCCGGTAGTAGTTATAAAATTGTAATTTATAGCAGAGGGAGACGTTCTGCTTGACGGCAGAACGTCTTTTTTTATCCATACATTAAAAATAAGACCATGAAGAAATTGAACACGATTATTTTAATTTTGCTGGGGATGATATGTACTCAGTTGTATGCTGTACAATTGAATTCGATTTATCCTCTAAAACCCAATGACTCCGAAGCTTTTTATTTCACTCCCGAGAACTATCCTATAAAGGCGGATGGAAAGATGGATGTATCGGATGCTTTGCAGGCAGCGATTAATCAAGTGAAGAAAGAAAAGAATTTCGGAATCCTTTTTATCCCTGAAGGTAAATATAAAATCAGCAAGACCATTTATATTCCTACGGCTATTCGTTTGATTGGCTATGGAAAGAATCGCCCGGAATTTATTCTGGCTAAGAATTCTCCGGGTTTTCAGGAGGAAGTAGCTGATGATAAAGGAAAAGCTAAATACATGTTCTGGTTTACGGGAGCCGTTGTCAAGGAAGGTGAGAAACCCCGTGATGCCGGTGCCAGTACGTTCTACAGTGCCATGTCGAATATCAACTTGCGTATAGAAGATGGCAATCCGCATGCAGTGGCGTTACGCACACACTTTGCCCAACACAGTTTTATCAGTTATGTGGCCGTATACATAGGTAAAGGCAAGGCTGGTCTGTTCGATGTGGGCAATGAGTTGGAAAACGTTGCTTTTTACGGGGGAGATTATGGCATTTATACGACAAAAGCTTCTCCCGGATGGCCGGTAATGATGGTCGACTCTTATTTTGAGGGACAACGTGTAGCTGCTCTTCGTTGTCAGGAGTCCGGTTTGGCAATGGTGAATCTGTATGCCAAGAATGTTCCGGCTGTATTTGATATTGACCCTAATTATTGCGACAAGTTATTTTTGGAAAACAGCTATTTTGAAAATGTAAGTGGTCCGGCAGTGGTGATTACCAACGAGAACAACAGCAACAATCAGATAACCTTCCGCAATGTATATTGTAAGAATGTACCGACCTTGGCGAAATATACCCGTAGCAATACGGCCACCCATGTTGCTCATAAAATCTATAAGGTAAAGTCATACGACCACGGCTTGCAGATGGATAACATGGTGGATATGCCGGAAAATGAAACGTTGGTTGATATTGAACCGATACAGAAGATGCCGGTTGCCCAACTGATGGACATCCCTGCACTGCCTGCAATGGCAACATGGGTAAATCTGCGCGAACTCGGTGCAAAGGGAGATGGGGAAACGGATGATACGAAGGCCATCCAGGAGGCTATTGACAAGTATGATAATATCTATGTACCCCAGGGCTGGTATCGCATTACCGAAACTTTGAAGATGAAGCCCGATACCAAGTTGATAGGCCTGCATCCTTTTGGCACTCAGTTCCAGCTGGACGAAAGTACTGCTGCATTCAGTGGTTTTGGCGGTCCGAAAGCGATGGTGGAATCTTCGGAAGGCGGTGCAAATATGCTGGTGGGCATTGGTATCAATACCGGCGGTTATAACTATCGTGCTGTAGGTGTGAAGTGGATGGCAAATGCAGATTCTTATATGAATGACGTGAAGTTTGTAGGCGGGCATGGCGGTTTATGGAAACCTAAACCGGGTGTTGAGGAACCACGTGGCCGGTGGAACAGACCGGCTCGTATCAGCTCTCCCGATAATCCGGTAGCGGCTTCGGGCATGGATCTTGCTTGGGACAACCAGTATTGGAGTCTGTGGGTGACCAACAACGGTGGCGGCACCTTTAAAGACATCTGGACAGCAAGCACATATGCCACCAATGGTTTCTATGCCAACAATACTTCTACTCCGGGGCGTATCTATGCCATGTCCATCGAGCATCATGTAAGAAATGAAGTACGTTTCAACAAGGTGTCCAACTGGAAGGTGTATTGCATGCAAACCGAGGAAGAGAGCCGCGAAAGTACCGATTGCCAACCGATAGAGATGGACGACTGCAAGGATGTGACCTTTGCAAACTTGTATATGTTCCGCGTTATCCGTGTCAATGAACCGTATCACAGTTCTGTACGTATCCGCAATTGCGAGAACATCGCATTTCTGAACCTGCATAACTATTCTCAGATTAAATATACGAATAACATTGCAGTGTTCGATGTCAACAAAGACATTGACATCCGCCCGTGGGAACTTTCTCGCTTGATTGTAACCGGAAAAGAACCTCATCAGCAACCGTTAGGCAATGAAATAGGTAAGGTGAACCAATTGGCTTCCGATTTGGAATTTGCCGAAGGCATTGCGCGCGACAGTAAAGGTAACATTTACTTCTGCGACCATCGGATGCGTCGTATCTTTAAATGGTCGGTAGAGACAAACAGCTTGTCGCTGCTGGCAGATTTCCCGTGGAAACCCTCCAACCTGGCTTTTGATTCAGAAGATAATCTATTGGTATTGTTCAGATATGATGCGCAGCCGGGATATCTGATTAATGGTAAACCGGAGGAAATGCCGGTAATGCCTGATACAAAAGGTACTTCTTTCAGCGGATATGGTAATTCCGCATATACAATGAGAGTCTACTCCATTGACCCGGAAAATCCGGAAGAGACCATCAAACTGTTGCCGCGTGTTCCGATGGGTCAAGTGAAGAACGTGTATAAGGCTCTTTATCCTTCTAACCGTTGGAGAGACTTCCACGATTTCAATGCGGTGTCGGTCTATGTTCCTGAAATGTGCTTCCTGGCACCGGATGGAAAAACTATCATTCCTCATTATTTAGACTTGTCACGTAGTTCTTCCTTGCTGGAAGCCTATCCGGGAAAGCCTTTCTATACCTCTGATGAATATGACCGCAGAATGGTGAAGATGGATGTGGCCAATGACGGCACGCTCTCCAACTTGAGCTATTTTGTGGAGCAGGGCGAATTTGGTTCTGCTGTAGATAAGGAAGGGAACTTGTATGTGGCTGACGGAGAAATATATGTATTTGATAAGGATGGCAAGAAGAAAGGGATGATTCGTGTTCCCGAACGTCCGTCCACATTACAGTTTGGCGGTAAGGATGGCAATACATTGTTTGTCACAGGCCGTTCCAAGTTCTTTGGTGTACGTATTAAATAAGGAAAATCCATATTAAAACAATCTGTGTAATGAGAAATTATCAAATAATGAGATACCTGCTGATAGTCTGTTGGATTATCTGTAATATGTCGTCCGGGTGGGCGGTAGGGGGTGGTTCCGCCTATACGCAAAGACCGGACGATCCGGAAGCATTCTACTTTACCCCGGAGAATTACGGCTTCAAGGCTGATGGAAAGTCCGACGTGACCGATGCGCTTCAAGAGGCAATCAATCAGGTGAAGCGCGAAAAGAATTTTGGGATACTGTTTCTGCCGGAAGGAAATTATCGCATTAGCAAGACGATTCAAATTCCCTCATCCATTCGGCTGATTGGTTATGGGAAGAAACGGCCGGTGATTTATTTGGGAGCCGATACACCCGGTTTCCAGACTACTCAAAATTATATGATATGGTTTACGGGAGGGCTGGCACAAGAGGGCAGGAAGCCTTCGGATGCCGGTGCAGGTACTTTCTATAGTGCGGTGTCCAATGTGGATTTCCGTATAGACAAAGGTAATCCTCAAGCCGTCGCCATTCGTGCGCATTTTGCCCAGCATGGATTTATCAATCATTGCGACATTCGGATTGGTTCGGGAAAAGCCGGCATGTATGATGTTGGCAATGAACTGGAAGACGTTAGGTTTTATGGCGGTGAATATGGGATAATTTCCTCTAGGACTTCTCCGGGATGGCCTATGATGATGGTCGATACTTACTTTGAGGGGCAGAGAAAGGCGGCTGTCTATTCAAAAGAGGTGGGGTTTGCCATCGTCAATATGCATGTGAAGAATACGCCCGTTGCCTTTGAAATGGCAGAGAATCTGGCAGACCGCCTTCATGTGGAGAATTCGTTGTGGGAGAATATTTCGGAAGCCGGTGTCAGGGTAAGCGTAGAGGGAAATACTTTTTCGCAATTGAATCTGGTGAATGTGGATTGCAGGAATGTTCCCGTACTGGTGGGCTATGCTCAAAGTGGAAAGAAAGTTGCCGGAAAAGCAAAAATGTACAGAGTCAAGGAGTTTACTTACGGTCTGGTGTATCAGGATTTGAATGATGCTTCTTCTTTCAGGGAAATATGTGAAATAGAGCCGGTGGCAAAACTGCCGGTTACACTTGGCAAGGACCTTCCGGTTCTTCCGGCAATGGAGACATGGGTCAATATCCGAGACTTAGGGGCAAAAGGTGATGGCGAGACTGATGATACGGAAGTTTTTGAGAAAGCTGTCTCTTTGCATAAAAACATCTATGTGCCCCAGGGTTGGTATCGCCTGACGAGAACGTTGAAGCTGTCTCCCGGTACTAAGCTGATTGGGCTGCATCCTTTTGGGACTCAATTTCTGTTGAAGGAAAGCGAGCCTGCATTCAGTGGTTTCGGCGTGCCTGTGCCTTTGGTTGAATCTTCCGAAGGCGGCGACGACGTACTGAATGGTATAGGTATTAATACTGGTGCGTATAATTACCGTGCTGTCGGCTGTAAATGGATGGCGGGTGAGTGTTCGTACTTGAATGATGTGAAGTTTGTAGGCGGGCACGGCACCTTGCGCAAACCGGCTCCGAATGCTTCCGGACAGTCGTCTTACCGCAGGGGCGAGCGTCGAATTAGTTCCCCGTCTTCTCCGGTCATGGAGACCGGTAAGGATATGGCTTGGGACAACCAGTATTGGAGTTTGTGGATTACAAACAATGGCGGTGGGACAATTAAGGATGTTTGGACAGCCAGTACGTATGCTGCCAGTGGGCTTTATATTAGCGAAACGAAGACTCCGGGACGTATTTATGCCATGTCTTTGGAGCATCATGTCCGTACTGAAGCCCGTTTCCATAATGTGGCCAACTGGAAAATTTATGCTTTCCAGTTTGAGGAAGAAGGTCGTGAAGGGCCTGATTGTTATATGGCAGAAATGTCCAATTGTCAAAATATCGAAATGGTAAATGTGTGGATGTATCGCGTTATCCGTGCTTTTATGCCAAAGAGGATAGGTTTCCGCATATGGGATTGCAAGAATATCACTTTCCGTAATATGCACAATTATACGCAGATATTGCCAGTCATAGAGTTTCCTATATATGATATGAATAAGAAGTTGCCCGTTTATTCGTGGGACTTTGCCCGTCTCACTGTTTCGGGCAGCGAGAAGAGCCTTCGCCCTTCCTGCACGGTCATGGACAAGCCTGTGAAGCTGGCTACCGGTTTTGAACTGGCCTCCGGAGCTACTACCGACAGTAAAGGAAATATCTACTTCTGTGAAAACCGTCTGAAGAAAATCTATAGATGGTCGGCAGACACAGAGCAGATTACTTTGATAGCTGATTATCCCTGGAAGCCTTTTACATTGGCTACTGATACGCAAGACAATCTACTGGTTATTTTCCGCTATGACCCTCAGCCGGGTTATCTGGTGAACGGCAAGCAGGAAACGGTAGTGCGCTTGCCGGATGATAATCCGATGTACAGTGGTTGGGGTAACAGTGGCTGGAGTGCTTGGGGGTATTCTTTTAATCCGGATAGCGTGGATGCTACGATGAAGCCTATGCCACGTGTTGTTACAGCCGGTATGAAGAATATACAGAAGGTCATTCACCCTTCCAGTCGCTGGAGAGGTGACTTTGACAAGGTGGTTGCCAGTATGCCTGAGTATAGTTTTGTCGCTCCGGATGGCGTGACAATTATTCCGGATACCTATGATTTGGGACGTTCTTGTGCTTTGACTGTTACAGTGCCCGGTCAGTCAGAACCGGTTTATATTGTAAATGAGATGAATAAAACGACAGTACAACTTTCCGTTGGTGTGGATGGCCGTTTGACAGAACAAGGAATAATATGTCCTTATGGCCAATACAGTAATGTGACCGATGCTGATGGGAATGTCTATGTTGCTGATGGTGAAATATTTGTCTATGACAAATATGGTAAAGAGCAGAGACGTATTCAGATAGAAGAACGCCCGATTTCCTTGGCAATTGGTGGAAGGCAGAAGGATATACTTTTTGTTACCACCTCAAGTTCTTTCTATGGAATTAAGATACGTTAGGTATTGGTGTAGGTAAAAAAAGAATTAGCCCCTGCGGTTGTTTTATATCGTAGGGGCTAATTTATTATAAGAAGGTATCTTTTCCTTATAGGCTGATTACTTGGAATATTATTTTTCCAGCAGCTCTTTCAGAAAAGAATCCAGTTCCTCATCCAATCCTTTCAGTAGCTCCTCATTGACCAATAGAGTATCATCATCCATCAGCAGCAGTTCTGCTATTGTTTCTCTATCGTCATCCACCAGTACAAAAGAGAATGGTTTCAGAATTGTCAGCTTGTCGAACTTTCCTTCATTTTTCATGCTGCAGAGCAGTGAGGACAAGATACGCTCTACATTTTCGTAGAAATCATCTCCCTCGTATGTCATCCATTCTTCAATGGTGGTATTGGCTAGCTCCTTGTCTTCATCATCAAAGATAGACAGTTCGCCCGAATTCTGATTCGGTTGCAGATGAATGTCTGTAACGATAGTCTGTTCGCAACCGCAGGTGTATTTGCCGATTGCTTTTTTAAGAGTGTCCTCTAAGAGTGCTAATGACGATTGACTGAGCTTCATAATAACTTTCTTTTCTTAATGGTTGTTCAAAGGTATAAAAAAAACGGTTATCTCTGCATCATTTGACTAAAAATCATCATCAAATCTGTTCATTTGCATGTTCAGGCGTGCCATTCCCTCTTTTCGTTTCTCCAATTCGTCTACATACATGCTGATAAAGATGTAATAGGAGATGGTTCCATCATGTATTTCGCCTGTCTCTTTTTTGTCTGTCTTGCTTTTCTCACGGGCAAGGTTTTGCGCTTTTAATGCCCATTCCAAGGCAGTATCTATGCTGTCTTGCATTTCGTAGCCCAAAGCGGTGTTATAGGCTGCATACATTTTCTGTTTTCCTTTTTTTGTTTCGTAGGTCTGCTTCCAGAGCTCTACTGCTTTACTCCAATTTTCTTCTTTGGCATATACGGCTGCGTCACGCATATTTACAGAACCACCACTGAAGAGATAGCGGTTACCGGTTTTCCAATAGGGGAGTAGATGTCTTACCGGAACCGTTCCTGCAAATTCAGATGCTTGCTTCACCATGTCTTCTTCGCTGATGAGGCGGGAACGTACTGACGCTTCACCATTTCCTGCCTCTTCCCAGAAAATACTGTCATTGCTGTTGACGGTTACCATAGGACCTTTGCGGTTAGGTAAATATATTCTGACGGTAGGATATACCTTTACATCCACTGTGCCGAGGAACACACCCCAGTCGGGCATATAACTTATCTTGCGATTGGAACGCATTTGTATGTTTTCCAGGGCTATCAGGAAATCTACGTCCAAATTCTGTGTAAGTTCCAGTACTTCATCCCTCGATAATGTGCTTTCGCGGGGATTGATGTCTTTACTCCGGAGGGCAGAGTCGCATATCACAACCTCTTCAAAATAGTTTTCGTTGGCAAGGGCCTCTGCAAGGGATTCGGTTGTTATTGCGGCGTCTCCATTGTAGTAGTTGGTGAGGCGTGCCACCTCATTCTCACTTTTTTTCTGTTCTTCCTCACTGATGATGAGTTTGTTGTCCGGTACGTTTGGCATGTTGTTGACAACAGCCACACGTTTCAATGTTGCCGGGAAACTGACTTCTGCCGGAAGCATGTAATCAATGGACAGTTGTTCTACACTCTGGCAGCTGCCTAACAGCAGAGAACCCATCAATAACAGACAATAGTGATATTTGGTCATAGTCTTTGGTTTTGTTCTTTGGAGCAAAAGTACTCTTTTAGCTGAATATTCAAAAGCTGGAACGAATAAAAAATGTGATAATGTGGCAGGAGAAAAAGTGATAGGGTGATAAAAGATACCTGACGGTATCATCTTATCACCCTATCGCTTTATCATTTTATAGCTTTGATTTATGCATTCCTTCCGTGGCAGTTTTTGTATTTCTTACCGCTTCCGCAAGGACAAGGATCATTGCGTCCTACGGTCTTCTCGGCACGGATAGGTTCGCGTCTTGGTTGTTCACGTGTATCTTGTGCCGCAGCGGCCTGCTGGTTCGGGTCATTCAAATCAACCTTCTGTTCGCGATACTTGCTCATATCCTGGCGTTGTTCCGGAGCAGCCTGGCGCACCTCTACTTGGCGGGGAGCCTGGGGAGCCTCAGGGGCTTCAGCCGGAGCCTCTTGTACCGGGATTTGTCCACGCATCAGGATAGAGATGGTCTGGTTATTGATTTTGTTGACCATTGCATCAAACAAGTTCACAGATTCCAGCTTGTAAATCAGTAGCGGGTCTTTCTGCTCGTAACTTGCATTCTGCACGGAGTGTTTCAGCTCGTCCAGCTCGCGCAGGTTTTCTTTCCATGCTTCGTCGATAACATGCAGCAAGATGGATTTCTCGAATGACTTCACCACCTCCTTACATTCTGTCTCGTAAGCTTTCTTCAGGTTGCAGGAGATGTTGTACATACGTTTTCCGTCTGTGATGGGGATAAGTATGTTTTCGTACATGTGTCCCTGCATTTCGTATACTTGCTTGATGACCGGATAGGCTATCTGTGCCATACGTTCTGTCTTGCGTTTGAAGAGTTCCATGGCAGCGTCAAAAGTTCTGTCTGCCAGTTTTTCTTTCTTCTCATTACGGAATTCCTCTTCGGTGAAAGGTACTTCCATGGCAAGCGTCTGGAGCACATCCATCTTGCAGTTTTCATAGTCGGGTGCTTCGACGGCGTTGGCACAACGGTCCCAAATCATGTTCACGATATCCATACCGATACGTTCGCCCATCAAAGCGTGGCGGCGTTTGGTGTAGACTACTGTACGTTGCTTGTTCATCACGTCGTCATATTCCAACAGACGCTTACGGATGCCGAAGTTGTTTTCCTCAACTTTCTTTTGCGCACGTTCAATGGATTTGGAAATCATGCCGTGTTCAATCATTTCACCTTCTTTGAAACCCAGTTTGTCCATTACACTGGCAATGCGGTCACTGGAGAACAAACGCATCAGGTCATCTTCCAAAGATACGAAGAATACAGAAGAACCCGGGTCGCCTTGACGTCCTGCACGACCACGTAACTGACGGTCCACACGGCGTGATTCGTGGCGTTCTGTACCGATGATGGCAAGACCGCCTGCAGCTTTCACTTCCGGACTCAACTTGATGTCGGTACCACGACCGGCCATATTGGTAGCAATGGTTACAGCACATTTCAAACCGGCAGTAGCCACAATATCCGCTTCTTTCTGATGCAGTTTGGCATTCAATACACTATGTTCAATCTTACGCATGGTGAGCATTTTGCTCAACATTTCAGAGATTTCAACAGAAGTGGTACCCACCAGTACGGGGCGTCCTGCTGCCACCATTTTTTCTATCTCTTCGATGACTGCTTTATATTTTTCACGTTTTGTCTTGTAAACGCGGTCGTTCATGTCGTTACGGGCAATGGGGCGGTTGGTCGGAATAACCACTACATCCAGTTTGTAGATGTCCCACAACTCGCCGGCTTCTGTTTCTGCCGTACCGGTCATACCGGATAGTTTGTGGTACATACGGAAATAGTTCTGTAATGTAATGGTGGCAAAAGTCTGGGTGGCAGCTTCTACTTTCACGCCTTCTTTGGCTTCGATGGCTTGGTGCAAACCGTCAGAATAACGACGTCCTTCCATAATACGTCCCGTCTGCTCATCCACAATCTTCACTTGGCCGTCGATTACCACATATTCGTCATCTTTCTCGAACATGGTGTATGCCTTCAACAGTTGGTTGATGGTATGCACACGTTCGCTTTTGATGGCATAGTTGGTCATCAGGGCATCCTTCTTTTCAAGGCGCTGTTCGTCTGTCAGCTCTGTTTCGTTTTCCAAGGCAGAGAGTTGCGCTGTGATATCGGGGAGTACGAAGAAAGTGGGGTCCTCTACATTGCTACTAATCAAGTCTACGCCCTTGTCTGTCAAATCCACGCTGTTCATTTTCTCTTCGATAACGAAGTACAGCGGGTCAGTCACCTCGTGCATGCGCTTGTTGTTCTGCTCCATGTAGATTTCTTCGGTCTTCAGCATACCGGCCTTGATGCCTTGTTCGCTGAGGAACTTGATGAGTGCCTTGTTCTTGGGCAGGCACTTGTGACTGCGGTACAAAGCGAGGAAGCCTTCTTCCTGGTCTTTCTTATCGTTCGATGCAATCAGGCGCTTGGCATCGGCCAGGTATTGGGTAGCCAGTTTTTTCTGAGCTTCTACCAGACGTTCTACTTGTGGGCGGAGCTGTTCGAAGAGTTGGTCATCGCCTTTGGGAACCGGTCCGGAGATAATCAGCGGAGTACGGGCATCATCAATCAATACTGAGTCCACCTCATCGACAATGGCATAATTATGTTGGCGTTGTACCAGGTCTTTGGGGCTGATAGCCATGTTGTCACGCAGGTAGTCGAAACCGAATTCATTGTTTGTACCGAACGTGATGTCTGCCAGATAAGCTTTGCGACGGGCATCAGAGTTGGGCTGGTGCTTGTCGATGCAATCTACACTCAAACCGTGGAACATGTAAAGAGGACCCATCCATTCGGAGTCACGTTTTGCCAGATAGTCGTTCACTGTTACCACGTGCACGCCGTTACCAGTCAGGGCATTGAGGAATACCGGTAGGGTAGCTACCAATGTCTTACCTTCACCGGTTGCCATTTCGGCAATCTTACCTTTATGTAGAACCACACCGCCGAATAGCTGTACATCATAATGTACCATGTTCCATACAGTATCGTTGCCACCTGCTATCCAATGGTTCTGGTAGATGGCTTTATCGCCTTCGATGCGTACAAAGTCTTTAGTGGCAGCCAGTTGGCGGTCAAAATCGGTAGCTGTAACCACTATTTCTTCATTTTCAGAGAATCGTTTGGCTGTTTCCTTTACAATAGAGAAAGCGGTGGGTAATACTTCGTCCAGCGCTTTTTCATAAATCTCCAATATCTCTTTCTCGATTTTGTCGATTTGGTTGAAGAGGTCTTCGCGTTTTTCCAGTTCGGTATCTTCAACGCTGGCTTTCAGTTCTTCCACTTTGGCGCGTTGTTCGGCTGCCGAATCGTGGATGTAGGCTTTCAGTTCTTCTGTCTTGGCGCGTAGGGCGTCGTTGTCGAGTTTGGCTACTTCCGGGTAAGCGGCTTTGATTTTCTCCACCCACGGTTGTATCTCTTTCATGTCGCGTGTGGATTTGTTGCCGAAAATCGAGCTTAAAAATTCATTAAATCCCATTATATATTTGTTTTTATTATTATTGCTGAGTTAGTTGAGCGTGCAAAGTTACTGATTTCTATACAGATTATCCAGATTTGCACAGATTATTTTAGAATCAAAAGTCGAGGGGAGATGCTGTACTTGCATTAGGGGCGCGGATGCGCATTACACTTGCCAGGGTAGGGGCAATGCGGTCGATACTGATGGGTATACGGATGATTTCAGCCTTCATTCCTCCTCCCAATAAAATGAGGGGAGCAGGAATATCGGCCGTACGTACTACACGGTTATCAATACTATTTTCCTGCATGATAGTCCAGCCCGGAAGTATTTCAATGAGCAAATCGCCAGAGCGCTTGCGGTGAAAACCATTGCGTATACGTTCTATTTGCGGTGACCAGGGGCCCAAAAGCAGGCGATGAGCTGAATATACTTCGCTCACGCCACTGAACTGAACCAGAAATTCGGCAGATTTTTCTTGAATTTCAGTCAGGCTCAGCTGCTTGTTCTCAATAAGTTTATGGTTGAGATAGATTTGTTGGTCATAATAAGCTTCCACATATTGTCCCTCGCCATAGGATGCCATGAGGTACATGTTCAGCAGGGCGGCACAGCGGTTCAGGTAGAATTCACCACCCGGTATCCGATATACGCCCGGGTCGGCAGCTTCCGGGTCGGCATAGCCGGTGGAGGTGATGCAGAAAAGTACGTTGTGGAGCCCAACTTTACGTTCTATGAGCTCTAATAAGGAAGCTATACTACGGTCCAGCCGTACGTAGGTATCTTGCATTTCCATGGCACATTCCTGCGTACTCCGGTGGTTGTAATTTCCTGCGTAGTAAGTCAGCGATAATAGGTCGGGTACGTCATCTTGTCCGATAGTGCTCTTGTTCAGCAGCTCTTCGGTCAGCAGGTTGACTTCCTCGTTGATGAAAGGACTGGTAATCAGGCGGCGAAATTTGTTTGCCCGTTCACCGTCCAGCTTGTATTTGAATGGTTCGTTACGCCATTCGGGCAGAAATGTATAGTTGGTAAAAGGAAGAGCAGGTGTCCATACCATATCCTTGATACGGTAGTCGGGAGATTTCCGGTCGTTGTATTGACTCAGCCACCACGGAAATTCATTATAATAAGTTGTACTGCACCATTTTCCGGTATTGTTATTAAGCCAGAAGGCACCGTTCCCCGCGTGTCCGGCACCCAATATGGCGGCATCGCGGAAAGGCGCAATGGCATAAACCAGACCTTTGTTGCGGGTAGCTATTTTTAGCTCGTCGGCAATGGTAGAGGTCAGTAATTGGGAGGGGGAAGTGCTTTCGTCGGTATAGTTGCCCATGAAGTTGGGGTCTTCTACACAGTCTATGGGGCGTAGTGTACCTGCATCCAGCCACTGCTCTGCAATGATGCCGTTCATGGACGGTGTTGTCCCGGTATAGATGGCGGCAATGGCCGAGGCTCGGTCCGTTCCGCAAAAAGGAAATTCTGCTTGACGGAAGACTTTACCTTCACGCAGTAAGCGCTTAAACCCCTTTTCTCCGTATAA
The DNA here is from genome assembly GCF_015679285.1 of Bacteroides sp. HF-162. Taxonomy (NCBI): domain Bacteria; kingdom Pseudomonadati; phylum Bacteroidota; class Bacteroidia; order Bacteroidales; family Bacteroidaceae; genus Bacteroides; species Bacteroides sp. HF-162. The sequence continues at coordinate 4,108,385 of NZ_CP064937.1, read as the reverse complement.
GGACGAAAATGCTTCCATATAGTCTGTACGCAACTGGTCAATGGTCAATGTTACCACCAGCTTTGGGGAGGCAGGCAGCGGTTGGGCTTGCAAACCACTGAATGTAAGTGCGAGTATGGAAGTTATCAGTCCTTTTTTCATTACTTTCGTTTGTATGTCAGAATGAGGTTGCTTGCAGAACGTATCAGCAAACACAGTGCCAAAGGTAATATTGCTGGCGGAATTCTCTGCGGAATTATTGCCCAAAGCCCTATAAAAAGTGTTAAAGCTGCAAAGTTAACCAGCATATAGCGGCTTATTTCCCTTTTTCGTACCCTGGATAGCATGAATGGAAGGCAAAAAAGGTGAAATGGATGGAATACAAATAGTATATAATTGGGACTTACTGCCGGATGCTGTGAGAATAGTGCTAAAAATGCCAGTATACATCCAGCCATTCCGGCAACCAAGAAGAGTATGAGGTCCATGCCCCAGAGAGTTTTTCCTCTTCGTATGCCGTAAATGCTGATGCCTGCTACAAGTATCAGTAATAGCGAAGCCGACTGCATCGGTGTGATGCCTCTGCTGACGAAGTCGGCTGGTGTTTTACCCGTTACTACGATTTTTTCTTCTTTGGCAACCAGTGGCCGTGCTTGTCCTTCTTTGTCCACAATCTGCGCTTTATTGAAATACTCCTGCATGTAGAAGGGGACGAACATTGCCAGCCGGCGGTTGATGGGTTCGTCTGCTTTGCTGCCCATGCATAAGTCCATGCCGAAACGTGACCACAAATGGCCTTCACTGTATTTATGCAGCAAATCCCTGAAAGAGATTCCCGTACTGTTATCAGTCATATTGTCAGCGTATTGCAGCGTGCCGTTGATGGCACGCTCTATCTGGTCTCGCGGGCGGGTGGCGCAATTGTCGTAGAAAAAATTGTAGCGGTATACTCGGTTTTCGGGGCGGTAGTTCTCTGTCAATAGTGTTATCAGGCGTTCTTTTTCTTCTTCTGTTAGGTTTAACGTCTGTTGCCAGACATCGCGTCCCAGATAGTTATATTCGGCGGCGAAATGCTCATAATCGGTCACTCCAAGTTGATAATCCGTTTCTCCCAAGGCAAAACGGAAGATGAAGTTAGGGGCGTTGAAGTTGAACATGCCGTAATTGAAGACGGCGTCAATGCCGCGCGTATAGTTCTCGTACCGTATGGCAGTGTGTCCGAATAGGGAATAAATCTCTCCTCCTGCAGCGCAAGTCAGTAGACTGACGCGCACGGAGTCTGTTGCAGCACTCTTTTGCTGTTGTGTCACCTGGGCATTCGCTGCAGGCAAACAGAAGAAAAAGATTACTATATATATATGTATAAGTAGGCTTCGTTTCATGCTGCAAACTTACGGAAAAAACTAATATTATCCCAATTTGTGATGAGGAACTAAAGTGGTTATTCGTGTTATCCCAGTCATCTGTGTCCGAAGAATCTTTTTTAATTATGAACCTGATACAATTCTTGATTCGCATTATTGGCTGTTTTGAATCAACTTCCGAGTACGAGCGGTAAGTGTTTTCTATTTACAAATGATATAGGTGAAAGAATAGTGGTATATTGAACCTGGTTCAGCCGTATACTGAATGCCATTCAATCGTATACTGAATAGGGATCGGTCGTATACTGAATGTAATGCATCTCAACTATATTGATAATCAGGTGGTTGTGGTATGGTGTTGTGGTTTTAATAAATCTCAACAAATTATTGGAGTGGCATTGTGCTTGTTTGGTACGGATATGAATAAGAATTCTTGTGCGGTTGCTCTTCTAATAAAGAGGCAGTTTCTGCTGAATTTCAATATTAATGTTATATCTTTGCGCCGCTAAATTTATGCAATACGGTGAATCTCATTATTGATATAGGAAATACAATTGCCAAGATGGCGGTGTTTGATGGTGGACGTATCGTAGAGGTGGTGTATGACTCCAATCTGACGTTGGAACGATTGCCTGAAGTGTGCCGTACATATACGATTGAAAAAGCGATAGTGGCTACTGTCATTGATTTGAGCAGAGAGGTGTTGTCGCAACTGGAAGGTATGGCTGTTCCCATTCTGTGGCTCAATGAAAAGACTTCTCTTCCGGTAGAAAACCTCTATGAAACTCCCCGGACGCTGGGGTATGATCGTATGGCGGCGGTGGTAGGAGCCAATGAGCAATTTCCTGGCAGGGATATACTGGTGATTGATGCCGGTACTTGTATCACTTATGAGTTTGTCGATGCTGCTGCCCGTTATCATGGCGGGAATATCTCTCCCGGCCTGCAGATGCGTTTCAAGGCGCTTCATCAGTTTACCGGACGGCTTCCAATGGTGACTCTTGAGGGGCGGATGGTGCCCATGGGGAAGGATACCGATACGGCTATCCGTGCCGGAGTACTGAAGGGTATTGAATATGAAATTTCAGGTTACGTTACGGCTATGAAGCATAAATATCCTGAACTTTTGGTTTTTTTAACGGGCGGGGATGATTTTTCTTTTGATACAAACTTAAAAAGTATCATCTTTGCAGACAGATTTTTAGTGTTGAAAGGATTAAATAGAATTTTAAACTATAATAATGACAGGCTATAGACAAACACTGTTAGTGCTCTTGCTTACGATATTATCAGGAGCGGCAGTCGCTCAAAATAATACGAATTCTCCCTATACACGATATGGATATGGACAGTTGTCTGAACAAGGCTCAAGTAACAGCAGGGCGATGGGTGGTATTGCCTATGGTTTACGAGACAAGTACCAGACTAACTTTGCTAATCCGGCATCCTATACGGCGGTAGATTCGCTGACTTTTATCTTTGATGGAGCAGTCTCTCTACAGAATACAAACCTCAGTAACGGCACTCTGAAACAAAATGCCAAGAATTCCAGTTTTGATTACATCACGATGCAATTTCGTGCAAGTAAATGGGCTGCCATAAGCTTGGGGTTATTGCCTTATTCGAATGTGGGATACAGCATGGGAGAGTACCGGGAAGATACGGAATTCCCAGACAAATCTACGACGGTAAGCTATTCGGGAGAAGGAGGTCTGCACCAGCTTTATTTAGGTGCAGGCTTTAAAATAATTAAAAATCTTTCCGTCGGTGCGAATTTTTCGTATCTTTGGGGAGATATAACAAGAACCGCTGCGGAAACCTTTCCGTCCAGTTCTAGTGTATTTCCTATTACAATACAGTCTAATGTGGCTGTAAAGAGCTATAAATTGGATTTTGGAGCACAGTACACCCACCAGTTTGGAAAAAAGCATGTTGCAACATTGGGAATCGTATTTTCTCCGGGGCATGATTTGAGCAACGATGCGTACGAAGTTACGCAGACTGGCAATAGTAATACGGGAGTTACCTCGGTAACAAGGGACACTATTGTTACTTGCGGCATTCCAACAACATTTGGAGCAGGTGTGACATACGTGTACGACGATCGTCTGACGGTGGGAGCGGATGTGATGTTTCAAAATTGGAGTAAAGTGAGCTATATGAATAATGACGAGGCGTTTTGCGACCGTGGAAGAGTATCCGTTGGTGCAGAATATCTGCCGAATCCTATGGGACGAAGTTATTTGTCTCATGTGAAGTATCGTTTGGGAGCTTATTACTCCAAGCCTTATTATAAGATAGACGGTGTACGTGCCGCTGATGAATATGGCATTACTGCCGGTTTTGGATTACCTATACCGAGAACCCGTTCCGTATTGAGCCTTTCTGCGCAATACGTGCGAACCAAAGGAACCCAAGCTGCGTTCTTGAACGAAAATACATTGCGTATTTGTATCGGAGTAACCTTTAACGAACGCTGGTTCTTCAAGCGTAAAGTGGATTAATGGAAATTGAATAGACAAAAAATATAACAACTAAAATTTAAATACAATGAAAATTAAGACGCTTGTGGCTGTCTTGCTCCTTTCGGGTGGAGCGACCAGTACTTTCGCACAGACTGAAAATTGTAATTCGAACAGTAGTATCTCTCATGAAGCAGTGAGAGCTGGTAACTTTAAGGATGCATACGCTCCTTGTATGGCTGTATTGAAGGATTGCCCTACACTGCGGTATTATACATTTACAGATGCTCAGAAGATTTTAGTGGGTTTCTTGAGTCAGATTAAAGATAGAAATTCTGCTGATTATAAGAAGTATTTTGATGAGCTGATGGATGTGTATGACTTGAGAATGAAGTACATTCCTGAATTTGTTAACAAGGGAATGAAGGGGGTGCCGAGTGTAGCTGATGCTTTGGGTGCCAAAGCAGTGGATTATCTTCAATTTGCTCCGACTCCGGACCTTAATACAGCTTACAATTGGCTGAAAGAATCTGTCCAAGCAGAAAAGGGCGGCTCCAAAGGTGCGGTTTTACACTATTTCTTGGATGTTTCTATGCAGAAGGTAAAGGCAGATGACAATCATACTGACCAGTTCTTCCAAGACTATATTGATGCTTCCAAGTATGCGGATGATGCTATCGCAGCTGAAACCAAAGAGGCAAAGAAGGCAAACCTGCAAACTATCAAGGATAATTTGGTAGCTATGTTCATCCAGAGTGGTGTGGCTGATTGTGAATCTTTGCAGAATATCTATGGCCCTAAAGTAGAAGAAAATAAGACAGACTCTACTTTCTTGAAGAAAGCATTGAATATTTTGAAATTGATGAAGTGTAACGAAAGTGAAGTTTATTTCAAGGCTTCTGAATACATGTATCAAATTGACCCGACTGCCGATGCTGCTGTAGGTGTAGCATACATGTACTATAAAAAAGGTGACTATGACAATGCCGTGAAATACTTTGACGAAGCATTGGCTAAGGAAACCGATAATGACAAGAAAGCTGAAATGGCATATGCCACTGCTGCTGCTTTGATGCAGGCTAAGAAACTTTCTCAGGCAAGAGCATATTGCCAGAAGGCTATTAGCTTTAAGGAAAACTATGGTGATCCTTATATCTTGCTGGCACAGCTTTACGGTTCCAATCCTAATTGGACTGACGAGCCAGCTCTGAATAAGTGTACTTACTTTGTAGTAATTGATAAGTTGCAGAGAGCTAAAGCGGTGGATCCTTCAGTTACAGAACGTGCTAACGAGCTGATTAGTACTTATTCCCGTCACACTCCCCAGGCTAAAGACCTCTTTATGTTGGGTTACAAAGCTGGTGACCGTATCACTATCGGCGGATGGATAGGTGAATCTACAACTATCAGATAAAACTATGTTGCTACAACTCATCAACGTTGTTTATCATAAAAATGCGAGCATAACCATTGTCTTTGGGGCAATGGTTATGCTTCTTTTATTTTCTTCATGTTCCGGGAAGAAGAAGGAGCTGGGCGATGCCATTACCGAGCGTGATTCTATGGCGGTGATGGACACCCGCGGGGTGACTACGCTAGTGTCTGATTCCGGTGTAACACGTTACCGCATCAATACGGAAGAGTGGCTGGTCTTTGACCGGAAGAATCCTCCATACTGGGCTTTTGAAAAGGGGGTCTATTTGGAAAAGTTTGACTCTATCTTCCAAGTGGAGGCAAGTATCAAGGCCGATACAGCCTATTTCTTTAATAAGGAAGAGTTATGGAAACTGATGGGGAATGTGCATATACAGAATTTGAAAGGTGAGCAGTTTGATACAGAGTTGCTGTATTGGGACCAGCGGACACAAAGAATTTATTCGGATGAGTTTATCCGTATCGAACAGCCTGACCGTATCATTACGGGACATGGCTTTGAATCCAATCAGCAAATGACTGTTTACACGATTCGCAAGCCGGAGGGCATCTTCTATGTTGACGAAGAGGCTGCCGCAGCAGATAGCTTGCAGACTGATACCATAAATTGATAAAATGGATACCGTTATTTTTTTATTGATAACCATGGCTTTCTCCGCTTTCTTTTCAGGAATGGAGATTGCCTTTGTTTCCGTAGATAAACTGCGCTTTGAGATGGAAAGGAAGTCAGGCGTCACTTCCGGTATCATTTCCTATTTTCTTCGCAACCCGAATAACTTCATCTCGACCATGCTGGTTGGTAATAATATCGCGCTTGTCATTTATGGTATCTTGATGGCACAAATCATAGAGGTGAATCTTCTTGCCGGAATTATTTCCAACCATTTTGTAATGGTGTTGGTGCAGACTATAATTTCCACTCTTATTATTTTGGTAACCGGTGAGTTCTTGCCGAAGACTTTGTTTAAAATCAATCCCAATCTGATGCTGAGGGTGTGTGCCATTCCTTTATTTATATGTTATGTCATTCTGTTTCCTGTTTCAAAATTTGCATCGGGATTGTCGTATCTGTTCCTTCGGATATTTGGGATGAAAGTAAACAAGGAAGCGTCGGCCAAGGCTTTTGGCAAAGTGGATTTGGATTACTTCATCCAGTCGAGCATAGAGAATGCGGAAAGTGAAGAAGAACTGGATGCAGAGGTAAAGATATTCCAAAATGCGCTTGATTTTTCGAATATAAAGATACGCGACTGTATTGTACCGCGTACAGAGGTGGTAGCTGTAGATCTGACCACCACATTGGAAGAATTGAAATGTCTTTTTGTGGAGTCGGGTATTTCTAAAATCATAGTATATGATGGAAATATAGATAATGTGGTGGGATATATTCACTCGTCGGAAATGTTCAGGAATCCGGCAGACTGGAAGAATAACGTGAAGGAAGTGCCTATTGTACCCGAAACGATGTCGGCTCACAAACTGATGAAACTGTTCATGCAGCAGAAAAAAACGATTGCTGTAGTGGTGGACGAATTTGGTGGTACGGCAGGCATCGTTTCTTTGGAGGATTTGGTGGAAGAAATTTTCGGCGATATTGAGGATGAGCATGATAATACGTCCTATGTATGTAAGCAGCTGGGTGAACGTGAATATGTGCTTTCGGCCCGTCTGGAAATAGAAAAGGTAAATGAGACTTTCGGGCTCGACCTGCCGGAATCGGACGATTATCTGACAGTGGGCGGTCTGATTCTGAACCGTTATCAAAGTTTCCCGAAGCTGCATGAAGTGATTGAAGTGGATAATTATCAGTTTAAAATAATCAAGGTGACAGCTACTAAAATTGAGTTGGTAAGACTGAAAGTCATTGAATAATTTCATTTAGGCGTAATTTTTTAAAGAATAAATGGATGCGTATTAGCATTTTTTGTATCTTCGTGCGCTAAAATGAACATGTTAGGAAAATAATAATAAACAAATAAATCATATTAACTAAAATGGCAACATTACAAAACATTCGGTCTAAAGGACCTTTATTGGTGATTGTTATTGGTTTGGCGCTGTTTGCTTTCATCGCAGGTGACGCGTGGAAAGTGCTTCAGCCACACCAGTCACAAGACGTTGGTGAAGTGAACGGGGAGACAATTTCCGCTCAGGATTTTCAAGCATTGGTAGAAGAATATACAGAAGTTATCAAGTTCTCCAGTGGCAACAGTGCATTGAGCGATGAACAAACCAACCGAATCAAAGATGAAGTATGGAGAACATACGTCAATAATAAACTGATTGAAAAAGAAGCTAAGAAACTTGGCTTGTCTGTATCTAAGGCGGAAGTTCAGGCTATCATTGATGCCGGTGTGCATCCGATGCTGCAACAGACTCCGTTCCGTAATCCCCAGACCGGTGCGTTCGATAAGGATATGTTGAAGAAGTTCCTAGTAGACTATTCCAAGATGAACAAGGCACAGATGCCTTCCAATTATGCAGAGTATTATGAGTCTATGTATAAGTTCTGGTCTTTCCTTGAGAAGTCTCTTATCCAGGCTCGTCTTCAGGAAAAGTATCAGGCTTTGATTACGAAATCTCTCTTCTCCAATCCTGTGGAAGCTCAGGATGCATTTGATGCAAGAGTGGATCAGTCAGACCTGTTGCTTGCAGCAGTTCCCTATTCTTCTATTGTTGATTCTACTATTGTCATCAAGGATTCTGACTTGAAAGCTGCCTACGATAAGAAGAAAGAGCAATTCAAGCAATATGTGGAAACCCGTAACATTAAGTTTATTGATGTGCAGGTAACTGCAAGTGCAGAAGACAGAGCTGCTCTCCAAAAGGAAATGGAGGAATATACGGAGCAACTTATTGCCAATCCTTCTGACTATACTACCTTCATCCGTTCTACCGGTTCCGAAACTTCTTATACAGACTTGTTCTACACTACTAAGTCTCTGCCCGCTGATGTGACTGCCCGTTTGGACTCTGTTGCGGTGGGTGGTGTGTTCGGACCTTATTATAACGTATCGGACAATACTCTCAACTCTTTCAAGAAATTGGCTACTGCTGCCATGCCGGACTCTATCGAGTTCCGTCAGATTCAAGTGGTTGCTGAAGATGCTGAAAAGACGAAGACTTTGGCCGACAGCATCTACAATGCTATTAAGGAGGGTGCCAGCTTTGCTGAAGTTGCGAAGAAATACGGTCAGACCGGTGAGCCTACCTGGATTTCTTCTGCTAATTACGAAGGCGCACAGATTGACGGTGACAACTTGAAATATATTACTGCTGTCACTACTTTGGGACAGAACGAGCTGACCAACTTGGCGTTGGGACAGGCAAATGTCATTTTGCAGGTAACCAACAAGAAGGCTGTCAAGGATAAATATAAGGTAGCCGTTATCAAGCGTCCGGTAGAATTCAGTAAGGAAACTTACAGTAAGGCATACAATGAGTTCAGCCAGTTTATTGCTGCAAACAATACTTTAGAGAAAATGATTGCCAATGCGGAAGATGCTGGTTATAAGTTGCTGGATAGAGCCGACTTGTACAGCTCTGAACATGGTATCGGTGGTATCAGAGGTACCAAAGATGCTTTGAAATGGGCGTTTGAGGCAAAAGCCGGTGAAGTTTCCGGTTTGTACGAATGTGGCGAGAGCGACCATATGCTGGTAGTAGGTGTTGCAAGTATTGTTCCTGAAGGCTATCGCCCACTGGCTTTGGTAAAAGACCAGTTGAGAGCTGAAATTCTCCGTGACAAGAAAGCAGAGAAGATTATGGCTGATATGAAGGCTGCCAATGCAACTTCGTTCGAGCAGTATAAGAATATGGCAAATGCTGTCAGTGATTCTGTAAAGCACGTTACTTTCTCTGCTCCTGCCTATATCCCGGCATTGCGTAGCAGCGAACCTCTGGTAGGCGCATACGCTTCTATTGCCGAAGTGAACAAGCTGAGTGCTCCTATCAAGGGTAATGGTGGTGTATTCGTTCTGCAACCTTATGCAAAAGAGAAACTGAACGAAACATTCAACAAGGAAACTGAAGAGGATAACTTGGCCAACATGCATGCACGCATGGCAAGCCAGTTCATCAGTGACTTGTATCTGAAAGCCAACGTAAAAGACCAACGTTATTTATTCTTCTAAGAATAGAAAAAATATATTGAAAAGCCGTCCGGTACTTCCGGGCGGCTTTTTCATTGTCTGTACATTTCATTTTCTACACTCTCCGTTGTCTTTGTGCAACTTTATTCCTACCTTTGCATTCTTGAAAGAGTTTTGTTTTAATGAAAAACGATATGCAGAAACGACCTCTATTGGGCTTGACGCTCTCTGAATTGCAGAATGTGGTGAAGAATCTGGGAATGCCCGGTTTCTCTGCCAAGCAGATAGCTTCCTGGCTGTATGACAAGAAGGTGATTTCTATAGACGAAATGAGCAATCTTTCGTTGAAGCATCGGGAATTGCTGAAAGAAATCTATGAGGTAGGTGCCAAAGCGCCGGTAGATGCCATGCGCTCTGTAGACGGTACGGTGAAATACTTGTACCGGGCAGGCGAGGGACATTTTGTGGAAGCTGTCTATATACCCGACGAAGACCGGGCTACGCTTTGTGTCTCCTCCCAGGTGGGCTGCAAGATGAACTGCAAATTCTGCATGACCGGCAAGCAGGGTTTTACCGCCAATCTGACATCTAACCAGATTATTAACCAGATCAATTCGTTGCCCGAAAGGGACAAGCTGACCAATGTGGTAATGATGGGTATGGGCGAACCACTTGATAATCTGGACGAGGTATTGAAAGCGCTGGAAATAATGACCGCCTCTTATGGGTATGCGTGGAGTCCCAAGCGTGTTACACTTTCTTCTGTGGGACTGAAGAAGGGCTTGCTGCGTTTTATTGAGGAATCGGATTGCCACCTGGCTATCAGCCTTCATTCGCCGATACCTTTGCAACGCCGCGAGCTGATGCCGGCAGAGAAGGCGTTCTCCATCACGGAGATTGTAGAATTGTTAAGAAACTATGATTTTAGCAAACAGCGCAGACTATCTTTTGAATATATTGTTTTCAAAGGAGTGAATGACTCGTTACCGTATGCAAAGGAACTTCTGAAGCTGCTACGTGGGTTGGACTGCCGGATTAACCTGATTCGTTTTCATGCCATACCTGGGGTGAATCTTGAGGGAGCCGATATGGAAACCATGATTGCGTTCCGTGATTATCTGACTTCTCACGGTCTGTTTACCACTATACGGTCGTCGCGTGGAGAGGATATATTTGCCGCTTGTGGCATGTTGTCCACTGCCAAGCAGGAGGAGAATAAAGAAGAATTAATATAAATTATTAACTTAGGTAGGGAGGATATTACGCATTCTTCGTAGCTTTGTGAAAAACTAAAATGATAGAGATATGAGAAAGCACTTGTTTTATTTAAGTATGGTTCTCGTACTGACACTTTTTTCCGCCTGCGGTGGTGGTAAAAAGGGTGTGTTTACTCCGACCTCCAGCGGTCGTGCGTATGAAGTTCTGGTAGTGGTGGAGCCCGGCTTGTGGGAACGTCCTGCCGGTAGGGCGCTTTTCGATGTGCTTGATTCTGATGTTCCGGGGCTTCCCCAGTCAGAACGTTCATTCCGAATCATGTATACTGCCCCTTCCAATTATGATGCCACTTTAAAACTGATTCGCAATATCATTATTGTCGATGTGAATAAGGATCTCTATACCCAGCCTAAATTCAAGTATGCAAGGAATGTGTATGCCGCTCCTCAGTCTATTCTCACTATTCAGGCGCCGGACGAGGTTTCGTTCGAGAAATTTGTGGAGGAGAACAAGCAGGTAATCATCGATTTCTTTACCCATGCGGAAATGAACCGTCAGATTTCAGTATTGAAGGACAAGCATAGCGACTATATAGCAACGAAGGTGAAAAGCCAGTTCGATTGCGATGTATGGGTGCCGGGCGAACTGACATCTACCAAGGAGGGGGAGAACTTCTTCTGGGCAGGTACGAATGCGGCTACCGGTGATCAGAACTTTGTAATCTACTCTTATCCTTATACGGATAAGGATACGTTTACTAAAGAATATTTTGTTCATAAACGCGATTCTGTGATGAAAATCAATATCCCGGGTGCCCAAGAAGGTATGTATATGTCGACGGATTCTCTGATGACCGATGTACGTCCCATCAGTGTGCAGGGAGACTATGCACTGGAGGCCCGCGGCTTGTGGCGTGTGAAGGGTGATTTCATGGGTGGTCCGTTCGTATCGCATGTACGTTTGGACAAAGCCAATCAGCGTATAATTGTATCTGAAATATTTATTTATTCACCTGATAAAATGAAACGTAATCTGGTGCGTCAGATGGAGGCTTCGCTCTATACCTTGAAACTGCCCGGCAGTAAGCAGGAAGGTGAGGAGATTCCGGTAGGTGTAACCGCAAAAGATACTACTAATAATAAGTAATAAAAATGGAAGATAACAAAATAAGAGTCGGCATTACACAAGGCGACATTAATGGTGTAGGGTATGAAGTGATTTTAAAGACGTTTGCAGACCCGGTGATGCTGGAATTGTGTACGCCGATTATCTACGGTTCGCCTAAAGTGGCAGCTTATCATCGTAAATCATTGGACTTGCCTGCCAACTTCAGTATCGTCAACTCCGCTTCCGAAGCGGCTCCCAATCGCTTGAGTGTAGTGAACTGTACGGATGATGAAGTAAAGGTTGAGTTTTCTAAACCTGACGTTGAAGCTGGTAAAGCTGCACTTGGTGCACTGGAAAAAGCCATTGAGGAATATAAGGAGGGGATGATAGACGTGATTGTCACAGCTCCCATCAACAAGCACACCATCCAGTCGGAGGAGTTCGCCTTCCCCGGACATACGGAGTATATAGAGCAGAAATTGGGAGATGGCGAGAAGGCCCTTATGATTCTGATGAAAGATGACTTCCGGGTAGCATTGGTGACCGGACATATTCCCGTTAAAGAGATAGCCGGAAGCATCACCAAAGAACTGATACAAGAAAAACTGAAGATATTCAACCGCTCCTTGAAGCAGGATTTTGCTATCGGCGCACCGCGTATTGCAGTGCTTTCACTGAATCCGCATGCAGGAGATGGTGGATTGCTGGGAACTGAAGAGCAGGAGATTATCATTCCGGCCATCAACGAAATGGCTGCTAAGGGTATGCTTTGCTATGGTCCTTATCCGGCAGACGGGTTTATGGGCTCAGATAACTTTATCCATTTTGATGGTATCCTGGCCATGTATCACGACCAGGGGCTGGCACCGTTCAAGGCATTGGCTATGGACGAGGGCGTAAACTATACTGCCGGCTTGCCGGTGATACGCACTTCGCCTGCTCATGGAACGGCCTACGATATCGCCGGGAAAGGAATTGCCTCTGAAGATTCGTTCCGGCAGGCTATCTATGTGGCTATAGATGTGTTCCGTAACCGCCAGCGTGAGAAAGAGGCACATGCAAATCCGCTGCGCAAGCAATATTACGAGAAACGTGACGATAGCGACAAACTGAAACTCGATAGTGTAGAAGAAGATTTGTAGAATGACAAAAGCGGAAATACAACAAGTAAAATTACGTTTTGGCATCATCGGCAATAACGAAGCGCTGATGCGTGCCATTGATATCGCTATCCAGGTAGCGCCTACCGACTTGTCTGTACTGATTACTGGAGAGAGTGGTGTGGGAAAGGAGAGCTTTCCGCAGATAATACACCAATACAGCCGGCGCAAGCATGGACAGTACATTGCCGTGAATTGTGGGGCCATTCCCGAAGGAACGATTGATTCGGAACTGTTTGGCCACGAAAAAGGTGCATTCACGGGGGCTATCGGTGAACGGAAGGGGTATTTCGGTGAAGCCAACGGCGGAACAATCTTCCTTGATGAAGTCGGCGAATTACCTTTGCCTACCCAGGCACGCTTGCTGCGTGTGCTTGAGAGCGGTGAATTCATCAAGGTAGGTTCTTCTAAGGTGGAAAAGACCGATGTGCGTATTGTTGCCGCTACCAATGTAAACTTGACACAGGCCATTGCTGACGGACGCTTTCGTGAAGACTTGTATTACCGTTTGAACACAGTACCTATTCAGGTTCCTCCATTGCGCGAACGCGGTGAAGACGTGGTGCTGCTGTTCCGCAAATTTGCTTCGGACTTTGCGGAGAAGTACCGTATGCCTGCCATTCAGCTGACGGAAGACGGCAAGCAAGTATTGCTGAGCTACTCATGGCCGGGTAATGTGCGCCAGTTGAAGAATATCACCGAGCAGATATCCATCATTGAGACCAATCGTGAAATCAATGCATCCATACTGAAGGGCTATCTGCCTGAGCAGAACAATATGCAGCGCCTGCCTGCCTTCTTTGGAGTGAAGGAGGACAAGAGCTTCGGAAGTGAACGGGAAATTCTCTATCAGGTTCTGTTTGATATGCGTCAGGATGTAACGGACTTGAAAAAGCTGGTGCATGAGATTATGGCTGAAAGGGGAACGGTATCCAATCCGACGGTTGCCACATCTACCTATTATGCGCCGGTCACTCCGGCGGTGGTACCTCCGGTGACATCCAGTGTCCCTACTATTATACATCCTTCGGTGAAGCCGGTTACTCCAGTGGACGATGACTTCCAGGATACGGAAGAATATGTGGAGGAGTCACTCTCCCTGGATGAAGTGGAGAAAGAAATGATACGTAAAGCGCTTGAAAAACATCACGGCAAGCGTAAGAGTGCGGCTCAGGATTTGAATATCTCTGAGCGTACGTTATACAGAAAGATAAAAGAATATGGATTGGATTAAAAAAGCGGCATTTGCTTCCTTGTTGGTAAGCTTGTTATTTCTGGTGAATTCATGTAGTATGAAGTTGGGACTTGCTCCGATAAGCTCTATTGACTATACAAAGGTAAAAACGATTTCCATTGCCGATTTCCAGAACCGGGCAGAGTATGTATATGCACCGTTGGCAACAGAGTTTAATCAGAAAATGAAGGATATGTTCATTCAGCAGACTCGCCTGCAATTGGTGAACTCCGGAGGAGACTTGGACATAGACGGAGAAATAACCGGTTACAACCAATATAATGAATCGGTGGATGCCAGCGGTTTCTCTTCGAAGGTGAAGGTGACACTGACAGTTAACGTGCGCTACACCAATAACACGAACCATGAGGAGGACTTTGAACAGCAGTTCTCGGCTTTCCAGACCTATGATTCCTCACAATTGTTGACCGATGTGCAGGACCAGCTGATAACCCTGATGGTGAAGGACATTGCTGAACAGATTTTCAATGCAACTATAGCTAACTGGTAAACTCATGACGCCTACCCATTTGCAACAATGGATTCAGCATCCCGAGACGCTGAATAGGGATACTTTGTACGAGCTTCGCACATTGGTGGCACGCTATCCTTATTTCCAGTCGCTCCGTTTGCTCTATCTGAAAAACCTCTATCTGCTGCACGACATCAACTTTGGCGCGGAGCTGCGCAAGGCTGTGTTGTATGTGGCAGACCGTCGTGTGTTGTTTTACTTTATAGAGGGTGACCGCTATACTTTGAAATCCCAGAAGGTCTCGTCGCTTTTTTCCGGCGATTCGGAGAAAGAGCCGAGTGTAGACCGTACCCTTTCCTTGATAGATGCGTTTTTGGCTACTGTTCCCGAAGAGCATTCACAGCATACAGAGCTGGATTATGCGGTGGATTATACGGCCTATTTAATGCAGGAAGAACCTGGTGTAGATGCAGAAAATGAGCAGGAAGTACCTAAACTGCGCGGACATGAATTGATAGATGACTTTATTCAAAAGAGTGAGTCTCCAGATGTCGCGAATACGAGAAGAGAGTTTCTTGTAGAGAAGGAGGAAGAGACTGAAGAAGAGGAAGAGCGCTCCGTATCGCCGGTAACGGAAGAATTGGACGATAGCTGTTTTACGGAAACTTTAGCCAAAATCTATATAAAACAGCACAGATATGACAAGGCACTTGAAATTATTAAAAAATTAAGTTTGAATTATCCAAAAAAAAATGCTTACTTTGCAGACCAAATCAGATTTTTGGAGAAATTGATTATTAACGCTAAATCAAAATAACAAAATGTATTTATTATTAGTTATCTTAATGCTGATTGCATCTGTGCTGATGTGCTTCATTGTATTGATTCAAAATTCTAAAGGAGGCGGTCTGGCATCAGGCTTTTCATCATCCAACCAAATTATGGGTGTGCGCAAGACTACGGATTTTTTGGAAAAAGCAACTTGGACTCTGGCAGCTGTCATGGTAGTCTTCAGTATTGTTTCTGCTTACACTATTCCTTCTTCCACAGGTAAGGGCGGTGATGTGATTCTGGAACAGGCGCAACAAGAAGAAAAAACTAATCCTTATAACATGCCCGTAGGTACAGAAGCTCCGCAATCGGAGGCCCCTGCAGCTACAACTCCGGCTGAAGCTCCTGCTCCTGCAGCAGAAGCCCCAGCAGCAGAATAAGATAAGGATATTGCGGATGACTCCCGCTTGGAAAAATAAGAGAAAGGTTGATACTGAAAAGGTGTCAACCTTTTTTCGTTTTAATGAAGTATTTATTTACCTTTGTCAGCAATTTATGCAATCTGATTAATAAATTGAAATCCAAATAGTACAATGACAGAACAACTCAAACTTAAATTGAATGATTCCAAGGCTACCCGTTGGGGGGCATTGGTGATTGTTGCCTTCACGATGATGGCAGCTTATTATGTAAACGACGTGGTAGCACCGTTGAAGACAATGTTGGAAACGGACTTGGCTTGGTCGAGTACCGATTTCGGATTCTTTACCGGTGGTTATAGTTTTCTGAATGTTTTTTTCCTGATGTTGATTTGGGGAGGATTAATCCTCGACCGCTTTGGTATCCGTTTCACCGGAAAGCTGGCAACTATCCTGATGGTAGGTGGTACAGCACTTGAATACTATGCAATGACGGGACTTGCCGGTGCCGACGCGACTTTATTCGGAATCAATGAAATATTTGGCTATAAAACGGGTGTGTTTGTTGCTTTTGCCGGTTATTCCATTTTTGGAGTAGGAGCGGAGGTCGCCGGTATTACAGTTTCCAAAATCATAGCCAAGTGGTTTAAGGGGAAAGAGCTTGCCACGGCTATGGGGGTACAAGTCGCTTTAGCACGTATCGGTTCGCAAGCCGGTTATGCCGTAGCCATTCCTTTGGCCCGCGCTTTCGGTATTTCCACACCGGTGTTGTTGGGTTTGGTTCTGTTGTTGGGCGGTATGATTGCTTTCTTCATCTTTGCAGTGATGGACAAGAAGCTGGACAAACAGATGGAAGCTGCTGCCATTGCTGCCGGTACGGAAGATGAGGAAGAGAAGTTCTCTTTTAAGGATGTGAAGAATATTCTGGTCAATCCCGGTTTCTGGCTGATAGCATTGCTGTGTGTATTGTTCTACTCTTGTGTATTCCCATTCCAGAAGTTTGCTTCCGAGTTGATGATTATCAAATACGGTATCAATGAGAATGTGGCCGGTACATTTGCCGGACTTCCGGCATTGGGAGCGCTGATTCTGACTCCGGTCTTTGGTGGTTTCATTGACAAGCGAGGTAAGTCCGCATCTATCATGCTGCTGGGCTCGGCCATGCTGATATGTGTGCATTTCATTTATGCTATTCCCGATATAAACTATTGGCTGGTAGCTATTGTGCTGATGATAATTTTGGGTATCGCTTTCTCGCTGGTACCTTCTGCCATGTGGCCGGCTGTGGCCAAGATATTCCCGGTAAGCCAGTTGGGTACGGCATACGCATTGATTTTCTTTATCCAGAATATCGGTCTTTGGGGTATTCCTACATTGATAGGGTGGGTGCTTGATGCCTATTGTATATCCGGCAAGAAACCAGATGGAACGAATATGTATGACTATACGGTGCCTATGTGCATTTTTACCAGTATTGCCTGCTTGTCCCTTATAGTGGCTCTACTGCTGAAGAAGGCAGACAAGAAGTATGGTTATAAGCTGGAAGAGCCTAATATTCAGAAATAATAGGAAAAGCGGATACCGTATGATGGAAATACCCGAAGGAAAAGTAAGTCTGTTGGACGCTGTTCCGGTCCGCTGTGGACATATAACAACCGAATGGGAAGGTGAGTGCGCCGTACTCGCCTACCCACGGTTTAAATACGAATGGATGCGTCGTTTTTTATTGCCGAAGGGGATGTCTCCTGACATCCATGTGAGGCTGGAAGAACACGGTACAGCTGTCTGGAATCTGATAGATGGACATCGTACCGTGCGCGAAATCATCTATCTACTTGCCAGGCACTTTGGGGAGGAAGAGAATTATATTCCCCGGGTCACCGCCTACGTAATGCAGTTGCGTAAGGATGGATTTATCCAGTTGACAATCCGGAATTAGAATTCCTTTATTCCCTATCCACTTTTATCAATCCTCCCGTTGCCGTATCAAACAGCACTTTGATGGTAGAATTCTTGTTGAACAGTACCGGTGCGAGGTATTCTACGGTGCCGAATTGGGTAATGGGAAGTTGGTCGTCAAACAATTTCTTATTGTTATACACCAATGTCACTTGTGCCTTGCCCGGAAGGTTATAGGCTACACCGTCCACTTTCTTTTTGCCTTCCTCGGTGGCAGATACATCGGGACTTTTGAGGTCGGTGACGCTGATATAATACGGTTCACCGGCAAGGTCATTATTGGCCACCACTCCCAGCTTTCGGGAAAAACGGAAAGCCACTTCATCTTTCATCTCTTTAGGCGTCAGCCGGATGGTGAATGTCTTGGGTTCTTTCTTTATTTTGCCCGAGAACATTTCCGTCATAGCCGTTTCCTGCTGGTTCAGATTGTCAAGCATCAGCTTGAGTTGAGCGCCGTCCTTGGGCATATTGTCTGCTTCGCCGCGCAGGAGGGCATTCTTGCTTTCGCGGATGCTGTATATTTCCTTAGCCACCAGCTCGGCCATCTTGGCACTGGAGTTGGACATCAGTATTTCTTCCGTCAGAAAACTGCGTGGGTCAATGCTGCTTTCGGTGGCTTTGGCTTCGGGCGTCTTGGCAGCAGGCTTGCCGCTGAACGGAATGTTGATGGAGCGGACAATTCCGTCTTCGGTAAGCTCCATAAGGGGTGCTACGGTCTTGTCTTTCATCTTCACGAAATAGACGTTGTCCTTATCCGGTACACCGGCTATGCGGGTTTCTATCTTATCCAGTGTCCAGAACTCCTCGGGTTCGGCAGACACGTTGTTGAGACGCAGATAGCGGTCGGCATATCTGCAAAATTCTCCGGGAGTGTAGGTATGCTTGGTGGCTTGCAATACGATTTCTATTTCTGTTTTGGGTAACATATAGGTCACTCCGTAGTCTTTGCCACGCATCACACCGGTGGTTACGTCTGTTTGCGCCAGGGCAGTGGTAGACAAGAACAGAGCTGAGAGCATCAATATATTCTTCTTCATAATGTACATTCGTTTAGACTGATTTAGCTAAGGGACAAAGTTAATGAAGTTATCTTTGCTAAATATTGCTTTATAAATTATTAACAGAGCTGACGAACTGTACGCAAACCGGCATGTCAACTACAATGTCCTGATGAGTATCTTCCAAGAGTCCGGTAACTTCGTTTCGTTTGTATACCTGAATGACATTGCTGTCGCGGCAGGCGGCAAGCAAGTATTTACCGTTGGGCGTGATGTTGAAGTTGCGGGGATGGATGCCGGTGGGCTGATAACCTACCTTTGCCAAGGTCCCATTTTCGGGATTCACGGCAAAGATGGCGATGCCGTCTTCTTTCAGACGGTTGCTGGCGTAGAGGTATTTCCCATCCGGACTGAGGTGGATGTCTGCACTTCCACGGGCGGCTACGGTGTCGGCTGTGATGGTCTGTATCTGTTCCAAGCAGCCGTCGTCGTAACTGAAGGCAATGACCTTACCGGACAGTTCGGTGATGAGATAGGCAAACTTCCCGTTAGGGCTAAATGTCAGATGGCGCGGGCCGGAATCTGCCTCAATGCCAACGGCTTCCAGAGAAGCATGAGGAATAGGGTTGTCGGGGTGCATCACAAAGCGCAGGATGCGGTCGGCACTGAAGTCGGTGGCAAAGATGTATTTTCCGTCCGGTGAAAAGACCGTGCAATGGATGTGGGGAGTGGCTTGCCGTATGGCGTCGGGACCGGTGGCAGAGCCTTGAAAGAGCGTGTCTGCAGGAGCCAAAGTGCCGTCTTTCTGTAAAGGAAAAACGGACATGGTTCCACCGCTGTAGTTGGCAGTCAACACTTCCCGGCCATTGGTGGCCACGTAGCAGGGGTCGGCGCCGAAGGTGGGAACGGTGTTCAGCAGGCGCAGTTCTCCCGTTTCCCGGTCGAAGGCAAGGGAGCTGAGGGCTGCTGTGCTGTCGTTCATTTCACTGACGGCATAGACAAATTCGCCATCTTCCGAGGGGACGAGGTAGGAGGGATTGGGCAATGCCGCTGAACTGAGCGGAACGGCTGTTCCCGTCTCCTGATTAAAGCGGAAGGTATAGATACCCTTGCTTGAGCCATTCGTGTAAGTACCTATTAGCATGGCGAGTTCGTCCTGGTCACCGTTAGTGCCCTTTGGAGAAGAGCCACATGCTGTCAAACCTAATCCGAGCATACAGAAAAGAAGTGTTTTCATTAATTTAATGTGTTAATGTGCTAATATGCTAATGTGCTAATTGGCTGCGCTGTATATGCTGCATGGTCATTGGTACATTAGCATATTGGCACATTAGCACATTAAAATTTAACTTCGGCAATACTGACGCGGTCATCGTTCAGCACGATGCGGAGGTCGCTGGCGGTAGTGCCTTTGAACGGATAGGAAATCAGTTTGCCGTATTCGCTGACGGTGCCCGAATATACGGTGAGGAACTGTCCGCCACCGCCCGAGAGCTGGATTTCGAAGGTTGCCGGCAGGTTGTTGTCACGTGTAAAGGCAATGGCAACTTTATCTACCTTGGCTCCGTTCTTCAAGGCAAAGGTAATATAATCTCCCTTATTTCCTTGCCATGCGGTATTGATTTTTTCGTCGAGCACGTTTTCGGCATCCTCTGGGTTGGTGCTGGCACTCACACGCTTTGCTGGTTTTTGGGCTTCAATGGCTTTGGCACGGGTCTGGTAGTCTTCTACGGTCAGCGTTCCGTTCAGGCGGATGTCTTCGGAAGAGGCGCCGGCCATGAGCACGAAGTCGCCGGGTTCCACCACCCATTTCATGTCGGTGTCCAGAAGCTCCAGGTGCTTATGGTCGATGGTGAAGGACAGCTCCTGGGCTTCGCCCGGTTCGAGGTGGATGCGCTGGAAGCCTGCAAGATTCTTTTCGTAGGTGGTGATGCTGCTCAGTACGTCGCGGATATAGAGCTGCACTACTTCATCTCCGGCACGTTTGCCGGTGTTGGTCACCTTCAGGCGGACGGTGGCAGACTCGTTCGGGGTGATGACTCGGGGGGTGATGTCGAGGTCGGAGTACTCGAAGGTGGTGTAGCTCAAGCCGTAACCGAAGGGGTAGAGTGCTCCGTTGATGCGTGACATGTTGCCCGTGGGCCCCGGATTCTTACCACCGTCTATCTGTGAAGAAGGCTTGCAGGGGAAGTTGAAGGGGATTTGCCCTACGGTCTTGGGGAAGGTCACTGTCAGCTTTCCACCAGGGTTGTAGTCGCCGAAGAGGATGTCGGCCAGGGCCGTTCCGCCTTTGGAGCCGGGATACCAGGCTTCGAGGATGGCGGGGACGAACTTGTCTGCCCAGTTGATGGAGAGCGGGCGTCCGTTGATGAGTATCAGTACGACGGGCTTGCCCGTGGCTTGTATGGCTTGAAGCAGTTGCAACTGCCGGCCGGGCAGGTCGAGGCTGGTGCGCGATTTGTTTTCGCCGCAGGTGCGTTGTCCGCCGCCCAATACTACGACGGCAACATCAGCTTGGCGGGCATTTTCTACGGCTTTGTCTATCTCGGCTTGCTCGTCGTCGGTCAGAGGATAGTCTATAATTTCACTTTCGGGCCAGTGGGCATCCACTAGGTCGCAGCCTTTGGTGTAGAGCACCTCTGCCTTGCCTTTTGTCTTTTCTTGAATGCCTTCCAGTACAGTGGTCACCTCTACGGCAAGGGGGCCGTAATGGGTCAGCGCGTAGCCTTCTTCGTTGGCATTGGGACCACAGACGGCAATCTTCTTGATGGAGTTGATGTCTAAGGGCAACAGCTCACCGGCATTCTTCAGCAGAACGATGGACTCGCGGGATGCCTGCAAGGCGATGGCTTCGTTCTCTTCTTTTTCCACTTCATGGTCGGCACCGGCAAGGTCTGTCTGGTAGGGGGCATCGAACAGACCAATGAGGAACTTTACCCGGAGGATGTCGCGCACACGGTCGTTAATGACTTCTTCGCTCAGCCCGCCTTCCTTCACCAGTTCGCGGAGGGGAAGGACGAAGGAGTCGGGCAAGCGGAAGGTGCAGCGTACGTTCAGCCCGGCTTCCACGCTTTGGCGGACGGCTTCTTTCATGTCTTTGGCGGTGCCGTGCTTGGTGTAGAGGTATTCTACGGCGTCACTGTCGGATACGACGTAGCCACGGAATCCCATTTCGCCACGCAGGCGGGTGGTGAGCCAGTAGTAGCTGCCCTGCACGGGGATACCGTCGTAATCGTTGTACGAACTCATTACGCCCAGCATGCCAGCTTCCCGGATGACGCGTTTGAAGGGGTAGATGTGTATGTTTTCCACTTCGCGCGGCGACATTTGCGGGTCCACGCGTGCCATGCCTTCGCGGGCGCCTTTGTTGTTACTGTAAGCGGCAAAGTGCTTGCCGGTGGCGGCCACTTGGTGGTTGTGCTGCAAGCCGCGCACCATTTCGATGCCCAGTTCGGCTACGAGGTAGGGAGATTCGCCGTAAACTTCTTCGTAGCGTCCCCAGCGCTGGTCGCGTCCTACGTCGAGGATGGGGGCGTAGACGTTGGTGTAGCCCAGCATGCGGGCTTCGCGTCCGGTGATGAGTCCTACTTGGCGAATCAGTTCACGGTTCCAGGTATGTCCCAGTCCCAGTTGGGTGGGGAAGTTGGTGGCGCGGTAGCTTTCCACGCCGCGTATGCCTTCGTTGGTAAAGTCTACGGGGATGCCGAGACGGGTATCTTCCACAAAGAACCGTTGCACCTCGTTTAGTGCCCAGGCGTGGCGCGAGGCGGGCCAGACGTAGGCATTGTCCGAGGGAGGCAGCCCCCATTGCTGGAAGCCGTTCAGGTGTTCGTCGATGGCGCCGATGCCGTCTTTCCAGAGCAGCTCTTTCCATTCGGGGGTGGGGAGGTCGTCTTTCAGTACGCGTTTGTAGCCGTAGAGGGTGACCATTTGGCAGGTCTTTTCGTCCAGCGTCATCTGTTGCAGCAGGTTTTCGATGCGTGCTTCGAGCGGGGCGGAGGGGGCTTCGTACACGTCTTTCACTCCGTTTTTGTTGAAGTCTATCCAACCTTTGCGGTACATTTCACTTTTCACCGGCTTGTAGGTTGCCGGTGTTTTGGCAGGCTTTTGTGCGCAGAGCAGTGTGCTTCCTCCAAGCAGCAGGGTTAGGGCAATAAGGTTCTTCATGATATGTTCTAAAAATCTCTTGGTTATTATTGTTTCTTTTGTTGACAAAAATACGGCTAATGTGTGAAATAAAGGGATAAAATAGTCCGAAGTATCGGCTTTTATTGTCCGAAGGGTCTTCCTCTTACTAAAAATATCCTCCAAGACGCTACCGGGGAATTCAAATCATTATTAGACGAAACATATCATTCACTTTTAAAAAGAAAGAACACTATAATAACCTGAAAAGTAGATGCAATCGCGGTGTATACAAGTATTACGGCTACATCTGTTAAACGAGGGTGTATTTATATAATAGGAATCTGTTGGCGGAATTGTTGCTTGTACGGAAGAACTTTCTTTTCAACCTTGGGATGTCTAAACCAAACCTTGGTTTAGACATCTCAAGGCTGGGTATGGAAAAACCAAAGTTTGGGATAGATTGCTTCCTTAATTCTTTCCGGTTTTTCAGTTAACTTCAGAGACTTTTTCCGTTAACTTCCCATCTCTTTTGTGCAAATATCCATTACAGAAGATAGATATTCCCTCTTGCAGGGGGTAATTCCGTCAACGGATACTGGCTTTGGTAGCTGTTTGAACATTGATGACAATGGGGTGCACATATTCTATGTATGGAAGATTATTGTTTTTATCACGAAAAGTCAGTATTAGCTAATATTTGTAAATATATGGTGATTGCTAATAAAAGAATATGTATCTTTGGGCCAAAGAAAGCGGTAGAGGATGAAAAATAAAGTAGCATTTATCCCTTTTTCACCCTCCCTACTTAGCAATGAGTTACGCAATCTTTTAAATTTCAGACCGTTACAAAGTCATGGGGTTGACTGGATTTGACAGCGGGCAGAAATGGTAAGTAAGCATGCAGTGCGTCGTTGATTTGCACTTTAATCTCAGTCCTCAAAATTTTATCTGGCGAAACTCGTTACGCTCTCGCTGCTTAATCGAAGTATAGTAGATTGAAGCTTAATCCCGGCACCAGGTGCTGGGACGTGACATCACTCGGAAGCTGTTGCTCCGAAGCATTCCGATAAAGTGGTGCAGTCAAATCGGGGATAGTTCGTGTCAGCCTCGTGGCGCGGGTGAAAATTTAGAGGATAAGGCAACGGTTGATGGCTTTGGTTCTGCCGCTGCACGAAAATTTAGGCAAAGATAAGCATGTAGAAAGCTTATGATTTCCTCGTTTGGACGAGGGTTCGATTCCCTCCAGCTCCACAATAGATGTTGATTATTAGGTAGTTATGAATAATACACCCTAATTTACACCCGGTTTAATGTGGCAGATGTTTATTTATCATTCTTTATATTGAATGATAGTCTATTTCTTAAATAAATTAACAGTATGATATTTTCTAATATACAAAGATACTAATCTATGGATTTGTTTAAGTAATAAAGAAACGTTATCTTTGCAAAATCATTTTGGGCTTGACTGGAATTGACAGCGAGTTGGAATGGTATGTAAGCATGCAGTGCGTGGTTGATTGGCACTATAATCCCAGTTTTCAAAAATTTATCTGGCAACGAAAATTATGCTCTCGCTGCTTAATCGAAGTATAGTAGATTAGCTTTATTTCCGCCAAAGTGGTAGAAACGAGATGTCACTCAAAAGCTCTTGTTCCGAAGCGTTTGATAAAGTGGCACAGTAAAATCGGGAATAGTTTGAGTTTTTCCTCGTAACTCTTACGAAACTTTAGAGGATAAGGCATAAGTTGGTGGCTTTGGTCTTGCTTATGTTCGAAAATTTTAGGCAAAGATAAGCATGTAGAAAGCATATGGTTTCCTCGTTTGGACGGGAGTTCGATTCTCCCCAGGTCCACAATACTTAGATAATTATTTTTTATGTATAAAAGTATTCCCGTACAGAATTTGATGTCCTGTGCGGGAATATTTTTAAGTGTTCGATGATACATGAATATTTCTTAACTATTCCTCTGTCATCGCTTTAGACATTAAAAAGAACGAATTTTCTCCTTTACAATAAACAATATCATAACAAGCATCTTTAGAGCGATAAAGGTTTTCATCTTCCCTTTTTAGTCCCAAAGTTTCTGTAAGATATTGTGGTATAGCATCAAATAATTTTTGAGGATTATCACCTATCGGTGAAGCATTCGCATTAATCTCTACTTTAATCACAATTACACACTTACATTCATAAAGAATGCCGACGGAATATGTTGCAAAAACTTGATTTATACCCCAATCTCTGTTATGCAAGTCAACCATCCCACTTGCTGGCATTTGTTTTATATTGTATAAATCCATAATTCTTGAAATAGGTTGACCCATTTTTAAACTATCAATGCCATCGGATGTTAATTTATCAAATATTGACGCCAATGTTTTCTTTTCATCTATATAATTGGTTACAACTCCCCAAGCA
Organism: Bacteroides sp. HF-162; assembly: GCF_015679285.1. Lineage (NCBI taxonomy): Bacteria > Pseudomonadati > Bacteroidota > Bacteroidia > Bacteroidales > Bacteroidaceae > Bacteroides > Bacteroides sp. HF-162. The sequence goes on along the minus strand of NZ_CP064937.1, from coordinate 4,083,170 downwards.
TCATAATCAGACAAGGAGTGAGGTGCTATTAAAGAAGACCAAAAGGATGAGTAACTGGGGGAATTTGTAAATGGGGGAACTGAAATTTTGTAATAAGAGTTGTTGTCTACTGGATTCCCTTTCTTGTTAGCAAAGTAATATTTCTCATTTTCTGCCATTATGATATATTGGGATAATGGGTAAAAACATGAAACGTTTTCTATTTTATTTTTAATCTCACCTTTAGAATTTATTGCATATACATTCATATATTGATTATCCCAGTCATCTTTTAAATTAGCAATTGTATCAGCAACATATATCCAATCACCTACAATACCTAAAGCTCGCGAATACTTAGGCTCTACAATGCTTTCTCCTTGTATGTTAAGTTGTCCCCATAATCCAGTTTTACTGTCTTGAAATAAAGCGACATTGTCAATGAAAGGTGAAATACTATAAATATTAGAGGGGAATCTCTGTGCTTTTTCGCCTTTTTCATTGAGTAAGAAGTTTTCTATTAAACAATATCCGTTTTCAAAAAAAGTGTATGAATATTGTTGGTATCCATTGGAACTGGCTTCAAATAATTCTTTTCCATTGGGGTCGATAACTAACCATTTGTCAACTTCTTTGTTATATACAATAGCTTTTCCTTCATGGAAAGGGAAAGCGTTATCATAAATAGGTTCTATCACAACATTGCCTTGTGGATCTATATATCCGCATTTACGATTTTCTAATCGAAACCAAGCACGTTGCTCCGTAAAGAACGGAGATACACATAAGAATTCCTTCCCCTGATACGGAAGCAAATAAAAAGCAGTTTCTCCCGTTTCTGTTAAATAGTGAATACGTTCATCCGTAGACACAACTGGGATTATTCCCTCACTACATACACCTCCTTGCTTATAACCTTTTGGAGTCCCTATTAATTTAGGAGTTGGAGTTGCGGAATAGTAAAGATATTGATTTGTATCATAATCCCAAACTCTAAACACTCCATTTACTGCATAAGACGGTCTTTTATCAAATTTGTTTTCAAACAAGATGTTTCCATCAACTCCAACCATGCCCCATTTCCCATGTTTTTCTTTTTGGAAAGCTACATGGGTCACTTCAGGAAAATCGGTATTTGACTTAAAAGAACAACTCGAAAGCGTACCCATAAATATTACAAACGATAAAAACAAAGGGCGAAAATACCAATTAGTAATTTTAGGTTTCCTTTCGGCATGAACGTAGGGGATTTTGTCTAATGAATTTTCATCATCCAAAGCTCTCAGAATTTTTCGAATGGGTAAACCTTCCTTATAATCTTTATTGAAAATGCCATTCTTTATAAAAAGATGCATAAACTCTTTTGCAAGAGTCATTTCGCTTTGAGGATGTTTCGTAAAATAATCTTGCAATACACTGTTGATACTTGAAATACGTTCATTTTTCTTCATAATACGTCATATTATAAGTTATTCGGAATATGTTTTTCCATTAATCGTCACATTTGTTATGCCACTTGTATCTTTGCCTGCCATAGCGGCACCTTCCTTTACCGCCTGAATGAGAAAAGGTCCCAGTTGTTCCAAAGCTTTGTGGAATTTTTCTTCTGTTTGTTTCATCTTTTGAGAAGGGCTGAGGTAATCGCTGCAATTTGATACTTTACCGTTTTTATCGAGGGTAAATGTTTTTTCTAAGAATGAGCAGTTCCCATTCTTTTCATTTATTGTATATGCAACAGCGAAAGCTACAAATGCGCTATCACCGTTTCCTATAAATGCGAGTTCATCAAAAATACCTCGTGTATCTAATAGCTTGGTGCATCCTGGTATTGAATCTTTTTTATATGTATTATCCATTTGCCATACTTCAACGGGAATACTTGTCTTTTTTTCTGCCAAAATCCATTCCATTATTTTGTAACTTTCTCCTTCCTTTAAACTATCCTCAATGGAATGGACTACGTACTGTTTACCCCATTCTATGATTTGTTCATCGGAAGCGTTTGCAAATAGTACATCCTTCTGTGATGGTGAACAACCAAGATAAAACATCAAAATGAAAATAGAAGTAATAATTTTTTTCATGATGCTATATTATTTAAGTTAGAATTAAATTTTTTGATTAATCCATAAAAGGAGAAGCGATTAGACCTATTAAAATTACTATACAAAGTAGAATGATAATGATGATTGGAATCATCAGGCAACCGCCACATCCTTGTAGAAACTCCGCTTTACCTTTTGCAAACTCTATTTGGGCTTTCTCATATTCAGAAAGTCTTTCAGCATTTTGCTCCTTCATAACTTCATTGTTTGTTCATTGGAAATATCAATAACCATTAATGACTTCATTCATGTCATCTACAACTTTTATAACATTCCCGTCAGAATCCAATACAAAAAGTTTTTCTTCCACTACGTAACCGCCATAACTGTTTTTAGCCCTATATTTATGAAGAGCAAAATAAGTATTATTGTCTTTATTATATATACCAAAGGCTTCCCAACTTATTCCTTCATAACTGTCAGGGTCTTTAAGATAATGCCGTTTAAGATAGACCCTTACTCCTGCCATAGCTTTTGTTTGAGATGGTCCTTTGTTGCTCCCGTAGTTTTCGATTCTATTGTTACCCTTTGAAGAAGTGCTGTATTCTCTACTTGAAATATTAAAAATTATAACCACAACAAGAAAAATCAATACCGCTATCCATTGTCGGCGTTCTTTATTTTTTTTATTTTGTATGTAGGTGGGATTTTGAATAATACAACCACAAGAAAGGCATTTAATGTACTCCTCATTTTTTAACCCTTCATCAATTGTTAGATTTATACCACAATTGCTGCATTGCATTTGTTGTGGATAAGTATTTAGTTTTAATTGGTTATTTGGTATTGGGGCTTGTTTCGCTGAAGTGCATGAACGAAGCGCAGAAAGCTCCTTGCGGAAATCAAGATTAGTTTTATTGAAATTTCCTTGCAAGTTAAGAGGGGGATTATATGTGCGAATCAATTCTTTTTCAACATTTGCACAATCATTATTTGCATAATAAAAAAGTAGCAGGTTGTCTTTCATCCATTCGGTCAGTGTACGCTCGTCAAATTCACCAAATGTAGTTTTTCCGTTTTGGGGAGAGTTAATGTCTCTTGGAATCAGTTTGAATCCCAATAAACATCCTAATGATTTACGAATTGTGGAATTTCCGGCAGTGCCAGTGAAATGTTGTTTATAGTCACGAATACGCAGACTTTTACTGCTTTTGCCTACATACACGACATTGTATTTTTCTTTTTTGTGCTGAAAAGAGGTTAGTATGGGAGTAGTGGAAATTTGCACTTTTATGGGCAATGAGGACGTACTACGTAATACTATGATATAGTTACCGGGCTTATCAGGTAAGACTGAAGCTCTCGTTTTTTGAGGGTCAAATAAAGAAAATTCATCTTGTGAAATCATGTTGTTGGTTTCATACATAGCCGCCTGAGACCCTACTAAGCAGAGTTATACAAAAAGAAGCGTGGGCCTACATGCCACGTCTTAGATGAAGGTCGTAGGAAAATACCTTGAGTACAGATATGGATATAGCAGCCCACGCCTATAGCGTGAGAACCACTATGCTATCCTTGTACTCTTTGAAAATTTCCTACGTTTTCATCTACAAGATAAGCATAACGCTTCTAAAAATTCTAATATGTCTTGGAAAGAACACACTCAATCCAGTGCAAAAATATGAAAAACAGCTGAATAAATGAAACCAAAGCCCCTTATTTTTTATTACGCTTTACATCCTCAATCCCCTTTTGGGTATGTTTTCCTCTTTTTGGGTGTAGCCTACACCCAGTTTCTCTTTGAGCTCTTGAAACTTCATTTTAAACCATTCAAGTATCGGCATTCCGTCAATGCACAGCCGGAACTTTCCTTTCTCCTGCGGATTTCTCTCTACGGTTGCCGTTGAATGCTCCGTCCTGAACTTCTCCTTGTGTTCTTTTGAATAGAGCCTTCCCTTGAACTCCACGGGTTGCAGGCTGACGATTTGCCTTGTCAGTTCTTCGGTGAACCCCACTTCCCGGCATTGTTCGGCTATGGGCAGCAGTTCCGTTACGATAGGGAAATAGGTGTCTATCTGTTTCAGCCTATTGTCATACCCTGCAATTTTCTGCTGGTAACTTCGGTCTATCCTGATTATCTCGCTGTTGTGGCGGTTCTCCATTTTTGTCTGCTCCCTCTGTTCGGCTTGTACCTGCTTTTGCAGATCTACAATGTCTCGCTTCAAATTTTCGTTCTCCGCTTCCAGCCTCTTGACCTTGCTGCCGCCCAAAAGAGAACTCACCCCGTCCGCTATGACTGTGGTGGCGTTTACCGCCGCACCTTTCATCTTCTGCACGTTGATTTCCCTCTTTACTTGCTTCAACCTCTTCTGCGCTTCCTCTTCCAGCCCCAGCAGGGCTTCTATGTTCTCTTGCAGGCTGTCCTGCTGTTCCACCAGTTCCTTGTAATATTGTGAGGTGGAAACGTGTCTTGCCAGTGAGCCGTCCACACCTCTTTGCAAACTGTACTTGTTCATGGCTTGTGCATAAGTGTCCTGATAGTGTTTCAGCTTGTGCCTTGCCATTACGTCATCAGCGCACAGCCGTACATCCTGCGGGTTCTTCTTTCTGTATTTTTTCTTCCCGTTCTGTTCGTCTTGTTTGGCTTTCCTGCGTTCTCCCGTCACTATCGGTACGATAGTGGCGTGTATGTGCGGTGTCTTCTCGTCCATGTGCAGGACTGCCGATACGAGGTTTTGCTCCCCGTATGTTTCCCGTAGCCATTTCAGGTTGTCGTTGCACCAGCCGTCAAGTCGTCCGTCCGCTTCCATTTGTTTCATGTCCTTGTTGCTTCCGGTGAGCAGTACCCGGATTGCCTTCACCTGATTGGTGCCCACCTTGCGTCTGATACCTGCCGTTTCTATCCGGTGTGCTATCGCCTGCGTTCGGTTTTTCACCCCTTCGGGAAACCGCACCAGTTCCCGGTTCAGGTGCGTTCGTGTTCTGTCTGCATTCTTCGGATGAATGGTACGCTCTATGTGTGTGGACATTGCACCGTCCGCACCTTTCGCCTTTTCCAAATGCAAAACTGCATATCCCATAACTGTAATATATTTTTTCGGTTAATACTTCCCCTGCCTTGCTTCCATGCCGCATGGCTCCGGGGTTTCAAAAGGGGCGGCGTCCCTTTTGCTCATTGGGGCTTTTTTAGCGATGCGTGCATTGCGTCAAGAAAAAGCCCTAATGAGCTATGACTTTTTCAAAAGTCGTCCGGTGCACGTGCGGTTACATCCTGAAACCTTTGCCTTTCCTCTCCGGCTTCTCCTGCTGCCGTTCGGGTTGTTCGTTCTGTTTACTCCGGAGGAAGTCGTTCAGGTCGTTGTAGCCTCCGTATATGTGCGATGCGTCCCGGATGCGTAGCCCGTATTCCTCCCGCAGTTCCTGAACGGCTTCCATTCCCGCCTTGTCGTTGTCAAGGAAACAGTGGATGAGCCCGTAACCGCCCAATGGTCGGATTGCTTTGGAGAGGTTGGAAGTCGAGTTCAGTACGATGTAGTCCTGCCCGTCAAGGTCGGGGCGGGCAGGACACCTTTCCAGCCGCAGGGTGAGGAAGGAAAGGTAGTCCATGAAGCCCTCGAAGAGGTAGCAGGATTCCTTTGGCTGTTCCTGCCGTATGTGTGTGATGTCTTTCGGGGCTATACAGCCCTTGAAGAATTTGTTGCGTATTTCGTAGCCTCCCGAACGGTTGGGGAAGCCGACGGCAAAGTAGGGTTTGCCGTCAGTCAGGTAGCGCACCTCCCTGCATTCTCTTTTTGCCAGTTCCGTATTTATCCCCCTTTGCCGCAGATAGGACAATAGGGCGGGGGAAGAAAGCGGCACCACCTCTAACTGCCGGAAACTCGGTTTAGAGAGTGGTTGCCCGCCAAAAGAGAAGGAGACCGGGCGCACGTTTGGTGCCTGCTCCGCTATCCGTTCCAAGAGGTAGGGCAGGCTGTCGGACGCGTAGAGCTCCTGCGCCAGTGCGATGATGTTCCCGCCCCTGCTCGCGCCAAAATCGTACCATAGGTTGCGTTCCACGTTCACCTTGAAGGACGGTTCCTGCTCGTCCCTGAACGGTGACTTGTACCATAGGCTGTCTCCCTGCCGTCTTACTGGGTTGTAGCCAAGACTGTGCAGATATTCCTCTATGCGTATCTGCTTCGCTTCATTCGTATTCATGTGGGTTTCTGTTTAAGTGGACATTGTTTTTTCTTTTCGCCCGTACTTTTTGCATGTTGTGAGCTGCATCCGCTTTATTTTACTTCGCTATATATATGCACCCTGACTAAAGTAAAGCGGTTTCCGGGCTGTCATGCTGTTTTTCTTGTCAAGTGGTGCAAATGTCTTTTTTGTTTTTGCCCGTACCTTTTCTATATATTACGGGCTATATCCACTTTACTTTATTTCCGTATATATATAGTACGTGACTAAAGTAAAGTGGTTTCCATGCAATACCGCTAATAGTGGAAATCGGGTTTGAAGGTGTATTTCCTGCCGTTCTCCTGCACGATCATCCGTTTGTTCTTCAATACGGTAATGAGGTCTGTCACCCTGTTTCCGCCAAGCATGACACCGACAGAGGCGTAGGTTTCCCTCAATACCCTTTCGAGTTCCTTGTAGCCGTATTCGTCTTTCAGGGTGAATGCCGCTTCCAGTGCGATGCGGTGCTGCTGCTCGGTGACATCCTTGTACGGGTCGAATTTCCTCCTCCCTTTGCCCGGCTCCTTCTCCTTGAACTGATAGCCGTCCAGCAGTTCGGGCAGTGCCTCCTCATTGATACGGAATGCGAACGGCTCGAAATCCACCGCCCTGATATGTGCGGTTTTGACCGTACTTATGTCGGGGTTCTTGCTGTCCTTCTCCACTTGCAGTACGGTTTCCGCCTTGTTGCTGAGTTCGGTTCCGATGTGCCCCCTTGCGTTCTCGTCCCCCTTGTTCTGGTGCAGGATAGTATGGATGTGGATATTCCTTTCCCCCGTCCATGTCATCAGTAGGGAGATAATTCTTGTGGACTCGCCGGAACTGTTGATGTCATACACCATGTCCCGTATTCCGTCAATGATTACCAGCCCTACATTCTCGGTTCGGTAGATTGCCTCCCTTACGATTGCTATACGCTCTTCGGGCGTGTATTTCCTTAGGACGAGAAATTCAAGGTCTTCATGGTTTCTGTCTGTGGGTAGTCCCGCCATGCGCAATATCCGTTTTGCCACCTTTGCGCAGTGGTAGGTGCTTTGCTCGGTGTCCACATAGAGTATTTTCCGCTTGTTTTCGGGCAGTTCAGCCGTGTAGCTTAGTACCGTTCCGTTTTTCAGCGCAGCCGCCACGATTGCGGAAACATTGAATGTTTTCTTGCTTTTGGCTTTTCCGATTGACGCACTGAAATTGCCCAGCGTGCCTATGACGGAGCCCCGCACTTTCAGGATTTCGGGTGCCTTCTCGTAGTCATCCGAAAGGTCGAGCCGTGAGGCTTGCCATAGTATCACCGCCTCTTCGGGCGTGACCTCTTTTCTTTCTCTGTACTCCATAGCCTGCCTCCTTATCTGCGTCCCCCGTTTTTGTGTCCTGCCAGTTCCAGTGCCATGTCCGCATCGACGATGATTTTGCGTCCTATCTGCGTGACGGCTCTGTCTATCTTTCCGCTTTTCTTGATACGGTTTGCGGTGGGTATGCTGCACCCGAACAGCCGGGCTATGCCGCCTATCCCGTACACGTATTTCTTGTCCTTGTCGGCTACGGGCTGCGCTGCTCCCATTTCTTTTTCCTGCAAGGCATGGCGGTTCAGGAATATGAATTCCTCGCCCGTCATCTGCCATACGGGTTTTGATAAAAGTTCTTTCACTTCCATTTTCTTGATATGATTAAGTTTACACTGTAAGCCCTGCGCGTGGGCTTTTTACCTCGTTCGAACAGTGCAAAGTTAGTCCCGGGTACGAGTGGTAAGGATGTGGATAGCGTGATTGGGGTATCACGCTATCTTGTTAAATATCAGTAAGTAATAAAAAGTGGTAGAAATTATTTTGAGTGGTAAAAGTGGTTGTGTCGTGGAATGTCGGGACATATCATCGGCTATCGGAATATTGACCGCATTTCCTTAGCAAATTCCTGATTGCTGTCACTGGGAAAATCGGAAACGGGCTCTTTGTATTTTGACTTGTAGTATGTATCGTCTATTCCCAGCAGGTTCATGATGTCCTCTTTCCATTTTTCTCTGTCCGGCTTGGGTAGCGTTTCACCCATAAGGAAAATGAGATAGCATACACGTGCCTTCTCCCTCGGTCTTATTTTCAGTCTGCTTTCGTATGGTTGCAGGTTCATGTTGGCGTAGAAGTCCAATTCGGAAACGGCTTCGAACTGCTCACCGTTGCATTTTTCGTAAACGGCTGACAAGAGTTTCATGGGGAAGTAGGTGGGCGGGGTTGTCTGTGCGGTGACAGCTTCCTTTTCTTCTCCCTCCTTTTTCTTTTGGTCTGTCAGGTATTTTTCAAGGATAGCCAATAGTGAGCCGCTCAGCCTGCAAATATCCCCGCAATGGTTTTTCAGGCATTGCAGGGCTTCACGCTTTGCCTGCTCCTTTTGCTTGTACAGTTCGTCCAGCCTGGCTTTCTCCTTGTCGTATTCCCGTTTGCACCGTTCGTACCTTCTTTCCAAAAGCTCCTCTTCCTGACGGTCGTGCTCCCTGAAACCTACCGCCTCCAAAGAGCCGTTGGCTTCCATGAGTTCCCGGTAATATTCATTTGTGACTTTCATCTGTCTGTCAATGCCCCAGTCAAAACGGCTTTCATGCTGTCGGCAGACATATCCGGTATCGAGACGGTCGAAAAACTCCTTGCAGGTATTGTAGGTCGATATATTGTTCTCAATCTCACGTTTCAGGCTGTTCAGGAGTACGGAATAGTGTGTAGCGTCCATTTCAAGTATGAGGCTGATAAGTGCGGTTTCAAAGGTCTGCGTGTCCCCGTACTCTCTGTAAAAACCGGAAATGAACTGTTGCTTCTCAAAAGAGAAACTGCCTCCGGACATTATTTCGGTGTATATCTTGTTGAGTTTCCCGTAGCGGGGTATCATTGATGTTATTCTTTCGTCCATAGTTATATCAGATTAAATTTAGTCATGGCATTGATTTTAATCTCATCCGCTATATCAATATAGGGCTTCATCGCTTTGTAATCGCTGTGTCCCGTCCATTTCATTACTACTTGTACTGGAATCCCAAGCGCCAAAGCATTACAAATAAATGTTCGTCTTCCAGTGTGGGTACTTAACAATGCGTATTTAGGTGTAACTTCGTCTATTCGTTCATTTCCTCTATAATATGTTTCTCGTATTGGTTCATCTATTTCTGCCAGTTGTCCCAGTTCTTTTAAAAATTCGTTCATTCTTTGGTTGCTTACAACTGGCAATGCCTTGTCATTAGGGAACGGCACATCTTTGTACTTTTCGAGTATTGCCTTGCTGTGATCATTTAATTCAATAATAAGACTGTCTGCTGTCTTTATGGTAATAACCTCGATGTGACCGTTTTTAACGTCACTATGTTTCAAATTATACACATCGGAGTGACGTAATCCTGTGAAACAGCAAAATAGCAATACATCCCTTACTCTTTCAAGGTATTTCTTTGTTGGTGGTATTGGGCAGGTTCTTAGTTTATTTATTTCATTTTGGGTGAGGAATATCACTTTTTTTGGTGCACTTTTCATTTTAGGCGTGAATTTATCATAAGCCATGTTTTGGTGATACCCTTTTCGATTACCCCAACGTAAGAACCATTTTACGAACTTGATTTGTTTGGCAATGGAAGTGTTGCGCATGTTTTTTTCTGTACGTAAAAATTCTATATAGTCATTGAAATGTTTTTCCGTCCAACTGTCAAACGTAGTATTAGGGTCAAATGTGTAAATGTGTTTTTTGACTGTTGCAAACTTTTTGAGGGTTGAGGAAGACCAGTCATTTTGTTTGCTACATTCTGCAACAAATTCATTGAAAACTTTCATGAAATCCAATTCAACCTTCTGCTTTTCTTCATGGCTTTCTTTTTTTTCCTCTTTTGTTTTTAGGTTGAACGCTTCTTTAATTTGTGCAGGGGTGGGTATTACATCTTGCACCTCGAATTCTTTGAACACATTCTGTATTTCGGTGTATTGCCGCAATAGTTCTGCGTTGATTTCGGATGCACTTTGCTTTAGTTTGTTGGTACAACCGTTTCTAACCCGTTGCTTGTCTGTGTCCCATTTTTCTACATCAATTCTATATCCCGTTGTAAATTCGATACGCTGACTGGCAAAGATAACACGCATACGGATTGGCACATTCTTTGTAACTGGAATACCGTCTTTTTTGCGGCTTTCCGGTGCAAAAATGATATTTCTTTTAATATTCATAATTGGGTGTGTTTGAAAATGACACCCAAAAATACACCCGAAAAATGAGATATACAATGATATTAAGAGATATTTAGATTAATGAAAGAAAGAGATAAATAACTGATTATATGATATTTGATGTTCTGTGAGATTTTATAAAAAGGTTCGAGAGACACCCTCCAGCTCCACGGATATAGTAAAAAGAAGTTTGTAAGTCCTTGAATTCCAGTAATTCAGGGGCTTTCTCTTTTCTTCTACTCCCCCTACCTTTTATATTCATTTAGAAAACGGTTGTAGTAAATGTGCTACAATTCAAAATTAATATCTACTTTTGTCTGTTCAAAAACCAATAACTATTAGAAGTGGGGGCAACACTTTAAATTCTGCAACAGATTTATGAAAATTCACGAAGGAAAATGTACAGAGAAGATTTTGAAAGAACGTGAACGGATTGGTAGTCGGTTAGCCATTCTTCGCAAGAAGAGAAATATGACCCAAGAGGAATTGGCTAATCTTTGTGGTGTTAATCGTGTTAATATAGCCAAGATAGAGAAAGGGGCTTATAATGTGAGCATTGATATACTATCTAAGGTAACATCCGCTCTTGGTTTTGTGATAGATATAAAAGTGGATAGCTCTGTTTGTCCGACTCATTTCTCTCAACGTAAACCTGTAAAGCTGGTAATAGGGGAAGATTATTATGTCAGTTTTGGCAATAACGAAGCCCATAGATGTAAGCTGGTGGATATTCCGGAGATGTACCAAGGTCAAAGAATTAAAATCGAAACTCCGACCCCGAGAGGGTCTATCACCCACATATTATTTGCCGATGAAATAGGAACGACACCTGACGAGGCTGTAATGAACCAAGTAACGATGTAAAAACATTAAAAGGGAAGAAGTGCAAGTTCCTCTTTTATTGAAATCCCCTTCGCTACAACCATCTGCAGTGAGGGTGATTTTTTAGTTTATGAGGGTTTCTACACCCCCTCTTTCATCAGAGCTATTCAAAAATTTAATGGTTTCTTCTGAATATATAATCTTAAATTGATGGTTCGGAATCAATTCTAAAGCTGGGAAATCAGTAGTGATTAACAGTTTTAGTCCCTTTCTTTAATATGTAAAAGCAACTTGTACAAAAGAAGTTTCTTATGTACGGGATAGCAGCAATAACTCCGTTGAGCCTTCGTGGGGACAAGCCGAATTTGATTTTATAATGTGGGTTTATAAGGTACAGTCTCCGGTCAATGATTTGATAGTTGGCTTGCCGGGCGATGCGATTGAACAGTTCGATGGTGCATCCGGTGCTCTTTATATCCAGTAGCTCCGTGATTACGCGTTCCTGCTCACCGCATAGTCTTAATATCCATCTGTATAAAGTGCGGGGAAGGAGGTGGAGAAAAGGGAAATGTGAAACAATGTGGCTGTGTGCTATCTGCTGGTGGCCTCCGAATGGCATTTGCCAGGCGGGAAATCCTACAAATACAGCTCCGTCGGCAGACAAATGTTTTTGTAGGCCGGAGAGGAACCGTTCTTTGTCTCTGATATGCTCTATCACATCGTGTAGAAGAATCAGGGGAAAATTCGTAGCCTTGTCCTCAAGCTGGAAAATGTCGGTGGAAATGAACTGTCCCTGCTGATGCCTTTGGGTGAAGAAGGTCCTGGCTTGCTCTATTCGCATGGCATCAATGTCTACGCCCATCACCCGGCAACCGGCTTTGGCAAAGGGAAGCAGATTGCCTCCCTCTCCACAGCCCACTTCCAGCACTTTATCGGGGATGTGTCCGATGACTTCCTTTATGTAGGGGATATAATAGTTCTTGCTGGTCTGTGACTGTTCATCAAAGTAGCTTTCCCGGTCGGTATGTCGTTTCTGCATGTTCTTTGTTCCTTCTTGAGTTTGATTATCCATATAAATAGATAATCAGTCGGGTAAAAGACTGCGTGGCGCATCGTTTTTTTACCAGGAAATGCGGAGGCCTACCGGGAGGGTGAATGTGAACGGGTGTTCCTTTCGGATGGTGCGCAGTTGGCTGCCGTCGGGGATGTAATAGTTTACAGTCGGCTCCAGATAGATGCCTGCCTGGGGTGTGAGGTGATATTGTATGCCTATACTTGTGTTGACCGACCACTGCCAGGGAGCACTTACCGGATGACTGCCGAGCTTGTGTGGAATACTGTCCGTGACATGGAAGCTTTGGAGTGTCCCTTTTATGGGGATATCCACCTGCATGCCTGTCGTGGCATAACCGGAGAAACGTTTGTAATGCCAGAAACGGTAGGAAAGCCGGAGAGGGATGCCGATATAATGTAGCTTCTGGTTGTCTTGAATGCGGAATGCTTCGCCGGTAGTGAACTCCGACCTGAGAAGCGTATATTGCAATCCGGTTTCCAGACTCCAACGCTCATTCAATTTCTTGCTGAGAGAGAGTCCCACGACGATGGGGGCATGATGCTGCTGGTTCTCAACAATCCTGCCGCTGTTATTCTGGGCAATCTGCATGAGTCCGATGGAATCTTTTCCCAGAGTACCTTGCTGATAGCGGGTGTGCAGATAAGAATAATACTCTTCCCACGTACTGACTTGTTGAGGGAAGTCACTTGAAATGCCGTCGGTATGTGGAGTGGCAATCAGCTTATATAAGTTCTGTGCCAGTTGCGGTCCGAGTGAACCTGCCAGCATCAACTTCCATTTTCCGGATTTCTTCTTGCGGGTTGGCGGCATCAGGGAAGGGGAGAAGACGAAAGCCATCTGTCGGTTGGTGATGGTCTGTCCGGTGAATGGAGAAGGTATGGGATATTTGTGGATACTATCTTTCATTGTGGGTATGGCAAGGGGCCATTCTGTGGAAACTGGAACGGGAGGGATGATTCGTTCCCTTTTGTTCAGATTTTCTTTGGTATAGCATTGTTCGTCGGTTCGGGGAGTATCGGTTTTCTTTGTTTGTTGCGTACTCCCGGCTTGCCTGGAAGAAACTTTGGACAAACGGTTTTCCCTGATACTCTTTTTCTCTCTGTACAGATAGTCATACAGCGTTGGAAAGAGAAGCAATACTGTCAAAACAATGAATACACGGTATCCTGCCAGCATCTTTTTAAGTAAAATTTTCGCCCGGAACAATTGGGAGGAAGAGGAGTGTGGCGCTATACCCAGTAAATCTCCGATTTCTTTGTGGGACAATCCTTCCAGTACTGCCAGTTTAAATACCTTGCAGTAGCCCTCCGGAAGGCTCTCCACTATATCCAGCATCTTATCGTACGAAATGAAATCCGGACAAAAAGGATTTTCAGCAGGCTCTTCCTCTTCCGGAATATCTGTCAATGGGATGGTGGGGTTGGCATTGGCATGGTTGAGGTATTGCAGTGCCAGGTTTCTCATAATCTTTTTCATCCAGTATTCCAGTTTCTCCGGGTTGCGCAGCGAATGAATGGAAGTGAATATGATGACAAAACCGTCGTGAAGAAGATCTTGGGCTATCGTTGGGTCGGGAATATAGCGTAGGCATACTTTCAGCATTTTCTCTGAATAGTTTTCGTAGAGCAGGCTCAAGGCCTGCCCGTTTCCCTTCTGGCATAAAGTGACAAGAGCTTTTGTATCCATGTGTTTGTCTCAATGTTATTTCTTAAGGATAGAGAAGAACATGAATGACTGCATGGATTTTTATTTTTTAACTAAGCCTCCCGGTTGACTTCTGCTGCACAGTCCGGACAAATGCCTTTCAGTACATAGTTGATGCTGTTCAGTGTAAATCCTTGAGGCAGCTTCACCACCGGAGTGGGAATGTTGGTGAAGCAGAAGGTTTTGTTGCATTTCTCGCAATGGAAATGGGTGTGCAGGTCGCTTACGTCGCAAGAGCAACTGTCGCTGCACACGGCATACTTGAAGGAACCCGTCCCGTCATCTATACTGTGTATCAGATGATGGGAGAGGAATAGGGTAAGGGTACGGAAGATGGTGGATTTGTCCACCGTATCCAGCATGGTTTCAAGGTCGAGCAATGAGACGGAACGGCCTGCCTGCATCATGGTGCGCAATACCAGGATGCGGATGGCAGTGGGCTGTATGTCCCTTTTGGCCAATAGGTCCAAATATTTCTTTTCTTCCATTTTTTCTATTTAATAAGTTTCTGTATGCGTATGGCGTTCACTATCGCAATGAGGGCGACGCCTACGTCGGCAAAGACAGCTTCCCAAAGTGTGGCGATTCCACCGGCACCGAGGATGAGGACAAGCAGCTTCACTCCGAAAGCCAGCGAGATGTTCTGCCAGACAATCCGGCGGGTTTGCCTGCCCGCATGAATGGCGGTGGCCACTCTCGAAGGCTGGTCTGTCTGTATCACTACATCGGCGGTTTCGATGGCGGCATCGCTGCCAAGTCCGCCCATGGCGATGCCCACATGGCTAAGGGCAAGAACCGGGGCATCATTGATGCCGTCGCCCACAAAGGCTATTCGGTTGGCAGGGTTGCTGCGGAGTGCCTCGATGTGCTTCACCTTTCCGTCCGGCAGCAGGTCTCCGTATGCCTGGGTGATGCCTAGCTTTTCTGCAAAGTTAGTAACAATGGCTTGTTTGTCTCCCGATAATATCTGAATATTATTGATATTTAAAGCTTTTAATTCTTTGACGGCGTTGACGGCATCTTCCTTTAATGTGTCTGATAGCAACAGATAACCGGCATATTTTGTTCCGATGGCGCAGGCCACAATCGTATCGACAATTGATGACAATTCATCGGGATATTCTATCCCGAACTTAGTCAGCAGGCGGGTGTTGCCCACCAGGACACGCGTTCCATCCATAGTGGCTTGCAGTCCGTGGCCGGCAATCTCCGTAACGTCCGTTGTGGCAATCAGCTCTATATCTCTTTGTTTGGCATAGCTTATGATGGCTTTGGCTATGGGGTGCGTACTGTTTCGCTCTGCCGAGGCGGCAAGCTGTATCAACTTCTCTTCCGTAACTCCCGGTTGTGCCTGGCAGGATTGTACATCGAAGGTACCTTTGGTCAGCGTACCCGTCTTGTCGAATACCACCGTGTTGACTTGGGTGATGGCATCAAGGTAGTTGCCACCTTTGAAGAGGACACCCAGGCGGGAGGCGGCGCCGATTCCTCCGAAGTAGCCTAACGGAATGCTTACGACGAGGGCGCACGGGCAGGAGATAACCAGAAAGACCAATGCCCTGTATAGCCAGTCATTGAAGATGAACGAGAATTGTGCATCTGCCAGCGAATAGAGGAAGGGGAGCAGTACAATCAATGCCGCCAGTCCGGTGACGGCGGGCGTATAGATACGGGCAAACTTACGGATGAAAAGTTCTGCCGGCGCTTTGCGCTCGGAGGCATTCTGCACCAGTTCCAATATACGGGAAAGAGCACTTTTCTCGAAGGGTTTGGTGACTTGGATGCGTACGACTTTGTCGGTCGCAATCATTCCGGCAAGCACTTCCCCGCCCTGGCGGATGTTGCGGGGAACACTTTCTCCCGTCAGTGCGGAGGTGTTGAAGGCGGCAACTTCGTCCAGCATCGTTCCGTCCAGGGGGACGCGCTCTCCGGCTTTTACTTCGATGGTTTCGCCTACCTGCACACGTTGGGGAGCTTCGACAAGTGTACTGCCGTTTCTGATGACCGTTGCCGTTTCGGGACGTACGTCGAGCAGGGCGCTGATGTTACGCTTGGCTTTGTCTACGGCTTTGTCCTGAAAGAGCTCTCCCAAGGAGTAGAAGAGCATGACGGCAACGCCTTCGGGATATTCGCCTATATAGAAGGCGCCGAGGGTGGCGATGGACATAAGGGTGAATTCGCTGAACACGTCCTTTTGCAGGATGCTTTCCCAGGCTTCCCTCATCACCGGGAGGCCTACGGGGAGATAGGCAAGCAAGTACCATATAAAAGGTACATACTCTCCCTTGAAGAAGGTGGTGTCAGTAGCATTCAGGATGAGCCCTCCGAAGAGCAATAGGGCGGAGAGGATGATTCTCCAATAATCTTTCAGCAGACTGTTTCTTTTTTCTTGTATCGCTGTATGTCCGTGTGTGCAGCAGCATTTGCAACTCATATTGTTTCCTCCTATTTTCTATTTTCTGCAGCAAAGGTAGCGGAAAGGAGATGCAACTTGGTTGCAAAGTGAAAAATCCCGGACTGTCCGGGTTATCTTAGATTTCCAACATCCGTTTCTCCCGTTCCAGGTCTTTCTCGTTCAGCAGGGGAGAGGGGACGGAGCAGGTTTTGATGAAGTCGCCCGGCTGGCAGGTGTAGTTGTAGTAGGGGCGTTGCTCGTCGGTCAGCTGGTCTTGGGGGATGAGTTGGCCTTTCAGTTCCAGGAAGTCGTCCATGGAGGTGCTGTCCGAGTGTTTGATGAAGAGGATGCGGCGGGCTATGGGGTTGCGGTTGTAGTCCAGACAGAGGTAGAGCCCTTTGAGCAGGTGGGGAAAGTCGTACATGGGCAGTTGCAGGTAGATGGTGAACAAGGCCAGTTGGGGTGCCTCGCGTTCGTTGAAGAAGATATAGGCATTCTGGTGGTTGTTGAAGATAGCAGTGCCGAAGTGGGTGGTGTTGTAGGCGCTCATGTGCACCACTTTGACGTGGTCGTTGCTGTCGGCAGGGGTTATCAGGTAAGGCTCCACCTTTAAGGCATTGGAGGAGGAAGAGAGGCTGTAACTGATGTAGATGCCGCTGTAATTGTACACTTCCTGCGCCGAGTGGAGCATCTCTTCGGTCAGCATGTCGAGGAAAGGGTTGGCTTTTTGCCCCGTGGCTGGAGCAGGCTCCAGCTCAAAAAGTTGTTCCTTCAGTTCTTTGAGGGAGCCGAGGAGGCGCTTCTTCGATACGTTGTTCACTTGGGAGAGGGCGTAGTCCAGGGATTCTTCCTCCGTACTGCCTTTCCGCAGGGTGCTGATGTAGGTGGGGAGGACGCTGGAGTAGAGGGAGGAGAGGACGCTCGCCGCCATGTTGGTGTGGTCTGCCATTTCTTTCATTTTCACTCCTTTGTTGCGGAGGTATTCGATGCGTTTGTATATGTCTAAAAGGTCGTTCATAAGGGTGTGCTTCTATGATACATTACTTAAATGGGTGCAAAGAAAAGGTGCGGATGTTATGCTGGCGTTACATAAATATTTCATTAATGTTACATAATAAAGGGCTGTTTTCATGAAGTTTATTAATAATGGAAATTCATTTTTGCTGTCAGCGCCCGCCTCTATCTTTGCCACCGAAATCAAGAACGAATTTAAACAACACACTATGTTCAACGGTGAGAAAAAACAGATAATACAGAGCAAGAGACTGGCTGATGCCTTATTCATCCTTTGGGCGGGTGGAGCGGCTTTGCTTTCCTATTCACTGGTCTATGCGCTGCGCAAGCCGTTTACGGCTGCGGGCTTCGACGGGCTCGACTTCTTCGGGATGGATTACAAGACGGCAACCAGCATCGTGCAGATTTCCGGCTATTTTATTTCCAAGCTGATTGGCATCAAGGTAATTTCGGAACTGAAGAAGGAGAACCGTCTGAAGTTCATCATCCTCTCGGTGGCGGTGGCCGAGCTTTCGCTGGTGCTGTTCGGAGCGTTGCCCCGGCCGCTGAATGTCTTTGCGCTGTTCTTCAACGGGCTTTCGTTGGGATGCATGTGGGGAGTGATTTTCAGTTTCCTCGAGGGGCGGCGGGTGACGGATCTGCTGGCGAGCCTGATGGGGCTGAGCATTGCCATCAGTTCGGGCACGGCAAAGTCTGTCGGGCTGTTTGTGATGGAGCATCTCCACATCAGTGAGTTCTGGATGCCTGCCTTTATCGGTGCCTTTGCCTTCCCGCTGCTGTCGTTGCTGGGCTGGCTGATGACGAGAATGCCGCAACCTACCGCGGCAGACCGGGCACTGCGCTCGGAACGGGTGACGCTGGACGGCAGGGCGCGTGCGGACCTCTTCAAGAGCTTCATGCCGGTATTGCTGATGCTGTTTGCGGCAAACTTGTTCATCACCGTCTTGCAGGACATCAAGGAGGACTTCCTGGTGAAGATTCTGGATGTGGAGGCGGTGGGGCTGTCGTCGTGGGCATTTGCCAAGGTAGATGCGGTGGTGACACTGATTATCTTGTTGCTTTTCGGGCTGATGTCCGCGGTGAGGAGTAATATAAAGGTGCTGTGCCTGCTGCTGGTGCTTGTGACGTGCGGCACAGCGACCTTGGGATTCGTGGCCTTCAATTACGATGGGTTGCAACTGCCACCCATGACGTGGCTGTTCCTCCAGAGTTTGTCGCTCTATACTGTTTACCTCAGCTTTCAGACGTTGTTCTTCGAGCGTTTCATCGCCTGCTTCCGCATCAAGGGGAATGTGGGGTTCTTTATCGTCACACTCGATTTTATCGGGTATACCGGTACGGTGGTGGTATTGGTATTCAAGGAATTCTTCAATCCGGACATCAACTGGCTGGATTTCTATAACCTGATGTCGGGCTATGTAGGCATTGTGTGCAGCGTGGCTTTCCTATGCTCGGCTGTCTACCTGGTGCAGCGCTATCGCAAGGAGAATGCTTCGGGACCGTTGGGCTCTTCCCTTTTCCGTTTGCGCCGTTGGTCCCGGCCGGGCAATTCCTTGCTTCTTGAGACTGAATAATAATAATATATCGTATGAAAAGAATTGAATGTATCATTATGGACTGGGCAGGAACTGCCGTCGATTACGGTTGCTTTGCTCCCGTCGCCGCCTTTGTCGAGAGCTTTCGGGCCATCGGCGTTCCCGTCACTGCTGCCGAAACACGTGCGCACATGGGGCTGACCAAAGTAGAAGAAATCCGTGCGCTGTTCAATATAGAGCGTGTCCGTGCGGAATTTGAACGGAAATTCGGCCGTCCCGCCGGTGAGGAAGACGTGCAGGCACGTTATGCCGAATTCCAACGGGTGTTGTTTGCCTCGCTCGAAGATTATACCGACCCTATTCCCGGTGTGGTGGAAACGATTTCCGCACTGCGTGCGCAAGGCGTCCGCATTGGCTCCACCACCGGCTATACCCGCTCTATGATGGATGTTGTGCTGCCTGCCGCCACTGCCAAAGGCTATGCGGTAGATAATTGTGTCACTCCCGACGGGTTGCCTGCAGGCCGTCCTGCTCCCTACATGATATATAAGAATATGGCAGACCTCGCCATCCCCTCCGTAGATTGTGTGTTGAAGTATGGCGATACCATCGCCGACATCAAGGAGGGTATCAATGCCAAAGCATGGACCGTCGGTGTAGTCCTCGGCAGTAACGAACTGGGACTGACACAAGAGGAAGTCTCCTCCTTGCCTGCCGATGAGCTCGAAGCCCGTAAGGCCGATGTCCGCCGCCGCATGCTTGCCGCCGGTGCCCACTATGTGGTCGATACCATTGCCGAGCTTCCCGCAGTCATCGCCGAGATAAACCGTAAACTTGAGATTTTGTAACCCTTATAAACGTATAAACTTAAAAACTCAATGCATATGAAACCCTACATTCTCCTTACCCCCGGCCCCCTTACTACCTCACAAACTGTCAAGGAAGCCATGCTGACCGACTGGTGTACCTGGGACGAAGACTACAACCTCCACATTGTGGAAGAAATCCGTAAGTCCCTCGTCTCCCTCGCCACCCAGCATACCGGCGACTATACTTCCATCCTCCTGCAAGGCAGCGGCACGTACTGTGTGGAAGCCGTCATCGGTAGCGTCATCAAGCCTGGCGACAAACTTCTCATACTGAGCAACGGCGCCTATGGCGACCGCATGGGCAACATCGCCGAGTATCACGGCATCTCGTACGACATGCTTGCTTTTGACGAAACGGAGCAAGTCTCCGTCAGCTACGTTGACGACTATCTTTCGCACAATGCCGAAATCACTCACGTTGCCGTGGTGCATTGCGAAACCACTACCGGCGTGCTCAATCCCCTCAAGGAGATAGCCCACCTCGTCAAGATGCACGGCAAGAAACTGATTGTAGACGCCATGAGCAGCTTCGGCGGTGTTCCCCTCGATGTACACGAACTGGGCATAGACTTCCTCATCAGCAGTGCCAACAAGTGCATCCAGGGCGTTCCGGGATTTGGCTTCATCATCGCTCGCCGTTCCGAGCTGTTGCACTGCAAGGGCGTCTCCAAGTCACTCTCTCTCGACATTTACGACCAATGGGAAGCCATGGAGAAAGGACATGGCAAATGGCGTTTTACTTCTCCCACACACGTGGTCCGCGCCTTCAAGCAAGCCATGGACGAACTGGCAGAGGAGGGCGGTGTGGAGGCCCGTCACAACAGATATTGCGAGAACCACCGCGTGCTGGTGGACGGCATGCGTTCCCTCGGTTTCCAAACGTTGCTGCCGGACGAGATTCAATCGCCCGTTATTACTTCTTTCCTCTATCCTCATGCCGATTTCAATTTCAAAGCTTTCTACACACAACTGAAAGAGCGTGGATTTGTCATCTATCCGGGAAAGATTTCGCAAGCCGACACTTTCCGTATCGGCAATATCGGAGATGTTCATCCCGAAGATTTCTGGCAGCTGATAGAGATAATTCGCGAGTGTAAATACTAAGCTCCGAATCTGCATAGATTTAATCGTTCCATCGTGGAGGAAAAATCGTTCCACCATGGTGGAACGATTTTTTCCTAGTGGTGGAATAATATTTCCCCCACGATGGAACGATTTATCCTTCGCCTTCCTTCTCCTTAAGCTTCCCTATTAAATTTGACTTTCGTCAAGTCTGTAAACGCTATCTTTTCGTATTTTTGCACCCAATTTCGGAGGTATCAGATTTATGGCAACATCCAGAGAAATGACGGAAGGACGGGCTCTTCCGTTGATTTTCAACTTTACTTTGCCTTTACTGCTCGGCAATCTGCTGCAACAGACCTATTCATTGGTGGATGCAGCCATCGTGGGGCGCTTTCTGGGTATCAACGCCTTGGCTTCAGTCGGGGCAAGCACTTCGGTCGTTTTTCTTATTCTGGGATTCTGCAATGGCTGTTGCGGAGGTTTCGGCATTCCTGTGGCGCAAAAGTTCGGTGCGCGGGATTATGTCACGATGCGCCGTTATGTGGCTATCAGCCTGCAGCTGGCTGCGGTGATGTCTGTTGTCATTGCCGTGGTTACCAGCATTTACTGTGCAGATATTCTGCACATGATGAGTACGCCGGAGAACATATTCACGGGAGCCTATTATTACCTGCTTGTTACGTTTATCGGGGTTCCCTTTACTTTCTTCTATAATTTGCTGTCCAGTATTATCCGTGCATTGGGTGACAGCAAGACGCCGTTTTGGTTTCTACTTCTCTCTACAGTACTGAATATCCTGCTCGATTTGTTCTGCATTCTGGTACTGGGTTGGGGAGTGGCAGGAGCTGCCATCGCTACCGTATTTTCACAAGGCGTCTCGGCCATATTGTGCTACATCTATATGATGCGTCGTTTCGACATTCTGAAGACAACGCCTGCCGAGCGGAAATTCGACGGTGCTTTGGCACGCACACTGATGTACATCGGCGTACCCATGGGACTGCAATTTTCCATTACTGCCATTGGCAGCATTATGTTGCAAAGCGCCAATAATGCTTTGGGTACGGCTTGTGTGGCTGCATTCACGGCAGCCATGCGTATCAAGATGTTTTTCATGTGTCTTTTCGAGAGTCTGGGCATGGCAATGGCCACCTATAGCGGGCAAAACTACGGTGCGGGCAAGCCGGAACGTATCTGGATGGGAGTCAAGGCAAGCGCACTGATGATGATTGTTTATTGGGCATTCACTTTCTGTGTACTGATGTTCGGTGCCAGGACTTTTGCCCTGCTCTTTGTAGATGCCTCTGAGTTGGAGATTTTAAAGAATACGGAGTTGTTCCTGCACATTTCCGTTTCCTTTTTCCCGGTTTTGGGACTGCTCTGCATCCTGCGATACACTATCCAGGGGGTGGGATATACCAATCTTGCTATGCTTTCCGGTGTCTCGGAGATGATTGCCCGGATACTGGTCAGCCTGCTGGCTGTTCCGGCTTTCGGCTATCTGGCCGTGTGTTTTGGTGACCCTACTGCATGGATTTTTGCAGATGCCTTTTTAATACCAGCCTTCATTTATGTCTATCGGCGGATACTTCGGATGAAGAAAAATTAGTGTATCTTTGTATCGGGGAGTTGAAAGAAGAATGACCGGACGAAAAATTATACACATCGATATGGACGCATTCTACGCCTCCGTAGAACAGCGTGATAATCCTGCATTGCGGGGCAAGCCCATTGCCGTGGGCCATGCGGAGGAGCGGGGAGTGGTGGCGGCAGCCAGTTACGAGGCACGGCGTTTCGGGGTGCGTTCTGCCATGTCGTCACTGAAGGCAAAGCGGCTGTGCCCCCAACTTATCTTTATCCCGGGACGGATGGAAGTCTACAAATCCGTTTCCCGCCAGATACACGAAATCTTTCATGAATATACGGATGTCATCGAGCCCATTTCGCTGGACGAGGCTTTTTTGGATGTGACGGAGAATAAACCGGGCATTCCGTTGGCTGTGGACATCGCGAAGGAGATAAAGCGGAAGGTGCGGGAGAGGTTGAATCTGGTGGCTTCCGCCGGCATATCCTATAATAAGTTTCTTGCCAAGATAGCCTCGGACTACCGCAAGCCGGACGGGCTTTGCACCATACATCCTGCCCAGGCACTGGACTTTGTTGCCCGGCTGCCCATTGAAAGTTTTTGGGGAGTGGGACCGGTAACGGCGAAGAAGATGCACACCTTGGGGATTCACAACGGGGAACAGCTGCGCATGCAGTCTTTGGAAATGCTGACCCGCGAGTTTGGCAAAGTGGGGACAGTCTATTATGATTTTGCCCGTGGCATCGATACCCGTCCGGTAGAGGCTGTCCGTATCCGCAAGTCTGTGGGCTGTGAACATACGTTGGAGAAGGACATCAGCAAGCGTTCATCCGTCATTATAGAGTTGTACCATGCGGCAGTGGAGCTGGTGGGGCGACTGGAGCACGCCAATTTCCGCGGGAATACGCTGACGCTGAAAATCAAGTTTCATGATTTTAGCCAGATTACCCGCAGTATGACCCAAACAAAGGAGCTGGTTGCCCTTGACGTGATTCTGCCTTTGGCAAAGCAATTGCTGCAGGAAGTGGATTATGAACATCATCCTATCCGTTTGATTGGGCTTTCCGTTTCCAACCCCCGTGAAGAGGGGGAGGAGAAAGGAGTCTGGGAGCAGCTGAGTTTTGAATTTAGTGACTGGGAGACGGACCATTCAAATAAATAATGCTATATTTGTGTTCAGTATTAAAAAAAGGAAAGCTATGGGCTGTTTTATGAATATTTTGTGGTTGATGTTTGGAGGTATCATCACTGCTGTGGAGTATCTTATTGCAAGTTTATTGATGATGTTCACCATTATTGGCATCCCTTTCGGCATGCAGACCTTGAAAATGGCAAGCCTTGCCTTGTGGCCTTTCGGCAAAGAGGTTCGTAGCGGGGAACGTTCCAACGGTTGCCTCTATGTGCTGATGAATATTCTTTGGATATTCTTGGGCGGCATTTGGATTTGCCTTTCGCACTTGGGATTCGGGTTGTTGCTGTGCATCACTATTATAGGCATTCCTTTCGGTATTCAACATTTTAAGTTGGCAGGGCTGGCATTGACTCCTTTCGGGAAGGATATTGTTGCGGCTTGAGTTATTTTCTGTTGGTTTGGAATATGCCAGAGAAGAAGAAGGGCGGGGAATTTTTCAGTTCTCCGCCCTTCATTCATTGTATTTAAAGGTGTTTTTTTACATGGTTACAAGGGGCTGCTTTGCAAGCAGTTTTTGTAGTTTACCGTTCAGTGTTTGGCACATTGTTCCATTACCCATTGCTTGATAGCGTTTGATTTGGTACTGTAACATAAAAATTTCATTTGCATTCTTTTTCATAATTCTCATCTTTTTGTGCTCTCCGCGTTTCGGAAAGCGGGTTTTATATCTTTTCTTTTATCTTATAACGCTGCAAAGATACGAAATGTTTGCGATAAATATGTTCTATAACATAAAAACTTATGTTTCTTTCTTCATTTTCTCTAGAAATACTGTATTTTGCAATCCGTATATAACAAATATATTACATATCTTTGCATGTACTACCATGTAAAGAAGAGAGGTAATACTTATGAATAAACTGACAGAACTTTGGCGGAGCCCCTATCCCATGTTTTATCAACG
The DNA here is from genome assembly GCF_015679285.1 of Bacteroides sp. HF-162. Lineage (NCBI taxonomy): Bacteria > Pseudomonadati > Bacteroidota > Bacteroidia > Bacteroidales > Bacteroidaceae > Bacteroides > Bacteroides sp. HF-162. The sequence goes on along the minus strand of NZ_CP064937.1, from coordinate 4,058,584 downwards.
TTGGAAAGCGGTGGTGATACCTTCGGTCATTATATTTCTGATACTATATATACTCCAACCTTTCGGTATTTCCCGGATAAAGGAAGGTGTATTTTGGGTGGTTGCCGGTTCGGCACTTATAGCGGCGGGTGCTTCGAGCATCTTCACTTACCTGCTTCCGGCATTGTTTCCCACCTATTATAAAGAGCAGAACTGGACGTTGGGTAAACACGTGTTGGACGTGTTGCTGATGCTGTTACTGATAGCGGTGGGAATTTGGGTCTATCATTCATGGTTGATGGGTATGTGGCTGGACAAGCGGTTGTTTTTTCTGGCTTTGTCTTGGGTAATGGTACTGGCACCTTTTCCAGTCGTGTTTTTCTTGCTGTGGAATCGCAATTTGCAACTGACCCGTAATCTGCAAGAAGCCATGGAGATAAATTGCCACCTTTCAAAGAGGGCATCTCAAGAGGTTGGGGCGGAAAGTAAGGAGTTTTCTCCGGAGGAAGTGTTGGTGTTTTCCGGTGGCACCAAAGATATGCTGGAAGTGAAGGCCGTAGATTTTCTTTATGCGGAGGCTGAAGGAAATTATGTGAAGGTGGATTATCGACTGAAGGGAGAGAGTACCCGGAAGATGTTGCGTGCCACGATGAAGCAGGCAGAGGAGGCGGTTGCTGCCTGCCCCTTCATTATCCGGTGTCATAGAGCCTTTCTGGTGAATGCCCGCAAGGTGGTGAAAGTGGACGGAAACTCTCAAGGATACCGGTTGAGGCTGGAGGGAGATGGAGAGGAGATTCCTGTTTCACGTGCCTATGCCAAGGAGGTGAAAGCACTGATAGAAAACAAGATAAAGCGGTAGCTATTCGTCACAGAGATACGCCATTCGTCACAAGTCGTTGGTTGTTCGTCACATATCCGGGTCGTCTGTCCCGGATATTTTTTTTGTCCGTGTCCTTCCTTTATGTTTGTGGCAGGAAAACATAACGAACATGAAGATATGAAGTGGAAAATAATCTTTTTAATGACGGGCGGACTTCTCTTTGTACAAGCTTCCGTAGCGCAGAAGTCGGTGACGGATACCGTGCGTCTGACATTCAATATCGATAGTATAGGTCTGGACGAAGTGGTGGTAAGAGGGAAAAAGACTCCTGCCGCCAATAGCAGGTGGAGCGATATGCATCCGGTGGAACTAGTCACGGTGGGCGGTACAAACGGTGATTTGTACAAGGCATTGCAGACCTTGCCCGGTACGCAGGTGCAGGGGGAGACCGGCGAATTACTGGTACGTGGTGGGAGCAGCTATGAGACACAGACCTTCATTGATGGGATGCATGTGTTGAATCCCTATACCTCCAATGGAATAAATACCCCTTCGCGTAGTCGTTATTCCACCTTCATGTTCAGTGGGGTGAATTTTGCTTCCGGCGGGGCTTCGCAGGAGTACGGAGAGGCTCTTTCGGCTGTTCTGCCCTTAGAAACCAAGGATTATAGTAAAGTGGATAAGGTGGGCGTGAATGCTTCCGTAGTCGGTGTGGGCGGGGGCGGTACCAAGACTTTGGACCGTGGCTCCTTGTCCGTCGATCTGAATTACCAGAATCTGAGCTTATATGACAAGGTTTATTCCGGACGGACAGAATTTGAGCGGCCCTACCGGATGTTTTCCGGTGCCACCCAGTTCCGTCATACCCCCGGCGATGCGACGGTTTTTAAGATCTATGCGCAATATGACCGGACAGACTTTTCTGCCTATGAGGGGGATGAACGCAGATTGTTCGCTCTGGCCGAAGACAACATCTACGTCAATGCTACCTTTCGCTATCGTGCGGCAGGTGGATGGGACTGGTTTGCAGGGGCTGCTTATTCCTATTATAATCGGGAGGTCAACGCTGCTGCTGTTTCGGGAGATAATTGGCTGGAACGCCAGTGGGAGTTGCATTTGAAGACTAAGATGTCTAGGCGCTTCTCGTCAGTATTCCACCTGGATATGGGGGTGGAGAGTTATATCCGTAACTATCGGAATTGTTATCTATACTCCGACATAGACGATGCCAACCAAATGTCCCCCACTATCAGTGCAGGTTTCTTTTCGGCTGCTTACTATCCGCTGGAGCGCTTGAAGGCAGAATTGTCTTTCCGTACGGAGTACACTTCTCTGAACCGGAAGATGAATTTTTCTCCGCGTCTGGCGGTAAATTACTATTTGGGGGATATGATGCTCTCTGGCATAGTGGGCCGCTACACGCAATTGCCCGAAAATGACTGGTTGGTACGTAACCGGAAGTTGATGTCCGAGGTGTGCATGCAATATAATCTGGGGATGCAATACGGTTATGAAGGACGTTTCTATAAGGCAGAACTTTATTATAAAGACTATAGCCGCTTGGTTCTGGAAGAAACAGATGCTGGAACGGGGAGTGTACTTCTGACTTCCGGTGGATACGGATATAGCAGAGGTGTAGACTTGTTCTTCCGCGACCGGATTTCGATAAAGAATCTGGAATACCAGTTGTCCTATACGTATAACATTTCCAAGCGTAAATATCAGAGTTGTTCCGAGCTGACCATTCCCCAGTATGCCACTCGGCATAACGCGGCATTGGTTGTGAAATATTCCTTGCCCCGTCTTCACTCCATCATCAGCTTAACGAACCGTTTCAGCACGGGGCGTCCCTATCATAATCCATTGCTGCCGGGGTTGATGAACGATGAAGTGAAGCCTTATAATAGCTTGGATTTAGGGGTGACCTTTCTGGCGAGCAAGAAGGTGATTATCCATGCTTCCGCCAGCAATATCCTCGGTCGCAAGAATGAGTTTGGCAAAGTAGACAACAAGGCTGTCCTGGCTTCCCAAGACCGTTTCTTTTATGTAGGAGTGTACGTCACTTTGGGGAAGAAGGCTGCTTACGATGTATCCAATTTCTAATGATAACTCTTTAAAAAAGAACAAAGATGAAAGCAATGATTATTTTTTTAGTGTTTGTGTTACAAAGTGTTGCCCAGATGCTTTTTGCTCAGAACCTGACCATTGAAGTGCGTGACATTGAAAAGGTGGAGGGACATCTCTACGTCGCCCTCTATAACTCGGAAGAGGCGTTCATGAAGAAACCCTTGACCGCTTTCCGGATAGATGTAAAAGATACGTCGCTCTCCATCCCTTGCCAGGGACTTCCTGCGGGCACGTATGCCATTTCCCTTTTCCAGGATGAGAATGGAAACGGGAAGCTGGATAGCGGGGCTTTTGGCATCCCTACGGAGAAGTTTGGTTTCAGCAATGATGCCGAAGGCATGATGGGGCCTCCGTCCTATGCCAAATGTAGCTTCATTTTCTCCGGAGACATGACTTTGGTGATACATCTGAAGTAAAAATTGAAATATAATCCTTATTTTTGTGGCTCAACCTCAATAATAAGGATTATGAAACGAGTTGCACGACTTCTGGGATTTCTTGGAGTGGTATGTCTGCTGTCCTCTTGTGGCGGACGTTCTTTCATTACAGACGCTTCTTACCGCCAACGTGTGGAGCAGGACTTCAATCAAAAAAAGGAAAGGTTACCGCAGGGTGATTTGTTCGCTATTTTCGATGCGGACCTGACGCCGTATGAGCGTGAGGCACTGGAGTTTCTCTATGCCTATATGCCTTTGGCAGACATAACCGACTACCCCGGCGAATTTCATCTGATGAATGTGCGAGCCTCTCGGAAGGCGGCCGAGGAAATGCCTTGGGGAGAAACGGTGCCCGAGGAGGTGTTCCGTCATTTCGTGCTTCCGGTGCGGGTGAACAATGAGCATCTGGATAGTGCACGGGTAGTGTTTTACGAAGAACTGAAGAATCGTGTCAAGTCTCTGTCCCTTTATGATGCCATTCTGGAGGTGAACCACTGGTGCCACGAGAAGGCTATCTATACTCCCTCCGATGCCCGTACCAGTTCGCCTTTGGCAACGGTACGCACGGCATACGGGCGTTGTGGTGAGGAATCTACCTTGCTGGTTGCCGCCTTGCGTTCGGTGGGCATTCCTGCCCGTCAGGTCTACACCCCCCGGTGGGCGCATACGGACGACAATCATGCGTGGGTAGAAGCATGGGCAGACGGGAAATGGTATTTTCTTGGAGCCTGCGAACCGGAACCGGTACTCAACCTTGGCTGGTTCAATGCTCCGGCCAGTCGCGGTATGTTGATGCATACCAAGGTCTTCGGACGTTATGAAGGAGCGGAGGAAGTGATGTCCGTCACTCCTACTTATACGGAAATCAATGTAATCGGTAACTATGCAGCGACAGCCAAGTCCACCGTTACGGTAACGGATGGGCAAGGCAATCCGGTATCTGATGCCTGTGTGGAGTTCAAACTCTATAATTATGCGGAGTTCTATACTGTGGCCCGGAAACAGAGTGATGAAGAGGGAAAAGCTTCCTTGACGGCTGGCAAAGGCGACATGCTGGTATGGGCCTCCAAAGACGGAAAGTTCGGCTATGCCAAACTGTCTTTCGGCAAGGACCATGAACTGACAGTGAAGATGGACAAGACTGTCGGTGACGGCCATGCGGTAGATTTTGAACTTGTGCCGCCACCCGAAAATGCGGAGTTACCGACGGTTACGCCCGAACAGCGTGCGGCGAACGACCGCCGCATGGTTCATGAAGATTCCATCCGCAACGCTTATGTGTCTATGTTCATGACGGATGAGACAGCACGTTATTTTGCCCGGCAGTACAAGCTCGACGAAGATGCCGTTTCACGGATACTGGTCGCTTCCAGAGGAAACCACCGGGTCATTGCCGACTTCATGGCACGGTTGCGCTCTGAAAAGTCCAAAAGAGGAGGTCTGGACCTGCTCCAACGGATTTCGGCAAAAGACCTCCGCGACGTTACGCTGGAAGTTCTGATGGACCACATGCAATCCCGTATGTGCAAGAATGCCGACCATTTCCGCAGATATGTGCGCAATCCACGCGTAAGCAACGAGATGCTGACCCCCTATAAAGGCTTTTTCAAGAAAGCCGTCTCAAAGGAAGATGCTGAGGCATACAAGGCAGAACCGATGAAACTGGTGGCATGGGTGGCCCAAAATATCCGGGTAGACAATGACTGTAATCTGGGAGGGGCTCCCATTTCTCCAGAAGGGGTCTGGAAGGCCCGTGTGGCTGATGCCCATAGCCGTGACATTTTCTTCGTCTCCATGGCACGCAGCATGGCAATCCCTGCCCGTATCAACGGAGTGACCGGCAAAGTACAGTTGATAGGGGATGATGGTGTGACGGATGTGGACTTGAACCATCATCCGGAAGAGCCGGTCTTTATGGCGGAAGGAATTGCTTCGAAGGGAAAGTTAGTGGCTTCCTATAAGCCTATCCGTTCGTTGGACAACCCGAAATACTATTCTCATTTCACCCTTTCCAAACTGACTCCGCAGGGTAGTTTACAGTTGCTTTCTTATGACGAAGGCGATACGGATATGGGCGGTGGTACTACCTGGAATAGCCTGCTGAGGGAAGGAACTGCTCTGGAGGCCGGAGGTTATGTTTTGGTGACAGGTACACGCCTTGCCAGCGGTACGGTACTTTCTAAAACCACCTTTTTCAATATTCTGCCGGAGAAGACAACGGAAATTGAATTGGTGATGCGCGAGAGCGAGGATGAGGTGCAGGTTATCGGGAACTTTAATTCGGAGTCTCTCTTCACTCCGCTGCCGGACGCCGGCTCCGCAGCCCGGCAGAGTCTGCTGCAGGCTTGTGGGCGCGGTTACTTTGTCGTAGGCATTCTGGGTGTCAACCAAGAGCCAACCAATCATGCGTTGCGCGATATCGCTTCATTCAAGGCTGATTTGGAGAAGTGGGGGCGTAAGATGGTGTTGCTGTTCCCTAATGAGGCCAAAGCCGGCAAGTTCGCCCGCGAGTCATTCCCCGATTTGCCCTCTACCATTATTTATGGTATAGATACGGACGGTATCGCTGCGCAGATTGCAGAAAGCATGAAGTTGAAGCATAAAGAGAGCCTGCCGATATTCATCATAGCCGATACTTTCAATCGGGTGGTCTTTGTATCGCAAGGATATACCATCGGACTGGGAGAACAACTGATGAAGACAATAAAGGGGTTATAGGGCTTTCTGCTATGAATTGTAAATAGTAATTGTCAAATAATAAATCATCCGATGCCTATTATCGAAATATCATCTTTGACTCATCCCGGTGTGGAGATCTTCAGTACCCTTACCGAAGCCCAGTTGCGCAACCGCCTTGAGCCGGACAAAGGGCTGTTTATAGCTGAGAGTCCTAAGGTTATCAAGGTGGCTCTGGATGCCGGCTACGAGCCTTTGGCCCTTTTGTGTGAGCACAAGCACATCTATGGGGATGCTGCTGAAATCATTGAACGTTGTGGCGATATACCCGTCTACACAAGCGGTAGGGAATTGCTTGCCGAGCTGACCGGTTACGTCTTGACACGTGGTGTTCTTTGTGCCATGCGCCGTCCGGTTCCGAAGAGTATGGAGGACATCTGCCGGGGAGCCCGGCGTATTGTGGTTATTGACGGGGTGGTGGATACCACCAATATCGGGGCCATCTTCCGTTCGGCAGCAGCTCTTGGCATGGATGCCGTGCTGTTGACGCGTAATTCCTGCGACCCTCTGAACCGTCGTGCGGTCCGAGTTTCAATGGGAACGGTTTTTCTTGTGCCGTGGACGTGGATGGACGGTCCTTTGGATACGCTTGGTGAGTTGGGCTTCCGCACGGCGGCCATGGCGCTTACGGACAATTCCATTTCCATAGACAATCCCGTTTTGAAGACCGAGCCCCGGTTGGCTATTGTGATGGGTACTGAGGGAGATGGTCTTTCGCACGAAGCGATTGCGGGAGCCGACTATGTGGTTCGTATCCCCATGGCGCACGGTGTCGATTCTCTGAACGTGGCGGCTGCGGCGGCCGTTGCTTTCTGGCAACTTCGCGTTTAAAAGTGATAACTCAAAAAACATATATTATGTTGGCATATACTTATATTGAACACGGAAAGTTTGGATTGCTTGAGAAACCGATACCAGTATTGGAGGATGCACGCGATGCTATTGTGCGGGTGACATTGGGTAGCATATGCACCAGTGACTTGCATATAAAGCATGGAAGCGTACCGCGCGCTGTACCCGGAATTACGGTAGGACACGAAATGGTGGGCATCGTAGAGCAGGTGGGTGCCGACGTTGAGTCGGTAAAGCCCGGCGACCGTGTGACTGTGAATGTGGAGACTTTTTGTGGTAAATGTTTCTTTTGCCGTCGCGGATATGTGAACAACTGTACCGATCCCAATGGCGGTTGGGCTTTGGGGTGCCGTATCGATGGCGGCCAGGCGGAATATGTACGTGTGCCCTATGCCGACCAGGGGCTGAACCGTATTCCCGATACGGTAAGTGACGAGCAGGCGCTCTTGGTAGGCGATGTGTTGGCCACCGGCTTCTGGGCCGCCCGTATCTCCGAAATAACCGAGGAAGATACTGTACTCATCATCGGTGCCGGGCCGACGGGTATTTGTACCCTGCTTTGTACCATGCTGAAGAATCCCCGTCACATTATTGTCTGCGAGCAGTCGGCCGAAAGAACCCGTTTTGTCCGCGAGCATTATCCGGAGGTGCTGGTCATTGGGCCGGAAAACTGCAAAGACTTTGTGAGGAAGCATAGCGACCATGGTGGGGCAGATGTCGTACTTGAAGTTGCCGGCACGGAAGATACTTTCCGCTTGGCATGGGAGTGTGCCCGTCCCAATGCCATTGTCACCATTGTGGCGCTTTATGACCAGCCTCAGTTATTGCCCTTGCCGGAGATGTATGGCAAGAATCTTGTCTTCAAGACCGGTGGTGTGGATGGGTGCGATTGTGCCGAGATACTGCGCCTGATAGCGGCGGGGCAGATAGATACCACACCGCTTATCACACATCGTTTCCCATTAGAGGAAATTGATGAAGCCTACCGTATTTTTGAGAATAGGCTGGAGGGGGTGATAAAGGTGGCGATTGTGGGTAGATAGAAAAAAAGGCTGTCTCAAAATGAGTTTGAGATGGCCTTTTTTGTGTCTGCAAAAAAAACGGACAAGCCCTAACTTCTCTCAGCCAGAACTTGCCCGTGTCCCTAATTTTTCGTATCTTAGGGAATCAAGTCAAGATATCCCAAGGATAATGTTTAAAAGTTACACCTCCAACGATAATCAGCTTTTGCCTCCATATTTAGGCGATTTTATTCCACAAAATGATCCAGTTCGGGTTCGTCTGGGGCTCCGTCACTAAACAGGAACTGCGTGATTCCGCTCCGGTCACATATCAGGATATCACCCCGAAGAAAGTGGAAAAGGCACTCGTGCAGATAGATGATACCCTGAACGGGGGATGCTGACAGGAAAATGAAAGCAAAGGTAAGACGTCTAAGGAAGTCATGGCCTGAACAACTCAAAAAATATGGATTATAGGGAAAAATACTTGGTGGACGTAACAGCTACCCAATGACAGACAATGACGCCACTTTCATACGCATGAAAGAGGAGCATATGAGGAACGGACAATTCAACTCCAGATATAATTCCCAGATCAGTACCAATAACCAGTTCATTTTGGGCTATAACTCTCCATCAGTGTGTAGGTGATACTTCCACCTATCCTCTCCCTTTATGGCAGATATCTTGACGTATCTGTCTGTGATGCCGGATACGGAAGTGAAGAGAACTATCTGTATGCTTTCAGACATGGCATTGCATGCTTCGTAAAGTACAATTATTTTCATAAAGAACAGAAAAGTAACTTCAGAAACAATCCGTTTCTGAAGTTACTTTTATTATAATGAAGAAACCGACGGCATGTATTGTCCGATGGGACAGAGAATGGAAAGACTCTCCGATGCAAGGTGGATAACAGGCAACGGTTTTGTGCAGACCAAGATACAGGGTACATAACTGTAAGGGCTGCCCGTTAAGATGCCGGTGTCACAGAAGCCGCTCGGAAAGGATAGTACAGGTGAATCACCGTCTGAGAAAAATCAAGGAAATAGAACGTGAAAAGTTCATGTCACCGGAAGGCCTTAAATATCGCAATCAGCGACTGCAGGATGTGGAAGCCGTATTTGGAAACCTCAAGAACAGCAAGCAGTTTGATAATTGATAATTGAATTAATCTGATACGAAGTTAACCATATTATAGAGGGGAAACTAATGTAAACTAAATGTTCTTGAATTTGAAGGTAGAGGTGTAAAGTAAATAAAGTTGTATGATTGAAGTAATTTCATTACATGCCATTAATAATATAAGATAGGAGGTGTTTAATATGATTTTGATATGAGTTGATACAATAGTGACTTATGAATGTTTTACTTTGTTGTGACGGTATAGATACCCCGTCACAAGTATGTCACAGAATTAGCGATAATGTGGCAATTTATAGAGTATAATATAGGGCATCGTCACAATTGATAAGGTGATGATGCTAAAGGATGATGGGTATAGGTGAGTAGAGCAAGGATAGCGTGGAAGTCTGTTAAAACAAGAAGAGCCTTCCCTAAGGAGAGATCTTTGTCGTAATCTGTGTATCAGATGATTATCTACTTAAAGCCTGAGCTACGTCAACTGCACAAGCCACTGTACATCCTACTATCGGGTTGTTACCAATGCCGAGGAATCCTATCATTTCTAGGTGAGCAGGAACTGATGAAGAACCAGCGAACTGAGCGTCGGCACTATAAAATATTTTGTGTAAATGTAATCGGATGCTTTACGGTTTATAAAAGTTCTAAGGATTACCCCGAGAAACTTAGAAAATTCATCATTGAGAATCCTGAAGACGGTACACGATACATCTTCCTGACGAACAATCTTGACGCATCTGCGGAGTTAGTATCATCGCTTTATCGAAACAGATGGAGTGTTGAACTATTCTTCAAATGGATAAAACAACACCTGAGGATTAAGAAGTTTTGGGGAACATCAGAAAACGCAGTATTCATACAAATCTATTGTGAGATAATTACTTACTGCTTAGTAGCAATAGTACAACACGATATGAAATTAGAACGCAGCGCCTATGAAGTTCTCCAAATTCTCGGAATCTCTCTAACTGACAAAACACATCTTAGTGACTTGTTCGACAAATCGAATTTCAAAAATGCCAAAGACCAATATGATTCAAGTGAACCGAATTTATTTAATTTTTAACCTTGTCCATTTTTAGTGGACAGTAGTGACATATTATAAATCAATACTAAAATATAGATTTATATGTATAAAGAAAGTTCCCTAATATTTCTGCCCTCATTTAATTTAGTGACGAAAACCACCCACAGTGTTGAATTGTTTTTGAGAAAGGAGGTATAATATGGCATGGAATGATTTGGCGTCAAATGAATGTCCTACAAAAGCTGATATAGAAGACGTATTTGCCCGATTTGTATCAGGTATGATTATAGCCTTTAAAGGTAGTTCTATACCAAATGGATGGGCATTATGTGATGGGTCACTAATTTAATTGGAAAGTTTATATGCGGTGGAAGTACATTTAATGTTGGTGATACTGGCGGTAATGATACTGTAACTATACTTTGGTTTATATAATGAAATTGTGATATAAGATAGTATAAGTTGAATATAGATAAATAAAAACCGCATCTAAGTTTGAATTTGGGTGCGGTTTTTATTTTGTGTTATTAGTGTATTAAAGTATATAATTGGGAACTTATATTATCCCAACCCTTTATACAATTTAGTCATCATCCGGTTATATTGGCTGAAGGATTTTGTGGAGGGTATCCCATAGCAGGCTGTTTTTATCACGCCAGCATAACCGGAAGCCTGACATATCCCTTACCTTTGTTTAGCCATGATAACATATCCCCAATAATAAATCCAATCTCTCGTCTGGTCAGTGATGATAGGATGGGAGTTTTTTGTATGATTTTTGAGGATATCATTTGCATGTCTCGTCTGAATATCCTAATTTTCAGACATAGTTGACAACTTTCCCACCTTCTTTTGCTTTTATTGTCTAAAATTATATATCTTTGCATTATTGAATTACTAAAATATGAGTGCTACAGAAATTATACTGAATATCTGTCACAGGCTGGTTGAAAGAAGAACAGCCGGTGCCGTGCCGATTTATCATTTATTATCCGTTGTAATGATATTGTTTTTTTTATATTTTTAATAGATTTTTTTAATTATGCGCACATCTTATTATTTTGGGGGCATGGTCGGATTTGTACTTATGTCCTTGATGGGTTTACTGGGATGCAGTGACGATGACGAAAGTAAAGTAGTTACTTCAATCCCTCCCTCAATAAATCTCGAGGTCAGTGATGTAACCAGAACTACCGCATCCTTTTCCATTTCGTCAAGCGATGCAACGGATTATGCCTATGTAATATTACCTGATGCAGAAAAAATAGCAGATGCAAAGACGCTCTTCAAAGAGGGCACAGCAGGTATATTTGAAAAGGATTCCCAAACGGCCAAAATTACTCTTACTGATTTGACAGGCGACTCTAACTATATGCTTTATGCAGCTGTCAGAACCATTAATCCTTTCGTTTATAGTGAAATTCTTTCTCAGCCCATAGATACCCATAAACCATATAGTGGCATGATTTCATTGGAAAGCGTAGGAACCACTTCATTTTCCTATCATATCATGAAGCCAGAAGGTGCTGCTAAATACAAACATGTCTGTCTTTCTAAATCAGATTTTGATTATATCATCAACTTAGTAGGTGGTACTCCCACTTCCTACGTTAATGCTTTTGGGACAGAAGCCACTGAAGATAAAACTTACTTATTTGATACTACATTTCTTGATGCTTCGGGATTCCGCCAAGATATTTATTCAGATATGGAGTTTATCGTGATTGCCGGTGAACTCAACGAAGAAGGAACGGTTGATGAAAAGGCTGTAAAGACTCTGGTCTTTAAAACAAAAAAAGCGGGGAAGGCTCCTTACAACATAGAAGTCATGGTCAAGAACATAACTTCTATGACAGCAGATATTAATATTATACCAGAAGCTGGTATCGAACGTTTCCGATATCATGTAAATACAAAAGCCGAATTTGACTATATGTCATTTGAAGGCGAAGCTTCTGTACGCCGTATGATTATAGGACCTTGGAGTGAAACAAGCAACGAAGGCACAGGATCCATCGTGGTCAATGCAAAGGGATTAAAGCCGAATACTGATTATCAGGTAGGAATTGTAGGATTTGATAAAGACAACCGTGAAAAATTACTGCTGTATGATTTTAGAACCGGTGAGCCTATAGGTCCGCTGCCGGAACTGAGCGCAACGCCGGAATCGGTAGAAACACCCTGGAACAAGGCTGCTTTCCGCATCAAGACTACTCATACCGTTTCCATGGTAGCTGGAATCTTCCCGAGAGGATCTATTAATGAAGTACTTAGCCGTCCGGGTAATGAATCTTTGACTGCTGGCGATGTCATAGCCAATAATGGTTCATCGTTGACGCCAGAACAAGTAGCGGCAGCTATGACAGCAGAAGGTTTACTGCTCGAAAGCAGTGACAATTTGTCGCAAAATACCGAATATGAATTTGGCATCTATGCCGCCAATGAAGAAGGCGTAGGTGTTTCTGTAGTACACGACTTTACAACAGCCACATTGCCTCAGTATGATGGTAATGGAGTCCGGGCTAAACTTCCTGGGAAATATACTGCTACTACTAAAGATGTTACGGGCCAGAATGTAACCTTCCCTGTTGTTATAGCCACAGGGGTAAACGAAACTACCGAAAAGGCATATCATGATAAGAATCGTCTGGTTGTATTAGGATTTGCTCCGAGTGGTGTAGAGTATGCCTCTCCGGAAACTTTGTTAGCCAACGGATGGGCATCATCTCAAGACGAAGCTGATGCCAATTATGGTCCCAAATGGTTTATCGAATTTAATAAAGGCAATGCCATTTCAACAAGTGCTCCTGTAAATGGTGAACTGGATTATGCTATGGCAAAGTTCAACGGGCACGAAATATATTTTCATGGATTTGCTAAACGTCCTAACAGTGATCAATTCACTGATATGACCCTAAGTTTTCCGATAGAAGTAAGCGATGACCTTACCATAACTATCAAGAAAGCTGTTGATAATTCGTTTGAATATTATCCTGGTGTTCTGGCAGGTTCAAGCCAATGGTGGGGTGATATGACTTTTGCAGCCTCAGATGAAATCATCTTAACACGTGATACTAATCAAGGAGCTGTAATGCCTACCACAAAAACTGTAGATCACATTATGGTGCCGCAGCACGTTGTATTGACATTAGATAATATTTCTATGGCAGATAAACGTAGAATGGCCGTAGAACAAAGATATAAATAACTAAAAATAGATTAGTCATGAAAAAGATATTTAACAGGGTGCTGATAGTTATGCTCATGCTAACTTTTACTATGACATCATGCAGTGACGATGATGAATTGATTCAAGGCACAGGAGTCTCAGAGGCTTTATGGGAAAATGAAAATGAAGCCATTATAGAAGGGGAAACTATAGATTTTGAATTTATGGCAGAGGCTGAATGGACAGCCAGTAGTTCTGCTGAATGGTGCGTTGTGAAGACTCCGTCGGGTGTAGCGGGAGAATCTTTACTGCGATTAACTATAGAAAAAAACGAAGAAACGGCAGCCCGTGTAGCGACCATAACCCTTCAAGTATCAGGTTTTGCTAATTCTGTTTCATTTAACGTCAAACAAAAAGAGGGCTCCATAGAACAAGGTGATGGAAAGTACCGTACTGTTAATGAATGGGTAGCCGCTTATATGAAGCAGAATTATTTGTGGAATCGTCCGATTGATAATCTGTTCTTAGACTACAGTATCAACTACGATCAATTCTTCCAAAGTATATTAGACGGGGTATCTGACCAAGATGAGATCAACCACGATGATGGTTTTTGGGAAGGTAAAAAACGTATGTATTATTATTCTACCTTAAAAAGCGATGCTCCTACCACCCGGGTAGTAGGCCAAGAGCAATATGGTTCAGGTGTATATTTGCTCCAAGCCACTCGTCTTGGTGCAGACTTTATCGGATATGCCGTTATGGCGGTTACTCCAGGTACTCCGGCAGATCAGATAGGTTTAGTACGCGGAGACTTTATTACTGAAGTAGACGGTACAGCTGTTACTGATGCTAATTATAAAGCGTTGGGAGAACTTATATATAATGGTAATGTGAGCGTTACTGTGAATCGTGTAAAATGGGAGGACAATGGGTCTACGCCCATACTCATGCCGAAAGGCACTTTGCAGTTGGGCTCAGCAACCTTTATAGATCCGGCTATCTATCAGCATAAGGTAGTAGAAATGGAAGGTACCGGTAAAAAAGTAGGTTATTTACTCTATATGGGATTCAATATAAACTTTGATGAAGATTTGATGGCCGCCTTTGAATATTTCCGCCAGCAGCATGTCACTGATTTAATCCTTGACTTACGTTATAATAATGGTGGTGATGTGCTTTCTAGTGCTATGATGGGTACCCTAATTGTCGGTGCTGATTATAAAGGTCAGGTATATGCACATACTCAATTTAACGAAGACCGTACCAATGCAGGGGAAGGAGGAGATTATAAAATTGGTGTCAAGGAAACTGTAGAACGCGTTTATGAACCGTTGGAAATAGCACTTCAACATGCTGTGGGACTAAAAACTGTCTATGTTTTGACTAGTCAGACAACGGCTTCTGCCAGTGAAATGGTAATCAATGGTCTCCGTGGATTAGGTTTAGAAGTTAATCTTATCGGTCAAAGAACGAATGGAAAGAATGTAGGTATGGAAGGTGTGGTACGTAGTTTCTATAACTATGACTTTTATCTATACCCTGTCAGCTTCTACATTAAAAATGCTAAAGGTTTTGGAGATTATGCATCAGGATTTGTTCCCGATGTTGAAATTGATGATTCTGCCATTTACCCGGGTGAATTTGGTACGATGGAAGACCAGTTAGGCTACATTGCTTTGACGTGGATAAAAAATGGAGAGAAGCCGCAACTTCAAACTCGTTCTTCTTATAATGGAACAGTTCACTCAATGAATGTCTTCGGTGATCTGTGGGATAACAGACCCATCCAACCAATGGGCGGAGCTATCATACGACGCTATACAGAAAAATAATCAGATGTATTAATCAATAAAAGGTGTGTTATGTTGTCATTGTGACACACCTTTTGGGGTTTATTTCTGATCAGTTTCTTTGCCGCTACCAGCCGTTACGTTACAATTGTTACAATTAAAAACGGGACATGTACCTTTGTGGTATGTGTCCCGTTTGGCTGTTATGTGGTGTGGTAAGGGAATTGCTTCTTTTTCTCAAGGTTTCGGTTTTTGCTCAGATCTTTGTTCGGGTTGAATCATTTCGCACGGCCAGGAAGGGTAGATATTGGCATGGGGTTCGTTTATATTTTCTTTGGATGGTAATTGAATAACCTCGGTATTGTAGAACCAAAAGCCATTGAAATTTTCTCCATAAATTCTATTTTTTCAAATACCTAAATATCCACGGCATTCCTTGAATATGACCTCTATGCCCCAACGTCTTTCATACAGTTCAAAGGCCCTGACGGAGTACATGGAGGTGTCTGTTGTGAGTAGCACTTTCCGATGGGTGCTTCGTCCGTATTTGATGATGAAGATGTGTACGGGTTCTTCGCTCATCTTTACATGAAGCTGAATGTATTTGCACTTGTACTTTCTGTAATAGCAGAAAGCAGTGCGTTCATACCTTAAATCACGTGAATTCGAAATAAGAATAAATATATTTTTCTGATAATTAGAAACATAGCGATAAAAGTATTAAAATTATAGTGTCCAATTATAACATTTAAACGATTACCACTATGTTTCCAGAGTCTAAAGTTACAGAGATTTATTGTATGGCCGATGATTTTTGCAAGGAATTTACATTTCAACAGGAAAAATATATGATTGAGTATAAGAAGACCAAGTATTGTAACAAGCCCAACCGTATGAGTGATGCTGAGATTATGGTTATTCTAATCCGGTTTCACTCCGGTGGTTTCCGCTGTTTCAAGCATTACTATAAGGGGTATGTCTGTAAACATCTGAAACACCTTTTCCCTCGTCAGGTTTCTTATAACCGTTTTGTGGAACTGGAGAAGGAAGTATTGCTTCCCATGACCATCTTCATCAAAAAAGTCCTGCTGGGAACCTGTATTGGTATCAGTTTTGTCGACTCCACCCCCTTACGTGTTTGTCGTAACCAAAGACTCCTTATTTATAAGACATTTGAGGGACTTGCCGAGCGTGGAAAATGTTCAATGGGATGGTTCTTCGGATTCAAGTTGCATCTGATAATCAATGACAAGGGTGAGATTCTCGATTTCATGTTCACGCCTGGAAACGTGGATGACCGGGAACCGTTGAAGCAAGGTAAGTTTCTGGAGAACATCAAAGGAAAACTATGCGCAGACAAAGGGTATATTGGTTAGGATCTGTTTGAGAACCTTTTTCTTAATGGTATACAGCTTGTCATTAAAGTTAAAAACAATATGAAGAATTCACTGATGAGTATTGCCGACAAGATTTTGCTCAGAAAAAGAGCCTTAATCGAAACGGTCAAGGTACTGTCCAAAATTTTGTGTAAATGGAAACAGGATTCAGTTGTAAGTTTGTTCTTATATCTGGATTCTGTTTTCAAATATAAGCATAAACTGGTTCATAATCAATCCCCAGTTTGAAATAGGCATTGTCCATTTCTTTTCAATTTCCATAAGTGAAAGATACACGGTCTTTTTTACGGCATCGTCCGACGGGAATGAAAGCTTTGATTTGGTGTACTTTCTGATTTTTCCGTTCAGATTCTCAATAAGATTTGTGGTATAGATTATTTTCCTGATTTCCAATGGGAACTGGAAGAAAACAGTCAGATCATCCCAGTTGTTTCTCCATGAAAGTATGGCGTATGGATACTTTCCTCCCCATTTCTTTTCCAGATTGTCAAGTTCTGCGGCAGCAACTTCCTTATTAGGTGCATTGTAGATATTCTTCATATCCGCCGTAAACTCTTTCTTATCCTTATAAACGACATATTTACAGGAGTTCCTGATCTGATGTTCCACACAGATCTGAGTGGATGACTGGGGGAATACGGTACGGATGGTATCTGTAAATCCATTCAGATTGTCAGTACAGGTAATCAGTATATCCTGCACTCCACGAGCCTTCAAGTCGGTCAGGACACCCATCCAGAAAGAGGAACTTTCCGATTTGCCGACCCACATGCCAAGGACTTCCTTCAGGCCGTTCTGTTTCAGACCGACACAAAGATAGACGGTCTTGTTTATAATCTTGCCGTTATCCCGTACCTTGAAGACGATACCATCCATCCTGACTATCAGATAGACCGGATCCAGAGGACGGTTCTGCCATTCCTGCGCAGCCTGGCTTACCTTGTTTGTAATAATGGAAATGGCTGATGTAGAGAGCTCTATTTCATAAATCTCACGCATCTCCTCCTCTATATCGGAAACACTCATTCCTTTGGCATACAGGGAGATAACAAGCTTCTCTATAGAAAGTCCCCGGCTTTCATGCTTGGGGACTGCTATCGGTTCAAACTGCCCGTTGCGGTCACGCGGAATGGAGATGACAGACTCTCCATGTCCGGTCTGAATTTTCTTCGGATAACTGCCATTCCGGGAGTTGCCGGTGTTGTTCCCTGCCACGGAATTCTTCTCATACCCCAAATGGGCATCCATCTCACCTTCAAGCATCTTTTCCAATACCTGCGCATGCAACTGATTCAGAAACCTGCTCACATCCGCTTCTGTCTTGAACTGGCTAAGGAACTCCTTGCTTAATACCTCATCAGGCACTACTTGATTCTTTTCTTTCATAATCTTTTTCATTTGGTAAATGTATAAAATAAAAAATACGGAACTCGATTTTGAATCCCGTATTTTCCATTTACACAAAATATTTTATAGTGCCACGGTCAATGACGAATTGAAGAACATTGCGTAGATAGAACACTCCAGACATCGTTCATTCAATAATTTTATAGCCAACTCCTTGTCGGCGGCATACTGCTTTTTTGAAAAGCAACCCGCCATTGACGTAAATTTTGTCAATGACGGACAACTTGCTATTTTTTGATTTTATTTCGAACCCACGTAAAGTTAATAATATTTCTCAATTCTTCTTCATCCAAGAAATCTACTTCTACGGGGTCGCGTTCTACTTTATAAGCATTTACAGGATTGTAGGATATATAAGAGTTGGCGACAGCTAAATTTAGCAACTTCTTTAAGAACTTTAAATGCTTGGTGCAGGAGTTTTTTCCCATCTTCTTCTCTCCTAAAAGGTAGGCATAGAATCCTTGAATGAAGCCCAAGTTTATCTCTCTTAAATATAAGTTCTTACGCTCATATTTCTTCTGAATAAACTCTTTGAATAATCTGCCTGTATATTCAAACACCCAATAGGTGGCAGGGGCAACAGTTTTACCTACCATTGCTTTGCGTTCAGTGTTATGTTCGTTCAGAACATCCAATAAAGTCTTTTCGTTCAGAGCTTCCACCTTATCTGTGATAGCTTCAATAGTTCAGCAGTGATAAGATAACCCTTTTGGAGTAGTTCAATTTCTTTCTGATATATCTTATTCCGTAGTTGAATCAGATAACCGTTGATTAGCTGCGCTTCTTCACTCTTGCCTTTTATAGCTTGCTTCTCTTTGTTCCAATCAGCAGCAGGTACGTGTTTGCCTGTGCTAAAGTAGATTCTCTTTCCATTCGTGGTGATTGAAACCTCAATAGGTGATAGACCTTTCTTGTTTTGTTTACTTTCTCTTAATGAAAAGTAAACCATTGTATAATGTTTCTCCATTTTAAATTAAATGTTATATGGAGTGTATCACATTGTATTATAATTGATTATGCCACTTCTTGCAGCCGTTTTTAAAGAATGGCAAATTCGGCTGCAAAAGTAACCTGTTTATGGCTTGATTTGAGGGGTAATTGGCTACTCTTTACATGAGTTGTTTGGACTTAAATAAAGCAGGATTTATCTTGTTATCTCCTTACTGATTCACCATTCATTCACTCTGAATAATGAGTGATGCAAGGTGCTTCAATCTGTTATCTAAGTCAAGTTACCATAAATAAAAAACTCCTGCAACCACAAGGATTACAGGAGCTTATCTATATTAAGTAACTTAAATTACTTGCTCAAGGCAGTAGCCACGTCAACCGCACAAGCCACTGTACATCCTACCATCGGGTTGTTACCGATACCGAGGAATCCCATCATTTCCACGTGAGCAGGAACTGATGAAGAACCAGCGAATTGAGCGTCTGAGTGCATACGACCCATAGTGTCTGTCATACCGTAAGAAGCCGGTCCGGCAGCCATGTTGTCCGGGTGCAGAGTACGACCAGTACCACCACCGGATGCTACTGAGAAGTACGGCTTACCAGCCAATACGCGTTCTTTCTTATAAGTACCTGCAACCGGGTGTTGGAAGCGGGTCGGATTCGTAGAGTTACCAGTGATGGATACATCCACACCCTCTTTCCACATGATAGCCACACCTTCGCGAACATCGTCTGCACCATAGCATTTTACTTTGGCACGGGGACCGTCGCTGTATGCGATTTCACGAACTACTTTCAGTTCACCTGTATAGTAATCGAATTGAGTCTGAACGTATGTAAAGCCGTTGATACGAGAGATAATCTGTGCAGCGTCCTTGCCGAGACCGTTCAGGATGCAACGCAGAGGTTCTTTACGTACCTTGTCAGCTTTAGCGGCAATCTTGATAGCACCTTCGGCAGCAGCGAATGACTCGTGACCTGCCAAGAAAGCGAAACATTTGGTTTCTTCGCGCAGCAACATGGCTGCCAAGTTACCATGACCGATACCAACCTTGCGGTCGTCAGCTACAGAACCCGGAATACAAAATGCCTGCAGACCGATACCGATAGCTTCAGCAGCTTCAGCAGCGTTCTTGCAGCCCTTCTTAATGGCGATGGCGCAACCTACAACGTATGCCCATTTTGCATTTTCGAAACAGATGGGCTGAGTTTCTTCACAAGTCTTATAAGGATCGAGACCATGAGCTTCGCAGATAGCATTGGCTTCTTCGATGTCTTTGATACCGTTTGCGTTCAATGCGGCAAGAATCTGCTTGATACGACGGTCTTGGCTTTCAAATTTTACTTCTCTAATCATATGTCTTTCCTCCTTATATTATTCGTGACGTGGGTCAATGTGTTTAACTGCACCTTGCTCTTCAGTGAAGCGGCCGTATGTACCGGTAACTTTCTTCAATGCTTCATTGGCGTCTGTACCTTTCTTGATTTCATCCATAAACTTGCCCAGATGAACAAATTCGTAACCGCAGATTTCGTCGTTCTTGTCCAAAGCGATAGTCTTGATGTAACCTTCTGCCATTTCCAGGTAACGAGAACCCTTAGCCAACGTTCCGTACAATGTGCCTACCTGGCTGCGCAGACCTTTGCCCAAGTCTTCCAAGCCAGCTCCAATCATCAAACCGCCTTCCGAGAAAGCAGATTGGGTACGACCATAAACGATTTGCAGGAAGAGTTCGCGCATAGCTGTGTTGATAGCGTCACAAACGAGGTCAGTGTTCAATGCTTCGAGGATAGTCTTTCCCGGGAGGATTTCTGATGCCATAGCAGCAGAGTGAGTCATACCGGAGCAACCGATAGTCTCAACCAAAGCTTCCTGGATAACGCCTTCCTTTACATTGAGGGTTAATTTACATGCACCTTGCTGAGGAGCACACCAGCCGATGCCGTGTGTCAGACCAGAGATGTCAACAATTTCTTTAGCTTTTACCCATTTACCTTCTTCGGGAATAGGAGCCGGTCCGTGGTTAGGACCTTTCTTCACAACACACATGTGTTCCACTTCGTGTGAATAAGTCATAATTAGCTCTTTTTTAAGTGATATAATTTAAAAAAAACGTAGTCTACTTTTATTAGTCGGGTGCAAAGTTAGTTGTTTTCCCCGTTTCTGCCAACTGTTCAATTTGACTTTTTTCTATAATAATGTGAAATTGTAGTTCGGCGGATGTTTTTCAGACTTTTGCTTTGTACGCCCGAAAGCAGATTTTGAAAAATGAGTTTGCGTTATCCGCTGTCATCCTGCGGCTGAAATGTTATGCCGGAACTTAGGATTAATTTGTTGGGAAAGTGCCTGCAACTGTCCTCAAACTCCCTACTTATTATTCTTACTACACTTGTGTTCCTTTCTTACAACAGCTGTGTCGTTTTCTTACAACGGCTGTGTTGTTTTCTTACAACAGCTGTGGTAAGAATAATAGGTGCCGATTCCGTACTTAGTTTTCAGGGAGTATGCGGCTAGTTTTTGGACGTTTTCCTCTTAGATATGCTGAATCTGCTTGCAGCAGAACAGAATTGGTCCTTATGATTCCTTTTTTCGCAATTCATTTCTTACCTTTGCCACCCGATTCAATCAATGAGAAACAAATAAGATTCAGACTATGATAGAAGTTACAGATGTGGCATTGCGCCAGGCTGCCGGCGAAGGGATGGATGCGTTTATCGGCGTATTCACCGATGCTTATAAAAAAGAAATAGGCGGAGAAATGACTGCCGAGACGATGCCTTTGCTTACCGGTGAACAGCATTCATTGTTGGCCTATCAGATATTCCGTGATGAAGTGATGGAGGGAGGCTTCTGCCAACTGATTCAAAATGGTTATGGCGGTTATATTTTCGACAATCCGTTTGCCAAAGTGATGCGTTTGTGGAGAGTGGGCGATTTGAGTAAGTTGGTTTATGCTGCCAAGAAAGTATACGATAGCCATCGTGATGACTTGGAACGTGAACGTACAGACGAGGAGTTTATGGCAATGTACGAGCAATATGAGGCTTTCGATGAGCTGGAAGATGAATTTTTGGAAAAAGAGGAGGAATATACAGCTTTGGTTGCTGGCTATGTGGATGAACATTTGGAGCTGTTTGCCAAGATTGTGTAGGTGTGGATTAACTGATGTAAATGTTAAATGTTACTGTGATATGCAGTATTTAGATTAATCTTTCATTTAATCTTAAAAACAATGAAAAAACGAGGAGAGTACTATATTACTCAATTCTTTTATCTAAATTTGCAAACTCTAATATTTATAGAAAAAAAGATGAAACAATTAAAATTCTTGGTGGTTGCCTTGACATTGTTGATGGGCATTTCGTTTACTTCGTGTTTGAATTCGGATAGTGACCCTTACAATTATGGAGGGGGTATGGTTAAAGTTCAGAACTATATGGGTGTTTATTCTTTTAAAGGTGAGAACGGTGTAACTATAACTCCAACATCTGCCTCAATTTCGGCTTTAGAGGCCAATGGCTTTAAAATGTCTGATATGAGCGATAAGGTAGCACAGATATATTATCGTTGGGATCCTACTCAAGTAGATATACCTGCTGATGAGAAAGATGTTAAGGGGGTTGAATTGTACTCTATTGAATCATTAGATAATACAGTGGAAATAGTTGAACAAAAGGGAGTCGCTGCAAATGATTCCATCAGTAAATCCAATAATGCTGCTATCATTTCGTTAGGATATGATGCTGGTGGTATAAAATATGCTCCTAAGTTTTTCTATGACGATCATACGCTTCTACTTCCGATAAATTATTATATTACTAATAAAAGGCATTTTTTGACGTTAGTGTATTACCCGAATGAGGATAATGGAACAACTTTAAGATTATATTTGGGCCATAATTCTAATGGTGATTCGACATCCACTAATAGCACATCTTACACATTGACTGCAAATACTGGCGGTTATTATGGGGTGGGATTGTTCTATAAAGTATATGATTTAAGAAAGGTTTTTGAACGTTACAAACGTCAGACATCCACTTCTGAAAATCCGACTACTATTGAAATTGTTACGAAAGTAAATTCATATTCACTGAAGTTGGACGATTCTCAAACTAAGGAAGAAGTGTATACTGTTACAAAGGGAGAAACTGAAAAATAAGATATTGAATTACAAAGATTTATTTCATATAGCAATACTACTGATTTCCTCTCCGGCTCGTGCCTGGGAGGAAATTAGTTTAGAGGATAGGCGAAAAGTGTTTGCTGCTTTTGTCTATCCTATGATTGGTTTATGCGGGTTGTCCGTTTTCATCGGTTCTTTGATGAAGATGGGATGGGATGGGCCGCAAAGCTTTCAATATGCCATGACACAATGCTGTGCGGTGGCTGTATCCTTGTTCGGAGGATATTTTTTGGCAGCCTATCTCATCAATGGGCTGCGTGTCCGCATGTTTATGCTGGACAGTGATGTCCCTTTGGCGCAACAGTTTGCAGGTTATGCACTGGTTGTGGTATTCATGCTGAAGATTGTTATCGGCATATTGCCGAATTTCGGCATTATGGCTCTGTTGCTCCAATTCTATATTGTATATGTAGTGTGGGAAGGAAGCAAAAAGGTGATGCAGATAGAAGAAAAATACCGTTTGCGTTTCACCATTCTGTCTTCTATTTTGTTAATAGCTTGTCCGGTGGTCATTGAATGGATATTCAATAAGCTGACGGTAGTGCTAAACTGATAAATGTTATGAAACAAGCTCCTGTAAATATAAAGAATAAGCGTGCTACGTTCGACTACGAACTGACGGACACCTATACGGCTGGCATTGTGCTTACGGGCACAGAAATCAAGTCCATCCGGTTGGGGAAAGCAAGCTTGGTCGATACGTTCTGTTACTTTGCCAACGGCGAATTGTGGGTGAAGAACATGCATGTGGCCGAATACTTCTATGGTTCGTACAACAATCACAATGCACGCAGGGAGCGCAAGCTTTTGTTGAATAAGAAGGAACTTGAAAAACTGATGCGCGGTACGAAAGATCCGGGTTTCACCATTGTTCCCGTGCGCTTGTTTATCAATGAAAAAGGGCTGGCCAAACTTGTGGTGGCACTTGCCAAAGGTAAGAAGCAATATGATAAGCGCGAATCACTGAAGGAAAAAGATGACAAACGCGATATGGCGCGTATGTTTAAAAGATAATAATTTAATGTGCCAATGTGGTAATGTGCCAATGTGCTAATTGGCTGCGCAATAGAAAACGCAGTTGTGCCGCAGGGTCATTAGCACATTGGCACATTCATCATATTAGCACATTAATACAATATGAGTAAACTTGGTAGTTTGGTGCGTGAGCGCATCCTTATTCTGGATGGTGCAATGGGCACCATGATACAGCAATACAACTTGACAGAGGAAGATTTTCGGGATGAACGCTTCTCGCAGATTCCCGGACAGATGAAAGGTAACAATGACCTGCTTTGTCTGACACGCCCCGATGTGATACAAGACATTCACCGCAAGTATCTGGCGGCAGGTGCAGATATTATCGAAACAAATACATTCAGTTCCACCCGCGTCAGTATGGCCGATTATCATGTGCAGGACTATGTGCGTGAGATGAATCTTGCCGCAGTGCGCCTGGCACGCAAAGTGGCAGATGAGTTTACTTCTCTTACTCCCGACAAACCCCGTTTTGTGGCAGGCTCCGTAGGACCGACGAACAAGACCTGCTCTATGAGTCCCGATGTGAACAATCCGGCCTTTCGTGCCTTGAGCTACGATGAACTGGCCGATGCCTACCGTGAGCAGATGGAAGCATTGCTCGAAGGTGGTGTGGATGCTTTGCTGATAGAAACCATTTTTGATACGCTGAATGCCAAGGCTGCTATTTTTGCCGCCGGGCAGGCGATGGAAACTGTAGGAGTTTATGTACCCTTGATGCTCTCTGTGACTGTTTCTGATATTGGAGGGCGTACTCTGTCGGGACAAACTTTGGATGCTTTTCTCGCCTCCGTGCAGCATGCCGATATTTTTTCCGTTGGGCTGAACTGCTCCTTTGGTGCCCGCCAGCTGAAACCTTTCCTGAAGCAGCTTGCTGCCCGTGCACCTTATTATATCAGCGCTTATCCCAACGCCGGACTGCCCAACAGCTTGGGCACATACGACCAGACTCCTGCCGATATGGCACATGAAGTAAAAGAGTATATCCATGAGGGATTGGTGAATATTATCGGTGGTTGTTGCGGAACGACAGATGCCTACATTGCCGAGTACTCCTCGCTGATTGCCGGTGCAACGCCCCATCAGCCGGCTCCCCGGCCGGAAAATCTTTGGCTTTCCGGGCTTGAACTTCTGGAAGTGAAGCCGGAAAATAACTTCGTGAATGTGGGTGAACGCTGCAATGTGGCGGGTTCGCGCAAATTCTTGCGTCTGATTAATGAAAAGAAATATGACGAGGCGCTCAGCATTGCTCGCCAGCAGGTGGAAGACGGTGCGCAGGTCATCGATATAAATATGGACGACGGACTGCTGGATGCCCAAGCGGAGATGACGACTTTCCTCCATCTGATAGCTTCGGAACCGGAGATTGCCCGTGTTCCCGTCATGATAGACTCCTCTAAGTGGGAAGTGATTGTGGCCGGATTGAAATGCCTGCAAGGCAAGTCCATCGTCAACTCCATCTCCTTGAAGGAGGGGGAAGATAAGTTCCTGGAGCATGCGCGTACCATCAAGCAATATGGTGCGGCAGCCGTGGTGATGGCTTTTGATGAAAAAGGGCAGGCAGACACGTACGAACGTAAGATTGAGGTCTGCGAACGGGCATACCGTCTTTTGGTGGACAAGACTGGTTTCAATCCCCATGATATAATTTTCGACCCGAATGTACTTGCCGTGGCAACCGGTATGGACGAGCACAACAATTATGCTGTAGACTTTATCCGTGCCACCGGATGGATACGCAAGAATCTGCCCGGTGCGCATGTTAGTGGAGGAGTGAGTAACCTTTCCTTCTCTTTCCGCGGCAATAATTACATTCGCGAGGCAATGCATGCCGTATTCCTTTACTATGCCATCCGCGAGGGCATGGATATGGGTATCGTCAATCCGGCTACCTCCGTTCTTTATACCGATATTCCCGCTGATATATTGGAGCGCATAGAGGATGTGGTCTTGAACCGTCGTCCCGATGCTGCCGAGCGCTTGATAGAAACTGCCGAACGCTTGAAAGCGGAAGCAGAGGCGGCAAAAGCTTCCGGAGGAGAGCGGCAGGCTGCCGCTCATTCCCAACTTGCCTGGAGAGAGGGGACTTCTGTGGAAGAACGGTTGAAATACGCCTTGACAAAGGGTATTGGCGATTATTTGGAAGAAGACCTTGCTGAAGCGTTGAAGCTGTATCCCAAAGCTGTTTCTATTATTGAAGGTCCGTTGATGGCGGGCATGAATCATGTTGGCGACTTGTTTGGGGCAGGTAAAATGTTCCTGCCGCAAGTAGTGAAGACGGCACGCACCATGAAGAAAGCGGTTGCCATTCTTCAGCCCGTAATCGAGTCGGAGAAAGAAGAAGGTGCAACTGCTGCCGGGAAGGTGCTGCTGGCTACGGTAAAAGGCGATGTGCACGATATTGGCAAGAATATAGTCTCGGTAGTAATGGCATGCAACGGCTACGAAATAATAGACCTTGGCGTCATGGTGCCTGCCGAAACCATTGTGCAACGTGCCGTGGAGGAAAAAGTAGACATGATAGGATTGAGTGGTTTGATAACCCCTTCGCTGGATGAAATGGTGCATGTAGCCATTGAGCTGGAAAAGGCAGGTCTGGACATTCCTCTGCTGATAGGTGGTGCCACGACTTCACCGCTTCACACTGCTCTGAAGATTGCTCCGGTCTATCATGCTCCCGTAATCTATCTGAAGGACGCTTCACAGAATGCTACAGTAGCAGCCAAACTGATGAACCCTAAGACAAAGGAGGAATTGGAAGAAGAACTGAATGAGAAGTATCGGCAGTTGTGCGAAAAGAACCGGGAGAAACAAGTGACAACCGTTTCCCTGAAAGAAGCGAGAAAGAACAAACTGAATCTGTTTTAAGAAGGAAGGAAAATAAGGATTAGGGATTAAGGATTAGGGGTTAACGAATTGCGCATAATATTAGGAATATATGCCGCAGGAATGTTAATCCCTAATCCTTAATCCTTATTCTTTATCTTCTTCTTGTATTGCTCGAAACGTGACGTAATATCCCTTACGAAGTTATAAGTTTCGATGCCACGGAAATAGCCGTTTTTGCAGACGGGGTCGGTGAAGTATTCCTCATTGCTTTTTAGCAGGATGAAGTTTTCTACATTATCACGCCAGACATATTTGTTTTTGCCGTATTTTTCGGCCAGTGCCATGGCATCCAGCACATGGCCGATACCAGAATTATAAGATGCCAGCACAAAGTTGATGCGTTCTTCCTGGGGTATCTTGGAAAAACTTTTGGCTGTGGCGCCTATGTATTTCACGGCAGCCTTTATGCTCTCTTCAGGGTTCTGTTCCTTTCCTTCGGGTAGCCCCATAGCCCTGGCTGTGGCAGGCATCAGTTGCATCAGCCCCCTGGCACCCGCCCAAGATACGGCAGTGGAGTCGAAGTTGGATTCTGTATACGCCAGAGACGCCAGCAGACGCCAGTCCCAGTCTATTTCGGGAGCATATTTCTTGAACAAATCATCGTAATGGGAAATTTTTCCTTCGCGCAGGGAGAGGATAGGAGAGTGGGGAATGGCCTTGCCGATTTCAAAATATCGTTTCATACTTGCCGTATAGGCAGGTGAAGTCATATTCTCCTCATGCCATTTGTTGGCGGCGGCTGCCAGTTGCGGACAGTCTTTCCGGACTGCCCACGATGCACGCTGGTCAAAGCTGATGGAGAGTCCGATATTCAGGTTAGGGTAATAGGTGGTATTAAGCTGTGCCACGTCATTGTCTGCTACGGTATAGGGGATTTTTCCTTGTGCCACCTGGGTGATGAGGTCTTCTGCACTGATACTGTCGTTGGTCACTTTATGGATGTGGATACCTCCTCCGAGCTCTTCGTCCAGATTGACCAGCCGTTCATAATATTTTCCGGGCTTCACATATACATCTTTCCCGATGAGTTCCGTTACGTCTTTCAGTGGTTTGGTGCGTCCGCCGTTACGTTGCACGATGACTTGGTGCGTGATGACCTCTTCACCGCAATAAATCAGACTGTCTTTCCATTCTTTAGTGATAGGCAGGTTGTAGGCAATGAGGTCTCCTTTGCCTGCTAATAACTTCTCTATGAGTTCGTGCACATTCCGGGCTACCTCTATTTTCAGCTTTACTCCCAGGCTCTTGGCAAACTGCTCGCTTAGCTCATATTGGAATCCCATATCCTGGCCACGGTAGATGAAGTAGGAAGTGGAGCTGTACAGAGTCAATACAACCAGTTCTCCGCTGTCCTTTATCTGTTGCAGGTCATCCGCTTCTTCTTTTTCGGCAGGATGTCCTCCACGGCATCCTGCGATACAGCACAACAACAGTAAGATAATTGAGACGGGAGAATTGATAATGGATGATTTATGTTTGGCGAGAGAAAATAAACTGTTCATATCTCATAGATTTAGTGTGTTCTTAATCCTCCATTATCAATTCTCCATTACAAATTAACTTCCCAAGTGCTTCTTGATATACATGGTCAATATATCGATGGCTACCTGGTTGTTTCCGCCTTCCGGTACAATGAGGTCTGCATATCGTTTGCAGGGCTCTATGAATTGCTGGTGCATGGGTTTTAGTATGCGTGTATAGCGTTCCATAACGGCTTCTGCCGTGCGTCCGCGTTCCACTACATCACGCTGGATTACACGAATCAGGCGTTCGTCGGGGTCAGCGTCTACAAATATCTTGAGGTCCATCATGCTTCGCAGTTTCTTGTCGCACAAGGCAAGGATACCTTCTATGATGATGACTTCCCGGGGGGCGATATGGATGGTTTCGGGCTGGCGTGTACACGTCAGGTATGAGTAGGTGGGCTGTTCTATGCTTTTTCCTTCACGCAGCATGGCGACATGTCTGGAAAGAAGGCTCCACTCAAAAGCGTCGGGGTGGTCGAAGTTGATGTTCTGCCGTTCTTCCACGGGCACATGGCTACTGTCCTTGTAGTAAGAGTCTTGTGGCAATAATACCACTTCACCAGCCGGTAGGCTTTCGATAATTTTACGTACGACGGTGGTCTTTCCTGAGCCGGTTCCACCTGCAATTCCTATTATTAACATCCGTTTAAGTGTATATTTGAAACAAAACCAGTATTTTTGCAGTTGTTAAAACAGCCGCTTAGGCTGACAAATATAGTGATAAATCATTTAAATGGCAAAGTTATGGTAAAGCACATTGTATTATTTAAGTTAAAAGATGAGGCACCGGCTGACGAAAAGTTGGCTGCAATGAACAGTTTCAAGGCAGCTATCGAAGCGCTTCCGGCTAAAATATCCGTTATCCGCAAGATTGAAGTCGGGCTGAATATCAATCCAGCCGAGGCTTGGAGTATTGCTCTTTACAGTGAGTTCGATACGTTGGATGACGTGAAATACTATGCCACCCATCCCGACCACGTGGCTGCCGGCAAGCTTATCGCTGCTGTGAAAGAGAGCCGTGCCTGCGTGGACTACGAGATAACTGAAAATTGAAAATTAAAAATTAAATCAGAGAACATGAAGAAATTATTGTTCCCTTTATTTCTGTTGCTTTTCGCTGTGGCAGTGCAGGCACAGATACAAGACCCTGTCAAGTTCAAGTCTGAACTGAAGACTTTGGCTGCCGATGAAGCGGAGGTCGTTTTTACGGCTGCTATTGACAAGGGCTGGCATGTCTATTCCACCGACTTGGGCGATGGCGGTCCTATCTCGGCGACTTTTAATGTGGAGAAAATCTCCGGAGCGGAAGTGGTTGGCAAACTGAAGCCTGTAGGCAAGGAAATCTCTACTTTCGATAAGTTGTTCGAAATGAAGGTACGCTATTTTGAAAATACGGCCCAATTTGTGCAGAAGCTAAAATTGACGGGTGGTGCCTATCGGCTGGAAGGATATTTGGAGTATGGCGCTTGCAACGATGAAAATTGTCTGCCGCCCACACAAGTGGCTTTCCAATTCTCCGGTAAGGCAGAAGGGGCTGCCAAAGAAGCTGCTGCGGCTACGGCTGAAATGAAAGCCGAAACACAGTCCGCAGAGCAGGAGACTGCCGCCGATACGGTTTCTGTGGCTGCTATTGGCGGTGCGGACGGGCCGACGGGAATCAATGTGACGGACAAGGTGGACCTTTGGAAGCCAGTCATCAATGAATTGCAATCTTTGGGCGAAACTACTTCGCAGGAAGATATGTCTTGGATTTATATCTTTATTACCGGATTTGCCGGCGGACTGTTAGCGCTCTTCACCCCTTGTGTATGGCCCATCATCCCGATGACTGTCAGCTTCTTCCTGAAGCGTAGCAAGGATAAGAAGAAAGGCATCCGTGATGCATGGACGTATGGTGCTTCCATCGTAGTGATTTATGTGACGCTCGGGCTGGCCATTACGCTGATTTTCGGAGCCAGCGCACTGAACGCACTCTCTACGAATGCAGTATTCAATATTCTTTTCTGCTTGATGCTGGTTGTGTTTGCGGCTTCCTTCTTCGGAGCGTTCGAAATAACGTTGCCCTCCAAATGGAGTACGGCTGTAGACAGTAAAGCCGAGGCGACAAGTGGTTTGCTCAGTATCTTCTTGATGGCGTTTACCTTGTCGCTGGTATCTTTCTCCTGCACGGGACCTATTATCGGATTCCTGCTGGTTCAGGTTTCCACGACGGGTAGTGTGGTGGCTCCCGCTATTGGCATGCTGGGCTTTGCCATTGCATTGGCATTGCCTTTCACGCTGTTTGCCTTATTCCCGTCCTGGTTGAAGTCCATGCCCAAATCCGGTGGATGGATGAATATCATCAAGGTGACGCTTGGCTTCCTGGAGCTGGCTTTTGCCCTGAAGTTCCTTTCGGTAGCCGATTTAGCTTACGGTTGGCGCATCCTCGACCGTGAAACGTTCCTTGCTTTGTGGATTGTACTTTTTGCACTGCTTGGTTTCTACTTGCTGGGCAAAATCAAGTTCCCGCACGATGATGACGATTCAAAGGTTAGTGTGCCCTGTTTCTTTATGGCGTTGGCCTCACTGGCATTTGCAGTATATATGATTCCCGGTTTGTGGGGAGCTCCGCTGAAAGCTGTCAGTGCTTTTGCGCCGCCCATGCAGACGCAAGATTTCAATCTTTACAATAATGAAGTGCATGCCAAGTTCGATGATTATGACCTCGGTATGGAGTATGCCCGTCAGCATGGCAAGCCCGTGATGCTCGACTTCACCGGTTATGGTTGCGTGAACTGCCGTAAGATGGAGCTTGCCGTATGGACAAACCCTAAGGTGAGTGACATTATCAACAACGACTATGTGCTTATCACGCTTTACGTCGACAACAAGACACCGCTTCCTTCTCCCGTGAAGATTGTGGAGAACGGCACGGAACGTACGCTGCGTACCGTAGGCGACAAGTGGAGTTATCTGCAGCGTGTCAAGTTCGGTGCCAATGCGCAGCCCTTCTATGTGTTGATTGACAACGAAGGTAAGCCGCTTAACAAGTCTTACTCCTACGACGAAGATATACCTAAGTATATCGAATTTCTGCAGACCGGACTGGAGAATTATAAGAAAGAGAAATAAATAGAATCGGAAAAAGGATGCTTGTAAAAAGGCATCCTTTTTTCACTAAATCCCCTTTTTGTATGAAACACATTATAGACATTGATGCTTGGGAACGTCGGGATAACTACGGCTTTTTCCGCAGTTTTGTAAATTCCTGGTATTCCGTCACTACAGAGATTGACTGCACGGAAGCCAGTGCTGCAGCCCGGGCTGCAAAGCGCTCCTTTTTCCTTTATTATCTGTATGCTGTGGTGCGTTCGGCTAATGAAGTCGATGAACTCCGTTACCGTACCGACAAGGAAGGCCGGGTTGTTTTTCACGACCGGGTGGACATCATTTCTCCGATAGCTGTTCCCGGAAAGACATTCTATACCGTGCGCATTCCCTACCACGAAGACTTTGAGCGTTTCTATGCCGAAGCTTACGCCTTGATAACAAACATACCCGAGGACGGTGACCCTTATGGAGCCGAAAAGATTCTTGCCGGGCAAGGCGATTACGATGTGGTCCATCTGAGTGCAGTTCCCAAAATGTATTTCACCTCGATAACCTATACACTTGCCGAAGCAGGCAACGGTTGCAGTTATCCGTTGATGACTGCCGGCAAGGCTGTATCCCGTGAAGGTCGTCTGGTATTTCCTCTTTCCATCTATGTGAACCATGCTTTTGTCGACGGTTCTCATCTGACCTCCTTCTTCGGAAAGGTGGAGGAGTATTTGAAAGAGATTTCACATAAATGAATCCCCCAAAATAAATAATCTATGAAACGCTTATAAGGGTGTTTTTTCATGCTACAAATATATATATGATGCCATACATATATGGCAACTTTGAGTTGTTTTTTGTATCTTGGTTTCTGTTTTTTAAGTATCATTGAAAAATCGGAAATGTGCAGACAAGATTTGTAGTATTACAGAATTGTTACAGAATTTATCCTTACCTTTGACACTTTAACAGAATAAGCGTATGGTAAGTAATATATCTTCATGCACGAAAGTACTTGTTTTGCCGATAGTTCTATGGGGTGTTTCGTCTTTTTCCCTGCGGGCGCAGGAGAAGGATTTTGCCACTTGGGCGAATGCCGGTTTCGAATATAAGTTGAAGCCGGCACTTACTGTTTCCGGTGGGCTGGAGTGGCGTACAAAGGATGATTTGGGAAAGACAGACCGGTGGGGGCTGAAGGTGGGGGGAAGCTATAAGCTGTTGCCTTTCCTGAAGCTTGGAGCCGGGTATGAGACGCATTACCGCAATCGGGGGGCGGATGGCTGGAAGTTCCGGCACCGCTACCGTTTGGAAGGCACTCTGTCTGCCCGTGTGCAAAGGGTGAAACTGTCCTTGCGTGAGCGCTTTCAGCATACGTTCGATGGACATACGGACGAGTTGCGTTTGCGCTCACGTGCGAAGGTGGCATATGACATTCCGAAGTGCAAGGTGGAGCCGTATGCTTCGGCCGAGATGTATAATGGTTTGAATAGGACAGAGCACTTCGGAGTAAAGCGGATGCGTTATCGCGGGGGTATTACGTTGCCCTTGTCCGAGCGCTGGGAGGTGGACATCTTCTATTGCAGGCAATGGGAGAAGGATAAGCGGAAGGATATAGTAGGGGTGGAGTGTGTTTATAGCTTTTGAGGGGAGATGAGGGCTGAAAGCCTTTTTTTACTTTTTGTTCTTCCGGTACTCCTTTTTCAGATAAAAGTTGAATCCGGCATATATTTGGAGGGTGCCGAACCCGTTGTTCAGGGAGAAACTGTTTTTGTAGTAGTCGTATGTCCGTCCTACGAATGAGGTACCCACGAAGTATTTGCTGTTGTTGTATACCACACCTGCACGCAGAATGAAGTCGATATTGAAATTCTTGTACCAGTCGTCCGCTTCCCGCTCTTCTGTCTTCTCTATGCGTGATGTCTTGTAGGCGACAGCCGGATTGAACGATAGGCATGCGAGGCAGTTGCGGGCAAACACCCAATTGTAGGCATAGCCGGCGTTGAGGCTGATATTCGTGTATTTGATATGTTTCACCTTCATACCCGGATTCATGGCTCTCTGAATTATTTTGGGCAGCTTGGTATAGTCGAAGTTCAGATTGTGGGTGGATACGGAGAATCCGGCAATAAAAGAACCTGCATTGCGGCGCTGGTTGGTGGACTGGCTGAAGGCAGCCGGATAGGAGAAACGTCGGTTGTTGAAAATGTAATATAGATTCAACCCCTTCATTTTTACTTTCAATCCGTTGAAGTCTTCGGAATAATTGGAGGGAATCTCGTCGGAAAAGCCGGATACCTTGTGTATCTTATAGTCGTTTCCGGTGCTGCGATAGAAAATGTCGACTCCCAGTTTGGAACTGTAAAGACTGAGATCAAACTCCGTACCGCGCTTTTTCTTGCTTTTCTTTCCGTAGAGCCAGTCCGTATCGACAGCCCATCCCAGGAATATCCAACGCCATCCGAAGTAAGCGCCTATCTTGTTGTGCGGGTTGGGCGAAAAACGGAGCCGCTGACCGTCATTGCCCACGGAGTAATACTCGTAATTGGTGAAATGGTCGAGCATCAGGGCGTAATTGTATCGGTTGGGACTGATATAGGTAGTGTCGAAGTCACTGAAGTCGAGGAATTTCTTCAATGCTTTTACGAAGGTATTTTTATGTACGATGCTGTCGCATGTGACGGAACCGTTCTCCTTGTTTTGCGCAAACAATGAGAATGTAAATAGTATCCATAAGCAGAAAAAGACCCCTTTTTGCATCTTGTTGTTCTCTCTCATTTATACAAAGCTAAATAAAATAACCGGTTTAGAACAGCATCCCACTAATTTTTCGATGAAAAAGGCATTAATAATTTGTAGTTTTCAATCGGAATGACTAATATTGAACGTTTTATTGAGAGAATATATGAATCAGAGCCAGATAAAAAAGAAGAATACGATATGAAGAAGATTATCAATCCGTGGAAAGATATGGAGGGGTACAACTGTTTCGGTTGCTCTCCCGACAATGAAGCAGGTGTGAGAATGGAGTTTTATGAGGACGGTGACGAGGTGGTGAGTATCTGGAAGCCGCGTCCGGAGTATCAGGGATGGCTGAATACGTTGCATGGAGGCATCCAGTCCGTATTGCTGGATGAAATCTGCGGTTGGGTAGTGTTCCGCAAGCTGCAGACTGGCGGGGTGACATCGAAAATGGAGACTCGGTTCCGCAAATCCATATCGACCAACGACACGCATGTGGTGCTGCGGGCTTCACTTCGGGAGCAAAAGCGGAATATCGCCATCATAGAAGCACGTCTGTACAATAGCATGGGAGAACTTTGTACGGAAGCTACCTGCACTTACTTCACCTTCCCGAAAGAGAAAGCGGAAACGGAAATGCATTTCCATAGCTGCGAAGTGGAGCAGGAGGAAATATTGCCGTTGATTTGATTGTTTTACCACAGATTACACAGATTTGCACAGATTGAAATAAAAATAATCTGTGCAAATCTGTGTAATCTGTGGTGAAGTAAGATGAATTTGAAAGAAAAAATAAACTTTTTGTGATAAATCTTTTGAAGTTTCAAACTTTTAGTTTACTTTTGTCGCATTAAAACCAAAAAAATATGAAGAATATTGTTGCACATCATCACCATCATCATCCTGACGAATAACTCGGTGGGCGTATGAGTGTATATGTACAACAAATGACATAAATGACGAGGCTTGCCGAATATTGGTAAGCCTCGTTTTATTTTCTGCCATCTCATTCAAAATAGTAAATCGTAAAATAGTAAATAGCCTTATGTTAAGAATTGCAGTACAAGCTAAAGGTCGTCTTTATGACGAGACCATGTCATTTTTGGGAGAATCGGATATTAAGTTGAGTGCCATGAAGCGTTCGTTGTTGGTGCAGTCGTCAAACTTTCCTCTTGAAGTGTTGTTTTTGAGGGATGACGACATTCCGCAGTCTGTGGCTACTGGAGTGGCTGATATAGGCATTGTGGGTGAGAATGAATTTGTTGAGAAGAATGAGGATGCGGAGATAATCAAGCGTCTGGGATTCAGCAAGTGCCGTCTGTCTCTTGCCATGCCGAAGGATATTGAGTATCCGGGGGTGAAGTGGTTTCATGGAAAGAAGATTGCGACATCTTATCCGGGCATCCTTTCCGGCTTTTTGAAAGAGAATGGGGTGAATGCGGAGATACACGTCATTACGGGGTCAGTAGAAGTGGCGCCGGGCATCGGTCTGGCAGATGCTATTTTCGATATTGTAAGTTCCGGTTCTACGCTGGTGAGCAACCGTTTGAAGGAAGTGGAGGTTGTGATGAAGTCCGAAGCGCTACTGATTGGCAACAAGAACATGAGCGAGGAAAAGCAAGAGATATTGAGGGAGCTGTTGTTTCGTATGGATGCCGTGAAGACAGCCGAAGATAAGAAATATGTGCTGATGAATGCCCCGAAAGAGAAACTGGATGAGATTGTCTCTGTACTTCCGGGCATGAAGAGCCCCACGGTGATGCCTTTGGCGCAAGAAGGCTGGTGCTCGGTACATACCGTACTCGACGAGAAATGTTTCTGGGAGATAATCGGAAAGCTGAAAGCATTGGGGGCGGAAGGCATTCTGGTGCTGCCGATTGAGAAAATGATAATTTAAAGCCTCGACACACCTCCAAGAATATCATGGCTTATGCATAAATCTTTAAAAACATGTCATTATGATATTGATTAGTAATCCCGATAAATTCCAGTGGCAAGAGATTCTGAAACGTCCGGTGATGAATACGGAGAATCTGTTTGATACGGTGCGGAGCGTTATTGACCGTGTGAAGTCGGAGGGAGACCGCGCTGTACTGGATTATGAAAAAAAATTTGATAAAGTGGTGCTGACCTCGCTGGCAGTGTCGGAGGAGGAACAGCAGGAAGCGGAAAATCTGGTGAGTGAAGACTTGAAAGCGGCTATTTGCCTGGCGAAGCAGAACATCGAGACTTTCCACGCTGCACAACGCTTTGAGGGCAGGAAAGTGCAGACCCAGCCGGGGGTGACCTGCTGGCAGAAAGCGGTTGCCATAGAAAAAGTGGGATTGTATATCCCCGGAGGAACGGCTCCGCTGTTCTCTACGGTACTGATGCTGGCTGTTCCCGCCAAGATTGCCGGATGCAAGGAGATTGTTCTTTGCACCCCTCCGGGACGTGACGGAAAGGTACATCCTGCTGTGTTGTTTGCTGCAAAAGTGGCAGGCGTCAATCGGATTTTCAAGGCTGGAGGCATACAAGCCATTGCTGCTATGGCACACGGAACGGAAAGTGTGCCTAAGGTTTATAAGATATTTGGTCCGGGAAACCAATACGTCACGGCCGCCAAGCAGCTTGTGAGCTTGCGTGATGTGGCGATAGATATGCCGGCAGGACCTTCGGAAGTAGAAGTTCTGGCTGACGAAACAGCTAATCCGGTTTTTGTCGCCGCCGACTTATTGAGCCAGGCAGAACACGGAGTGGACAGTCAAGCTATATTAATTACGACCTCTGTCGAATTGCAACAAGCTGTAAAGGTGGAAGTGGAACGCCAACTGGCCTTACTGCCACGTAAAGAGATTGCCGAAAAGTCTCTTGCCAATAGCAAACTGATTGTAGTGGACAGCATGGAAGAAGCCATCGAACTGACCAACGCGTATGCTCCCGAACATCTTATCATAGAAACCGAGGATTATCTTTCTGTGGCAGAACGTATCGTGAATGTCGGTTCTGTATTCTTGGGTTCTCTTACTCCGGAGAGTGCGGGAGATTATGCTTCGGGCACAAACCATACCTTGCCGACAAACGGCTATGCTAAAGCATACAGCGGTGTCAGCCTCGACAGCTTTATCCGCAAGATAACTTTTCAGGAGATAAAGCCGGAAGGATTGAATATCATCGGCCCTGCCATTGAGCTGATGGCTGCCAATGAACAGCTGGATGCGCATAAGAATGCTGTGAGTGTGAGACTGGGGCAGTTGGAAAATGGAAATGAAAATTGAAAGTTGAAAATTGAGAGTTGATGGCTTAAAGTAATTTTAATCGTAAATTGTCAAATCATAAATAACATGGTGAAAACATTACAAGAACTTACCCGTCCGAATATCTGGCGTCTGAAGCCTTATTCTTCAGCACGAGATGAATATAATGGTGCTGCGGCATCCGTTTTTCTCGATGCAAACGAGAATCCTTATAACATGCCGCACAACCGTTATCCCGACCCCATGCAGCGGGAGTTAAAGACTGAATTGTCTAAAATTAAAAAGGTGAGTCCCGATTCCATCTTCTTAGGGAATGGCAGTGATGAAGCTATCGATTTGGTGTTCCGTGCTTTTTGTGAACCCCGTGTGGACAATGTAGTGGCCATCGACCCTACTTACGGCATGTATCAAGTCTGTGCCGACGTTAATGATGTGGAGTACCGCAAAGTGCTGCTCGATGAGGATTTCCAGTTCTCTGCCGACAAGCTTCTGGCTGCTGCGGATGAGCATACCAAACTGATTTTTATCTGTTCTCCCAACAATCCTACCGGCAATGACCTGCTCCGTAGCGAAATTGAAACGCTGATTCGCCGGTTTGATGGGTTGGTGATACTGGACGAGGCATACAATGACTTCTCCGAGGCACCTTCCTTCCTTGAAAATTTGAATCAATATCCGAATCTCATTGTGCTGCAAACCTTTTCCAAAGCATGGGGATGTGCTGCTATCCGTCTAGGTATGGCATTTGCCTCACCGGAGATTATCGGCATCCTCAGTAAGATAAAATATCCCTATAACGTGAACCAGTTGACACAGAAGCAGGCAGTGGAAATGCTTCACCGCTATTATGAAATAGAACGTTGGGTGAAGACACTGAAAGAAGAACGGGAGAACCTGGAAGCCGAGTTCGCCGCACTGCCATGTACGGTGAAGATGTTCCCTTCTCATGCCAATTTCTTCCTGGCCCGTGTGACGGATGCTGCGAAGATTTACAATTATCTGGTAGGTAAGGGTATCATTGTCCGCAACCGTAACTCCGTGTCACTCTGCGGAAATTGCTTGCGGGTGACGGTAGGAACGAGAGGGGAGAATGAAAAATTGATTGAAGCGTTGAAAGTTTTTACGATTTGAGTATTTAGCATTTATGAAGAAGAAAGTACTTTTTATAGACCGTGACGGGACTTTAGTCATTGAGCCGCCCATTGATTATCAGCTGGACTCCCTGGAGAAGCTGGAGTTCTATCCGAAAGTGATGCGTAATCTTGGCTTCATCCGCAGCAAGCTGGATTTTGATTTTGTGATGGTGACCAATCAAGACGGGCTCGGCACAACTTCCTTTCCAGAAGAGACCTTTTGGCCGACACACAACCTGATGATGAAGACATTGGAAGGCGAAGGCATCACCTTCGACGACATCTGCATAGACCGCAGCATGCCCGATGACAATGCACCAACCCGTAAGCCGCGTACCGGAATGCTTACCAAATACCTTGATAACCCGGACTACGATTTGTCCCACAGTTTCGTCATCGGTGACCGGCCTACGGATGTGGAGTTGGCAAAGAATTTGGGATGCCGCGCCATTCTTCTGCAAGATGATATGGCTTTATTGAAACCCATCTCCGAAGGTGGCAGTGCCGCTTGTGACGGACTTAAAGATTACTGCGCTCTCGCCACCAAGGATTGGGATAAGGTGGCCGAATTCCTCTTTGCCGGTGAGCGTACAGCGGAAGTACGTCGCACTACCAAGGAGACAGATATATATGTATCTTTGAATCTGGATGGCGACGGGTATTGTGACATCGTGACCGGACTGGGCTTCTTCGACCACATGTTGGAACAGATAGGCAAGCACGGTGGTATGGACCTTACCATCCATGTGAAAGGTGACCTTGAAGTGGACGAGCATCACACCATCGAAGATACTGCCCTTGCCCTGGGCGACTGCCTTTATCAAGCCTTAGGAAGCAAGCGAGGCATTGAACGCTACGGCTATGCTCTTCCTATGGACGATTGTCTTTGCCAGGTGTGTCTCGATTTTGGCGGACGTCCGTGGCTTGTATGGGATACCGAGTTCAAGCGCGAGAAGGTAGGAGACATGCCTACGGAAATGTTCCTGCACTTCTTTAAATCCTTGAGCGATGCTGCCCGGATGAATCTCAATGTAAAAGCCGAAGGACAGAACGAACATCATAAGATAGAGGGCATCTTCAAGGCGCTGGCACGTGCGCTGAAGATGGCGGTGAAGAGGGATATTTATCACTTTGGGCTGCCAAGCTCGAAAGGAGTGTTGTAAAAAGGAAATAGAGGATGAATTGTTCCTCCACCTTATTAAACTTTTCACTATCTTTGTCAACAAAAAGGTATACAGACGAAGAATTATGTCACACTTAGCTCCCCTTATAGCTGATTTAGCTTTGATATTGATTTGTGCGGGGATTATGACCCTGCTTTTTAAGAAGTTGAAGCAACCATTGGTATTAGGATATGTAGTTGCAGGATTCCTTGCCAGCCCTCACATGGCCTATACACCGTCGGTGATGGATACGGCTAATATACAGACCTGGGCAGATATAGGTGTTATCTTCCTGCTGTTTGCACTGGGATTGGAATTCAGCTTCAAGAAGATTGTGAAGGTGGGAGGGGCAGCGATTATTGCTGCGTGTACCATCATCTTTTGTATGATATTGTTGGGTGTGGCGGTAGGTACCGGTTTCGGCTGGAAACGGATGGACTGCATATTTCTGGGCGGTATGATTGCCATGTCGTCCACCACCATTATCTATAAGGCGTTTGATGATTTGGGGATGCGCAAGAAGCAGTTCACGGGTCTGGTGCTCAGTGTGCTTATTCTGGAGGATATTCTTGCCATCGTATTGATGGTGATGCTCTCCACGATGGCAGTCAGCCATAACTTTGAGGGTACGGAGATGCTGGAGAGTATTGCCAAACTGCTGTTCTTCCTGATACTTTGGTTCGTGGTGGGTATTTACCTCATCCCCGGATTGCTGAAGCGGTGCCGGAGGTTGATGAGCGAGGAAACTTTGCTGATAGTCTCTCTTGGACTCTGTTTCGGTATGGTGGTGATGGCTGCGCATACGGGATTTTCGGCTGCTTTCGGTGCATTTATCATGGGCTCCATTCTTGCCGAAACGGTAGAGGCGGAGAGCATAGAGCGCCTGGTGAAGCCGGTCAAGGACTTGTTTGGCGCCATCTTTTTCGTATCGGTCGGCATGATGGTAGACCCGGCTATGATTGTGGAGTATGCGGGACCTATTGTCGTGATTACTTTGGCGGTCATTTTCGGACAATCCCTCTTCGGGACGCTGGGGGTGCTGCTGGCGGGGCAACCGCTGAAGACGGCCATGCAGTGCGGTTTCAGTCTGACGCAAATCGGTGAGTTTGCTTTTATTATAGCTTCGCTGGGCGTGTCGCTGCATGTCACCAGCCATTTTTTGTATCCTATTGTGGTGGCGGTGTCTGTCATCACTACTTTCCTTACTCCTTATATGATTCGTTTGGCAGAGCCCGCTTCCAATCTTGTGGATACACATTTGCCGGAAAAATGGAGAAAGTTCTTGACCCGCTATGCTTCAGGTTCGCAGACCATGAACCATGAAAGTCTGTGGAAGAAACTGATATTTGCACTGGTCAGGATTACGGTTGTATATTCCATCATTTGCGTGGCGGTGATAGCTTTGGCGTTCCGTTTTCTGGTGCCTTTCGTGCACGACAGTCTGCCCGGGGTATGGGGCTCTTTGTTGGCTGCCTTTATCATCATTCTGTGTATAGCTCCGTTTCTGCGTGCTATCATGATTAAAAAGAATCACTCGGAAGAGTTTGTGACTTTATGGAAGGATAACCGTGGAAATCGGGCGCCGTTAGTGGCTACCATTGTATTGCGCCTGCTGTTGGGTGTTTCGTTTGTCATGTTCGTTATAGCCGGTTTATTCAAGATGTCTGTGGGACTGGTATTTGGGGTGGCGGTGTTGCTGGTGACTTTAATGATACTTTCCCGTCAGTTGAAGAAGCAGTCCATAATGATAGAAAGGACATTCTTCCAGAATCTGCGGTACCGCGACATGCGTGCCGAGTATATGGGAGAGAAGAAACCGGAGTATGCGGGGCGTCTGCTGTCACGCGACTTGCACCTGACAGATTTTGAGATTCCCGGCGAATCGGAATGGGCAGGCAGGACATTGGCAGAGCTGAATTTTGGAAAGAAATACGGTATCCATGTGGTCTCTATCCTTCGGGGCAAGAAACGGATTAATATTCCTGGAGCGTCTGTCCGTCTTTTTCCGCAGGACAAGATACAAGTAATTGCTACGGATGAGGAATTGAGCATTTTCGGTCAGGAGATGGATAAGGTGTCTGCCATGAATGCGGATGTGATAGAGAAGAGTGAAATGATTCTACGCCAATTCTGTGTGGACGGGCAGTCTCCTTTCCTGAACAAGACCTTGAAAGAAGCAGGGATACGCGAGAAATATCACTGTCTGATTGCCGGTGTGGAGCGGGGAGGGGAGACCTTGCATGCTCCCGACCCGCATGAACCTTTTGTAGAGGGAGATGTGGTATGGATTGTAGGCGAGAGTGTCGATGTGTACAAACTGGTCGGCCGAAAATGCGAAGGTTTCGACATGGGGTAAGATTTACCCCATGAACGCTAATCAGAGTTTGTTCAGTATTTTGTCCATTACCCAGTTGGTAAGAGTGGCGCTTTCACCGTCACAGCTGCAGACTGACTTGCCTAGCAGGTGGTCTACCACTGCCTGGATAAGCGGTTGCTGGACGTAAGTGGGATTTTCAACAATGATTTCCTCACGCCCTCTTTCTGTGTGCAGCGCAATGGGGTCATAGGTGAACACGGAGAAACAAATCATGCCTTTGTCTCCAATGATTTCTATACGATCTTCGCGGGCAGATTCGTGGGCGACGAAACACCAGGAGCCGCTGCCCACCAGTCCGCTGTCAAACTGGAAACATGCGCTTAGGGTGTCCTCGGCTGGATATAGTCCGCCACGGTTGCTCTTGTAGCCGCTGGCTTCAAGGATACATCCGAAGATTTCCTGCAACAAATCTATCTGGTGGGGTGCAAGGTCATAGAAGTATCCTCCACCGGCAATATCCGGTTGCACGCGCCACGGTAGGTTTTCCTTGTTATGGTCGAGGTCGCGGGGAGGCTGGGCGAATCGGATTTGAATGTTGATGATGTTGCCAATATGTCCTTCCTCTACCAGTGACTTTACCTTTAGGAAGTAGGGCAGATAGCGGCGGTAATACGCAACAAAACATGGAACACCCGTTTCTTTGGAAATGCGGTTGATGCGGCAGCACTCTTCGTAGGTAACAGCCATCGGCTTCTCTATGTAGACCGGTTTACCTGCCTTCATGGACATGATGGCGTACGTAGCATGTGAAGAAGGAGGAGTGGCAATGTACACGGCGTTCACCTCTTCGTCGTCAATCAGCTCCTGGGCATCGTCGTACCATTTGGGAATCCCTCTTTCCTTGGCGTAGGTCTTGGCCTTGTCACCATTTCGACTCATGACGGCCACAACTTCGGAGTTCTCTATTTTCTGAAATGCCGGTCCGCTTTTGTATTTGGTTACTTCTCCGCAACCGATGAATCCCCATTTAATTATTCTCTCGCTCATAATCTTTCCCTTATTTTACTCTTCCTCGAAATCGAATTCAAAGTCGAAATCATCCAGAAATTCCGGTTCTGTAAATTCTTCCAGACTCCGGCGGTCTTTTTTCGTTGGCCGTCCAGTACCTTTGGCACGGTTGACGAAACCGCTGACACGGCTCATTTCCAGCAGTTCATACTGTTCCGGAGCCGTTACATTCTCCATCATTTCAGCTACTAACTTTGCGCCGACACGCTTTTCAATGGGTTGCAGTACTTTGAAGGAATAGGTGACGGGGGGCTTGCGCACTTGGATGACGTCTCCCGGTTTCACCGTACGGGCAGCCTTTGCCAGTGCGCCATTGATGCTGATGCGCCCTTTTTTGCAGGCTTCGGCAGCTATGGTACGTGTTTTGAAGATGCGTACAGCCCACATCCATTTGTCAATTCTGGCTTCGTTCATTTCTTGTTATATTGATTCATGGTGATATCTATTCCCGCCAGACAGAAACTTTTGATGATTTCTCCGGCTGTTTCCAATCTCTCGCCCATTGTTTTCCAATCTTCATCGGTAAAATGTCCCAGCACATAGTCAATCTGTCCGCCACGGGGAAAGTCATTGCCGATTCCAAAACGCAGGCGTGCATAGTTCTGGGTGCCCAGCGTTGCTGCAATATGCTTAAGGCCGTTATGTCCCGCATCGCTTCCCTTACCTTTCAGGCGCAGTGTACCGAAAGGCAGTGCAAGGTCATCTACCACTACCAACACATTCTCCAATGGAATGTTTTCCTTTTGCATCCAGTAGCGTACGGCGTTACCGCTGAGGTTCATGAAGGTGGAAGGCTTCAGTAGTAATAGTTGGCGTCCCTTGACTGACAGCGTTGTGGTGAAGCCATAACGTCCGTCGGTAAAAGTGGCACCTGCTGCTTTTGCCAGAGTATCTACTACCATGAATCCGATGTTGTGACGGGTTTCGTGATATTCGGGGCCGATATTGCCCAATCCTACAATTAAATATTTCATTGTCAGTGCTTCAAGTCTATTCTCTTTCTCCTTTCAGAGGAGAAAGAGCAGTAAGAAAAAGAACGCGGATTATCGCAACTTTCCGCGGAAATCAGTATGAAATCTGCGTTGGCTGCGTTAATCCGCGTTCCCCAATATTTAGTCTTTCTTGGAAAGAATTGATTAGTTGCCTGCAGCAGCAGCGGCACCTCTTGCAGCACGAGTCAGCTTAACGGCACATACAACAGCTTCTTTGGCATTCAGCAATTCCAATCCTTCGTATTGCAATTCGCCAACTTTAACAGTCTTACCAAGTCCCAAGTGAGTAACGTTGATAGTCAGTCTTTCAGGAATTACGTTATACAAAGCTCTT
Organism: Bacteroides sp. HF-162; assembly: GCF_015679285.1. Lineage (NCBI taxonomy): Bacteria > Pseudomonadati > Bacteroidota > Bacteroidia > Bacteroidales > Bacteroidaceae > Bacteroides > Bacteroides sp. HF-162. Next base: position 4,014,045 of record NZ_CP064937.1, on the reverse strand, counting down.
ACTTTCAGTTTACGCATCTGGAGTACCAGCTTACCACCGGCCTTAACACCTTCTGCCAAACCTTCCATCTGTACCGGAACTTCCATAACGATAGGTTTAGCCTCGTCAATTTGATAGAAGTCAACGTGTAGGATGGTATCCTTTACGGGGTGGAATTGGATATCTTTCATGATAGCGTTTACTTTCTTGCCATCAATCACCAAGTCAACTACGTAGATGTGCGGAGTATAAACCAAATTGCGCAGACCTTCTGCAGGTACAGTGAAGTGAACATTTTCACCTGCACCATAAAGTACGCAAGGTACACCGTTGTTTTTACGAATAGCTTTCAAAGCTCTTGCTTGTTCCGAAGAACGTTCTGCAATAGTTCTTGCAGTTCCTTTTACTTCAATTGATTTCATTTCTAAAAAAATTGTGTTACTCTAAATTAAGTAAATTTTTTGCTTAATTCACCATCACACGATGTGGTTTACCACACGATGTTGCAAAAAAGCGGTGCAAAAATACAGCTTCTTTTTGAATTATCAAAAGGTTATAACTTAAAATTCAATGTCTATTTTGATTTCTCCGTCCAGGGGGCAAGCTTTTTCCTCTTGTGGTACTTCTTCTTTGTGTGTTTCGGGAGTTTCAGCCTCGTCGTCAGCGGTATGTCTTGTGTGGAAACCCTGTTGCTCCTGGATGAAGCCGATGGCCTGCTGGAGTCCGTTCATGAACTTTTCAAAATCTTCTTTGTATAGAAAGATTTTGTGCTTTTCGAAACTTACCTGCGAGTCGTCACCCTCGCCCATCACGATTTTCTTGCTTTCCGTAATGGCGAGAAACATTTCGTCTTTTCTATTTTTCTTGACGTCTAAATAGTAGATGCGCTTACCTGCTTTGATGGATTGGGAGAATACAATCTCCTTGTCGTTCATGTCCGCTGCGTTTTTCTTCTTAAAGTCTTCCATATTATAATAGGTCTCAATTTTGATATTATCACCTTAAAACTTGTATCTCGTAGCTTTTAGCTCTTTATCGGGCTCAAAATTGACGATTTTTTTTAAACTGTCAAAAGAAAAAGACCGGATAATCAATATCTGCATTAAAAAATGTGATTTATTTATGTAAACTCATTAAAAATGCCTACTTTTGCGCCTTGTTAAAACACTAGTATTTACTTTAGAATTATGATCAACAGAGTTCTTATTCGTCTTAAGATTATACAGATTGTATATGCTTATTATCAGAATGGCAGTAAAAATTTAGACTCAGCGGAGAAAGAATTATTCTTTAGCCTTTCAAAGGCATACGACCTCTACAACTACCTGCTGATGCTGATGATAGCTTTGACGAACTACGCACAAAAACGTATTGATGCGGCAAAAGCTAAGCTGGCTCCCACTGCCGAGGAGCTGTATCCCAACATGAAATTTGTGGAAAACAAGTTTATAGCCCAGTTGGAAGTGAACAAACAATTGACGGAATTCATCGCCAACCAAAAGCGCACGTGGGCCAATGATGAAGACTTCGTCAAGGGATTGTATGAGAAAATTGTGGAATCAGATATATATAAGGAATATATGGCTTCTTCGGACGATTCTTACGAATACGATCGTGAATTGTGGAGAAAGCTGTATAAGACTTTTGTCTTCAACAACGAAGCCTTGGACAGTGTGCTCGAAGACCAGAGCCTTTACTGGAACGACGACAAGGAGATTGTGGATACTTTCGTGCTGAAAACCATCAAGCGCTTCGAAGAGAAGAATGGTGCCAACCAGGAGCTTTTACCAGAGTTTAAGGATGAGGAAGACCAGGAATTTGCACGCCGTTTGTTTCGCCGTGCCATCTTGAACTGTGACTATTACCGTCATCTCATCAGTGAGAATACGCGTAATTGGGACTTGGACCGTGTAGCCTTTATGGATGTTGTAATCATGCAGTGTGCATTGGCCGAAATATTGAGTTTCCCGAACATTCCGGTGAGTGTTTCGTTAAACGAATATGTCGATATTGCCAAAGTTTACAGCACGGTCAAAAGCGGCAGCTTCGTGAACGGTACATTGGACGGAATAGTTAATCAATTAAAAAAAGAAGGTAAGTTAACGAAAAACTAATACCTTTGTTTAATAATAGAAACCAAAACTGAGTATTTATGAACTTAATGACTGTATTCTTCCTGCAAGCTCCTGTTGCAGGCCCTGCTGGTGGTGGTAGCATGATGTGGATTATGCTGATAGCCATGTTCGTTATTATGTATTTCTTTATGATTCGTCCTCAAAACAAGAAGCAAAAGGAAATCGCAAACTTCCGTAAATCGCTTCAAGTGAATCAGAAAGTAATCACAGCCGGTGGCATCCATGGTGTTATCAAGGAAATCAACGACAATGATGTGGTGCTTGAAATCGCTTCCAACGTTAAGATTCGTATAGACAAGAATTCTATTTTTGCTGCAGCTGCTGATGCGAATAGCAGTCAGGCATCTAAATAATAGAAATGTGAGCCTATGTTTGAACGTAGGAACATACAACGTACATATCTGAAGATATCAAGAGAAGTGAAGGACTTTCTGCTTAGCGATAAAAGCAGAGAGTTCTTCATTTTTTTGTTTTTCTTCTTTGTGGCCGGTGGCTTCTGGCTCTTGCAGACCTTGAACAACGACTATGAGGCGGACTTCTCTATACCGGTGCGGCTGAAGGGAGTACCCAATAATGTGGTGATTACTTCTGAACCTGCTTCAGAACTTCGCATCAAGGTAAAGGATAAGGGAACGGTACTGCTCAACTATATGTTGGGAAAGAGCTTTTACCCTGTTATTCTCGATTATGCCGATTATACGGGTGTGGATAATCAAGTAAGGATATATCCCCCGCAGTTTGAAAAGAAAGTGCTGAACCAGCTGAATGCTTCTACTCGCCTGCTTTCCATGAAGCCGGATACATTGGAGTACATCTATTCGACGGGAGCCTCCAAACTGGTGCCGGTGAAGCTGCGCGGCACGCTGAGTGCTGGACGTGAGTATTATCTTTCGGATACGATATTCAGTCCCGATTCCGTATTGGTGTATGCGCCGCAAGGCGTGCTGGATACGATTACTGTTGCCTATACGCAACCGGTGAAGCTGGAAGATATATCGGATACCTTGAGACAGCAAATCCCCCTGCGTGTTCAGAAAGGTGTGAAGTTTGTGCCTTCTTCCATTGAGATGATGCTTCCAGTGGATATTTATACAGAAAAGACAGTGGAGGTGCCGTTGCGTGGCGTTAACTTTCCTGCCGACAAGGTGCTGCGCGCTTTCCCTTCTAAGGTGCAGGTCACGTTTCAGGTTGGTCTGAGTCATTTCAGGCAGATTAACGCTGATGATTTTCATATTTACGTGTCTTATGAGGAACTGCTTCGTCTGGGTTCCGACAAGTATACGGTAAAGATCAAGAATCTGCCGAAAGGGGTGAGCCAGGTGCGCTTCAATCCGGCACAGGTGGATTTTTTGATAGAGCAAATTTCTCCTGATTATGGCGATTAAGATAGGTATAACCGGTGGTATCGGTAGCGGAAAGAGTATGGTATCCAGACTGTTGGAAGTGCTGGGTGTTCCCGTCTATATCTCGGACTTGGAAACGAAAAAGCTGATGGTATCCGATTCATTTATCCGCGAGGAATTGTCTGCCTTGCTTGGTGCGGAAGTGTATGCCGGTGGTACACTGAACAAGCCTTTGTTGGCGTCTTATCTTTTTGGCAGTCCGGAGCATGCCCAAAAAATCAACGGTATTGTGCATCCTCGTGTAAAGGAGGATTTCAGGCGGTGGACACAATGTCGCGCCGCTTCTTCCATTGTCGGTATAGAATCGGCCATTTTGGTTGAAGCGGGGTTTGCAGGTGAAGTAGATGCTATTGTTATGGTCTATGCGCCCGAAGAGGTGCGTATTTCACGTGCCGTCTGGCGGGATGCTTCCTCGCGCGAATTGATAGAAAAGCGTATCCGTAGCCAGATGGATGACGAAGAAAAGCGTAAATATGCAGATTTTGTCATTGTAAATGATGGCGAAATTCCATTGATTCCGCAAGTTTTAGAGCTAATCGGTTCGCTATCTGAAAAAATGCACTATCTTTAAAAAATAGGCATCTCCTTGACAATAAAAATAAGCAAGCTTATTTTGTATTGTCTTCGGCTTACATTATCTTTGCCTCCCGAAAAAATAACTACTAATCATCAAAACAGAATATATTATGTTGAAGACTATTTTGTCCATTTCCGGTAAACCGGGATTGTATAAGCTTGTTTCTCAGGGAAAAAATATGTTGATTGTAGAGTCGCTTGCAGACAAGAAGCGTTTCCCTGCCTATGGTAATGAGAAGATTACTTCTTTGGGCGATATCGCCATGTATACAGATACGGAAGATGTTCCTTTGAAGGAAGTGCTTCTTTCCATGAAGAAAAAGGAAAACGGCGCTGCCGTAGTGATGGACTTAAAGAAGGCTACTGCCGACGATTTGCGTGCTTACCTGGCAGAGGTATTGCCTACCTTCGATCGCGACCGCGTATATCCGTCCGACATCAAGAAATTGATTGTTTGGTATAATTTGCTGGTGGCAAGCGGTATGACGGATTTTGAAGAAACTCCTGCGGCAGAAACGAAGGAGGAAAGCAAGGCCGAGTAATCGGAGAAGGATTGAAATACAATATAAAAGAGGCGATTCTCAATAGTCGGGAATCGCCTCTTTTATTGGGGGGATACGGATTGCTTTTAATTTCTGAAAACCAGTCCGTCGTCAGTGGTATTGGCATCCACTGTAATAGGCTTGCTGCGGTCTACTTCCTGGGACAGCAACTTCTTCGACAAATCGTTCAGCAAATAGTGCTGTATGGCACGTTTCACCGGACGGGCGCCGAATTCAGGGTCATAACCTGCATTGGCAAGGAAGTCTATGGCGGCATTTGTCAGAACAAGTTCCATACCGTTACCGGAAAGCATCTTCTGCACACTCTTGATTTGGAGCATTACAATCTGTTTGATTTCGGGCTCTGTCAGTGGCAGGAACATGATGGTTTCGTCGATACGGTTCAAGAATTCCGGGCGGATGGTCTTTTTCAGCATATTCATCACTTCCTTCTTGGTTTCCTCTACGATTTGCTCCTTATTGCTACTGTTTAGTTTCTCCATCTGGCTTTGGATATAGCCACTGCCCATGTTGGAGGTCATGATGATAATCGTATTCTTGAAGTTGACCGTACGTCCTTTGTTGTCCGTCAGACGTCCGTCATCCAGCACTTGCAGCAAGATGTTGAATACGTCTGGATGCGCTTTCTCGATTTCGTCGAATAGGACGACAGAATACGGTTTCCGTCTTACGGCTTCTGTCAGTTGTCCGCCTTCATCGTAGCCCACATATCCCGGAGGCGCTCCAACCAGACGGGAAACGCTGTGTTTCTCCTGATACTCGCTCATGTCGATACGGGTCATCATCGTCTCGTCGTCAAAGAGGAACTCCGCTAGCGCCTTTGCCAATTCCGTCTTACCTACACCGGTGGTTCCCAGGAAAAGGAATGAGCCGATAGGACGTTTCGGGTCTTGCAGTCCGGCACGGCTGCGGCGTACGGCATCGGATACGGCCTCGATGGCTTCGTCCTGCCCGATAACCCGCTGGTGCAGTTCCGCTTCCAGATGCAACAGTTTGTCCTTTTCGCTTTGCAGCATCTTGCTTACCGGTATGCCGGTCCAGCGGGATACTACGTCGGCAATGTCTTCAGCGTCCACTTCCTCTTTAATCATGGCCTTGTCGCCCTGCATTTCGTGCAGTTTTTGCTGAGTTTCTTCAATCTCCTGGTTCAGCGCTTGCAGTTTGCCGTAACGGATTTCGGCCACCCGGCCATAGTCGCCTTCCCGTTCCGCCTTGTCGGCCTCGAACTTCAGGTTCTCTATTTCCACCTTATTCTGCTGGATTTTGTTGACAAGGGTCTTTTCACTTTGCCATTTCGCCTTGTACGAGTTTTCCTGCTCCTTCAGCTCGGCAAGTTCTTTGCCGATTTGTTCCAGCTTGGGCTTGTCGTTTTCGCGCTTGATGGCCTCGCGTTCAATCTCCAGCTGCTTTATCTTACGCGAGATTTCGTCCAGTTCTTCCGGAACGGAATCGACTTCCATACGTAGCTTGGCAGCGGCTTCGTCCATCAAGTCGATAGCCTTGTCCGGTAAGAAACGGTCGGTGATGTAGCGGTTGCTCAACTCTACGGCGGCGATGATGGCATCGTCTTTAATCCGTACATGGTGATGGTTCTCATAACGTTCCTTCAGACCACGCAGAATGGAGATGGTGCTCAGCGTGTCCGGTTCGTTCACCATGACAATCTGGAAGCGGCGCTCCAACGCTTTGTCCTTTTCGAAATACTTCTGATATTCATCGAGGGTAGTGGCCCCGATGCTCCTCAGTTCACCGCGTGCCAGGGCGGGTTTCAGGATGTTGGCGGCATCCATGGCGCCTTCGCCCTTGCCTGCACCCACCAGGGTGTGGATTTCATCAATGAAGAGGATGATGTCTCCTTCGGACTTCTTCACTTCGTTGATAACGGCCTTCAGGCGTTCTTCAAATTCGCCTTTGTATTTAGCGCCCGCCACCAGTGCACCCATATCCAGGGAGTAGACTTGTTTGTTCTTCAAGTTCTCGGGGACGTCTCCACGCAAGATACGGTGGGCAAGTCCCTCTACGATAGCTGTTTTACCGGTACCCGGTTCACCGATAAGAATCGGGTTGTTCTTGGTACGCCGGCTCAGAATCTGCAGGACACGCCGTATCTCTTCGTCACGGCCGATGACGGGATCCAGTTTGCCGCTGCGGGCTGCTTCGTTCAGATTGATAGCGTACTTTTCCAATGACTGGTAAGTGTCTTCGCTGGATTGTGAAGTTACTTTTTCTCCTTTTCGCAGTTCGTTGATGGCTTCCCGCAGTTCGCGTTCCGTCATCCCGGCATCTTTCAGAATGGTGGATGCAGTGCTTTTCACATTCAGCAAAGCCAGCAGTACCGGTTCCAGGGAGACGAATTCATCACCCATTTCCTTGGAATATTGGGTGGCCTTCTGGAACACTTCGTTCGTTTCACGGCTCAGGTATGGCTCTCCGCCGGATACCTTGGGCAGAGAATCAATTTGCTTGTCCAGTACAAGTGCTATCTGCTGACCGTTCATGCCCAGTTTCTGGAAGATGAAGTTGGTGACATTTTCACCTACTTTCATCACGCTTTGAAGTACATGCACGGGCTCGATGGCCTGCTGTCCACGGCTTTGTACCAGGTTCACAGCCTCCTGCACTGCTTCTTGCGCTTTAATGGTAAAGTTGTTAAAGTTCATATTTTGTTCTCCTTTCTATTTTATCAGTTTCATAACACTTGGGAAGGCGCAAAAGATTTGCCATTGGCACATTTCGGACAAATTGTCTGCATATAAAATATGTAAAATGACAAATTGTCTGTAAATCAGTCGTTTTGTTTCTTTCTACTTCTTTAGATAAGAAGTTGGAGCAAAGTTCCTTTTCGTATTAAACTCTATTGGTTAAAGAGAAGGGCAAATAAGGATGTCATGCATGAGATGTGCATCTCATGTAGTACGAGGTGTACATCTCATGTAGTACGAGATGCACATCTTATGTAGTGAGGGGCTATATGTTTTAGTAGCTAAGTCTTCGTGTTCCAGCTCCAAGGTTTCCGTGTTGTGGGGGAAGGATATTCTCTTTCCGCTTCGGAGATATAGATTAATTGCTTGGGATGATACAAGTTATTGATAAATTTGTCGTACTTTTACTGCTTCAAAGTTTTGTGCTTTCTGTGTGGTAGGTTTTCGGAGCTCCGCTTGCAGAGGAGCATTATGTATAATTATGTATTAAGATAGGAGATAATGGAGGATAAGATAAAGTTTCCGGCAAATGTGATATTGATAGATGTTGCATTTCTGAATGAAGTGGTATATGGTGCAAAGAACTTTTTGGAAGGTAAGTTGGGAAGGAAGCTACCCGATGTTGACCTGCCGGCATGGTTGAGCTATCTGGCATTGGATGCCGGCTTGAGAGAACAAGAAAATGAGGTAGAAGTGTTGTTGGTGCATACTCCTGCAGCGGACGTGCTGAAGTGTTGTGAACCATCCGATGTGAATAAACTGAATCACCAGGCATGCCGTACGCCACTGGGCGAATTTACATTTTCTTCCGTCACCTCTTCTGGTTTAGTCTCTACCGAAGAGTTGTTTCTTGACCTGATGAACCTGGCGCTTGATTCTGCAGATGTGAAGTGTTTGATGTTGTTGCCTTTCCATCAGGTATATGGTAATGGAGTGGAGGAAAAGCTGGCGGGTTTCTTCAAAGACAAGAATGAAGAAGAACGGGGCAAAGCTGTGTATTTCATTACGGAGGAACCTCTGAGCCCGGTGTATTGCCGCCTGGAGCCGGTGTTTTATTCTTTGGCGCATGCTTTCGGCATCAAGTCTGACGAGTTATAGGATATAAGAAGTATATGAGTGATTTCCGTTTAAAAGTGTTTCAGTCTGTTGCCAAGAACTTGAGTTTTACAAAGGCTTCGCAAGAGTTGTTTGTTAGTCAGCCGGCTATAACCAAGCATATCCAGGAGCTGGAGGCCACTTACCAGACGAGGCTTTTCGACCGGCAGGGAAGTAAAATCAGTCTGACCGAGTCGGGTCGGCTGCTTTTGGAGCATTGCGAACGGATATTGGAGGAGTATAAACGGCTGGAATATGAAATGCACTTGTTACATAACGAATATATTGGAGAACTCAAGTTGGGAGCCAGCACTACCATTGCGCAGTATGTGCTTCCTCCGTTGCTGGGCAGTTTTATCGGCAAGTTTCCGCAGGTCAACTTGTCCTTGCTCAATGGAAATTCCCGGGAAATAGAAGCCGCTTTGCAGGAACACCGCATTGACTTGGGATTGGTGGAAGGGGTTTTCCGCCTTCCCAATCTGAAGTATACTACTTTTCTTGAGGATGAACTGGTAGCGGTAGTCCATTCCAAAAGCCGTTTACAATTGCCCGAAGAGATTACTCCCCAGGATTTGCCCGCTATTCCTTTAGTGCTTCGTGAACGTGGTTCTGGTACGCTGGACGTGATAGAACGCTCACTCCAGAAGCACGGCGTCAAGCTTTCCTCACTCCATGTACTGATGTATCTGGGTAGTACCGAAAGCATCAAGCTCTTTCTTGAAAACTCCGATTGCATGGGAATCGTGTCTATCCGTTCCATCTGCAAGGAACTGGCGGCAGGCACTTTCCGCGTGGTCGAGATAAAGGATATGCCCATGCTTCGCGACTTCTGCTTTGTCCAGTTGCAAGGGCAGGAAGGAGGATTGTCACAAGCCTTTATGAACTATATGTTTATGTCCCGATAACAATAAGTTATAGTCTATAAGTAGAAACGATTGGCGGGTGTACTAAAATAGAACTACCTTTGCACCCGGAAAATTAAGGAATAAACATTAGTAATAATAGTAAAATAAACAGTATGGCTTCAAATCGAGTTTTGGCTAAAAGCATTAATATGCCTTTTCTTCAAAGTAATAATAAATTTATTTATGTATCTCTTCTGGTTGTCCTCTCCTTCTTTCTGCTGCTGGATTATGTGCCCGGTATGCATGCCTATTCGGCATGGGTCACTCCGCCGTTGGCGTTGTTCTTGGGGTTGGCCTTTGCGTTGCTGTGTGGGCAGGCACATCCGAAGTTCAATAAGAAGACTTCAAAGTACCTGTTGCAATACTCTGTTGTAGGGTTAGGATTTGGAATGAATCTGCAGGCTTCTCTGGCTTCGGGCAAGGAGGGAATGGAGTTCACGATTATTTCTGTAGTGGGGACATTGCTCATAGGCTGGCTCATAGGACGTAAGTTCCTGAAAGTGGACCGTGACACTTCCTATCTTATCAGTTCCGGTACGGCTATCTGCGGAGGCAGTGCCATTGCGGCTGTGGGGCCGGTGTTGAAGGCAAAGGATAGCGAGATGTCTGTGGCATTGGGCACCATCTTTATATTGAATGCCATTGCATTGTTTGTTTTTCCGATGATAGGCCACGCTTTGAACATGAGCCAGCATGAGTTCGGCACATGGGCGGCCATTGCCATACATGATACGAGTTCGGTAGTGGGGGCAGGTGCCGCCTATGGGGAAGAGGCATTACAGGTGGCAACGACTATAAAGCTGACACGTGCCTTATGGATTATTCCTTTGGCTTTGGTAACTTCGTTCATCTTTAAGAGCAAGGGACAGAAAATCAGTATTCCCTGGTTCATCTTCTTCTTTGTGCTGGCTATGATTTTCAATACTTATGTGCTGGGTACTACCGAAACGGGTGCCATGATTGGGGAGGGAATCAATTCTTTGGCCCGCAAGACGCTGACTATCACTCTGTTCTTTATCGGTGCCTCTCTGTCACGTGATGTACTGAAGGCAGTAGGTATCAAGCCCTTGATACAAGGCACCTTGTTGTGGATAGTGATTAGTGTGAGCACGTTGGCATATATCTACTTGTTCTGATTGCATAGGTCCGGCAGTTCTTGAAGTATAACTTCCGGTGGAAGAAGTCGGTAGGATTTTTGCAACGTATTTCTTTCCTCATTGGATATATAGACGAATACACATTTCGGGATAACCGGGGTGTGTATTTCTTTTAATATCCTTCCCCATTGACGCCGGACCGGAGCAAGTGGAAGCCAAGTTATGATACCTTTTGCTTCCAGCATTGCTTTTGTTCTCGGTTCGGCGTGCTGACCAGTTAATACAATGTTCCAGAAATGTGGTTCTTTCAGCTGTTTTTTTATATCTTGAGAAGTCATAGTTAGTTCACTTTTTTGATGATAAAGTCGAAAGAGGTGAAGAATTGAGGGTGCTTACCGATAGATATGGGAAGGATAATGGTAATGGAGGAATTCCTTCCTTTTCGAATATCTTTCTTGTTGTATATTTGAGAGTTATTTGCCGTATAAGTTGTCACACCAATCTTTTGGCTTGTTTCTGCCTGGCTTTTTATAATTGCAAAGGGAGTTTCCGCTTCTGCAAGTATGGTGTATTTGACTTCTGAGGTTCTTCCGTCCACAATGAATTGCATATTTTTCCAGTTTATTCGGATATCTTCTGAAGAGTTGTTGCGAATTACAATTTCCCATTGGGAGTCGTTTGGAATAAACTTATAAGTAACCCCATCTTTTGTATACTCTAATTTCCCTTTTTGGTTCTCCAGCCATTTAAAGGATACTTGGCATCCTGCATCAACGTATTGTGCAGATAAAGTGGTTGGAAATAGGAGAAACAGCAAAATGGCCAGCTTATTTTTCTTCTTATATTTCCGGTAGTCATTGTATATCCATAGCATAATAAAAATAATGCCGATAGGGATGGCTATGAGAATACATGTCAGTAAATTCATGATAGCAGATATTATTTGTTTGTTTATATGAATATGTTGCAAAAGTATCATAAAATATTTGATAAAACAAACGAATTATGAATAAAAAGAACGATACATACAGACAAATTGGTATTGGTGTTCCTTATAATATGAATGATTAATTTGTACCTTCATATAAATGGAAAAAAGTAATATATACATCGGAGAGATAATCAAGAACGTGATGCTTGAACAGCAGGTTACCAAGGCGGAACTTGCACGAAGACTGAAAGTTAAGCCTCAAAGTGTAGACTATATGCTTACGAGAAAAAGTATTGATACGGATACGTTGTATAATGTCTCACGTGCCTTGAACTACGATTTTGCTTTGTTGTATTCCATTCATAAGGAACAGATAAATTATGATACGTTAGAGCAGGAATACAGACTCTCCACAGCGAAGGTGTTGGTGGAGCTTGAGCTGAAGCCTGAAGACATTGCAAAATTGAATCTTAAAAAGCGGATTGCTGATGTCTTGAAATAAACGCACTCTTGGGCTGGTGCTATTGGTGTTTTCATTTTTTTTCCATTTTTTTTCCTGGTCGTGTAACAAAATCCTTTCCCCCTACGTCTGAAGGGTATAAACAGGAATCTACTATTGATAAATAGCCCATGGACGCTGAAAGTTTTAAAAAAGAGTTTCTGCCATATCATCGCAAGTTGTACTGCATAGCTTATAGACTATTGGAGAATGCTGCCGATGCTGAAGATTTGGTGCAGGAAGCTTATCTGAAGTTGTGGGACAAGCGGGAAGGACTGGCCATTATCAGTAATCCGGAAGCATTCAGCGTTACTCTGGTGAAAAATATGTGCTTTGATTTGCTTCGTTCGGGAAAGTATACTTTGAGCAGACAGAGTGTGGAGTTGGCCGAAGTGCATAATGTGTCTCAAGCAGATAACTTTGAAGTGAGGGATGAAGCGCAGCAGGTAAGGCACATCATTGCCCATCTGCCGGTGCAACAGCAGAAAATAGTAACGTTGCGTGATGTCAAGGGATGTTCTTATGAAGAGATAGAGCAGGTCACGGGATTGAATGCTACCAATGTCCGTGTACTGTTGTCCCGGGCAAGAAAAAAGATACGTGAGGAATTTAATAAATGGAGTAACTATGAAAGTCGAGGAAATTGAAAGGCTGCTCGCCGAATTTTATGAAGGGAATACCAACGAGCAGGAAGAAGAGTTGTTGAAGGAAGCTTTCAGAACCGAAGAAGTGCCCGAGCACTTGCAGAAGGACAAGAAACTCTTTCTCAGCTTTTTTCCCGGGGAAGTGGTGGATAATGTTCCCGCCGGATTGGAGGATAAACTGAGCCGGATGATTGATGAAAAGGCTGAAGAGGAACAACGTTTTTTCCACCGGAACAAGGCCAAACGTAATTGGCGCTGGATAGGAGGTATTGCTGCCACCATTCTGGTTCTTGTAGGTGTAGGTTATGGCATTACGAACATGGGAGAGGATATGCGTCCTCCTACACCTCAGGACACTTTCTCTGATCCGGAAGCAGCTTATAAGGCATTGCAGGCCACTTTAATCGAGGTGTCTGCGAATCTGAACAAGGGAATTGAGCAGATAGAGGAAACGCGGATAGACGTAACGAAGGTGAACCAGGAAGTAAGAAAAGAAATTCAACAATAATCTGATATGAAAACAATGAAAATTATTTTGGCAGGTGTACTGCTGATGTTGCCTTTGCTTTGCCAGGCACAGAAGAACCTATTCAACAAGTATGGAGATATGAAAGGCGTGTCGTCCGTCTACATATCCAAGGCAATGATAGAAACGAATCCCAACTTGTTTACTAAAGATGTTTATATTGGGAAAGTGTCCGGACAGTTGAACTCTGTGCAGGTACTTTCTACAATGGATAATAATGTAAAGAAAGAAATGCGTAAGGATCTTCGTTCTTTGGTGCAGTCTTCCAGATATGAATTGCTGATGAAGCAGAAAGGGACAGTCTCCAGTTCTGAATTCTACATGAGCCGTAAAGGGGAAAAGGTGAAGGAGCTGATTATGATTGTAGATGGTGCAGCTACTTTGAAATTTGTTTATCTGGAAGGTGATATGACTTTGAAGGATATACAGAATATCATGATGTATCAGAATACCAGCTGGAATGGGAACAATGTGAATATACAGCTTCCGGATATAAACTGGGCGGAGATAGAGAAGCTGAAGAACCGCGATTGGCTTGGAGAATTGAAGCATTCGCAAGAACTGGCATTGAAAGGGCTGGAAAATGTAGCTAAACTGAAAGACAACAAGTATCTGAAAGAACAGATGGATGCCGATACTTGGAAACGTTTTGAAAAAAGCATGGAGGCTTTGGAAGAACGTTTGGAAAAAATGGAATAGGAAGCGGTACCCTTTTAGGGAAACTTGCCAATAGAATGTTTTGTTTTTCTATTGGCAAGTTTTTTTGTTATTTGTCTTTTCTCAATTCTGCAAAGATAAGCCCTTCCAGCTCTTCTGCCAGTTCCGGATTGTCAAGGATGACCTGCTTGGCGGCGTCGCGTCCCTGGGCAATTTTCGTCTCGTTATAGCTGAACCATGAGCCGCTTTTCTTGATGATGCCAAGCTCTGCACCCAAGTCAATGATTTCGCCTGCACGGGAGATGCCTTCACCGAACATGATGTCGAATTCCGCTCTACGGAAAGGAGGAGCTACCTTGTTCTTTACAACTTTCACTTTGGTCTGCTTGCCGATTACTTCATCGCCGTTTTTGATGGCTTGGCTTCCACGGATGTCAAGACGTACGGAGGCATAGAACTTCAGTGCATTACCGCCGGTAGTTGTTTCGGGATTGCCGAACATGACACCGATTTTTTCGCGCAACTGGTTGATGAAGATGCAGGTGGTGCGTGTTTTGCTGACAGCTGCCGTCAGTTTACGCAAGGCTTGTGACATGAGTCGGGCTTGCAGACCCACCTTGTTGTCACCCATATCGCCTTCAATTTCAGCTTTCGGGGTTAAGGCAGCCACAGAGTCCACTACAATGATGTCAATAGCGGAAGAACGGATCAGTTGCTCTGCGATTTCCAGCGCTTGTTCGCCGTTGTCCGGTTGTGATATCAGCAGATTGTCCACATCCACACCCAGTTTTGCCGCATAGAAGCGGTCGAAAGCATGTTCTGCATCAATGAATGCGGCAATGCCTCCTGCCTTTTGCGCTTCAGCAATGGCATGAATGGCGAGGGTTGTCTTACCGGAGGATTCCGGGCCGTAAATCTCGATGATACGTCCGCGGGGATATCCTCCCACGCCAAGAGCTACATTGAGGCCGATGGACCCTGTGGGAATAACTTCTACTTGTTCGACACTTTCGTCACCCATTTTCATGATAGAACCTTTGCCAAAGCTCTTTTCTATCTTGTCCATGGCAGCCTGCAAGGCTTTCAGCTTTTCACCTGATGCCAGATTGTTGCCATTTTCAAAATTCAGTTCGTCTTTTTTTGCCACGTTGTTAATGTTTAATGATTATAAAATTTGTGCCGCATGGTCTTTGGTCTTCACTTCTTTCGGAGTGATGATACGCTCTACAATACCTTCTTCATTAATGATGAAAGTTGTGCGGAACGTTCCCATATATTTGCGGCCATACATGCTTTTTTCGCCCCATACTCCGAATTGTTCTACCAGCTTCTTGTCGGTGTCTGCAATCAGGGTAAAAGGCAGATTGTTTTTCTCAATAAATTTCTGGTGTGACTTTTCGCTGTCCACACTGACGCCGATGACTTCATAACCGGCTTTGCGCAGGTCGGCATAATTATCCCGCAGGTTGCAGGCTTGTGCCGTGCAGCCGGATGTCATGTCTTTGGGATAGAAGTAGAGTACAATCTTCTTTCCCTTATAGTCGCTCAAGCGGATTTCTTCACCTTTTTCGTTGATGCCCAATACTTCGGGTGCTTTATCTCCTATATTCACTTTGTTAATGTTTAATGATTAGTGATTAATGGATAATGATTAGTGATTAATGTTTAATGATTAATGATTAATGGGCGGAGCACCTTTTTGTCCGCATGGTATTAATCATTAAACATTAACCATTAATCATTAATTTCAAACTTCCAAGTCTCCGTCGATAATCTCATGCCAAGGCAGGCCTTGTTTGTTGAGCTGTTCCATGAACGGGTCCGGATTGAATTCCTCGACATTCCATACCCCTGGCTTTTTCCACAATCCTTTGAGGAACATCATGGCACCAATCATGGCAGGTACACCGGTGGTATAGCTTACGCCCTGCATGCCGGTTTCCTTATAGGCTTCTTGGTGGCTACAGTTGTTATATACATAGTAAGTACGCTCTTTGCCATCCTTTAGTCCGCGGATGCGGCAGCCGATGGATGTTTCGCCTTCGTAGTTTTCGCCCAGGTCTTGCGGGTTGGGGAGGACGGCTTTCAGGAATTGCAGCGGAACAATCTTCATGCCGTTATATTCCACTTCGTCTATGCGGGCCATACCGATATTTTGGATGACACGCAGGTGTGTGAGGTATTCCTGGCCAAACGTCATCCAGAAGCGTGCACGCTTGATAGTGGGGAAATTCTTTACCAGAGACTCCAGTTCCTCGTGATAAAGTAGGTAGGAATCGCGTGGACCGATGTTCGGATAAGTCAGGTCTTTGTGGATTTCCAGCGGCTTGGTTGTTACCCATTCTCCGTTTTCATAATAGCGGCCGTTCTGTGTAATCTCACGGATGTTGATTTCCGGATTGAAGTTGGTGGCGAATGCTTTATGATGATTTCCGGCATTACAGTCTACGATGTCCAGATATTGTATTTCGTCAAAATGATGTTTGGCGGCGTATGCCGTATATATGCCACTTACTCCCGGGTCGAAACCGCAACCGAGGATGGCGGTCAGTCCGGCATCTTCGAAGCGTTTCTTATAAGCCCATTGCCAACTGTATTCAAAGTGGGCAACATCTTTCGGCTCATAATTGGCAGTATCCAGATAGTTGACTCCACTTTGCAGACAAGCCTCCATGATGGTGAGGTCTTGGTAGGGGAGGGCTACGTTGATGACGATTTCGGGTTTGAAACTATTGAAGAGTGCTACCAGTTCGTCCACGTTGTCGGCATCTACCTGGGCGGTTTTGATGTTCGGGTTACCGATTGCCTTGACAACAGCGTCACATTTAGACTTGGTGCGGCTGGCTATCATGATTTCTGTAAACACATCAGGATTTTGAGCCACTTTGTGCGCAACAACGGTACCTACACCGCCTGCACCGATAATAAGAACTTTACCCATTTCTTTCTACTATATTATTATATTAAGTTTATAAAAAATATGGAGAGCAAATATAAGGGTTAATTCTTAGATAAACATTAAAATCCTGCTAAATACTTTGGGAAAAATGCTTCAAATATTAAATAAATTACTTGCATTTGGGTTATTTTCTATATATTTGCCCCTCGAATAAATTAACTTAAACAACGAAAATGAAAAAAGTATTTGTTTCCCTATGCATGGCAAGCGTATTGATGGGCTTGTCTTCTTGTGCATCAACTAAAAATGCCGCAACTCTTTCTTCTATCAACGGTGAGTGGAATATTATTGAAGTGAATGGCACCGCCGTAGTCCCTGCTCCTGGCCAGGAATTTCCCTATATCGGTTTCGACACAAAGGCTGGAAAAGTATTTGGCAATAGTGGTTGCAACCGTATGATGGGTTCGTTTGACGTGAATGCCAAGCCCGGCACGATTGACCTTGGCGCTTTAGCAAGTACCCGTATGGCTTGTCCGGATATGACTGTAGAAAATAATGTGTTGTCGGCTTTGAACAAAGTGAAAAAGTATAAGAAGCTGGGAAAGGAAAATATAGCTTTATGCGGTGCTTCCAATCGTCCCATAGTCGTGTTGCAGAAGAAAGAATCCGTTTCCAAGTTGTCTGATTTGGAAGGAAAGTGGATAATTAGTGAGGCTGCGGGCGAGGCCATTCCCGATGGAATGGAGAAGCAGCCGTTCATTGAATTTAATATTGCAGAAAAGAGCTTGCACGGTAATGCGGGTTGCAATTTGATTAACGGCGCTTTCCAGGTTGATGATGAAAATCCTTCGGCAATCTCTTTCCCGCAAGTTATCAGTACCATGATGGCATGCCCTGATATGGAGGTGGAAGGCCGTGTGCTGAAAGCCTTAAATTCCGTTCAGTCTTTTGGTAAGCTGGCAGGTGGAGGCATCGGGCTGTACGATGCTGACAATAACCTGGTGATGGTGTTGGTGAAGAACTGACAAGATAGGTTGAAATAATAAAGGCTCTTACAGCAATAATCTGCTAGGAGCCTTTTTTGTATCTTGATATAAAATAGTCTTTTACTTTTTCTTTAATCCTGCGCGTATCCGGCTCAAGGATTGCGGAGTGATGTAGAGGTAAGAAGCCAGATACTTGAGCGGTACATCCTGTAGCAGTTCCGGATTCTCTTCCATCAGCGTCATGTACCTTTCTTTTGCAGTGGGAGGGGTACCGTAGGCTACTGTAGAACTGTCTACCGACAGAATTTCCCGTTCAAAGATTCTTCTGCCGAAGTTGGCCATATCTATGGAATACGAAAAAAGGGCTTCCAGCTCAGGCTTACTGATACAATAGGCGATGCTCTCGTTCACTGATTCGATGTTGATGGGGGAAACTTCGCCGTCCACATATCCCCACGATGAGAAAGCTGTGTCGCCCGGTGCGGCGAACCAAAGGGAGTTTTCCGTACCCTCTGTCAGGTAGTAGGCGCGCCAGATACCTTTCTTCAAAAGATAGAAATTGCTGTTCCTCTCCCCTTCGCTGATAATGAGTTCTCCCTTGCTGAAACGAACTTCTGCCATGTGTGACAGAAGTTCGTGCAAAGTGTTTTCCGGTAGTTTATACTTCTTGCAGAATTTCTTTGTCATAGTTTCCATGCCGCAAAGATAGTGCAAACTGAAGACAGGACTTTTATGCTTGCATGAAAAAGTTATGTTGGGGTGCAGCCCATCTTGTCTAAAGATACGGATTTTTCTTTATGTTCCTTTTTCCCGGATATGTAAATCACGAGGATAAAGAGGGTTGTCAGCATTTCTGCAAGAGGAGTGGCAAGCCAGATTCCCCGGTCTCCCAATAGCAGGGGCAGTCCGAAAAAGCAGGCTGTCAGCAGGATAAAACCACGCAGCAGGGTGATAACTGTGGCGTATTTGGCACGCTCCACACTCTGGAAATAGCCGATGGATACGATGTTGACGGCAAAGAACACGAAGCCGGTGGCATACAAAGGCAACCCTTTTACCGCTATGTCATAAGCCGGATAACTGCGGTCTATGAACATACCGACAATTTCAGGACTGCAGAATATTGTGACCAGGGCAAAACATACACCGCAGCCTATGGCCGTTTTCAGTGCCAGCAAGTAGGCGCGGCAGACACGTTGGCTCTCGTTCAGGCCGTAGTTATAACTGATAATCGGCTGCGCCGACTGCGCAATGGCATTATATACCATAAATATAATAGGAAAGAAATAGCAGGCAATGCTGAATGCCGCCACTCCGTCTTCCTTCAAATAATGGATGAACACCTGGTTGCCGACAAACATCATGCAGGCAATCGCCACCTCGCACAAGAAGGCGGAGGAACCCAATCGGCACATATAGCCAATGTTGCGGCGCATCAGTTGCATGCTTTTCCGGCTCATCTTAATGGGGTGGAAGCGCAGTGCGCACCGGCGGCGCATCAGATAGAATACTATCATCAATGCACCTACCGTGGTACCTATGGCACTTGCCAGTGCAGCACCGAACATTCCCCAGCCAAAGGGGAAGATGAACAGATAATCCAATAGGATGTTCAGAACGGCAGCCACCACATTGCACATCATGGCGAAGTTGGGCGAACCGTCCAGCCTCAGAAAAAACATACCCGAATTGAGCAATGCCGTGAACAGAGAGAAAGGCACAAACCAAAGCATGTATTCCACAGCCAATGGCGTGAGCCGTTCGGACCCTCCGAGCAGCTTTACCACCTGCGGGGCAAATGAACAGAATAGGGTGGAGGTGCACATCAGCAACAAGGAAGATATGACTACCGACTGCGTGATATTGATGCGTGCCACCTTGACCTTTCCGTGTGACAGATGAATGGAGGCTACCACAGAGGCGCCGACGCCGAACATAAGTCCCACACCCGTAGAAAACAACCATAGCGGTGCCACAATGTTGACCGCCGCCAAAGCATCACTGCCGATTCCTTTTCCGACAAAGATGCCGTCGGTGATAACGAATAGTGCGGAGAAAATCATCCCCAGTACAGTAGGGAGCAATAGTTTGCGGAACAATGTCTTGATGTCCGTGTTCTTGAAGTCGATACTGTCTCTCATCTTTTCCATACTCATCTTATTTATTTCTTTAATATGTGAAAACCAATCATTTCCGTTGCTACGATTAAGCCCAATGTTAACTAATCCTTAATCGTTCCACCATGGTGGAACGATATTTCCCCCGTGGTGGAATGATATTTTCTCCACGCTGGAACAATATTTCCTCCATGGAGGAACGGTTAAAGGTATGCAAGGAAAATGATTAATGTTGTTCATGTTTTATTATCTCTGATTCGGGCGACAAAAGTAGAGCTTTTGAATGGAATGGAAATTAACAAATGGTAATTTCCGACAGAAAAAATGATTTTAATTCTGCCAAACTGACAGATAAACTGCCACAAGTATAAATCTGCGGCTGCTCTGAACAATTTGGCACAACGTTTGTCTTTTTATTGGCGTCTGCCACTGAGGCGGACGTCGAAACAGAATAATAACAAATAAAAAAAATAACGATCATGGGAAAAATTATTGGTATTGACTTAGGAACAACAAACTCTTGCGTTGCAGTATTCGAAGGTAACGAACCTGTAGTAATTGCAAACAGTGAAGGTAAGCGCACCACTCCTTCAGTAGTAGCATTTGTTGATGGTGGCGAACGTAAAATCGGTGATCCTGCCAAGCGTCAGGCTATCACGAACCCCACCCGTACGGTTTTCTCCATCAAACGTTTCATGGGCGAAAACTGGGACCAGGTGCAGAAAGAAATCGGCCGCATGCCTTATAAAGTAGTAAAGGGTGACAACAATACTCCGCGTGTAGACATCGACGGACGTCTCTATACTCCGCAGGAAATCTCTGCAATGATTCTGCAGAAGATGAAAAAGACTGCCGAGGATTATCTGGGACAAGAAGTGACAGAAGCCGTAATTACCGTCCCCGCATACTTCTCCGACTCCCAACGCCAGGCTACAAAGGAAGCTGGACAGATTGCAGGTCTTGAAGTGAAGCGTATTGTGAACGAGCCGACTGCCGCAGCTCTTGCTTACGGTATTGACAAGTCTCACAAGGACATGAAGGTTGCCGTATTCGACCTTGGTGGTGGTACATTCGATATCTCTATCCTCGAATTCGGTGGCGGTGTGTTCGAAGTATTGTCAACCAACGGTGATACTCATCTGGGTGGTGACGATTTCGACCAGGTAATCATCGACTGGCTGGTTCAGGAGTTCAAGAACGACGAAGGTGCCGACCTGACTCAAGACCCGATGGCTATGCAACGTCTGAAGGAAGCTGCCGAGAAGGCTAAGATTGAGCTGTCCTCTTCTACCAGCACTGAAATCAACTTGCCGTACATCATGCCCGTAGGCGGTGTGCCCAAGCACTTGGTGAAGACGTTGACCCGTGCCAAGTTCGAGGCTCTGGCTCACAATTTGATTCAAGCTTGTTTGGAACCGTGTAAGAAGGCTATGAGCGATGCAGGTCTGAACAATGCGGACATTGATGAAGTAATCCTTGTTGGTGGTTCTTCACGTATCCCGGCTGTACAGAAGTTGGTAGAAGACTTCTTCGGTAAAGTTCCTTCCAAGGGTGTGAATCCGGATGAGGTAGTAGCCGTAGGTGCTGCTGTGCAGGGTGCCGTTTTGACAGATGAAATTAAGGGCGTTGTGTTGCTGGATGTTACCCCGCTATCTATGGGTATCGAGACTATGGGTGGTGTGATGACTAAGCTGATTGAGGCCAACACTACCATTCCGTGCAAGAAGAGCGAGACATTCTCCACTGCTGCCGACAACCAGACGGAAGTTACCATCCATGTATTGCAGGGTGAGCGTCCGATGGCTGCACAGAACAAGTCAATCGGTCAGTTCAACCTGACAGGTATTGCTCCGGCACGTCGCGGTATTCCTCAGATTGAGGTGACATTTGATATTGATGCCAATGGTATTTTGAAGGTGTCTGCCAAAGATAAGGCTACCGGCAAGGAACAAGCCATCCGTATCGAAGCTTCCAGCGGCTTGAGCAAGGAAGAAATCGAAAAGATGAAAGCCGAGGCTGAAGCCAATGCCGAAGCAGATAAAAAGGAACGTGAGAAAGTAGACAAATTGAATCAGGCTGACTCTATGATTTTCCAAACCGAAAATCAGTTGAAGGAACTTGGTGACAAGCTCCCTGCCGACAAGAAGGCTCCGATTGAAGCTGCTTTGCAGAAGTTGAAAGATGCTCATAAGGCTCAAGATTTGGCTACCGTAGACTCTGCCATGGCCGAACTGAATACGGCATTCCAGGCTGCAAGTGCTGAAATGTATGCCCAGAGCGGTGCTCAGGGTGGTGCACAAGCTGGTCCTGATATGAATGCAGGGCAACAAGGCGGTGCTCAGGATAATACAAAGCATGGCGATAATGTGCAGGATGCTGATTTTGAAGAAGTCCACTAATATCTGTAAGTAAACAGATAATATATGATGGAAAAGAGTCGTAAATAACTGATTTACGGCTCTTTTCGCGTTTAGACAGTACTAGGTTATTGTGATATGTTTATCAATATTTAGCTTATATTTGGCACGTATTTGGCACGCGTCTTAATGAATGAAAATGTGACTCTTATTGACTCTTATTTGTGTTTATTGAATTCTAATGCTATTTTTGCAGTAAATTATAAATTATAGTTATGGCAGGCAGTAGTATTTTAATTCCAAGAATCTGTGAATATTGTGATAAACCCTTTATGGCAAGAAATGTAAACACTCGTTTTTGTTGTGCTGCTTGTAATAATAAGAGTTTACGCGCAAGGAGAAAAAGAGAAAAAGAAGAGCAGAGGCAAATAAGTCTTTTGGATACAAAAAAAGAAAAAATTGCTGATATTCAAACTAGACCTTATATTTCTGTATCGGAAGCTGCTCAGTTAATAGGTGTTTCTAAAAGCACAGTTAGACGAATGGTTCGAAGAGGTATGCTTGTAGGGGTAAATTTAGGAATTAGACTGACCAGAATTGACCGTACTCAATTAGAACAATTGTTTACTTCTATTGTTGTGCCAGAAAAGCAAATAACATCAAAAGTCTATGAATTAGACAAATGTTATACTATTGGAGAATGCTTGCGAAAATATAATATTCCGGAATGCAGATTAGAAAGCATAATTAGAGCTTTTAATATTCCTAAACGTAAGGTAGGAAATTATGTTTATATTCCAAGAGTAGAGGTTGATAAGGTATTGAATAAAATAGATTAAAGTATGGAGAAGGCATAACTTCTTCGTCATTTCATTATTATTTAGAGGAATGCCTTATGTCTTTATAACCAAATAAAAGAACATCAATATTTAATTGATATGAATCGAATAATTCAACATTAGCAAAGTCTATTTTCTATATTGTCCTTTTCAATCTATTTCGATAGTATTCTCTATTCTGAGGATATAGTTCGTTTCTGCAAAAAAGTTTTCCATACGTACCGTTTGTCCGCTTCTGAATCGGGGCTTCGCACTATTGGCTATATATGCCTTCTTAACGGTAAAGACATTCGATTCCCCTTCATCCTCAAAACGCTTGATTGTATGCCGGAGTTGTTTCTCGGCGTCCTTAATCCAGTTTGCTCCTTTAATATTCCTGTCTTTCAGTTCTACGAAAATGATTGTTTTCTCATAAAACAAGCACCCATCACAACGGTTATCCATTGTACCGTCAGGCTTCAGAAGTTCGATACAGTGATCGACAGGTACAAACTTCACTTCTATCTCATAGTAGTTATCTACCACAGCTATCCAGTTCTCACCCTCGCCCTCTGCTATATATGCTTTCTGCTCCGACGCAGGAGGGTCACAAACTCCAAATCGTCTTTTACTGGATGATGTAATATGCTCTTTCAGAAAAAAGTTAATCATAATGTCTGTTGGATTTCTAATAATTCTGCAAAAGTTTCGTTTGCTTCCTCAAGCATATTATTCAGGAAGTTATCATCGGATGGTAATCCTTGATAAGTCTTCAACAGAGATATGCTACCGTCTCCTTCATCCAATTCATAAATAGCAATATCTGTCGGATTCATAGATGAATCTATCGGATAAACAGCATTGATCTGTTCCAATACATCACTGTTCGAAGTAGCTTTCTCCTTGAGCATACCAGCTTTGACAGCAATTGTCAGGACATTAATTAGGTACGGACTATGTGTAGTTATAATAAGCTTGTTTGCTTCCAGTGAATTATTGAAAGCCAACAAGCTCTGTATGATTTTCCATTGCGATGACGGGAAGAGGTTCTGTTCGGGTTCTTCCACAATATTAATAAACGCTGTTTTATTAAATTGAGCAGACAAAGCAGACAGCGCGGTACGCCTTTGCTCATCAGTCAGGCTTTTGTCTGCCCAAATGGATTTCACCCCCTCGTTGAATCGTTGCAATTCATTTTGGCTCATCTTCTGTGGATTTTCCACCTGCCCCTTTACCCTATTGACAAGATACCAAGAAACCAGAAACAAAGGAACTAACGATTGAAAACCACTGGATGCCTCGGACAATTCCACGGTATAATCTTTGCCGGACACATTTATGACATCACCTAGCTTATCATATTCTATATTTGCCTCATTGATAGGTAGGGACAAATATCCCTTTATGGCATCTTTAGCATTGTTGAATTCTGTGAGGTATTCAAGCAAAGAGTCAGGCAAAGCTTTGAGTGACTTTGCTTCTTTTATAATACTGATGAAATTTCTTTCGGCAGGAACATACATAATCTGTGGCAAATGATATCCCTGCATAGGTCCCTTGGTTATTTCAAAATTTCCCTTACTATATTTCATTGAATATGCTTCACCCTCATACTCTAACTCTGCCGTATCTTCATTCTGCTTATTATAAAAGTAACGCTCGATACGATGATAACCGCAATAAGTACCCCTGAACTTCTCTGCTGAGAAATCCGCTATGGCATAATCACTGCGGACCAAAGCTTTCTCAATCCACATAAACGTAGAGATCAATTTTGCCACACAGCTTTTTCCGCTTCCCTGGTTGCCGATGAATACAGAAACATTCTTGATATCCAGCCAACCGTCGTTATCCAAACGCCCTTGTCGGATAGGACCGAAATTTTTGATTCTAATTCTTGCCATACCTTCTTACTATCTTGTTTATATGAGACATTCTTATTAAAAAAACTCATCAGCAAAGATACTACATTTATTCAAATTACCCCGATAAAAGCCAACTGGTTCATGGATATATCATCAAAAAAGCTTCTTTCCCTCCTCCCGAATGCACCCTAAAATTGCTTTTCCTCTATGTCTTTTCCACTTTTTTTGTTTTTTATCCCTCAAATTGGGTGGAAAAATTAAACTTCCGCATCAATATATAGAGAGAAGACTTTAAATAATACTCTAAAATAAATACCATACGGAGTCGGTACCGAAGTAAATGAGTTTTCAGGTGCCGAAGTATCAAATTTTAATTCCCCATTTTTGTAATTAGCCGCTATATACGCATAAAATACTTCGTACCATTCCAAATGGCCATGGTTATATCTAAATGGAAACCATTAAACTCTGCTGTTTGATTGTTGATCTTTTCGTAGATTTTGTATTTCCGACAATTAAGCGATGTAATCCAACTCAATCCAAACTTTACGGACGAGTAAAGCGAATAAATGAGAAAGTCAACGGGCTCCTACGCAAAATCTGTGATCATTGCGGCATTAAATCACGAGTTGCATGGGAACTGTCGTAGGAGATAGTGGTTATGTGACTTCGTCAGCTGACGGAATTACTTGGGATTCACCCAAAACTATCCCAGGTGGGAATGATTGGTTGTCTGTTGCATTTGGTAAAGGAAAATTTGTTGCAATAGATTGGTATGCCCCCTGTAATGTAATGACCTCTACAGATGGTATTAACTGGACAAAGCAACAAACTTCCTCATATAGATAATAGACATTATAATGTAGTCAGATTTTGCAATGGAATATTCATAGCGGTTGGTGCTGCACAGATTTCAACATCTACTAATGGTATAATATGGACAAGAAGATGGCAGAACTCATATATTTACGAGCCACAAGATATAACTTATGGAGACGGTAAATATGTAACAGGATTACCTGGTGGAAATGTACTTACATCTAGTGATGGTATTACATGGACAATGAAACAGCACCAATGTCTTATTGGGGGATATATCTTCTATGGAATAGCATTTGGTAATGGAATATTTGTAATGGTTGGCACCAAAGGAATAACAACACGCTCAACAGATGGTGGTGAAACTTGGGAAGTCCCATCCACCTTTGTGTCTAAGAAAAATTGGAGAGGAATTGCATTTAGTAACGGAAAGTTTATTGCAGTGACCACTGATGGTTATGTCGCTACATCTACCGATGGCATAATTTGGACTACACCTGAACAAATAAAAGATGAATCAAAAGTAGTTACAGCAACTCTCAATGGTATTTGTGCAATGCCATAGACATTCGAACTTCATATCAAAGTATTAGTAGGGCATGCTAGGAAACTGGCATGCCCTATTATTGGTTAAATAAGATATTGACTATTATAAATTGTGATTCAATAGATGAAAAATAAATTAGTATTTCTACTTGTAAT
This sequence comes from Bacteroides sp. HF-162, assembly GCF_015679285.1. Classification (NCBI taxonomy): domain Bacteria; kingdom Pseudomonadati; phylum Bacteroidota; class Bacteroidia; order Bacteroidales; family Bacteroidaceae; genus Bacteroides; species Bacteroides sp. HF-162. Next base: position 3,987,770 of record NZ_CP064937.1, on the reverse strand, counting down.
TCATAGAATGGAGCGATATTTTATTTAAATTTGTAATTAAAAGAATCGTAATTAAAAATATAATAGATATGAATACACGAGGTTCTGAATGGCGAAAATGGGATTTGCATGTGCATACTCCTGCATCATTATGTTCTGAATATGGAGGAGATAACGATGAAATATGGGAACAATTTATTCAAAAGATAGAGAATCTGCCATCTGACATTAAAGTATTAGGTATTAATGATTACCTATTTTTAGATGGATATGAGAAAGTACTTAAATATAAAAAAGAAGGACGAATACCTAACATAGAACTATTGTTACCTGTTATAGAATTTAGGCTTAAGGAATTTGTAGGAAGTAAGGAACTTGGTCGAATTAATTATCACATTATATTTGCTGATGAAAGCTTGTTAAGCCCACAAGATATACAATGCCATTTTTTACAAGGACTTCGTAGTAAAGCAAATCTATCGGCTGACATTCCAAATGGATGTACATGGGGAGGTGTAATTACGAGAGATACGTTAATAGATTTAGGCAAACATATTAGCGATTCTATACCTAAAGACAAAAGAAAAGGAGATCTTAGTCCATTAGAAATAGGGTTTAATAACTTAAATTTCGAGTTGTCAAAGATAGAAAACTTATTAGGCGAAGGAAGTGACCCTAATAAATATCTAGAAGGTAAATATTTTAAAGCAATAGGAAAAGCTGAATGGGAGGATTTTCGTTGGGATGGTTCCATATCAGATAAAAAGACAATAATTAATAATGCTCATTTTGTTTTTACTGCTTCTCCAACTGTAGAACAAGCTAATAAAGGAAAAGACTCACTAATAACACAAAATGTAAATGGGAGATTATTACATTGTAGTGACGCTCATAAATTTGCCCAAGATACAAGTAGAACATCTCCTAAGGAGTTAGGACACTGTTATACTTGGATAAAATCAGATGCAACCTTTGAAGGATTAAAACAAACAATATTTGAACCAGAACGCATAAAGATACATGGAAGTAGACCTGAAGAGAAGGAAAAATACCGAGTCATAGATTCTATAAAATTATCATCTGACACTTTTTGGAATCAAACAATTTCTTTGAATCCTAATTTAAATGTAATTATAGGAGGGCGCTCAACTGGTAAATCGACATTGCTAAAAAGTATTGCTTTAGCAACTAATCCTAATGATATAGAATCGGATTCATTAGAATCTAATTTTGTGAAAGAACATTTAGATAGCGTTGATGTTTTATGGGCTGATGGTGTAAATACACCTCGTGATATAGACTTCTTCCGTCAAAACTATATGCATGAGATTGCAAAAGATAAGGAACAAATTGATAATTTGATACTACGTATTTTAAAAGATAAATCCATTTATTCTATTTGGCAAGATTATCAAATATTCTGTTCAAATAATAAGGCTGCAATACAATCTTTAATAAATAAAGTTTTTGACACAAAAAAACAGATAAACAATAAGTTAATAGATTTGAAAGAGAAAGGTGATAAGGAAGGTATTAGTAAAGAAATTAATGATTTAAATCAAAAAATATCAAGTATAAAGTCACAACTCGATATTTCACCAGAAGAGATGAAGGTATATGAAGATATTATGAAACTTATTACAGATAATGAGAATAAAATAAAAACGGTAAGTTGTTATATGGATGAATTGAATAAGCTAAAATCTTTCCCTTTTATAAACTCTTCATTTGATACTCAGTTAGTTTCTTTATCATCTTATCTAAAAGTGGCTCTTAAGATAAAAATCCAAGATTGCCAACATGATTGTCTTGAAACCATAAAAAATGAGATAGATAATTATATTAAAGAGTTATTACAAGATGTGTGTAATTTGAACAATTCTATTGAAAAGGCAAAGCAGAATTCGCTATTTGTAAAAGGTAAAGATGTGAGTTCAAAAAACAAAGAATATAAAGAACTGATAGAAAAAGTTGAAAAGGAACAGGTTAAGCTCCAAACTATAACGAACGAATTGGTTGTTATAGATAATCTAAATAAAGTTTTAGAACAATTGAAATGCGATTTATTAGAAAAACATATTTCATATAAAAATAAAGGGATTGAAGTTGTTAATTTATTAAAGATAAAGCATGAAGGTATTGAGATAAAATCGAATCTCGTTTATGATAATAAACACTTGCAATTTTTTCTTGAAAATAGATTGAATTTAAGAGGATGGGAACGTCAGTCGTATATCCAAAATATATGGCAAAACTACTCGGAAGATACAAGTAATATATCTATGATTTTTTTAAATGATGTTCTAAATGATAATATTGACTACAAGGCATCAAATCGAAATGAGAATGTTCTATCTGAATTTCTTTCTGAAAATTGGTTTAATATCTCTTTTGATTTAATATACGAGGGAGATTCATTTGTGAGTATGTTACAAGGTAAACAAGCTTTTGTTATATTGAAATTGTTATTGGAATTTAGCGATAAAACATGTCCAATACTGATAGACCAACCAGAAGATAGTTTAGATAATGGAGCTATATATAAAGATTTAGTTAAATATTTAAGAAAAAAGAAGACTGAACGACAAATAATCATTGTTACTCATAACCCTAATGTTGTTGTTGGAGCTGATTCTGAATTGATAATTATAGCAAATCAACATGGTAAAGATTCTCCCAATCAAAATCATATAAAGTTCCAATATAAATCTGGAAGTCTTGAAAATACGTATTCTTTTATAGATACTAAAGAATGTATTCTAGATAAACAAGGTATAAGAGAACATGTTTGCGAAATTCTAGAAGGTGGAAAAGAAGCTTTTGAGAAAAGAGAACGCAAGTATGGATTTGTTGTTTAAATTATACATTGCCATAACAATCTTCATATAAAAGGTTGTTATGGTTTAAATCAACTAGTCACTATATACAATCGTTGGTACAATAAAGTATATAGTTGCGAAATTTATTAGAAAAAATGCAAACTTCAGATCAGACAAGAATATTGTTGATGTGTTAAACAATATGCGCCCTGAGCTTCCTCAGTTTCCTAAGAATACGGAAGCGAAAGGTGAGATTGATATTTTACACACCAATAGCTGGGTTGGAAATCGTAGAACGGGTGGACATTGGGGGGGGAGATCTCCCCGTTGAAGTTGCTCATGAAATTCTCCATAACACAATAATTAAATTGACAAACAAAGGATGGGATTTTTCGCCTGAGCATACTAAAGTACTGATGCTAACTAATAATATTCTTGCAGCAGAGCAGAATTATCTTTCAATCGCAAGTACATTTTCAAACACAGATGATTATTTGAAAAAGAACGATGAGTATATTAAGTTTTTTGTTGATACAATAGAACCTGTTTGTGAATACTACAGTCAACGTAAATTTGGGAAAATAACGGAAATCTTAGGAGGAGGTGCGGTCACATTAAAAAAGGCAGAGGATAAAATATTATGGAAAAATAGTTTAGATCGTTTAATAGAACTTAGGATTAGTGGTACAATAGGAGACGTAATTGAACATCTGCAATTAACAAAACAACCAAGATTATCATATAAAATAGAAGATGAAGAAACGAAATTTCAGGCTTTAAAACTATTAGACGATATACCTGAGGAAGAAAAAAGTTTTTTTGAAAAGACAGAAAGATTGAAGGCTATTAAGTATAGTGAAGTAATTACTCTTACTAACTACATAAATGATAAAACTCCTTTCTCAACGAAGCACGGAGTGAAAGGAGCTGAATTTGAGAATGTTTTAGTAGTATGTGGTCGAGGTTGGAATCAATATAATTGGAATCAAATGCTAGAATGGAGTAATACTGCTGTGCCTGATGAAAAGATTGATACTTTTGAAAGAAATAGAAATTTGTTTTATGTTGCATGTTCAAGACCTAAGAAACGATTAGCTATTCTTTTTACTCAGCAGTTATCATCATTGGGAATCAAAACTTTAAAGAAATGGTTTGAGACTCAGAATATCCATTTTTTTGATGATGAATATTAATAAAATTTGGTATCATAAACATATAGAATAGAGACTAATTAAATACTAAAAAGCAAATATTGTGGCTAAAATAAATTGGAAAAATATGCATTTCAGTTAGGATCATACATCATGCAATATTGTTTGAATATAGTTCGCCCGTTTCTTAATATTCTTGACCCTATAAAATATAGATGCAGCAACATGGGTGTTTAAATGAACCATCATTATTGCTTCTATTGTAAAAGCTGTTTTTTGCGGATGATGTGCAAAAATAGCTTTTAATGTTTTGTGTCATCTGGAATAATCCCATTGTCAAAAGAGGATAGCTGTTGCACTTATATAACTCTGTGTTTAGTTCTTTTTTATCAAAATTTTAAATTCCGGGCAGAGATATGATGGGTATTGTAAACAGCTAATCTTCTTAAAATTGCCATATATCGAAGAGGGCGTAAATAAAACTGTGTCATGCGTGTTCTCTCTCAAGCTCATCGGTCGGAGAGCGGCCAGCGCCAAGGGACGGGTGGTTCCGCCCCTTAAGATGATTATAGCTGAATCCTGTTTCTTATTTATATAATATTTTGAGCACTTCCTATTAAATAAAACTGTATGGTGAACTTTTTGTCGTCATTATCTTCCCCAAAAGTATTTCTACTTTACCTTTTTTGTTAATTCATTTAATTGCTCTTGAGCTTTATATATTTCCAAACGTTCCTTGAGAAATTTAAAAATTGAAGGGTGAACGGAAAATTCGTTTATCTTATTCCAACCGTCCCCCAACGAGTATATCAGTTCGTTGACAAAGGCCTCGTCAGGGGTTATGTCGCTGAGTATTTCTCGCACATACACTTTGTGGTTAATAGAATGAAAATTCCCCTTTGTATTTGGGCCAGCGCAATACTTCCACAACTTCGCATCCTGTTTCCAGTAATGTACATTAACGCATGCAGCCAATGTTTCCTCGCTGCGACCTGCAGTTCTGAAGTCTTGCCCTTTCTTGATATTATACTTACTAGTTACAAATCGCATTAGTTTCCGGGTAAGTTTCTCTTCCGGTGGAGCTTCCTTGCCCAGTTTCTTAATGTCTGAATAGAACAAGTCATGAGACACATTATCTGCATATTCACGGATACGCTGCTTGCATAGTACCTTCGACTCATTGCTTTGCACCATATCCATGAGGTCATGGTATACCTCAACTGGTACTTGTATATTCTTTAATCCCACGAGTGCCCGGTGTATTTCCTCCATTTCAGGGAAGACAAACTCACAAGTGTCATAAATGTTGTATGTGATACCATCCTTCTCAATGCAATAGATAAAGTTTTCGTTATATCCCTTCTTAAATGCAGGAATATGATATTCGTGCGATTCAAAATTCTCTCCCAAAATTGTAATCATGCCATCGTGAGTCAATCGCGGTTCTCCAACCTTGTAAGCTATCGATCCGTCTTTGCCAATGGTAAGTTGTACAAAGTAATACAGATTCTTTTTCTTTTTCTCTGCATACGTGATGACGCATCCTTTGAAACGGTCTATCATATACTGAGGCAGTGCCTCCTTTATACAATAGTCCTTAATCAGTATTTGGCGGAAGATATTCTTGATAGTGGCCGCCTCAATCTCTGATTTAATCATCACATCTTGGGTAGGAATTTTCTTTTCTATCAGTTCCATTTTCTCTTTCAAACGTCTATAATCTAAGGTTTGGTGTTCGCTATCAGAAAGTTTTTCCTCTTGGTCTTTGTCACCAACGATACGAATGCAGATTTGTTTCCTACTCTTGTCCTTCTCATGGCAACCTTCAAAGCTATTGCCGAACAGCTTTTTGATATACTCCCTTGATTTCTGCTCTATCAAACTTCGTAACTTTTCCACACCTGTTTCGGTGGTATGACAGGCTATCTCAATCCATGAGGTAGAGAGCATATCACGCAACAGTTCATCTTCTTTCTTGAACTCTGCATCCTGTGCTTTCAATAATGTAGGCCTTTTGTACTCTATTGGATTAACAAACACGTACTTCGAATAGGTTGTAAGAAAGTCTTGCAGCACACTTCGAATAAGATAAGCCTGCGATTCCTCAAAGTGTTCTATATCACTGAATCCTAGGAAAGGTATGTGATTCTTGTTGTCTTTTCTAAAAACAGACGGATGGTTATAGTATTCCTTCGTTCCCTTCTTTTTCTTGGAAGAAAAATAGATTCGTTTTTCATCAAACTCCAAATGATATACCGGAGAATCTTTCTTGTTATTCTTTTTTACCTTGTCTTCCTCGGCAAAAGTCAATGTGCGCGCAGTCAAGAGATTATCGTAATCGAAACTAATATGCAGGCCCAACTCCTCACCTGCACTTCTCCCTTTATTATATATGCTACTGCAAGTGCCACAAATTAGTTTACCATGGGCATAGCTCAAGGTTTTATTACGATTTGGAATCATTGACAACAATAGGTTTAGTATATTGTTAGTATGGATACCTTCATCGTAAGCAGGACGATAGGTAATCTGTTTAATTTTGACATTAACTTTCTTCAGACATTCCTGCAGCAGTGCCATTGTGAGTTTCTCCTTCTTGGATGAAGCAAATAGGAATATGCGGTGCTTGGATGATTCGCCAGATTGTGTATTCTTAGCCATTTTGTTGAAAGCACAGATAGCACTGTTCGGGTACAAGCCTTCCAGTTTGCAATAAATACTTGTAATGTTGTCGAAGTCAACATTATCATATTCTATCTTGAAGAAATCGTAATCCTCCAGAAATTCTTTCCAGAGAAATTCCACTATCATGTGATTGGTTCTTATCTTTTCCATAGTTATTTTAAGTTGTTAATCTATCAAGAATATTCTGCACGTTCTTGTCGATGACGGACCCTGTTTCAACATCTATCAGACCATTTATAACTGGTAACTGGGGATCACTTCCAAGGGTAAGTGAATGTGAGTAGTTACCAGCATATCGAGGTACATTGACTATGGCATACTTGCCACCACAATCCTTTATCTTGCCTTCCCAAGCCTGTGCTTTCACATGCCTGTTGAAGTCACCATCCACCATGTATTTTACATCTACATACAGTCGGTCGTTCACTACCCAGTCGGCCCTCTCCCAAATCTCTTCTCTTGGTGAGCTTATGGTACAACCTGCGTTCTCCAATATAACCTTGAACACTTGCTCACCGAAATAGCCAGTGTAAACCTGTTGAATAATCTGTGGTGAGATGACCCATGCCTTGCCTTTCCATGCAGTGCAATAGTTGTTCTTCTCAAAGTAGTCTCGTATGAATTGCTGCCTCATGATAGCATCCATGTGAACGCACGAGTCTGTATAGTTCAGGTTCATCTTCTTTGCCTCCTCTGTTTGCATATAATACATGCGCATAGAAGTCTCAATATCCTCCCTGTTATCAAATTCTGGATGCTTCATCACATACTCACGAATCTTATGCACCCTATTACGAGCTTGACGGGCATATTCGTCAGTACCCTTGAAACTAATACCTACCAATTCACTAATATGTCGTTCTCTACGGTGTTCTCCATTTTTGAATGCAATGTCAACTTCTGACTCTTTACCATTAATTCGGTCAAGTATACATGGATCTTCATCTATCGACTTGAGCACATGTTTCAGCAGTTCTGTCTGAACTTCTGGTTTTCTGGCGATAATCATAGAGTATGCCATATCCTTACCTATAGCCACATGGATGGTCTTGTTAAACACCGTTGATCGAGTGATACGTCCTAGTGCCTGTACTGCCCATTTTAAGCAGAAGGCATCATAGGCAGGTGTGCTTTTCAATGCTGCTTTTATCTGTATCTCTCTACGTTTTAACACTTCGGCTAGGTCATCAAGTATACGATGATGCCTTCTGCGGAGTAAGTCACGCTGGAAGTCAGATTTTTCTTTCAATACCAACTGGTTGTCAGTTCCCAGAATACTTAATGAGATGCAAGCTTTGAGGTAATCATCCACATCCAACAGAGGGATAAAGTTCGTAGGCTTATCCATAATGATACCATCAAAGTTGCAGCGAGTGTCTTTGCGGTCTTTTGTATTTGGAGCTTCCAAACAGTGTTTCTTTCGGTATTTGGCATCGGTATCAAACAGATAATTCACGCCTACAGCGCCAGACTGGTAGCATACAAAGCAGAACATCTTTAGTCCTGGCTGTTCTGCCAACAGTTTCTCTACAGCCTCCAAGTCATCCTTGAAATACTCACCACTCAAGAAACAGACATTCAATTCAGGATAGATGTCCGCGCGCCTTCTTGTTATTTCATCGTTAATAACATGCTGCTCCATGACGTTGACCCCAAATGTTTCGCCACGCTTTGTCACTCTTGCCTGCTGTAGTATATTCAACACTTTCTTTATTCCTATACTACTCTTACCTGTATATGAGAATGGCTGGAAGTACAGCCATGCTCTGGCTTCAGGCTTCTTCATAAACTTCATGTAATGATTCAACATATTTACTATTCGAGCAGAGTTGTTCTTGTCAAACTTGTTTTTACCATCCATTACGAAGTCTAAACAATCCTTCAGTGCTGAACTGCACTTACCGAGGTAATCTTCCAATATTTCTTGTGGTTGAGTCTCTTCTTCATTGTAGAGAGAGAACTCCACCTTAGGGTTTGCATAGTTGAGAGCAATATATTCTTCGATCTTATGCAAAGTCTCATTGCCCATTTTCTCCACTTTCACGCCTTGCTTTGCTATATAATTGAAATCATAGTTGTGGATAGGTGTCTGACAGTCAGCGGTAGCGCTACACATTATCACCCGGTTGTGATTAACCATCTCCAACAGCACATTTTCAGGCATGCACCTCATTTCGTGATAGTCGAAGCAGCACGAATAGCGGTCATTGTCATGAGAATATATCTCGATGAAGCTGATACCCTTATCATAGATAGACTTGCCATCGGTTTCTTTACTGTTATTAGAACGTGGAGTCTGGAAAGTGGTTCCGTTGCGTAATTCTTGCAGTGCAGAGCGATACTCCGTATTACCTTCGTTTATGCCCATATATTTAATAATGTGGTAAAATGCCAAATCACCCTCCAAATCAACAGCTGTATTTGTGCCTTTTTTCTTACGCAACTCGTTTTCTATTGAAGCATACACTTCTGCATGCTTATCCACAATTTGTACAAAGTCCTTCAAGAAGAGCATTATGCGGTTTGCCACGAATGATAAAGTTTTGTCATTTTGGTCTTTAGTTTTCTTCTTCGTGAGTAAGTAGGATGTGTATTCCTCCTTATTATTGTGAACAGAGAGAACAACATTCTCAGCAGAGAAAGTCTGGTCTTCGTCGTAAAAGATAAAGTTGCCATGATTTACATTTTCCTCCAACTCAAGCCCGCTCAATATTTTCTGAGGATTAATGTCATCAATCAACTCTTTCTTTTTCGTCCTTATTGCCTCCAACATGTCCTGAATGTTCATCTTGTGGTCTGCCCATTCAGGCATTTTCTGCATATCCATCACTTCTTGGTAGTGCTGACAGATAAAGTAGCACAATCCCCAGAAGTTAAAACGTCTTCTGCGACCACACTCACAATCAAACAGACGCTTCATTGCAGCCTCTTTCACACGATCAGACTCATCAATAATTACCAATGAGTTCTTTATATGCTTCCAGTAAGGCTGTGTACCTTTACGTACCAACTTTGGCGATGCCGTGGTATGCAGCTTTGAGGCAGTCAACACGATAATCTTGCTCTTGTAGAATAATAGTTCTGGATATAGTTCCTCCAGAATCGGACATTCTGTGAGTATATGAGAGGCTATCACCTCATCAGTCTCCTTCTTGTATTTCTGTCGGATAGGAGTAAACACCTTTCTGCGTACTTTCTCCATCAGATGCAGGCGGTTCTTGCCAATCTCCTCAACCATCTCGTCCGTAACATCGGTGTACGAGTATAAACGTTTCAGGTTTGCAAATGTCCTTTCACCTTGAAACAGTTTGCTCCCCTCCATCTTCATACGGATATCAGGGTCGGTGAAGGCACGTTCCCACTGTTCCTCTTGTGAGTACACACGTAAGATGTCATGCTCCTTTAGTTTGAGACCATTCTTCTTTAGGTTCTTTTCAATATCCTCGATGGTAGCATCCAACTGTTTCTTGGCATCAGTCACATAGATGATACGTCTGGCATCTTCCTTCTTCAACTCCTCAGCCATCATCTGGCAGGAGTTATACGTTTTGCCAGCACCAGTAGGCAATGGCATTACAAACAGGCCGCGATTAGGTTGTGCAGCCTTAAACAGTTCTTCGAAAATATAATTGGTGTTTTCAGTCATGTAAATTACATTTTATAAGGTTACGGGATAAAAGTACGAAAAATAGTGCAGCTTCAGAAAGAAATCAAACGGAAATCTGAATACTTTCAAAGAATCTACCTTTGTCACAAGTGCAATTCATAAAAAAATATTATATTTGTAAAAACAGAGGTTGTACCTATTAAAATAGATTATTACAGATAATCACTACCTATTTGCCGATACAGAAGTTCACCTGTTTTCTATCTATTTACAAAGGTGTGAAAACCCATGATAAATATAAAAGGCTTTCACGAATATATTTTGTTGGCTAAAAGAAATAGAAGAAGAAATTTTCAAGATAGCTTCTGGGTGAAGCCATTTCTTTTCTTCCCTTTGTTTGATTTTATTTTAATAGACTTATATATGATACGGGAGTAAAGTAAAGGTAATCCTTAATTCCGCAATATTTGGTGGAAATATGTATTTGGGCAAAATTAGAATAGTTATGCTTAATGAACATTATGCTTTGGATGCATAACATGGCTTTTTCATTTAAGCTTTGATTTGGGGTTACAATTCCTCTACTCATGCCAGTGCGGCATGGGTACTAATTCTATTGTTGATAATCAAAAACTTACGAATATGTCAAGTCTGAATTATTTTCATTTCTGAGCTAAAAAATGTAACACATTAGTGAAGCTTACCGATGGTTCCCTTGTTATCTCAGCCGTACCTTTTCGCTTATCTGATATTTTTTTCTTCTGTTCTTCCAAACAGCAATCAGTGCCAAGACTATCCTTTGAATCGTGTCGAGGTTCCTAGCCGCTCGTTCAACCTTATGCTTTATGCTGTCCTGCCGGAGGTTGCGGTCAAGATCCCAGTGCATGCTTTCAATAGCCTAATGCTGCTTGGTTATCTGACTAAGCCGCTCTGCACTGCCAGCCAGGCTTGAAATATACACTCGCTGTTCAGATGTAATCCTACTATCAGACTTTTTCTCCGTAGATGCGAGTATTTCTATAACTGTCAAATTGCCATTCCATTTTTTCTTGTCGACAATAAGTTCTTCTCTACGGTATAGTACGGCATATCCTTGACTCAATCCTGCCGTGTTCCAAGTATGGACCTTCTTTATAGACATCAGTCGGGGTGGCTGTCTTTATAGAGTATTCAAGCCCATAGCGCAAAGATCTTTGATTCGCCTTGAGTTCGATCACGAAGTCGCCTCCTTTATCTCTAATTCTTGTCTATTCTATTATTACCTTTTGGAATGATATGACATCTGCCGTGACTATACATCCTGACACGTCTAGTTTGTCCAATAACCGGGGCACGGATTATTTCATTACTTTTCTCCTTGCAAACATCAGTGGCCAAAATAAAGCCAGAACGGAGTGAATATGCAGAGACGATATCAGGGTTACGTCCGTTGTCGTACAAGGCACCTCGCATGGCCTTGCCATCAATACAAATGATGTCAGTTGCCGAAGCGGATATTTCCTTGCGGAGAACGTCTGCAGAAGCAGACCGGTGAGCAGCCATCTTTTCATTGTCTATGTTTTGAAACACACGACAAAGCATAGCTTCTGAGGGTAACCCATACGGAAATAACCCTTTTGCTTACAGGCCTTTCAAGTGATGTTTGCCAAATTGAAATATTTCAGTTCTGGTAATACACTTACTGAGCCTACCCAATATGACAAGCATGAGTATGTCTTCAAGTTTGTGTTTAAAGTTTCTCCTGCTTGTTCTGAGGCATTCAGGGACTGAAGATAACAATTTTCTCAAATGATTCAGAATGTTGCCACGAAGACAGTTAAGGTGTTTCTTCTTTTGTAGTATTATACGTAAAAAATGTATATCAAGGAAATAAATCATATTTTTACTATCGAAAAAACAAAGGTAGAAGACAATATCAACATCATTCTTATTGAATTCCGCCTATAAAAATGAATGATAAGAAGAAATACTTAAGGCGATGCTGCTGCATCGCTACGAGCGAATGTAAAGATTTATACTACAACAAGCGATAAACAATATTTCTTAAATGAAAAAAGCCGTGGGTCATAGGCAAGAAAAATCACTCATTTTTTTGCTATAACTTTGCGTCTAAATTTTAAAAATAATTAAAATAAAGGTAATATGCGAATTCATAATTACACATTAATTTCTGCAGAAACATTCTGCACCATTTATAAAGGATGGTGTCGAATGGCGACGTGCCGTGTTGTGTAATATAGTGAATAGCCTATAGAATTAGCTAAATATTTATGCACAATATATCGGGAGATGTCGCCTATGCGATGTCTCCTTTTTTCGTTTTACCCTTTAAACAATTAAAATTAAGATGATACAGATTATTACTTATGCACTTCTCCATCGGAAGGTTTTAGAGCATGCTATTCAGTTGGCATTATCATGGCCTGAAGGCAAGATTGAACCGATTCAAGCCGTGATGCTGAATGCATTTAAACGACATTACGCAGGTACCATTGATCTGGAATTGACATCTCAACAAATTCGTGAGACCCTGATGGCAATAAGACAGATTAATACAGGAAGTACAGGCTAGTATTAAATTATCAGAGTCGGGCGAAACGGTTCTCACCGATCAAGAAGTCTTGGCATTGGAATCCATTTCTGAATTCGTAACACGTTTGATAGTTTGTCGAACAGAAGATTGCTTTGACTAGTGCCATATCCGCCATATTGATCATAATGCACATGAGGAATTGGAACGTTTAGCAATGCATTCCCACATCTTTTGTTGGAATATAGAACGTTATGTTTTATGGTATTTGCTATTCCGAAGAAAGCGACATCTTGTGGGATATATACCAAGTGTTACGCCATGAGTGTTATCTTAATTTCTATATTAAAATATATAGAACTGATGCGATGAAGACTGCCCGAGAGCAACTCATAAAAATTAAAACAATCATAGAAAACGATGAATAAGATATACTTTACGGCCGACTTGCACTTCGGTCATACGAACATACTAAAGCACCAGCCCAACCGCCTGTTTGCTGGGGAAAATGATTCGACCAAACATGATGAATGGTTGCTCGAACTTTGGCGGAACACAGTGGGTAAAAAGGATATGATATATATCCTCGGCGACCTTACATTCCTCAAAAGTGAAGGTGCCCGCCTGTTGTTGGAAAAACTACCCGGCCGCAAATACATGGTTGTGGGCAATCACGATGGTTCCATCAAGGCTTATCGTCAGTACTTCATGCGTTTTGAGGATATAATCGATCTGACGGTAAAGCCCACGCTTTGTCCGGAAATTCCAGAAAACGTAATGTTGACGATGTGCCACTATCCGATGGTGACATGGAATCACAAACCTTACGGCTCCATCATGCTTCATGGTCATTGCCATGGAAAGCTCGATGAGTACAATGCTTCATCGCCTGACCTTCTATTTGATGTGGGCATCGATGGAAAACTCGCTTCGAAATACGGTGGTTTCATTCCGATGGAAGCAATCTATGCCGAAACAATGGCGAAGACTGGTGGCCTATCAACGCATCAATAGGCTAAACAATTTTATGAATCAGCTAAAAGATAAAAATTATGAGTGAATGTACTAGCATATATTTAAGAAATAAGGAAGTAGAGTCGCAGAGGTATCGTGAATGCCCTGGGCATGGAGATAAGGAAGGCAAAAAGAAAGAAGGGATTCAGAAACAGATTTAGGTAGTAGAGGAGTATAATCGTGAGGTCCAGAAATTCTTAGGTTGTGAAATGTTCTATTTTTTACTATTCCCTGTAGCTAACTGAATGTCCTGTCATGGAGTTCAGATCTTAAACCATTGATCGAAGAGCTGCTCGCCGAGGTGTTGTATTTCTATGATGATAAAATCAATACTTGCAAAAAGTTTATAGCCAAGTACAGGGAAAAGCTTGCCAAATTGGAGGAGCGTATGGTCAAGGCAAATGTAGGGCTATACGATAAAATCAACGAAGAAATTGACGGTTACATTTTAAGTATCAAAGATTATGAAGAATCACTTGACGACTGGCAATACTGGCCAATAAGTTCGGCTTTTTGAAAGATATGATGGAGAATGATAATAATGCCGAACACTATGAATTGATTTATACGAAATGCTAAAAAGGAAAGAATAATGAAGTATAATACATGAACGACCTCCATATTTGTATAACGTGGTTATTTGAAATTGACTTAAATCACCATAATCGCTAAAATCTCCAATATGAATTTAATGAGGAAAGGAAAGATCGATATATTCGTTTTGGTACCAATTATGCAATTATTACTAATATTGTGAAAATATCCCTTTGCATTATGATTATATTCTTTATTTTTGTAGAGATTATTGCCTTATCAGCGACATTGGTATAACTGTCCTTAATTGGTATAAGGATCTTTTTTTATATGGAAGGCAAATCCCTTTTTGCTAAATCTGGACAATTGTAAAATAAAATCGATTTTCATTTATTTCCTATAAGTAGGTTGGTCATTTATGATAATTGGTTCTATAAAATATATGTGCTCTTATAAACAGGTTTATTATATGTCATATTAACATTTATTATGTCCGAAAAATCACTCATTTTTCGGACATAAATTATATAAGTAGTAGTTTCTTAATTCCGGATATTTGTAAATATTTTATTTTTAATAATCTGCTATGTAGAAGACTATTTTATGGTAAGATGTCTACTTTTAGACCAATGAATTCTCCGAAATCTATAAAGTCCATTTTGCATGGATATCCGGATTAGGCATGTACATCACTTTTTTCTAATGCTGGAGATAATTCATCTTCTAAGCCAAAGATGCTTTTGTCAATATGGATTACTATATTCACTCGCCTCCAGGACCACCAGCTCTTGTATTCCACCCATACCGCCTGGCGCAGCGTCACCGGCATCCGAATCTCGCCCCGCAATCGGTTTGATAATTCCAGCAAGCTGAACGTACGGTGTAATCATCTCCACTTTCTGCCTCAGCACCGGCACCGTATCCCGCACAACGACCGTATCGCGGATAGAAGCGTCAATGGGACTGCAACCTCCACCTCATGCCGTACCACTACTTCAAGGTTTTTAATTTTCACCCCGAGACGCTTGATGATTGTGGCATCTTCCACCCTGAACCGCTTGTACTCGTCGAGTGTCAGCCGCAATGTCTTGGAGTCGAGCGCCATCGTGACCGAATCCACCCGCATGTGCTTCACCTCCGAAAGCAGCGCGTACTATTCGATTGGTAACGGTCCCGTTCCGTCCTCAGCCGCACGGCATGACGGTGTTGCAACCATACGACACCACCGAGAATCACGACAGCGGCCAACGGGCATTTTACCGGAATTCTATTCATAGGTCATCGTATTCTCAGGGATAAACCATAGAAAATCATCCAAATATGCCTCCTTTAACAGCACCAGCGCACCGCGGTTTTTCTTCCTTCCGGAAGCGAGGTCTTCCACGACCAATCCGTGCCGGTCCGCCAGTTCGTCGAGTCTCAGCTCGGAAAACTCCGCCGAGGCTACGTTTCACGTTTATTGGGGGCAATGTATCAATAACCTGAGTTCGATATAAGATTTCTGTAAAATTCGCGTAGATTCGCCTAGATTACTTGTTGGTTGTGAATGCAATGTCTTCTCCTCTGTTTCTAGCTTCCTTAACCATTTGTTGGTATTCTTCTGGTAGTGATTCAATGTTAAGTAAGAAGCCGTCAACTTCTACAAGCTTATTGTATGGATTCTGCACACTCATCCTTGATGTCGAGAAATCCTTATCAAAATAAGGGGCAAGGTTTAATAGATCCCGAATCACTCTTGATTTTGCACCAATAGTCGAGCTTTTAGTTCCGAAGAAATCATGAATTTCCCTTGAATGAATATATGGTTCAAACGATTTATCAAACAAGAAATTCATATTTCCTATTGTATAGATGATAGAAGCGGCCCAGATTTCTAAGTTTCCACGTTCGAATGGACAGTTTCTTTTTCTGCACAATTTACGAATCATTTTTATGCAAAGTTGCTCGTATTCATCATTTAATTTCTGCTTGCAGAAAGAAGACACGAAGTCAATCAACTTCTGCTCTCTCAATTTCAATTCTTGTTTTTTATCCATAAAAAGCAAATTGATATTTTTATATATTTGAAAATTAGGTAGATAGCGATATCTTTAGTAAATTTACAGTGCTTAATTATAACATTTACAATCTATAACGCTATGCTACCTAGTTCCAAAATTACTGAAATATTTTTTGTTATTGATGAGTTTTCATTAGTATTTGATACCACTATCAAAGAAAAGTCCGTATCCGATGGTAAAGCTCATCGTAATAAGCCTTATAAGATGTCCGAAAGCGAGGTTGCCACTATTCTGGTATTATTTCATCTTGGCGGATACCGATGTTTGAAACATTTTTATCTTCAGTACGTATGTAAGCACATGAAAAATGACTTTCCCAAAACATTATCTTATAACCGTTTCGTGGAACTACAGGCTAACATTTCACTAATGCTAGTCTGCTTTCTGAAGATGTGTAGACTAGGAGAATGCACCGGAGTTTCCTTTGTGGATAGTACCAAACTTTGTGTCTGTGATAACAAACGTATCCCCCGTCATAAAGTTTTTGCCGGCATTGCCCAGCGTGGAAAGTCAAGCATGGGATGGTTCTATGGATTCAAGTTGCATCTGGTATGTAATGATAAAGGAGAACTGCTCAACTTTGTTATTACACCGGGTAATGTGGATGACCGGGAACCTCTCACATCAAGTAATCTAGTCAAAGAACTTATGGGAAAGCTTTTTGCAGATAAGGGATATATCTCTGAAAACCTGTTTAATCGTCTATTTTTTGATGGAATACACCTGATTACGACCGTGAGAAAAAATATGAAAGAGAGATATATGACTCAGAATGATAGAATTATACTACGCAAAAGAGCGATTATAGAAACCATCAATGATGAACTCAAGAACATATGCCAAATAGAACATACACGCCACAGGTCATTCGCAAATTTTATTTCAAATTTGATCGGAGGGCTTACTGCATATACTTTTTTACCAAAGAAGCCATCTATTAATATAGAATTTGAACCGGTTGCACAATTGTATATTCCATTTTAAATTATATCGAACTCAGGTCAATAATATTCATTCGGAATATCTGTAAAAATGCTATATGCCGGATATGGGTTCGGTATACTTCGCCTGAGAGGTTCTTTTTGCAGAAGTAGTTTTTGAGTATAATGGTAAATATATTAATTATTAGATACTATATTTGGATTTAAGCGTTAATATATTTACCTTTGTACTATGATGACAAATTCTATAACCCGGGCGATGTCCAATCCGGAGATTATTGCGGAGTTGGGCAGAAGATTCAAGGAATACAGGCTGGCTGGCAAGCTCACCCAAAAAGAGGCCGCTGAGCAGGCCGGTGTAAGCCTTGTTACTTTACGGCAGTTTGAGAATGGAAATGCCTGTAACATCAACATGGGTAATTTTCTTGCGCTCCTACGGGTAGCGGACTGTCTGGAACAAATGGATGAGCTGTTGCCGGAAATACCTGTTTCGGCATACGTGCTGGAAGAAATGAAGAGTAAAAAACCGAAAAGGGTGAGACATGGAAAATAATATTGTGAATGTTATGCTATGGGGTGAAGAGGTAGGGAAGCTTTATTGGGACGAAAGGAACAGAAGGGCCATCTTCAACTATCATCCGGATTTCGTAAAGAAAGGCTTGGAAATAGCTCCGCTGACCGCTTCTGTAAAGGGTGGGGCAGCAAAAGGTATGCCTATATCCGGCAATAAGGATAAACTCTATCAGGGATTGCCGCCGTTTCTGGCAGACTCTTTGCCTGACCGGTGGGGAAATATGGTTTTTGACCGGTGGGCCGCGCAGAACCGTATCCCGAAACGTATGCTCACTCCGGTAGATAAGCTCTCTTTCATCGGGAAACGAGGGATGGGGGCTTTTGAGTTCGTTCCGGCCACTCCCGGACTAGAATCTTCTTCTGCTCTTCAGATAGACAGTTTGTACCAACTGTCACGCCGTATTTTTGAAGAACGGGAAGAGGTGTCGGTGCAAGAAGACGAGACGCTGCATCTGCAAAGTATCTATGAGGTAGGAACTTCTGCCGGGGGACAGCACCCGAAAGCCATTATCGCCATTCATGAAACCACACATGATATACGCTCGGGCCAGGTGCCCTTGCCCGAAGGCTATACTTATTACATCCTGAAATTTTCGGAAGGAGAAGATTTTCCTTTTACACAAATGGAAATGGCGTACTATGAGATGGCAAAGGAAGCCGGAGTGACCATGATGCCCTCGCGGCTTATTGAGATAGAGGGGAAATATCACTTTCTGACGGAACGCTATGACAGGATAAACGGGGAGAAAGTACACACTCAGACGCTTGCTGCGATGAATCCCGATGCAACAAGTTATGAAGATTTGTTCGAAGTGTGCCGGAGGCTAAATATTCCGGCCAGTGAGCAATCGGAACTCTACCGCCGGATAGTATTCAATGTAATGGGCGGTAATGTGGATGACCACATCAAGAATTTTTCTTTCCTGATGGAGAAAGACGGGAAATGGCATATTACTCCGGCATACGATGTAACATTTACCACTAATTTGGACGGTGCAGCATACGAAAACATACACTGTATGAGTATTGCCGGAAAGAATGATGAAATAGTAGAAGATGACCTGCTACAGTTTGCGAAGCTGAACGGTATAAAGAATGCAAAAAAGATAATAGATGAAGTGGGTATTGCCATCGGCCATTTCTATGATCATGCCTCTGACCTGCAGATAGACGACTACTGGAAGAACCGTATAGAGCAATATCTTTCGGGCTTGGTGCCTCTGGGGATAGGAGAGGTTATGAGGCATTATTTGCCTACACTTGTAGAGCCGTATGAAACAGAAGACAACCTACAGGTATCGGAGGTTAACATCATAGAGAATACTCGGCATGACTTCCGCATAGAAGCAATGATTAACGGAAAACGGCAAAAATATATTGCCGGTCGTAAAAGTGATTTGGCCGCTGAAATCATAGCTAAGGGCAGAAACAAGATGTCTACGGAGGATAAGAAAGCACTTGTGGAACGGCTGTTGCTGCCTTTGGCAAGAAGGGATAGTGAGAAAACAAATAGCAATAGCAGGAGATAGACTGTTGTGAACCGTTGGATACGTGAGCCAGCGGTTTTTATATGGGGGGAGTAGTAGGTTTGGAATGTAGCCAGTAGGTAACTGGCTTTTTTTGTATACAGGTAAAACATTCTGGATTCATGGAATTTGAGGGACTAAAACAAGGTGGATACATTTATTGCAAAACAAACTTTGTACAATAGCAGGAGTACATTCTGTAAAATTGAGATGCTTGCGGCTATCAATGGTTCAAAAATAAAATATTTATAATTTTTTAAACAGAGAAAATACTGTTCTGTTTCTATGAGCTTACATCTGATTATCAAATTATTAACTTAATAATAGTAGATATGAAAAGAAAGCTGTAAGAACATGCAATGACTCCAAACGTTTTATATGGTATTTATTACGCATGTCGCCTGAGTATGAATATTGTGCGTAAACCTATTGTAGAAGACGGTGTGTTTTCGGAAACAGAACTAGGTATCATCGGTTCCTGCCTCTTCTTTGTCTACGCCGTAGGAAAGTTGACAAATGGTTTTCTGGCCGACCGTAGTAATGTAAAAGGCGCTTCATGTCAACCGACCTGCTCTGTTCTGCCTTAATTCATTTGCTATTGGGGTTTACAAACTCTTTTTATGCCTTCGTCCTTCTTTGGGGATTGAATAGATGGTTTCAGTCAATGAGGGCTGCATCGGGAGTTGTTTCCTTGAGTCGCTGGTACAACAGCAAAGAATGCGGAACCTATTATGGCTTCTGGTCGGCCAGCCATAACATTGGTGAGGCTTTTACTTTCATGACAATCGCCTTGATTGTAGGTTGGATGGGATGGAGGTATGGAATGATTGGTGCAGGGGGTATCGGCTTGCTTGGGTTCCTGATGGTGATTACCTTTATGAGGGATACTCCTCAAAGCCAGGGGTTCTTGTTGGGCAACGAGGCACCCGCTCCCAATGGTAATGCCAAGAAACAGTAGGAAGAATTTAGTCGTGCCCAGAAAGCGGTACTTCGTAATCCTGCCATTTGGATATTGACACTTAGCAGTGCTTTCATGTATATCAGCCGATATGCCGTGAATAGCTGGGGAGTGTTCTATTTAGAAGCGCAGAAAGGTTATTCCACGTTGGATGCCAGTTTTATTATTTCCATAAGTTCCATTTGTGGAATAGTCGGTACCGTTTTTTCGGGTATTATTTCTGATAAGCTGTTTGCAGGAAGCCGTAATTTCTCCGCATTAATCTTTGGACTGATGAATGTGATAGCTAGCATAACTGCATTCTTTTCATACGTTGTTTTCTAATGCAAACTTATATAAAAAACTTGATTTATAAGCGTGTTCAATAAAAATAAAGACCACTCCGTTCGTTCATATTTCGAGATTCCCGAACATTTAGTATCTTTCAAGTGCTAAAAAATAGTACTAATTATATGAGGAACGTATGTGGTCTTAATGTGTATAAAGATAATGTGTTTATGTGCATTCTCAAAGAAAATGGTGATAAAATTGAAGAAAAGTTTGGTGTATTAACTCCTGAGCATATCTTTTATTTCAAGTGCCGATAATATGCTGAAGTAATCTTCTTCGTTTATCTTACATAATCGACAAAAGATTTTCTTATTTGCTCCTTCAGGTAGTAAATTTGTAAAGCAGGGGAACAAGTATTGGCTTGTGTACGATTGGTGAGACTTAGGTAAAGTCAATGAGATGGCAGGAAGGGAAGGATTGATAAAATAACCATCATCATAACAAAACGTATATTCTTGTTTTGAATGTTCAGTAAGTAATCCGGCGTAAATATGATTACAGAATATTTTTAATTCTCTCATAGGTATTACTGTTTTTAACTTGTTGTTTTCTTTACATTAAGGCAAATTTCTAGCCCAAGTACTTTGCAAATTTTTTCTGTTGTTTTTAAGGAAGGGTTTCCTTTTTCTCGTTCAATGTTCTTGATTGTGGATAAACTTATCTCTGATATTTCAGCTAAATCCTCTTGCGAAATTCTGAAGATGCTTCTTCTGCTTTTCAATACTTTGTAAAACTCCATAGTTTGATATAATGAACTAATTATGTAAATATAGTGAGAATGTATTGGAATATCTATAAAAGTTTAATTTAATAAACTTCTAACTAATCAAAATACATTCAATTGATGATTTATTAAGATGGCTATATATTTATTGATTTTCTGATATACTTATTGTTGTTTATATCTTGAAAAACTTTATCTTTGCACAGACAATTGTTATCTATAGTGATGAAGTATAGGTAGTTATAGGTGATTTTTCCTATAATCATTGATTTATTATAATAACTGTGGTAACTTGTGCTATTTTTGATATGCTAATAGATACTTATTGTGTTTTTGGCACGATTTTGGCACAGTTTCTGTGTAATTTCTTGATTTACAGTGTTTTTTACTTTTGAGGAAGTGAAGTAAGTTGCGATAGGTGATTTTATAGAAAAAAAGAGGCGTGCAATCCATTAAGTTGCACGCCTCTTGTGTTTTTGAATTTCAAGTCAGTCTTATATACTTATTTTTCAGTTTGGGGATTAATGACAATGCGCCAATAGCCACCAAAGTCCGCACCTTCACGAGATAAGATATCCATAGACCGCAATTTTGCAATTTGTTTTTCTACGGCACGAGAACTTATACCAATCTTGTAAGCCATAGTTTCGGCTGACATAGAAGGATCGGAAATGACGAAATCGATAATCTTCTGTACTGTCCTTCCTATGTTTTTAGAGGCATCTGTGCTCTCTCCGAACTTTTGTTGTTTACACCAAACATTTTCGCATTTACACCGAACTTATCGACCGAACTTTCTTCGTTTGCAGGATACTTTTTGAGGGGACTGTTTACCCTTTCGGCCACTTCTTCTACGGGTATTCTTTCGCTCTTTCCCCAATTCAAATTATAGAATGTAGTGAAGAAAGAAGATGCTTCCGTATTGGCAAAAGCCGACACGGATTTAAGCCATGACTTCACTTTCTTACGTTCCAACATTTCCTTGAAATCATAAGCTGAACATTCTTTTATCAATGTATTGTTGCGTATCTGCATCGTTTTCTTTTTGTTGTTCGGGTATAACACTCTAATATAATTTACAAAGGTAAGGATAAAACCGAGGAATTGGTTAACCTCCTCGTTTCCTTTTGATTTTCATGTATTTACATTGCGTAGTTTATAACAATTACTTTATCTTTTCTTTATCACACTATTCACCACCCGTACAGAAGAAACCAGTTTATTGGTGGAAGTAAATACATCCACATTCCATATATGGGATGAGCGTCCTTTGTGCAGGATAGTGCCTACTGCCCTTACGGTATCTCCTTCGTGTGCAGAAGAAATATGATTTCCGCTGACTTGCATTCCCACGACAATCTCATCAGGTTTGCAGATAATCATGGAGCCGAGCCCGGCAACGGTTTCTGCCAAGGCAAGGGTGGCACCGCCATGCAGAATGCCGAAGGGTTGGCGGGTACGGTAGTCGACCGGTATGGTTGCTTCTACGCGCTCGTCCGAAGCGTATGTGTATTGAATGCCCAAGTTTCCCATCAATGCGTGGCGTGCCCGTTCGTTCAGTAAATCAAGATGGCATCAGTCCATAAGTCGGCCTACCGGATGCCAAAACTATGCGCACTCCCATCTGCTGGACCTTTAGCAGAGCAGCTAATGTCCTTTTACTGATTTCTCTTTCATCATTGAGTAGCGTTCCATCTACATCAAGAACCAATAATTTATATTTCATGGCAACTCGATTTTGGGGTTATTATGTTACAAAGTTAGAAAAATGACTGTTAAAACGGTAATATTCGTTTTATTGTTTACTGAAACTTCTTTTATTTATCCTATCTTTGTCCACGTTTTGTTCCGCGTTCTCTATCCGGAGAAGCGGATGAAAAGGGAATCGGGTGAAAGTCCCGAACAGTCCCGCTGCTGTGAGTTCCATGCTCGGTGTATCATACTTGTGCCACTGTTCTTCGGAAAGAACGGGAAGGCGATGTACCGGGAACGAGTCAGAAGACCTGCAAAACAAAGTCGAAAAATTGTCCATTCGAGGAAAGTGGGCAGTGCGCAAATGGTTTAAGATAATCTTCATTTATTCTATGTCAGGAAGGACTAAGGTACTACTGGTCTGTGCTGTTTCAGTGGGTGCAAGTATATTCCGGCTCTCTGCCCAGGAGGTGGGAGGAGATACGATTACAGGGAAAGTGCATCAGATAGAGAAAGTGACAGTGACAGCACGCAGGTCGCCCAATAAAGTGACTTCTGCCGTACCCATACAGACGATGTCACGGCAGGATATCAGCCAGCTGGGAATACAGAATATGGCAGATGCTGTGCGCCGTTTTGCCGGAGCCAATGTAAAGGACTATGGAGGCATTGGAGGACTGAAAACGGTTTCCATACGCAATATGGGAGCCGCCCATACAGCTGTCAGTTATGACGGGGTGGCGGTGAGCAATTGTCAGGCGGGGCAGATAGATATCGGGCGTTTTTCGCTGGACAATGTTTCCATGCTTTCGCTCGCCATCGGGCAGTCGGAGGATTTGTTGCAGTCCGCCCGCTTGTATGCATCGGCCGGTGTGCTGGGCATAGAGACGGAAAAACCTCATTTTGATGACGGGCGCAATGCCGCTTTTCAGGCACGGGTGCGTGGAGGTTCGTTCGGCATGGTCAGCCCCTCGTTGCGCTGGTGGCAGAAACTGGGCAGCCGTACACGCGTGGCGGTAGATGCCGCTTATATGAGGGCGGACGGTAATTACCCTTTCACGCTGGTCAATGGAAAATACGTGACGGAAGAGAAACGTAACAACTCCGGCATCTATTCCTGGCAGGGCGAAGCTACCCTTTATCATACTTTCAAGGATGACAGTGAACTGGATGTGAAGGGTTACTACTTCTATTCCCGTCGGGGACTTCCAGGGGCGGTTACGCTCTATAATCCCCTTTCCGATGAAACGCTTTGGGATGAGAATACTTTTGTGCAGGCACGTTATAGGAAGCATTTTTCGCCCCGATGGAGTCTGCAGGCACAAGTAAAGTATAATCATGGCTGGAACAAATATAAGGATGAGGGTAAGGAATATACCGACGGATATTATCGGGAAAATCACCGGCAAGACGAATATTATATTTCCGCGACCGTTCTCTACCGTCCTTTGGAAGCTTTGACCCTTTCGTTGGCGCAGGACGGGGTGATAAACAAGTTGCGCAACAGTTTGCCGGAATGTCCTTTCCCCACAAGATATACTTCCATCAGTGCCTTCAATGCACGCTACCGGCAAGGATGGCTCACGGCCACGGCCTCGCTGGTGCATACCGCCACTTCGGAGCATGCCGAGAAAGGTACGGTCCCCGATGACTTCCATCGTTTTGCCCCCTCTTTATCAGTCAGTATGCAGCCTTGGCAGGACGAGTCGCTGTATTTCCGGTTGATGTATAAGAGTACGTTCCGTCTGCCCACTTTCAACGACCTCTATTATTACCGGCTGGGCAACCGTAATCTGCGACCCGAGAAGGCAGACGAATATAATGTCGGCATCACATGGAGCAAATCCGGATTGTCTGTGTTCGACTATATCTCCGTTACGCTTGACGGTTACTATAATAATGTGACGGATAAGATTGTGGCTTTTCCCACCACCTATGCGTGGAAGATGGCGAACTACGGCAAGGTGCATGCCGCAGGTGTGGATGCCACTTTGGCGGCAACCGTTCCATTGACGGAGAAAATAAGACTGATTATGTCGGGTGGATATACATGGCAAAAGGCCATTGACCTGACTGATTCCGATGCGAAGAACTATAAGGACCAATTGCCTTATACTCCTCTTCATAGCGGAAATGCGTCCGTCATTGTGGAAACGCCGTGGGTGAATGTGGGCTACTCGGCGGTAGGAGTAGGAAAGCGTTACTATTTGTCGCAGAACATTCCGGAGAATGAGATTGAGGGCTATCTGGAGCATACGATGAGCCTCTCTCATGAGTTTGCTTTGGGCGGTTGCCGGCTTCTGTTGCAGGCCGAGATTATAAATCTGACCGATGAACAGTATGACGTGATAAAATATTATCCTATGCCGGGCCGTTCGTGGCGGTTGACGGGTACTTTCAAGTTTTGAATAATCTATTTATGAACAACAAAAACTAATTATAAACAATAACAACTGTAATTATGAAAGTAAGAAGTTTATTATTCGGTATGCTCTGCATGCTTGCTTTGGGTGCCTCTTTGGCATCTTGTAGTGATGATGATGACGATTCTCTGGATGACGGCGGGTCGAAGGTGACACTGCCGCAGACGCGTGTCTATATTCTGAACGAAGGCTCTCAAGGAGCCAACAATGCAGGACTTGCCTTTTATGCACCCAATAAGGATGCGGATTTTATCAGTGATATCTACAAGACCCAAAACAATGCCAAGTTGGGTGACCTTGGTCAGAGCATGATTGAGTATGAAGATGAAATATATATAGCTGTAAGCGGTTCCAATTATCTGACCAAGCTGAATGCTGCAGGTGTGGAGTTGAAACGTGTTTCGTTTGTAGATGATAATGACCTCAGTGCTGGTATTCGCTATATAGACGCTGAGGATGGATATATCTATGCTTCCTTCTACGGAGGAGCTGTGGCTAAAATCAATGCGAAAACGTTGGAGGTAGTGGATAAATTGACCGGACTTGGTGACAATCTGGAAGGTGTGGCAATCTGCGAGGATATGCTGTATGTGGCGAATAGCTGTACTGCTGATTGGAGCACTCGGCACACTGACGTAAAGGTGATAGATTTGCGCACTTTCAAGCTGAAAGAGCAGTTGACGGTAGGTTTGAACCCCAATGCTTTGATTGAAGAGGATGATAAAGTCTTTTTGATTTCATGGGGCAATTATGGCGATGTTGGCTATTCATTGCAGATGATAGATCCTGCTGCCAACAATAAGGTGACGGAATTAGGCAGTGCCACCCGTATGTGTGCTGCTGATGATATCTTATATCTGGTGAATTCAATGACGGACTGGAATACTGAACCATATACAACAGTCAACACTTTCTTTACTTATAACATCAAGACCGGGCAGATGAATAATGCTTCTTTTCTCAAAGACGCCCCTGCCGAACTTGCTTCAAGCACGTTGTACATGTTGGAAGTAAACGAAAATAACGGTGATATTTATATCGGTACTTCCGAGTTCACAACGAACGGTACCATCTACCGTTTCAAGAAAGACGGTACATTTATCGAGAAGTTCGATGCAGGAGGCATCAATCCTAATTCCGCTATCTTCTTTAATTAATATCAATGAAAAGAGGCTGCTTTTTTATCAGTATATTTGCAGTCTTGTTTCTTTCCTCCTGCGGAGGAAGGGGCAAGACTGCCTCTGCTTTGGCCAACGGTGACACCATTCCTTTACGTTATGCGGAGAATCTTACCTTAGTGTCCTATCCCGGCTATACCCTTGCCACCTTGCGCAATCCTTGGGATACGTTGCACACGCTACATACCTATATACTGGTCCCGAAAGACCGCGAACTCCCGGCACATCTTCCGGCAGGTACTGTGGTACGTACCCCGCTCTCCAAATCAGTTATCTACTCTTCCGTCCACTGCGGACTGATGGATAATCTGGGTGTGTTTGGTAGCATCGGCGGCGTCTGCGACTTGAAGTACATCAAGCTACCCGCCGTGCACGAAGCCTGCCGCCGGGGCGCCATCGCCGATTGTGGCGACGGCATGAATCCCGACATGGAGCGCATCATTGACCTGCACCCCGATGCCATCCTGCTCTCTCCGTTTGAGAACAGCGGCGGTTATGGCCGTATCGAGAAACTGAATATTCCCATCATCGAATGTGCCGACTACATGGAAACCTCCGCTTTGGGACGTGCCGAGTGGATGCGTTTCTACGGACTGCTCTTCGGGGCTGCGCCACAAGCTGACAGCCTTTTTGCCGAAGTAGACAGTTGTTACCAACGACTCAAGATGCGTGCGCAACTTTCATCCACCTCATTCTCCGTTGTCAGTGAGTTGAAAAGCGGCTCGGCATGGTACGTGCCGGGAGGGCGCAGCACCATAGGAAGGCTTTTTCAGGATGCTTGCGGGCGTTACGCCTTTGCCGACGATACCCACAGCGGTTCTGTTCCTCTGGCTTTCGAGACCGTTTTCGACAAGGCGGGCGATGCCGACGTCTGGCTGGTGAAGTACAACCGCGACCGCGACATGAGCTATGCTGATTTGGAGGCGGATTATATCGGCTACACCGGTTTTAAGGCTTTCAAGACCCGGAATGTCTATGGTTGTAATACGGCGAAAGTTCCTTTCTACGAGGAGACTCCGTTCCGTCCCGATTATTTGTTGTCCGACCTGATACAGATTCTGCATCCCGAAATAGGAGATTTGGGAGGCTTGCGCTATTTTTGCAGACTGAAGGAGTGATGAACACAGAAATACGGAATTTTTGTGAAAGTAATAGAAAACTCTGTGCCTCCGTGTGCTAAATAATGTAACTATGAGTAAAGGCTGGAAATATGGTATCGGGTTGGGAGTAGTCATCTTATTGTTGTTTGCGGGCAATCTGCTGGTGGGGTCGGTTTCGATTCCGCCTGCCGATGTTTTCCGTATCCTGCTCGGTGGAGAGGGGGAGAAGGCAAGCTGGAGCTTCATCCTTTGGGAATCCCGTTTGCCCCAAGCGCTGACGGCGCTGCTTTGCGGTGGCGCATTGGCTGTCTGCGGACTGATGTTACAGACGGCTTTCAAGAATCCGCTGGCAGGACCATCCATTCTGGGCATCAACGCCGGGGCAAGTCTGGGAGTGGCCTTCGTCATGCTGCTGTTTGGCGGCAGCATCACGGCAGGGGCGTTCAGTCTGTCCGGCTTCTTCTCCGTGCTGCTTGGCGCATTTATCGGAGCCATGCTGATTATGGCACTTATCCTTTTCTTTTCCACGCTGATAAAGAGCAATATCATGCTGCTGATAACGGGTATCATGATAGGTTACATCGCCTCTTCGGCTATTGCCCTGCTGAACTTCTTTGCTACGGCAGAGGGGGTGCAGTCCTATATGATATGGGGGCTGGGCAACTTCGGTGGAGTTTCCCTACAGCAGATGCCGGCCTTTGCGCTGGTCACCATTGTGGGACTGTTCGGCTCATTATTGTTGATAAAGCCCCTGAACGCCTTGTTGCTGGGAGAGCGCTATGCCGAAAATCTAGGTGTAAATATCCGCCGTGTGCGCAACTGGCTTTTGATTATCACCGGGCTCTTGACGGCTGTCACCACCGCCTTCTGTGGCCCAGTCGCTTTTATCGGTCTGGCCGTGCCGCATGTGGCCCGCATGATATTGGGGACAGCCAATCACAATTCCCTATTGCCGGTCACCATCCTGAGTGGCGGTGCAGTGGCACTGCTTTGCAATCTGATTTGCGTCTTGCCCGGCGAAGCGGGTATTATCCCCTTGAATGCCGTCACGCCCATTATCGGTGCGCCGGTCATCATCTACGTTATTCTGAGCCAGCGGAAGCCCCAACAATTCAACTAAGCTATTGCCAACAGTTTGACAAGGTTTTGCCTTACTATTGGCAAGACTTTGCCACCGCGTTGGCAAACTTTTGCCATAGGCATGGCAAAGTTTTGCCAAACCTATGGCAATGTCTTGGCAAAATTTCTCTCTGATTATCAACGTGCTACTTTTTTTGTATTTTTCTCTCCATTCTATAGGGTTTTATCTTCCTCACCGCTCTTATTAATAGAAACCCCTTAAAAACATGCCTTATGAAAAACTTTGTAGGATTTACACTTGGGTGTTTGTTTGCATTCTTATCTTCGGGTATCACCCCGTTGATGGCGCAGGACGCGGCAGTGAACGAGCTCGTCATCACCGGTACGGTCAAGAACAAGGACAGCAGGAAGAAACTCGAAAACGTGAACGTCTCTGTTGTCGGCAACAATATCGGAACGGTGACCAATGCCGACGGCACATTCTCCTTGAAGGTAGCGGAAACGGAAGCTTTCCGTGGACTAGAAGTCTCCCATATCGGCTATCTCACTACACACCTCTCTCTGGAAGAACTTGAAAAAACGGGCGGGCTGACCATCTGGATGATACCGGCTCCCAATCTTTTGAGCGAGATTGTGGTCTATGGCAATAATCCCCGCGTCATAGTGGAAGAGGCCATCAAGAAAATTCCAGTAAATTATTCTGGCAATGACAACATGCTGACCGCCTTCTATCGGGAAACCGTGCAGAAGCGCCGCCGCTATATCAGCGTGTCCGAGGCAGTGATGGATGTCTATAAGACGGATTATAACTCCCGCGATGTGGACCGCGACAAGGTGCAGCTGCTGAAAGGCCGCCGCCTGCTGAGCCAAAAGCAGAGTGACACGCTGGCTGTGAAAGTGGTGGGAGGCCCCAATTTGTCCCTTTATCTGGACATTGTGAAGAATGGCGATGCGCTGTTGAGCACGGACAATGTGGACTATTATGAATTCCGTATGGAGGACCCCGTCAATTTGGATAACCGCATGCAGTATGTGGTCAGCTTCCGTCCGCGGGGCAGCCTGATGTATGCCTTGTTCATCGGGAAACTGTATATAGACTACGAACGGCTTTCCTTTACACGTGCCGAGTTTGGCCTGGACATGGCAAACCGGGTGAAGGCAGTGGAGGCCATTCTGCATAAGAAGCCCGTCGGCTTGCGGTTCTGCCCGCAGGAAGTCGCCTATCTGGTGACCTACAAGCAGCAGGGGACCAAGACTTACTTGAACTATATACGGAATGTCATCCGCTTTAAATGCGACTGGAAAAAAAGGCTGTTCTCCTCCAGCTACACCGCTTTCTCTGAAATGGTGGTGACCGACAGGACGGAAAGCCCTCTCTCCGGCATCTCCAACAAGAACACCTTCAAACGGAAGCAGGTATTCTACGACCTGGTGGATGAGTACTGGAACGAAGACTTCTGGAGGAACTACAATATCATAGAACCTACGGAATCCCTGGAGAATGCAGTCAGCAAATTGCGGAAACAATCCAATTGATTATCTGATAGTTTTTCGTATATTTGGAGCAACCGAGAAAAAACACCGTGTATGCTGGACGAACTGATGATACTGGCCAGAATAAAGGAGGGCGATATAAAGGCGTTCGAAGGAATCTTCCGCCGGTATTATTCCCCTCTTTGCTGGTATGCTGCGGGCATCACGGGTGATACGGCGTCTGCCGAGGAAATTGTGGAGGAGCTGTTCTACGTGCTGTGGAAGAACCGGGAGCGGTTACAAGTATTCCAGTCCGTGAAAAGCTATCTCTACCGTTCTGTGAGGAATGAAGCCGTGCAGTTTTGTGAGCATCAGGAGGTCAAGGAGCGCTATCGGGCATCTGTCCGTACGGAGTCCGGGCCGGGCTATTCGTCCGACCCCCACGCGCATTTGGAGTACGAGGAACTACGGACTCTCATCCGGCATACGCTCGACGCTCGACAAGCAGCCCCGGCGCCGGCAGCAGATTTTCAGGATGCACCGCATGGAGGGGAAGAAATATGCAGAGATTGCCTTGTCGCTTTCGTTGTCCGTCAAGACGGTGGAAGCGGAAATGACCAAGGTACTCCGAACCTTACGAAATGAAATTGATAATTATATCCGGACACAATGATGGAAGTAGATAAAAAGAAGACAAGGACCGACGAGGCATGGGTACGGCTTTATGCCCGCTTCGAAACGGACTGCCTGCTGCCGGCAGATGCGGAACACGCTTCGGCAACGCACCGCAGGCTTTACCTCAAGTGGGGGAGCGTTTCGGCAGCCGTGATTGCCGGAATCGTATGTTTTGCCGCATGGTGGGCCGTACCGGAACAAGGTGGGGACAGTCGTAGCTTGCTGACGGAGGAGAACCGGGAGAAGCCCACACTGGTCAAGACCCTTGAAGACGGTTCGGTGGTATATCTGGCGCAGGAAAGCACGCTGAAGTATCCCGAACATTTTGCGGAAGACAAGCGGGAAGTGAACCTGCAGGGTGAAGCCTTCTTCGATGTGGCAAAGAAACCCGAGCAGGCTTTTACGATTGAGACGGCGAGGGTGCGTGTGGAGGTACTGGGCACGGCTTTCAATGTCAGGAGCAATGAAGGGCTCCCCTTCAGCTTGTCCGTGAAGCGCGGGAAGGTGAAGGTGCTGCTGAAACAAGAGGAACAGACGGTCTTTGTAGAGGCGGGAGAAACGGTTATCTTGCAGGGGGGCAGTCTGCTCGTCAGCGAGACGGAGAATCCGGAGCTCTTTGACCGCTACACCAGCAACATCCGTTTCAAGGACGAGTGCCTGGAGGATGTGCTGCGTGCCATCAATAAGGAGTCTGCCGGCTGGCAGATAGAAGCCGCGTCGCCAACCCTGGGCAGACGGCGGCTGACGGTCGAATTTTCGAATAACTCCCCGGAGTCTGTGGCCGAGCTGATATGCTGGACGTTCGACTTGAAGTGTACACGTCAGGGCAATAGATTGATATTGTCGGAACAATGAATTCAATGAAATGCTTCATTCTCCATTTGCCACTCTTCATTTTCTTCCTGGCAGGCAGTGCAAGAGCGGACGGAGGCGATGTGCTGGACCGCATCGTCCGGCTGCCTGGAATGAAGGGAACGGTTTATGCGCTGTTGGGGAAAGTCTCGGAGCAGTCCGGCTATCTGTTTATCTATGATAGTAAGGTCATCCATAACGACTCAGTGGTGAGGGTCAGGAAGCAGGAGTGTTCCGTGAGGCAGGCCATTCATAGGATAACCGGCAGCCGGAACCTCGAATTGAAGGTATTAGGCAACCATATATTGATAACACGGGCGGCAGAAAGGAAGAGTATGGAAGAAACGGTACCCCTGCCGCCCCGACCGGCATATTCCACCATTGCCGGAATCCTGCTGGACAAGGAGACGGGAGAGCCCGTCGTCAGTGCGTCGGTCATCGCACAAGGAACCTCACTGGGTAACATTACCAACCAGAACGGTGAATTCCGGCTCAACCTGCCCGACTCGTTGAGGCGCTGCATGCTCTCCTTCTCCCATCTGGGTTATGTGGGGCAAACGGTGGAAGCCTCTGCTTTGGAAGGACGCAGCAATGTCCTGAGCCTTGAGCCGAAAGTCATTTCCTTGCAAGAAGTGCTTATCCGCTTGGTGGAGCCTAAAAAACTGCTTCGCGAGATGGTAGAACATAGGGATAGAAACTACTCCACTTCTCCGGTCTATCTGACCACCTTCTACCGGGAAGGTGTACAACTGAAGAACAAGTTCCAGAGCCTGACGGAGGCCGTTTTCAAGGTCTACAAATCACCGACGATGGAACCCGGACAGAAAGACCAGGTGAAACTGCTCAAGATGAGCAAGATAGATAACCGGGAGCAGACGGACAGTGTGCTTGCCAAAATCAGCTCCGGGGTGGAGGCATGTCTGCAGTTGGACATCATGAAGAATCTTCCAGACTTCCTCTTGCTGGAATCCGGCGAGGAACTTTATACCTATACTTCGGGCGACATCGTATCGGTGGACGACCGTACTGCCAACGTCGTCTATTTTGAGCAGAAACGTGGGGTAAAGGAGCCTTTGTTCTGCGGAGAACTCTATATAGACTCGGAGAACAGCGCCTTGCTGCGTGCCCGCTTCGAGATTCATCCCCGGTATGTGAAGGCCGCCACACGGCTTTTCGTGATACGCCAGGCTCCGAAAATCAGGCTGACAACGGAGAAACTTGTCTATACCGTCTCATACAAACCCTGGAACGGTACCTATTATGTCCACCACATCCGTGGCGACCTTTACTTCAAGATGAAGAGAAAACGCATGCTCTTCAGTAATCCCACTCTGTATACCTGGTTCGAGATGGTGACCTGCCGGATTGACGGGGAGAACGTGACGCGCTTCCCGCGTGCGGAACGGTTGCCGGTGCATACCGTCTTCTCTGAAACCGACTTCAAGTATGACGCCGATTTCTGGAGCGACTTCAATGTGATTCCGCTGGAAGAGGAGCTTGGAAAGATTATCGAGAAGGTGTCCCTGAAGATAGAGCAGACGGAAGCTCCGTAAACATGGCCCTCAATCGTTTGCGGTGGTTAGATTGTATATTCTACACTAAAATTATCTCTATTTTGTTTTTTTATTGTAATTTTGCCCCTGGTATTAGTTTAAATTTAAAGATTGTAACTATGAGATTACCTGAGGACCCGGTGATGCTGTACAGCTTCATCAACATGAAACTGCGTGATTTCTATCCTTCGTTGGACGCGCTCTGTGAGGATATGAACGTAGAGAAAGAGGACATTGTACGAAAATTGAAGCTCGTGGGATTTGAGTATAATCCTGCAAAGAACAGATTTTGGTAAATAATGTTTCTGTATAAAACAACTCCCGTTGCTTGTTGTTGTAAAGCGCAAGTTAACGGGAGTTGTTTTGTTATGAAACTATGGGATAAGGCAGAACGTCTTTGGACGAGGGTCAAGAACTGGAAAACAGTACGCGGCTGGCATATCTGGAAGTTGAAGCTGGTGGATGCCCGGCTGTATTTCGTCAGCATGTTCGTCGGTTTGCTGACGGGACTGGTCGCTGTGCCCTATCACTATCTTCTCTATTATCTGTTCCACCTCCGCAGTGGTTTCTTCGCTTCGCATCCGGCCTGGTACTGGCACATTCCACTCTTTCTGTTTTCTTGGGGCATTCTCGTCTTCGTCATGTGGCTCGTGGGGAAAATGCCGCTTATCGGCGGGGGAGGTATTCCGCAGACACGCGGCGTGATTAACGGGCGCATCACTTACCGGCATCCTTTCATCGAGATGGTATCCAAGTTTGCAGGGGGCATTCTGTCCTTCTCGGCGGGGCTGTCTTTGGGGCGCGAAGGGCCTTCCGTGCAGATAGGCTCCTATGTGGGTAGCCTGGTATCCCGTTGGACTCATATCCTGAAAGGCGAACGGAAACAGTTGCTGGCAGCCGGGGCGGGAGCGGGGCTCGCTGCGGCTTTTGCAGCGCCACTGGCTTCCTCGCTCATTGTAATAGAATCCATTGAACGCTTCGATGCCCCTAAGACGGCCATCACTACCTTGCTGGCGGGTGTTGTGGCAGGAGCCGTGGCAAGCATGGTCTTTCCCGTGAATCCTTACCATCTGATAGAAGTAACGGAACCGGTTTTCGCCTTCTTTGTCCAGATGAAGTATTTCTTGATATTGGCGGTGATTGTCTCCGTATGCGGGAAGTTCTACTCCTCCACCGTGAATGCTTTCAGGCATGTGTATGCCAAAGTCAGTTCTCCGGCGTATGTCAAGATGTTCTATCTGGTGCTGGTGGCCTACATCATTTCGCTGATGCAGGTCAATCTGACCGGAGGTGGGGAGCAGTTTCTGCTGGCCCAGGCGCAGAACGGCAGTACGCAGATTATGTGGGTGACGGCTGTCATGTTGCTGCATTTTGTCTTTTCAGTTTTCTCTGTCTCTTCCGGATTGCCGGGCGGCAGTTTCATTCCGACGCTGGTTACGGGAGGGCTGTTGGGACAGATTGTCGGGCTGGTGGGAGTGAGGTACGGTGTCATCGGGCAAGAGAATGTCAGTTATATCATGCTTGTTTCCATGTCGGCTTTTCTGGTGGCCGTGGTCCGTACACCGCTCACGGCCATTGTGCTGATTACGGAGATTACAGGGCATTTTGAGGTCTTTTACCCTTCGGTGGTGGTAGGCGGGCTGACCTACTATTTTACGGAACTTCTGCAAATGAAGCCTTCCAACGTCTCCCTCTATGAAGATATGATTCATGCTCCCGATTTTAAAGAAGAGAAACGCTATACGCTTTCAGTGGAGATTATGACGGATTCTTATCTGGACGGGAAACTGGTGGATGAACTGTCCCTGCCGGAACGTTGCGCCATCATCAATGTGCATCGGGATGGAAAAAACTTGGTCCCCACGGGAACTCGTTTGATTCCGGGGGACCAGGTACAGATTGAGATGGACTCGCAGGACATAGAGAAACTCTATGAACCGCTTGTCAGTATGGCGAATATCTATTAAGCCAGATTGCCTATCTCGTCCAGATTCTTCTGGATGTCGGCATCCGTCAGCTCGTAATTCACTAAATCGCCGGACAAATACTTGTCGTAGGATGCCATGTCGATAAGTCCGTGACCGGAAAGGTTGAACAGAATCACCTTCTCTTCACCCGTTTCCTTGCATTTGTTCGCTTCGCGGATGGTGGCGGCAATGGCATGGCAGGACTCGGGTGCGGGGATGATGCCCTCTGCTTGCGCAAACAGACAACCGGCGTCGAATGATTCGAGCTGCTTGATGTCCACCGCTTCCATATAACCGTCTTTCAGCAGTTGTGATACGATGACACCTGCACCGTGATAGCGTAGGCCGCCGGCATGGATATTGGCAGGGGCAAAGTTGTGTCCCAGTGTAAACATGGGCAGCAACGGAGTGTATCCGGCCTCGTCGCCGAAGTCGTATTGGAATTTGCCGCGTGTCAGCTTCGGACATGAGGCAGGTTCGGCGGCGACAAAGCGTGTTTTCTTTCCTTCGAGGATGTTGTGGCGCATGAAGGGGAAGGCGATACCGCCAAAGTTGGAACCTCCTCCGAAGCAGGCGATGACGGTGTCGGGATATTCACCCGCCATTTCCATCTGCTTTTCGGCTTCCAGTCCGATGACGGTCTGGTGCAGGGCCACGTGGCTCAATACGGAGCCGAGGGTATATTTGCAGTTGGGAGTGGTCTGTGCCAGCTCTATAGCTTCGGAAATGGCTGTTCCCAGCGAGCCCTGATAGTTGGGATGGGCGGTCAGTATATCTTTTCCGGCGCGGGTAGACATGGAGGGAGACGGGGTAACCTGCGCACCGAATGTCTGCATGATGCTGCGGCGGTAGGGCTTTTGCTCGTAACTGATTTTTACCTGATAGACAGCGGCTTCCAGTCCGAAGAGGCGGGCGGCATATGCCAGGGAAGCTCCCCATTGTCCGGCACCGGTCTCGGTGGTCACGTTGGTCACTCCTTCCTGCTTGCAATAGTACGCCTGCGGGATGGCGGAGTTCAGCTTGTGCGAGCCCATCGGGCTGACGCTCTCGTTCTTGAAGTAGATATGTGCCGGTGTGCCGAGTGCTTTCTCCAATCCATAAGCGCGCACCAGCGGAGTGCTGCGGTAGTATTTGTACATTTCGCGGACCTCTTCGGGGATTTCAATCCACGCGTCGGTCTGATTCAATTCCTGGCGGCAGAGTTCCTCGGCAAAGATAGGATACAAGTCTTCTGCTTTCAGCGGTTGCTTGGTGCCGGGGTGAAGCGGTGGCATGGGCTTCTTCACCATATCGGCTTGTATGTTATACCAGTATTGTGGAATTTCCTCTTCCGGGAGAATGAATCTTTTCTTTTTGTTGCTCATAGTGGTTAAAATTATTAATAATTCAATGCCCAAATGTAGCTATTATTTTTGAACCAATTTCTTTTTCCTTTTGTTTTTTGTATATCAAGGTATATTTGTCTAAGTTTGCCGCGTTTCATTAATCGATGCATTTATGAAGATTTATCATAAATTCCTTTTGTATCAAAATAAATGGATTCACCCTTACGTACGGATGACAGTGGGAGTAATGACTTCCATCACTTATTTGGCCTCCATCCTGCTGATTGTCGGCGTGGTCTATGAGCATGGCTTTACGATTTCAGAGGTCGAGGCGCATCAGCTCCAGCGCTTGTATCATGGGGTGTGGATTGTTTTTCTGGCAGACGTCACTCTGCGCATTTTGCTGGAATACAAGGATACCCGTCGCACGTTCAGTAAGCTCACTTGGATACTGACCATTCTGCTCTATCTGACCCTTATTCCGGTCATTTTCCATCGTCCGGAGGAGGAGGGCGCCATCTTGCAGTTCTGGGAATTTCTGCATGGCAAGGCCTATCACCTTGTCCTGCTGCTGGTGTTTTCCTTTTTCAGCCTTTCCAACGGGCTGGTACGGTTGCTGGGGCGGCGTACGAACCCTTCGCTTATTTTGGCTGCCAGCTTTCTGATAATCATAATGATAGGCACGGGGTTGTTGATGTTGCCGCGCTGCACGGTGAACGGCATATCGTGGGTCGACTCGCTATTCATATCCACCAGTGCGGTGTGCGTCACGGGGCTGACGTCTGTCGATGTGGCGTCCACTTTTACCCCGACCGGTTTTGTGGTAATCATTCTGCTGATTCAGATAGGCGGTCTGGGAGTGATGACACTGACGAGCTTTTTTGCCATGTTCTTCATGGGTAATACCTCATTGTACAATCAGTTAGTGGTGCGCGACATGGTGAGTTCCAATTCCTTGAATTCCCTGCTCTCCACCCTGGTCTATATTCTGGCCTTTACGCTGGTGATTGAAGGAATAGGGATGCTTGCCATCTGGGGAGACATCCACGGGACGATGGGGATGGACCTTCAGGAAGAGCTGGCTTTTTCCGCTTTTCATGCCATTTCCGCTTTCTGCAATGCGGGATTCTCCACGTTGCCCGGAAATCTGGGCAATCCGTTGGTGATGACGGGGCACAACCCGTTCTTCATCTATATATCTCTGCTGATTATTTTGGGGGGTATCGGTTTCCCCATCCTGGTGAATTTCAAGGATATTATTCTTTACCATCTGCGTCGTCTGTGGCACTTCCTGCGTACGTGGCATTGGGATGGCAGGCGTTTTTACCATCTGTACAACCTGAATACAAAGATTGTACTGATAGTCACCTTCCTGCTGTTGGTGCTGGGCACGGTGGGCATTGCTGTCTTTGAGTGGAATGCCGCTTTTGCCGGCATGTCGGTGGCAGACAAGTGGACGCAGGCGTTTTTCAATGCCACGTGTCCCCGTACGGCAGGCTTTACCAGTGTGGACTTGGCCGGCTTGGGGGTACAGACATTGCTCATTTATCTGTTTCTGATGTGGGTGGGAGGCGGCTCCCAGTCTACGGCAGGCGGTATCAAGGTAAATGCCTTTGCGGTAGTGGTGCTGAATCTGGTGGCTGTGTTGCGCGGCACGGAACGGGTAGAGGTGTTTGGTCGTGAGCTGTCACACGATTCTATCCGTCGTTCCAATGCCACGGTGGTGATGTCGTTCGGCGTCTTGTTGCTGTTTATTTTCATCATCAGCATTCTGGAGCCGGGTGCGTCGCTTTTGGCCATTACCTTCGAGTGTGTGTCGGCATTGAGCACGGTGGGGTCCAGTTTGAACCTTACCCCGCAGTTGGGAGACGACAGCAAGCTGCTGGTGGCACTGCTGATGTTTGTGGGGCGTGTGGGACTGATTACGCTGATGCTTGGCATCATCAAGCAGAAGAAGCATACGAAGTATCAGTATCCGAGTGGTCAGATTATAATCAATTAAATAAGATGAAGTATATTATTATCGGTTTAGGGAATTATGGTCACGTGCTGGCAGAAGAGCTTTCTGCATTGGGACACGAAGTGATAGGTGCGGACGTGAGCGCCGGTCGGGTAGATAGTCTGAAGGAAAAGATTGCTACAGCCTTTGTCATCGATGCGACGGACGAGCAAGCGCTGTCCGTGTTGCCGCTGAACAGTGTGGACGTGGTGATTGTTGCCATCGGCGAGAATTTCGGTGCATCCATCCGTGTAGTGGCTTTGCTGAAGCAGAAGAAGGTGCAGCATATCTATGCCCGCGCCATTGACGCTGTCCACCGTTCCGTGCTCGAGGCCTTTGAGCTGGAACGCATTCTTACTCCCGAGGAGGATGCCGCACGCGGACTGGTACGGTTGCTGGAATTCGGTGCCGATATGGAGACCTTCCGCGTGGCACCGGATTATTATGTAGTCAAGTTCACTGTTCCGGACAAGTTCATTGGCTATTATGCCAACGAATTGAATCTCGATAAGGAGTTTGGCCTGAAGATGCTCGCCTTGAAACGTGCCGAGACTTTGAAGAATTGCCTGGGCATCTCGTATGTGGAACACAATGTATTGAACGAACTGCCGGAAAATGACCAGATACAAGCCGGCGACCAGTTAGTGTGCTACGGACGGTATAAGGATTTTCAGAAGTTCTGGAAAGCACTATGATAATTGGTAGTTGGAAATGTGTCAAAAGTGGTATTCACCCCCATTTTCAACTAATCAAAGTCTTTCTCCCGACACCGATAATGGAAATAATCAGTCAGGAAGTGTGCATTCTTGCGTATGAACTCTTGCCCGTATTCTTTTCCTTGCAAACTGTTCAGATAAGCATCCGGAAGCATGCCTTCGTCTTGCAGGATGCAACTCAATTGGTAGGGGATAATGTCTGGGTTGACGATGAACATAATGGCGTTTTTCTCTGCTTCCTCCTTATTATAATTGGGGTTGTCCGGAGATTTGATGCATTCGCACAGCTTGAATTGGATATGTAGGCCGGTGTGCGGGTTGGCCATCAGCATGGCTCCGGTTTCTGTATGTATGCGTGGTATGTTCAGGTCTTCTTTCAAGCCGTATCCCATCTTGTTCAGCAGAAAATCAGAGATTTCCTCTTGCGATTGGCAGAATACAAAAGATTTCCCGCCGGATGCTTTTATGAAATCATGGAATGTAGCCTTTTCATTCGTTTTTTCTTTCTGTTTCGTCAAGTCGTCCACATATTCCGCTATTTTCTGGTCGTACTTGTTTTCGAGAAGCATGCCGCACTGCCACCATGCATTGCCAAAATAAATCAGTTCGCAGATAAGGGTGCTTTTCCCTACTTCTCTGCTACGGATAGCTGAGAGGTTCAAGGACTTCTTGGTTATCTTGAATTCGCCTTTGTCTTCACTACACAAATCTCTGACATACAGATACTCGCCGTCTTCTTTCTCCAGCAGATAGCAACTGTTTTCCCGTGCCTTCACCTTGCCCCAAAGCTGATGTTCGGGATGGGCTTTTCCGATGAGAGCCAGCCATTCCGGTGAGGTCAGCGACAGCAGGTTGCGGCGCCCTTTGAACGTCAGTGAGGTGCGTGTGGCATATATGAGGGTCTCTGCCATTTCGGGAGTAATCTTTTCATCATCCAGCAACCGTTCAGCTTCGTCCCGGTATTGGGCGACATTTTCGATGTTGAAGTAGCATTGGTAGTGAAACCAATCCAGTATCTCCCGGTAGCGGAAGAAGTCTTCTTCTTCCATGGCAGAGTGGTATAGAAATTCCTGCATCCTTTCATTTTCGGGAGCGGTTTCGTATTCCTCTGCAAGCAGTCCGTATATCTTTTGTGCAGTCTGCTCTATTCCGGGATTCTCGGGGTTGATGGCGCTTATTCCCCGGCATAGATATTGTATATGGTGCCAAAGCAGAAAGCGTATGTCCTCCAGATTGATTTCATCCGGAAAATAATCGCCTTTGATGGGGTAGAAGGGCAGATAGCTTCCGTATCGCTTCCGGCACTCGGCAGTGAATGCCTGCCAGATGCCGGTCTGGGAGATGACGTCCTCAAACCATGCGGCGAGGCAGAGGCTTGTATAGCGTATGTTTTCCTCTTCTTCGAAGGCGTCGGCTATCGTTGAAGAATAAAGTCTTTTGTGGATTTCGTTTGCAATGCCGACGTAGTACTGGTCAACGCTGTTTGTCTGCTTGTAAGGATGCAGTTCCAACCATTCTTTGGGATATATTTTCTTCATGACTCTAAAGTGAGTTTGGTGTGTGTTTTTTATATGTTTCATTTCCGGCGTAAAGATATGTTTTTTATGGGAATTTTTTTGCTTTCCCTCCTTTCGATTAGTATATTTGTATGCTACTATTAAATCGTTCCATCGTGTGGGAAAAATCGTTCCACCATGGTGGAACGATTTTTCTTCCGTGGTGGAATGATATTTTCTCCATGGTGGAACGATTAAAGAATAGCATTTCTTCTCCTTAATGCCAGGGAAGAAGAAAAAACGGAATTACAGAACCATTTAAAAACAGAATATATATGAGTGCGTATTACGACCTTTTCGAGAAACCCGACGTCCGCCAGACCGGCGAGCAACAATCCCTTTATGCCCGCTTTGTCCCCAAGGGCACCATCGACCGCAAGGAATTTATCGAGCGTGTACATCTTTTCACCGGTCTCAGCCGCAGCCTGCTGGAAGGAGCGATGGCAGGCTTTATGGACGAGTTGCGCGACTGCCTTGCCAATGGCTGGACGGTGGAGCTGGGCGAACTGGGTTACTTCACCCCCTCTTTGAGTTGTACCTGCCAGGCGACGGACAAGAAAGAGCTTCGTGCCGCTTCCATCGCTTTGCGCGGTTTGAATTTCCGTCTGGGCAGGGAGTTCTATAAAGATTTAAAAGGAAAGATGCAGTTGGAGCGTTGTCCGCAATCGGCATCGGCGCCTGCTTCGTCTGCCGATGAGGCGTTGGGCGTGGAGCAGCGCTGGCAGTTGCTGGATGAATATTTGCAGCAATATCCCTGCATCAATCGTTCCCAGTATGCACGGCTGGCAGGACGTAGTTATAAGCAGGCGGTTGTCGATTTGAATAGGTTTATAGAAGAAGGGGTACTGATGAGGCATGGGATGGGGCCGAGTGTGGTGTATGCCAGAAAGAGGTAAAATTCAAGATGTGTATTTGCATCCGAATCGAAATGCAAAGGACATATCCCGTGAGCTCAATATGGATAAAGGGCTGTTATCCCGCATATTGAAAAAGCTGGAGGCGAAAGAATACATATATAGGGAGAAGGCAACGAACGACAATCGTATGGAGTTCGTAAAAGCTTACAGAACATGGAGAAGAAATTTACCATACGTTGAATATGGCCGCGAACCAATCCGTCGAAGAGATATTTGCAGGATTGGACGGAAGCCGGATTCAAGAAAATAGAGCTTCACAACAGCTTTTACGAGTTAAGGGAGACGGTTCTCCTGCCATTATCGTTTGCTCCTATGGGAACAGAGATTATGAAGATATGCTTGTCGAGCTTAAAGATTTGCTGACTGCCAACGGGTTTAGAATCGTGTCTGCCGCCGCATTCATTGCCCGACACTCAGTATTCAGAAATGTCGCATCCGAACGTCCCGATATGGAAGACAACCGTATAGTCGATGATTTCGGTTGCAAGTCATGGCAGCTTCTATCGGGCATTACGGATACGAGTGCGATACCGGATATAAATATTAGGGGCAGCAGACTTTATCGGGATATACTGCAAGTTCCGCTTTATCCTACGGGGGACGACACATGCATTGATTGTAAAAAATGTGTCGAGG
Organism: Bacteroides sp. HF-162; assembly: GCF_015679285.1. Taxonomy (NCBI): domain Bacteria; kingdom Pseudomonadati; phylum Bacteroidota; class Bacteroidia; order Bacteroidales; family Bacteroidaceae; genus Bacteroides; species Bacteroides sp. HF-162. The sequence continues at coordinate 3,945,197 of NZ_CP064937.1, read as the reverse complement.
AGTGCCCGACACATGCCATTGCGTCGGAGAACCCTATAAAGACAGATGAAAGTCAATGTATTTCATGTGGAAGGTACATTGCCCTATGTCCTGTCGGTTCACGAAACTACCACTATCCGTTTTTCGGAAAAAAGAGTTTGGAGTTTGCAAGCGCAAATTCAGAGAGAAAAGAACCTGAACTTTTTTATGCTGTCTATTTGGATTTGTGTTATATGGGGATTGGCGTCTATGCGGAAAAAGAGAATTGTTAATAGGGAACCGGGAATTTAAGTTTAATCCGGTAAACGGGTACATATCAGGCACATGTTTTGCTAATGAGGTATATTGTAGTATTTAGACAGGGAGCATCTGAAATGATTTTTCAGTATCGGAATAAATTTTAAAAATAATTCCGTATATTTGAGTTGTGATAGAATATCCATTAAAGATAGTAATAAGCAGTTTACTAAAGTTAGAGATAAAGGCTTATGCGGAATTTTTTTTTAAATATCAACGGAATAAACAATCTGATGCTTGCTTTTGTGCTGAGTTGTGCAATGGCATGTACCCCCGACAAATCCGAACAAGAACCAAATCTGACCAAAACTTTTACCGTAAACGGTGAAAACTTTGAAATGGTTCTGGTGGAAGGCGGAACCTTCATGATGGGAGGTACAAAGGAGCAGGGAAAGGATTGCGAAGAGAATGAAAAACCGGTACATGAAGAGAAAGTGGATTCTTTCTATATAGGAAAATATGAAGTGACTCAAAGATTGTGGAATGCCGTAATCGGTAGCGAACACAATCCTTCCTTTAATACCGGATGCGATGATTGTCCGGTGGAAGGTGTAAGTTGGAACGATGCACAGGTATTTGTCACCAAATTGAGTATCCTCACGAAGCAACCTTTTCGTCTGCCCACCGAGGTGGAATGGGAATATGCTGCCCGTGGCGGCAGGCAGAGCAAAGGATATAAGTATAGTGGCAGCCATCATATAGACAAGGTTGCCTGGTATATTGACAATTATCAGAAAAACAAATCCGGAGATAAAGGCACTACGCATCCGGTTGGTATGAAGCAGCCAAATGAATTGGGACTATACGACATGAGTGGAAATGTGTGGGAGTGGTGTGAGGATTTATATACCAAGGAATACGAACAAAATGGCAAGTCCGTCCATTCGGGCTGGCCTTTTGAGGGGACACATCTCTATTTCCGCCATGTACTGCGTGGTGGAAGTTGGGGAGGAACAGCCAAAGGGTGCCGTGTGTCCTACATTGATTACGATATGGGAACGTATCGTGATGAATATGGCGGTTTCCGTATAGCTCTTGGCATCAGCCCTGCACAAGTCTCTGAAGAAAAATAATTCATCAAGTATACCCCCCAGCCATAAAGGTAAAGTTAGAGCTGATAAACTGAATGAAAGAAGCATCTCCGATAATATTTCTCAAAGTTTTTTTACTCCTTGTTTATCAGCTCCTTTCTCCTCCTCCAATATCCTTTTTTATCCTACGAAAACCTCCTTAAACCTCCGTTAAAGCACCACCCCGTTTTCTGCCCGTTGTATCTTTGCATCGTGGTCACAAAGAAACTGGTTTTGCAGACTGACGAGCGAACAAGACCGACTTTTATTAATCAACTTAAAATTAAAAAACTATGGCTTTGAATTATGAAGTAAAAAAGAGAGTATTCGGTTTTGACGAGACAAAAACGGAAAAGTACGTGACGCAGATGAAAACTTTGGGTGTGGTCGGTTTTAAGGATTTATGCGACGAGGTTTCCAAGATAGGCATGGCGCCTCGCGGTGTGGTGAAGCTGGTGCTGGACGGATTGATCGACACCTTGAATATGGATATCAACAAGGGATTTTCGGTACAGCTGGGTGAGTTCGGCTGTTTCCGTCCCGGCATCAACGCCAAGAGCCAGGACAAGCTGGAAGATGTGAAGGCAAGCACGATTTATCGCCGCAAGATTATCTTCACTCCGGGCTTCTACTTTAAGGATATGCTGACTCGTGCCAGTGTAGAGAAGATGGATTGGTCGGGCAACGGCACCGTTTCTGGTGGGGGTAGCTCCAAACTAAATCCGGATGGCGGCGGTTCCGATGGCGACCAGGGAGAAAATCCGTTAGGATAAACATTCTGTAAATAAGGAGAATATGAACTTTCTCAGAAAAAGGTTCATATTCTCCTTGAAATACTTGACTTCGCCTTTTGAATATCGTATCTTTACATCAATCATTTAAAAATCAGACAAACTGCTATGGAAACAGAAAATGGCTTTCGTATCACGACTTATAAAAAGAAAGATTTGGCATGCCTCTATTGCCCCAATGCTACTGCACGTTGCGCCATCCGCACCCTGACGCGGTGGATAAAACGGAATCACGAGCTGTATGAAGCCTTGGCGCATACCGGCTACAATGTAAGGACACGGACATTCATGCCGAAGCAGGTGAGCCTTATCGTACAGTATTTGGACGAACCTTAATATTCTTTTCAACCTCATTTATTATGTTAAAGCGGGAAGTTGCGGTTAAACTTCCTGCTTTTGTTTTTGTCATAGATACGTTGCAACACAATAGGTATAACTAACATAAGGTATTAATTAAAAAAAGAGAAAAATGATGAAAAGAATAGTTCTGATATGGATGGTCGCCTTCCTGATGGGTGGCATGGCAATGGCACAACATGCCCGCCACAGTGATAAAATGCCCGAACCGAAAGTCCGTGCCGAGCGCATGACGGAACGGATGGTGAAAGAGTACTCCTTGAACGATACGCAGAAACAACAACTGCTGGAGGCAAATCTAGCATTGGTTGAGAAAATGGGAGATATGCCGATGCATCGTGCCAAAGCACACAAGCATCATAAGAGAGATGGCAAGCGCCATCAATTGACGGATGAGCAACGCGCGCAGAAAAAAGCGGAGATGGAAAAGAAGCGTGAAGAGATGAAGACTGCCCGTATTGCTTATGATTCACAACTCCGGAAGATTATGACGGAAGAACAATATGCTGCATACAGCAAGAAAGTGCAGGATAGAAAAGCAAAAATGGAATCTAAAAGAAAATAAATTTTCTATTGCATTCAATTTGTACTATTTTTGTCCGGTCAACTACTAAAAAACAGAACGATGAAGAATATAGTCTATATTTTAGTGTGTGCATCGGTCATCTTCTTCACTGCTTGTTCGTCGCAAGACAAGAATAAGAAAGACGGTACGCAGGTATTGATGCAGGATAGTACAGAAATTGCCGGCCCACAGCGCATGCAGGTGTCTGATGTAAAAACATCCTTTACGTATAAGGGAAAAGAGTATCAGTCTTCTGTAGTGCGCCGGCCGGATGAATCTCTGCCGATAGTGAAAAACGAGCAGGGGGAGAAATTTGTGGATAACCGTATCACCTTGCGCATCACGTGCGGCGGGAAGCAGGTGGTGGATAAAGTGTTCACCAAAGATAATTTTGCTTCGTTGGTGGATGCCAAGTTCATGAAGTACTCTATTCTTGAGGGGCTGGTCTATGACAAGACCACTCCGCAAGGAATCATATACGCGGCCAGCGTCTGCTATCCGCAATCCGACCTTTATGTTCCCATCAGACTGACCATTACGGCTGACGGGAAAATCTCCATGGCAAAAGAAGAACTGATGGAGGATTATCAGACAGACAGCATTGATTAGTGGATAGTTTTCCAGATTGTTTCCAGTTTTATAGACCATCTTTGCCGGTATGAAAATCCTGATTGTAGAAGATGAGCAAGATTTGCGGGAAACCATCCGCACTTCGCTCTTGAAAGAAAAGTTTGTTGTAGAGACCGCTGCCGACTATTTTTCGGCATTGGATAAAATCAATGACTACGATTACGACTGCATTCTGCTGGATATCATGTTGCCTGGCGGGAGCGGTCTGGACTTGCTGCGTGAGCTGAAACGGCTGCATCGCAGTGACAGTGTGCTTATTATCTCGGCCAAAGACTCGCTGGACGACAAGGTGGACGGGCTGGAACTGGGAGCCGACGATTACCTTACAAAGCCTTTCCATCTGGCAGAACTCAATGCACGTGTCAAGTCATTGATACGTCGGCGGCAGGCGAAGGGAGATGTGACCGTCACCCTTGGAAATCTTTTGCTCTACCCCGACAAACGGCAGGTAGAGATAAACGGAAAACCCTTGCAGCTGAACCGCAAGGAGTTCGACCTGCTCTATTATTTTGTAGTCAACCCCGGCCGGGTCATCAATAAAATGAGCCTTGCCGAGTCGGTGTGGGGAGACAATATAGACCAGGCGGATTCGTTGGATTTTATCTACTCGCAAGTGAAGAATCTGCGTAAGAAATTGAAACAAGCTGAGGCTACCATAGAATTAAAGGCTGTCTATGGATTCGGCTACAAACTCTCCGAACTATGAAGCTGCTGAGCTACACCTACCGCAAACTTGCATTGCTGCTGTTTCTGTTGATGGCAGTGTGGGGTGTGCTGTTCTATTACGCAATCATTGACGAGGTGGTGGATGAGACGGACGATACGTTGGAGAATTACGGTGAGATATTGATGGAGAGTGCGCTTCACGACCCCTCGATACTCGAAACGGAAGGCTCGTTGATGTCTTTCTATAAGTTCACCCCTATATCCGAAGAGGAAGGGCGGCATTACAGACAAGTGTTCTATGATGCTACGGTTTATATCGAACTGGAGGATGAAGACGAACCGGTACGTGTCATGTGTACCGCTTTCCGTATGCCCGACGGGCAATATTATGAGTTGAAACTGATGATTTCCATTTTGGAGCGGGATGACATGGTGGAGGCTATGCTTTGGTATCTGGGAGCGCTGTTCCTGTTGTTTCTCATCTGTACTTCCATCGGCATCCAGTTGGTGCTGAAGGGAGTGTTCCGTCCGTTACATAGGTTGCTTGACTGGCTGCACTGCATTCAGCCCGGCAAGGAGGTGCCTCCATTGGACAACCCGACGAAGATACGGGAGTTCCGCCAGCTGAGCGATGCTGCATTGGATATGGGCAACCGCAGCTACAAGGCATACGAGGAGCAGAAGCAGTTCATCGAGAATGCCTCGCATGAGTTGCAGACACCGCTTGCCATCGTGAGGGGAAAAGTGGAGCTGCTGGCTGAGAGTGAAGGGATGACGGAACAGCAAATGGAGCAGCTGGACGAGATATATGCCACGCTGGGGCGTGCCGTAAAACTGAACAAGTCCCTGCTGTTGCTTTCCCGTATAGAGAACGGGCAGTATACCGAGATGGAGGATGTCTCGGTGGATGAGATATTGGATGAACTCTTGCCCGACCTGATGGATATCTATGAACATAAGCAGGTGAGACTGATACGAAAACGGGAGGAGCAGCCTTTTATCATCCGTTGCAACCATTCGCTGGCGCAAATACTGGTTTCCAATCTTGTGAAGAACTCGTTGCTGCACAATAGGGAAGGGGGAGAGTTGCAGGTGTTTACTACTCCCGCTTCTCTGGTCATCAGGAATACGGGGGATGCCCCTTTGGATGGAGAGAAGTTGTTCCGGCGTTTCTATCATGGCATGGATGGCAAGAAGGACTCCACCGGACTGGGGCTTGCCATAGCGCGTTCCATTGCGTTGTCGTCTTCATTGAAGCTCACGTATGAATGGCAGGACGGTATGCATACCTTTCGTCTGGTTAAAGAAAGTAAAATTTACTGTTAACTGCGGTTATTCCTAAATCTTTCCTAATTCTCTACCGTTATTTGCAATGTGAATAATATGAAATTTATTAGTAACATTAAAAAATAACGATTATGAAGAAAGTATTGTCTATTCTTGTGTTGGCTCTTGTAGCTGTTCAGTTTGCCTTTGCCGGTGATGTCATCACTCAGGATACCAAGCAGCTTCCGCTGACGGCACGCAATTTTATCAACCAGTATTTCTCGAAACCGCACATTTCACACATCAAGATTGAAAGTGAAATATTGCAGACTAAAAAATATGAAGTGCTGTTGACAGACCGTACGGAAATAGACTTCGACAAGAAAGGAAATTGGTTGGAAGTGGATTGCAAGAAGTCCGCTGTTCCCGAAGCATTGATTCCGGTTCCGGTAAAGGAGTATGTGAAGGCTAACTTCCCGAGAGAGATTATTACTAAAATCGAACGCGGACGTACCGGCGTGGAAATTGAACTAGGTAATGACTACTCTTTGAAGTTCAACAAAAAGGGAAAGTTCGTCAGCATGGACGACTGATTCTCCGGTAGCTATTAACTTAAACCTTATAGAGAAATGATGAGAATGAAGATTCAAATGTTGGCGATGATGTTCATCGCCGCCTTGGCACTTGGTGCATGCAGTGATGATGACGACAAGGATGATGTCAAAGTGCCCGAAGCAATGTCACAAGCATTGAAGTCCAAATACCCTTCCGCAATCCATGTGGAATGGGAACAGAAAGGGGGCTATTTCGTTGCAGATTGTAAAGTGGATGGGCAGGAAAAGGATGTATGGTTCAATAATCAGGCGGAATGGCAACTGACGGAAACCGAATTGCTTTGGAATAATCTTCCGGGAACAGTACAGACCTCTTTCAGCGCCAGTGAGTATGCCGGCTGGAAGATAGAGGAGATTGTTCTTTTGGAGTATCCGGTAGTGCCTATGCAGTTTGTCATTGAAGTTGAAAAGGGAAATGCAGAGTATCAATTGTTCTATTCGGAAGAAGGCGGCCTGCTGCAGACAAAAGATGTGAGCGGTAATAGGGATGATACGCATTGGCCGGTAAAACTTGATTAGGGATGAGGGGATAAAGAATTAGGGGGGGCAATCATATTGACCCCTTAATCCTTTATCCCTAATCTCTAACTACATTGGCTTATAATCCTTCGCCAGTCCTCCTTCGCTGGTTTCTTTGTAGAGGGAGGGCAGGTCGTTTCCGGTTTCTTTCATGACTTCCACCACTTTGTCGAATGACACGCGGTGCATGCCGTCGGTGAAGGAGGAGTAAAGGTTGGCATCCAAGGCGCGTGCGGCGGCGTAGGCATTACGTTCGATGCACGGGATTTGTACCAGTCCGCAAACCGGGTCGCAGGTCATACCCAAATGATGCTCCAATCCCATTTCGGCGGCATATTCTATTTGTGCCGGACTACCTCCAAACAATTGGTTGGCTGCGGCTGATGCCATGGAACATGCTACACCTACCTCTGCCTGGCATCCGGCTTCCGCTCCCGAAATAGAAGCGTTGGTCTTCACGATGTTTCCTATCAGTCCGGCTGTGGCAAGGGCACGGAGTATGCGTGTGTCGCTGAATTCCCGGCTTTTTTGCAGATGATAGAGCACTGCCGGTACAATGCCACACGAACCGCAGGTAGGTGCAGTGACAATGACCCCACCTGACGCATTTTCTTCACTTACTGCCAAGGCATAGGCAAATACCAGTCCGCGCGACTGGAGGGAAGCCTTGTAGCCACTGGCACGTATATAATAGGTAGAAGCCTTTCGGCGCAGATTCAGAGGGCCAGGCAGGACTCCTTCACTATCCAATCCCCGTTTTACGGCAGCCTGCATGGTTTTCCATACCTCCTGCAGGTAATCCCAAATGTCGCTTTCCTCGCATTCCTTGACGTACTCCCAGTAACTTTTTCCGGTACGTTCACACCATTGTAGTATTTCGGTCATACTGTTCATTTTGTATACATCCGGAGTGTTTACGGATGATGCTCCGTCATTCTCTTCTGCCAGGGCACCGCCTCCGACACTGAATACGGTCCATTGGTCGGTCTCCTTGCCTTCGCTGTCCAAAGAGACGAATTTCATGCCGTTGGGATGGAAGGGCAGGAATATTTTGGGTTCCCAGATTATTTCTACCGGTGCTGCGGGTTGCAGTGTCTCGGTGATGGCAACATTGGTCATGTGTCCCTTGCCGGTAGCGGCGAGGCTTCCGTACAGGGTTACTTGGAATGCGGCTGCTTCGGGATGCCTTTCCAGGAATATCTGAGCTGCCTTGCGCGGCCCCATAGTGTGGCTGCTGGATGGACCGGTACCGATGCGGTAGAGTTCTTTGATTGATTTCATATATTTCAGATTTATGATTTAGCTTTAACTATCAGTTATCAACTGTCAATTATTCATTAACTCAAGTCCACAACGGTGATGCCTGCTCCGCCGAACTGTATATGTTCGTCGGCAAAGTGGCGCACTCCGGGAACGGTTTCCAGATATTGGCGGATAAGCGTGCGCAGGATACCCGTTCCAGTTCCGTGAAGGATACGCACGCGTGACATGCCGACAAGGATGGCATCATCAATGAAATAGGTAACGGCTTGCAAGGCTTCGTCGCCACGCATGCCGCGGACATCAATGTCTTGTTTGAAATGTAGTTTCTTCTCGTACATGCTGTCCTGGGTTTGGACACTGATGAAAGTGCTTTTGGTGGACACATCAGCTTGTTTAGGCTGCGCGTTGGTACGTTCCAGCCTATCTAGTTTTACGGTAGTTTTGATGCTGCCGAACGCGACGACCGCATTCTTGCCATTCACTTCCATTACTTCTCCCACAGAGGTTTGTCCCTTTATTCTGACGTTGCAGCCGGGGGTGATGGCTGCAAGGCGTTCTGCTTCCTTCCGCGCCTGCTGTTCTGCCAAAGCCTGGGCGGATAGCCCGTCATCTTTTCCTTTGCCTGCTTTCTTTTCTTTTTTCCGGTTTTGCTTCTCTTTCAGCTTTTCCATTTTGCGGGCAATTTTTTCTTCCAGTTCCTTGTTGGTAAGCGATTCCATTGATTCGCGGAAGTTCGTCAATTCCTGGCGGGCCTGGCGTGTCTTTTCTTTTTCTGCTTGGGCTTCTTTGATGGAGCGTATGGTGTTCTCGATGCGCGCATTGGCTTCCTGCATCAATTGCTCCACTTCTTCTTTCGCTTTGCGCAGAATCTCCTTCCGGGATTTCTGCAAATCTTCGATTTCGGTTTGATAACGCTCGATAGTCTCTTCCATGTGCTTTTCACGCTGGCGTATTGTCTGGCGTTTGCCTTCCCAATAGCGTTTGTCGCGCACAATGTCTTGCAGGTACTTATCGGCATTGATGTATTCGCTGCCCACAATTTCCGAGGCATCGGCGATGACATCTTCGGGCAGACCTATCTTGCGGGCAATCTCTACAGCGAACGAACTGCCAGGATTGCCTATCTGCAACTGGAACAGTGCTTGCATCAGATGGCGGTCATAGAGCATGGCGCCGTTTACTACACCTTCGTGGTCTTCGGCAAAATGTTTCAGATTCTGATAGTGTGTGGTGATGACACCGAACGTCTGTTTTTGGTTGAAGCGTTTCAATACGGCTTCGGCGATGGCGCCTCCTATTTGGGGTTCTGTTCCACCACCGAATTCATCAATCAGGATGAGGCTCCGTTCATTGCAACTTTTCATCATGATTTTCATGTTTGTAAGGTGGGAGGAATAGGTACTCAAATCATCTTCAATGGACTGCTCGTCACCGATGTCAATGAATATGCTGCTGAATATTCCGGCATGACTGCGTTCGTGCATCGGGATGAGTAGTCCGGATTGCAGCATGTATTGCAATAAGCCTACTGTCTTTAGGCAGACGGACTTGCCGCCTGCGTTCGGACCGGAGATAATGAGGATACGTTGCTTTTCATTCAGTTCGATGTCAAGCGGTACGACTTTTTTGCCATGTTTGGCGAGAGAAAGTTGCAAGAGTGGGTGTACCGCCATTGTCCAGTCCAGCAGTTGCTTGTTTTCGAGAGCCGGTTTCAGTCCGGATATTTGCTCGGCAAACAATGCTTTGGCACGTATGAAGTCTATTTCGGCAAGGAACTCATATGATAGCAGTACGTCGGAGATGGAGGGACGCAACTGGTTGGAGAAGTCCGTCAGGATGCGGATAATTTCTCTGCGTTCGTCACCTTCAAGTTCTCGTATGCGATTGTTGGCTTCCACTACTTCGGCAGGCTCGATGAATACGGTTTTACCACTGGCCGACTCGTCGTGTACAATACCGCGTATTTTCCGTTTCAGTGCCGGTGCAACGGGAATGACCAGACGGCCGTCACGCATGGTGGGCGTTACGTCTTTGTCCACAACGCCCTCGGACTGGGCATTTCGTAGAATACTATTCAGTGAGCGGGAGATGCTTCCCATAGTACTTGCCAGTTCCCGGCGGATGCGTGCCAACTCTGTAGAGGCATTGTCCTTGATTTTTCCGTAAGGGGAGAGGATGCCGTTTATTTTTGCTATGAGCTGTGGGAAAACGGTGATGTCTCCCGCCAGTCTTTTCAGACAAGGGTAGGGGGAAGCGCCCTCTTCCTCATCATCGTCGCTTTTCTGTAGGAAGCGTACAATATCACGTATGGTTTCCAGTGAACGGCGCAGGTCAAATAGCTCTTGTTCATCCAGATACATGCCTTCCACGCGTATGCGTTTCAGTGACGGACGTACATCAAAAAAGTATTGTGCCGGGAAGTTGTCTTCTTCTTGGAGTATGCGTACAAATTCAGTGACTTGGTCCAAACGCTCCTCCACCTCCCCAAAGTGGTCGGAGAATGCCATGTCCATCACCCGTTCTTCGCCAAGTGTACTGAGGCATTTTTCTTTCAGCAATTGGCGTATTTGGTCGAAACCTATTTTCTGTTCAAAGTTCTGCGGATATATCATGGTGCAAAAGTACTATTAATTCATGAAAAAAGAGAAAGGAAGTTTGCAGAATTAAAAATGATTTGTACCTTTGCACCGCTTTAAGGAAAAAGTACTTCTCGAAGAGGAAGTTTTTAGGAGAGGTGGCAGAGTGGTCGATTGCGGCGGTCTTGAAAACCGTTGTGCTGCGAGGCACCCGGGGTTCGAATCCCTGTCTCTCCGCAATAAATGCTGAAAATCAGTAAATTACAAAACAAACACCCAATTTTACACCCAAGAATGTAAAGTTGGGTGTTTTTGTATTATTTAAGATTATACCCTTAATAAGGACACACCCCAATGTTATTGGTGGTATAATTGCAAAAAGTTATTTAAAGCATTGTTATTGATTAAGTTTATTCAATCGCATAACGATTGACGTTTGACTTCTGCCCATTTTGTTTGCAATATATTTGACGCTCTTTCCCTCATTATGCAGTTTCAATAGAAATTGGTCTGCACTTCTTGTCCATCTCTTATTGGCATTGGGGTGCTTCACATAGCTATCTTCTGAAACCTTTTCAGGATGCAAAAATTCATCCACAAATACAGAGGGAAAACGCTTGTCATATAGCACAAGAGTTTTCATCTTTGCTCTTGTTATTGCTACATAAAACAATCTACGTTCTTCTCCATATGGGAATTGGTCGCTTTTAGTTAGTACATAGTTAAGCACAGGGTCGTCACTAACAAGAGACGGGAAGCCATAAGTATCCTTGTTACATTGCAATAGTATTACATAATCTGCTTCAAGACCTTTTGACTTATGTACGGTCAAAAACTCTATTTTTTGTCCTCCTATCACATAGTAGAATCTATTACCCTCCTTTATAGATTGATACATAAAGGAGAGGTAGTAATCATCAAAAGAATAACGCCCTAATAGGAATATTGATTTATCCGATGGAATAGAAGCCACAAGTTGCCCTATCGTATTGCAGTAATCTCGTCTATCGTAAGCATAGAATTCCAACTCAGTTCTCATTTCAGAACTGAACGAATGGATATTCTTTTGTATTTGGGCTTTATTGCGTTGTATGAAGTTCGAAGACAAAGAAACCAAAGGTTCTCCAAATCTGTATGTCGTTTCAATCTTGTTTATCTCCGTTGTTCCAAAATATTCGGGGAATTGATTGAATAGAGCCATATCACTTCCCGAAAAACGATAAATAGACTGCCAATCATCACCCACACAATACAACTTTGCAGGAGGATTCCCTTCTCGCAATACTTTCAAGAAATTGTAACGGTCAACTGAAATATCTTGAAACTCATCCACTATGATATAATCATATTCAACAGGGTGTGAAGTACGACATATCTCAGTGGCTTGAAGAATAGCATCGGTAAAATCAATTTGGTTACTATCGCTTAACGCATTTATGTAGCGTTCATATACAGGTTGAAATATATTCTTGATGATAAACACACTTCGTTCATCATCTGCATTTTTGGCTTGTTTCAAAACCTCTTTAACTGATTTACAACTTGATTTTACCAATGTAACGAAAGTAACAACAAGTCGTATAAACGCCTTTTCCTGCTTGCTGCCTTTGGGTAGTACTAAATCGTATAACTCCTCATCGGTTTTTTCTTGAATTGGTACACCTGCTTCAGCTAATAGTTTACGGAGTTTATCCCTAATATCAGAATAATGGAAATCTGCACTTGATGTCACTAAAAGTTGTGTACCAAATTTCTCGTGAGCCGCTTTTTTCCAAGTTATACCATCATTGTATTTCTGATTGGCTTCTTCGTAGGTTATACCCTTGTCTTTTGCGAACCAAGCAGGAACAAGCCCGTGTTCATCAACTCCGAAATGTTCAAGATAGATGCGTTTGGTTACTCCTCCTTGCTTAAAATATATTGAGAAGTCGGGACGATATTGTGAGTGCATCTCATCTGCTAATTGATGTTCGTATGGTTCTTCATATCTGAATTTCACTCCCAGCGAGGACAAAGCAAAACATATTTTTTGTTCTTGTTCACTTCTCACATATATGGCTCTGCCGTCCATATCGGGGAACATCGCCTTTAGCTGCACATTCTTTTGCTCTGATAATTGCTCTCGTCTTTCATTCTTGCGTTGTTCCCAATCGGCTTCATTCGTTTGGTAATCAATAAAGTATTCTACTATACTTTTCTTGAAAGACGATTTATCTAACAATTTGTGATATATATCAACAAACAATGAATCTGTATTGTCGCAAATCGATGGTTTTGTGCCTGTTGTTTTGCCTATAATATCAATGGCTAACTTATGGAATGTGTAACCTTTCAATCCATTGGTCGCCATTCTTTCGGTTAGTTCGGCTGCTGCTTTGTTGGTATAACTGATAAGTAAAATTCTTTCAGGTGCTATACCCTTGATTTCGGTGAGATATTTAACCTTACCGACAATTGAAGAGGTTTTACCACTACCTGCACTGCTGACTACTAAACAATTATCCTCTTCTGAAACAATTGAGCGTCTTTGTTGCTTGTCTAATGGGTATTTTAGGCAATGGTCGAAAAAGTCCCTGTGCGTGTCAAGTAGAAAGGTTATAACACCATCATTATGTTGTTTTACAAGTTTGTTGATTCTTCCAAAGTCGTTAATGAATTTGGATATGGTTTCTGATGGAGTGATGTTAAAGGCTTCAAGTTTCTTCAGAAGTGAATATGCCTCTTGGAAATGTACCTTATAATGATTGATGAAATCTTTTTCTTGCGTTGCGGAGATTACCCTGCCATAAAAGCCATTATTTAAGTCTGAGGGAATATCTATAAACGTCCCCTCATTAAGAGCCGATAATCTCTCTCTTGCTTGCTCATAATTTGATTTCTCGCTATATGCAGATATATGGTTTAGCTTTTCTGCAAGCTCTTTGGATTTGTTTTTTAGGCGTGTTCGTACCATCGCTATTACAATAACCGAAATAGCAATTATACAAATAACCAAAATAAACGCCCATTGCATATTAAAAAAATAGCAGTTAATAATATTTGCTTTGCATAAAAATTAGCGTACTACGGAAATACGGAATTTATAGCAAAAAATTATTTTCTTTAAAATAATCTATTACATCTTCATCCGAAGTTGCTTCATCTACTGCGTTTAAAATTTTTACGAAGTCCTCAAACTTATCTGTTTCATAACCCCCACAAGTTGTAAATTCTTCATCGCAAAAGAAAATCATTTCTCCCGGAATGGTCATTGAGCCTGCTCCATTAAGACTCCTAAATCTATGGCTTACTGCCCAACCTGTAAATTCTCCTTTGTGATATTTAGCGACATTTTCTTTTAGAGAAGCAAGTTGTTCTGAAAGTTTCTTGGTGTATTTGTTCAAATCAGATTTGGCTTCTTCCTTTTCTTTTTTTGCTCGTGAATACTCTCCACGAGAGTATTGAGAAGAATAACCATTGGGGGCAAAAATATCCATAGAAGATTCTGCTGATTCAATTTTTCTCTCACAGCGATTTATTTTAGATATCAAATTCTTGATTTCATCGCTAATTTTCATAATAGGCTCAATAGTAGTTACATCAATAAACATACTATCAACTCTTGTTGATATTGGCTCATAAGAATCAGGGTGATAGAGATAGTCTTTAAGCGTCTCTTTAACCAATTTCTCAGCTTTTTCCTCGTTAGAGAGTGTACAAGAAGTTATAACTAAAGCGGATAATACTAAAAACTTTTTCATAATCTGTCGTATTATTGGGTTATTTCTCAGGGAATAAACTTGTTAAGGCTCTTCTAATGGCTTGACGGATATCATCAGCTTCTGTTTCGCCTTGTCCTTCTGCTGTACAAGAACATATCATTTCATTGGTTTTTGCAGAGCTAAACTGTATAGTTACTTCTATTGTATAACCTAAACCTCTATTACGCCTGCCACTCTCACCATAATTGACGATTAGAGTTTCATTAGATAATTCGGGTTTAAGTTCGGGTAATATGATATATCCTTCTTTTATTAGTATTCCTGCTATTACATCACTTGGATTAACACTTTTGGTGGTTGAAGAACCATAGATACCGTATTGCCCACCATATGTACCTCCTATGCTTGATGTCAATTCCTTTGTTGGGGAAATGTATGCGTATTTATACATTTCAATAGGAGCATTCCTTACTATTACAGGCATTCGAAGTGGTGCACATCCATTCATTAATATAATGGCGCAAATAGCAAATAACCATTTTTTTATTACACTCATACACTACATATTTTAATCTCCAGTTCCAAAAGGAATTTAACCTATTAAAGAAGCGTGGAACTGTATGCCACATTCTTTACTTGAAGGTCGTAGGAAACCATAGATGCAGATGTAACAATAGCAGCCCACGCTATATGCGTGAGAACCACTATGCTATCCTTGCATCTAATTGAAAATTTCCTACGTTTTCAAGTACAAGATAAGCATAACGCTTCTTCTTAATTCTAATATGTTTTGGAAAGAGTAGTCTCAATCCGTTTACAAAGATATTTAATTTTATTGAGATACAATCAAATACTATCAAAATTACATTCTGAATCCTCTACTTTTTCTTGGTTCTTCTGTAGATTGTCGCAAACCTTGCCTTAATTTCTCCCATTGCTCTTTGAACCATTCGCCTATCGGCTGCCTGTTTATGGTCAGCACCAATTTATTCTCATCTATCGGACTTTTTTCAACCTTGAAAATATCATTCTTGATTTCAAATCTTCGTCTATGCTCTTCGGAATAGATTTTCCCATTGCATCTGATAGCTTCTTTTTTTGTCAAAAGACTGTTTACCATATCTTTGGTAAATCCGATGGCATAGCATAATTTTTCCATTCTCAGCATTTCTTTGAGCAGTGGGAACCAGTTGAACGCTTTTTCAAGAATGGTGTTCAATCGTGATATTTCCTTGTCTTTGGCTTCAAGCTCTTGATTATGTATTCCTTGCAGGTTACGAATTTGATTACCGTGCTGTTCCTGCATTTGTTGCATCTGAACTTTTAAGTCATCAAAGCTTTTGTCACGCTTGGCAATTTCATGACGTAAATTCTCGTTAGATTGTTCCAAATCTTTTAATTTACCGCTTCCGAAAAGAGAACCTACACTGCTGGTTATGGCTGTGGCTACATCGGTAGCTGCACTTTTGAGTTTGTCCGTACGTATCTCTGCTTTTACCTGTTTGAGTTCCTGCTCGGCGAGGCTTACCTGTTGCTCCTTGTGTCGCTTGGTTTCCTCTATACGTTGCAGTTCGGCTTTCTGCTTCTCAATGATAAAGTCGTTCCGTTCCAGATGCTCTTTACCTGTAACAGCTTTAGCCTGTCCACGTTCCATCAGGAGAATATCGGAAGCAAGGGTCTGCATGGTTGCCATATCCTCGTCATTGAGCTTTCGGCTTTTTCCAGTTTCATGGTTCATCCAGTCGAATACGACATGAGCATGATAATTTGGTTTGAACCATCTGTTACCGACTTGGAAGCTCTCCTTGTCTTCCGCTTCCGGCTGACCGTTCAGCCAATGCCCTTCGTCTTTGTGCAGGAAAATTTGTAGCGGAGTGATGCCCCAGCGTCTTTGACACTCTTCACCGAATTTGCGTACATCAGCCAGTGTGGTGTCCGGTCTGATAAGCAATACTCCTTCACGGATGGGTGAACATCCCGCCACCTTGATAATCTTTCCATTTTTTCCCTTGCGTTCCCTTTCCTTTTCCTGCATGGCACGTCCGGTCTTTTCCTTGACCATTTGCTTGATATTGTCATAATGAGTTCGCAGTTCGGGAGTGCCGAAGTCGGGATTTATCCACTGTTCGTTGTTGGTGGAAAGTTCGGGAACGACATAGATTCTGGACTCCCCGATGTTACGCATATACTCGGCAGTCCTTCGGTTGTGCGCCTCGCTCGATGCGATGTTGCAAGGCTTGATGTGTATGCTTGATTTTGTTGCCATAGCTTCTTTTCTTTGTTTACAATTGATTTACTTTGCTCGCTTTCGCAGAGGGGTTCTTAGGGGTAACCCATAAGCGGAGATTGCAAAGAGAGGGTCACTCTTTGCTCGGGGTTCTCAGGGGTGAAACGCCTTGAGTGGGTCATTAGGGCAAAGCCCTAATCCCCTCGGGAGAGCCCACAACTACGAAAGTGGAGCGTGTAGTTATAGTGGGCTATAACCGGAAGCCGTTCTTCTTCTCCGGTGATTGGCTGCGCACCCCTTTGGCGGATTGAACTTGCCTTTTTCTTTCAGCCTGTTCCTGTAAATATTCGTTCAAGTCCTTGCATCCGCTGTAAGTCTGAGAAGCGTCACGGATGTATCGGTCTCTGCCGTATTCCTCACGGATTTGCCGGAGTGCTTCCATTCCTGCATGGTCGTTGTCGAAAAAGCAGTGGATGCGTTCGTAATTGCCCAACGGATAGAGAGCCTTGTTCACATTCGATACGGAATTCAATACGATGTAATCCTGTCCATCCAGCTCCGGATAATTCGGACAGTTCTCTTGTCTCAATGTCAGAAAGGAGAGGTAGTCCATAAATCCCTCGAACACATAACAGGTGTTCCTCGCTTTTCCCGACTGCCTGATGTGGGAGATTTCCTTTGGGGCGATGCAGCCCTTGAAATAGCGGTTGCGGATTTCATATCCACCCGAACCATTGGGAAAGGCGATGGCAAAGTACCGCTTGCCGTTGTGAGTGAAACGTGCTTCACTACATTCTCTTTTCGCCAGTTCTATGTTAATTCCTCTACCTTGTAAGTAGGCAAGCAGGGTAGGAGATGACAGCGGAACAATCTCCAACTGTTGGAAGCTCGGCTCGGAAGAGTTTTGCTTTCCAAAAGAGAAAGATACCGGGCGCACGTGCGGTGTCTGCTCTGCTATCCGTTTCAAGATGTAAGGTACATGGTCGGTAGCGTACAGGTGTGCAGCCAGTTCTATGATGCCACCACCTTTACCCAAACCGAAGTCATACCATTGTTCACGTTCGGTATTTACCTTGAACGAGGCTTCGGCTTCTTCCCTTAACGGTGATTTATACCACAGATTGACACCTTGTTGCTTGATGGGAGAATATCCTAAACTATGCAGATAATCCGCTATTCTGATTTGCTTGGCTGTCTGTATATCCATAAAATGATTGTTTTAGTAGTTGGTGAATTGGTTTATTTTTCTTTTTGCCCGTACCTTTTTAGGAAGTACGGTCTATAATCACTTCACTAAATTCTCGTATATATAGGATACGGTAATAAAGTGAAGTGATTTAGTCCCATTCCCCAAGCACTTCACTATATTCCTAATATATACACCCCGAGAATAAAGTGAAGTGATTGCAGGGAAATGGGCTAATAGTGGAAGTCAGGCATGAATGTGTATTTTCTGCCTGTCTCCTGCACTATCATCCGTTTGTTGCGAAGCATGGTGATGAGCGATACCGCCTTTTTATGGTTCAGCTTTACACCCACTGACATATAGGTCTTGATTAAGGCATCTTCCAGTTCCTTGTAGCCGTATTCCTCTTTCAGCCCGAAAACGGCTTCCAATGCGATACGGTGCTGCTGCTCGGTGATATGCCTGTAAGGGTCGAACTTCTCTTCTTCGGGTCTTCCCGGCTTCTTTGTTTCAGGTTTGTATCCCTCAATGAGTTCGGGAAGGGCTTTGTCGTTGATACGGAATGCGAAAGGCTCAAAGTCCATTGCCCGGATGTGAATGGCTGAAACATGGCTGATGTCACCGTTGCCCTTGTCCTTTTCTACCTGCAATACGGTTTCCGCCTTGTTGTTCAACTCCGTACCGATGTGCCCTCTTGCGTTCTCATCCCCTTTGTTCTGATGCAGTATCGTATGGATATGTATCTGCCTGTCGTCCGTCCACTGCATCAGCTTGGATATGATGCGTGTTGATTCACCGGGGCTGTTGATGTCATACACCATATCCCGTATGCCGTCTATAATTACAAGACCGATTTCGGGTGTATTGTAAATAGCCTGTTCCACAATCCTGATACGCTGCTCAGGCGTGTATTTTCTTAAGGCAAGAAATTCAAGATTCTCATTGTCCCTATCATCTGGCAAACCAGCCATTCGCAAAATGCGCGTCATGACTTTCAGACAATGGTAAGGGCTTTGCTCTGTATCAACATAAAGCACTTTCCGCTTATCTTCAGGCAGTTCAGCTACATACCGCAGCACTGTGCCATTCTTCAATGCAGCGGCTACGATAGCCGATACATTGAACGTTTTTTTACTTTTGGCTTTGCCGATGGATGCGCTGAAATTACCCAATGTCCCAATGACAGAATCATGTACTTTAAGGATTTCAGGTGCTTTCTCATAACTTTTCGACAAGCTCAAACGTGAGGCTTGCCAAAGGATTATGGCTTCTTCAGCCGATATTTCCTTAGTCTCTTTCATATAGTCCATAGCCATGTCTCCCGTTATTTCCGTCCTCCTGTTTTCTTTCCAGCCAGTTCAAGGGCAAGCTCAACATTCACGATAATCTTACGTCCTATCTGAGTGATTGCCTTGTCAATCTTTCCGCTTTTCTTGATACGGTTGGCGGTGGGTAGGCTGCACCCGAACAGTTTGGCTATGCCCAGTATTCCGTACACATATTTTCTTTCTGTGTCTGTAACGGGCTGTGGCTGCGTTTCCGTTTGACGGGAAGCGTGCTTGCTTAGGAATATGAACTCTTCACCTGTCATCTGCCAGACGGGTTTTGATAATAATTCTTGAAGATTTTTCATCGTTCAATCTATTTAGTCGTTTAACAATCAGCCCTGCGCACTGGCTGTTATCTCTGTTCTCGAACGATGCAAAATTAGGTAGGGTTGTAAGTGGTAAGGATGTGGTTGATACAAATGGAATATCTTGTTATTTATCTGAATATCAGATAATAAAAATACCACTCAAAAATTTAATTTGAGTGGTAAAAGTGGTTGTTTTGTAAAATGTCAGGGCATATCACAGATTATCGGAATATACCGTCCATTTCTTTGGCAAATTTCCGGTTGCTGTCACTGGGGAAATCGGAAACAGGCTCTTTGTACTTTGACTTGTAGTAGCTTTCCTCAATATCCAATATTTTCAGGATATTCCTCTTCCAATTCTCCCTGTCCTGTTTGGGCAGTTTTTCGCTCATCAGGAATATCAGATAGCAGGTACGTATTTTTTCTCTCGGTCTGATTTGGGGTTTGGTGTCGCTTGGTAGCAGGTTCATGCAGGTATAGAAATTATGTTCGGAAATATTCTCGAACTGTTCTCCCACGCAGGTTACATGAATGAGCGAAAGCAGTTCCATATTGAAATACTCAGTCTGTTTCGTTCCCAGCACTTCTTCCTGTATGTTGGGGGCGTTTGGTTCTTGTTTGGCTGGCTCTTCCGGCTCGTTTGTTTCATCAAATACATATTTCGCCAATGTCTCTTTGAGGTGGCAGCCCAGCCGATAGATTTCATTGAAACGGCTTTCTGCATATTGCAGGGCTTTCTCTCTGGTCTGTTTTTGCAGATCGTAGAGTTCGGTCAGCTTGTTTTTTTCCTCCTCGTATTCAGCCTTGAACCGTTCATATTCCATTTCCGCACGCTTTTCATCCTCTGCGGTGTGTTCCCGATAACCTATGGAATCGTATCGGTGGTATGCTTCGTTTAGCGGAGCATGGAGCTTGGTCGTCTTGTATTGCTGTTCTTCTATGGCTTCTTTATAGATTTCTGAAACTCGGAAGCAGATATTGTAAACGGTCTGTTCATCCGGCATACATCCTTTCTTGTAATAACTTATGTTTTCGCATACTTCCTTTTTCAGGCTGTTCAGAATCAGTGTGTATTGCTCCTGTGGAAGATGAAATACCAGTTCAAGAATGGCTGTTTCAAGAACCGTTACATCATTGTAGTCCAGATAGAACTTGGTAATGAATTTCTGCTTTTCAAAAGAGAAACCTTTATTATCAGACCAGTCTTTGTATATTCTGTTCAATTCTCCGTATCGGGGAATCAGCGTTGTAATTACATCTTTCATGGACGCAACTATTTTTGAGTGTTATTGTCTTTGTCAAGGAAAGAAGCCAGTTCTTCTTCCACTTCTTCCACGCTGGGCAACGCTGATTTCAGTTTCTCGGGAATCACTTTGCTCAATTGATAATCGCTGATGCCGATGGGCTGGTCGTAGCCTGTCAATGCGTATTGTGCCACAACTTCGTCTTTTCCCTTGCATAGCAACAACCCGATAGTCTTGTTGTCATTCTCTCCCCTCAGTTTATCATCCACCACATTGATGTAAAAGTTGAGTTGTCCGGCATATTCCGGCTTGAAAGGAGTGGCTTTCAATTCTATGACAATATATGCGTGCAACGGAATGGAATATAGAATCAGGTCGGCAAAGAAATCGCTGTTTCCTACTTGGAAGTGCTTCTGCCGGGCAACGAAGGCAAAACCGTTGCCCATTTCTTATGCCAACAAATTTATTATGCAAAGTGACTTAAACTAAATCACAGCTACAAAAGTAATTATAAAAAGATTTATCTCCATCACTTTGCATAATATTTTCATCAGAAAGACTTTAAAAAATCCATTAACTTTTCATTTCCTTGCCACATAGGTTTAGTATCCACCTCCTGAACAACTTTAATATAAGCTTTTTCTATAGCCTCCCGTTTCACTTTTGAGTCCGCTCTTGCATAAATTTCTGTAGTTTGCACATTCACGTGCCCCAAAATATCTCTAATATAAACTAAGTTAACCCCAGCTTGTAACAGATGCATTGCCTTACTATGCCTAAGACTATGACAGCTTATTTTCCCCTTCATTAACGTGGGATGAAGTAGCTTTGCCTTTTTGATGTATCTATCCAGTATATTCGCCACCCCTGCTCTTGTCAGCTTTTCGCCCCAACAGTTTGTAAATAGCGGATGTTGTAGACATTCTGATCTCAACAATCCATTCTCTTTCATATATATTTTCAGTATATCCAACTGTTCTTCAAGCATTGGTACAACTCTATTTTTATTCCCTTTTCCCGTGATTATTACAGTATATGGTTCATCTAATCGAACACATTGCGGAGTTAGGCTTATTACTTCTGACACTCTACACGCTGTATCATACATAAGTGACAATAACGCCAGATCCCTACGACCTTTAGGTTTGGTCGTATCTGGTTGTTGCAGAAGAATCTTCATCTCTTCTACCGTTAGATAGTTCATAATAGGCTTGACACTCTTTTTATTATTTATAGCCATTATTTCTTGATATTCGTATAGATGGTCTGAACTCTGATATTGGAGGTACTTAAAAAATGATTGTATGGCAGCAAGGCGAAGATTACGTGTTGATGTACAGCAACTTCTTTTTGTTTCCAACCAATCAAGGAAGGACAAGATATTCTCTTTTGTTATACTTTCCATTGTCAGTTTTTCAGCTTTTACACCTTTACTTTCCATGTATACCAGATATAAGGTAAATGTGTCCCTGTATGAATGGATCGTATTAGTACTTGCTCCTCTTTCATGGGGCAAATACCGGAGAAGGAAGTCTGTTAGATATTTTGAAAAATTTGTAGGTTTCATAAATGTCACATTTTAGGGAAAATATCAAAACCAATGATATCTATTTTTCTAATTAATTCGGGATACATCTCTGACGTAAGCCGAACATAGTTATTCGTCGCCCGCAAAGATTGATGTCCAAGGTAAGTTGATAGGATCGGCAAAGAACAATATAAATCCATACCTTCTTCAGCCATTTTAGCAAGAGAGTGAACGGCAAATGTATGTCTCAAGTCATGCAGACGTATGCGGTCTTTGGGAATGTTTGCTTGAATGAGTATTTTGCAAAATCGACGATATATGCTATCCCTGTCACAAGCCCTTCCTTTAAGTGTGATAAAAAAGGGAGTAGTATCTGATATCTTTACGGGTAATCTGTTTCTATGTACAACATAATCTTTAAGAACCTCTGCTAAAGAAGTGGAAAATGGGACAATCCTGTCTTTGCCGTTTTTTGTATCTCGTAAAATGAAGTATTCTTCCTCAAGATTAATATCTTCATTGAGCAGAGACAAGGCTTCACCTATGCGTATTCCTGTTCCGTATAACATGCGAAGCAGTGAAGGCATTATAAAAAAAGAGGATCTCATATCATTATTTCCACTTTGCATATTATCACATGTCGTAAAAATTCGTTCTATCTCTTTTGATGAAAAGATATGAGGGATAAAGGTATTTCTCAATGACGGGGTTCTTGGTATATATGAGCGGATTCCTTTTTTGTTAAGAAACGAAGAGAAAGCACCTAAAATATAGCACCTACGATAATGGTAACTATTGGATTCATTGTCACGTTCCTTGCACCATGCATCTGACAACTCCTTGGTAATACCTATTGCAGTCTCATTTCTTTCAATAGTAAATCTATCAAATAAAGTCAGGACAAACTCTCCCCCAATATACTTAAATCCCATACTGCGCTTCAAGCTCACAAACTCTCTTATCAATGAGGCGTAAATGCCTTTAAAATTTCTATTCATAAAAATAGCCTCCTTTCTGGGTATAAAAGTTTTCACATACAGGTGATACATCAAGGGAGCATTTTTTCAGTGATTGGATATCTATTCTTAGATAATAACTTGTTGATTCCGTGTTCTCATGCCCTAAAACTTCGCTTATAACAGGGAGCTTTACCTGCTCTTCTAAAAGAAGTGTCGCTAAGGAATGTCGAAGGGCATGTGCGCCATGATGCTTGTTCTTTATATTTACGTTGGCTTTAAGAAAATATTTCTTGGCTATCTGGGATATGACCGGTTGGTTTATGTGAGTATAGGGAGAACGTGCCAAGAGAAATATATATGATGACTGGGACTTTGGACGTCCATACCGTAGATATTCAATAATAGCATTGCCTATTTCCGGTAGAAGTGGCAGTTCTAATTCCTTATTTGTTTTATGCTGGATTAAACGTATGGCATTATCCTCCCACAATATATTTTCAAACTTTAAATTTGCTATATCAGAAGCCCTCAAACCAAGCATTGTGGCTAATAGAATAATTGAGTAATTACGTTTTCCTGTAGTCGTACTTCTATCCACAGAAGACACTATCTTTTTTATTTCTTCAGAAGTGTAAGCTGACGGTAGCTTAGGCTGTTTCTTATAATTATCTTTTGGAATAAATGCCGCTAAATCCATATCTATAATTTTGTGTTCATATAGATATCGGAAAAAGTTACGTAGAATATGGATGGATATACTTGCTACAGATTTATATTTAGTACCAATGGTATTAAGATATTTAATGATGTGGGTAATCTCAACTTGTTCTATGGAGGCTACTTTTGCAGATGTTAGAAAATCAAGGAAACGATGGAATATTTGTTTGTGATTGTAGATAGTGTGTCCGGACAAGCGTTCTTGACTTCGAGATAATATATATTGCATCATCAAACTGCCAATCTCTCCTTTCAATTCTACCGGAACTTTTCTTGGAATAACTTGGCCTGTAATGAGGTAATTTTTCAGGAGTAAGATAGCGGATAAAAATTTCTTGTCACCAGATTTTAATGAAGTTAAATCTTTAGAACCATAAAGAGAAGATAAAAAATCATCGCAGACTTTAGGGGTGAGGGAATGCAAATCATTGTTCTCCATGAACTGCCTTAATTGATTCCATTTCCATGCATAGCCTTCCAATGTACTATCTGTACGAGAAAAATCCTCTTTTAAGATTTTCAGCATAGAGGATGTGACTGCTTCAAAAGTTGTTGAGTGATCATTCATACGTCATTAATTTAAGTTGTGGCAATATCACCGCACTTAAATTAATGAAATTCTTATGTAAAGAAATAAATGATTATATTTTTATAATTACTTTTGTAGCTGCGATTTAGTTTAAGTCACTTTGCATAATAAATTTGTTGGCATAAGAGTTTTTATGTAAAGGTTTGCATAACATTTCCAACAGGTAGCGGGTAACGTGTTTCACCAGCTGTTCTTCAATATCCCTTTCGTCTGCTTTTTCTTTGGCTCCTGCCAAATCAAAGATGTACGGATCTTTGAGTAGGTAATTGGCAAGGTCGCTTTGTGGAGCCGGAAGTGTGGTCGTGAAATTGTTTACCTTGTTGTTGCTGATTTGTCGGCTGTACAAATCACTGTCAATCTGTAATTTCAATACATTGCTGCTCCATCCCATTTCTATGGACTGCTTCGTGTACCAGTAGCTTAGACCTAAAGGTAGCGAACTGTCAAGTATAGTCATTTGGCTTGTCCAGTTTATTTTGGCTATAGGAGAGGTCAAGAAAATTTCTTCTATTTCCCTGATTCCCATCCTGTAAATGGCAGAAACGGTTTTTCCCACATCTTCAAATTGCGCAGGAACCTCCTGCGTAATTGCTAACGATTGACAATCAATAGATTGTATTTGCGCAGTAAGTTCCTGCGTAAATTGTTTGTCATTCAGTTTCAATACTTCATTGGTCACACTCTGTATGGTTGGGACAGACAGTCTTGCATCCGTTTCTATGAAACTTTGCAACGCTCTTAAAGGATATGCCTTTGCAAACTGACACATATAGGTAAGGTTGCGTTCCGAATAGCCTTTCTTTTCAGGGTAATGCAGTCGGATAGCCTTTGCCAACTGCTTGATGATTTTGCTTCCCCATCCGTGCAGCTGCTGGTGATAAAGGATGTAATTGCCTACCTTCCAGTAATGGAACAGCATTTGTGCATTGGCTGCAACAATCAGCCTTACTTGTGCCTGTTCTATTTCCGAACCGACCGCTTGAATGAATGCATCAAAATTCGTTTTCTCTATATTGGATTCCTTGTTGCTCATATTGTGATGATAATTTCTACAAATATAGTCATTGGTAACTATCTATGAAACTGTTTGATACTTTTATAGTTGATTAAATTTGTTCATGGCGTTTGCCTTAATATCATCCGCTATGTCAATGTAGGGTTTCATAGCCTTGTAGTCGCTGTGGCCCGTCCATTTCATGACCACCTGTGCCGGGATTCCAAGAGCCAGCGCATTGCAGATGAATGTCCTTCTTCCGGCATGGGTGCTTAACAAAGCGTACTTGGGTGTGACTTCATCTATACGTTCATTCCCCTTGTAGTAGGTTTCCCGTACAGGCTCGTTGATTTCCGCCAGCTCACCCAGTTCTTTCAGATAATCATTCATCTTCTGATTGCTGATGACGGGCAATGCCATGTGATTCTCGAAATGAACATCCTTGTATTTTTCAAGAATGGCTTTGCTGTGGTCGTTCAGTTCGATTATCAGGCTGTCCGCTGTCTTGACTGTGGTAACTTCAATGTGGTCGGGTTTCACATCGCTTCTTTTCAGATTGCGAACATCCGAATATCGTAAACTCGTAAAACAGCAGAACAAGAAAACATCCCTGACACGTTCCAAATACTGTTTGTCATGCGGTATCTGGTAGTCTTTCAGCTTGTTCAGTTCATCCCAAGTCAGGAAGATTACTTTTTTCGAGGTGGTTTTCAGTTTCGGTTTGAATGTATCGTATGCAATGTTCTGATGATGTCCTTTCTTGAAGCTCCAGCGCAGGAACCATTTGAGGAATCCCATTTGCTTGCCGATGGTGCTGTTTCTCATATCCTTGGTATCACGTAGGAAGTTGACGTATTCGTTCAATCCAAACTCGTCGAAATAGTTAAACGTTGCATCCTCCTTGAACTCTTTGAGGTGGTTCCTCACTGCTGCAAATTTTTCATAGGTGGATGCCGTCCAGTTATTCTGGTTACCGCACTCTTTTACAAACTCATCGAACACCTCCCAAAAGCTGACAGGGGCTTCTTCCGGCTGTTCTTCGCTGGTGTCTTTCATTCTCATGTTGAAAGCTTCCTTCAACTGTTGGGTCGTTGGCATGACCTCCTGTACCTCAAATTCTTTGAAAATATTCTGGATTTCGGCATAGTATTTCAGCAAGTCCGTATTGATTTCGGCTGCACTTTGCTTTAGCTTGTTGGTACATCCGTTCTTTACCCGCTGCTTGTCTGCATCCCATTTGGCTACGTCAATCCGGTAGCCCGTTGTAAACTCGATGCGTTGGCTGGCAAAGATGACACGCATACGGATGGGTACGTTCTCTACGATTGGCACACCGTTCTTTTTCCGGCTCTCCAATGCAAAAATGATGTTGCGTTTGATATTCATAATTGGGTGCGTTTGAAATTCTACACCCAAATATACACCCAATTATTGAGATAGCAAAAGACATTTAGAAACATTTAGTTTTACTCTATATTGTAATTTACACTTGATTATCAGTTGTTTGCAGTTTTATGATATTCTGTGAAAGTATAAGTTCGAGAGCCTGTCTCTCCGCTGAACGTGCTGGACAGAAATGGTCAGCAAACGGACAAAAAGCTACAAATCAATGATTTGTGGCTTTTTTTATTGCCCGGAAGTCCTGCTTCCAAGACTTCAAAAGTACGGTAAAAGACAAAGTTTCGTTACTAAATCGTTACCTATTCCCTGCCGGACAAAAACGGTAACGAATTGTCCATAAATGACCTGATAATGACTATATTAGTCCATAGTCTGCATAACTCGAAAACGAGAGGTAAAAACTAATTTTGCAACTAAAAATTTTGAGTTATGAAATCGACATTCAAGGTTCTTTTTTATTTGAAGAAAGGTTCTGAAAAGAAAAACGGCGAGGTTATGATTATGGCACGCATCACCATAGACGGCAAACTTTGCCAGTTCAGTACGAAACAGAGCATCCAGCCCGACAACTGGAGCATTGCTGCGGGCAAAGCCAAAGGCAGGGATGCCGGGAGGATAAACGCCCTTTTGGACGACATACGTTCTTCCCTGAATACCATTTACCACGAAATGCAGCGGCGTGACAACTACGTGACCGCCGAGAAAGTGAAAAACGAGTTTTTAGGTCATAGCGAGAGCCACGAAACAATCCTTTCATTGTTCCAAAAGCACAATGACGATGTGAAGCAGCTTGTGGGCATATCCAAGACGATAGCGACCTACCGCAAGTATGAAGTGACCCGCCGCCACCTCGCTGAATTTATCCAAAGCAAGTACAACGTATCGGACATATCCATAAAGGAGATAAGCCCGATGTTCATTACCGATTTTGAGTTGTATTTGCGTACCGCCTGCAAGTGCGGCTATAACACCACCGCCAAGTTCATGCAGTTCTTCAAGCGTATCATCATCATTGCCCGTAACAACGGCATACTGGTGGGCGACCCGTTCGCCAGCTACAAAATCCGGCTGGAGAAAGTGGACAGGGGTTATCTGACAGAGGACGAGATAAAAATCATCCTTAAAAAGAAAATGGTTTCCGAACGGCTGGAACACGTCAGGGACTTGTTCGTCTTTTCCTGTTTCTGCGGTTTGGCATACAGCGATGTCGCCAACTTGCGGCAGGAGAATATCCAAAAGTCCTTTGACGGCAACCTTTGGATAATCACCAAGCGGCAAAAGACGAATACGGACGTGAATGTTCCCCTGCTGGATATTCCCAAGATGATTTTGAAGAAGTACAAGGGCAAGTTGCCGGACGGGAAGATACTTCCCGTAATCAGCAATCAGAAGCTAAACGCCTACTTGAAAGAGATTGCCGATATATGCGGTATTAAAAAGAACCTGACATTCCACCTTGCCCGGCACACGTTCGCCACGACCACCACGCTGTCAAAGGGCGTACCCATTGAAACGGTGTCCAAGATGCTGGGACACACAAACATAGAAACTACGCAAATTTACGCCCGCATCACCAACAGCAAGATAGGCAGCGATATGCAGGGGCTTGACAAGAAGTTTGTCGGCATCGAGAAGATTTACAAGGAAGTCGCCATGTAATCTTGATTATTGGGAACTGGTCACAATTTGTGACCAGTCCTTGCTATTATTCCAACATTGCTAAATCTCCTAAAATATACGATTATGGATTTGCAGATTATCCAAAACAAGATTTTTGAGGTCAGAGGTTGCCGGGTGATGCTCGATTATCATTTGGCAGAACTCTACCAAGTGGAAACACGAGCCTTGAAGCAGGCGGTCAAGCGCAATATCGAGCGTTTTCCGGGTGATTTTATGTTTGTACTCACCCAAGAGGAAGCTAACTTGCTGTTATCCATAGGGGTATCACAAAATGTGATACCCCTTGATTACAACTTCGGCGTTGCTATGCCTATGGCTTTCACCGAGCAGGGCGTAGCCATGCTTTCTTCGGTTCTCCGCTCCAAAGTAGCCATAGAAGTAAACATTTCAATCATGCGGGCTTTTGTCCTCATGCGCCAAATGGCAATCGGTTACGAGGAACTGTCAAGGCGCATCGAGGAACTGGAGGTAAGCACCGATGCGCAGTTCAACGAACTGTACCAAGCCCTTACCCAGCTTTTGAGCCAGTCGAAACAACAGAAAGAACGCCGTCCGGTAGGTTTCGTTACCTATAACCGTGACAAAAACGAATAGGTAACGATTTCGGTAACGAAATTCCGACTAACAAACTATATCCCAATGAAGTACATTCTTCCACCTTGCGGGCAGTCCACCGACTACCCGCATTTTTTATATCCTTTTCCAACTGGCACATTCCCCGAAACGCCAGCCGTGCGTGGCATGGCTGACTGTATTCCGTGAAAAGAGCCGTTGGAAACCCGCACAAGCGTATTGCAAGCAAGCTCGCAACACCCTTGCCTTTTCCGCCCGCATGGAGTGTTCCCTAAAAGATGAAAGAGAACAGGCACTTTTCCCCGGTTTCCCTATCTGTAAATCTTCCTCTTACGCAGTCCCCCAGCCGGGACAGTCGTTTTAATCATTTCAATAGGCAAAGGTAGTTACGTGTTCTTCACGATTTTGCAAGGTCGAGCCGTTCCGGTTTGGCGAAAAAATCTTCCCTGCCTTGCGAGGTATTTTTTGCCCAAAACCTTGCAAACTCTAAACACTACCCTTTTACGCCTATGTGAAACGAAAACGACCGACCCGACCGGAAGACGCATAAAAAAAAAGTCGGATTTACGGGAAACAGGAAAAAAGTTCAGTGAAACTTCAACTCCCTCACCTCTCAAATCCGCATAAAATTAAAAACTTAAAAATTACAGCAATATGGAAGCAAAGGTATTATCGGAAGCAAAAGTTTATGTAGGCACTTATGCCAAGTACAACAACGGTTCATTGTCCGGCGCATGGCTCGACCTTTCGGACTATTCGGACAAGGAAGAATTTTATGAAGCCTGCCGGGAACTTCACAAGGACGAGGAAGATGCGGAATACATGTTTCAGGACTGGGAGAACGTGCCGGAGGGCTTAATCGACGAAAGCTGGATTTCTGAAAACTTCTTCGCCCTGCGTGATGCGGTGGAGGATTTGAGCGACACCGAGCAGGAAGCCTTTTTCGTGTGGTGCAACTATAAAAGCCATGATTTGGGCGAGGAAGATGCGGACGACCTTGTACGTGATTTCCGGGATGAATATCAAGGGGAATATGACGATGAAGAAGATTTCGCCTATGAAATTGTAGAGGAATGTTACGACCTGCCGGAGTTCGCAAAGACCTATTTCGATTACAAACAGTTTGCCCGTGACCTGTTCATGTGCGATTACTGGTTTGATGACGGCTTTGTGTTCCGGGCGGCATAACAACCAATCCGGGCGGGGTGTCAAAGCCCTGCCCGCTTAAAACAACCAAGTTTATAACCATAAAAAATAAGACATCATGCAGTCACTTAACAAAAACGGGGTAAGCATCACCCAAACACCGGGAGAAGAAAAGTTCGTGAAATGCCGTTTAGGGGCTTTCAGGGGACAGATTTATTATCAATATGACTACCGCCACACGGACGGCGAACTTTTCAGCACGGTAGCCAAAACGCTGGACGAGTGCCGCCGCAGGCGTGACGAATGGGTAGCGAAGAAGAACGGAGTAATAAACAAGTAAATTTCAGGGACATGAAAACGACAGAAGTAAACAAGGAGCTTATCGGCAGGCGTTGCGAGTGTATTTTTACGGGCTTAATGGTAACGGGCGTTATCGAGGACACAGAAGAAAACGAACACACCATAGAGGTAAAAGTCCGTTTCGACCACCCGCACCAGTGGGGCGATGATTTGTATAATGATGTGTGGGCGTGGGGGCGCAAAATAGACGAGTTCGGCACGCTGCACCATTTGCAACTGTTGGAGGACAAACCGGACTTTCAGATAATGACGGTAGTTTTCGGCGAGCCAATCAGCCGGATAGACCGCAGTGTTTTTGAAGATGTGGACACGTGGGGCGTCTGTTCCCTGCAAGGCTGGGTAAACAGCTATGAAAGTGTCCGGTTTGTAGCCATAGACGACCATACGGCAATCATCACGGGCGAATATAACATGGAGCAGGTAAAGGTGTGGTTAGAGAAATACACGTCCATAAAGAGCCTTAAAACCAGTTGATAGAGGACGGCGGCTGCTTGCCGCCGTTACTTTCTTCCGTGAGCCTGCCAGCGGGTGAAGAAAGTAACAAAGAAGCCTTTCGTTTTCCCTATCATGGAAACAGCCCGCCGATGCTTCCCGGCGGGCTGTCTGCCCGATATTTACGCTTTGCGTATCATTCCATACCCGGTTTCCCAAGAGGATGATAAAAACGGATGTCGCAACTATAAATCCTCATAGTGAATAAATTTTACACCAAGTATGCACACGGTTTCTTCTTCCTCGATGTCATATTTCCATGTCCGTTTATTGACAAGCATTTCCGTTTCGCAATCGAACCATACCATTACGGGCGCATCATCTTCTTCGTCCGCCCATTTGAAAACCTGATTGGACGGCGTTTTCCATAATTCAGCACTGTCACGTTCGGAAATACAGTCCTTGTCCACAATGATGATGTCACCTACTGCCGGAACTGTATCTGTTTCCAACGTGGTTTCTATGTACCACGAGATGCCTTCTATATCCAATTCTATTTTTACCATGTCGTTTTGTTATTAGGGGGTTATTGTTTCCGTTCCTTCTTCGCTGTTGTCATTATTGAATGATAGTGTAAGTTGCTGCATCTGCCCGAAGCTGTCGATGATATAAATGTCAATCGTCTGCTGGTCGGTCGATGCCGAGGTGTAGTAGAGCCTGAACGTTTCTTTCTCCAGCGGGTAAAGGTCGTTGGGCAGGAACACCGTGCCGTTATCCATTTCCAGCTTTCCTTTGCCGTCCGGCTGGAAATACCGTATCTGATAGGTAGTCGGCTGGTAATAGCCGCCACGCACCAGTCGGCAGCGTATTTCGGCGGTTTCCCCGACTTTCAGCCTTTTGGGTACTGGCAGTGTTTCGATGCTGAACGGGTACGCCTGCTGAATATCCAAGTTGTCATTACAGGCGGTGACAAGCACGAGGGCGGCCACGATGTAGCAGCCCATGATGATTTTATACATTACATTCTTCATATACATTATTATATAGCGGTCAGTTGATAATGAATTTCAGTCCCAAAGATACCTGCGTGTGGAACTTGCCTATGTCCGAGCCGAACAACGCCCGTTCCCTTGCGTTCAACAGCAGAGCCACCCGGTCGGTCAGGTAGGTTTCCAGTTCCAGCGTCAGCGCACCGCCGTAAATGAAGCAGTCCTTATCCAGCAAGGTAGAGCCGTCCGGCAGCAGCTTTTCGCTTCGGTTGCTTGTTTCGTACCCGGCGAGAGCCGACAAGCCCAATGAAAGGAAAAAGGTCTTTCGTCTGTCCGATAGGAATTTCAGGTAATAGCCGCCCTCTGCGGTGAACTGTTCTACGGGTATCTGCATATCCTTGTAGTCATACTTCTTGTGCAGGTATTCGCCGCCAATCACCCAGCGGTTGGCGTTCTTGGTGTAAACGCTGTACGCCGCCCCGATGTGGTAGGCGAAATCACTGCCAGCGTTCCAATGCACCCCGTCCGTCATGCCCGCCGTGACCTGCAAGCCTTTCATGCCCGGCAGGTATCTTTGTGCGTGTGCCTGAAACGAGGTCAGGCACAGCGCAAAGAGCATCATTATAAAGATGTGTCTTTTCATTCCCTATTTGATTTTTAGTTCGTCAATCACTTCTGCGTTCACGATGTCGGCGTTCTCCACCCGTATGGTCTGATGCCGCCCGCCGTTCTTCTCGTAGAGTTCCACGACCAGCAGCTTGTCGTCAGGAATGGTGAACTTCGGCAGGGCGTACACCGTGCGCACGGTACTTTTTCCTGCAATCTCTATCACCTCGTTGTAGCTACGTACCGCATCCAGCACCGTTTCCTGAATAGCCGTGCGCTTGGGTACTTTCTTATCGGTTATCTTAAACTTGATGAAGTCGGTATCGAAAGGCACGTTGGAACTGTTCTTTGTCTGCGTGTGTACATAGAGCATCCCGTTATAGGTGTAAATCCCCTTGATTAAGAACTGTATGCCGAAACGCTTGCTACCCAAGTGGCGCACTTTCCGGTCATTGTTCTTGTAGATGCTCTGCATTATCAGTTTCACCAATAGCGGGCTTTCATTCCCCAGTTCCCGGAAATAGATGTTCATCCGGGTATGTGAGAAGTCGGACGTATCTTCATTCTCCAAGAAGTCTTTCATTTCGATGTTGAGCATTTCCGGTTCACGGGCGTACTTGGCGTTGAACGAAAAGAAACTGCCGTCCTCGCAGATAACGGAGAAGTTCGTTTCTCCCGGAAAGCCCTCTGTCGTGGCTTTCACCCTGATTACGTTCTCCGCACCGTCCGCCTTGCCCGCTATGATATGGTTGCTTCCCAAATCGACATAGCGGACGGCGGCGGGGAAGATGATATGCACCGTCTTGGCAAAGGTCACTTCCACGCCGTAGGGCGTAACCATTTGGCGGTACGGGAGTTTCCGGGTAATCCCCCGGTACAAGTCGTTGCCAGCCGCATACTTCACGGTGTCAGCGGTTTGTGCGTTTGCCGCACACACGCCCAGCAAGAGGGCGAACAATCCAAAAATCTGTTTCATTGCTAATTGAAATTTTAACGGTTGATAAAATGGTTATTGTTGTTTGGCATACAGCATGACTTTATAGCCTGCTTTCAGCTTCACTTTCACGGTTCGGAACTTCTTGGCGAGGTAGCCGGACGTTCCTTGCAGCAATCCCCTTGTCACGTCCATAGCCACCTGCTGCCCGGCACTTTGGGCAAAGGAAATGCTTGTACCCAGCCCGCTTCCGATATTCGCCATAGCTTCGTTGAACGCTTCCTGCTCCATAGAGGACGGTACGGAAAGCCCCTTTTGCCCGTCCGTGTCGAACACGGCGAGTTCCACCGGGATGATGTTGCCAGCGTACTCAATCGAGGACACCAGTATGTCGAGCCGTTCGCCCTGCACCTTTGCCGTCCCCGCCACAAGGGTATTCTTCGGCACAACGATATTTCCCGCCTGCATGGGTTCGAGCAGCCGCAGTTTCACCGCCTGCCCGTCCACCAGCGTTTGGTCTTGGTGTATGCAGGCGGCTACCGTGTTCTTTCCCATAGCGTACCCCGTGCCTACCGCCGTGTTGAAGCCGTAGTTTCGTGGCTGGCTGTAAGCCCGGATGAAGTCGGCATCGCTCATGGGCTGCTGCAATCCCGAAACGGTCGTTTCCCGGATAGCCTGCACCGGAATAGCCGGAGTGCCGATACCGCCACCGTTCTGCCCGGCTGTCGGTATTTGGGCAATCTGCCCCCTTTGTCCGTCCTGCCCGTTCATGTACTTTGCCGCCAGCTCGTAGGACTTTTCCAAGAGTGCCATTTGGTCGTCAGCCGTAGGCGTGGCGTTCTGCTGCTGTTTCAGTCGGTCGGTCAGTTCCGCCACCTGCCGTTTCAATTCCTCTTTTTCCTCGTCCACAGGGGGCGTTTCGTAGAACGTGCTTAACTGGCGGTTGATGTCCCGGTAAGCCGCCCTTGAAGAAGCACCGCCGCCCCTTTGTGGCTTCGGATCTTCTTCCGGCAGCAGGTTGATTTCCTCTTGTGGTTCTTCCGTATCATCATCCAGCGTGAAACCGAAGTCCTGCAAGGATTGTATCTTGTCCTGCTGTTTGCGGTTTGTCACCGCCTGCTCGTAAGCCTTTTGCTTGTCGGCTATAATCCCGTCCTCTGCGGGCAGGGGTATGTCGGCATTGAAGCCGCCCACGCTTTCCACATTCACGTCCTCTTTGCCGGAGGGTGCGAATATCAGGTACATGCACCCTGCAAAGGCAAGGAACATCAGCGGGAAGACTATCATTTTCCTGCGCTGCTGCACCTGCTGCGGGGTAAGTTCCCGTTTGGGCTTATTTTCCTTTTTCGGCTTCCCGTCCGCCTGCTGTGCGGTCGTGCCGTTCTCATTCTTCTGTACTTCTTCCATATTGCGGTCTGTTTAACGGGTTGATACTTTGGGTTGTGTCATTGCCGTGCAACGGCAGTTGTCTGATGTGTTCTATTTGCAGCCTTTGCCCGTCCCGTTTCCCGATATTGTAGATTGATGAAACGGTGATGTAGATAGACAAACCGCCGAAAAAGAAGAACATCAGGAGGATAACCGCCAGCCTTTTGCCCGGCGTAATCCGTCCGCACATTCGGCGCAGGCGGTCGTCCGCCCAGTCCCGCACCTTTTCGATGTGGTTTCGTTTTCTCTCCATAAGGCTATCTTTTAATGGTCTGCAAATCCTTGTTCTCGGTAATGGTGAACGCTTCGATGATGAAGCCGTGCGGGTTGTTGTCGCTTCGTGTGGCGTTAAGCAACCGGCACGAGGTCACAAGGCTTCGCACTGTCAGGCTGCTTTCCCGGACAATCAACTGGCGGGCATACGTGTTCACCTTGTAGGGGTACTGGTCGAAGTCGCACTTCACGCTGTCAATCTCCACCGTCTGCGTGACGTTTCCGGAAATCACCCGGTTGTAGTAGCCCTTTTCCGCCAAGTCCTTGTAATAGTTGAAAGCGGTCTTGTCGGCGAGAAACAACGAGCGTTTGATGTTGCTTTCGATAGCCCCCTTTTCGGGTGATAAGGTGAAGAAAAGTTCGTGGAAACGCCGCACGTGCGACTTCGCTTCCACGGGTCTGTTCTGCGCCATGTCCTGCGAGAGTGCCAGCATCAGGCTTTTGCCGTTGTCGAGGACGTATATCTTCTGCCGCTGCTTTTCGGCGAAGCTGTACGAGTTCCACACGGCAAAGCCCGTCACCAGTGCGCACAGGCAGATGAATACCAGCGCAAAGAGCCTGATTTGCCGGAAACTCGTTTCGATGTTCGTTAATGACTTAAATTCCATATACTAAATATTGATGTTGGTTATTTGAGTAGTTTCCCGGTTACTTTCCCGCTTGCCGCACCGACCGCAGCCCCGGCGATTGAACCAGCCCGTGCCACGTTGCGGTTATAGGCAGACGTACCGCCAGCCGACACTATCCAGCTTGCCACCGTTGGAATGGTGAAGTAGCCCACGATGCCGATAATCATAAAGATTATATACACGGTGCTGCTCCCGTCCGGGATGAAATCCGGGTCTGAAAGCTGCTCGATGTCTTTTTGGAGCATCAGGGTTTGTATGCGTGCCAGCACGCTGCTGAACAAGTCCGACACGGGCAGCCACAGGTAAATGGAGATATAGCGTGAAATCCACCGGGTCAGCGTGCTTTGGAAACCGTCATAGACGGAAATCGCAAACGCCAGCGGACCCAGTATGCTTAACACGATTAGGAAGAACGTGCGCAGCGTGTCTATAATCAGCCCCGCCGCCTGAAAGAGCATTTCCAATAACTCCCTGAACCAGTCCCGGACGGACTTCTTTATATTATAAGCCGTCCTGTCCATGTACATGCCCGTCATAGTCACCATGTCGGAGGGCGACCAGCCCAGTTCTTCCAGTTGTCGGTCAAATTCCTCGTCCGATGCGAGGTAAGCCGTTTCGGGGCTTCGCATCAGGGCTTCATATTCCAGTCGGTCTTTCTGCGCCCGGTACTCGTTCATGTCGAAAGTCTGCGTTTCCATAAGCTGGTTGCACCCTTTTACCACTGGCGACAATACCGTGTTGATAGTGCCCAGCACGAACGTGGGAAAGAACATGATGCACAGCCCCAGCGCAAAGGGACGCAGGAGCGGGTACACGTCTATGGGTTCGGCACGTGCGAGCGACTGCCACACTTTGGCGGCTACATAGAACAAAGCTCCCAGCCCGGCTATCCCTTTGGCTACCCCCGTCATGTTGCTGCACAAGGGCATCATTTCATCGTACAGCACCCGCAACACTTGGTGCAGGTTATCAAAATCCACCGCTGCTAATAACATAGGCATACCGATTTATATGTTACCAGTAGCGTTCATCCGCCGAGCCGTAGAGAGCCAGCACCCGGTCGGTGTCGTTCTTCTTCTTCGCCCGCAGGTAGGACACGGATATGTTCTTTCGGGTGTAGTAGTTCACGAGGTTGCGGTAGTTGAGCAGGCTTTTATAGGCGTTGTTGATTACCGCCAGCCTTTCGGCATCCGTCAGCGACATGCCCGTCACGTTCACTACATTCTTCAAGTCCTGCAACACGTCCGCACTTTCGGAGAGCAGCTTGGCGTACCCGGCTGAAATGGCGGTGAGTTCATCCGGCGTGTAGTTCGGGTCTGCCAGCATGTTCTGATAGTTTCGCACGTAGATTTCGGATATTTCCGCCACCAGCTCAATGGACTTCTTCACCTTGATGCCGCCCTTGACAACATCGTGTACCGCTTTGAGCGGTAGGCTAAGCATCCAACGCCCTGCCGTATTACTACGGTGGGTTTTCGGAAGCTCGCCCCCAAACCGGACGTACACGTCTCCGCGTATCCGGCTTTCTACTAATAATATCAATCTATTCATTGTTACTGAGTTTTTTGTAGCACTTACCACATATGGCAATAGTCTTTCGTTTGCGAGCCATCATTTGTTTTTCGCAGGTAGTTTTCCCTTGAAGATTTTTTAATTTTCTCACATGGTGCATCACTAACTTATCGACTGCTCCACATAATTCACATTTTTCCGCTTTCAGCCTATCTATAAGACTTGTGTTTGTAGGATGATATGTGAATTTGGGCAAGTTGTCTAAATCCTTAATGTTCATTGGATTTTTCTTTTTGAACCCACCATGATAAAAGGTCAAGTCTTTGGCAGTACCGTTCTTTAAATAGTATCTAACTGAAAAAAGTCCATTCTTGGTGTACTTTTTTCGGATTTGCGACATCGTTGTCCGATATTTCTGCGCAAATGTTTTGTACATACTATATTTCATGATATACCCAAGTTTTGACAGACTACTACAATTATTAGCCAAACAATAGTAATTGTAAATGCCCTTTATTTCCTTGTTGTACCTGTCAAGTATCTCAAAGTCATTGTTGTTTGAAAGTTTGGGACGGGATTTTGCTTTCCAATACTCCTTGCCGTTGTGTATCTTTATTTCTAAAACACGATATTCGAGCAACTTTTTCTTAAACGTATCCTTTCCAAGTGCCAATTGTATCCTCTTATTGAAGACACGTCTTAGTACTCCGTATTTGCTTCTTTTGGTGTCATTGGATTTCCTTACAAAAATCTCATATCCGAGAAATTTTGCAGCGTTTTCAGCATGGGTGATAAGTGTTTTCTCATCGGACAGTGTAAGAGCCAACTTTTCATAGAGGAAGTTCTTTATGTCCTCTTTGATGATGATAGCATCTTGTTTACTGCCAATAATTCCAATTAGAAAATCATCCGCATATCTCACATATTTGAGTTTTCTGTAGTTCATATCCATTTCGTCACCATCAGAATACTGCAAACCTTCTTTTTGATAAGCCTTATATTGTCTTATCAATTCTGACCTTTCACTTTCGTCTTTTACCACTTTCAACTTTTTCAGAATACGGTGTCGTTTGCCTTCAAGTGATACTACCTGTTTAGTTCTTTTCCGTTCTTTCCCCTTATCAAATTTTTCAGTGTATTCCTTCATGAATTTATCCAACTTATCAAGGTATATGTTTGCCAAGATAGGGCTGACAATTCCGCCTTGCGGTGTTCCGCTGTAGGAGTTATGAAAGTTCCAGTCTTCGATATATCCTGCATTCAGAAATTTTCTAATCAAGCGAATAAATCTTTCGTCAGCGATACGTTCTTTCAGAATACCTATCAGTATCTCATGATTGATATTGTCGAAAAATCCCTTAATATCACCTTCTACGAACCATTTCACGCCCGAAAATGTCTTCTGAATATCAGACAAGGCAGTGTGGCAGCTTCTTAGAGGTCGGAAGCCATGTGACGTTTTTTCAAACTGTCTTTCATAGATGGCTTCCAATATCATTCTGACCACTTCCTGCAATAATTTATCATTAAAAGCTGGTACACCTAATGGACGCATTTTCCCATTTTTCTTTGGGATATACATCCGTTTTGAGGGTTGGGGCTGATAACTCTCATCTTTCAACGATGTTATCAGTTGTTCAATTCGGTTCAGGCTCATTTCGTCAATGGTTTTCCCATCTGCACCTGCTGTCATATTGCCCGGTTTCGCATATATGCGTTGGTAGGCAACGTAATACATTTCCTCATTGAAAAAGATACGGTACAAGCGTTCGAACTTGTAATTCAAATTTTCACTGTGTTCCGTTAGACTGTTTAATACATACTCTGGACTTCTCATAATGTCTCTCACATTTTCCGTTATTTGCATTAAAATTATTAGCTGCTTCCCTTCGCCATGTACAGGGCTTTCCCCTGCTCAGACTACTACGGAAGCTCCGTTGCCTTGTCGGATTTTCATAGGTCTGTACCTAATAGCCTTGCGGCGTTCCGATTTAGGCAATCCCCGTTTACGATATAATAACATAGCTATGATAGATTGTCGGATATGACTTCCGCCCGTTACCGCTTACTGCGGTTGTGCCGTAATTTGTTCCTGCCTCTACTACACGACGCTCGCAACAGAGGTATTACGGTATAGCGAGTTAAGTTATCTTTCACTATAAAACATACTGGGTTCACTTGGACTATCATTCAATCAGTTTGGATTTTATCCTCGTATCTATCTGTTTCATCTCACCATTCAGTTGCAATTTGATAACTAATTGACTTATGGCTTTCCAGCGTGCTATACTCCCTGCCGTCCTTTCGTGGGCAGATAAGCTGGTGATGATAGGTAAATATTGGAACACTTACCTAATAGCTTGCCAATGCTACATTTATTATATCGCCTATACGGGCGCACCATCGTAATATTTTTTACCCTGCTGGAAAATCTTCTGCGCTTCCATGAAGCCGTCCAGCGTGTTCTTGGCAGTGGTGGAAGTCTGCACTATCTGCTTGGTGGTGTTGATGATGCCCTGTGCCAAGTTGCCGGGGTCTGACACCACCCACTGGGCGGATGCCGTGCCGATGAAGCAAAGGCATACCGCCATAAGGAGAATTGTTTTCTTCATGTTCCTAATTTTTAAGTTGTTGATGATTGGGGATTGCGTTTGCTTTCCGCAAGCCGCTTGATAGCCAGTTCAAGGTTGCCGCCCAGCTTCTCGGCGAGGGCGAACAGTTCCATTTTCTCGCTTTCCTCTGTCGTGTACGTGTAGTATTCTTCCAACGAAACTTCGGTAGCGTACACCGCCGACTGCGTGCCGCCCAGCGAGAAGAAAACTTCCTTGTACTTCCGTCCGGGGTGGTTCGCCATGTTGATAGACAATATTTGCGAACGCTCCTTGTCGGTCAGTCCGAGCAGGTTTTGTATGCTATCGAACTTGTTCAAGTATTTTCGTTGGTCTAACAAAATCTTGCAGTCCGAGTTATTGATGATACTCTCTTTCACTATGGGCGAGGAAATAATATCTTCCACTTCCTGCGTTACCACAATTGCTTCCCCGAAATACTTCCTGACGGTTTTGTACAAATATTTTATATAGTCCGCCATATTCGCTGACGCAATCGCTTTCCACGCTTCCTCGATTAGTATTAACTTCCTTATTCCCTTTAACTTACGCATCTTGTTTATAAAGGCTTCCATAATGATGATAGTCGTTATCGGGAATAAAATCTTGTGGTCTTTGATATTATCCAATTCAAAGACAATGAAGCGTTTATGCAGCAAATCCAGTTCCTTGTCGGAGTTCAGCAGGTAGTCATATTCACCGCCACGATAGTACGGTTCAAGCACGTTCAGGAAATTGTCAATGTCAAAATCCTTTTCCCTGACGTTCTTCTGTTCAAGTTGTCGGCGGTAATCATCCCGGACAAACTCGTAGAACGTGTTGAAGCAGGGCGTTACCGACCTGTCGCCCGTGATACGTTCGATATAGGCACTTACCGCATTGGACAACGCCACTTCTTCCGACCGCTTCGGGGCTTCATCGTCACGCTTCCATAAAGTAAGGATAAGCGTCTTGATGCTCTCTTTCTTCTCGATGTCAAATACCCCGTCTTCGACATAGAACGGGTTGAACGCTATCGGGTTCTCGTTGGTGTAGGTGAAATAAATCCCGTCCTCGCCGTGCGTGCGGTTGTGGATAAGCTGGGACAGCCCCAAGTAACTGTTACCCGTATCGACCAGCAGCACGTGCGCACCCTGCTCGTAATACTGGCGCACCATGTGGTTGGTGAAGAAAGACTTCCCGCTACCACTCGGCCCAAGTATAAACTTGTTGCGGTTGGTGGTGATGCCTTTCTTCATGGGCAGGTCTGAAATGTCGATGTGCAGCGGGCGACCGCTTACCCTGTCCACCATTTTGATGCCGAACGGGGAAAGCGAACTCTTGTAGTTCGTT
This sequence comes from Bacteroides sp. HF-162, assembly GCF_015679285.1. Classification (NCBI taxonomy): domain Bacteria; kingdom Pseudomonadati; phylum Bacteroidota; class Bacteroidia; order Bacteroidales; family Bacteroidaceae; genus Bacteroides; species Bacteroides sp. HF-162. Next base: position 3,903,919 of record NZ_CP064937.1, on the reverse strand, counting down.
TCTTCCACGAACAGGCAGAGAGCCTGCCCCAAGAACGTGTAGAAACTTTCCTCTGCGGGGAAGTCCGCCTCGTTGCCGGGTATGCCCGCCCAAAAGAGCGTGGGCGTATCGACCGTGTTGTGGCGTGGCTTGCACTCCATTAGTGCAAGCTGGCTTCCCACATCGTTGCGTATGCGTTTGAGTTCGTCCCTATCGTCACTCCATGCCATGACGTTGCAGTGGCAGCGCACCGAGATAAGCCCCTTGCTGTGCGCTTCGTTCAGGTACTCGTCTATCCACTCCTTGTTCACTTGGTTGGCACGGGAGTAGCGGGAGAGCGATTGCATATTCCGGGCGGTCTGCTCGAAGTTCTTCAGGTTTTCGGTGTGGTCGTCTATGAAGATGAACTGGTTATAGACGTGGTTACACGACAACAGCACGCCCACCGGGGCGGCGAATGACAGTCGGCAGTCGCTCCGGTCAGTGGACAGCTTCTCAAATCGGCAGTCCGTCCCGACCTTTCCGGGCAAATCTTCCACGTCCGAAAGCGTGTGCAGGCACAGTATATCGTCCCCGACACGCATTTCTTCCGGGTACAGCCCGATGTCTTTCAGGCAGGTAGTGTCGGTTTGCGAGAGCGAGAAGTATTTCTCGATGATGCCAGCCTTTCCGTCCTGCCCGGTGATTTCCGATGCCGCCAGCCGGGTAAGGGTGACAAAACCGCTGTCGTTCATAATCCTTTCAAACTGCCCGACCGCTTCGATGAACTTTGCCGCCGCTTCCTTGTCGGCTATCTCCTGCGGTACAATCCTGCCCCGGCAGAGGGTGGAGAAGTCGCTCTGTCGGCGGCTTCTCTCCCTTGTCGTTTTCGTCAGGAACAGGTAGCAGTAATGGTTCAGGAACGGGCGTTCATTGAAGTGCCGTTCAAAACTCCGGGACAGGAAACTAAGCTCGTCCCTTTCGGTGTCGGGCTGGTAGTTCTCCTTGATGAAGAAGTCCTGCTTGTGTACTATGGAGTAGTCGGGCAACACCTTGATTGCCTTGTACCATGCCGAATGTATGGCTTCGTACTCGGCACTGGTGACGGTGAACAGTTCGGGCAGTTCCACCCTGAAAGCCACCGTTATGTCCGCATCCTTTGAAATGATGCAGCCGTTCTCCACCGCCAAAAGTGGAAATTTCCTCTCCAGCGTGGTAGCCTTTAATGTATTCCTCATGTTCTTTCTTCCTTTCTTCTTTTGTAGTTGAACAGCCGGGGTATCGCCTTTCGGCTGATAATGAAGCGTGGGTGTCTTTTGCGTGCGGCTGCTTTCATCAGCCCGTGCGTGCCGTACCGTGCGTTGAGCCGGAACGTCTGCCACACGAGCAGCAGCGAAGCTGACACGATGAAACCGATACATAGCCACTGGTTCACGCCTGCCATGAACAGGACGATGAACACCACGAAGACGGCGAGCAAGCCGCCGCAAAAGATAAAGAGGTACTGGCTTTTCAGCCCCTGGAACTCCACCGGCTTCCCGATACCCCTGTTTACCGGATATTCAGACATAGCCGCTGGTTTAGAGGAAGAACGAACGCAGGATAGTGGCGGCGACAATCAGGAAGATGCACGCCCCGAACCAACTGGCGGCAGTCTTTGAGGTGTCGGGGTCGCCGCTCGAAAATTTGTTATATACTTTTACCCCTCCAATCAAGCCGCAGACCGCCCCGATTGCGTACACCAGTTTTGTTCCGGGGTCGAAATACCCTGTGATTAGGTTCGTGGCTTCGGTGATGCCCGCCTGCCCGTTGCCCTGTGCGTAGGCACTTACCGCAGCGGCAAGGATAGCCGCCGACAAAAAGATTTTCTTTCTCATTGTGATTTGTTTTTTATGCCGGGCGGCGGGTGGGAAGTCCGCCTTTCCCGGCTGGTGAATAATTTGAAATTTTAGTGGTCGGGGATAGTCCCGTTTCTCTGTTTGGTTTTCAGGTTGCCAATCAACCGTAGTCACGTTGCTTCATATTGTTACACATTATTATATTATAGGAAATCGTTCATGTCGAACGCTTCGTGTTCCTTGCTTGTATTGCCAGCTTCGGCAGGGACAGCAGCCGTAGCCAGTTCCGCTTCGTTGCGCCCCAGCAGTTCCGCCACCTTTGCCAGCCCGCCGTTGATGTTCTCCACCACCGCATCGTAGAGGTTCGTCCCCTCAATACTTGCCAGCGTTCCGGCTGCTTGCCGTTTCTCCGCTTCGGTGGGGTTGTCGGCGTTCGCCGTGCGTATCGCTTCGCCCAGTTCATCGAAGCTCACGCCCGTAGCCCGCCCGGTATCATCGTCACCGTCTATGTACCCGGCTATTTCCTCGTCTTCGTAATCGGGTTCGTCATTCTCGTAACCGGGTGTTTCTTCCGGCAGTCCGTCAGCCTGCGGCGCAAAAATAGTATCATTTTCAACCGCTTGCGGGAGGTGTCCCGATTTGTCCTGCGCTGTCCCGATTAGTCCGCCCTTGTATCGGCTTTCACCTATCAGCGTGTAGCCTGAAACCCCGTTTCGTGGGAGTGGCGCATCATCCGTTCTGCCCGGTGATGTCCAGCTGTCCGTGTAGCGATACCACAGCCATAGGGCGATATAGTACACCAAAAGCCCGGTAAGTATGCAATAGATTACCATAGTCAGACAGGCTTTTGGAAGTGGCTTTCGTACAGGGTGTTTATCTCGTCTTGGTACTGCTCGAAGTGGCGCAGCAGAATGTTTTCCACGTAGCTGCTTACCGTCACCTTGCGACCGCCTATCACCGTCACGATACGCATCAGCTTCTCGTGCGTGGTACGGCTCACGTACAAGGGCTGTCGGTCTGCCAGTTCGACTTTCTGAAAGTAGGTTTCCCGGTAGTCACCCGAACCGCCCTTGCGCTTGCGGTTTGTTGTTTTCTCCACCCGCACCGTTTCAGTCTGCCGTCCCTCGTGGGCGGTTTCCGTTTCGCCGCCGGGTTGCGGTGCATCATCCGGCTGGCTCTCCCGCTTGGCGGGTACGCCCTGCGAGATAAGTTCTTTCATGAAATCCTCGTCTATCTTCGGCATCCCGCCGCTTTGCTTTGCCATATCATTGTAATTTGATGTAGTACACTATTTCGGTTATCAGTTCTTCCAAGTTGCTTCCCCTTACCAGCGGGCGGCTGGCGGGAAAGAGCGTGGAGCGGAACACCGCCTTTTTATCCGCCACCAGTTCCTTTTTGTAGCGTTTGGTATCGGGGATAAAGGTTTTCATCAGCGGCAGTTCCAGTTCCTTAATGGTCTTGTCATAGGCGGTGTAGAGGTCTGTTTTCTCCCGACCGTCCACCATGTTCCAAAAGAGGTACAGCCCGGCAAGTCGGCAGGCTTCATTCTTCACCAATAGCTTTTGGATAGCCATTGCGAACGACAGGCTGCTTTCCAGCACCACCTTGTCGGCGGAAATGGGTGTGAAAATGTAGTCCATGCCCGCAAGGGAGTTTATCACGCCCTCGCTGTTCACCGTGCCGGGCAGGTCGAAAAACACTATATCCGGCACGTGTCCGGCGGCTATATATCCGTCAGCCGTTGCAATCGCCTTTTCAGGTGAACTGCACAATACCGGGTAGGCTTTCTTCCCCAGCCGGGTAAACTGTTCATACGCCATTCGCTTGTAATCTTCATCCGCCCCGACCTGCTCGGCATCCCGCTTTCGCATCCCGGCAATGGAGTGTTGCGGGTAGTCGCAATCGACCACCGCCACATCGTAGCCTTTGAGGTAGTAGAGATAACTCGCCGCCAGCACGGTAAAGGTGGTTTTGCCGACCCCGCCCTTTTGGGTGGAAAAGGCGACATAAAGGGGTGTTTTCTCGTTTTCCATATTGCTTTCGTTCATTATTGGTTGATAGATTTATTTATTGCTTTCAATCATTCATTCTTTCCATGTTGCAATCTTGAAATATTGAAAGATTGTTTTATTTCAATCTTGCTTTCATTCTTTCTTGAAATATTGAAATCCTGCAATCATGTTTTCTTGAAATCATGCTTTCAATCATTCTTGCTTGATTGAAATATGTCTTTCAATCTTGAAATCCGATGCAAAAAAAGGGAGAAAAAACGTCCCCTGAAAACCTTGTCCCGATTTGTCCTGCGCTGTCCCGTTTTGTCCACCAACCACCTATTTTACAGCATTATAAATCACCGTTACTTTGCAGCGGAGTAACGAACCGCAGGGGGCGCAGGTGTAAAACTGGGCTGGTGAACGCAGGGCTTACCGTTCCACGCTAACCCCAATCCGTCCGTGACGGATTTCGATTTTCGTCAGAAAATAGCAAGGTGTGTTTCGTGGCACACGAAACCGTTTTCCGTGCCTGAAAACGCCTTGCCCCTTGCGGGGGGGGGGGTGAAAACCACTCCGAAGTCGTGATTTTTTTAATTCAAAGCAGTATGGAAACAAGAAGAAACAACAAGGGCGGTCGTCCCGCCCTACAAGACCCGGCGAAGCACCGCCATGTGCTGTACCTGAATGACCGGGAGAACGCCCGCTTCCTCGCGCAATGGGAGCAGTCGGGCGTTACGAGCAAGTCCCGTTTCATTGCCGCACGTATCTTCGGCGAGCCGTTCCGGGTGGTGAAAGTGGACAAGTCGACGGCCGAGTATTGCGCCAAGCTGACGGAATTTTACGCCCAGTTCCGGGCGGTAGCGGTCAATTACAACCAAGTGGTAAAAGCGTTGCACGGCAACTTTTCGGAGAAAAAGGCACTGGCTTTCCTCTATAAACTGGAGAAAGCGACCACCGAACTGGCTATGTTGAACCGTCAGGTTATCGACCTGACAAACGAGTGCAGGGAACTATGGTTGCCAAAATAAACACGGGAAGTTCCATGTTCGGCGCACTGGCATACAATCAGGAAAAGGTGGACAACGGGGAAGCAAAGGTGCTTTTCTCCAACAAAATGTTGTTGAATGAGGACGGGCATTTCTCTATCGGCGAGTGTATGCGCAGCTTCGAGATGCAGATGCCTGTGCAACTTTCCACCCAAAAACCGATACTCCACATTTCCATAAACCCGCACCCGGAAGACGTGCTTTCAGACCAGCAACTGTCTGACATTGCCAAAGAGTATATGCAAAAGCTGGGTTATGGCGGGCAACCTTATTTAGTATATAAGCATACCGACATAGACCGCCACCATATCCACATCGTAGGCTTGCGGGTGGACGAGAACGGCAGACCGCTGAATGACAAATTCGAGCATCGACGCAGCAAGCAAATCACCCGTGAACTGGAAAGAAAGTACGGGCTTCACCCGGCGGAAAAGAAGGAACGGACGGAACGCCCGGAACTTAAAAAGGTGGATTACGCCGCCGGGGACGTGAAGCACCAAATCGGCAACACCGTGAAAGCGGCTTGCTACGGCTACCGTTTCCAGTCGTTCGGGGAGTACAGGGCGTTGCTTGCCGCCTATAACGTGTGCGCCGAGGAAGTCAAGGGGGAGATAAACGGCAGACCCTATCAGGGCATCGTCTATTCCGCCATGAACGGCAAGGGCGAGAAGGTGGGCAATCCGGTAAAGGCATCCCGCATCGGCAGGTCGGTGGGGTATGAAGCGGTACAGCGCAGGATGGAGAAATCTGGTAAAGTGATTAAGGACGGAAAACTGAAAGAGCGTACCCGGAAAATTGTCGCCGCCGCCATGCGGACAGCCCGCACCCGGTTGGAGTTTGAACGGGAACTGAATCGGCAGGGCATTGACGTGGTGTTCCGCCGGAACGACAGCGGGCGTATCTATGGCGTTACGTTCATCGACCACGACAGCCGGGTGGTGCTGAACGGCTCACGTCTGGGCAAGGAGTATTCGGCGAACGTGTTCAACGATTTGTATTCCGATGAAAGGAAAACGGATGTGTGGCAGGAACAATCCACGCGTCAGGAACAGCCGGACTTCACGCCGAAAGCCGACATCATTTCGGGTGTGGCTTCCGTGCTGGGGGCTTTCGGCGGGTTGCTGGGTGGTGGCGCGTCAGGCGGTGATGAGCCACAGGAGACTGCCAGCCAAAAGAGAAAGAAGAAGAAAAAGAAGCGTACAAGGCGCATCGACTAACTGATTAACATAAAAACATACGATTATGCAACAGGAAGATGATTTGAGGGGGCTTGCAAGGGTCATGGACTTTATGCGGGCTGTCAGTATTCTATTCGTGGGAATCAACGTGTACTGGTTCTGTTACTCCAGCCTGAAAGGATGGGGAGTAACCTTTGAGGTGATAGACAAGATTTTATGGAACTTCCAGCGTACCACCGGGCTGTTCTCGTCTGTTCTTTGGACGAAACTTTTTGCGGTGGTGTTCCTCGCCTTGTCGTGCATCGGCACCAAGGGCGTGAAGGATGAGAAGATAACTTGGGTGAAGATTTACTGCTGCCTTGCGGCGGGTGTCGTGCTGTTTTTCTTCAACTGGTGGTTGCTGGAACTGCCGCTTCCGCATACGGCGGACACGACGTTTTACATCGCCACGCTGTCTGTGGGCTATATCTGCCTGCTCATGGCGGGTACATGGATGTCCCGGCTGTTGAAGAACAACCTGATGGATGATGTCTTTAACACCGAGAACGAGAGTTTCATGCAGGAAACCCGCCTGATAGAAAATGAATACTCCGTGAACCTGCCCACACGGTTTTACTACAAAAAGAAGTGGAACAACGGCTGGATAAACGTGGTGAACCCGTTCCGTGCCAGCCTTGTGCTGGGTACGCCGGGCAGCGGCAAGTCATACGCCGTGGTGAACAGTTACATAAAACAGCAAATCGAGAAGGGATTTTCGATGTATTGTTATGATTACAAGTTTCCCGATTTATCAGAAATCGCTTATAATCACCTGCTTAATCACTTGGATGGCTACAAGGTAAAGCCGAAGTTTTACGTTATCAACTTTGACGACCCACGCAAGAGCCATCGGTGCAACCCGATAAACGCCAGCTTCATGTCGGACATTGCGGACGCTTACGAAGCCAGCTATACGATAATGCTCAACCTTAACCGCTCTTGGATAAGCAAGCAGGGTGACTTCTTTGTGGAAAGCCCGATTATCCTTTTGGCGGCTATAATCTGGTATCTCCGTATCTATCAAGGCGGTAAGTATTGCACGTTCCCCCATGCCATAGAACTGTTGAACAAGAAATACGCCGATGTGTTCACGATTTTACGCAGCTATCCCGAACAGGAGAACTATCTTTCTCCGTTCGTAGATGCTTGGGAATCCGATGCGCAGGAGCAGTTGCAGGGTCAGATAGCGAGTGCGAAAATCCCGCTTTCCCGTATGATAAGCCCGGCACTTTACTGGGTAATGACGGGCGATGATTTCTCGCTGGATATAAACAACCCGAAAGAGCCTAAAATCTTGGTTGTCGGAAACAACCCTGACCGTCAGAACATCTATTCGGCGGCACTGGGATTATATAACAGTCGAATAGTGAAGCTGATAAACAAGAAAGGTCAGCTTAAAAGTTCGGTGATAATAGACGAGTTGCCCACTATCTATTTTCGGGGTCTGGACAACCTGATTGCCACCGCCCGAAGCAACAAGGTGGCGGTACTGCTGGGCTTTCAGGATTACAGCCAGCTTACCCGTGACTATGGGGACAAGGAAAGCAAGGTTATCCAAAACACGGTGGGCAACGTGTTCAGCGGGCAAGTGGTCGGTGAGACGGCAAAGATATTGTCGGAGCGTTTCGGGAAGGTGTTGCAGAAACGGCAGAGCATGACCATCAACCAGCGGGAGAAGTCCACCTCGATAAGCACCCAGATGGACAGCCTGATACCCGCCAGCAAAATATCCAACCTCACGCAAGGCATGTTCGTGGGGGCTGTGGCGGACAATTTCGACGAGCGGATAGAGCAGAAGATTTTCCATTGTGAAATTGTGGTGGACAATGAGAAGGTGAAGCGGGAAACCGCCCGGTATGTGAAGCTGCCGCAGATTATCGACTTCACCGACAAGGACGGGAACGACCGGATGCAGGAAGAGATACAAGCCAATTACGACCGCATCCGGCAGGAAGTCCGGCAGATTGTCGAGGACGAGATAACCCGGATTAAGAATGACCCGGCACTATGCCATTTGATAAAAGACGAGGAAGAATAGCCCTATATAATATAATGTATAGAGCAAAAGATTGTCGGCTTGATAAAAAGTGCGCCGTTATTTTTCGTACATTTGCATAAACGAAGGATTATATGAGTGAAAACCAAAATATTGAATGGAAAGAAAACTGGCGGGACGAATACTTGAAATGGATATGCGGTTTCGCTAATGCCGCAGGCGGCAAGATATATATCGGCACGGATGACAACGGCAGGGTGGTCGGCGTTGCCGATGCCAAGAAGCTGCTGGAGGACATTCCGAACAAGGTGCGTGATGTGCTGGGCATCATGGTCGATGTGAACCTGCTGGAAGAAAACGGGCTGCAATACATCGAGATTGACGTGCCGCCCTATTCAAACCCTATCAACTACAAAGGTCAGTACCATTACCGCAGCGGCAGCACGAAACAGGAGTTGAAAGGTGCGGCTTTGAACCGTTTCATCATGCAGAAAACAGGCAGGCATTGGGACGAGTTCCCCATAGAAAGAGCCAAAGCGGAAGACTTGTCAGAAAGTGCGCTGAACCGTTTCCGCAAGGAAGCGGCAAGGAGCGGACGTGTGGACGAAGGGGTGTTGAATGACACGACCGGGCATCTGTTGCAGGACTTGCGCCTGATTGACGATGCCGGGCATTTGAACCGTGCCGCCGTGCTGTTGTTCCATCCCGACCCTGAAAGATATGTGTTCGGCGCATATATCAAGATAGGCTTTTTCCGGGACGATAAAGGCAATCTGGAATTTCAGGACGAGATTCACGGTGCTTTGATGGAACAGGTGGACAAGGCTATGGACTTGATAAAGACCAAGTATTTAATCTACCGGATTTCATACGAGGGCATTTCCCGGCGGGAAACGCCGCAGTTCCCGGTGGAAGCCATCCGGGAATCACTGATGAACGCCATTGCCCACAAGGATTACGCCAGCGGTGTACCCATCCAAATCAGCGTATTTCCCGACCACATTACTTTTTGGAACTCCGGGCAGTTGCCGGAGGACTGGACTACCGACAGGCTGTTTGAAAGCCATCCTTCCGCACCCTATAACCCGATAATCGCCAACGCCTTTTTCAGAAGCGGGGATATTGAAAGCTGGGGACGTGGCTACAAGCGTATCTTGGAAGCGGTCAGCGCATATAAATTACTGCCGCCCAAACTGGAAATGATAAGCGGTCTGATGATAACCTATTATACCGATGTGCGTTCGCAGTTATTGGCGCAACGTGTGGATGAAAGGTATATACCCGTCATTGAATATGCCAGCAAGAACGGGCGTGTTACAAACTCGGACGTACAGCATATTTTAGGAGTAAGCAAACCGACAGCATCCCGCATACTCCAACAGATGAATGGCTGGCTGGAAATGCAGGGAAAAGTGGGCAAAGGGACTTATTATGTACCCAAATGGCTCACTAACGTATCACAAGTATAATGCAGTTTATCATAAACAACTGATTATAAGTTATTATTGCAATAATTAAATGGCTCACAAATGGCTCATCTAAAGAGAGTGATTAACTTCGCTCTCTTTTTTTATGCCTGCTCTTAATGTTGCAACCATTGGTTGCAGTCTTTCTTCACCCGGACAAATCAACCCACCACAAGACAAAGCGGGACACCCCTTGCCATCCGTCAAAATATAGCATATTTAGTCGCTACCTTTGGACGGGACTATTCCCGTAACCGTTTAATTTCAATGATTTATGAGCGAAAACAGAATGACCCCGCCCACAGAGGGGCAGGAAAAGGACGTGCTGTTGGTCTTGGACAAACAGCAGGGGAAAGTGAGTGCCGTTAAAGGATTCGACAAGGAGGGCAACTTGCAGACCGTGCCGCCGATACAGGGCGGCGAGTTCATGCAGGTGGACAGGAACGGCGACATCATCAGCAACCTTGTCGCCAATTTCTACCGCAAGTTTCAGGACACCGAAGGGCTGGCATTGTTCCGCTGCAAGGCATCGGAGATGGAACAAAACGCAAAGGCTATCGAGGACAACCACCGCCACCCCACGCCGGAGGGCGACAAACAGGTGGAAGCACTCCGTGTACCGAAACCGGACAACCCGGAATCCAAGCAGGGCTACCGCTTCGACCCGGCGAAGATTGATTGGGAGAGCCTGAAAAAAGTAGGCATCACCGCCGAGACCCTGAAAAACACGAAGGACTACGACCGGGTGATGCGTGGCTACAAATCCCGCAACACCTATACCATTTCGGGAACGATAGGCGGCTTCTACCTCAGACCGACCGATGTTAAGTTGTCCTTCTATCAGGCGAAGGACGGCACAATAGTCCCCAAACTGCACGGCGTACAGCAGGACGAAAAGCTGTTGCAACGCCCATACTACGGGCATGAGTTCTCCAAGCAGGAACAAGGGAACTTGCAGCATATCGGAAATCTGGGCAGTGTCGCCCAAATCACCGACCCGAAAAGCGGAGGGCAAATCCCCGTGTTCATCAGCCGGGACAGGCACACGCACGAACTGGAGTACATGCGGGCGGACAAATGGAAATGCCCCGACAGCGTTTGCGGCGTGAAGGTAAGCCCGGAGCAGAAAGCCGCCTTTGAAGCCGGGAAAGCGGTCAAGATGGAGAACCTGCAATTCAAGGACGGCACGAAACGCAGTGCCTACCTGCAAGTCAGCGCAGTGGAGCGGGGTTTGGAGTTCCTACCGAAGTCAGCCGTACAAACCTTACAGCAGGGACTGCAGCAGGTAACCGGAGTAAAGGACGAAAAAGGCGTGGAGTTCAACGGGCATGTGCAGCCCGGCGCACAGGGCAAATCCCCCGACAAGGTGCAGGCGAAAGACGTTACCCCAGCCTCCGAGAGCCGGACACAAGTAGCGGTCAATACGGAGGGCAAGACCAACGAAGCTACCAAGCAGACCAAAGAGCCGCTGAAGCAGGGTCAGGACAAACCCACCGCCAAGCAAAGGGAGAAGCAGGAGAAAACGCAGGACAAAGCCCTGAAAGCGGACAAGCCCAAGAAATCCAAAGGAATGAAAATGTAATGACCACTTAAAAAGCAAGGAACTATGATAGCATTGATAGCAGAAAAGCCCAGCGTGGCTAAGGACATTGCCCGCATCATCGGGGCGACACAGAGGAATGACGGGTATCTTTCCGGCAATGGGTATATGGTAACATGGGCATTCGGGCATCTCATCCAGCTTGCCATGCCCGAAGCCTACGGCGTGGCGAACTTCCGCAGGGAGAGCCTGCCGATAATCCCGGCGGACTTCCAGCTAATCCCCCGTCAGGTGAAAGCCGAAAAAGGCTATAAGGCAGACCCCGGCGTGTTGAAGCAGTTGAAAGTGATTAAGGAGGTGTTCGACCAGTGCGACAGGATTATTGTCGCTACCGATGCCGGACGTGAGGGCGAGTTAATCTTCCGCTATATCTTCCATTATCTGGACTGCCGCAAGCCTTTTGTCCGTCTTTGGATAAGCAGCCTGACCGACAGGGCAATCCGGGAGGGCATGGAGAACTTGCAGCCGGGCGAACGTTACGACAACCTCTATCTTGCCGCCAAGTCCCGCAGCGAAGCGGACTGGCTGATAGGGATAAACGCCACCCAAGCGTTGAGCGTAGCCGCTGGGCAGGGCGTGTTCTCGCTGGGCAGGGTGCAGACACCTACGCTTATGATGATATGCGACCGTTATCTGGAGAACAAGAATTTCGTCCCGACCAAGTTTTGGCAACTCAAAGCCAGCACCGCCAGCGGGGGAATTGGTTTCACCGCCCAATCGACTGCCAGATGGGAACAACAGCCCGAAGCCATCGCAGCCTTGCAACGGGTAAAGGATGCCGGGCAATTTGTGGTGAAGTCCGTTGAGAGGAAAGAAGCCGCCCAAGAACCGCCGCTTTTGTACGACCTGACCACGCTGCAAAAGGAAGCGAACACAAAACTGAATTTTTCGGCGGACAAGACGCTTTCCATAGCGCAGAGCCTGTACGAGAAGAAAGTGATGTCCTATCCCCGAACCGGAAGCCGTTATATTTCGGAAGATGTTTTCGAGGAAATGCCGGAACGCATCGCCCTTTTGGAGCGATACCCCTGTTTTGCCGGGTATGCCGCCGGGCTGGATGGCGCAACCTTGAACCGCCGCAGCGTGAATGACGGCAAAGTAACCGACCACCATGCCCTGATTGTTACCGAGAACCTGCCGGGTGAACTCTCCAAAGACGAGAGGGCTATTTATGAAATGGTAGCCGGGCGTATGCTGGAAGCCTTTTCGGGCAAGTGCGTGAAGGACGTTACCACCGTCTTGTTGTCCGCCGGAGATACCGATTTCACTGTGAAAGGCGCAGTGCTGAAAACAGCCGGATGGCGGGCGGTATTCAACGAACGGGAAACGGGCGGGGACGAGGACGCAACTACCCTGCCGCCGCTTCAAGAGGGACAGGCATTGCCGCTTTCCGGCGTGGATCTGCTCGAAAAGCAGACCAAGCCGAAACCGCTGCACACGGAAAGCAGCCTGTTGGCGGCAATGGAAAACGCCGGGAAGGAACTGGAGGATGCCGAACTGAAAGCCAGCATGAAGGATGCCGGGATAGGTACGCCAGCCACCCGTGCGGCGATTATCGAGACATTGTTTGCCCGCCAGTACATCGTGCGGGAAAAGAAGAACCTTGTGCCGACCGACAAGGGACTTGCCGTTTACAGGATTGTCAAGGACAAGAAGATTGCCGATGTGGAAATGACGGGTATGTGGGAAACCGCCCTTGCCAAGATTGAAGCGGGCAGCATGGATGCCGACACGTTCCGCAAGGGTATCGAGGTGTACGCCGCCCAAATCACGGCGGAACTGTTGTCGGTGCAGTTGTCCTTCGCCAGCGGCGAGACCTGCCCGTGTCCCAAGTGCGGCAGCGGGCGCATCCTGTTCTACCCGAAAGTGGCGAAGTGTTCCAACGTGGACTGCACGCTGACCATATTCCGCAGCAAGTGCGACAAACAACTTACAGATAAACAGATTGGCGAACTGGTAACGAAACGCAAGACCGGGCTGATTAAAGGCTTCAGGGGGAAGAACGGAAAGGCTTTCGACGCTTCGCTGGTGCTGGACGAACAGTTCAATGTCGCTTTCTCGTTCCCGGAGAAGAAAGGAAAACCGAAGAAGTAGCCAATCCGATGGAATTGTGCCATTGCGCCCGGAGAACAAGCCGGGCGCATCTTTTACCCCTCAAACAAGTAGGTTGAACGGACAACCCCGCCATCCAGCATCCCGCTTTCCGACAGTTTCCATTTAGAACCGAATGTTTCCCCGATAAAGCCGATGCCTTTGCCCACCATCACCGGGATGGTGTAGATGGTCAGGCTATCCAGCATTCCGGCTTTCACCAGCGAGGTAAGCAGCTTGCCGCCGCCCACCACCAGTATGTCATGCGTTTGTTTCAGTTCATAGACCTTGCGCAGCGGTTCTTCGGTCAGGAACTCCACGCCGCAGTCCGGCGTAAGGTTGGTATCGTGGTGCGACACGACAAAAGACCGCTGTTTTTTGTACGGCCACCCGCCCCAATGCTCAAAGATATAGGTATAGGTGTTTGCCCCCATCAGCAGGCAGTCAGCTTCCAGAAAGTGTTTGCCTACGATGGTTTTTACTTCATCGGGCAACCAGTCCAGTTCATTATCCAATGTGGCTGTATGCCCGTCCAGAGATACGGCGATGTGCGCTTTTACTTGTTTCATCTTATCCGGTATTTAACAGTTTAATAATTCCTATTCAACTGTCCGCCAATATCCATAAAAGAAGCGTGGCTCTTACACTGCTTCGATACGTGGTACTGGCAATACCTTTGAGGAAACAGGCAAGACCACGCTATGCGATTGCATAGCGTATCCTGCACTGAATATCCCCTCAATTTGAAAATTTGCCAGTTTTCGTATCAGGACGTTCAGCGGAACGCTTATTTTCAATGTTTTATATCAAGACGAAATGCCGGAAAAATGCCAACAAATCGCCGTCATACTCTGTCTAATTTCGCAAAGTTAATCAAATAACCGGAATTATTTGGCATGAAACTCAAAAATCCTGCCTTGTCTCACGACAAAACAGGATTACGTAATTGAACGATGACATATAACACCGCTAATCCGTGCGCTCACGAATCAGCTTGTGTATGTCGCTTGCCCGGTAGTAATACTTCCCGTCCAGCAGCAGGTAGGGCAGTATGCCTTTCTTCCGGTAACGCTGCAAGGTCTTGACACTCACTTTGAGCAGAAAGCACAAGTCCTGATTGTCGAGCAGCTTTTCACCGTCCAAGCAGTTCTGGCTGTTCAGCAGACGGTCTATCTTTTTGTCCTGCATGTCGAGCCTGTCCATGATGCGCTCCATCCATGCCTCGAAGTTTTCCTTGTCGATATACATAAGCTGCCGGATTAAATGAGACCAATCATGAAATAACTCTGGTTCGCCGGGTCTTTCAGGATGATTTCCCGCTCCCGCATGAAGCGGATGTAGCTTTTGGCTGTCCGCTCCTTGATGTCCAAGACCTGCTGCAACTGTTCGCAAAGGTCTATGTAGGTGATGTGTGTCTGCTTGCCGAAAATATCACGGGCAACGCCCACCAGTTCCCTTTCCTTGCGTTTCTCCTTTTCTTCACGGGGTTTCTCGCCCCGGTAGGTGTGCATTCCGGCTTCCTTGTCCCAAGCGAACAACATCAGCGGCACGTCCAGCGGGCTTCCGTCTCTCACTTTCAGGGCTTTCACTACCGACTGCGTGGGTTCTTCGTCCTTCTCGATGGAAAGGATGGTCGCCGCCTTGCGTTGCAGTTCGCTCCCCAGATGCCCGCGCAGCTTCAAGCCGTTGGGGACAAAATGCAGCACGCACAGGATGCAGGTGTTGTAGATACCTGCCAGCCGATAGAGTTCGTCTATCACCGCCACGCTTTCCGCTTCGTCGTTGGCACTCTTTACGAGGTCGGCGATGCCGTCAATGACGACCAACTGGATGCCGTTGTACTGGTAATAGAACTTGTCCATGCTCTGCACGATGGCGTTCAGGCGTTCCTTTCGGGACATCCCCGTCAGGCAGAAGGCTTTCAGTTCGTCCGGCTTGCCGGGCAGCTTTGCCCGTGCCAGCAGGTTGCTCACGTTCTTGAACAGTTGCACTTCCGATTGTTCGGTGTCATAAAGCAAGACCGCCTTGCGCCCTCCGTTGGGCGTTACGTGGATGCCGAGCGTGTCTATCTCCACATCCATCGGGCATACGCAGCCCGACACGATGGCGGCTACATAGTTGCTCTTGCCCGTTCCCTCGCCGCCCGTGATGCCGAACAGGTTGCCTTGCGTACCCAGCGGGACATCGCCCGCCGAGATAATCACCTGCGCTTTGGCAGGAGGGTTGTTGAAGTCTATCTCGCACGATTTAAGCATGATGAGTGTGTCGCTATACAGGTTGTCTAAAAATTCAATGAACAGTTTCAGAAAATCTTCACGGGTGTTCCCGGCTTTGAAGTAGTCGGAAATATCCTTTTCCTCCTTCGTGCCGGGCAGTGGGAGCAACAGGCGTTTCACGCCAAATTCTGCCAATAATTTTTCCTGCTTACAGGCACTTTCCCTGCCCGTCTTGTCCGTGTCATAGAGCAGGACTATGTGTTTGAAGCGGAAAGACAGCCTGAAAATCAGGTTTGCCGGAATAGTTACCGTTTCGCTGTTGAAGCAGATGGCATGGAAACCGTGCGCCGCCAGCGAAAGCACGTCTTTCTCGCCGCCTGTGATGAATAATGTATCGCCTTTGGCGGGCAGTTGCTCCAGCCCGAAGCAATAGTTCTCGCCGAAGCTGCCGCCATATAGGAAACGGGGCGTGGAAAAAGGACGGTACAGCTTGATATGCTGTTTGCCCTTGTAACCGTACATCGGTTCTGCCGCTGATGAAATGTAGGCGTATGGCTTTCCTTCTGCCGTTTCGCTGCGGTATTCCCGGAGCGAGCAGACCTTGTACCGCTCCAGCAGTTCGGGCGTGATGCCGTATTGCCGCCAGTATTCCAGTTCGGTGGAAGTGAACTTCTGTTCCCGGAACTGGTAGGGCTTGGCGGGCTTTTCGGAGGTTTCTTCGCTCTTGCTTGATACTTTCCGGTTATGGTTCGTTTGGGGTATGGCTATCGGAGTGCCCGCAGCCAGTCCCAATCCCAAGTCCCGGTCGATGGTCGCCAGTATCTCGATGAAGTCCGAAGCCCGGTTGCAGTCCAGCCCTTTCAGTTGCCCCACGAGAAAGAAGCAGTCGCCGCTGTAACGGTCATCGCCGAAGTCCTTCATCTTGTACATGCCGCTGTGTCGGTCAAAATAGATGTTGCAGGAAGCCTTGCTGTCCTCGTACAGCGGATTGAGGAAGTTCCTACCGATGCGCCAGTTGCCGGGCAGGTAGTGCTTGAACACCGACAAGCCGTTATTTGTCCTTTCTAAGATTTCTTCTTTCCTTAACATAGAGTTGATGGTTGGTTATCAAGTCATTTATACATTCCCTGTCTCTTTTTATCAGACGTTCTTCTAACAATCGCTTTATTTCCTTGATTTTGTAGAAATAATGCCCTTTTATATCAGAATAGGAAACCAGCCCTGCCGCCCGTAGACGTTGCAATGTTCGGTCGCTGATTTTCAGGAATGTACATACTTCGTAACTATCTACCCAAATTTCATCTTCATCAGGCTTGTTGGCATCTAAATGATTAAAGATGTAATTTGCAATGGCTGTAATCTTGTTGTCAAGTTCTTTATAGGCTTTTGACTCGAATGTTATTATTTCCATATTGCTAACTAATTGATTTTGCTGCAAATTTCGGGATATGGAAATGATTAAAAGTCATGGTTCATACCGTCATGGTAGAAATATTTTTAAGGTACATAATCCAAAATTTCAATAGAAAACCGACATAAATAGGTACGGCTTGAACCTGTTTTGAGGATAAAACTGTGTAAAAATAAAAATACCGTGTCGGTATGAACACGGTACTTTATAAGTTAGATTATTAATGTCTTATCACTTCATATCATCTTCTTTCATTCGCTTGGTTAGCTGTTCAATCAAACGATTAAGATAAGAAGTCTGGTCTTTTCGTTCTTTCATGGCGATATACGCATCGTAATAATCGCCCAAATCAATGTTAAATACGAAACTAAGGTATTCCATAAATTCCTTTATTTCTATATTGCCATGATTTATATCTCCGGAAGAAACAAGCGCATAGCCCAATTCTATCAAGGCATTTTTCTTTCCGGTAAAACACATAGAGTTAAATTTAGAACTTCTTGCAACTTTATATTCAGTATTGTTTAATTTAACCATCCAGTTCTCCAAATAAACTTTCAAGTATTTGTTACAAAGTATCTTTGCTGCCTTATAGTCATATCCGGTTGAAAATAGCGGATCTGTATCATATTGGCAACTTTCAATACTTGGTATTGTTGAAGTCTTTATTGGTTTTCGGGTAAAATAAAAATTGTCCAAATGCGTTGATTGGGAACGGACATACTGGTAAAACTCTATATTGTTGCGGAAGAAATACGTCAGCTTATCCAATTCTGCACTCAGATATTCCCGGATGCAGTCATTGCTACCATCTGGACACTTCAACTCGATATGGTACACTTTGCTGAAATAGATATACTTGCTAAGAATTTCCGGCTTCAATTCTTTGAAAAAACATATTTCATCTTCTACACTCGGAAATAAATAGTTAATAGTCATTTCTCTTAGTTGTTCGTACATAGGTGCAATGAACCTTACCATATGCAAGGCATTATCCATTGTAGAATTGACACCACAATCCCTTAATCGGATTTCTGCGTCAATCTTAGCCAGTATTTCCTCCGCAAATCTTTTCATGTTACATACTATCAGCCATTTGCAACAACCCGTTTATATCACCTTTCCCGATATAAGGTAGGCATCGCCGTATCTTCTCGGCAGACCAGTCCCACCATTTCAGCGTTTCGAGTTTTCGTATCACTTCTTCATCGAAACGCTTCCTTATCGGTCGGGCGGGAACACCGCCGACTATCGTATAAGGTGGCACGTCCTTCGTAACAACGGCACGGGCGGCTATAATCGCCCCGTTCCCGATGTGAACGCCTGCCATTATCACCGCTTCGTAACCAATCCATACATCATTGCCTATCACGATGTCGCCTTTGTTGTCCCAAGCCGTTACCACATCTGATTTCTCCAAATCCCAATCCTCATAAAAGAGTGGGAAGGTGTAAGTAGATAAAGATTTCAAGGTATGATTGGCACTGTTGAATAGGAATTTCGCACCGCAGGCAATGGAACAGAACTTGCCGATTATCAGCCGTTCGTGGTTGATAGGGTAATGGTAAAGTACATTGTTCCGCTCGAAAAGTAACGGGTCGGACACGAAATCATTATAGATAGTATAGTCGCCCACTTCGATAGACGGGTCTTTCACTACTGCATTCAGGTACACGGTCTGCGTGTCGCCCGTGCGTGGATATATCTTTTTCATCATGACATTCAGTTTTTAATAGTGTTTATATTTCAGATAAATGACAGACTGCACCCCAAGTCCAATCACGAACAGGTACTCCACCGTCCAATAAACGGCAAGAGGTACATTCCAATGGCTCAATCCCCACAGATAGAGCAGATAGGCAACAATGGTCGTCGCCTGAAAGATGAAAGCCGTCCGTGTCGCCCCCGTTCCCGTAACGGTATTCACATAGACATAGCCGGGCAAAGCAAAGACATAGTTCAGCAACATAACTACAAACGGCAACCATGCGGTTTGCACGATAGCTGGATTGTCCGTATAGACGCTGACAACAGCCTGATGGAAGACCAATGCAAGCGCAATCAGCGGTAAGCCGATGGCATAACCTAATCGGATTACCCTGCTGCATAGCGGAAACACTTGCCTTCTTTCGTCCGCTCCAATCAAATTGCTTACCAACGAGCTTGTTGTAGCGGCAAATGAATTGACGATGACAAAGAACAGAGTGGAAATGCTTCGGAGAATGTTTGCCACTGCCAGTTGTAGTTCTCCCAAATGTTCTATCGCCACGAAGAACAGAAACCAAGGGGCTACGCTGATGAACGAATGGAACATGCTCCAAACGGACACATGGCAGACATGAAACAGTACAGCTTTGTCGAAGCTCCAAGACAAACCATAAAGCCGTTTATCCATTTTCCGCAATACATGGATTACCAGCACCGCCAATGAACACGCTTCGGCAAAAGATGATGCGATGGCTGCACCCGCTATCCCCATGTTCCAATGGAATATGAGCAGCCAGTTGCCCGGAATGTTCACCAATACGGCTATCAGAGCTGCTACGTTCAGGGCTTTTGTACGGGTAATTCCGACCAAGAACGAGCGCAAGGCAAGGAACGGAAAGGAGAACAGCAACCCCCAAATTCGTCCGTCCAAATAATCAATCACGGCATGATAGACTTCCGCAGAAGTAATCAGCCTACTAAGAATAATCGGAGAAAACAGTTTGGAGAGCAGACACAAAAAGACAGCAAGTCCCGACAGGAAAAACAATCCTTGAAAGAACGTCTTTCCTGTTTCGGAATAATGCTGCTCGCCGTTACGCCGTGCGACAACGACCTGTAATCCCAAACTGAAACCGAAGCCGAGCATATAGATAGCCAGATACCAAATCCCGGCAAGGGCGGATGCGCCCAATTCTATTTCTCCTACATGCCCTAAGAAAATGGCATCGGTGATATTGATAAGTTGTTCGATAAGGATGCTCATCATTACAGGAAAGTTGATGAGCCAGATATTCTTATATGTATAGTTCATTGTTCAACTTGATATGATGCGACAAGTCCTGCTGCACAAGGCGGCATGACACATTGCATGATTATGAATTTGGAATAATGGCAAAACAAGAAAGGACAAACCTGTTATAAGCCTGTCCGTTGCTGAATAGCTTGATTAAAATGCTATCCGTTAAGCGCAGCTATATGCACACTTGCCATTTCATACGGGTTGAACAATTCTATTTTTTCTGTTAGTTCCGCAAAGATAGCATTTGTTCTTGATTATACCTCCAATTTCCCAATTTCTTTTTGTAGATTTTCCAAAAAACGGGAAGCATGTGCGCCATCCATCTGTGTGTGGTGAAACTGAAAGGAAACAGTTAATGTACATTTCCACAAACTCTTTTTGTATTTAGCCCAAATCAGAAAAGGATTGTTGAACACACCGCTATACATGCCAACCGCTCCATCTATCTCATATTGTGCAAGGGCAGACGTGCCGATGACCATGCTATCTGTTAGGTCATGATTCCGGCAACTTTCGGCAACTTGTTTCGTCAGTCTCAGGTAATTGGCATTGAATTGTTGGAGATTGTTGGAGAAAGGGACATCGCAGGAACTGACTTCACCCTCCCGATTGGCTACAATGGTACAGACGGCAATGTTGTCGTATTGCATTAACTTCCTGCCAACAGGTAGCATATAGAACTCTTTGATGTTACTTGCCGCTTTTCCAACACACCAGCACATCAGCATATTAAACTTTAACCCCGTCCGTTTGCTGATGCGGACAAGGCGGGTTACATCTACCGTCTTGAAAAAGGTGAGCATGGGCATAGGTGCATTCATCCACATTTCAAATGCGTAAGCACGGGTCGTTTCTTTTGGATTTACTTCTTTCATTCTATCGTTCATTTTTAAGTTAAATAAGCACAAAGGTAAGTTGGCTATTAGACTATGGATAGAATAAAAGGGACATTATGTAGGGTTACTGAACAAATCGGAATAAGGTTTGCATACATTTAACAGAGACAATGGCGTATAGCCGCTGAATTGTTTGAACTCCCGGATAAAATGCGACTGGTCAGCGTAACCGCATTGATATGCTAACTGAGCCAAATTTGTATCTTCCGAGCAATGCTGCAACAGGTTCAATGATTTTTGGAAGCGAACTATCCTTGCGTATTCTTTGGGATTCGCACCTACCAGTTCATTAAACAGGCGTTCAAACTGTTTTTTACTTAAACAGGTAACGGAAGCCAATTCTGTGACAGAAGTTGCCGGAATTGCGAACAGTTGTTTTATAGCAGCAGTTATTCTTTTGATGTTGTATTCTGTTTTTAAGGTCAATACACTTGCTATTTGGGATAACAGCCATTGTTCTATTGCGCTAATACATAAACTTGTATTTTCGCAGTCAAAGATTTGTGTAGCCAGTCGTTTCAAATGCTTGTTTTCAAGGTCATAACCAGAAACCTCTTGATTGTACAATAAGGATATGGGCAAATTCAAGAAGGCTTTTAGGGTGTATGGCTGAAATACAACAACTATCATTTCTACGTTACCATTCGCATATAAATGTGAATGATAATTTACCTGACCGCTAACGGTAAATTCTGATTGAGAGATTCCCAGTTCCGGGATATAAAGCGGTGTTTGTTTATGGAAAATAATTTGAGGACAACCAATAGGAAAAGTAAGGGTATTCAGCGGTTGATTGCTTTTGAATACCCAATAATACCTGACGTAAGGTTGCAGTAACTTACATGGCTTGTAAAATTTAAAATCCTCTTGAATCATTTTACAAAGGTACGGATTTTTGCCGTTTCTTATTGATTACGAGCAAAAATATAGCTGCAAATGAAACAACTTGCAGCTATATTTTCTATCAGTACATATTAGTCGGTATAAAGTCCTATGCGATTACCCGCAGGGTCAGTGAATACGGCAAAATACCCTTTCCCTTCTGCTTGGATTTTTGTCTTAGGAATAACAATACTACCGCCCTGTTTCAATACTTGCTGGATTGACCAGTCAATATCTTCACAGTTAAAGTGAATTAAAACTCCATGCTCTGAGGGCTTGAAGTTAGGTGCATAGGATATGGCACCAACCGTTTGTCCGTCCTGTACAAAACAAGCCATTTTCTCATTGCTGTATTCGGCTACCATAAGTTCCACCCCGAAGATTGCTTGATAAAAATTTACCGATTGGTAGAAGTCGGTAACGGGGATTTCAAAGAATGCGATTAAATTCTTCATGTTCTTTTTCCTTTTAGTTATTACTTTGCTTTGTCCTGCGCTAAGACATTGCAAAATTACGATTGCCATAAAGACGTGGATAGAAGAATACGGACATTCTTATGAGTTAGAAAAATAATCAGATATGGGAGTGTAAACCGATAGATATTCTAAAGGTGTATATCCTGTAAACAGTTTAAATTCTCTTATCATGTGAGATTGGTCGGAAAAACCGCAACTGTAAGCTACTTGCGCAAAATTACATTGAGGATTTTGTTGTAACAGGAACAAAGTCCGTTGCACTCTTATAATTCTCAGAAATTCTTTAGGCGAAGTTCCAATATATTCTGTAAAAATCCGTGTGAATTGTTTTGTGCTTAGGCAGGCAGTATCCGCCAATTTGCAGACATCAAGGTATGGGTTAAGGTTAATGTCTTGGATTACAACAGAAAGTCTATCTATATTATAGTCTGAACATACAATTAAACGATGCAATAGGAATTGCTCTATCAAGTTTATACAACGGATGTAGTTTTCTGTATCAGCTACTTTGTAGGCAAGTTCGGTAAGTTCTCTATCTTCTACATCTTCTATTGCTATATTTTCTCCTTGAAAAATGGACAATGGTTGCCGGAAGAACAGCTTTGCTGCATAAGGTTGAAACACAACAACAAGCATTTCTATATCTCCATTTGCGCAAATATCTGTATATCCTTTTTCTTGTCCGCAAACGAAATATTGAGGCTGCATTTTATGGTGGGTTTGTGAGAATAATCGCTTCTTTTTATGAAAAAATATCTGTATGCAACCTAATGGGAATGTACGTTCGGTTACAACATTTGCTCTATCACTTTGTAATATCCAATAATGACGAATGTAGCGACGCAATATTGGTAGTGGTTGTATTATTTTGAATGATTGCATTTTAAAAGTATTTTAATGAATGAGCAAAAGTATAGGGAGTGTTTTACATCGGATAGAATAAAAGGGACATTTAGTGCAAGGTGCAAGTATATATCTATATATAGCTTGCACCTTGCACTAACTCCAGAAGATTTATTTTCAACGATTTGTGTATTTCAAAATAAAGCAGTACCTTTGAACCGTAGTTTTAGGCAGACAACGAACAGCCAAAAGGTGACAGAAAAGCGTTATTCTTGTAACCTAAGTTGTACCCCCTAAGGCTTTGACATGATGATAAAAAATTGAATTTCAAGGATATTCAGGAGTAGGTTCAAAAGCCTCTCTCTCCGCAGAACTCCAAAGACAAAAAGGACTCAAAGTATGACAAATCCCGTAAAATCAAGGTTTTACGGGGTTTTTTATTTCTCTTCTCGGACATCTATCAGTAATTTGGGTTATATAATCAGTAATCTGGATACCTATGTAATAATAATACCCGCTACTTTTGTATCGCTATAACAATTGGATTTATATGTTTCAACTAAATAATATATCGTATGAAAAGATTGGTATTGTTTATGATGGCAGTTATGCTGTTGTCTATTATTGTTAACGCACAGAAAAAAGGTGGTAAGACACTGGTAGCTTATTTCTCGGCAACGGGAACAACGGCAAGGGCTGCCAAGTTGGTGGCAGAAACTGTCGATGGGACTCTCTACGAAATACAGCCTG
Organism: Bacteroides sp. HF-162; assembly: GCF_015679285.1. Lineage (NCBI taxonomy): Bacteria > Pseudomonadati > Bacteroidota > Bacteroidia > Bacteroidales > Bacteroidaceae > Bacteroides > Bacteroides sp. HF-162. The sequence continues at coordinate 3,880,232 of NZ_CP064937.1, read as the reverse complement.
CGAAAAAGTACACGGCTACTGATTTGGACTGGCATGACAAAGCTTCGCGCAGCAGTGTGGAAATGTCGGATTCCAAATTGCGTCCTGCATTGTATTCTAAACTGGGGAGTCTCGCGGAGTATGATACTATTTATATCGGTTTTCCTATTTGGTGGAATTTGGCTCCAAGAATTATCAATACATTTATAGAAAGCGGTGATTTTGCAGGTAAAACGGTTATTCCATTCGCCACTTCGGGAAGCAGCAGTATTTTTAATGCAGAAAAGGAATTACAGACGAATTACCCCGGCATAAACTGGGGAAAAGGCAGGCTGCTGAATGGAGCGAGCCGGGAAACTGTCAAGCAATGGATTAAGAAATGAATTTCCAGCCGAAACTTAAAGAAGTAGAGATGAAGAACATGGTAAAAAACATATGTGCGGCGATGGTTATTAGCCTTTGTGCTGCGGGACATTTGTCTGCAACAGAAAATAATCCTAATAATGATAATAAATTTATGGAAGAGAATTTGAATCTGATTCAGGAGTGGGACAAGACATTTCCACAGAGTGATAAAGTAAACCATAAGAAGATAACTTTCCACAACCGTTACGGCATTACACTTACTGCCGATTTGTATGTACCCAAGAATGCGACGGGTAAATTGTCTGCCATTGCCATCAGTGGCCCGTTTGGTGCCGTGAAGGAACAAGCTTCGGGCTTGTATGCGCAGACATTGGCAGAACGTGGATTTCTGACGATTGCTTTCGATCCATCCTATACGGGGGAAAGTAGCGGCCAGCCCCGTTATGTGGCTTCGCCGGACATCAATACGGAAGATTTCAGTGCAGCGGTCGATTATCTTTCCACCCGTGACGATGTAGATGCAGAGCGCATCGGCATTCTCGGTATTTGTGGATGGGGAGGCATGGCGCTTAATGCAGCGGCTATCGATACTCGCATCAAGGCTACAGTTACGGCAACCATGTACGACATGAGCCGGGTCAATGCTAACGGTTATTTTGATTCTATGAATGCCGATGCACGGCACGAATTGCGGCGCCAGCTTAATGCTCAGCGTACGGAGGATTATAGAAACGGTACATTTGCTCTTGAAGGAGGTGTAGTAGATCCGTTGCCTGCCGATGCTCCACAATTTGTGAAGGACTACCATGCCTATTATAAAACACCGCGCGGCTATCATAAGCGGTCACTCAATTCTAACCGCGGATGGAACAAGACTTCACCGCTTTCGTTCATCAATATGCCTATCCTTTCATATAGTGATGAAATCCGTAGTGCAGTGTTGATGCTGCACGGTGAGAAGGCCCATTCACGTTATTTCAGTGAAGATGCTTTTAAAAAGTTGCAGGGTGATAATAAGGAGCTGCTGATTATTCCCGGTGCAAACCATGTAGACTTGTATGACAATATAGAGGTAATTCCATTCGGCAAAATAGAGAGATTCTTCAATGAACATCTTCGATGACCGCCTTTAATGTGTTAGGAACCGGACATACCTTTCTTTAGCCTGGTTCAGCAATTCCTCTTTCAGGCAGATATCTTTCCGGAAAAGCGAAAGCTCCGGGAAGATTTCTTTTTTCTTGGACGCCTTGTTCCAATTTCCTACTACATGCCCCTTATAGAGAAGTACCGGAAAGAACAATCCGTTGTTGGTGAAAGCTTTGGAATAGTCTTCTTTGGGTAGGACGTTCGTCCGGTCCTTGTAGCCTATCAGGTATTCATCGTAGGAGGGAAGAAGGTGCAGGCTGTCGGTCGCCTTTCCTAATGTCCGGCAGGAGTCATGGATGTACCATGTCTGGCTGTGCCATTGTTCGGACATCAGTTCCGGTTCTATCAGAGAAATGGCTTGCCTTGCTTCCGTTAAAGGCAAACCGGACCACCAGGAGAAGTCTTGCAGGGTAGCGGGGGCATGGCTGCGGAAATAGGCTGTAGCCAGGCGGGCCAACGCTTCTTCTTTCGTTAGTTCGGGGGTAGGTGGAACTCTTTCGTCCAGAAGGGCATAGGTGTGTTGCCGTCCACGGCATTCTCCGCTGCACACAATGCCTTCGACTTCGGCACGCGACATGAAGCGGGTCATGTGGTAGTTGTCTGCAAGCAGTCCCGAATGTTCAAAATGTTCCGCAATCTCTTGTTTCGTCAGGCTTCGCTTCCCGCTGAGGATATTCCCAAGTATGGTGTAGCTTCTTTCATATTGCTGTTCCGTGATTTCCAGACCATGCCCTTTTGCATAGGAATCATTGGCAGATTTGATGCGTTGTGCAGAGAGTTTCAGCATCCAACGAATGTCTTCTGCTGCTACCAGGTGCCATGTGGGGCGCATTACGTGGGTTCTCAGTATTTCCCCTTGATGCAGGGCTTTTTCCACAGCTTGAATTCCCGGTGACTTCAGCCTCATACCTACGGCCCATTTCACCATTGTATAGTCTTATGCCTGCATGGCGCCCATCCAGGAGACCAGTTCTTTCGGGTGGCGGAAGAGTGGAGTGGACAGTTGCTGCTTCTGTAAGCGTATTTCAGGGATTCTCATGTCGGTATGGTATTCGTTTGTATCAATAGGAATCGCAAAGATAAGAAAAGCAGGTCATTGTAGGGTATATCGTGTCCGCAATTATATTCTTTTGTTTCTTTTAACACCAGCTAATATAGCTATCTTTTATTTTTGTAACGCACAAATTGGGAAAATATTCATAATAAAACAACCATAAGAACTTTTTTATGACTATGAGAACAAATTGTATTTTATTGTTAGCTATTTTGTTGGGAGCTTTTCCCTTAAATCGTGTACATGCCGATGAATCTGGAAGCATTATTCTGTACACTCCTTACACAAAAATTTCCGTGACGCCCGGAGCGTCCATTGATTACAGCATTGATTTGATTAACAATACGGACGGGATTACAAATGCAAATCTCTCGGTCAATGGATTGCCGGGCAGTTGGAAGCATGAAATCAAGTCAGGCGGCTGGACCCTCAGCCAGCTTTCTGTACTGCCCCAGGAAAAGAAAACGTTCAATTTGAAAGTGGAAGTTCCTCTAAAAGTAAATAAAGGAAGTTATCATTTCACAGTATTTGCCGGAGAAACCAAACTGCCGCTGGAGGTGGTCGTGGCCCAGAAAGGAACTTACCAGACCGAGTTCACTACCGACCAGCCCAATATGCAGGGCAATTCCAAGTCCACCTTTACCTTCAATGCCACTTTGAAAAACCAGACGGCCGACCAGCAGCTGTATGCGCTGATGGCCAATGCCCCCAGAGGCTGGAGTGTCGTGTTCAAGCCCAACTATAAGCAGGCCACTTCTGCCCAGGTGGAAGCGAACAGCAGCCAGAATGTGAGTATAGAGATTGTCCCTCCCGCCAATGTGGAAGCCGGCAATTACAAGATTCCGGTACGTGCGGCTACCGGTACGACTTCTGCCGACTTGGAGCTGGAAATTGTTGTCACGGGTTCCTACGAGATGGAATTGTCCACGCCCAGAGGATTGTTGAGTACCGAAATCACAGCGGGAGATGTGAAGCGTATCGAGTTGGTGGTCCGGAATACCGGTTCTTCATTGTTGAAAGATATCCAGCTTTCTGCCAATAAGCCCGTGGACTGGGAAGTGTCTTTTGAGCCTTCGAAGATTGATATGCTGAAGGCGGGGGAAACGGCCAATGTCGTAGCTACCATGAAAGCATCCAAAAAGGCATTGCCCGGAGATTATGTGGCTACCATGACGGCCAAAACTCCTGAAGTGAATACAGACGCCCAATTCCGCATTGCCGTGAAAACCCCGATGATATGGGGATGGGTGGGCGTTTTGATAATAATCGTTGCCATAGGTGCCGTATGCTATCTGTTCCGTAAATATGGAAGGAGGTGAGCATGGACGAGCGAGTGATTGCATTGACAGACTTGACCAAGCAGTATGGGCGCTTCACTGCCGTAGACCGCATTTGCTTGACTATCCGTAAAGGGGAGATTTTCGGATTATTGGGGCCAAACGGTGCCGGCAAGTCAACTACCATCCTGATGATGCTGGGACTGACGGAACCCACTTCCGGCTCTGTGGAGATTTGCGGTATCGACTCTACCAGGCATCCTATCGAGGTAAAGCGGAAGATAGGCTATCTGCCCGAAGATGTGGGGTTTTATGATGACATGACCGGTCCGGAAAACCTTATATATACTGCGCGTCTCAATGGCATTTCGGATGCCGAAGCGAAAGTCAGGGCGCTGGAGTTGATGGAGCATGTGGGGCTTGCCGGGCAGATGAAAAAGAAGACCGGGAAATATTCACGCGGTATGCGCCAGCGATTGGGACTGGCGGACGTGCTTATCAAAAATCCGGAAATTATAATCCTGGATGAACCTACTTCGGGAATAGACCCTGCTGGTGTTCAGGAGTTCATCGAGCTCATTAGGCAGTTGAGCCGGAAGGAGGGACTGACCGTCTTGTTCTCTTCCCACCACCTGGACCAGGTGCAGAAAGTTTGCGACCGCGTGGGACTGTTCAACAGTGGGAAGCTGGTCACCTTGATTGATATGTCTGATTTGAAGGACAAGCATCAGGAATTGTCTGATATTTATAGCCATTATATGGAGGAAGGAGGGGAAAGGCATGAATAAAGTCAATTATCCTTTTTGGGTAGTCGTTAACAAGGAAATATCCGACCATGTGAAAAGTTGGCGGTTCATTATCTTGATGGGAATCATTTTGCTTACGTGCATGGGCTCACTCTATACCTCGCTTACCAACATAGGTGCCGCCATCAAGCCCAATGACCCGGACGGTTCGTTCCTTTTCTTGAAGTTGTTCACAGCCTCGGACGGCACATTGCCTTCTTTTGTGCAGTTTATCAACTTTCTGGGGCCGTTGTTGGGGATTGCGCTGGGATTCGATGCTATAAATTCGGAACAGAACAAGGGGACGTTGAGCCGTATGCTGTCACAGCCCGTTCATCGTGATTGCATTATCAATGCCAAGTTCGTGGCTGCATTGATTGTGATAGGTATAATGCTGTTTGTACTAGGATTTCTCGTAATGGGCTGCGGGTTGATAGCGATAGGCATTCCTCCCACAGCAGAAGAATTTTGGAGGATTGTATTCTTTCTCATAATCAGTGTATTCTATGTGGCATTCTGGCTGAATCTGGCCATTCTGTTTTCGCTTTGCTTCCGTCAGGCGGCCACCTCGGCATTGGCTTCGGTGGCGGTATGGTTGTTTTTCAGCGTGTTCTATACGATGATTGTCAATCTGGTTGCCAAGGCATTGAGCCCCTCGCAGCTGGCATCTCCTTATCAGATAGTCAGTTACCAGAAATTTATTCTCGGTCTGATGCGTCTGGCACCTAGCGAACTGTTCAATGAGGCGACTACAACACTGCTGATACCTTCCGTCAGAAGTTTGGGGCCGCTCACTATGGAGCAGGTTCAGGGGGCCATTCCCAGCCCGCTGCCATTGGGACAGAGTCTTTTGGTGGTGTGGCCGCAGCTCACCGGACTGATTGCAGCTACTGTTATCTGTTTTGCCCTTTCGTATGTCATATTCATGAGACGGGAAGTCAGATCACGGTAATGATAAGTATGTTTTATTGAGTGTTGAAAGTCCGTTCCGGCATTGGTTGCTTGAACGGACTTTTAATATTATTTGCCCGAACATTTGGTAATTCCAAAAACTTCCCTTACTTTTGCGCCCCGAACAAGGAGAGGTGCTCGAGTGGTTGAAGAGGCACGCCTGGAAAGCGTGTATACCCCTAAAGGGTATCGGGGGTTCGAATCCCCCTCTCTCCGCAACAGTTCTGAATAAGATGGAAAACTAGCGGGTAAAGGTCTACAAATCTATGATTTGTAGACCTTTTTTGCTTGTACTCCGTTTGCTTTGAAAGACTTGGAAACTATGTCTTTGTAAATTAATTATAGATAATGAAAGCTGGATGACATCTCTTTTCATAATAAGGCGATGGGATAATGCATTGCCACTGCAAAGCAAGTGCATGCTTTTTTCAGTAGCGCTGCAACACGTTTGCAGTCACACTGCAGCAGATGTGCAGCGACGCTGACCCGGTAGGTGTGTACGGGATTGTATCATGTTTCGTTAAGAAGATATTATAAAGTATCCTTTGAATGTCGTATTTTTGTCTATCCGTAATTTAGAGTAGTCAAAGAAAACTATGAAACACACTCGTATGAAACTAAAAACAGCGGTAAAGAACCTTCATGAAGGCTGGAAATTCCGGCAGGCGAGACTGACCAATTGGTATCCGGCTACAGTTCCGGGAGTAGTCCACACAGACTTACTGCAGAACAAGATTATTGAAGACCCGTTTTTCCGGTTGAACGAACGGGGATTGCAATGGATTGACAAGGAAGACTGGGTTTATGAAACTTGCTTTACTCTTGCTGCCGGCATGATGCGGAAAGAGAATATGGAGCTTGTGTTCGAGGGGCTGGATACTTACGCTGACGTTTATTTGAATGATGAATGTATACTGAAAGCGGACAATATGTTTCGTCGCTGGTCTATCCCCGTCAGGCAGTACATCAGAGAGGAGAATAATATACTGAAGGTGTACTTCCATTCGCCGGTAAAGATAGACGTCCCCAAATGGGATGCACTTCCCTACCAGTATCCGGCATCCAATGACCAGTCTGAAAACGGGGGCTTGTTCAACAAGAAGATAAGCATTTTTGCCCGTAAGGCAGGTTATCATTATGGCTGGGACTGGGGGCCGCGTCTGGTTACCTCCGGCATCTGGCGTCCGGTGTATATCATGGCTTGGAGCGATTTGAGAATCAACGATGTGTTTATCGAGCAGAAGGAAGTCGGTGTAGGCAGGGCCGTGATTGCCGGACATGTGGAGCTGGATGCCGATAAGGATATGGACGGAGTGCTGGTCACGATAACAGACGAGGCTACCGGAAGAGTGCTTGGCGAGTGGCAAGCGGATTTGAAGCGAGGCACCAATCGGGTGACCGTTGATTTCGTCCTTCACAAGCCGAAGCTGTGGTGGAGTAATGGACTGGGGGAGCCTTTCCTTTACCGTTTCCGTACGGATATCATTGCAGGCGGGGAATTGTTGGACTCTAAAACCGAAAGGGTGGGCATACGCTCTTTGAAGGTGGTGCATCAGCCGGATAAGGACGGGCATACTTTCTATATAGAGCTGAACGGGCGTCCGGTTTTTGCCAAAGGAGCCAATTACATCCCTTCGGATAACTTCCTGCCGCGCGTCACTCCCGAGAATTATAAAAGGACGATTCTCGATGCCGCCGGTGTAAACATGAATATGTTGCGTGTCTGGGGCGGAGGTATCTATGAGAACGATGTCTTCTATGATTTGTGTGATGAGCATGGAATTATGATTTGGCAGGACTTTATGTTTGCCTGCAGCATGTATCCGGCAGAAGGCGCCCTGCTCGATAATATCCATCAGGAGGCGGTGGACAATGTGAAACGTTTGCGCAATCATGCCTGCATTGCTTTGTGGTGTGGAAACAATGAATGCCAGGATGCCTGGCTGGGCTGGGGCTGGAAGTGCGAGATAGAACGGCAGAACAAGGAATATGCCGACAAGATTTGGGCACAGTACCGGCAGCAGTATCATGTCACCTTACCCGGGGTGGTCAGGGAGTATGCACCCGGAACCTTCTATTGGCCTTCTTCTCCGTTCGCATTCGAGGGAGAGATGTCCGGTACTACTGACGGGGACCGTCACTATTGGAGTGTCTGGCATGGTAAAGCACCCATTTCCGATTATGACAGCGAGAAATCCCGCTTTTTCAGCGAGTACGGCTTTCAGTCTTTTCCAGAGTTCGACTCCGTCAAGCGCTATGCTCCTTACCCCGAAGACTGGGATATACGTTCCGAGGTGATGATGTCCCATCAGCGTGGTGGCGACCATGCCAACGGGCTGATTGAGACTTATCTATTGAATGAATATAAAAAGCCGCGTGATTTCCGGGCATTCCTTTATATGAACCATGTGCTGCAGGGAGATGCCATCAAGACGGCCATCGAGTCGCACCGCCGCCAGATGCCGTATAATATGGGGACGCTTTTCTGGCAGCACAACGACTGTTGGCCCGTAGCTTCCTGGGCGAGCCGTGACTATTATGGACGCTGGAAGGCGCAGCACTATTATACTCGCAAGGTCTATGATGACATCCTGATTTCTCCGGTAGTGGAGGGGGATGATTTGAAAGTATATGCAGTGTCCGACCGCTTGGAGAATACTTCCGGCCGGCTGCAGCTCCAGGTCTGCCGGTTCGACGGCACTGTGGTTTATCACTGGGACAAATCTGTCGGCATTTCCGGTAATGACAGCCGTGTCTGTTTTTCCGCACCGCTTGCCAAGCTGCTGGAGGGGGCAGATAGAGGAACGGTATATGTCCGCGTAGACTATACGGACAAATCGGGCAGGGTGTACCATAACAACTACTGTCTGGACAAGCAGAAGAATATGAATTATCCGAAAGTGGATTTGCAGACCGAAGTCCGTTCCATTGAAGGCGGATATGAAGTGACGGTATCAACAGACAAGTTTGCCCGTGCCGTATGCTTGTCCGTTGCTGACAATGAAAGTGTATATAGCGACAATTATTTTGATGTCCAGCCGAAGAGCAGCGTGCAGGTACAGGTCAGGACGCGATTGTCTGCCGAAGCGTTCAACGCTTCGTTGAGGCTGACTTGCTTGAACAATGAATTCTGATAAGTTATGGAAAAACAAAGCGGAGCAACATATTGAAATGTTACTCCGCTTCTCATTGAGATGTTGAAAGATGTGTTTTCAGGAGATTTAGTTGTTTTCTTTTTTAATGTCTATGGTCATGAACCGTTCACCGTCATATAGACTTTTGACACGGATGTTCAGCCCTTTTTTCTCTTTCAGTTGTTCCGCTATATTGTCCAGCTTGAAGGAGGCCAGTCCGGTGCCCAGCGTGAGCTGGCTGTCATTGTAGGCATTGTGGCGGAATTCGAGATTGACGTAATCCGGTTTGTCGTTTTCGCCGGTGGATGCTTCATTGATGACCAGGTTCAGCATGTGCTTCTTATCTTCGTTGTTGCTGTGGTAGAATTGATATTTGATGTTCAGATACTCGCCCGTAATCCATAAATCCGTGGCGTTGATGTTGTCGTCTCCGATACTGTCTGCCTTTTCGGCAGGCATGGAGTAGATGTCTTTGGTCAGAATGTTTTCGATGTGCTTTATTTGGGCATTGTATTCGTAGCCTGGAAGTTTCTCTTCCAGTTCGCGGAAGTAGATGAAAGCCCTCTGGCCGTCTATTACGGCATAGTCGTGAACATAGGTTGTGTCACTGGGATATAGTTTACTGCCTTCGTCCAGTGAGAAATAGTAGTCTTTTCCTTCGATGACCTTTACCGTACCTACGGCGAACAAAGTGTCATATTTGTCATCCCAATCGTCCAGGCATGATTGCAATACAATGGCAGTCAGGAATAAAAGCATGGATGCTGCCAATGTCATTCTCAGTTTCTTCATAAGTGGTAGGTTTTAGCTCTTTTTCTGTTTAAAACTTATTTTTGTATTCAGAAAATGCGGTGAAAAGCTAAATACTGCGTAGTATACTGTTAAAGAAATGAAAGTATGATTTTCTTCTCTGCCTGATGCAGTATTTTTGCGCCGATTGCATTTATAGGGTAAACACGTGTTAAAAGAGAGAATGGAAGAACAGGAATTGGCAGAACGCTGTAGGCAAGGAGACAATCTTGCCCGCAAAGAACTGTATGAGCGCTATGCGGGACGCATGCTCAGCGTATGCCTCCGTTATGCAGGTGACCGGGAGACTGCCCAAGACCTGATGCATGACGGTTTTCTGAAACTTTTTGATTCTTTCGATAAGTTCACTTGGCGGGGAGAGGGTTCTCTGCGGGCATGGATGGAACGCGTAATGGTGAATACGGTGTTGCAGTATTTGCGGAAAAATGATGTGATGAATCAGTCATCGGCCTTGGAGAATGCACCCGAAGCTTATGAGGAACCGGAAGGTTCGTCAATAGATGTCATTCCTCAAAAGGTACTGATGCAGTTTATCAGTGAATTGCCTGCCGGCTATCGTACCGTATTCAACTTATATATTTTTGAAGAGAAATCCCATAAGGAGATTGCTCGACTATTGGGAATTAATGAAAAATCCTCTGCCTCGCAGTTGACGCGTGCTAAAGCGACTTTAGCGGTAAAAGTACGTGAGTGGATGAAAAGAAATGATTAAATGAAGGAACGTATGGAAGATGAATTGTGGTTGAAAAAGATAAAGGACAAGCTGGAAGACTATTCCGAACCGCTGCCGGTTGCCGGATGGGAGCGGTTGGAGAAGGAATTGTCCGTTTCCGGAGCTCCGATAACCGGACCGCATAGGATGATACCTTTCCGTCGCTGGGCGGTGGCCGCGGCAGCTGTGTTGCTGGTGGCGGTTTCGTCCGTCAGTCTGTGGCTGTTGCAGAGTCCGGTAGGGAATGAAATGCGGCATACGTCAGTGCCCGCTTTGGCTGTGGCTTCGGACGTCTTGCCGGAACAGACAGTACCTGCCATACGGACTAATTCCATAGAGCCTGCTTATCGGGCACATGGAAATGCATCGGCGCCCAATAAGGAGGCAAGTCACCCTTTGGTTGCACAACATATCAGAATATCGGTTGGCGAAGAACAGCAGGAGGAAATGCTGCCGGTTGAAACTGCAGATGAGGTTGTCGGTATTGGACAGCAGGCGGAAGTACCGGTAGTGGAAGATACGGACCATGAAACTACAATGCAGGCCGAGGAACCGGAGAGAACAAGGGAAGACCGCTATCGTCCGTCAGGCCGGGACAAACTGCATCTTCCGGAAAAAAACAGTTCTGGTAGGGATGCTAAAGGATGGGCGGTTGGCTTGTCCGTAGGAAATACGGGAGGTTTTTCATTGGCGAATGAAGGGGAAGCGAATGTGATGTCGGACTACATGCCTGGAAGTCCTATTTATGGCGGTAACGTAGATTTATCCTCTACGGCCAATGGCATTGTTACTATTCCCGACGGGCAGGAACTGGTTTTTAAGGATGGTATGCCCTATCTGCAAAGACGCGAAAAGAAAATTGCGGATATAGACCATAAACAACCGCTCAGTTTCGGTGTTTCGGTGCGGAAAAACTTGGCGAAGGGTTTCTCTGTGGAAAGCGGGCTGACGTATACCTATCTTGCTTCTGACGTAAGGTATGAGGGCAGCTCGGAAAAGATAAGCCAGAAGCTGCATTATATTGGCATTCCGGTACGGGCCAACTGGAACTTTGTGGATGCAAAGAACTTTACGATGTACGTTTCGGCGGGGGGTGCCATTGAAAAATGTGTGTATGGCAAGATTGGTACTGAGAGTGAGACTGTGAAACCGGTACAGCTTTCTGTCATGGGTGCTGTCGGTGCCCAGTATAACATAAGCAATAGGGTGGGCCTGTATGTGGAACCGGGAGTATCTTATTTCTTTGATGACGGTTCGTCGATACAGACTATACGCAAGGAGAACCCGTGTAACTTTACGTTGCAGGCCGGTATACGTCTTACTTATTGATAGCAGGACAGACATGTTTTTGTCCACTTTCTTGTAGATTCAGAATTTTCTTAATAACTTTCGGCCGTGTTTCTTCGTTGGTGGATGAAGGGACACGGTTTTTTATTGATTGAGAAGAAAGAAAGTAGGTCGGGACATGCCCGGCAATATAACAAACACGTAGTAAAATAGACAAAATGAAGATTAAAAAGAAAGTAGCCTTAAGCGGGCTATTGCTTTGTTGTGCAATCACGGCAAAAGCACAAGTGTGTATTACTCCCCAGGTGGAGCAGCGTGCCAGGGAGTTGGTTTCTCAAATGACGCTGGAAGAAAAAATCGATTACATTTCCGGTCCCAAATCTTTTTATATCCGGGCTGTACCCCGGCTTGGCATACCCGAAATCAGGATGGCCGATGGTCCGCAAGGCATACGTAACAATACTCAAAGTACCTTGTATCCTTGTGGCATCTTGTCGGCTTCGACATGGAACCGTAAGTTGGCTAGAGAGCTGGGACATGGTTTGGCCCGGGATGCAAAGGCCCGTGGGGTAAGTATTCTGTTGGGGCCTGGAGTCAATATCTACCGCTCTCCTCTATGCGGGCGAAACTATGAGTATTTTGGTGAAGACCCTTATTTGACGGGCGAAACTGCTAAAGAATATATCTTGGGAGTGCAGGAAGAGGGAGTTATGGCTACGGTGAAGCATTTTGCGGCCAATAACCAGGAGTGGAGCAGACATCATGCCAGCTCAGATGTGGATGAACGCACGCTGCAGGAAATTTATTTTCCCGCGTTCCGAAAAGCTGTGCAGGAAGCAGGAGTAGGGGCGGTTATGGATAGCTATAATCCGCTGAACGGGGTACATGCCACCGAAAACAGCTGGCTGAACATTGATGTATTACGCAAGCAGTGGGGATTTAAAGGTATCCTGATGTCTGACTGGACATCTGTATATTCCGGTGTGGGAGCCGCTAATGGAGGGTTGGATTTGGAAATGCCCGTCGGTAAATTCATGACCAGGGAAATTCTTATTCCGGCAATAGAGAATGGTATCGTGAAGGAAGAGACCATTGACGCCAAAGTCCGGCATATACTCCAGACATTGATTGCTTTTGGAGCACTTGATACTCCGAGAGAAGATAAATCTATCGATAAAGACAATGCACAGTCTAAGGAAATTGCACTTGACTTGGCGAGAGAAGGAGTAGTCTTATTGAAAAATGATAACGGTACGTTGCCTTACCGGAACGGTAGAACATTGGTAATCGGGCCTAATGCCGATATTATTCCCACAGGAGGAGGAAGCGGATTTGTCACCCCTTATTCGGTAGTGTCACTCTATGACGGTATGGTTCAGTTGAAGGGCGGCAGACAGATAGAGCTGCTGTCTGACAGCATTCTTTATAAGGATATGTCCCAACAGATTTATACGGATGGCAGTTTTACGCAAAACGGTTTTAAGGGCGAATATTATAATACTCGTAATCTTACCGGAGAACTCTTTCAAGCTGCCATAGAGCCTGCCATAGACCATGCCTGGAAATACGGTGCACCGTTCGACGGCATGCCGGTAGATCAGTTTTCTGCCCGTTGGACGGGAGTTTACAAGGCTGACAAGGATGGAACTGTCAAGTTCCAGCTGGCTGGCGATGACGGATACCGTCTGTTTGTAAACGATAAGCTGATTACCGGAGATTGGGGGAACCATTCATTCAGTACCCGCAGTGCATTTATGCAGGTCAGTGCAGGGGAGATATACCGGTTGCGTATTGAATATTTTGATAATGTGGGTGAGGCGACTGTCAGTTTCCAGGCAGGAATGATGGATGAGGAGCGTTTGGCCTCTTCACTGAAGCATGCCAGGAATGTTATTGTATGTGCCGGGTTCAACAGCAGTACAGAAGGTGAAGGGTTCGACCGTCCGTTTGCATTGTCATACGGGCAGGAATATCTCATTAATAAAGTGGCTTCACTTCATGATAATGTGGCTGTGGTGGTGAATGCCGGAGGTGGAATAGATTTCCGCAATTGGGGGCAGAGTGTACAAGCTATTTTGATGGCATGGTATCCGGGGCAGGAGGGTGGAAAGGCCCTTGCCGAAATCATTACGGGCAAGCTTTCGCCAAGTGGCAAACTACCAGTCAGCATCGAGGAAAAATGGGAAGATAATCCGGTATATGGTAATTATTATGACAATCGCAATGTACCTCATAAACGGGTGCAGTATGCCGAAGGTGTTTTCGTAGGTTATAGGGGATATGACCGGAACGGAAAGCAGCCGCTCTATCCTTTCGGGTATGGACTGTCATACAGTAGTTTTGAATATAGTAATCTGAGTGTTGAGAAGACGGGGGGAAGCCGGGTTACGGTAAGCTTTGACATCAAGAATACCGGAAAGATGGATGCTGCGGAAGCGGCTCAGGTATATGTGCGGGATGTGGAATGTTCTGTTCCGCGTCCATTGAAGGAGTTGAAAGGCTACGATAAGGTTTACTTGAAGAAGGGTGAAACCAAGCGCGTTCGGATATTGCTGGATGAGGAAGCCTTTGCCTACTATGATGTGGAATCACATCGGTTTGTAGTGGAAAAGGGGACTTTTGAGATTCTGGCAGGTCCTTCTTCAGCTGATTTACCATTGAAGGCAACTGTTGTTTTATGATAAAATAAATATCAAAACAAGAATGGCAGTATGAAAAAGATAATAATACTGATGGTTTGTCTGTGGGGACTTGGTAACACCTTTACCTCGGCACAAACTACGGAGAAGGAGAAATTCATCTCAAGCTTGATGAAGCAGATGACGCTGGATGAAAAGATAGGCCAGCTTGCACAATGCACCTACCGAGGGAATTTTACCGGACCCGACGGTGGAAATATTCCTAAAGAAGAGTATGTCCGGCAAGGCAGAATAGGCTCTATGCTGAATGTGATAGGAGTAAAGGATATACGCCGTTATCAAGAGCTTGCTTTGCAATCGCGTTTGCGCATTCCTTTAATTTTCGGACTGGATGTTATCCACGGCTATCGTACCGGATTTCCGCTTCCGCTTGCCGAGGCTGCAAGTTTCGATTTGGCCATGATTGAGGAAGCTGCATGCTACAATGCTTTGGAAAGTGCCGCCGATGGTTTGAACTGGGTTTTTGCCCCGATGGTGGATATTTCGTGGGACGCACGTTGGGGACGCGTCATGGAAGGGGCCGGTGAGGACCCTTATTATGGTTCTCGGGTAGCGGAGGCGCGTGTCAGAGGCTTGCAAGGAGACGATTTGGCAGACACGACGACTGTCATGGCATGTATGAAACATTTTGCCGGATATGGTGCACCGATAGCAGGAAAGGAGTATAATAGTGTGGATATGTCAATGGGCCACTTTGCCAATTTTTATATGCCTCCCTATAAGGCGGCCATAAAGGTAGGAGCAGCTACCGTGATGAGTGCTTTCAATGATTTTAATAATATTCCTTGTACTGCCAATGATTTCTTGCTCAACCGGCTATTGAGAGAGCAGTGGGGATTTAAGGGATTTGTTGTGTCCGATTATAATTCGGTAGAGGAATTGGTGAACCACCGTTATGCTGTTGACAAGAAAGATGCCGCAGCCAAAGCGCTGAATGCTGGTCTGGACATGGAGATGGTAAGTACCTGCTACTTGACTTATCTGAAGGAGCTTGTTCAAGAAGGGAAAGTAAAGGAGAGTGTGCTTGATGATGCAGTACGGCGTATATTGGAGAAGAAATATGAGTTGGGATTGTTTGAGGACCCTTTTCGCTACTGTAATCCGGAAAGAGCGGCCAGAATACTCAATGCGCCCGAAGTCCGTAATGCTTCGCTCCGTATGGCCGAGCGTTCCGTTGTATTGCTGGAGAATAGGGAATCTGTGCTTCCGTTGACGGCACAGACGAGGAAGATAGCCTTGATAGGAGGACTCTCAAAATCCCAGTACGATATGGCAGGTGCTTGGGCTGCCACTACGGACCGGAACAAAGTGGTGACCTTATATGATGCATTGGTCCGGAAAGGACTGGAGGTGAGCTATGCTGAAGGCTATGATATGAAGAGCAATCAGTTGACCGGATTGCAGGAAGCATTACAGGCTGCTGAGGCTTCGGATGTCATTGTTGTGGCGGTAGGCGAGAGATTCGGTCAGAGTGGCGAGAAGGCTTCCAAAGTGAATATAGCCATACCCGAGGGGCAGCAGAAGCTGGTGTCGGAACTGGCAAAGACTGGAAAACCTGTCATTGCTCTTGTCATGTGTGGGCGTCCGGTAATCTTCAATGAGATAAGGGAACATGCTGATGCGGTACTGTGTACTTGGTGGCTGGGAAGTGAGGCCGGCAATGCCATATGCAATGTGTTGTGGGGAGAGTATAATCCTTCGGCTAAATTGCCCATGACATTTCCTGCACACGTAGGACAGATTCCCATTTATTATCAGAATAAGAGCACCGGCCGCCCTACCGCATTGAAACAGACCTATAAGGCATCTTATATCGATGCTTCCACTGAGCCTGCCTATCCTTTCGGATATGGGCTTTCGTACACGGATTTTGGATATTCTGATTTGAAACTGCTGCCGGGCAAGGCTGCAGGCGTCCATACGGAGGTGTCGGTAAAAGTGACTAATACCGGTAAGTGTGCAGGAGAGGAAGTAGTTCAATTGTATGTGCAGGATAAGGTAGCCTCTGTTACGCGTCCGATAAAGGAATTGAAGGGCTTCAGGAAAATTCATCTGAATGTGGGTGAAAGCAAAACTGTAGCTTTTCAGATAACTGACGATGCACTGGGATTCTATGACAATGAGATGAATTATATGGTAGAACCTGGTGATTTCGTCTTTATGGTGGGTGGCAGTAGTGATGATGTACAGCAGATTACCTATAACTTGAAAGAATAGGATTCTTACCCTATAAATGAAAAGCAAGGCTGTCTGGAATCATATCCGGACAGCCTTGCTTTTCTGTTTTAGTTGGTTATCACATTCGTGAAATACTCTTTGAACAGTTTTTCTGCCCGTTCCAGTTGTTCCGGAGTATTTTCCTTCACTTCTTTCAATTTGTAATCCCATCCCATGGCTTCGTATTTGTGAACACCCAGACGGTGATAAGGAAGTATTTCCACCCGTTGTATCTGCTGGTATTTGCCAAGACTTTCACCCAGCAGGCGGGTGTCTTCTTCCGAATCGCTGTAACCGGGGACCAGTACATAGCGCAGCCAGAAGGGGTGTTCATGTTCTTCGAGCCAGGCAGCGGTGCGGAGTGTCTGTTCGTTGCTTCGTCCCGTCAGCGTACGGTGGCGTTCGGGATTGAATTGCTTGATGTCCAGCAGCACGAGGTCAGTCAGACTAAAGAGCTCTTCCACCTTTTCATTCCAGATGCCTCCGTTACTGTCCAGACAGATATGGATGCCGTTCGCCTTCAGCTCCTTGAAAAGAGGAATCAGCGCTTCTGCTTGCAGGGTAGGCTCACCGCCGGAGAAAGTAATACCTCCTTTCTTCCCGAAGAATGCCTTTTGGCTGATAGCCATTTGCAGAATCTCTTCCGGAGTGGTGGGAGTGCCTCCTTTTACATCAATCGTATCCGGATTGGCACAATACAGACAACGGAACGGACATCCTTGCAGGAAAACGACGAGCCGGAGCCCCGGCCCGTCGAATGTTCCCATACTTTCGTAGGAGTGTACATTTATCATATTACATTCTTTCGTGGAATGAACGGCTGATGACTTCCAACTGATGCTCGCGGCTCAACTTCACGAAGTTCACGGCATAGCCGGAAACGCGGATGGTGAGTTGCGGATACTTTTCAGGATGTTCCATGGCATCTTCCAGCATTTCGCGGTTCAGTACGTTTACGTTCAAATGGTGGGCACCTTTGGTGAAGTAGCCGTCCATCATGGTTACCAGGTTCTCTACACGTTCTTCCGGTGTCGGGCCCAGTGATTTGGGAACAATGGAGAACGTATTGCTGATGCCGTCCTGCGAGTCGCGGTAGCGCAATTTGGCTACGGAGCTCAAGGAAGCGATGGCACCGTTCTTGTCACGTCCGTGCATTGGGTTGGCACCCGGAGCAAAGGCAACACCTTTGGCGCGTCCGTCCGGAGTGGCACCGGTCTTCTTGCCGTACATCACGTTGGAGGTGATAGTCAGCAAGGAAAGGGTGGGACGGGCATTCTTGTAGACAGGCAACTTTTTCAGTTCTTCGCTGAAATAGTAAACGAGGTCTACTCCCAGGTGGTCCACACGGTCGTCATTATTGCCGAAGCAGGGGAATGAGCCTTCGGTGTCGAAACCTTCGGTCAGGCCGATTTCGTTGCGGCGTGCAGTGACTTTGGCATATTTGATGGCGGACAGTGAGTCTATGGCGATGGAAAGGCCGGCAACACCGTATGCCAGATTGATGCGTGGGTCGGTATCGATGAATGCCATCTGGGCTTTCTCATAATAATACTTATCATGCATGTAGTGGATGATATTCATGGCCTCGTTGTAGACACGGGCTATTTCAGTCAGTACCTTCTTGTAGTTGGCCATAACTTCCTCAAACTTCAGTGTCTCGCCGGTCAATACGGGAATACCTTTCACCATGACAGTTCCGGTGTTTTCGCAACGGCCACCGTTGATGGCGAGCAGCAGGGCCTTGGCAAGGTTGGCACGTGCACCGAAGAACTGGATTTGTTTGCCGATGGCTTGGTAGGATACACAGCAGGCGATGCCGTAGTCGTCGCAGTTGCGCACTTCACGCATCAGGTTGTCGTTTTCGTACTGAATGGAGCTGGTATCTACAGAAACTTTGGCGCAGAAATCCTTGAAACCTTCCGGCAGTTCGGGACTCCACAATACGGTCAAGTTCGGTTCCGGAGAAGGACCGAGGTTGTATAGCGTCTGCAAAAAGCGGAAAGAAGTCTTGGTGACTTTTACGCGTCCGTCGTTGAAACGGCCGCCAATGGCTTCGGTCACCCAAGTTGGGTCTCCGGCAAAGATATCATTGTACGACTGCATGCGCAGATGGCGTACCATGCGCAGCTTGATGACGAACTGGTCTATCAGTTCCTGTGCAAACGTCTCGTCAATCTTGCCGTGAGCCAAATCGTATTCGATGAAAATATCGAGGAAAGAAGATACGTTACCCAGTGACATGGCAGCACCGTCCTGCTCTTTGATGGCAGCAAGATATGCCATGTATACCCATTGCACGGCTTCTTGGGCAGATGTAGCCGGGTGGCTGAGGTCAAGCCCGTAATATTCACCCATTACTTTGATATCTTTCAAGGCTTTGATTTGTTCTGCCACTTCTTCGCGCAGGCGGATACGTGCTTCGGTCATCGGGCCTGTAAGGTTACGCAAGTCCTCCTGCTTGGCTTCGATAAGTCGGTCGATGCCGTAGAGTGCCAGACGACGGTAGTCACCGATGATACGTCCGCGGGCATAGTTGTCGGGAAGACCGGTCAGAAATCCCAATGAGCGGAAGGAACGGATTTCTTCGGTATATACATCGAATACGCCGTCGTTATGTGTTTTGCGGTAATGGGTGAAGATGTCTTTTACTTTATCGTCCACTTCCACTCCGTTTTCACGGCATGCTTTTGCTACCACGTTGATGCCTCCGAAAGGTTTGATGGAACGTTTCAACAGTTCATCGGTCTGCAAACCGACAATGAGTTCATTGTCCTTATCAATATATCCGGCTTTATGAGAAGTAATGGTAGATACGGTGCTATTGTCCAGTGAACGAACGCCATTGTTGTTTCTTTCTTCTTCGAGAGCTTTCAGACAGATGTCCCAGATACGTTTGGTACGTTCGGTAGGTCCCTGCAGAAAAGATGCATCTCCAGTATAGGGTGCGATGTTTTTACTGACGAAATCACTGACATTGATTTCTTTGCTCCAAAGCCCATTGGTAAAGGTTTTGTTCAATTCCATAAAATTTGTTTTTGTTAGTAGGTTAGATAATGTTATCCTTTAGAGCGCGCAAAAATACTGAATAAATTCCGTAATTTTATAAGAGAGATTCCCCTTTTTATGTTGAACAGCATAAAATAACTATTATTAGGTAGTGAATGTCCGGGGGAGTAGAGATGCTAATACTTTCTTTATATGTGGTTTACGAACAGAAACAAGAATCGGATAATAATCTGCATTATTTACAAATAATGTAGGTTTAAGAACAGTCGTATTCTGAACCTAATTCAGTCGTATAGTGAATGCCATTCAGTCGTATACTGAATAGGGTTCAATCGTATACTGAATGTGACTCTTTGTAAGCATACTGATATTCAGTAAGTTATAAAATATTATCTTGCCATTGATTAATTTTAACAAATAGCCTAAATGCCGTTATGTTCGTTCCGTAGTGGGTATAAACAAGAATTTTGGTATAATTGCTCTGTTTTTGTGCAGAAAAGTTTGTAGAATAAAAAATGATTTGTATCTTTGCACCGCTTTAAAAGAAAAGCACTTCTGAAAAAGAAGTTTTGGAGAGGTGGCAGAGTGGTCGATTGCGGCGGTCTTGAAAACCGTTGTGCTGCGAGGCACCCGGGGTTCGAATCCCTGTCTCTCCGCTGAACGTGCTGGACAGAAATGGTCAGCAAACGGACAAAAAGCTACAAATCAATGATTTGTGGCTTTTTTTATTGCCCGAAAGTCCTGCTTCCAAGACTTCAAAAGTACGGTAAAAGACAAAGTTTCGTTACTAAATCGTTACCTATTCCCCGCCGGACAAAAACGGTAACGATTTGTCCATAAATGACCTGATAATGACTTGATTAGTCCATAGTCTGCATAACTCGAAAACGAGAGGTAAAAATTAATTTTGCAACTAAAAAAAGTGAGTTATGAAATCGACATTCAAGGTTCTTTTTTATTTGAAGAAAGGTTCTGAAAAGAAAAACGGCGAGGTTATGATTATGGCACGCATCACCATAGACGGCAAACTTTGCCAGTTCAGTACGAAACAGAGCATCCAGCCCGACAACTGGAGCATTACTGCGGGCAAAGCCAAAGGCAGGGATGCCGGGAGGATAAACGCCCTTTTGGACGACATACGTTCTTCCCTGAATACCATTTACCACGAAATGCAGCGGCGTGACAATTACGTGACCGCCGAGAAAGTGAAAAACGAGTTCTTGGGACACAGCGAGAGCCACGAAACAATCCTTTCATTGTTCCAAAAGCACAATGACGATGTGAAGCAGCTTGTAGGCATATCCAAGACGATAGCGACCTACCGCAAGTATGAAGTGACCCGCCGCCACCTCGCTGAATTTATCCAAAGCAAGTACAACGTATCGGACATATCCATAAAGGAGATAAGCCCGATGTTCATTACCGATTTTGAGTTGTATTTGCGTACCGCCTGCAAGTGCGGCTACAACACCACCGCCAAGTTCATGCAGTTCTTCAAGCGTATCATCATCATCGCCCGTAACAACGGCATACTGGTGGGCGACCCTTTCGCCAGCTACAAAATCCGGCTGGAAAAAGTGGACAGGGGTTATCTGACAGAGGACGAGATTAAAATTATCCTTAAAAAGAAAATGGTTTCCGAACGGCTGGAACACGTCAGGGACTTGTTCGTCTTTTCCTGTTTCTGCGGTCTGGCATACAGCGATGTCGCCAATTTGCGGCAGGAGAATATCCAAAAGTCTTTTGACGGCAACCTTTGGATAATCACCAAGCGGGTAAAGACCAACACGGACGTGAATGTCCCCCTGCTGGATATTCCCAAGATGATTTTGAAGAAGTACAAGGGCAAGTTGCCGGACGGCAAGATACTTCCCGTAATCAGCAATCAGAAGCTAAACGCCTACTTGAAAGAGATTGCCGATATATGCGGTATTAAAAAGAACCTGACATTCCACCTTGCCCGGCACACGTTCGCCACGACCACCACGCTGTCAAAGGGCGTACCCATTGAAACGGTGTCCAAGATGCTGGGACACACAAACATAGAAACTACGCAAATCTACGCCCGCATCACCAACAGCAAGATAGGCAGCGATATGCAGGGGCTTGACAAGAAGTTTGTCGGCATTGAGAAGATTTACAAGGAAGTTGCCATGTAATCTTGATTATATGGAACTGGTCACAATTTGTGACCAGTCCTTACTATTATTCCAACATTGCTAAATCTCCTAAAATATACGATTATGGATTTGCAGATTATCCAAAACAAGATTTTTGAGGTCAGAAGTTGCCGGGTGATGCTCGATTATCATTTGGCAGAACTCTACCAAGTGGAAACACGAGCCTTGAAGCAGGCGGTCAAGCGCAATATCGAGCGTTTTCCGGGTGATTTTATGTTTGTACTCACCCAAGAGGAAGCTAACTTGCTGTTATCCACAGGGGTATCACAAAATGTGATACCCCCTGCTTACAACTTCGGCGTTGCTATGCCTATGGCTTTCACCGAGCAGGGCGTAGCCATGCTTTCTTCGGTTCTCCGCTCCAAAGTAGCCATAGAAGTAAACATTTCAATCATGCGGGCTTTTGTCCTCATGCGCCAAATGGCAATCGGTTACGAGGAACTGTCAAGGCGCATCGAGGAACTGGAGGTAAGCACCGATGCGCAGTTCAACGAACTGTACCAAGTCCTTACCCAGCTTTTGAGCCAGTCGAAACAACAGAAAGAACGCCGTCCGGTAGGTTTCGTTACCTATAACCGTGGCAAGAACGAATAGGTAACGATTTCGGTAACGAAATTCCACTTAATAACCTATATCCCAGCATTGTACATTCTTCCACCTTGCGGGCAGTCTACCGACTACCCGCATTTTTTATATCCTTTTCCAACTGGCACATTTCCCGAAACGCCAGCCGTGCGTGGCATGGCTGACTGTATTTCGTGAAAAGAGCCGTTGGAAACCCGCACAAGCGTATTGCAAGCAAGCTCACAACACCCTTGCCTTTCCCGCCCGCATGGAGTGTTCCCTAAAAGATGAAAGAGAACAGGCACTTTTCCCCAGTTTCCCTATTTGTAAA
Source organism: Bacteroides sp. HF-162 (assembly GCF_015679285.1). Classification (NCBI taxonomy): domain Bacteria; kingdom Pseudomonadati; phylum Bacteroidota; class Bacteroidia; order Bacteroidales; family Bacteroidaceae; genus Bacteroides; species Bacteroides sp. HF-162. Next base: position 3,857,734 of record NZ_CP064937.1, on the reverse strand, counting down.
TCTTCCTCTTACGCAGTCCCCCAGCCGGGACAGTCGTTTTAATCATTTCAATAGGCAAAGGTAGTTACGTGTTCTTCACGATTTTGCAAGGTCGAGCCGTTCCGGTTTGGCGAAAAAATCTTCCCTGCCTTGCGAGGTATTTTTTGCCCAAAACCTTGCAAACTCTAAACACTACCCTTTTACGCCTATGTGAAACGAAAACGACCGACCCGACCGGAAGACGCATAAAAAAAAAGTCGGATTTACGGGAAACAGGAAAAAAATTCAGTGAAACTTCAACTCCCTCACCTCTCAAATCCGCATAAAATTAAAAACTTAAAAAATTACAGCAATATGGAAGCAAAGGTATTATCGGAAGCAAAAGTTTATGTAGGCACTTATGCCAAGTACAACAACGGTTCATTGTCCGGCGCATGGCTCGACCTTTCGGACTATTCGGACAAGGAAGAATTTTATGAAGCCTGCCGGGAACTTCACAAGGACGAGGAAGATGCGGAATACATGTTTCAGGACTGGGAGAACGTGCCGGAGGGCTTAATCGGCGAAAGCTGGATTTCTGAAAACTTCTTCGCCCTGCGTGATGCGGTGGAGGATTTGAGCGACACCGAGCAGGAAGCCTTTTTCGTGTGGTGCAACTATAAAAGCCATGATTTGGGCGAGGAAGATGCGGACGACCTTGTACGTGATTTCCGGGACGAGTATCTGGGTCAATATGACGATGAAGAAGATTTCGCCTATGAAATTATCGAGGAATGCTACGACCTGCCGGAGTTCGCAAAGACCTATTTCGATTATGAAAAGTTCGCCCGTGACCTTTTTATGTGCGATTACTGGTTTGATGACGGTTTTGTGTTCCGTGCGGCATAACAACCAATCCGGGCGGGGTGTCAAAGCCCTGCCCGTTAAAAACGACCAAGCGATGAAACGGAAAAGCATTTATAAAATCCTTTGGCGGGTGTTGCTGCTCTGCCTTGCATGGCGGTTTACCAGCGTAGCCGGAGCAGGCACGGCGATAACGGCGTATATCGTGTTTTGTGCCGCCCGTTTCCTGCTCCGGGTCTGCCTTTCAGCCCTTTATGCGCTGGGCGTGGCTCTGCTTTTCCTGCTGTTGCTTTCTTTACTGATATTATAACCATTAAAAAAAATAGAACATCATGCAGTCACTTAACAAAAACGGGGTAAGCATTACCCAAACACCGGGAGAAGAAAAGTTCGTGAAATGCTGTTTAGGGGCTTTCAGGGGACAAATTTATTATCAATATGACTACCGCCACACGGACGGCGAACTTTTCAGCACGGTAGCCAAAACGCTGGACGAGTGCCGCCGCAGGCGTGACGAATGGATAGCGAAGAAGAACGGAGTAATAAACAAGTAAATTTTAGGGACATGAAAACAACAGAAGTAAACAAGGAGCTTATCGGCAGGCGTTGCGAGTGCATTTTTACGGGCTTAATGGTAACGGGCGTTATCGAGGACACAGAAGAAAACGAACACACCATAGAGGTAAAAGTCCGTTTCGACCACCCGCACCAGTGGGGCGATGATTTGTATAATGATGTGTGGGCGTGGGGGCGCAAAATAGACGAGTTCGGCACGCTGCACCATTTGCAACTGTTGGAGGATAAACCGGACTTTCAGATAATGACGGTAGTTTTCGGCGAACCAATCAGCCGGATAGACCGCAGTGTTTTTGAAGATGTTGCAACGTGGGGTGTCTGTTCCCTGCAAGGCTGGGTAAACAGCTATGAAAGTGTCCGGTTTGTAGCTATAGACGACCATACGGCAATCATCACGGGCGAATATAACATGGAGCAGGTAAAGGTGTGGTTAGAGAAATACACGTCCATAAAGAGCCTTAAAACCAGTTGATAGAAAACGGCGGCTGCTTGCCGCCGTTACTTTCTTCCGTGAGCCTGCCAGCGGGTGAAGAAAGTAACAAAGAAGCCTTTCGTTTTCCCTATCATGGAAACATCCCGCCGATGCTTCCCGGCGGGATGTCTGCCCGATATTTACGCTTTGCGTATCATTCCATACCCGGTTTCCCAAGAGGATGATAAAAACGAATGTCGCAACTATAAATCCTCATAGTGAATAAATTTTACACCAAGTATGCACACGGTTTCTTCTTCCTCGATGTCATATTTCCATGTCCGTTTATTGACAAGCATTTCCGTGTCGCAATCGAACCATTCCATTACAGGCGCATCATCTTCTTCGTCCGCCCATTTGAAAACCTGATTGGACGGCGTTTTCCATAATTCAGCACTGTCACGTTCGGAAATACAGTCCTTGTCCATAATGATGATGTCACCTACTGCCGGAACTGTATCTGTTTCCAACGTGGTTTCTATGTACCACGAGATGCCTTCTATATCCAATTCTATTTTTACCATGTCGTTTTATTATTAGGGGGTTATTGTTTCCGTTTCTTCTTCGCTGTTGTCATTATTAAATGATAGTGTAAGTTGCTGCATCTGCCCGAAGCTGTCGATGATATAAATGTCAATCGTCTGCTGGTCGGTCGATGCCGAGGTGTAGTAGAGCCAGAACGTTTCTTTCTCCAGCGGGTAGAGGTCATTGGGCAGGAACACCGTGCCGTTATCCATTTCCAGCTTCCCTTTGCCGTCCGGCTGGAAATACCTTATCTGATAGGTAGTCGGCTGGTAATAGCCGCCACGCACCAGTCGGCAGCGTATTTCGGCGGTTTCCCCGACTTTCAGCCTTTTGGGTACTGGCAGTGTTTCGATGCTGAACGGGTACGCCTGCTGAATATCCAAGTTGTCATTACAGGCGGTGACAAGCACGAGGGCGGCCACGATGTAGCAGCCCATGATGATTTTATACATTACATTCTTCATATACATTATTATATAGCGGTCAGTTGATAATGAATTTCAGTCCCAAAGATACCTGCGTGTGGAACTTGCCTATGTCCGAGCCGAACAACGCCCGTTCCCTTGCACTGACAAGCAAGGCTATCCGGTCGGTCAGGTAGGCTTCCAGTTCCAGCGTCAGCGCACCGCCGTAGATGAAGCAATCCTTATCCAGCAAGGTAGAGCCGTCCGGCAGCAGCTTTTCGCTTCGGTTGCTTGTTTCGTACCCGGCGAGAGCCGACAATCCCAATGAAAGGAAAAAAGTCTTTCGCCTGTCCGATAGGAATTTCAGGTAATAGCCGCCCTCTGCGGTGAACTGTTCTACGGGTATCTGCATATCCTTGTAGTCATACTTCTTGTGCAGGTATTCGCCGCCAATCACCCAGCGGTTGGCGTTCTTGGTGTAAACGCTGTACGCCGCCCCGATGTGGTAGGCAAAATCCGTGTCGGAGTTCCAATGCACCCCGTCCGCCATGCCCGCCGTGACTTGCAAGCCTTTCATGCCCGGCAGGTATCTTTGCGCATGTGCCTGAAACGAGGTCAGGCACAGCGCAAAGAGCATCATTATAAAGATGTGTCTTTTCATTCCCTATTTGATTTTTAGTTCGTCAATCACTTCTGCGTTCACGATGTCGGCGTTTTCCACCCGTATGGTCTGATGCCGCCCGCCGTTCTTCTCGTAGAGTTCCACGACCAGCAGCTTGTCGTCAGGAATGGTAAACTTCGGCAGGGCGTACACCGTGCGCACGGTCGATTTCCCGGCAATCTCTATCACCTCGTTGTAGCTGCGTACCGCATCCAGTACCGTTTCCTGAATAGCCGTGCGTTTGGGCACTTTTTTATCGGTTATCTTAAACCTGATGAAGTCCGTGTCGAAAGGCACGTTGGAACTGTTCTTTGTCTGCGTGTGCACGTAGAGCATCCCGTTATAGGTGTAAATCCCCTTGATTAAGAACTGTATGCCGAAACGCTTGCTACCCAAGTGGCGCACTTTCCGGTCATTGTTCTTGTAGATGCTCTGCATTATCAGCTTCACCAGCAGCGGGCTTTCATTCCCCAGTTCCCGGAAATGGATGTTCATCCGGGTATGCGAGAAGTCGGACGTATCTTCATTCTCCAAGAAGTCCTTCATTTCGATGTTGAGCATTTCCGGTTCACGGGCGTACTTGGCGTTGAACGAAAAGAAACTGCCGTCCTCGCAGATAACGGAGAAGTTCGTTTCTCCCGGAAAGCCCTCTGTCGTGGCTTTCACCCTGATTACGTTCTCCGCACCGTCCGCCTTGCCCGCTATGATGTGGTTGCTTCCCAAATCGACATAGCGGACGGCGGCGGGGAAGATGATATGCACCGTCTTGGCAAAGGTCACTTCCACGCCGTAGGGCGTAACCATTTGGCGGTACGGGAGTTTCCGGGTAATCCCCCGGTACAAGTCGTTGCCAGCCGCATACTTCACGGTGTCAGCGGTTTGTGCGTTTGCCGCACACACGCCCAGCAAGAGGGCGAACAATCCAAAAATCTGTTTCATTGCTAATTGAAATTTTAACGGTTGATAAAATGGTTATTGTTGTTTGGCATACAGCATGACTTTGTACCCGGCTTTCAGCTTCACTTTCACGGTTCGGAACTTCTTGGCGAGGTAGCCGGACGTTCCTTGCAGCAATCCCCTTGTCACGTCCATAGCCACCTGCTGCCCGGCACTTTGGGCAAAGGAAATGCTTGTACCCAGCCCGCTTCCGATATTCGCCATAGCTTCGTTGAACGCTTCCTGCTCCATAGAGGACGGGACGGACAGCCCCTTTTGCCCGTCCGTGTCGAACACGGCGAGTTCCACCGGGATGATGTTGCCAGCGTACTCAATCGAGGACACCAGTATGTCAAGCCGCTCGCCCTGCACCTTTGCCGTCCCCGCCACGAGGGTATTCTTCGGCACGACTATGTTCCCCGCCTGCATGGGTTCGAGCAGCCGTAGTTTCACCGCCTGCCCGTCCGTCAGGGTTTGGTCTTGGTGGATGCAGGCGGCTACCGTGTTCTTTCCCATAGCGTACCCCGTGCCTACTGCCGTGTTGAAGCCGTAGTTTCGTGGCTGGCTGTAAGCCCGGATGAAGTCGGCATCGCTCATGGGCTGCCGCAATCCCGAAACGGTCGTTTCCCTGACAGCCTGCACCGCCACCGCATCCGGCTTGCGGTCAATGTCGCCCGTTACCGGGACTTGTGCGACTTGTCCCTGCCCGCCGTTCATGTACTTTGCCGCCAGCTCGTAGGACTTTTCCAAGAGTGCCATTTGGTCGTCAGCGGTGGGTGTGGCGTTCTGTTGTTGCAGCCTATCGGTCAGTTCCGCTACCTGCCGCTTCAAGTCCTCTTTTTCCTCGTCCACCGCCGGAGTTTCATAGAACGTGCTTAACTGGCGGTTGATGTCCCGGTAAGCGTATGCCGAAGAAGCACCGCCGCCCCTTTGGGGCTTCGCATCCTCTTCCGGCATCAGGTCGATTTCCGCTTGCGGTTCTTCCGCTTCATCGTTCCCGGTGAAACCGAAGTCCTGCAAGGACTGTATCTTCTCCTGCTGCCTGCGGCTTATCATCGCCTGTTCGTAAGCCTTTTGCTTGTCGGCTATAATCCCGTCCTCTGCGGGCAGGGGTATGTCGGCGTTGAAGCCGCCCACGCTTTCCACGTTCACGTCCTCTTTGCCGGAGGGTGCGAATATCAGGTACATGCACCCGGCAAAGGCAAGGAACATCAGCGGGAAGACTATCATTTTCCTGCGCTGCTGCACCTGCTGCGGGGTAAGTTCCCGTTTGGGTTTATCTTCCTTTTTCGGCTTCCCGTCCGCCTGCGGTACGGTCGTGCCGTTCTCATTCTTCTGTACTTCTTCCATATTGCGGTCTGTTTAAGGGGTTGATACTTTTGGTTGTGTCGTTGCCGTGCAACGGCAGTTGCCTGATGTGTTCTATTTGCAGCCGCCTGCCGTCCCGCTTCCCGATGTTGTAGATTGATGAAACGGTAATGTAGATAGACAAGCCGCCAAGGAAGAAGAACATCACGAGGATAACCGCCAGCCTTTTGCCCGGCGTAATCCGTCCGCACATTCGGCGCAGGCGGTCGTCCGCCCAGTCCCGCACCTTTCCGATGTAGTTTCGTTTTCTTTCCATAAGGCTATCTCTTAATGGTCTGCAAATCCTTGTTCTCGGTAATGGTGAACGCTTCGATGATGAAGCCGTGCGGGTTGTTGTCGCTCCGTGTGGCGTTGAGCAGGCGGCACGAGGTCACAAGGCTTCGCACCGTCAGGCTGCTTTCCCGGACAATCAACTGGCGGGCATACGTGTTCACCTTGTAGGGGTACTGGTCGAAGTCGCACTTCACGCTGTCAATCTCCACCGTCTGCGTGACGTTTCCGGAAATCACCCGGTTGTAGTAGCCCTTTTCCGCCAAGTCATTGTAATAGTTGAAAGCGGTCTTGTCGGCGAGGAACAGCGAGCGTTTGATGTTGCTTTCGATAGCCCCCTTGTCGGGTGAGAGCGTGAAGAAAAGTTCGTGGAAACGCCGCACGTGCGACTTGGCTTCCACGGGTCTGTTCTGCGCCATGTCCTGCGAGAGTGCCAGCATCAGGCTTTTGCCGTTGTCGAGGACGTATATCTTCTGCCGCTGCTTTTCGGCGAAGCTGTACGAGTTCCACACGGCAAAGCCCGTCACCAGTGCGCACAGGCAGATGAATACCAGCGCAAAGAGCCTGATTTGCCGGAAACTCGTTTCGATGTTCGTTAATGACTTAAATTCCATATACTAAATATTGATGTTGGTTATTTGAGTAGTTTCCCGGTTACTTTCCCGCTTGCCGCACCGACCGCCGCCCCGGCGATTGACCCAGCCCGTGCCACGTTGCGGTTATAGGCAGACGTACCGCCAGCCGACACTATCCAGCTTGCCACCGTTGGAATGGTGAAGTAGCCCACGATGCCGATAATCATAAAGATTACATACACGGTGCTGCTCCCGTCAGGAATGAAATTCGGGTCTGAAAGCTGCTCGATGTCTTTTTGTAGCATCAGGGTTTGTATGCGTGCCAGCACGCTGCTGAACAAGTCCGACACGGGTAGCCACAGGTAAATGGATATATAGCGTGAAATCCACTGGGTCAGCGTGCTTTGGAAACCGTCATAGACGGAAATCGCAAACGCCAGCGGACCCAGTATGCTTAACACGATTAGGAAGAACGTGCGCAGCGTGTCTATAATCAGCCCCGCCGCCTGAAAGAGCATTTCCAGCAGTTCCCTGAACCAGTCCCGGACGGACTTCTTTATATTGTACGCCGCCCTGTCCATATACATACCCGTCATAGTTACCATATCGGAGGGCGACCAGCCCAGTTCTTCCAGTTGCCTGTCAAATTCCTCGTCCGAAGCGAGGTAAGCCGTTTCGGGGCTACGCATCAGGGCTTCATATTCCAGTCGGTCTTTCTGTGCCCGGTATTCGTTCATGTCGAAAGTCTGCGTTTCCATAAGTTGGTTGCACCCTTTCACCACTGGCGACAATACCGTGTTGATAGTCCCCAGCACGAACGTGGGAAAGAACATGATGCACAGCCCCAGCGCAAAGGGACGCAGGAGCGGGTACACGTCTATGGGTTCGGCACGTGCGAGCGACTGCCACACTTTGGCGGCTACATAGAACAGCGCACCCAGCCCGGCTATTCCTTTGGCTACCCCCGTCATGTTGCTGCACAAGGGCATCATTTCATCGTACAGCACCCGCAACACTTGGTGCAGGTTGTCAAAATCCACCGCTGCTAATAACATAGGCATACCGATTTATATGTTACCAGTAGCGTTCATCCGCCGAGCCGTAAAGAGCCAGCACCCGGTCTGTGTCGTTCTTCTTCTTTGCCCGCAGGTAGGACACGGATATGTTCTTTCGGGTGTAGTAGTTCACGAGGTTGCGGTAGTTGAGCAGGCTTTTGTAGGCGTTGTTGATTACCGCCAGCCTTTCGGCATCCGTCAGCGACATACCCGTCACGTTCACTACATTCTTCAAGTCCTGCAACACGTCCGCACTTTCGGAGAGCAGCTTGGCATACCCGGCTGAAATGGCGGTGAGTTCATCCGGCGTGTAGTTCGGGTCAGCCAGCATGTTCTGGTAGTTTCGCACGTAGATTTCGGATATTTCCGCCACCAGTTCAATGGACTTCTTCACCTTGATGCCGCCCTTGACAACATCGTGTACCGCTTTGAGCGCATCGTAATAGACTTTTCCCTGCTGGAAAATCTTCTGCGCTTCCATGAAGCCGTCCAGCGTGTTTTTGGCTGTGGTGGAAGTCTGCACTATCTGCTTGGTGGTGTTGATGATGCCCTGTGCCAAATTGCCGGGGTCTGACACCACCCACTGTGCGGATGCGTTGCCGATGAAGCAAAGGCATACCGCCATAAGGAGAATTGTTCTTTTCATGTTCCTGATTTTTAAGTTGTTGATGATTGGGGATTACGTTTGCTTTCTGCAAGCCTCTTGATAGCCAGTTCAAGGTTGCCGCCCAGCTTGTCGGCAAGTGCGAACAGTTCCATTTTCTCGCTTTCCTCTGTCGTGAAGGTGTAATATTCTTCCAATGAAACTTCTGTGGCGTACACCGCCGACTGCGTGCCGCCCAGCGAGAAGAAAACTTCCTTGTACTTCCGTCCGGGGTGGTTCGCCATGTTGATAGACAATATCTGCGAACGCTCCTTGTCGGTCAGTCCCAAGAGGTTCTGTATGCTGTCAAACTTGTTGAGATATTTTCTTTGGTCTAACAGGATTTTGCAGTCCGAGTTATTGATGATACTCTCTTTCACGATAGGGGAAGAAATAATATCCTCAATCTCTTGCGTGACTACAATCGCTTCCCCGAAATATTTTCGGACGGTTTTGTAGAGGTAGCGGATATAGTCCGCCATGTTCGCCGATGCAATCGCTTTCCACGCTTCCTCGATTAGTATTAACTTCCTTATTCCCTTTAACTTGCGCATCTTGTTTATAAAGGCTTCCATGATGATGATAGTCGTTACCGGGAATAAAATCTTGTGGTCTTTGATGTTGTCCAACTCAAAGACAATGAAGCGTTTGTGCAACAAATCCAGTTCCTTGTCGGAGTTCAGCAGGTAGTCGTACTCACCGCCACGATAGTACGGTTCAAGCACGTTCAGGAAATTGTTTATGTCAAAATCCTTTTCCCTGACGTTCTTCTGTTCAAGCTGTCGGCGGTAATCATCCCGGACAAACTCGTAGAACGTGTTGAAGCAGGGCGTTACCGAACGGTCTTTGCCTGTCAGTTCGATATAGGCACTCACGGCGTTTGACAACGCCACTTCTTCCGACCGCTTCGGGGCTTCATCATCCCGCTTCCACAGGGTGAGTATAAGGGTCTTGATGCTCTCTTTCTTCTCTATGTCGAATACCCCGTCCTCGACATAGAACGGGTTGAACGCTATCGGGTTCTCGTTGGTGTAGGTGAAATAAATCCCGTCCTCGCCGTGCGTGCGGTTGTGGATAAGCTGGGACAGCCCCAAGTAACTGTTACCCGTATCTACCAGCAGCACGTGCGCCCCCTGCTCGTAATACTGACGCACCATGTGGTTGGTAAAGAAAGACTTACCCGACCCGCTCGGCCCAAGTATGAACTTGTTGCGGTTGGTCGTGATGCCTTTCTTCATGGGCAAATCCGATATGTCGATATGCAGCGGGCGACCGCTCACCCTGTCCACCATTTTGATGCCGAACGGCGAAAGCGAACTCTTGTAGTTCGTTTCTTCCACGAACAGGCAGAGAGCCTGCCCCAAGAACGTGTAGAAACTTTCCTCTGCGGGGAAGTCCGCTTCGTTTCCGGGTATGCCCGCCCAAAAGAGCGTGGGCGTATCGACCGTGTTGTGGCGTGGCTTGCACTCCATTAGCGCAAGCTGGCTTCCCACATCGTTGCGTATGCGTTTGAGTTCTTCCCGGTCGTCACTCCATGCCATGACGTTGCAGTGGCAGCGCACCGATACAAGCCCCTTGCTGTGCGCTTCGTTCAGGTACTCGTCTATCCATTCCTTGTTCACTTGGTTGGCACGGGAATAACGGGAGAGCGATTGCATGTTCCGGGCGGTCTGCTCGAAGTTCTTCAGGTTTTCGGCGTGGTCGTCTATGAAGATGAACTGGTTATAGACGTGGTTGCACGACAACAGCACGCCCACCGGGGCGGCGAATGACAGTCGGCAGTCGCTCCGGTCAGTGGACAGCTTCTCAAACCGTGTGTCCGTCCCGACCTTTCCGGGCAAATCTTCCACGTCCGAAAGCGTGTGCAGGCACAGTATGTCGTCCCCGACACGCATTTCTTCCGGGTACAGCCCGATGTCTTTCAGGCAGGTGGTATCTGTCTGCGATAGCGAGAAGTATTTCTCGATGATGCCCGCCTTTCCGTCCTGCCCGGTGATTTCCGATGCCGCCAGCCGGGTAAGGGTGACAAACCCGCTGTCGTTCATAATCCTTTCAAACTGCCCGACCGCTTCGATGAACTTTGCCGCCGCTTCCTTGTCGGCTATCTCCTGCGGTACAATCCTGCCCCGGCATAGGGTGGAGAAGTCGCTCTGTCGGCGGCTTCTCTCCCTTGTCGTCTTTGTCAGGAACAGGTAGCAGTAATGGTTCAGGAACGGGCGTTCATTGAAGTGCCGTTCAAAGGAGCGGCTTAAAAAACTAAGCTCGTCCCTTTCCGTGTCGGGCTGGTAGTTCTCCTTGATGAAGAAGTCCTGCTTGTGTACTATGGAGTAGTCGGGCAGCACCTTGATTGCCTTGTACCATGCCGAATGTATGGCTTCGTACTCGGCACTGGTGACGGTGAACAGTTCGGGCAGTTCCACCCTGAAAGCCACCGTTATGTCCGCATCCTTTGAAATGATGCAGCCGTTCTCCACCGCCAAAAGGGGGAATTTCCTTTCCAGCGTGGTAGCCTTTAACATATTTCTCATGGTCTTTCTTCCTTTCTTTTTTTGTAGGTGAATAATCGGGGTATCGCCTTTCGGCTGATAATGAAGCGTGGATGCCGTTTGCGTGCGGCGGCTTTCATCAGCCCGTGCGTGCCGTACTTGGCGTTGAGCCGGAACGTCTGCCACACGAGCAGCAGCGAAGCCGACACGATGAAACCGATACATAGCCACTGGTTCACGCCCGCCATGAACAGGACGATGAACACCACGAAGACGGCGAGCAAGCCGCCGCAAAAGATAAAGAGGTACTGGCTTTTCAGCCCCTTGAACTCCACGGGCTTCCCGATACCCCTGTTTACCTGATATTTTTCGGGCTTAGCCCTCAACAACTCGTCAGACATAGCCGCAGGTTTAGAGGAAGAACGAGCGCAGGATAGTGGCGGCTACAATCAGGAAGATGCACGCCCCGAACCAACTGGCGGCGGTCTTTGAGGTGTCGGGGTCGCCGCTTGAAAACTTGTTATATACTTTTACCCCGCCAATCAAGCCGCAGACCGCCCCGATTGCGTACACCAGTTTTGTTCCGGGGTCGAAATACCCGGTGATTAGGTTCGTGGCTTCGGTGATGCCCGCCTGCCCGTTTCCTTGTGCGTAGGCACTTACCACGGCGGCAAGTATAGCCGCCGACAAGAAGATTTTCTTTCTCATTGTGATTTGTTTTTAATGCCGGGCGGCGGGTGGATAGTCCGCCTTTCCCGGCTGGTGAATAATTTGAAATTTTAGTGGTCGGGGATAGTCCCGTTTGTCTGTTTGGTTTTCAGGTTGCCAATCAACCGTAATCACGCTGTTTCATGCTGTCAGGCTTATACATTATTATATTATAGGAAATCGTTCATGTCGAACGCTTCGTGTTCCTTGCTTTTATTGCCAGCTTCGGCAGGGACAGCAGCCGCAGCCAGTTCCGCTTCGTTGCGTCCCAGCAGTTCCGCCACCTTTGCCAGCCCGCCGTTGATGTTCTCCACCACCGCATCGTAGAGGTTCGTCCCCTCAATCCTTGCCAGTGTCCCGGCGGCTTGCCGCTGTTCCGTTTCGGTGGGGTTGTCGGCGTTCGCCGTGCGTACCGCTTCGCCCAGTTCGTCAAAGCTCACGCCCGTAGCCCGCCCGGTATCATCGTCACCGTCCATGTACCCGGCTATTTCCTCGTCCTCGTAGTCGGGTTCGTCATTCTCGTAACCGGGCGTTTCTTCCGGCAGTCCGTCAGCCTGCGGCGCAAAAATAGTATCATTTTCAGCCGCTTGCGGGAGGTGTCCCGATTTGTCCTGCGCTGTCTGAAATTGTCCGCTCTTGTATCGGCTTTCACCTATCAGCGTGTAGCCTGAAACCCCGTTTCGTGGAAGCGGCGCATCATCCGTTTTGCCCGGTGATGTCCGGCTGTCCGTGTAGCGATACCACAGCCACAGGGCGATGTAGTACACCAAAAGCCCGGTAAGTATGCAATAGATTACCATAGTCAGACAGGCTTTTGGAAGTGGCTTTCGTACAGGGTGTTTATCTCGTCTTGGTACTGCTCGAAGTGGCGCAGCAGAATGTTTTCCACGTAGCTGCTTACCGTCACCTTTCGCCCGCCTATCACCGTCACGATACGCATCAGCTTCTCATGCGTGGTTCGGCTCACGTACAAGGGCTGTCGGTCTGCCAGTTCCACTTTCTGAAAGTAGGTTTCCCGGTAGTCGCCCGAACCGCCCTTGCGCTTGCGGGGTGTCGGTTTCTCTACTTGCACTGTTTCAGCCTGCCGTCCCTCGTGGGCGGTTTCCGTTTCGCTGCCGGGCTGCGGTTCATCATCCGGCTGGCTCTCCCGCTTGGCGGGTACACCCTGCGAGATAAGTTCCCGCATAAAATCCTCGTCTATCTTCGGCATCCCGCCGCTTTGCTTTGCCATATCATTTTAATTTGATGTAGTACACTATTTCGGTTATCAGTTCTTCCAAGTTGCTTCCCCTTACCAACGGGCGGCTGGCGGGAAAGAGCGTGGAGCGGAACACCGCCTTTTTATCCGCCACCAGTTCCTTTTTGTAGCGTTTGGTATCGGGGATAAAGGTTTTCATCAGCGGCAGTTCCAGTTCCTTAATGGTCTTGTCGTAGGCGGTGTAAAGGTCTGTTTTCTCCCTACCGTCCACCATGTTCCAAAAGAGGTACAGCCCGGCAAGTCGGCAGGCTTCATTCCTCACCAATAGCTTTTGGATAGCCATTGCGAACGACAGGCTGCTTTCCAGCACCACCTTGTCGGCTGAAATGGGGGTGAAAATGTAGTCCATGCCCGCAAGGGAGTTTATCACGCCCTCGCTGTTCACCGTGCCGGGCAGGTCGAAAAACACTATATCCGGCACGTGTCCGGCGGCTATATGTTCGTCAGCCGTTGCAATCGCCTTTTCAGGTGAACTGCACAATACCGGGTAGGCTTTCTTCCCCAGCCGGGTGAACTGCTCATACGCCATTCGCTTGTAATCTTCATCCGCCCCGACCTGCTCGGCATCCCGCTTTCGCATCCCGGCAATGGAGTGTTGCGGGTAGTCGCAATCGACCACCGCCACATCGTAGCCTTTGAGGTAGTATAGGTAACTCGCCGCCAGCACGGTAAAGGTGGTTTTGCCGACCCCGCCCTTTTGGGTGGAAAAGGCGACATAAAGGGGTGTTTTCTCGTTTTCCATATTGCTTCCGTTCATTATTGGTTGATAGATTTGTTTATTGCTTTCAATCATTCATTCTTTCCATGTTGCAATCTTGAAATATTGAAAGACTGTTTTATTTCAATCTTGTTTTCCTGCTTTCATTCTTTCTTGAAATATTGAAATCCTGCAATCATGTTTTATTGAAATCCTGCTTTCAATCATTCTTTCCTGATTGGAATATTTCTTTCAATCTTGCTTTCAATATTGAAATCCGATGCAAAAAAAGGGAGAAAAAACGTCCCCTGAAAACCTTGTCCCGATTTGTCCTGCGCTGTCCCGTTTTGTCCACCAACCACCTATTTTACAGCATTATAAATCACCGTTACTTTGCAGCGGAGTAACGAACCGCAGGGGGCGCAGGTGTAAAACAGGGCTGGTGAATGGCTGGGCTTACCGTTCCACGCTAACCCCAATCCGTCCGTGACGGATTTCGATTTTCGTCAGAAAATAGCAAGGTGTGTTCTATGGCACATAGAACCGTTTTCCGTGCCTGAAAACGCCTTGCCCCTGTCGGGGGTAAAAATCACTCCGAAGTCGTAATTTTTTAATCCAAAGAAGCATGGAAACAAGAAGAACCAACAAGGGCGGTCGCCCCGCCCTCGCAGACCCGGCGAAGCATCGCCATGTCCTTTACCTGAACGACCGGGAGAATGCCCGCTTCCTCTCGCAATGGGAGCAGTCGGGCGTCACGAGCAAGTCCCGTTTCATCGCCGCCCGGCTGTTCGGCGAGCCGTTCCGGGTGGTGAAAGTGGACAAATCGGCAGTAGAATATTGCGCCCGGCTGACCGAATTTTATGCCCAGTTCCGGGCGGTTGCGGTCAATTACAACCAAGTGGTAAAGGCTCTGAATAGTAACTTTTCGGAGAAAAAGGCACTGGCTTTTCTCTATAAACTGGAGAAAGCGACCACCGAACTGGCTGTGTTGAACCGTCAGGTTATCGACCTGACAAACGAGTGCAGGGAACTATGGTTGCCAAAATAAGCACGGGCGGCAATATGTTCGGCGCACTGGCATACAACCAAAACAAGGTGGACAGCGGGGAAGCAAAGGTGCTTTTCTCCAACCGGATGCTGTTGGGCGAGGACGGGAATTTCTCTATCGGCGAGTGTATGCGCAGCTTTGAAATGCAGATGCCCGTCCAGCTATCCACCAAGAAGCCGATACTTCATATTTCCATAAACCCGCACCCGGAAGACGTGCTGACCGACCGGCAGCTTTCCGACATCGCCAAAGAGTATATGCGGAAGTTGGGCTATGGCGACCAGCCTTATCTGGTGTACAAGCATACCGACATCGACCGCCACCATATCCACATCGTGGGGTTGCGGGTGGACGAGAACGGCAAGCCGCTGAATGACAAGTTCGAGCATCGGCGCAGCAAGCAAATCACCCGTGAACTGGAGCAGAAATACAACCTGCACCCGGCAGAACGAAAGGAACGTGCCGAACGCCCCGAACTTAAAAAGGTGGACTATGCCGCCGGGGACGTGAAGCACCAAATCGGCAACACCGTGAAAGCGGCTTGCTATGGCTACCGCTTCCAGTCGTTCGGGGAGTACAAGGCTTTGCTTGCCGCTTACAACGTGTGCGCCGAGGAAGTCAAAGGCGAGATAAACGGCAAGCCCTATCAGGGCATTGTCTATTCCGCCATGAACGACAAGGGCGAAAAGGTGGGCAACCCGGTAAAGGCTTCCCGCATCGGCAAGTCGGTAGGTTATGAAGCGGTGCAGCGCAGAATGGAGAAATCGGGCGAAGCAATTAAGAACGGGAAACTGAAAGAGCGCACCCGGAAGATTGTAGCCACTGCCATGCAGACCGCCCGCAGCCGCAAGGAACTGGAACGACAGCTAAAGAAGCAGGGCATTGATGTGGTATTCCGTCAGAATGACAGCGGGCGCATCTATGGCGTTACGTTCATCGACCATGACAACCGGGTGGTGCTGAACGGTTCACGCTTGGGCAAGGAGTATTCGGCGAACGTGTTCGGCGAACGTTTTTCGGGCGAAACCGGAAAGATGCACCAGTCCGAATTGTCAGCACCACAGCAAGACCAGCCCACGCATCAGGAACAGCCGGGCTTCACGCCGAAATCCGATATCGTTCCGGGTGTGGCTTCGGTGCTGGGTGCTTTCGGTGGATTGCTTGGCGGCGGTGCATCAGGCGGTGACGAGCCGCAGGACACCGCCCGCCAAAAGAGAAAGAAGAAAAAGAAGCGCACAAGGCGCATCGACTAACTTAAAAAACATTACAATCATGCAACAGGAAGATGATTTGAGAGGGCTTGCACGGGTCATGGACTTTATGCGGGCTATCAGTATTCTATTCGTGGGAATAAACGTGTACTGGTTCTGTTACTCCACCCTGAAAGAATGGGGAGTGACATTTGAGGTGATAGACAAGATACTGTGGAACTTCCAGCGTACCACCGGGCTGTTCTCGTCCGTTCTTTGGACAAAACTTTTTTCGGTGGTGTTCCTCGCCCTGTCGTGCATCGGTACTAAGGGAGTGAAAGAGGAAAAGATAACGTGGACGAAGATACATTGCAGTCTTGTGGCGGGTGTCGTGTTGTTTTTCCTGAACTGGTGGCTGCTGGAACTTCCGCTGCCACATACGGCGGACACTGTGTTTTATATCGCCACGCTGTCGGCGGGCTATATCTGTATGCTCATGGCGGGTACATGGATGTCCCGGCTGTTGAAGAACAACCTGATGGATGATGTCTTTAACACGGAAAACGAAAGTTTCCAGCAGGAAACAAGGCTTATCGAAAATGAATACTCTGTAAACTTGCCTACCCGGTTCTACTATAAGAAGAAGTGGAACAACGGCTATATTAACGTTGTAAACGTTTTTCGTGCGAGTATCGTGTTAGGAACGCCGGGCAGTGGTAAGTCATACGCAGTAGTAAATAATTATATAAAACAGCAAATCGAGAAAGGTTTTGCGCTCTACTGCTATGATTATAAGTTTCCCGATTTATCGGAAATCGCTTATAATCATTTGCTTAACCACTTGGACGGGTATAAGGTAAAGCCCAAATTCTACATTATCAATTTTGACGACCCACGCAAGAGCCACCGATGCAACCCGATAAACGCCAGTTTCATGTCGGACATTGCGGATGCCTATGAAGCAAGCTACACGATAATGCTTAACCTCAATCGAAGTTGGATAAGCAAGCAGGGCGACTTCTTCGTGGAAAGCCCGATTATTCTTTTGGCGGCTATAATTTGGTATCTCCGTATCTATCAAGGCGGTAAGTATTGCACGTTCCCCCATGCCATTGAACTGCTAAATAAGAAATACGCTGATGTTTTCACGATTTTACGCAGTTATCCCGAACTGGAAAACTATCTTTCCCCGTTCGTGGATGCTTGGGAAAGTTCGGCAGTTGAACAGTTGCAGGGGCAGATTGCCAGTGCGAAAATCCCGCTTTCAAGGATGATAAGCCCGGCACTTTACTGGGTAATGACGGGTGATGATTTTTCACTCGACATCAACAACCCGAAAGAGCCTAAAATACTGGTTGTCGGCAACAATCCCGACCGCCAAAATATCTACTCGGCAGCACTGGGCTTATATAATTCCCGTATCGTGAAGCTGATAAACAAGAAAGGTCAGCTTAAAAGTTCGGTGATAATAGACGAGTTGCCAACGATTTATTTTCGTGGGCTTGACAACCTGATTGCTACTGCCCGAAGCAACAAGGTGGCGGTTCTGCTGGGCTTTCAGGATTACAGCCAGCTTACCCGTGACTACGGGGACAAGGAAAGCCGGGTGATACAAAATACTGTGGGCAACGTGTTTAGCGGTCAGGTAGTCGGTGAAACGGCAAAAATCCTTTCCGAGCGTTTCGGAAAGGTGTTGCAGAAACGGCAGAGCATGACAATCAACCAGCGGGAGAAGTCCACCTCTATAAGTACCCAAATGGACAGCCTGATACCCGCCAGTAAAATATCCAACCTCACGCAAGGCATGTTCGTGGGTGCTGTGGCGGACAACTTCGATGAACGGATAGAGCAGAAGATTTTCCACTGCGA
The DNA here is from genome assembly GCF_015679285.1 of Bacteroides sp. HF-162. Classification (NCBI taxonomy): domain Bacteria; kingdom Pseudomonadati; phylum Bacteroidota; class Bacteroidia; order Bacteroidales; family Bacteroidaceae; genus Bacteroides; species Bacteroides sp. HF-162. The sequence goes on along the minus strand of NZ_CP064937.1, from coordinate 3,840,171 downwards.
AATCGTGGTGGACAATGAAAAGGTGAAGCGGGAAACCGCCCGTTACGTGAAGCTGCCGCAGATAATCGACTTCACCGACAAGGACGGCAACGACCGGATGCAGGAGGAGATACAAGCCAACTATGACCGCATCCGGCAGGAAGTCCGGCAGATTGTCGAGGACGAGATAACCCGGATTAAGAACGACCCGGAGCTATGCCATTTGATAAAAGAGGAAGAATAGCTGTATATAATATAATGTATGGAGTGAAGAACAGCCGATGTAGCTTTACGGTTGTTCTTCATTCTGTTTTTTTGTGCGGTAGGCTTCAAAACGCACTAATATTTCGTGCAGGTTCTTCAATGTTTCCACAGCCTTGCCTATCGGCGGCATATTGCTTTTGTCAAAGGTCAGTTTCTTCAAATCGGTAGTGTACGCCGTAGCCACTTCGGGTAACGCCATGACCGCTTCGGCATCCTTGAATATCGGAGCATCAGCCAGCGACAAGTGCGAACGGGAGTTTTTGTTTAGCCCGTCCTCTATCGTCACCCGGTACATGGCATCCAAGAAATCTTCCGAATGTAGGTAATCGTTATATCCCTGATTGTGGTAGAGTGCCGACAAGTCGTAAACGTCACGGATATGCTTTGCCAGCAGTGCGGCTGCATCCTCATTGTAAGACAGCTTTACCAGCCTTGAAACCTTGTCGCAGATAGTCTTTCGGGGATTGATGCACTGCGTTTCAAAACTTCCCAGCCCGTAGGTGCTTATCAGTTCCTCTTGCCCGATGCTTTCAAGAAAGGCGGTCACAATCGGTTTGATAACCCGCTTGTCCGCCGGGTAGAACATCAGTTTTTTGTCCGGCAGGTCACAGGATTTTATCTCTACTTCCAAATGCTCTTTTAGTCCCACACCCTGAAATACATTGTCATACGAGAAATACAGTTTGCGGTAATTACCGCCCGTTTCCGACAAATCTTCCTTGTATATGTCACTGTTAAGTTCGGCTATATATTTGGAAAGTTTCTTGTTCAATGTCTTTTCAGCCTGCTTGGACGCACCTTTGTCACCCGTGAACACGAACAAGTCCAAATCTTCCGAGAAGCGTTCTATCAGCCCGTAGGCTTTGGAAAGTGAAGTCCCGCCTTTGAAGTAGGTCTTATCCGCATATTCGGACATGGAAATATCCCGCAGTATCTTCGATACCCAGTAATCCTTTTCCACGTGCGACTGCTCGTAGCCGAAATGTTCAGCCGCCAGTGCGATGATTTCCTTGAACGCTTCCTTGTCCGAATGTAAATTCATATTTCTGTCCTATGCCGTTTTATAATCCAAGTTGAACCGTGTCGTGGGAAGAATGGTCTTTGCCATTTCTGTTTGCAATACGGTTTGTCTGATGTCGCCCAGTATGTCCGCCACCACCTTTCTGACACGTGGCGGGTAACTTTTCGCCAAAGATACGATTTTTTCCAGTTCCGGCAGGCTGTACCCGTTGAAATATTGGCTCTTGACCCGGTTGTAGATGTCCTGCCCGGTTGTTCCGGGTATGCGCTTCATGTCCTTTATCGCATCGAGCAGCCGCAAGTACGGGACAAGGCTTTCATCCGGGTAGTCCATGCAGTAGGCTTTCACGCACTCTATATCCAAGTTCTTGAAACGGAAACGGCGAACCGGGTTAGGAGTGGCTATCGTTATGGTTGTGGCTACCTGTTCGGTCAGCCCCATTTTGTTATAGATGTAAGCCCCCGTGATATAGCCGTTCAGTTTTTCAGTCAGGTAGCGGAACTGTTCATCCTGATAGACAGGCAGCTTTCCCAGCCCCAGCACTGATTTCTTGGGACGGTAGTACGCCCCCTTTTCAACCCGTACCAGTACCCCTTTGCGGCTCTGTTCGGAAAGTAGCACCGCAACATTGGCGGTCTTTTCCGTTTCAAACGACAAATCCCGGAACGTGAATATACGCCCGGTATCTATCCGTTCAATCTGCCCAAGTATCTCTTTCCTGAATGAAGCCATATTTATGTCCTTTGTTTCTATATGCAAAGATAGTATATTATGTAATCACCTGCAAAAACATAACAAAGATTTTGCCGAAGATGTTTTCTTTTTGTCGTGTCACCTGATAATAGAAGAATAAAGGAAACTCAATCAAAGGCTTGCCAAACGCTTCACAAATGGCTCACAAGTATAATGCGATTTTTGTAAAATGCTGATTATAAGCCGAAAACAATACTATACAAATGGCTCACAAATGGCTCGTCTAAAGCAAGCGATTAACTTCGGTCTGTACCCGTTTTAAATCTCCAACCAACAGTTGGAGATTTATCGCACCCGGATAATTTCAAGCTCCGCAGGACAAATTCGGGCATCCCTTGCCCCCGTTTTTAGTCGCTATCTGTAGACTGGACTATTATTATACCATTCAATAATCAAATCATTATCGTTATTATGGACATTTAAAGTGAAAAAGATATTCCTATAATGATTAAAGCAATAGATGCAAATATGTATCTATATCTTTTTGTAGAAAACATTGCTCCTATACAAGAGATAGATACAGCAAATTGTATACATTTTAAACTTAACTCTGTAGTCTTAAATATACACATAGACAAAAAAGATAATGCCAAAACAAATAGTATAGCATTCAATATATATTTCAGTTTCATATTCCTTTGATTTACATTGACCTTATTAGCAGTAGCATATAAATTGCTCATCCTAACCCAATAACCAATCCTATACAAAAGAACAAGGTGAATCTCTTTTCCTTGTGTTTCAGCCCATAGACCAGCCCGATAATAGCACATAAAGGAATATTAGATGAATCTGCATTTTTTCCTTTATTTACAAGGTATTTATGACTTTCTTTGCTCAATTTGCAAATCTCACGGTTCTCATTGTTCTGTTGTAGCATACATTTATGCAACTTAATGTTCCCATGATTCAGTTTAATCTATTTTCTCTAATTCAATTGTAGCTACTTTCTCTTTATCTGGACTAATTTCATTCTGTATAATGGTTATATGTTTTTGGGTATAGCTTTTGATAATCCAAGGGGCTCCACCCAAATATAAAGCATTGCTATTAAATGTGATATATTTCCCTTCTATTGTATAAGTAATATCAATTTCATCGTAACCTTCCCAATTTACTTTCCCTTTCCGAGTATCTACAAATTGCATACCGACCCCCATATTTTGTACTGTCCAAGCCTCACAATGCCCTGTTCCACGCCATGAAGTCTGATAAAGTGCTTCGGGGGTTAATTCATTTGTCTGTTCATTATCATCGTCGCAGCTTATAAAGCTGAATGTACAGAGGAATAGCATAAGTATTCCAAGAATTTCTTTTGTTTTCATATTCTTTTTTTTAATCTCTTGTTTAACTCATTCAATCTTTATTTTGTCTCTTCGTTGAACCAACCAAAGATAAGACAAAGATAAAAAGAAGAATTCTTTGGCAGATTAAGATACTCTTGGAATATTGTTATGAATGTAAATTTCTAAACCTATGTTTATTTTTTGTTGTCAAAACTTTGCTTGCGTCTGATTCGGCTCATGTGTATGGGTGTAATTTTAAGGTAGGATGCTATTTCTTTTAGTGATACCATTTGAAGGATTGCAGGGCATTTTTTTAAAAGTTGGAGGTAACGCTCTTCCGGTGTGAATCTGAATAAATCCAAATAACGTGAATATGATTGGAAAAACATCTGTTCGGCTGCGATACGGGCTATCCGTTGGTTTTCATTATTTTCCTTGAATTTTTGCTGTAAGAATGTAGAAGAACAGATGTAAATCTCGCACGGGATTATCGCCTGTATATTCAATTCTGATTTCATGCCATATAAGCAAGTGGGATAATCGGCTATAAATTCATTTGGAAAGGAAAAACCGACATTATACGGCTTGTTTTCTGTCCGGTTGGTGCAACTGTATTTGACTACGCCTGATAAGATAAACCCGAAGAAAGAACAGGCATCACCTTCATGGAGAATAAACTCATTCTTTTTATAATGTCGTAACTCTCCATGTTTCAGACACAACTCCTTGAAGAAGTCTATGTCTATGTTACTCATATATGAATTGAATTCGGCTATCATTTGTATATAAGAGAAATGTATAAAAAATATCTGAATTTCCATGTTTGGAGTTTAGTCTGTTTTTTGTCTATATATCCAAACCGTACTAAACTTTTTTCTGTTGACTGCAAGATATAAGTACTGGCGAAAAGAGTAAGAATAAAAGGTATTTCTTTTTGACAGTATTACTTTTAATAATTTGAGGAGGAAATAATACTCTAAGTAAAGGCTTATTCTACCGTCCGAGAGCTTATTTTGCTCCAGCTTGGGGTTTTCTTTCGTTTTATTTTCTAACATTGCCATTGTTTAGAGGTTTTATCTCGATTTAGGTGCCGTAACCGGGTAATTACACTAAATAGTTGATTTTCTTTTGTTTTTTGCGGATGCAAAGGTACAAAAGAAAATGATATTTCAAAGTGTACTGAATAACAGAAAATGGCAAAAATAGAGAAAAACAGAAAATATTCAAATGACTGATAATAAGAAAGATGAATTATTTTTATTCTATAATCTCCATGTCTTGTATCGGCATTGGCATTGGGTGGTAAAGAAGCAATAGATAACATCCATATTCTAAAAACTATTCCCTACATAGAAATGTCACTCCAATCTATCGGGGATTTGAAACGAGTGCAATAACAGATTACTAACGAAGCGCGATGACGCTTAAACAGTGTTCCCCGCTAATCCATTAAAGGGTTCACATATGGTTCATACTCGAATGATTTTCTTTTGCAAAATATGCAAATTACTTGAGTTTTAGCTATTTCAAAAAACGACCAAAGGGTTCACAAAGGGTTCATCGAAAGAGAGTGAAATCATTCACTCTCTTTTTTTATGCCCTTTTCAATTCTGCAACCAATGGTTGCGGAATTTCATCCCACCCGGACAAATCGGGACACCGCAGGACAAATTCGGACAGCCCTTGCCGCCCGTCCAAATATAGCATATTTAGTCGCTACCTTTGGGCGGGACTATTCCCGTAACCGCTAAAATTTCAATTATTTATGGCAAACAGAATGACCCCGCCCGCAGAGGGGCAGGAAAAAGACGTGCTGCTGGTCTTGGATAAACAGCAGGGAAAGGTGAGTGCCGTTAAGGGTATTGACAAGGAGGGCAATTTGCAGACCGTACCGCCAACACACGGTGGCGAGTTCATGCAGGTGGACAAGAACAGCGATGTGTTCAGCAACTTCATTTCCAACTTCTACCGCAAGTATCAGGACACTTCCGGGCTGGAACTGTTCAGCGTCAAGGCTTCCGAAGCGGAGCGGGACGCAAAGGCAATCGAGGAAAACCACCGCAACCCTACACCGGAGGGCGACAAGCGGGCTGAAATGCTTCGAGTTCCGAAGCCCGACTTCCACGAGTTCAAGCAGGGTTACCGCTTCGACCCGGCAAAAATCGACTGGGAGAACCTGAAAAAAGTCGGCATCACCGCCGACACCCTGAAAAACACGAAGGACTTCGACCGGGTGATGCGTGGCTACAAGTCCCGAAATACCTACACCGTTTCGGGGACGGTGGGCGGCTTCTACCTCAAACCTACCGATGTCAAGCTCTCTTTCTATCAGGCAAAGGACGGCACGGTAGTACCCAAGCTGCACGGCGTGCAGCAGGACGAAAAGCTGTTGCAACGCCCGTTCCATGAACACGGGTTCACCAAGCAGGAACAGGGCAACTTGCAAGGCACTGGCAACTTGGGCGGCATCGCTGAAATCAAAGACTCGAAAAGCGGCGAGCAAATCCCCGTGTTTGTCAGCCGGGACAGGTACACGCACGAACTGGAATACATGCGGGCTGACAAATGGAAATGCCCCGATACAATCTGTAACGTGCAAGTCAGCCCGGAACAGAAAGCCGCCTTTGAAGCCGGGCAAGCGGTGAAAATGGAAAACCTGCAATTCAGGGACGGCACGAAGCGCAGTGCCTATTTGCAGGTCAGTGCGGTGGAGCGTGGCTTGGAGTTCCTGCCCCGTGCCGCCGTCCAGTTCTTGCAGCAGGGGCAGCAGCCCGCAGAACAGCAGGTAGCCGGGCTAAAGGACGGCAAGGGCGTTGAGTTCAACGGTCATGTACAGCCCGGCGCACAGGGCAAATCCCACGACAAGGTGCAGCCGAAAGACGTTACCCCCGCCGCCGAGAACCGGACGCAGGTAGCGGTCAATTCCGGGGGCAAGACCAACGAAGCCACCAAGCAGGGCAAAGAGCCGTTGAAACAGGGTCAGGACAAGCCCACCCCCAAGCAGAAAGAGAAGCAGGAGAAAGCGCAGGACAAGAGCCTGAAAGCTGACAAGCCCAAGAAGTCCAGAGGAATGAAAATGTAATATCCACCATTAAAAAGTAAAGAATTATGATTGCATTGATAGCAGAAAAGCCCAGCGTGGCAAAGGACATCGCCCGCATCATCGGTGCGACCGGGCGTAATGACGGTTATCTTTCCGGCAACGGGTATATGGTGACATGGGCGTTCGGCCACTTAATCCAGCTTGCCATGCCGGAAGCCTACGGCGTGGCGAACTTCCGCAGGGAGAGCCTGCCCATACTGCCGCCCGATTTCCAGCTAATCCCCCGTCAGGTGAAAGCGGAGAAAGGGTACAAGGCAGACCCCGGCGTGCTGAAACAGTTGAAAGTGATAAAGGAAGTGTTCGACCAGTGCGACCGGATTATTGTCGCCACCGATGCCGGGCGTGAGGGTGAGTTAATCTTCCGCTATATCTTCCATTACCTGAACTGCCGGAAACCATTTGTGCGCCTGTGGATAAGCAGCCTTACCGACAAGGCAATCCGTGAGGGGCTGGATAACTTGCAGCCGGGAGAGCGTTACGATAACCTTTACCTCTCTGCCAAGTCCCGCAGCGAAGCGGACTGGCTGATAGGGATAAACGCCACCCAAGCGTTGAGCGTAGCTGCCGGGCAGGGGGTGTTCTCGCTGGGCAGGGTACAGACACCCACGCTCGTGATGATATGCGGCCGCTATTTGGAGAACAGGAATTTCGTACCCGCCAAGTTTTGGCAACTCAAAGCGGTGACCGCCAGCGGGGGAATAAATTTTACCGCCCAATCGACCGCCAAGTGGGAACAGCAGCCCGAAGCCATAGCCGCCCTGCAACGGGTAAAGGATGCCGGGCAACTTGTGGTTAAATCCGTTGAGAGGAAAGAAGCCTGCCAAGAACCGCCGCTTTTGTACGACCTTACCACGCTGCAAAAGGAAGCGAACACGAAGCTGAACTTCTCGGCTGACAAGACGCTTTCCATAGCGCAAAGCCTGTATGAAAAGAAAGTGATGTCCTATCCCCGAACCGGAAGCCGCTATATCCCGGAGGACGTTTTCGATGAAATGCCGGAACGTGTCGCCCTGCTGGGGCAATACTCCCGCTTTGCCGGGTATGCCGCCGGGCTGGACGGCACACCCCTGAACCGCCGCAGCGTGAATGACGGCAAAGTGACCGACCACCACGCCTTAATCATTACCGAGAACCTGCCCGGCGAACTTTCCAAAGACGAGCGGGCGGTTTACGAGCTGGTAGCCGGGCGTATGCTGGAAGCCTTTTCGGGCAAGTGCGTGAAAGACGTTACCACCGCCTTGCTGTCAGGGGGAGATACCGACTTTACGGTGAAAGGGTCTGTGATGAAAGAAGCCGGGTGGCGTGCCGTGTTCGGCGAGCCGGAAACGGGCGGGGATGAAGAAGCCGCCAGCCTGCCGCCACTCCAAGAGGGAGAATATTTGCCACTCTCCGGCGTGGATCTGCTCGAAAAGCAGACCAAGCCGAAACCGCTGCACACGGAAAGCAGCCTGTTGGCGGCAATGGAGAACGCAGGCAGGGAACTGGAAGATGCCGAACTGAAAGCCAGCCTGAAAGATGTCGGGATAGGCACGCCCGCCACCCGTGCGGCGATTATCGAAACGCTGTTCGCCCGCCAGTACATCGTGCGTGAGAAGAAGAACCTTGTGCCTACCGACAAGGGGCTTGCCGTTTATGGGATTGTCAAGGACAAGAAGATTGCCGATGTCGAAATGACGGGCATGTGGGAAACCGCCCTTGCCAAGATAGAAGCGGGCAGCATGGATGCCGACACGTTCCGAAAGGGCATCGAGGTGTACGCAACGCAAATCACCGCAGAACTGCTATCGGTGCAGCTATCTGTCGCTACTGGTGAAACCTGCCCCTGCCCGAAATGCGGCAGCGGGCGCATCCTGTTCTACCCGAAAGTGGCGAAGTGTTCCAACGTGGACTGCACGCTTACCATATTCCGCAACAAGTGCGACAAGCAGCTTTCCGACAAGCAGATTGTCGAGCTGGTGACTAAACGCAAGACCGGGCTAATCAAGGGCTTCAAGGGCAAGAACGGCAAGGCTTTCGATGCTTCGCTGGTACTGGACGAGCAGTTCAATGTCGGTTTTTCATTCCCCGAAAAGAAAGCGAAACCGAAGAAATAGCCTATCTTTGCCGCTGAAATTTCATTGTGATAGGTTTTACAGCTTATAATAATTGAAATTTTAGTGGTTGCGCCCGGAGGGAAACCGGGCGCATTTTTTATATGTTCCCGCCAAACAGGTAGGTCGAACAGACCACCCCGTTATCCAGCACCCTGCTTTCCGAGAGCTTCCACAGCGAGCCGGATGTTTCCCCGACAAAACCGATGCCTTTGCCCGCCATGACCGGGACGGTGTAGATTGTCAGGCTGTCCAGCAGTCCGGCTTTAATCAATGAAGTAAGCAGCTTGCCGCCACCCACCACCAGCATGTCGGTTTCCTGTTTCAGTTCATAGACCCTTTGCAGCGGTTCTTCGGTCAGGAACTCCACCCCGCAGTCCGGTGTAACGTTGGTGTCGTAGTGTGACACCACAAAAGACCGTTTGCTTTTGTGCGGCCACCCGCCCCAGTGTTCAAAGATGTAGTTGTAGGTGTTCGCCCCCATAAGCAGGCAGCTTGCGGCGGCGTGTTCCCTTGCCGCCAGTTCCTTGACCTCACGGGGCATCCAGTCCAGTTCATAGTCCGGCGTGGCGGTATGCCCGTCCAGCGATACGGCGATGTGCGCTTTGATTTGTTCCATATTGTCAGGTATTAAAGTGATATAAATCCCTACTGTCTTGGCACGTTAGCCGCAACCCCAAAAAAGAAAGCGTGGCATGACGCTGTTTCAAAGTAGAGGTACTGGCATACCCAAATGTGGAAACAGTGCAGCCACGCTATGACAAACGCATAGCATATCCTGCGCTGAATATCCCCACATTTTGAAAAGTGCCAGTTTTCTACTTTGGGACGTTCGGCGAACGTATATGTTATATATAAAGGCAATATTCCGGCAACCGCCGTCCAACTGCCGTTACTTTTCCGTGTAACTTCTGCAAAGTTAAGCAAATACCCTGAAAAATCACGTGCAAACAGAAAAAATCCTGCCGTGTTATCACAACAGGGCAGGACACAAGCACCTAAAAATACACAAGTTCAGCCCATACGCCTACGGGCAGCTTGCGTTCCTTTGAAGATGATATGAACCGATGACAAAACAGCTTTGGTTCGCCGTGTCTTTGGTGATGATGTCCCTTTCCCGCATGAAGCGGATATAGCTCTTTGCGGTGCGCTCCTTGATGTCCAATACCTGCTGCAACTGCTCGCAAAGGTCTATGTAGGTGATGCGTGTCTGCCGCCCGAAGATGTCATGTGCGACATTCACCAGTTCCCTTTCCTTGCGTTTCTCCTTTTCCTCACGGGGCTTCTCGCCCTTGTACACGTGCATCCCGGCTTCCTTGTCCCATGCAAAGAGCATCAGCGGCACGTCCAGCGGGCTTCCGTCCCTTACTTTCAGGGCTTTCACCACCGACTGGGCGGGTTCATCGTCTTTCTCTATCGAAAGGATTGTAGCCGCCTTGCGCTGCAACTCGCTGCCCAAATGTCCCCGCAGCTTCAAACCGTTGGGGACGAAATGCAGCACGCACAGAATACACGTGTTGTAGATGCCAGCCAGCCGATAAAGTTCATCTATCACCGCCACGCTTTCCGCTTCATCGTTGGCACTCTTAACAAGGTCGGCGATGCCGTCAATGACGACCAACTGGATGCCGCCGTACTGGTAGTAGAACTTATCCATGCTCTGCACAATGGCGTTCAAGCGTTCTTTGCGTGACATACCCGTCAGGCAGAACGCTTTGAGTTCATCGGGTTTGTCCGGCTGTTTGGCACGTGCCAGCAGGTTGCTTACATTCTTGAACAGTTGCACTTCCGATTGCTCGGTATCGTAAAGCAAGACCGCCTTGTGCCTGCCGTTGGCGGTTATCTGTATGCCCAGCGTATCTACTTCCGCACCAGCCGGGCAGATGCAGCCCGCCACGATTGCGGCTACATAATTGCTCTTTCCCGTTCCCTCGCCCCCGGTGATGCCGAACAGGTTGCCTTGTGTCCCCAGCGGAACGTCACCCGCCGAAATAATCTCTTGTGCTTTGGCGGGCGGGTTGTTGAAATCTATCTCGCATGATTTTAGCATAATCAATGTGTCGCTATACAGGTTGTCTAAAAATTCGATAAACAGCTTCAGGAAATCTTCACGGGTGTTCCCGGCTTTGAAGTAGTCGGATATGTCCTTTTCCTCTTTCGTTCCCGGAAGCGGGAGCAGCAGGCGTTTCACGCCAAATTCTTCCAATAGTTTTTCCTGCTTGCATGAACTTTCCCTGCCCGTCTTGTCCATGTCAAAGAGCAGGACGATGTGCTTGAAGCGGAACGTCAGCCGATAGACCAGCGTGGGAGGGATAGTCACCGTTTCGCTGTTGAAGCAGATAGCGTGAAAACCGTGCGCCGCCAGCGAAAGCACGTCTTTCTCGCCGCCCGTGATGAATAGCGTGTCGCCTTTGGCTGGCAGTTGTTCCAGCCCGAAACTGTAGTTCTCGCCGAAGCTGCCGCCGTAGAGGAAGCGGGGCGTGGAGAACGGGCGGTACAGCTTGATGTGCTGTTTGCCCTTGTAGCCGTACATGGGTTCTGCCACCGATGAAGTGTAGGTGTACGGTTTGCCCTCTGCCGTTTCGCTGTGATACTCCCGGAGCGAGCAGACCTTGTAACGTTCCAGCAGTTCGGGCGTGATGCCGTACTGTTGCCAGTACACCAGTTCGGCAAGCGGGAACTTCTGTTCCCGGAACTGGTAGGGCTTGACGGGCTTTTCGGACGTTTCTTCGGGTTTGTCCGGCACTGCCCGGCGGACGGTTGCCGGGGGAACGGAAACCGGAGTGCCGGAAGCCAGCCCCAAACCCAAGTCCCGGTCGATGATTTCCAGTATCTCCACGAAGTCAGCCGCCCGGTTGCAGTCCAGCCCCTTTAACTGCCCCACGAGGAAGAAACAGTCGCCGCTATAACTGTCGTTGCCGAAGTCTTTCATCTTGTAGATACCGCCCCGGCGGTCGAAGTAGATGTTGCAGGAAGCCTTGCTGTCCTCGTACAGCGGGTTAAGGAAGTTGCGACCTATGCGCCAGTTTCCGGGCAGGTAGTGTTTGAACACCGCCAGCCCGTTACTTGTCCTTTCTAAGATTTCCTCTTTCCTTAGCATACAACTGGTGGTTGGTTATCAGGTTGTCGATGTTCTCCTTGTTGCTCCTTATCAGGCGTTCTTCCAGCATCCGGCGTATCTCGCTGACCTTGTAGAAGTAGCGTCCCCTGATGTTGGAATAGGCGATAGTCCCCGACACCCGCAGGCGTTGCAGGGTCTTTTCGCTTATTTTCAGGAACGTGCAGACCTCGTAGCTGTCCACCCACATGTCTTCCTCGCTTTGCCTTGCCGTTTCCATGTGGTTGAAGATGTAGTCGGCAATGGCGGTAATCTTGTTGTCCAGTTCCTTGTAGGCTTTGGACTCGAATGTTATTATTTCCATAACGGTAACTGATTGATTTGCCGCAAAGTTCGGGTGTCCTGAAAAATAAAACGCCACAGATGTACCCACCTGTGGCGAAATAAATTTTGTTAAAGCACGGTTGCCTAATCCTGCTCCCTCATGCGCATCAGCAACCTGTCTTTCAGGGTGGAGAGGAAGCCCGTTCGGTCTTTGGTCTTGGCTTTTAGTTCCATGTAGGTGTGGTAGAAGTCGCCGAGGTCTATGTCGAACACGTATTCAAAGTAGGCTACAATCTCCTTAATATCAACCGTTCCCTTGTTCAGACAGCCGCAGGCGTCCAGTGCGTAGATAAGTTCCACCAACGCCCTTTTCGTCCCCGTCCAGCGCAACAGCCTGCCCATGAAGCCGTTCTTCACCCGCTTGCGCTGTTCCCGGCGTTCCAGCTCGTGCAGACGGTTGGTGAGGTATATTTCCAGCAGTTCGTTGGCTAAAATCTTGGCTACCTTGAAATCGTGACTGGTGCTGAACTGTGGGTCTGTTTCGTAATAGAAACTGTCCACGATGATTTGTATGTCAGGCTTCCCACGTATGAAATACTGCCTGTCCAAGTAGGTGGCTTTCGTTCGGTGGTACTGGTAGAACGCCAAGTTCCGCTGGAACGACCTTGAAATCCGGTCGGTTTCCGACAGCAGGTAGTCCCGCTGCACGTCCTCGCTGCCGCTGGGGAAGCGCACCTCTATCTTGTAAACGGTATTGTAATAGATGATTTTGCTCGCTAAAAGCGGTTTCAGTTCCTTGAAGAAGTGTATTTCTTCTTCCGTGCTGGCGAACGGGTAGGAGATTATAAAGGTTTTGAGTTCGCCCAGTATCTCTTGCAGGTAGTCCACGCATAGGCGGCAGAGCGTCAGCGTGTCCGCTGCGGTGTCCTCGTATTCCTGTATCTGCCATTCCACTTTTTGAAGCAGTCCGGCGAAGTATGTTTCCAACGGTATCTTATGTTCCATAACCTTGTGCTTATCTTTTATGAAGCACAAAGTTACGGGCATAAAAAATCAGTTTTATTCTTGATTTTTCACATTACGTTCTTGTAACTGTGCATTTTCTTGTTTCCTGCGCTTTTCTGCGTATCTCGCCCGGTGTGTCCAGCAAGTAAGCCTTGCAGAAGTCGTTCAGGTTCGATGTCGATGCGAACCCGGTGGTGAACGCCACTTCGGTAAGCGTGAGGTTTGTGTTCAACAGGTAGTGTTCCACGTCCTTTACCCGTTCCTTTATCACCCATTCCTTAGCCGTGTACCCGGTCATTTTCTTTACCTTTCGCCGGAACGAGCCGTATTCCATGCCGCATTTGTCCGCCAGTTTCTCGGCATCATAGACCATGTAGCCTTTCAGACGTACCATTTCGGTGAACGTCTGCCTGCCCAGTTCCGGCAGCATCCGTTCGGCGTGGCGCAGTTCCTTTTCCGTCACCAGCAGTCGGTTGCCCCTTACCGGGTTTCTCCGCAGCAGGTGGAAAGCGTGGCATACCGTGTTGTACACGTTGCAGAGGTACTGCCGTCCCGGTCGCATCCAGTGGAGCGCATCGCAGTAGGCGGTCAGTTCGGGTATCTCGTCCCGCTTGCGGTGCTGTTCCGCCAGTTCGTCAAGTATGGCGTAATGGGTGGTGGACATACCCAGCAGGATAATGATTGCCTTGTAGTCCTTGTATGCCGCCAGTGTCGGCGTTTCCGGCAGGCTTTTGAGCGTGTCGCACACGTGGGCGCACAGCCGCCCGTCCTTGCTGAACGGTTCAAGTTCCAAGTAGTTGTCCATTTTCCGGCTGTTGTGCAGCAGCCATGTTACCTTTTCGTCCAGTTCCTTGCAGGACGCTTCCAACTCCGCTTCGGGAGCGGGAAGCAATAATGATGTAATCCGTTGTTCCATATTTGAATGAATTGATTTGTTTCCTGTACGTTACCCGGTAGCCCATATCCAGACCTTTTGGATTAGCCGCCAAACCACGTGATAAAGGAACATGGCGGCAAGCATAAGAAAACCTGCCCGCAGGAAATATTCTTCAATGCGCTGCCAAACGCTCGTTTTTCGTTCGGGCATCAGTATGTCCGCCACTTCCTCAAAGGTCTTGCAGGCGAAAATCGCTTGCCGGAACTCGTCTGCGCTGTTCCAGCATTCTTCCTTGAACCACCGTGTCTTGGGGTATCGTTCCGCTACCAGTTCTTGCAGTTTCCGTAACGGGAACGGTTCGGGGCTGTCCCCGTACTCGTATTCAATGGAAATCACTCGTCCCTGCATCCTGATGCAATATCCCAATATCCCTTGCCACTTCACTTTGTGCGCCCCCTTTTCAACATATTTCGTCCCGGTTGCATCCACTACAATGTAGTTCTTCCGCTTCTTCAACAACTCGGTATTGGTCGTTGTGTACAGTTCTTCCTTGCGAAACACGTATATCATGTTGCCTTTGGGGGCAAAGCTGAATATCGGGTATTTTAGTCGGGCTTTCATTGTTAATAGTCTATTGTTTTATAAAAGCAAAATAAAGCAGGGTAACACCTGCCACAACCCCGAAAAAGATACAACCTGTAATAATGAAAGCCCAATCGGGGTAATGGAAATCAAGTTCTTCATAAGGAATGGCGGCTTTCTTTATACATCTGTTCCATACCCATATCAGAACTTTCCCAAATCTCTTTGCTGTGATAAGGCTACTCATATTGTTAATGGCTTGACAAGAAACTGCGTTCAGGGGTTGTCGTTCTTTGTTAATATTATTGTTGTCCTAATTAGAAAAAATATTTCTTTAAGTAAATAGCATTGTAGTTGAACATGAAAATAATTCCAATTGTCAATAAGATAAAGAAAACATTTTTTCTTTGTGTTTTAAATTCTTTATAAAGCATCCTGTCTTTTCTTGCATTTATTGTATTGTCAAAAAGGAGGTTGTTTATAAGAAATGTAATTAATATGAATATCAAATGGGAAAAGGGATGCGCAATATATCCAATTAATTCAAAGTCGAAGAAATTATTTATAAAGCATCCCAACACTGTAAATAACATATATATAACTAAGGAAAAAAATCCAATGGAATATATTTTGTTATCTTCAGCGTTTTTACTGAAATGGTCATAAATGAAATAAATTGTGTAATACCAATACTTATACCAATTCATCGTTTTTTCTCATTTAATATTAATGGTTTGGTGAGGAACAGCGTTTAGCTGTTAACTCGACCTTGTTACAGACGGTTTAACTAAGATAATTCCATTTCTAATACCTTATATATCCGACCTTTGGCATTGCGAATTAATATCGAAATAAAATCGAAAGCATTGCATTTCAGATACTCTTTGTTTACCCAGTCGCCGTTGATTAGTCGTACTTGTTCGATAGCGGGATATTCATCATCGAAATCAGTACTACTGCATCCAAGAATGATAATTTCAAATTCTGTTTCAGCATCTTTGTCTACAAACTGAATTTCAGGAGATAATGGATGTTCTCTGTTATCCTCTATAAGTAATGCTTCATATCCATTATACCGTTCATCAAAAAGAGTAATCCTTTCTCCTAAATGTACTGAATCCGCATATATTGCCAAAGGTGAAGTTTGCTTGCCTACAATGGAATTATCAATTAATTCACCACAAAAGTAAAGTTTGAATTTTGTTTCGTTTTGTGGTGATATTAACCGACCTTTCCAATACACAGGATTATTAAACCATGAATTTTCTATCAATTCAGGAAAATAGTCTTTGTGTATAATAAATGGTTTCAGATAATCCGGTATATATTCCATATATTTCTGTATTAAGTTGTCTGTAATGGTTAGCAGGGAACGGCTCGTCCGTTATCCTGCGTTGTTAGCTGTATTTTAGTCAAAAGTCATGTAACACAAACAGACTTTTAACAAGATAATTTTCTACTGTCCATACGGCATAATATCCGCCTGCACCGTCACTGTTCTGCGTGCTGATGAACAGTGAGTTTCCTTTACCCAATGCCACGACAACATTGTTTCGGCTCGGTTCGTATAGATGTGTTATGTATGCTGTTGGAAATTCCAATATTCCGGCAGGGTGCTTGACGGTGACAGATGCGTATTCTTCATGCGGAATATTATCATCTATGCCTATCAAGTCAGAACAACCGTCAATACTCCGAACAAAGCCTGCTTCCAAATCATAAACAATGGCATGTTTTTGTGGATTAAACTTTTGGAAGATTATCTTTATGGTTAATGTGTCGTTGGCATATACAAGGCATTTATCCGTACTTTGCGGCTGTTTCTTCAACTGTGGCAAATCTGCCAAATAACGGATGCGGCTTTTATGGATCTCTCCTGTATGGGTATTTCCATTCGGGCAAGTCTTGGTTATGCCCGTTTCTGCTCCATATTCTACGCTATGCCATTCTTTATGGCTCTTTTGTGCATCCCAATCGACAAACACATGATTATCCAATAATTTGCCTATTACTGTTCCACTTGTATCACGTACATTTGTATATCCGTCTGCATCCTGAATGACACCGAAGAAACGCTGTTGTGCTTGTGTAGGCAAACAAAACAGAAATGCCAATGTGTAGAAAATAATCTTATTCATGCTACTATTACAGCTAATGGTTTGCAGCTTGCCGCCGTTAGGCGGAACAGGTGCTTGTTACCGATATATTTTTATGAACATTGCCAAAATCCTGCGATTATTTCATTGGTTGTACAGTGCTTATACAAATACAAAGCACCATATCCGAAAGGATAACTGCCAATAGTAACATCTTCACTATATCCGTTCTCATCTATCGACAAGAAAAAAGAAAAACCATGTTCCTCTAATTCTTTATAATAGCTTTCTTCATCTTGGATAAGGTAAGGTTCACCACCTATTTTTACAAGTATATTTTCACTATCCTTATCTTTTGAATATTCACTAATAGAACATATCCCTAAGTTGGTATTTCGTTTTTCTGTGCAATTACCAATTTCAGAAAATTCATGTTCTATTACTTTGACTGCTATTGAGGGATATATGTTGTTGTCAATAAGAATGTCATAATCTTGGTGAATGATGATAGAAAGCATCTTATCTTCCTTTTCCGGGTGTACCAGTGTTGCATAGAATTTATAATCGCAAGGGATTTGTTCTTCTATACATTTAGGTGGATTGCCACCAATCCTGCCTTTTACATTCTTATCGAATGGAATACATTTGGCATATCGTTCGTTCATATTTTTTTGTTTTATTATTATCGGTAATGGCTAAGCGGGGAACGCTGTTAGGCGTTATCACGCTTTGTTAGCAATATTTTTACTTCTAAATTCTTTTAATTTCTTTTCAATAAAAGCAAAGTCATTGATTGCTTTAATCCCGTCTTTTGCTCTATCGTATTTTTGTCGCCATTTTCTAATGCCATACAGATAAAACTTTAATCCCTCTTCCGTTAAATCTCCAATTTTTATTTCAGTATTATCTGTAGGCTTTTCTCCTTTTTTTAGTATTTCTTTAGTTGTCAATCCATTATCTTGTAAGAAATGGATGATATTTTCAAAAAAGATAATTTGCTCTGTTTTGAATTTATCAGTTAAGGGTGGTATAGACTTCATTTGAGTAAACCATCCTAATTTTGATATTATCTCGTCTTTATCCATATTTCAAATTTTATTGCTAATGGTTCAGCAGGGAACGGCTTGTCCGTTATCCTGCTTCGTTAATGGTAAATTATATTTTTCCTTGTCTGTGCAATGCCTCTATGAAAAAGCAAATAAAGGTTGCCACTATATATACAGTAAGTGCCCACACTCCAACTTTACGTTGCACAGAGTTTTCATCCTCATACTTGGTTATAATTCTTCTGTACCTTTTCTTGAAGAAAAATCTGCCACACAGCAATGCTATTAAACTGCCTTCAATGATATAGTATTGAGTATCGGACGGATAATCAATGATTCCGTATTGGGTTAATATACCCCATGCGGTTAATACATTTGTACTTAACATGACCGAAAACAAAAGCATTGCCAAAAATGTGGCTCCTTCCGATACAGAAGAATGAAGCCATAATCTATAAAACCTATAATATAAATAGTCTATCATATACCTTATTACCATTAATGGCTTGGCGGGGAACGGCGTTAGTCCGTTATCCCGGCTTGTTATGAACTTACTTTACCCCTTGTGCCTTTTATAATTTGCATAGCGAGCATTTAGAGTGTCCCGCCATTCTTGGCTTGGGCAAGAGTTTATTAACTGAATATACTTATTCTCATCATCAACGCAAACAGACTCTACAAGTTTTAATAAACTCCACTGCAAATCATAAAAAGCATTTTCAGGAAAGATTTGTACCAACACCATAGCTTCATCAAATGATATGGGAAGTTGTATTTGTTCTAATAAGGCATCATAAGTATTTACTAATTCATCAATACTCTCTGTATCATTGATGCTTTCATTAGGCATACGACCCAAATCTTTCAACTGTAAAATTTCATTTCTCATATCGTGTACTCTAATTGTTCATAATTTATTTATAACCGCACCTTATGGTGTCGTTCCTATACTTCTATAACTGCACCTCACGAATTATCCAGTGTATCAAGAGGATTCGGGATTTTTGCTTTATGGGCACTTGACACATGAAGATAAATGGTTGTGGTCTTGATGTCGTTGTGTCCCAGCAATTCCTGTATCGTGTGCAGGTCTGTTCCCTGTTCCAGCAAGTGTGTGGCAAAGGAGTGGCGCAGCATGTGGACGTGTACACGATGTTTGATACCTGCACGATGTGCTGCTTCTTTCAGCACTTTCACCAATGCGCTTGCCGAATATTTCTCTCCGGGTGTTTCGCCCTCAAACAACCATTTTTGTGGACGATATTCCCGAAAATAGTGCCGTAGTTCTTCCAGCAGCTTGGGTGAAAGGAGCGAATAACGGCATTTCTTCCCCTTGCCCATAATGCGAACCGACATTGTTTCACTGTTGATGTCCTGCGGGGTCAG
Organism: Bacteroides sp. HF-162; assembly: GCF_015679285.1. Taxonomy (NCBI): domain Bacteria; kingdom Pseudomonadati; phylum Bacteroidota; class Bacteroidia; order Bacteroidales; family Bacteroidaceae; genus Bacteroides; species Bacteroides sp. HF-162. The sequence goes on along the minus strand of NZ_CP064937.1, from coordinate 3,821,301 downwards.
GTTAAGCAATTCGCTTCTTCTAAGTCCTGCGGAGTAAACCAACGAAATCATGCAGTGATGCTTGATGTTGGAAATTTGTGCAAGGATGCGCTTGATTTCATTTTTGCTCAACACTTCGGGTAGGCTCTTGTACTCTTTGGCACGGGTGATACCACCATAATATTGCCGTTTGCCGCCTTTCACTTGCTCATAATAGAACTTGATAGCATTGATGCGCATATTCTGTTGCGACACCGAGATTTTCTTCTCGTTCACAAGATAGAGTATGTATTTGTTGATGTCGGCGACTTTCAGGCGGTCGATGTTCCGTCCCTTGTGATATTCCATGAAGTCGCTGAAATAGGCACGGTATGTTTTGATAGTCGAGGGGCTGTAACGCTTCTGTTCCAACAGTTCGAGGTAGCCTTTCGGCAATATGTATTCCCGTTGGGGCTTCGGATGCCTGACGTAAACCCGGCTGTAATCTATGTAGGCGTGGGGAGAATAGCGGTCGTAGAAATCAGGCAGACGGAAAGCGGCGGACGCTATATAGGCAGAGCCGTTTCCTGACAGCTCCACATCCTTGTCCTGTGCCAACAGCAGGGCGATAGCCTGACTGTCCGCATGTTCTATCCGTATGTAGTCCGCACCGTCCCTTGTTTCCTTGTGCAGCACGATGCTTCCCCGTTGTTTCTGAACATTGTCCATATAACTGAAAGTAATATCATTACCGCAAATATAGGAAAAGATAAGATGCAAACCAACTATACAGTTGGTTTTATTTTGTTAAAGTTCCTCTAACGGGGAAGTATTGCAGTATAGAGCCGTGTTTCACGCTTTTATCAGCGAATAGATAAAGTGCAGTTTTTGTGATAGTTTCTTGGTGTCCAGCCCTTGAAGAAAAGATTGTTCAAATGACATCCCAAAGAACATCTGCCAAAACATCAAAGCCGTTTCTTCCACATCCAAATCCGACCTTATTTCTCCGTTCTCTTTCGCCCGATGAATGGCGGACTTCCATAGCCGGTGGTTTTGTTCAAATATGGCGGCTATCTTCTGTTCCACGTTGGGATAATACAGCCTTACCTGCATCAGCAGGTGGTAGTAATAGAAATTAAAACTGCACCCGCTGGGATTGTTCCCGTCATCCAGCAGGCGCACGAGCCGTTGCATCGTGTTTTCCACTCCGGCTATGTACTGGTCGATAAATTCCGACAACGAGCCGTCAGTGAAGTTGAACTTGTTTTTCGAGTGCTGGGTGTCGAACACATACCTGTCGGCGACAGCCATGAACAAGTCCAGCTTGAACGGGAAATAATAGGTTAGTCCCGCTTTCGACAGTCCGCAAGTCTTGGCTATTTCCATTTGGCTTGCTTTCTCGTAATTCATCTTTGCGAATATCCGCAAAGCCTTTTCCAATACTTCATCTCGGTTGGTAAACATATTTATTTCCTTTTTTCTGTTTTCGTATGCGAATATACGGATTTTGTTTTAATCGGTTGTTACCCAATTCTTTTTTAGTGCAAGGTGCAAGTATATATTTATATATATAGCTTGCACCTTGCACTAACCCGAAAATATTTACTATCAGGCATTTGCAAAATTCAAAAGAAAGCAGTATCTTTGAACCCGAAAGTTAGGCAGACAGACAGCGGTCAAAGTCGGACAGGCTTCATGGGTGAAAATCGTTACTGTTTCGTTACCTATTTGAAATTTTGAAAGCGAAGTAGCTGAAATATAAGCGGTTATAGTTGTGGGTTCAAAACCCTGTCTCTCCGCTGAATTAACCGAAAAAAACGGACAGTAAACACACAAGTCCCACAAATCCAATGATTTGTGGGACTTTTTTTATCCCCTTGTGCCTGCCTTAAAGTATTTATCTATTAAAAACTTAATCCTACGAAGCAGGTCAGAAAACAACATAAAAAAGGCCATCTATCCCAGACAGCCAATCTTTTGTTAACCTTAAATCTAATACTATGAAAAACACATTACAAATGTACATGTTTTCCGCTAACCTCCAAACCGGCAGCGGTTAATATTATATTATATAACAACCCTTAATGCTCATTAAGGCTTTATCAGCGAAAACGCAACGTGCATTTGCTCCCAACGCATCATCCGTTTGCCCGGTGTGCATTATGCATCCGGCACAGATGGATGATGCGTTCTGCAAATCCGTCACATCAACAGTCAATTCTAAAATAACCATTACAATGAAAGCAACCCCAAACAAAGGAATGAAACTCTCCGCTGAAGATGTCAGAGCCTGCCTTCAGCACCGCTTGCACCGTAGCTTGAACTATATACCTCATGCTGCGCTCCCGCTACATCTTTCAGAGCCGCTTGAAAAGCGTGGAACGCTGCCGTCTCACGCCAGCCAAGGTGCTGGGATACTTCAAGGAGGAAGGGGAGGAGTTGGGGGTAGGAAGTAAATTGGTTAGTTCGGATGGAAAAATTCGTATATAATGCATAAGCCGCATCCGTCGAATATAATGAAAGGAGATGTGATGAACAATTACTAACTTATATTCGTGAGAATAGACTGATTGAGAAATATTAATAAAGTAAAGAACAAAAGATAACAAAATAGTATAGGACAGTTAAAGTACAAAGGACATTTCGGTAGCGTGGAATACGGTGAAGAAGACAATTGCTTGTTTGGCAAAGTTCTTGGTCTTAAAAAGGATTGTATTACCTATAAAGGTGAAATCATTAGTGAATTGAAAATTAACTTTGAGGGTGCTATCCTTCATGGCATGGCAGCCGTCAACGTCTCTCCCATTCTAACTTTGCAACATGTTTTATTAATAAAAATATGCAAAATAGAGAATGTATTTCTAATACATTCTGATTATTTTAGTATATTATTATATAGGGTGGTGGAGGATGAGGTGAGTCCCTCTTCCGCCATCTTATTTATTTCATTAATTTTTAGCCGATTCTAACTGTTTATTTGTATCCCCTTGGCTGGTCCCTTACCTTTGTCATGTTATCGAATTAAGAATAGACAAAGATGGAAAAAGAAATGAGCCCCATGACAACGGAGATACTGAAGAAAGGTTATCTCCTCTTCCCCATTCCCCGCCGGTATACACGGTTTGGTGTTTCTTTGTGGGATATGCCAGACCCGGATAATGGGAATGTAGACACGCATTGGACGTATGGCGGTTATGAGTATGTGAGTAATCAAAACTTCCATCCAACCGCCTGCGATGCTCCATTCGCTGGAAAAGGAAATGTGCCCGGTTGTGCGGCCAATCGTGCGTCATCGTTGCAGGTAGCGGATTTTTTGTTCTTTATTTGCAGAAAGGTTATGCGGAAGTATTCCTGCAGGGCTCGGATAGTAGTGAATCCCGTTGTGTTTTAAAGTGTTATTATTTGTAGACAGTTAATGTCTTTTGTTGTCAGATTCATTGATTTTTATTCTCTTTTCGTATATTTGCGCCCATTAATTAAAGATTGTCACACGACTATTCTGAAAAAAGTGTGATATTCTGATAGCATATTTATAATAGGGTTATTCCTGATTTTACACTAAACTGGATAGGATTAATGGAGAATTTGAATGCAGTGATTACGGGAGTTGGAGGATATGTTCCGGACTATGTCTTGACTAATGATGAAATATCTAAAATGGTGGATACTAATGATGAATGGATTATGGGGCGTATTGGTATAAAGGAAAGACGCATTTTGCATGAGGAGGGGCTTGGAACTTCATATATGGCTCGTAAGGCTGTGAAACAACTGATGCAGCGCACAAAGACCAGCCTGAATGACATTGACTTGGTTATCGTAGCTACTACTACTCCCGATTATCACTTTCCTTCTACCGCATCCATCTTATGTGACAAATTGGGCCTGAACAATGCTTTTGCTTTTGACATGCAGGCTGTTTGCAGTGGATTTCTGTATGCAATGGAGGCGGGGGCGAATTTCATACGTTCCGGAAAATATAAGAAGGTTGTCATAGTAGGAGCTGATAAGATGTCATCGGTGATTGATTATACAGACCGCGCTACCTGTCCTATTTTTGGTGACGGTGCTGCTGCTTTCATGCTGGAACCCACCCGGGAGGATATGGGAGTAATGGATGCCGTATTGAGAACAGACGGGAAAGGTCTGCCTTTTTTACATATCAAAGCGGGAGGCTCCGTATGTGCTCCATCTTACTATACACTGGACAATCGGATGCATTATATTTATCAGGAAGGACGTACAGTCTTTAAATATGCTGTGGCCAATATGGCGGATGCTTGTGAGGCAGTCATGGAGAGGAATCACTTGACGAAGGAGGACATTGACTGGGTGATTCCCCATCAGGCAAACATGCGTATAATTACTGCTGTTTCGCAACGCTTGGGAGTATCTCCCGAAAAGGTAATGGTCAATATAGAACGGTATGGAAATACAAGTGCCGGCACGCTTCCGTTGTGCGTATGGGATTTCGAGGATAAGCTGAAAAAGGGGGATAAACTGGTTTTTACAGCATTCGGAGCAGGATTTGCCTGGGGAGCTATTTACGTGAAGTGGGGATACGACGGAAAAGGTTGAGGCTCACTGATAAGATTTAGGTTGTTTGTTTTTTTTCTGATACAACTTTGCCTATCTTTGCGAAACAGCAGTTTTTTATTGTGACAAAAAATTGCATGTGTTTTGTTAACCATATAGAAAACTAAAAACAATCAGCGTATTATGAACCAGGAATTATCCATGAGCCCCAATCTATTGGTGGCTGCCCTTCAAAAACCGGCTTCCGAATTTACGAAAGCAGACATTGTTTCCTATATAAAGGAGAACGACATTCGTATGGTGAACTTCATGTATCCTGCGGCAGACGGGAGACTGAAGACACTGAACTTTGTCATCAATAATGAAGCATACCTTGATGCCATACTTACATGTGGTGAACGCGTAGACGGTTCCAGCTTGTTTCCGTTTATAGAGGCCGGTAGCAGTGATTTGTATGTAGTGCCGCGTTTTCGGACTGCTTTTATAGACCCTTTTTCTGAATTGCCCACACTGTCAATGCTCTGTTCTTATTTCAATAAGGATGGTGAACCGCTGGAAAGTTCTCCGGAATATACCCTGCGTAAGGCATGTCAGGCATTCACTACGGTTACGGGGATGGAATTTCAGGCTATGGGAGAATTGGAATATTATGTCATTTCTGAAAATGACGGATTGTTCCCGGCTACCGACCAGCGTGGTTATCACGAATCGGCCCCTTATGCCAAGTTCAATGATTTCCGTACGGAATGTATGTCATATATTGCGCAGGCAGGCGGACAGATAAAGTATGGGCATTCTGAAGTCGGTAATTTTACGCTGGACGATAAGATTTATGAGCAGAATGAAATAGAATTCCTGCCGGTGCGTGCCGAGGAGGCTGCTGACCAACTGGTGATAGCAAAATGGGTTATTCGTAATCTGGCTAGCCAGTATGGATATAACATTACTTTTGCACCGAAAATCACGGCAGGAAAAGCCGGTTCCGGATTGCATATACATATGCGTATCATGAAGGACGGGCAGAACCAGATGCTGAAAGATGGGGCACTCTCTGAAACAGCCCGTAAGGCCATTGCGGGCATGATGAAGTTGGCTTCTTCCATTACGGCTTTCGGTAATACAAATCCTACTTCCTATTTTCGTCTGGTTCCTCATCAGGAAGCACCGACCAACATTTGCTGGGGCGACCGCAACCGTTCGGTATTGGTACGCGTTCCGTTGGGCTGGTCGGCAAAAACGGATATGTGCATGTTGGCAAATCCGTTGGAGACCCCAAGTCATTATGATACTACACAGAAACAGACGGTGGAAATGCGTTCGCCTGACGGTTCGGCCGATTTGTATCAATTGATTGCCGGACTTGCTGTAGCTTGCCGTTATGGATTTGAGATAGACGATGCTTTAGGAATTGCAGAAAAAACATATGTCAATGTAAATATCCACAAGAAAGAAAATGAAGATAAGTTGAAACAACTGGAACAGCTTCCTGATAGTTGTGCCGCTTCTGCCGATTGCTTGGAAAGACAGCGTGCTGTCTTTGAACAATACCATGTGTTCAGTCCTGCAATGGTTGATGGGGTTATCTCTAAACTGCGTTCTTACGAGGATAGAACCTTGCGTGCAGAGATACAGGACAGTCCGGAGGAGATGCTGAAACTGGTCGAGAAGTATTTCCACTGCGGATAGGAGAAGAAATGAGGGCATAACTCACCGTAGGTTACACAGATTGCTATAGAATTTCTGATAATCAGGAACTTTTATCTGTGTTAATCTGCGGTGATTGTGTATTTTGACACCTCTCCATTATTCCTTTGGCTTTGAATACTGGTTCTGCTTTTTGTATTTCCGATTCGAAACCGAACCAATAACCATTTTGGGTATTGTCGTCAATGGGTAGAAAACATAAGCGGAGGCTTTCTTTGTAGTTTCCATAGATGACTTCCCAATATTCCGGTGGCATCTGGCGCTTGGTCTTGACTTTCTCTGCTGGTTTTTTCTTTAATGACATGCCAGCCTCTATCCAGGCAATGGTGACCATGATTTTATAGGCCGGATAATGCATACTGCAGAATTCATAGAGTACGAGACCTCGCTTTTCCAGGCTCATGGGCTGGTCTATAAGATTTTTATCGATTAGAAATTCCAGAAAGCGACGTAGGAAGTCGTTGTCATCCAGAATCAGCTTGCGGGTGATGGCTTGCCAAGCAGTTGTGTTATAGAATCCATCCAGAAGACGTGACAGTTGCCGGGCTGTTTGAAGCTCGTTGACACTGATTTCATTTGTTTGAAGCACTTCATAAGGGGGGAGAGGAGAATATCGGATGCCCAGTTCTTCCGCTCTTCTTCTCATTTCTGTGCCGGGAAGTAACTTCAGGGATTCAAGCTGTATCTCGCCGGCATTGTATCCGGCAAGTGTACGCACATCTTCAAATATTTCGGATAGGCGGTATAGAGGCAAGCCGGCAATGAGGTCGGCGTGTGTTTCCATATTGGGTAGGGAACATAGGAAACGAAGACCTTGCAGTGAGTCCTCCAGGCTTCCCATCCGACGGCTTTTTTGGAGGACCGGTTCGCGCAGGCTTTGAATACCGGCCTCGAGATGGAGCAATCCTTTAGGTAGCTTTTTCAATTCATTTTTCAGCTCTTCGGATAATAGTGCAGGGTGTATTTCTAAGTGAAAGCATATGTCCGGGTTGAATTCCAGGAAAAGTTGCAGTAATTCTTTAGCACGGCGCGGATTATAATTAAAGGTCCGGTCGAGGACGCGTACGTTTTTTATTCCATGGCTGTGGATAATTTGAAGGCGTTCACGGATACTTTCAATGGACAGTGTGCGCACCGGTTTTTCTTCACCGCTGACGCAGAATGCGCATGTGTTGAAACAGCCTCGGGTAGTCTCCAGTTGTACGAATGGTTTGCTCCAGTTGAAGAAACTGCTGTTTTCCGGCGGTACGAGTCGGGAAAAGTTGAGTACACGGGCTATGCCGTTGTCTATATATTGCTTTTGAGGATTCATATAGCAAAGCCCCGGAATGCTGTCCCATTTTTCCGGCTGGTTCCAGCAAGACAGCCATTGGGGGAATGCTTCTTCTCCCTCTCCCCTGAATACACAGTCGATGAAAGGGTTTTTATGCAGAAAGTCTTCATTGTTTCCTAAGAATTCAGGTCCGCCCAAGATGAAGCAGCTATTGGGAAGCAATGCTTTTAATCTCGCCGTGATGTGCAACAGTTGTTCGTGGTTGAACAACCATGTCGTTGCGGCAATGATGTCGGGTTGGTGCCGGTATATTTCGTCGACAATCATTCCTATGTTTTCATTGATGGTGGCAGATACGATTTCCCATTTTACGGAATTGTTCTTTGCTATTTGTGCGTGCAGTGCAGGGAGTGCCAACGAAGAGTGTGCATACGAGCTATTGAGGTCTATCCAAAGAATTTTCATGTTTAATTGAGTTTCATCTTTGCAAAGATAACTGATTTTGCTTTTCGTATAAACAAAAAGGGTTATATTTGCATGACGGAAATCGAAAATAGTAGAGTGTTGGTATAGAATGTTTTTTGAAAGATGAAATATTTCTTTTGTATTCTTATTTCTATAAGGTGATAACGGGTTATCTTATCACTGGCTTGATAAAGTAAGGAAGGAAGTGCTATTAAGTGTGATTGATACAGAATGCAAAATATCGGAATAAGTTTGGGTCAGCGGATTTTCCTGGTTGGTAAGCTTTCTTTTAAGCGTATAGCCTAGCCAGTCTGAACATGAAGAATTTCAGATCAGCCACCCCTCTTAACTGGCTTCGAAAAGCTTTGATTTTAGCATTGAACGATTCCGCTGAAGCATTTGTCAATCGTTCTTCAAAATAATTAATGATGGTCGTACTATGGTTTGAAAAGGTATCAAGTACCTTGTTGAACTCCATATAGTCAAACTTTTCCACTTCATTGTACCATCTTGCGAGATTTAGCCTTGCTTCATCGGGACCTGACTTCTTGTTGAAGATGTCTGTCAGTTTCATGCTAAGGCTGTATCCTTCCAGAAGCTTGGGGAATTTATCAAAGAGAATGGCAGCCCTGGTCTTTTGCTGTTCATTCCATTTGCTCCAGTGTTTCAATATAATGTGCTTGCTTCTGCTTACTATCTGTGGCAGGGTTTCTCCGTTCTCCATTCTTTCAGGCTCCCATTTCCCTATTCTCTCCCTTTCCGCCTTACTCTTTGTTTCTTTCTTCTTTTGACGATGCTCCCTGATAGCCTGATTTTCCGCATCAAGTACTTCCCACCGATAGCGTATTCTTAACTGGTCAACAGCTTCAGACATGAGCTGCTGTACATGAAAACGGTCATTGATCAGCTTTGCGGCAGGAAACACCTTTCTGACTGTCAGCATCATGGCTGAAGATAAATCTGTAGTGACAGTCTTGACAGACAGCCGTTTCCGGTGCGGAAGCCTGCGCAAGATTCCGCTTACCGCATCTGTGGCCACTCCACGAACCATTGCAACTAAAGCCCCCTTACGGCCTTGGGCTGCTTTATTGGTCAGAATCGTATAAACATCTCCATTGCTCAGGCAAGTTTCATCCAAAGAAAGGTTTTCTCCAATGTTTTCAGGATAAAGGAGGTAGTCATGCGCATGTTCGAGTTGGTCCCAGTTCCGGTAATCACTGATTTTCTCCTTGTATTGTTTACGAAGAGTCTGCCCTTTTACGCCATAACGTTCCGCAAGCACACAGATGCTCACAGGAGTAGATTCAATCTCCTTCTTTTAAAAAAGAGACGAACTCAGAATTGAGCCGTGTACCGTCAAATTCGGATAAATCCCAGTCATAGCTGAAGATTTCATTGGAAGACTTGTCAAGCCATTTACGTTTACGGACATGGAGATAAGTGGCGCGACCACGAATAGGATAGTCTTGGATTGTACGGTACTCACCAAAACCATAGGATATGATATCCGGGTTGGTCTTATCTTCTTTTAGCTGAACTTTTTTTTCATCAAGATAAATATCAAAACGGTCAGCACTCTTGTCGAAATTGACAATATCAAAGTTGTCTATAAGCACATCCGGAAGGATGGCACGAAGGAGTCGTTCGGGTTTCATAAAACAAAGGTAAGCAAAGATAGCTAATTTTAAAACTTAACAACCAGAAATTTCCGCTGAGCCATAAGTTTCCAGCTATTTTGAACATTTTGAGAAAGTAAACTCTTTTGTACAAGAACTGGTTTAGGTAATTGATTCCTTCCTATGATGTAGGGATACTCTGTGAGGAGTATCCCTACAATTTTTTACATTGATTCCACGTTGCCTCCCTTTGAGGGGAATTGTTTGGACAATAACAAAAAAGAGGAATATTCTTTCGAATTTCCTCTTCTTTGCGGGTGGCAGATGGGACTCGAACCCACGACATTCAGAACCACAATCTGACGCTCTAACCAACTGAACTACAGCCACCATGTTAGTGCATTTCTTAAATGCGGTGCAAAGATAGGGATAATCTTTAATATTGCAAAGAATAAGACGAAATTTTTTGAGATTTCTGCATTATTTTTTCTTCTCGTAGATATCTATATTGTGCTGCTGGAGCAGCTTTCGAGAGCTTTTGACGAAGATTTCCAGGTGTTTACGAGCTTCCGGAGTTAAATGTCCTGTAGGAAAACTGGCAGGATAAAGAATGTAATTTTTTTCTTTAGTAAGTCCCGGCCGGCCGGTCCAGACCAGATTATATCCACAATAGGAAACACGACAGTATGGAAAAGGCAGAGGATTGGAGTCTGGCAGGGGCGTCTGACTCTGACCGGTGTAAGAGGGACGGATGGGTTTGGGGAGAGGATGTTTCTCCAACTGCAAAGTGAAGATGAGGCCGCCGTCAGTGTTGGCCTTGCTCATATTGGAAATGAAGTTTCCCAAGGAATAGACTATGATGTGTTGTTCGGTACCGTTGGTACGTAGTTCCATCGGTTGAATGACGTGAGGGTGTGAACCGATAATATGTGTTACGCCTTGTTGGAGCAACCAGTTGGCCAGTTCGCGTTGCTCACGGTTGGGGAGGGACTGGTATTCCTCTCCCCAATGCATGCAGGCAATAATGGCATCCGGTTGGCGTGCCTTGGCACTTTGGATATCTTGCAGGATGGTATTCTTATCAATATAGTTTACGATATTGGGAGAGGTAGCCTTGATACCATTGGTGCCGTAAGTATAGTTGAGCAGAGCAATGCGAAAGCCGTTTCTGTTGATGAACAGAGGATAGCGTTGCCTGCGCTCCGACAGATTCTTGTAGGTGCCTGCGTAACGAATACCGGAGGAGTCGAGAATTGTATGGTACGCTCCATCCCCTTTTTCCCACGGTCCAGACAGTGGTTGTTGGCTGTCAGTAAAATATCGAATCCGGCGTCCTTTATGGCTTGAAGATATTCATCGGGGGCGCTGAACATAGGATAGCCCCTATAGGGCTTGCCCCCCAATGTGACTTCCAGATTTCCTATGGCGAGGTCTGCCTGGGATATTTGCTCTTTTATGAGGGAGAAGCAGGAGGAGTAGTCATATTTTCCTTCAGATACATGTGCTGCGTCTATTTGTGCCTGGTGCTGCATCAGGTCACCGACAAATAATAGCGTAATCCTTTCCTGGGAGGAAAGGGTTACGCTATACAGTAAGACAGTCATGAAGACGACGAGCGTTTTCATTACGTTGTTATTGGTAGATTGCTTTCTTGCCGGCAAGCAATGTATTCTTCATAAGGGAAACGATGGTCATCGGACCTACGCCTCCCGGTACGGGGGTAATGAATGAACATTTAGGAGCTACTTCATCGAATTTCACATCACCGGTCAACTTGAACCCGGATTTCTTGGAGGCATCGGGCACACGGGTAGTACCTACATCAATAACGACAGCACCTTCCTTGACCATTTCCGCCTTAACAAAGTTCGGTTGTCCCAACGCAGCAATGATGATGTCCGCTTCCTGGCATTCCTTTACCAGGTCTTTGCTGCGGCTGTGGCATACGGTTACTGTGGCGTCGCCGGGATAAGCTTTCTGCATCATCAGGGCAGCCATGGGTTTGCCGACAATGTTACTGCGTCCCAATACCACGCATTTCTTGCCTGAAGTTTCTATCTGATAGCGCTTCAGCAGTTCAAGGATACCGTTGGGGGTAGCGGATACATAGCAGGGAAGACCAATGGACATCCGTCCCACATTGATGGGATGGAAACCGTCCACATCCTTACGGTAGTCGATGGTTTCAATCACCTTTTGCTCAGAGATATGTTTGGGCAAGGGAAGCTGTACAATGAAACCGTCCACATCTGCATCCTCGTTCAATTCGCGTACTTTGGCAAGCAGTTCCTCTTCGGTAACGTCTGCCTCGTAACGGATAAGGGAGGACTTGAATCCGCAAACTTCGCATGCTTTTACTTTGGCGGCAACGTAGGTTTCGCTACCTCCATCGTGTCCTACAAGAATGGCGGCCAGATGCGGGCGTTTACCCCCACGAGCCACTATCTCGGCTACTTCTGCTGCAATCTCTTGCTTTACTTGCTCTGAAATTGCTTTTCCATCAATCAGTGTCATAGGCTATTATCTTATCTTTTTAATTTCGGCATCATCTTGCCCATCTTGCTGCCAGTGACCATCTTCATCATCTTGCGGGTCTGGTCAAACTGTTTCAGCAGGCGGTTTACTTCCTGAATATTCGTACCGCTACCTTTGGCAATGCGCTGGCGGCGTGAACCGTTCAGAATGGCCGGATTACTGCGTTCTTCCGGAGTCATGGAGTAAATAATGGCTTCAATGCTCTTGAAGGCATTGTCGTCAATGTCTATATCCTTGATGGCTTTGCCTACGCCCGGTATCATGGAGGCAAGTTCCTTCAAGTTACCCATTTTCTTGATTTGTGCAATCTGGCTCAGGAAGTCGTTGAAGTCGAACTGGTTCTTGGCAATCTTCTTTTGCAGGCGTTTGGCTTCTTCCTCGTCATATTGTTCCTGTGCACGTTCCACCAAAGATACGATGTCACCCATACCGAGGATACGGTCGGCCATACGTGAGGGATGGAATTGGTCTATGGCATCCAGCTTTTCACCGGTACCTACAAACTTGATGGGCTTGTTTACCACCGAACGGATAGAAAGGGCGGCACCACCGCGGGTATCACCATCCAGTTTGGTCAATACTACACCATTGAAGTCGAGCCGTTCGTTGAATTCTTTAGCGGTGTTCACTGCATCCTGACCGGTCATTGAATCCACTACGAACAGAATTTCGTCCGGATTGATGGCCTTCTTGATGGCGGCAATCTCGTTCATCATCTCCTCATCCACTGCCAAACGACCGGCTGTATCGACAATTACAAGGTCGTAGCCTTTGGCTTTGGCTTCTTGGATGGCATTTTGGGCAATGGCTACCGGATTCTTGCTGTCCGGTTCCGAGTACATAGGTACGCCAATCTGTTCAGCCAGTACGCGTAACTGCTCGATGGCAGCAGGACGGTATACGTCACAAGCCACCAATAACGGCTTTTTGTTCTTCTTGCTCTTCAGCATGCGGGCCAGCTTTCCGGAGAAAGTTGTCTTACCGGAGCCTTGCAAACCGGACATTAGGATAATGGCAGGCTTGGAGTCGAGGTTTATTTCAGAAGTCTCGCCGCCCATGAGCTGGGTCAGTTCATCGTGCACGATTTTTACCATCAGCTGGCTGGGCTTAACGGCTGTCAGCACGTTTTGTCCCAAGGCTTTTTCCTTAACGGTATCGGTGAAGTTTTTGGCTACCTTATAGTTCACGTCGGCATCCAAAAGTGCCTTACGTACGTCTTTCAGGGTTTCCGCAACATTAATTTCGGTGATTTTACCCTCACCTTTCAAAATTTTAAACGACCTTTCAAGTCTCTCGCTTAAATTATCGAACATAGTATCTAATTACAATTACTAAATTACAAATTACTCTTATTGAGGCGCAAAAGTACAAAAAATCCCTTTAACTGCCTTCTTTTGAAGCAGAATATTATTGAAGACTTGCAGTGGATGGGCGAAAAGAATGGAAGTGCCGGTCAGGGCACTGATGATTATCTATATTATTTTGTTTTTTGAGGGCTTTTTACTTATTTTCTATGTATGAAAAAACGGATATAAAAAAGCTTCCACCTACGTTTATGGACGTAAATGGAAGCTTTTGTACAATATCTGTATGCAGTTGTTGTTAACTGTTCATGCTCATCAGGAATTCGTCGTTGTCTTTGGTCTTCTCCAGACGGTCTTTTACGAAGTCCATGGCTTCTATCGGATTCATGTCGGCAAGGTACTTGCGGAGAATCCACATGCGGTCCAGTGTCTGCTTGTCTTGTAGCAGGTCGTCGCGGCGGGTGCTGGAGGCAACGATGTTGACAGCCGGGAAGATACGCTTGTTGGACAAGTTGCGGTCGAGCTGCAACTCCATATTACCCGTACCCTTGAATTCTTCGAAGATAACCTCGTCCATCTTCGAGCCGGTGTCAATCAAGGCAGTGGCAAGGATGGTCAGTGAACCACCGCCCTCGATGTTACGTGCTGCACCGAAGAAGCGTTTGGGCTTATGCAATGCGTTGGCATCCACACCACCGGAAAGCACTTTGCCGGAAGCCGGGGATACGGTGTTGTAGGCACGTGCCAGGCGGGTGATGGAGTCGAGGAAGATGACAACATCGTGTCCGCATTCCACCATGCGTTTTGCTTTTTCAAGGACGATGCCGGCAATCTTCACGTGGCGTTCTGCCGGTTCGTCGAAGGTAGAGGCGATTACTTCCGCATTGACGGTGCGAGCCATGTCGGTAACTTCCTCCGGGCGTTCGTCGATGAGTAGCATAATCATGTAGACTTCCGGATGATTGGCGGCAATGGCGTTGGCAATGTCTTTCATCAAGATGGTCTTACCGGTTTTGGGTTGTGCTACAATCAAGGCACGCTGACCTTTGCCGATGGGGGCAAACAAGTCTACGACACGGGCCGACATAGAGTCGGAGTATCCGCCTTTGCAAAGCTTGAACTTCTCGTCCGGGAAGAGGGGGGTGAGGTGCTCGAACGGTACGCGGTCGCGTACGAAAGCCGGGTCACGTCCGTTTATTTTGGATACTTTTACCAGCGGGAAGTACTTTTCGCCTTCTTTCGGGGGACGGATTACGCCTTCTACCACATCACCGGTTTTCAGGCCGAACAATTTGATTTGTGATTGTGATACGTAAATATCGTCCGGTGAGGACAAATAGTTGTAATCGGAGGAACGGAGGAAGCCGTAGCCATCCTGCATGATTTCCAGTACACCGGTTCCGGTGAGGATGTCGTCGAATTCGTACGCCTTCTCGCGTTCTATTACGGGTTTGCGTTCTGGAGCGGCGGGATAGTTCTCTCCGTTGTTATAGGGTTGTGCAGGACGCTGCTGCGCGGGGCGCTGTTGGTTATAGCCACCGTTGCGGTTGTTATTGTTGTTGTTATTGTATGGGTTGTTGTTGTCGCGGGCGCGGAGGCGCGGGCGCTGTGGCTGTTGCGGTTCGGCTGGGGCAGCGGCAGGAGTGGGAGTGGCGGGAGTTTCCGCTTTGGTCGCTTCGAATTTACCGATAAGTTCGGATGGCAACTCTATCTTTTCCGTAGGGAGGTCTTCAATGGGAATGAAGTCATCTGCCGCCTCGGCCAGGATAGGGCTTTCGTCTGGTACGATATTTTTTTCAGCTTTGGCTTCTGCCTGAGGTTCTGTTTTCGGAGCTTTAGCCTCGAAGTTCAGTTCCGGTTCGGCAACCTTCGGGGTTTCTGTTGCTTGGGGTGCGGCAGCCTCTTCCTTTACCTTGCGGGGACGTCCCGGTTTGCGTTTTGGGGGGGCGGCTTCTTTGGCTGGCGCCGGCGTTGCAGCTTCTATGGTCGGTTCTTGGGGTGCTTCCACAGTTTTGGGTTGTTCTTTCGCAGCCGGTATTTCCTCAGTTTTGGCTTTGGTGAGGTCTCCGTTTTTATTGGCTGAGAACACTTTGTCGGCACCTTCCTTTTTTACGGTCTTTACAGTGACGCGCGAGCGTTTTTGTTTTTCCCCTTTGCGCTCTTCCTTCAGCTTGTCGGCGGCAACTTTCTTGGTAGCGCCTGCGATAGCTTGTTCGTCAAGTATCTTGTAAACAAGTTCTTCTTTTTTGAGTGAGTCTGTTTTTTTTATACCCAGTTCTTGGGCAATAGTTTGTAGTTCCGACAAATTTTTGTCGTTCAGTTGAATGATGTTATACATACAGTATATATGTGAATGGTTTAAAATTTACTTTTATTGAAAGGCATAAGTGCACAATTGCAGTTGTTGTAGGAAGCAACTTGGGCAAGTTTACCTTGTGATATATGATTTATATGGGATATTTATTATTGAACCGGAAATCTGATAAACAATTCTCGCCACAGCAAGAAGTCACAGAATGTTTCAACGGTGCAAAGGTAATAAATATTTTTGGTTTCATAAACAAATCATCTTTTTTTTAAATTTAAAACTTTATCTTTGCTGTATTAACAACAACATGAAGGATTGGTTTATGAATATAGATGAAGTGCAGTTGATAACTTTTTCACCTACTTGTACCTCTAAACAAGTGGGAGAGGCAATTGTTCACGGAACGGGAATTTCGTCTGTCTCCAAAGTGGACCTCACCTTGGAAGCGGCGGGTAAAAGGGAGGTGCCTTCCCATGCTTTGGCGGTCATCACGGTGCCCGTATATGGCGGTCATGTGGCTCCTTTGGCATTGGAGCGAATGAAGGAGCTTCGTGCTGACGGTGCACCTGCCGTGGTTGTGGTGGTTTACGGCAACCGGGCCTATGAGAAGGCTTTGGTGGAATTGGATGCTTTTGTCACGAAGTTGGGTTTCAAGGTAATTGCAGGCGCTACGTTTGTAGGCGAGCACTCTTATAGCAGTGAGAAATACCCGGTAGCGGCCGGACGTCCGGATGCGGACGATTTGGAGTATGCAAAGCTTTTTGGTGAAAAGATACGTGCTAAAATTGCGGCAGCCGAAGATATGGAGAAACTGTATGGAGTGGATGTGGCCCGTATCCAGCGCCCGCGCCAGCCTTTCTTCCCGTTGCTACGCTTTTTGCGCAGAGTCGTCAAGTTGCGTAAGAGTGGGGTGCCTATGCCCCGCACTCCGGAAGTGGATGCGGAACGTTGTACGCATTGCGGATATTGCGTGAAGCATTGTCCTGCAGGAGCCATTATAAAAGGAGACGAGTGTAACACGGTTGCAGAGAAATGCATCAAGTGTTGTGCTTGTGTGAAAGGCTGTCCGCAGAAGGCGCGCACGTATGACACGCCGTTTGCCGTATTGCTTTCCGATTGCTTCAAGAAACAGAAGGAGGACAGAATCATTCTGTGATGGCTACTGGCTGGTGGTTGATACAACCAGCACTTTCCGGGTTTTTTCGTCTATTCTGAAACGGTTGTCCGCCCGTTCTCCCACCAGCCAGATGATGTCATCTCCGCAGCAAAGTACCCATTGCCGTTCTTTGTGCAGAAGGGAGAACTTGCGGTCGGTCAGGTAGTCGCTTACCTTCTTCCGTCCTTTCATGCCGAAGGGCACGAAACTGTCTCCCTGCTTGCAAAGGCGCAGCGAGAGGGGATGCTTGAGTTTGTCGGCATCAAAGCAGGCGGTGGCTTTGTCGCGTGGAATAATGAAATCCGGTGTATAGGGATGCTCTTTTATTTCCAGTAGCGGCTTTACGGCTTCTTGTACGGGTTCTATCAACAACGAGCCGCGGTCTTTGATGACACGCCAGCCGGGGGTAGTAAAGACTTTGCCGGGCTGTCCGTCCAATGTCCGGCAGATGTCCCTTACTTGTGCGGCGTTGAATCCAAGCGGATGCAAGATCTCAAATAAGACCGTTTCCGATGCCGCTTCTTGCTTCAGGGCGTTGATACTTATGCCTTCCGATGTCTTGACCCGCAGTTTGGCTTCTTCTATACCTATATTATATATAGAGGCCGCATCGTCCAGATGCTCTGCCGTTTTGAGGATGCTTTCCTTGACGGAGGGGTTTATCTCCTGCATCATGGGAAGCAGGTTCAAGCGTATTTTGTTGCGGGTATATTCGTCCTGCAGATTGGTGCTGTCTGTCACGTAGGCTTGCCCGATACTTTCCAGATAATCGGTGATTTCCTTTCTGTCCAGGCAGAGCAAGGGACGGACTATATGTCCGTTTCGGGGGCGTATGCCCCGCAATCCGTTGATGCCGGTACCGCGAATCAGATTGAGCAGCAATGTCTCCACACTGTCATCCTGATGGTGGGCGACGGCAATGACGGTTGCACTGCATGCTTCCCTTGTTTTTTCAAACCACGCGTAGCGCAATTCCCTTGCAGCCATTTCGATGGAGATATGCCGTTCCTTTGCTTCCCGCTCTGTGTTGAAATGGACGGTGTGCAGCGTCACCCGGTGCTCCAGGCAGAGCTGGCGTACAAAGTGCTCGTCGCGGTCGGATTCCGCTCCGCGCAGATGGAAGTTGCAATGGGCGGCTTCGCATGTGTATCCCAGGCTGAGGAGCAGGCGCAGCAACGCCACGGAGTCCGCCCCGCCACTCAGTGCCACAAGTATCTTGTCGTCCGGCGAGAAGAGTTTGTGGCGTTCGATGTATTGTACTACCTTCTGCATATTCAACTTATTCGACTATAGAGTAGTGCAAAGATAGTGCAAACGATTTTTATTGCCACATCTGCAAGTATCTATTTTCAGAATCTTTATCGGCTAAGGTCGTATTTGCTAAAAGCTAATCTTACCACAGCTGTGTTTTATGCATACCACATCTTTGTTCTTTTCTTACCACAACTGTGGTAAGAAAAGAACAAAGATGTGGTGATGTTACGATTTAGTATCTCTGGAAATAGTGTTCTGCCTTTTGGGCATTGTTGTTTAGTATCTTTTGGGGGAATTAAATGATGGTTCAATCTTTTCTCTTTCGCTTATCACGGCTCTTTCATTTATAGGAGTTAAGGGGGGTAAAACCTTTAAAGAAAAGAACTGCGTCTGCTTATTTAAAAACATTCTAAATTATTTGTGCCTTGCGGACATAAGTATTATCTTTGCCCCCAAAATAGAAAAGAAAGGCAGAAAGACTATGCGTTTGTCCGAATTGAATACCGGTGAAAAAGGTGTAATCGTAAAAGTGCTGGGACACGGTGGTTTCCGCAAACGGATTGTGGAAATGGGATTTATTAAAGGTAAAACAGTGGAGGTCTTGCTGAATGCTCCGTTACGTGACCCTATCAAATACAAAGTAATGGGATATGAGATTTCTCTTCGTCGGCAGGAGGCTGAGATGATAGAGATTATCAGTGAGCAGGAAGCCAAGGAGCAGGCTGTGCAGCCCGATTACCACGAGGGGCTGGGCGAAAACATGCATTTGGGCGAAGATGAGCTGAAGCAACTGGCCCTCGGCAAACGCCGCACCATAAATGTGGCTTTGGTGGGAAATCCCAACTGTGGTAAAACTTCTCTTTTCAACATCGCTTCTGGTTCGCACGAGCATGTGGGCAATTACAGTGGCGTTACGGTAGATGCCAAGGAGGGGTATTTTGACTTCCAGGGCTACCATTTCCGTATTGTCGACCTTCCCGGAACCTATTCCCTCTCGGCCTACTCCCCTGAAGAAATCTATGTCCGTCGGCACATCATTAATGAAACGCCGGATATCATTATCAATGTTGTGGACTCTTCCAATCTGGAACGCAATCTTTATCTCACCACCCAGCTGATTGACATGAACGTGCGCATGGTGATTGCACTGAACATGTACGATGAGCTGGAAGCCAGTGGAAATACGCTGGATTATGTAAAGCTCAGCCAGTTGTTCGGAGTCCCGATGTTGCCTACGGTCAGCCGTAGCGGGAAGGGCATCGAACAGCTGTTTCATGTGATTATCAATATTTACGAAGGGTGCGATTTCCTCGACCATAAAGGAAGGATACGCAGCGAGATATTGAATGACCTTCGCAGCTGGCATCAGGAGTATGTTCCCGACCATGATTTCGGCAGCCATAAAGAAGAGGTGGAACAGCCGCGCGGCTTTTTCCGCCATATCCACATCAATCACGGTCCAGAGTTGGAGCGTAGCATTGAGGAGGTGAAGCGCGTCATCAGCGTCAATGAGAACATCCGTCACAAATATTCCACGCGTTTCCTTGCCATCAAGCTGCTGGAGAACGACGGAGACTTGAAAAAGATTGTGGAGGAGCTGCCCAACGGAAAGGAAATTCTTGCCGTCTGCGACCGGGAAGAGGCACGGATTGCCGAGGTGATGAACGAGGAGAGCGAGCAGGCCATCACCGACGCCAAGTATGGTTTTATAGCCGGTGCCCTGCGCGAGACCTATGTGGACAATCATCAGGATACGTCGCGGACCACTCAAATCATAGACTCAATCGTTACCCACCGCGTATGGGGCTATCCCATTTTCTTCCTTTTCCTTTATCTGATGTTCGAAGGCACCTTTGTGCTGGGCGACTATCCTATGCAGGGGATTGAGTGGCTGGTAGGCGAATTGGGCGACCTGATACGCAACAACATGTCCGAAGGACCGTTGAAGGACCTTCTGGTGGATGGCATTGTCGGTGGTGTGGGAGGTGTCATTGTATTCCTGCCGAATATTCTGTTGCTCTATTTCTTCATCTCCTTGATGGAGGACTCGGGCTATATGGCGCGTGCCGCTTTCATTATGGATAAGATTATGCATAAAATGGGGCTGCATGGAAAGTCCTTCATTCCGCTGATTATGGGCTTTG
Source organism: Bacteroides sp. HF-162 (assembly GCF_015679285.1). Classification (NCBI taxonomy): domain Bacteria; kingdom Pseudomonadati; phylum Bacteroidota; class Bacteroidia; order Bacteroidales; family Bacteroidaceae; genus Bacteroides; species Bacteroides sp. HF-162. The sequence continues at coordinate 3,801,048 of NZ_CP064937.1, read as the reverse complement.
GCTGCAATGTTCCCGCTATCATGGCTTCGCGCACCATCGAGAACCGCAAGAGTCGTCTGGTGACGATGCTCATCAACCCGCTGATGTCGTGCAGCGCCCGTCTGCCCATCTATTTATTGCTGGTAGGCGCCTTCTTCCCGAACAATGCGAGCTTTGTGCTGTTGGTAATCTATGCCATCGGTATTCTGTTGGCAGTGCTCATGGCACGCATTTTCTGCCGCTTCCTGGTGAAAGGGGACGATACACCGTTCGTCATGGAGCTGCCGCCTTATCGTATGCCGACGTCCAAGGCCATCTTCCGCCATACGTGGGAGAAGGGAGCGCAGTATCTCCGCAAGATGGGAGGTATCATTATGGTGGCATCCATCGTTATCTGGGCATTGGGATATTATCCCAACCACGATGAATATGAAAGTGTGACGGAACAGCAGGAAAATTCCTACATCGGTCGGATTGGTAAAGCCATGGAACCGGTCATCGAACCGTTAGGATTCGACTGGAAACTGGGTATTGGCATCCTTTCCGGCGTGGGCGCCAAGGAACTGGTGGTAAGCACGCTCGGAGTGCTTTATGCCGACGATGCCGAGGTAGATGCCGTAAGCTTGAGCGAACGCATTCCAATAACGCCCCTGGTGGCTTTCGGCTACATGGTGTTTGTGCTGATTTATTTTCCGTGCATCGCCACGTTGGCAGCCATTAAAGGGGAGTCGGGCAGTTGGAAGTGGGCCGTGTTTGCGGGGCTTTATACTACTGCGCTGGCCTGGCTGATGTCTTTTGCAATTTATCAGATAGGAGGTCTGTTTTTATGATGAATAGTTGGCAGGAGTGGGTAGTAGCCTTATTGTTGTTGCTCTGCGCTGTGCGGATTGGCATGAGTATTTATTCTTTTTTTCATCGGGTCAAAGAAAATGGTAATCCGTGTGATAGCTGTGCAAGTGGCTGTGAACTAAAGAATTTGTATGATAAGAAGCGTGCGGAGTGCAGTGGAGTGACGAAAAAAAAGAAGAAAAGTTGTTGCGGATAGTTGGTAGTTTCAAAAAAAGTGCTACCTTTGCATCCGCAAACAAGAAATAAAGAGTTCTTGTAAGAACCGGTACCTTGGATGAGTGGCTTAGTCAGCGGTCTGCAAAACCGTGTACGGCAGTTCGAATCTGCCAGGTACCTCGAAGAATAAAACTCCGAAACTGCTTTTTAAAAGTGTTTCGGAGTTTTTTGTTATAGGGAATTGTTTGCCCATTCTATAAAATATCATTCGCTGAATAGTTACAGCTTACTTATTAAAGATTGAATAAAATGAAAAAAGTAGGATTTCTGATTTTCTGTCTGTTTGCTATGTGCAGCATGGCAGGCAAGGCACAGGATGTAGTGGCGGACAGTACCGGCTACATCGTTAAGGTAGGGGAGATGGCTCCTGATTTTACAGTGAAGCTGACGGATGGGAAAAGCATTACCCTTTCGGAACTTCGTGGGAAGGTGGTCATGTTGCAGTTTACCGCAAGCTGGTGTGGAGTGTGCCGTAAGGAGATGCCTTTCATTGAGAAGGATATTTGGCTGAAGCATAAGTCGAATCCGGATTTTATGCTGATTGGCATTGACCGTGACGAGCCGTTGGAGAAAGTGATTGCTTTTGGTAAGTCAACCGGAGTGACCTATCCTTTGGGTCTGGACCCGGGAGCGGATATATTTGCGAAGTATGCGCTCCGCAAGGCAGGCATCACACGCAATGTCCTAATTGATAAGGAAGGGCGTATTGTGAAGCTGACACGTTTGTATAACCCTGAAGAATTTGCTTCTCTGGTGAAGGAGATTGACGGGATGCTTTCTGAATAGCAGGCATAGGCAAGATATAAAAAAACGAAGTGCCCCCTAAAAGTTTTTGTCTAACCTTTAGGGGGCACTTCATTTTATGCTTGTCGGGATAGTTTGGCAAGATAGTCATAATGTGTACCCTCTTTCACCAGTTCTGCAGTAAAGCCGTTTTCGGCAGCATAAAGGCTCAGGGTTTGGAAGTCGATGTAGAGCCAGTCAAAGGAGTCGCCTTTGACATTCTTGTATTGCATCTGGAAGTCTACCTCTCCGTAGTAATCGCCGGCAAGGTCGATAACAATACTGCCATCTTCCTCTTCGAACAGATAGCTCAGGTCGCTGGAATCCATTAAAACGCAGCCTCCAGGCCGGAGCAGCAGCTTCATCTTCCGGAAAAAATCAGGCAGATTCTCCAACTTTCCGATAATGCCGGAACCGTTCATCAGCATCAGGATAGTGTCGTATTCATCGGCAAACTGTTCATTGAAGAGATTGGTTTGTGACACGCTACGCACACCTCGCTGCTTCATCACCTCCACGGAAAGCGGGGAAATGTCGATGGCATGGACCTCTTTTCCGGCTTCTTGCAGGGCAAGGCTATGGCAACCGCTGCCGGCACCCACATCCAGAATCCTTCCGGTTGCCATTTGCAGAGCAGTACGCTCCAGCAAGGGCATTTGCTTTTCTGTGCGGAATAGCTCTTCGACGGGAATTTCGTCCTCATCGAATTGTGAAGAGAACACGCGTAGGCGGTCGGCTTTATGTCGTTTGAAGTAATCGGCTATGGCTGCGCCCATCGGGTCCTTGTCGGCAGGCAATAAGGCTGTATTTATCATTTCTTATGTCTGTTAGCGCGTTTGCGGCGGATTTCTGCTTTCATTTTGGCTGAGGCGGAACCGTGTTGCCCGGTAATGTAGGTTTTCTTCTTGGCTTTGGTCTTTATCTTGTTTTCTTCTTTAGGTTTGTCCTTTTTGCCTTTGAAGACAATACCACCCATCATCGCTTCTTCTATACTCATATATTTCGTTGTTTTAATAAAGTAGAATATCATTTCTCCGGCAATACCTCAATCCAATAGTCATCCGGGTCATTGATAAAGTACAGTCCCATTGCTGTGTTTTCGAAACATACCCATCCGTTTTCCTTATGGTATTGGCGTATGGCGTCGTAATCACCAGATACGCGGAAGCAGAGGTGACTCTCGTTCTCTCCTAATTCGTAGGCTTGTGGGTGCTCCTTCAAGCAGGTCAGTTCCAGCAGGAAGCCGGTACTGCCGTCGGTCAGATAGACCAGAGTGAAAGAGCCGTCGGACGACTCTTTCCTATGATGTTCTTTCAGCCCCAGTGCCTTTTCGTAAAATGCGATGCTACGTTCCAAGTTGGTGACATTGATATTAAAATGGTCGAATTTACTTTTTATTTCCATTTGTTTATTTCTGATTTGATTATTTACAATTTATAGTCTGCGTGTGCGGTCATTTGACCATTGCTTTCAGAATTTCGCCTACATACGTGCGTGGCATACCTTCCATCGTTGCCGGTGAGGGCAGCTTCTTACATTCCAGAATGACCGTAGGCTCTGTCTGTCCCGTAGGATAGAAACGGATGGTATAGCTTTCTGCTTTTTCCATTTGTTCATACGGCTGGTCGGGCGACAGTATGCTGAATACAACTGGTTTGCCGTTGACTTTGCCCAAAGAACCTCCGGAGTTTGCTGTCATCATGGTCATGTTGAAAGGCTCTTGGCCGATGACGATAACCAATTTGCCTGCTCCGGTCTGGATGGCATCGGCTGACAATTGCTCGGGGGCTATGGTCGTATATTCTTGTTGCTGGCTCTTTTGGGCAGGAACCAGTGCGGCAGGTTTCTTGACTTGGGGCACTTCGATGACTTGGGCATCTTTCACGACGCCTTCGGATGCCTTTTCAGTAGCCTGGGCGGGTTCCACGGTAACTTGTTTCTTCGGGGTGATTACTGTCGGACCGGAATTGACGACAGCCTTCACTTCTTTCTTTTCTTCCTTCTTTTCTTCTACCGGAGTTTTGGCAGTGGTGGCGCTCAATGCTTCTGCTGCTCCCAGGCAAAGGTCATCAACGAAGTCTACGGTTTTTCTGCGCCACTTGGCAAGTCCGCGTACCAGTTTGGTCTTCGCCTTGTTCAAGGCATACTTGTCTACAATCCACTCTTCGGCGGTATATTTTTCTTTTCCTTCGCGATAGTTAAACCGTATCTTCTCTACTTCGAGCACGCTCTTTTCGGGTTGGCAGGTCACAGTCAGCTGGTAAAGGATTTTGGTACGGTCTAATGACAGAGCCGTAGAACTGAATACAATCCATTCATCCCCGATACCTACAATCTGTCCTTTCTCTTTGTCTGAGAATACTACACGGCTGTTATTTTCATTCTCTTTCAGACGGGCATCCATCCAGCCGAGCAGACGTTCGTAGATTTCATCCTGAGACATGCCGGGGATGCTGAATTCTTTGGTGAATACCACTTTACCGTCCACCTCGGGAACGGCACCGGCCAGATATTTACTGTCGTCCCTATCCTGCGCCTGCAGCATGGCCGGCAGACACAGGCAAAACAGTGTAAAAAGAAGTTGTGTCAAATTTTTCATAATAGTATGTGTTTTAATTATTAATTTACGAGTTACGGGCTACAAGTTGGGGAGTTCGAAACTTTCACCACGGTGTGCGATGCTTAGGAAATGGCATCCCTTGCTCTCGGCAAACTGCCGGAAGGCGTTGCCTCCCTGATAATCTTCGCTGAAGTGCATCGGTACAAATATAGTGATTTTTATTCGTTCCACGAATTGTTCTGCTCCACGCATATAATCTTTTCCGATACGGCTGTCCACCGGAAACATGGCTACATCTATGGCAGGTGCAGTTTGCTGCAGCTCTCTCACTTCGGCCAGAAAGTCACCTTCGGCTTTGCGTATTTCCTGCGGAGTAGATTCCTCGCTCCAGTGCCAGTTGTTCAGGTCACCGGCATGGAACAGCCGCTTGCCTTGCAGGTCTATCAGGAAGGAGATACCCACATCGGTGGAACCGAAGGCTTGGATACGGATATGTTCGTCTTCGTAGGTGTCGCCCTTATTGATATAGATGGCATCTTCCGCTGAGGCGCGGCGGTGCTTTAGGATGTCTTTGGAGAATATGTAGCGGATGTCGGGCCGCAGTTTTTTCCATGAAAGAACTTCGCGATTGAAGTGGTCGGGATGGAAATGCGAGCATAGTACGTAGAGTACGCCCGGCTTTTCCAAGAGATAGTCGTGCACGATACCTTTATTGAAAACCTCTTCCGAGGAATCTTTATAGTAATCGATAATGACCGTCACTCCGTCCGCTTCAATCGCGAAGCCGCTATGGTAGATGTAATCAAGTTTCATTTACGGATTGAATTATAGCGCAATATTACAAAAAACGCTACACAAACTTCCGGTTTAAGCTGTTATTTTATGCAAAAGCACGCTACATCGGTACTTCTATGAAGAGAATGTGAGAGTCTTTCAGTGTTTCCAGCTCAAAACTGCCGGTTTCGTACACTCCCATTCCGTCACGACGTGAGAGCACTGTGCCGTCCACTTTGACTTCACCCTCCATTACGAAGATGTAGACACCGGAATGCGATTGGTGCATGTGGTAGTCAATCTTCTTTCCAACTTCTATTTCACCGATAGAGAACCAGGTCTGTTGTAGCAATCTGGCAGGAGCATCGCCGTCAGGGGATACTATTAGCGCCATTTCATTTTTGCGCAGAAGTGGACGTACGTCGAAGTCCTGGTATGCGGGTGGTGTGTTCAGCTTTTCGGGCATCACCCAGATTTGCAGGAATTCTACCGCTTCAGTGTCACTGCCGTTCATTTCGCTGTGGTAGATGCCGGTGCCGGCACTCATGGTTTGTATATCTCCCGGAGTGATGACGCGGCTGTTCTGATGACTGTCCCCATGTTTCAGTTTCCCTTTCAAGGGAATGGAGATGATTTCCATATTTTTATGAGGATGTGTGCCAAAGCCCTTTCCCGGAGCCACACGGTCGTCGTTCAGTACACGCAAGGCGCCGAAATTCATCCGGCGGGGATTGTAATACTCGTCAAAACTGAAGGTGTGGTGGCTGTCAAGCCAATCATATAGGGAATGACCTCTGCTATCTGATTTGTCTATAACTTTTTTCATAATTTATTCCTTTTCCTAAAATGGTTTATATACTAGTAACGCTTTGGAAAGTTATAAAGTTTTAAAACCGATGTCTAATAATTTGTAAATGAGTGGGAACTATGCTTTGACCTCATTTTCCAGTGGCTTATGGTTCATAAAATCTTTGATGTTCTGTAACGTTGTCGAAGCAATGTTTTCCAGTGCCTCGCGTGTGAAAAAGGCCTGGTGCGAAGTGACGATGACATTATTGAAGGACAGTAGCCGCGCCAGGGTATCGTCATCGATGATTTTGTCCGATTGGTCTTCATAGAAATATTCGCTTTCCTCTTCGTACACATCCAGGCCGGCAGAGCCGATTTTCTTGTTTTTCAGTCCTTCAATCAGGGCGTTGGTATGGATGAGTTGTCCACGTCCGGTATTGATAATCATTACTCCGTCCTTCATTTTACTGATGGAATAGTTGTTGATGAGATATTTGGTCTGCTCAGTCAGCGGGCAGTGCAGGGAGATGATATCCGAATTGTGATAAAGCTCATCCAGGCTGGTATATACCACTTGGTGTTCACGGGCAAAATTATAGTCGGGATAGAGGTCGTAGGCAAGGATATTCATGCCGAATCCGCGCAGGATACATATCAGTTTTTTGGCAATTTTTCCCGTACCGATGATGCCTGCTGTCTTTCCGTACATGTCGAAGCCCAGAAGTCCGTGCAGCGAGAAGTTTCCGTCCCGTGTCCGCCAGGTGGCGCGTGGGATTTTACGGTTGAGGGATAACATTAGGGCAACGGTATACTCTGCCACGGCATAAGGGGAATAGGCGGGGACGCGCACTACGTTAATGCCACAGTCGGCAGCCGCTTTCAAATCTACATTGTTGTAGCCGGCGCAGCGCAACGCCAATAATTTCACACCATTGTCCGCCATCAGACGGATAACTTCGGCATCGGCCGTGTCGTTCACGAAGATACAGACTGCATCTACGCCTTGGGTTAAAATAACGTTGTGCTTGTTGAGATGCCCTTTATAGTAGCGGAGCTCAAAACTATATTCCTTGTTCTTTTCATTGAAAGACGCTTCATCATAAGGTTTGCTGCCAAAAAATGCAATAGTGTATGCCATGGGATTTGTTGTTTTTTAAATGTTACATAATAATAGAGAGATAACAAGTGGAAAGTTGATATGGTTCAGTGGCCGGAAGGATTCATAAAATGATAATTATTTCCATTTGTTTCATCAGAAACTATTTGGTATTTCAATTAAAGTATTATATTAGGATAACTTTATGCACAAAATTCTTTTTCATGTGCAATATTGTTGTACCTTTGCGCCCGAAAACAATTAAAAAAGATTTAGATGAGAAAATTTTCGTTGATTAGCATTGCGATGCTAATCGTTTCAATTCCAACTTTTGCGGGTGGTATCCTGACAAATACAAATCAGCATGTATCTTTTCTTAGAATGTTAGCGCGTGGTGCTTCCATTGATATTGACGGTGTCTATTCTAATCCGGCCGGTTTGGCCTTCTTGCCGGAAGATGGTCTCTATTTGTCTTTGAATGGACAAAGTGCTTATCAGACCCGTAACATAAAGGCGACATTTCCCTTGTTTATTGAAGATGGGAATACACGTTATTATAAAGGAAAAGCTTCTGCTCCTTTCATTCCTAGTTTTCAAGGTGCATATAAAAAAGGAGACTGGACTATTTCCGGTAGCTTTGCTGTTGTAGGTGGTGGTGGTAAGGCATCGTTTGATGATGGTTTGGGTATGTTCGATTCAATGGTGATGGGACAAGTCCATACTATTTCGGGTGGTCAAATCACTCCCAATATGTATTCTATCAATAGTGCAATGGATGGAAGCCAGTTTATTTATGGTGTGCAATTGGGGTTGTCGTATCAAGTTAATGATTGGTTAGGTGTGTTTGCCGGTGGACGTATGAATTATTTTACCGGTGGGTATGAAGGATTTCTGACTGCAACCGCACACAGTAATATTCCTACTTATGGTGGCATGGAATTGGTTGGTATCGATTTAGACTGCGACCAGACCGGCTGGGGATTGACCCCTATCTTGGGAGCTGATGTGAAGTTGGGCAAATGGAATATTGGGTTGAAGTACGAGTTTATGACAAGTCTTAATCTCGAAAATAAAACCAAAAAAGCTGAAGTACGTGCGATGGGAACTGCTATGGGAGATGAAGGGAATCCTTTGGCTGACTATAAGGATGGTGTGAATACTCCGAGTGATATCCCTGCATTATTGACTGCAGCTGTTGGTTATGAATTCCTTCCTACGCTTCGTGCAACGCTGGAATATCACCATTTTTTTGATAAAGCGGCAGGGATGGCCAATGATAAGCAGAAAGCGTTGAAGCATGGCACACATGAAATTTTGATTGGTGCAGAATGGGATATAGCTAAACAGCTGACCATCAGTGGTGGTTATCAGCGTACAGATTATGGCTTGGCTGATGATTTTCAGAGTGATATAAGTTTTTCATGTGACTCTTATTCACTGGGGTTTGGTGCTGCCATCAAAATGACAAAGCATTTGACTATGAATATAGCCTATTTTTGGACAAACTATGATGATTATACAAAGAAGATAAGTGAAACCACCAAGAATGTTTATAGCCGTACTAATAAAGTGTTTGGTCTTGGTGTTGACTATAAGTTCTGATTTCACAATCCTACCTTTATATATTAAGAAGCCGTCTCAAATGTCGATTTGAGGCGGCTTCTCTTTTTATATTGGATTAGAAAGAATACTGTACAAGCAGGTTCATACGGTTGGCATGGTTGGTGGAATTGTCGAAGTTGGTGCGCCAGCCACGCAGATATTCAGCGCCTACCTGCATGTTCGGGGTTACGTTCCAGAATACGTTGGCTACGAAATACTGTCCGTAGCGATAGGTACTTGGCAGGTCGTTGGGATAACCGTCTTCAGAATAAAGGCGGGACATGCTGTAAGTGCTTGAGAGGAATATCTTCGGAGATATGTTATATTGCAGACCTGCATACCAGCCTAGCATGGGCAATGCCTGCATTTTGCCTTCCTTTTCGGGATTGGGGACAATATCGACGTTCAGATTGCTGATGTCGTTCAGGTATTGCCCGATACCTTTACCATAGTTGACTTGCCCGAATGCCTGCCATTTTTTACCGAGATTGAAGGTCGTTGAGGCTTGTATACCGTATCCGGTGACACTGGATGCCTTATCCCTTTCTACATTGGTATATGTCATGCTGCGGATGATACCTCCTACACGCAGATGACTGCTGCTGTTCCAGCTGTATTGTGCCGAAGCCGTGAAGTCCGGCATGCGTTGCTGGGCAATCTCGAATTGGCTGCTTGTTGTGCCGTCAACGGCAGGCGCCTCGATGGAAGCTTGGAAACGAAAGTCTTTCAGCCCTTTATAAGTATATGACAATTGTGTGGCGCGGTAGAATGTGGCACCGTTGGGACCTTGAAAGTCAATGGTGGAAGGGAGGGCGCCTAAGTCCATGAAACCGCCATAATTGTATCCTATTGTTATATTGCGGAATGAAAGATAGGCATTGCGCAGTTGGAATGTCTTGTCTCCACCACGGAAATTTCCAGCAGTATAGACTGTGAAGTCACCCAATAGCCGGGTGTGTCCGACCAATTTCAGAAAGATAGTAGCCGTACTGGCATCCATCTGAAATTGATTTTTGATTTTACTACTGCTTGGAATGTTGGCAGGAACAAAGTCGATGTCATTCACAATACCTCCAAAATCATACTCGCCGGTGGCACGGACATACCCTCCGATACCCAGGGCGAATTTGCCTTGTTTGTCCATCAATAAGAAGCGGGGAGCTTTCGGGTCATGGATGTAAGGCAATTGTGACTCATTCATGATGCGGATAATCTCGTCGCCCGCTTTGTCGATGGTAACTATGACAATGCCGTTTGGAGCTTCGTCATCGATAATCTCTTTTTTTTGTGCATGGATAGTGGACAAGGGAAGTCCGGTTACGCACAACAGAAACATTGCTTTTAAGATTGTTTTCATTTAAGTTAGGTTTTGATGAATGTGCTTTCAACAACTTAAATGAAAAAAGGTTTTGTAGTCTTGGAGGAAGAAAGGAGGTTATTCCGTCAGTATTCTTGCCTTGAATGAAGATCGTATGCAAAATTACCCTTACCCTAATTTCCGGAATAACCTCCTGAGGATGTGTGTTAAGTTACTTATTTTTTCATGACGGCATTCCATAGCGCTTTGCGTAGGGTTCCCATGGTGTCGTCACCTTCATAATCCCAGAACATCATGCCTTTCATGCCGTTTTTTAATATCCATTCACCTTTGGCGGCAATACTGCGGGGATTGTCGTAGCCACAGTAGAAACTGCCGTTTTTGGTGACATAGGGGACATTGCCTTCGGCATCCCAATTATCGATGACATAGCCGTCGTCTTTGCTCAAGTTGAGAATATCCCGATAATTGATACTGCCGCCGGAATTGAAATCTGCCCTTCCATAGAATGGAATCCCCAATACTAATTTGTTGGCAGCTACACCTGCATTCAGGTATTCGTCTACGGAACGCTGGCAGTCCCAGTAATTACTAGGCTTGTTCAATGCTGATTGATGCTGGGGGGCACCAACCAGATCATAGGCCATGATATTGACGAAATCTACATACGGGTCTACAGCCTTTACATCAATATATTTGTAGCCTTCGCCTTGGGGACGCTTGTCCATGCAATAACCTGCATAGGTCAATAGGGTGGACTGCCCCAACTCTGCACGCAAGTCTTTCATCAATAGGGTGAAGTTCTCCACATCTACCAACTCGTCATAGGCATTGCTGCTGAAAGTCATACCGGGAAATTCCCAGTCAATGTCAATACCGTCTATGCCCTCACTCAGAACAAAGGCTCTGCAGTCTTGTGCGAATTGCTTGCGCATTTCCGGACTCTTCGCCAGGGCGGAGAAGCCTCCGTCCTGGGAATTGTCAGAATTGGAAACGCTATTGGTAAAAGAGAGTAATATCTTCACATGTGGATACTGGCTCTTTATTTTCTTTACCTTATCAAAACGGGATTTATCACCTTGCAGGCCAAACTTTTCATAAATTCCGTTTTTAACATATAATTCTGCAAAAGCGTAGTTTATGTGGGTCAGGTATTTGGCATCGGGTATGGATGTGCCATAATAAGTGACGTAGCCCAATGCAACCCGGCCTGCAACCTGCTCGGCCATTTCGGTCTCGTTGTCTTCATTTCCCGGAGCTGGCAGTCCGGGAATGTAGTCGTCATTGTGACATGCGGCTACTAGAAAGACAGTAGCTATTATAAATAGCAGTTTCTTTTTCATAGAGAGTGCATATTATTCAGAATCGGTTCCTGCTTCAGTCTTGAAGTAAGCATACCAGCCGCTGTCGTCCCAATCCACACCACCGCTATACTTGCCTGGATGATAGATTGTGATATAGTTCTCATCCAGTGTCAGCAGCCAGAATTTGTTGCTGCCTACGCTTTGTCCGTTGTCGTCATAATTCCCTCCGATGGTGGGGATGCTCGTTATCAGTTCACCCAGTACTCCGTCTTCCGGTTTTTCGTGTGTGAAGGAGAAAGTACCTTCTGCCTTTAGGTTTCCGCTGGCATCATAGGTTTTCATCTTGTTTCCGTCGAATTCGAATACCATGGACTGGTCTCCGGCTTCGGCGGCAGTGACATTGGCCCACCAGGCAAAATTTGATTCGGGAGTATAGCCTGCACTGGTATATTTCCAGCCTCCATGAGCCCCCATATTGCAGACGGACCCCCAGCTGACTTCACGGAACTTCCAGGTTTTCTTGGCAGATTTGTCACTCTTGTCGGTTGCACCGGTGAAGTAAGTGGACCAATCGTCGAATACATTGGTCACAGTCACTACAACCGGCTCTGTCTTGATAATTTGATTGGCGGAAATACCCATATAGTAGATGGAATAGTCTGCATTGGATTCCATGATGACCGTAGCGTTGTCCGTGACCAGTGTCTTACTTTGTTTACTTCCTTCGTCCCCCCATTCTATGTGCCATGAACCGCCAATGTCCGGGCGGGAGTTTTTCAGGGCGATATACTGGTCGCCTTCCACTACTCCGTCTTGGTTGGGGAAGGGTTGGGTAATGGATATGGCAGCTTGTAATGCCTCTTTGGTAATGGGCGTACCGGCATCAGTCACATATTTGTCTCGCAAGTCTTCGTCTTCGATAGGATCGCATGCAGTAACGATGAAGGCTGAAGCAAGCATTGCTATCAATATTTTTGTTACTTTCATATTGTCTTTATTTATAGGTTAATACTCTTACATATTGTTCCAATCCGAGAACTGGGCAGATGCATCCCAGCCTGGATTCTGCTCAAGGACTCCATTGGAGATGTCGATTTCGTCTTGCGGAATGGGCCAGTAGCCTTGGGTTGCTTGTAGGCGTTTCTTATAGTCGAATTTTACCATCGGTACCACCGTAGCGGCATTTATTATATTGAACCCGGTCTGTTTGTTGAGTATGTCACCGGCTTCCTCAAGTGAAGGACCCGACCAGCGAAGGATATCCCACCAGCGGATGGACTCGAATGCAAGTTCCCAGCGGCGTTCCTGCTTGATGGCTTCCAGGGAGTAGGCCACCGGAGCCAAGTGGGAGCGGGCACGTACCTTGTTCAGACCCGTAGCGTCTTGTTTCAGCTCGGACTGCATGAGCAGAACGTCGGCAAAACGGATATGAATCAAGTCGGCAATTTGGAGTAGCTGTTGGGATGTCTGCGAAGATATTCCGGGGAACATCTGCTTGCCGAAAGGTTCGATTTTGCCTTCATTGTAGGAATTGATATTGATGTATTTTTTCTGGAAATAGCCGGTTTGTTCATAGTAACGATAGGATACGGTATATTCCGGTTCACCCTCGTCCATGGTGCAGTCCATCAGCACATTGCCGGCAACATTCGGATCAAGTGCTTTGTACGACCATATGGAACCGGTCAGACGGGGATCCTCCTTGTAACCGTCCGTATAGGTCTGCTTGGCGGCCCAGTCTTTCCATTCGTTGACCATGGCCGGAGATACTGGGCCAGCTCCCCAACCGGTGCCGAAGGGGTAGCTGTCTTTGTTGGAATAGTTGTCGGCAGACGGTGAATAGAATTGGGCGCAAGTGTTGGAGAACCAAGTATAGGTCCAGTCGGATTTCAGGTTATGCTTGTTGGCGAACAAAGTTTCGTCGGAACTGTTTCCTTCCCATTTCAGGTTATGGTTGATGACGTATTGGTAACGGAACCCTTCGGTATTGTCTTCGGTAGCATCGTTGGTATAGGCCCAAATGTTGCGTTGGTCGGACACCAGTTTATGACCGGAGTTGTTAACACAGTCATATATCCAAGAGATGACCTCCTCTTTGGTAGTTCCGTTGGGAAGCTCGTTTTTTTCGTAGCGTCCGGTATAGAAAAGGAATACACGTGCCATCATGGCTTCGGCGGCATATTTTGTAGCGTGTCCGGTCATGTCTGAGCCTTTCGGATAAATCTTTGCGGGCATCATTTCGATAGCGTTTTTCAAGTCTGCTGCAATCTGGGCGTAGATTTCGTCTACGGATGCACGCGGCAGGTTGGTACTTTCCAGTGTGGTGCGTAAAGGAACTCCGCCAAAAACTTGTGCCAGTTCATAATAAGCCATGGCACGCAGGAAGTAGGACTCACCGAAAAGCCGGTTGCGTTCGCTCTCGCTGGACCATGATTTCACGTTCTCCATTGTGTTGATGGCATTGTTGGCACGGTTGATAAGGGTGTAGCAACGGTCCCAGATGCCGGCAAATGTATTCAGATTGCCACTGTACATAAGGAAGTTGGTGGCACAGTTGTTGGAGTAGGAGAGGTTGCCTCCCAGACAGTCGTCACCTGCCAACTGGGCAATGTAATACTGGGAAGAGGTTTCAGGACTTTCAAACAACAGATGGGCGTATATGGCCGTCACCATCTCTTGGGCATCCTTTTCTGTCTCCGGGAAGTTGGCGGTTGTCTTTTCGGTCAGAAGTTCCGAATCGAGGAAGTTTTCGCATCCTGAAAGAAGAATCAGTATTGCTGATGCTATGAATAATATCTTTTTCATAATTTCTTCGGTTAATTAGAATTTTACATTTAAGCCTATCATATAGGTACGTGCACTGGGGTAGTAGCCCAGGTCGATGCCTGATGCCCAACCATAATCGTCGCCACCGTAACCGATTTCCGGGTCCATACCGGAATAGCCGGTGAAGGTAAAGAGGTTCTGTGCGGTCAGATACAGGCGCAGCTGTTGTACCGGTAACTTTTTGAATGCTTTCTTGAAGTCGAATCCCACAGTGATGTTCTTTATCTTGAGATAGTCTCCATCTTCGATATAAATGTCTGATACTCTGTTCCAGTTGGAGCTGGAAGCGCTGGACAGTCTCGGGAACTTGTCGGACGTACCTTCGCCGTGCCAGCGTTGGAATATCTCTGCTGTATAGTTATTCAAGGGTGAGGAGGAGAAGTCACGATAACACTTCAGAATCTGCTGGCCGAATGCGCCGTAAGTAGTGATTGAGAAGTCAATGGCCTTCCAGCTGGCATTCAGGGAAAGTCCCATTGTCAGGTCGGGATTCGGGTTACCTATCATAGTACGGTCATTGGCATCGAGCGTACCGCTATTGTCGGTGTCTGCCCAGATTACGTCACCCGGCTGTGTCTTGTCGCCATTTAGTTTCGGACCTTTGTAGTTGTCTATCTGTTCCTGGTTCTGGAATATGCCGTTACTCTTGTAGCCGTAGAAGTAGCCGATGGGTTTGCCTACTTCAGCACGGAAGCACTCTTCGGCTCCTTCCCACAGAACGCTGCCGCTACCGTGGATGATTCCGTCTTTGTTGGCAATCTTGGTCACTTCATTCTTGTTGTGAGTCAGGGTCAGGTTGGCTCCATATTGGAAATCCTTTCCGATGTTGTCGTTCCAGTGGAGTCCTACTTCAATACCCGTGTTCTTTACATTGCCGCCATTGACGGACACTGCATTGGCACCGAAGGAAGAGAGTACCGGAGCCGTAACCAGCCAGTCTCTGGTATTTTTGTTATACCAGTCGAATTCAAAGCCCAGGCGGTTGTTCAAGAAGCGTGCATCGATACCGAAATTCAACTGCTCCTGTGTTTCCCAGGTAAGGTCCGGGTTGGTCAGTCGGTAGGCGTATGAACCGGTACTGATGAGGTCCATGGAGTCACCGAAAGGATAACCGCCATATCCATTGTTGGAAGTTATCAGTGAAAGATATTGGAAAGTAGATACATTACAGTTACCATTTTGCCCCCAGGAAGCGCGTAGCTTTAAGAAGTCCAGCCATTTGATTCCTGACATGAAGGACTCGTTGCTGATAACCCATCCGGCGGATACTGAAGGGAAGTATCCCCAGCGGTGTCCGCGGGCAAAAGTGGAGGAACCGTCCGCACGCATGATGACAGAAGCCATGTATTTCTCCTGGTAGTTGTAGTTGACGCGTCCGAAGAAGGAAGCGATGGAACCTTCCCCGTTAGGCTTGCCAGTCAAGGAGGACACACTGTTGGCGGTCAATGGAACATTGGATAAATAAGCGTGCTTGAAGTCATAGAAGTTTGAGCCTATGGCTGAACCGCTCATTTCTTCTCCTATACCCCATTTTTCCATACTCTGACCTACCAGGATGTCGATGTTGTGGTCATCGATATTGAAGATGTAGTTGGCTGTATTGTCCCATGACCAACGGTTATACATAGACATGGATTGGGTAACCTTGTCTTCTGCGTTGTTGAGTGACGCACTCAGATAATCGAATCTCGGCAAATAGGAACGATAACTGGAGGCTCCCATGATGTAGCCGAACTGGCTCTTGATACGCAGGTTCTTGATGGGTTGCAGTTCTGCATAGAAGCTGCTCTGCATGTAATGGGACTTGCTTAGGTTCTGGTTCATATAGTAGTCCAGATAAGCTATCGGGTTTTTATTGGCTCCGTTGGAGATATCCCATTTGTAGTTGTCTTTTTCCTGGTCTGCGTAGAGGTAGTAGCCTCCGTCTGAATTGTAAGGGTGCATCAACGGGCTCATGATGAGCATATTGTGCACTCCGTTCCAATAAATGCCGCCGGTTCCGAATGAACCTTGCGTTTGCGAATATTTGTAGTTGATGGTTTCGCCCACTTTCAGGAAGTCAAGATTGCCTTTTTTCATGACTACGTGGTCCGAGTTGACGCGGAAGTTGTAGCGGTTCATTTCAGGAAATTCGCCGGGAACTCCCATGGTGGCTTCTTGGTTGGTGTATGAAATACCTATGGCATATCTGGAACGGTCTGTTCCTCCGGTGATGTTGACTGCGTGGTTCTGTACCAATGCATCTTCATTCAGCACTTCCTTCAGCCAGTTTGTCCCTTTCCATGTTCCGTTCTGTATGGCCTGCAAATCCCTTTCCGGAATATAGGTCGCCCAGTTGTACGGACTCAATCCGTCCATTACACGGCCTTCATCCTGCATCATCATGTACTCTTGGGCATTGAGGATAGTAGGGATTTTGTAGAGGTTCTGCACGCCGACATAGCCGTCGTAACTGACTTCGGCAACACCGGTTTTACCTCGTTTGGTGGTAATCAGGATAACGCCGTTGGCGGCACGCGCACCATAGATGGCGGCGGAAGCGGCATCCTTCAAGACGTCCAAAGATTCAATGTCACTCGGGTTCAGCCCGTCGATGCTACCGTTGGCAACTCCATCTACCACATAAAGCGGGGAGAAGGTTCCGGTAGTACCGATACCGCGGATATTCACCTTAAAGCCCGAACCCAGGAAGCCGTTGTTTTGCGTGATGTTGACACCCGGTGACTGGCTCTGCAAAGCGCCCAGGGCATCCACAGTGTTCAGCTTGGCTATGTCTTCCCCTTTCACTTGTACAGTGGCGCCGGTGACAAGTTTCTTTTTCTGTACACCGTAACCGACAACAACTACTTCATCCAGTAGTTTGGAATCTTCTGTAAGGGTGATTTTCATGTTAGCATCTGCTTTGGCTTCCTGCGTCTTATAGCCGATGTAGGAAATGACCAGGGTGGCACCTCTTTTTACGTTTAGCGAGAATTTACCGTATAAGTCGGTAGTAACTCCATTGGTAGTACCTTTTTCCAAGATACTTGCTCCGATGATAGGCTCTCCATTCTGGTCGACAACAATACCGCGGGCTGTTTGTGCCTGCATCTGTTCTGTCACTCCGAATGAATTTTCCGAATAGGTCTCTATTGCCATGATTTTGCTGCTTCCTATAAATAGGGAGGCGATGGCAATTGCTGTGAGGATTTTGTTGTTCGATGTTCCTCGTTTACGATTTTCATTCATAATAGATGTTTTTTGTTTAAGCTAATGGATCTCAAAATAAATAGGTTGAATAGAAGATGACACTAATAGTGTTTTGGGGCTTTCGGGTAAATCATAGGCATTCATTGTTTTTCTAAGGTTACTATATATAATATGGTATATTCTTGGTTAATATATGTTGTTTGTTCATTTGCAAAACTTGTTGTATCTTTGCAACCGGATTTAAAATGTATGATGCCGTGAATAACGGTCGTGTATTCTAGAACACCACGTAAAAAACAGGAGTATGAAACAAAAAGTATCTGTACCTTTTATGTTGCTGGGCATTCTGTTCAATGTATGCTTGATTGCAGCCAATCTTCTTGAGACTAAAGTTATCCAGTTTTTGGGTATTACCGTAACAGCCGGATTGCTGGTCTTTCCTGTTTCTTATATTATCAACGATTGCATTGCCGAGGTTTGGGGCTTTCGTAAAGCTCGTCTGATAATCTGGAGCGGTTTTGCCATGAACTTTTTTGTGGTAATGCTGGGACTGATAGCCGTGGCATTGCCTGCCGCCCCTTTCTGGGATGGTGCCGCGCATTTCAATTTTGTCTTTGGAATGGCTCCCCGTATTGTCATAGCTAGTCTGACGGCATTCTTGGTGGGCTCTTTTCTGAATGCCTACGTAATGAGCCGCATGAAACTGGCAAGCAACGGGCGTAATTTCTCCGCACGTGCCATTTGGTCGACGGTGGTTGGTGAGACGGCAGACTCGTTGATTTTCTTTCCGGTGGCGTTCGGAGGAATCATTGCATGGCGGGAGTTGCTGGTGATGATGTGTATCCAGATTCTGCTGAAGTCCATGTACGAGGTATTGATACTGCCTGTGACTATCCGTGTGGTAAAAGCTATTAAGCGGATAGACGGTAGTGATGTCTATGATGAAGGCATCTCCTATAAAGTATGGAAAATAGGCGATATTTAAAGCCCCTTACCCGTAGTGAGGGGAAATCAGTTATTATGTCAAACAAATAATAAGCAATGCCCTCTCTGTTTCCCTCCCTACGGGGGAGGGAAACAGAGAGGCTTTTAACAAGATGAATAGGGACACTGCTTTGGTGGTATTCAGTGGCGGGCAGGACTCGACCACTTGCCTCTTTTGGGCAAAACGTGAATTTAAGAAGGTGTATGCGCTGAGTTTTCTGTATGGACAGAAGCATCAGAAGGAAGTGGACTTGGCGAGGGCCATTGCCCGTAAGGCAGGTGTGGAGTTCGAAGTAATGGATGTTTCCTTTATCGGCCGGCTGGGACATAACTCATTGACAGATGCCGGCATGGAGATGGACCAGGAGAAGCCGGCAGACAGCTTTCCGAATACTTTTGTGCCGGGACGCAATCTGTTTTTCCTGAGTATAGCCGCCGTCTACGCCCGCGAGCGGGGAATTAATCATATTGTGACGGGGGTGTCGCAGACCGATTTCAGCGGTTATCCCGATTGCCGGGATGCTTTCATCAAGTCGCTTAACGTGACGCTGAACCTGGCTATGGACGAGCAATTCGTACTGCACACACCACTGATGTGGATTGACAAAGCGGAGATCTGGGCACTGGCAGACGAGCTTGGAGTGCTCGAACTTATACGCCACGAAACGCTGACTTGTTATAACGGTATCCCGGGAGATGGTTGTGGACACTGCCCGGCATGCACGTTGCGCAGAGAAGGATTGGAAAAGTTTTTGGCTTCTACTAAATGAGGCACACTTGTATCACTAAAAATATATGGCTATGACAGAATTGAAAGACCAACTTTCCCTTTTGGGGAGAAAGACAGCATACCGTCAGGACTATGCTCCCGAAGTATTAGAGGCATTTGATAACAAGCATCCCGGCAATGACTACTGGGTGCGTTTCAACTGCCCCGAATTCACCAGTCTTTGTCCCATCACGGGACAACCGGACTTTGCGGAAATCCGTATTTGCTATATCCCCGATGTCAAGATGGTGGAGAGCAAGAGCCTGAAGCTCTATCTGTTCAGCTTCCGCAATCACGGAGCTTTCCACGAAGATTGCGTGAACATCATAATGAAAGACCTCATTCATTTGATGAATCCTAAGTATATCGAGGTGACTGGTATCTTTACCCCGCGTGGCGGCATCTCCATTTATCCGTATGCCAATTACGGACGTCCCGGCACGAAGTTCGAGCAGATGGCGGAGCATCGTTTGATGAACCGTGAATAAGATGCTGTATCTGATGGCTCCTATAAATAGAAGGGGGCTGTTAGGACAGGTAATTTTTGCATCACTATATTCTATATCCTTGTCTACTGACCTTTAGTTTCTTGTTTGCTAATTTTTATTCGTCCGACGGCTGTTTAATTATCGTCCAACAGCTGTCGGACGATAATTAAACAGCCGTCGGACGATAATGTAACAACTGTCGGACGAATAGTTTTTAGTAAATGAGAAGTTAGTCTGTCTTTATTCATCGGCTAATATAAGGCTTCTCTATCATTAGTTTTGCTACATCTTTATTTTCTCTTTTACGATTATCCGCATAAATGCCGCTGACGAATAAGAAATTGTTTTGATTTTATTATTTAAGAGATTTCCTCAGCACCTTCCGAGCTCGTTTTCGGTTTTTTTATCTGTTTTATTATTGATAATACCTATCAATGGTGATTGCATGGTATGATATATACGATAAATCCACTCCATATAATTACCTACAATAAGCGATTGCACAGCTGGATGTTAATAATGACCTTTGTACCGGTTTACTAACAACATTATAATTATTATAAAATTGAAAGCATATACATTTAAATTCTCGCTGCTGTTTCTCCTTCTGTTGGCTTCTCTGTCTGTACATGCGCAGAGGAGAGGAGGGATGATTTCTGGTAGAATCATTTCTACGGAAAAAGAAACGGTGGATTTTGCGACTGTTTATCTGAAAGGGACGAGTTATGGAGGAACCACGAATCAGGAAGGCCTCTATCACATCAAGGCGCCTGCCGGCGACTATACGTTGGTGGTGTCTACCGTAGGTTATACAAAGGTGGAGAAAAAGGTGAAGCTGGTCAATGATGAGCGGATGAAGCTGAACATAACCATCGCTCCTGAAACGCAACAGCTGGACGAGGTGACTATCGTTTCTACCGGAGTGAGCCGGGTGAAGAGGTCGGCATTCAATGCTGTGGCAGTCGATACAAAGGAACTCCAGAACACCACGAAGAATCTGAGCGATGCCTTGACCAAGGCTCCGGGCATGAAACTCCGTGAGTCGGGTGGGGTAGGTTCGGATATGCAGTTGATGCTGGACGGTTTTAGCGGAAAGCACGTCAAGGTGTTCATTGACGGTGTGCCGCAGGAAGGTGTGGGAAGCTCCTTCAGCTTGAACAATATTCCGGTGAGCTTTGCCGACCGTATAGAGGTATATAAAGGTGTAGTTCCCGTGGGCTTCGGTACGGATGCCATTGGCGGTGTCATCAATATTGTTACCAACAAGAAACGCCGGAACTGGTTTCTGGATGCTTCTTATTCTTACGGCTCGTTCAATACCCACCGCTCATACGTTAACTTCGGACAGACTTTCAAGAACGGTTTCAGCTATGAAATCAATGCCTTTCAAAACTACTCGGACAACGATTATTATGTAGATGCGCCGGTAAAGGATTTTGAGACGGGCAGTTTCAACGAAAGTGAGAAGGTGCGCGTGAAGCGTTTCAATGATACTTACCACAACGAAGCCATTGTGGCCAAAGCGGGTATTGTGGACAAAAGTTGGGCAGACCGGCTGATGTTCGGTTTCACCTATTCGCACATGTACAAGGACATACAGACCGGTGTACGCCAGAAGACAGTCTTCGGGGAAAAGCACCGCTTTGGCCATTCACTGATGCCTTCGATGGAATACAGCAAACGCAACCTGATAATCAAGGGGCTGGATATGGTGCTGACAGCCAACTACAATCGCAATGCCACTACGAATGTGGATACTGCCCGCTACGAATACAACTGGCTTGGTGAGAAACATCCGCTGAACAGCCCCGGCGAACAGTCCCGCCAGTATTCCCGTGCCGATAATGACAATTGGAACGGTACATTGACCTTGAATTACCGCATTGCCAGGGTCCACATGCTGACTTTCAATCATGTGTTGAGTGCATTCCAGCGTGATAATACTTCACTGTTGGCGGTGGAAGAACAGACGGATGCCATTGCCAAGCAGACCCGCAAGAATATCTCCGGTTTGTCATACCGCCTGATGCCTTCCGAAAAGTGGAACTTCTCGGCATTCGGCAAATACTACCGCCAGTATGTGGCAGGACCTATGGCCGAGGATGATACCGGTAGTAATTATGTACGCACCAGCCGTACGGTAGACTCTTGGGGATATGGTGCTGCCGGAACCTACTTCATCCTGCCCGGCTTGCAGGCGAAGCTCTCTTATGAAAAAGCTTACCGCCTGCCCACTATCGAAGAGATGTTTGGTGACGAAGACCTGGAGAGTGGAGACATCGGCATCCGTCCCGAGAAAAGTGACAACATCAACTTGAACCTGAGTTATTCCCGGAGTTTTGGAAAACATTCCGTCTACGTGGAAGGCGGTGTGGTATACCGCAATACGAAGGATTATATCCAGCGCAATATCCAGGACTTGAGCGGAGGAAAAGAAGGGGCCACTTATACCAACTACGGCAAGGTGCTGACGAAGGGATACAATGTATCGGCACGCTATGGCTTCGGACGCTGGCTGAGTGTGGGCGGCAACTTCACGCAGATGAATGTGCGTGACAATGAGAAGATGCAAATCGGCAGTACCGGCAACTCTGTGGAAAATCTCGGTTACAAGGCACGCATTCCCAATGTGCCCTATCAGTTTGCTGATTTTGACGTAAACTTCTATTGGCGCGACCTCTGGAAGAAAGGGAATATGCTGTCCGTGACTTACGACAACCAGTACATGCACAGCTTCTCCTACTATTCGCAGGCCATCGGTAGCAAGAACAAGGATTTCATGGTACCCGACCAGTTCTCCCATAACCTGACATTGAGCTATAGTCTGAAGAATGGCCGCTATAATATCTCGTTTGAATGCCGCAACTTCACGAACGAGGATTTGTACGACAATTTCAGTCTTCAGAAAGCCGGGCGTGCGTTCTATGGCAAGGTACGTGTACATTTTGGTGATTAATAAATATAATGGTTTTAATAGGTGTAATTAATAAGAAGAACAAATGAAGAAGAATTATCTTTTGTCCGGCCTCTTGGCAATGGCAATGACCGGAATGGCTTTAATTTCTTGTACAGACACAGACGAACCGGGTTCCGGCTCCGGTTCCGGTTCCGGTTCAAAGGGTAACTATGTGATAGCTGCCACGGCTACAGTTTCAGGTAGCTCCGTTCCTGTCCTGCTGACAGCCGAGTCACTGGAAAGCGGTGAAATTACTGCTGCCGGCAATGGCCTTGTGAACGATGGGGCTACTTACTGGGTGTTCTACGGAAACAAATATCTGTATGCCTTGAATTATCACCAGGGAAATGCAGGCACTACCCAGTCGTTCATTATGAATACAAACGGTGAACTGGAAAAACGTAGCCAGGAGTATAACGTCAATCGTTTCACTACCTACGGCTATTATGACCAATTTATAATGACGACTTCTACCGGCGACGGCCCTACGGAACTGAATGATGCAAATGGATATACTCCCCAATCTTTTTTGATTTCCTATCTGGATGTCGAGAAACAGACTTATACAAAGAACTCGGTAACAAAGGATACTCCATTTCTTGCCGAAAATTTCCTTGAAAATGGTGAATACGTAACACTGGCCGGTATAGAACAAGTGGGCAGTAAGGTTTATGCAGCAGCCATTCCCATGGGGCTTAGCCAGTATGGTTGCATGCAGAAGAATGAAGACGGTAGTTACAAGTGGGTGCTTTCCGGTAATGAGGATTTAATAAAGACAGAATCCGGCGGGCAGGGTAGCGGTGCCTATGAGAAGGACGAATTGCAATGGACCCAGTATCCTAATGAATGCCATATCGCTATCTTTGGTGATCAGACACTGAATTCTCATAAGGTCATCACTACAGACAAAATCAGTTATGCTGCCGGACGCATGAAGTCACAGTACTACCAGATGAACTGGCTTGCCGACGACGGCTATGTATATGTATTTTCTCCGAGCTATGCCAAGACCATGAGTGATTCGCGTCAGCAGACTACATTGCCTGCTGGAGTTGTACGCATCGATACCAAAGCAGAGGAATTTGATGCCGCCTATTACTATAATCTTGAAGAGAAAGCCAATGGCGCCTCTTTCTTGCGCACTTGGTATATTTCAGGTAATTATTTCCTGTTGCTGATGTATGATAAGGCAATTACGGCATCAGACAAGGTTGCCAACCAACTTGCCGTCTTCAATGCCTCCACCGGAGCTTTGACTTATGTGAACGGCCTTCCAAGCGATGTCTCCGGCTTTGGTAATACCCCGTACATGGAAAATGGCAACGCATATGTGGCAGTCACTACCTCTTCCGGCTATCCTGCCATCTATAAGGTAGACCCTGCCAATGCAACAGCTACCAAGGGTCTGGTTGTCAATGCAACCCAACTGAACGGTGTAGGTAAACTGGAATAAAGCTCCTATGAAGAAAGTTTTTCGTAAAATACATTTATGGCTTTCAGTCCCCTTCGGGCTACTGATTACCCTTATCTGTTTTTCCGGAGCCATGCTGGTATTCGAGACGGAGGTGATGGAGCTCTGCCGCCGCGACCTCTACTATGTGGAGAAAGTCGGGCCGGCATCGCTTCCCATGGGCAAGGTGGCCGAAAAAGTGGCCGCTACTCTGCCGGATAGTGTTTTTGTGACGGGTGTCACAGCCTCGTCTGCTCCGGAGCGTGCCTGGCAGGTGAACCTTTCCAAACCTCGTCGTGCTTCCGTCTATGTAGACCAGTATACGGGTGAGATAAAGGGCAAGTATGAACGTGCGCCGTTTTTCACGACCATGTTCCGCCTGCATCGCTGGTTGCTGGACAGCATGAAGCCCGATGGAGGCATCTTCTGGGGAAAAATGATTGTGGGCACTGCCACGCTGATGTTTGTCTTTGTCCTGATATCGGGCATTGTCATCTGGTGGCCCCGTACAAAAAAGGCTTTGAAGAACAGTTTGAAGATTGTTTCCGGTAAGGGTTGGTGTCGGTTCTGCTATGACCTGCATGTGGCAGGCGGTATGTACACGCTGGTTCTTCTGTTGGTAATGGCGCTTACGGGACTGTCATGGTCTTTCTCCTGGTACCGCACCGGCTTCTACAAAGTTTTCGGAGTGGAAACCACGCAAGGGGGTGGAGGACATGGTGCTTCGGCACAAACTGCTGCCCAGGGAGGAGAACGGGCTCAAGGCCGGTCTGGTGGCAGACCAGGAGGTGAGCATCGTGAAAGAAATTCTTTCTCTCCTTTTACAAGCTGGCAGAAGGTTTACGAAGAACTGAAGGAACTCAATCCTGATTATAAACAGATTACCGTGTCCAAAGGCTCTGCTACGGTTTCTTTCAATCGGTTGGGCAACCAGCGTGCTGCCGACCGCTATACGTTCAATCCCCGTAGCGGTGAAATCACCGGGGCTACCTTATATAAGGATGCCGACGCTTCAGGAAAAATCCGTGGCTGGATATTCTCCGTTCATGTAGGCAGTTGGGGAGGGCTGACCACCCGTATATTGAGTTTTCTTGCCGCTTTGGTAGGGGCCAGCTTGCCGCTGACGGGCTATTATCTTTGGATTCGCAGATTGGTTCGGAAAGGCAGTAGGAAAGCGAACATGCAATTAAAGAAAGTTGCTTAGAAAAAGCAGGCAATTTTATAAAAGGATGAAGATGTCCGCAAGATGCGCAGGCGTGCGTGTTTTGTGGGCGTTTTTTTATAAATACTTTTGGGCGGAGATTTCATTTATCCGCATTTCCTTCTCTTCTATCCGGATGCATCCTTCGCTTGCCAGCTCCGATAAGGCACGTGCTAGCGAGGGACGAGCCACTCCCAGTATTTGTGCCACTTCCTGCTGGTTGAGTATCGTGCCATGCATGCGTAGATAGTTCAGTATGCGCGATTTTAGGCTTTGCAGGGCAAAGGCATTCAGCTTTTTGGAGAGAAACAGAGTTCTGTCCGATACCAGTTGCAGAAAGTTGCGCATCACAGTGGGGTGTCGATGCAGGAATTCCAGGAAGACATTCTTGTTTATGATGAGTATCTCACATTTCTCTTTTGCTTCGATATTTACCGGGAAGCGGTTTTCGGAGGCAAAGACAAAAGCCGGGGCAAGTAGTTGCGGGGCTTTCAGCGTTTCTATGGTGAGTTGCTTTCCCTCTGCACTGACCATTTGGGTACGCACACTGCCGCAGCACAATATGAATAGAGAACGGTATGCTTCTCCCTGCATGGCAATAAAGTCAGCAGGTTTGTATTGCCTGCGTGCATGTTCGGGTGCCAGGATGAGGGATAATAATTCTTCTTCTGTTATGCCTTGAAAAGGAGGCATTTTCAATAATGTATGGATTTCCATTCTCTTTTTTACTTTTTTGTGATTCGATGTAACATTCGTGACAGTTTTCGCGTTGTAGAACTCTCATCTTTGCACAAAGATAATGCAAACCGAAAGTAATAGAAAATAAGCTTGCTTATTTTTATTGCTGAGGTGCCGCTTATCTTATGGAAAGATGATGTAAACTTTTAAATGAATAAGAATATGGAACCGAACATGTTTTGTTATCAATGTCAGGAGACAGCCAAAGGAACCGGCTGTATACTGAAAGGTGTATGTGGAAAAGAAAGTCATACGGCTCAAGCTATGGACTTGTTGCTGTTTGTGGTTAGAGGTGTCTCTGTCGTTGCCGATGTTTTGCGCAAGGCAGATTGTCCGGTCTCCGAAGAAGTGAATATCTTTGTGACGGATGCTCTGTTCTGCACTATTACGAATGCAAATTTCGATGATGAAAGCATTTTGAAGCGGGTAGATAAAGGAATCACCATGCGTAATGGATTGATTCAAGAGGCCAAGCATAACAAAGTGCTCTTACCCAAAGTAGATGAACTGACTTGGCAGGGAACGCGTGATGACTATGCCGGAAAAGCGAAGACAGTAGGTGTTCTGCGTGAACAGAATGAAGACCTCCGCTCGTTGAAAGAATTGCTTGTCTATGGCTTGAAAGGTATGGCTGCCTATCTGGAGCATGCCATGCGTCTGGGATTCAATGATGATACGGTTCATGTTTTCATGCAACGCGCACTGGCTACCATTGCAGTTGAGTCTCTATCGGCAGAGGAGTGGGTGAAGCTGGTTCTCGAAGCTGGTGAGTTTGGAGTAAAGACAATGGCTCTATTGGATGCAGCCAATACTGGTACTTACGGTAATCCTGAAATTACAAAGGTAAATATCGGTGTGAAGAACCGTCCGGGAATTTTGATTAGCGGCCATGACTTGAAGGATATGGAAGAATTATTGAAACAGACTGAAGGCACAGGAATAGATGTCTATACACATGGTGAAATGTTACCTGCTCACTATTACCCGGCTTTCAAGAAATATTCCCATTTTGTAGGCAATTATGGCAATGCCTGGTGGAAACAGCGCGAAGAATTCACTTCCTTCAACGGACCGATTCTGTTTACCACCAATTGCATCGTTCCTCCTCTGGCAAATGCTGTGTATAAAGAACGTATGTTTACCACCAACTCTACCGGCTATCCGGGTTGCAAGTACATTGATAAGGATGCTGAAGGTAGGAAAGACTTTTCTGAAATCATAGAGATTGCCAAACAATGCCAGCCTCCGGTGGAGATAGAGCATGGAGAAATTATCGGCGGTTTTGCCCATAACCAGGTGCTGCAACTGGCAGACAAGGTGGTAGATGCCGTGAAGACCGGGGCCATACGCCGCTTTATCGTAATGGCAGGTTGTGACGGACGTATGAAGAGCCGTGACTACTACACGGAATTTGCCAAAGCCTTGCCGCAAGATACCGTTATCCTGACCGCAGGTTGTGCCAAATACCGCTATAATAAACTTGGTTTGGGAGACATCAACGGCATTCCCCGTGTATTGGATGCCGGGCAGTGCAATGACAGCTATTCACTGGCGGTAATAGCCATGAAGCTGAAAGAAGTATTCCAGCTGAACGACATTAATGAACTTCCCATAGTCTACAACATAGCGTGGTACGAACAGAAAGCAGTTATTGTATTATTGGCATTATTGAGCCTCGGTGTGAAGGATATTCACTTAGGACCTACATTGCCCGCTTTCCTTTCTCCAAATGTCGTCAAGGTACTGGTTGATATGTTCCATATTGCAGGTATTGGTAGTGTGGAAGATGATTTGAAGAAATTCGGATTGTAAATAAGATGATGGGGTGATATCCTGCTATCACCCCATCATCTTATCCTCTTATCACATTATTTATCGCTTCCTCCGTTCCGCAGAACGGCCCGTGCGATTGTAGCTTTATGGTACACATGGCGGCGGCAAAGCATCCGGCTTCTCGATAAGACGCGCCTTTGTCGCGCATATACAGATATCCTACCATATAGGTGTCTCCGCATCCCGTTGCATCTGTAATCTGCAGGGCAGGGTAGGCGGGTATTTCGTGGAATTCTCCTTGGGCATAAATCAGCGAACCTTTATCTCCCAGGGTCAGCAGCACTTCCTTCACGCCCCAGTCTGCAATCAGCAATGCAGCTTCGTGCGGTTCACTGCATCCGGTCAGCACTTCCATTTCAGCTTCGTTGGCTTTCAGGATATGGATATACTTCAATGCTTCTTTCTTTTCCGGCCAGTCTACGGCCAGCACCTTTTCATTCTCCACCTTGCGGAGAAATCCTTGCACGTCTACCGAGAGGAGTCCCTTGCCGGACAAGAACTTGATGACCTCCAAAGAGAAGTCGTCGGCAAGCAGACTGCCCAAGTGGATAATCCGTGCATCGGTATCTTTCAAACCTTCCACGGTGAAAGGGTCTGCTTTTGCCGTGACACGTTGTGTACGTTCGTTTTGATTTTCTCCATAAATATTCTCGAAACAGACGGAATGTGTGCTGTGCAAGGCTTTGACGGAAATACCTTCTTTCCGAATGTCTTCCACAATGCCCATGTCAGTATCAGCCAAAGCTGTTACCAATAGAAAATCGTTAGCATTCAAGTGCTTGATGGCATGTGCGAAGTAGAAGGAGGTGCCTCCCGGCATATATATGGTATTTTTAGGGGTTACGACTTTATCTTGGGTAATATAACCGATGCAACATAGACTGTGTGTGTTCATTTCTTTGTTGGCTTTTTATTTCTTTATTGTATTGATTCCGTAAATTGGGCGCGAAGATAGTGATTTAATAACAATTCGACTATATTTGCAGCTGTAAATGTAGCTTCATTGAATATGAATTCATTAAAAACGAAAAGAGTACGTATGATAGTTGGCATTATAGTGGGTATTGTGGCTGTTGCGGTCATAGCGGGATTCGTTTTTGTCAATCAGCCGAGTTTCGGGAGGGCTCCTCAAGGAGAACGGTTGGAGAGGATAAAGAAGTCGCCTCATTACAAAGACGGAGAATTCCGGAATCTGCACAGTACGGTGATGATGACTTCCCAAAAGGGACGTTTGGGAGCTTTCTGGGGATTCTTATTTAAGAAAGAAACCGATTTGCGTCCTGAAACGGAGATTCCGGTTATAAAGACGGACCTCAGCAAGATAAGCAAGGACGAGAATGTATTGGTATGGTTCGGACATTCATCCTATTTTATCCAGGTAGACGGAAAGCGTATACTGGTAGACCCCGTATTTTGTGTGGCTTCTCCGGTTTCGTTTGTAAACAAGCCGTTCAAAGGAGCGGATGCCTACAAGCCTGCCGATATGCCGGAGATTGACTATCTGGTGATATCACATGACCATTGGGACCATCTGGATTATGAGACGGTGATGCAGCTGAAAAACCGGGTAGGCAAGGTGGTCTGTCCTTTGGGGGTAGGCGAACATTTCGAGTATTGGGGATTTGACAAATCATCCCTGGTTGAGCTAGATTGGTTTGAAGATACTGTACTGGATAAGGGATTTCTGCTTCATTGCTTGCCCGCCCGGCATTTTTCGGGCCGCTCGTTGAAGGCAAATCAGGCATTATGGGCTTCTTTCCTTATCGAAACCCCTTCGCAGAAGATTTATATGGGTGGTGATAGCGGATATGACACGCATTTTGCCGAAATAGGCAAGCAATATCCCGGCATTGACCTTGCCATATTGGAGAATGGGCAGTATAACGAAGATTGGAAATATATCCATACCATGCCCCAATATTTGGGGCAAGCGGCCAGGGACTTGAATGCGGAAAAGATTCTGACTGTTCATCATTCCAAATATGCTTTGGCTAGACACCGCTGGGACGAACCGCTGAAAAATGCCATGAATCTGAAAGAGAAAGACTCATTGAACGTGTTGATGCCTATTATAGGGGAAGTGGTCCGGTTAAAATAATGAGTGATATTGATTATAATACACCTGGCAACACGGCTATTGACGAGTTATTAACGGAAATATATATCCCTATCGAAAATAAAAGTAAGATAATATGTTAGAATTACCCGAAGTTATCACCTTGAGCAAACAAGTGAACAACGCCTTGAGCGGTAAAACAATCACGCAGGTATTTAATGCCACCAAACCGCATAAGTTTACGTTCTATAACGGTGAACCGTCGGAGTATGGTAAACTGCTCGTAGGCAAAACCATCCTTTCATCCGAAGGATATGGCATGTTTGTCAATTTCAATCTTTCGGATAATGTGATCATGAACATAGGCGACGGAGTCAGTGTCCGTTATTATAGTGCGGGAGATGAGATTCCTGCCAATTACCAGTTGTTGCTGACGTTTAATGATGATTCATTCCTTGTCTTCACGGTTGCAATGTATGGTTTTATCAATGTTTATTCTGATAGC
The DNA here is from genome assembly GCF_015679285.1 of Bacteroides sp. HF-162. Lineage (NCBI taxonomy): Bacteria > Pseudomonadati > Bacteroidota > Bacteroidia > Bacteroidales > Bacteroidaceae > Bacteroides > Bacteroides sp. HF-162. The sequence goes on along the minus strand of NZ_CP064937.1, from coordinate 3,770,783 downwards.
TATATCGACAATAAGTACTATAAATTGAGTCGGGAAAGCATTTCGCCGTTGAGCGATAAATACACCGAAGCGGAATTTGAGAAACTCGTTGCCGAAGCAAAGAAGACCCTCTCTGCTAAAGCTCTATTGGCAACCAATCAGCATATTCCCGGTGTCGGTAATGGCGTAACGCAGGATATTCTGTTCAATGCACGGATAAATCCCAAACAGAAAGTGCTACTTCTGTCGGATAATCAGAAAGAAGTTCTTTTTAATGCTCTAAAAAAAACATTGGTGGATATGACTTCCGAGGGCGGACGCGATACGCAAACAGATCTTTATGGCAACGCCGGAGGTTACAAAACCATTCTTTCTGCCAAAACATGGAAGAATCCTTGTCTCCGTTGTGGCAGTACCATCATAAAAGAGGCTTATATGGGTGGTTCGGTATATTATTGCCCGACGTGTCAACAGATAAAAGAATAAATGTCCACATTCTGTTAATATCGTGTCTACACGATATTAACAGAATGCGAACACGATATGAATATCTTCTTTTCTTTATACTTTGTACGGACAAAAGGGGTATTTTATAAAGCCCGCCCTTTGTAAACGTTTGACTGGGACAATGGAACCAGGACTCCGTTCAGCGTCAGGGTATTCGAATTGAAGTTCGGGCTGATTCTTGCCGATGCATTATTGCCGCCGTTGGTCAGTGTGATATACACTTGTGCGGATATTCCGATGCCTTGTACGCTGAAGCTGCAATTCACGTTTCCCTTTTTGTCGGTCGTGATTTTCATTTCCTTTCTGCTGCCGTCCACTGTGATGCCGCCTATTCCGTTGGGGCCTGCAAGGGCATTGTTGGCAGCTATTTGTACGGATGCGTGTTCACCGTCCATCAGAACGAAGTTTGTTGTCGATGAAACAAATGCGCTCCGTCCTCTCTTGAACACCAGCTGGTCTGCTTCCAATACAAACTTGCCCTCTTTCAATGCCTGGACGGCAATGGCATAGTTCCTTTCATTTTCCGCTTTTTCGCGTGCTTTCTGGGCTTCGCGTTGGGCTTTACGCTCTGCTTGGCGTGTTTCGCTGCTACTCTGTGCATACATCAGGGTCGATGCACTTACCAACACCAGTGTGATTAATGTAATGATTCGTTTCATAATTGTTCTTTGTTATTTAGTTAAGACCTTCTGGTTAATTAACAAATGAAAAACCAAAAAGATGCAGCTTGAATCTTAAATAAGCGTAAGACTTAACACTTCTTGGGTTTTGTTGGAAGTTTGTATTAAATTTCTTCCAAGGCATAATACTGGTAGTCCCGGAGAATGGTTTGAAGAAAGTTTTCCGGGTTACCGTCATGAGGAGTGATGGAGAGAAGTACCTGCACTTTTTTCGCAAGGGAGGCAATGTGTCGTGTACGGTCTTTCTTACCCGATTGCAGGGTCCGAGTAATGACGTTGATTTGCTCCAATGACAAGTCGGAAGCTTGTGGATAGGTAGGCCGGTAGTCTTTGGTCAGGTAGTCGAACTCATCGAGGCTGACGTGTATCTTGCGGTAATTCTTTTCCTTGATTACCATGGTGCCGGCAGCAAGGTCGCCCATTCGCTGGCTGTTTTTGGTCAAAAGGACGACCAGAAGTCCCAGGCCACCGGTCACCGGTCCGTCGATAGGAAAGAGAAGCCATCGGAGCAGGTACGAGCCTATACCGGGCGTGGAACCGTCTGCTTTTACGACACGGATGTTCATCAGCCGCTTGCCGAGACTTTGTCCCTGGTTGAACATTTCGCAGAGAAATGCGTAAAACAAGACCGGCAGGTAGACGATAGCGAGGAAGAAAAGCATCGTGAAATCAGAGGGCAGATGAATCCGTGAAAACAAGGCCAAAGTAGAAAATACATAGAATCCGAGCAGAATATAGTCTATGACCAGTGCAATGAGCCGTTCACCGATACTGGCAGGCGTTTGACTGATGCGGACAAACTGCCCGGTGATAATTGTAGATTCTGCCATTCCTGATAAAACATTTTTAGTATTTCATTGCAAATATATCATTATTCTCTTATTTTTGTTACCGATTTCAGACAAAACTTCTCTGAAATATTCATGGGGTATGAAAGAAGTGACGTTTATCCGGCGGAACATCGAAAAATGGAAACAAGCAGAAAAAATAGTGGAGCAGGCGGACAGTCTGTCTCCCGATGAGCTTGCCGACGCATATACGGAGCTTACGGCAGACCTGGCTTTTGCCCAAACGCATTTCCCCGCTTCCCGCATCACTATCTATCTGAACAATCTTGCCTCGGCATTGCACAACCGCATTTATAGAAACAAGCGCGAGAAATGGTCAAGAATTATCACCTACTGGACCCGTGAAGTGCCTTCGGCCATGCACGATGCACGCCGTGAGTTAGTGGCTTCCTTCATTATATTTGTGGTCAGCGCATTGATAGGAGTGGTATCTGCTGCCGGAGACCCCGATTTTGTGCGTTTGATTTTAGGAAACTCTTATGTGGATATGACTTTGAACAATATCGCTAATGGTGAACCCATGGCTGTATATAACGGTTCCTCCGAGTTCCCCATGTTTCTGAGTATCACGCTGAACAATATCATGGTCTCCTTCAACTGCTTTGCCATGGGGCTGCTGACCAGTTTTGGCACCGGATACATGCTCCTTAACAATGGCATCATGATAGGGGCTTTCCAAACCTTCTTTTATCAGCACGACTTGCTTTGGGAGTCCTCCCTTGCCATTTGGCTGCACGGGACACTCGAAATCTGGGCGATTATTGTAGCCGGTGCCGCCGGTCTTGCCCTGGGCAACGGATGGCTCTTTCCCGGAACCTATTCAAGGCTGGAATCTTTCAAACGGGGAGCCAAAAAAGGACTGAAAATAGTGGTGGGTACGGTACCCGTATTCATCATGGCAGGATTTATAGAAGGATTTGTTACCCGTCATACCGAACTTTCGGATGCTTTGAGGTTCGGCTTTATTCTACTTTCTTTGTCGTTTATCTTTTTTTATTATATTTATTTACCTAACAGAAAGAAGCATGGAAGCACAGAAACCTAAAATCGCACTGTATGTACAACGTTCTTTTGGAGAGAAACTAACTGCTACCTTTGATTTTATCAAAGAGAACTGGAAGCCGTTGATGAAATTCACTACATATCTGATGTTGCCGCTTTGCCTGCTTCAGGGGCTGAGCCTGAACGGGCTGATGAGCGGTACAATGGTTTTGGGTGATATGACCGGAGGCTCGTTCGACTCTTCTGTTGTCGGAGCGTCCATCATGGCGCTGGTGACTTATTACAGTCTGTATGCCGTTCTATATCTGCTGGGAACTGTCATGCTGACCTCTTTGGTCTACGCATTGGTCCGTACTTACAATGAACGGGAAGAACGCTTGGAGGGAGTGACGTTAGGGATGCTGAAGCCCTTGTTGTTCCGTAATGTCAGAAGGGTATTTCTGATAATGATTGTCAGTGTGCTTTTGGTGCTGTTTGTAGGGCTTATTGTTGGTTTTATAGCCACCATCATTCCGTTTATAGCGCTTGCGTTCTTGTTCGTTCTGCTTGTTGTGGTGGTGTCTGTGCCACTGGCTATTTGGGCTCCAGTCTATCTGTTCGAAGATATCTATATCATAGATGCCTTGAAGAAGGCCTACCGACTGGGTTTCGCTACCTGGGGAGGTATCGTACTGATTTCCATTGTTATGGGATTCATCGCCGCCATCTTGCAAGGAGTGACGATGATTCCATGGTATATCGGGACCATTGTGAAATATATCTTTGCAATGACTGATGCAGGTGGCGGTGCCACTGTATCGGCAGCCTATAGCTTTGTGCTTTATCTGCTGGCGGTGGTCCAGGTATTCGGCGTTTATATGTCCATGATTTTCTCATTGCTGGGACTGGCTTATCAATACGGTCATGCTTCGGAAAAGATAGATTATGTGATGGTAGAGAGTGATATTGACAATTTTGATAAACTCTGATAACGGACTATGAATATGGTTCCGGCTGATACACTGGTTTGTGATACTGCACAGATTGCCGTTTGGCAGTCCGACCCGGCGTTTGCTTACAGCCGTGAGCTGATAGCTCCCGAAATTAATGTACTTGAGTGGTTCAGCAGATGGTTCGGCAAGCTGCTGGACAAGATATTCGGGAATACGTTGGTGGCAGAATATTCGGAGGTCGTGTTGATATGCATTGCCATTCTTATCCTTGTATTGGTCATCTGGTTTGTGTACAAGAAGCGTCCGGAACTGTTCATGCATTCGCGCAAGAGTACCCTGCCCTATACAGTGGGGGAGGATACCATCTATGGAGTGGATTTTGCGGAGGGAATTGCCGATGCGCTTGTCCGGACGGATTATCGGGAGGCGGTGCGTTTGCTCTATCTGCAGACGCTGAAACAGCTCAGCGACGGAAAACGTATAGACTGGCAGTTATATAAAACGCCTACACAATATATCTATGAAGTCCGTCTGCCAGCTTTCCGCCAAATGACCAGCCATTTTCTACGGGTACGTTACGGAAATTTTGAAGCGACCGAAACATTGTTCCATGCGATGCGGGATTTGCAGAAAGAAGTGGAGAAAGGAGGGATGGCATGAAGGGGAACCATTGGTTTATAGCCGGTATCATTGCTTTTCTGGTGTTGATGTTTGCGATAGAGTGCCGTCTGCCGAAGAAGTTTGTCTGGAACCCTACGTTCAGCCATTATGACAAGCAACCGTTCGGCTGTGCCGTGTTCGATAGCCTGGTGTCTTCATCGTTGCCGAAGGGATATTCGTTGTCGAGAAAGACTTTTTATGAGCTGGAGCAGGAAGATACGACGCTTCGCCGCGGAATACTGGTTGTTACCGATAACCTGCATCTGACGGATGTAGATGTGGAGGCGATGTTGAAGATGGCGGGACGGGGAGACCGGATTATGCTGGCGGGGAGCTCTTTCAGCCGTATTTTGAAAGATACGCTGGGATTTGAGTGCAGCTATTCCTATTTCAGTCCGTCGGCTTTGAAAAAATATGCCACTGCATTGCTCTCGAAAGACAGTTTGTGCTGGGTGGGGGATTCGGCGGTTTATCCGCAGCAGACTTTCTGTTTCTATCCCCAACTTTGCCAGTCTTATTTCTTTGCAGATTCCATTTCTTGTAAAGTGTTGGCGGAAAAAACTGTTACCGGAGAAGCTGCTCATCCGGTTGCCATGTCAGTTTCTTGGGGAAAGGGGGAGGTTATACTGGCTTCCACTCCCCTGCTTTTTACGAACTATGGTGTGCTGGATGGGAAGAATGCGGCTTATCTTTTTCGTATATTGTCCCAAATGGGTGGATTTCCCATTGTCCGTACCGAAGGCTATATGAAAGAAACAGCCCAGGCACAGATGTCTCCTTTTCGCTATTTCCTTTCGCAGCCTCCGCTTCGCTGGGCATTGTACTTGAGTATGGTTTCCATCCTGCTCTTTATGATATTTACAGCCCGTAGGAAGCAGCGTGCCATTCCCGTTATCCGCGAACCGGAGAATAAGTCTTTGGAGTTTGCAGAGTTGATAGGTACCCTTTATTATCAGAAGAAGGACCATGCTGACTTAGTCCGCAAGAAATATCTCTATTTTGCGGAGGAACTGAGGAGGGAAATGCAAGTGGATGTGGAGGAAGTGGCAGAGGATGAGCGCTCTTTCGGCAGGATTGCCCGGAAGACGGGTATGGAAGCGGGGGAAATTGCCACATTCATCCGCGAGGTGAGGCCGGTGGTGTACGGAGGGCGCAGCATCTCTGAGGAGGAGATGAAACGGCTTGTCGATAAAATGAATGAAATAATCAATCATATATAAAGAAGATATTTATGGAAGAGAACACAGAAAAACGGGTGGACTTGACTCTCTTTTCCGAGAAGATACAAGCGTTGAAGGACCGGATTGCTACGGTCATAGTGGGGCAGGAGCAGATAGTGGACCTGGTACTGACGGCTGTCCTGGCAAACGGCCATGTGTTGCTGGAGGGAGTGCCGGGGGTGGCAAAGACGCTGCTTGCCCGTCTGGTTGCCCGTTTGATTAAGGCGGATTTCAGCCGCATTCAGTTTACTCCGGACTTGATGCCGAGTGACGTGTTGGGGACTACGGTCTTCAACATGAAAACCAATGACTTTGACTTCCATCAAGGACCGGTATTTGCCGACATCGTGCTGGTGGACGAGATAAACCGTGCTCCTGCCAAGACGCAAGCCGCCTTGTTTGAGGTTATGGAAGAACGGCAGGTCAGCATTGACGGCACCACGCATCAAATGGGAGAACTTTATACGATTCTGGCAACCCAGAATCCGGTGGAACAGGAGGGTACTTATAAATTGCCCGAAGCGCAATTGGACCGTTTTTTGATGAAGATAACCATGGGATACCCTTCGTTGGAGGAGGAGGTGGATATTCTGGAGCTTCACCACACGAATGCTTCGCTGGTGAAGCTGGATAGTCTGACGCCTGTCCTTACAAAGGAAGAACTGCTGTCATTGCGCAGGCTGATGGAGCAGGTGTTTGTGGATCGTACACTGCTTCAATACATCGCGCTGATAGTGCAACAGACGCGTACCAGCAAAGCTGTGTATTTAGGAGCCTCTCCACGTGCATCTGTGGCAATGATGCAGGCTTCGAAGGCGTATGCACTGTTGCAAGGACGTGATTTCGTGACACCGGAGGACATAAAGTTCGTTGCTCCGTATGTACTTCAGCACCGCCTGATATTGACGGCAGAAGCCGAGATGGAAGGTTATTCACCGGTAAAAGTGACGCAACGTCTGATTGATAAAGTGGAAGTTCCGAAATGAGACTGGGCCGCCGCTTCTATATGACTCTTGTGCTGATTATCCTGCTGATGGGTATCGGGTATGCTTTTGCTCCGTTCTTTACAATCGGGCAGTGGGCGCTGTTTGTCCTGGCCTTGTCGGTGCTGGTGGATGGGGTTATGCTCTATCGCGTTCGTGGCATCCGGGCTTTCCGTCAGTGCGCTACCCGTTTCTCCAACGGAGATGAGAACGCTGTGAACATACGTGTGGAGAGCAGTTATCCGTATCCGGTAGCTGTGGAAGTGGTGGATGAGATTCCTTTTGAATTCCAGTTGCGGAATGTTGATTTCAGGATGAAGCTCCGGGCGAGTGAGGGCAGGACGATTACCTATCATCTGCGTCCCACGCGGCGGGGGATTTACTCTTTCGGACGGATTCGGGTGTTTGTGGCAGGCAGGATGGGACTGCTTTCCCGCAGATATACTTGCGGTGCTCCTCAGGATGTCAAGGTATATCCGTCCTATCTGATGCTTCATCGGTATGAGCTGCTGGCCATCAGTGACAACCTGACCGAGCTGGGGATAAAGCGCATCCGCAGGGTGGGGCATCATACGGAGTTCGAACAGATAAAGGAGTATGTGAAAGGGGATGATTACCGCACGATAAACTGGAAGGCGAGTGCCCGGCGGCACGAACTCATGGTCAATGTCTATCAAGACGAACGTTCCCAGCAAATCTATAATGTGATAGACAAGGGGCGGGTTATGCAGCAGGCATTTCGCGGAATGACTTTGCTCGACTATGCAATCAACGCCTCCCTTGTCCTTTCATACGTTGCCATGCGGAAGGAGGATAAAGCCGGACTGGTGACGTTTAACGAGCACTTTGATACATTTATCCCCGCTTCCCGACAGCCCGGACAAATGCAGGCGTTATTGGAGAACCTTTACAGCCAGCAGACTACTTTTGGGGAGACCGACTTTTCCTCATTGTGCGTACACTTGAACAAGCATGTCAACAAACGGAGCCTTTTGGTGCTGTACACCAACTTTTCCGGTATAAGCAGCCTGAACCGCCAACTGGCTTATCTACAGCAGTTGAACCGTCAGCACCGGTTGCTTGTCATCTTCTTTGAAGATACCGATTTGGAAGAGTACATCGCCACGCCTGTAAAAGATACGGAAGGTTATTACCGTCATGTCATTGCCGAGAAATTTGTATTTGAGAAGCGGTTGATTGTTTCCACCTTGAAGCAGCACGGCATCTGTTCTTTACTGATTACACCGGAGAATCTTTCTGTCGATGTGATAAACAAGTATCTGGAGATGAAGTCACGTAACCAGATATAAAGACAGTAACTAAGGTTATATAATCCGTAATAAGGGTAGTGAAAGTATCCGGATTTTCCTCTAATTTTGTAATTGGGATATTGTGAACGTTTGGAAAACATATCCTTAACGATTTTAGATATCTGAAGTTGCAATAATTGAGAATGGCTTTATAGGTGATGAAAGACAATACATTGGACATAAAGACTGTATGTGAGTGTAACCGGTGTTTGGGATGCAAAACGCTGCATCCCCAGGTAAGCATTATTAATCTGGAAAATCCTAATGTGTATCAGGATGCCGTGAAGTTTGAGTTCTATGCTATCCTGCTGATAGAGGATTGTGAAGGGGGATGCGACTGTTGCGGGCGGAAATATTATGATTATTCCAATGCTACGATGGTATTTCTTACTCCCGGCGAGATATTCCGGATGAACAAGAATAATACGCTTCCGGACAAAGGCTGGCTGCTGGCATTTCATCCCGATTTATTGCTTTGTACTACGTTAAAGAATCATATCGACAACTATACTTTCTTTTTCTACCGCAAAGAGGAGGCGTTGCATCTGTCACAGCGCGAAACGGCCAAAGTGACGTGTTGCTTTGAGAATATCGAGGATGAACTTCATCATTCCATTGATACGCATAGCAATACCATCTTGTCCCGTCACATCGAATTGCTGCTGGATTATTGCTCACGTTACTATGAGCGGCAATTCATCACCCGTGAGAATAAGAACAAGATGATTCTGGGGAAAATGGAAGGGATATTGGACGAATATATCACTTCCGGAAAGTTGCAGGAGGGGAAGCTGCCCACTTCCGGATGCTGTGCCGGAAGACTGAATCTTTCGACGGCTTACTTTGATGATTTGCTGAGGTTTGAAACCGGCAAGACATTGGCTGAACATTTCCAGCTCAAATGCTTGTACACGGCCAGGAAGATGTTGTCGGAAGGCGGTAATACACCTGCTGCCGTAGCGCGTCGGCTGGGCTATCCGAGTGTGCAATATTTCAGTCTGGTGTTTAAGAAAGCAACGGGAGTTGCACCGAATGAACATAGATATTCACAAAATTGAGATGAGGGAAATATATATAATTTATTAGACCAAAATATTTTATAATGGAGACCAAAGCTATATTTTTAGATGTAGACGGAACATTGGTGAGTTTCGACACTCACCGCGTTCCGCAGTCGGCTATCGAAGCGTTGCAGCAAGTTCATGAATCCGATATAAAAATCATAATAGCAACTGGGAGGGCGTTTACCGATCTTCACGAACTTGAAGAGATTCCATACGATGCAGTGATAGCTTTGAATGGGTCCGATTGTGTACTGAGAGATGGCACTCCTATATCTCGTAAACAGATTCCCGAAAAGGATTTTCAGAGGGTACTGGTATTGGCTCAACATTATGGGTTTGCTCTGGCTATCGAAACGAATAAAGGTATTTTTGTCAACGAACTCAATCCGACCGTCGTCGAATTGGCCAGGCTGGTCAATCACCCTACACCGCCGGTGGCAGACATTGAAAAGGAATTTATGGGAGGCGAATGTTGTCAGTTATGCATATATTGTGATGAAGAAATGGAAAAAGAAGTTATGGCACAACTTCCCGGACTTTCTGTTTCCAGATGGAACCCTTTCTTTGCGGATGTCAATGTGACGGGAGTAAACAAGGCTATGGGTATCAATGAGTTTGCTTCCTATTATGGATTTGATGTTTCAGGAACCATCGCTTTTGGTGATGGCGGGAATGATATTTCCATGATTCGTGCAGCCGGGATGGGAATAGCTATGGGAGGAGCTTCCGAGGCTGTGAAAAGCGTTGCCGATTATATAACGGAGACGGTGGATGAGCATGGTATCCGGAACGCTCTGGTTCATTTTGGTATTGTGGAATAAAAATCGGCTGTCAAAACTTATAAAAACTATAGTCAGTGAATATTATGCTTTTAGAAAAACTGCTTAAAGAATTTAATTTTAGCATCAATACTTTTAATTTGGAGGAATCTAAGTTATTTGACCGATATTTTGAGCGGATATTGATTAGTAAAGATACATTTTTGATTAAGGAAGGAGAAATAGAAAGATATAGTTATTTCGTTTATGATGGGATGTTACGTTGTTGGCTTTTGAATCATAAAGGGGAAGAGCAGATTTTTTGGTTTTGTAAAGAAGGTACGTTTTCAATGTCGAACATATCTTTTACCTTACAAACAAAATCTGCATTTAATGTGCAGACAATTGTAGATAGCGTTATTTACCGAATAGACAAGAAGCGAGTAGATGAACTGTATACTGCTATTCCTAAGGTGAAAACTGTATTTGAAGATTTGAATGCTATACTACTGAATAAACTCTTGAAAAGAAATATCGACCTGATTAAATATTCTCCTGAACAGTATTATCTACAGATGATTGAAGAATATGGCATTACATTAAACTATATACCACTCAAAGATATAGCTTCTTATTTGGGTATCACGCCGCAAGCACTAAGCAGAATCCGTAAACGTATTTTTTAACCTGGGTTCAGTGCATTGAATGTATAAGTTCCGAACTTTGCGGCTTTAAATAGCAATTACAATTATGATTAGAAAAATTAAAGTTACGGATTATCCACGTTTGATAGAAATTTGGGAAAGTGCAGTATTGAGTACACATGATTTTCTTAAAGAGGAAGATTTTCTATACTATAAGGAACAGCTTCCGGTATATTTTCAGTATGTCACTCTATTCGGATTTGAACAGGAGGGAATCTTAATCGGATTTATGGGAATTGCAGAAGGAAATCTTGAAATGTTGTTTATTGACAATAATTATCGAAGCATAGGAATTGGGAAAAAACTGGTTACTTATGCCATAAATCATTTGCAGGTAACGAAAGTCGATGTGAACGAGCAGAATATTCAAGCTGTCGGTTTTTATAAATATATAGGCTTTAACGTATACAAAAGGTCCGATTTGGACGGAGAAGGTAAAGAGTATCCTATTTTACACATGCAGTTGTAGCCCGCATCCAATTTTAAATAAAGATGTAATTGACAGCACTACTTTTTCTTTTCATTTACAGATTTAATTTCTGATAGTAAGAACTTAACGATGCTTTTTTACCCTAATATCTATTAACGCCGATTTAGGGCTTATTCTTCACTTTCTTCGTACAAATACTGCATTTAAGGGGGCAATCCCGTTGCATGCAGTGTCGGAAGTGTGGCTTTTACTCTCCGGATGTGGGTACTTTTTCCCTTGATGTTCTATGTGTAATGTGGAGAAGCTTGATGTATAATTCCCAAATCCTTATCATAAAACCTCCGTGATAAAAAGTATGGGATATTATGGATTCTGCCTATATCTTCTTCAGGTCTTACCCTTATCCAGGGGGCGATCTATCCATTCATTGCTGCTCAGTTTCTTATTCTTGCGATGTAAATCTGAGAAGGCTGAAACCCGAAAGTTGCTTGTGCACCGGATATTTCGACTTCCCATTTTTGTCGGAAGAATAATAAAGTAAACCTCTGAAATTTAATAATTTCAGAGGTTTACTTTATTATTCGCGGTGCGTACGGGACTCGAACCCGTGACCCCATGCGTGACAGGCATGTATTCTAACCAACTGAACTAACGCACCATTATTTCATTTTTTTTGTAGCTATCTCTCTCGATTGCGGTTGCAAAGGTAGGCATTTCTTTGATATCTGCAATAGCTATGACGAATTTTTTTTCAAGCGTTTTGTGCTGTATTTGCTTTATATCCTCATATTGAGAAGATTGTAAAAATGAGAGAAAAGTAAATTTAACAACTGTTTAGAAATTTGTTTATGCACTGTTTTGTTCTTGATATGAAAATCTCTCCTGGAGAAAACGAAACATTTCGGAGCTTGTTTTAAACTTCTTGCTCGAAAAGTTCTTTGTTTTGCAATAAATCGTTATTTTTGCGAACTCAAAACGAGAATGTTGTAATTTGAAAAATGATAAAAAACATTTTAGGATGATGAAAACAGCCAAACTGTTGCTGCACTGCCCTGACAAACCTGGCATATTGGCAGAAGTAACAGACTTTATAACGGTGAACAAAGGTAATATTATCTATCTAGATCAGTATGTAGACCATGTAGAGAATATCTTTTTCATGCGTATAGAATGGGAATTGAAGGATTTTCTGGTACCTCAAGAAAAGATTGAAGATTATTTTGCCACCTTGTATGCACAGAAGTATGAGATGAATTTTCGTCTCTATTTCTCCGATACAAAACCGCGCATGGCTATCTTTGTCTCGAAGATGTCCCATTGCTTGTTCGACTTGCTGGCGCGTTATACTGCCGGTGAGTGGAACGTAGAGATACCTCTTATCATAAGCAATCATCCTGATTTGCAGCATGTGGCAGAGCGTTTCGGTATTCCTTTCCATCTTTTCCCCATCACCAAAGAGACAAAGGAAGAACAAGAGAAGAAGGAAATGGAGCTACTGGCAGAACATAAGATAACTTTCATAGTGCTGGCACGCTACATGCAGGTCATTTCCGAGCAAATGATAAATGCTTATCCTAATAGGATAATCAATATCCATCATTCTTTCCTTCCGGCATTTGTAGGAGCGAAGCCCTATCATGCTGCGTTTGAACGTGGAGTGAAGATTATTGGAGCCACCAGCCACTATGTTACCACAGAGTTGGATGCCGGTCCTATCATAGAGCAGGATGTGGTGCGTATTACACACAAGGACACTGTGCAAGATTTGGTGAACAAGGGCAAGGACTTGGAAAAGATTGTACTTTCCCGTGCTGTTCAGAAGCATATTGAACGCAAGGTGTTGGCATATAGGAATAAAACAGTAATATTTAATTAGTTGATAATTGATGGTGTGGAACCAGTCATTACCTTTCAATTATCACCTTTCAATTGTCAATTCTCAATAAAAAATGAAGGTTGCAGTTATCAAATATAATGCAGGCAATATCCGTTCGGTGGATTATGCTTTGAAACGCCTGGGAGTAGAGGCAGTGATTACAGCGGATGAGGCTGTGCTACGTGCTGCCGATAAGGTTATCTTTCCCGGTGTGGGAGAGGCGGAAACCACTATGGACTTTTTGCGTGCCAGTGGTATGGATAGGTTGATAAAGGAATTACGCCAGCCGGTATTGGGCATTTGTCTGGGCATGCAGTTGATGTGCCGTCATTCTGAAGAGGGGGATGTGGATTGTCTGGGTATTTTTGATACTGATGTGAAACGTTTCATTTCTCAGAGGCACGAGGATAAAGTGCCTCATATGGGATGGAATACCATTGCTCGGATAAATAGTGGCCTTTTTAAAGGCTTTACTAAAGAAGAGTTTGTCTATTTCGTACATAGTTTCTATGTGCCTGTCAGTGATTGTACGGCAGCCGTGACGGATTATATTCATCCGTTCAGTGCCGCTTTGCATAAAGACAATTACTACGCCACACAGTTCCATCCGGAAAAGAGTGGAAGTGTGGGAGAGCGTATTTTGCGGAATTTCCTGGAACTGTAAATCGCCAAATCGTAAATGAAATGATAGAACTGATTCCCGCTATTGATATTATTGACGGAAAATGTGTACGCCTTTCCCAAGGCAATTATGACAGCAAGAAGGTGTACAATGAAAATCCCGTGGAAGTGGCCTTGGAACTGGAGGCTCATGGTATCCGCAGACTTCATGTGGTCGATTTGGACGGTGCGGTTTCCCATCATGTGGTAAACTACCGCACGTTGGAACAGATAGCTGTGCGTACGTCTCTTATTATAGATTTTGGAGGTGGGGTAAAGAGTGATGAAGATTTGGTGATAGCTTTTGAGAACGGTGCGCAGATGGTGACTGGCGGCAGCATTGCTGTGAAGAATCCCGAATTGTTCTGCAAATGGCTTCAAATGTATGGCTCTGAGAAAATTATTCTTGGCGCTGATGTGAAAGAGCATAAAATAGCCGTCAATGGTTGGAAGGATGAGAGTGGTTGCGAACTGTTTCCGTTCTTGAAAGACTATGTGGAGAAGGGGGTTCATAAGGTTATCTGTACTGATATCAGTTGTGATGGAATGCTGCAAGGACCATCGATAGCGCTGTATAAGGAGATATTGGAGCACCGCCCTGAACTCTATTTGATAGCCAGTGGAGGAGTAAGTTGTGCTGATGATATCCGCCAGCTGGAAACTGCCGGTATACCTGCCGTTATTTTCGGTAAGGCTCTGTACGAAGGTCGCATTACCTTCAAAGAGCTGGAAAACTTTGTTGGTTGAAAGGTGAAAATTGAAAATTAAAAATTAATCACTTATAACTTATAACTCATAACTCATAACTCAAACCGCCGTGTTAGCAAAAAGAATCATTCCTTGCCTCGACATAAAAGATGGGCAGACCGTGAAAGGTGTCAATTTTGTGAACCTCCGCCAGGCAGGTGACCCGGTAGAACTGGCGCGTGCTTATAGTGAGCAGGGTGCCGACGAACTGGTTTTTCTCGACATCACAGCCAGTTTTGAAGGTCGTAAGACTTTCACAGAATTGGTGAAACGCATAGCTGCGAATATCAGTATTCCTTTTACTGTAGGTGGAGGCATTCATGAACTGGGTGACGTGGATAGGCTACTGAATGCAGGTGCCGATAAAATCTCCATCAATTCCTCTGCTATCCGCCGTCCCGGATTGATAGACGAGATTGCGAAGAACTTCGGTTCGCAGGTTTGTGTACTGGCAGTTGATGCCAAACAGACTGAGAAGGGATGGTGGTGTTACTTGAACGGTGGCCGTGTGGAAACGGATAAGGAACTGTTTGCGTGGACAAAAGAAGCCCAGGAACGTGGTGCGGGCGAGATATTGTTCACTAGCATGAATCACGACGGTGTCAAGACTGGTTATGCCAATGAAGCGCTTTCCAGCCTTGCCGACAATTTGTCCATCCCTATCATTGCATCGGGGGGAGCAGGTGTCAAAGAGCATTTTCGTGATGTCTTTTTGCAGGGAAAAGCAGATGCTGCTCTGGCAGCCAGTGTTTTTCATTTCGGAGAAATCAAAATTCCCGAATTAAAATCGTACCTTTGTGCCCAAGGAATTGCGATGAGAGGATGAAGGTGAGTTTACGATTGGACGATTTACGATTTACGATTGGGATTACTCAAGCAAATCATAAGTCTCCAGTCACTTAAAATAATTCAATCGTAAATAGTAAATAGCTAAATCGTAAATAAAATGGATTTTGACAAGATGAACGGACTTGTTCCGGCGATTATACAAGATGCAGATACCGCTAAGGTGCTGATGCTTGGCTTTATGAATAAGGAGGCTTATGACAAGACGGTGGAAACCGGAAAGGTGACTTTCTTCAGTCGTACCAAGAACCGTCTTTGGACGAAAGGCGAGGAGAGTGGTAACTTCCTGAATGTGGTTTCCATGAAGGAAGACTGTGACCGGGATACGTTACTGGTGCAGGTACATCCCGTAGGCTCGGTTTGCCATACCGGTGCAGATACTTGCTGGGGTGAGAAGAACGAACAACCTGTTATGTTCTTGAAGCTTCTTCAGGATTTTATCTGTAAGCGTTATGATGAGATGCCCGAAGGTTCCTATACGACTAGTCTTTTCCAGTCCGGTGTCAACAAAATGGCACAGAAGGTAGGCGAAGAGGCTGTGGAAACTGTCATTGAGGCTTGCAACGGTACGGACGAACGCCTGATTTATGAAGGAGCTGATTTGTTGTATCACCTCATCGTGCTACTCACATCCAAAGGATACCGCATTGAAGACCTTGCGCGTGAATTGGAGGAACGTCACAGTGCGACGTGGAAGAAACACTAAACAATTAAAAATTAACAATTAAAAATTAAAATAGGGGTGGGCGAGGCGCTGATAAGATATACGGACGTAGAGATACACCAGCAGGAGTTGTGCGTACTGAACGGTGTGAATTTGGAACTTCACAAAGGGGAGTTCGTGTACTTGGTAGGTAAAGTGGGTTCTGGCAAGACGAGCCTGCTCAAGACTTTCTATGGTGAACTGGATATTGCATCGGGCAAGGCTGAGGTATTGGGGTATGACATGCTCCATATTAAGCGTAAGCACATCCCACAGTTGCGCCGCAAACTGGGAATCGTATTCCAGGACTTCCAGTTGCTGACAGACCGTACGGTGTACGACAATCTTGAATTTGTTCTCCGTGCTACCGGTTGGAAGAGCAAAGGGGAGATTAAGGACAAAATAGAAGAGGTGCTGAACCTGGTGGGGATGAGCAACAAAGGGTATAAGTTGCCCAATGAACTGTCGGGCGGTGAGCAGCAGCGCATTGTGATTGCGCGTGCAGTTCTCAACTCTCCGGAGATAATCCTTGCGGATGAACCTACCGGAAACCTGGATTCGGAAACCGGACATGTTATTGCAGAGTTTCTGCACGGCATCAGTGAAGCCGGCGCACTGGTGGTGATGACCACGCACAACTTGCAGTTGCTGCGAGAGTTTCCCGGTAAGGTGTACCGGTGCGCAGACCACCTGATGACTGATGTTACGGCAGAATACGCCCCTACAATAACCAATGATTAGTAGTTATCTCTGACTACTGATTCTTATAAAGAACAGAAATTAACGATAGAGCTCCGTAGCTGCCTACTTGTAGCTCGTAGCTTGTAACTATAAACTAATTAATACAGAAACGAAAATGAAAGTTTTAAAGTTTGGAGGTACTTCAGTAGGTTCGGCTCAGCGAATGAAGGAAGTGGCCAAATTGATTACCGATGGTGAACGTAAGATTGTGGTTCTCTCTGCCATGTCGGGTACCACAAACACATTGGTTGAGATTTCGGACTATCTGTACAAGAAGAATCCGGAAGGTGCCAACGAGATTATCAACAAGCTGGAAAGTAAATATCGCCAGCACATTGATGAACTTTTTGCTACTCCGGAGTATAAACAGAAAGGCTTGGAGCTCATCAAATCTCATTTTGACTATATCCGTTCTTATACCAAAGACCTCTTCACTCTGTTTGAGGAGAAGGTGGTGTTGGCTCAGGGCGAGTTGATTTCCACCGCCATGATGAATTACTATCTGCAGGAATGCGGTGTGAAGTCTGTGTTGCTTCCGGCTTTAGAATACATGCGTACGGATAAGAATGCCGAACCCGATCCGGTCTATATCAAGGATAAGCTTCAGATTCAGCTGGAATTACATCCGGATGCTGAGATTTATATTACTCAGGGGTATATCTGCCGTAACGCCTACGGAGAGATAGACAATCTGCAGCGTGGCGGAAGCGACTATACGGCTTCGCTGATCGGTGCTGCCATCAACGCTTCTGAAATTCAGATTTGGACGGATATCGACGGCATGCACAACAATGATCCCCGTATTGTGGACAAAACTGCGCCGGTGCGTCATCTGCACTTCGAAGAGGCCGCAGAGCTGGCATATTTTGGTGCCAAGATTCTGCACCCCACCTGCATTCAGCCTGCCAAGTATGCCAATATTCCCGTCCGTCTGCTCAATACGATGGACCCCACTGCTCCGGGTACACTGATTTCTAACGATACGGAGAAGGGTAAGATTAAGGCGGTGGCTGCCAAGGACAACATTACGGCTATCAAGATAAAGTCCAGCCGCATGTTGCTTGCTCACGGATTCTTGCGTAAGGTTTTCGAGATATTCGAGAGCTACCAGACTTCCATTGATATGATTTGTACCTCAGAAGTGGGTGTGTCCGTATCTATCGACAATGTGAAGCATCTTAATGAAATTCTGGATGACTTGAAGAAGTATGGTACAGTGACGGTGGACAAGGACATGTGTATCATCTGTGTGGTGGGCGATCTCGAATGGGAGAACGTCGGTTTCGAAGCCAAGGCATTGGATGCCATGCGCGACATACCGGTACGTATGATTTCTTTCGGTGGTAGCAACTATAATATTTCTTTCCTCATCCGAGAGTGTGACAAGAAAGTGGCGTTGCAGTCACTCAGCAATGCGCTGTTTAACGGCGAATAAATATTTTTTTAGGGTGTAGATTACGCGGATTGTACGAATTCTTTTTGTTTTTTATCCGTACAATCCGCGTAATCTACGCTCTAAAAAGAGTTGCAAACACTTCTTTCATTTCCTTTTTTAAAACTAAACAAAGATTACAGCTATTATATGAAAGGAACATTTCCCATCAATAAATTCCGCGAATTGCGTACTCCCTTCTATTACTACGATACAAAGGTTTTGCGTGATACGCTTGCCTGCATTCGTACGGAGGCGGCGAAGTATGGTAATTATTCAGTGCATTATGCCGTGAAGGCCAACGCCAATCCCAAAGTGCTTGCCATTATCCGCGAGAATGGTTTGGGTGCCGACTGTGTAAGTGGCGGTGAGATCCGTGCTGCCATCAAAGCCGGTTTTCCCACTGGCAAGATTGTTTTTGCCGGGGTGGGTAAGGCTGATTGGGAAATTAATCTGGGGCTGGATTATGATATTTTCTGCTTTAATGTGGAATCTGTCCCTGAGCTGGAAATTATCAATGAGCTGGCTGCCGCTAAAGGTAAGGTAGCCAATGTGGCTTTCCGTATCAATCCCAATGTAGGTGCCCATACCCATGCCAATATTACCACTGGGCTGGCCGAAAATAAGTTCGGTATCAGTATGCAGGATATGGACCGTGTGATAGACATTGCGCAGAATATGAAGAATCTGAGACTCATCGGACTGCATTTCCATATCGGTTCCCAGATATTGGATATGGGTGATTTCGTGGCTTTGTGTAACCGTGTCAACGAATTACAAGATAAGTTGGAAGCCCGTCATATCCGCATTGAGCACGTCAATGTGGGGGGGGGGCTCGGAATCGACTATGGTCACCCCAACCGTCAGCCGATACCTGACTTTAAAAGCTACTTCGAGACTTACAGCAGCCATTTGAAACTTCGTCCCCATCAGACGCTTCACTTTGAGCTGGGACGTGCGGTAGTGGGACAATGTGGTTCATTGATTTCGCAGGTACTTTATGTGAAGCAGGGTACCAACAAGCAGTTTGCCATCTTGGATGCTGGCATGACGGATTTGATTCGTCCGGCACTCTACCAAGCGTTCCATAAAATAGAGAATATCACTTCGGATGCGCCGGTTCAGGCTTATGATGTAGTAGGACCCATCTGCGAGTCTTCCGATGTATTTGGTAAGGCTATTGATTTGAATGGCGTGAAGCGTGGTGACCTTATCGCCCTCCGTTCGGCAGGGGCTTATGGTGAAATTATGGCTTCGGGCTATAACTGCCGTGAGCTTCCTCAAGGATATACATCGGACGAGCTGGTATAGAGCGGCTGGAGACGTGTTGCATGGATGACGAAGCATTCCAAGACCTTTGTTTTTGTATAAAAAATGTTATTGTGTGAACAACTTTTAAGGTTTCTTGTTACTTTTGTAATGATTTCAATTTTAATAAATACGATTATGATTACAGAAAAATTACAGAATGCAATTAATGAGCAGATTACGGCTGAGATGTGGTCTTCCAATCTTTATTTAGCGATGTCTTTCTATATGGAGAAAGAAGGTTATAACGGTATAGCTGCTTGGTTGAAGAAGCAGGCTTCTGAAGAAAAAGCTCATGCTTGCGAAATGGCTTCTTATATCATCAAGCGTGGCGGTAAGGCTAAATTGGATAAGATTGATGTTGTTCCCAATGATTTTGGTACTCCGTTGGAAGTATTCGAGCAGGTTTATGAACACGAATGCCGTGTTTCAAAGATGATTGATGCATTGGTGGATGTTGCTGCTGCAGAAAAAGATAAGGCTACACAAGATTTCCTTTGGGGATTTGTACGTGAGCAGGTAGAAGAAGAAGCTACTGCTGCTGGTATTGTGGATATGGTGAAGAAAGCTGGTACTACCGGAATCTTCTTTGTTGATGCAAAGTTGGGAGAACGCAAATAAGAAACAACAAAAAATCCCGCGGCTAATCAGTCGTGGGATTTTTTTGTTTGGTTATAACTTATAATTCACTTCAGCACTCCAAGCTCTTTCCCCACCTTAATAAATGCGGCAATACATTTGTCCAGATGTTCCTTTTCGTGTCCGGCAGAAATTTGTACGCGGATGCGTGCCTGGTCTTTGGGCACTACGGGGTAGTAGAAGCCGGTAACGTAGATACCTTCTTCTTGCATGCGGGCGGCATAAATCTGGGAAAGTTTGGCATCATACAGCATGACGGCGCAGATGGCGCTCTGTGTCGGCTTGATGTCGAAGCCAGCGGCAGTCATTTTGTCGCGGAAGTAATTCACGTTTTCCAGCAGTTTGTCATGCAGGGTATTACTCTCTTTAAGCATCTTGAATACCTCGAGACTGGCGCCGATGATACCTGGCGCCAATGAATTGGAAAAGAGGTACGGACGGCTGCGTTGGCGCAGCAGGTCAATGATTTCCTTACGTCCGGTAGTGAATCCTCCCAAAGCGCCGCCAAAGGCTTTGCCCAAAGTTCCAGTGTAGATGTCTACGCGTCCGTAGGTGCCATATTGTTCGCTTACGCCGTGTCCCGTGGGGCCTACCACACCGGCAGAGTGTGATTCGTCCACCATGACCAGCGCGTCGTATTTCTCGGCAAGGTCGCAAATTCGGTCCATCGGGGCAACGTTGCCGTCCATGGAGAATACCCCGTCCGTAACAATGATACGGAAACGCTGTGCTTGGGCTTTCTGCAGGCATTTTTCCAGGTCGGCCATGTCGGCATTGGCGTAGCGATAGCGTTTGGCTTTGCAGAGGCGTACGCCGTCAATGATGGAAGCATGGTTCAGGGAGTCCGAGATGATAGCGTCTTCTTCGGTGAAGAGGGGTTCAAATACCCCGCCATTGGCGTCGAAGCAAGCGGCATAGAGAATGGTGTCTTCAGTCTTGAAGTAGTCGGAGATGGCTGCTTCAAGCTCCTTGTGGATGTCCTGCGTTCCGCAGATGAAACGTACGGACGACATGCCGTATCCACGGTGTTCCATAATCTGCTGGGCGGCGGCAATCAGCCGCGGGTGGTTGGACAGTCCCAGGTAGTTGTTGGCACAGAAGTTCAGTACCTCTTTGCCTTTTACGGTGATGGCAGCTTGTTGTGCACTCTTAATCAGTCGCTCTTCCTTGTAGAGTCCGGCTTCTTTTATTTCAGCAATAGTCTTGCTGAGATGGTCTTTCATTTTACCGTACATAGCATTTTTATTTTTTAGGTAATACGTTGTCGTTACATTTCCCACAAAGAACATCATTTTTCTTGGAATAAACAATAACAATATGGCAGAAATATGAAAAAAAAGTGTGTATATTTGCACCATATATAATAACGAAACCTTATAAATAACTCGTATGAAGAATATTTTGGTAATTGGAGCTACCGGACAGATTGGATCGGAACTCACACTGGAGTTGCGCAAACGTTATGGCGATGACCATGTTGTGGCAGGATACATTCCGAGTGCTATGCCCAAGGGAGAATTGAAAGCATCCGGTCCTTCGGCTATTGCCGATGTGACAGACCGTCAGTCCATCGAGGTGGTGGCGCGTCAGTTCAAGATTGATACAATCTACAACCTGGCTGCCTTGCTCTCGGTAGTTGCCGAAAGCCGTCCGGCCATGGCTTGGAAAATCGGTATCGACGGGTTGTGGAATGTACTTGAAGTGGCGCGCGAGTACAATTGTGCCGTGTTTACCCCGAGTTCCATCGGTTCGTTCGGCGAAGCTACGCCTCACGTGAAGACACCACAGGACACTATCCAGCGTCCGCGTACCATGTATGGCGTGACTAAAGTGACGACTGAATTGTTGAGTGACTATTACTATACAAAATATGGTGTGGATACACGCTCGGTACGTTTTCCGGGAATCATTTCGAACGTGACCCCTCCGGGTGGCGGCACTACGGACTATGCGGTAGATATTTTCTACTCTGCCGTGAAGGGAGAAAAATTCGTATGTCCGGTGAAGGCCGGTACGTATATGGATATGATGTATATGCCTGATGCACTGAATGCGGCCATCTCACTGATGGAAGCAGCACCGGCAAGGCTGAAGCACCGCAACGCCTTCAACATCGCCTCCATGAGTTTTGACCCTGAACAGATTTATCAGGAAATCAAGAAGCATGTGCCTGATTTTGAGATGGTATACGAGATTGATCCGCTGAAGCAGGCCATTGCTGATAGCTGGCCCGACTCTCTGGATGACTCTTGTGCACGCGAGGAATGGGACTGGATGCCGCAGTATGACCTGGAGTCCATGACCGTAGACATGCTTGAGAAATTGAAGGCTAAATTAAATAGGTGACCGTAAGCGGTCCGCAAAGAATGAAAAAACTTTTATTGGGATTTTTGTTACTCGCCTTTTTGATTTCGTGTGGAAACAAAAAGGCGAAAATGGATCCCTTTGCTACCATTGCGGAAATGGTGGATTCGGCCGGTTACAAGGCCGATACGCTGCAGGAAGCAGAAGTGAAGGAAGAACCGAAGCCGATGGTGGCAGACGAGCTGTTTGATGATTTTATCTTCAATTATGCTTCGGATGATGCCCTGCAAAGGCAGAGGACGGTATTTCCTTTGCCCTATTATGACCGTGATACTCCGCTGAAGATAGAGGCGGACTTCTGGAAGCACGATTATCTGTTTACCAAGGAGAACTGTTACACCTTGCTTTTTGATAAGGAAGAGGATATGGACATGGTGGGTGATACTACGCTGACATCGGTACAAGTGGAGTGGATTTTCTTGAAAACGCGTATGGTGAAGCGTTATTATTTTGAGCGGAAGCGGGGAATGTGGATGCTCGAGGCCATCAACCTGCGCGAGATGGAGAAAGGTGAAAATGAGGACTTCGTGGAATTCTATACCCGTTTTGTGAGGGACAGTGTCTATCAAAGCAAGCATATCAGCCATCCGCTACAATTCATCACCATAGACCCTGATGACGAGTTTTCTATCCTGGAAACTACTTTGGATGTGGACCAGTGGTATGCCTTCCGTCCGGTAATGCCTACCGACAGATTGTCTAATATCAATTACGGACAGAAGAATGAGGACTTGTCGGATACCAAGATACTGAAGGTAAATGGTATAGGCAACGGGTACTCCAATATCTTCTATTTCCGCAAACGCGGTAAGGGATGGGAGCTGTACAAATATGAAGACACGAGCATTTAAAATAGAGGAGGAAAGGTTTGAGGAAAATACCCAATACATTTGGAATTGACGTTACTGCTGCAAGATTTCTGGAATACGGTTCGGAGGATGAACTGCGGGAATTGATTGCGGCAGGACATGTTGTTGCACCTTGGCTACATATCGGTGGAGGGAGCAACCTGCTCTTTATCAAGGATTATGAAGGCACGGTGCTGCATTCACGCATCGGTGGCCTGGAGGTGACGTCAGAGGATGAGGAGCACGTGTCGGTGCGTGTGGGCGCCGGTGTGATATGGGACGATTTTGTGGCCTACTGTGTGGAGCGGCGTTGGTATGGTGCCGAGAACCTTTCGCTGATACCGGGTGAGGTAGGGGCGAGTGCAGTACAGAATATCGGTGCCTATGGTGTGGAAGTAAAGGACCTGATAACATCCGTGGAAACCATAAACATGGCAGGGGAGAAGCGTATCTACGGAGTGGACGAGTGCGGCTACTCTTACAGAAAGAGCTTGTTTAAGCAACCGGAGATGAAGACCGTGTTTGTGACTTATGTGAACTTCTGCCTGGGTAAACGGGAACATTATACATTGGGTTACGGTACTATCCAGCAGGAGCTGGAGAAATATCCGGTGCTGAATTTGGAAACTTTGCGCCGGGTGATTATAGACATCCGTCAAAGCAAATTGCCCGATCCGAAGGTGCTGGGCAATGCGGGTAGTTTTTTTATGAACCCCATTGTGCCGCGTCGGCAGTTGGAGTCCTTGCAACGGGAATATCCGGACATGCCCCACTATGATGTGGATGCCGGCCGGGTAAAGATACCGGCTGCCTGGATGATAGACCGGTGTGGCTGGAAAGGTAAAGCGCTGGGGCCTGCTGCGGTGCACGATCGGCAGGCGTTGGTACTGGTGAATTCGGGTGGTGCCACGGGAGCGGATATTGTCGCTCTTTCAGATGCCGTGCGCGCTTCTGTCCGCGAGAAATTCGGCATTGATATTCACCCGGAAGTTTGTTTGATAAAATAGTAAGAGAGTTTTGACACACCCAAACATCGTTGTATATAACCTGATTTTAGAAATTTATTTGATTTAGTCAATGGGGAAACTCAGAATATTAGGAAGCGGGACTTCGACCGGTGTGCCTGAGATAGGCTGTACTTGTCCGGTCTGTACTTCCACTGACCCGCGGGACAACCGCTTGCGTGCGTCATCCCTGCTGCATACGGATGATGCGGTGATATTGATAGATTGTGGTCCTGACTTCAGGGAACAGATGCTGTGCGCCTCTTCTTTTGAGAAGATAGACGGCGTACTGGTGACACACGAACATTATGACCATGTGGGCGGTCTGGATGATTTGCGCCCGTTCGGTCGTTTTGCCGATATTCCTATCTACTCCGATGCCTACACTGCTGCCCATCTGCGGACAAGGATGCCTTACTGTTTTGTCGATAAAGTATATCCGGGAGTTCCGCGTATTTATCTGCAGGAAGTGGAGGCGGGGCAAGTGTTTCACATCAACAGGACGGAGGTGCTGCCTTTACGGGTGATGCACGGCAGGCTTCCCATCCTGGGCTACCGCATTGGCGGCCGCTTGGGATATATCACGGATATGCACACAATGCCTGAGGAATCTTATGAACAATTGAAAGGCTTGGATGTTTTGGTAATGAATGCTTTACGGCCAAAGCCGCATCCTACGCACCAGAGTATTTCGGAGGCGTTGGAGGCTGCCGGACGTATTGGTGCCAAAGAGACCTATTTTATCCATATGAGCCATCATGCAGGGCTTCATACTGACATCGAAAAGCGGCTGCCACCCCATGTGCACTTTGCCTACGATGGACTTGAAATAGATTTCTAAACTTTTTGAAACATTTGTTTTGTTTTATTAGTAGAAAATGTTATTTTTGCCAAAAGTTGATGAATAAATGCCATGAAACTCCGACTCCTCATACAGATAGCTGTCGTTGTGTCCATAGTGCTGCTATGTACCGGCTTTGGCGTGTATTCTTTCCTGCGGTTGAATTCGGTGGAGAACCGGCAGGATTTCAATCTTTATACTTTGGTGCCGCAAGATGCCACAGCCATACTCGAAACCGACCGTATGGCAGACCTCGTGGAAGATATCAATGAGTTGAATTGCAGCAAAGACAATCATTTTCTATACGTATCGGAGCTTTTTGTTTACTTGAAGAAGTATTTGTATACTTTGGTGGAAGATACTCCACATGGACTGAGTAAACAGATGAACAAGATGCTGATTAGCTTTCACGAGCCAGATACACCGATGAACCAAGTATTGTATTGCAGTTTGGGTTCGGGTGATTATGAGTTAGTGGAGTCTTTTGTGGAGAAGTACTGCTCCAGTTCGTTCCCTTCCAAGTATTTCGATTACAAGGGAGAGGAGATACGTATCTATCCCATGGCAGACGGTCGTTTTCTGGCTGCCTACTTCACTCCCGATTTTCTGGTTGTAAGTTTCCAGAAGCGTTTGATAGAACATGTGATTGATGCGCGGCGCAGCAAAAAGTCCCTGATGAACCTCCCTTCTTTCCGTACTATGCACGCGGGCAAACACAACAATGTAGCTGCCACAGTCTATGTGCGTATGAAAGGAGTGGGTATGGGGAAAACTACGGACGGTATTCGTTCGCAGACGCAGCTGGGCAGTTGGGCAGAGTTTGACATGAAGTTCAATGAAGATGCCATCTATTGTTCCGGTGTCAGCCACGGATCGGATTCCACACAGACGTTTATCAATGCCTTGCGGGTGCAGCAGCCGGTAGAGGACGGATTTTCCGGGTCTCTGCTTCCGTCTTCCACTTTCTTTTACGATCGCTGGGCAATGTCTGACAGAGATGCCTGGTTTGGCTTCACTGCCAGTCAGGAGTATGCCAAGGCCACCTATTCAGACTATATCAAGCAGCGCGACGAAGAGTGGATTGCTTACTTGAATGAGCATGCGGGGGAGAACGTGATGTCTTGCTTGTTTCAGTCGAAAGACACGTTGGACAAGCTGCCTTGCGCCGTGATGTGTATTCCTCTCAAGGATGAGCTGGCAGCGGAACGCTGCTTGCAGTCTTTGCTTTACAGTACTCCCAAGGAAGAGGATGCTCCGCTTATGCCGAAGGTGGTTTCAAATAATTCGTTGTATCCCAAAGCAAGGAGGTTTTCTAAATATGTGCTGCCCCGTAACACGCTGCTTACCCAGTTGACGGGTATCACGGAGTCTGCCCTTTATACCTTTGCCTGTTTCTATCGGGGTAGTCTGTTGCTGGCTCCTGATGCACTGAGCCTTTCTGCCTATATTGAAGCGGTGGAGAGTGGAGATGTATTGGACGGAACACCGGTGTATGAAGAGGGTATCGGCAGTCTTTCACCCATATATAATTTTGTAATGATGGTGGATATGGAGATGATGCTGAGTCAGCCGGAAACGTATGTGCGTCTGATACCGAACTTCTTCTTCCGCCAATCCAACTTCTTCCGTCACTTCATGCTTGCAGTACAGTTCACTTGTACAGAAGGGGTGGTTTATCCGAATATTGTATTGCTTTATAAGGGGGATGATTAATCAGTCGTGCTGTAGTGTGCTGAGGGATAATAGGCACAAGGAAAGTCAAAATATACATTCACCACAGAATTACACAGATTGCTGCAATTGAAGATGTCGATTATCAATGTTTTAGGGTAATATGCGTTAATCTGTACAATTTTGTGGTGAGTTATAACTTAGTTTTAGAACGGCAAGTCATCCTTTGCATCCCCTGCGAGGAATTCCGGTGCGGCAGTGGGAGCTGGCGGCGGAACGGGAGCGCCCGGAGTGGGTGCGGCAGTGCTTACGCGTTCTATCTTCCATGCGCGAATACTGTTGAACCAACGGTTTTGCCATTGGCGTGCGTCTATATCAAAAGATACTGTCAACTCTTCACCCATCTGAATATTGAACTGTTCTATTTTGTCTGCTCCAAACACGTCAAAACACATTTTACGCGGGTATTGACCATGATCTTCAATCACATATTCCTGTGCTTTCCATTCGTTACCCGACTTGGAAACTCCGCCTCTGGGCTGGAGTATAGCGATGATTTTTCCTGTAAATTCCATTGTTTTCTTTTTAAATGATGCGGCGAAGTTACAATTTTTTAGGAATATGAGACGAATATTCGGCTGTTTTTTCTTGCTATTTCTTTGTCGTAGGGAATTCTTTTTTTAACTTTGTCCGTCAGTTTGAAAAATATAAAAACGGTTTCTAAGACGTTAGCAAAATAAAAAACTTAAATATACAGAAGATATGAAATTTATCGTTTCGAGTACTGCGCTCTCCAGTCATTTGCAGGCTATCAGCCGTGTGATTAATTCGAAGAATGCGTTGCCTATTTTGGATTGTTTCCTCTTTGAACTGCAAGACGGAACCTTGTCTGCAACTGTTTCCGACAGTGAAACGACGATGGTCACTACAGTCGAAGTGAATGAAAGTGATATGGACGGCCGTTTTGCCGTCACAGCCAAAACCCTTTTGGACGCTTTGAAGGAAATTCCCGAACAACCGTTGACTTTTGAAATCAATACGGATTCCCTTGAAATCACGGTACAGTATCAGAACGGTAAATACAGCCTGATGGGGCAGAATGCGGACGAGTTCCCGCAGTCTGCCATGTTGGGTGACAATGCCGTACGTGTGGAAATGGATGCACAAGTGTTGCTGGGTGGTATCAACCGTGCCGTGTTTGCTACGGCTGATGACGAGCTTCGTCCCGTGATGAACGGTATCTATTTCGATATCACAACGGAGGACATCACGATGGTGGCATCAGACGGTCATAAGCTGGTGCGCTGCAAGACACTGGCCGCCAAAGGTAACGAACGTGCCGCCTTTATCCTGCCCAAGAAGCCGGCTTCGCTGATGAAGAATCTGCTGCCGAAAGAGCAAGGCATGGTGACTATCGAGTTCGACGAACGCAACGCTGTGTTCACACTGGAAAGCTACCGCATGGTGTGCCGTCTTATCGAAGGTCGCTATCCCAACTACAACTCTGTGATTCCGCAGAACAACCCTTATAAAGTGACGGTAGACCGCCTGCAACTGCTCGGTGCTTTGCGCCGCGTGTCCATCTTCTCTTCGCAGGCAAGCAGCCTTATCAAGCTCCGTATGCAGGAGAATCTGATTGTCATCTCCGCACAGGACATCGACTTCTCTACATCGGCCGAAGAAACACTGGTTTGCCAATATGCGGGCAATCCGATGAGCATCGGTTTCAAGTCCACTTTCCTGATTGACATTCTGAATAACATTTCTGCCGATGAAATCGTTATCGAACTGGCAGATCCTTCACGTGCAGGTGTCATTATTCCGGTAGAGCAGGAAGAGAACGAAGACTTGCTGATGCTGCTGATGCCGATGATGCTGAATGACTGATGAATATTAGCAATCGGATTATGAGCTACGAGCTACAAGTGGCTGCGCAATTATGCCGCACGGTACTTGTAGCTCGTGGCTTGTAAGTTAAACTTATAATTTATAGCTCATAGCCAGAGCTTATAAAACGAAAAAACAATGAAATTGAATCTGAAAAATCCGATAGTCTTTTTTGATTTGGAGACTACGGGTACCAATATCAACTCAGACCGAATTGTCGAAATTTGTTACCTCAAGGTATATCCCAACGGGAATGAGGAGTCCAAAACCATGCGTATCAACCCCGAAATGCCCATTCCTGCCGAAGCATCTGCCGTTCATGGCATCTACGATGCCGATATAGCCGACTGCCCCACATTCAAGGAAGTGGCGCGCAACATTGCCAATGACATTGAAGGATGCGACTTGGCGGGCTTCAACTCCAACCGTTTTGATATCCCCGTCCTGGCGGAAGAGTTCCTTCGTGCCGGTGTGGACATTGACATGAGCCGCCGCAAGTTTGTGGACGTGCAGGTCATTTTCCACAAGATGGAGCAACGCACGCTGTCTGCTGCCTATAAATTCTATTGCGGCAAGAATCTGGAAGACGCCCATACGGCAGAGGCTGATACACGTGCCACTTACGAGGTGCTGATGTCTCAGTTGGACCGCTATCCGGAGTTGCAGAATGACGTGGCTTTCCTTGCCGACTATTCCAGCTTCAACAAGAATGTGGACTTTGCCGGCCGTATGGTTTACGATGACAAAGGTGTGGAAGTATTCAACTTCGGCAAGTACAAGGGCATGTCGGTATCCGATGTCCTGAAGCGCGATCCCGGCTATTACAGTTGGATTCTGAACAGTGATTTTACTTTGAATACCAAAGCCACGCTGACCAAGATACGTCTGCGTGAAATGACTCAGAAATAAATGGCAAATATACTGAAAGGGAAGAAAATAGTATTGGGCATTACTGGCAGCATTGCAGCCTATAAAGCATGTTATATTATTCGCGGACTGATTAAACGTGGTGCAGAGGTGCAGGTGGTCATTACGCCTGCCGGTAAGGAATTTATTACCCCCATCACGCTCTCTGCTCTGACTAGCAAACCGGTTATCAGTGAGTTCTTTGCACAACGTGATGGCACCTGGAACAGTCATGTGAACCTCGGTCTGTGGGCAGATGCCATGCTGATAGCCCCGGCTACGGCTTCCACCATCGGCAAGATGGCGAATGGCGTGGCAGACAATATGCTGATTACCACCTATCTTTCCGCCAAAGCTCCGGTGTTTGTGGCGCCTGCCATGGACCTGGACATGTATGCCCATCCTTCCACCCAAAAGAATCTGGATATACTCCGTTCTTATGGAAACCACATCATAGAACCCGCTACGGGAGAACTCGCCAGCCATCTGGTGGGGAAAGGCCGTATGGAGGAACCGGAGAATATCATTTGCCATCTGGAAATGTACTTTGCTGCCAAAGAGGGAGACCTGGTGGGGAAGACAGTGATGATAACCGCAGGACCTACTTATGAGAAGATAGACCCGGTGCGCTTTATCGGCAACTATTCTTCCGGTAAGATGGGATTTGCCTTGGCAGACGAATGTGCTGCAAGGGGAGCCAAGGTGATACTGATTGCCGGTCCGGTGCAGCAGACCACTTATTTTCCGATGCATCAATACCATGTGGTAGAGTCGGCGCAGGAGATGTTCGATGCTGCATCCGCAGCCTTTGTCCATGCCGATGCCGCCATCTTGACGGCTGCTGTGGCAGACTATACTCCCGAACAAGTTGCCGATGAGAAAATCAAACGTGAAAAGACCGGGGAGATGAGTTTGAACTTGAAACCTACCCGCGACATAGCCGCTTTCTTAGGCAATCTGAAGAACGATACAGAGTACCAACGGCGCCTCCTCGTAGGCTTTGCCCTTGAGACTCATAACGAGCAGATGAATGCGGAAGACAAGCTCAACCGCAAGAATCTGGACTTCATCGTGCTGAACTCCCTGAACGACAAGGGAGCCGGTTTTCGTTGCGATACCAATAAAATCAGTATCATAGACCACCAGGGAAAGACGGACTACCCCTTGAAGTCCAAAGCCGAAGTGGCTGCCGACATCGTAGACCGTCTGGTGAAAGATTTAAATAGTAAATAGTAAATCGTCAATATCCTTATGTTGCGTTCGCTTTACATACAGAATTATGCGCTTATTGAAAAGCTCGATATCAGCTTCAGCAGCGGTTTCTCGGTGATAACGGGTGAGACCGGTGCTGGAAAATCCATTATTCTGGGTGCCATCGGTCTGCTGCTGGGACAGCGTGCCGATGTGAAAGCCATTCGTGTAGGAGCTTCGAAGTGCATTATCGAGGCCCGTTTTGATATTTCCGCTTACGGTATGCAGCCTTTCTTTGAGGAGAATGAGTTGGAGTACGAGGAAGAATGCATCCTGCGCCGCGAGGTGTCTGCTTCGGGCAAGAGCCGGGCATTCATCAATGACACGCCTGCTTCATTGGCTCAGATGAAGGAGCTGGGAGAACAGCTGATTGACGTGCATTCCCAGCATCAGAACCTATTGTTGAACAAGGAAGGATTTCAGTTGAATGTACTGGACATCTTGTCGCATAACGAAGATGCCTTGTCTGCTTACCAGCATATCTTCGGAGCATGGAAGCAGGCACAGCAGGATTTGGAGGCCCTTGTTGCCCGTGCCAATCAGGATAAGTCGGACGAAGACTATATCCGTTTCCAACTGGAACAGTTGGAAGAGGCACACTTGTCTGCCGGTGAGCAGGAGGAGCTGGAGCAAGAGGCGGATACGCTGAGCCATGCGGAAGAGATAAAGGCCGGACTCTATCGGGTGGGGCAGACGCTCTACTCGGACGAAGGAGGCTTGTTGTCCGGGCTGAAGGAGTGCTTGAACACGATGCTCGGCCTGCAGAGGGTTTATCCGGTTGCCGGAGAACTTGCCGAACGCATGGAAAGCACTTATATCGAGTTGAAGGATATTTCGCAGGAAGTGTCGGGTAAGGAGGATGAAATAGAGTTCAACCCCGAACGTCTGGAAGAAGTGAACGAACGTCTGAACTTGATTTATACGCTCCAACAGAAGCACCGCGTTTCCACTGTCGGCGAACTTCTGGCGTTGACGGATGAATACGCCGCCAAACTCTCTGCTATCACTTCGTCCGACGAGCACATAGAGGAACTGAAAGCGCGTTGCGACGCTTTATATAATAAGGTGAAAAAGCAGGCTGCTGTCCTCACCAAGGCGCGTACTGCCGCTGCCCGTGAAGTGGAGAAGCAGATGGCTGCGCGGCTGATTCCGTTGGGCATGCCCAATGTCCGTTTCCAAGTAGAGATAGGTGCCCGCAAAGAGCCGGGCATACACGGGGCGGATACTGTGAACTTTTTGTTTTCTGCGAATAAGAACGGGGCATTGCAAAGCGTCTCCTCCGTAGCTTCGGGTGGTGAAATAGCTCGCGTCATGCTCTCCATCAAAGCAATGATAGCCGGTGCCGTCAAGCTTCCTACCATTGTATTCGACGAAATAGATACCGGAGTCTCCGGCGAGATAGCCGACCGCATGGCGGATATCATGCAGGAGATGGGTGAGCAGGACCGCCAGGTAATCAGCATTACCCATCTGCCCCAGATTGCTGCCCGCGGACGCGCCCATTACAAGGTGTACAAGCAGGACAACGAGACGGAAACAAACAGCCACATCCGTCGTCTGACCGACGATGAACGCGTGGAAGAAATAGCCCACATGCTGAGTGGCGCTAAGCTGACCGAAGCCGCACTGAACAATGCCAGAGCATTGCTGGAAGTATCAAATAGTAAATAGCAAATTGTCAAATAGTAAATACCCATATATGGTTGATAACAGTGAAATGATTTTCGGCGTCCGTGCCGTGATAGAAGCCATTCAGGCAGGAAAAGAGATAGACAAGATATTGGTAAAGAAGGACATTCAGAGTGATTTGTCAAAAGAGCTGTTCGCTGTCTTGAAAGGGACTTTGATACCGGTACAGCGCGTTCCGGTGGAACGCATCAACCGCGTGACGCGTAAGAATCACCAGGGAGTGATTGCCTTCATCTCTTCAGTCACTTACCAGAAGACGGAGGACTTGGTACCTTTCCTTTTCGAGCAGGGCAAGAATCCTCTGTTTGTGATGCTCGACGGCATCACGGATGTCCGCAATTTCGGCGCCATTGCCCGTACTTGCGAGTGTGCGGCGGTAGATGCCGTGATTATCCCCGCACGGAACAGTGTATCTGTCAACGCAGATGCCATGAAAACCTCGGCGGGAGCCTTGCACACCTTGCCCGTTTGCCGCGAACACAGCTTGAAAGAGACCCTGCAATTCCTCAAGAATAGTGGTTTCCATATTGTGGCAGCCACGGAGAAAGGCGATTACGACTATACCAAAGCCGACTATACCGGTCCGATGTGTATCATTATGGGTGCCGAAGACAAGGGGGTGTCCTATGACAACCTGGCGTTGTGTGACGAGTGGGTGAAGATTCCCATGTTGGGAACCATCGAGTCCCTCAATGTTTCCGTTGCAGCCGGCATTTTGATTTATGAAGCGGTAAAACAAAGAACCAACTAAGATATGAAAAAGAAATTGCTGTTGATGCTCACTCTCTGTTTATTGGCTCAGTGGAGTGTGGCACAAGCCCCGAAGTGGGTATACAAAGCCAAACGTGCGGTTTTCTCGGTAGTGACTTACGACCAGAACGATAAGATACTGAATACTGGAAACGGCTTTTTTGTCACTGAAGATGGCATTGCGCTTTCTGACTACACCTTGTTCAAAGGTGCCCAGCGCGCCGTTGTGATGAGCTTGGACGGGGCACAGATGCCGGTGGAGGCCATTATGGGAGCTGATGATATGTACGATGTTGTCAAGTTCCGTGTCGGCATCCCCGGAAAGAAAGTCACGGCGCTCACTTTGGCTGCTGTGGCTCCGGCTGTCGGCGCGGATGTATATTTGCTGCCTTATTCCACCCAGAAGGACCGTTCTTTTACTACCGGGAAAGTAAAGGAGGCTGATAAGATTTCCGGCAACTATTCCTATTATACGCTCGATATGCGTCTGAAGGACAAGATGGTGAGCTGTCCGCTGATGACTGTGGACGGGCAGGTCTTCGGCCTGGCGCAGAAGTCCTCCGGACAAGACACGGCTACCATCTGCTATGCCATTGACGCTAATTTCGCCATGTCGCAGAATATCTCCGCATTGTCTTATGGAGATATGTCATTGAAGGGCATCGGTATCAAGAAGGCATTGCCCGATACCGAGGAGCAGGCTTTGGTGTTCCTCTACATGGCTTCTTCCCAACTGTCTCCGGAGAAGTATATGGAGACTCTGAACGATTTCATTGCACAATATCCTGCCAGTGCCGACGGTTATCTGCGCCGTGCTTCCCAGCATCTGTTCATGTCCCGTGAAGATGCTTCCATGGATAAGGTTGCTGCAGACATGGATAAGGCTTTGGAGGTTGCCGCAAAGAAAGATGATGTGCATTACAACCGGGCCAAGATAATCTATAATTATGCATTGGGCAAGCCCGAGAAAGTTTATAAGGACTGGTCGCTCGACAAGGCTCTGGACGAGGTACGGAAAGCGATAGCCATTGACGAACTTCCGGTTTATGTCCAGTTGGAGGGTGACATCCTGTTTGCCAAGCAGGAGTATCCGTCGGCATTTACCAGCTATGATAAAGTGAATAAGACCATTCTGGCATCTCCGGCTACCTTCTTCAGTGCCGCCAAGACCAAGGAACTGATGCA
Source organism: Bacteroides sp. HF-162 (assembly GCF_015679285.1). Lineage (NCBI taxonomy): Bacteria > Pseudomonadati > Bacteroidota > Bacteroidia > Bacteroidales > Bacteroidaceae > Bacteroides > Bacteroides sp. HF-162. The sequence continues at coordinate 3,736,358 of NZ_CP064937.1, read as the reverse complement.
GGTACCTGCCGAAGAGGTACTGGCTCTGATGGACAGCTGTGTGGCCCGCTTTACCCAGCCCTATACGGAGGAAGCCGCCCCTTATTTGTTGGAGCGTGCCCAAGCCCGCATGAATGCAGACCAGGCGCGCAATGCCATGCTGGATTATGACGCCTATTACAATGCCGTGAACGGTAAAGTGAACGACATGTTCTACTATTACCGTGAGCAGGCTGCTTTGAAGGCCAAGCAGTACCAGCGTGCGCTGGACGATATGGCGAAGGCCATCGAATTGAATCCGGAGGATTTGACCTACCGTGCCGAACTGGCAGTGGTGAATCTTCGCGTGGGACGTTACGAGGAGGCGTTGAATGTGCTGAAGGCTGCCTTGGAGAAAGACCCTAAGTATGCCGAGGCCTACCGTCTGATGGGTATCGCCCAGCTGCAGATGAAGAAGGACAAGGAAGCTTGTACCAGCTTTGCCAAGGCAAAGGAATTGGGTGATCCCAATGTGGATGCTTTGATTGAGAAGCATTGCAAGTAAAGGGATGGGATAGAATAAAGGCTCTGCTTTCGCAAGCAGAGCCTCTGTTTTGGGGAACTCCCCCGTGTTAAATGAGTTAAGTCTAGGTATAACAGGTTATGAGTGAAATTACGTTGTTTTATTTATAAAATGCGTGGATTTCCGGAATACTGCATATACTTCTGATTTTTTTATTTCAAAAAAGAAAATAGACTCGATTATTAATAAAAACAAACTTTAACAATTATGAAGAAAGTGATTTGCAGCCAGCAGGCACCGGGCGCCATAGGCCCTTATAGCCAGGCTATCGAAGCTGGCGGAATGGTATTTGTATCAGGTCAGTTGCCCATTGACGCAGCTACCGGAATGATGGCTGAAGGTGCGGAAGCGCAAGCCCGCCAGTCCTTGGAGAATATAAAGCATATCCTGGAAGAGGCAGGGCTGGGTATGGCGAATATTGTGAAGACAACCGTTTTCCTGGCAGACATGTCCTTGTTCGCTGATATGAACAAGGTATATGCCACTTATTTTGACGGTGCTTTCCCGGCACGTTCGGCTGTGGCAGTGAAGGCGCTGCCTAAAGACGCCTTAGTAGAGATTGAGTGCATCGCGGTTCGCTAACAAGTCGGCCACAATGAAACTGCTGCCTCCCACGAAGATGAAATCTTCCGGGAGGCTTTTTTCTTGTGCGGCCCGCACAGCGGCGGGTACATCAGGATAGCAATCTCCTTCCAGACCTGCTGCTTCGGCAAGCTTCTGCAGTTCGCTTTCGGGCAATGCCCGCTTCACGCTGGCTTTGGTGAAGTAGTAGGTCGCTTCCCGGGGCAGCAGGGCCAGTACCCCCCGTATATCCTTGTCATTGACCATGCCTATGACGATGTGTAGCTGGCGGTAAGTTTGCTGTTTCAGTTGTTCTGTAATGTAGGTGATGCCTCCCACATTGTGGCCGGTGTCACAAATCAGGGTGGGCGACTCCTGCAGTTTTTGCCAGCGTCCCATCAAGCCTGTCAGTTCCACCACACGGGCAAAGCCACTGCGCACCGCTTGTCCGTCCAGCCGGTAGCCGGCTTCTTTCAGTAGCGGGAGGGCAGTGAGGACGGTCCGGGCATTTTTCTGCTGGTAGAGCCCTTTCAGTTCGTATTCTATTCCGGGATAGTCCTCACGGTCATTCTCTTCGGCAAAGTAGATGGGGGCACCCGTTGTCTGTGCTTTTTCCAGAAATACCGGTCTCGTTTCGGGAGTGGTTTCGCCGATTACAACGGGAATACCACCTTTAATGATTCCTGCCTTCTCTCCTGCGATTTTTGCCAAGGTGTCCCCCAGAAATTGGGTATGGTCAAAACTGATGTTGGTGATGATGCATACATCCGGATGGATGATATTGGTACAGTCCAGGCGTCCACCTAGTCCCACCTCGATTACGGCTACATCCACCTTCTCATCAGCAAAGTAGCGGAAGGCCATGGCGGTGGTCAGCTCAAAGAAAGAGGGATGGAGAGGTTCGAAGAAGCCACGTTCCTGCTCTACAAAACGGATGACGTATTCCTCGGGTATAGGCTGTCCGTTAATCCGGATGCGCTCCCGGAAATCCACCAGATGGGGCGAGGTATAGAGCCCGACCCTGTATCCTGCCTCTTGCAGTATGGCGGCAAGTGTATGTGAGCAGGAACCTTTTCCATTGGTACCGGCCACATGAATACTGCGGAAACTGCGGTGGGGATGTTCGAAGTGTGCGTCCAGGGTCAGAGTGTTTTCCAATCCTTCCTTGTATGCTGAGCCGCCCACTTGCTGAAACATGGGTACACTGTTATATAAGTAAGTTAAAGTGTCCTGATAATCCATCTTTTATAATATTTAACGGAGAAGCAATCCTTTCTCCCTATTAATTTGTTATCTTTAAAAGCGACAAAGATAATGCAGACCGAACGCAATCAAGCTTGCTTGAAATTGCTTGCAGTGTAGCTTATCTTAAGCTTATGCAAAGGTATTAACAATTTAAATTTAACGTGTATGGGAGCTAAGAAAAATTTTGTGATTGATACAAATGTGATTCTTCATGATTATAACTGTTTGAAGAATTTTCAAGAGAATGACATTTATCTTCCCATCGTAGTCCTTGAAGAACTGGACAAATTCAAGAAAGGTAATGAGCAGATTAATTTCAATGCGCGTGAGTTCGTCCGTGAGCTAGATTTGATTACCGATGACAATCTGTTCACCAAAGGAGCGCCATTGGGCGAGGGCTTAGGCCGTCTGTTTGTGGTGGCAGGCATGGTGGACTCTCCCCGGGTACGTGATTCCTTTCCCGAACGCATTCCCGACCATCAGATTCTGTCGGTAGTGGACTGGCTTTCTACCAAAAAGCCTAAAATGAAAACCATCCTTGTCACGAAAGACGTGAATCTGCGCATGAAGGCGCGTTCCATCGGTTTGCTGTGCGAAGACTACATCAATGATAAGGTAATCAATGTGGATATATTCGAAAAGTCGAATGAAGTGTTCGAGGGTATTGACCCTGCGCTGATAGACCGCATTTATTCTTCCAAAGAAGGACTGGACATCAACGAGTTTGATTTTAAGGACATCATTCGTCCTAATGAATGCTTTGTGCTGAAGAGTGACCGCAGCAGTGTGCTTGCACGTTATAATCCCTTTACCCATTCGATTTGCCGGGTCAACAAGACAAAGAACTATGGCATTGAACCGCGCAATGCTGAGCAGAGCTTTGCTTTTGAGGTGCTGAATGACCCGAACATCAAGCTGGTTGCCCTGACTGGTAAGGCGGGAACCGGCAAGACCCTGCTGGCACTGGCCGCTGCATTGGGAAAACTTACCGACTACAAGCAGATTCTTCTGGCACGTCCCATCGTAGCCCTATCCAATAAGGACCTTGGATTCCTTCCCGGTGATGCCAATGAGAAAGTGGCTCCTTACATGCAGCCTTTGTTTGATAATTTGAATGTAATCAAGCATCAGTTCGCTGCCAATTCCTCTGAAGTGAAACGCTTGGAGGATATGCAAAAAAGTGAACAATTGGTCATCGAGGCATTGGCCTTTATCCGCGGGCGCAGCTTGAGCGAAACCTACTGTATTATTGATGAAGCCCAGAACCTGACTCCACATGAGATTAAGACCATCATCACCCGTGCCGGTGAGGGCACGAAAATGGTGTTTACCGGTGATATTCAGCAGATAGACCAACCCTATCTGGACAGTCAGTCCAATGGACTTGTCTATATGATAGACCGTATGAGGGACCAGAACTTGTTTGCCCATGTCAATCTGGTGAAAGGAGAACGTAGCCAGTTGAGCGAGTTGGCAAGTAATCTGATGTAGCGGATATCGCATTTTCCGGGGTAAAACTATTTCTATCCCGCTTTCCGGCTGCTAAAACAGGGGAAGGCGGGATGGTTTCTTTATAGAGGATAGATAATTATTATAACATTTTTTTATCGATTTTTTGCCCGTTTTGACTAAAATAGTGTATCTTTGCCTCGCCTAAAACAAAACTGTCAAGCAAAATGAAGCGAAATTTTTTTCATCGGTATCTTTCCGCGAAAGTGCTTCCGATATGGACTATTCTATTAATTGACGTATTTATCATCGTCATATCCAGTATGTTGGCCTATGCTCTCCGATATGATTTCAGAAGCATTTTTTTTGAATCCTCTACCATTGACAAGACCATTTTATGGACGGTTGCTGTCAACTTGATTTTCTTCCGTGTTTTCCGTACGTATTCCAATGTGCTGCGCTTTTCCTCCTTTGTGGATATCATGCGAATTTTTGTGTCATTGACTGTGTCGTATACACTGCTGATGATAACGAGTGTCCTGACGGAAAGCTATTTGGAGTTTAACCTGGCTCCGGTCAGCGTGCTGTTCATGTCCTATATCATCAGCTTTGCCATGATGGCATGCTCCCGTGTGGTTGTCAAGACTTTCTTTGAGGCGCTGAACTTTGACGGCACCCATAGTGCCAATGTGTTCATTTACGGTGCCAAGGAAGCCGGGGTCAACATTGCCAAGGCATTGCGTGTCAATCTGCGCAACCACTACCGTCTGCGTGGATTCATTGCGGACGAACCTGAGCTTATCAATAAGGTGATGATGGGGGTCAAGGTGTTCCCCAACGATGATACGCTGATTGATGTGCTGAACGACCGCGATGTGCAGACCATTATCATTTCTCCCGCCAAGATGGAGGAACTGAAGAAGTCCGACATGGCTGATCGCCTGCTGGTGCATAACATCAAACTGATGACCGCGCCTCCCTTGAGCGAGTGGAACGGCCAGGCATTGAGCCGCACGCAGTTGAAGGAAATTCAGATTGAGGACCTGCTTCAGCGCAATCCTATCGAGATAGATATCCATAAGGTTGCCTCTCATCTGGAGGGCAAGCGTGTGATGATTACGGGCGCCGCCGGCTCCATCGGCAGCGAAATCATGCGCCAGGTGGCTTCGTTCAATCCCTATAAGCTTATTTTAGTGGACCAGGCCGAGACTCCTCTGCACGACATCCGTCTGGAACTTCAGGACCGTTGGCGCGACATCGATGCTGAGACCATCATAGCCGACATCTCCAATGCCACGCGCATGGAGGATATCTTCAGGGAGTTCAAGCCTCAGTATATTTTCCATGCGGCCGCCTACAAGCATGTGCCGATGATGGAGGACAACGTTTCCGAGTCCATCCAGGTGAACGTATTCGGTACGCGCACCGTTGCTGATCTAGCCGTGAAATACGGTGCCGAGAAGTTTGTGATGATTTCTACGGACAAGGCTGTTAACCCTACAAACGTGATGGGCTGTTCCAAGCGTATCTGCGAGATTTATGTGCAGTCTCTTGCGAAGAAGTTGCAAAAGGAGGGAGGCCATGCCACTCAGTTCATCACTACGCGTTTCGGCAATGTGCTGGGTTCCAACGGTTCTGTCATTCCCCGTTTCCGTGACCAGATTCAGCGTGGCGGTCCGGTGACGGTGACCCATCCTGAGATAATCCGTTACTTCATGACCATTCCCGAAGCTTGCCGTCTTGTTCTTGAGGCTGGCAGTATGGGCAACGGCGGTGAAATCTATATCTTCGACATGGGTAAGCCGGTGAAGATTGTGGACCTTGCCAAGCGTATGATCAGCCTTTCCGGACGTACGGATGTGAAGATTGAATTTACCGGTCTCCGTCATGGCGAGAAGCTCTACGAGGAACTCTTGAATGTGAAGGAGCTTACAAAGCCCACCTATCATGAGAAGATTATGATTGCCACGGTGCGTGAGTATGACTATGACGAGGTGAAGGAGCGTATCCAGAAGCTGATTGATGTAAGTTACACTTATGACCAGATGAAAATTGTTGCTGCCATGAAGGATATTGTTCCGGAGTTCGTGAGCAAGAATTCCTGCTTTGAGGCGCTGGATAAGAAGAAATAAAAAGATAGGGTAAGTATAAAATGAAAGGGTGATAACACTGCAATGATGTTATCACCCTTTCATTTTTATTGTCTTCTTGTCACCCTTTTGTCTCATTCATGTGAAGAGAAGTATTTCAAGAACTGTGTACGTTCGAAGGTATTGACTCCCTTCGGGTCGTTTACGTTCAGAATACCTTTGAACTGGCTGATGGTTTCCATACCTTTGCGGTCCATCCACAAGTTGAGGAAGCGGATGTATTCTTCAATGATGGTAGCTGAATTCTGATAAAGTACACTGCATATCTCTACGGCCGAAGCACCTGCCAATATTGCCTTGACAACGCCTTCGGGCGAGTGGATACCACCGGAAGCAGCATAATCGAGTTTGTTTACGGCTGCCGAAGCGATGCCTATCCAGCGCAGGGCTTTGGACAAATCGGTTTCATTGCTGAATACGTTGCCGGATACTTGTATCATTTTCTCAATGTTGATGTCCGGCTGGTAGAAGCGGTTGAATAGCACTACTGCGGCGGCACCGTTGGCATACAGCTGGTCTATCAGAGCTATCGGATTGGTCAGGTTGTCGCCCAGCTTCATGATGACGGGTATCTTGACCGTCTTCTTGATGTGGCTCAGAATGTCGATGTGGCGTTGCTCGAAGGTTCCATATGTATACTGTACATCCGTCTGCAGTGCAAGGATATTGATTTCCAGTGCGTCTGCGCCGGCTTCTTCTATTTTGGCGGCAAATTCCACCCAGTCGGCATTCTGATAGCAGTTGATGCTGGCTATGATGGGGATATTGCAAACCTTTTTGCTTTCCTTAATCAGGTTCAGATATTCACCCAGCTTATGTTCGCGGATATATCCTACAAGGTAGTCACTGCCTTCGGGGTACATGTTCGGGTCTCCCATCCAGTCAGCCTCCATCATGATTTGCTCTTCAAAGAGTGATTTTAGCACAATGGCACCTGCGCCGGCCTCAGATAGTTTCTGATTCTTGGCGGCGCTGTCTGTCAGTCCGGAGCTGCTGACGATAATGGGGTTTCTGAGTTTCAGCCCTGCAAAAGTAGTTTCTAATGTTGCCATGATAATGATTTTTTATGGTTAATAGTTTCTTTCTCCAAAAATCTTGCTTCCTACACGTATCAAGGTGCTCCCGGCTGCAATGGCTTCGTGGTAATCGTGAGACATTCCCATGGACAGTTCCCGGAATGACTCTGCATCGGCAAACCACTTGGCTTTCACTTCATTGAAGAAGCTATTTAAAGAACAAAACTCTGTTTTGATTTGTTCGTCATTGTCCGTATTTGTGGCCATGCCCATCAATCCGCATATCCGGATATGCTTGAGCTCTCTCCATTCACCGGCTGCCAGCATTTCCCGGCATTCGTCAAAGCTGAATCCAAACTTGGTCTCTTCTCGGGCAATGTGCAACTGCAGTAGGCAGTTGACGGTTTTTCCGGCTTTGGCAGCCTGCTTGTCCACTTCGGCCAACAGCTTGTAGGAGTCTATGCCATGAATCAGCGCTACGTAAGGAACGATATATTTTATTTTGTTTGTTTGCAGATGCCCGATGAAATGCCATTCTATGTCTTTGGGCAGACTTTCGTATTTGGCAGTCATTTCCTGCACCTTACTTTCTCCGAACACACGCTGGCCGGCACGATACGCTTCTTCTATCGCCTCGTTGGGGTGAAATTTGGAAACAGCCACCAGCCGTACCTTTTCAGGCAGTTCGCTCAGTACTTGTTTTAAATTCTCTGCAATCATCGTTTTTTTGAGTTATGAGTTATGAGTTATAAGTTATGGCTCGCAATAATAATTCATAACTTATAACTCATCACTTAAATTAAACTTCCGGTTTGTCGTCGGGCTCTGCACTGTACGGATATACATCCATAATGGCGGTTTCCGCTACAGATGCTATCTGATAGTCGGCCATTGTGCCTTTCATGCCCTCATCCAGTTTCTTCACTGCATCACGCAGGTCGGCAGCCTGCACCAATACCTGGGTAGAGGTTTTCTTTTCCGCACCGCTTTTCTCGTCCAGTGTGATGAAAACCAGTTTACATTTAAACCAGCGGTCGGCAGCTTCCTCTTCGCTGGGGAACAATTCGCTATAGTTGGCACGTTTGATGTCCGATACGGTGAACTCTCCCGAAATGAACGGCGTCATCTCTTCGATGATGCGTGCTTCCGCTTCCGTAAAACTGAGGGCATCCACCAGGTACGGTTCGGTCACCTTCTTGTTCATTCCATTTTCCATTGTTTTCTCGTAACGGATCTTACATTCAAACCATGTATGCATTGCCATAATTTTCTGTTTTTAATTATTGATTTATTGTTAGTTAAGTTGCTTTATGCGTGCCTATGCCCGCCGAAAGCAGTGCAAAGATAGCCAAAAACTAAATGGATATAAAAAGTTGCCTTGCATTTTACGTGAAAAATTTATTGGAGAACCGGGACGGTACGTATGGGCATAAAAAAAGGAGTACCGCTGTACTCCAACCTTTGTTAACCTTAAATCTAATACTATGAAAAACACATTGCAAAGGTACGGACTTTTTCGACATTTGCAAGAGTGTCGGGGCATAAAATGTGTATTTGTAACACTTATTATATTTTATGCCTTTGTACTACATCTTTTTTAAAACTTGAGGCGTGTTGCTGAAACATAAATTTGCATCTGTTTTGCTTCCACACTTCCACCCACCTCCTGCATCTCCCTATCCATCGGCATTTACTCTGCGGTGGAAGCAACCTGAAAAGGTGGAAGCAAAATTTGCTTCCACCTGCCGAAAACGTCTGAGTTTTGTCGTAACTTATTGTTCTTTAATATAATACCGCGCGTGGGTTACATAAATCGGTCAGTGTAGTTTTCCTGCATTTTCGAGTTTGCCCGACTATGAATAGTGGAGTCTGATGTCTTTTAAGTTGCTGTACAATACGTTTGCACCTTGTGCGCAATAGGCGCGGGCTACGTACTTCATCTGTAAAAGCCTTGGAGTTAGTGACGCCTAACGGCCATGAACAACCCTGCTTATGGTCGTTAAACGATTGCTTCATGGCCATTAGCAGAGCTGTTCATGGCCGTTAGGCGTTATTAATTCCCTATGCAACAGTGGACATACTTACTTACGTAACTTCAATAATGCATTTATGAGGGTAAGATGTTGGAATGTAGAATGATATATTGGAAATGATGAGGTGTTTTTTAAACGTTCGTTTAATGAACGTCTATTTTTAAGAAAATAAGTAGAGGCATAAAAGTTAAAAAGGAACAGAACTTTAAGATGTCAAATGTTAGATATATACTACTGTTATTCAGCATATTATAATAAAGCAGGAAACACTTTGGAAATATTTTTATTAAACATTTTGTTAGTTCAAAAAATACGGCTTATCTTTGCGTTCATTAAACGAACGTTTATTGGACACTTATATGAGTCTAATATCTTCTTTAATAGCTTATTATCATTGCAAAAGTGTGCAATACGGTTTGGGTGAGAAAATGTCTCGTTCAAACCGCGAAGCGCACCCGGAACTGAGCTGATTCATTCGAAAGGAAATCCCTAAGTGACTGAACAACAGAAATATTGGTTTGCAGCCCGCACCCGTGACAAGCAGGAATTCACAGTCCGGAAATCTCTGGACCGACTCAAATCGGAAGAGCATTTGGATTTTGACTATTATCTTCCCACGCGTTTTGTCATTTCTCAATTGAAATATCGCCGTAAGCGTAGCGAAGTTCCGGTAATCCGTAATCTGGTGTTTGTTCATTCCTCCAAGCAGACAGCCTGCGATATTTCCAACATTTATAATGTCCCCCTTTTTTATATGAAGGATCTTGCCACGCATTCCATGCTAGTGGTACCGGATAAGCAAATGGAGGACTTTATGTTCGTGATGGATCTGAATCCTGACGGTGTCAGCCTTGATAGCGAAATTCTTACTGTTGGGCATAAAGTAAAAGTTATCAAAGGCGAACTCAGCGGTATTGAAGGTGAAGTTGCCGTCGAAGCCAATAAAACATACGTCGTCATCCGTATTAAAGACCTTTTGACTGCAAGTATCAAAGTCCCTAAATCCTATCTGAAAATAATCGGGTGACTTCTAAATAAATATAATCTTATATTTTAATCATATATCATAATAATGAATGATTTAACTTCCCGTGCTCTTGAGCTTCAGCATGCAGCTCATGAGCTGATGTATCTTGGTATGGACGGTGAGCCGGTCTATTCCGACACTTTTTGCCGGTTGAATAAGGAAGTGCTTGTTAAGTCTGATTCTCTTTTTTCTGCTCAGAGTTCCGATGTTGAAGAAGAGGCGAATTTGTGTCTGGCTCTTTTGATGGGGTATAATGCTACCATTTATGATGATGGGGATAAGGAGCAAAAGAAACAAATGGTATTGAATCGGATTTGTCATGTTTTGGAGCAGTTGCCTGCTTCTTTGCTTAAAGTTCGACTACTGACTTATACATATGGGGAGGTTTATGAAGAGGTCTTGTTTCAAGAAGCCTATGCGATTATTGAAGGTTGGAACAAAGATAATTTGACTTCGGAACAAACTGCAATCATCGAAGAATTGAAAAATATCGAAGAGAATCCATATCCATTTGAGGTAGTGGAATGTAAGCCGTAGAGCCCATTGTGTTTTTTCCTTCCTTTGAGAATATAAGCAAAACTATGGTTTAATATTTTGGTTATTAGGTAATAAACAAAAAGCAAAAAAGTTTAATACAATAGTGACGACAGAGCAAAATCTAGATAAACGCCGTATTGCTAAAAATACTTTGCTGCTCTATGTCCGTATGTTTTTAATGATACTTATTGGCTTGTATACCAGTAGAGTTATATTGAAAACATTGGGAGTCTCAGATTATGGAGTGTACAATGTCGTTGGGGGCATGGTCTCCATGTTCGCTTTTCTGAATTCTGCTATGGTTGCTGCTTCACAAAGGTTTATCTCGTATGAATTGGGACGTGGAGACAAGGAAAGGCTGAATCTTGTATTTTGTACGTCAATAAATATCCATATAATTATAGCGGTCATCATTTTTCTATTGGCTGAAACTATCGGATTATGGTTTGTCAATACTCAGTTGGTAATTGATGCGGATAGAATGGTGGCTGCCAATTGGGTCTATCAGTTTTCTGTATTGACTTTTATGGTAACTGTGTTAAGTGTCCCTTATAATTCATGTATAGTTGCGCACGAGCATATGAGGGCGTTTGCTTATATAGGTATTGTTGACGCATGTTTGAGGTTGGCAGTGGTATTCTTATTATTAGCCTTCCCCTATGATAAACTGATATTTTATGCTTTTGGTGTTTTTGCTGTAAGTATTGCAGTTCGTATTCTTTATAGTTTCTATTGTAAAAGGCATTTTGAGGAGTGTACATACAGCTTTATGATGGACGGGGGATTACTGAAAAGGATGTTTTCTTTTGCTGGATGGAGTGTTTTGGGTAATTTAGGCTTTTCATTCAAGGATCAGGGATCAAATATCATTCTTAATTTGTTCTATGGTACTCCTATCAATGCGGCAAGGGGCATAGCTATGCAGGTGAGTGGCTTGGTCTCCACTTTTTCATCTAATTTTTCAATGGCTTTGTTTCCTCAAATAACCAAGCAATATGCCGGTGGAAATGTAGAAAACTGTTTGGATCTGGTATATTCCGGTGCACGATATACTTTTTATTTATTAGCTCTGATTTCCATTCCATTTTTAATAAATGTGGATTATGTACTGATGTTATGGTTAGGGAATGTACCTGAATATACTTCTATATTTTTGATAATATCTATGGTTGTATCTATTCTTTATACGGTTACCGGTACAGTGACTACTGCTTTGCAGGCAACTGGAGAGATTAAGTGGTTTCAGATAGGTATATGTGTTATCATGTTGTCGGAATTACCTATTGGTTATATCCTTTTGTCATATGGTTATCCACCTTATTATGCATTATGTCCTGGCATCTTAACTGGTATAATTGCTATTTTTTTCCGTATTTTTCTCTTAAAAAGATATATACCAGAATGCAATATATCACATTATTTATTTGCAGTATTTGCTCGTAGTATGGCTATTGGAATTACAACTTGGATAATTTGTAACTATATCCATAGCTTTTTTCCAGATACATTCTTTACTGTTATTTTTACTTCGTTGATTTCAGTGGTTATTCTTTTAGTGCTTGTTTTTTCTTTTGGCTTGTCATCTGTTGAGCGTAGCATGATAAAGCGGAAGGTGGAGTTGGTAATTCATCGGATATACAAGTGAGTTTATTATGTTATGGGCCATTTGGTGTTATTAAAATTTAGAAAATGAATATAGCAATTGTCGGCACCGGTTATGTAGGTCTGGTGTCAGGAACATGTTTTGCAGAAATGGGCGTTCATGTCACCTGTGTGGATGTGAACGAAGAAAAGATTAATGCGCTTATCAGTGGACAAATTCCTATCTATGAGCCGGGACTTGATGAAATGGTCTTGCGCAATTACCGGGAGGGGCGTTTGAACTTTACTACAGACCTGACCTCAGTGCTTGATGATGTGGATATTGTCTTTAGTGCCGTAGGCACGCCTCCGGATGAAGATGGTAGTGCTGATCTTCAATATGTACTTGCCGTAGCACGTCAGTTTGGGCAAAATATAAAAAAATATACGGTATTGGTAACTAAGTCTACGGTTCCCGTTGGTACTGCTAAAAAGGTGAAAGCTGTTATTGAAGAAGAGTTGCAGCAACGAGGGGTAGAGATATCTTTTGATGTAGCAAGTAATCCGGAATTTTTGAAAGAAGGCGCTGCAATCAAGGACTTTATGAGTCCTGACCGTGTAGTGGTAGGTGTAGAGAGCGAAAGGGCCAAAGAAATGATGACTAGACTTTACCGTCCTTTTCTGCTCAATAACTTTCGTGTCATTTTTACCGATATTCCTTCTGCGGAAATGATAAAGTATGCGGCTAATTCTATGCTTGCTACCCGTATCAGCTTCATGAACGACATCGCCAATCTTTGTGAGTTGGTGGGTGCCGACGTGAATATGGTTCGTAAGGGTATAGGTAGTGATAGCCGTATTGGCAGCAAATTCCTTTATCCGGGTTGTGGATATGGTGGTAGCTGTTTCCCAAAAGACGTAAAAGCGCTTATAAAGACTGCAGAAAAGAATGGCTATTCAATGAAAGTTCTAAAAGCTGTGGAAGAAGTGAATGAGAAACAAAAGTCTGTACTTTTTAATAAACTTCATGACTTTTATCAAGGTGACTTGCAAGGTCGTACCATTGCCTTATGGGGGCTTGCTTTTAAACCTGAGACAGACGATATGCGTGAGGCTACTTCTTTGGTAACAATTACGTTGTTGTTGGAAGCGGGTTGCAAGGTTAGAGTCTATGACCCAGTTGCTATGGATGAATGTAGACGCCGTATCGGTGATGTGGTAACTTATGCTAATGATATGTATGATACGGTAGTTGATGCGGATGCATTATTGTTATTAACAGAGTGGAAACAATTTCGTTTGCCTTCTTGGGAAGTTATTAAAAGGAGTATGAAATACTCTTTGGTGATTGACGGACGAAATATCTATGATGTTGAAGAAATGAATAGATTAGGTGTTGAATATAAGTGTATTGGGAAATAATGGATTGTAATACAATAAATTATAGTATCATAATTCCTCATAAAAATATCCCAGAACTCCTTCAGCGTTGCTTAGATTCCATACCTCGTCGTGTAGATCTTCAGATTATTGTAGTAGATGATAATAGCGATTTGGATAAGGTTGATTTTTCGCATTTTCCAGGGATGAATGAGGAGTGTGTAGAAGTATATTTTACTAAAGAGGGTAAAGGCGCAGGATATGCTAGAAATATAGGATTACAACATGCTGTAGGAAAGTGGTTGATATTTGCTGATGCTGATGATTTCTTTAATTGTGGTTTTTTATATAGTATTGATAAATATAGAGATTCTTTATATGATATTATCTATTTTGGAGTGAATAGTGTATTTTCAGATAGTTTGAAAATTACTAATAGAGGTGAGAGAGTTAATGAATTTGTAGAGAGAGCAATATTGACTAATGATTTTAATCCGCTTCGTTTTAAACTGTATGGTCCGATGTCTAAGATGATAGCAAGAAGATTGGTTGTGGAAAATTCTTTATATTTTGAGGAGCGTACTGTTGCAAATGATATATGGTTTTCTATTACATCTGGTTTTTATGCGCAAAAAGTGATTGCTGATAGGACTATGATTTATTGTCTTACAGTACGTAAAGGTTCATTAGAATTGTTTGTGAATAAAGAACGATGTGACGAAAGATTAGCTGCTGCTTTTAGAATAAATGATTTTTTGAAAGGTAGGGGGCTTTTGAGATATAGATTTAATGTCTGTGTGTTTTTAAAATTTTATTCAAATTTTGGTTTAGTGGTGTTATTGTCTCGCTTTATGTGCATTTGTCAACACTATCAGGGAGCTTATTTATTGTTTATGGAGGATCTTCTAGAATGTTTTTTGAAACTATTCAAGAAAAGAAAAGCGGGATTCAAACACGTGATTGGTAAAAATTAGTTGTATGAGAATCTCTAAAACCAGAATAAGTCGTATATCATTATATTTAGTATCTTTTATAATGCTTTGTTCCATGAAACCTTGGTTTGTATGGAATAGTCCTATTATCTTGTATATTCTGGTTGTGTTATTTATATTAACTCGATTGATTTTTGTACGAAGCATCAATAAAAAGTATTGTTTCTTATTGATACTTTGTTTTATAGTGTATACAGTTGTCGATATTCCTCATATCAATGATGTAAAGCGATTTGTAGAGTATATTTTTAGACATTTAATTTGTGTTTCATTGGTTATATTATTCTTGTCTGAAGAAAGAGCTTCATTGATAAAAATATTTATAAATCTTTATGCTGGGGTTCTTTTACTTTCTTTAATAATATATTTTATAGTGATATTGGGGGTGCCAGTTTACTCTTATGAAGTTCCTATTAGTGATCCATATTATTCATGGGGATTTAGAAATTGTTTGTTTTTGATACTCCCTATGCCTTCATTACCATATTATCGATTTCAATCAATTTTTTTAGAACCAGGTCATGTTGGTATGATTTCATCTTTAATATTATATACAATAAGGTATAATATTAAATCATGGCAAGGTATAATTATTTTGTTGTCTTCATTATTGTCAATGTCATTAGCTTCATATATGCTGTTATTTTTAGGGATGATTATTTATAAATTGTCTTTGGGGAATTTTTTTAAAACTATCACTCTGTTTTTAATGATAATAATGACATGTACTCTGATTTATAGTTTTCTCCCAAATTCGTATTTTTCTCAAGCTATATTGCTTAGATTGGAATATGATAAGGATAAGGGGTTTATAGGAAATAATCGGACAACAGAGGGCTTTGAGTATTATTATGATAACAAATTTTATAAAACAGAGTCTGTTCTTTGGGGTATTGGTAGTGACCTTGGTGATATTTCTGATAAAGGTGGTAACAGTTCATATAAAGTTTTTATTGTTCAACATGGCATTTTGGGACTTGTACTATTAGCACTCTTTTTTGTTACTATTGCTTTGTATTCTAAATCTCCATTTATTAAAGGTTTATTATTGTTGTATGCTGCTTCTTTTTGGCAGAGACCGTATGCATTATGGGAGGTCGAATTATTTCTTTTTATCTCAATTGCATTGTTGGTGAAGCAGAATGAAACATATAATTTATGTGCTAAATATCCAATTGCAACATTTTGTGTTAATTCTTGATAAACTTAACGTTCATAATTCTAATTACAAAATGTATAATTCTTATATAGTAGTTTTTTTGCTTATTACAGAAATGAATCAGTATTAAAATTTGTATAGGATTGTTTTTATAGGAACTTTTATAGAGCTATCAGTAATATAGAAATTATAAGTGAATATTGTTTGCAATTATTGGGACGGTAATTTTTGAAGATAATTATCTTGTTTATTTATAGAAGAAGATTTTTTAAAAGTAGTTTTTATATGATACCACTAGTGTTCCGTTAAATTTTCGTTCATGTCATTTTTGAGAAAATTAAAATCGTAACTATTTGATATTTAGGGAATAATAATTTCTATAGACTGAGTATTATTGTAATCTTCATTTCAAATCCATCTGCTTTATATGTGACTTTAATTTATTGAATATCAATAATATAAGAAATGTGAGACTGATTTTAACGGAATACTAGTGATCTGATACATTAAAATTGGATACTAAAATTTGATATCTTATGCTTGTTACTATCGCTATTCCTGTTTATAATGGAGAAAGTTATCTGAGAGATGCAATACAATCTGTAGTAAATCAAACTTTTCAAGACTGGGAGTTATATCTCATAAACGATGGGAGTACTGATAACTCTTTAGCTATTATGCAAGAGTATGCTTTGAATGATATTCGAATTAAAGTGATAGATGATGGACAAAACAAGGGCTTGGTTACTCGATTGAATCAATCAATAGAGACGGCTATAGGTAAGTATTATGCTCGAATGGATGCAGATGATATCATGTATGTTACTCGTATTGAAGAACAAGTAAGGTTTTTGGAATCTCATCCTGATGTAGATGTATTAGGTACTTCTATTATGATAATTGATAATGAGAATAATATTGTGGGGTCTAATATGCATGATGGAAAGGTTAATGCTTTTATTCATCCTACAGTGATGGGGAAGTCGGAGTGGTTTAGGGCTAACCCCTATTGTGGTTGGGCATTAAGGGCTGAAGATATGGAATTATGGAGTAGAACAGCTTCTAAAAGTAATTTTTGGGCCTTAGATAAGCCTCTTTTATTCTATAGGGAGTTTGGTGTGCCTGTAACAAAGAAATATATTCAAACGCAAAAAACTTTACTTAGAATCTTTTTGCGTTATGAAAAATATGAGAAATCTTGCTTTTGGTGGTTGAAAAATAGTTTGTATGCTGTAGTAAAGATTGTTGCTTATATAATATTTGACCTGTTTGATAAGACAGATATACTGGTTAGTAAAAGACATAGAATGCCATTACCGGGAACAAAATTGTTATCTAAAGAAGATTTGATAAAATCTATTAGTCGTAAATAGTTTAGTAGATGATGCAAAGATATTGCCTAATGTTTCAATAGTAATAATGCTAAAGTAGGTGCTAATTGTGTGGCGGTGGAGGATGTGCCAGATGGGGCAACGGTGGTATTGCCAAAACAAGAATCATAATAAAGAGAACTGAATGAGGAAAAAGTTTATTGTTGTAACGACAATTCCTGCCTCTCTTCGATTTTTTGAAGGGCAATTGAACTTTCTGAATAAAACTTTCGAGGTGATGGCTATATCTTCAGATAAAAAAAACTTAGAAGAAGTTGGGCAGAAAGAGGGGATTTCTGTTCATTGTATTCCAATGCAAAGACCTATATCTTTGTGTAAAGATATAATTAGCTTTTATCGTTTTATTGTGTTTTTTCTGAAGTCTAATCCTTACATAGTACATGGAAATACCCCCAAAGGCGGTTTCTTATCAATGCTTTCAGCAAAAATTACGAATGTTCCTGTACGTATTTATATATGTCATGGACTTCGTTATCAGGGATATGGTGGACTAATGAAAAAATTGCTTCAAATGATGGAGAGGATTTCGTGCGTGTGCGCGACCGAAGTGATATGTGTTTCTGTTGGAGTGAAACAGACATTGTTGGCAGACCATATATGTAAGAAGCAAAAACTGAAAGTTATAGCTTATGGTAGTGCAAATGGTATTAATCTAAATAGATTTGATAAACAAAAAATAGGTACAATAGTTCTTCCTCAAATCTCGAAAGGTGGTTTTGTGTTTTGTTTTGTTGGGCGTATTGTTAAGGATAAAGGGGTGAATGAACTGATTACTGCTTTTGACCGATTATCGACTGAGAATGAAGATGTACATTTGGTTGTGGTAGGCTCGATAGAGAATGAACAAAATCCGATAGCAGAAATTACTAAAAACACGATGCAAGTGAATACTCGTATTCATACCGTTGGTTTTCAACCAGATGTAAGACCATATATGAACCAATCAGATGTATTTGTTTTGCCGTCTTATCGTGAGGGCTTTGGCATGGTGCTTATGGAGGCAGGAGCATTAGGAATTCCGTGTATAACTACTGACATAATAGGTTGTAATGAAATAATCCAAGATGGCGTTAATGGCAAAATAATTCCTCCTTGTGATGAAGAGGCTTTATACCATGCGATGAAGTGGTTCTATGAACATCGTGATGATGAAGTGAAAGAAATGGCAAAGCGCGCTCGCCCTATGATTGTAGAACGTTACGAACAGCGTAAGGTTTGGGAAGCGCTATTGGAAGAGTACCGTTCTTTGGGAAAGTAAGATTTAGTATTGCATAATATAGAAGATAATTTTGGGTAATGTTTACAGAGTAACATTATAAATACATCTAGGTAATAAACCGATTTTAGAGTTAGCTCGATAATTATCTGATGAAGATAAATTCGAGATGAACTGTACAGTCCTTTCGCACATAATTTTATTTTTTTAATCATGTACTCTCATTTTTTTAAAAGAGTGATTGACCTCATCCTTGTGTTTTGTGTGTTGGCTTTGATTTGGCCGATACTCCTTCTTTTTGCCCTATGGTTACATTTTGCCAACAAAGGTGCAGGAGCATTCTTTACTCAGGAGCGTCCGGGAAAAGATGGAAAGATATTCCAAGTGATAAAGTTTAAGACGATGACTGATGAACGGGATACGGATGGTAATCTGCTGCCGGATGCACAGCGTTTGACTAAGGTAGGGCGTTTTGTGCGTTCTACAAGTATTGATGAATTGCCACAACTGATTAATGTATTGAAAGGGGACATGGCTTTGATAGGTCCTCGTCCTTTATTACCTCAATACTTACCGCTTTATAGTAAAGAACAAGCTCGTCGTCATGAAGTCCGTCCGGGGATTACGGGTTGGGCACAAGTGAATGGGCGCAATGCTATCTCTTGGACGAGGAAATTTGAATTGGACGTGTGGTATGTAGACCATTGCTCTTTGAAACTTGATGTGAAAATTTTTTTTCTAACGATTAAGAAAGTGTTTATGAGGGATAGTATTTCCAAAGAAGGTCAAGCTACTACAATTCCATTTGACGGATATAATTAAGTTGATTAATCATGAATGATATTGCTATATATGGTGCAGGCGGTTTCGGTAAAGAGATTGCTTGTTTAATTTATTGGATAAATGAGGTGAAACCTCAGTGGAATTTGATAGGTTTTTTTGATGATGGAGTAGAATGTGAAACTCAAATATCGCATTATGGTAAAGTGTTAGGAGGAATGGATACCCTTAATTCATGGAATAAGTCTTTGAGTGTGGTTTTTGCAATTGCTAACAATAAAGTACTTTGTAAACTCTCTTCGTTAATTGCCAATATAAATATTCTGTTTCCCAATATTATAGCCCCTAATATTGTCATAAAAGATGTTGAAACCTTCAAAATAGGGAAAGGGAACATTATACAAGGCGGTTGTGTCGTATCTTGTGATGTAATAATTGGAGACTTTAATATATTCAACGGGGCTGTTGTCTTAGGACATGATGTGAAGATAGGAGATTACAATGTATTAATGCCTTCTGTCAGAATATCCGGTGAAGTGGTGATGGGCGACTGTAATTTCTTTGGAGTGGGTTCCATTGTATTGCAACAACTAAAAATAAAAAATGATACAAAACTTGCTGCCGGAAGTGTGCTTATGACTAAACCTAAAGAAGGAAATGTGTATTTAGGAGTACCGGCGAAAGTATTGAAACTATAGGTGTAAAGATAAGTAATGACTAAAAAAACAGTTTATGGAAATGAAAGAATTTGTGAGCAATTTTGCTGCTCAGTTTGATGAAACAGAAGAAAGTGTATTTACTCCGGAAACTCGCTTTAGAGAGATTGAGGAGTGGTCTTCATTAGTTGCTCTTAGCGTGATTGCCATGGTGGATGAGGAATATGATGTGACTCTAAAAGGAGACGACATTAAAAAATCGGAAACAATAGCGGATATTTATAACACTGTGGCAAGTAAACTTTAATAAGCTTGTTGATAAAAAGAATATGGCTATCATTCATATAAATAATATCCGTATAGCAGGTATTGCAGCTGGTGTTCCAAGAAACATTGTAAAGACTGTATCTACAACAGATAAATATGATGACGAAGCTTACATTGAGTCTGTTGGAGTGAGGGAAAAACGTTTTTCTAATGAATTTACTTCTTCGGATTTATGTGAAGCAGCGGCAAAAAAGCTTATGTGGGATTTGAACTGGGAAAACGAAGACATTGATTTACTGATGCTTGTAACTCAAACTCCGGATTATATATTGCCAGCAACAGCATGTGTGTTGCATGGAAAGTTAGGATTAAAGAAAAGCTGTCTCTGCTTTGACATTAATCTTGGATGTTCGGGATGGGTATATGCAATGTCAGTTGCACTCTCGTTAATGACTTGTGGCAGAATAAAACGTGCTATAGTATTAGCTGGTGATGCACGTAAACAAGTTCCGGAAGAACACGACCAACTTTTTGGATATGCAGGTACTGCTACTGCTCTCGAATATGATGAAAAGGCAAAACCTATCACTATTGATTTGGGAAGTGATGGAACTGGATATGATGCGATAATCCGTCCTGGTGGTGGGGCCCGTAATCCTATAACGCCAGCTTCGTTAGAGTTGCAGGATTGCGAGGATGGACGTAAGCGTCATGCTTGTCAAACGAGAATGAACGGCATGGATGTATTTGCATTCGGGATTACCACTGCTCCTAAATCCATTAAAAAGGTATTTGCAGAGTGTGGTATTACCATGGATGGAGTGGATTATGTATTGTTTCATCAGGCAAACATAAAAATGCTCGAAACTATCAAGAAAAAGTTGAAATTGACGGACGAAAAAGTTCCTTATAGCTTGAGACGGTTTGGCAACACTTCATCAGCATCCATTCCACTTACTGTTGTGACAGAATTGAGGGAACAGCTATATGGAAAAGCAGTTACTTTGGTAGGCTGTGGTTTTGGAGTAGGACTTTCATGGGGGACGATTCTTTTTCATACAGATGAAAATTTAGTGATTTCTGAATTACAAGAACTTTAAAAGTTATGTTGCATTATAATCCTTTTTCTTTAGAGGGAAAAACAATACTTGTCACGGGAGCTTCATCCGGTATAGGAAAAGCTACTGCTACAGAATGTGCCAAGATGGGGGCTAACCTTATTATAACGGCACGCAATGAAGAACGTCTCAATGCTACGTTTGCTGATTTGGATGTGAAGAACGGGCAGGCACACAAGGTTGTGGTAGCTGATTTGCAGGTGGTGGAACAAGTGGAAAATCTGATATCTGAAGCTGGTAAGATAGATGGACTGGTGCTTTGTTCGGGTAAAGGACTGACATTGCCGTTCCAGTTTTCGAGCCGTGATAAGTTTGATGATATTTTTGAGACCAATTTTTATGCTCCTATTGAATTAATGCGCGTGCTTTATAAAAAGAAGCAAATCAATAAAGAGGGGGCTGTCGTGATATTGGCTTCATTGGGTGGAACAGAGGTATTCAGCGGTGGTAACTGTATTTACGGTGCATCGAAGGCTGCCTTGAATTCCATTATGAAATTTTGTGCCAAAGAGTTTGCATCGAGAAAAGTACGTGTAAATAGTATTTGTCCAGGGATGGTTGATACTCCTTTAATTCATAGAGGTACAGTCAGCGAAGAGCAATTACAGGAGGATATGAAACGTTATCCTCTGAAACGTTATGGAGTACCTGAGGACATTGCATATGGTGTGGTGTATTTACTGTCTGATGCCTCCTCGTGGCTGACTGGTCATTCGATGGTGTTGGATGGTGGAGTGTCAATTTAAAGCTAAGAATAAAAATGGATATAAAATGTGAAATAATATCAGTAATTGCTAGAACACTGAATGTTGAAGAATCAGTGATTACTATGGAAATGGCTGCCGGTGATATTGAACAATGGGACTCGATGGGTAACGTGGCTATTCTTACGACTATTGAAAATGAATTAAATGTGGATTTTCCAGTAGAAGACCTTTTTGAGCTAAACACGGTAGGAAGTATTGTAAATAAAGTTATTGAGTTGAAGAATGTGTAGTTTAACACATAGCCAATTACTGCAAGCTATTTATCGGTATTCGGTGCAGAGTGCGGATAAAACGGCTATCATAGCAAAGGGCGTTTCGGTGAGTTATGCATTGCTGTGGAAAAACATACTTGGTGCGGCGGCTTGTCTTCAATCATTGGGATTGGAGAAAGGTGACTGTATTTTACTTTCTGCTTTGAAAGATGTTGAATTTGTATATTTATATTTTGCTGCTCATCTGTTGGGACTGGTTAATGTGATAGTTGACCCGACCTCGAATGAGGAAAGAAAAAAATATATCATTGAAACGGTTCGTCCGAAAAGAGTCTTTGGTCTTAAGGGAGGTATTGGGTATTCTGAGGTTTCTTTGGTGGGAAAACCTACTGACATCGGACTGCTTTCTGCTCAAGATATAGCTGATATTATGTTCACAACCGGTACTACCGGAAAACCAAAAGGCGTGCTTTTGTCACATGCCAATATTAGTGGCTCTGCCAATAATATTAATCGATATATCGGGAATACAGCCGATGATGTAGAGGTATTGGGTTTACCTATTTGCCATTCGTTTGGTTTGGGTAGATTACGTTGTAATATGTTGTTAGGAGCAACATTTATCTTATTGGGTAGTTTTGCTAATCTAAAGTTATTGTTTAACACGATGGAACAATATCATGTGACAGGGATAGGCATGGTACCTGCTGTATGGGAGTATATCAAGAAATTGAGTGGAAATGTTTTTGGAAAGTTTGCAAGTCAGATGAGTTATATTGAAATTGGTAGTGCGGCAATGAGTGTGGAGAACAAGCGGTTACTGATGGAAATGTTTCCAAACACTCGTATTTGTATGCATTACGGATTGACAGAGGCATCCCGTTCACTCTTTATGGAATTTCATGAATATGCTGACGATTTGGTTACTATCGGAAAGCCTGTAACAAAGGAGGTGGATGTGAAAATCTTCAGTGATGAAGGTCTGGAACTTCCGATAGGAGAATCCGGTGAATTGTGCATAAAGGGGAATATGGTGATGAAGTCTTATCTGGTGGACGGTGATACTGTAGATTCTTTTTGGGGAGAATATTTCCGCACAGGTGATTATGCATATAAATCGGAAAATGAAAATTTCTATTTGGTGAGCCGTAAAAAAGAGATGATTAATGTCGGTGGTAAGAAAGTGAGTCCTATTGAAATAGAGGATGCAATTATAGCTTTGGGAGGTGTATCGGACTGTATTTGTGTTGCAATGAAAGATCCAAGAGGATTGGTTGGTGAGGTGCCTAAAGTATATGTACTAAGGGAGGGAACTACCAAATCTTTAGAAGAAATCGATACATTGTTGGGAAACAAAATTGAGAATTATAAAATGCCGGTGAAGTTTGAATGGATTGATAAAATTCCAATGACTTCATCGGGAAAAAAACAACGATTAGCTTTATGTCACAATTGACAATCAGAAATGTGAGAATAGCAGGAATGGCAGCTTGTGTCCCATCACGGGTAGAAGAAAATTTGTCACTTCCTATTTTCAAGGATGAAAGTGAAGCAAAGAAAGTTATGGCATCGACTGGCATCGAAAGGCGACGAGTGGTACAATTAGGAACGACAGCATCTGATCTTACAGTAGCTGCTGTTCATCGGATATTGACCGATTTGAGTTGGGAGATTTCAGAAGTGGATTGCTTGATTTATGTATGTACATCTCGTGATTTTATTGCTCCACAAACAGCATGTATCCTTCAAAACCGCTTGGGATTACGTAACGATTGTTACGTAATGGACTTACCTTTAGGGTGCTCAGGATGGATTTATGGGATTAGTGTGATAGGCTCTTTAATGTCACATGGCTCTTTTAAAAAAGGTTTGTTGATTGCAGCTGAGACAAATTCCATCAACCGAAATTCTAAAGATAGGACGGTTAAACCTTTGTTTGGCGACGCTGCCACGGTAACAGCATTTGAATATGATGCTTCATTCGGCAAACCTTTTAATTTTGTATTTGGAGTGGATGGTTCTGGCTATCAGGCTGTGTGGACAAAGTATGGAGGAATGCGATATCCGACAACTGTTGAAGCGGTTGTTGAAAAGGAAATAGAACCGGGCATTGTCCGCAAGGGAACTGATATGATAGTCAATGGTATGGATGTGTTTGCGTTTGCTATCAAGACACCGCCTCGTTCGTTGAAAGAACTTATAGAGGCTTATCATATCAATGTGGATGAAATAGATTATCTCTATTTACATCAAGCAAATAAATTCATTGACGAGAAGATTCGCAAATCGGTGAAGATACCTGCAGAGAAAGTTCCTTATTGCTTGGAAGATTTCGGCAATGTGACAAGTGCCTCCATTCCTTTGACCATGGTTACCCGTACTGCAGAAGCATTATGTAACAAAAAGAACCATTGCTTGGCTTGTGGATTTGGGGTAGGACTTGCTTGGGCATGTATGGAGTTTAATGTGGATAATATTGTTGTTTCTGAATTGGTGGAATACTAAGAAAAATTGGCATATGAATGCAATAGTAAGGAAGTTGAAATTATATCGTATATCAACAGTATTGAATTATTGTCGAAATAGTTGGGATAATAGTGCATTTGTCATAAAACAATGTCCTTCAAAAAGTAGATTCAGTGTATTTGTTGATTTATTATATTGGTATATTTTTTATGGTAATGATTTTAATGACTATTGTACTTTTACATTTTGGAATAAATCAATAGCTGAACGAAAAGCATATATATCATTGCGCAGAAATGATGTTCTAAGATATACTTTTAGTACTCCAGAAGTGTATGAATTGTTTCTTGATAAAGCTAAATTTAATCAACGATTTCGGAAATATATAAATAGGGGATGGTTAACAACAGTAAATAAGAGCTGGGATGAAATTGTGAAATTTATAATTCAATATAGAGATGTCATTGCTAAACCTTTAAAAGATTACGGAGGGCATGGTGTATTTAGAATATGTACTTCTTCTGATAACTATAAATATGTACTAGATATTTTGGAGCAAAAGATTATTACTGGAGAACAATTTATAATAGAGGAAATTATAACAAATTGTGAGAAACTAAAGAACTTAGCGCCAGGTTCATTGAATACGATTCGTATTGTTACCGTATTAGATCGGGAAAAACAATTACACATACTGGCCGCATTATTGCGTATGGGCAATGGGGTTGCATTAACTGATAATTATCATGATGGTGGTATGGCTTGTGTGATAGACTCTGAAAAAAGCATTTTGAAAGGTGATGCTTATGGCATGAACTGTGCAAGATATGAGGTTCATCCTTATTCTCATATTAAATTTGATGGTTTTATTATTCCACATTTTGATGAATGTATCTCAATTATAAAAGAAATTGTTTATTATGAACCTGATGCAAGATACGTTGGATGGGATTTAGCTATAGCTCAAAATGGGATAGAGTTGTTAGAAGGTAATATTCCTCCAGGAGAAGATATAACTCAAATTGCATCTGGATGTGGTTTATGGTATAAAATGCAAGCGTGGAAATAGTATATGAACTAATAATTATATGGATATGCAATATATAAAATTGAATAATGGTATTGAAATGCCACAAATTGGTCTAGGAACATTTCTTATACCGAAGGATAAGCTGGAGGATACTCTGATAAAAGCCTATGACATGGGTTACAGACAGTTTGATACAGCTTGGAGATATTATAACGAGGCTGATATTGCTCGGATTTTCAAAAAACATGGTATCAAGCGTGAAGATGTGTTTATTACTACAAAAGTGAATATTGATGCGCTTTACTGTGGAGGATATAAGTATGGAATTCATAGAATTCTTAATCGAAGGAATAATGTCAGTATTGAACAAGCTGTTCAAAAATCTTTTGATAACCTTGATACGGAATATATAGACTTGTTCTTGATTCATAATCCTTGGAAAATATTCATGGATATGTGGAAGGTTCTTGAGAAATTCTATAAAGAGGGAAGAATCAGGGCTATTGGGGTTTCCAATTTTCTGCAGCCACATATTGAAGCTTTGAGTGAGATTTCGGATGTTGTTCCTGCTGTGAATCAAATAGAAATTAGTCCGTTAAACGCTCAGATTGAGTTAATAAAATATTGTCAGGATAGGGGAATTGCAGTTGAATCTATGTCGACATTTAGCCATTTCCGTTCAGTAGAACCAAGACTGGAGATTATTGAACATCCTTTGATTTTGGCAATCGCAAAAAAACATGGTAAGAGCACCGTTCAAGTAGTCCTGCGCTGGCTTATTCAAAGGGGGATTATTGTGATTCCTAAAACTTGGAATGTAGTTCATTTGAAAGAAAATATTTCGATTTTAGACTTTGAACTGAGTGTCGATGAAATGGCTGATATTACTTCCTTGAATAAAGGTAAGTGCTTGAATTATAATTCATTTGTTGCACAAAGAGGTCTGCCTAAAAAATATAGAAATTGGGAAGGGTTTAAAAATCCTGATAATTTTACGGATATGTTCAACAATTTTCCAGCATGGAGGAAATGGTTATCAATTTATTGATAATATATTTTTAATTATAGAAGATTGTACTGATAGTCGGTGATTCAATATGTATCGGGTGTTAATTGTGATGTATATTGATTTTGCTCAATATCCTTAATATAATGCTAATCGTAAAATCCATTATCAATACTGTTTTAGAATCAAGAACATATATTCTTGAAGTTAGCAGAACTGAATTCTGGATTGTCGATCCTGGGGATATTGAACAAATTATGGAGACTGCGGGTGACGGCAAAGTGCTGAAGGGTATTCTGTTGACACACATTCACTATGATCATATCTATGGATTACCTGCTTTAATACGGATATTTCCTGGTGCAATAATCTATACTAACGAAGCAGGTGTAGAGGCTTTGGCTTCCGCAAAACTGAATCTATCTAAATACCATGATAAACCAATAATATATTCAGGAAAGAATATTAAAGTTGTTCGTGAAGAAGATTCCATTACCTTATTAGATGGGATAAATGCAAAGGTAATAGAAACGCCAGGGCACAGTCCAACTTGCATTACTTATCTCATAGGGAGCTATGTTTTTTCTGGGGATTCATATATACCGGGATATAATGTTGTAACTAATCTTCCCAATGGTAATAAGAAGGAGGCGGATAAATCGAAAGCACTAATAATTCGATTGGCTGAGTCTCGGATATTATGTCCAGGACATCTTGAGAAAGTAACCCTTGCTAAAAAAGAAACAATTATATAGTTTTAGATATGAAACGGCTTTGGAAAAAGCTCTGTAAAATCTTTGTTTTTTTGCTAATTCCATATTATGTAAAAAGAGAGATATCTTCATAATATTCATTGCACTTCTTTGAAAAGAAATTCATTTATAACTTTATGAACAAACGAATATATCTTTGCCTCGCTCACATGAGCGGCAAGGAGATGGGCTTCATACAAGAAGCCTTTGATACCAACTGGGTTGTTCCTCTCGGACCGAATGTGAATGCCTTCGAGCAGGATTTGGAACGCTTCGTGGGACAGGATAAAAAGGTGGTGGCCTTGAGTGCAGGTACAGCAGCGGTACACCTGGCCCTGCTCGCTTGCGGAGTTGGTCAGGGTGACGAAGTGATAGTACAAAGCTTTACCTTTTGTGCCTCTTCCCATCCGGTGACCTACCTCGGTGCCACTCCGGTATTCGTGGATTCTGAGGCTGATACATGGAATATGGACCCGGTACTTCTGGAGCAGGCTATCAGGGATCGTATCAACAAGACCGGTCGGAAACCCAAAGCAACTGTTCCGGTAGCTTTGTATGGGATGCCCTACAAGATAGACCAAATCATGTCAGTGGCAGATAAATATGATATTCCGGTCATAGAGGATGCCGCCGAAGGCTTTGGAAGCAAGTTTGACGGGCAAGTTCTTGGAACTTTTGGCAAATATGGTGTGCTTTCTTTCAATGGCAACAAGATGATAACCACCAGTGGTGGCGGTGCTTTGATTTGCCCTGATGAAGAGTCCAAGCGTGAGATAATGTTCTATGCTACCCAGGCCCGTGAGTCCTATCCCTACTACCAGCATGAGCGTATAGGCTATAATTATAGGATGAGTAACATTTGTGCCGGAATCGGCCGAGGTCAGATGACGGTGGTGGATGAGCATATAGCACACCATAAGCATCTGTGCGGTCTGTATCGTAAGTTGTTGGCCGATGTGGAGGGAATCACGCTTCATGAGAATCCTTCCGGACGTTATGACAGCAATTATTGGCTGAACACGGTACTGCTTGACGGGAATCTGCATGTGAGAGGTGAGGAGGATGCCTACCGTGAGACAGTGAAAGGTGCCGTTGGTGGTGCCGCGGGTGTTACGCATGAGTCAATGAGTGCCCATACCTCTTGTGAGCCCAACCGTAATGTGGAAGCCATGCGTATTTGCTTGGACAGAGCCGGTATCGAGAGCCGTCCCTTATGGAAGCCTATGCATCTCCAGCCGGTTTATGCAGCTAATCCTGCCTATGTGAATGGTGTCAGTGAGGGTTTGTTCAGGCGTGGTCTTTGCTTGCCGAGTGGTCCTTATGTGACGGATGAGGATGTGAGATACATAGTGAATGAAATGAAGGAGAGTATACTATGAAATCTACATAGTATCAATTTTTTATGAACTAATTTCAGAAAACAGCTTCAGTGGGGCTGTTTTCTTTGTTTATAGGCATATTTGAGATGGGTACCGAGAATCTTCTCTGACTTCGGGGGATATCCATAATGTGATCTTCTTTGATAGAGAGCCATAGTTGTGTGTTGCCACTCTTATTTGAATAACCGTTCTTTGGCGGTGAATAATAACCAATAAACGTTTATCAATTATGGCAGTAGTAGCTTATTTAAGAGTAAGTACAGAAAAACAGTTTTTAGAGAATCAGCGCGAGGAAATTATACGCTTTGCGGAGAAGAACGGGTTGAGCATCGACAGATGGTACATGGAGACGGTCAGCGGAAAAGTGAGTAGCAAAGAGCGTAAACTGGCGGGCTTGTTGGACCGGATGAAACCGGGAGACTCCTTGATTATAACGGAGATTTCGCGGCTTAGCCGGACACTGCTGGAGATAATGACCATTCTTAACTCCTGCATCAAAAGGGGAGTGGTGCTGTACAGTACCAAAGAGGGGTATGTGTTCCAGAATGACATCAATAGCAAAGTGCTAGGATTTGCTTTTGGACTGATGGCCGAGATAGAGCGTAATCTGATTTCCATGCGCACCAAAGAAGCCTTGGAACGACGGAGGAAAGAAGGAAAACATCTGGGCAGGAAGAAAGGGGACACACCCAAAATGAAGATACTCTATGCGAACAAGAGGAAGCTTGTAAGGGAGCACCAAAGAGGAGAGTCGTGTGCTGAGCTTGCCCGGCAGATGGGAGTGTCACGGACTACGATGTTCCGTTTTCTGAGACACTATTGAGCAATTCAGCTAAACGAAGGTGTCAAAGGTGGGATTCCTTTTGACACGCTTCGTGTGGGCTACTTATTCGGCTGATACTTCTTTCTTTTCCTTCCACTCTTTCCCGCGCTTGTGCAGGTTTTTCAGCTCGAATGACAGCATGATACGGAAGAAACCTATAATCAGGAATGCAAACGAAATCATGTACACGGCGTAAAGGGCGCCTACTGCCGGTTGCCACAAGATGATGAGCGAGCAGATGACGGCAAGAATACCGAAAGCAACGTACCATCCCCAGTCTCTTGTCCCATATCTTTTGAGGTCCATGGCATAGCCTACGGATGAGAAGCCGCGGAACATCAGCCAGAAGGCGATGATGAACGGAATGACTTCCATGCTGAGCATCGGATAGGCTATCAGGTAGAATCCCAGAATCATGTCGATGATGCCTCCAGCCAGATACCATCCCCAACTGGATACCCTTCTACGGTTACTTACTGCAAAGGATATTTCCAGCAGACCGCTGAACAACATGGAGACGCTGAACAGAATGCTCAATACCGCATACCCGCTGAGAGGGGAGAACATCAGGCTTATAGCCACTATTACATAAAGAATACCAAGAATGAGTGAAATCCACCAATTCTTTACTTCCTGCTGAAGTTCGTCAAAAATAGTTTTCATGTGAATTTAATTTTTTAAGTGATTATCATTAATTCGTCTGTAGAATAACAGTTTATCCGGAAAAAAGTTTCGGGTGAACTTTTTCTGTATGTAATTTGTTATGTATACATATAATTTGATAAAACTATGGCTACAACAAAATTTAAAGGACAACCGGTAAAGGTTATCGGTGAATTTATAAAGGTGGGCTCTGTTGCCCCCGATTTCGAATTGGTAAAAACAGATTTGTCTTCATTCTCTTTGAAGGAACTGAACGGGAAGAATGTTATTTTGAATATTTTCCCCAGCCTTGACACTGGTGTGTGCGCTACTTCTGTACGTAAGTTCAACAAACTGGCTGCCGGCCTGCCCGATACCGTGGTGTTGGCAATCTCCAAGGACTTGCCTTTTGCACATGCACGTTTCTGTACAACGGAGGGTATTGAGAATGTGATTCCTTTGTCTGATTTCCGTTTTTCCGATTTTGATGAAAACTACGGGGTACGCATGGCAGACGGACCGCTTGCCGGTTTGCTGGCACGTTCGGTAGTGGTTATCGGTAAGGATGGAAAGATTGCCTATACGGAATTGGTACCTGAAATTACGCAAGAACCAGACTATGATAAAGCTATTGCAGCCGTAAAGTAGAAAGTTTGGGTTTGGGCTAAGCAATAAAAAGCGGTGGACAGAATTTATCATGCTGTCCACCGCTTTTTTATTATCATGCCGTTTTCTTTTTTATTTCTTCTTCATTCCTTTATAGATGAAGAATGCCACGATGAGTACACCGATGCCGATAAATACATAACCTATCTCATGGCTGTATTCCGTTACTTTGGCAAGCAGCTGTTCCTCGTTCTCGATGCCGGGTACTGTGGACAAGTAATATCCGATGAAAGCCAAGATGGAATTCCAAAGGCCCGCACCCAAGGTAGTGTACAGCAAGAAAGTTCCCAGTTTCATGCGTGCCAGACCGGCAGGGATGGATATCAACTGGCGAACAGCAGGTATCAGGCGGCCGACAAAGGTTGATACGGCTCCATGCTTGTCAAAATATTCTTCCGCATGCTGCACTTTGGCTTCGTCGATGAGGCACATGTGCCCGAAACGGCTGTTGGCAAACTTGTAAATGATGGGGCGTCCCAGCCATTTTGCCAGATAGTAGTTTATCAAGGCTCCGATATTTGCCCCTATGGTTGCAAACAATACCACCAGATATATATTCATGTTGTCATTGTTGGCGGCTTTCCAAGCGGCAGGAGGGACTACAACTTCCGAAGGGAAGGGAATAAACGAACTTTCAATGGCCATCAATAAAGTGATGGTCCAGTAATTGAGGTGGTCGAGACACCATTGGATAAAGGCTACTGATTCCATTTGCTAGATTAGTGGTATATAATTACTGTTATTGTAATGCATTGAAAATATTCTTCATCACTAGGGCCAGCTCTTCCTGGTTATCTTCTTGTAGTATCTGTTGCAATTTGTCCAACTCTTCCAGCCTGAACGGATGTTCGCACAGCTGGTTGTACTTCATGAAGTTCTCCTTGTCTTTGAGCAGCATATACAGAGAGGTCAGCCTTTCGTTGATACCTTCAAAGTCCGGCTCCATCTCTTTGACATGTTCAAAGGCCAGCTTGGCATAGCTCAGTTGTCCTATCTCCATGCTACACATGCCTATTTCGTGCCAGGTATCCGCATAGGGGGCATACTCTAAGGCTTTGGCCCATTTTTTCACACCTTTCTCATACTCACCTTCTTCCATGTAGATGCGCCCCTCAATCAGGTACGGGTCTATCTCTTCGGGTGACAGGTCGTATGCTTTTTTACAATACTGGTGTGCTTTGCGTTTCTTTCCCATCTTGTGCAGGCATAGGGCTGCATTGGCATAAAGAGAAGGCAAGGCGAAGTCATGGCTGTCTTCGGCCGTTATGGCTTTTTCCAGATAGTCGTATCCTTCTTTCCATTCTCCTTTGGAGGCTTTGTTCAGACCGATGAAGGTGTTGATGAAACCGTGGGAGACAAGATGGAATTTTTCGGCCTGCAGGTAGTTCTCCATGGCACTTTCCTCATTTCCCAATTGGAAGAAGGAATGTCCTTTCATCAGGTAGGCATCGGCAAACTCGTCATCGGCCACCGTGGCATAGTCGCATGCTTCGATTGCTTTGTCGAACATCTGCTGGTCAAAGTAGCAACGGGCCAGTCCAAACCAGTAAGGAGCTGAATACGGATTCTTGTCAATCAGCTTATTGAAGAAGAAGGTGGCTTTTTCAAACAGTCCCTGGGCGTAGTAACAATCGCCAGTGACGGCAAGGTAGGCTTCTTCTTCGGCATATTTTTCGAGTCCGCGCGTCAGCCATGTCAATGCTTTTTCCGGGAATCCCATGTCTATGTACATATAGGATACATCGACGATGTTGGCTAGGTCGTCCTTATCGTCTATACTATCGAGTATCGCTTCCGCTTCTTCTTCTTTGCCTTCGCCCAACAGTAGGTTGGCTTTCAGCACTTTCA
The DNA here is from genome assembly GCF_015679285.1 of Bacteroides sp. HF-162. NCBI lineage: Bacteria > Pseudomonadati > Bacteroidota > Bacteroidia > Bacteroidales > Bacteroidaceae > Bacteroides > Bacteroides sp. HF-162. The sequence continues at coordinate 3,703,668 of NZ_CP064937.1, read as the reverse complement.
CTTCGGAAGATTCTTCGGCAATCCGTTCCAATATATCCTTGGCTTGCTCTTTATGCTGGGTGTCGAGGAACAAGTATGCCTGTTCCACCAGCAGGGCTGTATTATTCGGATGTATTCCCAAGCCATACTCTACGACCTCGGTAGCCATGGCATATTTATGATGCACGGCATACCAGTCTGCGAGGTCGGCTAAGTCGTCTGCGTCCAGATAGATGGTTCTGTTCTCTGCTTTGGCAGCTTCATATTGTTCTGCCATTTCTTGCAGTTCTTTGTCTCTTCCGGACAGCAGGTTTTTTTTACTCATATTCTTATTTATTGATTTTACCCCAAACGTCTTTCAGACCTACAGTACGGTTGAATACCATTTTTTCTGGCGTAGAATCTTTGTCAACATTAAAATAACCGATACGTTGGAACTGCAGGTAGGAGAGGGGCTGCATGCCGGCAGCGTACTTCTCGATGTAGCAGCAGGGCAGCACATTCAGGGAGTCGGGGTTGATCATTTCTTTCATGGCTGTCAGTGCGTCGCAGTTCTTCGCTTCGCGGATGGCGGCAAGCTCGTCGCGCGGGTTCTCCACTTTCCACAGACGGTCGTAGAGGCGCACTTCTGCTTCGAGGCAGTGGGCACAACTTACCCAATGGATGGTGCCTTTCACCTTACGGTTGGCTCCGGGTAGACCGCTCTTGGTATCGGGGTCGTATTCGCAATATACTTCGGTGATTTCACCGGCGTCGTTCTTCTTGCAGCCGGTGCACTTCACGATGTACGCGTTCTTCAGACGTACCTCTTGTCCCGGTGTCATGCGGAAATATTTCTTCGGAGCATCTTCCATGAAGTCGTCGCGCTCCATCCAAAGTTCGCGGCTGAATTCGATGACGTGGTTGCCTTCTTCGGGATGTTCGGGGTTGTTGACGGCTTCCATCTCTTCCACTTGTCCTTCGGGATAGTTGGTGATGATGAGCTTCACGGGGTTCAATACGGCGGATACGCGGGTGGCGCGGTCGTTCAGGTCCTCGCGCACGGCGCTTTCCAGCAGGGCGAATTCATTAAGGGCGTCGTATGTGGTATAGCCAATCTTGTCGATGAACTTATGGATGGACTCCGGAGAGTAACCGCGACGGCGAAAACCGCAGATGGTCGGCATACGGGGGTCGTCCCAACCGTTTACCAAGCCTTCCTTGACCAGCATCAGCAGGTTGCGCTTGCTCATCAGCGTATAGCTGAGGTTCAGTTTGTTGAACTCATACTGATGGGGGCGGTTATCGTCGAGGTCTTTGCCTTCCTTCACCCAGTCCACGAAGAGGTCGTAGAGCGGACGGTGGGGCACAAACTCCAGTGTGCAGAGCGAGTGTGTCACGCCTTCGAAGAAGTCGCTTTGTCCGTGGGCGAAGTCGTACATCGGATAAGCCTTCCAAGTGGTACCCGTGCGATGGTGCGGATGCTTCACTACACGGTAGATGATGGGGTCGCGGAAGTGCATGTTGGGGCTTGCCATGTCTATCTTGGCACGGAGCACCATGGCACCTTCCTCAATCTCGCCGCTGTTCATCTTCTGGAATAAATCCAGTGTCTCTTCAATGGGGCGGTTGCGGTAAGGGCTTTCCACACCGGGCTGGGTGGGGGTGCCTTTCTGGGCGGCAATCTGCTCGGAAGTCTGTTCGTCGATGTATGCCTTGCCCTCTTTGATGAGGCGGATAGCGAAGTCCCACAATTGCTGGAAATAGTCGGAAGCGTAATATTCGTTACCCCATTTGTAGCCCAGCCATTGGATGTCTTCCTTAATGGCCTCTACGTATTCCACATCTTCTTTGGTGGGATTGGTGTCATCGAAACGCAGGTTGCAGACACCGCCGTGTGCGGCGGCAATACCGAAATCAAGGCAGATGGCCTTGGCGTGTCCGATGTGGAGGTAACCGTTCGGTTCGGGCGGGAAGCGTGTCTGTACTTTTCCCCCGTTTTTACCCTCTTTCAAATCGTTTTCTACTATTTGCTCAATGAAGTTCAAGCTCTTTTTTTCGCTTATTTCTTCGCTCTTTATTTCTGCCATAATGTTACTATTTTCGTATCGTGGGGACAAAGATAGGGTAAAAAAATGAAGAATGAAGAATGAAGAATGAAGATTTATTCTTTATGTACCGGGATATATCCGCTCTCTTTGATGATTTTCTGTCCTGCGGCAGACAAGATGAAATCGAGCAGAGGGGTTACGACCGAGGCGTTTTTCCGGTTATAATAATAGTATAGCGGGCGCACTATCGGATAAGTCTTATTGGTGGCATTCTCCAGTGTGGGAGCGGCATAATGCTGCCCGTCGTATGAAACGGCGAGTGTCTTGATACGCGGCGATACATAGGCTAGGCCCACATATCCGATGGCACCGCGTGTCTGGCTGACGGATTGGATAATGGCTCCAGTGGCAGGCATGGAGAGACTGCTGCTCATGTAGTTCTTGTTTTTCAGTACGCTTTCCTTGAAAAACTCGTAGGTACCGGAGGAAGTTTCGCGGGAGTAGACTACGATTTTGCGGTCGTCTCCACCCACTTGTTGCCAGTTGGTGATTTTGCCCCGGAAGATGTCTTCCAGTTGCTGCCGGGTCAGTTGTTTCACCGGGTTGGAGGGGTGAACCACTACGGCAAGGGCGTCGTAGGCGATGGGAACTTCTGCCAAGTCTTCTCCGGCAGCTTTGACTTTCATCTTTTCGCTGAACTTGATGGCGCGTGAAGCCATGGCGATGTCCGTGGTTTGGTCCAGCAGGGCTGAAATACCGACACCTGTTCCACCACCGGTCACGGTGACGCGGGCAGACGGGTTTAGGGTCATAAAGCGTTCGGCGGTCTGCTGCGCTATGGGGAGCACGGTGTCGCTGCCTTTGATGCGTTGCGCCTGCATGCCGGTGGTGGCAGCTGCCAGGGCGAGGAGTAGGAGTAATTTTCTTGTCTTCATAAAACACATGGTACAAATTGGGTAAACACATGATGCAAATTAAGGTAATGGATATTACAAATGTGTTACATGGAATGTGCTTTGGGTCGTTGTAACAGTTTTGTAACACCTTTGAAATATTTCTTTCAAACGTTAGTCACACTGCCTTAACATCCGGTCCGTTCCTTTGCATACAGAAATCAATAGGCAACATGAAAAAGATTTTTGAGAAGATTGTAGAAGGTATACTGGCTTGTAGCGGCTTTGTGACGAGCCTTACCATCGTACTTATCGTCGTGTTCCTCTTTTCCGAAGCGCTAGGCTTGTTCAGCAGCAAGGTGATAGAAGAAGGGTATGTATTGGCTTTGAATAAGGAGAATCGGGTGGGCGAACTGACTCCGGCACAGATAAAGGACGTCTTTGATGAAGAGCTGACAAACTGGAACGAAGTGGGAGGGGAGGACCTTCCTATCCGCCTTTTCCGTTTGGAGGACATCACACAGTATTATACGGAAGAGCAGTTGGGCGCTTCCTATGAAAATGCAGGTGCTTGCATTACGGAGCTGGTGGAGCGTACGCCCGGTATTATAGCCTTTGTACCGCAGCAGTTCATCGTTCGTCCGGACTCAGTGCATTTGCTGAAAGACAACACCATTTCGGTGAAGGACGTCTTTGCCGGTGCCGAATGGTTTCCCACGGCAACACCTGCTGCACAGTTCGGCTTTTTGCCGCTCATTACGGGGACGTTGTGGGTCAGTCTGTTTGCCATCCTTTTTGCACTGCCGTTTGGTCTGTCGGTGGCAATCTATATGTCGGAGGTAGCCAATTCCCGGGTAAGGAATCTGCTGAAACCTATCATTGAGTTGCTGAGTGGCATACCGTCGGTGGTTTACGGCTTTTTCGGTTTGATTGTCATTGTGCCTTTTTTGCAGCAGGTCTTCGACTTGCCGGTCGGCGAGAGTGGGCTGGCGGGCAGTATTGTGCTTGCCATTATGGCACTGCCCACCATCATTACGGTGACGGAAGATGCGATGAGAAACTGCCCTCGTGCCATGCGCGAAGCCAGTCTGGCACTGGGAGCGTCGCAATGGCAGACTATATATAAGGTGGTGATTCCTTACTCCATTTCGGGCATCACCTCCGGAGTGGTGTTGGGCATCGGCCGTGCGGTGGGCGAGACGATGGCTGTGCTGATGGTGACGGGCAATGCTGCCGTCATTCCCCATACCATTCTGGAGCCGTTGCGTACTATTCCGGCTACGATTGCCGCGGAGCTGGGCGAGGCACCTGCCGGCGGACCTCACTACGAAGCATTGTTCCTACTGGGTGTCGTGCTGTTTTTCATCAGTTTATTGATAAATTTCACGGTGGAAGCAGTTTCGCCAAGACGAAAATAAAAGAAGGTAGATATGGTCAATAGAAAGCATCTTTCGCAAAACGTGGCATTCGGCTTGTTCCGTCTGTTGAGTCTGAGTGTGGTGGGAATTCTTTTTGCTATCCTCGGTTTCATTATATATAAAGGTATAGGAGTCATCGATTGGGAGTTCCTCACTACGGCTCCTGCCAACGGTATGACTGCCGGCGGAATCCTTCCTGCCATTGTAGGTACGTTCTGCTTGATGGTGGGCAGTGCCTTGTTTGCTTTTCCGGTGGGAGTGATGAGTGGCATTTATATGAATGAGTATGTGCCGAAAGGCTGGGTGGTACGTTTCATACGGATGATGACGAACAATTTGAGCGGCATCCCTTCCATCGTGTTCGGTCTGTTTGGCATGGCTCTGTTCGTCAACTATATGGATTTTGGAGACAGCATCCTGGCAGGTTCGTTGACACTGGGCCTGCTGAGTCTGCCTTTGGTTATCCGCACCACGGAAGAAGCGCTGAAAGCCATTCCCGACAGCATGCGTGAGGGAAGCCGCGCGTTGGGAGCTACCAGGCTTCAGACCATCTGGCATGTCATCCTGCCGATGGGGATGCCCAATATCATCACCGGACTGATTCTGGCGTTGGGGCGTGTTTCGGGCGAGACGGCACCCATCCTTTTCACTTGTGCCGCCTACTTCTTGCCACAGCTGCCTGCAAGTATCTTCGACCAGTGCATGGCGCTTCCTTATCACCTCTACGTCATCTCTACCAGCGGCACCGATATGGAAGCGCAGCTTCCTATTGCCTACGGCACGGCACTGGTGCTGATACTCATTATTCTCCTGGTGAACCTGCTGGCGAACGCCCTGCGGAAATACTTTGAGAAGAAGATTAAGACGAATTGAAAACATATACAATAGGTATGAAGAACAAGATAGAAACCCGTGACGTGAACTTCTGGTATGGCGATTTCCATGCCCTGAAAGGCATCAGCATGGACATTGAGGAGAAGTCTGTGATAGCCTTCATCGGTCCCTCGGGCTGTGGAAAGTCTACCTTCCTGCGCCTGCTAAACCGCATGAATGATTTGATTCCCGACACCCGTCTGACCGGCGAGATACGCATTGACGGACAAGACATCTATGGAAAAGGAGTGCAAGTGGATGAACTCCGCAAGAACGTGGGCATGGTGTTCCAGCGCCCCAATCCTTTCCCAAAAAGCATCTTCGAGAACGTTGCCTACGGACTCCGTGTAAATGGCATCACCGATAACGCTTTCATCCGTCAGCGGGTGGAAGAAACCCTGAAAGGCGCCGCCCTTTGGGACGAGGTGAAGGACAAGCTGAAAGTCTCCGCCTACGCCCTCTCCGGCGGTCAGCAGCAACGTCTCTGCATAGCCCGTGCCATGGCGGTGTCTCCTTCGGTCCTGCTGATGGACGAGCCGGCATCCGCTCTCGACCCCATCTCCACTGCCAAGGTGGAAGAGCTTATCCACGAGTTGAAGAAGCAGTACACCATCGTCATCGTTACCCACAACATGCAGCAGGCAGCGCGTGTCAGTGATAATACGGCTTTCTTCTATATGGGGCGGATGGTGGAGTTTGGAGATACCCGGAAGATATTTACGAATCCCGACAAGGTGGAAACGCAGAACTACATCACGGGACGCTTCGGGTAGCGGATTGTTCCATACAAGCAAAAATAAGTTGTACAAAAGTAATCTTAAAATAGAAACATTATGGTGAAGTTTATCGAATCTGAACTCGTCTTGCTGAAAAAGGAAATAGACGAAATGTGGACCCTGGTATATAATCAGCTCGACCGTGCAGGTGATGCCGTGCTTACGCTGGACCGGGAGCTGGCTCAGCAGGTATTGGTGCGCGAACGTCGCGTCAATGCTTTCGAACTGAAAATAGACAGCGACGTGGAGGACATCATTGCCCTTTACAACCCCGTTGCCATCGACCTGCGCTTTGTGCTTGCCATGCTCAAAATCAATACGAACCTGGAGCGTCTGGGCGACTTTGCAGAAGGCATCGCCCGCTTTGCCCTCAACTGCCATGAACCGGCATTGGATACTGAGTTGGTCAAGCAACTCCGTCTTGAAGAGATGATAGCCCAGGTGCTCTCCATGCTCGAGCTTGCCAAGCAGGCACTTCAGGAGGAGAGCCAGGAATTGGCTACCGCTGTGTTTGCCAAGGACAATATGCTGGACGAAATCAATGCTGATGCCACTGCCATCCTTGCCGACTACATCAGCCGGCATCCGGAGAGTGCACTCTCTTGTCTGAATCTGGTGAGCGTGTTCCGCAAATTGGAGCGTTCCGGCGACCACATCACGAATATTGCCGAAGAAATAGTGTTCTTTATCGACGCAAAAGTGTTAAAACATAGCGGGCGGACAGATGAACACTACTTAAATGATAAGAAATAAACAAAATTTTAGGATAATTTCAGTGTTTCATGGAAAATAGCCTTATATTTGTCCATTGAAAACGATTGCAGGTGTAGAAAAGTGCTTTGAAATGATAATAAACTTAAATGTTTTTTTTCAAAAAGATGTTATAAGACATGTTTTTTAATTTGGTTAGTATCACGAAAAGCGCCTATATTTGCATCGTTATCCTGAAAACAATCTTTTTACCTTAAAAAAAAAACTAATACCTATTGAAAACTGAAAAAGGAGGCTTTGTGAAAAGCTTCCTTTTTTTGTACCTATACGAAGGGCTTTTTGTATCTTTGCGCATATTAATAATAAATCATGTATAATCTAAAAGTATATAGAACCATGTTTTCCGGAATAGTAGAAGAATGTGCCACATTGGTGGCGATGGTCAAAGACCAGGAGAATGTACATTTTACTTTCAAGTGTTCATTCGTCAGTGAATTAAAAATAGACCAGAGTGTATCTCACAACGGTGTTTGCCTGACGGTAGTCAGCCTGACGGATGATACCTATACCGTGACGGCCATGAGGGAAACGCTGGACCGTTCCAATCTTGGCTTGTTGCAGGTGGGAGATGAAGTGAATGTGGAGCGTAGTATGATGATGAGCGGCCGGCTGGATGGCCATATCGTTCAAGGACATGTGGACCAGACTGCCACTTGCATTGATATAAAGGATGCGGAAGGAAGCTATTACTTTACTTTCCGGTATGCTTTTGACAAGGAGATGGCAAAGCGCGGCTACATCACGGTAGACAAAGGCTCGGTAACGGTTAACGGTGTCAGCCTGACCGTGTGTAATCCCACCGACGATACTTTTCAGGTGGCCATTATTCCTTACACCTTCGAGCATACCAATTTTCATGCTTTCAAAGTGGGCAGTGTGGTGAATTTGGAGTTCGATATCATTGGTAAGTACATCAGTCGTATGATACAATATAAATAAGGTAACGGCGCTATGAACGATTTCCTGCAATTAGTGGCATCCCGTCAGAGTGACCGTGCCTATGATATGACTCGTGCTGTGGAGCCCGAGAAGTTGGAACGGATATTGGCAGCGGCTTGTCTGGCTCCGTCCGCCTGCAATGCACAACCGTGGAAGTTCGTGGTAGTTACGGAACCGGAGCTGTCTGCCAAGGTGGGCAAGGCTGCTGCAGGATTGGGGATGAACAAGTTTGCCAAGGATGCTCCCGTTCATATTCTGGTGGTGGAGGAGTCCATGAATGCCACTTCCTTTCTGGGTGCAAAAATCAAGGGTAAGTATTTCCCATTGATTGATATTGGTATCGCTGCCGCACATATCACGTTGGCGGCAGAAAATGAAGGGCTGGGTTCCTGCATTTTGGGCTGGTTTGATGAGAAGGAGATAAAGAAACTTGTCGGTATCCCGGCCGGTAAACGCCTTTTGCTAGATATTACGATTGGCTATCCGGTGAAGGAAAAACGGAAGAAATCGCGGAAGCCAAAAGAGAAGACAGTATCTTATAATAAGTATTAGCATTAGCAGAAGAACACAGAGGTGCAGGGATTAAACCAATAGACGAGAAAAAATCTCTGTGCCTCCGTGTTTAAACCAAACTACAAATCCTTTAGCAGCACCTTGCTTGCATTCTTGTAGTATTCCTCCCGTGCCTTCAGCAATGCTCCCCATTGGCTGTTAAATTCATTTTCCTTATCAATTTTGAAGTCTTCTGAGCCGTGTGTGTCCAGCTTGTCCAGCAGGAGGGCCACATTCATCTTGTTGATGTCCATGGAAGGCTGGTAAGCGATGTCTTCACTTTTTTCATCGGTCACCACTTCATGCAGGAGGTTGATTTCTTGCAATTCATAAAGAGTTTCGTGTGTCAGCCGGATGGGAATCTGGCACTCTTCGGATATCTCCTCGGCTGTATAGGGTTGGGCGTCTTGTTCAAAACGCTTGGCTATGAGGGACATTATCAGGATGGAGATAAAGTCGCGGTAGCGACGGCTGATGTTGCGCGCATCCTTGTCGAAGCTGAAGTTCCGGATATTCTGTCCGGCGTAGGTCAATTCGGCACCGAACAGGCAGATAGTCCAAGATACCTGCAACCATAGCAGAAACATCGGGAGGGCGGCGAAACTACCATAGATGGCATTGTAACGGGAAACCCACAACTGGCTGCTGATGTAGAGGAACTGGAATGCCTGATGTGCCGTACCTGCCAGAATACCGGATATGAGTGCGTGTTTTAGTTTGACTTTTGTATTCGGCATAAAGACGTACAGTACTGTAAACATGAACCAGGTCAGTACGAAGGGGATGAGGCGTACCATAAACTTGCCGACGGGTGCCAGTAGGGTAAAGTCTTCGAGGTTCTTCACCATCGTACTCATGAAGATGGAAAGACCACCGGACACTACCAGCAGAATGGGCATCAACAGAAGCATGGAGAAGTAATCCGTTATTTTGCGGTACATGCTGCGCGCCTTTTTTACCTGCCAGATGCGGTTGAAGGTGACTTCCATATTATTGATTAGGTTCAGGACTGTCCACAGCAACATAATCAACCCGATGCCGATGAATATTCCACTTTTGGTTTGTGAGAGATATGAGTTTACGAACTGTAGAATAACCTCTGTGGTTTCTGTAGGACCTCCGAACCCGTTGATAACCTGACTTTCCATCAGATTGTCGAATCCGAAACCGCGTGCGATGGCAAACAATATAGCGAGAATCGGTACAATGGCAAGCAAGGTGCTGTAAGTCAGTGCCGAGGCTTTGTTTACTATCCGGTCTTTGGTGAAGCGGTTGACACAAAGGTAGATGGTCTTGATGATATTGTATACGGAAAAAGTGGTTCGCGTAACTTCATCTTCTGTAATACGCCAGATGTCGTAAGTAAGAAACTTCCAGAAGGCTGCAATACGTCTATTCATAAAATGTTAATTAGCGTAAGTTCAAAGAGTTATCTTTAACGGATTCTCAATGATCTCTGTTTATATGAAGTGCAAAATTATATAAAATTTCTGGAATAAACGAATAAAAAGGTAGAAATGGAGTGGAGGTTTTGTTTAAGAATATTCTTTTTATGTATTTTGCGGGAAAGAAAGTTTATTAGAGATAAAAAGACTGAAAATATGCGCAAAAAGAGAATTCTGGTAGTTTTGTTGGCTGTATTGTTAGCATGGGTGGGGAGTAATTTAGTTATAGGAGCCCTACTTATGAATGATTATCCCGAAAAGATATGGCTGCATCGATGTAATTCGATAGAAAAACTTTATGAGCAAGGTGACGAGTATCCTAACGTGGAAGTTGATGTCGTTTTTCGGAAAAACCGGAAGTTTGATGTGACGCATGATGTGGATACAAGTTTTAATCTGGTTCTGGAGCCTTATTTCTCTTATATGAATGAGACTGATGGTAAAATTTGGTTGGATATTAAGAACTTGAAGGCAGGCAACAAGACGGAAATACTCGCTGAATTGAATAAGTTGGTTGAAACTTATCGTATGGAGAAAGATGAGTTGATTATTGAAAGTTCCAATTGGGAAGCATTGAGGCTTTTTACAGAAAACGGATATTATACATCTTATTATGTAGCTTTTGATAAACCTAATGATTTGAGCGATAGGGAACTGGATGCTTGCATTGCTGAATTGCAGAAGATTGTTGATGGAGGTGCTGTTCGTGCATTGTCTTTTCCGGGCTGGTGGTATTCTGTCATAAAAGAGGAACTGAACCGTCCCATTGACTTGCTGACTTGGAGACACCGGACTACCCAACTTGCATTGTTGGCTTCACATAAGGGACGGCAGATGTTGAAAGACCCCCAACTGAAGGTCATACTGATTAAAGATAAAGGGGATTATCACAGATAGGAGAAAAGAAATAAAAAAGCAGTCGGTCTGTAAGCCGGGTTCTGTTCTTCTGTTCCTGAAAAAGTCTAATTAGGAATTATCCATTCTTCATTAAAAGAAGTGTCTGTCATTTATCTGAGCCGCATGTCACCATACAAGCTTTAGCGGTCTACCCTCCGACATGGAGCGAGCAACTCTCATAACGTCGGTTTACATGACCTTACAACTCCCAAGACGCACAGCCCTTGTGTCGCCACAAGACTGGTAGGCTCTTACCCCACCTTCTCACCCTTACCATAGCCCGAGGGCGACGGCGGTTATTTTCTTCTACGTTACTCTACCCTCACGGACAGCTTTCTGTTAGGAAGTGGGACGCTCTGTGTTGCCCGGACTTTCCTCATACGCACGAAGGCGCAAGCGACAGACCGACCAACTGCTTTTATAGGGGTACAAAGATACGGAATATTAATGAAGAATGAAGAATGAAGGATGAAGAATTTGTTGTGCAGTGTGCGGATGCAGTACGGATGAATCCTTCATTCTTCATTCTTTACCCTTAATTATCTTAAAAACATGTATCTATTTCGGAATAAATTCGTAGCTTTGCTATTAGTAATAACCCCCAAATCCTTTTGACCAATGAAAAAGTTATCCTCTCTTTTTCCTTTATTTCTGTTAATCCCGCTTTTTGCTGTCGCTTCGGAAGTGGGTGACCGTACCATCCCTGCAGAGGTGGCGCAACTCGCTGACAGTTTGAAACAAAAGTTTGCACCGGACAAGCGCGTAGCTTTGTTCGATGTAGATTACTCTTTCTCCGGAAAGAATGTGATGTTGCGTGGTGTCACCACTTCGGCAGAGGCAAAGACGGCTTTGCTGGATGGTTTGGCAAAGAAAGGATATGCGGTGATGGATTGTCTGCAAGTGCTTCCGGATGAGACCGGACTTGAAGGCAAGACGTATGGCATTGTCAATGTGTCTGTGTGCAATCTTCGGGTAGACCCGGATTTCTCTTCAGAAATGATGACGCAAGGCTTGATGGGGATGCCGGTGCGGGTGTTGCAGCGCGACGGCTGGTACCGTATCCAGACACCGGACAATTACATTGCATGGGTACACCGGGTAGGCATACATCCCGTCACGCGGGAAGAACTGGCCGCTTGGAACAATGCGGAGAAAATAGTGGTGACTTCGCATTACGGCTTTGTCTACTCACAGCCCAGCCAGGTATCGCAGACCGTCTCTGATGTTGCTGCCGGAAACCGCCTGAAGTGGGAGGGGACAAAAGGTGCCTTTTATAAGGTGGCTTATCCCGACGGCCGCCAGGGATATATCTCCAAATCCATCTCTATGCCTGAAAAAAAATGGCGGGCAGCCTTGAAGCAGGACGCAGCCAGCATTATAGCTACGGCGCATAGCATGATGGGCATCCCTTATCTTTGGGCTGGCACTTCCTCCAAAGGGGTGGATTGTAGCGGCTTCATGCGCACCGTTCTTTTCATGCACGACATCATCATTCCGCGGGATGCTTCCCAGCAGGCATACGTGGGCAAGCATATCGATATCGCTCCTGATTTCAGTAACCTCCAGCCGGGCGATTTGATTTTCTTCGGGCGTAAGGCGACGCCGGAACGCAAGGAACGTGTGGTACATGTCGGCATGTATATCGGCAACAAGCGTTTCATCCATTCGCAAGGCGATGTGCGCGTCAATAGCTTCAGCCCCGACGACGAGCTGTTCGATGAATACAATCTCGGTAGACTGTTGTTCGCTACGCGCGTGTTACCTTATATAAATAAGGAGGCGTCGCTCAATACAACGGAAACGAATCCATTTTATTCAATGTAATAATGTGCTAATGTGCCAATATGCCAATGACCTCGGCGTGACGGTGCAAACATGACGTAGTATATATAGTGCAGCCCATTGGCATATTAGTACATTAGCATATTGGCACATTTAATACACACACAATTATGTCAAACAGAAGAGATTTCCTGAAAACCGCCGCTTTTGCCGCACTCGGCTCAGGCATGGCAATCAATCATGTATTTGCCGGAGGAAATGACGCTCCTTCCTTGTTCAACGTGAACAGTAGGGCAGGTGTAACCCCAAAAATGAAACTGCGTTTCTTCCCCTATGAACTGAAATTGCGCCATGTCTTTACAGTGGCCACCTACTCGCGTACTACCACTCCCGACGTTCAGGTCGAGATAGAATATGATGGCATTATCGGTTATGGTGAAGCCTCCATGCCCCCGTACCTGCAACACGAACTAGGTACGATGGACAGTGTATTAGCTTTTTTGAAGAAGGTGCAGAATGTCATCGGTCAATTCTCAGACCCCTTTCAGCTGGAAGATATACTGGCTTATATAGACAGCCTCTCGGCAGGGGATTCCGCTGCTAAAACTGCTGTGGACATCGCCTTGCACGACCTTGTGGGCAAACTGTTGCAAGCCCCTTGGTATAAGATATGGGGGTTGGACAAGGAGAAGACTCCCTTTACAACTTTCACCATCGGTATTGATACGGCCGACGTGGTGCGTGAAAAGACGAAAGAGTGTGCCGACCGGTTCAATATCCTTAAAGTAAAGCTGGGGCGGGAGAACGACAAAGAAATGATAGAGACCATCCGTTCGGTGACGGACCTTCCGATTGCCATTGATGCCAACCAGGGCTGGAAAGACAAACATCATGCGCTTGATATGATACATTGGCTGCACGAAAAAGGAATTGTCATGATAGAGCAACCGATGCCCAAGGAACAATTGGACGATATCGCATGGGTCGCTCAGCAAAGCCCGTTACCCATATTTGCCGATGAGTCCATCCAGCGTCTGAAGGATGTGGCAGGCTTGAAGGGCGCCTTTACGGGCATCAACATCAAGCTGATGAAATGTACCGGCATGCGCGAAGCCTGGAAGATGGTGACTTTGGCACGTGCATTGGACATGAAAGTGATGGTAGGCTGTATGACCGAGACCTCTTGTGCCATTACCGCTGCCTCCCAATTCTCTCCGGCAGTGGACTTTGCTGACTTGGACGGTAGTCTGCTGATTGCGAACGACCGTTTCAAGGGTATGGAGGTTGTGAAAGGTAAGATAACGTTGCCCGAATTGCCGGGTATTGGAGTGGTGAAGTTATGAGAAAGCTATTGTATACCGTCGCTCTGTTTGTGATGGCTTCTGCATGCAGCACGAAGCCCGAGAGCAAGCCCTACAATTGGGAGGACGACCTGCACCAACGTCTGCTTACGGACTTCTGTATGACGGAATCCCAGGTGAAGGACTATATCCGCAAGTATATTCCCGACGTGACCGATGAGCAGATGCGCCAGTGGGAAGCCTCCAAAGCTTTGGAGTGCATGATGCTGGATGGAGAGAAACGCTATTTCCGTAATGCCGGACCTAATCTGTTTCGTGTGGACTCCACTTGCTATGACATCAAGATAGCCAAGGAAGGTACTTCGCCGAGTGGCAGCGAGAAAGTGAATATGGAGAACCTGCCCGAAATCATTTCTGCTGTGAAGAAGGAGGGCAAGGCCATTGTTGAGCCGAAGCGCATGCGCGTCACCTACACGTTGACCGTGGATACCAATGCCGTACCTGCCGGGAAAATCATCCGTTGCTGGTTGCCCTATCCCCGTCAGGACCAGGCCCGGCAGCAGGATGTCAAGTTCATTTCGGCCAGTGAACCGCAATACACCTTTTCGTCGCCCGAGTGCCGTCACAGTACATTGTACATGGAGAAACGTGCTGTCGAAGGCGAACCTACCGTATTCTCCGAAACCTTTGAGTTTACCGCCAACGGCGAATGGCATAATCTGAAGCCGGAAGACGTGCAGCCCTATGATACGACGACCGCTCTTTATAAGGAATATACTGCCGAGCGTGAGAAGCATATCGTCTTTTCCCCGCGCTTGCGCGAACTTGCTGCCAAATTGACAGCCGGTGAAACCAACCCCTACTTGAAAGCCAAACGTATCTTCCGTTGGGTGAATGACAACTTCCCGTGGGCTTCTGCACGCGAATATTCCACCATTGAGAATATCCCGGAATATGTGTTGGACAACCGTCACGGAGACTGTGGCCAAGTCAGCCTGCTGTTCATTACGCTTTGCCGCATCAGTGGAATTCCCGCACATTTCCAGAGCGGCTTCATGATGCATCCCCGTGCATGGAATCTGCACGATTGGGCAGAAGTCTATTTTGAGGGTGTGGGTTGGGTGCCTGTCGACCAGTCATTCGGCATTCCTGCCTTTGCCTGCAATGCCGACGAAGAATATTTCTTCCTGGGTGGTATCGACTCCTGGCGCATGATTGTGAACACTGATTACGGCATGCCGCTACAGCCCGAAAAGCAGTATCCCCGCAGCGAGACTGTCGACTTTCAGCGTGGCGAGGTGGAGTGGGAGGGAGGTAACCTCTACTTCCCACAGTGGGACTACCACATGGACATTGATTACTTGAATTATTAAGGTACTATCTGCCCTCTAAAAACAGATGCATCATCCGTTTCGGCCGCAACGGGTGATGCGTCTTTTTATGCCCTATCTGTCAGTTCTTTAACAGTCAGCAATCGTACATAAATGCTAATTTGTCAGTCTTTGCCGTTAACCGCTGTTAAGCCCTAAATATCCTCTGTTAAAAGAGAACAAAAAAGAGTGACAAGCGGAATAACTGAACGTTTTTTGTCGTTATTTTAACGTCGTAATGTTAAACGAAACTTGAATATTAACAATTTAAAGAATAGGAAGAATAGTATGAAACAGACAACAAAAAACATCCTTGGAGTTGCGGCTATCGTGCTCCTGAGCTCTGGAGTGGCTGGATTGACCACTTATAAGATGCTGAATAAGGAAAAGCCTGCCGCATTCAGCGAGTTGTTCCAACAGAACCCCAATAATCTGCTACCGGCGGCTTTCCATGCAACGGATGCCCAGCCTGTGGATTTGACACAAGCAGCGGAGAGTTCGCTCCATGCTGTAGTGCATATACGTGCCACTCAGTTGAGTAAGACCCAGACGGTACAAGAACAGCCGGATATTTTTGACTTCTTCTTTGGAGACGGTCGTGGACGCCAGCGCCAGATACAGACCCAGCCGCGTGTAGGTTTCGGTTCGGGTGTCATCATCTCCAAAGACGGATATATTGTGACGAACAATCACGTGGTGGAAGGTGCTGATGAAATCACTGTGAAACTGAATGACGACCGTGAGCTGAAAGGACGCATCATCGGTACTGACCCCAGCACGGACTTGGCATTGATTAAGATTGAAGGGGATGACTTCCCGACAATTCCGGTTGGTGACTCCGACCAGTTGAAGGTGGGAGAATGGGTATTGGCAGTAGGTAATCCGTTCAACCTGAACTCTACCGTAACAGCTGGTATCGTCAGTGCAAAAGCCCGTTCCATTGGCTCTTCTGCCTCCAATGGACAAGCTGCAAACATCCAGTCTTTCATTCAGACGGATGCTGCCATCAACCAAGGTAATAGTGGTGGTGCGTTGGTGAATGCCAAAGGCGAGCTGGTTGGTATCAATGCCATGCTTTACTCACCCACGGGTGCTTATTCCGGCTATGGTTTTGCCATTCCTACCAGCATTATGACAAAGGTGGTAGCCGACTTGAAACAGTTTGGTACCGTGCAGCGCGCGCTCCTTGGCATCAAGGGTAGTGATTTGAGCACAGACCTGCAGATGGACGAACGCTGGACCGAAGAACTGAAGAAGAAGGCCGACGAACTTGGTGTGAAAGAGGGTATCTATGTGGCCGAAGTTGTTGAAGGTGGTTCCGCTGCCGGCGTCTTAAAGGAAAATGATGTAATCATAGCATTGAACGGCAAGAAGATTCACAAGTTCTCGGATTTGCAGGAAATACTGGCAAAACACCGTCCGGGCGACAAAGTGAAGGTAACAGTGGTTCGTGACAAGAAGGAAAAGGAATTCGAAATCACGCTGAAGAATGAGCAAGGCACTACGAAGGTAGTGAAGGATGCCGGAATGGAAATCTTGGGTGCAGCCTTCAAGCCCGTATCTTCCGAGCTGAAGAAGCAGTTGAACCTGGGTTACGGTCTGGAAGTTACCGGGGTTACCAATGGCAAGATGGCCGATGCAGGTATTCGCAAGGGCTTCATCATTCTGAAAGCCAACGGAGTGCCGATGAAGACGGTGGACGATTTGGAAAAGGCGATGAAAGAGGCAAGAAAGTCTCCTGAGCAAGGTTTGTTCATCACCGGTATGTTCCCGTCAGGAAAACGTGCAATGTATGCCGTTGATTTGACTCAAGAATAAAAAATAGGGATAGTTAGGTAAGAAGATTGTAATATTAGCTAACAATAGCGAAAAAGGGGGTGTCGGTACAATACATACCGGCATCCTTTTTGTTATATAGGATAAGATATAAATAAGGTGAAAAAGTTGGGATGAAATTATTGTAACAAAATAATTTGTCGTACCTTTGCAACCCAAATCTGTATTATAAGAATGAGACAACTTAAAATTACAAAAAGTATCACTAACAGAGAGAGCGCTTCTCTTGACAAGTATTTGCAGGAAATCGGTCGCGAAGACCTCATTACTGTTGAAGAGGAAGTGGAGCTCGCTCAGCGCATCCGCAAGGGTGACCGTGTTGCACTGGAGAAATTGACACGTGCCAATCTGCGTTTCGTTGTATCTGTGGCCAAGCAGTACCAGAACCAAGGTTTGAGTTTGCCCGACTTGATTAATGAGGGTAATTTAGGACTGATCAAGGCTGCCGAAAAGTTCGATGAAACACGTGGTTTCAAGTTCATCAGTTATGCAGTATGGTGGATACGTCAGTCCATTCTGCAGGCTTTGGCAGAGCAGTCGCGTATTGTACGTCTTCCGTTGAACCAGGTAGGTTCGCTGAATAAAATCAGCAAGGCCTTCTCCAAGTTCGAGCAGGAAAACGAACGTCGTCCGTCTCCTGAAGAGCTTGCCGATGAACTGGAAATCCCTGTTGACAAAATCTCTGATACGCTGAAGGTGTCCGGCCGTCACATTTCGGTGGACGCACCTTTTGTAGAAGGAGAGGACAACAGCTTGCTCGATGTACTGGTCAACGACGACTCCCCTATGGCCGACCGCTCTTTGGTGAACGAGTCTCTTGCGAGGGAAATTGATAGAGCTCTTTCTACGTTAACCGATAGGGAAAAAGAAATCATACAGATGTTTTTCGGTATCGGACAGCAGGAAATGACATTAGAGGAAATCGGCGACAAATTCGGCTTGACCCGTGAGCGTGTGCGTCAGATTAAGGAAAAGGCTATTAGAAGATTAAGACAAAGTAATCGTAGTAAATTGCTCAAATCTTATTTGGGATAAATAAGAAATATTAGTTTCCGACAAATAGAAGGAATTAAAAAACCGTACGTCTTTAGTAGGCGTGCGGTTTTTTTTATATCTTTGCCCCATTGATAATTCATAACTTATAACTCATAACTCAATGAAATACGTTCGTATACTTTGTGCCGTAGCTTTGGTTTTTGCGTTGTGCTCGGCTTTTACAATGAAAGATAAGGAAAAGGCTGTATATGCTTTTGGTGTGGCGGCTTCTTTCAATGACTCCATCGTATATTATACAGACATCCAGGTATTGGACAGCGTAGAGCTGGATAAGAATGGATTCTTGCCCAAGCGTGATTTATACACTTACCAGCTCAAGAATTATCTGGAGTATAATCTGAAGAAGCCGGACTATACTTGCATGATTTATTTCTCTGAAAACAGGAAAAAGTTGGAAAAAGAGGCTGTAAAGGTAAAAGGTAAGTATAAGAAGAGTAAGAATATGGTTTTGCAGGTGGTGAAGCCTGAGGCTTTCACATTTGCAAAACCGCAGGAATAAGATTTCAAGTATGAAAACAAAACTATATCTTCTTTTTTTCTTCGTTTTCCCCTTGTTCATGTCGGCGTGTCGTGGTGATGACCCGATACCTGATCCTCCGATTGATGGGAAACGTACTGTGCTGGTATATATGGCAGCGGATAATAGTATAAATCCATTGGCTAGCTTTACGGATGGGGATTTGGAGGAATTGAAAGCTGGGATGGCTTCAATTGATAATACATCTGATATGCATTTATTGGTGTATATAGATACGGGATTTCCTCGTTTGATTGAAATTGAAAATAAAGGTGGTACTGTTGTTGAAACAATAGTCAAAGAATACGAAGATAGAAATTCGTGCGGAGTCGCTGAGACGCAAGAGGTATTCAATGATGTGTTTGGGAATTCTTTATATAAAGCGGAAAGTTATGGTTTGATTTATTGGTCGCATGGGGAAGGATGGATACCTACTCCATTGCCTTCTACTCGCTGGATAGGAAATGATAAGACTGGAGGAGGGCATTATATGAATATTGAGGACTTGAAGTTAGTATTACAGAACGCTCCTCATTTTGATTTTATTATGTTTGATGCTTGCTTTATGCAGTCGGTGGAAGTCGCGTATGAGTTGCGTGATTGTTGCGATTACTATATTGGTTTCCCTGCTGAGAATCCAGGTCCTGGTGCTGCCTATGATAGAATGTTTCCATTTATATTTCAGAAAGGTGCAGCGGTAGAAATGGCTATTGGGACTTTTGCTGCTTATGATGAAATTTATACTGGAAAAATAGGAAGTAATAGCAATTGGACAATGGGCACTGCTATAGATGTGCTGAAATCTTCTGAGCTTGAGAACTTAGCTGCTGCTACAGCAAATGCTTTGTCGGGAGTGACAGCAGATAGAGAAGTTCTTCGGTCATCGGTCTTTGATTATGATCAGCGTAAAGTAGGATCGTCTTATTATGTAGGCTATTATGATTTCGTAGAAATGATGGAAAAACTCGTTGTGGATGAAGTTGCCTTGGATGAATGGAAGCAAGCATATGATGCAGCTTCTGTCTGTTGGAAAAAAACGCCGATGATTTATTCGATGTCTGTTGGTATGTTCTCCATGAAGCGGGCAAATGGGGTTAGCCATTATATACCTTCCACTGCCACTTCTGCTGCTGCTCAAGCTGCTAATGCCGCTTATCGTTCTACCTTATGGTATAGTGCTGTCGGTCTTGCTCGGCTTGGTTGGTAAGCTTATAAAAACTTGCATACTGAACGGATTATTATAGGTGTAAAAACTTGTAATAATCCGTTTTTTTATGCCTATTCTTATTAAAAATGAGTCTTTTAATAATATTTTCCTTTGGAAATTATGTTTTATTGAAAATAATTATTTTCTTTGCATCGTCAAACTTAAAAAACGAAGAATTATGAAATATGTAATCATTGGCGGTGTAGCAGGTGGAGCCACGGCAGCCGCCCGACTGAGAAGAGTGGACGAAATGGCTGAAATCCTTTTATTGGAGAAAGGCCCTTACATCTCGTATGCTAATTGTGGTTTACCTTATTATATAGGCGGAGTGATAGCAGAGCGTGAGAAGCTGCTGGTACAGACACCCGAATCTTTCAGCAAGCGCTTCCGCATTGATGTGCGTGTGCAGAATGAAGTAATCGCCATCCATCCCAAAAACAAGACTGTTACCATACGCAACGCGGAAGGCAAGGAGTACGACGAAAGCTATGACAAACTTTTGCTTTCTCCCGGTGCCAACCCCGTGAAGCCCCCCTTGGAAGGCATCAATTCCGAAGGCATCTTCACGTTGCGCAATGTAGAAGATACCGACCATATCAAGGCTTATATCTCAGACAAGCAGGTGAAGCGCGCCGTGGTGGTAGGTGCCGGTTTCATCGGATTGGAGATGGCAGAGAACCTGCATCATGCAGGTGTCCATGTGTCCGTAGTCGAAATGGGTAATCAGGTAATGGCTCCTATCGATTTCTCCATGGCGGCACCCATCCATCAGCATTTGTTACAGAAAGGCGTCTCCCTCTATCTGGAAGAAGGCGTGACCCATTTCAAGCGTACGGACAACGGAATCACTGTATTCCTGAAAAGCGGAAAGACCATTCCTGCCGATATGGTGTTGCTCTCCATCGGTGTGCGTCCTGCCACTGCATTGGCACAACAAGTCGGCTTGAAGTTGGGCGAGATGGGCGGTATCTGGGTAGACGAACACTTGGAGACTTCCGAAAAAGACATCTATGCCGTGGGCGATGCCATCGAATATCCTCATCCGCTGACCGGAAAGCCGTGGCTCAATTACCTGGCAAACCCTGCCAACCGCCAGGGACGTATCGTTGCCGATAATATGGTGTTTGGCAATACCGTCTCCTACGAAGGAGCTATCGGCACCTCCATTGCCAAAGTATTCGACATGACGGTAGCTTCTACGGGTCTTGCAGCCAAACGCTTGAAGCAGTGGGGCATGGAATACCAAAGCTCGGTGACCCACTCGGCATCTCACGCCGGTTACTATCCGGATGCCCTGCCTTTGACTTTGAAACTGACTTTCCATCCTAAAACCGGTAAACTCTATGGCGCGCAATGTATCGGTTACGAGGGGGTGGACAAGCGAATCGACCAGATTGCCGGACTCATCAAGCGGGGTGGCACAGTCTACGATTTGATGGAGACGGAGCATACGTATGCACCTCCTTTCTCCTCAGCCAAAGACCCCATCGCCATTGGCGGATATGTGGCATCGAATATTATTAGCGGTGCTATACCCGTCATCTCTTGGCGCGAGTTGGTGGAAGAGAAGGATAAAGTGATGCTGATAGATACCCGTACGCCCGAGGAGTTCTCTTTCGGCACCATTCCGGGAGCTGTCAATATTCCGTTGGATGAAATGCGCGAGCATTTGGCAGAGATACCTACGGACAAGCCGGTAGTGCTTTTCTGTGCTGTGGGTTTGCGTGGTTATCTGTCCCTGTGCATCCTGATGGGACGCGGTTATCGCAATGTGCGCAATCTGATAGGTGGTTATAAGACCTATTCCATGGCAACAGCGCCTCTGCCGTCTCCATCTGCTCCGGCAGGAGGTGACTCTTCTTCTGCTTCTTCGGCTGCCTCTGCTGACAACGACGATGTTCCTGCGGCGGCATCTGTCTCCAAAAAGGAACCGTTGAAGATAAACGCTTGCGGCTTGCAATGTCCGGGACCTATCATGCAGGTGAAGAAGGCGATGGATAGCATTGCTGTGGGCGAGCGTGTGGAGATTGTGGCTACCGATGCCGGTTTTGCCCGCGACGCCTCTGCCTGGTGCGATACAACGGGAAATAAATTGATAGAGAAGCATGACGAGAAAGGACGCTATACGGTAGTCATCGAAAAAGGCGCTCCGGCTTGTACATCCGCTTCCAACACTCCCGTAGCCGGGGGGAGGGGAAAGACGCTGATTCTGTTCAGTGACGACCTGGACAAAGCGCTGGCAACCTTCGTTTTGGCAAACGGAGCAGCGGCAACGGGACAGAAAGTAACCATTTTCTTCACCTTCTGGGGACTGAACGTCTTGAAGAAAGTGCAGAAACCCAGCGTGCAGAAAGATTTCTTCGGCAAGATGTTCGGCATGATGCTGCCGTCCAGTTCTTTGAAACTGAAGTTGTCGCAGATGAATATGTTTGGCATGGGCAGTCGCATGATGCGCTTCCTGATGAAGCGCAAGGGTGTGGATTCTCTGGAGTCGTTGCGCTCGCAAGCATTGGCGCAAGGAGTGGAATTCATCGCTTGCCAGATGTCTATGGATATGATGGGCATCCGGCACGAAGAACTTCTGGATGAAGTAACCATCGGTGGCGTGGCTACCTATATGGAACGTGCGGACAAAGCAAATGTGAACTTATTTATATAGGAGAAAAAGATATGGAGACTTTATGTAAAATTCGTGATATTTATCGGGCTATTGCCGAATTCGAGGTGCAGTTTACGCAGATGTACGATTTGTCACTGAATGAAGGAATGCTGTTGTGCACGCTGCTCAATACTCCTAAGCTTACCTCCAGTGAGATAGCTGAGGCACTGGGTTTGTCTGCCTCCAACACTTCAAAGGTCATTCGTTCCGTAGAGGAAAAGAAACTCATTACCCGTCTGATAGGTAAGGAAGATAAGCGTCAGATGCGTTTTTTTCTTACGACAGAAGGCAAGAACCGGATTTCGGATATCAAGAATGCTACTTTTGAATTGCCGGGGCTGTTGCAGCAGGTGGTCAGCCTCGTATAGCTTTGTATAAAAGCAAATTAATATCGTGTTTGCAGGAGGTTAATATCCTGCAAACACGATATTTGTTTTTTGTATGACACGTTGTTAACTTCTTGCACGACATGTTGTTAGTATCGTGTATTGCACGCTATTAATTGTTTGTATTTGTTCATGTGTATTTCCATCTTTTATTACTGAGAAATTTACTAAGAATCCTTAATAATATTTTTTCGACAATTCTTAACTCTTAATCAATTCTTTTCTCTGTTTTAAATAACGAACTTGATTGGAAAAGCCATTCCAAATAGTATGGGGGACATAGCTCCGTACGTATGGATATGGTGGGAGGATGGACGAACACTCTGCCTTACTCCTTGTTTACCTGTGAGAATGTGGTGAGTATTGCTATTGAGCTGAACGGGCAGCACCTTTACAAGTGTACATCAAACCTTGCGTAGAACACCGCATAGTGTTGCGTTCTATTGTACGCTGGCTGCCCGAGCATTTTAATTATTCATGATGATACGGCCCCCCATTTAGTATGTTCATTGCCCTGTAGAGTTGTTCCACAAAGATGAGGCGTACCATCTGATGGGAAAAGGTCATGCGTGAGAGGGACATCTTCTCGTGTGCCGCTTCGTATACTTTTTGAGAGAATCCGTAAGGGCCTCCGATAATAAATACCAGCCGTTTGTTTACGGTATTCATCTTGCGCTTCATATAGTCTGCAAACTCTATGGAACGCATCTCTTTTCCACCTTCGTCCAGCAGTACGACCACATCTCCCGGCTGGAGAGCTTTCAGTATCAGTTCCCCTTCTTTTTCCTTCTGAACTTCCATAGAGAGGCTTTTGGTGTTTTTCAGTTCGGGGATGACTTCCATCTCGAATGAGAGATAGCGCTTGGTGCGTTGCACATAGTCGTTGATGGCTGTTATAAAGTGTTGTTCTACAGTCCGTCCTACGACGAGCAGAGTAGTTTTCATACTGGTTCTGTTTTGATTAGCGCACAAATTTAGCATTTTTTTATTGTATTTTGAGACAAATGCTTACCTTTGCCTATCATAAATACTTGTGAAAATGAAAAAACGGGTAGTCTTTTTGTTGACCGGTCTCTTCATTTGGACGTCTGTGCTGCTGGCCCAGAACGTTTCCGAGGGAGTGATTGGGGCCTTCAAGGAAGGAAGCTCTCAGGAACTCAACAAGTATCTGGGTGACAAGGTCGATTTAATCATTCAGAATAAGTCGACCCACGCCGACAAGCGGACGGCAGAGGGCACAATGGCTGCTTTCTTCTCCAACCACAAGGTTGGCAGTTTTAATGTGAACCATCAGGGGAAACGTGATGAGTCTGGTTTCGTCATTGGTACCTTGACGACCGCAAATGGAAACTTTCGGGTGAATTGTTTCTTCAGAAAAGTACAGAACAAATATGTTATACATCAAATAAGGATAGATAAAACAGATGAATAAGGAAGAAGAATTGATTGACAGGCTGATAGACCTGGCTTTCGCCGAAGATATAGGCGATGGAGACCATACAACCCTTTCATGCATTCCTGCTACGGCAATGGGCAAGTCCAAACTGCTGATAAAAGAACCGGGCATACTGGCCGGTATCGAGATAGCCAAGGAGGTGTTCCGTCGTTTCGACCCTACCATGAAGGTGGAAGTGTTTATTAATGACGGTACAGCCGTAAAGCCGGGTGATGTGGCCATGATTGTGGAAGGCAAGATACAGTCTTTGTTGCAAACGGAGCGTCTGATGCTGAACATCATGCAGCGCATGAGTGGCATTGCCACCATGACACATAAGTATGCCGAGCAATTGAAAGGTACGAATACCCGTGTACTCGATACCCGCAAGACTACTCCGGGCATGCGTATCCTCGAGAAAATGGCGGTGAAAATCGGTGGCGGTGTAAACCACCGTATCGGCTTGTTCGACATGATTTTGCTGAAAGACAACCATGTGGACTTTGCGGGAGGCATTGACAAGGCCATCAACCGTGCGAAGGAATATTGCAAGGAAAAAGGTAAGGACCTCAAGATAGAAATAGAAGTGCGCAACTTCGACGAATTGCAGCAAGTACTCGACCTGGGTGGCGTAGACCGTATCATGTTTGACAACTTCACCCCGGCAATGACAAAGAAAGCTGTGGAGATGGTAGGTGGCCGCTATGAAACGGAATCTTCCGGTGGCATCACGTTTGATACGCTCCGCGACTATGCCGAATGCGGTGTAGACTTTATTTCCGTAGGAGCTTTGACTCACTCCGTGAAAGGATTGGACATGAGCTTTAAAGCATGTTGATAAAGGCGGAAAGCATTATTGCAGAATAATAAGGAAAGCCTCTCATAAAGAATGCTGCATTACGGCAGATTTATGAGAGGCTTTCTATTGGTAACTAGCAAAGTAGTGGCTCTTGGAAAAACAGAAGGTGTATTGGGGTGAAACAGATGGTCTGTTTGGGACGGATAGATGATGCGTTTGGCTATAACGGATGATGTGTTTCATAGTAATGGATAATAGTGTAGGAAGATATGAAAAACATAACATGGAATAAAGTAAAAACAACTGTCAAAGATTGGCAAGTGGGAGACTACATCCGGCAGACTTCCATTGTGGTGATTGGCGTACTGATTACTTTTGTCGGTAGTGAGTTGGTTACTCAAAACTCCGAGAAAAAGGATATTCAAGCCACCATGTCGCTGATTAGGGATGAACTGAAAAGTAACCGGGAAAATTATAAGAGTATCGTTTCAGAGTTTAGAGAGGATGAACGTCTTTCCAGCTTATTGGTGGAGCATGACTTAAAGCATCGGACGATACCGGAAGATTCATTGATACAGTTCCGCTTTCTTATGGGGCATATCCGCAGTTTTTATTATAGTCAGAATGCATTGGATATACTTAAAAACTCCATGTTGATGCAGAAGATTTCAGATAAAGAGCTACTGTTGCAGTTGACCGGAATCTATGAGGTATTGGATGGATTTAAGGCAACTATGAATGGCTATTACGATATGAAGGACGAAATTATGGTTCCTTTCCATTTGGCATTGACTGACGAACAGACGGACCAGATAAATCGTGGAGGATATGAGGCGTGGGATATTTACTTGTCGGACAGGTCGGTACGGAACTTTGTCAGGGTAGCGCAGAACTATTTCACGCCGGACTATGTAGAACGTGTGGGAAAACGTATAGACGAGGCAATACAAGCGCTTGAAAAGAAGTATCATTTAGAATAAAAAGATATGGGAAAGATAAACTTT
Organism: Bacteroides sp. HF-162; assembly: GCF_015679285.1. NCBI lineage: Bacteria > Pseudomonadati > Bacteroidota > Bacteroidia > Bacteroidales > Bacteroidaceae > Bacteroides > Bacteroides sp. HF-162. The sequence continues at coordinate 3,677,743 of NZ_CP064937.1, read as the reverse complement.
AATAGGCTGAACCATACGGTAAAAAGTTGGCACATAGGTGATTATTTCCGTCAGTTCAGTATTGTGGCTGCGGGTATCATTGTCACTTTCTGGGGAAGTGACCGGATTACCGAGAATGCCCGTCAAAAGGAAGTGCGTGCTACGATGCAGTTGGTAACGGAAGAGTTGGAATATAATAGGCAGGAGCTCCGTAATATAAAGCACTTGTTGGATATTGACATACACATGAGTCTGTTGTTGAGGGAACATGATATGGATGTATCCAAGATACCGATAGATACTCTGTGGAAGTATGGCAAGCTTTTCAATAATATGGATGAATTCTCTTATAGGACAGATGCGCTGGACGTGCTGAAAGGTTCTTCATTGATGCAGTATATACCGGACAAACGTATGTTGCAGGATGTATTGCAGACTTATTTTGAGTTGGGCAGGAAACAAAAGGATGTCAGTGATTACTATGCAACGAAAACAGATGCTCTTATGAGTGCTGCCATGTCCAGGGAGTTGGCGCATGTTTTTGATGGTGACGACAGTCTTCGGGACCAGGCCTTGTTTCTTGTGCAGTATAAGAAATTTATCAATTACGTCAACATGGTTCCCGGTTTTCTGTATTGGCATGAATTTGATGAATTGGATGAGATGCTGGACAAGCAAATACAGGCTTTGAGAGCCAAATATAAATAATCTCCGTTCTTTAACTTCTTTTTAGAATTAATTCAGCAGCATTTTCCGCAATGCTGCGTCTAACTAACAAACGACGCGAAGAGGCGTCCGTAAAACGAGCACTGACATTGGAAAATGAGATAGAACTGATTGAGGGCTGCCGGGCAGGAAAGGATTCCGCCCGAAAGGAATTATACACCCTCTACTCCAAGCAGATGCTGGCGGTATGTTACCGCTATACGGGCGATGTCGATGCGGCCCATGACGTATTGCACGATGGCTTCATCAAAATTTTCACCCACTTCACCTTCCGTGGCGAATGTGCATTGGGTACCTGGGTGACAAGGGTAATGGTGACGCAGGCGATAGACTACCTGCGGAAACAGCAACGTTTCAGCCAACTGGTGGTGAATGAGGAACAATTGCCCGACATTCCGGATGAAGCGGGCATTGCCGAAACCGGAGGCCGCATTTCCGAAGAAATGCTGATGGCGTTCGTGGCGGAACTTCCCGATGGATGCCGTACTGTATTCAACTTATACGTCTTTGAGGAGAAATCGCACAAGGAAATAGCCGAAATCCTCCACATCAAAGAGCATTCGTCTACCTCGCAGTTGCATCGTGCCAAGTGTTTGTTGATAAAAAGAATTAAAGAATATACTGAATATGAGAGAAAATGATGAAATAACCGGTTTATTCCGCAGTCGTCTTGCCGGCGCAGAGATGACAGTGCGGGAGGACTTCTGGGAAGGGTTGCAACGTGACTTGCCGTCACCGGTTGCCGCAAAAGGCAGGAGGCAGCTTTTTCTTTCTCCGAGGTTTCACCGCGTAGCCGCAGCCGCCTCTGTTGTATTTGTACTGGGAGCTGCTTCTGCCGCTTTCTGGTATTTCTCTCCGAAAGAGGAAATCAAGGAGGCCTTTACACAAGTGGCGGCCATGACGCCGGAAGGTAACTTGAACGGGGATGTGGTGCAGGAAAGTTTTCCCTCTATCCATCAGGCCAACCCCATGGCACAAAAGCCCGGTACACAGCATCCCGCCAACGGCATTCCGGCAGGATTGACGGCGCAGGCCGATGAGGATGAATCCGTGTCTGTCCATGTTTCCATCCGGATTACCCAACGGGTGTACGGAAACCGGCAGCAGCCGGGAAACGGTTATTACAGTAACGGAACTCCGGCCGGAAACGGAAACTACCATTCAAATCCTGGCCATAAGGATGCTGATATAGATAGAATGCTGCCATCTTCTGAGGAAGAACCGGCAAAGTCTGTGGCTGTATCGCCATCCAAGCCCCGTAATTGGGCATTGAAAGCAGGCATCGGCATTTCCCTGCCGAAAGGGAATTTTCATATGCCGTTCACGGCCGGGGTAAGCGTGGAACGTCGTTTGAACAAGCATTTCTCCTTGGAAGTCGGTCTTCAGTATAATTGCTTGGATGGTGACCATACGTTGCATACGCTGGAAGTTCCGGTAAGGCTGAACATGATGCTGGCCAGTACGCCGAAAGTGGATTTCTATGCTATGGTAGGCGGAGCAGCCGAGAAATGCATTGCAGGTGCTCCGGACAATGGTTTCGGCGCAGAGCCGGTACAGTTGTCGGTTGCTGCCGGAGTAGGGGTACGCTATAAAATGAACGACCGTTTTGCCTTGTTTGCAGAGCCGTCTGTATCCCATCATTTCGATACGGACTCGCAGACAAGAACCTTGCGTACGGAACGGCCCACCAATCTGAATCTGTTGTGCGGCGTGCGCATGACTTATTAATCTTAAATACCATACAAATATGAAGACTCTATACAATAAATTACATATATTCGGGCAGACTATGCTGCTCATATTCTTTACTCTTTCTGTTCTCTTTTTGGGCTCTTGCAGCAAAGAAACGTTGGACTACAACCATCCGGATGTAGACTTGTTTGTCAAGCAGTTGAAGGCTGGTAAATATTCTACCCAAAGTCCGGATGGATTGAGTAATATGCCCAAGTTCACTTCCGAAGATATAGAGGAATTGCTGAAGTATGCCGAGGACTTGACGGTTATTCCCTCTTTCCCCTTGGCTCCGGTATCCTATTCGGCAGGTGGTAAGTTGCGTTTGGGCGAATGCATCTTGTGGACGGTAGAGACTATCCGTCTCGGGAACAACGCTTCAATGGGATGCAAGATGGTGCATACAGATGCGGAGAATTATGAAGGTATTTACTTCCTTTCGGACGAAGAGGTGCTGGATGCCGCCTCGCGCTACCGCCGTTGGTGGGAAACCCGTAAGTATCCACGGACTATGTGGACGATTGATCCCTGCTATGACGAACCACTTTGTGGCAGTGGATATATGTGGTGGTGAAATGTTTTTAGGGATTAGGGATTAAGGATTAGGTATTAAGTAATCAAACTGTCAAGTGAAGAGATTTATACTTGTAATGGGGCTGCTCTGTGCAGTAGCCTTCCCTTTTTATGCCCAAAATTGGACTTCTCAAGACTCGTTGAGGCTGAACCGGTTGCTGAAGGGAGAAGGGGAGGTGAAGCTGAATCCGGAGGTATTGAAGGAACTTGAAATGAACAGTTCCTTAGGTACTCCGAAAGCGGTGACGGACAAGTCATGGATGGATTTTGATAATTCGCTGCCCGTCATACCGAAAGTGCCCGAGAAAAAGGTTGTGCTTACCCTACGCCCTTATACGGCCAATACTAAATATAATTGGGACCCCATTTACCAGAAAAAGATTAAGGTGGACAAAGATACTTGGCGGGGAGACGAATTTTATGCACTTAAGATTCTGATGATTCCTACGAACTGGGCTAAACATCCGTTTGATGCTGGTCCGCGTGAGACGGTGGAGCAGATTGAAGCAACCGGTTTGCGTTACCGGGTGACGGAGCGGGCCAATAATATGGCTGTGGGCGGTTGGCAGGGTACCAGTGGCGGTGGAATTTCCGGTTTAGACCTGATGGCGCCTTTTACCCGTGAGTTTTGGAATTTCAAAGGTTGCAAGCGCCGTGCCCGTACGCTGGAAGTATTGAAGGCGTATGGAGATTCGATAACTGTTTTGGAACAACAGTAATTTATCACTTTTTGTCAAATTTTGAACTTTCTTTCTCCCCTTCTTGTTTTCATTAGTAAACCTTTAAAAAAAGTAATAATGAACAGAGTGACTTCTCTATTCGGAATAAGATATCCGATAATTCAAGGTGGTATGGTGTGGTGTAGCGGCTGGAGACTTGCTGCTGCTGTAAGCAATGCGGGAGGGCTGGGCTTGCTCGGCGCAGGTTCGATGCATCCCGAAACGTTGCGGGAGCATATTAGGAAATGCCGTGAGGCTACGCATCATGCTTTTGGTGTGAACATTCCCTTGATGTATCCCCAGATAGAAGAGATAATGCAGATTGTGGCCGACGAGGGAGTGAAGATTGTATTTACATCTGCCGGCAGCCCGAAGAAATGGACCGGTTGGTTGCACGAGCGTGGCATCACGGTGGTGCATGTTGTTTCGTCCTCGCGTTTTGCCGTGAAGGCTGAAGAGGCGGGTGTTGATGCAATAGTTGCCGAAGGCTTCGAAGCCGGTGGGCATAATGGGAGGGAGGAGACTACCACTCTGTGTCTGATACCTGCTGTACGTGCAGTTACTACACTTCCGCTGATTGCCGCCGGTGGCATTGCAACGGGTGAGGCCATGTTGGCTGCCCGGGTGCTGGGTGCGGAAGGTGTGCAGATTGGTACACGCTTTGCCTTGACGGCAGAGAGTTCTGCAAGCGAGGTGTTCAAGGATTACTGCTTGCATTTGGAAGAAGGGGATACCCGTCTGCTTTTGAAGAAGTTGGCTCCGGTGCGTCTGGTGCGCAATAACTTTCGCAGCGCCGTAGAGGCTGCTGAGGCTGTGGGAGCTTCAGAGGAAGAACTTCGTATCCTTTTAGGGCGCGGCCGTGCCAAACGTGGTATTTTTGAGGGTGACTTGGAAGAAGGGGAACTGGAAATAGGGCAGGTATCTGCCTTGCTGCATGGAAAGGGAGTGCAGTCTGTGGCGTCGGTCATGCAAGAGTTGGTGGAGGAGAGCAGAAGGGCGTGGGAGAGAATGCAGGAATTGGATCTCTGACTATTCCCGTCTTCTGGTATCATATAACACTAAAAAAGGAATATCCCCGAAATCACCGGGAATATTCCTTTTTTAGTTTCAACTTATAACCTTTTATCCTTTGGGGATATTGGTTGTGTCTTTTGCCATATTTCCACTTGTGGTAGAATTACTTGTGCCATTGTTGCTGGTAGTGGCGCTACCGGTAGCCATATTTGTAACACTTTTACCGGTTGTCTGTACAGCGGGTTGTTCTTCCCAATGGAACGGTTCGAAGCTACTGTTCGGGTCAACCCAGGACGGTTTCTTGGAAGCATAAATAATGAATGGGGCAATGACTACAATCAGCGCACCGATGATGAGTACGGAGAACCATACTGTGTTGCTGCCTGTTGAAATCTGGCTGGGCGGGATAAAGCTCAGTACGAATGCCAGCAATGATCCGCAGAAACCAAGACCACCGATGAGCCACATCAATCCGTTGCCATTCTTGCCGATACGGAACGGACGGTTCAGCTTCTTCATCTTATAACGCAGCACGATGGCTCCGGAGAACATCAGCATATACATGATAAGATAGAGGACTACAGTCAGCTGTGACAGAATCTGGTAGAAACTCTGTACGGAAGGCATGACTACGAATAGAAGGCTCAACACGGTTACTGCACCACCTTGTACATAAAGGATATTCTTCTGTACGCCTAGCTTGTTTGTCTTTTGGAAGAACGGAGGCATGTAGCCTGCTTTTCCTACGGCAAAGATACCTTTGGACGGACCGGCAACCCATGTCAATACACCTGCCAGTACGCCGAATGCCAAAGCGATGGCAATAATCGGTGACAGCCAGGAAGCACGGATGTAATGGAAGTAGTTGTCGAAGCCTACAAGCAGACTCTGTGTCAGACTGATGTCTTTGGCCGGGATGATGATACCCAGTGAGAAAGTACCGAGTACGAAGATGATAACCGTAATGGCCGCACCGATGAACACTGCCTTCGGATAATTCTTGGAGGGATTGTTCACGTCTTTTACGTGAATACCGCCCATTTCCATACCGGCATAGAAGAGGAAGATACTGGCAGCAAGCACCACGTTGTCGAAGTTCGTCAAGTCGGGGAAGAAGCTGCTGTGGAAATCCAGGTTGGAGTGTCCGCCGGTGGCAAGGTAGATGATACCTAGGATAATCAGCAGTGCGGCAGGAATAATGGTCCCGACCAGGCCGCCGACTTTTGCCACTTTACCTACCCAGCTCATACCCTTCATGGAGATGAATGTGGCTAGCCAGTAGATGATGAGGACAACGACGAGCGAGTAATATTTGTTGTTGGCCAGTGACATGTCGTGTACGTCGTTCATGCCGATGAAAGCAATGGATACGGCACCGAATGTCAATACGGTAGGATACCAGATTGTACTTTCAATCCATTGTACCCAGATGGCAAGGAAGCCCAGCTTTTTTCCGTAGGCTTCGCCTACCCAGCGGAACACACCGCCTTGCTTGTCTTGAAACATGGCAGCCAGTTCCGCGGCGACAAGTGACGTCGGAATCAGAAAAACAATGGCTGCAAATAAGTAGTAGAAGGCCGAACTCATTCCGTACACGGCCTCGGCAGGAAGTCCACGTAGGGATACTACTGCCGTCACATTCATGATTGCCAGGGTAAATACCCCCAGCTTCACTGTTTGTTTAATATTTGCCATAAGTTAAGGTTTTAGATGAAAAATATATTCAAAATCAGCGTCTATAACAACACTTGGGAAGAGTTGTTCCCAACGGATAAGTGAAAATTCCGGTTTTAACTATTCAGGAAGCATCAGCTTTAGGCGCGGGCTTCTGTGCCGCTTTCTTGTAGAACTCTTCTTTTTCCTTATTGCGCCGTTCGACCAGGCTCGTTACATACACTGTAAAGATAGGGAACATCATCATGCCCAGCGCAGCCAGCAGTACAGACAGTACCCGTCCGGTGGGAGTGACTGCTATGATATTGGAACCTACCGTCGTCACATCCATAAATGCCCACCACAAAGCATCTCCATATCCTTTGACCAGAGGATTGGGACCATGCTCCATGACATAAAAGGCCAGGCTGGAAAAATAGACGGTGGCCAGCAGCATGGTAAGATAGGAAACGAACAGTCCCGATGCACGGTTGTACGTCAGCCAACCCACTACGATAGCCATGGCATATCCACCCCGTACTAATGGGATAAAGCGCAACATATAGGTTATTTCCGGTGAGAAAGTCCATCCCATATAGGCAATGATATTTTGGTAAGGTATGGCTACCAGTAGGAAAATGAAATGTGTGGCTACATAGTGCCCCTTCTTCTCTGCCAGAAACCATTCCAACACAAAATCAGCCAGGAACAGAGCGCATATCCACAGCTGTACTTTCATGTAGACTGACTGTTCGTAAAAGGGAATCCCCTTGAACGTGTCGACAGAGATACTGATGACTAAAAATAACGAAAGTATCAGTATGATGACATGTAATATGCCGTAAATACCTTTTTCCCGCAATACAAATTCTGATAGAGCCATTTTCATGATGAAGTCCATTATGAAGTTATGAGTTATTAGTTATAAGTTATTTGCTAATTACGATGCATATACCAACAAATAACTCATCACTTATAACTCATAACTAAAAAATCTTATTCTGTAATTGTCACGTTATCACCGTTGAACACACCCAGACCGAGCTTGTTCATGATGAACTTAATTGCCGATTGGGCCTTTACGGAATTTCCCGCTTCGTCCAGGGGAGGAGCGAAGGCCGATACCCCCATGACACCGGGCAATACGGCCATTACGCCGCCGCCCACACCGCTTTTGGCCGGTATGCCGGCGGTGTACATCCAGTCGCCTGAATGTTCGTAGAAGCCTACGGTAGAAATCATCGACGTGATTTTCGGTGCCAGGCTGGCTTCGAACACCGTTTGTTTGGTGACTGGGTTCACACCGTTATTGGCGATGGTTCCTGCGGCAATGCCCAGTTGCTGGGCCGTGATGCCGAGAGAACACTGGCGGGTATAGAGGTCGAGTGCCATATCCGGATCATCGTAGATGCGGTTGTAGTTTTTCAGCAACCAGGCAATGGAGCGGTTGTTGAAATTGGTAGCCGTTTCCGATTTGTACAGTTCGTCGATGAGTTGCGGGGCAGAGCCGCATAGCTCGGTAATGTTCTGTACAATGGCATCCCATTTCTTGTCGGAGTTTCCTACTGGCTGCACCATGGAACAGGCTGAAATGGCACCGGCATTTACTAACGGAGTGGAAGGGTGGTCGTTTTCCAGCAAAATGGCGATGATGGAGTTGAACGGTAGTCCCGTGGCATCGGCACCTATCATGTCCAGCACTTTCTGTGCGCCGTATTGGCGCAGGATAAGGATGGCTGTGTGTACCTTCGAGACGGACTCTATACCGAAACGATAGTCTGTATCGCCTATATTGATGGTCTGCCCGTTCATCAGGCAGATGCTGAGTCCGAACAGTTTGGAGTCTATGTTGGCAAGGTAGGGGATATAATCCGCATTCTTGCCTCCCGTACTGCCCTTCACCTCGTTGTAGGCTTCTTGGGCAACCTCCTTTATTTGTGAAATTGATATTTTCTTTTCCATATTAGCTGTTACTTTTTATGTGTACGGCATCCGTGATTGAATATTTTGGCTTCCACCGGCAGGTTCTTTTCCTGCGCCATACGGGTGGGAGTCGGGTAGTCCAGTTTCTCCAGCTCCGTGATGGCATTCTTGATGTCACCCAGCAGCATGTCTGCCATGTCGCGGCTGAATCCTTGGCGAACAACGACACGCATTACGACATAGTCTTCCAGCTTTGAAGGCAGAGTATAGGCGGGTACCATCCAACCGTGTTGTGACAGCTTGTCCTGCAGGTCATAGAGAGTCCATTTGGCAGCTTTTGCATATTCCGGTTTCAAGTACCAGATGAACAGCGGGTTCACAACTTCGTCGGAATAGTTTACGAACGGAGCCATCTTGCCGATTTCGTCATGGATATACTTGGCGATGGTCAGGGAGTTGTACTGTACTTCCTTGTAACCCTGGAATCCCAAACGGATGAACTGGTAATATTGACCCAGAATCTGTGCGGCAGGACGGGAGAAGTTCAGGCCTACCTGAGTAATGTTGGCACCGAGGTAGTTTACGCTGAATGACATTTCTTCGGGCAGATATTCCTTGCCTTTCCAGCAAACCCAACCCAGCCCCGGATAAACCAGGCCGAATTTATGTCCGCTGACGCTGATGGAGAGTACCCACTTCAGACGGAAGTCCCACTTCTTTTCGGGATAGAGGAACGGGAGGATGAAACCGCCGCTGGCGGCATCCACGTGGATAGGAATGTCGTAGCCGGTCTTTGCATTGTAGGCATCGAGGGCTTTGTCGAGGGCTTCGACGTCATCGTTCAGTCCTGTCCATGTAACACCTTGGATAGGCACGATACAGATGGTGTTCTCATCACACATCTTCAAGGCTTCTTCGGGGTCGAGCGTGGTCTTGTCGAGTGTCAAAGGCACTTCACGCATTTCAATCTGCCACAATTGGGCGAATTTTTCCCATACCACCTGGAAACCGGTTGAAATAACGAAGTTGGGTTTGTCGAACGGTTTGCCTTGTGCTTGACGTTTCTTGCGCCAGCGCAACCAGGCTGCCACACCACCCAGCATACATGCCTCCGAGGAACCGATAGCAAGTGCGCCGGTTTTCCAGGTTTCTTTTTCAGGAGAGTTCCAGAGGTTGGCCACGATGTTGATACATTTACCGTTCATTACGGCGATGCGCGGATATTCGGTCTCGTCGATGTAGTTGATGTTGATGGCTTCGTTCATCAGCTTGGTGGCATATTCGTCCATATAGGTAGTGACGAATGTAGCCAGATTCAAGCGAGGCTGCGTTTGAGCGAAGGTCTCGTCTTTCACCATCTGATAGGCGATTTCCGGGGTAGTAGGTCCGTCGGGAATCTTTTCTACGGGTGAGGGTTGTAACATACGGTTTGAGCCGAATACTTCAGTTTTTGCATCTCCTTTTCTGAAATTCAAATCTTCCATATTAATAAGTTTTTTAAAGGTTTAGGCGGCGGGGCTTTTCCCCGTCGAATATCCCACAACAACGGGGTTTGCGGATGAAAGTTCCGGGGTTTTGCATTATTTGGCGTTTATTAAAGGGCAGCGTAGTAAAATCTTAAAAAACGAACATTCTGAAGGTGGGTTTGTTGTTCCCACATTATTCATTTAATTAATATACTACTATATGAAAATCAATACCGGAAGGGGTACAATCCCCCTAATCACGCTTGTCGGCATTTGGTCTGTCTCTGCATTGACTTCCTTGCCGGGGTTGGCCGTGTCACCTATTTTGGGACAGCTTACCACCATTTTTCCACATGCCACGGAATTGGATATACAGATGCTTACCTCCCTGCCTTCGCTGCTGATAATTCCTTTTGTGCTGTTGGCGGGCAAGCTGGCCGAGAAACGTGACTTTGTGCGTCTGCTGAAAGCGGGACTTTGGATGTTTGCCGCCAGTGGGGTACTTTATCTTTTTTCGGACAAAATGTGGCAGTTGATGGTGGTCAGCGCTTTGCTTGGCATCGGTTCGGGGGTGATTATTCCGTTGTCCACTGGTCTGGTTTCACGTTATTTCATGGGGGAATATCGGGTGAAGCAGTTTGGTTACAGTTCTGCCATCACCAATGTGACGCTGGTTGTGGCAACGGCGGTGACTGGGTATCTGGCAGAGGTAAACTGGCACTTGCCTTTCGTGGTATATCTGCTTCCGTTGATTTCTCTGCTGCTTGTCGGATATTTGAAGGGGGATACCGGTCAGCCGCAGATAGCAGAAGATACGGCTGCCGTTGTTCCGGAGGAATCCAAGCGTGCGGTTCCCGGTAAATACGGCATCCATATCCGCCATCTGCTACAGTTGATGCTGTTTTATGGCGTCACTACGTATGTAGTGCTGGCGGTTACTTTTGACTTGCCTTTTTTGATGGAGGCCCATCACTTCTCCAGCGGAAATTCCGGATTGATGATCTCCTTATTCTTCCTTGCCATTATGGCTCCGGGTTTCTTCCTGGGGCATATTGTGAAGTGGATGGGGAAACACACAAAGTTCTACAGCCTTTTGTCCATTGCAGTGGGTTTGCTCTTGATATGGATTTCGCCTAAAGAATGGCTGATAATACCGGGATGTATGTTGGTTGGTTTGGGATATGGTGTCATTCAACCGCTGATTTATGACGAGACAGTAGATACGGCCATACCGGAAAAAACAACTTTGGCACTGGCCTTTGTAATGGTGATGAATTATCTGGCGATTCTATTGTCCCCGTTCATTACAGATTTCTTTCAGACCTTGTTCCACACTAATTCCAAGGAATTTCCGTTTATTTTCAACCTCTGCATCACACTGCTCGCTATGTGGTGGGAGTATGCGAGGAAGAAGGATTCTTTGTTGGGGAGGAGTTATGAGTGATTTGTTGGTAATTGTGCTGCGCTATCATGCTGAAAGAAAAACACCAACAAATCACTCATCACTTATCACTCAATGGCTTCATATTTCAGCCCGAAGACGTCGGCTACAGCTTTGTATGTTACTTTGCCTTCCACTACGTTCAATCCCTGCGCCAGAGCCGGGTCGTCCTTGCAGGCTTGTCTCCAGCCTTTGCATGCCAGGGCTACGGTGTAGGGCAGGGTGGCATTTGTCAGTGCCATGGTGGAGGTGAAGGGTACGGCGCCGGGGATATTGGCAACGGCGTAGTGTACAATTCCGTCCACAATGTAGGTAGGGTCGCTGTGCGTGGTGGGGTGGGAGGTTTCGAAACAACCGCCCTGGTCGATGGCTACGTCTACGAGTACCGTACCGGGTTTCATCATCTTCAGCATTTCGCTGGTGATGAGGTGTGGGGCCTTGTCACCGGGGATGAGGACGGAACCGATTACCAAGTCGATGTTCGGCAATTCCATCTTGATGTTATGGGTGGAAGAATAGAGTGTCTTTACGTTTTTCGGCATCACTTCACTCAGGTAGCGCAGGCGGGGAAGGTTGATGTCGGCAATCAGTACCTCGGCACCCATTCCGGCAGCTATCTGTGCGGCATTGGTGCCCACGATACCACCTCCAAGGATAAGTACGCGTGCGGGACGTACGCCCGTTACTCCGCCCATCAGTTTTCCCTTGCCGCCTTGTGGCTTTTCAAGGAAGCGGGCTCCTACTTGTGTAGCCATGCGTCCTGCCACCTCACTCATAGGAGTAAGTAGCGGAAGTGAGTGGTCTTCTTTTTCCACGGTTTCGTAGGCAATGCAGACGGCACCGCTTTCAATCATGGCTTCGGTTAGTAATTTATCGGCTGCAAAGTGGAAATAGGTGAATACCACTTGTCCCTTTTTAATCAGTTTGTACTCCGGTGCAATAGGTTCCTTTACCTTGACAATCATGTCGGCTGCGGCATACGTGTCTTCAATGGTCGGTAAAGTCTTTGCACCTACGGCGATGTAGTCATCGTCGGAGAAACCGCTGTTTACGCCTGCTGTGGCCTGCACATACACCGTATGACCTTTTTTCACCAATTCGGCTACTCCGGCAGGGGTCATTCCCACGCGGTTCTCGTTGTTCTTGATTTCTTTAGGTACTCCGATAATCATAACCTTAAAGTTTTAATTGGGGGGTTAAACATGGCGCAATATAGCGATTTCCCGGCTTGGGTGTTATCGGTGCATCTATGTTCTTCAACAGAATTTTTATGCATGTTTTAATCAATGATAATTGTAGCTTTCTGTAGGTAGAGAGAACTATTCTTTTTATATTTGCATGCATTTAAAATAATATTGACTGTACAAAATATGAAATATTCTATATTTTTCTCTCTTTTGTTCTTTATTGGTAGTGTGCAAAGCGGCTATGCCCAAGAAACCGATACAGACAAGCCTTCCTTCATCCCGCCTTTTGATTTTCCCATCACTTTCTCCGGTAACTTCGGCGAGATACGTGCCAACCATTTTCATGGCGGACTGGATTTCAAGACAGGTGGCACCATAGGCAAGCCGGTACGCGCTCTGGCAGACGGATATATTTCGCGTATCCGCGTCACCCACGGCTCAGGTTATGTGCTCGATGTAACTTATGACAACGGCTATTCGACGATAAACCGCCATTTGAGTGCTTTTGTGGGTGACATTGCCCGTCGGATAGAAGATTTACAATATGAAAAAGAAAGCTGGGAGGTGGAAATAACTCCCGACCCCGATGAATATCCCGTGAAGGCCGGTCAGATAATAGCTTTAAGCGGAAACACCGGTTACTCTTTCGGTCCGCACCTGCATCTGGATATGATAGAGACGGCTACGGACGAATATATAGACCCGTTGCCTTTCTTCATGAACAAGGTGAAAGACAAGACTGCCCCGCGTGCCGAAGGTATCATGCTGTTTCCACAGCCGGGAAAAGGAGTGGTGGAGGGCAAGCAGACGCGACGGGCTTTTCCGGCACATCCAACAAAACCCATTACCGCCTGGGGACTGATTGGTGCAGGTATCCGTGCCTACGACTATATGGACGGAGTGCAGAATAAATATGGCGTGAAGGCGGTGATTCTCGAAGTGGACGGCGAGGAAGTCTTCCGCAGTACGGTAGATCGCTTTGCCTATGAGGAGAACCGCTATATCAATTCGTGGACACACGGCCAGTACATGAAGTCTTTCATAGAGCCGGGCAACCACTTGCGCATGCTACAGGCATCCAACGGCAATCGCGGACTGGTGGACATCAACGAAGAACACCCTTACCGGTTTGTCTATACGCTGAGAGATGCGCTGGGAAATATCTCCAAGGTCCGCTTCACAGTGCAGGGACAGAAGACGATAATTGCTCCGGTGGAACATCGTGAGAAATACGCCCTCAAATGGGATAAGGTGAACTATCTGCAGGAGCCGGGGCTGGAGTTGGTTATCCCGAAAGGAATGCTCTACGATGACGTCTTGCTGAACTACTCCGTGCGGGCTGATAGTGGCGACATCGCTTTCACCTATCAATTGAACGATACCCGTATTCCTATGCACGGTGCCTGCGATTTGCGTATCGGCTTGCGCCGGCGTCCGGTAGAGGATATGACCAAATATTATGTGGCGGGCGTAACGGCGCGCGGTGGAAAATACCGCATCGGCGGTAAGTATGAGGATGGTGTCATGAAAGTGCGTATACGGGATTTGGGGACTTATACCGTAGCGGTGGATACGGTTCCGCCGGTGATAACTCCCGTAAACCAAGCCCAATGGGGACGTACGGGAAAAATCATCTTCAAGGCCAAGGACAAGGAAACCGGCATCAATACCTATCGGGGTACGATTGACGGGAAGTATGCCTTGTTTGGAAAGCCCAATTCCATCAGCGGTAACCTGGTGTGCGAGCTCGACCCGAAACATGTGGAGAAAGGCGGCAAGCACGTGGTGGAGATGACGGTGACGGATGGCTGTGGCAACCGTACCACCGAACAGTTTGATTTTGTATGGTAAAGACTGAAATATTTAGTAACATTATAATTTAGAAGTATGAAAAGTAAAAGACTGACTCTTTCCGTCTTGTTTGTTGTGGCAGCCGTGGCGAATGCGCTGGCCTGCACCAATCTTATCGTGGGCAAGAACGCTTCTGCGGATGGTTCTACCATTGTTTCCTATTCTGCCGATTCTTATGGTTTGTTCGGCGAGTTGTATCATTATTCTGCCGGTATGCACAAGAAAGGTACGCTGATTGACATACACGAGTGGGACACCGGCAAATACCTTGGGCAGATAGAGCAGGCGCGTCAGACGTACAATGTCATCGGCAATATGAACGAATTCCAGCTCACTATCGGTGAAACGACATTCGGCGGACGCCCCGAACTGGTAGACACTACCGGTATTATCGACTACGGTAGCTTGATTTATCTCGGACTGCAACGTTCACGCACTGCTCGCGAGGCTATCAAGGTGATGACGGAATTGGTGCAGGAATATGGCTATTACAGTAGTGGAGAATCCTTCACCATTGCCGACCCCAACGAGATATGGATTATGGAGATGATTGGCAAGGGACCCGGTGTGCGCGGTGCCGTATGGGTAGCTGTCCGCGTGCCCGATGATTGTATCTCCGCACATGCCAATCAGAGCCGCATTCATCAGTTCAATATGAATGACAAGGAAAACTGCATGTACTCTGCCGACGTCATCTCTTTTGCACGCGAGAAGGGCTATTTTGACGGTGTGAACAAGGATTTCAGCTTTGCCGATGCCTACGCTCCGCTCGATTTCGGTGCCCGTCGCTATTGCGAGGCACGCGTATGGAGCTATTTTAATATGTTTACCGACCGCGGCAACGAGTTCCTGCCTTATATATTGGGTGAGACGGACACTCCGATGCCTCTGTTTGTGAAGCCCAACCGCAAGGTTTCCGTGCAGGATGTGAAGAACGCCATGCGCGACCATTATGAAGGTACTCCTCTCGACATCAGCAAAGATTTCGGCGCAGGCCCGTATCATACCCCGTACCGCCTTTCTCCACTCTCTTTCAAGGTGGGTGACCAGGAATACTTCAATGAGCGTCCCATCTCCACCCAGCAGAGCGGTTTCGTATTCGTGGCACAGATGCGTTCCGAGTTGCCCGACCCTATCGGTGGAGTATTGTGGTTCGGCACGGATGATGCCAATATGACGGTATTTACACCTGTATACTGCTGTACGGACAAGGTTCCCGTATGCTACACCCGTGTGGACGGCGCCGATTACATCACTTTCTCCTGGAACTCCGCTTTCTGGATTTTCAACTGGGTGGCCAATATGGTTTATCCCCGTTATGACTTGATGATGGGCGACGTGCGTGCCACTCAGACAGAGTTGGAGACAACCTTCAACGAAGCGCAGGAAGGCGTTGAGGCTGCTGCTGCCAAACTGCTGGAAAAAGATCCTGCCAAAGCAAAGGCATTTCTTACCAACTATACGAACATGACCGCTCAAAGTACCTTCGATACTTGGAAACGTCTTGGCGAGTTTCTTGTCGTAAAGTATAATGACGGCGTTGTCAAACGTATGAAAAACGGTCAATTCGAACGTAATTCCATTGGCCAGCCGGCAGGCGTAATCCGCCCGGGATACCCGAAGGAGTTCCTTGAAGAGTATGTTAAGCAGACGGGAGACAGATATAAAATGCCTGAATAAAATTAGGATATTTGAACTTATTCTTCTACATTTGTGTCTTACAAAAAAGTTTATATTAACCCTTAAAATAATAACAGTCTTATGGAAAATCAGGAACTGATTAAGCAGGTGACTGAGAAAGCCGAAAAATGGCTTACCCCGGCATATGATGCCGAAACTCAGGCAGAAGTGAAACGCATGTTGGAAAATCCAGATAAAACCGAATTGATAGACAGTTTTTACAAAGACCTGGAGTTTGGAACGGGTGGTCTGCGTGGCATCATGGGTGCCGGTACAAACCGCATGAACATCTACACCGTAGGTGCCGCAACGCAGGGCTTGTCCAACTATCTGAACAAATGTTTTGCCGGAAAGAAGGATATTTCCGTTGTTGTGGGGCACGACTGCCGCAACAATAGCGACAAGTTCGCAAAGATTTCTGCCGACATCTTCTCTGCAAACGGCATCAAGGTATATCTTTTTGATGACCTTCGTCCTACGCCCGAAGTTTCATTTGCCATTCGCCACTTCGGTTGCCAGAGCGGTATCAACATTACAGCCAGCCACAACCCCAGAGAATACAACGGCTACAAGGCTTATTGGGATGACGGTGCGCAGGTGCTCGCTCCGCACGATACAGCCATCATAGACGAGGTGAATAAGGTGACGGTGGCCGACATCAAGTTCAACGGCAACAAGGACTTGATTCAGATTATCGGCAAGGAAGTGGATAAGGTTTATCTGGACATGGTTCACTCCATCTCCATCGACCCCGAAGTCATCCGTCGCCAGAAAGACCTCAGCATTGTGTATACTCCGCTTCATGGCGCAGGCCGCGTGCTCATTCCGGACTCATTGAAGGAGTGGGGATTTGAGAATATCAACTGCGTGCCCGAACAGATGGTGAAGGACGGCAATTTCCCGACGGTGGTTTCTCCGAATCCCGAAAATGCCGAAGCCCTTTCCATGGCCATTGCGCTGGCCAAGAAGATTGACGCTGACATCGTGATGGCAAGTGACCCGGATGCCGACCGTGTCGGTATGGCCTGCAAGGACGATAAGGGCGAGTGGGTGCTTATTAATGGTAACCAGACTTGTCTCATTTTCTTGTACTACATCATCAAGAACCGTATTGCAATGGGCAAGATGCAGCCGAATGACTTCATCGTGAAGACCATCGTGACCACTGAACTTATCAAGGCTGTGGCAGATAAGAACAAGATTGAAATGCGCGATTGCTATACCGGCTTCAAGTGGATTGCCCGCGAAATCCGTCTGAGCGAAGGCAAGCAGCAGTATATCGGTGGTGGTGAAGAAAGCTATGGCTTCCTGGCCGAAGACTTTGTCCGTGATAAAGATGCGGTTTCTGCCTGCTCCTTGCTGGCCGAAATCTGTGCTTGGGCCAAAGACCAGGGCAAGACACTCTATGACGTATTGATGGAAATCTATGTAGAATACGGATTCTCAAAGGAAACCACCGTGAACGTGGTGAAACCCGGTAAGAGCGGTGCCGAAGAAATCAAGGCGATGATGGATAACTTCCGTGCCAATCCTCCGAAGGAAATCGGCGGTTCGGCTGTCAGCTTGATTAAGGATTACAAGACATTGGAGGCTACCGATGTCCGGGGTAATGTAAGCAAGCTGGATATGCCCGAGACTTCCAATGTACTTCAATATTTCACTGTAGACGGCACGAAGATTTCTGTCCGTCCTTCCGGTACGGAACCGAAGATTAAGTTCTATATCGAGGTGAAGGGCGAGATGGGTTGTCCGAAATGCTATGCCGGCGCTGATGCCGAAGCTGAAAAGAAAGTGGAGGCAGTGCGCAAGTCACTCGGCATTTGATAGGAAAGAGGAAAAAATGTGTATATAGTGTTTGGAGAGGCGTAACCCGTGAGGGCTGCGCCTTTTCTTTTTGCTTCTGTGTTGAAAGAAAACTTAAATAAAGACTTAAACCCGATGGTTGATGAACAAAACGTTTGCAGGGAAGTTTAGTATATGCAGATTGCGGTTACACACCGATTGGTTGATGTGAATGAGAGTCGTTTCATTCGTAGTTGTTCGTTTGTGAGTGTGTGTTTTCCGCAATTTGCTTTTTTAAATTTCTTCCCCCCTCTTTTTAATTCTTTAATTTTTAATTGTTCTCCATCCACCAGTCTATCAGCCTTCTTGCGATACTCAGCTTTCGTGGTATTTCGGGCAGGTTGTCTTTGGAATAGAAGGCGGCAGCGGTCAGCTCATCTTCCTGCAGTTTTATCTCTCCGCTTTCGTAGTCGGCAATGAAACCCACCATCAATCCGCTGGGGTAGGGCCAGGGCTGGTTGCTGAAGTAGGTGATGTTCTTTACCTTCAGCCCCGTTTCCTCAAAAACTTCCCGTTCCACACATTCTTCCAGTGTTTCGCCGGCTTCGAGGAAACCTGCCACCAGTCCGTAGAAGGTCCCGCGGAAATTGCGTGCATGCACCAGCAGGATTTCGTTTCCTTTGCGTATTAGTACGATGATGGCGGTGGAAACGGGAGGGTACATCTCATTGCCGCAGTTGGGACACTTCTTCATGATGGGGGTCTGGTGCTCCATGGCGGTGCCACACACGGGGCAGAAGCGGCTGTGCTCGTCCCAATAGAGTATCTGGAAGGCCTTTCCTGCGGAACGGTATTCGTCCGGGGTGATGTAGTCGTACGATGCGCGCAGGCCTATCATTACCCATTCGTCGCTCTCGGTCACAGGCTGTTTCAGGGCAAATGCACGTACTTGCTTGCCGTTGGGGGGGAACACTTCGTGTATATTACTTCCGGCTTCCGGTGTCAGAGGAGGCTCTATACTGACGGGTACGCTGTATTTTATTTCTCCTTTGTCTGTATATCCTTTTTTCAGTAGCAGTTGGTCTTTGAAGAAGACGAACCACTGCGTGGAGGGTTGGGGTTCTGTTGATTTTTCCATTGTTTGTTGTTTTATTATTTGGGGGGATGAACACGAAAATACCAAGGCACAGAGATTCTTTTCAAAGAGATAAAGCATTAATTTCTATGTCTTTGTGTCTCTGTGTTCGCCCCCCTAAATTTCGTTTGCTGTGTCTTTTTCTTGCCGCACATAGACCGTTGACCTTCCCATTCCGCGGCGGCGCAGGAACCCTTGCCGGATGAATTTGTTCAGCTCGTCTATGGCGGCATGTCTGGTTAGTCCGCTCAATTGGATGTATTCGTTCTTGTTGATACATACATTCTGCTTGAGGAACAGTTTCAGTTCGGCTTTTCTTGTTTCTTCGGTGGTCTCTACTACTTTTTTCGATTTCTTGGTAGTGGAGTGTACACGTTCCAACGTCATTTTCTTCTTGATGTTGTTGCGGAACGTGCTGCTGATGCGCAGGTGTACGTTTTGGAATTGGACGGATTCGGAGCGGATTTTCTTTTTCTCGTCGTCGGTCTCGCGCAAGCATTTCAGTGAAGTGCTGAAGAATCCGAGTTCTCCCAGCTCCACGATGTTTCCGTTGGCCAGCAAATCGCACAACTCGTCAATGCAGGCATCCAATGCTGCCCCTATCACATTCTTGGGCAGATGTTGGAAAGTTGCGATATGTTCCACAAACTCCTTTTGGGTATAAGTCCTTTTCGGGCAGATACGTGCATGGAGTGATTTCTTGTCTTCTTTCCCGTCGGGCGAAGGCGTTTCGTAAAGGTCGTAATACGCGCTCATAAGATATTTATTTTTGTTTATAGCGATAAACAGTTCTCGTCGCTTCGGGGAATTATTTTTGTCGCTAAGCGGATAATTTTCTTCTTCCTAAAAACTAATCGTCCGACAACTGTTGCATTATCGTCCAACAGTTGTTTAATTATCGTCCGACAGCTGTCGGACGAAACAGAAATGGGTATGGGACGATTATTTCTTAGTGAACAAAGGTATAAAATATTGTGATACGAAGGGTAGTGTTTGGGGAGGAAAGTTTTAGTTTTCGGCAAAAGAGGGGGGATTGTTAAATCCCCAATAATAGGGACTGATCCGATGAAGGACTGGTCACTTACCTGGGGACAATTTGTCTCCAGGTAGAAATGGTAATAGATATAGGAAATGAAAGCAAATCACAACGTGTGTATGCGTGTCTGTGTGTATTTGTTTTCCAAAGATAGTGAATCTTAATAAGACTCTCTCTGATTTCCCTACTATTTTGTATCTTTACACACTTTTCTTTATACATGAGTACTGACTATAAATAAATCATATTGTGGAAATAACCCAACGCATTCGTCTCCTCCTTTCCGAAATGAACCGGGGAGTATACGAAAAAGAAACTGAAATAAACCTCTCCCTGCTGGCAGCTCTGGCAGGCGAGAGCATCCTGCTCCTGGGACCTCCGGGAGTAGCCAAGTCAATGGTAGCCAGGCGGCTAAAGTCGGCTTTTACAGATGCCCGTGCCTTCGAATACCTGATGTCCCGCTTCTCTACGCCCGACGAGATTTTCGGTCCTGTCAGCATTAGCCGACTGAAAGAATCCGACAAGTATGAACGTGCCATCGACGGCTATCTGCCCACAGCCGATGTCGTGTTTCTGGACGAAATATGGAAAGCAGGCCCTGCCATACAGAACACTCTGCTGACCGTCATCAACGAGAAACTTTTCCGCAATGGCGACAAGGAACTGCATCTCCCCCTCAAACTGCTCGTAGCTGCCAGCAACGAACTGCCCGCTCAAGGCGAGGGACTGGAAGCCCTATGGGACCGTTTCCTCATCCGCATTCTCTGCACCTGTGTCAAGCAGGAAGAATCTTTCTACAAAATGCTGCTGGACGATTCTGCCGACCATCCGGAAACGACTGCCTGCGAATGGCAAATCTCCGACCGCGAGTATGCCGAATGGCAAGCTGAGATACGCCGCGTAACCTTGCCTCTCGATGTTCTTTCCTGCATCACAGCCATTCGCCACGGACTGACAAGCGTAGAGATGCAAGACTCCGACCTGCGCCGCAATGTCTACGTCAGCGACCGTCGCTGGAAGAACATCGTGAAGCTGCTCAAGGCCTCCGCCTTCGTCCACGGCCGCACGGAAGTCTCCATGACCGACCTGCTTCCCGTCTACCACTGCCTATGGAGTGAGCCTGATGAGAGCGTTGCCATCCGTGGCATCGTTATCCGTGCCTTATTCGTGTCCCACACAAAACAGATTGCCGGTATCGCCTCCTCGCTGAAATCCGATTTGAAAGTCAGCCGTGTGCGCGAAGCCATCGACAAAGCCCGCCTTGCCGGCGACCGTAGGGACGATGACCTGCTGATAACGGAACACTTCTACTACCAGGTGGAGAAACATGGTACGGGCAACACCTACATCTTTATCGTGGACTACAAAAATCTGAAGGAGTACAGCGCCAAAGATGCCCTCACCTTGGGCGTAATGTATGCCGACCCCATCAATCCCAAGCGTACCATCATCCGCGCCTTTGCCGACACCAGTGCCGTGAAAGAGGAAGGCACCGAACGCGTCACCCTCTACCGCGACGACAAGCATCTCTATATCAACGGTGTGCGCTTCCCTATGCGGCGCCTGCAACGGGGTGAGGAGCAACAGCTCTGGCTGGGGAACCTCTCCATTACCGACCGCGACTATGAGACGGAACTGGACACTGCTGCCACGAATATAGACCGTCTGGTAAGAGACTTGTCCGACAATATCTTCGTTTCCGAAGAGGACAAAAAGAGTGTGGCTCAATACGTATCCACCATCCGCAAGGAGATAGCCTGGGCGCGTGTGGATATGCGGAAATTGAGGTATGGAGACGAATAATCTCCGGTAACAAATAGGATGACAGCCATGAATACCACCCGATATGACACCGCTTTCTATGTGCAGGCACTGGACCGTTTCGTAGCCACCGGAGAGTGTGCGGAGACGGACACCGAGCCCTTGTATGCCTATCTGCTCTCCGTGATGAACGACTCCATGGTCAAGGTGCAGGTGCTGGGCAATGAGGTCTGTGCACGTATCTTTTACGACACCATGATTCAGTTTATCCACTTGAATTTGGAGAAGGAGAGGTACAACCTCCGGAAAAGCCAGTCGGAACGGAATGAGATGAAACTCGTGCTGGAGTGGTCCATGGCAAAGCGGAAAGACGGCTGGCAAGCCTTGCTTCAGCAGATTTCCGACAAATACCGGGAGTACGGCTTCGACTCCCGCTTCTATCGCAGCCACTTCGGTACCGAAGGAGGATATGCGGACGATGAAGTCTGGGAGAAAATGGTGGACGACTGGGAAGACGCCTTCCAACTGAAGATGCACGAAGAAAAGGAGAAAGAGATTGCTTTCCGCAAAGATGCCCTCGAGCGCAGGCTCCGTTCCAATCTGAAAGACATCCCCGAGTACATCCGCCAGAACCGGGTGGATAAGGACGAATTCTTCCAGACCTGGGGCATGATGAGCGGCTTGTGGAATACTGTCGACTTTGAGCGTATACGGAAAATCGTGCGCATCCAGCGCTCTTGCCCCGAGATAGTGAAAGTGGCCCGCAAGATGGGGCGTATGGCAGACGACGAAGGACGTGAGCAAATCCGCGTTGCCGAGGGAAACGTCTACAAAATGGAGCACTCCTCCAAATGTGACATCCTGGGTATCAGTACCGGCAACGACCTCAATGCCCTGCTTCCCATTGAGCTTGCCCATTCCGCCGACAGCGAACTGGAAGATTTGTTCGTCTACAAATACCTCACCCGCAAGCTCCAGACCTTCCGCTATAAATCGGAAATCATGCAGCCTGCCCGGCGTATCGAAACCAAGCCCGCCCGTCCCAAAGGTCCGATGATTGTCTGTCTGGACACCTCGGGAAGCATGGCTGGCAAGCCGGAGAAGATTGCCCACTCCCTGCTGATAAAGCTCCTGGAGATAGCCGACCGTCAACGGCGGAACTGCTTTCTGATAGCCTTTTCCGTCTCCATTCATCCGATTGACGTAAGGAAAGAGCGGGCAAGGCTGCTCGAATTCTTCTCAAAGACAGCTTGCGGGGATACAGATGCCACCCGCATGTTGGAAGCCACGTTCCGCCTGCTCAAAGAAGGCAAGGAGTATATGAATGCCGATGTGCTTTGGGTCAGCGACTTCAAGATTCCTCATTCTTCACCTGCCTTTATGGAGGAGATTCGCCGTTGTCGGGAAGCCGGTACACACTTCTACGGTCTGCAGATTGGCATCACGGACAATGAGTGGGCACCATTCTTCGACCATATCTATCGGGCGGAGTATACTCCTTCGCGACAGTATTAAAAGTTGATATTTACGCCTCCCATCACCGTGGCTTTCGGCATGGGGAAGCCTGCATTGATTTCATAGCGTTGTGCCAGCAGGTTTTCGCCCTTGACGAAGACGTCGGCAAAACTGCACAGACGGTAGTTGGCACGCAGGTTCCAGAGTACGAAGCTTTCCTGCTTCTCCTTGCCCGGGGTGACTGAGGTATGAAGCCCCTTCACGTATTGTATACCGGTAGACAGGCCCCAACGTCCTTGCGTAAAGTCCGCACCGGCATAAAGTTTGTGCTCGGGAGCAGCCAGTACCGGATTCTCCATGTGCAGCCAGCTGTAGTTGGTGTTTATCTGCCAGTGGCGGTTGATGTGGTAGCCGAGGTTGGTTTCCACGCCCCAGTTCTCTATCTCTCCGGAGTTGACGTTCTTGCGCAGGGCAGGGTCTGTCATGATGATGTTGTCCCCATTGATGTAGTAGAGGTTCACCCCATAGGACATGGCCCCTCCCAAAAGCTGCCCCGTAAAGGAGAGTTCATAGTTCATCAGGCTCTCCGCTTTCAAATCGGGGTTCTGTGGAGGGAACATGTACATCTCCCGGATGGTGGGGTTACGGAATCCTTTGCTCACCATTGCTTTCAGTTCTGCCTGCCGCGGCAGATGGAAAGCCAGTCCCCCTTGGGGAATCCATTCCGTGCCTACGTGCGAATGGTGGTCTATGCGGACACCGGCGTCCAGTGAAAGCCAGCTGTTGATGTCCTGCCTGAAATCCACATAGCCTGCAAATTCATCCATCTGCTTGTCCACACCGGGGATACGGTCGCCAATCTGCTGTCCGGGTTTTGCCTCGTCGATGGCGACAACCTTGTTCCAGGACTCTCCGCCGAAGTGCTGGTAATCGAAACCTACGGTCAGGCGGTTGCCGGTGAAGAACGTGGCGCTTTGATACCACGATATGCCCAGCATCCGGTCTTTGGAGTTGAAGTGCGACTTCTGGGGCTCTCCTCCGGGGTGGTAGCCGTCATTAATCTTGTGCCGGCCCCAGTTGTAGAAGAAGCTCACGGCGCCGGAAGTGCGGTCGTAACGATTTTCCAGTGCGAAGGAGGTCATGCCGCGTGTGATGCGCGAGTCGTTGTCTATATACGGATTGTCGGCTTCGCCGGGATTGGAGGCGTTGAAGCGGGTGATGTTCACGTCGCCCCACAGCTTCCAGGTGTTGCTGAAGTCGTATCCCAATTTGGCATAGCCGCCATACTGCTCAAACTCCATGTCGTCACGGTGTCCGTCGGTACGGTTGTACGAGCCGGTCACCACGCTGCTGAAACGCCCTTTTCTTACGCGGTTGGAGACTTCCGTCTGCAGGGTGTTGTAGGAACCGTATCCTATCTGCGCATTGGTTTTCACCCCGTCCTCCTGCATCTTGCGGGTGACGATGTTGATAACCCCGCCCATTGCATTGGACCCGTAGAGGACGGAGGCGGGACCGCGCAGCACTTCCACCCGTTCGGTCATCATGCTCTGGTAGGCGTCGGCGATGGGATGTCCCATCAAGCCCATGTATTGCGGGTGTCCGTCTATCAGCACCAGCAGGCTGGTTGTAGGTCCTCCGGCTGCATTTACCCCGGCGCCTATACCGCGCAGGCTCATGCCTCCTGCGGCTCCCGTGGATACGCCGTAGCCCATGATGCCGCGGCTTGTGGTGAAAAGTCCGGGCACCTGCTCGGTCAGTGTAGGCAGGATGGAGGGCTGGTAGGTCTGTTCCAGTTGCCGACGACCCACTACGGAGATGGTCATTGGCAGGTGGCGGATGTCTGTTTCATTTCTTGTCCCGGTCACCACGACTTCATCAAGCTTGTAGCTTTTCAGCCGGAGGCTGTCGGCAGGTGCGGACAGCATACTACCCGGAAGGGCGATACTTATTAAAATTGCGATTAAAATCTTTTTATTCATCGTTTATCTATGGTTCTTTTTGCAAAGTTATACAAAAAGAAGAATCTGTATATGATTGGTAATCCTTAAAATGGACAACCAGGGTTGAAGGTAAGTCCGTTAAAGGGTTTCCTGCTTCAGCGCTTCCACAAATCGGTCTATCTCCTGCAGTTTCGCCGGGATGTCGATGCCTTGCGGACAGTGCGGGTTGCATTGGCCGCAACCGGTGCAGCGGTTGGCTTGGCGGAGACGGGGAACACTGCGGTCATAGCCTATCAGGAAGGCGCGGCGTGCCTCGCGGTAATTCTCGTCTTGGCTGTTCTGCGGCACGTTGCCCTCGTTGATGCAGCGGTTGTAGTGCAGCAGGATGGCTGGAATATCCAGCCCATAGGGGCACGGCATACAGTATTTGCAGTCGTTGCACGGCACGGTGGGGTATTGCAGCATTCGCTGGGCGGTATCTTCCAGCAGGGTAAACTCCTCTTCCGTACATGGAACAAGCGGGGAGAAGGTACGCAGGTTGTCTTGCAGATGCTCCATGTACGTCATTCCGCTCAGTACGGTCAGCACATCGGGGAAAGTACCTGCAAATCGGAAGGCCCAGGAAGCCACGCTCTCCTGCGGGCGGCGTTGTTTCAGACGTGCCATCAAGTGGTCGTTCAGGCGGGATAGGCGTCCGCCCAGCAGCGGCTCCATGATGACGGCCGGGATGTTTCGCTTCACCAGTTCGGCGTACAGATATTCGGCGTCCGTGTTGCGGGTATTCACTTCTTTGGCATGCCGCCAGTCTACGTAGTTCAGCTGGATTTGTACGAAGTCCCATTTCAGTTCGTCGTGGCGGGAGAGCAGGTAGTCGAAGACTTCGATGTCTCCATGATAGGAGAATCCGAGGTTGCGGATGCGTCCGGCTTCGCGCTCTTTCAGCAGGAAGTCCAGCATGCCGTTGTCCAGATAGCGGGAACGGAGGGCTTCCATGCCGCCCATGCCGATGCCGTGCAGCAGGAGGTAGTCGATGTAGTCCACTTGCAGGTCGCGGAAGGAGCGGTGATACATGGCAAGGGACTCTTCGCGGCTGTGCGTGCTGGGACTGAAGTTGGACAGCTTTGTGGCAAGGAAGAATTTCTCCCGTGGATGGCGTTTCAAGGCAATGCCCGTGGCGCGCTCCGACAGACCTTGCACATAGGCGGGGGAGGTGTCGAAATAGTTCACTCCGTGGGCAATGGCATAGTCTATCAGGTCGTTCACGGCTTCCTGGTCTATTTCGTCTCCATTCCCGTCGGTGCGTTTGCGGGTGGGCCATCGCATGCATCCGTATCCTAGCAGGGAAACCCGGTCGCCCGTGTTGGGATTGGTACGGTAGGTCATCTTGTCGGTTGGTATCTCGCCCAGCGCGGCCGATTCGCTCTCCCCGTTGTTCTTGTTGCCCGAACAGCCGTACAGGGCTGCTGCCGAGGCAAGCGTTCCTGCACCGGCGAGCTTGAAGAAATCGCGGCGGTTTATCTTGTTCTTGTCTTCTTTCATTGTGATAGGACTGAAATTATAAATGGATATTTGGGTGATAAAGCTGCTTTAGACAGTTCTGTGCATCACATGGCCTTCCACATAAATGGCACTGAACGGACGCGACGGACAAAGGTTCTCGCATGCTCCGCATCCGGTGCAGCGTTCGGCGTTGACTACCGGTATCTTGATGGAGGCTTCGTCTTCCGGGTCTGAAGGAACCATCTGTATGGCACCGGCCGGACAATGGCGGGCACAGTTCCCACATTCCATCTTGTCTGTGATGCAGATGCAATTCTCCTTAATCCATACGGCATGACCGATTTGGATGGCCGATTTCTCGGCGAGGCTCGTCAGATGGATGGCATCGGTAGGACACACCTCCGCACACTTGGCGCATTCGGGGCGGCAGTAACCGCGTTCGTAAGACATTTCCGGCTGCATCAGTTTTGTCAAGTCCGAAGAAGGACGGAGCACTTGGTTGGGGCATACCGATACGCAGAGCTGGCAGGCTGTGCAGTGTTGTGCAAAGTGGCGGGCGCTCAGTGAGCCCGGGGGAGTGATGGGAGTGGCGCGCTCGGGGATTTTTTTGTCCTCGATGACAGCCAGTCCACCGTCCACTTTCTTTTCTTGTGCCTTGAGGGCTGCCGTAGCAGCAAACACGGCGGTTGTAGAGAGAAATGCGCGGCGGGCGTCGTTTACCTGCTCCGGTGCCACGGAGGTTTCCTGAGAGACTGCAGCGGAGGCCGGCTTGCGGCGTGTGTAAGTGATGGCACCTTTCCTGCACTTGCTGATACAGTCCATACATGCCACGCAACGGCTGTAATCTATTTCGTGTGCCTTGATGTTGATGCACGATGCCTTGCAGTTACGGGCACAAAGTCCACAACTGTTGCACTTCTTTGTGTCAATTACCGGTTTCAGCAAGGAATACTTCGAGAGGAAGCCAAGCACTGTACCTACCGGACAGATGGTGTTACAATAGGTACGTCCGCCTCGCCATGCCAGCACGATGAGGACCACCAGAGTGACCGTGGCAATCAGCAGGGTAGGGAGACTCTTCATCCATACATCCGTTTCATAGAAGGCATAGCTGTCAGCACGTTCGGCCAGGTAGGCCAGTCCGTTGTTTGCCCATTGGTAGAGCGGGGAGAAAAGGCTGGAAACGATGCGCCCGTATGAGCTGTAAGGGGCCAGTAGCACGACAAAAGAGTTCAGTCCGCCGATAATGGCAAGTACGAATACTCCCAGCACACCGTAGCGTAGCCATTTCAGTACAGGCGAATAGCGGAAACGGTTCTTCTTCCGTTTGGCGGAGAGCCAGGAAACAATATCCTGGAATACTCCTAACGGGCAGATGACGGAGCAGTAGATGCGTCCGAATACCAAGGTCAGCACTGCAAGAAACAGTACTACACCGATGTTCAGTGCCAGCACGGCCGGCAGGAATTGTATTTTCGCCATCCATCCGAACCAGGCATGCAGTGTTCCCGTGAAGTCGAGGAACAACAGCGTGATGAATGCAAAGAAGATGACGGCAAGGGTCAGTCTGATGGTACGTAGCATAAATGTTTAGTATTCGTTCTTTATACTTTTTTCCCCATCTCGTAGGCTTCGTGCATGGAAGGCTTGTCGTTTATCTCGCCTACCTTCCAGGCACCCACGCCATAAATGGTGCCGCATTCTTTGGGCTCTTCCAGGCAGTCGAGGAAGCCACGGAAACCATCAATGGTACGTTCCATCATGGGGACACTTTCTTCGGCGGCGGCGATGATGAAGTAGAACTCCTTGTTCTTTATTTCAAGGTAGCGTGCACAACAACGGTCAATCAGTGTCTTCATCTGCGCGCTCATGGTGTAGAAGTATACGGGAGTTGCCATGACGATGACGTCGGCGGCAATCATCTTTTCCATCACTTCGGCGGCATCGTCCTTTTGCGGGCAGGGTTTGCCGTACATGCTGCATACGCTGCATCCCGTGCAGTAGTTGATGTGCTTGTCTTTCAGGAAAATCTTTTCTACTTGATGTCCGGCTTCTGCGGCACCGCGCATGAATTCGTTGCACAAGAGGTCGGAGTTTCCATTCCTGCGGGGACTGGAGGAGAGGATTAATACTTTTTTGCTCATATTCGTTGTTCGTTAGTTAGTAAATGATTACGTGCTACAAAAATAGGCCGGTTTTATGAGAACGGCAGTATACAAATTACGGTTGTTGTTACCTAAATTACTGATTCATTCCAAAAGTATCTCCCGTTCGATGCCGGTGTCTTTCAGAAATTCCCGGTCGTGGCTGATGGCAATTACGGTGCCGGCGTAGTTGCGTATCGTTGCCGTTATTATTTCTATGCTCTCGATGTCCAGATTGTTGGTGGGTTCGTCCAAAATGAACATGTCCGGGGTGTTGTCGGCAATCATCAGGCAGCAGAAGGAAAGACGCATCTTTTCGCCGCCACTCAGTTTGCTGCACGGCTTGTTCCACACGTCGCGGGGAAAGAGATAGCGGTTGAGGATGGTTTTCACTTCATGTTCCGGCAGGTGGCGGTGGTTGAAGGCTTCTGCTTGTTGGAGTACGCTGCGCTCATTACGGACGAGGGAGTATTCCTGGTCCAGATAGACGGAGGTGAAGCCGGCACGCTCCATCACTCCGTCGGTGGGGTGCAATTCGCCCATGATGAGTTTCAGCAGGGTTGTTTTTCCACTGCCGTTTTTTCCTTTCAAGCTGAGGCGGTCGCCGCTTCTTAGCTGGAAGGTGAGGGAGGAAGACCAGAGCTCCTTTACTGCCTCCGGACGGGTTGTCTCCATAGGAGAAGCCGCGAGGCTGGGATAATGAAAGTTGACGTCCTTTGCCTTGACTAGAACCTTCCCCACATGCAGATGAGAGGCATTGAAGTCTGTTTTCAGTTTGTCTGTCTGTGGCAGTGAACTTTTGATACCTGACATTTCTGCCTGCAATTTTTCCGTTTTCTCCGTATGAATGCTGCTGAGTCTGCTGCTGCTGTTTTCCGCATTGTTTTTCAGTGCTCCCATCATGATGCGGGGAATCCCCTTTTTAATGGAGTTTTTTTCTCCCCGCACATTCTGTTTGGCCTTCCGTTCTTCTACTTCGCGTGCCACTTTGCGTGCAAGGCGCAGGGCTTTCTGCTTCTCTTCCAGTTGTTGGGTGAGGGCGTTTTGTTGCAGGGTCTTCTGTTTTTTGTAGAAGTCGTAGTTTCCGCTGTAATACGTCAATCCCTGGGAGGAGAGTTCGCAGATGGCAGGCAACTGATTCAGTAGCGTGCGGTCGTGACTGATGACGAGCACGGTAGCCGATGTCCGTCGTATCAAGTTATACAGACGTTCCCGTCCATCCGCGTCCAGATAGTTGGTCGGTTCGTCCAGCAGGATGGCTGTTGGGTTGTGCAACTCCATGCCTGCCAGGAAGATGCGGGTCTTTTCGCCGCCGCTAAGTCCTTCCATCGGACGGGAGAGTGGGATACCGTCCAGTCCCCAGCTGTCGAGAGAAGTCTGGGCGCGTTCTTCCACGTTCCAGTCATCATTGAGCGTATTGAAGTGCTTTTCGGTAGCGTCACCGCTTAGGATGGCATGCAGGGCAGATAGCTTGTGGCTGATTCCCAAAGCTTGTGCTATTGTCTGCCGGTCGTATTGTCCGAAGTGCTGGGGTACGTAGTACAGATGTTCGGGGCGTAGCACCGTTCCCGAACTTGGAGACAAGTCTCCTACCAAAATACGCATGAGGGTAGACTTGCCGCAACCGTTATTTCCGGTCAGGGCTATTTTATCTCCGGAGTTGATACTCAAGTGGAGGTGTGAAAACAAGATTTCCTTATCTGCATGGATATAGCTAAGGTCTTTAATGATAAAGCTCATAAGTTTCTACTGTGTTTTTAGAAGTAAGAATGATAGGGGAGATGCAAGCATTCCCCGAAATTGAAATTCTCGAAGGGGAGGGGTACAGACAAACACAGTATTGGCTAAACATCTATATAGGTGATGCTCAGCGTTCAGTCTGAAAAAGCATGTTGATAGTGATGTTTACCGGAATGTGTTGTCTTTAGTCGGATATTCTCATCGGTGGAATTAATTGGTTAGTGGGCGCAAAGGTAATGATTTCCACTGAATAACAAAGGCTTTTTGCGATATTAATATCGTGTCGGCAAGAAGTTAATATCGTGTTTGCAAGAAATTAACTTCCTGCAGACACGATGTTAATACTTTATTGGTTCTGTTACTTCATGGCCGAAGCATCGAACGAGAGTGGCAGTAATTCTCCCACATTCTTCAGCTCGTAGATTCCCTTTTTGCCATACAGCAACACCCGCATTGGCTGCTTGAAGCGCTTCTCCGTTTCGAGCATCACTTGCCGGCAGGCGCCGCAGGGCGGGATGGGAGACTCCAGGAACTCGTCGTGCTCGTTGCGTGCAGCAATGGCGAGGGTGGTTACTGCCTGGTCGGGATGTTGGGAGTTGGCATAGAATAGGGTGGTGCGTTCTGCACACAGCCCGGAAGGATAGGCGGCGTTTTCCTGGTTGGTGCCGGTCACTACAATACCGTTTGCCAGTCTGGCTGCAGCTCCTACCGAGAAGTGGGAGTAAGGGGCATAGCTGCGGTTGGTAGCCTCGCGGGCGGCATCCATCAGTTCGCGGTCGGCGGCATCCAGTTCTTCATAGTCGTATATCTTGACGGCGATTTCGATATTTAATTCTTTCATAAGGCAAAGGGTTATATTGTAATTAATGTTACAAAGATAGAAAAGAGATTGGTTATTTCAATTCTTTTACGGACTTTTGTGCAGAACTCAACATTTTAAGCATGAAACGGATTTTCAGACTGACTGCTATCATAGCATTTCTTTTTATTTCCATTACAACAGTGCAGGCACAACGCCGGAATGCCCGCTACAATGAGTATATCAAACAGTATGCCCCCCTTGCCGTGGAGCAGATGCAGCGTCATAAGATACCTGCCAGCATCACGCTGGCCCAAGGGCTGTTGGAGAGCGGTGCCGGATACAGCGCGCTGGCGCGCAAGAGCAACAACCACTTCGGCATCAAGTGCGGAGGCAACTGGCGCGGACGGACAGTGAGGCATGATGACGATGCCCGCAATGAATGTTTCCGCGCTTATCGCAATCCGAAAGACTCTTATGAAGACCATTCCGATTTCTTGAAAAGGGGAGCACGTTATGCTTTTCTTTTCAAACTGAAGATTACGGATTATAAGGGTTGGGCGCGCGGCTTGAAGAAGGCTGGCTATGCTACCGACCCGTCGTATGCCAACCGACTGATAACCATTATCGAGGATTATGAACTGTATAAGTACGACAGCCGTGGCATGAGCAAGCGCGATGCCCGCAGCTGGGAGAAGGAACTGAAAAAGAAGCCTTGGCTGGCCAATCCGCATCAGGTGTACATTGCCAACGATATAGCTTATGTAGTGGCACGCGACGGAGACACCTTCCAGGTGTTGGGCAAGGAGTTTGACATCAGCTGGAAGAAGCTGGTGAAATACAACGACCTCCATAAAGAATATACACTGGAGGCGGGAGACATCATCTACTTGAAAGAAAAGCGTAAGAAAGCCGCTAAACCCCATACTGTCTACATTGTGAAGGATGGTGATTCCATGCACTCCATTTCCCAAAAGTACGGCATTCGTCTGAAGAACCTTTATAAGATGAATCGCAAGGATGCGGAATACGTGCCGGAGATTGGCGACCGTTTGAGATTAAGATAAAGAATCTATCCGAAAATGTACAGGGTGTCCGAAAACGGACACCCTTCTTTTTTGTCTTTTCGCTTACTTTCAGTGGGTTATGATTTTGGCATGAATTTAGTATATATTAAGCGTTATGTTCGCAAACAATAAAATTTAAAGATATGGATAGAGAAATTCCGAAAGAAGTGCGTAATAAAGAACGCAATAAGAAAATTATCCGCTACGGTGCTATCGGCGTGGCAGGTATCGTAGTGGTCAGTGTACTCATTTCATTGATGCGTGCGGGAGTGAAAGAGAAAGATCTTGTGTTCTCCAAAGTAGGCAAGGGCACGATTGAAGTCAGTGTCAGCGCCTCCGGCAAGGTGGTTCCGGCATTCGAGGAAATTATCAACTCGCCCATCAATACCCGCATTTTGGAGGTGTACAGAAAAGGTGGCGATAGTGTGGATGTCGGTACTCCTATCCTGAAACTGGACTTACAGAGTGCCGAAACCGACTACAAGAAGATGCTGGACGAAGAGCAGATGCGCAGCTACAAGCTAAAGCAGCTGAAACTTGACAACCAAACCAAGCTGACCGACCTTCAGATGAAAATCAAAGTCTCCGCCATGAAGCTTGACCGCATGAAGGTGGAGCTGCGCAACGAGCAGTACCTCGATAGCCTCGGTTCCGGCACCACTGACAAAGTGCGCCAAGCAGAACTGAGCTACAACGTTGCACAACTGGAATACGAGCAATTACAGCAGCAGTATGCCAACGAGAAGGAAGTGTTGGCTGCGGAATACCAAGTGCAGGAATTGGATTTCAGCATGTTCCAGAAGACACTGGCCGAAACCAAACGTACGCTCGATGACGCGCAGGTGCGTTCGCCCCGGAAGGCCATCCTTACTTATATCAACAATCAGATTGGAGCTCAGGTTCCTGAAGGGACCCAGATTGCCGTCATCTCCGACTTGAGCCACTTCAAGGTGGAAGGCGAGATTGCCGATACTTACGGTGACCGTGTGGCTGCCGGCGGCAAGGCCATTGTGAAGATTGGCAGCGAAAAGTTGGAAGGTTCCGTAAGCAGTGTTACTCCGCTTTCAAAGAATGGTGTAATATCCTTTACCGTGCAGTTGAATGAAGATAATAACCGCCGTCTCCGTTCCGGTCTGAAGACAGATGTGTACGTGATGAATGCGGTGAAGGAAGACGTGATGCGCATAGCCAATGCCAGCTATTATGTGGGACGTGGGGAGTATGAACTTTTTGTACGCAATTCCGATAAGGAAATCGTAAAGCGCAAGGTGCAGTTGGGCGATTCCAACTTTGAGTTTGTAGAAGTGGTCAGTGGCTTGCAACCGGGTGATGAAGTGGTGGTGAGTGATATGAGTAACTATAAGAACAAGAATAAGTTGAAATTGAAATGATAAAGTCTTACTTAAATAAGTCTGGGAACTGTTGAAGCAGAACAAACTGTGGCGCGCAGTATCAGTCGCATTCCACCTACGGAAGCCCTGCGTGACGGATAGATGAAAACGGACAAGGTGTTCATTTTCGGACACCTTACTGCATGTATAAATAGCAGATAATCAATAATAAACGATTTTGGTACAACTTTTGACCTCTTGAAGCAGAAATTGTGCGGAATAGAAACAGAACAGAATAATAACAATTAAATACTTACCATTATGATTAAGTTAACTGGCATCAACAAGATTTATCGTACAAACGAGATTGAAACCGTGGCATTGGAAAATGTAAACCTCGAAGTGAACAAGGGAGAATTTCTCAGTATCATGGGACCTTCCGGTTGCGGAAAATCTACGTTGCTGAACATTATGGGTTTACTGGATGCACCCACCAGCGGTACCATCGAAATAGCCGGTACGAAAGTGGACGGCATGAAGGACAAGGAGCTGGCTGCTTTCCGTAACCAAAAGCTGGGTTTTGTGTTTCAGTCTTTCCATCTGATTAACTCGCTGAATGTATTGGATAATGTGGAGCTGCCTTTGCTGTATAGAAAGGTGTCTGCCAAAGAACGCCGTCGTCTGGCGGAAGAGGTGTTGAAGAAGGTCGGTTTGAGCCACCGCATGCGCCACATGCCTACACAGCTCTCCGGTGGACAGTGCCAGCGTGTAGCCATTGCCCGCGCCATCATCGGCAATCCGGAGATAATCCTCGCCGATGAGCCTACCGGTAATTTGGACTCCAAAATGGGTGCCGAAGTCATGGAGCTGTTGCATCAGCTGAACAAGGAAGACGGACGTACCATTGTGATGGTGACTCACAATGAAGAGCAGGCCAAACAGACCTCGCGTACCATCCGCTTCTTCGACGGACGTCAGGTGGAATAATTACTGCTTAGAAACTATCAACTATTAATTATCAACTATCAATAAATGAAATGCAAACCGTAAGACAAGCTTTTACTATCTTGAAGCAGAATCCGCTGCTGAGTACAATTTCCATACTGGGTACGGCGTTTGCCATTACCATGATTATGGCTATTGTGATTATTTGGCAAACGAAGTATGCCGATTTGGAACCGGAAGTGAACCGTAGCCGGTGCCTTTACTTTTCTGCCATGCATATAAGCAGCAAGACAGAGGAGGGGGTACAAAACTATAATACTCCTTCACCGGCATTTATGAAAGAATGTATACAGCCGTTATCCGAAGTGGAAGCTTGTACTGCTTTTGTTCCGGCCAGTGCCGCTTTGGTGTCTCTTACAGATGGTAGCAACCGGGTAAAGGTGGATGCTATGCAGACCGATCAGGGCTTTTGGAAGGTATTCAGCCTGCAGTTCATGGCAGGACACGGTTTTGGCGAAGAGGATCGTGCAGGAGGTACAAAGGCTGTTGTGGTTTGTGCTTCTGTGGCACGGAAACTGTTTGGTACGACAGATGCGGTGGGACAGCAGTTATTGTTGAACCGCGAACCGGCGCGTGTGATAGGAGTGGTAAAGGATGTTTCTGTCACCGCAAAGGATGCTTACGCACAAGTATGGAGTATGTATCCGGCCGATAAGTTGGAAGTGACTTCGGTATGGAGTTATGGTGGTAGTGTTCATATTGCTGTGCTGGCACGTACATCCGACGATTTTCCGGCTATCAGTCAAGGTATTGCCAAACGGATAGAGGCTGTCAATGCAGGATTGGGAGATATGCAGATAGACATCATGGAGCAACCGGATGACATCGTGGCGCATGTGAACCATGTATGGGCTAACGTAGGACCGGATGTGACGATGCTATACCTGCAATATGCCATTGCATTGTTCATCATTCTGTTGGTGCCGTCGCTCAATTTGTGCGGGCTGAGTAACAGCCGGATGCAGCAGCGTACCTCGGAGCTTGGGGTACGTAAGGCCTTCGGAGGAACGCGCGGTGTACTGATACGCCAAATTCTGAATGAGAACCTGGTACTGACACTGCTTGGTGGTGTGGTAGGATTATTGTTCAGCTACGTAGCTGTATGGGGAATGCGTACCTGGCTTTTTACCAATAGCCAGAATGTCGGTACAGCCGGTGACTTTAGCTTGAGCATGGAGGCATTGTTCAGTCCCTGGGTATTTCTGCTGGCTTTTGCTTTCTGCGTGGTCATCAATACGCTTAGTGCCGGACTGCCTGCATGGATGGCAGCAAGACGGACAATTGTAGATTCACTGAACGATAAATAAAACAAGAAGTATTATGAAATTCATTTTACACAACTTACGCATGATATGGGCACGCCTGAGCAATAGTGGGTGGGTCTTGGCCGAACTTTTTTTGGTATTCATCGTGATGTGGTTTCTTTGCGACTCTCTGGGATGTATGAAATATACTTTCTATCGTCCGTTGGGATATGATATCGACCATGTTTATCGTCTTACTACGGTTCAGGGAGGCGAGAGTCGTGATACTGCATTGCTCGATGCCGACAAGTATCTGAATATCCTGAAAAGGCTGGAACAAGAACCGACTGTAGAGGCCGCTTCATTGAGTTATTGGAGTTTGCCTATGAGTGGCGCAAATAGTTATAACTCGCTGGCTGTACAAGATACCATCGGGCAGAACGGGCGTATGATTTATGCTACCGGTGGATATACCCGGGTTTTCCATATGCAGGAGGAACAAGGACGGACTTTTGCCGCTTTGCCTATCGGCATCAATAATGTGATGTTGAGTCAGGCTATTGCCGATGCCTTCAAGGAACGGCTACCGGAATTTTCACTCAACACACCGATGAAATGGCGTGGAGATACTGTGAATACTGTTACTCAAGGTGGCATTGTCGGCAGTTTCCGCGATTACCGCTATGGTAATGACGCTCATTGGATTTTTATGCGCCTGGGCGAGCAACTTATGCGTGAGGAATTCGGTAGTCAGCAGGCACAGATAGTTTTCCGTGTAAAGCCTGCAGCCGACGGACCGGACTATCGGGAACAATTTCTCCGCGAGATAGCACCGAGGCTGGATACGGACAATATATTTGTTGCCGATGCGGAACCTTACACGCAAATGCAGGCACAGTTTGAAGTGATGTATGGAGATACGGACAAAGTGAATAGTCAGACAATAGTGGTATTGTTCCTTTTGGGTAATGTCTTTTTGGGGCTGATAGGCACTTTCTGGGTTCGTACGCGCCGTCGTCGCTCGGAAATAGCCTTACGGTTGGCGATGGGTAGTACCAAGCATCAGGTTTTTTCCCTTCTTATGGGGGAGGGGTTACTGCTGTTGGCGTTGGTTACTTTGCCTGCTATGCTGGTATGTTACAACGTAGGTGTCGGCGAATTCACCATTGGACGTACTGCATTGATTGCGACCTGGCCGGTAGAGTGGAGCATGATACGTTTCCTGATAGGCTCATTAGGTGCTTGGCTGTTGATAGCACTGATGGTGATGATGGGTATTTGGTATCCGGCCCGGCAAGCCATGAAGATAGAGCCGGCAGAGGCGTTACATGAAGAATAAGAAAATAATATCAACGATAAAAAAGAACGTATCATCTGTTTGTATCGCACACATCACTTGTTTGGGGCAAATATATCATCCGTTCGTACTAAATATATTATCTGTTTTTTGAGTAAGTAATCATCGTAATAAATAAGCAAGAATATGAAGACAAATATTATAGGTGTTATCATCGCATTGGCATTGGCATTTGCAGGCGTAATTTGTGCATGGGGACAAGATAACAAAGTGAGTGAAGTACGTAAGGTGGAGGCATTCTCATCCATCAGGATAACTTCTGTGGGTACGGTTTATTTCACACAGAGCGACAGTTACTCCCTACAGATTGAAGGACGGGAGAAGTACGTGAAGAATACGGAGAGCACAGTGAAGGATGGTCATCTCACCATCGGCTTCAAGGATAAGAAGGTGCGCAACCAAAATGACGGTGTTACCATCCGTCTCTCGGCTCCGGACTTAAAGATGGTGGAATTTATCGGTGTGGGTGAATTCAACTGTGAGGAACCCTTGAAGCTGGATAAGCTGGAGTTTGAAGTGAAAGGCGTGGGTGATGTACATGTGAAGGATTTGACTTGCCGTGACCTGAGGGTGGCTTTACGTGGTGTGGGCAGTGCCGACATCCATGTAGTTTGCGATTATCTCTCTGCCAAAGTAGGTGGAGTCGGTGAAATTACTTTGAGTGGAACTGCCGGGCATGCTGACATTTCTAAAGGAGGCATAGGCGAGGTAAATACTGATAATTTGAAAATAGGCCGTTGAGATGATAAAGCAATTTTTCACACAAGCTTGGGCACAGTTGCGGCAGCAACCGATGATTAGTGCCGTCACCATAGCCGGTACGGCACTTGCCATCTTCCTCATCATGCTGGTGGTGATGATGCAGCAGGTGAAGGTGGCCCCGTTTGCCCCTGAAAGTAACCGTGACCGCTTTCTGCACGCCCATTATATGAGCATTACCAACAAGAGTTGGGGCGATGGAACCAGCAACGGACCGATGGGTATAAAGACGGCGCTCGAGTGCTTTAAATCGCTGAAGACACCGGAAGCGGTAACGATTTATACCTGCATGGTGGTTTCTACCCCCGTGAATCTGCCGGGACAACCTGCAACGGGTATCGATTTGTTGCAGACAGATGATACCTTTTGGCATGTATTCGATTTTTCGTTTGTTGCAGGAAAGGCCTATGACCGGGCTACGTTCGACGCCGGACTGCCCGTGGCAGTGATTACGGAAAGTGTGGCGCGCCGGCTATTCCAGACAACGGAGGCCGTGGGCCGTGAATTCCTCTTGAACCATGCTCCTTATACAGTGGCCGGCGTAGTGAAGGATGTTTCTACTTTAGCCAACACAGCTTACGCGCAGGTATGGGTACCCTATACCTCTACTGAGATAACGAAGGATACCTGGAGCGACGAACACATGGGGATGATGAGCGTCACCATCCTGGCAAAAAGCCGCGAAGATTTTCCAGCCATCCGCGAGGAAACGGAGCGCCGCCGTCAGGAGTACAACACGATAATCGGTGAGAACGGTTATTCGTTGATTTACCGCAACCGTCCCTACGACCAGGAGAAGAGTGCCGCGGGCATGGCTGCCAACATCGAACCGGACGTGGACCAGGCGCGCAGACAGCGCCTCATTATCTTCATCATCCTACTGATTGTTCCTGCCATCAACCTCAGCTCGATGACACAGAGCCGTTTGCGCCAGCGTGTGGCTGAGATCGGTGTACGCCGGGCATTCGGTTCAACAAGACTGGAACTGATGAGGCAAATCATTGCAGAGAATTTGGTGGTGACACTGTTGGCAGGGATTCTGGGATTGTTACTGAGCGTCGTGTTTGCTTATTTGGGAAATACTCTGCTGTTTGCCCAGGAATTCAGCCAGACGCTGAGCCCTCCCGCCGTGGATGCAAGTATATTGCTGCATGGCTCTACTTTTGGCTGGGCACTGCTGTTCTGCTTTGTGCTGAACTTATTGAGTTCCGGTATTCCCGCATGGCGTGCATCGAGGGTAGGCATTGTAAATGCATTGGGTGGACGCTTGCATAAATAATCCCGTGTCACTAAACATTAATCGCTGAAGAAAATGACTAAGAAACTTCTTATACAGATAAAGAATGAATGGCTCTCAAACCTATGGTTGGTGCTGGAGCTGCTGGTGGTGAGCGTAGTGATGTGGTACGTGGTGGACTATCTCTATACTCGCGCCGCTACCTACCTGGAGCCGAAAGGCTTTGATATCGAGCATTGTTACCTCATCGAGTTGGGTGAACTGACACCCAAAAGCCCCGACTACATAGCCGGGCATACCTCTCAGCAGACCCACGATGACATAGCCAAGTTGCTGGAGCGTCTGCGCCACCGGCCAGAGATAGAGGCGGTGAGCCTTTCACAGAATTCGTACCCTTACAATGGAAGCAATTCAAGCGCTGAAGTGAGCTACGATACGTTGCGTTCTCCCGGTTGGACTATCCGGAGGTTGGTGACACCGGATTTTCCCCGTGTATTTCGCTATCGGGGCACGCGTGGCGAGACACCCGAACAATTGGCTGAAATGTTGGAACGCGGAGATTTCATGGCTTCGGACAACCTTTTTAGTAAGTATGACCGTAGGATGACCGACTTTGTGGGCCAGCGGTTCCATCTCTTTGGGGACACAACGAAGACCTACCGGCTGGGTGCCGCATTGCAAGATGTACGCTATCACGATTACGACCAGGCACGAAGCTCATATTCCATGATGGTGAAGCAGAATTTCTACTATGTCGGTCTCGAACTTTGTGTCCGTGTCCGTGAAGGGCAGGACAATGACTTCATTGAGAGGTTGAAGGCAGACAGTGAGAGCCAGTTTCGCGTAGGAAACATCTTCATTTCGGAGATACGTTCTTTCAAGGACATCCGCCGCAACTTCCAGCAGGCATGGACCAATGATATCCGTAACTATGTGATGGGTATGGGATTCCTGCTGCTGAACATCTTCCTCGGCTTGCTCGGAACATTCTGGTTCCGTACGCAGCAACGCCGTTCGGAAATAGCGCTGCACAAAGCGCATGGAGCGACAGACCGTGCCATCTTCATCCGGCTGCTTAGTGAAGGGATATTATTGTTGGCAATTGTCACTCCTGTTGCATTGCTCATCGACTATAATCTGGCGAATCTGGAATTGAACTCCTGGAGGAACGGTACGACATTGGAGTGGGGCCGTCTGCTGCTCTGTGCCGCGATCAGCTTTGTGTTGATAGCCCTCATGATTATTATCGGCATCGGCATCCCCGCCCGCAAGGCGATGAAGGTACAGCCCGCCGAAGCTCTGCACGACGAATAATTTAATTTTCAATTTTTAATTATTTATGATACGTCTCTACTTTCAGCAAGCCTTCTACCATTTGCGGGAGAATCCCATTATCACTTGGGTGTCCGTGATAGGTACCGCTCTTGCCATTTGCATGATTATGGTGCTTGTCATCACCCTGCAAGTACGTATGGTAGATTGTGAGCCGGAGATAAACCGCTCGCGTTCGCTTTATGTTTCTACCATGGCAGTAAGGTATAAAGGAACTGACCATGGGGCATATGGGCACATGTCTGTACAGACGGGTAAGGGATGTTTTAAACAGCTTTCTACGGCAGAGGCCGTCACGCTTATATCTTTACCGGAAAAAGTGCGTGTGTCGTTGCTCGCTGGAGCAAAGCTGACAGCGGATATGGTGCAGACGGACGAACAGTTCTGGCACATCTTCCGTTTCCGTTTTTTGAGTGGTAAAGGTTTCAGCAAGGCAGACAGCGATGCCGGAATACCTTGTGCCGTTATCTCGGCTACCGTGGCGCGTCGGTTGTTCGGCACTACGGAGGTAACGGGGCAGACATTGCAACTGAATCATGTGGATTACCGGGTTTCAGGTGTCGTGGCCGATGTTTCCATGCTTGCCACTTCAGCATACGGGCAAGTGTGGGTACCTTATAATTCGACCGATGCTGCTGGTTTTGCCTGGTGGGAAAATACGATGGGGCAGATGAAGGCTGTGATATTAGCACATTCGTCGGCCGATTTTCCGGCTATTCGTGAAGAGGCGGAGAGATTGCGCCTTGCGTATAACGCCGGTCTATCCGAAG
Source organism: Bacteroides sp. HF-162 (assembly GCF_015679285.1). NCBI lineage: Bacteria > Pseudomonadati > Bacteroidota > Bacteroidia > Bacteroidales > Bacteroidaceae > Bacteroides > Bacteroides sp. HF-162. Next base: position 3,636,403 of record NZ_CP064937.1, on the reverse strand, counting down.
CGGAAACCTTTTATCGTGACCAACCCGATGGGGTGTTTGCCAATCTGTATCGTAAATGGGACCATTTGCCGGATATGAAGGGGATTGTTTTGCGTTACGCGCTTGTCATCACCATCTTGCTACTGGTGCCTGCCATCAACCTTTCTTCCATGACCCTCTCGCGGATGCGGAAGCGTATGAGTGAAATCGGGGTACGCAAAGCTTTCGGCGCTACGGGTAGTGAACTGGTAAGACAGGTGTTTTTCGAAAACCTGCTGCTCTCTCTGTTGGCGGGTATGCTGGGGCTGGCTTTGAGTTACGGTGCTACTTTTTTATTGAACGGCTTCCTCTTTGGCAATAGCGCCAATGCCTATTTAAATGGAGACACTTCACTGACACCTGGCATGTTACTTTCTCCATGGGCTTTTCTGTCGGCTTTCGGTTTCTGTTTGCTGATGAATTTGCTTTCAGCCGGTATCCCGGCATGGAGGGCTTCGAGGATGAATATAGTGGATGCAATCAATCAGAGGGGGGAATGACATATGAAGAATATATTGGTTCAGATTAAGAATGAATGGCGTTCCAGCCTTTTCCTTTTTACGGAACTGCTGCTGGTCTTTGTGGTGCTTTGGTACATTGTGGACTGGACACTGGTTACTCTTCGTGTTTACAATGCCCCGATGGGTTTTGATACGGAACATTGCTATAATATTGCAGTCAGTAAGCTTACTCTCAAGTCTACTGCTTATAATTTCGATTTGACCAAGGACGATGATATGCGGCATCTTGTGGAACTTGCCGAACGTTTGAGGCATCGTCCAGGTGTGGAAGCTGTGGCACTTTCTCAGAATTGCTTTCCTTATAATGACGGTAGCAACGGTCTCAATCTGGGGCTGGATACTATATCGGAGAATGTTCATCTGCTTTGGGTGGAACCTGATTTTTTCCGTGTGTTCCGTTATGGTAGCTCGGATGAGGAGATGTTGACCCACATGGCCGCTGCCATACGGGATGACCATATGGTCGTTTCTTCCAATCTTTTTGCAGCCTATCCTGAATTGCACCTGAACAATGCAGCTTCTTTACAAGACCGTGAACTTACACTGTTGAATTTCGGTAGTGATGAACGGTGCCGCGTAGGGGCTGTCGGCACACCCGTACGTTGGTCGCACTTCTATACTTCTTCAGAGTGGGGAGGTACTTATGCAGCTTTGCATCTTAACCTTGACAGACTGAAAGAATATGGAAATCCACGATACATCACTCTCAGTCTTCGTGTCCGTCCTGATGCCGATTCCGGCTTTATGGAGAAGCTTATGGAGGATGCTGACCGCCTCTATCAAGTAGGGAATCTCTATCTGCTCGATGTAACTTCTTTCAAGGATTTGCGCGAGATATGCGAACGTGAGGACATGAATGAAGCCAAAACCCAGCTTTGTGTGCTCGGCTTTCTGTTGATGAATATTTTTCTGGGCGTTATCGGCACTTTCTGGTTCCGTACACAGCAGCGTCGCCGTGAAGTGGCACTCCGTATGGCTATGGGAAGTTCGCGTCAAGGTGTCTTCCTCCGTCTGATGTCGGAGGGTATATTGCTGCTTACCCTTGCAGCCGTTCCTGCCGTCATTATTGCCTTCAATGTGGGAATGGCGGAGTTGGTGGATGTTGAGAAACTTCCTTTCGGCGGAGGGCGTTTTCTGGCAGCTGTTGTGGCAACCTGGTCGCTTATGGCTGTCATGATTGTTGCAGGTATTTGGTATCCGGCAAGAGGTGCCATGAAGGTGCAGCCTGCCGAAGCATTACATGATGAATAGAAAGTTATGAAACAAATTTTAGCTCTTATCCGCCAGAATCCCTTTTTCAGTGCTGTTTCCGTCATCGGTACGGCAGTGAGCATCACCTTTGTCATGGTCATTTACATGGTGTATGACATCCAGACGGCTGACTTGGCTCCTGAGTCGCACCGCAGTAGTATGGTATATTCTTCTTATGGATATTCTTACCGTAAGTCCGACCGCAGCAATTCCAATACGGGTATGTCTTATCGGGCTGTCAACGCTATTTTTAAGGAACTTCCGGGAGCAGAACTTGTCACCTATCTGGGACCTACCTATCTTAGATACTGTGGGGAGTCGCCAGCGCGGGGAATGCGCCGCACGGTTCGTCAGGTGGATTTGAACTATTGGCGTGTCTACGACATCCCTCTTGTGGCAGGTCGTCTTTTCAGTACCGAAGAGTTCGATGCTTGCCGGGATGTTGTGGTTATAGGTGAACAGCTTGCCCGCGAAGCTTTCGGGTCTGCCGAAGCAGCCATTGGCAAGAATTATTTTGTTAACTTTCGCCCTAAACGCATTGTGGGGGTCACCAAAGATGTGAGCTCTCTGTTCACATTTGCCTATGGAGAGTTGTGGATGCCTTATTCCACCCGGAATTCCGATTTGGGCAGTGAAGGGCTACGGGGAGATTTCGAGGCTGTGGCCCTTGTCAGGCCCGGTGTCGGTAGAGAGGAGCTCAAGCGGCAGATAGAACAGTCGCTTGCCCGCTTCAACGAGACACTGACTGAGTATAAACTGGAACTTCCCGATCTCAGCACTTATACGGAACGGCAGTTCTTCCGTAATGATACGATGAGCCCTGCCGTAACCTGCATAATTCTGGGTCTGATATTACTGATTGTACCTGCTATCAATGTCAGCGGACTTATATCTTCGCAAATGTCCCGTCGCATGGCTGAGCTTGCGGTAAGGAAAGCATACGGTGCCAGCCGTTCTACTTTAATGGTGCAGTTGCTCCGTGAGAATCTGGCTTTGGCATTTGCCGGCGCATTGCTCGGTTTTCTCTTTTCATGCATATTCCTATGGCTGGGTAAGGATTGGATGCTTGGCTATGGCGCTCCCGGAACGAATTTTGATGTAAGTGTCTGGCTTTTCTTCCGTCCCACGGTTTTCGTGGCTGTATTGGTGGTGTGCCTGTTGTTCAACCTGCTTTCTGTGTTTATTCCGGCCTGGCATGCCACCCGCCGTCCCATAGCCGAGGTTCTTGGTGGAGAATGAACGGATAAACGAATCCCAATTAAAAAAACAGTAACGAGTATGATACATTCTATTTTACATCAGATATGGAACCAGCGCCGCAGTAATGGCTGGCTGTTTGCCGAGCTGTTGATTGTATTTACATTGATGTGGTATTGTGTGGATGTGCTCTATGGCTTTACCCATGCAGAACGGCAGCCTAAGGGGTATGATTTGGAGCATGTCTATAAGATAAGGATTTCCTGCAACCCCACACAGATAGTACCGTGCACGTCGGAAGACAGTCTGCAGACCTTCTGGTTCAAACCGATGGAGGAGGTGCTCCGGCGTATCAGGCAATATCCTGCTGTGGAGAGTGCGGCCATGTGGTTGGGTACCGATACCTATACCCGCGGGCGTGTTTACCAGGGGTATACGACGGACAGCGTACATGTTGTCGAGACTACAGTACGCTATGTGTCTCCAGAATATTTCGACGTCATGCGCATTCCGTTGTTGCAGGGGAATGTCGTAGACTGGAATTCCACTGCTAGTCCTTTGCCTGCCGTGGTGACCTGTGATCTGGCAGACAGCCTTTTTCAGACAAGTACTGGGGCGGTGGGCCGCGAGTTCCTGGATTATTACAGCGGAGGTCTCCGTTACCGTGTCTCTGCAGTCTGTGCCTTGCAGAAGACGGATGATTACGCCCGTTACGGACCTTTTGTTCTGACTCCTTTCCCTGGTTGGTTCTATGAGGCCCAGTACCTTCCGTTCATCTCCCTACGGATACGTCCGGAGGCAGATACGGATAATTTTGCAGCCTGTTTCTATCAGGATATGACGTCGCAGCTGCAGGTCGCTCCATTCTATCTTTTCGACATACAGAGCTATAAGGACCAGAAGATAGAACGGGATGCTGCCGAAGGAATCACCCCATATATCCGTAGTGCAAGGCTCATTGTGATATTCTTCGTTTTCAATGTATTCATTGGGCTGATGGGAACTTTCTGGTTCCGTACCCGCCATCGTCGCAGCGAGATTGCCTTGCGCATGGCCATGGGCAGCAGCCGTGGAAGGATACGTTGGCAATTGCTGGGTGAAGGGTTGCTGCTGTTGGCGCTTGCTTCTATCCCGGCTTTGATAATATGTATTAACATGGTTATGGCAGATGTCACTTTTACAGAAGCCACGGATGCCACTTGGGGGAGATTTGTCATATGCGTTTCTATTGTCTGGGTATTGATGGCACTAATGGTGATTGCAGGAATCTGGTATCCGGCTTCACGGGCCATGGAGGTGCAGCCTGCCGAAGCATTGCATGATGAATGAGTTTTTTTTGAGTAATCTGTACTCATTCTCAATATAACTTGTATATTTGCGTGACGAATAAGAGTTTTTGCGTTGAGTATACAAAATCTATATTATGATGAAACGCCTTTTCTTTCCATTGCTTGCAGGCTTGTTGTGGTTGATGTCGGGAACACTTTCGGCTGCGGAACGTACGTACAATGTACTTTTCATACAGTCTTATACAAAAAATACTCCTTGGCACAGCCTCCTGACAGAAAATCTGGAGAACGGACTGAAAAAGGGGGGAGTTAGAGCCAATATCATTACCGAATATCTGAATGCCGATTACTGGTCTTTCGCTTCCGAATGTTTCATCATGCGCCGCATTTGCCAGCGTGCCAGGCAACGGAAAACGGACTTGATTGTGACTTCCAGCGATGAGGCTTTCTTCACATTGACCCATTGCGGTGATTCCCTGCCTTATCAGATACCGGTGGTGGTTTCGGGCATCAAATACCCGGATGAGAGGGTCTTTGAAAGAATGCCCAACGTCTCTGGCTATGTTTCGAAAACGGATTTCGATGTCTTGCTGGATGCGGCTGTCCGTATGTTCCCTTCCCGCAGGGAGTTGGTTTGTCTGTCCGACAGCAGTTTCCTGAGCCTTAAAGGGGTCAGGGCTGTGGAAGACTCTTGGGAACGCATAAAAAGCAACTATCCGGAGCATGAGTTGAAAGTGCTGAACGTGCAGGCCAAGTCCTTGAACTCTATCATCACTTCCATTTGCTATGACTACAATGCCTACAAGCATATTGTTATAGCTCCCAAATGGATTCCTTTTCTTTCCTTGAAGTTGAAGGCTCCCGTGTTTACCAGCCAGAACCTGGCTATGACGAACGGTGTGCTGTGTGTGTATGATGCCGTTCCCGGAGAGGATGCCTTTGCTGCCGGCCGGCAGGCTGCAAGTATTTTGAAGGGCAAGTCACCCGCCTCATTGGGAGTAAAGGACTTTGGGGGCAAGTTGCTGTTCGATTACAAACAGTTGCAGTTTTTCCGTGTGGACACGAACCGTGCGGAGAGCAAGGGCATCATTTTGAATATACCGTTGATGGAGCGTTACCGTGTCTGGTTCATTCTGTTCTATTCGCTGATTGTCGGGGCATTGGTGCTGCTGGTTGCCTGGCTTTTCCGTGCCAACCGCAGGGAGTCGCGTAAGCGCATACATGCCCAGACCCGCTTGTTGATACAGCACCGCCTGGTGGAGCAGCGCGACGAGTTCGACAATATCTTCTGTTCCATTCGCGACGGCTTGATTACGTATGATACCGACCTGCGCATCCATTTTGTCAACCGTCCGTTGTTACAGATGCTGGGACTTTCTTCCGAAACCTATACGTCCCGTTTCTATGAAGGGCAGATGGCCGGCTCCATTTTCAGGATTTACATGAATGGAGAAAACATCTTGCAGGACTTGTTGAAGAAAGTACGTACCGGAAAGAGACCTATTTCTATTCCGGAGAAAGCCTTCATGCAGGAAAACCATCAGGGAACGTATTTCCCCGTTTCCGGCGAGGTAGTACCTATCTTTGCCAATGAAAAGATGACGGGAATGGCGATTGTATGCCGCAATATCTCCGAAGAAGAGATGCAGAGACGCTTCTTCAATATGGCGGTGGAGGAAAGCTCCATTTATCCGTGGCAGTACAACATGCATATGAACCGTTTCCATTTCCCGGGTGGATTGCTGCGCCGTTTCGGGTATACCGGTGATACGGACTTGCTGGCACGTGATGAGATGGACACCCTTATACATCCGGAAGACTTGCTGCATACGCGCAGGAATTTTGATGCCATTCTGTTGGGCAATGAAATCAATTCACGGATGAGTTTCCGGTTGAAGAGTGCGGATGGGAGCTATGAATGGTGGGAGTTCCGCAGTACCGCTTATGACGGACTGACGGTTGATACCCCATACATGGTATTGGGAGTATGCCAGAGCATCCAGCGTTACAAGGATACGGAAGAGGCCTTGATTGCCGCACGTGACCGTGCCTTGCAGGCCGACAAGCTCAAATCTGCGTTTCTTGCCAATATGAGCCATGAGATACGCACCCCTTTGAATGCCATTGTCGGCTTCTCGGATTTGTTGAAGGATTTGGACGCTTTTTCTCCGGAAGAGGTAAAGCAGTTCGTCGAAACAATCAACATCAACTGTACATTGCTGTTGGCGTTGATAAACGATATTCTGGACCTCTCGCGCATAGAATCGGGCACGATGGACTTTAAGTTCGGAGCATTCAATCTGGCGTTCATCATGCAGGAAGTCCATGAATCCCAGCGTCTGAGTATGCCTCGGGATGTAGAGCTACGTATAAAGATTCCGGAAGGGGAAGACAAATTGGTCATCACCGATTCCGTCCGCTTGAAGCAGGTCGTGAACAACCTGATAAACAATGCCAAGAAATTCACGGTAACGGGCAGCATCACCTTCGGCTACGTCACGAACCGGGAAGGATATACCACCATCTTTGTCGAAGACACGGGAAGCGGTATCTCCGAAGACGCCCAGAAACATATCTTCGAACGCTTCTACAAAGAAGACAGCTTTACGCAGGGTGCCGGTTTGGGGCTGAGCATTTGCCAGACCATCGTAGACCGCTTGCATGGTTCTATCTCGGTCTCCTCAGAGTTGGGAAAAGGAACGCGTTTCGAGGTGGTGATACCGGATGCGAACGAATAATCATTCAATCCGTTTGCAGGCATTGGCTTGCAGAAACTCCTCCAATATATCCTCGTAATTGCCGTGTAACATGATGTGGTGGTTGCCCAGCGGTGTCTTGAGGAAATAGTCGGCAGGGGAGTTCATTTTTATCCGTACTTGGGTGCGGCACATATTGATGTAGTTTGTATTCTCAACAAGCGTGCCGGTGCTCAGGTAATATTCGTCCAGACTTTCGTTCCCGCATTTCACGATGGTTACATCTCCTGTCGGCAGGATTCCCTGAATACCGATGCCGATTTCCGTCTCAAAATGGTTGCGTATGATGAACTGCTCCGTTTGTGCGATACCGATGGTACAATGTGCCAATATGATTTCATTGGTACGGGCATTTATCATGGAAGGATTGGCCATGAAAGAGTTCTTCCCTGTCAGCACTTTTACGGCCAGCATGGTGAAGACGGATTGCAAATCGCCTTCACATCCGGCAATGATTCCTTCGTCGTTCAGCAAGGCAAGGGCAAGGCAGCCGGTGGTTCCCGTTTGGTCTATCAGACGGAAGCAGCTGAGGGTAATGGCGCTCAGTCGCTCTTCCTCTACAATCCTCTTGATGGCTCGATACAGCCGCATGGCCTTTATCATGTCTTCGGGGCTTGCCTCTCGGCAGGCAAGCGCTTTTCCTGCCAGTCCGGCGCATGCTTCGCCCACCTCGTCGTCCGTTATCTGTCCGTAGTATTCATAAATGCGGTCCAATGAGACGTCTGTGTACTCGATACCCCAGCGGCGTTTGGCAAGCAGATAATCCACATTGCTGGCAATGAGCCAACTGGACGGAGTGCCCATTACGCCGATGCGCATGCCGAAAAGGCTGCGTTGTGCCATGAAATTGCTGTGCAGGACAAAAATACGCTTGATGGTTTCGGGGAGCTCTCCGTGAAGAATCTCGCTTTTCATTCCCCGGCCGCGCAGCCAGGAAGATATTTCGAGAGCGGCGGCCAGTGAGTTCTGCATGCCGTCTGCCAGGAGGATGGCGGGGCGGGGAAGGGATTCGAAATGCTGGATTACCAGCCGTTCCACACCTCCGGTGGCAATGAATATAATACTGAAGTCATCGGGTGATAACTTGTCTATATCTTTGTAATCAATGAAGTTGACGGTAAAGTATTTTTCCAATTCAGTCAATATCACTTCGTGGGAGCTACGGACTGATGCTTGTTTATGCAGTATGGAAGCAAAAGTTATAAGGTTGATGACCATGGTGTTATTTACAATTTGACTATTTACTATTTACAATTGAGCCAGCTTGGTTCGTTTGCTTTTTCAAAGATACAAGTTTCCGTTTACATATCATAGAGTTTTTACGATAGATAAGTTTTTTAAAGTTTTTATGGTCTTGCCTTCCTTTTGGTTTCAAATAATTCGCTACATTTGCAACTTTAATGATAAAGTGATAGCAATATCACTTATAAATAGTCTATTAAATAGTAAATTGTAAATTGTCAAATAGTAAATAACCTCATGCCAACAATATCTATTCGCGGAATGGAGATGCCCGCATCTCCTATCAGAAAACTGGCTCCTTTGGCAGATGCTGCCAAGCAGAGGGGCATACATGTATTCCACCTGAACATCGGACAACCCGACCTGCCTACTCCGGAAGTCGCGATTGAAGCGATACGGAACATCGACCGGAAAGTTCTGGAATACAGTCCCAGTGCGGGGTATCGCAGTTACCGCGAGAAGTTGGTGGGTTACTATGCGAAGTACAATATCAATCTGACTGCAGACGACATCATCATCACTTCCGGCGGCTCGGAGGCGGTCTTGTTTTCTTTCCTGGCTTGCCTCAATCCGGGTGATGAAATCATTGTTCCCGAGCCGGCCTATGCTAATTATATGGCGTTTGCCATCTCTGCCGGAGCTAAGATACGCACCATTGCCACGACCATCGAAGAGGGTTTCTCGTTGCCCAAGGTAGAGAAGTTCGAAGAGCTGATTAACGAGCGCACGCGGGCCATTTTGATTTGCAATCCCAACAATCCTACGGGTTACCTCTATACACGCCGTGAAATGAACCAGATTCGCGACCTTGTGAAGAAGTACGATTTGTTCCTCTTCTCGGACGAGGTGTACCGTGAATTTATTTATACGGGTTCTCCCTATATCTCTGCCTGCCATCTGGAAGGCATTGAGAACAATGTGGTGCTGATTGATTCCGTGTCCAAGCGCTATTCGGAGTGCGGTATCCGCATCGGTGCCCTGATAACGAAGAACAAGGAAATCCGGGATGCTGTCATGAAGTTCTGCCAGGCGCGTCTCAGTCCTCCATTGATTGGCCAGATCGCCGCAGAAGCATCGTTGGATGCTGATGAGGATTATCTGCGCGACACATACGATGAATATGTAGAACGCCGTAAATGCCTGATTGACGGATTGAACCGCATACCGGGCGTATATTCGCCCATTCCGATGGGAGCGTTCTATACGGTGGCAAAGCTGCCGGTAGATGATTCGGACAAGTTCTGTGCCTGGTGCCTGTCGGAGTTTGAATACGAGGGACAGACGGTATTCATGGCGCCTGCGTCCGGCTTCTATACTACGCCGGGTTCTGGTCGCAACGAAGTGCGTATCGCATACGTACTGAAGAAAGATGACTTGAACCGCGCCTTGTTTATCCTGCAAAAAGCATTGGAAGCCTATCCGGGGCGAACCGAATAAAATGAAATAATTCATTAGGCGCGGATTACACGGAAAACTTAAGATAAAGACGTTTGTTTCAAATCTTCCGTGTAATCTGCGCCTAAAAAATAATGGCCCATGAATCTATCTCGCTTTATAGCGTTGCGCATTTATCGCAACTCGGAGCCGGGCAAGCAAGTTTCCCGTCCGGCTGTCCTTATTGCCATGGTGGGCATTGCCCTTGGACTGGCGGTGATGATTATTGCCGTGTCCGTCATTGTCGGCTTCAAGAGCGAGGTAAGGGATAAAATCGTGGGTTTCGGTGCCCATATCCAGATAGGCAACCTGGATGCTGCACGCTCATACGAGACGCGTCCGGTGGTGGTGGGTGACAGCATGATGGCTGCGCTTTCCGATTATCCCGAAGTGAAGCATGTACAACGCTACTCCACCAAGCCGGGGATGATAAAGACCGCCGATGCCTTTCAGGGAATGGTGCTGAAAGGTGTGGGGCAGGAGTATGATAGCACCTTCTTCCACCGCCATTTGCTGGAGGGGGAGTTTCCGCAATTCAGCGATTCTGCTTCGTCCAACCGCGTAGTCATCTCAAAGTCTCTTGCCAACAAGCTGCAATTGAAACTCGGTGACAAGATAGACACCTACTTCATCCAGGACGATGTGCGTGCCCGCCGCCTGAAGATTGCAGGTATCTACCAAACCAACTTCTCTGAATACGACAACCTATTCCTGCTTACCGACCTCTACCTGGTGAATCGCCTGAACAACTGGGAGCCAGACCAGGTGAGTGGCATGGAGCTGGAAATACGCGATTATGACAAGCTGGAAGAAACCACCTATGAGGTAGCTGCCGATACGGACGGGAATCCCGACCGTTATGGCGCCGAGTATTGCGTCCGCAATGTAGAGCAGCTCAATCCTCAAATCTTTGCCTGGCTGGGCATCTTGGATGTCAACATCTGGGTCATTCTCATTCTGATGATTGGAGTGGCGGGGTTCACCATGGTATCCGGCCTGCTGATTATCATCATAGAGCGTACCTCCATGATAGGTGTGCTGAAGTCTTTGGGAGCCAACAACTTTACTATTCGTAAAGTTTTCCTTTGGTTTTCGGTCTTCCTCATCGGGAAAGGCATGCTCTGGGGGAACATAATCGGCCTTGCATTCTATTTTGTGCAGCGCTGGTCCGGCTTGTTCAAGCTCGACCCTGAGACCTATTATATGGCTACTGTTCCGGTATCTTTCAATATCTGGCTGTTCCTGCTACTGAATGCCGGTACATTGCTGGCTTCAGTCCTGATGTTGTTGGGCCCTTCATTTCTGATTACACGCATCCATCCGGCAACTTCCATCCGTTACGAATAAGAGAATCACTTTCTCAGAAAATCGCTTTTCTTGCGGAACAGACAGTACCATTTCCAACGTAAAGACTGTATCGGCTGCAATAGGTCGAAAGCCGGTAGTGTGAAGTAATATCTACGTTGTTCTTCCAGGTCGCGGGCAGTCTTGTTGACAATGACGGCCTGCAGGGTGAAACGGAACAGGAACAAAAGACAAGCGACGCCTGCTGCCAGCCAGTGGAAGTGCATAATGCCGATGAACATCGCTGCTATCCAGGATGCGTGGAATACCAGGCGAGTCAGGGTCTCAAAACCGGCCAGCCAGCGTTGCATCCCATGATACAGCCGTGCTGTGGAGGCGTAACCTATTTTCTCTTCTTTCCAGTCCTTGGCACGCAGAAGCGGTTGCATGCGTACAATGGCATTGGCATCCGTTTCTACCCGCGTGTTCTCCGGGGTAGCCACGTGGTTGATGAACAAATCGTCGTCTCCCCGTTGCAGGTTGAGGTGTGCGGAGAATCCTTTCTGTTGGTAGAAGAGTTCCTTCCGGTAGGCCAGGTTACGCCCGATGCCCATGTAGGGGCTGCCTGCCAGGGCAAATCCCAGATAGCGCATGGAAGTGAACAGATTGTCGAATGCCACCCGTTTGTGCAGCCAGCCTTTGCCGCGTTCGTAGCCGCTGTATCCTAGCACCACTTGGGTACGTGATGTGAAGTTGCGTGCCATCAGTCGCAGCCATTGGTTGCTTTGGGGCATGCAGTTGGCATTGGTAAACACCAGCCATTCATATTTGCTGGCCTTGATTCCAAGCGTCACAGCCAGCTTCTTACGGCTGATGTAGCGGGAGGAATCGGGCACGAAGCTGTGGTAGAGATGGGGGTATTTCTCCTCGAGGATGGTCAGGTAATCTTCGCTCTCATCAGTGTTGCCGTCGTTAATGACGATGACTTCAAATAGGGGATAGTCCTGCTCCAGCACGGCGCCCAGGTTGCGGCGCAGATTTTCGGATTCCTCGCGGGCGCAGATGATGACGGATATGGGGGGCAGTTCCTGGGTGAAGTGCATGTTTCCCTGCTTCACGGCACGGCGGCGTGCATGAATACGGTTGTAGAGACAGAGGTAGTAGATAATTTGAATAAGGAACAGACCACCCGCTACGGCGAGTACGATAATTTCAGTTGAATCTAATGTAAATGCTTCCATGTGCAGTAGGACGTTTATGTGCTGCAAATTTACGCAATTTCCGGCACTGCCTCAAACTTTGTTCCGGGAAAGTGCTTGGACAAATACTGCTTGATGTATTTCATCGTGTCTTCCTGGATAGTCTTATCCTCCACGGTGGGATAGAGGTTGTAGAGTACCGTATCGAGTGCGATGCCCCGGTTCTTGATGGCTTCGAAGCTCAGCAGGGTGTGGTTGATGCTGCCCAGCTTTCCGGAGGTGACGAAGATAAGCGGGTACTGCTTTTCCACAATGTAGTCTATCGTCAGGAAATCTTCGGTGAGGGGAACCATCAGACCTCCGGCTCCTTCTACGAGCACGGTATCATAGCGGTGGGAAAGTTCCCTGGTGGCACGCTCTATTTTCACGAAGTCTATCGGGCGCTTGTCTATGCGGGCGGCGAGGTGGGGGGAGCAGGGGTAGGAGAATATCTCGGGCATGGTCAGCCCCTCTTTGTCTTCCGGCAGGTAGCCGGTTCCGGTGAGGTGGCGGTGCAGGTCGATGTCCTCGGAATGGCCGGTGTTGCCGGTCTGGATGAACTTTTGGGTGATGACGCGCAGGCCGCGTTGCATAAGCTCACGGGCATACCAGGCGGTGCAATAGCTTTTTCCGGCATCTGTATCAATGCCGCTGATGAAGTAGATGTTTTTTGTTTCCATTATTTTGTCTTTTTTCGTGCGATGATATAAATAGGGTGATAGGTTAGGCTTACGTTGCCTGCGGCATCACTGAACCGGGTTGTGTATTCTTCGCAGAAGGATTGCAGGCGGCCACGCGTCCACATCCTTTTTTCCGTACCCGTGACTCCGGTTTGCTTCAGATGCTTCAGCACTGCCTGGGGAGTGGGGAAGGGCAGGGATATCACCTCTTCTTCGGCATGGAGAATATCGAAGCCGGGAGACAGCAGGGCTTGCAGCTCCTTAATGGAGGGATAGTCCAGCCCGTGCCCAGTCAGTTGGCGTATTTCGTGCATGTTTGTGGCGCCGAAGGTGCTGAAGGCAAGCAGGCCGTCTGCCACCAGTGCTTGGTGGCAGCGGGTGAAGAAAGCACCTGGGTCGTTGAACCATTGTAGGGTGGAGCACGAGGTTATCAGGTCGGTTTCTCCGGGGAAGTCGATGGCTTCGGCATCACCGGGGACGAACTGCACGGTAGTGCCGTCGCAAAGTTCCTTGACGCACTCTTCCATTTCCCGGCACAAGTCGTTCAGCAGCAGGGTTTCCGGTTGCAAGGTGTGGAGGAGGATACGCGAGTAGCTTCCCGTTCCGCAGCCAAACTCTACGACACGGTGGAAACGTGTGTATGGTTCCTTTATGAGCTGCATCATCTTCTCGGCGACTTGTTGCTGCACGCGGGCCTCCCGGGTATAGGTATTCCGGGCTTTGGCAAAGCGGGAGGCTATCAGTTGTTTGTCCATCGGGTTCAGTGGCTTGTCCATAGGTCTTGCAGGTAATGTCTGAATAACTCTTCCTGATAGTGGGCATCCTCCGTTTGCAGCACGGGGGTGCCGAGTGTTTCCCAGGCTTGCAGCTGGTTGGCTGGCGGAATGATGCGGTCGTTGCCTCCCGTTACTGCCTGCTGCCAGTGGAAGGTGGCAGCAGGCAGTGTGTGGTACATCTTCTCAATCTCCGTCAACTCATCTCTCAACTCTTCCAGCGGACGGCGGGGAGTGATTTCCAGGAAAGCTTTGAAGGCTGCTCCGTTGGCGCACATGCGGCGGAGGAATTTGTGCAGTGAAGCCCCGGTCAGTCCGTCCAATGTCCCGTGGTAGATGGCGGGTGGAATACCCATATGCTGGTCTATGGGGTAGGGTGTTCCGTTGATGGCGATGCTGTTTGCCATATGGATACCTTCGCCGGACGTACCTGGCGATGAGAGCTGTGGCATGGTCTGCGAAGCCGCCCATACCCCCATAGACCAGCCGATGAGGTTGATTTCGCGGTATTTTTCCAGTCCGGAGGCGTCAAAATCCAGTGTGCGGTAGTCATAGCACACCATGAAGTCGCTGGCTGCCGGACGATACATTTTGAAAGGAGTCTCATCGGCTCCCCAGCCGGCAAAGAACAGCAATAGCCGGGGATGATGTTCGTGTATAATGTAACTTTGTTTCATCTGTTTTTAGAATCGTATAGCGTTAGTATTCTTCTCTTCCTTTAGGGGAATAAGGGGAATCAGTTCTCCAATCTCATCTTCCCGTATGTCCGCTGTCAATGAGAAGCGGATGCGTGATGTTCCTTCGGGCACCGTGGGCGGGCGTACCGGCAGTGCATAGAACCCATGCCTCTGCAGCAACTCTGCGCACAGCACAGTGTCGGCACTGGGGCCGATAATCAGAGGGGCGATATGGCTTGCGCTGGGGCATCCGTACCCTTTGGCTTGTAATGCTTCGCGCAGCGTCCGGCCGATTCTAGCCAGATGCTCGCGGCGGTTCTGCATTCCGGCAAGTTTCCGCACGATAAACAGTGTCCAGGCAATACTTGTCGGAGGCAATGCCGTGGTGAAGATGAGGGTTCGCATCCGGTTGACGAGATACTCGCGTATCGTCCGGCAGCAGGCGATGTATGCGCCGGCAGACGCCGCTGCCTTGCCGAAGGTGCCCACGAGGAAATCTATATCCCGGATGCATCCGGTTTCTTCGGCGCAGCCCAGGCCGCGCGGTCCCCTTACGCCGAATGCATGGGCTTCGTCCACATAGAGCAGTACGTTGGAGTATCTTTTTTTCAAACGCACCAATGCCGTGAGGTCGGCTTGGTCACCGTCCATGCTGAAGATGCTTTCTGTGACGATAATAAGTTGCCGGTATGTTGCATGGTGTTGTTCCAGCAGGCGTTCCAGTTGCACCAGGTCGTTGTGGCGGAAGCGGATGCAGCGTGCGGTGGATAGGCGGATGCCGTCGATGATGCTGGCATGCACCAGCTTGTCTGCCAGTATCAGGGTTTGTGCATCGCTCACGGCGGGCAGAATCCCCATATTGGCATGATAGCCGCTATTGAGCACCAGTGCTGTCTCTGTGCCGAAAAGTGTGGCGAGTTCCGTCTCCAGTTCTTCGTAAATCCCGAAGTTCCCCGTCAGCAGGCGGGAGGAGGAGGAAGTCGGCAGGAAGGTGTCCGGTGTTAGTGTCTGCAGGAATTCTTCCTTTAGCTGGCGGTCGGCAGCCAGACCCAGATAGTCGTTGGACGAAAGGTTCAGCATATGCCGGCCATCGGCTATAACCGTGCGTCCCTCGTGTGTCAGTTGCGGCAGGCGGCGCAGGTTGCTGTGTTCTTTCAATGTTTGCAGCTCTTGCTGCATATAGTTAGTTACGTTCATAAATTCTTGATATAATAATTTCCCCTTTATCCTCTCAATTCATTTCCTGTATAATTTTCATCAACCCTCCCGTCAGCTTCCTCAGCTGTTCCGGCTCTATAATGAACGGAGGCATCAGGTATACCAATCTTCCGAACGGGCGTACCCAGATTCCCTCCTCAACGAAGCGTTTTTGCATCCACGCCATGTCTACGGGTTCTTTTGTCTCAATCACCCCGATGGCTCCCAGCACACGTACATCCATCACTTGCGGCAATCGGCGTGCCGGTTCAAGCTCTTCTTGCAGTTGCCGGCTGATGCGAGTCACCTTGCCTTGCCAGTCGTATTCGGGCGAGGTCAGCAGCTTCACCGAAGCGCACGCCACGGCGCATGCCAGTGGATTCCCCATAAAGGTGGGTCCGTGCATAAACACCTCCGGTGTATGGTTGGAGATGGTATCCGCCACTTCATTCGTCGTCAGTACGGCAGACAGCGTCATGTATCCGCCCGTTATGGCCTTTCCTATGCACATGATGTCCGGTTCTACACCCGCGTGCTCCCAGGCAAAGAGTTTTCCCGTCCGTCCGAAGCCCGTGGCTATCTCATCGAATATCAGCAGCAGGCCATGTTCCTTGCATATCTGTGCCGCTTCGTGCAGGTACTGGGGGGGGTAGAACCACATGCCGCCAGCGCCCTGCACCACAGGTTCGAGGATAAGCGCTGCCAGTTCCTCGTGATGCTCCTCTACCAGTTTCCGCAGTTCCACCGTATCCCGTTCATCCCATTCGCCGTGGAAGCGCGAGCGCGGCTGCGGCACGAAATAGCGCACCGGCAATGATGCACCGAACAGCGAATGCATGCCCGTCACCGGGTCGCAGACAGACATGGCATTCCATGTATCCCCGTGATAGCCCGAACGGATAGTCACAAAATTGTTCTTCTTCGCCTTTCCCTTGCCATACCAGTACTGCACGGCCATTTTCAAGGCCACCTCTACTGCCACCGAGCCCGAGTCGGCATAGAATATCTTCTGCATGGACGGCGGGACAAGCGGTAGCAGCAACTGGCCCAGTTCAATGGCAGGGTCGTGTGTCAGCCCTCCGAACATCACATGCGACATCTTGCCCAGCTGTTCCTCTGCCGCCCGGTTCAGCGTAGGGTGGTTGTACCCGTGGACGGCGCACCACCACGACGACATTCCCTCTACGAGTGTTTCTCCGCTTTCCAGGGTGATGGTGGCGCCTTCTGCATGCTTCACCTTATACACCGGTAGCGGGTTGGTGGTGGAGGTATATGGGTGCCATAGGTGCTCTCTGTCGAACTGCGAGCCGCAGAACCGGTATCCGGCATCTTCTATCAGCACCTTGTCTTCCGACACTTTCGAGCCGAGCGTTGTCAGCAGGTCGCCCACGATGGCGGAGTTGATGCCGATGTGCAGCGCTTGCTTCACGGCCTCCTTGCTCAGTTGCGAGCGTCCTCCGGCAAAGCGGAGGAAAGCTGTCGGGTTGATGAAGCGGAAGAGGGCGATGGTGGTCAGTATTTCCTCCTCGCTGAGTGGTGCCTGCCGTTCCAGCGGTGTGCCGGGGATGGGGCTCAGGAGGTTGATGGGGATGGACTGTACTTCCAGCTCGCGCAGTGTGAAGGCGAATTCGATGCGTTGCTCCATGCTCTCGCCCATGCCGATGATGCCGCCGCTGCAGATGTCCATGCCTACGTTGCGGGCGGCTTGCAGGGTACGCAGCTTCTCTTCCTGCGTGTGCGTGCTGCACAGTTGGGGAAAGTAGGAGGGGGCTGTCTCCAGGTTGCAGTGATAGCGGGTGATGCCTGCGTCGTGCAGTGCCCGCATTTCGTCTTCGTTGAGCAGTCCCAGTGATGCGCACAACTGGATGGACGAGTGCCGGCGCATGTGCCGGGCGGCTTCGCACAGTTTCTCCATGTTTTTGGAGGAGGGCTTCCGTCCACTGGTCACCAGCGAGAAACGTGCCACGCCCTGGGCTTCATTATGCAGGGCATGCCGCAGGCATTCTTCTTTATTCACCAGGTCGTACACGTCTGCCTGGGTTTTGTAGTGCGACGACTGTGCACACCACTTGCAGTTTTCCGGGCATCGTCCGGACTTGGCATTAATGATGGAGCACATGTCGAACTCCTCCGAGGCTCGGGCCCGGGTTATCTCGTGGGCAGCTTCGTATAGCGCTTCCTTGTCTGGTTGCACAGCCAGCCATTCGGCTTCTTCCTTACTGATGTGGCTGCCGCGCAGCACTTGTTCCTTTAATTTCTGTAGGGTCATATCTTTCTTGGGTTATGTTCATGGATAAAGACAGAGGTACGGATTGCCGGGGCGGTGCAGCTCGTCATTCTGCTGCATGGCTTCCAGTAATCCGTACCTCTTATTCTCTTTTGTTTCAGGCTATGTGTGTCTTGTCCGCCCGTATTTCCGCAGGGGCGGATGACTTGTGTTTCAAAAAGAATGTGTCGGTTCGTTCCAAGCTCCGTGAGGATACTTGTCAGGGCGCTGCTGCTACCCAGCGGAATGCCGATGTCGCTTTTCCTTCCTTCCGTTTTACCCCTCCAGGCACTCTCTTCCCTGCATCCGGCATGTCCGGCAGTTCCAGCAGCTTTCTGTTTGGAGAGAGAACTGTCTGCCACGTTTTTGCGCAGGCAACCGATGGTGACACACCGCCCTATGCTGGCAAATGCAGCGTAGGCTTTTCTGCTCCAGCGGCGGAAGCGGATGGTAGGTGCGGCGGGTGATGTATTCCTCATGTTTTTTCTGCCTGATGCGGTTTTGTTTCCTTTTAGCAGATGCAAATGTAGAAAAAATAATTTCATAACGGTAATGGTCATGCATGAAAAAAACGCGCAAATTGGACTTAAGAATACTTTAGTGGGTTGGAAGGTTGTATAAAGTGAAATTGAGGCTAATTGGATGAATTGAATGGTATGGGCATAAAAAAAGGCTATCTATCCCAGACAGCCAATCTTTTGTTAACCTTAAATCTAATACTATGAAAAACACATTGCAAAGGTACGTGTTTTCTGATAATCTCCAAATTTGCAGTAGATAATATCATGTTTTATAACAAGACTTAATGGTCATTAAGAACTTTATCTGCAATATTCATCGTACATTTGCTCCTGATATATCATCCGTTTGCCCTTTATGCATTATGCATTCGGTGCAGACGGATGATGTGTTTTCGTGAACTTATATACAGACAAACAACTATAAAACAGACGTTTATAATGAAATCAATCCAGAACAAAGGAATAAACCTCACCGCAGAAGACCTCAAAAATCGAATCGCTGACAGAAAAGAACGATATGCCAAGCAGCAGGCACGACGCGAGAAATTGGAACAAACCATGGAGAACACCCGCAATGACATCGAGCAACTGGAGTATACCCTTGCACAGATGGAACGTACCGCCAAGCGCTCCCGCAATGCTGCCGCACAGCCTTCCCGTTTTGTCCCCCGCGAGCGTATCGCTAGCTTCTTTGCCCGTGTTTCCCGTTTTTTCGACCACCTTCAGCACCGCTTGCACCGTAGCTTGAACTATACTTGGTTCTGCCTTGTGCTATGCTCCCGATATACTTTTCAGAGCCGCCTGAAAAGCGTGGAACGCTGCTGTCTTACACCGGCCACGGTGCTGGGGTACTTCAAGAGGGAGAGGGAGATGTAACCAGTGACTTCGCTCTTATGGTAGAAGCAGCCTTAGGGATTAGTGCGGAACTCCTCGTTAATAGGCAGGCGAGATATAATATGGCTGTCTCTCTTAAAAAAAATCGCTGACCGATAAGTTGCATGAAATACACAAAATGTGTGCTTCACTACTATAGTATGAAAGTGTTGCTTTTATCAATAAGACAGTGAGGGTGTGTCATCAACCGTTTTGACACATTCATTTTTCTTGAGCAAGTTTTCTTATTGCCACTCGAACTTTCCCAGTTTTCCCTCCCATTCTAACTTTGCAACATGTTTTATTAATAAATATATGCAAAATGATAAAAGAACAAAGTTTTGAATGGCTGCTCGAGGGATGCCATCGCATTGCAGATGTAGCAGTGGCCTATTACCCAAACTACGCGTATGCCTGCTCGGCCGTAAAGGCCCTGCGCCGTTCCATTGCGGAACACGCTTGCCTGCTGAAGGACCTGACGGACCAGGGCTATACCGCCAGGACTGCCCACCTCACCCCCGTACAGATAGGCATCCTCTTGAGCTACTGGGGGATGCCCGACCACGTGAAGGATATGACCGTGAAAAATCCGTATCTTCTGGTCTCTAAAAAATATGCGAAATAGAGAATGTATTTCTAATACATTCTGATTATTTTAGTATATTATTATATAGGGTGGTGGAGGATGAGGTGAAACCCTCTCTCGCCACCTTATGTATTTCATTAATTTTTAGCCGATTCTAACCGCTTATTTGTATCCCCCTGGCTGGTCCCTTACCTTTGTCGCATTATCGAATTAAGAATAGACAAAAATGGAAAAAGAAATGAGACCCATGACAACGGAGATGCTGAAGAAAGGCTATCTCCTCTTCCCCAAAGCCTTGTTTGAGGAACAAATGAATATGAAAACCGGAGAGAAAGCCGCCGATGCCTTCGAAGCCTTTGTCTTTGTGCTGACACACGTCAACTACAGCACGGTGACCTGCAACGTCAGGGGACACCTTTTCGACTGTGTACGTGGCGAGTCCGTACTTTCCCTGGCCCACTGGATGGAGATATTGGGGTGGCCCCGCAACCGTACGCGCTACTTCTTCAACAAGATGTTCGACGCCGGTATCGTGGAGCGGGTGGCCAACCCCTACGTGATGCACATCCGTATCCCCGATTATGATTTCCTTACCGGCAATGCCCGTCCTAAAGCAGCCCCGCGGAAGAAGAAGGCAGCGCCGGTGGCTGGGGCGGGAGAGGACTTCTGCATCTTCTGGGAAAAGTTTCATGACATCACCGAGCATCCCAAGGTAAACATCGGCCGGGCCCGTCGCGAATGGAAAAAATTGACGGCAGGCGAGAAACAGCGGGCACTGGACAACATCGACGAATATTACGACCATCTGAACAACCAAAAATATTGTAAACAAGCCGCCACCTATCTGGCGGACAAATCTTTTGAAAATGAATATGATGACTGAAACTACTTTTTCCCACGACAGTGACCTCGAAGAAGCTGTCATCGGTGCCTGCATGATAGAGCGCGCTGCCATGCCTCTGGTGGCGGACAAACTGCGTCCCGAGATGTTCTACGAGGAGAAGAATCTGGAAATTTTTGCCGCCCTGCAATCGATGTATCGCAGCGCGAAGTCCATAGACACCATCACGTTGAAGAACGAACTGGCAGCCCGTGGCAAACTCGATGCCGTGGGCGGGCCTTACGAACTGCTGCGCATCAGCTCGAAGGTCAGCTCCAGTGCTCATCTGGAGTATCATGCGCTCATCCTTAGGCAATTGCACACGCGGCGTATCATGCGTACGGGATTCCAGCAACTGCTGGCGTTCAGTGCCGACGAGTCGATGGATATTGACGACATCCTGGTGGAAGCCCATCGACTGCTGGAGGGGCTAGAGGACGAGAGCGGCGTAGCCGACCACCTTCGCTCCATAGACCGGCTGATGGACGACACGCTGGCCGAGGTGGAGCAGCGTATGGAGCACGGATGCAACGGCATTACGGGTATCCCTACGGGTTTTGACGCTCTGGACCACGTTACGGCGGGCTGGCAGCGCGGCGACTTGAACATCCTTGCTGCCCGTCCGTCGGTGGGGAAGACCGCCTTTGCCCTCCACCTGGCCCGTGCCGCTGCCATGGCGGGGCGTCATGTGGTGGTCTTCAGCCTCGAAATGCAAGGCGAGCGCCTGGGCGACCGCTGGCTGCTTGCAGCTACGGAGGGAGTAGACCCGCAACACCTGCGCAGCGGCCAGCTCACCCCCGGCGAGGTGAGGCAGGTGCATGAGGCATCTGCCGAGTTGTCGCGGTTGCCCATACTGATAGACGACCATCCGATGACGAGCATGGACCGCGTGCGTTCTTCCGCCCGCCTGCTGAAGAGCAAGAATCGCTGTGACATGGTGATTGTGGACTATCTGCAACTATGTGACATGAGGAGTGACCAGAAAAACCGTAACCGCGAGCAGGAAGTGGCGCAGGCAAGCCGCAAGGCAAAGCTGCTGGCCAAGGAGCTGGATATCCCCGTACTGCTGCTGAGCCAGCTGAACCGGGCGAGCGACGGTACCATAGACCATCGCCCCACCCTGAGCAACCTGCGCGAGAGCGGCGCCATAGAGCAGGATGCGGATATGGTAATGCTGCTTTGCCGCCCTGCCCTCTACGGCAAGACCGTCGATAAGAAGAGTACTTATCCCACCGATGGCTTGGGCATCGTCATCATAGCCAAGCACCGTAATGGCAAAACCGGTGAAGTCTATTTCCACCATAACCAAAGCATGACAAAACTGGTGGACTACATACCACCATTGGAGTGGCTGACGAGGAATGCAAAGTGATGGATGGAAATTTATAGAATGCAGAGACACAAAGACACGGAGATTTTTCTTATTGCTTGAAAAACTCTGTGTCTCCGTGTTTTTTGTAGTAAAAAAAATGGCAAAACACTTGACTTCCGCTTCTTAATGTTGTATCTTTGTAATGTGCTTAAGAAAAGGAATAATCATTGATTTGGGCGCCCTATCCCTTCCCTTACCCACTTCTCTCTTATAACTCATTTTTCTTAACTTAAACCTTAACTTTTCAAATTTATGGATGTAATTGTAGAGCGCTTCCAGCGCCGTAAAATCGTAAGCAACCCGGCTTCGCCCATGTTGTACTATCTCCGTCAGAAACCCAAGACCTGCGGCACCGTGGACATCGATGTCCTTGCCGCCTCCATTCAGAAAAACTGTGCCATGACGAAGGGCGACGTGAAGCACGTCATCGAAGCCCTGGTGGAGGAGATTCAAGGCAACCTTGCCAACGGCGACAAGGTGAAGCTGAACCAGCTGGGCACTTTCCACATGACGTTCCGCTGTCCCGGCATGGAGGCCTCGGACAAATGTACGGTGCGCAATATCTCGAAGGTGAATATCCGCTTTATCCCCGACAAGGAGTTGAAGCTGGTGAACGGCAGTACCGCCGTGACCCGTAGCCCGGCGAATGTGGGCTTTGTGCTCGACAAGCCCGAGGAGGGCGGCTCCGGCGGCGGCAATCAAGGCGGTGGTTCCGGAGGCGGCTCCGGCGACGACGGCGACCAGGGCGAAAATCCGCTGGGATAAAAAAGGAATGATTAATGGTTAGTGATTAAGGGTTAATGAACACAAGCAAATCGTTTATCGCTAATCAATCCCTAATGATTAACCATTAATCATTAGCCATTAATCCTTAATCACTAATCCTTAACCATTAATTCTTAACCATTAATCCTTAATTTTATGAGTACAAAATCATCCGTTTGGGATAAGATTCTGAAAGTGATAATCGCTGTAGCCTCCGCGCTTATTGGTGCCCTGAGCGCCCATGCCATGACAGTGTAGCGGGTTTCCTTCACTTTTAATTTTTAATTTCTAATTTTTAATTCTCATGAGATTCATCAATCTTATCGTCGTCCATTGTTCCGCCACCCGCTGCGACCGCTGCTATACGGAGCACGACTTGACGACAGACCACCTGCGCCGGAGAAGCCCCGGCGCAGGTTATCATTTTTATATCCGCAAGAACGGTGACATCAAGTCCCTGCGTCCCTTGTCCCTGCCTGGTGCCCATGTCCGGGGGTGGAATGCAGGTAGCATCGGTGTCTGCTACGAAGGCGGTCTTGACGAGTGCGGTCGCCCTGCCGATACACGCACCCTTTTCCAAAAGCACTCCCTGCGTGTGCTTGTGTTGCTGCTGCTGAAGGATTATCCCGGTTCCCGGCTTTGCGGTCACCGCGACCTGAGCTAAGGGGGGTAAATCACTTTGTATGTAAAGCATGTGGGAGTTAAATGATGCTGAAATGCCGATGAATAGAAGGTTTGAGGCTATTTGAGTTGTGTGCGCTGAAACAAATCGAATTGTTACATTGTGCGACACAGATATTACATTTGAATAAGGTATGAAAACACTTTAAACGGTCAAATGTTACAATGGATATAAGATGAGGGCTGAATTGACGCTTTTTGAGGCGCGATTCAGCCCTTTTTCCGTGTGGAGTGCTTAGGTCATTCTTGGGTACAACGAATGAGGTGAGACTGCTTGATAATGGCTCTACGAGTTGTCTTAACGCCACCATCAGTGAGACCGGCATGAAGTAGCGAGCTCTTTTTAATACCTATTTGAGCGTCATTTAGGACGGTATAAATGGCACTGATACTGCCGAAATAATAGTCCTTTTTCTCGAAAATGAGATGTACGTGAATTATCTTAGTCATAAATTCATTATTTAGAAGTTTCTTTCTACAAATATATTCTAAATAATAAATATATAGAAGTATTTCCGAATAAAATATATACTATTTAGGGTGTTTAGAGGATATGACTTCATAAGTTCTTTTATATGCTCAAATGAATAGATGGTATTGATGAATAGTTATAGAGTGAAATGTTAAAAATAAGTTTAGGCATACCATAAGGCATACCGATAAGACATACTTTTTTCATAGGCAATAAGCTTGTGTAATGTAGTTTAGGCATACTTTTTTAACAATTAGAAAAGGGTGTATTTTATATGATGTTTCCTTTTAGGTTATGTTTTTAGGCGTTTAAATAAATATTTATAGGGGGATAGTATAGTGTTTTTAGCGGGTAGTATAATTGTACTAATCATATAAACTGTTGATTCATAATAGGTATTTATGGAATAAGTGCTATTTTAGCGTAATAAACGTGCGCGCGTCGCAAATAATTGGCAGTATAGCTCAGCTGGTAGAGCGAAGGTGTACATACGTGGTGAACACGTATGCAGGTCTTTTGTCACAAGTTCGACTCTTGTTGCTGCCGCAACGGTTTTTGAAGGTGTGAAGAACGCTCCCGGCATTCAGGGCTCCGACTGAGGGATAAAGCGCGCGGAGATTAAGGTAATTAATTAGTTGTTTGATGGAAATGCTCCCGGTGATTGTGCCGGGAGCATTATTTAGTATGAAAATAGATATTCCCATTATAAAAAGAAATATCATCCGCGAGGTTCTCTATTCGCACAAGGAACTTCCACGGTATCAGCGTGCACTCGAAATCTTGTTTTGTGCAGTAAACGGATATGAACCTATTGATGGATATATAAGTGACATCGAAGATGCAGGATATCGAGAGCTATACGCTAAAATATTGGAAAAAGTCAAGGAGCTAAGAGCAGGCCTTCCAAGTGCCAATAATACCAGCAAGTAAACTTATCAAATTGGCTATTTTCTTATTTCTATTCTTACTTTACATTGATAGCACGCAACAATTGCTGTATCTGCACCATCTGCCCTTTCATTACATCCATATCATCTTCCAGTTGATTAACTTTATCATAATATGTTTCATTCAGATTCGGCATTTTAGCACTGAAATACCATTCAGCATGAAGTATGGTGTTTATCTCCTGAGCTTCCAAATTAAAATTGGGGTAATTGATCTTATCTACATTATCTGACATGCAGACGAGGAATCCATGTTGACGGAATCGGTTCTTGATGCGTTTGATATATGAACGCCCATCAGTGTCACTAATGACGTAGATGTGTTGGTCGGGCATGTCCTGCCATTCAGAACGGTCGAGTAATCTCACGATAACGTAGGAGCTATCCAATAATGTAGGTGACATACTTTCTCCTTTGATGCGGACGCAGAAGTATTTCTCACTATTACGCACCATGGATGAAGGCATTTTTATGGTATCTACTACTTCCAAATAATCGGGATTATCGTAGCCACAGCAGCCTGCTGCAACAGAGATGTCTACCAGTGGGATTGAAACAAAATCATTGTTTATTTGAGATAACGCAAAAGAAGATTTTGGTGGCTGTTTTTCCATAGAACCGCGACCGGTCAAGAGCCAATCTAAATTTATATCGATATTTCTTGCGATTTTCTCTAAAAAATCAAATTTAGGCATCGTTGACGTTCTGTAGCCACGGACATTTGCTTCATTACTTCCTATTAAAGAGGCAAATACGGTGTTTTTCCCATTCCCGTACTTATTAACTAATTGAGTTATCCTCTCGTGAATTGTTTCGTCTTTCTGCATGATTTTAATATATAAATCGTGAAATAGTTCGATAATTATTTGCTTCTATCGAAAGAAGTTTCGATATTTGCATCGTCATCCAAATGGAAAACGCTCCAAATATACAGAATTAACTTTATAAATAGAAATACAATGGCAGAAAAGGAAAGATTCATCAAAGCAGACGCTTCACAACAAGAAGCCATCGCTAAACAGTTTTTTACCACTACACGTACTGTGCGTTCGGCATTGAATTTTGAGACGAACTCACCATTTGCGAAAACTCTTCGTGCTTATGCACTGAATCACGGATGTAAAATGTATGAAGTTACATTGATAGATAACCCGTACGAGAAAGTAAAAAACTTATAAACAAATCTTTATGATTTACTGGAAAGAAGAATGCAGGGTTCTTGCCACGGAGCGTGCTGAGATTGTCGTTGTGGATAGCTACGACGAGCGTGGAGTACCCGTGTTTGCCGTCCGTCAAGTGACGAAGGCGGTAGGTACCCGTAGTGGCAGGAATTCCTATTGGGGTGTACATTTTGATGAACCGTTGTCCGACGG
The DNA here is from genome assembly GCF_015679285.1 of Bacteroides sp. HF-162. Classification (NCBI taxonomy): domain Bacteria; kingdom Pseudomonadati; phylum Bacteroidota; class Bacteroidia; order Bacteroidales; family Bacteroidaceae; genus Bacteroides; species Bacteroides sp. HF-162. The sequence goes on along the minus strand of NZ_CP064937.1, from coordinate 3,610,110 downwards.
GTGTACGGCTGTGGGATTTTCTTTTGTATTAGCCTATAGTACTGACAAAAGAACAGAGGACAAAAGGTTACGTGGGTATCATCCCGCATGGACACTCACTATTGACGATGAAGGTAGACTGGTAGACCGCAAGTATAAAGCCTTAAAGGCGATTGATAAAACTATTGATTGACAGATATTAAACTTGAATTATATGAAAACCTGGAGAACAATTCAGAAGATTGCCGTAGCTGTGGGCATGACCTATGGCATGTGGCTGGGAACCAATGTTGACGCAACGGATGCGGACAGCCGCAATGCGTTTGTAATCATCGTATTATCGGCTATTGTGGCGATATCGCTTTGTATGCCGGACAGCGGAAAGGAGGAAATGGCATGAAAGTAAAGGTGACATGGGTAAGCAATAACCCGTTTGTTCTGGATCTCAGAAACATGTCAAGATGCTCAGAGGCTGACGTACCTGCCGAGATGAATTACGATACCATTGAAGACTTTGCCCGTGAGGCAACCCCGCAGGGCTTTCATCTGCGGTCGATAGATGTTGAGGGCAAGGTTGTGCAATATGACTATAACGGCCATAAACTGTAAAGTCCGGAACAGGCTGCAAGTCCGGAACTTTCCTTGCCATGCGGAAGTGGCCGGCTCCCCGGTTCGATGCCGGGGCTTGCACAATGTTGAAAAGTATAAAGTTTCTGATTATGGAAATGTACGGTAAAATAAGGTGTGTCACTTTTCCTGAGCTGGTCTCGCAAGGAAGGATATTGAGTAAACCTAATTATGATAAGAAAGTACGTGAGGGCAAGATCCGGGTTGTCCGTCCCGGTAAGGGGGCCGGTTCCTACGCTCTCATAGACTACACTAGTCTTCCCGCCCTTATTCGCGAGGCATACGACAGACTTTATCCCAATGCTTTGGAAGAAATGAAAGAACAATTAATGAGTAATATTATCCGCAGTGACAGCAGGGCTGTGGAATTCTATAGAACCTACCAACCCGCCATTTCTCTGGAACGCCAGGCCGAATATGTGCTGAATGCCGAGGTGATGAACGAGCTGGTCCGTGTGGAGAAAGAGACCGGAGCCTTGCATAGCAAGTGCGGTTACAGCCGCAAGTCCATCGTGTGGGAAACGGTGCAAGGTACATGTGAGAAGCTTCGTGAACACTATGGACACACACTGCCCAAGACCCGTCTCCGCGAAAAATTCAACGCTTATAAAAAGATCGGCTACGCCGCCCTTGTCAACAAGAACACGGGCAACCAGGCGGCACGCGTGGTGGTTCCCGAAGTGGCGCGGCTGTTGCTGAAGCTCCGCCGCAGCATCGTTCCCCGCTATACGGAGGCGCAGATTTTCGACGAATACAACCGCCAGGCGGTGGAGCGCGGCCTGAACATCATCAAGTCGCCCACCACCGTGAAGAACTATCTCAACGACCCTGCCGTGATGCCTATGTGGTATGCGGCGGTACATGGTATGCAGAAATGGAAAGCCAAGTACACCAGTCTGATGAAGACCAGCCTCCCGCAGATGCGCGATGCCTTGTGGTATGGCGACGGTACCAAGTTGAACCTCTACTACAGGAATGAACAGGGCAAGATGTGCACCACCGGCGTATATGAAGTGATGGATGCCTATAGCGAGACCCTGCTTGGATATGACATCGCCCCGAACGAGAATTTCGACTGCCAGTATCGTGCCTACCGCATGGCCGTGGAAGTTTCCGGCAGCCGTCCCTACGAGATAGTGACCGACAACCAGGGAGGACACAAGAAAGGCGACGCCGCGGGATTCTTCCAACGCCTTACGGTACTCCACCGTCCCACGATGCCCTATAACGGACAGTCCAAGACCATAGAGAATGCCTTCTACCGTTTCCAGGCACAAGTCCTTCACGCCATCTGGCATTTTACGGGACAGAACGTGAACGCCAAGAAACTGAACAGCAAGCCCAACCTGGAATTCATAGAAGAGAACGCCTACGCACTCCCCACGTTTGAAGAGCTGAAAACCATCTACAAGGAATGCCGTGACAGATGGAACAATAAGGAAAAGCACTTCGCCACCGGTATTCCACACATGGAGATGTACCGCATGAGCGGGAACCCCGAGGCCCAACCCGTTACGGAGGTTGACATGATGCGTATGTTCTGGCTGTGCCATCCCAAAGCCGTGACCTATACCAACTACGGACTTCAGTTTGAAATAGACAAACGGAAATACCACTATGACGTATATGCCGCCGACGGCCTGCGTGACGAGGCATGGGCGCTTCGCAATACCGGACGTGAGTTCACCGTGATGTATGATCCTATGGACATGACCCGCGTGGAGCTGTGGCGGAATACCGCCACCGGTGCCAAGTACAGCGCCACCGCCACTCCTAAGGTCACTGTCAGCCGCGCCACGCAGGAGCGCACACCGGAAGAGAGCAGCTTCATGCGGAAAACCATCGACCGGAACAAGGAGACCATGGCCGCCATCCAGCTGGAAGGCGAGCGTTTCGACCTTGACGAACGTATCGCAGCCGAGCTCTTCGGTCTTTCCACTCCCAAACCTAAGAACCTCAGCAAGAATAAGATGGACGGATACCGTGAAAGGCATGACCGTGGCGAGCTCCATATTCCTCTTTCCCTGCCGGAAAAACAGAAGCGGGAGGAGGCCGAAGCGGACACGGAAACCGATTACTCCACTATGGGGGAATATACCAAGGCACTCTCCAACATGACGTTGGACGAGCTGGCACTGGACAGATTTTAAACGGCAATCAATAACCAATTAAATACCATTCAAGAATGAAAGGACTAACCAAACAAGACAAGGATGCCATCCGCGACGCACTGATGGCCTACTGTGAGAACTTTCCCAGCCGCAACCGCGCCAGCGAGAGCCTGCAGGGTGTCAGTGCGGCTGTGGTGAGCCAGATTCTGAACACCAAGTACGAAAGCATCTCCGACGACATGTTCAGCCGCATAGCGGCGCAGATAGGTTTCAGCTTCGAGCATTGGACCATCTGCGAGAGTGAGAACTTCCGTCTCGCCACCTACGTGCTGGCCGACGCCCAGATGTACAAGAATGTCACCTGGATGGTGGGCGATGCCGGATGCGGCAAGACCACTGCCGCCATAGAGTTCCGTCGCACACACCGCAACGTGTTCTATATCCTTTGCTCGGAAGATATGAAACGCAGCGATTTTGTGCGCGAGATAGCCAAGCAGGTGGGCGCGCCTACCGACAGCACCAGCAACCTGCGTGACATGCTGGACTATGCGCTCGGTATGATCGGTTTTCTCCAGAACCCGCTGCTCATCTTCGATGAGGGGGACAAGCTGACGGACTGTGTATTGAATTACTTCATCAGCATCTACAACCGCCTGGAAGGACGCGCGGGTATCGTGTTCATGAGTACCGACTATATCAAGCGGCGTGTGGACAACGGGCTGAGATACAACAAGAAAGGCTACAAGGAAATCAACAGCCGCATCGGACGCAAATTCTTCGACCTGAACGCTACCAGCCGCAACGACGTATATGCCATCTGTCAGGCCAACGGGCTGACCGGTGAAGCCGAGATAAGACGTGTGCTGAAAGATGCTGAAACCAGTGACAATGACCTGCGCCGTGTGAAACGGGTGATACATGCGCAGAAGCGCCGTGCCGAGCAGCAGAAAGGAGGGGCAGAGTAATGAGTGAGACTTTTGAACGTAATGCCAAGGGAGTACGTGAGATGCTTTCCATGAAGTTTGACACACTGGACTTTGAGGGGGTGTGGCATGACGCTTTCGGCACCCCCGAGCGTCGGGGTGTCTGGTTTGTGTGGGGGAACTCCGGTAACGGAAAGACTTCATTTGTTATGCAGCTCTGCAAGTATCTCTGCCGTTTCGGTCGTGTGGCCTATAACAGTATGGAAGAAGGTGCCTGCCTCACCATGCAGGACACACTCCGCCGCTTTGGCATGATGGAGGTCAACCGTCGCTTTCTGCTTATCGACAATGAAAGCATCGAGCAGCTCAGCCTGCGTCTGAAACGTCAAAAATCACCTGATTTTGTGGTGATAGACAGCTTCCAATACACACAGATGACCTATCGGCAGTATATTGAATTCAAGGAACGCCACCGTAACAAGCTGGTGATTTTTATCAGCCATGCCAGTGGCAGGCTGCCTACCGGACGCAGTGGCAAGAGCGTGATGTTTGACGCGTCATTGAAAATCTATGTCGAGGGCTACCGGGCTTTCAGCAAGGGGCGCTTCATCGGTCCGAAAGGCTACTATGACATCTGGCCGGAAGAGGCGGCAAGATATTGGGGAGAATGTAATATGTAATGAGCCATGAGAACGACTGCCAACAAACCTATCAGCGCCCAGCAGCTTAAAGCCCTGCACGCCACCTTCCACCGTATCGGCATGGATGACGAGGCCCGCCACGGCTGCATCTACGAGTTCACTTCCGGCCGTACGGAAAGCAGCCGGGAACTGACGATGCGTGAGGCGCGGCAGCTGCTGGAGCGGTTGAACCCGACGGACGACAAGGCACGGGCCATGCAGATGGCAGAAGCCAGGAATGTATTCCGGGACATCTACCGTCTTTCGTTCCAGATTCCCCAGCTGAACCAGGGGTTCACCAGCGACAGCGAGGAGGAATACCGCATGAACGTGGCGAAGCTGAACATCTGGGCACGTAAGTACAGCAAAGCGCGCAAGGACATTACAAGCATGAGGCTTTGGGAGCTCCAGGCCACCAAGAAACAGCTGGAGGCGTGGATGCGCCGTGAGGAAAGGAAACTTAAAAAGGATTGATACAATGAGAAAGAAACAGGAAATAAAGAAAGGAATTACCATTCTCCGCATGAAAGGGGATAAAATCAGTCTGCTCCAGGCCGAGGTGCTGGAAAACGGGCATAATGAGAGTCAGGTGTTTGCCACCTACGTAGCTTCTGTTCCGGAGGAAGACAAGGACGAGACCGTGTTTTATGCCTGCCGTGACGCCGCCCGTTTTGCCGCAGGGCGATTATCGCTGGAAGAGCTGATACCCGATGTGGACAGATATCCGGTGACGGTTGACAGACCTGAGCCCAAAGAGCGCCAGTCAGTCAGTGTACGGGAGTTTGAGGCTCTGAAGCGTAAGGTCGCGCAGTTGGAAGGCTTTGTGGAGGATTTGTTGAAAGAACGCCGCCAACGTGCCGAATACCAGAAATTGCCGGATACGAACCGTGCGGACTATATCGGCCAGAAAGATGCTACAGAGCTTATAGGATGTAGCCGTGAGACGCTGAATGCCTGGCTGCGTAAGGGTTACATTACCGGATACCGCAAGGCCGGACTGGTCTATTACAGCCGGAGTGAGCTTGCCGCCGCTCCGGTTGTGCAGAATTTTATCACAATAAAAAAGGGGAGGAGATGAGATGGTAGATAATAATAATCAATATATCCCAATGGTCCATATCGTAGACAGAAACAAACGCCGTGAACGGCTGGCGTCCCGTCTCGAAGTCTGTGCAGACCGTATCTGTGACCTGCAGGACCGGTTGATGGCGGGTATTACCGCCTTGAAGCCTATCGAGTACGACCGCCTGCTGGATGAATACCGGGCAGAGCTGGTGCGTTACGACAACATCGACCGGGAACTCCGGCAATTGGAGGACCCTACGAAAACAGAAGAGTACAGGGCCTATCACCGCAATGCCGGCAAGCAGCAGAAAAATAAAATCAACTATTAAATTATTAACCCTATCAAAAGAGCAAGAATTATGGCAAGAACAAAGAAAACAGTAGTCAGCGGCATCAGCCGCGAGCAGGCAGAGCAGGCCTTCGCAGATTTTGCGGCGGCCGATGCCAAAGTACAGAACCTCACCTCGAAGATGGACCTTGAGATGACCCGTATCCGCGAGAAGTATGCGGACCAGCTGGCAGAACTGTCTGCCACGAAGGAAAAGAACTTCGACATCATGCAGGCATACGCCGTAGAAAACAAGGAAGAACTGTTTTCCAGGAAGAAAAGCCTGGAGAGCGCCCATGGCGTGTTCGGTTTCCGTACCGGCACACCGAAGCTGAAGAACCTGAAGGGATTCACCTGGGCGGCAGTGACGAATTTATGCAAGGAGCTTCTGCCGCAGTATATCCGCACCAGTGAGGAACTTGCCAAGGATAGACTGCTGGCTGACCGTGAGAATCCTGACGTGGTATCCTATTTCCCGAAGATCGGTGTGCAGGTGGTACAGGAGGAGACCTTCTATGTGGAGCCTAAAAAGGAGAGCGATGCGGTTGAGCAGTGAGATGAGGGAGATACACCGCCGTTACCGGTACCGTCCCCGCGGGCGGTGCTGGGCTGTGTACCTTGACATCACCTACCGTCAAGGTGACTGTTTTCCACCGAGGATATCCACTCTTGGCACCAAGGTGAATGAATATCCGACCAGGGAAGAGGCACGGCGCGAGGTGTACAGACTGAACGGCTGGAATTATGAAAGGAGAAAAAGAACTTAATACAGAACAAACCATGAGCAAGAAACAGAACGGGGTGCTGGTAACGGCGCCCCTCTTCGGAACGGGACGGGAGACCGTCGGAGAATTCCCGGGGTATTCCTGCGGCTATTGTCAGGGCAACGGCTATTTCCAGGGGGATATCACGGTAAAGGACACGGAGCTGGTCCCTTGTCCCAAGTGTGGCGGTACCGGCAAGGTGAAGGGCATCGTTACGGTGGACTGGGTACCGGACGGGGAAGTGAAACCCTGCCTCAAAGGGAATTCAAACAACATTTAATCACTGAAGTCCTATGCGTATTCCCGTAAAATACATTGTCCAGATAGACAATTTCCATGTGGCGGATTTCATCTTCTACTGGAACTATTATGACCAGCCCTGCTCCCTGCTTTTACAGAAGCCCAAAACAGAAGGGCTTACCGCCATCAAACTGGTGGTTGACAGTGACGAGGCCGCCAGCTTTTTGCTCAGGGCGAAGGAGAAGACGGGATGCAGGCTATATCAGGTTGACTAAAGGCAATTCAAAAATGAATAAGAAAATAACTCAAATAAGAACAAAAATGAATATAAGTAAGAATATTCAAGGATACCCAGTTAAGTGCGCTGGGGTTAGAAAGAATAAGCGTATAAATTCAGCGTGTATAATGTGCGACATATTTGACATAAAGAAATATTATACCAAATCGACATGGAGGATTTCAGGCATCAATCAATGCATAATGAACAGAATGTGATGAATATTTATAAAGTCAACGAATGGGCGGAGTTCAGAAAGAAATTTCAGAGATTACTGCCGAATATACCTATAATAGACTTACATGATGCACTGTTATCAGCTATCAATAATAGATTGGTAATTGATATAATTGCGTTAGACAATAGATTGCAGAATATGTATCCTGAAGAATGGGAGTGCATGTCTATGAAGGAAATAATTATTAAACATTATGGTTTGGAAGCCATGCAATTAATAGAATCAGTATTATGATATACGGATATTTAAGAGTAAGTACGGACGAGCAGGACTCTAATAATCAGAAGTTAGGAGTCTGCAAAAAAGCGGAATCCTTGGGGGTGTCAGTTGATGATTGGATTATTGATGATGGCATATCTGGGACGAAGGAGCCTGAAAAACGGTTATTGGGCAAACTTATGAAGAAATTGCAAAAAGGGGATGTGATTATTACATCCGAGCTTTCCCGTCTTGGTAGAAAATTATTCATGATTATGCGAATATTGGAGTTCTGTATGCTTCATGAAGTTAAGGTTTATACAGTAAAAGACGGATATGAACTTGGAGATAACATACAAAGTAAGGTTCTTGCTTTTGCTTTCGGAATTGCTGCTGAAATAGAACGTGACATGATTAGCCAGCGGACTAAAGAAGCATTAGCCAGAAAGAGATTGGAAGGCGTAGTCCTTGGTCGTCCTAAAGGCAGAAAGAGTTCTCCTGACAAATATAAATTGTATGGGAAAAATGCCTTGATAAAAGGATTGATTGACGAAGGCATATCACAGCGTAAAATAGCAAAAATATGTAAGGTTGATAGAAATACGCTTGCAAGATTTTTGAAATATGAATTAATCAATTAGAGTATAACCGAATAGATATGAAAGAATCAGATGATAAATACAGCAACCGCATTGCAGATGCTGAACAACTCACGAAAGAGGTACAAGCTATTTATTCAGAAATTAAAGTTTTTGAAGATGCTTATAAAAAACAGATTGCTCCGCTTAAACAAAAAATTGCTCAATTGGAGGAATCTTTTCTGGATAAATGGTTGGTTGATTCAACAGGAAGACCTGTTAGTAAAGGAATGGTGATTGAGAAGAATGGAAAGCGATTTAAGGTTCTTAACCGATATCAACAATGTATATTTCAATATTTAGGTAATGCAAGAGTTTCAGTTTTACCTGAAGGTAAAAAGCGAACTCTTGATATTTTTCCCTCTGAATTAGTTGAATTTACTATTGTAGAATTAGCGTAAAACTAAAAAGAAATGAATCAAGAACAATGGTATTCAATCCCTGGATTTCCCAATTATGAAATAAGCAGCATCGGAAATGCACGTTATTTGAATGGGAAACCATTACGTTTGCATCAATACAAAGGCTTTTCGTTGAGACGTAACGGAGAACAGCGCTATATTCGTCCTGCGCGATTGCTGTATGCGGTTTCAAACAACATAGACCCTACTGAAATTAGAGATATAGTAGTTCTTGACATCAACGGGAAATTAACTCCGATGACAAGAACAGAATACATACTTTACATAAACAGCAAACGTAAAAGAGGCAACCTTAATATAGAGGAAGCCATCTCGTATTATCATAAGAACATCGAGTTTTCTCAAAAAATGCTTCGCTATTATGAAACGCGGGATATGGCAGAAATTGTAAACGAACTGCTTGAGTATGCACATAGTGCAAAAAGCTATATGCGCAAGATGGGATATTCATGCAATGACAGCACGACAGATGAAGCTTGGGACTGTATATTTCATAATATCATAAATAATATATACGAAGGTCGCATTTCCATTATAGAACCTCGTACCTATATCCTGAAATCGATACGCATATATTTTAAAAGGCTTAGAAAAGCAAACTCCCGAATTATAAGGTTGGAGGACGGTTTGCATGGCATATCCAATTTAACAAATCAGTAATGTAATGAGAGTAAAGGAAATAAAGAAACATAATCCGCAGTCTTTTTTGGATGATTTGAAAAGGGTGCGAGAGGTCATGGTTTACGCAGAGTGCACCAACTCCTATTATCAAATCTTAAAAAAGGACTTGTTGAGAGATGCTGAAAGGAAAGCAATCACATACTATATAACGGATACTATATTTATTATAAAAAGGAATGTGATGGTAGTCATTTAACAGAATAAAGATAAGCAATTACCATAAGAGGCTTGGTGATGATGTAGATTTATTGTAAAGAGTGTGAGGATTACAAAGAAATATAATTGATTATGAGAAAATATTATTACTATACTTACAGATATCAGAGAGGCATAGGCCATGCCGTCTGTTCATGCGATAATGGCTTTTTCAATGTGAGGGAAAGACATGAGTACCTTTATAATTTAAATAAGAAATATTGTGTGATTACTTTTTGGAAAGAGATTTCCAGGGAGGAATGCGAGGCAATGAATGATTTTTTTAATGAAAATAAAAAACAATAATGGACAAAGCAAGATTGGTACTTCGTTGGCTGCTCATCCCCTTGTGGTTCACCATATTCATAGCCTATCTGCCGATATGGTATCTGCAAATGAGCTGGTACTATTTCAGCTTTCAGGATTATTGGGATGCTTTTCTGATATTGTGGAACAAGACCATGCTGTCCATGAGGTTGAAGACACGCCGATGAATCCTCGAAAGGCCGCCGTATGATTAATATGGCGGCCTTTGTTGTGTATATATGCCGTTATTGTTATCTTTGTATCAGGTTTTCAGGTAATTCAGGGTATTATAATTTCAGAGGTATGAAAAAGAGTCGGAACAGGATTGTAGGATGCAGCTACGCGTTCAGAGTAGAGGACATTGTACGCATTTACGATGAACATTCCCGCAGCGGCCTCTCCAACCGCGAGATCCTGCGCCGTTATATCTGGCCGAAGTACCATATCTGTGAAAAGACCTTCTACAACATCATCAATGCCAGCGCCGACCCGCGCATCATCCAACGCCAGAAAGAGATGCGGGCGCAACTGTCGCTTTTCTGACCCGTCCTTATCCCCTGTCTATCACTTTACATGTGAAATCGGTGACATCCTCCACAAGTTCCTCATGATTGTGGTTCGTGCTGCTTCCGGTACGCCGGAACAGACTGAAGGAAATGCTGCCGTCGTCTCCGGAGAGGTTGAAAAGATGCCGGTCCATGCAGTCCAGCAAGTCGAAACGCTCCAGCGCCTGCTGCTGGAAGCCGCCGCCTTCACGGGAACTCCCTTTCCAGGGTGTGATAATATGCAGGCGTAGGGTCACGTCTGCTGTCTGCGTGCCGCCGCCCGTCCATTTCACGGGCCGGAATTCAATGAATACGGCAGGGACATCGAAAGGCTCTTCCTGCTCCAGGAATGAAATCTGCTCGTTCCACAGGTCGAATGTTCTGATGACGGGCTTCCCGTCCCGGTCTGTGAGTTGTTTCAGCCGTTCTATGAGGCTGAGGTAAAGGAATCTTCTCATGTCTGAAATATTTTTCTGCTGTTTTCTTCCACTATTTCCCGGATGATGCGCTCCACCTCCGGATGCATGCCGATGAACCGTCGGCGCGGCATGACTATCCTGCTTCTTGCCCGTTTCAACGCCATACGTTTACAGAAAAGTGCCTCTTCCGTGGGGTTGCGCCTATAATTGTCTGTCAGTTGCCGGTACAGGTACCAGAAGTACCTTTTCATCTTCCTGGTGACGGTTATCGTTCCGCCCTCATTGTGAATGGCAGCGTATGGCAGGTCACTGCTGAAAACCACGCTATGTCCGGTAGTCTCCGTTTTGATACTCCTGCGTAAGGCTCCCGTACGTATCAGCAGCCCCCGGCTTTCGTCGTTATTGTATTTCCTTCGTGCCCAATGCTCGTTGAAGAAGGCTTCCCGTTCGAAGTTACGATCGAACTCTTCTCCTATCTCCGTACCGATATCTTTCAGTGTAAGGCTGATGAAACGTCTTATTTTCCGTTCCAGCTCTCGGGTTATGTTTGAATTTGGGGTCATAATGCTTGTTTATTAAATAAATAGCCGTATCTTTGTGATATGAAAGAGGGTGGTTAAAGTACTGGGTTGGATTGCTGATCCTTCACTAAAGGCTTTAATCATCCTTTTTCTTCAGTTTTTCCACAATGGAGTAGAACTGGCATTTTCCATCCATAAGTTCTCTGATAACGGCATACGATTCTTTTTCTGCAATCTCTATTTTAAGATAATGGTATTTAAGTACCATCGGATTTCCTTTATCATCCATTCTTTCAAGTACATGTTCGCTATTCTCCAGCAATGAGACGATGTCCCGTATCGCTTCATTTTTTGCCAGCATATGTTTGTGTGGTTGGTTCAGCGTTTCCTTGATGCCATTCATGGTAAATTCTATCGTTTTTTGCACCCCTTGCACTACTATAGTCCTGCCAACCAGATTTTCTTTGGCCCATTCACGCACCGTTTTTCTTTGTTTCTGCAGTGTTTCTTTAGCTTTCATCATTTCCTTTATCACCCTGCAGGCCGCACATAATTCATTGTCGGGTATCTTTGCCAGTTTAAGCATGCCAGGTTTGTCCGGACAATCCTTACATCGGCTGATGGTGTAGGGATTATAGAACGGGAAGCATGCCATTTGCTTTCCCGGGTTGAACCGCATCATTTCCTGGTGCTTGCCTGCCGTTGCCTGGCTGCCCGCCAGCATCGCCCGGAACTCGTCACTTTCCGGATATTTGCCTTGACGCACCCTTTCCACCGTACACCGACAGTTGTGTACAATTCCATTTTGTATGATGTAACTTTCATCCTTATTGATTGAAAGGTTATATACAAGCGTATTCTCTTTTTGCTTATCTTTGCCTGTAACCAATATGTATCTGTTATGAAAAAAGGTCTGTCGGAAGAAGTGATAAAAAGAGTTGAATCCATTGAAGGAATGAATATTCATGATGCCGTGGAACTGAGATATGTCCACGAGAAGAGGGGATTCCGTTTTTTGTGCCGGATCTGGCATGTGAATAACCGCACTGCCGCAAAGATTATCCGCCATACCGGATTCTCCGTACGGCATGGGAGTGAGGCCGTCAGGGCGCAATGGCATAACGCACCGGAACGCCGACTTGCCACAGGCAAACAGCTTGCGGATGTAAACCATAGGCTTGCCCTTGCAGGCAGACATGTGAGACAAGGCAAGAACAAAGGGAACAGTGAAACGCTCCGGAAGATTGCCGATAAATTGAAAAAGACGTCTTCCTTCCTTCGTAAGGACGTCAGAGAGAGGGCGCTCGCAAATTCCCTTGTTACCCGCAGGACATATCCGGAACGCATGTCCGCCCTGAAGCTTCCTCCGAGTCGGCACGAACAGCTGCTTTATGATTACCTTCAGTCTCTTCATCTGAATTTCGAGTTTAGAAAATTATTTGGCATATACATTGTCGATTTCTATATCCCTTCCTTGAATCTTGCCATTGACTGTCTTGGAAGCAACCGTTTTCCACTTTCGTACCAACGCCATCAGCACATATCCGGTGAGGGTGTACAAATTGTGTATTGCGTTAACGGCTTTATTGAACGTGCCGACTTTACCGACCTGCAGAAGTATATCTCCAGTCTGGATGTCAGAAGCGGCGGTCCATCCTCCGGCCGTCAGGAAACGGTGATTTGGGGTGCACGTGGTAATTCCCCTTTTGGTGCGGATACGTGTCATTTCTCCATTGAACGGTTTCATGTGGGTACCGGTCACAAGTTGGTACTCACCACTTCCTCCTATGACTGATTCCCCCCTTTGTATATTTTCAATGTTTTTCCACTCTCCACCGGCCATGAGTACCCGGGTTCCTGCGACAAAACAGTTCCACCCGTTTGGAGGAAAGTATTCATCCCAGAACCGTGAGGTAATGGGCAGCGTGACATTATGCAGTGCCCGGTGTGCCTCGCGTACTCGTTTGTCGCCCACAGTGCGGTATTGCAGCAGGTAGCGGTCCCGGTCCTCATCGTCCCACCACTGCTTCCACCTGGCAGCCATGACGGCAGATGCCATGGCGAAGTTGTATTCCGCTTTCAGGTACCAGCGGTTATAGGTCTCGTTCACCTTTTGAACGTCATTCAAAAAGTGTTCAAAGGGCTTCCGGTTCCCGTCCGCATCGAGCAGCGAGGGGAACGCCTCGTTCAGCTCATGGAAGGTCTTGAAGCCGGAAAAGACGTAATTGCTTTCCTTGAGCCGCCGTATGCTGATGTCGTCCATGGGGCGTTGACGGACTGAATAATCCACGGCACGGTCCAGCGTATCGGTATGGTCGCGTATGAACTTCTGCACCTCCTTGTCCGCCAGCATCTCCGGTGTGAATTCCGGCTGCCGGTGGAGCCAGCGCATCAGCAGGACAAAAGACGCCTCCACGGCAGCAGTATCTATTTCCTCTTCTTCATCTTCCCCACTGTCAGCCAGCGGCAGTGCATTTCCGTAATATGCCAGCAAGGCTCGTCTGTGCAGCCCTTCGTAGTCAGAAGGGCTCAGTCGAAAAAACAGAGCTTCTGTTCCCCATCCCCCTTGCCATTTTCCTTGCCTGCCGGGACAGCCACCGGTGCGGGCGCTTTTTTCTCGATAATGGGCACATTGTACTTGTCGATGAAATATTTCAGGTCCACCTCGTAGTTCTCCAGCAGCAGGCGTTCATAGGCAATCTGCTGCTCGGGTGTGAAGTCTATGCCCTCGTACCAGTCGAAACGGTATCCCTTTAAGGGGAAACCGTGCTTTATCATTTTGGGGATAAGCTGGAAGTTGATGACGTCCCGCAGGTTGTCGGCATCCTTGCTGACAAGGTTCTTCAGCACCTCCAGATGCACCTCGCTCTGCGAAAGGCTGCTGCCGTTCTCCGTAGTCATGGTTTCGGTGAGCACTCCCTTTGACAGTTCGGAGTTGGCGCGGTCTATGCGTTTGTCAAAGACGTTGTAGGCATCCCCGCGGGTGGACTCCTTGATTTCTATCTCGGTGCCTTCGGGAAAGAGCGCCCAGCCTGCTGCACCCATCGTGCCCAGCATCTTCTCGATACGTCCCAGCTCCTTGGAGTCCCGGCTGGTGGTCTTTCCCACCCGGAAGGGGATGCCGAATATTTCGGAAAACATGTCCCAGAAGGAGCATACGTTTTTCTTGGGAATGGTATGCTGGGCACATTTGAGGTACATCCCCAGGTCGTGCGTGCCGCCCACCTCCACCGTCCAGTCCGCCATTTCGCTGTGCCGGTAGTCATAGCCGTTCTGCCATGCCTCCTGCTGGCGTACCACGATGACCCCGTATTCGGGGATGACGTGGCGGCGCGGTACCAGCTGCACCTCGCTGAAGGCGGGTGTCCCGTCCACGGAGATGACATCTCCCAACTGGATGAGCGAGTGCCCCCAGTAGTGCGCGTCCAGTGCCAGGTCCATGAAGGTCTTGAACCAGGGCGCCTCGAATATGGCCGTCAGTTCCGGGTTCTCCACCCCCTTTCGGTCCACGATGCGGAAACTCTTGTTCAGCACATACCCTTTGCGCTGTCCCACGCATCCGGTGAGGTGCATGTCCACCTCCACGTCGCCATACACGTCATACAACGGCACACGGTTGGGATATTCCACATTCTTTGCATACTGCCAGGCGTTGCGCCAGGCGCGCATGTCTTTCTTGGTAAGCGCCTCGGTCTGCAGTTGCAGGTCGACGGACAGTCTGGTCACCCGCTTCACCTCGGCGGGATTGCCGAGGTTTACCCTGCCAATCCTTACCGGGTTCTGTTTCTTGTAATTGCGATTGGACATAGTCTGTTAATTGAAAATGAATAATTGAAAAACCATATTTCTTACCAGATATACTCGTTCCTGGCGGCTGATCCGTAGCGGATGGGGTTATGGAAATCCTCTTCTCCGTCCGGCCCCATGACGGTGGGAATGTCGGGGATTACACGTCCCGCCTGTATCTCCTTCAAGTATTCTATGGCATCCTTATAGCGTTTCTCGCGCACCTCGGAGCCCATCTTCTGGGGCAGCGACGCTGACATGTGGTAGAGGGCGATATCGACCGCACATCCCACCAGTTCGGCATCCCGCCGTTCTCCTTCGCAGGCGAATGCCTTCTGTATGTCGTAACGCTCGCGCAGGGCCGATGCAATGCGTGACAAGGCACGCTGTTCCGCTGCCAGGCGGTTGTCGGGTGAACTCTGTTGCATGATTCTCAATGCCTCCGTTCCAATCTGTATGTAATCGTCTTCCGTAATGAACATGGGGATAATGTTTAGCGGTTAATGTTTAGTGATGCATGAACTCTTAATTTTCACCAGCCTTGGGAGGGCGGCTGGCGTACTCCCATGCGCGGTGTGAAATTTTCCTCACGCACCTGCTTCTGCAGTTTGTAGATGGCACCCTCATCAGCGTCGGGGCCGTCATCATGGGCGCGGCTTCCTTTCTCGAAGGCGAGGGTCTGTTCGATACCGGTCTTCATGTCGTTGTCATTTTTCAGTTTCTCGTTGTAAAAGACCAGACCGCGTTCCCACAGCGGGCTGACGGCTTCGATGCGGGCGAACTTGTCCGGCTTCTTCCGCTTGTCGGCGGTGACGGGCACCTGGTAGCCGCGCTGCCTGCCCTCACGCTCGAACTCGTCCAATATGGTATCCTGCATGAAGTTGGCTTCCATGTAGATGGTGACGGCGGCGTCCTCGGACAGTGACTCCCAAAGGTCATAAACCCATCGCACCATTTCGCCCACGCTGCACTGACGCACAAAAGCACGCAGGCAATGCAGTTCTGTGGGACTGGCGGTTTTCAATCCGGCGCGTGGACGTCCCCACAACTTGGCGGCCTTGTAGTCGTTCTTGCTGCTGTCCTTGAAACTGGGGTCGATGTAGAGCACCAGGCTTTCATAGTAGCGGAGTTTGAGCATCCGCTTCCACCGGATCCAGCGTTCCTGGAAGACCGCACCTTCGGTGATGGGATTGTGCATGTATTCCTTCTGGAAGCTTCGGTAGCCCATGAACCGTTCACGACTGCGCAGCAGTTCGATGGTGTAAAATTCCGGCCAGGCGGGAGTCCCGTCCTTGCCGATTGCATAGACGGTACTGGTATATACGGTGTCGCTGTCTGTCATCTTTTGCAGCACGCTGTTCTTGCCGATGAGGTTGCCTACCATGATGAAGCGTCCTTCCTTACCGCCAAAACAACCGAAAAGGGCTTCCTTCACCCATTTTGTCATCTCTCGCACACGCGCCTCGCTACGGCACATCTCGTCATCGTCAAGGTCATCCACCACGATATAGTCCGGACGCTTGTCGCGAAAACGCAGTCCTCGTGGTGACTGCCCGCGTCCGCGGCTGAAGAAGGCGCACTGGTCCTTGGTAACGAATTCGCCCTCCTGCCAGCATCCGGAGTTGTATTGCTCGCCGAAGTCCTCGACAATGTACTGGTTGAACTGGAGTTCCGCCTGCAGGTCGCTCAACAGGGCATCGGCATTGTCCTCGCTTTTCCCCACCAATACCATGACGTGCAGCTCCCCCTTGAACTTCAGCCATAGGGGGATTCCCACGTCCAAGTGTACGGACTTGGCATGTCCGCGCGGCCATTTGAAAACGGCCCGCATTTCCCGGTGCTTCTCGATGTAACGGGCGGCCTCGTTGTGGAATTTTGCATTGGGGCATTGGCAGTAGTGGCTCAGGTACCGCCGGCAGAAGTAGTCATAATCCTTCAAGGCACGGGCGATGTTCTTTTTCCGTTCGGCTTCAGTCTCCGGTTTGCGTTTTGAGGTGAGGCGCAACAGACGCTGGCAGTGCTCATTCCACCGCAGCAGTGCTTCTTTCTTTTCTTCCGCTGTCATTTCTGTTTGAATTTGATTCCCATGAATTCGCTGTGCATACGGTTGATGAGTACAAGCATTTTGTCGTCTATCTCGGGATATTCGTCCCGGTGCGCTACCATCCAGTTCTCAAACTCTATGAGTGTATCCACCTTGTTCACAATGGTGGTGCTCAAGTTGATTTCCTTGATAGCCTTGACGGATTTCAGCAGCGAGTCCGCCATGCGCCCGATGCTTCTTTCGTCACCGTCCGCCTTGTCGATGGCGTCCCCCAGTTTGGAAAGGGTCTTGGAGGTGATGGATTCCTTGCTCATTTCGCGTGCGGCGCGTTCCTCTTTCCAGCCTTCAGTGTTCAGCCACCGGCTGACGGACTGGCGGCTCACTCCGGTGAGTTCCACAATCTGTGCGGTGGGGGTCCCTTTCATGTAGAGGTGCTTCGCCACCGATTTCTGCTTGTCCTTACTGTTTGCCATATACCTTGAAATTTCTTGTTTACAGTGGCAAAGTTGCGAAGTGTGGTGCGGGGCACGAAAAAACGGCGCAATGCTTGCACACAGTTACAAAACGGTTGCACACTTGAGGGCAACCGTTACCCACTTTTTTGTGCGGTTATGGGTGTAGCTGTAAGTTTGCGACAAAATGAGACGGAAATCATGGCTAAAAGAATCAGAATATCAAACGAGACATTGAACTGCTTCGGCACCTGGGTAAAGACTGACGGGGTGGATTTGGAGCAGTTCCGGAGAAATCCCGTCATGCTGTGGATGCACTGGAGGGGTATCATTATCGGAAATATTAGGGATTTGAAAGTGGAAGGTGCCGAAATCACCGGTGAACCCTACTTTGATGAAGTCCGTGACGAGTCGAAGCTGGCAAAGCAGCAATGGGACAAAGGTACTCTGAAGATGTGCAGCCCTTATTTTGAAATCGTGGAGTCGAGTGACGACCCCGTACTGCTGAAACCCGGACAGACACGTCCGACCATCACGAGGTGCAGGCTGATGGAGGTCAGTATGGTGGATATGGGCGGTAATGACGACAATATAGTCATGCTCTCTTACCGGGGCGATGAGTTGAAACTTGCCACCGGCGAAGACTGCACCGCACTGCCCCTTCTGAAAACAGACGGCGGACAAACCCCGCCAAGCAATAACTCAAAAACAAAAGAGACTATGAATGCAGATTTTAAAGCTATCGCCCTGAAGCTGGGCCTGCCGGAGACGGCGACAGAAGCGGAGATCCTTGCCAGGATAGGTATCCTGCAAGGACATCAGACCGCAAACATGGAACTGCGCAAGCAGCTGGACGAGATCAGGCTGGCAAGTGTGACGCAGATGGTGGATGAAGCCATCAAGGCAGGAAAGTTCAATGCGGACAAGAGGGAACACTTCATCGGTCTGGGCAAGACAATGGGAGCGGACTCCTTGAAACTGACACTGGACAGCATGGCTGCCGCCACCAAGCCGATGCAGTTGCTTAACACCGGTGGAGGCGGTGCGTCGAGTGCCGGCATGGTATCGGGACAGTGGGGCAAACTGAGCGAGGTGCCGGAATCGCAGCTGAAGCTGATGCGCGAGAACGACCCGGCCAGATACCGTGAGCTGTACAAGGCGGAATACGGCATAGACTGCCCTAAGTTCTGAGAGAGGAGAAACAGTAATAGTAACTTGTAAAATCGTAAAACGACATGATGAAATTTATTTGCGGAACGCTGTTCAACGTCCTGATGGGCGTCGTCCTGGCGAATGTGGTGGGAATGGATCCCGCTTATGGCGCAGCGACCGGGGCGGTTGTTCCGGCTGTGCTTGGAAACTTCATGCCCCTGGGCGCAGCCTTTGAGGGCGTATATACTGAGGTGTGGACCGGTGAGCTGGTAAAACGCCTGAATGCGGGGCTGGCGGCGAGTTTTCTGAACGGGATTCCCGACTATTCGGCCAAGGCCGAGAATGAGGTCATCCATCTGGTGGATGTGGGAGGTGATCCGGATGTGCTGATAAACAATACCACCTATCCGATTCCGGTCCAGAATCTTACGGAAGGTGATATTCCCATCGGCCTGGACAAATACCAGACGAAGGCGACCCGCGTGACGGACGACCAGTTGTATGCCATTTCCTATGACAAGTTCTCCACCGATGTACAGCGCCACAGCAATGCCATTGACACGGCCAAGTACAAGAAGGCCATCCATGCGCTGTCCCCTTACAGCAATACGAAAACCACCCCTGTAGTCCCCACTTCGGGTGAGGCTGACGCTACGGGCCGCAAGAAGATGACACGCAAGGATGTCATCGCCCTGAAACGCGCTTTCGACAAGGCAGAGGTTCCTACTGACGGACGTCGTCTGGTGCTTTGTCCCGACCATATCAACGACTTGCTGGAAGAAGACCAGAAGTTCCGTGAGCAGTACTACAACTACACCACCGGTAAGGTGACGAACATGTACGGTTTCGAGATTTATGAATTTGTAAACTGCCCGTACTTCACCAATGCCGGGGTGAAGGTTCCTTTCGGGACTTCTCCCGCCGAGACGGACATGCAGGCGTCCGTTGCCTTCTACGTGCCCCGCATGTTCCGTGCCCAGGGTTCCACGAAGATGTACTATAACGAGGCGCGTACCAATCCGCAGACCCAGGAGAGTCTTGTAAACTTCCGCCACTACGAAATCACGATGCCGAAGAAGCAGGAGGCTATCGGTGCCATCTACAGTTATGATGGCAAGACGGCACAGACTTCCGATGCGGAGGTGACAGCCGACAAGCACTGGGCGCAGATCCGTCGTGAAGCTGCCGTGGCTGCCGCAAAGGCTGAAGAGGAGAAGGCTGGTCCGCTTCCGGAGGATGCGGGTGAAGAACTGGAGGCATAGTGATGAGCAGAGGACTACGCAACAATAACCCGCTGAATATCCGTCTCTCTGCCACCACCGTGTGGCAGGGGGAAATCCGGCCTTCGCAGGACCGTTCGTTCTGCCAGTTCAGGACGATGGCCTACGGCTACCGTGCCGGTCTTAAGTTGTTACAGAACTATCGCCGCAAA
The DNA here is from genome assembly GCF_015679285.1 of Bacteroides sp. HF-162. Taxonomy (NCBI): domain Bacteria; kingdom Pseudomonadati; phylum Bacteroidota; class Bacteroidia; order Bacteroidales; family Bacteroidaceae; genus Bacteroides; species Bacteroides sp. HF-162. Next base: position 3,590,087 of record NZ_CP064937.1, on the reverse strand, counting down.
CACGGCTGCCGCACCATTGCCGACTTTATCCGACGTTGGGCGCCACCCACAGAGAACAACACGAACGGTTACATCAGCCGTGTGTGCAAGGAGATGCAGGTGCCGGCAAGCTATGTACCCGATGTGGGTGATCAAGGTACGATGTGCGCTTTTGCGGCTGCGATGTCGCAGGTGGAAAACGGAGTACCTGCCGTGATGGAGGACATTATCACGGGTTGGAGCCTGCTTTAAGTGATTATTGAAAACTACTTGGCCATGAACATGGAAACGATAATGCAGATTCTCCAGTGGCTTGTGCCGAGCGGCATTGCCGGTTCCCTCTGGGCATGGTTGAGACACCGGGAGAACAGCAAGGTAATCGCCGCCAAGGAGCGGAACGATGCCTATAAAGAAATGTATGACAACCTTTCGGGGACATTAATTGAATTGCAGAATGAGAACATCAAGCTTAACAAGGCGGTACGTGAACTCAACCGTACTATCCGTAAGGCTTCCACTTGCCGCCATTATAATGATTGTCCTATCCGTATCGAGTTGCAGAAGTCAGGGGGAATTGATGCAGACCAGCCATCATACCGACAGCCTGCAAGGCAGAAGCGGGTTCGCTCTCCTTCAGCAGCCCGTTCCTCCCAGTGTGGCGAGGACGGCATTTCCGACGAAGATATTGACCTCGATACCTGTGGGGACGGGCTTCAGTAAGCGCAGCGGGCAGGCAACAGTGAATGTCAACCGCATATCGGAAGACAGCCTGGAGGTGACTGCCACCTGCGACAGTCTGGCACGCCAGGTAATAATGCTGACGGAAGAACTGACACGTATCCGCAACGAGACATCCTCAGCGGTAGAGACCCTGCCTCCTGAGGTGATAAGGGAACCCACCGGCTGGCAGTGGTTTCAAATATGGACAGGTCGGCTGGCCGTTGCCGTCCTTCTTCTGATACTGATTAAACGGCGATTGAACAGAACTTAAAAAACAAAAGAATTTATGGACGGATTAATTTACGGACTGGCGCACCTCAAATTCAAGGAGAAGGAAATCGGCCTTATCAGCGAGGAAGGCCTGCAGCCTGCCGGGAGCGCCCCGAGTACCACGGACATCTACGCCGCGCAGGTGAAGGACGGCCCGGTAATGACACTCACCACCAATCCCGGCAAGAAGGCATTCACCTGCACCCTGATAGAGCTGAACGCCGAGAGCCTGGTGAACACCATCGGCGGCACGAAGGACGCCAAGAACAACTGGGAGCCCCCCGAGAACTGGGAAGCCACGGGCGTGATGGACGTGGTTGCCGACAGCGGCGAGACCCTGCGCTTCTACAATGCCAAGGTGACCGGCAGTGACTTTGCCAACGGCATCAACTCCTCCAACGTGCTGGGGCTTTCTCTGAACATCGAGCTGCTGAAGAATTCTGAGGGCAAGCGCATGAAGCTCTTCGCCAAGGGCATCGACCCGGATACGGGTACCGAGGCTGTAGACTAATGGGGGGCTGCCCATGAAACCGAACTTTGAACTGGAATCCCTTGCGGAGAGGGTCATGTCGGATGCCGGCATTTCCCTTCCGCTGCGGCTTCCCGGAGGGAGACACATCCGCTGGGTGATGCGGATACCAACCCTGGAAAGCCGCTGCCGCATGGCACGGATGTATCTGAAACTGGGTGTGACACACGAGGAACTCAGGGCCTACACTTTTGAACAGAAGCTGGAGTTTATGGTGAAGCACACCAGGACAGTGAGCCGCATGGTGGCATATGCCATCGTCCGCGGCAGGGTGTCGGGCAGGCTTCTGAACCGTCCGGTGGCATGGATGCTGCGCAGCTGCATGCACCCCTCCGCCCTGGAAGACGCCTGGATGATTGCACTCAGTACGATGAGTACCATCCCTTTCGGGAATATTATCAGATTGGCCGAGGTAATGAGCCTGACGGCGCCCAATCTGAGCCAAAGAAAACAGAACGGGAGTTAAAGGGGTACACGGAACCCGCCCATAGCCCGTTCGGTCTCGTGGGACAGATAGCCCGTGACACGGGCTGGAGTGTGGACTACATCATGCGCGGTGTGAACTGCCCGATGCTGATGCTGATGTGGCAGGACTTCCCCCGCCATGTGCCGGGAAGGAAGAAGACCACGCAGGAGATGGTTGCCGAGAGGAGAAGCCGCAACGGGCAGCCGGACATATCTCCGGCGGACTATTTACAACAATTGCTTGACGAGGAGGAAAACGCTGATGAATCCCATTAAACTTGAAATATTCCTTGATGACAAGACGCTGGCGGGCATGAGGTCGGTGGAAGGCAACGTGGCCAACATGGAGGCTTTCACCAGGCGGATGATCGGGCATCTGAAACTGGAACTGAAAGATTTGGAGAAGGAGTATAAGAATCTCCAGAAACAAGGGCTTGCCGGTGAGAGGGAGATGGCTGACATCCAGGCGCTGAAGGGTGCCATCGGCGGGTTGAAGGAACAGCTTAAGGAATACGAGGCTGCCAAAAAACGGGCGGGCGAGACACCCGTCATAGGCAATGACCCCGCACCGAAACTGAACAGCGTGAAGATGAGCATGGCGCAGATAGCCCGCGAGCTTCCGTCACTGGCCATGGGACCGCAGATGTTCTTCCTGGCAATATCCAACAACATCCCGATGTTTACGGATGCGGTGGGCAATGCCAGAAAGGAGTACGAGAGACTGACGGCGGCAGGCCAGAAGGCGACACCGGTATGGAAGCAGGTGCTCTCGTCCCTTTTCTCGTGGCAGACTTTCATGGCTACCGCCATCACGCTGACTGTCGTATACAGTAAAGAGATATGGGAGCTTGCCGGCCGGATGCGAAAAGGAAGCAGGGCCGCCCTGGAGATGGCGGATGCCCAGGAAAAGATAAATGACTCGCTGGACACTTCCAGCCTCGGCAGACAGCTTGTTACAATCCGCTCCTTGCAGGAACGCTGGAATCAGCTGGGCAATGACCTGGCAGAGAAAAAGAAGTTCATTACGGACAACAAGGACGAATTTGACAAGCTGGGCGTGTCCGTAAGCAATGTGGATGAAGCCGAGAACGCGCTGGTTACAAATACGGAGGCCTTTATCCAGGCCATGACTTTGCGTGCGGAGGCTGCCGCAGCCTTTAAGCTGGCAGCGGAAGAGGCGGAAAAGGCATTGAAGGCCCAGACGGAGATAGACCGGAAAAAGAAGGAGGGTCCAAGCTGGAAAGACAAGGCGGTTTCATTCCTGTTCCTTGACCCTCAATGGACTCCGGGCTCCATGTCCGACAAACAAGGCACATCAAGGGCCGAAACCGTCTGGAATGCAGGTATCGGGAAACAGAATGCCATTAAGGAAGTAGCGGAGCAGGATGCGGAGACTTATACAAAAACATACAATGACAAACTGATGGAGTCCGCCAGAAAACTGAAGGAAGCCGGGATCACGGAGAAGACGGACAAAGAAAATTCCAAAGGTACCAGACTTGACTATGCCGCCGAGCTTGCCGACGCCCGCATCCGTGCCCAGCGGAAAGTGGAGGCCGCCCGCATCGCCGTGATGGTGGAGGGACGGGAAAAACGCAAGGCGCTTGCCGAAAAGGAGTATAATGACACTCTTGCCGCTATCGACAAGGAAGAACGCGATACCCTTGCCAAACTGGAGAAATCAAGGAAGGCGGGCAGGAAGGTGACTCCCGAAGAAGAGAGGCAGGTGAAGGACGGCGCGACGGCACAACGCGCCCTTGCCCGGGTACAATACCTGCAGGACACCTATAATATAGAAAAGGAATGGCGCGAGAAGAACCGCCAGGACTGGATTGACTACAACAAGGAATACGGCACTTACCAGGACAAGCGCCTTGCCATCGTGCAGGATTATGGACTGAAGATAGCCCGTGCCGAAACCGAAGGCGAGAAGGAATCACTGAAAAAGAAACGGGACAACGACTTGAAGGAACTGGACTTCGGGGAATTCAAGAAGACCGTCAACCTGGCCGACGTATTCGGTAACCTGGACGGACAGAGCACTGAAGCGCTGTTCGTTCTCCGCGACAAGCTGAGGGAATATATCAGCGGTGCCGCCAAGGAGCTGCGCCCGTCCGATTTAAAGGAATTGCAGGATGCCCTTACGGATATAGACCTGAAGATTGCCGACCGCAAGCCTTTCCGGGAATTGAAACGTTCGCTGGCGGAGTACGGCGAATCCCAGGCGGCAGTGGAGAGCGCCCAGGAAGACCTGAACACCGTAATGGCAGGAGGTGAAGTGGTTACGGGTATGTATAGGGACGAGACCGGCAGACTTGTAGCCGGACTGTTGACCCAGGAGCAGGCTGAAAGGAACCTTGCAGCCGCCCAGAACAACCGTCTGAAAAAGCAGGCGGCATTGGCGCAATCGTTGCAGGGTGTGGCGGGCAGGATGTCATCCTACGGTCAGGCTGCCGGTACCATCATCTCCACACTGGAAGGCTTCGGCGTCACTGTTGACGAGAATGTGAAAGGCGTGGTGGAAGGTTTCAACACCATGAGCGAAGGTATCAGCGGGTTTGCCCGGTCCCTTCTCAGCATGGACGTCGGCGGCATGATAAGCGGTGTGGTGAATACCGTTGGCGGTGCCGTCAAGAGCGTGGGCAGTCTGTTCGGTGTCGACTGGGGAGGTGAACGCTCGGAAAGGCGCTACCAGCAGGCCAAGGAGAAATACGAGAGCTATATGGAAGTGCTCGACAGGGTCATTTCCAAGCAGAAGGAGCTTGTCTCCTCCATGGAGGCGGACGACTTCGCCAATGCGGATAACTCTTATGAGCGTGCCCGCGAGCTGCTGAAGAAACAGCAGGACTATGCCCGCGAGATGGGCAAGGCCTATCTGAATGCGGGTGCGAGCAAGGGGTTCCTGGGCGTGGGGTCAAGCGCCTCGCACGGTACCGACCAGCGCAAGGATATTTCCCGGTCTGCCTGGGAGCAAGCCAGGAAGGTGCTGGGCGGTGACTTCGATAAATACGGCATAGGGGACGGCCGCATGACGGGGCTCTTCGACCTCCCGTATGAGCAGTTGGTGAGACTCCGTGATGAAGCAAGCGGATTTTGGAGCGAGCTGCACGAGGACACACGGAACTACCTCGAGCAGATTATCGAGAGCGAGGAAGCCTGGCAGGAGGTGCAGGATGCCCGTAAGGAGGCACTGACGAAGACGGACTTCGACAGTTTCTACAACGGCTTCGTTTCCATGCTGTCCGATATGGACGCCACTTCGGAGGATTTTGCCGGCAGCTTTGAGAAGTACCTTCAGAATGCCATTTTCTCCGCACTGGTGGCCACCCGGTACAAGGACAAGATACAGAAGCTGTACGACTCATGGGCTGACATGGCCGACAAGGACGGGCTCTCTTCCATGGAAGCGGAGAAACTGCGTGGAGACTATCAGAAGATGATTGATGAGATGCTGGCGCAGCGGGAACAGATAATGGAGGATTTCGGTTGGGAAGGCTCTTCCGGCAGTTCAAGTTCCCAGTCCGGACGCAGCGGGGCTTTTACTGCCTTGACCCAGGAGCAGGGCACCAAGCTGGAAGGTCTGTTCACCTCCCTGCAGGACCATGCCGGCGGCATACACAAGTTGCTGGAAGAGCTGAAGCAGGGGCGTTCGGCAGACCATGACATATTCCAGCAGATAGCAGAGAATACTGCTTACTGCAAAGTATTACAAGACATATTCGACCTCCTGGCAAGTAAGGACCGGGACGGATGGAAAACCATTTGATGTTATGAAAGATTTGACCGGATACATGACCGTCAACGGCAAGGATGCCTGGACGGAATATTCCGCTTTCCTCTGTGAGGACAGACGGGAGGACAACTTCAATTTCAGTGAATTGCTGAAACCGCTTGAAATGAAGGCATACACCTCTGTGGATTTTCGGGAGCGTAACGGTGAGGAGCTGCCGGAGGTATTGCCGTCTCCGTGTTGTAAGGCCAGGGACGTGACGTTGTACTTCGCCATATACGCCTCTTCTCTGGAGGAATGCGAGACCCGCCGTGCGGCATTGATGAAGGTCATGTATTCCGGATGGGTGAACCTTCAGGTAAAGGGCAGGACATCTGTCTATAAGTTCTACTACAAGTCTTCTTCCGACTTCGACACCGTGACGGATGTATCCGGCGGGATGGTCGTAGAGAGATGGAAAATGAAGTTTCGGGAACCGAAACCCGGAACTCTTTAAATAACGATTAAAAGCTGTTTGAATGGAACTCAAAATCTATAACCGGTCCGGAGAGTTGAAACTGACGGTTTCCACATCTTCCTCCTCCACCTGGAACCAGGAACTGATGAAGGAATACTCTGTGTCGGTCTCCTTTACCCACCCGTCCTACGTGATGCTGGACGTGGAGGACTATGTGCTGCTGGAGGGAGTGAAGTTCAGTATAAAGAAGGAGTACAAGCCCAGGCAGAAGGATACACAGACCTACAGTTATTCGGTGAAGTTCTATGCCCCCATACATGACGCGGAGCAAGTGAAGTACCTGCATCTGACCGATGGGGCTTATAACCCCCAGTTCAGTCTTGACGGCGGTCCCCGGGAGCACCTGCAGAAGTGGGTGGAGAACATGAACCGCATTTACGGGCGTGAGGTCTGGAGCATCGGCGACGTGGTGGTGGCAGACAACCGGACCATCGAATACAATAATGTCACCTGCTGGGATGCCGCCACAATGATTGCCGAAGCGTTCGGTACGGAATGGTGGACGGACGGCTTCACCTTCAATCTTTCGCGCTGCGAGCATGGGGAGCCGGTAGAACTGGGCTATATGCGGGGGCTTACCTCATTGGTACAGTCGGAGAACAGTGACAGTGTAAAGTTCTTCACGCGTCTGATTCCCCTGGGCTCGACAAAGAACATCGACCCCTCCCGTTACGGCTTCTCCCGTCTCCAGCTCCCTGACCGGTCCAAATATGTGGACCGTAACACGAACTACGGTCTGTATGAACACGTGGAGGAGGATGCCTTTGCCGGAATATTCCCCCATTATACGGGCAGTGTGACGGCTGTGCGCAGTGAAGAGAAGACCGGGGATGACGGGAACAGGTTCACTGTCTATTATTTCAAGGACAGCGGCATGCAGTTTGACCCGAACGGGAATGAGATAGCCGGCCTGGTGAAGCATGTGTCGTTCCAGACAGGGGACCTTGCCGGGCGTGACTTCGAGGCAAACTATGACTCAAAAACGAGGGAATGGGAAATCATCAACACCTATCCTGATGACAAGACGCAAATACCGGGTGGCAGTCTGATACCGGCTGTCGGGAATGAATATATTCCCTGGAACTTCCGTATGCCGGTGGAATACGAGACGCAGGCTGAGCTCGACTACAAGGCCGCCGTGGATGACTATCTGGCCAGATACAGTGAGGACGTGTCCAAGTATGGCGGTGACACGGACTATATTTATATAGACCGGAACCGGATACCGTTATTGCCGGGACAGCGTGTGCGGTTGCTGAGCGACAAGTATTTTTCAGCGTCGGGCGGGACCAGGGACACGCGGATGACGAAGGTCGTGCGCAAACTGGACAATCTCTCCATTGCTACAATAGAATGCACCAACCAGGTGGGAAAAGGCTGGAAGTCGCGGGTGGATTCAAGTCTGACGGACTTGAAATATATACTGGACAAGCAGCGGGAACAGCTGTCACTTGATATTCTGAAAAGCTGGGACGGGCGGCCTGCTACCGACAATACGGTCATGTCCGCTCTGAGGGTACTGAAAGAGATTGCGCAAAAAGCTTTGAGCAAGACAGAGCCCGACCAGACAGATTTCCTTATTCGTCTTCTCGGAGGTCTTGAGGTCGGCGATTCAATTGACTCCATGGTTGCCGGGAAAGGTATCATTGCCGATAGGGACGGCCGTATGCAGCTGTCCCGCCTCGAGGTCCGCGACAGCCTTACCGTCCTTGAGCTTATCTTCAACCGTCTCTCCGCCATGGAGAGCGACTATTCCTTCTCCGAGTCCGGTACCATCGAAAGTGTATCGCAGCTTGAAGACGGCACATACAGCCTGAAGATAAAGAAGCGGTGGGATAACGACTTTACTGCACTGGCAGAAAACGATGTTGTATATGGTGTTGTCAATGACCTGACTTCTGGTAGTGGCCACTATTACACATCATGGTTAAGAGTACTGCATGTAGATGCCTCAGCCAATACGATCAACGCTGTGATGTACCCTGATAGCGAGGTGCCGGGTGGCAAGAATTATCCTCCTGAGCCGTTGATGATATTATCACACCGTGGCAACCCGGTTGATGAGGAACGGCAGGGTTATTGGTATCTGTCATCCCGTGAGCATTGTATCTGCATGCTTAACGGGGTCACAAAACCCGTCCTTGAGGAAAGCAACTATTCGGTGATCGTCGGCAGGCTGAAGCATCTGTCTCTGTTCGACAACCTGCCCATCAACTACCTGCACTCTTATATCTACGTTCGGGGATTGGTAGCGCAGGACATCCACCGCATCGACTTCCAAGGCGTATTGCCCCGCATCGCCAACGACCGCGGCGAGTGGAGCATGGAGACCGCCACGGGAGCAGAACCCTACCAAGCCGACCGCGAGGCACAGACCGAGACTGTACGTGTGATGATGTACGATACCGTGTGGCACTACGGATGCAAGTGGATGTGTCTTGTTTCCGGCACTACCGACGAACCGAAGTACGGAGCAGCGGGCTGGGCAATGGTCGAGGGCAATCCGGATTTCAGCATCGACATTGAGAGCAGCAACGGCTGGTACTTCGATGCGGAGCGTTTTGCGACCACCCTCACCATTACCGGTGAGCTGTACAACCGTGACGTGACGGCTCATATACTTGACGCTGATGTGGAGTGGACGCGCGACACGGGCAACGTCACCGAGGACAACGCCTGGGCGGTCGCACACGCGGAAACCGGCAAGTCGCTGCCGCTGACGGTCAACGACCTCGGCCCCAACTATATGAACATGACCGGGTGCAAGTTCATCGCAAGGGTGCTGCTGCGTGACGGGCAGAATAATTATGAGACAATGAATTATATAACTTTCTAATTATGCAGACTATACAGAAGAAGATAGAAATTAATTATCGCCCCCTCCAGACCAGCGGCGGGATAGAGGTTGTCGGCAGCGTGCCGGACGTGCAGGTGTACCAGGCTGACAAGGCCGAGTACACTCCGGACTACACGCTTACCCCCCTGACGCTGTTCCCCCGGTGCAATGCCACCGACCCGGATGCGGTGGTCAAGGTGGGTGCGGTCAACGCGTCATTGGTCAACATGAAGTGGTACGAGCGCTTGAACGGTGTACGGACATTGATTACATCTGCCAACAAGAGCTATGTCATTACCGAGACCGGAGCCGAGAAGGGTAAGATACAAGTGAAAAAGAATACCGTTCCCGGCAGTCCGGTAACACTGGAGTTCTACGCCGAGTATGTCGATGCGAAGCGTACCGGACAGACGCACGTCTACCGTTTCAGCCGTCTTGTTCGCGCCGTAGATGGCAGCGAAGCACAGCCTAAGCTGATGGTCGACTCTCCGTCGGCACTTGACTGGAACCCGTGTCGGGACATTGCCAGGCAGGCCATCACCGCCAGACTGCTTGTCGGTGATATGGACGTGACAACGACGGACAAATGCAGGCTCTTCTATTACCGCAAGCTCGATACGGGCGCACTGGAGCAGATTACCGACGGTAACGGCGACAATGACTGGGAGTTCGTATCACTTGCCAAGAACGTGCTTACCATAGACCGGGACTATATCGGCTACGAACAGACCTACGTCGTAAAAGCATCGTACTCGAAGGACGGTGCTCCTTCATCCAAGCCGGACAGTGACATAGACTATGTCTCCACCACCATCCGCAGACGTATTCCCGCCATCGAGATTGACTGGGAGGGATTTCCGCAGCAGGTGGCCGACGGAACCAAGATGATATACCCGAAACCGGTCATCCGTGATACGGCAGGGATTGTCCCCAATCCCCAGGCCATCCTTGAGTGCGAATGGTACACGAAGGCGGCCGGCGCCTCCTCATACGTGCTGGCCGCTGCCGGGTACTCGCCCTCCATCCCATGCACCGACGGCATGATGCTACAGCTGAAGGTGATTGACAAGGGCCCGTATGCGGCGGTGGTGACATCTGACGGCAAGTACGTGACGGATGACAGCGGTAAGTTTATAGTGGCAAGGAAAAGGGATGTTTAACCATTAATCGATAGCAGTATGGCATTTTATATCAAAGTGACGAGAGAGGTTGCGGACAAGCTGGGAGTGGCAGGAATCCGCAACAGCACTGCCGACGGCAATGTGCTGTTATGGCAGGCCGATGTGGCAGGCTTTCCCGGCGATACGGTATTCGACCGGGCGGCAGTAGTCGGGGGCGTGTGCCTTTCCCCGCAGCAGGCCAAGGGTGAGATAGACGGCGTGGAAGATCCGGTGGAGGTCGCCACTCCGGAGGGTTTCATGGATAAAGACGGGGAGGAGGTGACCGATGAGCGTAGCGAGTAAGGTCGGGCAGGTAATCTTTTCGCAAAAGTCTGGCGTTTACATGCCAGCGATTATGTGCGACAAAGGCGACCTCTATCAAGAGTATGATGGTGAATCGGGTGCTCCGACAAACATAGCCCCCGACTTCACCACGATGAAGCCGACGCTCTCCTTCCTTCTCACCTCCTCACGGGTGGCTGAGGGGATTGTGGTGCCCTCAGCCATCAGGTGGTATTTCAATGACGTCGAGATCAAGTTCTCGGGTAACGTCTCCACAAACACGTTCGGCGGCGAGACGGGGCATTTCAAGTACATCCCCTACAAGGCGGGCACTACGAACTATTACGGGCTTCAGATCGTGAAGAACCTGGTGAAGGCGTCGTCCGGTGCGAGCTGTAGCGTCAAGGCGGTGGCTACGGTGACCGTGGGCAACGTGTCGGATGAGGTGCAGTTCGTCTACAGCATCCCTATTACCAAGGGGGTAGGCAACCAGAATGTGGTGACCATCGTTTCGGGTGATGACAAGTATTTCGCTATCCGGGAGAAGGGAGGCAGTGTTGTCCTCACGGCGATGGCGCGGCGTGGAGCGTCAGAGATCACCTCCGGACTGACCTACAAGTGGTCCAGGATGGTTAACGGTACCTGGCAGACACTCGTCGACCAGACTGGCAAGAGTCTGACCGTCACGGACAGCCTGGTTGACACTACGGGTATCTTCAAGGTGGAGGTGTCGCAGGGCGGCAATCTGATAGGCCTTGACACGCAGACGGTGATGGACTTGTCAGACCCCTACGACATCATAACTAATCCCAATCCCGAGGATGAGACGATTGTTTCCGGTTCCGGAGGTTCGGTGACTTATACGCCTATCCTTGTCAAGCGGGGACAGACCACGAAGGCAATGAATATGCTGTTCTATTTTGTCTTTATGGATTCGGCAGGGGTCATTCTCAATCCGGCTACGGCGAATGTGGCGGCGGCAAGCGGTACCTGCACCGAAGCGATGTGCCAGCAGGCAGGCGGCAATGTTTCATGGACATTCTCAACGGCAGCATGATATGGCAAAGAAAGCGTTGGCAAGCAAGACGGGAGAAGTGAAGTATCTCCAGCAGGGACCGGTCGGCCCACTGGTCTATCCGACCGGGGAGTACGCGGCATCCGTATCCTATACCCGTACCCCACTGTCCGCACCCATGGTGCTGTGTGAGGGGCAGTATTACGTATTGAACAAGGAGGGCACTTTTAAGAATATTAATCCGAAAAAGGACTATGCGGCCAACGGCAGCAAGGCCACCTGGGTGCTGATGGACAAGGTCAGGTATTCGTTCGTCGAGATTCTGATGGCGAACTTCGCAAAACTGGCGAGCGCCGTATTCTACGGGCAGTACATGTTCTCCCAGTATGGGGTGAGAGCGGACGGTTCGGCCGTGGAGACGGAGGGCGGGTACAAGGACTTCAATTACAGTGATCCGATGAATCCGGCGAACGGGTTCCGTCCGAACCTGCTGATTGACTTCCTGAGAGGGAGCCTTTATGGGCGGAGTGTTGACTTGCAGGGTGACATTACAGCCGAGACAATGAATCTGAAGGTTTGTACAAATTCAGACAATGAATTACCTAATGGCTCTATAATACTTTATCCGAAGAATTTGGGGCCTTTACCGGAACTGGAAGCTGGCACTTGCCAGGAAATGAAGATGTTGTTTCCTATTGCGACAAGGGTTCCCCTTTCCGTAACTTTAACCACTGCATCTGCCAATGTGAGGATTGCGCCCAATGGCTCTATACTTGATTCTGCGTCAAGTTATGATATAGTAGATGCTTACGGATATCATGAATTAATCGGGTTTAGATATGCCGATGGGGATATTACCTATTGGTGTGTATTTAAAAAATAAAAGAGTGTATGAAAGTTTTTTATAAAAGCGAGGTGGTGAAATGGCTATTGTGGTAAGGCTACAGCACCATCACATTCATTTGATTTTAAATTTACAAAACGAGAATAAAAACAAAATGTTAAACCGGTTGTCGTTTTTATCCGAAAATGACGACCCTCAAAAGTACAAGGATGATAGAGAAAGTAAAGTTGTCAGAAGTGGAGAAAGGTTTGCCTAACGGAATAATTGCTCAGATACGCGGGCTGAACACCCAGGGAGAGGGCATTTTAGAACCGTTGGATTCTTTTTTGAGTGACATATTATGTGCAAGAGGCTCCTTTATATATAACAGTCAAGAAGTTATAGATAACCTCAAGAAACCTGGTGTGTATAAGCATGGGGACCCCATAATCGGTACGGGGACTTCCTATGGCGCGCATGGTGTGCTCTTGGTCTTGTACATAGATGAATATACAATACATATTGATTTTCCTGCAAGGAAAAACTTTATCCTTGTAAGAAAGTGTGTCACTGCCAACGGGAAAGATGAGTGGTCTTCATGGAAATATATATCGTTAACAGACATATCAACGTAATAGGCTTTGCAGGACGGTCAGAGTGAAAAGCACCAACTCTTACTTAAAACTGTCAAAGGATATGACGGGAAAAAGATTGTTATGAGCTCTACTGTCAATCAAGTAAATGATATGGACTTCCAGTTCGTCCATTCCCCGTAAAAATTGCTGCTCCTGACTTTTAAAGTATTTCCCAATAAATCGGATTTTAGTTGAAACCTACACTGACTATAGTTAACGCAAAGAAACATACCAGAAATACCAGAACCATCTCCATTTGAATTATAGCCAAAGCCGGAACCTATTTCATCCAAGGAACCTTCTACAACACCATAATTCTTAAATGGAAGTAAGTTGAAAAAATCGTTTTTCTTAATCTTCCCTTGGCTATTCCCTTTTTCCACATACACATGGTCTGCATCAGTTACTATCTGATACTGGTTCATTACTTGGCTTATGTTTACCTTCTCTATCATATATCCCTTGTACTTTTGAGGGTCAAAGGATATGACGGAAATAAGCAATAGACAGCAATGAGCACAATAAAAGTAAAAGTTACTGAGTATTTCTACAGATCAAATGTAGCTTCAAATCCTCCTTCGAATGCACTGTTATCCGCTGCTTCCATCTTCATTGATATGCCATAGGAATTCATAAGAAGCGCATCCAAAATAGGTGTATATTGCAGCCGTTCAGCATAAATCCTGCACTTTCCATCAGCTTCAGTCTTAGCTTTAATCTTAATATTATAGCTACCTGAGAGGACTTTGACTTTTAGATTAGGATTGCCTGTTACATTACCAGCTCGTGATATGGAGATGTAATATAGGCTAGGCATTCCGCTTGATGTTGCAGATATAGACAAAAGAATTGAGCCTGAAACTGGAGTGCTTGTAGTCTCAAACAGAAGTACACTATACGCGCCTTGGAACTCTGATAACACACCTGATGGCATTAATCCTTTATTGGAAACTGTAGCCACTGCCATCTTATTACGAATACTATCAACTACTCCCGTGGCTGTAATATCAATCTTCTCCATCATACCTTTGTATTTTTGAGGGTCAAAGGATAGGATAGGAAAACGGATACTCCAAAAGTCTCTTATATTTTGGTATTATTTATTAACGTCCAATCTTTCAAAACCTCTCCATTGCTACGAATGGTTTTAATATATATTCTTGCAGAGTTGGTAATATATAAATGGGCTGTGTATTGAAACCCTCTTAGCGCTAATAAAATTCCAGTGCCCATATTATTTAGATTATCAGTAGATGAATATACACCGGCACTGATTTTACTATCGTATTCTTTATTTAATATATTCTTACCTTGTTCAAATCCATTAGCTTGCATAAGCCCCTTGTTTGCTTCTGTTGCAGCAGGCAGTTTTTCTCTGATTAACTCAACCACATTGGCATCTGTTATATTAACCTTTTCTATCATATCCCTTGTACTTTTGAGGGTCAAAGGATATGACGGAAATAAGCAATAAACAGCAATGAGCACAATAAAAGTAAAAGTTACTGAGCAATTTATATCGAGAACGAGTAAGGAAGGCAGGGGAATAACCCCTGCTAATAATTAGTTATCTGCATGACATTTATTCCCGTTTCTTTATTTCCGTTGTTCTTAACAAATACAGTGCCATTGACAGCCTTCTTATTCAAAATAATCTTGCCGACCTCTGTGAAGTCCGTGGAAATACTCGCACCATTATTCAACAATATATTGGCCGATACTCCGGCGCCGATCATTATCAGGGCTGTCGTCCCAGCATCAGCCCATCGAACCATGTACATTCCATAATAGGATGTCTTCAAATCGTATTCCTCCCCCGGTTGCAATGTCAGTCTCCAGGTAGGGAACATCTCATTCCTGATGTTCTTTATATTGAGCTGTCTTGTGATGGCATTTATCACGCTTGTGTCTGTAATATCAATCTTTTCCATCATACCTTTGTACTTTTGAGGGTCAAAGGATATGATGAAAAAAGTGAGAAGAAAAAACAGTCCTTTGACAAAGTAATATATACATACTTGTTTTATGCAATGATACCTCCAAATGTTACATTCATTGTATCAGTAGTCATAGAATTCTAAATAGGCTTTGGGGATTTGGGAAGTAAACATACGATAAAGGTGAAGAACCGACCCAATGGCACCGCAATACAGACAAAATAAAATCCAATATCATTAAACTCCTTGATAAAATAGCTGCGTAATTCTATTATGTGCACACTATCCTCAAGCTATACAAAGATACAAATTTGGAATGGTTTGAGGTGTTTTTAATCTCTTTTTGAGAACCGTTTAAATGGCATTGGAAAATAAATAAAAAATCACAATTTGTTTTGTGTTAACAAGTGCAAAACACTCACAAAGTGATTTGAAAAAGAATCACGAAACGTTTTGCGGTTTATAGAGCCCCGACCTGAACCATAACGGGGAGATAGAGCCGGAAGAGTGGGTGAAACAATGTCCCTGCTTTGATGCGGCGACTATACTGACAGAACCGCCACCACCCAATCCGGCATGCTTATAAAATGTTTTTATTCTCTTTCTTTGTGCTTTTATCGCGCACGTATATATATAATGTATAGTTATTTTCTCTCTTTTTCCTTTCTTCAAAATTGTTCATGCGAAATGCTTTTATGAATCAGTAAGTTACAAAAAAGTTTCATTTTTATTAAAAGAAAATGATAGATATGTTTGGCTTGTATTGTTAAATCCTATACCTTTGCACTCGCTTTCCAAGAGAAGGAAAGTGGTAAGATTGAAATACTGAGACAGAAGTGTGGAAGGTGACACAGAGAAATAAAGAGAGATAAAAATATTTTTCGAAAAATATTTGGAGCTTATTAATAATTCTCTTTATCTTTGCAGTCCGATTCGCAAAGAAAAAGAATTTTTCTTGTTTTACTTTTCTTATCCTTGTTTAAAGGATTTGAAAATACAGAAAAAAAAGAAAAAAAACTTCCGAAAATATTTGGAGGATATACTTAAAAGTTCTTACCTTTGCATCCGCTTTCTGAAAAGAACAGCAATCGTGAAACGAGCGATCTTTGAACAGATTTACATAAACAATACAAGTAGTACAAGAGCAAGGCTTTTCCTTATCAATGGGGAATTGCCTTGGGTAAAACAAGAGAACCGTCAATACTTATTTTATATAGGTAAAGATAAACTTTTGAATTCGAGCGTCCTGAACAGATAACAAGCTGTCGCATTTTGATTTTTTTAATTTGCGCAGTCACGATACTTTTACAATGAAGAGTTTGATCCTGGCTCAGGATGAACGCTAGCTACAGGCTTAACACATGCAAGTCGAGGGGCATCAGGAAGAAAGCTTGCTTTCTTTGCTGGCGACCGGCGCACGGGTGAGTAACACGTATCCAACCTGCCGATGACTCGGGGATAGCCTTTCGAAAGAAAGATTAATACCCGATGGTATATCTGAAAGGCATCTTTCAGCTATTAAAGAATTTCGGTCATTGATGGGGATGCGTTCCATTAGGTTGTTGGCGGGGTAACGGCCCACCAAGCCATCGATGGATAGGGGTTCTGAGAGGAAGGTCCCCCACATTGGAACTGAGACACGGTCCAAACTCCTACGGGAGGCAGCAGTGAGGAATATTGGTCAATGGACGAGAGTCTGAACCAGCCAAGTAGCGTGAAGGATGACTGCCCTATGGGTTGTAAACTTCTTTTATACGGGAATAAAGTTAGGCACGTGTGCCTTTTTGTATGTACCGTATGAATAAGGATCGGCTAACTCCGTGCCAGCAGCCGCGGTAATACGGAGGATCCGAGCGTTATCCGGATTTATTGGGTTTAAAGGGAGCGTAGGCGGATGCTTAAGTCAGTTGTGAAAGTTTGCGGCTCAACCGTAAAATTGCAGTTGATACTGGGTGTCTTGAGTACAGTAGAGGCAGGCGGAATTCGTGGTGTAGCGGTGAAATGCTTAGATATCACGAAGAACTCCGATTGCGAAGGCAGCTTGCTGGACTGTAACTGACGCTGATGCTCGAAAGTGTGGGTATCAAACAGGATTAGATACCCTGGTAGTCCACACAGTAAACGATGAATACTCGCTGTTTGCGATATACAGTAAGCGGCCAAGCGAAAGCGTTAAGTATTCCACCTGGGGAGTACGCCGGCAACGGTGAAACTCAAAGGAATTGACGGGGGCCCGCACAAGCGGAGGAACATGTGGTTTAATTCGATGATACGCGAGGAACCTTACCCGGGCTTAAATTGCAAATGAATGTTCTGGAAACAGATCAGCCGCAAGGCATTTGTGAAGGTGCTGCATGGTTGTCGTCAGCTCGTGCCGTGAGGTGTCGGCTTAAGTGCCATAACGAGCGCAACCCTTATCGATAGTTACCATCAGGTTATGCTGGGGACTCTGTCGAGACTGCCGTCGTAAGATGTGAGGAAGGTGGGGATGACGTCAAATCAGCACGGCCCTTACGTCCGGGGCTACACACGTGTTACAATGGGGGGTACAGAAGGCAGCTACACGGCGACGTGATGCTAATCCCTAAAACCTCTCTCAGTTCGGATTGGAGTCTGCAACCCGACTCCATGAAGCTGGATTCGCTAGTAATCGCGCATCAGCCACGGCGCGGTGAATACGTTCCCGGGCCTTGTACACACCGCCCGTCAAGCCATGAAAGCCGGGGGTACCTGAAGTGCGTAACCGCGAGGAGCGCCCTAGGGTAAAACTGGTGATTGGGGCTAAGTCGTAACAAGGTAGCCGTACCGGAAGGTGCGGCTGGAACACCTCCTTTCTGGAGTGACGTCTCGACTCGATCGTTGGTTCTTGAAGTTATGCTTCCATAAGAACCTCTTGTACTGCGCGTACTTGTTTATTAAAATATACGAGAAAAGTAGAAGCCGAGCCGTAAGGCGAGGGTTTGACTGACAGTCCTATAGCTCAGTTGGTTAGAGCGCTACACTGATAATGTAGAGGTCGGCAGTTCAACTCTGCCTGGGACTACTTCTCAGTTGGTGACCGACCGGTTACGATTTAGCGGGTCTTTCATCAATGGTGAAGGGGGATTAGCTCAGCTGGCTAGAGCACCTGCTTTGCACGCAGGGGGTCAACGGTTCGAATCCGTTATTCTCCACTTCTCAAGATTAGGCATTATTTTAAATTCTTAATTCCTAATCCTTGACAACGATCTTTGACATGATGTGACCAAAAAAAGTAAAGTTGAAAGCTGAAAGTATATATCGACCATACGTGATCGGTAAGACAAAAAGTAAGTAAGGGCACATGGCGGATGCCTTGGCTCTCGGAGGCGATGAAGGACGTGATAAGCTGCGATAAGCCGCGGGTAGGTGCAAATGACCTTTGATCCGCGGATTTCCGAATGGGACAACCCGATATCCTGAAGGGATATCATCCCGCAATGCGGGAGGCTAACGCAGGGAACTGAAACATCTTAGTACCTGCAGGAAAAGAAAATAAATAATGATTCCCCCAGTAGTGGCGAGCGAACGGGGAACAGCCCAAACCATCCATGTTACGGCATGTGTGGGGTTGTAGGACCACGTTGTGGCAAGAAAGTTGGTGAGCAGAATGTTCTGGAAAGTACAGCCATAGAGCATGATAGCTGCGTATGCGAAGCCAACCGAAGCCTAGTGGTATCCTGAGTAGCGCGGAGCACGAGGAATTCTGCGTGAATCTGCCGGGACCATCCGGTAAGGCTAAATACTCCCGAGAGACCGATAGTGAACCAGTACTGTGAAGGAAAGGTGAAAAGCACTTCGAACAGAAGAGTGAAATAGTTCCTGAAACCATGTGCCTACAAGCGGTCGGAGCACTTTTAGTGTGACGGCGTGCCTTTTGCATAATGAACCTACGAGTTACTTTTTCCGGCGAGGTTAAGGATCTCAGATCCGCAGCCGAAGCGAAAGCGAGTCTGAACAGGGCGTATAGTCGGAAGGAGTAGACGCGAAACCAAGTGATCTACCCTTGGGCAGGTTGAAGGATGGGTAACACCATCTGGAGGACCGAACCAATAAGCGTTGAAAAGCTTCTGGATGACCTGAGGGTGGGGGTGAAAGGCTAATCAAACTTGGAGATAGCTCGTACTCCCCGAAATGCATTTAGGTGCAGCCTTGACTTATACTGACATGAGGTAGAGCGACTGATAAGATGCGAGGGCTTCACCGCCTATCAAGTCTTGACAAACTCCGAATGCGTGTCAGTTCTATGTCAGGAGTGAGGGCATGGGTGCTAAGGTCCATGTCCTAAAGGAGAACAATCCGGACCAACAGCTAAGGTCCCGAAATGAATACTAAGTTGAACTAACGAAGTCAGATTGCTAAGACAGCTAGGATGTTGGCTTGGAAGCAGCCATTCATTTAAAGAGTGCGTAACAGCTCACTAGTCGAGGAGTTTGGCGTGGATAATAATCGGGCATAAGTATTCTACCGAAGCTTTGGGATGAGAAATCATCGGTAGGGGAGCATTCCACTCAGCGTCGAAGGTAAGGCGTGAGCCTTGCTGGAGCGTGTGGAAAAGCAAATGTAGGTATAAGTAACGATAAAGGGGGTGAGAAACCCCCTCGCCGAAAGACTAAGGTTTCCTGATCAACGCTAATCGGATCAGGGTAAGTCGGGTCCTAAGGCTCAGCCGAACGGCGAGGCCGATGGCAGAACCGGTTAATATTCCGGTACTACCTTAAGGAGTGACGTGGAGACGGAGTCGTGACAGCGCCGCGGACTGACGGAATAGTCCGTTGAAGGGTGTAGATGTTGATTGTTCCAGGCAAATCCGGAATGAGAGTCGAACCTGACAGTATGGAGCGTCCTTCTGGACAATCCAATAGTGCGTGTAATCATACTTCCAAGAAAATCCGCTAAACTTAATCCTTACGGTACCCGTACCGCAAACGGACACACGTAGTCGGGTTGAATATACTAAGGCGCTTGAGTGATTCACGGTTAAGGAACTAGGCAAACTGACCCTGTAACTTCGGGATAAAGGGTCCTCAAGCAATTGAGGCGCAGAGAATAGGTCCAGGCAACTGTTTAACAAAAACACAGGGCTGTGCAAAATTGAAAGATGAAGTATACAGCCTGACACCTGCCCGGTGCTGGAAGGTTAAGAGGAGACGTCATCGCAAGAGAAGCGTTGAATTGAAGCCCCAGTAAACGGCGGCCGTAACTATAACGGTCCTAAGGTAGCGAAATTCCTTGTCGGGTAAGTTCCGACCTGCACGAATGGTGTAATGATCTGGACGCTGTCTCAACCGTGAGCTCAGTGAAATTGTAGTATCGGTGAAGATGCCGATTACCCGCGATGGGACGAAAAGACCCCGTGAACCTTTACTATAGCTTAACATTGAATTTGGGTAATTGATGTGTAGGATAGGCCGGAGGCTTTGAAGCGGGCACGCCAGTGTTCGTGGAGCCGCTGTTGAAATACGGCCCTTTGATTAATTTGAGTTCTAACCCGCTGTTGCGGGGACACTGTTTGGTGGGTAGTTTGACTGGGGTGGTCGCCTCCAAAAGCGTAACGGAGGCTTCTAAAGGTGCCCTCACGACGATTGGTAACCGTCGGCAGAGTGTAATGGCATAAGGGCGCTTGACTGGGAGACTCACAAGTCGATCAGGTAGGAAACTAGAGCATAGTGATCCGGTGTTTCTGTATGGAAAGGACATCGCTCAAAGGATAAAAGGTACTCCGGGGATAACAGGCTGATCCCTCCCAAGAGCTCATATCGACGGAGGGGTTTGGCACCTCGATGTCGGCTCGTCACATCCTGGGGCTGGAGAAGGTCCCAAGGGTTGGGCTGTTCGCCCATTAAAGTGGCACGCGAGCTGGGTTCAGAACGTCGTGAGACAGTTCGGTCTCTATCTATCGTGGGCGCATGAAATTTGCGTGGCTCTGACACTAGTACGAGAGGACCGTGTTGGACTGACCTCTGGTTTACCGGTTGTGCCGCCAGGTGCATTGCCGGGTATCTAAGTCGGGATTGGATAAGTGCTGAAAGCATCTAAGTACGAAGCCAGCCACAAGATTAGATTTCTCAGGGTCGTTGTAGACTACAACGTTGATAGGACGCAGGTGTACAGGCAGCGATGTCATAGCCGAGCGTTACTAATTGCCCGTTCACTTTTTGCCTTGCCTTGTATGGAGGTATATACGTTCAGCCATAAATGAATGCTTTGCTTTTTTCGCATCATGTCTACCTTATTCAGGTGACTACAGCACCGGGGTTCCACCTCTTCCCATTCCGAACAGAGAAGTTAAGCCCGGTCACGCCGATGGTACTGCGTAACAGTGGGAGAGTAGGTAGTCGCCGTTTTTCAGAAGAAGCCTCCGTGTCTGATAAGGATACGGAGGCTTCGTTCGTTTTAGATACCTCCGGAACTGCTCCCCTTAATCCTTGCCATGCGTTGTTGTAGACGTATTTTCTGCTTCTTTTGTCATTCTTTTGTTATCATTACAGAACAAAGTTGGTGTAAAACGAGTTTTTTTTGGAAGAGCAAGAACTTTTCTTCCTTTCTTTCTATTCAATATCAAATGGATTTTTGTAAATTTGGCGTGAATCTAATAGGAAGGGAAAAAATCACGCAATTAATATTGTAATATAAATCATATAATAACTCCTGCAAATATGGAAAACAAGATTCAAGAGCTGACCGATAAGATCTACCGCGAAGGCGTAGAGAAAGGAAATGAAGAGGCACAGAAACTTATCGCAAAAGCTCAGGAAGAAGCCAAGAGAATTATAGAGGATGCACGTAAGGAAGCGGATTCTATCGTGGCTACCGCCCATAAGTCTGCCGATGAACTGGCAGAGAATACAAAATCTGAATTAAAGTTGTTTGCCGGTCAGGCTGTGAATGCTCTGAAGTCCGAAATCGCTACGTTGGTGACGGACAACATTGTGAATGCCGATGTAAAGGCATTTGCTGCAAACAAGAATTATCTTAATGCCTTCATCGTTGCATTGGCGTCCAAATGGAGTGTGAACGAACCAATCGTTATCTCTACTGCGGATGCGGAAGGCTTGACGAAATATTTCGCAGCGAAGGCGAAAGACCTGCTGGACAAGGGTGTGAAGATTGAGCAAGTGAATGGCATCAAAACCTTGTTCTCCGTATCGCCTGCCGATGGTTCGTACAAGGTGAACTTCGGCGAAGAAGAATTTATGAATTACTTCAAGGAATTCCTGCGTCCGCAATTAGTGGAAATGCTGTTCTAAAAACTCCCACAGGATTATGAGTAAATACTATTACTTGGTAGCCGGTTTGCCTGAACTTACTCTGGAAGACAGTAAACTGAGCTATACAGTAGCCGATTTCAGGACGGAACTATATCCTGCCTTGTCGGAAGATGATAAAAAGTTGATAGATTTGTTTTATCTGAAATTCGACAATGCGAATGTCTTGAAACTATTGAAGGATAAGGATGCTGCCATCGACCCGCGCGGAAACTATTCGTTGGAGGAACTGGCGGAATATATCTCACGACTGAAGGATGGCGACGAAGTCTCTGACAGTGTATTCCCATCTTATCTCTCCACGTTCATTTCCGAATACTTCAGCCTGCCTGCCGAGGACGGTTTCTTGTATGAAGACCGCCTGGCAGCGCTCTATTACGCCTATGCCATGGAATGTAAGAATCAGTTTGTGTCTTCCTGGTTTGGTTTCAACCTCACTCTCAATAATATATTGGTGGCGCTCACAGCACGTAAGTTCAAGCTGGACATTGCTCCGCTGATTGTGGGTGATACGGAAGTGTGCGAGGCTCTGCGTACTTCCAATGCCCGTGACTTCGGTCTGGGTACTGAGGTGGATTATCTGGAGCAGCTGGTGAAAATCAGTGAGATGGAGGAACTGGTGGACCGGGAAAAGAAGCTGGACCAGCTTCGCTGGGACTGGATGGAGGAGGCCACATTCTTCGATTACTTTACCGTGGAACGTCTGTTTGTCTTCCTGCTACAGCTGGAGATGATAGAACGGTGGATTTCGTTGGATAAAGAGAAGGGTAACCAACTGTTCCGCAGCATTATCGCTGCCTTGAAAGACGATGTGCAGATACCCGCAGAATTCAGATAAAATAAACAACTAAAAATATATGGCAACAAAAGGAACTGTTAGTGGCGTAATAGCCAACATGGTGACCCTCGTCGTCGACGGACCGGTAGCGCAGAATGAGATTTGTTATATCTCGACCGGAGGAGACAAGTTGATGGCGGAGGTGATTAAGGTAGTAGGTACCCAGGTCTACGTGCAGGTATTTGAGAGTACCCGCGGACTGAAAGTGGGGGCCGAAGCCGAGTTTACCGGACATATGCTCGAAGTGACACTGGGGCCCGGTATGCTTTCGAAGAACTACGACGGTCTGCAAAACGACCTCGACAAGATGGATGGCGTTTTCCTGAAACGCGGGCAATATACCTATCCGCTGGATAAAGGAAGCAAATGGCATTTTGTGCCTTTGGCAAAGGTGGGCGACCAAGTGGAAGCCGCTGCCTGGCTGGGACAAGTGGACGAGAACTTCCAGCCTCTGAAAATCATGGTGCCTTTTGAACAGAAAGGTGTGTGCACCGTGAAATCCATCGCAAAGGAAGGTGATTACAGCATTGAGGATACCATTGCAGTGCTGACGGATGGCGAAGGCAATGACATCCGGGTGAACATGATACAGAAATGGCCCGTGAAGCGTGCCATGACCAACTATAAGGAAAAACCGCGTCCTTTCAAACTGCTGGAAACCGGTGTGCGCGTAATCGATACCGTGAACCCGATTGTGGAAGGTGGTACGGGCTTTATCCCCGGTCCGTTCGGTACAGGAAAGACGGTACTACAGCATGCCATTTCAAAACAGGCGGAAGCGGACATCGTAATCATCGCTGCCTGCGGTGAGCGTGCCAACGAGGTTGTGGAAATCTTTACAGAATTCCCCGAATTGGTTGACCCGCATACGGGACGGAAGCTGATGGAACGTACGATTATCATCGCCAATACTTCGAACATGCCGGTGGCTGCCCGTGAGGCATCTGTCTACACGGCAATGACGATTGCGGAATACTACCGGAGCATGGGATTGAAGGTGCTGCTGATGGCGGACTCCACCTCACGTTGGGCGCAGGCATTGCGCGAGATGTCCAACCGTATGGAGGAGTTGCCCGGTCCCGATGCCTTCCCGATGGACTTGTCCTCCATCATCTCCAACTTCTACGGCCGTGCGGGTTATGTGAAGCTGAACAACGGCGAGTCCGGTTCCATTACTTTCATTGGTACGGTATCGCCTGCGGGCGGTAACCTGAAGGAGCCGGTAACCGAGAATACGAAGAAGGTGGCTCGCTGCTTCTATGCCCTTGAGCAGGACCGTGCCGACAAGAAGCGTTATCCTGCCGTAAATCCGATTGACTCGTATTCCAAATACATTGAATACCCTGAATTCGAGGAGTATATCACCAAGCACATCAACGGTGATTGGATTGGCAAGGTGAATGAAATCAAGACCCGTTTGCAGCGTGGTAAGGAGATTGCCGAGCAAATCAACATCCTGGGTGACGACGGCGTGCCCGTAGAATATCACGTGACTTTCTGGAAATCGGAACTGATTGACTTCGTTATCCTGCAGCAGGATGCCTTTGACGAAGTTGATGCCGTGACTCCGATGGAGCGTCAGGAGGAGATTCTGAATATGGTAATAGAAATCTGTCATACCGAATTTGAGTTCGACAACTTCAACGAAGTAATGGATTACTTCAAGAAGATGATTAACATCTGCAAGCAGATGAACTACTCGAAGTTCAAGTCGGAAGAATACGAGAAGTTCCATAAGCAGTTGCAGGAACTGGTTGAGGAACGGAAAGCCTAAGGATGTACTATTTGACTGTTTACAATTTACTATTTGCCTTGCGGATGCAGGTGCACGGAGGTTGTAGATAGGAAAATAGTAGAATAGGATGGCAGAGATTTAAATAGTAAATAGTAAATTGTCAAATAGTAAATAAATAGATGGCAACAAAAGCATTTCAAAAGATATATACCAAGATTACTCAGATTACGAAAGCTACGTGTTCGCTGAAGGCAACCGGAGTGGGGTATGACGAGTTGGCGACCGTAAACGGCAAACTTGCCCAGGTGGTGAAGATTGCCGGCGACGAAGTGACTTTGCAGGTGTTTGAGGGTACGGAAGGTATTCCCACCAATGCAGAGGTAGTATTCTTGGGCAAGGCTCCTACAATCAAAGTGAGCGAGCAGCTTGCCGGACGCTTCTTCAACGCCTTTGGCGACCCCATCGACGGTGGTCCGGCCATTGAAGGCGAGGAGGTGGAAATTGGCGGTCCATCCGTGAATCCGGTGCGCCGTAAGCAGCCCTCGGAACTGATTGCAACCGGTATTGCAGGTATCGACTTGAACAATACGCTGGTGTCCGGACAGAAGATTCCGTTCTTTGCCGACCCCGACCAGCCCTTCAACCAGGTGATGGCGAATGTGGCTCTGCGTGCGGAGACTGACAAGATTATCCTTGGCGGTATGGGTATGACGAACGATGATTACCTTTACTTCAAGAACGTATTCTCCAATGCCGGTGCGCTCGACCGTATCGTCAGCTTTATGAATACCACCGAGAATCCTCCGGTAGAGCGTCTGCTGATTCCGGATATGGCACTGACGGCGGCCGAGTATTTTGCTGTAAACAATAATGAAAAGGTGCTGGTGCTGCTGACGGATATGACTTCCTACGCCGATGCGCTCGCCATCGTGTCCAACCGTATGGACCAGATTCCTTCGAAGGACTCCATGCCGGGTTCCCTTTATTCGGACTTGGCGAAGATATACGAAAAGGCGGTGCAGTTCCCAAGCGGCGGTTCCATCACGATTATTGCGGTGACGACTCTGTCCGGTGGCGACATTACGCATGCCGTGCCCGACAATACGGGTTATATCACGGAAGGCCAGTTGTTCCTCCGTCGTGACAGCGACATCGGTAAGGTTATCGTTGACCCGTTCCGTTCCTTGTCCCGTCTGAAACAGCTTGTTACGGGCAAAAAGACACGTAAGGACCATCCGCAGGTGATGAATGCCGCCGTACGTCTGTACGCCGATGCCGCCAACGCCAAAACCAAGCTTGAAAACGGTTTCGACCTGACGAACTACGACGAACGTACCCTTGCCTTTGCCAAGGACTACTCCAACCAGCTACTGGCCATCGATGTCAACCTCGATACCACAGAGATGCTCGATGTGGCATGGAGTCTGTTCGGCAAGTATTTCCGTCCGGAAGAGGTGAATATCAAGAAAGAGCTTGTGGACCAGTTCTGGCCGAAAGCAAACTAAATAAATGTACGATTAGACGATTTACGGTTTACGATTGATATTACTGAAATTGTAAATCTGTAAATTGAGAAATTGAGTAGCTTCAGTCGTCTAATCGTAAATCGTTAAATCGTAAATAAAATGGCTATTAAGTTTCAATATAACAAAACCTCGCTTCAGCAACTCGAAAAGCAACTGAAGGTGCGCGTGCGTACACTCCCCATTATTAAGAATAAGGAGAGTGCCCTGCGTATGGAAGTGAAGCGCTGCAAGGGAGACGCTGCCGCGTTGGACGCGAGGTTGGAAAAGGAAATCCAAGCTTACGAAGCCATGTTCGCCCTTTGGAATGAGTTCGACGCTTCATTGATAAAGGTCAGCGATGTTCATCTCGGTGTAAAGAAGATTGCCGGTGTACGGGTGCCGTTGCTCGAGAATGTAGATTTCGAGATACGCCCTTACAGCTTGTTCAATGCGCCCAAATGGTATGCAGACGGGCTGCATTTGCTTAAGTCACTGGCACATACTGCCATCGAGCGTGAATTTACTGTTGCCAAGTTGAACTTGTTGGAACATGCGCGTAAAAAGACCACCCAGAAGGTGAATCTTTTTGAGAAAGTACAGATTCCGGGTTATCAGGATGCTCTGCGCAAAATCAAGCGGTTTATGGAAGACGAGGAGAACCTTTCCAAGTCATCGCAGAAAATCATGAAATCCCATCAGGAGAAAAGGAAGGAGGCAGAGGCATGATTACGAAAATGAAGAAGCTCACGTTCCTTGTGTATCATAAGGAGTACGAAGCATTTCTGGCACAAATCCGGGAACTGGGCGTGGTGCACGTTGTGGAAAGGCAGTGCGGCGAGATGGACGACACCTTGCAGCAATTCATGCAGAAGCGTACGCTCTACAAGAATATGCTTCAGAGCATGCACACCCTGGCAGACAAACAGCCGGAAGAAAAGGTGCATAAAGAGTTGTCGGCCGATGCTCTGGTGAAATTCTACGAGGACTTGCAGGCGCGGATACAAGACTTGAACCAGCAGATTCCCGCCATCGACAAGGATGTGGCGCAGATGGAAGTCTGGGGCGATTTCGATTGGAGAGCCATCCGCAAGCTGGAAGATGCTGGTTGGTTCGTGCAGTTCTATACCTGCCCGGAGAAAGACTATAACGAAGCGTGGGCAGAGGACTACAATGCCATCGTGGTGAAAGAGAACGGCGGACATCTTTATTTCGTGACCGTCACTCCCCAACCGGTAGAACTGGATGTGGAACCGCTCCGTCTGCCTTCACTCAGCCTCTCCGAACTGAGCCGGAAGAAAGCCGATACGGAAGAGGCCCTTGTGCAGGCACATGCCGGATTGAAAGAATTCTGCAAAGCGAATTACTGCACGTTGGAGAAGTACAACCTACAGCTCCAGGAAGAGATAGACCTGCTGAAAGTCAAGCTGAACAGCGAACATATGGCAGAAGGTGCCGTAGTGTTGATGGAAGGCTGGATTCCCGAAGACTGCGAGGCGGATGTGAGGAAACTTCTCGATGAAAGCGGCACTTATTATGAGATAAGGGCTGCCAAGCGCGAGGACAATGCTCCCATCAAGCTGAAAAACAACGCCTATACACGCATGTACGAAGTGCTTACCAAAATGTACGGTATGCCCGAATATGCCGAGTTCGACCCGACACCGATACTTGCGCCATTCTTCTCGCTCTTCTTTGCTTTCTGTATGGGAGATGCGGGCTACGGTCTGGTACTGATTGCACTCGGGTTCATTTTGAAAAGGAAGATGTCCAAGTCCATGAAAGGCATGATGAACCTGGTGATTACGTTGGGTATATTTACGTCCGTCATCGGTGCCATATTGGGAACCTTCTTCGGTGTAAGCCTCTTTGACCTGGAGATACCCGCCAAACTGAAGGAATTCATGATTGTGGGTAAGATAGGTGAGACTACCTATGACAAGCAAATGCTGCTGGCGTTGATTATCGGTGCGGTGCACATCTGCATTGCCATGACGGTGAAGGCCGTGGGACAGACCGTTCGTTTCGGCTTCAAGGAGTCGCTCAGTGCCTGGGGATGGCTGTTGCTGGTGGTGGGATTTATCTGCACCGGCGGACTTTCCTTCTTCAAGATAATCTCGGAAGACGTGTCTACGTGGGCATTTATCGTGATTGGCGGTGTTTCCGCCATCGGTATCTACCTGCTGAACAATATCCACCGGAATGTATTTGTCAACATCGGTGCCGGAGTATGGGATACCTATAACATGGCAACCGGATTGATGGGCGATATACTTTCCTACATCCGTCTCTATGCCCTCGGCTTGGCAGGCGGTATGCTTGGAGGCGTGTTCAACCAGCTTGCCTTCATGGTGAACGATGCTGCAGGTCCGGCCCTGGGATGGCTGTTCTGCGGACTGATACTGATATTCGGGCATACGCTGAATATCGCCATGTCTTGTCTGAGTGCCTTTGTACACCCGCTCCGTCTGACATTTGTGGAATACTTCAAGAATTCCGGTTACGAAGGTAAGGGCGAAGCTTATAAACCTTTTACAGTAGTAAAGAAATAAACAAATTAAAAAACAAATAAAAATAGAAACATTATGAATGAAATTTTAGGTTATCTCGGTCTGGGCCTGATGTTGGCCCTTGCAGGAATTGGCAGTTGCTTCGGTACAACTATCGCCGGTAGTGCGGCAGAAGGTGCGTTGAAGAAAGACCCTTCCAAGTCAGCAAGTTATATGATTTTGTCGGCCCTTCCGGCTACGCAGGGACTTTACGGCTTCGTGGCTTTCCTGATGTCTATGGGCAGGGATTTTGCGACAGACGGTCCTTTGATGCTGGGCATCGGATTGGGTGTCGGACTGGTATGTCTGTTCTCCGCTATCCGTCAGGGACAGATTTGTGCTAGCGGTATTGTGGGTATCTCCCAGGGACACGACGTACAGACCAATACAATGATTTACGCCGCGCTTCCTGAATTCTACGCTATTTTGGCGCTGGTAGCTGCATTGATGGTATAATCCGGATTATAAGAAAATAAACCCCAGGGATTTACAATTGAAATCCCTGGGGTTTTTTGTTTAAATTCCTGGGGCTTCAACTGAAAACTCCAGAAATTCTTTTTTGAAACTTCGGGAATTTTAGACGAAAAATGCATGGATGGGCGAGTCAATGGGGCTTTTGTGGCTAAACTATGACATTCCGCAAACGATTGTTTATGCATATTTAATCAGTTTTTTCGATTAAAAGGCTATTTTTCAAAGAATAATACGTACTTTTGCAGCCGTAATTAAGATAAAGAGATTATAACATAATATGACTAAAGAACTACTTACCCCCGATTACATCTTCGAAGCGAGTTGGGAAGTGTGTAATAAAGTAGGCGGTATCTATACAGTTTTGTCTACAAGGGCAAATACTTTACAGACTAAATTTCGCGATAGATTATTCTTTATAGGGCCGGATTTCTGGCAGGGAAAAGAGAACCCTTTGTTCATTGAGTCTGATAACCTTTGTGCAGCGTGGAAAAAACATGCAGCGTTGAAAGACAATCTTTCCGTCCGCGTAGGTCGCTGGAACATTCCGGGAGAACCTATTGTTATATTGGTTGATTTCCAACCGTTCTTTGCAGAAAAAAATGAGATTTATACAGAAATGTGGAACCGCTATCAGGTGGATTCACTGCATGGATATGGTGATTATGACGAAGCATCCATGTTTGCTTTCGCTACCGGCAAGGTGATAGAGAGTTTCTATCGCTATAATTTGACGGAAACGGACAAAGTGGTGTTCCAGGCACACGAGTGGATGACCGGCATGGCCGCCCTCTATCTTCAGTCTGCCGTTCCCGAGATAGGGACTATCTTCACCACCCATGCCACGTCCATCGGCCGCTCCATAGCTGGCAACAACAAGCCGCTTTACGATTATCTTTTCGCCTACAACGGCGACCAGATGGCGGAGGAGCTGAACATGCAGTCCAAACATTCCATTGAAAAGCAGACGGCCCACTATGTGGACTGTTTCACCACTGTGAGCGAAATCACAAACAACGAATGCAGGGAATTGCTTGACAAGCCTGCGGATGTTGTGCTGATGAACGGTTTTGAAGATGATTTTGTACCGAAAGGCGCCACCTTTACCGGCAAGCGCAAACGTGCCCGTTCCACCATGCTGCGTGTGGCAAACTGCCTGCTGGGTGAGGACTTGGGCGACGATACGCTGATTATCGGTACCAGCGGACGCTATGAGTTCAAAAATAAGGGTATCGATGTGTTCCTGGAATCATTGAACCGGCTGAACCGCGATAAAGATTTAAAGAAGAAAGTATTGGCGTTTGTCAACGTGCCCAGCTGGGTGGGAGACCCCCGCGAGGACTTGCAGAAGCGCTTGAAGAGCAAAGATAAGTTCACCGAACCGTTGCAGTGTCCTTTCATCACCCACTGGCTGCACAATATGACGCACGACCAGGTGCTGGATATGCTGAAATACCTCGGTATGGGCAATCGTCCCGAAGATAAGGTGAAAGTAATTTTTGTACCTTGCTATCAGGATGGTCACGATGGCATCCTCAACAAGCATTATTATGACTTGATTTTAGGCGAGGACCTCAGTGTCTATCCGTCCTATTATGAACCGTGGGGATATACCCCGCTGGAGAGCGTGGCTTTCCGGGTGCCTACCATCACCACCGACCTTGCCGGTTTCGGACTTTGGGTGAACAGCCTGAAAAACCAGCATGGCATAAACGACGGAGTGGAAGTGCTGCACCGTTCGGACTATAACTATTCCGAAGTGGCAGACGGCATCAAGGACACCGTAGCCTTGTTCTCTACCAAGACGGAAGCCGAAATCAAGGAAATACGCAAGCGTGCAGGCCAGGTGGCAGAGCAGGCTTTGTGGAAGCACTTTATACAATATTATTACGAGGCTTACGACATTGCACTGCGCAATGCCATGAAGCGTCAACTAAAATAAAAGAATTATTAATCAATTAGTTATCATACAATGAAGATTAAAGTTAGTAATGTAAACACTCCTAACTGGAAAGATGTGAATGTGAAATCGCACATTCCCGCCGAACTGGAGAAACTGTCTGAACTGGCACATAACATCTGGTGGGCATGGAATTATGAAGCCACCGAACTGTTCAGAGACCTTGACCCTGCTCTCTGGAAAGAAGTGGGACAGAACCCCGTACTTCTGCTGGAACGTATGAGTTATGCTAAACTCGAGGCACTCGCAAATGACAAAGTTATTCTGCGCAGAATGGATGACGTATACTCCAAGTTCCGCACATACATGGATGTGAAGCCTGACAGCAAGCGCCCGTCCGTGGCTTATTTCAGTATGGAGTATGGTTTGAGCCATGTACTTAAGATATATTCCGGCGGTCTGGGTGTACTTGCCGGTGACTACCTGAAAGAAGCTTCCGATAGCAACGCCGACTTGTGTGCAATCGGTTTCCTGTACCGCTACGGTTACTTTACACAAACATTGTCTATGGACGGCCAGCAGATTGCCAATTACGAGGCACAGAACTTTGGCCAGTTGCCCATCGACCGTGTATTGGATGAGAAGGGCGAGCAGATGGTAGTGGATGTTCCTTATCTGGACTACTACGTGCATGCTTATGTGTGGAGAGTGAACGTTGGACGTATCTCTCTCTTTCTGCTTGATACTGACAATGAAATGAACAGCGAGTTCGACCGTTCCATCACTCACCAGCTGTATGGCGGTGACTGGGAAAACCGCTTGAAGCAGGAAATCCTGCTCGGTATCGGTGGTATTCTGACGCTGAAGAAGCTGGGCATCAAGAAAGATATCTATCACTGCAACGAAGGACATGCTGCTTTAATCAACGTACAGCGCATCTGTGACTACGTGGCCGAAGGTCTGACTTACGACCAGGCTATCGAGCTGGTACGTGCTTCTTCTCTCTATACTGTACATACTCCGGTTCCTGCCGGTCACGACTACTTCGACGAAGGCCTTTTCGGCAAGTACATGGGCGGCTATCCTTCAAGAATGGGTATCAGCTGGGACGACCTGATGGACCTCGGACGTAACAATCCGGGCGACAAGGGTGAACGTTTCTGTATGTCTGTATTCGCTTGCAACACTTCTCAGGAGGTGAACGGTGTGAGCTGGCTGCACGGAAAGGTTTCCCAGGAGATGTTCGCTTCCATCTGGAAGGGTTACTTCCCCGAAGAAAGCCATGTGGGCTACGTTACCAACGGTGTACACTTCCCCACTTGGAGCGCTACGGAGTGGAAACATCTCTATGCTGCGCATTTTGATGAGAACTTCCTCTACGACCAGTCCAACCCCAAGATTTGGGAGGCTATCTATAACGTGTCCGACGAAGAAATCTGGAAGACGCGCATGGTGATGAAGAACAAACTGATTGACTATGTTCGCAAGCAATACCGTGAAACTTGGTTGAAGAACCAGGGTGACCCTTCACGCATCGTTTCCCTGCTGGACAAAATCAATCCGAACGCTCTGCTGATAGGTTTCGGACGCCGTTTCGCTACCTACAAGCGTGCACACTTGCTGTTCACCGACCTCGACCGTCTGGCCAAGATTGTGAACAACCCCGACTATCCGGTACAGTTCCTCTTTACCGGTAAGGCTCACCCGCACGATGGTGCCGGCCAGGGCTTGATTAAGAGAATCATTGAGATTTCCCGTCGTCCGGAGTTCCTGGGCAAGATTATCTTCCTGGAAAATTATGACATGCAGTTGGCACGTCGCCTCGTTTCAGGTGTGGATATCTGGCTGAACACTCCGACACGTCCGCTCGAAGCATCCGGTACTTCCGGCGAAAAGGCGTTGATGAACGGTGTTGTAAACTTCTCCGTACTCGACGGCTGGTGGTTGGAAGGCTATCGTGAAGGTGCCGGTTGGGCATTGACCGAAAAGCGTACTTACCAGAACCAGGAACATCAGGACCAGCTCGATGCCGCTACTATCTACAGCATTCTTGAGCAAGAAATTCTGCCGTTGTTCTATGCACGCAACAAGAAGGGATATTCTGAAGGTTGGGTGAAGACTATCAAGAACTCCATCGCACAGATTGCTCCCCACTATACAATGAAGCGTCAGCTGGACGACTATTACGACAAGTTCTACATCAAGGAGGCCAAACGTTTCAAGATGCTGGCTGCCGACGGTTGTGCCAAGGCTAAGGAAATAGCTGCTTGGAAGGAAGAAGTTGCCGAGAAGTGGGACAGCATTGAAGTGGTGTCTTGCGAAAAGACCGAAGACCTGGTGAAAGGCTCCATCGAGAGCGGTAAGGAATACACCATTACTTACGTTATCGACGAGAAGGGCTTGAACGATGCTATCGGTCTGGAACTGGTGACTACTTATACGGCTCAGGATGGCAAACAGCATGTTTACTCCGTAGAACCGTTCAATGTAGTGAAGAAAGAAGGTAACCTTTATACTTTCCAAGCTAAGCACAAGATGGAAAATGCGGGTAGCTTCAAGGTTTCTTACCGTATGTTCCCGAAGAATGCAGACCTGCCTCACCGTCAGGACTTCTGCTACGTTCGCTGGTTCGTATAAGAGCATAAAAAAAGATAATGTGCCTGCGGATATGGCGGAACACATTATCTGTTCAGATAAAAGATATCATCTGCATGATGCAGGCAGACCATCCGTTTAAAGTAAACGGATGGTCTGTTTCTTTTCTAGAGCTTGCTTTTTATTTCGGCTGTCCAGGCATCAATGCGTTCGGCGGTTTTGTTACTTTCGTTCACTTCGTCGAGGGGAAGTCCTACGAATGCACCGTCTACCACGGCGATGGAAGAGGAGAAGGAATACCCGTCCGTGCTAACTTTGTTGCCCAAGAAGGTACACCCGCTATCCTTCAGGTCCTCGTAGAGTACTCCGATGCCGTCGCAGAATGTGTCGCAGTAGGATTCGGAGTCACCGCAACCGAATAGGGCTACGAACTTCATGGAAAGGTCGGCGCTCTTCAGTACTTTTACGCCGTCATACCAGTCGTCCTGCAGTTCGCCGTCTCCCCAAGTGGAGGTACCTAGAACCAGCACTTCATATTCCTTGATTTTATCGGCGGTCATCTTGTCAACACTATGTACGTCGGTGGAGGAAACTCCCAACTTTTCGGCTATCTGGTTAGCCAACTCTTCGCAGGTTCCGGTACTGGAACCATAAAAAACACCAGTCTTTTTCATTGTAAATAAAGTGATTAAATTGTTTGCTGCAAAGTAAAGGCTTTGCCGGAGAACGTGAAATACCTACATGTAGGGCTTTTAGTGTTGTGCCGCTCCCCATTTCGGGTTAGCTTGTGGCGTGGTTTATAGAGGTCGCGGCTACCTACTAATTGGGATGGCAGACTCTCTTTTTGATGAAAAGTAGGTATTGCCGGATTGTTAAAAATGAAGGACATTTGTACCGGTAATAATAGACAAGTGTTTATGGTTAGATTCGTACATTCCACTCATTCGCAATTCCATCCTTCCGTGGCTGGTAAGTGGCTGGTGTGGGGGACTTTGATGATGCTTCTTGCGGGGGTGGCTATCATTGTTTTTTCGGTATTCTCGCATGATGCACTCGATGCGTGCTGTAATTGCATAATCTGTACTTTCAACCGTGTCCCGAAGGAAGGGGAATATTTGTATAACCGCTACCTGCCGGTCATCAGCATGGTGTGGGTGGCGTTTCTGATACTTTTGGTATATGTGGTCCGCTATTGCATGAACAAGAGGAGGTAGCCGGGTGTTCTATAGGTAAAACTGAAAGGAGACTATATGAAAAAGATTGTTTTGCTTCGCCACGGCGAGAGTGCATGGAATAAGGAAAACCGCTTCACGGGGTGGACGGATGTTGATTTGACAGAGAAAGGCGTTGCTGAAGCTGTAAGGGCGGGTGAGCTGCTGGCAGAAAAGGGATTCCGCTTCAAGAAGGCGTATACTTCCTATCTGAAGCGTGCCGTGAAGACACTGGATTGTGTGCTGGACCGCCTCGACCAGGACTGGATTCCGGTGGAGAAATCGTGGAGGTTGAATGAGAAACACTACGGCCAGTTGCAAGGGCTGAACAAGGCAGAGACGGCTGCCAAGTACGGTGACGAGCAGGTGTTGGTATGGCGCCGGAGCTTTGATGTGGCTCCGCATGCATTGGCCGAGGATGACCCGCGTAATCCGCGTTTTGAGGACCGTTATCAAGAAGTGCCCGATGCCGAACTGCCCCGTACGGAGTCGTTGAAAGATACGATTGAGCGTATCATGCCTTACTGGAAATGTGTCATCTTCCCGAATCTGAAGACGGCCGACGAATTGCTGGTAGTGGCTCATGGCAATAGCCTGCGGGGTATTATCAAGCATCTGAAGCATATTTCGAACGATGAAATTGTGCATCTGAACCTGCCTACGGCGGTGCCCTACGTCTTTGAGTTTGACGATGAGCTGAACTTGACGAAAGACTATTTCTTGGGTGATCCCGAGGAGATAAAGAAATTGATGGAGGCTGTGGCCAATCAGGGAAAGAAGAAATGATTTTGGCGCGCGGAAGCGCGCTATTTCTTTATCCTCTCATTCCATGGAGCAGCGTCATGCTGAGCAGTACCCCGACCACTATACAGATGAGGATAAGGAACCAGTTCATGAGCCGTGCGCCCAGCTTGGTTTCCTTGTGTAAGTTCTGTTCAAAGTAGTTCTTGAAGAACAGATAGATGGCAGGTACGGTGGCGCTTGCCAGCAGGAGGTCTTCGGGAATCTTGTAGATGTAGACTTTGGAAAAGGCGATGAGCGCCCAGTGGCAAAGGAACAGAATGACGAGCAGGTTGACCCTGCGCGAGAAAGCCAGCAGCAGCCCGATGGTGAAAACTGCTACCGAGCAGGGCATCACGGTGGTAGTCATCATGGGAAATTCCATTCCGCGTGCCCACGAAAGGAGCGGGTAGAGGAAAGGCATTGCATAGAGTACCCCCACCAGTACCTTGTATTTCGGGTTGCGCTCGAACGGAGTGTAGCCGGTAAACAAATCCCATAGCCACAACACTGCAATCACTCCCCAGAAGATGGCGAGTATATGGTGGTGTCCGCGCGCTCCGCAATACATCATGTAGTACACGACGGATATCCACCCGTTCAGAAATACCATGTAGATTTTCATGGAGCGTTTTGCCCATAAGGTCGGTTTCCGGTAGAGCTGCGTGGTGAGCAGGATACCTGCTGCGGTGATGAGGAGCTGTGTCCACCAGGTGGCCTCGTTGTATTGTGCGATAGTATTCCAGAATATTTCCATTTGTGTCCATTAAAAAAACGGCTGCAAAGGTAGAGTTTTCTGCCGAAAGAATGAAATCGTTTTCTACATTTTGCCTATCTTTGTGCCTCCAAAAAAATAGGTAAAAAGATTCATGGATAAGACTTTGACTGAACAAGAGATTGCCCTGCTGCGCAGGAAACTCGATTTATTGCTTCGTACCGGACAGCTGCTGGTGGAGAGTGCGGCTGATACAAACCGTGTTGTTCGTAACCTGAACCGTGTTGCCGCCTATCTGGGGCTGCCGGAAGAAAAACTCCACATCGACGTAAGTTATACCATGCTGGTGGTGAATGTGAGCGACGGCCTGCATTCGTTCTCCAAATTCCAGAAGTGCGAGAAGCATGGCATCAACATGACAGCCATTTCCGAAATCAGCAAACTGTCCTGGCGGGCCATTGAGAATGACTACTCCCTCGACCAGTATGAGGAGGAACTAGAAAGAATCAAAAACAAGAAGCGGAATTATGTGCCATACGTTGTTGCCATCGGTGCTGGCTTTGCCTGCGGAGGTTTCTGCAAGCTGTTCGGTGGTGACTGGATGGCGTTTCTGTTTACCTCCATCTGCGCTTTTGCCGGTTTTCGCGTCCGTGTCCGTTGTATGGAGTTCGGCATCAATCACTATATGAGTATTGCCATTGCCGCATTGATTTCGACCTGCTTGGCCTATGTGTCTTCTTTTGCCGGACTCTCGGAAACTCCCTATCATCCGTTGTTGGCGTGTGCACTGTTCATTGTTCCGGGTGTGCCGTTGATAAACTTTGTGGATGATATGATTGATAATTATATCCAGGTGGGCATTGTCCGGGCTGTGAATACGGTGCTGATGGTCTGTGCAATGGCCTTCGGCATTGTGATAGCCATGCGTCTGCTGACGGTGGAGGATGTTGTGATTGACAAGAAGTTTAGCGAATTGAGTATGGTGCCTCATGATAGTTATCTGGTGTATGCCATTGCGGCGGCGATAGCTGCCATGGGATTTTCCATGATATTCAATATACAGCGGCGCTTGTTGTGGGTTGTTGCGGTGGGCGGTATCATCGCCGTTTGTACGCGTAACTTTGTCAATTTCGAGCTGGGTTACGGACCGGTGATAGGTTCGTTCATGGGCAGCATGGTTGTCAGCCTGATAGCCGTGAAGGCAGTGCATTGGTTCCATGTTCCCAATCACGTCTTGACGATTCCTTCCGTCATCCCGATGATTCCGGGAGTGTTGATGTATCGTTCGCTTTTCGGGCTTATCAATATGCACGGTGTGGTAGGCGAGGTGACGGCGGTTGTTTCCAACGGCATCACGGCTTCACTGATTATTCTCTGCATAGCGCTGGGGGTAGCGGTGCCCAATATTTTTGCCCGCCGGTATATCGCCAAGGATAGGCAGCGCTTTCTTCAGGAGGAGCTGCAGAAGCGCAGGGAAAGAGGGAAATTTATAGAATGGTGATGTAGGTATCCCGTCATTCGGAGCGAAGCGAAGAATGACGGGATACTTTTTTAAATGCCCTTTTGGGGATTATAGTGGTAAATTACGGTTTCCCCCTTTTGCAGGGATGTCTGTACGTCAATCAGACGCTGGTTGCGGCTTCCCCGGAAATAGAGTTCCTCATCCCTCAGTTCTTTTTTGAATTTGCCGTCCACCAGTACGTCGATGTACTTCAGCAGTTGGGCTTGGCGCGGGTTGCGCAGTAGCTTTTCGAAAGTATAGCCCGTATAGCACCAGATGTTTTTCCGGCTCCGCTCCTTGATGGCATGCGCCAGTTGGGTGAATCCTTCCGGCTGGAACATCGGGTCTCCACCACTGAAGGTGACGTCTGCAAAGTTGTCGGCAAGGACTTTTTCCAGAATCTCTTCCGTACTCATCCAGTGCCCGCGGTTGATGTCCCACGACTCCGGATTGTGGCAACCGGGACAACCGTTGGGGCATCCGGCAGCATAAATGGCAGTCCGGAAGCCCGGACCGTCTACTGTGGTATCTTCTAAAATGTCGAGAATAGAAAGCATGAGTAGGGAATTAAAAATTAAAAATTAAACATCGCAGGTAGAAAGCTGAACATTAATCATTAAAAATTAAACGTCAACCATTAAAAATGAAGCTCCGCTTTGCACTGCGCAGCCCTTTAATTTTTAATTATGAACGACCCTGTCGTTCAACTCTGCCAGCTTGGCATTGTTCCAGCGGTCGGTTGTCCCCACCAGGTAGCCGGTGATGCGTTGCAGCTTGTCGATATGCTTGCTGCCGCACTTCGGGCATTCTTCCAGGTTTGGGGTGGAGTTTTCGTGGCCGCACTCCAGACAGCGGTTACGGTTGTGGTTTACCGAACCGTAGCCGATGTTGTATTGGTCCATCATGTCCACTACACGCATAATGACTTCCGGATTGTGGGTGGCGTCACCGTCTATCTCCACATAGAAGATGTGTCCGCCGCGGGTCAGCTCATGATAAGGAGCCTCCACTTCCGCTTTGTGGCGGGCGCTGCATTTGTAGTATACGGGCACGTGGTTGGAGTTGGTGTAGTAGTCACGGTCCGTAATGCCCGGCAGCGTGCCGAACTTCTTACGGTCGATGCGGGTGAACTTGCCCGACAGCCCTTCGGCAGGAGTGGCAAGCAC
Source organism: Bacteroides sp. HF-162 (assembly GCF_015679285.1). Taxonomy (NCBI): domain Bacteria; kingdom Pseudomonadati; phylum Bacteroidota; class Bacteroidia; order Bacteroidales; family Bacteroidaceae; genus Bacteroides; species Bacteroides sp. HF-162. The sequence goes on along the minus strand of NZ_CP064937.1, from coordinate 3,550,940 downwards.
GCTGTAGTTGTGCTGGTATTGCTCCGAGAACTGGTTGGCACGGTCGCGCATATAGGTCACGATTTTCAGTCCCAGCTCCTGGGCTTCGCCAGATTCGCCGTGATGTTTTCCGAGTAATGCTACGAGGCATTCTGCCAATCCGATGAAGCCGATTCCCAGTGTTCCCTGGTTGATGACGGAAGCAATCGTGTCGTTCGGTTTCAGTTTTTCGCTGCCTATCCACAAGGCGGACATCAGTAACGGGAACTGTTTGGCGAAGGCGGTCTTTTGGAATTCCATACGTTCGTGCAATTGGCGTGCGGTCACCTCAAGCATGGCATCCAACTTGGCAAAGAACCGGGCGATACGCTGTTCCTTGTCTTCTATGTTCATACACTCGATTCCTATGCGGACAATATTGATGGTAGAGAAAGAGATGTTGCCGCGTCCGATGGAGGTCTTCGGTCCGAAACGGTTTTCGAATACACGGGTACGGCATCCCATGGTAGCAACTTCGTGCTGGTAGCGTTTCGGGTCATCGGCTTTCCAGTCCTCGCTTTGGTTGAAGGTGGCGTCCAGGTTCAGGAAGTTCGGGAAGAAACGCCGTGCCGTCACCTTGCAGGCCAGTTGGTAGAGGTCGTAGTTGCGGTCTTCCGGCAGGTAGCTCACACCCCGTTTCTTTTTCCATATCTGGATGGGGAAGATGGCGGTTTCTCCGTTTCCTACCCCCTGATAGGTGCTTTTCAGCAGCTCGCGGATGATGCAGCGCCCCTCGGCAGAGGTGTCTGTGCCGTAGTTGATGGAGCTGAACACCACTTGGTTGCCGCCGCGTGAGTGGATGGTGTTCATGTTATGGATAAACGCCTCCATGGACTGGTGCACGCGCGATACGGTCTTGTTGACGGCATGCTGCACGATGCGGTCCTCGTCCGTCAGTCCGTCCAACGGCTGTAGCAGATAGTCGGCCAGTTCCTTCTGATAGAGATGGGAATAGTCTTTTCCATTCAGTTCTTCCAGGTTCTTGACTTCCTCGATGAAGCTGTTGCGCACGTAGGGGGCAAGGTAGAAATCGAATGCAGGGATGGCTTGTCCGCCGTGCATCTCGTTCTGGGCTGTTTCCAGCGAGATGCATCCCAGGATACTGGCAGTCTCGATGCGTTTGGCCGGGCGCGATTCGCCGTGTCCGGCAGAGAAGCCGTATTTCAGAATATGGTCCAGCGGATGTTGTACGCATGTCAGGCTCTTGGTGGGATAATAATCCTTGTCATGGATGTGCAGATAGTTCTGGGTGACGGCATCCAGAACTTCTTCACTCAGCAGATAGTCGTCCACAAAAGGCTTGGTGGTTTCGCTGGCAAATTTCATCATCATGCCTGCCGGGGTATCAGCATTCATATTGGCATTTTCGCGTGTGATGTCGTTGGACTTGATGTTGATAATCTCCAGGAACATGTCGCGCGTCTTTGCCTTGCGGGCAATGCTTCGCTGGTTGCGGTAGGCGATGTATTTTTGGGCAACGTCCTTGCGGCTGCTCTTCATCAGCTCCACTTCCACCAAATCCTGGATGGCTTCCACCGTCATCTGCGAATCCCCCTTGAAAGAGATGCGGTCCGTAATCTGGTGTATCAGTTGCAGGTCTTCACCTTTATCTGTATGCAACATGGCTTTCCGGATGGCGGTGGCTATTTTTTCTTCGTTGAATCCGACGACGCGCCCGTCGCGCTTGAGTACTGTCTGTATCATAACCTTTTATACTTAAATGTGACTATCTATTTAGTTTAAATGCGGAAACAAAGGTATTATAGTTATTGATAGGTTTTACTTTTTGGGAAACTTTTTGTGATTTAAAAAGTGTTAATCGTTTGATAATTAGTGGTGTTTTATTTGTAAATGGAAAACTTTGAATAAAAATTACTTTTTAAAGTTGTTCGTTATAGGCTGTTGTTGTATACTTGAGCATTCTCTGAATTTTCAAGTGTCAAATGAAGATAAATCTTTGGAGCGGATTGTGGATTTTCGGATTCTTTAGTTATATTTGTAACGAATTGGTTTATTTAAGGTTCTCAATCCTTGATAATGTCTCTTGTTACCGTTCAATTGTATTGCTTTATTGCCCGTGGCATAGGGGCTGAAGTATCATTATTTTAATAATCAAAGAAAGGATGAATATGGCAAATGTATTTCCTCCGTTTAAAATAGACATCGCTGGAGCTTTTTGCGTACCTCGTGCATTGAAGGATGCCCGCGAGCAATATCAGAACGGACAAGTGAGCCGGCAGGCTTTGCAGGCGGTTGAAGATGCGTCAGTGCGCAATCTTGTGGAACGGCTGGAACAGGGAGGCATGAAGGTGGTTTCCGACGGTGGTTTCCGAAGTCGTGATTTTTTGGAAAGCTGGGAGGGTATCCGTTCCAAAGACGGCCAGTTTTTCTCCGAAGGTTCTCCTTTGGAGGTTACGGAACGGCTCGGCTTGCTCCGGCATCCGGTTCTGGAAGAATTTGCATTTCTTGATTCCATTGCGGGTGGGGAGGTGATGAAGAAACAGCATATCCCCTCGCCGGCAGAACTCTTGACCCAGATTATTCAACGCGTGGAGCGGACTCAGATAGAAACCGTTTATTCCGACATTCGGCTTTTGACGGATGATATTGCTTCCTGCTACAAACTTTTGCTTACCCAACTCTATGATGCCGGTTGTCGCTACGTCCAGTTCGACGGGGTGCATTCGGTGATAATGGAAGATACCGTTCGGCTGAATAACCGTGTTTTGCGCGAGCGTCCAGCAGGGATGTATGTTGCATTCCATGCACCTACGGATATGTTGGTGCAGCTGCATGGGGCCGATGCCTATTTCTTGAATTACGACTGTGGCGCGTGCGACCGCAACCGTCTGCTCTGGTTTATACACGAGAAAGAGGCAGTATTCGGTTTCGTGCTGTCCCATTATCCCCAGGAAGACGAACTGGATGAATTGCAGGCGAAGACCGAGAGCGTGTTGAACTATATCCCCTTGAAACGTTTTACTTTGTGCCTGCCGGATGCGAATGCGCTTCTTTCCCCTTCGGAGGCCGATGAGGAAAAGCAGTGGGAAACCGTACGGCTGGGTATGGAAATGGCGGCACGCATCTTCTCTTGAAAATGCCGCACTTCATCATCTCGAATGCCGCACTTCATTGACCGAAATGCCACATTTTATCAATTGAAATGCCACACTTCGCAAGGCGCAATCAATAGCATTTGCCTTTGCGAAGTGTGGCATTCTTCTTTAGCTTCCGGTGTGTCCGGCTTTATTATTTAACAGCTTCAGCTATCTTTTCCTGAAGTTCGTCACCGTGCAATCCGCGTGCAAGGATAGTTCCTTCACCGTCAATCAACACAGTGTGGGGGATGCTGCTTACGGCATAAAGCTGTGCGCCTTCGCAGTTCCAGTATTTCAGGTCGGACATTTGCGGCCAAGTGATGTTCAGCTTCTTGATGGCTTCTTTCCATGCGTCAGCACTCTGGTCCAGGGATACGCCTACAATCTCGAAGTTCTTGTTCTTGTATTTGGCGTAAGCTTCCACCAGGTTGGGCATCTCGCGACGGCAGGGGCCGCACCAGCTTGCCCAGAAGTCAACAAGGACAACTTTGCCCTTGCCTACGTAGTCGGACAGTTTTACCGTTTTTCCTTCCGGCGTCTGCATCTCGAAGTCTGTGAACTTCTGGCCTACGGCAGTGGCTTTCATTTTCTCAACGTTGTTCTTTATCTTGACGATGGCTTCGTCGTTGTCGTAAGCTGCGGGGATTTGGGGCATCAGCGGGTTGAGGTCTGCCACATCCATGTAGTAATAGTTCTGCTTCAGCAGGAGTACACCCACCGGGTTGGTGATGTTCTTTTTGATGCCGGCTTTGATGGCAGATATCATGCTGTTTTCCAGATTTTCCATCTCTTTGCCTTTGGTTTCACGCTGTTCGTCGGTCAGTGTGGTGTCCGACATGGATTCGTAGATGCTCATCATCTGTTTGTTCAGACCGTTGATTTGGGCTCTGATTTCCTGGTAGGCATCATTGTTGGCAGTACCGGTGGCAGAGTTGTTTTCCTGCGACAAGTTGATTATAATCTTGCCGTTTTCCAGGAAGAAGTCGATGGCTGCGCCGTCTTTTCCTTCGGCTTTGTAAGAGATGTAGCGGTTGACAGCAGTATCTTGTGTGCCCTTGAAGGTAAATGTTCCACCTTTGATGACAGCAGAATCCAATTTGACGAATTGGCGTCCTTCCACGGTTTCCAGATATACGGTGTCGCCGTCGGCTGCACCCTCTACAGTTCCGGTTACGGTGTAACCGTTGTTTCCACTGTTACAAGCCGTAAACACAGCGGCTACAGCGAGCAGATAAGTAAACTTTTTCATTGCTTGTTTTTTTAATGAATGATTATAGCTGCAAATATAGTAATAAAAAATCCCCTCCGATATGAACCGGAGAGGATTTTTATAGTTTTAATCCCATTTTTAGCGATAATGCTGTGCTTACTATTATTCGGCAGCAGTTTCTTCAGCAGCAGGGGTTTCTTCTGCAGGAGCCTCTTCAGCCGATGCTTCAGCAGCAGCTTTTGCGGCAGCTTCAGCAGCTTTCTTTTCTGCCAATGCTTTTGCTTTTTCTTCGTTTACTTTCTTTTCTGCTTCCAGACGTGCCTTTGCTTCAGCTTTCTTAGCTTCGTCTTCCTTAGCCTTCAGAGCAGCCAAACCGCTTTGTTTGTTGTTCTTCCAAGCTTCGAACTTAGCGTCAGCTTCCGCTTCGCCAAATGCGCCTTTTGCTACACCGCCCAGCAAGTGCTTCTTCATATAAACACCTTCGCGAGAGAGGATGTTACGAACTGTGTCAGTAGGTTGTGCACCCTTCAACACCCAGTCAAGTGCGCGGTCGAACTTCAAATCTACTGTGGCAGGATTGGTGTTAGGATTGTAAGTACCAATCTTCTCAATAAATTTACCATCACGTGGTGCTCTTACGTCTGCAATAACGATAGAGTAAAAAGCGTAGCTCTTACGTCCATGTCTTTGCAATCTGATTTTTGTTGCCATTTAATTAAAATATTTTTAGTTAATGATTTGAATTATGCTACTATCTCGTAATAGCGGGTGCAAAGGTAAGAAAAGATTTTGAGTTATGAGTTATGAGTTATGAGTTATTTGTTGGCATGAGGGTGTTTTTTTTAAATGTTCACACAACACCACTCATCACTCATCACTTATCACTCATCCTTCTCCCGAGTATTTCCTGGGGTATCTCAGGAGAATGGCGAGTATGGCGCAGGCTCCCATGCAGAAGGGGTAGTATAGGTTTCCGATGATGCTGATGGGGGAGATGCCGGCAAGTCCGGCGGCTATCAGCATTTGTGCTCCGTAGGGGATGATACCTTGCACAAGGCATGAGAAGGTGTCCAGTATGCTGGCTGTTTTCCGGCGGTCCAGGTGGAAGCGGATGGCGATGTCCTTGGCTATGGGGCCGGTGGTGATGATGGCAATGGTGTTGTTGGCGGTGCAGAGATTGGCGATGCTGACCAGGGCGGCGATGCTGAATTCGGCTCCCCGCTTGCCGCTGACGTGGCGGGTCAGCCGGGAGATGATGAAGTCGATGCCGCCGTTGTAGCGGATGGTTTCGAGCATGCCTCCGGCCAGCAGGGTGATGATGATGAGCTCGCCCATGCCGGTGATGCCCGTTCCCATGGCTCCGAACCAGTCGAAGAAGGCGGTGCCGGTATAGACACCGATAATTCCGGTAGAGAGGATGCCCAGCAGCAGTACCAGCATGACGTTGACGCCTGCTACGGCCGTACCCAGTACGATGAGGTAGGGGATTACCTTTATCCACTCGATGGTCTGTACTTGTGGTGGGGCAGAGACGGACAGTCCTTGAAAGATATAGATGCCCAGTATGATAAGTGCTGCCGGTACCACAATCATAAAGTTGACGCGGAACTTGTCCCTCATCACGCAGTCCTGCGTCTTGGTCGATGCAATGGTGGTGTCGGATATGAAGGAAAGATTGTCTCCGAAGAACGAGCCTCCCACCACGATGGCAACCATGTAGGGCAGGTCGATGCCCGTCTTTTCCGCCAGCCCCACGGCTACGGGAGTCAGTGCGACGATAGTTCCTACGCTTGTTCCTATCGAGAGGGAGATGAAGCAGGCGGCGATGAAGATGCCCGCCAGCAGCAGGTTGTCCGGCAGTATATGCAGGGTCAGATTTACGGTCGCATCAATGGCGCCCATCTGCTTGGCGCTTTGGGCGAATGCTCCTGCAAGGATGAATATCCATACCATCAGCATGATGTTCTTGTTACTGGCGCCCACGGAAAACTGGTAGATGCGCTGTTCCAGATTCAAGCCGCGCGTGATGGCGATGGCATAGCAGGACGAGGCGAGGAAGGCTACCGTGATGGGGACTTTATAGAAGTCGTTCACCAGGAGCGAAGTCACCAGATAGAGGCAAAGGAACACCGCCAACGGGCTGAGTGCCCACCAGCCGCTTTGGGTTTTAGGGGTTGTATCGGTTGTTGCTGACATAGTTGTATTGTTTGGTTGAGATTAATGGTTCACCACAGATTTCTACCTTTCAATCAATTCCATGTTAATCGGGGTAATCTGTGGTGAAATCAATTCCGCCGCAAAGGTAACAAAAACAAAGGGCGGCACAAAATGGTTTTGTCCCGCCCTCCATCTATCAGTCTTTAATTTTCAATTTACAAAGTTACTCCGGTCTTGAAGATGGCTATTTCCTTGTAGCCTTTCTTTTCGTTGTTCACGAATTCACCGCTTGCTACTTTGATGATATACTCGATGAAGCGTTCGCAGGTTTGCTTCATCGGTTCGTTCTCGACGATAACTCCGGCGTTGAAGTCTATCCAGCCCGGTTTGTTCTTTGCTAAAGTGGAGTTGGTGGAAATCTTCATGGTCGGCACATAGGTTCCGAAGGGCGTTCCGCGTCCTGTGGTGAACAGCACCATGTGGCATCCGCAAGAGGCAAGGGCAGTGGCGGCTACAAGGTCGTTTCCCGGAGCAGACAGCAGGTTCAGTCCCTTTACTTTCAGGCGTTCGCCATATGGAAGTACCCCTTCCACGTAGCTTGTGCCGCATTTCTGGGTGCATCCCAAGGCCTTGTCCTCCAATGTAGAGATGCCACCTGCCTTATTTCCCGGAGACGGGTTTTCGCCTACCGGTTCACCGTGTGAGAGGAAATATTCCTTGAAGTCATTAATCAGCTTCACCGTGTCCTCAAACAACTCTTTGGTGCGGCAGCGGTTCATCAGAATGGTTTCTGCACCGAACATTTCCGGTACTTCCGTCAGTACGCTGGTGCCGCCTTGTGCTACCAGGAAGTCGGAGAACATGCCCAGTAGCGGATTGGCGGTGATGCCGGAGAAACCGTCCGAACCGCCACACTTCAAGCCTACGCGCAATTCACTTAAGGGAATATCCTCGCGCTGGTCCTGGATGACTTTGGCATAAAGTTCGCGCAGCAGCTCCATGCCTTCTTCGTATTCATCACCCACTTTCTGGGTCACCATAAACTTTACGCGATCCCGGTCATAGTCTCCCAGAAACTCGCAGAATACATCCGGCTGGTTATTCTCACATCCCAGGCCTACCACGAGTACGGCTCCCGCATTGGGATGCAGCACTATGTCGCGGAGGATTTTCTTTGTATTCTCGTGGTCGTCACCCAACTGGGAGCAGCCGTAATTATGGGGATAAGCCATGATAGCATCCACGCCCTTTCCGCCCGTTTCGCGGCGCAGGCCTTCGGCAAGTTGGTTGATGATTCCGTTTACACAGCCCACTGTCGGAATAATCCATATCTCATTGCGCACGCCTACATCTCCGTTTTTGCGTTTGTACCCTCTAAAGGTCAGGTTTGGCGCGCCAGTATTGAGGTTTAGGACCGTAGTATTGAGGTCTACATTGACGGGGTTGTATGTGTATTCCAGCAACCCGGACAAGTTGGTCTTGATATTGTTTTCATTCATCCAGTCTCCCTGCTTCTGCGCTTTCCGGGCATGGCCGATGGGGTATCCGTATTTAATGACGTTTTCGCCTTCCTCAAAGTCTTTCAGTGCAAATTTGTGTCCGGCAAGAACATCCTCATTCAAGGTGATTTCCTTTCCGTCCACCGTGAGTTTTTCACCAGCCGGAAGTGCTGTGATAGCCACTGCAACATTGTCGGAAGGATTGATTTTCAGGTGCTTTGCCTCCATCTTTTAAATTCCCCATTTACCATCTACAATGTACAATTTGGCTGCGCTGCGCTAGTATTAGTCCCCTTCCGCATGCCCGAATTGTACATTGTAGATGGTACATTGTACATGCAACTATTTATTGTAATAAAACTCTATATTCTCCTTCGTTAGCAAGTCAATTGGCATGAAGTTTTCCCTTGTGATTTCCTTCTTCAGAATCAGGTATTCGCACAAGGCCTTGATGCCGTCGAATCCTTGCAGGGTGGGCTGTTGTGCTATGAGGAAGAAGATGCTTCCTTGTTTCAGACAGTCTACATTGCGTTGCAGCAGGTCATAGCCCATCAGGTTGAAGTTTTTTTTCTGCTTCTTCAGCAGGTATTCCCCGATGATGTATGCTTTGGAGTTGAAGGTGATTCCGTTCTTTACGGTAGGATGCTCTTGGAAGAACTCGTCTAGCATCAGTGTGTCCTCGCTGTCGCGCTTGGCATGCAGGTCCAGTTCCCAGATGCGGCAGGCGGGATGATGCTTCTGCATGTATTCGCGGAAACCTATTTCGCGGCGTTCCTGCTGGTTCGACCCAACGATGCCTTCGTTTATTTTGCGGAAGATGACGATTTCCTGCGCGTCTTCTCCGGCAAGCAGCATCAGCATGCGGGCGGCAAAATATCCGCTTTGGTGCGAGTTCTGCCCGTAGAAGGATAGGGCGGGCTCTTCCTTTATATTGGAGTCTATATATATATAAGGTATATTATGTTGCGTCAACTCATCCGTAAAGGGCTTGGTGTATTGCGGAACGGTGGGGGCAAACATCACTCCGTCCGGCTCCAGTGATAGAATCTGTCTGGAGGCTTCCGCGAATGAATGATAGTCATACGGGTCATAGTAGGAGAGGTGCACGGCGACGTTAAAGTCAGAATAAGTCTCTACGGCGTTGTGTATGCCTGTCTCCACGTCTGTCCAGTATTCGCCTTTCTCGTGCAGTGGCAGCAGGCAGGCAAATGTGTACTTCTTGTTCGAAGCCAGTGCACTGGCATACATATTTGGTTGGTAATCCAGCTGTTTCAGGATTTCTTCCACCCGTTTCCGGCTGGATTCGGACACACCGCTGCGTCCGTGAATCACACGGTCGACGGTTCCCACTGATACGTCTGCCATCTTGGCAATATCTTTTATTCTGACTCTTTCCATCTATATTTATAATTTACAATGTACCAAGTAGAGTATATGTCTTGTGCTCGTGCACAATAATAATCTTGATATTTCCGCTACAAATATATGATAATTTTTTGTATTTCAAAAATTGTTGTATCTTTGTGCCCGCACACGAAGACTGTGAAGAATGAATGTTGTTTTGATTTACTATTCACATTTTCAAGTGCTTAAGTTCTTTTTATACCTCGTAATGATAAATTGAAAGGAAATAAATTAATTTCATATTAAAATAAAATATAGAAAGATTATGGGAAAGAAAGTAGTTACATTAGGTGAAATAATGCTGAGACTGTCTACTCCGGGAAATACCCGTTTTGTGCAGTCCGACTCTTTTGATGTGGTATATGGCGGTGGCGAGGCCAACGTAGCTGTCAGCTGTGCCAACTACGGGCATGATGCTTATTTTGTAACTAAGTTGCCGAAACATGAAATAGGCCAGTCGGCTGTCAACGCATTGTGCAAGTATGGCGTAAAGACAGATTTCATTGCGCGTGGTGGTGATCGTGTAGGTATCTACTATCTTGAAACTGGTGCTTCCATGCGTCCCAGTAAGGTAATCTATGACCGTGCACACTCTGCCATTGCCGAGGCAGATGCGGCAGACTTTGATTTCGATGCCATCATGGAAGGTGCAGACTGGTTCCATTGGTCAGGTATCACTCCCGCCATCTCCGACAAGGCTGCGGAACTGACTCGCTTGGCTTGCGAAGCTGCCAAGTGTCACGGCGTTATGGTGTCGGTAGACCTCAATTTCCGTAAAAAACTCTGGACCAAAGAAAAAGCCCAGTCCATCATGAAGCCTTTGATGCAGTATGTGGATGTCTGCATCGGCAATGAAGAAGATGCTGAACTCTGTCTGGGCTTCAAGCCCGATGCAGACGTGGAAGGCGGCAAGACGGACGCTGAAGGCTACAAGGGAATCTTCAAGGCGATGGCGAAGGAATTCGGCTTCAAATATGTCATCTCTACGTTGCGCGAGTCTTTCTCTGCCACCCACAACGGCTGGAAGGCAATGATTTACAACGGTGAGGAATTCTACGAATCAAAGCGTTACGACATCAATCCTATCATCGACCGCGTAGGTGGTGGCGACTCTTTCTCAGGCGGTATCATCCACGGCCTGCTGACAAAACCTAACCAGGGTGCCGCCCTCGAATTTGCAGTAGCGGCTTCTGCCTTGAAGCATACTATCAACGGTGACTTCAACCTTGTTTCTACCGAAGAGGTAGAAGCGCTGGCAGGAGGGGATGCAAGCGGACGAGTACAACGCTAACTCATTTACGATTTGACGATTTACGATGTACGATTGAAATTACTTCTACAGTGAACTCGGAGGAATTGAAAATACGATTGAAGGTGTTCTCTTTGAGAATAATCAAGATGGTAGATTGTATGCCTAATCGGATTTCGTCAATGGCTATAGCTAAACAAATAGTACGTTCAGGGACTTCACCTGCTGCCAATTATAGGGCAGCTTGTTTGGGAAAGTCTGATAAGGATTTTCTGAATAAACTGAAAATGGTAGAGGAAGAACTGGATGAAACTATACACTGGTTGGAAATTATTGCTGAAAGTGAGATGATTCCTGCTAATAAACTGCTTGGGTTGCAACAAGAGGCGCATGAATTGTATAAAATAATAGTGAGTTCTATTGTCACTACAAGAAATCGGTTAGCAAAGGAAGTTTGAATCGTCAAATCGTAAATAAAAAGAATAGATATAAAGTAATATTAATCGTAAATCGTCAAATCGTAAATAAAAAGATGAGTAAATTTGATAAAATCGCAGTATTGAATAAGATTGGTTCTACCGGAATGGTGCCCGTCTTTTATCATAAGGATGCAGAAGTTGCAAAGAAAGTTGTAAAGGCTTGTTACGATGGAGGTGTTCGTGCGTTCGAGTTTACGAACCGTGGTGACTTTGCCCACGAGGTGTTTGCGGAAGTTGTGAAGTTTGCGGCAAAAGAGTGCCCGGAGGTGGCTATGGGTGTAGGTTCCATCGTCGACCCTGCTACTGCGGCGCTGTATTTGCAGTTGGGGGCATGTTTCGTTGTAGGCCCGTTGTTCAACCCGGAGATTGCTAAGATTTGTAACCGTCGTCTGGTAGCTTATACTCCGGGGTGCGGCAGCGTTTCAGAAGTAGGTTTCGCGCAAGAAGCAGGTTGCGATCTCTGCAAGATATTCCCGGGCGATGTGCTTGGTGCCAAACTTGTGAAAGGTTTGCTGGCTCCGATGCCCTGGTCCAAGCTGATGGTGACCGGTGGAGTGGAGCCGACCCAGGAAAACCTGACCTCTTGGATTAAGGCGGGTGTGTTCTGCGTAGGTATGGGTTCCAAACTCTTCCCGAAGGATAAGGTCGCTGCTGAAGACTGGACTTATGTTACGGAAAAATGTAAAGAAGCTTTGGGCTATATTGCTGAAGCGAGGAAATAAATAAGAAATTCATTTTGTTTAAAGGTGTTTAAAGGGGACAGTCATCGAAGCGTTTCGGCGTTTCGGTGGCTTGTTTTTTACTGGAAAGTATGCTCCCGATGAACAACAAATTGTTTATAAGTGTAAACTATACCCTTAAACTCTAAAACAATGTTATAAAACGCGCGAAAAATGTGTCGGCATTTTGTGCGCGCGGATAAAACACTTACCTTTGCAGTGCAGTTGGGAAACTGCATTTGGATTTGATAAATAATAAAACAGTTTTCAATAAAGGATATTAGTTATTAGGTAAAAGGATTGAAAATAGATTTTTTTCATAAGCTAAATGTTTTGAATAAATAGGTAAATTAGGTAAAGGTAAAATTGGATTTTGAAGTTTTCAGAATAGGTAATTGAAGTTTTATTTTTTTAGGTAAAGAGAAAGATTGATTTTTAGGTAACATTGATGTAGTTTAAAAGAAAAGCCTTAAAGGCTTTTCTTATAGGGGCGAGGGGTTCGTGAGAGCTTGCTCGTTTTTTTATTCCTATATTCTTCGCATTTTTTGTATATTTTATCCAAACTCTACTTCTTTTTCGTATCTTTGTGTCGGATACCCATTAAAAACAAGCAGCAGCTCTAAAGCTTAAATAGCCCTGAATTTGGAACATATATTGAATATACTTGATTGGCTTTTGTACATATTGTTTGCAATAAACATACTGTATCTATTGGTTTACAGTCTGGCGTCACGCCGACGTGACCTGCCTCTACCCCCTCCAGCCAAGGAACACAAACGTTTTGCCATATTGATTCCTGCCTACCGCGAAGATGCCGTGATACACGAGTGCGTTCATTCATGTCTGGAGCAGGATTATCCCGCCGACTGTTTTGATACGGTTGTCATTTCGGACCGTATGCAGCCCGAAACCAACGCTTCCCTCGCTATGCTTCCTGTCCGCTTGGTTGAAGTGCATTTTGAGAAAAGCACCAAATCCAAATCTCTGAATGCCGCCATGACTGCCATCGGTAATGATTATGACATCGCTCTGGTGCTCGATGCGGACAATGTCATCCCTTACGATTATCTGAGTGATATTAACGACCTCTTCGCCAATCCGGAAGTCGAGATTGTGCAGACCCACCGGAGTGCAAAGAACCTGAACAATGACATGGCCTTGCTCGATGCCATCAGTGAGGAAATCAATAACACCATTTTCCGTTTGGGGCATGCCAAGCTGGGCTTGTCGGCCGCCCTTATCGGTTCCGGCATGGCGTTCCGTTATGACTTGTTCCGTGATACGATGGCTGACATCAAGGCTGTAGGCGGTTTCGACCGTGAATTGGAGCTGACCCTGCTCTATCGCGGCAAGCGCTTTTATTATCTGCCCGAAACCTTTGTATTTGATGAGAAGATACAGAACACCGGTGATTTCTCCCGTCAGCGCCGCCGCTGGCTGTCGGCACAATGGCACTACTGCCAGACTTTCGCCAAGTTTCTGTGGAAGGCGCTTGTTGCGCGTAATTGGGACTTCTGCGACAAGCTTTTCCAGCAGCTTTCCATTCCTCGCCTGCTGTTGGTGGGCTTCACGTTCCTCTTCTCCGTGTTGTTCACGGTTTATCGCTGGACATGGGGGCTGAAGTGGTGGCTGCTCTTGGTGTTGCTCGCTGTCGCACTGCTCGTTGCCGTTCCCAAAAGGTTCTGCACCAGCCGCCTGGCAATGGCCCTGCAAAAGATACCCTATACATTCCTGCTGATGGCAGGAAACATCTTCAAGCTGAGGGGAGCAAACAAGACCTTTATACATACCAGGCATGGGGTGGTGGAATAGAAAGGGATACACAATAAACAAGTCTATAAGCAAACAAATGATATACGGAAAAATCACTTTAGAAGATTGGCGTACAGCCTGTGTAGAGGGAGAAGAGCCGGAATCTTCTTTTGAAAGTTATAATCTGAGACTTTTCTTTTTCGGAACTTTGTATAATCGGGACACCTTGCAGGCAACTCCGGATGATACCAATGCCAAGCTTGCTGCCGATGCGTTTCTATCCGATCCGGCATATGGCTTTTCACGTCTGGACGGTTCGTTCACCATAGTATATTATTCAGAAAATGAATGCGGAGTGGTGCGCGACCATCATGGCACGCATTATCCCGTCTATTGTCACATTGATGGTAATTTTGCCACTTCCTGGCAATTTTTAGAGGACCAACTGGAAGAAAATTTCGAGCCTAATCTGGTTTCATTGAGTACATTCCTTCAGCGTGGCATTTTGAAGAAGAATAATTTCGCCCTATTCGATGTTCATTCTTTAGGTGCCGGCGAAAAGTTCTACATGTTGACAGAGCTTGGTTATCTGATGCCGGTTTGGGCTTCTGTAAAGTTAGAGACACAAGCGAACGTACATTCCATGTTTGATTCGCTGAAGGAAAGAAATCCCGGCTTATATGAGAAGGTGGCAGATGACATTTATTGTCTGAAGCGCGACAGCGTTTTTGAGCATGAACCCAAGGTGGCGACTGAACGGAATCCGGATGTCGAGGCCTATTCCCGCCGTTATGGAGAATTGCATGCGCAAGCCATCCGTCGGCGTATCGGAGACAGCCGCAAGGTAGGCATCCTGCTGAGTGGCGGCTATGATTCCGGGTCCAACCTTGCTGCGCTGCGCAGCATTTACGACGGCCAGATTGACTCCTATTCCGTGGGCTTTAAAGGAGATGCCTGGACGGAGCTGCCCATGGCCCGTCTGATGTCCGAAACCTTCGGCACGCGCCATCATGAGTACGAGATTGACGGTACGGAAACCAGTGCCTTGCCCGACATTGTCCGTTTTCTGGGTGAGCCTTTTATGGAAGGCGGGCTGATGGTAAACTATTGTGCCATGCGCATGATAGGCGATGACAAGCCCGACGTGATTCTGGGAGGTGACGGCAGTGACCAGTATTTCGGTACTTCCGGTCGCGAAGTGGCGTTGCATTATCTAGCCGCCCGCATAGGATTGCGTCCCTTGCTGCGTGGCATCAGCCGTCTGCTGGAGCATGAAACCTTTGATACCGGCGGAGAGCTTTCCCGCATCAATTTCCATTTGGATAAGATACTTCATATTCTGGAAGGGGAGCGTTTCGGCTTTTCCGACTCTGCCTTGTGTGCCCTTCTGCAAAATCCGGAAGAAGATTTTGAGCCGGTAAAATCACTACGGCCTGATATCCATAGTTTCGAGCATCTTTACGCGCAGCATGCCATTCTTTCCGATTTGGAGACTGTAATCAACCGTATCATTCTTTTCAAGGCTTCCAGCATGGCACGCATGTTCGGTAACAATCTGACGTATCCTTTTATGGACCTGGAGCTTTTCCATTTCCTGCAGGAGCTACCGGTAGGGTTGAAGTGCAGGGGCAGCAGTGTACTGGACATTGCGCGGGGTCGTTCCGTTTCTAAATATCTGTTAAAGCACCATTATAAACCTTTACTTCCCGAGGCCATTACCTTGAAGAAGAAGCAGGGCGGTTTTGCACCTATGCCACTGTTCTTCCGTGATAGGGCCCGACGTGCTCTCTTTAAGGAATTCATTCTTGCTTCCGGCATTATGGACAACTATCTGCGTCGTGATGCAGTGAAGAAGTTTCTTACAGATTATGAACAAGTTGCAGAGAAGGAGGGCGGTTGGTTCTGGCATAGGCAGAACAAGGCTTTGCAATATTTCAATCTGTTGACGCTTGTTGTGTGGTGGGAAGAGTTTGTGGAAGGCCATGAGGTGAAATTCTGAAAATATGATTGAAAGTATGAAAGTTTCCATTATTGTTCCGGTTTATAATGTTGCCAAGTACATAGAACGGTGTCTGCTGTCTGTGTTGAACCAGACCTGGCCGGATTTGGAAGTTATTCTTGTGAATGACTGCACTCCGGATAACTCTATGGAGATAGTCAGACGGGTGGTGGCTTCGCATCCGCGCGGAGCGGTGGTGAGATGTCTGGAACATGAAGAGAACAGAGGGCTTTCTGCTGCAAGAAACACCGGTATTTTAGCGTCTGTTGGCGATTATCTGTACTTCTTGGATAGCGACGACTATATTTCTGCGAATGCAATAGAGCTTTTGGCAGATGCAGCGGTGCAGAAGCGACCGGATTTTGTGATAGGCAATTACGAGGTGACCGGTGCCAGACGTTGGGCTCCTCCTTTATCATTAGGCACCGGGTTTTATGAAGGGAATGCTCTTGTACTTTCCACTTATGTGCAGGGAAAATGGTATGTCATGGCATGGAACAAACTGGTGAGTCGTCCCCTCGTTTTGCAGCATAAACTCTACTTCCAGGAGGGAATTGTACACGAGGATGATTTATGGTCATTTAAGTTGGCATGTATGGCTCAAAGTATGTATGTCGTCGGTGAGACCACTTACTATTATTCTATGCAGCCAGACTCCATCATGCGGGCGCCGTCTATGCGTAATTTGGAATGTCGTGTGCTGGTGCTGGGTTATATCTACGATTTTATCCGGTCTTCTCGGTGTTTGCAGGATAACCGGGATATATATATTTTTTTTGAGACTCTGAAGGCAAAATATTTTGACCGTATTCTGTATTTCACGAAAGACACATCCTTTCATTATCAGAGTTATTTGGTATTCAGGAACAAAAAGTATGCGTCTTTGTTGGAGATGACGGGCCTGCGTCCCGAATGGAAGCTGATGTTGCAGAACATCCATTATGTGCTTCCTACGTATGCCGGCTATTTGTATTTTAAGGCTTTTGTAAAGTCAGCCTACTATTTGTTGGTGTTGTCTATAAAAATGAAGGCAGTGTTGCATACAAAATGAGCGAATATGAATCATGTCCCGGAAATATCCGTTATAGTCCCCGTTTATAAGGTAGAAGAGTACTTGCCTCAGTGCGTTGACAGTATTCTTGTACAGACCTTTACGAATTTTGAGCTGTTGCTGGTAGATGACGGGAGCCCAGACCGTTGCGGGGAGATTTGTGAAGAGTATGCCGGAAAGGATACGAGGATACGGGTGTTCCATCAACAGAACAGTGGCGTTAGCGCTGCACGTAATATAGGATTGCAGCATGCTAAGGGTACATATATTGTTTTTGTGGATTCAGATGATTGGGTTTCCACGGATTATTTGTTGCATTTATATAAGAGCCTGCCCGATACGGGTATTGGTTTGGTGATGGGAGGAGCTTTAAAATATTCAATTGATGGTAAGTTAATAGGAAAGATTACACTTCCAGAAATATTCATAGGAAGTAATATAGGTGAAGGTTTCGCGGAGTATGGCCTTGACCGTTTTGGATTTTCTTGTTCAAAACTATATAGTGCAGAATTGATTCGTGAAAATAAATTATGTTTTGATTGTAATGTCCATTGCATGGAAGATTTGATTTTTATGATAGATTACATATTGCTTTCAGATTATATCCGTCTTTGCAATTTCATGGACTATAATTATAGGATAGCCTATTCTGCAGAAACGCTTTCTTCCCGTATGAATACATACAGCGATGAGTACAATATTTTTTCAGCTTATAGAAGCAGAATGGAAAGATTTGAGGACGTTTGTTGCCTGTCGGATGAACTTACCCGCTATTTGAGGCACTCCGTAAGTCTGGTTTTTCAGCGTGTACTGCTATCCCTCCATACTAATGGCTACCCATTCAGGCAGCGGGTGGCTTGTCTGGACGATTTATTGTCCAAGGAAAAGGAATGGATAGAAGAAAGATTCATGCCAGATTATAAAGCAGATTGCATAGCGAAATATCTTCTTTGCCACATGGGAGGCGGTTTCTTTGATTGCTGGATTTCTTTGTTACGTTTTCTCCGGTTCAAAAAAAGTTTCGGGATGCATTGACTATAAATATGATAATATAGATAGAAATTCAAGATGAAAGAAGAACCTATTATATCCGTCATTGTTCCTATTTATAAAGTGGAACAATATTTGTCGCGCTGTGTTTCCAGTATTCTTTCGCAGACATTTGCGGATTTTGAACTATTGCTGATTGATGATGGTAGTCCCGATCGTTGTGGAGAAATTTGTGACGAATGGGCATCTAAGGATTATCGTGTCAGAGTATTTCATCAGGAGAACTCTGGAGTCAGTGTTGCACGAAACCGAGGGCTGGATCACGCCACCGGGAAGTATGTGGTTTTTGTAGATCCGGATGACTGGATACTGCCTGATTATTGCTTGGGGCTTTATAATTTGCAGGCAGCCTATTCAGGAAGAGGATTAGTGATTCAAGGGATGTTGTGTAGGAGAACTGATGGTACCTCTTTGCCTTCTTTATCTTTGCCGGACCGTTATTTGCCTTTCTCCAGTATAGGTAAATCTTTTGCAGAGAATAATATTTGTGAAATGGGATATGCTGTGTCAAAAATTTATGCAAGGAGTATAATAGAAGAATTTTCAATTCGCTTTGATGAGAATATACATTGTCTTGAAGATTTGTTGTTTATGTATCAGTACTTGTTGCATTGTGATTATCTTGTATTGAACCATATGCAGAATTATGTGTACGTGAAACATTCCTTTTCACTATCCCACCGTATTCATTCATTTGAATCTGAATACTGTTGTTTCGTGAAATATCAACAGCTTCTGGCAGAAATGATGAAAGTATGGAAAATACCAGCGGGAGATATGGTAGTTACAGTTAATTCTATGCTGGTTCCATTCCGAAGAGCTTTGAAAAGTGATTATCAGCCGGATAGGACTATCCCGCGTGAGATGAGGGTAAAGCATCTGAAGAGGATGATTTCAGAAAGTAGGGATGTTTTTTTGAAATATTATCATCCGGTATTTAAGACAGATAAATTGGGAAAGGTTCTTTTAGGATTCAACTGCTATATATTATATGATTTCTATATTCGTCTTTTGTTCCGTTTGAATATAGGGCCGGTGTTTTATGGGCCTAAACATATGTATTAACTGATTTGTTGTCAAAAGTAAGGAGTATGGATTATACTTATACTATTATTATACCTCATAAGAATGCTCCGTTGTTGTTGCAGCGCTGTTTGGATTCTATTCCTTTCCGTGATGACATCCAAATTATTGTGGTTGATGATGACAGTTCTTCTGATGTCGTGGATTTTATGGACTTTCCGGGAAGTAGTCGGGAAGATGTAGAAATCATTTTCACCAAAGAAGGGAAGGGAGCTGGATATGCCCGTAATTGTGGCCTGCTTCATGCTCGAGGCAAGTGGCTGCTGTTTGCTGATGCTGATGATTTTTTTCTGCCCGGTTTTTTAGAGGTACTGGATTGTTATTGTGCTACGGACTACGATTTGATAACATTCAGAGCTACAAGTGCAGATTCGGAAACTTTAGTTCCTATGCGTTCACGTCAATCTGATTTTTTAGGTTTTGATGTGACTGAAAGCATAGATGCGGAGAGACTAAAATATCGGAATGATGTACCCTGGGCAAAAATGGTTTCCAGAAATATAGTTCAGAAGCATTCCATCCAATTTGATGAGACATTGGCTGGAAATGATGTAATGTTCTCTTATTATTTGGATTATTACGCTCGGAATGTGGCAATATGCTCTGTAGCCATTTATTGTGCTACAATACGTGAGGGTTCTTTACAATATAGTGTTTTGCTCGACAATTTGTTGGCACGGGTTTGGGTAGCATGTCGCTGTAACCGGTTTCTGAGAAAAATAAATCGGGAAGATAGACTTGTGAGCAGCTATTACCGTGTGATGCAATGCAGAAAGTATTTCGGAAGGCGGGGATATTACAAAGCCTTGTGGATTTTTATATGCAATGAACAATGGAATATCGTGTATGGTACCTTTAGGGGTGTTTTTATGGATAAAATGAAAAATATTTGCGAAAAGTTGAAATTATGGTAGAGTCTCGTCTCAAAAAAAGCTATTTGAATGCCCGGGTAAATGTGCTTTTTTATTTTATTACCCTATTCATCTCTTTTTTTTCTCGCAAGATATTCTTGGATATGTTGGGAGCAGATTTTGTGGGTCTAATGGGGACATTACAAAATTTATTGGGTTTCTTGAATTTGGCCGAATTAGGAATTGGGGCATCTATTGGTTTTGTACTTTATAAACCTTTATTTAATGATGACAAGGACAAGATACGAGATATTATTTCTGTATTGGGGTATCTTTATCGCAACGTCGGATTGATAATTATAGGGGTAGGGCTCATATTGGCTTGTTTTCTTCCTTTGATATTTGCAAATATCAGTATTGATTTAGGTGTAGTCTATTTTGCCTATTTTGCTTTTTTGTCTTCTGCCCTCATCAGTTACTTTATTAATTATCGGCAAACTTTGTTAGGAGCCGATCAACGTAATTATGTTGTAACGGCCTATTTCCAGACTGCAAATATTATAAAGATATTGGTACAGATGATGCTTGTTTGCTACATAGGTAGTTTTTATCTATGGATTGCCATTGAATTACTTTTTGGCATCTTATATTCATATATACTTAACTGGAAGATAAATAGGGTATATCCATGGCTGAAGTGTAGTATTGCTGAAGGTCGTCGAAAATATCCGGAGAATAAGATAATCGTACGCAAGGCACGCCAAATGTTTGTACATCAATTGGCAGGAATGGGGCGGTCTCAATTACTTCCTTTTTTGGTTTACGCGTTTACTTCCTTAAAATTGGTAGCCTATTATAGCAATTACATGTTGCTGTTGACGAAATTGAACCAGCTCGTTAATAATTTCTTAGGAAGTACGGGAGCAGGAGTGGGTAATTTGATTGCTGAAGGTGACTCAAAGCGCATACAACAAGTATTTTGGGAACTCAGCTCTTTACGTTTTATGGTAGCTTCCTTTTTAACATTTGCTCTCTATCATTTGATGGATTCTTTTATTATTGTATGGTTAGGAGCAGAGTATGTGCTGCCTCATTCTGTATTGATAGTGATTCTTGCCAACTTTTTTATTAGTCAGTTCCGTGGCACGAATGATCAGTTTATTTATGGTTATGGGCTTTTTCAAGATACTTGGGCGCCTATTGCTACACTTGGAATTACGATATTGGTAGCATTGGTTGGCGGGTATTATTGGGGGTTGCCGGGAGTGTTACTGGGGGATGTTGCCAGTTCCATAACTGTCATAAGCATTTGGAAACCTTATTTCTTATATCGTGACGGTTTTAAAATGAACGTTAGTGTTTATTGGAAGAATATCTTGTTGTATTTATGTCTGTGTGCTTTGTCTTGGCTATTAGCGGATGTCATTCTTTCATTATTACCTTTATCAGAACCTATGGAAGGCTACTTGGAATGGATTTTCTATGCTTTGATTTCTTCACTGTTATTTTTGGTGATTTTAACCATTTTCTTTTATTGCTTTTCAAAGGGTATTCGAACGTTGTTGGGACGTTTTATTCATTTGTAATTTTCAAGGTGTATGATGCGTTATATTGGAAAGCTGTGTGTATGGATAGAGGACGATTATTTCGTTATTCTTATGCTGATTCTTAGAATTTTATTTTATCTTTGTGTGGTAGGCTTTTTGCAAAATAATCTAAAGATGACTTGAAATGATACCCAAAACGATTCATTATTGCTGGTTCAATGATACGCCGATACCTTATAGTTTACAGGTGTGTATGGATTCATGGAAGAAAAATCTCCCTGACTATAAATGGAAATTATGGAGTTTAAAGGATTTTGATGTAAATTCTTTGTCATGGACCAAAGAGGCCTTTAGTGTAGGTGCTTTAGCTTTTGTGGCAGATTATGTGCGTTTACATGCATTATATACCGAAGGAGGAATATATATGGATACCGATGTCATGGTGAAAAAATCTTTTGATCCACTATTATCCAATGGCTTTTTTACTGCTATAGAATATCATCCGGAAATGATAGAGGGAGATGAGATGGCAGGTAAACGTCTTGGACCGGATGGAACAAATCGTTTCCCTGGTGTACGTGTACCAGGCTTAGGTTTGTTATCAGCCATATTAGGAGCTGAAAGGGGACATCCTTATTTAGTGGAAGCTATGAAATTCTATGAAGGTCGCCATTTTATACAAGAAGACGGTAGTTGGTATACAAAGGAGATAGCACCAGATGTGCTGGCGTTGGCTGCTGAAAAATTCGGATTAAAGTATAATAATGAAATAGAACAACAATTAGAAGAAAGAATGCTCATTCTTCCTTCTCGTATATTAGGAGCTGCTTGGAAACAAGTCACAGATGATACTATTGCCGTTCATTTAAGTAAAGGAAGTTGGCGTAAGCGTACATGGTTACGGAGCATTCTTACAAAACTTAATTTTTATCGAAAGATTTTCAGGGCTCAGAAGTAATCATTGGAGGTAGTAAAAGATTTACTCTCTCATTTATATTATACGGCTAAACTTTGTTGGATGCACATTTTGCTTAATTAGAACAGATGTATGAATAAAAAATGAGGTGACAAAGCTTTTGTCATGCTTTGCCATCTCCATTTTCTTAGTTACCACTTCTCTTTTTTCACCTCAAAACATGGGCATTGTTTCGTCCATTCCATCGGTTCCACTTCTCCGTTGTTGTTATGGTCGGGACTGAGGTTGTGATGTCCCGCTACTTTTGCTCCCGGATAGTCCATCAGCAAAGCACGTACCAATACGCGGAGCGAGTGGTGTTGCCATTCCATGCGTGTGGTCAGGATTTATCTGTCACGTTTAAATTGATTTTTTTCCATGATTGCCATTGTTTTTTCGTTTGTACTTAAAAAATGGTGCGAAGGTATGAAAAAATAAGAAGAGGATGAAGTTTTATAGGAATAATACAGCACCATTGGAATAAGGTGGAGATTCCTTATTCTATGGATCGCATTGTAAAAACTTACTTCTTATTTCTATTCAGAAAATACATCAGTACAAAATACATGACAGCGGATAAAGAGATTTCAATTATATGAACTTCTTCTGTAAAAAGGAAATCGAGACAAAGATAAGTGGCAAAGAAACCAAACGTTTGAATGAATAGAATTTTCTTTTTCATGATTTAAACACTAAAAGTATTTGGCGGGAATAATAAGTTTAACCTATACTGCAAAGGTATTGAATATTATTTTATATCCTATATTTAGAATTGATAAAAGCATGTGTGCTGATGTCTTTTCTGCAATGGCTTTGATACAATAAGAGAAGAATGTAGTTTGTATCACTAATGAAGGAACCAGGATAGTGATGTTCTTGAAGCTGGCATTCCACTTATTGTTTTTTTAAGTCCAAATCCATGACTGCATGATTTTGGGGCATTTTTTAGACAATATATAAATATCATGCTTTTTGATTGTTTTTATTATTAAATTTGCGTAAACTTTTAGAATTTCGGTTTAATAGTGATTTCTACAATGAATAGCATGAAATACTCGGAACTCATAAAAAATAATAGTTGTAACAATTACTGTCGTTGTTATTCTCATCATTTTTTGAATCTTAATAAGTGTATGTGTCCGGAACTCTGTTAGAATTGTACCCGAAGGAGAACGGTATTTGAAATCAGAATTTAAAAAACATTAGGTTATGTGTAAAAAATTATTTGGAATATTGGCATTGTTTTCTTTCCTTCCATATTTTTCAGTTTGCCAAAATAAATTTCGGGAAAATGGTTGGTATCATATTTTATCCGGACAAACAGATAGTATCTCCCGAGAACCTATCGTGACGATAAAAGATTTTATTTCACTTAGATTGGAAACGGACTATTTTGGGAAAAATGTGATTAGTGGGCAAATCAGTAAATACAAATTGAACAAATGGGCTAAAGAAACGGAAAAGGCAATAGGCAGGCAGATCGCTTTTGTATTCAACGACTCTATCATAACCAATCCACGTGTTAATTGTAGAATAGAAAGTGGGGCTTTCCAGATAACTTCCATTCTTGATAAAGAATTGCCGGATATATATGAACGGCTGAAGCAAGAGAAGATCAATTCTATTGAAGCTCTTTTTGAAGGCTGGGAAAAAGACTCCTTGTTTTACGCGATGTCTCCGGAACAAAGAGATTCCATAAGAATGGTAACCGATTATTGGGAAGCCAGTGCATGGGTGGATCTAATAACTAAACCCGATGAACATTATTGGTACAGTATAACGGACTCTACTGAGTATAAAAAACTGGAAGAGGCATTAAAAGAAGAGCTTGGTAAACTCAATTTCAGCAGCAGGGTTTCAGACTATATGAAGTCTAAAGCATATCAGGCATATAAAACGTATATATGCAATAATCCTATATATATCAACCTTATGTTCAAAAGTTTCCTTTTCAAGCAATTCAAGGGGCTGGACGGCTATCTGATAGATGATATTATCCGGGCCAAATATCCTTCCGCCCCAAGTATAAGAACATATGTGGAAAAGACTGACGACTCCGATGATGAGAGATTTGCAGTGTATGAATGGCAGCGAAAAATCTGGTTTTTGATGAATAAGGAAAAAAAGAATCTATAGTTTTTTACTTCATGAAAGAAAATCTTTAATATGTATTTTTTGATAAAAGTAAGGACTTTGGCGTTAAAAATATTCGCCTGCTACCTGATTTATAATGCAAAAAAATCAATCGGACAATTGAACAACTGAATAAATCTTGGGGTGCTCGGTCTGAGGTCAGTGATCATTTCGTCGTGAATGAATACCAGAATGGAGAAATTACCACTCTTGGAAACATAAAAAATAACCGGAGTCGGATTATGATTTCCTTCTCCGGTTCGTAATTCCGGGCAACTCTGTATCAACAATCTTCTCAGCCAGCTTCGGATCCATTTCTGACCTGGGTATCGGAACGATAAGAAACCTCCTGAAATACCCATTGGACTTGTTGTTGGTTCTTGTAAGCTCCTTTAGACAGAAAAGGTTTTTGCATGCCCTTATTTTTCTAGCCAACGATTCAAGTGATTACCAGGAGCAACGATGACAAACTTATAGAACTTCGATTCTGGCAAAGCTTGTAGATCGACTGTGTAACTTCTCTTTCCGGCCGGTAGCGTCACCAATTTGATCCATTCGTCTTCATCTCCCTCTTTGAATTTATTTGTGACGGCAACATAAACGGTCACTGGAACATTCTCCGAATAACATTTCCAGGATAAACCGACCGTATTATCATAAGGCATTGTCTGCAAATCGTAAATGTCAGCATCCCCGACAAAGGACATGCCATCTTGTTCCCACAAGACAGATTGTGGAACCTCAAAGTCCATGAACCGGCAGATGGAAGGTGCAATATCGGTGATTGCCAAATTGCCGGATGTGAAATGACTGTTTACCGGTACATTCGTTGAAACCCAGGTCGTACGTTCACGCCAGGACTGTCCCCCGTGGTCGTGTCCATTCTCTCCGCGTCCATGATCGGTGGTAATAACGACCATCCATTCTTCATCAAAATTGGCCTCCCTATATTTCACGGCTTCCCAAATGCGGGCAACCTGCTCGTCTGCTTTACGCACATATTCATCGAAAAATGCTCCGTTACCGGCAATATGCCCTGCATCGTCAGTGTACCATAAATACACCCAACTCAGATCGGGCGCATCTGTGCGGATACCTTCAGCTGCATCTTTCGAAATTTGTTCGTCTATATCGAAAATATGCAAATCCTTCTCTTTTTTCGGAAAACGGATGCTGTCCAAATCGTAACCGTCTTTTACATAATCAATCTTGAGATAGTTTGTTTCCTTTTTCCCCTCCCCAATCAAAACTGTCCGGTTATTCGTCCAACTGGAATAGATAGCCGTTTTATATTTTTGGGGTTGCTCTTTGGCAATCCGAAAGATCGTCCAGTAATTGTAATTCGGTTTCAGGTCGGAATTGCCTCCTACGTTATGCTTATTAAACCAAGTTGCTGTCAGCAGATTGGTATAGCCAATAGCTGAGATTGTCGCCGTCTGTGAATATCCACCAATTTCTCCTCCGGTATATGCCCGACTGTAAGCGCCTTTTGAAGCAATATCGAATATAGCCGGTGTATGAAGCCTTTCAATCTGGTCGGCAGGAATTCCGTCAACAATTACATATACTGCCTTCTTTGCCTTAGCAAACGTCTGTGCAGACAATAACCAAGGATATAACGCAAGTATAACCACCCAAAGAATTTTAAAAAAACGTTTGCTATCTGAATTCCGCAAACCGGCTTTTAAAAAAACATTTGTCCCCATTATAAAAAAAGTTTTAGAAAATTATTAACTGATGCAATCTAAATTTGCAATCATAATTTAAATTGATATTGTTTGACGATTTAAATCTATAACTTTTTTTTTAATTCATTGTTGTTTTAACAATTAATTATATTTAGTAAAACAGACACTTACTCTTGTGTGTACATCTCTTGTTTTCCTCATACTCTATGCTTGAATTTATAATGGAAGATAGTTAATATGCTCACGTGTTATCCCAAATCTCAGCTTTCGGTAAACGGAAATTACTTTTGTATTATTCTGCAAGACCTTTAAGAGATACATAAGGCGGTTCTTTAAATCCGTTCTTTTTTCACGTTCTTTAATTCTGTTCTTTCGAACAAATGCACTATATTTGTTTCATGGTGAATCAGGAAAAAAACTTATCTATTGAAACTTTGCGTGGTATCGCTATTTTATTGGTAGTGGTGGGGCATGTCATCGGTTCCGGACCTGGTGGGGGCATGAAATTTGATTTTCCACATCCATTGCGTTATCTTTACGTATGGATAGATTATATTCAGATGCCGTTGTTTACGGCTATTGCCGGCTGGGTTTATGCGTTGAAGCCTTTCTCTGCATCTTCCGGTTTTGGAAGTTTTGTCCGGAAGAAAGCTTTGCGTCTGCTGGTGCCGATGGCGGCGGTGGGCACGTTGTATTTTCTGGTACAGTATCTGATGCCGGGCACTAATAATAAAGGGGAGCTTAGCCAAATGTGGCGCATTTATGTATTCCCTTATACCATATATTGGTATCTGCCGTCGTTGTTCTTGATTTTTGTAGTGCAATGGTGGATGGACAGCCGGAAGTGGATGGACACTCCGGGCAAGTGGGCTGTTTGTTGCATTGTGGCGCTGATTTTCAGTAGGATAAATGATGTATGGATTCTGCATGAGGTTCCCGACCTGTTCAGTTTCAAGGGCGCTTTGGGACAGTTGCCCTATTTCTTTGTCGGCGTGGCTGCCTGCCGTTTTGCTGTGTCGCTCTACAGTCGTCTGGCTGTCAGGCGTGTCTTGCTTGCCGTGGCGCTATGGGGGATTGTCTTGATACAGATAGTGTGGTTCTATCCCGGTAAATACGCCTCTTTGAGCATGTTGCTTTATCCCGTGACGTTGATTCCCACCTTGTTCCTGCTGCTGGCATTGAAGTGGCACAACCGTTTTTTTGTCTGGATAGGCGGCTATGCGTACAGTATTTATCTTTTTCATGGTTTCGGTACTTCCGGTGGGCGGATTATACTGAAAATGATGGGGATTGATGCGATTGTCCCCATATTGCTGTCTGCAACTTTTATTGCAACAATCGGGCCGGTATTAGTAGACAAACTGTTTAACTGTTCCAAAATGCTGCGAATGCTATTTCTTGGAAGGAGATAATGCTCTCAGTCTGTTGCGCACCCTTATCATAAAACGCCGTAGCCACGGGAATGTTTCTCCCGACTTCAGATTATAGTATAGTGATTTGGATTCATAAATCATCTGGAAAGTTTCTGTACAAAGCACCGGTTTCTTGGTCAGGCGGTTGATTTCCGCAGCCTGCGGCATAGAGCTTTCTACAAACAGCATGTAGTCGGTGGATGAACCGTATTCTTTGGCTTTGAAGGAGGCGTGGCAATTCGCCCGTTGGCGTGCAGCCATATCCGGCAGGTCCAGCATGACGAGCTTATTGTATTTCACATGGTTCTTCTGGAGCCAGGCTTCCGTCTCCGGACGGTATTTCTCCAAGCGTGAAGTGACCAGTGTGCCAATGGTGACTTTGGGAATGAATAGCGGAAGAGCGTTCAGCAGGAAATGACGGTACTTCTCGCCGTCATCGTTCTCTTCCGGAGTGGGGTCTGCGCAAAGCACACCGTCGATGTCCATGCACGTTTTTTGCAGAATAGAGTGGTTCATGATATTCCATTGGAAGAAACGGGGATAATCGACTATTTCGAAAAAATAATCAACAGAATGAGTGTGTAGTGGAACTGCATAAATGGCACAGTATTTGATGTTGTATAAATGTTCTATGTCCTTCAGGAGCTCGCGGCATTTCTTCACAGCTTTTCCCGTGGCTATGCTGTCGTCCACAACCAGTACTTTGTGTATGTGGGTCATGTTGAAAGTTTTCCCCCGTTCTCCGGTCTGATAAATATGCCCGTTGCGGAAAGAATCAATGTCCGTGACGGGCAGGTTCAGATAGAGTGCCAGCAGGTTGGCGGGAAACATGCCACTGCGGGGTACACCGACAATGAGGTCGAAATCCCGTGGCAGAATGCTGAGATGTTGCAGGATGCAATGGTTCAAGTCGTCTATGTTACGATAGTTCATGTAGTTTTCTTCTTTAGGAATGAGTCGATTATTTCATAGATTTTCTTCACGCTATGCCCCCAACTGTGGGTCTCGGCAAAGGCTATGCGCTGTTTGGCCAGTTCTTTGTCGTCAGCTTCGGTCACAGCACGGTCTATGGCCGCAAGCCATTCCTCCGGGTTGATGGCCAGGTGCGTGTGACCTGTGAATATGTTGCGCATGGTGTGGGTACTGGTTGCGACAGTGGGTTTACCCATAGCCAGATATTCGTCTATTTTCAACGGATAGTTGCCGTTGGTAATCTTGTTCACCATTTGCGGATTGATGCAGACATCGTAGGCAGCTATGTAGGCCGGTAATTCGTCCACTTTTTTTTGTCCGGTGAAATAGGCATTTTTCAAACTATGGATACGGTCCCGACGGAAAATGTCATCTTCCGGGCCGGTGAACACAAAACTATAATCGGGACGCTGACTTATTATCTGATAAAGCAGTTCTCCGTCAAGGCGGGTACTGTTTATCGTACCCATATATCCGATGATAGGATGTGGAATATTTTGTACATCATCGGGTGTTCCGTACTCTTTGGCGGGGTCGTATAGCGTCAGGTTTACTCCGGTTTCGATGGGGTAGGTATGGGGATTGTAGGCTTGCAACTCTGCGGCAAAACGGGTGGAGTTTGCCAGAACAATGTCTGCAGAGGCTGCTAATTCCGGCTCAAGACGGGTGCCGTGCCTGCGCCAGTAAGCTTCGCCTATGACGTAGTCGCGCCGATAATAGATGCTGACAGCCGGATGAATATACTCCTTCAGATAGCGGCTGCGGTAAATGTCTGTATCAATGAGGTGAATGTAATTCTTGAAGCCGAGTGCGGTGGCCTGCTCTACAATCCATCGGGCTATGCGGGCATTGTTTTTTCTGTTGACGATATTGAAAAGCGATGCGGGCAGGAAATTGGCCGAGAGCACTGTGAAAGGACAGTCCAGCACCCACATGTTGGCGTTGATTTGCCGGAGCGGTGAAGTCTCTCCCTTGATGACAGCCATGCGCCGGATGTAGGACGGAGATTGTCTGTTCCCTCTCAGCCGGATGGAAATGTCCATCGGAGTGTTTATGTAGAGCACTCGGTTCTGCTTTGAAATTTCCAATGCAGTATTCTTGATGGTACTACCTATTTCGATGTCCCATGTTTGCAGGCTGGTGATGATGAAGTCTCTCATGATGTTTGCCGGTTACTGGTGAATACAGTGATATATCTTTACATATTCTTCTGCAGTGTGTTTCCAGGAGAACAGTTTTACACGTTCCAGACTGTAATTTACTTGTTGCTGATAGAGTGTCGCATCATTTTCCAGGCGTAGCAAGGCATCTGCTATTTTTTGCGGTTCTTGAGGATCGACTAAAATGGCACCTTTACCGGCAACTTCGGGCATTGCCGAAACGTTGCCCGTCACTACGGGAGTGCCGCAAGCCATAGCCTCCAGTATCGGAATCCCGAAACTTTCACGCAAGGAAGGATAGAGAAATGCAAATGCTGCATTATAAAGGGTTGCTAAATCTTTGTTGCCGATATATCCCGGATAATACAGATGTTCTTTTATCCCGGTGATTCCTTCTTGCTGAAGAAGCTGGTCGATATATTCTTCTTTTAAATCGGCAATGAGAAGGGGGCGTTTCGTTTGGGATGCTTTCAGATACAACGCGTATGCTTTCAGGGTACGTGCCGCATTCTTTTTGGGGTCTGTATTTCCAAGAAAGAAAAGAAAGTCCGGGTGCGGTATGTACTGCACAATACTCTCATCGGGTGTTTCCTGCATCGTAAAGTAAGCGCTGTAGCCGTTGTAAACGGCTTTAATGACTTCTTTGGGAAGTTGCAGCGCTTCGCGTATGCGGGTACACTCGAACTGAGAAACTGTAATAATATTTCTTGCTTTCTTCAGGATGCGGGGAACAATCAGGCGACGGTAATGCCATCCCATTTCCTGATAGAAGGAAGGACTGCGATGCTGACGCGGCTCCAAATAGATAATGTCATGAAGCGTCAGCACCAAAGGGACGGGACACCATAACGGGGCTGTATTCGATGTACAATGCAGCAAGTCCGCTTTCAGCTTCCTGACGGCCTGGGGCAATGCTATCTGCTCCCACAAAGGATAAGTAGGGCAGCGAAGCTCAATGATATGGAGGTTTTCCGATTCTTCCAGGCACCAGTCCTCCCCCGGAGCAACGAATACGTAATATTCATTACCGTCTTTCCGCTTTTGCAGTTCTTTCAGTGTCTCCAGGATGACAAAGTCCATGCCATGCTTGTCTTTGCGGAAAATGCGTTGGGCTTCGATGGCGATTCTCATTTTGCTGCCTTTCTTTTCTTTTTCCGTTTAAAGATTCTTGTGATGTGGCTCATGGAAGAGGTGACTACCAATATGGGCAGAGACCAGAAAGCGCTCCGGAATTTGCGGCTGATTTCCCCTTCGGGCATGGCCATCAAAAAAGTGATGAATAAAACGGCTAAAAGTGCATACCATTTTGTAGCAAGCGGCCACTCCAGAAACGTCATTGCTACGGCACATATCGTGATATATAAGATGAGCAGGAAACGGGATGGAAGTAGCCATTGGAATAATTTTTCGCATAAATCCCACTTTCCTTGTAAGAATGCTATCGGAAATTGTTGCAATGCCAGTATGGAGCTGCGGTACTGTGAGCCCAACCAGCGCTGGCGTTCTTTGCTGTACCCCGATGTATCGTCCGTCTTTTTGCAATAGCAGACTATTTCCTCCATGTATTCGGTATATATGTTTTCCTTCAGGAGTTCCATTTCTGTAGCTTTGGCCAAATCGCTTCCTGATAATCTGGGAGCGATTTCCTGGAACATCTCAAAATCAAACATCATGCCCGAACCGATGAGGGCGGAGGAGAATCCCAGTGCCGTATGTGCCTTGCGGAAGAGGTGGTTGTTGATTTCTTCGCTGGTGGCGTTTAATACGGCGATGTTGGTATTCAGGTTTTCCGTCATGCGGTGGGCTTGGATGGCATCACATCCGGAGTAGTAGGCATTGTTGAAAAGCTCTAATGCGTTAGGAACAACTTTGTTGTCTGAATTGAATATGGTGATGGCATCGTACTCATGAGGAGAATAGCGCTCCATGACCTGCTGTATGGCATATATCTTTGTGCAATGTTCTTTATCGGGCACGACAATGTTGACCGGCATCTGGAGCAGCGTAACCAAATCTTCTTCGGACAGTTGTGTGGCAGCCACTGCGATGTCGTATTTTTCTCTCGGATACGTCTGCGTGTCAAGGAAATGATTGATGGACTCTATCACTTCCTTGCCGTTTTTCAGCACAACAAAGAGGACCAGGAACCGATGTCGCTTGGGGGACGGTGGATAGGGATTCTTGTATTTCCGCAAGGAGGCCAATGCATAGATAAACAAGTAGGCTACGGGGATGGCCAGCAATAAGAAAAGAACCGCGTCTGTCATTTGCAAGGCATTGTTGTTCTCGTCCATCCACCAGTCGGGATTGAATATGGAAAAAATGTCGTTCATATATGTTTTCTATTTAATATTTTCTATTTCTTTTTCATTTTTTGTTGGGTCAGCAGTTGGTCGATATGCTCCCCGTTAATCAGAACTGACAAAAATAAAATGATTATAAATCCTGTAGGGAATTGAAAGAAAAAGGCATTTCCATAGGCACTTATCATTAGTCCGAAAATACCGCAAGCAATGGCCGTGAGTATTCCACGTAGCTCGTTATTCTTAATCCGAAACATGATAAGATAGCAACCTCTTAACAATGTACAGACATATATGGTAAGAAAAAGCACTAATCCTACAATGCCGGTTTCCATCCATATCTTGACATAAAAAGAATCATGGGGAATGAGTGTTGTGAGACGGGAACCATATTTTCTGGCTTCTACCCCTCCCAAACCAAGTCCTTCTCCGAAAGGTTTGTATTTTAGATATTCAGCCAATCTTTTTTGGTTTTCTTTGCGGACAATGTATGAGGCGTCTTCTGTAGGTCTGAAAGCTGTACGCATGCGTCTGATGGAAGTGTTGCTTTCACCGATATAGGTATGGGCGAAAAAGACATAAAAAAACAATCCGAAGAAGACTGTAGCTCCCATGAGCTTGATATTTTTACTGAGGAAAGTTAACAATATGATTCCTCCGATGGGGACAAACAGTGCACCGCGGGTTCCGGAAATGAACAAGGCATATATGGAACAGACGGCAATAATTGCATAATAGATTCTTATGGAACGTTCTTTTACGAAGATAGCCGAGATACCGAACAGAATGGCGGCAAAGCCCATGTTGGAACCGAAATTTCCGGCATCTGTGAAAAAGGAAAAATATCGGGTGACATCGGATAAAAGGTGTGTCTTGTACATTTCCGTTTCAATCAGCATGGTTGTTTCTGTCTCATCAAAACCTGCATATTTCTGGTAAACAGCTTTGGCTACGGCTGTCAATGTGAATATGGACAGAAAAAGCATAATGACGCGCAACCGCTTGTAGGAGGTCATTGTTAAAACGCCAATTAATGACATGACAAGGGTACTGTATATGATTCCACGGGAGTAAATCCAAGCTTCCGTGAGAGCTGTTGGATTCATGATTTCAGCCGCAGTATATATGGCCCATATGCAACCTCCGAACGTCAGAATGTTTTTGGTGTATTTCCATGCAATCTTACCTTGTTGGTGATAGGAATATATCAGGAGCGTCACAAGCAGGGTGACGGTTGCGACATCATACCAGACACTCAACCCACTGCCCTGCGTGTATCTGTACCAGGGAATGAAAAAGTAATTGAATGTGAATAGGAAACATACACCGGCAAAAGGGTTTCTTAATGCTTGTATTGCTATTATCAGGAAGAAAGGGGAAAGGCAAACGTATGCAGTGATATCCCAAGTACTGAATAATATGCTATAGATGAGCGCACCCAGTCCGATGATGAACACTAATAATGTTACCGCCAAGGGAGATATGCTATGTCCTTTGATATCCGTTTGCATTTATTTGACAGCTGCTGATTTTGATGTTAAACCTAATTGTGCCAACCGGCTGAAGAAGCTGTGAACCGGGGTGTGAGGAGGCAATTCTCCGGTGAAGCTTTCAACCACTTCGCGGTCTGCATTGTTGAGATACATAAATAGAGGAGTTCCTTCCAATTCTTCCTTTAACGGTTTCAACCGGGTGTCGTCATCTCTGCCCCACAATCGGGCGGCGTTGGCTATCAGCAAATTGAAATCTGCTTTTTTCAATACCGACATAGGTAGAGTTGCGGTACTGACAGCAGGATATTCCACTAAAATGATGTCCGGTATTTCTTCTGCTTCATTCAGAACCCAGAAGTCAGACAATTCTTGAGCTTGTACATATCCCTTGTTTTGGGTATCGAAATCGTGGTCATATTTTACAAGGCGCACTTTTATACCCTCAGTTTCCCAGTAATCAATGAAATATTTGGCAAGGAATGATTTTCCTTCACGTTTCTCCATGCTGAGCAGGTTTATGACAGTAGGACGGTCCGGGTGCAGGTAGTTGTTCAATTGCCGGCAACTATAGGCAGCGGCAAGCCGGTTACAGGCCTTGAGGAATCCACGATACTTCAAGTTGCTTACACCGTTGAATGCTGCAATGACAGAGAGTCCGGTCAGGCGTTTGCTGCGGTCCGGGTCGCGGAGAGTGCGGTCTAACAATTCAATCAGCAGGAAGTAGCCGCTTATGAATATCATACTGCCGAAGAATGCGGCAAGGACGTAGATAATTCTTTTTCTGCCATTGTCTGTCAGCGGATACTCGGGGGATGCTATGACCTGCAGGTTGGCAGTTGTCATCTTGATATTCTGCAAACGGAGGTGTGCTTCGGCAAGGCCTCCTATTTGTCGGCGATAATTGTCTTCGGCAATGCCTACGGCACGTTCTTTCCGCTTGATTTGAGTGCCTACGGGTGAGAATTCCCGGTATTGGTCGATAATGT
This sequence comes from Bacteroides sp. HF-162, assembly GCF_015679285.1. Lineage (NCBI taxonomy): Bacteria > Pseudomonadati > Bacteroidota > Bacteroidia > Bacteroidales > Bacteroidaceae > Bacteroides > Bacteroides sp. HF-162. The sequence goes on along the minus strand of NZ_CP064937.1, from coordinate 3,516,672 downwards.
CCCGTTGGCGGTCAACCAATACTTTCACTTCAGCTTTGGCTTTCGCCTCATTGATGCATGCCGTCAGCCATTCTGTCACCATTTCTTGAATGCCTACCCCTTCCTTGGAGAAACCATACTCGTTTAAATTATCGGAGAGATGGCTTATCTTTTCTTCTGCCTTTTGCAGAGCGTCTTTTTCTCTTTGAAGTTTATCACTATTCTGCTGGCTCTGTTCTGTGGTGAATATTTCTTGCTCAAGAATACTTTGGTTCAGGGTACTAACTTTTTCCAGTTCTTGCAACAAATTAGTATTTGTGCGTATAATCTTGGCACGTATGTCCATTTTATTCTCTAACATCTGGCGTAAAGCCACTGCGCTTCCATAGTTTCGCTGCACTTCTTCCATACGGTCGTCCGTCGCATATTTGGTCAAAGCTAATGCCTTGGATTGCTCGTCGTAGTTGATGACTTGTTTTTGAACACTATAGTCTGTCAAATCATCTTCTTCTGCAGTAAGTGCTTTTTTGGCTATGCGCACTTGTTCTTCAAAATAGGCGATAGCACTGTTCGTGGCACTGAACCGGAGTTGCTCATAAGCCTTTAACAGTTCATCTTCCAATATCTTGAGGGTGTTTTGCGTAATACCGGGATCGGAGGAGGTATATACCAATTCTATCAGGTCGCTGGTACCCAGTCGTTTAATGGTGATTGTGCTTAATGCGCTATAACTGTAATAAGGGTAGGGACGGTTGAATATGGAATAGACAAAATTACTGCTGTTCTCTTTCCGGTAATTCATCAGATTATTTGTAGTTTTATCCAAAGAGGAACGGTCTACCAAAGCCAGCACTTCTTTAGGAAGGATTTGGACGAGCTGCCTATAATGTTTGGCTTGAATGTACATGTTGTCTTTCCACTCATCACCGTATACGAGGCTGGTTGCAAGCAGACGTACCGAAACCTTTGCCAAAGTGTTTTTGGACTTGCCTATATTGATGATATTGTCGAAGGTACTGTTGATATTGATAAGCTGGCTTCCGTCCAGATTGGTGCTGTTGGTTACACCTGCATATAGACTGCTGTTTACCGTATAACTGTATGGTAAAAACTGTGTAAAGTATATGACTAATGCTGTAACAAGGAGGCTTCCCCACAATAACCAATAACGGATGCGGTAAAAGAAGCTTGCCAAAAATTGTACTATATTCATAATTAGTTTTACTTGTCTGTTATAACTTTAACATTAGTCAGCATCTCTAACAATACGATTGAATTGTGTAAAGCTACGCGGCTTTGCTCATAATTAGTCACGGCACCGGTGCGGCGTGCACGTTCCAAAGAAAGTGCAATGATATCAATGGCTCCTTGTATGAAATTATTTTCAGATATTTTCATCTGTGCGTTATACAATGCAGCCGTTTCCGCTTTGGCCTTTATGGTAGCCAGTTGCTCGGTAACCGCATTGTAGGCTTCCAGAACTTTTAGCCTTCGCTCCTCCATAACTCCTTCCTGCGTGTACTGCAATTGCTCTATCTGATAGCGGTAGTCTTTCAGTTTCAGTGGTCGGTTGAACAAGTCTCCTAAGGTGATGCCGACGCTGGCCCCGACATTGAAGTTGTGCTGGGCACTTGACATCGTTGTCTGGTACATAGGAGTATACTCGTCACTGGCATTGCCTATAATATTGTAGCGTCCGTAGGAATAGTTACCGTTCAGTCTGAAGTAGTTCCACCAGTTCCGCTTTTCCAGGCGATATTGGTTCTTGAGTTGCTCTACTTGGGATTGGGCTCTTTTTACTGACGCATTCTCTGTCACTGCATCAAGAAAGACAGATAGAGGGGGCAATTCTAATTTCTCAATATCTATTGATGTCTTCGGACTGATTAAACCCAATGTGTTGACTTCTATTTTTTTATCCTCCATCTTGAGTTGCTCCAATATCTTGATGCGCTCCTCCCGTGTCAACTCCTGCTGCGCAGCCACAGACAAAGGTACCCCCAACAATCCTAAAAGGATTACACTGTAAATGATGGACTTGATATATCTTTTTATCATCTCTAAAGCCATATAATTCCTATTATCTTTATTTTTATACATTCTCTTTCTGCACAAACGCTGTCAGCGTCTTGCACAGTATCTTCATGTCCAGCCAGAATGAAAATTCTTTGGCGTACTTAATGTCCAGTTGCTTGCGCTCTTCGGCCGACATCTTCCCGGCACCGCCTCGTTTCTCCACTTGCCACAGTCCCGTCAGTCCGGCAGGGGCCATGAAGCGCTCGATATATGCGTCGCTGGTCAGCAGCTCGGCCTCGTAGAGGGGGAGCGGGCGGTTGCCCACGATGCTCATGTCTCCTTTGAGGACGTTGAACAGCTGCGGCAGTTCGTCAATGCTGTACTTGCGGATGAAACGGCCTACGCGGGTGACGCGGGGATCGTTCTCTATCTTGACAAACGTATTCTGTTTTTCTTGGGCCTTCTTTTTAAGGAAATCTTCTTCAGAGATGACAAAATCGTCCGAAATCAGCAGGGTAGCCTCTTCTTCAGAAGTGCCGGTCAGGTCGTCGAAGCGGATATCGGGCTGCTCGTCCGTAAGCTCTTCTTCTATCTTATATTGGTTGAGGGCGTTCAGCTCTTTCAGGCGCTTGTCGGCATTGGTGTACATGGAGCGGAACTTCAGGAAGTTGAATATCTGGTAGTTGCTGCCCACACGCTGGGACTTGTAAATCACTCTTCCCTTGCTTTCCACGCGGATGGCTATGGCTGTCGCGATGAGTATGGGAGACAGCACAATCAGTACGGCAACGGCAAAAAGGATGTCGAAGATACGCTTCCACATAGGCAGGTGGAAGGTGTTGAATATCTTACGGTGTGACTGGCTGAATTCCTGCAACTTATGCTCCTTGCGCAGTTGGAGGAATTTTGTCATTTGCTGGAGGCTCTCTTCGCTGGCCATGGGGGAAAGGGTGTTGTTGACACCTGCCTGCAGATAGAGCTTGCGGTGTTCCTTCTGCAGTCCTTCGGTGATGAGGATGATGTAGACACGGGGGAAGCGCTTGTGCAGGAAAGTGATGTTCTGGCTGTCCTTTTGAGGGGTGCTTTCTTCGTAAAGAATGGATGTGTTGTACCGTTCGCGGATACCGTCGATGACTTTCGCCGCTTTGTTGCAGGATGAAACAGCCATGAACATGCCTCCCGTAATTTTGCTCAAGTGGTCGATGGTGACGCGGTTGCTACCTATGTAGATATAATATAACATATCCATTGATTTTGTCGTTTAGAGAAATTTCTTGATACGGGCCTTCAGCTCCATAGGATTGAAAGGTTTCAGTATGAAATCCTCGGCTCCGGCTTCGAGCAGGTTGATGCGCTCGGTGGTACTTTCTTCACTGGAAAGCATCACAACCGGAATGTCCTTGAAAAGTGAATTGCTTTTCAGATATGCCAGGAATTCACTGCCGGTCATCTTGGGCATGCGTATGTCCGAAATGATGAGAGCGGGTTCGTTCCCCTCATTCAGCCATTCTATGGCCCTGACGGGATCTTCGAAATAAACCAGCTCATTCTCTTTCCCTAAATAGACCGAGAGTACCTTGCCTATGGCAGGTTTGTCATCTACAAATAATATTTGTTTCATTGTTTATGATAATTGTTTGCTATATTTATCTATATACATTTTCTTCTACCGGGTGTTCGTACCATTCCGTATACTGGGTTCTGTCTTGGGCCCAATAGATGAATTCCGGATATGCGCTTGCTTCGGGGATGTCAGTACGTGAAACATTGATGGTTTCCTTGGGATAGCGGAAGCCATACGGCACGCAGATTGCCCACGTGTTGTTGCCTGCTAAGTCAAGATTCTCTTGCTGTATGGTTCCGGCGGCAGTGGCGCCATATCCCCAAAATTCGTAAAGATGAACTTCCATGCGTTGTTCCATGCTTTTATATTGATAACAGATGAAGAAGTCCAGATTGTCTTTTGAGAATAGGGGCTCTGTCCGAGTTTGGTCTGTCAGTTCAATAATGACTTCATAAGTATACTCTTTGGCGGTTACTCCAATGCCGGTGTTTACCATCTCACCCGGTTCGACTCCAAATACATTGTGTACTTCGCCTGCAATGGGGATTACGACACTCGGATCGGAATCTTCCATATAAGTAACATTATTGTACCTGAATTTGTTGTACGAGCTGTTGAATGACTCCTGGAAACGCGAATCGTCGCCTCCGGTCTTGACTTCCCGGATATCGGATTTATTGATTCCGGTAATCCGGAGCCCTACGCCCAACGGCTTGCTTGCTCCTGCTGCAGCAAGGGTCACGTCGAGCTGTATGCGCTTGATGTGGTTCGTCTTTTTCTCGCGGTGATAGTAGGTCTCCACGTCCAAGACCACGTCGTTGAAGTCATAGTCGCCTACCAACGGGAAGTTGTCTTCGAATACGTACGTATAGGAGACCGGGTCTGTAGGGGTTTCTGAGCCGGACTCGTCCGGAGTATTGCCTTCGCCCGTACAGTCTCCGGCAGGAATGGTGATGGGGGATTCTCCCCATTTGGATATGGTTCCTTCGGTGTTCTTGATAGCATCAAGGAATTTGGCTTCCCACCAGATATCCTCGGTGATATCATCGTCAATTTCTTTCACTTCATAATGAATGTTTCCCTGGCTGGAGAAATTTCCTATATCTTCAATTTTATTGATTTTTACCAGTGCATATTCATTGTTTGGACCCATAAATTGTGCTTGTGACAATTCTGCTTCATCAAGTACGGTTATCATGGAGTTGTCACCCATCGTGATTTGGGTGTTGTAATTGTTGCTATGGTCCCCGAAATCCTCTATCTCTGCAGAAGAGGTGTCTCCCATGTTCAGTGTGCCTACAAATTCTTCCGCATATAGATAGCATCCGTTGTCTATAGTGATGTTGCTGTCGGTTTTCCCGATATAGGCTTTACCCTGGTTGATGAATTTGCATCCGCTGTCGAAATTCATTTCATCGACACGCACGGTACCGCAATTATAGAATGCTCCTCCCTGGCTGACATGGAAATCGTCTATTTCCATAGTGCCGGCATTGTAGTTGTAGCTGCCTCCGGATGCATTGGTCAATTCGATGTCGTTCCCTTTGATGGTTCCACCCGCGTAGACGATAAACCGGCTGGATTGCACTAAAGTGAAGGTGTGCTCGTCCGGTATCACGATTTCCCCTCCGTCAATCACATAGAATTCGAAGCCTCGTTCAACGGTCATGTTGTTTCCATTGGGTTCCCAGCTGCCTTCAATGATGATGATGGCCGGATTGTCACTTCCCATGCCGTCCTTGCTGATTTTATTCCTATATATATTGTCTTTGGAGATTTTGTAGGCTTTTCCGTTTTGAAAATCGGTATTCGGCCTTATTTCTTCGGCACTTGATAGCATTGCGGTGATTTCTGCCTCAGACTTTTCCGGTGAATAGGTCTCGATGCTGACACTGCGTGTCCATGCGGCACGTGTAGTTGTGGGGGAACTGCCGAAAGCGGCATGGAGCTGACCGTTTTGGATGGATACGTATTTTACTATGTTGCGGCTGTGTACATCGGTGCGGCACACAAAAGCGCTCGTCAGCACAGAAGGGCAGTCCATGACGGTAGTAAATACTGTTGTATTATTGGCGGTGCCTTCTGCCAGCAGTTTGGCGGATGACCGGCTGATTAAGGGGTTCTTGTCGTAAATACGTATGGTGTAGTCGATGCCGGTATCTTCGGATACAGAAACATTGACCCGGACCTGCTGAGTCATTTTCCAATCCATAGCCGGGTCTATGTTCTTGACCGGAAACCTATCCTGATAGGCTGCTTTCACTTTCTCGGGGTTAAAAACATCGTCTTTACAACCCTGCAGCAGTATACTCATTGCAAGAATAACAAGCGGCAGAAAGCGTTTGTATTGGATATTCTCTCCCATATTTTACATTTGTTTTGCTTGATTGTAAGCAAAAGTACGTTTATTTAAACTAATAAGCTTTATTAATGGGGGATAAAAGCGTGTTGGTTAACGCTTTTTAATGATTTTGCATGGATAGATAATGCAAGTTTGTCTTGAAAATTATCAATATTACTAAATGCCCTCTGTATTGCCGCTTTACTAAATCTTGGTGATTTCTCCTGCCAGGTCGGAATTCATGCGGTGGCGGATTTCGGCTTGGTCCAGTCCATGCCCCAGGAGGAACATGAGTTTGGTGACGGCACATTCGGGGGTACTGTCATAGCCGCTGATGACACCTGCCTGGAGAAGTTGCAGACCGGTTTCGTAACGTCCCATCTCGACGGCGCCACTTTGGCATTGGGTGATGTTGACGATGACAATGCCACGTTCGCTGGCTTCTTTCAGCTGGCGGATGAACCATTCTTTCTGGGGGGCATTGCCGGAACCGAAGGTCTTGAGGACAACAGCTTTCAGGCCGGGAACATGAAGCACGGAGTTGATGATGCTTTCCTGGATGCCGGGAAAGAGGGTGAGCACTACGACATTGGTGTCGAAAAGGTAGTGCGGCTTCATGGGGCGTGACGGGTCGGGACGGTGGATGAGGTGCTCGTTATAACGGATATGGATGCCTGCCTTTGCCAGTGCGGGATAGTTGAAGGAGCGGAAAGCATTGAAATTCTCGGCATTGATTTTGGTGGTACGGTTGCCCCGCATCAGCTCGTTCTCGAAGAAGATGCACACTTCGGGGACGATAGGAGTACCGTCCGGATGCTTGGCGGCGGCTATTTCAATGGCGGTGATGAGGTTCTCTTTCCCGTCGGTGCGCAGGGTGCCGATGGGAAGCTGGGAACCGGTGAGGATGACCGGCTTGGAAAGGTTCTCGAGCATGAAGCTGAGGGCGGAGGCTGTATAGGCCATCGTATCGGTACCGTGCAGGATGACGAAACCGTCGAAATTGTCGTAGTTGTAGTTGATGATTTTTACAATCTTTGCCCAGAGGGAAGGCTCCATATCGGAAGAGTCGATCGGTGGGTCGAACTGATAGGAAGAGATGCGGTAGTTGAAGCGCTTCAGTTCGGGAACATGCTGTAGCAGTTGGTCGAAGTTGAAGTTCTCAAGCGCACCGGTCTCGGGATTTTCTATCATTCCGATAGTTCCGCCAGTGTAAATCAATAGTACGGAAGGGCAATCGACTTTCATGATATTCGTATTAGAGCTTTTTTCGGGCACAAAGATAGTGAAATATGAGATGGGGAGAAAATAAAAGAGACAAGTCTTTGCAGATTTTGTCTCTTTTATTTTTTCATTGCGAAAAATATATTGTATGAAATTTGAATAAGCTCACTGTTTCAAATCTTCCTTCAACTGCCTGATAGCCTTTTCCGCATCTCCTTCCTTCTCGTTGAGCAGCGTGACGAAGCGGCTGCCGATGATGGCACCGGATGAGTGGGCGCAAGCGGCATCGAATGTCTGCTTGTTGCTGATGCCGAAGCCTACCATGCGTGGATTGCGCAGGTTCATATCCTCTATCTTCTTGAAGTAGGCTTGCTTCCGGGTGTCGAAGTCTTTCTGGGCACCGGTGGTGGCGGCACTGGACACCAGATAGATGAAGCCGTCGGTGTGGGCATCTATTTCGCGGACGCGGGCTTCGCTGGTTTCGGGGGTAATGAGCATGATGACACGGATGTCATACTTCGAGGCGATGGCTTTGTAACTCTCTTCGTAATCGCGGAAAGGGAGGTCGGGAATGATGACACCGTCGATGCCGCATTCCACGCACTTCTGGCAAAAGGCTTCGAAGCCGAACTGCATGATGGGATTGAGGTACCCCATAAGGATGAGGGGGATGCGGACATCGCGACGGATGTCGCGCAATTGTTCGAAAAGCAGGCGGAGGGACATGCCGTTATGCAGGGCGCGGGTGGCGGCATTCTGGATGACAATGCCGTCGGCCATGGGGTCACTGAACGGAATGCCGATTTCAATCATGCTGACTCCGTTTCTTTCGAGGGCACGGATAACGTCGGCTGTACCGTCGAGGGTGGGACAGCCTGCACAAAAGTAAATGGACAGCAGATTCTTGGGGCTGTCCTGGAAAAGTTGGTTAATGCGGTTCAACATACTATTTCTATTTACAATTTTACAATTTACTATTTGGCTGCGCAATATATACTGCATGTTACGATTTACAATTTTACAATTTACAATTTACTATTTACTATGTACAATGTACAATTTGCCATGTGGCGTATATTGCGCAGCCAAATAGTAAATAGTAAATCGTCAAATCGTACCTCCCTTGAGTTCTTTCAGGAAGTTTGCGATGCGTTCCACATCCTTTATTCCCGGTGCCGTCTCGAAACGGCTGTTGATGTCGATACCTGCGAAATAGGGGTGGCGGAACTCCCGGAGGGCTTTTACGCTGTAGGGGTTGATGCCACCGCTGAGCAGGAACGGGGTGGGACCGTTGTAGCGGTGCAGGAGGTTCCAGTCGAACTGGTTGCCGGAACCGCCGTACTGCGGGGTCTTGGTGTCGAAGAGGTAATAGTCGCACAGACCGTTGTAGGCAGAGACGGAAAGCAGGTCCTTGGGCAGCAAGATGGAGAAAGCCTTGATGAGGTGCAGGCCTGCATTGCGCAGGGAACGGCAGTACTCGGGAGCTTCATTGCCATGCAGCTGGATGTAGTCCAGGCCGAAACGGTCGGTATACATCAGGATGTTTTCCTTACTTTCGTTGACAAAGACGCCGACGCGCTTGGCGCAGGCTGGCAGATACCCGGGCATTTGGCACAGACAACGGGGAGATTTGGGGTAGAAGATGAAACCAATCATATCTACACCTTGCAGTTCTACATTGCGGATGTTTTCTGCTTCGGTCATTCCGCATACTTTGATGAGAGGAGACATTTTATTTACGATTTACAATTTACTATTTACAATTTGGCTGCGCGATGTAACGCTGTATGAGAGACTTTTGTATTTACAATTATCAACTTTCAATTATCAACTTTCAACTTTTAATTATCAATTAAGAGACTGTCTTGGATGAACTCTTTCAGGGTTTCGCCCGGATTGGCTGTTTTCATGAAGGTTTCGCCGATGAGGAAACCGCGGAAGCCGGCGGCACGCAGGCGGCAGATGGTTTCGGGGTCGGAGATGCCGCTTTCGGAGACAAGGAGCGGGGATGCCGGTCCGTGGGTGGCTTCGCGCAGTTGCCGGGCTATCCGGAAGGAGTTTTCTACATCGGTGACGAAAGAGCCGAGGTTGCGGTTGTTGACACCGACCATGTCGACCTCCTTATTTATATAGGAGAGTTCCGAAGGGCTGTGGATTTCGAGCAATACCTCCAGCCCGAGTTCGTGGGCTTGGGTGGTGAGGGTGCTGCACTGCTCCGGACTGAGGCAGGCGGCAATGAGCAGTACGGCGTCGGCACCTACGATGCAGGCTTGCAGAAGCTGGTACTCGTCGATGATGAAGTCCTTGCGCAGAATGGGGATGCGGACGAGCGGACGGGCCGTGCGGATGTCGCGCAGCGTACCGCCGAAGAACTTCTCATCCGTCAGGATGGAGAGGGCGGCGGCGCCGGCGGCTTCGTAGGAGGCGGGTATTTCCTCTGCTTGGGCAGCCTCGTTTATCCAGCCTTTAGAGGGTGAACGGCGTTTGAACTCGGAGATGATTCCAGTAGAAGAAGCGGCAAGGGCCTGCTTCATGCTGCGGCGGTGGGCCGCATTCTCCCGGATGATGATTCCGGCCTGCTCCTGCAACTGTTCCAGAGAGACGGTTTGCTTTTGCAGTTCAATCTCTGTTTGCTTATGGGCGATGATTTCGGACAGTATATCTTTCATTGCTTCATTTATTAATCTCGATAAATTTTTTCAGTGTCGCCAGCGCCCGTCCGCTATCCAGTGATTCGCGTGCGATGGCGATGCACTCTTCAATCTCTTTCTGTGGCTCCATCACCTGGATGGCAAAGGCGGCGTTGACAATGACGCATTGCGTTTGTGCAGGTGTGGCATGCCCCGTAAGGATATTGTCGAAGATGCGGGCGGCATCTTCCTTGCATGCGCCGCCGAAGAGTTCTTCGGGACGGGCATCCTTGAAGCCGAGAGCCTGCGGACGGTAGATGCGCTCGTAGTTGCGGGTCATCACCTTGAACTCGTCCGTCAGGGAGATTTCGTCGTAGCTGTCGAGGCTGTTGACCACGGCAAAGTCAATGCCGAGTTTATAGAATACGTTGGTGTATAGGCGCATCTGCGAGAGGTCTGCCACACCGAGCAGCTGATATGCCGGGCAGCATGGATTCACCAGCGGGCCGAGCAGATTGAACAAGGTGCGCACTCCCAACGTCTTGCGTACGGGACCGACAAACTTCATCGCCGGATTGAAAAGCTGGGCATGGAGGTAAGCGATGTTGCACTCCTCCATGCTGCGTTTCAGCGTGTCGGGGTTGTTGGTGAAGCGTACGCCGTGCTGCTCGATGACATTGCTGGCTCCGCTCACGGAAGTGGCTCCGTAGTTGCCGTGCTTGGCAACCTTGTAGCCGGCTCCCGCCACTACGAAGCAAGCGCAGGTGGAGATGTTGAAGGTGTTCTTTCCGTCGCCGCCCGTACCTACAATGTCGATGGGGCGATAGGGAGCGAAGTCGATGGGAAGGCGTGTCTCCATCAGTGCTTCGCGGAAACCGATAAGCTCGTCCACAGTGATGCTCCGCATCTGGAAGGCAGTGAGCAAGGCTGCTATCTGCGCCTCAGGATACATTTCCTTGGTGATGTTGAGGAGGATTTGTTTGGTCTCCTCCGACGTGAGCTCTTCGTGGTTGAAGAGACGGGTGAGTATTGCTTTCATCTTTTTATTTACGATTTGACGATTGAATTTACTCTTTTTCTGAAGTGCCTCATTTGAAAAGCCAGTTTTTTACGATTGTTTTTCCGTCGGGTGTCAGTACCGATTCAGGATGGAACTGGATGCCGTGTATGTCATACTCCCGATGTTTCAGCGCCATGATTTGTCCTTCGGGGCTGATGGCGGTAATGGCCAGCGCTTCGGGAAAGTCCTTCGTATCCACTACCCAGGAGTGGTATCGTCCGACGGGAATCCTATTGGGTAAACCGCAGAAGATATAGTCTTCTTCGAGAGAAATACCTTCATAATCCTTTCCCCCCAATCCTTCATCACTAATCCCTAATCCTTCCTCCCTCGTCCCTAATCCCTCACTCCTAATCCTTATCTCCGTCTGTACCCCATGGAATACCTCTTCCAGATTGACCAGCTTTCCGCCAAACACTTGTCCGATGGCTTGTTCGCCCAGACAGACACCGAGTATGGGTTTCCGTCCGGCATAGGTGCGGATGACATCCAGCAGCAGTCCGGCTTCCTCGGGGACACCGGGGCCGGGTGAGAGGATGATTTTATCGTATGGCTCCAGTTCTTCGAGCCGGAATTTATCGTTGCGCAGCACATCCGTTTCTGCGCCAAGCTCTTTCACCAGATGGGCAAGGTTGTAGGTGAAGGAGTCGTAATTGTCTATGATAACTGTTTTCATCTTTTGTATTTACAATCTATTTTATTTACTATTTGACGATTTACGATGTACGATTGAAGTTACTTTATTTACGATGTACGATTTGGCTGCGCAATGTACGCCGCATGGCAAATCGTACATCGTAAATCGTCAAATCGTACATAAACTCACATTTTTTCTGCCATCTCAATCGCCTTTTTCAGTGCGCCGAGCTTGTTGTTCACTTCTTGCAGTTCGTACTCGTCGTTGCTCTTGGCTACGATACCGCCGCCTGCCTGGAACCAGAGGACACCGTTGCGGCTGACAAAAGTACGAATCGTAATCGCCTGGTTCAGCGAGCCGTTCAGTCCGATGAAACCGATGCAGCCGCCGTAGGCTCCACGGTTGTGCGGTTCCAGCTGGCTGATGAGTTGCATGGCGCGTACCTTGGGGGCGCCGCTCAGGGTACCGGCAGGGAAGGTGTCGATGAAGGCCTTGACGGGGTCGGCCTCTTCGCGGAGCGTTCCGCTGACACGGCTGACGAGGTGGATGACATGGCTGTAATACTGCATCTCTTTATAGAAGTCCACCTTTACATCGTGGCAGTTGCGGGAGAGGTCGTTGCGGGCAAGGTCCACCAGCATCACGTGTTCGGCGTTCTCTTTGGGGTCGTCGTGCAGGTACCGGGCATTGAGGGCATCCTGCTCTGCATCGCCGGTGCGCTTCGTGGTTCCGGCAATGGGGTCGATATAGGCATGGCGGCCTTCGATGCGGCAATGGGTTTCGGGGGACGAGCCGAAAATGCGGAAGCCTCCGAAGTCGAAATAGAACAGATAGGGAGAAGGGTTGATGCTGCGCAGGGCACGGTAGAGCTTGAAGTCATCGCCCGTGAAACGCTGCTCGAATCGGCGGGAGAGGACTATCTGGAAAACGTCGCCGCGCAGACAGTGGGCGATGCCGCGGCGGATATTCGCCTTGTGCTCCTCGTCCGTAAGTGGGGAGGTGGTGGGGCCGACGGCGCGGAAATCGTAGGCGGTGTAGTTGCGGTTATGGATGGCCTTCTGCACCTGGTCCAGTTCGCTGGTCTCGCCGGGCGCCAGCATCTCGAGGAGCAGCATCTCATTCTTGAAATCGTTGAAGACGATGAGGTACTTATATAATATGTACAGCATGTCCGGCGCATCGTTGGTAGCTTCGCGGCTGTCCTTCACGGGGATATTCTCGAAGTAGCGGACAGCATTGAAGGAGGTGTATCCGTAGAGTCCGCAGTAATTGCTGTATTCGCCCTCCACGCGGAAGCGGGCGCGGAAATCGTTCAAGGCATTCTCCACCCGGTATGCATCGGTTATGGGATGCTCTTCGCGGCTGTCGTCCGGCAGGCGGAAGATAGCCGTGCCGTGGTCTATGCTGACACTAGCCAGCGGACACAGAGCGATGAACGAACGGTTGTTCTCACTGCCGTGATAGTCGGAACTCTCCATAAGTGCGCTCTGCGGAAAGATGTCACGCACCTTCAGATACGTGCTCACCGGCGTATGCAAGTCACCGAGCATGGTGCGGCTGACTGTTTTATAATCATATTGTTTCATTGTATCTTGTATTTTATTTCATTGCATCTCGTATTTTCAAATAGCTCATCACTTATCACTTATAACTCATCACTCAAATACGTCTCTATATCCTTATCCCCCCGTCCCGACACCGTCAGCACCACCACGTCCGTCGGCTTGAACCTCATCTTCTCCAGCGCACCCAGTGCGTGGGCGCTTTCCAATGCGGGGATGATGCCCTCGAGCCGGGTCAGCTCGTAGGCGGCGCGGATGGCTTCGTCGTCGTTCACGGCGAGGACGATGGCACGTTTCTGCTTGGCAAGGTTGGCGTGCATGGGGCCGATGCCCGGATAGTCCAGTCCGGCAGAGATGGAATAGGGCTCTTCTATCTGTCCGTCCTCGTTCTGGATGACGTAGGTGCGCGAGCCGTGGATGATGCCCATCTTGCCGAGGGCGATGGTGGCGGCTGTCATTCCCGTTTCAATGCCTTTTCCTCCGGCTTCGGCGAGGACGATTTGCACGTGCGGGTCGTTGACGTAGTGATAGATGGTGCCGGCTGCATTGCTTCCTCCGCCTACGCAGGCGATGAGGTAGTCGGGGCATTCGCGTCCTTCATGCTCAAGAAGTTGTTTCCTGATTTCTTCGCTGATGACGGACTGCAGGCGTGCCACCATGTCGGGGTACGGATGCGGGCCGACGGTGGAACCTATCACGTAGTAGGTGTCCGAGGGATGACAGCACCAGTCGCGGATGGCTTCGTTGGTGGCGTCCTTCAACGTCATATTGCCACTGGTGACGGGAACGACGGTGGCGCCGAGCATCTTCATCTTCTCCACATTGACGCGCTGGCGCTCTACGTCGGTCTTACCCATGTAGACGATGCATTCCATGTTCATCAAGGCGCAGACGGTGGCTGTGGCCACACCGTGCTGTCCGGCTCCGGTTTCGGCGATGATGCGGCGCTTGCCCATGCGGCGTGCCAGCAACACCTGCCCGATGCTGTTGTTGATTTTGTGGGCACCGGTGTGGTTCAGGTCTTCACGCTTGAGGTAAATCCGGCAACCGTACTTCTCGGACAAGCGGTGTGCCAAGTAGAGTGGGGAAGGGCGTCCCACGTAGTCGCGCAGCAACTGGTCGTATTCACGCTTGAAGTCCTCACTTTGCAGCACCTTGAGGTAGGTGTTCTGCAACTCTTCTACACATTTGTGGAGGATTTCGGGAACGTATGCCCCGCCGAACTCTCCGTAATAACCTTCTTTGTCAACTAAGAAATTCATCATGTTATTTACTATTTGACGATTTACTATTTACTATTTCAGAAATCAAAACGCATTATTGTTTAAACGAAAAAAGCCCCGTCGCTTGGTGCGACAGGGCTCTTTTTGTTTTTTACTATATATTACATATATACATACGAGCGCTGCTCCCTTACGACTGTCGGAGTTGTAACGGGTGCCACCACCAATATGTATTTACTAACATTGTTTTCATTGACTTTTTTTGTTTTATCGGGGGCAAAGACAGTGCAAACCGAATGTATAATAAAATGAACTTGTTCATTTTTTATGCTGAGGTGCAGCCTGTCTTCGTTTTCGCGACAAATATAAGCACTTTGTTTTAACTGCCAAAATAAATATGACTTTTTTTCTGGATAAGAACATTTTTCTTGAAATATTGTTCTTATAAGTGTAGTAAAAACGAATATTCATTCAAAAAAAGAAAGGAACAGACTATGAATCGAAAACATTTAGTTGCCATAGGCGTGGTTATTGCTGTACTATTGTTATTATACTGGCTCTTTGTGGCCGAAGATATGAATGCCTGGCTGAATGTAAACTGATTTTTCGGGATTTTCGTGTGGAGTTATTCGGATAAAGATGTATCTTCGCAAAAAAACATAGACTCATGAAAGGATTAAGTTATTCATTTTTGCGTGCTATATGTGCGCTGGTTATCGGTTTGGTGCTGGTGATGTTTCCCGACCAGGCGGGTGATTACTTTGTGATTACGATAGGTGTCATTTTTCTGGTGCCTTCGCTTATCAGCATCATAGGCTACTTTGCACAGAGCACGGAGATGCGCAGCCGTTTCCCTATTGAGGGGGTGGGCAGCCTGCTGTTTGGCTTGTGGCTGATTATCATGCCCGGTTTCTTTGCCGATTTGCTGACATTTGTATTGGGATTTATCCTGGTGATGGGAGGAGTGCAACAGATTGCCTCGCTTTCCGCTGCCCGTCGCTGGATGCCGGTACCGGGAGGTTTTTATGTGGTTCCGGTATTAATTCTGCTTGCCGGCTTGGTTGCGCTGTTCAATCCTACGGGAGTACGCTCCACGGCATTTATTATTATCGGTATCAGCAGTCTGGTCTATGCGGCTTCGGAACTGCTGAACTGGTTCAAGTTTACGCGTCGCCGCCCGAAGACACCGGATGCTTCAGTAAAGGCAGTGGACGATATTGAGGATGCACAAATTATAGAATAAAAAAACAGACCATCTGTTGAGGTTGAACAGATGGTCTGTCAGGAGTAAACGGATGGTCTGTTCATGCCACACGGACCATCCGTTTTTATTGTTTCAACCATTCATTTATCAGCTCCATCACTTGCTTCTTTTCCTCTTCGGGCAGTGTGCCGATGCGTGCCCGATGGCTTCCGCCGGGCTCTACGAATACATGGATGTTCTTCTTCCCTTTCAGCCAGGTCACTCCGGCAGCCGTCCACGGGTCGTTCTGTCCGTAGATGAATATCATTTTCGGGTCATTCTCTTTCAGGAACTTCGTGATTTTCTTGCTTAGGGTCTTGTCGAAGGGCATGTCTTTCAGCTCTTCGGGAAGCATCAGGCGATGCAGGTAACCCTTGCTCGATTGGATGGAAAGATACTTCTTGAAAGGCTTCGTATCGTAGCCATAATAGCCCAGCTCGCGGGCGGCCTGCACGAAGAATGAGGCTGTGGGACTGTCGGCAATGAAGTAGTCGGGATTACTGATGTCGAGCAGATGGGCAAATATCTCATCGTCCGAGGCCGTGGTGGCAGGAATGCTGCTGACGGGAGTTCCCCACTGCCAAAGGGCAAAAGAATACTCCAGCACGCAATAGTCGTATATCTCTTCAACGGGCGCACGGAACTTGAGTCCTTTTTCATCGCAATATTTCTCAAAGCGGGGAAGCAGTGCGGCTTTCCGTTTCAACACTTCCAACTGGAAGTCCTCAATCCGTTTGCGGTCCTCCGGAGTAGACACTTTCCTGAGGAAAGGCTCGTGGCGTCCGTCTTCCACCCCGTAGCAGAGCGGAGCTACATAAGGCACGGAAATATCCACGTCGTCCGGATAGAACGTGCGGTAGAGCAGGGTAGTCTGCCCGCCCTTGCTGATGCCGGTCGCAATCCATTTGCCGGGATAGATGCTTTTAAAGGCGTTGCGGACGGCGTGCAGGTCGTCTGCAGAATTCTCGGCGGTGAGGTATTGCCAGTCTTTAGGCTCAGGGGTGGATTCCAGGAAATAACGGTATTCCACAAAAATCATGTTGGCATCGAGCAGCTCGGAAAGTTCCTCGCGATACTTGGGATTGAGGGCATAGGCGGCTCCATAGCCTTCGGTTACAATCACCGTGGGACGGTCGAAGCCGACGTGGGAGACAATCACACGCTGGCGGAAACTGCCCTTTTCGGGACGACGGTGGTCCAACGGCTGGGTAAAATAGGTTACATACTTCTCGGAGAACCGGGTGGACTCCAACGGACGGGTTTCCGTAATGGTGGAAATCCGACCCAGTTTTTGCTGCAGATCGGTTTGTGCCGGGGCGGCAGCCGAAACGGACAGCAAGGCAAACAGCAGGAACGCTGCATAGCAGTTACGTAAATTCTTCATGATGACAGGATTGTTTTATCTGACGGGCAAAGATAGGTTATTTCCCGCTTACCGCCAACAGTTGGCATGGACGAAAAAAAGAGAGAGAACTGCCTCGCGGCACCTCTCCCCCCTGCAAACTTAAAACAACCAACAAAAGAATGAGATAGGGATTAAGGATTCATCCTTCATCCTTCATTTTTCATCTTATAAACAGTAACTCGCGATATTTGGGCAACGTCCACATCTGATTGTCGACGATGAGTTCCAGCTTGTCGATGTGGTAACGGATTTCCTCCATCATCGGTACGATGTTGTCGTGGTAGGCGATGGCTTTTTCACGTTCACTCTCAATTTTGTTGGCCACTTTGCGCGCCTCGATCATGGCATCCACATGCTCCTTGATGAAGGCGGTACGGTCGGCAATCTCTTCGATGAGTTCCAGATTCTTGGCAGACAGTTTTGCAGCCTTCTCTGCGGGGAACAGGTCTTTCATCTTGTAGACGTTGTCAATCAAATCCGACTGATACTGTGTAGCTACGGGGATAATGTGGTTCATGGCCAAATCTCCGAGCACGCGGGCTTCAATCTGTATTTTCTTGGTGTACATTTCCCATTTCACCTCGTTGCGGGCTTCCAGTTCCTTCTTCGTCATGACACCGATGGACTCGAACATCCGGATGCTCTCCGGTTTCAGGTAGTTGTCGAAAATGACGGGAACACTTGTCTCGCAGTCCAGACCGCGGCGGGCAGCTTCAGCTTTCCATTCGTCACTGTAACCGTTTCCATCGAAGTGGATGGGTTTGCAAATCTTGATGTACTTGCGGATAACTTCGAGGATGGCGGAGATTTTCGGCTCGCCCTTTTCAATCAGTTCGTCCACATCTTTCTTGAATTCCGTCAACTGCTCGGCAAGGGCGGAGTTCAGCGCAATCATGGCACTGGCGCAGTTGGCCTCGGAACCCACGGCGCGGAACTCGAAGCGGTTGCCGGTGAAGGCGAACGGGCTGGTGCGGTTACGGTCGGTATTGTCTATCATCAGTTCCGGAATCTGCGGGATGTCCAGCTTCATGCCTTGCTTGCCGCTGAGGCTGACGAGGTCGTCCTTAGTGCTCTCTTCGATGTGTTCCAGCACCTGGCTCAACTGCTTGCCCAGGAAGGAAGAGATGATGGCCGGAGGCGCTTCGTTGGCACCCAGCCGGTGGGCGTTCGTCGCACTGGAGATGGAGGCTTTCAGCAATCCGTTGTGACGGTATACGGCCATCAGCGTATTCACTACGAAGGTGATGAAACGCAGGTTCTCTTCGGGCAGTTTGCCGGGTGCGTGGAGCAGGATACCGGTATCCGTACCCAGCGACCAGTTATTATGCTTGCCGCTACCGTTGACACCCTTGAAGGGCTTTTCGTGCAGCAGTACGCGGAAACCGTGGTTACGTGCCACTTTACGCATCAAGGCCATGATGAGCATGTTGTGGTCTACCGCCAGGTTGCATTCCTCGAAGACGGGAGCCAGCTCGAACTGGTTGGGAGCCACTTCGTTGTGACGGGTCTTGACAGGGATGCCGAGTTTCAGCGCTTCGATTTCCAGCTCCTTCATGAAAGCGGCCACACGGCTGGGAATAGCCCCGAAGTAGTGGTCTTCCAACTGCTGGTTCTTGGCGCTGTCATGGCCCATCAGCGTGCGTCCGGTCATCAGCAGGTCGGGGCGTGCGGCGTACAACCCTTCGTCAACCAGAAAATATTCCTGCTCCCAGCCCAGATAGGCAACCACTTTCTTTACTTCCGGATTGAAATAGTGGCATACGTCGACGGCAGCCTTGTCTACGGCACGCAGGGCTTTCAGCAACGGTGCCTTGTAGTCCAGAGACTCACCGGTATAGGCGATGAAAATAGTCGGGATGCAGAGCGTGTCGTCTACGATGAATGCCGGGGAGGAGGGGTCCCATGCCGAGTAGCCACGTGCCTCGAACGTATTGCGGATACCGCCGTTCGGGAAACTGGAAGCGTCCGGTTCCTGCTGCACGAGCAGTTTGCCGGTGAATTCCTCCATCACGCCGCCTTTGCCGTCGTGTTCCACAAAAGCATCGTGCTTTTCGGCAGTACCTTCGGTCAGCGGATGAAACCAGTGCGTATAGTGGGTCGCCCCCATTTCAACCGCCCATTTCTTCATACCTGCGGCAACCTCGTCGGCTATGCTGCGGTCCAGCGGAGCTCCGTTGTCAATCACATCCGTCAGTTTGGCATACACCTTGCTCGGCAGATAGCGGAACATCTTCTCCTTGTTGAATACATACTTGGCAAAATACTCTGACGGACGTTCCGCCGGAACTGCCACTGCAACGGGTTTCTTCTTAAACGCCGTTTCTACTACTCTGAATCTCAATTTTGACATAATACCTTAGAGTTGTAATTGTTGGTTTAATAAAACATAAAATCATTAGCGTAGAATACAGTCTGGAATACCAGGAAACCTTCCGTGGGAAGCCCGCCTCCGTCGTAGAACGAGAGGTCGAAGAAATGGGGCATTCCTATGAATCCGCCTGCACCGAACATCAGTCCGAAACTGATGAACCAGTGGAGCAGACAGCCAAACATGAAGTCAACGAAGTTCTTCATCTGGATATTGGCCGTATTTTTTACTCTTGCAAAACCGGCTTCGACCAGTGCAAAGCCCGGCTGCATGAAGAATACCAGCGATATGGCAAGGGCCATACGCAGTCTGTAGAGACTGTATTTACTATTTGCCTTTCGGCGTGTGTAAATCATAGTTCTTTGCTTTTAGAAGCTTAGTCCGACTACAAAGTATGCACCTTCAGACCTTGGATTCCAGGTTGCTTTGGCAAACAACGGGAGGGAGAAGGAATCGGTGATTTTGATGTCTTTTGATACTCCCAGGCTGACGTCGCATACGGCAAATCCGTTGGCTCCATAGAAGTCCGTGGCCCAAGGGGTAGCGCCTATCTCGGCCGTCCAGTCCAGACCGCCCAGTGTGAAGGGGGCTGCCACGGAGATGTAGGATGAATAAGCACGGTCACCGTCTTTGTCAACACCGTCGTCGCCTGCAAAGTTGGTGTACCAGTTTACGGCTACGGGGCCGAAATCATAGCCGATTTGCGCTTCGAACAGATGTGAGTTGGCAGCATTGTGTGCACCGTACTGGAAGTATTTGGCTGTCACCCCATCTCCGGTCACATTGTACCAGTAGTCCGTCACCGATACGCTGAAGCCTCCGGTTGAATATCCCAGTATGAGGTCGAACTCTTTCGTGTCCGAACTCTCGATGCCTACGGAGCCCCAAGCTCCCAGAGAGAAACCTTTGTAGGCGATGGATGCGCTCGGCTGGAGGCTTACCCCTCCCAAATCCTGGCCACGCCACACGTAACCGCTTACGAGGTCGACGCCTGCCGACGCTTCCACTTTATCCTGAGCCTTTGCCGTGAAAGGCATTGCCATTGATAACAGCGCCATTGCCATTATTCCCCATTTTACACTTTTTGTTTTCATACCTTTTTACCTTTAAGTTTAGAAAAATTCCGGATGATCAGTCCGACTCGATTATAGCAAGTACCTCGCTAATTCAATTGTTTTTTTTATTTCAGCCACTTCCGGATGCGCTTCATGGCTTCCACGCAGTCTTCGTGCTTGCCGAAGGCCGTTAGCCGGATATATCCTTCACCGCTGGGGCCGAAACCTACACCCGGTGTGCCCACTACATTGGCTTCGTACAGCATTTGTTCGAAGAACCGCCAGGAGCTTGTTCCGTCGGGTGTTTTCAGCCAGATGTAAGGAGCGTTCACACCGCCGTAGACTTTCAGCCCGGCCGTTTCAAGGCCCTGCTTCATGGTCCGGGCATTGTCCATATAATAATCTATCGTTTCCTTTATCTGCCGCTGTCCCTCCGGTGTGTAGATGGCTTCCGCCGCCCGCTGGGTGATGTAGCTGGTACCGTTGAACTTGGTAGATTGGCGGCGGTTCCAGAGCTTGTTCAGCGGGATGCGTTCGCCTTCCAGCGTGGCGGCAGTGAGTTCTTTCGGCACAACGGTGTAGCCACAGCGTACTCCCGTGAATCCGGCAGTCTTCGAGAAGCTGCGGAACTCGATGGCGCATTTCTTCGCTCCCTTTATCTCATAGATGGAGTGGGGCACGTCGTCTTCGCGGATGAAGGCTTCGTAGGCGGCATCGAACAGAATCAGCGTGTCGTTGGCGAGCGCATAGTCCACCCATTTCTTCAGCTCGGGCTTGGTCAGGGTGGTGCCCGTGGGGTTGTTGGGGTAGCAGAGGTAGACGATGTCGATGCGCTTGTCCGGAATCTCCGGGATGAAGTCGTTCTCGGCGGTACAAGGCATGTAGGTGACGTTGCTCCACTGGCCGTTTTCCTCCAGTACTCCGGCACGTCCGCACATCACGTTACTGTCTATATAGACCGGATAAATCGGGTCGGTCACTCCCACGCTGTTGTCGTGGCGGAGAATGTCGCCGATGTTTCCCGTGTCGCTCTTTGCTCCGTCGTTCACGAAGATTTCCGTAGGACCGAAGTGGATGCCTCGCGGAAGGTAATCGTGCTTGATGATGGCTTCTATCAGGAAGTCGTATCCCTGCTCGGGACCATATCCACGGAATGTCCGTGCGTCAGCCATCTCCTCCACTGCCTTGTGCATCGCTTCGATGCAGACCGGTGGCAGTGGCCGGGTAACGTCTCCGATACCCAGACGGATGACCTCTTGCTTGGGATGTGTTATCCTGAAAGTATTTACCTTCTTGGCTATGTCTGAAAACAGATAACTGCCCGGTAGCTTTAAAAAATGTTCGTTTACTAATGCCATAATCTTTTCTTGGTTGATAGTTGGTGGTTAGTCAATTAATTCAATTTTGCCGTCGAATACTTTGGTGGCTTCTCCCGTCATCAGTACATGCCTGGTGGCGATGTCCCATCGGATGGTGAGTGAGCCTCCGTCCATGATGATGATGGATTCCCTTCCTGCGCGTCCGGTGAGGAAGGCTGCCACGGCGGTGGCACAAGCTCCGGTTCCGCAAGCTTGGGTGATGCCCGAGCCTCGTTCCCAGACACGCATCCTTATTTTTCCTTCTCCCAATATCTGGGCAAATTCTACATTGATGCGTCCGGGGAAGAGAGGGTGATTCTCCAGTTTGGGACCGATGACTGTAAGGTCGATGGCTTCAATATCATTGACAAAGATTACCAGATGCGGGTTTCCCATGGATACGGTGGTCCCTACATATCGTTCTCCGTCCATTTCGATGGGCTGTTCTTTCATCGGTTTGGCTCCTTTGCCGTCGTAGTCTGCCGGTTCGTCGGCAGGTATGCCCATGTCTACGGTTACAGAGTTGACCTTTCCGTCTGCCAAGTGCAGGTTTAGCATCCTTATACCTGACAGTGTATCGAGTGCGATTTCTGTTTTGGAGGTCAGTCCGTAGTCAAAAAGATATTTTCCGATGCAGCGGCTTGCATTGCCGCACATCCGGGCCTCCGAGCCGTCGGCATTGAATATCCGCATGCTGAAATCGGCCTTGTCCGAAGAACCGATAAGTACCAGACCGTCACTTCCAATTCCCGTATGCGGTGCACTCCATGCCCTCGCAAGTTCTTCCGGATGGCTGATAGGATATTGGGTCGTATCTACATAAATGTAGTCGTTTCCGGCACCGTGCATCTTGGTGAATTTTATAGCGCTTGTCATTTTGTCCTTTATCAGTTGGTTAATATATCCTTTTGTTTTATTTCGATGCAAATATACGACGTTTTGTTTTATAATTAACTGTAAAGCATATCTATTTTCTATTATTTTTTAGCGAAACTTTCATTCAATGAGAATATCTACTGTCAGGCTTTCAATTTAAAAGCATATGGCTTTGTTTTTATATAAATTGTAATCCATGTGAAAGTTTAGTTTGATTCAAAATAAGAAAAAAGATTTTTTATAAGACTAATTGCTATCTTTTTGAAAACAAGAAACCGCTCCATTGCGGACATAATGAAGCGGTTTGTTTGGTTTTTGTTTCTAAATGTATAAGGAGCGGCTATTTTTTCTTTAAAATTTCTTCCAGCACTACCGGTTCATTGGTTGTGATGAAATCTACTCCTTGGCTGATGAGCCATTCCATGTCTTTGGCTTCGTTTACGGTCCAGGCGTTTACTTTCATGCCGAGGTCGTGGCATTCCTTTATCCATTCGGGATGTTTTTGGAAGACACTGAAGTGATAGTCGGGACCGGCACAACCCCATGCTTTCAACTCTTTGGGGGTAAGGTCACCGGTCAGGTAGTAGACGGGGGTGCCTTTGGGTGCCAGACGGATAAATTCCTTGGTGGCATGTTGGGAGAAGGTGATATATTCCGTACGGTCCTCCAGCCCTTTGTCCTTTATCATTTTTACGATACCCTCTACGGCTCGTGTTTCCTGTTCGGGAGTCTTGTGGGCTTTCAGTTCGAGGATAAGGCGGGTTTTCAGGCTTTTTGCCTTGTCCAGATACTGTTGCAGGGTAGGGAGTTGTTCGCCGTTGTCCAGTTGTACGGCGGTGCATACCTTGGCTGTGGCATCTTGCATAGTCACGCCTTTAAAGGTGGCGTCATGATTGACAACCAGCTGATTGTCTGTGGTGAGCCAAACGTCGAACTCGGAGCCGTAGCAGTGGATAGAATCAGCCTTTACAAGTGCGGCAAGGGAGTTCTGAGCCGAACCGTCTGTAGTCCAGAAACCACGGTGGGCAATGACTTCCTGGGCCTGGATAGTGCCGCATGCAGCAAAGAGCAGGGCGGAAGCAAAAAATAGTTTTTTCAGATTCATAATGATTAGGGTGTTTTGTTTTGAACACAAAGATAAGTATTATATTTCTTTTATTAAATCTAACCCCTGAGTAATTTCAGTATGTACTTTCCGGGCATCACGATGCGGGCTTTCAGTTGGGGTGAGCTGTTCAACTCATATAGGATTTTCCAGATTTTCCCTCCCAGTTTTCCAAAATCTGTCAGTCTTAGGATGGCATTCAAATCGTGGATGTCGGTTACTTTCTGCCTTGCCAGCTCTTCCATCAGGCCTTGGTAATTATGCGTCTGTCTGTTGAGCGTGTACTCCGGTGGAGTCAGAAGAATCTCCTCCTTCCTTCTTCCCGTCTCCCCTTGGGGAGATAGAGAGGGGTTTTCTTTATTCTCTTTATTTAGTTTATTTGCTAAAGCGCTGCTTGTCTTGGCATCCCTGATTCTCTGCTGGTTAACCAGTCCACCGCGACGTCCGGCCTCCTTTTTAGCTTCTTGTTGGGCGTCCCATGGCTCCATGCGGCGGCTTAGTCCGGGGGATGAGAAGCTTGTCTCGTTCACCTCGAACAGCGCATAGTCATAGATGATTCGCTTCAGTGTGGCGGTTGTCACCCTTGCTTTTTGTGCCAGTATGGGAATCACTTTCAGGCTGGCTTTATATTCATTCTGCAATCTGAGGAATTCGAGCACTGTCCAGTAAATGCCATATCCTTTCATACCTTCTTCTTGTATCATAATCATTAATTTTAGGTTGCTGCCGGCATTGGCATCATGTAGTAAATAAGCCTCCATAGCTTTTGATATTGGTGTTTTTTGTTAGTTTACTATCGGTCTCCATTCCATAAAGTTCTCAATCAGAAAAGTCCGCCAGCCTTGTTGTTCCGCGTCCCAATAGGCTACGTGAGCTTTAATGCTTGTCATGTCATGTTTCTTTTTGAAGTCGCTTTCGTAGGAAACAAGGGTTCCTCTTCCCATGTAGAAGCTGCCGTCCTGCTTTCGGTAGGCTATCAATGCATATCCGTATCGCATGTATTCCAATAGGGAATTTATGCGTTGTGCCATCCATTGTACAGACTCCATGCTCAATGTCGTGTTTTCCGTAATCCGTTTTTCCCATAGCTTTTTTGCTTTTTCTGTTTTGGATACAAATTTCTCCTCAAATTCAGTTTTTTCTTTTCCCATTTTTTATGTTTTTAGGGTTAGTAAATGTATGATAATCAGCAATGAAAAAGGGCTACTCCTTTCAGTACGGATGGCTATGCCCTTGCCTTGTTGAGGCTACACCATCCGACAAGAAAGGTGTAGCCCTTCTGTCCGGTTGCTGACGGCGGCAAAATTACTGCCTTTCCAGGTACTGAACTATCAGTGATTTATCCTTACATCATATCCGTATGGGTCAATCAGTGTGGTGTCTTCCTGTTTTATGATGGCCCATACCTTCTCCAATTCGGTGATTATCGTACTGTAAGTCAAAGGCTTTTGCTCTCCTCTGGCTCTCTTTGTGAAGTTTTCGGATGCTACGAGCAGTTTGGCTATATCCGTTATTTTTCTAATTTTTGTGCCTTCAAAATAGCCTGATTTAAAGGCTCTTAAGTAACCTACATAAACATGGGTCTGGTCTCCGTAGTAAACCCGTTCTGCCAATAGCTTTTCATCCACTATGGAGCTGTGTTCTTTTACTTTTGTTGCTCTTAGTTTCTGTGTATCAGATTGATACGACATGCTTCTCTGTTCGTTACTGTTGAGATGCTTCTTTTTTTGAGTTCTTTCATTTGTGTAATTCTTTGTTCGTTTAACTGTTTTTTATTCTGGTTAAAAAATGCGAAAGTATAAAAAGTGAGGGAGAAATAAGGGAATTTTGGAGGGAAATGTGAAGGGTGAGTTGTAAATGGTTGATATATAAGATGATATGCTGTTTAAAAAACGTACGTTTAATGAACGCAAAGATAGAGACGTTTTTTGTAATGGCAAAATGTTTGATAGAAAAATGTTCCTAATAATAAATAATGATAAGTATATTACATTGAATTTCAGCAGTATATGCAATATGTGTAATCAGTTAAAATCTTCTTATTTTTAGCTCTTTGAGTATGTCTTGTATAAGTTCGAAATAGGTGTTTTTTAAACGTACGATTAAAAAACGCTTTTTTGTTTCTAATACGTTCGTTTATAGTCTCTTACCAAAAGGTAATGAACAACCGCAGAGAATCTGTTGACAAGAAGGGCATAGTGCTTGTCAAACTTCCCATAAAATGCTCGCAAGTGATTGAACTACAGTTCTGTAATAGTAGTTCAAAGCCCCCAAGGAATACCTTTTTCTAAGTAAAATTAGCAAGAATAGAAATGGATAAAGAGACCGAAGTTTGGTTTGCCATGCGTGCCACATACCGCAGGGAGCTTGAAGCTATGCATCTTCTCGAAAAGGCAAATCTTGGCTGTTTCATTCCCATGCAATATAAGATAAGTATCCGTAGGGGCAGGAAAGTCCGTGCTTTGGTTCCCGTCATCCGTAATCTGGTTTTTGTCCACGCACGTCCTTCCGAAGTGCAGCGATTTAAGTCTCAAATTACTTATTTACAATATATTACTGATACCCGTAGCGGCCAGAAAATAATCATTCCCGACCATGATATGCAGCGTTTCATAGCCGTTGCCGGTACCTATAATGACCATCTTCTCTATTTCCAGCCCGAAGAACTGAATCTCTCCAAAGGTACGAAAGTCCGTATCACCGGTGGCGACTTCGAGGGTCAAGAAGGTGTTTTTCTAAAGGTAAAAGGTGCCCGTGATCGTCGTGTAGTGATTGCTATACAAGGTATCATTGCCGTTGCCATGGCGACCATCCATCCAGACCTCATTGAAGTAATCCGCTAGTCTTTAATTTATAATTACTACTCATGTCTCTTTTAGAAGAAGCACTCCTCCTTCAGCGTGCCGCGCACGATCTGATGTATTTGGGTATGGACGGTAGTCCTATCTATAGCGATGATTTGTCTCGTCGTAACAGTGAAGTCTATCGCTTGACCACAACTTTGTATAATTCCGGCACCTGGGGCACCACGGTGGAGGAGCAGGCAAATGTCTGTCTTGCTCTCTTGAAGGGGTATAGTGCCTCGTTCATTGACCATGGTGAAAAACTACAGCATGTGCAGGAGGTATTGAGGCGTTGCTGGGACACCCTTGATTCCCTTCCTTCCTCTTTGCTGAAACTCCGCTTGCTTACGGCTTGTTATGGAGAGGTTTTCGATGAGCCTTTGGCCGACGAAGGCCGTTCTATCATTGCTTCTTGGAGTGTTGCATCACTGACTGCCGAGCAGCAGGAAGCAGTTGACGAGTTTCAGAATGTGGTGGATAATCCTTATCCATGGGAGGAAATGGAATAAAAATGTATAAATAGGATTTCTCTTTGAAGAAAAAACGTATATTTGCATATAGCTTCTAAAAAAGAGAAATAAGATGGAACAGATGCGTAAACTGCCAATTGGTATACAGACTTTTGAAAAGCTGCGTGAAGAAAATTATCTTTATGTAGACAAAACAGCAATGGTCTATAAGATAGCATCCAATTCCACTCCCTATTTTTTGAGCCGTCCTCGCCGTTTCGGTAAGAGTTTGCTTATATCTACCTTCGAAGCTTACTTTCAAGGACGTAAAGATTTGTTTCACGGGCTTGCCATCGAAAAACAGGAAACCCGGTGGGAGGAATACCCTGTATTGCATCTGGACTTGAATGCACGTAAATATGAAACAGCCGGAGATTTGGTAGCCATGCTTAATCAATATCTGGAAAAGTGGGAATTGAAATATGGTGCGGAAAAGCAGGAGCGTAGTCCCGAAGAGCGTTTTGCCTATGTGATAGAGCAGGCGTATGCCCAGACGGGTAAGCAAGTGGTAGTGTTGATTGATGAATACGATAAGCCTTTGCTTCAAGCTCTTTCGGATGAAAAGTTAACGGAAGAGTATCGTCGGATATTGAAAGCCTTTTATGGGGTACTGAAAAGTGCCGACCGTTATCTCCGCTTTGTTTTTTTGACGGGTGTGACGAAGTTTGCGCAGATTAGCGTGTTCAGTGATTTAAATCAGTTGCAGGACATCAGTACATGGCCCGACTATTCTTCTTTATGTGGTATTACTAAGGAAGAACTGCTCACAACGTTTACTCCGGAGATAGAACGTTTGGGTGTTTCCAATGGGATGGACTTCGATACAACTTTGGAGCGGATGACGAAGCTGTATGACGGTTATCATTTTTACCCTCATTGTGAAGGGGTTTTTAATCCTTTCAGTGTGTTGAATGCATGCAAGTCGAAGATTTTGGATAATTTCTGGTTTCAGACCGGTACTCCTACCTACTTGGCTAACTTGTTGAAAAAGAGTGATTATGATTTGCGCCTTTTGATTGAGGGAGTTGAAGTGACGGCTTCTGCTTTTTTTGAGTATCGTGCAGAAGTAAAGAACCCGCTTCCCATGATTTACCAGAGTGGTTATCTGACCATCAAAGACTACGACAGGGATGTTTTATTGTACACTTTGGGTTTTCCCAATGATGAGGTACGCTATGGTTTCTTGAATTTTCTGGTACCTTATTATACGGAAGTGACCGATGATGAAACCGGTTTCCACATAGCCAAGTTTATGCGTGAACTCCGTTCCGGTGATGTGGATGCTTTCATGGAACGTCTCCGGGTGTTTTTTGCCGGTATGCCATACGATTTGAGCGATAATACGGAACGTCACTACCAGGCTGTCTTTTATGTGGTTTTCACTTTGATGGGACAATTTGTTGAGACGGAAATCCGTAGTGCCCACGGTCGTGCCGATGCCGTGGTGAAGACGAAAGATACCATTTATGTTTTTGAGTTTAAACTGAACGGCAGTGCCGAGGAGGCTTTACGGCAGATTGATGAAAAAGGGTATCTGATTCCTTATAGGTTGGACGGGAGGCGTCTTGTCAAAGTGGGGGTGAATTTCAGCAAGGAAAGGCGTAATGTAGACAGGTATATTGTGGAAGATTTTGTTTTCTAAAATTGGAAATATGGTTACCATCAAAAATAAGGAATACGGTTCTAATATCAGCCTTGCTGCCATCTGCAATTCTCTTTGCAAGGCGGAACATCAGTTGCTTGAGGAGTTTGTCACGGTCGGTGCCAATGCATACGTGGTACGCAATACGCAAAACTCCCTATAAACTCTAGAAGTTCGGTCTTGTGCTGACATATGAGGATGATGTTAAAGGTGAATGGCACATGCTGATGCCTGACTCTGTACGAGATTCCCTTTCGGACCTCGTCCCTCAGTTTATGAATTATATAAATGCCGGCCAGCTGATACCTTCGGTAAAGGAAATCCGGATGCGGATGGCGTTGCATCGCTTTTTGGATAGGGAGAGTTGGTGCCGGATTCAAAAAATAACGTATTATTGCTTACCCATATGGACGGTAAGCACTCAATTGTTTATTTGCTTTACCGCCCCGTATGCTAGATTTTTGTGCCATAAAGATAAAACGAATGCTTATGGCAAGCAGCACGGATTTCAAGAATTTATGGAAACGCTATCAAAAGGAGGGAGTTTCCAAGTTCATCTCTCATGTCCGGGCAAAGTTCAAACTTGCTGCAGACATCGCCAAAGACGAAGAGGCGGCATGGTTTGTGGAACAAATTGGGCGGTTGTATCTGATAGAGGCTGAATGTTTGATGCGTCGGCTCACTCTCGGGGAGATAAGGAAAAGAAGAAATAAATCCGATGTCAGTGAGATATTGAAAGGCTTGAGGAAACAGGTATTGGAACTTCAGCAGGATAAACGCTGTCACTACGGTAAAATGATGGAGACAGCTTTGGCTTATATGTTGAACGGCTGGGATGACCTGCTTAAATATCGCCACTGGGGCGACTACACGATAGACAACATGGTGGCGGAACGTGCGATACGTCCCTTTGCCGTATCGCGAAATAATTCTCTTCACTTCAGCAGTGAGGAGGGTGTCAATGTGGCAATGACTTTCTATACCATTATCGAAACGGCCAAGATGTACCTCTCGGATATCAAGGGATATCTTATACATGTATTCCGTGAACTATTGTCAGGAAACAAGAACTACGAAATGCTGATTCCATCAGGCATTTCGGTTTGAATTAAGTTAAATCGAAGTCAAATATAATAAGACCAATTCCCTTTCTCGCTGATTTTCAGTAGGGAAAAAGGTATTGAGTGCTTACTTTTAAACCTTTTCAGGTCTAAAATGACTGCTTACTTATTTTCAGAAGAGTCCAAAGTGATTGAGTGCTTACGATGATGTTAATTTGCAAAGTGAAAAATATATCTGACTATATATATAGGTATAAAACCTTAATTGAAAATTTTGGCTATCTAACTTTATTACAGATATGTAATTTATTGATACCACTTGTTACATATCCTTATTTAATTAATACTTTAGGAAAAAATTTATATGGTGTAATCATATATTCTCAGGCAATAGTTAGTTATTTAGCAATATTTGTAAACTGGGGATTTAATATCTCAGCTACGAAATATATTAGCATTAATAGAGAAGATTCAAAGAAGATAAACGAAATAGTTAGTGTGGTATATATTGTAAAAACCTTGCTTTTAATTATAGTATTTGGATTCTTATTTTTAATATTTCTTTTTCCTGAAATTCGAGAATATAAATTATTATATATTTTTTCAATGTGGCAATGTATTTATGAATGTTTATTTCCTATATGGTTTTTTCAAGGTATAGAAAAAATGAAATATATTGCAATTTTTTCTTTCATAGGACGTGTAGTGTTTATTCTATTGATATTTATATGGGTCACTACACCGCAAGATTATTTATTGGTTCCACTTATAAATGGCATTGGAGCTATTATTACATCTCTTATAGCCATATATATACTAATATATAAATTTAAAATTAAGTTTAGATGGCAGTCTTTAGCGACTATATTTTATCATACAAAAGATTCAACCAAACTTCTCTTAACGTCAATAACAGGTATAGTGAAAGATAGGACTAATACTATAGTTATTGGTAGCGTTTTGGGAATGGGAGAAGTAGCTTATTATGATTTTGTAGAAAAAATAGTAAATGTATTATCTACTATATTTTATACAATAAGTAATGTTGTATTTCCATATTATAATAAAAATGCTAATAAAATATTTGCCCGTAAACTTTTAATATATACTACTGTAATAGGAGTTTTATTATATTTTATTGTTGGATGTTCTTTGAAATCATTTATTCTTTTATTTTTTAATAATGATATGCTAATGGCAATTCCTGTGTATTGGATGTTGGGAACTCTGTTTATATATCGCCATTTAAGTTATTTTCTTGGAACTGTTATATTAATAAGTCACAATCATGTAAAAGATGTTATTGTCAATATGTTTTATAGTATGTTCGTGTATTTGTTCGTAATAATGTTTTTGGGAATTATTGATTGTTTAAATATATATACTTTATCTATATCATTGGTAATATCTGTTTTCTTTGAAACTTTACAGAGATGGTATTATTGTAAAAAATATGGTATAATATGATGAATTTCATAAATCGGTTTATGAGACTCTTTAGGAGAAGGACTGTCAATATAGGACGAGATGTACAATTATTAGGAAATACTGTTATAGGCTGTGATTGTTCTTTTTCAGCTCGCGTTATTTTCAGTAATTCTATTATTGGAGATTATTCATATGTAAATTATAACTCTATTATACATTGTTGCCATATAGGAAAGTTTTGTTCAATAGGTCCTAATGTCGTAGCTGGCTTGGGTAATCATCCAGTAGAAAAGAACGTTACGACTTCTCCGAGGTTATTTTTAAAAGGAAAGTTCCTTTTAGAAGATAGGTATGACCAGTTTGCTATAGTTACTATTGGAAATGATGTATGGATTGGTGCTAATGTGACTATTGTAAATGGAGTTACAATTGGTGATGGTGCAGTAATAGGAGCAAATTCTATTGTAACTAAAGATATACCGCCTTATTCAATTTATGGTGGAGTACCGGCTAAATGTATTAGAATGCGCTTTGAGCAGAATCAAATAGATTTTTTGTTAAAATTAAAGTGGTGGAATATGGATGAGGAATGGATAAGAAGTAATAGTTTACTTTTTTCAGATGTTAATTGTTTAATGGAAAAATATGGAATTTCTCTTTAGTGTATTTACTCCGACTTACAATAGAGCGAATACTATAGGACGTACCTATGAATATTTGTGTAAACAAACATTACGTAGTTTTGAATGGATTATTGTGGATGATGGTTCCACAGATAATACAGAAGAAATAGTTCAGAAATGGATAAATACAAATAAAATTTCCATTGTATATTTGAAGCAGGAGAATGGGGGAAAGCATCGTGCATTTAATAGAGCAGTGCAGATAGCTAAAGGGGAAATCTTTATTTGTTTAGATTCTGACGATTATTATATTGAAACTGCACTAGAAATAATTTATTCATATCATTTGATACATAAGGATAATCCTTGGATAGCAGGATTTTCATGTAATTCTTTAGATTTACATGGAAATCTAATAGGAACTTCGCTACCTGTAGACGAGTTGGTTGTTTCACATTATAACCTTTACAATTCATTGTCAGTAAAAGGAGATAAAGGGTTAATTTATTATACTCGTATTTTGAAAGAATATCCATTCCCTGAATTTGAGAATGAATTCTTTGTAACAGAAGCATTGGTTTTAAATAGAATTTCTTTGCGATATAAAATATGTTGTATTAAGCGAAGTTTAGAAATAAAAGATTATCAAAGAGATGGTCTGTCTAGCAAATACAGACATCTGTGTTTAAGAAATCCTAATGGTTATGCTCTGTATATAAATGAGAGGAATTATTTTAATTTATCATTTACTAACTATGTTATTAATGCTGCAAGTTATGTGCGTTATAGTCTATTTGCAGGAAAAAGTTTTAGGAATATATATAAAGAAGCTATAAATAGAAGATGGACTTTTATAATAGCCTGTTTCTTAGGAATTTTATTATATATTAAAGATAAAAGTAGGTCATGAAAAAAAATCTTTTATTCATTATAGATAATTTGAAAGGTGGTGGAGCAGAAAGGATATTGATAACAATACTTCAACATCTTGATGCAAAAAAATATAATGTAGATCTTTTTTTAATAAATAGAGAGGGTGTTTATCTTGATAGTGTTCCTCGGAATATATGTTTATATTCTGCTTTGGGGGATTCAAATCTGCTAATAAATAAAATTAAGAGACGTATTTTACTAACGTTTCCTAGCTTGTTCTATATCTTTCATATAAGGAAACTATACGATTGTTATATTGCTTTTAGAGAGGATACTGCTACCAGAATTTTATTTAAAGCTCCTGCTACTGCGCAAAGAGTGGCTTGGCTACATACAGATTTAATAAAGCATACCTACTGTAAAACAACTAATAAGCGGAGATATTTTCGTGACCTTCCTTCTTTAAATCAAATAGTATGTGTTTCTAAAGCTTGTCAAAAGACATTGATAAATTTATGCCCTGCTGTCAAAAATAAATCGATTGTTTTATATAATCCTATTGATATTTCTGATATTATACAAAAATCAAATGTACATATTAATGTACCATTTAGTCGGGATAGAATAAATTTATTGGCTGTAGGTAGGATTGACAAAGGTAAAAATCATCGATTTTTGATTGAGTGTATGCCTTTATTGTTGAACAAGGGAAATTTTACATTATGGATTTTAGGGGTGGGGCCTTTACAAGTTGAGTTGGAAAAACTGAGAGATGATATGGGATTGCAAGATTATGTACATTTTTTAGGGTTTAAAGAAAATCCATATCCTTTAATAAAATCCTGTGACGTATTTGTTTTATCTTCCCTATATGAAGGATTACCGACTGTAATAATAGAAGCTTTAATTTTAGAAAGAAATATTGTTTCCTCTCCTTGTGTAGGTGCTGAAGAAGTATTGTGTAATGGAGAGTTTGGATATGTGGCTTCATTGGATATAAATTCTTTTTCGGAAGCAATTTGTAAAGCGTCAGAACATTCTTTGTTGATATCCACTAAATTAAGGCATAGATTATCTGATTTTGATTTGAATCAGCAAATATGTAAAGTTAATACTTTATTTAGATGATAAGTTTTACGTGGAAATATTCCATTTTTCAAGTAATACAGATTTTTATTATTATTTGCTATTTTCTCCAATTTTTATTTTGTATTGGATTTGGATATAATGATGTAACAATTAATATACTACAATATGAATTGTTACTCATTTTTTTGTGGTCACTTTTTTCTGCGATACATGAAAGTGGAACATTCAATTTGTATGTTCTTTTTCTATATATGCTATGTGTGTTTATTTATTCGCGTATATTCTTGGATATTTATGGTTTGTTTAATTGGACATGGGCAGATAAATATAATGATTTCATTTTCCCTATAAACGTACAGTTTCAAATATTAATATTGTTAACATTTTCATTGCTATTTATGCATCTTGGATGCTTGATGGGTAGAAAATATTTGTCTTATAGAAAGATAAATTTTGAATATTCGAGGTATCTAGATAAAATATCTACTTTCTTATTTCTATTCTCCGTTCCAGGTACTTTTATTAAATATTTGATTCAGTTTAAAGCTGTGTTGGAGCATGGATATTTAGCTGTATATGATGGAACTATTGCAAATTTGAAATATCCAATATGGACGACGGGAGCAATATCTATTTTTGAATTTTCATATTGCTTATTTTTAGCATCGAAACCTTCTAAAAAGAAGTTCTTTATCATATCGTCAATTTTCTTTGCTTTAAGAATTGCAGATGTTTTAAAGGGTGGACGTTCTAAACTATTTTTACCTATTATATTTTTATTATGGTATTATTATTCATTTTATTCTGAACAACAAAAACAAAAAATAGGCAAATTATTATTGATTTCAATCGTGTGTATTATTCTGTCACAAGTATTATTGGAGTTCCGGAGGGGGGACGTTGATACTGGTTATGATTCTGATTTATTTATGATGTTTTTTTCTCAACAAGGGGTTTCGTTATTAGTATTTGCATATATGATATTTTATAAATCAACATTTGTAAATACTGGATTACCATATATTTTGTATCCTTTATCCTTAACATCAACTTTTGAAGGTCAATCTATGGAATTTGTGGAGCAAACTAATAGTTTAGGACATCGATTGACTTATTTTTTAGCACCGGATGCATACTTGGGGGGAGAGGGAGTTGGTTCTAGTTTTCTCGGAGAGTTTTGGGATTTGGGATTAATCGGATTTCTACTAATGAGTTTTTTAGCTGGATATATTATTCGTTATTTTGAGAAAAGTGTTCGTAATACTCGTGTTATCATGTTTTTGGCTTTTATATTAGTTCCTAATATAGTGTATATGCCTCGTGCTTCATTTTTCCCTTCATTGATAAATATTTTGATATTCTTATTTTTTTATAGTTTAATTCTATATGTTCCGAAACTTAAAATAAAATTCATTTAGTTTTATGCTTATTTCAATTATCATTCCTATATATAATGTTGAAAAATATTTGAACAGATGTTTAGATAGTGTCATGAAACAGTCTTTTCAGGACATTGAAATTATATTGGTAAACGATGGTTCGACGGATAATAGTGATAATATCATAAAAAGTTATTTATTTGATGAAAGAATTAAATATATATATCAGAAAAATAAAGGTTTAAGTGAAGCTCGTAATACAGGATTAAATATAGCATCAGGAGAATATGTTTTATTTTTAGATAGTGATGATTCTATAGAGCCTAATACATGTTATGAGTTATCGCAAGTAATAGAGAGATTTGAGGTTGATATAGTGGTTTTTGGTCGATATTTGATAAAGGATTGCATAGAAAAAGTTAGAGATCCTGCGTATTGGGGAAATAATCTGTTAGATGGTAAGGAATATTTGGTCCAGGCTAAGCTGAATAATCGCTTTAGCGCATCAGCCTGTAACAGATTATATAAATTATCATTTTTACGACAAAGAGGGTTGAACTTTAAATCGGGAATTGTTTATGAAGATTTGTTGTTCAATTTCCAATGTATGATACAAGGGGCACGAGTTTATGTGTTAAATGAATTGTTATATAATTATTATATAGGACGTAACGATAGTATTATTAATACTATAAAAGAAAAGGATTTGGATATTTTGTTTACTGTTAATGAATTATTTGTGATATATGAAAAATATAAATATCCAGTTATTAAAGATGTTTTTTATTGGATTATTTATGATTGGGTTTCTAATGCAGTGAGTTATAAATATCCTCGAATAGCCATATTCAATAAGAAAGCTATTTCAATAACTCGAATTATAACTCAAGACTCCAGGTACAAATCAGTTTTATTATATTGTAGTACTTGCCATGTAATAGGGTTTAAGAGGAGGATTTTGTCTTGGTTACAGGTAAGAATGTTTTATGTTTACTATTTTTTAATTGGATTATTAGTTAGAATAAAGAAATTAGCATGAGAAATGTTGCTGTAATTTTAGCAGGTGGTGTCGGAACTCGTATGGGAGGGACAATGCCTAAACAATTTTTTAAAGTTTCGGGAAAAACAGTTTTAGAACATACCATTTCTGTATTTGATAACCATCCGCTTATTGATGAAATTGCAATTGTGGTACACCCTAATTATCTTGAAAAAGTGGAGGAATTGTGTTGCATTAATAATTTTAAGAAAGTAGGACGAATTCTACAAGGAGGAAGTGAACGTTATTATTCAAGTTTGTCAGCTATAAATGCCTATGCTTCTACAGAGAATGATATTAATTTAATATTTCATGATAGTGTACGTCCCTTAGTTACTAAAAGAATAATATCAGATTGTATTACTATGTTGGGTAAGTATGGAGCTGTTGATGTTGCAATTCCTGCAACAGATACCATTATCAAAATGAATCTGAATACGCATGAAATAGAGGATATTCCTAACCGACAATTTTTATACAATGGACAGACCCCACAAGCATTTAAATTATCCGTTATTAGGGAAGCATATAAACGTGCATTGGTAGATCCTAATTTTAAAACAACCGATGATTGTGGGGTTGTTTTAAAATATATGCCTGATATACCAATAGGAGTTGTACCGGGAGAGAAATTTAATATGAAGTTAACGCATAAAGAAGATTTGTTTTTGTTGGATAAGCTTTTTCAATTAAAATCTGTAAGTGATGTTTCTTTATATGGACAAGAAACCGCATTAGAGCATAAAGTTATAGTCATTTTT
Organism: Bacteroides sp. HF-162; assembly: GCF_015679285.1. Taxonomy (NCBI): domain Bacteria; kingdom Pseudomonadati; phylum Bacteroidota; class Bacteroidia; order Bacteroidales; family Bacteroidaceae; genus Bacteroides; species Bacteroides sp. HF-162. The sequence continues at coordinate 3,479,782 of NZ_CP064937.1, read as the reverse complement.
GGGGGAAGTTATGGTATAGGACATAGTATTGCAGAACTGTGTACCGGATTGAAAGCTAAGGTTTATTCGTTTAGTCGAAGTGAGACTGGAACAGATGTTGCTGATGCATCATTAGTAAAAGAAGCTTTGGAAAAAGTATATCTGATTGAGAAAAAGATTGATTTCGTTATAAATACAGCAGGTATATTATTGAAAATTCCTTTGATGACAATGAAATATGATGATATTTTAAATTTAATACGTGTAAATTATTTGGGAGCGATAAATGTGGCGAAGGAATCATTCTCATATTTAGCGAAGTCTCATGGAGGTTTATTACTATTTACTTCCAGTTCATATACACGAGGCAGAGCGATGTATAGCCTATATTCATCTTCAAAAGCTGCAATTGTGAATTTAGTTCAGGCTTTATCTGAAGAATGGAAAAGTTATAATATAAAGATTAATTGTATTAATCCGGAAAGAACTAAAACACCTATGCGTATCCAAAACTTTGGTATAGAACCGGAAAATAGTTTATTAAGTCCCCAATTTGTTGCAGAAACTTCAATAATGACATTACTTTCTGGATTGACGGGACAAGTTATAGATGTCAGACGTAAAACAGACTGACTATGAAGTAAGCAGTCAAAAATTGGCTCATAATTGAAATCTCTATCTTCGCTGCGAACAAAAATTTTAGAATTTATGTATAGCAGTGAAGATCTTGAAAGGTTTTACTTTCAGTACCAGACCGAGGCTTTGCCTCATGGAGAATCTCTCCAATCGTTTTGTGTTAAGAACAAAGTTCCTTATAACATCTTTCAGAAATGGTACAGGGATACCCGGAAAAAAGTAGTTGAAGTCCAGGTTGATGGTGTTCCTGTAATCGGTCATGAGGAAAAATCCAGTGCCATTGATCAATCTCAACCGGTATCACCAGGCAGAAATGATCACCCGGTTCGTATTTGGGTTGAGATTCGTATCAGCAATGGCTTGCATTTGTCCCAAAAGAATTTAAGCTACCCGGATTTGGTTCGTATGGTAGAGAAACTGGAGGGGTTATGTTGAGTGTTACCGGTCTGAATCATTTTTATTATGTCCGTGATTTTATCGATATGCGTTGTAAGCACAGCCGTGTGCTGTCTGTCATTCGTGAACGGCTTCACCGTGAGCCCAATGATGGAGACGTCTTTATAGTCATGTCTCGCAATCGCAGAATAGTCCGTATGTTTTCATTTGATAATCGTTCATATAGTCTGTTCGAAAAGAAGTTTGTGGCAGGCTATCAGTTCATGAAGGTGGAGCGGAACGGAGCAGATACTGTTTATCGGATTGCCTGGAAGGACGTGGTTTTGATTCTTGAGAATCCTATAGTTAAAACATTAAAAATCAGATAATCAATCTATTTATCCACTTGCGGTTTTGTGATTATTTTATTACCTCTAATGCTGTAAATCAAAGGTTTAAGTATGATCGATCTGCAAGATATAATTACAACAAAACGAGAGTTGTTGAGTAGGGAAACCTACTCACGCAACCCTATAAATTATAGTGCAGGTATGGCAGAGGATCAGAAAGAGCGATACATACAATACCTTGCCGAACAGAATCAGGATCTTCGGTTGACAAGTGATGCCATGAAGCTTGTTTTGGAGGATTTTATGGCTCAGATGAAGGATCTGAAGGCTCAGGTGTCCTCTATGGAATCGAAACATGCTGACCTTGAAAATCGGTTATCGGAAGAGCATAAACTTCGCAAATCGGCTGAGCGTAAGATAAAATCACTTCAAGAAAAACTTGATTATGCCTATCAGGAACGTTTTGGTGATAGACGTCAAAAGATACAATCTAAAGCTAAAACAAGTGATTCAGACCGCCGGAAGGAGAAAGATGATTATGATGGAACCGATGATACGCTTCGTACGGATTCGGTTGATCATGCTCCATCTCAAGAGGTAAAAGAGTCTTCCAGGAAAGAGCGTGATTTATCCAATCGCCCTGACGGTTATAAAAGGATGGGAGTAGTTGGAGAGGCGACAGAGCATCCTTCCGATTTGACAAAGGTTCCCGGTCGCCTCATTGAAAGAAGAATGGTACGGGTATTCAGTTTTCGTACTTTCCTGACGGAAGAATGTTTTGAGATGGTTCATTATGCAGAGCCTGGTAAAAAGCCGAAGTGGGGCTATTTCCCTTCTGAAGGCCATCCGGAGGTAGTAACCAGTTTTGAAGGCACTAGGGCCACTCCTGAATTTCTGCAGGCTATTGCCTATGAAGTTTATGTAAAGAATGTGACTTTTGGTCTTCTTCACCAATGGCTGACAGATATGGGCATGACCATTTCTAAAAACACGTTGCGCAACTGGCTTAAGAAAGGTAAGACATACCTGGACGAACTGGTCTGTGTATTGAAGTCTATAGCTTTGGAAAAAGATTCGATTGTGAACTTGCGCAAATACGATCACTATAAGAAGTGCTACATTTGGGTTCTGGTCAACAAGGCTCAGAAAACAGCCATTTTCTTCTATGAGAATGGCTCGCGCGGTCGTGATGTACTTACAGACTTTTTGGGCGATGCAGAGTTGAAGAGTATTATGTCCGACGGATACAATGCTTATGTATTTATCGGCAATGAGCTGAAATCAGCCCGGTTTAAAGATACTGTACACCAGGTTTGTATGTCACATGCCAAGAACAAGTTTGTCAAGGCTTCCAATCAGGGTGGTGAACCGAATGCAGAACGCTTTTCCGAAATTTTAAAGGAGTTCTTTATGAGGGAGCGTAAATACGATGATGCCGGATTAACTCCCAAGGAAAGGTTCCGAGAAAGGCAAAGCCTGGCAACGAAGGAACTTCTGATAGAGTTACGCAGCTTGTTAGATAGTGAACTGACAAAGGATTCAGAATTTAGAAGCCGGTATTATAAAGAAGCTCTCAATTATCTGAACCGGTTCTGGAAAGAGATCTTTGCTTACTTGGATGATGGTGAATTACCGATAGACAACAACCTGGCTGAGCGAACCATTCGAAAGCTGACCACTCAACGCAACAATTCACTTCATTATGGTAGTGATGCCGGTGCAGAGATGGCAGCAACTTATCACAGTGTGATAGGAACGGTAAAGCTTCATGGCAGTTCTATCTGGAACTTCATCGGAACTTTTTTCAAAAATATCTTTAACGGGTGCAGTGATTATGTTAACATGGTTCCTGACAAAATCACTTTGGCTGCCAGCCAATGTTAAATTCAAGACTAATTAATTAACAAAACTCGGTTTAGGGCACTGAAAAGTGCCCTTTCGAAGGGGGATGCCCTAAATTGAGTGCTTACGACTATGAATAATCTTCATTTTATAAAATGGGTATTTAGTAATAGAAATTATACTGATATAATATATCGTTTAATTTCCTTATTTCTAGGATATCCATTATTGTTACTTTCATACTTAATTCCAAGAAGTAAGAGAAAATGGGTTTTGGGATATAAAGTGGGTTTTACGGACAATGTGAAATATTTATATAGATATTTATATAAATATGAGAAAACAGTAATTCCTATTTGGATATCTTCTAATAAATCGGAAATATTGTTATTAAGAGAAAAAGGTATTAATGCATATTATAGATGGAGTTTATATGGGCTATATCATTGTTTGACATCCTACTATTATATTTTTTCTTCTCATTTATCAGATATTAATTATTGGACTTCGGGAGGATGCTTTGCTGTAAATCTATGGCACGGTGTTGGAATAAAAAAAATTGAGTTTGCAACAACTGTTGGCATTGATTCTAAGATATATGTAAAAAATATATTTAATCGTATTTTATTTCCTTATTTATTTCGTAAGCCTGATTTATTCCTTTCTACTTCAGTGTTTATGTCAATGCATTTTTCTAAATGCTTTCAAATAGATATACGTAAATGTCTTAATTTGGGATATCCTAGATGTGAGTTATTCTTTTTAAATGCAAATTTAATAAAGAAATATGTAGAAGAATATGAACCGCAAGGAGTTAATAGGCTGATAAAGGATATACAAGAATTTTCCCATACTATTATTTATATGCCAACTTTCAGAGATGACCAATCTGATTTTATGTTAGCCTCAGGTATTAATTTGGATTTATTGAATGATTTTTTGGAGAAACGTGATGAACTTTTTTTATTTAAGTTACATCCTGCCACTGTAGTATCTAATGTTTCAAGTATATTTTCTAACATTCGTTTCTTAGATAAGGATGTAGATGTTTATCCAATATTACCATTTACGGATTTACTAATAACAGACTATTCTTCTATTTTTTACGATTATTTGTTATTGGATAAAGGTATTGTTTTATTCCCTTTTGATTATGAAAAATATATTTGTCAATGTAGGGATTTGGCTTTTGATTTTGATGATTATACTCCAGGTGTTCGAGCCTATAGTTTTGATTCATTAATGGAAATATTATCTGATTGGAATTATGGTAATAGTTTGACTACTGAACAAAACAGAATAAAAAAAATATTTTGGGGAGATATTCCGATGCAAAATTCATGTAAGGTATTAACTCGTTATATTATAAATAATGGTAGCAGTAATAATGTCGATTTATAAAAATGATAAATTGATATATGTAGCACAATGTGTTGACAGTTTGCTAAAACAAACATTCAAGGATTTTCATGTTTATGTTCAATATGATGGAGTTGTTGAAAGTGGTATAGAACACTTCTTCATGGAGTTAAATGATAGTCGGTTTCATGTTTATGGTAGAGATGAAAATTATGGGTTGGCATATTCATTGAATGAGTTGTTAACTATTGTACTATCTAAAGGGTATGATTACGTTCTCCGTATGGATGCTGATGATATTTGTCTTTCAAATAGATTTGAAAAACAAATAATCTATATGAACAATCATAAAAATATAGATATATGTGGAGGACATATTGAAGAAATGGATGAAAACAAAAAATCTATAGGGGTTATAAGATATCCTCTATCACATGATGAAATGAAATGTTTCTTTGGGAAAAGAAACCCATTGGCACATATGAGTGTTATTTTTAGAAAATCTTATTTTCATAAAGCAGGTTTATATCCCGTTGATACGGATAAAGATGAAGATACAATATTTTGGCTAAATGGTTTTTTATCAGGATGTAAGTTTGCCAATATAGATGAAGTGTTGGTACGGGTACGTGTAAATAAGGATTTTTATTTAAGAAGAAATGGTTTATCAAAAAGTCTATCTGATTTGAAAAATAGATGTCTTGTTATTAGAAAACTGAACTTATCATATGTGAATTATATATTTGCTTGTGCTCGTTTTGTTATATTTATTATTCCTATCCCTCATGTAACTCAATTTGCTTATAAGTTTTTAAGATAATTTTACAAGATTGAATGTTTATCAAATCTCTCTTTGACCGTGGTGCATCACTCTTCGGTTTAATCTTTTTATTCCCGGTTTTAATTATAATCAGCATTTTGATTCGTATCAAGATGCCCGGAGGTCCTGTCATATTTAAACAGAAAAGAGTTGGACAATATGGGCGGTTGTTTACGATGTATAAGTTCCGTTCAATGACTGTCGCCCATTCTGGAAGTTCCATTTCTGTAAAAGGAGAGAGTCGTATCACTCCGTTAGGAGCAGTACTCCGGAAATATAAATTGGATGAATTGCCGGAGTTATGGAATGTGTTGATTGGTGACATGAGTTTCGTTGGCCCTCGTCCCGATGTTCCCGGTTATGCTGATAGGCTTGAGGGGGAGCATCGGAGAATACTTCTCTTAAAACCCGGCATTACCGGCCCCGCAAGTTTAAAGTATCGGAACGAGGAAGAATTATTGGCAGAACAGAAGGAACCTCAAAAATATAATGATGAGTTTTTGTTTCCGGACAAAGTGCGGATAAATATTGAATATTTGGATAGTTGGTCTTTTTGGAATGACATCAAAATCATCATTTACACAGTGCTTGGGAAAGATTTATAAAATCCTTTCTTTCCTTTTTATTCCCCACTACGTGAGGAAATCGAATCATTAGAATAATCACATATATTTTATGGATAAGAGAATTTATCTTTGCCTCGCTCACATGAGCGGCAAGGAGATGGGCTTCATACAAGAAGCTTTCGATACGAACTGGGTGGTTCCACTCGGTCCGAACGTAAGCGGCTTTGAACAGGATTTGGAGGCTTTTGTAGGTGAGAATAAGCATGTGGTGGCTTTGTCTGCCGGTACGGCTGCTGTACACTTGGCTTTGGTGGCTTGTGGAGTGGGACAGGGTGATGAAGTGATGGTGCAGAGTTTTACGTTTTGCGCATCGAGCCATCCTATGACTTATCTGGGTGCTACTCCTGTGTTTGTGGACTCAGAAGGGGATACCTGGAATATGGATCCGCAGCTGCTGGAAGCGGCAATCAAAGACCGCATCGCTAAAACTGGTAAGAAACCAAAGGCTATTGTCCCGGTTTATCTATATGGTATGCCAGCCAAGTTGGATGAAATAATGGCTGTGGCGGAGAAGTATGGCATTCCGGTGATTGAGGATGCTGCGGAAGGTTTCGGCAGTAGGTACAAAGGACGGGTTTGTGGTACGTTTGGCAAATATGGTGTGCTGTCTTTCAATGGCAACAAGATGATAACCACCAGCGGTGGCGGTGCCTTGATTTGTCCGGATGCGGAGGCAAAGAAGGAGGTTATGTTCTATGCCACACAGGCACGTGAGGCTTATCCTTATTATCAGCATGAGAAGATAGGCTATAACTATCGCATGAGTAACATTTGTGCGGGTATCGGTCGCGGCCAGATGACGGTGGTGGATGAGCACATAGCACACCATAAGCATCTGTGCGGTCTGTATCGTGAGCTGTTGGCCGATGTGGAGGGAATCACGCTTCATGAGAATCCTTCCGGACGTTATGACAGCAACTATTGGCTGAACACGGTACTGCTTGACGGGAATCTGCATGTGAGAGGTGAGGAGGATGCCTACCGTGAGACAGTGAAAGGTGCCGTTGGTGGTGCTGCGGGTGTTACTCATGAGTCAGTGAATGCCCATACTTCTTGTGAGCCTAACCGTAATGTGGAGGCCATGCGTGTTTGTTTGGATAAAGCCGGTATCGAGAGCCGTCCCTTATGGAAGCCCATGCATCTCCAGCCGGTTTATGCGGCTAATCCTGCCTATGTGAATGGTGTCAGTGAGGGCTTGTTCAAGCGTGGTCTTTGCTTGCCGAGCGGTCCTTATGTGATGGATGAGGATGTGAGATACATAGTAGATGAAATGAAGAATTGTATATTGTAGAAATATTTTTTGTTGATTTATAGCACTTTATCACTTTTCTCAGAAAAACTACTCCCAAGCACCTTTTTTCTTTGGCTACATAGTTTTTAATCCTCACCTTTGCATCGTTGATCAACGAAACGTGTGAATAGGAAAATGAATTTAAATCTCTAAAGAAAAAAAGTATGAGTGTAATTTTCAGGACGGTGGAGAGACCGTCGGACCCCAGGGTTGAAAACTCTCCCAAGAAGTATTATCCGCAGTTGGTAACATTGGGGCAAAGCGTGGATTTGGCGTTTATTGCACAGAAGATGCAGGACCGCTCTTCTCTGTCTATCGGTGACATCAAGAGTACGATGCAGAACTTTGTGGAAAAGCTGAAAGAGCAGTTGCTGGAAGGAAAGACGGTTAATATAGCCGGGCTGGGTGTCTTTATACTGGCAGCCAAATCGAAAGGTGAGGAAAAGGCTGATGACGTGACAGCCAAGAGTGTGGAGAGCGTCCGTATCTGTTTTCAGGCGAATAGGGAACTGAAGATATCGAAGGCTGCTACCCGTGCTGGAGAAAGGCTGGATTTGGTGAGTTTGGATGATTATCTTAAGGGGAAGACTTCTACAGATGGCGGCTCCGGTTCGGAAGGAGGAGGCTCGGATTCGGATGGAGACCAAGGTGAGAATCCACTGGGATAACAGTAGCTATGAATTATTAATCAGATAATGGATAATCTTTATGAAGAAAACGTGGAATGTGATTTTGAAACTTATTATTGCTGTAGCGAGTGCTGTGGCAGGTGTGATTGGCGGACAGACAATGATGTTTTAGTCCGATAGGATTTGATAAATAAAAAATGAGAAGAGCTGCTGGCAGGAAATCTGTCGGCAGCTCTTTTTTTAATCCTTGTATGCTTCTTCGTGTACCCCCGCTACTGCTCGTCCGCTGGGGTCGTTCTTTCCTTGGAAAGAGGCGTCCCATGCCAGCGCTTCGGCGGTGGAGCATGCCACACTGGGCACGCTGGGAACGCTTCGGGCCGCGCTTTCACTGGGGAAATGCTCTTCGAAGATAGTGCGATAGTAATACTCTTCCTTATTTTGCGGGGTATGTATCGGGAAGCGTTCGGCGGCATGTGCCATCTGTTCGTCGCTGACGGCAGCGGCAGTGACGGCTTTCAGCGTATCAATCCAACTGTAGCCCACACCGTCGGAGAACTGTTCTTTCTGCCGCCAGGCAACGCTCTGGGGGAGTATGTCGGCAAAGGCTTCGCGGACTACTTTCTTTTCTATCTCCTTGCCGGGGCACATCTTGACTGCCGGATTGATGCGCATGGCAACATCCAGGAATTCTTTGTCGAGGAAGGGGACACGTCCTTCCACTCCCCAGGCTGCAAGGCTTTTGTTGGCACGGAGGCAGTCGTACAGATGCAGTTTGGAGAGCTTGCGCACGGTTTCTTCGTGAAAGGCTTGCGGTGTGGGCGCCTTGTGGAAGTAAAGGTAACCGCCGAACACCTCGTCTGCACCTTCGCCGCTGAGTACCATCTTGATGCCCATGCTTTTGATGACACGCGCCAGCAGATACATGGGGGTGGAGGCGCGGACAGTGGTTATGTCGTAAGTCTCAATGAAATAGATGACGTCGCGGACAGCATCGAGGCCTTCCTGAACGGTATAGTTTATCTCGTGATGCACGGTACCGATATGACGGGCCACTTCGCGGGCTTTAATCAAGTCGGGAGCACCCTTCAAGCCGACGGCGAAGGAATGGAGCTGCGGCCACCAGGCATCTGCCTTGTTGTCTGTCTCGATGCGTTTGGCGGCATATTTCTTGGCGATGGCAGAGATGACGGAAGAATCGAGTCCGCCACTGAGCAGGACACCGTAGGGGACGTCGGACATCAACTGGCGCTGTACGGCGGCTTCAAGGGCGTCGTGCACAGCCGTGACTTGTGTGCTGTAGGCTGTCCGGCCTATCGAAGCCGGCGCGGCATTGCGTTCGGCGGCAGGGGTGTAGTTGTCTTTCACAGCGGCATAGTCCATCCAGTCGCGGGTGTACCAGCGGTGCATCTTGCCCTCGCTCCCACGGTAGTAGTGGCCGGGAAGGAAAGGCTCGTACTCATCGCAGAAACCCTCAAGAGCTTTCAGCTCACTGCCGAAGTAGATGTGTCCGTCTTTGTCGCGTCCTATATAAAGGGGGATTACGCCGATGGGGTCGCGGGCGATGAGGTAATCGTCCGTTTCTTCATCATAGAGGGCGAAGGCGAAGATGCCGTTCAGCTCTTCGAGGAAGCGGATGCCTTTGTCTTTGTAAAGGGCAAGGATGACTTCGCAGTCGGAACCTGTCTGGAAGGCGTATTTTCCGGCATAGCGGGCACGGATGTCGCGATGGTTGTAAATCTCGCCATTGACGGCAAGCACCTGTTTGCGGTCGGGTGAATATAAGGGTTGTCCACCGGATTCCGGGTCGACAATGGAGAGGCGTTCGTGGGCGAGGATGGCGGAGCCGCCTACGTAGATACCACTCCAGTCCGGTCCGCGATGACGGATTTTCTGCGCCATCCGTAGCGCTTTGTTTCTCAACTCAGGAGTTTGAGACTGTATGTTGAAGATTCCTGCTATTCCACACATGAGAATTAAAAATTAAAGGTTAAAAATTAAAGAAAGGGAAATCATTTCTTGTTTTCTTTTAGAGGTTCGAGGTAACGGTCTATTTCTGTTGCCACTCGTCGTCCGTCGGCCAAGGCACGTACTACGAGGCTGGCGCCGTGGGCGGCATCGCCTGCCACGAATACGTTCTCTGCAAACTTCGGTTGCTCGGGCTTGAGGAAACCCATGGCAAGAAGCACCATATCGGCTTCGATGACCTCTTTCTTACCCGTAGATTTCATGGTAGGGCGGTTACCGTCTGTTGCCGGAAGCCACTCCACTTCTTCCACTTCCACACCGCATACCTTGCCATTCTTCCCGATGAACCGGGTAGAGGCGAGGGACCATCGACGGGTACAGCCTTCTTCGTGGCTGCTGGTGGTTTTCAGTACGACGGGCCATTGCGGCCAGGGAGTATCCGGGTTGTGTCCTATGGGTGGTTGGGGCATAATTTCAATCTGGGTTACGCTGACGGCTCCCTGGCGGATGCTGGTGCCTATACAGTCAGACCCGGTATCGCCGCCGCCGATGACGAGTACCCGTTTGCCGCGGGCGTTGACGAGTTGGTCTTTCGGGAAGGTATCTCCATCCAGAATATGGTTCTGCTGTGCCAGCATGTCGAGGGCAAAGTAGATGCCTTTCAGCTCCCTGCCCGGAATGGAGAGGTCGCGGGCGGTGGGCGTACCGGTACAAATGGCGTAGGCATCGAATCCGACGGGCAGTTTCTGTACATCGACATGGACTCCCATCTTGAACAAGATTCCTTCGGCCTCGAGGATTTTCATGCGGCGGTCGATGACGGCTTTGTCCAGCTTGAAGTTGGGGATGCCATAGCGCAGCAGTCCTCCCGGCATCGGTTTGCTATCGAATAGGGTAACTTCGTAACCTTTGGCGTTCAGCCGTACGGCAACGCTCAATCCGGCAGGGCCGGCGCCGATGACGGCTACTTTCTTTCCGTTGCGTTCGGGCTGGAGGGGGGTGATGTAGCCCTCGCGAAAAGCAGCCTCGGCAATGGCGGCTTCGTTCTCGCGGATAGTGACCGGTTCGTTGCACGAGAGTTTCAGTACGCACGACTTCTCGCAAAGGGCAGGGCAGATGCGTCCCGTAAATTCCGGAAAATCATTCGTACTGTTCAGTATTTGATAGGCTTCGTGCCATTTGCCCCGGTAGAGCGCGTCTTGGAATTCCGGGTCTTTATTGCCCAGCGGACATGCCCAGTGGCAGAAGGGTACGCCGCAGTCCATACAGCGCGAGGCCTGGAGCTTGCGGTCGTGGCTGTTCAGTGTCTGTTCCACTTGGCTGAAGTCTGTGATACGTTCGTGTATCGGACGGTAACCCGCCTCTTGGCGGGGGATATTGAGGAATGCTTTTGGATCTCCCATGATGAACAAATTAAAAAGTTAAAGAATTAAAGAATAAAAGGGGAATTTCCTCAGTCTTTCATTCTTTCATTATTAATTCGCGATTCAATAATCGCGTTGCATTTCTGCAATCTTCTGTTGCAATTTCTGCATCTGCTCCTCTTGCAGCACTTTTTTGTATTCGATAGGGACTACCTGGATGAACTGGTCGGCATAGCGTGGCCAGTCATCGAGCATGGTGCGTGCCAGTTTGGAACCGGTGTACAGGTAGTGCTGGCAGATGAGCTCGTGCAGTTCCTTGCGGTAGGAGGCCTCTTCGATGAGGCTCAGTTCCACCATTTCCATATTGCAGAAATAGTCGAAGTTGCCGTCCCGGTTCCATACGTAGGCCACACCGCCGGACATGCCTGCGGCAAAGTTGCGTCCCGTCTGTCCGAGTACTACCACGCGCCCGCCGGTCATATACTCGCAGCAGTGGTCACCTACACCCTCCACTACGGCTGTGGCACCGGAGTTGCGGACGGCAAAGCGCTCGCCTGCACGGCCGTTGATGTAAACTTCACCGCTTGTGGCGCCATAAAGCAGGGTGTTGCCTGCAATCGTGTTTTTCTCCGCCTCGAAGTTGCTCCGTACCGGGGGCAGGACGGCGATGCGTCCGCCACTCAGACCTTTGCCCAGATAATCGTTGGCCTCGCCTTCCAGCTTGAAGTTGACACCCGGGACAAGGAATGCCCCGAAACTCTGCCCGGCGGAGCCTTTGAACTTCACGTTCAGCGTATGTTCGGGCAGCCCTTTTTCTCCGTATTTTGCGGCAATGACACCAGAGAGCATGGCGCCGCAGGCACGGTCGGTATTGGCGATGGTGTACTCCAGCGAGATTTCCTTCTGGTTCTCTACGGCTTCGGCGGCGGCATGTAGCATCTCTACATCTTTCACATGGTCGATACCATGCTGTTGGTCGGTGACGTGGCGGATGGCGGCTTCGTTGTCTACGCGTGCCAGTAGTTTGTCGAAGCTTATCAACTGATGTTTCCTGATTCCGTCATCCGGCTTGCGGACGATAAGGTCTGTGCGTCCAATGATGTCATCCAGGCGTTCCACACCGATTTCCGCCAGGTATTCGCGTACTTCCTGCGCCAGGAACGTGAAGAAGTTCACCAGATACTCGCTGCGTCCGCGGAAGCGTTTGCGCAGTTTTTCGTTCTGTGTCGCCACCCCTACGGGGCAGGTGTTCTGGTGACATTTGCGCATCATTACGCAACCCAGTACAATCAGGGCGCTGGTGGCGAAACCGAATTCTTCGGCTCCGAGCATTGCCATCAGTATGATGTCACGGCCTGTTTTGAGCTGTCCGTCCACTTGCAGCATCACTTGTCCGCGCAGGCCGTTCAGCACCAGTGTCTGCTGCGTTTCGCTCAAGCCGAGTTCGGGCGAGATGCCGGCATAGCGGATGGATGATGCAGGAGAGGCTCCCGTACCGCCCTCTGCACCCGAGATGACTATCAAATCGGCCTTTGCCTTTGCCACACCGGCGGCAATGGTGCCCACACCGCTTTCTGCCACCAGCTTCACGCTGATTTTTGCCCGTGGGTTCACGTTCTTCAGGTCGAAGATGAGCTGTGCCAGGTCTTCGATGGAGTAAATGTCGTGGTGGGGCGGGGGGGAAATCAGCGAGATGCCCGGAATGGAGTGGCGTGTCTTGGCAATCACTTCATCCACTTTGAAGCCCGGCAGCTGCCCACCTTCGCCCGGCTTGGCGCCTTGGGCAATCTTTATCTGTATTTCGTCCGCATTCACCAGATATTCTGCGGTGACACCGAAACGTCCTGAGGCCACCTGCTTGATGGCGCTGCGCAGACTGGTGCCGTCTTCGCGCGGCATGAAGCGTGCCCGGTCTTCGCCTCCTTCGCCCGTATTGCTCCGGCCATGCAGCTTGTTCATGGCAATAGCCATGGCTTCGTGGGCTTCGCGGCTGATGGAGCCGTAGGACATGGCGCCGGTGACAAAGCGCTGTACGATGTTCTCTACCGGTTCCACCCGGTCTATGCTGATAGGAGCGCGGCGGAAGTCGAGGAAATCGCGCAGGAAGATGGGAGATTCCTTGCTGTCTACCATGGCAGTGAACTCCTTGAATTTCTTATAGCTTCCCAGGCGTGTGGCAAGTTGCAGTGTGCTGATGGTTTCCGGGTTCCAGGCGTGCTTCTCACCATCCTTGCGGAAGGCATACAGTCCGCGGTTCGGCAATAGCTCCGCTTCCCCCTTCTTTTTAAGAACCTCCATCCCTTCCTTGTGGAAGGCGATGGCGTCGCGTGCCACTTCATCCAGGCGTATGCCTCCGATGCGTGAACTCAGTCCGCCAAAGTAGGCATTGCTCAACTCCTCGCTCAGTCCTACGGCCTCGAAAATTTTCGCGCCCCGGTAAGAACGGATGGTGCTGATGCCCATCTTGCTCATAATCTTGAACAAGCCTTTGCAGACGGACTTGATATATTTCTTTTCGGCAGTGGCGTAATCGAGCTGTATTTCCTTTTCGTTCACCAGTTTGTCGATGACGGCAAAAGCCATATACGGATTCAGTGCGCTGGCTCCGAAGCCCAGCAGTAGTGCGGCGTGCATCACTTCGCGGATTTCGCCGCTTTCTACAATCAGTGCCGTCTGCACCCGTTTGCCCACGGAGATAAGATGGTGGTGTACCGCCGACACGGCAAGCAGTGACGGAATGGCGGCATGGGCGGCGTCTACGTCGCGGTCGGAAAGCACGATGTAGTTCACTCCTTCGTTGACGGATTCTTCCGCCTGCTTGCAGAGGGTTGCCAATGCTTGCTGCAATCCCTGGCACCCTTTTGCCACTTCGAAGAGCAGGGGCAGTTTCACGGTCTTGAAGCCTTTGTACCGGATGTTGCAGAGAATATCCAGCTGGGCGTTGTTCAGGATGGGATGGTTCAACCTCACCATCTTGCAATGGTTTTCGCTGGGTGTCAGTATGTTCATGCCTACGGCTCCGATGTATTCGGTCAACGACATTACCAGTTCTTCGCGTATCGGGTCGATAGGAGGGTTGGTGACTTGGGCAAACTGCTGGCGGAAATAGTTGTACAGTAGTTGCGGCTTGTCCGAGAGCACGGCCAGCGGCGTATCGTTGCCCATGGAGTTGATGGGCTCGGCACCGGTGGTACACATCGGGACAATCAGCCGTTCCACGTCTTCTTTGGAGTATCCGAAGATACGCAGCATGCTGTCGTAATTCTCCACGCTATGGGAGACTTTGCGACCACTTTTCAGTTCGTCCAGCTCGATGCGGTTGCCGGCCAGCCAAGTGCGGTATGGTTTGGCTTCGGCAAGTTGTTTCTTCAGTTCGCCGTCATAATATATTTCGCCTTTCTCGGTGTCTATAAGCAGTATCTTGCCCGGTTGCAGGCGTCCTTTTTCCTTGATGTCTCCCGGCTCGAAATCCATCACGCCGACTTCGCTGGCCACTACCATCATGCCGCCCTGCGTAATCAGGTAGCGTGCAGGGCGCAGTCCGTTCCTGTCGAGCATGCCGCCTGCATAGCGCCCGTCACTGAAAAGCAGTGCCGCCGGTCCGTCCCACGGCTCCATCAGGATAGAGTGGTATTCATAGAAAGCTTTCAAATCTTCGCTGATGGGATTCTTTTCGTTGAAAGATTCCGGTACGAGCATGGCCATGGCATGAGGCAGGCTCAGGCCGGACATGAGGAGAAACTCGAGCACATTGTCCAGCGAGGCACTGTCGCTCATGCCCGGTTGCACGATGGGGCGTATCTCCCGGATGTCTCCCAGGGTGGGAGAGGAGAGTACGCTCTCACGGGCTTCCATCCAGCCGCGGTTGCCACGGATGGTATTGATTTCGCCGTTGTGTGCCAGCAGGCGGAAGGGCTGTGCCAGTCCCCAGGTGGGGAAAGTGTTGGTGCTGAAACGGGAGTGCACCAATGCCAGTCCGCTGGTGAAGTAGCTGTTGGTGAGGTCGGGGAAGTAGTTGCGTAACTGTAAGGAAGAGAGCATGCCTTTGTAGACGATATTCTTCGTAGAGAGCGAGACGATGTAGAAATCCTCGCGGGTGGGGATGTCCGACTTGCGTATTCTGTTCTCTATCCTTTTCCTTATTATATAGAGTCGGCGGTCAGCGGTTTCGCTTTCCGTAAATCCGGTGATGAAGATTTGCTTGATGTCCGGTTCGTTGGCAAGAGCCGCTTCTCCCAATATTTCGGGGCAAGTGGGCACATTGCGCAGATGCATCAGGGTCAATCCATCCTTTTCAATCTCTTCGATAATGACGCTCAAGATGGCAGCCTGGTCTTTTCCGTCTTTGGGAAGGAAAAGCAGGCCGGTACCGTATTTCCCCTTCTCGGGAACGGGGATGCCTTGCAACAGAATGAATTCGTGCGGTATCTGCAGCATGATGCCGGCGCCGTCTCCGGTTTTGTTGTCCGCCCCTTCCGCTCCACGGTGGCGCATGTTTTCCAGTACCTTCAATGCCGATTCTACCAGTTCATGTGATTTTCCTCCCTGGATATTGACCAGCATGCCTACTCCGCAGGCATCGTGCTCGTGGGATGCCTCATACAAGCCCAACTGTTTGGGCTGTCGCTGGTAATCCTCTACTTTTGTTTTGTTGTTAAAAAGTTCTTGTTTCATGATTATAAACTTTCTTTGTTGCTGTATAATATTGTTTATGGTTTCAAAATGTTTGGCAAATATATGGTATTAATTGCAAAATGTTAATATGTATTCCTGCCTTCTTTCTTGCAAAATTCCTGCGATAGAAGATGAAGTTATGAATTGATAGAAAACACCCTCTGTTTTCTTTTAATCCTAAATCAAAATCAGACGGTTTGATTTGGATTTGTAAATTAAGCCTTTTGCTTTCAAAATAATACTTTCTTTAACTTTTTGATATAAAAACAACTTTTTTCTATTCTTTTGATAAATAAATACTGGAAAGATTAACTTTATGTTCTTAAGAATATGTATATTTGCAACGCAAAATCAAATACTGATACATTATGTGTGGAATAGTAGGCTATATAGGTCAAAGGAAAGCCTACCCCATTCTTATCAAGGGTCTGAAGCGGTTGGAGTACCGTGGATATGATAGTGCGGGGGTAGCATTAATCAGTGATAACCGACAGTTGAACGTGTACAAAGCGAAAGGTAAGGTTTCGGAACTTGAAACTTTCGTTGCTCAAAAAGATATTTCCGGTAGCATTGGTATTGCACATACACGTTGGGCCACTCATGGAGAACCTTGTTCCGTCAATGCCCATCCCCATTATTCCTCTTCCGAACGCCTCGCCCTCATCCATAACGGCATTATTGAAAACTACGCCGTCCTTAAAGAAAAACTTCAAGCCAAAGGTTATGTATTTAAAAGCAGCACTGATACCGAGGTGCTGGTACAGCTCATTGAATACATTCAGGTGACAAACCATATTGACCTGCTGACGGCGGTGCAACTTGCCTTGCAGGAAGTGATTGGGGCGTATGCCATTGCGGTGCTCGACAAGGACAATCCGGATGGGATAATCGCTGCACGCAAGAGCAGTCCGCTGGTGGTGGGCATCGGTGAAGGAGAGTTTTTCCTGGCTTCGGATGCCACGCCGATTGTGGAATACACGGATAAGGTGGTGTATCTGGAAGACGAAGAGATTGCCCTCATCCGTCGGGGAGAGAAGCTGAAGGTTGTTAACCTGAAGAATGTGGAATGTCCGCACGAGGTAAAGACGGTAGCGCTCAATCTCGGCCAGCTGGAGAAGGGCGGTTATCCGCACTTCATGCTGAAGGAAATCTTCGAACAGCCCGGCTGCATTCACGACTGCATGCGCGGGCGTATCAATGTGGAGGGTACGAACGTGGTTCTTTCTGCAGTGATTGATTATAAGGAACGTCTGCTGGCGGCCAAACGCTTCGTCATCGTGGCATGCGGTACGTCATGGCATGCCGCCCTCATCGGCAAGCATTTGATTGAAAGCTTCTGCCGTATTCCGGTGGAGGTGGAGTATGCCAGTGAGTTCCGTTACCGCGACCCGGTGATTGACAGCAACGATGTGGTGATTGCCATCTCGCAAAGCGGTGAAACGGCCGATACGCTGGCTGCCGTGGAGCTTGCCAGAAACCGTGGGGCATTTATATACGGCATCTGCAATGCCGTCGGTTCCAGCATTCCCCGTGCCACGCATACGGGTTCCTATATCCACGTGGGACCGGAAATAGGGGTGGCATCCACCAAAGCCTTCACCGGGCAGGTAACGGTGCTTACCATGCTGGCCCTGACACTTGCCAAAGAGAAAAAGACGATGGACGAAGGGTTATACCTGGCAGTTGTCAAGGAATTGGGACATATCCCCGACAAGATGAAGGAGGTCTTGAAACTGAACGACCGTATAGCGGAACTTTCCAAGATATTCACCTATGCACACAACTTTATCTATCTGGGACGCGGATACAGTTATCCCGTAGCCTTGGAAGGCGCCTTGAAGTTGAAGGAGATTTCGTATATCCATGCCGAGGGCTATCCTGCCGCCGAAATGAAGCACGGCCCCATTGCTCTGGTGGATGCCGAAATGCCGGTAGTGGTCATTGCCACCCGGAATGGGCTTTACGAAAAGGTGCTGAGCAATATCCAGGAAATAAAGGCGCGTAAAGGCAGGGTTATCGCCATTGTGACAAAGGGAGATACGGTCATCAGTAAAATAGCCGACACTTGCATCGAGCTTCCCGAAACAATGGAGTGCCTTGATCCGTTAATAACTACGGTACCTCTGCAATTACTTGCCTATCACATTGCCGTGTGCAAGGGAATGGATGTGGACCAGCCGAGGAATCTTGCGAAATCGGTGACTGTAGAATGAGGACATGTACAATTTACCATTTACAATGTACAATGGGGCTGCGCTTGGGAGGGGTAAATGTAAATGGTAATTGTATGCTATAATAAGGAAAAGAAAATTGTACACTTAAAATTGTACATTGTAAATGGTAAATTGTAAATAAATAGATGGAACAACTGAAGCATGAATGCGGCGTCGCCATGATACGCCTGCTGAAACCGCTGGAGTACTATGAAGAGAAGTACGGAACATGGATGTACGGACTCAACAAGCTCTATCTCCTGATGGAGAAACAACACAACCGTGGGCAAGAAGGTGCCGGACTGGCCTGCGTGAAACTGGAAGCCAGTCCCGGCGAGGAATATATGTTCCGTGAGCGTGCTCTCGGCTCGGGCGCCATTACCGAAATCTTCGGTACGGTGCAGGGCCACTTCAAGGACTTGACCAAGGAACAGCTGCATGATGCGGACTATGCCAAGCGTGTGCTGCCCTTTGCAGGGGAGGTCTATATGGGACACCTGCGTTACTCCACTACCGGAAAGTCCGGCATCTCGTACGTGCACCCGTTCCTCCGGAGAAACAACTGGCGTGCCAAGAATCTTGCCCTCTGCGGCAACTTCAACATGACGAATGTGGATGAAATCTTCGCACGCATTACCGCCATCGGCCAGCATCCGCGCAAATATGCCGATACCTACATCATGCTGGAGCAGTTGGGACATCGCCTCGACCGCGAAGTGGAGCGCCTCTTCAACCTTGCCGAAGCGGAAGGGCTGGCAGGCATGGACATCACCCGTTATATAGAAAACCACATCGACCTTGCCAACGTACTGCGCACTTCGAGCAAGGAGTGGGACGGGGGATACGTGATGTGCGGACTTACCGGCAGCGGAGAGACTTTTGCCGTACGCGACCCATGGGGCATCCGTACAGCCTTCTGGTATCAGGACGACGAGATAGCGGTGCTTGCCAGCGAACGTCCCGTGATACAGACAGCCCTTAATGTTCCTGTCGAATCCATCAAGGAGCTGCAACCCGGACAAGCCATGTTTATCAACAAGGCCGGCAAGGTGCGCACCGTGCAAATCAACAAGCCGCGCGAGGTGAAACCTTGTTCCTTCGAGCGCATCTACTTCAGCCGGGGCAGTGATGTGGACATTTACCGGGAACGTAAACTGCTGGGTGAGAAACTTGTACCCAACATATTGAAAGCCATCGACAACGATGTGGACCATACCGTCTTCTCCTTCATCCCCAATACGGCGGAAGTCGCCTTCTACGGTATGTTGCAGGGATTGGACGACTACCTCAACGAGGAGAAGGTGCAGCAGATTGCCGCCTTGGGGCATAGTCCCAGCCACGACGAACTGGAGCATATCTTGTCGCGGCGCATACGGAGCGAGAAGGTAGCCATCAAGGACATCAAGCTGCGTACCTTCATTGCCGAAGGAAACAGCCGGAACGACCTTGCCGCCCATGTGTACGACATCACTTACGGAAGCCTTGTCCCGGGAGTGGATAATCTGGTCATCATCGACGACTCGATAGTGCGCGGAACCACCCTGAAGCAGAGCATCATCGGCATCCTTGACCGTCTGGAGCCAAAGAAGATAGTTATTGTAAGCTCTTCACCGCAGGTGCGCTATCCCGACTACTATGGCATCGATATGGCTAAGATGAGCGAATTCATCGCCTTCAAGGCTGCTGTGGAACTGCTGAAGGAGCGCGAGATGCGCGATGTGATTGCCGCCGCCTACCGTAAGTCCAAGGAGCAGGTAGGCCTGCCCAAAGAACAGATGGTGAATTACGTGAAGGAGATTTATGCTCCTTTCACTGATGAGGAAATCTCTGCCAAGATGGTGGAGCTTCTTACTCCGAAAGGGACGAAAGCCAAAGTGCAGATTGTCTACCAGCCTCTCGAGGGGCTGCATGAGGCCTGCCCCAAGCATCCGGGTGACTGGTACTTCAGCGGCGATTATCCTACGCCGGGCGGTGTGAAGCTGCTGAACAAGGCATTTATTGATTATATAGAACAAGTTTATCAATTTTAATTGAATCAATGAGAAATGTAACTCTAATCCTCGACGACGGGAGCCGCTTCCACGGCAAGTCGTTCGGCTTTGAAAAACCGGTAGCGGGAGAGGTGGTCTTCAACACAGCCATGACGGGTTATCCCGAAAGCCTGACCGACCCTTCGTATGCCGGACAGCTGATGACGCTCACCTATCCGTTGGTGGGCAATTACGGTGTGCCGCCTTTTACTCTCGAACCGAATGGGCTTGCCACTTTTATGGAGAGCGAGCATATCCATGCCGAAGCCATTATTGTAAGCGATTATAGTGAAAATTATAGCCATTGGAATGCGGTGGAAAGTCTCGGTGACTGGCTGAAACGCGAACAGATTCCGGGCATCACGGGCATCGATACCCGCGAACTGACAAAGGTGCTTCGCGAGCATGGGGTGATGATGGGACGTATCGCCTTTGATGATGAATCGGATGAAATGCCTGAGGCCTCTTATGCCGATGTGAATTATGTGGATAAAGTTAGCTGCAAGGAGGTTATCCGTTACAACGAAGGAACCGGTAAGAAGAAAGTGCTCCTTGTGGATTGCGGCGTCAAGCATAACATCATCCGCTGCCTGCTGAAACGTGACGTGGAAGTGATTCGCGTTCCCTGGGACTATGATTATACTGGGATGGAGTTCGACGGGTTGTTCATCTCCAACGGCCCTGGCGACCCCGATACCTGCGATGCTGCCGTGCAGCATATCCGCAAGGCAATGCAGAACGAGAAACTGCCCATCTTCGGCATCTGTATGGGAAACCAGTTGCTTTCCAAAGCTGGGGGCGCCAAGATATACAAATTGAAATACGGCCACCGCAGCCATAACCAACCGGTGCGTATGGTGGGTACGGAACGTTGCTTCATCACCTCACAGAATCATGGGTATGCCGTAGACAACAACACGCTGACAGAAGACTGGGAACCGCTTTTCATCAATATGAACGATGGTTCTAATGAAGGAATCCGCCACAAACGCAATCCCTGGTTCTCCGCACAGTTTCATCCCGAAGCTGCCAGCGGGCCGACGGATACGGAGTTTCTTTTTGATGACTTTGTGAAGTTGCTTTAGTAAGAGAATTTTATCAAGAATGATTGCGTTCATAATCTCTTGATAATCAGTATGTAAAAGACGGTATAATGAGTCCCATACTGAATGTCATTCAGTCCCAGAGTGAATACCTTTCAGTCCTATACTGAATGCCATTCAATTAGTGACTGATTGTGTAAGGTAAGAGAAAGATAAGGTTTTATTACTACTATTACATTTTTAATAAACAGATATGCAAATGAAAGAAAACAATATAAAGAAAGTCCTGCTGCTCGGTTCCGGCGCACTGAAAATCGGTGAGGCAGGAGAATTTGACTACTCCGGTTCGCAGGCGCTCAAGGCATTGAAGGAGGAAGGCATCTACACGGTTCTCATCAATCCGAACATTGCCACGGTACAGACCTCGGAAGGAGTTGCCGACCAGATTTACTTCCTGCCCGTCACTCCTTACTTCGTGGAGAAGGTGATAGAGAAGGAGCGCCCGGACGGCATCATGCTTGCTTTTGGCGGACAGACGGCACTGAACTGCGGTGTCTCCCTCTATAAAGACAAGATTTTCGAGAAGTACGGCGTGACGGTTCTCGGCACTCCCGTGCAGGCCATCATTGACACGGAGGACCGTGAAATCTTTGTGCAGAAACTGAATGAGATTGATGTGAAGACCATCAAGAGCGAAGCCGTGGAGAATGCGGCGGATGCCCGTCGCGCAGCCCGGGAACTGGGATACCCGGTCATTGTCCGTGCCGCATATGCGCTTGGCGGACTGGGTTCGGGCTTCTGCGACAATGAAGAAGAGCTGAATGTGCTGGTGGAGAAAGCCTTCTCCTTCTCCCCACAGGTGCTGGTGGAGAAATCGCTGAAGGGATGGAAGGAAGTGGAATACGAGGTGGTGCGCGACCGCTTCGACAACTGCATCACGGTCTGCAACATGGAGAACTTCGACCCCCTGGGCATCCATACAGGTGAGTCCATCGTTATTGCCCCGTCACAGACGTTGAGCAATACGGACTATCATAAATTGCGTGAACTTGCTATCCGCATTATCCGTCACATCGGCATTGTGGGAGAGTGTAACGTGCAGTATGCCTACGACCCGATGAGCGAGGACTACCGGGTAATCGAGGTAAATGCACGCTTGAGCCGTTCGTCTGCACTTGCCTCTAAAGCAACGGGTTATCCGTTGGCGTTTGTAGCGGCAAAACTCGGCTTGGGCTATGGCTTGTTCGACTTGAACAACTCTGTGACAAAGACCACAAGCGCTTTCTTCGAACCCGCCCTGGACTATGTGGTCTGCAAGATACCGCGTTGGGATTTGGGCAAGTTCCACGGGGTGGACAAAGAGCTGGGTTCGAGCATGAAGTCGGTAGGCGAGGTGATGGCTATCGGCCGTACTTTCGAGGAAGCCATCCAGAAGGGGCTTCGCATGATAGGCCAGGGCATGCACGGCTTCGTAGAGAACAAGGAACTGGTGATTGCCGATTTGGACAAGGCTCTGCGCGAACCGACGGACAAGCGTATCTTTGTCATCTCCAAAGCCTTCCGTGCCGGGTATACGGTGGACCAGGTACACGAATTGACCAAGATAGACCGTTGGTTCCTGGAGAAGTTGATGAACATCATGGATACCAGCAGGGAACTGCACTCTTTTATGGCTGATGGAGAGTTGCCAATGATTCCCGTAGACTTATTGCGTAAAGCCAAGGTACAAGGCTTCTCTGATTTCCAGATAGCCCGTGCCCTCGGCTTGGAACAAGCAATGGACGGCGAAGAAGCCATCCTTGCCGTCCGCAATTTCCGCAAGAGTGCAGGCATTCTGCCCGTAGTGAAGCAGATAGATACCCTTGCCGCCGAATATCCCGCACAGACCAACTATCTCTACCTGACGTATAGCGGCACGGCAAATGATGTCCGTTACCTCGGCGACCGCAAGTCCATTGTCGTATTGGGCTCCGGCGCCTACCGCATCGGTTCTTCCGTAGAGTTCGACTGGTGCGGCGTGCAGGCCCTGAACACCATCCGCCAGGAAGGCTACCGCAGTGTCATGATAAACTACAACCCCGAAACCGTGTCTACGGACTATGACATGTGCGACCGTCTTTACTTCGACGAGCTCACCTTCGAGCGCGTGATGGATATTCTCGAACTGGAGAATCCCCATGGGGTGATTGTCTCTACCGGTGGTCAGATACCGAATAACCTTGCCCTGCGCCTCGATGCGCAGAAGGTACCTATTCTCGGCACAAGCGCCAGGAGCATCGACAATGCCGAAGACCGTGACAAGTTCTCCGCCATGCTCGACCGCATTGGTGTAGACCAACCCGAATGGCGGGCGCTGACCTCCCTGGAGGACATCAACGCCTTTGTGGATAAGGTGGGCTTCCCGGTATTGGTCCGTCCTTCCTACGTATTGTCCGGCGCTGCGATGAACGTCTGTTCCAACCGGGAGGAGCTGGAACGCTTCCTGAAGCTGGCGGCGAATGTCAGCAAGAAACATCCCGTAGTGGTGAGCCAGTTCATTGAGCATGCCAAGGAGGTGGAGATGGATGCTGTGGCGCAAGATGGAGAGATTATCGCGTACGCCATCAGTGAGCATATCGAGTTTGCCGGAGTGCATTCCGGTGACGCCACTATCCAGTTCCCGCCACAAAAGTTGTATGTGGAGACGGTGCGCCGCATCAAGCGCATCAGCCGCGAGATTGCCCGTGAGCTGAACATCTCCGGTCCGTTCAATATCCAGTATCTGGCACGCGAGAACGACATCAAGGTGATTGAGTGCAACCTCCGCGCCAGCCGTTCGTTTCCGTTTGTCAGCAAGGTGCTGAAGATAAACCTTATTGAACTTGCCACGAAGGTGATGCTCGGCATTCCGGTACAGAAGCCGGACAAGAATCTGTTCGATTTGGATTATGTAGGCATCAAGGCGAGCCAGTTCTCCTTCAACCGTCTGCAGAAGGCCGACCCGGTACTGGGTGTGGATATGGCAAGCACGGGCGAGGTGGGTTGCATCGGCAGCGATACTTCCTGCGCCATTCTCAAGGCGATGCTCTCCGTGGGCTACCGCATTCCGGAGAAGAACATCCTGCTTTCTACCGGTACTCCGAAGCAGAAAGTGGACATGCTTTCTGCCGCGCGTATGCTTCAGAAGAAGGGGTATAAGATATTTGCCACGGGTGGTTCCAGCAACTTCCTTACGGAGAACGGTGTGGAGAATACGCGCGTCTACTGGCCCAGCGAACCCGAACGCCAGCCGCAGGCACTCGACATGCTGCACCGCAAGGAGATAGACATGGTTGTCAATATTCCGAAGAACCTCACCGCAGGCGAGTTGGATAACGGCTACAAGATACGCCGCGCCGCCATCGACCTCAATATTCCTTTGATAACGAATGCCCGTCTGGCAAGTGCGTTCATCAATGCATTCTGCACGATGACGCCGGATGATTTGGCCATCAAGTCGTGGGCGGAATATAAATGATAAATATTTTTCGGACAAAAAACAGAAGGACAAGGGAGAGAAGAAAAAATGTGCCGTCTTTCTTTTCCCTTGTCTCCTTGTCAGTCTTGTGTATTAATATGGAAAAACAACGCATACAGTACCGGTATGAACAGCAACGTTATCAGTGTGCCGAATGTCAGCCCGCCCATAATGGAAGCTGCCAGCGAGCCGAACATGGCATCGGGCAGTAACGGTATCATGCCCAGAATTGTAGTTAGCGCCGCCATAGATACCGGGCGCAAACGACTCTGTGAACTGTCTATCAAGGCTTTCATCGGTTCCACTCCCTGATTAATCTGCAAGGTTATTTCATCCATCAGTACGATGCCGTTCTTGATGAGCATCCCTATCAATCCCAGTGTCCCTACGATTGCCACGAAATTGAATGTCTTTCCTGTAAGCAGCATCACTGCTACCACGCCTACCACAACCATCGGAATGCAGCAGAAGATGATAAGCGGTTTACGGTAATCCTTGAACAGCATGATCAGAATGGCAATCATTAGGATGATGGCCAGTGAGAAGTTCTTGAACAGATACTTCATGGACTGGTCACTGGCGCTTTTCTCACCCTGCCACTGCAGTGTGTATCCCTCGGGAAGCTCTATCCTTTCAATCTGCCGTGCGATGGCCTGCCTTGCCTTTTCCGTCTCTATGCCCGGTGTGGGAGAGCATTGCACGCGTTGGCTCCGTTGTCCGTTGTAGCGCGGCACTACCGGGTCTTCCCAGCGTATGTCGATACTTTTGCTGATTTGTTTCAGTGGAGTGCTGCCCATCAGACTTTCCACCAGCTCTTCTTTGGAGAGGGTACCGGCTTTCAGCTTTACCATTGTTTCTTCGTTCAGCAGTCCGTTCAGCGATGGCAGCGAGGAGAACACTTGCGTATTGGAGAGGTCCTCTATCGGTTGTCCTTCCTCGTCCAGGCATTTCAGGTAGATATTGTCCCGGTGGATGCCTTCGTAGAAGAATCCGATGGGGATACCTCCATTGGCCGAGAGCAGTGACAAGCTTACGTCATTGCGGCTCAACCCCAAAGTACGGGCGGCGGCTTGGTCGTACTCGATGGAGAGTACCGGAACCTGCGGTTCCCAATCGGTGGTGATGAGGCATATCTCCGGTGTGTTCTCCATGATACTGCGGGCGCTGTCTGCCAACCGGTGCAGTACGGAAGGGTCCGGTCCCATGAACTGGACTTCGATAGGATATTTTTTGAACATCAGGTTGTAGCGCTTCATCTTGACGTAGGCATTGGGATAATGATGCGTCAGGTAACTTTGTATCTCGTCCATGTTGTCTACCAGCTCTTCGGGAGAAGTGAAATCTATAATCAGTTCGCCGTATGCCAAAGACGGGTTGGCGATGCTCCTTACCAGATTGTAGCGTCCCGGTGTACCGCCTATGGAAGTGGTGACGTGCGTCACTTCCTTGCGTGTTTTCAGGTATGTTTCTATCTCCCGGAGGTCTTGAACCACTTGTGTGGAGTTATTGCCTTCGGGCAGTTTATATTCCATATATAGTTGGTCGTAAACCATGTCGGGGAAGAATCCCTGGCGCATGTACTGGTAGCCGAAGGCAGACAGTCCGAGCAGGACGAGCATTGTCAACACAAAGCTCCAGCGGTGTGCCAGTCCCATCCGCAGGGCGGCGCGCAAGACAGCATAAGTGCGTCCTTTGTATTCTCTCGCTCCTGTGGCGTTGGTTTCGACGGCAGGATGCAGATACCGATTGGCCATCAGTGGTACATGAACCAACGCCAGTACCCAGCTTAACAGCAAAGACACTGCCAGGACGATGAAAAGGTCACGTGTGTAGACCCCTGCCGTGTCGGGCGACATGAAGATGGGCAGAAAAGCTATGATGGCTATCAGCGTAGCTCCCAGCAGCGGCATGGCTGTCTGTCTCCCTATGGCTGTCATGGCTTCCATCCGTTTTTTTCCGGCTTTCAGGTCTACCAGTATGCCGTCAATGATGACGATAGCATTGTCTACCAACATACCCATTGCGAGGACAAATGCGGCCAGTGATACACGCTGCATTGTTCCGCCTGCCGTATATAGAAACATAAATGAACCGAAGACGGTGACCACCAGACTGATTCCGATAATGACCCCACTTTTGAATCCCATAGCCACCATCAGAATGAGCACTACGATGATGACAGACTCTATCAGGTTGATGATGAATGTCCCCAATGAAGCGCCGACGCGTTCCGGCTGGTAGAAAACCTTATGGCAGTCTACGCCTGCAGGCAGACGGGTTTCTTTGAGCTGTGCTAACCTCTTTTCTACTTCAGCGCCTACTTTCACAATGTCTGTTCCGCTGGAGGCGGCAATCAGGATACCTTGTGCCCGTTCGCTGTCGAAGAACATTTCGTTGCGGGTAGGCTCTTCGTATCCTTTTTCTATCTGTGCGATGTCGCGCATGCGGAGCTGGTCGTCGTCGTGTCCTTGTATAAGCATGTTGCCGATGTCCTCCACAGTCTTGAATTTGTCGCTTACAGTTACACGGATGCGGTGGTCACCATTGTCGTAATAGCCGCTGTAAGTGGTCTTGTTCTGCCCGTTCAGGGTGGCAAGCACCTCAGCTGGTTTCACACCCAAATTTGCCATGCGGTCTTGCAGCAGGGAGATGTTGATGCACTCGGAGCGTTTTCCGTAGAGTTCCACCCGGTCAATTCCTTCCATGTCGCTGATTTCCCGCTTCACGAGTTCCGCATAGTCGGACAATTGCCGGTCGGACAAGCCGTCACCGGTCAGTGCGTAGAACATACCATATACATTCCCGAAATCATCTTTGACGATAGGTGTACCGGCCCCGTCGGGCAGTGAGGCACGGGCATCGTTCACTTTGCGGCGTAGCATGTCCCAGCATTGTTCCACCTCATCGTCTCGGGTGGTTGTTGTCAACTCTATCTGTATCAGTGAAAGGTCGTTGTAGGAGTAGCTTTCCACATTGTCTATGTGGCCCATGCTGCGGATGCTCTTTTCCAGTACATCCGTCACTTCCAGTTCCACTTGATGAGCCGAGGCTCCCGGATAGGGTGTCACTACCATGGCGAGTTTCACCTTTATTTCCGGATCTTCCAGTTTGCTCATCTCATAGCTGGAATAAGCTCCTCCCAGCAGCAGGACAGCTACTAGGAAGTATATCAGATTACGGTTCTGAAATGCCCATTTACTTATATCCATAGTTTTTTAGGGATTAGTGGTTACAATAGTCCTCCAATATTTGTTCCGCTGGTTCCGGCGAGCGGTTTTACGGTTTCTCCGTCTTTGATGTGGTGGACTCCGGAAGACACGACCAGTTCGCCCGGTTTCAGATGGTTGGAGCTGATGAGGCTGCGACCGTTGCTTGTCAGGCGAAGGAGGGTCACTTCGCGGGCGGTAATCCGGTTGTCGGACGGGTTGTAGACAAATACCTGCGCTTTTCCGTCTATTTGCAGTACGGCGCCGCTCGGAACGGACAGTTGGCATGAATTCTCTTCGTCGTACTGGATGGTAACCATCGTATTCATGCCCGGAGAGGGTACGGGCTGCTGCTTGTCGGCAAGCAGTTGCAGGCGTACGGTATAGAGCTGGTTGGCATTGGCTTTGGGAGTGATGCTTATCAGTTTCAGCCGGTAGGTCTTGCCTGGATAGACATCGAATGAACAGTAATAGCTGTGGAACTGTCCGCGCCGGATGTATTCCGCTGCCGGAAGATTGATTTCCACTTCGGGCATACTGCTGCTGATTATGGAGAGAACAGGCATACCGGCGCCTATCGTTTCGTGCGCCTCAAAAAGACGTTTCTGTACAAAGCCGTTGAAGGGGGCGTAGAGCTTGGTGTAGTTGAGCTGGTCCTTGTGGTGCCGGTATTTGGCTGCAATCTGCTTTAATCCATATACCGCCTTGTCGTTGGCGCTGGAAGTAGTGACGGAGTCTTTGTAAAGTGACATTACCCGTTTGGCATCCGCCTTTATCTGTTTATATTCGGCTTCTGTGGCATCCAACTGCACCTGATAGTCTGTCGGGTCGAGTTCGGCGAGCAGTTGTCCCTGACTTACGCGTGCACCGTTCTCCACATATATTTTCTGGATGGTTCCGCTGACTCTGAAAGCAAGGCTGATATCCTGTGCTGCTTTCACTTTGCCTGGATATTGCAGATAGGTCTGTTCGTCTGCTGAAATAACTGTATCTATTTTCACTGTCTGGCAGTCTCTTGCCATCTTGACCTTTCCCTTGCAGGAAGCCAGTGAGAGTAGGGAAATGCCTACTATAAGCCAATAGAACTGTTTCATTGTATATTATTTAATCATATGTTTTTATATATTTACAAATATACCCCGATACTGTCAAATGGAAAAGGTCGGAATGTATTATAATATGTTCTATCTTGTACATCCGGATATAAATATCTATTTTTGTCGGAAGCATCGGAAGTGCAAATATACAAAAAAGCAAGTTTATGGAAACAATTCGGATTCAGCATTATCGGTCTCCTTATGGCGAGTTGATGCTCGGCTCTTTAGGAGACAAACTTTGTCTGTGCGACTGGGTAAGCGAAAAGCGCAAGGAGAAAATCGGCAGGCGGATGCGGAATACGCTGCATGCCGTTTATGAGGAGGGCACTTCGGAAGTTATTTCAACGGCAATCATTCAGTTGGATGAATATTTTGCCCGTAAGCGGACGGCGTTCGACATGCCGTTACTGTTGGCAGGGACGGATTTCCAGAAAACGGTATGGCAGGAGTTGCTGAATATTCCTTACGGGAAAACGGTGTCCTACGGCGAGCTGTCCCGAAAGTTGGGCAACCCGAAGGCCGTACGGGCTGTAGCGGCTGCCAATGGGGCGAATGCCCTCTCCATATTCATTCCCTGCCATCGTGTGGTGGGCAGCAACCGTCAACTGATAGGCTATGCCGGTGGACTGGCAGCAAAACAAGGGCTGCTGGCATTGGAAGCAGACTCCTGCGATGGATTGCCGAATTCTCGTGTAGTACAGCTGTTTTAAGGTCAGATTTGTTTCTGGTATTCTGCCGGTGTCATCCCCGTCATGCGTTTGAAGAACTTCGAGAAGAACGACGGATTGGGAAAGTTCAGTTCGTCTGATATTTGAAACACCAGTAGATTACTGTGTTTCAGCAATACTTTGGCTTCGAGGATAACTGCTTGATTAATCCATTGCATCACGGTTTGCCCGCTTGTTTCACGTATCACCGAACTCAGATAGTGCGGTGTCAGGCATAGCTTGTCGGCATAGAAGTTGACGCTGCGTTCGTGCTTACTGTGTTGGTTCACCAAAGCGATGAAGCGGCGGAATAGCTCTTCCTGGCGTGAAAGACGTGCCGGAGTTGACTTGCATGTGTGCTCGTGGATATACTTAAGGTTATAGAGAAGTGAGACAATCAAGTGCTGTACGGTTTCGCGGCGGTAAGGCGAACAATGAAGTATGTCCCATAATAAAGAGAAAAAGTGGCTGATGCGTGTCCATTCCGTGTTGTTGCATGAAAAGAGAATCCCGTTTCGTGTGTAAGCTTCCGTAAGAATGGAATTCTGTATCACAGGCAGAAAATGGGCGGTAGGCATGAGGACTTGGAATTCATAGTCGGGACTGATTTCCAGTATCTCTATCAGCGAGTTGTCGGGAATGATAATAATATCATGGGCTGTGGCTTCGTATTCGATAAGATTGATAGATATCCGGCCACTGCCCTGCATGATACGTATAATCCTCCCTTCTTTGGCACGGTAAGGTTGCCCGGTACGGAATAGTCTAGAGCCCATGGCAAAGAAACTGATAACCATTCCCAAATCATCATTTATAAATCTGTATTCAGAATGTTCTATAAAATCCGGATTGTTGCGGATGTCCTCGAATGCGACGCTTATCGGTTTGTTCTTTTCCATATCTTTCCCGTTATGAATAATGTATATTTCCACCGCAAAGATAATAAAGTGTTCCTATTATTTGCCTTTTCCTACGAAATGTCGTACTATTAGAACATCTTTGCGCACAAATGGATTGTAAGGGTATAGGATTATGCCTTTATCTTTGCATGTGTATAGAACAAAACCATGTAGAATAAACAAGAAACAGAATGGATATGAAACGAACCGTTTTCTTTTTTACCCTTTCTCTTGCCGCCATGCTGGCACATGCCCAGCTCACGTTGGAGGAGTGTCAGCGCCGGGCGCAGGACAATTATCCGTTGGTCAGGCAATATGGACTGATAGAAAAGGCACGCGAGTACGACCTCTCTAATGCCGGAAAAGGTTACTTGCCCCAGTTCTCCCTATCCGGCAAGGCCACGTACCAGAGTGACATCACCCGGCTACCGGTCGAAATCCCTAATCTCGACATCAAGACTGCTTCGAAAGACCAGTACCAGGTGATGCTCGAAGTGCAGCAGACCCTCTGGGATGGTGGGGATATACGTTCCAGAAAACGATTGACGCGTGCCGCCTCGGAAGTGGAACTGGAAAAACAGCATGTAGACATGTATGCCTTGACTGACCGGGTGAACCAGCTCTTTTTCGGCATCCTGCTGCTGGACGAACAGCTGAAACAGAACAGCCTCTTGCAAGAAGATTTGGGCAGAACCCACAAGCAGGTAGCCGACTATATAGCCAATGGCATCGCCACCCCGAGCGACCTGGATGCAGTCAGCGTAGAGCAACTGAACACCAGGCAGCACCGTGTGGAATTGGAGACCACCCGTCGTGCATACCTCAGCATGCTTGCTGCCTTTACGGGCAAGGATCTCTCTTCCGAAACGGTTTTATTGAAACCGGCTGCCGAAGAAAACATAGACCGGCAGATGAACAACCGTCCCGAACTTCGTTGGTACGATGCGCAGGGAGAGCAACTCCGCCAGCAGGAGGCAGCCTTGAACACCCGGTTGATGCCGCGTTTCGGCCTTTTTGTACAAGGGGCATACGGCAATCCGGGGTTGAATATGCTGAAAGATGAATTCAACGCCTATTACATGGCGGGGGTGCGCATGTCCTGGAATTTCGGCAGTCTGTATACGTTGAAGAACGACCGCCGCAGGATAGACAATACCCGCCAACAGATAGAGACCGGCCGGGATGTGTTCCTTTTCAACATTCGCCTGCAGGCTACGCAGCAGGATGCGGGCATTGTATCCATGCGCCGCCAGATGGTGGATGATGACGAGATTATCCGTCTGCGTGGGAATATCCGCCGTGCAGCCGAGGCCAAGGTACAGAACGGGACAATGACCGTGACCGATATGCTGCGGGAGATTACCAACGAAAGTATGGCACGACAGACTAAGGCATTGCATGAGGTGCAGTTGCTGATGAACATCTGGCAGCTGAAATATACGCTGAACAATTAGTGACTATAATCCGTAATTTATAACTTGAAATAGTATGAAATCATTGAAATTATTTCCTTTTTTATTTCTCCTTGCCGCCTGCACCGGCGGTGCTCCGAAATATGATGCGACGGGAACGTTCGAGGCTACCGAAGTCATCGTTTCTGCCGAGGCGTCCGGAAGACTGCTGAGTTTCGACATCGAGGAAGGCACGACACTGAAAGACGGGCAGGAAGTAGGCATTATAGATACCGTCCAACTCTATCTGAAGAAACTCCAGTTGGAGGCCAGTGTCAAGTCCGTGGAAGGCCAGCGGCCCGATATCCTGAAACAAGTAGCCGCCACTCAGGAACAGATTGTGCAGGCACGGCGCGAACGCGATCGTGTGTCCAACCTGCTCCGTGTGGGTGCCGCCAACCAGAAGCAGCTCGATGATGCCGAGTCCCTTCTCGAAGTCCTCCGCAAGCAGCTCGACGCCCAGAACTCCACCCTGCGCAACAGCGACCGCAGCCTCACTTGGCAAAGTTCCTCCGTCGGCATCCAGGTGGCGCAGATAGAAGACCAGCTGCGCAAATGCCACATCACCTCTCCGCTGACGGGAACCGTCCTTGCCAAATATGCCGAAGCCGGAGAGCTGGCTGCTCCCGGTACCCCTCTTTTCAAAGTGGCGGATATGGAGCAGATTTACCTCCGTGCCTACATCACCTCCGAACAGCTTGCCGAAATCAAGCTGGGGCAGCAAGTGAAGGTTTATGCGGATTATGGCAAGGATGTGCGCCAAGAATATCCTGGCGTTGTCACCTGGATTTCCGATACCTCCGAATTTACTCCAAAAACTATCTTGACGAAAGACGAGCGCGCCAATCTGGTCTATGCCGTAAAGATTGCCGTGAAGAATGACGGGATGCTGAAAATAGGAATGTATGGAGGCTGTAACTTTAACTAATATCTCCAAACGTTACGGCAGCGTGGAAGCCCTGCGGGGTGTCTCTCTGTCAGTAGCTCCCGGTGAGCTTTTCGGCATCATCGGGCCGGACGGTGCGGGCAAGACATCGCTTTTCCGCATCCTCACCACCTTGCTGCTTGCCGACGGAGGCTCGGCTTCGGTCTGCGGCCTGGATGTGGTGAAGGACTACAAAGCCATCCGCAGGCGGGTGGGGTATATGCCCGGACGCTTCTCCCTCTATCCGGACTTGACGGTGGAGGAGAATCTCAATTTCTTCGCCACCGTCTTCCACACCACCATCGAGGAGAATTATGATTTGGTGCGCGACATTTACCGGCAGATAGAACCTTTCCGCAAGCGCCGCGCCGGAGCGTTGTCCGGCGGCATGAAGCAGAAACTCGCCCTTAGCTGTGCCCTTATCCATAAACCGGATGTCCTCTTTCTGGACGAACCCACTACGGGCGTCGACCCCGTGTCCCGCAAGGAATTCTGGGGAATGCTTCGCCGACTGAAGGAGCAGGGTATCACCATCATTGCTTCCACCCCCATCATCGACGAAGCGCGCCAATGCGACCGCATCGCCTTCATCAACGAAGGAGAGATAAAAGGCATCGATACCCCCGACCGTATCCTGACACGCTTTGCGGGCATCCTCTGCCCTCCGGGCTTGCAGCACGAACGGGTGGAAAACCACGAAAACAAGGTGATTGAAGTGGAAGGGTTGACCAAGCGGTTCGGTAATTTCACCGCTGTAGACCACATCTCCTTCCAAGTCCATCGGGGCGAGATTTTCGGTTTCCTGGG
The DNA here is from genome assembly GCF_015679285.1 of Bacteroides sp. HF-162. NCBI lineage: Bacteria > Pseudomonadati > Bacteroidota > Bacteroidia > Bacteroidales > Bacteroidaceae > Bacteroides > Bacteroides sp. HF-162. The sequence goes on along the minus strand of NZ_CP064937.1, from coordinate 3,445,998 downwards.
AGCCAACGGGGCAGGCAAGACCACCGCCATGCGCATGCTTACGGGACTTAGCCGCCCCACCGGCGGCAAGGCATGTGTGGCAGGGTTCGATGTGGCTTCCCAACCCGAAGAAGTGAAGAAGAACATCGGCTACATGAGCCAGAAATTTTCCCTTTACGAAGACCTCAAGGTGTGGGAGAATATCCGCCTCTTTGCCGGTATCTACGGCATCCCCGAAGCGGAGATTGCCCCCAAGACGGATGAGCTGCTCCTCCGCCTCGGGCTGGAAAAGGAACGGGATACACTGGTGAAAAGCCTTCCGCTGGGCTGGAAGCAGAAGCTGGCCTTCTCCGTCTCCATCTTCCACCGTCCCAAGATTGTCTTTCTGGATGAGCCTACGGGTGGGGTGGACCCTGCCACGCGCCGCCAGTTCTGGGAGCTGATTTACCAGGCTGCCGACGAGGGCATCACCGTCTTTGTCACCACCCACTTTATGGACGAGGCGGAGTATTGCGACCGCATCTCCATCATGGTAGACGGCGTCATCCGTGCACTCGACACTCCCGGGGAGCTGAAACGGCAGTTCAATGCCACTACGATGGACGATGTATTCCAACAACTGGCTCGTCAAGCCGTGCGAACCGCCGACTGAAAATCCGTGAAATCCGCATTATCCGAGCCTAAATATAAATATAGACAATGAAACAATTCATATCTTTCATCCGAAAAGAGTTCTTCCATATCTTCCGCGACCGGCGCACGATGCTGATTCTGCTGGGCATGCCCATCGTGCAGATAATCCTTTTCGGTTTTGCCATCACCACCGAGGTGAAGAACGTGCGTGTGGCGGTGCTCGACCCGTCGAATGACGTAGTTACCCGCCGTATCATCGACCGCATGGATGCAAGCGAATACTTCACCGTCATCCGCCGCCTGCATTCTCCCGCCGATATGGAGGCTTCTTTCGGAAGAGGGGAGATTGACATGGCGCTTGTTTTCAGCGAGCGTTTCTCGGACAAGCTTTATACCGGCGAGGCGCGCGTGCAGCTTGTCTCCGACGCCACAGACCCCAATATGGCGACTATGCAGGCAGGCTATGCCGCAAACATCATTTCCTCTGCCGGGCAGGAGATGCTTCCGCCGGGAGTGCATGCCGCTGCCATCGTACCCCAGCTCAAGCTGCTGTACAATCCGCAGATGAAGAGTGCCTACAACTTCGTGCCGGGTGTCATGGGGCTTATTCTGATGCTGATTTGCGCCATGATGACCTCCATCTCCATTGTGCGCGAGAAGGAGACGGGGACGATGGAGGTCCTGCTGGTTTCTCCCGTCAAACCGCTTTTCATCATTCTGGCAAAGGCGGTGCCCTATTTTGTGCTGTCGTTTGTCAACTTGACCACCATTCTTCTGCTTTCGGTCTATGTGCTCGATGTTCCCGTGGCGGGCAGCTTGTTCTGGCTGGTGGTGGTGTCGCTGCTATTCATCTTTGTCTCCCTGGCGCTGGGGCTGCTGATTTCCACGGTCACCCGGACGCAGGTTGCCGCCATGCTGGTGTCCGGACTGATGCTGATGATGCCCACCATGTTGCTTTCGGGCATGATATTCCCCATTGAGAGTATGCCCGTTATCCTGCAGGCCATTTCAGCTGTGCTTCCTGCACGCTGGTATATCCAGGCGGTGCGTAAGCTGATGATTGAGGGAGTGGATGTTTCGCTTGTGCTGATGGAGGTCGGCATACTTGCCACGATGGCGGTATTGCTGATAACGGTGAGTTTCAAGAAATTCAAGCATCGGCTTGAGTAAAGAGCGGATATGAATTTTATATTAATTATTCAGGCAGAAGAACATAAGGACAAAAGGATACGGGAAATCTGTTCTTTTGTTCTTATGTCTAAAATCTTTAAAATATCGTCTTATGATAAAGTTTCTCATTGAAAAGGAATTCAAGCAGTTGTTCCGCAACTCCTTCCTGCCCAAGCTGATTTTCATTTTCCCGTGCATGATTATGATACTGATGCCCTGGGCCGCCAATCTGGAGATAAAGAACATCAATCTGAATATAGTGGACAATGACCACAGCGTCTTGTCTCGCCGTCTGGTAGATAAAATCGGTGCATCCACTTATTTCTGCCTGACAGCGCTTCCCGATACATACGATGAGGCTTTGCTGGCCATTGAAGCAGGTTCGGCAGATGTCGTGCTGGAGATTCCCCGTGATTTCGAAAAGGATTGGGTGAAGGGAGAGGCGCCTCGTCTGCTGGTGGCGGCCAATGCCGTGAACGGCACGAAGGGCAGTCTGGGAGGATCCTACTTGTCTTCCATCATCAGTGACTATACCCGTGAACTGGGTTCGGAGTCGTCTTCGCAAGGGCTTGCCGGGAAGCCGCTTCCCCGGGTGGACATCACTACGCAGAATCTTTACAACCCCACGCTGAACTACAAGCTTTTCATGATTCCTGCCCTCATGGTAATGCTGCTGACGCTGATTTGCGGTTTTCTCCCTGCCCTCAATGTGGTGGGCGAGAAGGAGGCGGGCACCATCGAGCAGATAAATGTCACCCCCGTCGGCAAGTTCACTTTCATTGCCGCCAAGCTGATACCTTACTGGCTGATAGGTTTTGTGGTGCTGACCATCTGTTTCGTTCTGGCATGGGTACTTTACGGCATTCTGCCGGCGGGACATTTCCTCACTATCTACGGCATGGCGCTGTTTTTTCTACCGATGGTGTCGGGGTTCGGGCTGGTCATATCCAATCATTCGACCACGTTGCAGCAGGCCATGTTTGTCATGTGGTTCTTCATGCTTATCCTTATTCTGATGAGTGGTCTTTTCACCCCTATCCACAGTATGCCTGAGTGGGCGCAATGGATTACGCGCATCAATCCGCTACGCTATTTTGTAGAGGTGATGCGTACCATCTATCTCCGTGGTGGCGGATTTGCCGAACTGCTTCCGCAACTGGGAGCCGTGTTGGTCTTTGCATTGGTCTTCAATCTGTGGGCGGTAAAAAGTTATAAGAAAAGTAGTTAACTGATTTTTCTTTATTATTATCCTATTTGGCTCTCTTTTTTGAAGAAGGGCTACACCATTTGCCTTGGATAGCTACACCCTTTTGTGTTTAAGGCTACACCATGAGAAGGAAAAGGTGTAGCCCTTTTATTATGGATAATAAAAGCTGTTTTTTGTGCGGAAAAAAAGGTGCAAGTAGTGATATGTATCTAATGATAAAGACAACTGTTATACTTGTCAATTAATTGATAGAGTTTATATGATATCTATCAGTTCCCTTATTGGAAAAAACTCTTATCTTTGCACGCGAATAAATAAATATCTTATACCAAAATGAATACACAGACTACTTATCTTGCCTCGAAACCGCATTATGAGATTCTTGACGGACTTCGTGGCGTGGCGGCTGTCATGGTTATTATCTTCCATCTTTTTGAAGCACATGCAGGTGGCAGCCATCTTACTCAAATTATCAATCATGGTTATCTGGCAGTGGATTTCTTCTTCATGCTTTCCGGTTTTGTTATCGGCTATGCTTATGATGACCGTTGGAACCGGATGACCGTGGGCACTTTCTTCAAACGCCGTATCATCCGCCTGCATCCTATGGTGATTATGGGAAGCATTGTGGGCGCTGCCTTTTTCTATTTTCAGGAGTCGTCTTGTTTTCCACCTATCGAGAATACGTCCGTTGGAACCATGCTGCTGGTAATGTTACTGGGCTGTACCTTACTTCCTCTTCCGCTGAAGTTCGACATTCGCGGCTGGACGGAAATGCATCCGTTGAATGGCCCGGCATGGTCGCTCTATTATGAATATATCGGTAATATCTTGTATGCGTTGTTTGTACGCAAGTTCAATAAGGTGGCCCTGTCGGTGCTGGTATTTGTGGCAGGGTGTTTTACGGTATACCGTTGTCTGACTGCTCCTGCCGGCGATATTGTGGGTGGTTGGGCCTTGAACTGGGAACAGCAGTATGTGGGCATGGTCCGGCTGATGTATCCGTTTTTCGGCGGATTGCTTCTGTCACGCCTCGGCTGGCTGATACGGCTTGAAAAGCGTGCTTTCTGGTGGTGCAGCCTGCTGATTGTGGTGGTTCTTTCCATTCCCCGTATCGGAGGTGAGGATGGTTACTGGATGAACGGGCTTTACGAGGCTTTCTGTATTATCTGCATCTTCCCGGTCATTGTTTCAATGGGAGCGGGCGGCAAGGTGACCGGTAAGCGCTCTACTGCCGTATGCAAGTTCCTGGGAGACATTTCCTATCCGATTTATATCACCCATTATCCACTGGTATATACTTATACGGCTTGGGTATGCAACAATAACGCTACAATGGCAGAAGGTATCCCTTATATGATACTTACTTTCGTGGGAGCCGTTGTCCTTGCTTATGCTTGTTTGAAACTCTATGATGAACCGGTGCGCAGGTGGCTTACAGACCGTTTCCTGAAAGGGAAAAAGAAATAATTCCTATAGATATGGATATAAAAAATCTCCCGTTGCATTATCTTGTGCAGCGGGAGATTTTCTTTAATGACCGGGCGTTATTTTACGTCAATGAATTTCTTGGCCTTTTCTTTTTCTGCTTCTGTAAATTTAGGCAATGTAATGTTCAACACGCCGTTTTCTACATGGGCACCAATCTTTTCCTTATCGACATCGTCCGGAAGAATCATGGTTTGCTGGAACTTGGTGTATGAGAATTCGCGGCGCAAGTAGCGGCCTTCCTTCTTTTCGTCCTTGTTGTTCTCTTCCTTACTTTCAGTTTTCTTTTCCATGCTGATGACCAGATTGTTTTCTTCATCGATGTGAACGTTGAAGTCTTCTTTTGTCATACCGGGAGCAGCCAATTCAACTTTGTACTCTTTTTCTGTTTCGAATACGTTGATGGCAGGGGCGGTGGCATTTGCTTTTACCATCCAATCATTGTCAAAGAAATCATTAAAAATACTCGGTAACCAATTTTGGTTTCTTCTTACAGGCATCATAGTTATAGTCTCCTATTGTTTAAGTTAAACATGCTATTTAGTTTTGAACTCCGGTTCTTTGTCTTCGGGTGTCTGCCTTTTGGGTTTTTCACCGTCCGTTTCTTGAACCGTCGTTCGCTAATAATATTGCAAACCTTATGCCAACCGGTTTTTACTGACTTTATTGACTATTTGTCATTGAAAAACTGACTTATTTGCCTATTTAATGCCATTTTGCTATCTTATTTATTTAATTTTGATAGTTTTTCAGACTAATTTAAAACGCATTCTCCAACGCTTGGCTTCTTCGTCCCAATCGTGGCTGATGATTTTAAAAGTTCCGATTTCTGATGTGTTTTCTACATGTACTCCAATGCAGAGACATTCGTCGTAATCGCCTACTTTCACGACACGTACCGTTTCCGAAGCATCATCGGGCAGGCGTTCCAAGTCGAAGCGTCCTTGAGCTTCCTCTTGCGTAATGAATGCTGTTGTGACGGGCAGATGTCGGGCGATTACCTCGTTTACGGCCTCTTCCAGCTTCTTTATTTCTTCTTCCGTGGGGCAGGCGGCAAGACGATAGTCCAGCTTGCTCTTCTTCCGTTCTATGTGTGCTGATATGGAGCGGCCGCAACCGAATAACCTTATCATGGTCTGGTTGATGATGTGCTCCGTTGTATGCATAGGTGCGATTGACACATCCTGAAACTTGGGACTTGGTTTATTTATTTCTATATTTGTTTCCATATTAATTGATATTGATGTAATTAACAGCGCAAAGATAATGAATAATATGGATAAGAAGGTACTAATCTATTGTCGTGTTAGTACGCAACAACAGACAACTGATAGACAAAAAGAGGAATTGTTGAAGTTTGCAGCAGAAAACCATTGGAACGTTGAAGAAGAGGATATTTTCATAGATGTTATTAGTGGTTTTAAAAAGGGAGAGTTCCGTCCTGAATATGTGAAGATGCTTGAAAGAGTCGAATATGGGGATATTGATATAATTTTATTCTCTGAATTTTCTCGTCTTGCAAGAAATGCTACGGAGTTATTAGAACAAATCAAATTGTTTATAGATAAAGGTATTAACTTGTATTTTGATAAACAAAAATTGTGGGTAAGAGATAGTAATAAAGATGTAGGTAGTATTATTTTATTGCATGTACTTGCTGTTATGTCAAGCTATGAGATAGAATTGTTTGTTGAACGTTCATTAAGTGGCAAGATAACAAAAGTTCAAGCAGGTCATGGAGGCGGGGATGAACGTGCGTATGGTTATATGCACAATGAAAATAAACAGATTGTTATAAATCCTATCGAAAGTAAGATTGTTACCCGTATTTTTGAAATGTATGTTGGTGGATATTCTTCAATTCAAATATCAGAGATATTGAATGCTGAGAAAGTACCTGCTCCATACGTAAGAAAATTGAATGAGTACAAGAAGAATAGAGAAGCAAAAGGATTGGAGGTGAAAGAGTATAAATTTGATACAGATAATTTAAAATGGCGTATTTCTACAATAAACAGACTTATGCACAATGAGTTATATAAAGGTAATCGTAGAATAACATTTTATAAACCAGACCCTACCAATCCACTTCCGTTATCCGAAAGGCAAGATAGAGAGATTGTTTATGAATATTCGGAACATGTGGAAAGTCTGCGAATTGTATCAGACGAGTTGTTTCAGCAAGCCCAAGATAAACTTTCCAAAGCGCATTATAATAAGAATAATGCAGTCAGGCATGAGAATTTATTGAAACATTTAATGGTATGTGGCGAATGCGGTGCTAATTTTTCTGTAGGGAAATCAAATGAAACATCTAAAAATTATATCAGTGGTGGACGTACTTACAAATGTTATGGTAGAGTGAATCGTAAAGATAAACCACGAACATGCACGAATGGGGCAGAACTTCGACAATGGAAATTGGATGGACTTGTTTTACAGTTGTCAATTCAAATGTTTGCTGAGATTAATATTCAGCAGACCAATATTTTAAAGATAGAAAATTTAGGGAAAGAAATCGAAGAGTTGGTTCAAATAAAATCATCAAAGAATACAGAATTGGTTGAAGCGGAGAATCTTTATAAAAAGACACTTAAACGTCTTATTGCGATTGAAGACGATGAGGTTGCAAAGAATTTGATTTCAGATGCAAAACATAAATATGATGAAACTAAAAACGTGTTGAACAAAACTATGGATAAATTGTCACGAGAAATCACAACAAAGAGAATTACTATTGATAATTTGAAGCGTTTGAATGCCAATCCTTTGTTGATTAATAAAATGGATGAGATTAGGAAAAATAGGGATTTGGTAAAGACTATGGTTGATGAATATATTGATAAAATTACTATATTTCGTTTACATGAACTTTGGTTATTGGTCGTAGTATCTTATAAAGGAGGTGAGGAGATGTGGGGAACAATTAAATGCGCTCGTTATAAAAAGGAGGAGATGTTTTATGATGAATTGCATTGTCATTATGGTGTTGAATTTCAGGGGTGGTTACTTAATAATACGGAACATTGTTTTTCGTATGATAAAAGTACACGTATTATTACTTATCATGGTGGAAGTAAAATATATGTGGAGTTTAAATCAGGTGAGTATGATTATGATACATTTAATCAAATGATACAAGCAACAGGATGGATGGGATGTTTCCCTTTTTATGCTTATGAAGATAGTGGTAAAGATTTAAGCGTACCTTCTAATGAAGATTTTGGAAAATCTTTACAAGAAAACAGAACTGATTGGAAAGTACACAATGACAAGGTCTTGGAACGTTTATTATCCAAGTCATAAATAATAATATTCCTACCACCGTAACCCCTCACTCAGGGGGAGGATTTTGTAGTCCCCCCCTTATAGTTTGTAACGAGTGGATTTCTATAGGGGAATCCTATCCTGCTATTGCCGAAATAGGGTTATACAGATATAAGCCAACAGTATTTTTAGTTGATTGATTATTTTTCATATTGGTTGGAATGTTGTTTTCTTTACACCATTCATATAATTTACTTTTTCCTACTTTTAAATTCAGTTCTTTAAAAGTTGATAGATTTTCTTTTAGGGATTTGGAACAATCATAATATAAGCCAATTAATTCATTATTGATTTTCCCTTTTACCATATTTCGTACAGTCTTAGCTGAAAGATTGTATTTAATGCAATATTGAGGGTTTATTATCCATTTTCTTTTTTCTGTCTGCTGTTGTTTAATCATTGCTGAGTATTTGTCAATGTTTTCATTGTATACATTTTCTGCGATATCATATAATTCTTGTTTGCTTATTGGGTCCTTGCTGTTGTTGATGTAGTAGTATAGTTCATTGGCTAAACAGTGCAGTAAATGTTCAAATTCAATTTGTGGGTACATATATTTGCGTACTATAGCATTTAAAAAGAGTTTTTTTCTACGCCCGTTCCCGTCTTTAATTTTACATACTCTGTTGGAGTAAACACAATTACCATTATCAAGTTTTGTTTTTTCCTTGAACCAATATCTTTTGATACAGCAATAGTTTTCAGGTATTGTAATATATGGAATATCTTCATTGGCTTCTTCCAAATTATTTTCAAAGAATGGATATTTTTCTCTGTATTTTTCTATTAAGTCTTTATGGGAAAGGTTCCAAAAATTGGTAATATATTCATGGTCCTTTATTTCAACAACAACTTTATCTCTCTTTTCCATTTGTAACTGTATATTGTATGGTGTTGGCTTTTCTTTTATACTGTTAGAAATGGAAATGTCATCATAACTATAAATGATAAGATTGTTTATAAGTTTACAATTTGCGTAGCTCCCTAAATAAAATTGGTAGATTGCTCTATTATGATTATCTAATTCTATATTTGTTATAATATTATCATATAGTATCTGATATTGATTTTGATTTAGTGGTGTATTGAAAATGTATAGAAGTCTATATCTGTTTCCTTTAGTAATATGTGAAAATGTGGTATACGCAATGCTTGGCTGATATTTCAATGTTACTAATAATTCATTGAATGATAATAATGTATTATCAATATCAAATACTATTATGTTAGTATGTAATGCCCTTTCTTTCTTCTTATAACCAAAGAGGGATTTTATTTCCTTGTCGATATATGTGCAAGAGAATATATATCCTTGTTTTATAAATTGCTCCAATTCAGAAATAGTAATTTCTTTTTCTTCAAAGGATATTTTGTTGTAGTCTTTACTGGTAGGTTTTTCTGTGAAACCATTGACGGAAATCATCAATTTAAAAGAAAATTTTTCATTTTTGTACATGTTAAGGTTGACATTATTGTGTGACTTGTACGTGTCACTTATTTAGGATGTTAAGGTTTGATAGTTGAACAAAGGAAGCAATGTAACCTTAACAAACCATTACTTCCAGGTATACCTACTTTCAACTATATAATATAAGTATATTTTAACGCTGCAAAGTTACTACAAAAAAGTGAAATGCGGAAAGATATAGTGATAGAATTGAGTTACAAGGGTTTTGGTTGAAGTGGCGATAATCCGTGAAGCCATTACAATCCCTGCCGAAGCCAAATCCTGACGCCGCTACGTTACTTGTTCGTAACCATGCCCGAAAATGCGACAAACGGGTACGAATAGCGAAACAAGGCTCTAAGGAATAGTGAGTTATCCATAACTCATGCGAAAAATCAGGTTACGGAAAAAGATTGCGCCGTTCCTCCCCGTTTTGCGTACCAACACCGGACTCTTCACCAACTAATTTTGAAACCCAAAAATTAAGGACAATGAAGAGTACATTTTCAGTAATCTACTACCTCAAGCGTCAGGTAGTGAAAAAGGACGGGACAGTTCCCGTCATGGGACGCATCACGGTGGACGGCAGCCAGACACAGTTCAGCTGCAAACTGACTGTCGATCCGAAACTGTGGGACACCAAAGGTGGACGTGTCACGGGCAGAAGCACGGCGGCACTCGAAACGAACCGTATGCTTGACAAGATGCGGGTACGCATCAACAGGCATTATCAGGAAATCATGGAGCGTGACAACTTCGTCACGGCGGAGAAGGTGAAGAACGCCTTTCTCGGACTGGAACACCGCTACCACACGCTGATGCAGGTGTTCCGCCAGCACAACGAGGACTACGAGAAGCAGGTGGAGGCAGGCATGAAAGCCAAAGGCACGCTGCTGAAGTACCGCACCGTTTACAAGCACATGCAAGAGTTCCTCGACATCCGCTACCATGTGAAGGACATCGCCCTAAAAGAGCTTACCCCGGCTTTCATCTCCGACTTCGAGATGTTCCTGCGCACGGACAAGCACTGCTGCACCAATACCGTGTGGCTGTACGTCTGCCCGTTACGGACGATGGTATTCATCGCCATCAACAACGAGTGGCTGACGCGCGACCCGTTCCGCGAGTATGAAATCAAGAAGGAGGAAACAACACGCAGTTTCCTGACCAAAGATGAGATCCGCCTGCTGATGGAGGGGAAACTGAAAAACGCCAAACAGGAATTGTACCGCGACCTCTACCTGTTCTGCGCCTTCACGGGGCTGTCGTTCGCGGATATGCGCAACCTTACGGAAGAGAATATCCGCACCTACTTCGACGAACACGAGTGGATAAACATCAACCGCCAGAAAACGGGCGTGGTGTCCAACATCCGCCTGCTCGACATCGCCAACCGCATAATCGGCAAATACCGGGGACTGTGCGGGGACGGCAGGATATTTCCCGTTCCGCATTATAACACGTGCCTTGCCGGTATCCGTGCCGTCGCCAAGCGTTGCGGCATCACCAAGCATATCACGTGGCATCAGAGCCGCCACACGGCAGCCACGACGATATTCCTCTCCAACGGTGTTCCCATCGAAACGGTCAGCTCCATGCTCGGACACAAGAGCATAAAGACGACGCAGATTTACGCAAAGATAACCAAAGAGAAGCTCAATCAGGACATGGAGAACCTTGCCGCAAGATTGAACGGCGTCGAGGAATTTGCAGGTTGCACCATCTAAAAAGAAAAGCCATGAAACGTGACACAATCATCATCGAGGACAAGGCAGTCAGCGTAACCGGTAACGACGTGTGGATGACCGCCACCGAAATAGCCGGATTGTTCCATACGACCGTCCCGGCAGTGAACGCCGCCATCAGAGCCGTCCGCAAGTCGGACGTGCTGAACGACTACGAGGTGTGCCGCTACATGCAGCTTGAAAACGGGCTGCACGCGGACGTGTACGCCCTTGAAATCATCATCCCGGTCGCTTTCAGGGTGAATACCTACAACACCCACCTGTTCCGCACATGGCTGGTGGGAAAGGCACTCTCACAAGAGAAACGGCAGACATACGTGATGTTCATACAGAACGGAAAAGCCGGGTATTGCTGATTGCACATACCCCATAAGACAAGTAAACGGGTAGCACCACAAAAGGTGTCACCCGTTTACTTTTTCATGAAACCGCCTCACTCCAGCGGCTTGCGGTAGTTCGCTTCCAGTACCCCGCGCAGCCCCGTTTCCGGGTAAAGCACCTTCCCTCCCAAAAGTATGAAGGGCAACACGCGGTTGTTGCGGTATTCCTGCAAGGTGCGCCGGCTCACACGGAGCAGTTCCGACACCTCGCCGTCCGTCAGGTAACGTTCCCCGTCCAGCGGAGGACGGTAGCTTTCCAGAAATGCGGACAGCCATTTCGAGCCTTTGCGCATATCCTGCACCACAGAGGCTATCGGCTCGTCTTCCATCGTAAAAACATCGTTGTTCTCGTTCATCATAACTTCGGATTCAGTGGGTGAATAAATCAAATCATCTGCCGTGCGGATAGAGCGTGCCGACAAGCGGTATCAGCCGCTTCACCTCCTCTGGCTTGTAATAGAACCTGCGGTTTATCTGCGAGTAGCCGATAAGCCGCCTGTCACGCAGCGTCTGCAACGTGCGCGGGCTTATTCTCAACTGCCCGCAGACCTCCTCGCCCGTGAGCCATCTTTCCATGCGCCCCGTGTCGCTTTTGCGCCTCAGGGCGGCGACCTTCTCCGAGAGTGCGCCGAATGCCGCCACCATCATCTCGAAAGTCTTTTTCTCGATAGATACTATTTCCATATTCATGTCATTTAGAGTTTGCCGCAAAGGTAACGAAACGGCATACAAGACGTATCGTTTTCCGCTGAAAGGCTGCCTGTTGCGCCGTTTGACCGGGTTACGGAGCCATCTTCCGCAAAAATCTTACGTGAGTCACGTAGTGAGTTGTTAAAGCCCCTTTTGTTTATTGCCGAATTTTGTCGCAGAAACAAAAAGAAAGGACTGAACATGAAAGTGATAACAATGGAAAGTTCCGCCTACAAGGAGATGATGGCGCAGATTGCGAACATCGCAGGGTACATCCGCGAGGCAAGGGACGAGAAGAAACGGAAGCGGGAAACCGAAGACAAGCTGCTTGACACGGCACAGGCGGCGAAGATGCTCAACGTGAGCAAGCGCACCATGCAGCGTATGCGCACCGACCACCGTATCGAGTATGTGGTGGTACGCGGAAGCTGCCGCTACCGCCTTTCCGAGATACTGCGGCTATTGGAGGACAACACAGTAAGGAACGAGGAAGGGACAATAGACACCCTGTTCCACAACCACACGCTGCGCACGGGCGGCAAACCAAAAGGAAGGAGGACATAGGTCATGGAACTGCTCACACGAAACAACTTCGAGGGCTGGATGCAGAAGCTGATGGAACGGCTCGACCGTCAGGACGAACTGCTGCTGGCGATGAAGGCTGAGGGGAAACAGCCCACTATCACGGAAAGCATCCGCCTTTTCGACAATCAGGATTTGTGCATGTTGCTCCAGATAAGCAAACGCACCCTCCAACGCTACCGCAGCGTAGGCGCATTGCCCTACAAGACGCTGGGCAAGAAGACCTATTACAGCGAGGAGGACGTGCTGACATTCCTTTCCAACCATATCAAGGACTTCAAAAAGGAAGATATAGCCTTCTACAAGGCTCGTATCCATAATTTCTTTCATAAATAACCCATTAAAACATTTTTCAGATGGCAAAGAAAAAAGACGAAAAGGACGTGCTGGTAGTCCGTGACGAGAAGACAGGCGAGATCAGCGTGGTAGCCGGGCTGAACGCGGACGGCACACCCAAGCGCACCCCCGCAAAAGCGGAGAACGCGCAGAGTTTCCTGCAATTCGACCGACATGGCGACGTGCTGGACAACTTCTTCAAGAACTTCTTCCGGCAGTGCAAGGAACCCAGCCGCTTCGGTTTCTACCGCATTGCGGCAGACCAAGCTGAAAATCTCTTAGAGGTGATGAAGCAACTGCTGAAAGACCCCGAAGCGAACAAGGAGCTGCTCGCCCCTCACAAGGTGGACACCTCCGACTATGAGAAGAAGGTGCAGGAAGAGATGGCAGCACAACAGACAGAGAAACAAGAACCTCAAAAACAGGAGAACATGGAACAACGGAAAGAACAGCAACAGGACAAATCCGAACAGATGCAGGGCAAACGTGGCTACCAGCCCATCGACGAGAGTAAAATCAACTGGCAGGAGCTGGAGGACAGATGGGGCGTAAAGCGGGACAACCTTGAAAAGTCCGGCGACCTTACGAAGATGCTCAACTATGGCAAGTCCGACTTGGTAAAGGTCAAACCGACCTTCGGCGGCGAATCATTCGAGCTGGACGCCCGCCTCTCCTTCAAGAAGGACGGTGAGGGAAACATCAGCCTCGTGCCGCACTTCATCCGCAAGGAGCAGAAGCTGGATGAGTACAAGGAACACAAATTTTCCGACAATGACCGGAAGAACCTCCGCGAAACGGGCAATCTCGGTAGGGTCGTGGACATTGTGGACAGGGAAACGGGCGAGATCATCCCCTCCTACATCAGCATCGACCGCAAGACGAATGAAATCACGGACATTCCGGCAAGCAGGGTGCGCATCCCGGAGCGCATCGGCAAGACGGAAATCACCACGCAGGAGCGGGACATGCTCCGCGCCGGACTGCCCGTACGCGACAAGCTCATCGAGCGCAACGACGGCAGAAAGTTCGTCACCACCCTGCAAGTGAACGTGGAGCAGCGCGGCGTGGAGTTCGTGCCGGGAACCGGCAAGTCGCCCCGTACCGCACAGACACAGGAAACCAAAGGCGACACATCGAAAAGTCAGGCGCAGGGCGGGGAAAATGCCGCACAGACCAAGAAGGAGCAACGCCGCAACACGTGGACGAACGAGGACGGCAGCATCCGCCCCATCAGCAAATGGAGCGGCGTGAGCTTCACCGACCAGCAGAAAGCCGACTATGTGGCGGGTAAAGCCGTGAAGCTGGAGAACGTGACCGACAAGCAGGGCTTCCATGCCACGATGTATATCAAGTTCAACCCGGAGAAGGGACGCCCGTACCGCTACGACACGAACCCTGACAATGCACAGCAGGTTGCTCCGTCCAACGAGAGCCGCACGCAGGTGGCGGTGAACAACGATGGCAAGACCAACGAGGCTACAAAGAATCTGAGAGAGCCGTTGCAGAAAGGTCAGACCAACCCGAAGGACGCCCGCCAGCAACAGCAGCAGGAGAAGCCGCAGAAGAAAACGGGCAAGGGCATGAAAATGTAATCCCGTGTCCGCCACTGAATCCAAAATAAAATCCAAAGTATCAACAAAAAAGAAGAAGACATGAAGACAATCATTGCAGAAAAGCCCTCCGTGGCACGTGAAATCGCCCGCATCGTGGGCGCGACAAAGAGAGAGGAAGGATATTTCGAGGGAGGCGGTTATGCCGTGACATGGGCATTCGGACACCTCGTTCAGCTTGCCATGCCCGACGGCTACGGCGTGCGCGGATTTGTCCGTGACAACCTCCCGATTATTCCCGACACATTCACGCTCGTCCCCCGTCAGGTCAGGACGGAGAAAGGTTACAAGCCCGACAGCGGCGTGGTGTCGCAGATAAAAGTCATCAAAAGACTGTTCGACACAAGCGAACATATCATCGTGGCGACCGATGCCGGACGCGAGGGAGAGCTTATCTTCCGCTACCTCTACCACTATACGGGTTGCACCACTCCTTTCGTGCGCCTGTGGATCAGCTCTCTCACCGACAAAGCTATCCGCGAGGGACTGCGGAAACTCGAAGACGGCAGCAAATACGACAACCTCTACCTCGCCGCCAAAGCGCGGAGCGAATCCGACTGGCTCGTGGGCATCAACGGCACACAGGCGTTATCCATCGCCGCCGGACACGGCACGTATTCCGTGGGGCGGGTGCAGACACCAACGTTGGCTATGGTATGTGAACGCTACTGGGAGAACCGCCGCTTTACGTCCGAAGCATTCTGGCAGCTCCATATCGCAACGGACGGTTGCGACGGCGAAGTCGTGAAATTCTCATCCTCCGAGAAATGGAAAGAGAAAGAACCGGCGATGGAACTATATAATAAGGTAAAGGCGGCAGGTTGCGCCACTGTCACGAAAGCCGAGCGCAAGGAGAAGACGGAGGAAACTCCCTTGCTCTACGACCTGACCACGCTCCAGAAAGAAGCCAACGCCAAGCACGGCTTCACGGCGGAACAGACGCTTGAAATCGCGCAGAAACTCTACGAAAAGAAGTTGATAACCTATCCGAGAACGGGAAGCCGCTACATCCCCGAAGACGTGTTTGCCGAAATTCCCAAACTGCTCGCTTTCATCGGCACACAGCCCGAATGGAAAGACAAGGTGCGGGCAAAAGCCGCCCCGACACGCCGCAGCGTGGACGACGGCAAGGTGACAGACCACCATGCCCTGCTCGTCACGGGTGAGAAACCGCTCTTCCTCTCCAAAGAGGACAATACCATCTATCAGATGATTGCCGGGCGCATGGTCGAGGCATTCTCTGAGAAATGCGTCAAGGATGTGACCACTGTCACGGCGGAATGTGCCGGAGTGGAGTTTACCGTAAAAGGCAGCGTCGTGAAGCAAACCGGATGGCGTGCCGTCTATGGCGAGGAAAAAGAGGAAATTACCATCCCCGGCTGGCAGGAAGGCGACACGCTGACACCGAAAGGCTCGTCCATTACCGAAGGAAAGACCAAACCCAAGCCGCTGCATACCGAAGCCACCCTGCTCTCGGCAATGGAAACGGCGGGCAAGGAAATTGAGGACGACGCACTGCGGCAGGCGATGAAGGACTGTGGCATCGGTACTCCCGCCACACGCGCCTCCATCATCGAAACGCTTTTCAAGCGCGGTTACATGGAACGCTGCAAGAAGTCGCTTGTTCCCACCGAAAAAGGACTTGCCCTCAATTCCGTCGTCAAGACGATGCGCATCGCCGATGTTGCCATGACGGGCGAATGGGAAAAGGAGCTGGCGCGTATCGAGCGCGGGGAACTGTCCGACGACACCTTCCGCAAGGAGATAGAGGCGTACACACGTGAGATAACCTCCGAACTGATCTCGTGCGACAAGCTCTTCGGCAGCCGTGACTCCGGCTGCGCGTGTCCCAAGTGTGGCACGGGCAGGATGCGGTTCTACGGCAAGGTGGTACGCTGCGACAACACGGAGTGCGGACTGCCCGTGTTCCGGCTGAAAGCGGGACGCACCCTGTCCGACGATGAAATCAAAGACCTGCTCACCGAAGGGCATACCAAGCTGCTCAAAGGGTTCAAGAGCAAACAGGGCAAGAGTTTCGATGCTGTTGTCGCCTTTGACGGGGAATATAACACGACTTTTGTGTTCCCGGAGGCTAAAAAGGACAAGAAATTTTCAGGACGGAAGAAATAGTATTAACTTTGCCACTTGTTCAGAGTAATGAATTGTTCTTCGATACCGGATTACACTCATACTTTGGATTTAGTGGTGGCACTCGGAGGGATACCGAGTGCCTTTTTCTTCCTTTTTCCAACCGATTATCCCGTTAATTATCAATCCGCTAAATCCAAAGTAATGAACAACAAGAAGAAAAACGAGGGTCAGACCGACTTTTCCTATTACGGTCTGTACCTGCTGGACTATCTCCGCACGAACAAGTTTGAACAGGCTGACGACACCGCTTTCATACGGGAACGGGCCGACCGTGCCGCCGAAACGTATGAGAGGGCACGGCTTGAAGGCTATCCCGCCGATGGTGCGCAGGAACTGGCGATGGACACGCTGCTGCGCGGGCTGCATTATTCCCGTTACGCCATCCTCCGCGAAGTCGTGGAAAACGAGTTTGCCGATGAAGTGCCGGAAGAGAAGCGTGAAGCCTTTGTCCTGAAACTGCTGCCGCTTGTCGGCAACGTGTTCTCCGTCTATGACCTCTCGGATGACAATTTCGCCCTGTCTTCCGATTACGACCTGCTCTACACGGAGCTGACGGGAGCAACCGTCCTTTACTTAGACGAATATGGCGTTTAACCGCAAACAGAAACTGCGGGACAACATCGAGGCGATACGGACGGCATTCATCCTTGACAGGGAAAATAGGACAGCGACAACCGAAGAGCGTGCCATACTTCAAAGGTACTGCGGTTTCGGCGGTCTGAAATGTATCCTCAACCCTGCAAAGGAACTGACGGATGCCGTCCGGTGGGCGAAATCCGACCTCGAACTGTTCGCCCCGACGGTGGAGCTGCACAGGCTTATCCGTGAGAACAGCAAGGACGAAACAGAGTACAAGCGGTTTGTGGATTCGCTGAAAGCGTCCGTGCTGACCGCTTTCTACACCCCCAAAGAGATAACCGACACCATCGCGGACGTGCTGGCAGATTACAGCGTCCGCCCCGCCCGTATGCTCGAACCGTCGGCAGGTGTCGGCGTGTTCGTGGATTCCATGCTGCGGCACAGCCCCAATGCGGATGTGATGGCTTTCGAGAAGGATCTGCTCACGGGTACAATCTTGAGGCATCTCTATCCCGACCAGAAAATGCGCACCTGCGGTTTTGAGAAAATCGAAAGACCGTTCAACAATTATTTCGACTTGGCGGTGTCCAACATTCCGTTCGGTGACATTGCCGTGTTCGACGCGGAGTTTCAGCGGAGCGACTCTTTCGGCAGACGCTCCGCCCAGAAAACCATCCACAACTATTTCTTTCTCAAAGGACTGGATGCCGTGCGTGACGGCGGTATCGTGGCGTTCATCACCTCGCAAGGGGTATTGAATAGCACCAAGACCTCCGTGCGTAACGAGCTGTTCAGTCAGGCCAATCTGGTATCCGCGATACGCCTGCCCAACAACCTGTTCACGGACAACGCGGGCACGGAGGTGGGCAGTGACCTGATTGTCCTGCAAAAGAACCTCAGCAAGAAGGAAATGTCGCAGGACGAGCGGCTGATGACCGTGATACAGACGGACACGAAAACCGCCCTGACCGACAACGCCTATTTCATCCACCACCCGGAACGCATCGTGCATACGATGGCGAAACTTGACACAGACCCCTACGGGAAGCCCGCTATGGTTTATCTGCACGAGGGCAAGGCAGCAGGCATCGCCGGGGATTTGCGCCGTATGCTCGACGAGGATTTCCATTACAGGCTTGCCATGCGCTTGTATTCGGGTTCAATCCGGCAGGCAGGAACGGAAGAAAAAGTTGCCGTTCAAAATAAAGTAGAGCGTCCTGCCATAAAATTGGAAACAGTATCCTCGGCGCAGACGGTGGAAACTCCGACAGAAAAGCCGCAACCCGCAGATGAAAAGCCGGAGATAGAACCGCGCCCGCAATATTCCGCAGGCGTGCAGCTCACCCTGCTTGACCTCTGGGGGATGACGGAAGAGGTCAGCCAACCGAAAACCTCCAAAAAGAAAAAGACGGTGAAAAAGGCAGTTACGGCAAAGTCCACTCCGCCCAAACCGAAAGTCACGGTTACACCGACAGCTCCAACTGCAAAACCCGCAATGGAGAATAAGGAGGTGAAAGCGGAGAACACCGCCAAGCCTGCCGACCCGGACGACATCTATGCCACACTGGACTGGGATACCAATCCTCCCATCAACGGTTTCTATGAAATGATGATGGGTTTGACGCCGGAGCGTAGGAAAGAACTTCGGGAACTGGCAAGGCAGCATAACGAGAAACAAGTGGCGGAAAAGACGGAAGTGAAAGCCGTGCCGGAAACTTCCCGTGAGCAGCCACGACAGGAGGAAACACAGCCGGAGGCAGTCGCCGCACCTGCCGTTACAGATACCCCATCGGAAGCGGTGGGGACTTTCCTTTTCCCCGACATCGAAGCGGAAAAGCCGAAGGAGGAAGTCGTGGACCTTTCTCCGCGTGCCTACCACCGCACGCCGGAGATGCACCTGCGCGAAGGGTCGCTGGTGGCTGACCGGGGGCGTCATAACATCGGCTACCTGAAAGACATCACGCCATACGGGGCGACATTCCAGCCGCTCGACCTGAAAGGATACCAGAAGGAAAAGGCGTTGTTGTATGTGTCGCTGCGTGACGCCTACGAGCGTCTGTACCGTTATGAATCGCTCCGGCGCGAGGCAAATGTTCCGTGGCGAGAGCATCTGAATACCTGTTACGATGAGTTTGTCATGCGCTACGGCAACCTCAACGCCAAGCAGAACGTGAAGTTAGTGATGATGGATGCGGGCGGGCGCGACATCCTTTCGCTGGAACGGATGGAAAACGGAAAGTTCGTCAAGGCGGACATCTTCGAGCATCCTGTTTCCTTCGCGGTGGAGAGCCATGCCAACGTAGGCTCTCCCGAAGAAGCCCTGTCTGCGTCGCTCAACAAATATGGTACGGTCAATCTCGACTATATGCGGGAGATAACCGACAGCACGGCGGAGGATTTGCTCACTGCCCTGCAAGGGCGCATCTACTACAATCCGCTCGTGACCGGTTACGAAATCAAAGACCGTTTCATCGCCGGAAATGTCATAGAGAAAGCGGAACGCATAGAGGCATGGATGGGTGACAATCCCGAAAATGAGCGTATGCCGGAGGTGAAGCAGGCGTTGGAGGCTCTGAAAGATGCCGAGCCGCAGCGCATCGCCTTCGAGGATCTGGACTTCAATTTCGGGGAACGCTGGATTCCGACGGGTGTCTATGCCGCCTACATGAGCCGGCTGTTCGACACGGAGGTGAAAATCGCCTATTCCGCAAGCATGGACGAGTTTTCGGTGGTGTGCGGCTACCGCACCATGAAAATCACGGACGAGTTTCTGGTGAAGGGGTATTACCGGAACTATGACGGTATGCACCTCCTAAAACACGCCCTGCACAACACCTGCCCTGACATGATGAAGTCCATCGGCAAGGACGAGCATGGCAACGACATCAAGATGCGCGACAGCGAGGGAATACAACTCGCCAACGCCAAGATTGACGAGATACGAAACGGCTTCTCCGAATGGCTCGAAGAGCAGTCGCCGCAGTTCAAGGAGCGGCTTGTGACGATGTATAACCGCAAGTTCAACTGTTTCGTGCGCCCGCGCTACGACGGCTCCCATCAGACCTTTCCCGACCTCAACCTGAAAGGGCTGGCAAGCCGGGGTATCAAGAGCGTCTATCCCTCACAGATGGATTGCGTCTGGATGTTGAAACAGAACGGCGGCGGAATTTGCGACCACGAGGTGGGAACCGGTAAGACGCTGATAATGTGCATCGCCGCGCATGAGATGAAGCGTCTGAATTTGGCACACAAGCCGATGATTATCGGGCTGAAAGCCAACGTTGCGGAGATTGCAGCCACCTATCAGGCGGCATATCCCAACGCACGTATTCTGTACGCTTCGGAGAAGGACTTTTCGACCGCCAACCGTGTGCGCTTCTTCAATAATATAAAGAACAACGACTACGATTGCGTCATCATGTCGCACGACCAGTTCGGCAAGATACCGCAGTCGCCGGAATTGCAGCAGCGCATCCTGCAAGCAGAGCTTGACACGGTGGAGGAAAACCTCGAAGTGCTACGGCAGCAGGGAAAGAACGTGTCGCGGGCGATGCTGAAAGGATTGGAGAAGCGCAAGCACAACCTTGAAGCGAAGCTGGAGAAGGTGGAACACGCCATAAAGTCACGCACGGACGACGTGGTGGATTTCAAGCAGATGGGCATCGACCACATCTTCATAGATGAGAGCCACCAGTTCAAGAATCTGACTTTCAACACGCGCCACGACCGTGTGGCGGGATTGGGAAACAGCGAGGGAAGCCAGAAGGCACTTAACATGCTCTTTGCCATACGCACCATACAGGAGCGCACAGGAAAAGACTTGGGTGCGACCTTCCTCTCCGGCACGACTATCAGCAACTCACTGACTGAATTGTACCTGCTGTTCAAGTACCTGCGCCCGAAGGAGCTGGAACGGCAGGACATAAGGTGTTTCGACGCTTGGGCGGCGATATTTGCCAAGAAGACGACGGATTTTGAATTTAACGTGACGAACAATGTGGTCCAGAAGGAGCGTTTCCGCTACTTCATCAAAGTGCCGGAGCTTGCCGCCTTCTATAATGAAATCACGGACTACCGCACGGCGGAGGATGTGGGCGTTGACCGTCCTGCCAAGAACGAGATACTGCACCATATACCGCCCACGCCGGAACAGGAGGACTTCATACAGAAACTGATGCAGTTCGCCAAGACGGGCGATGCCACCTTGTTGGGCAGGCTGCCGCTTTCGGAAACGGAAGAAAAGGCGAAGATGCTCATCGCCACGGACTATGCCCGGAAAATGGCACTCGACATGCGCATGATAGACCCGAATTACGAAGATCATCCCGACAACAAAGCGAGTCACTGTGCCAAGATGATCGCGGAGTATTATCAAAAATACGACGCCCAGAAAGGCACGCAGTTCGTTTTCTCTGATTTGGGGACATACCAGCCGGGCGACGGGTGGAACGTCTATTCGGAAATCAAGCGCAAACTGACGGAGGACTACGGTATACCGCCAAGCGAGGTGCGCTTCATTCAGGAGTGCAAGACCGACAAGGCGCGGAAGGCGGTGATAGACGCCATGAACGCCGGGACGGTGCGTGTGCTGTTCGGCTCTACCTCTATGCTCGGAACGGGTGTGAACGCCCAGAAACGGTGTGTGGCTATCCATCATCTCGATACGCCGTGGGTGCGACATGAAGTCGCATAGATAATTGTTGGAATGATACTTACGGGTATCAGCTTTAACCCGCTGTTCCGTCAGCGGTAGCCTACCGACCGATGCACCTTAATGTTGTATTAAGCGGTCGGGACGAAGTACACTTTCGCAAGACAAGACAGAACCGTGAGGGGAAGTCAAGTACGGTTAGTATCATACCGTAGAGTGGCGAGGCTGGATAGTATGGTTAGCGCAAGCGAACTGTTAGTAAACTTCGTAATGTCACGAAAGAGTGTAAGATACTGGCACACTCTACCCAAAAGGGAAGCGGTCGGTTAATCCTCTCCATGGTAGGATTACACGGATATAAGCACCGCCGGAGGATGAGACAGAACCTAACCTATCCGTTAGTTATCTATGTGGAACATGGTAAGCCTGTATTATCTCCTGTCATGTAAAAATGACAGGTAAGCTGACAGCAATGAAAGCCGAATGGTGTGCAGGTATAAGATAACAGAAAAAGCGAACGCCGTTCTGTAATGGAGCGGATACGGATTGAACCGACATCACGGGCTGATGTGGGCGACATCATCCGACACGAAAGTGGGCAGACTTCTGTGACGACATTAGGTAGGCAATCAAACCGAATGTTGTCAAATGGTGATTCTTTACAATTAACTTTTAGAACTTTCAAAAGGAGGAAAGCAAATGAACGAAAACAAGACATCGTGTGCGCCTGCTGACAATCAACAAACACTTTGGGACAGAATAGACTGGACTAAAGCGGAGTTGGCTGTCAGAAAGCTACAAGCACGAATTGTAAAGGCTCAGAAGGAAGGCAGATACAACAAGGTGAAAGCCTTGCAGTGGACGCTGACCCACTCTTTTTACGCAAAAGCCTTAGCCGTAAAGAGAGTTACTTCTAACGGAGGTGGCAACACCCCCGGAGTGGACATGGAAACATGGGAGAAACCCGAAGCAAAAACACAAGCGATAAGCGAACTCAAACGCAGAGGCTACCAGCCGAAGCCATTGAGAAGAGTCCACATCAAAAAGAGTAATGGCAAACTGCGACCGTTGGGAATACCGACAATGAAAGACAGAGCCATGCAAGCACTCTACCTTATGGCATTAGAACCAGTGTCGGAAACAACAGCCGACTCACGTTCATACGGTTTCCGCAAGGAACGCCGCTGTATGGACGCGGTAATGCAATGCCATAACATTCTCCGAAAAGGCTATTCTCCCGAATGGATTCTGGAGGGTGACATAAAGGGGTGCTTCGACCACATCAGCCATGAATGGCTGCTTGCCAACATCCCTATGGACAAGGCAATACTCCGAAAATGGTTGAAATGCGGCTATATCTTCAACAAACAGATGTTCCCGACAGAGGAGGGAACGCCACAAGGTGGCATTATCTCTCCCACGCTTGCCAATATGACATTGGACGGATTGCAGAAAGTCCTTGCAGAGAAATATAAACGAGTTAGAATCAAAGGTAAGTTATATTCGCCAATGGTGAATCTTGTCCGTTACGCTGATGACTTTATAATTACCTGCGAGAACCGTGAAACACTTGAAAAGGAAATCAAGCCATTGGTAGCCGACTTTATGTCTGAAAGAGGTCTGACCTTATCAGAAGAAAAGACGGTGATAACCAATATCCATGACGGCTTCGATTTTCTCGGTTTCAACATCCGCAAATTCGGCAATGAAATATTGACCAAGCCGACCAAGAAAGCCGAAAAACGTTTTATGGAGAATATCCGTAAGGTGACAAAAGGTCATAAGGGTTGCAAGCAGGAATCATTAATCAGGATGTTGAATGCTAAAATTCGAGGATGGGGAGCATATTATCAGCATGGGGCGACACGTGATTCTTTTCACAGAATCGACCATCAGATATTTCTCGCCTTGTGGCAATGGGCTAAACGCCGTCATTCCAAGAAAGGGAAACGGTGGATAAAAGACCGCTATTGGCACAATATCCGAGGGAACAGCTGGACTTTTGCGGCTAAGTTCAAGAAATCAAACGGCAAAGAAGACCAACTTACCTTGTTGAAACTGGCATCTTCGTTTCCTTTTCTGCAATATACGCAGATAAAGGGGGACATGAATCCGTTTGACGCAGACTGCCGCCTGTACTTCAATAAAAGAATGAAGTCAAAGATGCTTGTGACGCTGAAAGGACGTAAATCCCTGCTTTACCTATGGGAAAAGCAAGGTCGGAAATGTCCGATATGTGGTGAACCGATTGACACGCATAAGGCATGGAATGTAATGCCGACTGTACAAGACGGACGGAAATGCAATATGTTGGTTCATGATGAATGTTTCAAATTATCCCGTAAAAAACAATGGAAACAAGAAGTAGGATGAGCCGGTCTCTGCACACGAACAGAGACTTTGAAAAGCTTGAGCCGTATGAGGGGAAACCCTCACGTACGGTTCTGAGGGGGGAAGAGGGCAGTAATGCCCTTGACCTACCCGATCGACCGTCCGACTTGCAACAGCGTGACGGACGCGGAGTTAGGGCAGGTAATGAGATTGCCAAACATTTCGCCGGGAACAACGTGGATGTAATCATCTACGCGGTGGAGAAGTCACTGGACAGCTACAAGTTCAACCTCCTGCACTGCAAGCAGACTTTCATAAGCCAGCTCAAAAGCGGTGCGATGGGTGCGCGTACCATCGACGAGGGGGCAATGGACGAAAAATCGGGCATGAATTTCTCGGAATACATGGCGTTGCTCTCCGGCAATACCGACCTGTTGGACAAGGCGAAACTGGAAAAGCGGATCGCATCGCTCGAAGGGGAACGCAAGTCGTTCAACAAGGGCAAGCGTGATTCGGAGTTCAAGCTGGAGTCAAAGACCGGCGAGTTGCGCAACAACACGGCTTTCATAGATGCCATGACGGAGGACTGGAACCGCTTCCTGTCGGTGGTGCAGACCGACAAGGAGGGCAACCGCCTTAATATAATAAAGGTGGACGGAGTGGATTCCGCCGATGAGAAGGTCATCGGAAAGCGTTTGCAGGAGATAGCCAAGAATGCCACGACCGGAGGGTTGTACACGCAGGTCGGTGAACTTTACGGTTTTCCGATAAAGGTGGTGAGCGAAAGGATACTCAAAGAGGGATTGGAGTTCACCGACAACCGCTTCGTGGTCGAGGGGAACTACAAGTACACCTACAACAACGGGCATCTGGCGATGGCTGACCCGTTGGCCGCCGCCCGCAACTTCCTCAACGCGATGGAGAGGATACCCTCCATCATCGACCAGTACAAGGCGAAGAACGAGGTGCTGGAGATGGAGATACCGCAGTTACAGGAGATAGCGGGTAAGGTGTGGAAGAAGGAGGACGAGCTGAAGCAGTTGAAGTCCGAACTTGCCGCCCTTGACCGAAAAATTCAGCTGGAGCTTGCGCCACCCACGCCCGAAGTCGCAGAAAAGGAGAATGAAGGGCAACAGCTCAAGCCGGAAGCGGAAGATGTGAGGAACAGGCAGGCGCAATATCCCGAAAATGCACCGCCGCAGATACGCAGTCCGGCGGATAGTATCGTTGCCAACCATGTCATAATCGGGCGTCCGGGACTGTATGCCAAGGAGGAAACCCGGTCCAAAGGATTGAAAATATAACCTAAGGAATTTTATCTGAAGTATTAATAAGGGCTATCCCAAAAGGTCTAAAAGTAAATTTTATCCTTTCTGCAAGTATCTATAGGATGGCAACTGCATTTTTTTCTTTTTGGGCAGCCCTTATTAAAATTTATTCTTATTTTAGGTTATATACATTCATGTCCATTTATGTAAAAAATTCCTGCTGACCTTGTTTATGTCTTGTCAGTCACCATTTGCAAAACCATATTTGACCCTCAAAGAGGCTGAATTTGATAAGTAACTTGCTACATACTCATAATAAGGAGCTAAATAGAACACGAATGGGAAATACACAAATGCTAAACTAAAGAAGATATTGGCCAAAATAAACGCTATACCGAGAGAGAAACTTGATTTTTCAACTTCCTAAAACGGTGTTGTTCAAACATTTCTACTTATTTGTACTTGCCAGTTGAACCTACGCTTCCCTAATAAAATGTCTATGGTAAAAAGTTAAAAAATCCTCCCACTTTTGTTAGATATATTTTTTTGTGTAATTTTGTAATCGTTATGCGGCAGTAATAATATACATATTAATACGAGTTAGTAATCCTGTAGTTCTCATATGCTACGAGGAGGTATTAAAAGGTGCGTTTCGACAATGCATCTACTGTAGTATATTATTGCTTAATCCAAATGAATATTATAAATTTAGGAATTCTTGCTCACATTGATGCAGGAAAAACTTCCGTAACCGAGAATCTGCTGTTTGCCAGTGGAGCAACGGAAAAGTGCGGCCGTGTGGATAATGGTGACACCATAACGGACTCTATGGATATAGAGAAACGTAGAGGAATTACTGTCCGGGCTTCTACGACATCTATTATCTGGAATGGAGTGAAATGCAATATCATTGACACTCCGGGACACATGGATTTTATTGCGGAAGTGGAGCGGACATTCAAAATGCTTGATGGAGCAGTCCTCATCTTATCCGCAAAGGAAGGCATACAAGCGCAGACAAAGTTGCTGTTCAGTACTTTACAAAAGCTGCAAATCCCGACAATTATATTTATCAATAAGATTGACCGTGCCGGTGTGAATTTGGAGCGTTTGTATATGGATATAAAAACAAATCTGTCGCAAGATGTCCTGTTTATGCAAACTGTTGTCGATGGATCGGTTTATCCGGTTTGCTCCCAAACATATATAAAGGAAGAATACAAAGAATTTGTATGCAACCATGACGACGATATATTAGAACGATATTTGGCGGATAGCGAAATTTCACCGGCTGATTATTGGAATACGATAATCGCTCTTGTGGCAAAAGCCAAAGTCTATCCGGTGCTACATGGATCAGCAATGTTCAATATCGGTATCAATGAGTTGTTGGACGCCATTTCTTCTTTTATACTTCCTCCGGCATCAGTCT
Organism: Bacteroides sp. HF-162; assembly: GCF_015679285.1. Lineage (NCBI taxonomy): Bacteria > Pseudomonadati > Bacteroidota > Bacteroidia > Bacteroidales > Bacteroidaceae > Bacteroides > Bacteroides sp. HF-162. The sequence goes on along the minus strand of NZ_CP064937.1, from coordinate 3,418,992 downwards.
CAAACAGACTTTCAGCTTATCTCTATAAGATAGAGCATGACCCCAAAGGGCATAAAAGAAGTTTTCTTAAAATAATTGACGGAAGTCTGAGACTTCGAGACGTTGTAAGAATCAACGATTCGGAAAAATTCATCAAGATTAAAAATCTAAAGACTATTTATCAGGGCAGAGAGATAAATGTTGATGAAGTGGGTGCCAATGATATCGCGATTGTAGAAGATATAGAAGATTTTCGAATCGGAGATTATTTAGGTGCTAAACCTTGTTTGATTCAAGGATTATCTCATCAGCATCCCGCTCTCAAATCCTCCGTCCGGCCAAATAAGCCCGAAGAGAGAAGCAAGGTGATATCCGCTCTGAATACATTGTGGATTGAAGACCCGTCTTTGTCCTTTTCCATAAACTCATATAGTGATGAATTGGAAATCTCGTTATATGGTTTGACCCAAAAGGAAATCATACAGACATTGCTGGAAGAACGATTTTCCGTAAAGGTCCATTTTGATGAGATCAAGACTATCTACAAAGAACGACCTATAAAAAAGGTCAATAAGATTATTCAGATCGAAGTACCACCCAACCCTTACTGGGCCACAATAGGGCTGACTCTTGAACCCTTACCGTTAGGGGCAGGGTTGCAAATCGAAAGTGACATCTCCTATGGTTATCTGAACCATTCTTTTCAAAATGCCGTTTTTGAAGGGATTCGTATGTCTTGCCAATCTGGTTTACATGGATGGGAAGTGACAGATCTGAAAGTAACTTTTACTCAAGCCGAGTATTATAGCCCGGTAAGTACACCTGCTGATTTCAGACAGCTGACCCCTTATGTCTTCAGGCTGGCTTTGCAACAGTCAGGTGTGGACATTCTCGAACCGATGCTCTGTTTTGAGTTGCAGATACCCCAAGTAGCGAGTTCCAAAGCTATTACAGATTTGCAAAAACTGATGTCTGAGATTGAAGACATCAGTTGTAATAATGAGTGGTGTCATATTAAAGGGAAAGTTCCATTAAATACAAGTAAAGACTATGCCTCAGAAGTAAGTTCGTACACTAAGGGCTTAGGCATTTTTATGGTTAAGCCATGTGGGTATCAAATAACAAAAGACGGTTATTCTGATAATATCCGCATGAACGAAAAAGATAAACTTTTATTCATGTTCCAAAAATCAATGTCATTAAAATAATGGAGCGGTCAGGAAATTTCTATAAGGCAATACGGTTGGGATATATACTTATCTCCATTCTTATCGGATGTATGGCATATAATAGCCTCTATGAATGGCAGGAGATAGAAGCATTAGAACTTGGCAATAAAAAAATAGACGAGCTCCGAAAAGAAATAAACAATATCAATATTCAAATGATAAAATTTTCTCTATTGGGTGAAACAATACTGGAATGGAACGATAAAGATATCGAGCATTACCATGCACGGCGTATGGCAATGGACAGTATGCTCTGCCGTTTCAAGGCCACCTATCCAGCAGAGCGCATCGATAGTGTGCGCAGTCTTTTAGAGGATAAGGAACGACAGATGTTCCAGATAGTCCGGTTAATGGATGAACAACAATCTATTAACAAGAAGATAGCCAATCAAATTCCGGTTATTGTACAGAAAAGTGTGCAGGAACAGTCCAAAAAGCCAAAACGAAAAGGTTTCTTAGGCATATTCGGCAAAAAAAAGGAAGTAACTCCAGCAGTATCAACCACTATCCTTCATTCGGTCAATAGAAACGTAATCAGCGAACAGAAAGTGCAGGATCGCCAATTGTCGGAACAAGCCGACAGCCTTGCAGCTCGTAATGCAGAACTTAACAGACAACTGCAAGAATTGATTTGCCAAATAGAAGAAAAGGTACAAACCGAACTGCAAAGCCGGGAAAACGAAATAGTTGCCATGCGTGAAAAGTCATTTATGCAAGTAGGCGGTTTAATGGGATTCGTTCTTCTATTGTTGTTAATTTCCTACATCATCATACATCGTGATGCAAAAAGCATTAAACAATACAAGCACAAGACAACTGATTTGATAAGGCAACTGGAACAATCCGTACAACGGAACGAGGCACTGATAACGTCAAGGAAGAAGGCGGTACATACTATCACCCATGAACTGCGCACACCGCTGACAGCAATAACAGGCTATGCCGGACTGATACGGAAAGAACAGTGTGAGGATAAGTCCGGGCAGTATATCCAAAACATACTGCAATCCTCCGACCGTATGCGGGATATGCTTAACACTTTGCTTGACTTCTTCCGCCTGGACAACGGCAAGGAACAGCCCCGTCTGTCACCCTGCCGGATTTCAGCAATCACGCACACACTTGAAACGGAGTTCATGCCTGTTGCCGTGAACAAAGGGCTGTCCTTGTCCGTGAAGACTGGACACGATGCCATTGTATTGACCGACAAAGAGCGAATAATACAAATCGGGAATAACCTGCTGTCAAACGCTGTCAAGTTCACAGAAGAAGGCGGTGTTTCTTTGATTACTGAATATGATAATGGAGTTCTGACACTGGTCGTTGAAGATACAGGTACAGGCATGACAGAAGAGGAACAGAAACAAGCGTTCGGTGCGTTTGAACGTCTATCAAATGCCGCCGCAAAGGAGGGTTTCGGGCTTGGGCTTGCCATAATGCGTAATATTGTGTCGATGCTTGGCGGAACAATCCGTTTAGACAGCAAGAAAGGGAAAGGCAGTCGTTTCACAGTTGAAATTTCTATGCAGGAAGCTGGCATAGGCGCAAAAGAAAGGGGCATTGCTTCATCTGTCTAAACATCGTTTAGGCGTGAGGCAATGCCCTTTTCTCCAGCTATGCGGTAGTCGGCACACGTTTGTTCCAAACTCGTTTTGGGCAATGGTGTGCCGACGGACAATACCGCTTTTACGGAAAATTCTTATGAATGAGGGGATAAAAAACGGGAGTTTATATCAAAATCTCGAATTAAATAGCTACTTTTGCATACGAAGAGTTCTTTGAAGGTTACGCAACGCGCAGAAGGATAATGCAGTAGATAACTAACTAAATCGTAACCTATTACTATCAAGAGCAATTAACCTACGCTCATTTCCAATAAATTACACTCTTTTCGTAACTTCTTTATGCAAATATACGACTTTCTAATGTATATTACTAACTTTTAATAAGAAATTTAGTCTGAAAAGTCCTCAAAAAGTACAAGTATGGTATAAAGTGTCTTATTATCATCTGATTTTTGTGATATGGTATCAATTTGTTGTAATACAATGTTTTATATGAAATATAAGTGACTGGATATATATCCGAATGTTAGGTGGCACACTGTTTGCTATCTATTTTTTACCACGATTTCCTGATTTTGATAAAAGTATTCCTTTCCTGATTATAGATTTTGCATTTTGATATGAATTTTCATTGGAAAGTCCATAATTTCTTAGCGAACCGTAGGTTATTCCAATTTCCTCAGCAGAAAAGTATTCAAATACGTTAGCGATACTGCCAAAATAGTGGTGAGTATCATTCTCTCTTATATAGAGATGTATTACTGTTCGTTCTTTTTTCTCTTTTTCAGTCATAATTACAATATTTTTATTGCAAAAATAAGAATTACATGGCATAAAATGAATAAATGTCATGTATTTAACTATTTCTAGCGTAAATAAATTGCAGATATTAAGTATATGTCATATATTTGTACTGTAATTAAAACGTAGCACAATCGTCAAATTTGCTTATTTGAAAAGTGATGGTGGAGTTCGTGTTGCATTTGGTATTAGCAATCCCGATTTTATAAAAGATAAGGTTTGTGGGTAGGGACAGAGCAGAGAAGATTTTGCAACAACGGCTTATTTTGATTTGGAAAAATGTGTTTGGCGTTCCTTCAGATGGGAAAACTTGATAGCCATTTTTTGATATTCACTTCTATAACTTTTGAATATAGATTGATTATCAGTGTTTTAATAATGAGTCGGTTTGCAGTATATTCAAAAACTATAAATTTCAATTAAAAGAGAATATTATGAGCTTAAAAAACAGTTATGTAACAAGTGATTATATTGAATGGGACACAATGCTTTCATTAGTTAGAAAATTGTATCGTGACAAAGAATACCGTCTGTCTTTACTTATTGGTTGTGGCAGTTTCTTTGGGCTACGCATATCGGATATTCTTACTCTTACATGGTCTATGTTGCTGGATGATGAAAGGTTCGTTATTATAGAAAAGAAAACGGGTAAAAGACGGGAAATAAAAATCAATTCAAATTTTCAAAAGCATATTGCAGACTGTTATATGGCTTTGAATATAACAGATAAAAATGAAAAATGTTTTATCAGTCGCAAAAAAATGGTGTATAGTACACAAAGAATAAACGTGTTATTCAAGTCAATAAAATCAAAATATAATTTGAAAATTGAACATTTTAGTACCCATAGTATGCGAAAAACATTTGGCAGGAAAGTCGTTGAGGCTGCTGGGGAAAACTCGGAATTTGCTCTTATCAAACTGTCGGAATTGTTTAATCACGCTGATGTAATGACTACACGTAAGTATTTGGGGTTACGCTCAAAAGAATTGTTAGAAACGTATGATATGCTCAGTTTTTAAATCTGTATTTTTTAAAATCCAAATCCGATATTAAGATAAAATCCCAGTTTGTTAGTCCTATTGGAGTAGCATATAAATCCCTCTATAGGTCCCAATGGACTATCGTAACCATATCCAATACTTGTTCCATATATTTTTTTGCCTTGAAGGAAGTTGGAAAACTGATTTTGATGGATGGCATAATTTCCTGATAAGGTAAGGTATTGCTTTTCATGAAATTTATGTCTTACTTGGATTTGTGCATTTCCCAATAATTTCAGGGTGGATTCTGTATGAGTTAGCCCTGAAAAAGGTATTTGTTGCTCGTAATGTGGATTATATCCTTCTCCACCGATAACATTGCTGTACATAAACGGAATGCCATCATTAAAAATAAATCTTCCGTATATTGTCGGTATAATAAATGTATTTAGTGTGATTGGAAATATCTTGGTGATTTGGGTAGCAAGTGATGAGTATGCAGTGTTAGTATGCAAATTGGTATATATTGTATAAAAAATATTAGTTTTCAAACCTTTAGTAGGAAAATATCTTTTGTCTAAAGTTTCATATTTCAATTTTGTATGATAATTAAGAAATAAATTCTTTCGTTTCATTAGTGTTGCATCTTCACTTACCAATGTCCTATAATACCGATGATAATCTAATGAAGCTCCAACTTCCATTTGAAGATTTATAGAAGGTATAATAGAGTAAATTAGACTGCTAGTATTCCGTATAAAGGTTGGGTTAGATATTTTGTGTCCATGACTGTATAAAAATATATCATTGTAACCAATTTGATTTGAAAGTGTTATCCATTGTGGTTTTGATATAGGAAGATGATATTGGGTTCTGAGGAAAGATTGCTTTCCTCCTCTCGCCACTATTTCGGCTTTCCCGAATTTTTGTTTATTCAAATTGATATTAAGAATCACTGCTGCAATATCCTCGCTATCAAATCTTAGTCCAATTCTTAGTTGATTATCATTGCTTGGAGCATATTGCGGATAAAACAAGGGTAATTTGGCTTTATTGTTTTTTTCATTATTTACTATGCCTACCCTATTCTTGATTGATAATAATGTGTTGTAATTGGCTTTTGCGGCATTTTCTCCTCTTATAATGAGAGTGTCTATTGCGGCTTTTGTAAAACTTGCAGCATTATAGTTTTCTACATCAACTTTTATATAAGCATCTATATCCTTAGTACTTTCATCAAGCGATGATTGACAAATCATTAACATAAGCTGATTGGCTATCCCTGCAATAGAATGTAAGTTGTCCGAATCTGATAATTCAGATTGTACATCAATGCCAATAATAATATCTGCTCCCATAGCTTTGACAACATCAATTGGTAGATTGTCTTTAAATCCTCCGTCAATTAAAACTTTTTGTCCTGAATATATCGGTGAAAAAACAATGGGAACAGCCATACTTGCACGCATTGCCTCTGAAAGTTTGCCAAAGCGAATGACCTCTTTTTGATTTCTTACCATATCTGTGGCAATACATGCAAAAGGAATTGGAAGGCTATCGAAATTAGTTACATTTTGATAGCCTTCTGTAAGTTGATGTAATAACTGTGATATGTTCTTCCCTTTTATTATACCTCCATTCTTTCCACTATTGTTGATAGGAAATGACATAAAGTATTTACTGTCATCAGATTTAAACGGAAAAGGAATTTCTTTGCGTGAAACTTTATCGGTAAGTAAGTCTATCCAGTTTGTTTGTTTCACTATTATTTCTAATTGTTCGGATGTATAACCTATAGAATATAATCCGCCAATAATAGCTCCGATGCTTGTTCCTGCAATATAATCAATAGGTATATTTAATTCTTCAAGAGCCTTTATTACTCCAATATGCGCAACCCCTTTAGCTCCACCACCACTTAAAACGATACCTACCTTTTTTCGTGGTGATGTGTAGACTAAAGAGAATGGTAATATTAATGAAATAAGTGCAAGTGCAATTTTATTCATAGGAATAATGAAGCCGTATTTAACAGTTATACTTGTATGTAACTACTCAATTTAAAGTTGTTTATTCTATTGATTAAATATTTATGGATGTTGGAAAGGTAACACTACCGTTTAAAACAATACTCTTTGAACCCGATTTGCATTTATAATCCTTAAATACAAGTGTAACTCTGAAATTTTCCAAATCCCATTTTTCAATTGTAACAGTACCAGAAATATACTCTTTTTCAGAGGAATACCATTCTTCAAGTTTTACTAAAGCAATTGACATTTTGCAACCCTTGGTTACATCTTTCCCCGTTGTTAGCTCTTCACGATAGTCAATGTTACCTTGAATATAAAAATCGGATATTGCATCATTTACCCAAAATTCAAACATACTATTCGCTATTGCTTTACCTTCGAGATTTGTAATCTTGACAGCACTTCCATTTACTGTTAGTGTTGATGTGAATTCTGTTTTTTCATTATCATCATCGCTTGAACAGCTTGTTACGAAAATTGCCATTAATAAAATGGTCAATAAAAAAATGGTTTTCTTTTTCATTTTTCTTTTTTTTAGTTAAACACTTCTTGTATAATTGAGACTGCAAAGATAATACACGTACATGTACGCTCAAAATATTTCTGCAATAATCTTTCCTTTACCAATTTAAATAATTGGTATATGACTAAAATAGAAGAATTTGTAATACAGAAAGTGAAGGCTATGCGAATGGAAAGAAAATGGTCGCAGATGGAATTGGCAGATTACATGAATATGTCTGCAAGTTTTATTGCTGATATTGAGAATCCTAAACGGAGGGCAAAATATAATCTAAACCATTTGAATATACTTGCTAAAGTCTTTGGTTGTTCTCCTCGGGACTTTTTACCTGATACTCCAGTGGAAGAGGAAATTTAAACCCTAGCTTATATAGATGTTTATATGCTAGGGTTGTCGTTGTTTCTGTATTCGATATTTTGGAACATAATTTTTTTAATGTTCCTTTCTATGTAAAATGGAGGAAATAGTAGATTGTTTTTTATAAAATTTATTTAGTTTCGAAAAAAGTCTTTCTGTCAATGGATAGAAAATCTAAAATGACAGATAATACGCCTTTTAAGGAAGACTCGATTTCATTTGGATATATTAATGTGGAAGAGAATGCTAATATGCTGAGTTCTTTAGCCCAACCAAATGCTTTTTTTGCATTCTCATTTTTTGAAAAAAAGTCTTTAAGAATATCTACAGGGATACTATCTAATGACTTCATGATAGTATTAGCTGAAGTCACTCCCGAGATATGCATTGCCATAGATATTATTTTATCAATTCCTTCTTTTCCTAAATTTCCATACTTTAATCCAATAGAAAGTTTTGATTCTCTATCTTTTTGTTCTAAAAAGGCGATGTCTTTTAAAATAAAATCCATTATAATAAGAGTATGTGCTAGTATTACATAGACCATTCTTAATGAAATTGCTCTTTTTTGTTCGTCAGCAATATATTTAGTAATAAAGTAATTTAAGTCCATTATAGAGGAGTTAAACCCTGAGTAGTCTAATTCTGTAAGAAGTCTTGATTTTGAAAATTCATAGATATATTTCCAACTCTTATTATTGTAGGTTTTGTAACTTTTATATTTTGAAAGTTCATTTAATAAATCTTCTTCAGAGATACGCTCATTTTCATTGGTGATAGATTTAATTTTGTTCAAAAACTTACCATCCAAAACCATAGTGTGCATTGATTGAGCAAAAGAAGTAATTATCGGCTTTGAATCTGTTGTAGCAACTATACAAGAATCAAGATTTAGAATTCGCATTAGACCATTAGCCCATACAATTCGTTCAAACGCTTGTGGCGTTTTTTTATTTTTAATATCAACATTGATTCTTTCTCGTGTTAAACTTGATGGTCTTCCATATAAAAATAAGTCGATATCAGTTACATCCATATTTTGGTATTGAAATTTCACTCCTCTAGCCACAAAATAGCCCATTTCTAGAAAATAATATCTCAATAACTCTTCCATTAATTCACCTTTAAAAAGCGTCTGCTGAGTTTCCATAGTCTAATTTCTAAAAGTTCGTAATAATTCTGCTACTGATTTTTTGGATTGGCTTGTTTGCCTTTTCCTACTAATGAATCGCTTTTGCTCTGGACCTTTATAATTAGTGACACTACCAGTATAAACTATTGAATTTTGGATTGACTGTTCCGTTGCATCACCAAATTCTAAGACTTGTAGAGCCAATTGGCCTACATCTTTTTTCAGTAATTTCATGAAATAGCGATTATTTCCAGCATCACGAAGCTGAATGACCCTTTTCAGTTCTAGCAATCTATAATCTTCCCCAATGGCTGTAGCTGGACCAACTTCAAAACCATTCACTAATTTTCTCATTAAAGCATTAAGCATGGTAATTCTGCCTCTTCCTGAAGAACTAAAGTTCATTCCATAGTATAATGATGAAACGAACGCTTTAGCTAAATCTAATGCATCCTCTTCAAAAGGATTGCCGTATTTAGAAAATGCGGATGGTTTCGTTACAAAAGTTTTGGTTTCATGTGAATTACTCACTTCATTGAAATCGTACATACCTATTGATTGAAGTTTAGTTAGTAGTACTTCTCCTAAAATAGCTTTAGCTTTTTCGAATGTGATACAACCTTTTTTTGACAAAAGTTCATTCATCTCAAGAATTTTCCTACTGTCATCAGAGTTTAACGAATTCAATATAGCATTTGTTTTTTGAATATTTTCTTTTCTAAATAGGTTACCATTGAAATAAAATTTAGAGTCATTATCTAGATTCTCGTAATCAATAAAACCTATTTCTTCACATTGAGAAAATAAATCAACTGTATCTCTAGAAGTCAGTTTATATTCATCTGATATGTATTCTTTTAATTCTTTCTCAGGTTTGGGCAAATCTGATATCCTTTCAGATAACTCTAAAGCAGCCTTTTGATAATTATTTGAATTTGAAGAATCAAATATATTAGCTGTATGTGATAAAACCGTAGAAGTTGTTATGCCTAATACTGAAATACCTCCATTTTTTACAACATCAATTAAATGTGCCTCTACAAGTTTGTTTTTAATCGTTTCTATCTCTGTTTTTTTTATACTTGAAGCTTTTGCTATGGCATCGACCTTATCTTTATTTAAATCGGTATTTTCGTCTGCAGCTAAGTTAGATAGAAAAATTCCACATTTACCAGCTAGTTCAATATCTTCAAAGTCTTGAGTATCCCTTACATCAAATAGTTTTTTGGTGTGGTGTATCAGCCATGCTCCTTCTGTTCGTTTTTCCATTTTGTTTAATGTTAGAGTTATATTATACAAAGGAACTAAAACTAATTGGAATTTGCAAAAGAATATTTATTTTTTGAGTACAATGTTTTAAAGCCCCATTTTATTTAAATATGCTTGGGCTGTTTTGTGTTAAATTGGATAAGTATTGATAGTTGAAATAAATGTACTAATACAGTATAAGTTCATTTCTATTGTATGATAAACTATGTACCAAAAATGAGATTTATATAGGCTTCCAAAATGAAATTTGATTGTTTCAATCCAATATTCATTAAGAGTATAAATGAATATTAAGAATGTATGCAGATTTTTGATTATTAGTTGTTTATAGAAGCTATGTGTGAAATCGTAATTTGCAGGCATTCACTTTTATAGTATATTGTATATTTGTGAATATTAACTTCCTAATAGGTGTTGGTAATACTGACCTTATTTCCTTTATTGGCTTATATTTTCTAAGCGAGTTGCGTAAAACAAGTGCGTAAGATAAATGCGTAATTATGATTTTTTAGTATATGATTTAACGCTCTGTATTATAGTTGATTAATTAAGGGTGTGTTCATTTCGACTGTATGCATAGGAGGGTACTCCTGCTTGTTGTGGTCATTGAGATGAGGTTGTTGTTCCATGTATAATTTCAATAGTTGATATATATTTGATATTTTATTGTTTGAGGTTGGCTAGCACTTCTTCTTTCAAGATGCTGTATATATGTATATCTGTATATTCTCCAGAAGCCAGCAGTTCTCCGCAACGTTCTGTTCCCTCATGGATGAAACCGAGGCGAACCGGTATCGCGTTACTGGCTGCATTACCCACGGCACAGCGAATTTGTATCCGCTTTATCTTTTTTTCTTGTACGGCCCACAGACACAGCTTGCGGACACTTTCAGTAATGATGCCCCGGTGCTGGTATTCCGGCAGTAGCCAATAGCCGAGTTCTGTACGGTGGTTGTCGAAATCGGAGAAATGGAAACCTATCAGTCCGCAGATTTCATGCTGCTGGTTCCAAATACCGAATATAGGTTCATTTCGTTCGGCAGGAGCAGATAGTACCTGACGTAAAAAAGCTTCTTCATCAGCTGTTGTGCGCATATTATCCACAAATGGCAGCCATGTTCTTAAGTAATCTCGGTGTGTGTCGATGGCATAGTAGATGGCTGCGGCATCTTCCATTCTGATTTCCTGCAGATAAATGTCCGGAAGGATGGGGAAGGAGATGGGAGAGGGGAGGATATGTACGTCTCTTGATTGGGAAAGCTGTATCCTTTCCTTGATTTTTCCCCAGGCATGTGTATCGAACAGACAGCTTTCACGCATGGTGTGATACATCTCCTTGAACCGGGACATGGGGATAGTGAAGCTCAATAAGTCCGCTTCGAAGTATGGGCGGACGGAGGGGTCGAAGAATCCCAGGAAAGTGCGTTTCCCTTGTTTCCGGTTTTCAATGATGGTTTGAGTAATGACGGAGCAACAGCCGGAGCCGAATGGGGCTGCCACGGCATCCAATGCATTGTTGTCAAAAGAAGCCCATGTTGCCAGTCCGGATAGAATATCGGGTGTGGGCAGGAACAGCACGCCTTCCACCTCGTCAAAGGAAGGTATCTTGTCTATGCGGGCAAAATGCAGATAGGCTTTGTCAGTTCTGGGAATCTGTAGCTCATTGACAAAATCTACCACCATTTCGGGAGTCTTCTTGTATTTCTCTTTCAAGGAGACAAAACCCGGGACGCGCTCGGGCATTTCTGTAAATCCGGTATAGAACTTGCCTCCTCCGCAGGTGATTGTTTCGTTGCTGAGACTGACGGTTTTGCCGTCTCTGACTTGTTTCATGCATTTGAAGAGACAACCGGTTACTTTCTCTGTAGATGCCTCCATTCGGTCTGAATACCAAAAGGCGATGGGGAGTTCGGCATGTTGGCCGAAAGCTTCTTGATAATTGGCAATAAATGTGTGTATATCCATGATGCTCGGATGATATTTATGATATGGTCTTTCTTTGGATTTTCCGTAAAGGTAATTCAATATTTTGATTCTTTTGCTTGCAGTATGCCTTTTTATCACTCTGCTTTCGAGCTTTTAATGATAGTAGAATAGGTTTTTATGGTATTTTAATTACTTTTGCATGAGGATTCTCAAAAAGTATTGCCTTTAACTAATCGGAAAGCCGGATGAAAAATATAATCATATTCTTGTGTCTTTGCACCATCTGTATGTGCCGCCTTCATGCTGCAGACAGCAGCCGGGCGGATTCTTTGCTGCTGAAACTGGACCAGGCGATAAAGGAGCGTCCCATATATATGGAGCAGAAGGAGCTGAAACTGGCGGAATTGAAAAGACAGTTGCATCGGCAGATACCGGATGAAGAACGTTTTGCCATTCTTGGCACATTGCTGGATGAGTACCGTTCGTTCAATACGGATTCTGCATTGCACATGGCCGAGGAAAGGGAACAGATAGCCATACGTCTTGGAAACCGGGAATACATAGACAATGCCCGCATGAATAAAGCAGATGTTTTGGGAATGACCGGTATGTATAAGGAAGTTATGGATTTGATGCGGAATATCCATATAGACCGATTGTCGGTGGATATCCATCCATATTATTACCATATCTACCGTACGGTCTATGGCCTTATGGCCGATTATGCCGTGACGGCATATGAAAAGAAGCTTTATACGGAGCTTACGGACAAATATCGTGATTCGTTGCTGTTGGTCAATAAAGATAATCTTCTGATACATACCTTGATTCAGTCCGACCAGTATAATGTACGCAATGAATATGACAAGGCCATCCGTTTGCTGACGGATTATCTGGCGCTGCAGAAGGACTATGAACACGACGTTGCGATTTGTGCCTATACTTTATCAGAGTCTTACCGGCTGAAAGGGGACAAAGAGAAGGAAAAGGAATACCTGATTGTTTCTGCTATGGCGGATATGAAAACCGCTGTCCGTGAATATATCTCTTTACGCAAGCTCGCCGTACTGCTTTACCAGGAAGGAGACATCGAGCGTGCCTATTCTTATGTAAAGATATGTATGGAAGATGCAGCCGCCTGCAATGCCCGGTTGCGCAAGCTGGAGATTCTGGAAATCTTTCCCATCATTAATGATGCTTACCAGCAAAAGACGGAGAAGCAGCAGGAGCAGATGAAATGGGCACTGGTATCTATCAGCCTGCTTTCACTTTTTCTGTTACTTGCCATATTTTATGTATACAAGCAGATGAAGAAAGTGGCTGCCGCCCGTAGGGAAGTGATTGACACCAACAAACGGTTGAAGGAGCTGAATGATGAGCTTCACCTTTCCAATGCACAACTCAAGGAGGCCAACCACAGCATTGCCGAAAATTCCTATCTGAAGGAGGAGTATATCGGCCGTTATATGGACCAGTGCTCGGTCTATTTGGAAAAGATGGACAATTACCGCCGGTCGCTGGGAAAGATTGCCGCTACCGGAAATGTGGAGGAACTCTACAAGAACATCAAGTCTTCTAAATTCATAGAGGGGGAATTAAAGGAATTCTATACCAACTTTGATAATACCTTCCTGCAGCTGTTTCCTACTTTTGTAGAAGACTTCAATGCCCTGCTTGCCGATGATGAGCAAATATCCTTGAAAGCCGGCGAACGGATGAATACAGAGTTGCGCATCTTTGCATTGATACGTTTGGGCATTACTGACAGCGTGAAGATAGCCCAGTTCCTTCGGTATTCTGTTACCACCATTTATAACTATCGTACGAAGGTTCGCAACAAGGCTGCCGGTGACCGCGACTTGTTGGAACAGGAAGTGATGACAATTGGCAAGTCGAAGAACTGAGAATAGGGGTTTTGAAGCTTGGAAGTGTCTCTTTTACGCTTATATTTTCACTACTTTTTTAGTTGGGTAATAATTTTATATATTATTGGTATATAGCGGTTTAAGCCTTTTTGAATGATGTAAACCACTACTTTTTTACTCTTTCCTCCACTATTGGTTTCTCTTATCTGATACATTTGCATTGTTCCTCTTCGGAAAGAGTGACACATGTGATTTATGTTTTTATTATTAACTTTAAATTCTTATATTATGCAAAAGTACAAAATGCCAATCAGCAGGCTACGGATGATGGTTTGTCTGATAGGAATGTTACTTCCGATGTGCATGTTCGCACAGCAAATTACAGTACAAGGTATAGTGAAAGACCAGACCGGTGAAACGGTTATTGGCGCCAGTGTAATGGAAAAAGGAACCACAAATGGGACAATAACCGGTATTGACGGTGATTTCTCTTTGAACATGTCTTCGAACGGTACTCTTGTCGTTTCATTTGTAGGCTATAAGACTCAAGAGGTGCAGGTGAAGGGACAGAAACAGCTTCAGGTAGTTTTGTCTGAAGATGCCGAAATGCTGGATGAAGTGGTGGTGATAGGGTATGGCACCATGAAGAAAAGCGACCTTACAGGAGCAGTGTCCTCCATCGGTAACAAGGATATCAAGGATTCCCCCGTATCCAATTTGGGACAAGCCATCCAGGGAAAAATCTCAGGTGTGCAGATTGTAGATGCCGGTAAACCGGGAGACAATGTATCCATCAAGATTCGTGGTTTGGGTTCTATCAACAACTGCGACCCGCTGGTCGTGATTGACGGAGTGCCTACCGACTTGGGCTTGTCTTCCTTAAATATGGCCGATGTGGAACGTTTGGATGTATTGAAGGATGCTTCGGCCACAGCCATCTACGGTTCCCGGGGAGCTAATGGAGTTGTGATGATTACCACCAAACGCGGTACGGAAGGAAAAGGAAAACTTGCTGTATCTGCCAATTACTCTTTCCAAAATGCTACGAACGTACCTTCTTTATTGAACGCGGCGCAGTATGCCGAGTTGAGTAATGACATGATGGTGAACAGTGGACGCAATCCTAATCCGGAATGGGCCAATCCTTCTGAATTGGGTGCAGGTACCGACTGGATGGATGAATTGCTCCGTACGGGTGTGATGCAGAACTATACGGTAAGTTATTCCGGCGGTAACGAGAAATCCCATTATTATGTGTCCGGTGGTTTTCTGGATCAGTCCGGTATCGTGAAGAGTGTGAATTACCGTCGCTTCACATTCCAGTCCAACAGTGATGCGCAAGTCTTGAAATGGTTGAAGTTCTCCAATAACATTACGTTCAGTGCCGATACGAAGAAGTCGGGCAGCTATAATATAGGTGATGCGCTGAAAGCGCTCCCCATTTATCCGGTGAAGAATGAAGATGGCAGTTGGAGTGGCCCTGATGGTAACTCGGAATGGTATGGCAGCACGCGCAACCCCATTGGACCGACGGAACTGAACAAGAGTCAGACTGATGGATATAACTTCCTGGCCAACTTGACGGCAGAACTTACTTTTACCAAATGGCTTAAGTTTAAAAGTACTTTCGGCTATGATGCCAAATTCTGGTTCATAGACAACTTTACCCCCAAGTATAACTGGAAACCCACTCCCACAGAGGAGACTTCACGTTATAAGAGCGATAACAAGTCGTTCACTTATTTGTGGGACAACTATTTCCTATTCGACCATACTTTTGCAGAAAAACATCGTGTGGGATTGATGGCCGGTATGTCTGCCCAATGGAACACCAACGACTACCTGAATGCGCAGAAGAATGTGTTTATGTTCGACAATGTGCACGAAATGGATAATGGCGAGAAAATGTATGCCATCGGTGGAAACGAGACAGAGTGGGCATTGCTCTCTTACATGGCACGTGTCAACTACTCTTACGAAGACCGCTATTTGCTGACTGCAACCATTCGTCGTGACGGTTCCAGCCGTTTCGGTAAGAAACATCGCTGGGGTACTTTCCCTTCCGTATCTGTGGCATGGCGTGCCTCTCAGGAAAAGTGGTTTCCAAAAAACGACTATATCAATGACCTGAAAGTGCGTGCGGGATACGGTGTGACCGGTAGCCAGGCAAGTGTTGGAAACTACAGCTATCTGGCATCCTACAATACCAGTGTATATCCTTTCGGCATTTCGAGCGGCAATCAGACAGCGCTGGTTTCTTCTACTCTCGCCAACCCGTATATCCATTGGGAAGAGGTGGCACAAACCAACATCGGTTTTGATGCCTCACTGTTCAATTCACGCGTTATGTTCTCGTTCGATGCTTATCTGAAGGAGACGAGAGACATGCTGGTAAAGGCGTCTATCCCCATCACATCGGGATTTGAAGATACTACAACCACGTATACCAATGCCGGAAAAGTACGTAATCAAGGTATTGAAATGAGTCTGCATACCATCAATCTTACCGGTGAACTGGGATGGGAAACGAACGTGACCGCCACTTACAACAAGAATAAAATTAAGGATTTGAACAGCGACGTTCCTTATTACATTAACCAAATCAATAACTCCTATGTAACGATGCTGGCAAAGGACTATCCCATTAATGTCTTCTACGGCTATGTTACGGACGGAATCTTCCAGAACCAGTCTGAAGTGAATACACATGCCGTGCAGCCGGGAGCTGAGCCGGGTGATATCCGTTTCAGGGATTTGAACAACGATGGTGTCATCAATGATAGTGACCGTACCGTCATCGGTAACCCGAACCCAAGTTGGCTGTTCTCTATGAACAATAGCCTTTCCTATAAGGGTTTCGAACTTTCTGTTTTCTTACAAGGTATAGCCGGAAATAAGATATACAATGCCAACAATATCGACAATACCGGTATGGCAGCCGCCTATAACCAGACTACCGACGTACTGAAGCGTTGGCAAGGAGAGGGGACCAGCAATTCGATGCCGCGTGCCGTGTTCGGCGACCCCAATCAGAATACACGCGTGTCAGACCGCTTTGTGGAGAATGGTTCTTATCTGCGTTTGAAGAATATCACACTCTCATACACTTTCCCGAAGCAGTGGTTACAGAAAGCCCAGATTGAGAATGCACGCCTTTCCCTATCTTGTGAGAATGTGGCTACCATCACCGGATATTCCGGTTTCGACCCTGAAGTGGGTATTAACGGAATAGACCAGAACCGTTACCCCATTTCCCGTACGTTCAGCTTAGGATTAAACTTTAACTTTTAATGATTGACTCGGATATGAAAAAGATAACAAATTTACTATATATGCTGGCAGTATTGCTGCTGGCTTCCTGCAGCGACTTTCTGGACAAGTCTCCTAAAAATACGGTTGACCCGGAAACGACGGTGACCGATGATGTGGCCATTGCTCTGACCAATGCCTGCTATCGCACCCTTCAGTCTTCCAATATGTACAACCAGCGTATCTGGACACTGGATATTGTGGCGGGTAACAGTTTGGTGGGTGCCGGTGGCGGTACCGACGGCCTTGAAACGATACAAGCTTCTAACTTCATAACGCAGAGCGACAATGGCATGGCATTGTACATGTGGCGTTCTCCCTGGGTGGGGATAGGACAATGCAACATTGTGTTGAATAGTCTTCTGGAGGCTGAAGTCGTGTCAGAGAGAATCAAGAACCGCTGTCTGGGAGAGGCTTATTTTCTCCGTGCACATTATTACTATGTATTGGTACGTCTGTACGGTGGTGTTCCACTGCGTTTGGCTCCTTATAATCCGGGAGAACCGACAGACATTGCACGCGCTACAGTCGAAGAGACTTATGCCCAGATAATTTCCGATTGTAAGAATGCGGTTGACCTGCTTCCTGCCAAGTCTTCTTACGACGACGAGAACGTGGGACGTGCCTGCAAAGATGCAGCTTTGGCCATGTTGGCAGATATTTATCTGACGCTGGCTCCTAATCATACGGAATATTATCAAGAGGTGTCTGATTTGTGTGATGAGATAACAAATTTGGGGTATGACCTTTCTTCCTGCAAGTATGAGGACAATTTCGATGCATTGGTCAATAACGGGCCGGAATCTTTGTTCGAGGTCCAGTATTCGGGCAATACGGAATATGATTTTTGGGGAAACAATCCGCAGTCTTCCTGGCTTTCTACTTTCATGGGTCCCCGTAATTCGGACTTTGTTGCCGGCAGTTATGGCTGGAACCAGCCTACAGAAGAATTTGTGGGTCAATATGAGAGCGGTGACAAACGTAAGGATTTGACCGTGCTTTATGCCGGATGTCCGGATTTTGACGGTAAGGCTTACAAAAGCTCTTATTCCAATACGGGATACAATGTACGCAAGTTCCTGGTGTCGAAAACGGTTTCTCCGGAATACAATACCAATCCTGCCAACTTCGTGATTTATCGTTATGCGGACGTCCTGCTGAAGAAGGCCGAAGCTTTGAATGAAATGGGACGCTCTGACCAGGCTGCCGTGCCTTTGAATATTGTACGTAAGCGTGCCGGACTGCCGGAGGTTTCGGGCTTGTCACAGGAAACCATGCGTGAAAAGATTATCCATGAGCGCCGCATGGAACTAGCTTTCGAAGGGCATCGCTGGTTCGACATGATTCGTGTCAACAATGGAGAGTATGCCATTAAATTCCTGCAGTCCATTGGAAAGAGCAACGTGAACAAGAACCGCTTGCTGTTCCCTATTCCGCAGACGGAGATGGATGCTAATACCTTAATGGTGCAGAACCCGGGTTATTAATTAATTTAATCAGAAGAATATGAAGAAATATATTTCACACCTTGTATTTGCCTTACTGGGCTGTGCAGCCTTATCTGCTTGTGTAGATGATGATTACATGGAATTGGATAAAGGACAGAATGAACTTGTACTGACGGCCAGCAAGACGGAAGTTGTTTTGAATGAGCAGGCACATGCCGATGATGCCCTGGAGCTTTCCTGGACTACGGGAATCAATTATGGGACGGGTAATAAAATTTCCTATACGCTGGAATTGGCCAAGACCGGCAGTGATTTTGCAGATTCTTATGTAGCTGTGGAGAATGCCGTACAAGAATACTCATGGAAAAAGAGCGTAGAGGAATTGAATGACATCCTGCGCAACCATTTTGGGGCAACTGCCGGGGAGAACATTTCGTTGGAAGCGCGCTTGACAGCTACTGTAACGGAACGGGACGAAAAACAGGTGTCTACCACTGCTTTCAGTGTTACAGCCTATAAACCGCTCACATCCACCCTTTATCTGATAGGTAGTGCCACTCCGGGCGGCTGGAGTGCCGATGATGCGACAGAGATGACCCGCAAGGACAATGGTATCTTTACATGGACGGGCCGGCTTGTGGCCGGTGAATTTAAGTTCATCACGACCTTAGGCTCATTCCTGCCCTCTTACAACAAAGGAACAGATGGATTGCTGGTTCTTCGTAGCAGTGATGACCAGCCGGATGAACCTTTTGTTGTCGAAGAAGACCATAATTACATCGTCGAAGCCAATCTGTTTACCGGTGTTCTTACATTGACCCAGACAGAGACGTTGGCACCTGCCTACGACCAGCTTTATTTTGTGGGTAACGCTACGGATTGGGGATTCGTGAAGATGAAACAAGATGTGCTCGATCCATACTTGTTCCGCTTCGGCAAGTTCTTTGAAGTGGGCAAAGGAGGGGAATTCAAGTTCGGAACCTCCGATGGAAGTTGGGAGAACATGTATAAGGCCAAGAATGCCGATGCTGCTTATACCGATACAGAAGTGGTGTTTGTGAAAGGGTTCGACCCGGACAATAAATGGGTGCTGAAAGATGGGGAATGCGGCAAGGCCTACAAGATTTGCATGGATATCCGTAGTGGTAAGGAACGCATGATGATGAGCGAATTTACTCCGTATGAGATGATTTATATGGTAGGTGATGCTACTCCGGCCGGTTGGACGATTGGTGATGCTACGCCGATGCAGACAACGGATAATCCGTATGTGTTTACTTGGAAAGGTACGCTGAATGCCGGTGAGTTGAAATTTACTTGTGATAAGCAGGAAGATTGGAATGGAGCCTGGTTCATGCCGGCTGTAGCAGACAAACAGCCTGCAGGAGAAACAGAACCGATGCTTTTCCTTGATAAATCAGACGAAGCGTTCAAAGCGCAATATCTGGACGTGATGGTAGGCGGCATCGACCAGAAGTGGAAGATTACGACAGCAGGTTCCTATCTGATTACTTTGAATCAGCTGGAAGAGACAATTTCAATCGTGAAACAATAGGTATCTACAATAGATGAAGAAGATAGTTTATGCAACAATGGTAGCCTTGCTGCTGGTTGCATGCAGCAAGGAGAGTGATGATACCGGTAGCGGTACCGGTGGAGGCGGAGAGAGTGGAGGGGTTACGGAAGTAACCCCAGTCACCTCGGACTTGACGGTCAATCTCACTACCGACAAGGCATGTTACCGGCCGGGCGAGAGTGTTTCTTTTACAGCTGACGCCCTTCCTGCCGGAGCTAAAATCCGCTACCGGACAATGGACAAGGTTGTATCGGAGCAGGCTGCTGTCGGTACTACTTGGACTTGGACTGCTCCGGCAACCGATTATACCGGTTATCTGGTGGATGTATACCGTACAAAAGAGAATGGAACAGAGGTTATTCTTGGTACTATTGCCGTAGATGTATCCAGTGACTGGACACGTTTTCCACGTTATGGTTTCGTTGCCACTTTTGATGCTTCGAAAAAGGTGGATGGAGTGATAGAGAAGGAGATGGCTTTCCTGAACCGTTGCCACATTAACGGGGTACAGTTTCAGGATTGGCACAACAAGCATCATTGGCCGTTGGGCGGTACGCGTGAGCATCTGGACGAGGTCTATAAGGACATTGCCAACCGGGAGGTCTATACCGAGGTAGTGAAGAAGTATATCTCTACACAACACAGCCTGGGCATGAAGTCCATGTTCTACAATCTATGTTTCGGAGCTTTGGACGATGCCGTTTCCGACGGAGTAAAGGAAGAATGGTACATATTCAAGAACACGGGACGCATGGATAAGGATTCGCATGACTTGCCCTCCAGTTGGAAAAGTAATATCTTCCTACTCAATCCCGCCAATACGGAATGGCAGGCATATATTGCCCAGAGAAACGATGATGTTTATGCCAATCTGGACTTTGACGGTTATCAGATAGACCAACTGGGAAACCGGGGTGACCGCTATGACTATGATGGCAATAAGGTAAATCTGCCTAAGGGATATGCCTCGTTCATCGAAGCCATGAAACAGAAGCATCCGGACAAGCGTTTGGTGATGAATGCCGTCTCCAGCTATGGAGCTTCCCAGATAGCTGCTACGGGTAAAGTGGATTTCCTTTATAATGAAGTATGGGGCGATGAGGCAGGCTTCAAGGATCTGCACACCATTATCAAAGCGAACGATCAGTATGGCAACCATGCCTTGAAAACGGTGTTTGCCGCATATATGAACTATGACAAGGCAGGTAGCAGTACCGGTGAGTTCAATACACCGGGTGTGCTGCTGACGGATGCTGTGATATTTGCTTTGGGAGGCTCTCATTTGGAATTGGGTGACCACATGCTATGCCGCGAGTACTTTCCAAGCACGGCTTTGCAGATGAACGATGTACTGAAAATAGCCATGATTCGTTATTATGACTTTATGACGGCTTATCAGAACCTGCTTCGTGATAAAGATACGGAGGCGGAGATTTCCGTTTCTCTGAACTGTACGGATGCTGCGCGGAATCTTTCTCTGAATGCATGGCCGCCGCAGAAGTCTGCCATCACTGTATATGCCAAGAATGTAAATGGCAGGCAAGTCATTCATCTGCTCAACTTCCTCAATGCGGATAACTTAAGCTGGAGGGATCTGAACGGAACAATGCCCGAACCGCGTCTGGTGTCCGACGTGCCGTTGAAGATGAATGTTTCCGGTAAAGTGAACAAGATATGGGTTGCATCGCCCGATTTCCATGCCGGTGCTTCGCAGGAACTGGCATTCGAACAGAAAGACGGCACGGTTACCTTTACCTTGCCCTTGCTGAAGTACTGGAGCATGCTTGTGATGGAATAAGAATATCCAATAAAGGAACAAACAGATTATAGTAATGAAGAAATATATATTTTTATTTTTTGCCGTCTGTGCATTTTCAGTATATGCGAATGCACAGAACCGCACCGGAGACTGCACTTCCTATACCAGTGACGACCGCAGTGTGACCTTCTATTTAAATGACAGTTCTGCCATACAATTACGTCTGTGTAGCCAGTCTACGGTACGTATATGGTTTTCTCCCGACGGTAGTTTCCAGCGGAGTAATCCTTCCTTTGCCGTCGTCAATGAGGACTTGGAGGATGTCGGTACCGTCCATGTGGACGAGCAGAATGCCTGCTACGAGATTTTTACCCCTAAACTCCGTATCCGGGTAAACAAGTCTCCGTTTAACTTACAGATATTCGACAAGTATCAGAAACTGCTGTTCAGTGACTATGCCGATAAGGGGCATATCAGTGACGGACAGCGCAAACTGGAATACAAGACCCTCCGTCGTGACGAACACTTCTTCGGTTTGGGAGAAAAGACCGGCAAGCTGGACCGTCGCGGCGAAGCCTACAAGATGTGGAACAGTGACAAGCCTTGTTATAGTGCCGTTGAGGACCCGCTCTACAAGAGTATTCCGTTCTTTATGAGCAGTTATCGTTATGGTATTTTCCTGGACAATACGTATAAAACCGAATTTAAGTTTGGTACGGAAAGCCGCGATTACTACAGTTTCGAGGCTCCTGGGGGAGAGATGATTTATTATTTCATCTTCGGGAAGGATTATAAGGAAATCATGAAGCAATATGTCGACCTGACGGGAAAACCCATAATGCCTCCTAAATGGGCATTGGGCTTTGCACAATGCCGGGGACTGCTGACGAGCGAGAAATTGTCTTATGAAATAGCTGAAGGCTATCGTAAGCGTGGAATTCCTTGTGATGTTATTTACCAGGACATAGGCTGGACACAGTATTTGCAGGATTTTGAGTGGCGGAAAGGGAACTACGAGAATCCGAAAAAGATGCTTGCAGACCTCAAGGATATGGGCTTCAAGGTGGTGGTTTCGCAAGATCCGGTCATTTCACAAGCCAATAAGCGGCAATGGGAGGAAGCTGATAGGTTAGGGTATCTGGTAAAGGACTCCACCAACGGCAGGAGTTATGACATGCCCTGGCCCTGGGGCGGTAATTGTGGCGTAGTGGACTTCACCCTTCCTGCTGTGGCAGACTGGTGGGGAGCTTATCAGCAGAAGCCCATTGATGATGGCATTGCCGGTTTCTGGACTGATATGGGTGAACCTGCCTGGAGCAATGAGGAGCAGACGGAACGCCTGGTGATGAAACACCATTTGGGCATGCATGATGAGATTCACAATGTTTATGGTCTTACGTGGGATAAGGTGGTGAAGGAGCAGTTTGAAAAACGGAATCCTAACCGTCGCGTATTTCAGATGACACGTGCCGCTTTTGCGGGCTTGCAACGCTATACTTTCGGCTGGACCGGTGACTGTGGAAACGGTGATGACGTGACGCAGGGTTGGGGACAGATGGCCAATCAGATTCCGGTACTGTTGTCTGCCGGTTTGGGAATTATTCCTTTTACTACTTGTGACATTACCGGTTATTGCGGAGATATAGAGGATTATCCTGCGATGGCTGAACTTTATACGCGGTGGATACAGATGGGCGCTTTCAATCCCCTGAGCCGCATTCATCATGAGGGCAACGTGGCTGTGGAGCCGTGGCTGTTCGGCGAAGAGGCCGAGAAGAATGCCAAGGCAGCCATCGAATTGAAGTATCGTCTTTTGCCTTATATCTATACGTATGCCCGCGAAGCACACGAAACGGGGTTGCCTCTCATGCGACCGATGTTTCTGGAATATCCGGCAGATATGGAAACGTTCTCTACGGATGCCCAGTTCATGTTTGGCAGCGAACTGCTGGTTGCTCCGGTGGTAAAGAAAGGAGCGCGAAACAAGAATGTGTATCTTCCTGAAGGAACTTGGATTGACTACAACAACAAACACACAGCATATAGCGGTGAGCAATGGATGACGGTGGATGCTCCCCTCAATACTATTCCTATGTTTGTAAAGCAGGGAAGTATCATACCTCAAATGCCGGTCATGAACTATACGGATGAGAAACCGGTCTATCCGGTTACGTTTGAGATATTTCCTGCTGCAGCGGGCAGTGAAACTACCTTCTCGCTTTATGAAGATGCAGGAACTGATTTAGGATATTTGCGTGGAGAGTTCATGCGCACTCCTATTACTTGCCAGACTACCGACAAAGGCTATACGCTGAAAGTAGGTACACGGACTGGTGAGAAATATAGCTTACCCGGCCAACGAAACCTGATGTTCTGCATCTATACGGAACAGATGCCGAAAACAGCTTTGCTGGACGGTCAGAAAATCAAGAAAACGAATGTCGGAAAGCTGGAAGAAAATCGGGAGACAGAGTTTACGATAACTGCCTGGTGTCCCGACAAGAAGCAGGGGACCTGCCTGCTGAGGTTGCCGGATGATGGAAAGGAACATATCATTGAGTTTATCTATTAACACAAAAAACATATCATTATTATGAAGAAATTTGTACTTAGCGCGGCTTTGTTTTTTTCTGCCCTGGCGGGGAATGCTGAAGGCATTTCATCCCCTTCGGGCATGGTGAAGCTGGATTTTGAACTGACAAAAGACGGGAGACCAGCCTATCAGGTGGATTATAAAGGGGCTCCTGTCATCAATCCCAGTACGTTGGGATTGGAACTGAAAGGAACTACCAGCCTGATGGATGGTTTCAAAGTAGTAAGGACTTCTACTTCCACTTTCGATGAAACCTGGCAACCGGTGTGGGGGGAGACAAAAGATATCCGCAACCACTACAACGAATTGCTGGTAGAACTTGAACAACCGTCTACCACTCGTTTTATGAATATCCGTTTTCGGGTATATGATGACGGCGTGGGATTCCGTTATGAGTTTCCGCAACAGAAGAATCTGGTTTATTTTGTGATAAAGGAAGAGCATTCCCGGTTTGCCATGACCGGCGACCATACTGCCTGGTGGATTCCGGGAGATTATGATACCCAGGAATATGATTACACGGAGTCCAAACTCTCTGAAATCCGTGGACTGCTGCAGGGAGCTGTGAGTGACAATGCGTCACAAACTGTCTTTTCGCCGACGGGTGTCCAGACTTCCATACAGCTTAAAACAGCTGATGGAGTATACCTTAACCTGCACGAGGCAGCCTTGGTAGACTACTCTTGCATGCATCTCAACCTGGATGACAAGAACCTCGTTTTTGAATCCTGGCTGACCCCGGATGCCCAAGGAAATAAAGGGTATATGCAGTCTCCCTGCCATACTCCCTGGCGTACGGTCATGGTCAGTGATGATGCCCGTGAGATACTGGCCTCCAATTTGATTCTCAATCTGAATGAGCCTTGCAAGTATGATGATACCTCCTGGATTAAGCCGGTGAAATATGTCGGCGTATGGTGGGAAATGATTGCAGGGGGAAAGCCCTGGGCATATACTTTTGACCTCCCTTCTGTGAAACTGGATGATACGGACTATTCCAAGGTGAAACCGAACGGCATTCATCCGGCCAACACGGCTAATGTGAAGAAGTACATAGACTTTGCTGCCGAACACGGTTTTGACCAGGTATTGGTGGAGGGTTGGAATACGGGTTGGGAAGACTGGTTCGGTAATTCCAAGGATTATGTTTTCGATTTCGTGACTCCTTATCCCGATTTTGACATCAAGTATCTGAATGAATATGCCCATTCCAAGGGCGTCCGTCTGATGATGCACCATGAAACATCGGCTTCCGTCCGTAACTATGAGCGGCACATGGAAGCTGCCTACCGTCTGATGAATAAATATGGATATAATTCGGTAAAGAGTGGCTACGTAGGCAATATGATTCCCCGTGGCGAGCATCACTATGGACAATGGATGAACAACCATTACCTATACGCCGTGACCGAAGCTGCCAAACACAAGATAATGGTCAATGCCCATGAAGCGGTACGTCCGACCGGTTTATGCCGTACCTATCCCAATCTGATAGGCAATGAATCTGCCCGAGGCACGGAGTACGAGGCTTTTGCTGGTAACAAGCCCTTCCACACAACGGTACTTCCGTTTACCCGTTTGCAGGGTGGTCCGATGGACTATACGCCCGGTATCTTTGAAATGGACATCAATAAGTTGAATCCGAACAGCCATACGCATGCCAATACTACCTTGACGCGTCAGCTGGCACTTTATGTCACTATGTACAGCCCTCTACAAATGGCTGCCGACCTTCCTGAGAATTATGAGCGTTTCATGGACGCTTTCCAGTTCATCAAAGATGTGGCTGTGGATTGGGACGACAGCCGCTATCTGGAAGCTGAGCCGGGACGTTACATCACTGTTGCCCGTAAGGCAAAAGGTACGAATGACTGGTTTATCGGTTGCACCAGCAGTGAGCACGGACATGCTTCAACTCTGAAACTGGACTTCCTGGATGCAGACAAGCAGTATATTGCAACCGTCTATGCCGATGCAAAAGATGCCGATTATAAAACAAATCCGCAAGCTTATGTTATCCGTAAAGGTATCGTTTCTCCCAAAACGGTCTTGAAACTGAAAGCTGCCTCCGGTGGTGGCTATGCCATCAGCATCATGGAGGTGAAAGATAAATCTGTATTGAAGGGACTGAAGAGGCTTTCCGGGAATATCTGATTTACGGGCATAAAAAAAGGAGTACCGCTGTACTCCAACCTTTGTTAACCTTAAATCTAATACTATGAAAAACACATTGCAAAGATACGGACTTCTGATAAATCTGCAAATTATCCAACTAAAAAAGTATGTTTTATAACACTTATTAGCTGTTTATCCCTTTGCTTCTATTTTTGTTAACAAAAAGGATGCGAATGTGTCAAAAGCACATGAAGACTTTTATAATGTTATAATATTAGGCGCGGATTACGCGGAATAACGCAGATTCAATAAACTGAATCCGTAAAATCTGCGTTATCCGCACCTAAAATAAAGCGTTAAAGAAGGTTTTGATACATTCCCCTTACCCTTTTGCTTCCTGATACATAAATCTTTTAATGCTCTTCTTTGCTGTTTTCTCGAACTCCTCGAAGTGTATTTTGACTTTTGTAATCTGGCTGTAGGCCGGTAATTGCAGATTCAATTCATTCCGATTGTCCTCCATAACCTTTTCGATGTCCGATTGTTTCATACCGTGGGCGAATGCATCGTCAAAGTCCGGATAGATAAGAGCCACGAGCTTGTCGTTCTGCAATACGATCAGTGATTCGGACACATAGGGCATGTTGTTCAGTTTGCTTTCAATCTCTTCGGGATAGATGTTCTGGCCGCTGGCTGTGAGCAACATGTTCTTGCTACGTCCGCGGACAGTGACATATCCTTCGGCATCCATCGTTGCAAGGTCTCCGGTGTGCAGCCAGCCGTTTACATCGATGATTTGGGAAGTCGCTTCGGCATTTTTGTAATAGCCCAGCATCAGATTGGCACCTTTACAGATTATTTCTCCTGCCACGTTCTGAGGGTCGGGAGAGTCTATCTTTACTTCCATGCGGCTAGTTGCCTTGCCACAAGAGGCCAGTTTCAATGTTTCCCAGCGGCTGGAACAAATGATGGGGCCACATTCCGTCATTCCGTATGCAATGGTATAGGGGAAACCTATCTGCTTCAAGAAGCGTTCCACTTCGGCATTGAACGGTGCTCCTCCGATGATTATTTCATCGAAATTACTGCCGAATACTTCCATTGCCTTTTTGCGCATGTCAGCCTTGATTTTATCGTTGACAATGGGCATTCGCAATAACAGCTTGCCTATTTTATTGTCTATCCGGGGCAGGATATCCTTCTTGATAATCTTTTCTACGATAAGCGGTACACACGAAATGACCCGTGGCCTGATTTCGGAGAATGACTGTGCAATAATCTTGGGAGACGGCATACGGGTAAGGAAATACAGATGGGCGCCTGCGGAAAAACCGTATAGAAAATCGTACACCATACCAAATACATGTCCCAGAGGCAACATGGATACAATATGGTCGCCCGGACGTACAGGAAGCATCTCATGGCAATATGCAACATTGGACCAAAGGCTGCGATAGGGAAGCATGACCCCTTTGGAATATCCCGTCGTGCCCGAAGTATAGTTGATAACAGCCAGTTCTTCGGGGGATTCCTCCTTGCGGTAACTGATATGCTCGGGGCGGAAATTCTTGGGGAAACGTGTGCCATAGAGGACGTTGCGATGTTCGAAAGCCTCCATCAGCTGCTCGTTGCGGCAAACCACCGGAGTGAAGTCCGTCAGCAGTACGATACCCATCAGCAGGGGCATTGCCTCTTCATTGAGGTTTTCCCATGCCCGGTCGCCGACAAACAGCAGCTTGGCTTCGGAATGGTTGACGATGTTGTGGATATTGTCGGCTTTGAACTCATGCAGAATGGGAACGATGACAGCTCCATAGGTAACCGTCGCCAGAAAAGCGACTGCCCAGTGTGCACTGTTACGTCCGCAAACGGCAATCTTGTCACCGGGCCTGATGCCGGCGCTTTCCAATACGATATGGAATTTGGCTATTTTCCGTGCTACATCTTTGTATTGTAGTGTAATTCCTTTGTAGTCTGTCAGGGCGTTGCGATCCCAGTTTTTAATAATGCTTTGTTCTATATAATCGATGAACCCTTGTTCTTGTTCCATTCAGCTGCTGCACACTTTAGTTAAAACTGCGCAAAGATAGGTCTTATAGTGATGCAAAGCAAATAGTTTCCGTTTTTTTCTTGCCCTGAAACGGATAGAAACTTATCTGTAATTCTTATTCCTTGCTATTTTCCGAAATAAGAAGCAGCTTGTCGCCTACATGCAGTTTTAATGTTCCGTTCGGGATGAGGTACTCATCGCCACGTTTTACAATCATCACCAGTGTGCCTTTGGGCAGGTTCATGTCTTTCAGGGTATCTGCCTGGTCCAGCATTTCTTGTGTAATGGTCATATCGTGCAGGTTGGAGTCAATCTCTTCGGGCAGCTCAACTCCGAAATCATTTCCGGTCTTTTCCAGCGGGGTGGAGAGGCCCAGCAGCCGGGCTACCCAGGAGACTGTGGTACCCTGGATGATCAGTGAGACGATGGTTATGAAAAATACGATGTTGAAGATGACATGGGCACCGGGCACATTAGCCACCACGGGATAGGTGGCAAAGATAATGGGTACTGCGCCACGTAATCCTACCCACGATACGAATAGCCGTGACTTGAGGGTGATTCTCTTGCCAAAAGGCAGCAGGCAGAGAAAAACGCTGAGAGGACGTCCCACAACAATCATGAAGACGCCGATGAGCAATGCCACGACTGCCACTTCCAGCATCTCATGGGGGTTGACGAGCAGACCGAGGCAGAGGAACATGATGATTTGGAAAAGCCAGGTCAGTCCATCCATAAAAGTATAAATCTCTTTCCGGTGCATGATTTTGTTATTACCTACCATCATTCCGGCGATATACACGGCCAGGTAACCGTTACCTTTCAGCAGGTCGGTGATGGAGAAGGTGAAGAATACAAAGGACAGCAACAGGATAGGATAGAGTGCCTGGTTGTCTATATTCAGCCGGTTCAGCATAAGGATAGCCAGCTTTCCGAGGAAATAACCGGTTGCGGCACCGACAATGAACTGTATGGCAAAAGAGCCTAATATCTGGGGAACTCCCATTCCGGAGGACTGGATGAATTGAATCAGCACGATTGTCAGCATATATGCCATCGGGTCGTTACTACCGCTTTCCAGTTCCAGCATGGGGCGCAGATTATGCTTCAGGTTCATTTTTTGTGAACGCAGAATGGCGAATACAGAGGCTGAGTCGGTAGATGACATAGTGGATGCAAGCAAAAGGGAGGTTATCAACGGCAGGTGGATGTTGGTCCAGCTCATGCCGGACAGCCACCAGATAAATAATCCGGTAAAGAGGGCCGTGAGCAGCACTCCTGCAGTTGACAAAACAATGCCGTGAGTCAATATGGGCTTTATCTCCGTAAACTTGGTGTCCATGCCACCGGAGAACAGAATGATGCTGAGTGCAACCATGCCGATGAACTGTGCTTCCTTGGCGTTGTGGAACTGCAATCCCAATCCGTCACTGCCGAACAGCATGCCGACGACAAGAAAAAGCAATAACGCAGGCACTCCGAAACGGTAGCCGGTCTTGCCGACAATGATGCTGACAAAAAGTAATACAGAACCTATAAGTAGTATGTTTCCTGCTGTAAATATCATAAATTCTATGCTATATAGTTTGAAATGTGATGTTTCTTATGTCTAATAGTACAAAGATATGCATTGTGTTTAACAAATACAAATCTAAAATAGTTCAATTGAACTTTAAAATAAAGGTGGTTTCTTTACTGGGCAATAAGGATAAATTTCCACCGGAAAGCCTCATTATTTGCCGGGAAATACTCAATCCAATACCGCTTCCACCCTCTTTGGTCGTAAAGAAGGGGATAAATATGTGTTCGGCAATGTCATTGGGAATGGCAGGTCCGTTGTTGGAAATTTCTATCAGTATGGCTTCCGCCTCATTGCAGTAGGCACGTATGTTGATATGTCCTTCTTTATCTGTATTTTTATCCGATTCGATGGCTTGTATGGCATTTTTCAGTAAGTTGATGACTACTTGTGATACCAGGTTCTCATCGGCATATAGAATAAGGTCGCTTGGCGCGATGTCCATATGAAAGGTGACCCGAACATCGGGGTGCTGGTGACGGGCGAGTTCGACCATCCGTCCGATAAAACTTTTTACGTAGAACAAGGATGGTTCGGGGGTGGGAATACGGGTGAATTTCCGGTATGATTCCACAAAAGAGAGCAGGCCCTTGCCCGTACTGCTGATAGTCTGCAGGCCGTTTCTGATTTCTTCTTTGGAAACTTGCGCTTCGGTCAGTCCCAGCAGTGTATCGCTCAGGGAGGTTATGGGAGTGACAGCGTTCATTATTTCGTGCGTCAGTACGCGGGTAAGCCTAATCCAGGAATCTATTTCCTTTTCATCCAGCTCGTTGTTGATGTCGTTCAGGGCGAGGATACGCAGATGCTCTTTACGGACTGTAATGTCGCTGACGCGGACAGACATGTTTACAGTGCCTCGTTCGTTGTTGAAAGGCATTTGCAATTTGTCTCCCGGGCGGCAATTGGCAAGAAGGGACGAAAGACGCGGGTCTACGCGGTTCAGCTGGCTGACGTGGGTAAAGACATTGAGGCCCAGCAAACGGAGGGCTTCGCTGTTTTTCTGATATACGGCACCATTGTCGTTCAGGACAAGGATACCGGTATTCACGCAGTCCAGAATGAGTTCGTAGTACTTTTCTTGCTGGGCTGTTTCACTTTTCACATTATAAAGTATATGGGCAACCCGGTTCAATGCACGGTTTACGAGTCGTGCGTCGGCAGTGTTTTCCGTTTCGGAGAAGTGGATGGCATTGTCGTTGTTTTCGATGGCGTCGAGCATGAAAAGCACCTTCCGCACATGATGGCGGTATAGCCTTTGCTGCCAGTACAGGGCTATGGGAAGCAGCGCAGTGCAGAACGCGCCCCAAAATACGTCTACAGTCCACATCACCCCTGCAAGGAGTGCTACTGCCAGACTGACGGCAACGCGGAATGAATAATTAAAGGCCATACTTCTTCATTTTGTTGTACAACGTCTGGCGGGTGATACCCAGCTGTGCGGCGACGGCAGAGAGATTTCCGCTACATTTGTCGAGCGTCTTTCGTATCATCTGCATTTCCATTTCTTCGAGCGTGGATGCGGTTGCTTCGGGAGTGCCGGTTCGCCGTGCCAGCTGGAACAGTTCTGCAGGAAGGGTTTCGTTGTCACAGATGATAATGGCTTTTTCGATGGCATGTTCCAGTTCGCGGATATTGCCGTACCAGGGGTGGAGCGTAAGCTTCTCGCAGGCGCCGTCCGTCAGCTTGACGGGGGGCTTGTCATATTGCTTGCAGAAGCGGGCGATGAAAAGTTCTGCAAGGGGGATGATGTCTTCGGGCCGCTCGCGCAACGAGGGTATCTCGAGGTGTATCGTGTTGATGCGGTATAGTAGGTCCTCGCGGAATTCGCCTTTTGCCACCATCTCGGGCAGATTGCGGTTTGTAGCGCAAATCAGCCGTATGTCTACGGGAATGGGAGTGTTGCTGCCTACACGGACAATGCTGCGGCGTTGGATGGCGGTCAGCAGTTTGGCTTGCAGATGGTAGGGGAGATTGCCTATTTCATCGAGAAAGAGGGTGCTGCGGCTGGCTGCTTCGAACTTGCCGGCACGGTCGGCATTGGCATCGGTGAAAGAGCCTTTCACGTGGCCGAACAGTTCGCTTTCGAAAAGGCTTTCGGTGACTGCACCCATATCCACACTTACCATGTCCTGCCGGTTGCGCGGTGAAAGGGAGTGGATTTCGCGTGCCAGCATCTCTTTACCGGTGCCGTTCTCGCCCGTAATAAGAATATTGGCATCGGTAGAGGCCACTTTTTCCACCAAGAGGCGAAGTTGCTGCATGGCGGAGCTGTTTCCCCAATACATGTTGCGGATATCCGCAAACGGGTGGCTGCTTTCTGCCGTACGCCTGGCATTTGGGCCGTTGGCCGGAGATTTTGTTTCAGAAGCCGATACGGCATTCAGCAAGGTTTCCACCAGTTTCTGGTTGTTCCAGGGTTTCACGACGAAGTCTGTGGCTCCTTCCTTGATTCCCCGTACGGCAAGGTCAATGTCGGCATAAGCGGTGAACAGCACTACGGGCAGGGTGGGACATTGCTTCTTTATTTCATGGAGCCAGTATAGTCCCTCGTTGCCGGTATTGATGCCCGAGGTGAAGTTCATGTCGAGAAGAACCACTTGCCATGACTTTTCCCGCAATACGCTGGGCAGGGTTACGGGAGAGGGAAGTGTGATTATCCCTTCAAAATATGGCTTCAACAAAAGCTGCAAGGCGGTAAGTACGCCTCGGTTATCATCGACAATCAGGATGTTTCCATTTTTTTTTGCCATAAACTATTTCTGTTTTCTGCAGGCAAAGTTAATGATTTATCTGCATTATATTCGGTAAATCTCTCAGTTTTCAAAGTATTAAGATTCTCCTTCTCATTTAGCAAATCCTTATGCCGCTTTATTTTATATTTTTGCTTACTAAGAATTAATCGTCCGACAGCTGTCGGACGATAATTCAACAACTGTCGGACGATAATATAACGATTGTGGGACGAATAGATTTAAGTAAAACAGAAATTAGTTGGCAGCAACTTCAGTAAGAGTTCATGGCGGTACTGAAAAAAGAACTTATAGCAGTTGCAGTTTGATGCCAAACGACAAGCTCAGATAATCCTTGGGTTTCAGATATTTGTTGGTGAAAGTGCTGACTACATATAGGTCACATGTACTTATTTCATAGAAGAAAGTGATTTCCTTGGCCGTGAACCGTCGTTGCGGGTCGATGTCGTAAGTGATGCGCTGTCCTAAGAATACATGGATGCGTACCTTGGAGGAGAAACCATAATATCCTTTAGGGTAGCGTTCCGGCTCATTGACCCAGAACTCATCGCCGAATACCGTGTTCAGATACATGCCGCAAGCCAGCGGTTCTACAGAAAAACGGCTTTGCTTGATTTGCAGGCTCCAGGGAAGGTAGTTCTGCTTGACGGTGAATGTCAGCTTGGTACGTTTGGAGTCATATTTGGGCAATACTCCGAAGAATACGTCTGTTTCCCATTGGTTTCTTCTGCCGTAATCCCATCCGGTACCGAATGACAGCAACCCCATATTGCCGGCAAACTGAATTTTGGTGTGCGTCGGAATCAAGGCCTCCCAATGCCTGTGGTAGCGGTGTACGCGGCGGTCATAACGGTTCTCCCTGGTTCGGCTTTCAATGACGGCATTCGGTTGCGGGTCCATCCATACAGTATCGTGTTCTATGATGAAGATGGTATCTCTCTCTTGTGAAAAAGCAGAAAAAGAGCATACCGACAAGAAGGCGACGGCACATGCCAGGTGATTAATAATATGCCACTTCGCGTTCATATCCGTCGGGGGTTATGGTGAATATATAGTAATTGCGGTTCTTCATGCAGTCGCTCATGTAATACATTATCCCGTCTTCAAAGAGGTCTTTCTCAAAGCGATGGTGTTCGTGTGCGGATGTACAGAACTGCAGTCCGGGAAATTCCTTGATGTAACGCTGGAATACGTGTGCCACATTATTGTTGAACTCGTTGCAGAACGGGCGTATGTGCATGGACACAACGGTTTTATCGAATTCCTCTTCACAGTCGCTTATCTGTGCGGCAAGAAATTCAAAGTCGGGAATGGGGCGGGAGTAGTCAAATTCGATGGCGTTGGTATTCAGGCAGACAAACTTTACCCGTCCTGCAATGAAGGAGAAATTGGGGTCTCCGAATATTACGCGATAAGTCTCTTCGCCCGTGCCCAGGCAGTCGTGGTTGCCGAGAAGTACCACATAGGGTATCTTGAGTTTGTTCATAATGTCCCGTTGCCAAAGGAACTCGTTTGTTACACCGAAGTCACTGACGTCTCCGCCATGAATGACGAAATCTATGTCGTCCCGCTTGTTGAGGTGGCTTACAAAGTCGTCGGTCTCGTCATACCAGCGCTGGGAGTCACCCATTGTTACGAACCGGATTGTTGTCTTGTTTTGGCAGTTCTGCTCTATTTGGGCAATGTTGTGGGCATTGACATCGGTTTCACCGCTGATGTGTACATCGTAAGGGTGATAATCTATCATGTCGCAGCCGGCCATGAGCAGGCATAGGAATGAAGGATATAAGAGTTTGGGGAATTTCATGTGCAGGTGCTTCATATTACGTTTATACTCTATCTATAGAAAACGGTGTACAAAGGTAAAGTTTTCATTCTTATGGATTCTTTTCTAATTTCCTTTTTTTTTGTTCTATGAGGCTGAACAGAGATTCGGCCTCTGTCTAATTTTTAGACGGGAGTGTCTAAAAATTAGACACTTTTTTCTTCTTTAATTATGAGATGTATGCTGATAATCAGGTTTGTGCATTCTTTGGCACGCTTTCTGCAATATAGAAAGCAAGAAAATATATCTAATAAACGATAAACGGAATGAAACAAATCTATTATGTAATTCAGACTTTGCTGCGGGGACGTGGTTCGAATATCATCAAGGTCATTTCTTTGGGATTGGGATTGACGATGAGTATTCTGCTTTTCTCCCGCGTGGCATATGAACAGAGTTTTGACACTTGCTTCAAGGATTATGATAACTTGTATCAGGTATGGTCGATATTCTCGGTGAAAGGAGAGAAGTTTGAGCCTCAGGAGTGGAATTGCGGTCCCGTGGCAGGGGCCATTTTGGAGAACTTCCCCAAAGAGGTGGAGTCGGCAGTAAGTTTGAGCACGTCTATGGTATCTGCTCCTCTTTACAATGGAAGCGTGCGTCTTGATGACAGGAAGATTGCAGCCGATTCGCTGTTCTTCCGTACTATGGGCATCGACGTCCAGAACGGCAATCCCGAAAAGGACTTGGTGCAGAAGGATATTATTTTCTTGAGTGAACGCTTTGCAAGGAAAGTGTTCGGTGAGGAGAATCCCATAGGGAAAACGCTTAATTATGACCATCAGTTTGACCTGACGGTGAAGGGAATCTATGCCAATTTGCCTGAGAACGCCACAATCAATCCGGAAGCGGTTATCTCGATGCCTACCTTGTGGAGCCGCAACTGGAATAACTACTCGTGGAGCGGGGGAGACAGTTGGGTAGAGTTTATCCGTTTTCGTCCCGGTGCCGACAAATCTGTTGTCAATGCGCGTATTGATGCCATGATAGACAAATATCGCCCGGCAGAAGATAAGAAAGAGTACGGCTACACGGCTTTTGTGCAGCCCATCCGTGATACATACCGCAATTATGATGATGTGCAGCGGATGCGTGTCATCATGAGCATTCTTGGTTTTGCCATTCTTTTCATTGCGGCGTTGAACTATGTGTTGATTTCCATTTCTTCTTTGAGCTACCGCGCCAAGTCGGTAGGCGTACATAAATGCAGCGGTGCGAGCGGTGGCACGGTTTTCAGCATGTTTTTGCTGGAAACGGGTATCATCATTGTGGCGGCATTGCTGCTGATGGCGTTGATAATGCTCAACTTCCGCGATTTTGTGGAAGACACGGTCGTTGTAAAGCTCTCCACCTTGTTGGCTCCGGAGCGTATCTGGGTACCGTTGTCGGTAGTGCTTCTGCTGTTTATAGTGGGAGGCGTGTTGCCGGGCCGGCTCTTTGCGCGTATTCCCGTGTCGCAGGTGTTCCGCCGCTATACCGAGGGGAAAAAGGGGTGGAAGCGTCCGTTGCTGTTTGTCCAGTTTGCAGGCGTGGCATTCATTAGTGGATTGATGTGTGTGGTGATGTCGCAATATCAGTATGTACTGAAAAAGGATATGGGGTATAATCCCAAGCAGATAGCCATAGGCAATGCCTACTGGTATAATGAAGCGACGCGTGACGCGGCTTATCAGTTCTTCAAGGGATTGCCCTACGTGGAAGCGGTGTCCAGCGCCAACAGTACGCCCATTAGCGGATATAGCGGTTCGATGATTCATAGTGAGAGCGGGCAGGCACTTTTCTCTTGCCGTTCTTCTTATTTCATGCGCGAGGACTTTCCTGCTTTGATGGGCATGACTATGAAGACGGGACGTATGGCGCGCGATAAAGAGGAAGTCGTGGTGAACGAGACCTTTGCCGAGATGATGCGTTGGGGAGACGACGTCGTGGGCCGTACGGTATATACCGAAGGGAATACATTCAAGGTCGTAGGGCAGTTGAAGGATTTCCAGATAGAGAGTTTCAGAACCGAGAAGATGCCTTTCATAGCCCGTGGGAACAAGAATTTTTATGGAACGGTACATGTTCGTTTGAAAGAACCCTTTACCGAAAATCTGCAGAAGTTGAACCACGATGTAGCCGAGGCTTTCCATGACCAGACCATTGACTTTACCGGTTATGAGAAAAGGATAGAGAACAGCTATAATTCTGTCCGTGTATTCCGCAATGCCACTTTGATGGCGGCAGTGACCATGTTCTTCATCATGCTGATGGGGCTGATTGGGTATACTA
Source organism: Bacteroides sp. HF-162 (assembly GCF_015679285.1). NCBI lineage: Bacteria > Pseudomonadati > Bacteroidota > Bacteroidia > Bacteroidales > Bacteroidaceae > Bacteroides > Bacteroides sp. HF-162. The sequence goes on along the minus strand of NZ_CP064937.1, from coordinate 3,382,055 downwards.
CCGACGAGGTGCGCCGCCGCAGTAAGGAGATTGCCATCCGTAAAGTGAACGGGGCAGAGGCTTCCGGTATCTTGGAAATGCTGTCGAGGGATATACTTGTGGTGGCGGCTCCGGCAGTTGTCATCGGTACGGTATTGGCATGGTATGTCAACGGAATGTGGATGGAACAGTTTGCGGAGCGTATTCCCATCAGTTGGGCAGTATACGTACTGGTAGTGATGGTCAATTTGGTGATTATCGTAGCCTGCGTACTTTGGAAGTCCTGGCGGATAGCGAACGAGAATCCGGTGAATAGTATTAAGAGCGAATAAAACAATATTAAAACATTAAATATCATGATTGAGATTAACAACATCAGCAAAGTATTCCGTACTTCGGAAGTAGAGACGGTAGCATTGAATCACGTAAACCTCGATGTAAAGGAGGGAGAGTTTGTAGCCATTATGGGGCCGTCCGGTTGCGGCAAATCCACCTTGCTGAATATTCTGGGACTGCTGGACAATCCTACTGAGGGCAGTTACAAGCTACTCGGCCAGGAAGTGGCGGACTTGAAAGAAAAGGAACGTACACGCGTACGTAAGGGGAAACTGGGATTCGTGTTCCAGAGCTTCAACCTGATAGACGAACTGAACGTCTACGAGAATGTGGAACTTCCCCTTACGTATCTTGGCGTAAAGGCGGGTGAACGTAAGCGTATGGTAGAGGATATACTGAAAAGAATGAACATCAGCCACCGTGCCAAACACTTCCCGCAACAGCTTTCCGGCGGTCAGCAGCAACGTGTGGCGATAGCCCGTGCGGTCGTAACCAATCCCAAGCTGATACTCGCCGATGAGCCTACCGGTAACTTGGACTCCAAGAACGGAGCTGAGGTGATGAATCTGTTGACAGAGCTGAATAAAGAGGGTACTACGATTATTATGGTGACCCACAGCCAGCACGACGCCTCGTTTGCACACCGCACGATACATCTTTTCGACGGTAGTGTGGTGGCAAGTGTGGCAGCGCAGGATTTGTAACGGACTTTTAAAACAACTTCCATGAGACAACTATATTACACTCTCCAGACATTGATACGAGGAAAAGGCTCCAACCTCATCAAGATTGTTTCTCTGGGACTGGGGTTGGCAGTCAGTATCCTCATTTTTTCCCGTCAGGCATTCGAGCTCAATTATGATACCTGCTACAAGGACTATGAGCGTTTGTGTCTTGTCAAAACAGTATGGCATTACAACAACGAGTATCATCCTTCGCACATAACTCTTGGACCGGTGGCTGGTACTATTGCAGAAAACCTGCCTGACGAGGTGGAGAGTGTTACCGTCACCCAGCAATGGTGGAGCAATTCGGCTTGGTTTGCCAATGAACGCCGTTTCCAGACCAATGCCATGACGGCCGATTCTTGTTTCTTTGCCACTATGGGCATTGATGTTGTCAGTGGAGACCCTCGCGAGCTGAATAATCCGGAGGTAGTCTTCATCAGCAGGGAGCTGGCCGGCAGCATGTTTGCCGATAAGAATCCCATCGGGCAGACGGTGGTCTATAACAAACAGATGCCAATGACCGTGAAGGGCATTTTTGAGGATTTTCCCGAAAACTCCAGTTTTTATGGAAGCGGTGTCGTGATGTCTTTGGCTACCTCCTTCAAGCATCATTGGGGATACTGGGGATGGGGAGGTGGAGACAGCTATATGTCCTTTGTCCGTCTGCGCCCGGGGGTGCAACTGGACGATGTGAACACCCGAATAGAGAAACTTGCCGAGCAGGTGCGCAAGAGCGATGATGTGTTTATCAGTCTGGTTCCGATAAAGGACTACCGTATGGAATTTGGTATCAGTACCATGCGTATGGTATGGATTCTGTTGACGCTGGGAACCGCCATACTTTTTATTGTGGCGATGAATTATGTGCTTATTTCCATCTCAGCCATGAACCGTCGTGCCAAAGCTATAGGCGTACATAAATGTAGTGGGGCAAATACGGGAACTATTTTCGGTATGTTCTTATGGGAGACCGGAGTCATCATGCTTTTTTCCTTGCTGCTTGTAGCGCTGCTTCTATTTAATTTCCGTGAGCCGTTGGAGGACATGCTCGACGTTAGTCTTGCCGGTCTTTTCTCTTGGGAAAACATTTGGGCACCGCTTTCAGTGATAGTCATTTTGTTTATGATAGGCGGCATGTTGCCCGGGCAGCTTTTTGCCCGCATTCCGGTGACGCAGGTTTTCCGCCGGTACACCGAAGGCAAGAAAGGCTGGAAACGTCCGCTCTTGTTTGTGCAGTTTGCCGGTACCTCCTTTATTTTCGGCTTGTTGGGGTTGGTGCTTATGCAGAGCCATTACATCACCAATAAAGAACGTGGATTCGATTACCACCGGGTGGCTTATGCTTCGGGCGTATCCTTTGACTCGGATGCGGAAAGCGATGCCAATCGTAGTGTGATGCTTTCTTTGCCTTATGTGGAAGATGGAGCTTGTAGCAGTAATCTTCTTACAGACGGATTGAGCGGAGAAGGGGTTACGACTGATAACGGGCAGTGGATGAGCATGCGTTGGGTGGAATTTGGCAAGGACTATGCCCCGTTTATGAAGTTGGAATTTGCGGAAGGCAAGAATATGGATGCTCCTGGGCAGATATTGGTCAATGAAACATTTTTGAAAATGATGCATTGGGAAGATAAACCGATAGGCAGGCAAGTGCGCAACGGCGATCGCATAGCGGGCAATATTGTAGGTGTACTGAAAGACTTTGCCACATCCAATGCCGCTTATGTGGCGGTGCAACCTATGTATGCAACTTATCTTGACCGATTTTCCGGAAACATCCAATTACGTCTGAAAGAGCCTTTTGACGATAACCTCAAGCGTTTGAATGAAGACATGGAAAAGCTGTTTCCCACCCGTGACATTGTATTTTCCTCGTTCCAAAAGGTCATTGACGACCAGAACAGTACCGTCACGGATTTCCGTAATGCAGCTTTACTGGCTGCCATAACCATCCTTTTTGTTACGTTAATGGGGTTGATTGGCTACATCAATGACGAGATACAACGCCGCAGCAAGGAAATTGCCATCCGTAAAGTGAATGGTGCGGAAGCGTCATCCATTCTCCGGCTTTTCTCGAAGGATATATTCTGGATATCCTTGCCGGCCGTTTTTCTTGGAGGGCTGGGAGCCTGGTATATAGGCGGTGTCTGGATAGAGCAGTTTGTGGAGGGAGTGGATTTTGGTATCTGCGGATTCTTGCTTATTGCATGCATTGTACTATTGCTCATCATCGGTTGTGTAGTATTCAAGGCATGGCAGATTGCCAATGAGAATCCGGTAGACAGTATCAAGAGTGAATAAAGAATAACTTCAGGAAATTATGATGAGTAGTCACATTTATTATACATTGCAAAGTTTATTGCATAGACAGGGGACCAATGCCATTAAAATCGTATCGTTAGCATTGGGACTGTTGATGTCCGTATTCCTATTTGCGCGGATTGCATTCGAGTTGAATTTTGATAGCTTTTATCATGATCCGGATAACCTTTATATTGTGAAGACGGGTTGGATGAAGAATGGTGTATTGGAAGGAGGAGAGAGTTTCTACACCATTATTCCGATTCCTGGCATTATAGCTGAAGAATTTTCAGATAAGGTGCAAGGGGCTACGGTCAGTTGTTCACTATTCGATGACGATTATAAGTTGGGTAACCGTCCGTTGGAATTGAAGACAGTGATTGCTGATACGCTCTATTTTTCTGTTCTCGGTTTGGATGTAGTGAAAGGAAATCCGCAGGATTTAGCGAATCCAGATGTAGTTTTCCTTTCAGAAACGGCAGTACGGCAGGTATTTGGTGATGAAAATCCCATAGGTAAGACTGTGTCATACGATTTCTGGGGGCATGAAGCTACTTTGCTTGTTAAAGGTATTTTTCGGGATGTTCCTTTGAATACTTCTTTGTATAAGCGTCCCGAAGCAGTTGTGTCTTTCTCGAATATAGAGAAGTACACGCAGTGGGGAATGGGATGGCAGAGTGGTGGGAATTATGACGGTTTCGTTCGGTTACGCAGTCCGCAAGATGCCGATTGGTTGAACGAACGGATATCAGCGGCTGTCGCACGGCACTTGCCATCGGATAGCGGGCTGGAACTGTCGGTCCATATTGTACCTATCTGCAGTGTGCATCTGGGTGAAGCGCAAGTCCGCAAAATGGTTTGGATTATGTTTTTCTTGGGTGCTGTGTTACTTTTCACCACGACGTTGAATTATGTATTGATTTCCATTTCTTCGTTGACACAACGTGCCAAAGCGATAGGCGTACATAAATGTAGTGGTGCATCAGGTGGCAGTATCTTCTGTATGTTTCTGGTGGAAACGGCGATAGTAATAAGTGCGGCATTGTTGGTAGTCGGAATATTGGTTTATGTCTTCCATGAGCGGATGGAGGAGTTGGCGGCAGTCCCTCTTGCCGTATTGTTCGATTGGCAGCATTTATATGCGCCTTTGGCGGTAGTGGCGGTCTTGTTTGTTTTTGGAGGATGCTTACCTGCCATGCTCTTTGCCCGTATTCCCGTGACGCAAGTATTCAGGCGTTACACTTCCGGCCGCAGGGGATGGAAGCGGGTATTGCTCTTCGTACAGTTTATGGGTGCAGCATTCATTATAGGTATGATGCTGATGGTGTTCTTGCAATACCGCTATATGGTAGGGCGCGACCGTGGTTGGCGACCGGAACGTGTAGTGTCTATCTTCCAGAGAAAAGTGAATGCTGATCTGTTACGTACACAACTTCGTAACTTGCCCTATGTAGAGGCGGTTGCCTCGGCCGAACGCTCTATAACGGGCTTTGGAGCCAATCGCCCGATACTTGACGCTCAAGGCAACGAGATGTTCTATCCGCGTAATTCGTGGTTCGATAGTGACTACTTGCCTTTTATCGGTTTGAAATTGAAAGAGGGACATAACCTCACTGGGAAACACCAACTGCTGGTCAACAGCACGTTCTGTGAGAAAATGCATTGGACGGACAGCCCCATTGGCAAGCAGGTGAATGATTATGGTACGGTGGTAGGTTTGTTGGATAGTTTTGCATTTGTCGGCTGTACCAACGACAGTGAAGCCGTTATGATAGAATGGTTTGAAGGTACCGCATTTTGTCTGGAAGCCCGTCTTAAAGAACCGTTTGATGACAACCTGCGCCAACTGAATGAGGAAATGAGCCGTCTATATCCACAAGATGACCTTGTGTTCCGTTCTATGGAGCAAATGTTGGGCAATTATGCCGAATCTGTACGTGTCTTCCGCGATGTCACTTTATGGGCATCTGTCACCATTCTTTTTATCATTTTAATGGGGCTGGTGGGATATGTGGATGATGAAATACGTTTACGTTCCAAAGAGATTGCCATTCGTAAGGTGAATGGAGCGGAAACATCCGGTATATTGCGATTGCTGTCGCGTGATGTGCTTTGGATTGCCATACCGTCTGTAGTGCTTGGAACACTTGGAGCTTATGAGGTAGGGCAAATCTGGATCAGTCAGTTTAGTGATGTGGTACTACTGCCTATCGTCGGATATATCAGTATCGGCTTTTTGTTGCTTGCATTTATCGTGGGATGTGTAGTGATGAAATCATGGCATGTTGCCAACGAAAATCCGGTAAAGAGCATCAAGAGTGAATAAGATACTTTCCCACTTGGATGGCTTGCTCAAGGTAAACACATCATGCGTTTGGGGTGTATGGATGATGTGTTTTCCGGGATCCACCGTTAATCTTTCGTAAATCTACTCTTGACAGATAATCGGGTATTATATATCCATAAAGCTATAACAGCCGTTACAAAAGCAAAGAAGTCCGATACCGGCATACATATCCAGATGCCGTCCAGCCCAAAGTAATGCGGGAATATCAGTAGTCCCGGCAACAGATACAGTAATTGGCGTGTCAGCGATAAGAAGATACTGATTTTCGCTTTCCCGATGCTTTGGAAGAAATTGCCGATGACAATCTGTGCGCCTACCAGCGGGAATATGGCTACGGCAATGCGTACGCCTCTGGAAGCAATATCTATCAACTCTTCATCACTGGTAAAGATGGCAGATATGGCATGGGGGAACAATTCGCAGATAAGGAAACCTGTACTGGTGATACATACTCCGGCAATGATGGTCAGACGCAGGGTAGCCTTCACACGGTCGTGTTTTTGCGCACCGAAGTTATAGCCTACAATCGGTTGCATTCCCATCGTCAACCCCAATACAATCATTACATAGAGTACCAGCAGCCGGTTGATAATGCCATATGCCCCGATGGCCATATCGCCTCCGTACTGTTGGAGGCTGTTGTTTACGATAATCACAATGACACATGCCGTAACATTCATTAGGAACGGTGACATACCGATGGATAATATACTGCTGATGATGCGTTTTTTCATCTTCCAGAACCCCCGTTGCAGACGTACCACACTTGTCTTTTGCAGGAAATGGCTTACTACCCACACCATGCCGATGAACTGCGAGATGACCGTTGCCGTTGCAGCTCCCCGTATTCCCCAGTCAAATTGGAAGATGAAAATGGGAGCGAGGATTATGTTACAGACTACCGTTACCATAGACGTAAGCATCGCTTTCTTGGGATATCCCGTGGCACGCATGATATTGTTCAGGCCAATCATGGTATAAGTGACGGGGGTACCCAGTAATATCACCTGCATGAAGTCGCGGGCATATGGCAACGTATCATTGCTGGCACCGAAGAAGCGCAGAATATCATCCAGGAATATGAATGAGATGCCGCCGAATATGAATGCATTGACCAGGCAGAACATCAGTGTGTTTCCCAGGACTTCGGTAGCTCCGTCCAGGTCTTTCTGTCCCAGCCGGATGGATGAAATGGTAGAGCCGCCTGCCGATACCATCGTACAGAAAGCTACGACCAGATTCATCAGAGGGAAGGTGATGGCAAGTCCGGCAATGCCCATGGGACCTACGCCATGGCCAATGAAAATGCTGTCGATGATGTTGTACAACGAAGTAATCGTCATGCCTATAATGGCCGGAATGGAATACTGCACAAGCAGTTTGCCAATGCGCTCGGTTCCTAATATATGCGGGTTGTTCATTTGATATGAGTCAATTAAGGAGTGCAAAGATAAGAAATATTTGTTTGGTTCGCAGATTATTCTCACCTTTGTGCACTATAGTGTTTTGGTATTAACAGATTTAGGTAAAAGAAAGTTTATGGACACAACAAAAGCAACCGCCGTACTTTTTGATTTCGACGGCGTGGTGGTAGACACGGAGACACAGTACAGTCACTTCTGGCATGAAATGGGAAAGCTGTATTTGGGTATGGATGATATTGAAGGTAAAGTGAAGGGCCAGACGCTGGTCTATATTTATGACACCTTTTTTCCGGGCATGGTGAAGGAGCAGACTGAAATTACAGAACGGTTGAACCGCTTTGAACAGGAAATGTCATTCGACTTTATTCCCGGAGTGCTTGATTTCATTGCCGACCTACACCGGAATGAGGTGAAGACTGCCGTAGTGACCAGCTCCAACGAAGCGAAGATGGCAGCTGTCTATCGGGTTCATCCCGAAATAAAGACTCTTTTCGACCGTATCCTTACGGCCGAGATGTTTACGGCTTCCAAGCCTGCACCGGATTGTTTTCTGTTGGGTATGGAGGTTTTCGGCACAACTCCCGACACCACATATGTATTCGAGGATTCCTTCAACGGGCTGAAAGCCGGCATGGCTTCAGGAGCTACCGTTATAGGGTTGGCAACCACCAATTCCCGTGAAGACATAGCCTCGTTGTGTCATTATGTATTGGATGACTTTCAGGGTTTCACTTACGATAAATTAACTCAATTGTACAAGTAATCAGAAAAAGGATTACCTTTGCGCCGAAAATTAAATTGAGTAATTGTAAATTGCCAAATTGTAAATACTATCATGGGTTATATTTCAGACGACACTCGTAAAGTGACTACACATCGCCTTGTTGAAATGAAGCAAAGAGGCGAAAAGATATCAATGTTGACATCTTATGACTATACTATGGCGCAGATTGTAGACGGTGCCGGTGTAGACGTGATTCTGGTGGGAGATTCCGCTTCCAATGTAATGGCAGGCAATGTCACCACGCTTCCCATCACACTCGACCAGATGATTTATCATGGCAAATCCGTGGTTCGCGGTGTGAAGCGTGCTATGGTCATCGTCGACATGCCTTTCGGCTCTTATCAGGGCAACGAACTGGAGGGATTGGCTTCCGCTATCCGTATTATGAAAGAAAGCCATGCCGACGCCCTCAAACTGGAGGGAGGCGAGGAAATCATCGGTACGGTGAAACGTATCCTTAGCGCCGGTATTCCTATCATGGGACATCTCGGACTGATGCCCCAATCCATCAATAAGTATGGAACATATACTGTCCGTGCCAAGGATGATGCTGAAGCTGAGAAACTGGTACGCGATGCGCATTTGTTGGAAGAAGCCGGATGCTTCGGACTGGTATTGGAGAAGATTCCCGCCGCATTGGCTGCCCGAGTGGCCAGTGAGTTGACTATACCCGTTATCGGCATCGGTGCCGGTGGCGATGTGGACGGCCAGGTGTTGGTGGTTCAGGATATGCTGGGTATGAATAACGGTTTCCGTCCTCGTTTCTTGCGTCGCTATGCTGACCTGCATACAGTGATGACGGATGCCATCAGCCGTTATGTATCTGATGTGAAGAACTTAGATTTCCCGAATGAGAAAGAACAGTACTAACAAACTTATGACACTCAATTTTTGGCGGATGTGTACGGCAAATCTGTTGCTGTACATATCCGTCTATATGCTTTTTCCTTTGCTCCCTTTTGTGATGGGAGAGCAGTTGGGTGTTTCCGTCGGACAGGCGGGCAGCATGTTTCTGGTTTTTGCGGTGGCCATGTTTGCTGTCGGTCCTTTTCATGCCTATCTGGTCGATGAATATAAAAGGAAGCACGTGCTCCTTTACTCCACACTCATTATGCTGGCGGCTGTTCTGGGATATGCCTTTGTGGATGGTTATACGAAATTTCTGCTGCTTGCCGCTGTGCAGGGAGTATGTTTCGGGCTGGCAACCACAGCGGGCATTACGGTGGCCATCGACATAACGACTTCCACACGCCGCAGTGCAGGAAACATGGTATATGCATGGGCTGCATGCTTGGGCATGCTGGTGGGTGTTATGTTGGGCATTGGAATGTATAAGATGTATGGTTTCCGTATGGTGACCTATCTGTCCGTAGCGGCCGGACTGGCCAGCATATTTTTCGCATCGAGGGTATATGTGGCTTTCCGTGCTCCGATAGGCGTGTCGCTGTGCAATATGGACCGTTTCTTATTGCCGCGTGCATGGGTACCTGCCATCAATATGCTGCTGATTGCTTTTGTACCGGGAGCATTGCTACCGCTGATGTTTGTGGGCGATTATTGGTCATTGGCGGCATTGGCTGTACTGGTGTTCATTACAGTCCCGTTCATGAAGATGTTTGTCAAATTGTCGCACCACTGCCAGCGTGGAACGGCAAACACCACTTGCCATTTGTTTATGGAAGCAGGGCTGCTGGTGGGCATGGCTGTGGCTTGCCACCTGATGGACAGAGTACAGATATACCATGTGGCATCTGTTGCTGCTATGCTTGCCGTATTTTTCTTTGTGCTGCTGACCTATCCTTATTATAAGAAGAAGCGGGTGAGGTAAGGGATAAATACAATCAATCCTATAATGGCCGCCGTTGCAGCACATACCAATACTGCTCCGGCGGCTATGTCTTTTACTTGCCCTGCAATGGGATGTCGTTCCGGAGAAACCAGGTCTACCAGCTTTTCAATGGCGCTATTGAACAGTTCAGCTGCTATCACCACTCCGATGCAAAGAATAACAATCATCCAATCGATTCGGGTAATCTCCAATAAGAATCCGGCAATCACCGTAACCACCGTGGCAATCAGATGGAAGCTCAGGTTCTGTTCTTTTCCTATGCAGCACCGGATACCTTTCCAGGCATATCCGAAACTGCGCAACTGCTTTTTAAAGTCGTACTTCATGGATTATAGTTGTCATTTAATTCCTTGAAACTTGTTTCACTCCCTTTACCGTCCTTAGTTTTTTGACAAGTGCTTCCAAATGTCCCGTGTCGCTTACCATGATGGTCAGCGTTCCGGAAAACAGCCCGTCATGCGAGTCAATACCGATGCTTCTCAAGGTAATACCCGTTTCTTTGGAAATGATGGAAGTGATGTTGGTCACGATGCCGATGTCATCGTGTCCCACTACGCGCAGGGTGATGGGGTACTGTGTACCTTGTGACTTTCCGGCCCAGCGTGCTTTCACGATACGGTAGCCGAAACGTGAGTGCAAATCACTGGCATTGGGACAATCGCAACGGTGTATCTTGATACCTCCCGTTACACTGACAAAGCCGAATACATCATCTCCATAGATGGGATTGCAGCAGCGTGCCAACTTGAAATCTAATCCTTTCAGATTTTGGTCAATGACCAGTACATCTTCTTTAGTACCTATCTCTTCCGGTATGCCTTGTTGAAGGTTATAGCCTTCAGCACTGCGGTAGACAATATCGTCACGTGTGTCGTTTTCCCGTTTTTGCTGTTCAAGATATTTGTCTATAATCTCGTTGACATCCAGCACTTCATCGGCAATGGCCTGGTAGAAGTCTGTCACTACCTTGAAGCCGAGGCGCTTGATGAGGCGCATCATGGTTCCTTCATCATACTCTATTTTCCGGTTCTTGAACTTGCGTTCCAGGGTTTCCTTGGCGAAGGCGTGCTGGCGTGCAGCCATTTCCTTCAACGCCTGGCGTATTTTGGTACGCGCCTTAGAGGTGGTTACGATGTTCAGCCAGTCCTGCTTGGGTGTCTGCGTATTCGATGTCATTATCTCTACTTGGTCACCGCTATGCAGCATTTGCTTCAACTGTACATTTTTGCCGTTCACTTTGGCACCGATGCATTTGCAACCTAGTTTGCTGTGAATATGAAAAGCAAAATCGAGCACGGTGGAGCCTTTAGCAAGTTTGAACAAATCGCCTTTCGGGGTAAACACAAATACCTCGTCTTCGTACAAATCCAGTTTGAACTGGTCCATCGTTTCCAGTCCGTTGCTGTCCGAGCTCTCTAAGGCTTCGCGTACGGAAGTCAGCCATTCGTCAAGACCAGATTCACCTTTCACTCCTTTGTATCGCCAATGGGCGGCCAGGCCTCGTTCGGCAATATCATCCATGCGTTCGGTACGTATTTGTACTTCCACCCATTTGCCTTCGGGACCCATCACGGTGATGTGCAGTGACTCATATCCGTTGCTTTTAGGTACGGACAGCCAGTCGCGTAGCCGTTTCGGGTTAGGCTGGTACATATCTGTTACGATGGAGTAGGCCTGCCAACATTCCAGTTTCTCCTTGTCCAGGCAAGAGTCCAGAATAATGCGGATGGCAAACAAGTCATACACGCCTTCGAAGGGGCATTTCTGCTTCTTCATTTTTTGGTAGATGGAGTGGATAGACTTGGTGCGTCCTTTAATGTGGAACTTTAGTCCGGCGTCTTCCAGTTTCTTTTGTACCGGTGCAATAAAAGAGGCGATGTACTTGTCGCGTGATGCCTTTGTCTCGTTTAGTTTTTCTTTGATATGATAGTAGACCTCCTTCTCAGTATATTTCAGCGAGAGGTCTTCCAGTTCCGACTTCAATTTATACAGACCCAGCTTATGGGCAAGGGGCGCATAGAGATAGGCCGCTTCGTTGGCTACCTGCCGGCGGGCTTCATCGTTCTTGCAATCTTTTATCTGCCGCATGATGTTTACGCGGTCGGCAATCATAATGAGAATGACACGCATGTCCTCGGCGAAAGTCAGCAACAAGTTGCGGAAATTCTCGGACTCGATGGTAGGGCTTTTGGAATAAAGTTCGTTTACACGTATCAATCCCCGGATGATGCCTGCCACGTCCTCGCCATAAATTTGCTCTACTTCTTGGGCGGTGCAAGTACCGCAGCGCACGGAGTCGTGCAGCATGAGTCCCAGAATGGAGGCGCGCTTCATGCCAATTTCTTCTGCTACGATGACAGCCGTTTGCATATCTTTGATGACGGGATTCAAACCGAATATATCACGCTGGATACGGTTGTTCTGTATAGTGTTGACAAGATGTGTTTTCAGCTTTTTGCAGTCCCCCTTCTGGAGGGTTTCTCCGGAAAGTTGCAACAGTTTGCGGTAGAGCGAGAAGAGTAAATCTTTCTCTTTAGTAGTGAAAAATTCATCAGTTTCCATAATCGTCCGTATTTTATGCTTCAAAGGTAAGTTTTTTCTTCATTTTCTTGACGGCAGTTCTGCTTTTTTTGTATTTTTGGGCATGAATTAATAAAACAAGATATTATGATAACACCGCAAGACAAAGAGTTGCTCGAAAATAAAGGCATCTCCGAAGAACAAATAGCCGAACAGTTGGCTTGTTTTGAAAAGGGTTTTCCATACTTGAAACTGTCTGCCGCTGCTTCTGTAGAGAAGGGGATATTGGCTCCGGATACGGATGAACAGAAGAAATACCTGGACGCTTGGGAGGCATATACACAGACCGATAAGGTGGTAGTGAAGTTTGTACCGGCTTCGGGTGCTGCTAGCCGTATGTTCAAAAACTTGTTTGAGTTTCTTGGAGCAGATTATGATGCCCCCCAGACAGGCTTTGAAAAGACTTTCTTTGAGAATATAGAGAAGTTTGCCTTCTATGACGACCTGAATACCGCTTGCCGGAGAACTGCCGGAAAGGATATATCGGCTCTGCTTGCTGCCGGAAACTACAAGGCGGTTGTTGCAGCCTTGCTCGAAGGGGCCGGACTGAATTATGGTGCGCTGCCCAAAGGACTGCTGAAGTTCCATAAGTATGAAGACGGTAGCCGTACGCCGTTGGAAGAACATTTGGTAGAAGGGGCCTTGTATGCTGTCAATAAAAATGGTAAAGTGAATGTACATTTCACGGTTTCGCCCGAACACCGTGCCTTATTCAAGGCTTTGGTGGACGAAAAGGCTGCCGCTTATGCTAAGAAGTACGGGGTGGATTATAACATCACCTTTTCGGAACAGAAACCGAGTACTGATACCATTGCTGCCGATATGGAAAACAAACCGTTCCGTGACAATGGCAAACTTTTGTTCCGTCCGGGCGGTCATGGTGCATTAATTGAAAACTTGAACGACCTTGATGCGGATATTATCTTCATAAAGAATATCGACAATGTGGTACCCGACAAACTGAAGGGTGACACCGTATTATATAAAAAGCTGATTGCCGGTGTACTGGTAGCTTTGCAGCAGAAGGTATTTGCCTATTTGCAGTTGCTTGAAAGCGGGAAATATACACACGAACAAATTCTTGAAATCCTGCAATTCCTGCAGAAGCAACTCTATTGCAAGAACCCGGAGACGAAGAATCTGGAAGATGCCGAACTGGTGATATACCTGAAAGAAAAACTGAACCGTCCGATGCGCGTCTGCGGTATGGTGAAGAACGTAGGCGAACCAGGTGGAGGTCCGTTCTTGGCATACAACAGTGACGGCACTATCTCTCTGCAGATTCTGGAAAGTTCGCAGATTGATATGGACGATCCGGAAAAGAAGGAAATGTTTGAAAAGGGTACCCATTTCAATCCGGTGGATTTGGTTTGCGCTGTACGTGACTATAAAGGACATAAGTTCAATCTTGTGAAGTATGTGGATAAAGCCACGGGGTTCATCTCCTATAAGTCCAAGAACGGCAAGGACCTGAAGGCGCTTGAACTTCCCGGTTTGTGGAACGGCGCCATGAGTGATTGGAATACTGTATTTGTAGAAGTGCCTCTGACTACATTCAATCCGGTAAAGACGGTGAATGATTTGTTGAGAGAACAGCACCAATAAAGGAATTTACTATTAGACGATTTACTATTTACTATTGGCTGTGCTGTAATCGGGTAGCGGATGGTGAATAGTAAATCGTCTGATTGTATAGTGTTGAATAGTAAATTGAAAATTGTCAAATAGTAAATAAATAGATAGGATGAAAAAGATTTTATTGTTGGGTTCTGGTGAACTGGGCAAGGAGTTTGTAATTTCCGCCCAACGCAAAGGTCAGTATATTATCGCCTGCGATTCGTATGCCGGAGCGCCTGCCATGCAAGTGGCAGATGAATGTGAAGTATTCAGCATGCTTGATGGAGATGCTTTGGAACGCGTGGTACGCAAACACCAGCCGGATATCATTGTTCCGGAAATCGAGGCTATCCGTACGGAACGTCTGTACGATTTCGAGAAAGAAGGCATTCAAGTGGTGCCCAGTGCACGCGCTGTGAACTTTACTATGAACCGTAAGGCTATACGCGACCTTGCAGCTAAAGAGTTGGGACTGAAAACAGCTAAATATTTTTATGCCAAATCTCTGGATGAACTGAAAATTGCAGCTGAAAAGATAGGTTTTCCATGCGTGGTGAAACCGCTGATGTCCTCTTCCGGCAAAGGCCAGTCTCTCGTAAAGAGTGCCGACGAATTGGAGCATGCTTGGGAATATGGCTGTAATGGTAGCCGTGGAGACATAAAAGAACTTATCATTGAGGAATTCATCAAGTTCGACAGTGAGATAACATTGCTCACCGTAACGCAGAAGAATGGCCCGACCTTGTTCTGCCCGCCTATCGGCCATGTGCAGAAGGGTGGGGACTATCGTGAAAGCTTCCAGCCTGCCCATATTGACCCTGCCCATCTAAGGGAGGCGCAGGATATGGCAGAGAAAGTGACCCGTGCCTTGACCGGTGCCGGATTGTGGGGAGTGGAATTCTTTCTCAGCCATGAGAACGGTGTCTATTTCTCCGAACTTTCTCCACGTCCGCACGATACGGGTATGGTAACCCTGGCCGGAACCCAGAATCTGAATGAGTTTGAATTGCACTGTCGTGCGGTGCTTGGTCTGCCTATCCCTGGCATCAAGCAGGATCGTATAGGAGCCAGTGCTGTCATCCTCTCTCCGATAGCCAGTCAGGAACGTCCCAATTATCGTGGCATGGAAGAGGTTACAAAAGAAGAGGATACTTATCTGCGTATTTTTGGCAAGCCTACTACCCGCGTAAACCGCCGTATGGGTGTAGTGCTGTGTTATGCACCTCTTGACAGTGACCTTGACACGTTGCGCGACAAAGCGAAGCGTATTGCTGATAGGGTAGAGGTATATTAATGATTGGTGATGAATGATTGGTGATTTGTTGATGAATGGATACCATCGACAAATCACCAATCGTCAGTATTAATCATTGAAAAAGAGTCCGGGATAGATCTCTCCTCCAAGTTCTGTTACATCGAGGCTTTGTAATAGTTTTCCATCCGGAGCATAGAACAGTTGGAATTCTTCATCGGAATTGTATTGTTCCACCTCAATTATAATCACTGTGGGATGTTTGGGAAAGGTGATGATTCTTACGTCCCTTAACTTCATGCCGGCCATTGTACTGCTCATGAATGCTTCTGCCACGGGAGCCGGCACTTTTTCCAGTGACTCTACATCCGTTTCAGTCATGACCCACTCCGCTTGTTTATTGAACCAGACATCAACTTCCTGACCATCTGCAATAAATTCTGCCACGTAGCAACCGGCCATTTGCTCCCATTCCACATCCGTTGCTTGAGGGTAGAGCTTTTGAAAAGCTGTTTGTATATTTACAGGAAGACGTCCTTCCGCAAAAGCGGACACTGACAGCAAGACAAGTAGTCCTGCCAGAATACCGAATTTGAACTTTTTCATAATCAAGGTTGTTTTGAGTTTTCTGTAAGAACAACCTTGTTGTGTTTTTGTTTCCGGAAATCAGTATATTGGTTGATGCATTTTTAAACATCAGTGAACCGGCCTTTGTATACAAAAGCTTTTTCTCCGAAATCCACTTCCGGCAATACGGCATCTTCCTTGAATAATCCGTAAACAGATGACCCCGAACCACTCATGGAGGCATATACAGCTCCTTGCCGATACATCTCTTCCTTGATTTCTCCGATAGTGGGAAATTGGGGGAATACGCTTTCTTCAAAGTCATTGACCATTCGTCCGTTCCATTCTTCAACGGGAAGTTGGGCAATTTCTTTCAGAGACATTTCCGGATGATGCGGTTTTATTTTTGCAAAGGCATCCCGTGTAGAGACGAAAATGTCCGGCTTCACCAACCATATCCGATATCCTTTCAGTGAGAGGGGAAGGGGAGAAAAAATGTTTCCGATACCTTCTGCGTAAGTCGGACGGTTTTTGATGAAGAAGGCACAATCGGCACCCAGCTTGGCGGCATACTCTTCCAGAGTGTCATCCGGCAGTCCGAGTTCAAACTTATTATTCAGAAGCTTCAACATGAAGGCTGCATCGGCCGAACCGCCACCCAGTCCGGCTCCCGAGGGAATATGCTTGAAGAGATGGATGTCTACCGGAGGAAGGTTGAACCGGTCGTCCAGCAACTTGTAGGCTTTCACTACCAGGTTGCTCTCTGCTTCTCCCTCAATTTCCAGACCTGCCTGATGCAGACGGAACTTTCGGTTTCCTTCGTTCAAGATATTTATTTCCAAAGCATCTTCTATGGGAACCGGATAGAAAATGGTTTCCAGATTATGGTATCCGTCCGGACGCTTCTCTGTGATATTCAGTCCCAGGTTTATTTTGGCATTTGGAAAAGTCAGCATGGCGTTGAAAATTAAGAATTAATAATTTAAAATTAAAAGGGGAAGCTATGAAGTGCAGCTTCCGAAGACAAAGTTAGTGATTTCTGTTCATAGTAGATTGAAAACTTAGCAATGATTTATTTACCGCTTATAAATAAATTCGCTTATCTTTGCCATACGAGCGAAGATAGGCTGCACCTCAACATAACTTTTTCATGCAAGCATGAAAGTTATGTATTCGG
This sequence comes from Bacteroides sp. HF-162, assembly GCF_015679285.1. Taxonomy (NCBI): domain Bacteria; kingdom Pseudomonadati; phylum Bacteroidota; class Bacteroidia; order Bacteroidales; family Bacteroidaceae; genus Bacteroides; species Bacteroides sp. HF-162. The sequence continues at coordinate 3,365,114 of NZ_CP064937.1, read as the reverse complement.
TTTGCATTATCTTTGCTTCCCCTTTCTAAAAGGGAAGTTCATTTAATTTTTAATTTTCAATTATTAATTCTTAAAGTGGCAGAACAAAGAAGAACATCCCGTACTCCGAAAGGAAAGGCACCACAGCCCGTAACAGACTACGGACGTATCCAGCCGCAAGCGCCGGAGCTGGAAGAAGCAGTCTTGGGAGCCTTGATGATTGAGAAGGACGCTTATTCGCTGGTAAGTGAAATTCTTCGTCCGGAGTCATTCTATGAGCATAGACATCAGCTGATATATTCCGCTATTACCGATTTGGCCGTGAATCAGAAGCCGGTCGATATCCTCACCGTGAAGGAGCAGCTTTCAAAGCGGGGAGAATTGGAGGAAGTGGGCGGCCCGTTCTATATTACCCAACTTAGCAGTAAGGTGGCATCTTCTGCACACATCGAATATCATGCACGTATCATTGCGCAGAAAGCTTTGGCACGTGAATTGATTACTTTTACCAGTAATATCCAGAGCAAGGCTTTCGACGAGACGCTGGACGTGGACGATTTGATGCAGGAGGCCGAAGGAAAACTGTTCGAGATTTCCCAGCAGAACATGAAGAAGGATTATACACAAATTAATCCTGTCATTGCCGAAGCCTATGATTTGATTCAGAAAGCTGCTGCCCGTACCGATGGTTTGAGTGGCTTGGAAAGTGGGTATACCAAGCTGGACAAGATGACTTCCGGATGGCAGAAGTCCGACCTCATCATTATTGCAGCCCGTCCTGCCATGGGTAAAACGGCGTTCGTACTTTCCATGGCGAAAAACATTGCCGTGAATTTCCGCAATCCCGTAGCGCTGTTCTCGCTTGAAATGAGTAACGTGCAGCTGGTGAACCGTTTGATATCCAACGTGTGCGAGATTCCGAGTGAGAAAATCAAGAGTGGTCAGTTGGCGGACTATGAATGGCAGCAGTTGGATTACAAACTGCGTGACTTGCTGGATGCTCCGCTTTATGTGGACGATACGCCTTCTTTGTCGGTATTCGAACTCCGTACGAAGGCACGGCGTTTGGTACGTGAGCACGGAGTAAAGATTATCATCATCGACTACCTTCAGCTGATGAATGCAAGCGGAATGTCTTTCGGTAGCCGTCAGGAAGAAGTTAGTACCATTTCGCGCTCATTGAAAGGTTTGGCCAAGGAGCTGAACATTCCTATCATCGCTCTGTCGCAGTTGAACCGTGGTGTGGAGAACCGTGAAGGCGAGGAAGGCAAGCGTCCCCAGTTGAGTGACCTTCGTGAATCCGGTGCCATCGAGCAGGATGCCGATATGGTTTGCTTCATCCACCGTCCTGAATATTACAAGATTTATACTTCTGCCGATGGCAGTGACTTGCGCGGTATGGCGGAAATCATCATAGCAAAGCACCGTAACGGTGCCGTGGGGGATGTGCGTCTGAGGTTTATCGGACAGTACACCCGTTTCCAGAATCCCGAGGATGATATGGTTATTCCACCTCCGACGGAGGGTGGAGGAGCTACATTTGGTTCACGTATGAATGCGCCTATCGGAAGTACGGCAACACCGCCACCTCCATCGGCTGCTGATTTTCCGCCACAGACGGACAACCCGTTTGGAGGTGTGGGGTCGGACGGGCCATTGCCTTTCTGATGTATTTTTATGGCTACACCCTTTGCCTTGAATGCCTATACTATCGTAGAGTGATGGCTACACCTTTAGGTACAAAGGGTGTAGCCATTTAAAATGCTGTATTCGAGCCTATTTGCTTATTCTAAAACCTTCAATGTGGACAGTAAGAACGTCAATCTTACTTTTGCTCCCTTTTCCGTTTTGATTGTGCCTCGGGCATCTGCTGTTCTGTGTTTATTTTATCAGTGGATAGGGTATCTTGCTTTATTTCTTGTTCCTTTCTCAGCCGCTTGAGTTTCCATCTGTTCCAGAAAAGGAGCTCACTCCATTTGTTGAAATCCTTTTTGAAGATAATACCAATACCTTGTGTTGTCAGATTTGTCCGGGTGTAGTAGCGGTCGTTCGTTTCGTTGTACGCTTTCAGGCGGATGTCTCCGGAACGGTTGACGAGCCATTCCGCTTCAAAGTCTCCCACAAAATTGGTATTTGCCATCGGATTATCACGATAACCAAAATTACCATTGATAAGTAGTCGGTTATTCAATAATTGTCCTGAAAGCATAGTCTCGAACTCCATGTCTGTCCAGCCTCTTTCACCGGTACTGAAATTGGTGCCGAAGTTCCAGTTATTGACATCGAGAATGTTCGATAAAGCGTTATTCAACTGTCCGGAAAGGGTGGATGAAACAACACTGGACATCATATTCGAATTCTGGGTGGCTCCTAAGTTTTCCGGGGTATAGAACTTGCCGATAGCCAACAGATAGAGTATCTGCATGTTCATTTGCTCGTCGGTAGGAATATAGTTACGGACAATGGCCTGCACTTCATCGCGTTCGTTGGGCAGTTCGATGTCGAATTTTACATCAGGTGAGGTCAATTGTCCGGTAAGGTCCATCATACAGTTCACTTTTACATTTGTCTGGCTGATGTAGCCGGAGGTTGCCTCGTTGGGCATTAGGTCATTTAAGGATGCTGAGTTGACCGTATAACCTGCTTTTATGTCCAGAGTGGCATCCAGTGGCGAGCCGTTGAATGTAATGGAACTTCCATCCCTGATAATAAAGTCCTTTCGGATAACCTCTTGCAGACTGAATTTATAGACTCCCTGGCTTATCCGGTAACTGCCAAACATCTTTACATCTCCTTTATTGAAGAACTCAGTACGGATATTTCCAGTTCCCCGTCCACTGATATAGTCGCCAGCGATAGGGTCCATGATAATCTTCATGGTAGCGTCGGGAGTGGCGTCTATCAAGAGATTCAGCCGGATATCAGTGTCGCTCTCTCTTTCTTCCTCGATTTCCTTTTGGGCAATTTCGTAGTCGGAAAGGCGGATAGAGTCTTGTACGGCACGGCGTGGTGTCTTGTCCACAAACTTGATGAACTGGTTGCTGACTGCTGTAGATACGTTATCTTTTATATAGGTAAAGGTAGTGTTGCGATTGGTAGTCATTGCAACATCAATGTTAACGCCATCTTGGGCATTACCGGCAATAGTGGCATTTCCCGTACCGTAGACGGTGCCGTAGAAGGGATAGTCCGGTGATTCTTTGGTATTCATCACCAGCATGTCGTTGACATTGAAATTGAAACGGTACTCCAGGTTCTTAAAATGCTGATAGTGCAGATAGCCGCTCATACTTCCTTGATGCCCTTGCGTGTCGAAAATGCGGTTGTTGCGGAAGGTCAACCCGCCGGGCTCGATGTAGATGCTGTCTTTGACGGAGAAAGTGGTGTTGAGCACGTCTACCTTCATAGAAGCATCGCCGAATACACGCCCTTCCATGGTGAGAGCCTTGAATTTGCCATAGAAATGTACATGGCCGGTAGCACGTCCGTTGAATTCGGGCGTGATGCTACTCATATAATGATGTATAAACTTCAAGTTGGTACCGTCCGCTTCAATTTGGAGATCCAATGAACTAGTGGGCTTCAAAGGATAGATATAGCCATACACATGGCTTTTGGCAATATCTTTCTCCCGGATATGGGCATCTAGATAGATGCCCTTCACGTCGTGGTGCCATTCTCCGTGTATGTTGGCATCACCCAGCAAGCCTTCGTTCAATCCGAGGTTGCGGATAAACAAGTCGGTGCTCATGACAGGGTTTTCCAATACTCCGCTGGCGAAAGCCGGACCGGTGGCTTCTCCTTTGAAATTGACTCCGAGGTCTGCAATGTCGAACACATAACCGATGTTGATTTCCTTCAAATCCAGACGTACTGTATCTTCGGGTTGTGGTGAAACGATACCATTGATACGCAAGTGCCGGTCTTTATGGCTGAAGTAGAAATCATTGACATACACTTTGCCGGAGTCGAGTACTACTTGGGAAGGATGTATATCCCACAGCGTATCGTTCAGTATCACGTTGGTGGGCTGGACATCAATGACGGTTTTTAAGGGGGGAAGTTTCCTCTTGCTTTCATTCGCTTCGTTCTGTTCACGGATGAAGTGGGCGACGGCGGCGAGTTTCCCGCTGTAGGTTACAGTGCTACTGTTACCCCAATTCAGCGTGGTCTGTATGTTATTGTTCCGGGCTTGCGCTTCTAAAGCTATATTGACAGCGCCGTTTGATTTGCGGTTGCTGAAGCGTAGGCGTGTATGGAACTGGTCACCGGGATTCTCGCAAAGGAACATTCCGGATTCGATGAATTTGTTTCCATAACGGAGACGGGGAAAATAGCCTTCTACGCGGAGCCGCTGTGCCTTGTCATTGAAGTATCCCTTAATGGTGGAATGGGTATATACTTTTACCGGAATCTGAAAGACGGTGGAGAACAGTTCCGTATTGTAAATGTGCATGTCAAAATGGAAATTGTTCTCTGTCTCTATGGGTTTCTTGTCTGGCAGAATCAAGGCGGGGATATAACGTCGCATGATATTCAGTACACTGGCAGGCAGGGTACGATAAGAGTAGTCACCTTCTATGCTACCTTGGAGAAAGTTGGATTGGATGGTCAGCCGTTTCTGGCCTTCGCTTTCTCTTATGGCAGATATCTTCAGATTGTCCAGGAAGTATTGTGTTTCCGGAGCTGCGAATAGTAAGCTGTCAACGTTGATTTCACCGTTCATCTCGTCAATGGAACCGCCGGTGAAGTCTGCCTTGACTTTGACTGATATTTCCGTATCTTCATAGTTGGGTGTAAGATGTAGGGCATGAGGACGAAATTTGTCGATGCTTGCCTGAAAGTTGAAAGTCGGTACCCGACTGGCGGTATTGATGGTACCGTTCAAAATAACAGAACCATTGGTGTCATCCAAGGCGACTTTTCCCGTGAAGCCTCCCTGCTTGTATTCTCCATCTAGGGTGATATTTTCGTAATTGTAGTCGCTGTAATCAATGGAGGCAACCAGCCCTTTCAGCAGTACGGACGGGTATTGGTTTTCGTAATGGTTGCTGTTGACATCTAGATTGAAAGTTACTTTACCCAGTTTCTTGTTGCCCAGCATCTTGCCCAGCTCAAACTCTTTGGTTTTCACTGCACCGGAATAGGCAAAATAACCTTTATCTTTGTTAGAACTTAGTTTTACGTCAGTTTGGATGGTTCCGATGTCAGTGCGTACTTGTCCGTAAGTTACGAGGTCTGTGAAGTAGCCCGAGACTTCTCCACGGAAGGAAACCGTTCCTAAGTGTTGCAGGACGGGAGGTACTCCATTGTAGTTCTTGCTGAAATTCCGGACAAAGAAGGCAATTCCTTCCGGGTCTGCGTACAAATTGGACAAATTACCGAATACATAAGCATTTTCCGGATGGGAAAGGTCTTGTAGAGATACGTCTCCCCTCAGATAAAAATGATTTCCGACAGAGACGGAAAGGTGCGGGCAATTCAGTTGATTGATGGTGCCGTCCGTCTGTACCTCTACTTGCAATTTTTCCTTGAAAGAACCAAAAGCCGGAACAAAAGCCGATAAATCCTGCAAGGCGATTTGAGAGGGCAGCAAATGGAATGAGAAACGGACATCTTGGGCAAGATTGTCAAACGCCCCCAGACTGTCATAATCCATGTGTATAGTATCCATTGCCAAAGAGGTGTTGGGGAGGTCGATAGCGAAATTTTCGATTTTCATCCGTTGGTCATTGCCGATAACCTTTAGACTTAGTTTCTTCAATTCAAATCCGGAATGTTCTTCTTCGATGCTCAGACGCTTGATGGCGGCATTGATAGAATCATTTTGTAATGCTTTTAGGGAGATGTTTGCAATAATGTTACGTAAACGGAGATGCTGTGGATTGAATTTTCCCGGAGTCTCTTTCTCGGACAGCACATCATACGAAACCTTTCCGCGGCGTATCAGTAAGGAATTGATACGGAGATCCAGGTTGTTTTTCTTTTGAACTGTATCTTTGGATGCGAATGCGTCGAGTACAAACTGAAAATTAGGTTTATCCTTGGGAGTCTGCTTGCTTAGATTGATGTTAAAGCCGAACAATTGTATGTTACTAATGGATATTTTGCCGCTGAATAGGGGGAGAATATCGAATTTGGCAGAAAGACGGGTCACTTTCAGCATTTCCTTGCCGGATTGGTCGTCCAGGAGCAGGTCGTCGATGATGATGCGGTTCAACAATCCTATGTTTATTCGCCCGATGGAAATCTTGCTGTCCAGTATGGAAGCCAGTTCATTGGCAACAAATACAGACATTTGTCGCTGAACAGATGGAATGTTCAGCAACAATATGGTACCAATGTACAATCCCAATACAATACCGAGTACCCAGCGTACTGTTTTTTTTAGCTTTCTGATAGGCGGTTAATTTTTATAATCAGCCAACAAAAATATGAAATAATACGTTATGAATCGTACTTTTATCACTACTTTTGCAGCGTTTAAACGTAAATAAACATTATGAGTACAATAATCTTGGGAATAGAATCTTCTTGTGATGACACTTCTGCAGCTGTCATCAAAGATGGTTATCTGCTTTCGAATGTGGTGGCCAGCCAAGCTGTGCATGAAGCATACGGTGGGGTAGTGCCTGAACTGGCTTCCCGCGCGCACCAACAAAATATAGTTCCGGTAGTGCATGAGGCATTGAAACGCGCCGGAGTAACCAAAGAGGAATTGAGTGCTGTGGCCTTTACGCGTGGACCGGGATTGATGGGATCATTGTTGGTGGGGGTATCTTTCGCCAAAGGGTTCGCCCGTTCATTAGGCATTCCAATGATTGATGTTAATCATTTGACCGGTCATGTGTTAGCTCATTTTATTAAAGCAGAAGGTGAAGATAATGTGCAGCCGGGATTTCCTTTCCTCTGCTTGCTGGTTTCCGGTGGAAACTCACAGATTATCTTGGTGAAAGCCTATAACGATATGGAAATTTTGGGGCAGACTATTGATGATGCCGCCGGTGAAGCCATTGACAAATGCTCAAAGGTGATGGGATTAGGATATCCGGGTGGTCCAATTATTGACAAGCTGGCTCGGCAAGGTAATCCTAAAGCCTTCTCGTTCAGCAAACCGCATATTCCAGGGTTGGATTATAGTTTTAGCGGACTTAAGACCTCGTTCCTTTACTCTCTGCGCGACTGGATGAAGGACGACCCTGATTTCATCGAACATCACAAGACGGATTTGGCGGCATCGCTGGAAGCTACCGTCGTAGATATCTTGATGGATAAGTTGCGCAAAGCCGCCAAGCAATATAAAATAAAGGAAGTGGCTGTTGCCGGAGGTGTTTCTGCCAATAATGGATTGCGTAATGCTTTCCGTGAGCATGCCGGGAAGTATGGTTGGAAAATATTTATTCCGAAGTTCAGCTACACAACGGATAACGCTGCCATGATTGCCATTACCGGATATTTCAAGTATATGGATAAAGATTTTTGTCCGATGGAAGCACCTGCTTATTCACGGGTAACTTTAAGATAATATATATAATAAGGTATGAAGCTGGAAGAAAAGGTAGGAGAGCTGCTGAAAGCAAAGAAATTGTCCCTTTCCACCGCAGAAAGTTGTACGGGTGGAGGAATTGCCGCTCTGATAACTTCCGTTCCTGGCAGTTCGGAATACTTTAATGGTAGTATAGTGGCGTATTCCAATGAAATAAAGATGTCTTTGTTGCATGTATCTGCCGAAACATTGGAAAAATATGGAGCAGTAAGTCGTGAAACTGTTACAGAAATGGTGAAAGGTGCGATGAAAACGCTGAAAACAGATTGTGCAGTGGCTACTTCCGGTATTGCAGGTCCTGGAGGTGGGACTTCGGAAAAACCGGTGGGTACGGTGTGGATAGCTGTTGCCTATAAAAATGAAATCGTTACCATGAAGCAGGAGGGAGACGAGGGAAGAAAGGAAAATGTGGAAAAAACAATTCAAAATGCCCTTTTGTTGCTTTATGAGAAGCTGAAATGAGGAAAAAATGCTATCGTACAGTGAATTATTTTAAGAAAAACTTGTTTGGTAACGATAAAAGTGCTTACTTTGCGCTCTGTTTGAAATAGGCAAAAAAGAAAACTATAAAATTAAGATAGAAATGTCAAAGATTTGTCAAATTACCGGAAAGAAGGCCATGATTGGCAACAATGTTTCACACTCAAAGAGAAGAACGAAGAGAACCTTTGATTTGAACTTGTTTAACAAGAAGTTCTACTATGTAGAGCAAGATTGCTGGATCAGCCTTAGCATTTGCGCTAATGGTTTGCGCATTATTAATAAGAAAGGACTGGACGCTGCTTTGAAAGATGCGGTAGCTAAAGGTTATTGTGATTGGAAAAGCATTAAAGTTATTGGCTAAAGTAGAGGAGAATACTGATTATGGCAAAGAAAGCAAAAGGTAACAGAGTACAGGTGATTCTGGAATGCACAGAACACAAGGATAGCGGTATGCCGGGTACTTCTCGTTATATTACGACGAAGAACAGAAAGAATACCACAGAGAGATTGGAGTTGAAGAAATACAACCCGATTCTGAAGAGAGTGACAGTACATAAAGAAATTAAATAATAAATCTATAACTTATGGCAAAGAAAGCGGTAGCAACCTTGCACGAAGGAAGCAAAGAAGGACGTTCTTATACAAAGGTTATCAAAATGGTGAAGTCTCCTAAGACTGGTGCTTACATCTTTGATGAACAGATGGTCCGTAATGAAGATGTTCAGAACTTCTTTAAGAAATAAGATGAATACAGTGGCTGTAAAGCGCTGATGACTTATAAAGATCCCCTTGTCGGTATTTCCGGTAAGGGGATTTCTTTTTAAAAAGAGGACGAAGTTTTTAATATTCGTCAGTTTTGTTATATCTTTGCAGGGAATGCGAAAACAGGTTGCATAAAAATAATTAGTGTATGGGATTTTTTAGTTTTTTCTCCAAGGAAAAAAAGGAAACATTAGATAAAGGATTATCTAAGACCAAAGAAAGTGTATTTGGCAAGATTGCGCGTGCCGTGGCAGGAAAGTCAAAAGTTGATGATGAAGTATTGGATAATCTGGAAGAGGTGTTGATAACTTCGGATGTGGGCGTGGAAACGACACTGAAAATTATTGAACGTATCGAAAAGCGTGCAGCAGCCGACAAATATATGAATGCCACTGAGTTGAATCATATTTTACGTGATGAAATCGCAGCGTTGCTTACAGAGAATAATTCGGAGGATGTGGATGACTTTGAAGCACCGATTGCGAAGAAACCATACGTCATTATGGTAGTGGGCGTCAATGGTGTAGGGAAGACTACTACGATTGGCAAACTGGCTTATCAGTTCAAGAAAGCCGGAAAGTCTGTTTATCTGGGTGCTGCCGATACTTTCCGTGCTGCTGCTGTGGAGCAGTTGGTGATATGGGGTGAACGGGTAGGTGTGCCTGTTGTGAAGCAGAAAATGGGTGCTGACCCGGCTTCTGTCGCTTTTGACACACTGAGTTCCGCAACTGCTAATAATGCCGATGTGGTAATTATAGATACGGCAGGACGCCTTCATAATAAAGTCGGTTTGATGAATGAACTGACGAAAATCAAGAATGTGATGAAGAAGGTTGTCCCTGATGCTCCGAATGAGGTGTTGCTTGTGTTGGATGGCTCAACCGGGCAGAATGCATTCGAGCAAGCCAAGCAGTTCACTCTGGCAACGGAGGTTACGGCAATGGCTGTTACAAAGTTGGACGGAACAGCCAAGGGTGGCGTAGTCATCGGCATTTCAGACCAGTTTAAAATTCCGGTTAAATATATTGGATTGGGTGAAGGCATGGAAGATTTGCAGGTGTTCCGTAAAAAGGAATTTGTTGATTCACTGTTCGGGGAGAATGCATGAAACGGAAGACTATAGATATCATTACTTTAGGATGTTCTAAAAACCTGGTGGATTCGGAACATTTGATGCGCCAGTTGGAGGAAGTGGGATTCCATGTGACACATGATGCGGAAAGGCCGAAAGGGCAGATTGCCGTGATCAATACTTGCGGTTTCATTGGTGACGCCAAGGAGGAATCCATTAATATGATTCTGGAATTTGCGCAGGCCAAGGAGGAAGGAAGCTTGGAGAAGCTTTATGTAATGGGCTGCCTTTCGGAACGTTATCTGAAGGAATTGGCCGTTGAAATTCCCCAGGTGGATAAATTCTATGGTAAATTCAATTGGAGAGAGTTATTGCAGGATTTGGGAAAGGCCTATCATGACGAGTTGCACATAGAGCGTACATTGACCACTCCAAAGCATTATGCCTATTTGAAGATATCCGAAGGATGTGACCGTAAATGTTCTTATTGCGCTATCCCTATCATTACGGGGCGGCATGTGTCGCGCCCGATGGAGGAGATACTTGACGAGGTGAAGTATCTGGTTGCACGGGGTGTAAAGGAATTCCAGGTTATAGCCCAGGAGTTGACCTATTACGGAGTAGATTTATATAAGAAGCAAATGTTGCCCGAGCTTGTTGAGCGGATTTCGGATATTCCCGGAGTGGAGTGGATACGCTTGCATTATGCTTATCCGGCACATTTTCCGACTGATTTATTCCGTGTGATGCGTGAGCGTGACAATGTATGCAAATATATGGATATTGCCTTGCAGCATATCAGCGACAATATGCTGCAAAAGATGCGCCGTCATGTGACGAAGGGTGAGACATATAAGTTGATAGAGCAATTCCGTGAAGAGGTTCCCGGTATCCATCTCCGTACTACACTGATGGTGGGGCATCCGGGAGAAACTGAAGCCGATTTTGAGGAGCTGAAAGAGTTTGTCCGTAAAGTGCGTTTCGATAGAATGGGGGCTTTTGCGTATTCGGAAGAAGAAGGAACGTATGCCGCTGCTGAATATGAGGATTCTATTCCCCAGGAAGTGAAACAAGCCCGCCTGGATGAGTTAATGTCTATTCAGCAAGGCATTTCAGGGGAGTTGAGTGCGGAGAAAGTAGGCAGGCAGATGAAAGTAATCATTGACCGGCTGGAAGGCGAATATTATATTGGACGTACAGAATTTGATTCTCCCGAAGTGGATCCGGAGGTTTTGATTGAGCGTGGAGACAAAGCGTTGCATATAGGTAACTTTTACCACGTAGAGATAGTAAATTCCGATGATTTCGACCTTTTTGGGCGAATAATTTAAAGATTTTTCCTTATCTTCTTGCTTATGTGAAGAAGATTTGCTAATATAGCACCGTAGTTCAATTTAAAGGCTTACATTTTGAATAACAAAGAGTTTACTTCTGAATTATCGCGGAGGTTAGGATACACATTGAAAGATACTTCTGAGCTGGTTGCTTCATTGCTGTCGGATATGGCACGGCAGTTGGAGGAGGGGAATATTATCTCTATACAAGGGTTCGGTACATTCGAAGTGAAAAAGAAGGCAGAACGTATATCTGTGAATCCGACTACAAAGCAGCGTATGCTGGTACCTCCTAAATTGGTGTTGACTTATAAGCCGAGTACATTATTAAAGGATAAGTTTAAGTAACCGGCTTTTAAAAAAATCTCCCGTATTATGAATGAGAAACTGAACATACAAGACTTGATTGACACGCTGGCTGAAAGGCATGGCATGAGCAAGAAGAATGCGGATAGTTTTGTGAAAGAATTCTTTCAGCTGATTGAGGAGTCATTGGAGAAGGATAAGTATGTGAAGATACGAGGTTTGGGGACTTTCAAACTGATAGATGTCGGGAGTCGTGAAAGCGTTAATGTGAATACGGGGGAAAGGTTTGAGATACAAGGGCATACAAAAGTGTCGTTTACACCGGAACCGGCCTTGAAAGATATTATCAATAGACCATTTTCGCATTTTGAAACTGTAGTTTTGAATGACGCTACGGTACTTGAGGATACCCTGCAGGAAAATGACAGTGAAGATGATGAAGATACTGAAATCAAAACTCTGGAACAAGAGGTGGAGGAGAAGGTTACCTTAGTGGAAGAAGCTACGATAGAAGAACCTTTGGTGGAAACTGTAATAGAAGAGCCGTTAATTGAGCCCGAACCGGCAGTTGAAGAGGAGAAACCGGAAAAAACGGAACCTGAAGCAATGCCTGAAAATATAGTTGCTGTTGAGCCGGAACCGTCTGAGCCAGTGATAAAAGATATGGCAGATTCTTCGACTATGAAATATTTTATAGGCATCGTTGTTTTTGTAGTGTTGCTGTGTGGTGGTGCCGTAGCTTTCATGTATTATCCGGACTTGCTTGACGCACTTACTGCAAAGCCTCTTGTAGAAGAAGTTGCAGACTCGGATGTGAGGGAATCTGTTACTGAAAAGGTGGAGGTTCCTGCCGGTCAAGACAATATTGCCTTGACAGACAGTATTGTTTCAAAAGATGTTGTAGCTCCTGCTCGGATAGATACTGTGGCAGAAACTGTTGCTGCAACAACTCCTACGCTTAAAAAAACTCCAAAGGAAAATGTACAAGTACAGTCTCCCACTCCTAAAAAAGAGCAAAAAAAGACAGTTGTACCGTTTGAACCGGATTCTGTGGGGTATACGATTGTGGGAACAGAAACCACTTATACCATCAAGGAAGGGGAAACGCTGACTAGGGTAGCGCTTCGTTTTTATGGAACAAAAGCTCTTTGGCCTTATATCGTGAAGCATAATCCCGGTGTAATCAAGAATCCGGATAATGTGCCTTATGGTACTACTATCAAGATACCAAAATTGGCCAAGAAGCAGTAAAAAATTACTGCTTCTTTTTTTGTTAAATACTAAACTCTATGAAAGTAGTTTAATCTAAAGGTTTCGCATAGTTTTTTAATAAAAATTAGTTGGTATGGTTAATTTATTCCCGTACTTTTGGGAGCGAAAAAAATAATTACCGGTTCAAAACCGGATAAATGAGGAAATTAAACATTAAAAAAATAGAATGATTTATGGCTGAAACAATTGACATCCGCGAACTGAATGAGCGGATTGAAAGACAAAGTGCTTTCGTTACCAATCTTACCACAGGTATGGACCAGGTCATTGTAGGACAAAAGCATCTGGTAGAGTCGTTGTTAATTGGTTTGTTGTCCGATGGACACGTGTTGTTGGAAGGTGTGCCCGGTTTGGCAAAGACTTTAGCTATCAAGACGCTTGCTTCGTTGATTGATGCGCAATACAGCCGCATTCAGTTTACGCCAGACTTGTTGCCTGCCGACGTAATAGGTACAATGGTTTACAGCCAGAAGGATGAAACGTTCCAAGTAAAAAAAGGTCCGGTCTTCGCAAATTTTGTTTTGGCTGATGAAATCAACCGTGCTCCCGCCAAAGTACAGAGTGCTTTGCTGGAAGCCATGCAGGAACGTCAAGTTACTATCGGCAATGAAACTTTCGGGTTGCCCAAACCATTTTTGGTGCTTGCCACGCAGAATCCTATTGAGCAGGAAGGTACTTATCCGCTGCCCGAAGCGCAAGTGGACCGTTTCATGCTGAAAGTTGTAATTGACTATCCGAAGCAGGAAGAGGAGAAACTGATTATTCGCCAGAATATCAATGGAGAGAAGTTCAACGTGAAGCCAATCTTGAAGGCTGACGAGATTATCGAAGCCCGCAAGGTGGTTCGCCAGGTATATCTGGATGAGAAAATCGAAAAATATATTGTCGATATTGTATTTGCTACTCGTTATCCGGAAAAATACGATTTGAAAGAGCTGAAAGACATGATTGGTTTCGGCGGTTCGCCCCGTGCCTCCATCAACTTGGCCCTGGCTGCCCGTAGCTACGCGTTCATCAAGCGTCGCGGTTATGTCATTCCGGAGGATGTGCGCGCTGTGGCACACGACGTACTTCGCCACCGTATCGGCTTGACTTACGAGGCGGAAGCCAGCAATATGACATCTGATGAAATCGTCAGCAAGATACTGAACAAGGTTGAAGTGCCCTAACGCATAATAGAGGTTTTCGTAAACTTGAGGTTTACAATCCAATACCTGAGGTTAGCGTCGTAAACCTTAGGGTTGAGTACCGAAAACTTCACCCCTTTTCATAGGGAAGTTTCTGTTATAAACTAAATTGCGCTTGTGTGCTTAAATGAGATTATTAAAATAAATCAATGGAAACAACAGAACTTTTGAAGAAAGTCCGTCAGATTGAGATAAAGACGCGCGGACTGTCCAACAATATCTTTGCCGGGCAGTATCACTCTGCCTTCAAGGGTAGAGGTATGGCATTCTCCGAAGTGCGCGAGTATCAGTTTGGCGACGACATACGCGACATTGACTGGAATGTGACCGCCCGCTTCAACAAGCCTTACGTCAAGGTGTTTGAGGAGGAGCGCGAATTGACAGTGATGTTGTTGGTAGATGTTTCCGGTAGTTTGGAATTCGGTACGGTAAAGCAGATGAAGAAGGATATGGTGACGGAAATTGCCGCCACACTGGCATTCTCTGCCATTCAGAATAATGACAAGATTGGTGTCATCTTCTTTTCGGACCGGATTGAGAAGTTTATTCCGCCCAAGAAGGGACGTAAGCATATACTTTACATCATCCGCGAACTGATAGATTTTCATGCGGAAAGCCGGAGGACGAACATTCGTCTGGGCTTGGAGTATCTGACAAACGTAATGAAACGCCGTTGCACGGCATTTGTCTTGTCCGACTTCATCGACCAGGAAAGTTTCAAGAACGCCATGACCATTGCCAATCGTAAGCATGACCTGGTTGCCGTTCAGGTGTACGACCGTCGTGTGGAAGAATTGCCTCCCGTGGGACTGATGAAGATTAGGGATGCCGAGACGGGACATGAGCAGTGGATTGACACCTCCTCGCGTGCCGTGCGCCGTGCCCATCATGATTGGTGGGTGAACAAGCAGGCGGAATTGAATGAAACGTTTACCAAGAGTAATGTCGACAATGTGTCGGTACGTACCGACCAGGATTATGTCAAGGCATTGATGAATTTGTTTGCGAAACGAAATTAATCGGAAAATGAAAAGATATTTATTTCTGATAGCGTTATTAATAGCATGGTCGGGAAGGGTAGTAGCCCAGTCGGTAACGGTAGATGCTACGATTGACTCTTTGCAGATTCTTATTGGAGAGCAGGCAAAGATAAAACTTCAAGTATCTCTAGATGCCGATAAGCGTGCCATATTCCCGGTATATACCGATACGCTGGTGAATGGGGTTGAAATTATTGATGTGGCCAAACCGGATACGCAATTGCTGAATGATGGCCGGCGTGCATTGATAACTCAAGAGTATACAGTTACCTCTTTTGATTCGGCTCTTTATTATCTGCCGCCTATGGAAGTGACGGTGGATAATGAGAAGTATCGCTCCAAAGCGTTGGCATTGAAAGTATATTCGGTGAATGTCCCGTTAGATCCGGAGAATCCGGAACAGTTTTTCGGTCCCAAAACAGTGATGCAAGCGCCTTTTGCTTGGGAAGACTGGTATGGTCTTATGGCTTGTGGTGCGCTGATTATCCCGATAGGGATATTGCTTGTCTATCTGATAATGCGTTTCTTCGACAATAAGCCTATTATCCGTAAGGTGAAGGTAGAACCTAAGTTGCCTCCCCATCAGTTGGCTATGCAGGAGATAGAACGTATCAAGAATGAGAAGGTATGGCAGAAAGGGGAGCCGAAGGAATATTATACGGAATTGACTGATGCTCTTCGTACATATATAAAAGACCGTTTTGGTTTCAATGCTTTGGAAATGACTTCTACGGAAATCATAGATAAGTTGCTGGAAATGAAAGATAAGGAAGCTCTATCAGATTTGCGTGAATTGTTCCAGACTGCTGATTTGGTGAAATTTGCCAAGCATAATCCATTGGTGAACGAAAATGACGCTAACCTGATTAATGCCATTGACTTTATTAATGAAACCAAGGAGAAAGAAGAGGAGAATGCTAAACCGCAGCCTACGGAGATTACCATTATCGAGAAACGTTCTTTGCGTACCAAGATTTTGCTGGGAGCGGGTATTGTAGTGTTGGCTGTAGCCCTTGTCAGTTCCTTGATATATATTGGATTGGAGTTGTATAATTATTTTGCTTAATACTGAAAAAGTGACTTCAATCGGATATACATGAGTGAAAAATGAGGGATGTTTGGAGCGAAGCTGAATTGTAAATCGTTAAATCGTACATAAATATGGTTTTTGCCAATATTGAATATTTATTTTTGCTGCTGTTGCTTATACCTTATATAGTATGGTATATTATGAAGCGGAAGAATAGTGAAGCTACGCTTCAGATTTCGGATGCCCGTGTGTATGCCCATACCCCTAAAAGCTATAAGAACTACTTGCTGCATGTACCGTTTGTATTGCGGATAATTGCCTTGATACTGATTATTCTTGTTTTGGCACGTCCGCAAACCACCGATAGCTGGCAGAACAGTGAGATTGAGGGTATTGATATCATGCTTGCCATGGACGTTTCTACCAGTATGCTGGCCGAAGACCTGAAACCTAACCGGTTGGAAGCGGCGAAGGATGTAGCGGCAGAGTTTATTAACGGACGTCCGAATGATAATATAGGTATAACTTTGTTTGCTGGAGAAAGCTTTACGCAATGTCCATTGACAGTAGACCATGCCGTATTGTTGAACTTGCTTAAAGATATGAAGTGCGGGCTGATTGAAGACGGAACGGCAATCGGTATGGGGATTGCCAATGCCGTTACCCGTTTGAAGGATAGCAAGGCAAAGTCGAAAGTCATTATTCTGCTGACGGACGGTGTCAATAATAAAGGTGATATTTCTCCTTTGACAGCTGCTGAAATAGCCAAGAGCTTTGGCATTCGCGTTTATACTATTGGGGTAGGAACCAATGGTATGGCTCCTTATCCTTATCCGGTAGGTGGAACAGTGCAATATGTCAATATGCCCGTCGAAATTGATGAAAAGACTTTGACACAGATTGCTGGAACAACGGAAGGTAACTATTTCCGTGCCACCAGCAACTCGAAGTTGAAGGAAGTGTATGAGGAGATAGACAAGCTGGAGAAAACAAAATTGAATGTAAAAGAATACAGCAAGCGCCAGGAAGAGTACCGCTGGTTTGCGTTGGCTGCTTTCTTGTGCGTATTACTGGAGGTACTGTTACGCAACTCTATATTGAAGAAGATACCGTAAAAAGGAGAATGTCTTTTAGTGTATCAGTCATTGCGTAGCCAAATTGTAAATTGTAAATTGCTAAATTGTAAATAAAAAGATGTTTCGATTTGAAGAACCTGCATATTTGTACTTGTTGCTGTTGCTGCCTTTATTGGCGGCCTTCTACTTGTACTCCAATTATCGGAGGAGGAAAGCCATTCGTAAGTTTGGTGACCCTATACTGATGGCACAGCTAATGCCGGATGTTTCCAAATACCGTCCGGATGTGAAGTTTTGGTTGGTTTTTGCGGCTATCGGGTTGTTCACGGTACTGTTGGCACGTCCGCAGTTTGGTTCCAAACTGGAGACGGTAAAACGTCAGGGAGTGGAAGTGATGATTGCGTTGGATATATCCAATTCCATGCTGGCACAAGACGTACAGCCAAGCCGCTTGCAGAAGGCAAAACGGCTGGTGGCACAGTTGGTAGATAAGATGCAGAATGACAAGGTCGGTATGATTGTTTTTGCGGGTGACGCATTTACCCAGTTGCCTATTACGAGTGATTATATTTCCGCCAAGATGTTTTTGGAGTCCATCGACCCTTCGCTGATTTCCAAGCAGGGTACGGCAATTGGAGCTGCAATAAATCTGGCTGCCCGGAGTTTTACACCTCAAGAAGGGGTGGGACGTACTGTTATTGTCATCACCGACGGTGAAAACCATGAAGGTGGTGCCGTAGAAGCTGCTAAGGTTGCTGCAGAGAAAGGTATCCAGGTCAATGTATTAGGGGTAGGTATGCCCGAGGGTGCCCCCATTCCAATAGAGGGTACTAATGATTATCGTCGTGACCGTGAAGGTAATGTAATCGTTACTCGCTTGAATGAGCAGATGTGTCAGGAAATTGCTCAGGCGGGAAATGGTATTTATGTGCGCGTAGACAATACCAATGGTGCACAGAAAGCGATTAGTCAGGAAATCAATAAGATGGCAAAGGCAGATGTGGAAACACAGGTGTACACGGAATTCAATGAACAGTTTCAGGCAGTGGCATGGATTATTCTGCTGTTGTTACTGGCTGAGATGTTGATATTGGAGCGCAAGAATCCTCTGTTCCGCAACATTCATTTATTCTCTAATAAGAAATGATGCGTATGTTACAGAAAAAATATATTGGAATAGTTTTGCTGCTGTTAGTGGCAGCTTCAGCTTCTGCACAGAAGGCGGAACGCGATTATATCCGTAAGGGAAACCGTTTTTTTAAGGATAGCGTATATGTGGATGCAGAAGTGAACTATCGGAAGGCTTTGGAGGTAAACCCGAAGTCAACGGTTTCCATGTTCAACTTGGGAAATACATTGACCCAGCAGAACAAGCTGCAGGAAGCGATGGAGCAATATGTGGGAGCTACCAAGATAGAAAAGGACAAATCGAACTTGGCACAGATTTATCATAATATGGGAGTCATCTTTCATTCTCAGAAGGATTATGCAAAGGCGGTAGAAGCCTATAAGGAGTCGTTACGCAATAATCCGAAAGATGATGAAACGCGCTATAACCTTGCTTTGGCACAGAAACAGTTGCAAGACCAGCAGCAGAACCAGGATCAGAATCAAGATCAGGATAAACAGGACCAACAGAAGGAGCAGGATAAACAGCAGGATCAGCAGAAAGACCAGCAACAGAATCAAGACCAGCAACAACAACAACCTTCTCAGCCGGAAAAGAAAGATAATGAGATGTCTAAGGAAAATGCCGAACAGCTGTTGAACTCTGTCATGCAAGACGAGAAGGATGTGCAGGATAAAGTGAAAAAGCAGCAGGTACTTCAAGGAGGTCGTCTGGAAAAAGATTGGTAACAAACATAATAGGAATAATATATGAGAAAAATAGTTTTCTTATGGATAGCACTGATTGCAGCCAGTATGAATGCCTTTGCCGATGGCAAGGTATCGTTTACTGCGTCTGCTCCTGACGCTGTGGCGGTAGGAGACCAGTTCAGACTGTCGTATACGGTGACTACACAAAAGGTAAGGGATTTTCGTGCTCCTTCTATGAAGGGATTTGATGTGTTGATGGGGCCCAGCCGCTCGCAACAGAGTAGCGTGCAGATGATTAATGGGCAGACGACTTCAACCAGCAGTATTACATTCACTTATATTTTAATGGCGACTGCAGAAGGTGATTTTACCATTCCAGGAGCCACTATCACTGCTGATGGTAACCAAATGGTTTCTAATTCTGTACGAGTAAGGGTTCTTCCGGCAGATCAGGCTGCTAATGGAGTTTCTGGAAATAGTGGCAAACAGAGTGAGGGCACTGCCAGCCGCGCTTCTTCCGGGACATCTGTATCGAATAGTGATTTGTTTATTACAGCTACTGCCAGTAAGACGACGGTGTATGAACAAGAAGCATTCCTATTGACATACAAGATATATACCTTGGTGGACTTGCGTATGTTTGACAATGTGAAGTTGCCCGACTTCAAAGGATTCCATTCTCAGGAAGTGGAACTTCCTAATGACAGAAGATGGGGATTGGAGCATTATAAAGGTAGAAATTATCAGTCTACAATCTATCGTCAGTTTGTGTTGTTCCCACAACAAGCCGGTAAGCTGACGATTGATGCTGCACGCTTTGACGCTTCCATTGCAAAGGCTACACAAGTTGCTGATCCGTTCGAGGCATTTTTCAATGGAGGAAGCAATTACGTAGAAGTTAAGAAGACAATTTTGACTCCGCAATTGACGATTGACGTAAAACCCTTGCCAGCAGGTAAGCCAGCCGATTTTTCGGGAGGAGTGGGAGAGTTCAATATAACTTCTTCTATCAATAGTACAAATGTCAAGACCAATGATGCCGTTACTGTCAAACTTGTCATCTCTGGTACCGGCAATCTGAAGTTGCTCTCTAATCCGGAAGTCAAATTCCCCGAGGATTTTGAGGTATATGATCCGAAGGTGGACAATAAATTCCGTCTGACAAATTCGGGCCTCTCCGGTAGTAAGGTCATTGAGTATCTGGCAATTCCCCGTAATGCGGGAACTTATAAGATTCCTGCCGTAAAGTTCAGTTATTTTGATATTAATTCCCGTTCGTATAAAATGCTGACTACGGAAGAGTATGAATTGCATGTGGAAAAGGGAGCAGGTAATGCAGCTCAGACCATTGCAAACTTTACAAGCAAGGAAGACTTGAAAGTATTGAACGAGGATATTCGTTTTATCAAGCAGAATAATGTCACTTTGTCTCCCAAAGGTGATTTCTTCTTCGGTTCGTTGACGTATTGGTTGCTTTATTTGATACCGGGTATTGCATTCATTACATTCTTTATCATCTATCGTAAGCAAATAGCAGCCAATGCAAATGTAGCAAAGATGCGTACTAAGAAAGCCAATAAAGTGGCGGTGAAACGTATGAAACAAGCTGGTAAATTATTGGCCGAGAATAAGAAAGACGCATTTTATGATGAGGTTTTGAAGGCTCTTTGGGGGTATATCAGTGATAAACTGAACATTCCGGTATCCCGTTTGTCTAAGGATAATATCGAAGAGGAACTTCGTAATTATGGTGTGAATGATGCGTTGATAAAGGAATTCCTCGATGCATTGAACAACTGTGAGTTTGCCCGCTTTGCTCCGGGTGATGATAACCAGGCTATGGATAAGGTATATTCAGCTTCTTTGGAAGTTATCAGCAAAATGGAAAACTCGATAAAACATTAATCAGGAGGAAATGGTAATGAATAGAATATTGTTTTTTACTCTTAGTCTAGTGATGGCAATTACTGCCTATGGGCAGAATTCTGCATCTGTAGATACATTACAGACTGGTAGTGACTCTACATCCGTCGGTTCACATGCGGAATTCTCTGCTGCAAGACAAGAAAGCAATGTGACAAAGGCTGAAGGTGACAGCGCCTATATACGGAATGATTATGTTTCTGCCATTCAAATATATGAGAATCTGTTAAAGAAGGGAGAGGCTGCAGAGGTCTATTATAATCTTGGCAACAGTTATTATAAGGCAGATGATATAGCAAAAGCTATATTGAATTATGAGCGTGCCTTGTTGTTGGAACCTGGTAATGCTGATATTCGTGCAAATTTGGAAATAGCACGTTCTAAGACAATCGATAAGGTAATCCCAGTTCCTGAGGTTTTCTTTGTATCTTGGACTAAATCGTTGATTAATTGTCTTAGCGTAGATGCATGGGCTAAGTTGGGGATTGTGTTCTTTGTACTATTACTCGTTTCATTCTATCTCTTTTTCTTTTCAAAACAGATTATGGGGAAGAAAGTGGGATTTATTGCAGGAATAGTATTCCTGGCTCTTGTTATATTGAGTAATGTGTTTGCTGCTCAGCAGAAAGGCGAACTGATGGAACGTAGTGAAGCTATAGTGTTAGCACCTAGTGTCACAGTGCGTAGTACTCCCAGTGAAAGTGGTACAAGTCTGTTCATTCTTCATGAGGGACGTAAAGTTGAAATAAAAGACAACTCTATGCGTGAATGGAAAGAAATTCGTTTGGAAGACGGTAAAGTAGGGTGGGTTCCAGCTTCCGCCATAGAAGGTATTTAAATTTTCCCTATATTCTAAAAACAGCTCGTATAAGCCCGATAATTCTGCTTTATACGAGCTGTTTCTGTATGTTTTTAGGAGCTTTTTCTTCGTATTTATAATTCTGTATACTTAAGAAATGATTATTTTTTGGAGAGGCAATATTCTTTTTGAAAAAAGATAAAGAAATAGTTTGTTTTATCCTTTTTTTTCCTTAAGTTTATAGCGTGATAATAAAAAATACAGAGTATTAACCATTAAATTTATGAATATGAGAACAATAACATTTAATGAATTACGTAAGATTAAAGACTCATTGCCTAGTGGTAGTATGCATAGAATAGCCGATGAACTTGGACTGAATGTTGACACTGTAAGAAATTTTTTCGGTGGACACAATTTTAAGGAGGGGAAAAGTGTTGGGATTCACTTGGAACCTGGACCAGATGGTGGATTGGTTATGATTGATGATACTACAGTTTTAGAGCGAGCTTTAAAAATTTTAGATGAAATGGCAGGTAAGACTGAAGAAGCTGTTCGAGCTTAAGAAGAGAAAGTTAGAAGAATCCCAATTGCTGACAACAATTGGGATTTCTTATTTGTTTTAATCTCAAAATCAATGATATATGGAAGATAAATTAGTTACTTTGGCAATCTTAACGTACGCGAAAGCTCAAATATTGAAGAATGTTCTTGAAAATGAAGGTATTGAGACTTATATCCACAATGTAAACCAGATACAACCGGTTGTTTCTTCTGGTGTACGTGTGCGTATTAAGGAGAGTGACTTACCCCATGCTCTGAAAATTACTGAAAGTTCTGCATGGTTATCTGAAGAGGTAGTGGGGGGGAAGTCACCTAAACTGGAGAAGATTAGTAATAAAGTGCTAATTCCAGTGGATTTTTCCAATTATTCTTTGAAGGCTTGCGAGTTCGGTTTCAATTTCGCTCAGAATATAGGTGCAGAAGTTGTTTTGCTACATGTTTATTTTACTCCTATATATGCAACTTCTTTGCCATACGGAGATGTATTTAACTATCAGCTAAGTGATGAGGAGAATGTAAGGAGTATCTTACAAAAAGTTCATGCTGATTTGAATGAATTATCTGATAAAGTAAAAGAGAAGGTAGCTTCCGGCGAGTTTCCAGATATTAAATATACTTGTGTTTTGCGTGAAGGTATTCCTGAAGAAGAGGTACTCCGCTATACCAAGGAATATCGGCCACGCATTATCATAATGGGAACTCGTGGTAGAAATCAGAAGGATATTGATTTGATTGGCAGTGTAACAGCTGAAGTGATTGAACGTAGCCGTGTACCGGTATTGGCCATTCCTGAAAATACTCCATTCAAGCAATTTTCTGAGGCTAAGCGTATTGCATTTATTACTAATTTTGATCAACGTGATTTAATAGCTTTTGATTCGCTAATAAATAATCTGAAATCATTTAAGTTTTCAGTGTCTCTGATACATCTTTCTGATGTTCAGAATACATGGAATGAAATAAAACTGGCTGGTATTAAGGAATATTTTCAAAAACAATATCCACAATTGGAAATACACTATGATGTGGTAAAGAATGATAATCTGCTTAGTAGTTTAGACAGTTATATCAAGAGTAATCATATTGATATTATGACATTAACTTCTTATAAAAGAAATATATTTTCGCGCTTATTTAATCCTGGTATTGCCAGAAAGATGATTTTCCATTCTGATACACCATTGTTGGTAATTTACGGAAGACCGAATACGTAGGTGTTGAATTGGATATATATGGTTTGATCAATATCAGGATTATGTTTAATATAATGCCGGGATAATTTAATCTAATTTTAGTTCTTCTTCTCTCTCACTTAAGAAATAATATTCTTTACTTTCTTTCAGAATAATAAAAGCCTAATTAAATTATTAATTAGGCTTTTATTATTCTGAAAGAAAGTATTACATCAACTTTTCAATTTCTTCGAATTCAGGGCCCATCTGCAAATTATAATACACTCTATATAGACCATTTAACCATAAATCTTTTTGATCAGGTTTCAGTTCTCTTGCCTTTTCATAATAAGGTTTTGCCTTTTCATAGAAAGTCTTCAGAGTAGCTTGGTCTTCTTTATACTTAGGATCATTAATATCTGTAGTTGCTTTTTCTGAGAAATCTTGTGCTTGTAAGCAGTAAATTAAACCTAAATTAGAGTATGCTTCTGCATAATTAGGATCTACTTCTATAGTTTTCTTATAGAATTCAATAGCTTTATCATAGTCCTTCATATTGTGATAAAGGTAGCCTTTTACATACAAATAGAATGTATTGTTAGGATCTTTAGCCAACATATCATCAGCAAACTGCATAGCCTCGTCATATTTGTTGTTATTGCTATAATAATCAATCAAATGACCGAAGAAGAATGAATGTTCAGGATATTTCTGGATACCTTCTTTCAAAGAAGCAATCCATTTAACAGTATCACCTTCGGCTTTCAATGCAGTAGAGATAAATTCCATAGCGTATTTCCCAACTTCTTTATCGTCTTGCGCATAAGGAGCATACTTCAAAATACTAGGATAATCTTCCATCTTAGCAGCTGCTAAACTTGCATAATATGCTATTTGAGGTAATACAGTATCTGTTTGTAACAGATTTTCCTTTTCAAACATCGGGTTGATAGCAATATCAATGTAGGTTGCAAAGAAATCCAACGCTTTTTTATTGCCTTCCTTGGCTGCATCGCCTTCTTTTTGTGAGGCCAAATTAAAGAATTGGATGCCGCCATTGATCAGATTGCCGCGTTCTGCTAAAATTGTAGCAGAATTAGATTTTCTATATTTATTCTTGATTTTGCCCTTTTCATTGGGAATTTGTGCTAATTCGTCACATTTGAAGTAGAATTTACACATGTTTAATGCACTATTATATACCTGAAGAGTGTCATAAGGTTTTCTCAGATAGGCATTTTCCATTTCTTTCTCACTTCTTTTTCTTTGGATAAGACCTGCTACATCCCACGTTTCGGCATTGTCCTTTGTTTCGGGATTAGTTAAAGCTTGATTTATCAGTTCCTCTGCTTTGGCAAAGTCAGGATTTACTCCGTTAGCAATACTTTTAGCCTCTTTTACGTTCTTTTCTTGGGCGAAAGTAAAACTTGCGGCAAGTAGTAAAACCATTGAAAATAATACTCTTTTCATGATTGTAGAAAATTTAAATTAATATTATGTCTATTCTTCATTTTCACTGTTTACCTCGTTCTGAGGGCTTTCAAGGGTATTTTCTTCCCCCTCCTCTATAAGTTCCTCTTCATTTTCTGAAGTGACTTTGCATACAGAGCCAATTTCGTCATTACGTTTCTCAAGGTTGATTAGGCGTACACCTTGTGTAGCACGTCCCATGATACGAACATCGGCAACTTTCAGACGGATGGTAATACCGGATTTATTAATAATCATCAAGTCATTTTCATCTGTAACTGACTTGATCGTTACTAATTTACCCGTTTTATCGGTGATATTCATTGTTTTCACACCTTTACCTCCACGATTGGTTTTGCGATAATCTTCAATATCCGAACGTTTGCCATATCCTTGTTCCGATACAACCATAATTGTTTCCGCCTCAGGATCTTTGATGCATATCATACCTACTACTTCGTCTTGACCGTCCTCATCCAATGTCATGCCACGCACACCGGTGGCAGTACGTCCCATAACGCGCACAGCACTTTCGTGGAAACGAATGGCACGTCCGTTACGGTTGGCAATGATGATTTCATTGTCGCCGTTTGTCATACGCACTTCGATTACACGGTCGTCTTCACGGATAGTAATAGCATTTACACCATTTTGGCGAGGACGTGAATACTGCTCAAGCAATGTTTTCTTAATGACACCATTCTTAGTACAGAACAATACATAATGGCTGTTGATAAACTCTTGGTCATTCAAGTTCTTCACACGCAAATAGGCGTTTACAGCATCGTCAGAGTCGATATTCAACAGATTCTGGATAGCACGACCTTTCGAATTCTTAGTACCTTCGGGGATTTCGTATACCTTCAGCCAGTAACACTTACCTTTCTGTGTAAAGAACATCATGGTATTATGCATGGTTGCAGGATAAATATGCTCTACAAAGTCTGCATCGCGGGTTTCGGTACCTTTGGAGCCTACCCCACCACGGTTTTGCGCACGGAATTCGCTCAGCGGTGTACGCTTGATGTATCCCATGTGTGAGATGGTGATAATCATTTCATCATCTGCATAGAAGTCTTCCGGATTGAATTCTTCTGATGAGTAGACGATTTCTGAGCGACGTTCGTCACCATACTTCTCTTTTACTTCAATCAGTTCATCTTTAATGACTTTGCGGCAGAGTTCGTCATTGACAAGGATTTCTTCCAAATAAGCAATCTGCTTCTGAATTTCCTCATATTCGGCGTGCAGCTGGTCTTGCATCAGGCCTGTGAGCTGGCGCAAACGCATTTCAACAATGGCACGTGACTGAATTTCACTGAGTTGGAATCGCTCCATCAAACCTGATATAGCATCATTCGGTGTTTTAGCAGCACGGATAATCTTAATTACTTCGTCGATATTATCAGATGCAATGATTAATCCTTCCAGAATATGTGCACGTTCTTTGGCCTTGCGCAAATCGTACTGAGTACGGCGGATGACTACGTCGTGTCTGTGCTCAACGAAGTATTTTATCAAATCTTTCAGATTCAACAGACGTGGACGGCCATGTACCAATGCAACATTGTTCACACCAAAAGATGTCTGCAGCATTGTCATCTTGTAGAGCTTGTTGAGTACAACGCTGGCATTTGCATCACGTTTTACATCAATAACGATACGCATACCTTCACGGTCGGATTCGTCATTAGCATTGGCAATACCTTCAATTTTCTTTTCGTTGGCCAAATCAGCTATATTCTTAATCAATTCAGCTTTGTTGACGCCATAGGGAATTTCTGTCACAACGATTTTATCGTGCGTCGAACCAGTCTCAATTTCGGCTCTAGCACGCATTATGACACGTCCGCGTCCCGTGAGATAGGCTTCGCGAACACCGTTCATACCGTATATATAGCCTCCGGTCGGGAAGTCGGGAGCTTTGACATACGTCATCAACTCTTCTATATCGATGTCATTATTTTCGATGTATGCAATACAAGCGTCAATAACCTCAGATAGATTATGAGTCGGCATATTGGTAGCCATACCTACAGCAATACCAGATGCACCATTTACCAAAAGATTTGGAATACGGGCCGGCATGACGGTAGGCTCTTGCAAAGAGTCATCGAAATTGTTCTGCATGTCAACAGTCTCTTTTTCAAGGTCTGTCATCATGTCTTCACCAATTTTTCGCAAACGACACTCGGTATAACGCATGGCAGCAGCGCTGTCACCGTCTACTGAACCGTAGTTACCTTGTCCGTCTACCAACATGTAACGCATTGCCCAAGGCTGAGCCATACGTACAAGAGCTCCGTAAACGGACGAGTCGCCATGAGGGTGATATTTACCTAATACTTCACCCACAACTCTGGCTGATTTTTTATAAGGTTTGTCGGAGGTATTTCCCAATCCCATCATTCCGAAAAGAATTCTTCGGTGAACGGGTTTAAAACCATCTCTAACATCCGGAAGGGCACGTGAGACAATGACCGACATAGAGTAGTCAATGTACGATGACTTCATTTCCTCCTCGATGTTAATCTTTATAATTCTGTCTTGTTCAAGCATTTAAAAAGATTATTAATTATACATTTTCGGGTTCGTGAAAAACCACGCTAAAGTACTGCTTTTTTACGATATACAAAAGTTTTCCTCCATAAACTTTGTTGCCTGCGGCATAAATATAGAAGTACTCCCTCCTTTCCTCCCCAAATTACTATTAATATATAAGGTATAAGATGGAAAAGCAGATTTGAAATTTGTGGCACGGGATTTGTATACTATTAAATCAGTTAAATATGATACGTTGAATTAATAAATGCGTATCTTTGTCGTGGATAACCTTATTTAATTGAGGAGAATTATAAAATATGAACAATCAATTTTCACAAAGAGTTTCAGACATAATTACTTATAGCAAGGAAGAAGCCAATCGATTGAGAAATCGTTATATTGGTCCGGAACACCTTCTGCTCGGCATGTTGCGTGATGGCGGAGGAAAAGCTATTGAAATATTGTTGAAACTTGATATAGATTTAAAACGAGTAAAAAGTCGCCTGGAGGGTTTCCTGAAAGATGCCGAGGACGATACTCTCTTGCCGGACGCTGAAGTGCCTTTGTCCCCGATGACGGCTAAGATATTGAAGATGTGTATGCTTGAAGCGCGTTTGCTGAAAAGTGCAACTGCCGATACGGAACATGTATTGCTGGCTATCTTGAAAGACGGAGACAATCTTGCTGCAACTGTTTTGGAAGAACACCGGGTGGATTATCAGGCTGTATTTGAACAGCTTTCGATGAAATCGACCAATCCGAATGCGGGAATGGGATTCGCTGAGGATGATGAAGAGGATGAAGAAGACATGAGTATGTCTCGCTCCTCCCGTACTGGAGGGGCTGGTTCGGCTTCGGCTGCACAGACTGCATCCAGAAAGCCGTCCAATGATACCCCCGTGCTGGACAATTTCGGCGTAGACATGACCCGTGCTGCCGAAGAAGGCAAGCTGGACCCGGTTGTGGGTCGCGAACGCGAGATTGAACGTCTGGCGCAAATCTTGAGCCGCCGCAAGAAGAACAATCCGGTGCTTATCGGTGAACCAGGAGTCGGAAAATCTGCCATTGTAGAGGGTTTGGCATTGCGTATTGTGCAAAAGAAAGTTTCGCGCATTTTGTTTGAAAAGCGCGTGGTGATGCTTGATATGGCCTCTGTGGTGGCGGGAACAAAATATCGTGGTCAGTTTGAGGAACGTATCCGCTCTATTATCAATGAGTTGCAGAAAAATCCGAATGTCATCCTTTTCATCGATGAAATCCATACGATTGTAGGTGCTGGTGCTGCTGCCGGTTCCATGGATGCTGCCAATATGCTGAAACCGGCTTTAGCGCGTGGTGAAATCCAGTGTATTGGAGCTACCACTCTCGATGAATACAGAAAGAATATTGAGAAAGACGGTGCTTTGGAACGTCGTTTCCAAAAGGTGATTGTAGAGCCTACCACAGCTGAAGAAACGCTTCAGATATTGAAGAATATCAAGGAGAAGTATGAAGACCATCATAACGTGAGCTACACGGATGAAGCCTTGGAAGCATGTGTCAAGTTGTCAGCACGCTATATAACCGACCGCAACTTCCCGGATAAAGCTATTGATGCTTTGGACGAGGCGGGGTCGCGTGTGCATTTGACGAATATTAATGTTCCGAAAGAAATTGAGGAGCAGGAAAAGCTGATTGAAGAGGCACGTGGCTTGAAGGCTGAAGCTGTAAAATCACAGAATTTTGAGCTGGCTGCTAGCTACCGTGACCGTGAGAAGGAACTTTCTGTCCGCTTGGAGGAGATGAAGGTCGCGTGGGAAGCCCGTTTGAAGGATGACCGCCAAACGGTAGGCGAAGAGGAAATAGCCAATGTTATTTCGATGATGTCCGGTGTACCCGTACAGCGCATGGCGCAGGCAGAAGGACTTAAACTGGCCGGAATGAAGGAAGAACTACAGGCGAAGGTGATAGCTCAAGATGCTGCGATAGAGAAACTTACCAAAGCAATCTTGCGTAGCCGTGTAGGGTTGAAAGACCCGAACCATCCCATCGGAACCTTTATGTTCCTTGGCCCTACTGGTGTGGGTAAGACGCATTTGGCAAAGCAATTGGCAAAATATATGTTTGGCTCTGCCGATGCCTTGATACGTATCGATATGAGCGAGTATATGGAGAAATACACCGTATCTCGTATGATTGGTGCCGCTCCGGGATATGTGGGCTATGAGGAAGGCGGCCAGTTGACCGAAAAGGTTCGTCGCAAGCCGTATTCCATTGTCTTGCTGGATGAGATTGAGAAAGCCCATCCGGACGTGTTCAACATCTTGCTCCAGGTACTGGATGAAGGCCGTTTGACTGACAATTATGGCAGAACCATTGATTTCAAGAATACGGTTATCATTATGACCTCCAATATCGGTACGCGACAGTTGAAGGAATTTGGCCGTGGCGTAGGTTTTACGGCGCAAAACCGCACGGATGACAATGAACATTCACGCAGCGTGATACAAAAGGCTCTGAACAAGACCTTTGCTCCTGAATTTTTGAATCGTTTGGATGAAATCATTACTTTCGACCAGCTCTCCTTGGAGGCCATCACAAAGATTGTGGACATTGAGCTGAAAGGCTTGTACGAACGGGTTGAAGCAATTGGTTACAAGCTGGTTGTGGAGGATGATGCAAAGACATTCCTTGCTTCGAAAGGGTACGATGTACAGTTTGGTGCGCGTCCATTGAAGCGTGCTATTCAGAACCACTTGGAGGATGGACTTTCCGAGCTGATAGTGGCGGCGGAGTTACAGCCGGGTGATACGGTAAACGTATCAGTAGACAAAGAAAAAGACGAGTTGAGCATCAAGAAGGCATAAGCTGTTCTTTATAAAAACCGTCAAAATGTCAGTCCTTATGGGCTGGCATTTTTTTTGTGCTATATCTGCCGGAATAATTAAAAATATAAATCTAAAAAATATAAATGTAGTATGCAAAAAGGTAATATTGGGGTAACTACTGAGAATATCTTCCCCGTCATTAAAAAATTCTTGTATAGTGATCATGAAATTTTTCTCCGTGAGTTGGTTTCTAACGCGGTTGATGCTACACAGAAGCTGAAAACACTCTCCTCTATCGGTGAGTTCAAGGGTGAAGTTGGCGATTTAACCGTACGTGTTTCGCTGGGAAAAGATACCATTACAGTGTCCGACCATGGTATAGGTCTTACGGCTGAAGAAATAGACAAGTATATTAACCAGATAGCTTTCTCTGGCGCCAATGACTTCCTTGAGAAATATAAAAACGATGCCAACGCCATCATCGGCCATTTCGGATTGGGTTTCTATTCGGCTTTTATGGTTGCCAAGAAAGTCGAAATCATCACTAAATCCTATCGGGAAGGCACCCAGGCTGTAAAGTGGACATGCGATGGCAGTCCGGAGTTTACGATTGAAGACACTGATAAGGCAGAACGTGGTACGGATATCGTTCTTTACATAGACGATGACTGCAAGGAATTCCTTGAAGAAGCACGCATCTCCTCTTTGTTGAAGAAGTATTGCAGT
Organism: Bacteroides sp. HF-162; assembly: GCF_015679285.1. Classification (NCBI taxonomy): domain Bacteria; kingdom Pseudomonadati; phylum Bacteroidota; class Bacteroidia; order Bacteroidales; family Bacteroidaceae; genus Bacteroides; species Bacteroides sp. HF-162. The sequence goes on along the minus strand of NZ_CP064937.1, from coordinate 3,334,204 downwards.
TTCCTCCCTATTCCGGTTGCATTCGGCAAGAAGAAAGAATGGAAAGACGGCAAGCAGGTTGAAACTGCCGAGGATAATATCATCAATGATTCCAACCCGTTGTGGACGCTGAAACCCAGCGAATTGAAAGATGAAGATTATAAGAAGTTCTACCGTGACCTTTATCCTATGTCCGACGAACCTTTATTCTGGATTCATCTGAATGTGGATTATCCGTTCCACCTTACCGGTATTCTGTACTTCCCTAAAGTGAAAAGCAACATTGAGTTGAACAAGAATAAGATTCAGCTCTACTGTAACCAGGTATATGTAACGGATTCGGTGGAAGGTATTGTTCCTGATTTCTTGACCCTGCTGCATGGTGTGCTCGATTCACCGGACATTCCATTGAACGTTTCCCGTTCTTATCTGCAGAGCGATGCCAACGTGAAGAAGATTTCTACATATATCACGAAGAAGGTGTCAGACCGTTTGCAGTCTATCTTCAAGAATGACCGTAAACAGTTTGAGGAAAAGTGGAATGACTTGAAAATCTTCATCAACTACGGAATGCTTACGCAGGAAGATTTCTATGATAGAGCCAAGGATTTTGCCCTTTTCACCGATACAGACAGCAAATATTATACTTTCGAAGAGTATAAGACGTTGATTAAAGATAACCAGACGGATAAGGATGGAAATCTGATTTATCTGTATGCCAACAATAAAGATGAACAATACAGCTACATAGAGGCCGCTACGAATAAAGGATACAATGTGCTGTTGATGGATGGACAGCTGGACATTGCGGTGGTGAGCATGTTGGAACAGAAGTTCGAAAAGGTTCGCTTCACTCGTGTAGACAGCGATATTATTGATAATCTGATTGTCAAGGAAGACAAGAAGAATGAAGCGTTGGAAGCCGGCAAGCAGGAAGTTCTTTCTTCCATCTTCAAGAGCCAGTTGCCCAAGATGGATAAGACGGAGTTCAACATCACGGCGCAGGCTTTGGGCGAAAACGCCACTCCTATCATGATAACTCAGAGCGAGTACATGCGCCGTATGAAGGAAATGGCCAATATTCAGGCTGGAATGAGCTTCTATGGCGAAATGCCGGATATGTTTAACCTAGTATTGAATTCAGACCATAAGCTGGTGAAGGAAGTGCTGGCAGATGAGGACAAGGAATGTGCTGCTGCCGTTGCTCCAGTTCAGGCAGAGATGGATGAAGTGAACAAGCAACGTAATGAGTTGAAAAAGAAGCAGGAAGGAAAGAAAGATGAGGATATACCGACTGCCGAAAAAGATAAGGTAAGTGAGCTGGATAAGAAGTGGAATGAACTGAAAACGCAGAAAGAAGGTGTCTTTGCCGATTATGCAGCCAAGAATAAGGTTGTCCGTCAGCTGATAGATTTGGCACTGTTGCAGAATGGTATGTTGAAAGGTGAAGCTTTGAACAACTTTGTCAAGAGAAGCATTGACCTGATAAAATAAGTCCCTTTAAATTTGCATTTAATATATGCAAGGGTATTGTGATTCTTCAGAGTCGCAATACCCTTTTTTATTCATTTTCACCAATTATAAAGTGATTTTCTCCGTTGAATACGGCATTTTTAGAAACTATTGTTTATATTTGGGGCAATGAACATTTATCTTACTCGGAATCGCATAGTTATGAAAAGAGTTTTATTGTTTTTGTCGTTTCTTCTATGTACCTTTGTTTTACAAGCTCAGAAAGTGGGGCTTGTATTGAGTGGCGGTGGAGCAAAAGGCATGACTCATATTGGCATTATCCGGGCTTTGGAAGAGAATAATATCCCCATTGATTATATAACCGGAACCTCTATGGGAGCTATCATCGGTTCGCTGTATGCTATGGGGTATTCTCCGGACGATATGGAGGCGCTCTTGCGCTCTCCCGACTTTAAGCGTTGGTATTCGGGTAAAGTGGAGCCCAAATACGAGTATTATTTTAAAAAGAATCGTCCTTCACCGGAATTTTTCAATATCCGTTTCGCTTTTAGAGACTCGCTGCATATAAAGCCTCAGATACTTCCCACAAGCATGGTCAACCCCATACAGATGAATCTGGTATTTGTGGAATTGTTTGCACGCGCTACGGCTGCATGTGGCGGTAATTTCAACAAACTGTTTGTCCCCTTTCGCTGTATAGCATCCGATGTGTACAATAAAAAGCCATTGGTATTGGGTAAAGGGGATTTGGGGGATGCGGTACGTGCTTCCATGAGCTTTCCATTTGTCTTTAAACCGATAGAAATAGACAGTACACTTGCTTATGATGGCGGTATTTATAATAATTTCCCTACGGATGTGATGCGGGAAGATTTTCATCCGGATGTCATTATTGGCAGTGTGGTGGCGGCAAATCCCGGTAAGCCGAAGGAGAATGACCTGATGAGCCAATTGGAGAATATGATTATGCAGAAGACCGATTATTCCATTCCGGACTCATTGGGTATAGTCATGACCTTCAAGTACGATGATGTCAACCTGCTGGATTTTGACCGTCTGCAGGAATTGCACGATATAGGCTACAACCGTACTCTTAATATGATGGATTCCATCAAAAGCCGTGTTCACCGTAGGGTGAATGCTGATAATGTGCGTTTGAGGCGCCTTGTTTTCCGGAGTAACCTACCTCAATTCCGTTTCCGGGATATTATTATTGAAGGGGCGAATGCCCAACAGCAAGCCTACATCAAAAAAGAATTCCATGATGAGGAGCATGAAGTTTTTACTTATGAAGACTTGAAGCGCGGGTATTTTCGTTTGCTGGCAGATAATATGATTTCGGAAATAGTTCCTCACGCAGTGTATGATTCGGAAGCCGATTTATATCAGCTGCATTTGAAGGTGAAGATGGAGGATAATTTTTCCGTGCGTCTGGGGGGTAGTGTCTCTACTACGAGCTCAAACCAAATCTATTTGGGGGTAGGATATCAGAACTTGAATTATTATTCCAAGGAAATAACTTTTGACGGTCAGTTGGGTAAGATTTATAATAATGCACAGTTGATGGGTAAGATTGATTTGCCTACCCGCATACCTACATCCTTTCGTTTTATTGCTTCAATCAGTACCTTCGATTACTACAAGAAGGATAAGTTGTTTTCCAAGAATGACAAGCCTTCATTCAATTCAAAAGATGAGTGCTTTGTGAAGTTGATGGTTGCCTTGCCGTTTCTGGCTAATAAGCGTGCGGAGTTCAGTCTGGGGTATGGCCAACTGGAAGATAACTATTTTCAATCCAGCGTAATAGATTTCGATAAGGACCGTTCGGACAGAAGTACATACAAACTTTTGGGAGGTTCCATCGGTTTCTATGGGAGTACCCTAAATACGCGGCAATACGCGACAAAAGGTTATTTGGAGAAGCTGATAGCCCAGGTCTTTACCGGGAGGGAAAGATTTGAACCTGGGAATCCGCAAGAAGGGTACAGTCCTTCCCCGCAAGAACGGCAATCATGGTTGCAAATTTCTTATATGAAGGAGGCATATCACACAATGGGACCGAAGTTCACCTTGGGATGGATGGCAGAAGCACTGTATTCGTCGAAAAATTTTTCTGAGAATTATACGGCAACTATGATGCAGGCAGGAGAATTTGCACCGACTCCACATAGTAAACTGATGTACAATGAAGCTTTTCGTGCCAACCAATATGTGGCTGCCGGCATCAAACCGATATATGTTTTGAATGATATGTTCCAGTTTCGGACAGAATTTTATGGCTTTACGCCGATTTTTCCGATAAAAAAGAATGCATTGAATAAAGCGTATTATGGAAAAGCATTCTCCCGCTTTGAGTATATGGGAGAAGTTTCTGTTATTTGTCATTTGCCCTTCGGAGCCATCTCTGCTTATGTAAATCATTATAGCTCACCGAGAAGGGAGTGGAATGTGGGGATGACAATCGGCTGGCAGTTGTTTAATTATCGCTTTGTCGAATAAATTTCTTCAAAAAAAGTTTGTATATTGTTTGCTAATTCGGAAAAAGTACGTATCTTTGCACCCGTTAAACAAAGAGGCCGCGTAGCTCAACTGAATAGAGTAGCTGACTACGGATCAGCCGGTTACAGGTTTGAATCCTGTCGCGGTCACAAGTTTTCATAATTTTTTTTAAGGGTCGCGTAGCTCAACTGAATAGAGTAGCTGACTACGGATCAGCCGGTTACAGGTTTGAATCCTGTCGCGATCACAAAGGATCTCCGCAAGTTTTCTTGCGGAGATCCTTTGTTTTTACAGCTATGGGATATAGTTGATGTTCTCCCCTTGTATGGCACTGGCGCGTGTTTTGCTAAGTAAAACAAACTGTTTCCCTTAACTAAACACTTTGTTTCATTATGGAGAACACTTTGTTTCCCTTGACAGAACACTTTGTTCCATCATATAAAAACAAAGTGTTTTTCTCTGCTGAAACAAAGTGTTCAGTATTGTGAACTAATAGATTAGCTGAAATAATAGTCTTGTCTTGATTGAGCTAGAGACGTCTTTTTCTCGATTTAACCAGATGTCTTTTTGCTTTATAACGTAATCAGTAGACTGTTTTGGGATTATTGTACTGATAAATATAGTCACATAGGAAAAAAAGAAGGAGTTAATTCCGTGTTTCCACAAAATTAACTCCTTGCATAGCTGATATTAATATGTTGTATACTGGAAATTAATATCCTATAGGGGTGGTATAAGACCTTAGCATTTGATGTTCAATTCATCCAGAATCTTGCGCATGGCTTCGAAGGTGGTGATTCTGGTCGGTACCAATGGCAGGCGGAGCTTGTTCTCAATCATTCCCATTGCGTTCAGCATGGCTTTTACTCCGGCAGGGTTGCCGTCTACAAACAGAAGCTTGAATAATTCGGCAAATTTGTGGTGAATGGTCAATGCATTGGCATAGTCCCCTTGCAGTGCCAGACGTACCATACGGCTGAACTCACGCGGGAACGCGTTTCCAATGACCGAGATGATGCCGACGGCCCCCAAAGTAATCAGAGGGAAGGTGATGCCGTCATCGCCCGAAATAACGTCGAAATTGGCCGGTTTGTTTTTGATGATGTCGTCCATCTGCGTGATGTCGCCCGAAGCTTCTTTGACGGCTATCACATTCTTGAAATCACGTGCAATGCGCAGGGTTGTTTCCGCCTTCATGTTCACGCCGGTACGACCGGGGACATTATAAAGCACAATCGGTAAATCCGTTGCTTCAGAAATGGCCTTATAATGCTGATATATACCTTCTTGCGATGGCTTGTTGTAATATGGAACGACGGATAGAATGGCATCTACTCCGGTGAAATCGTCATTTTTCAGTGTTTCCACTATGGCCCGGGTGTTGTTTCCACCTACGCCCAGCAGGATAGGAATTCTTCCGTTCACCCGTTCTATGACCATTTTCTTGATTTTCTTTTTCTCTTCTTCAGTCAGAGTCGGAGTTTCTGCCGTGGTGCCGAGCACACATAAAAAGTCGGTATTGTTTTGAAGTTGATAGTCTACCAAACGCATCAACGCATCGTAGTCAACGCTTTCATCCTCTTTAAATGGAGTAATCAGCGCTACCCCCATTCCTTTCAATCTTGTCTGTATCATGAGTATTATAAAGTAATCTCTAATTAAATGACTCGCAAAAGTACGAATTTTTTCGATTTACCCTACAAATATAAGCCATAAAAAAGTTTTTTGTGGAAATTTGTTAGGATATCAATGACAAAAACTCATCTTCGCTCATAATCTTTATTCCCAGTTTCTGCGCTTTCTCCAGTTTGGCAGGTCCCATATTTTCTCCGGCCAGGATAAAGCTGGTTTTGGAGGAGATACTTCCGACGTTTTTTCCACCGTTCTTTTCAATCATCTCTTTGTATTCGTCCCGTGAGTGGTGGGTGAATACGCCGCTGATGACGATGGACTGGCCCGCCAGTTTGTCGGTGTATCCGCTGAGGTCTTCTTCTGTCCGGTGGAGTTGCAGACCGTTCGATTTCAGCCGTTCCACCAGCTCTCTGTTGGTAGGATTGGAGAAGTAAGTTATAATGCTCTGCGCTATTTTTTCACCGATTTCATCGATGTTTTTCAGCTTTTCGAGGTCTGCGTTTTCCAGCTCTTCGATGTCCGTAAAGGACTTGGCTATTTTCTTGGCAACCGTTTCTCCCACGAAGCGTATGCCCAGTGCAAAGAGCACTCTTTCGAATGGCACTTCTTTACTTGCCGCAATACCGTTGACTATGTTTTCTGCCGATTTTTCGCCCATCCGTTCCAGGTTCTTGATGTCGTCGGTTTTGAGCCGGTATAAATCTGCAGTATCCTTTATCAGTCCCAATCGGTAGAACATATCTACAGTTTCAGGTCCCAGTCCGTCTATATTCATGGCTTTGCGGCTGATGAAATGCTCTATCTTCCCTTTAATCTGCGGAGGACAAGCGGTTTCATTGGGGCAATAGTGGGCTGCTTCTCCTTCAAAACGTATCAGTTTGCTGCCGCATTCGGGACAATGGGTGATGAATTTCACTTTTTCACCGATAAGCATACTGCGGGCATCCTTATCGACACCGGTTATTTTGGGGATGATTTCACCGCCTTTTTCCACATACACCATGTCGCCTATATGCAGATCCAACCCCTCGATAATATCTGCATTGTGCAGGGAGGCACGTTTCACAATGGTGCCGGACAGTTGTACGGGGTCCAGATTGGCAACCGGAGTCACTGCACCAGTGCGTCCTACCTGGTAGGTAACCTTGTTCAAGCGTGTTAGTGCCCGTTCTGCCTGGAATTTATATGCGATGGCCCATCGGGGAGACTTGGCTGTGAATCCTAAATTCTTCTGCTGCCTCAAGCTGTTGACTTTTAGTACAATACCATCAGTAGCCACCGGGAGGTTCTTACGTTCCGTGTCCCAGTAATTGATGTACTCGAAGACTTCCTCCAGGCTGTGGGCTTTTCTGGCGTGCTCTGATGTTTTAAATCCCCAGCTGGCGGCAGCTTGCAGGTTTTCGTAATGGCCGTCGCAGGGCAATTCTTCTCCCAATAGATAGTAGAGATAAGCATCCAGCTTTCTGGATGCTACGATGGCGGAATTCTGCAATTTCAAGGTACCGGAAGCAGCGTTGCGCGGATTGGCGAAAAGCGGTTCCTCACGTGCTTCCTTTTCCCGGTTCAGTTCTTCGAAAACCACCCAGGGCATCAGGATTTCCCCTCTGATTTCGAATGACTTAGGATAATTCCCATGGAGGACCAGCGGAATCGTCCGGATTGTCTTTACATTGTCCGTCACATCATCGCCCTTTTCGCCGTCGCCACGGGTGACGGCACGCACCAGTTTGCCATCCTCGTAAGTCAGTGAGATGGAAGTACCGTCATACTTCAGCTCGCAGCAGATTTCAAACTCCTCGTTCAACGCTTTTTTTACCCGTTCGTAAAAGTCGGTCACTTCGTTTTCGGAATAGGTGTTTCCCAATGAAAGCATGGGATATTTGTGTGCCACTTGTGTGAAGTTCTTATTTAAATCACTTCCTACGCGCATCGTGGGCGAATTATCATCTTGGTATTCAGGATGTTCTTTCTCTAAATCTTGTAGCTCGCGCATCAGGTCGTCAAACTCCTTGTCGGATATTTCAGGAGCATTCAGCACATAATAATTGTAGTTGTGCTGGTGTAATTCCGCACGGAGCTGGTCTATTTTTTCTTTTACAGTCATAGGGTTTTCGGATTGTTTGAACGCAAAAATACGGGTTTCTCCCCGAATATTTGTACTTTTGCAGCTTGAAATAGCTAAAATAAAGTTATATGCGCATTGACATTATCACAGTTTTGCCGGAGATGATTGAGGGATTCTTCAACTGCTCCATCATGAAACGTGCTCAAAATAAAGGGCTTGCAGAGATACATATCCATAATCTTCGTGATTATACGGAAGATAAGTACCGTCGTGTAGACGATTATCCGTTTGGTGGCTTTGCCGGAATGGTCATGAAAATAGAGCCGATAGAGCGGTGTATCAACGCTTTGAAGGCTGAGCGGGATTACGACGAGGTTATCTTTACCACCCCCGATGGTGAGCAGTTCAATCAGCCGATGGCAAATACTCTTTCCCTTGCCCAGAATCTCATCATTCTCTGCGGGCATTTCAAAGGGATAGATTACCGGATTCGCGAGCATCTCATCACCAAGGAAATCAGTATCGGTGACTATGTGTTGACTGGCGGAGAACTGGCGGCTGCTGTCATGGCAGATGCCATCGTCCGTATCATTCCGGGAGTGATTTCCGATGAGCAGTCTGCACTTTCAGATTCCTTTCAGGACAATCTGCTGGCTGCACCGGTCTATACGCGTCCCGCTGATTACAATGGATGGAAGGTTCCGGATATTTTACTTTCTGGACACGAGGCCAAGATTAAGGAATGGGAGCTGCAACAGTCATTAGAAAGAACCCGTAGACTGCGCCCAGATTTGTTGGGAGAGTAAGTTTACTGATGTAAATAAAAAGAAAAAGGACATTCGTCAATGAATGTCCTTTTTTGTGAATATATATTGCGAATGGCAATCTCTTGTTATTCTTTATACCTCAAGTGCACCGATAATGTCCTTTACAGACTGATAACCGTGTCTGTCGAGATAGTCATTTATTCCTTCTACCACTTTCACCGTAACCGCCGGATCAATGAAGTTTGCCGTACCAATCTGGATGGCGGAGGCACCTGCAAGCATGAATTCCACAGCATCTTTCCAGTTCATGATACCTCCCAAGCCTATGACGGGGATTTTTACCGCCTTGGCCACTTGCCATACCATACGTAAGGCAATGGGTTTCACAGCTGCACCAGACATACCACCGGTTACAGTGGAGAGTATCGGACGCCTGCGTTCCGCGTCTATAGCCATTCCTAGCAGGGTATTGATAAGGGAAACGCTGTCTGCACCGCCATTTTCGGCTGCGCGGGCTATTTCGGTGATGTCGGTAACGTTCGGTGAGAGCTTTACGATAAGTGTCTTTTTGTAAACTGAGCGCACGGCTTTCACCACTTCTTCTGCTCCTTTGGCGGTAACACCGAATGCCATTCCTCCTTGCTTCACATTGGGGCAAGAGATGTTCAACTCTATGGCAGGAATTTTGTCAAGTTCATTAATGATTGCGGCTGTTTCGGCATAGTCTTCGATGGCAGAACCCGAAACATTTACAATCATGTTGGTCTGAATGTCCTTGATGCGGGGATAGATGTGCTCAACAAAGTAATGTACACCCTTATTTTGCAGTCCCACAGCGTTTAACATTCCCGAAGGAGTCTCTGCCATGCGCGGATATGGATTGCCTTCACGTTTGTGAAGGGTAGTTCCCTTTACAATTATACCACCTATTCGCGATAGTTCGATGAAATCGGCGAATTCTTCACCATATCCGAATGTTCCGGACGCAGTCATCACCGGATTATTCATTTGTAATTCACCGATATTTACATTTAAATCTGCCATAATAGTTTGTTTATATTAAAAACCGGACCTTCTTTACATACACACAAATGGCCTTCCGTGGTATTTTCCACACAGCATAGACAAGCGCCTATGCCACACGCCATCATATTCTCCAGAGATACTTCGCAACTGATGCCTTTACTTTTGGCATACTTTGCTACTGCCATCATCATCGGTTTGGGGCCGCAAGTATATATCTGCTCAAAGCACACCTTATTTAATATGGAGTGTTGCGTTACGTATCCCTTCTCTCCGTGGCTGCCATCTTCGGTGGTGGTATACACCTCGCCATAGGCGGCAAACTGTTCCAATTGAAGCAAATCTTTGTCACTTCTGGCACCCAGCAGGAAGGTTGGCTTGCAGCCTCTCTTGGCGAGCTGTTCGCCTAAATATAACATAGGAGCTGTACCTACACCTCCACCTACCAATAAGAGCTTGTCTGAGGGCTTTTCAGGCATTGTGAAGCAGTTTCCCAGCGGAAGCACTACATTGATTATGTCGCCTGCTTTTGCTTCGCCTAATCGCTTGGTTCCGTCACCTACGAGTTGGATTAAGAACCATACTTCGTTCCGTTGTCTATCTACATAATTGATGGAGATGGGGCGGCGCAAAAAAGTGGCAGGCGAACCGTCCACACGAATCTCTGCAAATTGTCCCGGAAGCATTTCCGGAAGTGGGGACGGAGAAGTCAGCTTCAACAACACATAGTTGGCATGCAAGCGGAGGTTCTCTGTCACTGTCAGATCTAAAATATACTTTTTCATATCTATAAAGAGGGATGTTTTTCTTTCGGGTGCAAAGATAGTGTAAACCGAGTGCAGAATAAAACGAACCCGTTTCTTTTTTATGCCGGGGCGTTAGTCTATTTCCATTCTCATTCCTTAATTTTCCGGTTTGAAAGTCTCGTAGGTATTGTCATCAAAGAAAATTCTTATTTCAGTGATTTTTCTGGGAGGTCTTTCTTTGTAGATAATCTCTTGTCTTACAATCTCTTTAGGTGCTTTTAGAGATGTTTCTAATGCAATTTCCTTGCGATTTTCAGTTTCATCCGGCCCTTTGGTCAGGTTTTCCGGATTCTCAGCGAATAAAGGATAGTCGAATCCATCGTTTTCGGGTGAATCCGGATTATTACTCATATTACCTTTTCCGGTAAGCAGCCACTCCAAGTTTATATCATTGTAGCGTTGATGTAATCGGAGAATAACTTCCGTACTTGGATATTTGTTACGCGGACCCAAGATGTGGGAAATGGTGGCTTGGGCCACGCCAATACTCTCGGCAAAAGCTCCTGCTGTCAGTTTCTCCCGGTCCATAACCATTTTGAACCTATCTTTTATACTCATGGTTTATGTGTTATTACAATTGTACATGCTATTTATTGGATTACAAAAGTAAAAAAATGACATCACAAAAGCAAATTAAAAATGTGATATTTTATGATTTACAAATGAAATGTTATTATTACAATATTCATCATTACAAATGCTATAATACAAATCATGGGTAAAATAGGTATTTATTTTAAGTTTAATAAAATGGTATATTTATCTAATTATTAGTGTATTATATTGGTGATTTCTGATAATAAATACTATATTACATTTGTTTGTCGTTTATTTTATATAAAATATAATCTAATAATTTGATTAATCATTGTATATAATTTATATACATCTATTTATTGCTTGTAACTACATGGGTTAACCCCTACTCTATCATTTTTGTAAACTAATAGTTTACGATGTTGAATGTCGCTTATTACATTTGTTTTTTTAGATGTAATATTACATGTGTTATAATACACTCGTCATATAGATATATATGTAATGTGTTGAATTCACAATAGTCAATTATCCTAGTTGTGTATTACAACTATTGTACTCTTGAAAAGTGTAGCAGATTTCTTATATGACGATTTAAAGCTGAATTGCTCCATCTCTTCTTTTTTACTAAAGGAGAAAAAATGTGACATAAATAAGAGAATAAGATGCTTTATTTATTTTCTAGTCTTCAAGACTTAAATCCTTGCTTTATTTCTGTATAATTGGTCGATTCGTTATAAAAACGCGATTCTCAGAGCTTATAAATGGACGTAATTTGCTGTAAATATGAGTATTATCTTCTATTTTATAGTCTATGCTAAGGAGTAAAATAGAAAAAAGGGGGATAAATCCCCCTAAAAATGACATAATGATATCAAATCAGTCTGTTTTATGCTTTTTCCCTTTTATGGAAAAGTATACTGTATGGAAGTTAATGTAGAATCTTAAAGACCAATTCCCGGAGGATATCTCCATCGCTTAGGGAGGAATTTCCTACTCCTTTGGATTTGGCATCTGCATATCGAATCTCCCCGATTATCTGCATGGTCTTTACTCCGCTGTAACGACGCATGGCACTTAGGTATTCGCGCGACTGCCAGGGAGTCTTTAATCCTATGAAACTGGCAATACCCTGCTCCGTCTTTTCGGGCGCATAGTAAGCCAACATTAAGTTGGAGAAGAAGCCGAAAAGTAAAGATAAAGTCATCTGGATAGGATTCGTTTTCGGATTTTCTTCAAAATATTTTATTATTTTATTGGCCTTTAGTATGTCTTTTTCTACGATGGCACTGCGAAGTTCAAAGTTATTATAATCTTTGCTGATTCCGATGTTGCGTTCTATCTGTTCGGGGGTGACGCGTGTCTGACCTTTTGGAAGAGTTATAATCAGTTTTTCCAGTTCTCCCGTAAGGCGGCTGAGGTCCGTACCTACGAAATCGGCAAGCATGGAGGTAGCTTTGGGATCCAAATCTACACCTTTGCGCTTCATGTATGAGGTGATGAATGCCGGTAACTGGGCATCCTTTACCTTCTTGGATTCAAATAGAACCCCCACCTTCTCTATTTCGGCCACCAGCTTTTTTCTTCTGTCCAGCACCCCATGTTTGTGGCATAGAACAAGAATGGTGGAGTTCAACGGCTTTTGCAGGTAGTATGAAAGCTCTTCCATGTTGCGGATGGCCTGCGCTTCCTTTACGACTACGACCTGGCGTTCGGACATCATCGGATAGCGCTTGGCCGCATTGATGACAGTGGCTATATCCACATCTGCACCGTAGACTACGGTCAGGTTAAATTCCTTTTCGGTGTCAGTGAGAACATTGTCTACAATATAGTCGGAGATGAGGTCTATGTAATACGATTCCTCGCCCATGAGATAGTAGACGGGGCGGTATTGTTTGGCTCTCAACTCTTTTAGAATATCATCACAGGTCGTTTCTTGTTTTGCCATATAAAGTAAGTGTTACGAGGGTATGTCCCGTAAAGAGGATTACCAGTCGAACTTCAAGTGTTTTACGGTTTTCTTCTCATCAATAATCATGCGCAGGGATGCAATTCCGATTTCAACATGCTCATTTACATAGTTCTGGGTAACCATGTTGTCGCTCTTGTCGGTTTTTACACCTTCCGGAATCATCGGTTGGTCCGAAACCAGCAGAAGGGCTCCCGTAGGAATATGATTGGCAAAACCACAACTGAATAAGGTTGCCGTTTCCATATCGACAGCCATGGCACGGGTTTTCTTCAGATATTCCTTGAACCCCTCGTCATGTTCCCAAATGCGGCGGTTGGTGGTGTATACGGTACCGGTCCAGTAGTCGCGGGCATAGTCGCGGATGGCGGAAGAAACGGCGCGTTGCAGCATAAATGCCGGGAGTGACGGGACTTCGGGCGGGAAGTAGTCGTTGGAAGTACCTTCGCCGCGGATGGCGGCTATGGGGAGGATGAGGTCCCCTATTCTATTTTTCTTGTCTATGCCGCCACACTTGCCTAGGAACAGACATGCCTTGGGCTTGATGGCGCTCAGCAAGTCCATGATAATGGCGGCATTAGGGCTTCCCATACCGAAATTAATGATGGTCATTCCTTCTGCGCTGGCAGATGTCATATTGGCATCTTTACCGAGAATGGGAACATTGAACTTTTCTGCGAAAATCTCTACATACTTGTTGAAGTTGGTCAACAGAATGTACTCTCCAAAATCCTCCAGGTTACGCTTTGTGTAACGGGGCAGCCAATTGGCTACGATTTCTTCTTTTGTTTTCATAAGATTTCATTAAATTTGTGTTCCCGAAAGACGGGAACCATTATTTAACTTACAAATGTAGTAAATGTTATCGTTAAACCTACCAGCATTCGATGCTAAAATTGCCGCAAGGAATGGAAAAAATGTTATTTTCGATGTAATCCGTCGTCGTTATGTTGCTTTGACGCCCGAAGAATGGGTGCGGCAGCACTTCGTCCACTTTCTTCTTGCTCACAAGGGGTATCCTCAGGCGCTTATGGCAAATGAAGTGCAGGTACAGCTGAATGGTACAAAGAAACGCTGTGATACGGTGCTTTATCGGCGTGACCTCACCGCCCGGATGATTGTGGAATACAAGGCGCCCGAAATAGAAATCACCCAAAAGGTTTTCGACCAGATTACCCGCTACAACATGGTGCTGAAAGTGGATTATCTGATTGTCAGCAACGGGCTTCAGCATTATTGTTGCCGCATAGATTACGAGCATAACAGCTATACTTTTCTGCAGGATATACCTGAGTATCAAGATTTATAGGAGGAGCTACCGATAGCCTTCTTGCCTTTCTCATCTCATCGCATCATATACCATGCGTGATATGCGGGCGATGATGTCTGCATTGTCCTCATCCGTCTCGTATGAGTCCATGATGAAGGTGGCAATGTAGTATTTCCGACCGTCGGGAAGAATAACGAGCCCGGCATCATTATCTGCAGTTTTCATACCGTCGGCATTGCGGTCGGAAGAACCGGTCTTGTGTCCTACCACGGTTTGGGCTGGCAACATACCTTTCAATTTGTTGGCGCCGGTTTCAGTATCTATCATGGTCTGCCACAAGAAGTCTTTCAGTTCCTTGTTGGAGAACAACTCTTTTTCATCGGCCGTTCTCAGTAGCTGGGCCATAGCGGAAGGAGTACTCCAGTTGCGGTATACAGCCTCGAAGCTGGAGTGCATGTCGTCTTCTGTTTCCGAGAGGTTGAAGGAGTCTATACCCAACCGGCGGATATAGTCATTGATATGTTTGATACCTCCTGCATATTCTATCAAGATGTCGCAGGCATTGTTGTCGCTTTGGGAAATGCTGTATTGCATCAGCTCCCTAAGCGTAATCGTGAAATCCTGGTCGGGAAACTTCTTCCGCAGGGGGCTGTAGGTATTGGGCAGCATTTGGGATGCCTTTATGGAAACAATGCTGTCCAGGCTGATGCTTTGCTTATCCATCTTGTCCAGTACGGCCAGTGCCACATGGAATTTGAATACACTGAGCAAGGGGAAGTGTACATGGTCTACCGGAGCATGTCTCCTTTGTCTGTCCATACGGCTATACCAACGGTGGCTTTCTTGCCATTGAGAAGACTGTCAATCCGGTTTTCAAGTTCAGACATTTGCTGCGTCCGGACGACGGTAGCTATACAAGTGAATAAGGTAAGTATGGCGATGAAATATGCTTTCATAACTTCAATTTCTTTAAGAGGCAATTCGCACGCAAAGATACAACTTTTAGCAGCAAGTTGCTAAAATGAGTTATGGATTATGGGTTATAAGTGTGATAGCTTATAACCCATAATCCATAACTTGTAGCTCATCCTCCCTATTGTTTCTTACTGAACTTCTCCTGCAACTTCTGCATCAATTCGTAAAAATTAGGAATATAGACCGTGGCAAGCAAGGTATTCAGTGCCATACCAAACACTACAGCGGCTCCCAGTGCAACACGGCTTCCCGCCCCTGCTCCGGTTGCAAAAAGCAATGGCATAACCCCGAATACAAATGCAAGTGATGTCATCAGAATAGGCCGCAGACGGATATGCCCTGCCTGAAATGCCGCATCGCGGATTGAATTGCCTTGTGCACGAAAGTCACGTGCAAACTCCACAATCAGAATACCGTTTTTGGCAGACAAGGCAACCAGTAGGATGATACCGATTTGTGTGTAGATGCTGACCGGAGTTCCCATGACATAGCATCCCAGCATGGCACCGAGCAGCGCCACCGGAAGTCCCATTACGGCAGCTACCGGACTGGTCCAGCTTTCGTATTGTGCGGCAAGCACAAGGAAGGCAACCAACAGTGCCATGACGAATACGACGGTTGTAGTGGTTCCCGCCTGCGTCTCCTGATAGGCCACCGAAGTCCATTCATATCCGAACTCGTCTCCGAGATGCTCCTTGATTAGACTTTCCATTTGCCGGATGCCCTCTCCCGAACTGCTGCCCGGAGCCACATTGCAGGTCACGGCTGCTGTGGAGTACATGTTGTAGCGGTTTATCTGGTCCATGCCAAGCTGTTCTTCCACTCGGGTGAAGGAGGAGAAAGGTACCATTTCGCCCGATGCATTGGGAACGCTCAGTTTCAGGACATCGTCGATGACACGCTGGGCATGGTCACCTGCTCCCAGCTTCACTTGGTAGATGTGGCCGAACTGCACATAATCATTGACGTAGGCCTCTCCCATATAGTAGCCCAGGGCAGTGAATACGCTGTTCAGCGGAATGCCCATCAGTTGCACCTTGTCGCGGTCGATATTCAGGAAATATTGCGGGACATTGGCTTGGTACTGGCTGCTGACCGATGCCAATGCCGGATAATTGTGGTAGTGCTCCATCAAGGTCTCTACGGCACGTTGCATCTCGGTGGCACCGAGGTTGTGGCGGTCTTCCAATTGGAGTTGCAGGCCTCCGGTGGCTCCCAGCCCGGGGATGGCAGGCGGAACCATGGCAAATATCTCTGCTTCCTGGATGCCATACACTTCCATATTGAAGCGTTGCACTACGGCTTCAGCCGTATGTTCCTTTCCCTTGCGTTCATTCCAGTTCTGCAGTACGATGAAGTAGGTGGCCGCATTGCTCTGTTCCCCTCCTCCCATCACGGAGAAGCCGGATATGCCGATGTAGTCCTTTACTTCGGGGTAAGAATCGAGAATCTTATTTATTTGTTTCCCTACGGCTTGGGTACGCTCCAGACTCGATGCAGGGGGAAGTTGTACGACTGCGAGGAAATAGCCGTCATCTTCTTCCGGAACAAACGTGGACGGCCATTTGACAAACAGCAGGACGGCAATCAGTGTGAACACCGCATACGAAACGATGGAAGCGCCGGGACGCCGGAGCAGATACTCCACTATCCGGTCGTAGACTCCTTGTGTCTTGTCGTACAGACGATTGAATCCTCGATACAAGGGATTCTTGGAAGGCCGGGTAGGTTGCAGCATCAAGGCACAGAGCGCCGGAGTAAGGGTCAGTGAGTTGAATCCGCTTAGTACGGTGCTGGCTGCAATGGTCAGGGCGAACTGTTTGTACAGTTGCCCCGAAATGCCACTGACGAGCGTTGTCGGGATAAATACGGCAAGCAGCACCAGCACTACCCCGACAATAGGTCCGGTAATCTCTCCCATCGCTTCGGTCACAGCCTGGCGGGAGGTGTAGCGCCCCGTGTCCAGCAGACGCGTGGAGTTCTCCACCACCACGATGGCATCATCCACCACGATGGCCACGGCAAGTATCAGCCCGAACAGCGTCAGCGTATTGATGGAGAAGCCGAACAAGGACATGACGGCCAGTGTGCCGATGAGTGATACCGGAATAGTGATACAAGGAATGACGACCGCCCGCCAGTTCTGCAGGAACAGGAAGATGACGAGGACTACCAGCAGGGTCGTTTCAAGGAACGTCACCATCACTTCGTCTATGGAGGCATGAATGACATCCGTAGTGTCCAGGGTTACATTGTATTGTATGCCTGCAGGGAAATTTTGCGAGAGTTCCTGCATTTTTGCCTTTACTCCTTTGGAAACGTCCAGCGAGTTGCTGCCAGGTTGCTGATAGATAGCGATGGCAGCGGTGGGTTTCCCGTCCAGTTGGGATACTACGCTGTAAGAGGCCGAGCCTAGGTCGATGTGCGCCACGTCGCGCAGACGGAGTATCTTCCCTCCGGCTTCGGTACGCAGGATGATGTTGCCGAACTCTTCGGGCGAGGTAAGGCGCCCTTTTACGGTCAGGCTGTATTGATAGGCATTTTTATTGTCTGTGCCGATGGGTTGCCCTACGTTACCTGCGCTGACCTCCACATTCTGTGATTGGATAGCTTGGTATACATCGGCCGGAGAAAGATAGCGGATGCGCATGGCGGCAGGGTCGAGCCAGATACGCATGGAGTAGTCCCCTGCTCCCATCACATTGACGGCGCCTACACCGGGCACGCGTGTTAACTGGTCTACGAGATTCAGCTTGGCATAGTTGCTGAGGTAAAGTCCGTCGTAGTCTTTGCTGTCCGACGTCATCGTGAGGAACATCACGATGTTCGATGACTGTTTCTGCACCGTGACACCTTGTACCACAACGGGAGTAGGCAGTGACGACTGGGCTACGCTGACCCGGTTCTGAACTTGTACGGTAGCCATATCAATGTCCGTGCCTACGGCAAAAGTAATGGTAAGCGAGTAAGCGCCCGATGAGCTGGAGTTGGAGGACATATAAAGCATTCCGTCCACTCCGTTGACTTGCTGCTCGATGGGAATGCCGACGGTTTGTGCCACCGTCTGCGCATTGGCTCCGGGATATACGGCACTGACCTGCACAGTGGGTGGTGTGATGTCCGGATATTGGGCAATGGGCAGGATGCCCAGTGTGACCAGTCCTGCTACGACGATGAGCAGCGCCAATACGGTAGCAAAGATAGGACGGTCTATGAAGAATTTTGAAAACATAGGCTTTGGTATTAATCAATTCATATTAGTTGTCAATGGGATGTACTTTCATTCCATCCCTTACCTTCATCAGTGCTTTGGTGACGTAGCGCTCCCGGGGAGTGATGCCTGCCCTTATCTGGCGCAGGCTGTCCCCTATCAGTTGTCCGGTTTCTATATGGCGGTAGCGCACTATATTCGAATCGTTGACTACGTATATGTATTTCCCCAACTGGTCGGTACCGATGGAGGCGTCCGGCAGCAGGATGGCCTGCTGTTGCTCTCCGTAGGGCAAGGTGATGCTGACGTAGAGGCCGCTTTTCAGAAGTCCTTTAGGATTGTCGAGACGGGCGCGGATGTTCAGAGTTCCGGTGTTCAAGTCTACGTTGGGCGAAAGATAATCCAGTTGTGCAGGATAAGTGAGAAGCCCGTCTTTGCCCAGGCTGACGGTTACTTGCCGGGGAATGCTGTCCCCTTGCTGCATCAGCATGGAGAGCCATTGGTTGTCTGCCACGTTGAAGTAGGTGTACAGATGGTCGTCCTTGTAGATGGTTGCCAGTGTGACGGGCTGCACGCTGCCGCCTACATAGCTTCCGGCATCCACCAGGTTACGGCTTACAGTGCCGTCGAAGGGGGCACGGACGGTGCAGTAGCTCAGATTGGTGCGTGCCGTGTTCAGGGCTGCTTCCGCATTGCTCACTGCAGCCTGCGAGGTTGCCACGTTGGATTGTGCTTGCAGCACTTGTATACGGCTTACGGCATCGCTTTTCACGGCCTCCTGCATACGTGTGTAGTTGTTTTGGGCGTATTCCAGGTTGGCGCGGGCAGTGTTGAGTTCTGCTTCTGCCTGCCGCACATTGTCTTGATAGACTGTCGGTTCGATGACAAAAAGCACTTGTCCCTGGCGTACCCGGCTGCCGGGAGCGTAAGAGATGGTCTGTAAGGTTCCGCTGACTCTGCCTACCAGGTCTACGGTCTTTTCAGAAGTCAGGTAGCCCGGATATTCTTTTGTCAGCGTGATGTTCTGCACTGTCGGACGGGCCACGCTTATCTCGGGAATGGGCATCGTTTGTGCCGTTTCTTTCCTTCCCCCGCATCCCGTTGCCAGCAATGGCAGGATGAGCAGGGTGATGTACATTTGATTTTTCATATACGGTTCGGTTTAGTTTATATTCTTATTTCTGATTCATTTCATATCCGCCTCCCAATGCCTGGTATAAGGCTATCAGATGCAGCAAGGAGCTGCCTTGTGCCTGCACCAGTTGATTTTCGTATGTCAGGAGTGAGCGTAGTGCGTCCAGTACGTTCTGGAAGGGAGTAAGCCCTTGTTTGTACAAATCGAGGGAGAGCTTTAGCGTTTCTTCTCCCTGGTTGCATACTTCGCGCATGGCAACAATCTGTTGGATGGAGTTGCGGTAGGAGTTCATGGCATTATCTGTTTCCTGCACGGCGGTAAGCACTGTCTGGTTGAACTGGTGAATGGATTCATCGAGCTGGGCACGTGCCAGACGGGTGGCGTTCACCAGTTTGGTACCGCTGAATAAGGTCCAGCTGATGCTTGGAGCAATTTCAAATGTCATACTGTTCCGTTTAGTCAAGTCCTTCAAGTCATGGGAGGAATAGCCGATGGAACCTTTCAGGAACACTTGCGGCAGCCAGTCTCTTTGGGATGCGCCAAGCATTGCCGCTTGTGCGTTGACTTGGCGTTCGGCTTGCCGTATATCGGGGCGGCGGAGCAGCAGGTCGGCAGGAATGCCGATGCCTATAGGTTCCATGTAGTCGGGCAGTTTACCCGGTTTTTCCAGTATGGGGCGGATATGTTGAGGATAAGTACCGAGTAAGATTGCGAGTGTCGTGATGTATTGGTTGATGCCTGCCTCCAGTTGCGGGATGGAGGCTTTGGTACTGTAATATACAGATTTGGCTTGTGAAACGTCCAGTTTGGACACCAGTCCGGTTTTGTAGCGTACTTCGGTGATGTTAAGTACGGCTGCCTGGGTATGGCAATTGTGGGTCACTACACTTAGTTCTTGCTGCAGTTCGCGGAGTCCGATGTAGGCGGAAGCTATCTGGGCACAGAGGGATACCATGACGGAGGTATATTCCTCCTTGCTTGCCATGAAGGTTTCCCGCTGTGCCTTTACCCGTTGGCGGATACTTCCGAATACGTCCAGCTCCCAACTGGCGTTGAGCGAGGCGCTGTATGCACCGGTAATGGATTGCGGAAGTGCGTTGACATTGCCGCTGCTTTGCTGCCGTGCCCATCCTCCGTCCAATGAGATGGAAGGAAAAAAGCCGCCGCGTTCTATCCGCAGGTTGGCTTTGGCCATATCCATACGGTCCATGGCAGAAAGTACGGAATAGTTTTGAGTGGAGGCTACCGTAATCAATGAATCCAGCATCGGGTCATCGAATGCTTTCCACCACTTGTCGTCAACGGGTGGTATCTGTCCGCTGAACAGATTGTCATCTCCGGGAATGGCATGGGAGACGTCCCTTCCCCAGCCTTGTGGGAGTGGCTTCTCAAGATAGCGGTTGGCTTTCTGTGCCATAGCCGCAGGACATAGGCATAATATGAGCAACGCAGTGCTCCAAGCTTTTATATTCATAAATAAAGGTTTAGGTGGTTATCTTTTTATGGGATTGATAACAACCTAAACCTTTATTTGTTTATGAGTATCTTATCAGGTGTACTGAGTATTATCAGAAAGCATACCCGAATCCTACATTCAAGTAGATGGGATACATGGCAAAGGTAATGGTATTGAAATCTTTCTTAAAAATATCATTCAATCCCCATGTAAAGTCGGCAAATACACTCAGATGTTTGAAGGCACGCCAGTCTACACCAGCTTGCACGCCCCAGGCAAACTTGCGCAAGTCATCCGAAAAGTCGTAAGTGGCAATGGCACCGTCGGAGAAGTTCACCTTTTCTCCGGTGGAGTCTCCTTCACGCAAATAGCCTTCATATACATGTCCGGAGAATTCCTCATCCATCAGATATGAGACATATATACCTGCTTTGGCCCGCAATCGTGAGTTGATTTTATATGCACCCAGCACGGGGACGGTGATGTAGGCATTGCGTACTTTAGTTTTTACTCCCCCAGTCCAGTTGCCTTTTAAACGGTTACCGTCATTTCCTATGATTTCCATGCCATAGTTCTTTACTGTCGCTTTGGTAATCATATTTTTGGTTTCCAGTCTTACACCGGTTATTACACCCCATTTTTTTGTTGTGCCCAACCATTTAATGGCATTTCCTTCCAGCATAAAGGCTAAAGTAGGATTATAGGCATCAATACTTCGTATTTCTACGGGTAATGGAAGCGGAGAAGTGCCGCCGATACTGACACCGGCCCTTATCTCATATTCCCAACCGTGTAGAGCGGCGTTTATAAGCGTACGGTTCTGGTTTTCTTGAGCGTATAAGGCAGTCTGCATGCATCCCACCAGTACGATAAATGCTAATATTTTCTTTATCATGTTGTATTCCAATTCTATATGATTCTTATTCGTAAATCAGTTCCACTTCGTCTATAAGTAAGGTGCTTCCTGGAGCACCCTCAAAAGTGGCACCGTCCTTGCTTGAGGCAAATATGATGCTTATCTTATATTCTCCTTTAGTCAGTCTGGCTTCGTCAATCTTCTTTCCGTAGCGTTGGTAGTCGAAAGGTATATCAAAGAATTTCCATTCGTCTCCTTCTGTTTCTTGCGGATTGGAAACTAAAGCAAGAGCCACCATGCTGGGGTGTTCGTAGTTTTGATTCGGCAGATTTCCATCCAGTGTTACATCTGTCCCCTTTCCTGCACTGTCATATTTTACTCCATCATAAAATATTGCATAGATATTGAATATATCTTTTCGGGAGGTATATTCGCCATTTTCATAAAATTGTTCTCCGGCCTTGTACTTATAGTATCCAGTCAGTCGTAGAGGTTTATTGTAGAAAGGAGTACCGAAGCGCGTAGCACTAAGCGGATTGGTAATAGCATTCAGCATGTCAAAACTGCCGATAAACAGATTACCGGCGGCGATGGGCATACCTACCATGTTACCTAAGTCGCCAGTGAGGCGTGTTTCCAATTTCACACATTTTCCAGTTTTGCCATTGTCTATTTGGGTAGTAGGATAATCTTCTGTTGCGGCTCCACTCATAGCCCATTTGAATCCCTTATTACCACTTGCCCATGTCAATTCGTTACCGGAATCTTGCTCTTCGTAGAATTCCTGCCATACATTTTGCATGATTCTTACCTTTTCAAAGTGGTATGTGGTCGGAATGTTACTTGCCTTTTGTTCTCTGGCAGTAATGGCGTAGACACGATGCCAGGCCTTGTCTTCCGAAGTGACTGTATATCGTACTGGAGTCGTGAAGTCCTGAACACTCCCACTGGCAGGACTGATGGTAGCCCTCGGAGTCAATTCAAATATGGGGGCCAGACTTGTCATGTCCGTACCTTCTTTCACACTGATTCGTATTGGGTAGGCGTTCTGGCTTTCGTCGTACGACGGGTTCAGATCAATGTATGAATTTGCCAGTACATCTTCTTCAAAAGAGATGCCTGTTATATCAGCTTCAGCATTGGGTGCTTCATCTTTTATGCACGATGCCATCAATATTCCGAAAAGTGAATAGAGTATGAATAATTTGTTTAGTCTCATGCTTTTTAATTTAATTCTATTAATTTTTTCAAGCAGCAAAACTACTTCTTTTTTCTCTAATAGCAGGTTTTTATGAGCTTATTTAACAAAAAAACGGCAATAGGTGCTTGACTATTGCCGTTTTATATATAAAAATGTTCTATTTTTAATTATCTGAGCCGATATGTACGATTTTTCTTTTGGCTCTTACTGGCTTTTCCTTTACAACTTCCACTTTCTGTTCGGGAGTTATACCTGCCAGTTCCGGGTCAATCATGATACGGCCACAATATTCGCAAACGATGATTTTCTTGCGTGAGCGGATGTCCAATTGTCTCTGAGGCGGAATCTTGTTGAAGCAACCACCGCAAGCATCACGCTGTACGTATACGATACCCAGTCCATTGCGTGAATTCTTACGGATACGTTTGAAGGACTGAAGCAGACGGGGTTCAATCTTTGTTTCCAGTTCTTTGGCCTTGTCTCTCAGCTTCTCTTCCTCTTGTTTGGTCTCGGAGATGATTTCGTCCAGTTCGCTCTTCTTTACGTCGAGGTCTTTTTGTCTTTCTTCCAGCGCAGCAGTGCTTTCTGCTACTTCCTGAGATTTTTCTTCCTCTTGTGCGGCAAATTCCTTGATACGCTTTTCGCAGAGTTCGATTTCCAATGTCTGGAATTCGATTTCCTTGCTCAAGAAGTCATATTCGCGGTTGTTGCGTACGTTGTCCTGCTGGTCTTTATATTTAGCTACAGAAGCCTTTGCGGTTTCAATTTCAACTTTCTTTCCTGCGATGGAGGATTTCAACTCGGATACTTCTGCCTTGATTCTGTCTATACGGGTACTCAGACCGGCTATTTCGTCTTCCAAGTCTTGCACTTCCAGTGGAAGTTCACCTCTCAACGTCTTGATTTCATCGATTTTGGACAGCATTGTCTGCAATTGGAACAAAGCTTTCAACTTCTGTTCTACGGTTAATTCCTGAGGATCTTTTTTTGCTTCTTTAGCCATTTTACTTACATGTATTTTATGGGGTTTGTATTCACCTTGGTCATCTGGACCTCAAAATGAGGAAACAAATCCCGGATTATTGTATAAAATATTTCTTTCGTATATTGCTCACTTTCATAATGCCCTATTTCAGCCAATAATATATCGGTATCATGTCCGAAATAGTCATGGTATTTTATCTCGCCGGTGATAAAGACATCTGCACGGTTGCGGATGGCAAGCGGCATTAGGAAAGCGCCGGCGCCGCCACATAATGCAACAGTCTGTATTTCCCGTCCGAGGAGTTTGTTATGTCTGAGACACCCTACTTCGAAGGTTTTCTTTATCCGTTTCAGGAATTCAAGTTCTGTCTCCGGTACTTCCAGTTCACCAATGACACCGGCTCCGGCTTGTACCCATGAGTTTTGCAAGGGATAAATATCATAGGCCGGTTCTTCATACGGGTGTGCCGCAAGCAGTGCCTTGACAGCCTCCGCTTTTTTGTAGGCGGGTATGATTGTCTCAATACGTACTTCACACTCGGTATGCAGCTCCCCTATCGCTCCACAGTATGGATTGGCGCCTTCTCGGGCTCGGAATGTCCCCTCGCCTTCCAGATTATAACTGCACGAATCATAGTTGCCGATATTGCCGCATCCGGCGTTGAACAAGGCTTTTCTCACGTCTTCCGCTTGGGCGGTCGGTACAAATGCGGTCAGCTTCACCAGCGCATTTTCTTTGGCTTCCAGAATACGGACATTCTTCAAACCGATTTTCTCGGCAATCTTGAAGTTCACTCCTCCCGGCGCATTATCAAGGTTAGTGTGCGCAGCATAAACAACGATGTCATTCTTGATGGCTTTCAAGATACAACGTTCCACATAATCCCTGCCCGTGATGGACTTATACCCTTTGAAAATGAGAGGGTGATGTGATATAACCACATTATATCCCAATGCAATGGCTTCATCCAGTACGGCTTCAGTAACGTCAAGACACAACAAAGCCCCTGTTGCTTCCGCATCTGTCAATCCGATTTGCAGGCCGGCATTATCAAATCCGTCTTGCAATGGCAGAGGCGCGAACCGTTCAAGGGCGCTTACTAATTCCTTAATTTTCATTGTGAACAGAAAATTTGGTTGCAAATATAGTAAAAAGCAGTGGATTAAAAAGAATTCCAGTTTAAAAAAGTCTTGTAGACTGTATATTTATATGCAATTGAACTCTTTGCGGGTATGATGTGGTTATTTTTGCTCCTTTTTTCCCTTCTTCTCCACCATCACCGGCAGTAGCTTGCCGTAGGCGTCGAACGACTTGCAGGAAGCCAGAGAGATTGTAATCATCAGTGACAGCATGGAGGCGGTAAAGGTGATGACCATAATCATCATCTGATATTTGATGGCTACATTCGGGCTGCTGCCACCCAATATCTGGCCAATCATGGTTCCCGGAAAAGCAACCAGCCCCATCACGGATATATTGGCAATCAGCGGACTGAAGGATTTGATGATGGCTTGGCGGATGAAAGGTGCCTGTGCTTCTGCTCTTGTAGCACCATTGCCGAGAAGATATCGGTAAAGCTGTTGTTCTCGTTTCAATCCGCTATAATAGGTATTGAGGGCTATGACGTTACTGGATAGCATGTTGCCCATCAGTATGCCGAAAATAGGGATGAAATACCGGGCGCTGAATACGTTTTCCACTCTCAGTACTATTCCGATAAAGTACAAGCCTACACATACTACACTGCATAAGAAACCTGCGGATATGGGCAGGAACAGAATCTTCCTCTTCAATTGCGTTCGTGCCAATGCCGTCTGCGATGCTACGAATATCATGACAATTACCCATAGAAAGTTTATCCACGGGTTATCCCATAAGAAGAGGTAGTTCAAGTATATGCCGATGAAGAACAACTGGACAATCATGCGTGCCGTACCTATCACAGTAGCGCGCAACAGTCCGGTCTTGAACTTCCATATGTAAAACAACGGTATTAATAATAGCAATAATCCGATGCCCAGGCTGAGGTATGATATATCTATGGTTCCCAATAGTGTGTATGTTATTTCATGATTATATGTCGGTCGCATCCGTCGGCAAATCTTTTGTCATGGGATACGGTCAGTATGGTATTTCCCTTTTCTGTCTGCCTGCGGAAGAAAGAAAGTACTTTTTCCGCGGAACCGGAGTCGAGAGCGGAAGTCGGCTCATCGACAATGGTCAGTGGCTTGCCAATCATTGAGGCTACGGCTATCATCATCCGTTGGCGTTGGCCTCCGGATATTTCGTTTACCCGTTTGTAATATAACTCCCGCTCCAGACCCAAATCCTCGAAACATGCAAATAAGCGGGTTTCAGAAAAGGGTGTACCCCGGTTTGCCTTTAAACCGAAGGGCAATTGTACCATGTCCTTTACCCATTCCAGCGGCAATGCCAGTTCTTGTGGAATCCATGCAGTCTGCTTACGGACAACGTCGACGTTTCCTTTATCCAGCAGAATGCCGTTCAAGACGATGCGTCCTTCTTTTAACGGAGTAAATCCAAGTATGGCATTCAGCAGTGACGACTTTCCGCATCCCGAAGGGCCGGAGATACTGGCTATCTCTCCCCTTTCCAATTGCAGGTTGAAACCCGAGAAAAGTATATCGTTGCCGTAGGCGATACTGGCATTTTCTATTTGCAGCATGGTGTTCCTTTAATCTTTCTGTATCGCAAAGATAGTGCAAAAAAATATTTGTGCTATCTTTGACGCACTAATTAATTCAGGAAAGAAAGACTATGATACAGAATGAACGGGATTGCCGCCACGAACATGTGCTTGACGTGGCAAGGCAAATGCTGACTGCTGCGCGCACGGCACCGAAAGGAAAAGGTATTGATGTGATTGAAGCTGCGCTGGTTACGGGTGAAGACATTAAGAAGCTGTCTGAAAAGATGGTCGCTATGGTTGAAGAGCACGGTATGAAGTTCTTTCTCCGTGATGCGGACAACATT
The DNA here is from genome assembly GCF_015679285.1 of Bacteroides sp. HF-162. NCBI lineage: Bacteria > Pseudomonadati > Bacteroidota > Bacteroidia > Bacteroidales > Bacteroidaceae > Bacteroides > Bacteroides sp. HF-162. The sequence goes on along the minus strand of NZ_CP064937.1, from coordinate 3,307,368 downwards.
TTGCAGGCTGAATGTGTAATTATAATAGGTACGCGCGAGCAGACGCAAGGTTTGAATTGCGGACACTGCGGTTTTCCCACTTGTGCCGGTCGTCCGGAGGGAGTACCTTGTGCTTTGAATACGGTGGATGTAGGGATAGCTGTAGGTTCGGCTTGTGCCATGGCTGCCGATTTGAGGGTGGATACCCGTGTCATGTTTTCTGCCGGACTTGCCGCTCAGCGTTTGGATTGGCTGAAAGGATGCAAGACTGTCTTTGCCATTCCGGTGAGTGCATCCTCCAAGAATCCATTCTTCGACCGGAAACCGAAGGAAGATAAGTGATAATTGACGAGTAGAGGTTTACAATCATAGAGTAGAGGTTTAGAAGTCTGAAGTAGAGGTTTGGCAATTCTAAACCTAAGGTTTATTCTCCCTCTCTCTGCTAACTTAAAAAGTAACGAATTAGAAAAGATAAATAATATGGGATATTTTGTAGGACTGCCGCTGGGTGGTGCCGCAGAGAAGGACTGTCAGGTGCGTTTTGGCAAGAATATGACTTTTCAGGTAGAGACACGTGCTCCCCACTTGCCTGCCGAATGGGCTTTGCAAAGCGGCATACAGCTTACATGGCCCCATGCGGGTACAGACTGGACCTATATGTTGGACGAAGTGCAGGAATGTTTTGTAGCCATTGCCCACGAAATAGCCGCCCGGGAGACATTGCTGATTGTAACCCCAGAACCGGATGAGGTGAAGAAACAGATTCTCGGCAGGGTGAATATGGAAAATGTCCGTTTCCTGAAGTGTGAGACGAATGATACTTGGGCACGCGACCATGGAGCCATCACCCTACTGGATGCTGACGGTGTATCTCTGCTCGACTTTAAGTTCAACGGGTGGGGATTGAAGTTTGCATCCGATAAGGATAATTTGATTACGCGTCGTGCGGTGGAGTCGGAAGTGATGAAAGGAAAGTATGTAAATCGCTTGGGGTTTGTCCTTGAAGGCGGTTCCATCGAAAGTGACGGCATGGGTACGTTGCTCACCACCTCCGAATGCCTGCTTTCGCCTAACCGGAACGGACAGATGAACCGGGTGGAAATTGAGGAATATCTTCGTTCCGTTTTTCACCTGCAACGTGTTCTTTGGCTGGACCACGGTTATTTGGCAGGTGACGATACGGACAGTCATATAGACACGCTGGCCCGTTTCTGCCCTGCCGACACGATAGCCTATGTACAATGCAAGGATGCGGATGATGAGCATTACGAAGAACTGCATCGCATGGAGGAGCAACTGAAGACTTTCCGTACGTTGAAGGGGGAACCTTACCGTTTGCTGGCTTTGCCCATGGCCGATAAGATAGAAGAGGAAGGGGAACGGCTTCCTGCCACTTACGCTAATTTCTTGATTCTGAATGATGCAGTGCTTTACCCCACCTATCGCCAGCCGGAGAATGATGCCCGCGCGGGGGAAGTGTTGCGGGAGGCTTTTCCCGGTTATGAAATTATCGGGATAGATTGCCGTGCTTTGATTAAGCAACACGGCTCTTTGCATTGTGTTACCATGCAATATCCCGTAGGGGTGTTGAAGTAATGTCGATTATACATAGTAAAACAATAAACCATAGAATAAGATGACAAGAAAAATAAAAGTAGGTATTATCCAGCAGGCCAATACCAAGGACCTCAGGACTAATTTAATGAATTTGGCCAAAAGTATAGAGGCATGTGCGGCGCATGGGGCTCAATTAGTTGTTTTGCAGGAGCTGCATAACTCTCTGTATTTCTGTCAGACGGAAAACACGCAGTTGTTCGACTTGGCAGAACCGATTCCCGGTCCTTCTACGGGATTCTATTCAGAGTTGGCTGCTGCCAACGATATTGTGCTGGTCACTTCTCTGTTCGAGAAACGCGCTCCCGGATTGTATCATAACACAGCGGTTGTTTTTGAACGTGACGGCAGCATTGCCGGGAAATACCGGAAGATGCATATTCCTGATGACCCCGCCTATTATGAGAAATTCTATTTTACTCCCGGTGATATAGGCTTCGAACCTATTCAGACATCTTTGGGCAAATTGGGAGTTTTGGTATGCTGGGACCAGTGGTATCCGGAAGCAGCGCGTCTGATGGCACTGAAGGGAGCTGAAATACTGATATATCCTACGGCTATCGGTTGGGAAAGCAGTGATACGGATGATGAAAAGGCGCGTCAGCTCAATGCTTGGATTATCTCCCAGCGTGGACATGCTGTGGCCAACGGCTTGCCGGTGGTTTCAGTGAATCGCGTGGGACATGAGCCGGATCCTTCCATGCAGACCAATGGTATCTTGTTTTGGGGAAATAGTTTTGTGGCCGGACCGCAAGGCGAGTTCCTGGCCCAAGCAGGAAACGAACGGCCGGAAAATATCGTTGTAGAGGTGGACTTGGAACGTTCGGAAAATGTACGCCGTTGGTGGCCTTTCCTGCGCGACCGCAGAATTGATGCCTATGCCGGATTGACAAAACGATTTCTTGACTGATAACGACGGGGATCTCTGGGGGAGAACTAACGGAATGTCACCCGTTTGTTCATTAGGAAATTGACACTTCCGTAGATGAATAATCCCAGGAACTGGGCAAGGTATTCGTTGCAGTCCAGTCCCTCCACCAGCCCTATGAGGAAAAGGAATTGCGCTCCGTAAGCCATTCCGAAAGCTATAGAAAAGAGCAGCACTTGTCGCCAAGTGTTGCTCTTTTTTTCTGTAGGGAATATCCAGTACTTGCACCAGATGAAGTTGTGTATCTGTGCAAGTATATATGCGGTTACATTGGAGAGCATATAGTTGATGTCCAGTTCGTCCATCATTACCCAAACGGTAACAGCCATAATCAAGGCATTCAGCGTGCCGATTACCGCAAAACGAAAAATGCGTGCAGACTCTTTCACTCTCCTACTCCGTACCTGCTTTTACTCTTTCACTTCAACAATCAGATTCAGTTCATCCAGCTGCTTCTGGTCAATAGCCGAAGGTGCATCCAGCATTACATCGCGTCCACTGTTGTTCTTGGGGAATGCAATGCAGTCGCGGATACTGTCGAGACCTGCGAAGATGCTGACCCAACGGTCCAGACCGTATGCCAGACCACCGTGAGGAGGTGCACCGTATTTGAAGGCATTCATCAGGAAGCCGAACTGCTCCTGAGCCTTCTCGGGAGTGAATCCGAGAATCTCGAACATTTTGGCCTGCAACTGTGCATCGTGGATACGGATGGAACCTCCACCCACTTCAATACCGTTGCACACCATGTCGTATGCATCTGCACGGACAGCTGCCGGGTCTGTATCCAGCAAAGGAATATCTTCGTCTTTCGGATGGGTGAACGGGTGGTGCATAGCCATCAGGCGGCCTTCTTCATCGCTCCACTCAAACATCGGGAAGTCAACCACCCAAAGACAGACGAACTTGTTCTTGTCGCGCAATCCCAGTTGGTTACCCATTTCAAGGCGCAACTCGTTCAGTTGCTTGCGGGTCTTCATGGCGTCGTCACCGCTCAGAATCAGAATCAGGTCACCCGGCTTGGCGTTGAAGGCAGCCTTCATCTCCTGCAATACTTCCTGCGCATAGAACTTGTCGACACTTGATTTTACGTTGCCGTCTGCCTCTACGCGCGCGTATACCATACCTCTGGCACCGATTTGCGGTCTTTTCACGAATTCGGTCAGTGCATCCAGCTGTTTGCGGGTATAGTGTGCGGCGCCTTCTGCGCAGATACCGCCGATGTAGGCGGCATTGTCGAATACCGGGAATCCGTGTCCCTTCATGATGTCCATCAGTTCCACGAACTTCATGCCGAAACGGAGGTCGGGCTTGTCGCTGCCGTAATATTTCATGGCGTCTGCCCATGGCATGCGCATGAACGGCTCGTTCATCTCTACGCCACGGATTTCCTTGAACAGATATTTGGCCATGCCTTCGAAGAGGTTGATGACGTCATCCTGCTCCACAAAAGACATTTCGCAGTCAATCTGTGTGAATTCCGGCTGGCGGTCGGCACGCAGGTCTTCGTCACGGAAGCATTTGGCTATCTGGAAGTAACGGTCGAAACCGGAAACCATCAACAACTGTTTCAGTGTCTGCGGGCTTTGAGGTAAGGCATAGAATTGTCCCGGGTTCATGCGTGAAGGAACGACGAAATCGCGTGCACCTTCGGGTGTGGAGCCTACCAGAATCGGAGTTTCCACTTCGATGAATCCCTGGCTGTCCAGGTATTTGCGTACTTCAATTGTCATTTTATGGCGAAGTTCCAGATTGCTGCGTACATTGACACGGCGCAGGTCTAGATAACGGTACTTCATGCGGATATCGTCGCCACCGTCCGTATTTTCCTCGATGGTGAAGGGAGGGGTCAGCGATGAGTTCAGAACATCCAGTTCCGATACGATGATTTCAATGTCTCCCGTCGGGATATGCTGGTTTTTACTGAAACGTTCGTTTACGGTACCTTTAACCTGGATTACGAATTCACGGCCCAAGCGGTTGGCACGCTCGCAAAGTTCGGCATTCACCTCTTCGTTGAACACTAATTGGGTAATTCCGTAACGGTCGCGGAGGTCAATGAAAGTCATGCCTCCCATCTTACGGCTGCGCTGTACCCAACCTGCCAGCGTCACTTGCTTGTTAACATCGGAGATACGGAGTTCTCCGCAGGTGTGTGATCTATACATCTTTTTATTTACTGTTTGACGATTTACTTATTTACTATTTTGAACATGCAAAAATACATAAAACATATTATATGGCGCATCAAAAGGGGAAAGTTATTTTCAGAAACTCCTTATAAGTGCCTTTTTACAACATCACATTTTCGTCAGTTTCTTGAATTGCCTTTTGCCTTTATCCAGTATCATCTTGTTTTTATGGGCGATGTCTTCCACAAAAGCATCATTAATCTGTTTCAGTCCGTTGATATAGTCTTGTGCCCGCTGCAAGACATTCGAAGTGTCTTTTTCCGCATCCCGGGGAACAATGACCTGCAGTCCTTTCTTCATAATCTTTACATCTACATTCTCTCCCATCATCATCGGGTCGCCGTCAAAGTGGACTACCCCCGGTTTAGAACGGTGAATACGGAGTGTCTGGCAACGGAACGTCTTAATCCGGCTGTTCTGGTCAATGGTCTTGTTGAAGAGCTGGAAAGAGAGCGACGGTACATCGAGCACAGTGAACGGCTCGAGTATGGTGACGTCCAGCAGTCCGTCGTTCAAGGTGGCTTGTGGGGCAATATACGCATTGTTTCCATATTGCGATGCGTTTCCGCAGGCTATCAGGAACGCCTTGTATCGCAGGGTGCTGCCGTCCATTTCCAGTTCATAGGTTTCCGGACGGTACTTCAGGCTTTCGAGCAGAGTCTTTTCCAGATAAGTGAGTGGTCCTCTCCTTCCCGCCTTGGAGAATTGCAGGCTTACAAATGCGTCGAATCCCACGCCGCAGGTGCAGAAGAAAGGCACATCGTTGATTTTTCCGTAGTCAATGATGTCTATCAGTCCGTCATTGATGATGTCGATGGCCTTTTTCGGCTCCATCGGAATCTGCAGATGGCGGGCAAGTCCGTTGCCGGAACCGCAGGGAATGATGCCCAAAGCGGTTTTTGTATGTACCAGTGAGCGGGCTATCTCATTGATGGTGCCGTCTCCTCCTATGGCGATGACGGCATGTGCATCTTCTTGTGCCTTCTGTGCCGCTATCTCTACGGCATGGCCTGCCCGTTCGGTATAAATCACTTCTTGTGCATACCTTTCCTTATCCAGTTTTTCATCGAGCCACTTCAGTATCTGCTCCTTACTCTGAGTGCCGGATATGGGGTTTATGATGAATGCTATTTTCTTCTTGTTTTCGTTCATGCAAGGGTTGTTGCTATGCAGGTTTTCCAACTGGCAAAAGTAATATAAATATCTGAAAAATTAACCACATAATTCTTTTTAAAATAAGTATAAGTAGTTTTTTTAATGTAAATAGAACATATACCGACATATTTTGCTATCTTTGCCCCCTGTTTTTTAAGACTTGTATTTAATAGAATTAAATATTCATTATATAAAAGATATTTCATGGGTTTACTACAAGACAAATTTGCGAAATACGACCTGCCGCAGCAGTTTATGGCAAAAGGCGTATATCCTTATTTCCGCACAATTAACAGCCATCAGGATACAGAGGTAATGATGGATGGTAAAAAGGTTCTGATGTTCGGCTCTAATGCATATATGGGACTGACATATGACAAGCGTATCATTGATGCCTCGATAGCTGCCACAGAAAAATATGGCACCGGTTGTGCAGGTTCCCGCTTTCTGAACGGAACACTCGATATACATGTTGAACTGGAGAAGGAATTGGCTGAATTCGTAGGAAAAGATGAAGCACTCTGTTTTTCTACCGGATTTACTGTAAACGAAGGTATTATTCCTGCCGTTGTAGGCCGTGGGGATTATATTATTTGTGATGACCGTGACCACGCTTCCATTGTAGATGGCCGCCGTCTTGCATTTGCCACTCAGTTGAAGTACAAGCATAACGATATGGAGGCTTTGGAAAAAGAACTCCAGAAATGCGAACCGGATGCTGTAAAGCTGATTGTTGTGGATGGAGTATTTTCCATGGAAGGTGACTTGGCCAATCTGCCCGAAATTGTCCGCCTGAAGAAGAAATACAATGCCAGCATTTACGTGGACGAAGCTCACGGCTTGGGTGTATTCGGAAAACAAGGCCGTGGTGTGTGCGACCATTTCGGTGTTACCGAAGATGTAGACCTGATTATGGGTACATTCAGCAAGTCGTTGGCTTCCATCGGTGGTTTTGTGGCCGGAGACAAGGCGGTAATCAATTGGCTGCGCCACAATGCCCGTTCCTATATATTCCAGGCAAGTAGTACGCCTGCTGCTACGGCTGCAGCCCGCGAGGCGCTTCACATCATCAAGTCCGAACCTGAACGCATCCAACGTCTGTGGGACATCACTAACTATGCCTTGAAGAAGTTCCGCGATGCAGGCTTCGAAATCGGTGAGACAGAATCTCCTATCATTCCTCTCTATGTGCGTGATACAGAGAAGACATTTATAGTAACGAAGCTGGCTTTTGACGAAGGTATCTTCATCAACCCGGTTATTCCGCCCGCGTGTGCCCCACAAGATACGCTGGTGCGCGTAGCGTTGATGGCTACCCACACCGTAGAACAAGTGGATTACGCTGTAGAGAAGTTGACCAAATGCTTCAAGGCACTGGATATTATCAAGTAAACTGATTCAAACAGATATTAGGAAAGCCGTTTAATAATGATTAGGCGGCTTTTTGTTTAATACGAAACGGAATAGGGCTAAGATTAAATCGTAAAGTATATGAAAAAGAACTTCTTCATCATTGCTGCTGTAGTATGCGGAATGAGTTGTACCACCACTGCCTATGCGCAGTTCAAAATTGGTGGAAAGAAAATCAATGTGACCAAAGTTGTCCAAGCCGGTACAGATGCCGTCAAGGCCATTTCATTGTCCGATGCTGACATTGCAGCGATGAGCAAGGAATATATGGAATGGATGGATACACACAATCCGCTGACAAAGCCCGATACGGATTACGGCAAGCGTCTGGAGAAGCTGACTGGAAATATCAAGGAAGTGGACGGCTTGAAGGTGAACTTCGGTGTTTACGAGGTAATAGATGTGAATGCCTTTGCGTGTGGTGATGGCAGTGTACGCATCTGCGCCGGACTGATGGACATCATGACGGATGATGAAGTGATGGCAGTTGTCGGTCATGAGATAGGTCACGTCATCCATACGGATTCCAAAGATGCGATGAAGAATGCTTACCTCCGTTCGGCTGTGAAGAATGCTGCCGGTGCGGCAAGTTCTACAGTATCCAAATTGAGTGATTCTGAACTGGGTGCCATGGCCGAGGCATTGGCAGGTGCTCAATACTCCCAGAAGCAGGAGACAGAAGCGGATGATTATGGCTTTGAATTCTGCATCAAGAATAATCTCGATCCGTATGCCATGTACAATGCTTTGAACAAATTGCTTGAACTTTCAGCGGAAGCACCGAAGGAATCTAAGTTCCAGAAGATGTTCTCTTCTCATCCGGATACAGCCAAGCGCGTGGCACGTGCCAAGGAGAAAGCGGATGAATATATGAAAGATAAGAAATAACTATCCGTTGCTTACTATGATGAAGTGGGATCAGAGGTTTCTCTGAATCCCACTTTTTTTGTGCCGAGACTATGATATAGGCTTCTGGGGAAGCTGATAGGGATAATTCGTTAGTTCACAGTGCTGAACACTTTGTTTTAGCTACAGAAAACAAAGTGTTTTTATATGATGAAACGAAATGTTCTTTTAAGGGAAACAAAGTGTTCCCTTTAATGAAACAGACTGTTCGGTTAAGGGAAACACTTTGTTCTGTTTGGCAAAACACCTTTTATTTGCTTATTTGCTTTTAAATCAGAATAATTTTAGTATGTTTGCCACATTATTTATGAAAAACATGACTTTTGTATGAAAAAGCAAGACTTCCTCTTTATTTTTGTTCTGGTGATAATATTCCTGCCATTCTTTGTGAGTGAACCCGTTTACGATTGGTATAAGTCTTTCAACGCTGCACATGGAATGGTAATGAGTTTCATTAAATTCGGAATTCTTGCTACACTGGGTGAGATGCTGGGGCTTCGTATCAGTGCCGGAGTCTATAACCGAAAAGGATTTGGTGTACTGCCGCGTGCCGTAGTGTGGGGACTGTTGGGAATGGGAATCAACGCGGCCATGATTATCTTCTCCAAAGGTGTACCGCAATTTATGGAATATATGGGAATGGCAAATGCCGCTGCTATCATAAACGGGGAGTTTTGCTTTGATAAATTATGGATAGCTTTTGCTATTTCAGTTGCCATGAACACTATATTTGCTCCGGTATTCATGACATTCCATAAGATTACGGATACACATATTCTGGATTGGGGCGGCTCTCTTCGCAGCCTCCTCACCCCTATCCCGATGACCCGCATCATTACGCATCTGAATTGGGATGCACAATGGAATTTTGTCTTCAAGAAAACAATTCCCTTTTTCTGGTATCCGGCACACACCATTACATTCCTCCTGCCAGGAGAAATGCGGGTGCTGTTTGCTGCGATATTGGGTGTGGTGCTTGGGGTATTACTGGCTATTGCGGCGCGGATGAAATGAGGTGACAGCTACCCGATATCCATTCAGGCATATCGTAAAGCAGGTGATGCCTATAGTAAAAAGCAAGGGTAGCAGAAAGTGAAAGGCGTTTGGAGTGGCATGGTATGCAAATTGCTGTAGCCAATATGTCATAAAGAGATAAATGACAGGGACGGCTACGACGAATGCGATGCCTACATAGCTAAGGAACGGATAATTGATAAGCCATAGAATCTGACGGGCGGATGCACCGTGAATTTTACGGATGCTTATTTCACGTTTACGCTGTGAGACGGCATAATGTGTGATGCCAAATAATCCGAAAAGAGTAAGGAATATACTGACACAGGCGTACATGAATAAGATATGCGAGAAGTGTGTTATGTCCTGATTGTAGGACATAAATTTCTGATACATATCATCATATTTCAAAGGAATGCCTGGATTTTTCTTTTCGTATGATTCTCTTAGGCAATTAATGACTTTATCTTTATATCCGGCTTTTACCTTTATAACTAGAGTTGAGAAATTATCTTGTGGAGTATCATAAAGGAGTATTCGTAAGGGAGCCACTTGGTCTGTCATGGAGTACTTTTTGAAATCCTTTACTATACCGATAATTGTACCTTTTGTAAGTTCTTCTCTTTCGTGTACATACTTGGAAATGGGCTGTCCGATAGGATTTTCTCCTTCGGGCACCAATAAATCCACGAATGTTTCATTGATTAGTGCAGGTTGTGGAGTACGGGACATTAGATGGAATATTTGCAGGGAGTCTTGCAGTTCAATATGATGCATTGTTAGGAATTCCGGACAATCCTCGTATAATTCCAACATGAGCAGATTGTCACCGGAATCATCCTTGCCCGGGATTCCTAAACTCATCGGATATATTCCGGTATTGGAGGTTATTACCGCTTCTACCCCTTCTATATTCTTCACCTCATCTATCCGGGTCTTTAGCGTCGGTTGTGCATTGGCATCTGTATATACATTAATAATATTCTCATAGTGCTTTTCTTCCTGCTTAATCAGATACATCTGTGAACGGATAATCATGAATGTACTCATCAAGCCAATGGAGATGATGAATTGTATGGTTACCAATAAGGCCACAATGAAACGTTTTTTGCGTCCGGTAAAGAAATGACGGTAATTAGTTTCGGATATGGAATGCAACCTATGACTCATATAACTTGCCGGTATGACAGACAATATTATGATAAACAACAAGATAAGAGGGAACACTTGCCATGAGAACAAATATTCCATTGTCAGTTTGGCAGAAACCATATGATTAAATGCAGGCAATAAGTCATTCATCAACAATAAAGATAAAAGGAAAGCGACAAGAACCATCAGAAAAGTATCCAAGAACAGTTGTTGGCGCATTTGTGATCTTGTGGCTCCCATTATGGATTCAATGTGAAGCATGTGCACTTGACGCAACAAACGGGAGAAATTCAGATTTATAAAGTTGAAACAACCGATGAATAGAATCAGTAATGCGGACAACAGCCCTACACCCAATAAGGTGCTCTGCTGATGTTTGATAACTTGATTACTGTCTTTTACCGTAGCGTCGAAATAAGATTCTTGCAATGTTTGGGTACGAAGATGTCCGTTTCCCAACAAAGTGGGCAGTTCTGTTTCTCCGAAACGTTGGCGGAATTTCTTTATATCCGTACCTTCTTTCAGCAATAGCATACAATCAGAGCTTTCGGTAGCTTCCAATGGTAGGAGTATGTCTGTCTGCATCATGCTTTGCTCCGGTTGGCTGAATACGGCAACGATGCGTCTGATACCTATTTCGCTCAATAGTATATCTACATTTTTTCCTATACAATCTGTTGTACCGAAACATTTCTTGGCAAACAGTTCACTTACAGCTATGTCTCCTGGTTTCAGTAATGCGTCTTGAACATCCCCTACTATATTATGGAAAGGGAAAAAAGCCGTTAATGTTGAATCTGCTGCTACCAAGCTCCAGCTTTGAAATTCTTGTCCTTCAATCTTTACCCTTACATTCTTGAATGTTTGCGTACGTAAGTAAGACTCTATTTCCGGAAACTGAGATACTATTTGAGGAACAGTTCCACCGTATATGAATGTACCTTCCACTGCCTGTTGGGCAAAAGGTAGAGTCTGGACTAAACGCAGAATACGATTTTTGTTGGGATTATTGTTCTCAACGTTATATTCGTGTATTACAAATGCCATCAACAAAGTGGTGCAGGCAATACCGACGACCAGACTGACAAGGGAAATGGCAACAAACAGTTTATTGCGTTTCCAGCTTCTCATGACTAATTTTAAGGAAAGGTAAGAATTCATATCATGTATATAAAAGGTTCGGGAAATCTATAGGTTGACGATGTACGACTGAAATTTGTATTGCCAAACGCCCGCTTGCTGACAGGCACTTAGTAAATTCAAAAGTGGCATCAATCGTACATTGTCAACTCATAAATGAAACAGGGGTTATCACAAATTGGCTTCTGTCACCACTTGTCCGTCAAACAGATTGATGATGCGTCCGGCAAAACCGGCATCATGCTGTGAGTGTGTCACCATAACAATTGTGGTACCTTCTTTATTCAGCTCACTCAGCAGTTCCATCACTTCTTTTCCATTCTTTGAATCGAGGTTACCGGTAGGCTCATCGGCAAGTATCAGCTTAGGATTTGATACAACTGCACGTGCGATAGCGACACGCTGTTGTTGTCCGCCGGACAACTGTTGCGGAAAATGCTTACTGCGGTGCATGATTGCCATACGTTCCATGGCGGTTTCTACCCGGCGCTTGCGTTCGGCGGCAGGAATGCCCATGTAGAGTAGCGGCAGTTCGATGTTCTCGTATACATTCAGCTCATCAATCAGGTTGAAGCTTTGGAATACAAAGCCGATGACTCCTTTGCGCAAGTTGGTACGTTGGGCTTCTGTATATTTGGATACTTCCGTCCCATTCAAATAATATTCTCCGGATGTAGGATTGTCCAACAGACCGAGGATATTTAGTAAGGTGGATTTTCCGCAGCCCGAAGGTCCCATGATAGCGACAAACTCCCCTTCTTTCACTTCCATGTTTACGTCGTTCAAAGCCAGAGTCTGTACTTCCTCGGTCTTGAAAATCTTTTGTAGATTTACTGTCTTAATCATAATGCTTGGTTTTTATGGTTTATAAATATTTCATTTCTTATTCGTTTTTAATGACTTCTGCCGGATTTGTCCTTGCTATTTTCAGAATGCGGAAAATAATAGTCAGAGTAGTAATGACAGCTACGATTATGAAGATTGAAATCCAAAATAGCGGGCCGTCATTAAAGAATACGATATACATGTTTTTCCATAACTGCAGTATGGCATAACATAAAGGAAATGCTAGCGCTGCTGAGAGTACAAGCTGATAAATATACGTACGGGCAAACAATATGATAATCTGTTTCAATCCCGCACCATTTACTTTACGGATTGCCACTTCCTTTTGTCTGCGTTCCGTATCCAGTGTGATTGCCGAATAAACACCTAATAAAGTGATTATAAGGCTGACAAATGAGAAGAATAAGATTATCCCTTTCATGTTGTTCTCGATGGCTTGTGCTTGGTGAATGTCTTCCAGTAAGGTCGAAATGTGTAATTGTATACTCGGTGGAAGATTCTCTTCCAGCATTTTCTTAACGTAAGTCTTTACTTCTTCTGCTTTTCCGGGTACACACTTCAAATAGCAATGACCTACATAATATTTGAAATCACAAGGCAGAAAGACGAAGCCCTGGCTCTGATTGTAAGTGTCGGCTACAAAATCGGAGCAAATGCCGCATACCGTGTAGCTGTCTTGATAATTGTACAAGGTGGTTCCCAGTAAATCCTTCTTCATACGTTTTGCCAATTTACGGTCTGCTACCATGTCACTATTTGTCTTCAGGGCATGCCCGGAGAGAATAGGGATATTCATAAATTCGAAAAAGTTATTAGGAACATTCATTATATTGACTTCAAGGCTACTTTCCCGGTTATCTTTTTCTGTCTGCATGCTTGTTCCCGAAATACCTTTCAGATAATTAATTTCTGTCAGTATTTTATCTTTTATATCCGGATGTTGACTGATGCGCTCTATGAGAGCAAGCTTTTCGTCATTTTTTAGAAAACGGTAATCCATAGGAATACTGATGATTTCGGACTTTTCTTTTTCTGTCAGTGTGTTGAACAGTGTGGAACCGGTCTTGTCAGCCTGCAAATATAAAGCGACTGTAAAGACTATGAATAACCAACAGATGAAAAACTGGATACCCAAAAGACAATTTCGTATCTTCTGTTTGTGGCGTTTGGATTTGTTTTTGTAAATACTTGACTGGATGGAGGCATGCTTCATCCTCCATACGGTAAACAAGCAGAGTAATAAGCATAGTAAAATAATGCCTGCCATATATTCTGTTGTCTGTATCAATAATAGGTCCCGTTCAATGACTAATGTGAAATCAAATAAAGAGAATGAAAGGTAGGGGTTAAATATTTCTATCAGACAGAAAGTCAATAAGAAGGTTATGAACGAAATGATAATGGCTTGGGTAAAAAGTAACCAAAATAGTTGGTTGCCATTACTTCCATTCACTTTACGAATGCCGAACTCGTGCGAACGGTTCAGATAACTCCCCGTCAAAAAATGAAAAAAGTTGAGTAGACCAGTCAGTAGAATCAAAAGGCCGACAATGAATGTGATTCCGGCAAAGTAAGGGGCAACGGATTTCTCCCGAAAAAGTTTTCCGAAATTCGAGGCTGATACGGTATTTTTCTCATTGAATATTGTGTGCTTCAAGTCCATTGCACGGAAACTTGCTTCAAGTTGCGCGGATGTTTTGCCCGGACGAAGAAGAGCAAAAGTAAGTCCACCGGTCATACTGTCTCGTCCGTCGAATTGTATAAGTCCTTCGCTGTCGTTCAAGATTAACATATCAATCTTTTGGAGAAAGCTAAGGCTGGTATTCAATGGAATATCTTCTATTATCGCTTGTATGGTATAGATGGTACCTCCTGTTCGTGGTGTGGTATCAGGTGAAGAGAAAAGCCGTTGTGCTAAGGTCATTCGCTTTCCTATCGGATTCTCTCCGAGACCAAATATTTTGTGTGCCAGAGAGCGGGTCAGTATCACGGCATTGGGAGTTTGCGATGCTACAGTCCATGAACCTTGTAATACTTCCGGGGTGAACACGCTATGGTAGGTTGTATCTACTTCCATAGCATATAAATCTTCGTAAGGCAGTTCTTCCTTGTCGATAGTTTCCACATTGTAGCTACGTGGGTGGGGATAGGCAACAAAAGTAAATGCTTCTACTTCTTGGAATTGCAATTGGCGCAGACTCTCAAACAACGTAGCGGGAGTTCCGAAATAAGGTTCTTCTGCTGGAGTGTATAGGTTTATGTCTGCAATGCGTTCCCAGTGGGTAAAGCACTTGTTGGTAGAATTTATATAGCGGCTGCAATATAGGCAGATACTAAAACAAAGTATGCCTACCGACAGTCCGATGATAGAGATGATATTCTGTGCCTTGTACTTTAATAGGTTTCTGAATGCTGTTTTAATATAATGTCTTATCATAATAGTATTTATTATTGTATTATTCGCTTTTGATTACTTCCGCCGGATTCTGCCGTGCTGCCTGAACGACTTGCTGCAATATCGTGAAGAGCACCATGATTATAACAATTCCCAACCAAACAATGAATAAATCCATGCCAATAGATATGTGGTAGGCATATTGTTCCAGCCAATGATGCATCACCGCGTATGTGCAAGGAAAGGCCACAATCGCTGCGATGTAGGCCATCCATAAATATTCGCGGAAGAACATGCCGATTATTTTATTGACATTAGCTCCCATAATCTTGCGTACTGCTATCTCCTTCCTTCTTTGCCGGATGGTGGAAGAAGATATGGAGAAGATGCCGAACAAAGAAATGACGGCTAAGATTATTTGTCTCATAGTGCGTCGTTTTATTTCATTATCAATTCTTCCGCCTCGCCAAAGGTATCATATCCCGTTGTAATTACCCAATCTCCGGGCTGCAAACCTTCCGTAATCTCGTATTGTTGCGGATTTTGGCGACCGATGCCAAGCGGCACGCGCACGGCTTTTGTCTTTGCGGCGTTCAGTTTGTAAATCCATTGTCCTCCGGTACTCTGGTAGAAGTTGCCGCGCGGAATGACGAGCGCCTCCTCCGGCTGGCCGAGTTCTATCTGTACCCGGAAGCTTTTGCCTACACGTACGTTGTCGGGCATGTCACCGGTGAAGACGAGGTCTACGTCGAACGTGCGGTCTTTGACTTCGGGAACCACTTTCGTGATGCGCAACGGGTATTTTCTTCCCTGATAATTGATGGTGGCAGGCAATCCGGTGATAATGCGGTCGATGTAGTATTCGCTCAGGGAAGTATGCACTTTATATTGGTCCAGCACCTTGATTTCCGCAATGCTTTCACCGGAAGCGACCTGCTGTCCCGGAGTCACCTTGACAAAACTGAGCTGGCCGGCGACGGGAGCTTTCACCACCAGGTTGCCGAGCCGTTCGCAGGCGCGTTCATACTTCTTCCGTTCCCGTTCACGGTCGTTCCTGATGAGGTCTTTGCGGATGACGGTGACGGCAGAGTCATGACGGAGGCTTTCCCTTTGAAGATGGGCATTTTTCACTTTATAGTTGTATTCGTCCTCGGAAACTTCGAGCTGCGCCTTGCTCTTGATGCCCATGCGGTACTCCTCCTTGTCAAGGGCAAAACTCTTGCGCAGGCGGTTGAGGTCATAATCGGTCTGCAGGGCTTGTTGTTGCAGGTTCAGGCTTTTCTGCTCCATTTCAATCTCTTTTTCGCGGTAGGTGATAAGCTGCTTTTCCCAGTCGTCGCGCTGGTCTTCGATACTGCGCAGCAGGTCGGGGTTTTCCATGACGAGGATGGTGTCTCCTTGCCGGAGCAGGCTCCCCTCCTCTCCTATGATGCGTTCCACGCTTCCGGCTTCACGTGCATTGACCTTGATGGTAAGGATGGGCTGAATCACTCCCTCCACATCTACATATTCCATAAATTTGCCGTTCTTGACTTCGGCTATCTGTATGTTGTCTTGCTCGATGCGCAGTTTGCTGGGACCCAGCGAAAGGGTGACTACATAAATCAGGAAGGTAAGGAAGGCAACGCCTCCCGCCAGATAGTAGCGGTAACGGATGTACCAGGGTTTCTTTTCAAGTTTTATATCCATAATGCAATATTTTATATACTCTTTTTTTACTTTTCAGATACTCCCTTCAGAAGTACTTCTGAATAAGGGTTCCGAGTTTTACTAAAACTTCACCGGAGATTTAGTAAATCGTCACCGGAGTTTTAGTAAATCTCCGGCCAGCTTTTACTAAAACTATTCCACGATTCTATTATTGTATAGATTCTTCATTAGTAACCCTTTCCAAGTCTTCTGCCAGTGGCCTCTCTTTTTCAAAGTCATATAGCGTGATGCTTCTCAGTGTATAGTACAGACTCCAATAGTTGTACAAAGCCGTTATATAGCTTCTCCGGGCCGTATCTTTTTCCGTGATGGATGCATTGAGGTCGAGTACCGAGGACTTTCCGAGCAGATAGAGTTTTCGGGCTACTTCGGCGCGTCGTTGGGCTGTATGGTCCGTGCGGGCGGCTATGTTTACCCGTTGTGCCTGCAGGTTGAATTGCTTCACGAGTTTCCGTACGTTCAAGTCGAAATCCGTCTTGTCTTGCTCTACCTGCGTGTAGACAAGGTCTCGGTTGGAACGGGCCACGCGTACTTGTCCCCTTCCGCGCCCCCAGTCCAGGATTGGGAGGGTAATGCCCAGGCTGACGTACTGCTGGTCCAGTGGATTCCGGTAGGCATCTTTCAGCTTGTCGGCAGTTTGCGTCAAGCCGAAGCGCAGGTAGATGTCTGCTTTCAGTCCGGCATTGGCCTTGGCGCGAGACACGGCACTCTCGCTTTCCACCTTGCGGCGCAGCATGTTCTGTATCTCCGGACTGTTTTCGTTGGCAAGCATCAGTGCGGCATCCAGGTCGATGTGCAGGTCGGGCACGCGGTTGTCTATTCTCACCTTTATAAGGAGGTCTTCTTGGATGCCGAGGTAGGAACGGAGTTCCTGCATGCAGTTTTCCACTTCGATGCGGGCATTCATGCAGTTGGTTTCTTCGGTCAGTTTGTTGAGTTCGAGTTGCAACATTTCGTTTTCGCTGATGGTGCCGATGTTATATCGTCCTTGCGCATATATATATAAGGTGTCTGCATTGGCGTAGTTGGCGTTGGCTATTTCGTAGTTGCTTTGTGCTTTGGCCAGGTTGAAGAACTTCTCTGTGGCATTGGCGGCAACAAGTTCAAGGGTTTCTACGTAGGTTTTCTTGGCTTCGCGATAACGGATAGGTTCGATGCGCCGATCCCACTTCAGGCTGTTGTAGCCAAACAAGGACTGGCTGTATCCGATGTTGACGGGTGAAGTCTGCCAGGAATAGGTGTCACTGCTGAAAAGGTCGAGACGCTGCGCAGCCGTTTCAATGAAAAAGGTTCCTCCGGTCCACGGCACGTTTTGTGTCAGACTCAGTGTCAGGTCAGTGCTCAGCAGGTTCTGCTCTATGAACTTGACGTTGCCATCGCTTTGGGTCACTTTGTTGATGGCACGGTCCAGATAGGGATTGGAAGTAAGCTTGAGCGTCGGCAGGTAGTTGGCACAGTAGTATTTGTAGTTCCAATAAGCGGAACGGAAGCTATGGCGGGCATTTTGGGCGTCGGGCGACTGCTGGCGGGCCTGCTCGATGGTTTCTTCCAAAGTCAGCTCCAGCGTGTGCTCTTGGGCAACGGCACTCGACATCAGACTGAATGTAATAAGCAATAAAAATATATTCCGGTGCATAGTTGTTTTCTTTACTCTATAAAGTTCAAATTCTATGCCATAAGTATAAGTTATTGTATTATAAGTGTTTGTTGTGGTTCGAAGCTTTCCAAACGTGTGCAGTTGCGCACAAAAATAGTGCGATAATGCACGCACAACACATGGATATTATACTTATCTTTGCCCATACAAGAGATGTGGGATTGTGTAGGCCTTGCCTGCACGAAAAGAAAACAGATATGGAGCAGTTTGGTAAAATATTGATTGTAGATGATAACGAGGATGTCCTTTTTGCACTGAACCTTCTTCTCGAACCCTACGCCGAGAAGATAAAAGTGGCAGTGACTCCCGACCGCATCGAGCATTTTATGACCACTTTCCGTCCGGACATTATTCTGCTGGATATGAATTTCAGCCGTGATGCCATCAGTGGTCAGGAAGGTTTCGACAGCTTGAAGCAGATTCTGAGTATCGACCCGCAAGCAGTGGTCATCTTCATGACTGCCTACGCGGATACGGACAAGGCGGTGCGTGCCATCAAAGCGGGGGCTACGGATTTCATTCCCAAGCCGTGGGAGAAGGAGAAGTTGCTGGCCACCCTTTCTTCGGGCATGAAGCTGCGTCGTTCGCGGACCGAGATAAATCTGCTGAAAGAGCAGGTGGAAGTTCTGAGCAATGTCACAGCAGGAGGCTCCGAAGAGATTATTATCGGTGATTCTCCTGTCATGCAGCAAGTCTTCTCTACTGTGGAGAAGTTGCGCGATACGGATGCCAACATACTTATATTGGGTGAGAATGGAACCGGAAAGGATGTGATTGCCCGCCTGCTTTACCGCAATTCTCCCCGCTATGGAAAGCCGTTTGTTACGATAGACCTCGGCAGTATTCCCGAACAGTTGTTCGAAAGCGAGTTGTTCGGCTACGAGAAAGGCGCATTCACCGATGCACGGAAGGCGAAAGCCGGACGTATGGAAGTGGCAACCGGCGGTACGCTTTTTCTGGATGAAATAGGTAACCTTTCCCTGCCCATGCAGGCCAAACTGCTGACTGCCATCGAAAAGCGTTGTATCAGTCGTTTGGGAAGTACGCAGGCTACGCCCATTGATGTGCGGCTCATCTGCGCCACCAATGCAGACATCCGTCGACTGGTGGACGAAGGAGACTTCCGCCAAGACCTGCTGTATCGCATCAACACCATCGAACTCCATATCCCCCCTCTGCGGGAACGCGGAAACGACATCCTCTTGCTGGCAGAGTATTTCCTGCAACGGTATGCCCGCAAATATCAGAAAGAGATGCGCGGGCTGACCCGCGAGGCGAAAAACAAGTTGCTGAAATATGCCTGGCCGGGTAATGTACGTGAGTTGCAGCATACCATGGAACGTGCCGTGATACTGGGAGGCGGCTCTTTGCTTCGTCCGGAAAACTTCATGTTCCAAGCTTCTGTTTCCCGTCAGAAGAAGGAAGAAGAAGTCCTCAACTTGGAGCAATTGGAACGGCAGGCTGTGGAACGTGCCATGCGGCTCAGTGAAGGAAATGTGACCCGTGCCGCCGAATACTTGGGCATTACCCGCTTCGCCTTGTACCGGAAACTTGAAAAACTGGGCTTATGAAACGATATTCATTGATTGTGGCACTGCACATCATCGGCATAGCCTTCCTTTCGGTCGGCGTTTATCTGCTGGTGGATGCCGGACTGTGGTTCAGTACGCTGATGGCTTTTTTGATATTGCTGGCGATTGCCGTTCATCTGTACCGCCTGCAGATGATGCAAGTGCGTATGATGCGCCATCTGGCAGAGAGCCTGCGCTATGACGACATGATGCTGTCGTTCCGTTCTCCCTACAAGAACCGGTCTATGGAGGATATGGTGGATGAGCTTTCAGAAGCGATGAGGAATTTCCGTACCCGCGTGCTGGAACGCAATGAGATGGAAGCGTGGCAAAAGCTGATACGTGTGCTGACGCACGAAATAATGAATTCGATTACTCCTATCATCTCCCTCTCCGAGACCTTGAGCGAACGGGAAGTGTCGGAAAAGAACTACCCCGTCATGCGGCAGGGAATGCAGACTATCCACCGTCGTAGCAAGGGTTTGCTGGAGTTTGTGGAGAATTACCGGAAGCTGACAAGACTTCCCGCCCCCGTTCGTCGTCCGGTTGCTGTCCACGAATTGCTGCAGGATTTGCAGAAGCTGTTTTCGGAAGAGTATATCCGGATAGAGCTTCCGGAGACCGACCGCATACTCCAAATAGACCGGACACAGATAGAACAAGTACTGATTAATCTGATTAAAAACGCCAAAGAAGCATGTAGCAGGAAGGAACATCCCCTGATAGAAGTGAAGATGCTACCCGCCCTCTCGTGGCAATGCCTTATTACTGTCAGCGACAATGGCGAAGGTATCTTACCGGAAGTGCAGGATAAGATTTTTGTACCGTTCTTCACCACCAAGCCTTCCGGCTCAGGCATCGGGCTCAGTTTATGTAAACAAGTGATGAATCGGCATGGCGGCAATATTACGGTGCAGTCTGCTGTGGGAAAAGGGAGTTGCTTTACGTTGCTATTTGGATAAATGGAAAAGAGGGTATATACAAAAATAAGCTACTGAAAAAATCAGTAGCTTATTTAATTTCTGTCGGGGTAGCGGGAATTTCACTACTGACAATAAGATGCTGACAATCCGTTGCGTATAAAACTGTATAACTGTATATTCTTCTATTATTGTCTATTAGTGTATATCATCATTATTTTCTTTTTCTATTTTTCGCAATTCATGTTCAAGCTCTTCTGGCTGAAGTATTTTCTGGGGATTGCATTCCTTTATCCAACCTTCTATGAACCCTTTATGTGCTCCATGTATAGCTTCAAAAGGAAATCTCATAGTTTTATTAGTATCATATTTAAATAGTACATAACAATTAGAGGTTGGTTCATCCACCTTCTGAATAGATAAAGTTGGGAATGCCTTACGCCATTTCTTTATGAAACTATCAATTTTGTAAACAGAAAATATTTCTATTGTTCTCATTACTTATTTAGTATTTCTAAGTTGTTATCACCAAAAACCAATTTAAGCACTTGGTCTTTCCGATCTTTTTTTAATTTTATCTGAAGAATAGCTTCTACATCTTCGGATGTCTTTCCGTCAGAGGTGTACTTCTGTGGATAAGTGAAAACATCTACTATATCCATATTCAAGGCACTTGCAAATTTTGAAAGTTGCCATAAACTCAACTGCACCTCACCGCTTAATATTTTACTGAATTGAGAAGCAGACGTACCTGCATATTCAGCAGCAGCACCTTGTGTTAAACCTCTATCTGATATGATTTTACGTATCTTATCTATGACTGGGTGTATTGGAAATTCACTTTTCTTTTTCATATCTCAAATATATCTATTGATTATCAATATGTTATAACTTATTTTGAAACAAAATTTCAAAATATTCAATTATAAATTTCATATATTGAAAATTCATTTCTATATTTGCATTATAAATTTCAGAATAAGAATTGTAATATTTAAGATTATGAACGAAAAAACATCAAAAATGGTACCTAAGAACCATTACGACCAAATGGAAAAAGCCACAAGACTGAAGCTCCGTAACGAGTTCCTAAAAAGAAGCGGTATGTCATTGATTACATTCTATGACAAATTAAGAAAAGACTCCTTCAAACCTTTGGAAAGAGAACTATATGAGAACATTTTCATAATTCAACAAAATTAAAAATCCAAGCAAATGATTTCTGCACATGAGAAGATGATGGAAACGATACCCAAAGAGTTCAAACGTATAATGTCTGGAGTAGAGGCGGCGGTACGCAGCGGAAAAACAAGATACCTCATAAGTAGCAGACATTTAAAACCTGAATATGAAAGAGCTTTGTTAGGTGTTGGGTATGAAATTAGAAAAGGACGTGTAGCAACTCAAATTATATGGTAGCATTTATCTCCAATATTGAATTCTACAACACCCCTGAAGGTGATGTGATGATGAAAGAGTTCGGGCAGCCGGCTGTTGTTCTCAAGGAGGCTGACCGCCCGACTATCGAACACATGCTTGCTGTCATCAGGGACAGATATCCGAAAGCACATGCCCGGCTGATGCAGCTCTATTCAGCCAGCACGATGAATCGTTGGCATTATGAATTCCGGGTAGTTCATCGTTTCATCCGATGCAATTTCGGAGAGTATGACCAGTACAATCTTGACATTAACAAGGATGGACAGTTTGTATTCGAGGAGGTCAAATGCCCGTTACGGGGTGAATGTGAACATGAAGGGGTGATATGCAGACCGGAGCTTGATACAGCACTGACCGATCGCGAGATGGATGTATTCCGGCTCATTGCCTCCAACTGCCAAACTGATGAAATTGCGGCAGAGCTACATATCTCGCCTTGTACGGTTAACCGCCATCGGGAGAATATCAAGGCAAAAATCAAGGTTCGCAATGTGGGTGAGATGATTTCCTACTGGCATCGGAATCAAATGAAATAAGCCCACCGTGAGGTGTGCCATCTGTGTTTAATGTGTATTCTATGGCTGTGGCGGTCTGCGAAGATAGTCCGGCCCCTCATACTGCATTCAAATGGTAGCGGTATACTTAAGATTTGCCGCGACTGGGGTTCGATTCCCCTATATGAGACGATGATTTACTAACTTAATAAACAGAATATATGAATAATAACAAAGGTTTTTCCTCCATTTCCACTCCTGACGGACAGTTCAGGATATGGATTCCACGTCCGACGGCTTCGGGCAGAGTAATATGCAACTGTGGCTTTGCACTCAAGAGCCATCTTCCTTTCGTCGATGCCGTTGATGCGCTGGACTACCTGCAGGTAGACGAAGTTCGGCAGATAGACCAGGACCTTAGTATCCTTGTTATTTCATTTCTCGATGCACCGCATGAGTGCATGCTGAAGATGATAGAAGATATCCCCGAACTTATGGAGCAATACTTGGTAAATACATAAGATCTGAATGCTATGAGATACTTTATAGACAACATCAAGACTTATGCCAGTGTCAACAAAAAAGGCAGGGCATTACAGATATACGTGCAACAGTTTGACCGACATCTGATTGCTGACGAATGTTCTTTGGATGCACTGAAGTGTGACATCGAGCACCAGATTAAGGTTATGAATGAGAAATACCCACGCAGCCGTCCGGTTCGGCTCGAGGTATATGAGAATGCCAAGGGTGGACAGTGGACTATTCTTGTGGAGCATGACAGCGACAGCATTGTCTGCATCATATCCTATGAAAAGGTGATGGGCTATTATACCTTGGCAGATAAGATAGATCAATTTGCAAAAATAGGACAGTGATGAGTAATGTGATTGTTTTTTTGTGGATATCACTAATTGTGATAGTGGCAGTCTTGATACTATGTGTCTGGGCAATGCGGAAAGCATCCGGATCTTACCGAATTCTCTTTCTCTTTGATATTATCGTCTTGATGATAAATATTGGGATAATAGGATTTGCAATTGGTTGTTTATCTAATATGCGGTAATATGAGAGATTTGAAAATGACAGATTTCCCGACATATCTTTGGGAGACCCTTGACGTGTATCAGGACAACAGTTACTGTTACAATATCCGCCCTGGCCAACATGTCGTTGGAGATTTATTCGACAGTTCCAGAACGAAGCTGGTATCATACAACAGAAAATCACATGTGCAGATAATCTGTGTATGCGACCCCTACAAGCCGCCTTTCTATGCGCGTGAATGTATGTATGGTGTATATTCGGCGTGGAAAGAAATCGGAGAGGACATCTTTAACCTGGAGCTGATGGGGTATTCTACCAAGCAACAATTCCCACCCCTATGTACATCACACCATTATTTTTGAATATTATGGAAAATGAATCATTTGAAAGGGCCAAAGCCATTAAGGAAGAGATTGAAAAGTGTAATTCTCTTCTTGAGTCAATTCTAAAAAGCAGCAGGGAATGTTGTGTGTATCGCGATGCCGATAGGGGTACTCGTGACATTATTGCCATCCCCCTTCCCAAGTATTGTACCCAGTACATTATTGATGGACTTTACGTAAGAAAGTGCCGGATGGAGCAGGAATTTAAAGAGTTATAACAATCTAATAACAAGAATCAGGTCAATGAAGAAAGGTCAGAAGGTACGCATCCTGCGTACCAATCAAGTAGCGACAATCGTCGAAGTGGAGTTAATTCGTAAAGGTGGCAAGGTACATCGGTACTGCCATCTGAAGACAGATGAAAAGTCATATTTGTGGTTGGATGCCTCAGAACTGGGGAGTGTGGTGGAGGAAGTGAAGGTCTCGGTAGTTGATGACCGGAACCGGGAGCTGCACTTGGCTATATGCCATGACTACTCCAAGGATAATATGAAGGTGCATCTTACCGGCAAGAATCCGGATAATCTGAAGGAAGCTTCCGGACTATATGCGAGACTGATGAACTTGTTCATTGGGAGCCTGAAGGAAACGCGGGAACTGTAGGAGCGGATAACGTCCTTGATGATATGGAAAGCCTATTGAAATATAGAATGGAAAATCTTGATTGGATAGACCGTTTCTTGGAGAAGCTTGGCGTCGACGCTTTTCTTGAGTTTGAGACGAGGGTATATAGTGCCCTCGACAAGCTCAAGGTCATGCATTACTATGATATCGGGGGCTCGGTCATACCGGAGCAGCAGGAACTATTTATCAAATTCTGTTGCTGCTATATTACCGGGCACTCTGAATACGAATTCAATGAAGACTATACACAGATATGGAGGAAAGAAAGCTATGAACAATGGAAGATGGCAACCCGATGAGGACAGATACGTCCGGGAAAATGTCAATAAGAAGACATTGGAACAAATGGCGGAGCATTTGGGAAGATCCGCATTGGCTGTACAGTTATATATGCACCGGAAGCATATTGTAGTGGGACAAACAGTCAAGCGGAATCTGGTGCAGGAGATTCTCCGACTGAAATTCCGGCATCCGGAAAATTTCATGCCCAACCGTGCCTTCTACCAGGAGGTAGGCATCAACCAGATGCGCTGGTGGGATATTTTCTATGGCCGAAAAAATATAAACCAAGAAGAATATATCGCGTTGTCGAAGTATTTCGGCATAACACTGGAGGAGGCATTCGCAGCGCGTCAACTTTGCATATTTGAAGAACAATGATTGATGACGAATTAAAACAGAGAATAAAGGATGCCAACGAGATTACGGACGTGATTGGCCAGTTTGTATCCCTTCACAAGAGAGGTATCAATTATATAGGGATCTGCCCGTTTCATCCAGACCGGCATCCGTCGATGACCGTCAGTCCGTCAAGACAGACATACAGGTGTTTCGTCTGCGGCAAGGGAGGGGATGTCATCCAGTTTGTCCAGGATCATGAGAACATGTCATTCAACGAGGCTGTCACCTGGCTGGCTGGCCGTGCGGGAATCTCTCTCCCTGAACGGGTGATGTCCGACGAGGAAACGGCCAGGGTAAAAGAACGTGAAGCGCAGCGTATAGCGATGAAAGGCGCCGCATTCTTTTTCGAGAAGCATCTTCCGGAGGCGCAACTTTATCTGCATGACAGAGGGTTCAGCCTGGATGACAAAGTCTTGAAGGATTTCAGAATTGGATATGCCCCGGCAGGCAACCTGGCTAAAAAGGAGATGCTTGCAGCCGGATTTTCCGAACAGAAGCTGCTTGAGACGGACATCCTGAAGAGAAGCGAGAAGAACTTCACCTTCGACACTTTCAAGGACCGCATCATGTTTCCCTATTTTGACATCAAGGGCAACATAAACGGATATACCGGACGCTGGCTGACCCCGCAGGAAAACACCGGCAAGTACGTCAATACCGGGGACACGCCGTTGTTCAAGAAAGGCACTCACCTTTTCGGTCTGTACCAGGCACGTACTGCCATTGCAAGGTATGATTGTGCGTATATAGTCGAAGGCCAGTTCGATGCCATGTCCATGCACAAGTTCGGTGTCTGCAATACCGTTGCCACCAGCGGAACTGCACTGACTCCGGAACAGATACAGCTGCTTGGCCGGTTCACCCATCGCGTGATACTTGTATATGATGCGGATGCAGCCGGGCTGAAAGCGTCACTGGCCAACTGTGAGGCTTTCCTGCGTGCGGGTTTCCAGGTCAGTGCAGTTCCGCTTCCTGAAGGGAAAGATCCTGATAATATTGCCCAGGAGCAGAAACTTGAAACCGGAAAATGGCTTGCAAACCGGGAACAGAATTTCCTTCAATATTTTGCCATCTCCTTACGAGGCAAGAATCCCGGAACCGACCCAAACAGAGAGGAAGAGGCAATGCAACGGCTTTCAACCCTCATATCTGTCATCCCTTCGGAAACGCTTCTTCTCAAGTGCATAGAGATAATGGCCGGGATTTTCGGCAGCAACACGGAAGTCATCCAGCGGAAAGTGAATTCCATCTTGCGGCAGCGGAAGACAGCTTCCATCAAGGAGAAAGACAAGATGGCTCCCGGTATATATGGTATCGATATGATTGCGGAGGCACGTAGCGGGAATGAGCCTTGCATCCTGACATCGAATTATCAGGAGTTCCTCACCTTGTATGGAGATGCCCCCATAGCATACGTCCATGGCATTCCTGGAATGAACGACATACAGCAGTTGCGTCAGGCAAGCCAGATGTTCACCTCTGACAGCGATGGCCTTACCATTGCAAAGGACGGTACGGAATCCGGTTACCTTGCCGGATTATCCGCCATTTTCCGTGCCGGGCTCTCCAATATCACCATAACGGTCGAACGGGATGTCCAGGATGATAATGATGAGGAAGGAAGTGACGACGAGGAAAATATGGACGGGGAGGCAAACGATATCATCGAGACTTTCAATTTCGCGAAATTCTATGTATTCCTGCACAAATCTTTTTTTAAGACCTATAATGGCGAGCGTGCTCCCTATATCGAACGTTGTGCCGAAATAATCAGCTACGCGGAAGATTCGGTACGCATCATCAACTTTACCTACTTTCAGAATTGCCTGGGTCTGACCAAGCAAGCCCTGAATGAAATACTCAAGCCCTATCTGGCCAAACGCAAGTCACGCATGGCCATCAATGCACAACGGACGGACGATGACTATACTGAAGAGAATTATGACCCGGACGAACTTCCCCGTTATGTCCAGGACAATCCGGAATATCTGCAGATGTTCCAGCAATGCAATTACTATCCGAAGTTAAACAAGCAGGGGGAACCGGTATGCTACCTTTTCAAGAATGAGAAGTCCGGCCATACCATGGTAGGTGATTTCTATATGATTCCACTTTTGCATATTTACTCGGACAACGACGAGGAAAACAAGCGTGTCCTTAGAATAAACCGCCGTTATTACAAGACACCGCTTTACATTGAGGTGAATTCCAAAATCCTGGCCAAGAAAAGCACTATTGAGGAGAAGCTGATTATGCTGGAAGCAGTCAACTTCACCAATGGTGAAGAGAAACATTGGACTAAAATACGTGAATATATGAGCAGACATTATGTTACTTGCACAGAGGTTTCCACATACGGGAACCAGCAGGAAGACGGTTTTTCCCGACGGGATGACCAACAGTTTTTTGCCTTTGCCAACGGCATCTTCCATGTTGTTGACGGAATACCGAGATTTGATGCGGTAAATGAGCTTGGAGTGGTCACCCACAATGGCAAGAACTATTATCTGCCGGCATTCTCCACCATATATGCCGGTTCCGGCAAGCAGTCCGACAAGTACGAACTTATTTCACAGCTTGTCTATAAGGAAATCCCTATAGACAAACGTTGCACTTTCGACGAATGGGCCTCACTGATGGACCGTGTCTATAAAATCAACGACAACGGGAAATGGGCCATTCTCTTTGCCATCATGTGCGCTTTCCGAAGCAACATACACTGCATAGACCGTTTGTTTACAGCGCCATTCTTTATGGGACCGATGTCATCCGGAAAAACACAGATTGCGATATCCATCCGTTCCCTGTTCATATCTCCCAAGATACCGATTTTCAACCTGAACATCGGTACCGATGCCGCCATGTCCACATTGATGAGCACTTTCCGGGATGTACCGGTTGTCCTTGATGAATACAACAATAAGGATATATCAGATATAAAGTTCCAGGCACTTAAAGGAATAGTATATGATGGCGATGGAAGACAGAAGCGTAAAGGCACATCCGGCAAGGAGATAGAAAACGACAAGGTGTACGCGCCGGTTGTCATTTGCGGCCAGGAAACTCCCCAACGTGATGATAATGCACTCATGTCACGTATTATAGTCTGCGAAGTCCCCAAACCGAAAAACCGAACCCAAGAGGAAGTGGAGCTTTTCAACAAACTCAAGGATATAGAGGATCCGGCCAAAATCGGGTTGTCGAATGTCCTCTTTGAAGTCCTTCAGCTGCGTCCGCTGGTGATGCAGCATTTCCGGGCACTGAAGCAGAAATCCTATGATGAATTGAAGCAGGCACTGGTGAATGCCGGTGAGATTGACCGGCTCATGAAGACTGCATCATTGTTTCTGGCAACATGCAGACTGATTAAGGATTATACAGAGTTGAAATTGCCGTTCACCTATGAGGAGTTTTTTAAAATAGCCTGCGATAAAATCAAATTCCAGGTGGAACTGATTTCCAAGACGGATAAGCTGGCTACGTTCTTCAAGGCTATGGATGTGATGATTGATACCAAGGCTATCAGGGAAGGCCGGGACTTCGCCATTGATACACCGGAACGAATCACCATCAAGCTGCCCGGAGGAGAGAAGAAGGAGGTTCCTATTCCTGCAGGAACCCGCGTGTTATTCCTACGCGTCAGTACCATCTATACGCAGTACGCACGTTCTTCTTATAATCAGGAAGACTCAACGCAGTCGACCATCGAGCAGAACCTTCGCTCCCATCCCAGTTACCTGGGCTTTGTCCATGCACGCCGGTTCAATTGGTATGAAGTCGTGGAGGTACCACGCGGCGGTTTCGAGGAAGATACTCCCAATGAAACCGGAATTCCGGTAAAGCTCAACAATGACATGGTGCGTAAAGTTGAGAAGAAGTGTACCAATTCCAGTTGCATAGCTATCAACTACGAAATTTTCAGAGAATTATATAGCATTGATTTGCAACGCGGTTCGGAAGAATCCCGTGTTGACGCTAATCCCGACAATGATCCTATTGGAGCAATCGGTGCCCCCCAAGAGCTGAAGTTCTGATTTTTATTATAAACTTTAAAAAACGAGTTATGGAAACAAAAATTATTACGAGAGTGAACAATGTGGACATCGTCTCTACGAGTGACGAACAACTGGTGCCCATCCGACCGATATGCGAGGCACTGGGCATTGATGCAAACGGCCAAAAACAACGCATCGAACGGAATGAAATACTCGGTCCAGTTGCGTGTATGATACACGCAACTGGAAAGGATGGAAAGACGTATGATATGTATGCCATTCCCTACATGTACATCTTTGGCTGGCTCTTCTCCATCGACACGTCCAAAGTCAGCGAAAATGCCAGAGAGGCCGTCCTGCGTTATCAGACGGAGTGCTACAAAGCATTGTTCGAGCACTTCACCGAGCCGCAAACCTTCCTCAAACAGAAACAGGAGGTCATAGAGAAGAAAGTGACCGAGTACCAGGAGTGCCAGCGCCGCTTCAAGGACGCACAGAAACTGATGAATGAGGCAAAGTCTGAACTGAATCAGGTGATGAAGCTCACCATCGAGGACTGGAGGGCGAACAACCGCCAGTTGAATCTACCGTTCACAGCTGAAGAAATGACCGGGGAAACGGAAGAGGTCACCGGAGAATAAGAATCAAAAGATTGCCAACTTTAAAAACGAACAGATTATGGAAACAAAGATTATTGCAAGAGTGAACAATGTAAATATAGTATCTACGAGTGACGAACAAATGGTACCCATCCGCCCTATCTGCGAGGCGTTGGGCATTGCTTACGAGAGACAGACGACCAAGATAAAAGAACATCCGATTCTCTCTTCAACTGTTACCCTGAGGGTAATGGTTGCCGCCGATGGAAAACAGCGGGAAATGTTGTGCCTTCCATTGGAATTTATCTTCGGTTGGCTTTTTACAATAAATCCGGCCAATGTAAACGAAGATGCAAAACCTACGTTGATAAAATACCAGCACGAATGTTATCATGCCCTGTTCCTGCATTTCACCGCCCGTGCCCAATTTGTAGAACAAAAGCAAATTGAGATAGACCGCCAACTTTCGATTGTAGATAATGCCAAAGAACACTTTCGCACTGCAAAGAATATACTTTCGGAGGCCGAGGCCAAACTAAAACAATTGCGTTCATTGACAATGAATGATTACGATATTGAGAGCAGGTAATTGAAAATAGATTTCTAAAAAATAATCCGGGCAGAATGCCGCACTATTCAAAAATAATCGCTATGTTTGCAGTGCTTATCATACATATTCTCACAAATGCGGGCTGTCAGCTTGCATTTTCGGTGCAGGCATTTTTTATGCCCGGACATATTGTGTACCATATATGGTATCCGTGTACCCCCGTGTGGAGCGTTAATGCGCCCACAGCATTTGTGAGATGTGATAAGCAACGGGAAAGGCACGGATACTTTCATTTTAAAAACTTATTGTTATGCTTGACAATGCAAAAGTTTCCACCGCTGCTCACAACAGCTTCGGAACGTCCGCCCACGAAACGGGTATCAACATCTCCACACTCACCCCTTACGAGTATTTCCACAGTATGGGAATTGATTTGCAAGGTTTTTCCATCCGTATTCTTGGCAAGCGCCGTAAGAACGGTGTTGCCATCACCGGTGTGTTCAATATCAGTGGCATCTACTATACGGTCGGTGCTGAAGACTATGAGCACTTGCTGGTCGATTTGCTGGAACGATACCGGGAGAAACGTGCTTACCATAAGAGGTGCCAGGAACGGAAACGTGAGCGGAACATGCTTTCGTTCATCAACCGTTATCCGGATGCCATGGTACTTCCGGCATACTTTTCTTGACTTGCACCTTTCACATCAACTTTATGCTTTATTCCCGGTGGCCGCCCCATCGGGAATAAATGCTTTTTTATATTCTGATTTACGGACATTTCGTTCGGTTTCATCCTCCTGGTATCTTATGATACTTCCCTACTCCATCCCCCGGACCCCCTGGAATAAAAAGACAAGCAATATAGAGGGAGTTTTGAAAAGAAAATATTTCAAAAGAGGCGTCCAACAGTCCAACAGTCCAACAAGAGAAAGAATTTTAAAATGTAACTCTCTGTTGTATAGTAGTATATATTTTCTATTTAATCATATATATATACTACAATGGCGTTGTCTTGTTGGACGCTGTTGGACGTGTTGGATTGCCATTTTTCAACCATCCAACTGGCTCCGTCCAACAAAAACGGCAAAAAATGCGGCTTGTTGGACGTGTTGGACGTCCTCCAACAGTATTTTCTTTATAGTAAATTTGTATAACTAAATAATAATCAGTAACTTTAATAATGCTGTTGGACTGTAGGACAGTTGGAAGCAAAAAAAAACAAAAACGGTTTCAAAAAAATTTTTTAAGGAAATGAGCATGATTACGACGAGTATTTCAATTACACCTTACCTGGCTGAATATCTGCGTGGAAAGTACAACAACGGTGCGGATGAACCTTTCCGTATTCCTGACAATACGGACTTGTACCATGTGATATGGACACTGATGTCGCGGCGTCATCAGAACCAGTCTCCCATAGATGACGGTAATCTGACTATCATACTCCCGGAGAGGCGTATCGGTAAGGATCCGGAAATATACAACTATCTGTCTCCACGGTCGGCCAAAATCATAGAAACGGAAATACGCAGGATGTTCAACCGGGAACTTCATACGGCAATGGACGAGAACGACTTGAACGGGCATGAGTTGAACAATCTCGATATCGTTCACAATTTCCTATGTGCGTATTGCATAGACAGCATCAGTGAGGATGCGTTGCTGAAGAACTTCTATCGGTGGCGGGAGAACATCCGCAAGCGGAAAAAACGCCGCGAATATAAAAAGAAGTTAAAAAACGGCTAAAAAATCACCGACCGAACTATGCGTTTTGTCCCAAAATGGCGGACAAAATGTCCTATGTATGGCGAACTTGTTGAATTACAAATAAATATCCTAATATGAAAGAACTTTCCATTCAGATTAAAGTCTATCCGGTGAGTAACATGCGCCAGGATGTCTATCGGTTCATGGCCGATGAGTTTGAGTTTACTCCGGTACCGGAATCTTCAGAGGCGGGCCGCTGTTTCAATTGCAATAAAGATATAAGCATAAGCCTTCCTCCATCCGGAGTGATGAAAGACCTCCTGGCAGGCAGGTTCTGCATTGTCGAGTTCACTGACACCAGGCACCGGAGTTTCCGGATCGGGGACAAAAAAATACCCGCCATTGTCTCGATATCGCCCAATCTGAATTCGGCGACTCTGAAAATTGAATGCAAAATGCTCAGTTCCCCGCTATTGTAGCGTCCTTCACCCCTTTCTGCAGGCTGCCTATCTTCGCTGAAAAGATACGCAATGAACAGAACTTATCTACGCCAGCTTCTTACTTTAAATATACACCGGCTTCTTATCACGGCAGAGGGCTTGTCTTCTGCCATGATAGAGGCTTTTCCATTGGTGTCCACTGACAGTCTGCAGCCGACATCCTTTTTCTTCAATGAAAATCCTCCCACATATAAAGAGACATCGAAAAAGGCCCTTTCACTTCTTCAGCAGGAAATGAAGGCCCGTTCAGAACTCCAGGGTATAACCGTCACCGATGACTTCTCTTCTGACGAACTTCCTGAAGGCAGTATCGCCTATCACCGTATCTGGGGATTCATCACCTCAGATTGTCAGTGGTATTTCTCCTCCAAGCAGTTCGAACGGGACCTGCTTGCGGCAGAAGCCAATCCGGCCATAACCTGCCATTTCCTGCATGTGAACTCTCCGGGAGGGGAAGCATGGTATATGGACAGACTCAGTGAAACGATGCGCTCACTCGGCAAGCCTGTCATGACATTGGTGGAGCAGTGCAACTGTTCGGCCAGCTATTATATAACCTGCCATTCCAGTTTCATTGCCGCACTCACGGCCTATGATACCATCGGCTGCATAGGAACCATGATTTCCACTTGTAACTATGACGGATGGTTCGAAAAGATGGGTCTCAAACTCATCCAGGCCAAAGCCACGAAATCAGACCTGAAGAATAAAAAGACGGATGACTTGCTCAGAGGGAAACCGGAACAGTACATCAAAGAAGAACTGGATCCACCCAATGAACAGTTCCTTGCCGCCGTTCTTGCATCCAGACCGCAACTGGGCAACCTGCCGGAAGACGATCCGGTATTCCGTGGTGAAACGTTCGATACTCCGCATGCCATCGATAAAGGGCTGGTTGACGCCTCCATGACTTTTCCCGAAGCTGTGGCTAAGGCTGTAGAACTCGGTCGCAGCTATATGGAGATTGAGAATATAAAAAGAAGTGCTCTCAACTATTTATAACTTAACTTTTGTTTATCATGAATTTAAAGGAAAGAATTCAGACCGTCCTGCAGAAACTGAATCTGCTGGACAAAGCGAAAGCCAATCAACTGACCCAGGAAGAATGGGGACAGATAGTCAACTCCTATAATCAGGAGTATCAGTCTATCCTTCAGGATGACTTGGCTGCGGACCAGGCGGCGCAACGGCAAACGGTTGCCGTCACCCAGGAACAGATTGACCAGGTACAGTCCATTCTTGGAAGTATCGTCAATCCGGTACAAACCAATTCAACAGCCACGGAAGAGGGAAACGGCGGGAATGGACCGGTGCAGACCATTTCACAGCCAGCCAACGGTGAAGGTCTGGTGCAACTGGCCACTGCTGTGCAGAGCCTGGTTGACAATATGAACAACCGCGCGGAGGATGATATCCCTTCCCAGACAGTGACAGCCGCTTCCATCATGTTCACGGGACCGGCAGACCGTTCCCGGTATCTTTTCGGTATTGAAAATCCGATGTTCTCCATGTCCGAACGTTGGAACAAAATTGCTGCCAATCCGGCCTCCGCTTCTTCTTACGGTCCATGGGAAGAAGATAATGAAGGAGCCGCTTTCCGTCGCCAGGCCGTTACTTTCTCCCGTTCACTGCAGCAACGTTACGATTATCTGCACAAAAACGGCATGCTTGACGCCAAACGTCTGGCAGTCGGAGAATTCAGTACGAACTACGAAGGGGTGGATACAGCCGGTGTGGGCAACCAGTATGTGGTCCTGCGCCAGGACGCTTTGATTGCCCGTGTACTCGCAGTCCGCGACCTCACGCAGTATTTTCCCGTCCGCTATGGGATTCAGGACCATGACCTCGTGTTCAATGCCTTCTTCTCCGAAGTTTCCCAAGCTTACCAGCAGGGTGAAATCTGGAAGGGTGACATGAAGCTTGAGAACGAGATGGGTCATGTGGATGATGCGATGATTAAGCTCAAGTTCGGTCCGATGAAAGAACTGGAGCGCATGTACATCGCTTATCTGAACAAGGAAGGCTCCGATCCTATCAAGTGGAACATGATCGAGTTCTGCATCCTGAACTCATTGGAAACTGCGCAGGTGGAGCAGAACAAACGCCGTATGCGGGGTATCTATGTCAAGCCGGAAACGGGTGTCGCAGGCAGTTACCTGAACGCATCGACCGGAATCATATACACACTGGTCCGCTACATGCATGAGTTTAAGATTCTTCCCCATGACGATGAGTCCTATCGCAGCTACACGGCTTCCAACATGTTGGATTCCGTTCAGGAGTTTGTCGGCGATGTGGTGGCATCCTGCACAGAAGACATGGATCTTGACCGCCACGTCCTCTATCTGAATAAGACCCATCTTCCCTGGTGGATTAAGAATGTCCGCGCCAAATATGGAAAGGACATTGACTTTTCCGGTCCGGACAGTTACCGCAATGTGGTACCTGACACAAATATGCGTATCATCTGGTTGCCTTACCTCGGTCAGCTTCCCCTCATGTTCATGGATGTTCCGGGCAACCTCCAGTTCCTGGAATTCGTACCGGGCGAGATGCTCTCTATCAAGGTGAAAGAGGACATGGAACTGGTAAAGGCATGGTCCACCTGGAAAGAAGGCACCGCCGCTTCGTTCACCGGCCGCCGTTTTGACAGCCTGGAAAAACTGAAGGCCAACAATTACGAATGGCAGCAGATCTTCATAAACAAACCTACCGTCGATATGGCAGCGGACGCGACCACTGTCGATGCTTCAAAGGGATTCTGGCAGATAACAGCGGCCAACACTGGAGCCAAAGCGATTACGGATATTACGAATGCCAAAGCCGGTGTAGCCTACATCATTGAATGTGGCAGCACGAAGAATGCCACTACCATCGCCAAGTCGGACAAGTTTGCCGACATTACGGAAGCTTATACTCCGACCAAAGAGGGTGACTATATAATGGTAATCCTGAACAGTAAGGGTAACTTCTTGGAACTGGAACGTCAGGTAGGCGGTGTACGCAAGGTGAACGCTGCACTCCAGCCCAACATTCCTGGAGTCAGATAATTGGTTGTCTATAAGAACAGATTGTTTTCAGGTAGCGCGGGGCGGGTCCACTTAAGCCCGCTCCGTTTTTTATAACTTAAAAACTAAAATTGTATGAAAGCAAAAAGAATTTCAAATCCTTTCCGTAAAGGGAACCAGGCTGCCCGTAAGATGCAGGTCCGGTTTTTCCTTTCGCTGATGGTGCTTCTGGCACTCGTGTTTATTCTTGATATGGTCATGTCTCCCGGTTCTGTGCTGGGAATTTACGGATTTTCCGGTACCACACTGGCCGCCATGATGGTCATCGGTGACGTGGACGATGTATCCGACCGTAAGACGCACGGCTCGAATATAGCCTACAAGATTTACCTGGTGGATGTCGACCAGATAAATTCCGATGTACCCTTTCCGCTTCCAAACCAGCAGCGTGAGATAAGCACCATCCCGATGAAAGCCGGACAATACATGAAGTACTTTGCGGCGCACGATATTCCCACCTACACCTCAACCGGTGAGAAAGGTGACATTACCACCAGCGGAACCAACACTTTTGTTGCCGTCATGGGCGGCATGCGTGACCAGCTGCTCGATTTCATTGAACAGCATGCCGGAGGCAAGTTCATCATCCTTTTCAAGGAAGTGGGCGATGCGCAGTGGTATATTCTCGGCAACTATGACCGTCCGATGGTACTCTCCTCCTTCGAGTCCAAAAATGACAAGGACGGGCGTTATGTAACCTATACCTTCACACGTACAAGCATTGACCAGTACTACAAGTATACGGGCGATATTGTCCGTGCTCCGGCAGCTGCTCACACGGCTGGCGCAACGGCACTTGCCATTAAATCCACCAACAACCGTTATACCATCCCCGATGGCAATGAAGGCACATACGCCATTTCCACTGTCAGCGGATTGACAGCCAATGATAAGGGACGTTACATCACACTTGAGGGTACCGGTACCGACAAGGCGGCCACCATTGCCGACGGCAACAGCTTTGTGCTTGAGGATGGAGCTACCTGGACAGCCAAAGCGGGTTCTTCCATCACCTTCATGGTGCTTGATGCCTCTACACTTGTCGAGGTATCCGGCAGCCGTGTGCAGACAGCTTAGTAAAAAACACCTCTTACAAGTCAGCAGAATTCCCTTATAGGCAGCGTGTTGGCTTGTAAGACTTAAATCTGTATGTTATGTATAGTTTCAAAGAAAAGAAGACACATTTCGTGGCTCTCCGGAATCCGGATGTGGCACAATATGACCTTGAGTTACTGGCTAAAGAAGTTCCTGGATTTCCGCAGCTTGCCACATTCTCACGCAATCCCAAACGTTATGCCGATGATATCCTTTATGCACTGTTAGATTGTGCTACACGTGAGAAGATACGTGAGTATCGCCGGGCTATGATCGCAAAAGAGGCAGAAGATGCCGGAGAAAAGAAAACAGAAGCCCCTGCTGCGGAAAAACCGGCCGAAAAAAAACAGCAAATGCCCAAAGGGGAAACAACACATGCTGAAGGAACCGGTCCACATGACGACATTGAAAAGCCTGAAACAGTTCCGGCTGACAACTCGGCAGAAGAGTTGAAACAAGCGCTTGATGAAGCGGAAGCCCGTGCTGAAGAAGCCGAACAGCGTGCCGATGAAGCGGAGGAAGCCAGGGATGAAGCGGAAGCCCGTGCCCAGGAGACTGAGCAGGCGCTGGAAGAAGAGAAAAAAAAAGAGCCGGCCAAGGTTCCGGTAAAGTCCAAAAGCAAGAGGAATACCCGCAAATCGACTGGGACAACCTCTTCGACCCGCAAGTCCAAATAGCCACACTCATCTACAACGACCGCGTGGTCACTTGGAAACAGATGAAGCAGCTCGACGAAAGTCTGGAAAGAAAACCGCAGAAGCGTGACATCATGGACATGGTGGAACTGCGTATCCGTAATCTTCAGGCATTCGATGAGCTGCAATCGTTCAACGACACTGGGAAGTTCCTCTACATTCATCCGCTCATAGCCCACCAGTCAGAGAGAGCACAACTGGAGAAGCTGCTGCAGACGGACCCGCAGGAGTTCCTGCGCCTGCATAAGAATGTGACGGACAATATCCGCAGATACGAGTGTTACCTGAAACGCGCTGACAGGCAAAACAAGCGCACCCAAGACAAGGAGAATCTCCGACGTCACCGTGAACGGGAATCACTGTTCAAAGCAATATTGCAAAAATTCAATTCGAAGTAAAATGGAAAAGCTGATAGAAGTATTTAATTTGGGTGGTTTGCCTACTGCCCCGCTGGATTCGTTCTTGGAGCTTCAGGAGGACTTCAAGAAGTCTGATCCTGACAAATTATCGAAACTGCAGATGCTTATCATCACCCGTGGTTTCAAGTATGCATTCAAAGCCTGGCAGGATTCGGACGGAAAGCTCTGGATTATCGATGCCCATCAGAGACGGAAGGCACTGCTTGCATTGCGCAAGTCCGGGTTTACAATACCGGAAATACCTTATGAACCCATTTTTGCGGCAGACAAGAAGGAAGCGGTAGAGGAAATCGCAGCCTATAATTCCGAGTTTGCCACCAGGAATCCGGATACCCTGCTGTTCAAAAAATATAATATAGATTCTGACACCCTGCAGCGCTTCAACCTGGGTTATGAGGTCAAGACCACTGATTTCGGGCAGGTATCTCCCTTGTTTGCCCAAGAGCATGAGTCGGAAAATGTGCAGGAAGATGCCATCGATTTTAATGTTCCTGCATCTGAAGATACTGTAATTGCCAGACCCGGCGATATATGGTTACTCGGTAACCATCGTCTGATGTGTGGCGATTGCCGTTCCAAATCGGACATCACGGCGCTGGTGGACGGGCAGCATGCGGACTTGTGCGTCACGGATCCACCGTACAACGTGAACTATGAAGGCGGTACAGAGGAGGAACTCACCATCCAGAACGATTCCATGGAAAACGACTTGTTCGCCACCTTTCTCAGGCAGGTGTTCTCTGTCATGTTCGCCGTACTCAAGCCGGGAGGATCCTACTATATATTCCATGCGGACAGTGAAGGCGAGAATTTCCGGGCTTCTCTCAGGAAAGCGGGATTCAAGATTGCACAATGCTGCATCTGGGTAAAGAATACTATGGTGATGGGACGCCAGGATTATCAATGGCAGCATGAACCTTGTCTCTATGGCTGGAAACCGGGGGCCGGACATCAATGGAATTCCGACCGTAAGCAGACTACCGTCTGGAATTTCGACAAGCCGCAGCGCAATGCCATACATCCGACAATGAAGCCCATAGCCCTTATGGCATACCCCATATCCAATTCCAGCACTCCCGGTCAGATAGTCCTCGACATCTTCTCCGGATCCGGTTCAACCCTCATGGCATGCCAGCAGATAGACCGTATCTGTCATGCTATGGAGATAGACCCGAAATATGTTACAGCCACCATTCACCGATACCGCGCCATGTTCCCTGAACAGCCCGTCCAGTTAATCCGGAATGGAGAAATTCTTTCTGTTACAGATACCCAATCCTTGTTGAAATGAAAAAGGAACTCACTCTAACTTCAGACACTGATAAAGCCGTCCTGATAGGCGATGAATATGTATCCCAAGTGCGTACTTTCGGTGCTTTGGGATACACTCCCCACCGTATATGTACGCTTCTCGGCCTGCGTGGAAAGGAAAGGACGGCACTGACAGTCCGCTTGTTGATGCCCGGAGATGTATATTACGACGCCTACCGTAACGGTTGTGCCCTGGGAGAATACAATATCGATGCCGAACTTGCCAAGAAAGCCGAGACCGGTGATGTGTCGGCCATTGAGACCTTGGAAACACGTAAGCAGGAACGGACAGTCAAAGACTTAAGAAACCAACTCTTTGGAATATGACCAGACTCGACACCCTTGATAAGATACATCCGGACTTGATATCCGCATTCCTCACCACCGGGAAGTGTGATGGCATTCCTGCCGATGTGCAGTTATTCCTCAAGCAGCTGCAATGGGCGGCGGAGATTTACGAATACGAGCGTAACATCACCCGTGCCGCCAAGCAGCTGCGCCAGCGCATCAATGCCCAGCAGCAGATTAATGTGGATGAACGTACATGTAAGGCACGCATTTATGCGGCCATCAATTACTTCAATATCGACAACAATGTGTCCATCAAGGTGTGGGAGTCCAACTATGCCGACAAGTACGAGGATCTTGCCAAACTATGTGCGGCTGCCGGTGACTACAAGACCCAGGGCAAGTGCTATGCCGCCGCCCTGGAGTGCCGTCGCCGTGCCGCCGAGATTGCCGAAGCCGACCGTAACCTGGGGATCGTCTTCCTAATATCTCCCGAACTTACTCCGGAAGACCTGGGATACAGCAAGGCCTCCCTGAAGGAGATTGCCTCCAAGCACAATAAAGGCTTCTATCTGAACTTGATAGAGAACCTTCCCATCGAGAAGGCCGAGAAGAAGCGTCTGCTGCGCGATGCGGATATTGAGGAAGCTGAATACGAAGAACTTAATGAAGAGTAAGATGGAAACTGATATTGAAACCACTTCCCGGTTTGAGGAATACTACATGAACCAGATGCAGATACTGGTCAATGTCATCGATGCCAACAACATATTTGCCGAAGTGGCGCGTGCAGGTGGCAA
This sequence comes from Bacteroides sp. HF-162, assembly GCF_015679285.1. Lineage (NCBI taxonomy): Bacteria > Pseudomonadati > Bacteroidota > Bacteroidia > Bacteroidales > Bacteroidaceae > Bacteroides > Bacteroides sp. HF-162. The sequence continues at coordinate 3,267,081 of NZ_CP064937.1, read as the reverse complement.
GACGGAAGGTATCACCGGCCCACGTATCATCCGTGTGGCCAATGACATGCCAGGCGAGCTGTCGTTTCTGGTACATAAGACCTACGTTGCCCTGATGACGAACGTATGGCCCAACCTTCAGGCTTATTTCTCCAGGGAAGTCACCGTAGGTGGGAAGGTACGTTCCATGCTGGAGTATGGCATCGATTATGTGGTGGGCGAAAATAAGCTCCCTTCTCATTTCCGCAAGCCCCGATATCCCATATCCTACCCCAAACACAGTGTCGTTTTCCGGGATGGCCATCACATCCAGTTGGTAAGCTCGGACCAGCCGGAGTCCGTTGCCGGACGCTCTGCCGTCCACGCCATCATTGAAGAGATGAAACACAACAAAGGGGAGAAATTGAAAACCCGCTTGTTCCCTTCCCTCCGTGGTGCCAGTGCCGAAATACGCCGGTCACCTTATTACCAAGGAATCACGGGCGTATCCGATACCGCGCGTGTGGACCTCGGCGAAGATGACTGGTTCGAGGAATATGAGAAGAATATGGATACGAAACTGATGGAGGAAATATCTACAGTTGCGCTTCATGTAAATGCAGCTATCTATCAGAAATACAAACTTATAAATTCCCAACGGGAAACTACAAATCCCGTTACCCTTGAACGTATCCGTCTTGAAATCATCAGGCAGAATCGCATCATATCTTTATGGCAGCCCCGCCTGGCGGACATGCGTCGTAACGCCACGTTGTACGTCCGTGCCAGTTCCTTCTGCAACAAGGATATTCTCGGTCCGAAGTTCTTCAAGACGCAGCTTGAGACCTTGGATATGGACGAATTCCTCACTTCCATCTGCGCTATCCGCCATAAGGAGGTTATCAATAAGTTCTTCGCCAACTACAACAAGGAAAAACATCAGTATTCAGACAGCTATATTTATGAATCCATTCTACGACTTGACCTGCGGGAACATTTTCTACTCACAGCCCGCTATTTGAAGCACTACAACAAGCGTGACGAGCTACTGGTAGGATATGACCCCGGCCACTTTTCCAGCCTTGTTGTCGGGCAGGAAAAGGAATACGGCCGTCAGCTCCGTATTATAAAGGAACTCTATTGCTGTTACCCGGATGAACAGCCCGAACTCGCCCGTCAGTTCTATGAGTTTTTCGGTGCTGATTCCCTGAATAAGCGTATCATTCTCTACCCTGACCGTGCCGGGAACAAACGCCGTGAGGAACTGGAACAGATAACCACCGACAGCCGTGCCTTGAAGCGTGAGTTGGAAAGTTATGGCTTTGAGGTGGAACTGATGAACGAAGGGCAGGCCACCGTCTACCATTGGCAGCAGTTCAAGTTGTTGCTTCTTATGTTTGGAGGCCGGAGCAATGCCTTGCCGGAAATTTTAATAGACGAAAACGAGTGCAGGAACCTTTGCAGTGCCATTATGCTGTCACCGTTGAAAAAAACGGAAGGCCGCATCGAGCTGGACAAATCTTCGGAAAAGAAAGTGCCTCTCAAGAACCAGGCCGGGCTGACAACGCAGCTTCCCAGTGCCTTGATTTATCTTCTTTTCGGGCGTTATGGAAACAAAGTGTTGAGTGAATTATCGTCCATGCCGGACAATTTACCTGATAATTTGGCTATATAACGGCTGTTTTTCACTATAAAAATAGTCAGTATAGATACAATAATGGTATCGTTTGACATTAAAACAAACGCTTTTTGTTTGGAAACCAAACTTTTATGCTTTTGAAAAAGGAAAGCGTTTTCTTCGTGAGGCGCTGTTCAGCACGCACCGCTGAGTTTTGGGATTGCAAGGCATCCTCCAGCATTCCTCGGAAATATGACGGAGGGCGCTTCCCGTCCTTTCTCTCACAGCAGAATCCGGCTACTTTTGGGCATGGAAATGACAATGACCGGTCTCCAAGCGATGCAATGGGCCAAAGAGATTTCAAAGCTGCCTGACGGCTGCTTTACCATTGCCTTCTTCCCGTGTTCCAGGCATAAGGGGGAGGCATCAGCCACATTGACAGTTAAAGAAGGATGCAGATGGCGTACTCAACTGCCTGAAGAAAGATTCAGTATAGACAGTGACAACTTCTTTCTGTTTACAGACGCAGACGGGGAACCCAAGATGTGCTACCGTATTCTCATCAGGTACATGGGCTTTCCTCAAGATGGTTTCAAACTTCATAAAATAGATTGGTTATGAGTAAAAGCAATCTCAAAATGGTAGGCAACTTCGGTTGCTATCTTGACGATGACAATGTAATATCCTTCCAGATTGGAGACAGGCCAATGGCTTCAGTCCTGGAACCGGCCCCGATGTTCCCCCTGAGTGGAGGAAGTCTTCCGGATACGCAGTGGCAGAGCATCCAAGGATTCCAGGTGTGCAGCCGTGGCTTCAACAACATGAAATGCGAGGAAGTCGCGTCCGACATAAAGAAGAACCGGCTTCTGCCAAGACTGATTACCAAGCAGGTCAGCATGCTGTATGGCCATGGGCTTGCCGTGTACAAGCCGGCAATCGTGGACGGGAAACTTCAGAAACAGTGGGTTGACTGTCCGGAAATCATGGACTGGCTCAACAGTTGGGAACAGCGCGGTCTTGAATCGGGTTATAAGGAAGTGGCCAAATCAATCATCAAGAACTACTACTATTTCAGGGACTGTTTCGTAAAGTGGCGCTTCACAAAGGGAAAAGCAAGAGGGACGATGCCCGTTGCCGGCCTTGAATCCATGGAGAACAGACATTGCCGGCTGGCCACCACCAAGAAGGATGTGGCGACAGATGTTGTCTACTACCGGGATTTCCGCTACATTGCCGTAGGGCGTTGGGGGTATGGCACATCCACTTTCCGCATCTATCCGAAGTTTTCCTTTTCGGAGCTTGCCAATTACAGATTCGCGGCCATTTCCCATCACCGGGAAAAATCCGTGGATGAGTTCTACGGTGTGAACGAAACCCATGCCGGTACCCGCTCCTACATCAAGGGTTCCAACGATACGGCTGATTATATCAACTCCTTTTTACGTAATTCGCTTGCCGCCAAGATACACATTGTCATCCCCAATGCCTGGCTTGAGTCCAAGAGGATCCAGATAACCAAACTCTGCGACGAGAATAAACGGCGCAAGAAAAACAATGAGGAAGAACTGATGTACAATGGCATCGTGATTGGTTCGGAATTCAAGGAATCCACCCTGATAAAGTATCTGCAGTCTGAACTGCGCAAGATCTCCCGCTATCTGTCCGGTGCAGACAACCAGGGTAAGGCGTATGCGACAATCAGCTTCAAGAACAGCCAGGGCGAAGAGGAACGCTGGAAGATAGAGACGGTTGATTTGAAATACAAGGAATATATCGATGCCTTGATATCCTATGACAAACGCGCCGATGAGGTGCTGCTGTCAAGCGTGGGACTTGACTCCTCCATATCCAGTGTCAGCAAGGACGGGGTCATATCCAAATCAGGAGCCGATGCGTATTACAACTATCTGATATACATTATGTCACTGACATCGGAAGACGAAATCTGCTCCGAACCGTTCAATATGGCCATACAGATAAACTTTCCCCATTTATACAGCCAGGGGTACCGTCTTGGATTCTATCGCGAAGTTCCGGCACGCCAGGAAGATGTTTCACCTCAAAACAGACTAAATCAGCAACAGTCATGAGAATATTGGAAGAACTGTTTACCACCATTTCGGAATTTCGGAAGTATGCTCCCTATGCAGAGAGCAATGTCACTTTCGACCAGCTCAATTCGTCTGCCATTTCTGCGAAAAAGCAGATGGTTATCATCCTTACCAAAGATGTCTACACCGAACTGACGGCAGACGAGGGCGAATTGAAGGAGGCCCTGCGTCTTGCGATGGCCAATCTGACCATGGCCAAACAGCTCATTTTTGATGTTGTATCCAAGCGTAAGGATGATGTCGATATATACAAGCATGAGCAGGAAAGCATGCGCAGGTCGTATATTGAGAACTATTATAATGCCATGGATACTGTCATCCAATTGCTTGACAACAGTCAGACCGTGCCCTCCTGGAAAGAAACGAGATACAAGAAGATGCTTGATGTTCTTAAAATAAAGAGTACGGAGGAGTTCGACATGCTGTATACGATAGACATGTCCTATCTGTTCTTTTTCCGGACTATACCGATCCAGAGCGAAGCGCTGGATGACGGGATATCGGCCTATTTTGAGCGGGCAGAAAAAAAGGAAGAGATACTGCGTCTGCTCAAACGATGCCTCGCCAAGCAGACCATAGCCATTGCCCTGCGGCGTTTTGATATTCTCGATTTTCCAAGTACGATTCGCAATTTATTTGAAGACTCAAAAGTTATGCGATATGGTACTCAAGAGCAAGAACGTTTACTTGCTCTGTCAGACTCTCTGCTTGAAGAGGTGAAGCGGGAACTGGCCAATATAGATCTGCTTTTGTCAACGGACAGTTCCGGCTCTGTAGATACGAACACATCCTTTAACCGTCCGGACGACATAATAATGCTGATGCCATGTTGACAATAGATTTTATAGCAAAAGGAATGCAATACAGCATCCCCAATTCCTGGGATGGATTAACTCCTTATCACTTCCAAGCACTCATGCGTGATATACAAAGGTTTGCGGATGGAAAAATATCCGTCGGCATGGTCCGTGCGAATTATGTTTGCCGGATTATGGGATGGAATCTTCAAAAAATAAGGAATACGGATGGATGGGCAAATGTGGCCTGGCTTGCAGAGCAGGTGACATTTCCGTTCACGATTGTCTATCCGGATAATGATGCAGCACTCCAGGAATTGGATTCTGAAACATACAGACTCTGTAAGAAGATACCACCACACCGGTTGCATGGAATAACCATATCCAGGTATCTGGACAGACTGGACTACAAATATGCAGTAGACTCATGTTTCTGCAAACAACTGGTTCCGGCGATACATCTTGAGGATGAAACTTTTTTTGCCTATAATATAGAAACCATGTTCAACCGTCTTACTTGCTCGCTTACGGCACTCCAGTTCATAGAGGCACGTGGTCTCCTTGGATGTCCGAAAGAGCAGCTTCCGTTATTGGCCGCTATCCTTTACTATCCGGACTGGTATTCATCTGCCGGAGCGCATAAGTTGGCACAGAAGTTCACTGGGCTGCCGATGGATGAGCTTATTCCCATAGCCTTCAATTTTCAGGCCTTCATCAATTATCTGTTTACCAAAACTGAGTTCAAGTTGCTTACAGAACTTGAGGAGACCAAAGTTTCTGCCATTTCCACGGGTGCACTTGAGTCTCTGTACAACTTGAGTTCAGACGGGTTTGGGGATATTGAAACCATCGAACACATGAATGTCATCCAGTATTTGACCATCCTCCGGAAAAAAATTATTGATACGGTGCGCAGCCTGCATGCGGCCAAAATGGATAAAGCGGATATTGCGAGAGAAACCAGACTTCCAATTCACATAATAAATGAAATCCTATGATACTTGATTTGCTCAGATATTTTGCCCGTTTTCCCAAAAAGGAAGGGGTTGTCTCCATGTTCGCCAACGGCTCAAGTGACTTTATCCAATATGCGGAACTGCTTGGGCATGTCAAAAAACTCCCGGAACCGATAATGCCCGAACTTGAGAATCTTGTTTTCGGGCAGTCATACGAGTACGTGAAGAGGCGCGTCGATAATATTACCGGTAACTATCTGTTCGTGGATTTCGGAGAATTCACATCAAGCCGTGACACACACAACTCCATTCTTGACAGCCAGAAACTTGCCGCCACCATAGCCATGAAAGTTTCGGATTCCGCAGACATGGTTGAGACGGCCATTGCTTCTGAAATAACATTGTCTCTCCTTGCGGAACTCAGAAAAAGGCTTATCCTCGATTCACGGTCTGAGGATTTGCCATGGCTTGATAAGATATCTGAGAATCATGACATTATCCCTTTTGTCTCATCCGAATTCAAATCCATAGGTTGGACACTCATGTTCAGTTCTACCGCAACCGATTTGTTCAATGCCAAACCTTCCCTTAATGAGTAGCTGATACTGTTGTGCCAATCATTAAATAATTCAGAAACTTTTTGTTCATGCTATTTATTTCCATCCTGGCTGTGGGCTGTCGAAGTTCGCGGTCAGGAGCTACTCCTGATTACTCTTTTCCGTCATCCCTACCACGAAAAATAATCATTTTTTTACTCAAGCTAAACAAAGCTAACACACTGATAATAAACAAGATATTACTACGTTATGCGCGTTAATAGTGTTACCTTAGCTGTACGAAAAATAAAGGATAAAACATTATGAACGAACAAGTTACAAACATTCTTAACCAGAGCATAACAAAGACGGCAAAGATACAGCAGCTCCTTCTTTTAGGTCTGACCCGCCGCCAGGTAGCCGATTTGGTAACAAACGGAAATTACGGTTTCGTGCAGAACGTATATAAGAAAATGCTGGAAGCCGGAAGATTCGGCCAGCAACCGGCCATCGCAGCCTGCCCCGAATTGGACTATACTTTCAACAGACGTTTCGGCATCGAGATAGAGGCATATAACTGCGAAAAGGGAGTTCTTGCCCGTGAACTTCGTGAGGCCGGAATTGCAGTTGCAGTGGAAGGTTACAACCATAACACCCGCGACCATTGGAAGCTGGTTACAGACAGAAGTCTTAGAGGGAACGATACTTTCGAGCTGGTAAGCCCAATACTTGAAGGGGAAGCCGGATTGCAGGAACTTCAGAAGGTATGCTGGGTGCTCGATTATTGCAATGTGAAGGTGAACGACAGCTGCGGCCTTCATATACACATGGACGCTGCAGACTTTACCATTGAAACCTGGCGCAACCTTGCAATAACTTACCGCCGCCTCGAACCGGTAATCGACTCCTTTATGCCGGGTACCCGCCGGAACAACAGATATTGCAAATGCCTTACCGGAATTTCAGAACGCAGTATAACGGAGGCAGAGAACATCATGCAGCTACGTTCAGCCTTTGGAAACGACCGCTACCACAAATTGAACCTTGAGGCTTACGCACGCCACCGCACAGTTGAATTTCGCCAGCATTCGGGTACCACCAATTTCACAAAGATGGAAAATTGGATACGGTTTGCCGCCAACATGATTACCTTTGCAAAATACGGCATGGTGAATTCGGGATGCCCGCTTTCAAATATCCCCTTTCTGACAGCCGACCAAAAAGTATTTTTCAAATTGAGAACCAAAAAATTAGCATAATATGATGACAACTTACACTTTGCAGGATGGCGGTATAATTGCCGCCTCCTGCCCTGCAGACTTTGTAACCAAACTCCGTGAAAGCAGCCGTTTCGACAGTGAATGTACCGACCAGGAATATATGTACCATTTCGCCGACCGTTTCCATGACCAGACGGGGCATGTAGTCCGAGCTGATACCCCGGAGCATTTTTTGGAGGATTTGCTTTCCAACGGGTATATGAAAGTAGAATAATCCCCTCCAAACAAAAGAAGGCTTCCAACTTGTGTGAAAGCCTTCTTTTGTTTGATGTGGTCGGTAGAACGAAAAATCCCCGTAGCGGTTCATACTACGGGGATAAGTTGTCATAAAACGTCTCTCAAGATATGGAGAGTGAACCTAATTGTTTGCTTATATCCTGGAGAGCGAAGTTGAATGTCTCCAAATCCTTTTTGCTGAGCGTATAAACTTTACCCCTAACTTTGCTGCCATTGATACGTTGGCTAAGCCATGCGGTACTTTTACCGAAATACTTCTTGGCAATGTATCCCAATGGAATGATTTCCGTATAGGGAGCTATTTGTTGCTTCAATGTGATATAGTTGTTCAATTCTTCAGCTTCTGATGAAACCTCCTTGTAGCCATTGATTAGGAAATCGGCTATTGCATCAACATCTTTTTGATCTGTGTATTTACTGGTTATTTCATCAGAGAGAGCAACATATTTCTCCATAGCATCCGGTGTGCCGGAGTGAGCGATTTCATGCAATTTCTTCAAATCATCTTTAAGTGCCATAAGCTTATTGTTTTGTGCTCCCCTTATGGGGAGCTTGTTTAACTTCATTTTTCCAATTCTTTCAAAACCTTTTCTAAAAGTGCTATCTGTTTGTCTGTTTCCAGTTTTGCATCCAAGAGTTCATCCATCTTCTGCCTACTCATTTGGTTTCCTGCATTCTTGAAAGTGTGTTCATACATTTTAGATAACAATTTTAACTGGGTAAGCTTTGCAACCAGTTGCATTTTTGTTTCTTTTTCCATATCTCTTTGTTTTAATGACAATGCAAATATACATAAACATTTCTTTATGCGCAAATTCCATAAAGAAAATTTTATGTATTTCTTCTTTATTGAACAAAAATGCATTTTCTGCACATGAAAATTTTAACATGTGCAGAAATGGGGTATATTTGCACTTATAGGAAGCCTATCAGGAGTCCTATTATCAGACCCGATAAAAAGCATATCATGATGATGATTGGAAGCCAGCTGACAGATTCTTTCAATAAGTTGAAATCCGTACATACTTTATTGATTCTATTCTCCAACTGAGTTAATTTGTATTGGTCTTGCATAACTTCTTTCTTTTATTCCAAAAATAATCTTTTTCTTTTGCCATTCCAAAAACTTTTGTGATATTTGCTATCGACCAATATCAACCAACTAATTCAATTCCTCATATCGTGTAATCCGTATTCAATCGGGTTCCGGGTGGTTCCGGTGGTCGCACGATATGAGGAATTGATTTTTCATTTACATGATTGCGGACGAATTATTAGATGGGCCGTTAAATGTTATGAGATTTCATAATACAGAACGTAACCAAGATTTTGATACAGACTGGATATCAGACATGGATACCAAGCAGATAGAGGATATGGTATTCACTCTACATGCTTATGGTTACATAACTTACAAACATAAACCTAAGAGTCATCATACCGCTTATCTTTGCCGGTTGACACCGGAAGGTATGCGGTTCTGTCAAGAAGGTGGGTTCAGGGCTATCGCTGAAAAGAAGAAAAAAGAAAAGAAAGAAAAATTATATAAGGTAGTAATTGCTGTTATATCTACAATGGCGGCTACGCTTGCAATAATAGAATTCTTGTTATAATAATTAATAGTATAGCCACAATAGCTAATATTTCAAATATGATTAGCAATATGGATATTACATCATCTATAGAAAATCTTTTGCTCCAGCATTTTTTGCATTGTTGGTTGAATAAATAGTTCGGGCTTTCCATTATTTTTTTTCTTTTGCTACAAAAATAACCTTTTTCTTTTGCCATTCCAAAAACTTTTGCCATATTTGCAGTGCTGTAACAGTTGGTTGAGCTGTTTTTTCAACCCCGACCGGACAAACGGCTATTTGTCCAAATACGAATTTGGGCTTTTTTTATGCCCATAGGTTTGCTCCAGACATGAATGTCGCCAGCAAATTCATATACGAACAAGAAGACATTGCGTAAAGTATGATGCATATACTTATACGGCTATCATTCCCGAACATTTATTCCAACGCTTCGGCGGGGTTGAATCAACTGTTGCAGCAACGGGTTTGGTAGCCGTTCTTTTTTTCTGCCATTTGCTGTAACAGTTATTCGTATATGAAAAATCAAATTTCTGGCATTCTCAACGTGCCTGCCTCCGGCATCCCTACCGTGGGCGAATCTGTTAACGCTCTTACTGAGCAAGTGAATAACCTCCAACGCAAGTACTACCGTGCTTTGGCTCCCGACTGCGAAGTCAAGACCGAAGCAGACCGCTGGTACTTCCGCGCCATCCTATGGGCATGTGCCGGGATGGTGTTCCCACCATTGGTTGTGGTCACTGCATTGTGCGTTTATAAGGCAAAGAAGTGCCAGAAAGGAGGTGCCAAATGAACCGTATCAAGTCTATAACACAAAAAGACATTTATGTTCAAGCCGAACGTCTTTGCACAGGAACTGAAACAAGTGAGTATAAATATTGCCTTGCTTATTATGGCAACTATGTGATGTGTGACATCTCTGCGGAGGATGCTCGTGAAATCATTGCCTGCCTGCAGCATGCGCTTGATGTTAATGAGAAAGGAGGACAAAATGAAAAATAAAGAGCAAGAACAGAAAATTACCGATATCAGTATCCATATAGCATCCTTGTCCGCATCGTTCAAACCTGCCCCGGATGCACGCCATGCCACCCATTGGTTCACTACGGATGAAGTCTACGACGCCATTCGTCGCATTGATCCTGGAGCGCATATTAGTAAGGAGCAGGTTCATCAAGCCATGCTTGATGCCGGTTATAAATACCAGAACCGTCCTGGTTCATCAGGACTGGACTTCCGGTGGATGCTCCAAGCGAGAAACTAAATACTACTGTCATATAGGGGGTAATTGTTCGTGATGAATAGTTGCCCCTTCGTTTTATGTCCTTTCCGTACCCCCTCCCCTATTCTATCTTTGCTGGAAATAACAGTGAATATGATTACAGACCAGCTTGTCAGAGAACGTTTTGTCCATGATATAATGTCTCAAGGCATCAACCTTATTTATGAAACACAAGAAAAAGTTGTGCGTACATATCTCAACTCACGGTCTGGTGACCTGGTGGCACATCTTCAAAAACGTCCGTTCATTGCCCAGGAATCAGATACGAAACAAGCCTATTATCTGCGTATATTCCCATATCTCCGCTTCCTTGACATCTATTATCGTCGTGGAGCCAGTGACCGTATTTCCCGTCATATTCGCCGTAATCTTGCTCTTTATAACCGGGTGGTCTGGGGAGTGCTGTATCATGAGACATTCCCGGAAATAAAGTACGGTTTCACGGAAGAAGTTCGTACCAATATTCGCAAGGAACTGGAGCAGGCCCTTCAATATGAAAACTCAAACTGGTAACATTATGGCAAAAAAGCATTTATCCGAAGACGAAATCAAACTCATAATCTCAGGTGACAGTTCTAAGCTTCAGGAAGAGCTACATACACTGACCAAGGAAACCAAGGCTTTGAAAAAGGAAGAGGCCGAACGCCGCAAGGCTATGGTGGAGCTCGAAGCCCAAGGCAAAAAGAACACGAAAGACTATCAGAACCTTGCGAAAGAGTGCAAAGAGTATACTGCCAAAATTTCCAAAAACAATGAGAAAATAAGTCTGCTGACCCGTAACTTGAAAGTCAACGATCTCACCATGAGACAGCTCAAGAAAGAAGCTAAGGAGCTTTCCGCTGCTTTGGATGATATGACTGAATCTGCGAATCCGGAAGAATATGCCAAACTCAATACCCGTCTCAGAGAAGTCCGTGCCCGCATGAGCGAGTTACGCAGTGCAGGTAACAACATGAACAATGAGTTCGGCAACAGCGTGAATTGGATGTCCAAGTTAAAAATGGCAGCCAAGGCTTTCATTGCCGTTAAGGTTGTCGGATGGCTTAAGGATGTCCATAACCAGGCATACGAGACACGCAAGGAATTTGCCAAATACGAGGCAGTCCTTCGGAATACTTTCCAGTCGCAGAAGAAGGCCAATGATGCCATGAAGATGCTTCAGCAATTGGCAGAAGACACCCCATCGTCCTTGCAGGAATGGACTGAAGCATATATCAAGCTGGTTAATCGTGGGGTCAAGCCTACCAGCCAGGAGCTTGTCAACATGGGAGACCTTGCCGCTTCCCAAGGAAAATCCGTCGATCAGCTCATTGAGGCTATACTTGATGCGATGACCGGGGAGAACGAACGTCTGAAGGAGTTCGGTATCAAGGCTTCCAAATCCGGGGAGACTACAAAGTTCTCTTTCCGAGGAGTGACTACCGAAGTGCGCAATTCTGAGGATGCCATCAAGGATTATCTTCTTTCTCTCGGTCGTGTCGACGGCATTGCCGGTTCCATGGCCGTGCAGATGCAGGAACTTGAAGGAATCCAATCCAACCTTGGAGACACAATGGATGCCTTTTTCAATAAAGTAGGAAAAAAGCTGGAGCCGTTCTGGAAATCCATGTTGAAGTATGCCAATGGATTCTTCACTAAACTTGGGGAAATGTTCACCACTTATACGGAAACTTACGAAAACCATTTCGACAAGATGGTACAGCTTGAGAGCGCATTGCCGGGACTGTTGAACCGATACGAGGAACTGGTTGGCAAGTCCTCACGTTCAGCCGAAGAACAGAAAGAACTGGCCAGCGTCATCGCCCAGATAAAGAATATGGTACCCGGCGCTGTTTCCGCTTTCGATGAGTATGGACGTGCAATTGCCATCTCTGGAGAAAAGGTCGAAGAATTTCTAATAAAACAACGTGCCTTGCTCAAATTTGAAAATCAGAAAGCGATAAAAGAAATCACAAAACAAATAGAAAACTATCGGAAAAAAATAAAGGAGTTACAAGAACTGTACACCTATGGGAGGACCAACATGGTTAGCCAGGGTATGTTTGCTTCTCCCATCATAACGGTAGATAAATCGGATGCAATGAAAAAAGCAATAGCTGAAGAGATTGAGAATTACAGCAACATGCTTTTGGGTGCCGAAGAGAAATTGAAACAACTGAACGGCCAGACTATTGAAGAAACCGTCAAGAACCAGCAGAAGCTTGCAGAAGCACGCCAGAACTTCAACAAGATGGAGAAGGTTCAGTTGCAAGCCTGGATAAAGAATAACAAGGACGCAGCTGGCGAGTATGTGGAAATAGCCCAGGAAATATACAACAAGCGTTTTCCGGCAGAAGATTCTGACGCGACCAAGAAGAAGGCTGACAAGGCACTGAAAGAACAAGTTGAAACCGAGAAGAAAGTCTTGGCAGACCTCGCGGCTCTACGTGACCAAGAATTAACGGACGAGGAACGGAAGATTACCGCCGTAATGAATGTACAGAAACTGTTACTGGCAAGACGGCAGATGACGGAAAAACAGTATGCTGTATGGATGACCACACTTGGCAGCAACTTGGCAGACCGTCGTCTTGCCATTGAGAAAGAATACGCCAGCAAAGCAGAGAAGCTGGAATTGAAAAATGGGGAACTGAAAGGGCAAGCGGTGAAAAATGCAGCCAGGCGTGTGGAACAAGCAGAACAAAAATCGTTCGAAGCGCGTCTGAAAGCAGAGCAGACTTACCGGGACAACATGGAAGCTATCCGGGAAATGGCAGAACATACACCGACCACCCCCGAAGCACGACTGGAGACAGAATACCAAACCAGACTACAGATGCTGAAAGCATACTACCAGGCTTCACTGGTGTATGCCCGACAACACGGGGAGGACGAAGCAGCCGTAACAGAAATATATAATCAGGCCAAGCTGAATCAGGACAGACTGTACAAGGAAGAAAAGATAAGACTCGCCAAGAAAACATCTGAAGAGTTGAGGGCATTACAAGATAATGATATTTCCCAACAGTTCACGGATATATACAATAATATAGAAAATTTGAAGGAGGCAATCAGTAACGCCAATTTCGAGGGGATGCTCCAAAGTATCCAGGGTATTGTAAATTCTGTCTTGGGTGGGCTGAGCAATTCCTTCAATACTTTCAAGCGGATTGAAATAGATAATGTAGAGGCAAAATATGATGCAGAGATAGAGGCTGCGCAAGGAAATGCCGAAGAAATAGAACGTCTGGAGCAGGAAAAAGCCCAGAAGAAGCTGGATATTGAAAAAAAGTATGCAGATGTTCAGTTTGCAGTAAAGGCTTCCCAGATTATTGCCAATACTGCGATGGCCATAATGATGGCTTTAGCCCAACTGGGACCGATTGCCGGACCGATTGCAGCAGGGGTAATGGCTGCCACCGGAGCTGTCCAGTTGGCCGCAGCCAATGCGGAACGGGAAAAAGTCAAGAATCTGACTCTTTCCGGCAGTAATTCCGGCAGTTCCGGTACCGGCGCACGCGTTGCCACTGGTCGCCAGTCCGGAGGCAAGATTGATGTCCGGCGCGCTCAGGATGGAAAGCTCTTTCCCGATGCCGACTACGACCCTGATGCACGGGGATTCATTGACCGTCCTACTGTCATAGTAGGTGAAGGGCCTTCCGGACAATCCAAAGAATGGGTGGCCAGCAATGCAGCTGTAAGCAACCCTACCGTCGCACCGATACTTGACATACTGGACAAGTCCCAGCAGGCCGGTACCATAAGGACACTTGACCTTAACCAGGCAATCCGTGCTCGAATGGCCGGTTATTCATCCGGTGGCTCCATTGATGCCCAGAAATCTGCAGTGCCGGTACCGCCTGCGCCATCAGGAACCTCTCTGCCTCCAAGACTGATGGAACGCCTGGCCAATGCAATCATCCGTATTGATGAAGAAGGCATCCCGGCATCCGTCACTCTATCTGAACTTGAACGCAAGCAGGAATTGCGGAACCGTTCGCGTAAAATAGGAAGCAAATAACATTTCATCATGAAAATAGTACATTCTTCAGGAAAAGCCTATCAACTGGCACCTGACACGCAAATTGAAATCGAACGTCCGAATCTGTTCTTCAATGATTATGGTGAGCAGTCACTTCCGGTGGATCTCCCGGATACAGACCTGAACCGGGAACTGACCGGTTACCCCGATATGGTGGCCAACCGTAAAAAGCCGCAGACAGACATCACATGCAGCATCCGAGACGGTGACTACTGTGTGACCGCCCGGCAAGCCATACTCGGTGCCAAGCGGAAAGAGAAGATAACGACGACATTCTACATGAACGAGGGCAGTTTCCTTTCGCGCATCGAGAAAGTTGCCGTACCGGCCGTTTTCGGCAGCGAGACCGTACCCGGAGTAGAAACCGTAGAGCAGGGTATCAACTGGTGCCGTTCGTTGCTCGACAACACCAATCCGCATTTCACCCTCTTCCCCGTCATCATCGAGCTGGACGGGGAAAAACGCGGAGTGAACGTCACCTGCGTAATGGACGAGAATGGAAGGCCGATGCAGGTCCGTCCCAGAGTCACAAGGAAACAAGGCTTATACAACTCATATGCCCGTACAGAGAAGGTGGACAGCCGTATAATCACACTTGATCCCGGTTACTACATTACGCCCTTCATCCGTGCCACCTACCTACTGGAACGTATCTTCTCCTATTTCGGCTATACCTTGCAACCGAATTTTTTCACCGAGACCGAGCCTTTCAAAAGCATGGTGTTCATCAACAATACTGCCGATGCGCTGGTGAACGGTACCATCCTGCTGGCCCACCTGGTGCCCGACTGCCTATGCTCCACCCTGCTCGAAGTCTTTCGCAAGAAGTTCTGTTGCGAGTTTGTTCCAGACGAAGTGGCCAAGACTGTCCGCATAGAGTTTTTCAAAGACATGATAGCCGCACGCAACCCGACAGACTTGACGTCTTGTCTGGCCGGACAACCGGAAATCAATTACGAGACAGCCCGTCAGCTGAAGCTATCGTCAAAGAGCTCCCTCAGCAATGGAAGCACTCTTGACAGCACCACCGAGCTGGAGCGCAAATACCCCACGGCCTACTATGACATGGCATCCGGCAGATACGTAAGGATGGGTTATGGCAGGGAGGGCGTCATCAGGGTAGTGTCCGACGGAAACCTGCCGTTCTATGCCGGAGAAGAAGGACTGGATGACTATGAAGTGGAGGTGCCCGACAGTCAGTTCTGTTTCGACAGCCTAATGTTTTTCGTGCAGGGCACTATCAACGGAAGAGAATACGGGAATTCCGTAACTGCCCCCTATATCGGAGAAGGAAGGATGCTCAACAGTACTATCCGGGTAGCAGACGAAAGTACGAAAAGTGAGGAAAGTGAGGAAACGACAAGCGATCCCTACCTGACCGAAACCTCCCATGACCAGAATCCCATGCTGGCTTTCGCCTTGAATGACAGTACCGGACTGCCCGTCGGGGCAAACCACGATGCCGCGCGTGGCTACTCCCTTCTGTACAATGGCCCTATCGGTATCTATGAAAAATTCTGGCGAGACTTCGACACCTTGCTGCGCAATGCCCTGCACAAGGTAACAGTTCCGCTACTGATGACGAACACAATGAAGCAAGCCCTCCCCGTCTACCGGAAAGTGGCACTGGGCGGTTCGGAATACCTCATCGACGTGCTAAAGTACACTCTCGGAGGCAACAATATGCCAATGGATACAACGTTGCTCACTACGCAGCTCCAGGAGCCCGTAACCATGGCCATGGACGAGAGCGAACGGATGAAGATGCCTGCCTACAAGTGGAAGGTAAACTGTACGCTATCCGAAATGACGGAAGACGAATGGACAGCAGCAGGCTTCGAGGCGGGCGCGTTGGTGGACATGACCATCGTTTATCTTGCACCGCCCACCGAGAAACAGTATGCCGCAGGCGGACAGTACCACAAGCGGACGGACTACTACAGCTATATGTATTATCCACGCCGGGGAGAAGGTGAAATCTGTTATAGAAGAGTGTCCGTTTACATGACTCCCCAATTGATTACAGATTAAGGCGGTTGATGATGCGTTGTCCTTTCTGCATGCAATCAATCCACATAAATTCGCACCAAAAACAGAATGTAAAATGAATATCATCCAACAGCCCGACATGCTGTCGCTCTCGATGAACCTGAAGAATTTCATCATCGGCTCTTCCCGGCAGACGACATTCACTCTGAAGGCCGGCGACAAAGAACTGGTGTCTCAGGTATATGCTCCTGATGAAAACGGAGTGATGGAGATAGATATACATGAAATTGTACACTCGTTTCTGTCATACAGCTTGAAAGACATCGGAGAGGTATATCAGCAAACCAACCTGGTTGCCGATTTCACAGCAGTCATCGACTCCACTGAAATCACCTTTCGCGTTATCCGCTCTGGAGTGGACCGCTTGACTGACTCCGCCACCAATTTCCTGACACAGAATTTCCTCACCTGGCAGCCGAATGTAAAGCCGGTCACTTATTATTCTCCGGAGTTCCTGACCTACTATGCTGTGGTTGCCGGTACAGTCAAACTCCGCGCATACTTTACTGATGAGTCTGGAACTGTTAAATCTCAGACTGATTATACTGTTACAGAATTGATGCCAGGTATAGCTTATACCATGCCTCTACAATACTCTGTCGTTGCGGGGTGGCTGGGGCATAAATTACCTGCATATTATGATGTATGGGTCGAGAACACCTCCGGCCAGCGTCTTACATATATACAGCGTTACTATGCTGAGGATATGCGCTCCGAGCAGGAACAATGGGTACTGTTCGAGAATTCTCTGGGCGGTATAGATACCTTTCGGGCTTACGGTGTTACTACTCTTAATGGGGAGCACACTCATAATATAGCGGAAACTGATGAATGTTTCCAAGAGTATCGTGTGGATACCGAAAGGAAATTTCAAAAGAATACCGGATACTTAAATGATAATGAACGCAAATGGTTGCTTGACTTTTTTCCATCCCAGAAAAAATATCTGTATGCAGGTAATTATTTGCGGCAGATAGTCGTAATGGAAAGCAATGTCAGCTTTACGGATCGTGACATACCGAGTAATTATACATTCACATTTAAGTATGCGGATGCCCGTCCTCTACTAAATCTTCCCAGAACTGATCTTCCGGCAGATATTCTTAACATCACTGTTCCCGAAGTCGGTTCTTTTACGGTGCCCCCTCGGCTTGCTGAATTTTCCCGCTTACCACTTTCCGAGGGGGCCTTATTTCCCATACAAAATCCATATTCAGAGGAATGGTCAACTACTAATGTAGCTGCAATTGGGTATTACCTCGCAGACTTTTTATCTCGCATCTTTGGTTCTGGCGGCGGTGTCGGCCATAAACACCGTAACTATGATTTGCTTGAATTGCTTTCATATATTGAAGGTTATCTGCTGGTAAATGGCCAAAAGATAAAAGCTGGTTATGCGGACAAAGCTGGTTCTGTTGATGGAATGGAGGATATGTTCCTTCACAAAGACCGAGCTGACGGCACTCCCTTCCCCATAACCTTCGGAGATTGGGTCAAGTTCGGCGAGTTCCTCACCGGCATTTCCGGAGGGTGCATCGACAAGAATGGCATCCTTGAAATGGAAGAGGGCATTTTCCGCAAACGTCTGTTTGTTCCGGAGATTGCCTATAACCGTGTGACCTATTTCAAAGGCAGAATGTGCGCCTCTCCCGGAGGTGGATGTACGGTTAAGGAATGGAGCGACAACGGTGACGGCAGCTACACCATAACTCCTGACCTGACCGATGCCGACGGGCTGAGCCAGTTTGTCGATGATATACTTACTACTTACTTCGTCACCAAGAACGCCGAAGGCAAGCTGCAGGGTTTCGAGGAGATGAAGTTCCGGGTGACTTCCGCAGACTATACAGCCAAGACATTCGTCATGACGCCGAAGCCAGGTACTGACTGGAAGCCGGGGGATGCGATGGTACTCGCCCAGACGGGTAACTTTACAGATGAGGATAGGCAGACGTACATCCTGATTGATACGGTTAACGGCAACAACTGTATTACTTTCTTCGACCACGCCAACACCTGGGATGTCGAACCGGCACAAGAGATGTCTTGGATTGGCAAGAAGAAAGGTCGTACCGTGCATGGCATTCCTGCAGACAATTATTCGGCTGTTTTTCGCCACGTCATCATGTCCGGCAAGATATTCCAGGTGGATGACATCACCGGCGAGGCTTTCCGGGTGCCATTGTTCAAAGGGACGTGGCAGAAGGGTGAGAAGTATGCCTATTACGATGAGGTGACGCATAACGGCAGCTCCTGGATATGTGTAAACGAGAAAGGCACGTCTACAGAACCGGCAGACGGTAATGCCGACTGGCTGAAATACGCGGCAAAGGGAGAAAGCGGCAAGGGCATCAAGTCTACCGATGTGGAATACGCGATATCGGTGTCGAATGTCATTGCCCCGGTGGACGGTTGGCAGACTACCTCTCCTGAATGGGAAGCCGGCAAGTATATCTGGTCGCGGACGAAGATTGTCTATTCTGATGGCGAAGTCAAGTACACCCAAGCGGCTTGTATCAGTGGTGGGCAGGGAGCTGACGGCAAGGGCATCAAGTCCATTACCGAAGAATACTACCTATCCTCTTCATCGGCCACCACAACCGGAGGCAAGTGGCAGACTACCTCTCCGGCATGGAAAAACGGATGGTATATCTGGACTCGGACAAGGATAGTCTTTACTGATGGCACTACCACTACAACGAACGCCATCTGTGTGACTGGCAGCAAGGGTGCAGACGGTACAAGCATTACCAATTGCGGTAACTGGCAGACCGGAAAGCATATACCTTACATGGGTATTACCAAGATGGCCGGACGTGTGTTCTTCTGCATCGCTCCTGATGGTACCGACAATCCTCCGATGTGGACTCAGACGACCAATGAGGGGCGCCGCATCCTGCAGACGCAGAACGGCGGCAAGTCCTACGGTTATACCATTACCGGGGACCTTAATACCGCTGAGTATGAGCTGCTGGTGGAGAACGGCCAGGATGGTAAGGATGGAAAAGGCTATGAGTGGATATTCAAGCATACGACAGAGAATGTGACGCCTCCTACACCAGCCACCTCGCAGGTAGATGACTATGTGCCGTCCGGCTGGCATGATGATCCGATTGGGGTGAGCGAGAGCCTGCCATACGAGTGGGCTTGTTGCCGCACGAAGAAGGACGGTGTATGGAGTGCGTTTTCACCGGCAGCCATCTGGGCCAAATGGGGCTTTGACGGCGAGTCGGCCATTGTAGCCGATTTCGACAATGAGATGGAAAGCATTGCCTTGACATATGAGGGGAAAACCGTTGCGCAGTCCGTGCTCAAAACGACCGTCGGCATGTGGTATGGCACGCAAAAACTACAGCTCAAGTCTATCTCATGCGTGACCCCGGCAGGTGTCACGGAGAGCTACAATGTCAATACGGGTGTGATAGCGTTTACCGTGGCTTCCGGCATTTCAATGCCTGCACGTTCAGAGGTTAGGATAACCGTTACGGCTACCGTGCAAGATACGGATATAAGCCGTGAGCTGGTGTTCACCATTACCGGGGTGCGTGCCGGTAATCCGGGCAGTGATGCGATACTTTATAGGCTGGTGCCTTCCGTCTCATCGGTAAGCAAGCGGAAGGACGGCACTTATAGTGTAGCCGGGGTGTCATGTACACGTACCAAGTCGGTCGGTGGCAGTACAGCTGTTACGACGGATGGTGTGCTGAAATACAGTAAGGACGGTGGTTCGGAGGTCGAAATACAGAACGGCACGGCCATTTCCCCGAAGAACTTCACGACGCAGCTGCAGTTCGTGTTCTACGTGGGTGGGCAGGTCGTGGACCGGGAAACTATTCCTATGGTTGTGGACGGTACCGACGGTAATCCTGGAAAACCGGGCGGTGACGGCGAATCAGTCAAGGCTGGCGGTGAGTGGAGAACCGCTAATACTCCATATAAAAAGCTCACCATCTGTACGATGGGGAGTCGCTCCTGGCTCTCCAAGGTTGATACTTCGAATCCACCTCTATGGACTCAGACAACTCATGACGGGAGGCGAATCACTCAGACCCAGAACGGTGGAAAGAGTTACGGCTATATCATTACGGAAGAAGTAAACACCGACGAATGGGAGCAGCTTACCCAGGATGGCGGCATGGTCTATCTCATCAGTACATGCAGCAATATACGGGTGAGCAGTGCCGGGTCTTTGGTGCCTTCAGCTTTCCGCGTCTATGCTAAGCGGACGCTCGGCAGCGCCACATTGACTTATCCGGACGGATATCTGGCAGCGAGAGGCTACAGCAACGGGATATGGAGCGCCATCGCAGGGCCTTCGAGGGCTTCCGAGATTACGGTCAACGCTTCGGCTGGGTATTCCACTTTCTCGGTTCGCTGTTATCAGAGCCAGGCGGACGCTTCGGCATGGAATGACAGTTTCATTGCGGAGATATCAGTGGGTGTCAGCTA
The DNA here is from genome assembly GCF_015679285.1 of Bacteroides sp. HF-162. Taxonomy (NCBI): domain Bacteria; kingdom Pseudomonadati; phylum Bacteroidota; class Bacteroidia; order Bacteroidales; family Bacteroidaceae; genus Bacteroides; species Bacteroides sp. HF-162. Next base: position 3,246,195 of record NZ_CP064937.1, on the reverse strand, counting down.
TGACGGAGCAAGCGGACGAGACGCCAGCGAGCCGCGTCCGAGAGGTTTTTTCGCCAAAGGCAACACATATGTCTGGAATGAAGATTACCATGACATCGTACTGGCCACATTCAACAATCGTACCATTCCGTTTCGGGTACGGGCTTACGGTACGTCGGTCACTGTCGCACCTACCTCGATAGACGGTGATGCTAATTGGGAGGCGGCACAGCAGTATATGTTTGTGGCTATGGATATGGCTTTAATAAGAAAGATACGTGCCGATGAAATCTATGTGGATGATTTGGTGGTGCAGAATGTGCTGGCAAGGGATAAAACCGGTAAAGCCATGTGCCAGATTGACGGGGAGAATGGTGGCATTGGATTCCTGGCCGGAGGCAATATCCGATGGGATGCCAAAGGTAATGTGTTCCAGGACGCCTCAATCTTCCGAAAGCTGAAACTTCTGGAGCCGAAATCCGACGTGAATGAATACTACCTAGATTTCGACACCGGGTTGAACTTTGAAATATCCCGGATATTCTCACTTCCAACGCTAGAGGAAACAATATACCTGCCGAATGCGGCAGAATATGAAGGTGGAGAGTGCATGCTGTATAATGGAGGTGTCTATACCCGTCTCACTGGACCTGCATCCATAAAAGTCGCAGGTGGAGGTAGCTTTATCATAGACGGAGAATACTATTCTAAAATCATTGTTCCGTCGCTTTCCATTGCTCAATTCAAGGCCGTAGCGACATACTCTGATGGAGTAAAGGATGAGGTGAAATGGGTTCTAATATCAGGAAAAGCGGAATCGAAAACTTAAAATATCAGTGTTATGAAAGTGTTTTATGAAAGCAAAATTGCAAAATGGCTGCTGTGGCAGGGCTACAACACCATCACATTGGGATGCTTCGTCTTCACCAAGAAAAGCAAGGAGGAGATGAAGCGGAGTACACTTAACCATGAGGCGATTCATGTGCGCCAATGGGAAGAATGTATGATTGCTTCGGCTGTGCTACTGACGGTAATCCTGCTGTTTACCGGATTCAACTTATGGGTATATCTACTTTGCCCGTTGTGGTTCTACCTTCAGTATGGATTGGAGTACGCAATATCCTACATGTATCACTTATGCCGTAACCGGTGCTGGGTGAATGTAGGTGATAAGGCTTACGGAAATTCAGCATTCGAGATGGAGGCAGAAGCCAACGAAGAGGTAGACGGTTATCTTGATGTGAGAACTCCTTTTGAGTTCTTCAAATATTACGGAAAAATTTGATTTATAATTTACAAAACGAGTTAATTATTAAAATGTTAAATCGGGTAATATTTCCATCCGGAAATTATGCCCATTAAATGTAATAGATTATGGCAGAGAAGCAAGATATAGCGATGAACCAGTTCCAAGTGGTGACGGATGTAGAATACATCTATGGAGAAACAGCGAATGGCAGCCAGGGGAAGATTAAGAAGAGTGATTTATTCACAAGAGTTTTTGCATATAAAGGACTTCTGAGAGAAGATAAAGACCTTAATACTATTTCGGAAAATGGAATATATTATTCTGCTAATGCGTTGAATTCGCCAGAAAGAGTAACTGGGTTATTGTTGCATTACATGGAAACAGATATGGCTTCCCAAATTCTAATAAATTCACGAACTGGGGAGTTATATACTCGTTCACAAGTATATAATACGGGAAATTGGGACAAGTGGACCGAATGGAAGTCAATAACTCTTACCTAATCTGATAATAGTATTTATTACCCGTTCTGACCGATATGGCCGGAACGGGCATAACCAGAAGAAAATCCACATGGCTTGCAGAACCACTATCAGAAGGTACCAATCCTTTTTAAAACGATGGATGTTTCAGTGCTTCTGTTGTTTTTGATAAAAAAGCTACCATTTGTCGTTTTTCGACCGAAAACAACACCTTTAGTCCCATCTGTATAATCACAGTAAAAATTTGAACCTGCATCTGACACAAAACCTTTTGAATAGGAACCAAAAGCAAATATAGCAGTTGCTGCATTGTTGGGGGATGCAAGCAAATACATACCGTACCCCAAGTCACCAAGGTCTTTTTCTTCACCTGCTGCCAGCGTAAGGTTAAAGATGTATATTTCCATTGCATTCATTACCTCTTGAATTGTCGGACTAATACTGTTACCATTCGCCGCCAACCCACGCAACCGTGCTGGCGTTCCACCACTCATCGCATTCTCTCTAATATCTTGTTCTGCCATAATATTGCATATTTAAGGGGCAAAGGATTCGGCAGAGAAACATAATGCTGGTTGGCTATAATCTATTTATGGAAAATCTTTGAACACTACTTCTTAAATTTGTAACTCTTATGGTTTTACTGCCGTCTTTTAGTTGCTCTATATTAAATAAATTCCCTACGATGTTGGACGAATCAATAACGGCTTTAAAATCTTTTTTATAATAAGCTAAATGGAATAGGAGACTGGAGCCATTAAGTTCCTCGCTGACAAATAGAAATATTCCATAATAAGGAAGAGGAATATCTACACTGCCTTCCCCTACAATACTATATTCGACTCTTCCTTGTCCAGCGCTTGCCATCCCTTTCTCTTCCATAGTTGCTACTGGCATTGCGCTTGCCACCTCTTCCAATGTCGGTGATATACTGTTGCCGTTTGCCGCCAGTCCACGTAATCGTGCCGGAGTACCCCCAGCCATTGCATTCTCTTTAATATCTTCTGCCATACCTTGTACGTTTAAGGGGCAGAAGATAAGGCAGAAAAAGTAGAATGAATAAATTGCTCTATTATAAGTAATTTATATTTGCCTCCACGATGAATAAACAATCTTTTTTCCATCACCTTTCCCCGTTCGCAAATTAATCGAATTGTCTCCTGGAACAATTTGAATAATTCTTTGGGAAGCAGTAACAACGCCTTTATCTGACCTCTGTATATTAATACAGAATGAATAGGTCGCAGGAGAATTTAGAATCCCCGTAACAATATCATATATGGATATTCCAGGGTCTTCGTTTTTGTATATGTTATTTAAATCTGAGTCTGGTATGCCACCTTTACTTCTAATAGAGGTGATATATCTTTTTACAATATTAATAAAAACATCCTTTTCAATCTTCCCTTGGCTACTGTCTGTTGCCTCTCCGTATAGGTACGCTGCATCCGTCAGCAGCTTAAATGCATTCATTGCTATATCTTGTTTCTCTGCCATACTTCTGTACATTTAAGGGGCAAGAAGATTAATGAGAATACATCAACTGTTTTTTTGTATTGAATTATGTAATATTATGGAACATACACGATATTGGAGGGTTCGGATTCATAACTCGTGAACTCATGTATTTCCGACCCTATCACATAACCTATATAAGAATTGCCTGCATACTCTTTTAAATAGACGTATGCCTTATTGTCTTTAATTACATAGCCAATCCGATTATGACAAACTCCTGAAACATACATGGCGCTATTATAATACGTCAGTGTAGCATCGATTAAATATCTATCAGTGGACGCATAACTTCCCATACTAATATTTACACGAAAAGGGGCATACGCATCATAATTCAGAATACCAATTAGTTTATACCGATTAGAAAATCCTCCTGCTACTCCACCAATAATAGTCGTTTCTCTCAAGTAAAATGCTTGATCTGCACTCATTATTCCTTTGGAAGAATGTGTAGCCTCTGGCATCGCACTTACTACTTCTGCCAATGTTGGTGATATGCTATTACCATTTGCCGCCAACCCACGCAGTCGTGCCGGAGTGCCACCAGCCATCGCATTTTCTCTAATATCCTGCTTCTCTGCCATACTTCTGTACATTTAAGGGGCAGAAGATAAGGCAGAAAAAGTAGAATGAATAAATTGCTTTATTATAGGTAATTTATATTTGCCTCCAATTAGTATAAAGGATGGCATCCCCACTGCTATAGCCTTCTCTGATATACGTGAGCCTTCCGCTTACCATCTGAAAGATAAATTGGCTACCACTGGCATCTCCTTTAGATGAACGCTGCACATGAATACAAACACCATATTCTATCGGTGAATTTTCTGTCTTTCCTATATAAACAACACTTAAACCTTCATTTAAAACCTTGTATGCTTCATTCAAATCGTTTAAAGATGTGATTCCAATTCCCTTAATAGACAGTAATGTACTTAATGAGGGAAGCTCCATCTTAGCTTGCCCACTATCTGTTTTTTCCCATACACATACTTCATACTTGTGACTACCGGAAACTGGTTCATTGCTATATCCTGCTTCTCTGCCATATCTTCCTTACATTTAAGGGGCAGAAGATTGGATAAGAAATGAAAGAGGCAAATTATACCACCAAATTAGGTAAGTGAAATTGACCTCCATTTAGACCAGGTAGAATAAGAAGCATCATTCCCCCTCAATACAAATCGTACTTTCAAAGCAATAGCAGCAGAGTCTTCTTCATAATTGCTATCATATCCTATTTGCATAACTGATGGCGGTGCGGCAAATACTCCCAGAAACGTTATCCCTACAACTTTAGCAGTAGGGTTACTACCGACATAATATATCCCATTGTTTTTTAATTCATTAATATCTCCATTCGGATAGTTTAAATTTCCACTTAGAACAGAGGAAAGCAAATCACTCTTCTTTATTTTCCCCTGGGAGCCATCTGCCAGTTCTACATATATATACGGTGCATCCGTCACCATTTGAAACTGATTCATTGCTATATCTTGCTTATCTGCCATATTCTTACATTTAAGGGGCGATTGAATTCTGTTTTGGTAAGGCTAATGATTAAAGTTATCTTCACGACAAAAATGATTTACGCATACATTCGTGTTTCGACAGATAAGCAAACAGTAGAAAACCAGCGTTTCGAGATAGAGAAGTTTTGTAAGGTAAGAGAGCTGCAAATAGACAGATGGGTGTCGGAAACCATATCCGGTACCAAGTCTGCAAAAGAACGGAAGCTTGGCGCTTTGCTGAAAAAACTTAAAAAGGGTGATACCCTTATTTGCTCTGAAATTAGTCGTCTTGGGCGTCGTCTGATGGAAGTGATGAGCATTCTAAACACTCTCATGCAAAAAAAAATCACTGTTCTGACTGTAAAGGAGAAGTATGAGTTGGGTAACAATATACAGTCTCAGATACTTGCCTTCGCTTTTGGTCTGTCAGCTCAGATTGAACGTGATTTGATTTCGCAACGGACCAAAGAAGGCCTTGCCAGACGTGTTGCCGAAGGACAGAAATTAGGGCGGCATAAGGGTGGAAAGAATTCGCATTACAAGCTTACAGGAAAGGAACCTCTCATTAGAACTATGCTCGAATATGGTTATTCGAAGGCTGCTATCTGTCGTAAGCTTAAATGCAATCCTAAAACATTGGATGACCATTTGCGGAGAATGTCAAAAAAATAATGTCCTTTTTGAAGGCTACATCCATATCTATCTTTGCATTGACATTCTGTGTCAGTGGAAAATCCCGAATTGGCAGCATGTTTGACATAGGCTTACTTACTTTTGTGGTTGTCTGACAATTTGATGGTTATAAATAAAGTAATAAAATGGGTATGAATGATTGGGTTATGCTGGTGACCGCACTCGGTGGCATCGAGGGCATCAAGCAGCTTATTAAGTGGTGGATGTCGCGCAAAACCAATGCGCGTATTGAGGACGCACATGCTGATGTAGAGGAGTTCAAGGCATTACGGGAGTACAACGAGTTTCTGCAGAAGCAGCTTTCGGAGAAGGAACAGCGGTTTGTGGAGCAGACTGACCGGCTCCGTAAGGCACAGGATGAGCTGTTTACACTGAAGGAAACTAATTCTGACTTGAAACTGGAACTGGCACTGAAACGGTGTGAGAGAAAGAAGTGCGGTGATAGAGAACCGCAAAATGGGTATTAATTGAATAAGGAGGAAAATTGAAATGGCGAATGTGAATCAACTTGCACCGTTTATCCTAAAATGGGAAGGCGGTTTCGTGAATGACCCGGCAGACCTTGGAGGTGCTACAAATATGGGTGTGACTATCGGTACGTGGAAGTCATGCGGCTATGACAAGGACGGCGACGGTGATATAGACGTAGATGACCTGCATCTGCTTACCCGTGAGGATGTCGTTAAACGGGTGCTCAAGCCGCATTATTGGGACAGATGGAAAGCTGACGATATTAAATCGCAATCAGTTGCTAATATCCTTGTCGATTGGGTGTGGGCATCCGGTGCACACGGAATAAAGATTCCTCAACGTTTGCTTGGTGTTACTGTGGATGGAATAGTAGGTCCTAAGACACTTGCTGCGGTGAATGCCAGGAACCCGCGTGAGTTGTTCGACCAGATCAAGATTGCACGGTTCGATTTCATCGAGGATATATGCAAAAAACGTCCGGCGAACAATAAATTTAAGAGAGGTTGGATGAATCGGATTAATGATTTGAGATTCGAGGAATGAAAAAGTTACCGTGGATATTAATTGTACTGCTGGCAATTGCTTGTATCGTGGTTTGGTTCCGTCCGCATGAGCAGCCTCCGGCTGAAGTTCGTGTAGAGACGAAGATAAAGACGGTTGTCAAGGTAGATACGATGCTTATCTCTGCACCGATGGCAGTATTCTGGCGTTTCGTGCCGGATGATACGACACGGATAGGTGATACGCTGCTTCATCGCCGACAAGTAGTGTATTCAGACAGCTCGTATCGGGCTGTGGTGAGCGGATATGTAGACCCTCGGCTGGATAGTTTACAGATATTCCCAAGAACTGTGTATCAGACAGTGACGAATGACGTCTATCATCCGGTTCCCATCAAGTCGAAGAAGAAGCGTTGGGGATTAGGGTTGCAGGTAGGATATGGCTATCCGGGTGGTTTTTATGTCGGTGGTGGGGTGAGTTATAATTTGTTTATGTGGTAGAAAAAACATACCTTTGTTGCTGTAGTAGTTTTACTTATCATTCATTTGATAAGTGGCCCCGGCTTCCGTCGGGGCTTTTTATACAAGAAATGATTAGTTAAAAGTATTCCAGTGCCTACTTTCTTTTATATCTAAGTTGATATAAGCTCAGATATGATTATCTGAAAGTAAGAACAAATAATAATAGTATTAGATATGAAACAGAGAAGAAATAGGTCTGAGTCCAACTATAAACGTGCAAAGATTAATTCGTGGTGCAGGCTTTTAGAAAAGGATTTTGATTGGGATTATACGTTTTTATTGGAAATAGAGCGCAAGAAAATAATAGAAATGTATGAATACTTTAAAAAGTGTACGCGTTCGGATAAAATGCCTATAGTGGCAAGAGACTTGCAACTTTGCATTGGCCTATTGGATATTGTGCTCGAAAAAGATAATTTGCAGTTGGAATTTTCAGGAATGAAGACTATGCGTAGAGATGACGGTATGTATGAAATGGTAGAAAGTCCGCATATAATAGCTTGTAGGAATCTATACATTAACACTAAAAATGCATCAAGGTTCTGCCTATTTAATTTCCCGACAGATGATTATGATATTGAAATTATTCATAAAGAGGAATTGAGAAGATATAAGGCGTGGTATCTATATAATAAAATCAGAACTTACAAGTTGTTTTCTTGGTGGGATTAGGTAATAGGCATCCATCATTCTTACATCGTAAGGTTTTGATAGGTAAAGCAGTCCAATAAGCGACCTTTTTTCTTTGGCTTCTCTCTGCTATGATTTATCTTTGCAACAAAAAAATATGGCATACAATTATGACGAAGAAAGCGTGAATGCCTTAATGAAATGGGCTGAGAACGCACTATTACCCAAAGAGGTGACATTAAGTGAGGCAGAACATATTTTTGATACCTCCATGTATGTTAATGCGAATATCTGCGATATAAAGCAGCATTATCCGGATGCATTCTATAACCCGGCTATTGACCGGTTATATAGGTTGAAGGAGCATATGGAAGATAATATGTAGGACTGTAGGAGCGTAGGAGACCAATATTAGCCTCCTACATTATTTATTATCTACATATCGGGAAAATCCTCTTGTATCAGGGAGCTTTTTACCCCGAATCTTTTTTGCAAGTATCTCTCTGTAGTAGTAATTGATTTATGCCTGAAGTGCTTTTGTATTTCCCATGTATTAACTCCTGCATTGACCAGTTTTACTCCACCGGTATGTTTGAAGCTGTAAAGTTTGTATCTTTTGCTTAATCCCAGTTTATCCCTGATTCTGTCAAATCTATATCTGAAGGTATTTTTCCCAAGTCTGTGTTTTCCTGGCTGGCCGTCTCGAGAGAAAAGATACCAGTCTTCCGGATAGTTGCCTATCTTCAGCAGGTCATCAAGAACTTCATAAAGCTGCCTTGGCATATTGACTGTTTCTGTCAGTCCGTTCTTACTGATATCCTGACGGATGGTAATGGATGCTGTCTCCAGATTGATGTCACGTATCTGCAGATACAAGCATTCTTTCGGGCGGATTGCACAATAGTATTCAAGCTGACATAATAGCAGGAGTTGCGGGTCGTGCTCTCTCATATAGCCAATCAATATATTTCGGATCTTGTCTGGAATTGGGCTTGCCGCTTCATCTCTTTTCTCGCCAAGATTAGGTATATTGGTGACCGGATTAGCTACAACAAGCTTTTTGTGTAGTAAGTAATCGAAAAAAGTATGCAATAACTGCTTGTATTTCAATACTGTCCTGCGACTGATATGTCCAGTTCCGACTATGTGATAAAAAAAATTGTGTATATGTTCTTCTGATATTACACGCACGTTCTTGTTTGCCAAGCACCCCGCTTCCACCCATTCACAGAAGATCCTCAGTTTGGAACAGTAAGTCTGATAGGAGGAATGCGCAAGTTCGGCTTTTTTCAGTTGGAGGAATTCTGAAATGTGCACTCTGATGCTGACGGCACCCTTGCTGTTATTGCCCCATCTGTTGACCATGGCCTGATACATAAGCTCGTCTTGATAGGTAACATGGTTTTCAGCGAACGGATCCTCCCCACTGTTGAGCTTGTTTTTGATTGTAGATATCACTTTCTCGGCATGGGCACGCCTGGCACTTTCCGTTGCCAGTTCCGCAAAGCCCTCATAATGCCGAAACCGCTTCATCTCCCCGGTTTGTGGATCCCTCAAGGAATATTCCACATACCATTTTTTTGTTAGATCTCCGCCACAATCCTTTAGCTTGGGCAGGATAAATACAGATTTCTTTCTTGCCATTTTTGCTGTTTTTTTGAATTAAGGGTGATGATTTACTAACTCAATAGACAGTTAAATAGACAGTTATTTTTGTTGGACGCTTCCATATACAAAAATAAGTTGTTGAAAATCAACAACTTATTCATTTAAGTCGGGGTAGCGGGATTCGAACCCACGACCCCCTGCTCCCAAAGCAGGTGCGCTAACCGGACTGCGCTACACCCCGAATGCTTTACTTCTGAAAAGCGAGTGCAAAGGTAAAAACAATTCTGATACCAACCAAATATTTAGGCAAGTTTTATGCAATTAAAATTACATTTTCAGATAGAAATCTTTCGTTAAAGCTACATATTCAGGGGTAAACTCATTGTGATTCATCTCAATACAAAGTTTCTCTTCTCTACACTCTTTTGCTTCAAAACCAAAGTTCAGCAATACCCGTCTGCACGGTTTTCCGGGTTTGGTGAAGACTTGCACACGATGCAATGGAAACAACTTATGGTTCCAAGCTGTATCCACAACCGTTTTTTCAGCTTCCGCTGGAATAATGATGCTTACGACTCCTTGCTCTTCAAGCAAAGATGCCGAACGACGAAATAGTAAATCGTAATTCAAATTGCCCGCATGCCGTGCTGTGCACCTTTGTTCGTCAGGACATTTCAACGCATCTATAAAATAGGGAGGATTGGAAATGATGAGGTCAAATCTGTTTTCCGGCTGATAATCTCGGAAATCATGACATATGACCTCTACTCTACCGGCCCATGGAGAGTGAGATACATTTTCTGTGGCTTGTCCGGCTGCAGCTGCATCTATTTCGATTGCAGTAATCCGGGCATGCGGATTCCTTTGCGCTAACTGTAAGGCTATTAATCCGGTACCGGTTCCAACGTCCAGTATACGCTTCGCTTTGTCTGCCGGGGCCCATGCCCCAAGTAGTACACCATCTGTGCCGACCTTCATGGCGCATTTATCATGAAATATGGTAAATTGTTTAAACTTAAAAGATGATTTCGGCATGTTTATCTTCTTTAATTGGGTTCAAAAATAATCAAAACCTGCATATTTGTCATAAAATTGGCACTGTTTTTGTCTTTTTAAAGGATGAGAATGTCTATTTATGAAGAAATAGCTTAACTTTGCAAGCGCTTTATTGGCCTGCCAATATGACATAAACTAAAAAGAAAGAAATGAAGAAAAGAAATTACCTGAGTGATGTCGAAGATAGAAGCGGAAACGCTTTCTCTGTAATTGCTGATTTTGAGGGGAATGAGGAACAATTGATGGACATTGAGGTAGAAGAGGTTTTACCGATATTGCCTCTTCGAAATATGGTATTGTTCCCTGGGGTGTTTATGCCGGTATCTGTAGGAAGGAAATCTTCCCTCAAATTGGTGCGTGAAGCAGAAAAGAAAAATTCTTATATAGCTGTTGTATGCCAAAAGGTGGCTGAAACAGAGACACCTCTGCTTGAGGATTTACATACCATCGGTACAGTTGCCAAGATAGTACGTGTGCTTGAAATGCCAGACCAGACAACTACCGTCATTCTGCAAGGCTCCAAACGTATGGAACTGAAGGAGATTACGGATACGACTCCTTATCTGAAGGGACGGATAGTTACGCTGAATGAAGAACTTCCGGAGAAGAATGACAAGGAATTCCATGCATTGGTAGAGGCGTGTAAAGACTTGACAGTACGCTACATCAAGTCATCCGATATGTTTCCGCAGGATTCGGCATTTGCCATCAAGAACATTACCAATCCAATGTTTTTGGTAGACTTTATCTGTACGAACCTGCCACTCAAGAAAGACGAAAAGATAGAACTGCTCCGTATCGACTCTTTGCGGGCGCGTACTTACCGCCTGCTCGAAATTCTGAATCGTGAAGTGCAGCTTGCCGAAATCAAAGAATCTATCCAGATGCGTGCACGCGAGGATATAGACCAGCAGCAGCGTGAGTATTTCCTGCAGCAGCAGATTAAAACCATTCAGGATGAGCTGGGTGGCGGCGGTCAAGAGCAGGAAATAGAGGAAATGCGTAAGAAGGCGGAGACCATCAAATGGAATGATGAGGTGAAGGCTACGTTCCTAAAAGAGGTGGATAAGTTGGAACGCACCCATCCCCAGTCTCCCGACTATAGCGTGCAGCTGAACTATCTGCAGACGATGCTTAGTTTGCCGTGGGGCATTTATACGACGGATAATCTGAGCCTTGTCAATGCAGAAAAGACATTGAACAAAGACCATTATGGTTTGGAGAAGGTGAAAGAACGTATTTTGGAACATCTTGCCGTATTGAAGCTGAAGGGCGATATGAAATCCCCCATCATCTGTCTGTATGGCCCTCCGGGTGTGGGAAAAACCTCTTTGGGACGTTCCATTGCGGCTGCCTTGAAGCGTAAGTATATCCGTATGTCGCTGGGTGGCGTGCATGATGAAGCCGAGATTCGCGGTCACCGCAAGACATATATCGGTGCCATGCCGGGACGGATTATCAAGAATCTGATAAAGGCAGGTTCCTCCAATCCGGTATTTATTCTGGATGAAATAGATAAGGTGAGTGCCGACCGCCAAGGAGACCCCTCCTCTGCCCTCCTCGAAGTGCTCGACCCGGAACAGAATACTACATTCCATGATAACTTTCTGGATGTGGACTATGATTTGTCTAAAGTGATGTTCATCGCTACTGCCAATAATCTGAATACCATCCCCGGACCGTTGTTGGACCGTATGGAGCTGATTGAGGTAAGCGGCTATATCACGGAAGAAAAGATTGAAATTGCTCGCCGCCATCTGGTTCCGAAGGAATTGGAGGCAAACGGTATGAAAAAGAATGATATCAAGATTCCGAAGAACACGCTGGAAGCCATTATAGAGAATTATACTCGTGAGAGCGGTGTGCGCGAACTGGAAAAGAAAATCGGAAAGATACTCCGTAAATCTGCACGCCAATATGCTACGGACGGTTATTTTGCGAAGACCGAAATAAAACCGGGAGACTTGTATGAATTTCTGGGGGCACCCGAATATACCCGGGACAAGTATCAGGGTAATGAGTACGCAGGAGTAGTGACCGGTCTGGCGTGGACTGCCGTAGGTGGTGAAATACTTTTCGTGGAAACCAGCCTGAGCCGTGGCAAGGGCGGACGTTTGACATTGACCGGCAATTTGGGTGATGTAATGAAAGAGTCGGCCATGCTGGCATTGGAATACATCAAGGCGCATGCCTCCCTGCTGAATCTTGACGAAGAGATTTTTGATAACTGGAACATCCATGTCCATGTGCCCGAAGGCGCCATTCCGAAAGACGGTCCGTCTGCCGGTATCACGATGGCTACCTCCCTCGCTTCTGCCCTCACCCAGAAAAAGGTGAAGGCTAATCTTGCTATGACGGGAGAGATAACACTTCGCGGTAAGGTACTTCCGGTAGGAGGCATCAAGGAGAAGATACTGGCTGCCAAGCGTGCCGGTATCAAGGAGATTATCTTGAGCGATGAGAACCGCAAGAATATAGAAGAGATACAGGATATATATCTGAAAGGACTGACTTTCCACTATGTGAAAGATATTAAGGAGGTGTTTGCCATTGCGCTGACTGATGAAAAAGTAGCCGATGCCATCGACTTGTCCGTAAAGAAAGAAAAGACTGAAAAGAAAGAAGAATGACATTCGAGTTACAATATACAGACAGCAAGACCAATGCACGTGCCGGACTGATTACTACTGACCACGGGCAGATTGAGACACCTATCTTTATGCCGGTAGGTACAGTGGGAACAGTGAAAGGCGTGCATCTGCCCGAATTGAAAGAGGACATAAAGGCGCAGATAATATTGGGTAATACCTATCATCTTTATCTGCGTCCGGGACTGGAAGTGATAGAGAAAGCCGGTGGACTGCATAAGTTCAACGGCTTTGACCGTCCTATGCTGACAGATAGTGGCGGCTTCCAGGTATTTTCGTTGTCCGGTATCCGCAAGTTGCGCGAAGAAGGTGCGGAATTCCGTTCACACATCGATGGTAGCAAGCATATCTTTACACCGGAGAAGGTGATGGATATAGAACGGACTATCGGTGCAGACATCATGATGGCCTTTGATGAATGTCCTCCGGGGGATTCGGACTACGAATATGCCAAAAAATCACTGGGATTGACACATCGCTGGCTGGACCGCTGTATCAAGCGTTTCAACGAAACAGAACCGAAGTACGGTTATCAGCAATCCTTATTTCCCATTGTGCAGGGGTGTGTCTATCGCGACCTCCGCGAGCAGTCAGCAGAGTTTGTTGCCTCTAAAGGTGCTGACGGTAATGCCATTGGTGGTCTGGCTGTGGGCGAGCCTGTAGACAAGATGTACGAGATGATTGAGTTGGTGAACGGGATTCTTCCCAAAGACAAGCCTCGCTATCTGATGGGAGTCGGGACTCCGGTAAATATCCTGGAAGGCATTGAACGCGGTGTCGATATGTTCGATTGCGTGATGCCTACCCGAAACGGACGCAATGGCATGCTGTTTACCAAGGACGGCATCATGAACATGCGCAACAAAAAATGGGAAATGGATTTCTCTCCCATTGAAGCGGATGGCGCCTCTTACGTGGATACCATGTACAGCAAGGCATACTTGCGCCATCTGTTCCACGCACAGGAGCTGCTTGCCATGCAGATAGCATCTATCCACAACTTGGCTTTCTACTTGTGGCTGGCGGGCGAAGCACGTAAGCATATCATTGCAGGCGACTTTGCAACTTGGAAACCGATGATGGTGAAACGCGTATCGACAAGATTATGAGAAAAATGGACTGGAGGATATGGAAGAATATAAAGCTGCCGAGAGGTAAATTCTTGAAGCGGCTGGACTGGTACATCATTAAGAAGTTCTTAGGTACGTATGTCTTTGCCATTGCATTGATTATCTCCATTGCAGTGGTGTTCGACTTCAACGAGAAGATGGACCGCTTCATGTCTCATGAAGCGCCGTGGAATGCGATTGTCTTTGATTATTATCTGAACTTCATCCCCTACTTTGCCAATCTGTTCAGTCCGCTGTTTGTGTTTATCGCTGTAATCTTCTTTACTTCCAAACTGGCAGAGAACTCGGAAATCATCGCCATGTTCTCTACGGGAATGAGTTTCAAGCGTATGCTGCGTCCTTACATGGTGTCTGCGGCAATCATTGCGGTAGTGACGTTCTGCCTCGGATCTTATGTCATCCCCAAAGGTAGTGTGACACGTATTAATTTTGAGGACAAGTACTACAAACCTCGTAAGGCGAATACGGCACGGAACATCCAGCTGGAAGTGGATTCGGGAGTAATTGCCTATATCGAACGTTTTGAAGACTACAGCAAGACCGGTTATCGTTTTTCTTTGGACAAGTTCAATGACAAGCAACTGGTTTCCCACCTTACAGCCCGTTCCATTACCTACGACACGACGGCCGTGCATAAGTGGAAAATCAAGGATTATATGATTCGTCAGATGGATGGCATGAAGGAGAGTATCATAAAAGGAGGTCGCATAGATACCACTCTGTTCATGGAGCCTGCCGACTTTCTGATTATGAAGAATCAGCAGGAGATGCTGACCAGCCCTCAATTGAGCGAGTACATCAGCAGGCAGCGGCAACGCGGCTTTGCCAATATTAAGGAATTTGAGATAGAGTATCACAAACGCATTGCCATGTCGTTCGCCTCCTTTATCCTGACGTTGATAGGAGTGTCTTTGTCTTCCAAGAAAACGAAAGGCGGAATGGGATTGCATTTGGGTATCGGCTTGGCATTGAGTTTCTCTTATATTCTGTTTCAGACCATTGCTTCTACATTTGCCGTAAACGGCAACATGCCTCCAGTCATAGCTGTGTGGATACCGAATATAATGTATGCCTTCATTGCATTCTATTTATATAGGAAAGCGCCGAAATAAGCATTCTAAACCTCTACTTCAGCCTGCTCAAGTTGAGGTTTGGCGTACTAAAGTAGAGGTTTAGGATGCTTGTCTCCGGAAGTCCATTAAAATAAGAAACCCCTCCCACTCTTGCGTTCTACAAGTGTGGGAGGGGCTTTTTGTTGTATTCATTTTCCTCTTTTGTTTTGTTCCCTTTTTTGCCGGAAAGAGACGCCGGTTTCCAGGGAACACCCTCACTTTCGTCTTACTGGTTCTTTAAGTTGCTGTTGTATGCACCGGGCATCAGCAAGCTTAATTCAAGTAAGCGGAAAGTTCTGCAGCAGAGATGTTTTTGGCAATAATTACACCATTATCATCCAGTAAATAGTTAGTGAATCCGCGGCCCAAGCGATACTTTTTAAAGAGGCCGGAATATTCGCCTTTAGTTTCCACGAAACAAGTGGGCGTAACTATTTGGTCCTTACGGATGGTTTCTTCAAAGATTGACTGATACTCATCGAATGAAACTGAAACCATCTTCACATTGTTGCGGGCAGTAGAGCGAAGCGCATTGCTCAAACTTGCGTTCTGCATCCGGGACTGCGCGTCGTAACTTGCCCAAAAGCTGAGCAACACATACTTTCCTTTCAAATCGGAAAGGTCGGTTTGGGATTGCTCTGCTGACATGGATTGGATTTTGAAATCCGGGGCCATGTCACCCACATTCAAACCTCCGGTAGGTTTGTCTTTTTCTACAAAAGAAGTCAAGGAACTTATTAGTAATACAACAAAAATCCATTTTGCATATTTCATGCGGCACGGTTTTGGTTAATACTATCCGGGACTGTCCTTCAACAGTGATTTCTTCCCGGAACATCGTCTTCTCAGAGCTTGAAATGAGTAGAAACCCATTGATATTCAAAGCTTTTAATTCTGAAATCGGCTGCAAAGGTAAGTAATTCTTAAACAAACTTCCAAATAAACAAGCATTTTTCTCACTTTTTAGAGTCATATTTTTATGTTATTTAGCATAAATAGCGGGAATTTTCCTTACTTTTGTAGCCTATTATTCTATCAAAAAGATGATTTATGCAACCATTGAACACTGAACTCATCCTGATACGTATTACGGGTGAAGACCGTCCGGGACTGACAGCTTCCGTGACGGAAATTCTGGCCAAATATGATGCTACTATTCTTGATATTGGTCAAGCAGACATTCATAATACTCTTTCATTGGGCATTTTATGCAAGACGGAAGAACAACATTCGGGGTTCATTATGAAGGAACTGCTTTTCAAGGCTTCCTCCCTGGGAGTGACTGTCCGTTTTTACCCTATTACTGCCAAAGAGTACGAGGATTGGGTGAATATGCAGGGAAAGAACCGCTATATTCTTACTTTATTGGGGCGCAAGTTGTCTGCCCGTCAAATATCTGCTGTGACCCGTATTCTTGCAGAGCAAGGCATGAATATCGATGCCATCAAGCGCCTTACAGGACGTATTCCGCTGGACGAATGTGAATCGCGTACACGCGCCTGCATCGAATTTTCCGTTCGGGGCACTCCGAAAGACCGCATTGCCATGCAAGAACAGTTGATGAAACTGGCAACCGAACTGGAAATGGATTTCTCTTTCCAGTTGGACAATATGTACCGCCGGATGCGTCGCCTCATTTGCTTCGATATGGACTCTACTCTGATTGAAACGGAAGTGATTGATGAATTGGCCATACGTGCAGGTGTGGGCGACCAGGTAAAGGCTATTACTGAGCGTGCCATGCGTGGTGAGATAGATTTCATTGAGAGCTTTCGCGAACGAGTGGCTTTGTTGAAAGGATTGGATGAGTCCGTGATGCAGGAAATTGCAGAGAATCTTCCCATTACGGAAGGTGTGGATCGCCTGATGTATGTTTTGAAGAAATACGGTTACAAGATAGCTATTCTTTCGGGAGGGTTTACCTACTTCGGGCAGTACCTCCAGAAGAAGTACGGTATAGACTATGTGTATGCCAATGAGCTGGAAATAGAGGATGGCAAACTGACCGGTCGCTATCTCGGTGATGTAGTTGACGGTAAGCGTAAGGCGGAGTTGCTGCGTTTGATAGCTCAGGTGGAAAAAGTGGATATTGCGCAGACTATTGCTGTGGGCGACGGTGCCAACGACCTGCCCATGCTGGGAATTGCCGGCCTTGGAATCGCTTTTCATGCAAAGCCCAAAGTTGTTGCCAATGCTAAGCAATCCATCAACACCATCGGCTTAGATGGCGTACTTTACTTTCTGGGATTTAAGGATTCATACATTGATATTCCTCGTTGAAGGCAGATGCTTGAAACAAATTTGCAAGTCCTTGAGATAATTATTGTCCCAAGGGCTTATTTTTTTACTGTAAGAGTCTATTTTATAAGTCTTTTTCCTATCTTTGTACGCAAATTTAAAAGAGATACATGAAGTTTTCAGAACTACATTTAAATGGCAATGTGCTGGAGGCACTGGATGCCATGCGCTTTGAAGAGTGCACCCCCATACAAGAAAAATCAATTCCCGTCATACTCGAAGGTCGAGATTTAATAGCAGTGGCACAAACCGGAACGGGAAAAACTGCCGCATATTTGTTGCCTATATTGAACAAGCTCTCAGAAGGCGGACACCCTGCCGATGCCATCAATTGCATTGTCATGGCTCCTACCCGCGAGTTGGCGCAACAGATAGACCAACAGATGGAAGGTTTCTCTTATTTCATGCCGGTTTCCAGCGTGGCCGTGTATGGTGGTAATGACGGAATACTGTTCGAGCAGCAGAAAAGAGGGTTGACACTGGGTGCTGATGTCGTTATTGCTACCCCGGGGCGTTTGATAGCCCATCTTAGCCTTGGTTATGTAGATCTTTCCCGTGTCTCTTATTTTATTTTGGATGAAGCAGACCGGATGCTGGATATGGGATTTTATGACGATATTATGCAAATTGTCAAATTCCTTCCTAAAGAGCGGCAGACAATCATGTTCTCTGCCACCATGCCTGCTAAGATACAACAGTTGGCTGGTAACATTCTGAACAATCCTGCCGAGGTGAAGCTGGCTGTTTCCAAACCGGCAGAAAAGATTGTGCAGGCAGCCTACGTTTGCTACGAGAATCAGAAGCTGGGCATCATCCGTAGCCTCTTTGCAGAGGAGACACCGGAACGCGTTATCATCTTTGCTTCTTCCAAACTGAAAGTGAAGGAAGTGACCAAAGCTTTGAAGCAGATGAAACTGAACGTCGGTGAAATGCATTCCGACTTGGAGCAGGCACAGCGCGAAGAAGTGATGTATGAGTTCAAGGCAGGACGTATCAATATCCTGGTAGCCACAGATATCGTTGCGAGAGGTATTGATATCGATGACATCCGTCTGGTGATAAACTACGACGTTCCCCACGACAGTGAAGATTATGTGCACCGCATCGGACGTACGGCGCGTGCTAATAATGACGGCGTAGCCATCACCTTCGTTTCCGAAAAGGAGCAGGGTAACTTTAAGAATATCGAAAAATTCCTAGATAGGGATATCTATAAGATATCGGTTCCCGAAGAGCTGGGTGAAGCACCAGAATACAAGCCGAGAGCATTTGACGGAGGAAGACGGGGCGGCCATGGAAACGGACGTAGGCCAGGAGGAAATAAGAATGGCCGTAACAACAATAAAGGCGGAAAGCCCAGTGCCAAACGGCCACAGAATGGCGGTGAGAAGAAATAAACACTGTGGTGTGGTGAAGAAAAGACATAGAAAAAGCGGATTTATTCCGCTTTTTCTATGCTCATTGTACAGTCAAAACCAATAATCATATTTACCAGACTGTATACGGAGCTTTCGGGTATGCCAAGGGTTGCCTGGTAATGGTATCCCTTACTGTCCACACCCATGAAGTTCATATCGGCAAGAATGGCCTGATTCAGTATTTCGGCAGGGAATATATCCGCAAACATCTTTTTGGTGATGTCCTGGCCGTAAAGCATCTTCTTCCCTTCGTATACACAGATATGGATTACATTATCATAATACACATTGTCCACACTGATTCCATTTTCAGAATAGGAAGTCTTGAAAACCTTCATCTTTGAGGGGTTGATATATACATATCCCCTATACCTTGTATTCTTGTATATTACGATACTGTCTTTCTTTATCACTTCTGGAGTAGTGGAAATGACTTCTACTTCCCGGCTGGTGAAAACCAAAGAATCTTCTGCATTCTCTGATTTATGCAGTTTAATTACTTCGTCGGCCAGCGAGTGGAACCAGAAGCTGTATTCCGTTTGACGGTCTATCTTATAGGCCACCGGTTCATTGCTGTATATGTAGATTGTATCGTGAACGACCTTGAAAGATACGGGAGCGCTTTGCGGGTTGGCATAATATACCGTATCCCCTTCGATGCGCATCAACGGCATTTCTGTTTCATCGTTCACCCAGATGCCTTGTAACAGTTGCTTTGCAATGAGATCTTCCTTTACGGAAACCTCTCCTGTTTGTCTGTTGCTGCATGAGGCTAATGAGACAACAAGTACAATGAGAATCGCACTTCCTTTTATTGTCATAACGTCCCTGTTTATTTCTTTTCTTCTTTCTGCGACTTTATTTTCCGATGCAATGATATGTGAAACCTTGTTCTTCCATATCTTTCTTGTCGTAAATATTACGTCCGTCCAATACCAACGGCTGCTCCATGGTCTTCTTGATGACTGCCCATGAAGGCAGGCGGAATTCTTTCCATTCGGTCACCAGCATCAGTGCATCTGCGTCCAGTGCGGCATCATACATATCTGTCGCATAATAAATACTTTCTCCTATGCGGCGTCGGCATTCGTTCATGGCAGCCGGGTCGTAGGCACGTACTTTACAGCCGGCTTTCAGCAGCTTGTCAATCAATATCAGGGCCGGAGCTTCACGCATGTCGTCTGTTTCGGGTTTAAAGGCCAGTCCCCAAATGGCGATGACCTTTCCCTCCAAATCATTATTGAAATGCTTCTGCAACTTTTCGAATAAGATACTCTTCTGTTTCTCGTTCACCTCCTCTACTGCATGGAGTACACGCATCTTGTAGCCGTTCAGTTCAGCTGTCTTAATCAGTGCCTTTACATCCTTAGGGAAGCATGAGCCGCCGTAGCCTATCCCCGGATAGAGGAACTTACGTCCGATACGGGTATCCGAACCGATACCGCTGCGCACCATGTTTACATCCGCTCCCACCAATTCGCATAAATTGGCAATGTCGTTCATGAAGCTGATGCGGGTGGCAAGCATGGAGTTAGCCGCATACTTTGTCATTTCTGCAGAAGGGATGTCCATAAAGATGACACGGAAGTTGTTCAGCAGGAATGGTTTGTAGAGCTTGCTCATTATCTTCTTGGCTCGTTCGGACTCTACTCCCACCACTACACGGTCGGGACTCATAAAATCGTTGATGGCATTACCTTCTTTCAGAAACTCGGGATTCGAAGCGACATCAAAGTCAATGTTCACCCCTCTCTTATCAAGTTCTTCTTGAATGGCAGTCCGCACTTTTTGGGCAGTACCTACGGGAACGGTACTTTTGGTTACCACCAACACGTATTTCTGCATATTGCGTCCAATGGTGCGGGCAACTTCCAGCACATAGCTCAAGTCGGCACTTCCATCCTCATCGGGTGGTGTACCTACGGCACTGAATACCACTTCCACCTCATTCAGACAACTCTCCAGGGATGTGGTGAATTGCAGGCGTCCTGCTTTCACATTCCGGCTAACCATTTCTTCCAGTCCGTTTTCATAGATAGGAATAACGCCCTTTTTCAGTGACTCTATCTTTTCACTGTTCGTGTCTACGCAAATAACGTTGACACCGATTTCCGCAAAGCAGGTTCCGGTTACCAAACCGACGTATCCTGTACCGACAATGGCTATTTTCATATTTTATTCATAATAGACCGCATCCTTGAACGATACGGCATGTCCGTCTTTATCTGATAATAGAAGCTGTTCCGTAGCAACAGGCCATTCAATACCGATGGTTTCGTCGTCAAAACGGATGGATGCCTCGGACTGTGGTGCGTATGCGTTGTCTACCTTGTATGTAAAGACAGCTTCATCGCTCAGCACCAGAAAACCGTGAGCAAAACCGCGCGGAATGAAGAATTGTCTCTTGTTCTCCTCGCTTAGCTCCACACTGACATACTTTCCGAAAGTGGGAGAAGATTTTCTTAAGTCGACAGCCACGTCCAGCACTTTTCCTTTAATGACACGTACCAGTTTAGCCTGGCTGCAATCGCCCTTCTGGTAGTGAAGACCACGTAATACACCGAAAGAGGATTTGGACTCATTGTCCTGGATGAAGTGAACGTCTCCGACATGTGCACGGAACTCTTCTTCCTTAAATGCTTCCATAAAGTATCCGCGGGCATCATGGAATACTTTCGGCTCAATCAGCCATACGCCGTCAATCTCTGTTTGTATGTAGTTCATTTTCTTAAAATATTTTATGTACTTTTAGTTGGACTCCAAAATTGTCTCCATATATCTCTCCCATATCCAATGCAAGGGACGCGTTGAAGCACCAGCCCTTCCATTTACGGGGAGTATAGTAAAACGATGCAAAAGTAGAAAAATTTTCTAATATATCGGGTATTGGACGATGAGGAGTTCCCCAAGTTCTGTTGTGAGACAATTTTGCTACATATCTCCACTCACTGCTGATGTCACCGCTCCATCCCAGATGCAGGGCCTTAACACGATTGTACTTGAAACTCATATCGCCATCCTTATTATAGATAGGCGATGCTATCAACGGATTGGCTATCGCCATGCCCCAATGTGCCCATCCTGGGTAGTAACCGTTGTTGTAGTAGTTGTCGGCTCCTCCGGTCTTACCTACTACAGAATTTTGCAAACCGTGCAGAGGACCGCTCATATTGGTAGTCTGGAGATATTCGATAACGATTCCGTTGATGGCTTGTTTATGGTTGGATTTATATTCCACACCCCATAAGCCATCCCAACCGTTGAGTTTGGCCATGGCGGAGAAGTCATCAAAATGATTGTCCAGATAGGCGCTGATAGAGAAATCTTCCTTAGGACGATAAGTCATTTTGATATATTCGCTGCCCAGAAAATTGCCTTGGAAAGCCAGATGTTCACCTACCGGTCCGTCCTCACTCCCGTGGCCGGGGAAGAATACGCGTATATAATCCTTCCATCCGTTTCCCAAGTCCCCCGATTCGGAACCTCCAATTTTATATCCACCAAATTGGGTGTCGAGGGTCACCCCGAGTTCTAGTTGCCATTTTCCTTTGGGTATACCGATACGCAGAAACCCTTCTTTATGATGGTATTTGATGCTCTTGGTATACCAGTATTTTTCTCCGACTTGTTCCCGTTGGTATTTGTTGTCTGTAAACCATCCGTACGAGATTTCTCCTTTCAGACCTAAACGGGGCAGCAACTGTACATATTCGGGTATGCCTATCTGTACTTGTGGGATGGGACGCGCATTGCCCGACCAAGTCATGCCGCCACTGCTTAGCTCTTGATTCAGCAATGGAGAATTCTGTTCCCGGCTTCCAGCGAAGAATCCGAACCACTTGTAGCGGATGTCTACGTAAGCCTGCTGTACAATGAAAGAGGTAGTACTGAATCCGGCTGCTGCAACCAAATCCACAACTTCTTCAAACTTCCATTTTCCGAGTTGGTGTCTGTAGGATATTCCTCCACGTATGTAAGTATTGTTGTCAAGCGAAGTGAGTCCTTGCTGGTTGCTGACCTGCCAAAGAGGGGTGTTGTCACCGGTATGCAGGGTTGTTCCATATTCTACGAATGAGGACAGTTGTTGTGCCAGCATCGTGTTTTTTCCTATGAACAAGAAAACCATCAGACAGAAGATAATGCGCATAATAGTCTTTTGTTAAGTGTTTAGGTTTGTATACTCTTGCGAGGTCAATTGTCCTTCTATTATTGACAAGCATAGCTAAACGGTACAAAAGTAGAAAATTTTCCGGTAAAAATCCTTTCTCTTGCCCAAAAACCTTTTTTAATGCATTTTCAATGTGCAGTGTTCATAATTTGTTGATAAGAAAAAAGCTCTGAAACTAGCGTATATCCGATATTTCCGCTACTTTTGTGGCATGATTGAATTAGCACAGCACATAGAAGTATTGTTATTGGAGAACGATTGTGTCATTGTTCCCGGTTTGGGAGGATTTGTAGCCCATTATACTCCGGCAATGAGAGTAGCAGAAGAGAATGTTTTTCTGCCCCCTACTCGTATTATCGGTTTCAATCCTCAACTGAAGATGAATGACGGCTTACTTGTACAATCTTATATGGCTGTCTATGATACTGATTTTTCTGATGCTACGCGGATTGTAGAAAAAGAAGTGGCATATATATTCACTGCTCTCCATGAAGACGGTAAGGTGGATTTGCCCAACATTGGCGAATTGCGTTACTCCATTCATGGTATTTATGACTTTGCTCCCTATGACCACAAGATAACCACTCCTTACTTATATGGGCTGGATAGTTTTGAAATGCAGGAACTGGCGGAACTGAAGAAACCGTACATGGAAAAGACCATCCGTTATTCTGTTCCAGTTGTGCCGGAAGACAAAAAGCGAAGGGTTGAGATTAAATTCAACCGTTCCTATTTGTCGAATGCGGTTGCCATGATTGCAGTGGTTGCCTTGTTTTTCTTTTTGTCTACACCGATAGAGAATACGGAAGTGGTTGAAGGAAATTATGCGCAATTACTTCCGAATGAACTTTTTGAGATGATAGAAAAGGAATCCCTTGCCATTAATCCGATTGTTGTTAGCCGGAAGGCCGACACTCTGAAAACGTCGGCTCAAAAAAACACGGGGCAGAAGGCAAAGAAAAAGGTGGTTCCGGTTGCCGTAAGAGAGGTTAAGGTGGGCCAAGCTAACGCGCAGAATGCTCCGGTTGTTTCTCAGCCTAAGCAGCAGGCGGCAGAAGTGTCCTCTTCAGCATCTGCAACAATAAAGAGCGAAGTTCAAAAGACAACGGCAGGGACTGTTGCTCCGTCACTTGTCTCTGCAAAGAAATACCACATCATCATTGCCAGTGTAGGTACTGAGAAGGATGCCGAAGCAATGGCAAAGCAACTGATTGAAAAAGGTTATCCTCATGCAAAAGCAATCGTTGGAGATGGTAAAATGCGTGTCAGCATTGAGTCTTGTGGCACAGAAACAGAAGCATATCAGGCATTGAACAGAGTTCGCCAAAATGAAACGTATAAGAACGCTTGGGTATT
Source organism: Bacteroides sp. HF-162 (assembly GCF_015679285.1). Lineage (NCBI taxonomy): Bacteria > Pseudomonadati > Bacteroidota > Bacteroidia > Bacteroidales > Bacteroidaceae > Bacteroides > Bacteroides sp. HF-162. Next base: position 3,221,846 of record NZ_CP064937.1, on the reverse strand, counting down.
AAAGAAGTAGAAAGTAATCTACCCTTGCTTTATTTTTTAATTCTTTAATTTTTAACTATCATGAAGCGTATCCGTTGTCCCAAATGTGAGAATTACTTAACATTCGATGAAACCAAGTATACCGAAGGCCAATCACTGGTCTTTGTATGTGACCAGTGTAAGAAGCAGTTCAGTATCCGTTTAGGTAAATCAAAGATGAAGGCCCCTCAAAAGGAAGAACGTCCGGATGAAGCGGAGTTTAAAGAGGTTTTTGGCAGCATCACGGTCATTGAGAACGTGTTTGGTTTTAAGCAGGTACTTCCATTGCAAGAAGGTGACAATATCATAGGCCGGCGTTGCGTGGGGAATGTTATCGATGTGCCGATTGAGACTTCGGATATGAGTATGGACCGGCGTCACTGTATCATTAATGTAAAGCGTAATAAGCAGGGAGTGTTGATTTATACCTTACGCGATGCTCCCAGCCTGACGGGAACTTTCCTTAATAATGAAATTTTGGGTGACAAAGACCGTATTCGCATTGAGGATGGAGCCATTGTAACTATTGGTGCCACTACTTTTATATTGCGGGCAGCAGAGCAGGAAAGCCTTTAGACAAAAAAGAAAACTGTGGCTTAATTATTTCCCATCAAATGTGGTATAAATAAAGCAGACCGTATAAAAACTCCTTTTGTACGGTCTGCTTGTTTAAAATCATAGGAATTAAAGAATACCTTTTACTGTTTCCTGCATGCCTTTTTCTTGGATGGATTTTAAGAAGCAGGTAATCATGTCTGTCAATCCTGGAACGGTATTCAAGTCTCCGTGTTCCCCCCAGATAAGGTCTTTGGCTGCCAATACGCCTTCTGACACTTTGCGGGTATCCCCCGTTGCCCAAAGGTCTTTCAATAACTGCATGATTTCGGGAGCATCATTCGGGATGATTTCTGTGCCGTCTGCGCGGGTACCTCCTTTGTAGTACGTGATGATGGCAGCCAGTCCCAATACCAGACCTTTCGGCAGTTCTCCTTTACGTTTCAAGTAGGTTTTTAGGCCAGGAAGGTCACGGGTTTGGTATTTAGGGAAAGGGTTCAGCATAATACTGGTTACGGCATGGTCAACAAACGGATTGTTGAAGCGCTCCAATACATCTTCTGCAAACTTTTTCAATTCGTTTTTCGGCTGGTTCAACGTTTCCATCAGCTCGTCAAACATCACTTTATGGATGTATTGTCCGATTATAGGATGCTGGCAGGCATCGCGTACAATATTTACCTCCGACAGATAGGCTACTGGAGACAATACGGTATGAGGTCCATTCAGCAAAGTTACTTTTCTTTCGTGGTAAGGTTCTTCAGAAGGAACAAACAATACATTCAGTCCGGCTTTGTCGGCAGGGAATTCTTTGGCGACTTCTTGCGGAGCCTCGATGACCCATAAATGGAAAATTTCAGCCTGCACTACCAGATTGTCATTGTACTGTATCTTTTCTTTTATAGCGGCAATGTCTTTGCGGGGGAATCCTGGAACGATACGGTCCACCAGTGTTGCATACACACCGCAGGCTTCCTCAAACCAAGCTCTGAACTCATCACCCAATTGCCATAATTCAATGTATTGATAGATTGTCTCCTTCAACTTGTGGCCATTCAGGAAGATGAGTTCGCAGGGGAAGATAATCAGTCCTTTGCTCTTGTCGCCGTTGAATGTCTTGAAGCGGTGATACAACAGCTGTGTCAGTTTGCCCGGATAAGAAGACGCCGGTGCATCTGTCAGCTTACAAGCAGGGTCAAAGGCTATACCAGCTTCCGTCGTGTTGGAAATGACAAAACGCATTTCCGGTTGTTCGGCCAGTTTCATGAACTCGTCGTTTTGAGTATAGGGGTTTAAGGCACGGCTGATTACATCTATCATAGTCAGACTGTTGATGGTTTCTCCTTTATCCAGACCTTGCAGATTTACATGATAAAGGTCATCCTGGGCATTCAGCATGCCAACCATACCTTTATCAATGGGTTGGACCACTACCACATTGCTGTTGAAATCGGTCTTTTGATTCATGTTATAAATAATCCAATCCACAAATGCACGAAGGAAATTACCTTCGCCAAACTGGATAATGCGTTCCGGGCGTTGTGCTTTGGGAGCAGTTTCTTTGTTTAATGCTTTCATTTAAAAAATGATTTAAATGGTTGATATGTAATTTTTTGATTATTCAAACTCAAAGTAAAAGTCTATGTTTTCCTTCATCAATATGTCGATGGGCATGTATTTCACTGCAGTGACCGGTCTTTTAAATATCACGTGGTCGCATAAAGTCTTCACGCCACAATAGCCTTGCAGGCCTGGGCGTTGACCGATGAGAAAGGTTACTTCACCGGTTTTCAGGAACTCTGTATTTTTGTGTAAAAGGTCATATCCCACAAGTCCTGCCAACTTCTGCCCCTTTTCGTGTAGATAACTTGCCACCTGATAAATACGGGAGTTAAAAACAGCTCCCAGTACGGCTTGGGGATGTTCTTTAAAAAAAGCATCCAACATCCGTCTGTTGCCGTCAGTATCTTCCTTGCACAACACAATGTCATGGATAGTCAAATCCTTATGTTCCTCGGAAAGGTATTGCATGAACCCCTCGAGGCGGCGTTGCATCTGGATTTCTGCCGGATTGTTTTTCTGATTGTTCAGGAATAACACAAGCTCCTGCCCTTTTTCATAGCTACGCATCAGAATCTTGGCAGCAATGTATCCGCTGGTTTTGGAATCTTGTCCGATATAACACAAGGCATGCGTCTGTTCAATATTGAAGTCTATGAATGCATAGGGAATATCCGCTTCCTCCAAATAAGTAGTGAGTTCTATAGTCTCCTCTCGGAAATTTGGGGCAACAAGTACGGCGTCGGCATTTTCCTCCCGGAGCACAGCACATGCTTCTTTATAGGAGGATTTGTCCGCATGTCGATAGTAGAGATAGCTAACTCCAACATTGAACGGCCGTAATTCTTGTGCGGCACGGTCAATTCCCGCTGCTACAGCATGCCAATAATCATGTTCTATATAATAAGGTATAATGCAGACAATATGATAGCGCTTTTTAGCCGCCAGCCCGATGGCAAACATATTGGGATGATAATCTATCTCGTCGAGTACTTTCTGGACTTTTTCTCTACTGGAAACGGATACGTCTCCGCGGTTGTGCAGTACGCGGTCTACAGTGCCGGCAGAGACGCCGGCCATGCGTGCGATGTCTTTAATGGTATAGTTCTTGTTTTCCATCTTGAGGTATGCTGCCTAAGGCGGTAAAGGTGAGACATCTGAAGCTTAAATATTATAAATATTCGCCGCAAAGATACGAATTATTTTGTTCCTCCAAGTAAAATTTCTACTTTTGTGTTCGATAACGGTTAATAAAACTAAAAATAGATATATCACCTATTAGCTTTACAATCAATACTATATATGTATAATAGACGAAAAGTAATATTTTTATACACTTAAAACACAAGAAGATGAAGAACTTTATGGACGGGAACTTCCTGCTGCAAACAGAAACAGCACAGAGGTTGTACCACGAGCATGCGGCGAAGATGCCGATTATCGACTATCACTGTCACCTGATTCCCCAAATGGTGGCAGAAGATTACCAGTTTAAGTCGTTGACTGAGATTTGGTTGGGAGGTGACCACTACAAGTGGCGTGCGATGCGTACCAATGGTGTGGACGAACGTTTCTGTACCGGTAAGGATACTACAGATTGGGAAAAGTTTGAGAAGTGGGCCGAAACGGTACCTTATACTTTCCGTAATCCGTTGTACCACTGGACCCACCTTGAATTGAAGACCGCTTTTGGAATCGATAAAATTCTGAATCCTCATACGGCCCGTGAAATTTATGATGAATGTAATGAGAAGCTGAAACAGCCTGGATATTCCGCCCGTGGCATGATGCGCCGTTATCATGTGGAAGTGGTTTGTACTACAGATGATCCTATTGATTCCTTGGAATACCATATCAAGACACGTGAGAGCGGCTTTGAAATCAAGATGTTGCCTACTTGGCGTCCGGATAAGGCAATGGCGGTGGAAATTCCTGCCGATTTTCGCGCATATATAGAAAAGTTAGCCGAAGTGAGCGATGTGGCTATTTCCAGCTTTGACGATATGGTTGCTGCCTTGCGTAAGCGTCACGATTTTTTCGCGGAACAAGGATGTAAACTGTCTGACCACGGAATTGAAGAATTCTATGCCGAGGATTACACGGAAGCTGAAATCAAGGCCATCTTTAATAAGGTATATGGCGGTGCAGAACTGACGAAGGAGGAAATCCTGAAGTTCAAGTCAGCCATGCTGGTTATATTTGGCGAAATGGATTGGGAGAAAGGTTGGACACAACAGTTCCATTATGGTGCTATTCGCAACAACAATAGTAAGATGTTCAAACTGTTAGGTCCTGATACCGGTTTTGATTCCATTGGCGAATTTACTACAGCAAAAGCTATGGCTAAATTTCTCGATCGCTTAAACTCCAATGGTAAGCTGACCAAGACTATTCTTTATAATTTGAATCCATGCGCCAACGAAGTCATTGCTACTATGCTGGGCAACTTCCAGGATGGTACGGTTGCCGGTAAGATTCAATTCGGTTCCGGTTGGTGGTTCCTTGACCAGAAGGATGGTATGGAAAAACAGATGAATGCCCTTTCTGTACTGGGCTTATTGAGTCGATTTGTTGGTATGCTGACCGATTCCCGTTCTTTCCTCTCCTATCCGCGTCATGAATATTTCCGCCGTACATTGTGTAATCTTGTAGGCCGTGATGTAGAAAATGGTGAAATTCCTATTTCCGAGATGGAACGCGTAAACCAGATGATTGAAGATATCAGCTATTATAACGCTAAGAATTTCTTCCAATTCTAAAAAGCAATAGTAAGCTATAAGTTATGCAGTTTCACCCATAACTTATAGCTTATCTAATATTCCTTTGATACTATCCAATCGTATAAAATTGGGATGTCGTATTTCCCCTTCATGTTGCTCGTATGCCCAAGTCACGTGGTATGGTATATGGGCAGCGTATCCCCCAAGTTCCAATACCGGAAGTATGTCTGATTTTACAGAATTACCTACCATCAGGAGTTTTTCAGGCGGACAGCCCAATGTATCAATCAGCCTCTGGTAATCATCGATTTTCTTGTCACTCATAATTTCGATATGATGGAAATATTCTCGCAGTCCGGAAGCTTCTATTTTTCTTTTCTGGTCGAACAAGTCCCCCTTAGTGGCCAACACCAATTTATATTTCCCATGAAGTGACGATATAGTCTCCTTTACGCCTTCCAGCAGTGTGACCGGTTTCTGCAGAAGCTCTTGTCCCCATCCTATTACTTCTTCTATAAGACGTATACTCCCGTTTCCGTCTGTCACTTTGCAGATGGTTTCAGTCATACTGAGCATTATGCTCTTCAGCCCATAGCCATACATATGGAGATTCTTCATTTCTGTTTCAAAAAACCTTTGTGATATGGATGAAGCAGGTAGATATTGTCTTAAAAGGTTACAGAATTTGTGCTCGAACTCCTGAATATAAAGTTCGCTTTCCCACAGTGTGTCATCAGCATCAAAAGCTATGAATTCGATTTTATCTTTCATGAATGGTCGTTTTTATAAAAGCGCCCAAAGATACGGAGTATTCTATATAAATGAAAATATAAATAGTGATAAATGGGAAGTTAATATCTTGTCTGCAACTTATTAATATTGTGTTTGCAGAAAATTAATATCTTGCAAACACGATATTAATTCCGTATTTTTGCACTTATTTTTTCATTTAATACATAAATTTTAATCGTACAAAAGGATGATGACATCACCCCAACCCGCTTCCAAAGGCTTCAGCAGAGCTTTTTGGGTAAGCAGTACAGTAGAACTGTTCGAACGCATGGCATATTATGCTGTATTTATAGTTCTTACCATTTATCTTTCCAATATTTTAGGTTTCAGTGATTTTGAGTCAAGCATGATTTCCGGTCTGTTTTCGGGAGGGCTCTATTTGTTGCCCATCTTTACGGGCGCATATGCCGATAAGATAGGTTTCCGAAAGTCGATGATTATTGCTTTTTCACTGCTTTCCATCGGGTATTTGGGCTTGGGATTGCTTCCCACCCTACTGGAAGCAGCCGGTCTGGTGGAGTATGGTGAGACAACCCGTTTTTCCGGATTGCCGGATAGTAATGACCGTTGGATGATTATCCCCGTATTGTTTGTTATCATGGTAGGAGGCTCGTTCATCAAGTCTATCATATCGGGATCGGTGGCTAAGGAAACAACAGAGGCTACCCGTGCTCGCGGCTATTCCATCTTCTATATGATGGTGAATATAGGAGCTTTTACCGGAAAAACGGTGGTCGATCCTCTACGGAATGTTATCGGTGAGCAGGCTTATATTTATATTAATTACTTCTCGGCTGCCATGACGGTGCTTGCATTATTGGCTGTCGTCTTATTGTATAAATCGGCACATACAGCAGGTGAAGGGAAAAGCATGCGTGAAATTGGGCAAGGTTTTCTGCGTATTATCACTAATTGGCGTTTGTTGATTCTTATCCTCATCGTAACCGGCTTTTGGATGGTGCAGCAACAGCTCTATGCAACTATGCCCAAATATGTCATCCGTATGGCGGGTGAAACAGCCAAACCGGGGTGGATAGCCAATGTAAACCCGTTTGTAGTGGTTTGCTGCGTAAGTTTTATCACCCGGTGGATGGCAAAGCGCACAGCTATTACTTCTATGAATATAGGCATGTTTCTTATTCCGGTATCGGCATTGCTGATGGCATGCGGTAATTTGCTGGGCAACGATATTATTTCCGGCATGAGCAATATTACTTTAATGATGGTGCTTGGTATTGTTGTGCAAGCTTTGGCAGAATGTTTTATCTCACCGCGTTATCTGGAGTACTTTTCTTTGCAGGCCCCCAAAGGTGAAGAAGGTATGTACCTCGGTTTCAGTCATCTTCATTCATTCCTCTCTTCTATTTTCGGGTTTGGTATTGCGGGGGTGCTTCTGACAAAATATTGTCCTGATCCAGTCTTGTTTGAAACCCGCGAAGCGTGGGAAGCAGCCAGTGTCAATGCACATTATATCTGGTATTATTTCGCTGCTATAGGATTGGTTGCAGCAATAGCATTATTCGTTTTTGCCAAAACTACCGAATTCATCGACAAAAAGAAGAAGGCATAAGGTTTATATATTGCATACTTTTTGTATATTTGCCGTCACTTTTTTTTAAAGCGACGGCTTTTTTGTAATTAAGGAGATTAGGATGAAAGTAAAATTTATAAGCCTTGCCAGTGGAAGCAGCGGCAACTGTTATTATATAGGCACAGAAAAATATGGAATACTCATCGACGCCGGCATTGCAGTACGGACGATAAAAAAAGGACTGAAAGAAGCAGGTATCAGCATGGAAATGATACGTGCGGTATTTGTTACGCATGATCATGCAGATCATATTAAAGCGGTAGGCGGATTGGGTGAGAAACAGAATATTCCTATTTATACAACTGCCCGGATTCATGAGGGTATCAACCGGAGCTATTGCATGACAGAAAAGTTATATTCGTCTGTCCGTTACCTGGAAAAGCAGCAACCCATGCAGTTGGAAGATTTTCATATCGAATCTTTCGAGGTACCTCATGACGGTACGGACAATGTGGGCTATTGTATTGAGATAGACGGAAAAGTGTTTGCTTTTCTTACAGACCTTGGTGAAATCACTCCTACGGCCGCAGAATATATCAGAAAGGCCAATTATCTGATATTGGAAGCCAACTACGATGAGGAAATGTTACGCATGGGTACTTACCCACAATACCTAAAAGAACGGATTACCAGCCGCACCGGACACATGAGTAATATTGCTACTGCTGAATTTCTTTCGGAAAATATGACGGAACATTTACAGTATATTTGGCTTTGCCATTTGAGCAAGGACAACAATCATCCTGAATTGGCATATAAAACAGTGGAATGGAAATTAAGGGAAAAAGGAATTATCGTAGGAAAGGATGTACAGTTGTGTGCTTTGAAGCGTACTACTCCTTCTGATTTATACGAGTTTGAATAAAAAATCCCATTTCATCGCAAAAAATACCCCGTTTTGTTTGCACGAATAAAATAAAAGGACTACTTTTGCACCCGCAAACAAGAAATAAGGAATGCACTCTTAGCTCAGTTGGTAGAGCAACTGACTCTTAATCAGTGGGTCCAGGGTTCGAATCCCTGAGGGTGTACTTAAAAAGGAACAATATGTTCCTTTTTTTATTTGTCTTAACAAGAACAAGCTTTGATGGGTGTAAGCTCCTTATACGGGATCACTAGTAAATCTATATGGGGATGATACATTATTTTTCGTTAGTCCGCATAATAAATTTTTCAGAAGTTTGTTTTTTTATACCTTTGCCCTCACCCGCTTGCCGCCTCTTTCGTCACATTCGAAAATATATGTCAGAAATGAAAGTAGGAAGAAAACTTTTATTCCCTCCCACTCATATATCTATATTTATTATTTGGGGAAGAATCACATAATCCGCTAAGAATATGGTTTCTACATGCTTGCATCAATTGCGTTGATATACAACTCACTTTATGTAAAGGTACGATTTTTACGGAACATGCAAAACACCTTTGATCTTTCTTTTCAGCAACCGTCAAAAACAAATTCCCGGTTTCATATCCGGTCACAAAGGTGGTACAGCCTCTTTACTATTAAGTTAAAAAAATCAGGCAGGATTGAAACATACTGTTACGGTCGTGTCTGCTGCGATTCAAGATAGCCCGTACTTTCCGACAGGAGGCAAGGTCAGGGGGCAAGATAACGTGTACAGCAGAAACGACCGATCCGATGGGAACAGTCAGAAAAGGATCACATACAGGAATTACAGCCTGATATCAGGCAGGGGACGACTTTGTGCCAAAGTCCCAAAAGAGGTTCTTTTTTCCAGACGGCAAACTCCCTCACCTCAAAGAAACAGTCTATGGCTGGCGTACGAAATGTCCAGCCTTATGCGGACTTAACACCTGCAGCCTGCGCATGTGCGTAATAGAAAGGGAAATATAATCTTCATCCGCTTCCCCGCGTCTTGCCTACACCCTTGTATTCCCGGTTCAACCCCTGCTTGATCTCGCTCCTCTTGTACAAGACCTTGCCGCCGAGAATGTAGTAAGGCAGCGTGCCGTTGCTCCGGTACTCGCCCAGTGTCCTGCGGCTGACTTTCAACATACACGCCACCTCCTTGTCGCACAGGTACACGTCTTCTTTTGGCGGAATCCCGCCATCTCTGGAGATGCCGTCAATCATCACCGACAGCCAGTCGATACGCTCCACGTCTTCCGGCAGGTGGTACGGTTGCCTATCTTGGTATAGGCGAGCGTGCCGTTATTCCGCAAGGTCTGCAAGGTGCGCTTGCTGATTTTCAGCTTCATGCAGACATCCTGGTGGTCGAGCCAGCCGCCCGTCCCCTTCACGCCTTTCAGATTCAAATGGGGAATTTCCTCCACCCTCTGTATGAACTGTTCGATCTTCATGGCAAATTCCTCGAACGCCTTCCTTTCAAAACATACGATTTCCATCACATTCCGATTTTATATTGATACTCCAAATTCATACCATCCGGAGAAATGGTCGCTTGTGGTGCCGGTATCACCATATCAGGCAGTTCCGCACCGTTCCCAATTGTTGCCCCGTTGCAAATAAAGGCAGGAAAAATCGTATTACAATGGACCTGTCCGCACATGTCATCTCCTGACATAATGTTTCATGCCGGATGATATGACTACATGTCAAAATCTTCATTCCGGAGGATGTAACGGGGGCAGATGATTTTTTCAGAAGGACACGACACCCCCGTTTCTTTGAGGCAAAGGTAGTCGTCCCCCACCGGAGCGCAAGGCCGGGCTCTTCGGGTCGGCGGGGAAAAAATCATCCTCACGCTTCGCGCTCCGGTATTTTTTCCTGCCGAGCCTTGATGTCGTTCCGGCGGGAGAGCGGCTGTAAGGCATACAAAGAAACAGGAGTGCCTGCACAACAGGCCGGATGTATAACCAATAAAATGAAAGAAATATGGCAGCTAAAGACGTGAAAGACTTCAACGAATGGTTCAACCGTTCATACGCGAGACTGAAGGAGAGAATCTCCATCTACCACGGGAAAACAGACGAGGACGTGTTCCACGACGCTTACCTGGCAGTCAGGAAGCAGGTGATGTTCTCAAGGGAAGGGATAGAAAACTGGGAATCCTATTTTTTCGGCTGTTACCGGAAAATGGTGCAGGCCGGAATGAGGGATAACAGCCGCTACTCCTGCCCCGGTGACGGGTATTTCATCACGCCGGGAGAAACGGATGACAGGGAAGAGACGGAGGAATGGGAAGAGATGCTTACCGGATGCGACATGCTGGTGAGGGACATCCAGAAGTTCCTCAGGCGGCATTTCTCCTACGAGGATTACAGGATGTTCATGCTGCGCTTCTACGAGACGAGCAGCTCGTTCCGTATTATCGCCAGGCACATGGGCGAGAAAACATCGGTGATAACCCGCTGGGCACAGGTCATGCTGGAATCCGTCCGCGCCAACCGGACGTTCACAGTCCGAAGGAGATTGATAGCCGCCAGAGACGCGGCATGATGATAACTCTATAATTAATAATAAACTAAAATTGGATCGTATGAAACTGACAGTTTACAACAAGAGCAACTCCCACCCGGCACTGACCTACAAGGGCAAGCGGGTGATCACGGTATGCCGCGACGGCAGCATGTACCTCAGCAGGATATTGAGCAACGAGCTCAGCCCCTTATAACAAACTAACCAACCAACATTACAACAAGCCAAACTGCCTTATAACTAACCATGCAGACAACCGTACAAGGGCTATCCGGCGGTGGCAGTGGCATACTGACCGGACAGACCTTTTTATGGAGGAACTGTCCGTCACAAAGGCAGCCCGTACGAATAGCATACCCCAATTCTGGAATAACATAATAAAATATGTCCCCCCGCCAGAGGGATTACAGCATCCATGAGCGCATCTTTCCGACCTTCCGGCAGTGGTACCTTCCATCACCTGATTTATCCGACAGACCAGGATTCCATACATCCGGTAACGGGTCGGAAGCGACCGGTAACATGACCACCGTTCCACTATCGGAAAGCCGGTAACAACCGTTCCATTCCCATACTTGAAACCACTATTCCTTCCGCCCATTCTCATGTCTGCCCGTTCAACACCGGCAGAACATGGAAAGCGTCGCCATATACAAAGCATTCCAAGAAGCAATACGACGCATAATTGCCAACCTGCATCCAATCTGTTGTGATTTAATACAATGCATACTTTCTTTGCAAGTGACAAAAGGTCATGTAAACATACGATGACCACAGTATTAATTGTTCAAACATTAGTAAGGATGAAAAAAAAGCAAAATTTCAGTGACGAGGAACTGATGCAGGTAATGGGACTGGATCTGCCTTCATCAAAGTCTGGTACAGAAACACATGGGGAAACAGTTTCAGAAACAATGGCTCCCATTTTTGATGAGCCTGAAAGCATGGAACAACCTGCCCCCGTTCCGGAAACGGAACGCGGACAGCCGGAAGAGCCTTCTTCCATTACGGGGCAGACACCGGAGCCAACCGTCCGGCGCAGGACAAGCGGCAAACAACGCAAACTTTCGCTGGAGGAGTACCGGAACACCTTCATGCGGCCTTACAGGATTGAAGACCGCAAGCCGGTTTTCATCAGCCGGAAATTGCGTGACACGCTTGACTGTTTCGCCTGCAAGATCGGCGAGAACCGCATAAGCCTTTCGGGCTTATTGGAGAATATTGTCCGGCACCACGTCGAACTTTATACCGAAGATTTCGAGTTTTGGAAGAGGCTGTAAGCCTTTATTTCCATTCAATTAAAAGGCATTTTGACGGGATTTCTTTTTCGGGGGGCAAAATATAGAAACTAGCTACTCCCGAAGGCCGCCGAAGAGGTACATCCCGCCGGTCTGTAAAGTAAACAGAGTATGAATCGTATGCAAAAAATGTAACCGGATGATACAGAAGAATGATACCGACAGAAACAGGGGAGGACGCCCGGCAAAAGGGCTGTCCGAGAAACGCAAATACCGCATCACGGTAAAGATGGCAACCGGGGAATACTATGCCCTGAAGTCGAAAGCCAGAAAGGCCGGTGTCTCGGCAAGCGAGATGGTGAGGCAGGCGGTGGACGGGTGCGTGGTAAGGGAGAGGCTCACCACCGAGCAGGCGGACTTCATCCGCAAGCTCTGCGGCATGGCGAACAACCTGAACCAGCTGGCCCGGGGGGCACACAGGGAGGGCGTAAGGCTGCATTCCGGACAATGCCGACACCTGCTGCTTTCGCTGGAAACCCTCATAGACCGTATCAGCCTATGATCGCGAAGATTGTAAAAGGCGCGGGAGCCAAAGGGATTGTGGATTACATCCTTGACAGGAAAAAAGGGGCCTCGCTTATCGACCACGACGGAGTTCTGGTCTCCGACAACGGCTCGATAGCACGCAGTTTCATCGCCCAGTCCCGGTTTAATCCGAAGGTGGGTAAGTTCATCGGGCATATCTCGCTCAGCTTTTCCGAGCAGGACCTGCCACACTTAACCGATGAGCTGATGGTGCGGATAAGCCGGGAATACATGATGAAAATGGGCATCTGCGATACGCAGTATATCATCGGAAGGCATCACGACAAGGAGCATCCGCACGTGCATATAGCCTTCAACCGTATCGACAATAACGGCAGGACTATCAGTGACAGGAACGACCGCTACCGCAGCGAACGCGTCTGCAAGGAGCTTACCCGCAAGTACGGGCTGTACTTCGAGGAGGGCAAGGAGCAGGTGAACACGGACCGACTGAAAGAACCAGACAGGACGAAATACGAACTGTTTTTTCTTCTTAAAACGAAAGTGGGAAGGTGCGGTGACTGGACACGCTTATCGCCAATCTGCGGAAACAAGGGATGGAAGTACGCTTCAAGTACAAGGGGTGGACGGACGGGATCCAGGGCGTGGTGTTCGGTAAGAACGGCTATTCCTTCAACGGCTCGAAGATTGACCGGCAGTTCAGTTACTCCAAGATAGCTGCAGTCTTGAACCGGAACAGTCTTCAGGAACGGCAGGCACAATCCTGCCGGCAAGGTATCAGCCCGGCTTCAGACGGTAGCGGGGAGCTCATCAGCAGTTTATTGGGACTGCTGGACCTCCCCCCCCTTCATCCTGCACCGAGACTCCGGAGAAAGCCGCATTCCGCCGGCTGATGCAACGGAAGAAGAAAAAGAAGAAGAACAAGGGATTTAAAATTTAACAACAACCTAAAAAACAATCAAGATGAAAGAAAACACAGGAACCATCATCGCCATGCTGGAAGAACTGCTGACCATCAGCAAGAGCCGGCAGGCATCGCAAAGCGGCAGTACCAATGCCGCCAACATGGATATTGCTCCCTTCAAGACACTGATCGAGGAAGCTGGCCAGCGTACGGAGGCCGGACCGGCGAAGTTCGCCGGGAACATTACGGATTGCCTGAATGCAATCAACAACCGGATAGACGGGATTGCCCGAAGGGAACAGCCGGATTTCGGGAAAATCAGAGAACTGTTAGAGCAGGCCACCCAAAAGACGGACGAGGCAAGCATTCGGCACAATATTAACGAGACCCGGCACTCGTTTGCGCTTGAGAACAGATGGGACTGGGCGATTGTCATCGGTATCGTCCTTCTGATAGCCCTGTTAGCCTCGACGCTCTATTCCGAGAGGAGACAGGATTATGACCGCATCGACAACGACTTGAAGTACCGTTACATCAGGATGAAGGGCGAAGCATCGCCCGAAAGCATCGCCGGACTGGAAAATCTCTTCGAGCTCAACCAGGACAACGGGAAGATCAAACAGATACGCAAGGACGTGGAAACCTACGAGGAGGTACGTCTGAAAGAGCAGACTGCAAGGGAACAGGAGAATAGGGCTGACTCGATCGGAAACAAACCTTCAAAATCCCGATAAGGTTATGGCAAGCGTAAAGATCAAGTTCAGACCATCGACAACCGATGGTGGACAAGGAACATTATTCTACCGGGTGATACACAACCGCATAGCCCGTCAGCAAAAGACAGGCTACCGTCTTCACGCCGACGAATGGGACAGCAACTTGTCCGAAGTAGTGCTGCCATCGGCCGACGGGAACCGGAAAACTTACCTGTCGGAAATCAGGAACAGCGTGGCGGCAGATATACGAAGGTTCCACAAGGTCATTGACACGCTGGAAGTCAGCGGACATGCCTACTCTGCGGATGACGTAATGGCCGGTTTTACGGCGGACGAGCCGGGAAACCTTCTATTCGGATTCATGGAGAGTGTCATCGCCCGTCTGAAAGCATTGGGCAAGGCACGAACCCGGGAAACATACACTACAACGCTGAGCAGCTTCAAACGTTTCAGGAAAGGTGGTGACCTGCTTTTGGACGACATGGATTCAGACATGATGGTGGCATACGAAGCCTATCTGAAAAGGAACGGTGTCAGCCCCAATACTTCCTCATTCTATATGCGTAACCTGCGTGCTGTCTATAACCGTGCAGTGGAAAAAGGACTGGTCGAGCAGAAATTTCCCTTTAAGCACGTTTATACGGGAGTGGAGAAGACCGCCAAACGGGCCATACCCCTTATGGCAGTCAGGAAAATCAAGGAGCTGGACCTCTCATCAAGCCCGGCATTGGATTTTGCCCGTAACATGTTCCTTTTTTCATTCTATACTCGTGGCATGTCATTCGTGGACATGGCCTACCTACGCAAGAAGGACTTGAATAACGGTATTTTGTCCTATCGACGCCGCAAGACCGGACAGCAGCTTTTCATCAAATGGGAGAAATGCATGCAGGAGATAGCGGACAAGTACAATACGGAATACTCCACCTATCTGCTACCCGTCATCAGCCCTGAAAGCGGTGTGGAAGAAAGGAAACAGTACATCAATACGGCACACAACGTCAACCGCGCCCTGAAAGTCATCGGTAAACGGCTGGAGATACCCGTACCGCTTACAATGTACGTCGCGCGGCATGCCTGGGCGAGTATAGCCCGAAGCAAGAACGTTCCACTGTCAGTAATCAGCGAGGGCATGGGACATGACTCGGAAGCTACCACGCGCATCTATCTCGCTTCATTGGATACGGCGGCGGTTGACAAGGCGAACAGCCTGATCCTGAAATCCCTGTAACATGCAGGGTTGTTGAGCGAATACAAAGTCTCTTTGTAAGAGAAATTATATCTCTTTGTAAGAGAGGTGATTGTTGATGCAAAAATAAGAATTTTATAGCAATTAGCACATTTATTTGCTTAAAAAAATGCAACTGACAGTCTGTTCTGTTTGGTATATAGTAACATTTGTGGAGTGAACGCTACAATTCACTGTATTCTATATCGCTGACTATCAATTGACAACGGATATACCCACCTCTCTTACAAAGAGAAGTTGATTTGAATAATATAAATATTTAATATTCATTATTGTTTTAACCCTTAAAAGATTTTTGTCATGGACAAGGAAATTTTTATTGAAAGTTACGAAGCTCCCCAGGTGGAAGTGGTAGAAGTAGAAGTAGAAAAAGGATTTGCGGTAAGTTCTGGAGGTGAAGACGGAAACTGGAATTGATAACTTTTCCGGAAATTCGGTCTGTATGTAAATTTACACGTCTATAAAAAATGAATTTAAATTAGTAAAAATGAAAATCAGATCTTTAATTAGTCTGGCTATGGCCACATTCCTGATAACGGCTTGTAGCAATGAAAATGATGAAGAATTGATTTCCACTTCCACAACAGGCATACTGAGCGCTACCGTGGAAGGAAACCATTCCAGTACACGTGCGGGGTTTGCAAGTGATGGCAAATTCTACTGGTCACAAAATGACCGATTAGGTGTCACTACTTCCCAAAACGCCAGTAGCTTTTCAGCCCTTAGCTTAAAAAATGGCAGTGGAACTGCAAGCGGTACTTTTGACGGCACAATAAACGGAACCATCGGCGATTATGCGGTATATCCATACTATGACAACCATAACATAAATGATGCTACCTTGACTTATAATTTCCCTACATCCTATACATATAATAAAGTGGATGCGGATTACTTTACTACGGTTCAAGGTGAAGGCAACAGCTTCAATCCGGCCATGTGGGGAAAAATTGTAAACGGTGCTGTGCAAATGAAACACTTGGGCGGTGTGTTCTGCATCAAAGTGCCTAAGATGCCTATAAAGGCAGGAATCTTGTCTCTTATTGTAGACAAGAAAATTACCGGTAATTTTACAGTGGATTTAAATGGTGAAATTCCTGTCATTGAATCAACAGAAACAAGTACCAATGAAAATAATACAGTGACTATTACATTCAGTGATGCTACCCAGGATCAGCCCGGTGTTTTCTATGTGCCTGTTCCTACAGGAACATACGATGTACGTATAAAAGTAACAGAAAACCAAAGCTCTCCTGAAAAAGTGAATGTTGCGGCAGGTACTTATACTATTGCCCGTTGTGACTTGAAAAAAATCGAATTGACCAACGGAAATATAGATGCTACGGTTCCTACAGAATCTAACTCTTTGGATGACGCCGCTACCGCGTTGGAAAATAGCGATGCAGTGACAGTTACCGGAGAAGTCAGTTCAAATAGTAGTATTTCTATTCCTGCCGCCTCAGATGGCACCGCTGAGACAGCCAAAAGCCTTTCATTGGAGAAGGTAGCGAGCGGAGCATGCCTTACAGTTTTAGACGCGAATAGTTCAGGTTCTACAGACAATTCCGTTGACAACTTCACCTTATCAATTCCTATCAATGAAACTGCTAAGTTTGAACCGTTGGATGTAACTATAACCATGCCGAACACAACCGTTGCCCTGACCGGTAACGCGGGTGCAGCTATTTATGGTACAGTCACATCCGAAACAGCAGATAATACACTTGTCATTGGTAACGGTGTGGAAGTTAAAAAGGTGGTCGTGAAAAAAGGTAATATCCGCGTAAATAAGGGAGCGAAACTGGTAGCGATTGAGAAATCGTCAGATAATCAAGCAACGACTGTAACAGTTTATAAAGAGGATGGTGCTGAAATTCCGTCTTCATTGGATGGAGTTTTTGTCGTAGTGGATGCCGCTGTAGCAGATATGAAGAAGGTATTGGCAGACGGTGGTATTTATACATTGTCTAATGATATGGAGGGCGATTTTGTGGTATCAGCTACGACTCCTGTCACCGTCAAGCTCAATGGGCACAAGATTACGAATAAGGCCAGTGATACCTTTACCGTAAATCATGGCAGCTCCCTGACTATTGAAGGTGAGGGTATTGTAGATAACGTAACTCATGCCAGAGCATGTATTTACAATAATGGTAAGGTTCTTTTGAACGGTGGTACCTATACTAGAAGCCTGGAAAATGGCCAAAGTGACACTAATGCGGGTGGAAATAGCTACTACAATATTTTAAACCATGGTGAAATGACCATAAATCAGAGTGTATCGGTATCACAAAGTGGCAAGTTCTCATCCATGATAGCCAGTGGATATTATGATTATTCAAATACCAATCCGAGAAATGGGCATGTGGAGGGAACTAATGCCGCCGCTCCTAAGCTGACCATCAATGGCGGTACATTCTCGGGAGGACTTAATACGATAAAGAATGACGACGGTGCTACACTGGAAATCAAAAACGGTACATTCAATAATATGTCACAAGCCACGGTACAGAACCATCATGTGACTACCATCAGTGGCGGTACGTTCAACTGTTCTGGTGCAAAATATGCAGTGGATAACGAAGGACATAACGATGCCAAGCAAGATATGGGTGATATGACAATTTTCGGTGGTATATTTAGCGGACTGATGCTTAATGTTGGAAATGGAGCCGATATGACTATTATCGGCGGTACATTCTCCGATCCGGGTATATTGCAGTATCTTCCTAAAGAAGGAACTGCCAATGTGAAGGTGGCTTTGGAGTCTGATATGACCGCTCCCGGTTTTGTAACGCAAGACGGACAGATGGTTGAGATTGATATGAACAGGCACACCTTGACTTTTGGAAATCCGACCGTAGGTTCTCCCGGTACGGAAACGAACAGCTGCCAGTTGTTGAAAGGTTCTACGGTTACATTCAAAAATGGAACTCTGATCAGTGACAACAAGGATATAGTTATCCAGAACTATAGCAAGTTGCATTTAGAAGACATGATGCTTAATACACCCAATGCAGACTACTCCATTTCCAACAACAATGAAAGTTGCACATTGGATAATGTGACGATCAATGCGGGAACAGGAAAGTGTGCATTTGATGTATATTCCTTCTCTGGGTATGACGGCGTAACCGTAACTGTTAACAGTGGAACAATTAACGGAAATGTTGAATTTGGTGGTAATAACCCAAAAAAGAATATAAAGTTGATTGTTAATGGTGGTACATTTAATGGTAATTTAACGGTTAATGAACAATACTATGATTTTAATAACCCAAACATTATTATCAGCAAAGAGGCCGTGATTGGAGAAAATGCAATCGGTTGGGATAAGTATATAAAATAAAAGTATATCCCAACAAGCATATTTCCCTATTATAAAATTCAACGAATCTTCTAAAAAACAAGGAGAACCATCGGTGTTCATCATACATCGGTGGTTCTTGTTTATCTATCAGTAAGATATTTCATTATGAAAATTAATCCAAACTTCAAGCTCCGCGAAATGGCCGGAGAAACCATCATCGTGAATCAGGGACATACGGGTGCCGACCTTACCCGCATCATCTCTCTGAACAAATCCGCGCGTCTGCTATATGAACGGCTGGCAGACAAGGATTTCACAACGGAAGATGCTGCGAAAATCCTGACGGACACTTACGGAATAGACGGACAACAGGCATTGAAGGATGCCACAGCCTGGATGGAGGCACTAAAAAAATGCAAGGTAATCGAATGAAAGAGATCACACTGTACAGACACGAGCGGATGCTCTTCGCCCTGCTCCGGGCCTCGCTGCACGAGCGGAAAACAGAAATCACACTTTTCCTGGACAGCACTGACGAGGAGTGGAAACAATGCCACCGCCTGGCCGTAAGTCAGGGAGTGATGGCGCTGGCATGGGACGGTGTGATGAGACTACCGGCGGAACTGCAACCGCCCCTTTCCGTAAAGCTGGCATGGGCAGCCGCTGTAGAAAGGTACGAGAAAAAATATCTTCACTATTGCAGGACGGCAGATGAACTTTCCCGCTTTTATGCGCAGCATGGCATATCCGCTATACAGATGAAAGGCGTGGGACTCTCCGCAATTTATCCCGTTCCATGCCACCGCGAGGGAGGCGACATAGACATTTACACCTATTCGGCGGACAAGAGCCGGATGAGCGACGGGGAGGCGAACAGGTTAGCGGACAGCCTGATACGACAGGAGAACATAGACGTGGATACGGAACATTCCCCCAAGCACAGCGTATTCTATTACAAAGGTGTTCCGGTGGAGAACCACAAGACCTTCCTGAACGTGGAGAGCTATAAGGCGGCCAGAGAGGTAGAAAAGATGCTGAAAGAACACATGAACCCGCAACCGACGGAATTGGACGGAGGCCGGATCCTTACCCCCTCGCCGCTCTTTAATATGCTGTTCGTTGCTTTCCATGCCGCCCAGCATTACGGGAGCGGTCTGGTGCTGCACCATCTCTGCGACTGGGCGTGCCTGTTGAAAAAACATGGCCTACACATACCGGCAGGCGTCACTGACCGCCGTTTCCTGCGTTTCGTGTCGGCACTGACCCTGTTGGCCGACAAGCTGCTGGAGACGGACGTACAAGTGGTGGACGTACAGGAGAATCTGGCACGGAACATATTGGAGGAGATGCTCCATCCGCGTTACGGGACAAAGGTACCGGTCAAAGGCAGAGCCGGCATTATCCTCTACAAGGCAAGGAGGATGGCACACCTCACTGCACTCAAGCGTGAGGTATTGGGTGCTTCTGTATATAAGACGATACTGCACTCGGTCATCGCGCATATCCGAGAGCCGAAAACCATATTCCAGCAAGGTACGGAGCAATGACACTGAAGAGAATCTGGCATCTGCTGCAACCCGAAGAGCGCAGGAAGGTATGGAAGATGGCAGGGACGGTGTTCTTCTCCGCACTGCTCGATTTCGTCTCCCTGGCGGCACTGCTGCCCGTACTCTATATCCTGCTGGAAGGGGGCGAAAAACGGCGGGCTGCCTTGTTGTTCTGTCTTCTGGCCATACTGGTCATCGTTGTCAAGAGCGTGCTGGCAACCGTTTTCACCCGTTACCAGGACAGGTGTCTACTCTCTTTCTACCGGAGACTGAGCTTCTCGCTGTTCTCCGCGTATTACCGCCGCGGACTGCTTTTTATCCGGGAGCGCGGCAGCAGCAGGCTGGCATATGAGACCAACGTTGTATGTTACTCCTTCAGCCACGGCCTGCTCTCCTCCATCTGCCGCATGGCGGGCGACGTGCTGCTCGTCATGCTGGTGACGGTAGCTTTACTCGTGTTCGACGGCATGTCAGTATTGCTACTGTATGTCTCGTTCCTCCCGTTCATGTGTACCTATCTCCTCGTGGTGAGGAAACGGGTCAGGAAATACGGCGAGGACGATATGCTTGCCAAGCGGGAGCAGTCGAGAACCGTCATGGATACATTCGGGGGATACATGGAATTGGAGGTGAACGGTGCTTTCCCCGTCTCTCAGACCGCCTTTCTTAAAGGTCTGGACAGGATAAGCCGCAACCGCATGAAGCTTGACACCGTGCTCGGACTGCCGCTCTTCCTTTCCGAACTGTCGGTTGTCATCGCACTTGGCCTGCTGGTGGCTTCCGGGGACGGAGACGTGAAGATGGTGGTGGGTGTTTTTGCCATTACGGCATTCCGCCTGCTTCCTGCCCTCCGCACCTTGTTGACGGGATGGACGCAGATACAGAACGCGGCATACAGCCTGAACACGATAGAGGAAGGGCTGGCAGGACCGGCAGAGGCGGTCAGCACATATTCCGAAGAAATACCGTTCGAAAAGGAGATAACCATTAGGAGGCTTGCATACACCTATCCCGATAGCGGGCCGGTGCTGGATAATTTCAACTGCCGTATCCGTAAGGGGGAGCATGTCGGCTTCCGGGGGGCCAGCGGTGCGGGAAAGTCCACACTGTTCAACTTGCTTGCAGGTCTGCTCGAACCCGATTCGGGAGAGATACGGATTGACGGGGTACTCCTGAACGGGATGACACGCGCTTCCTGGATGAGGCGGCTCGGCTACGTCCCCCAGGAGGTGTTCATCTTTAACGGTACACTGGCCGAGAATATCGCCTTGGGCTATGGGACGATTGATTACGGCAGGGTAAAGGAACTGTTGGGACAAGTCTGTCTGGGCAGGTGGGCGGAAGCGTTGCCGGATGGCATGGACACCCTGCTCGGTGAAGCGGGTGGAAGGCTCTCGGGCGGGCAGAGACAGCGTATCGGCATTGCCCGCGCACTTTACAAGCAGGCGGAGGTCCTGCTGCTGGACGAGGCGACATCGGCACTCGACAATGTGACGGAAAGGGAGGTGAACGAAACCCTCTGCCAACTGAAAGAAAGATATAAAGGACTGACGATACTTTCCATCGCCCACCGGGAAAGTTCGCTGGCTTATTGTAAACGGATTATTATCATTGGAAATGAAAATGAATAGAACTTATCAGGTTGCCGGACACCGCTTCATGTTATGGGGAGACAAACTCTGCAAGGCTGTAGAAGGAATTGCCGGATTCAGGCCTTTTGAATCCCAGGATGGCGAGGTGCTGTTCGCCTTCATGGAGGATACCGCCGTACCGGTGATGGGAAACGTGGAATATACCTTCGGATACGAGGATGTCAGGGGCTTTTTCGGACGGACGGTCAAGGGCTTCATGTTGAAGCTGGAGCCTTCCGGAGGGGATGCGCTGTATCTGTGGTGTACCGACGGGGGGAATGAGGTGCGGATATGCGGCAACCTTTCAGCACGTCTGTACCGCTTCGCCTTGTGGGTGGGCTATGGACTGATGACGCTTCCGTACGGCACCATAGCCGTCCACAGCAGTTGCATCGTTTACCGGGACAGGGCGGTATTGTTTCTCGGTGAGAGCGGAACGGGAAAAAGCACCCATACACGCCTATGGAGGGAGCATGTGGAAGGTGCTTTCCTGCTGAACGATGACAGCCCGGTGCTGCGGGTGGAAGACGACGTCGTGCGGGTCTATGGAAGCCCTTGGAGCGGGAAAACTCCCTGCTACAGGCAGGAGTGTTATAAGCTGGAAGCCTGTGTGCGTCTTTCGCAGGCTCCGTATAACCGGATAACAAGGCTGTCCGTATTGCAGGCTTACGGGGCAGTACACCCTTCCTGCCCGCCGGAATTTGCTTATGACAACGGTTTGTATGACCATGTGAGCAGATGTGTCGACAAGCTGCTCCAGGCTGTTCCGTTCTATCACCTGGCGTGCCTTCCAGACCGGGAAGCCGCACGACTTGCCTGTCGGACGATTTTCAAGGATACGATATGAGAAAGATTCCCAACGAGCTGTTCTTTTCCCGGGTGGAGGCGGAAATCGCCGGAGGACATCCCGTCAAGTTTCGCCTGAAAGGCTGGTCGATGTTCCCGTTATTGTGTGACGGGCGGGACGAGGTGGTGCTGTACCCCTGTACGGAGGATGAACTTCGGCCTATGGACGTGGTACTTTTCAGATATAACGGAAGACACGTGCTGCACCGCATCATCAGGAGGGAAGGCGCCCGGCTGTACATCCGGGGGGACGGCTCTTTTGTAGCCCGGGAGCAGTGTACGGTTGCCGATGTGGTCGGGAAGATACGTTTCGTCATCCGGCCGTCCGGCAGGGTACTGTCCGTAAGTAGCTGGCGCTGGCGGTTGTCGGGCATGCTGTGGAACAGGATGGGGATATTCAGGAATCCGCTCCTGAGAATCCTGCGCTGTCTGGCAGGGTGACCTGACAGATGTATACATCAGGGCTGCAAGCGGGAATCGAAACCGTTTGCAGTCCGCACTTATTTCTTTTTCTTATGACAAGGGAGTACTTGCCACACTGCCTGACGTTACATTACCACTTTGAAATGTTCACATATCCGCTTTGGCCGACGGCTATAACCGTTTTCTCCATCACATAACTAGTGAAATTTCATGGAACGATCGGTTAAGACGGTTACCGAACACCGTCAGGCCCTTGTCGATTTTTTCGGTGGTTATGTTCGTGTGCCCCAATACCCGGCTCACACTCTCAATGGGGACACCCTTGCTCAAAGCCAGAGTTGCGAATCCATGACGGCTTGAATGGAATGTTTTTAGTAATCCCGCACTCCCTTATCATCTGCTTCAACGGCTTGCAGATTGACCAGTAGTCCAAATTGGGAAACACGAGCCCGTTCTCTTGGAACCTCTCGTAACGTCTGATGATCTGCATGGGAATATCCAGCAGTTTCACCTGGGAATTCACCTTTGTCTTGTACCGCTTCGACAATATCCATTTCTCACCGTTCACTTCCGCAATGTCATCGGTGGTAAGTTCCTTCATATCCAAAAAGAGAGGGCGGTGAAACTGGCGAAGACAAACAGATCCCGGATATAAGCCAGCTTCCTGTTTGCAAACTCGTGCGTCATTACCGTCTTGATCTCATCTTCGGTCAAGTATTCCCGTTCCTTGACGTTTTGGCTGACGCGGTACTGGGCAAACGGGGTTTTCTGTATCAGCCCGTTGTAATGGACCTTCGCCACGATTGTTTTCAACCACATGCAGTTTGACCACACGCTGGCGTTATGAAGTCCGGCATCAGTGGAGAGATAGATTTCATACTCCTTAATGAAGTCGGGGGTAAGCTCAAGCATGGAAATGTCATTCCGCCTATGGTATTTCTTTATGAACGTCGCCAGATGGTTTCTTGACCTTACCCGCACTTTGTATGAACTCAACGCCCAGTCTATGCCGATACGCTTCTTGAAACTCTCGTTGTCCTTGTCGAACGCGCCGAGCAGTGTCTTGTATTCCGTACCGAGTCCCTGAAAGGTGTTGCGTACCATTTCGGCCGTAACGAACGCTTCTCTATCAGAGAGGCGTTGATAATGTCTGATGATTTGGGCCTTGATGTTGTCAAGGGCGAGATTGATCTCCCGCGCTTCCCTGCTCTTCCCTTTCGCCCGGTTGCCCTTGGCGTCCCATAGCCCTTTGGCGATAGTCTGCTTGCAACTGAACTGGGCTACGGAACCGTTGATTGTCACCCGTCCCATAACTGGGACAATACCGTTTTTCTCCTTATTGCCGTTCACGTAGAACAGCACTTTGAATGTACCGGTTACCGGGTAATGATTTGAAAACCATTCGCTCTCGTTACCTTTCGTTTCCCTGCACTTTAGCATTGGAGAGGTCTTCATCGGTTTTCCTCATAAGTCATTGAACATCAGTTTTGCCATCATCATTTATTCGTTTCTGATTGATTTTTCCAGAGATATGTAATATATTTGTACACACATCAATGATTTTAAACTAAAAGAAAAACAATATGGATAAAGATTCAAAGCAAGTAGTGGTTCTTCTGACACATCCCAATATAAAAGAGTCGCGAGCTAACAAGGCATTGATGGATGCTATTAGTGACATGGAAGAGGTGGCCATATACAATTTATATGAGATGCATGTGGAAGATGCTTTTAATGCAGAGATATGGAGCACTATCATATCGCATGCATCTGCGCTTGTATTTCAGTTTCCGTTCTATTGGATGTCGGCTCCTTCTTTATTGAAGAAATGGTTGGATGAAGTATTTACATATCTGGCAAAAACTCCTGCTGTGGCTGGTAAGACATTGATGGTGGTCACTACTGCCGGCTCTGAACATGATGCTTATAGAAGCGGAGGAAGAAATCGTTTTACGGTGGATGAGTTGTTAAGACCTTATCAAGCAAGTGCTGTACATGCCGGAATGGTATGGCAAACTCCTCTTGTAGTCTATGGAATGGGGACCTCGGAAGCTAGTAAAAATATAGCAGAAGGGATAAATTGCTATAAGCAAAGAATTGAAGCATTGGTGAAGAAAGACATTTCCAGTGATAATTGGTAATAGTAGGACCATATCGAAATGGAACATCTTTTTCATTTTTGAATGTTTGTTTTTCTCTTCATATTTTTCTAAAATCCTGATTTTAAGCAATAAATAAAATATTGTATGAGTTGGCATATTTCTTGTGTTAACTCATACATGAAACTTTATATTATATCAAACAGATTACCCGTTAAGGTTACCAAAGAGGATGAAACGTTCGTGTTTTCACGAAGTGAAGGCGGACTGGCTACCGGTTTGGACTCACTTCAGATTTCCTACGAAAAACATTGGATTGGATGGCCTGGAATATGCGTTGACAACGAAGATAGTAAAGAGGAAATCACTTCTAGATTGGAAGGAATAAATTTCCACCCAGTATTCTTGTCCGAAACACAGATAAAGAATTATTATGAAGGCTATAGTAATAGTACTATCTGGCCATTATGTCACTACTTTTTTGTTTATACGCTGTATCGGAACTCTTTCTGGCAATCGTATCAGGAAGTGAACCAGTTGTTCTGCGATGCCATTTGCCGCGTGATACGTCCAGGTGATAAGGTGTGGATTCAAGACTATCAGTTAATGCTGCTTCCCGGAATGCTTCGGAAGGTTTACCCGGATTTGAATATCGGATATTTCCATCATATCCCTTTTCCTTCCTATGAACTTTTCCGGATATTACCGGAACGTGCAGAAATCCTGAAAGGATTATTGGGTGCTGACTTTATAGCTTTCCATACTCATGACTATATGCGGCATTTTATCAGTGCTGTCGAACGGGTATTGCGTATTGACTTTAAACTGGACGAAGCACAACTCGGGAATAGAGTAGTTAGGACCGATGCTCTTCCTATGGGAATTAACTACGGACTGTATCACAATGCTTCTTCCAGACCGGAAGTATGGCGGGCGATAGACCGTACACGGAAATTTTTCGGAAATCATAAGTTGATTCTTTCTGTAGACCGCTTGGATTATAGCAAAGGCATTCTGCACCGTTTATGGGGATTTGCTGCCTTTTTAGAATGTCATCCTGAATATTGTGGAAAAGTTACATTGGCAATGGTCATTGTTCCATCACGTGACCATGTAGATAGTTATGCTGAGCTAAAAACCAAGATTGACGAAGAAATAGGTTCTATAAACGGACAGTATTCTACGATGGACTGGACTCCGGTTTGCTATTTCTACCACGGTTTTTCATTTGAAGAACTGGTGGCAATGTACTATATAGCTGATGTAGCTTTGGTAACTCCACTTTGTGATGGCATGAATTTGGTTGCCAAGGAATATGTAGCCTCGAAAAATAATAATCCGGGTGTTTTGATTTTGAGTGAAATGGCAGGTGCAGCTATTGAGATGACGGATGCATTGTTGATTAACCCCAATGACACTGAGGAGATAAAGCAGGCCATTTGTCGGGCTTTGGAGATGCCCGAACAGGAACAACTGAAACGCTTGCAACACATGCAGAAAATTATTTCCGTACAAACGGTTAATAAGTGGGCGGCAGACTTTGTAAGTGAATGGAGCGATACGTGCCGTAAGAATGAACAGCTTCGTAAGAAAAGGATATCTGTTGGTATTATTGGTGCCATCAAAATGAAATATAACCAGGCTAAGCAACGGCTTATCTTGCTGGATTATGACGGAACGTTGGCGTCGCTCAAGACACGACCGGAAAATGCTAAG
Organism: Bacteroides sp. HF-162; assembly: GCF_015679285.1. Classification (NCBI taxonomy): domain Bacteria; kingdom Pseudomonadati; phylum Bacteroidota; class Bacteroidia; order Bacteroidales; family Bacteroidaceae; genus Bacteroides; species Bacteroides sp. HF-162. The sequence continues at coordinate 3,194,982 of NZ_CP064937.1, read as the reverse complement.
CCCGCCCCTGAACTCATTGCCACATTGCAGAAGCTGGTTTCCGACCCGGCCAACCATGTTGTTGTTAATAGTGGTCGCGACCAGTTTACTTTAGAAAAATGGTTGGGAAATTTACCTATTGCAATGGCTGCGGAACATGGTGCTTTCTATAAGGAAAATGGCATCTGGCACAAAAACATAAACAAAGCGGAATGGAGTTCCGGATTGGTGTCCATCTTGAAGCTTTTTGTCGAAAAGACACCTCGTTCCCACCTTGAAGTCAAGGAAACGACTTTGGCATGGCATTACCGGGAAAGTGATGCATGGTTAGGAGCTTTGCGGGCACAGCAACTTATCAATGTGCTGGTTAACATCTGTATACAGCAAAAGCTGCAAATCATACAAGGAGATAAAGTGGTGGAGATTAAGTCTCCCGATTATAATAAAGGTTCCGAAGTGAGACGCCAGTTGGAAAAGAAACATTATGACTTTATCATAGCTATGGGAGATGATACTACGGATGAAGATATGTTCAAAGCTTTGCCGGTGAATGCAGTGACAATCAAGGTGGGATATGTGTCGGAGGCAGCAAGCTATAATATGCCATCACAAACGGAAGTCCTGCCTTTTCTTCAAATTCTGGCGAACAAGAAAGACATGAAACAACCCATTGGCGAGAATGTCAAAACGAGCTTGAAAGGGGTATTCGATTTTTTCAGAGACTTGTTAAAAACAAAATAGTAAAAATGAGTAATTTAAATTATGGGGTAGTAGGCAATTGTCGGACTGCCGCACTTATATCTGAAAAAGGCAGCATAGACTGGTTGTGTTTTCCCGATTTTGATTCTTCGTCTATCTTTGCATCACTACTTGATCGGGAAAGAGGAGGAAGTTTTGGATTTGACGTTACAGAAGACTATCATATCTCACAATCTTACGTTCCTCACACTAACATATTGTCTACTTCTTTTTCTTCGAAAGAGGGAGAATTTGTCGTACTTGATTACATGCCTTATTACCGTTCCTGCGAAAATGCCCATTATCTTCCGGCAGAATTGTATCGATATGTGAGGTGGATAAAAGGTAAGCCCCGTTTCAAAGTAAACTATGTCCCTGCTCCCAATTATGCGCAAGGTAAAGTGATTCATAATGTCACTTCTGAATTTATAGAAAGCTATTGTTCTTCTGATAATAAAGATAGACAATATTTGTATTCTTCCCTTCCTTTGCAGGACATCGAACAGAAAAAAGAAATTATATTGGAAAAAGATGAGTTCTTTCTTTTGTCATACAATGAAAAGGTCATTCCGGTGGATATTGAACGGGAAAAAATTGAATATTGCCGTACTTTGGTTTATTGGCTTAATTGGACCAACCGTACTAAGAAATATTCTCTCTATAATGATGTGATAGAAAGAAGCATGCTGGTTTTGAAACTGATGTCTTACTATAACGGAGCCGTACTGGCCGCCCTTACTACCAGTTTGCCTGAATCCGTCGGCGAAGTACGTAATTGGGATTATCGGTTCTGTTGGTTAAGGGATGCCTCCATGTCTATCGAAACTTTGTTCCAGATAGGCCATATAGGAGCAGCAAGACGTTTTATGAAGTTCATACAGTCCACTTTCGTATCCAAGCACGAATCCTATCAGATAATGTACGGCATTCGGGGAGAAAGGCAGCTGACCGAGATTATTCTGGAGCATTTGTCCGGATATAAGAATTCCAAACCAGTACGGATAGGTAATGATGCTTACCATCAAAAGCAGAATGACTCGTTCGGTTATCTGATGGATTTGATTTACCAGTACTATCGGCTGATGCCCGGTACATTAGACGAAATAGAGGATATGTGGGAAATGGTAAAGAGCATTCTTTCCACGGTAATGGAAGATTGGAAGAAACCAGATAAGGGGATATGGGAAATCAGAGGAGAAAGCCGCCATTTTGTTTCATCCAAAGTGATGTGTTGGGTGGCTTTGGACCGTGGTGCAAAGATAGCTTCCATGCTCAATAAATACGGTTATAGTGAACGTTGGCAAAAGGAAGCTGACAAGGTATGGCAGGATGTAATGACATATGGATGGAAGGAAGAACTTCAAAGTTTCTCGCAGACTTATGATAATATGGCAATGGATTCCTCTTTGCTGTTGATGGAACCTTACGGTTTTATTGCAGCAGACGATATCCGATACCATAAGACAGTGAAGGCTGTGAAAAAAGCTCTTTTGCATAAGGGATTGATGTACCGGTATAACAGCGAAGATGATTTCGGGCTTCCTTCTTCGGCTTTTACCATTTGCACTTTTTGGCTGATACGTGCACTTTTTGTTATCGGAGAAAAGGAAGAAGCCCGTTGTTTGTTTGATGATGTTCTGACATATTCCAATCATTTGGGGTTATTCAGTGAGGATATTGATTTTAATACGAAGGAACAACTGGGGAATTTTCCACAAGCTTATTCGCATTTGGCATTAGTCAATACGGCTATTCTGTTTGCAGAAGAAAATAAGAGATTGGCTTTTATCCGGCCGTAACGAGGAGGGGAACTTAATTAATACTGCAAATGGGAGCATTTTGTATTTGTCCTTCTTTCTTTCGTTTTTAATTCCATTGAATGATGATACCTTTCTTTTTTTATGTATTTTTGCATAAATAAAATTTCACTATTTCGGCAGTTGTTTTGTACTCATATCGCTGATATAGTTTAGGAACTCAAAATAAAGGATTATCATGTTACGGAAGATTAGACTGACTTTTGCAATGATTTGCTTTGTACTCATCACCTTGTTGTTCCTTGATTTTACGGGAACGTTGCATGGGTGGTTCGGCTGGTTGGCCAAAATCCAGTTTTTGCCGGCTGTATTGGCGCTAAATGTGGGAGTGATATTGTTTCTTGTAATTCTCACTTTGGTATGCGGGCGTATCTATTGTTCTGTGATTTGCCCCTTAGGGGTATTTCAGGATATACTGGCATGGCTGGGCCGGCAACCTAAAAAACGCAGGAAGCTTCCTTACTCTTATTCTCCGGCCTTATCTTGGCTGCGCTATGGCGTATTGGGTGTGTTTATCATTGCTTTGATTGCCGGAATTGGTTCATTGGCTGCTCTACTTGCACCCTATAGTGCATACGGACGTATTGCCAATAATCTTTTTCAACCTATATGGCAATGGGGCAACAATCTGCTTGCTTATCTGGCTGAACGGGCAGACAGTTATGCCTTTTATGAAACGGATGTATGGTTGAAGAGCCTGCCGACTTTTATTATTGCTGCCGCTACTTTGGCTGTGCTTGTTGTTCTGGCCGGACGCAACGGACGAACCTATTGTAATACGATTTGCCCGGTAGGAACGGTCTTGGGCTTCCTTTCACGTTATTCGCTTTTCCGCATCACAATAGATTCGGAAAAGTGCAACCAATGCAGTCTTTGTTCACGCAACTGCAAGGCAGCCTGCATCAACTTTAAGGAGCATCAGATTGATGCAAGCCGGTGTGTGGTTTGCATGAACTGCATTGAGAAGTGCAAGCATGGAGCCATTTCCTACAAGTATCATCCTTTCGGCAAACCTGCTGCGGGCAAGGCTAATTCGGAACAGATAAACGAAACCCGCCGCAGTTTTTTCACAGCAACGGCTCTGGTTGCAGCCACTTCTGTTTTAAAAGCGCAGGAAAAGAAAGTAGACGGAGGACTGGCAGCCATTGAGGATAAGAAGATTCCCGAGCGAAGCACTCCCCTCACTCCTCCCGGCTCATTGAGTGCCCGCAATATGGCGCAACACTGCACGGCCTGCCAGCTCTGTGTGTCGGCATGTCCCAATCAGGTTCTTCGTCCTTCTGCGGACTTAAGGAAATTGATGCAGCCGGAAATGTCATACGAACGCGGCTATTGCAGACCGGAATGTACAAAATGTTCGGAGGTATGTCCTACAGGAGCTATCCGCCCGATAATCAAAGTTGATAAATCATCCGTTCAGATAGGGCATGCCGTGTGGGTAAAGAAAAATTGCATACCACTGACGGATGGTGTGCAGTGTGGCAACTGTGCACGCCATTGCCCGACGGGAGCCATACAAATGGTGCCGAGTATACCTGAAGACAAGGATTCTCCAAAGATTCCGGTAATCAATGTGGAGCGCTGTATCGGCTGCGGGGCATGCGAGAATCTTTGTCCGGCCCGTCCGTTTAGTGCCATCTATGTGGAAGGGCATGAAAGACATCGGATTATATAACAAAGTAGAATTTCTATAAGTATGGAAGAACATCATAAAAACAATATGAACCGTCGTGATTTCTTGAAGATAGTGGGGATTACAGCCGCCACATCTACTGCTGCCCTCTATGGATGTGGTTCTAAGGAAGGGAGCAGTGAAGGTAGTAAAGCGTTGGGTCCCATTCCGACGGATAAAATGACCTATCGTAGTTTTCCCGGTTTGGGGAGTGACAAAGTTTCTATTTTAGGATATGGTTGTATGCGCTGGCCTACCGTTCCTGCTCCGGATGGAAAAGGGGAAATGATAGACCAGGATGCTGTGAACGAACTGGTGGATTATGCCATTGCCCATGGTGTGAATTATTTCGATACGTCTCCGATGTATGTACAAGGATGGAGTGAGAAGTCTACGGGAATAGCTCTGAAACGCCACCCGCGCGAATCGTTCTATCTTGCCACCAAACTATCCAATTTTCATCCTGATACCTGGACTCGCGAGGGTTCCATTGCCATGTACCGTAAGTCATTCGAGGATATGCAGGTGGACTATATAGACTACTATCTGCTACACATGATTGGTGGCGGTGGCATGGAGCAATTCCGCAAACGCTACATAGACAACGGTATGATTGATTTTCTTGTCAAGGAGCGTGAAGCAGGACGCATCCGCCGTTTGGGATGGTCGTTCCACGGCGATATCGAAGTCTATGACTATGCCTTGCAGATGCATGACCGTGGTGAAGTTCATTGGGATTTTGTACAAATACAGTTGAATTATGTGGACTGGAAACATGCTTCGGGCAGCAACTTCAAGGCAGAGTATCTGTATGACGAGCTGGCCAAGCGTAAGATCCCTGCTGTCATTATGGAGCCTCTGCTGGGTGGGCGGCTCTCCAATGTCCCCGACCATATTGTGGCACGACTGAAGCAGCGCGAACCCGAACGCAGTGTGGCGTCTTGGGCATTCCGTTATGCCGGTTCTCCCCAGGATGTACTGACAGTGCTGAGCGGCATGACTTATATGGAACATTTGCAGGATAACATCCGTACTTACTCTCCATTGGTACCACTCACAGAAGAAGAAACTCAGTATCTGTATGATACGGCAGATTTGATGATGGAGTACCCCACCATACCTTGCAACGACTGCAAGTACTGCATGCCTTGCCCGTATGGAATTGACATTCCTGCCATCTTGATACATTACAATAAATGTGTCAATGAAGGAAATGTGCCGGAAAGCAGCCAGGATGAGAATTATCGGAAAGCACGCCGTGCTTTTCTCGTAGGATATGACCGAAGTGTACCCAAACTGAGACAGGCCGACCATTGTACCGGGTGCAACCAGTGTTCTCCGCATTGCCCGCAAACGATTGATATTCCCAAAGAACTGCATCGTATTGACAAATTTGTAGAACAGTTGAAACAAGAGACTTTATAAAATGGAGAGTATCATTGACATACTGCACAAGGGAGGATACTCTTGTGTTATGAAGAACCGGGAGGAAGTCCGTACTTTCACCCAACGGGGAGTAGCGGATTTGTATGATTTGTACCAGGCAGATTCTGCATTTATGAAGGGGGCTGCCATTGCCGATAAGGTTATAGGGAAAGGTGCCACTGCTTTGATGGTACTGGGAGGCTTTAAAACGGTCTATGCCGATATAATCAGCACTCCTGCGCTGGCATTGCTGTGCGAAGCAGGAATTGAAACGACTTTTGCCCAAGAGGTTCCCCATATCATTAACCGTGACAAGACCGGCTGGTGCCCGTTGGAGACGGCTTGCATGGAGCTGAATACGGTAGAGGAGATGTATCCGGTGATTCAGAATTTTATATCAAGAATCAGGGCAAAATAGCAACAGCCTGCTCTCTTTCCCTGATTACCTGATGCCTTTCTCTTCCAGCATCTTGAAGTCTTCCTTGAGCATACCGACATCATCCAGTGTGCGGGCTTCATTGTGGTCGTTCAGATAGACTCTGGGTCTTTCGATAAACAGAGCGCTGGTGACAGATAAAGAGTCATTCCGGTATGGGGTCTCCACTCCACCTATTTCCAGCATTGTCTGGAAGAATGAGGCACTGGAAGATACATTCTTCTGCCTATTGGCTTGTGCGGCCTCCAATAACGATGGGTATCTCTGCCGGTAGTTGTCGGACATCCAAATAAAGAATGGCACATGTATCTGATAATAGGAAGGTACCGGTGAGGCATGCAGAAAGAGATGCCGGTTGTCATCGAAAATATCTTCTCCATGGTCTGAAGTGTATATCAAGGCAGAATTGACATGTTGTTTTTGAAGCATATCTATCAGACGAACCAGAAAATTATCCGTGTAGCGGATAGAATTATCATAGGCATTGATCAGGTTGTCTTTGTATTTCACTTCCGCGTCAACGGGCATGTCCGGCAGGAAGAAAGCCTGCTCTGCCGGATAGCGCTCTTTATAATTGAAATGAGAACCGTAAGTGTGGAGAACTATAAATTGCCTGGAAACTCCTTTGCCCAGTTCTTTTGCTACCAGTTTCAACAGTTTGTCATCAGAGGGGTTGTAATTGGAATCCCCCACATCTTCTTTAATGAAATCATACGTGTCGGCTTCTTTGCCGAAGAAATCTATAAATGAGTGGTTATAGCGCTGGTTCGAGAAAAAGGCGGTCTGATAACCGGCTTCCTTGAATGCTGTGATAATCCCTTTTTGATAATAGATGGAATCAAAACTGGAAGCACTGACCGGTGACAGCAACATCGGAACACTCTTGTGGGTGGTGTTTGATTCTGTCAGCACATGGCTGAAAGCTGTCAGTCCGCCAATGCCCGACAGTCCCGGGTTAGTTTCCCGTTCATAGCCGTACAAAGCCCAGTTGCATGCCCGTGAGGTTTCTCCCACCACCATTACATATACTTCCCTTTCATCAGCCTGATGAGTACTTCTAGCATGAAAGGTAAAATCTTTAGAGGTCTTGTGATAATTCCGCGTTTGGGCCGTCCGTTGAAAGGCAAGTGCTATGTTGTAGCATACGTTGGCAGGATACAGTTCGGATTTCAGCTCATACCGGTCATCTGTCAAATAAGCACTGCCTAAGGATAATATTCCGGCAGACAGCACATACAGAGTGCGACGGCGAGCTTGCCGGATGAATGCTTCGGACAGTCTGCGTTTGTGTACAATGGATATGGTTGCCAGAATTAATGCAGGTATATAGAGCACTACCACAATAACGATGGCAGGTATCAGATTGTCCAGCAGTTCCAGCGCCTCGCTTGAATTGGTTGTCACCAGATTCAGAAACATATCCACTGCGATAATGGACTGACCGAAAAGATATAGTAATACAAGCTGGAAGGCTCCGAAGAAGATGAACGGAAATAGCAGCCAGAATGTCCTGCCACAGTTTCTCGACCAAGCCATTACAGCATAATATATAGAAAGGGGTAGCAGGATATTACATATCTTTGCCGTCCATGATATGGGTTCTGTAAAGCATAGCACTACATTGGGCACTATCAGAATGACCAGAAACAGATAGAACAAATGTTCCTGATTGTCGAACCATTTTTTTATGTCTCTAAAAAGCTTCATTGATATTGAATATAAATCCGGTCTGGTGTTTGCCAAAACCTAAATCCAAACGTACGTTTACTCTCTTTTTGAACTCCCAGCGGTAGCCGAAACCATAATTAGGAAGAATATGCCTGGCCTCCAATTCCGAGAAATTCGGGAATATGGTTCCCGCCCCTACCCATACGGCAACTCCATTTCGCTTCCATACATGTTGGCGTAGTTCCAGCTGGGCATCCATTGCACACTTGTCACGGTAGCGTCCCTCATAATAGCCACGCATAGAATAGGAACTTCCCAATGTTGCCATCAGTCCCCAGGGCGGATTTCCGTAGTTCAGCAGAGTATGGAACTGGCCTGCCAACACCCCACCCTTCCACACGGACTGGTAATAGCTGGTCGTCAGTTCCGTATTGCTGAATGCGTATTTATTTCCCAAAAAGGCCGGACTGAAGCGCTGGTCTATCCGTAGGTAATATCCTTTATAGGCATTTGTCAGAAAATCGCGTGAATCATACAACAAGGAAAACCCCAAGCTCACGTTGGTGCTGTGCGCTTTCATTCCTTTCCATAATTCCGGTTTTTCAAAGTCATGCCCATACACGTAATCAAATGCTGTCATTGAACCGATATAAAAGTTACGTGCCATCCGGAACATGAAGTCCACCTTAACCTGCGCTTGAAAGCGATCGTATTCACTCTCATTGTCATCATTGGCTCCATTGTCATATCCTTGTCCCCAGTAAAGGCTTGGGAAAGAATAGAAATACAGATTGTAGTTCAACCGGTATTTGTCTTGGGGAAACAGATGGTTTCCACGTACTCCCAGCAAATAGAATCCCACCGTGGAGACATCCCCATACAGAGAGACATTGGACGGAGGGAGAATACTATCGTTCCGGTCGGTACGGTAGAGTCCTGCCGCCACCAGTCCGATTCCAAATTTGGTGTCACTGGAATAATGAGGCCCGCCTATAATGCTGAAATCAAATTTTTTGTTTTTCTTTTCTTTGTTGGCATCGTTGAAGTAATTCAAAATTTTTTCGAAAAAACTGCGTTTCTTGAGAAGCGAGTCTATCGGATACGTAGAAATTGAGTCCACAGAGTTTTTTGCTTCTGCAGGGTGTGTTTGTGCATGAACAGCCGTTTCTGTAATCAGCATCAATATTGGTAATATCCATTTTGTCAATTTAGTGTCCATTTGCTTGTAGAAAACTTCCGTGGCAAAGTTTGTTTTATGTTCTTCATTACAACAATGTTACCCTTCTTTTTGTTTCCTATTTTTCTCTTTTATGTTCATTTCTACATTGCATGTGGGGTTCACTCTTTTTAACCACATCATTTATAGAGCTTTCCTCAGTTATACTGTTATTTTAATATTACAAAGAACAACATGATATTGAATTAATGAAAACAGCAATGAACATTCTCGATAAAGAGGGGCAGAAACGATGGGTAATCGTAGGTGGTGGCTTCGATGGATTAAAGCTAGTACGAAAATTGAATACTTCGGAAGCCTTGTTCAACCGAACCAGATATTGGACAGCTTTGAACAGGCCCAGAGTACCGGTAATAAAGAAGAGCACAGGCGTCTGATGACCTTTGCCATTGTAGGTGGTGGAGCTACGGAAATAAAGTTGTCCGCTACTCTGGCCGAGATGAGAAAGTTTGTCCTTTCTCAAAACTATCCAGGCTTGAATATCAATGAGAAGCGTATCATCTTGTTGGATGGCTCTTCCAGGCTTTTGTCTGCCTTTTCTGAAAAGTCTTCCAAAGAAGTGACTGATTATCTGAAGAAGCATGATGTGGAAATTAAATTGAATCAACAGGTGATGGGATACGAGAATTATCAGTTGACATTGAATGATGGGACCGCAAGCAATACCAAAAAAAATGTATTCTGGGTGGCCGGTGTCAAAGCAAACAGCCTTCAAGGATTGCCTGCCTATGGACCGGGAAACCGCTTGAAGGTGGACACTTATAACCGTCTTTCTCAATATCCCAATATTTTCGCTATCGGGAATACGGCCCTTATGATTTCTGAGGAGTATCCCAAAGGACACCCGCAAGTGGTGCAACCAGCCATCCAGCAGGCCCGCAACTTGATAAGGAACTTGCAGCGTGCAGAAGCAGGCCTGCCGCTGCAACCGTTTATATATCAAAACAAAGGCTCCATGGAGACCATTGGCCGCAATCATGCCGTAGTCGAGCTTAAGAAGCTGCGTTTTGGAAGTTTTCCGGTATGGGCTGTGTGGCTGTTCATCCATTTGATGAGTATTGTGGGTGTAAAAAATCGTCTTTCCATCTTCGTAGACTGGATGTGGAGTTACTTTACCTATGACCTGTCTTTACGGATTATCATCAAACCCTTGAAGCGGCAATAAACTTTTATTGAGTAATATTTGTTATAGTTCATATACGAACTTAAAAATGAATGAATATGTTAAAACGACTTTTATTTCCCGTCAAACCGGACGGAACGGCAACATCTGCTATGCTATTAATTGCAAGAATTGTATTCGGTATATTATTAATGAACCACGGTATCCAGAAGTGGACTAACTTTCAAGAGCTGTCGGCTGTTTTCCCAGACCCATTGGGTGTAGGCAGCCCGCTGTCTTTAGGATTGGCTATCTTCGGTGAATTGGCATGCTCCATGGCATTCATTATAGGTTTTCTCTATCGTTTGGCTATGATACCAATGGTGTTTACAATGGCTGTTGCCTTTTTTGTAATTCATGGCAATGACCCGTTTGCCACGAAAGAGCTGGCTTTTGTGTACCTGGTAGTGTTCATATTGATGTATATCATAGGCCCGGGCAAGTTTGCCGTTGACCGTTGGATCGGAAAGGCTCTTTCTCAAAAAGCTCATAGATAGACACTTCTGTTTTACTGAAAACAGATTTTAAGCTCAAATAGGATGTATTTTCGTAAAAAATCCTATATTTGCGGATGCTTAAAATAACTCAATGAGCTATAAAGCTATTAAACACAGTAAAATAAAAAAGAGTGATTATGAAAAAGTTCAATTTGAAGATGGCTGCGACCGTAATGATTTGCGGCTCGTTTCTTTTCAGTTCTTGTATCGGTTCTTTTGGACTGCATAGTAAACTGGTCAGCTGGAATCAAGGTATTGGTACCAAGTTTGTAAACGAACTGGTTTATCTGGCATTCAATATTGTCCCGGTATATGGCGTTTGCTATCTGGCCGATGCATTGGTCATCAACTCCATCGAATTCTGGAGTGGTTCAAACCCTATGGCCAGCATTGGTGATGTAAAGAAAGTGAAAGGTGAAAACGGTGACTACCTGGTAGAGACACTTGAAAACGGCTATTCTATCACCAAAGAAGGTGAGACCGCTTCTATGGAACTCATTTACAACAAAGAGTTGAATACTTGGAATGTTGTTGCCGATGGTGTCAGCACAGAATTGCTGCAAATGAACAATGACGGCACTGCACAAATGACCCTTCCGAACGGTGAGGAAATGACAGTGACACTGGATGCCCAAGGTGTGGCTGCAGCACGTCAAGCGACAATGATTGACAGCTATTACGCCTTTAAGTAATGGGATAATGGATAAATGATAATGGGTAAATGTATATGCTAATTATCCAGTATCATTTATCCATAGTCATTTATATTTTTAGAACGGATATCCCACAGCAAAGTGGAAAGCAAAATCGCGGCTAAATTTAGGATGAATAATGGGATAACGGTCTTTTTTCTTCTCGTAAGCTGGATTGATTGCTTTCATACCTCCGTCGAAACGCAATACAAAGAAATCTAAGTCAAGACGCAGTCCTAAACCATATGCCAAAGCAATCTGCTTATAGAACTTGTCAAATTTAAACTGACCTCCCGGCTGGTCTTTATAATCCCGTATTGTCCAGATATTCCCGGCATCTACAAAGAGAGCCCCTCTGAATTTCCAGAATAACCGTGTGCGGTATTCAATGCTGGCATCCAGCTTGATGTCTCCCGACTGGTTCATGAAGTTATTATCGCCGGGGAAAGAACCGGGCCCCAAATCACGTACAGACCATCCGCGCACACTATTGGCGCCACCGGAAAAGTAGCGTTTTTCAAATGGAAGCATTGTTGCATTGCCGTATGGAATGGCGATACCGACACCAAAATGAAATGCCAATGAATTGCGGTTGTCAATGACCAGGTTCTTGGCAAAGTCAAAATCGCCTTTCAGGTATTGGGCAAAAGGAATGTTTAATAAAGTGTATTCTCCCGATGCATTCTTCTTCATTCCTCCGAGCTTTGCCACAGCATACAACAAATTGCCCGCTGATTCAAAATTGAAGCGGATGGTATAGGAATTTCCGATGCCGGAATTATTCATCAAAGCCTTTCCGGCACTGTTATAAATATAGCTATAGCCGGTGCGGACAATAAAACGGTCTTCATAATTATATTTGAGGATGTAGTTCTCGTCTTTCTCCAGATAATCCTCTTTAAATCTCTGGTCTATGCTGGGCATGTACAGATAATTGATGTCCAGTAAATCAATGCGATGCTGCGAACGCTGTTGTTGTACTCCCCATTTGTAGCTCCATCCGGCAGACGCCACAATACGTGTGAATTCAGGCCGCATCTGGTAGTTATATTGCAAGCCGAATTCTGTAGTAGCCCTTATCCTCCGTTTGAAATCGCTGGATACAAAGGGAAACATGAACTGTGGAAAGTTGATAGTTGCTTCCGCACCTAATTCTATATAGTCTTGATTTAAGGAGCTCTGCAAACCAGACACAGCCTCGTATGCCCCACGTAGCTTGAACATGAATGTTTCGGAACCTTTGAACATGTTGCGGTGCTGAAAAGCCACTGAAGCGGCAGCTCCCAAGTCGCCGGCAGAGTTTGTGCCTTCCACTTCAAAGGATACGGACTGATGCTTGCCTCTGGTCAGCATCACATAGGCGTTGAGCTTTGCACTGTCACTCTGCTGTACTTCGAAAAAACGGATGTTGGTGTATTTCAGGGCTTGCAGGCGTCCGTAGTTGGAGTAGGTGCGCTGCACGTTTTGCTCATTATAGAGAGTTCCCGGAATGATGCGCAGATTGTTGGTCAGCACTTTGGGACGCAGATAAAGCTTGTCTTTGTAGTAGATGGGGAATCCTTTGTAGTGCAATGAATCATTTACCTCGATGCTGTTCAAGGCAGATGCCTGCAACACATTATAGTCTGTAATGAAACTCACTTTATTGATAGTGTACTGTTGGTGATTCTGCGGTGTATCCTCGTTGTGCTGCTTGTATGGAGCCAAATGCAACGTCAAATCTACCAGGTAAGAATTGCGGACAGTATCTGCGGTATAAGAGATGTACTCTTTATTGAACTTATAATATCCGTTCTGAAGCAGTTTGTTCGTGATACGCTGACGTTCTGCATCCAATACATTGACATCAAAATACATGCCTTCGGATAAGAGGGTTACTGCAGAATCCTGCCGCATGTATTCCTTTATTTTACTGTCCCGGATATCATATTTCAAGGTACGCACTTTATAGGGTTTGCCGGTTGTCACCTTATAGACTAACCTCATCTTTTTCTTTTTGACTTGGCGTATCGGTTCCACCAGAGCACCCATATAGCCCATATTCTGCACAGCTTTAGTGATCTCTTCCCTGGTCCGATTGGTTTCCTCCTCACTGTATATGACAGGAGCATCCCCTAATTTCCTCAATGTACGGTTTATCCAGCGTGTAGAGTCCCGTCCGGACCAGTTGTAGACATACAACTGGGTCTTTATCAGACTGAACCACTTCGCATTGGGATTCTGGCGGATATACATGGAGAGATTAGATGGTTTTACTTCCTTATTGTCAGTATGTATACGCACTTCATCCAGCAAATACGAGCCGTCCGGCACATATTTGGTAGAAGAACAGGAAGCCAACAAAAGTACGATAGTAGTAAGTATCGCGTAGCGGAAACCTTTATCCATACCGAGTCATTAATTGCGCATAAACAGCTACAAATATACTTGTATTTTTTTGTTCCCGAAATAAAAAACGCCGGAAGAGTGCAGAGTTTTTGATTATATTGAAATAATCACGTATTTTTGTCAAATGATAACATGTGTATCCTATGGCATTAAGTAAAAACCGCATTAAATATATCCACTCGTTGGAGCAGAAAAAGAACCGGAAGGCTGACAAGGTATTTCTGGCAGAAGGACCTAAACTCGTAGGGGATTTGTTGGGACATTTTCCTTGTCAGTTCTTGCTGGCAACTTCAGAATGGCTTTCCCGGAACCGCCCTATCTCCACTGTAACGGATGTCACGGAAGTATCGGAGGAAGAACTTTCGCGTGCCAGCCTGCTAAAAACTCCCCAACAAGTGCTGGCTGTGTTCCGGCAGCCGGATGAGGAGACGGATGTTTCCGTCATCAGCCGCTCCCTCTGTCTGGCTTTGGATGATGTGCAAGACCCCGGTAACCTGGGAACGATTGTCCGCCTTGCCGATTGGTTTGGGATAGAGCATATATTCTGTTCGCCCAATACGGTGGATATCTATAATCCCAAAACAGTGCAGGCCACGATGGGAGGTATCGCACGCGTCAGACTGCATTATACTCCCCTACCCGAGCTCATTCGCTCACTGAAGGATATTCCCGTTTACGGCACTTTCCTGGACGGAGAGAATATGTACGGACAATCACTCTCGAAAAATGGGCTGATTGTGATGGGAAATGAAGGAAATGGCATCGGAAAAGAAGTGGAGGCACTCATCAACCGCAAACTATACATACCGAATTATCCCGCCGGCCGTGAGACCTCGGAGTCGTTGAACGTGGCTATTGCTACAGCAGTAGTTTGCGCTGAGTTCCGGCGCCAGGCAGCATTGTAGTAAAATCAAAAGGGAAAAACAACCAGGGAATCAAACAAGACAATTCTTCCTCGATAACCGGAGGGATTGCCGTCAGTATATTGCAGCACGTATCAAAATGAGGATAGTCTGTTTCCGCCTCCGTAAGCAAAGCTATGACGCCCGGTAGCCATTCCGTATTCTCCACCTCTTCTGTCAATGGGAAGATACGTGATACACACTGTCCTTCACCTATCTCCACCACATATTGTTTCAGATAGCCATGTCTGGGAAGAAACAGAAAATGGGAAGCGTAGCGTTTCATGCTTTCGGACGGGGACGTATGGTTCTAGGAGTTGTGGCATTTTCCTGCTCCTGAATTTTCAGAGGCTTCAATTTCTCTGGTTTCCCGATACTGTCCTTGCGAAGGGAGTCTGTGGCCTGCTGAAGGCTGTCCTTTGGGGCAATGACCAGACTGTCTGTGGCGTGATAGCGCATCAGTGAGATACGGTCTGCCAGCAAAGGCTGTGGAGTCTCCTGCTGCGGGTAATAGATGAACCCGCGTATTTCCTTGATTTCTCCTAAGGTATCGGCAAACAAGGTGAGCGTTTCCACACCTGTGCCTTGTACTTTCCGAATGGCACTGATGACACTGTCATTCTTCTCATAAAGAACCTGCATCGCCATCAACGGAGCATGTATGCTGTCCGGTGCACCGTTGTGAAAACGGAAGCGTGCGCTCCAGCGCAACGTGTCACGGTCGTGGAAATTGGTGTCTGAAGGCAACGTAAACGTTATCTTGTTGTCCAGGGGCATGCCCGTCAACTGATAGATATGCTGCCATATCCACACGTCGATACTGTCTCCGGGAAGTGATTCTTTCGGCTTGTTGTCACGCAGGGCAATCAAGTGGTTGATACCGTCTCTTTCGGCTTTTAAGCGTACATTCACTTTCTCGTAGATTTTGGTAAGTACCTCCGGATTACGGGCAAACCAGACCATAGAAGAGTCGAAATCGGCCTGAGTGATGCCATATTTCTTGAAAACCGATTCAATGTAAAGAACCCGCTTATAGCTTTCGTTATACGGTACTTCTTCACCCATAGCTTTGGCTATGTGATAATCGTAAAGCACGTTTTCCATCTTGGCATCCGGAAGGACGGTCTCAGGTCTTTTCACCTTACAAGCCGTCAGACTGAATGCCAGAAGGACTACACTACACCATTGAATTCGATTTATTCCTTTCATGATTTCTTTATGGCTGCGTGATAGGCATCATTGAAATCCTTATTATAGAACAACAGCAATGCAATCATACCACAGCTGATTGCTGCATCTGCAAAATTGAATATCGGGCTGAAAAAAATAAAGTGTTCACCACCGACGAACGGCATCCATGTGGGCCAGTTTGTATCTATGATAGGAAAATAGAACATATCTACCACTTTGCCGTGAAACCAGGAAGCATATCCTCCCCCTTCAGGCAGGAAAGAAGCTATCTGCGAATGAGTGCTTTCATTAAACAGTACACCGTAAAAGACGCTGTCAATAATGTTACCCAAAGCTCCCGTCAGGACTAAAGACACACAGACGATGAATCCCGTCTTCATTCCCAGCTTCACGAATTTATGCAGAAACCAACCTATCACCGTTACCGCAACAATACGGAACAAGGTGAGAAACAGTTTGGCGAATATTTCCATACCGAAAGCCATGCCACTATTCTCAGTAAAGTAGATGTAGAACCAATCTGTGATTCGGATGCTCTCGTGCCAGTACATGTGAGTCTTAATCCAAATCTTGATAATCTGGTCTATAATTAATACCGAGAATATAATGAGTAAGGCTATCCGTCCTTTCGTAAAGAATTTACCCATTTTTATTTCTTGCCGTTGTTTTTAGCTTCGATGCTCAAAGTGGCATGGGGCACTGCACGAAGGCGCTCTGCCGGTATCAGTTTGCCGGTTTCGCGGCAAATGCCATATGTTTTGTTCTCAATGCGCACCAAAGCAGCCTGCAATCCTTGGATGAACTTTAACTGGCGTTGGGCCAGACGTGTGGTTTCTTCCTTGGATAAGGTGTTGGCACCTTCTTCCAGCACTTTGTACGTAGGAGATGTATCGTCGGTGTCATTGCCGTCTGCACCCGTCAGGCTAGCCTTTAACAATTCATAGTCACGTTGTGCTAACTCTAACTTCTCCAGAATGATAGCGCGGAATTCTTCCAATTCAGCATCTGAGTATCTTGTCTTTTCTGCCATAACTTTTACGTGTTAATCAGGTTAGTATTTAATTATTCTTTCACTACGCTCACGTACAGCGAGAAATCGTCGAAGTTTAGTTCTGCACCATTTTCTACGTTGTCTGTCAGCGTCAGTGAAGTTCCTAAAACTTGGTTACAAATATAGTCTTTATATTCGTTTACTGCATCATCTGTTTGAGGATTTTTTGATAATGTAATCTTTATTTTATCGGTTATCTCAAAACCGCTTGACTTGCGGATATTCTGAATACGGTTCACCAACTCGCGCGCAACACCTTCACGACGCAACTCTTCGGTTACGGTAACTTCCAAAGCTACGGTTAGTTTACCTTCGTTGGCAACCAGCCAGCCCGGGATGTCCTCGCTGAAGATTTCCACATCGGCAGTTTCAATCACAGCTTCCGTACCGTTCAGGACGAACGTATAGGAACCGTTCTTCTCCAGTTCAGCGATAGCCTCCTGAGACATTCCGGCCACGGCAGCAGCCACAGCTTTCATCTGTTTTCCGAATTTCGGTCCCAACTTCTTGAAGTCGCATTTCACTTTTTTTACCAGTACACCGGCAGCACCGTCCACAAACTTGATTTCTTTCACATTCACCTCGTTCATGATAAGTGCTTTCACAGCCTCGATGTGTGCACGCTGTTCTTCATCCACTACCGGTATCATGATGCACTGAAGCGGTTGGCGGACTTTGATGTTCACCTTGCGGCGCAGTGCCAATACCATAGAAGTGACGTCTTGTGCCATCTGCATGCGGGTTTCCAATTCCTTGTCTATCATTTCCTCCTTATATTCGGGGAACTTGGCAAGGTGTACGGAAACCACGTTGTCGCGTCCCGTAGCTGCAATCAGGTCTGTGTACAGCATGTCGGCATAGAACGGAGCAATGGGCGCCATCAGCTTGGCTACAGTTTCCAAGCAGGTATAGAGTGTCTGGAATGCAGAGAGCTTGTCCTGCGTCATACCGCCACCCCAGAAGCGTTTACGGTTCAGACGAACGTACCAATTGGAGAGATTGTCGTTCACAAACTCAGAAATGAGACGTCCTGCTTTCGTGGGCTCGTATTCATTGTAGCAGGTATCCACGTTCTTCACCAGCGTATTCAGTACGGAGAGAATCCAACGGTCTATCTCAGGGCGTTCTGCCATGGGCACGTCGGCTTCCTTGTATTCAAATTCGTCTACATTGGCATAGAGGGCGAAGAATGAATAGGTGTTATAGAGTGTTCCGAAGAACTTGCGGCGCACCTCTTCCACTCCATCCACGTCGAACTTAAGATTGTCCCACGGAGAAGAGTTGGTGATCATGTACCAGCGCAACGGGTCGGAACCGTATTTCTCGATGGTCGAGAAGGGGTCTACGGCATTGCCCAGACGCTTGGACATCTTGTTTCCGTTCTTGTCGAGCACCAGACCGTTGGAGATAACAGCCTTATAAGCGGTGCTGTCGAACACCATCGTGGCGATGGCGTGCAGCGTGAAGAACCAGCCGCGTGTCTGGTCCACTCCTTCGGCGATGAAATCGGCAGGATATACCTGATGGCTGTCCAGCAGTTCCTTGTTTTCGAACGGATAGTGTATCTGTGCATAAGGCATGGCACCGGAGTCAAACCATACGTCAATCAAGTCCGTTTCACGTTTCATCGGCTTGCCGTCTTTGGAAACAAGGATGACATCGTCTACGTAAGGACGGTGCAAGTCTATCTTGTCGTAATTCTCTTCGGTATATATACCCGGCTGGAAGCCTTTGTCCTTGTAGGGGTTGGACTGCATCAGACCGGCAGCTACGGATTTCTCTATTTCGTTGTAAAGTTCTTCTACAGACTCGATACATTTTTCCTCGCTATTGTCCTCTGTACGCCAGATAGGCAGCGGAGTGCCCCAGTAGCGTGAACGGCTGAGATTCCAGTCATTCAGGTTTTCCAGCCACTTACCGAAACGTCCCGTACCGGTGCTTTCCGGCTTCCAGTTGATGGTCTTGTTCAACTCTATCATACGTTCCTTACAAGCAGTGCTGCGGATAAACCAGCTATCCAGCGGATAGTACAATACGGGTTTGTCCGTACGCCAGCAGTGCGGATAGTTGTGTACATGCTTTTCTATCTTGAATGCCTGATGAGCGGCTTTCATCATCATGCAGATTTCGATATCCAATGATTCGGCAGCTTGCGCAGCCTGCTCATTATACTTGCCGTCTACGGTGAATTGAGGGTCATAAGCATTCTTTACCCACTTGCCCTGATACTCCTTATACAAGTCCACGTTGACACATGCCTTTACGAAATCCTCATCCAGTTCATCTATCAAATAGAACTTACCGGTGAGATCCACCATCGGGCGAGTTTCACCTTTCTTGTTTATCATGAACAGGGAAGGTATGCCTGCAGCACGGGCCACAAAGGCATCGTCCGCACCAAAGGTCGGGGCGATGTGTACGATACCCGTACCGTCTTCGGTCGTTACATAATCACCCGCGATTACACGGAAACCTTTATCGCTGGCAGTCAAACTGCCGTCTTCGGCCACATCTATCGGCTTTACCCACGGGATGAGTTGCTCGTACTCCATACCTACCAAGTCCGGTCCCTTGTATTCACCTACAATCTTGAAAGGTATCAGCTTGTCTCCCGGTTTATAATCCTCTAATGCAATGCCTTCCGCTTTTTTATTGAAGTGTGCATAGAGCAATGCTTTTGCCAGAACGACGGTCATCTTCTCGCCACTATAGCTGTTGTAGGTCTGCACGGCTACATAGTCAATCTTAGGCCCTACACAGAGTGCGGTATTGCTGGGCAATGTCCACGGAGTGGTAGTCCATGCCAGGAAGTAAGGAGTCCCCCACTCTGCCATTTCCGGCTTCGGGTTCTTTATCTTGAACTGCCCCACTACGGTCGTATCTTTTACGTCACGATAGCATCCGGGCTGGTTCAGCTCGTGCGAACTGAGTCCTGTACCGGCAGCGGGAGAATACGGTTGTATGGTATATCCTTTATAAAGCAGTCCTTTCTTGTAGAGTTGCTTCAACAGCCACCACAACGTTTCGATGTAGCGGTTGTCGTAAGTTATATAGGGGTTCTTCATGTCCACCCAGTAGCCCATCTTGTGCGTCAGGTCTTCCCACTCTTTGGTGAACTTCATGACGTCCTTGCGGCAGGCAGCATTGTATTCTGCCACAGAAATAGTCCTGCCAATATCCTCTTTCGTAATGCCAAGCGCCTTTTCCACACCCAGTTCCACGGGTAATCCATGAGTATCCCATCCGGCCTTACGCTTTACCTGAAATCCCTTCATCGTTTTGTAACGGCAGAAAATGTCCTTAATGGAGCGAGCCATTACGTGGTGAATACCCGGCATACCATTGGCCGAAGGAGGTCCTTCGAAAAACACGAAAGAAGGACAACCTTCACGTTCTGTCATACTCTTGGCGAAAACCTGGTTTTCGTCCCATTTCTCCAACACTTTTCCGTTCACTTCGGAAAGGTCAAGCTTCGAATATTCGGCAAACTTCTTACCCATCTTGATATTTACTATTTGACAATTTACGATTGAAGAATACTCTTGACCAGCATGTTTTTTGGTACATCAAAAGCCATCTTCTTTATTTTAAGAGTGCAAATTTACAAAAAACTTAGATACAAGAGACTTTTTAGGTAGAAAAAGCTGGCTTAGTGCGATAAAATGTTTTATTTGGCGTCAGTTCAATGGATGTGTGGAAGTAATATCCGCTTGATGTGACCTTTCTAAGAAAAGCACTAAAACCCACGGGGTTCTAAGCAAAAAACGGCAAAACGTAAATTTAGTTCAAACAAGCGACCTGAAAACTACAAATAAGAGGGCTATTTTGCTGAGTTCAACAAACGGTATGTAGAATTCTGCGAATGTCATTGCTGCAATCAGCAATAAGCGTGCAAAACAGCATGGGAAAGAATAAT
This sequence comes from Bacteroides sp. HF-162, assembly GCF_015679285.1. Lineage (NCBI taxonomy): Bacteria > Pseudomonadati > Bacteroidota > Bacteroidia > Bacteroidales > Bacteroidaceae > Bacteroides > Bacteroides sp. HF-162. The sequence goes on along the minus strand of NZ_CP064937.1, from coordinate 3,174,211 downwards.
AAAATATCACATTGAAAAAAATAATAGCAGCATCATCTGCGAATAGACTTCAACTGCCGCTGATGTAACTATAATTCAAGATAGAATAATTAAGGAAATGATTCACCACTCCGAAACAATCCAATGTCTCATCGAAAGAGAGAAAGTAATACATCAGGTTTTCGGGTTCTTTCTTTTGGGGCAGGATTTCGTCCACATAGGCAAGAAAGGCGTTTTTTGATGCTGTAATTGCATGGCGGATTTTGAGCATTCAGGCTTCACATCTCCGGTCAGTCCCCCATCACTATAATATTGGCGGCGCTCTTTATAGACTTGGGCGGCTGCCTCATTGATTTATGGTGTAGGCAGGCTTCAGCTATTCTTCCTTGCTCTTCTTCTGCTGCATAGTGGCGTGGAAGGCAAAATAGAGGATGAAGTCTACGAAGTAATAGCGGACACGTTCATAAGTGACAGAATTGACCTTTATGTCAGTTTTCAGGAAGCCCAGGATGGAGAATTGCCTGATGATGACTTCCTGCCGGGTGCGGAGAATACGGGTTTCCTCCTTTACACGCGCCTAGGAGTAATGGAAAGGCTTATATTAAAAGCAATCTGTTTCACCGTATGCCAGTCGGACAGAATCAGTTCACCGGAGGCCAGACGGTAGTTAAGTAATCGCAGCACATTGATGCAAAGAGGTATTTCGGAAGCGGAGAAAGCTTTTTTGACCATTGTTTCAGTTTTTAGAGTAAAAGTTGTGTAAAGACACGAATAAACTATGGAATTACTATCCGAAATGCCACACTTCAGTAACTTAAATGCCACATTTTATCATCCGGAATGCCATAGGTTTCGGACTACGAAATGTGGCACTTGAGGCGGTAAAGTGTGGCATTTAAGTTACTGAAGTGTGGCATCGGGTACGATGAAAAACCCGGCGTGGAAAGGTTATTTTTTCATCTTCACCTCGTACAAATCGCCTCTCCGGTCTTTCAAGTTACGTACACTGCCGTAGGTATGCAGCTCGTTCAGCAAATCCAGATCCACATCCGATACAAGAATCATTTCGGTATTCGGAGTGGCTTCCGCACGCTTGCCGTCTGTGGGGAAAGCAAAATCGCAGGGAGTGAATACACCGGACTGGGCATACTGAATGTCCATGTTGTGCACACGGGGAAGATTACCTACACTGCCGGCTATCACGACGAAGCACTCGTTTTCGATGGCACGGGCATGGGCGCATACCTTTACGCGGCTGTAAGCATTCTGTGTATCGGTAAGGAAAGGCACAAAGAGTATCTGCATGCCTTGGTCCGCCATGATGCGGCTCAGTTCGGGGAACTCGACATCGTAGCATATCAGCACGCCTATCTTCGCACAGTCCGTGTCGAACGTCTGGATGGACTTGCCTCCACTCAATCCCCAAGACTTTATTTCGTCGGGAGTGACGTGTATCTTCTCATACATTTCATAGCTTCCGTCACGCCGGCAGAGGAATCCTACGTTGTATAGCAATCCGTCCTCCTTGATAAGCGGCATACTGCCCGTAATGATATTGATGTTATAACTGATAGCGAGCTTGACGAAACGCTCCCTGATTTCCTCGGTATAGGCCGCCAGTCCACGGATGGCCTGCGATTCGCCCTCATTGTTGAATTTTGCCATCAGCGGTGCATTGAAGTATTCGGGGAAAAGGACAAAGTCACTCTTATAGTCGCTCACGGCATCCACAAAGAACTCCACTTGTTCAAAGAGGTCATCCAGTGTCTTGTAGGTACGCATCTGCCATTGCACCAAGCCGACACGGACGGTAGTTTTGGGGCTTACATAGTCTTGTGTGGGAGCCTGATAGTAGATATTGTCCCATTGCAGCAGGCAGGCATAGTGCTTGGACTCCTCATCATTGGGAAGATAGTTGCGCATCACCTTGCGCACGTGGAAGTCGTTGGAGAGCTGAAAGGTCAGCACCGGGTCGAAGATTTCCTTTTGCTTCACCTTGTCTATGTACTCCTTAGGACGGAGTTGGTCAGCATATTTATAGTAGTTGGGGATACGTCCGCCAAACATGATTGCCTTCAAGTTCAATGTTTCGCAAAGTTCCTTGCGGTATTCATACATGCGGCGTGCCAGACGCAGGCCGCGGTATTGGGGATGAATAAAGACTTCGATGCCATAAAGGATGTTACCCTTCGGATTGTGGGTATTGAAAGTCTCCTTGCCCGTAACCTGAGCGTAGGTGTGGTCGTTCTTCACATCATCGTAGTTCACTATGATGGAAAGTGCACAGCCCACGATTTTCTCGTCAACCACCGTCACAATCTGCCCCTCGGGAAAGATTCGTATCAGCTTTTCTATTTGTTTGTGTGTCCAGAACACATCGCTTCCGTCTGAATAAACACGCGTAAACGATTGTGCCAACTGGTCATAATCTTCAATCTGCAGATTGCGTATCTGTACCTTATTGATTTTCATTGAATCCATAACTTTCTTGCTATTCCTGATTAAAAACAGTGCAAAGGTACAGTTTATCTTTACATGTTATCTTTCCTTTTGAAGATTTTTCTTTCTCATCTTGGACAGATAAGAGAGAATATATGGGATGATAACAAGAAGAGAGGTTGTGTCAAAACGTTGGCACAACCTCTTTTATATTTTAAGTTCTGCTATATTTTCTTTTGGCTATGCTACTTTTTCCTCATGCATTTGGCAGCAAGTTGCTATATTCCAATTATATCGGGTTATAAATAGTCCCATAAACAAATATTTGGCAACTGTAATGAGCCCCTTTCCTTCTTTTATCAGTTTAGCGCACATTTTTTTGATATTAAAGGCTATAGCAAAGAAAGCAAAGTCCATTGTAACCTTGTCTTCTCCCACATGCCGGAATCTTCTGTATGCCATGTTGTATTTCATTTGTCCAAACACAGCTTCTGGTTCTATACACCTCCTGCCTCTATGCTTGATACCTTCTTCTGAGAGCAACCTTTCCCGTGCCTGCCGTTTGTATTGATTTAATCGGTGGTTGACTTCTATAATACGGTTCCCCCGAGCTTTAAAACAACTGCCACGCAAAGGGCAACCTTCGCATCTTTTTGCTTTATACCGGGCACTTTCGGTGATGTATCCGCTCGCTGTCTTGTCACGTTTGGTTCCTATACGGTTCATGTGCTGTCCCATAGGACAAAAGTAATAATCCTCTTGGGCATTGTAATGGAGACTTTCGGCATGGAACGGGTTGGGAGTATAACGGGGACGCTGTTCTTTATGGAAGTAATTGTACTTGATGAAGGTTTCTATCCCATTCTCCTGCATGAACCGGTAATTTTCTTCCGAACCGTAACCGGAGTCTGCCACGCAGATATTCGGTAAACGGTTATAGCGGTACTGGAAAGAGTGGAAAAAAGGTATGAGGGTCAGTGTATCGGTAGGGTTGGGAAACAGACGGAAGTCTGTGATAAATTGGTTTTCAGTACCTATTTGCAGATTATATCCGGGTTTGGTCTGCCCGTTCTTCATGGCATCTTCTTTCATGCGCATGAATGTGGCACCAGGATCGGTCTTGGAATAGGAGTTACGTTCTCCAAGGGTATCAAGGTGATTGTCATATTCTATCAGCTTGTCACGATACCCTTCAAGTTCCCTGACCTGCTTTTTCTTTTTGCGCAGGGCTTTCTTTTCTTCCTTATCCTTTGTTGCAGGCTGGCGTTCCAGGGCTTCTTTAAGTTCATCCACTATGTCAGAGAGCCTGCAGGAAGTAAACTCCACGGATGTGTCTTTTATAGAGTTCTCCTGTGCAATGGTTTCATCCACCTGCTCCAAGAGAATACGGATTTTATCCATTAGTCTCGTACGGTTCCGTTCGACTGTCTTGCGCCAGACAAAAGTATATTTGTTGGCTTTGGATTCAATCTTGGTGCCGTCAATATACTCCACATCAAGGCTGATGAAACCTTTATCGGCAAGGACAAAAATCAACTGGGTAAATACATTATTTATTTCCTCCTTTACACGGTTACGAAAACGGTTGATCGTGATAAAATCCGGATGCTCATTACCGGCAAGCCAAATATAATGAATGTCACGAAGGAGGTGCTTCTCTATTTTACGGCAAGAATAGATATTATTCATGTAGGCGTAGATTATCACCTTAAGCATCATTTTAGGATGATAAGGACAACGGCCCGTTTCCTTATAAAGCTTCTTGAAACTCTCAAGATTGAGGTTGTCAATAACAGCATTCACGATGCGGACCGGGTCGTTCGCAGCTATGTTTTCATCAATTCTTTGTGGAAAAAGAACGGTTTGGTTGGGAATGTAAGGACGAAAATGTAACTTTGCCATAACGAAAAACTTTATGCCTAAAGATACGAAAACTTTGGGTAATAACAAAGCCCGGGCTTGAGAAAGTCTGGGCTTTGCGCATAAAAAAAGGCTGTGTCAGCATTTTGACACAACCTCTTTCTCATTTTATATGGACAGTTTCAATAACGTTCTTATCTATTATTTTTTCTATTCTTCCACAGTCTGGTCATGTCTTCCAGTGTCTTGCCTTTCGTTTCGGGAACAAGCTTCCAGACAAACAGAGCGGCCACCACACAGATGATTCCGTATAAGCCATAAGCAAACATGTGCCCGAACTTGTCTCCCATATCTCCCAAACTCATATTGTACATAGGTACGAAGGTGGAAGATACAATGAAATTGAATATCCATTGGAAGGCTACGGCAATGGCTACTGCAGCGCCACGGATGGTATTCGGGAAGATTTCAGCAATCAGTACCCAGCAGATGGGGCCCCAGCTGAACATGAACGAAGCACTGTAGACCATGATACTGACAACAGCCAACATGGGAGGAAGCCCTGCCACAACGTTGCAAAGAGCTACTCCGAAAGCACCTATCGCCATACCGATAGATCCCGAGATAAGCAGTGGTTTACGTCCCCATTTCTCGACTGTAAAGACAGCCAGCAACGTGAACAGAATATTGATGATACCCATAATGACGGTCTGCACCATCGGGTTGCCCATTCCCATCGTTTCGAAGATACGCGGTGCGAAATAGAGTACGGCGTTGATACCTACCGCTTGCTGGAATACACTCAGCATGATTCCGATAAAGATAACCATCCAGCCATAAGTGAAAAGCTTTTCCGTCTTTTCCTCTGCCGTGGCTTTGATTTGAGACAGAATAACCTTTGCCTGAGCCAAGCCGTTGATACGGCTTAACACCTGGAGTGCCTTATCATCCTTGCCACTCATGGCAAGATAGCGTGGCGTTTCGGGAACAAACAGTACGAGCAACGCAAAGACTCCTGCAGGAACAGCCTCACTGACAAACATCAGACGCCATCCTATCTCTGTGGTCCATGCTGCCGCTTCGGGATTCAGAATCTGGTTGACTCCTTCAATGGCCTTTATCACCGGATTTGAATTCTCGCCCAAAATAAGGAAATTCACGAAGTAAACCACTAACTGGCCGAAGATAATAGCAAACTGGTTCCATGATACCAGAGTCCCGCGAATGTTGCTCGGCGCAATTTCCGCAATATACATCGGGCAGATGGCGGATGCCAAACCAACGCCGATTCCTCCCAATACACGGTAGAAGTTGAATGCCACGAGCAAGGAATAGGAAGGAACACCATAGTCGAAGAAAAGGAATTCCGGGTAGTAGGAGCCTAATGCCGACAGAAAGAACAAGACGCCGGCTATGAAAAGAGAATTCTTACGTCCCAGATTGGATGCGAAGAATCCCGAAAGAGCACTACCGATGATACATCCGATAAGTGCACTGGAAGAGGTAATGCCGTGAATCGTATCTGTGTAGACAAAATCGGGGGCACCCATAAAGAATGCCTGAAGCCCTTTATCGGCACCGGATATGACTGCTGTATCGTAACCGAAAAGCAATCCTCCAATGACGGCTACCAACACAATAGAGAAGAGGTAGAGTTTACTGCCTTTTTCTGTATAATTCATGATATTAATGATTAATGGTTAATGATTAGCGATTAATGATTAGCGATTAATGATTAATATTGAAACACTTCATGCGCAACCTATTAACCACTAATCACTAAACATTGATCATTATTAGCAGTACATATTCACGATTGCCTCATACAATTCCTGCTTGCCGCTGGTCTGTTTCGGCTCACCGTTGGCTTTTGCGTAAGCTACCAAATCCTCCAGCGTCAGTTTGCCATCTTCAAATTCCTTGCCTTTACCACTGTCGAAGGAAGCATAGCGGTCGGCCAGCATCTTTTTGTAAGGAGACTCTTCAAGCAGTTTGGCTGCACTTTCCAGTGCACGTGCCATCACGTCCATACCGGCGATGTGGGCAATGAAAATGTCTTCCAGGTCGGTGGAGTTACGACGGGTCTTGGCATCGAAGTTTGTACCGCCATTGCCAAAACCTCCGTTACGGATGATTTGCATCATGGCCTGGGTCAGTTCGAAGTTGTCGATGGGGAACTGGTCTGTATCCCAGCCGTTCTGGTAGTCACCACGGTTGGCGTCGATGGAGCCGAGCATACCGTTGTCTACGGCTACTGCGAGTTCGTGCTCGAAGGTGTGACCCGCCAAAGTAGCGTGGTTCACTTCGATGTTCACCTTGAAATCCTTGTCCAGATTGTGAGCCTTCAAGAAGCCGATAACGGTTTCGGTGTCTACATCATACTGGTGTTTGGTAGGTTCCATCGGTTTCGGTTCAATCAGGAAGGTACCTTTGAATCCGCGGGCACGGGCATAGTCGCGGGCGATGGTCAACATCTGTGCGAGGTGCTCTTTCTCACGTTTCTGGTCTGTATTTAGCAAAGACATGTAGCCTTCGCGACCGCCCCAGAATACATAGTTTGAACCTCCCAGCTCGATAGTAGCGTCGATGGCGTTCTTGATTTGAACGGCGGCACGTGCCACTACATCAAAATCGGGGTTAGTGGCTGCGCCATTCATATAGCGAGCATGGCCGAATACGTTGGCGGTACCCCACAACAGCTTGATGCCGGTTTCAGCTTGTTTCTGCTTGGCATACGCTACGATTTCCTTCAGGTTGGCTTCGTATTCTTCAATGGTCTCGGCTTCTTCGCAAAGGTCTACATCGTGGAAGCAGTAGTATTCGATACCCATTTTCTGCATAAATTCAAAGCCGGCGTCCATTTTGTTCTTGGCAGCCTGAACCTTGTCAGCCTCACCGTTCCAGGGGAATTTCTTTGTTCCGCCACCGAACTGGTCGCCGCCTTCTGCGCAAAGAGTGTGCCACCATGCCATGGCGAACTTCAGCCATTCACTCATTTTCTTGCCCATGATTACTTTATCGGCATCGTAGTAACGGAATGCCATCGGGTTCTTGCTCTCTTTACCTTCGAATTTAATCTTTCCTATTCCGGGAAAATACTCTTTTGTTGCCATAATCTTAATTTTGTTTTAAAGGATTAATTATTTGATTTAAATAAGTTGCAAAAATTTGTTCATATCAAGATGCCATGAATCAATCATACATTATCTCATTGCTTCTTCCAGACAGTGTTTCCAGCGCGCATATGCGTCGGCATAAGCCTGGCGGTCTGCCACTTTCGGCTCTATCACCTCGAGCTTCTCAAGCGTGGCAAATGCTTCGTTGTTGTCCTTGTATATGCCCGCACCGATTCCGGCGCCTTTGGCGGCACCTACAGAGCCGTCGGTATCATACAGTTCGATGACAGCTCCCGTCACACCGGCCAATGTCTCGCGGAACAGCGGGCTGAGGAACATATTAGCCTTGCCGGCATGAATTTTCTGCACGGGAATGCCCATTTGTTCCATGATGTCGATTCCATATTTGAAGGAGAAAACGATGCCTTCCTGCGCTGCACGGACGATATGCTGCTTGCCGTGCTGGTTGAAGTTGATGCCATGAATGGAGCAGCCTATTTCCTTGTTCTCCAGCATACGCTCCGCACCGTTCCCAAAGGGCAGGATGCTGATGCCGGCACTGCCGATGGGAGCTTGTGCTGCCAGCAGATTCATATCGCTGTAGGAGATGCCTTCGGGAGCAACGGTACGTTTTACCCATGAATTGAGGATGCCCGTACCATTGATGCACAGCAGAACACCCAGACGGGTTTGCCCGGCAGTATGGTTGACGTGTGCAAAGGTGTTGACACGTGACTTGGGGTCGTAGTTCACCTCACCGTTCACGCCGTATACCACGCCGGATGTTCCGGCGGTGGAAGCTATTTCACCCGGATTGAATACATTCAGGGAAAGGGCATTGTTGGGCTGGTCGCCAGCACGGTAAGTGATAGGCGTACCTTCTTTCAGACCCAGCTCTGCGGCTGCAGCAGCATTGACGCGTCCCTGCTCGGAGAAAGTCGGTTTGATGTCGGCAATCAGAGAGGAGTCGAATCCATAATACTCCATCAGAAAATCAGCAACCCGGTTGTTCTTGAAATCCCAGAACATCCCTTCGGACAAACCGGACACCGTGGTACAGATGGTACCGCTCAACTTCATGGCGATATAGTCGCCCGGCAGCATTATCTTATGAATCTTTTCGTAAACGGAAGGCTCATTCTCCTTAATCCAAGCCAGTTTGGAGGCCGTGAAGTTGCCCGGAGAATTCAGCAGATGTGAAAGGCAAGTCTCCTCTCCCAATGTTTCGAAAGCCTTTTGTCCGTAGGGCACGGCTCTGGAGTCGCACCAGATAATGGCAGGACGCAACACCTGCTGGTTTTTATCTACACATACCAAGCCATGCATCTGATAAGAGATACCAATCGCCTTGATGTCTTCTGCGTTTACTCCGGATTCTGCCAATACAGCTTGTGTGGCCGGTTTCAAATTTTCCCACCAATTTCCGGGGTCTTGCTCTGCCCAGCCGGGCTTCACTGCGATAATTTCCGCTTCAGTCTTGGGGAAGAAGGCAGACGATACACATTTGCCGCTTTCCGCATTTACCAGACTCGCTTTTACAGACGAGCTGCCGATGTCATAACCTAATAAATACATTTCTATCAATATTAAAGAATGAAAGTGATATGAAGAATTCAAAATCCGGCTACCGTCGGATTTTATTGTATATCTTTTTGTCAAAACGGTAGTAACGTGCCGCCCGGTGGGCCACGCCTTGCTGTTTTTCTTCCAGAGGAACGACATATTCCATCAGGGCTATCTTTTTATGGAAATTGCGTACGTCGTACTGCTTGTCATACACCAGCTCGTACAAAGTGCGAAGCTGGGATGCGGTGAACTTACGCGGCAATAAGTCGAACAGTGAAGACGGATTGAACTCGACGTACTGGCGGACATAGGTAATGGCTTCCTTGATAATCAGGTTGTGGTCGAATGCCAGAGCCTTTATATCCGGCATGGCTACCCAACTGGCTTGATAATCGTCCAAATCACGGTTCAATGCGCGGTCTATCTTCACCAGGGAAAGATAGGCTATGGTGACAATACGTTCCACCCTGGACTGCATGGCACGTTCCAGCCAATGCACATCTTTGGGGTCCTTCGTACGGTTTTTTGAACCGAATGCCTTAAATTGCATCAGATTGACGTTCTTCAGGCCCGTTAATTCATTCAACACCCGTTTGGCAGCTTCATCTAAGTCCTCATCCATATAAATCAGACTTCCGGGAAGCTTCATATCATGAAAGATTTCTCCTTCTTCCTCTCCTGCACGCTTAATCAGCAGAACCTTTAGCTGTTCTCCGTCAAAACCAATCACTACACAGTCCACAGAGATATGATTGTTTGCCAACGGCGTTTTTTGTTCTATGTTTTGCATAATATATCTCGTTAAGCGCTGCAAATATAAATAGGTTTTTCTAATTTGCAACAAAGGAAAAGAATATTTTTACAATGTTATAAAGCATTATTTTTCAACCGAATACATATCTTACTTTATACAATATCATTTTCAGTTGTTATCGTATGGAATACAATATGTAATTTACAAGAATACACAAGAGGTCTAATTGTAGGAAGTACAATAAGGAGGAAGTGTTTCATTTATAAGTATTTCAGTATCCGGATATCACAGAAGACCCAAGCATACATATTGTATTTTAGCTTCCTCCTTAAAGTAAGGGTATTGCACAAAAAACATCCGTTTGTGCGGTGAATATCAGAAAAACCTCTACCTTTGCAGCACTTTTTATTTAAACACTAAAAAACGAGTAAATATGAAAGCATTTGTATTTCCGGGTCAAGGTGCCCAATTCGTTGGCATGGGAAAGGACCTGTACGAAAATTCGGCATTAGCCAAGGAACTTTTTGAGAAAGCAAATGATATCCTTGGGTATCGTATTACTGATATTATGTTCAACGGTACAGATGAAGACCTGCGCCAGACTAAAGTTACCCAACCTGCCGTATTCCTTCATTCCGTTATTTCCGCCCTCTGCATGGGCGATGACTTTAAGCCGGAGATGACCGCCGGTCACTCACTGGGCGAGTTCTCCGCTTTGGTTGCTGCCGGTGCACTGAGCTTTGAAGATGGTCTGAAACTGGTGTATGCCCGTGCCATGGCTATGCAAAAGGCTTGCGAAGCACAGCCCTCCACTATGGCAGCCATAATTGCCCTGCCGGATGAAAAGGTTGAGGAAATCTGCGCCCAGGTAAGTGCCGAAGGTGAAGTTTGCGTGGCAGCCAACTATAATTGCCCGGGACAGATTGTAATTTCCGGTTCCATAGAAGGTATCAACAAGGCTTGCGAACTGATGAAGGCTGCAGGTGCCAAGCGCGCCTTACCGTTGAAGGTAGGCGGTGCATTCCACTCTCCATTGATGGACCCTGCCAAAGTGGAACTGGAAGCAGCCATCAATGCAACAGAAATCCATGCTCCGAAGTGCCCCGTATATCAGAATGTAGACGCTATGCCTCATACTGACCCGGCAGAAATCAAGAAGAATCTGGTGGCTCAGCTGACAGCATCGGTACGTTGGACGCAAACAGTGAAGAACATGGTTGCCGATGGTGCTACGGACTTCACAGAGTGCGGTCCTGGTGCAGTGCTGCAAGGTCTTATCAAGAAAATTGCACCGGAAGCAACGGCTCACGGGATTGCATAATTCTTTGTGTATAGTATATCTTCAAGGCTGTCTTTCTTCGGAGAGGCAGCCTTTCTTTTTAAAGAGCTTTACTTTCCTCTTGTAATCTCTTCTCTATCTGCTACGTCTGTATAGGTACGGAGATGGTAAGGAAAAGAAAAGTCAGAGACAGGCAGAAAAAAAGCTTCCTTTTGTTTTTTATTTCCGATTTTCCCTTACCTTTGTTGCCGTAAAGACAAAGGGGTGCCCTGACGGGCTGAGATTATACCCTCGAACCTGATGCAGTTAGTACTGCCGTAGGAATTGGATATTTTTTTCTTCACTAAACTTGCCGTAAAGACGCTTCTTTGTATTTACTTCCATTGTTTTATTTCTTAATGAACAGAAAAATGAAAGTATTGGTCAACAACAAGGAAGTGAAAACCGGCGCCACTACCCTTTCACAACTTATCGAGGAACTTGCCCTACCGGTGCAAGGCATTGCCGTGGCCGTAGACAACCATATTGTATTTCGCACGGAATGGACAAAATGCGCCCTGAGGGAATACATGTCCATCATCATTATCAAAGCGGCTTGCGGAGGGTGAGGAAGATGAAGGACGAGAGGCTGAAAAACGGAGGAATGCAGTTCATCACGCACTATACGGAGCGATATTCGTACCTGGATGCTGCACGCATGGCTCTTGAGGGCGGTTGCCGCTGGGTGCAACTGCGCATGAAAGACACCCCGGTGGAAACGATAGAACCCGTAGCCTTAGAGGTGCAGGCCCTTTGCCGACAATACGGTGCGACCTTCATCATTGACGACCATGTGGAACTGGTAAAGAAGCTGCGTGCCGACGGCGTACATCTTGGAAAGAAAGACATGCCCATAGCCGACGCACGCCGGATTCTGGGCGCGGAGTACATTATAGGCGGTACCGCCAATACTTTTGAGGATGTACAGCAACACTACAAAGCTGGTGCCGACTACATAGGCTGCGGCCCTTTCCGCTACACCACCACCAAGAAGAACCTAAGCCCGATATTAGGATTGGAAGGCTATGCCGCCATCGTCAACCGGATGCGGGAGGAGAACGTATGCCTGCCCATGGTTGCCATCGGAGGAATTACCATTGCAGACATTCCCGCCATTATGCAGACGGGAGTCAGCGGAATTGCCCTATCCGGCACGGTGCTGCATGCCGATAGTCCGGCAGACGAGATGCGGAGAATCATTTCTTTAATAAAGAATGAAGAAGCAGGGGAAAAAGTAAAGAACGAAAAATTAATATAACACTACTGACATGGAAAAATTAGTGATTGCGGGACGTGAGTTCAACTCCCGCCTGTTTTTAGGAACCGGAAAGTTCCATTCCGACGAAGTGATGGAACAATCCATCTTGGCATCCGGCACGGAAATGGTGACGGTGGCAATGAAACGAATTGAACTGGACAATAAGGAAGATGATATGCTGGTGCATATACAACATCCCGGCATTCAGCTTCTGCCCAATACCTCCGGCGTGCGCAATGCCGAAGAAGCTGTTTTTGCCGCACAGATGGCGCGTGAGGCTTTTGGCACGAACTGGCTGAAACTGGAGATACACCCCGACCCCCGCTATCTGTTGCCGGATTCTGTGGAGACGTTGAAAGCCACGGAGGAACTGGTCAAATTGGGCTTCGTAGTACTGCCCTATTGTCAGGCAGACCCCACACTGTGCAAGAGACTGGAAGAGGCAGGTGCCGCCACCGTCATGCCGCTGGGTGCTCCTATCGGCACAAACAAAGGACTGCAGACAAGGGATTTCTTGAGGATAATCATTGAGCAAGCCAATATCCCCGTAGTGGTGGATGCCGGTATCGGTGCCCCGAGCCATGCGGCAGAGGCTATGGAAATGGGCGCGTCGGCTTGCCTGGTGAATACTGCCATTGCAGTGGCGGGCGACCCCGTGGCCATGGCGGTAGCGTTCAAGCAGGCTGTAGAGGCAGGACGCATGGCATACGAAGCAGGTCTGGGCGCACAAACCGATAATTTTGTTGCGGAAGCCAGCTCACCGCTGACGGCTTTTTTGAACCTATAAAACTGACAATGCAATGAAGCAGAAGATAAAATTCCCCCGTTCTGAGAAAGTATATTTGCCGGGTACCTTGTTTCCCGAATTGCGCGTAGCTATGCGCAAAGTGGAACAAGTGCCCAGTACGAACTTCATAGATGGAGAAAAGGTGATTACTCCGAATCCTGAAGTGTATGTGTATGATACCAGCGGACCGTTCAGCGACCCTACCGTCGAAGTGGATTTAAAGAAAGGGCTGCCCCGCCTGCGCGAACCGTGGATACTGAAACGAGGCGATGTGGAGCAGCTTCCCGAAATAACGTCGGAGTACGGACGCATGCGCCGCGACGACAGGTCACTCGATTCTCTGCGCTTTGAGCACATCACCCTGCCCTACCGTGCCCTTCAAGGAAAATGCTGCACACAGATGTACTATGCCAAGCAAGGCATCATCACGCCTGAAATGGAGTATGTAGCGATTCGCGAGAACATGAACTGCGCGGAGCTGGGAATAGAGACACACATCACACCGGAATTTGTACGCCGGGAGATTGCCGCCGGACGTGCCCTGCTTCCTGCCAACATCAACCATCCCGAAGCAGAGCCGATGATTATAGGCCGTAACTTCCTGGTGAAGATAAATACCAATATCGGAAACTCCGCCACCACCTCCGGCATTGAAGAAGAGGTGGAAAAGGCTTTGTGGAGCTGTAAATGGGGAGGCGACACGCTGATGGACCTCTCCACCGGGGAGAATATCCACGAAACGCGCGAATGGATTATCCGTAACTGTCCCGTTCCGGTAGGTACTGTCCCCATCTACCAGGCATTGGAGAAAGTGAACGGCAAGGTGGAGGACCTCACCTGGGAAATCTACCGCGACACCTTGATTGAACAATGCGAGCAGGGAGTGGACTACTTCACCATCCATGCCGGTATACGCCGCCATAATGTGCATCTGGCCGAGAAAAGGCTGTGCGGTATCGTGAGCCGTGGTGGCAGCATCATGAGCAAATGGTGCCTGGTGCACGACCGCGAGAGTTTCCTTTACGAACACTTTGATGACATTTGCGATATTCTGGCACAGTATGATGTGGCCATCTCTTTGGGAGACGGACTGCGTCCGGGGTCTACGCACGATGCCAACGATGAAGCGCAGTTTGCAGAACTCGACACGATGGGCGAGCTTGTGCTGCGTGCTTGGGACAAGAATGTGCAGGCTTTCATCGAAGGTCCCGGCCACGTGCCCATGCACAAGATTAAGGAGAATATGGAGCGCCAGATAGAAAAATGCCACGATGCGCCTTTCTATACGCTCGGCCCCATCGTGACGGACATCGCACCGGGTTACGACCATATTACGTCTGCCATCGGCGCGGCACAGATAGGTTGGCTGGGTACGGCCATGCTCTGTTATGTCACCCCCAAAGAGCATCTGGCGCTGCCCGATAAGGAGGATGTGCGTGTAGGTGTCATCACCTATAAGATAGCCGCCCATGCTGCCGACCTGGCAAAAGGGCATCCCGGAGCACAAGTGCGCGACAATGCACTGAGCAAAGCGCGTTATGAATTCCGCTGGAAAGACCAGTTTGACTTGTCACTCGACCCGGAACGTGCGTTCAGCTATTTCCATGCAGGGAAGCATGTGGATGGGGAGTATTGCACGATGTGCGGACCAAACTTCTGCGCAATGCGGTTGTCGAGAGAATTAAAAAAGAAATAAATGGGAATTGATAGAACACTATGTTTTCAGACGAATTAGAACATATATCCTGGGAGGAAACCACGGCACGCATCCATGCCAAGACAGATGCGGATGTACGCCGTGCCCTCTCCAAAGAACATTGTAATGTAGAGGACTTCATGGCCCTCATCTCACCCGCCGCTGCTCCCTATCTGGAGACGATGGCACGATTGAGCAAGAAATACACCGAGGCACGATTCGGGAAGACCATCTCCATGTTCGTGCCTCTTTACATCACGAATTCCTGCACCAACTCTTGCGTGTATTGCGGTTTCCATATCAGCAACCCCATGCCGCGTACCATACTGACGGAAGAAGAAATCGTGAACGAATACAAGGCCATCAAGAAGCTGGCACCTTTCGAAAATTTGCTGTTGGTGACGGGAGAAAATCCGGCCAAAGCAGGCGTGCCCTACATAGCCCGTGCACTAGACCTGGCAAAACCCTACTTCAGCAATCTGAAAATAGAAGTGATGCCCTTAAAGGCGGAAGAGTATGCAGAGCTGAAAGAGCACGGCATGAACGGTGTGATTTGTTTTCAGGAAACCTATCACAAAGCGAATTACAACATCTACCACCCCCGCGGCATGAAGTCCAAATTTGAATGGCGTGTCAACGGTTTCGACCGTATGGGGCAGGCGGGCGTCCATTCCATCGGCATGGGAGTGCTCATCGGTCTGGAGAAAGAATGGCGGACAGACATCACCATGATGGCTTATCACCTGCGCTATCTCCAGAAGCATTATTGGCAGACGAAATACAGCGTCAACTTCCCCCGTATGCGTCCTTCGGAGAATGGCGGCTTCCAGCCCAATGTTATCATGAGCGACCGCGAACTGGCACAAGTCACTTTTGCCATGCGTATCTTTGACCATGATGTGGACATCTCCTACTCCACCCGCGAGCCTGCCGATATACGCGACCATATGGCAACACTTGGTGTGACAACCATGAGCGCCGAAAGCAAGACCGAGCCGGGAGGATATTACAGCTATCCGCAAACGCTGGAACAGTTTCATGTCAGCGACGAGCGCAAGGCTGTGGAAGTGGACAAAGCGTTGAAACGCCTGGGGCGCGAACCGGTGTGGAAAGATTGGGATGCGAGTTTTGATTTGAAGGCTTTCAAGAGATGAGTGGCCGAATACAGAACCTTAATAATAATGAACAAATGAACCGATATGCCAGACAAACGTCCCTCCCTGAAATAGGCGAAGCCGGACAAGAGAAACTGCGTAATGCCAAGGTGTTGATAGTCGGTGTGGGAGGATTGGGTTCTCCCATTGCCCTCTATCTGGCGGGAGCAGGAGTCGGAACGCTGGGATTGGTGGACGATGACCAGGTCAGCATCAGTAATCTTCAACGTCAGGTTCTGTATGCTGAAGCTGACCTTGGGCAGCCTAAACCTCTATGTGGCGCCCGTAGAGTGCAGGGTTTGAACAGCGATGTAAACGTGGAAGCGTACCCCTTCCGTCTGGACAAGAAGAATGCCGGGGAACTGATAAGGAACTACGATATAGTGGTAGACGGGTGCGACAACTTCGCTACCCGCTACTTGCTGAATGACGTATGCAACGCTTGGGGAAAGCCCTACGTTTATGGTGCCATTCAAGGCTTTGAAGGCCAAGTGTCCGTCTTCTGCTACGGTGAAGGTGCGAAAAACTACCGTGACCTCTATCCGGATGAAGAAGGGACACTGCTCATGCCGTCTCCGGACAAATCGGTTATCGGCGTAACCCCTGCCATTGTGGGTAGCGTAGAAGCCAATGAAGTATTGAAACTGATTTGCGGCTACGGTGAACCCTTGGTTGGAAAGCTATGGACGATTGATTTAAGGACCATGCAGTCGTATATTTTCTCATTATAGACAAACATCCATAAAGATATGAAGCTGATAGTCATTACCACGCCGCAATTCTTTGAAGGAGAAGCAGCGGCAGTTACCTCCTTATTCCAAAACGGTTTGGAAATACTCCACCTGCGCAAGCCGGGAGCTTCGGCAGAGGAGATGGGGAATTTTCTTCAACAACTACCGATGGAATATATGCCGCGCATTGTCACGCATGAGCAATTCCAGCTGGCATCCGTTTTCGGTCTGAAAGGAATTCATCTGAACGGGCGCAATCCGCAGATACCGTCCGGATATAAGGGACACATCAGTTGTTCCTGCCACTCTCTTGAAGAAGTGTTGAAACATAAATCAGATTGTAACTATGTGTTCCTCAGTCCCATTTATGACAGTATATCCAAAGAAGGCTACTCTTCCGCTTACTCCTGCGATACCTTGAAGAAGGCACAGAAAGCTGGTATTATCGACTCCAACGTCATGGCATTGGGTGGCATCAGCCTGGAGCATCTTCCGGAAATAGCCGCTTTAGGTTTCGGAGGTGCCGTCCTGCTAGGAGACATCTGGCAGCAAGCGAAGGAAGATTTCATCCCCCACTTCCTCCACCTGAAACAGCTCTCCTCCCCCCTTCTTTAATTTTTAATTTTTAATTATCTCATGCTTCCCCCTATTATCCTTTCCATTGCCGGTTCCGACTGTTCGGGCGGTGCAGGCATACAAGCAGACATAAAGACCATTTCCGCTTTGGAAGGTTATGCCGCTTCCGTCATCACGGCTGTTACTGCACAAAACACACTGGGAGTACAATCGGTTTATCCGATACCTGCGGATATGGTTAAAGCACAAATCACCTCTGTTATGGATGATTTAAGGCCGGATGCCGTCAAGATAGGTATGGTACATGATGCCAGTATTGTGACCGCCATTGTCGATTGTCTTCAGACTTATACTCCGGAGTGTATAGTCTATGACCCCGTCATGATATCGACCAGTGGACGGCGACTGATGACCGAAGAAACTATACAAGTCATTAAGGCGGAACTGTTTCCGCTATGCACCCTCATTACTCCCAACCTGAATGAAGCAAGCCTGCTGTGGGGGCAAACCATTGCCGGCACTGTAAAGATGCAGCAAGCGGCACGGGAATTATCCTGCAGATACAACACCGCTGTCCTCGTCAAAGGCGGACATCTGGAGGGCAATGATATGTGCGACGTGCTTTATTGCCGGCAACCTTCTGCCGGGGCTGACGTCCTGCCATCCGGATGCATCCTCTATTCCAACCCCAAAATAGAGAGCCGTAACCTGCACGGCACGGGGTGTACCCTTTCCTCTGCCATAGCTACATTTCTTGCCGGTGGCAGCAAACCCGATGAAGCGGTCCGCAAGGCTAAAGAGTATATCAGTATTGCGATAAATCAGGGGAAAAACATGGATATAGGACACGGAAACGGTCCGTTATGGCACTTTCCTTTATCGGAATAAGAGCTCGTCGAAACGCATTATCTGTTTACCCTAAACGCATTATCTGTCAGCCTCCGATACATCATGTGTTTGGCACCAACGGACAATGCGTTCTGACAAGCCTGCTCCTTAGTAGCGTATGCCCAAAATGTTCCTGGCATCGTCTTTCTTGAACAGTGAATCAATGACGTCTAAAATCCCTACTTTTTTTAGCCATATACCTATTAATATGAAATAATCTGTTATTTTTGCAGATACTATCACAATAAATAGGTAAAAACACATGGAAAAAGCAAAAGTATACTACTCTGACTTGCGTACCTCCCCTACATCCAATCTTTTGGATAAAATGGAACGCTTGCTGAGAAGGGCAGGCATCGAGCAACTTCCTTTGAAAGATAGCTTTGCTGCCATTAAAATCCATTTCGGCGAACCCGGTAACCTGGCATACTTACGTCCCAATTATGCAGCTCGAATGGCAACCCTGCTTCGCAGCCTGGGAGCCAAACCTTTCTTGACGGACTGCAACACGCTGTATTCCGGTCGTCGTGCCAATGCCGTAGACCACTTGCAAAGTGCGATGGAGAATGGCTTTAACCCTATCTCGGCCCAGTGCCAGGTCATTATCGGCGACGGGCTGAAAGGAACGGACTACCGCGAAATCCCTCTGAACGGGGAATATTGTCCGGCACCCAAAATCGGTACAGCGATAGCCGACGCCGATATTGTAATCAGTATGAACCACTTCAAGGGACACGAACAAGCCGGTTTCGGCGGCGCCTTGAAGAATCTGGGTATGGGATGTGCCAGCGTAGGCGGAAAGCTGGAACTGCACTGCGCCTCGCAACCCAAGATTGACGTAGAAAACTGCATAGGCTGCAACATCTGCGTGAAACACTGCGCACACGACGCCGTGCACCTCAATGCAAGCCGCAAGGCAGAAATAGACTACACCAAATGCGTAGGTTGCGGACAGTGCGTAGCTCTCTGCCAGCACGACGGTGCCGTGATGGGAGCCGAAGATACTTCCGAACGCCTGAACTACAAGATTGCCGAATATGCCTTGGCTGTCGTTATGGGCAAGCCCCATTTCCACATCAGCTTCATCATGAACGTATCTCCCGAATGCGACTGCTGGAACCACAACGATGCCGCCATCGTGCCCGACCTCGGCATCCTGGCTTCGGCAGACCCGGTTGCACTGGACAAGGCATGTGCAGATATGGTCATCCAAGCCCCGATACTGCACGGCAACAATTGCCTCGCCACGGCACACGAGCACGATGACTTGTGCGGGTGCGACAAATTCCACTTGATGCACCCCGACACGGACTGGCTTGCCGGGTTGCGCCATGCCGAGAAAATCGGATTGGGAACCATGAAATATGAATTGGTGAAGATTTGACTAAACCTTTTCTGTCTTAAACAGTCATATTAAAAATAGATTTATCAATTAATGCATAATATTATACAAATGGAAACATCTGCAAAACTTTATTCCCTGCCTTTCGGCAACGTAAAGACCTATCTATTCGCCCTGCTGTTCGTGGCAGGAAACATCGCCTTGCCGCAACTCTGCCATCTGGTCCCGGCAGGCGGTCCGACGTTGCTTCCCATCTATTTCTTCACACTGATAGCTGCTTATAAATATGGTTTCAAGGTAGGTCTGCTGACGGCTATCCTGTCGCCGGTCATCAATCATCTGCTTTTTGCCATGCCTGCAGCAGCCGTGTTGCCGGCCATACTTATAAAGTCCGGTCTGCTGGCCGGAGCCGCCGCTCTTGCTGCACGCTATGCCAAGAATATCTCTTTATTGGCATTGCTGGGCGTGGTTCTCTCCTATCAAATTATCGGTACGGCCTTTGAATGGGCGCTGTGCGGTAATTTCTTTCTGGCTGTGCAAGATTTCCGTATGGGCATTCCGGGCATGCTGATTCAGTGGTTCGGAGGATATGTACTGCTGAAAGCAATCGCAAAAAATTAAGCGTATATTCTCAAACAGTATCCCTTAATCCTAAAACTTTGTTCGCAAACTGCGGATACATATCCCCAGTTTGCGGATGTCTATCCCAAGCCTTGGGATAGACATCCGCAAACCATAAACTAAGTTTTTTCTTAACTGATAAAAACTTTTTCCCTAACCAAGAAAAACTTTCTCCTTAATAGAGAAGACTTTTCTCTTAATACTTTGAACTTTTTTCCGCTATTTTCCTTTCTCCCTACGATAAAATCATTAATTTCGTGCCGAACAATATATTATATTTTCAACATGGAGGTAGCAACGAACAACTGGTTCACTAAAAAATATCCGATAGGTTTTGCCTTGAGCGGCGGTTTCATCAAAGGCTTTGCCCATTTGGGTGCCATGCAATCTTTATTGGAACATGACATCAAGCCCAATATACTTTCCGGAGTCAGTGCCGGAGCCTTGGCCGGGGTATTCTACGCCGACGGCAATGAACCGCATAAAGTTCTTGACTACTTTGCCGGGCACAAGTTTCAGGACCTGACCAAACTGGTGATTCCCAAAGTCGGATTATTTGAATTGGGAGAGTTCATCGATTTCCTGAAAAGCAATCTGAAATCCAAGAAACTGGAAGAACTGCAAATCCCTCTGATTATTACAGCTACTGACCTGGACCACGGACGTCTGGTACATTTCCATAAAGGGGACATCGCCGAACGCGTAGCAGCTTCGTGTTGCATGCCGGTATTGTTTGCCCCGGTCAATATAGACGGCACCCATTACGTGGACGGAGGCCTGCTGATGAACCTGCCTGTCTCTACCCTCCGCCGTATATGCGAAAAAGTGATTGCCGTGAATGTCAGCCCTTTGATGGCAACCAAGTATAAAATGAACATTGTGAGCATTGCCTTACGTTCCTATAATTTTATGTTCCGCTCCAACTCTTTTCCTGAACGCGAGAAGGCTGATTTGCTGATAGAACCTTATAACTTGGAGGGATACAGCAATACAGAGCTGGAAAAGGCGGAGGAGATATTCATGCAGGGATATAATACGACCAATGATATATTGGAACGCCTGCTCATAGACAAAGGCAGCATTTGGAAAGAATAAAATAACCATTCTATAACATAGAAAACAAAGAAATGAACGACGAAAACAAATTGATTATTTATCAAGTGTTCACCCGACTATTCGGAAACAACAATAACCACTGCATCAATAATGGCAGCATCACTGAAAATGGATGCGGCAAGATGGCCGACTTTACAGCCAAGGCGTTGGGAGAAATCAAGAAGCTTGGCGCTACACATATCTGGTACACGGGCATCATCGAGCATGCTACGCAAACTGACTACCGCCGTCACAATATCCAACCCGACCATCCGGCCATAGTGAAAGGTAAAGCCGGATCTCCCTATGCCATCAAGGACTACTATGATGTCGACCCGGATCTCGCCAAGGACGTACCGGAGCGTATGAAAGAGTTTGAGAATCTGGTGCAGCGCACTCACCGTAGCGGTCTGAAGGTTATCATAGATTTTGTTCCCAACCACGTAGCCCGTCAATATCACTCGGATGCCCAGCCGGATGGCACTTCACAACTGGGGTCAAACGATGATACCAATTATGCGTTCAGCCCATATAATAACTTCTATTATATCCCGAAATCGGAACTGCATGGCCAATTTGACATGAAAGGTGCAGCCGCCGAACCTTATAGGGAGTTTCCGGCAAAAGCTACCGGAAACAACCGTTTTGATGCTTATCCAAACATCACCGATTGGTACGAAACTATAAAGTTGAATTATGGAGTGGATTACCAGAACGGCGGGACTTGCCATTTCGACCCCATTCCCGACACATGGACCAAGATGCTGGATATCATGCTGTTCTGGGCGGGAAAGAACATAGACGGTTTCCGTTGCGATATGGCCGAGATGGTTCCCGTAGAGTTCTGGGAATGGGCAATTCCGCAGGTCAAGGAACAATATCCCTCCCTGCTGTTTATAGCCGAAGTCTACAACCCGGGAGAATACAAGAATTACTTGTTCCGTGGCAAGTTTGATTATTTATACGACAAAGTAGGACTTTATGATACCTTGCGAGCTGTTACTTGCGGGTATGAATCGGCAACTGCCATCACCCGCTCTTGGCAAAGTCTGGGAGGCATAGAAAAACGCATGTTGAACTTTCTGGAAAACCATGACGAGCAACGTATCGCTTCCGACTTTTTTGCCAGTAACCCGCGCAAGGCGATTCCGGCACTCATTGTGTCAGCCTGCATGAACACCAATCCGATGATGATTTATTTCGGTCAGGAGTTTGGTGAGCTGGGCATGGATAGCGAAGGTTTCAGCGGCCGGGACGGACGTACAACCATCTTTGACTATTGGAGTGTAGATACCATCCGCCGTTGGCGCAATGACGGCAAGTTCGACGGCAAGATGCTGACGGAGGACCAGAAACACCTATACAGCATTTATAAACGGTTGCTGACTCTTTGCAATGAAGAAAAGGCCATCTCTCAAGGAGCTTTCTTCGATTTGATGTATGCCAATGTCAACGGATGGCGCTTTAATGAACATAAGCAATATACATTCCTGCGCAAATTTGAGAGGGACCTGCTGCTGTTTGTCGTGAACTTCGACCATATCTCGGCAGACCTTGCCATAAATATTCCTTCTCATGCTTTTGACTTCCTGCAAATACCGCAGATGGATCAGTACAAAGCTACGGAGCTGCTCAGCGGAAAAGAAGAAAACATAAGTCTGCTTCCCTATAAGGCTACTAATGTGGCCGTCGAAGGATATGGAGGAAAGATACTTAAGATAAAGCTATAATGGGGGCACAACTCAGGTGATTTATTAGGTTTGGCACTAATTATGCAGAACAACACGGATTTCTTAATCGCTTCGCGGCTTTCCGCATAATCAGTGCCAAGTCTTTATTGGTTCTCTTCCATATATTCCTTCAGTCGATATAGCCGCGTGATGGCAGGATTATAAAAATCATCAGGATAATGTGCATCTATATCACTGAGGTTAGCTTGCACAAAACGTTTCACATCCACTATGTTCTCAGCATCAGACAATGTTACACTTTGAGGGAAAGATGTGCTCTTTGCCCAATCTATCAGCGCTTTAACGCTATCTTCATCAAATTTATATTCGGCCATATTCTACATTTTTTCTTGCAAAGATAGTGCAAACTGGATGCAGAATAAAATGACCCACCCATTTTTTATGCTAAAGTTATCCTCATCTGCATGAACAAAATCTCGATTTGTTGTGTTATATAAATGTGTTTTTCATAGTATTAGATATAAGATTAATTAAAAGAGACGTACCCGCTTGTGATAAGTAAGTACATCAAAAACAGAAGCGTCTGTTTGATTGATAAATGTGTAAGGAGCATCGGTTTACCAGAGCCGATGCTTTTTTTACCCTTCTTTGTAGCATGTTAGAAATATTATCCGTAAATTTGGCAGATAATAAGGAAAGAATATGATATGAATATCCCTGTTATATTTCAATTTTTGAAAGAACTGTCTGCAAACAACAATCGTGAATGGTTCAATTCTCACCGGGAACAGTATGAAGTAGCCCGCAGCGAGTTTGAAAACTTGCTTACAGTAATTATCTCCCGTATCTCTTTGTTTGATGAAAGCATCCGTGGCATAGAAGCAAAGGACTGTACATACCGTATTTATCGTGATACACGCTTTTCCGAAGATAAAACTCCCTACAAGACACATCTGGGAGGATATATCAATGCGAAAGGAAAGAAATCCGACCATTGTGGCTATTACGTGCATCTGGAACCGGGAAACTGCCTGTTGGCCGGTGGAAGTTATTGTCCTCCCTCGCCCTTGTTAAGAGCTCTGCGACAAGCTGTATACGATAATATGGATGAATTTCGTAGCATAGTGGAAGATCCCGCTTTCAAGCAATACTTCCCCATCATCGGAGAGAATTTTCTAAAAACAGCTCCAAAAGGATTTCCAAAGGACTATCCCTATCTGAAATACCTTCAGTGTAAAGAGTATACGGTTGCCTGCTGCCAGCCGGACAGCTTCTTTCTTGCTCCAGACTTTTTGGATCGTACAGACGACATCTTCAAGCAGATGAAGCGTTTTTCTGATTTTGTGAATTACACCATAGACGACTTTGAATAATTTACCTATATAACTAACTTAAAACATTTGAATTATGGTTGTAGACAGACTTGAAAACATAGAAAAATATACTTTGCTGCATCCTCTGTTTGAGCAGGCCATTGATTTTTTAAAATCACATGATTTGCACTCTTTGGAAATCGGCAAGACCGAACTGAAAGGAAAGGACTTGTTGGTCAATGTGGCTCAGACAAATCCAAAAGAAAAAGAGAATGCCAAACTGGAAACTCATAAAGACTATATTGACATTCAAATACCTTTGTCCGGTACGGAGATAATAGGTTATACCGCCGCCCAAGACTGCCTTCCGGTTGATGCTCCTTACAATGCGGAAAAAGACATCACTTTTTTTGAAGGACTGGCAGAGAGCTATATTGCAGTGAAGCCCGGAATGTTTGCTATCTTTTTCCCTCAGGACGGGCATGCTCCGGGTATTACTCCTAACGGTGTAAAAAAAGTAATTGTGAAAGTTAAAGCGTAAATTTATCAAATATCCAAAACTCATCCTCTATATGGAAACATTGAATTTAATCAAGAATGACCCATGGCTGGAACCTTTTGCCGATGCCATCAACGGACGTCATCAACATGCCATAGACAAAGAACTAGAACTGACCAATAAAGGAAAGTTAACCTTATCTGATTTCGCATCCGGATACCTCTATTTCGGTCTGCATCGTACTGACGACGGCTGGGTTTTCCGCGAATGGGCGCCTAACGCAACCCAAATCTTTATAGTCGGAACTTTTAACGGTTGGAAGGAAGAAAAGAAATACAGCCTGAAACGCAAGGCAAACGGCAATTGGGAAATCAAGCTTCCTGCTGATGCTGTGAAACACGGTGACTTGTACAAGCTGATGGTACATTGGGACGGCGGTTGCGGTGAGCGCATTCCTGCATGGGCTACACGTGTCGTACAAGACGAACAGACTAAAATATTCAGTGCCCAAGTTTGGGTTCCGGAGAAACCCTATAAAATGAAGAAGCGGGTTTTCAAGCCGTCTACAGATCCTTTGTTGATATATGAATGCCATATCGGTATGTCTCAGCAGGAGGAAAAGGTCGGTAGCTATAAGGAATTTCAAGAAAAGATTCTTCCACGTATCGCCCAAGAAGGCTACAACTGCATACAGATTATGGCTATCCAGGAACATCCCTATTATGGTAGCTTCGGATACCATGTTTCCAGTTTCTTTGCCGCTTCTTCCCGCTTTGGTACTCCGGAAGAACTGAAAGAACTGATTGATACAGCCCATAGCATGGGGATTGCGGTTATCATGGATATTGTCCATTCACACGCTGTGAAGAATGAAGTGGAAGGCTTGGGTAACTTTGCCGGTGATCCTAATCAATATTTCTATCCCGGTGGACGTCGGGAACACCCGGCTTGGGATTCACTTTGCTTTGATTACGGCAAGAACGAAGTTATTCATTTCCTGCTTTCTAACTGTAAATTTTGGTTGGAAGAATATCATTTCGACGGCTTCCGCTTTGACGGAGTGACTTCCATGCTATATTATAGCCATGGTTTGGGAGAAGCATTCTGTAATTACGGAGATTACTTCAACGGACATCAAGACGACAATGCCATTTGTTATCTGACACTTGCCAACAGGCTTATCCATCAAGTCAATGCCAAAGCCATTACTATTGCCGAAGAAGTATCGGGAATGCCCGGACTGGCAGCAAAATATGAAGATGGTGGCTACGGATTTGATTACCGTATGGCCATGAATATTCCCGATTATTGGATTAAGACAATCAAGGAGAAAATAGATGAGGACTGGAAGCCATCCAGCATGTTCTGGGAAGTGACCAACCGCCGCAAAGATGAAAAGACCATCTCCTATGCGGAAAGCCATGACCAAGCTTTGGTGGGTGACAAAACCATCATTTTCCGCTTGATTGATGCGGATATGTACTGGCACATGCAGAAAGGAGACGAAAACTATACCGTAAATCGCGGCATTTCTCTCCATAAAATGATACGTTTACTGACTGCGACTACTATCAACGGCGGTTATCTTAACTTTATGGGCAATGAATTCGGACATCCGGAATGGATTGACTTCCCCCGTGAAGGTAACGGTTGGTCATGTAAATATGCCCGCCGTCAATGGGATTTGGTGGACAACAAGAATCTGGCATATCATTATATGGGTGACTTTGATGCTGCCATGTTGGGAGTTGTAAAAAGCATAAAGAACTTCCAAGCTACTCCGGTCCAAGAAATATGGCATAATGACGGTGACCAGGTATTGGCCTATATGCGCAAGGACTTGATTTTTGTATTCAACTTCAACCCTAAGCAGTCTTTTACTGATTACGGTTTCTTGGTTCCTGCCGGAACTTATGAAGTTATTTTGAATACAGATAATCCAGATTATGGCGGTAATGGTTTGACGGATGATACCATCAAACATTTTACCATCCACGATCCGCTTTATAAAAAAGACAAGAAGGAGTGGCTGAAGCTTTACATACCGGCACGTACAGCTGTTGTACTGAAAAGAACTAAATAATCATTTCATAACATTAAAAAAGAGGCAGATATCTGAATTGATATCTGCCTCTTTTTTATATAGGAGAGTCTTTTATTTCAATTGACTGTCGATGAAGTTCAACATCGTTTTTGCATTATCCATCATCTTCTTTTGAGCTGGTTTGTCTGCAGAGAGCAATGGAATAAGTTTATCCAAATATTCTTTGGCTTCCTTGAATTCAACTTTTGCTTTTTCTACATCTGTTTTCATGGTATTGGCACCCTTACTATAATACAAAGAACCCAGACTGTTAAGTGCATTTACATTATCTGCTTGGATAGCTATGGCTTGTTTAAATGCTTCTTCGGCTGCATCCATCTTTTTGGCTTTCTGCGCCATGATACCTTGATTTACGTAATAAGTGGCATACAATTTAGTCAATGTCTTATTACCGGGATTTGCTTCCAGCCCTTCCTTTAAAGTGGCAACATACTCATCATTTTTCTTCAAATCTTTCAAAGCACCGGCTTTACCTATATAAGCATTTGCCAGGTTATACTTTTTCTGTACAGCAATATCAAAATACTTCAAAGCTTCGGCAGGTTTCTTTATCTTATCGGCACAAACGCCACAGTTATATGCAATTACGGAATCTTGGTTGTTTGTTTGTGTCAGATAAGTACTAAATTTTGTGTAAGCTTCCTGGTAATTTTTAGCTTCAAGAGCAGCCTTACCATCGTTGACCAACTGGGCAGGGTCAGCATTCTGCGCAAAGAAATTCGTAGCTGCACAACATAGTGCAATAGATAAGATTAATTTTTTCATATGCTTTAATTCATTTAAAAGTTGATTCCCAAAGTTAGTTTACAATGGTATAGAAGCAAAACCTTTTTACTTTTTTTGAGGTTTTTAGCATAGTCGTAACAAGTGTTATTTTACGTAAAAGCAAATATCCGGATATGTGTGTTGGGCTTTGTCACATATGTTACACTTATACTTAGAATATCATATTATCTTTGCCACAAAAAAAGATTATGGAACAATTACATGCACATGAAGTCCTTCACATGATGGAAGGTAATAGTTATACTGAGTTATCATTGAGAGAAGCCATTATCCAAAAATTCGGCGAGCAGCAGCGTTTTTTCACCTGCTCTGCCGACAATATGGATGTAGATACCCTGATAGAATTTCTTAAAAGAAAAGGAAAATTTATACCCGCCAATGGTGGATTTACAGTGGACATGACTAAAGTTTGCAATCACTGATGAGGAATATTAATTCCTTCTTCTGTTAAATTGAATATTATTTATGTTAATAGTTAACGGAAATAATATTCTACTAAACCATGTTATAATATCCGCTGATTACCCGCTAAAATTTGGATATCTCCTGCAAGTACGTATCTTTGTACTGTGTTTTTCATAGTATTAGATTTAAGGTTAATAAAAAAGATTGGCTGTCTGGGATAGATAGCCTTTTTTTGTGTCTAAATGTCATCTTTCCTCTTTTTAGTTATAGTTTTATTCTATCTTTGTAGGTCAGATAATCCACGCAGCATTAATAGAATAAACTGAATATGGGAAAACGCTTTATTTTTATCTTGATGGCATGCTCATTATTGAGTATAGCTACTGTTGTGCATGCACAGCATATTGACAAGCAAACATATACTTTTGCCATCAAAAAGGCTGATACTCTGAAACTGGACAAGTATGTAATGATTGATCAAATACAAGGGACACAATCAAAGCCCGTCATTCTTTTTGCATTTGGGGGAGGTTTCAAAGGCGGGAGAAGAGATAATCCCGATTACATTTCTTATTTTCATTTTTTGGCACGAGCCGGCTATGTGGTAGTATCAACAGATTACCGTACCCAATTAAAGGATATAGATAAATCGGAGTATTCGGACTTGCAAGGATTCTCTTCTGCCCTGCAACAAGCAATCACTTGTGCTGTAGAAGATTTTGGTGATGCTACAAATTATATAATTGAGCATAGTGTAGAATGGCAAATAAATCCTGCACAAATTATAGCTTGCGGTTCAAGTGCAGGTGCGATAACTGCCCTTCAAGCAGAGTATGAGATTTGCAATCAAACGGCCTTTGCGGACAGATTACCTGCCAATTTCAATTATGCAGGGGTCATTTCCTTTTCTGGAGCAATCTGTGCCAATGGTATTCCAAAATGGATAATGTCCCCTTGTCCTCTTATGTTGTTCCATGGTGATGCCGACAGCACGGTTCCTTTTACTAAGGCAGTAATAGAAGAGGAAATGGGGCTATGGGGCTCAAACTTTATCTGTATGCAACTGAAAGAAAAAGAGACAGCATACTATTTCTATATAGCGGAAGGTATAGGACATTCCCTATCCTATTCTCCTATGAAGGATAATCGTCGTGACATCCTGAGCTTCCTAAACCGGTTGGTACTTGGTAAAGAAAAACGTTGCATTACGACTGTAGAGAAGAATCCGGAAATATCTAGATATAAGAGTGATTTTACAATAGAGGATTATATCCGTGAAAATATGCGTTAACTCCTATCTTTATATCCTTTCCAGAGTTTTTGTTTCTCCACCAATCAATTATCTTTGCACATTATTATTCTATAAAAACAAATCTTTAATTCTATAAATTATGTTGGTACGTATTATCAGTATGGTCATAGCCGGAGTTATTATAGTATATCTAGTCCGTTGGATTGATAATTTTTTCTCCAGGTATCGCAAATAAATCTTGCCTGCAATGTAAACCAAATACTCCAATTTGTTTCCCATTACAACCTATGCGGACATTTTCTAATTCTAAAACAAGAAAACCGCAAAAGCTTTTTATTAGCTATTTGCGGTTTTTCGTTGTGATTCCGTTGCGATTCGAACGCAAGACCCACGCCTTAGAAGGGCGTTGCTCTATCCAGCTGAGCTACGGAACCAGCCTTAATTGCGGTGCAAAGGTACGCTTTTTTGCGAATATTGCAAATTTTTGTACCACCTTTTTTCGTTACCTATGTACAAAAGGCTCATTTGCTATATAAAAAGTAATGATTAGTTACCTTTACAAACAAGATACACGGTATTTATATACAGATGTATTAAAACATTTTGCAAATTATCAATGTTACTAATTATAAAAAGTAAAAATATGGATGAATATTCAAGCAGGGAAAGTAGCATTGACCCGAAAATGAATGAAAGAGTAATAACAACTAAACTTTAAAGTGATGGAATGGGAAAATCAGTTGATACAAGAATTGCAATGGTCAAATAAAATCAGCAATAAAGCGAATAAGGAATTGGCAGCCCAGGAAATTGCCGGACTGGCCAAAGACAGTGATGCCATAGGAGCAGGCTCCGGCTCTACCGTTTATCTCACTTTGTTTGCATTAGCTTAGCGAGTTAAACAAGAATCTTTGCATATAGAAATCATTCCGGCATCTGCCGAAATTTCGATGGCATGTATACAGCTTGGCCTGCCGCAAACTACTCTGTGGAATAAGCGTCCGGATTGGACATTCGACGGTGCAGACGAAGTGGATCCGCAGAACAACCTCATCAAAGGACGTGGCGGAGCCATGTTTAAGGAGAAACTCCTCATTAAAAGCAGTGGCAAGACTTACATCATTATCGATGAGAGTAAGCTTGTCAGCAAACTGGGGAGCAAATACCCCATACCGGTGGAAGTGTTTCCACATGCTCTCTCCCATGTGGAAAACGAGATACGCTTATTGGGAGCTTCAAAAATCAGCCTACGCCTTGCAGAAGGAAAAGACGGCCCGGTATTTACCGAAAACGGTAATTTCATTCTTGACATTCATCTCAGCAACATTGTTCCTGATTTGGAACAGAAACTGAAAGCCATTACCGGGGTTATCGAAAGCGGGTTGTTCATTGGTTATGACATTACAGTCCTAATGGCAAACCGCTGATGTACCAAAGTACAAATAAGGCGGTCCATGCCAACAGAATGACTAAAGAATATCTCCAAGTATACTTCAGCAGTGAACCATAAGTGGATTGCCTATCATATTGCTGCATATAGGTCAAAACAAGTGGCATGTAGAATATAAAAGGTGTTATGGCATTTGTTGCACTGTCACCTATACGGAACGCACATTGGGTCATATCCGGCGAAATGCCCATACTTGCCAGTACCGGAACAAAAATGAAAGACATAAAAGCCCATTTAGCTGTGGCAGATACCATAAAGAGATTGACCAGCGCCGTAAAAAGAATGAAGAGAATCAATATCCATAAGCTGCTCAAAGAAGCGGAAGATAACAGATTGGCGCCTAAAATGGCAATGCACTTGTCTAAGTGGGAATATTCAAAACAAGCAAACATCTGTGAGGCAAAGAAAGCTATCACAAAATAAACGCCCAGCAGTTTCATCGGCTGCGTAAGCCCTTCTATCACATCACCGTCCGTACGGTATCGGCCGGAGGCAAAACCATAGACCATCCCCATCAAACCTATTCCAAACGAAAGCAAAAACAGAATACCGACTATAAACGGAGAACGAATCAACCCACCATTGACACTCCGCAATATCCCCCATGAAGAGAATGTAGCCCACAGAATAATGGCAATATACAGCAAGCCTGCAAATACAGCTCCCAACATAGCTCTCCGTTCCTTGCGGGACAGTTGTTTGTAGCCATTAAAATGAATATCCCCTGCATACATTCCCAAGTGCGGCAACAAGCTCCTGCGGGTAATATGATAAATGATAAATGCAAGCAGGAACGTGGAAACAAAGAGAAAATAATAATTGCACAGCGGTCCAGTCTGCCCCGGAGCAATATTCATCCTATCAGCCGCTTCTTGCGTTACAGAGGCAATCATGGGGTCTAATGTACTCAAAAACACATTAGCGCTATAGCCACAAGAGACTGAAACATAAGCTGTAATTATACCTCCAATGGGGTGCAGACCGACGGACTGGAACAAAGTCGCAGCTATCGGCAACAGAATGATATATCCTGCATCTCCCACTATATTGGACAACAGTCCTAAGACAATGACCAGCAGGATAATGCGCCAAGGATCACGTGGACGTCGTACCCCCCTGCGAATACATGCATCGATGAAACCCGAATGCTGTGCCACCCCTATTCCGAACATAGCCACAATCACCAGCCCTAACGGAGCGAATCCC
The DNA here is from genome assembly GCF_015679285.1 of Bacteroides sp. HF-162. Taxonomy (NCBI): domain Bacteria; kingdom Pseudomonadati; phylum Bacteroidota; class Bacteroidia; order Bacteroidales; family Bacteroidaceae; genus Bacteroides; species Bacteroides sp. HF-162. The sequence goes on along the minus strand of NZ_CP064937.1, from coordinate 3,142,325 downwards.
GTAAAATTGGTTATGACATGGCGCAGCAGCCAGCGTATGCCCTCCGGACTCAGCAGGCTCTGCACCCGTATTTCTTCTCCAGTCTGCGGTTGCAGCACGCTCAGGCCATAGACATCGAATATCCATGAAAGGAGGATGACTGCCAGCGTCAGCAGGAAGAACATCGTAGCGGGATGTGGCATCCGGAGTTTACTCATCGTCGGCTTCCAGATTGTCTATATTCAGAATTCGGAGTTCCAATGCACGCACCACCAGACGAGTGGCATTCACCCCCACCCGTTCACTAGGCGGGAAAAGACGGCCAATCAAGTCATTCTGTCGTTTCTCCAGCGACTTGACTCCAAAAGGCATTCCCCTAAGATTGGCAATCATTTCTTTGGTATAGCCCAGTGCCAAATGACGGAGGAAACGCTCGTCATACTCATCAATATCATAGCTTATGATTGCTTCCTGACGTTTTGTATCATTCAGGACAGATTTCTTGAAGCGTTCCACTATTTTCTCCAGTATCGGATAGTTAAAGACCAGCTTCTTGCCGTCCATCACTGCCTGCACATCGGTTTTGGTCAGCAACTCTCCGGTTTTCAGGATAATGCCGTCGGCACCGGCTTCAAGTACGTCCACCCATAACTTCTCATTCAATATTTCTCCCGTGAATATCAGCACATGTACTCCCGGATAACGCTTGAAGATATTCCGGCAGATGTCCACCCCGATTGTGGTCGAACCTCCTAATCCTAAGTCTAGCAGAACAAGATCCGGCACGCCGGCTTCAATCAATGTCCAGAACTCCTGCTCAGTCATAGCAGTACCTATTACCTCCGCATTGGGAATTTCATGGCGGAAAATCTCTTCCGTCCCTTTCAGCTCCAACTTGACATCCTCAACGATGATTACTTTAAATTTTTTGTCTTCCATATTTCATTTTTTCGGTAGCGTAAAATATATTGTAAAACCTCCTTCCTTTCCCGGTTCGGCATTGATACGGCATCCCCGGTGTCCGGCAAACTCGTCATGGTCGCGGATAATCTGCTTGCACACCAGATATTCCGTACCATACAGTTCTCCTTTCTCACCGGCCGTCATGCGAGACAAGTCGGGATAGAACAATTGGTTCAATTCTTCACGGGTCTTTTCCCTACGCATATCTGTAAACAGAAAACGTATAAATTCCCCATCTTCCCGGGCCGACAGACAGACAGCTCCATCCAGAGTTACGGAGCAAGCCTCGTCTATCAGGTTTTCAAGCAGGAAACGCAACTGGTTCCAGTCGCCGGTAATCCGTCCTTCCAACGGTTGTATCTTAAAATCAATATGCGCCTTGTTTCCCTTATACACTTTGCGGAAATATTTCCCGGCAGTAGCCATAAGTTCCGGCACAGATATTGTCGCACGCCTGAAAGTCACCTCTTCCAACTGGCGGGAAGCGCATGAACTGAGTGTCGTAAAGATACCTTTGTAATACTCTATCAATTCGCTGATGGCAACCACCGTTTCCCGCTCCTCCGCTTCTGTCTGTTTGCCGGACCGCAGTTTCCCTATCAGCTGCTTTATCTTGTTCGGATAATAAATCGTTTCATGCTTGATGGTCGAGAGACAATTATCCAGCACCATGTTCTGTACATGCAGCAAACTGTCTTCCCAGGAAGCTCGCCGGGCTTCATCTTGAGCCACTTCGATGTCCCGGTATTTCGTAGCCAACTTAACCACTGCATTGAAGATTACAATGGAGACATAACGGGCTATCAGTTCCAAAAGCAAATGGTCGGTCTCCTGCTCCGTACCTTCCCTGCGTTCCAGACACAGCACACCTATGCAACGACACATATTGCCTGCATCCACAACAAGCGGCAATGCTTGTATACCCTTTTCCGATATGTACACTTGCTGCTCAAAACAATTCTCCATATATTTCCTTCGGACAGGCAGCTCGTCCACGGCGGTATCTTCCACTGGATTGGAAGTGTATTCCAACTTATGTGTAGTCTCGTTGTATACAGCTATGCTTAACCGGTCGATACTCAAAAGTTCGTTCACTGCATCAAAAGCGGAATTTACTATCTGCTGTGGGATTTCCTTCAATGTATCCTCCTCACGCTGCAACATTTCCTCCGTATCCGAAACCGGCAACAAGGAGGCATTGAACACCTTTCCATTAATTTCCAGTACTTGCTCCAGATTCCAGCGGTTCACCAGACGTTTACGGAAGTAGAGTATGTAATATCCCAACAGCAATACGAACAGCAAAATTACCGCCAGCAAAATGCCCACCATCTTGTTGTTGGTGGAACGCTCCAGCTGCCGGCAATATTCTTCCAAGGATTGGTCTTCTCCCAACAGTTTGTATAAGGTAGTGTAGGCAGCATTATTATAACTATAGTCATCCCATTGCTTCAATGCAAGAAATGAGACTGCCGCTTCATTCCTGATATCCAGAATTACATGGAAATCCGAATTGAACATCTGGTTCCACCAATCCAGTTCCGCAGGCGCCCCGTCTCCCGTCAGCGTCATATAGCGATGTATAGGATGGGCGTATTGCTTGTAATGTTCGTTCAGGCAATACATTGCCGAATCTATGTATTGTAAAGCCAGTTCGTATTCTCCGTCTACATTGCAGTAATAAGCTTCATTGGCATAATCGGAGGCTTCGTCCAGCAAAGCTTCGTATTCATTCTGTGCAAGCAGTGCCAAAGAATCCGGCAACACCTCTCCGGAAGCAGGCTGTTCCACAGCATGCCGGCAGGATGACATGCACAAAGACAACACGACGAGCAACACCGACACGGACTTACGGATACCGGCAGGCAGACGGAAATAAAAACGGCTGCCTTTTCCCAGCCCGCTCTCCACATTAAACAGACAGACCTTGAACAAATCATTCGTCTTGCGATATTTTTCAATGATGCCCTTACAATTCATCAGTCCAAAGCCACTTCCTTTGTTCTTCCTCAATTCCTCCTTGTCGGGAGCGTCACTCATACCGATGGCTTTTGAGTCATATACTTTTTCTCCCACGATGCGGGCTACATCTTCCGGTGACAATCCACAACCATTATCCTCTACCGAGATTTCCACATAATCCTCCTCCTGCCGTGCATATACTTTCACCATACCGCCCTGAGGGGTATATTTACGGGCATTCTCCGCCAGTGTATTTATCATAAACAATGTAAGGGCCTTGTCTGCCTTTACCCTGATATCCGTAGGCTGCACCTCCAACGACTGTCTCTTCATCTCGAATGTACGGCTTCCTTTCCTGAGCAGCTCGAAAAGTTCATTCAATTCGAACGTCTCTATGTTCAGGCTAAGGCTTCCTTGCTTCATCTTTATCCAAAGGGCAAGAATATCATTGTATTCGTTGATGGTAGTAACCAACTCGTCGATATACTGGTATTTCTCCTCCTTTATCCGCTCCTCTTTGATGAATCCTTTTTGAGTCAGTTTCTGTACTTCGTTGATGATACGGTCTATGTACGGGTGAATTCCGTTGACAATAGCCATACATGCTTTCTTTATCAGATTTTGCCGTTTGTTCCCTGCGATGTGCTGCTCGTAAATGTAGCGTTGCTTTTCCAGTCTGCGGCGTTCGTCGCCAAGGGAGATGGACGTCATGCCGTTGTCTATCGCCCATTGGATATAGGGAGTTATCACCCGTACCATCGCCTGCTCATCCTTGCTCATCCGACGCGGGAACACTAATTGCCCGTTGTCTATGCGGATGTCCTTCACTCCAAACAGCTTTTCCAATTCCGGGCAGACAGCCGTCCGGATAGAGTCGATGATTTCCTCCTCAGTCTGTGCATCTGCCGGAATGGATGCCGTTATCTTCTGACAGATGTCCAGCATCAGTTGCAAACGGTGGAGATGTACTCTGTTCCGGTCTTTGGAACGCTTGTTGAAAAACCAGAAGAAGAGCGATACAAGCACGAAGCCCACAATGACCAGTGACAACACAACGTTGAGCTGTCCGGCCTCCTTTTCCAATGCCTGATAGCGGCTTTCCAGCTCTTTATCCTGACGTGTATCTTCAAGGATATCCAGGTAAATATTGCGGTTATAGTCTGATTTTTCTTTCATCCCGAGTCCTGCATACGAAACGCTCAACTGTTCACGAATACGTGAAATCCACTCAGGTACGGTTTTCAGTTTCTGCTCCATCCATGCCTTCTCAGCGCAAATCGTATCTCGACGGTCAAATGCTTTCAGCCAGTCCAAACTATCGTGGCAGTCATAGAAAAGGCGGTGATGGTCATTTACACATTCCAGAGCAAGTTTTAACGTGTCAAGAGCTTCTGTATAGTGACTGTGGGCATTCAGGTATTTGCCAATGGACACATATGCGCCTGCTATCTGATACAAATCTTTATATTGACTGAACTTCTGCAGAGCCAACTGCCCTAGACGCATTGGCAATAGAGAGTCTACCGATACTCCAAACCGTGTCAGGGCATGGGAACGGCGGTCCTGGAAAAACTCGTAATTCTCCGGTGAGGCCATCAGGTTGGCAAGCCCCTGCACTCCGTTCCCTTCAAAGTAGAGATACCCTTTACGGGATGCCAACCGCCACGTGGTATATAGTTCGTCAAACTCTCGCAGCCTTTGTTCGTCCGGCGTCTCGCCTTCACACAAGGCAGCGGATCCCTTAATGTAATGATAGTACAATAACTGGTTGGTATCTGCCAACAATTTTTGATTATCAGTTACTTCATTGATAGAAGCCACTGCCTCGGGACGTTGTTGCAGATAATAATAATAAACAGCAGATACGATATAAAATTCGGAACGGGCATAATTCAAACGTATTTGCTCGTGTCGGTCCACAAACAGATTGTCATCCTCCGCTATCCTTTTCATACGGCGCAAGGCACTGTTGCGATAATCGTAGAACTCCTTGTTCAACGCCGTCCGCTGATAAATTTTCATCAAGCCGATGTCGGCAATAAGGAGTTCCAGCTCATTCTTGGTCAGATTATAGACATCCATATGAAATTTTTCGGCCTGCTCAAAATCCATACGCATAAAAGCACAAAAGCCCAGATTATTGGATGCTTCCGCTTTTCCTTGTTTATAGAGGCTGACTTCACGGTAGGCCCTTGATGCCGCATAGCAGGATGAATCCAGGTTTTTATAACGATAAGCATAAGCCACCTGGTTTAGAGAGTCGATAAGGCGCACTTCCTTCATGGGTGCCGTTCCTACACACGAAACCATTGCTGTACAAAGGCACAGCAATCCCGCAAAGCATATGGAAGAAAGTCGTTTCATAAAGCAAAGCTACGAATAAATCCGAGAAAGAAAAATAATTTTTATACAATAACTCTTGTTTTATGTAACGGGAAATTCATACCTTTGCATGCAAATTAACAAATAGGTAACATCTATTACACAAATGAGCGAAAAAGCACCCTTTATGGTATTCTCTGGAACAAATTCGAGATACCTTGCAGAGAAAATCTGCGCTAGCCTTGATTGCCCTCTGGGAAAGATGAACATCACCCATTTTGCGGATGGTGAGTTTGCAGTCTCTTATGAGGAATCTATCCGTGGCTCGCATGTATTCCTGGTTCAATCAACCTTCCCTAATTCTGACAATCTGATGGAACTTCTGCTGATGATCGATGCCGCTAAAAGAGCATCGGCAAAAAGCGTTGTAGCCGTTATCCCCTATTTCGGTTGGGCACGTCAGGACAGAAAAGACAAACCCCGTGTTTCCATCGGCGCCAAGCTGGTGGCCGACCTGCTTTCTGTTGCAGGCATCGACCGTTTGATTACGATGGACCTTCATGCAGACCAGATTCAGGGTTTCTTCAACATTCCGGTGGATCATTTGTATGCATCAGCAGTGTTCCTCCCCTATATTGAATCCTTGAAGCTGGAAGACTTGGTAATCGCTACCCCGGATGTCGGCGGTTCAAAGCGTGCCAGTACATTCTCCAAATATCTCGGTGTACCCCTGGTGCTGTGCAACAAGACACGTGAAAAAGCAAACGTGGTTGCCACCATGCAAATCATCGGTGATGTAAAAGACAAGAATGTAGTATTGGTAGATGATATTGTAGATACAGCAGGAACCATTACCAAGGCTGCCAACATCATGTTGGAAGCCGGAGCCAAATCTGTCCGTGCCATTGCCAGCCACTGCGTAATGTCCGACCCGGCTTCTTTCCGTGTACAAGAATCTGCACTGACGGAGATGGTATTTACCGATAGTATCCCCTACTCTAAAAAATGTGACAAGGTTAAACAGTTGAGCATTGCCGATATGTTCGCCGAAACCATCAAGCGGGTGATGAACAATGAATCAATCAGTTCACAATACATTATCTAAACACGAGTTTAGATAATTAAATAATAAAAAATTAAAGGCTGCGCAGTTCAGACGAATATTGCGCAGCCTTTAATTTTTAATTCTATTTCTTTAATTTTCCAACCTTCCCATTTTGTACGTTCCCTTCCGTATCACTTTCCCGTTCTTGTCCGTTTCCACAAACGGGCCGTGTTTCTTTCCTTGTTTGAAAAAGCCTTCATAACGATTTCCGTTCTTGTCTTCCTGGATGCCGCTCCCTTCTTCCATACCGTTCACAAAACCGCCTTTATATTTGGTTCCATCGGTCTGAATCAGGGTACCCTGACCGTTGAACTTATTGTCTTTCCATTCACCTTCGTAAGAGTCACCTACATTCCATTTGTAAGTACCGTATCCGTCACGTTGGTTGTCTTTCCAATTACCCTCGTAAACGGCGCCGCTTGCCCACGTAAATGTGCCGTGGCCTTCCTGCTTTCCGTCCTTGAAACTGCCCACATACTTGTTGCCGCTGGCATGGTAGTAAATGCCCTCTCCGGTACGCTCACCTTGAACATAAGAACCTTCGTAACGGTCGCCGGTATGGAAAAAGTAAATACCTTTGCCATGCTGCATGTCGTCCTTCCAGTCACCTACGTATTTGTCACCGTTGGCATATTCAAAAGTTCCTTTACCGTCCCGGACATCATTTTTCCATTCCCCATCATATTTGGAACCGTCATTCCAGGTCAATGTTCCTTTGCCGTCTTTCTTGTCATTCTTCCACGAGCCTACATACTTGGAACCGTTCTTCCAGGTATACGTTCCCTGGCCTTCGCGTTTGTCATTCACCCAGTCGCCCTCATAAATATCACCATTGTAATAATACATGGTTCCTTTCCCATGCTGGTAATCCTGAAACCACATGCCGTCATAACGGTTGTTATTCATAAAATAGTAGATACCCCTGCCATGCTGCTGGTCTTGAAACCATTGTCCCTCATACTTTTCACCGTCGGGAAACATATATGTACCGTAGCCTTCACGCTTGCCCTTCACATACTCACCCTCGTAGACGTCACCGTTCTTAAAAACGGTCTTTCCCTTTCCATTGGGCTTGCGGCCTTTTATTTCACCGGTATAGACGGCCCCGTTGTCTTTGAACGTGTAGGTACCTATCTTTATCTCCGAAGAGAATGTACTTTTCACTTTATCGAAAAAGCCGCCTTTTTTTTCCTGGGCAATGGCTCCGCCTTGACATAAGAAAGCCAGAATGAGTGCAGTATATAGATATTTCATTAATTGATAGTTGATAATTGATAGTTGATAATTGACAAAGGTAGGATTTATCCGGTAAAATGATGCGATAACTCCCGCTTTTTATGACATTTTTTTGCCGCACACTATTTCTTTTAATTTCTCTTTGCATAAATAACGCCCTGCAAGTTCACGGATTTCTTGCGGGGTAACTTCCTTGACAGCATCCAATGCTTCGGCAAAGTAAGTATCCTGCAAGCCCGATACCTGCACAAAAATCCAGGCATCCGCCAGCGAGAATGCAGATTCATAACTACGGCACATGTCTCCCAACATATAGTTCTTTACCATGGAAAGCTCTCCATCGGAAACCAGCTCGTTCTGAAGGCGGTCTATTTCATGATAGACCTCACCGATAAGAGGCTCCACAAATTCGTTGGCGGCTTCGGCACTGACCGCCAGCACTCCCTGCCCCGGATAGGGCATGATGGCTGCGGAGATACCGTACGTGTATCCTTTATCTTCCCGGATATTGGACATCAGGCGACTGCCAAAGTAGCCCCCGAACAGTGTGACCAGCACGCGGGCCTTCAAGTAGTCCGGATGATTACGGTCCAGGGAAAGCATGCCCATACGGACGGCACTTTGCAGGGCATCCGGACGTTCGATGAAGATACGTTTTCCGGAAGCGGTAACCGGATGGAATTCTGTCTTCTCCGGTTTGCGGAAATCCGTACCGAAAGCCTCGCAGCCAAACAAGGACTCTATCCGGCGGATGCAATCGTCGGTTACCTTGCCCGAGAGGTAGATGCTGCAATTATTAGAATGATAATAACGGTCATAAAACTCGCGTAGCACAGCAGGAGTGATGCGCTGATAATCCTCTTCCTGCACCAGACGTCCGCCGGGATGCTGCCCGCCGTACAGAGCCTTCACCAATCCGCGGTGCGCCAGGAAGTCCACCTTGGAAGAGTTGACAAGAAACTGCTGGATATTATTGTCTACAATCACTCCCAGCTCTTTCTCGGGAAATACCGGCTCTTTGACGATAGATTCCAATACATCAAGCGTTTGGGGAAGGTATTTATTCAGAGAATAAAGGGTGACATAGGCATACTCGGATGCACTGGACAATTCCAGCCAGGCTCCATAATAGTCCAGCTTTTCCGCTATCCGGGCGGCATCGTAGCGTCGGGTGCCCTCGCGAAGCATGCGGTTCGTAAACAACGCCTGCAAGGGCTGTTTCTGTTGCCATCGGCCGCCTGCCATGAGGAGATCGATACGTGTCACTTCATTGTCACCGGCATTGAGCACGCTCAATGGCACGCCATTAGGCAACTTGATACGTTCCGGCCTTTGCACCACCAGTTGTTCCGGTTCAAGAATCCGGGGTTGGTCACTTCGGTTCAGCATGGGCTTTCTAGTTTACAGCCCATGGCTTTTAAGAAATTCTTCTGCCCGTTCCAAATCTTGAGGAGTATCTATGCCGATAGTTTCCACATCCGTGACACCTACCTTGATGGTATATCCGTTTTCCAGCCAACGAAGCTGTTCCAATGATTCGGCAATCTCGAGGGATGACTGCGGAAGGGCGGTTATCTCTTTCAGTACCTCTACGCGATAGGCATAAAGGCCGATATGCTTATAATACGTATGGTTCTTCAGCCAGTCTTCCTTCGCCGCATTGCGCTGGTAGGGAATGATGGAACGGCTAAAATAGAGGGCATTCCTGTTTTTGTTGAGCACAACCTTCGAAGAGTTCACATTTTCCAGTGCCTCGAAACCATTATCTACCGTAAAGGGTTTCACCAGAGTGGCTATCTGGGTGGCCGGATCGTCGAAACATGCTTTGACGGCTTGTAACTGCGAAGGCTGGATGAAAGGCTCATCCCCCTGGATATTCACCACGACATCAAACTGTCCTCCTATTTTTGTACAAGCTTCCTGACAGCGGTCGGTGCCGCTTTTATGTTCGGTGGAAGTCATTACCACCTTTCCTCCGAATGCTTTTACTGCGACTTCAATACGCTCATCGTCCGTAGCCACGTATGCATCGTCCAAGATTCCTGCCACTTGCTCGTATACTCGCTGTATCACGGTTTTTCCGCCCAACACTGCCAATGGTTTGGCCGGAAAACGCGTAGATGCGTAACGGGCAGGTATGATTCCTAAAAATTTCATTTTCAATCTTCGTCTTTTAAAATGAGGGGGTGTCCGAAAGTGTTCATATACTATCGACACATCTCCTTATATTCTTTATTAATTATAACAGTTGTTTCAATCCTCGCAGGATATAATCACGTTTCAAATCTTTTGGCTTATAGACAGTCCCGTCACAAGACAACAAGTCTATATCCAGCCGTACAATTTCCTGTTCCTTCTCCTCGGGCTTCCTTCCGGCTTCCCGTTCGATGGCTTTCAGGCAGGCGGTGACTTCCTCTGCCGGATTATCGGAAGCGAAGCATGCCACCTGATTGGAGAACAGATTCGGACGGTGAAAGAACAAAGGTGCCGTCTCCTCCTCTTCCGAGAAACGTATTCCGGGAAAAAGTTCCGTCAAGCGTCTGCGAGCCAGTTCCATGTTCTCCCTCCGCTGCTCGTTGCTCCCAATACTAATCGTATAATCCACTTTCAATTTTCACCTTTCAACTAATTAAACAGTTCGTCGAGTCCCTCTATCGGTTCTTCTATATGGGTGTCTCCTTCCAGATTTATATCATCCTTGCACGGGTCATAGCCTTCGGGCAACTGGAATGTTTCATTTTCATCATATCCCAGCGATTTGTCACCGAGCACTTTCACCATGTATTTGGTCCAGATAGGCAATGCCATGGAAGCACCTTGTCCGTGAAGCATCGTATCGAAGTGGATGTCGCGGTCCTCACCGCCCACCCAGCAACCAGACACGAGCGAAGGCGTGAAGCCCATAAACCAGCCGTCGGCATTGTAGTTTGTCGTTCCGGTCTTGCCGCCCATGTCGGCTTTCACACCCAGACGGCGCACACGGCCTCCGGTACCTTCGTTGACAACGGCACGCAGCATGACCAGCATCTTGTAAGCGCTGGATACGCTGATGACTTCCTGCATTTCGGGGGCAAAGGTTGCCAGCACGTTTCCGTCGTTGTCCTCGATGCGGGTCACGAACAGCGGAGCTACCCGGATGCCCTTGTTGGGGAAAGCGGTATAGGCGCTCACCATCTCGCCGACGGAAATCTCGCACGGGCCCAGACAGAGTGAAACGGAAGGTACTATGTCGCGGTTGCGGACACCGAAAGTATGTATCAAGCGTTTCAGGTTATAGGGGTTCAGCTTGCTCATGAGATAGGCCGTAATCCAGTTGTCCGAGTTTGCCAGCCCCCACTTCACGGTCACCATGTCGCCAATCAGCTTTTTGTTGGCATTACGCGGCGTCCACGGTTTTCCGTTTTCATCAATCAGCGTGTATTCCACGTGGCGCACTTCGTCGCAGGGAGAAAAACCGTTCTCCATAGCCAGTGTATAAAGGAAAGGCTTGATGGTAGAACCTACCTGGCGGCGTCCCACCATGGCCATATCGTACTGGAAGTAATGGTAGTTCGGTCCGCCTACGTATGCCTTGACGTGTCCGTTGCGCGGGTCCATGGACATGAAACCGGCACGCAGGAAGAACTTGTAGTAACGGATGGAATCCATCGGGGTCATAATGGTGTCTTTCTCCCCTTCCCAACTGAATACGGACATCTCCTCCGGGGTGTCGAAGGCTTTCTTTATTTCAGCTTCGGTGGCTCCGGCTTTTTTCATGAGGCGGTAGCGGTCGGACAACCTCATGGCACGTCCCAGAATCTCGTCCACCTGCTCCTGGGTCAGACGGAAGGTGTAGGGAGCTTTCTTGGCTCCTTTCTTTTCCTTGAAGAAGTAACCTTGCAGTTCCTTCAGATGCTCTGTCACGGCATCCTCGGCATACTGCTGCATACGCGAGTCGAGCGTGGTATAGATTTTCAGCCCGTCGGTGTAGAGGTTGTATTTGGTACCGTCTTTCTTGGTATTCTTTTCGCACCATCCAAAGAGCGGGTTGTTCTCCCAGTCGAGTGAATCCTCGTAGTATTTCTGCATTTGCCAGCCGCGGTAATCAGCCTTGTCGGGCTTCTTGGCAGTGAGCACGCCGCGCAGGTATTCGCGGAAATAAGTGGCCAGCCCTTCCTTGTGGTCCACACGGTTGTATTTCAGTTTCAGAGGCAACGCCTGGAGGGAGTCGCGCTCGGCTTCCGTAATATATCCCGCTTTCCGCATCTGGTCGAGCACCACATTGCGCCGTCCGCGGGAACGTTCATTGTAGCGCACCGGATTATAGAGAGACGGATTCTTGCACATGCCCACCAACGTAGCCGCTTCCTCAATCTTCAAATCTTTCGGTTCGCAACCGAAGTAGGTAAAGGCAGCAGTCTTGATGCCTACCGCATTGTTCAGGAAATCGAACTTGTTGAGATACATGGTGAGGATTTCCTCTTTTGTATAGTAACGTTCCAGCTTTACGGCAATCACCCATTCGATAGGCTTCTGGAACAGACGTTCCATCACATTGTCAGCACTGGGGGAATAAAGCTGCTTGGAAAGCTGCTGGGTGATGGTACTGCCACCGCCGGCATTCTTCTGCATCAGGATACCGCGCTTCACTATGGCACGCGTCAGGGCGTAGGCATCAATGCCCGAATGTTCGGCAAAACGTACATCTTCCGTAGCTATCAAGGCGTTAATGATATTGGGCGACAAATCATTGTATCCCACAAACACGCGGTTTTCCTTACTATAGGAATAAGTACCCAATACTTTTCCGTCCTCGGAAAAGACTTCTGTGGCAAATTTGTAATTTGGATTTTCCAGGTCTTCCACCGGAGGCATATAGCCTATCCAGCCCTTGGCTATGGAAAAGAATATAAAGACACACACCAGCGAAATCAGTGCGATGAAAATCCATAGGATTTTGACGACTTTCCTTATCATGTTTCAGTTGCTAAAATCAAAGTTCAATAATAGGGCAAAGGTACGGAAATATATTAAACGCACCTATGCTTTCCCGTATCTTTTTCGACAAATAATCAGTATTTCACATTAGAAAACTCGTGTTTTTCATGCGTGTTTTTGCTCGTTTTTGGGCGATTTTTGCTTAAGAAACAGGATTTCCATTGATGTTTTTTTTAGTTTTTCTGCACTTAAACAGCTGCAATACAATACTGATACATAAAACGCAGATGCCATTTATACCTATAATTATATATCTAACAACAGCAACTACAAAAAAAGTGCTGCTGTTGCCGATTCATACCCTTTGTAGATTTTGCAAAACAAATGCCGCACGGTTTGAAAAACAGCCCATATTTCGCAAAAAAACTTCCCCGCATATTTCCGTAGCCCGCATATTTTCCGTAACTTTACACTCTCGAAAAGTATAAATGAATTCAACGATATGGAAAACAGAAGTTTAGTCACCATTGCCGAGCATAGCCGGGAAAAAATCCTCTATATGCTCGAGATGGCGAAAGAATTTGAAGCCCATCCCAATCGGCATATATTGGACGGGAAAGTAGTTGCCACCTTATTTTTCGAGCCTTCCACCCGTACACGCCTCAGTTTCGAGACTGCCGCCAACCGGCTTGGAGCACGTGTCATCGGGTTCAGCGACCCAAAGGCCACCAGCTCATCCAAGGGCGAGACGCTGAAAGACACCATCAAGATGGTGAGCAACTATGCCGACATCATCGTGATGCGCCACCACCTCGAAGGAGCCGCACGCTATGCCAGTGAAGTCACCACCGTGCCCATTGTGAATGCAGGAGACGGTGCCAACCAGCACCCCTCACAGACCATGCTCGATCTCTATTCCATCTACAAGACACAAGGTACACTGGAGAACCTGAACATTTTTCTGGTCGGCGACTTGAAGTACGGCCGTACCGTCCACTCCCAGCTGATGGCCATGCGCCACTTCAACCCCACTTTCCACTTCATCGCTCCCGACGAGTTGCGGATGCCCGAAGAATACAAAATCTACTGCCGCGAGCACAACATCAAGTACGTGGAACATACGGACTTTACGGAAGAAATCATCGCAGACGCCGACATCCTCTACATGACCCGTGTGCAGCGCGAGCGCTTCACCGACCTTATGGAGTACGAGCGGGTGAAGAATGTCTACATCCTGCGCAACAAGATGCTGGAACATACCCGTCCCAACCTGCGCATTCTGCATCCGCTGCCCCGTGTCAACGAAATAGCCTATGATGTGGACGACAATCCCAAGGCATACTATTTCCAGCAGGCACAAAACGGACTGTATGCCCGTGAAGCTATTCTGTGCGATGTACTGGGCATCACACTGGATGAGGTGAAAAAGAGTAAAGGAGTAATTCAGTAGAATCGTCTAATAACTAATATTTCAAGATGTTAAGCGAAAAGAAACAGGAATTGCAGGTTGCTGCTCTGGAAAACGGCACTGTAATAGACCATATACCCTCCGAGAGACTGTTTACCGTAGTCTCCCTGCTCGGACTGGAACACATGAGCAACAATATCACCATCGGCTTCAACCTCAAGAGCAAGAAGCTGGGCACGAAAGGCATTATCAAGATTGCCGACAAGTTCTTCTGCGACGAAGAGATAAACCGTATCGCCGTGGTGGCTCCCAATGTAAAACTGAACATTATCCGCGACTACGAAGTGGTGGAGAAACGCGAAGTCCGCCTGCCCGACGAACTGCGCGGAATCGTGAAATGCGCCAACCCGAAGTGCATCACGAACAATGAGCCTATGCCTACGTTGTTTCATGTCGTGGATAAGGACAATTGCGTCATCAAATGCCACTACTGCGAAAAGGAGCAGACCAGAGAAGATATTGAGATTATATGAAAGAAGACTGGAAACCCGGAACCATGATTTATCCGCTGCCCGCCGTACTGGTGAGCTGCGGAAGCACTCCGGAGGAATATAACATTCTGACTATCGCATGGACGGGGACGATTTGTACGAACCCGCCCATGTGCTACATCTCCGTACGCCCCGAACGCCACTCCTACGACATCATCAAGCGGAATATGGAATTCGTCATCAACCTCACCACGAAAGACATGGCCCGTGCCACGGACTGGTGTGGCGTACGCTCCGGAAAGGACTACAACAAATTCGAGGAAATGCATCTGACACCCGGGAAAAGCACCGTAGTCAGCGCGCCTCTTATCGAGGAATCACCGCTTTGCATAGAATGCCGGGTAAAGGAGATTATGGCTCTCGGTTCGCACGACATGTTTATAGCAGATGTGGTAAATGTCCGTGCCGATACCCGTAATCTGAACCCTGAAACCGGCAAACTGGAACTGGCGGAAACGAATCCGCTGGTTTATGTGCACGGCGGATATTATGAGCTGGGGGAAAAGATAGGCAAGTTCGGATGGACGGTGGAGAAAAAGAAGTAATAATGCGATAAAGGTTTTAAGAGATGGAGCTGCGACGAATCCTGATGGGCTTATATCTGTTGGCCTTCCCCACCATGATGTGGGGACAGACTCCGATTGTGCCCGGTACTGCCGATGAAGAGCATTCCGGACACCGCAAGGAAACTCCGGTCAATTTCGGTTTCAAAGGCGGTTTCACCTCTTCCCTGTTCCTTGTGTCCCAGTTCAGCGTCAACGGAGTGCCCATCGACGAAGTGCAGAACAATTACAAGATAGGATATTTCGGTTCCCTTTTCATGCGGATAAACTTCGACCGCCACTTTCTGCAACCGGAAATATCCTACAACATCAACCGGTGCAACATCACCTTCGAGAAACCTCTGCCCGAAAACGCCGCATCAGGAGCCCTGCCGGAGGAAGCCTCCATTACATCGTCCATCCACAGTATAGACATCCCCGTCATCTACGGATACAACTTCGTCAAGGAGGGACCGTACAGCCTTGCCGTCTTTGGCGGACCCAAAGTGCGCTATATATGGGACCGGAAAAGCGACATCGACTTCGAGAATTTCGACCAGGTGAATATCCGTGAAAGGCTGCGTCCGCTCAATCTCAGCTTCACGGTCGGCGTATCCGTCACCATCTCACGCGTCTTTTTCGACTTCCGTTACGACATGGGGCTGCACAACATCTCCAAAAGTGTGACATACGATATTCCGGCCGACAACAACGCCGCAGACGAAAATACGAAAAACGAAATCCGTTTTCACCGCAGGGACAATGTGCTGAGTTTTTCTTTCGGAGTGTTCTTTTGACAGTAAATTTCTTCCTTTTCTTTCAATTTATTCATTTATTTCCCGTAAATTTGTGCGCTTAATAAGAGAACACAGATTTACCAAACTTATCTAATAAGCAGAATGAAAAGAGATGATTTAATTTTCGAACTTATCGAAAAAGAACACCAACGTCAGCTCAAAGGCATTGAACTGATTGCATCAGAGAACTTTGTAAGTGACCAAGTTATGCAGGCAATGGGCTCCTGCCTTACCAACAAGTATGCTGAAGGATACCCCGGCAAGCGTTACTATGGTGGCTGTGAGGTAGTGGATCAGAGTGAACAGATTGCCATCGACCGCCTGAAACAAATCTTCGGCGCAGAATGGGCCAACGTACAGCCGCACTCCGGTGCACAAGCTAATGCAGCCGTATTCCTCGCCGTGCTCAACCCGGGCGACAAATTCATGGGACTGAACCTTGCACACGGTGGTCACCTCTCCCATGGCTCCCTGGTCAACACTTCCGGTATTATCTATACTCCCTGCGAATACAATCTGAACCGGGAAACCGGACGCGTGGACTATGACCAGATGGAAGAAGTTGCCCTGCGCGAGAAACCCAAAATGATTATCGGCGGCGGTTCTGCTTATTCCCGCGAATGGGACTACAAGCGCATGCGCGAAATCGCGGACAAGATAGGTGCCATCCTGATGATTGACATGGCTCATCCTGCCGGACTGATTGCAGCCGGTGAACTGGATAACCCCGTGAAATACGCCCACATAGTGACCTCTACTACTCACAAGACTCTGCGTGGTCCTCGTGGTGGCGTTATCATGATGGGTAAGGACTTCCCCAATCCCTGGGGCAAGAAAACTCCGAAGGGAGAAATCAAGATGATGTCCCAGTTGCTGGATTCAGCCGTATTCCCCGGTATCCAAGGTGGTCCGCTGGAACATGTCATCGCAGCCAAAGCCGTTGCCTTCGGCGAAATCCTGCAACCGGAATGGAAAGAATATGCCAAGCAGGTGAAGAAAAATGCCGCTGTCCTGGCACAAGCCTTGATGGACCGTGGCTTCACTATTGTTTCCGGCGGTACGGACAACCACTCCATGCTGGTGGACCTGCGCAGCAAATATCCCGATTTGACCGGTAAGGTTGCCGAGAAAGCGTTGGTATCTGCCGACATCACCGTAAACAAAAACATGGTTCCGTTTGACAGCCGCTCGGCTTTCCAGACTTCCGGCATCCGTTTGGGTACTCCTGCCATCACAACCCGTGGTGCCAAGGAAGACCTGATGCTCGAAATTGCCGAGATGATTGAAACCGTTCTGTCCAACGTAGACAACGAACAAGTCATCGCAGAGGTACGTGCACGCGTCAATGCAAAGATGAAAGAATATCCTCTGTTTGCTTATTGATAAGCAAACAGCAATTAAGAATTAAAATTAAAGGCTGCGCGATGTTCGCTTTGAACTGCGCAGCCTTTATTCTTGTTTTTTAATTCTAAACGCGCGGAGCGCGTTTAGCTCAGCCCTTCTATATTTCCATCCACAATATCAATGTGTTCGGCTTGTGGTTTCTTTGGTAATCCCGGCATACGAAGAATTTCACCGGCGATGGCTACAATCATTTCCGCACCGTTGTTGACTACAATATCCTTGATATGGAATTCAAAGTTATTGACCGCACCATATATCTTCGGATCGGCAGAGAAGGAGTACTGCGTCTTGGCGATACAGACGGGGTAATGGCTGATACCCATCTGCTCTATCAGTTTGATAACCTTGCGGGAATGGAGACTGTAAGTCACTACACTTGCTCCGTAGAGGTTGCAGGCTACCTTTTCGATTTTGCGTTCCACGCAATCGTTCTCCTCGTAAGTGAAGGTCAGCGGCTCGGATGGTTTGTTCTCAATAGTATCTACTACCAGATTGGCAAGGTCAACGGCTCCCTCTCCTCCTTTGGCAAAGGCGTTGTTCACGGCAAAACCTACCTCGAGCTTTTCTTCGCAATGGCGGCGGATAGCTTCCACCTCCTCGTCCGTATCACTGGCAAAACGGTTGAATGCCACGATGACCTGCTGGCCGAATGAACGCAAATTGCGTACATGCTTGTCCAGATTGCCGAAGCCCCCTTTCAGTCCTTCCATATTGGGTTCCTTGATGCGGTCCAGACTGACGCCGCCATGCATCTTCAATCCTTGTGCGGTAGCAACGATTATCGTCAACTTGGGTTGTAGGCCGCTCTTGCGGCACTTGATGTTGTAGAACTTCTCCGCACCCAGGTCAGCCCCGAAGCCGGCTTCCGTCACTACATAATCGCCGAATGTCATGGCCATTTTTGTGGCAAGAATGGAGTTGCAACCATGGGCAATATTTGCGAACGGTCCTCCATGAACAAAAGCGGCAGTACCTTCGGTAGTCTGCACCAAGTTGGGATTGATGGCATCTTTCAGTAGAACAGTAATGGCACCGGCTACTCCTAACTCTTTCACAGTGAATGGAGTACCATCAAAACGAAATCCCAAGATAATGTTCTCGATGCGACGGCGGAGGTCATCAAGGTCTGTTGCCAAGCAAAGAATGGCCATAATTTCAGAAGCCGGAGTAATGTCGAAGCCCGACTCCTCGGTAATGCCGTTAGTGCTCGGACCCAATCCGGTGACAATACTGCGCAAGGAACGGTCGTTTACATCGAGTACACGCCGCCAGATGATTTCTTTCAGTCCGAAGCCGTCCGCCTGATGTTGGTACAAATAATTGTCGAGTAATGCGGAAATCATGTTGTGTGCCGAAGTAATGGCGTGAAAGTCGCCCGTAAAGTGCAGGTTTATCTTCTCCATGGGAAGCACCTGGGCATATCCTCCGCCGGCAGCACCGCCTTTCATGCCGAAACAAGGACCCAAAGAGGGTTCGCGCAGAGCGACAATTGCCTTTTTGCCTATCTTGTTCAGTCCCAGTGCCAGACCGATGGATACGGTTGTTTTACCGATACCCGCCTTTGTCGCAGTAATTGCCGTCACCAGTATCAGATTACTTTTCTTCACCTTCTCTTCATCAATCAGATGAGTGGGAATCTTGGCTATGTATCGTCCATAGTTCTCTACCTCGTCACGCGGGATATCCACACTTTCGGCAACCTGCTTTATCTTCTTCAGCTCTATGCTGCGGGCTATTTCAATGTCCGATTTCATACAGAGTCTTTTCTTTAAATAACAACTTTAATGTTTTGAAAGTTGCAAAAGTACATTTTTTGTAGCAAACCACATCAAGGTAGAAATACTTTTATTACATTTGCAAGAGACAAAAACATGGTTCATCTTATGAATAAATCTGAATTGGATGTTACTTATTTCATCTCGTTCTGCATAGAGCAGTATAAAAAGAAGAACTCTATGCAGGGAAGGGAGGTAATGGAGTTGTTTGACAGATACGGAGTGTTACAATAGAGGCACTAACCTATCTCAATTATATTAAAGCAGAGGAGGTATACTATGAATAGAAAAATTACAGACAATAACCTATATTTATTGCTACCCTCCAAAGTCAGTCTGTTCAATTGCTTGAAAAGGAAAACACCAAATATTGGCATTACGGTCCTGTCGCATTGTATGAAAGTTTCATTAGAGAACGGGAATAATTTGATTATCATTCCATCAGTTTTCCCAGTTTCTCCAACAAACTGCCTTTCCCGTAACCGGACCACATCTCTACAACCTCTCCCTCCGGAGATAAAAACACATAGCGGGGAATGGAGCCTGCGCTATACTTGGCATACAATCCGTGATTGCCTTTCAAGTCATTCAAGTTCCACCAACTGATGGCATGATGGCGCGAAGCTATCTCCCAATTTGTTTTGTCATCAATGCTTATACTTACTACCTCCAAACGGTCTTTATACTTTTGGCTGATTTCCTTCATCTCCGGCAAAGCCTTGAGGCAAGGACCGCAACCACGGCTCCAGAAATCTATCAGCACCGCTTTCCCCTTGAAATCGGACAAGCGGTGTACGTTTCCTTGCAAGTCAAACAAGTCACCATCCGCAGCTTGCTCTTGGGTAGCAACCGTCTGGGCAGGAAATAGATATGCCCGGATATCCAGAGCTTCCGGTGTCTCGCGCTGTTCATCGGTAAGTCTGGCATATAACTCCTCTACTTCTTTGCGATAGGGATATCCCTTGGTGTACCTCACCCCTATCGCCAGACTTTTCAGTTTATCCATCCATACCTCCTCTATCGGCAACTGCTTCATGCGGGCTATAACATTGGAATCTATGCGGATATCCAAATCATTTTCTACTTTCTCCAAGCTGTCACGTAGAGCAACGACCTTTGCCAACACCTCCTTATCATCCGGTTTCCGGGGATATTTGCGCATCAATCGCATGTGCTCCATTCTATTCTCCTGATTATGGTTCCATAAATCCCGTGAATCGTTTACAAAAAGCTGCCATATCTTCTGTTGCGGCATTTCACTTTCCACCTGCCAGGTGTAGATGTTCATATCCTCGCCCGTCAAGCGGATATGGGAACCTTCCTTAGCCCAAAGGGACAATCCCATACTATACAGATTACCGTCACGAATCATCAAACTCAAACGTTCTGTATCTGTTTTAGAGATAGGTATTTCAAAACGAAAACTGTCTCCCTGAAGGGTATCTGTTGCAATACTATTTCCCACGTCTCCTTCCATCCGAAATAGATTCAGGCAGACTCCTTGCTTCACATTCTTTACTTTTCCTTCAATGACACAAGTACCTTGCGCCTGCATACAAACGCTTACTAATAACAGAAATACAGCGCTTACTACCTTCCTGCAGTTCATATCCTTTATCGATTTTGATTAACAATGAACAATGATACTAAGAATAAAAGGAATTACGAAAATATCGTAACCCCTTTTATTCATATTTAACATCGACCTTTTTTATTGTAACTATTCAGCGAATAATTACTTTTTATTTGAACCGCGACGTATCCACCGCCTCCCGTTGCTTCTCCTTATATCCTCCGAATTTATAGGTAAACGATACGCCGAATTCGCGGAAGCATGAGTAATGATTCGTCACATTCTGCGTCTTGAAACGGATGCGGGGAGAAATCTGTCCCGTCTCAAAAATATCGTTGCAGTAGAGGTTGAGGATGGCTTTGTTCTTGGCAAAGCCGTAGCGCAGGGCAATATTCACATTGCCCGACGTAGGCAGGTCGTAAATGCCCTGAATGGCTTTACTATGCACAAAGCCGGTCACCGTCAGCTTCAAGTCGGGTTTGGTGGAGAGAGTAAAAGTATTGCTCATCTGGGCAATGCCATAGCATTGCTTTCTGTCGAAAGGAATATCCCAGAAATCACCATCCTTTTCGCGGTGCCACAAGCCTATGAGGGTAAGGCGAGAATTCAACCAATCCTTCACCTTAAATGGGATAGAGGCTTGTATTCCTGCTTGTTGCTGATAATCAAAATTGAGTGTCTTGTAGATTTCAACCAGACGTTCGGAGGATTGGTAGAGTGTCTGTACAGAGTAGTCCTTGGTGTGGTTGAACCAGGCGCTGAAGATGTATTTGCTCTTCAAAATATAGGTCATTTTCAGCTCATACTCTTGTGCCGGTTTCAGCAACGGATTACCATGCAGCTCAGAGTATCCACCGCCGATGTAAGAGACGGCATCCTGCACCGCCCAGTAGTCGGGATAGTCCTTGTCGCTGCTCAGAGAGAGCTGAAGGATATGTCCCGGTGCCGGCATATAGTTCAAGTTGACGATGGGATACCAGTCCCACTGGTTCCAGACGGGAGTCTTGTAATGCTCCACAGCCAGGGAAGCGTCCAAAGCGAGTTTGTCGCCGAAACTCTTGCTGAAACCTGCATAGATATTCCAGGTCTGTTCGCGGCGGCGGGACTTCATATTGCTTAAGGCATCTGAGGAGGTCAGTTGTTCGCCGGTTTCGGGGTCGTAATAATATTGGTAGCTGTTGTCGATGCTGGTAGTATAGATGGCTCCGTAATTCAAATCCCAACCTTTTCCCAGACTATGCTCCTGGGCCAGAAAGAATTTCCATCGGTTGATGCGTTGGCAATCTTCGGTGTAGAAGTCAAGTTCCTCATCCTGCATGCGGCTATGCAGCAACTGGTCGGACGGGGAACGGTAGTAGGTCAGTTCGGCACCGGCTTTGAGGCCGAAAGGGGTACGATAGTCCAGACGGCCGTTGTGCAGCCAGTCGGTGCTATTGCCATGAGTTGTGGACACCTGCGTGCCCGTCACGCCCGTCCAGTTGTGGGAGGTGGAATAGCCACCGTTATAGACGAAACTCAGCTGATGGTCCTTGGCGATGTTATAGTCCGCCCCTACCCTGAAATTATGGGTATGGCTGCGGCCACGGCCCACCTCATCTGTTGTCATGGGGTGAACCGAGCCGTCTGCCAGAGTGTGCACAGCCTCTTTGTCGGTAGTAGAGTAGCCCCGGCCATGACTGTGCGAGTAAAGAAAATCTGCTGAGAATTTATTTTTGCTGAAGAGCAGGCTGGCGCGTTCCTCAAAGCCTTCGTTATGCTTCTGGCGATACTTGGCATAGAGTTCGCCTTGCCAGGAGCCGGGGCCGCCTACCGATTGTTTCAGGGTGATATTGATCAGTGCGCCACGCACCTGGTAGCGTGCAGGGGCGTTGTACATCACTTCCGCCTTCTCTATGCGGCTGGCAGGGATGCTGCGCAGCAAGGAATAGAGCTGCTCTGTGCTGAGGGTGGTTACTTTGCCGTCCAGGATAACGGTGACTCCCTGGCCTGCCAACTGCAGCCCGCCATTCATCTCGATGACGCCGGGAAGCTCTTTCACGGCATCGTAGGCATTGTCTACAGGGAGGTTCCGGATAAGGCGGGGCAGGTCGTACACCAGCTTGCCTTGCGCTGCCTTAACGATGGGGCGTTCACCGGTAATCATCACTTCCGGCAAGGTCTGATAAAGACTGTCCAGACGGGCATCGGTCGTGATAAGGCTGTCGGCGCTGAGGATGCGGTTGTCGTCCGCACCGGAGGTGGTTGCAGTACCGTTGTTCTCTTGTGCCGAAAGGCTGATGCTCAAAGCACAGCATACAATAGGGAGTAAATAGAATCGTTTCATGTTCTTCTTTTTATTTATGTTTATATTCTTCTTCTGCAAATCTTCGTCTGCAAAGTACGGCAGAATCAGCAGAAACTTGTGTTATCAGCGGCTTACCAAGTGTTATCCAGTGTTATCGGGAGTGTTATTTAGTCTTATCGGATGATAGGGTTCACAATATTAATCTTACCTTTGTATGTATAAAAGTAACCGGAAACAAACATGAAACTGCCATTCAAATATATTGCCATACTTGTCATCGTCTCCCTGGCCGGCATCTTCGCCTACCAAGCCTACTGGCTGACGGGGCTCTACCATACCATGCACAGTGAAATGGAAAGGGACATCACCGAAGCCATGCGCATGAGCGACTATAACGAAATGATGATACGCGTGGATAAAATGAAGCAGGACGACATAAACCACGGTGAAGTCAGCGTATCAGCCGGATACAGCGATGACGGAAAATCATTTGTCCGTAGCAGTACCACCATCTCCCGTGAAGATTCTTTGGACAACACCACCCTGCACGAAACCTTCATGCCCAAAGGAGACAGTGTTTACGTGACCCACCCGAACGATTCAACCCGCGTGGAAGTCAGTGTCAGGAAGAACGTTCCTTTGCTCACCAAAGAGGACAGTGTGCTTTTCATCGACCAGCATAGAGAAACGGATAAAGTCCGTTGGATGTCTGCCGATTCTGCCCGAGAGCGTCTGGAAGAAGCAGTCAAGGACTCAGACAGCTCTCCCCAATCCGCATTGAGTGCCAAAGGGGGACTGGATGTGATTTTGCGCGACCAAAACAGTATGCTGGAACTCGCCACCTACCTCCAGCGCGGACTGCATTCGGGACTGGACATCATTTCCGACCCCGACGTAGTGCTTTATGACAGCCTGCTGACTTCATTCCTGCATGACCGTAACATCAATCTTCCCCATAGGCTGCTACATCTTCACAAAGGCAGCAAATGGGACTCTACCATTCTCTATATAGATACATTGGTAAACATCGGTACCCCCGGCTATGTGCCTACCTCAAAAGCCGTGGAATATAATTATTCTTTCGACATCAATACAAATCAAAGCTACCGTCTCATCATGGAACCGGCCGGCATGTTGGTCTTGCGACAGATGTCGGGCATTCTCACCACATCATTCGTTATTCTGATCGTACTCGCTTTCTCCTTCTGGTTCCTGATACGCACCATCCTGAAACAGAAGACACTGGAAGAGATGAAGAGCGATTTCACCAACAACATCACCCACGAACTGAAAACCCCCATCGCCGTAGCATATGCCGCCAACGACGCTCTGCTCAACTTCAACCAAGCGGAGGAAAAGGCCAAACGCGACAAATACCTGCGTATCTGCCAGGAACAGCTTCAGCGCCTCAGTGGACTGGTTGAACAGATACTTTCCATGAGTATGGAACGCCGCAGGACTTTCCGCCTGCACCCGGAGGAGTTTGCAATACGTGATATTCTGGAAACGCTCATCGAACAACACAAGCTGAAAGCGGAAAGCTCCGTCCACATATCGGTGGACATCGAACCGGAAGATTTGAGCGTACTTGCCGACCGTACGCATTTCAGCAACATCATCAGCAACCTGATAGACAACGCCATCAAATATTCGCACGGAGAAGCCGAAGTGGCCATCCATTGCCGCAAGGTAACCGTCGAAGGGCAGAATGAACAGACCGAAATCTCCGTCAGCGACCACGGTATCGGTATTGCTCCCGAGAAGCAGAAGCACATCTTCGACAAATTCTACCGCGTACCCACGGGTAATCTGCACGATGTGAAAGGCTATGGGCTGGGATTGTTCTATGTGAAGACCATGATAGAGAAGCATGGTGGCAGCGTATCGGTAAAGAGTGAGTTGGGAAAAGGAAGTACCTTTACGATAAGGATATGATAACATTATTTGTTAGGGTACTTTACATTACTTGTTAAGGAGCTTTACATTACTTGTAACAAAAGCGACAATTATGGAAAAGATAACTGTACTTCTGGTTGAGGACGAACAGACCCTCGCCATGATTATCAAGGACACATTGGAAGGACAGAACTTCATCATCCACACCGCAGCAGACGGTGAAGAGGGATTGCGCAAGTTCTTCGACCTCCGTCCCGACGTGCTGGTGGCAGACGTGATGATGCCCCGCATGGACGGCTTTGAAATGGTGCGCCGCATCCGGCAGACTGACAAACAGACCCCGGTACTGTTCCTTACCGCCCGCTCCACCATCAACGATGTGGTGGAAGGGTTTGAGCTGGGTGCCAACGACTACCTGAAAAAGCCTTTCGGAATGCAGGAACTCATTATCCGCATAAAGGCCCTGGTAGGCAAAGCTTTCTCCTTTACAGAGGAAAAGCCCAAAGAAACTACCGTTTTTGAAATCGGTGACTACCGTTTCAATTCCGTCACTCAACGACTTGCTTTTGCAGGCAGCACCCCGACTTCACCTAACGCGGATACGGAAGTGGAACTCTCCCACCGCGAGTCCGAGATACTGAAACGTCTTTGCGAGAACCGTAACCAGGTGGTCAACACCCAGAATGTATTGCTCGACCTCTGGGGAGACGACAGCTTCTTCAACTCCCGCAGCCTGCATGTGTTCATCACCAAACTGCGGCATAAACTGGCCGGAGACGAGCGCATCCGTATCGTCAATGTGCGGGGAATAGGATATAAACTAATAGTGAACTAAACTAAAACTAAACTACTATTTATGAGAAAGTTATTATTCATTACTTTTATCTGTTCCTCACTCTGCGCCTATGCACAGAGCGAGATTCCGGAAGACACAATAAAGAACCGGCCTCCCGTAAAGAAAGAGCAGATTCCCTTTTCTCCAAAAGAGAACAAGCGTACGGGCCTTGATGAAAGCCAGCCCCAACAAAGTCTGCAGGGCGAACAGCAGGAAGAGATAAATCTCCATCTCCCTCCCTCCGACTATGTGGAGCCCCTGCCCTGGACGGACATGAAGAAGATACACTTTCAGAAAAACATCTTTGAATGGGACTTCCAGCGTTTCGCCGATTTCCTGCTCTCGCCGGAAGTCGTACTGACGATGTACGGCAGCCATAACACCTATCCTGCAATGGGCTCCATCATGCAGGCTGGCGCAGGAGTTACTTATTACAGTCCCGACGGACATTGGGAATTGAGCGGAGGGGTATATGCCGCCCATTATTCCATCTCCCAACCTTCATCCATTACCGGTGCCCAGTATGCCAAAAGGGATGCCCCCCGAGGTACTCAATGGGACATAGGCTACAATGCCTCCGTATCCTACCGCATCAATC
Organism: Bacteroides sp. HF-162; assembly: GCF_015679285.1. Lineage (NCBI taxonomy): Bacteria > Pseudomonadati > Bacteroidota > Bacteroidia > Bacteroidales > Bacteroidaceae > Bacteroides > Bacteroides sp. HF-162. The sequence goes on along the minus strand of NZ_CP064937.1, from coordinate 3,116,178 downwards.
CCTACATGCGTCTACATGCCTTCGGCCAGTATTCGGGCTACGGGAGAAGTAACTCCTTTCATGGATATATGAACCCGATGTATCCGCAAAGCGGTTATGGCATGGTACTGGAACTGAAAGTGACGGACTGGCTCGACCTCAACGGAGGGATGGAACGAAGATACGACCCCACCAAAATGAAATGGGTGACTTCGCCCATTTTCGCCCCTACCATTCGTATAAAGAAATAGAAATAATACAAAGATATTTCCGGAAATAGAGGGAAACGAGTATCTTTGTTCAGTCTGCCCCTATGCGGCAGACAGCAACTGAAATTGTGAACAAAGAACAATGAAACGAATCTTCTTCTGCATCATCATTTTACTTGCAGGCATATCGTCCGTCAGCGCACAGAGTGGGATGCCTGCCGATACGGTACGTACCGCTGTACGTGGCGAAGCGTCTCCCGAAGGCATGTCTCCGTCTGAAAAGGAGCTTCTGCCGGACGTGAAGAATTACGACGGCTTCCTGCTGGATATGGGGCTGATGAATCTGTCCACCCCCACTCTTCCCAAATTCACTTTGGAGATACCGGATGCCAGCAAAGACTATAGCCGCATCTTCCAGTTGAACCCGAACGTGACTTATTCACAAGGTCTTTCGAACATATTCTCACTCAGCAACTCCCGGTATTTCAGTTCGAATCCCTTCGGACTGACGGGCTTCTGGGGCTCTACTGACAACCTGCAAATGGGAAGTTTCACTTTGAAGAACGGCATGCGCATCCATACGTACGGCGAATATGACAAGGACGGCTGGAAAGTGCCCAACCCTTCCGCACTGCCTTGGGAAAAGAACAATTTCAAAGGGGCGTTCGAGCTGAAATCAGCCAACGGATCCTTTGGCATACGCATCGAGGTACAGCAGGGCAGACACGTGCCCTATTGATGCCCATCACTTAACAACAGAATCAATGACAAGAAAGAAAATACTGGTGATAGGCGCCAACGGTTTTACCGGCAGACGCATCCTGGATGATTTGTCCCACAACGTGTTTTATCAGACAACGGGCTGTTCCCTGCACGACGACATCTGTCCCCATTCGGGCAACTATCGCTTTATCCGCACGGATATATGCAACCGCCAGGCGGTGGAAAAACTTTTCCAGGAAGTACAGCCGGATGTTGTAATCAATACCTCCGCCCTCTCCGTCCCCGATTATTGCGAAACGCACCATGCAGAAGCGGATGCCGTCAACATTACTGCCGTGGAGCATCTGGCAGAATGCTGTGAGGCGGGAGGCAGCCGTTTTATCCATCTTTCCACCGACTTCGTTTTCGGTGGTGATACGGAACGACCCTATACGGAGGAGGATATTCCCGCTCCCGTTAATTATTACGGCTACACCAAACTGGAAGGTGAGAAACGTATCGCTGCCGTTTGCAGGGATTATGCCATCGTGCGCGTAGTGGTGGTGTACGGTGCCGCCCTGCCCGGACAGCATGGAAATGTGCTCCAACTGGTGGCAAACAGATTAAGGAACAATGAGGAAGTGTTCGTCGTATCCGACCAATGGCGTACGCCCACCTTCGTGGGAGACGTGTCGCAAGGAGTGGAGAAGCTGATAAATCACCCACAAAACGGCATCTACCACCTCTGTGGCAGCGAGTGCCTGACCATTGCAGACATCGCTTATCGGGTAGCGGACGTATTGGGGCTGAATCGCTCGCTCATCCGTCCCGTCACCACGAAGGAGATGAACGAAAAGACACCACGTCCCCGTTTCAGCGGGCTGAGTATAGAAAAGGCACACCGGGAACTGGGGTATCAGCCGCGCACGCTGGAGGAAGGAATAAAGCAGATGTTCGGATGGTAAATGATGCAGTCGGATGGTAAATGATGCAGGTTGAGGATGGCAGCAGATTCGACTACAGCAACTCCGGCTCTGCCAGTCCTTTCTCTTTGCGATACACACGTACCATCTCCAGAATCACATCTCCATATTTCTCCGCCCCTTTCTTTCCGAAATACGGAATGCGTACAAGCATAGCCTTATCCGAAGGGAGCAGATTGCTGATACCCAGAATTGCCTTCTGCTGAATGACGGTGTATACGGGCAACCCCAACGCGGAAGCTTCTGCATTGCGCCATGCCACCAAGCGGTTGTAAAGTTCCGGATGCAACACATCCGTGGGTACTTCAACAGCCGCAGCATCGCGTTTCCGCTCACGCGGACGTTTCTCTTTATCAGCCTGCTTACTGCTTCCCTGCCCTTCTTTGGCAGCGGCACTTCTCCCTTTGCCTTTACCCTTCTGCAAAGCCGAATCATCAATGGAAAGCAGTGCTTTCTGCTTCAAGTATTCTGCCACATGGAAACCATTCTCCAGCACATAATCCAGCAAATCAGTCTTCAAGTCAAACATTTCCTCCAGCTCCTCCATGGCATCCCGGAGCTTCTTCTTCAACTCTTTATTATCAGAAGTTACCGCACTCGCCATCACCGCATCCAGCGGTTGCAACTGCTCTTGAAAATAAGTGGCGGCAGCGTGTATGCGCCCCTGCAAAGTCGGGTCGGCTGCATAGTCCTGCGCAGTATCAATCAGGCGGGTATACTGGATACCGAACTTCTGGGCCACTTTCGTCACTTTGTCGTGAAAACGTTCCACTTCCTCCTTGCAGGCTGCGAGTTGCTTGGGAAAGAGCTTGTACAAGTGTTCGTCTATCAGCCGCACATACCGCCGCAAAGCCTGCTCCATGGGCTGGAAATCGAACAGGCCCGACAGCAGTTCCAGGAAATAGGTCTGCTGCAAGGAACGGAAGCGTTTCTCGTCCGGCTCGTTTCTCCGTGCCTCCATCGTGAAGGTTTCCACCGCATTGTCATTGATTATGGCTCTTGCAGAAAGCGGAGCACTGAGCACCACTCCCTCCAGCGTCTTGCAGCGGCTCAGGGCCACATACGTCTGCCCATGCGCAAAGGAGGCGCTGGCATCAATCACGGCACGTTCAAACGTCAGTCCCTGGCTTTTGTGGATGGTAATCGCCCAAGCCAGTTTCAACGGATACTGCCGGAATGTTCCTTCAATATCTTCTGTAATCTCCTTGGTTTCCTCATCAAGCACATACTTGGCATTCGTCCACTCTTCCTCCTGAAGTAAGAAGGTAGCGTCACTTCCCTTACTGCGCACTTCAATTCCATCTGCCGACACGGCTGTCACCTCTCCAATCATGCCATTGTAGTAACGGTGTTCGCCGGAGGTGTCGTTCTTCACGAACATTACCTGGGCACCGCGTTTCAGTTCCAGCACCTCATCCGTGGGATAGGAATATTCGGGAAACTTTCCGTCAATCTTGGCACGAAAGGCATACGAGCGTCCCGGAAGTTGTTCCAGCTCATGGTCATTAATCCGTTGGGCCTGATAGTTGTGGGTCACCAGGCGGATGTATCCTTCTTCTTTATCTGGTACGAAATTGGGAATATACCGGCGGTTCAAGGCTTCCAGCACTTGCCCGTCACAACGGTTTTCGCGAATGCGGTTCAGTAATTCAAGAAAAGTCCCGTCGTTCTGCCGATAGACTTTCTTTAGCTCTATGGTGCAATATTCCGTCTGCTTCAAGGCCTGGCTGGAGAAGAAATAAGGCGTGTCATAGTATTTGCGCAGCATCTGCCACTCATCGTCTTTCACTACGGGAGACAGCTGCTGTAAGTCGCCAATCATCAGCAGTTGCACGCCGCCAAAGGGTTTGTTCCGGTCGCGGAACCGCCTCAAGACGGCATCCACCGAATCGAGCAAGTCGGCACGGACCATACTGATTTCATCGATGACCAATAAATCTATGCTGCGTATAATGTTAATTTTCTCTTTCCCGTAACGAAAACGGTAGGTTGCCTTGCCATCTGCGCTGAATGAGCTTTCGGGCACATAAGGAGCGAAAGGTACTTGGAAAAAGGAGTGGATGGTGACACCGCCTGCATTGATAGCGGCAATTCCCGTCGGTGCAAGTACAATCATCCGTTTCGGACTCTCTGCCCTCAGTTTTCGCAGGAAAGTTGTCTTACCGGTACCTGCCTTGCCGGTCAAAAAAAGATGAGTGCCTGTGTTTTCAATGAATTGCCATGCAAGCGCTATTTCGGGATTATTCTCCATTGATATGTTTATTATTCAACCAATCCGCTCTCTCTCAGAATGATACGGATTTCATCAGTAGCCATATATGATAATAGGACAAAGATAACGCTTATTTCGTTATCCTTGTCCTATTATTCCATTTATTTGTACCCATCCTGAGAAAGCCCTTTACGGGGCAATCCGGACTATTTCAAGCTACCGCCGATAATATCGAGCAGCTCATTCGTAATGGCCTGCTGACGGCTCTTGTTATACTGTTTCGTCAAATCTTGAATCAACTCGTTGGCATTATCTGTCGCCGTCTGCATGGCAAGCATACGGGCAGCATGTTCCGAAGTATTGGAATCGAGAAGCACGGTAAATATCTTCTGACTCAACACTTTTGGCAGAAGTTCCGCTATCAGTTCGCCGACGGAAGGTTCCACAATGTAATCATTATTAAAACTGCGGGCATCCTCCGGTACATCTTCTGCCGCCTCCTGCGCTACTTGCGTCAGGTCAATGGGCAGATAATTCTCGCGGAGCAGCACCTGCGAACCCATCGATTTGAAGTGATGGTAAATCAATTCCACATGGTCAATCTGCTTTTCCACAAACTCATGCATCAACTTCTCTGCCAGCTCATACGCTTCAACGTACGAAGGCTTGTCTGCCATCACCTGGTAGCTGCCTTGCGGCACATATCCCATTTTCTTGACGGCTTCCTCCACCTTTCTCCCAACGGGATATATCAGAATATTCTCCTTGCCCAGCGACTGGTAATCTTCCAAAGTCCGTTCCAGCATCTTCGCCACATTCGAGTTGAATGCACCGCACAAGGAACTATTGGACGAAAACGCCACGACCGCTACCCTTGTCACGGGTCTTTTCTCGGTATAGGGCGACTCGAAAGAAGCATCCGTACGCAGAAAGTTCGTCAGAATCTCATTCAGCTTCCGTTGATAAGGCAGCATATTCTCAATCCGCCCCTGCGCCTTATGCAGTTTGGCAGATGCCACCATCTTCATAGCCGATGTTATCTGGCGTGTACTCTTGACGGAGCTTATTCTATTTTTTACCTCTTTCAGTGAAGACATATATCTATTTACGATTTAATTATTTACGATTTACGATTGAGGTAACTTCTGCCTGCGTCCGATTTACAACTTACCATATAGAGTAACTCCAATCGTAAATCGTAAATCGTCCAATCGTAAATCACATGAATTGCCTTGCAACCGCCTCTGCCGTCTCCTCAATCTTCTTGCAGACATCGTCATTGATGGCACCCGTCTTTAAAACGTCGAGTACCTCCATGCGATAGTTCATCTCAAGAGACTCAAGGAAGTTGCGTTCAAACTCGCTGACCTTGTCCAAAGGAACATTCCTCAACAAGCCGTGCGTGCCGCAATAAAGAATGGCAATCTGCTTTTCTACCGGCATCGGGCTGTATTGGGGCTGTACCAGCAGGCGTGTATTCTTCTGTCCCTTGTCGATGGTCAATGCCGTCACGGGGTCCATATCGCCACTGAACTTGGTAAACGCTTCCAGCTCCCGGTACTGTGCCTGGTCAATCTTTAATGTACCTGCCACCTTCTTCATAGCCTTGACTTGGGCATTACCACCCACACGGCTCACAGAGATACCCACGTCAATGGCCGGACGGTTACCCTGGTTGAAGAGGTTCGTATCAAGGAATATCTGCCCGTCAGTGATTGAAATCACATTCGTTGGGATATAGGCGGACACGTCTCCTGCCTGAGTTTCGATAATGGGCAATGCAGTCAGCGAACCGCCACCTTTCACCTTGCCTTTCAGACTGTCCGGCAGGTCGTTCATCTCGCGTGCCACTTCCTCCTGGCTGATAATCTTCGCCGCACGTTCCAACAAACGGGAGTGCAGATAGAAGATATCACCCGGATAGGCCTCACGTCCTGACGGACGGCGCAGAATCAGAGACACTTCACGATAGGCCACCGCCTGCTTGGACAAGTCGTCATAGACCACCAGCGCATGACGGCCGGTATCACGGAAATACTCTCCGATGGCAGCCCCTGCAAAGGGAGCGTAATACTGCAATGCAGCCGGGTCTCCCGCCGTAGCAGCCACCACAATGGTATAGTCCATCGCACCGTACTGGTGCAGGGTATTCACAATAGAAGCTACGGTAGAACCTTTCTGGCCAATGGCTACATAAATGCAATATACCGGATCGCCAGCATCAAAATTGGCACGCTGGTTGATGATGGTATCGATGGCAATGGCCGTCTTACCGGTCTGTCGGTCACCGATAATCAGCTCACGCTGTCCACGGCCGATAGGTATCATGGCATCCACAGCCTTCAGACCGGTCTGTAGCGGCTGATTCACCGGCTGACGGAAGATAACTCCCGGCGCCTTGCGTTCCAGCGGCATTTCATAAAGTTCTCCGCCTATCAGTCCTTTGCCATCGAGCGGCGCACCCAGAGGGTCTATTACACGGCCCAGCATACCCTCTCCCACCATGATGGAAGCAATACGCTTGGTACGCTTTACAATGAAGCCTTCCTTGATTTTATCCGTAGGGCCAAGCAACACAGCACCCACATTATCCTCTTCGAGGTTCATCACAATGGCCTTGATGCCGTTGTCGAACTCCAACAACTCGTTGGCTTCGGCATTGCGCAACCCATAGATACGGGCTACACCGTCACTGACTTGCAGTACCGTGCCAATCTCGTCCAACTGTACGCGGGTGTCAATCCCTTCCAGTTGCTTGCGGAGAATATCGGAGACTTCGCTTACTTTTATATTTTCAGACAACATCTTAGTATTTACTATTTTACAATTTACTATTTACTATTTGAAAGAACCCGAATCATATACTGTTTGACCTCTACAACTTACGCATCACAAGACTATTAAATAAGTAAATTGTAAATTGTCAAATCGTAAATCACACGATTCTTCTATTCTTATCAATGAACTGCTGTTTCACTTTCTTAAGCTGCGTAGCAATACTGGCATCCAGACGGAAGTCGTTGATGTCGAAGATAAAACCACCTTCAATGGAGGGATCCACTTCAGTCTGCAGCTCCATGCTGGCATGCAGCAGGGAGGAAGCACTGTCATGGATGCGCTCCCGCACTTCCTGGCTGACGGGAACGGCTGTTATCAGCTTTCCTACACCGATATGCTTGTCTTTCCGGTACAAATCCAGAAAACTCAGGCAGATGTACTGGAGAAAGTTTTCCCGCCGGTTCTTCAACACCAGGGTCATGAAACGCGCAAACTCACGGCCCGCAGGAGCATCCCCCACAGCAGCGGTACAGATAAGTGTTAACTTCTCACGTATCGTCAGGATGGGGTTTTCCAATGCCATGCGCAAATCGGGATGTTTCCTGAAGCTACGGTCGAGCATACAAAACTCCTTGTACAGAGTATCTTCTGCCCCCATGCTCTTGGCATATTCCATCAATGCTTTCGCATAACGCATCGAAACGATTCCTATATCCATTTCTTTGAGAATTAATTGTTTTTACTTGCGGCCAGCACTTCATCCAGCATCCGGTCTATCATCTCCATCTGCTCATGTTTCTCGTCCAGATTCTTGCGGATAATTTTCTCGGCTATATCTACGGACAAGACTGCCACCTGGCGGCGAATATCGCGGATGGCCTCTTCCTTCTCTTGCTGTATCTGCTTTTTAACTTCGTCCAGCTCCTTCTGCGCGGCGGCTTCCGCCTGCTTGCGTGCTTCGACGATAATCTTGTCACGCTCATGCATCGCCTCCCGCAGAATACGTCCTTGTTCTTTGTTGGCAGCAGCAATCAACGCTTCACTCTCCTCTTTCAGTTTGGAGAGCTGGGCATTTGCTTCGCGTGCCACTTCCAAAGACTGGTCGATGTAGGTCTTGCGACCTTCCACCATCTTGGTGATAACGGGAAAACCGTACTTGGCAAGCACCACAAACACCACACCGAATGAAAGGAGCATCCAGAACAGCAGACCACTATCGGGTAATAACAATGACATAATTTTATTTGCTATTTGACAATTTACGATTTACAATTTGGCTGCGCGGTGATGCTGCACGGACAAATTGTAAATGGTAAATGGTAGATTGTACATTATAAAAAGAATACCAATAAACACACAACTACTGCCAACAAAGCAACACCTTCAATCAAGGCAGCGGCAATAATCATGTTCATACGGATATCTCCGGATGCTTCCGGTTGACGGGCAATGGCTTCCATGGCAGAACTACCGATTTTACCGATACCTGCACCAGCACCAATAACAGCCAGACCAGCACCAATGGCTGCACCCAATTTACTAACTCCCACACCTGCCGCAGCAGCTTGCAATAATACAGATAGTAACATAACTTTCAGTTTTTAAATGGTTATTTTTATTAATATTTATATTCCCAATAATCGTATCACTTCACCGCCTTCTCCTTATGCTCTTCCTGCGCCAGACCGATGAACACGGCTGACAGCATGGTGAACACATATGCCTGGATAAAGGCAACCAACAACTCAAGTGCATTCATAAAGATATTGAACAACACCGATGCCACGGTCAGCGTTCCGTTCAAAGCAGGTCCCATACTGGCCGAGATGAATATTAGGCAGGTAAGCACCAGCATTGCCATGTGCCCTGCCAGCATATTGGCAAAAAGACGTATCATCAAAGCAAACGGTTTGGTGAAAATACCGAAGAACTCGATAAACGGCATCATGGGGACCGGTACCTTCAGCCACCAGGGCACATCCGGCCAAAAGATATCTTTCCAATAAGTCTTGGTTCCAAAGATATTCACGGCCAAGAAAGTACAGATGGCCAATACCATCGTAATGGCTATATTTCCCGTCACGTTGGCCCCTCCGGGAAAGAAAGGAATCAGCCCCATAATGTTGTTGATGAAAATAAAGAAGAAGGCCGTCAGCAAGTAAGGTGCGAATTTACGGTACTTCGGACCGACACAGCTCTTTATAATATCATCGTTCACCATCATGATAAACATCTCCATAAACCCGATGAAACCACCGGGAGCGGCACTTCCCTGCGGGTGCTTGCGATACCAGTGCGCCACACTCAAAATGATGACAAGCAGCAATGCGCTGTTGATAAGCAAAGCCAGTGTCACCTTCGTGATGGAGATATCCAACGGGCGTATTTCGTTTCCGGTGGCATCATACTCCACCAGCTTGCCTTCGTACTTGCTTCCTGCGGGAGCGATGGAAAAGCCTTCATAACTTCCACCGTTCTCCTCCAGACGTGAGGATAGAAAGGCATGCCATCCGGTGGTAGAGCTATGCACTATTACCGGCAAAGGAATCGTAACGTGAGTTTCGCCCCACGTCGTGATGTGCCATTCGTAAGAATCGCCGATATGCCCGAAGACAATCTCCTTCACGTCCACCGTATTCTCGGCCCGCACCGTGGCGGGTAGCAACATGCCCAGTGCCAACAGAACTACAGTCAGTATGTTACGCAATCTTTTCATTGTTACTTTTCTTTTTCTGTTTCTTGTTCGCCTCGAAAGTGAAGAAGAACCAGGAATCATAAATCAAATATATCAGATAGTTGGCTATAAACGTCAACAGAAACACCCTGGCTTCCTCACGTACTGCAACGCAATAAACCAGCATCACAATCATGGAAACCAGCATTCTCATCACACGCATCAGCAGATAAATCTGCAACATTCGTCCCGGCATCCGGTGACGGCAGCTTTCGGTCATATTAATCATGAATATTCCGAAAACAAAGAAGAAAAGCGGAATCAGCGGATAACCGCCGAAATAGTGATGCGGATTTATCGAAAAGTACGTCCATCCGCCTACAATTCCTATCAATACCGTCAAGAGCGCTGTATGCAATAAGTAGTTTCTCTTAGTAATAGTCACGCCAACAACCTTTAATCTTCAATTTCTTATTTTTAATTGCCTATTGCTGTTCTATACAGACGGCAACCCTTCCGTTACTCATCTCTACGAATCCGCTTTGAATATCCAGCTCATGTTCCTCACCGTCCGTTGCGTAAACCAATGTCCCCGTTCCCAACGATGACACAATCGGTGCATGCTGCGGCAGGATAGAAAAAGAGCCCATAGTGCCCGGCAATGTAACACTTTCCACTTCCCCGTTGAAGAGTTCCTTCTCCGGTGAAACAATATTCAAATGCAACTTCTTCATTATCAAAGCTCCCAGAGTTTTAATTTTTAATCGTTTTTTCCCCTGCCTGTTCCAGTAGTTTCTTACCCTTCTCAATAGCTTCTTCAATGGTTCCCACATTCAAGAAAGCTGGTTCGGGCAGGTAGTCCACCTCTCCGTCAAGAATCATCTTGAAGCCTTTGATAGTATCCTCAATGGAAACCATTGTACCGGGGACACCCGTAAACTGCTCGGCAACGGCAAATGGCTGTGAAAGGAAGCGCTGCACACGACGCGCACGGTTCACCAACGTACGGTCGGCATCAGAGAGCTCCTCCATACCGAGGATGGAGATAATGTCTTGCAATTCCTTGTTGCGCTGCAATATTTGTTTCACACGTTGTGCCACTTCGTAGTGTTCCACCCCCACGATGTGTGGGTCAAGAATGCGTGAAGTGGATTCCAACGGGTCTACAGCAGGATAAATACCAAGTTCGGTAATCTTACGGCTCAACACCGTGGTGGCATCGAGGTGGGTAAATGTTGTAGCAGGCGCCGGATCAGTCAAGTCATCGGCAGGCACATATACAGCCTGCACGGAAGTGATGGAACCATTTCTCGTAGAGGTAATACGCTCCTGCATGGCACCCATTTCCGTTGCCAGTGTCGGCTGATAACCCACGGCAGAAGGCATACGGCCCAGCAAGGCCGAAACCTCGGAACCGGCTTGAGTGAAACGGAAGATATTATCAATGAAGAACAGAATGTCACGCGGACCGTCCGTCTCCGCTCCCATGTCACGGAAGGACTCGGCTACCGTCAACCCTGACAATGCCACGGACTGACGCGCACCGGGAGGTTCGTTCATCTGACCGAATATCAAAGACACTTGTGATTTGGCCACTTCGTCATAATCTACTTTGGACAAATCCCAATGGCCCTCCTCCATGCTCTTCTTAAATTCTTCTCCGTAACGGATAACACCGGATTCAATCATTTCTCTCAGCAGGTCGTTGCCTTCACGTGTACGTTCTCCTACACCGGCAAACACAGAGAAGCCGTGCTGCTTCTTCGCAATATTATTGATGAGTTCCTGGATAAGCACTGTCTTGCCTACACCGGCGCCACCAAACAGACCGATTTTACCGCCCTTGCTATAGGGTTCCAGCAAGTCGATAACCTTGATGCCTGTATAAAGTACCTCTTGTACGGTAGTCAAATCTTCAAACTTAGGGGGTTCGCGATGGATGGGATAAGCACCGGTACGGTCCAGTTCCTTCATGCCGTCGATAGAGTCGCCCACTACGTTCATCAGGCGGCCTTTGATTTGTGTACCTATCGGCATGGTGATGGGGCCTCCCAGCGGATGCACTTTCATACCTCTCTGCAGGCCGTCCGTACTGTCCATAGCAACAGTACGCACCGTGTTTTCACCAATGTGTTGCTGTACCTCTACAATCAGTCTTTTTCCGTTCGACCTTTTTATTTCCAGTGCGTCGTGAATACTCGGCAACATCATCTCTGCCTCCGTTCCTTCGAAATAGACGTCTACTACAGGTCCGATTACCTGTGAGATATGTCCAACAATCTGTGACATAAGCAATCTTTTTTATTCTATATTTCCTTAATTATTTTTCCCAATACTAAGTTGTAAGTCGCGTGTATCCTCTAAAACAAATCAGCCAAGTCGCGTCTTTCGTCAGCTATATAAGTACTCGTACCTATTAACGTTTGTCAGCAACGGTTTGTTCATCCCAATAGTTACATAAACAACAACGCAAATGTATAAACAATTTGCATGTAGTTGTTACCGTGTATAGCATTTTTTGAACAAAAAATACTATTTTGAACGATTAATACTACAATTGGAACAAATTGCTACAGACATGATAACGTCAGTTAACAATTGGCAAGAAAAGGAATTGCCCACCCATCTTATGAAAAACCACAGAATTGGCAATAAAGATTCCGTATATAATATACAAAAAAATAAGCCTTGTCTCTCGACAAGGCTTATTCACAACACAAACACAAAATAAAACACGACAAAACTACTATGCAATCTTACCTGTCTATGCCGGGGAGGCATACGTACTAGTTACGGATATTCACATATACATAAACAGCTTCAGGCTGATTTGCACATTATAAACAAATGCGGGGAGGCATTTGTTTATTGCTTATTTGTTAAAAAACACAAATTCAAAGTTTGTCATTGAATACCTCGTTCACGAAGCTTCAACTGCCATTTCCATGCAGAAAGTAAAGTATCTTCAATACTTGTTTCTGCCTTCCAACCCAGTTCATTGTTTGCCAATTCCGGGTTTGCCCATACCTTCTCAATATCACCGGCACGCCGACCTACTATCTGATAGTTCAGTTTTACACCGGTAGCCTTTTCGAAAGCATTAATCAGTTCCAATACGGAAAGTCCACGACCTGTACCGATATTGAATACTTCCACTTTCTCCTTCTGCTTGTTCTCCAAGATACGGCGGATAGCCACTACGTGTGCTTTGGCCAAATCGACTACATTGATGAAGTCGCGGATACAAGAACCGTCGGGAGTATCATAATCGTCACCAAACACGCTCAGTTTCTCACGGATGCCGATAGCGGTCTGGGTAAGATAAGGAATCAAGTTCTGCGGTACACCGTTAGGCAATTCTCCCAGCAATGCTGTGGGGTGTGCACCTATCGGGTTGAAGTAACGCAACAAGATGGCGTTTATCGGAGCACCGGAAGCAACCGTATCACGTACAATCTCTTCATTGATTTGCTTCGTGTTTCCATACGGAGACTCAGCTTTCTTGATAGGTGCCTTTTCCGTTACCGGAAGCTCGTCCGGCTGGCCGTAAACTGTGCAGGAAGAAGAGAATACGATACCCTCCACTCCATGCTTCGGCATCAGTTCCAGCAGGTTAATCAGTGAAACCAGGTTATTACGATAGTAAAGCAACGGTTTCTGGACAGACTCACCTACGGCCTTGCTGGCTGCAAAGTGAATGATGGCTTTAATGCCTTTATATTTGGTAAACACAGCGTCAAGACCGGCATAATCCAAGCAATCCAATTTCTCGAATGCAGGACGGATACCCGATACCTTCTCTATGTTATCTACAACATCTGCGCTGGAGTTTGACAAATTATCAATAATAACAACTTCATAACCTGCGTTTTGAAGTTCCACCACCGTGTGAGAACCAATGTAACCGGTTCCACCCGTAACTAAAATTTTCTCTTTCATATTAAATATAGACAATTTAGCTTTTAGGTTATCAATACGCCACAAATGTAAGGAAATAAATTAATAAAAACAGAAAAAGGGGGGATAAATTTTAGCTTATCCCCCCTTCACTTTATTTCCGGTTTTTCTTCTTTAAATCTTCACAACCCCCGAAAAGCCCATGAATGCCATTGCCAGCAGTCCGGCCGTAATCAAAGCTATCGGAGTGCCCTGCATACCTTTCGGCACACTAACCAGGCTCATTTGCTCGCGCAGGCCTGCAAACAGTGTCAGTGCCAAGCCGAAACCAAGTGCCGTGGAGAATGCATAAACCACTCCCGTCAGCAAATCATAATCTTTTTGGATAACAAGGATGGCCACACCGAGAATACAGCAGTTGGTAGTAATCAACGGCAGGAACACGCCCAAGGCCTGATACAGAGAAGGAGAAACTTTCTTCAGGATAATCTCTACCATCTGCACCAATGCGGCAATCACCAGGATAAAGGTAATAGTCTGCAAATAGCCCAAATCAAAAGCGTCGAGCACATACTTCTGAATAAGGAATGTCACGATGGTGGCGATGGTGAGCACGAATGCCACCGCTGCCGACATGCCCAATGCAGTCTCCACTTTCTTGGAAACTCCCAAGAACGGGCAAATTCCCAAGAATTGCGACAATACGATGTTGTTTACAAAGATTGCCGAGATAAATATCAATATATATTCCATTTCTTTAATTTATTAATTGAAAAATGACAATCGATAATGAACCATTATCAATCATCCATTATCAAGCCTTCTTCATACTGTTGATTAAAGCAATGAGATAGCCCAATGCGATGAATGCACCCGGAGCAAGGACAAATACCAACATGCCGTATTCTTCAGGAAGGATACTCAAGTTAAATATCTTGCCGGTTCCCAGGAACTCACGCACGGCACCCAGCAATGTCAGTGCAATGGTAAAGCCCAAGCCCATGCCCAGACCGTCGAACAAGGAAGCCACCGGATTGTTTTTGGCAGCAAATGCCTCGGCACGTCCCAATACGATACAGTTTACAACAATCAGCGGAATGAACAAGCCCAGCGTGGCGTACAATGCAGGAACGTAGGCTTGCATTATCATCTGCAACAGTGTCACAAATGATGCTATGACCACAATGAATGAAGGAATACGCACCATATCGGGAATCAGATTCTTGATGGCAGAAATCACCACATTGGAACATATCAGCACGAACATTGTAGCCAGTCCCATACCCATACCGTTAATGGCAGAGGAAGTGGTACCCAGTGTAGGACACATACCCAGCAGGAGTACAAACGTAGGATTCTCTTTGATAATCCCGTTCATCATAACTTTAAAATTATTCATATCTTCTACTCCTTTCTCATTTAGCGCTGAGTGTATCCACAGCTTCGGGAGCTGCGGAATCAGCAGGTTGTTCAACATTCTTTTGAGTAGCGCCGGTAGTGCCGTCGGCAGTTTCCTGACCGGCATAGGCAGCATAAGCCGCATTCACTGCATTCAAAAAAGCACGTGAGGTGATGGTAGACGCTGTAATGGCATCTACTTTACCACCGTCCTTGCTCACTGTCAATGCAGCTTCACCCGGATTCATGCCGGTGATGTCACCTTTATTGCCTTTCTTGAACCAGTCGGCAGCCTTGGAACCCAACCCCGGAGTTTCCACATGCGACAACAAGGAGTAGTCGATGATTTTGCCTTCAGCATCGAAACCGACCAACACTTTCAGCTCACCGCCAAAACCCATGGCAACAGCTTCCACAGCAGCTCCGATATATTCTCCGCCTTTGGTGGCAGGATATACAGAATACTGTACTCCGTTTACTTCCTGCATCTTCTTCTCGGCGATGGGGTCATTGTCGAAGCCCGGAACCACCGCACTTACGGCATCGCTCAAGGTCTTTGCATTGGCCTGCGCAATGGGCTCCTTCGTCAATTCGTTTACATAAGCCAGCAACGCTACGGAGATTGCGGTAACGCCCGTAAGTACCAGCAACATATTCTTCAAGGATGATTCTAACTTTTTCATTTCTTCTTCGCTACCTCCCCAAAGCGTTTAGGTTTAACATAGGTGTTGATGAGCGGAGTGAACGCATTCATAATCAGAATGGCAAACGACATACCCTCCGGATATGCACCGAACAGACGGATGATGACAGTCAGTAGGCCGATGCAAACACCATAAATCAGCATACCTTTGTGGCTCATCGGAGAAGTCACGTAGTCCGTAGCCATAAAGACAGCACCCAGCATCAGACCACCGGACAACAACTGTACGACCGGGGATACATAAAGTTCCGGATTGACCAGATACATGATACCGGAGAACACGAATACCGTCACCAGAATAGATACCGGAATGTGCCAGGTGATGATTTTCTTCCACAACATGTAGAACAAACCAAGCAGCAGCGCCAAGGCACTCACCTCACCGAGACATCCTCCATTATTACCTATCAGAAGGTCGAAAGCTCCCGGAAGGTCGCTCAGGGACATGCCCGGAGCACCATTGATGACACCTTTCATAATAGCCAGCGGCGTAGCAGCCGTCGTGGCATCCGTATAGGCTGTCAACTGGCCTACAGCCGGCCATGTCGTCATCTGCACGGGGAATGAAAGCAACAGGAATACACGTCCTGCCAGTGCAGGGTTAAAGGGATTGCAACCCAAACCTCCGAAGGACATCTTGCCTACCCCGATGGCAAACAAGGCACCAAGGATGATAATCCAGATGGGCAGGTTGGAAGGCAGGTTAAAGGCCAGCAACACACCGGTAATGATGGCAGAGCCGTCGGTGATGGTTGTGGTCTCTTTTTTCATGAGGAATTTGCCGATGGCCCATTCAAAGAACAAGCAGGCTGCTACGGAAGTGGCCGTAACAATCAGCGCACCCAGTCCGAAAAAGTAAAGCGAAACGAGGAATGCCGGAATCAATGCGATAAGCACACCGTACATATTCTTCTTCACGCTGTCACCGCCGTGAACGTGGGGCGAAAGGGATACGATTAATTTATTCATACTTCGTTATTTTTTAGCTTGACGTGCACGGATCATCGCTCCTACCTTACCCTTACCCAAGCGGATATAATCCAGCATCGGACGGTTGGAAGGACAAGTGAACTGGCATGAACCGCATTCTATACACGACATAATGTCTTCTTTCTCTACTCTTTCAAAATCTCCGTGGGCCGAAACGGTAGCCAGCAGATACGGCTCCAACCCCATCGGGCAGGCTCCCACGCACTTAGCACAACGGATACAAGGCTGTACTTCGCCGCGCTTGGCTTCCTTCTCGTTCATAATCAGAATACCGGAGCTTCCTTTGGCTGTCGGTACATCCGTATTTACCAGAGCTTTACCCATCATCGGGCCACCGCCGATAATCTTACCCGTATCTTCGGGCAGACCGCCGCAAGCTTCAATCAGCTGCTTCATCGGCGTACCGATACGTGCCAGGAAATTGGACGGCTTTGCCAACGACTTACCAGTCACGGTAATGACACGCTCAAACAGAGGTTTGTTCTTCTGTACGGCCTGGTAAACGGCAAATGCGGTACCCACATTCTGCACCACAGCTCCCGTGGAGATAGGCAACGCACCGGCTGCAACCTGGCGACTGATGACAGCATCAATCAACTGCTTTTCACCACCCTGCGGATATTGTACCTTCAAGGGTACCACCTCGATACCTGCATAGCTGGAAGCAACCTTCGTCATCAGCTGGATGGCATCGGGCTTATTGTTCTCAATGCCGATGAATGCCTTGTTCACCTTTACCGCCTTCATCAGAATGGATACACCTACCATAATTTCTTCCGCATGTTCCAGCATCAGCTGATGGTCGGCAGTCAGATACGGCTCGCACTCTACGGCGTTGATGATGACACACTCTGCCTTGAATGCAGGAGGAGGGCACAACTTGACCTGCGTAGGAAAGCATGCACCGCCCAGACCTACGATACCGGCGTCGGCGATTTTCTTCACGATTTCCTCGGAAGTCAGACTGCATTCCTTCACCAACGTTTCGGAACGGTCAATGGATTCTTCCCATTCATCCCCTTCTACGTCAATGAATATAGCAGGCTTGGCGTAACCGCTGGCATCGACAATCGTGTCAATCTTAGCGACTTTCCCGCTGACAGACGAATGAATGGCTGCTGATACAAAACCGCCGGGCTCGGCAATCTTTGTACCCACTTTCACAACATCACCTTTGGCAACGATAGGCTTGGCAGGAGCACCGATGTGCTGTCCCAGCAAGATAGCGGCCTTGGCCGGAATCTCTGCCTTGATGATAGGCTGATGTGCTGAAAGTTTATTTTCGTGTGGATGGACTCCACCAATTGAAAATGTCTTCAACATACAATTCTGTATTTTTAGTCGTTTATTTACTTTATTAATTCATACCTCAACTTGGGAAGTCTAAACCTCTGCTTTGGGAGTCTCAACCTCAGCTTTAGGAGCTGCAACCTTTACTTGGGGAGCTGCATCGTCAGCCTTCGGTTTGCGCGGCGGGAAGTTGAGGGCAATGATTGTGTTTTGCGGACAAGCTTCCTCGCACTTGCGACAGGATTTACACTTATTGGGGTCAATGTAAGCCAGATTGTTTTCCAGCGTGATAGCCTCGAACGGACAAACCTTCACACACTTGCCGCAACCGATACATGCCACGGTACAAGCCTTGCGTGCTACGGCCCCCTTGTCCTTGTTTACACACTGTACGTAAATACGACGTGATTTCTTGCCTTGAGGACGGATTTCAATAATAGATTTCGGACAAGCCTTGGCACAAGCTCCACAAGCCGTACACTTTTCCTCATCCACTTCGGGAAGTCCGGTCTCCGGATTCATGTGGATAGCATCGAACTGGCAGGCAGCCACACAGTCGCCGCATCCCAGACAGCCATAACTACAACCCGTTTCACCACCATAGAGAGAAGCCGCAATGGCACAACTCTTGGCGCCATCGTATTGGTTCACACGAGGACGGTTGGCACAAGTTCCATTACATCTCACCACCGCAACCATAGGTTCGGCAGCAGCGGCATCCAAGCCCAGAATCTCGGCAATCTTTGTCATGACGGGCTGTCCACCCACCGGACAAAGTTTACCATCCAGCGAACCTGCCTTTACGCAAGCATCTGCAAATCCGCTACAACCGGGGTAACCACATCCACCGCAATTTGCCTGGGGAAGCACCTCTGCTACCTGGGCAATCCGCGGATCTTCATACACGGCGAATTTCTTGGAAGCCACGTAAAGAATAGCGGCCGATACCAGCGCTATAACTCCCAATGAAATCACTGCAATCAGAATTACATTCATAAATTAGTTGTTTATTAATTATTTGTTTTATTATTAGTTAGTTCATCGGTCGTACGGAGAATGAGAACTTCTTACCCATCCGCAACTTGTTCAGCCACAATATATAATAATAAGGTACAAGAAGTGCTAGCGAACAAAGCGCGGAACGCAGCTCGTCATTCCAGATAGCCATAAAGACAAATAGTGAGATTATCAGAATAAGGAAAGGAAATATAAAGGCAAACAGAACTGCCATCACTCCCATTGAAAGTTCGCCCGTCACCCATACACGGTCGCCGGGCTGGTAGGATGCGGCATTGGCATCGGCCACATCGACAAGTTTCTCTTTCGTATCCGCAGAGGTACAATGTCCCTTGACACTACACGAAGCGCACGCTGAAGTCTGGATGATTCTCACTTGGAGATGAGAACCGTTTATGTTTTCCACAATACCTTGATGTTTTATAGTATTCGCCATTTTGCAAAGTGTGCATTACAAATCGCGGCAAATTTACGCATTATTTGTGAACTGCAAACCTTTCCTATGCATTTTCTGTGTTCGTAAACGTGCTTTTTCTATGTTTTTATGTTTTTTCACCTGCCACAGACTACAAAAAGACAAAAAACAGACGGTCTGTCAAGGAAAAACAGACCGTCTGACTAACCAAAACAGATAATCTGTTCACTCCGAACAGACCATTTGTTTATTTACCATTTATAATTGATACCGAAACTGAGCAATTCTTTTACCTGAAAATAGCTGTCCCCTTCCGTCGGCTTGGCACTGTCGTCATAGCGGGCGTGCACATAAAGCTTGGTGGAAAGATAGCGGTTCAGCACAAAGTTCACCGTGTTTTCCCATTCGATACGTGTCCACTCATAACTGGTCTGGAAGTCTAGGCGGGAATCCAGCGTAATGGAAGGAATGATGGTCCACGAAAGTGTAGGCTGTATCTGCGAACCGAAGTTATGCTTCACGCACTTGCCCTCCTCAAGACCGAAACTCACTTCATTCACCCCCTTATTCCCTACATAACGCAGCATGTACGTCAGCGGAGCTATGAAAACGGACAAGCTGAATTTCTGCTTTTTCAACTTGTAGTCCATACCGATACTGCTCGACCAATCTGCCGGAGCAAAGAAAGCGGAAACCAGCTCTTCACTGTTGGCCTTGTAGCCATTGCAGAACTGGGTCTTAAACTCAGTCGTGATGGTATAATACCACTTGGATGCAGCCTGAATACCCAGTTTACTGTACAGCCGGAGTTGGTCGGTACTTACCAGATAGTTATGAAACTCGTCGGAAGGTGCCGAGCTGAAGCCTAGCTTGGCATCGAGCAGATTTTCCCACTGCACCTTCTCACGGTCATTATAGTTGGCAAACAATTGCAGGTTGGCAAGCACGGCGTTAGTGCTCTCGCCTCCCTTGTACCAGTTGTCGGAGATATAGTTCTGTGTAATCTGCAACGAACCGTTTCCACCGGTCACCCACCAGTTGGGCTTGTGGATAATTACGTCGGCTTCCTCCTTCACTCCCACCATATTCTCTTGTGCAAACAGTTTCACGACGGACGGCTTGGAAGAAACCTCCTTCTCTATATTATCCTTGAATATCTTCCCTTTCATCACCTCCTTCTCGGTCATTACAACCAGATTGGGACAATTCACATACGTGTTCAGCAGCGTACGGTCCACCAGTTTGTTGGCTCGGTCCTTTGAGGTGAAACTCAGTGTGTCGAACGGCAACATCTCGCGCGTCAGGGCAGGCACCGTATCAGGCACCTGGAAATGCCAGTCCACCTTGGAAAGGCGTCTCATGGGGGCATAATAATAGGTAAGGGGAAGGAACAACCTATAGTAGTTCGGATTGGAAGGTATATAACGCTCCGGAGTCGTGGGGTCATTCAAATAATCCAGCACTCCGATATACCTTTCATATAATATGGAAACAGTATCCAGCCTGTACCCCATACCTTCCGGTTTCAATTTCAGAATCATGTATTCTTTCATTATATCCGGCAAGGTGTCGGCTTTGGCAGTTGTTTCCTGTCCACTGTTCTTCGAGGCGGTATCCAGCGTATTCTGTGCCATCACCGACGAAGAGATCATCGTAGCAATTAACCAAAATGCAATGTGTCTATTCTTCATAATGCCCTTAAGTCTATGTTTCGAGCGCAAATTTAGCTTAAAATGTTTAGAAAACATAGAAAAGCCATGAAGAAAAAGGCTAGAGAGAGTTTCTTCGATGAAATCGTATTTTTTAATAATTGTTTCACAGAAACTTTCTCTACTTCCTCTTTTTTTTATAATTTTGCGCTTTTTAAGTTCCACGTGTATTGACGGGAGCAGTATGCACCCTGAACGACAAGCCGTATAGGCTCTTGGAATTAGATTAAACAATTAATAAAATAATATAGTTGTGGGAGAAACAAAGTATATTTTCGTCACCGGTGGTGTTGCCTCTTCACTAGGTAAAGGTATCATCTCATCCTCCATCGGTAAATTGCTGCAAGCAAGAGGTTACAAGGTAACCATCCAGAAGTTTGACCCGTATATCAACATCGACCCGGGTACACTGAACCCTTATGAACACGGCGAATGCTACGTAACCGTGGATGGCCATGAAGCCGATCTCGACTTGGGTCATTACGAACGCTTCCTGGGCATCCAGACCACCAAGGCCAACAATATCACGACCGGACGCATCTACAAAAGTGTCATCGACAAAGAGCGCCGGGGTGACTATCTGGGAAAAACAATCCAGGTTATTCCCCATATTACAGACGAAATCAAGCGTAATGTAAAACTGTTGGGAAACAAATACAAATTCGATTTTGTTATTACCGAGATTGGCGGTACAGTGGGCGACATCGAGTCTCTGCCCTATCTGGAAAGCATCCGTCAGCTGAAGTGGGAATTGGGAAAAGACGCCTTGTGCGTGCACCTTACTTATGTCCCCTACCTGGCAGCTGCCGGTGAACTGAAGACCAAGCCCACCCAGCACTCCGTAAAGGAACTGCAAAGTGTGGGAATTCAACCGGATGTACTAGTGCTGCGTACCGAGCACGAACTCAGCAACAACCTGCGCAAGAAGGTGGCCCTCTTCTGCAACGTAGACGAGAATGCCGTAGTGCAGAGCATTGATGCGCCTACCATCTACGAGGTGCCCATCCTGATGCAGTCCCAAGGGCTGGACGCCACCATTCTGAAGAAGATGGGGCTTCCCGTGGGCGACACTCCGGGGCTGGGACCGTGGCGTGCTTTCCTCGAACGCCGTCACAAAGCCGAAGAGACTGCCCCGCTGCACATCGCATTGGTGGGCAAATATGACTTGCAGGATGCCTACAAGTCCATCCGCGAGGCCCTTTCACAAGCAGGAACCTACAACGACCGCAAGGTATCGGTAGACTTCGTGAACAGTGAAAAGCTAACGGACGAGAATGTGGCAGAAGCCCTGAAAGGCATGGCAGGCGTACTTATCGGTCCGGGCTTCGGCGAACGCGGCGTTGCCGGCAAGTTCGTAGCCATCAAATATGCGCGTACACACAACATCCCCACCTTCGGTATCTGTCTGGGTATGCAGTGCATCGCCATTGAATTTGCCCGTAATGTACTGGGTTACGCCGATGCCAACTCACGTGA
The DNA here is from genome assembly GCF_015679285.1 of Bacteroides sp. HF-162. Classification (NCBI taxonomy): domain Bacteria; kingdom Pseudomonadati; phylum Bacteroidota; class Bacteroidia; order Bacteroidales; family Bacteroidaceae; genus Bacteroides; species Bacteroides sp. HF-162. The sequence continues at coordinate 3,093,746 of NZ_CP064937.1, read as the reverse complement.
GATGGATGAAAAGACACCGCACAATGTTATCGACATCATGGAAGAGCAGAAATCCATCACCAATATGGGTGGGACCATGCGTCTGGGTGCCTATGAATGTGTTCTGCAGAAAGACAGCAAGGCATACGAGGCATACGGTACCGAGCATATCCAGGAGCGTCACCGCCACCGCTATGAATTCAACAACAGCTTCAAGGAGGCCTACGAAGCAGCAGGCATGAAGTGTGTGGGTATAAACCCCGAATCGGATCTGGTAGAAATTGTCGAAATACCCGCATTGAAGTGGTTTGTCGGTACCCAGTTCCATCCCGAATACAGCAGTACGGTATTGCATCCGCACCCGCTGTTCGTAGCATTCGTGAAGGCCGCCATCGAAAATGAAAACGAAAAGAAATAATTTGTAATTAGTAATCTGTAATCAACAAAGAATGGATAAAAATACCATCACAGGTCTTGTTCTGATAGCGATATTGTTAGTAGGTTTCAGCTTTCTGAGCCGTCCCAGCCAGGAGCAGTTGGAAGCACAGCAACGTTACTACGACTCCATAGCCCAGGTGCAACAGCGCGAAGCCGACTTGAAAGCCAAGGCGGAAGCAGCCCTGGCCAACGAAAGCGGAGCGGAAACAAGCGTTGACTCCACTGCCCTCTTCTTCGACGCCCGTCAAGGAACCAACTCGCAAGTAACCATCCAGAACAACCTGGCAGAAATAACCGTAGATACAAAAGGCGGACGCATAGCTTCGGCCACGCTGAAGGAATACATGGGACAAGACAAAACGACTCCCGTCACACTGTTCAGCGGCAACGACGCTTCCATGAATTTCCTCTTTTACAACAAGAAAGAGACTATCCAGACGGAAGACTATTATTTCACCGCAGTAAACCGTACGGACAGTACCGTCACCATGCGTTTGTCGGCAGACAGCAACAGCTATATCGACTTTACATATCGCATGCACAATGACACATACCTGATAGACTTTACTATCCAGGCTGTCAATATGGAAGGCAAGCTGGCGGCTACCAACAATTATGTGGACATCGAGTGGTCTCAGCGTGCCCGTCAAATAGAGAAGGGTTACACCTACGAGAACCGTCTGGCTGAACTGACTTACAAAATCACCGGAGAGGGTACCGATTATCTGTCTGCCAACAAGAACGATGAAAAGGAAGTTCCAGAACGCCTGGACTGGATTGCTTTCAAGAACCAGTTCTTCTCTTCAGTATTTTTGGCAGATGCCGACTTTGAAAAGACCAAGCTGAGTTCCAAGATGGAGACTCAAGGCAGCGGCTACATCAAGGACTATTCTGCAGAGATGAGCACAAAGTTCGATCCTACCGGCAAGGAACCTACCCAGCTGTTCTTCTACTTCGGCCCCAATCACTACAAGACTCTGACCGCACTCGACAAGGGGCATGACGAGAAGTGGGAGCTGAACCGTCTGGTCTATCTGGGCTGGCCGCTCATCCGCTGGATAAACAAATGGTTCACCATCAACATCTTCGACTGGTTGTCCAGTTGGGGTTTGAGCATGGGTATCGTACTGTTGTTCATGACGCTGATTGTAAAGGCAGTGGTATTCCCGGCTACATGGAAGACCTACATGTCTTCTGCCAAGATGCGCGTACTGAAACCGAAAATCGACGAGATAAACAAGAAGTACCCCAAGCAGGAAGATGCCATGAAGAAGCAGCAGGAAGTGATGGGCCTCTACAGCCAGTACGGAGTCAGCCCGATGGGTGGATGTCTGCCGATGCTGATACAGTTCCCTATCCTGATGGCCTTGTTCATGTTCGTGCCGAGTGCCATTGAACTCCGCCAACAGAGCTTCTTGTGGGCAGATGACCTTTCCACTTATGATGCATTCATCAACTTCCCGTTCCATATCCCGTTCCTGGGCAGCCACCTCAGCTTGTTCTGCCTGCTGATGACGGTTACCAACATATTGAACACGAAGTACATGATGCAGCAGCAGGATACGGGTGCCAATCCGCAGATGGCTGCCATGAAGTGGATGTCATACCTGATGCCTATCATGTTCCTCTTCATATTGAACGATTATCCTTCGGGATTGAACTATTACTACTTCATCTCTACGTTAATCAGTGTGGTAACAACGCTCATCATGCGCAAGACAACCAATGAGGAAGCCCTTCTTGCCCAGTTGGAAGCCAACAAGAAAGACCCGAAGAAGATGAAGAAAACCGGTTTCGCCGCCCGTCTGGAAGCCATGCAGAAACAGCAGGAACAGATGATGAAAGAGAGACAGAACAAAAAGTAGTAAGACTACCGTTCAAGATATTCTTTTGCAGAAAGCCGGACAATGACATTTGCCCGGCTTTCTTATCCTTACGCCAATGAAAAAACTCACAGACTCTAAATTATGCAGACTAAATACACCTACAAACAGATCTGGCTTATAGCCTACCCCATCCTAATCAGCCTCCTTATGGAGCAACTGATAGGTATGACGGACACTGCCTTCCTCGGGCGTGTGGGCGAAGTCGAACTGGGAGCATCTGCCATCGCCGGTGTCTTCTACATGGTCATCTTCATGGTTGCCTTCGGTTTCAGCATCGGGGCACAGATACTCATTGCCCGGCGTAACGGCGAACAGCAGTATAAGGAAATCGGTGACTTGTTCTATCAGGGTATCTATTTCCAAGTCGGAATGGCGGCAGTCATGTTCCTGCTATCCTATTGTTTCTCACCGATTATCCTGAAACGCATCGTCGCTTCGGAACATATCTACGAAGCAGCCACCAGCTACCTGCATTGGCGTATATTCGGTGCCTTCTTCTCGTTCAGCGCAGTCATGTTCCGTGCCTTTTTCTTGGGAACCACCCAAACCAAGACACTGACACTGAACTCCATTGTCATGGTGTTGAGCAATGTCGTATTCAACTATATCCTGATTTTCGGTAAATTCGGTTTCCCGGCGCTCGGCATTGCCGGAGCCGCCATCGGCTCCTCACTGGCCGAGCTGGTTTCGCTGTTATTCTTCATCCTCTATACCCGCAGCCGCATCGACTGCCGCAAGTACGGGCTGGACCGTATTCCTAAGTTCCGGCTGGACGTATTGAAACGGATGCTGAACGTCTCTTTCTGGACCATGATACAGAATTTCTTCTCCCTCTCCACCTGGTTCCTTTTCTTCCTTTATGTGGAGCATCTGGGAGAGCGCTCGCTGGCAGTGACCAACATTGTCCGCAACGTGTCCGGCATACTGTTCATGGTACTCATGGCATTTGCCTCTACCTGCGGGTCACTGGTCAGCAACCTCATCGGTGCAGGCCACTCCGATTGCGTGGCAGGCACCATCCGGCAGCACGTACGCATAGCCTACGTCTTCGTACTTCCGCTGGCATTGCTTTTTGCGCTGTTCCCCAAGCTGATTCTGGGAATTTATACCGACATACCCGACCTGCAGGACGCTGCCGTACATTCGCTCTGGGTGATGTGCTCCACCTATCTGTTCCTGGTTCCTGCCAATGTCTATTTCCAGGCAGTTTCCGGAACCGGCAACACGCGTACGGCATGGGGGGTGGAGATGGCTACGCTGGTCATCTACACAGCCTATATCACCTACATTATTCTGATTCTGCAACTCGACGTGGCCATCTGCTGGACCTCGGAAATGGTTTATTCCAGCTTTATTCTCATTTTCTGCTGGCTATATATCAAACGTGGAAATTGGCAAGGAAGGAAAATTTAGTATCTTTGCATTAAAATAACTGAAACAAAAAGCATATATGAAACAAGTAAATCTACTACTTATGTCAGCAGCCATGACATTGGCCTCTTGCGGAGGCACAAAAGATGCCGGACAGCAGCAGGACGCAGCAACGCTCATCCAGCGGTCGGACATCAAGATTGAAGGAAAGCGTATGACACCCGAGGCACTCTGGGCGATGGGACGCATCGGCAGTGTGGCCGTATCCCCCGACGAAAAGCAGATTGCCTACACGGTATCTTATTACAGCGTGCCCCAGAACAAGAGTAACAGCGAAGTCTTCGTCATGAATGCCGACGGTAGTGACAATACCCAGATAACGCATGACGCCTGGCAAGAAGGACAGCCCACGTGGTTTAAGGACGGCAAGAAGCTTGCCTTCCTTTGCAACGAAAGCGGCAGCAGCCAGGTATGGGAAATGAATCCCGACGGCAGCGGACGCAAGCAGCTGACCCAATACGAGGGAGACATCGAAGGGTTCTCTTTCTCGCCCGACGGCAAGAAACTCCTTTTCATTGCCCAGGTAAAGACCGTAAAGAGTACGGCAGACAAACATCCGGACCTTCCTAAAGCCACCGGCATTATCGTTACCGACCTGATGTACAAGCATTGGGACGAATGGGTGACTACTGCTCCCCATCCGTTTGTTGCTGATTTCGACGGCAATGCCATCAGCAATGTCACCGATATTCTTGAGGGAGAGCCATACGAAAGCCCGATGAAGCCCTGGGGCGGTATCGAGCAGCTGGCATGGAGCCCGTCTTCTGATAAAGTGGCCTATACATGCCGTAAGAAAACCGGACTGGCGTATGCCATTTCCACCAACTCCGACATTTATATCTACGACCTTGCCTCCAAGGAAACCAAAAACATCACGGAAGAAAACAAGGGATATGATACGAATCCCCAATACTCTCCCGACGGCAAATACATCGCCTGGCAGAGCATGGAACGTGACGGCTACGAAGCCGACTTGAACCGCTTGTTTATCATGAACCTCGAGACCGGTGAGAAACGTTTTGTAAGCAAAGCTTTCGAATCGAACGTGGACGCCTTCTTGTGGAACAAAGATTCCCAGAGCATCTACTTCATCGGTGTATGGCATGGCGAGACACAGATTTACAACATCGACCTTGCCGGAAACGACAAGCTTACCCAGCTCACCGACGGCATGCACGACTATGCTTCACTCGCCCTTTGCGGAGACAAGATTATCGCCAAACGCCACTCCATGAGCATGGGCGACGAAATCTATGCCGTAAACAGTGCACGCAACGGCGACGCTTTTGCAGAAGCAGTGCAACTGACCACAGAAAACAAGCAGATTTACGACCAGCTGGAAATGGGTAAAGTGGAAGCCCGCTGGATGAAGACCACCGACGGCAAGCAGATGCTGACCTGGGTAATTTATCCTCCACAATTCGACCCCAACAAGAAGTACCCCACCCTCCTCTTCTGTGAAGGCGGTCCTCAGAGTCCCGTCAGCCAGTTCTGGAGCTACCGTTGGAATTTCCAGATTATGGCGGCAAACGACTATATCATCGTAGCTCCCAACCGTCGTGGTCTTCCGGGCTTCGGTGTAGAGTGGAACGAAGCCATCAGCGGTGATTATGGCGGCCAGTGCATGAAGGACTACTTCACTGCCATTGACGAAATGGCCAAGGAACCTTTCGTCGACAAAGACCGCCTGGGTTGCGTAGGCGCCAGCTTCGGAGGCTTCTCCGTATATTGGCTTGCCGGACACCATGACAAACGCTTCAAGGCATTCATCGCACACGACGGTATCTTCAACATGGAAATGCAATATCTGGAAACGGAAGAGAAATGGTTTGCCAACTGGGATATGGGCGGCGCTTATTGGGAAAAGAACAACGCTACGGCACAACGCACTTTTGCCAACTCCCCGCATCTCTTCGTCGACAAATGGGACACCCCTATCCTCTGCATCCACGGAGAGAAGGACTTCCGCATCCTTGCCAACCAGGCAATGGCCGCCTTCGATGCAGCCGTGATGCGTGGCGTTCCTGCCGAACTGCTTATCTATCCGGACGAAAACCACTGGGTACTGAAACCTCAGAATGGCGTGCTGTGGCAACGTACCTTCTTTGAATGGCTGGACAAATGGCTGAAACCTGCTAAGTAAAGCCCCTCAAAAACAATAAAAACAAATAATCCCGGATCCTTGACAAAGAATCCGGGATTATTTGTTTTTATTGTACACCGCCCGATTCATTTTTTATGACTATAATTTGGGCAGTTCAAATAAAGTCAATACATTTGTTTTATGCATAAGTTAAAAACGATGCAGACAAATTGTATAACTATGATTAACAACACATAAACAATGAACGAAAACTGGCCGGAAATTGTAGAAACACTGTTGCCCTACTTTGGAGTAAATTCTGCAGAAGGTGACTACCAACGGGAAATAGAAATCTGTCTGAAATTCCTTGGATGGAAGAAAACCAATGAAACGATGAGATCCCAATTGACTCTACCTATAGGAAACAACAGCTCCATACGGCCCGACATCGTCCTCTGGAAAAAGAATGCAAATGGGGTGCCTACTCCCGTACTTCCCATTGAAATAAAACGTCCATCCAATATACGGAACGAAAGGCAAGAAAACCAACTGATGTCTTATATGCGCCAACTCAAACTCAATATCGGACTATACATAGGAGAAAAGATCGAACTATATTACGATGTTCCCAATGATGGAGAAAGTCCCGTTTGTGTATTTACCGTAGAGATTCAAAAGGAAGATGCCAATGGTTCCACTATTTGCGACCTGCTCACCTACGATACATTCAGTTTAAAAGACGTAGAGGCATTCTGCTACGAACAATATCAAAGGATACAAGCACGCAATAATCTGCACAGACAATTTACCGAGTTCTTGTCTCCCGATAATGGTGTAAAGAACATGCTTTCATTGCTTAAAGAGAAATTCATGAAAGCCGGTTCTGAAGAATCCGCCATCAATGAAGAGATTGCCAATGTCGTGCTCACGGTTCATTACGAGAAGAACAACGCAGTTGCTTCATTATCAGTCAGGAATCCTCAGATACCTCAGCCTTTACCGATCGGTAACCAGACAAAAGACTCTAAAGACCACACCAAATATTCCTTTGACGGGATCAATTTCCATGTAAAAAGGCGCTTCGTACTGGAAGTGATAAAACATTACATAGAAGCTCATCCCAACATCAGATACAAAGAACTGGAAAAGGTATTCCCACCTAGTCTGCACAGTAGGGCACTGGGGGTGGTACGTAGTCTGGAAGAAGTTCGGGAAAAATTGAGACTTCATCCTGATCTAAAGAAGCGCTATTTTCTAAAGGAGGAAGAAATCATCCCATTAGCGGACGGCACGAGAATTGTCGTCAACAATCAATGGGGGACATTATTCCCGAAATTCCTTGCTGCAGTCCAAAAGCTATATACCATTACGGATGATGCCGTACATCATACAGAAAACGCACAGCAAGTCAAAGTTTTGGAAGTAAACAAAAAAAACTCTAGAGAAAATAATACTCCAGTATACCAGTTAAAGATTACTTTTGAAAACGGAAAAGTGATTCAGGAAAAAAAAGCGGCCGAAACCCTTCGCCAATTTATAATGACAGTAGGCATAAAGAAAGTATCTGCCTTAGGTATTAAACAGTGTAATGTTCCATTGGTTTCAAACATACTCGACTCCAAATACGGAAGTGACCAAAAACCAATAGGGAATGGCTGGTATCTGATGAGCCGTAATAACACACATTCCAAGAAGCGTGATATCGAGCGTATTGCCAAAGCTTTAGGTATTCAAGTGACCGTGGAAATTGTATAATGGAAGACAGTAATTCAAGAGATATGTCTTGAAAAGTACTTTTTCATGAAGAGTACGTATATTGCGCTCAACAGTAAGATACACCCTATCAAGAAGATATAGCCATACTGTTGGTAATAAATATATCCTACTATTATAAAAGTCTGTATTGTCATATAGGCCAGAGAGACTATGACATGAGGAATCTTCAGCTCATTCGCCATAATCTGATACAGATGTTTGCGATGCGGCAGCCCGATATTCTCATGAAGCATCAGGCGGTGAATGATAGTCAGTACACTATCCACACCATAAACGGATAAAAGGACTATCCAACTGAAATCTTCCGTTTCAATGATGAGCCTGCCTATCAGGAAAAGAAGGATAAAGGCAATGCTCACCGACCCCACATCACCGGCAAAGCATTTAGCACGCTTGCGGAAATTGAAGAAACAGAAGACTAGAACGGAACAGATAACGGTATAGATGAAATCCGCTTCCACAAAAGTAACCACCTCCTTATTGATATAGGCCAACGCAGCAAGAATAACCAGAGAATAACCACCGGTTATGCCGTTAATGCCATCCATAAAATTGTAGGCATTGATGATACCCGTACAGACTATCAAGGCTATGACTATCCACCACCAGGACAAGGAGAACAGCCCCCACTGATAAAACATCAAGGCCATGGCAGAGAAATGAAAAAGCAGCCTTGTCATCTGTCCGGTGGATTTCATATCGTCCACGAAGCTGATGAACGTCACCAGTGTCAAGGCAAGCAGGAACCAGGGATATTCAAAGTCACTCGTCAGGAAATAGGCCAACGCTCCGAAATAGAATATAATTCCACCACCCCTTAAAGTCACTTTCGTATGAGAACTCCGCTCATTGGGCTTGTCGATGATATTGCACCTATCAGCCACCTTAAAATAAAAAAGTTCTGCTAAAAACAGCAGAACCAATATAATCAGATAATACATAACAGTATTTTCCTCTTTAATTTTTAATTGTTTACTTTTATATTTGAGAACGATTTTATCGTTCTCACTATCCCCTCCTCTGCCCTCACCGGCATTCTGTCAATACCCAGGGCAGCCTTTATTTTCGCATTACTCACCACATAATTCTCTGTCAACTTGCGCAGACGCTCTGTATTCAAAGGCAAATGGAGCAGAGTCCCAAGCCGGGCACAGAATTCCATCAGTCCTCTGTTTATCTTCCAGATATGCGGTTTACGGTCCAAAGCCCGACACATCAAAGTTATCAGTTCATTCGTGGACAAGGCTTCATCATCCCCCATATGGTAGATACCACTCCCCACCTCCTTAGTCAACAGTCCTTCCACCACATAGCAAAGATTGTCTATCGAAGTAAAAGACCTCCTGTTCTCAAAAGCCCCCAAAGGCCAGGGAATGCCTTTCCTCACCACATTATAAAGAAGATTCAGATTGCCTTTATTGCCGGGACCATGAATCATGCAAGGACGCAGGATATAGACCTTTTTGTCATCATACGGATTAACTTTCAATTCTCCATTTTCAACATTCAATTTGCCAAGAATATAATTCTCGGCAGCTATCTTGCTCTCCCCATACGGTCCTATCGGAGCAGGCACCACATCTTCAGTCAGCATATCACCCACCACACTGTCTGCAGCGGCTTTCACAGAACTGAAGAATACGAACTTCTTCGCAGACGATTCCAGAAAGAAATCAAATATCTTTTGGGTCAATCCCGTATTAATATCAAAATAGGATTGGGCTGCGGACCGGTTTTTCGTATCATGGGCTTTACCAGCCAGATGAATAATGGCATCGAATTCAGGAAGATTCCGCATCGGAAAAGAAGCCGGTTCGATATCCTTCCAGAAAAAAGTCTTTACCACCCCCTCCTTTTCAGGAGCGACAATATCCAGCCCGTAAAGGCTATGACGTTCCTTTAGGGCAACAACGAGATTGGAACCCACAAAGCCGTGGATTCCAGTGACGAGTATGTTCATTGAAATATGCTAAAAAATATACTGACCGGAAACGTGATTATTGGTTATGTATTTAATAAAATAAGTATCTCCAATGACAGAGAAGAAAATATACCACGTCGTATTAGAATTACGTTGATAAGTGATGTAATACATATCCTTACCATAACGCTCAAAAAAAGCGGGCGCTTTCTTTTTTAATTTAGAATGAATGTTCTGTTGAATATCAGCTATCAGTTCTTCCACATAAGAAATAGCAAAAGGATAAGTACCCAAATACTCCTTCTCAACAAGTATTTTTATAAGCCCATACAAATCCTCCTCTACTTCGGGAGCGAATACGACTCTCATCCAAACAAAGCCTTTATACGAGGGCAAAGTCTATCCAATAATTCTTCACCGGAAATAGCATGCCTAATGTCATCACGTCCTTCCGTAACGATATTCGGATTATTCTCATTACCCGTATATACAACTACCGGTTCACCAACATTCGGCACCATCGGTTCTTGTTCCTTATATGGCTTGTTCTTCTTCATGAATCCAATCTTTCTACAAAGATACCCGGGAATATCAAGATATCCTAATAATTGATTGATAAATATCAAAAGTTTGCCTGACAACCTTATCTATAGAAAATTCTTCTTCCGCCAACAGACGAGAGTTCCTTCCAAACTCCTTCCTCTTCGCATCATCTTCTATCAATAGGCCGATGGCATCAGCCAACGCCCTACTGTCCTTGGCAGGAACCAAATAACCATTATATCCGGATTTCACGCATTCACGGCAACCCGGTACATCGGTTGTTACAATAGGACGCCCTACCGCACATGCTTCAATCAAGGATTTGGGCAAACCTTCCCGATAGGAAGGCAGTACAACGATATCGCTATCCGTATATATAGGAAACATTTGAGCCTGATATCCTATCCATTCAATATAATCATCGACAAGAAGAGACCTTAGCTTTTCTTCCCCCAAAACAGCCAGATTTTCTTTGTCGCAATCACCTGCCAATATGAATTTTACTTTTCCAATAAATCGCTTTTGAAGTAATTTGGCTGCATCAATGAACTCCATCACCCCCTTATCCAACAATATCCTTGCAGGAAAGAGTACCTTTAATTGAGTCTTGCCAGGAGCTTGGGAAAAAACAAATTCATTCAAATCTACTCCCGAGCCCTTTATCAGAAAAATATGGGACGAGGGAACCAGATTGAAGCCTTTGATCATCCCCACATCATCCGGATTCTGAAGAATAAAGGAAAAAGACTTACTTTTGAATGCAATGCGGATCAAAGTCCTTATCAACTTCTGCAAAATCCCATTCCTGCCGTTCGTAAAGTTATACCCCAATCCACTTATTGCATTCACAACATGATGTTGCCCTGACAGCTTAGCTGCAACAGAACCTAACAATGCAGCCTTTAAAGTAACATGATGAATTATATTAGGTCTATACTTTTTGTAGTTTGTATATAACTGAAAAATACATTTCAATTCATGCAAAGGATTACTTCCGGAACGGTCAAAAGGAATATCGATAAAGCGAATCCCTTTCCCTTGTAAAAACTGTTTTCTTCCGGTATCCCGTGACAATAAATAAACTTCATATCCCTGCTGAATAGCATTCAGGGCAATAGGCAAACGATGGGAAATAAAGAACCAATCAACATTGGTAACAAAGAAAAGCTTTTTCATTTTATCATAATCTGCCGTCAACGGATTCTTTGGGCAAGAAACCTTTAACATCAAACACAACAGACCGTGTCTTCGACAAACTTTCGATATCTATTCCCGTAAACAGTTGATGGGCAACCGCCAACACAACCGAATCAAACTTTTCTTCAGGAAGTTCATTGATCACTTCAATTCCATATTCATGCTTTACGATATCCGGATTTGCCCACGGATCATAAACGGTTATATTCAGATTGTATCCCATCAAAGCCTCATAAATATCTATCACTTTCGTATTACGTACATCCGGACAATTCTCCTTGAAAGTAAAACCGAGTATCAGTATATTAGAGTTCAAAACCTGAATTCCTTTTTTCAGCATCAGTTTTATCACTTGACCAGCCACATACTCTCCCATACCATCATTCATACGACGACCGGCCAATATGATTTCAGGATTATAGCCATAACTCTGTGCACACTGGGCCAGATAATAAGGATCTACGCCAATGCAGTGTCCTCCAACCAGCCCCGGCTTGAAAGGAAGAAAATTCCATTTGGTACTTGCAGCCTCCAACACATCCTGAGTATCAATCCCCATACGCGTGAATATCTTGGAAAGCTCATTGACAAAGGCTATATTGATATCACGTTGCGAATTCTCAATGACTTTGGCTGCCTCCGCCACCTTCATCGTGGGAGCCAAATGTGTCCCGGCAGATATAACAGAAGCATACACTTCGTTCACTTTCTTACCAATTTCAGGAGTTGAACCTGAAGTCACTTTCTTTATCTTCTCGACTGTGTGTAGCTTGTCACCCGGATTGATGCGTTCGGGGGAATAACCTGCAAAGAAATCCGTATTGAATTTCAAACCGGATATTTTTTCCACTACCGGAATACATTCATCCTCAGTCACACCCGGATATACTGTAGATTCATACACTACAATATCACCTTTGGAAATCACTTTCCCTACAGTGGTACTTGCACTATACAGAGGAGTCAAGTCCGGATTATGGTTATGATCCACAGGGGTAGGAACTGCCACAATATAAAAGTTGCAATCACGAATGTCTTCAATGTCAGCCGTGCACTTGAAGCCATTGGCAATGGCAGACTGTAGCAATTCGTCCGAAACTTCAAGGGTAGCATCGTGTCCTGCCATCAATGCATCCACACGAGATTTATTCATGTCAAAACCAACAGTTTTGTATTTGGTAGAGAACAAACGAGCCAAAGGAAGCCCTACGTAACCGAGACCGATTACGGCGATTTTTACTGTATCCATAAGATTTTCAGTATTTATTAGGAAGTTTAGTTTATTAGCTAATAGAAAGGGAAAAAGAATGAATGAATCAGATATTATGCCAATACCATTTGACAGCTTCTTTCAGACCGTCGCGCATGCTGTATTCCGGAATATAACCAAGAAGTTTTCTAGCCTTATCAATGCAAGCCAAAGAATGAGGTATATCACCCTGCCGATTCGGGCCATGAAGAATCTCCACATCAGCTATTTTCGGATCAAACTCACTCAAATATTCCTTCAAATAATTCACCAGCTGATTCAATGTAGTCCTTTCTCCAAAAGCGGTATTATAAACCTGATTGACTGCATCCGGATTGGTGGTTGTCATGGCAAGCATATTCATCTGGATTACATTGTCAATGTAAGTAAAATCACGGCTGTATTCACCATCACCGTTAATCACGGGACTCTCGTGTGCCATCAATTTCTTTACAAATAAGGGGATAACAGCAGCATAAGCACCAAAGGGGTCCTGACGACGTCCGAATACGTTAAAATAGCGTAAGCCGATACATTCCATTCCATAAGTACGTGCAAATACATCCGCATAAAGCTCGTTCACATATTTGGTTACAGCATAAGGAGATAACGGTCTACCAATCACATCTTCCACTTTGGGAAGAGACTGGCTATCTCCATAAGTGGATGAACTTGCCGCATACATAAAGCGTTTCACTCCTGCATCACGGGCAGCAATCAACATATTCAGGAAGCCACTAATATTAACTGCATTAGTAGTGGCAGGGTCTTTGATGGAACGGGGTACAGAACCCAATGCTGCCTCATGCAGAATATAATTGACTCCTACCACTGCCTTCTGACAATCAGAGAAATTACGGATGTCACCTACGATCAGTTTAAATGTATCAGGATATTGATTCAATAACGGAAGAAGATTCTCAATCTTCCCTGTTGCGAAGTTGTCCAAACATACAACTTCATAATTATGGGCAAGTAAATACTCGCAAAGGTTAGAGCCGATAAAGCCGGCTCCTCCGGTAACTAATACTTTCATTATATAAACTTTAAGTTATAATTATCATCTAATCATTATATATATTCTCCTTATATTCAATCTTTTTACTCAAATCGTTCTTTTTCATATTTTTACCACACTTATGAAAGATATTATTCACTATACGCCCTGAAATACCATCAATTTTATCATTGAAGAATATTCCAAATTTGCCGAAATTTGTTATTGAGCAATTAGAAATTATGATATTATTATGTTTATTCTCAGAAGTAGATTCCACTTTTATCCCCACAAAATCATTGTTCTTATTACAACATATAATCTTACATTTATCGATTAAAACATCTTCTGTAGAGTATCTATATGTAAGCCATCCATAGCTGTCAGTCAATATATCACATTCTTTCACCTGCATATTTTTCAGTCCAAAAGCTCGAATATTCCCTCTGTCGAACACACTATTATTAACAAATATATTATTAACAATATATTTCCCTTCTCTATTTTTACTTCTTCCAGCAACCAATAAACCATTTCCTGCATTATTGCTGAAAAAGCAATTGTTTATCCTTATATTTTCACACGCGTAATAACAGTTTTCATACGCTGAAATATTTATATCATTAGGTTCAATATCTAAACCGGCTTGAGGTGGCGTACCATTTGTATTTATAAATTTACATCCTAAAAAATCAACGTGATTAGCTCTAGTAATGGAACTTCCCTGACGATGATTGTCACTAAAAATACAATTTATAACACTTATATAAGAAGGTGAGTGATCTATATTAGACTCAAGGTAAACATTGCCTATATATAATCCGTCGCCACGATTAAAACCGGATTGCAGATTAGACAATATGATATTACTTCCATATCGGATGCATATTCCATGACATTGCTCCGTTTTTATATCTGACTCCGATTTATTGCCAATTATTGTAAAATTCTTCAACTGAATATTTGATGTTCCAGCCCATTTCCCTCTATTATCTCCAATAGCCATAAAGCAATCTGCCTTCAACGATGTATTCCATTTAAAAACACTATTTCCCCCATCAATAATCATATCAGAATGTAACTGAAAATTAGCATGTTTAAAGTAGTAAACACCACAGTTAAAGAGTAAATTATCAAACAACAATATGTTATTCATCTGCTGGCTATTATCACTTCCACTGATAAATCGTCCTGAAGAATCGACAACACAATCACTTTTGAAGTCAAACCATATAGAATAGGCTGTATCAGCTTTCCAACTTCCTTTTAACAAAATATTATCCGAAAAAACAACATTTTGTTGAGCCATTACTTTTGTTCCATTGCCAATAAGCGTACCATTTTCGATTCGTCCACTATCTACAAAACACAAGACTGCACCTTCAGGAATGACAACGTTTTGAGACATAAGATTTATATTGGATTTAATTACATATTTCGCATATGATAAATTAAACTGCTTCTGAATAGGCTGTATACTATTTGTCACGAAAACGATATTAGCTTGACTATATATAGGTAAAATAAAGAAAAGTAATATTAATAAGTAAAACTTCATTGTACTAATTCGTAAATGAAAAAAGAGAGTTCTCCGAAAAAATCACAAACTTTTATAAAGGCACATATATTTCTGTGCAACAGCATTTATATCATATTGTTTAGCAAAAGAATGACATCTTTCAGCTACATTTTGATACAATGTCTTATCCCCTAAAACCTTATTTATACACAAAGCTAATCCTTCATCATCCTGGAATTCAAACAGTAATGCCACATCTCTTACTAAATCACCAATACCCGGCACGTTAGACCCAATAAATGGCTTCTTGCATGACATGGCTTCAAGCATAGAAATACTGAATCCTTCGTGCTCTGACGAAAGAACAATAACATCGGAACCTTGCAATAAATTAGGAACATCTTTCCTTAATCCCAAGAAGTGTACACGAGAACCAATACCCATCGCGTGAGCATAATCTTTATTATCATTTAGAAAAGGACCATCACCAATACATAATAAATGCACATTATTATCTAGTCTTAATAATGCCCTAATAAGAGTTTTATAATCTTTCATGTAAGAGAATCGAGCCACCATCGCTACAAATTTGCAGTCAGAAGTTACCCCTATTTCTTTACATATATCTATTGGAACAGCTTTTTCAAAAAAAGATACATTAATTCCATTATTGATTACAACACTATGTATATTGTGAATATGCTCTTTCAATGCCCGCTCCACCTCTGTAGATATTGAAACAACACAATCATATGTATCATATATCTTTTTCTCAACAGCCCTCCATATTTTTTTTCTGCGCCTATTAGTTGTTGAATGTTCTGTATATACTAAACGCACATTCATTTTTTTTAGTCTTTGGGTTAATGCCACCACATACAAGGAAGGAAAAAGATGGACATTTATAATATCATAATCATGTTCCTGAATAAAATCCGATAACAATTGAATATTCCTAAACGACCTCATTTGATGTGATAGTACAAAACATCGGACTCCTTGTGCTTCCAGTAATTGGGCATATTCTTTATCCTTTGGATTTTCCAAGCTGAGCACATGCACTACATTACCTTCAATCTTATTCAATGCCGTTGCTAATGCCAGAACTAATGCTTCTGCACCTCCCCCTCTTACCAATGAATTTATAACATGCAATATTTTCACCGTATTCCCTATATTATCTATGACCGCACAACGTTTTCAAATAACCATTCCCATCTATCAAAAACCCTACATGGTTCAAATTCAAAAGAAGCTTTCTTACATTCTTGCGCAAGAAAAATTTCCAGCTCCCTATCAGTAAGAACTGTCAATATTCGTTCCGATAAAGTTTCTGAATCACCTACAGGAACAAGATAAGCAGCAATACTCTTAGGAAACAACATTCGTGGACCACCACAAGGGCAATCCGTAGAAATGCAAGGAAGACCAATAGCCATAGCTTCCATCAGCGCATTAGGCATTCCCTCAATATCCGAAGACAAGACAAATAAGCGCGCATTTCTAAGAGAAAAAGGAACATTGGATATTTGTCCTGGAAAGTGAACTCTTTGACCTACTCCAAGTAACTCTGCATATATTTTTAACGAAGCTGTATCACCAGAACCATATATTGTAAGGTCATCGTTTATCTTATTTGCAATTTTTGCAAATGCTTCAATCAATAATTTGTGATTCTTCAGTTTATTAATTCTACCAACTGTAACTATTCCAGACCGGACTTCATTCAGTCTCGTATTATAAAAAATTTCACCAATAGGATTATATATGATAACTGATTTTTTTCGTATTGCTTGAGGAAACCAATTTTTAGCATCATTAGTTTGAAAAACAGCCGAATTCCCAAAACGAAAAAGCGTTTTTGCTAGAAAAAATGCTAATTTACCCCTATATTCAATATGTGGGCTACTACGCACTGAAAAAATAGATTTAACACCAGTTCCCATTTTCGCTATTGTTGCCCGAAAATTCGGTTCTGCCATGAATGAAACAAGTATATCCGGCTTTTCCAATACCAACAATTTCCTTAAACGGCAAGTAAGTAATACATTTCTTTTAAGATATCCTTCTATTTTATTCGAGTTTAATGAAATGCGCCTTACACCCTTTCCATAAGAATATTCCCATGAACAAGGAAAAGACGTTACTATAGTACACTTATGACCACGAACGGACATTTCTGTAGCCAAATTGGTAAGTACCCTCTCAGCACCACCACTGGATATAGTATTAATATAAAAAAAGATTTTCATCACATTTTAGGAATTCAAAAAACAACAAAAAAACATGTCGTAAATTAGCGGTGACAAAAAAATAATAATTTGCTAATCAGCATTTATCATTGAATAATAATCCTGAAGAGATTCCCTATCCGGATTTTTCGTTTTATCCAATATTGAACTATATGGATACCAGTGTACATACTTCCTCATATTCTTGCCAGTCAAATCTGACATATCACTAAAGTAGTATCTGCCATTCCACAAAAGAACCATCGAAAGTATACATGTCAGCAATATATATCTAGTGCCAAATACAAAGCGATTGCTTTTCCATAGCTCAACTACGAAATCGCTTAAGAAAATAATACCAATGAGGCATAAATAATTAAAAAAACGGCTGATGAAAGGAAAGCAAATCACCAATATGCCAAGCAAAAGAAATATGGGATAGAAATCATAAAACCGAGATCTCATACGTAATATCCGGTTTTCTATCTGCATCAATACACAAGGAAAAAGAATGTAACCCAAAAAAGCAATCAGAATGCCCATAAAATTCAGATTTTCTGATACTTCCGTATAATTAACCAACTTTATAAATATAATTGGAGGGACTCCTAAAGAAAAAGCCGCAGCAATGATAAAGTCTATATTTATAATGATTCCTGCAACAACTACAAACAGCCAGAAAATGCGTCTTAGCGTAATCCTTATACCGTATATTAAAGGAAAAACAAACGATATCGCAGCACCATAGTGGAAAAGGAATGCTATAATTGCCAATAAATAATAAGCAACGTATTTTTTATTCTGCAAGAATTTCACACTGACCAAAAAGACAGAAACGGCCAATGCTTCTCTCGCTATTTCCATATTTACCAAAACATACAAAAATAGGAAATAAAGAAAAACTGCTGTAAACTTATTTTTCGTATTAGAAGAGATGAACCAAAAAACAACCGAATTTATTATAATTGAATGAACTATCTGAAAAAAAATAAAATCGTTTATAGTTGATTTTATTAAAGCCACGAAAAAAATAAATAAAGGCTCCCATCTATATGAAAAATAATCAGCTAAGGATAGGTCGGACAAATAAACCTGCTCCTCTTCAAAAAAATCCTGATAAGCAAAAGTATCCGCTCCTATTCGATATCTAAACCCAGAAACTACTACCAACAGCAAGTAAATGAAATAATATCCTAAATTATAACCTCTCTTATGACCTAAAAAGTCATAAGAAAAAGACAAAAAAAACAATAACAGTAAAATTGGTATATACGGCATTCTAACTCAGATACAGTTTTACCTTTTTATAATTCATGTACATTTCTATTCCATAAAAAGCAACTGCCAATATTAATATGATATATCGAGTCATAGGAGTCATATTGCAATTCATTACAGACATAGAAATGCTCAATGCAGGCAATATCAATATTACAAAATAAAATTTACTAAAAGGAATATAATACAGTTTATTAGACACAATCCAACTAATTACAACCAATATCAGATATGTTAATATCATCGAATAAATCACTCCTTCTATTCCCCAAAATACAATAAACAGGTACATACTTACCACATTAACAATCAAAGACACAAAATAATTATAAGATACATACTTTGTTTTCTCCGTATATTTAGGTCCGATATCAATTACTTCTTTTATTATTGTCAAAGCAAAATATAGCGACAAACTGCCAATATATTTATATGAATAAAAAAAATCCGGACCTGCAACTATACTAACAATATCTTCAGATAACAATGACAATACCGATACTAATAAAAACAAGAAACAAGAAACTAAAGGCATGAACTTCGCAAAAAGCAACCGGTGGTTTTCCTTTGCAAACTGTTGATACATAAAAGGAAGCCAAGCCATCATAAAAGCTGTTCCCAAGATTTGCACGCCAGAGGCCAACTTTAAAGAAAAAGAATACAAGCCTATTATTGATGTTGTTAAAAAAAACACCATAAAGAGCCGATTGGAATAAACCATCATCACACTTCCCACACGAGCAGGAAACTGAGGCAAAGCATAACTAAAGCTCATCATGAGATTTTTCCATGAGAAAGAAAAAAGCAAATATTGCTTTATATTAGTATACAATACGATAGAAGTCAATACGAGTGTCAATAACTGACATATCAAAACCCATTCCAAGCCTCCATCCATGAAAACAACAAAAACGAATACGGATAACAATAGCAATACGACTTTCAATATTACTTGGTAAGTAAAAAGTAAGTTCTTTTTTTCATACCGAAGTATAATCAAGCCAAGCATTGAAAAGTTTATAAAAGGCAACTGGATTGCAGACAATATAACTAATAAATAATAAGCAGAGCTGGAAAAAAGCAAACTGGAAATATAATATGACAACAAGCATATTATAATTGAGAAAAAAAACGATAATGAAATGACCGTAATTAATATGCTGAACAAAAAGATTTTTTTATCATCCCCCTCCCATTTGTAATAGTATCGTTGAAGCGATGTTTCCAATTGCAGCAACGCAAATACAGATACTATCCCCATAAGTACCTGACATAAATCAATCATTCCATATTCGGTAGTTGTAAATAAACGAGTATAAATGGGCAGCAAAATGAAAGCCAATATTTTCTCAATGCTCGTTGCAACACCAAATGAAAAAAAAGACTTTAGGAACTCTCTCATTTTCTAGTCTCTCAAATACTATTCTGCTTCAAAAAATCTAAAAATCTTTTAGGGGAAACAATCATAGAATCAACACATTGTGATTTGTCTAGAGCTTCCTTTATAAAATCCACATCTATATCCTCAAGAGTAGAAAAATAGGAAAACTGCTTGTCATTGAAATATTCCTTTGCTTTTATGAAAGCATTATTTGTCAGCAACTTTTTCTTGTAAGCAATTGCTTCTGCTGCTCTTAAAGATGACCCGGACTGTGATGTATCCATCAAAATTTCCAAAATACACTTTGTCTGGACAATTTTAGATACAATAACTTCGTATGGCAACTTATGCTTAGAATCAACAATATTAAAATCACATTTTATCCCACAACTTTCCAGCCGATTCCGAAGTTGTTCTATTATCGCCCTTCGACCTTTATCCAAACCACAAAAAAAGATATCCGATTCATTTTCCTCCTTAATCGAAACATTCAATACGGAACAAACCTGATTGTAAAATTGAAAATTATGTTCAACTGCATCTATTTCATTAAAAGTTATAATCATGTCAAACTTTTCCCGATTATTTTCCACAAACCGCAACTGTTTCTCATTGACTCGGGAAGACAATGTATTTGTAAACATGTAGAACAATTTTGAATGCAGATATTTTTTTTTCAAATATTCCAAAAAAGGAAGGTGAGTAGAACAAACATTCTGTTCGTATATAATAAAATACACTTGTTCATATCCATGTATGGTTTGTAAAGGATATAAATATCTATATATAAACTCAGGAACCATATTCTCCCATCCATATCTTGTCATAAAAAATAGAATATTATATAATATTTTTTGCCTGACTGATAAATCATTGGGAGCAAAATACAAAACATCTTTATTATATAGGATATCATTATTTACAACTTTCATGTAATCTGAATATCCCCAAAAAACATATTTAATTCTCATTATAATACAATAAGCGCTAACTTCCTTCTCCTATCTCCTCCACCAGCGACGCATGCACAAACGTCGTCGCCACCGCCATCACCCCCTCGATGTTCACCACCACCCTCCTATCATGGCGCACACGCACAAACACCCCTTCCACTCCTTCGAAGATGCCGCCGGTGATGCGTACCCGGGTTCCTTGGGAGAGGTTCAGCTCGGTGGGTTCAAGATAGAGCACAGCCTGGTCGTAGGTGCCAGACACGGCGATGAAGCTGCGCATCTGTGAGTCCGGGATGACGATGGGCTGGTGGGTTTCGCGGTCCATGATATAACGGATGGGGATGTTCATGCCCGGTTTGTTCTTTATTTCGTCCATACGCTCACGGGTGGAGCGGACGAAGACCAGGTTATGGACCGCAGGAACAAGCTTGCGCAAGCGGCGCTCTTTCCTCACGACATACTCATAGCGCATGGGAATATAGTTTTCAATGCCCTCTGCATCCAGGTATTCCTTGAAAAAAAACTCTCGGCTATAGGTGACACGCACTGCATACCAGTGCATTTCTGCATTCTCGTTCACAAAAAAATATGATTGGGGGACACCGGAGTAGCGAAGTACCTCCCGGTCAAGTAATGTAATGCGGTTACTTTAAATAGACTATATGCATTCATTTTATTTCAAGACCCTCCACCATCTCGGAAGGAAGGCGACGAAATAGTTATATTCAAGCCATCTTGCGATAAGCAGTCATAAACGAAACGTTTATAATAAAAAAAATGTTTTATGACACGCTCCGTTTAATGAACGCAAAGGTAATGTCAAGAAATGAAAGTACAAAATATTCTGATTGATAAAATGATAATCTTTTTTAATGCAGGTATCATCGCACTATATATCAAATAATTACGTTCATTAGGTAAGATACACGCGCACGCGCGTCATTTCTTATTTTTTTAAAGAAAGAGTGTGTTACATATATAACCATAGGTTCCGGTACCTCACCCTATACATACAGACTACACACACGCTTCACTACTTCACAGGGATACCACAGAATTTCGTAACTATTCAGCAGATGATGCTTTATGATAATTTTTCAGACGCTGATAACACAGATGACACGGATTATTTAATTTCACGTCCTCAGAAGCGTTGCATCAGGTAAGAAAAACATAAAATCTGCGTTATCTGTAATTGTACAGACTCCTTTTTTGTTAATTTTGCAACCGATTTACTAACTTAATATAAAATTATATTTTCAAATTGTAATTATGAGAACAAAAAAACGCCAATTAGCGTGATGCAAATCAAAGGGAGAGATTACCAAGTGCTGTACACCAAAGAGAGCAAAGAGGTGCAAGTAGCCATCGACCTGCTTTCTATGGTAGAACACAAGTCGTTAACCGTGGAATACAAGGAGCGGAAGGCTTTCCTGACACCCTTCATACCACTGCTGATAAATCCCCAAAAGGAACACGGACTGAAGGGCGTAAGCCCCTTCGCCAAGCTGCTGCATCTACTTGTAAACTTTATGGACGCGGACGGAAGCGGCAATACGCTGAACCCCGATTGCATTGAGGATGAGATATATAAGCTCTTCAATGAGCTATATCCCAAGGAGTAAAACGGACCAAGGAATTCAAATTGTAAAAAAACGGCTGTCCCACTGCGGATGGCCGTTTTTGCTTCCTAAGGAAATAAACGGCATCTTTGCGCCGCCAATAAGGCAAACTTAATACAAATCGAATGGAAAACATTCCAGTGACCACCTACCGTGGTTTCAGCGCCGTCAGCGGGGAGACAACCTTCACGCAGGACATGGCTGACATAAGAAACGGCAAGCATGCCAAGTTAATCATCAAAATCGCCAGCCTCGTGGCGCAGGGAAAGGTGGAGGAAGCCAACCACGTCAAGAAGCAGCTTCCCTTCAGAACCCTCACGGCCAACTACCGGGAAAGAAGGCTCGCACCGAGCATCACCCGCTACAACCCCGTCATCACGCTCGACATCGACGACCTGGAAGAGAGACAGTTGGAGCAGACCCGGACCCTCATCAACGAAGACCCGCACACCCTGGGGAGTTTCCTCTCCCCCAAAAGGCACGGCTACAAGCTGTTCGTCTTCATGCAGACGGAATACACCCGGCGTCTGTATGACCGTCTCCGACAGGGCGAGGTGACCTACGCCACGCTCGAGGAGATACACCTGAAGCTGTACAGCGCCGCCAAAGAGCACTACGAGGCCCTTCTCGGAGTAGAGGTGGACGGAAGCGGAAAGGACATCTCGCGAGGATACTTCATGTCCTTCGACCCGCATGCCTATATCAATGCCGCACTGCTGGAACAGATTTCCCCGTTGCCGGCACGCATCATCCCGCCTGCGAAGAAGGAAAGCGGCAAGAAGAGGACGGCTGCCGAAACGGTACACCCCCTCCCCGCCTCCTCTGCCGCCACACCGCAGGACGCAAAACCTTGGGAGAAGCTGATATTCTCCCAAGCCGTGACTGCCGTGAAGCGCACCACCAGGTTCCGGGCAGGCAACCGCGACAACTTCCTCTTCGCCCTGGGCAACAAATGCTACAGCAAGGGCCTGGACGAGCAGACAGCCATCAGACTGGCGAAAAACGAGTTCGGACAAGAGTATCCCGACGTGGAATCTCCCCTGCACAATGCCTACATCTATACCGACAAGACCAGCGAAGCCGCCACAAAGAAGGAAGAGAAAAAGCCCGTCATCAACCAAGTGATGAGCTTTCTGGAAGAGCACTACGGCATCCGCAGGAACCTCATCCTGGACCGCCTCGAATTCATGCCCTACACCCCGTCGGCAGATGCCGGAAAAGGTTACCGCCCCATGCGCGGAAAGGACTACAACACCATGTTCGTAGACCTGCAGATGGCCGGCATCTCCTGCTACCAGAATTTCCTCAGAGCCGTGATAGACTCCAACTACGCCAAAGAGTTCAACCCCTACACCGACTATCTGTACGCGCTTCCCCCCTGGGACGGGACGGACTACATCGCCCAACTTGCCGACACCCTGACGACCGAGAACCGGGAGCTATGGCAGAAGGGCTTCAAACGGTGGATAGTGGGCCTGGTGGCCTGCGCACTGAGCGACGAGGACATGAACCAGCTCGTCATCATCCTCTACAGCGAGCAGGGAAAGGGAAAGAGCAGCTGGATTCGGCGCCTGCTGCCGCCCGAGTGGAAAGAGTACTTCTACAACGGCATAATAGACCCGAGCAACAAGGACGATGCCCGCCTGCTCGCCACGCGAATCATCATCAACATGGAGGAGTTCGAAGGCGTGAAGCCCGGCGAGCTGGCAGCATTGAAGCGAATCATCGCGCAGGACAACGTGACACAGCGCAAGGCCTACGACATCGAAGCCTTCACCCTGCCCCGCCACTGCTCCTTCATCGCGAGCACCAACAACCGGCAGTGCCTGCAGGACATCGGCGGAAACCGGCGTTTCCTCCCCATCACCATCACCGGTATAGACTACCACACCCCGGTGAACCATCCCGGCATCTACGCCCAGGCCCTCGCCTTGCTGAAAGGCGGTTTCAGATACTGGTACGAGGGCGAGGAGATAGAACAGTTGAACAAGCACAACGAACGGCACCGCATGAAAGACCCCGTGGAGGAGAACCTCTTCGTCTTCTTCCGCAAACCGCTGCCCGAGGACCTGCAGGTAAAATGGCTCCCTGCCAGCGTCATACTGACCAAGCTCAGCATATTCGGGAAGGTGCAGGTGAACCCGCACACCCAGCTGGTACTGGTGCAGGCACTGGAAAAGTACGGATTCGGCACACGGACCAACGAGCAGGAGACGACCGAATATGAGGTAGTGGACATCCAGACATATCAGTAACCGGCATTCGAGGAGAAGAGAGAAGCCCCGTAACATATATTGTTGTGCATGACAACATATATTGTTACGGGGCTTTACATATATTGGCGTTTTCTTTACACTGCTTCCCTATTTCCGGCCGGCATCCTGTCAGGGTTCTCCCAGATACTTCACCAGCACTTTCACTTCCAGCGGAGTGAAGGTGCGCCGGTATTTGTTGTAGCCCACCTTCTCCAGCTCACCCTTCAGCGCCTTGTTGTGGCGTATCCATGCCGCCAGGGTATAGATGGCATTGCTGATGCAGTAAGTCGGGTTGTAGAGCATGGCAAGCTCCTCCTTCGAATAGGCGTGGATGCGGAACGGACGAAGGTCTTCCTCCTCCTCTTCCCTCTTTTCTTTTTCTGTTTTCATTCTTTATGTTATTGGTTGATTATTACACCATAAAGATACTGAATATCAGCGGTATGACCAAGCATATACAGACATAAACGGGCATCGGACGAAGAATTTTTTTTGAACAGAAAGGAAACGGGAAAGAGACGGCGTAACCCGAAGAAAGCCATGAGCAGAAAAAGCCGGAGGAGTACTTTTGCAGCACCCCTCTTCCCCCTAAAGGAGAAAGAGAAGAGTATTGCAATACGAGACTTTAATTTCTAATTGTTAATTTTTAATTATTTAATTGTTTATGGGAGTACCATTCAAGAAAATTGCGAGGAAAGATCCTCGAAAGGCAGATGCGGTGGCAAAGTTCTACCCGCAGCTGGTGACACTGGGCGACAATGCGACGCTGGACGACATTGCGTATGTGATGAAAGAGAAGAGTTCGCTGACGCTGGGAGACATCCAGAGTGTATTGACCAATTTTGTGGAAGCCATGATTACGACCCTCTACAGCGGCCAGTCGGTGAATATCAAGAACTTCGGCGTATTCAGCCTGTCGGCGCGTACGGCAGGCGTACTGGATGTAAAGGAGTGTACCGCCAAGAACATCAAGGCGGTGAAAATCAATTTCCGGCCTTCCAGCACCGTAAGACCGGACATCGCCGCCACGCGTGCCGGGCAGAAGATTGACTTCTACGACCTGGAAGCTTTGCTGAACAAGGGAGACGGTGAAGGAGGAAGCTCCGGCAGCGGTTCCGGCTCGGGAGACGGAGGCGGTTCGGACGGAGACCAGGGCGAAAATCCGTTGGGATAAGTATGACTGATTTTACTACCGATTCGTATGTTCAACTTTTAAAACGTATATAGCATGAAAAAAAGTATCTGGGATAAAATTCTGAAAGTCGTAATTGCAGTAGCCTCCGCCATCTTAGGGGCATTGGGAGCCAATGCGATGAACGTGAGCATTTAAGTCGCCGGAAAGAAAGGACGGCAGGAAGAGGAAACCCCGAAAAAGGTTTCCTCTTCCTGCCGTCTCTATACAGCGCAGGATACATCGCCTCGCAGACCGACTCGAAGCCGGCAGTGGTGGCATAGGCCTTGCAGCCTGCCATGTAGCGCAGGAACTTGACGTCATCGAGCTGATGGAAACTCAAGGTGTCGTCCACACGGCACACCTCGGCTTCCGGTTATAAATGACAAAAGCCACACCGGCATCGCGCAGACATGACTTCAAGAGAATTTATGGAATAAATACGTAAAAAGGATAATTCGGTCGGCATATGATGCCGGAATATCAGACAAATTCCTCGACCATATACATATCACTGACAAAATCGTCAACAATCTGTTCCAGGTTTTCGCAGGCTTCGTCAGGCGTTTCACCGTAGGCGCTGCACAACACATTATTCATAAAATAAGCGTAAAAACCACCGCCGGCTGCCGCCTCTACGGTATAGTCATTTCTGTTCAGTTTCATATTCGGGCCTCCTTTCTTTTTTTACGCTGCAAAAATGAGGGAAAGTTGTTACGAGAAGATGTGAAGGAGGTTACAATAGTATGTAGATTGGTTGGCTTTGATGCAGTGGAAAATAAATGGATTGAATATTAGGAGTTTTCATTTATTCAGTTTACCTTTGATTAAAAATAAAAGCAATGGGTAAAATTAAACCATATAAAGAGCAGGACTCTTCCAAACAAACGGCACAAGAACCGATGATGGCAACTTATCATCAATCAGCCATACCGATGGACGACTTTATCAACAGTATTCCCCGAGATGCTTTGGCTGAAGCCCTTCTATTTGCCTTAGAAGAGAATAAAGCAGGACACTGTATATCAAACTCCCAAATAGAGAGTATGATAAATGAACGCATGGGATGGAAATAGTCTGGTCTAAGTTGGCTTATGAGCACTTTTTAGAGATACTTATTTATGTAGAGAATAATTTTGGCATGTTGACGGCACAGAAAACACGTCAAAAGATACAAGACAAAGTAAATCTTTTAGCAAAACATCCGTATATAGGAATTATAGACAGTGATTTTTCTACTCTATTTAACAACATTACTGTCCGTCATTTAAAACTTTCCCCTAACGTGATATATTATTTGATTGATGAGAATAGGATTGTCATTGCAGCAATGCTTCATTCAAAACAATCTCCGGAAACTGTACGCAAAACAATCTCAGAATTTCTGAAGCAATATAAATAGCTGTTCATCAATTCATGATGAGAGATAACTCTATAAATTTAAAACCGAGAGGACGTATCAAGATATACAATCACCCCGGATTACGCGGATTAACGCAGATAAAAGTTTCTGATTATCAGAACTCCTAAAATCATCTGTGTTAATCCGCGTAATCCGGGGTGGGTATTATTAATAGGAACGTGCGAAAATCACGCGGCAGGCAGAAGGCTTGCCGGTAACCATACACTTGCCCGGTTCCTTGTCACCCGGAACAAATGAATCGAAAGGAATACAACGGATGGTTGCTTTGGTCTCTTCCTTGATTTTCTCTTCGGTTTCGGTAGTCCCGTCCCAATGAGCCAGAATGAAGCCGCCTTCTTCAATCTTTTCCTTGAATTCCTCGTAGCTGTCCACGCTGGTGATGCGGCTGTTACGGTAATCGAGCGCTTTCTTGTAGACATTAGCCTGAATGTCCTCGAGCAAATCCTTCACGTACTCTTCGATACCCTCGCAGGAACGCGTCTCCTTCTCCAGTGTATCGCGACGCATGATTTCCATTGTATTGTTCTCCAGGTCGCGGCCACCCATCACCAGACGAACGGGAACACCCTTCACCTCATAGTCGGCAAACTTGAAGCCCGGACGTTTGTTGTCGGCATTGTCGTACTTCACGGAAATACCCATTGACTTCAGCTTGGCAACAATGCCTGCCACTTTCTCGTCAATCTTAGCCAGCATCTCTGCATTCTTGTAGATAGGTACGATGACTACTTGTATCGGAGCCAGGTGCGGAGGAAGTACCAGACCGTTGTCATCGGAATGCGTCATGATAAGCGCTCCCATCAGACGGGTGGAAACACCCCAGGAGGTAGCCCAAACATACTCCAGCTTGTTCTCCTTATTGACGAACTGTACATCGAACGCCTTGGCGAAGTTCTGTCCCAAGAAGTGGGAAGTACCGCTCTGCAAAGCCTTTCCGTCCTGCATCATCGCTTCGATGGTGTAGGTGTTGAGGGCACCTGCAAAACGCTCGTTGGCAGACTTCACGCCCTTTACCACGGGCACCGCCATGTATTTTTCGGCAAACTCGGCATATACATTCAGCATCTTTACCGCTTCTTCTTCGGCTTCCTCGCGAGTGGCATGTGCCGTGTGTCCTTCCTGCCAGAGGAATTCGGCGGTACGGAGGAACAGACGGGTACGCATTTCCCAACGGAACACGTTTGCCCACTGGTTGCACAAGATAGGCAGATCGCGGTATGAATTGATCCAGTTCTTGTAGGTGTTCCAGATGATGGTTTCGGAAGTGGGGCGGATAATCAGCTCTTCTTCCAGTTTTGCAGCAGGGTCCACCACCACACCGCCGCCATTCGGATCGTTCTTCAAACGATAGTGCGTCACGACGGCACACTCTTTGGCAAAGCCTTCCACATGTTCCGCTTCACGGCTGAGGAATGATTTCGGAATAAGCAAGGGGAAATAAGCGTTGACGTGTCCCGTTTCCTTGAACATATCGTCCAACTGACGTTGCATCTTCTCCCAGATAGCGTATCCGTAGGGCTTGATCACCATACAGCCGCGTACTGCCGATTGTTCTGCCAAATCGGCTTTTACCACCAACTCGTTGTACCACTGAGAATAGTTCTCACTACGTTTGGTAAGGTCTTTCAATTCTACTGCCATTCTATTTCGTTTTTTAAAGTTTTTCCTACGTTTAAAATGGCTTGACCCGAACATTTTCCTCGATATTTAAAAAAAGGCAGCCGCTGTGATGCAACTGCCTAACTCTAAATGGAGGAGCGGCAAGCGAGACTCGAACTCGTGACCCTCAGCTTGGGAAGCTGATGCTCTACCAACTGAGCTACTGCCGCATAAACATTTCCAAGGTCATGCCTTAAAAACGGTGGCAAAGTTAATAAATTACTTCCTAAAAAAACAAACGTTTCGTCAAATATTTCTTATTTTTGCTCGGGAAAACAAAGATATTCTTTCAAAATACAGACTAAATACCAATGAAACGAATCATACTCATCACCGGAGGAGCACGTTCCGGCAAAAGCACCTATGCGGAAAAGCTGGCACTCGAGCTCTCTCCCACTCCCGTTTATCTTGCCACAGCACGCATCTGGGACGAAGAATTCCGCCAGAGGGTAATCCGGCATCAGGAACGCCGAGGGCCGGAATGGACAAACATCGAAGAGGAGAAAGAACTCAGCCGCCACCGGCTGGAGGGGCGGGTCGTCCTGATAGACTGCATCACCCTGTGGTGTACCAATTTCTTCTTCGACCTCGAGTCTGATACCGACCGGGCACTTGCCGCTGCCAAGGCGGAATTCGACCGCTTCACGGCACAAGACGCAACCTTCATCTTTGTAACCAATGAAATAGGTATGGGAGGAACTTCCGAGAACGAACTGCAACGAAAGTTCACGGACATGCAAGGCTGGATGAACCAATATGTAGCCGCCCGTGCCGACGAAGTGATACTGATGGTATCCGGCATCCCACTTACCGTAAAAAACACTCATTCATAAAACAACAAACAATTAAAATTCAACAGACTGATGAAAACATTTCATATCACCCGCCCGGATGAGTCAATCCGTCCCGCATTGATTGACAAAATCAACAACCTGACCAAACCCAAAGGTTCATTGGGCATTTTAGAAGAACTGGCACTCCAAATCGGACTCATACAACAGACATTATCCCCCGCCTTGAAACATCCGCAAAACATTATCTTCGCCGCCGACCACGGCATTGTAGAAGAAGGTGTCAGTCTGTCTCCAAAGGAAATCACCTGGCAGCAAATCAGCAACTTCCTTCATGGAGGGGCAGGTGTCAATTTCCTCTGCCGGCAGCACGGCTTTACCCTGAAAATAGTAGATGCAGGAGTAGACTACGACCTCCCCTACGAGAAAGGCATCATCAATATGAAAGTGCGCAAAAGCACCCGGAGTTATCTGCACGAGGCAGCCATGACGGAAGAGGAAATGGAGATGTGCCTGGAACGGGGTGCCGAGGTGGTGCGCCAATGCCACGAAGAAGGCAGTAATGTCCTCAGCTTCGGTGAAATGGGTATCGGAAACACCTCTTCATCCTCCCTGTGGATGACCTGCTTTACCGGCATTCCTCTGGAACAATGTGTCGGCGCAGGCAGCGGACTCGACAGCGCGGGCATCCGCCACAAATACGAAGTGCTGAAACAGTCTATGGAGAATTACAAAGGCGACGGCTCTCCCCGGAACATCATCCGCTACTTTGGTGGACTGGAAATGGTAATGGCCATAGGCGCCATGCTGCAAGCTGCCGAGCTGAGGATGATTATCCTTGTTGACGGATTCATCATGACCAACTGCCTGCTTGCCGCCGCCAGGCTCTACCCGGAAGTGACGGATTACGCCATCTTCGGACACTGCGGAGACGAGTCGGGCCACAAACTGGTGCTCGACGCCCTGCATGCCCGTCCGCTGCTGAATCTGGGGCTGCGTTTGGGAGAAGGAACAGGGGCCATCTGTGCATATCCTATTGTCGACTCGGCCGTGCGGATGCTCAATGAAATGGATAACTTTGCACATGCCTCCATCACTAAATACTTTTAACATGAACAATGTCTTGGCTGCATTCATAATGCTCACCCGACTGCCCTTCTGGAAAATCAAGGAAGTACCGGCAGAGTGTTTCAAGCATGTGGTTCCCTATTGGCCGCTTGTAGGCTGGCTGACGGGAGGCGTGATGGCGGCAGTGCTGTGGCTTGCCGGACAGATTATGCCGGTGTCATTGGCATGGATTCTTGCCCTCATCGCACGCCTAATTGTCACCGGATGCCTGCACGAAGACGGACTGGCAGACTTTTTCGACGGTTTCGGTGGCGGTACCACCCGAGAACGGACTCTTGCCATCATGAAGGATTCCCACATCGGAAGCTACGGTGTCATCGGATTGATATGCTATTTCCTGCTGTTGCTCCAACTTCATCACCTGCCACTGGGACTTCTCTGCATCCTTGTGCTCTGCGGTGACTGCTGGTCCAAGTTCTGTGCCTCCCAGATTGTCAACTATCTGCCCTATGCCCGGAAAGAGGAAGACAGCAAAAGCAAGACCGTCTACAACCGCATGAGCTGGCACGAGTTACTGGCCGGATTTCTTTGCGGCCTGCTTCCTTTCGTACTGCTGCTGCCTATAAAGCTGTGGATTGCCACCCTCTTCCCACTGCTCACCTTCTTCCTGCTCTACCGATTGATGAAGCGGCGCCTACAAGGATATACGGGTGACTGCTGCGGGGCCACTTTCCTGCTATGCGAACTGTCCTTCTACTTGGGAAGCCTTATTCTAATTATAAATTAACAACTGAAAATTAAAGATGGAAGTAATACTCATTCGACACACTTCGGTAGATGTTCCTCCGGGCGTATGCTACGGACAGACCGATGTTCCCCTGAAACCCACATTTGAAGCGGAAGCCGCCGTGACAGCAGAAAACCTGAAGGCATACCTTCCGTTCGACCACGTCTACACCAGTCCCCTGACCCGCTGCGTGCGCCTCGCCACCTATTGCGGCTATCCCGATGCAGAACGGGACAAACGGATTATGGAAATCAACTTTGGCGACTGGGAGATGAAGCCGTTCGAGCAAAATGAAGACCCACGCTTGCAGGAATGGTATGCCGACTACATGAACGTGGCAGCTACCGGTGGAGAATCTTTTACCATGCAATACCGGCGTGTCAGCCAGTTTTTGGACGAATTAAAGAAGAAGCCCTATACACGCGTTGCCATCTTCGCACACGGAGGCGTATTAATCTGCGCACAACTCTATGCCGGAATCCTCAAAGCCGAAGAAGCCTTCGACGCATTGACGCCCTACGGCGGCATCGTCCGCATCAATCTCGACAAGGAATAGTGAACGAAATAGTAGGGCCTTCCTCCGCTTCGGTTTGCACCTTGTAGATACCTCCAAAATAATGAATAAAATGGGCATTGATTTCATGGCGAATCAAGCTTGTTTTATTCTCAAAATGCACCTTTGCAAACGGGGCGTTGACCACGTCGAAATAGAGGGCCGACCTAGTGCGGTCCCGTCTGATGCGGATAATCGCCTCATAACGGGCAGTGTCATTCTCTGACGGAGTCAGCATGCTGACAAGCAATGTATCGAACCACCTCCGGTCCGTCCTTGCAAGCTGTTCCTTGAGGTCGGTCTGCAGGCTGACAGACACAGTGCTCTCCTCACGGCCGTTCACTTTATCCAGCACCTCACTGCACAACTGAATAATGTCACACTCCTCGTCCTCATACTGAATCTTGCCGGACTCCAAGCGGGACAACTCCAGAATGCTGTTGACATAATTCAGCAGACTTTCCGCATTGGTCTGAATCATCTGCCCGTATTCCCTCTTAGTCTCCTTATCCAGCTCCTCCTTTCCGGTCAGCAATTCGGCAAAGCCCACCACCACATTCAGCGGGGTACGTATATCATGGCTGATTTCCGATTTCAGACGTTCCTTCGCGATGTTGTCCGTCTCTGCCTGCAAGGCGGCTTCGGCCGTCTTCTTCTCTACGACAGCAATCTTTCCGGAGACATAGCGCGTATACAAGTAGAAAAGCAGCATCAGCAGCAGGCAAACGCCCAGGAATATAAATCCTATACGGTAATTCATGTCCTGAATCTTCTGCTTCTCCAACAGCAGCTCGTCAATGTGGTAAATCTCCTTGACCTGCTTCAACTGGTTGGCCGAGAAGGCATTGTTCAGCGAATCCTGCTTGCGTATGAGGTAGCGCCGGGTCTCGATGGCCCCGTCAATGTCCCCCTTGTCATATTGCGTACTCGCCTTGTAGTTTATCAAAGTGGCAAAGGTGGAAACGTAGTTGTTCAGTACCGTAGGGGTCACCTCGTCTATCAATGCGATGCTTTTGTCATACTCATCGGTCTTGGCATAGTATTGAAGCTGTATCAACTGGACATTCAGCCAGAAGACGGGATCTACATGCGGCTCAAGCAGTTTCTTTACTTTCTCGATATGCTCGTGCGCCACTGTAAAGTTCTTCCGGTTCATGTAGTGCAGGATATACTTCACTTCGCAGTCAATCTCGAAATTGCTCCAGTTCTTCCTTGTCTCGGGTTCTTTGGAAATAACCGTCTGCAACGTCATGTCCATTTCATGCAAATAGGGCAGCTTCAAGCTGTCTTTACCGCCATTGCCGTATACCTGGGCAATACGCGACAGTATATCCACTTTCAGGCTGGTCTTTGTCTGGGGAGAGAAATTCCGGTAAGCCTCCAAGAAAGCGTCCAGTGCCTCATTCGGGCGGCTGGACACTCCATAGGCACATCCCAGACTGTTATACGCCGCTATCATCCCGTTATTGCTATGGCGGAGTTTTGATTCCTCCAACGTCTCCTTAGCCACATACACCGCTTTCTCCTTCATCGCCTCCTGCCGCATCTGGGAACGCTTCAAACGGAATATCTTCTTCCAGCCCAGCACCAGGAGGAATATCAGAAACAGTACGGACACAATGATGCCTGCCAGATAGAAACGCATGGATACAATGCGGTCGCGTTCGTTCTGGTAGGCCAGTTGGTCGGCCTGGAAACGGGTACAGAGCCGGTCTATCTCCTTGGGATAGTTCTTCTCGAACGAAGTCTTGATATACGAAAAGACCTTGCCGTACTGTCCGTAGGCTTCTTCCTTGTTCCCCATCTTCACCAGTAAATCCGCCTTTTCGAGCAGAGCTTCCTTGTAGATGTTATGGTTTATCCGGGCATATTCGGTTTGAAGGAAATCATTGTAGGCGGTCAAGGCTGCCTCATGCTCTCCGGTGGCCACCAGATAACGGGCATCTATAATCAGAAGGTATTGCCGTATCTCCGGAATCAGTTGCGCTTCAAGCTGGCCTATCTGTACCAGACAATGGCTGGCAGCTTTCAAGTCACCCTTGAATAATTGGCAGGAAGCATTGGAGATGTGACGCATGGCCAGCTCCAGCGGAGAAAGCCGGTCTTCCGGATAGAGGTTCAGACGTGCAAGATAACGCGAGGCACCGTTTACATTCCGTATGCGCAGGTTATAATCTATCAGTTCCACCAGTAGCATGCGGATATGCACATCCTCCCCGTCCATCCCATCCAGCAGTCTCAAAGACTCTTCGTAAGCGGCACCGGCTTCCCGAAGCCTGCCGGTATAGCTGTACACCTCTCCCATGGCATTCAGCGCCAGGGCATTGCCGAAGGGGTAGGCAAGCGCGCGGGCTTTGGAGTACATCTGGTCGCTCTGGGCAATGGCCATACGGATTTCTCCACGGAAAAGGGAGGATTTTATAAGTATTCTTTCCAGTTCGAAATAGGTGTAATAGCGCTGGGATTCATCCAATTGGGACAAAAGGCCGTCGGCATTCAGCGAGTCACACTCCTCCCGGGTCAGATAGTCGAAACCGAGGCTGTTGTGAAAAGTGGAGATGACCTCATGGACTATACTTTCCTTTTCTTTAGTCCAAGAATCCGCTTTATCTGTTGCCGATGCAATTATTGTGCTCCCGAACCAAATAAAGAAAAGGAATATATATAGTTGCTTTATCCTCATTTATAAGACTTTGTCTGCTTTAAAAGTTACATTTTTAATGCAACGCGGTCTTGCAAAGATATTATATCTTTTTGGAACGGACAAAGAATCAGTTAAAATAACAACATTTTAAAAACAAAAGGAAGCCAAGGTCGATGTCACTATTACGGCAACCACCATCCACCACTCCACACGCCGGTTGATGCGGACAGCCACACGCATATCTTCTGTCTTCAGAGGCCGTTCATTAGAACCGATATAAGGTTTCCATACCTCCTCGCCGAAATAGTTGTGCGGACCTCCGAAACGGCAGTCCAGAATACCGGCAAGGGCGGCTTCCGGATAACCGGAATTGGGACTGGCATGCTGGCTGCCATATCTGCCCACAAAAGCAAACAAGGAAAGGCGACCGGAAACCAGTACCATCAGAAAGGCTGTCAGACGGGCGGGAATATAATTGGCAACATCATCCAAACGGGCAGCAAAACAGCCGAACCGACGATAGCGTTCATTCTTGTAGCCGACCATGGAATCCAGCGTGTTCACCATCTTATAGGCAAGCATGCCCGGAACTCCCAACAGCAGATACCAGAACAAGGGGGCAACTACCCCGTCACTCAAATTCTCTGCCAAAGTCTCCAATGCCGCGGTTCTCACCTCCTGCGCCGAGAGTGCAGACGTATCACGCCCTACGATACGTGCCACTTGCATCCTCCCTTCCTCCAAGGAACGGTCCACCGCCTTGAACACCATACGCACCTCGCGAACCAGTGTAGTGCCCGCCAAGCAATAGAATATCAGCAGTATCTGCACCGTCAGCAGCATGCCCGGAGAAAAGAGTGCAGCCAAGCGGAGTAGCAGAAGCGTGACGAAATACACACCTACCACGAGGAGCACCGTCATAAGCGCTCCTTTCAGGAAACGCGAATCGCCCCGGTTCAACCGGTGCTCACAGAAAGAAATGGCTTTACCGAAAGCCACCACCGGATGGGGTAGCCACGCCGGGTCGCCCAGCCAGTGGTCGAGCAGCCAGGCAGTGAGAAGCGGCAGGTTCAAGTTGAAGGCGACACCCAAAAGTATAAGTACATCTTCTTCCATCGGTTATTCCTCCTCAAGCCATTGTCCTATTGCTTTTACAAGCCTGTCATTCTCCTCCCGGCTCTGGGCGGCTATGCGGAAGAAGTGTTCATTCAGTCCGTCGAAGTTGGAGGCGTCCCGAATCAAGATGCCATGCTCCCCTGCCAGATAGTCTTTCAAGGCGGAAGCCTTGCCCATACGGAGGCACACCAGCATGAAATGGGTTTCGGTAGCCCATACCTCCAGTCCTCCCAATGCCTCGAGCGCACTGCGCAGGCGGGCAGCCTCTTGCAAGTAAGACGCCACATCCAGCGGATTGGGAACATCATGTTCCAACAGATGGAGTCCCGCCTCAATGGCAAGCTGATTGACCGACCAGGGCATACGGTTGGTACGCAAGCGGTGCAGCAGGTGGGGGGCGCCGGTGACATATCCCAGTCGCAGACCGGGAACGGCATAACGCTTGGTCATGGAGTGCAGCAGCAAGACGTTGGGAGACTCCGCCGCCTCGGCAGCAGAGAAAAGCGGACGCAAGGTGAAAAACTCGTAAGACTGGTCGATGACGAAACATACCTGCGGATTATGACTGATAAGTGTTGCCAGATATTCCTTCTCCACGACCGTTCCGGTAGGGTTATTGGGATTGCACAGCCACAGCATGCGCACCTCTTCCGGCAAGCGATACCCCTCGCTCTCCGCAGGAAGCCGGTAAAGGGAAGTGACCCGATGGCCGTGCATGCGGCAGGCATCGGCATATTCACTGAAAGTGGGCTGCACAATGGCGGTGTTTGTCCCGCGGAAAGTCTGTGCGGTGAGATAAATGGCTTCGGTAGCTCCGTTCGTCACGCACACTGCTTCGGCAGGAAGACGGTGGCAGCGGGCAAGGCAGGCCTCAAGCGTGTAAGGCTCCGGTTCGGGATAGTTGCCGATGCCGTCAATCCGGGCACACAGATGCGCCTTCAAGGCAGAGAGGTCTACCCTGTTGTAAACGTTCGAGCTGAAGTTTGCCGTAATGGGACGGCTGTATTTATAGGAATCGTCTCCGTGTCCTTCAATCATGGTTCTTTGTCAATATTTGGTAGATAAGCGGCAGGTTGACGTGGCGGCGCACGTGCTCGGCAAGCCTATCGTATTGTTCTTCTTTGAATGTATGGTAATCGAAAGCGCCGGCATTCCCGGACAGTTTGTCTGCAAAAGGCGCAAGCAGGAAATCTATGAATTCCGGATTGTCGAGAATGCCATGAATATAGGTCCCCATGCAGGTGGAGTCCACGTAGTAACCGTCGGTAGAGCCGTTCTCCAAAAGATTTAGGGGAGAATCGGGGGCGCCTTCCACGGGGGTGGTCACTCCCATATGGATTTCATAGCCCTGCATGAATGGAGAACGGAGAGTGGAAGATGGAGAATGGGGATTGCACAGACCAAACTTCACCTGGCGGGTCACCTTCTCTCCCGACATGCGGGTACTGATGGGCAACAGTCCCAGTCCGGGCAGGCGTTCGATGTCTCCTTCCACATGCTCAGGGTCGAGCACCTCCTGCCCCATCATTTGATAGCCACCGCAGATGCCCATCACGGTGGCACCTTCACGGTGGGCACGGGTGATGGCAGCCGCCACACCGTTACGGCGCAATTCGTAAAGGTCATCAAGTGTGCTCTTGGAGCCGGGCAGCAGGATGACGTCGGCCTTTGCCAGCTCATCCACATTGTTAGTATAGAAGAGATGTACGCGTGGGTCACGTTCCAGGACATTAAAATCGGTGAAGTTACTGAGGTGGCGCAGCAGAATGACGGCGATGTTCACCTTTCCCTTCTCGGCACGGACAGACTTTGCGGCAAGCGCCACGGAGTCTTCTTCTTCAATGTAGATATCACGGTAGTAAGGCACCACCCCGACAACGGGAATGCCGCAAAGCTCCTCCAGCATCGTAATGCCCGACTCGAAGAGACGTATATCCCCCCGGAACTTGTTGATAAGAATTCCTTTAATGCGTTCCCGCTCATGGGGACGAAGCAACATCAGCGAACCATAGACACTGGCAAACACACCGCCACGGTCAATGTCGCCCACAAGAATTACATCGGCTCCGGCATGCAGGGCCATCGGCAGATTGACAAGGTCGGTATCCCGCAGATTGATTTCGGAGATGCTTCCCGCGCCTTCCAGCACAACGGGATTATAGCGAGCGGCAAGGCGGTCGTAGGCAGCACAAACCTCCCGGCGCAGCTCGTCGCGTCCTTCCTTGCGGAAATACTCATAA
Organism: Bacteroides sp. HF-162; assembly: GCF_015679285.1. NCBI lineage: Bacteria > Pseudomonadati > Bacteroidota > Bacteroidia > Bacteroidales > Bacteroidaceae > Bacteroides > Bacteroides sp. HF-162. Next base: position 3,055,555 of record NZ_CP064937.1, on the reverse strand, counting down.
GCATTGCGGTTGCCGATAGGACGCCCGTTGAGGACAACCTGCGAGGTATGGTCCGACTGTGGTTTCAGCAGTAGCGGATTCATGTCCGTGTGGCAAGGCACTCCGGCGGCTTCTGCTTGCACAGCCTGGGCACGGCCTATCTCCAGCCCTTCGGGAGTGGCAAATGAATTGAGCGCCATATTTTGTGCCTTGAACGGTGCGGGCTGATAGCCGTCCTGCTTGAAGATGCGGCAGAAGGCGGCAGCAATGATGCTCTTTCCCACATCACTGCCCGTCCCGGCAAACATAATCGGATGAAGTTTCTCCATAAATTCCATTTTAGCGAATGCAAAGATAGTGCAAATCCGAATATCTCTCCCATTCATAAGCCATATCTTCGGAAACTATTCGTTATATTTGTAACGTTCTATTCAAAAAGATGACTACTGAACAATTCCCACCTCCTCTTGTTTAGAGAAACAAGAACCCCTAAACCGAACGAACTTATGAATAATCTATTATGCCGGAGATTTTTTCCGGCTGCTGCCTGCGTGCTGCTTGCCATCGGTGGAGTGGCCGCACAAACCTCCCTTCCCCTTAGCTTCGGTGATGCCCTAAGGCAGATGCAAAACGGCAACCGCAGCCTGAAAATAGCCGACAAGGGAATTGAAGCCGCCCGTGCGGAACGTGACAAACTGAATGCCCTCTGGTACCCCTCCCTGCAAGGTGCCGGTACGTTCGTGCATCTTTCCGAAAAGATAGAGGTAAAACAGCCCCTTTCCCAGTTCACCGACCCGGCAAAGGACTTTGTGCACAACATCGTGCCGGACGACCAATTCATCAGCAGCATACTCGACCAGATAGGCTCCCATACCCTTGCCTTTCCACTGGCTCCACGCAACCTGACTTCCGTCGGCCTGACCGCCGAATGGGTCGTATTCTCCGGCGGCAAGCGCATCCGGGCCTCGAAGATAGGCAACACCATGATAGACATTGCCCGCGAAAACCGGGGACAGACCGATGCCACGCAACGCACCCTGCTGGCAGAAAGCTACTTCGGGCTGAAACTTGCGCAAGAGGTAGTACGCGTGCGGCAGGAGACTTACAACAGCCTGCAACGCCATTACCAGAATGCCCTTAAACTGGAAGCTGCCGGCATGATAGACAAGGCAGGCCGGCTCTTTGCCCAAGTGAATATGGATGAAGCTGCCCGTTCACTGGAGGCTGCCCGGAAGGAGGCCTCCGTCGTGCAAAGTGCCCTGCGCACCCTGCTCAACCTGCAAGACACATGCAGCATCCATCCTACTTCGGAGCTTTTCATCAACGACCAACTGCCCGCCAAAGAGGAGTTCCTGCAAGCCATGCGGGTGGAGAACTACACCGTGAACCAACTGCAACTGCAGTCACAGATTGCCCGCCAGCAGCTCCGCATCGACCAGAGCGGCTACCTGCCGGACATCGCCGTATTCGGCAAGCAGACCCTCTATGCCCACGGCATACAAAGCAATCTTGTCCCCCGCACCATCGTAGGTGTGGGCTTCACCTGGAACCTGTTCGACGGACTGGCGCGTGAGAAGCGCATCCGCCAGTCGAAGATAGCCCAGCAGACCCTTGCCCTGGGACAAGAAAAAGCCAAAGAAGACCTGAGCGTAGGCATCGACAAGCTCTACACCCAACTGCAAAAGGCACAAGACAACGTACGCGCCTTGAATACCACCATCGAGCTGAGCGAAGAGCTGGTGCGAATCCGCAAGAAATCCTTTGCCGAAGGCATGGCAACCAGTACCGAGGTCGTAGATGCGGAAACGATGCTGGCAACCGTCCGCGTGGCGCGTCTGGCAGCCTACTACGAATATGATGTGGCACTGATGAACCTGCTGGCTATCTGCGGAACGCCGGAACGGTTCGAGAAATATTTCGAGACAACTTATTAAAACCTACCCTTTATGAAAATCAATAATAAAAGCATCAGCATTGCATTCGTCATTATCCTGGCCGCAACGGTCATCATTTCGCTTGCCGGCATATTACTCATGAGCCGGCAGCCCCTAGTCCTGCAAGGACAAGTGGAAGCAACGGAAATACGTATCAGCGGGAAGCTGCCCGGACGTGTGGACTCCTTCCTCGTACAAGAGGGCGACTGGGTGAAGGCAGGCGATACGCTTGTCGTCATCAACAGCCCCACCATTGAAGCCAAATACCGCCAGGTGAATGCCCTGGAGCAGGTGGCCCAGGAGCAGAACAAGAAGATAGACGCCGGTACCCGCCGCCAGATTGTGGCCACCGCCCGGCAACTCTGGAACAAGACGCAGAGCGACCTTGCCCTCGCCAAGACCACTTACCAGCGCATTGTAACGCTTTATAAGGACAGTGTCGTCACCTCCCAGCGGCGTGACGAGGTGGAAGCCATGTACAAAGCTGCCCAAGCCGCCGAACGTGCCGCCTACGAGCAATACCAGATGGCCGTAGACGGAGCGCAGAGCGAGGACCGCGCCTCGGCCCGCAGCCTGGTGGAAGCGGCGCGAAGCACCGTCGATGAAGTCTCCTCCCTCCTCGTCGACTCCCGTCTCACCGCTCCCGAAGACGGCCAGATAGCCACCATCTTCCCCAAACGCGGAGAACTGGTGGCTCCCGGAACTCCCATCATGAGCCTCGTCGTGATGGACGATGCACACGTGGTACTGAACATACGCGAGGACCTGATGCCGCAATTCAAGATAGGAGGCACTTTCCGTGCCGATGTCCCCGCCATCGACGGCAAGGACATTGAATTCCGCATCTATTACATCAGTCCGCTGGGCAGCTTCGCCACCTGGAAATCCACCAAACAGACGGGCAGCTATGACATGCAGACGTTCGAGATACACGCACGTCCCACACAGCAGGTAGAGGGATTGAGACCGGGGATGTCCGTACTCTTAAAAATGAAGAATAAAAAATGAAAGATAAAGAATTTGGCTACGCAATGAAAGCGCTCCGCATGGTTATCCGTCGCGAATGGCACCGCATGACCTCCCGCCGTCTATACCTCGGCGTCTGCCTCGTGCTGCCTTTGTTCTGTCTGTTCTTCATGGCCACCATCTTCGGAAACGGACAGATGGAGAACATCCCCGTGGGTATCGTCGACCTGGACAACACTGCCACTTCGCGCAATATCTCCCGACGCATCTCTGCCGCCCCCACCTTCCGTGTGACGGAGCACTTCACCGACGAAGCCGACGCCCGCCGGGCATTGCAACAGAAGGACATATACGGCTACCTCGTCATCCCGCCCCGCTTCGAACAGAAGGCGGTGACGGGAGCTGGCGCAACGCTCACCTATTATTACCACTATGCCCTCCTCTCGGTAGGCAGCGAGCTGATGGCGGCGTTCGAGAATACGCTTGCCCCCGTGGCGCTCTCGCCCATCGTGATGCAGGCCGAAGCACTGGGAGTAAGCGGAGAACAGATACAGACCTTTCTGCTCCCCGTAGAAGCCAGTACCCATCCCCTCTACAATCCGGACATGGACTACTCCATCTACCTGAGCCAGCCTTTCTTTTTCGTACTGTTCCAGATACTCATCCTGCTCACCACCGTCTACTCCATAGGCAGCGAACTGAAATTCGGCAGCGTCGGCGAATGGCTGGAGACGGCACGAGGCAATATCCTCACTGCCGTAGCAGGGAAACTGCTGCCCTATACCCTCATCTTCTCGTCCATCGGTATCCTGGCAAACTATGTACTGTTCGGCCCGCTACATATCCCCTTCGCTGGCAGTCTGTGGCTGATGAATGCAATGACCGTGCTCTTCATCATCGCTACCCAGGCATTGGCGGTCTTTATCTATTCTGTCTTTCCCAAGATTGCCTATATCATCAGTGTAGTATCCATGGTGGGGTCGTTGGGGGCTACGCTGTCCGGAGTCACGTTTCCCGTTACAGCCATGTATGCGCCCGTGCATGCGGCCTCCTACCTCTTCCCCGTGCGGCACTTCACGGAGGCGGCACAAGCCATGATTTACTTCGATGCAGGGTTTGCCTACTTCTGGCAGTCGGTAGCTACACTCTTCATCTTCTTGCTGGCAGCACTACTGATACTGCCGTTGCTGAAATGGTGGATAAAAAAGGAAACGAGGGAAGAAGCAATCCCCACCTCCCCATCACCTTGCACACCTACCGCATTGTCAACAGCTTCCGTCATCCGCCACGAATGGCATGCCATCGCCACCAATCCCGCCATCCTGCTCGTGCTGGCAGGCGGTATCTTCCTCTACGGACTGCTCTACAACTACATGTACGCCCCCAACCTGGTGCGCAAGGCTCCCGTCGCAGTGGTAGACCTCTCCCACTCCGCCCTCAGCCGCGAATACATCCGACTGCTCGACGCCACTCCCCAGACCGCCGTCTACGGCCAGACACCCAACATCCTCGAAGCCCGCCAATGGATGAAGCAGGGCGACGTGGCAGGCATCCTTTACCTGCCTGCCGACTTCGAGGCACGTGTGGCACGGGGCGAGACTTCGGTCTTCGTACTCTATGCCGCCACGGACGCTTTCCTCAACTTCAAAGGACTGCAAGAATCCAGTGCGCGCGTCATGCTTGCCGTGAACGATGCCCACCGCATGGAGGGCACCGTATTCCTACCTCCGCAAGGACTGCTGGCAGTGGCTTCGTCCGCTCCCGTCAGCGTGTCCGGCACGGCGCTCTACAACTATACAGAGGGCTACGGTTCCTATCTGATTCCCGCCGTCCTAATTGTCATCATCTTCCAGACGATGCTGATGGTGATTGCCATGCTGACGGGCGAGGAAGCGGAAGCCCGAAGAAAAGGAATACGGCTGATGCGTGCCGACTCATTGAAGGATACATTACGGATTGTCGGAGGCAGGACCTTCGTATACTTCATGCTCTACGTGGTGTTTTCCCTATTCCTGCTGGGACTGTTGCCGCACCTGTTCAGCATCCCACACATCGGCAGCGGAGGAGACATCGTCACAATGATGATACCCTTCCTGCTGGGCACGAGTTTCCTTGCCCTGGCCGTCTCCCGCTGGTTTACAGACTCCGAAGCGCCGTTGCTGATGATAGCCTTCTTCTCTGTGGGCTATATCTTCCTTTCGGGCGTGTCCTATCCGCTGGAGCTGATGCCGTGGTATTGGCAGGCAGCCCACTATCTGTTTCCGGCAGGTCCTGCCGTACTTGCTTTTGTAAAACTGAATTCAATGGGTGGAACGCTGGCCGACGTATGGCCGCAGATGCTGACGATGTGGATACAAGTATTGGTCTATGGAACTTTGGCGCTCTGCACTACACGCCACCTCTACGGAAAAGGAAAAGTGAAGGCATAAAAAAAGGCTATCTATCCCAGACAGCCAATCTTTTGTTAACCTTAAATCTAATACTATGAAAAACACATTGCAAATGTACGGACTTCCCCGAAATATCCAAAATTTCTGTCCATGACGGTCTCATTTATAACATGGTTTAATAGGAATATGCCGTTGTTAACAGATAGAGGCTGATCAAATAAGAAATTTTCACTATCTTCATCCCCAAAATCGAACATCATAACTAAAGAATATTTTGCCATGATTCATACCATACTCGATACAGACCTTTACAAATTCACCACCTCGTATGCCTACATCAAATTGTTTCCCTATGCCATGGGCACTTTCAGCTTCAAGGACAGAGACGACACCGCCTATACGGACACGTTTCTGAAGGAACTGCAAGAGGCGGTGGACAGCCTGGCACAGACCGTACTTACTGCCGAAGAGCTGGAATACATGACCCGCCACTGCCGTTTCCTGCCGAGGGTCTATTGGGAGTGGCTCTCCTCCTTCCGCTTCCAGCCGGAGAAGGTAAGCATCCATCTGGACGAGGACCGGCACCTGAACATTGAAATCACGGACTATCTGTACAAGGCCACCCTTTACGAAGTCCCCCTGCTTTCTATCGTATCCGAAATAAAGAACCGTTCTTTGGGAAACGTGGCCGACATGGACGGCATACTCTGCAAACTGTCCGAAAAGGTGGCACTCTCCAACCGACACCAGCTGTATTTTTCAGAGTTCGGCACCCGGAGACGCTTCTCGTTCGAGGTACAGGACAAAGTCATAGACCGTCTGAAGGAAGCCGCCGAATACTGTACCGGGACTTCCAACTGCCACTTCGCCATGAAATACGGCATGAAGCCTATGGGGACGCATCCGCATGAATGGTTCATGTTCCACGGCGCACAGTTCGGCTACAAACACGCCAACTACATGGCCTTGGAAAACTGGGTGAACGTGTACGACGGTGACTTGGGCATCGCACTGTCCGATACCTATACCTCCGGCATTTTCTTAAGTAACCTGAGCCGCAAGCAGGCCAAACTATTCGACGGTGTACGCTGCGACTCCGGCGATGAATTCGATTTCACCGACAAGCTCGTTGCCCGCTACCGCGAACTGGGCATCGACCCTACCACTAAAACCATCGTCTTCAGCAATGCGCTCGATTTTGGCAAGGCACTCGACATCCAGGAGCATTGCAGGGGCAAAATCCGCTGCTCCTTCGGCATCGGCACCAATCTGACGAATGATACCGGATTCAAGCCCTCCAACATCGTAATGAAACTGACGCAATGCAAGATGAACGTCAACCAGGAATGGCGCGAATGCGTGAAGCTGTCCGACGATGCAGGAAAGCATATCGGCAGCGAAGCGGAAGTACGGGCATGTCTGTATGATTTAAGGCTCGGACAGCAAATAGAACCCCTATGCTGAAAACAGCTTCCCGGCGGTTAGCGATAAACGCTTACTGTCTTTTCCTTTTGTAGGCAAACTCTTGCCATTTCTCCTCCGGCCAGTCCTGTCGCTGCATCTCCATGCGGGCCATGACGAAGAACAAGTCCGAAAGGCGGTTGATGAAGCGCAGGATATCCTCGTTCACGGGGTCTTGGCGATGGAGTGTCCACAAACGGCGTTCGGCACGGCGGGCCACGGTACGGGCAAACTGCAGTTGGGCTGATATGGGAGTGCCACCGGGCAAAAGGAAGTAGCCATTGTCCGTCAGCAGGACGGTCATGGCATCCATCTCCTGCTCACAGCGCAGCGTGAGCTCTGCGGCAGAAAGCGGATTAGGATTTACCACTCCCGAGGGAGTGGCCACATGGCTCATTACCACCATCAGTTCCCGTTGGACAGCATGCAGCAACTCCTGCCAGGCATCTTTTGCCGCCAGCATGGAGCGCACGATACCAATCACGGCATTCAATTCATCAAGGCATCCGTTTGCCTCGATACGGATGTCATCTTTCGGCACACGCGTGCCACCATGAATACCCGTTGTTCCTTTGTCTCCAGTTTTGGTATAGACTCTTTTCATACTCTATTTGATAAGAAACTGTGCCCACTGCGGGATTTCCTCTACATATTGTTTGAAGAGGGTCCCGTTTACAGTGCGGAACAATAATCGAGGGATTTGATTTTCTATTGAATTATCGTAGATATATACCCTATCAACCAAGGATATTGCTTTGCCTATATTCAATAACGATTTATAATAACGGGAAATAATTTTGGAAATGGGAACTTCATGCCCTCCATTCAAATAGCGCTGTGTAATACGCCGTACATTTATCTCAGGATTAATGTAAAGGCTATTTTCTACCCATTCATTATAAAGCAGTTGCACTGTCGTAGAAGTTTTACCCGAACCATTCGGACCAGCTACTATACAAAGTGTCGGATTTTTTTCGTTCATCACATGGATATATCACTTACATTTTTAGCTCTATATGCCTTCAATTTTTTCTCTCACCTCTTGCATCCTCCGCTCCCATTCTTTTTTTGCCTTGCGAGAACTTTCACGGGCCGCAACAGCCACTTGTTCCATCAAAGCATGCAGTTGTTCATCAGTAGGGTCTTCCAAAGAAGACAAGCGATAAGTATTCAGTTTCATAATATATTTAAAACAAAGATACTCCACTATTTCGAGAACACAAACGAAATTACATAAAATATCAATGCGCTATCCGGACTTTTTCATAATGAATTCAAACTTAGATTAGAACTGTTTTTAATCAAGGAATGATTAAAAAGCAAAAAACGGCCGGACATGCCATACAGAAGTCTTATTATATCCTTGTAAACAAACCCTTTCCCATTTGTATAAGGGATCATCGATATGCCAGAGAAGCATCCAGTTTCTATCTTTATCATATTGAGAACTGCAACTGAAACCAAGTCTGTGATTCACGTTAAACTGCGGTAGCGATTTACCAACTTTGGATAACTGTCCTTTTAACTTGTCCAACGTTTCCAGTCCCCACTTTTCGTCTTGTAAACCATTACCGGTATTGTGCCGAAAGTTTTCCGGAGATTTTCCACAAATATTCACCAATACATCAAACCATTGCCCTATGCTTGGCAGAAACCACGGACTACGTTCGATCCCATCCGGCACCTTATTGCTGTTATTGTAAGTTTTCACCAGATAAAAAGCACGACAGTCGCTTACAAAAGATGCATCACCCTCATGATTTGCCAGCATTTGTAAAGTTTCAGAGTACCCGTTCATGTTATTCTTAATTCTGCTAAAATCATGCTTTGACTTCACATCAGCTATTGATATTGTATCAATATCCGCTTCGATTAAATCCATCGGTCCCCAATTCCCTTCTTTCAAACTATCCAACATCATCACATAGGCATGATTCCATCCTTTTTTATTACACCTCTCGTCTGTCATCCTTTCCGGATCGCAAGTAATTACCATTCCGATAGCATTTTCATAATCATAGATTTTCCCATCTTCTTCCAACTTCCCGTTTCCGGGATGTACTTCTATTCTTTTATCGATTTCGTTCTGAAAGACAAAATCCCCGGGATAAAGCTTTCTTTCTATACTTCCTTTACCGGGTACGGGACTAATAACCTTCAAGGTATAGCATTTTCCAGAAGTAAAACTGATGGAGCTGCCCGAATAATTTATCTTTATATTCGTATCATCTCTGCCATCGGTAGTCATATAGTTTCCGGTAACCCGTGCATTTGCTTGCGGCAGAACAATGGCACAATATTTCAAAGAATCTATCTGATATGGAGTAATACCGTTCAGACTCACATTAATAGCCGCCGAGTCTGTTCCTAAAACCCTCGATTCCCTATGGTAAACAAAGCCTGCTTTTTCTGGTGCAAAACAACCTACGTATACTTGCGGTTGCAACACAAGCAATGCAAACTGGTGTTGAAACAACAAGTTCAGGATTATTCCGGAAGAATTGTCAATAGCAGGTACGCCGGTGGCAACCAACAAATCGCTGACAATATGCTTTTCTGTTGTGGACTGGTCCTTCGCAGGTTGCAGTTTTTCATTCCCGGTCAGTGAAGCAATAGCTCCGTCCATACCTTTTGAGAGATCTATTGTGATATTCTTCCTATATGGATAGTAAGCGACATAACTCACTCCATCATACCAATAAAGTGTACCATTTCCCACCGGATTCCAACTGCCGCTTGACATATTGTAAACCAATTTGGCATTATCAATATTATCCATTATAGCACCGTCCTTTATGGCAAAAACACCAATCGAATCACCATCGACAAACTCCATTTTAAAAAGTTCGTCCCTTACAGAGGTACGTGTAGAGGACTTTCCTGCATTGGAGAGCTCTTCAAAATCAGCGACTATAGCCCGGACTGTAAAGGGTACTCCCTCACAGCACTCCTTCATACCTCCATTGTTTGCTTCGTATTCGTCAGTGCATGCACTACACACTAAAAGGATGCCCCAAAAGACTATTCCAGTGAAAAATTTCATATATCTTTTCATATTATCTTACTTTAAACAGATTGGCATCTTTTTGCGAAGTCCAGAATTACCCCGTCAGGTCAATCAGTCTCTTGTTTTGCTTCCGTTCCAATAACTGTCTCGGTTTCAGCATTCTCTTCCCATGATACGGGACCGTTCTCCGGTATCACAGTAATTGCCTTTCGTGCTATACCTATAGTATAGCTGACGGCCCTTCCCGAAGCCCAATTATCAGTCAGAGGCAAAGACTGGTTTTCCATACTGACAGTTTGAACAACAAGAGCATTATTACTATCTTTGGCCGTATATTGATAAGAAATATTGAACTTACTTCCTGCCCCGGCAGGAAGCAGAAAGAAGGTTGCAAGCAGTTTCTTTTCTTCTATAATTGTATCCGGTACCGGAAAACTTATTATACCGGTGGTAAAGTTTTCCTTTTCATCAGCCGATGGATATGTCCACTTCCAGCCTATGTCACTATCTGCTGTAGGATTATAATAGGTAAGCAATCCACTCTTCATTCCCGTAATCGAGAAGGAAGTTACTGACTTTCCCTCCGTATTATCATTACTTTTTATATAGACATTGACCTTGGTCAGTGTATGGTGCAGTTTGAAAGTTACATTACCATTGCTTTGATTCATTACCGGAGTTGCGGCAAGAAAATCTATCTGATTATTTACAGCTATCGGAACGGTATACCCCAACACCGGAAATCCGCTTGCCGTTCCTTCATCCTGAAAAGAGAGGTAACCATTTTCCACTTCATTCACGTAAGGGGCATAGGCAAAGAAACTGATTTTATCCGTGGTGGAATTGTCCGACCAGAACTTGACCGGACTATAAGACCATGTTCCCTCATCCTGTTGTTTTTCCACAAGCTGGTTATACATAAAATTCGGTATGGCAGTATTCTCGTTGAATTTTCCATGTGTAAAATATGCAAACACTCCCACATTCTTAAGTTCACCGGCAGTGGCAAATTTCCCGGTTCCCCTCGTCATTGTAATAACTCCAGAAAAGCCGATAGGAAGATTCTCCTGCGGAAGTCCGTTCTTACTTTCTTCCCCACTGCATGCTCCCAACAACAAAAGTAATGCAAGGAGGATGCTACACAACCGCTTCATCCCTATATCTTCTGCTTTTCCTTTCATACTCCTTCTACCTAAATGTTACTTTCCCCATTACTGGTCCATCCCGTCATATTGTCATCAACAGCAATACTGATAGCATTCATCTTGATGGTCAACACGTAAGTATGCTGTGTCCCTTTTTTAAAAGTTCCTTGCGGCAATTTGACTTCTTTATCCGTCACAGTACTTGTCAGATTACTACTATCATTCACCTTTGTCACAACATCATAACTAATCTTTAGGCTCAAATCCCCTTCCTTGGCTGTACCGTTTTGGTTATTCACTGGAATGAAATAAAGAGCTTCCTTTTCTGAGAACAAAGCTGTTGCATCGGTATTACTACTTACGTCGACAGCACTCTTCTTATACCCCCATTGGTCAATGCCTGTTCTATTCACAAACTCACTAAGGTCTTGCTCAGCCGAAAAATAGGATGCGGAAGGTGAGATGGCATTCCAAGCATCAGTACCGAAATCATAAACCGCTTTGTTGTAAAGTATTCCACTTCCCGGAGACAGTTTTAATCCTGTTACAAAGATTCTTGTTTCAGCGCCCAGATTCACGTCCGGCTTCACCTTGACATTGGCTATTTGGGTAAGCACATGGCTGAATTTAAACTGGACTGTTCCTTTGTTACCGACATTGCTCTCAGAAGTCAAGTCTTTTATGGCAGTACGGCAATCCGTTACTAAATCCACCATATCTTTCCAATTATTTGAAGTTTTTACTTCAAAGGTGATTTTAGGAGCCTCTTTATCACTTTGTGCCGATAAAATTATTTTTTGGTCTGTTCCCTCTCCCGGATTGGATTCATAAGGTGCATAAGCGAAGAAAGTTATTTTATCATCATTCGTCGGCCAAAAACGCAGAGAAGCATACCCCCAACTACCGGAAGTCCATGTAGCATGTTCATTATACATAAAATCGGGTGTTGTACTCGTTTTCTCACTATCCCATCCTTCCTTGCTTGTTTTATAGGCAAAAATACCGAAACCGGCATCCGCTTCTTTCAGCGTGGACGTAGTGGTTTCCGTTCCTCTGGTCTGTACTCCCGTATATACATCCAAACCGATTGTCCGGTCTGCATCCGGATTTATCCCCGTAACTTCATTTTGCGAGCAACCGGCTATCGTCAGCGCTGCCATTGCCATCAATAAACTTTTCGTTCCCATCTTCTATTCATTTTTTCAATTAATATTAATTATGTCCTCAAATATCTATATCACTGTTCACTTCATCCTCCCAGTCATCCACGTTGGCGTCAAAACCCGAACTTCCTTCAACTTTCACATTCGGTACTTTTTTTTCGCACGTCATGTCGATGAAAATGCTCATTCTTCCACCTCCTTCTTCCAACTGGCTTATTTTCAGATCATCAAAACTTTCTTCAAATGTGGTTTTCCCGTCCACCAATTCTGCTCTCAAATGCAGGTTATGTGAAATCTCCGTATCAAAACCAAACACGCTGATAGAGGCGCTTAGTGTTCCGTCCGTCGCCGATCCGGAATTATAAACGGGATTACCGAGACAAAACTCCTGCGCCACAGTCTTTTCTGAAATCTGTCCCGAAGCGAGAAACACAGATTCTGCAATACCATCCAATTTACAAATGGCATTACGTATATTGTTCATTCCTTTAATACGGATTTTAACTGTTATCTTTTGAGTCAGTTTTTGGGGAAGGAAACAGAGCTGGCAACCATTTTTACTACCGTCAATCTTTTTGCTCCCCCAGTTAGTCATGCCCGATGAATAGTTTCCCGACATGCCCGGAGTCACTTCAAAACTTTCCATACAATCGGCTGCAAGTTCGTCGGGACTATCCATAATGATTATCTCCGTGGAAGGGACATCCTTTGTCACCACATTTGTGGCATGTGCCTCCAACGTCCGGTAGGCATCTTCTCCCCTAAAGCCCAGGTTACCAAAATCGTCAAATGAACGGTTAAAGAGAACAACGTCATAACGTCCTTCTTTCAGATACACAGTCTTATACGTTCGGCCGCCCATCAGTACCATAATGGGACTACTGCCGTCTGTAGGATAGAATACAGTGGTGGCACCATAATCCTGTTCCTTCTCATTCAATCCCGACCGACTCCAATCAGCACTGATTATGATTTCAGTTTCAAGGAAGTAAACCTGCTCACGGTGACTACAAGCGACCAACATGAAGAAGGTGAAGTTGTAAAACACCCACAATAGCAGCATGTTTCCCGATGCAAAAAGCAAGTGTTTTATTTTTATAAGTATCATTATAATTTGCTTTGTCAAGCCGTTACTTACCAAGTAACGGATAGTCTTCTCTATCCGCAATAAAAAAAGCTGTTTTGGGAGTCATATAATGATGTAAAGAAATATATTCCGTTTTTGAGGCATCAGAAATGGAGGAGCACTTTGTGTGTTTTTCAGAATACACACCGGAACAATATGTATTTTTTCGTGTGTTGTGTCGGTAAACAAATAAAATGATAAGATTTTTATAGAAAACTAAACTATTATTTGGATTTATGAGGAAGAATTCCAATCTTTGTGAATCAAACTATCCGTTACTTGGTAAGTAACACTTCCCTTACCAGAGCCATTGTCAGACGGCATTTTTCATGCAACTTTCTTTTCATTGTATCCTGCGACCGAGATTATCAGTTCTTCATTGGCCGCATCCACCTTTTCATTCTCAAAAGGTTTCAGGTATGTTTCCGTCACCTTGATAGAGAAATGGCCCAATGCCTTGCTGATGATGCCGATACTCATTCCTGCATGAAAAGCCAACGTAGCCCATGTATGGCGCGCCACATATGAGCTGAGCTTCACACCTGGCAGCAACAGAGACGCTATTTTTTCCAGTTTCAGATTGAAGCCACGAAGAGCCCGAAGATAATCCATATACAGTTCTTTATCCTTTTTCACCTTCCCGGCCCGTTTCTTCTTGCTCTCTTGTCTGTGTAGAATCGGAAAGAGATAGATGGAATCCGGATTCCTGTTTTTAAACTCTTTCATCAGTTCCATCGCTTCTTTGGGAATACGCACCGTCATCTGCCGTCCTGTTTTGTGGCGGCTATATACAATGCGGTTCCCTTTCACATCTTGTTTACGCAAATAAGCGAGGTCAATGAACGGCATTCCTCGGAATAGGAACATCAATAAGAAATAAGCCAGCACACACCGCAGATCCGAAGGCAATTTTCTTAAGTCTGTACACAGCAACGTATTCATCTGTTCCAGTTCCAGCGCCCGTTTAGTCTGTGATTCCACTTTTGTGTACACGTCATCAAACAATTTCGGGTTATAGGGCAGCACCTTTTCACCGACCATCTGGTGATATACCGCCTTCAAGTTCCGCATATAGGTGGAAATGGTATTCAAGCTCAACCCTTTAGGTTCTCTTTTCCGCTTCCTCATTCCTTCCCGTCTCATCCATTCTTCATACTCCTTCAACCTGCCTGGCGTAAAGACCTCATCCACCGGCATCGGCATTCCTGCTCCACCGTAAAACTCCGCGATAGATTTCAACGCATACGTATAGGTATGTGCCGCCGAGCGCTTCTTATCCGCTTCCAACTGCTCAATCACCGTCTGCATATAAGATGCCAAATCCGGCATCTTCATGGGGCTCCCCATTTCTACATTCTTCTCTTTTTTACTCATAATAAATCTGATTTTCAAATCCGCACCCTACGCATATCCTGAAAAGGCCACGTTGATGGGAAAATTTATGAGTACAAAGTAAATTATATAAGAAAATTATAAAGAATATATAGGGATAAATAAATTTGTTCACTAAAACAAACCGGTTCAAAGGAGGTTCTACAAGATTAGAGTTCACCGAACAAAGCCATCACATCCACCTCGCCCCAATACAGATGCGTATAACTGGCTATCAGGTTCTTATAGCGAAAGACGGGAGTGGTTACCTTCCCTCCTTTGGCATTGTAGACCTGCGCTATCGAGGGAGGAAGACTGCACGCACCACCTTCTTTTCCATCGGTTTCGGGCACGGCAAACTGCGTATAATGGAATTCGTGTCCTTTAAGCCGCCATCCGTTATAGTCGAACCGGCGGTATCCCAATGTCAATTTCCTGCGTTTACGCTCGTTCGTAATGCTGAAAGGCAATACTCCTACCATCTCATTTCCAATATTGCCTACACAGCTCCCGGCACTTCCCCCGTCCGTATCCCCATCAGAAAGAACGGACTGCGAAAGATATATCATCCCCCCGCATTCCGCCAGCGTCCTGCCACCGGCCTCTATATAGCTGCGGATAGACTCCCTGGCAAGCCTTGCCCCGGCAAGTTCCTCCAGACGGTTCTCGGGATAGCCGCCGGGCAGATAGAGCAAATCCGTCTCTTGCGGAACAGCCCGGTCCTGCTCCGGATTGAAGAAAGTGACCGTGCCCATACGGCGCAGAATATCCAGATGTTCCGCATACAGGAAGGAAAAGGACTCTTCGTTGCGCGCTACCGAGATATGTAGCTTCCCCGGCTCCGATAGTACCGGCTTCTCCTCCACTGCCGCCGTAGGCAATGGACGCCCGGTTGTCGAGAGCAGTAGTTCCCAGTCCACATGTTCCTCCAGCAAGCCTGCCAGCATGTCCAGCCCCTCCGTCTCCTTAGAACGGCTGAAATCCAGCCCCAGATGGCGCGACTCCTGCTCCAGTTCCTTCTGCTTGGGCAGATAGCCCAGACAAGTCACGTTCAAGTCTTCACAGACCTCCTGTAACATCCGATAGTGACGGAGCGAGCCGACACGATTGAAGATAACTCCCGCAATACGTATATCCGGACGAAAATTGATGAACCCCGACAACAAAGGAGCCATGGAATAGGCAGCCGACTTGGCATCAACCACCAGCACCACAGGAATACCCAAGAGCCGAGCCACTTCTGCCGACGAGCCCCGGTCGCGGTCGTACCCGTCGTACATCCCCATCATCCCCTCGACCACGGCAACATCCGCATCCGCCGAATAGCGTGCATACAGACTGCTTACGTGCTCCTGAGATGCCATGAAAGTATCCAGATTGATGGAAGGACGGCCGCATACCACCTCGTGATACTTGGTATCTATATAATCGGGGCCGCATTTGAAAGGCTGCACCTTCAGACCTTTCTTCACAAACAATGCCATCAGTCCACGACTGACGGTGGTCTTTCCACTGCCCGATGTAGGGGCGGCTATGAGAAACTGAGGGATGGAACGCATAATTAATGTGTTAATGATTTAATGTGCCAATGTGCTAATCGGCTGCGCTATACTTGCGCTACTTCCCCATGCCGCAGGTCATTGACATATTGACATATTGGCACATTGGCATATTGGCACATTAGTACATTTTCAACGTGCAAAGATAAGCATATCTCCGACAAAAGTTTTATCTTAGCTGCCAAAATAAAACATACCACCATGATAACCGAAGAACTTAAGAAACTCTACATCGCACATACCGGACACGAACCGGAACAGATTGACGAACTCCCCTCCTCCGGCTCCAACCGCCGTTACTTCCGCCTCATCGGAAGTCCTACACTTATCGGCGTCAGCGGAGAGTCTGTGGAGGAGAACCGCGCCTTCCTCTACATGGCAGAACATTTCCGCCAGAAAGGACTGCCCGTACCGCAAGTGTTCATCCGCTCCGAAGATGATATCTATTATCTGCAAGAAGACCTGGGCGACTCGCTCCTATTCAATGCCATCGAGAAAGGCCGCAAGACCAGCGTATTCGGCGAGGATGAGAAGCAGTTACTGCGCAAGACCATCCGTCTGCTGCCCGCCGTGCAGTTTGCCGGAGCCGACGGCATGGACTTCTCCTACTGCTACCCGCAGGCAGAGTTCAATAGCCGCAGCATTCTGTGGGACTTGAACTACTTTAAATACTGCTTCCTCAAGGCTACGGGAATGGACTTCCAGGAAGACCGGCTGGAAGACGACTTCCAGAAGATGGCAGACGTGTTGCTCCGTAGCAGCTCCGCCACCTTCATGTACCGCGACTTCCAGAGCCGTAACGTCATGATAAAGGACAACGAGCCGTGGCTCATCGACTTCCAGGGCGGACGCAAAGGTCCGGTTTACTACGACGTTGCCTCCTTCTTGTGGCAAGCCAAAGCAAACTATCCCGACAGCCTGCGCAAAGAGTTGCTGAAGGAATACATCGACGCCCTGCGCAAGTACCAGCCCGTGGACGAGGCTTATTTCTATGCCCAGCTTCGCCACTTCGTATTGTTCCGCACCATGCAGGTGCTGGGTGCCTATGGTTTCCGCGGTTACTTCGAGAAGAAGCCCCACTTCATACAAAGTGTCCCCTTCGCCATCGAGAACCTGCGCCAGCTGCTCCAAGAGCCTTATCCCGAATATCCCTACCTCTGCCGGATTCTGCGCGAACTTACCGAGCTGAAACAGTTTACAGACGACCTGCAAAAGCGCCGCCTCGTGGTGAAAGTCACCAGCTTTGCCTACAAAAAAGGTATCCCCGAAGATTCCACGGGCAACGGAGGAGGTTTCGTCTTTGACTGCCGCGCTGTGAACAACCCCGGCAAGTACGAGCGTTACAAACCCTTCACGGGACTGGACGAACCCGTTATCCGCTTCCTGGAAGACGACGGCGAGATAGCCGTATTCCTGGAGCATGCCTACGCCCTTGTCGACACTTCCGTGAAGCGCTACATGGAACGCGGCTTCACCAATCTGTCTGTCTGCTTCGGCTGCACCGGCGGACAGCACCGCTCCGTGTACTCGGCACAACACCTGGCGGAACATCTGCACAAGAAGTTCGGCGTGCAAGTGAACCTGATACATAGAGAACAGAATATTGAACAGACGTTTAAGGCCAAAGTTTAATGTGCTAATGTGAGAATATGCCAATATGAAAGCCATGATTTTCGCCGCCGGCCTGGGCACCCGGTTGCGCCCCTTGACGGACAACATGCCCAAGGCCCTCGTTCCCGTAGCAGGAAAGCCCATGCTGGAACGGGTGATACTGCGGTTGAAGGAAGCAGGATTCAACGAGATAACGGTCAATATCCACCACTTCGGGGAGCAGATTATCGACTTCCTCCGTGCCCACGACAACTTCGGCACGGAGATTCACATCAGCGACGAACGCGGCATGCTGCTCGACACCGGAGGAGGCATCAAAAAGGCACGCCCCTTTCTGGACGGACAAGAACCTTTCCTGGTGCACAACGCGGATATTCTGACGGACATTGACCTTGCAGGCCTCTACCGCCACCATCTGGAGAGCGATGCGGAGTCTACCCTGCTTGTGAGCGAGCGCAAGACTTCCCGCTATCTCCTTTTTGACGACGACTACCACCTGCACGGCTGGATAAACAAGTCCACCGGAGAGGTGAAACCGGCAGGCTTCGACTACCGGGAAACGAAGTACCGGGAACTCGCCTTCGGAGGTATCCACATCATCTCCCCCTCCCTCTTCCACCTGATGGACGATGGGCAGTGGAACGGCAAGTTCTCCATCATTCCTTTCTACTTGTCCGCCTGCACAAAGGTGCACATACAAGGCTATCCGCTGCAAGGATTCCGCTGGTTCGACATCGGCAAACCGGAGACACTGGCACAAGCGGAGGAATACTACAAACAAAAACAACAAGTAATGTAAAGCAGCCTAACATTACTTGTTAGCTCTCTTTACATTACTTGTTATCAAATCAACCTATGTACCATAGATTATCTATGGTGAAACTACGCCAGTACCAGTATCAGCAACTGAGCCGTCAGCACCCGCAGGAACATAGCCAGCGGATAGACCGTGGCGTATCCCACCGCAGGGGCATCGCAGGATGTCAAGTCCGAGGAATAGGCCAATGCAGGTGGATTGGTGTTAGCTCCGGACAGCACACCTATCAGCGTATAGTAGTTCAGCTTCCAGAAATAGCGCCCCATGAATCCTGTCACCAGCAACGGAACGACCGTGATGATGGCCCCATAGCCAATCCACACATAGCCGCCTTCGTAGATAATGGTATCGATGAATCCCTTTCCTGCACCCAACCCCACGCAGGCCAGGAACAAGGCGATACCGATTTCGCGTATCATCAGATTGGCACTCATCGTCGTGTAGGTTATCAGCTTATATTGAGGCCCGAAACGGCTGATGAGGATGGAAACCACCAACGGTCCGCCAGCCAGTCCCAGTTTCACGGGTTGGGGAATGCCGGGGAACATGAACGGCAGACTGCCCAAGATACATCCCAGGGCAATACCCAGGAAGATAGGAATCAAGTTGGGATGGTTGAGACGCTTCAGCGAGTTACCCAGCACCTTCTCCGCATGGCTCACGGCAAGCTCACTGCCTACAATCGTCACACGGTCTCCCATCTGCAACTGCAAGTGGGGAGTTGCCACCAGGTCCACGCCCGAACGGTTGATACGGGTGATGCAGGCACCGAAGTTGTTACGTATCTTGAGCTGAGACAGAGACTTGCCGTTCAGTTCCGGCTTGGTGATGAGGATGCGGCGTGAAATCAAGTTCTTGTCCTCCCGTTCCCACTCCACCGAAATTTTTCTTCCGAAGAAGGCAACAATGGCCTCCACATCTTTCGGGTTGGCAATGAACAGAATTTCATCCTGCATGTGCAGCACCGTATCGGCATTCGCCAGTTCTGTTTCCTGACTGCCGGTGTGCCGGATGCGGGAGATGACAAACGCACGGTTCAACAATGGTTTCACATCTCTGATCCGCTTGCCGTCTATTGCCTCATTGCGTATCTCTACCGATATGGGACGCACGGTCAGCTCCTGCAGATGACCCAGCCCGTGCTCGGCATCCTCCTCTTCTTTTTGGGTGTTAATCCGCATGAAAATCTTCAAGGCTAGCAGCGCCAGGATGCAGCCCACCACACCCAGCGGATAGGCAACGGCATATCCGAGTGCGATTTCCGGAGCATCCACCCCGTTGAGGTCACTGTTTGCCTGCTGGGCAGCACCCAGACCGGGGGTATTGGTCACGGCTCCGGACAAGATACCCACCATCGTAGTAATGGGGATTCCGGTGGCAAAGTGCAACACAATGGTGATAACCACGCTGAGGAAGACGGAAAGCATTGCTACCATGTTCAGCGTAAGTCCGCCCTTCTTGAAAGCGGAGAAGAATCCCGGTCCCACTTGCAGACCGATGGAATAGACAAACAGTATCAAGCCGAACTCCTTCAGGAAGTGCAGCAGATGTTCGTCGAGGTTCATGTCGAAATGTCCGAAGACAATGCCCACAAACAAAATCCAAGTGACACCCAGCGAGATGCCTGCCACCTTCAACTTGCCCAGCATGATACCGAAGGTGATGACCAGGGACAGAATCAGGACAGAGTGTGCCACTCCTCCGCCCCAAAGATTGGGATAACCCTCAAAGAGGTTTCTTAATAGTTCCATAGTTTCTATCTTTAGTTTTTACTTTTTACTTTTCAACCTTACTGTTTAATTCTTAATTCTCTATTTAAAAAGTATATCCCCACAGAAATCACTTCTCCGGGGATACGCATTTCACACATAAAAAATAACTACTATTATAAAGGCATGTTGCCGTGCTTTTTCGGTGGATTGCTCTGATTCTTGTTGTGCCCCATCTCCAATGCCTGCACCAGCTTGTAGCGGGTGTCACGCGGCATGATGACCTCATCTATGAGGCCACGCTCGGCGGCACGGTAAGGGTTGGAGAACTTGTCTTCATACTCCTTGATAATCTCCTGCTTCTCTTCGGCAGAGGACTTGCGGTAGAGGATGTTCACTGCACCCTCGGCACCCATCACGGCGATTTCCGCCTGCGGATAAGCCAGGTTCACGTCGGCACCCGTCGGCTTGCTGGACATCACGATGTAGGCGCCGCCGTATGCCTTGCGGGTAATCAGCGTTATCTTGGGCACGGTAGCCTCAGCGTAGGCATAGACAATCTTGGCGCCGTGGCGGATGATGCCGTTGTGCTCCTGCATCGTTCCGGGCAAGAAGCCGGGAACATCTTCGAAGGTTATCAGCGGGATGTTGAAGCAGTCGCAGAAACGAATGAAACGTGCCGCCTTGTCGCTGGCATCAATATCGAGCACACCCGCCAGATAGGCAGGCTGGTTTGCCACGATACCTACCGAACGCCCGTTCAGGCGACCAAAACCGATAACGACGTTCTTGGCAAAGTGAGGCATCACTTCGAAGAAGTACTGGTTGTCCAGCACCGGTTCTATAATATCCTTGATGTCATAGGGCATGTTCGGGTCTTCGGGGATGACGGTCTGAAGCGTCTCTACCCGGCGATGGATATCGTCGGAGCAGGGAGTGAAGGGAGCATCCTCCATATTGTTGGACGGCAGGAAACTCAGCAGCTCGCGGATGCTCATCAGTGTCTCCTCCTCCGTATTGCACATGAAGTGAGTAACGCCGCTCTTGCTGCTATGCGTATAGGCACCGCCCAGTTCCTCCTTGTCCACCTCCTCGTGGGTCACGGTCTTTACCACGTCCGGACCGGTGATGAACATGTGGCTCTGCTCCTTTACCATGAAGATAAAGTCGGTAAGCGCCGGAGAGTAGCATGCCCCACCGGCACACGGCCCCAGAATGGCAGATATCTGCGGGATGACACCCGACGCAATGGTGTTCTGATAGAAGATGGAGGCATAGCCTGCCAAGCTGTTCACACCTTCCTGAATGCGCGCGCCGCCCGAATCGTTGAGGGCAATGACGGGAGCGCCGTTCTTCAGGGCAAGCTGCTGCACCTTCACAATCTTTGCGGCATTCGTCTCGCTGAGCGAACCGCCGTGCGCCGTGAAGTCGTAGGCATAGACAAATACAAGGCGGCCGTCTATCTTTCCGTAACCGGACACCATGCCGTCTCCGGCAATCTGCTTCTTCTCCATGCCGAAGTTGGTGCAGCGATGGTTCACGAACTTGTCCAGCTCATTGAACGAGCCTTTGTCCAGCAGCATCTCAATACGTTCGCGGGCAGTCATGCGGCCGGAGGCGTGTTGTTTCTCTATCTTGTCTACGCCCCCACCCAGCGAGGCACGTTTGTCCAGTTCCTCAAACTGGCGATATATTTCTTCTCTGTTCATATTTGCATTTACAATTTAGTGATTTATAATATACGGACTGAATGCGACTCGGGATTATTCCCCCTTTATCAACTCCAATTCAATCAATACTTGGTTGGCATTTACCGGTTCGCCCTCGCTCACGAGGATGTTGCGGACGATGCAGTCGGCATTTACCTTATAGTTACTCTGCATCTTCATGGCTTCCAGCACCACGGCAATGTCTCCGGCAGCCAGTCGGTCGCCCACCTTGACGGGGATGCTCACTACCTTGCCCGGCATCGGCGCCAGAATCTTGTCGCCCTGCTTCTCGTCGGCTCCTTTCTTCATGTGCAGATACTTGGCTTGCGTGTCTACAATGTCTACGTGGAAGGAACGCTGGAGCATGCTGATGTCATAGCTCTTTCCTCCCTCGCCGCGCACAAGGCCTGCGTTGAACGAGTTTCCGTTGTGCAGGACGGAGCAACTTCCGTTCTCCGCCATCACAATGTCCACTTCGTAAGGCTTTCCGTCAATGGTAAGCTGAACCTTATTTCCTTCCTTACCCACCAGGGTAATGTCTGCTATACGGTCTCCTATATGTATTTCCATTATTAAATCTCCATTATCAATTTTCCATTCCTTAAATCCTAAGCACTCCCTTCTGCAAGCCGAATTCCCTCCAACGGCTGATGGGGCGGCCATCGGACAGCTGTGCCGAAACGTTCTCCTCCAGATTAACCAGATAGTCCATATAGGCGGCTATCATGGCAATGTTCTCCAACTCTTCGTTGGTGGTATTGGTGCGTACCAGCATGCGGGCGTTCTTCTCGATAAAGAGGGTGTTGTACTCTCCCTTCACAAAGTCGGGCACGTGCATGATGCGCTTCAGATAGGCAAGGTTGGTCTTTACGCCCGTAATCTTGTACTCATAGAGCACACGGCGCATACGCTCGATGGCATACTGGCGGGTGGTTGCCCATACGATGAGCTTACCTATCATAGGGTCGTAGTAGATGGGAATCTCATAGCCGTCGTACACATAGCTGTCTATACGCACACCGATTCCGTTCGGCTCCGTCAGTTGCTTGATGACACCGGGAGACGGCATGAAGTTGTTTTCCGTATCTTCGGCACAGATGCGGCACTCTATGGCATGACCGCGCTGGAACAGGTCCTCCTGCTTGAGGTGCAACACCTCGTCGTTGGCAATACGGATTTGCTCTTTCACCAGGTCTACGCCTACCACCTCTTCCGTGATGGGGTGCTCCACTTGCAGGCGCGTATTCATTTCGAGGAAATAGAAACGGCGGTTCTTGTCTACCAGAAACTCGATGGTACCTGCACCGGAGTAGTTCACTGCCTTTGCTGCGGCAACCGCCTTCTCTCCCATTTCCCGGCGCAATTCCGGCGTAAGGAAGGGTGACGGGCTTTCTTCTACCACCTTCTGGTTGCGGCGTTGCACGGAGCATTCGCGGTCGAAAAGGTGGATAACGTTGCCGTGGTTGTCGCCCAATATCTGGAACTCGATGTGATGCGGTTCTTCCACGAACTTCTCCAGATAGACCGTGTCGTCTCCAAAGGAGGACATGGACTCGGAGCGTGCCGTGTTGTAGGCTTCCACCACTTCGCTCTCGTTATGGATAAGGCGCATACCTTTACCACCGCCACCCATAGACGCCTTCAGCATCACGGGGTAGCCTATCTCGTTGCAGATACGCACGGCTTCTTCGGCACTCTGCAAAGGTTGTTCCGTTCCGGGAACCACGGGTACGCCTGCCGCAATCATTCGCTTGCGGGCAGCTATCTTGTCGCCCATCGCCTCCATCGTCTCGGCGGCGGGACCGATAAAGATAATCCCTTCCTCCTTGCAACGGCGTGCAAACTCCGAGTTCTCCGACAAAAAGCCGTAACCCGGATGGATGGCATCGGCACCGCATCGCTTTGCCGTGGCAATCACTTTTTCAATATTCAGATAACTCTCTTTTGCCACGGCCGATCCTATCGGATAGGCTTCATCGGCATATGCCACATGATGAGAAGTACGGTCGGCATCGGAAAAGACGGCAACCGTAAGCAGTCCCATCTCCCGGCACGAACGCATGACGCGCAAGGCAATCTCACCTCTGTTGGCAATCAATACTTTCTTAATCATTTTACTTTTTCTTTAATATATAAAGGATATATATAGTCACACCACAATGCGGACATACCTTCAACAAAGGCATTCCATTTCTTGTTTAAATGTTCAACTAATATCTTCGTACTGTCTTCCTAACCCACGAGCAAAGGCAGCCTTTAATGAATGGCAGGTCTTCTGACTGACTCCTAATCCTGAAGCCTTCCCGATATTTCAATGCATATCAGTGGCAAAGGTGTTTTTCATGATATAAACGGAGCTTCACAGCAGCGGGACTGTCCGGGATTTACACCCGATTCCCTTTTAATCCAGATGATGGAAACATGCATCCGGAACCAATTCGCGGGCAAAGATAAGAAAAATTATCAGGAGTATTCGCAAACCTAATAGTTTTTGTTATCTTTGTCCCAGTTTTGGTTTCACCTCTCCCGGTTCTGTTGGAGATGAGTGATGAAAAAGGGAATCAGGTGCAAATCCTGAACAGACCCGCTGCTGTAAGTCCTTCCAAAATCTTTGAATATTCTACAAGCCACTGTCCGCCCGGCGGATGGGAAGGCATTCAAAGAGGGATAAGTCAGAAGACCTGCCAAGACAACATAGTTTTAGTGCTTTCGGGGAATAAAGCAACAAAACATTGAGTCGAGGCATTCTTTATCCATATAAAGGAATCTTTCTCTTTGTTCATTTTTCCTTGAGGGCAAGTTACGAACGCTTATAAGGAACTGAAATGAGATTCATCACAGGACTGCTATTTACATTTATCTGCCTACTGCCTGCAGGTAGTATGGCACAGAATAAGGTCACCTTATCCGGAAAAGTCAAAGACCAGCACGGGACACCGATAGCCCAAGCCACCATCGCTGTGGAAAACACCACCTCCGGCACCTATACGGATGACCGGGGGAAGTATTCACTGCAAGTCGCCCCGGGTAAACATACCTTCGTCGTCTCCTTCCTGGGCTACCAAACCGTGAAACAATCCCTCGACATCCGGCAGGATAAAAAACAGAACTTTACATTGCAGGAAAGTGCCGTAACACTGAGTTCTGTCGAGGTCTACGGAAAGACCCAAACGCAGAAAGTGAAGGAAGGAGCCTTTTCCGTCAATGCACTCGACATCAAGCCGATAGTAAACTCACTGAATAACCTCAACGACCTGGTGAACCGTACAACGGGCATTAAGGTGAGAGAGGAAGGCGGAGTTGGCTCGGACTTCGACCTCTCCATCAATGGAATGTCTGGAAATTCAGTCCGCTACTTTTTGGACGGAATGCCACTGGACACCAAAGGAAGCGGTGTTTCCCTCGCCAACTTACCCATTAACATCATAGACCGGATTGAGATATACAAAGGAGTAGTCCCTGCCAGCTTGGGAACAGATGCACTGGGCGGCGCCATCAATATCATTACAAAGCAGGAAAAAAAGGATTATCTGGATGTATCTTACGGCATCGGCTCCTTCCATACCCACAAGGCAGACTTGAATGCACAGTTCGTAGAAAAGAAAAACGGACTAATAGTCCGGCCCACCGTTGGCATCAACTACTCCAAAAACGATTATAGAATGAAGAATGTACAGATGCGCGACGAAAGCGGGGACAACTTCATATATGGCAATCCCAAGCGTTTTCATGACGGCTACTTCTCGCTACTGGCACAGGTGGAAGCCGGATTTGTCAACAAATCCTGGGCTGATGCTTTCTTTGTTTCCGCCTCCTATTCAAAAACAGACAAGGAACTGCAGACGGGGTCTGTTCAAAACAAAG
The DNA here is from genome assembly GCF_015679285.1 of Bacteroides sp. HF-162. NCBI lineage: Bacteria > Pseudomonadati > Bacteroidota > Bacteroidia > Bacteroidales > Bacteroidaceae > Bacteroides > Bacteroides sp. HF-162. The sequence continues at coordinate 3,029,744 of NZ_CP064937.1, read as the reverse complement.
TATACGGAATGGCAGAAAGGAATTCCGATTCCTGGAACATCTCTGCCCGCTATCAGAAGTACAACTTCATCCTGAAGAACATGCAACTGAATGCCTCCCTCTCCCACACCTGGGACCATTCCTTGACCGTGGACACTGCCTATCGGAAGTACTATTGGGACGGAGGATACATCGTGAGCCAGCGCAACGAGATTATGGGCAAAGAACCATCCATGCGCCACTACAAGCGTCCGCTCACCATCATGCGCACCAACCTGGACTATCAGCTGAATACCCATCACAGCTTTAATCTGAACTACCATTTGAGCCGTACCGGAAACGACCGCTTCGATGACCTTGATACCAGCTTCGAGCCGTCAAAAGATGTGGTTACCAAACATATCCTGGGACTCTCCTACAACCAGTCTCTGTTGGATGGCAAGATGGAAAACGTATTCTTCATAAAAGACTACATCAACCATCCCAATATCCGGCAGACCGACCAATCCAGCGTGACCGGCTCGAAGGATGTGCAAGGCTCCACCACCAAGAACTACCTGGGTTACGGTGCCGGACTCCGGTATATCATCGTGGAACCTTTATCCATCAAAGTATCCTACGAGCATAGCGTAAGACTGCCCATCGCCCGCGAGCTGTTGGGAAACGGTACCACCATCTATGCCAACGTGGCACTGAAACCGGAAAACAGCAACAACTTCAATGCCTCTCTGTTCGGCACATGGCACCCGGGCAATGGACATACATTCTATTATGAGATGAGCGGATTTTTCCGTAAGGTAGACAACTACATTCAGACCAGCATTGCCGAGAAAGAGGGTACAATGCAATATACCAACGTCCCGGCTGTCCATGTAAAAGGTGCGGAAGGGGAAATGCGCTACGACTGGCAAGGCAGACTGCAACTCGCCACAAACGTCAGCTACCAGGACACTCGCGACCAGCAGAAGTACAAGGGTGACGGAAAGCCCTCTGCCACCTATAACAACCGTGTGCCCAACCGCCCGTGGCTATTCGGTAGCGTAGAGGCTTATTATACCTTCCGCAACATTGCCCTGCCCGAAAGCAGATTGCGCCTGGGTTGTACCTATCAATGGGTACACTGGTACTTCCTGACCTGGGAAGCTTACGGCGCATATGATAACAAGGCACGCATTCCCGCCCAGCACATCTGTAATGCCGACATCACTTACTCATGGAGACGCGGACGCTATAATCTGGCTTTGGAGTGTACCAACTTCCTCGACAAGACAGCCTATGACAACTACAAGCTGCAGAAGCCCGGACGTGCTTTTTTTGCTAAATTCAGACTATTCATTAACTAATCATTTAATAATTCATTCAAAATGAGAAAATTCAAATTTACACTGATTGCCTTTATGGCTGCCATGATGGCACTGTCATTCACAGCGTGTTCCGATGATGACCCGGAACCTAATCCTAATCCCGACCCGGAAGTCAATGAGGATAACTATCACTTCGACCTATTTGTCACCGTAGACAAACACGGTGGGATGAGTAGCAAGAATACCACTATTGTCCATAGCGTCAACTCATTGGCCGCAGAGCAGGGTGTCATCACTGTGAAAAGAGAAGGTTCGGAACTGGGAGATTATTCCATGGAGACTATCTCAAAAGGAAAATATTACTACCAAATACCCGCAACCAACGACCGTTTCGTAAAATATCAAATCAAGAACAATGCAGTTCAGGTTATTGCAGAACGTCCTTTCAAGGCCAACAGCTATAAGGTACGTTCCTACACACATGCCTGGATTGATGACAACACACTCGTCATCATGTCTACCAATGGTAAGAAGGACAAGATTCTTTATACGAAACTGAACGCAGAGGACTTGACTATCCTTGCTGAAGGTGAACTCAACATACCAGCCCCCACCAACTGGCTCAAACTGACAAGCTCCGGTATCCTCACCTACCGCAAATCAGACAACAGATTGTACTACTTCTACTATTGGAAAGAGACAGACGGTTTGACGAATATAGACCAGCAAGAGCCTAACTTCCATACAGCCATTATCAACCCCTCTACCATGGAAGTAGAAAAAGATGTGCTCTCTCCCATCGAATGCGAAATGGCAGGAAGCGCTTACGGAGAACTGATGCAAAACTGCGTAATGTACGACGAAGCAGACAATCTCTACCTAGCTTGTTTCCACGAAGAAGATAACGCTTTTTTCAAAGGCATCCTGCTACGTATCAACAAAGGCGAAACAGAATTCGACGCTTCCTACAACGGCTATCCCAATGCCGACGGCAAATTGCTGACCGTTCAATATCTGGAAGGGAACAAAGCCTTAGTGTATGCACGTAATGACAATGCCGATAGACCCGCTGCAGATAAGCAACCCGGCATCGACGCTTACTCTCACTACTACGCCATCCTCGATCTTACCACCGGAACCAAGACACGCTTAAGCTATGATGGCAAGGAAATCGGTTACAGCGGCGGTCGCTTCTCACAGCGTTCTGTCATCTTCAACAACAAAGCATACATTGGTGTAAACACTGAAGAAGATGCCAACGCCGTTATCTACATCTATGACATCAAGACCGGTAATGTAGAGAAAGGAGCCGAAGTGGACGGACGCTTCTACTTCGATATGATACGTGTCATAGAGAACGATTAAAACAAGCATCAGTATTTATGAAGAATTTGTTTGTCTTTTTATTCCTTTGTAATTTCCTCCTCCTCTGCCATGCGCACGGGGGAGGCAATTACGAGCACAGCGATATGCTTGCAAGTATGAAACCCGGTGACAAGGCCGCCCTGCTCATGGTGCACTTCGGCACTACGCATGACGATACCCGTGCCCTCACCATTGATGCCATCAACGCCAAGGCACAAGCTGCCTTCCCGGAGTTGAAGTTCCAAGAAGCCTATACGTCGCGCATCATTATCCGCCGCTTGAAAGAGCGCGGCACCACGAAGCTGACTCCACTGGATGCCATGCTGAAACTGCGCAGCGAAGGTTACACACACCTCATCGTGCAGAGCACCAACATCATTGACGGAGTAGAAATGGAATCACTCCGCAGGGATGTGGAAAGTGCACTGCCCTTCTTCAAGGAAATACGTGTAGGTACTCCCCTGCTCTACTCTATAGAAGATGCAGAGAAAGTGGCAAGTATTCTGGGGAACCGCTACAACGCCCCGGCACAAAGCAAGAAAGCTACCAAAGAACACTTCGTCCTTGTGGGCCACGGCACCTATACCCCCAGTACCGCCATCTACAGTCAGATGGACTATATGCTGAAAGCAGGCGGACTGACCAATTTCCATGTGGGCACCATCGAAGGTTATCCAACCTTTGACACCATGCTGGCACAACTGAAAGCCGGGAAAGCCAAACGTGTGACCCTCATACCCTTCATGTTTGTTGCCGGAGACCATGCCAAAAACGACATTGCCGGAGAGTGGAAGGAGATGCTCGAGAAAGAAGGCTTCACCGTCAGTGCACAACTGGAAGGACTGGGACAAATTCCGGAAATTCAAGAAATATTCATTGACCATATCCGTTTCGGACTGAAGCACCGCATGCTGGACATCATGACGAAGAAGGCGGCCTATGCTGCCGGAAAAGACACAGAATAATATACCCATTAGTGGGTATTTAGTGTTCTTGAATCATCTTGTACTTTTGCAGGAAAAACGCGAACGACAATGAATGTTATCACCAAACTGATGTACTCTATTCATAGGATACTGGGCACTTTGCTCTGTATCCTATTTCTCATGTGGTTCCTCTCCGCCTTCGTGATGATGTACCACCGCTTTCCCCGTGTCAGCGCCAAAGAGAAAATGCAAAAGCTGGATATGCTCTCCCAAACCGGAGACTCACTTCCGGACATCTCCTCCGTCACAGCCCGCCTGCCCCGTGGCGTAAAGGTCAGGTCTACGATACTGAACCTCAATGCCGGACACCCCGAGTTCAGCTTTAGTACCACAAAAGGCACGCTTCATTTCCTTGCCGATTCCACCATCTCACGACCCTCTCTGGACAGTGAACACCTGCACCGGACAGCAGCTTTGTGGTGTTCTTCTCCCATTACCCGTATCGACACCCTCCACTCTCTGGACCAATGGATTCCCTTCGCTGAACTGAAAAAGGAAATGCCCATTTATAAAATATACTTTGCCGACGATGCCGGGACACAGCTCTATCTGAGTTCACAAAACGGTGAGGCCTTGCAGTTCTCCAACAGAAGCGAACGCTTCTGGGCATGGCTGGGTGCCATTCCCCACTGGGTATACTTCACCTGGCTGCGGCAGGACACCGTCCTTTGGACTAAGACCGTCATCTGGCTCACAGCTCTGGGTTGTCTCATGGTCATTGCCGGCATTTGGGTAACTGTGGATGTATGGCGTAAGACGCACCGAAGCCGCCATCCCAAGTTCTCCCCCTACCGAAAAAGATGGTATCACTGGCACTACGTCAGCGGAATCTTTTTCGGCATCTTCGTACTGACCTTCACCTTCAGCGGCATGATGTCTCTGGCAGACATTCCCGAATGGATTCATAAACCGGCACTGAAGAAAGGCAGCGCCACACGCACGCTCCATGCCCGTGCCCCACAACCGGAGGATTACCCCTTGGACTACCGCCGTGTCATAGCTGCCTATCCCCAAGCTTTGCAGATAGAGTGGCGCAACTTCCGCGAACATCCCTACTACATCGTAAAAGATAGAAAAAACGAGTATTACATCGATGCCGCCGACAGCCTGCCGCGTCCGTTACAACTCTCCGAAGAAGAAATCCTGAAAGGCGTGGAAAGCATTTATGCCTCCCGGCGTGATTCTTCACAACATATCCCCGGCATACGCATCTCCCGGCTCGAACATTTCGAGACCTACTATCGCGACATGAGCAATATGTATCGCGGACGACCCCAGCTTCCCGTCTGGAAGATTACGGTGGACGACCCGGACCGGAGCGTCTATTACATTCACCCGGAAACGGGAATCATCCGCCATACAGACACTTCCTCCCGCTGGAAATACTGGAGCTATACAGCCCTGCACCGCATGCGTCTGCCCGGTCTGAACTCCAATGCCACCCTGCGCAAGACTGTGCTTTGGGTATTGCTGCTTGGAGGTACAGCCGTTTGCATCACGGGTGTGGCGTTAAGTGTGAATTATATAAGAAGAAAATGTTGCAAAAGACAAAAACTCTATTAACGAGAATAAACTTGTATGAATAAGAAAAGACTTGGAATATTCCTCGGCAGCATAGCCCTATTGATTGTCTGCAGCTTTGCGGCCTATCAATACTGGCTGGCTCCTACACGTATACTTATTATCAACGCAACCCTGGCACAAGCTGCCGACATTGCCCTGAACAATGACTGTGCCCGGATAGAAGTCAACTGCATCAAAAAAGAAGATGTGAAGGACCTTTCCGGCTATGACGCCATCGTGATGTACAGCAGGGGCTTGTATCTCGATGACAGCCAAGTTGCCGAAGTGGAACGGGTGGGTGCCGGCGGAGTACCGGTCTTTACCAATACGTTACGAAACTCCGCTTTCTCCATCAACTATAACATCACCAACGAGCAACAGCACACGTTGCGGGAGTACCTCAAGAACGGCAACAAACACAACTACCGGAATGCCTTACTCTACCTGCGCCACATTGCCACTCCCCACCGGTGGGGACACCAAGATTACGAGCCTCCCATCCCATTGCTAGAGAACATGTTCTACCACCGCGAATACGGCTGCTACTTCAGTACTCCGCAAGAGGTAACTGCCTATCTGAAAGAAAAAAATCTCTACCATGAGGACGGACGCAACCTTGCCCTGATTTCCGGACTCAACTTTCCGATGGAAGGAAACCGTGCCCACGTAGATTCCCTCATCACACGCCTGACACAAGCAGGCTTCAATGTCTACCCTTTCACTGCCGGAGGCCAACCGCGTGCCGATATGATACGTACCCTCCATCCCGATGCAGTAGTCTACCTACCTATGGGACGGCTGGGCAATGACTCACTCATCAACTGGCTGCACCAGGAAAACATTCCTTTATTCATGCCTTTCCCGCTGATTCAGCCCCACGAGGAATGGCTGAACCCCAATACCCCCGTCAGCGGCGGTACGCTGACTGCCCGTATAGTGGTGCCGGAGATAGACGGAGGCATGCTGCCCCTCTGCATCGCCACCCAAAACAAAAACAAGCAGGGATATTATCTGTACACCGCCGAAAATGAACGGATAGATGCCGTAGTGGACCATATTACCAAGTACATGTCCTTGAGAGACATGTCCAACAAAGAAAAGCGTGTTGCCATCTGCTACTTCAAGACTCCGGGAAAAGACGCTCTGCTGGCAAGCGGAATGGAAGTGATTCCTTCACTCTACAACTTCTTGAAACGCCTGCGCTCGGAAGGGTACGACGTCGGCGGACTGCCTGCCACTGTAGAGGAGTTCGGCAAGCGGATACATCGTGACGGTGCCGTCATGGGTTCGTATGCCAAAGGAGCGCAAGAACAGTTTTTGAAAACAGCACACCCGGTATGGTTGTCTACCGAGCAATACGAACAATGGGCACACGAAGTACTCCTTCCCGAGAAATATCAGGAAGTGACGGACAGATATGGAGATGCGCCCGGCAATCTGCTGGCAACAGAAGATAGTATCGCCATTGCCTGCCTGCAATTCGGCAATATCCTGCTCTTCCCCCAGCCCCGCCCGGCATTGGGAGATGATGAGTTCAAACTGGTGCACGGTATGCCGGTGGCGCCGCCCCACAGTTATCTGGCTCCTTATCTGTATATGCAAAAAGGTTTCAAAGCAGATGCGGTGATTCACTTCGGCACCCACGGCAACCTGGAATATACTCCCGGAAAGAATGTGGCACAGTCGCAGGCCGACTGGTCGGATGTACTGATTGGTAACCTCCCCCACTTCTACTTCTATACCACCGGAAACGTAGGCGAGGGTATCATTGCCAAACGCCGAACACATGCCGTACTGGTCACCCATCTCACTCCGCCCTACGTGGAGAGCGGTATGCGCCAACGCTATTCGGCCTTGCTGGAAGATATTCACAAAGTGCTGGACGAAGGGACTGCCAAACACCGGGCTCTGGGAATGAACATCAAAAAAGAGGCCATGCGCCTGGGGCTGCACCGCGACCTCAATCTGGATTCCATATCCGGCGAACCCTATACAGCCGAGGAGTTGGAACGTCTGGATGCCTTCACCGAAGAGATAGCCAACGAAAAGATACTGGGTGCGTACTACACCATGAACGAGCCTTATTCTGACCGCGACCTGCTGACTACCACTCTCGCCGTCGCTGCCGACCCGCTGGCATACGAAACGGCCCGCAAGGACCGCGATAAAGGTAAAATCACCACAAAGCAGTTGCAAGACTTTACCTATATAGCCCACCACTACTTGCCTGCTGCCAGGAAAAGACTGACTGCCTTACTCCAGAATCCACCCAAAGATACTGCATCTGTAGCACCGGAGCTTCGCCCCGCCCTGCTCTATCGCGAACAGTTGCTGGCCTCCACCGCCAACGAGCAAAATGCCATGGTGCGTGCACTCAGCGGGGGGACCGTATTTCCCGCTCCGGGAGGTGACCCCGTACTGAACCCGAACGTTCTGCCCACCGGACGCAACATGTACAGCATCAACGCCGAGAATACTCCCAACCCAAGGGCTTGGGAAGATGGGAAGCGATTGGCAGAAGCGACTTTAAAACAGTACATCAGCAAGCACGGCAAATATCCCCGGAAAGTAAGCTATACCTTCTGGGCAGGCGAATTCATCAATACGGAAGGAGCCACACTCGCTCAAGTATTCTGGATGTTGGGAGTAGAACCCGTACGCGATGACCAAGGCAGAGTGGTCGACTTGAAACTGGTGCCCAGCGAAGAACTGGGACGTCCGCGCATCAATGTGCTGGTGCAAGTCTCCGGGCAACTGCGCGACATCGCCGGTTCCCGCCTGAAACTACTGACCGATGCCATACGTCTGGCATCGGAAGCCGGGAATGAGACCTATTCCAACTACGTGGCATCAGGTACATTGTTGCAGGAAAAATTACTGGTAGAAAAGGGAACTTCCCCCAAACGTGCCCGTGAAATGTCTGTGATGCGTGTATTCGGACCGGTCAACAGCGGATACAGTACCGGTATGATGGCCTATACCGAGCACAGCGGTTCGTGGGAAAGCGAAAAGGAAATAGCGGAAGGATATCTCAACAATATGGGTGCCTCTTATGGGGACGACGAAAATTGGGGAGACGTCCAGGAAGGTTTGTTTGCCTCAGCACTGTCCGAAACGGATGTTGTCATCCAGCCCCGTCAAAGTAACACATGGGGCCCCATCTCTCTGGACCATGTATATGAATTTACGGGCGGACTCTCGCTCACCGTCAAAACCGTGACCGGCAAGGAACCGGATGCCTATATGGCAGACTACCGCAACCGGACCAACCGCCGCATGCAGGATGCCAAAGAGGCCATTGCCGTAGAGACACGTTCCACCGTCTTGAACCCTACCTTTATACAAGAGCGGATGAAAGGCGGGGAAGGTTCGGCGCAGATGTTCGGCGAAATCTTCCGCAACATCTTCGGCTGGCACGTTATGCGTCCGTCGGCCATAGACAAGGAACTGTTCAATGACTTATATAGAATATATATAAAGGATGAGAATAAGCTGGGCATTCACGAATACTTCCTCCGTGTCAATCCCGCCGCATTCCAGGCCATGACAGCCGTCATGCTGGAAAGTGCCCGCAAAGGTTACTGGAAAGCATCTGATGAGCAACTGAAAACCACCGCCTCCTTGCATGCACAAATCACACGCGAGAAGGGTGCCGCCTGCACAGAGTTCGTTTGTGACAATACCAGGCTCCAATCGTTCGTTGCCGACCGGTTGAACAATAGTGAGAAGCAGACCTATACCCGAAACATGCAGGAGGTACACGAAGCATCCGTAACCAATGACAAGAATGTCGTACTGAAAGAACACAAACTGGCTTCCGAACAAACGGTACGTAAGAACAGAGTGAACGGAGTGATTGCAGGCACTCTTGTCATCATAGGCTTCATCGGATTGGTCGTACTGTTGAAGAGAAGGAAAAAAGAATAAGAAACAGAGTATTATGGAATACGTCATTCATCTGTTAGCCCTATTCATCGCCCTCAATTTTCTATTGAAGGTGGGGTTCTATCCCCGCTGGGGAATGTGGACGGTTGCCGCAGGCTGTGCCTTTTTTGCGTGGCTGGTGACTCCGTGGATGACGGAACAGTCCAAGACCGTGGTGGCATCTTTTTTTGCTTCCCGCCCGCAGATGTTGAACTTGTCGGTATGTGTCACCCTGGAAGCTGCCGTAATGATAGCTTTCTGTTTCGACTGTTTCGCAGAAATGCGTACCCGCAACACGGCCTTCAAACAAGCGGTCACCCTCTTGCTGAAGCTATACCCCGGCATACTGATAGGCGGAGTAATCTGCTACGTCCTGGCGCTACTGCTTTTCTCTTTTCCCGGTCTTGATTTCGGCAGTCTCTCATGGATAGCAGCCGGTGTTACTTTCCTTGCAGTCGGTGCCGGTAGCCGTTTGCTGCGATATGCTATCGGTGACAAGCCGCTGCGCTTGGAAGTATTGTTCATTGTCAATATTTTCATTGTTATATTGAGCATCATTGCCACGGGCTATTGAAACGAATTAAAGAATTAAAAACTAAAAAGATATATGGAAACAATCTCAAGCACACTGTTCTGGATTTCGAACGGGCTGCTGGTTCCCGTCATAGTCCTGCTGCTGCTACTCTTTCTACGTGCCATTCTCCTTGCGGGAGGTTTCTTCGGGGAGTTCTATCAACGGATGAAATTACAGAAGCAATTCGCTGAAACACTGGAGAACATCACCCCAGAGAATATAGACGGACTGCTGCAGCAACTCCCGTCGGCAGGTAACTCCCCTCTCCTCCGCAGCTTGTCCAAACTGTCCGCACACCGGGACGACGACGCCTACTGCGAACACCTGCTTGCCAATTATGAAGTGGAAGCCGAGAAGGAGTTGGGACGTTCGCGTACTTTCATCAAGCTGGGTCCTATGTTGGGACTGATGGGTACCCTCATCCCGATGGGTCCCGCACTGGTAGGTTTGGCACAAGGAGACATCTCCTCCATGGCCTACAATATGCAGGTGGCTTTTGCCACTACAGTGGTAGGACTGGTCATTGCTGCTGTCGGCATCATCACCCTGCAAGTGAAACAACGCTGGTATGCCCGCGAAATGAACGACTTGGAATATCTGTACAAAGTGATAAGCCGCCAAACGGCCGAAAAGGAATAACGGACTAACGATACGAAAACAATGAAGAGTAAGAGAAACAGATTACTGCACAGCGATTCGGACTCCGACCCCATGGGTACGGTAGCCAATCTTTTTGACGTAGCAATGGTCTTTGCCGTAGCCTTGATGGTGGCTCTCGTCTCCCGCTTCAATATGACGGAGATGTTTTCCAAAGAAGACTTCACCATGGTGAAGAATCCCGGAAAGGAAAATATGGAAATCATTACCAAAGAAGGGCAGGAAATCAAGAAATACACTCCCAGCGAAGACCCAAAGACCTCCGGTAAAAGAGGAAAGAAAGTGGGAGTTGCCTATCAGCTTGAAAATGGAGAGATTATCTATGTGCCGGAATAAGGGAATACAGTACCTATTAATAGCTATTTGGCCATCGCAGTATAACAACTATTAAGTATTTCACCCTCCGATAATGGTATGTACCTTTGCAGCGTTATATAAAATAAAACAATATATGATAAAGAAAAGACTTCTCACAGTTCTCCTTATGGGAGGAATCATCGCCACCGGTGCCTATGCACAAGCAGAAAAAGGTGACAGCGACGATATGACCAAGAAAACTCACGAGTTGAACCCGGTCGTAGTAACGGGTACGGGTACACATCAGCGACTGAAGAACACTCCGTCTCCGGTATCGGTTATCACTGCCAACGAGATAAAGCGTGCCGGTATCACCGACTTCCAGCAGGCCTTGACCATGATGGTACCCTCGCTCTCCTTCCGTCCGAACGCAATGGGGTCCTATCTGATGATGAACGGACTCTCCAACAAGCACGTGCTGATATTGGTCAACGGACGCAAGGTCACGGGAGACATTACCGGTAACATCGACCTCAACCAAATAGACATGACCCGCGTCAAACGCATCGAGGTACTGAACGGAGCCGCTTCTTCCCTTTATGGTTCGGATGCCATCGGCGGTGTAATCAATATCATTACCAACGAGCCTAAAGATGTGGTAGCCTTCAGCAGCAATAGCAGCTATACGAGAAAGAATCAATTCTCCCAAGGCTTGAATCTGGACATCGCCCAAGGAAAAATAGGGTCCTACACTTCCTATAAATACGACCACTCCGACGGTTGGCAAAACAGCCATCTGACAGAAGATGGAGAAGACATCATCGAAACGATTGCCCCGCTCTCCCTGGGCTACAGCTCGAATAACTTTTCGCAGAAGTTTACCTATGATGCTACGGACCAGCTTTCCTTCTATGCCAACGGTGGATACTATAACCGCGGACTCGAACGTCCGGTAGAACGCGAGGATATCACCGGCGGAAGCAAGTACAACACTACCTACGAAGGTTACAACTGGGGGGCAGGCGCCAAATACAAACTGAGTAAACGCAACGTTATCCAGTTCGACTATTCAGGAAACAATTACGCATCACGCTACAAATACCTGATAGAAAACAGCGGATACCTGCCCGGACAGTATGCGCTTACCAAGCTTCAGAAATTCCATGATGCCGAGTTGAAAGGTATCTTCGGTTTTACAACCAACAGCACTACGGTGTTCGGTGCAGACTATCGCTGTGAAGTGCTTCGCCGTCCCGACTCCGATTTGGACAAAAGTGTCTATACGGCATCAGCCTACGGCCAGCATGAAGTGAAGCTATGGAACCATCTGACCGGTGTTGCGGGTGTACGCTACGACCATCACGAACAGACGGGTGGACGCTTCACCCCCAAAGTGGCAGCCATGTACAACATAGGCAACTTCAATGTACGTGCCACCTATGCTGCCGGATTCCGTGCTCCGGGCATCGACGAGCTCTACTACCACATGTTCAAGAAGACAATGGGTACACGGGCCACCATCTCATTGGGTGACGAGAACCTCGACCCCGAACGCAGCAACTATTACTCCATCAACATGGAATACCGCACCAGCCGTTTCAGTGCTTCCGTCACCGGCTACTTGAACTACGTAAAGAACATGGTAACTTCCAAATCCACCAAATTCGATGACCTACCGGAAGCAGAGCAGAACCGGTTGCGTGAAGAGTTCCCCGAAATCGGTGACCTTTCATCCACGAAAAACCTAAGTGTCAAGAACTACTTCAACTTCGAGAAAGCTACCGTCAAAGGCTTTGAAGTGAACTTGAACGGCAATCTGTTCCCGGGCTTCACCCTGGCCGGAAACTATACCTACGCCTATGGACGCGGTCTGAACGAAGGAGGCGAATGGCAAAACATCGAGCGCAGCATACGCCATACAGCCACCATCACCGGAAACTATACACACAGCTGGAGCGACTATACCTTGAACCTCAACTTGAACGGTCGTCTGCAAAGCAAAGTCTACTATCCGGGCGACGCGGACGGCAATGCTCCGGGCTACGGCATCTGGAACCTCAATACCCGCCATACCTTCGACGGCTTCCGCAACTTTGTCATCGAACCGGGCATCGGCATAGACAATATCTTCAACAAGAAGGACAACCGCCCGCTGAACAAGAACTTCGCCTTGTATTCTCCGGGACGTTCGGTAGTAATCAGCCTGGCACTCAGACTAAAATAATCTCTCCATAACGCATTTAGAAACAACAACAATTATGAAACATCTTTTCATCACTCTCTATTTACTCGGCATCAGCCTCTTCTCCTCCGCACAACAAGAGGAGAAGGCGGCTCTGCTCATCACCCATTATGGCAGTTCGGACCCTCAGACACGTGCCTTGACGCTCGACGTCGTGACCCGTGAGGCACAAGAAGCCTTTCCGCAGTTTACAGTGCGCGAAGCATACATCTCGCCGATTGTACGAAAAAGACTTGCCAAGGAGGGTGTGTACAAAGACAGCCCTACGGATGCACTGCTGAAACTTCGCGCCGAAGGCTACCGGACCATCTACGTCCAGAGCACCACCTTGATAGAAGGCAGTGAGATGACCTCCGTCCGCAGGGATGCAGACAAGCTCCGTCCCTTCTTCAAGGAGATAAAAGTGGGAAATCCCCTGCTCTACTCCGTCGAAGACTGCGAGAAGGTAATCGGTATACTGACCGCCGAACAGCCGGAAAAGAAAGAAGACATTGTCTATGTGGGGCACGGCAACCAGCTACCCAGCACGGCTACTTACGCCATGCTCGACTTCATGATGAAAGCCCATGGACTGAAGAACTTCCACGTCAGCACCATTGAAGGATATCCTACCCTGGACGCAACCCTGCTGCAACTGAAAGAGACACGCCCCAAGAGCGTGACATTGGTTCCGTTGCTGTTGGTATGCGGCAACCATACCAAGGAAGACATTGCCGGCGTGTGGAAGACGGAACTTGAAAAGCAAAGCTATCAAGTGAATGTACGCATGCAGGGACTGGGCGAAAACAAAGCCATCCGCCAGCTCTATATGGAACACATCAAAGCTATGCTAAAAGATTGATAACCAGCAAGCGTAAAAGGGCTACACCTTTTACATACCAAGGCTACACCCTTTGCTCCGGATGGCTACACCATTCCGGACAAAGGGTGTAGCTCTTTTCAATGTACACAGATTACGGACATTTGTAACCATATTACGGATTCCTCCTCCTGCGATATGGAACTTTCCGGATTATTCTCTACATTTGTACAAAACTAACAGGAACGTTTATGGAAGAAGTAATCAAGCTCAATGCTGTAGACCAATACAACAAGATGTTCGGTCTCGAAACCCTGCATCCGCTGGTCAGCGTAGTCGATTTGTCCGAAGCCACCGGATATCCCAGGCATTTCACCTTGAACTATGGCGTATACGCCCTTTTCCTCAAAAACACCAAATGCGGAGACATACGCTATGGAAAACAGTATTACGATTACCAGGAAGGCACGGTAACCAGCTTCGCCCCGGGCCAGGTGACCGAGGTCAACATGCTGGAAGGTATGCAGCCCAGCGCCTCCGGCCTGCTGTTCCACCCCGACTTGATAAAAGGCACCTCGCTGGGACAGGGAATAAAGCAGTATTCCTTCTTTTCCTATTCCTCTACCGAGGCACTGCATTTGTCCGAAGACGAGAAAGAAATCTTCCTCGACTGTCTGAAGAAGATTAAGATGGAAATCCAACGCCCCATCGACAAGCACAGCAAGGGTCTGATTGCACGCAACATCGAGCTACTGCTGGACTACTGCATGCGTTTCTACGAACGCCAGTTCATCACCCGCTCGGCAGCCAACAAAGACATCCTGATGAAATTTGAAGCACTGATAGACGACTATTTCCAGAGCGACAAACCGCAGACCGAAGGACTGCCTTCCGTGAAATACTTCGCAGACAAAGTGTTCCTCTCCTCCAACTATTTCGGAGATTTGGTGAAGAAGGAAACCGGAAAGACGGCGCAGGAATATATCCAGAACAAAATCATCGACCTGGCCAAAGAAATGATTATAGGAAGCGGGAAGACGGTCAGCCAGATTGCCTATGAGCTGGGATACCAGTATTCGCAGCACTTCAACCGCGTGTTCAAGAAGAACGTAGGCTATACTCCGAGCGAATACCGGCACTTACAGGTTTAGACAATAAGGATTCACCACAGATTACGCGGATTAACACAGAGTTTTTTCGGTTTCATCAAATATAAGTTCTATCTTTGTATGCCAATAGAACATATGGATATGAAACACCCCAAAATAATTGTTGCCGGCATCGGACCGGGCAATGAATCGGATATAACTCCCGCCGTAATTTCCGCTTTGCAAGAATCAGATGTAGTGGTGGGATATAAGTATTATTTCCAGTTTGTAACCCCTTATCTCCACCCCTCAACAACATGCATAGATACCGGCATGAAGCGTGAGCGCGCCCGTGCCGAGCAGGCTTTCGAGCTGGCAGAGCAGGGAAAGACGGTCTGCGTCATCAGTTCCGGGGATGCGGGCATCTATGGTATGACGCCGCTTGTCTACGAGATGAAGCGGGAAAGGAACAGCGACGTGGAAATCGTTTCGCTGCCGGGCATCAGCGCTTTCCAAAAGGCAGCCTCACTGCTGGGAGCTCCCGTAGGACATGACTTCTGTGTCATCTCCCTTTCAGACCTGATGACTCCCTGGGAGCGTATTGAAAGGCGTATCATCGCAGCCGCTGCCGCCGACTTCGTGACGGCAGTCTACAACCCCAAAAGTGAAGGACGCTACTGGCAGCTTTACCGCTTGAAAGAACTCTTTCTGCAGGAAGGACGCTCACCGGAAACGCCCGTGGGATATGTACGCCAGGCAGGACGCCCGGAACAAGCGGTACACATCACCACGCTGGGAGATTTCAATCCCGAAGAGGTGGATATGTTTACAGTCATATTGATAGGCAACTCACAGTCCTACGAATGGAACGGAGCCTTCATCACTCCGCGCGGCTATTACCGGGACACGAATACCGAAGCCACGGGCATCGGGCAAGACATCATGATTCGCAGTTTCCGTACCATCGAAAAGGAACTGAAGAACAAACATATTCCCCTCGACCATAAATGGGCTTTACTCCATGCCATACATACCACCGCCGATTTTGAAATGGAGTATCTGCTGCATACGGACGAAGGTGCCGTGGCTTCCTTGTATCAAGCCATCGAGAAAGGCGGAATCAAGACCATTGTCACAGACGTCACGATGGCAGCCAGCGGTATCCGCAAAGGAGCTTTGCAGCGGCTGGGCGTAGAGGTGAAATGTTACCTTGGCGACCTGCGCACAGCGACGATGGCTGCAGAGAAAGGCATCACCCGTACCCAGGCAGGCATCCGCCTGGCTGTGGAGGAGCATCCCGATGCTTTCTTTGTATTCGGCAATGCACCTACGGCACTTATGGAACTCTGCGACCTGATACGTAAGGGCAAGGCACATCCGGCGGGCATTGTTGCTGCACCGGTAGGCTTCGTGCATGTGCAGGAGTCCAAACACATGGTGAAACCCTTTACGGAAATACCCAAGATTATCGTAGAAGGACGTAAGGGAGGCAGTAACTTAGCTGCCACGCTGGTGAACTCCGTGCTGTGCTACAACGATGCGGAGCAGTTGCGCCCGGGCAGGGATGTGTAAGTGAAAAGAGACATTCCATAACATTACTTGTTACGACCGATAACATTACTTGTTATGCCCCCTTACATTACTTGATATTTTCATAAGATTACTCATTGAATGAAACACAGATTTATAATCATAGGAATGGATGACAACCGTTCCCCCTTCTTTCCACCGGAAGCACTGGCACAGATACGGAAGGGGAAGGTCTTCTCCGGTGGCATACGGCATAAGGAGATTGTCGGTCCTCTGCTGCCTGCCGGGGCCGAATGGATTTCCATCACCGTACCGCTGGACTGTGTCTTTTCCCATTATGAAGAAATATTTACCCGCTTCGAAGAGACGGCTACGGACAACTCCATCATTGTATTCGCGTCCGGCGACCCGTTGTTCTTCGGTTTTGCCAATACCATAAAGCGTAAGCTTCCCGAGGCAGACATTCTGCTCTATCCCGCTTTCAATTCCTTGCAGACATTGGCACACCGCCTCGTCATGCCGTATGACGACATGCGCACCGTCTCCCTGACAGGACGCCCCTGGCAGGAGTTCGACCGTGCCCTCATAGAGCGTGCCCCCAAAATAGGCATCCTCACCGACCGCGAACATACCCCGGTCACCATTGCCGCCCGCATGCTGAAATACGGGTACTCCCATTACACGCTATACATCGGCGAACATCTCGGCAATCCCGAAAAGGAACGCATACGCCGGATGACACCCCGGGAAGCGGTTGCCGGCGACTTCGAACATCCCAACTGCCTGCTGCTGGACAGCCATCCCGGACAATGCCGCACAAACTCCCTGCACGGCAGCGTACAAGCCCCGGACTTTCCAGTCCGTCCCTTCGGCATCCCCGATGAAGAGTTTGCACATCTTGACGGACGCGCCCGCATGATAACCAAGGCTCCCATCCGCCTGCTCACCCTGCAGGCATTGGAACTGAACCGCCGCCGCGTTTTCTGGGACATCGGTTTCTGTACCGGTTCCGTCTCCATCGAAGCCCGCCTGCAATTTCCCCATCTCGCCGTCATCTCCTTCGAGATACGCCCCGAAGGAAAAGAGCTGATGGACACCAACTCCCGCCGCTTCGGCGCACCGGGCATTACGGCGGTAACCGGAGATTTCCTGCACACCGACCTCACTCCCTTTGCCCGCCCCGATGCCGTCTTCATCGGTGGACACGGCGGACATCTGGAGGAAATGATAGAGAAAGTGAAACAAGTGCTGCACCCCGAAGGCTGCATCGTCTTCAACTCCGTATCGGCAGAAAGCAAGGAGGCGTTCTGCCGAGGAATCGAGCGGAACGGAATGGTGCTCCACCCTTCCACCCATATCGCCTTGAACGAATATAACCCCATTGAAATTATGAAAGCCACGCTTTCTTAAACATACCCATTATGAAAACAGCTATTATTCTAATCTCCGAAGCCGGTTTGAGCATAGCCCAATCACTACTCAACGAACTTCCCGACTCCGAAATCTTCACCCTCAGGCACGAAGAGGGATGCACACATATAGAATCCGCCGGCAAATTCACAGCGGAAAACTTCAACCGCTATGATGCCTTTGTCTTCATTGGCGCCATGGGAATCTGTGTCCGCACCATCGCTCCTTGCGTGAAGAACAAATATACCGACCCTGCCGTGGTTTGCGTGGACAGTACCGGTAAATTTGCCATCTCCGTACTTTCCGGACACATCGGAGGAGCCAACGAACTGACCCACCAGGTAGCGAATATCCTCGGGGCCGAACCGGTAGTCACCACGCAAAGCGACTGCACCGGTCTATGGGGACTCGATACCCTGCCCCAACGTTTCGGGTGGTTTCCGGTCATCAACGCCGAGCCCTCCACCCTCCTGTTGGCAGAACTTGCCAAGACGCCCGAAGAGAAAAAAAGAGTATGCATGAACGAGCATATCAGCCTCTTCGTTTCCGGCAAGCCCACCGCCCTGCTGCTCACGGTGCGCAATGAAGGCACGGACTGGATGGAGGCGCACCTGCCGCCTCATGTAGAAGTATTCTACCGGGTGCAGGACATTAAACCTTCACGCTTCAAACTGATTCTGTGCGTATCTCCCCAAGTCCCCAACTTCCCGGAAATGCCTATGATATGCTACGTGCCCTGTGTCGTACACCTCGGCATCGGCCTTGCCCGGCTGGCAGGTCCCGTGCGGAAAGTGGAGAAAGAGATTATGAACACACTGAAGGAATACGGCATCATGCCCCAAAGCATCGCCTCCATCTCCACGATTAAAGCCAAAAGTGACGAACCGGTAGTGAAAGCGCTCCAAAAGAAGTTCCCGGTCTACTTCTATACAGCCGAGGAACTGACAGAGATAGAGGTGCCCCATCCCAGCAAAACCGTCATGAAGCACATGGGTACCCCCAGCGTCAGCGAAGCCGCCGCCTTACTGAGTGCAAACAACTCCCGGCTGCTGGTGCCCAAGAAGAAAGGAGAGAACTATACCGTGGCCGCCGCCCTTGACATAAGAACTGTGCGCCAGGGCCACATCGAAATAGTGGGTGCCGGCCCGGGCGACCCGGACCTGGTTTCCGTACGCGGACGCCAAATGCTGGAACGCGCCGACCTCATTCTGTATGCCGGCAGTCTCGTTCCCAGGGAGCTGACTCTCTGTGCCAAGGCCGGGGCTACCGTACTCAGCTCCGCTTCCATGGATTTGGAAGAACAATTTGAAGTGATGAAGAAGTTCTATGACAAGGGAAAATTCATCGTACGCCTGCATACGGGTGACCCTTGTATCTATGGTGCCATTCAGGAACAAATGAACTACTTTGACCAGCACGGTATGAGCTACCACATCACCCCCGGCATATCCTCCTTCCAGGCGGCGGCAGCTGCCTTGAAGTCGCAGTTCACCATTCCGGAAAAAGTGCAAAGCATCATCCTAACACGCGGCGAAGGACGTACGCCCATGCCCGAACGCGAAAAGCTACATCTCATGGCACGCTCACAAAGTACCATGTGCATCTTCCTCAGTGCAAGCATTGCGAAGCAGGTGCAGGAAGAACTGTTGCAGGAATATCCGGAAACTACCCCCGTAGCTGTCTGCTACCACTTGACATGGAAAGACGAACAAATATTCAGGGGGGAACTCAAAGACCTTGCCAGAATAGTGAAGGAAAATAACCTCACCTTGACAACCATGATTGTCGTAGGCGAAGCCATCGGCAACCGTGAAGGTCTGTCACGGCTCTATGCACACGAGTTCAAGCATCTGTACCGGAAATAAATCAACGATTAATCACCCATAAACATTCAAACATGATATTAATATTTGGCGGAACCACCGAAGGACGCATAGCCATCCAAACCCTTGAAGAAGCCGGAAAAACTTTCTACTATTCTACCAAAGGGGATGAGCAGGACGTACTTCTGCATAATGGCATCCGCCTGCAAGGCGCGATGGATGCAATAGAAATAGAAACATTCTGTGCACAGCATCACATAAAGCTGCTGATAGACGCCGCGCACCCCTTTGCCACACAGCTGCATGAGACTCTGGAACAAGTCTCCGTGGAATCGAATATCCCCGTCATCCGTTTCGAGCGTATCTTCCCGAAACGCGATGAAGAACACATCACCTGGTGCAGGGATTATGACGATGCCATCGAGAAGATACAGAAAGAAAAGATTTTCATCTTACTTGCACTGACCGGCGTACAGACCATAGGTAAGCTGAAGCCTTTGTGGCAGAATGCCTGCTGTTACTTCCGCATCCTCGACCGTGACAGCTCGCGCAAGCTCGCCCGGGAACAAGGTTTCTCCGAGAAGAACCTCTACTACTACACGCCCGGAGAAGACGAGCAAGTCCTGATGAAACAGCTTCATCCCGAAGCCATCCTCCTCAAAGAAAGCGGGATATCGGGCGGATTCTGCGAAAAGGTGGAAGCTGCCCGGCAACTGGGTATACGCATCTTTGCCATCTGCCGCCCCAAGACATCCGACAAGTTTATCTGTGTAAACGGCGAGCATGGCCTGCGCCGCATAATCGAGAAACATTTACCCGACTTCTTCCCCCTGCGCAGCGGACTGACCACCGGAACATGTGCCGCCGCTGCCGCCGTAGCCGCCACCTGGGATGTATTCAATATCTACTTCAAAAAGCGTCCTACGGAATTTCCGGTAGTTCTTCCCAACGGAGAAACCATCCAGGTTCCCGTAGAGCCTCAGCACCATATTCCCCACTCCGACCTTCTGGAAAACGGTGACGGCATGTTCGAGACAAGCGCTACCGTCATCAAGGATGCCGGCGACGACCCGGACATCACCAACGGAATGAAAGTTGTGGCCAATATAGCCATACCTTTCCGCATAGACGACCCGCTGCCGGAAGACACTCCCCAGGACGACTACAACATCATCGTCTGCGGCGGCGAAGGCGTAGGTGTCGTCACCATGCCCGGTCTGGGACTTGAGCTCGGTAGCTCTGCCATCAACGACACCCCACGCGAAATGATAAAGAAGAACGTCAAGCTATGGCTTGAACGCCTCCATATTGCCAAACAGCCCAATCCTATTCTCATTACCATCTCCATCCCCGGTGGAGAAGAAATAGCCAAACGCACCTTCAATCCCCGCCTCGGTATCGAAGGAGGCATTTCCATTATCGGGACCTCCGGCATCGTGAAGCCATTCTCCTCGGAAGCCTTCATCAATTCCATCCGGAAGTCCATGGAAGTGGCAAAGGCAACCCGGAACCCTCGTATCGTCATCAGCTCCGGCGCAAAGAGCGAACGTTTCATCAAGGCGTATTATCCCGACCTCCCCACCCAGGCTTTCGTGCATTACGGCAACTTTATCGGCGAAACCTTGAAAATAGCAGCCGAAGAGCAAGTACCGCACGTCACCCTCGGCGTGATGATGGGAAAGGCCGTGAAACTGGCCGAAGGCAATCTGGATACCCACAGCAAGAAAGTGACCATGAATAAGGAATTCATTCAAGACCTGGCACGCCAGACGGGATGCAGCGAAGAAACACTTGCCGCCATCGGACAGATGAACCTGGCGCGCGAACTCTGGGACATCATTCCCGAAGAGCTGCTGGAAAAGTTTGGCAAGGCACTGATTGAGCTCTGTCACCGGCACTGTGCCCCCTTACTGCCCAATGGCGAACTAACAGTATTACTCATAACCGAAAACGGAAAAATTTACTCATGAAGAAGAAGATAATCATTACCGTCTGTATGGCAATGACCGTACTGACCGGTCTGGCACAAAGCCCGCTGTCCTTTCATGCAAAAGCTGGAATCGGTACCTCCCATTTTCATGGAAAACACTCCAGTAGTGACACCCAAATAGCTTACAAAGCTGGTGTCGGTGCAGAATATGTCCTCAACAAGACCTGGGTGCTGCAATCCGCATTGGAGTTTGTGTCCATCGGCGGTAAAGACGAGATAAGCCACATCGGCAAGGCCAAAATGCATGAACTGTATCTGCAAATCCCCCTCATGATAGCGGCCCGCCTCCATCTGGGCAGGGATTATCATGCCTCGCTGAGCGTCGGCCCTTATGTGGCCATAGGCGTGGCAGGCAAGACCTCCGGCGAGACCTACGATTATAGCAGCAGCAGTATGCAGGGAGGATATCAGTTCAAGATAGACACTTTCGGCAGTATGGTAGACGGGAAAATGGGTAACAACCGTTTCGATGCAGGTATTGCCCTGGGACTTACTTTTGAATACAGAAGATTCATCATCGGTGCAGAGACACAAGTGGGACTGGTAAAAGTCAATGAGCAGATAAACCAGATGATAGGTCATTCGGAAGAAGGAGGATATTTTCCCAAGAACTTCGCCGCATTCTTTACGCTGGGGTACCGGTTCTGGTAAGGGAACATTTTGCCATACAGAGTTGTTTAGTATACAAACAGATACTCAACAATATAAACTGAATAATATGGCAAAAAGAATTCCTATCCTGCTGGCAGCAATGACAGCCCTCACCTTCGCCCCTCAAACAGCAGAGGCATGTACCGGTATCACCCTGACGGCCAAAGACAATGCGCACGTCGTAGCTCGCACCATCGAATGGGGAGGCAGTGAGCTGAACAGCCAGTACGTCATCGTACCGCGCGGTTATTCGCAACAATCACTGACACCCGGAGGCAGTCTGTCCGGCATGGAGTTCACCTCACGCTATGGCTACGTAGGCCTGGCAGTGGAGCAAAAGGAGTTCGTGGCCGAAGGTCTGAATGAAGCCGGGCTCTCCGCCGGGCTGTTCTACTTTCCCGGATATGGCAAATATGAGGAGTACGACCCCACACGAAAAGCGTCGAGCATAGCCGATTTACAATTGGTATCATGGCTGTTGGGAAGCTTTTCTACTGTGGACGAGGTAAAGGAGGCTATTGAAAATGTGACGGTCATAGCCATTGACCCACGCGCCTCCACCGTACATTGGCGGATTGCAGACAAGACCGGCCGCCAACTGGTATTGGAGTTCATCGACGGACAGCCCCGTTTCTATGAAAACAAACTGGGAGTATTGACAAACTCCCCCGGCTTTGACTGGCAGATGACCAACTTAAACAATTATGTGAACCTCTACCCGGGCAGTGCCAAAAGCAAATCGCTGGGCAATGTGACTATAGCCCCTTTCGGTTCGGGAAGCGGCTTTTTGGGAATTCCGGGAGATGTGACTCCCCCTTCCCGCTTTATCCGTGCCGCTTTCTACCAGACTTCTACACCACCACAGAATACCGCACAGGAAACCGTTCTCCAATGTTTTCAGATACTGAATAACTTTGATATACCCGTAGGCATCGAGTTTCCCCTCGGCCAGGTTCCTGCCAATATTCCAAGTGCCACCCAATGGACATCGGCCACAGATATGACAAACGGTATCATCTACTATCGCACCATGTACAACAGTACAATCAGAAGCATTGATTTGAGACAGATAGACTTCGGGCGCATCGAGTACCATGCAGCTCCCCTCGATAAAGTGAAGCGGCAACCGATAGCTCCCGTGAAAATTGAATAGGGACGCAGAAACTTCAAGATTGCCGCTGTTGCAGTTGTTCCGCCTCCTTCCTCTTCATCTCCGCCAGCACCCCGCAGGTCAATGGAATGGCGAGGAAGAAGGTCAGCATGTCCGACGCCGCCTGGCACATTTCCACCCCTTTCAGTCCTAAGAAATAAGGAAGAATGAAGATGAGGGGGATGAAGAACAGCCCTTGACGGGCAGAGGAAAGTATCGTAGCGCGTACGGGCTTGCGGATAGTCTGCAGCATCATGTTGCTGACCACAATCCATGCACCCAACGGATAGGTGATGAACTGCCAGCGCAATGCTGCCGCACCGGTAGCTACAACAGCAGGGTCTCCCTTGCGGAAGATGGAGACAATCTCCTCGGCATATCCCATACCTGCCACCGCACAAACCAGCAAAAAGAAAAAGCCTACCTTCACACAGAACCAGAATCCTTGGCGCACTCTGGCATACAGCCCGGCACCATAATTGAATCCGCATACCGGTTGGAAGCCTTGCCCGAAACCAATTAGGAAAGCATTGATAAACATAGAGATACGCGTCACAATGGACATCCCTGCAATAGCTGCGTCACCATATGCACCGGCCGCCACGTTCAGCAAAATGGTTGCCACGCTTGCCAGTCCCTGCCGGGTGAGTGACGGAGTTCCACCCCCAATAATTTCCTTGATGAAAGCCAGTGTAGGCGTAAAGTTTCTGTAACGTATACGTATATTTCCTCCTCTGCGCCCCATATATAGCAAAAGGATGAAACTACATATCTGGCTGACTACTGTGGCAAGTGCGGCACCGGATATGCCCATATCGCATACAAAAATCAGGATAGGGTCGAGCACCACGTTGATGACCGCCCCACTCACAATCCCCACCATGGCATACGCCGCATTACCTTGAAAACGTATTTGGTTATTCAGCACCAATGAGGCGGTCATAAAAGGAGTACCCAGCAGAATGATTCCCAAATAGCGCTCCGTATACGGAAGAATAGTAGGCGTCGACCCCAAAGCAAGGGAAAGCGGTGTAAGGAACAGCAATCCCAGCACAGCCAGAGCCGCTCCGATAAACAAGGCAAAAAAGAAGCCGGTGGATGCCATCTTCTCGGCACTCTCCGTTTCCTGCGCCCCCAACTTACGGGAGATGTAGTTCCCCGAACCATGACCGAAGAAGAATCCCACAGCCTGGATAATGGACATCACAGAAAACACGATACCTACGGCAGCCGTAGACTGGGTATTTATTTTACCCACAAAATAGGTATCTGCCATGTTGTAGAAGGACGTCACCAGCATGCTGATGATGGTCGGCACAGCCAATGACGTAATCAGCCGGGGGACCGGAGTCGTCGTTAAGTGGACATAATTATCCTTTGCAGAATGGTGCATCATAGGGAATGGAATGACAAGACTATTTGCAGCAATTTCTCAATGGAGTACACTGTTACCGGCTCCTTGCCCGGTCGATGGAATACGAAGCTGCCGTCTCCCTTCAAATCTCCGGTTTCGATATAAATCTCCGATTCAACATTCCGGTTTGCCAGAATCCCGTTTCTCTGGAGTGCCTTGCGCACCATGGCATACTTCTGCCCGTGGCCCGCCAAGCGTATCTGGGAGGTATATTCATTGGCTACCCTGAACAGTCCCGTTTCCAAATCAAAGGCAATACCCTTACGGGCAAAGAAGTTGCTCAGGCTGCCGTTCAACGAAAGGTCCTCGGGCGTACCGATAGTTACGCCGTTCACCTTGTCCATCAGCCATATTTTGTCCGCTATCTGCAGGGCCAGTTCCAGGTCGTGAGTAGAAAGGAAAATCGTCTTGTCCGTTTGCCGGCTGAGCTGGTGAAGCAGTTGCATCATCTCTACTTTACTGGGAAAATCAAGGAAAGCTGTCGGTTCATCCAGATAGATGACGGGAGTTTCCTGGGCGAGCGCCTTGGCTATCATCACCTTCTGCCGTTCACCGTCACTCAGCGTATGCACCATGCGGTGTGCCAGATGGGGAATGCCTACCAGGGCGATGGATTTGTCCACCACAATCTTGTCCTCTTTCGAAAGGGTTCCCCAGAAACCGGTGTAGGGGCTACGCCCCAGACCTATCAGTTCTACGACGGACATATTGCGTATATCGCACTTCTCCGTCAGCACCACGCTGATGACGCGCGAAAGCTGCTTGTCGGTATAGTCCCCTATCTCTTTTCCTTCAATAAATATGTTTCCTCCAAGTTTCGGCTGGAAGGCGGACAGCGTACGGAGCAACGTGGACTTCCCCACTCCATTGGCTCCCAACAGGCAAGTCAGCTCACCACTGTTAATTCCGGCGCAAATGCCGTCTGCCACCACTTTCACATCCCCCTTACCGGGGTAACCGATGGAAAGATTCTCTATATGTATGGTTTCCTTATTCATTCAATTCTCCTTTCCGTTTTCTAAAAAGTACAGAAGCCACTACCGGCGCACCTACCAGTGCCGTCACCGAGTTGACCGGCAAAGCTCCCTCGAAGCCGGGCATACGGGCTATCAGATTGCAGACCAATGCCAGGGAAGCGCCTACCAGCAATGTGGCAGGCATCAGTACCCGATGGTCCGAAGAGTGGAAGATGGCACGGCACAGATGGGGAACCGCCAATCCGATAAACATAATCGGACCGCAATAGGCCGTTACAATAGCCACCAGCACGCCGGAGCATGAGATAACCAGCAGGCGTGCCCGCTTGATGTTCAGTCCCAGATTGCGTGCATAGCCATCGCCCAGCAGCAACAGATTCATCGTCTTTATCAGCAGGAAGGACAACGGAAGCAGCACAGCCATGATGCAGACAAACAGCACCATCTGGTCGCCCGAAACACGGGCAAAGCTACCCAATCCCCAAATGACATATGCACGTATATCTTCCTCCACACTGAAATATTTCAATACGCCGATGACGGCACTTGCCACATAGCCTATCATCACACCGATTATCAGCAGCGTCACGTTGCCCTTCACCTTCTGGGAGACATAGACAATGAGCGCCATCACAGCCAGCGCACCGATAATGGCGGCAACCGACAAGGCAACCTCGCCCATATACCCCAAACGGCTCAATGCCACACCGCCCATCGCCCCGGACAGTAATACCACACAAGCCACACCCAGGCTGGCACCTGAACTGATGCCCAATACCGAAGGCCCTGCCAGCGGATTGCGGAACACCGTCTGCATCTGCAGACCGCTGACTGACAGCCCTGCTCCCGCCACCAATGCCGTCAACGCTTGGGGCACGCGGGACTTCCAGATAATATTCTGCCAAATAACGGATTCATCCGTATTTCCCCACAATATGTTCCACACGGAGCGCAGAGGAATGTGAACCGACCCCAAAAGCAGGTTCAGCAGGAAAAAAAGAAAGATAGATGCCAGTGTCAGCAACATCAACGGAAGTACGGGTCTTTTTATCATTTCAGCAGTTCGTAGTAAGTCGGTTTATAGTCAGGCAACAAATCGGGATGGAAAGCATGTATCAAGTCTTCCAATACAATTTCGGGCTGCATGGGCATACTTTCGTAGAAGGGTTTCTCACGCATGTTGCAGTATACCACTCCCTTCTCACGAAACGCACGGAAGTCGGCATAACGCGGGTCGAGGGACTTCAAGGCATCATACGTGAATGTCCCGTCATAGCTGTTGACAATGCGCCAATAGTCGGCACTCTCCGCCTGGCTATATACGGTTTCAAAATCCAGCGTGACACCTCCCGAACGGGGATCGTCTTTCAAGAAATAATCCGCACCGGCATCACGGAACAGTTCGGCAAGAAAGCTCTTTCCTCCCACTGCATACCAGTTGCCACCCCGTATCTCGCCGCTGAATACCATCGGACGCTTCTTCACGTTGGCAGCCAGCTCCTTCAATTCGTTATAGCGCTTCTCTATCGCAGCAAACTTTTCATTCGCCTCCACTTCCTGGCCTATAAACATGCCGATGAATTTTATCCATTCAGCCTGCCCCAACGGGGTCATCTCCTTATATCCCAAATGGGGAACCAGTGGAATACCGATTTCCCGCATGGCATCATATCCGCCCCGCTTGAAAGGAGAGATAAAGATAACATCCGGATTCATGCTCATTATCACTTCATTATCAAAGTTCCCTTCGATACCAATCTTCACGGTCTCGCCGGACTTCAAACGTTCGTTCATCTCCTTGTTGAAGAGATGGCGCGTACTGGTGATGCCCACCACATAATCGCAGGCATCCAGACGGATGAAGTTGGAAAGTTGCAGGGATGTCATGCACATAACGTGCTCTACCGGCGTTTCAATCACCGTATAGTCGCTCGGTATACCGACAGGCTTTATGCCTTTCGGTACCAGTGCGTAATGGAAGGTGTTGCCGTTTTCTTTCTGAGGGTCGTGTATATCCACCAGGCGGACATGGTGCGGCAAGTACTTCACCGTATAGCCTTTGGCATAAAGCGGTACAATGGTAGCTGCCGTGTCTGTCATAACCGGAGAATAGCCCGTTTCGGAAGAAGATTCGGTAGTAGTCTGTCTTGATTTTAAGCCGCAAGAGGTTACGCATAAAATGCACAGCAGTGCAATGCCTATGGCAGATATCCGGGTCATGACTATTGGGGTTTATAGAATTCGGGCACAATATTCGTCATTTTTGGGGAGATACGCAAATGCTCTTCCTGCAAATTGACGGATATTGTGCCTAAATAATCTTTAAAAGCCCATCAAGTCATTCAGTGCTTCACTCATGCTGGGATGTGTAAAGACAAAATCACGGAGGAAGGTATATTCCTGCCCGGTCTTCATAGCCATTGCCACCAGGTTGATGACCTCGCTCGATTCCGGACCAAACAGCGTACATCCCACTATCTTGTCCGTATCGGCGTCCACCACCACCTTGAAGAGTCCGTTCGTATCGCCCAAAGTCCTGGCACGCGGAATGGCGGCTACCGGCAGCTTGTTGACCTTTATATTCAATCCCTTCTTGCGTGCTTCCGCTTCGCTCAGCCCGATGCGTGAAAGCGGCGGGTCGATGAATACCGAATAGCTCACCGGGTCACGGTCGGACACCTTGCGTTCTCCTGCCCCGAAAAGGTCTTCGCGCAGGATGCGGTAATCATCCAAAGAAATGTAGGTAAACTGCAAACCGCCCTTTACATCACCGATAGCATGTATCTTGGGGTTGGTAGTCTGCAAATAGTCGTCCACCACAATGGCACCGCGCTCATTCACCTCTACACCTGCCGCCGCCAGATTCAAGCCAGCCGTATTCGGACGCCGGCCGGTAGCCAGCAGGATGGCATCTGCGTGTAACTGATGTTCCTCTCCCGTGACCGCATCCCGGTAAATGACGTCAGAGTCTTTCACGGACTGCACGCGTGCATTCAGCCTGAAAACGATTCCTTTCTGTTCCAATACCTCCCGGACACTGTCCGCAATGTCCCGGTCCTCCCGGGATATCAGTTCGGAAGAGCCCTCGAGCACCGTGACTTGCGAACCGAATGAAACATACATGGAAGCAAATTCTAGTCCGATGTATCCCCCACCTACAATGACGAGCTGTGCCGGCAGCTCAGTCAGTTCCATAATGGAGGTGCTGGTATATACCCGTGGGTTACCTTGTATCCCCTCTATCGGTGGAATGACGGTTTCGGCACCCGTATTGATGAATATCCGGGGAGCTTGCAATTGTAATGTCCCTTCCACCATCCCAACTTCCACCACATCCGGACCTGCAAAGGAGCCGATACCCGTATAGACCGTTATATGAGGATTGTCGGCCAGATTGTGATAATTCTTCTGACGCAGGAAAGAGACGACCTCTTCCTTCCTTGCAATGGACTGACGATAGTATGCCTTCTTGACCTCCCAAGAAGCGTCTTTGTCCGCATGCTTTGCCGCATGCACCAATGTTTTTGTGGGAATGCAACCGATATTGATACATGTCCCTCCATACATCTTTTCCGAACGCTCCACTACGGCAACGTCCAGCTTCCGTTTTGCCAACTCGGCAGCCAATGTCTTTCCGCCTTTGCCGAATCCGATGATAATGGCATCATACTGTTTCATACGTCTATTTCCTTAATTGGTTCAATACTCTTTTTGCACTGTCAGACAGTACGACAATGGCACCGGCAAGAATGGCCGTATCCTTGATGACCAAGCGCCCTGCCCCCGTCAGCAACGGAAAGCCGTGCTCCCCGCTTCCCAAGTCGGGCACCCACACCTCAGGGGTTGTCACCAGGAAAGAGAGGGTACCCATCGTCATGACAATGGCAAGTGCGGCTCCCGCCAGTCCGATTTTCGGAGAGAATATCCCCAGAAATGTCAGGATGCCGATGGCCATAATCAGAATGCCCAGACCGTGGGAGAAACCATACGTATTGTTCTCCACGTGCCACTGATGTTTCGCCTCATTGAACTCGCCCTCTTTCAGCTTATACTCCTTGTACTCCGGGGCACTCTTTGTATAAAAGAAGCTCATGAACGGGCTGTTCGCCACAAAAGGGACAATCCCTTCAGCCTCATAATTCCAGAATTTCAACCCACCAATCCATACGAAAATAACCAGGATGGCTACACGAATCAAATTAACACCCAACTTTTGAGTGGAAGCGGCCAGCGTCAACGCAGCCATAAACAAGTTTTGCAATTTCGTTTTCATCTTTGTTCTACTTTTTAAATGGTTTCAGTAATATGACTTGATTTTTGTTTTTGCAAAGTTCCTTGTTTTCCACCACGTACGAAATGGCAATTATTCCGCAACAGTTGGCAATTCTTCCCGTTTCACTCTTTTCCGGTAGTCCGAGACACTCTCGCCGGTCATTTTCTTGAAAAAACGGCTGAACGCGGACAAGTCTTCGAAGCCCAGAATGGAGCTGATTTCCTTAGCGCTTTTGTGGGTATACAGCAGCAATCTCATGGCTTCTGCCTCAATGCGGTCATGAATCACCCGTAAAGGGGAAGGCAACCCGCAGGTCGAGAACAGATTGGAAAGTGTCTTGGGAGAACGGCAAAGAATATCAGCATAATCCTGCACTTGCTTCTTCTCCTTGAAATGCCGGTCCACTAATACGTAATACTGCCGGATGATGTCAAACGTCTTTTCCTTCTCCTGCCCCACCCCAAAACGCTGGCGCGCAATGCGTGTGCAGGTAATGATGAAACGTTTCAAGACAATCCGCAGCATCTCCTCCTGCAGGTTGTCATGGATGACCGATTCCTGCCGGAAAATGCGGACTATGTCATGCAAGTTGGAAGACTGCCCGGCAGAAAGTGCCAGTTTCATCACCTTGGAAGAGCCATAAAAAAGGAATCCATTGCAAGAGACCTCGTTGTCATGTCCATAGATGCAATAAAAATTGCTGTTGAATACAAACGTCAGGTATTCACCGTCCACCTCTTTTACCTCCAGGTGATGCAACGGGGTCAAGGTCACGATTTCATCCTTTTCCAGGCGCATGGGGATATGGTCTATTTCCAGAGTCAGCGTACCGCTCTGTACCCAAATGAATTTATACAGAGTCTTGTCACGTTGCAGCGACGCACGCTCATGGTAGCTGGAAGTCATGGCTATGTTGCCATTCAAGCGGGTGTTCAGTTGATAATCCATAAAAAACAGATTGTTTTAGTAAATAACAAAGATAGCGAATATCTTGTTTGCTACTGATTATTTCCCCACTTTTGTAGCCGTTTTGCTGTTCTTTAATTTTTAACCTTTAATGTCTTCATGCAAATGTTCCCCGTCATATTTGTATCTCTCGGTCCCGGCGAACCGGAGCTGATTACCGTAAAAGGCTTGAAAGCCCTGCAGACAGCCGACTGCATCTTCTGTCCCGAGACACTGGCCAAAGATGGAAACAGAGTTTCACGCGCAGCCGACATCCTATTGCAACTTGACATTCCGGAAAACACGGTGCGCCGCTTTCCACTCCCCATGAGCAAACAGCGCGAAAAAGCCCTGAGCGCCTACGACGAGGTCTATATGGAGAGCTCCACCCTCCGGCAACAAGGAAAGAAAGTCTGCATCGTTGCCGAAGGAGATGCCGGATTCTACTCTTCCATACACTATGTATATGACAAACTGCAGGCAGACGGCATCCCCGTGAAGCACATCCCCGGTATCCCCGCCTTCATTGCCGCCGGCGCACTGGGCGGGCTCCATGTAGCCAGCCAGGAAGAGCGGCTGACGGTGATACCCGGTATCGCCACCACAGAAGAGATAGAAAGACTGACAAGCGAAAACAGTGCGGTTGTCATCATGAAGCTGTCCAGATGCACCGATGAGATTCACCGCTGCATCCGCCTGCATCCCGAATACCGGTATCACTATTTTGAGAATGTAGGCACTCCGGAAGAGAAGTATATCAATGACAGCAAGCGGATAGCGGCCATCCGTTTCCCTTATTTTTCCTTGCTTATCATTCGCCCAAAGGCCTTTTGAGCCCGATTTAATACAATTTCGCACGCCATAGGCATTATTTTAATGAAAATGGGTTACCTTTGCGCCGTTGAAATATAAAAAAGATAAGAACATGAAGAAAGTCGTTTTTTATATGATGCTGCTGGTTATGAGCATCGGTTATGCCTATGCACAAGGAAAGGCAGACATCAAATTCGAACAGACCACCCACAACTTCGGCACATTCTCCGAAAACAGTCCTGTGGTCAGCTACACCTTTAAGTTTACGAACGTAGGCGATGCTCCGCTTGTCATCCATCAGGCTGTAGCTTCCTGCGGATGTACCGTTCCCGAATATTCACAAGAACCGATAGCACCGGGAAAGACAGGAACAGTGAAAGTAACTTATAATGGAACCGGAAGATACCCCGGACACTTCAAGAAATCCATTACCCTGCGCACCAATGCCAAAACGGAAATCATGCGATTATTTATCGAAGGGGACATGACCGCTAAAGATGCCAAATAAGCATTTTACCATACAGAATTAAGGAGATTTTTTTAAATCTCCTTTTTTTTTGCTTTCTTTGAAGTCTATTAAAGAAAAACATAAAACTACAAAACCTATGAAACAAGAAGAAGAACCTATTACCGGACTACCGGAAAATGCGTTCCGTGAATTGAAACCGGGAGAAGTGTACAACCCTCTGATGAGCCCGGATAAGAAGTATTCAGAAGTAAATGCCTGGTCGGTGACATGGGGTATTCTGATGGCCATCCTCTTTTCGGCCGCAGCCGCCTATCTGGGGCTGAAGGTGGGACAAGTATTCGAAGCCGCCATCCCCATCGCCATCATTGCCGTCGGCGTATCGGGTGCCGCCAAACGCAAAAACGCATTGGGCGAAAACGTCATTATCCAGTCTATCGGTGCCAGCTCGGGCGTCATCGTGGCAGGTGCCATCTTCACCCTTCCGGCACTCTATATTCTCCAAGAGACCTATCCGAAAGAAATCACCGTCACCTTTGCACAAGTCTTTATCAGTTCCCTGCTGGGAGGTGTGCTGGGTATTCTCTTCCTTATCCCCTTCCGCAAATATTTCGTGAGCGACATGCACGGCAAGTATCCCTTCCCCGAGGCGACAGCCACCACACAAGTGCTCGTCTCCGGTGAAAAGGGCGGAAGCCAGGCAAAACCATTACTCATGGCTGGTATTATCGGAGGTCTATACGACTTCATCGTGGCAACCTTCGGCTGGTGGAACGAGAATTTCACTACCCGCGTATGCGGCTTCGGCGAAATGCTGGCCGAGAAAGCCAAGCTGGTATTCAAGGTTAATACGGGTGCTGCCGTGCTCGGTCTGGGTTATATTGTGGGACTGAAATACGCGTCCATCATCTGTGCCGGCTCACTGGCCGTATGGTGGATTATCATCCCCGGTATGTCCATGATTTGGGGAGATTCCGTACTGAACCAATGGAACCCCGAAATCACGGCAACCATAGGCGCTATGGCTCCGGAAGAAATCTTCAAATACTATGCCAAGAGCATCGGTATCGGTGGCATTGCCATGGCAGGTATCATCGGCATTATCAAGTCTTGGGGCATCATCAAGAGTGCCGTAGGACTGGCTGCCAAGGAAATGGGAGGTAAGTCCAACGTGGAAGCCAGTGTGAAACGCACACAGCGGGACATCTCTATGAAGATTATCGCCATCGGTTCCATCATCACGCTGCTGCTGGTTGTTCTCTTCTTCTACTTCGATGTGATGCAGGGCAACTTGACACATACCATTGTAGCTATCCTGCTTGTTGCAGGTATCGCTTTCCTGTTCACCACCGTGGCAGCCAATGCCATTGCGATTGTGGGCACAAACCCCGTATCCGGAATGACGCTGATGACATTAATCCTGGCATCCGTAGTCATGGTAGCCGTAGGGCTGAAAGGTCCCGGAGGAATGGTTGCGGCACTGGTGATGGGTGGTGTTGTATGTACGGCACTGTCCATGGCGGGAGGCTTCATCACAGACTTGAAAATCGGTTACTGGCTGGGTAGCACGCCTGCCAAGCAGGAGACCTGGAAGTTCCTCGGAACCATCGTTTCTGCCGCTACTGTAGGTGGTGTAATGATTATCCTGAACAAGACATACGGTTTCACCAGCGGACAGCTGGCCGCTCCGCAAGCCAATGCCATGGCGGCCGTTATCGAACCGTTGATGAACGGTGTGGGTGCGCCCTGGCCGCTCTACGGTATCGGTGCAGTGCTGGCCGTCATCCTCAATTTCTGCAAGATTCCCGCACTGGCATTTGCATTGGGTATGTTCATCCCATTGGAACTGAATGTTCCGTTGGTAGTGGGCGGTGCCATCAACTGGTACGTGACCAGCCGCAGCAAGGATGCCGCTCTCAATGCCGAACGCGGGGAGAAAGGTACCCTGCTTGCCTCCGGTTTCATTGCCAGCGGTGCATTAATGGGTGTGGCAAGTGCTGCCATGCGTTTCGGAGGAATCAACCTCGTGAACGATGCATGGTTGCAGAACACTTGGTCTGAAGTGCTGGCGCTGGGTGCTTATGCCATTCTGATATTCTACCTCATCAAAGCTTCCATGAAAACCAAATAACTTTTAAATACCAAGAACATGAAAAAGATTCTACTTTTATCTTTTCTATTTGCAGCGACCATGTTATCTGCACAAAAGCCCGTTGAGCTGCCCCTATGGCCCAACGGTGCCCCCAATAACAACGAACTGACCAATTCCGGACAGAACCATAACAACGAATGGGTGTCCGATGTCACCACCCCTACCCTTACGGTGTACCCTGCCTCCCACCCCAACGGCATGGCCATCATCATGTGTCCGGGAGGCGGCTACGGGGGGCTGGCCATGAAGCACGAGGGACACGACATGGCTCCCTGGTTCAACACACAAGGCATCACCTATGCAGTACTGAAATACCGTATGCCCAACGGGCACCATGAAGTGCCCCTTTCCGATGCCGAACAAGCCATCCGCATGGTACGCGAACATGCCGCCGAATGGGGTGTCAATCCTCAGCGTGTAGGCATCATGGGCGCTTCTGCCGGCGGCCATCTGGCAGCTTCGCTTGCCACACTATACAGCAGTGACAAGACCCGTCCCGACTTCCAGATCTTGTTCTATCCGGTGATTTCCATGCAGAAAGGCGTTACCCATGGAGGTTCCCGTAAGAACCTTATCGGAGAAAATCCATCTCAGGAACTGGAACAAAAATACTCCCTCGAAAGGCAAGTGTCCCCACGCACTCCGCAAGCTTTCATCATGCTTTCTTCGGACGATGACGCAGTGCCACCCATCAACGGCATTGGCTATTTCCTCGCCTTGCGCGACCACAAAGTGCCTGCCAGCCTGCATGCCTACCCTACCGGCGGACATGGCTGGGGATTCCGGGACAACTTCACCTACAAGCGTCAATGGACGGAAGAACTGGAGAAGTGGTTGCGTGAAGGGCTCGTATTCCCGGTCTCTGAACCTACCACAAAGAAATAAAAGCAATTATGAATAAAAAGTATTTTTTACTCACTTGCCTCGCAGCGTTTCCCTTTGCCCTGACTGCTCAGGAGAACAATCGCTACGAAGAGATTACCAACCCCAAGCTGACAAGCATCAACCGGGAGCCTGCCCGCAGCACGTTCACCTCCTACGTCACGGAGGCTGATGCCGTCATCAATGACCGCAAGAACGGAACCTTCCGCTTGTCCCTTAACGGGAAATGGAAATTCCATTATGTGGAAACCTTCGCCGACCGCCCCACGGACTTCATGATGGACCGTGTGGACGCCAGCCGCTGGCCGGACATCAATGTACCCGGAAACTGGGAGTTGCAGGGATTCGGTACGCCCATCTATGTGAACCAGCCTTATGAATTCTGTTCTTCGGGCTATCCTCCTTATTGGGACAAGCCCAATCCTCCATACGTTCCCCAAGAATGGAATCCCACCGGCACCTACCGCCGCGAGTTCACTCTTCCGGGAGACTGGGACGATAAGGAAATTTTCCTGAGTGCCGACGGCGTACGCGGGGCAGCCTTCTACTACCTCAACGGCAAGTTTGTAGGCATGAGTAAAGATGCAAAGACTCCGGCGCGTTTCAACGTCAGCGCCATTGCCAAGAAAGGGAAGAATGTCATTGCCATTCAGATACACCGCTTTTCCGATGCCAACTATCTGGAATGCCAGGACTTCTGGCGCATCAGTGGTATCGAACGGGACATTTACTTATATGCCCAGCCTCAAATCCATCTCACAGACTTCAAGGTGGAGTCTCCTTTGGATGAGAACTACCGGAACGGTATCCTCAAGGTAAAGGTGCAGTTTACCAATGAAAGCGGACAAAATTCCCCATTTGTCGTTGGTTACCGCCTGCTGGACAAGAACGACCAGCAGATAGCCCAGTCCTCTACTCAGGTCAGCGGTGACCAAACGGAAGTGGAATTCACCAAGAAGACCATCCAGGAACCCCTGCAATGGACAGCCGAAACGCCCAACCTCTATACCCTCGTCGTCAGCTTGAAGCGCCCGAACGGAGATGTGATTGAAGCGACAAGCTGCAAAGTAGGTTTCCGTACAGTGGAAATCAAGGACAAGCAACTGTTGGTAAACGGACAACCTATCCTCGTGAAAGGCGTGAACTATCACGAACACAACGAGAATACCGGTCACTATGTCTCCGAAGAACTGATGAAGAAAGATTTCGAGCTTTGGAAGAGATACAATGTCAATACCGTCCGCACCTGTCACTATCCCCAGCAGGAACGTTTCTACGAACTCTGTGACGAATATGGTATCTATGTCATCGACGAAGCCAATATCGAAAGCCACGGCATGGGTTACGACCTGCGTGTAGGCGGCACGCTGGGAAACAATCCGCTCTTCATGAATGCCCACCTCGACCGTACCATGAATATGTACGAACGGGACAAGAACCATCCGTCAGTCATCATCTGGTCGCTGGGCAACGAAGCCGGAAACGGATTGAATTTCTACGTTACCTACAACACCTTGAAGACGCTCGACAGTCGTCCCATCCAGTATGAACGCGCACTGTTGGAATGGAATACGGACATCTACTGCCCGATGTATGCTCCCCCTTCCTATCTGGAGAAGTATGCCCGGAACAAAGAGATGACGCGTCCCCTCATTCTTTGCGAGTATGCCCATGCCATGGGCAACAGTCTCGGTAACTTCCAGGACTACTGGGATATCATCGAAAAATATCCCATCCTCCAGGGCGGCTGTATCTGGGACTGGGTAGACCAAGGCTTTGCCGCCAAGACAGACGACGGGCGCAAATACTGGGCCTATGGCGGCGACTATGGCGAGAACGGTACCCCCTCCGATGGCAATTTCTGCATCAACGGCGTGGTATACCCCGACCGCAGTGTCAAACCACAGACGGAAGAGATGGGGAAGGTCTACCAGAACATCAAGTTCCTTGATTTCGACAAGCAGACTTCCACCGTGAAAATCCGCAATGATTTCTCTTTCACCAATCTCGACAAGTACGACTTCTACTACATCATCCGCGACCATGGAAAGGAAGTCTACCGTGGCAAGATTGAAAATATCCATGCTGCACCGGGCAAGACGGTAACTACCGGCTTCCTGAACGGCATACCCAAAGAGAAACAGACAACGGGAGATGTACGCATCGAGTTCTATGCAGCCATCAAGACGGCAGAACCTTTCCTCCCGGCCGGCACGGTCATTGCACGCGAACAGACCTACGTCCATACCTTCTACAAGAAAGAGGCTACGGCACAGAAGCCCGCCACTTCTAAGGAAGAGGGAAATTTGGTGGCGTTCTCCGGTCCCGACTTCAAAGCCACCTTCGACAAGCAAAGCGGTCTGCTCACCTCCTATTTATACAAGAAGCACGAGTACATACTGAACGGTCAGGGTCCCCGGCCATTCTTCTGGCGTGCACCGACGGACAATGATTATGGAGCCAACCTCCCCGTCCGCCTCAAAGCCTGGAAAGAGGCAAGCTATCAAGAACCAAAAGCCGAAAGTTTCCAAGTGACTCCGGGCAGCAATGCCACGACAATAAAGGTGACCTACCGTTTTCCACAGACAGACGCCCGTTGGGACATCACCTATAAGATATATGCCAGCGGAGTCATCAAGGTAGACAACCGGTTCGTGGCCGAAGGAGACCAAGCTCCGATGATACCGCGTGTGGGCCTGCGGATGCAGTTGCCGGAAAGCTTTACAGACTTGACCTACTACGGTCGCGGTCCGAAAGAGAATTACCGAGACCGCCGTACCTCCCAGTTCATCGGAGAGTACGCCATCCCGGTCAAGGATATGTACGAGCCGTATGTCCGCCCACAGGAGAACAACCATCGCACGGACATCTATTGGTGCGCCCTTACCGATAAGACGCAACGTGGTTTGCTGCTCATCGCCGACCGCACCTTTGAGCTGAACGCCTCCAACTATCCCCTGGAAAGTATGGACAGCGGCGATACGATTGACAACGGCGCTCCGCGTACCGAAAAGACCCATCACCGCCACCTCACCGACCCTCTGCCGGAAAAGATGGTCGATTTGTTCATTGATTACCGCATGATGGGTGTCGGTGGAGACGACAGTTGGGGCGCAACCGCCCATGAACCCTATCTGATTCGTCCGGGCAAAGAGAACGCCATTGAATACGGTTTCTCCCTTGTTCCGTTCGATAAAAAGGAGGATTATAAATATTTAATCCGGCAATATTGAATTTAATCCCTCCGGATTAAGCTTTTATAAAAAGGATGTAGTAAATTTGCTGCATCCTTTTTACGTTCAAGAACAATAATAATCAAAAGAAAGAAAAATGAAAACAATGACTAAATTTATGTTCAGCGCCCTCTGCGCCGCAGCCATGGTAACTTCCGTTTCTGCCCAGGGAGGGAAAGATATGTTGAGCAATGGAATAAAGTATCTGGATGTGCCATACGTAGCCCATACGCTGGAGGCAGATGGTCCCGAGGAACTCGTCATCAACTGCGATGAGGTAGACTGCACCACGCTGGTGGAATATGTGCTGGCAGAGACACTCACCCCCAAATTGGCCGATGGAGACATCTCGGAAAGCGCTTTCGCCGATAACCTGCAAAAAATCCGTTACCGTGACGGTAAAATCGACGGGTACACTTCCCGCCTGCATTATATTGCCGACTGGATAAACAATGGCGTACGCAACGGCTTCCTTCAAGATGTAACGGGCGCCATGAGTCCCGACACCGAACGGTTGTCCATCTCCTACATGTCTTCCCACCCCCAACTCTACAAGCAGCTGGCAAATTCTCCGGAGAACATAGCCAAAATGAAGAAGATTGAACAATCCTTGTCCGGCAAGGAAATTCACTATCTTCCCAAAGCCAAACTTCCCGCCGATGGTCTCCCGTGGATTAAAGACGGCGATATCATAGCCATCACCACCAACACTCCGGGGCTGGATGTAGCCCACATGGGAATCGCTTTCTATGCGGATAACAAACTCCTGCTGGTACACGCTTCCTCTACCGACAAGAAAGTGGTCGTCTCCAAAGTCCCCTTGTCCCAAATGCTGAAAGACAATAATAAGTGGACGGGAATACGGGTACTGAGGATGAAGAAATAAAATGAAATACTATAATATGGAAAAGGCGATGAAGAATCAAATCTTCATCGCCTTTTCCGTATATAGGATTATTCGTTCCTATTCCTCCACGACAATATATTCATCAATATTCCGTGTTTCTTTACTGAAGTTCACACCTACTTTCACTAATTTCCTGCCATCCAAGGTATAAGGAATCAGATACCCCTTCTCATCTATTTGTTTCAGAGCTGCGTCGGCTGTACCGTCCAGTTTGAATTCAAAAACATAAATAGCGGTAGGGGTATGAACTACTGCGTCCGCACGGCCGCGGCTGCTGCGAACCTCAGACCGGATGAACTGTCCCAGCAAAGTAAACACTACATGAAAAATAACCTGATAATGACGTTCCGTATCATCACTCAACTCGTACGGAATACCGGAGAAGAATATCTTAAGACGCTCCATAAACGCCTCCACATCCCCACTCTTCAATTCACGCATGAATTTAGCGATGTGGAAACCAGTCTCATCATTGGATACATTGGTATAATAGGGTACCAAAAAATTCAGAAAGCCGTAACGAACCTCATCATTTGGAAAGCCTAAAGTGTATAGCTTCACATCATCATCATACCCTTTTATGGTCAAATAACCACTTTGATAAATCATCGGAAGAGGATTATTTGTTTCCGCACGATATTCAGAGAAAGCGGAAGCCAGCACTTCCACTCCATCTATCAATAGACGTATATCGTAATCACTCTGCTTCAGCAAGTCAACCAAGTAAGTAGGTGTGCCGGTCTGAAACCAATAGTACCCCATCTCTTCTGCATCAAAAGCATTCAATACACTGAACGGATTGAACATTCCTACACCTTCCGGATGAAAATGGTAACCATCATATTGACGTTCCATCAAATCAATCACTTCTTGTAAAGATATCCCTCTTCGTTTAGCCAGTCTCTCAAGTTCCGGCAGAAAGGTTTTCACCAACTCCTCTTTGGTAATACCACACAAAGCAGCGTAAGGAGACTTCATGCTGATATCATTCAGCTGGTTCAAGTCACTGAATACACTTACTTGCGCAAACTTGGTCACTCCGGTCAGGAAAACAAAACGAAGATAACGGTCAGCGCTCTTCAAGACACCGTAGAATGCTTTCAATGTTTTCCGATACTCATCCAGCAAGTTCTCATCCAAGACCGCTTGAAGCAATGGCTTGTCATACTCATCAATCAGCACAACAACCTGCTTTCCTGTCTGCATGCATGCCCGCTCTATCACGTAAGCAAAACGCTCTTCCGGATTACGGTCTTTCTTCTCCTGACCATAGAGCAGCTCCCATTTCTCCAGATACTGATTAAGCATAGCCGTCAGGTCAGCAGCAGTTTCATATTTCCGGGCATTCAAATCCAAGTGCAAAACCGGGTATTCTTCCCATTCCTTTTCCAGCTGTTCGATGGCCAAACCTTGAAACAAATCCTTGCGTCCTTGAAAGTAGGCTTCAAAGGTAGAAAGAAGCAGGCTCTTGCCAAAACGACGGGGACGGCTCAAGAAATAAGGTTTACCTACATTTGCAATTTGATAAACCATAGCCGTCTTATCTACATAGAGATAACCATCCCTACGTATTTCCTCAAAAGTCTGTATGCCTATCGGTAGTTTACGCATCTGTTCCATGTTATTATAACCTGATTGGTGTATGACAAAGGTACGATTTATATTTCAAAAATAAGACGAAAGGCGATGGAGATTTTAGTCTCCATCGCCTTTCATTATCTTACTAATCATCATTTCAGTATTACTCACGTAGACTGGTGCAATCCGAAATACTTCTTCATAAAACAGATATAAAGAAAACAAAGCAAAAGAATTATACCTGCCAAATACCAATAACCGTAACCTAAACACATTATATATCCTACGATAATGATTGCCTGCACTGCCATGTAAATAGAAGAAACCATTATATGGGGAATCTTCAGCTCATTCGCCATAATCTGATACAGATGCTTACGATGCGGTAGCCCGATATTCTCATGAAGCATCAGGCGGTGAATGATAGTCAATACACTATCCACACCATAAACGGACAAAAGAACTATCCAGCTGAAATCACCCGTTCTAATGATAAGTCTTCCTATCAAAAAAAGAAGGATGAAGGCAATGCTCACCGAACCCACATCACCGGCAAAGCATTTGGCACGCTTGCGGAAATTGAAGAAGCAGAAGACTAGAACGGAACAGATAACGGTATAGATGAAATCCGCTTCTACAAAAGTAACCACCTCCTTATTGATATAGGCCAACGCAGCAAGAATAACCAGAGAATAACCTCCCGTTATCCCATTAATCCCATCCATAAAATTGTAGGCATTGATGATGCCCGTACAGACTATCAAGGCTATGACTATCCACCACCAGGACAAGGAGAACAGCCCCCACTGATAAAACATCATAACCATAGCAGAGAAATGAAAAAGCAGTCTTGTCATCTGTCCGGTGGATTTTATATCGTCCACGAAGCTGATGAACGTCACCAGTGTCAAGGCAAGCAGGAACCAGGGATATTCAAAGTCACTCGTCAGGAAATAGGCAAACGCCCCGAAATAGAAAATAATCCCACCACCGCGTAAAGTCACTTTCGTATGGGAACTCCGCTCATTGGGCTTGTCGATGATATTGCACCTATCAGCCACTCTAAAATAAAAAAGTTCTGCCAAAAACAGCAGAACCAATATAATCAGATAATACATAACAGTATTTTCCTCTTTAATTTTTAATTGTTTACTTTTATATTTGAGAACGATTTTATCGTTCTCACTATCCCCTCCTCTGCCCTCACCGGCATTCTGTCAATACCCAGGGCAGCCTTTATCTTCGCATTACTCACCACATAATTCTCAGTCAACTTGCGCAGGCGCTCTGCATTCAAAGGCAAATGGAGCAGAGTCCCAAGCCGGGCACAGAATTCCATCAGTCCTCTGTTTATCTTCCAGATATGCGGCTTACGCTCCAAAGCCCGACACATCAAAGCTATCAGTTCATTTGTGGACAAGGCTTCGTCATCTCCCATGTGGTAGATACCACTCGCCACCTCCTTGGTCAAAAGACCTTCCACCACGTAGCAGAGATTGTCTATTGAAGTAAAAGACCTTCTGTTCTCAAAAGCCCCTAAAGGCCAGGGAACACCTTTCCTCACCACATTATAAAGAAGATTCAGATTGCCTTTGTTACCGGGACCATGAATCATGCAGGGACGCAGGATATAAACCTGCTTGTCATCATAAGGATTAGCTTTCAATTTCCCATTCTCAACCTTCAACTTGTCAAGGATGTAATTCTCGGCAGCTATCTTACTTTCCCCATAAGGCCCTACCGGAGCAGGCACCACATCTTCAGTCAGCATATCACCCAACACACAGCCTGCAGCGGCTTTTACCGAACTGAAGAATACGAACTTCTTCGCAGACGATTCCAGAAAGAAATTAAATATCTTTTGGGTCAATCCCGTATTGATATCAAAATAGGATTGGGCTGCGGACCGATTTTTCATATCATGGGCTTTACCAGCCAGATGAATAATGGCATCGAATTCAGGAAGATCCCACATCGGAAAAGAAGCCGGTTCAATATCTTTCCAGAAAAAAGTCTTTATCACCCCCGCCTTTTCAGGAGCAACAATATCCAGCCCGTAAAGACAATGACGTTCCTTTAGGGCAATAACAAGATTGGAGCCCACAAAGCCGTGGATTCCAGTGATTAATATGTTCATGGAATTATTCTATAAAATATACTGACCAGAAACGTGATTATTGGTCATATACTTGATAAAGTAAATATCCTCAACTTCAACAACAAGTATACCTTCATATGAACACAAACTTTATATGGGAATGAAGCCTGTTCAATAGTTCCTCCCCCAATAACACATCCAATATCATCACATTTTCCAATAACAATATCCAAATTCTCCTTATTGCTTGTGTAAGTAACAAACTTTCCTTCTACCGATTCTTGCTTTTTATATGACTCAATTTTCAAAATTCTCAGTATAGATATACTACTCAATTTATAACCCTAAATTGAAATACCAAA
The DNA here is from genome assembly GCF_015679285.1 of Bacteroides sp. HF-162. Taxonomy (NCBI): domain Bacteria; kingdom Pseudomonadati; phylum Bacteroidota; class Bacteroidia; order Bacteroidales; family Bacteroidaceae; genus Bacteroides; species Bacteroides sp. HF-162. The sequence goes on along the minus strand of NZ_CP064937.1, from coordinate 2,986,312 downwards.
TTTTTTCCAATACCGCAATAATGACTTGAGAAATATACAAGCATACTTCAAAGAATATCTTGCCGATCGTGTCCCCTCATACTCAATTTCTGCCTCTGGAAAATAAACAACAGAATATCCTGCCAGATGCATTCTCTTGCACAAATCCATATCCTCGCAATACAAAAAGTAGTGCGCATCCAGCCCCCCTACTACCTCATAAGCCTGACGTGGTATCATCATAAATGCACCTATCACCCAATCTACCGACTGTATATTTAATGCAATTTCCACTCTCTCCATACCCAGCATCCGGTGCAAATGGCGACAAACAAAATTCATGGGTGTTATAAAACGACGAAAACTATCTTGTATTACACCCTGTACATTCTTTATCTGTGGTGCAATGACACCAATAGAATCATTCTGCATTAAATAAGCATACATCCTATCAACCCCCTTACCTAGTTTCACATCTGGATTCATTATCACTAATACATCACCACTAGCCACTTTCAACCCTTGATTCATAGCATATGCAAATCCACCATTCTGCTCATTGAATATCCACTTCAGCATACTATAGTCTCTCACCAGTTCTTCTTGTTTTATTTTAGAATAAACAGAGTTGGATGAAACAATAACTTCATATAAAACTTCCCTAGGAATATTCCGGGATATAGCATCTTGGCAAAGCAAGATTTCATCAATAGAATAATATTCTACAATGACAAAAGATAACTTTACAGAATTGTGAATCATTTTGTGATTAAAGTAAGTAACATTTTACTTCTATAATAGAATCCTGCTATTCTGGCAAAACATAGCTTTCCATCAAAATCAATTATTAAAGCTTTGAAAGCTCCCAATATTCCCATTATTATACAATGTATAGCCTGCTTATATTTTTTATGTTTGCAGAGCAAAAAGACCACACCTTCACCATATTTCTTATACCTTTCAATCAAAGCTTTTAAAGAAATTGTTGCAAATTTCGTATCGGAAGCCGGATGAAATGTGTGTAAATGCTGATTAAATACAAAAGGTCCAAATCGTTCACAGATTCTAAGAAAAAAATCACCATCCTCTCCTGCTCCATATTTGGCACCAACTCCCATTCTTTCATCAAAAAATCCAATTTCTATAAAATGGTCATATTGAATAATCATATTAACAGACATGGCATTTTGATAATTATTTGTTTTTTCCAAATAATTTAACTGCGGCATTTTCTGGTATGGTATATTTGTCCCCTCACAAAAAACGTTAATCAATGTATCAGAATACACTTCTGAGACAAAATTGTCAAAGAACTCTTTGTCAAATGTACTGTCATCATCAGGAAACATCACATAAGATGCTATCAAATTATGTTCTCTTATATATTTAATACCTATATTTCTAGCCTTTGATAAACTGCAAAGTTCTTCACACTTCAATTTGGTGATTGTAGTATAAGAAGTATCATAAACAACATCCAAATCAAAACCGCATTGAAATAAAATGATTACATGCACTCTTAAACTTTCATTGTTGCTTGCAATACTTGACAATAAATAATGAACATGAGAAAGAGATGTACAAGTTGAGATGAAAATTAAATCGTATCTCATGAATATGGAACAGTATTATTAGATTTTTTTACCAATATTTATTGATGGTGGCAATATAAAAAACCAACCCCACATTATAAAAAACACAAACGCATTAAAGCAGTGAACAAATACCATTGACAGAGCTATGAAAAAGAGCATTATGTTTATACTTTTTTTATCTTTTAAGTAACCCAATAAAAATATTAGTAAAAAGCATACAAAAGAAATCATCCCTAGCTCTACTAATATCTGTAAAAAATAGCTTTCAGTAGCTTCTGCGCTCTGTTCTCCTCCCAGGATCTGATGAGTCCCAGCACCATCTCCCCAAAAAGAAACCTTCTCAAGCAATTCCCGATAAACACTTAATCTACCTTCTTTTTCCTCTCCCGCAATATTTTCCACACTAACTATTCTAGACAAAAAAGAAACCTCATCTGAAAAATAAACCATTACTAAAAGTAAAACAACCGAAACTAAAAGTGTCATAATTTTACTTTTCATATTTCTTGTATTCAAAATATAATACCCCCCAAACAATAGAAGTATCAGAAAAAATGATTTATTACCTGAATGAGCCCCTGCAAATAAATAAATAGACATTAGGATCAAATTTAAGGCGTTTTTTTTGCTATAAAGAAAAAATGAGACTGCATACAATACCATAAACAAACCAAAAACTTGAGGTGATGATAAAATAGAAGTTGCCCTTAGATAAATCATCCAATTAGGAAACACGTCAGAAGTAGCTTTCAGTACATATGGATCAACAGGTCCACTCAAGTTTATAAATCCAAATATCCCCGGTGAAACATAGAATTGTATAACCCCTAATATAGCAATCAACAAAACCGGATATTTTAGCCCTAAAATAAGCTGCGGAAAATAGAGTAGCATTTTTCTTTCATCATATAGCAACCAATATAGTAATGGCAATGTATAAATAATCATCCCCATAATTATGGATATGGTTGCTTGAGATAATAAAAATAAAATGGAAGATAAAATGACACTAACTATATATATGACAATAGAAAAAAAATAGATTTTAGACTTACATAAAACTTTTCTTCTAAATAAAAGAGATAATCCTAATATCAAAAAGAAAAGATATGCGTATCGTATTCCATACCTAATAAGTATACTATTATAAAGTGCACATACCTCTACCAATAAAGGTATCCAATAATAGATTTTTCGCTCAGACAACATTATGAGGTTACTAAATATTATCTAAAACAATTTGCTCCGGAAATTTATTCTTGTCAGGAATAAATTTTGAAAATAATTTACGATACAATAAAGACTCCAATCTCGCTAAAAAAGAAGAATATAACAATTTATCATAAGAGAATGTATATATTGTTTTGAAAAGCATATTTCGTTTAATGAACGATATATCAACAAAATTTGCTCTATGGCATCTCACTTCCCTATCCAACAAATAGAACGCATATTTTAGAGCTCCTTCCTTAGCTAGAGGCTGCAAATCGGCCTTTATCATCTCACACAATTCTTCTATACTACTGGGAAGATAACATACGCCTAAATTATAGTATTCACTGGCAGACAAGAGTATAGATGGCTTTCCCCAATAGTTTGCCTCTACCCCCATAGTAGATCCAAATGAAATAACTTTATCAGCCGCATTCATCAACGAATAACTACTGATTTTTTCAGCTGGTGCAATAACTATAATATTATCAAACTTATCAGCCAGCTCCAATAAATCATTCACAAAAGGGTTATCTAATTGGGACAAATTAGGGTGCATACGCAGATAAAAACAGAAATTTCGTTCCCCTATAAAGTGTTCTAATATAGAGCAAATGCCTACATACTGAGATTTAAACAAAGAATAACTATCATAGTCAGCTCCGATAGCAGCGAGTTCGTCATCTGAAGAATTGAATATAACAATATTCCTCTTTTGCGAATCCCATTTTTGAGGAAGTAACCCTATTTGTTGCTTTTTTACATAAGATTTATCAATAACACAATCTCCTCCTTTTTTCCATTCATAAAAGTGGCTCCCAATTTTAATTTTTTCTTTTTCTGAAAGCGACGACTGATTCCATGTATCATAAACTTTTTTCGTTTTATTATTGATATCAAATGCACTACAATTAAAAAAAGTTTCAATAAAAAATGGCTTTTTACATCTAGGGCCATCCAGCACTTCTTTTATCTGGTAATCTATATGATGCTTCCTTGCTATTTCTATGCATATGGCTGCATCAAAATAACGGCCATTAAAAACTACGATACAATCTGGTCTGCAATCCTTTACAATCTTTTCAAAACAAATAAATCTCTCAATTACTTGTGAAACTAATTTTGAATAATATTGTTTATGTCTCTCCGAAAAAGACATTATAGAATTTCTTGTTGCTGAAATATAGGCCGATGCTATAGAATAACCTAGGTTACAACCCTGAAATGTAAAGTCTTTCAATTCATCTATATCACAGAACAAATATTCTTTTGCATCTTTTACACACTTATTTTTATCAAATAAAGGTATAGTAGTCAAATGCTTTGAGTATTTACCTAAAAGCCTATGAACTCTATTCACACAATTCTTACAAATTACAGAATTAGAGCTCAGATTGGAGATACAAGATTGATATTTAGCATTACAATATACCCATACTATTTCATCCCCCTTTTCATTTAAAGCCAAAGATTCATTTAATAACACTCCCATATGAGGCATTGTTATAGAGGAACCTCCATAAAACAAATATTTCATCCTACAAAAATTTTAGTTTATATGAAATTTTACTTATATTAGAAATAATAATTACCATGATTAATAAAGTCATCGATAATTTAGCCATAAAGTACTTTGAAAGAATTATAGATGTCACCAATGCAAAAACAGATATCAAAAACAATTCTACCAATTTAGACCTATTACCTAACCATAACGAAATTTGCTCCTTATAATACCTGATGAAAAATGGGATAAACATTTGAGTCCAATAAGAAATCAAGGTTGTAATCACAGCAACTCTATAGCCAAACAATGGGATAAAAATCAAGAGCAAGATAATATTCAAAAGACCGGGTATAAATACTAACCAGAGTAATTGCATAGTATCTTTCTTTATAAAACAGATGTTTGACATAAAAACATATAACGGGAATACGCAGTTAGCAAAACATGATATTTGAGAAATAACCATACTTTCTTGCAGACTCTCATTTCTTATCAAAATGCTATAAATCTCCGGCATCCACAAACAAAAAATAAAGATAGATACCAATGCTATAGATTGACACAAGAAAAATAAGAAACGATAACACATATAATTTTCGCTTCTAAAAGTAGTCTGCATATAAGGAGCAAGTGCAAAAGCCAAAGCTGTTGTCACAATAGTTATATAATCACCTAAAATATAACCATTGGAATATATGCCAATATCTTCTATAGGTATCTCATAGAGAGCCATTATTATCCTACTTGAAGAGGACAACAGCAGAAATCCTAAAGCATGAGGAACAACCGGTAACGATATCTTCAGTAATTTGAAAATTCTTACTTTAGATATCTCAATTCTTGGATAAAGTTTCTCTTTCATCCACAAAGGGTAGATAAAAGAAAAGAAACAAAACATATAGTTCAGTGCAGAACCAAGAACAAATCCTAAATATCCAATTCTTAAGTATCTAATAGATATAAAAGTTACCGCAATCCCAATTAAACCACCTACTAATGTTCTTACAACAAAAGGAATAGGAGTTCCACGCAGTGTATATAGGCATTGTCCCATCAAATTATTAGCATTGAATTGCAAGCTAAAAACAGACAACAAAGCTAATAATATACGATTATCAAAATCTAAATTATCAAATGTACTCCAAATAATAAAAAATAGAATACACGAAAAAAAAGTAGATAATAATAGTAATAGAAACAAAATACGCCCCCAGACAAGTCTATACTTATCGCCATATTCATAATACGAATTGCTTAAGTGCATGTGCAATCCCAAAGTATATATAGATATAAAGATACCCATATAACTTGAAATAATCCCCCATACGCCATAATCGCTAGCTGACAGATAAGGGGTCACTAAAGGAAGTATAAGTATATTTATAAATGTCGGTAATTTAGGGACAATCCCAAACCATATAGATTTGGCAAACAAAGAAGATATATTCATATTACTAAGGTAACCTATGAAAGACTAGCAATCAATCGTAAGCACTCTGTTTAGGGCATACCGTTAATACTCAATTTTGAGCATATCCTTTTTATAAAGCACCAGAATGGATGCCTAAAAAAATACTATCAAATTCAATTGATTTTTAACTATTGACATACAGCCAAGTCTATATTTTACGGTGACAGACTCAAAGATATCTTGTGCATCCGAACCGGAACCATCCTTTTTACGGACTATTTCTTCGAACCGAAACAGTATTTGCAGATGGATTCGAATTGTTCCTTCAGCTTTATATCTCACAGTCCAAGGATTTACACAAGTTACGCTCTTCCTCAAGAAGAGATTGCAACTCATTTGATTTTTCTAACATCTGATTGGAGTGGGGTAACTCTCTGCTCAGATCCTCCAACACCAGTCTCATCACACGGTTATCCAGTTCCGCATTTTCCAGACGTTCGATCAAGTATTCCACATACTGGCTCTTCATTTCATCAGACATATCCTCACAGCAGCAAAGGCACGACGCGAGAAGGTCTCATGCGCCAGAAGCTCGCGCTTCTGAACTATCAACTGTTGTAATTTGTCCGTATCCATATCCCGCTTTTTGCGATATAAATATACAAAAAACTTGATATAACCATATAAATATAGGACATAATCATCTTATTTTTAATGATTTAATCACAGAATTATCTAACTGAAAGACCACGTCCTTCCAGTCTATCCGATAGACAACCTCGTTACCTCCGTCATCTTTGATTATCAAACTGATAGCTCGCAATAAACTTTTTCTCGAAAAGACTATAGGAACGATTATCATAAGCGAACAGGCAAACGATACGACGGTCTTTCAACGACGATATAAATGTCATACTCGACACGGGTCTTCCTGTTTTTGGTTCGGACGGTATAGGTCCAGAGAATCCAAATCCTTTGGGAGGATATGTAGGCCACTACTCAAAGTTAGCTCCACGGATATACGCACAGGAAGTACCCTCGGGGCTTTGTACGGCTTCCGGTGTCTGTGCCCAACAAGAGGGAATAAGGACTCGCCTTCTTTACAGTTTTTCCCCCTGAAAGAGAAGACGGCACGGACTCCGGTATTGAACCTGAGGGACACCGTTCACCTGAACTTCTACTATTTTTCTGTGGGTATCCTTATACCATTTATGAAAAATGTTGTAAGGGACGTTATTCTTTGAACAGAATGCCTGAAGAGACATTCTATGAGGAACGGCCTCTGTTTGGTACTAAAAATAAAGTAACAGTTCTTTGAAATCCGGCAGTTTAACCGCCATATCCCCCCCTTCTTATGAACATGAAAAGTTTGTATCAATAGAAACAAGGGAACTGACTGTACTCCCCAAAGAGAGAACAACAAGCAATTTTATATCAACAAACAATGAGCCAATACTACAAAGAATATGCTAACGCCTTTCAGATAATCAATGTAAGGATCATATCCTTCTGTTTTAAGTGGGACAATAAAACAGCTACCTTGTTTTCCTAGACTCCAGCCATTTCTCCACCCATTCCCCCGCCAATTTCCTGATTTCGTCATCACCCAGTTCCTCCAGTTCATCGATATAGTATCGCAGAAGAGTTTCGTATGTACTAAGTGAGGCGTTGCACCCTTTTTTTTAAGTCTATGTACGTGGATGGAGAAATATGCAAATCCTTGCAAAGAGTTTCAATAGTGACTCCACTCTGTTTTCTCGTTCGCTCGATAAAAAAGCCCAATGAAGGGTGAATAAAATTTTTGCCCATTTAGATAAATTTTAAGTAATTAGATAGAATATTATGTTATATATTGTTATTATTTACTTTGTTCCTTTAAAATCTTTCTTACATGTGGGAAAGATTCAACGAAAGAGAATGAATACCTTTGAGCCAACTATTTAAACGTATAATATGCCAAAATCTTTTAAAATGTCGCTTTTCATGCCACCCATCTCACCGATGAAGGACGGAGCGACCGGGAAAATCGTGAAAAGCGCCACGCTTACCCCCCTGCGTACTTTAGAACTGAACGAAGTTTACCAACTCATCACAGCCAACAAACGGCTGATCACCCTAACACAAGCCATCCGCGAAGCTGCCCTACAAGGCGATGATAACAACTGCCGGATGCTGAAACAGCAAACCTTACCCTACGTCACCCCCTGCGGCGTATTCACCCGACGACGGAGCGACTGCCTAAAGCTACCCTCCGGACTGGTGGTGGTGGACGTAGACCATCTCGACTCGCCTGACGAAGCCGGACGCCTGAAGCAACTACTGTTCAAAGACCCTTACCTCGCACCGGTACTGGTGTTCATCAGCCCTACCGGACGAGGTGTAAAGGCTTTTGTACCCTGCCCTATCGGAAAAGACAGCACGGAGGCGGTGCGCTGGGCCATGAACTACGTCCACTGCATGTATGACGCCGAAAACACACAACCCGGAAAAGGAGTGGACACTTCGGGGAAAGACCTCGTACGTGCCTGTTTCCTCTGCCATGACCCGAAGGCACTGCTCAGAGAAGTTGTGAATTTCGAATGATGAGTCATTGCAAATCACCGACTACAAATTACTAATTATAAATTACCAAATCCGATGGAACCACTATCTTCATTGCACCTTCTGGCCGAAGCAGTCAGAAATGCAGGAGCAGACATTGCTCCAACCTATCAAGAATATATACAACTGGCATTTGCCATTGCCACCGACTGCGGAGAAGCAGGACGGCATGATTTTTTAAGTCTGTGCAGCCTGTCGTCCAAGTACGACCAACGGGCAGCCGACAAGCTCTTCAGCAATGCCCTGAAGACCGGCCGTAACGACGTGCATCTAGGAACCGCCTTTCATCTGGCCGAGCTTTGCGGCGTGAAGATTCAGCATGAAGCCGCACCCGCCATTGGTACACTTGGTACACAAAGTTCACCCCTCTCTTCTACCTCACACACGCGCGCACGCGAGGAAGAGTCCGCATCGGGCATTGAACCACTGTCTCCATTACCCACTTTCGACGAACACCTCCACTGGCCTTATCCCCTGAATCGCATCATGAGCTGCGGAACCTCCCTCGCCCAATACGATGTACTGCTACTGGGTGCCATCACCGTATTGGGTGCCAGTATGGGAAAACACGTCCGATGTTCCTACGGAGGAAAAATGATGTCCCCCTGCCTGCAAACCTTTGTAGTAGCCCTACCTGCATCCGGCAAAGGAGTGCTCTCCTTGGTACGCCTGCTTGCCGAGCCCATTCACGATGAAATACGTGGGCAGGTAGACGAAAGCATGGCATGTTACCGCCGCGAAAAAGCAAAATACGACACACTGGGCAAGGAACGTGGAAAAACGGAGACTCCCGTAATGCCTCTCAACAAGATGTTCCTCATCTCGGGCAACAACACCGGAACCGGCATCCTGCAAAACCTGATGGACTCCGACGGTACCGGACTGATATGCGAAAGCGAAGCCGACACCATCTCCACCGCCATCGGTTCGGAATACGGACACTGGAGCGACACCATGCGCAAAGCCTTCGACCACGACCGACTGTCCTACAACCGGCGCACCGACCACGAATACCGAGAGGTAAAGAAAACTTATCTTTCCGTACTTCTGTCAGGCACCCCCTCACAAGTGAAACCCCTGATTCCCACTGCTGAGAACGGGCTCTTTTCTCGCCAGGTATTCTACTACATGCCTGCCATACATCATTGGCAAAACCAGTTCGACCGCAATGACAGCGATCTTGAAGATACCTTCAAGGCTCTGGGCATGGAATGGAAGGACAAACTGAAAACCATTGTCATGAACGGAATATTCACCCTTCACCTTACGGACGGACAGAAAGATGAATTCAACCGGCTCTTCTCCCGGCTTTTCGTACGCTCCGGACTAGCCAACGGAAACGAGATGTCAAGCAGCGTGGCACGTCTGGCCATCAACATCTGCCGCATCATGGAAGTGGTGGCCATGCTCCGCGCAATGGAACAAGGGGAAATCACCGCCTCGCCTTACGTGTCGCCCGACCCTCACACAGCCACAGACAATCTGAAAGACCACATTGTCAGCCGATGGAATCTCCTCATTGCTTCCGATGACTTTCATGCCGTACTCTCACTGGCCGAAAGCCTTTATCGGCATACCACCCATATCCTCTCCTTCCTGCCCAACACCGAAGTGACAAGCCGCGGCAATGCCGACCGGGATGCTCTGGTAGACAGCATGGAAGAAGAATTCACACGGGCCTCTTTCCTGCAGAAAGCCGGAGAGATGGGCATCAAATCGGAAACCGCCTCCACCTGGCTCAAACGCATGCAGAAACACGGGCTGGTGGAAAATGTAGATGGCAAGGGAAACTACCGGAAACCAAAAGTCTGACATTCACTTCGCTTCACGCACGCGTATGTGTGTGAGGCGAAAGGATGGATGAACCTCTGTACCAAGTGTACCAACCTCACCTTTACGCTTCCCGGCCTGACCTTTACGCCATCCAACCTCAGGTTTAAGGCTCTCCCAGTGCAGCCACTATCAGCCGCACCTGGGCAGGCGTATAAGAGCGGGAACGGGAAGAACCACCCAAGGCGGAAAGTCCGTCACGCAAATCGGGACAAAGGTCTATCCAGTGTTTCAGTTTGCGGAAGGCAGCCTCCGGACAAAGATTGGGACAATAGATTTGGGCCAATTCAGTACGCCCGTATGTACGTATGACAAAAGAATCCATAGTTGACAGTTACGATTTATATTTCATCAAAAGTAACTATAAATCATGACATTATCAAACTTACAAGCGTAAATAACCGACTAAAACAGACCCAAACAGACGAGAACCTGCAAAAACCGGCAAACGCCCGTATCCACAGCCTTATCTTTGCATCGTTGAGTTCAACACAGCAAATGTTTTTATCCTTTAACTTCTAAATTTTAATTGTATGATTCGTTACAAAAAGTATCAAGTGACGGGCGAAGACAGCCCGCTGAAAGGCCTCTGGTATGCACGCCCCGTAATCGAAGAAACCTTCGACATCGAAAAATTGGCCAAGCACATGTCCAATCACAACACCCCCTATTCGAGTGGTGTCATCAAGGGGGTACTGGCAGACATGGTTTCCTGCACCAAAGAATTGATTCTGGACGGCAAGAACGTGAAACTGGATGACCTTGCCATCTTCTCCGTAGGAATCGTCAGCAAGAAAGGGGCGCAATCCGCTGCCGACTTCTCGCTGGCCAACAACGTGAAGGGGCTGAAGCTCCGCGCCCGTGCCACCGGCGAACTGAGTAATGCCCAAATCAACCTGGATGGACAGCTGAAAGAATCTTCCCTGTACACCGTAGGTGGAAAAGCTCCCGATGGCAGTGGTTCCGACGGCGGTTCCGGAGGAAGTGACGGCAATCAGGGCGAGAATCCGTTAGGATGAGAATAATTACAAATTACTAATTATCAATTACCAATCATCATGAGTGAAGACAAAAAGTCAAAATCCGTATGGGGCATTGTCCTCAAAGTAATCATCACCGTAGCTACCGCCATAGCGGGAGCTTTAGGTCTGGGCGCTTGCAAATAGCCATGCGTACGATTACCCTGCTCATTGTTCATTGCTCAGCCACGCCTCAAGGCGTGGCCCTGGGCTTTGAGGATTGCCGCCGCGACCACATCCACCACCGCGGCTTCCGTGACATCGGCTATCATTTCTATCTGACCCGCAACGGCGAAATACACCGCGGCCGCCCGTTGGAAAAAATAGGTGCGCATTCCCTCAATCACAACCGCCATTCTATCGGCATCTGTTATGAAGGAGGACTGGATGCTGCAAGTTTTCCTGCCGATACCCGTACATTGGAACAGAAGGCTTCGTTACTGGCACTACTACGTGAGTTGAAGCGTATCTTTCCACGGGCGCTGATTGTGGGGCACCATGATTTGAATCCAGCGAAAGCTTGTCCGTGCTTCGATGCGGAAAGGGAGTATAGGGGGCTCTAAAAGGCTCCCTTCTTCATTCTATCATCCGCACTATCTGAAATGCCTCGGCCAAGTGTTTGCCTACGGTATAGCCGCGAAACCGGGCAAGGGCTTTCAATGCCTCCGAAGAGCGCGGATGCGGAAAAGCACGGCTCTCAAACTCATAGGCTGCCATGGCAGCACATTTTGCTTTCAAATCATCCTCCGAAATCTCCATATAGAAATTGGCAGTGAAATGGCGTGGGTCGCAAGTAGCCTGCCACTCACTGGCTGATGGGGTCTCGAATGTAAAAATAGCCTTCACCGGTTCGTCCTCCATAGGGCGTGTGGCAGTCATCACTGCTTGAAAAGTCATCTGATGGTCAATATTAAGGTCGCCACCATGGTGGGTAAAGATAAAGTCCGGACGAAACTGTTCCTTCTCATGCTCCACTACCTTTACGATATCAAGCAGTGCATGGCTGTCAAAACGATTGTCGGAAAAATTATATGCCTGCACGCTGTGATAGCCTATCAACTGCCGCGCCGTCTCCACATTCTGATGATGCCTTTCCAAGACTTCCTTCCACTGTTCCGTGTCACGGGTATCTGAGCGTGAAGTAATCCCCTCTCCCAAAATGATGACCCGGGTCTGTACTCCTTGTGTCTTGACTAGTTTGTGCATGGTAGCGCCTAGGCCCAGCAGTTCATCATCGGGATGGGCGGCAACAACCATGATACGTTTATTTGTAAATAGAGACATAAATATATTACTGAACGTACTCCATTTTCATTGGAGTACCACGTTTGACATCACGATTGACAGTTCTACCTAGAAGTTCATCCAAATATCGCGGATGCAATCCTTGCCCTGGCCGAATAGAGCGTAAGTTATTAGCCGTAAGCGTTTCGCCGGCTTTCACATCCTCAACAATAAACAAAGAACGAGCGAAACCTCTATTGAACCGTGCATGTTCGTTTAGTTCATATTGTACAGTGCCTAAAGCCTTTTCTGTATTACGGATTTCATCTACCATCGTCTTGAACTCATCCGGCTCCATTGAGAAAGCAGCATCAGGGCCTCCCATTGCCCTACTTAAAATGAAGTGCTTTTCCACAATCTTTGCTCCTAATGCCACAGCGGCAACAGCAACAGAGTGTCCCATAGAGTGGTCTGAAAGGCCCGCCACAACTTTAAAGCGCTTGGTCATATCGGGAATTGTCAAAACATTAGCTTCTTCTAAAGGAGTGGGATAAGAAGATGTACACTTCAGAAGAGCAATCTGATTATTACCCTCGCTACGGCAAATATCAATGGCTTCTTGTATGTCAGTCATCTCGGCAATTCCTGTAGAAATAAGAATAGGCCTGCCTTTTGAGGCCATTCTGCGAACAAGAGCTGTATCTGTAATCTCGAAACTTGCAACTTTATAAGCAGGAACGTTCATCTTTTCCAGAAAATCAACTCCTTCCAAATCTGATGGTGCTGAAAAGAACTCCATATCCAAATCATGGGCAACTTTCTGCAATTTGGGCAACCACTCCCAAGGCGTGTATGTTTCCTTATAGAGTTTGTTCAATGTCTTCCCGTCCCACAAAGTGCCTCCACCAATTTGAAAATATTCATTATCACAATCAATGGTAATACCTCCGTCTGGATTGTCATTCTGTACTTTTACAACATCGGCACCTGCCTTTTTCATTGCCTCGATGGTACGGACAGCAATATCAAAGCTCTGCAAATGATTACAAGACAGTTCTGCCAAAACCAGCGTTCTGTCCAGTTTATCAAAATTGATTTCTACCATATCTATATCTATGCAAATATACTATATTTAGAATTTGATGAGTTCTCCTTCAGAGTTAGTAAAATACTCCAAGTATCTACGTTTCATACGGGTGCCAAACTGAGGCGAGACATGGGGCAATGGTTCGCCTAACAATTGTTTAATGCGGAGATAAGGCAAATTTACTCCACCTGCTGCAATTACAGATACCGTAGCCGTCAAACGAGGATTAATATCCATTAAAACTGCCGTTCCATCTGCACTGCGCATAAAGTCAAAACCCACATTACCATCCATGTGCATTAAGCGCACCACATCGCTACATATTTTATAAGCTTGCCAGTCATAAGCCAATACGCTTTCCTGTGCAATACTCATAAGGCTAACGACATTTTCACGGCCTACCTGATAGATTACAGTACCCTTATGAGCCAAAAGGTCAACTGTGTATTCATTACCTGGCATGAACTCCACCAACATAAGCTCATCCAGCACATCCACTTCTTTCAAAATGCTCAGCATATCATCGTAAGAAGTATAGAAACTGTTGGGCTTCTCATGGGCGAATAGCTGATAACGGGACTTGTTCGCATCAATAATTCTTACACCACGGCTTCCACTACCATTGACTATTTTTAGGCATACAGGTTTTTGGGGATAACCCATATACTTACACCCTTCAACAAAGTCATTGACTGTATGGACTGGATAATATTCAGGCACCGGTATCCCTGCCTCTGCAAGCATTTGGTATGTCTTAAGCTTGTTATTTGCCACATCTACAGAATTGCTGTTGGAAACCGACAAAGTGACCCCTATCCGCTTGAAATCGTCCCATCGTTTCACCAATGCACTCACTTCCGCCGAAACTCCCGGGAAATAGATATCTACATGTTCTTTCTTGCAAATATCGAGCAATATGTTACAATAATCAGGATGAGTAGCTGCAGGTACTTGATAAAAAGCGTCAACCATATACCTGGCAGAAGGTTCATCAGACATATCCACACCTACTACCCTAATTTTACGTTCTCCATTATTTTTGAAGCAAGCTATGATGCCGGGAATAGATGGTGAGCCACTGGCGGAAATTAATACTGTGAGGTCTTTCATTGCTTCTCTGTTATAAAAGTGTTGAACACATCATCAAAAGTTTCTGCCCGTTTGATTACCTTAATCGTGCCATCTTGCGAATAACACAACATTTGGCAATCCGGTTGGATAAACGGTGGTTTTGATACGATTGAATAGCCCCCCACATTACCAAAGAGCAAAATGTCACTTACAGAAACAGGTTCCTTAAAGTCATGATATAAACAATCTTGTTCCAAACAAGTGTATCCCATAATATCTGTGATTCCCGAACTATAATTCGCATTGACAGAACCTGCAGAATGGACCACTCGATAAGGCACTTCCTTGAACTTGCAAATTTCACCGGCATTGTAATAGCAACTGTCCACGGTTACAAATTGTTTACCTCTAATAGACTTGATATTATCCACACGGGTTGCCAGTGATATAAACTTTGATATGAGGGTAGTACCCGGTTCTGAAAACAGAATAGGTTTCTTTTCTGAACCAGAAAAGAACTGCGCCATAGTTCCAGCCACTACGCGGGCGTAATCATCATAAGTCGGAACATGATCCCCAAACTGAATAGCGAGAGAAGGATCCATTTGTCCGAACATACCACTTCCAACGTCAACGTAGTCTACGGCTCCGTCAAAATAGTTAGAGATGACATCCAATAAACCGTCAATTCTATTTTGCCAAGCCTCTAATCCCCGTGCACGACTTATATGGCAGTGTACACCGCTCAAAACGACATTGCCGCATGCCTTTAGACAATCAATCGTACGTCGGAAAGATTCACTGTCTTTTTCCAGACCAAAACGTGAAATGTATCCAGCACCAATATCCATGTTAACACGGATACCGACCCTTATAATCTTGTTTGAATGAATGCGGGATATTTCAACGACACGTAAAGCTTCATCCTCACTGTCTATATTAGATATGCCCCCATTAAGAATATGCTCCTCCATACAACGGCCTTTACAAGGTCCGTTATAAATAATCTGACTGTCCGGATAGCCCAATCTTTTTGCTAAAGTATATTCCATATCGGACACAACCTCGGCATATCCCCCCATCTGTTTAACTAAATTACATATGTAGGGGGTATAGTTGGTCTTATAAGAGTAAGAAGGAATATAGTTATCGTAAACAGCACGGAAAGAGTCACATAATGATTGGAAGTTTTCACAAAAATCTTTTTCATGAAACAAATAGAATGGGGTTCCATAATCATGGACTAATCTTAGGATTTCACTATCCAATGCACTTTTCGTATCGGGATCCTTGGTATAAAACGGAAAATCTAACAGATATTTATTCATAAAAACAGTTTAAAATTTCAATACGGTTCCCGCATCAAATAGTTATAGCTCTTTACTCCCTCAAATGTCAATATATCTTCATTACACATAAAGCCATTATTCAAAAACACTCTTTGCGACGGTATATTCTTGTCTTTAACTTTTGCTATTAATTCTTTAATACCCATCCGATTTGCCTCTTCTATGCCCAATCGAATAATAACATTACCCAAACCTTTTCCACGACTTTCTGATGATATAGAATAATCAATCTCAGCTTTACCCTCTTCAATATTGAATCGGACTTGACCAACAAGAGCGCTATTCTTAACTAGAATAAAGATTTGAACATCATCTCTTTGCATACAATTGGCAAACCATTGACAATGACCACCATATTCAATAGGATCTGTATTAAACGCATTGTTACGAACAGTAGAATCATTGGCCCAATGAAACAACAAATCTAAATCTTGAAAACGTACATTCCTAAGGTAATAACCATCTTGTAAGTTATGAAATAGCTGGCAATAGTTTTGACGAATGTCTTTCCCTATAGATGCGCAAGGAACCGTTGATGCATTAAGAGCATCCATATCTATATAGGGGTGCTCCACATTGCCCAAACCGATTACCCATCCTTTAGCAGTGACAAGATTATAGAAATCCATCTGATTATCTACAAACCACCCTGCCGCAACTTTTGTATTACAAAACAAAGCCTCAATGCACACTGTACTTGCTGAACAAATAACGAGATCTGACTGCCTAAACAAATCAGCCATTTGTTCAGCTGAAAGGCCTGAACAATATGTAAGGCGTCTATCTTGTGATATAGGGTGGATTGGTTTATAGGCATCACCTACAACTGCGGTTATTGATTTAATATTTTTGCTCTCAAGAAGATTACTTGCATAGTAACCGGTTGCATCAAAATCATCACAACCGCCAAATGTAATAGTAACTTTTTCTATACCCCCTATAGTATGACAACGCTGTTTTTTTACAGCTTCGATAAACGGATGACGGAGCAACGCCCAATCAAACCCCAAACAGAGTTTGGTATAGGGCTCTACATCAAACAAGGATTCATCCGTTAACCCATGGTTTATCACAACATCAGCCACATAATGCTTGTCGTGCATATCATCCACACACACCAGACAGCATCCCTTTTCTTTAATGGCACGCTGGTAATCAGTAGTAAAGAAATAGTTGTCAAGCACCACAATTTCGTCACCTTGCAAAAGGGAAAGGAACTCATCATAATGTGATTCTTCCTGTAAGGGGATGAAAGGACATACTTTCTCCATCTCACTTACCTGATATGAGGTAGGATGACAAGTAAAGAAGGTACAATCAAAATCGTCCTTCAGCATATCGGCCAAAGCCAGAGTACGAATAAAGTGACCGTAGCCGATGGTAGCACTTGCATCGGCACGGAAATAGATTTTTTTCAAGAAAATGAAATGAATTAAATTGAAATTATTGGAAATTCTTCACCACATCAAGCACAAGAGTTCCAGAGTGTGGGCCTCGACTGTACCGTATGATAACATCTATATTCTTCTTTTGACGTGCCGGACAAGAGGCAAATATAAGAAAGACAAACCGGATCAAGTGTCCGCATCTGCTTACATAACTCTACAATGCGATGCAAACCATAATACGCACGTATCAAACGCCAATCATCAAGATTGCCATACTCAAGTACTCGCTGAACCACTTGTTGAGGGGCAGGCATCCATAGAAGCTTGAGACATATCAATGTCCCAAAACAAAAAGGGTGACAACCTACTCAAGCATTCTTTTTCGTCCATATACAGTTTCTTTTGCTACAAAAAAACAAATGAAGAAAACATCAAAAGAAAAGTGCTTCTTCTTTATGCATAAATACCTTCCTCCATAATGTTCAGTCTCAATATTCCGTCCATATCTTCACGCAATCTTACGATATCCACCGCGCAGCCAAACAAGTATTGAAGCTCTTCTTTGATGTGAACTAAACTAAACATGCTGGGCGTTTGCAATTCAACATAAACATCCACATCACTCTCAACAGTTTGTTCATCACGCGCTACAGAACCGAATATTCCCATACGCATAATGCCATATTTAGAAGCATTTTCGGCCATGTACTTACGCAAAAGAGTGATGTATTCAGATGTTGCCTTCATGTCTCTTTGTTTTTACTACACACAAAGATAAATATCGAAACTAAAATAAAAACTGGCCGGAATCATGAAAAATCGGCTCCTAATCAGAGAAACTTTTGTTTTACCTTACTATTAATCCCCAATAGTTCTTGATGTTTCTCCAAGTATTCATAAATCATCTTATTCTCAATAGGAGCATTCTTGTAAAGCTGCTTATAGATTTCATTCATCAGCAAAAAATCGGCTTCCTCATCAACAGTCAAACGATAACTAAGCTTATTATAAGGATATTGTTTGCAAATATTTTTTTCATTACGAGCTATGTAAGGGCAAACATGCTCTCTTTCTTCAGGGGTTTTAGCATGGTGATAAGCTTCATTTAAAGCATGCTTTGTAAATACCTCTACAGAAGTACCCAATGGAGTTTCTTTACAATACATATAATCCGCATCACCCCAGTTTTCTATCATTTCATCAGCCAAATGCCAATCAACACACGGATTATCGCAAGTGGCCCTGACAATCAATTCAGGGTTATATTTCTCTGCACAATGATAGAAGCGCCCTAAAACATCATTTTCACTACCTCGACAATATTCTATCTTCTTATTTTCCAAAAAATCGGCCAGTTTATCATTCAAAGGTGTGTCTGGTATAGCAAATACAACCTTATCTATTTTCAAGGACTTATTGAGACGCATATTAACATGTTCGAGAATTGAAAGCCCACTGTTTCCCAACTCCATCAATACCTTCTCTGGCAGTCTTGATGAAGTCAAACGCGCTTGCACAATACAAAGTGTATTCACCATATTGTCCACCCTCCATCTACTTGAATATTCTGTCCCACTACATATTTGGATGCATCTGATGCCAAAAAAAGCAATGCACCTTTTAAATCCTCAGGATTGCCAATGCGCCGGGAAGGATTTTTACCTGCCAAACGACTTACAAACTCTTCATTCTTTTGTACAGAAGGCGAAGGAAAAGGTCCTGGAGAAATGGCATTTACACGAATATTATCACCTATTAGATATTCACCAAAGAATTTGGTCAGTTGAATGACTCCGGCTTTGGAGGCTCCGTATTGAGGAGGATTAAAATTTGGGTTGCAATCACCGTCGTAAACCTTAAAGTCAGGAACCACCACACCGTACATAGAAGCGATGTTCACAATATTTCCAGACTTTTGTTCTCTCATATAAGGAATTACTTCGCGTATACACTTGTAAACACTACCTATAATACCATCAAATGAATAAGCCAAATCCTTGTCACTAACTTCTTCAGGATATTGACCGGACAGATATACTGCATTATTCACCAAAATATCAATACTACCATATGTTTTATTCACATCAGCAAAGCATTTTTTGATGCTCTCTGTGTTCGAAATATCCAAAGGGCAGAAATAGATATTGGAAACAATGGGAAAAGCCAATTTAAACTTTTGTTCATCTCTACCGGCCACAACAACTTTTGCCCCTGCTTCATTAAGAGACTGTACAAAAGCTTTTCCCAAATAACCGTAGCCGCCAGTGACAATGGCTACTTTATTCTCCAAAGAGAAAAAGTCTAAAACATTCATATTATAACCAATTAGAAGGATTCAACAAATAAGTTTCTTTCACAGTTATCTGTTTAGCCAACTCCTCAACCTCTTTCGTACAGATGGCCACATTGATATTGTTCTGCAACTGACTTATATTATCAACCCCTATCAATACACCATCAATAAAGGGGTTTCGAAGCACAAAACTTAATGCACATTGTTCAATGGTGATAGAATGCACTGCACAATAGGATCTAATCTGCAATAAATAAGGTTTCAATGGTTCCATCTGCCCACTAAGGCTACCCAGATCCTTAAAAAAAAGTCCCTGCAAAAATACAGAACGAGTATGTATCTCTACCCCAGACTGCTTAAGTTGAGAAAGATAAACATCGAACTGCCGATCGAAGAGATTATAAGGAAATTGTAAAATATCAAACTCTACTCTATTATCTAACAAATATTGCAGTTGATTGATATCATAAAGCGAAAAACCAATTTTTTCTACTTTTCCCTCTGCTTTGAGTTGCTTCATCTCTTCCCATAATTGAGGATGGGATTGATAGAACTCAAAATGATGAACAAGATAACCATATAACTTCTGTTGATGGAGCTTCTCTATAGAAGAAGCGAATACGGTAGCAACATTTTCTTTAGACTGGGGATATTTGGAAATAATCTGAAACTGAAGATTATTTTCAGAAAGAGACCTTCCTAAAACGCTCTCACTACTTCCATAGGCAGAGGAGGTATCAAACGTATTAATTCCGCTTTTCTTTGCCCACCTCAATATCTGCCCGACCTCATCTTGGTGTACCTGCCCAAACTGATTATTTATTCCATAGTCAAGTCCGAACTGTACGGTACCGAGAACAAGCTTGTTTACGCAATTCATTTCGCTACAAATTCTATAACCTTTTTAATCACATACTCCTGTTCCTCGTCCGTCAGCGTGGGATACATCGGAAGACTCAGACAATGTTCGTAATACTCTTCTACTATAGGTAAATCGCCTTTCCTATTTCCCCACTGCTGATAGTAAGGCATCAGATGAAGCGGAGCATAATGAACCTGCGCATAGACATTGTTCTCGTGCAGATAATTATAAAGGCCCAAGCGGTCAGCTACTTGAATGATATAAAGGTGATAAGCATGATAGACATCGGCAGCATTGAACGGAGTCTTGATACCATCTATTCCGGAAAACGCTTCATTATAGCGTCTCACGATTTCATGGCGGCGGTCAAGACCTGCTTTCGCACGCTCCAGCTGAGAAATACCCAAGGCAGCCTGAAAATCAGTCAGACGGTAATTGTAGCCTAACTCCTGCATCTCGTAATACCAGCCACCATGATGCTCGTGCAATAAAGCAGGGTCTTTCGTAATGCCATGCGTACGGTAAAGACAAAGCTTGTCATAGAGCTCCTTGCTGTTGGTGGTCACCATGCCTCCCTCACCCGTAGCGATATGTTTCACGGGATGGAAAGAGAATACGGCACAGTCGGCAAAACAACCGTTGCCACAATGTTGTTTCTTGCCTTTACTGTTCATGAAATAGCCACCGGGAGCATGACAGGCATCCTCGATAATCCACAAGCCGTACTCGTCGGCAAGCTTTCTGAACTCTTCCAGATCCAAAGGATAGCCTGCAAAATCAACCGGAACAATACCTTTGTAAGTACCGCGAGGAGAAGCTTTAAGCATGGCTTCGAGTTTACGGATATCCATGAGGTAAGTATCCTTGTCAATATCACAGAATACCACCTCGCCGCCACAATAGCGAATGCAGTTGGCACTGGCAGCAAAGGTCATGGGAGTGACAATCACCTTGTCACCCGGCTTTACATTCAGTGCGGTAGCTGCAAGATGAAGCCCCGAAGTAGCATTGTTCACCGCTACGGCATATTGTGCACCTACATATTCGGCAAATTTCGTTTCAAATTCCCTGATTTTGGGACCTTGTGTCAGGTAATCGCTTTTCAGGGTATCGATGACTGCCCGGATGTCCTCATCTGTGATATGCTGACGACCGTATGGAATAGGCTTGCTTATCATTTCACCTCGAAATTAGGGTCAACGTATTTCTTTATATTCTCGCGCATAGTCTCTACTGTCTCCCACTCCGTATTGTTGTCACTGCTGTAGTGGAAACCGTCGGGAACGGGTACTGCATTGTGATGTCTGATGAACTCTTCGCGACTGTGCTTGAAAGATACGGAAGGAAGAATGACATAATATCTGCCCAAATCGATTGTATCAAGAGCATCGGTTACAGTAATCATCTCCTCGTGCAGTTTCTCTCCCGGACGGATGCCCACTTCCACCTGCGGCAGATTGGGTGCAATGGCGGTAGCCACGTCCTGGATATGATAGGAAGGAATCTTAGGAATAAAGATTTCACCACCCAGGTGATGTCCGATGGCATACATGACCAAAGCGACACCGGCTTCCAGTGAAATGTTGAAACGGGTCATGCGCATATCGGTTATGGGAAGTTCCTTCGCCCCGTTGTCACGCTTGTTGATAAAGAAAGGGATTACGGAACCGCGGGAACCCATCACATTGCCATAACGGACTACGGAGAACCTGATGTCCTTGGAACCGCTGATATTGTTGGCGGCAGTAAACAGCTTGTCGGAAGTGAGCTTGGTGGCGCCATAAAGATTAATGGGGGCACAAGCCTTGTCAGTAGAAAGGGCCACCACATGCTGTACACCGGTGGCAAGAGCAGCCTTTATCACATTCTGCGCACCGTGTACATTGGTTTTGATGCACTCTTCGGGATTGTATTCAGCGGTATCCACCTGCTTGATGGCGGCTGCATGGATAATCACGTCCACTCCTTCGCAAGCCCGCGTCAGGCGTTCGAGGTCACGGACATCACCGATAAAGAAACGCAGTTGCGGATACTTATGACCGGGATATTTCTGTTTCAGCTCAAATTGCTTCAGCTCATCGCGGGAGTAAATAATAATTTTCTTTACTTGCGGATAATCACGGAGAATGGTTTCCACAAACTTCTTTCCGAAGGAACCCGTTCCTCCGGTAATCAATACGGATTTATTGTTAAGCATTATATGAAAAGTTTTATTCATCGATATATTCCCATGGATAGGGATTGTCTGTCACATTCTGAAATTCATCAACCGCTTCCTGCTGTTCGGGAGTAAGTGATAAGGAATCCCAGGAGGCGATGATGGAACGGCCTTCGTCGGCCAAAGACTCGTCGAACACTTCACCGTAGCAGGCGGTAAGCAGACGGAGCTTCAGTAAGGAAGCGGGAAGGGCGTCGAGCACATCCCAACAACAGTCCAGCACTTCCTGGACATGCTGCTGCTTTTCGCCATGGTCCACAAAAGAGGCGCTGTAACCCATAAGAAGGGCAAGACAGACATTTGCCTGCTCTTCGATGGTAGTGCCTTTTACACCCGACCGGTATAAAGCCATGGTAAGACGGTAGACCTCACCGTTCCGCCGTGACAAGTCATCGCTATAGACGGGACTGCCGTCCATACCCAAATACATCAGTTCGTGCGCAGCACGCTGAAGAGTGATTGCTTCTTCGGAAAGAGACATAAGCAATTATAGAATTAAGAATTAAAAATTAAAGTTCAGCCGATTACTTCTATAAGATCGGGATGGATAGTGGCCATGGCAACAGCTATGACACCTTGTATTTCGATAACCACGCGACGGTCACGTGCGCCTTTCACCTTCAGAAACACACCCTCTTGCCCCTCAAATTCACCGCCGGTAATCCGGACTTTGGTGCCTTTGGACAAGTTCAATTCATCCGGTTGAAAATAAAGAAGATGATCATCGTAAGTGCCGGATACGGCAATGAAACGCTGCATCTGACCGTCTGGGACAATAATCTTCTGCCCACTGCGGGTATCGGTGATATATTGCAGATAAGTGACTTGAGATTTTACACGCTGCACATCGGAAGGACGGGCATGGACAAAAAGCAGATTATGAACGACCGGAACCAGAGCACGGACTTTTTTCCCTTTTTTTATACATATCTTGTATTGCATAGGAATGAAACAGCCCAAATTTTCTTTCTTGAGCAGATGCATGGCATCTGGTTCTCTGCGGTAGGTGGCACGCATAGCATACCAGATTTCGACCTCTTTCTCTATTCCCATTTTTATGCTTTTGTTCAGACAAGGGTGTTCTCCTGGGGCTTTGAACCTCTTGCATACACTTGAAATTCAATTACTTGCGGACACTTTATGTAGAATACGACAAGCTTTATGCCCTTCTTGTCAACAGATTTTTTGCAGTCATTCATTACCTGTCAGGTAAAATGCTGTAAACGAATCTATTGCAAGCAAAAAGCGTTCAATAGACGTTCGTTTTTTGAACGTCAATATTTAAGAAAACTAAAGAGGGAAGATTACTTAAAAATTAGTAAAAGGAAGAAGTTAGAGAAATACAATGCAATAGGCTTACTGACAAAGTATTATACTCACTAAAAAGAAATTTATAGAATATTTTTATTAAACATTTTGCGAGATTCAAAAATACACGTTATCTTTGCGTTCATTAAACGAACGTTTAAAAAACACCTTTTCCAAACGAAATATTCCACTGTATAACAAATAATTACATTGAAATAAAAAATATCGTGTTTATAGAAATCAGATTCCTACAAACACGATATCAATTAAAAAAGAAATTACTATTCTCAGAAGTTAAAGATACCCAATTCCGGGAAAGTAGCCCCTTGCACTGCAAAACAGATTCCGAAGCAAGCCGCACTTACAATCCAAAGAATAACCAGCGTCCACTTCAAACCGGAATTCATCGGCTGCCATTTGAATATCTGACTGAAGATGGCCCATACAAGACTGACCAAAGGAATTCCTACCAGCAAGATTCCTGCAATGTACATCACAATGGCAGACAACGGAGAAGTAGGCAGTACCACATCAGCCATCGGGAAAAAGGAAATGAGAGCCGCACCGCCACCAACAGCCACCGCTATCGCAGCAAACAACAACGCCACAAATACCACTCCAAATACAAACAATACCGGACTGCAGATAATGGCAAATATCACCAGACAGATTTTCAAGAACCAGCCGACAATCATCACCAATGCATCTCCCAACTTCTGCAAGAAAGTACGGGGTTTGTCCGACCTCATATAATCATTCACCCCATTGGCAACCTTCTCAAAACCGTCCGTCACCGTCTTTCCGATATTCTCCACCGTAACGGCCTCGCCACGCATACTCAACTTCTCGGCCGCTGTGCGGGCTTCCGGTATAACCAGCCAACACACGATATAGACCGGTATCAATGTCCCTACCCCACAAATCAAGATGACAAGCAGTAACAGTCGAAGTAAAGTTACATCCCATCCCAGGTAGGCAGCCATTCCACTGATGACACCACCCAGCATTTTGTCATCCGGATTGCGGTATAGACGACGGCGTGTAGTGCCATAAGCGGTATTGCTGTTCCAAGCACCGGCACCATAGCCGCCCCCGGCACTCGTGCTGCCGGAATCGGCACTAGCACTCTCTCCTTCCGCCTCCATATCTTCCGGCTTTCCCATGCGGGCAATCACCTCTTCCACATCGGCTATCGTGATTACTTGCGAACCGGCCGACAATTTCTCGGCAAAGAGTTCGGAAATACGGCGTTCAATATCATCTACAATCTCGTCGGCACCGACTTCCTTGCGGAAGTGCATCTTGAGATTACTCAGATAATTATCCAAAAGACGGTATGCGTCATCATCAATATTGAAAACGGTTCCACCTAAATTTACAGTTAATGTCTTTTTCATAACACACTATTTATTTACAATTTGACTATTTACGATTTACTATTTACCATTCGGCGAATGCAGCATATTCTCTGTGGGCATTTCAAGAATTGCTGATGTGATTCACCGTATCGTTCAACTCTTTCCAGGATGTTTCCAGTTCACCGAGAAAGACTTCTCCTTTTTCCGTCAACCGGTAATATTTACGGGGAGGACCTTGTGTAGACTCAATCCATTCATACCCCAAAAGGTCGTCGTTCTTCAAACGGGTGAGCAACGGATAAAGTGTACCTTCCACCACAATCAGTCTGGCTTCTTTCAACTTCTGAATGATATCCGAAGCATAAGCCGGCTCTTTGTGAAGCAGCAGCATGATGCAATATTCAAGCATGCCCTTGCGCATTTGCGACTTTACATTGTTTACATCCATAATGGTATTTACTATTTGACAATTTACGATTTACTATTTTGCTGCGCAATAGAGTAATGAGTGTCCTTATTCATTCTATTGTTGTTCCTTGTATGGCACAAATATATGTATTATATCAGTACCTTGCATTACAAAGTACCATATATTAAATATTATTAACAAGAAAAGTAGTTCACGCTACTCTATAACATCAGTAACGTGAACAGAGAGGGAAAGGGATATTTACCGATAGATAACAATTTTATCCAATATACCGGTCAGACTCGCAATTGCTACTCCGTAGTTGGTTATGGGGATGTGCTGTGCGCGGGCATGGGCTATACGATTGAGAACGTACTTCCGGTTGAACATGCAAGCGCCGCAATGGATAATTAAATCATATCGGGACAAGTCTTTGGGAAAGTCATTTCCAGATACAAAGTCTATCTGCAATTCCTCGCCGATGCGCTTTCGTAGCAGGCGGGGAATTTTGACGGTACCGATGTCCTCGGTCAGCGGGGCGTGGGTGCAAGCTTCGGCTATCAGTACACGCGATTGGGGGGTCAGGCTATGGATAGCGGCAGCTCCCTCCACGAAGGCATTGATATCTCCTTTGTAGCCGGCAAAAAGAACCGAGAAGGAAGTAAGACTACTTTCGGCAGGCTTTTGTTGATAGACGATGGGGAATACTTGTGAATCGGTGATTATCAGCTTAGGCGGACGGGCAAGGGCTTGCAGGGAGGCTTGCAGCTTGTCGGTGGTGCAGCTCATCACTAAGCACTTTTTATCCAACAGTTCGCGGATGGTCTGCACTTGCGGAAGAATGAGACGACCTTTGGGGGCTTGTATATCCTGGGGCATCACCAGCAGGACGACATCTCCTTCACTTACCCAATTGCCCGTGATAGTCTGCTCACCAAAATTCTCGGGAAGCTTTTCGAGAATAGCATCGAAAATGCCTTGAATGCCGGTACCCTCTTTGGCACTGACCACAACGGGAGCCTGCCCGCATTCCTTTTCAATCCGAAGCACCACGGAAGCGGTGTCTTGACGGGAATCGGCTTTATTCAGTATCAGTATCACGGGGATTTCGCGCGCAGCCAGTAGCTTTAGCCATTGCTGTTCCAGCGTTCCGTCAGCTTCATAAAGCAAGAGGGCGATGTCCGCTTTCTCCACCGTCTTTAAGGTACGCTCCACGCGCATACCGCCCAGTTCGCCTTCGTCGTCATCAAAACCGGGGGTATCGATAAAGAGGCACGGGCCCAAAGGATATACTTCCATGGCTTTGGTTACGGGATCGGTAGTAGTGCCGGGCGTTGCGGATACCAATGCCGTGTCTTGCCCGGTCAAGGCATTGACAAGGCTGGACTTTCCGCTGTTCCGTCGTCCAAAGACGGCAATGTGCAGGCGGTTGGAACGAGGTGTATTATTCATAAATCCGAAATCTAAAATCTAAAGTCTCTTTTCCCCTCCCCTATCTCCTGAAGATTACGTTCGGCTATCGCCCGTATCTTGGGGTTCGGGATATGCTCCATCTCCTCACGAATCAGCTGTATGCCCTTCTCCTTGGTTTCGGAGGAGGCATAGTCCTCCAGATATTCTTTTAATGTCATCAGTGCATTGGGCTGGCAGCAGTTTGCTATCTGTCCGCGCTTGACGAGCGACATGAAGCGGTCTCCGGTACGTCCCTCGCGATAGCAGGCGGTGCAGAAGCTGGGGATATGCCCCAGGTCGAGCAGCCAACTCACCACTTCATCCAGCGTGCGCCGGTCGCTCACATCGAATTGGGAGGAATCTTCCTCTTTGGCTTCCGGCACGGCATAGCCTCCCACGCTGGTGCGCGAACCGCCGCTTATCTGCGAAACGCCCAGTTCGAGCACCCGACGGCGTACGGCTTCCGACTCACGGGTGGAAATAATCATTCCCGTATAAGGCACCGCAATGCGGGTAACCGCCACAATACGGCAGAACATCTCATCCGAGATGGCATCGGGAAAATCCTCGGTCGAAATATCATCTGCCGGACAGATACGCGGCACGCTGATGGTATGCGGACCCACGCCAAAGGTAGCTTCCAGATGTTCGGCATGCATCAGCAGTCCTACGAAGTCATAACGATAGGTGTTCAGACCGAACAATACGCCGATACCTACGTCGTCGATGCCACCCTCCATAGCACGGTCCATCGCTTCGGTGTGGTAGGCATAATTACTTTTCGGTCCCGTGGGATGCAAGGCTTCGTAATGCTCTTTGCTGTAAGTCTCCTGAAAAAGGATATAAGTGCCGATGCCAGCCTCCTTCAGCAGCCGGTAGTTCTCCACTGTAGTGGCGGCTATGTTGACATTCACCCGGCGGATGGCCCCATTCTTGTGATGAATGCTGTAGATGGTGCGGATAGACTCTAAGATATAGTCGATAGGGTTGTTTCGAGGGTCTTCTCCGGCTTCCAGCGCCAGGCGTTTATGCCCCATGTCCTGCAAGGCGATAACCTCGCGGCGTATCTCCTCTTGCGAGAGTTTCTTGCGGGGGATGGTACGGTTCTTGGCATGATACGGGCAATAGACGCAACCGTTCACGCAATAGTTGGAAAGGTAAAGCGGGGCAAACATCACAATGCGGTTGCCATAGAATTTCCGTTTGATTTCACGTGCCAGATGATAGATGCGCTGCACCAGTTCCGGCTCGTCACATTCCAGCAGCAGGGCCGCCTCCCGATGGGAAAGCCCCTGGCACAAAGCAGCCTTGTCAATCAAACTTTCGATGAGCGGACGGTTGTTGCGGTTTGCCTGCGCATACTCCAATGTATCCAATATCTCCTGGTGATTGATGAATTCTTCCGCTTGTCTTGACTTTATGTTATACACTTCGTAAATTGATAATTGGTAATTAAAATAAAGAATGAAGATTTGAAAATTATCAATTATCAACGGTCAATTCTCCATTCTCATAATCTCCTCTCTCTTTTGATACCTCGTAGCCTATCCCTTTCAGTTGTTCCTCCAATTTTAGCAAACCTTCTGCCGCTTCGGCACCCGCAGAAGCTTTGTTATCATAGAGGGAGTACTTCGCCCGCTGATGAGAAGGCGAAAGATTAGGCATCACGACATTGGCGCCAGCCAATATTCCCCGTTCCCGTCCGTCCGGAGCAAGTGTGGCCAGGGCAGTGGTAGCAGGTATCAGTGCCGCGGGATGCATCAACCGGAAGATAGAAAGCAACTTCAACGTCAACTCCATATCTCCCGGCGGAAAAGAGGAAAACGGAGTATCGTGATGCGGAAGAAAAGGTCCCATGCCTATCATCTCCGGCTGAAACCGTTCGATGAAGAGAATGTCTTCTACCAAATGGTCCACCGTCTGGTAAGGACTGCCCACCATGATTCCGGTTCCCACTTGATAGCCTATCTCTTTCAGCCAGTCCAAGCATTGCAACCGATGGGAAAGGGACATCTCCGCAGGATGAAGCCGGTGATAATGCCCTTCGTTGCAGGTTTCGTGCCGCAACAGATAGCGGTTGGCACCTGCCAGGAAGAAACGTTCGTAGGCTTCCCGCGATTTCTCGCCCAAGGATAAGGTAATGGCACAATCCGGGAAGGATTGCCGGATGGCGGCAACTGTCTCCACCATCCCCTCATCCTTCACCGCCGGCGCTTCGCCCCCTTGCAGCACAAAGGTACGGAAACCCAACCGATAGCCTTCATGGCAACACGAAAGAATCTCCTCCTGCGCCAGCTCATAACGGACTATGTTCCGGTTCTCCTTCCGTATGCCGCAATAGTAGCAGTTATTGCGGCAACGGTTGGTTATCTCAATCAGTCCGCGAATGAAGATTTTATTGCCAAAGCAGGCAAGCGCTTCTTCCCGGGCAAGCTCCTGCAGGTAGGCTGCAAGTTCTGTGTCCCGACAAAGAAGCAAGGCTTTATACTCTTCGGCATCCAGCCTGCGATTGCTCCGCAATTTGTCAATCAAATGCTTCATATAAACGGACAAAGGGCTAATACGTCTCTTTTCTCTTTGCCAACTCCTGCGTCAGCTGGCGCTTTCCGGCAGTTATTTCATTATGCGAACATGGCCCGGTAATACAACCACCCTCGCAAGCCATCACTTCAATAAATTGCCCCGGAGCCTTGCCCGACTTGGCGTAAGCACGCAACGCACCGATAGCCTTCTTATCCAGATTAGCCACTTGTACGGCATTGATTTTATCTGCCTCTTCCTTCAGATAGGCTTTCACGGCACCCATCACGCCTCCTGCCTGCGCAAAACCATGCGCCTCGCGCACGGAAGTGAAACTCATGGAATAGGGCTTTGCCTGCTCCATCTGAATATCCAGCCCGGCAAGCACGGAAGCCACCTCCTCGAAAGTCATGATAAAGTCCACCGCCTCGTCGCGCTGCGCCTCTTTGCGCTTGGCAACGCAAGGACCTATGAAGACCACCTTCGCATCCGGATACTTCTCTTTAGCAATGCGGGCAGCATAATACATCGGCGAACCGGTGCCCGACACGTAAGGCTTCATGGCAGGAATATGCTTGTTCACCAACTCTATATAAGACGGACAGCAGGAAGTCGTCATAAACTTCTGACCCTCCTCCAGCTTCTCAATCAGCTCGTGCGCCTCGTTGCTGACGGTATCCATCGCTCCCTGAGCCACCTCGATGACATCCGTAAAACCGACCTGTTTCAATGCGCCATATACTTGTTCAATAGTCGTCTTGAACTGCCCCAGGATGGACGGAGCCACGATAGCCACCACCTGCTCACCCTTGCGGATTCTGTGCAACACGTCGAACACCTGCGATATTTCGAAAATTGCTCCGAATGGACATGCATTGAGACACTTTCCGCAATAGATACATTTGCTTTCGTCAATATGCTCTATCCCCTTCTCATCCTTACTGATGGCTTTCACGGGACAAGCTTCCTCACAAGGTACGGGAATATAAACAATGGCATGGTAGGGACAACTCTTATGGCAGATGCCGCAACTGATACACGCATCATGGTCAATCCATGCCTGCCCGCTCTCCTTGACGTGCACTGCCTTCTTGGGACAATTTACCTGGCAACTGCGTGCCGTACATCCGCGGCAGAGGTTCGTAATCTCGTAGTTAATCTGCACACATGCCGAACAAGCTTCGTCAATCACACACATGATATTGTCTTTCGGCCTGCCATTTTCCGCTCTGTCCAGTGCACGGGCAGCGTACTCCGACAAGGGGGTCAGCTCATCCGTCTCGTCCTCCATATCGAGTCCCAGAAGCGGCAATGACTTGTACTTCCACACCGCGCGCTCTTTGTGCACACAGCAGCGTCCCGCGTGCTTGGACCTCTTCGGACTCAGCTCGATGGGCAGCCGGTCTATTTTATCCACAAGTTCGTTGTTATTCCACAGCTTTACCAGTTCCTTCAGTAATCTGTGGCGGACAATCATAATGTTGCTCGTAAATGCCATAATTTTTAAAATCAAAATTAGTTAGTTCGGTAACGGTCTGCAAAGATAACGATTGTTTCACAAAAAAGGCTTAACTTTACACCCCAAACAGTATAAATACAACCGATATGTTTACCATAAGAAAAGCAACGACAGCAGACTGCGCACTGATTCAGAAACTTGCGCAGCAGATATTCCCTGTCACGTATAAGGATATCCTTACTCCCGAACAGACCGACTACATGATGGAATGGATGTATTCATTGGACAATATCCGCAAGCAAATGGAAGAGGAAGGTCACGTCTACTTCCTGGCCTACGAAGAATGTGAAGCGGCGGGCTATGTGTCCGTACAGCAGCAAGGAGAAAATTTATTCCACCTGCAAAAGATTTATGTGCTCCCCTATTACCAGGGTGCACATTGCGGCAGTTTCCTCTTTCGCGAAGCCATCAAGTACATCAAGGAAGTGCATCCCGGCCCTTGTCTGATGGAATTGAATGTGAACCGTAACAACAAGGCACTGCAGTTTTACGAACATATGGGAATGCGGAAACTCCGTGAAGGGGATTTCCCGATAGGAAACGGATATTACATGAATGACTACATCATGGGACTGGAAATCTGAGCCCCGGCATTAAAAGCCCTCCAAAAACTAAAGGCTGCGCAGTTCATTACGAACATTGCGCAGCCTTTAGTTTTATCTTTCGTTTCCGATTACTTCGCCACCTTTTCAAGCCATTTCAGCATGAACAGCATGGTGAACATCGAAATGCAGCACGCTACTACAAATACCGTCCACGTCATCCAGATAGGAATACTTTCGTAAAGGATAGCACCGATAACGAGCAACTGATTACCAATGGCAGTAGCGCCGAGCCAACCGCCCTGCATGATACCCTGATATTTGGGAGGAGCCACCTTGGACACGAATGAAATGCCCAACGGAGAAATGTACAATTCGGCAACAGTCAATATCAGATAGGTAACCATCAGCAACAGCGGAGTCACCTTCACCGGAGAGGTACCCAAAGCGATTATATCCTTGTGCATCGGCAAGTTGCTTACATAAGAACCGATAGCCATTATAAGGAAGCCGGTGGCAGCAATACCCATACCGATGGCAATCTTCCGCGGAGTGGAAGGCTCTTTA
The DNA here is from genome assembly GCF_015679285.1 of Bacteroides sp. HF-162. Taxonomy (NCBI): domain Bacteria; kingdom Pseudomonadati; phylum Bacteroidota; class Bacteroidia; order Bacteroidales; family Bacteroidaceae; genus Bacteroides; species Bacteroides sp. HF-162. Next base: position 2,953,991 of record NZ_CP064937.1, on the reverse strand, counting down.
CCCTTGGCACGCTGTGCTGCAAAGACAGCCATGATGACCGGTGTCAGAGATACAACGAAAATCGGGTTCAAAGACTGGAACAGCTCAGCTGAAATAGCCATGCCGAATAAATTCAAATCTGTATATTCCTTGGCAAAATACGTCAGTGTCAACCCATTCTGATGGAACGAGAACCAGAAGAAAATTACCACACCGAATACGGCAAACAATGCATACATGCGCTGTCTTACCTCTTGTGCATTCATCTCCACTGCAGTGGCATCGCCCGCTTTTGCAGCAACCTTCTTGCTGGGATCGGGGAATTTCTTTCTGTTGATGACGAAAATTACCAAAGAGAGAACCATAGCCAGGATAGCTACACCGAATGCATAATGGAAACCAGTGGTGAACACGTTCAGATATTCATTGGCAAATACCGTCATATCCGTTACGGGTGTTCCGGAAATAGTGGCTTTGGCTGCCAATGCGCTATAAGTGTCCACAGCCTCGGGAGTCAGCGTTCCTGCCAGATGTCCGTGGCAAAGGGCAGGCAGGTCGGCATCATAATTGTAGCCGAATGTGGACAACCACCAGTTACGCACGCCTACTGCGGCAAACGGGGCAAAGATGGCACCTACATTGATGAACATATAGAATAAGGAGAAACCGGAATCGCGCATGCTGGAGTACTGAGGATTGTCGTACATCTGCCCTACGAGCGCTTGAAGATTTCCCTTGAAAAGACCATTTCCGAAAGCAATGACAAACAAGGCTGCACAAGTAATCACCAGAAACAAGGTCTTATTGGCAACCGGTGTAGGAGACGGGATGGCCAGCATCAAGTAACCTACCGCCATCAAAACAATACCGGCAAAGATGGTACCTTTGTAATTACGGGTTCTGTCGGCAATAATACCACCTATCAATGCTAGAATGTAAATAGAAAAATAAAATGTTGAGTAGATCAAACCTGCCTCTTTTCCATCCAGTCCGAACTTGGCTTGCAGAAAAAGTACAAGAATGGCCATCATGGTATAAAAGCCGAAACGCTCGCCCAAATTAGCAAAAGATGCGGCAATCAGACCTTTAGGGTGTTTGTTGAACATAAAAATTAGTTTTTAGAATTAGTAATTGGATTGATTTCTTGAATAATTCCTGCAAATATATAAATTCTATTGAAGATTTCCTTATAAAATTAAAATATCTCGGCAGAAATAGAAGATTTATTCATTAAAAAGAATACAAACCTCTGCATGCACTTCCCTTACCAAATCCTTCGGATCCAACTTAAGCTGCAAACCGCGTTGTCCGGCACTGATATAGATATACGGAAACCGCAGGCACGTTTCATGGATATAGGTAGGGAAAGGTTTCTTCATGCCGATGGGTGAACACCCACCCCGGATATAGCCAGTCAGAGGTAAAAGTTCCTTAACCGGGATAAGGTCACATTTTTTGTTTCCTGACGCTTTTGCCGCCAGCTTCAAATCCACTTCGTGCTCACCCGGGATGACACAGACAAAATAACCGGATTTATCACCGTGAAGAATCAGCGTCTTGAACACGCAATTGATGTCCTCACCCAAACTGGCAGCTACATGCACTGCACTTAAGTCGTTCTCATCCACCTCGTAGGGAATGAGCTCATACGCAATCTTGGCCTTGTCGAGAAGCCTTGCTGCATTCGTCTTATTGATTTTCATAATATTCTCTATGATGAGATAATTATCACTTGATATTCAATTCTTCACGCAGGAACTTAGGCGTATAGCCTTTCTTGCTTTTAGCAACCTCTTCCGGGGTTCCGCAGGAAAGGAGTTCTCCCCCTCCCTTACCGCCTTCTGGCCCCATATCGATGATATAGTCCGCCATCTTGATGACATCGAGATTATGCTCTATGACGATGACGGTATTCCCTTTGTCTACAAGTTTGTTCAACACGTTCATCAAAACGCGGATATCTTCGATATGAAGTCCGGTAGTAGGTTCGTCAAGGATATACAGAGTCTTGCCCGTATCACGTTTGGAAAGTTCCGTAGCCAACTTCACGCGCTGGCTCTCACCTCCGGAGAGCGTGGTGGAAGACTGGCCCAACTTGATATAACCCAATCCCACTTCCTGGATAACCTTAATTTTGTTCAATATCTGAGGCACATTCTCGAAAAACTCCACCGCACGGTTGATGGTCATATCCAGCACATCGGCAATGGATTTTCCCTTAAAACGCACTTCCAGCGTCTCTCGGTTGTAACGCTTGCCGTGACATACCTCGCAAGGCACATACACATCCGGCAGGAAATTCATCTCAATGCACTTGTACCCATTGCCTTGGCAAGCTTCGCAGCGTCCGCCACTGACGTTGAAGGAGAAGCGTCCCGCCTTATATCCACGTATCTTCGCTTCGGGCAAGCCGACAAACAGATTGCGGATATCGGAAAACACACCGGTATAAGTGGCAGGATTGGAACGCGGCGTTCGTCCCAAAGGAGACTGGTCCACATTCACCACCTTGTCTATATATTCCAGCCCTTCAATACTATCATAGTCCAAAGGATCCTGCAGTGAACGATAGAACTTCTGCGAAAGAATAGGCTGCAACGTCTCGTTGATAAGCGTGGACTTGCCACTGCCGGAAACACCGGTAACGCAAATCAGCTTGCCCAGCGGGAACTCCACATCCACATCCTTCAGATTATTACCCTTGGCGCCACGCAGCCACAGACTGTGTCCATTGCCCTCGCGACGCTTGGCAGGCACCTCAATGGCACGCTCACCATTCAAGTATTGGGAAGTCAGCGTATGCGTCCGTAGCATTTCACGGGGAGTACCGGCAAAGACAACATCCCCTCCCAGTCTACCGGCTTTCGGCCCCATATCAATGACATAATCGGCGGCGAGCATCATATCCTTGTCATGCTCCACCACAATGACGGAGTTGCCAATGTCACGCAGTTCCTTCAAAGAGTGTATCAAGCGCTGGTTGTCGCGTTGGTGCAGGCCGATACTCGGCTCATCCAATATATACAGCACATTCACCAGCTGTGAACCTATCTGCGTAGCCAGGCGGATACGCTGGCTTTCACCACCGGAAAGGCTGACGGAACTACGGTTCAGCGAAAGATAATCCAGACCTACATCAAGCAGAAATTTGAGCCGTGTACGGATTTCCTTCAGGATTTCACCGGCAATCTGCTGTTGCTTGCTACTAAGATACGGGTCTACGTTTACCAGCCAGTCATACAGTTCATTGATGTCCATCGTAGACAATTCGTAGATGTTCTTGTCGTGAATGCGGAATGAAAGCGCTTCCTTATTCAACTTGGCGCCATGACACTCCGGACAAACGGCAGTCTTGGCAAACTGGTCCGCCCACTTCTGTGCCGTGGCAGAAGCATCCTTCTCCTGCAGCATCTGGATATACTTTACAACCCCCTCAAACGTCACAAAATAATCAGAAGAGGTGCCTATCAGTGAACTCTTTATCTTGATACGCTCGTCCGAGCCATAGAGAATCTCGTCGATGGCATCCTCCGGTAAGTCTTTGACCGGTGTTTTCAGCGTTGCTTCATATTTCTCCAGCAAGGCGGTAATCTGCCAGAAAATCATGCTGTTCTTGGCTTTCCCCAACGGTGCGATGGCACCTCCGGCAATGGAGAGCTCACGGTCGGGAATCACCTTGTCAATATCAATCTGGCTGACCACCCCCAACCCTTTGCATTTAGGACATGCACCTTGCGGCGAATTGAAGGAAAAGTTGTGCGGCGCCGGTTCCCGATAGGACAACCCCGTCACGGGACACATCAGCCGTTTGCTGTAATGGCGCACGCTATCCGTCTGCACATCGAGTATCATCAGCAATCCGTCACCTTGGCGCATGGCAGTGGCCACGCTGTTCTTCAGGCGTGTGTCATCCTTGTCCGTCACCACCAGCTTGTCTATCACCACCTCCACATCATGGTTCTTATAGCGGTCCAGCTTCATGCCTGGCAAGGCTTCGCACACCTCACCATCCACACGTACGTAGAGATAGCCTTTCTTGCGCACCTGCTCGAAGAGCTCCTTGTAATGCCCCTTACGGCTGCGCACCAGTGGAGCAAGGATATAAATGCGTTTTCCTTTGTAATCCTTCAGGATAAGATCGAGTATCTGTTCCTCGGTATACTTCACCATCTTCTCGCCGGAGAGATAAGAATAAGCCTCTCCTGCACGGGCATACAACAAACGAAGGTAATCATAAACCTCTGTCGTTGTACCCACCGTGGAACGTGGATTCTTATTCGTGGTTTTCTGCTCGATGGAGATAACCGGACTCAGTCCCGTTATCTTATCCACGTCCGGACGTTCCAAATTTCCCAGGAAGTTACGGGCATAGGCTGAAAAGGTCTCGATATAGCGGCGCTGCCCTTCGGCAAAAATAGTATCGAATGCCAAAGAGGACTTGCCGCTTCCGCTCAGGCCTGTAATCACAGTCAGGCTGTTACGGGGAATCTCGGCATCGATATTCTTGAGGTTGTGCACGCGCGCACCATATACATTGATATATTCTGTTTCTTCTTGCATGTTGATTTATCCTATCGTTTTAACTGCAAAAATAACTGTTTCCCCCCGAATATCAGCCGAAAAGCGCTATTTTTCAGTTTTGAAATGCACAATATTATTTCTTAACGCAATCCTTTGGTTTGAATGCCACAATATTCGTACCTTTGCAGCTACTTTGGGAAATTGTAAACATAAACCAACGATTACTGAATGAAAACGATTAACCGCATTATCTGCTCCCTGCTGCTTGCCAGTGCATGCAGTATCGGTGCAATAGCACAAGAGAATCAATCTTATTTTCTGCATACTATCGAAAAAGGACAAAGTCTCTACTCCATCGCCAGCATGTACGGCGTCAGCCAGTCGGACATCATCAAACTGAACCCCGGCAGTGACGAGAAAATATTCATCGGACGCACATTGCGTATTCCACGCAGCGCTGCCAACATACAAAAAGAAACATACCATACCATCGAAACCGGTGAGACCCTTTACCGACTGACCGTGAAATACAATGTATCTGCCAAAGCCATCTGTGACGCCAACCCGGGACTGAGCGCCGAGAATTTCCGTATCGGACAAGTAATCCGTATCCCTTCCACAACCGAGCCCCAAACCATGGTCCCGGTTGAGACACAAAGCAGCACTGTGGTTGCCAACAACAATATTCTCGGCCCCGTAGAGTCACGATGCCGTGACATGCATAAAGTGAAGCGGAAAGAAACCGTATTCAGCATCAGCCGTGAATACGGCATCAGCGAAGCCGAACTGATAGCCGCCAACCCGGAATTAAAAGGCGAAAACAAAATAAAGAAGGGAACCTTCCTCTGCATTCCCTATCCCAAAGCACAGACGGAGCAAAATATCCAGTCGCAGGCAATACCTACCGACAGCGAGCTGTTCCGTGAAAACCGGAAAAAGACAGAACGCTTCAGCACCATCAAGGCTGCCGTCATCCTTCCCTTCCTGGACGGGGTATCAAAGAGCGAGTCTTCCCGTATGGTGGAATACTACGAAGGCCTGCTGATGGCCGTAGACAGCTTGAAACGTACTGGCACTTCCATTGACTTGTACACTTACAATTCTGGTCCCGAAAGTGCCTCGCTGAACTCCATCCTGGGCAAAAGCGAGATGAAAGACATGGACATCATCTTCGGGCCTCTGTACCAACAGCACATCAAACCTCTGGCCGAGTTTGCCAAGAAACAAGACACACGCCTGGTGATACCATTCACATCGAAAGACAACACGGTATTCCAGAATCCGGCGGTCTATCAGATAAATACCCCCCAATCCTATCTGTACTCCGAGGTGTACGACCACTTTGTGCGCCAGTTCCCCAATGCCAACGTCATCTTCATTGAAGCCAGCCAGGGCACCAAGGACAAGGCAGAATTCATCAAGGGACTGAAAGATGAACTGCGCAACCGTTCCATCCCGATGAAGAGCTTGAAAGAGGATGTCACCGTAGAATCCCTGAAAACAGTATTACGCACGGACCGTGAGAATATCTTTATCCCCACATCCGGCAGTAACCTGACATTGATTAAGATACTTCCCCAATTGACCTTATTGGTGCGCGAACAACCCGAAAGCCGTATCCATCTGTTCGGCTATCCGGAATGGCAGACCTACACCAAAGACCACTTGGAAGCCTTCTTTGAACTGGACACCTATTTCTATTCCTCTTTCTATACCAACAACCTGCTGCCTGCCGCCATCAACTTTACCAAAAACTACCGCAGATGGTATGGCAAGGAGATGGACGAGCGCTATCCCAAATTCGGAATGCTGGGCTTCGATACCGGTTATTTCTTCCTGAAAGGACTTGCGCGCTATGGCTCTTCTTTCGAGAAGAACATGCAGGGACTGGATTTGATTCCCATCCAGACCGGCTTCAAGTTCCAACGGGTAAACAACTGGGGAGGCTTCATCAACAAGAAGGTGTTCTTCGTGCACTTCACCAAGAACTTTGAGCTGGTGAAGTTGGACTTTGATTAGGGATTAAGGATTAATAATCTGATAATCCACTATATAACTATTAACTTGTAGCTTGTAACTTATAACTTATAACATGAACCTGAGAACAATCATCATATTCGCCCTGCTGGTGTGTGCATGTATATTGCCCCTGCATGCGCAGGTGGGCGAGCAACGCCACAACTTCGCTGTGGGCGTCAATGGAGGCATCAATCTGAATAGCGTAAGCTTCTCTCCCTCTGTCAAGCAGAAGAATCTGATGGGTATCAACGGCGGTGTAACAGCCCGATACATTTCCGAAAAATACTTCAGTATGATTTGCGGTGCACAAATCGAGCTGAACTTCTCACAACACGGTTGGGACGAGTATTACGAGGACTATCCCACACTGAGCTACACCCGCACCATGAACTATGTGGAAATACCGTTCCTGGCACATCTGGCATTCGGCAAGGACCGCGGTTTGCAATTCTTCATCCATGCCGGTCCGCAGATAGGTTTCCTGCTTGGCGACAGCGAAAAAATAGACGGCGACTGGGACGGCACTGTAGCAGAATCCTACACCAACATCACCGTGGAACAGCACGGCAAGGCCATAGACAACAAATTCGACTACGGCATTGCAGGCGGAGCAGGCATAGAGCTGCGCACCAAGGCAGGCAATTTCATCGTAGAAGGAAGATACTACTATGCTTTATCCGATTTCTATGGCAGCACCAAGAAAGACTTTTTCTCACGCTCCGCACACGGAGTCATTACGGCCAAGATAACTTATCTCTTCGACTTGAAGAAGTAATGCTTATAGGAGACACCCGTTTCCACACGTAGGAACGACAATTTCCTCTAATGGGAACAGTATAATGGAACGGCTTAACCTCAAGCGGAAACGATAAAAAAGGCAGACCACGTATTCCGAATGAAATACGTGGTCTGCCTTTTGTTATTATCAAGTAGATAAACCTTCTTATCTTCTTAAACGGTCTGCCGCCTTCACCATCACCTCATCTTTGTAGATGGCACGGAAGGCCAGATAGTTAAGGATGATGGCTACCACCGGAAGGCAAAGCGCCCATCCTAACTGGAAAGTCATTGCATCCAAATCACCCTTCAAAATAAACATAAATACACAGAAGGCTATGTAGTAGCCTATCAGCAGAATGCTGCTGAAAATCGTCATGCGTATTTGCAACATACGGTTACGGAAAAGGAATATCGTACAGAAGGCAACAAGTGCACTGAGCAACAATATCCCGAACAAGCCCCAAGTAGACTGAAATCCTCCGTCGGCCAAAGCCACTCCCAGAGGTTTGAAAACATGCGCCGTCACTCCGTCCGCTCCGATGAACTGTCCTACAGGCATGCAAATTGCCACAACCAACAGGATAGTTACCAACAACAAATAAACAGATTGAATACGTTGTATCATTACTGTAATTTTTCTTTTTCCTTAGCCGGGTTACGATAGTAAATCTTACCCTCCACATACTCTTGTGTTGCAATCAATGTCGGCTTCGGCAGTTTTTCGTAATAGCGGGAAATCTCAATCTGTTCCCGGTTTTCGAACACTTCTTCCAAATTATCATTGTAAGAGGCAAACTCAGCAAGCTTTTTGGAAAGGTCATTCTTGATTTCCACACTAATCTGGTTGGCACGTTTTCCGATAATCGCTACGCTTTCGTATACATTACCGGTATCCTCACACAACTCCATCATATCACGGGTCACCGTAGTAGTAGGAGCATTTGTCTTTCTGTAATCCATAAATTTATCTATTGTATTATTATATTATTGCTCTTCACTTCCTTCTCCCAGCATTTTCTGTGCTTCCTTAAAGATTCGGTCGACTTCCTTCATATACTTACTTTCGGGGAACTCATTTTTAAAGGCATAACATTCATCCACAGCTTCGCGGTAACGTTCTGCCCTTTTGTCTTCCACACTGTATACAGCCAACTCATACTTGGCACGCAAGATAAGAATGGATAAATCTTCACGCAGGTTGGTATAGGGATAATCCTTCAAAGCATTCTGCGCAGTGATAACGCAAGCCTGATAGTTGTTACCCAGATAATTACCCATATTATAATAAAGTTTTGCAGACAGATACTCCTTCATCACCAGCTTGTCCTGCAAGGCAAATATCATGTTCTGCGCCTCCTCTTTCTTGGAACTTTGCGGGAAGTATTCCATAAACATCTGCAACTGCTGGATGGCGCTATACGTGCCGGATTGGTCCAAACGCGGCTCCGGAGTATCCAGATACAAAGCTTTACCGGCGTGGAAACGTGCCAGTTCTGTGAATGTACCACGGGGATAAACGTTGTAGTATTGAATGAAAGTCTGCGCAGCAGTCTGATAATCCTTCTGGTTATAGTAACTCATGCCCAGCATATAGAGGGATTCCTCTGCCTTATCAGTACCTTTGAGAATAGCAATCAATTCGTTGAGCAAAGTGGCAGCACGGTTATACTGACCTTTTGCGAAGTAATTTTTTGCCGCTTCGTACTTGTATTCGTAATCTGTGCTTTTCAGCAATTTGTTGTATTCTCCACACGAGGAGAGCAGCAATGCTGCAAGCAGAGTTATTAGGATATTCTTCTTCATTACTTTTGTTCAAATAATGCGCAAAGATAGGGGTTCGCATCGAATAAAGCAACGATACGAGCCTTAATTTTTCAAAAACCAGACGAACGGGCAGGAAATAAGGATTAATGGTTAGGAATTAGGGATTAGCGATTAGTGCCATGCGGAGTAATAGCGCAACCACCAACCACTAATCGCTAATCACTATTTTTACATTTTACAGCTTATACAAATCGCTTGCCGCCAGCAAATCAACCTTTTTTTCTGTCAATACACGGATGCAGTTATCCATGTCGTTAGGACGGATGATGACATTGGCCGTTTCACCGTTGGCAAAGGAATACATGTACTCGATGAAGACACCTTCATCGGAGAGGAAGCGGAGCACTTTCGCCAATGAGCCGGGAATATTGGGACAACTGATGCCTACCACATCCGTTACATTCACAGCGAAGTGATTATCTTTCAAAGCTTTATATGCTTTATCCGGTTCAGAAACAATACCACGAAGGATACCGAAATCGGCATTCTCTGCAATACATAGAGCAGAAAGGTTGACACCTTCTTTTGCAAGAACTTCAGTCACCTCTGTGAGGCGGCCGGACTTGTTCTCCAGAAAAATGGAAAGTTGTTTTGCTACCATAGGTTCATTTACTATTTGACAATTTACAATTTACAATTTGGCAATTACAATTTGCGGTTGTCGATGACGCGCTTGGCTTTGCCTACGCTGCGCTCAATACTGCGTGGTTCTACCAGACGGACATCTACACCGAGACCGAGTACGCTCTGCAGGCGGGCTACGAGCTTCTTCTTCAAAGCCAGCATCTTGTTGATTTCGTCGGAATAGTATTCGGGACGAACTTCAACCTGCAACTCCATGGTATCGGTATTGTTCTTGCGATCTACCAGTAAGAGGTAGTGAGGTTCGAACTCCGGCATTTCGAGAATGACAGACTCGATCTGGGTGGGGAATACATTGACACCACGGATAATCAGCATGTCATCGCTACGTCCCAAAATGCGGTCCATACGGACCAGTGTGCGTCCACAGGAGCACTTATCGTAGTGCAAGGCCGTGAGGTCCTTGGTACGATAGCGCAACAGCGGCATACCCTCTTTGGTAAGGTGAGTGAACACCAATTCGCCGGTCTGGCCAGGAGCAACCGGCTCGAGGGTCTTCGGATCTACAATCTCGGGGAAATAATGGTCTTCGTTGAGGTGAGTGCCGTGCTGGCACTCGCACTCGTAACCTACACCGGGACCGGCAATCTCGCTAAGTCCATAAATATCAAAAGCCTTGATTCCCAGCTTTATTTCAATATCCCGACGCATATTTTCGGTCCATGGCTCGGCGCCAAAGGCTCCTATTTTCAACTTGAAATCTTCTCGGGGAAGGCCGGAGTCCTTGATGGCATCTGCCAGATAGAGGGCGTATGAGGGTGTGCAGCAAAGCACGGTAGAACCGAAATCATGCATCAGTGTAATCTGCTTCTCTGTATTACCGCTGGACATCGGGATGACAGAAGCTCCGATATTCTCGGCACCGGCATGCGCACCCAGTCCGCCGGTGAAAAGTCCGTAACCGTAGGACACCTGGAAAATATCCGAACTACCGGCACCATAGGCGGTAAAGGCCCGTGAAAGGCATTCGGACCATACTGAAAGGTCTTTCCGGGTATAGCCTACTACAGTGGGCTTTCCAGTAGTGCCGGAAGAGGCATGAATACGCACAATCTGGCTCATAGGTACGGCACAGAGGCCAAAGGGATAATTGTCCCGCAAGTCATACTTGGTGGTAAAAGGCAGTTTTACAATATCATCTATACTGTTTATGTCATCGGGAGTAATTCCCAGTTCCTGCATTTTCTTACGGTAAAAAGGAGTGTCATGATACACACGTTCCACAGTCTTTTTGAGACGAATGCTCTGGATTTTACGAAGGCTTTCGCGGTCCATGCATTCGATGCTTTCATTCCAAATCATGTTTTTCGTTGTATTACAATTATTAATGGTTATTATCAATATAGCTGCAAAGTAAACAAAAAAATTTTGTTTATCTCAAAGATTTTACCGAATATTGCCGCTTCTAAGAAGAGAAAATGAACAAATTCGAACTGACATCCGCTTACCAGCCCACCGGTGACCAACCGGAGGCCATCGCACAGCTGACCGAAGGCGTGCGCGAGGGGCTTCCCGCACAGACATTACTTGGTGTCACCGGGTCCGGAAAGACATTCACCATAGCCAACGTCATTGCCAACATCAACAAACCAACGCTGATATTGAGCCACAACAAGACGCTGGCCGCCCAGTTGTACAGCGAGTTCAAAGGATTCTTCCCGAACAATGCTGTGGAATACTATGTGTCCTACTACGACTATTACCAGCCCGAAGCCTATCTGCCCTCTTCGGACACTTATATAGAAAAAGACCTTGCCATCAACGACGAGATAGACAAGTTGCGCCTTGCCGCCACCTCGGCCCTGCTTTCGGGCAGAAAAGACGTAGTGGTGGTATCCTCCGTTTCGTGCATCTACGGCATGGGGAACCCGGCAGACTTCTATAACAACGTCATCGAAGTGCAGCAAGGCAAGAATTTCAGTCGCAATGTCTTCCTGCGACGCTTGGTGGACAGTCTTTATGTACGCAACGACATTGACCTGAACCGTGGCAACTTCCGCGTGAAAGGCGATACGGTGGACATTTATCTGGCTTACGCCGACAACCTGCTGCGCGTCACCTTTTGGGGAGACGAGGTGGATAGCATTGAAGAGGTAGACCCTCTGAGCGGCGTAACTGTTGCCAAGTTCGACGCTTATAAGATTTATCCCGCCAACCTCTTCATGACCACCAAAGAAGCCACATTACGTGCCATCCACGAAATAGAGGACGACCTTCACAAGCAGGTACAATGGTTTGAAAACGAAGGCCGCCCATTCGAAGCCAAACGCTTGCAGGAACGGGTGACCTACGATATGGAAATGATACGCGAATTGGGGCATTGCTCCGGCATTGAGAATTATTCGCGCTACTTTGACGGACGTGCTGCCGGTACCCGCCCCTACTGCCTGCTGGACTTCTTCCCCGAAGATTTCCTGATAGTCATTGACGAAAGCCATGTCAGCGTTCCGCAGATACGTGCCATGTATGGAGGTGACCGTGCCCGCAAGATAAACCTGGTGGAGTACGGGTTCCGCTTGCCGGCTGCCATGGATAACCGCCCGCTGAAGTTCGATGAATTCGAGGAGATGGCCAAGCAAGTGATTTATGTCAGCGCCACACCGGCAGATTACGAGCTGATGAAATCCGAAGGCATCGTAGTAGAGCAGGTCATCCGCCCGACCGGACTCTTGGACCCTATCATCCAGGTACGTCCCAGCCACAACCAGATAGATGACCTAATGGAAGAGATACAGCTGCGCATCGAGAAGAACGAGCGTACCCTCGTCACCACCCTCACCAAACGAATGGCGGAAGAACTGACGGAATATCTGCTGAACAACAACGTGAAGTGTAATTACATCCACAGCGACGTAGATACTTTGGAGCGTGTAAAGATTATGGGTGACTTGCGCGAAGGCGTTTACGATGTACTTGTCGGCGTCAATCTGCTGCGTGAAGGCCTCGACCTGCCCGAAGTCTCTCTCGTTGCCATCCTCGATGCAGACAAGGAAGGTTTCCTCCGTTCCCATCGCTCACTGACACAGACTGCCGGGCGTGCCGCCCGTAACGTGAACGGCATGGTCATCATGTATGCCGACAAGATAACGGACAGCATGCAACTGACCATCGACGAAACCAACCGCCGTCGCGAGAAACAGTTGAAGTACAACGAAGAGCACGGCATCACGCCCCAGCAAATCAAGAAAGCGAAGAACCTCAATGTGTTTGCCACCAACGAGGCTGCCGGCGAAGCCGTCCTCAGCGGCGAGAAGTTCACTTCCAGTGCCCCCCGTCCCTATGTGGAACAAGAAAGTACATCTACGCTGGCTGCCGACCCGATAGTGCAGTACATGAGCCGCAAGCAACTGGAAAAGAGTATCGAACGTACCAAGAAGCTTATGCAGGAAGCCGCCAAGAAGCTCGACTTTATCGAAGCCGCCCAGTACCGTGACGAAGTACTGAAAATGGAAGAATTGCTGAAAGAAAAAGACGAGTAAGGAATTTCACCTCTTTTCCTCAAACTATACTCCTCTCCTTTTGTTACTCTATGAAACAGAGTATTAATCATAAAAACAAAAGCGAGATGAATAAACCAATAAAGACAATAGCTGTTGCACTGGCTGCCATAGCCGCCATGAATGTACAACAAACAGAAGCGTGTACCCGCGCCACCTACATCGGTCCTAACAATACAGTCATTACGGGACGTACGATGGACTGGAAAGAAGACCTTATGAGTAACATCTATGTATTCCCACGAGGCATGCAGAGGGCAGGTTACAACAAAGGAAATACGGTGAACTGGACTTCCAGGTACGGCAGTGTCATTGCCACCGGTTATGACATAGGAACCTGCGACGGTATGAACGAGAAAGGTCTGGTTGCCAGCCTGCTCTTCCTTCCAGAGTCCGTTTACCATCGCCCGGAAGACAACCGCCCGATTATGGGCATCAGTATCTGGACGCAATACGTACTCGACAATTTTGCAACCGTACGCGAAGCTGTGGATGAACTGAAAAAAGAATCCTTCCGCATTGATGCACCGGACCTGCCCAACGGTGCCGCTTCCACCCTGCATCTGGCCATCACAGATGAAACCGGAAACACGGCTGTCTTGGAATACATAGACGGAAACCTTGAGATACATGAAGGAAAGCAGTATCAAGTAATGACCAACTCTCCCAAATATGAACTCCAGCTGGGTATCAACGACTATTGGAAAGAGGTAGGCGGACTGAATATGTTACCGGGAACCAACCGCTCCAGCGACCGCTTTGTACGCGCATCATTCTACATCAATGCCATTCCGCAAACAGCAGATGCAAAGATTGCCGTACCCAGTGTATTGAGCGTAATGCGCAATGTTTCTGTACCGTTCGGTATCACCACACCGGACAAGCCTCATATCTCCTCCACCCGTTGGCGTTCTGTATCCGACCAGAAAAACAAAGTATATTATTTTGAATCTACCATGACTCCCAACTTGTTCTGGCTCGACCTGAATAAAATTGATTTCAGTCCGAATGCAAGCATCAAGAAGCTTTCGCTGACGAACGGAGAAATCTATGCAGGAGATGCCGTAAAAGATTTGAAAGACAGCAAGGGGTTTGTATTCCTATTCCAGACACCGGTAATGTAGTATAGACCATACGTATAGCCTCTTGATAACGGATGCTTCCCCACTTATTTCTATTAAGAGAAAGCAGGGAAGCATTCATTTTTTCATTATTTTTATGTACGTTTGCAGATATATACTCAATGCAGCAACTTACATGGAATTATTAGTATACAAAGCCTCCGCCGGCTCCGGCAAGACCTTTACGCTGGCTGTGGAATACATCAAGCATTTGATAATCAATCCACGCGCCTACCGGCAGATACTTGCCGTAACCTTCACTAACAAGGCCACGGCAGAGATGAAGGAGCGCATACTGACACAGCTTTACGGCATCTGGAAGGGAGAACCCGCATCGAAAGCGTATTTGGAAAGGATTAAGGATGAAGGGTTAAGGATAAAAGATGAAAAGGCGGGAAACGGAAACAATCGGCTGTTGACGGACGAAGACATCCGCCAACGGGCCGGCATGGCACTGCAATACATGCTGCACGACTACAGCCGTTTCCGAGTGGAAACCATCGACTCCTTCTTCCAATCCGTGATGCGCAACCTTGCCCGCGAACTGGAACTAAGTCCTAACCTAAGCATAGAGCTGAACAACAGTGAAGTGCTGAGTGATGCCGTAGACAGCCTCATCGAAAAACTTACCCCCACTTCTCTCGTGCTGGCGTGGCTACTGGACTACATCGACGAGCGTATCCGCGACGACAAACGCTGGAACGTATCGAACGAGGTGAAAAGTTTCGGACGAAATATCTTCGATGAAAGCTACATAGAACGCGGTGAAAAACTACGGCAATGCCTGCGTACTCCGAATACGCTGAAACTCTACCGGGATGTGCTGCGCGATATGGAAACCGAGGCTCTGGAACAGATGAAAAGCTTCTACGACCAGTTTGAGGGCGAACTGGAAGGGCATGCCCTTACTCCCGAAGACTTGAAAGGAGGTGCCCGAGGTATCGGCAGTTACTTCCGCAAGCTGCGCGATGGCAGACTTTCTGACAAGGATGTGCTGAACGCCACCCTGCAAAACAGCCTGACAGATGCAAAAAACTGGGCAACGAAAACATCCTCACGAAAGGACGACATCATCCGTCTGGCAGAAACCAGTCTGATGCCTCTACTGCAGGAAGCCGAAAGAATGCGTCCGCAACGCAACCGTACCCTAAACAGTTGCCGCCTCTCGCTCCAGCACCTCAACAAACTGCAACTTCTCAATCATATCGACGAAGAGGTACGCACGCTAAACCGGGAGCACAACCGCTTTCTGCTCTCGGATACCAACGCCCTACTGCACAAACTGGTGCGCGAGGGTGACTCTTCGTTCGTCTTCGAGAAAATCGGCGCCAACATACGCAACGTCATGATTGACGAGTTCCAGGACACCAGCCGCATGCAATGGGACAACTTCCGCCTGCTGCTGCTCGAAGGACTTTCGCAAGGAGCCGACAGTCTGATTGTGGGAGATGTGAAGCAGTCCATCTACCGCTGGCGGAACGGGGACTGGGGAATACTGAATAGTTTAGGCAATGAAGAATTGAAAATGGAGAATAGAGAATCAAGTTCTCCATTAAACAACTTCCCCGTCCGTGTGGAAACCCTAAAAACAAACCGACGTAGCGAAACCAACATTATCCGTTTCAACAACCAAGTATTTACCGCTGCCATAGACTACCTCAATGCGCTACACCTGAACGAACTGAAAGAGGATTGCCTACCCCTGAAACGCGCTTATGCCGACGTAGTGCAGGAATCGCCCAAGAACACGGAGTACGGCTACGTAAAAGCTGCCTTCCTTGAACCGGACGATGAACACAACTATACAGAGCAGACCCTTCTCGCCTTAGGAGAAGAAGTACAGCGGCTGCTGGAAGAGGGCGTAACACTGAATGACATCACTATCCTTGTCCGCAAGAACAAGAATATCCCACCGATAGCCGACTATTTCGACAAAGAGCTGCATCTCTCTGTCGTGTCCGACGAAGCTTTCCGTCTGGATGCCTCCCTTGCCATCTGCATGCTGATGGATGCCCTGCGCTGCCTGTCGAATCCGGAGAACAAGATTGCGGAGGCTGCACTGATGGAGAATTACAAATTACAAATGACAAATGACGAGCAACCGGAATTCACAACAGCCACTCCCCTTCCCGAAGCCTTTACCTCCCGACGGGAAACGCTGCGCCTGATGCCTTTGTATGAGTTACTGGAAGAACTGTTCAGCATCTTCACCATGAGCTGCATTGAAAAGCAGGATGCCTACCTCTTCTCCTTTTTCGATGCTGTGACGGAGTATCTGCAAAGCAATTCTTCCGAGCTGGACAGCTTCATCCGCTACTGGGACGAAACCCTTTGCAGCAAGACCATCCCCAGCGGTGAGATGGACGGTATACGTATCCTCTCCATCCACAAGTCCAAAGGACTGGAATTCCATACCGTACTGATTCCCTTCTGCGACTGGAAGCTGGAGAACGAAACCAACAACCAGCTGGTGTGGTGCATCCCACCGGAAGAGCCCTATAATGCCATCAGCTTAGTGCCGGTGAACTATTCCACCACCATGGCGGAATCCATATACCGGCAGGACTATCTGCACGAACGGCTTCAGCTATGGGTGGACAATCTGAATCTGCTGTACGTGGCCTTTACCCGTGCCGGCAAGAACCTCATCCTCTGGAGCCGGAAGGAACAGAAGGGAACCATGTCCGAACTCCTTGCCAACACCTTGCCCCACATAGCCAAAGACGGAGCAGGCAGTTGGGACGAAGAAGCTGCCATATACGAGAACGGCAAGATTTGTCTCTCCTCCATCCCCGTCTCACAGCATGACGCAGACAACCCTACTGATGACGAAGCCAAACCTCTATGCTACGAACAGAAACCTCTATACTGCGAACGTAAACCTGAGGTTTATGAACAGCAACCGGTCAACAGACTTTCGCAAAAGCCGGTCAAACTGCCCGTCCACATGGAGAGTATGCTCCACGACATCGAGTTCCGGCAATCCAACCGTTCGGCAGACTTCATAGCAGGAGTGGACGAAGCAGAATCCAGCCAGCGTTTCATCAACCGGGGACGTTTGCTGCATACCTTATTCTCTGCTATCGAAACCGAAGAAGATATTGACAATGCCATCAGCCAGCTCGTCTTTGAAGGAGTAATTGGACGAAGTGAGACGGAAGAAGAAATACGCGACCTCACCGAACGCGCCTTCTCCCTGCCCCAAGTCAAGGACTGGTATTCGGGGACGTGGCGGCTGTTCAATGAATGCGACATCATCTGGCAGGAAAACGGCGAACTGCGGACACGCCGCCCGGACCGTGTGATGATGCGTGGTGAAGAAATCGTAGTGGTAGACTTCAAGTTCGGAAAGCCGAATAAGAAGTACAACAAGCAAGTACAGAGATACATGCAACTGCTGGTCCGCATGGGGTATGCCGCAGAAAATATACGGGGCTACTTGTGGTATGTAGAGGAGAACAACATAGAACCGGTATAAACTCACTCTCCATCCACTATCAACTATCAATTATCAACTGAATTATGAAAACATTTCTCCAACTGGTCGCCCACGACCTTTACGCCAAAATAGGAAACGACCTCTCGCGCACCGCCATCGTTTTCCCCAACAAACGTGCCAGTCTGTTCTTCAACGAATACCTGGCAGCCGAAACGGACCGCCCCTTGTGGTCGCCCGCCTACGTCAGCATCAGCGAACTATTCCGGCAACTCTCGCCACTAAAGTCCGGTGACCCCATCCGCCTGGTATGCGAACTGTATAAGGTGTTCCGCGAAGAGACCCACAGTGAAGAGACTCTGGATGACTTCTACTTCTGGGGAGAACTGCTCATCAGCGACTTCGACGACGTGGACAAAAACCTCGTAGATGCCGACAAGCTCTTCAGCAATCTGCAGGAACTGAAGAACATCATGGACGGCTACGACTTCCTTGACCAAGAGCAGGAAGAAGCCATCCGCCAATTCTTCCAAAATTTCTCCATAGAAAAGCGCACGGAGCTGAAAGCAAAATTCATCTCCCTCTGGGATAAGTTGGGCGACATCTACCGCCACTACCGCCGAAACCTCACGGAACTTGGCATCGCCTACGAAGGCATGATGTACCGCAATGTCATGGAGCAACTCAACACCGACCGACTACGCTACGACCGCTATGTATTTGTCGGCTTCAACGTGCTGAATAGAGTAGAAACCCGTTTCTTTCAGCTCTTGCAGAATGCCGGAAAAGCGATGTTCTATTGGGACTATGACGTATTCTACACCCGCCTCCCACGCGAACAAAAACCACCCTATACCCACGAAGCAGGCGAATTCATCCTCCGCAACCTAAAGCTGTTCCCCAACCAGCTCCCCGAAAAATCCTTTGATGTACTGCGGAAACCCAAGAATGTACGCTTTATCTCCGCTTCTACGGAAAATGCACAAGCCCGTTACTTGCCTCAATGGATTAGGGAGAACGAAAAACAGAGAAATGAAGAATCTTCATTAAAGAATACTGCCGTCGTCCTCTGCAACGAATCCCTACTGCTTCCCGTCCTCCACTCCATTCCGGCAGAGGTAAAGAACGTCAACATCACAATGGGATTCCCCCTTGCCCAAACTCCGGTATACAGCTTCATCAACGCCCTTGTAGAACTACAGACTACCGGCTACCACACAGGTACCGGACGATATACTTACGAGACCGTACTCACCCTGCTGAAACATCCTTATACCCGGCAGCTTTCCTCCCATGCCGAAGTACTGGAAAGACGGCTTACGCAGGACAATCGCTTCTATCCTCTTCCCTCGGAGCTGAAGCAGGACGCATTCCTTGAACAAGTCTTTACACCACAGAACGGCATCGCCGCCCTATGCAGCTACCTCACCGAACTGCTTCGCGAAGTAGCCGTCCTCTACCGCCAGGAAAAAGACGTGGAAGACATCTTCAACCAGCTGTACCGTGAGTCTCTGTTCAAAAGTTACACTCTCGTCAATCGCCTGCTCAATCTGATAGAGACCGGGGAACTGAGTAGCCTGCGCACAGACACGCTGAAGCGACTGCTGAACCGGCTGCTTACCTCTGCCAACATCCCCTTCCACGGAGAGCCCGCCATCGGCATGCAAGTAATGGGTGTGCTGGAAACGCGTAACCTCGACTTCCGCAATCTCATCATGCTCTCCCTCAACGAAGGGCAATTGCCCAAAGCCGGAGGTGAGTCCTCCTTCATCCCCTACAACCTAAGGAAAGCCTTCGGCATGACCACCATAGAGCACAAAAATGCCGTCTATGCCTACTACTTCTACCGCCTCATCCAGCGGGCAGAAAACGTCACCTTATTATATAACACCTCTTCGGACGGACTGAACCGTGGGGAAATGTCCCGCTTCATGCTGCAATTCCTGGTAGAATCGCCACACAACATCTCCCTTGAGTACCTTGAAGCCGGACAATCCCCCCAGCAAGCCCGGGAAATTGAGATTCACAAGACACCGGAGATGTTGCAACAGATGTTCGATGCCTACGACATCCACCGACGTCCCCAAGCGTTCTTCTCCCCCTCTGCCCTCAATGCCTATCTGGACTGCCGGCTGAAATTCTACTACCGATACGTAGCTGGCCTGAAAGCTCCCGATGAAGTAAGCGCCGAGATAGACTCCGCCCTCTTCGGCACCATCTTCCACCGTTCTGCCGAACTGGTGTACAACGAACTGATAGCCAACGGACGGGAGATACGTAAAGATGACCTGGAACAATTACTGAAAGACGATGTTCGCCTGCAAGCCTATGTGGACAATGCTTTCAAAGAAAAGTTCTTCCATGTGCCCCTTACGGAGCAACCGGAGTATAACGGTACGCAGCTCATCCATTCCAAAGTCATCGCCTCTTACCTGCGCCAGCTCCTGCGCAATGACCTGCAATATGCCCCGTTCCGTATGGAGGGCATGGAACAGGACGTCAGAGAAACGATGGAAATAGATACTCCGCAAGGAAAGCTTGCCTTACAGATAGGCGGTACCATCGACCGCCTGGACAGCAAAGGAGACACGCTACGTATTGTGGACTACAAGACAGGCGGTACTCCCAAGACTCCAGAAAATATAGAACAACTGTTTACTCCCGCCGACAACCGTCCCAACTATATTTTCCAGACGTTTTTGTACGCCGCTATCCTCTGCCGCAAGCAATCGCTGAAGGTAGCCCCTTCCCTGCTCTACATCCACCGGGCAGCTTCCGAAAGCTACTCCCCGATCATCGAAATGGGAGCGCCACGACAACCCAAGGTACCGGTCAACAACTTCGCTTTCTTCGAAGACGAGTTTCGCGAACGGCTGCACGGACTCCTGCAGGAGATATTCAGCCTAGAAGAAACATTCAGCCAAACAGAGGATACCCGGAAATGTGAATATTGCGATTTCCGCGGTCTGTGTAAGAGATAAAAAAACAGACCATCCGTTCATAAGAAACAGATGGTCTGTACGACCGTAACAGACGGTCTATTTGAGTCTGACGGATGGTCTGTTTTACCTCAACGGACCATCCGTTCTATTTTCTTCGTTATCATTTCTTCACCGGAATAGAGAAGCTGAATATGGAGCCTTCGCCTTCCTTGGAAGTAAACCACAGTTTACCGCCATTCTTCACGACAAAATCCTTGCACAGCAACAAGCCCAGTCCCGAGCCTTCTTCGTTGTTCGTACCGAACGTGCTGAAATGCGTATCAGTATGCAACAATTTCTTCTGCCCTTCCTCGCTGATGCCACAGCCATGATCTTGAACACTGACAACTGCCATACCATCCACTTCCTCCATCTTCACCAATATTTCGGAATTCTCCTTGCTGAACTTGATGGCATTGCTCAACAAGTTGCGGACCACCGTCTTCAGCATGTCAATATCAGCGTTAACCATCATTCTCTCCGGTTTCATCTCGCGGATTCTTATCTTTTTCAGACTTGCCACCATACTAAAAATCTCAATGACACCGTCTGTCACTTCGACGAGATCCACATCCTGATAAACCACATTCAACTTACCGATTTGACTCTTTGTCCATTTCAGCAGGTTATCCAGCAATGAGAACACATCCTCCGTTGTCTGGTTGGCCATCGTCAGAAGCTCGTACATTTCAGCACCTATTTTCTCAAATGGCAAGTTCAATATCAGCATATTCAGCACCATCTTGATGGATCCCATCGGAGAACGCAGGTCATGGGCAATCACCGAATAGAGCTTGTCACGCCCGGCAATGGTACGTTGCAGTTCTTCCGTCTTACTCAAAATCAGCCGCTTGGCAGCTACCAAAGATATTTGGTGGGTAACACGGATAATCAGCTCCTCCTTATTGAAAGGTTTAGAGATGAAGTCATTCGCTCCTACCTGAAAGCCTTTCACAATATCTGCCGTACTATTCAGTGCGGTCAGAAAGATGATCGGAATTTCAGCAGTCTGCGGATTTGACTTTAAATGTTGGGCTACTTCAAAACCACTCATGTCCGGCATCATTACATCAAGCAAAACCAAGTCAGGATTTTCCTTTTCCACCTGCTCCAACGCCTGCCGCCCGTTACTCGCAGTAGCAATTGCGAATTTCTCGTTTGTCAAAAGCACTTTCAACAATAAAACGTTTGACATCACATCGTCAACGATGAGGATCTTGTATTCGGAAGGATTTATTTCCATGTTCATCTTTCTATATTGTTTTTCCCGTTATCAAAATCACTATTTAGTTAGGAACGATATTCCTTAAAATACTCTATTATATACTGTAAACCCTCTTCCAACTCTATAGTCGGTTCCCAGCCCAACTTTTCCTTTGCCAGAGTGATGTCCGGCTGACGCTGTTTGGGATCATCATGAGGCAGTGGCTTGAAAATCAGTTTCGATTTGGAATTCGTCAACCTGATGACCTTTTCCGCCAGTTCCAATATGGAGAATTCATTCGGATTTCCCAAGTTTACCGGACCGATAAAATCGTCCTCCGTATTCATCATCCGTACCATACCTTCTATACAGTCATCTACATACTGGAAACTCCGTGTCTGATTGCCCGAACCGTATATCGTAATATCCTGGTTCTGCAATGCCTGAACCACGAAATTGGAAACCACTCGTCCGTCATTCGGCAGCATCCGAGGACCGTACGTATTGAATATACGGATAATCTTGATCCGCACTCCATTCTGGCGGTGATAGTCCATAAACAATGTCTCGGCACAACGCTTCCCTTCATCATAACAAGAACGGAGGCCGATTGGATTTACATTTCCCCAATAACTTTCCACTTGGGGATGAATAACGGGGTCACCGTACACTTCGCTGGTAGAGGCCTGCAATATCTTGGCATTCGTCTTTTTGGCCAGCTCCAGCATATTGATGGCGCCCAATACAGAAGTCTTGATAGTTTTAATGGCGTCATATTGGTAGTGGATGGGAGAAGCGGGACAAGCAAGATTATAGATTTCGTCCACATCTGCATCATAAGGGGTTTCCACATCATGCAGTACAAACTCAAAGCGGGGATTGCTCTTCAGATGAGTGATATTTCCTTCCGAACCGGTGAAAAGATTATCCAGACAAATCACCTGATGCCCATCGTTTATCAATCGGGTACAAAGGTGAGAACCTATAAAACCAGCACCACCACTAACCAAAATTTTCTTCATGTAATGTTTTTTATAGTGCCTTAAAGCACATAAGACCTATTCTGTTTGTTTTGATGCTGACAAATGTAGGCGATTTGACTAAATTATGCAAGTTTGCAACGAAATATTTCACTTATTAATGAATATAAAGAGGCAGATTAAAAAATCCACCCCTGAAACATTCATTTATTTATCCAACATATACTCTTCTTTCTTATCCGGAATGCTGAAGTCCTTGTTCGCAAACAAGTCTGCCAAACCCGAAATTTGCTTTAAACGCAATACTTCGTCGCGATCCATTCCGATATTCTTCATTATCCATTCATCCGACATGCCGGCTCTGTCCAATTCCGCAACAATATGGCACATCAACTCGATGTTGTGCGTGCCACGGGCACGATTGTGACGGATAGTGGATGCCATACGGTTGGAAAGTTCCTTGTCAATCACTACCACGGGAAGCAACCCATTTTCACGCTGATAAATCCTCTTGGATGTCTTCAACACCTGATAACGGTGGTAACCGTCCACCAGGATGTAATTATCCGCTTCCTCATCATAGTAACAGACACAAGGCATGGTGAAACCATCTTCCCAGATGGAAAGCTCCAAAAGCTTCATTTCGGGCGGTGCCACTACATTCGGATTGTAATCGTTTGCTTGTATCTTCTCTATTGGAATTGCTTTTACATTATATACCGGACTTTTATCTACGCTCATAACATCATATTTTTGAATTGTTCCATTATCTTGTCTCTTTTGTATGCCTCTTCCTTGTTCAAGGCAAACCCCATGTATTTGCAGGCATGGTCGTTCTTCAGGATGCATATGCACATCCGCTTATAAGTGGGGATTTCCCGGAATTCCGCGATGTCAATATCATCCAGATAGTCCATGCGCACCGGTTTCTTGTTCGTCTTGTAATTCGTGGTATTTATCACTTCGATGGACACTCCTGCATCCCTCAGCTTCTGGATGGTCTCGTCAGCCAGACACCCCCCCTTTGTACGCCAAAATTCAATGCTGACGGTAAGCTTTTTCAAATAGTTCCTCCGGGTCTCTTCCGGCAAGGTGGAAAGCAGGAACTGCATAAAGCCCTTCCACGTATACCCTTCGGGCAGTCGGACCGTTTGCCACCCCATAGCACGCGTCCCTCCATAAATACCGGTAAAGTTCACCCCGTTGACCCGTCCTATCATTCTTCCCCAAGTATTCGGGTCGATGACGCGATACAGCTTCAAGCTCTCTTGTGCCTCACAGAGAAAAGGGCTTGCCACACGCTGGCGTTCGATATTGACCCCGGCTTTATAATATAGGTCATACAAATGGTTATAGTCAAAGCCGAATTTACCATTGGCTGTCCAGATATCCGTCGTCTTCCAATCATAAATGGGATAAGCATTGAAAATGTCATTACCTATCTTCGAGGTCCAGCGGTAATTGTGGTACATCTGATACTTCCGGTTCAGATGAATGCTGCGCCAGCGGTTAAAACTCTCTTGCGTACGGATACCTATGAGAAAACAGGCACGCACTCCGTCCTTCTTCTCATGCAGCCATTTGGCAAAGTGCATCTGGAACTCATAATCCCACATTTCGGAAGTGTAGAAAGGAAATGTCTCTTTAGTGAGGCAGCCTTTCGGCATTTTCCTCACCCAAATGTCCTCCAAATCCTCCTGCCACGGACGCCAGTAGCTCTGGTACATCGACGTACAAGTCGTTACACGGAAAGGCACGCAAACACGGTACACCTCCAATATATCCTTATTCGCCTCCAATACCCGGTCCACATAATCAATGGTCATGCTATACTGTATCTCATAGTCCATATGGAATACACACAGTTTACGGTTCAGCCGATTCCGGCGGATATAATCTATGCATAAATTCAGCAACACTCCACTATCTTTTCCTCCCGAAAAAGAGACGCATATCGTGTCAAATTCCCTAAAAATCACATCAAGACGTTCTTGCGCCAGTTCATACACATTTTTGGGTGCAGCCATAATTATTTGTTTTTCTTCATTTTCACATAACGGGTCCATACCTTGTCTTCCAAAAAGCCCAGCTCGCTGAAGACATCCCTATCTTCGACAAAGCTAACAGCCGTCAGGCTACTCTCCTCGCCCTGCTTCTCGAGTACCTTTTCCAGAAGCAATTTCAGAGTGTCAACATTCCTTTCCTTAATATAATAGTTGTTGATGACACATTCATACTTCTTGTGCTCCACCGGCACAAAACCTACAACATGTTTATTATCCAGAGCAACAAACCACTCGTACTCTTCCGATGTCCGGAAAGGATAATTGTAGTTCTGTTTCAGTACTTCCGGACTCATAACCAAAGGGGCTACAAGCTCATACAGCTTCTTATCCGTACCATGTAATTGCACTATCTGTATCATACCTACATTTTATATTATTTGTAATTACGTGTTAAAGATAAAGCTTATTTACGACGGAATATCCTCCTTTTAAATAGATTTAAGAATATAGCTCTACAATATAAAATATCAATAAATAAATATTATACCCCTAATTTGTATATGTTGATTAATTTGGGTTTCTTTGCAAAAGAACGTCACCCGAAGAGAAATAATGAAATATTTACTGCTTTTTATGACCTTTGCCAAGATAGGAATGTTCACTATCGGTGGTGGATACGCTATGATACCTCTCATTGAACGGGAAATCGTAAAAAAGAGATGGATGAGTAAAGAAGATTTCATGGAAATGTTTGCGTTGACCCAGTCACTTCCCGGTGTTTTTGCTGTCAATATATCCATATTCGTCGGCTACAAGCTGCATAAAGTAAAAGGCAGCCTGGTGTGTGCACTTGCCACAATCCTCCCCTCTTTTGTCATCATGATGCTGATAGCCATGTCCTTCGCTCATTTCCAGGACAACCAGGTGATGATACGCATCTTTAATGGCATCCGTCCGGCAGTAGTCGCACTGATTGTGATACCCTGCATTTCGGCTGCACGGGCGCTGAAGCTGAAGTATTGGCAACTGGTGCTTCCAGCCATCGCCACCATACTCATCTGGCAATTCGGGCTATCCCCCGTATACATTGTCCTTGCAGGAATTACAGGAGGAATGCTCTATACATTATGGTTAAAAGATAAACTGAGAAAATTACAGATATGATCTATTGGCAGCTGATATTGGTATATCTGAAAATAGGAATGTTCGGTTTCGGAGGCGGTTACGCCATGTTGTCCCTCATCCAATACGAGGTGGTGGACCACCATCACTGGCTCACCCTGCAACAATTCACGGACGTGGTGGCCATCTCGCAGATGACGCCCGGTCCGATAGGCATCAACAGTGCCACCTATGTGGGCTATGCAGTTACTCAAAGCGTGTGGGGAGCTGTCGTGGCCACCGTTGCAGTATGCCTTCCCTCGTTCATCCTGGTATTGCTCATCTCTTACTTCTTCGTGAAATGCAAAGACAACAAATACATCAAGGCGGCAATGTCTGGACTACTGCCCATGTCCGTATCATTGATAGCTGCTGCTGCCCTATTGCTGATGAACAAGGAAAATTTCATAGATTACAAAAGCATACTTATCTTTGCAGCCGCTTTCGGCGTGACGTGGAAGTGGCACCTTCACCCTATCTTACTGATAATCCTTGCCGGAATCACAGGATTCCTTCTATATTGAGGAAGCGGTAGAGACGGACACCATCTTGCGAGCATATGCCCATACCACGCAATAGGCAACCAGCGGTACAATGAACGCCCACACCATCGTCGTATGGTCTGCCACCAGTCCCATCAACAGCGGACCTACCACGCCTCCCACGGGAGACATCATCAGGAAAGAGGAAGCCCTCTTGGTATGGTTGCCCAGCCCGCGCAAGGAAAGGGCAAAAATCGTGGGAAACATAATAGCCTCAAACGCATATCCGCACAACAGAGCTGCAAGCGATATCATCCCTACATCCAGCAGTACCAACGAAGTAGTCACTACTGTCCCCGTAGCACACACCAGCAACATTTTCTCGGCACGCACACGTCCCATAATCCAGCTACCGGCAAAACGTCCCAACATAAATAATCCCAGTCCACCGAAAGAAAGCACTACGGAAGCTTCGCGGGCATTCATCCAATTCTGCTCCACCACGTAATTGATGAAGAAGCTGTTGATGGAAATCTCGCCGACCTCATAGGCAAACAAGGCTATCAGCCCGAAAATGAAAAGCCGGTGTGACCACAATCCGACCTTATTACCAGCTTCGTCCACCTCCACACTATGTTCAATCTCGGGCAACTTGATTCTTGAAAAGACCAGCGCTACCAGCAACACAATTACCCCCATGCAGATATAGGGCAATGCGACATTACCCGAGCCCGTCTGCCCATCCTTCGAGAAGAGTAGCAGTCCAGCCAGTACCGGCGCACAGATACATCCCAGACCATTGAAGGATTGTGCGAAATTCAGTCGGCTGGCAGCAGTTTCCTTTGCGCCCAATTCTGTGGCATAAGGATTGGCGGCAGTTTCAAGAAATGTCAGTCCGCAGCCTATCACGAACAATGCAAACAAGAAAAGATTAAAAGACAGATAATGCTGCCCGGGGATAAAGAGCAGCGAACCGATGCCGTAGAGCAACAGACCGAATACCACACCCCGGCGGTATCCGAAGCGACTGATGAAAAGTCCTGCAGGAATGGCCATAATGAAGTATCCCATATACATCGTCATCTGTATAAAGGCCGAATGTGTCTTCGTGATATCCAGTATCTCTTGAAAGTGCTTGTTCAGTACATTCAGAATGGCATGGGCAAATCCCCACAAAAAGAAAAGAGAGGTAATCAAAATGAAGGGCACAAGGTATTGTCTGCCCACCAATGGTATTCGTTTCTGTTTCATAATATGATAATTCCAGACAATCGTTGCAAGGCGATTGATAATTGCGGGTGCAAAGATAAACAAAACTCCCGGTCTTTACCCAACATTTTCCTATTCGCTATTGTACGGAGCAGCTTTTTCTCTAACTTTACTGCCATCATACAATGTTAAGCCATGAAAAATGCCATCCCACGATACAATTTCTACAAAACTAAGTACGGAAGCGAACTTCTGATAGATGTCGTTGATTTGCAGTATACCCGGAAATTCTTGACCCAGGGAAAAGTACATATTCTGACCTACTATGACATCACCTTCATCACAGAAGGAGAAGGAGAATTCACTATCGGTAACCGGACACACTTGGCAGCTCCCGGTGATGTATTCTTCTCCAAACCAGGTGAGGTGCGCAGTTGGGACACAGACCGTATCGGCAACGGTCATGCTCTAATTTTTGAGGATACCTTTTTGACCTCTTTCTTCAAAGACCCACTATTCGTGCAGCACCTCCCGTTCTTCCGAATGGGAAAAACGGCAGACAAACTCCAACTGCCGAACGGGCTCTATGCACGGATACTCCAACTTCTGCACGACATAAAGGTCGAAATCGACTCTTTCCACCCACACGATACGGGCATATTACGCGCCTTACTTTACGAAGTCCTCATGCTACTCAACCGTGCCTACCGCACCTCTATCCCTCCGGAGACGGGTAAGGAGCCACATAAAGATATCAGCAGCTTCCACCTCAGCCGATTCTTCGAATTGGTTGGGGAGCACTTCCGGGAGCAGCATTCTGTACAATTCTATGCCGATAAACTATGCATCACTCCCAACTATCTGAACGAAATCCTCTCTTCGGCCATAAACATCAATGCCAAGCAGTACATACTCAACAAGATTACAGACGAAGCCCAGCGTCTGCTCACCTACACCGACCTCCCCATTTCAGAAATAGCCTCTGAACTTCATTTCTCAACCGTCTCCTACTTTGTACGTAGTTTCCGACAATGTATAGGGTATACTCCCCTCGCCTACCGGAAAATGGAGAAACCGTGAAAAGTGACATATCCTCCTTCTTTTTTATTGTACAAAAGTTCCACTTACCGGCTATCTTTGCCCTTGAAACAATAACCCATAAAAAAACAAACAATGAGAAATGCAGAAAAAACAGTAGGAAACATGATTGACAAGGAAAAAACCATCTTTGTCGGTTCGATGGATGCCGAAGGCTTTCCCAACATCAAGGCCATGTTGCAAACCCGCAAAAGGGAAGGGATCAAACACATTTACCTATCAACGAACACCTCGTCGATGCGCGTTTCGCAATTTCTCAAAAATAACCGGGCATGCCTTTACGTCTGCAACACACGCTTCTTCAAGGGCGTAATGCTGCGCGGCACGATGGAGATACTGACGGACAGCACCAGTAAGGAAATGATATGGCAGGAAGGCGACACTATGTACTACCCCGAAGGAGTGACTGATCCCGATTATTGTGTCCTGAAGTTCACCGCCTTCGCCGGTAGGTATTACAGCGGATTTAAATCAGAAGACTTCACGATAGAATAAACGGGCCATCCGTTCCAGTCCATCAGCAAGCAGAGCCCGGGGGCAAGCGATATTCAGCCGGATAAAGCCCTCTCCACCGGGACCGTACATCGTACCGGAATTGACCATCAAGTGCTGTTGTTCTTGCAAACGCAAGGCGACAGCATCTGAGTTGATACCAGAGGCACTGCAGTCTATCCAAACCAAATAAGTTCCTTCGAGTGGCAACACGGGATATTGTGGTAACCGTTCCTTGAAAAAGCGGCAGAGGTATTCGTAATTCCCCCGCAGATATTTCCGCAAGGCATCGAGCCATTCCCCACCTTCGTTATAAGCTGCCATTGTGGCGATTACGCCGAACGGATTGACGTCGCATACCTCGTTGATATTGATGGCTCTGTCAATACGGCGGCGCACCTCTTCATCGGCTGCGATGATATTGGCGATTTGCAACCCGGCAAGGTTGAACGCCTTGCTCGGCGAAACGCAAGTAACGGAATTTTGCAAAAAGCGTTCAGACAAGGAGGCAAAGGGTGTGTAGTCATATCCTTCGTAAGTCAGTTCACAATGAATCTCATCCGCCACGACAAACACCTCATTCCGTAAACAAATATCACCTATATGCTGCAGTTCTTCCGGAGTCCAGACCCGTCCGACCGGATTGTGAGGATTGCACAGCAGCAGGATTTTTGCTTTCGGATCGGAAGCTTTCCTTTCAAGATCGGCAAAGTCGATTACGTAGCGGCCATCCTGATAAATGAGATTATTGGCAAACAACTCGCATCCATCATTACGGATAGATGAATAGAAACAATTATAGGCAGGAGTCTGAACGATGACTTTATCACCCGGCATGGCCAAGGCTTTGATAATGGCTGACAGAGCCGGCACGACACCACTCGTATAGATAATCCACCGGGAATCAACCTGCCAGCGATGCCGGTCATCGAACCACCGGACAACCGCATCATAATAGGCTTCGGGTACTTTTGTATAACCGAAAATACCGTGCGCCACCCGCTTTTGTAAGGCATCGATAATAGCGGGTGCTGTACGAAAATCCATATCCGCCACCCACATGGGCAGTACATTCTCCTCTTCGGGAATATCCCATTTATAAGAATTCGTCCCGCGACGCGAGATGATTGTATCGAAATCGTATTTCATAATTTATAAATCCAGTTACCATCCCAAAGCCTCAACTCACAATCGGCAGGCGCCTTTATATTTTCGTCGAGAATGATTTCCCCATAGCTTTCGGCAGTGATACAGCCTGTCCGTGGATTCTTCACCCCGCCTATTGTTCCTTTGATGGTTGCCTGCACCGAACTATATTCAAAAGCCCGGTCGCAGTCGGGACCAAAGGTGCAATTCTCCAGTACGAGGTCGTGGGCATAGCAGAGCGGTTGCTCACCGGTTATATGGCAATTCACCAACCGGAGATTGTGCGAATGCCAGCCGAGATATTCGCCGCTGAGTTCAGAATCGTAGATTGTCACATTCTCCACCTCCCAGAAGGCATCCTTCGTAGTGATTTTGGCATTGCGCAACTCCACATTCTTCACATACTGGAAAACGTACTTGCTGTCGCTTTCCAATCCGTCTATGCGGATGTCGCTGCTGAACATGAACGGATAAGTTCCTCCATGCAGTTTCAGATTTTTGATATTCAGTTTTTTACAACGCCAGAACACCTCATCGGCATCGTTTATCTCTACATTCTCTATTTCGATGTCGTGCATCTCGCGAAACATTTTGGGTGCATCGATACGCGTATCAGTCATTTTCAGATGGTCGGAATACCACAGTGCCGAACGCCCGCCGACATCGAAAAAACAACGGTCGATAACAAATCCGTGAACATGCCAGAAGGGATAATTTCCTTCGAACCGACAATCAACAGCTTCGATGTTGCTGCATTCCTTGATGGCTGATTCTCCAGCACGGATAACTACATTCTCCAAACGTAAGTCATGCGATTCGAACAAAGGTCTTTCTCCGCCAAATGCTGTATTTGATATTATTTTCACCTTGTTTTCAATTTTATTATTCTATTCTCTTTATCAATTTTGCGGGGACACCACCTACTATTGTATTTGCTTCCACATCTTTCGTCACGACCGCTCCAGCTCCCACCACAGCATTGTCACCAATTGTCACTCCTTGAAGAATTGTTGCATTAGAACCTACCCAGACATTCTTGCCCAGTACAATTGGTGCCGGATAGGTAGTTTGGCGTTCAGCCGGAGGCAAACCATGATTGAGCGTTGCAAAGACTACATTATGCCCAATTTGGCATCCGTCGCCGATTATCACACCACCATGGTCTTGAAAATGACAGCAGGCATTAATAAATACGCCTTCGCCCACTGTTATATTCTTCCCGAAATCGGCATAAAACGGCGGAAATACTCGGAACGATGACGGAACTTGATAACCGAACAATTCGGATAGCAACTCACGTACTTCGTCCGGCGTATAGTATGCGGTGTTCAGCCGGAAAGTGATACGCCTGGCTTCACTGCTCATTTCGTCCATAAAACGGTGTATCTCCTCCGTATTAAGCGCTTGACGCGTCTTTACATATTCTTTGAATTCGTTCGTAGTCATAGTTTCTCCTATTTAAGTTTATCGTATTCTTCATCCGTCACCGGTTCTAGCCATTCATTAGAAGTATCCTCACCGGGAACTTCGAAAGCAAGATGGGCAAACCAACCATCAGAAGCAGCACCGTGCCAATGCTTCACATTTGCAGGGATATGGATAACCGTACCGGGTAGAATCTCTACTGCCGGCTTGCCCTCTTCTTGATACCACCCACGACCGGCAACACCGATAAGCATCTGTCCACCGCCTTTAGTAGCACGGTGTATGTGCCAGTTATTGCGGCAACGAGGCTCGAAAGTGACGTTAGAGACGGAAACCTGCTCACGTGAAACGGGAGCAAGATAGCTGTTACCTATGAAGTACTGTGCGTATGCTGTGTTCGGTTCTCCAATGGGGAAAATCATTTCACGCTGGAACGCGGCTTTGGTATCTTCACCGGCAGTGTCCTCTGCCCATACGCCTTTGGCCAGATTAAACGCTGCCCACGCTTTGGGCCAACCGGCATAGAAACCGATATGGGTGATGATTTCAGCAATCTCCGTACGGGTGATGCCGTTCTTTTTTGCCGACTGAAGGTGGAACACGAGCGAATTATCCGTGATTCCTTGACTGATAAGAGAAGTTATAGTTACCAAACTACGGTCACGCAGACCGAGTTTGTCGGTGCGGCTCCAGACCTCGCCAAAGAGGACATCGTCGTTTAGTTCCGCAAATTTAGGAGCAAACTCACCCAACTGGGTACGTCCTGCTGTCTGTACTATCTTTTCTTGTGCCATAATATTGAGTGTTAAAATGTTGAATACTGAAATTAAAAAAATCTTGTTCATAGTCGTTCTATTTATTGCATGAAGTTATTGAGCTTGTTAGCCGGATTAAGTGGCGTCTGGTCAGACAAGACCAATGATTTGACCATGTGCAACGTTCCTTGCTTGTATTTCTGAAAGTGTTCTGATGCAATATGTTTTTCATAAGCCGCACGGCTCGCATAGGTTTCGAGAATAGTCACCTTGCAGGGATTCTCCTTCTCGCCGACCGCATACATAGTCAGCACGCCCGATTCGATGCGCAGAGAGATTTCGCCTACTTCGGTTGCGTATTTCATATATTCGTCGAGATACTGCGGATAAACTTCGATTTTCGACAACCGCACGATACCGTCAGCACTCATCGGCTCTTTAGCGCACATACCCGGCTGCTTATCCAGATTCAGGCATTTGCCGATAATCTCTCCCGTGGCAAGGTAGGAATAGGTCGGAAATTCAAACAATACGGGTTTCAGCTTCGTATAGTCAAGTTTCCCGTTATTATCAAGCACTTCAGGAGCAGCGTATGTATTGACTATCGCACAAATTTTCTTGTTAAACTTCTGATGACAAAGGTACCGCGATAGCACAAGCGAAGGTGTATATGATTTACGGATATTTGTACCCGAATTCCCGATTATACCGCAAGAAAGTTCAAGTTCATCAGATGAGTATAGTAAGACTGGCAGAAATCCCACGAATAATCCCATGCATGATTTTTTAATCGTTATTCTTGCCGATACAGAAAAAAAGCTCTGAAATCCTTGAATTTCAGAGCTTTGCTTTAATTTGATATTTGCTTTCGCGGTGCGTACGGAACTAACACATTTTACTATTATACTGATAATCAGCAAAATACTTGTTAAAAATATATTAATGGTATCATATTTATATCATCTCCGCTTATTTTCTTCTATAATTTTATGCAAAGCTTCTATTTGCATCATTGCACCCTCATAAGCCGCTTTATAATTGACATTCGCATCAATATCCGTCTCAATCATATTCCCTTTGCCAGTACAAAGCCACTTCACATTCAATTCCGGGAACTTATCCACAATACGAGCTATTATATCAGTTCCAATAGCCCCCTTCCCGTTCCTTATGGAATTATAAATGTATCTATTTGATAATTCACAATAAGCCTCAAACGAGTTCTCACCTTTGACAACTCCCTTATCACGTGCATACCTTGCAAATTTTCGTAATCTGTCAATAGCCCTTTCTTCCATATCAAATAATCTTTTGACTTATTATGCGTAATGCTTGCCACATCCCCCTTATTTCTCTTCTCTCGACATCTAACTGGCCATGCTTGGGGTTATCAGCCTTTAAAGTCAGCACATTATCCAAGAAAAGACTGTTTTTCAATATCCGCTTGACTGAAAGTGTTTTCCCATACACAATACTCACAACTCCTGACGCGCTTTCCCACAAACCTTCTTCTATTTTGCGAGCAAGAATTTTAGCTCCGTCCGGTATAGTTGGCTCCATGCTGTCACCACGTACCTGAAAGACCATATAAGAATCATCAAGCACTTCACCTTCTTCCGGCATGACACCATAAGAATCAATTTCATAAGCTGTGTTATATAAGCTTTCGACAAATGAAGCCGCAGCATCTATCGGAACATATTTTACTTTTACAAGAATATCTTGAAGATAAGGAGCTACTTTACTAATCGTAGAGTCTGATTGCATTCTCGCATTTTTCAGAGCATCCCTAATATCCTTCTCCGAAGGTTCTATCTGTCCTGATGGAGTCTTTGCAAACAAACCTTCTCCAGTATATAGCCATGCTCTGCTCACATCATACTTCTCACAAAAAGCATCAATTGTTTTTTTACTTGGTAACTGAATCCCTTTTTTTATACTGGTAAGAGTTGATTCACTGGATATAATATTGTCTTTCTTCAATTTATACCCACTCAAACCACAATATGAAATTGCTTGCAAAAACCTTTTTGAGAGATCACTCAATTTTTTATCGTCAACTTCTTGCATACTTCGTAAATTAAGTAGTATATTTGCATCCGTAATAGTAGCAGTATTACCACATAAATTGATTAAACATCCTATTTGGAGTTTATATATAGAAATCCGTAAATAGCTGCTACCTATTTGCGGATTTTCTTTTTCTCCACATTGTGTAATCGGCGGTAGGCCGCATAGCGGAGAGACAGAGGGTTACACTCTTACAACTCAATACTGCGAAGGGCGTGCGATATTGAGAGGCAAACGAAACCGGGATGCCTGCACAGCTACAAGTAAGCGAAAAATCCGGGAAGTCGGGTAACTTGTTAATGCCCGGCCAGCTAAGAACGGCGTACTTATACGAACGAGACATTTCTTATGCTGCATATAGCAAAAACGGGAAACCGTCTAAGGGCTAACTATGCAGCAATCCAGCACCTTACCGAATGAGATCGTCTTTTACTTCTTCAATTATTACAATACTAATAGAACGACATTACTTTTTTTTCAGAAAGCTTTCTTTTTACGCAAGCCTCACTTGTATAACATTTTATAAACCAGCAACTTACATTAAAATATGTTTTATAACATACGAAATACTACAAATTTTATGAAGTATTTTATTGTACTTCTGAAAATATGAAGTATATTTGCAACGTCAAACAAACAAAGAGTGTAAGTTTGAACAACAAGAAAGCTGGCGACTTCAAAAGCCACTTACTACATATCTCATTGGCAAATGTAGTTGTTAGCTTTCTTTTATGCAAATTTTTTGTGGAAAATTTAAGTATAAAATAGAAAATAATATGAAAGTAACAAAGAAAGATATTCTAAGCATTAAAGCTGGTTCTTCCAAAGTGATGCAGCTGGATTCTTACAAGGATTGCGTCAATGCAAGAAGCTACGCCTATCAATTAGCTTTTACTGATCCCCGTGAAGACGTTGAAAGATATTCAATATCCATCGACAAAGATAAAAATCAGATAACCATCGAAGCGATAAAGAAATGAACCGTTCAGATGCCAGAATGATTGCAGAAGAACTGCACAAGTTTATTCGCAATGATGTGAGAAAGGCTGTAACAGAAATGGCGACTGCTGAAACCGAAGAGTATTTGAATGCCAAACAAGCAGCTGTATTTCTTGGATGGAAGTTGCAAACCTTATACAATCGAATACATGATATTCCTCACACCAAAAATGGCAAGAGTCTCATTTTTACCAAATCAGCTTTGAGAAAATTCATGGAAAGAAAATAATCCCGGACGGATTTGGCCGTCTTTCCGGGAACTAACAAAACGTTCTTTGACATATTGTATAGTCTGAACAAATAAAGACTTAAAACAAGGTTTACTGCTTATCTAAAGGGCGAAATAGACCGACAAAGTAGCCAAAGCGGATTAGTGAAAAGAGTGTGAATACGGACTGCCAATAAGAAGATGCAGCACACGAATCACTAAGTTATCAAAAACAACTTATATTATGACAAAGTAAACGTAGGGCGTTTATAAATACATTCTTAACTGAATAGATACTTTAAATGATATATATACCCGTGCTTCGCAAGAAGCGGTCACCGCTAAAAAGCTACGGCCAACAATCCATCGGAACGCGGACGGGAACACATTTTAAATGCTAAAAGTATGAAAGGATTTACAGAAATGACCGAGCAAGAGATTCTTGCGTTAACGGAGGAAGATGTACAGAAATTGATTAAACTCCGCATGATGGAGGAAGGTATCAAAATTATGGATAAGCCGGAGGTTCCCGAATTGTTTGAGATTGAACCTGCTGATTTGAAAGTGTTCACGATCCCATTCTTTGAAGGTTACGCTTTTACAGACATGGAAGAAGCGAATGCGGTAGCAGAAGCATTACGTAATGCGAAAACCCTTCGCAAAGTTGAATACGATTGGAACAAACTCGGAAGCGACTACAAATATCTCGTCAAGAAAGATAAATACAATTACTCTATCAAGCCAGACTTTGAGGTTAACTGTGGCTTTGTATATTCAAGTGAACTATACGAAAAGATTTCAAACTTTGCCGCACAGAACAAGGTTATGAAAGAACAAGCAGCGAAAGACCAAAAAGAATATGACGAAAAGATGCAAGAAGCGTCCGGTATTATCTCGGAAATAAGCGGACGGGTTAAAGAGGTCAAAGTTAAGTATGAGCGATTGAATAGGCTTACTTACAAATTCGCTACTGACTATTATCCCCTTTCCGATCACAATGAGGATATGGCAATGAAATTTATGGCTAAAGCCTATTCTTTTACAGATAAAGAAAAAGAATACATATTACAGAATTACAAAGAATTACTATCTACAAGTGATGAATAAGTTTTTTAGTTAGTTATTGGCTCCTTGCTTGCGAAAGTAGGGAGTTTTTTGTAAAACTCCAAATTCATTATATGAGTAATATAGAAGATACAATTTACAATCTGCCAAATGAAGAATACCACCGTGGAGAAAGATTCAAAGATTTCCTAAGTAGTACGCAGATTAAAGATTATATGGTGTCCCCAAAGTTTGCCCGATACAAGGCATTGCACCCTGAAATGTTCGAGATCAGTATTGAAGCTTCTGAAAAAGGCTCGCTGTACCATGATGCAATGGAAAGTCTTGTTAATACTGGAACACTTGACAAATGGAGAAACAATCTTCTTGTATTTGAGCCACCTATAAATCCTAAAACTGGCTGTCCGTATGGACGAGACACCCAAAAATATCAGATTGCACTAATAGAGGCCAAAGAATCAAATCCCGGTAAAACATTGACAAGCACAACCGATATACAATTGGTTGAAACAATGGTTTATGAGCTTCTTAATAATTGCCGGGACACCTCCAAACAGATTAGGCAGATATTAAAATGGGGAAAAGCCGAAGTTAGCCATTTCGTTGAATACGAAGGATGCAAGTTCAAATATCGCCCTGATGTGGAAACGGCCAAAAAAATTGTTGACTGGAAAACATTGGCGGTTGATGATCTTCATGAAGAAACAGTTAACCGGACTATCGCCAAATTTCATTACGGTATTTCGGCAGCCTTCTACCAGTTTTTTGAACATGAACGTACTGGAGTATGGAAGGAGTTCTACTGGGTTATGCAACAAAAGACAGCTCCCTATGACGCAGTATTTGTCAGTGCAGCTAACTGGGCTTTCCATTTGGAAGACGGAATTGTGAAAATGGGGGCAAGCGCATTGGCATTCAAGAAATTGTTAGACCAGCATGTTTACTGTACACAAAACAATGATTTTGACGGTGCACAGATATTTATTCAGCCGGGATTCAAAGGACGAAGAATAATGATACCTGACACACCTGCATTTGAAAAGAACAAGATGTTTAACTTTTATAATAATCAAGAACAATGAGTAAAACAGAGAATCAATCCCCCCAACAAGGGAACTTGGGAATGGAACAACACAATGCTCCTTCACCAACAAAAACAGAACCGGTCTCCCCAACACCTTCCACACCACAACCGCCCGTTCCTTCTGCCCCACCAGCCTTTCCAGTACAACTGAAAGGATTGGAAAGCTGTTTTATCTCCCCTAAAAAGGCATTTATAGCAGCTGGTGGCACAGAACAGCAATTTGCCCGTGAAGTCAATTTCGCTATGCAGGCAATGTTGAATAATCCTTATTTGATTGACTGTGCCCGGCAATATCCCGATCATCTTGTCGAAGCAATCAAAAACGTTTCTCTTACCGGTCTGACGCTCAATCCTGAACTAAGGTTGGGGTATCTTGTACCGTACAAAGGCAAAGTGAAGTTCCAAGCTTCATACATGGGTAAAGTTGATATTTTGATCCGCACCGGTGTTGTAAAAGATATTTATTCTGATTTGGTTTATGCTAATGACGAGTTCAGCATGACAAAAGGTACCGGTGGCACTATCATCCACAAACCCAATGTATTCGGAGAACGTGGTGATCTTCTTGGAGGCTACTATTTTGCAGTCTTGACTTCCGGTGTTGTAAAATTCGATGCAATGCCCAAAGCACGTATTGAAGAAATAAAAAGTCGTAGTGAGGCTGTCAAGAAAGGCAAGCAATCCCCGTGGGACACAGACTTTGAAGAAATGGCTCGAAAAACAATCGTGAACTGGGCTTTCAAATTCCTGCCCAAAACCGGCATTTCAGATTCCATGATTAAAGTTCTTGAAACAGAGAGCCAGTTGGATGATGAAATGTTTGAAGACTGGAAAAAGGCACAAGGTCAGAAACCGGACGATTTTGAGGAAGACGATACTCCATACGCAGAAGAAGTCAAGTAATGGATTCATGTGAAAAAATTAGTAACAGTATCACAGCGGCTAAAGAACTGATCGAAAATGAAACACGTTCTTTGGCTGCTTTACATAAAGCAAAACAGCTTGAAAAAGAGCTTCATAAATCCGGCAAGTTGTTTCGTATTCCTACAATGAACGGAATTATAGAAACAACCTGCCCGAAAAAATACATAGAATACAATAACCAGTTTAAAATCAAATTAAAATGAGAACAGTAACAGTTGAAGTGCCCGAAGGACACATGGTAAAAATCGTGAAAGAAGAAAGTATGCAATCTACCCAAAAAGTTATGGGGGGGGGGTAAATTTGAGTTTGAAGGTGAGACATTCATCCCCGGTGACGTAATTATCAATCCAAATCGCGGAGGGGGCAGCATGATGATTCTCTCTGAAATTAGAGAAGAAAGGCCGCTTCCTTTTTTACCAGCAATAAAAGTACCTTTCGGCCTTGTCGCTTATGTTCCTTCCAACGATGAAGGTGACAGAGTTTTTGTAAAACTCACACCCGAAGCTGGTATCGGAGGCATGAAGGGATTCCGTAAAGCTACAGAAGAGGAAAAGGCAAAGATGCTTGCCGCCATGAAGGAAGAAAAACATTACTCCTTCAATTTTGAGAAGTTACAGCCTGAATATATCCCGACTGTCGGCGATGTTGTTATCGTATGGGATGATAACAACAAAGAAAATGCGGTAGTCGGTATTATGAATGAAGTGGATGAAACGAGCAACCCATACAAAATAAATGATGGCACTTGGTATAAGAACTGCGACAAGTTCGTTTCAGAAAAACAATATAAAAATTTGATTGATGGGAAAGAGTAAATCTAAATCGGGGGGGGGGCGAGAAATTACACTCCCCTTCTCACAGCTCGTCCCAAAGGAATGAGCTACCAAGAGTATCGTGAACGCAGAGCCTATCAGAACGCATGGTTGAAAGAGCGACTGAAAGGCTTTATTTGTTATGTATCGTCTGAACTGGTTGTATATGACAAAATAACGGGATTACCCCGATTATTCAATCATCGTACAGATGATATACACAAAGCAAACATAAGGACTAACCCACAGCCATTTGTCGGTTCTGCCCGATATGGCTTAAAACCGTTATGATATGGATAAAGAACTATTTAAAGACAAGAATCCATTGCTTCGCAGACAAATGTTGGAAGACAATTGCGCAGCAGTTGAAAGAATCACCTATACCTCTCCTTTCAGTGAGGAAGAAATGGGTGAACGGAAAACGGAGTTGGCAAATATTGATCTTGATATGGCCGCACTGGAAGAAGAAAAGAAAGCTTTCATGCAGGCATACAAAGACAAGATGAAACCTAAAAAAGAGCGTAAAAAAACGTTGCTTACCGATATAAAGCGTGGTTATGAGGAAATTACGGATGAATGCTTTAAGTTCATGGAACGTAGCACCCGTACTACCGGATATTACAATGGTAATGGTG
Source organism: Bacteroides sp. HF-162 (assembly GCF_015679285.1). Lineage (NCBI taxonomy): Bacteria > Pseudomonadati > Bacteroidota > Bacteroidia > Bacteroidales > Bacteroidaceae > Bacteroides > Bacteroides sp. HF-162. The sequence goes on along the minus strand of NZ_CP064937.1, from coordinate 2,913,436 downwards.
ACTTGGTTAAAGAACGTCCGATGGAAGCACAAGAGATGCAGAAAACAGTCTTCGAGGACATGGAATCTACTGGTACGGAGGGATAAGCTATGAGGAAAGAAGAACTTATCAAGCAAGTAGCCGAATCAACCGGTATCGCTATTTGTGAAGTCCGAACTGTCATAGAGGCAGCACTGAAAGAGACCGTGGATGCAGTAGCTAATGGAAAGACTCTTTATATCAGAGGTTTTGGCACACTGTCACCCAAACACTATAAACGAAAAGTTGCTCGTAACATACACAAAAACGAGACTATTGTCATAGCGGAGCATTATACTCCACATTTCAAACCTGCCAAATCATTTAAAAACAGAACTAAAAATTTGTAGAACAGCATGGGAAACGAAAAGATGCAAGTGAACTTTGCTCCGGGTATGACCGAAGCAACCCTTAGAGTTATTGAACTTCACGAAGAAAATGAGTTACCGGTACTGGAGCCTGATAAGGTAGAATTAGCCGGAACAATTGGAAGTGTTCATGAATTTCTCTTGAAAAGAATCTCTGAAAAAGAGCAGATCAATCAGAAACGTTGCTATATTCTTGTTGATCGGGAGAAAATGACACTTAAACTTGTCACCAATGAAACTGACAGTAGGAATAAAGCTACTGTAAGAGGTGAGTTGAAATACTATCCCAAGTTTCTTGAATTTGGTATTAACACAAGCAAGACATGGGAACCGGTGCAGCTTTCAAAGTTCTTCAAAATGAATCGTGCCTTCTTCAAGGATGCACAATACAACATGGAACTGGTAACAGTCTTGAAGAACTTCAAAGCCAGCATTGACTCAAAAGTGGAAAACTCCCGACAAGACAACGGTAGTCGCACTGACAATTACAGCCAAGTTGTCAACTCCAATCTTCCGGCCTCATTCAATCTTATTGTTCCGATTTTCAAAGGTCGCCCGGCAGAAGAAATTGAAGTGGAAATCATTGCAGATGTGGATGGGCGTAACATTCGATTATCCCTTTGCTCTCCCGGTGCAGAAGTAATAGTGGAAGAAGAGCGTAATAAGGCCATTGACGAGCAATTGTTGTTAATTCGTAAATTGGCACCGGATATTGCCATTATCGAACAATAACAATGAAGTCTGTAAAGAAATACTGGAAGCCGGTACTTGTCGTATCGGCTTTCTTCATTGGCAACCGCGTATTCAATCACATAAATGCGTGGCTTGGAATTTCAATAATCATGCTGACTGTAGCATTTATAGTTTATAATATCATTAAAAAAGTAGAAAATGAAAAGAAAGATTGATTTTTTGATTGTGGCACTATTTGCCGTTGTTTTGTTTGCTTCATGCGAAAGAGTTGCTCCCAATTATGCCGGTGTCCTTATGGAGAACTACGGCAAACAAGGGAAAGAAGATTTTAAAATCGTTGCCGGTAAGGTATCTACATGGGAATTAGGCACAGAGCTTTTTCAAGTTCCGCTATTCGATCAGCGCGGAGAATTTTCTGATCCAGTCACACTAAAGGCAGCCGACAATACAGAGTTTACAGCCCGGCCAACTTACTCTTATAAAGTAATGAAAAACAGGGCTATTGATATTGTATTTGATAACAAGCATATTGATAAGGCTGACACCCCATCGGGAAAAGATGGCTTTATGCAATCATTAGAAGATAATATTTTGGAGCCACGTATATATGATCTTATCAAAGAAGAAAGTCGCAAACATAAAACAGACAGTCTGATGGCTGACGGTGGTTCATTGGTATTTGAAAAGAGACTGGAACAGATCGTTGATAAAGAATTTGAGAAACGGGGATTGCAGTTGTTGACCTTCTCCGCACAATTGGAATTTTCAAGAGCTGTCCGCGATAAAATAGATAGCCGTAACGAGGTAAACACTAATATTTCGGTACTTGATCAGAAGATTGAAGAACAAAAGAAGCAAAACGAACTGGAGCAACTAAAAACAGAACAAGCTTTAATTGCGTCCCGTGGACTCACCCGTGAGATTTTATATAAACAATTTATAGACAAGTGGGACGGGAAGACACCTCTATATGGCATTGCTCCTGAATTTTTAAAAATGACAAAATAATATGCTGACATTTCAACAAAGAAGAGATACAATATTGTCTCAATTTGCACAAGCAAAAGCCGATTTGGAAACACTTAATAGTGATATTGATGCAGAAATCGAAAAGAATAAATCTGTTATTTCTACACTAACTTCTAAAAATACAGAATTGGCCTCTTTAAAAAGTAATAATGAAGGCTCAATCAAGACTTTTGCTAAATTCCTAAAATAATAATTATCAACCCGATTAATAATCAGCTTCTCCCGGTGTGGCTTGACCGCCTATCCGGGAACTATCATGCCTCACCTTTTTTCTTCTCTTTGCAAGTCGAGTCGAGTACGCTGCATACGCTCCACGACGGTAGATACTACAAAGAGTCTTTTTGTTCATGTAAAATGCCTCTATTGTAGAGGCAAACGGATAAGTGGCGAAATCGGAAGACGCTTAGTTTCTGTGGTAAAAATGCACGAATAGCATCACGAGTCAGGTAATATGCTATTAACACTTGACATACGTACAAACGGAAGCAGAAACGAAAATCCTGATTGCAACAGTTCCCGGTTCGAGTCCGGGCTTATCCACATAAATCAATCATTATGAAAGTTGAAATCCCCGACTATTTCCTAAAATCCTTTATCCGACATTTTGAAAGGATAACCGAGAATTGTAAAGCTTCACCTTCTGACATCAAGACCAGTGAAGCACTAAGGCTTGGAAAGAAAGATGTAATTAAGCTCAAAAGATTTATAAACAAAAAAGTATAATTTATGAAACGAAGGATCATAGGTATAGATGTTGGCAAAAACGGTGGAATTGTAGTGTACGACACCGAGAATAACAAATTATTGGAGTGTATCAAAATGCCACCAACTCCCAAAGACTTATTAGATTTTCTCTCCATATACAAAGAAAATAGCGTTTGTTATTTGGAACGAGTGAATGGCATGACCGGACAAAGTGCTTCTGCCTCTTTTGTTTTTGGAGAAGGTTACGGACAGCTGACTATGGGATTGATAGCTTGTGGGATTCCGACAGTAACAGTATCTCCACAAACTTGGCAAAAAACTATAGGATTACGAAATACAGACAAATTGGGTAAGACAGAATGGAAAAACATCTTAAAGAAGAAAGCCCAATAGCTGTTCCCGTATGCAAAAGTTACATTGGCAACTTCGGATGCTTTACTAATATGTGAATATGGTAGAATTAAAGAAAAGGAATAATGGAAAAATTAAAAAAATGTAGCAAATGTGGCCGGGAACTTCCGGTCAGTGAGTTTTGGAAAAATGCTTCAACCGAAGATGGATTGCAGACATATTGTAAAGAGTGCGGTAATGTTTATGCCAGAAACCGTAAGAAAACTCCGGGAGGGGGGGGAATTTGAAGAAAATATATTCCAATCCTGAATTGGCAAAATTTTCTCCACGGGAACTTATCGCAGAATTGAAAGCACGTGGATATACCGGAGAATTGAAATACACCCAAACAATATCATTATAAATGGAAAAGTTACGTCTATTGGTTACAACCAAATGTCCGAACAAATGTCCTATGTGTTGCAACAACTCATGGGATTTTTCAAAATTACCAGTTGTTGAGCACTTTAATTACAAAGAGATCATGATAACTGGTGGAGAACCACTTTTGTTTCCTGAAAAACTGGCAAATTTGGCTGAAAGTATCAAAACCGTTCAAAAATTGGCCTATGGCAATAAAGGAAAATTATTTCTATATACGGCACTGGCTGATATGCTCCCCAATTATATCAGATACTTCGATGGAGTTGTTTACACTCCACATTCTGTTAATGATATTCATAGTTTATTGGAGGCCAATAATTTTTTGTTGGATTACAAAGATGAACTTATGGAAAGTAAATCTCTTCGGCTCAATCTTTTTCCTGATATTAAAAAGCATATTCCTGACAACACAGACCTTTCGTTATGGAAAGTAAAAGATATGCAATGGATCAAAGATTGCCCGGTTCCGGCTGATGAAGAGTTCAAAAGAGTAGCTGAATTATGGGAGGTGGAATGATGAAAGATGTAATTACCCCCCCCCATACACAACATCTCTATCCTTATCGCTGGTCTTTAGAAGATGCTGTTTTTACTAAAGATAAAGGAAAGGTATTTTCTTGTTTTGCATGTGGCGGTGGCTCTACTATGGGTTACAAAATAGCAGGTTACGATGTTATTGGCTGTAATGAGATTGATCCACGAATGATGAAATGCTATGAAACAAACCATCATCCCCAGTATAGTTATTTGGAAGATATTCGTGATTTAGTGAAAAGGAATAATCTTCCCGAGGAACTGTACCATTTAGATATATTGGACGGATCACCACCTTGCAGTACATTTAGCATGTCGGGATTACGTGAAGATGCGTGGGGTAAAGAAAAGAAATTCAAGGAAGGTCAAAAGACACAAGTTTTAGACACGCTCTTTTTTGATTTTATTGCACTTGCCAAACGCTTAAAACCTAAAGTCGTTATTGCTGAAAATGTGAAAGGACTTCTTTTAGGGAATGCGATTGATTATGTCAGACGTATATACAAAGACTTTGAGGAAGCTGGTTATTATTGTCAGCATTTTCTTCTTGATGCTTCTAAAATGGGAGTACCTCAAAAAAGAGAACGTGTATTCTTTATATGTATCAGACATGATTTGGGAGCCCATTTCCTAAAAGTTTCAGACCTCTTCAATGTTGAGCCATACATCGACATGGAATTTAATGAATCGGAAATATATTATGGGGAATATGCGGATTACAAGGGAAAGCCTATTGGCGTAAAAATGAGAAAGTTATTTGAGCAGAGAGTGGCAGGAGATATTGCTTTGGCAGAGGCCTATAAGAAACAAACTGGAAAACGAGGCTTTTTTAATCAACAATATCTATATGAGAACAAAGTAAGCTACACCCTAACAACTCATGCAGACTCAATTATTCCTTTTAAGCAGCCTATATATTTATCACGGTCAGAAGTATGTAATATATCCACATTTCCACAAGATTATCATTTCCTCAACCAATCCCCACATTATATCTGTGGAATGAGTGTACCACCCGTTATGATGGCACAAGTAGCCTCACGAGTATGGAAATATTGGTTATCTAAATTATAAATCAAATGAAATCAGAAGAATTAGCAGCCCAATGGTGTCGGGATCATCCCGATGCAACATTGGAACAAGCATTCATGGCCGGATTAGGCCATAAGATGAATATGAATAAGGATTCTCTTTCTGCAAGGAAAGACAAATTCAGAAGTGAAGTCCTCATGTATAGAGGAAAATATCCTGATGATATGTTGAAGGACTTTTTTGAGTATTGGACTGAATGCGGAGGCCGGAAAATGCGCTTTGAGAAGGAACGTACATTTGAAGTTTCCAAACGTTTAGTCAGATGGTCTAATAATGATTTTAACAAGTATGGGAAACAACTTAATTCAAGTCAACAGCAATCTCCCGGCAACCGAAAAGAAAGCGTTGAAAGACTTGCTGACCTTGCAAGCGGAGTATTACAAGGGATTGCACGTAAGTTCGATTAAAGAAGCTGTTCTCAACACTCCTAACCTACCACTCTCCGTTATAAGAAAAGAAATCACATTGGCTGGCGCAAGAGCCATACTGGTAATTGCGATTAACGAGCTTGTGTCTTTTTTCAATGTCGGAAAAACGATGAATGATGTTCAAGTGGCACTTACCGCTGATCTAATAATAGACAGATTCTATTATCTCAAATTGGAGGAAATCAAATTGTGTTTCCGTAATGCTATGGCTTCCGGTAAGATTTACGATAGGCTGGACGGTAATATCATTCTCGGCTGGTTAAATGAATACGATGCACAGCGTGATGAAATTGTTTCTTCTCTTTCAATTAATGAAGCCCATGAACAAAATAATAACAGCACTGGAATGTTCTACGGAGAATATATCAAACATCTAACTGAAAGATCGGAAAATGGAGATGAAGAGGCCAAAGAATTATTGGAATCCCATCAATCATTCATACAAAGGATGAAATCAAATGATAAAGAAGCCGCTTTCAAAAAATGGAAAGAAGAATATTATGGAAGAACTAAGAGACAAACTACTTGACTGGGCGAAACAATTTGAAACACCTGATTTTATAAAAGATGATCCTATATTTTTTCCACATAAGTACAATGATAAAAAGGACATAGAAATCAGTGCCTTTCTTACCTCATGGATAGCTTTCGGGAATCGCAAACTGATAATGCAGCAAGCAGAAATTTTGGATAATCTAATGGGTAATTCTCCTTATGACTTCATTATGAACAAAGTATGGGAACAATACAAAGAAAATACAAATACCTTCTACCGTATGTTCACCTACCATGACTTCTTCTGCATTTGCCAGCGGTTGTACAACATATATCAGGAATGGGATGATTTGGAAGTATTTTATGAGGGTTACAACAATGTTATCCGTGAAATACAAACAGATTTTGGTGGCGTAAAAGGTATTCCAAAATTGGAGCGTGATTCTCCATGCAAGCGTATTTGTCTGTTTCTACGGTGGGTAGTACGAAAATCGCCGGTGGATTTAGGTATTTGGACTATTATTCATCCAACAGAATTATACATACCATTGGATGCGCATGTTGCAAAAATGGCACATCAGCTTGGGATAACAACACGCAAAACAGAGGACTGGAAAATGGTTCAACAAGTAACCAATTACATGAAAACAATTTTCCCGGATGATCCGTGCCGGGGAGATTTTGCATTATTCGGATATAGTATTAACAATAAATAATTTACATTATGTCAGAACTTAAAATCACACAAGAAAAGGTAACAGCCGCTTTTAGTGAAGCAAACGACTGTCCTAAAGCAATTAGTATTCTAACAGCCCTATTCGGAAAGCAAAAGCCGGATTATACAGATTATCACAATATTAAAACCTACGAAGATGCTTGTGAAGCAATAGGTGTAAAACCCATTGTTCGCCTACTTGTTGAAGATGAAGACGGACACAAAGAAGAAGTGGCTGATATTGCACACCTCGCCTACATCAAACTATGCACTATTGCCCGTGCGTTAAACAACGATCCTGATTTTCCACGATTTACTAAAGATGAATACCGTTATACGCCGTGGTTTTATCTTTATAATCAAAAAGAAATTGATGAAATGGACGAAGAGGATCGTAATCGGCTGGTTCTTTGGGGCGGTGATGCGTATGACGGTGCGCATTGCGGCCTCGCTTGTGCGAACTCGAATAGCGATTGGTCGTACTCGGGTGCATATTTCGGCTCTCGCCTTGCTGTAAAATCAAGTGAAATCGCAATTTACTTTGGAGAACAATTCAAAGAATTGTGGAAAGACTTTCTGATTGGAAAAAAGTAATCACACTGGGGAGGCCGCATCAAAGCGGCCTTTTCCATACCTTTTAAATCTATGACTCCAAAAGATTTTTTCGACAAAGTGGTGGAAATGCGCCGTTGCCAAAAAGAATATTTAAAAAATAAGAGACAGATAGATTTACGAATAAGTAAACAAATTGAGCGTGAAGTAGATGAAGAAATTGAACGTGTTCAAAAAATCCTTCACGACAAACAGAATCCGCAACTCTTTTAGACTATGGTTAATATGAAAATCCTTGACCTGCCATTAAAAGCAAAATGGTATGAAATGATCGAATCCGGAAATAAGAAAGAAGAATACAGAGAGATCAAGAAATACTGGATCGGAAGATTAGCAAAATGTGGAGGTCGCAATTCCTATGAAAAGACTGGTTTCTATTGTAAGAAAGCTATTTGTTTTTCTTGTATTACACGTGGAAACGGCTTTCACCCCAAAGAATACACTCATGTTCGCTTCCGTTTTGGCTACACCAAACGGACAATGCTTTTTGAACTTGAATCTATAACCATCGGAGTTGGTAACACCAATTGGGGAGCACCGGATAACGAATGTGTATTTATACTTAAACTGGGAAAATGTATCAAAAAAAATGAAAGTAAGGACTCAACAGAATTTCAACCGAAAAACTTATGAAACAGTATTCGGTATCAGCATCATGCCTGACGGTGGTAGAAGATATTGCAAATATCCAATAGGCCACCAAGAATACAAAGACTATACCCAAGCATACCAAGCTATGAAAGATGTACAAAAGATATTGGATAATGGAGGCCGATTAGTGTATTCTCCCAAAGGTAGTGCCGGGATTAATAAAAATGAATATGTAAAAATTGAAATGGCATAAAAATGAAAATATTAGTAAGTTTTTCAGGTGGTAAGGATTCACAAGCATGTTTAATCCAAGCCTTCAAACAATATGGGGGGGGGGGGAATTTAACCGCTGTGTTTTGTGACACCGGTTGGGAACACCCTGACACATATAAACATGTGAATGATGTTTGTCTGCAAATGGGTGTAAGACTTATAACTCTCAAATCAAAATATGATTTTGTGTCTTTGGCAGCTCATAAGAAAAGATTTCCTTCCACGAATGCACGATTTTGTACCAGTGAACTAAAAATGAAGCCAATGATTGATTATGTACTTTCTTTGAAAGAAAGCTGCATTATCATACAAGGTATCAGAGCCGGAGAAAGTACAGCACGTGCGGCAATGGAAGAGGAATGTATGTACTTCAAATCGTATTTTCAACCTAATAAGAAAGGAAGAACTGAAAACTACCGAAGTAAGGATGTCAAAGAATGGTGTTCCCAATATGACGCTTCTGTTTTAAGACCGATCTTCAAATGGAGTGCACAGCAAGTTATAGATTGCATACTGGATGCAGGGCAGAAACCGAATCCATTGTATTATCGTGGATTCTCACGTGTTGGATGTTTCCCGTGTATCATGTGTCGGCACAAAGAAATCGAACTCATAGCCAAAAATGATCCTAAAATGTGCCAACGCCTAATTCAAGCAGAGAAAAGCGTAGGACATTCCTTCTTTCCTCCATTATACATACCTCAAAGATTCTGTAAAAACAAACAATATCCTTATGTAGAGGAAGTTTTGGAGTACGTTAAAGAACATACCCCTGATATGTTCGAGCCGGAAGGTGGATATGCCTGCATGAGTCTGTTTCATGGACTATGCGAGTAAATAAAAATGGAATGAACATTATGATACGAGATCCTTACTATTTGGCGAAAACGGTCTTAGGTTCATACAACTTGTTTATCCTCAAAGATCCTTTCGGATCTTGGCATTATTCGTGTGTTGGTACATTCAATACTAAAGATGAAGCTATAGATTATTATCATAAGTTGAAAGAAGAAGAGAAAATGATTTCAAGAATGCACATGAAATTAATAATAACAGAATAGAAAGGATATAAATAATGCCGATAAGCGAAGTATATAACATGGACTGTATGGAATACATGAAGGGGATTCCTGATAAGTTCTTTGATTTAGCGATAGTCGATCCCCAGTATGGCATAGACATAATGCACAAAGGTGGGATGCCGAAGCATTTAGGCTTTAAACAATATAAAAGAAAGGATTGGGATAAGTCCCCCCCCCGGAAAGAAATATTTTGAGGAACTATTCAGGGTATCGAAGAATCAAATAATTTTTGGTGGTAACTACTTTACTACCTATCTTCCTCCCAAAATGGGTTGGATTGTTTGGGATAAAGGACAACATGGATTAACTATGTCTGACGGTGAATTGGCATGGAGTAGTTTTGACAAGGCTCTTCGGATCATAACTCTAAACCGGTGTACAATTGGAGAACGAGGTGGAAATATCCATCGTTGTCAGAAGCCAGTGAAATTATATGCTGAAATATTAAGAAAAAACGCCAAAGAGGGAGACAAAATTTTTGATAGTCATTTAGGTTCAGGAAGCAGCAGAATAGCTGCTTATGGACTTGGATTCGATTTCTATGCAACTGAAATAGATGAAGAATACTTTGAAGCACAAGAAGAACGTTTTCACCGGGAATGTTTTGGGGAGATAAAAACAGAGAGAGGAAGGTTGGTTCAAACTAATTTATTTGATAAATAGATATGAAACAGACATTAGAAGAAGCCGTAAATGAAATTGGAGGCGTACATCCTGACTGGGATAAAATAACTTGTTTTAGAATAGGATTCAAAGAAGGAGCCAGATGGCAGACAAAACAACCTCCGTGGGTATCAGTGAAAGAACGGTTACCGGATGAAAATGAAGACATCATCATTCTATGTAAACATGGTGCGATTTTTAACGGTACATATAGCAACAATGTATGGTTCTGCATGGATGGTTATATCTATGACACGTACAAAGGTAACCCAATTTACTCTTCAATGAGCAGCATACCTCCGTCATGGGAACCGATAGCATGGATGCCAAAACCTAAATTTGAAGAATAATGAATATTGGAATTTTAGCCGTTGATAGCAATTTCCCCAATTTAGCACTTATGAAGATCAGTGCTTACCACAAAGCAAGAGGCGATCAAGTGGAATGGTATAATCCACTATGTAAATATGATAAAGTATATGTAGCTAAAGTTTTCACTTTCACACCCGACTATAACTATTATATCAATGCTAACCAAATAGAAAAAGGTGGTACCGGATATGATATTGAAAAAGTTCTTCCAGTTGAGGTTGATCGTCTTCAACCTGATTACTCGATCTACAATATTGACTCCAATTTGTCCTATGGATTTCTGACACGTGGGTGTCCCAATCGGTGTAAATGGTGTGTTGTTCCTAAAAAAGAAGGAAAAATTTCACCTTATATGGATATTGAGGAAATAACAGCCGGACGGAAGAAAGCTATCCTTATGGATAATAATATACTGGCCTCAAACTATGGCTTGCAGCAAATAGAGAAAATCATCAAACTGGGTATCAAAGTGGATTTTAATCAAGGACTGGATGCTCGTTTAATCACGGATGAAATCGCTCGGCTACTTGCAAAAGTAAAATGGATTAAACGTATTCGCTTTGGATGCGATACACCGGGACAGATTGCAGAAGTTGAACGTGCTTCCGCTTTAATAGACAAGTATGGATATAAAGGGGAATATTTCTTGTATTGCATCCTTATGGACTTTGAAGAATCGTTTGCGCGCGTCAACTACTGGAAATCTAAAAGCCGCCGTTTTCTTCCACATTGTCAACCCTTTCGTGATCTGAACAATCCACACCAAATTATTCCACAGTGGCAGAAAGACATGGCACATTGGGCTGATAGGAAGGAAATATACATGAGTTGCGACTTCAAAGACTTTTCACCAAGAAAAGTTTTTTTATGTAAGGAATACTTTAAAATATTGTGAGATGAAATTAAACAAAAAGACAGAGCGACTTATTAAACGTAGAGCCGCTGAATTTAAAAAATTATATGAAACTCCTAATCCCGAAGTAGATAAAATTATTTCTGAATTGAGAGCAGAAGCAACGAAACGTCCACAGAACATGAGTAAGGAAGAAGAAATTGCTTATATTCTGAAAAAGGCTGATGAAAATTGCGATCATATAGAAATTCGTAAAATCCTAAATGTAAGTAATACATGAATACATCTTTTGAACGATCTGCAAACGCTTCCGATGAATGGTACACACCACGAGAAATCATTGAAGCATTAGGTGAATTTGACCTTGATCCATGTGCTCCCATGCACCCTCTTTGGCCTACCGCAAAAATCATGTACAACAAGCAGGACAATGGTCTTATACAAAATTGGGGGGGGCGAATTTGGCTTAACCCTCCGTACTCCAAACCGCTTATATGGCAGTTTGTAGAGAAATTGGCAGAACACGGCAACGGTATAGCACTACTTTTTAACCGGTGTGACAGCAATAAGTTTCAAGACATCATCTTCACGAAAGCAACCGGTATGATGTTTTTGAGGAATCGAATAAAATTCTTCCGTCCCGATGGAACACGTGGGGACAGCCCCGGTTGCGGTAGTGTTCTTATTGCATTTGGCCGGGAAAATGCCGAAATTTTAAGGAACTGCTCTTTACAAGGCAAATATGTTGAACTTAACAATGATAAATGATGAAAGTCTTATATTTACTCATGCTCATTGCCGGTCTTCTGTGGATCGGTGATTTCTCTATCACCTTAAAACCCTTTTCTGTATCTTTACCATGCTGGTATAAATCCGTTGGCATACTTCTATTTTGGCTGTCAATGACTATATATGTTTTAGGTGAGCATACCAAAGGCTATAAAGAAGGATTTGATACTGGAATTAAACAGTGCATTAAGATACTTGATAGAAATTGCCACTCTAAAGAAATAAATAATGATGAAACAGTACAGAATCAATAAAACGACTACCTTCGTAGAAGATAATTGCAGCGGAAACAGAGAGAAATACCTCCTTCTTGATTACAAAGTACAAGTTAAATTTGCAGGGATTTGGATAACAGTCAAGTCCTTTCATGATGAAGATGAAGAATACGCAAAGAACTGTGCGAATGAACTTCTTGAAAAACTTAACGAAAAGATTTGATTATGATTGAATTACAAGGAAAATTCGGCAAAGATTGTAAAATATTTACAAATGCAATAGAAAATGAAGCTATTGGAACGATACAAAACATTTTGAACAATCCGGTTACGACTGGTGTTCCGGTTCGTATTATGCCTGATACCCATCAGGGAGTAGATATAGTGATTGGATTCACCATGCCAGTTACAGATCGTGTCAACCCCAATCATATCGGAGTGGATATTGGTTGTGGAATGTTGTGTGTAGAAATTGAAAATGCAATAACAGAAGAGTCTTTCCCGGACATTAATCATGCAATCCGTTCCATCATACCTATGGGATTTGAGATTAACCAACAACCCTTATCCAAACAAGAAAAGGAAGATTTGTTTACCTTCTTATCTATCAGAATGGATCAGTTCTGCTCTAAATACCAACTAACCAAACCAGTTATTAATGAAGAATATGTATCACAACTTTGTAAGAAGGTGGGGATAAATGAAGGCACATTCTACAACTCTTTAGGTACATTGGGAGGTGGAAACCACTTTATAGAACTGGGGCGTGCCGAGTCAACCAATAATATATTTCTTACAATACATACCGGATCGCGCAACTTTGGTGTGAAGGTCTGTAAATACCATGCAGAAATAGCAAAATTTGATAAAAAGGCTTTTTCTAATGAAATTCAACGCTTGAAGTCCACTGTTGAGCCACAATTCATGCAAACTGAAATACTACGTTTGAAGGAAAAATTTGCCGAATATTCCGGGTATCTCACAAATGAAGCAATGCTCCACTATTTATGTGACATGGTGATCGCACAAGGATATGCCGCATTCAACCGCAAGTTGATTATACAGCGTATAATCAGAACTTTGAGCTGGAACGCTACAATATCCGTTGAGACAGTCCATAACTATATCAGCTTTGATGATATGATAATCCGTAAAGGGGCTATTGCCGCATACGCCAATGATTACGTTGTGATTCCTATGAATATGGCAGACGGTATTCTTCTTTGTCGTGGTAAGGGAAACAAAGACTGGAACTATTCTGCACCACATGGTGCAGGACGCTTATACTCCCGTTCCGAAGCTAAAGAAAGATTATCAATGGACGCATTCAAAACCCAAATGAGCAAAGTGTATTCCACTTCCGTATGTGAAGGGACATTGGATGAAAGTCCTATGGCATACAAAAATGTTCAGGAAATAAAAGAGCTTATAGAACCTACGGTAGAAATTATTGATACAATTGTGCCACTAATCAATATCAAAGCTGTATGATAGAAAAGACAGACTTCCCATATACTCTTGGCGGCTATGTTGAACAGCAAAATTATAAAGGTTTCGACATAGCCGTTTCCATTCGTAGATACAAAGGAATATCAGCTTATGTCATTTCCTCGGAGAAAAGGCTGATCCGTGAAGAATCTGCCACCTTTGCCGACAAAGAAGACATGTTCCGTTGGGGACGAGAAGCGGTTGACCGATATTTGGAACAGCAAGAACGTAGAAAAGAAGAAAATACGATCAAACGGGCAGACTATTATAAGAAGAAAGCTCGTGTGGCAGCATTGAAAGCCTTTAATGCCGCTATGTATTTCTCTGATATAAAGGACGGACTTTATGATAAGGCAAAAGGATTTTTTGAGTATGAACTGGATAAGGAACATGGAAAGATCAAATGAAAACACTTGATATTATACAAGGCTTTTGCGATCATGTTTTTCGTGATAAAAAAGGAAACCGCATCTTTCCCAATATTTTTGTCGGGAAATGGGAAGCTGACTTATTGGAAGTTACCCGGTCACGCCTGACTTATGAATATGAAGTAAAAGTAAGCAGATGTGATTTCCATAAGGATAAAAAGAAAAGTGATAAATATGGCAAGAACAAGTTTGATGTTGTCACTTCCGGCCAACGTACCAATTATTTTTATTATATAGTACCAAAAAGTTTGATAAAGCCCGATGAAGTCCCTGATTTTGCCGGGCTTATTTATGCTTATGAAGGATCAGTGCAATGTTATTCTCTTGAAAAGGGAAGGTATGCGGTAAAGAGAATTTTCTTTGAGGTAGTCAAGCCTGCCCAAAAAGTTTCTGACATGAAAGCGGATGATAATTTCATTCGTAAACTCGACTTATCCATGTACTATCGCTATCACCAAATGAGAAGAGATAATTACAAAAATAAGGAATAATATGGAATTAAGATTAGACCCTGAAATACCGGTCACACGGGTTGTCAACGGACATAATGTTTTCAATAAAGGCTATCACCACGGATTAAGAGGAAAAACCTATGAAGAATACTATGGCAAAGAGAGAGCTGTTGAAATAAGAAAAAGACACAGCGAGGCTTTGAAAGGACATAGATATTGGTCTAATGGAAACGCCCATGCCTTTGCGTGTATCGCAATCACTCCCGAAGGCAAATGGTATAGATTCGATTCAATAACCCAAGCCGCCCAAAAGCTAAATCTGAATTATGCCACAGTTCGCCGGTATATAAAACGAAAAATCAAGCCCCAAAATGGCTGGCAATGGTTTTTGGAGAAAGATAATAACTGGATAAAACATATTGATAATGGGAAAATTAAATGAGATCGCGCAGAAAGCTTATGAATGTGCCGTAAGACGTGGAAAGATTGATCCCGACAATGATAGCAACAACAATCTTCACCGCGATCTGCTTGAAGAAGTTGCCGAAGTCTTTGAGTGTACGGGTGAGAAATCTCCACATATTAAAGAGTATTTAGATGTAGAAGAAGAACTGGCAGATGTAATCATTGTTGCCCTAAGTACACTACATCATTTCAAATGTGACATTGATTCACTCATTGAAGCCAAAATGAATTATAATAAAAACAGAATGGATTGATATAGGAACCGGACAATTAATAAAGTTGATTGTTGAGACGTTTGTCCTTATCTTTGCACTACCATGTGTCTATAAAGATTTCATGAACTTATGGAAAGAAAAATAGGTGATATAAAAGACAAGAAGTTAAAAGCTGAAAATATCACACTGGCAGCAATATATAACATATTGTTCACCAATGACATAGTTTGTTCCTTAATTGTAGAAATGTTAAGTGAATTACGTAAATCAAGGCTTTGTCGTTTCCGCGTAAAGCAGCAAGGAAATAAACTGGAACAGTTGATGCTTCAATATGAAAAGAAAATCAATAAAATAGCTGGACACCGGGCTTTTTTCATGGCTGATGCTAACCAGTATATTGCAGATGAAGTACAACCTGATCTGCTTAAAATGGAATACTCCATTAAACTGGAATTTGACAAATGCCGGATTGAAAACAGTGCCTTACTTGCCAAAGTAGAACTTACAAGATGTATGGCAGAGCTTGCTTGTCTATCCCTTGACAAACGGATAGAAGAAGTCCGTCCATACAACAAAGAAGTAACCGGAATAACATATCTCCGGCTCACTGACACACTTAAAGTATTGGACGAACTTTCTGATATTTTATATAAGGGAGGGTATTGTGACCTCAATCAAAGTGATAATTGCAAAAGGGGGATGGCTATCATACAACGAAAACTTACTGATTGTGATATTATCAGCCGCGCAATCAATGAGTCAGACAAGTTAAATCCGGCTGGGGATGATGAATAAAAATGGCAAAATATCGTATAGGAATATCCGAGAATCTATTAGGAGACAAACGCTATCAGTGTCAGATTAAAAGATTTGGCATTTGGTGGAATGATGAAAGTTTCAGCACTAAAGAAAGAATGTTAGATTATGCCCGTAAACTTGAAAAGGCCGGGCATATAGTGTTTAACTATTTATAAGCGAACAATGAAATTAGAAGGAAAAATTATTGTGGCACAACCGATACAATCGGGTGTCTCAAAAAATGGTAACAACTGGCAAAGACAAGATTTCGTTTTGGAAATTCCCGGCCAATACCCTAAAAAAGTCGCTTTTTCAGTAATGAATAGCAATATTCAGAATTTTGGATTAGCAGTCGGGCAAGACGTTGATATTGAAATAGATATTAATGCGAATGAATGGCAAGGAAAATGGTTTAACTCCATTACTTGCTGGAAAGCAACACTCCGTAATCCAGGACAGCCTACCGCAGCGCAACAGCCCCAAACTTATTATCAGGGGGCATCATCCACCGCGGCACCCGTACAAACTGCCATACCTCAACCGCCAGTGGATTTTGGGGAACAAAAAGACGATTTGCCTTTCTAAAGAAAAAGGAGAAGGGAGCATTTCGGCTCCCTTCTTATTAATTAATGTTCCACCTTTACAATTTCATTATAAACGATTTTGCTTCGTGGGTTATGATTGACTATCGTTTGTTTATACCCCTTTGTCCCCCATCTCCACCATAGGAACCTGTGTTTATATATCCGGCTTATCGCACTTGAAAGACTGTCTCTCACTTCATAAGTAAATGTGCTGTCAGGAATATTTGCATAAAAATCCACCCATTTATCTGAATAATTGAAACAGCTGTCTTTCAGAACAAATACAATACTGTCTTTAGTGACAACTTTTGTGGTTGTGATATATTCGACTTCTTTTGGACGCAGATTCAATTCTTTTATTAGTTTTGCATCCGCACTCCGCAGCTCTTTCAATTCTTCTATGTTAAGCCGTAAAACATGGTTTTCAACCACATTTAGACTATCCCTAATCTTATATTCTTCAAGCCCAGTACAGAGACTTTTCATATTATCTGAAAGTCGGGCACTTTCCTTCTTCTCTTCCTGCCACAACCGGTACATCAAAAAGGTTGCCGCAAGGAGTAACACAAAGATTACTCCTATACCTATCTTCAATCTCATAATCAATCTGTATATACATTTTTACCAACTTCCGCAATAACTACCCATGCACCATTACAGAAACCATATATCTTACTGTCATTCTCCGGCATTTCAGGTATTGTATTAAGTTTTGTTTCATTGGCAGTGGCTTTACTAAGAGCTGTTTGAGCTGTACTTTTTGCAGCATCAGCCGTTGTTTGTGCGGTCACGGCCTTTCCATCAGTAACAGCCAACATTCCAGTCAGAGTTTTTTCATTGGTTACTCCTGCAAGGAAGGTTTCAATTTCATTGAAGGTGTCAATGGCCGTAGTCGCATCAACAGTACCAACCAATTCATCCAAAGCGGTCTTCACCGCATTTATGGACTGTTCCAGTTGGGACTCTGCCAGTTGAGCACGTCCGCTTTCTGCTAAAATATCCGATTTGCTCGCACTGCTGCTACCATCAGAACTTTCCAAAAATGAAGATGAAATAGGAAGTTCATTACATCCTACCATAACATATTGTCCGGCTATCAACCCGTCGACATTCATATCACAGAACTCTCCAACCCCAAGTGCTGTTTTGTAAGGTACATAATCCTTTCCATTAGAACTTTTGTACACAACAACTCTGTTGTTTGCTGCATCTCCAAAATTGATGCTAATAGCAAATTTCCCAGTAGATAACTGTATAGGTTGGCTTTCGTACCAATCCTCTTCTTTAAGAGTAAAATTCAAGTTTGCCATATCTTCTATGTGTTTATATGTTTGTTTCCTATATCAACTCCCAACCTTTCCTTACCTCATCCATGTTTGCAGGAACACCATTCTCAACATAACTCATTGCAGCCACCACCGCAATAAGTTGTTCCCGGTTGTTTCTGTTCAGAATTGTATGACGAGATATGCCTGAACGCTTTTCGACTGTGGCAATATACACTTCAGTATTGTTCTCACATGGCGGTGCCCATCGCATAATAACATCTTCAAGTTCATTGGCCGTGCCGTCTTTGTCAGTATCATACTTATTAAGAATATAAGTTTGAAGAGTTTTAAAAGCAGCACGATAACCGTATGCCATAGTTTTAAACTGAAAGAAACTTTTATCTGTCTGTGTTGCAGACAACCCCTGCCATTTCGTATTATTTCTCCGTATATTTAACGGATTATTATTCCGTAGTCCCCGTGTCATTTTTATCCTCCTTTTCTTTTTGTGTTTCAAACAATATTTGTGCGGCCAGTCGTGCTATATCGTCCTTATTCTCAATGATTATACTCATGGTCTTTTCCGCTTTCCGAAGCTCGGCCTTTTCCCATGATTTCTCACGTACCGATTTGAACTCACAGAAAACGCAATAAACCGCCCATAACATAGCGAATACTGGAAATGGAATGACGATGCAACATATAAGGTCAATCATAACCAGTGTCAGAAACGGATTAAAATATTTCTTCGCTTTTGTCGCTGTCATTTTGTACTTCTTCGAGGTACGAAGTTCCCCACGCTGTTTGGCCTTCTGAATCCCCGAAATAAAATCTATCCCCATTGCGATTATGATAGCTGTCATACTTACCGCTATCAAAACCAAATGTAAAAACAAATGGTCGTGAATGAATGTTTCAATAATGTCGTTCATATCCTTTTGTGTTTGCGTTTATTATTTTTATTCCAATAGTAATTTGTTGATAGCATCAATAAAGGCTGGGGAACATAAACTTGCGTATTCCTTAATCATATTACACTCTTCATCGTTATACTCAATTTCTCCATTGGAGTTGAATATTTTAAATGCGAGGGCATGAGCCTCTATTCCCCTGCCAAGTTGATAAATGATATTGGCAAAATCCTTCTTGTAGTTCTCAACGGAACATCTCGTCTTATCAATATCAACAAATATCTCAATTCTTTCAAAATTTATCCTTTTCATAATCACTTCCAATCATTATCATTTGAAGCACCGAACATCAGTCCTCTTCCCAACCAGTCAGAGTTCGGTGACGGATACATAAAATCCACCAACTGCATACAATGGTGCATGGAACCGCCATTCAATGTTTGCTTTGTTCCATTCGCATATATCTGAACATTATTATAATTGTCATTTGCATTAACCACGAATATCCTTTGGGTGACGGCAAGACTCAAAAGATAACGGTAGGTTACATTCGATGTTATTCTAAATATAACCGTATCAACTGGAAAACCCGAAGTTTCACCGTTATAATCGTATCTTGGCGAATAGCAAGGAACTGTATAATAAGTTTCGTTAGCAGAGGAAGTCCCGGAAGTCAAAGGTATATAAGTACCGGTTTTATCAGCACCTTTTGTGTACACATAGGCATAGGAGCCGTAAACTACCATAATGCTTCTTTCCCTTGCGCCAAACACGCCTCTACACCATAAGTCAGAAGTGTAGAAACGTAATGACCGGTTATCCTTAGTACCTTGATGATACATATCACCATCAAACCACATTCTTCCATCACTTCCAAAGCTGATTCCTCCAACCGCATCACCAGCAGCATTCACGCAATTCAACCTTGTAAAAGAGCCTGATACACCTTTCAATGTACCTTCAAAAGTGCTGTCACCTGAAATAACCGCACCAGCCGCATAGAGTTTCCCTGCTATACTCACCTTATATGGCGCATCAGTCGGTGTTGTAGCTCCAACCCATAACGGATAGTCACCACCAACAAGACCTGCTGCAACCGTTTTATTATCGCCCTTCATTATCAAAAGCTGATTACCCTGCATGAACCGTAGAATAGCATTTTGAGCCATGATAAGCGGAGTGTACACTGGCACCAAAGAATTAAACTTCTGCCAATAAGTTGTATTTGTCACCGGAATGGAATCACTGGACGTATGAGTTTTCAGACATTTATACGCATTAAACGTATTAGCACCGGTAGTCACAATTGCAATATCCAAGTACCGGGTACCGGAAGTCAAAGCCTCGTCATTGCGATACTCTATGCCTTTAGCCCATTCGGATTGCCGGAGAATACAGCCTTGCAGCCCGTTTTTCCCCGGTTCCCCATTAGTACCGTCAATTCCATTTTTGGCCTTTCTTCGTATTAATATATGCCCTTGCGCCTCCATACCGGATTACTTCAATTTTGCTAATACTTCTTTTGCGATCTCCTTAGCCTTGATACGATAACTCTGATAATCAGTGTATTCTTTCAGATATTCGGCACGCTTACCTTCGTCAAGTTCCGAAGCCATATCACGTGCCATTTCCAAGTTGGCGAAAATGGCATCACGTTTATTCGCATCATAACGTTCCATGATAATGGCACTTACAATACTGTCATAATCATGTTCCCCTTCAACATCCACGTTTTCACAGACATACTGGTCTTCAACCACCACATCTTCCGAACCGGCCTTTTGAACAGCTTCTCTTCTCTCAAAGTCGAAGTAAATGCGTAGCAACGCACCTTCAACTACAAATTCAATACCAGTCGGCAGTTCTCCTACAAGAGTTCCATAACTTTTCATAAATTACCTCCATTTTTATAATTATTCTTCAAAATAATAAGCACTCTTCCCGTCACCTAACGAACGCCGCTTGACAATCACATTTTCCACTGGAAAAATCTTCTGACCGTTATTCTCCGCTTCGCGAGCCTGATCCAACACATCTTTCAGATTGTAACAGTTCGTTATGAATTTGCTACGTTGTCCGTTCTGTTCAAAAAGAACACAATATCTACCTTCACCTTGCTTTGTCTTCACATTCGTTTCAAAGTCCACCACTGTTATAGGGACATTGAGAATATCCATCAATCTTGTCTCTTTTACATCGAAGAACTTCTTTCCGTCCTTTGTTCTACCACTCTGTTTGATACCTTTATCTGCAAAACTCATATCATTATTTGTTATTGTTCTCCATAAATTCTTACAATCTCCCCACTTACACCAGCCCCAGTATGAAGCTCGTATCTCGCGGTTACGTTTCCGGCTTTTTATTCGTTTCACCTTTCGGGCAAAGTTCTTTTTCATATTTTTACGCATCCGAACATTATCTTTCGTGAAGCAATAGCCCAAAAAGTTAATCCTTCTTCCTCTTACTACGTTTTCGCTTTCTATGCTTTTTGTTCCCATTTTTTGTTTCTGTTCCTATCGGAGCAATACAACTGTTTGCTTTAACTACCAACCCAACTTTTGCACTTTCCCGTTCATACGCACGAATAAGAAACAACGCTTCGGCCTTAGAACGAGCCAGCATAACATTATCATCGCAATATCTATGCAGGCATTTGACACGATATTTCTCCTTCATTGTATGATCTATCCGGCTTGCCGCAAAATTCCCGATAGGTTGGCTTGTAAATGCTCCAATCGGAACACCTCTTCTTCCGTTCAACTTCATTCTCCAATACGTCAACTAACTCTGTTCCGCTGTCATACGATAAAACAGCTATCTCGATCAATTTAATAAATCGTTCATCTTTGAATTTCCTTCTCAATGCAGCAACAATAAGCTCATGAAGAATACTTTGATAGAACTTTTTGAAATCAGTCTTTACGAACCATTTGTATTCCGGGTACCGGTGAAGAAAACGTTTCATTCTCCTTACTCCAAAATGTAATCCCTTTCCCTTGATACACGCACTTGTATCATAAATCAAATTTCTATAAACATCTTCTTCAATCACCCTCATAATTGCATGGTGCAATATACGCCACGGGAAATATTTCTGTTTGACAATATCTCGAACCTTTCCTGCATCACTTTTTACTCTCATTACGCTATAATCCGGTGCCGGAAAATCCAATGTCAGGATCATCAACTGCAAAGCTCGGAGGTCTTCTTCCGGGTGTAGATTATGCCGCCTGATAAAGCGGTTTTTCTTAACCTTCCCATCTTGTGCTTCTTTGTCCGCTTCACGTAAATTATTTATCTCTGCTATACGTTCAAGAATATACCCGGCTCTTTTAGATTTCTTTCCACCGTTTGCTTCTATCCGTTTATTGTCAGCCTCTATCCTTTCCGCTATAATTCTATCAATTTCATTATGCGATAGACTCTTCCAATCAATATCACTTCTTCCAATATTCACTGCTGCTTTGTTTTAAAATTTACACCATACTTCCAATTTTGTCTTGTTCAGACTATTTTAATTATTCCGATAACTGCAAGCTGTTTTTACTTGCTTGAATAATTCGCCCGGAGCTTTCGAGAACCAACCTACTAACACCGCTTGTTGCCTTTCGCAAATTGGGCAACCTTTCCGCATTCTTGATTTTCTGACATCGTAACCAATTGATTACTACGTTGCAACGATATAAATCCTGCAAGGTCATGGCTCGGAGAACTCGCAGATTACTCTACGATAAATAAGTATGGCGAGAGCCGATATTCGCATTCGAGTTCGACCAATCGTTATTCGAGTTCGCATAAGCGAGGCCGCAATTCGCACCGTTATTCGCATTACCGCCCCAAAGAACCAGCTCTTGTTCCCCTCTGCCAACCGTCCACGCCTTTCGGCTTTCGTCCCGTTATCCGTTGCCGTAAAACGAGAAGGTGGACGGGTTTTAATTAATTGAAATTCAAAGAACTAATATTTCAAAATCTATTATGCAGCCATCAAAGATGCACCGCTAACAAATGTTAAATTCCCAAAATACGCAAGGCGAGAGCCGATACCCGCAAGCGAGTTCGACCAACCGATATCCGAGCTCGCACAAGCGAGGCCGCAATTCGCACCGACATTCGCAGTACCGCCCCACAGAACCAGCTGCCCAGTAGTGTTTGCCCATGAATAATCAGCCCAATAAGAAGTGCTGTTTCCACCAATCTTTTTCGGGAAAATATCAAAATGCTCCCCAAGAATTATTTCCTGCACTTGACCGGAAGCTGTCTGACGGGTAGCTTGTCTGTATTCACCATTTGGATGCGCAGCTAATTCAGCAGTAGTCGGTAAACGGTTTCCTTTGTAAATGAAAATTTCCGTTCCACTTTGAGCACTATTGTTGGAACTACCGCAAAATACTCCTTGCAGAAATTCCCACTGCCACCCATAAGGATCTTCTATACCCATCATGTTCACCCGTGAACAATCCACTCCAGTATTACTTCCATTCACCACAGAAATAGCTATTTTGCCCCAATTGTCACCGAGACTCTTTGTTGCGCCAGTTTGCAATGCTGCCGCAGCAGCCCACAAGTCTTTACTGGAGCTACCACCCACACCATAACCAAGTTTGGCTTGAATATTGGTATCTCCGTACTGGGACAGCCCCAACATCATAATAAGCTTTCTCTGATCGTAATCGGTCAGTCCCCATTCCTTACCGTTCACTTGTGCAGCATTCCAAAATGCGTTGATTGTCTTGCTGCCTGCCGGTGCAACTCCTGAACGTGAGACAAGTGCACTACCTGACATGGAGCCTTTATATGCCCCAATACAATTATACATTCCACCGTTTGCCCCACCAATAAACTCACCGCCAATAGGTAGCATCGAGAGCCATAAGACTGGTAAACCACTCACACTGTCAGTCTGTACACGATAATACAAACGTGGCCCTATCCACATCACGTGCCCTTTGGTTTCATCTACCGCAGTACCATCAGCAAACACCGCACTATTGGTAGGGGACATTTTAGCTGCCCTTCCATCATTCGTTACGAGATAACGGCCACAATACAACTTGTATTCCGTCCATGCAGCAGTATTACCTATAACACCATAGTTTGTGCTACTTTGGGTTGATTGTTTGATTGGAATCCCCCAAGCCACCTGCCTCAACATTTGTTCATCGCCATTATTGATAGCGTTCATGAAGTTTTCTACGGTAATGCGTCTAACACTACCACCAACTTCTACCAGCACTGTATTGGAGCGCAGAATGGAAGTCACCAATGTTTCATTTCCTAATCCTTTAGTTGCCATAATATTATCTTGTTTTTGTTAATTAAATTTACATTCTGCCAAAACATCAACATCATATTGAGTCCCGTTCCTATCAGTTTCCGTTGTTGTCACAGATATGGAATTTATTGTAGAATGCTTCAAACTCTTCCAGTTTTCCTTATCCATCACATCCATAGTCCACGATGCGGAAGTAGGAGTATAAGTTGATCCAGTAGTCATATTTACAATCTTGGCACTTACAGTAACGGGCTGTCCGGTATCAACCTCTTTGTTAGAAGAAGTTATATAACACACAATCTGAAATTCATCTGCCGTGTCAACAATGCGTACCCCGGCACGTGCTATCGGTTGTGAAGCACCTGAAGACTGATAAACTTCCGCTATGAACAACTGGGTACCATCCACATCACCACGAGTAACAGTTATACTCTTTTGCCCGTTCTTATCAGCCCAAGCCGTCGTGTCCTTATACCATTTTACATAGTAATCGGTAATCGCATTGGCACTAGCATACAATTTTGTAGTCAATGTGCAACTTGTCACTTGGCTTGTCAGCTGTTCAGTACTCGCAAGAATGGCAAGATAGTAAGAGCTGGCTCCCATATTCTGAATGGCAATAGGCAGTTCCCCGGTCAAATTATACTCAACACCTGCCGTAGAAGCGACACATGAATAAGTCAATGTATCTCCCGCAATATTCGTTTTGCTCGCCAAGTTTCCGATAATTTTAATGGCACCGGTACTGGTATTCAAAGAGAATTTGCCCGTACTGTCTTTTTTCCAACCTCCACTTTCCGTGCCGTTAAAATTTAAAGCCACTCCATTGTAAGCCCAACTATGGCGCGACAAACTGACCGCCAACCCACGCGCTGAAGTCACTTTGGGTGTCCGTACCGGCTGATTCGCAGCTATACTCCAATCAGGAGAGACAGCCCCACTTGCTTCATCTACGGCCTGAAACAATGGAATGCCATTATTTTCAAAAGTCAGCATCAAACTGTCATTGGAACGAAGACGTTTGATTGTGATGCTATTTTGGGCACTATAATTTTCTGCCATATTCCCAACCTCCTTCTGATATAATTTTATTCATGCTTGTATTAGTATAAACAATACCGTCCAACAACAGTATTCTATCTTCCAGTTCTCCATCAAGAGAAGGCAGACACATTACCTCCTTTTCATTCAAGACAATGGATTCTCCCTTTACTAAGTGCCCCAACAACAGAACCCCGGCATCCAAAGCCTTTTCCTTATTTGCTACAACATACCTCATGTCAATTATTTATATATATGTTCCCGTTACTGTCCGTATATTCATTTGTTCCATCTGTTAATACAGAGAAAGCCTTTTTCTGCTCGGCCTTAATGTACACATCCAACCAATCATCAAGATAAGTTTCACCAATACCGGTTCCATCCAACATTATCACAGTTTTTTCTCCTTCCTGCCATTGTACCCCGGTCTTATTTGCACTATCCGTAAACCATACCATGCGGATAATCGGTGCCGGTATCGGCACAATTTCGCCATTCCACTGTACCATAGCTATATTCCTGTGCAGGATTTCATCAGGATTGATGGAAGCCTGACTTGCCGGTATGCACGTAAATTTGGGATAAACACGATTGACGGAGAATTGCTGTCTTGCAACCTCCTTTCCACCAACCTTCACCAACAGCAAATAATCCCCTTTCTCGATCAAACGCAAATCCATTGTCAGACTGGTTAAAGACAAAGCCACAATTTCGTGATTTGCAGTAGTCATCCTCGTTTGACTGGATATGCTGTTTACCTGATAAAGTTCAATCGTATATCCGGTAGTTATTTTATTCACTCCCTTTGTTACCATAAGTGGAATGGTGCGCTCGTATGAATTTTCATCCAAAGCCGCATTCCTATTGGCCGTAGATGCGGAAATCAATTTGTTGGCTACCTTGTAATCATACAACAAGAGTTTGTCAAGAAATGGATTGTACTGGATTATCTGACTATCCCCAATAGACAAACCGTAGGTATCTTCACTCTTATCTACCGTTGTCAATATGATAGGGTCAGTCTTAATGGGAATATTCACCCCAAGCCGGGTATCAGCTATCAGACCCTCAAAATGCAACTCAAAACTTTCACCCGGAGCCACATTTCTGCTTATGGTAATGGCACCGCGTGTATCTCCAACCGTATCTATACTGTACTTCCCATTCCATGAACTGATTGCAGAAATATTCTCTCCATTAGCAAACCAGTTCATTTCTGCCAACAAAGAATTAACATAAGGCATATCCCAGCTACCGTCAGCGGCATTCGCTATGACTTCCGGTAAAATCACCAGCGGAGTAACCCCACGGTCAGGATCATATTCATTTGCCACCGGATTATAGACCTGATTGGCCGGACTGTTCGGTGTCATTATCTTCAAGCTTACTGCAATCGTAAGCGGTTGAAACTCTTTTCTGATTCTTTTCTTTTCACTCTCTATCATATCGTCACAATTGCTTCTACTGATGCAGTATCATTTGTTGCCGTTATGGTAAACAAGGTACTTACCACTGTTACTGAATTATTTCCTAAATCACTAATTTCCTTTGTGTTATGTATCGTTATTGAACCGTTGAAATCTTTATGCTTGATATTCCAAGCTTCATCATCGGCGGTATCTCCACTATCCCTTCGGATAGCCCATTGTCTAACTGTGTCTGTAATATCCTCCCAACCTTTAAAGACCTTGCAAGTAATTTCCATTGATTCACCATAAGCAAGAAAATTGTCACCTTGCGTATCAATCTCAATGCGTACTGGTGCATCTATCTGTAACTGTTCGATTGTGCCGGTCATATAAATGTTATTCAGATAAGCGGAATAACCGGTCATATCCAACCCGAAGATGTTGAGATTGCTCAAATCCCCATCCTGCATTGCAACCATACTCTTTGTAAACTCCCAGTCATTTACCCCTACCAAGAAACGGCGGTATGTCCTCGTCTCATAAGCGGAAGTCTGGCGTTCCTTGTTTGTAAAGTTGCCATAAGCGACAAAATGCAAAGCCTCACACGGATGGAAAGAATATTGCCAACGATCAGAAACACCACGAAGCACATAGCGAAACCTTTTGTTTGTTCCGGCATCCAATATTTCTGTAATACGAAAATAGATTGTACAGAAACCGGCAAACATACGGTTGCCACGGCTATCATCTATATCAGATACCGCATTATTCCCCGGCGTTTCATAGTCATGGAAATACCCCATGCAAATATCATCCACAGCCACAGCACCTATTTCACCGTCTTGTAATTTCAAACTTATTGTCCCGGAACGTAGCAAGTTACCATCAGCATCATAATCAGGCTCAACACTCTCTATAATTCCAGCACCGGGAGAACGCCATTTGTCACCAAGCACAATTTCAGCACGGTTAAAACGCAATTCCGGCACCTCTAAAAACCTGCGTAACGTGAGGCTTTCCATATACCCACGTCCCATGCTGTCTATTTTCGCCCCAAAGCCGGTCAAACCCTCTGCAAAACCGCTTGCACCAAAGATAGCACCGGCTAAGAAGCCGATAAGCCCAGCTGCCGTATCATTGTGGGTGCGCGAAAGAAAAAGCTGATTGCCCAGTGAACGGATGATAGACTGTATCTGTTGGGTATTCAAGCCACCGGTTCCCTGCCCACCACCTGCAATAGAGTCTATCTGATTTTGGATTTTTTCAAGCGATCCAACAGCCTTTTCCTCCCGAAGTGTCATAGTGTACTTCGGTATCATATTTTCTCCCTCTTTGATAATAAGGGTATCAATAATGATGCTGCCTTCAATACCAAGATCGCTATCAGTGAATAGCATCAAGTCCCCTTCTTTCAAAGTATCATGTATGCTTGCTTCCCCCCTTGCAACAGCCTCATCATGTTGGCGTGCCATGAAAATATCATCCACCTTCGGTTCATACGAATAGCGCACATAGTCATTCTTTGCAAGATATTTTTTCGCGGTAGCAAGCAACCGTTGTGAAGCAGCCTGAATATAAACGTCCGGCATATCAATATAAAGCAGGACAAACTTGTCACCGGACTTTATATTGTAATCCTTGTATGGGAAATATAATTTCAGACTTTCATCATATACACGGTTACAAGTCAGCACATATTTATTGCCCTTCTTCTCACATTTGGTTATTTCAAAATCCCGGCCACCACACATGCCGTTTTTCATGCTAATGGTGGCTGTTTCAGAAGTCAGGTAATCGTTTATATTGAAACCAACATCTTTTAGCGTTATTGTAAAAGGTGGGACATCTTCACCTTCTTTCAGGCTATCCATTGTACCATCATCTGTCAGTTGTTCGGCATCAGCCACTTCGTCAAGATTGCCATTATCCCCGGCATCCAACGATACATAAATACCTGCATCTTTCAACTGTTCGGCGGTCATACCTTCCATTGAAGGACATATTTCTTCCAAATCACCGGTACCGTCAAAATAAACACTCCCTTCCCGAATGCCAAGCACAGCAATATTCTTGCTGTCAATATATGGATCAAGCGTTGTCTTAGGAAAATCAGGTAACATCAGATTTTCCACGGCCATGTTATTCGGCAAATAATTGGTAAGAGAACTGTTTGAGAGCTTATTATAATACCGGTTAGGCATATTTCTTGTACTACCGTATGCACGCAATCGCGTAATAATCTGTTGATCCGCATCGGCTGTACGTTGAATTTCGTACAAACCGTTTCCACGTCCATACTTGAAAATATTGCCCACAGCAATACCGGCAGTACCGATTGTTATTGTTCGGCCACGAATAACAAAGTTCGCACCAAATTTTGAATTGAGCAACTCCAATGCACCCCATACCTTTATATTGTTCACATCAATGTTTACATTGGTAGTGCTCACATATTCAGGGTGTACGACAACCGTCCATTTTTGTGCTCCGGTATATATACGGTCAAGATTTACTTGAACACGGTCTGCCAAATCTTGTATAGACGAAGCAAAGAAACTGAACTTTGGCAAAGAAGTGAAGTGTATCTGATTATCACTTTTCACATAATCAAGAAAATCACATCGCGTCAATTCATCTCCCGGCCAGTTAAACTTTATGTTATCATAAACAAACGCTTCTCCCGAAGTTTTTCTTGCCGCCTTTTTTAATGCCGTAGGATCATAGTTTATCTCAAACTTCTCGCCACGGTACATAACATAGTCACCTATCTCAAAAAGAATGGGCACGGCACTTTTCAGAGTGCTTGTCACAAAACATGCACCCATCCATGTACCATTATACTCCAAACTTTTCAGCGTACAACGTACCGTATTGCCAGTTTTATCATAAACCTTCCATGCCATACAGCTATACTTTTTCAACCAATGCAACTATCTTTGTCGGTTCCGCAACACTATACGAGGGGATTATTTGAGTTCGAGGATCAGTTACTCTAAATTTTACCGGGAAGGTCAAGACTTCATCCATATTGGACTTGTTAAATTCAAAATCTCCAACCTCCAGTAAGTAAAGTCCTTGTCGCCCGATACCCGTGTGCGAGTTATACATTTTCAAGGTGGCACCGTCACCATTCTCCCCCGTGAGATAGTTTTGAAAGGCCATAATTTTATCGTATGCAGTACCCAAATCCCCCTTATAACACATCTCGGCTTCCAAGTCGTATGCCTTTAATAGCAGCTTATCGGGTATGTAAGTATCTTCACCGTCTTCATCCGGCCAATCCCGTTTGGGTAAATCTTTCGTTTCCCCACCCGGCTTGAACGGAAATTCAGTGCACACAATTCCAAAATGCGCCAAGCTGTCTTTGACCGGAGCATTCTCGGTAGTTTTCTGCATCAAAATAGAATACGGTTCGTTCATATACACATATAAAAAAAGAGCTTGCCGCAGAGATATTTAGTCTCCACAACAAGCTCTATGGCCTTATACTTTAATCTTATTTCAACGCAAATATAATTGTATTTTCTATATAATCATAGAAAATAATACCATAAAAGTATTTTTTAGTAGATTATTATACTCAACCCCTAACTTGCTTCCACGTGTATGTTGAAAAACATAAAAAATATCATTAATTAATACACTTATTATTAATACTTTTGTCTATAATTATAAAAGAGGTTATTATATGTTAGGAGTTTTAGTTTGGTTAGTAGTAATCCTACTGATTTGTTTCAGTGTGTTAGGGTGGCACT
Organism: Bacteroides sp. HF-162; assembly: GCF_015679285.1. NCBI lineage: Bacteria > Pseudomonadati > Bacteroidota > Bacteroidia > Bacteroidales > Bacteroidaceae > Bacteroides > Bacteroides sp. HF-162. Next base: position 2,883,049 of record NZ_CP064937.1, on the reverse strand, counting down.
GGGCTATTATTGAAGTAATATTACTCCCCTTATTTGCGTTGTTCCTAATTATATACGTTGACTTTCCTGAAAACCGTTTTGATACTAAAAGATTTAAGAGTGATATAAAATATTTATCAAACAAATTATACAAGAAATGAAAAAAGTCCTATTTACACTTATATGCGTAATGATATTCGCCGCATGTTCATCAGAAGATGAAGAGAAATATACAACAATTGACGAAAACAGTCTTGAATTTGATAGTAATGGTGGCAGTCAAACAATTTCAATATCCTCAAACACAAACTGGTATATTGATGATAATCCATTTGAATGGATAACTGTATCATCATCCAAAGAAGGTAGTGGGAACGCACAAGTGACAATTTCTGTTGCAACCAATCCTGATTATGACAAAAGAACTGGATTTATACTAATAACATCTGACGGCTTTCTTGAACCGATACAAATAAATATATCACAATCCCAAAAGGATGCTATTTTAATTCCTGAACAAAACTCTACTTTTGGCTGGAAAGGTGGTACCAAAGAATTTACCTACAAATCCAATGTCAATATGGAAATTGTTATTCCTGAAACAATGAACTGGGTTCATGCCGCAAAAACAAGAACTTTATCCAATGGAAAGATAACGATCACTGTGGATGAAAACTCTTCCTTACAGCGGCAAGGTACAATCACTTTGAAGGGAGATAATATTTCAAAAGATTTCACTATTACGCAAGAAGGTTTCATCCCAATGCAATCAGTTTCATTCCAAGAAGGAACAAACCTATTTTTTGATAGAAATGCCAATCTTGCATTACATCCCGTATTTATACCTGCAAACAGTTCAGATCAGACTTTGGAATGGACTTCATCAGATAGTGATATTATTGAAGTAGATCAGAATGGTGTACTCAATATTAAAACTAACGGTACAAGCATAATTTCAGCATATAACAATAGGGCAGATAAAACCGCAATAGCTTATATTACTGCCAAAATAAAGGCAGAAAGTATTCAGTTATACAATGTATGGGGAGGAAACTTATCAGCTTCTTGTTTTGAGGGGAACTGGGGGTATTCATTCATCCCACAGATTGTAGTAGAACCTGCAAATGCTTATATAAAAGATTTAGTGCTCACATCTGAAAATGAAAACTTGGTTTCCATTGCTGGCAGTACAGTTATATGTAATAGTCAAGGCCGAACCGGGCAAACTCGAATTACAGCCAACCTTCCTTATAGCGGAATATCTTCTTCATTCGATATAAATGTACAATGTTGTTATTTAAAGGCAGGCTTGGGAACAATTGAACAAAATGAAAATAAATTTCTTATCAATTTTGCCGGGCAAATATATTCCAATAACAGAAATGAGAAGTTTAAGATTGAGGGAATTAGCATCACAGATGAAAACAATCAACTAATAACTACTACTAATAGCTTCGATTCTAATAATACTGATAGAGTGCGTTGGCAATCAAATCAAATAAATTTAAGAGATTACGGAATATACGTCATAGACAATGTTTTTTATGAAACGCTTTCTAAATGGAATGCAATAGTTACATACAGATATAATGATTCAGAAAATATTATATCCGAAAGTGTCAAGATTGACGCAACAACAAGTTATTAATCCAATTGGGCTGGCTCCGAAGTCAGCCCAATTTATTTTGTGCATTTTGCCACTCTTAGCCAAAAGTATTCAGCTTTCGAGATATTTGTTAAGCGCATCTCTCAATTTACGAATTTCATCATTTGAAGATACTATTTCGGATATTTCATCTTCACATGCGCAATCGCACATTGAAATAAGCATACCTTTTATGCCACCTCCCTTTTCTATTTTAGCATCTTTTGAGAACATTTCTATCGGGAGAAACTCGACTACCCCTCCGCTGTCAAAACTTACCGAAGCCGCAGCGTTTTTCTTTTCCCATTCCTCCACCTCACTACATGACATATAAGCCGTTTGACAATTTTCTAATTCTGGCTTCTTTTGCTCTATCATATCTAAATAGAACTGTATAGCCATTAAACCTTTCTCTGTTACCGTATTGTCTTTTGCAATAAGACCATTTACTTTGAATGTTTCTACAACGCATTCTTTGTTGCTCATAAATTCTACTAATTCCATATTGATTTATTATTTATAGTGGATAAAATTTGTATTTTCTTGCTGTAATTGGAACACGGCAGGATAGTTCCTTTTTGAATATTGTTTTCTAAGGTATGATATTAAATTATCGAAGTTGGTAATGAATCCCTCGTTGATTAAATCAGCCACCTTCTTTTCAAGCTGCCACAGTTCGCGTTGTTTGCTTTCATCACCCTGCTTGTTGCGAAGCATTTTCTCATGTGAGTTAAACACAACCCAATTCAATGCTTCCCCAACCTTTTGCATTGCTTTCGGCATAAACTCTTTAGGAACTATCTTCTGAACGGCAGAGCCAAGTTCTTTGTAAGCATCCCCGGCATCGTTTCGATAGCGAATCATTTCATCGTACACAAACCGTAATACTTTGACTTCAAAAGCCGGATTTATCCACATAGCAAATTTGATAAACAGAAGCGGATTCATCCAAACTTTATCGGGTGTTTTGCCTTCTTTCGTATTTCTACCCTTAACTTTTATAAGTAGTTGATTTTCACCAATGAGCATTTTTGCTCTATGGCTTTCATCCTCTGCAAGAGCTTTCAAAAACTCTGATGTATTATCAGATTCTAAGAATTTACTCATTTGCCTTCTCGGATTCCCTTCTACATTATTCCACTGCCGAAGCAATTCAGTTCCGTCAAAATAACCATCACTCGTGCGCTGAACCACAGAAAAACTATCAATGTATCGCACCATTTCTTGATTTGTTTTCATATTATAAATTTAGATTTTACTTAACAAAGATTTCTCCCTTTTACGGGAAAGTTCACGCTTGTTTTCTTCAAGTTCTTCCCAACGATTAATAATTTTGGCTCGTAAGTTTGCATCATAACCACTTGCGAGAAGCAAGCAGTCTTTTTTAGTGAGAAGATAATAAGGGTCTTTTCTTTCTGCGTTATTCCCTAACTTTGTGATTTTGAACATCAATTCAAAATTGAATTTATGTTTTTCTTCCAGTTGTTCAAGGATATTGCGAATATCTCGCATTACATTTGAATGAGTTTTGCCCGTAATTTCTGCAATCTGTAAGGAGGTCATTGTTCTTTTTTTACCTTTTCCCTCATCAATAGGTATTAACTGATTAAAATTTTCCATATCTTTGCACTATAAAGTTAATGTTTTCCCCATCAGCGGCTCGGACATCTCCGCTTTTGGGGAATTATTTTGTCCGATCTTGTAGTAGGCAGGGAATCGAACCCCAATACGCCATTACTCGTACCTACTGAACCCTCCTTAATATAATAGTCACGCTTGACATAATAGTAAAGAGAAAGGGCAAATCCCGATGAAGCTTAATGTGGTTGTCTGCCTCAAAGAGAATGCCCTATAATATTTTACTCCAGTTCATGACAACCACGTAATGAACCTTACAACATTGTTTCCAGCGCAAATATAAAGACGATATTTTCACCATACAACAACCTAAAAATCAATAAAATAAATTCGGTAAACATCAGTAACAAACGGTAAGAATCGGTAAATAAAAACAGTTATATTTACTCTAAAATTTAGACATAATATAAATAATGCGCGTATCTACCGTATTGTGACAAGATGTTGGTTGCAATTTATGATACCGTTCAAATAATTTAGAAATATAAAATACTGTAAATAAATATATTGCAGAAAACGTGTTAGTCCCTATTCTTTTTATATCTTACCATAACATTGCCTTCGGATTCTATTTTACAGTTTCCACCATGAACATATACATAAACTTTAGCCACATCGCTTTGCCTTACATGTAGTTTAGCCCGATCATATACACTCACAAAAACTTTGGCGCAATCTTCCACTTCAAGAGTCAATTCACTATCATGGCGCAAATGGAGAGTAGCGGCTGTAAATTTACCGAAAGAAAGTTTGCCTGAACATTTACCGTTCAGTACATATACACCATTGTTGCCTCCGGTCACTGGTTCATCAACAAAAATAAGGTTTTGATGAAGCAGACTCCGGTCAAAATTACCTTTTATATATTCCACTGTCGGATAATCGTGTTCAATACAAAAATCAATACCCCGTATATACATTCCGATCAATTCTTGCTGGCTTTTATTATTTTGCCAGTCACCTTGCCATTGTGTGCAGAGGCCATACGATACGGCATGGCCTCTCAATTCACTATTTAATCTGTTCATAATCATACATTAAATTTGTTTACACCGTTTATATTCCTATGCAGTATATCTCTGATTTCTTCCACAAATTCCACATTCTTTGCTGTATTTATCTGTATCATTGTCAGTTGTTGTAATTGCGCTTGTGCTATTACATTATAGGCCGGGAACAATTCTTCAACCAATCTGCGCACATACTCCCGTTTGACACTCACGTCAGCCCGGATTGCATTTATATAAGAAGCCAAAAGGTTAGCGGTATTTTCAGTAACATTCTGTATGCCTTTAGATAAACCACTTCCACTGTCTTCTTCCTCTTCCTTCATGCTGATACCATATTTCTTTTCCATATAGTTATTCAGTTTGTCAAGCATGGAATAGTAATCATCGGTTTTCTCACTGACCCCCATTAGATAGTCCGCAATACTTTCTAACTCCCTTTCGTCAAGAGAGAAATCCTTGCCGAAATAACCACTCATTCCATCCTCACCAAAAAGCATCTTTTGAAGCTGTTGCATGGCCGGTTCCAAAATACTTATTTTGAGAATGGAGTTCATAACATCACCCATAATATCGGCAACCTTATTTTTGAAAGCTTCAGCACCATCTTCGCCTTTCTGCCATGCCTCATACAAGGCATCTCCCAACTGCGAAGCCCAGTCTTTCAAATTAATGCCATAAAGAGATTCAGCCGTTTCTTCGGCAAAATCCTTTATTTGCTGTTTCATCTCCGCAATCTGATTCTCATAATCAGCCACTTTGCTATCATCCGTCTTCTTCTTGTCAATTTCGGCTTGCCGCTGTTTCTCCAACTCTGAAAGTTGTTCTTGCATCAAGGCACGTTGATACCCGTATGCACCGCCTTCATCGTATGCCGAAACACGTTTTTGAAGTTTTTCCGCTTCCTGCTTATATTTCTGCAAAGACATCAAATCGAAGATGTTGATCTTCCCCTTATTGCGTATTGCCTCAATCTGATTATTTAATTGATTCAACCGGGTACGGTCATTTTCTGCATCTACAAGTTTTAGTTCCGTGCCACTGCCCAAGAAACGTTCAAGAATACCGTCAATCTGTTCGTATATATACTGCAACTGTTGAGCACGAAGTTTACTTTTTTCAATAGCCTTATCAAGCTTTTTGTCATGTGCTTGTGCTATCTTCCCAATCCAGTTTACAGCTTCACCGGCAGCGGCAGCAATACCACCAACTATTCCACCTTTGGCGAATCCCTGCCCGATATTGCTTATAGAAGACATGGCATCCTGCACATTACCCATTGTATCGGCCATACCCTCATTGCCCAAAGCATCGAACATGGAAGACATCTGTCCTGCAAAATTGCCGACAAGATCAGCACTTTCAGCGGCACTTTCTCCCAACCGTCCGATTTTCTTTTCCAGTTTGTCGCTGTCTTTTTCAGAAGTAAAAAGTTCTTTTACATTCTTCGCTAAGGTTTTGAATGGATTTACAGCCAACTGTGCATCTTGCAACTGGGGGATGGCTTTTATCAATTTATCCAACAAAGAATAAGCACCCTTAACATTTTCAATACTACCATCATCTTTCGTAAAAAAAGAAGTAAATCCATTGGGCTTTCCATCGCTATCATAGGAAACCTTTGCATTATTCTTGATTTCCCTTGCGATACGTTCAGCCTCTTTCAAATCAGAGAATGAACGTTGCTCTTTATCTCCAAATATTTTCTCCCATTCAGGTAACAATTGTAATAAGGTCGATTTTAATTCAATCAGCTTCTTATTATATTCATCAAGATAAGCCTTCTGAACATTGTTTAGACCTGACGTATCACCAACCAACTCCCCATTTTTTCCGACACTTAATCCAGTCTTTGATGCGTACTGTTCACTTAATATTCGTATCTTTTCTATCGTTGATCTTGCATTGGCAATAACCTTTGTATCATCAAGTGCAATACTTACCTTATCTTTCTCAAATGCCTCTTTAGCATCCTTCCACACCTTAAAAAATTGCTTATATAATGGGCTGTCTTTACCTCCTAATATACTTTCTGCTTCATCGTCACTCAAAGTGAATGGAAGATCAACAGCCTTTTCTTTGAGTTTCTTTTGTACTGTATCTATTAAATATTGCGCTTCATTCTCATAATCAGTCAAAAAACCAAAAGCATAAGTTGAAGCATCCTTCTTACTTGCACCGGCATTGATAAGCTGCTTGTATATATCCCATTTCTTTGAAACATCAGACACGTACCTTTCAAGTTCCTTTGTGGCCTTATCCGAAGCTTCTTTCATAGCGTTGGCATCAATATCCAAAAGCACTTTCCGTATAGAGACTTTCAATTCCCTACGCTCTTTGGTCTTATCGTCAAGCTGGTTAAGGATCTTATTCAATTCATCCCGATAATTTACAATATTCACCGGTTCTTTACCTTTAAATAAGGAATCAAAAATACCCGATTCTTTAACCTTGCTGGCAGCTTCTCCCTTTCCAACAATGTCAGTCCACTTCTTATATTCAGAATATGCCTCCTTTAGTAAGTTTACCCGTTCTTTCAATCTTTCGGCAAAGGCATCCTTTTTGCTCTTATCCTTATTTGGATCAGTGAGAGAAAACCCGATTTCTTTAGCTCCTTTCTCACCGGCTTGCATTGTGTCGAAAGCCTTTTTATAATCTGATACAATTTGCTTCTGCCAGTCGGGAAGTTTTGACAAGTCAATAGCTCCAATACCTGACAAATCTATTCCGGCTTTAATCAATACCGGCTTCAATTGATTTGTTGTCTCTTTAGCTTCCTTGTATCCTTTTTGTATTCCTTCAATGATTTTCTCTGAATCTGTGGAAACCTTTATTTGGGCTTCAAATTGCCCATCTGTGGCTTCATTGAACTTTTTCTGCAAATCAGAAAAACTTTGACTGGCTTCTGTATATTCAGCATTAATCTTGATATTGAACTCTTCTTCAAGAGTCTTCTCGTTAAAGAAGTCTCGCATATATTTCGGCATCTTCTCGAACGTATCAAAGAAAGAACTTATATCCAAACCGATAGCTATTTTCTGCGCATCACTCAAATTCTCCAAATCCCAGCCGGCAGCTTTCAGCCTCGACTTGTACCCAGATAGGAAGTCTTTCATATCCGGCAATACATCTTCCATATAAATACGCTTAGAGTTTTTCCACGCTTTCCGCAATTGAAAAATATCATCTCTATATCCTCCAGTGAAAGGCAACTCATTATTCAGGCTGGCCAATGCTTTGGGGTATTCTTTGAGAATGGATAGCTGTTCTTTCAGCGGTTTACCCGAAGCGGCTTTGGCAAAATCACCATGTTTGGCTATAACTTTCTGCATGGCGGTGGAATACTCGATATAGCTGCCTGACATGCGGCCAATAATCTTGTTTACCCGTTCCTCCGCATCAATGTAGTCATTGATATTTTCAAGAAAACTGTCATCAAAATAACCGTCAGTCGCTTCATTGGCATGTTCAGACGTACCTTTTATGGCATTCAACAATCTATAAGCCTCTTTTGTATCATTCAAAGCATTCCGAAGCAATATATATTGTTCTGCAAGGCTTTTAACCGTATTTCCTTCATCATCAGTCTTAAACGTTTCATTAAAAGTGTCTGCCCAAACTGGAGAATAATCCTTTAATGCTGTTTTCATTTCTTCAATAGAAGAAATCAGTGAGGCATCATTCGCCTTAAAAGGATCAACATCAGCAAATTTTTGAGCTTCTTTCGTTAAATTCTTGAAACCGTCTTGTGCTCTTGTTGTCAGCTCGGAAATACGCTCGTTCATTTCGTCAGCCTTTTGCCCGGACTTATACCATAATTCAGTAATGGCAAAAAGTCCAGCGAACAAATACATGTATGGATTGAACAAACCCTTAAAAGCAGTCCAAACTTGTTTGGCTCCATAACTAAGCATTGCCATTGCCACACGAGCTTTTCCAGCTGACATAGCCACTTGAAGTTCAGCTTTTGATATATTAAGTAATTGGGTAATATGTCCTGCCTGACCTGATTTAATTTTCCCAAGTGTTATCAACCTCAACGCTTGTTCTTTGTTCAATGCGCCACTAACAGCCAATGCCCTCCATTCTGCGGTAGTCATAGCATTTCTTGAAGCAATCAATCCTTTTTCAGCGGCAGTTAAAGTGCGGTAATTGGAAGCCATCACTAAATCCGCTGCTGTTTTCTGTTTAGCTGCGAGTGTTCCTTTTATTAATGTAGCATTTGCCACTCCCATGGCACGTGATCCTGCATAAACCGCAACCCGATATGTTCCAAACGCAGCTGTGGCCGCTGTTATAAAAGGTACAACTTCTTTCCAATTTTGAGCAAGGGTGGTAAGGCTTTCGGCAGTCCATTTCAATGTACTACCCATTGACTCCGCAATATCACCAAGCATAATGTCAATCGCATCAGCCAAGTTCTTCCATTTGGATTTGACTGATTCTGAAAGAACTTCCTGCATGTTATGAAACATGCCACCATCATCCGTAAGTTCCCAAAGAACATCTTTTACGTCCTCAAACGTAACTTTCTTTTTCGAGATCATATCAAGCACTTCACCGGCACTGACAATGCGGCCTTCCAACTTACTGAATCGCTCGGCCAGTTTATCCACCATAGGAATGTTCGCTTCCGTCAATTGCCGCAATTCTGTTCCTTTCAAGAATTTAGCAGCCTTTATCTGACCGAAGGCCAATATGATACGCCCCATATCAACACCTACACCGGCTGATATATCAGCCAGCCTTTTCATGGTATCATACAATTCATTGTATGGTATAGAATATGCAGAAAGTTGCTTGGCATACTGATTCAAATCCATAACCCCGAACGGAGAAGCAACAGCCAGTTTCTTAATCTGATTGAATATGGTTGTAGCTTTGCCTTCATCTTGCAGGATAGAGGCCATTGCAATTTTCTGATTCTCCAACTCACCACCAATATCAACCACTGCACGTAAGAAATTTTGTGCCGCATAAATGGAGTATAGCCCCAAAAATTCATTTCTTAATTGTCCGACAATACTCAACTGGCTGTTCATTGCTCCATTCATATTGAGAGTGGCTGTCATGTGCCGCCTTGCTGCATTGGCTGATCTCTCACGGGCATTAGCCAAATCCAGTTCCGCTTTGGCGGCACGGGCGGCTCTTTGTCGCGCAAGCTCACGTGCGGCTGCGGCAGAAGCCTCCGCTTTGGTTTGAATGGCTGCGGCTTTGGCGGCGCGTAAATCACTTGCTGTAAAGTTTGTATTCAACCCGGCGGCTTGCAAGGCGGCACGGACAGCTTGTGTGGTACTGGCCTTATCCACTACCACATTGATCTTAAACTTCTCACTTTGAAGCAAAGTCTTCATATCACCAACCAACTTCTTCTTGTCAAAACCCACATCAAGTTTTGCCTGCAAGTCTTTGGTGATTTCCGCTTTCAATTTTTTACGTTGTTCCGCTGTCTTATCACGGAACAGTATATCAAAATATAAATTACCGAGATCAGCCATATATTATTGTGTTTGTGCTACTTATAATCATTAATGTTAATTGCTGTTTCTCCATTGCCATACTTATTTTTCCAGCGTTTGGCAGCATCCTCTATTTCGCTTACGGAAGGGGATTTGAAGTTCTTCGTATCGTGCTTCTTTTCCTTGTTGTCCTTGTCACAATCTGTAACCACAATAGACACATCCATTGCCAATAGTTCAATTTGTGCATTTGTAAGTACCCAATAAATACCAAACAAGGGCTTGCTTATTGGAATCCCAAATACTCTCAAAGGCTCTGTCAGCCACGGATAGGACTTGCCTATTTCCCACGTTTGTCCGTAGCTGGTTCGTGAAGGATATGCTCTGCTTCCTCTTTTGTCATTGTCATCATCGTGTCCTTCATCGCGGTCAGATATATGGTAGCGGTCAAGTAGTCTTCCACTGGAATTTTTTTTTTGCCGACGGCTATAACCTTCATCAGCTCATGATCTCCATATTGTTTGATATAAAAGAACCATCGCCACAAGAAAGGATAGAAGAACTTGATCTTCCAATATCCGTTCAAAATGATAGCGGCTGCACATTGGCAACTGATCTTATCATCATTTCCCGATTTCTGCATGGTACTGGTGAATTTGCGTATAGTCCCTCTTTTCAGCCATGAAATACCATATTTCTTTCCTCGGACTTCCACATAGTCCACACTGTCTTCCAACACATCATTCAATAGCCTTTCATCCTCCGGTGTAGGAAGTGTTATGTCATTCTTCTTTGTCATATTTTATCGTGTTTTATACGAAAAAAGGTGGTGGCCGGTATCAAGTAGCTCACCACCTTTTCGCTGATATGAATTTTGCAAAGTGTTATATCCTAAGTTTTTTATTCGGACACTTTTTTACGTAAAATGTAAATAGAGGCACCCTTAGCATCATTCAACGGAGAAACAGATACATTAAAGTACCCCGGCTTATCCTGCTCGCTGACGAAGTTGCTATACCCCTCAACATTCGGTAAGAACAAGGCTGTTTGACGGTCTTCACTACGCATGAAGAGTCCTCCGATTACTTTCTTCGGTTCGATATTGTAACCTTCACCTTCATAAGTCTCACCATCAATGGTAGCAGTCATAGTCACCGTTTCCGCTTTCTTGTTCAGTAACAAGTCATTGATCTTTCCTGCCACGGAAGGTACTTGAAACTGAATATCGGAATCTCCAGCATTAGCAATAGAAGTCCAAGTTGCTCCGGTTGTCAACTTGATCTTGGAAACATCGGCAGCTCCGGTATCAAATGTAACTCCGTCAGAGAGTACCGGCAGCTCCATATCAAAAGCCGCTAAAGTTGCGAGGTCACTATTGACTTTGGACACATAATAAACCTCCTTCATCTGATTAAAGAGCACCTTTAACTCTTCCAGTTTGGTAGTAATAGAAATCTCTGCCATAATCGTATCTTTTTAAGTTTGTGTCATTTGTTTATTATTAGCTTCGCTTGTATTATTAAGGAATGAAAACCGAGTCCGTCATTTCCTCCGGGAAGCAATCGTGGACTTACAGCTGAAAACAATTCCGTCACTATTGGAAATTTTGAAACCACTTCCATTTGCATTTCATCCAAACGGACTGTATTCTCAATACCGTTTGAGCGATCATGCGCAAAAACGTTTATCTGACAGTAAGTGTCTTGGTAGGTACTCCCTTTATCTTGGATAGTTTGTGGCAACCGGATAACAACAAAGTCCTTCATCGCCTTTTGTTCAGCAGCCGGACGATCTGTTATGAAAACCTTTTCACCAATGCCGGTTACTGCATCAGCGATTTGTTTTAATATATCCATACGTCTATAAACTGTCCGTCCCATCATTTCATTGGTTTAAAGTTCTTGAATAATGTATTTTGTGCCCTTTGAAATGTTCCGGTCAGAACATCTGCATTCAACACATTCTCCAAATAGGTTGAATATTCAGTACCCGTGCACATTACTATCTCAAATCCTTTACGTGATTCCGACTTATATCTTTTCAAGAAATCAAAGGAGAATGCTTCGCCATAACCTTTATCAGTTTCTATTGTTCCAGTAAAACGTCTGTTCTGATTATCATAACTGACACCTACAAATGTTTCACCTTTAGTCAGCTTTACTCTCACCGGTTGTTTCATTGAATCTCCACTACAAACGAAATAGGAAAATCTACCGTCCATGAATAATCCGCACGCATAACTGGTTATTGTATTACCCGTAAGATTCCGAAAGCCTGACTTGTTATCAAGTGCATCTTGGATAAGTTCTTCACAGCATTTAGTCAAGACATCAAAGATATATCCTGAAACAAGCTCCTTTGCCTTCCTTATTCCTTCATCAAACAATACTTCATTGCTCCGGTTATCCATGCGTTAATTTTTTGCAAGATTGAAATACACAGTTGTTCCCAAATTTCCGGCATAGCTATCAGTAACCATACATTGAGTGAAAGTGCCTTGTCTGTCCGTGACATCTATCAGATCACCGGCCAATATTCCTTCAACAATTCCGGGAAGGCTCAACAGATAATCGCTCTTTATCACATTATCGGTTTTGAATGTCCGCAAATTTGTACTACCTTCCTTTCGGCATATACCTTCATACAAGATCACCTTCTCACCATCACTGAAAGAATCCTCACCTATAATTCGGTAAACAGTACATTTGTGCGGATGCCGTGGATTATTTACTTTCATACTCAAAAATTGACTATTCTGATTTTAGTGCCCTTTACAACTTCTTCATCCCATTTCTCATACAGTTCTTTCGCCATTTCACGGAGTTGCCGCTTGTCGTATGCACTGGTCTGCCAACCACCTTCCTTATGCTTCCATCCCCCGTCACTGTCTTCGGTATCATTCTTACTGCTTGGAGTGCTTGCACACCACATGTAAATATCGGCAGTGGCAAGATCAAGCTGCCTTTCGGTCAGTTCACTTACCATTGTTCCAAAAGCGATTTTCCGCTTGACAAGAACCCTTTTGAGGGCGTTGTCCGCTATTTCATAAGCAGTTGCGCCACTCAAAAAGTCCTCAATGGTCATATCTTCCGTATGAGAAAGTTCCTCATTCATTCTTGCATGAATTTAAGAATTACACAGTTACAGTAGAGATGAACATATACTGTGGCATTCTCGGCACACACATTTGGGCGGCTTCACTTTCAATATAGATTGAATGTGTTTCAGGATTGGCTCTCTGTGTCAGTTTCAAGCGTCCACCGTCATAAGAAGCAACCTTGTTTGCCTCATATCCCAAAGTCAAAGGCTCCACACCTTGAATAGTACCGATCTGACCTACTGGTATAAAGGCAATATTGGTGGCCTTGAAGTTCTCCACTTGTTCAGTGATAAGATCAGGTTGTCCGTCCGCATCCTTACCGGGCTTGTCAACAAAAGCATAGCTGTCACGTGGCACGATTTCATCCACCTTAACCAGTTTCTTGAAAATGGCTTTCAGGCGGTCTTCATCTTCATTCTGTGCATTGGCAATAACCGTACTATCATCCGTCACAGTCGGATAGAGGGAATGGCCGATACGTTTAAGAACCGTGGTATGAGTCATTAAATCATCCCATAAGTCCTGCGCCAGCTCCATCCTGATCTTGCCCAAATAATGATATTTGCGGCGAATCTCTTTCACTCTGTTCTTTACATCCATAATCGGATCAGAGGCAGAGCCTTGATTTGCCGGAATATGTTCATCCTTAGTCCACCAGCGGCTTGTGCCGGCCAATACTTGATAATGGTTTTCAGGGATATTAAAGTCAATAGTGATACCCTTCAAACCACGTGGGTTGTTATCAGTATCAATAGTGAACTTACCCGTGGAAACAATTCTCATTCGCTGGTGAGTAAGCGCATTGTAGTACGATCCGATAAGACCGTCAGCACTTTCATCAAGCAAGCCCAAGAACACATTCTGCATCTCTTCCGTCAATGCGGACATGCCTACCCGTTGCAACAGCTGCAATTGTTGTCTCACAGTCACACGGTTCAAACGGTAGAACTTCTTTTGAGTCGGGATATTACCCGTCCTTCCTTCGAGTTCTCCCAATGCAGCTTCATAACCCGGACTTTCCGGATCAACGTAAGCTGGCAGCGTTTTCACGCCGAGGCTCGTAATAAGCTGGGAGAAAGTATAATCCAACTTGGTTGCTTCAAATTCAAAACCATCAATTTGAAGTAGGTCATACTTCTCCTTGTAACGGTCAATAAATTCTTGCCAAGTGTCCCCACCAAGCCCATACTCGATAACCTTGTACAAATCAATAGGAAGTGTATTCATACAATTGTCGTATTTTAAATGTTGTTTTCAAATTCTTTTACTGCACCCATACAATTTGAGGAAGTGTAGTAATCTTTTGCAGGATAGCGACCACTTCTTCGTCAAACATGTACTGATAAATCTCTCCGGCATAGACTACTGTCCCACTGGCCTTTGTGTTGCCACTGGCTACAAGAATATCTTCTTGCAAATAACCATTAATGCCAAGAGTGGTAATATCTGATTCAGCCGCCTTGATCTGTGCATCCGTATAAGCGGTGAATGTCTTACCTGAAAGATCAAACTTCACAGCTGTACCGGCAGGAATCTTGCCAACCGCAACCCAATCGGAAATGTTGCTCACCATACCACCGCCCGGATAACGGTGACGGATTTCACGCCACACTTTACGGGCATGTCCGTATTTCACGGTGTTCACATCAAACGTGTTACCCATTGTTCCCATACATTTACTGTTTTAGAGTTAATAATTTTAATTCTTCTTCCAGCCTTCCTTCTTGCCTTTACGTTCAAAGTATCTGCTGGCTGCATTGTGTTGTGTTCCACCTGAACCGTCAGAAGTTCTTGGGGCGGTGCCATAACCCCTGCACGCCTTATATTCTGCATCATATTTTGGCAGAAATTCAGTAACCAGTTCATCCACAGTTTTCTTGGTATCGAAAGTTACCCCCTGCAAAGTCTTGCCCAATACGTAATCATCATTCGCTTGCTTGGCTTTCATTGCAGCCGTAACCTTCTTTAGCAGGTCAGCTTGAACCTTTTTGCTGTCTTCTGCATCTAAACGTGCTTCCAGTTCTTTCAGCTTCTTCTCCAGTTCATCATCGTTTTTCGGTGGTGCCGGTGGAGTTGGAGGTGTCGGGGGAGTCGGTTGGGGCTTATAGTTTTTCTTAAAGTCCTCAACTCTGGTTGCGACATCATGGTTGTACTGTCCTTGCATCCCTTTCAGAAAATTCACAGCCTTGTTCCAATAAGCCTCGTCAGGCTCCGAACCTTCGGCTACGGGATTAAGTTCTACATACTTCTGTAATGTCTGCGGTGAAAAACTGGTTTCTCCAAGTTTCTCGCTTAATGTGGATAAGATTTTTTCTTGTTCCATCGTGTTTATTTTGTGTTTATGTTGAATAAAAAAAGAGTCAGACAATGCTTTTTTGCATCAATCTGACTCTTTGGTCTTATTTTTCATTTAATAGTGGGCAGTATTGGACTCGAACCAATGAAGACGAAAGCCAATAGATTTACAGTCTATCCCGTTTGCCACTTCGGTAACTACCCGTTTTGCGGAAGCAGAAGGATTCAAACCTCCGAAGCCTTTCAGCTTGCCTCTTTAGCAAAGAGGTGGTATCGTTCACTCACCCATACTTCCAATATGCGGCCTACAAGACATCTCTGTGAAACCACCGCATTTCCCTTGTACTTCGGACGTTATTCATTTTGTGTAGCGTATCAGAGAATCGAACTCTGGTTTCCACCGTGAAAAGGTGACGACCTAACCGTTAGTCGAATACGCCATTTGTTGAGATACAAGGATTTGAACCTTGAATAGCAGAACCAAAATCTGCTGTGTTGCCATTACACCATATCTCAATATGCGCGAAGAGAAGGACTCGAACCCCCGACAATCAGGTTTGGAATCTGACGTTCTTCCAACTGAACTATCTCCGCTTCATTGCGCCCGGTGATAGAATCGAACTACCGACCTTTACATTAACAGTGTATTGCTCTACCAATTGAGCTAACCGGACAATATACCTATACTCACCTAACCTGCGATACCCCATTTCAGCGTACCTGTGGGAATTGAACCACACCGTATAGGTTTTGTGGAAAGAGATGAAATCGAATCACCTTAACCGGATTTTCAGTCCGGCGCATACACCACGTCTGCCATCTTTCCATATTCTCCCTTTATCCCCATACGCCACATCGAAGGGAGAAACAATGCGGCAACTCCAACTATTGTTGCGGAGATTCGACTCGAACGAATGACCTTTGGGCTATGATCCCAACGAGCTACCAGCTGCTCCACTCCGCGATATTATCCTGAAAACTACTTTGTACCCACAATATCCACATTTATGTAGTTCTTGCATCTACGACACTTCACTCTCAATATAACAACACCATTGACATAGCTTATATCAGTTAGTTTCTGACCGCATATCGGACATAAAACTATCTTGTTGTATATTTCCCTTTGATCTGCATCTTTATCCGCACTAATTTTTATCATACTCCATGTTTTCGTTGCAAATATATGTACTGGATTTCTTTTCTCAAAACATTTTTGATATTATTTTCTATTAAAATGTAGAAAATAATACTATTTATGCGTATTTTTGTACTGCAATATTAGAATCAGAGCTTATAGGCCGGTCTCCACATGTGTAATGTGAGGATCGGTTTTCTTTTTATGGAGAAATATAGTGGAATAAAAACGGTTAATGCCAGTTTGGTGCTTGATTATGAATATATCCAAATGTTAAGGGACGCGGATAGGAAAATTCCTAATCCGAATAAGATAATCGCACAAGGTGGAGGGCAGGAAAACATGCTCTCCACCCCGGCTGATATTACCATCTGTGGGGGATGCCGTGGGGGAAGTAAAACTTTTACTCTTCTTATGGAAACATTGAAAGATATAAAAAATAAAAACTTCCGTTCTGTGCTTCTCCGGCATGAGATAGACGATCTCTCTGATATGGTAGAAACATCATCCACCTTATATGATGATTTTGGGGAATACAACAAGTCCAAAAACGACATGCGCTGGAATTTCTATAAAGGTGGATTTTTAAAATTCAGCTATCATGCTGACACACTTGACGATTTCAAAAAGCGTTTTCAAGGTAAACAGTTCGCATATATAGGTGTGGATGAAATAACCCACATGGAATATCTCAAATTCAAATACCTTATCACTTGTAACCGTAACGCCTTTCATATCCGTAACCGCTTTATCGGAACATGTAACCCTGATCCTGACAGCTGGGTTGCAAAATTCATTGACTGGTGGATCGGAGAAGATGGTCTTCCAATCCCGGAACGTGATGGCAGAGTCCGGTATTGTTTTATGGACGGGGACAATGTTTCAGGTATATATTGGGGAGATACCCGTGAGGAAGTATATGAGCAATGCAAGGATATTATACACGCCTACTGGAAGCCGGAGTATGAGCAATATGGCACACCACAAGAACTGTTTATCAAGTCGGTTACTTTTATTGAAGCAAAACTTTCCGATAATGTAAAACTGATGTCTTCTGATCCGACCTATTTGGCTAACCTTGTCAACCAGTCAGACGAACAACGCGCACGCGATCTTGACGGTAACTGGAAATACAAAGCTGCCGGAGATGATATAATAAAGCTGACTCACATGGAAGCCTTATACCGCAATTCCATGCAGATAGGTGATGGAATACGCCGGGTATCATGTGATGCGGCATTTGAGGGTGGCGACAGTCTTGTCATGTGGCTGTGGGAAGGATGGCATATAAGAGACATATTTGTTTGCAAACTTGACAGCAAGAAAACAGTCGATACCGTAAAAGCGATGCTGGAAGAATGGCATGTAAGAGAAGAATGCTTCACCTATGACCTTAACGGACTCGGACAAATATTCAAAGGCTTTTTCCCGAATGCAATCCCATTCAACAACAAAGAAGCCGTGGAAGAGAAATTCAAATACATCTATGCGAATTTAAAATCACAAGCGGCATATCTGTTCGCACAAAAAATTATCAACCGGGAGATTTCCATTGAACCGACTCTTCTTGAACGCAAGTTCTCCGGCAAAGGGTTTGAGAAAGTTCCCCTTAGACAGATTCTCGACAAGGAAAGGAAAGCGATACGAAAGGATGAAGACAGTGAAGAGAAAGGCTGGACTATTATCAAGAAGATTATAATGAAAAAATTAGTAGGTCATTCTCCCGACTTCATAGAAGCATTGCTTATGCGAATGATTTTTGAAATTAAACATAAACGCAAACACATAAAAGGTTTAGGATTAATATGATAGCAGAGATTCTTACAAAAAAGCCTTTTGCAAGGGTTACTCCCGAAGGTTACTTGCAAGGCAGGATTACGAGCGATTTAAGAAACGCATCGTTCACAAACAACAGTGATAGGCTGACATGGCAGCTCATTTCGCAGGCTGATTTTATCCGTGAGTTTTATCCTTCAGGGCACAAGATCAATTCGGAATTGTTTTACCCGGACAGACTGAAATATGACGAAGAGAAGAAACGGTTCTTCCGGGAGAAAGTATTCCGTGCTTCTTTTCCCTTTCAGATGATAATCACTATCCAACAACTTGTACATCTATGTGGCAATGACATTCATCATGAGCTGACCGATACCAAAGTTGATGAAAATTCACGGGAAATATTTCTCGAATTTCAAAAAGGATGGCTGGATAAAAATATGGAGATTGCATTTTACGAATATGCCAAAAGTGTAAAAATAACGGGAGATGCAGCAATCGTATTCTATATGAATGAAGGCAAGGTGTTCACCAAGAATCTCTCCTATTTTGATGGTGACACTCTTTATCCTCACTACGATTCCATAACCGGTCAAATGACACTGTTTGCCCGGCGATACAGCGACTATGACGAAGAGGGAAAGGAACTCATTTCTTGGGTGGAAGTGTGGGATAATAAAAAAATGTACCGTTACCGGCAGGATAAAAGGGGAATAGCCGGAGCAATAAACAAAGTGAAACAGTATTTCGGTATTGAAGGATATACATTAGTGGAAGAACACGATCATGGATTTACCGAATGTCCGGTTGTATATTATCGGGACAAACACGGTGCCTGCTGGAGCTTTTCACAAGATAATATCGACAAGTACGAACTGGCTATTTCCCATTTGTGTCAAAACAATATGGCATACGCATTTCCAATCATGTTACTTAAAGGTGAAGATGTTGAGATTCAGGGAGATATGTATGGTGCGGTAAAAGCTATCACTATGGGGAAGGATGATGATGCAGGCTTTATGAATCGTCCCGAAGCATCACAATCATTTGAACTTCAAATTAATACATTACTTAAAATGATTTTTATGGGGAGTTTTGTTGTCATGCCTCCCGAAGTAAAGTCAGGAGATTTACCGGGTGTTGCTATCAAGCTGATCTATTCACCATCTTTGGAAAAAGCCATGATTGACTGCAAGGAATTTGACGAATCAATAGACAAAATGAAACGGCTGTTCCTGCACGGATATGGAACAGAAAAAGGCCAACTTACCAAATTCCTCAATTTGAAAATTTTTTCGTGGGCAGTTCCATACGTCCACCAAAATGCAGCCGAATTGGTATCGAACTTGGTACAATTAGTCGGTGCCGGTATTTTATCAAAAGAAACCGGCTCGGAAGAATCCGGCTATGGAAAAAACAATGAATGGGATCGTATCATGCGTGAATATAAGGAACAGCAACAAGCTGACTTGCTATATCAACTGAAAATCAAGAAAAATGAAAATAAAGAGGGTAATGCAAAATGATCTGTACCAACGCGGAGCGCGAAAGCAATCCCGTACTCCGCGCTCTGAATCCAATGTAACTATACATTAGGAAAAGCCGCCTCTGCCTACATAAAATAGACAGAGGCTTTACTTTTTCAACAATTTGGTTGATAAGCTTGTGTTATAACAAGTCAGCTTCTACATTGCAAATGTAATGAATGAATTGAATATGACACTACTTTCGATACAATTTTTTATTATAAGGCTTTCGAGGATATTTCCGGTTAAGCTTCTTTTGCAGATCATCATTGATACTTTCATTCAGAAGGATTTTAGAATTTAGCACCCGGACTTCTCCAGTAAGTTCCATAATAGTTTTAGATTGTGTCGCATTTTGTTTTGAAAGCTCAACATTGGCAATAGCCAGTTTGCTGCATTCTGATGCAAGATGATTGAGTTTCTTTGTGCTGATTAATGATAATCCAAACATAATATTCTGATATTTAGTATGTTAAATAATTATATTGCTGATACGGGAACGGCAAAGCATTTACAATGACCGTGATACGGTGGTAATTTGTCCCATTCCACATGAAATCCGACTTCATCGTCACAAATGTTACAAGGATAGGAGCTGCCACGCATGACAAAGAACCCTACGGCTCCACAGGCTTTAGCCTGCAATTCCCAATGCTTCATCCAACCCTCTGCCACAGCATACTCCGTCAAATCTGACAGTGCAGTCCAAGAGCTTACAGTACGTCCTACTCCAAAAGACTCCTGAACACCGAGTCTTGAAATAATCGGATAACCCTTTGAAATAGCTCTCTGTACATGCTCATTAAGCAATGGCGTTTTTACCGACTGCCTGATAGATGAAAGTAATTTGTCTTTGGAAAGGTTCAGTAGTAATCCGGCGGCAATGGCCGTTTCAACCTCCTTTGAAAACCGGTCAACATATTCTCTTGCACGTTGTGTGAAGGTTTTGCCGTATGATTCTCGCGTTATACATGTTATGATTGCATCCTTATTATCCTCATGTGTCGCTACTGCCAAAGTATAAGTATAGTCTTCAATTATTTCAAGAAGGGATAAAATAATGGCATCCACTTCCTCCTGCAACTGTCTGTTTGCTGAAAAACGGAATAGTTCAGGGCTGATCTTGTACCGGTATGAAATATCTATAATTTGCTTTGCCGCCTCGATCATTACAATTTGAAGATTGGTACGCATGGATAGCTCCGCATCCAGACGTTGACGGAGGTATTCTTTGGCCTCTTCAATTTCCTTATCAGTCGGTACCCTCATTTTTATGTTCCTCCTTAATACCTTCCTTGATACTATTCATGTTTCTCTCTTCTTCCAGTATCTTGGCATCATCTTCCGGTGATACTGGTTGCTGCAAGCCTCGTAGCCGTTCGGTAAGATCAGAATAGCTTTTAAAAAACTCTTCCATAAACTTAACGTCAGGGGTTGCATTACTAATAAGGAAACATACTTTGATCCATGTTTCCAAATATTCACGAAGTTCCTTATTGTTGGTTAACTCCCGAATCCGGGAAAACATTCCGTTATCATCCCGAAAACGCATACTCCAAAAACCTGACACTGCCTTAATACTGATCCAGTCATGTTCACTACCATTATCCCTCGTAACAATAAAGTTACCTACCTGAATACCATTTGTTTTTTTGCTCATAATCCTATTTTTAATTTACGTTCAAATCTATCTCCAAGATTAAAAAAGTATTCCTTACCGTAAGAGTTTATACGTTCTTCATCCGATGATACTTTATTCATTTCATAAATCAAGCAACTATACCTATCATCATCAGGAAGAAGCCCTTTGCACTCTTCTCTGATATAAATATGATGCTTCCCATTTACCCAATAAAATTCAGAGAGAAATCCACCAAGAAGCATTTCAATCATTTTTTGGTGTCTGACAGACAATTCTCCTTGCACTGCTATATCCATTACAATGCTCTTACCTTCTATTGTCTTCAATTCACATGAATAGTTCAAGGCCCGAAGAATAGACATCAGCTCAACACTTAACTCTATGTGATTCATATTTTTCATACTTTTACTATTTCAAATTCATCTGCATGTTTCTTACCAATCCAATCCCGTTTCTGATTTTCAGTTGCGCTTTCGTAGATTCTTCCTCGCTTAGACAAATGCCTTTTCCTAAAAATACCTTCTTCTCCAAGTTTGTCATAATCTCTTCTTGAAGGGGATAATCCCTTTGCCCTGCAAAAGAACAATCCCGTTTCCTTGTGTCTAAATTTTACTGCCATGCTTATTCCTCCCATGGATTTTCGTCTTCTTCCTCAACGTAAATCCGTTTTAATTTGTCTGATACTTCTTCAAGCTCACGCTTCATTTGATTTACATGAAATCCAGCTGGCATAGGGATTTCCAATGCTCCCCGTAGGTTATCTATTTTTTCAATAACCTCTGCAAATTCATCCGGTGCGATCATACTATTTGGTTCTTATTTTTAATTGTTTGATAATCTTCTCCACAGCGTCCAAGTCAAAAACAGTTGTTCTCTTCTCCATGTGGTACGTCCCCTCCAGTTTCTTCTCCCGGAACAAACGCTGGACTTGATAAATGCTCAATGACAAGCAGGCCGCAAGCCCTTCATGGGTATAAGCGTATCGTTTGCCATCTTGATAAACCGGTTTAGCGATCCTTTGCTTATAGTTACCCCGTAGGTCTTCCCGTTTCTCATAATAGAGTTTTTCCGTCAAGGCTGTTCCATACAAACCATACACCTGACCATTCGGGGTTCTTTTTTTACGATAACCGGCTTCCGAAAGAATACGTCCGAATACTGTCACATTCTCTTCTTTGGCATTATTGTCCCTACACCATTTGCAATATTTCCGGTACAGAATGGCCGAAGACATCCATTTGGGTTCAATATCGGCAATTTCCTCATAGCGGCACAGATAGTTCATTTGATACATGAACTTCATTACGGTACTACTTTCCGACTGATATTCATCCATGACATTTTCAAGCTCCTTACTGTCTGTCAACTTATAACCATTGGCGATAAAACGGTCACGTCCTTCCAATATCCAATTGAATATAGCTGGGTATTCGGCCTCCAAATCCCGTGACAGTTCTTTTTTCTGCCGGGCTTTGGGTATCTCCACCTCAAAGGGAATAATGCAAATACGCCGCCTCATTCCATAGCTCCAGTCTTTCAAATACGGCATTTGGTTGGCATTTGCCATAAGCAGAGGAATATTGTAAGCAGTGAAGTTATCGCCATAGATAGGCCGGGCTTCGGTAGGTTCACCACTGATAAGGCTCTTCAACGTGTCACTATCCTTACCAAACTCTAACGCTTGTATTTCAGAACAGTAGTTCAACCGCTTGCCATTAATGAAAGCGATATTTTTTTTTCTCTCATTTCCAGTAATCAATGCACCTATGCCGAAATTGCTGACATTCTCCCGGCCAAGTATGCCCATGATCGTTTCAAAGACTACACTTTTGCCATTGGAGCCGGAGCCACGAAGAACAAGCATAGTTTCCATTTTCGCCACACGCCGGTCAACAAAAATACTTCCAAGAAACTCCTGCAAAACTTTTTGCATGTTTTTGTCCGGCAAAACTTCATCCAGGAACATTCTCCAAAGAAAGACATGCTCTTCCGGCTTGTAGTCATAGGGAACACATGTAGTCTGTACCCAACGGCTGTTGAAAGAATGCGCACGGCGAGCACTCATATCAAACACACAGTTATTGAACACCACAATGGCATTATCAGGCTTCAAGGCTTTTCCTGCCACCACACGCTTACAGACTTTCAGTACACCCTCCACACGGGAATAATCACCATTGGGCATTTTGCATTTACGCATCAAGTCATATATCAGATTGCCAAAATCATCCCATGCCATCTCTTCATATATTCGGCCACTGAAATAGTAAGGCGTACCATTGAACTTACAAATCGAAGATCGTATAATGGCTGCACGCATCAAGTCCTGCACAGCGTCAACACGCGCTGCACTTTTGGACTCTTGTAAGGCGGCATCCAGTTTCTCGCCTTTCATAAGCCCGAAGACCTCATTTAACAACTTCCTATACTTTCCCTTCTCCATGTACAATCTATGAATTTGAATACCCGGCACGGGTTAAGGCCTCAACCATATATACTGACAGATTATTTATAGCAACATCTCCTGAATATCCAAATCGCCACAAATCAGTACGCCAGTCCTCTAAAGATGTGTCACAAGGTATATGATATTTTTGCATAATATCTCGCATCACCGCACAATCTTCATATCTTTCCTCTTCCTGCGCTTTTCTGAACACAGAAACAAAAACGTATCGCCCATAATCAAACAATATAGACTCAAACTTATTCATACCACCGTTTTTATACCCGAAAACAAAGCATTTCTACTGTTTTTATGCTATTTTTCAAGTGTTTTATGCCACAAATATAGCTTATTTTCTACATAATTACCATATAAATACTATTATTTTCTACTTAAAATATAGAATAAACACGCTTTTTTGAAGTCTTTTTGCCATGTTTTTATTCGTTGCATCATTGAAGACCAATAATCGCAAAATATTGATAAACAAAGGATAACTACTCTATTTCAATAGGAAATACAGATGGAACATTCTCTCTGATATGTATGGTTTATGTAGGGTTTTAAAGGCAACTATACATATATAACATATTGAAATACAAATCAATGGAAAAATAGTGCATAGTATGTATAGTTTTTTATGCAAACCATATTATATATATTTTTTCCCCATACGCAATTTACATATAAACTATACATACTATACATTAAATTTCCATTGACCTAATAATGAATGATTTACACATGTATAGTTATGAAGTAAACTATACATATACTATACATTTTCAGAAGTAAAACTATACATCGGACATTCACTTTTGTAATTTATCATTGGAAAAGCCTTAAAAACATCCATTATTGGCTCCAAAAAAGAAAAAAAAATAAAAATCTTGACCGGGATTGAAACATGCTTGGTGTCTTGGGTAGCCGGGGGGGGGTGCCCTCCCTGCTTTCATTATCCAGTTGACCAGCAAAGAAGGAGAAAAGCCGCGCTTTGCCTTGATTCTCTTTATATTATACCTATAATATTAAATATTATCCGGCTTTTCCGCTTCTTCTGCTTTCCGCTTTGCTCGATCAGCTATAAAAAGGCTGCATCTATAACACTGCAAAGGCAAATAATAATGTACTGTTTCCTCTTCTTCTGTATTTTCGTCCTTCTTCATCTGTTGTAAATCGGCTATTTTCATTAATACATCTGCACGATCTTTGCCCCTCAAATAAGGCAAAGTTTGTTCGAGACCTGATAAAACAGCGTCTTTATCTCGGTATTGTACAACATTTCCGGCTTTTTCTTCCTCTTCTGTTTCTGTGTTTTTCTTTTTCTTCTTGCTTTTGGGGCTATCATTGTCAGGAAGGAAGGCGGCGCGGTTATCTTCAAAAGACCGTATTAGTTTATTAATGCCGGGTTTATCCTTTGCAAGTTGGGCGGCTCCGCGTTGCGCTGTTTCTATCTTTGTAGATCGTGGTCTAAATATAGTTGCGTATGCTTCGCCACGACTGGCGCCGGATGCTACAAGCATACAAAAGAAAACATCATCCGGGGTTAATTGATAAATTTGCTGTAAATCTGTTACGCGCTTACTATACACCATATAAAACGATATAAAAGGGTTTATTATATTGGCGTCTCGCGCTCTGTAACTTGCTACAAAGTTAAACAAAGGCTATAAATAAAGCAAATAAGCGTATTTAAACACCTATTTTCTATAAATATTTCCTTACTTCTTAAATACTTTATATTTATCATCATATTATTTATTAATTTATTGATAATCAATATATTATATCAATATTAATAAATGTAAAAACGGAGCATTTTCTTAAAAATAAAAGTACATTTTGTTTTGTATTACAAATATTATTCGTATCTTTGTAATACAGAAAAGGAGATAAAAGACCGGATCACCTTCCACAAATTCCGCTTTTACTTCTTCTTGGTTGAGTGTTTAATTTAAAATATAAGATCATGGAAGTATTACTAAACTTACAAAACAAAAATGTAACGCTAAACGCCGTACATGTAGCCCCAGAGGGCACAAACTGTTGCAACCGTTTGAAGGTTCATTTTGATGTGTTTCAAGAAACGGCGAAAAAAGCCGCTATTATAAGACTATCAACGGCAAATAGTTTTGAACTGATTCACTATCAAGATAAACATATAGCGTTATTAATTCCTTTTGATCGCATTCAAAAGATTTCATATTAATAAAAAACCGGGTCGAGTTTGGCGACTCTTCCCGGCCTCCCTTTAAACTTTGCGTTTATCGGATCACCTTCCACAGTGATAACGCAAAGTTAAGGGAAAAACAAAGACAAACCAAGTTTCACCCTTTAAATTTTGCGTTATGAACACAGATTTATTAATTATCTATATTCGCAATTCTCGCGATATTTACGCGCTTACTGAATGGCTGCAAAATGCACTCTTGAAAAAAGTAAACCGCGGTTTAACTCCTTCCGTTGAATATCTTGCAAACTGTTCTACTATGAAAAAGATCGTCCGGATGGCGGCTAAAATGCTTTCCGATCAGGATCATAAGACCGCAACCAAGCAAGAAAAAGAACAAGCGGCAAGAGAACACGCGGCCTATATTATCGGATGCGTGGAATATCTTTCTAAATTCTAATAATAACTATTTTTCCGGGGTTGTCATGGCTCCGGGTTACTTCTTACTTTTCATTATTCACCCTTTAAAACTTTGTATTATGACTACTACAAATAGACTTTGTTACACAGTATCAAAAAGATATATTCAAGCCGGGACAACCTTTGAAATCAATGTTAAAATATTACTGGCTGATGATTGCAAAAATAATATATGCGATTGGAGTATAACGGCGGATATTTACGAACAACGCAAAAACGGGCGTTTCGTTTGGTGTGCTGGTGGTTGCTGCCATGAAGAAATACTAAAGCGTTTCCCACAGTTTAAAATGTTCGTTGATCTTCATTTGTCTAATCATTACGGCGCGCCAATGTACCCAGTTGAAAACGGGTTTTATCATATTACAAACAGCAGCAAAGAAACTGCAATTAACTATTTGCGTATTACAGAAACGGAGTATAATTTACTTTATCAGGCAGAAGATAAACAATACTTTAAATACCTTCTTTATACGCTTGGTATCGTTGAACGCTGGAAAAGAGAATCTAACGAGGCTATAAAAAAGCTGGAAGAGTTAACCGGGCAAATATGGGAAAACCCATATAAGCCGGAAAATGAACGTTTTACTTTGAAATTAACGGATGAAGAACGTACAACTATAACTAACAGAATAAACGAGGGTTATTATCGTCCTGAAGCTGTACAAGCGCGAAAAGACGAAGAAAAGCGCAAAGCATACGAGAAAAAACGCGCTGAAATAATTAACGATTGCAAAAAGAAACAACAAAAGGCCGAAAATGAAAAGCGAGTTATGCTGGCCGTTCTTGATGCCGGGTTATCAGTTTGTAATGTGATATATTACGATCATAGTAACGAGCTTGTTTTTAATTGGAAAGACTACGAAACAAAAGTAACGGAGAACGATTTTAATAAATTCGTTTCCAGTGTTAACCGTTCTTTGTTGCCTGCTGGCATAACTTTTAAAATGAAATAGCCATGGCAAAATATACGATAACCAATCAAAAAGAGTTACGCCGATCTTTTTGGGTGTTCTGCAAAGAGTTCGGAGGCGAATTTGAAAGAGAAGCCAACAAAAAGAAACATTCTTTTAAACTGGATTTTAATATAGCTTTCGGAGAATATAAAGACGGACTTTGTAAAGATGGCATTATATCGCAAAGTTTATACGAACGTGCAACACTTTATTAATAATAAGCTATGTTTTGTTTAATGCTGCTTTTATTCGGTGCCGTGGTGTTTATCTCTGGCACCGATCCCAAAAAATTAAAAGACTTCATAAATAAAAACGATCAATCAGACAAATTTTAAATTTATGGAGAAAAAGATATTATATCATATTGGGTTATATGGATTTAGAAAACTTATAGTTTATGTAATAAAGGATAACGGGGATAATATATCTATTGTTAGCCTTAACAAAGACGGTTCATTCCCTAACACGTTTGGAACTGTAATTTGCATAACATAAACGAATAATACAAACATTCCACCGCGCCGGGCGGTTTCCCGGCATTCCTTTAAACTTTGATATTATGACTGCTTATATAATAGAATCCCCAAACGGAGAAACGCACAAATTAGAAGTATTCCGCACCGCAACCGGATTTAGTGTTTATGTTGATGGCTCAAATATATGTGAGAGTATAACGGAGGACGATTTTTTGCAAGAGCTTGAAAACCCTACTTTCTAACATGGTGGGCGTAATTATTTGGCTAATAGTAGTTTTGTTAATCTGCTTTAGCGCGTTTGGCGGTCTTTGGCTGCTTCCTATTTACTTGCTTTTTTGCCTTGCTTTAGGCTTTTACTTTGGTGTAAAATATCTAACTATTTAATGTTATGAATGAAAAAGAATTTAATGGCCTCATTTTGGCCGAATTGGTTAAAATAGCAAACGACGTTTTTACAAATGAAATAGAAATAGCTCCCGGCACCTATACCGCCGCGGAGCTTGCAAAACTGAAAGATGCCAACGGTAACGAGATAAATATAAAATATCTTTGCGTTGATGCCAAACTAAATATAACGGATTTTAGGACTGTACAAATAAACAGCTTTAAATGTTCCTTTCCAGTGGATCAGGTTTTTAATCTTGTTTGGCAATTTGAAAAGCTGATAGGCACCAAACAAGCCAATAAAACAAGGTTTACCAAAATAGAAGAGCGCGAAAATATTGTTTGCTCCTTTGATATGTGGATTACAAAGGAACATCTAAATATCACTAAATTAGTAACAAAAGATCCTCTAAGACCGGTATTTAATTATATTTATCTTGATCCTTACAAATCGGCTTTAGTTGCTTCTGACGGGCGTACATTAAAAGAATACCCCGTAATTATTGAAACATCCGGGCTTTTGCCTGACGGCCTAAAATTATTTATCAATCCCAAACATTTAAAAGAAATGGTTGGCCGGTGTTCTGTTTGTGTTTGTAATCAGGAAGGCGGCAATATTACAGAAATAACCAACGATAAGAAACAAACCTTTGTTTGTGATTTTGCCGGATATTTCCCTAATTACCGGCTTGTGTACCCCAATCTTTCAAAAGACGGATTTATAAAGATTCAGAAAAGCGAATTAAAAGCGGTCGCCGGTTTTGTAAAAGAAATAGCCAAACGAAACAAAAAAAGCGGTTTTTCACTTCGTACTATTGCCGGAGATAATAAAGTTTATTTATCTTATAATGATGCAGACAGTAACGGACACAAAGAACTTTGTGCAACATTGGAAAAAGCCGCTTTAATTGATATAAAGCTAGGTTTCTTTGCATCAAACGTTATCCCCTTGCTTTCCGGCTGGACTGGTGGCGTGTGGCTGGTTGCACCTGATCGGGCGGCGGTCTTTGATGATAAGACGGCGCGTATAGGTGTGGTTATGCCTGCATTTATAAATGATTCTATTTGCCCGAACTTAAAATGTAATATAAAGGCTTTAGATCGCGCCAAAGCTCCGATCATCCCGGAAAAAGAACCGGTAAGAGAACCGGAAAAACATTTACCGGCCTTATATGTGGATGCACAAACGAAAACACCGGCGTTTGTCTTTGCTTTGGTAGCTCTGATAGATTTTATTTCCCGTTGGTTTTATCAGGATCAAATAAACAAAGCATTACAGAGGCTAACAATGTTAACCGAACTATCCGGCATTTCTTTGCCTGAACTATTAACCGAATCAGTAAGCGAAGAAACAAACGCAAATGTACCCGAACCAATAACAGAGGATGAACCAGTACGCGCATACACACCCGAACTATTGTATATTGATCGGCCTTTGGTTTTCCCGGTGCCTATCTTCATACATAAACATGAACGAACTATCAGCCGAATCGTTGTGCCCAAACTATTGAATCACCAATGTATAGCGTTACTGTTTGTTTCCATGATGTTACCCAAACTATTACGGCGATATGTTTGGGGAACAATCCGACCAAAGGCAAATGCAGATGAACTATTTTGGGGCGATTTCAGACGTTTTCACACCAAAGGTAATCATCGAATCAGAGACGGAACAAAAGAGGCAAACAAGCCTAAATTACAGCCATTTCAAACGAATTATTACATATATCAATGAATTATTATGGAAGAGAATAAACAAGCCAAAAGAAGTTATCGCCGAAACAAACCGGTTACGAAAAGTAAGGTCTATGCTATTAGACTGGATATTGATTTGGTTGATTTTGTCAGAGAGCAACCGAACATGAGTAAATTTATTAATGAACTGATCCGAAAGGAGAAGGAAAATACCCAAAAGTATGAATCAAAAAGCAAAAGATTATATCAGACGTAACACTTTGGATTTGGAAAGTGACAACCGGATGGATTCTACCGGCTATGTGCAATATGCCATATCAGAAGCAAAAGCCTATGCAGCAATAGCGATAGCCGAAGAAGGAATGAGACAAAAAGCCATTGAAGCATTCAAATTTGCCGTTGATGGTTATTTTATAATTGGCGGTACCGATTATTCAGCCAGTAGATTAAATGAATTTATTAAAAAACTTGACTCTTAATATTTATGAGAATAATAAAATTCAGAGGCAAAAGCCTTAATACAAAGATGTGGGTATATGGTGATCTGAACCATAGAGGTAAAAGAACATTCATAGAGTATGAGGTTGATTGCAAAACAATCGGCCAATTTATAGGCAAAACAGATAAAGAAGGTACAGAAATTTACGAACATGACATTATTAGTGTTAATGGTAAATATCCCAAATTGGTTAAATACATAGATGAATATGCCTGCTTTTGCCTTGCCAATATCAGCGACTTAAATAAAGAATGGATGAACCCATGGCAACAAATTTCACCTGATTGGTGGAATGATTTCAAACGGGAAATTCGAGTCATAGGAAATGCTTTTGATAATCCTGAATTGATGAAAGAAGGGGTCAACCATGAATATGCCATATAGAACCAGTCGTGACTATCAGCTTCTTAAAAAGCTACTGGATGAAGGAAAAGAGATCGTATGTTTTACAGACTTTCCGATAGATAACCGGATTTTCCGCGATGTTTGTAAAGCAAGAAAAATAGGAGAAGGCCGATACTCCGTTACTTGCCGTGGTTGTGAATATGCTTCATTTTGGGAAAATCACAATTACAAATGGGCGTTTGAAGATGAAATGCGGATGGCTAATATAGAATTTATTGAACCAAATATTTAATTGATATGAAAGCTATTATAATATATTCAGGCAAAGGCGGCGTAGGCAAAACCACAACAACCGCAAATATAGCAAGATTACTTGCAAAACAAGGGAATAAGGTGTTTATCATTGATGCAGATATAAATACCCCGTCAATGAACACCGAATTTGAAGGCGATCATCCGCATGAAATGATTTGGGTACACTCTTCTGGAAATATGTTTTCCAAGTTTATTTACTTGGAAAAATCAATGGTAAGGCAATATCTTGAACTGGCTAAAAAGAAAATACACTCTATCAACCCGGATTATGTTCTTATTGACACGCCTCCAAGTGTTACAAACGTGCATATAGAACTTCTTAGTAGGGTAAAAGTAAGTTATGTGCTGTTTGTCACCCAACCCACGAAATTAAGCAACCAAGATGTATTGCGTACAATGGACTTCTTTCATGAAAGATGTGGGAAGGTTAATTGTGGTATTGTGGAGAATATGTGCTATGGTACAGAACATAATGAATACCCGATAAGACTTGTTGCACAAATACCCATGCAGGACAACATGAATACCGAAAACCTGCTAACCAACGCCTATAATGAGTTTCAAAAGATAGTTGATGAAATCGTACAGAGTGATATTGTTGTTCTTGAAGAATATTCCACCGAAAACGGATATGATGAAAACTTTGATGTTACGGATATACACATTACCGGCTCACGAAAACATTACTTTACCCATGAACTTAAATATGATAATGGTGTAGAAAAAACTCTTACTCTACCTGCTATGAAATTTCTGTCTGTAAGAACATGGGATAAGGTAAGAGATTATATCCGGTTCCATGATGATTTGGGACATCTTTGGGACGAGAGAATGAGAAGATGTGATACAGAAAGGGTGGGCAGAGTAGTAAATCATTTCCAAAATGACGATAACGCCTATTTTATGGTTATAAATGCGCCAAACACGGAAGTTCATCTCATTACCGGAGAAATCGGAATCTGTTCTTTATTGACTGGGCAGAGAGGGCATTTTGAACTACCAAGAGTCAGTTATCAAACGAGTAAAGGAAACGTGGTGCTGTTCCCTGATGAAATTATGCCAGTAGATATAAACTTGCTACAACAAGAAATAAACGAAGGCTATATAATGTTAAGTGACGGGAGATATTTACCACCGAAAGAAACGGTACAACAATGTTACAACGCTTTCGGTATAAGGGTTGGCTTAGGTGATAATTGGGAAGATATTTATGATAGTTGGAATAAAGAAATGAAATAAAAATGAAAGATTTACGTACAGCATTTTTGGTAAAATACCCCAAATATGAAATTATACTCAACATGTATAGTAAGGCGAACGATTGCCCGGCAACATGGGAGAATCTTTCAAAAGTCCGATTGCAGGCTTTTGTTGATTATATGGAAGAACGGCTGGCACCAAACTCTGTTCGCCAATATGCCGCCAAATTAAAAGCTGTATTGAACTTGTATAATGAAGAGGTTGAGCTACCTAAAGACTATAATAAAATCCTTTCAGTAAAAAATGTGAGAAGCACTAATGTTTGGCTTACTGATGAAGAACTTGAACGAATTATCACCTATGTTCCCAAGAATGCCAACGAACAATTGGTACGCACACAATTTTTAATAGGAGCCTTTACTGGTTGCCGTCATAGTGACTATACACGGTTGAACAACCGTAATATAGTGGGTGGAATGATCTCTTATGTCAGCTTAAAGACTAAGACTCATGCCACAGTGCCATTGAAGCCAATTGTGAAAGAGCTACTAACAAACTTGCCTAAAGAAGAAGTTAGCGATCCGACATTCAACAATAATATCCGTAATATTTGCCGGAAAACCGGAATCACAGAAGCGGTTAAAATATTCAAGGCCGGAAAGGAAGTGGAAGGTGAAAAATGGGAATTTGTTTCAAGCCATACGGCACGCCGGAGTTTTGCAACCAATTTGTATTTACGGGGTGCCGATTTATACTCTATAAGCCAAATGATGGGACATGCAAGTGTGGAAATGACTCAAAATTATCTTTGCTGTGGTCTCCGTGAACAATCGGCACAAGTTATGGAGTATTTCAAATGAAACAAGCCACGCTAAATATCAGTAGAACTATTTTAGCGTGGCTCTCTTATGCTATGACAAAATCCGTTCCAGCATCTCAAAGTCTTTTTCCACTTCGGCATTCAGAACTTTAGCATATTGTTGTGTGGTGCGTACATTTGTATGACCGAGCATTTTACTCACATTTTCCATTTTAACCCCATTGTTCAGGCACATTGTCGCAAATGTGTGCCTGGCGCAATGAACGGTCAAATTTCTATCAAGCCCTGCATAATCAGCAACTATTTTAAGCCGCAAATTGTATTGTTGATTACTGATAATCGGAAGCACATAATCATATTTTTTCAATATTTCCATTGCAGGAGACAGTAATACGATAAAATAGTTTTCTTCTGTCTTTAAACGAATATCCAATATAACATACTTATTGCCGCGTTTTTGTACGTCACGTTTGAAATTGAATTTAGCAAGATCAGCATAGGATATTCCAGTATATGCCTGAAAAATAAAAAGGTCACGGACTCTACAGATCGTTTCCGAGTCTATTTGAGCATCTTTCACTTTCTTCAATTCTTCGGCAGTCAAATATTTCCTGATGGCATGTTTGCCACGGGAAAAACGCTCACCCTTATACGGATCATTTTTTAGCAAATCAAACTTTATGGCCTCGTGAATATAACGTTTGTTACGTTTATGATAGTTATATATTGTCGGCTGTGAATAGCCCTTAGCATGTAACCAATCATCATACAATGTGATATTGGCTTTTGTCAGATCAGAAAAATATATTATTCTGTCAAATTCACGTAATGAGGCCGCAAATGTCCGATGGGAAGCTTTGGTACTTTCCGTTATATCTCCACGCTCTTCAATTCTTCTTTCTACAAAGTCAACAAAACTTTCTGATTTATTGGTATATCTCAAAAATCTATCCAGCTTATCAAAATCAAAAACTTCCTTTTTGCTGATAAGCTCATTAATCCAATTTTGGATAATCCGGAGTTGTTCATCAAGACACTGGTTCAATTGAATCATTTCAACTGAATTGATTATCTTCTTTCGATCATTCCATTGGTCGGAATAGACTTTAACGCCGGTTCCGATCCATTTTCTCTTACCTTCGCTCAAAACTTCAATTTGAACGAGTCCCTTGTGTGTCTTTGTCGCAACCTTTTTACGATCAAAGACGAATCTCATTGTCGGATATTTCATATTCTTTTGAGTTTTGGTATCTACTGATTATCGCTACAATAAAAAAATGGTATCAAAGGCGGTATCATTATAGGTGAAAATATCGGTAAAAATCGGGAAATACTGGTAAGTTTCCGGTAAATATACACCCAATTTTTACATGTTCTCCATCTACTTCCAATGCCTTAATTGTTTGATACACAACAAAAAAGGGAGTAACTAATGTTACTCCCTTTCGCGGTGCGTACGGGACTCGAACCCGTGACCCCATGCGTGACAGGCATGTATTCTAACCAACTGAACTAACGCACCATTATTTCATTCTTTCGTTGCTATCTCTCTCGATTGCGGTTGCAAAGGTAGACAAAATTCTTATATCTGCAATAGCTTGAAAGAAAAAAATCATCTTTTTTTTAACATAGCTTGATTATAAGAGATTTATGTTACCTTTGCAAAACTAAATTAATATTGAAATCATGAGAAATACTCCTATTGAACGTAAGTTGATAGATGAAACTATCGCAGATTTTCATATCACAGACTTTGCCAAAGCAACTATCCGTGAAGTCAAAGCCATTGCAGCCAATGCCGAAGCGGCATCGGGTGTGGAATTCATAAAAATGGAAATGGGTGTACCCGGACTCCCCCCCTCAGCCGTCGGCGTAAAGGCAGAGGTGGAGGCATTGCAGAATGGTATTGCCAGCCTCTACCCGGACATCAACGGACTCCCCGCCTTGAAGCAGGAAGCATCCCGTTTCATCAAAGCCTTTATCAATGTAGATGTAGCCCCCGAAGGTTGCGTACCAGTTACCGGTTCCATGCAAGGAACTTTTGCTTCATTCCTCACATGCAGCCAGTGCGATGAGAAAAAGGATACCATTCTCTTCATCGATCCCGGTTTCCCGGTACAGAAGCAGCAGTTGGTCGTGATGGGACAGAAATATGAAACCTTTGACGTATATGACTACCGTGGCAACAAGTTGAAAGCGAAGTTGGAAAGTTACCTCAGCAAAGGAAATATCTCTGCCATCGTCTATTCCAATCCCAACAATCCCAGCTGGATTTGCCTAAAAGAAGAAGAATTGCGCATCATCGGCGAACTGGCAACCAAATATGACGTCATTGTGCTGGAAGACCTCGCCTACTTTGCCATGGACTTCCGCCAAGACTTGAGCAAACCGTTCCAAGCGCCTTACCAACCTTCTGTGGCACACTATACGGACCTTTACGTGCTGCTCATTTCCGGTTCCAAAGCTTTCAGCTATGCCGGTCAACGTATCGGTGTCAGCTGCATTTCGGACAAACTGTATCATCGGGCCTATCCCGGGTTGACACAACGCTACGGCGGCGGCACCTTCGGCACAGTATTCATCCACCGCGTACTCTATGCGCTCTCTTCCGGCACCAGCCACTCTGCGCAGTATGCTCTTGCCGCCATGCTTAAAGCAGCCAATGAAGGTCAATACAACTTCCTTGATGAAGTGAAAGTATACGGTGAACGTGCCCGCCGCCTGAAAGAAATCTTCTTGCGCCACGGTTTCCACTTGGTATACGACAATGATTTGGGTGATCCCGTTGCCGACGGTTTCTACTTCACCATCGGTTACCCGGGCATGAGTAGCGGAGAACTTGCGCGGGAACTAATGTACTACGGTGTAAGCGCCATTTCGCTGGTGACCACCGGAAGCCATCAGGAAGGATTACGTGCCTGCACTTCCTTTATCCAAGACCATCAGTACGACCAGTTGGACGAACGTATGGCAATTTTTGCCGAGAATCACCCCATCCAATAAAAAATATCCCTATATAAATAAGGTGTTTCTACCAGTTGATGCCGGTATCCCACCACAATCGGGTACCGGCATTGTCATCTCCACCCAGTACCTCTACCAAAGCGGCATACTGCTCGGCATTCTCCGTCTTCAGTCCGCCGGGAAAGTTCAGACGGCGAATCATTGTCTCAGTATCTATGCACCCGTCTTTACTGTGATTAAAGCGTACGGGGAATAGCCGGGGATACCCCGTCCGGCGCTGTTCAGCCCAAGCTTCACACCCTTCGGGAAACATGGCAATCCATTTTTGGGTAATAATCTTCTCCAGTTTCGTATCCCTATCCGCTGACTCCAGCCAGCGTGGCGAAACCTGACAACGGGCGGTAATATCATTCTCCATATCGTAGGTATCCACAAAATCGGCAGGCAACAAGTTGCTCTCCAGATAAGCGTCGGACTGCAAGATGCCATACTGACGGAAAGAAGCCATTACCCCTTCTTCATAGCAGATTTTCGCCGACTCATCAGTCCATCCCCGTAGGGCAGCCTCGGCACGCAGGAACCAGACTTCTGCTGCCGGCATCAACACTGCATCAGTCTGCTGGGTAACTTTCAATTTTGAGAGTGTATTATAATAGTTATGTGCAAAGCATGTACCCTGACGAATGCCGCGATACTCGCCTGCAAACTGTTCATTCTGGCAAGTGGCAAAATAGATTTCACGACGGGGATCTTCATATCCGTTCAGTATGGACTCCATCGGCGCTCCCATATAAGCTTCATTCCAAACAAGGTTTATCTCGCCCAACGGATTGGTATATCCACTCGCTGTGGAAACCGCCACCGACTCGTCCGCCTCCCGAATGACTCCGTATTCATTATCCATCGCCTTACGGAATTCCGTTTTTGCATTCTCCGGACTGGCTACCGCGATGCGCATGGCAAGCCGCATCCGCAACGAATTGGCAAACTTTATCCAAGAGTCATAATCACCGTCCAACAACATATCGAAACGCGCAAACTCCGAAGCTCCCGGATGCTCGACAATATAATCGGAAAGTACAGCAACAGCCGTATCGAGTTCACAGAAAAAGGCATTATAGACCTCTTTCTGCGTGTCAGGCATATAACGGGCTTCGGGATCGGCAAAATGACTATACACAATAGGGCCGTAATAGTCCGTGACACGGTGCATCACTTCCACCTTCAGTATCTTGGTAATGCCGAAAAAGGCAGGCATACGGTCACGTGTGGCATTCTCCGACTGATATATCTGCGGGAAAACATACTCATAGGTATGTCCCCACATGGCGCTGTTCCATCCATCCTGCAAGTTGTAGTCCGAATT
Organism: Bacteroides sp. HF-162; assembly: GCF_015679285.1. Taxonomy (NCBI): domain Bacteria; kingdom Pseudomonadati; phylum Bacteroidota; class Bacteroidia; order Bacteroidales; family Bacteroidaceae; genus Bacteroides; species Bacteroides sp. HF-162. The sequence goes on along the minus strand of NZ_CP064937.1, from coordinate 2,845,731 downwards.
GTGCGAACCTCCATTCAGAGGCTTGGCATCGTGCATGTAACCGCTGAACATGTCGGCATTCAAATTCTGGGTCAATTGAAAAGGCCAGTTCTTCCCCTTTCCGTAGTCGTAATTGAAATAGATGCCTTGCTGGATGATTCCAAGACGGATGCCATGTTCGTTATAGTCGGCCTGCAAGTCCTCGTCCGTCACGCCGGACTTGTCCGTATTGATTTCCTTAAAGTCCCGCGTACAAGCCAGAAACACGAAAACCATGCCAATCAGTACTATAATCCTCTTCATATCAAGTCTCCCTCCCCCTCTTAAAATTCACACTTCAAAGAAAATCCCCAACTACGCGTGGTAGGCATACCGTAGACTTCAATTCCCTGGTTATCGTTGCCCGTAGAGAGTACCAGGTCAGGGTCGAAAGGCGCCTTTTTGTAGAAGAAGAACAAGTTGCGTCCCGAAAAGGACAGTTGTGCCCGCTTGAGGACTTTGGTCTTTTCCATCCAGGCTGCAGGCAGTTGGTAGCCCACGGACAGCTCACGCAGCCTGATGTTCGTGGCATCATACATATAATATTCCGTCACCCCGGCCCGTCCGCCTACAACATTCTTATAAAATCCTTTCACATTATCTATCCGGTTACCTTCAAGCATTACATAACCTTTGTCTCTGGCCCGGGCCGTGACTTCAGAAACGCCATACATATCCATATCCGCCTGCGTCTGGGACAAAATATCGCCTCCAAAGCGACAATCCACCAGAAAATAGAAAGAAAAATTCTTGTAAGACAGCATATGATTCCAGCCCAGCATCAGTTTTGGATTGGCATTGCCCACTTTCACCGTATTGCCATCACCTTCCACCAAAGGCATGCCGGTATTGTCTCCTTCCGTGCCGTAAACGATATTGCCCGCATCGTCACGTACAAAAGCTTTTCCGTAGATGTCACCGATAGAGCCCCCTTTCACCAATTTCATGGCATAACTGGACGAGAAGCTGGTAGGACCGTAAAGAAACTCCTTCAGCGCTTCGTGCAGTGAAATTATCTTGTTGCGGTTGGTGGAGAAGTTTACCTCTGTTTTCCACTTGAAATGGTTTGTCAGCAAAGGAACGGCATCCAATGAAACCTCCCACTCCACATTCTGTATATTACCCGCATTGACATAACGGTAGGCATATTTATCGCCCGACAGAGTGGGAAGCTTGAAGAACTGGTTCCGGGTATTCGTCTTATAGAAAGTGGCATTCAAACCAATGCGGTTCTTTAAAAAACGCGCTTCTATACCCGCCTCAAAGGAATGCGTCATCTCCGGTTCCATATCCTTGAACGGCGCGGCATCACTTGCCAGGAACTCTCCACCCGCCGTGATATGCGAGGAAGGATTTGTGATGAACATGGGAATATCATTGCCCACCATGCTGTATGCCCCCCTTATCTTTGCCAGTGACACCCATCGGGGTAAAGTCATCAGCTTATTGAATATCAGCGAAAATCCCACGGAGGGATAGAAGAACCCGCTTTTCTCATGAGATGTATAAGCCAGTGTGGAGGACCAGTCATTACGGGCCGACAAATCAAGATAGACAAACTCGTTGTAGCCCAGTTGTGCCGTCGCAAACAAGGACTGCAATTGGCGCCGTGCATCAATCTTCTGGTCCAGCCCAGCGGAACCATTCATGATGATATTGGCCAGATTGAACACATTGGCATATTTCAGCGAAGCTGTTTTAGAGTCATAGCGGGTGGAGTTCACTGTCTTGTCATTGATACTGGCACCGAGCGCCGCGTTGAGAGAGAATGCATCCCACTGCTTTTTCATCATCAGTATGGCGTCTCCGTAATATTGGGTTTCCTGATAGTCCATCTCGATATAACGCCCATTGGCTCCCGCTAACGCCGGAGCGGTAGAGGCATAGAACTGCTGGCGCACCTTGTCGTTAATATAGTCTACATTGCCACGGGCCTGCAGGCTTAACCAATCGTTTATCTTCAGATTGGCAGATAAGGAGACTATGACATGCATACGGTTCTCCTTGCTCAATATGCGATTGGTAATCCAGTAGGGATTCTGCTCAAAATCCTCGTAGGAGGTATGCCAATTCTGTATGTTCAGGTTTCTACCCTCATCATAAACCTCGAAGTTCTCCTTATAATAAGAAATATCCTCACCCCGTGGAAAACGGTAGAGCCCCACCAAAGGATTCATGTAGAAACCACCCACGGTAGGCTTGTTCTTCACCACCTGGCGCATCAAGTTCATACTGCCATCTAACTTCAGACGGGAATTCAACAGAACGGAAGTCTCTCTGAAAGTGAGGTTGTGCTTCGAAAGGTTATGTTTCCCAATGATGCCATGCCCCGTAGTATTGGCATAGGAGAAATAGTTCTGCAACTTCTCATTGCCGTGACTCAAGGAGATGGAAGTTATGGAGGTGACACCAGTAGAGAAGAAGTCTCTCAGATTATCATATTCGGGAAGGTTTGCCCGTTCTCCCCAACTGTCCACACCGTCACTTACTCCATAGCGGTTCTGCATCTTGGGTAGTGCAAAAGCATTGTCGAACATCAGGCTCGTCGAGAAAGAAACACTGCGCTGCCCGTGCGACTGCCCCTTCTTTGTAGTAATCAGTATCACCCCATTGGCAGCCTGGCTACCATACAAAGCTGCCGCGGGAGCTCCTTTCAGGATACTGATACTCTCTATATCTTCAGGATTCAGATTGGAAATGCCGTCCCCTCCGTCACGGTTGCTGGCATTGGCCGTCCCGCCTATGGCAGAGTATGCTTGCTCGGAGGTGGAGTTCAGAATGGGAACACCGTCTATCACGTACAGAGGTTGGTTGTCACTCGCCACCGAACGGACTCCACGGATACTGACTTTGGCTGAAGCTCCCAGACCGGAAGAAACCTGGTTAACACGCACACCAGCTGACTTGCCGGTCAACGAAGTGATTAAGTTGGGCATTTTTACTCGAGTCAATTCCTCGTTTTTTATTAAATCTGTGGCATAAGAAAGAGAATTTTCTTTCTTTTCGATACCCAAAGCGGTAACAATGACATTATCCAGCTCTATCATATTTTCTCTTAGTGTGATATGAAAGGTCGAACGTCCTTCCACCTCAATATCCTGGGAAATGTAGCCGATAAATGAAACACGGAGCACTGCATTATCGGCAACCACCAGCGTGAATTTTCCTTCCGAATCCGCTATCGCACCATTGGCCGTTTCTTTCTCCTGAATAGTGGCACCGGCCAGCGGAAACCCACCTTCATCCAGCACACAGCCACTTACCGTCACTTTGGAAAGCTGTATTTCGGAATGCCCCGGACGTTGCATACGCTCCCAAAATCCCTCCGGGCAATCCGTCCATCCTATAGAAAACAGCCCTAAAATTAACATATATAGTGTAGTATACTTCATTGTATTAAATTGCCAATTACTTGCAAATTTAAGCATTTTCTTCGAATAAAAAAACCATAAAATCTGAGAAAAGAAACTTTTAAAATGAAAAACAGCGAAGAACTTTTGTTTATTGTGGAATATTATGTATATTAGGGGCATGTATAGCAATATAGATCTATTCAAGATAGAAACAAACCATGTGGTTCCTGCCCGGGGAAAGGTCTTGATTTCCGAACCCTTTTTGTGTGACCACATGTTTGGGCGATCCGTCATTCTACTGGTGGACCATACACATGACGGCACAATGGGACTGGTTATGAACAAACCTCTCCCCCTATTCTTGAATGATGTGCTGAAAGACTTCAACTGCCCGGAAAACATACCTATCTATAAAGGAGGACCGCTCAGTACAGATACGTTGTTCTATTTGCACACGCTCAAGGGCATTACCGGAGCATTGCCCATCGGCAAAGGCTTCTACCTGAACGGTGACTTTGAAGCCATTAAAAACTACATCATGCAGGGAAATTCCGTTAAAGGCAGAATCAGATTTTTTTTGGGATACTCCGGCTGGGAGTACGAACAGCTGGACCGGGAAATTGAAGAAAACACTTGGCTGGTAGGCAAAGAAAACATCAGCTCGCTAATGGACGAGGCAGCCAGCGGCACACTCTGGAAGAAGGCATTGTGCAAGCTGGGAGCAAAATATGAAATATGGTCGCGTTTCCCCCAGATTCCAACGTTCAATTAGTGTTGCGGAGAAGTTGCAACAATACGACATCCTTATAGCACCCTCCTACGCGCCACCACTCCCTCAAAAGCCCGCAACGCACAAAACCGCAGGATTCAAAAAGGCGGATACTTGCCTCATTATCCACCGAAATATGGACTATCAACTGCTTCAGATATAGGAAACTGAAAACATAGTCGCACAGCAAACGCAACGCTTCCTTGGCATAACCATTGCCCTGATACTCCTTCCGTATAGCAATGCCCACCTCTCCCCGGGCATGCATGGGAGAAAACTCTGTAATATCAATGGTGCCTATCACCGCATCATCCTCTACACGTACAATCATCATACGCAGCTGGCGGTCGGCAAACATATCGCATTCGGAATTCTCAATATATTGTTTCAAGACAAATCTGGAATAGGGCACGGTGAAGTTCGTCACATCCCAAGTCCGGGAATCATTCTCCATAGCATACATCACTTCCAAATCTTCCGGCTCCATAGCACGTAGACGCACCCTTTCACTACAGAAATAAGATTTATTCATATCTTCCAGTCGGTTACATTTCTTCTTCTTTATTGATATGCAGTTCTTTACGCAGGCGTCCATCACCCGGCAGGCAGAACAGAGAAGCCGTCAGTCCTATCAGTGCACACAGTACACCCGTACTGCTCAACATTATATAATAGGTGAAAAAACCTGCAAGCACTGGTATGGCAAGCAATGCCAGCCGCACGCCACTCCACAACGCATAAAGGCGGAGGGCTTCGGGAAGCGTCACTACATCTATTTTCCGGATTAATACCCATGAAAAGAGTTTCAGGGATACGGGCACGCAAGAGGCAGCCAGCAGAATGGTTATCGTCTCAGCCATATAGATAGCACGTACATCTCCGGCATACATACCTACCCATTCGCCTCCGGTTTCTCCAAGCAGGACGAGTAGGATGGGGAGCATCCAGAAATAAGCAAAAGTTGTTCGGACACGCAATGCAGTCTTCTTTATTTGTTCTTCCATTTAGTGAATTGATAGTGGATAATGAATAATTGATAGAAGCCCAACACGATCAGGCAGTTCCGGAAAATGGAGTGCGGTTCACGATACTGCGTCCCAGAGTCACTTCATCCGTATACTCCAATTCGTCGCCGATGGAAATGCCACGGGCTATGACGGAGAGCTTCACACCCAGTTTTTCCAGCTTGCGGTAGATATAAAAGTTTGTCGTATCTCCCTCCATCGTCGTGCTCAGGGCAAGAATCACTTCATTGATGCCACCGGCGGCTACCCGCTGCACAAGGCTTTCTATCTGCAAGTCTCCGGGACCAATGCCATCCATCGGCGAGATGACGCCTCCCAACACGTGATACAAACCACGGAACTGTTGTGTGGCTTCCACAGCCATCACATCACGGATATTCTCTACCACACAGACCACGGAAGCGTCCCGTTGCGGACTGGAACAGATGCGACACGTCTCCGTATCTGATATATTATGGCATACCTTGCAATATTTCACTTCATGCTTCAGCGTCACAATGGCATTGCCGAACGCTTCCACCACTGCCGTATCCTGGCGGAGCAGGTGAAGAACCAGCCTCATAGCCGTCTTACGTCCCACTCCGGGCAACTTGGCAAACTCATTTACCGCCTTCTCCAATAATGTCGAGGGAAACTGTCCATTCATACTTAAAATTTTCCTATTGGCCACAAAGATAGTGCAAACCGAATGCAGAATAAAATGAACTCGTTCATTTTTTATGCTGAGGTGCAGCCTATCTTCGCTTTCTGGGCAAAGATAGTGCAAACTTATGAAATTAGTGCTACCTTTGCCACACGTAAAACCCCAAAAAGGCAACAAAATGGATATTACAAACGCCGAATTCGTCATCAGTAACACAGACGTGCGGAAATGCCCCGCCGGTACATTTCCCGAATATGCTTTCATCGGACGCTCCAACGTAGGAAAATCCAGTCTTATCAATATGCTGACCGGAAGGAAAGGACTCGCCATGACCTCTGCCACACCGGGAAAGACCATGCTTATCAACCATTTCCTAATCAACAAGAGCTGGTACATTGTAGACCTTCCGGGATATGGCTACGCCAAACGGGGACAGAAAGGTCAGGAACAAATCAAACGTATTATAGAAAGTTATATACTGCAACGCGAACAGATGACTTGTCTGTTTGTTCTTATAGATAGCCGGCTGGCTCCCCAAGCCATCGACCTCGAGTTTACGGAATGGCTGGGCGAGAACGGCGTACCCTTTGCCATCGTCTTCACAAAGGCCGACAAACTGAAAGGCGGCAGACTGAACACCCACATCAACGAATACCTGGAACAGTTGAAGGAACAGTGGGAAGAGCTGCCTCCCTACTTCATCACCTCTTCTGAAAACCGCATGGGACGGAAAGAGCTGCTGGACTATATCGAAAGTATCAACAAAAGCCTGAATAGCAAACAATAGACATAAGTAAAATGAAAAGATTCGTTTTTTGGCAACTGTTTGTTGCCGCACTACTGCTGACCGGCAATAGTCACGCACAATCCATCAAGGATTTGTTCAACAAAGAAAATATAGAGAAGGCGGTAAATGCCGTGACCGGCAAGTCAACAGCGGATATGACCGGCACTTGGTCGTATACCGGCTCCGCCATTGAATTCGAATCGGACAACCTGCTGCAGAAAGCCGGCGGTGCCGTTGCCGCCACAGCCGCAGAAAAGAAACTGGACGAACAGCTTGCCAAAGTAGGCATCAAAGCCAGGCAAATGTCATTCACATTCAACGCCGACAGCACATTCAGCGCCAAAGTAGGGCAAAAGAGCATGAAGGGAAGCTACTCCTACAATGCATCCACCCAAAAGGTCAACTTGAAATTTGCCAAATTGATAGGTATGAATGCTAAGATCAACGCTACCTCCACAACTATGGACCTGCTGTTCGAATCGGACAAGCTACTGAAACTGATAACCTTCCTCTCCAGCAAAAGCAGCAACTCTACCCTGAAGAGTATCGGCTCACTGGCCAACAGCTACGACGGAATGATGCTCGGATTCTCATTACAGAAACAGTAACAACAACTTCCATACAACAAAAAAATCCCGCAAGCACCGAACAATGCTTGCGGGATTTTTTTATCTGAAAAGAGCGGAAAACGAGACTCGAACTCGCGACCCTAACCTTGGCAAGGTTATGCTCTACCAACTGAGCTATTTCCGCATTGGATGACTCTCCTTTTTCGAGGAATAAAGTGCCCAGAACAGGACTCGAACCTGCATGCCTCTCGACACACGCACCTGAAACGTGCGCGTCTACCAATTCCGCCACCTGGGCATAAGTCATCTTCAATACATCTGAAAGAGCGGAAAACGAGACTCGAACTCGCGACCCTAACCTTGGCAAGGTTATGCTCTACCAACTGAGCTATTTCCGCAATGTATAAAAGCGTGAAGAGAAGGAGACTCGAACTCCCACGACATAATTGTCACTACCCCCTCAAAGTAGCGCGTCTACCAATTCCGCCACCTCTCCAACTTACTTTCAACAATTCAAAGAACCGACTGCTTTACCTTGGTGCCCAGAACAGGACTCGAACCTGCATGCCTCTCGACACACGCACCTGAAACGTGCGCGTCTACCAATTCCGCCACCTGGGCATAGGTAATTGCAATCCAAACTGCGTTGAGCGGAAAACGAGACTCGAACTCGCGACCCTAACCTTGGCAAGGTTATGCTCTACCAACTGAGCTATTTCCGCGATTGCGGATGCAAAGGTAGATATTTTCCTTAAACCTGCAAACATTCCGCAGACTTTTTTCACACAAAAAGTGTACATTTTCTCCAGGCATACAAGCAGACTTTTGATTATCAACTCATTCGGCCACGATAATCTTCATAAGAAAATTGCTTGAAAACTTCAGCTTTTCCTTCTTTTGTCCACATTGCAATGGCCGGATGATGAATTCCATTGAACATATTCGTCTTTACAGTGGTGTAATGTATCATGTCTTCAAAGACGATTCTCTCCCCTATCTGCAACTCATGGTCGAAACTCCACAGTCCCATATAGTCGCCGCTCAAACAGGAATTCCCTCCAAGGCGATAGACGTAAGGGCCCGCATCGTCCATCTCTGCTCCACGCACCACAGGCTGGTAGGGCATCTCCAGGCAATCCGGCATGTGGCACGTAAAGCTAACATTGAGGATAGCAGTACGAATACCACGGTTTTCCACGATGTCCACTACCTCCGAGCTCAGCACACCGGTTTGCCAAGTGAAAGCGGAACCGGGCTCAAGAATGATTTGAAGATGCGGATAGCGTTCCTTCAACCCCTGCAACAGACGGACAAGATGCTCTACATCATAATCCTTGCGCGTCATCAAATGCCCGCCTCCTAAATTCAACCACTTAATTTGTGAGAACCAGTGGGAAAATTTTCCTTCCAAGTGCTCCAATGTGCGTTCCAGCTCGTAGGAAGAAGACTCGCAGTGACAATGACAGTGAAAACCCTCAATACCCGCCGGAAGTTCTTCGGGAAGCTGATCAGCCATTACACCGAAGCGGGTACCGGGTGCGCAGGGATTATAAAGCTCCGTTTCCACCTCAGAGTATTCAGGATTGATACGGATACCGCAGGAAATGTTGCTTCCCTCCGCCACCACTACCGGATAAAAACGGTGGAACTGCGAAAGCGAATTGAAAGTGATATGGCTGCTGCACCGCATTATCTCCGGAAAATCGGCCTCGGTATAGGCAGGCGAGTACGTATGCGCCTTACTTCCGAACTCCTCCAATGCAAGACGGGCTTCGTAGACGGAACTTGCCGTAGAGTGGTCTATATACTCCCTAAAAATGGGAAAGGAACGCCACATGGCAAATGATTTGAAAGCGAGGATTATCTCCACACCTGCGCGGTCGGCCACACTTTTTATCAGTGCGAGGTTCTTTCTCAGCAATCCTTCTTCCATAATATAGCAGGGAGAAGGGAAAAGGGAAAAGTCTTTATTTGTCATTCTTCTATCTATATTTACTATTCTAAATTGTCCGTATGTATCGTTCTAACTGTCTTTTTTAAGATACCACAGTCCTACACTCATGCCATCATCCTCTTACAAGTATCCCGCCTCTGTGTGAGACAAAAGATGCGTACTATCCTATGACAGCACTTTGAAACGCGCGAAGCGCAGCAAAAGTTGTTTGTCTCCCACATTCTTGAAGCGGATGGTGGCTTTCGCATTGTCTCCTTCGCCCTCCACTTTCAAAACTTCACCCAGGCCGAAACGTTCGTGCTCTATCAGTTGTCCCTGCTGTACACAGTTGGCAGACGCACCGGCAGAAGGCGATGTACTTGCCGTATTTGCAGAAGGCGCCACCCGTTTCAGATTACGTGGGACGGTCGGCGCAATAATCTGCTGTTTCGGTCGTACAGACACACGCTCTTTTCCTCCATACGGAGCATCTTCCCTATCAGGCGCAAAACCTCTGGCGTTCTCCCTGCGGAAAGCGGCGGCTTCCTCCTCTACCCTGCGGAACATTCCCGCATCCTGAGGCAGACGCAGGAAACGTATATCTATATCCTTCAGGAAACGGCTGGGACTGCCAAACTCCATCTTGCCATATCGGAAACGCGTCTTTGCATACGATAGGAAACAGTGTTCTTCGGCACGTGTGATGGCTACATAGAACAGCCGCCGTTCTTCCTCCAATGCCCGGGGAGAGTCACCCACCATGCCGCTGGGAAAAAGATTCTCCTCCATCCCCACTACAAACACATTCTTGAACTCTAATCCCTTGGCCGAATGTACAGTCATCAGGGTTATCTTCTCATCGTCCCCATCCTTATCCGAATCCTGGTCGGTAAGAAGGGAAACTTCCGAAAGGAAGTCACCCAACAACACGTTAGGGTTTCCTTCCTCCTGCCGTTGGGCGCAAAAATCACTCATACCGTTCACCAACTCCTCTATATTCTCCTTACGGCTCAGATTCTCGGGAGAGTTGTCTTGACACACATCATTGATGATGCCCGATTGGCGAATAATGTCAGCACCAATCTCGTAGGCATTCTTCTCCGCAGCATCTGTGATAAAGGCGGATATAAGTTCGCGGAATGCCTGCAACTTTCCCACCGTACCTTTATTGAAGTTCAAGCCATACGCCAACGGCTCACAAAGCACGGTCCACAAACTGACATTGTGCCCGGTGGCAGCAGCAATGATTTTTCCCACTGTCGTATCTCCGATACCCCGTGCAGGATAATTGATAATACGTTTGAAAGCCTCTTCATCATTGGGATTCACTATCAGACGGAAGTAAGCGATAACATCTTTGATTTCCTTGCGTTGATAGAACGACAAGCCTCCGTAAATACGGTAAGGCATACTGCGTTTGCGCATGGCTTCCTCAAAAATACGGCTCTGCGCATTGGTACGGTAGAGTATCGCAAAATCAGAGTAGGCATAGCGCTTTTCACGCCGCAGTTCAGCTATCTTATTCACCACAATATCCCCTTCTTCCACATCACTGTATGCCTGGTACACACCAATGGCCTCTCCCTTCTCCTTTTCCGAGAACACTTCCTTGCGTATCTGCCACTGGTTCTTTTCTATCAAGCTGTTGGCCGCGCGGACAATGGTCTGGGTGGAACGGTAATTCTGCTCCAGCTTGAAGACCTTCGTATCGGGATATACTTTCGTAAAATAGAGAATATTGTCAATATCGGCACCACGGAAGGAGTAGATACTCTGTGCATCATCCCCCACCACACAGACATGCTGATGGTTCTTGGCAAGTTGCAGCACGATGCTGTGCTGTGCAAAATTGGTATCCTGATACTCATCCACCAGAATGTAACGGAACTGGTCTTGATAACGCGCCAACACCTCGGGGTGGTCCCGGAACAGCAGGAATGTGTAGAACAGCAAATCGTCGAAGTCCATCGCATCCGCCTGCCGGCAACGCTCCCAATATCTCTGGTAGATGTCGCGAAGCGCCGGAACCTTGGCAGCACGGTCTCCTTCGTAAGCCTCCTTGTTGTTGGCATAGCCTGCCGGAGAAACCAGATGATTCTTGGCATTCGAGATACGCGCCTGCACCATCCCCGGCTTGTACACTTTCTCATCCAGCCCCATTTCCTTGATAATGGAACGTATCAGGCTTTTACTGTCCGCCGTATCGTAAATGGTAAACTGCGAAGTGAAGCCGATATGCCCGGCCTCGACATGCAGAATGCGCAGGAATATGGAGTGAAAGGTTCCCATCCACAGATGGCGCGCCCTCTCCGGCCCCATCTGACGGGCTATACGCTCCTTCATTTCGCGCGCCGCCTTGTTGGTAAAGGTCAATGCCAGAATGTTCCAAGGCTGGTAGCCATTCTCCAGCAGATAAGCAATCTTGTAGGTCAGCACGCGCGTCTTTCCCGAACCGGCACCGGCTATCACCAGTGACGGACCGTCATTGTATAACACCGCGTTCCGTTGTCCTTCGTTCAGTTCCTCTATATAATCGGGCATATCCGTATAATCTTAAAATGATGATATTTTTCCTTCCTTTGTTTTTACGGAGGCAAAGATAAAAAAAGCTTCGGAGACGTACGAACATTTCTATAGGTTATAGTGTTTATATAGTAAAGTTCCAAAATTAAATAATTGAAACTTATGAATACAATATTAACGATTTTAATGATAACAGTTATGACTTACGAAATGCCAAAACTTCCCTACACTAACAATGCACTGGAACCTGTAATCAGTCAGCAAACCATAGATTACCACTACGGTAAACATCTGCAAACCTACGTGAACAACCTCAACAACCTCGTTCCGGGAACGGAATTTGAAGGCAAAGACCTGGCAACCATTGTTGCCACAGCACCGGACGGTGCCATCTTCAACAATGCAGGACAAGTATTGAACCACACATTATACTTCTTACAGTTTGCCCCGAAGCCTGCCCACAGCGAGCCTACCGGCAAGCTGGCAGAAGCCATCAAACGCGACTTCGGCAGCTTTGAGAATTTCAAGAAGGAATTCAACGCGGCAGCTGTCGGCTTGTTCGGCTCCGGATGGGCTTGGTTGTCTGCCGACAAGAACGGTAAACTCCACATAACCAAAGAAGCCAACGGTAGCAATCCGGTACGCGCCGGTCTTGTTCCGCTACTCGGATTCGACGTGTGGGAACATGCCTACTATCTTGATTACCAGAACCGCCGTGCCGATCACGTAAACGAATTGTGGAGCATCGTTGATTGGGATGCGGTAGGTAAAAGATTCAAATAGACCAACGAGGTCCCACAAAGCCATGTGAAGGACGCCTTCTTGAGTTATAAAGACGCAAGAAGGCGTTTTCTTGTTTAAAGCAGCCATCTAACATATTTTAAAGAAATTCCTTGGCTTCTACCATAAGTATTCATTAACTTTGCTAAACTTAAAAGTTAAACGAAAGAAATGAAACTCATCGTAGTAACAGCACCCACATTTTTTGTGGAAGAAGACAAGATTATCACGGCACTATTCGAAGAGGGGCTGGATATTCTACATCTGAGGAAGCCGGAAACTCCCGCCATGTATTCAGAACGACTTTTAACGCTGATACCCCAAAAATACCATAAGCGCATCATTACTCATGAACACTTCTACCTACAGGAAGAATTCAGCCTGATGGGGATTCATCTAAACACCCGCAACCCCAAAGAACCGCACGATTATTCAGGACACATCAGCTGTACCTGCCACTCGCTGGACGAAGTACGGAACAAGAAACATTTTTATGACTATCTATTCTTGAGTCCGATATATAATTGCATCACAAAGACCGGAGTTACATCAGGCTTTACAGCCGAAGAACTACGACAAGCAGAAAAAAGTAAAATTATAGACAGCAAAGTCATGGCTTTGGGAGGCATTACCTCCGATAACATCCTGGAGATAAAGGATTACGGATTCGGTGGTGCCGTTATAATGGGTGACTTATGGAATAAATTCAACGCCTGCACCGACCGCGATTATCTGGAAGTAATCCGCCACTTCAAGAAGCTGAAGGAAATGGCTGATTGAGAGCGCAGGTAAATCAAAATTTACCGTACTCTTTGTATTCAATACCGGCAGGCAACGTAAAATAGAAAGTGGAGCCTTCCCCTTTCTTGGACTCCACACCTATACCTCCCCCATAGTGTTCCACAATGGATTTAGTGATGGAAAGCCCCAACCCCGTACCTTTAATATTGTAGTTCATCTTCACAAACCGTTCAAAGATGGCATGTCTTCCCACTTCATCAATGCCACAGCCTGTATCTGCCACATAAAAATAGAAGTTATGATTACTCAATCTCCTACAACCGATTTTCACACTGCCCATCTCCGTAAACTTCAAGGCGTTCCTCACCAAGTTACCTATAACTTGGGCAAAGCGCACGCGATCTACCACCAAACGGCATTGAGGCAGCCGTTCTACAAACTCCACCTGAATACCTGTGGGATGCGAGCGCATATTCTCTGTCGTGCAGACTTCATCAATCAGCGCGTTCACATCCGCTTCTCCATCATTATATTCCAGGGTCTTTGCCTCAATCTTTGAATAGTCCAGCAAGTCATTGACCAGTTGCAGCAGCGAGTCCTTGTTATCATTAATCTCCTTCAGGAAAGCCATACGGGTTTCTCTGTCCAGATCATCCATTTCGGCAAGCATAGTTGTAAAGCCTACAATAGCATTCAAAGGAGTACGAATTTCGTGAGTCATATTAGCTATGAAAGCATTCTTCAGCTGGTTGGATTCTTCGGCAACCTCATTAATGCGCTGCAACGTCTTCAACCTTTTGCTTTTACTGATGGAAATGATTATCATGATGACCAAAAGCAGAATGACAATCATGCCAAAACTGTATATCAATGCTTCATCCTTCTGATAGAGGCCGCTGGTCCAGACATCATATGCTGCCGTAATTGTTAGCATCATCGTTTATTGCTTGCTTATTACTATAAAATTATAGGAAGCAAATATACTAAAGAAAATACAAATAAATTAATAGAAACTACAGTTTTTTCCCAACAAAATGGGCCGCATGCCATTACCAAGTAAAGCATGCAGTCCATAAATTCATTATTCAGTATTATTGGTATCAGCCTTCAATGGCAGCCTGTGCCACTCTAATATAGCTATGAAAATCAATTGCAAACACTTCCTGTGTAAGCGAATGTTTATTTAAAGTTTAAAGTTTGATGGATTTTCCATCATGACTTAAAGGCATTGTTGAAAAGCTGGCTTAACTATCAGATGCTTACACTATGCTGGTAAGCTCTGAGCCTGCAACTCATATCTATTACTTCACTAAAATCTTGTACTCACCACAACCTCTACCAATCTCTCCAGACTAGGCAACTATGGTTATTTCTTTATTGGTTCACCCACCTTCTCCTTATAGAAGGATATGATGAGTGTCTTATCCTCAAGTGATTCCTCCAGACGCTTGATTTCGTCAGTTAGAACCTGAATGGTCTTGTCTTTTTCCTCCAAAACAACTTTCGTTTGGGACAGCTCAGTCGCAACTTCTGAATCGCCAATCATATTATTGGCATCTCCATGAATGGATACTGCTGCCAGATATGCAGATACGTTGTGCATATCAGAAGCATACAGATCAAAGAAATTCTTCTCCAAGGCCACACTTATATCTATAAGTTTGCCTGTGTCGATGGTTTCTTTCTCCAGAATACGGTTGATGTGCTGCTGGGGCACATGAATGCACCGTCCAAGCTCTGATTTACTGATACCTAGCTCTAGACGTCGTTTATCAATCTCCCTGCCAATATGAACATGCTTTATTCCTATACTCATAGCATACGAACAAAATTTTAATTGAAGCTCAAAAAGACATCAAACATTTATTGGCTATATAAACATAAATCATTTAATTTGGGGTGTACAAACCCATAACCATGGGGCATGGTTAAACATTAAACACCAAAGTTTTATGAATGAAATTTCTACAAAAATCCGTCCTGCGCTCGTTTCTCTTGAAGTAGGCGAAAGCATGGAGTTCCCCATCGAAAAGATGAAAAGTGTTCGAACACAAGCTTCCAAACTAGGAATGATTCTCAACCGACAGTTCAAAACCAGAACGAATCGGGAGACCTACACAATTATGGTTACACGAGTTTCGTAGACTAAACCTGAGTCCTATGAATGTTCTAGAATTCTCAGACCAAATGATTCCATACGAAGAGTTCGCCAATGACTTAGCAGCTAGAATTGCCAACATGATTCAATCCACCCATGACAACCCTGAATACATCAGTCAAAACAAGGCCTGAAGATTATTTGGCAGACGTAATGTTGAACGCTGGCGGAAGGAAAGGTTGAGCCGTGCAAACGACCAGGCAAGTTAGAATACAGAACTGCAGACCTAAGACTTCTCCAGCGGACCACTCAAAACTACTTCAAAAAAGTTCAAGTAAGAACTAAAAGAGTACGTAAGCAAGATAAAAAAGACTAGATTAAAAACGACAGCGACTATACTTAACCTCGTCATACTCCCAGAGTATAGCCACTTAATTCATTATTGGGAGACAAACCATAATAGTAGGAACTGGTTTTTATCAATTTGAATATGTAATGAGAATACCACACAAATCTGGTGTACCCCATTCTCATAGACCATTGGTATATCCAAAAAGTTTAAAGATATGATAGAATCAAAGCCAATAGTAGATCCTTTGGGAGTTCAGTAAAAAGAGCTTGTGCAGAACTGGGCGTCTGCTACAAGACATTGCGTAAATACCGGATGAACGGCTACAGCCGACAAGGTAAAGCAGGCACACAAGGATTCCTTGTATGCCGTACTGGAAAAAGTCCAGACCTTCTTTACAGACAATCTGCACGTTTCTGCCAATGATGACAGCCGTCATGCCCGGGAATATGCCTACAACCGATAGCCGGAGGACTTCTGTGCAGAAGCAGGTATCGGTTATGCGCCACGGGAAATCCATGCGTTCATGGACTTTTGCCGACAGCAGGGACTACAGGAAGAGCTGCTGATAGAGTTGGGGATACTCCGGAAAAATGAAGACGAAAAGCTCTATCCGATGTTCCGTAAACGGATTATGATTCCAATCCGGAACAAATGGGGACGCATCATCGCTTATACGGCCCGGTATATCGGCACCACCCCCAAAGCGCCCAAATACATCAACTCCATCACCAGTCTGCTCTACACCAAGGGAGAAACATTGTTCGGCATTGACTGGGCTTTCCGTCTGCGTGACGCGGCCAACTTCATCATCGTGGAAGGAGCGCCGGATGTGCTACGCCTGCAGTCCATCGGACTGGAGAATACAGTGGCCACACTCGGCACGGCCTGGAACGAGAACCAGTTTGAGATCCTGAAGCACTACACCAACTCGCTTTGTTTCATTCCCGATACGGACCTGGCCAAGGGCAGTCCCTACGGCCCTGGTTTCAAGGCGGTCATGGCGAAGGAACTGTTTGCCCAAGTAGATTCACTTGTCAAAGAGGGGCAATGCGTCAGCCTGATCGCTGGGCTGCTGCGCTATGTCAAAGACCAGATGGTCTATACCCAGTGCATCGAGCAGTTGGGAAAGATTCACGGCAAGACCCGACTGTGGCGGAGTGCCGTGGAGCAGATACGGAACAAATCCAAGAAAAGTCCTTCCTCAACAACGATGGACCGAAAGCAGGAAAAAAGCTGACCACTGTCTTCGGGAACAATGCCCAGGTGACTTTTGGCTATCTGCTTGCTACCCTATTCCGTGACATCGTGTACCGGAAGCCCCGCCATTTCCCCATCTTGAACCTGTTTGGTGAGAAAGGTACAGGTAAGACCACGCTGGCCACCAGTCTGGAGGCTTTCTTCCTTCACGATGTGGAACCGCCCAACATGGGTGTGGCTTCCGTTCCGGCCATGAACGACCGGGGTTCCCAGGCTGTAAACATTCTTGTCGTGTTTAACGAATATAAGAACGACCTCGACATCCGGAAGATCGCCTTTCTCAAAGGACTTTGGGGTGGCGGTGAACAGACCAAGAAGAACACCCAAACGGACGGCATGGCCACACAAACCATTGTCACGACCGGAATGGTCATCTGCGGTCAGGAGAAGCCTACTCAGGACATGGCGCTCTATACCCGTGTGCTATTTCTGGAATACTCCAAGACCAGCTTCAGCATTCTGGAAAAGAAGCACTACGAAGAGCTGCAGGCCATCTGCAATCTGGGCTTGACCCATTTGACCTTGGAAATTCTCAAATACCGTGACCTCTTTAAGAAGAACTTCGCAACCCTGTACGGCATCACCAAGAACGAGCTGGCCATCCGGATAGAGGATGAACAGATCCATGACCGTATCTTCGGTAACTGGGTGATTCCGCTGGCTGCTTTCCGCACGCTGGAAACCGTGCTGAACCTATCGTTCAACTACACCCAGATGCTGGAGACCTGCATCAGTGGCATGCACAATCAGAATGAACTGGCGAAGGAGAGCTCCGAGGTGGTAGATTTCTGGAACATGCTCCAGGGCTGGCAAACCATCGGCAAATGTGTGGAGAAGGTACACTTCAACATCCGTTACCTCACGAAATTCCGTCCGATGCTGACAAACACGGACATCGAGTTCAAGGAAGCCCACCCCATTCTCTACCTGAACATGGCTGCCATCTCCTCGTTGTTCAGCAGCCGGAAATCCACCCAGAACATCACGGCCAACCGCTCGTCGTGGTCCACCATCCTCTCTTACCTGAAATCTCATCCGGCCTTTCTCGGGTTAAAACAGATATGAAGAGTAAGGAACGTCTAAACGCGAAAATATTTGCGTTTGCTGGGCGAAATACAGGAAGAATGGTTACAACAGTATGAGGTAACCTCCTTACAGTTGGCCCTCTCTACCATAGCAGCCACCAACCATGTGTTCTTTAACGACATTGCCAAACAGATATATGCCATCACCATCCCCAATATAGAAACCTTAGACAATCCGCAAAGCTATTTTTCTGCCGAGGAAAATAAAGGCATTTCCATTTTGGGCAGACGCACCTTGAGTGAATATCTGTATTACCTGAAATAGACGGATGAAGAAAATTATGACATCCTAACCGATGGTCTCAAGCAGTTGATATCCGGCATTAGTAAGTTTTCAGCAGAAGCTATTACATTGGCAGACGGACAAAGCAAACTATATGACGTACGCATCAAAGAAGTACACAATGTTTCTGCCACCAGCATTCGTCAACTCTCCAGTGGCAGTAAACGGATTATACTCCCTCCTGTTCACGCTGTGCATGGCAGCCAAGAAGCAACATATTCCATTGATAATGATCAAGGAAGCCTGCCTTTACCTCGGGGTGCACCAATGTACCATCTACGACTACATCAACAATCCCGAGCGACCTTTGCCTTTTATCCGGATCTACACCGATAAAAGGGGCATCCTCTTCCAGGGAAGTGACCTCATTGCCTACAAGGAAGCGGGTCTTCCAAGAAGAGAGCGCAAGTTCAAGGACAGCCCTCGTGAATAGAAGGCTGCCTTTGGACTTGCCGGGCAGCGGAACTCAGTTCCACTGGCTCCAGGGCAGACCAGCCAAAACGGATTTGCCGTCTGCCTCGGCAAGCTGGCATCCACGAAGGACTCAATCTCCTTCACCAGGTTACTGACCTTGCCGTCCTTCATTTCTGCCGTGAAGGTAAACGGCACACCGCTCAAGGTCTTCCGATGGAAGTCAAAGAAGAGCCTGCCTTCCTTGTACTGAGTGGAAGCAGTCCAACCGAGTTGGGCTGCGATACTGAATATATTTCCATTCCTCATATCTCAGACTAAACCTACTGTTTGAGACCTTCCCGGTCCGTGACGGATAAGGCAGGTCATTTTGTTGTTACTTTCACTTCGTTCTCACACTCATTCACCCATTCTTGCAAAGAACTCCTGCAACCAACTGTCATACAACTTCTTCAGCGGCACCGGATGGAAGTTCTCCTGCTGCCTTACTTGTAGTTTGCCGAAGCCTTGTTTGGTCAAGTCCAACTCAATGTCCGACAGCTCATTCAAGAAAATGTAGCCGTATTCGTCCTCCATCAGCCCGATGACGATACCGAAGAGGATGGTGTCGTTTCCTTCCTTTTCACCTTCAAGAATGAGCCACTACACGCCACCGAGCGCAAAGATGGCACGGCAAATAGCGTCCTTTCCCTTACCGTCCTGGGAATAGAGAGGAAAACCTTTCAAGGCTTCCTCCAACTGTGTTATCATGAGTCTGCACATAATTATATCATTTAAGTTGGTTACGTTTCCGATCCCTCTTGTGAAGCCCTTTAGAGCTTCTTGGTTGGGAAAACCGTTTTACATGCATCCCCTCACTGCGGACACCAGGGAGAATAAAGCAAGTGGGAGGACAGAGGACTTTACGGAATACCCAATTTGGCACAAATTGTAGAAGGCTGCTGGAAAGTCCTCCGTCCGAAAGCGTCAGCGGCACTTGACGTTTCTCCCGTCCGCAGTACCTTTGCACGTACAAAACGAGTTGGACCAAGAAGCTCCAATGGTTCCAAGACTTTCCTGAACATGACTCCAAGGGAAAGAATTAGCTCTAACAGGTTATCCTAGATAAATTCCTCATGAAAGCTTGCGCAACCCAATAACCCATCCATCTTGAAGATATGCTTCCCGAAAACCGTTGCCGTTGTGAGAACCTATAAAGTGAAGCGAAGTGGAGCCTTGCAGGTTCTCTCTATGGCAACGGACTGGAGTCCTCCATTCGTAGCAAAAGCCAATCAGCCGAGCTTTGCTTGGTGTCGCAGACACGGAGCAAACCGGATGGCGCATCGTCCCCAAAAGGTCGTCACTTCCGACATCGCATGAAATACGATAAGTCGGAAGTGGCGGCCAACATCTGTGAGCCAACTGCCAAAACCATTCAATGGCTCTACTTCCGCAAGCGCCAGCCTGCGTTCGGTAGAGTTATCGTGTAATTTTCATAGAAAAATCAATCAAATAATCAAACAAATATTGTATATTGTCATTCTAATGTTTTATCTTTGCGTATTACTACAATCAATTTATCATTATGGCAGAATTAAATAGGCTAAAAGTGGTTCTCGTTGAGAAAAAGAAAACAGCCAGATGGTTAGCAGATAAAATGGGTAAAGACCCTGCTACGATAAGCAAATGGTGTACTAACACATCACAGCCATCTATAGAAACTCTGGCAGAGGTGGCCAAATTGTTAGAAGCCGACATTCGAGAATTGCTAATACCTACCAATAAACAATAAGAGCAACATGAAAAATTCGGATATAGTCAATCTACTTAAATTGCGTTTTGCTGTTTACAAAGCAGGATGCGGCAAGGGACTTTGGCCATGCTTGGAAGATAATGCAGCAAAGGAATATATGAATTACCTTTTTCCTAAGTCTTCCAAATTGGCCTTTTATAATTTGATGATTAATATCGTCCAAAAGACCCATGAGAATTTTATACCTAAAGATATGTATAGCCTTTTCAAATGTCCGATACAAATAGAAGAGGAAACTTATGTCTATCTTAAACATCATTTGGACGATGACGTAAACTTAGGCATGGAGCCACTTGATTTCATCAGTTCCATGGCTACAGTGGCATGTGATCCTTGTTTTGAAGCTATAAATATTGGAAAGCTGTCAGATGATATAGACAATTCTCTAAGAGTGATGGCCTATCATTACACAAATTTATTCACCAACAGTTATTGCTGTTATCCATATTTCAATTGATGAGGAATCCTAAATACACAACTCAGTTAACTCATGGCACCGGCATGATTAATGAAACACTGTCTCTGCTCTCTATTTATCAGGAAGGCATGGACAAGGATGCGCTCATTAAGTGTGTGAAAGAAAATGATTGCCTGTCATGCAAAACGGAAAATAGACTGGTTCATATTATCTATGATGTCTTTTTCCAGAGATTTATGAAAGTAAATCCCAATGTGCCTCTTTGGCTTAAACTCATTCGTGAGTGTGGATTGTCATTGAAGCATTTTACTCAACTTCTCATGGTCTATTGTGCTCGCGAAAACGCTGTATTTTTCGATGCCGTCACAAAAATTTTGAATTCATGCAAAAATGAAGACCTGCATATTGTTGATAGGGATGCCTTCACAAAATACGTTGAAAACCTAGTAAAAGAAGGCAGAGCAAAATGGAGCGAGTCTGTACAGAAGCGTAACGCCTCTTATGTCCGTTCATGTTTTATCGATTATGAAATGATTAACCGTAAAGGCGAAATCCTACCTTATGAAGTGAACGACTTTACAATTCTTTATTTTATGCATGAACAGCATTTTGCAGGAATGTCAGATATGGCTATTTGGGAAATGGAAGAATGGCGCCTCTTTAACCTGACTCGTCATCAAGTGTTGGATAGAATAATGAACCTTAGTCTCAAAGGTGCCTATATGGCTCAGACATCTGGTGAATTGCTTACTATTTCATGGAATTACAAATCAATGGAGGAGTTTATTAATGCAACTTTATGAACAAAAATTTGAGGAAGCACTTGCTTATTTAAGTCGTCCTGATATACTTAATCCAACAGGCGACCGCCCCATCTGCTATGTGAATTATGATGTAGAGGATGCTATGGAGGTATATCGTATGATTCCCCTTCATTTGATTCCCAAAGCTAAGTTTCATGGCTTCGCCGATGTAAAAATACTTTCTATTGGCAAAGTTCTGCAAGAGTATATTCACAACCATGAATATTATGATGAAGTATGGGTAGATGAAGACAATGAATTTGATCTTTATGAAAGTATTCGGCAAGAAATACAAGACAATTCGGTTGTTGCCAATTCTATTCTTGCTGTTCAACAAGAGATGATGGCCACAGCTCACCCTTTGCTCATCCTCAAGGATCTTGAGCTTCTTCATCCTTATGATAAGATTGGTCGCATCGAACAGTTGATATACAACAAGATTGACCTTCCTATCTTAATTCTCTACCCCGGCAGCGCTCAAGGTATTGCCAAAACATTTTTAAATATTTATCCCATGGACGGTAGCTATCGTTCAAAAAACTTCTAAGACATGAATACCATAAAAGAACTATTTGATTCGTCCAAGGACATCAATCGCCGAATTGAAAGTGTTGTCACTTTTGCAGATAATAGCGAGGAGAATCTAAAAAACGAAATCAATGAATATGTAGTAACCGACAAGTTGCACGATAACTATGAAAAGGTTATCGAAGAACTGGAGTCTGCATTCCGTGATTCTTCCAACGAAGTAGGTGTTTGGGTATCTGGATTCTATGGCTCTGGTAAGAGTTCATTTGCCAAATATTTGGGATATTCTTTCCAGCAGTCATTAAAGGTGGATGGTATCAGCTTTGGGGAAAAATTGATGAATCGTATTGAAGATAATGCACTCAAGACCTTGCATCGTGCGGTTATCCAAAAGTATGATCCCCTGGTTATTATGATTGACCTTACCACTGAAGCTACAGCTGGTATTACATCGACAGTGAGCGATATAATGTATTACGAAACGTTGAAGCTCATTGGCATCAAAGCTACCGACCCTAAACTAATGGATTTTATTTCCATTCTTCAAGAAGAGGGTAAATATGATCAGTTCTGCGAAATGGTAAAAGCAGAGGGGAAAGACTGGGAGGTTATTCAATCAAAGAAGTTGATAGCCAATAAATATGCTGCCAAATTTGCACCAATCATATTGCCTGAATATTTCTCCTCTTCCGAAGAGTATAACGCTATCAAAGTTGAATCTGTTGAGAATGAAACTGATCGCTTCAAACGACTCTGTTCATTAGTTAAACAAAAATATGGCAAAGAACGCATTATCTATGTACTCGACGAAATTGGTTAATACGTAGGAGGCAGTGAAGATTTGATTCGCAGTATGCAGGGAACCATGCAAATCCTAAAATCTCAATTTAAAGGAAATGTTTGGCTCATCGGTACTGCTCAACAAACCTTGACAGAAGATAATCCTCAAGCACAAGTTAACTCAGATAAACTCTTTAAACTCAATGACCGTTTCCCCATCAAGGTTGATATAGAAGCTGATGATATCAAGGAAATCATCACAAAACGACTGTTGGGAAAGTCACCACAGGGAAAAGAAGTATTGACTGCTCTGTTCAATCGCAATGAAGCGTCCATTAAGTTGGAAACGCGATTGACAAATATGGAACGTTCGCTGTATATGAAGCCATTGACCAGCGAATTGTTTGCCAATCTCTATCCATTCTTACCCGTTCATATTGATATCTTGCTGGCTTTACTTCAAAAGCTGGCAAGCCGAAGTGGCGGCTCCGGTCTTCGTTCAGTCATCCGATTGATTAGAGACTTATTGGTAGATGGCCATTTGGCAGAATGCCCTTTAGGCAAGATGGCTACGCCGGATTTGTTCTATGATGCTCTTCATCCGTATATGGAGAAGAATCAAGACTTCCGCGAAATTGTCATTTCCGCCAAAAAAGCCATCGAACTTTATAGTAGCAACCCATTGGCTGTGAAAGTATGCAAGACGATAGCCATTATGCAATTGTTGGACGACTTTTGTTTGTCGTTCGACAATCTCTGCTCCTTGCTATTCCAACAGATTGGCCATCCATTGAGCAAACCGGAACTCCGTGCTTTACTGGATGAAATAAAAGACACAGCCGGCGTTACACTCCAAGAAATTGATGGACGTTTCAGATTCATGACCAATGCCATTCTTAGCGTCCAAGATGAACGTTCCAGAATAAATGCAACTGACTCTGATAAATTCAAAGTCATGAAAGAGTTGGTGCACGATATTCTATCCCCGGCTCCATCTGTTAGCATTTATGGCTCTAAGACAATTAGTGCAACGGTGGAATTATGCCGTGGCAGACAGAATCCCGTGTTGATTTCGGGAGGTGACATCAAACTGAACGTTCGCTTCGTGGACGCCAGCGACTTTGAGAAAGTGCATAATGCGCTCCTGACTGAAAGTACAAAAGTGGAAAATAAGCAGACCATGTTTTGGGTTTGCACCTTGCCGCAAGATATAGAGCTCTTGCTAATTGATGTGGTGAGAGACGAAACCATTTGCAACAATCATCGGCATGATACTAATAAGGAAATCCAAGATTACCTGCGAGCGCAACAAGCAGATGCCGATAAGAATCGTCAGGAAATCACACGCATTTTACGTCAATCACAAAACAACAGCGAAACCATCTGCAAGGGTTCGCCTACATCTGTAAATGGAGAAACTTACAAGACGCAAGCCTTGAAGAGTTTTGCCGAACAGGTTTACAACAAATATCCTTTGGCTTCGCGTAGCATGTCAGCTTCTGTTGTTAGTGATTTATTGGCTTATGAAGATTCTACCAAGCTGCCCGAGTCGCTCAATCCATTTGGCATTGTAGGCGATAATGGTGTTATAGAAACTGGTCATGCTGCGTTTGCTGAAATAAAGGATTATATCGCCTCAAACAATGATGCTAATGGTGGACAACTATCCGACCACTTCAGCCGTGCTCAGTATGGCTGGAGCAAAGATACCATCCGCTATTTAGTAGCATTGATGTTGAAGGCCGGCATTATCGTGGTAAGAAGTGGTGCTCAGTCATTTAAAATGTTCACCAAGAATGCTGCTGAAGCCATGAAGAATAATACATCGTTCAGCCACCTTGGGCTGTCTCTTAATACAGATGCTCACTTAAAGCCGGCAGAAATGATGATGGCTATGACTACCCTGAAGGAATTGTACAACCCGCAAGGATTATCTCCTATTCCAGCCAGCATAGCCAAAATATCATTAAAAATCGCCACGCAACGTCGAACAAAAGTGGAACAATTAAAAGACACTTTTGAAAAACTGAAAATGGCTGGAACATCTACTGTTAGTCAAGCGGTGAATTATTTGGTTAAGATTATCGAATCAGAAGGTGCCGAAGCACCTTATCTCTTTGCCAAAGACAAAGCTTGTGCTGATGCATTAAGGTTTGTCAACCTGGTGTTCAAAGCGGAGGAACAAGGGAAGGTTATCACTTCTATCAAGAAAATCCAAAAACGACTGAATGATGCCCAACGCTTGCCGCAACTCCCCACTCTGGAAATATTGAAGAATCAATTGGGAGAAGATGAACAGGCCTTCAACGATATTATGCTCGATCCAATCTGTTTTAATCACACTGCAGAATATGCGGATTTGGCTTCACGCATTGACAATGAAATTGAGCAGGCTTGCATGCACTTCTATACGGAGGCTACTCTCTTCATCAATCAGAAGAACAGCGAAATTCGTGGTTCGGAAGATTTCTGTTCATTGAAAGAGGAACAGAAGCAGAGCATCGAAGTCTTGATGAGTAAAATTGCTATTCAAGAGGGTAAAACGCTCGAACTTTTGCAGGAAATGTGCAATCAATTTACTGCTTTCTACGCTCCTCTAGGTCTATTCGATAGTCTTGAGCGAAAAGTGAAGGATTTTGTAGCAGCCAACAAACCGGCTGTTACAACGCCTGCTGAGGACGATGATACCAATCGCCCCAATGAAAGCAGTGACGAAACTGATGCCGAAAATGCTTCAGGAGCTAACGAACCTACACCAACAGTCGTTCGTCGTCAGATTAAGCGCCGCCTCACTCAGCGAAAGGATGTTGAGTCGCTTATTAATGAGTTGACTCGTCTATTGCCTCAAATGGATGAGGGCGTATCCATTGATCTTTCTTTTATTGACTAATCAAAACTTCTAGTTATGATTTCTACATCAGGACGCAAAATATTAATGCAGTTTGTGAGCGACGTCAAGACGTTGCTCACAAACAACATCATATCTTCTCTGCAGTAACATTATGGTATTTGGGCTGACGGCCGGGTTATTCCTGTCAGCCAACTAACTACAAGTAATGCGGATATTATTTATCGTGCTCGCATGCTTCGTGGCCGTTTGCAATACATCAAAAACAGCCTTCCTGCAGATAGTACAGATATCGACAAAAAAGCAGTGCAACAGCTTACAGCCGAACAAGCGTTCACCATATTGAATCGTTTTTGTGCTGTACGCATGTGTGAAGAACGTGAATTGATTATGCCCTCTATCGGTGATGGCTACGATTCTGCCGGCTTCGTCAGTTATGATATGGTAACCGGACAGGGCAGCGTGGGCTCCCGTTACGAACGCTACTGCTGGTATATCCAGTCACTCTACGATGAATTGTCTATCGAACTTCCATCGGTTTTCGACCGCTATTCTCCTTATGGATTGATGTGGCCGGATGAAACGACATTGACCAAACTCTTTGACTTAATCAACAATGAAAATCTTACGGCTTTCTATGATGACCAGACTGGCGAGACGGTAGACTTCTGGAGGGAAGACGAAACTTTGGGCTGGATTTTCCAGTACTATAATTCATTGGAGGAACGTCGCAAGATGCGTGATGAAAGCAATCGTCCGCGCAATAGTCGAGAAATGGCGGTGCGTAACCAGTTTTTTACGCCTGATTATGTCGTGCGTTTTCTCACAGACAATTCTCTGGGCCGTATTTGGTATGAAATGACCGGTGGTAAGACCTCTATTACAGATTTATGCCAGTATATGATTCATCGGCCTGACGAGGTACTGACGCCACGCCCTATTAAGGAGCCGACCGAATTGTCCATGCTTGATCCTGCTTGTGGCTCTATGCATTTTGGGCTATATATCTTCGATGTTATGGAAGCCATCTATATGGATGCCTGGGACAATCAGCCCGAATTGTTGTCACAATATCGCTACACGGAGACCCGAGAATCTTTTGCTCGCTTGGTTCCCAAACTTATTTTGGAAAACAACATTTATGGTGCGGAGATAGATCCTCGTGCTCTGCAGATTGCCGCTCTTTCGCTGTGGCTCCGTGCTCAACAATCGTGGAGTAATTTGGGCATTCCTCGCGAGGAGCGTCCGGTAATTGAGCGTTCACACCTGGTATTGGCTGAGCCGATGCCGGGCAATAAGCGTATGCTCAAATTATTGACCGAACAATTGGACAAACCCATGCAACGCTTGCTGATAAAGATATGGGACAAGATGAAGTATGCAGGCGAAGCGGGCTTGCTCATTAAGATGGAGCAGGAAATAGAAGCTGAAATTGAAGATTTACGCAAGAATTGGAGTGAAGTAAATAAATATGTAGATGCCAGTTTATTTGATTCGGAGGAAAAGATAAAAGAAATTGGCGCTGTAAACAAAAAGCTTCATGTTCTTATCAATAAGAAGGAAGCCAAGGAAGCTTTCTTCGCTACAGTTGTAGAGAAGTTGCAAGGGGCATTGCACACGGTTTCTTCTCGTCTGTCGGAAGAAGAAGGCTACGAAAATACCTTGTTTGCCAATGATGCGGTACGCGGGTTTGCTTTCATTGAACTGTGTCAGAAGCGATACGATGTAATTTTGATGAATCCGCCTTTTGGAGAAGGATCAGAAAGTACGATTGACTATTTAGATACCCATTATTCCTGTTGGTGCAAAAACCTTGTTTGCGCTTTCTTCGATCGCATGCAAGAATTATTGGTCAACGATGGACTCGTTGGGGCTATCTTTGACCGTACTGTGCTCATCAAATCCTCTTACGAACCATTCCGCAAGAAAAATATTTGCGGTTATATTTCAGCTTGTGCAGACACTGGATGGAATGTTTTAGATGCTAATGTAGAAACATCAACGCTAGTAATCAGTAAAATAAGTTCAAACAAGGAAGGAGTTTTTATAGACTTATTGGATACGGACAACAAGGAAAGTAAACTTGAAAACGCTATAAAGAATTCTGATTCTATCTCAGACGTTTATTGGTCTAAGTCTATTGATTATTCAAATCTTCCTAATACTGTAATTGGTTATAAATTTGACGGAAAACTACTAAATCTATTTAATTGCAAGAATATCGAACAGAGAGGAATGCCTGCACAACGAGGAATGGCACTTGTTGCAGATGTGCACTTTAGATTATTTTACGAAAGCAACAAACAGCTACTAAACGTGCGTCATATATACGAAGGAAGCGGATACACTCTCTTTTATACTCAATATAGAGACTTTATGATCTGGGAAAGAAATGGTGATATTGCTAAGACCTATCCCAACTTTAGGCCAACAGGTATTGATTCGGTTGGAAGTTCAGGCCTCTGCTATGGTAAACGTGGAGATATTCTAGATGCACATATTCTTAAAAGAAACCTCTATTTTACGGTAGAAGGGCAAACTATTCCCCGCTTAAATAAAGAAAGCTCTTTTACAATGCTATCATATATCAATTCTATTGTATCGCAATATGCAATAAATCAATATACTGGTCAACATAAGCCTTCTGGCTATATGAATCTTCTCCCCATGCCCGACTATGCCGATCGTCAGGCTGATATTGAGCGCATTATTACTGAAATCATTGACATCAAACGCTGGTGGTTCAGTTTAGATGAAACCAACCTGGAATATCATGGCTTGATTGCACAGATTATGCATGGTCACCATTTAGGAGAAAGTTTAGATCAACTGCAAGAAAAACTTACTGCTGATTATACCCGCTACCAAGAGTTAGTGAAAGAAAACGACGACTTATGGATGGACTTGGCAGAGATTGAAGTAGACAGTGACTTCAGAGCCACGCTCAATGCCTATAAGAGTTGCCGTCCTTATGAAGAACTACTCTCCATCGATGGTGCCAGCAATGGGAATGTCATCAATAAACAAGTGATGGCGCAAGAAATCGTCATGGAGTTGGTTGGCATGGCTTTCGGCAGATGGAATATCCGCTATGCAGCCCAGCCCGAAACCATTCCTCCCTTTGGCGATGTATTCGACGCCTTGCCCTTTATGCCAGTAGTATCGTTCCAGTCTGAAGAAGCGCAGCTATATCCGCTTACACTACCGACTGACGGCATTCTGATAGGTGATGATCAGCATCCTGACAGTTTAGTAAAGCGCGTGCAGGAAGTGATGCACAGTCTCTGGAAAAATGATGCAGATGAAATGGAAAGCGAACTCTGCCAGTTAATAGGTGTAGATAGTTTGCAAACTTATTTGGAATCGCCTAATGGTTTCTTCGATTACCATTTTAAGCGCTATACCAAGAGCCGCAGAAAAGCACCTATCTATTGGCCGGTTTCATCACCGGAGGGCGAAATTACCCTTTGGGTGTATTATCCCCAACTGAGTAGTCAAACACTGCCTCACTTACTCTTGTTGTTGAGCAAAGAACATACCGCTGCACAAAGCGATTTGACAGCAGCTCAACTGGCTAACGATAAGAAACGAGAGGCAGCCTTGCTCAACCTAATGGGCGATATACGCACATTGGAGGCAGAACTCCAACAATTGAATGATTTGCCATATAAGCCCAATCATGATGATGGTGTTCCGGTAACAGCAGCACCATTGCGCAATGTGTTCCGCCACAACGCATGGAAAAAGGAATGCCTGAGCAATTGGGAGAATCTACAAAAGGGTGAATATGACTGGAGCCATTTGGCTTATGCTCTCTATCCGGCTCGCATCCGAGACAAAGCGAAAAAGGATTGGTGCATGGCCTTGACCCATGGTCTTGAGGAATTGTGCGAAAACAAGCCCAAGGAAAAGAAACCAAGAAAAAAATGCAGCGAAGGACCAACGATGCAATTGTTTGACTTATAAACACTTCTATCTATATGGATATACAAGGACATATCATAGATGTTTGGATTGGTAAAACCAGCAAGGAACATCCCATTATAACCATTTATGACCCCGAGGGCAAATACTATTCGCTTTTGCCTTTGGTGGCAGAGCGAGGTGTACAGGTAATCGACACCACCCGAGAATTGATTCATCATAGAGAAGCGGCTTGTGACTATTGGATGAACGAGTTGGCTCAAAACGAAGATGCGCGCCTGCTGATCTATCGCAAATCAGCTGTCCCCAAAGATAAAAAACGGGTGTATGACCCCTTTATCGGAATGACGCAAATTGGTGCCCGCTTTCCCATCGGTCCCAATGACTCCTATATCAACCTGTGCAAAAACTTCCTTCACGGAAAAACAGAGGCTATTGATGAATTGTTTAAGAATGGCACAGCCAGCTTTGCCAACATCAATGCCCTGCAAGAGGGTGTAAATTATCCGGAGCTGGAGACGCTTACCGGTGGTAAAAGCATGGTAGAGATTACCTTGAATCTCTTGGCTTTAAATGAGATAAACAGCACTGCATGGATGAGTGAATGGAAGAGCTTCGGTGAAAACCATTTGCCCGGATTAGACAGTAATGGAATTACGTTGAAGGATGTCAAGCAAAAGCTATGGCAATACTTGCTCTTCAGCGAATTCGTGCACGACCTGCCCGGAATTTTGCCTGCGGAACTCAACACCGTGGCTAAATGCCCGAAAGAGAACATGGAGAGCATAAACAACCTCTGTCAAAGCATCCGCAACCGTACCGATCTTCGTGACGAATATGTAGAACAGGCTCAGGCTATTACCAGTCGTTTACATCTGGATAGTTTGTTTGCTGATGCGATTGATTTAGGTAAAATAGTAACATTTGCCTTTGAAAACAAGGTGGAGTTCAATATCTATTTGGACCATCTGCACAAAGGTGAATACACGGAAGCCACGTTATTGGTAGCAAAAAACAAAAAGAGCGTTTGGTATCAGGCTAATGCCGGTGTGGCATTATTCTGGAATTTAACCGACCAATGTGAACGAATGATGCAGTGCATTCGCCAGCCTTTGGGCGATTTGGATAGCTTGAAGGATTTTGTCCTGTGGTACAGCGAAGAAGGCTATAAGGTTGATTATGCCTTCCGCCGTTTTCAGACCATTCTGACCGGTTCGGATGTTGACACACCACAGATAAATGAATTAGCGCAGTTTGTATATCGTAACTATCGAAACTTTACCGAACAAATACAGAGTCGTTATCAGAAACTCATTGAAGAAGAAGGCTATCCAATTGCAGGCATCAACTGGAATATACAAGCTTGGAACAAGGGAATTGCACCCCTCCTAAATGCCCACAAACGAGTAGCCATCATCTATGCCGACGCTTTCCGTTTTGAGATGGGTAAGGAATTGGCTCAAAGCCTGGAAAACAGTTATACCGTCAGCATACAGCCTTCGGCCGCTTACGTCCCTACGGTAACCAGATTTGGCATGGCTGCCTTACTTCCTGACGCAGAATCAAAGTTGCAGTTGGCTGTTGAAGATGGTAAACTGCAGCCTTATCTTGAAGGGAAAAAGGTAGATTTACCGGCAGATCGAATCAGCTATATTGAAAGTAAAGTGCCTGCGCATGTTAAGCTGATGGATGTACGATCCGAGGATTTCCTCTCAGCTAACGTCACCTCGGATGTGAATTTGCTTATCATTCGCAGCCAATCAATCGATGCTGCGGGAGAGAATCTAAACAGTGTAGGCTATTCTGAAATGGAAAGTGAAATGCGACTGTTTACCAAGTGTATCCGTGCTTGCAAAAATTCAGGTTTCGACAATGTCGTCATTATGGCCGACCATGGTTATATGGTACAGCCCAAATACCAGGCTGGAGACAATATGAGCAAGCCTGTTGGTACCAGCGTAATGAACGAACGCCGTAGTCAAGCAGGTGATCTGAATGGAAACGAAAATTCATGGCTCTATACTCCTGAGCAAATCGGTGTGCATAGCCAAGTCTATCGTTTTGCATTTGCCAAGCAATATGGCATCTATGAAAAGAATAAGATCTATTTCCATGAAGGTTTGTCGCTGCAGGAAAACATCGTTCCCATCCTGACTGTTCAATTGACAGAAGAGCGCAAAAAAGATGCTTTCCGTCTTGAGCTGACTTATAAAGGAAAGAACAGTGGCATTGTACGTGTTAATCGTCCGCTCATCGAATTAAACTTTAGCGGTGTGGATTCACTTTTCCGCCCTGAACTGTGCATTGTCAAGATGGTAGTAACCGATGCATCCGGAAAAGAAGTGGGTCGTGTGGTTGAATCGACATTCTATAATGAGACAACAGACTTGATTGCAATTCCAAGTGAATGCGACAAGTGTAAGCAACCCATAGAAATTAACGAAGGCGTAGAAGGTGATATCATTGTGATGGCCCTTGATCCAGATACCAATGTGACATTAGCTTCTATTCAATTACAAACTGAATTTGATTTTTAAACAATGGACAGACTAGATATAAAGCTCAACGAATACTTCCCTGGAAAGGTCGTACGAAAGGATTTACTGCATGAAATCAAACAGACTGTAAATGTGCCTTCATTCGTACTGGAATTTCTTTTGTCACGTTATTGTGCCTCGGACGACCCAGATGAAATTGAGGAAGGTAAAAAAGCAGTGTTGCAAATCATCGAGAAGAACTACGTAAAGCCCGATGAAAGCAATAAGGCTCAGGCTATTGTGGAACAAAAGAAGCGCCACAAGTTTATTGATAAGATCCATGTGAAATATGTGGAGCGAGAAAAACGTTATTGGGCCGAAATGGAAAATTTCGGTTCCAAACGTATCGCCATCAATCCGCAGTTTTATCAGAAAAACGAAAAACTGCTTGAAAGTGGTATCTGGGCTGAAGTCACATTGGCTTACAATGAAGTGCAAGAGGATGACTATGCCTTCTATGTAGAAGATTTGCGCCCCATCCAAATAGCACGTTTTGATGAACAAAAACTGTTTGAAGGCCGTAAAGGATTCACTACGGATGAGTGGATAAATGTTTTGATACGCAGTATCGGTATCAATCCGGACTGGTTGGCAGAACGTAGCCGCTCTCTAAAGGGAGACAAAGATGGCAAACGACTGAAATTCCATATCTTGTCGAGATTCATCCCATTGGTACAAAACAATTATAACAGCATAGAACTGGGAGGTAGAAGTACCGGTAAGTCGTACTTTTACTCGGAGTTCTCTCCCTATTCCACCTTGCTGTCCGGTGGGCAAGCCAGTACTGCGACATTGCTGTACAATAATCAGCGTAAACAAGTTGGTGCAGTGGGATTTTGGGACAATGTGGCTTTTGACGAAGTAGCCAACATGAAGATTAAAGATGCCGATACCATTCAAATCATGAAGGATTATATGGCAAATGGACGCTTCAGCCGAGGACAGGAAGTGACCGGACAGGCTAGTTTTGCTTTTGTCGGTAACTTTGACTTGAACATACCCACTATAGTCAACAGCTATGATCATGACTTATTGGCCACTTTACCCAAGGCATTCGACTTTGCTGTTATCGATCGGTTCTACAATTATATACCAGGCTGGGAAATACCCAAGATTGACGATTCTGCCTACAATAACAACTATGGCATGATTTCTGACTACCTGTCGGAAGTCATGCACTACCTCTTTGACCACAACAGTGACTATCTGCCCATATTGAATAAATATCTCAAAGTAGGTGACAATGTAGAAGGCCGTGATAGTCGTGCGCTTCAAAAAACTGTACTTGGCTTCTTAAAACTCATTTACCCCATAGGTGAACCTACGCCTAAGGAGTTTGATGAGATTGTAGCGTATGCTCTAGAAGGTCGTCGACGTGTAAAAGAACAATTGAATAAGCGTAAGCCTGATGAAGAATACGCTCGCATCAATATGTCGTATATCAACAAAGATGGAGAAAAAGTTGTGGTATGGTGTCCGGAAAGTAAAGATTCAATGGCTACACAGGATCCTAGAAAGACTGGGGATGTAGAAATTGTTATTGAAAAACAACCAGCAGCCTTTAATCCTCATAAATCTAAGAGCACAGAAAAAGAAGCGGTATGCCAGAAAGAATATTTGCAAGAATTTACACCTGTACAAGCGACAACTGCACCTAATGCAATAATAGACAATGATCCAAAGCCCAAATCGCTTGCTATTCGGTATGGAGATACAGGCTACAGCTACGATAAGCTATTTGCTGATTACTTGGAAGGGGCAAAGGTTATCGAACTGCAAGAGCCCTACCTATCACATGGATATCAAATGCAAAATCTAACTCGCTTTATTGAATCCATTGTAAAAATAGGTGATTGTAAGAAGATTATACTTACCACCAAAATGGGTGAATCCATTGATGAAACACAAAAGATTCAAGATGGGCTGGAACAACTAAAGGCGGCTCTGCAAGATACTGGGATTGATTTTGAATTCACATTCTCAGATTTAATTCATGCAAGGTACATCATCACCGACAACGGATGGAATATCTCCCTTGACCGCGGCTTGCATATCTATCAAAACATTGGTCGCAACTTCTATCTTATGGGCTATTATGACTTGGATTTACGCCCTTGCTTGGAAACAAAAATTGTATATACTAAAGTTGAATAAATATGTGGTCAGATAATGAAACAACGCAAGATTTACTTGGTTATCAGGTTCATGCAGACTTGCTTAAAAAGATAATGGATTTCATCGCCAAAGGAACAGAGGTCATTCAAGTATCAGAGGTCGCTAAAGGAACGGTGGACTTTCGTCCAGTTGGTATAGGGTGCATTCACCCGGCATATCGCATGCTTTCGCAGTGATAGATTATGGTGCCCAGGTCACATTCACCGGTTTCAGCCAGCTGGTCGATGACTTTGAAGATGTCATCCACCAGGATGCCGTCCGTCATGATGGCTTCGCGGTAGCTCGGTGAGCAGAAGGGGTGGTCGTTACTTTCAGAGTGTTCTTCATCATAGGCATCATCGTTGCTTTCTTCGGATGCTTGTTCATCAGAAGGTTTTTCAGACTCTGCTTCTTTAGCAGGTTCCTCGGTCGTTTCATCATCCGAAGATTGAGAAGAAGTTTCGTCCTGTTCGGTGTCCAATTCAGTTTCATTGGATGTTTCTTCTGAGTTGTCTGATTGCTCCTTTTCATCGTCGGATTCTTCTTTCCCTTCCTGTGAAGCATCGGCATCCGATTGTGCTTCGGATTCCTCTTTCTTTTCCTCTTCCTTCTTCGGTTCCTCCCTGCTCACCTTATGAGGTCGGAAGGACTGTGCTTCGTCCGATATGTCTACATCCTCCTCAGGTGAGTCGATGAGTACCACATCTATCTCTGGGTCATTGTGCAGTTTCTCCACCAGCGAGGTCCTATCCACTTTGTTGTTGGGTTCGTATGACCAGACTTCATAGGGTAGTTGTTCCTCTCATACTTCTTGATGTCTGCCTTGCGGCATTTCATGATCAAGTGTTGGAAGTCGCAGTCGATGATAACCACCCGGACGCCTTTTGCCACTAAGTAGTTGGCAAAGGTGACTATGACCGGGGTCTGTATCATGTTGTTTTCCGTTTATTAAATTCGCAAGCAAAAGTAAATGCTGGAACAGGGAAAACCTAAATGTACAACATCAATGTGCTTTCGGTTGCTGAAACCGGGGGGTGAATGGACTTCGGAACAAGGGAATCTGAGAAAAATTAGCCCAAAAAGTTACAACTAAAAGTCCCCATTTGACTTTCTGTTGTAACTTAAATCATTAAACATCAATACTAAATCTTCAACGAGCGTCCGTCGTCCACCTCGTCGTAGTTCGTTTTCTTGCCAACTTCCCATTCGCGGTTAGCACTGTGACTGCCGACTCCTTCTTTCCGGAGTTTACCCAATCCTTGATGGGACTTCCGCTGTAAACTTTTGATTGGATTGAGTGTATTCTTCTTGGGCTTCTTCTTCACCCGTTCCACATCAAAACCTTCTTGATACATAGCGCTGCGGGGGGGACTTCACTTCGGGATTCTGGAATATATCACGCAATTTGTCCACAGCATCAGCATACTTGGGAGGACGTTCTGTAGAAATGTCCACCAGGTCCGGACGGTCCACCTTGAATGCCTTGCACAGCATTTCCACTTCGGCTTCGTTCTGCAGGCGGAATTTCTCAATGAAACTGATGCGATTATTACGGTCTATGGCCTTGGCCATGAAAGGCGGCAAGGGTCTGCTCTGGCCATCGTAGTAGATGACACCTTTCTTTATATAGGCATGCTGTTTCTTGAATTTCTGGAAGATTTCTCCCTGCGTGGCCTTAGGATTGAGGGTCAGCAACTGGTCTATGAATGCTTCTATCCGGTCAAAGCGTTGTTCGGGGTAGCAAAGTCGAGCAGTTCTTCTACGGCAAGGACCCGGGCACCATGAATGACGGTCTTGTTGGCATGGTCTATCAGCATATAGCCGTAGGGCTTGTCTTTCTTGCCGAAGAAAACCACATCCACTCCGAAGTTCTTCTTTATTTCCTTCTGCAGTTCTTCCTTGTTGGCGCATACATCCCGGTATTTCTTCAGGTAGGCTCTCAACTGGCGATTGCGTGCCTTATCCTGATAGCCTTTCTTGAACAGGGCTTCAATCTCTGCCAGAGGAATTTTCTTTTGGATTCTGCCTCCTTGCTTGACGAAGACGTTCCCGTCTTTCTGAAAGACTTCATAGCCCATGGTTCCTATCACGGCCTTGAACTGGGTGAAGGAAGAAAAGCTGTACTGTTTGACGGCCTCGATGTCCTTGTCTGTTTTCTGCTGCCGGTCCATACCGAGTATCTTGTCAATGAGCGTCTGCATTCATGGTTATGCTGTATCTTGCGACCGTCGGGCGCCACTCTCGAAGTAACAATGTGTAGGTGTGCATTGTCTGTATCGTTGTGGGAATAAATGAGCCAGGGTTGTCCGGGTTCGGCATAGCCCATTTCTTGAAGATACTGGTGCGCGAAATCAAGCAACTGGGCTTCTGACATCTCGTAGCCCTTGCAGGAGATGGCTGCATGGAACTGGGCTTTCTGGATTCTGGGATTCATGGAGGAATATTCCATGAGAAACTGAGCCAGCTCTTCAGGGGTTGGCTTGCGCACTTCACCGAGTGCTCCGAAGTTTTTTATCTCCAGTAACCGGGCTACACCTTTCGCCACCTTCCGTTCATTATAATCTACGGCATGGAAGTTCGAACTTCCGGGTAAAATGGTTGCAATCATCTGAATATTCGGATTAGTTGGGTTCAACGGTTAAAGTATATACCGCACAAACATTACTTCAGTGTTTTGTTTTTTATACACTTGAGTGTAATCAATTCCAAATCCCGTTTGATGCGGTTCATCGTTTCCTGTGTTTCCCGAATGGTTGGAAGCACAATCTCTTGGCTATAGCTGGGTGCGAGTAACCAGGCTACCGCTAGCTCATTGGCTCGTTTGACCACCTGATTTAGGTTTCCGCCTGCCCAGGACAGTTCGTTCTGATTCTTTCGGTAAAATTCTCCGAGTTCTCGGATCAACTCGATGCGTTCCTTCACATCCACATTGGAAAATTCCTGCACTGCAGACAGGATATAGTGGCTCACAGAGTGGAATAAGCCTGATTTTTCCTTCAACAGTTGGGCTTCCTCGGGATAAGCCGTAACTGGAATACTTTGGTTTTCTGTTTCATACTTCCTTTGATTACTTGTTAGCTGGGTTCTCCGGACACCTATTTCGCATAGCGAAACAGCGATTTATCGCTCCGTTGCGGCAGTAATCGGCAAGTGACTCTTGTGAGGACAAAACTCCGTTTTGTAATGACAAGAGTACAACTTGCTTGACAAATCCTGCAACGCAGTTCGATGTCTTCCCGGTAGCTTTAGAGACCTCAAAGAAGCACAAAAAACGGCGAAACGCAAAAATTCACAACATCATTCTTGGGAAAAATATTCGGTAATATTAGCCTGATTATCAAGTGTTCCAAATTTCTTTATCCGTAGTTTTCTGCATCTTTGGAACGGCATACGTCTGTATAGAAATCACTTGTTGCCAAGCTGGGCTATTGCCTTGAACTAATGGTTCATCCGTCCCATATTCCAAGGTTGCAAAGGCTATACATACTTCAATGTTCTATAGACAATGACTTCAAGGGCAAAAGGACATTACTGCCTATGGACTCAGAACAGAAGTGAAAAAGAAGTGTGGAAGCGTATGGAAATGCGGCCGTATAAAAGTATCAACAGCAAATATCATGGTACTTATGACCTAAAACATAGAGAGTGTCTCACTTTTTGAGGGAGTATCGTGGTAACTTTGCATTAAAGTCCATCGGTTGGCTCTGTATGAGATACAAAATGAGTATATTTACGGACATTACTGGTGGCAACAGCTTTGAGTAAGTAGAATCACTAAAACAGGAAGAATATGATTGGAAGTATCATTGGGGACATCGTAGGCAGTATCTACGAGTTCAGTAACATACGAACCAAGGACTTTGAGTTCTTCGCTCGCTACGTGGAATACACAGACGACAGCATCCTGACGTTGGCTACAGCGGATGCGATTCTGGCCGGACGCCTTTCACTGGTGGCGGATTACTATGTCCGGTATGCGGAAGCTTATCCCTCTCCGATGGGAGGATATGGAAACTGTTTCCAGAATTGGGTCATCCAGAAGACAAGAACCGGATATGCTCCGGCATACAACAGCTGCGGCAACGGATCGGCCATGCGTGTAGGTCCGGTGGGTTGGGCATTCGATACGAAAAATGACACCATGAATGCCGCCAAGGTTTCAGCGGAAGGAACGCATAACCATCCGGAGGGCATCAAGGGTGCACAGGCTACAGCCATGTGTATCTTCCTGGCCCGTAAGGGAGCATCGAAGGATGAAATTCAGCAATGTATGGAGCAGGAATTCGGCTATCGTTTCCCGCTCACCATTGCCGAACTGCAAAAACGTTATTCCTGGAATGGAGTTGATAGGGAAGGCAATGGCGGCATCTGTCAGGACAGCGTTCCGCAAGCCATTCAATGTGCGCTGCAGGCTACGGATTTTGAAGATGCTGTCCGTAATGCCATCAGTATCGGTGGCGATTCCGATACCATCGGCTGCATCACCGGTTCCATTGCTGAAGCTCTTTATGGGGTGCCTGCGAACATGTGTGAAAAAGCGATGACCTATCTGCCCGAGAACTTCCAGAAACTGGTTACTGAGTTTGAAGCGAAATACGGAAGTGGACTGCGTAAAACAGAAGGAAGATGACTTTCCTGGAAAAATACATTTGGGTGGTCAATACGCTTTCCCACGCTGGAGAGAAGGGACTTTCTTTGAAGGAGCTCAACGAGAAATGGCTCCTCAATGAAGATCCAGTAATGGCAAACCAATCCCCAGACAGACCTTTGACCGGTGGAAAGGCAACATCCTTATGTCGTTAGGAGTGCTGATTGAATGCAACTGGAAGGATAGCTTTCGCTATTACATTGCCAATCCGGAGAGTTTGAAGAACGGAACGCTGAATCGGTGGTTGCTTGGCACTTATGCCACCGCCCAATGCACAAGTGGACAAAAGACTTATGGAAAATGTACGAAACCGATTAAAAACTTGATACAATGGAAAAGACCAAACAAGAATTACTGAAAGAATGGAGTGAACTGTGGATACCGAAATTTAATGAACTCTCACAGAAGTATAACACTCCGTATTATACCCAATCACCTCTCAACGTAATTGAAACTGACATTGAACTGATGGTAGTAGGAATAAATCCCAAAGGAAACGGGAAATGTACCTCTACCCATACAGTTGATGGTTACTTGGAGGGAAACAAAGAATGGTGGAGCAAGCGGTTCGACAAGGAATTGAAAGATTCCCGTTTTCTTGCCAACGGACGATTGTTCCTTGGGTATGGTTCCAAATACCCGGACAGCCAGATTGATGATGACAAGAAGGTGGTATGGACAAATCTTTCTCCGTTTGAGTCATCTAAAGGTGTAAGTACCTTGAAGAAAGAGCTGTTGGCTGAAGGTATTAAAAGCACTATAGAGCTAATAAACATACTCAAACCAAAAAGGATTGTTTTCATGGAAACAAATGCTTTTGATACGCTCAGAAAGAATATGGATGAGTCTGAGTCAGATGCTATCCAATCTGTTCAAGTCTTTGATAACTTGAAATGGGAAGTTGGCACATTTTTTGGCATTCCAGCAGTAAGCATTTTACATCCATCGGCTACTGATTGGTTGGTGAGCAAATATTTCATATCCGTATTTCTCTTTCTTCATAATCTTATCATTCATGAGTTTCCAAACAAACCTTTGAAAGAGATTAGAAATGCAATGCGTAATGAATTAAAACTTTGGAAACAGCGCATCCAGGCAGAAGATGAACTTTAATAGCATAAGTAACTCGCCTTGGTCAAGTGGAACCCCACAAGACCAAGGCGAGTTTTTTAGCCCATTCGCTCACAAATGTAATAATAAACATTCATCTCCAATCGTAATGAATATAGCGCATTCTCACGAAACAAAATCTCCCAAAACCATGAGTTGAAAGCACTGAAAATTAACATTTAAAGAGTTCTAACGTTCTGTGCTATGGGCAGTGTTGGTTCTGTTCAGTCGGTCTGTATATTGTCGAACGAGCATTGAGCAATACTCATTAACGACAGGGTCGGTCGGTTCATTCTCTTTAGAGATATAATTCGCATCAACAATCTTGTTGGTCTTGATGTAACCCGGTTTTCTGTTGTGTACGATGCGAGTGTACACTGCATAAAGGCCGTCTGTTCTCAGCTTCCTTACGATTGCTTTTAATGTAGTTGTCATAAGCTTTTAATTTTACGCTGCCATAGGCTTTTTTGATGGTGTAAGCAGGTGTAAGCAACATCAGTTTTAGTGTAAGCAGTGAGTAAGCGAGTACGTACATTTGGCGCGGTTTCCATTGTCAAGTGTACGAACCGTATAAGAACAACATAGGCTGTAACTCATGTATTTCAATGAGTTACAGCCTATTATTTTAATTAAGCCAATTTGGAATTATTCCTCAACAGCCGCCTGCGCCGCAGCCAGACGTGCAATGGGCACACGGAACGGAGAACAGCTGACATAATTCAAGCCGACTCTATGGCAGAACTTCACAGAAGAAGGTTCACCTCCATGCTCGCCGCAAATACCGCACTTCAAGTCCGGACGGATAGCACGTCCCTTTTCAGTAGCCATACGCACCAACTGTCCTACACCATTCTGGTCGAGTACCTGGAACGGGTCTACTTTCAGAATCTTCTTCTCCAGATAAATCGGGAGGAAGGAAGCGATATCGTCGCGTGAATAACCAAATGTCATCTGAGTCAAGTCGTTCGTACCAAATGAGAAGAACTCGGCAGAGGAAGCAATGCGGTCGGCAGTCAAGGCGGCACGCGGAATCTCAATCATTGTACCTACTTTGAAGTCGATGCTGTCACCCACTTCTTCAAACAACTGGGCAGCCTCAGCACGAATCACTTCTTCCTGCTGCTTGAACTCATACAAGATGCCGGTCAGAGGCACCATGATTTCAGGATGGGTTTCAACGCCTTCCTTCTTCAATTCCAAAGCAGCGCCCAGGATAGCACGCGTCTGCATCTGCGTAATTTCAGGATATGTATTTCCCAAACGGCAACCACGATGACCCAACATCGGATTATGCTCACAAAGCGCCTCAACACGTTGCTGGATATACTGGAGGCTTACACCCATCGTATCTGCCATTTCCTGCTGTCCCTTCAGGTCATGGGGAACAAACTCATGCAAAGGAGGGTCGAGCAGACGTACAGTCACCGGACAACCAGCCATTGCCTTGAAGATACCCTTGAAGTCAGCTTGCTGGTAAGGTAGAATCTTAGCCAAAGCCTTGCGACGTCCTTCGGCGTTTTCTGCCAGAATCATCTCGCGCATGGCTTTAATCTTCTCGCCTTCGAAGAACATGTGCTCCGTACGGCAAAGGCCGATACCCACCGCACCAAAATTGCGTGCCACTTCTGCATCATGAGGAGTATCCGCATTGGTACGAACCTGCAGCTTCGTATATTTGTCTGCCAAATCCATCAGTTCCGCAAAGTCACCGGACAGCTCAGCCGCTTTTGTTTCCACCTTGTCTTTATATACTTCACCAGTGCTTCCGTTCAAGGAGATATAGTCACCTTCTTTCAACAGTACACCATCCACTTCCACTGTACGCGCCTTGTAGTCTATGTTCAAGGCACCGGCACCGGATACACAGCACTTACCCATACCACGAGCAACCACTGCCGCATGAGAAGTCATACCGCCGCGGGCAGTCAGGATACCTTCGGCAACTGTCATACCTGCCAAATCTTCCGGAGAAGTCTCAATACGTACCATCACCACACGCTTGCCGGCAGCATGCCATTCGGCAGCATCATCGGCAAAGAATACGATTTGTCCCGTAGCGGCACCCGGAGAAGCGGGAAGACCACGGGTCAATACCTTGGCTTGCTTCAGAGCTGTCTTGTCAAATACCGGGTGGAGCAGTTCGTCCAACTTATTGGGCTCACAACGCATCAATGCAGTCTTTTCGTCAATCATACCTTGATGGAGCAAATCCATGGCAATCTTCACCATAGCGGCTCCGGTACGCTTACCGTTACGGGTCTGGAGGAACCAGAGTTTACCCTCTTGTACAGTGAACTCCATATCCTGCATATCACGGTAGTGATTTTCGAGCTTCGTCTGCAAAGCATCCAACTCCTTATAGATTTCCGGCATAGCCTCCTCCATGGAAGGATATTTGCTGACACGTTCTTCTTCGCTTACACCGGCCAATTCAGCCCAACGTTGAGAACCGATTTTTGTAATCTGTTGCGGAGTACGGATACCGGCAACCACGTCTTCGCCTTGTGCATTAATCAAATACTCACCGTTGAAAAGGTCTTCACCGGTAGCAGCATCTCGGCTAAAGCAAACACCCGTGGCAGAGCTCTCGCCCATATTACCGAATACCATAGCCTGAACGCTTACGGCAGTACCCCATTCGTCAGGAATTCCTTCCATCTTACGATACAAGATGGCGCGTTCGTTCATCCAAGAGTTGAATACGGCACAAACGGCACCCCACAACTGCTCGTAAGCACAAGTCGGGAAGTCTTTCCCTGTTTGTTCTTTTACGGCAGCCTTGAACTTCTTCACGAGTTCCTTAAGGTCTTCCACCTCAAGCTCGTTGTCCAGCTTCACGCCTTTAGCATGTTTCACATCTTCTATAATAGCCTCGAACGGGTCTACATCTTCCTTGTTCACCGGCTTCATACCCAGCACCACGTCGCCATACATCTGCACGAAACGACGGTAAGAGTCCCATGCAAAGCGTGCATTGCCCGTCTTGCGCGTCAAGCCTTCCACCACTTCGTCATTCAAGCCAAGATTCAGGATAGTGTCCATCATGCCCGGCATGGAAGCGCGTGCACCCGAACGAACGGAAACCAGCAACGGATTCTCCACATCACCGAATTTGGAACGCATCAGTGTTTCCACATGAGCGATGGCTTGTTCAACTTCGTTCTTCAACAGAGCAACGACTTTATCCTGCCCCATTTCATAATATTCCGTACAAACTTCTGTCGTTATTGTAAAGCCCGGAGGAACCGGAACTCCTATAAGGTTCATTTCTGCAAGGTTGGCACCTTTCCCACCCAAAAGGTTTCTCATATCGGCCTTTCCTTCTGCCTGACCGTTACCAAAGGTATAAACTCTTTTTTTGTCCATAATATAAATTTAAAGTTTTTGATAGTGATTTTCTCTTTTCTGTTCGCAAATCTAAGTATATTTCGCAGACTAGAAAACTTTTTCAGAAAAAACTTTATGCTAAAATGCAATTTCGACATTGCAATCTTTAATATTTCATTTCATAGAGAGAAATCCCGAAAAAATGTCTATTTTTGCCGAAGAATTTATTAGATTGGTGTAAAAGTGGCAAGAAAGAGAAAAGAACTTCCCCTACTGGAGAAGGTGACAATTACGGATGTGGCTGCCGAAGGAAAAGCCATCGCAAAAGTCAATGATTTGGTGATTTTCGTACCATATGTCGTCCCCGGCGATGTAGTTGACCTGCAAATTAAGAGAAAAAAGCATCATTATGCTGAAGCCGAAGCTGTGAAATTCCATGAATATTCGGCAGTACGGGCAGTTCCATTCTGCCAACATTATGGTGTATGCGGCGGTTGTAAATGGCAGGTTCTCCCCTATTCCGAGCAAATCAAGTATAAGCAAAAACAAGTAACGGACAACCTCACCCGCATCGGCAAAATAGAATTACCGGAAATTTCTCCGATATTAGGTTCAGAAAAAACTCAGTTCTACCGGAATAAACTGGAGTACACTTTTTCCAACAAACGTTGGCTGACGACAGAAGAGGTTCAGCAGAATGTAGTGTACGAACAGATGAATGCCGTAGGCTTCCATATTCCCAATGCTTTCGATAAAGTGCTTGCCATAGAAAAGTGCTGGTTGCAGGACGATATATCCAACTGCATCCGCAATGCGGTACGCGACTATGCCTACCAGCACAACTATTCCTTCATCAACCTGCGTACGCATGAAGGAATGCTACGCAATATGATTGTGCGTACCTCTACCACCGGCGAACTGATGGTAATCCTCATCTGCAAGATAGAGAAAGAGGAGGAAATGGCTCTGTTCAAGCAAATGCTGCAATACATAGCAGATACATTCCCCGAAATCACTTCCCTGCTATACATTATTAATAATAAGTGCAACGATACCATCACCGACCTCGAGGTACACACCTTCAAGGGAAAAGACCACATCTTCGAGGAAATGGAGGGACTGCGCTTCAAGGTAGGTCCCAAATCTTTCTATCAGACCAACTCCGAACAAGCCCACAACCTCTACAAAGTAGCGCGCAACTTTGCCGGACTGACCGGTAACGAGCTTGTTTATGACCTTTATACCGGCACGGGTACCATTGCCAATTTCGTATCCAAGCACGCACGCCAGGTAATCGGCATAGAATATGTGCCCGAAGCCATTGAAGACGCCAAGGTCAATGCCGAGATTAACGGAATTAAAAA
Source organism: Bacteroides sp. HF-162 (assembly GCF_015679285.1). Classification (NCBI taxonomy): domain Bacteria; kingdom Pseudomonadati; phylum Bacteroidota; class Bacteroidia; order Bacteroidales; family Bacteroidaceae; genus Bacteroides; species Bacteroides sp. HF-162. Next base: position 2,800,871 of record NZ_CP064937.1, on the reverse strand, counting down.
TACATTGTTCTTTGCCGGAGATATGAAAGACATGCTGACACAAGACTTCATCAACCAATACGGCCGTCCCGATGTCATCATCACCGACCCTCCCCGTGCCGGAATGCACCAGGATGTAGTGGATGTCATTCTGTTTGCCGAACCCAAACGCATCGTATACGTCAGCTGTAATCCGGCTACGCAGGCGCGCGACCTGCAACTGCTCGATGCGAAATATAAAGTGAAGGCCGTTCAACCGGTAGACATGTTCCCGCACACCCACCATGTGGAAAACGTAGTATTATTGGAATTAAAAGATTGAAAGTCCAAGTAGTTTTCAATCGTAAATTGTAAATTGTCTAATCGTAAATTAAAACCAGTCGTGGCAAAAGAAAAAATTACAGCAAGAGCCCGCACACAATATACGGACTACATGGTGAAGGAACCGATGGAGCTCATGGAGTTTCTGGCAGCTAAAATGCCGGACGCCAGCCGCACCAAGCTGAAATCATTGCTGAGCAAACGCATTATATATGTGGACAGCGTTATCACTACACAATACAATTTTCCCCTGAAACCGGGTATGAAAGTACAAATCAGCCGTGAGAAGGGACGTAAAGAGTTCAACCATAAACTGATGAAGATTGTATACGAGGATGCCTATATCATCGTGATAGAGAAGATGCAGGGTTTGCTGTCCGTCAACACTGACCGGCAAAAGGAACGTACCGCCTATACCATCTTGAATGAATACGTGCAACGCTCGGGCAAGCAGCACCGTGTACACATCGTGCACCGCCTGGACCGTGACACCTCCGGCTTGATGATGTTTGCCAAAGACGAGAAGACCCAACGTACACTACGCGATAACTGGCATGACATTGTAACAGACCGGCGATACGTAGCCGTAGTGGTCGGCGAGATGGAAAAAGATACAGGAACCGTGGTTTCTTGGTTGACAGACCGTAAGCTGTATGTATACTCCAGCCCGACAGATGACGGGGGACAAGAATCCATTACGCATTACCGTACCATCAAACGAGCCAATGGATACTCTCTCGTTGAACTGAACCTGGAAACGGGACGAAAAAACCAGATACGTGTACACATGCAGGATTTGGGGCATCCCATTATCGGCGACGGACGCTATGGACTGGAAGACGTAAATCCTATCGGACGCTTGGCCCTGCATGCTTTCAAACTCTGTTTCTATCATCCCGTCACGGGAGAGCTGATGCGGTTTGAAACACCTTATCCGGGAGAGTTCAAGAAATTGGTTTTGAAGAATAAGTAAAAAGCTGACATACAATAAAAAACGGAGCAATTGATTTGCTCCGTTTTTTATTGATAAGCATGTCGTCATTGCCGATGCATACGAAAAGGCTGTCCGTGAATATTATCTTGATATTCCCTCCAGCTATTATACCAAGTACCACTGAAAGAATAAGAATCAGCCATGGCTCCTTCAATGTAAGCCATGCTGCCATCATCATAGAATTCCAATTCCATCAGATTGTAAGCCCCACTAACCCAATTCCATCTGAAAAGCAAATAATTCGGGTCGCCATATGAACCAATAGTACCTTGGTTGCGCGCGTTAAAGGTCATAATCGTCCCCCTACCCCAAGTATATGCCCCGAAATCTATTTCTTCAGATGTATACCATTCACCGGGCAGATTATATTCCGTTTCTTCCTCACTATCACATGATGTCAATCCTAATACAAGGACAAACAACAATAACATTTTTGTGTATTTCAACATATTATTCATAAGCCATACTTTATTTATAATTAGCATCTACCATCATAACAACCACTCCATCCAGTTTACCGGATAAATAATGTTCGCGCACCCATACATTATCAAAGTACTTGATTTCACCGGCACCATAATTCAGAGTCAACCCCTCCATAGACTTATCCATCCATTTCCAAGTAAAAGTACGTGAAGTCGTTTCATAGGGACGGGACTCGCCTCCGCGATAATACTCCCAGATTTCCTGTCCAGAATTATCAGCCTTGGCAAACTTCAGCTGATGACTGCATAACACTTCAACTCCATCTTTGTTTTCCGTCTGATATTCTTCTATCCACGTCTTCCCACACAATTTGTCGTCGCTATTCTGCATGGTATAATATACATCATCCCCACAAGACGCCAGCCCAATCGTAAATACACACAACAGCAATATCTTCACATAATTCAAAGTCTTCATAAGTTATCGAGTTTAGTTAATACTTGCGGACAAACATACACAAAAAAAATGAAACACTTAATACTTATCCTGGAATTTCTTGTAGAAGACAAGGAATAAAATAAATCCCATCAGTGCAAACGGTACGCCTGCCAATGCGGGATAACGGTATCCTCCACTCAAGGCAAGACCTCCGATATAGGCTCCGATAGCATTCCCCAAATTGAAGGCCATCTGCACACAAGCGCCTCCCAACATTTCTCCTCCAGGGGCCACACGAATCATCAACACCTGCTCCGGACTGGAGACGGCAAACAAACCTGCCGTACAGAGTGTCATCAATATTGCCGAACACCACGGATAGGGCGAGAGTAAAAATATCAATAATAAAATAACACATATCATCCCTTGCACCACCGTACCCACCTTTCCCGGAGTGTACCGGTCGGACATGCGCCCACTGACCAGATTGCCGGCAACCATTCCGAATCCTGCCAGTACCATCAGCGCCGTAATGCTTTCCGCACTAAAACCGGAAACCTCAGTCAGCAACGGGGTGATGTAGCTATACCAGCAGAATACGCCACCGTTGCCCAAAGCCGTAGCTCCCAATATGAGCCACGGCGCCGGCTTCTTCAAAAAACGGAACTGTCCTTTAAATCCCGTGTCTTTCAGTCCTTCGACCTGCGGTACCCAACGCCAAATGTAGTACAATGTTATCAATCCCCAGGCACCTACCAGCAGAAACGTGGCACGCCAAGACAGTGTATGGCTCAACGAAGTACCCAACGGCACCCCAAACAGATTGGCCACAGTCATTCCCGCTATCATAATTGAAACCGCCTCCGAGCTTTTCCCCTTATCAGCCAATTTTCCCGCAACAATGGAAGCCACCCCAAAATAAGCGCCATGAGGAAGTCCGGAAACAAAACGTCCCAACAGCAAGACCCAATAATTGGGTGCCATAGACGCACAAATATTACCCACAATCATTAATGCCATCAAGACCAGCAGAATCTGCTTCAACGGGCGTTTACGGGCCAGGAGCAGCATGGGCGCACCAAAACAAACACCCAACGCATACGCAGAAATGAAATGACCGGCCACGGGAATGCTGATTCCCAAATCAGTAGCCACATAGGGCAAAATACCCATCATCGTAAATTCGGCAATCCCTAGCCCCAATGTACCGAACGCCAATGCAATAAGACTCTTCTTCATACCTTAAAAAACAACCTATATTTTTTACCGGGCGCAAAGATAATGACATTGCATTCTCCAAATAAAAAGGATACCGAATTATTTTCAGTATCCTTCTTCATTTTTTATCTTATATCAATTGTATACCCACCTTTAAAGACTCCTCCCGGCGCCAAGTGCTGCATCCAGTCATTATCCTTATATTCGCCCTTATAATGGGCACGGTCACAACGCCCGTACCACGGCTCGATGCAGACAAACGGAGCATTCTTGGCCGGAGGCGACCACAACCCCACCACCGGAGTGTCGAAATACAGACTGAGATAGGGCTTCTTCTCCTTATTATATAATGTAACTTCTTTCACTTGACTGTTTTCCAGAATCAGGGCATCTTTATCAAAGGAGTGGATGTCCAAAGGCAGCAGGCCATCTGTCAACTCAAGCAAATATTCCTTATCCGGAGCGACACATCCTTTCTCGGAGATAAGGATATAGTGCAAACCTTCCGTCTTATCAAAGCCGAAATATCCACGGTCCGTTGTCTCCGTATCATAGTCCGGGTAATAGAAAGCCGGATGGGCCCCTATCTGGAAGTGCATTTCGCGTGTTCCGGTATTGATGACTTTCCAAAGCACCTCAATCTTCTTTCCCTCTATCCGATAGCCTATCTCAAGGCAAAACGGGAAAGGATATTTCTTGCGTGTTTCCTCACTGTCAACCAGTCGATAACGCACTTCATCTTCCAGTTCAAGCATCAATTCAAAATCCATATCGCGGGCAAAACCGTGTTGCGTCAATGCATAGGAAACGCCTTCGTGGCGGTATTCATTCTCCCAAACGCTACCTACAATGGGAAAAAGCACCGGAGAATGCCGTTTCCAGAAAGCGGGGTCTGCCTGCCAAAGATATTCTTTTCCATCATGCAAGATACTGCATAACTCGGCTCCATGCGGTGAAACTTTAATTGTCAGTTCTGAATTAGAAAGTGTTTTCATATCATATATCATTTTGTTATTTTCTCATATAGTGTGGCATCTCTCCGGGTATTTCCATCGAAATCTCCACCAGGCCACCGACTACTCCGTCCTGTTTCCATGCCGTCTGATAAATCATTTTCTTGACACCGTTCTTCTCAATGGTGTAGGCATTCACTCCCCCCGTCTCCAGCAGTTCGCGTATCTTGGCTTGCGATTGCGGGTTGTGGCAATCAAAGAGATTCTTGCCTATCAGGTCACCGTGTTTGGCAAACGTACGGCATGCTTTCTCGTTCATATATAGGATGATTCCCTTTGTGTCGCATACAGTTACGGCACAGTTCATTTCATTGGCCCATTCGTACATAATTCTTTATTTTTAATTGGCTATTTTCTATGCACTTGAAATACATTTACAGAAAACTCTTCAAAGTCAAATGTCCTTTTCTCTATCGAATTATTATTGCATTAATCCTCCTTCTATGAAGAAAACGACTTCATTCAATCGTTCTTTATTCGATTCTTCATCTTTGAAAATAGCTGGAGTGAAGATTATCCTATCTTGAATCAGATTATCTACCAAATCCCACATGATTTCATGGTACAGCATCACCATTGCCACTTTTTCATTGTCAATACCATATTGGCTTGCTAAGGAGCCACAATTATTCTTTAGTTCCGCACTGATAGAGTTTACCAATTTTTCAGTTATTTGATGAAAGCGGTCTTGCCGTTTCTTTATAATAGGAAATAATACATCTCCATTATCATCTACCAGCCCATAAGGTTTTAACTGAGAAACGAGTTTGGCATCTGTTACTTTTCCGAATTGTACTATTTCATCAGCACAATGGTCCATAATGTCGTTGTCAGGAGCAATGCCGCTATTGATGTAAGTCAAAATCAAATTCTGTTCTCCGAAACCATTCGTACCGCATGCAAAGCCATTTCTTGATTCGTATAATACCCAGTAACAGCCACTCCAGCTTGTATAATTGTCAACATCCTCAAACAAGACTAACTTTGTCCACATTTTTCCATCCAGAAGGTATGAAAAAACAAGTGAGAGTACATTGTTCTTGAATCCCATTTCACTGATAGTTTGTGCCAATGATATAAAGTCTGCCTTTGTTTTGACATACATGGATTCAGCAATCTCCTTACTTAAGCTTCTTAGAGAATTGGTCTGTTCTTTGTCGAGAATGGGTATAGTAGCTTTCCATTTTCCTTTTGTTTTACTGACAAGTCCACCTACTTCCAATAACAATAATTGGCTATCAGAGCATTTAATACCCATTTCACGAAGTTCGGCTTGAGTACGTGGAGTCCGTAAATTGTATAGTATTTCCCAATTATTATCTGGCGTTACATAGTCTTCGGGCTGATGTCCGTTCACTGCAACAAACTGGGTTGCTTCCCATTCGCTATAAGGTCTTATCGATATTTGTGCTTTAATCATTGTGGTAACGGACAATAAGGCAAACAACAATAATAAGTCCGGATAATGTTTCATATATCGCTTAATTTTAGTTTTGTTCATCATTCATGCACTTCTCTTATGTAACAAAGATAACGTTTTTTTCAATTCCTCTCTCAAACCTATAACAAAAAACTTCCCGACTACCAATAAAAAACTTCCTAACTACTAATAGTAAAGTTTGCAAGTATAGAGATAAAGAATTACCTTCGCCCTTGGTTTGTCTATCCCAAGCCTTGGGATAGAAATCCCCAACCTTGGCATACACATCCGCAACCTTGGGACAAACTCTGTAAGCCCCAACAAACAAACGAACCTCATAACAACGCTACCATCATGGCAGAATACAACATGCAGGAACTGAACCTGCCGGGAGAAGACGGCAAACGCATCCTCTACCCACGAATGAAACTATACGGGCAGGTGAACTTGGAAACCATCACCGAAAAGATAGCATACGCCTCATCCTTCACACGAGGAGACATCATCGGACTGGTACAAGCCATCACCGACGAAATAGCCTACCAAATGGGGCAAGGTTACTCCGTGAAGATTGACAACTTAGGAGTATTCACCCCTGCCCTCGGTCTGCGGCAAGACCGTGAACGGGAGACGGGCGAAGAAGGAGACACCAAGCGAAACGCCGTCAGCATCTGCCTGAAGGACATTCACTTCAAGGCAGACAAGGAACTGCTGTACCGTACCGCTCGCCATTGCCACCTGAAACGTTCCACCGACAAATTCCAACGCTCCTCACAAATGTTTTCTCCGCAGGAACGGCTGGAACGGGCAAAAAAATACCTGGAGAAGAACAGCTTCATGACCCAAGCCGACTATTGCCAACTGACCGGCTTATTGAAGTCCGCCGCCTCCCGCGAGTTGCGCGAATGGATAGCCAATCCCGAATCGGGCATCGACTACAAAGGACGAGGAACACACAAGATTTATATTCTAAGGAAACCATAACCCACATCCATTGAAGTAACAAAAACAATGAAAATACTACATACCAGCGACTGGCACCTGGGACACACCCTCTACAACTACGACCGCACCGCCGAGCAGCAATCCTTCCTACGGCAACTCACCCGCATAGTAACCGAAGAGCAGCCCGACGCCATGGTGGTAAGCGGAGATATCTACCACTACTCCTCTCCCGCTGCCACCACGCAGAAGATGTACACCGACGCCATGCTGAACATCCATCAAGCCTGCCCCGGAATGGCCATCGTAGTCACCGCCGGAAACCACGACAGCAGCTCCAAATTGGAGATAGACAGCAGCCTCTGGCAGCACTTCGGCTTGAACGTTGTGGGAAACATCGAACGTACAGCCGAGGAAGTGAATCTGGACAAGCACATCATCGAGATAAACAATGAAAAAAAGACAATAGGCTACGTCATTGCCGTGCCCCACGTCTATCCGCAAAACTTCCCCCTGCTGGACACTGAAACACCGCGCGACCAACGACAGGCACGCTTCTTCCAGGCACTGCTGGACGAAGTGAAGAAACGGAATACGGCACAGCTTCCCGTCGTCCTCATGGCCCATCTCTCCATTGAAGGCAGCGACCGTAGCGGGCACGATGAGAGTATCGGAGGAATAGAGTATGTTCCCCTCAGCGCTATGGGAGAAGGGTACGACTACCTGGCACTCGGACACATCCATTGCCCTCAGGACATCAAAGGCAGTCATCACCACGCACGCTATTGCGGCACTCCCCTCTCCGTCAGCTTCGACGAAACCTACCCTCACTCCGTCTCCATCATCGAGTTGGAGAAAGGGGCAGAACCACAAATCAGTACAAGGGAAATTGAAAATCCGATTCCGCTCGTCACACTTCCACATGACCCGACGCCTTTCGAAGACGCCTTGAAACTGCTGGAAGAATATCCGGAAGAGAAACCTGCATACCTCCGTCTGAATGTGCTGACAAAAGGCTACCTGCCCCCCGACTGCAACGAAAAAGCCTCGAACGCCGCCAAAGGCAAGGCATGCAAATATTGCTACATCAAGACTACCCGAGAGCGGCAGGCCGACACTGACGAGAGCAAGCCTATCTCCATCCAAGAGATGCAGGAAATGTCTCCCCTGGAAATAGCCAGACTCTACTACCGCGAAACCGAAGGAAAAGAGATGGACCCAGAACTTTGCCAGCTGATGGAGACTGTCATGCAAAAAGTGAAAAGCAAGAACAACTCCTAATCATTTGTCCGGAACATGAAACTTCAGAAACTCACCATAAAGAACCTTGCCTCCATAGAAGATGCCGTCATCGACTTTGAGAACGGACCGCTAAGCGAGGAATCCCTTTTCCTTATCTGCGGCGAAACGGGTGCAGGGAAGACAACCATTCTCGACGCCATCTGCCTGGCACTCTACAACGAAACGCCCCGCATGGACCATGCCGAGAACGAAAAATACAAAGACCTGAGCCAGACTTTCTCTGCCAAAAAGGAAGATGTTGCCATCAACGACAGCCGGCAACTGATGCGCCGTAACACCAGTGAAGCATGGACGGAGCTGGAGTTTACCGGCTCAAACGAAATACCCTACACCGCCCGATGGTACGTGGCGCGGGCACACCGCAAGATTTCAGGAGCCGTGCAGGATGTGCGCTGGACACTGGAAAACAATAAAAGCGGCATACAGCTCAACAAAAAGAATGAGATAAAGACGGAAATACAAGCTGCAGTGGGGTTGACCTTCGAACAATTCTGCCGCACCACCATGCTGGCACAAGGCGACTTCACCAAGTTCCTGCAAAGCAAGGAAAGCGAAAAATCGGATATTCTGGAAAAGCTGACCGGTACAAGTATCTACTCCGAAATAGGTGCCGAAATATATGCCGCCACCAAGGAAAGACGGACGGAATACGAAAACCAGAACCGGAAGCTGGAAGGCATCCACATCCTGGCAGAAGAAGAAGTCGCCACAATCAAGGAAGCCATAGCCACGCAAAATGCCGGAGTCAAGGAAGCCAATGAGCAGAAAACCGCCGCCCTCGCAAAACGGGACTGGCTGAAGAAATACTCCGAACTCCTCCTCACCCGTGAACAGCAAAAGAAGATATGGGAAGGGAAGCAAGCGCAACTGCAATCGGACGAATTCAAACAGAAAGAACTCCTGATTAAAGAATGGAATGCCACCGCCGACGCCCGCAACTGGCTCTCTACCTTGAAACAGCAGCAACAGCAGCAACAACAGAACCATGCACAAGCCGGGATACTGAGAGCATCCTTTGCCCGGCTGGACGGAGGAAGCAAGTGGCTATGCGGTTTCCTGAAAGAGCAAGAAGACAAGCTGCATCGTGCCGAGAAGTACTTGCAAGAGCATTCGCCCTTACTGCCCATGTTCGAGCAAAGCCAATCCATCATTACCGGCCTAAAATCCGCACTCGATGCCCAAACACGCATCGGCACCTACAACGCGCACCTTGAAAGACTGGCCGCGCAACAACCCGTAAAAGTCAAGGAGCGTACCGACAAGGAAGCTGCCCTCACCCGGAAAGAACAAGAGAACCATACATTGCAAAACGAAATAAACCTCCGGAACAAGCAGCTTGAAACCATGGACCGCCCTGCCCTGCAAGACAAGAAAAACAAACTCGATGCCGGACGGGAGAACCTGCTACAAGCCTTGAGCGCCTTGTCTTTACTGGCTGAAACGGAAAGGACACTGAACGAGGCGAAGGAAAACGAAAAGGCTTTGAACGCCAAAGTGGAGGCGTGCCAAAAGCAATACGTCCTCCTGCAAACGGCATTCGACAGCAGGAAAACAAGTTATGATGACATCCGCACCCTCTACGACAAGCAAAAGGAAGCCGTAGAAGAGTGGGCAAAGGAAACACGCTCCCGGCTTGTCGTCGGGGATACTTGCCCCGTGTGCGGACAAGAAATAAAATCGCTTTGCAAAGATGAAGATTTCCAGTCTGTCCTTGCTCCCATACGCACCTCCCTGAAAACAAAAGAGAAAGAATACAAGGAAGCCGAGCAGGCATTGAACAACAATCGGACAGAATCCAAGACCTACGGAACGCTGGCAGAGAATGCCCGTCAGTCCACAGCAAGAGCGCTCCGGAGCTACAACCTTGCCCGTACTGACGCACAAGCCAAATGCGCCCAATGCAACGGCATCGGCCTCTCCACAACCACCGACGAAACCCTGAAGAAGCTACTGGAAGAGAACAAGCTGGAAGCAGACAAACTGAACGAAAAGCTCACTGAAGTTCAAAAGCTCAGCGCACAAATCATAACTCTGCAACGGCAAAAGGACGAATGCCAAAAACATGTGGACGCTGCACGCCAAGCCTTCAACTCTGCCGACAGAGTGCTGAATGAGCTGAAAAACAACATCGTCAATTACGAGTCGCTCACCGCCAACGAAAAGGAGAACATACGTGCCACCATGGACCGCGTCACTCCCCACATCCTCTGGGAAGGATGGAACACGGAATGGGAGAACTCCCCCCTCTCCTTTATTGACCGCCTAACGCAAGCTACGCGCAACTACCGGCTGGCGCAGGAAAAACAAAGAGAACTGAAATCCGCCATTGCCCTTATCCACAAAGAGCTGGAAGGGATAAACATCAACAAGGAAAGCATCGATGCCGCATTCCCCGACTGGCGCAACGCACCTGCAGCAACACAGGAAATGGAAATCAAGGACCTGGGGATTGCCTGGAATAATCTGAATACACAAGCAAGCGGACTGAAACAAAGCATATCCTCCACCGCAGAACAAATGGCAAGGCTGCAAAAGGATTTAACCGGGTTCTATGCCGCCAACCCCACTCTCGACGAGGAGCGTATCACCGTCCTATCCGCTTGGTCCGGCTCCCGGATAGAAGCATTGCGTGCCTCATTGCAGACACTTAAAGAGGAAGAAGTAGCTGCATCGACCGCCTTTCATCTGGCCACCGGACAAGTGGAAGAGCACATCGGCCGGAAGCCCGAAATAGAAGAAAACGAGAACCTCGAAACCCTGGATGCACTCATCGCGAATCTCGAAGAAAAGATAACCGTCGGCAACCAATCCATCGGCCAGCAGAAGTTACGCCTGGAAGAAAACACCCGTAACATCGACCGGATAAAGGAAGAAAAGGAACGTGCCGACCGGCTACGCGAAGAGTATCTGAAGTGGGACCGCCTCTGCCACCACTTCGGTGACGAACGGGGAAAGAACTTCCGCAACATAGCCCAGAGCTTCGTCTTAAAAGAACTGCTGGCAGGCGCCAATTTCTATCTGCAACGCTTGACCGACCGCTACGAACTGGAATGCCAGGCCGGTTCGCTCACCATCCTGCTGCGCGACTTCCATCAAGGAGGTGCGGCACGTCCGGCATGCACCTTATCGGGCGGCGAAAGCTTCCTAGTATCTCTGTCACTTGCCCTCGGACTTTCTTCCCTCAGCCGCCAGAGCCTCTCGGTAGACACACTGTTCATCGACGAAGGTTTCGGCACACTGAGCAGCGACTACCTGAACACCGTTATGGACACATTGGAAAAACTGCACCAGATGGGCGGCAAGAAGGTAGGCATCATCAGTCATGTGGAAGGACTGAAAGAGCGCATAAAGACCCAGATACAAGTACGGAGGATAGACAGTTCAAGAAGCGAAATAGAAGTGGTGAATACCCTCTAAGCTGGTATCGGGATAAAGAAAACGAATGTTTTTTCGGCTCTTGATAGTACAAGCACCTGCATTATTGTGTATTTTTGCAGTCTCATAAAAAAGAAAAGACAATGAAAAAGTTCATGAAAGGAGTCCGGTTTACTCCTAAAAACTATTCCGACGAAGTAGAAGCCAAAATTCAACATTATAAGAAAGAAGGATATAAACTGCCGATGCGAAGCGCACTCCGCACCGAGGAGCAGTTGGCCGGTATCCGCGCAAGCGCCAAAATCAACACGGCCCTGCTGGATTATCTCTCCGAGAACATTCGCGAAGGCATGTCCACAGCTGAAATTGACCATATGGTGTATTGCTTCACCACAGACCACGACGCCATCCCCGCCCCCTTCATGTACGAAGGCTTCCCCAAAAGTGTGTGTACCAGCATCAACGATGTAGTGTGCCACGGCATTCCCAGCACCAGGGAATTCCTGAAAAGCGGTGACATTGTAAATGTCGATGTATCCACCATTTACAAAGGTTACTTTGCCGACGCATCACGCATGTTCATGATTGGCGAAGTCAGCCCCGACATGCAGAGACTGGTACAGGTCACCAAAGAATGCCGTGACATAGGCATACAGACCGCACAGCCCTGGGCACGCCTCGGTGACGTAGGCGCCGCCATCCAGGAGCATGCGGAAAAGAACGGATACAGCGTGGTACGCGACCTCTGCGGACATGGCTGCGGCGTCAAGTTCCACGAAGAACCGGATGTGGAACACTTCGGCAAACGTGGTACGGGCATGCTGATAGTGCCGGGCATGACGTTCACCATCGAGCCGATGATTAACATGGGAAGCTACGAAGTCTTTATCGACGAAGCCGACGGATGGACCGTCTGCACAGACGACGGACTGCCTTCTGCCCAATGGGAAAGCCAAATCCTGATTACTGAAGACGGAAACGAAATATTGACACAATAAGGCGGACACTTCAAAACATCTATGGAAATATTATTACTGATTATAGGGATAATCATTGGAACCGTAGTCGGCTATCTGGCGGCAGACCGCAAGTCAGCCGCACTGAGGGCGGAAATCAGCGGGACAAAGAAGGAAATAGAATTATTGAAGCTGCAGAAGGAAGAAGCCGAAGCGTTGCACAAGCGCATGAACACCGAGTTCGAGAATCTCTCCAACCGTATCTTCCAGAGCAAAGCCGAAGACTTTACCAGGCTGAATGCCGAACACCTGGGCAATCTGCTCCGTCCGCTGGGCGATAACCTGAAGGACTTCCGCCAAAAGGTGGAACAAGTATACAGCACCGAAGCCAAAGAACGTTTCTCGCTGGGTGAACGCATCAAGGAACTGGTGGAGCTGAACAACCGCCTCAGCGAAGATGCCAACAACCTGACTCGTGCCTTGAAAGGAGACTCCAAGATGCAAGGCAACTGGGGCGAAATGATTCTGGAACGTCTGTTGCAAGCCTCCGGACTGATTGAAGGCGAACACTACTTCCGCCAGGAGTTTCTAAAAGACGAACGGGGCGAAGCCATCATCAACGAGGAAAGCGGGCAGAAGATGCAGCCCGACATCATCGTGAAATACCCCGACGAACGGGAAATGATTATCGACTCCAAAGTGTCGCTGACTGCCTATGCTGCCTACACCTCTGCCGAAAACAAGGAGGAGCAGGCACACTTCCTGAAAGCACACCTGCAATCCGTCCGCGCCCACATCGACGAGCTCAGCCATAAAGACTACTCGCATTATGACGCCCAATCGCCGGATTTCGTCATGATGTTCATCCCCACCGAAGGTGCCTACCTCCTCGCCATCCAAAGCGATACCCACCTCTGGGAATATGCCTACAACAAAAAGGTGGTACTGATGAGCCCCACCAACCTGATTAGCGCCCTGCGCCTCTCGCTCGACCTTTGGAAGAAGGAGAACCAGGTAAAGAATGTGCAGGCCATCATCAAGCGCGGCACCATCTTATATGAAAAGATTGCAGGCTTTACCGACACCTTCCTCGGTATCGGCGACCGACTGGCCAGCCTGCAAAGGGATTACGACAAAGCCTTCAACCAGCTCTCGGACGGTAACGGCAGCGTAGTGCGCCAGGCCGAAATGCTGAAAGGCATGAGCCTCACTCCCAAGAAACGCATTTCTCCAAGATTGCTGCCCAAAGATACCATTCAAGAAGAAACAGAAGAGGAAAACGATAACATTCAATAAAACATCATCCAACATGAAAACTCTGAAAGACCGCATTCTCAAAGACGGAAAATGCTTCCCCGGAGGCATTCTGAAAGTAGACAACTTCATTAATCACCAAATGGACCCCATCCTGATGAAATCCATCGGCGTGGAATTTGTCAGACGGTTCGCTTCCACCTCCATCAACAAGGTCATTACAGTAGAGGCGAGCGGAATTGCCCCTGCCATCATGGTAGGTTATCTGCTGGAACTGCCCGTAGTATTTGCCAAGAAGAAGAAACCGAGTACCATGGAAAACATGCTGACCACCACCGTATTTTCCTTCACCAAGAACCGTTCGTACGAGGTCTGTGTCAGCAAGGACTTCCTTTGTCCGGGTGACAAGGTACTGTTCATTGACGACTTTCTGGCCAATGGCAATGCAGCCAAAGGCATGATTGACCTTGTGAAGCAGGCAGGTGCCGAACTGGCCGGTATGGGATTCATCATCGAGAAGGCTTTCCAGCATGGTGGCGACGAATTGCGCGAACAAGGCATCCATGTGGAATCACTTGCCATCATCGAGAGTCTGGACAATTGTGAGATTAAAATCAGATAAACCGCTGCACACATGGAGGACAATCAAGAAGGAGAAAAGTTAAAAAACGGACTGATATACGGACTGAATGACAAGCCACCTTTCAAGGAAGCATTCTTCGCCGCCCTGCAACATCTGCTTGCCATATTCGTTGCCATCATCACACCTCCCCTCATTATTGCCGGAGCACTGAAACTCGATGCCGAGACCACCGGTTATCTGGTATCCATGGCATTGTTCGCTTCGGGCATTTCAACGTTCATCCAGTGCCGCAGGTTCGGAGGATTGGGTACGGGGCTGCTATGCATCCAAGGAACCAGTTTTTCCTTTATCGGACCCATTATTGCTGCCGGAACGATGGGCGGGCTTCCGCTTATCTTCGGTTCTTGCATCGCAGCATCTACCGTGGAAATGTTCATCAGCCGAATCTTGAAATATACCAAGAGAATCATTACGCCCCTCATTTCGGGAATCGTTGTCACTCTCATTGGAATGAGTCTGATAAAAGTGGGAATTACTGCTTGCGGAGGCGGTGCGGCAGCGCAAGCGGACGGCAGTTTCGGCAGTCTGCGCCATGTGGGACTGGCGGCCCTGGTGTTGCTACTCATCATTGCCTTCAACCGTAGTTCCAACCGGTATATGAGGATGAGTTCCATTGTCATCGGATTGGTTATAGGCTATATCGTGGCATGGTTCATGGGGATAGTAGATTTTACATCCATACAAAGTTATGGCGGTTTCAATCTCCCGATGCCGTTCCGTTACGGATTGGACTTCAGCATCTCAACCATCATTGCCTTAGGACTTATTTTCATGATTACCGCTATCGAAGCATACGGTGACATCACAGCCAATTCGCTCATATCCGGCGAACCGGTGGAAGGAGAAACATTCGTAAAACGCGCTTCGGGCGGTATCCTTGCCGACGGCTTCAACTCCATGCTGGCAGGTATGCTCAACTCTTTTCCCAACTCCGTATTTGCCCAAAACAACGGGATGATACAACTGACGGGAGTGGCAAGCCGTTATGTAGGTTACTATATAGCAGGATTCCTGGTAATACTCGGGCTTTTCCCCGCCGTAGGCCTGGTATTTTCATTGATGCCGGAACCGGTATTGGGCGGCGCTACCCTGCTTATGTTCGGAACAGTGGCAGCGGCAGGCATACGCATCATCGCCGCACAGGAAATCAACCGTAAGGCAACATTAGTCATGGCTATCAGTTTCTCTTTGGGACTAAACGTAGAACTGGTTCCGGAAATATTATGCCAACTTCCCGAAATACTAAGAAATATCTTCTCCTCGGGAATTACCACCGGAGGAGTAACAGCCATTCTGGCAAATGCACTGATTCATATCAAGGAATAAAAGAAAAAACTGCGAAGAATCCACTCCACTTTCTTTCATTAGAGAGGAAAATACCTCGAACAAAAAAACTCCGGCAAGACCCTGAAGGCCAAGCCGGAGTTTTTTATCTCAAGACGGATAAGGAAGGTTATCCGCCAAAGTTATCGAACATCAGGTTCTGAGCCGGAACGCCGAGGTCGTCGAGCATCTTCTCAACAGCCTTCGACATCGGGCCGGGACCGCACATGTAGTATTCGATGTCTTCGGGAGCTTCGTGGTCTTTCAAGTAAGTCTCGTAAATTACATTGTGTACGAAGCCCGGAGTATACTTCACGCCCGCTGCATCGGCTGCCGGATCGGGACGGTCCAGTGCAAGATGGAACTTGAAGTTGGGGAAATCCTTTTCAATCTGCAGGAAGTCTTCCAGATAGAACACTTCATTCAATGCACGTGCACCGTAGAAGTAATTCATCACGCGATCTGTAGTGTGCAGTGTCTTCGTCATATGCATAATCTGTGCACGCAACGGAGCCATACCGGCACCACCGCCGATCCACATCATCTCCTTCTTAGAGTCGAATATCGGATGGAAGTCTCCGTAAGGACCACTCATGGTCACCTTATCACCCGGTTTCAGGGTAAAGATATAAGAAGAAGCGATACCCGGCATTACATCCATGAAGCCCGGTCCCTGGTCTTTCGGCTTAAACGGAGGCGTAGCGATACGTACCGTCAGCATGATGCGGTCGCCTTCGGCAGGATAGTTGGCCATGGAGTAAGCACGGATGGTTTCTTCGTCATTGCGGCACTTCAAGCCCAACAGACCGAATTTCTCCCATGCAGGCAAGTATTCCTTACCGATAAGTTCCTTATCGATGTCCTTATCATAATCCATCGAATATTTAGGAATCTTAATCTGCGCATAAGAACCCGGAACGAAATCCATGTGCTCGCCTTTGGGCAAAGCAACGATGAACTCTTTGATGAACGTAGCCACATTCTTGTTGGAGATAACCTCGCACTCCCACTCTTTTACGCCCAGTACGCTTTCGGGAACCTTGATAGCCATATCGCCTTTTACCTTCACCTGGCAACCCAGACGCCAGTGATCTTGTATTTGCTTACGGCTGAAGTGCGGAGTCTCAGAAGGCAAGATTTCACCCCCACCTTCCATTACCTGGCATTTGCACTGTCCGCAGGAACCTTTACCACCGCAAGCGGAGGAAAGGAACACACCGTTTACAGACAGCGTATTCAGCAATGTAGAACCGGAAGCTACGTCCAGTTCCTTATCACCATTGATAGTCAGTTTTACATTACCCGAAGGCACCAAGAAATTCTTGGCAACCAGCAGGATAACAACAAGCAGGATGACAACCACGAGGAATACTCCAATGCTTGCTAATATCATATTCATATCCATTGTTTTATTCCTTTCTTTTAGATGTTCAAACCAGAGAAACACATAAATGCCATTGCCATCAGACCTACAGTGATAAACGTGATGCCCAGTCCTTTCAGTGGAGCCGGAACGTCAGAATAGGCCATTTTTTCACGGATGGCAGCCAAGCCTACGATAGCCAGCAACCAACCGATACCGGAGCCCAACGCATAAGAGACAGCATCAGCAATGCCACCGATGAATTTCGGGTCGCTCTCACCCAGCGTGATGCGCTGCTGCATGAAAAGAGAAGCACCCATGATGGCACAGTTTACAGCAATCAACGGCAGGAAGATACCGAGTGAAGCATACAGCGAAGGGCTGAAACGCTCTACAATCATTTCCACCAACTGAACGATAGCTGCGATTACAGCAATGAAAAGAATAAAGCTCAGGAAGCTGAGGTCAACGCCTTCAATGATTGCGTTGGCAGCCAGCACCTTTGTCTGCAATAAATAGTTGACCGGAAGCGTAACCACCAACACGAAAGTTACGGCGATACCCAGTCCTACGGCAGTCTTCACATTCTTCGATACGGCAAGGTAAGAACACATACCGAGGAAGAACGCGAATATCATGTTGTCCACAAAGATAGAGCGGACGAATAAACTTATTAAATGTTCCATATCTCTTCGATAAATTAAGAATTAAAGAATTAAAGAATTAAAGCAATGAGAACTTGTACTGCAGCAGAGCAGCCCATTTTTCATTCTTTCATTTTTCATTCTTCATTTATTTATTACTGCTTTTCCTGCAATTCTTTGTGACGTGCACGCTGATACCAGATGATGCAAGCGCAAAGAATCAATGCCATTGGCGGCATCAGCATCAAGCCGTTGTTCACATAGCCCAACTTCTGCAGAGGTTCATAGTTCAAGATGTTGAAACCGAGCAACGTTCCCGAACCCAGAAGCTCGCGGAAGAAAGCTACGATTACCAGAATCTTGGCATATCCCAAACCATTACCCACACCGTCAAGGAAAGACTCCCAGGGACCGTTCTGCATGGCAAATGCTTCCAAGCGCCCCATCAGGATACAGTTGGTAATAATCAGACCTACATATACAGAAAGCTGCACACTTACATCGTAAGCAAAAGCTTTCAGAATCTCACTTACAATAGTTACCAACGCGGCAACAACCACCAGCTGAACGATGATACGGATACGGTTGGGTATCGTCTTACGCAGCAGTGAAATCACTACATTGGAGAATGCCGTAATCACCGTCACTGAAAGACCCATCACAATGGCGGGCTCCAGCTTGGCAGTAACAGCCAAAGCAGAACAGATACCCAATACCTGCACGGTAACAGGATTGTTCAGTCCCAGCGGAGTAGAGAATATTTCTTTATTCTTCTTTGAAAACAATTGTCCCATATTCTTATTCCTCCTCATTATTATTAGTTAAAAAGTTCTTGTAGCTGCTCAGACAAGCCTTCAACATAGCATCCACACCAACAGAAGTGATGGTACCACCGGAAATGCCGTCCACCTGATAGTCAGGTTTCTCTACCTTGCCGTTCTTCACAACACCGAGGGCCACCTCGCCGTTCTCCAATGTTTTCTTTCCAGTGAATTCACCCTGAAACTGGGGAGTTGCAATTTCGGCACCCAGACCCGGAGTCTCACTGGCATGGGAGAAGTAAACACCGTAAACGGTATCCTTGTCGCTATTCAGTGCAACATATCCCCAGATAGCACCCCAAAGACCGGCGCCGTAAACGGGAAATACATATTTCTTCTCACCGTCAACCTCTGCCACGAATACATGCAGACGGTTATTTTCTTTGGCTTCTTTCTCGTAAGCGGTAGCAAATGCACCGGTATTCTCAGTCAGCTTACCGTCAACGTTCATCAGCATATCGCCCTTTACATATTTATTATATTCAGCTTCGGCATCCTTTACGTCCTTGATGTTGAGTGCAGCAAGAATCTGCTTCTTCGTGTCAAGTTCCACGTTCTTGTTCTGCGTCTCGCGCAAGGAAGAACTTACGAATGCCAGCAGGAATGCAACGATAACAACCATTACCGAAGCATAAATGATAGTATAACTATTACTATTGGTATTCATTTCTTTTCCGGTATTTATTAATTGTTAGACTTGATTGCACGTTTCTCGCGACGGCTGATGTTGCCCTGTACCACACAATAGTCAATCAGCGGAGCGAAGATATTCATCAGCAGAATGGCAAGCATCATACCTTCGGGATAACCAGGGTTGAGCACACGGATAATGATAGCCATGACACCAATCAGGAATCCGAAGATATACTTACCGGTCTCTGTACGTGCCGATGTAACGGGGTCGGTAGCCATGAACACGGCACCGAAGCAGAAACCACCCAGCACGAGGTGTTCGTACCAAGGCATCTGTGCCATCGGGGTGTCGGGACCGATTGTATTGAATACCCATGCCATGAAGGCGCCACCTACGAATACGGAAAACATCGTCTTCCAGCTTGCAATGCCCGTCCACAACAGCAAAATGGCACCCAGAGCGATGGCAATTACGCTTGTCTCACCGATAGAACCCGGAATAAGGCCGGTCACCATGTCCCAAGAGAATTCCGGAACGGCGCCCGAGGTAGCGGCTGCACCCAGCGGAGTAGCTACCGTCAGTCCGTCTACCGACTGCCCCAGACCAAAGATGCTGTCGCCCGATACCCAAACGGCATCACCCGACATCTTCGTAGGATAAGCAAAGAACAAGAATGCACGGGTAATCAAAGCTACGTTGAACACGTTCATACCCGTACCACCGAATACTTCCTTAGCAAAAATTACAGAGAATGCAGTAGCCACCGCTAGAATCCACAACGGGCAGTCTACCGGAACAATCATCGGAATCAAGATACCGGAAACCAGGAAGCCTTCCTGAATCTCCTCCTTCTTCCACTGAGCTACTACGAACTCAATGCCGAGACCTACTACATAAGATACAATGATTTTTGGCAATACAGCCAAGAAACCGTAGATGAACATTTCCCAGAAGCCGCCGGTGGCACCGGTAGCATGGAAATGCTGGTAACCTACGTTATACATACCGAACAGCAGTGCCGGTACTAACGCAATAACCACCATCGACATGATGCGTTTGCTGTCAATGGAGTCGTGAATATGCGTTCCCGATTTCGAAGTGGCATTAGGCACGAACAAGAATGTTTCGAAGCCGTCGAACACCGAACGAAATGCGTGGAATTTGCCGCCTTCTTCAAAGTTCGGCTTTATCTTGTCGAGATAATTTCTTAACGCTTTCATTAATATATTTACGATTTTACGATTTACAATTTACGATTTGCCATACGCCCCGATTATGCCATTTCGGCACGAAGCATATCGAGTCCTGCACGTACGATGCGCTGCACTTCCACTTTGGAAGAACATACGAATTCGCAGAGAGCGAAATCTTCAGGAGCTACTTCGTAGATACCCAGAGCCTCCATACGGTCAATATCACCTGCAATGATTGCTTTCACCAGATATTCGGGGAAGATGTCCATTGGAAATACGCGGTCGTATTCGTTGGACATAATCATGTGACGTTCGCCACCCTTGATACGGGCATCTATCACATATTCCTTCTTGCCCATCAGCCAGCTGAAGTAAGAGCGGTTGACGCTGAACTGATTAAAGCGCGGCATAATCCAACCCAACATTTCATGGATTTCATCTCCTTCGGGAATAACGGTCAGCTGGCTGTCGAAAGAGCCGAGGAAGCCGTTCGGAGAAATTTTCTTACCGGTCAGCACGTTACCGCTGATGTAGCGGAGGTCCTTGTCGGTAGTCACGTTACCTTTGAAAACGTTCGTCAGCAGAGCGCCGACTTTCAGCTTGCAATAAGCGGGTTTCAACACTTCGGAACCCGTTACAGCTACCGTACGGGTCAAGTCTACATGACCGGTATTCATCAGACGTCCGATGAAAAGTACGGCTTCGGCACTGATAGTCCAGACCGTTTCACCTTTCACTACCGGAGAGATGTGGTTAATCTGTACACCCACGTTGCCTGCCGGATGCGGTCCGTCGAAAGCTGTTACGGTAACGTTCTTTGCCTGCACAAGGGCAGCAGCCTTTTGTTTTACACTAATACCCAGATACGTCTTTGCCATCTTTGACAAAGCGTCGAGTCCCGTCTGGAAGTTTGCTTCTTCTCCTTTCAGAGCGAATTCAAAATCGGGGGCCAGCGGATTACTGTCGAAAGCCGAAATGAAAATAGCTTTCGGAGTCACCGTCGGGTCAGCGATAACGTCGTACGGACGTTGGCGGATGAAAGCGAACATACCTGCCTGCAAAAGAGCTTCTTTTACCTGCTGGCCGCTCATCTTGGACGGGTCCATCTTGCCAAATTCCTCATAGTCTTGTTCAGTGGCAGCCTCTACAACGATGTTCAGCACCTTACGGCGCGCACCACGCTCCACGCTTGTCACTACGCCACTGACGGGCGAAACAAATTTCAATTCAGGATGATTCTTGTCGATAAACAAGGGTCCCCCGGCCATCACATATTCCTGCTCTTTGACCACCACTTTCGGAGTGATGCCTGTATAGTCATCGGGAATCAGCGAATAAAATCCTGGTTCCTTAACAGACACAAGTTCCTGGGCAGCAGCGCCTTTCAGGTTAATGTCAAGGCCTCTACGTAACTTAATTACATTTGCCATGCGTTTATTTAAAATAATGGTTTCATTAATTTGCCGCAAAAGTAGCAAAAAAGAACGTGAATAAAGAGCAAAAAAGAAAGGAATTACGGAGAAATTTCCGTAATCCCTTTCGTTAACGAACACGAGAACAAGGATTAGGGGTTAAGGATTAGGGATTAATACCCTGCGGAATCATAGCGCAGCCCCACTAATCACTAATCCTTAACCTCTAATCCTTATCATCACTTTTCTTCAGCAAACATCGGGTCCCATGCCGGCAGGCGGATAGGTTTTTGTTTGAACAATTCCATCACTTTGGCAGGAACATACTTTGTCTCCACCACCAAGCGGAACATGTATTCATTGAACCACTCGTCGGTCATGATGAGATGTCCCTGGTAACCGGAAGCAGCTCCCCAGCTATTCTCTACCATCCATTTTACGGGCTTTCCGTCTTTGTTCAAGTCAACAGCCATCAAGGTCATGGCGTGGGACGAGCCGCTGGAGAAGGTCTGAATGCGTTGTTTTTTATCCATTCCGAAGGTAGTACCCATCAGTGACTCGTAGTCATAATTTTTCACATCAAGCAGACCGCGTTCAGAGTTCAGGAACTTGCCCACATCGCAAGAGAAGTACATCATGGTGCTGTCCTTCAAGGAGGCGATGGCCATCTCCTTAATATCCTCTACGGGCAGGTTGACATAAGTCCAGTTTTTACCGTCGTAACGGTGACGGTCGTAGTCTATTTCATAGCACTTATAATACTCACGACTGGGATCGTTCATCAGCATTACGTAGTTGGTCAGCAGTTGTTTGTCTCCATACTTCTCAAGGAAAGACATGGGAGTGTGATGCTCTGTCTCCACGGGATTACCCTTAGCATCGTGGCAGACATAGTCGAACTCCGTGGGAGGTACACCAAGGTTCAGCACCAACATGCGGTAGATGGTTCCGAGCATTGTGGTTTTCTCCTTCTCCAGAGCTGCGGGCTTGGCACCGGCGGCAGCCATATCACGTAGTTGCAGACCATACTCTTTCAGCTTCAGAGAGATGAGGTTGGCCATGCGGGAGGTATTTTCACTGCTGTTTGTTTCAGGCATGGCATCTTTAGGAACAAGGCCGTATTTGGAAACAATGTCGGCCACACCGGTAAAGGTACCCCCATCGCTCAGCGGATGCTGGAAGAGCCATTCTACGGTTTTATCAGTCAGGGGACTCTTGGAGGTGTCGATGATGCCTTGCAAGAAGAGGTTTGCCTTCTCCAACTGGTCCCAGAAGAAAGGATAGACTTCGGAGAACTCAAAAGACTGGAAACCGTATTCGGCAAGGGTCTTGGCCCGCATCACGTTGAGCCCGGTGAACAACCAGCAACGGCCGGACGACTTCTGGTCGGTGATGCCTCTGGACTCTACCTTGACGGAGAAGTGGGTATCCATGCCCTGCATATTCTCCTGGTTGAGTGCCAGTTTACGGATGTCATTATTGCCTATGGCATTGCGGAGAGCCTTGTCGGCAGCCGTGCCTTGATAACTTTGCTTGATTTGCCCAAGCATTTCGGGGCTGATGCCGCCTTTTCCTTCTTGTGCCTGCACAGAAAGCAGTGCGGCACTCAGAACAATTACAGATAAAAATTGTTTCTTCATTCAGATTATGTGTTTTTAGTTATTGATGTCTTGCTTCGTGAAGCAGACAAAAGTAATGTCTTTTTTGATAATTTTAGTGACATCTTTAGATTTATTATCTATTACAGTGAAAACTATTCGGAATAAAATAGTTTCCTTTGCACCCACATTTCGTACGACATGAAAAGATATATACTAAGCATTATCGCACTGGTGCTGTTCGCCACCACCCTTTATGCCCAGGAACAGACTGCGGCCGCCACAAACGACAGCGTTCCCGCACTGACAAAAAAAGAACTACGCAAGCAAAAGGTAGCGCGCCGGAATCTGCATTACAATATTCTGGGTGGACCCAGCTACACTCCCGACTTCGGTGCCGTGCTGGGAGGAAGCGCCCTGATGACCTTCCGCATAAACCCCAGCGACACCACGCAGTTGCGCTCCGTAGTGCCCATGGCCATCGCCTTCATGTTCAACGGTGGCATCAATCTTTTCTCCAAGCCTCAACTCTTCTTCAAGGGTGACCGTTTCCGTATCTTCGGAAAGTTTAGCTATAAAAATACGGAAGAAAACTTTTACGGCATCGGCTATAATACCAATAAAGATTACGTACGAAGCGACAGTACCAGCAAATACCGATACAGCGGCGTGCAAATCAACCCCTGGTTCCTCTTCCGGCTGGGCAACAGCAATATCTTTGCCGGACCTCAAATAGACATCAATTATGACCACCTGACAGAGCCCGGCAAGTTCTTGGTGAACGAACCTTCGTACAAAGAGGCAGGCGGTACGGCCAACGGCTACAACAACTTCAACTCCGGCCTCGGCTTCCTGCTGACATACGACAGCCGTGACGTTCCCGCCAACGCCTACCGCGGCATGTATCTGGATTTCCGCGGCATGATGTACACCAAATTCATCGGAAGCGACCAGACCTTCTACCGCCTGGAGATAGACTACCGCCAATACAAGTCACTGGGCAAGCGCAGGGTGCTTGCGTGGACGGCACAGACCAAGAACGTGTTCGGCGACGTCCCACTGACGCAATACGCCCTCACCGGAACGCCTTTCGACCTGCGCGGCTACTACATGGGGCAGTATCGCGACAAGTCCTCGCACGTGGTCATGGCAGAATACCGGCAGATGCTCAATACCGACCGCAGCACCTGGCTGAAGCGGATGCTCAACCACATAGGTTTTGTAGCCTGGACCGGGTGCGGCTTCATGGGCCCCACTCCTGGCAAGATAGAGGGCGTACTGCCCAACTATGGTGTAGGTCTACGCATTGAGGTACAGCCACGCATGAACGTCCGCCTGGATTTAGGCAAAAACACGGTAAACAACCAGATGTTGTTTTACTTCAATATGACAGAAGCGTTTTGAGTAACGCCTTACCTTGCCGTATCTGCCCGTCTCCCTCCTATGGAGAATGATTATAACATCAAAATGCCCTGAAAACCAAACTTTACCTCTTGAGACACAAACATTTCATTTTTCTTTTCTTTTTCTTGCATCAGTAAAAGATTATCCATACTTTTGGCAATCACATTTCTTTTTCCTCAAAAAGATAGCAAACAAAACAGAAGCATGAAAGTTCTTGAGATACTCTTCTGGATAAGTTTATTCATAGTGTTCTATACCTATATAGGCTATGGTATATTATTATATATTCTGGTCAAGATAAAAGAGTGCTTCCACACACCTACCCTCTGGCCTATGCCCACCGACAACGCATTGCCCCCATTGACTCTGTTTATCGCCGCCTATAATGAAGAAGATGTAGTGGACGAAAAAATGCGCAACTGTCTGGAGCTGGACTATCCTGCCGACAAGCTACGCATTCTTTGGGTGACCGACGGCAGCAACGACCGTACCAACGAACGCCTCTCCCGCTGGCCGCAAGCCACCGTCCTCCACCAACCCCAACGCCAAGGCAAGACAGCCGCCCTGAACCGCGGTATACATTTCGTAGGAACGCCCCTTGTCGTATTCACCGATGCCAATACGCACCTCAACCGAAAAGCCCTACGGGAGATAGTGCACGCCTTCACCGACCCTAAAGTGGGATGCGTGGCAGGCGAAAAACGTATTGCTGTGCAAAGTAAGGACAATGCTGCCTCTGGGGGAGAAGGGTTGTACTGGAAATACGAATCCACCCTCAAAGCGCTCGACGCACGCCTCTATTCAGCAGTAGGAGCAGCGGGTGAGTTGTTTGCCGTGCGCCGCAATCTGTTCGAAGAAATGCAAACAGACACGTTGCTCGACGACTTCACACTCTCCCTGCACATCGTCATGCAGGGACACACCATTGCCTATTGCGCCAATGCCTATGCCGTAGAAAGCGGCTCGGCAGATATGCGCGAGGAAGAAAAGCGCAAGGTGCGCATCGCTGCCGGTGGCTTGCAGTCTATCTGGCGGCTACGTCCGCTGCTCAACCCGTTCCGTTACGGCACATTCTGTTTCCAATATATTTCCCACCGGGTGCTGCGCTGGTCGCTCACTCCTATCCTATTGTTTCTATTGCTTCCCCTCAACACAATTCTCATCTTTACGACAAGCACGCCATTACTGTATGCCATCATCTGGCTGTTACAAGCTTTTTTCTACCTCATGGGAAGTTGGGGGTACTACCTTTCAACGAAGCATATAAAGAACAAGATACTTTTCATCCCCTACTATTTCCTTTTTATGAACGTCAACGTCATACGAGGATTCAACTACCTGCGCAAACGTAAAGACAATGCAAGCGGCGCATGGGAGAAGGCCAGAAGGGCATGAAACTAATACTATAAGAATGAAAAACATTTTAAAACAAGCTGAAAACGCCGAAAGACTGTTAAAGCTGACATCCGACACCATGATTCTTCTGGACAAAGACGGTATTTGTGTGGACATTGCAGTTTACAACATCAATCTCTGGTTCTTGAAGGAAGACCGGTTACTGGGCAAGAATCTGTTCCAACTAATTCCCTTATCCACTTATAACCAAATCTATCCGGACTTTAAAAGAGTACTGACGCACAAAATACGCTCTACCCATAACTACGAAATGGCCTTGAACGGCACCACTTATTTCTTCAAGTGTATCATGTCCCCCTTTGACGGAATGGTGCTCTGCCAATACCGCGACATCACGGAACGTAGTCAGCGCAAGCTGGAACTCGAAAGAAAAAACCAAGAGTTGAATGAAATCCAAAAAGCTGCGCTTATCGGAAACTGGCAATACGATTCAGACACCCAAAGCTTCAAATATGCCGGACACACCGATATCCTATGCACAGAGGAGACACAAGAAATCAATCTGAACGACTATCTGAAACTGATACTTCCCGAAGACCGGAAATCTTTCACCAACTGGCTGAAAGAAAACCTAAAAGGGAAAATGGAAAACAGTGTGGACTACCGCATCTTGCTTCAAGAAAAGATTTTCTATATACGGCTCAAGGCCTTTGCACGCGAATATCATAAAGACAAAAATACCATTCTGGAAGGATATATACAGAATATCACCGACATTCAGCAACGGCGCAACGATATCAACTTGCTGACACATGCCATCAACAACTCCACCGAAGATATTTACTCGGCACACGAAGACGGTACACTGATATTCGGCAACCGCTGCTTCAAGGAGCGACATGGCATCGGCAATACCCAAGACATCACGAAACTGAAAATATACGACTTGCCTTCGTATGGAAGAGACAAAAAATCGTGGAAAGAATTTGCAGAATGTGTCAAACGCGGAGAAACCTCCCAAGGCTATATTGTTCACAATCCGTTGCCACTGCGTCCGGAAGTACTCGCCATAGAAGGAAACGCCTATTGGGTGACGAGTGACAAAGGCGAAGGGACGGTCTGGACTTTCGGAAGGGATGTATCCACACGCATCCGGCATGAGCAACAAATCAAACAGTTCAACCTGATTCTGGACAAAATCATCGAAAACCTCCCGGCAGGCATTGTCGTGAAGGACATCAACAACAACTTCAAGTACCTCTACCGCAACCGCGAATCGTACAACCGCGAAATCCCCATACAAGAGGCATTGGGGAAAGACGACTTCGACTTTTATCCCCTGGAGACTGCCCAGGAAAAAAGAGCACAAGACATTGAAATAGCCAGGACCGGCAAAGAGATGCACTGGATTGCGGAAGAACGCGACGGAAACGGAACCCCCATCTATCTGGACAAGCGAAAGATGAAGATTGAAAGCAACGATTTCTCCCCCATCCTGCTGAACATCGAATGGGACATCACGGAAATGGAACAGATGAAACGGGAATTGCTCGTAGCCAAGGAGAAAGCCGAGACTTCCGACCAGCTCAAATCCGCTTTCCTCGCCAACATGAGCCATGAGATACGCACACCGCTCAATGCCATTGTAGGCTTCTCGCGCATCATTGCCGAAAGCACCGACGAGAAGGAACGGCTAGGCTATTACGAAATAGTAGAATCGAACAACGAACGCCTGCTCCAGCTCATTAACGAAATTCTCGACTTATCAAAAATCGAATCGGGTATCGTGGAGTTCACCATCACGCCCGTACGCCTCCATCCGCTCTGCAAGGAGATACACGACGCACATATTTTCCGCTGTCCCAAAGGAGTGGAGCTGATATACGAACCCTCTGACGAGAATATCGTGATTGACGGAGACAAGAACCGGATTTTCCAGGTCATTTCCAATCTGATAGGCAATGCCTTCAAGTTCACCCCCGCCGGGTACATCAGTTACGGGTATCACCGGGAAGGCAAGTATGTAGCATTCCACGTCACCGATACGGGTATGGGAATTGCACCGGACAAAGTGGACCGGATATTCGAACGTTTTGTCAAGGTGAACAACTTTGCCCAAGGCACCGGATTGGGACTTTCCATCTGCAAGACTATCATCGAACGCCTGGGCGGCAACATATCCGTCACTTCGGAAGTGGGTAAAGGCACCACATTTATTTTTGTCCTCCCACTGGAATCCTCCAGCAAAACAGAGATGGAAAAGAAGGAAGAGAACAACCGGGAAACGACAGCAAAGGCACATTCCACAGAGCAGAGGAGCAGAAATACAGCCCCCGGAACTTCCCCGAAGAATGAAGAAGCCGGAACACTCCCTACCCCTCCTTCCAAAACCATCCTGATTGCCGAAGATACAGAAAGCAATTTCATCCTAATTAACGCCATTTTAGGCCGGCTCTATCGGTTGAAACATGCCAAAGACGGCATGGAAGCCGTAACTATGTTCGAGGAAGTCCATCCCGACCTCATCCTGATGGACATGAAAATGCCCAACCTTGACGGAATCGACGCCACACGCATCATCCGTGAACTGGCGCCGGACATCCCCATCATCGCCCTTACAGCCTATGCCTACGAACACGACAAGCAGGCTGCCCTGGAAGCAGGTTGCAACGACTTCCTTACCAAACCCTTCACCCAAGAAGTACTGAAGGAAACCATCAAGAAATGGTTGGACAATAAAGGATGACTGAAAGGACTGTAGGGTGATAAACTATCGCATTATCACCCTACTACGTTATCAACTTTCAGTGAAATTCCACTTTTTCAAGTTCTCATTTATGCAAAGATATCACTCCGCTGGATATAGGCTATCACATCGCCTTTATTGACCACATCCCCTTGCTTGGCACAGACTTCCACCACACGTCCGGTAAATCCGGTCCATATCTTCTCGTATTCACCCCACGGCGTAGAGATGTAGCAGAACACCTCATCATGCTGGTACTTGCGTCCAATGAAAGGAGCAGAAGAAGGACCTTCGACAGAAACCTCCCAAAGCACTTGCCCTTTGGAAGGCGCGATTATCGGGTCTGCCTTTGCACGCTTCAGCTTCTTGATTTCCTCTTCCGAGTATCCGTTTTTGGCCATCGCCGCATCCTTGGCACGCTGCAGGTCATCCTCAAAACGTTTCTTGGCAACGCCGGATTTATAGTCGCGATACTGCCGGTCGTGCATGGCAAGCTCGAAGAGTTCCTCGTCATCATCGCCATATTCCCAACCGTTTTCGTCCATCTCTTTCCGGTATGTATCCAGAGCATCCGGGTAGTTCAGCTGCGGGTCCGTATCCACGAACTCAAAACCCTTGGACTTGGCCAGTTCCACTATCTCGGGCGCCAAAGTACCGGGCAGGCGTCCGCTCTTGCCCAGAATCATGTCCCACGTATGGTTGTCTATCATCGTCCAGCGCTCCTCTCCCTTTACTTGCTGCATGAGGTTCATCAGAGCCACATTCTTCACATACTGGCTGAAAGGAGTCACCAAAGGAGGATAGCCCAGTTTGGGCCATACATATTCCACTTCGTCGAACAGCATGACGAGTAAGTCGTCCAGACTGAGTTCCGG
Source organism: Bacteroides sp. HF-162 (assembly GCF_015679285.1). Lineage (NCBI taxonomy): Bacteria > Pseudomonadati > Bacteroidota > Bacteroidia > Bacteroidales > Bacteroidaceae > Bacteroides > Bacteroides sp. HF-162. The sequence goes on along the minus strand of NZ_CP064937.1, from coordinate 2,771,221 downwards.
CTCATTCTTGCCGCGCAGTATCATGTTGATGCCGGAATGCACTCCCTTCAAGTCGGCCATCATGGAGCCCATCATGCCACCCGGCAAACCGCACTTCAGCAAGAGTGAGGACATATGTTTATTGGTGGGATCCATGAAATAACCCAAGAAATCGTCAATGAACTCCTGCGTCATGGCACGGGCTTTCATGTAGGCTTTCATGTTTATGTCGGGCACCTGAAAACCCAGATCTTTCAGCATGGCCTGCACGGAGATGATGTCCGGATGAACCTTGCCCCACGACATGGGTTCCATCGCCACATCGATGATGTCGGCACCGTTCTCGCAGACTTCGAGAATGGAAGCCATAGAAAGTCCGGGACCGCTATGCCCGTGGTATTGTATCAGCACATCGGGATGCTTCTCCTTAATGGTTCTGACAAGCTGTCCCAGCATACCCGGACGTCCGATGCCAGCCATATCCTTCAAGCAGATTTCGGGTGCCCCGGCTTCAATCAATCGGTCGGCAATACCGGCATAGTATTCCACCGTATGGACAGGAGAATACGTGATGCAGAGCGTAGCCTGCGGTATCATGCCCGCTTCCAGGGCATATTTGATGGAAGGAATTATGTTCCGCGTCTCGTTCAGTCCGCAGAAGATACGGGTAATGTCCACACCCTGGGCATGCTTCACCTTGTACATCAGCCGGCGCACATCTGCTGGAACGGGATACATGCGCAGTGCATTCAGCCCGCGATCAAGCATATGCGTCTGTATACCTGCTTCCCTGAAAGGCGCGGTAAAGGCGCGTACAGCCTTATTGGGATTTTCGCCGTACAGAAGGTTTACCTGCTCAAAAGCTCCTCCGTTCGTTTCGACGCGTGCAAAACAGCCCATTTCTACTATCAACGGAGCAATGCGTACCAACTGGTCTACCCGGGGTTGATACTTACCGGACGACTGCCACATGTCCCGGTAAACAAGACTGAATTTAATTTCCTTTTTCATCATAGTCAGTAATAAGAGATTTTTTTCTTCGGTTAACTTAACATATACAAATATAAAGGATTATTCTGACATATAGTCAAGAATAATCCTTAAAAATTCATCGCAATCAATATGTTATATATCATATTGCTACTACCAAACTATTATCAGATGAAATCTTTCAGTTCATCCTGCAACTTCTGACGTGTAAAGAAGATGCGGCTTTTCACTGTTCCGAGTGGAAGACCGAGACGTTCGGCAATCTCACGGTACTTGAAACCGGACACGTGCATGGAGAAAGGGACTTTATAGTCGCGTGGAAGGGCATTGACGATGCGGTGCATTTCTTTCAGGTCGTAGGCACCTTCGGTACTGGCAAAACCAGAGTCCTGGGGCATACTGAGGTGATACTGATTGTCCGTCTGGTCTACAAAAGTCTGTTCGCGAACTATTTTCCGGTAATTATTGATAAAGATGTTGCGCATAATGGTATACATCCAACCTTTGAAATTGGTGTCGGGTTCAAATTTGTCTTCGTTATCCAAAGCCTTGAGAGACGTCTCTTGCAACAAATCATTCGCTTCTTCCCGGTCGGCTGTCAACTTGTATGCAAAGCGAAGCAGTTCTTCTTGCACTGCAAGTAAATCTTTTCTAAAACTGTAAGTATTCATACTTTGCTCAATTTTTAAATAGTTAATAATGGTTTAGGTTTTACGGTTGCAAGTATAAGGAAGATTTGAAGCTCCGGGGGACGGAATACGGTTTTTATTAGGGGTAAAAACTATCATTTGACAGTTTCCACCCCCTCTATGATAGTTTACGGGTGATATCATGTACTGAAAATCATCATTTTTCCGAAGATTTCGTAAATGTTACGTGATTTTTTTATAGCTTTGCCTACATATAGGGAAACACTTTTATTATATAAAAACACTTTATTTTATGAAATCATTTCAATTAAAGTCACTTCTTCTGCTGGCTGCCGTCATCATCTCCCTGCCCTCCTTTGGACAAGGACTGAAAGCGTTCAAGCTGAAGAACGGTCTTTCCGTATATATATGGGAAGACGAATCCAAATCGGACGTATTCGGACTGGTAGGCGTACGTGCCGGTTCCATCAACGACCCCGAAGAGTACACGGGACTTGCACACTACCTGGAGCACGTCATGTTTAAAGGAACAGACAAGATAGGCGCGCTGAACTGGACGGAAGAAGAACCGATCTACAAGGAAATCATCGCCAAGTACGACCAGATGGCCGAAGAAGCCGACCCGGTAAAAAAAGAAGCCATCAGCAAGGAAATCAATGAGCTGACCGTCAAGGCCGGAAAGCTGGGGCTTCCCAATGAATACTCCAACCTGATGGAAAGCATGGGCGCCAAAGGGGTAAATGCAGGAACCTACTATGACTGGACCTTCTATCACAGCTCCTTCCCTGCCTATCAGATAAACAAATGGCTGGAGATTTCCTCACAACGTTTCCTGCATCCCGTATTCCGTTCCTTCCAGTCGGAGCTGGAAAACGTGTACGAAGAATATAACCGTTCACAAGATGACCAGGGACGTGCACAGAACCAGTTCGTGATGGAGAAAGCTTTTGAGGGACATCCTTACTCCCGTTCCATCATCGGCCTGCCCGAACATCTGAAGAATCCCCGCCTGAGCAAGCTGATTGAATTCTACGAACAATGGTATGTACCCGAAAACATGGTACTGGTACTCGTAGGAAACATCAAAGCCCAACAAATCAGCGGACGCATCAATGCCGCCTTCGGGCGTCTGGCTGCAAAGCCCGCACCCGAGCGCAAGGTCTACCAGAACCTCGAAATAAAAGGCCGCAAACAATATTCGGCCAAAGTGGGATTCTACCCGCAAGTGGCAATGGTATTCAACGGAGTGCCTGCCGGACATCCCGACGAAGATGCTCTGGACATCGCCCTGGCACTGCTGAACAACAACAGCCAGACCGGAACCATGGACAAGCTGGTACTGGACGGTGAGCTGACCAGCGCCGGAGCCTACACCCGTACTTTCCGTGAACAAGGGCGCGCCATCGTAGCGGCCATTCCCCTCTACGACGAAAACCAGCGCCGTTTCGAGTCTACCAAAAGCGCCGAAAAGAAAGCCTTGAAAGCCATCCAGCAAATCGCCAACGGAGAATTCGAGGACTGGAAAATTGATGCCATCAAAGCCGAGAAATGCCGCCAGTTCGACCTGGAAATGGAGTCGAACGAGGACAAGGCCATGATACTGATGAACGCCTTCTACAACGAGCAGGATTTGGGCGACATACTCAACTACAAGGACAAGATTATGGCCATCACTACTGACGACATCAAGCGGGTAGCCAAGAAATACCTGTCGGACAACTACCTGGCCCTATATATCGAAAAAGGGAAACCTGACAAAAACGCCAAGATTGAGAAGCCGGGGTACAAACCCGTAGAACCTCCGGTAGGCAAGGAATCGCTTTATGCAACGCAATTCAAGAACCTGCCCATCGGACAGATGGAAGAGAAATTCGCAGACTACGGCGAAGTGCAAATCAAGCAGCTGAACGACCGTTCCAAGATGTACTACACGCCCAACAAGGAGAACAACGTATTCCAGCTGATTGTACAATACGGAGCCGGTGAACGCGAATTCCCGAAACTGGGCTATGCCGCCCAACTGATGAACAACGCAGGTATCATGGGAGCCTACGAACCGCAAGAGCTGAAAGAAGAACTCAGCAAGCTGAACGCAACCTGCCACGTGACAGCCGATGAAGACAACCTCTACATCATCATGGAGGGCTACGAAGCCACCCTGCCGCAAGCCTGCCAGCTACTTTCACGCCAGATTCTGATGCCGAAATTGGACGAAAAGCAACTAGCACGTCTGAAAGGTTCGGCAATGGGTATGCGCCAGCAGCGTAAAGACAACGTCAGCATCCTGAACGAAGCGCTGCGCCAGTACATGCTCTACGGAGAGAAATCAGACTACATCAAGGAGCTGACCGACAAGGAGATTTACGAATTGCAGATTTCAGAACTGACGGGCGACATCAACCGTGCCTCCAACTACGAGGCAAAGGTATTCTTTACCGGAACACTCCCCTTCGACCAAGTATACGACATCCTGAGCAAGAACCTCCCGTTGGTAGCCAACGAACGCCCGTCCAACTCCCCGCAGGCAAAGGAGATGATGCCGGTAACCGAAAACACCGTCTACTTCCTGCCTAACAACGATGCAGAACAAGCCCAAATCCACCTCTACATCCCGATGCAGAAGGCTGACAAGAAGGACGACGTGCTGCGTAGCGCATTCAACCAGTACTTCGGTCTCGACTTCACCGGCATCGTTCTGAACGAAATACGCGAAAAACGCTCCATGGCCTATACAGCCTACGCATTCGTCGGCACGCAAGGCATAGCCGGAAAAGCAAGCTACCTGCGCGGCTACATCGGTACCCAGAACGACAAGGCAAACGATGCATTGGACGTACTGATGAGTCTCGTCAATGACATGCCGAAGAATCCGGAACGTATCGGCAACATCAAGAGCTACCTCCGCCAAGCCATGCTGACCAGCCACCCCAGCTTCCGCAACAAAGCTATGGAACTGGTAGACTTGGGCTACAGAGGCTACACGGACGACCCAGCCAAAGAAAACCTGCCGAAAGTAGATGCACTGACCTTTGACGACATCGTGAAGTTCTACGAAGAGAACATCAAAGGCAAACCTTACTGCATCTCCATCATGGGCAACCCGAAGGACATCGACCTGAAGCGGCTGGAGAAATTCGGCAAGGTAGTGAAACTGAACGAACGCAAGCTCTTCAACACGAAGGATGCATTGTTCTAACCTAGTCTTATCTCTTTAGCAATCCTATCCTCGCTCCCTTTAATAAGGGGAACGAGACATATGAAAAATTCCCCGACATTTCGGTTTGAAAATGCCGGGGAATCTTATTTTAAAACATCTGGGAAGTGCTTCTCCGGAATGTCCGAGTTTCACCGGAAAATCCCTGAGGTTTTCAGACTGCAAACAACGGACTACATTTCCTGCTCCTCTTCATTACCCGAAAGGATAGGAAGGCAAATCCTATACTTTACTGCCAGTATACGGGTAACGAACACCGTCACACCACCCACAATCTGGCACACGAAAGACTCCATCCCCAAAAGGTGGCACATCCAGTAGAAGGTTCCTCCCACCACACAAGCCATCGCATAAATCTCCTTCCGGAATATCAGCGGAATTTCGTTGATGAATACGTCACGTATCACACCTCCCGCAGCCCCGGTAATGCTGCCCATGATGATGGCCACCCAGAAGGGATAGCCCAGCGCGATGCTCTTGCCCACACCAACGACCGTGAACAGTGCCAGGCCGATACTGTCGAATATGAAGAATGTATTGTGCAGATGGATGAGATGCTTACCGAAGAGGATGACCCACAACAAGGCCAGTCCGGTACAAATCAAATAAATAGGGTCCGTCATCCAACCCGGGGTGACGTCCAGCAGCAGGTCGCGTATCGTACCGCCTCCGATGGCCGTCACAAAACCCACCACATACGCTCCAAACCAGTCGAACCGCTTGGCCGAGGCCAGACGTATGCCACTAATGGCAAAGGCAAATGTGCCAATGAAATCGAGTATCTGAACAAATGTTGGCATTATCACTTTGAGAATTAAAAATTAAAAATTAAACAAGTGCTTCGAGTATCCAAAATTAAATCCGAGTATCCAAAACCGAAAAAGATAATACATATTTCAACAGACACTCTGAAAATAATAGGCAAAGTAACAAATAATTTCCCTAAGAAAGCGTATTTTTGTATCGACATTTTTTTACCAATTACGACAATGAAAATAACAATCGTATCGGGCGCACGCCCCAACTTCATGAAAATAGCCCCCATCTGCCGCGCCATCGACGCCGCCAGAGAGGCAGGAAAGAACATCTCCTACCGCATCGTCTACACCGGTCCGCAGGATGACACCAGCCTGGATGCCTCGCTCTTCTCCGACCTCTCTATGAGGAAACCGGATGCCTGCCTCGGCGTCACCGGACATGACCACTCGCAGGTGGCAGCCTCCATCATGCTTGCCTTCGAGCGTGAGTTGGACGGGCACCCAGCACAAGTCGTACTGGTGGTAGATGACATGACCGCCACCATGAGTTGCTCCATCGTCGCCAAGAAGCGCGGGCTGAAGGTGGCGCACGTCATAGCAGGCACGCGCTCCTTCGACATGAACATGCCCCGCGAAGTGAACCGAACCATCGTGGACGCCATCTCCGACTATCTCTTCACTGCCGGCATGGTGGCCAACCGCAATCTCAACCAAGAGGGTATGATACCCGACTATATCCACTACGTGGGCAACATACTGATTGACACCATCCGCTTCAACCGCCACCGCCTGGTGCAGCCCATGTGGTTCTCCAGCCTCGGCCTGCGGAAAGGAAACTACTTGCTACTCACCCTCAACCGCCGTGACCTACTGGAGAAGAAGGCAGTGCTACACTCCCTGCTCCAGACCGTCATCGAAAAGGCCGACGGCATGCCTATCGTCGCCCCTCTGCACCCCTATGTACAAAAGGCAGTGAAGTCACTGGGACTGGATGCCCCTAACCTGCACATCCTGCCTCCACAGAGCTACCTGCACTTCGGGTTCCTCATCAATCAGGCACGGGGCATCGTCACCGACTCGGGCAACATTGCCGAAGAAGCCACCTTCCTTGACGTCCCCTGCATCACCCTCAACACCTACGCCGAGCATCCCGAAACCTGGCGTATCGGTACCAACGAGCTGGTCGGCGAAAACTCCTTCGCCCTCTCCGCCTCGCTCGACAAGCTGCTGCACGGAGAATGGAAGCACGCCATCCTACCCGACCGCTGGGACGGACGGACGGCGGAACGCATCGTACAGACACTACTGAACGGCAACAATTCATAATCCTCCATAAATTCTATCCCAAGCTTGCAAACGTCTATCCCAAACCTACGGACGCTTATCCCAAGCTTGGGTCTTTCTATCCCAAGGCTTGGGATAGAGCTTTCTCCATACATTGCGCAACTTTATCCTTTATATCCGGCAACTTCTCTACAAGGATTCCGTACATTTTTTATCTGTATCCAGCAAACAAGACATACGACTTTCACGTTCATTTAACCATATCTCCCGTTTCTTTAGTCTATATTTGCTTCTTGATTAACCTTAATTTGTTAACTTTGTGCCCGAATTATCTGTAACTTATGAAGCAAAGATATATAATTTATGCCCTTTTCCTGCTGTCACTGTTTGTCTCCATCAGCGCATCCGCCCAAATTAAGGGTGTCATCACAGACTCTCTCACGAACGAACCGCTGATGTATATCACCGTACAGTATGAAGGGAAAGGTGTAGGCGGCATCTCCAACGCAAACGGTGAATACCAGGTTGAAACCCACAAAGGCTGGGATGAGCTGACATTCTCCGCTGTAGGTTATATCACCAAGAAAGTGAAACTGAATCCCGGTACCCGGGTGCTGAACGTCAAGTTGCAACCGGACGACATCATGCTCTCCGAGGTCGTCGTGAAACCTAAGAAGGAGAAATATTCCCGCAAGAACAACCCCGCCGTGGAGTTTATGAAGAAGGTCATCGAGAACAAGAAGGCCTTGAAACTGGAAGAGAACGACTACTATCAGTATCAGAAATATGAAAAGATGAAGATGTCGCTCAACGATGTTACCCCCGACAAAATGGAGAAAGGTATTTACAAGAAATTCTCCTTCTTCAAAGACCAGGTGGAGGTATCGCCCAAGACCAACAAGATGATTCTACCCATCTCCATCAAGGAGACGGCGAGCAAGACCATTTTCCGTAAAAGCCCCAAGAGCGAAAAGACCATCATCGAAGGCATGAACTCCACTGGTATCGAAGAGTTCTTCAACACCGGAGACATGCTGGGGACCATCCTTACGGACGTATTCTCCGACATCAACATCTACGACGACGACATCCGGCTGCTGCAACGCCGCTTCGTCAGCCCCATCGGTCGCGGAGCCATCAACTTCTACAAATACTACTTGATGGACACGCTCATGGTGGATAAGCAGGAGTGCGTGCACCTCACCTTCGTTCCGCAGAACCCGCAGGACTTCGGTTTCACGGGGCACCTCTACGTGGTGAAGGACTCCACCTATGCCGTGAAGAAATGTACCATGAACCTACCCAAGAAGACGGGTGTCAACTTCGTGGAAAACCTCGACATCGTGCAGCAGTTCGAACAACTGCCCGACAGCAACTGGGTGTTGACCGACGACGACATGACCGTGGAACTGCACTTCGTGAAAGGTATCCAAGGCCTGGAAGTGCAACGGACCACCAAATACAGCGACTATCAATTCACGGAAATAGAGCCCCGCCTCTTCCGTCTGAAAGGAAACGTCATCAAGGAAGCGAACATGCTTGCCAAGAGCGACGAATACTGGGCGAAAGTCCGCCAAGTGCCCCTCACCAAGAAAGAGAGCACGATGGACGTATTCATGAACCGCATCGAGCAGATTCCCGGTTTCAAGTACGTTATCTTCGGGGCGAAAGCCTTGATTGAGAACTTCGTGGAGACGGGTGGCAAGAAGCATCCCAGCAAGTTCGACTTCGGTCCCATCAACACGATGATAACCAGCAACTACGTCAACGGCACGCGCTTCCGTCTGAGCGGTATGACAACAGGTAACCTTGACCCGCATTGGAGCCTGAGCGGCTACGGTGCCTACGGAACCAAGGACAAGAAATGGTTCTACTCCGGACAGGTGGCCTACTCCTTCAACAAGCGCGAATACGTATTGTGGGAGTTCCCGAAACACTATATCGCCTTCAAGTACACCTACGACGTGATGTCTCCCATGGACAAGTATCTCGCCACGGACAAGGACAACTTGTTTGTCGGCTGGAAATGGACGACGGTGGACCAGATGTCCTACATGCGCGACGCCACGCTGACTTACGAGCTGGAGACCAATACCGGCTTCTCCGTACAGGCCATGGCGCGCCATCGTAACGACCAGCCTGCCGGACAATTGCAATACTGGAAGAACAACGGAGGGACACCCGGACAATGGGACGAAAAAAATACGTTGGTGCACGACATCACCACCACCGAGCTGGGTGTGACTTTGCGTTACGCTCCCGGTGAGACCTTCGTCAACACCAAGCAACGCCGCGTGCCCGTATCGTTGGATGCGCCCACCTTCACCCTCTCCCACACCGCCGGATTCAAGGGCGTGCTGGGTGGAGAGTATAACTTCAACCTGACGGAAGCCAGCATCCGCAAGCGCTTCTGGCTCGGCTCGTGGGGCAAGCTGGACGTAACGGCACGTGCCGGTGCGCAATGGAACACCGTTCCCTTCCCCCTGCTGAACCTGCCGATGGCGAACCTCTCGTACATCACGCAGAACAACGAGTCCTTCAACCTCATCAACAACATGGAGTTCCTGAACGACCGCTACGCCTCCCTCAACCTAAGCTACGACATGAACGGAAAACTCTTCAACCGCATCCCGCTCATCAAGAAGCTGAAGTGGCGCGAGATGTTCCGCATCCGTGGCTTGTGGGGCACGCTGACGGACAAGAACAACCCGTACAAGAGCAACAATCCCGACTTATTCCTCTTCCCCATGCGCGACGGTGTACCCACCAGCCACGTCATGGGCAAGACTCCCTATGTGGAAGCCAGCGTAGGTATCTACAATATCTTCAAACTGCTCCACATAGAATATGTACGTAGGCTGACCTATACGGACATACCGGGAGTGAAGAAGGGCGGTATACGCTTCATGATATTAATGATATTTTAAGAGTTACATACTATGCAACCATTAGCAGAACGGCTTAGACCAAGAACATTAGATGAATATATCGGTCAGAAACATTTAGTGGGACCAGGTGCAGTGCTGCGTAAGATGATTGATGCAGGACGTATCTCTTCGTTTATCCTATGGGGTCCTCCGGGAGTGGGAAAGACAACCTTGGCGCAGATTATCGCCAACAAGCTGGAAACTCCTTTCTATACGCTCAGTGCCGTGACCAGCGGCGTGAAGGACGTGCGCGACGTGATAGAGCGCGCCAAGAGCAACCGTTTCTTCTCGCAAGCCAGTCCCATCCTCTTCATTGACGAGATACACCGCTTCAGCAAATCGCAGCAAGACTCACTGCTGGGAGCCGTGGAGCAAGGCACCGTGACGCTGATAGGCGCCACCACGGAGAACCCTTCGTTCGAGGTCATCCGCCCGCTGCTGTCCCGCTGCCAGCTCTATACCTTGAAGTCACTGGAGAAGGACGACCTGCTGGAACTGCTGCAACGTGCCATCACCACAGACACCGTGCTGAAGGAACGGAAGATAGAACTGGAAGAAACCACCGCCATGCTCCGCTTCAGCGGAGGAGACGCCCGCAAGCTGCTCAACATCCTCGAACTGGTGGTAGACTCCGAAGCCGCAGACCCTGTCCTCATCACCGACGACATGGTGACCGAACGCCTGCAACAGAACCCTCTTGCCTACGATAAGGACGGCGAGATGCACTACGACATCATCTCCGCCTTTATCAAATCCATTCGCGGCAGCGACCCGGATGGCGCCATCTACTGGCTGGCGCGCATGGTCGAAGGAGGTGAAGACCCTGCCTTCATAGCCCGCCGCCTCGTCATCTCCGCCTCCGAAGACATCGGACTGGCCAACCCCAACGCACTGCTGCTTGCCAACGCCTGCTTCGACACGCTGATGAAAGTGGGATGGCCCGAAGGACGTATCCCACTGGCAGAAGCCACCATATACCTTGCCACCAGCCCCAAGAGCAACTCCGCCTATATGGCCATCAACAATGCCCTGGAACTGGTACGTGAAACGGGCAACCTCCCCGTCCCTCTGCACCTGCGCAACGCCCCTACCAAGCTGATGAAGCAGTTGGGCTACGGCGAGAAGTACAAGTACGCTCACGACTACCCCGGCAACTTCGTCAAGCAGCAATTCCTGCCCGACGAATTGAAAGACCGCCGTATCTGGGAGCCACAACTCAACCCTGCCGAGCAGAAGCACAAGGAACGGATGCAGCAACTCTGGGGAGAGGAAAAGAAATGGTAAACTATCAATTAAAATTAAAAGTTAGAGATTAAAACTCGGATACAGAAAATCCCCACAACAAATAACTTATAACTCCATGAATATAGTAGTATTAGACGGCTATGCCGCCAACCCCGGCGACCTTTGCTGGGACGAATTGCAAGCCTTGGGCGAGTGCACCATCTACGACCGCACCGCCCCTGCGGAAGTATTGGAACGCGCCGCTGGTGCAGAAATCCTGCTGACCAACAAAACCGTGCTCACCGCTGAGCACATGGCGGCACTGCCCGAACTGAAATACATCGGTGTGCTGGCTACCGGATACAACATCGTAGACACCGCCGCTGCCAAAGAACGCGGCATCATTGTCACCAATATTCCCGCCTACAGCACCGACTCCGTTGCCCAGATGGTCTTTGCCCATATTCTGAACATCACCCAGCAAGTGCAACACCACTCTGAAGAGGTGCACCGAGGCCGCTGGACAGCAAGCAAGGACTTCTGCTTCTGGGACACGCCGCTCATCGAACTGCGCGAAAAAAAGCTCGGAATCGTAGGCCTGGGGCACACCGGCTTCACCACCGCCCGCATCGCCATCGGCTTCGGTATGAAGGTATGTGCCTACACCTCCAAGACCAACTTCCAGCTTCCTCCCGAAATCCGCAAGATGGAGCTGGACGAGTTGTTCCGCGAATGTGACATCATCAGCCTGCACTGTCCCCTCACCGACTCCACCCGCGAGATGGTGAATGCAGAACGGCTCCGGCTGATGAAGCCCACCGCCATCCTCATCAATACCGGACGCGGCCCGCTCATCAACGAACAAGACCTTGCCAATGCACTTAACAACGGCACCATCTATGCCGCCGGCGTAGACGTACTCTCGCAGGAGCCTCCCCGTGCCGACAATCCATTGCTCTCTGCCCGTAACTGCTACATCACTCCGCACATTGCCTGGGCAAGCACGGCCGCGCGCGAACGCCTCATGCTGATTATGCTCGAAAACATCAAAGCCTACCAAGACGGCAAGCCGGTGAACGTAGTGAATAAATAACAGACATTACAGCATCTCTTCGCTGTATATCCCGGTGGAAGAGATGCTGTAACAAGCTCTGTATGGCAGGGTACCATAACAAAACAAACAAGCAAACAACATGGGAAAGTCCGTCGTAAAAGGTCTGTTCTACATCTGCCTGATAGCAGCAACATTCGTTTTGGCCACCATCACCATAGTGGCAGCCTTCTCAGGAAACGTGGCTCCGGTCGATTCCGCCATCATGCCATTACTGGGGCTGGCAGTGCCCGTACTCCTGATTGTCAATCTGATAACGGCACTCTGCTGGGCATTGGCCCATAAGCGCTGGGCACTGGTTCCGCTGGCGGCATTCTTCTGCAACTGGGGATATCTGACGTCTGTCTTCCAGCTCCACCTGCCGAAAGACAAAACCCCGGCAGGCAAGTATCTGAAGATAGCCACCTACAACATACACAACTTTGGAGGTGAGATTACCGGTTATTCCTGCAAGAAGATAGCCCGGTACATGCAGCAGGAGGGCGTGGATGTGCTGTGCTTCCAGGAGTTCGGAGACAACAGCGACTTCCCCACGGACAGCATACGGCGCATACTCTCGCATTGGTCACACGCGCTCATCCCTTCCGAAGACTCCAAGGGCGTACTGCCTATCGCCGTATTCAGCCGCTATCCATTGGCGAACCACCGTTTCATCACTTACCAGCGCAGCTCCAACTGTAGCATGATGTGCGATGTAGTGATGGATACGGATACCATACGTCTAATAAACAACCACCTGCAGACCACCAGCGTCAGCCAGAAGCGCAGGAAGTGGGAACGCGAGCTGGCCACCGACGACACCCGCCGCGAAGTCCAGGCAGCCAAAGATGCCGCAGGCACCCTGCACGAAAACTTCATGAAGCGGGCCACGCAGACTTACGTCATCAGCCACTACGCCAAGACCAGCCCCTATCCCGTGCTGCTATGCGGCGACTTCAACTCAATACCTTCCTCCTACACCTACCATCATTTGAGGAAAACCCTCAAAGACGGATTCCGCACTGCCGGAAACGGATACATGTACACCTACCGCTATGCCAAACGCATGTTGCGTATTGACTACATCTTCCACTCCCCCAGCCTGAAGGGTATTGCATACTACTCTCCAGACCTGGATTTGTGCAGCGACCACAATCCTGTGATTATGGAGGTTGAAATACAATAAAGTAAAGAAAGCCAAAAACAATAAGGGCTGTCCCGGAAATCCCGGAACAGCCCTTGCCTTATCATATTCCGCCATTCAGCGGAGGTTATCTGCACCCGATTAATTGAACACGTAACGGATACCGACTTGCAACTTCCAGCATTCGCTGTAGTTCTGATAGGTGTCGTAAGTCTTGGTAGGATATTCACCGTTCACCTTATACATGGAGAATACCGGAGTCAGATCAGTGACGCTCTTCACCCCTTCATACTTCAGGATTCGGTTGCTGTTGGAAACGGTGTTGGTCTTGGAGATACCCCATTTGGAGTTAATAAGATTACCCACGTTCATGATGTCGAAACTCAACTGGAAGCAATGCTTGGTCTTGCCAATCTTGAATTCAAAATCCTCCAGCAGACGGAAGTCAAAGCGGTGCACCCACGGAGCACGGGCAGCATAAGCCTCGGCATACTGTCCTTTGTGATTCTTCAGGTACGAATCCTGCTCTACGAATTTCCAGAAAGCAACGCGGTCTTCCTCTGTCTTGAAGTTGATTTCACTATCATCTTTCGGAATATACATCAGGTCGTTGTTGATGCCGTCGCCGTTCATGTCGTTGGTGTAGCAGAAGCTGTAACCGCCGGAAGAATAACCGGAATAGAACAGATTCAGGTGTGTGCCGCGAAGCAGGCCTTTGTGTCTGAAGGGAATGTAGTAGCCCACAGAAGCAATCACCTTGTCGGGAACCACATACTGTGAACGTTGTGCATCCACATAATTGGAACCGTCAATCGTGTTCAGTCCCTGCCAAGTAGAGATGGGGTCGCTGCCCGGAAGACCGGAAACTTCTTTGGACTCCGTGTGCGTATAGGCCAGCATCAGCATCAGGTCGTCCACCGGCTGGGCATTCACCGTGATGTTTGCCGTATAACCGTAACCTTTGGAAGTATTGTCGAGCACCACGGCATTCTTGCCATTGTAATGCACGAAGTCGCCTGCATATTTCACATTCTTGTCGGGATTGTCATAAAGAGAATAAGAGTACACCATACGGTTATCCGCACCATTGAAACGTTGCATACCCGTATGCAGCAGTTCCGTAGTTGTCACCTCTTTTCCATCAGCGCCCTTGACGGTGGTCAGCTTATTGTACTTCCATTCGTCGGGGTTCTTGATGTTGATATTGTTGATGGTAACGGCATTCACATTCTTTGTAAACATGAACTCTCCCGTCACGGTCAAGGGGAAAGATACGGGTACCTGATAGTCCACCGCGATAGACGACTTCCACACCTGCGGCATCTTGAAGTCCTGAGCCACACCGGAAATCTTGCTTCCCGCCACGTGTTTCTCAATCGTGGTGGGGAGGTTGAACTTGTCGATTATCTGGTTCATGTCCGTAATCATGCCACCTGCCAACTGATCCAGACGGGAATCGTGGCCCACCACTTTTCCATTGTCATATTGGGTCTTAAAGGTAACGGAGTTCTGTACCATAGAAGCATTGGTCGGCATATTGGTGAAGAAAACCAACGGCAGACGTCCCGTAAACACACCCGTACCTCCACGTACTTTCAGCGACTTGTCCTTGAACACATCCCAAACGAAACCTACACGGGGAGAAATCTGCCATCTGGAATCCGGCCACTTGCCGGTGTCGATGTGCTGCCCGTCGAAGTCAAGCTCATAGATGGCATCGTTTCTCTGGAGGTCGTCGTTGTCGAACATCAAGTTGTCGAAACGGATACCGTAGGTCAGTTTCAGACTGTTGCCGAGATTCCATTCATCTTGGGCATAGAAGCCAAGCTGGTTGAAGGTAACCTGGGCATTGGGGTTAGCCACGCCGTTGAAACCATAAGTCAAAGCGAATGATTCGGGAGCTGCGCCACTCAGGAAATCTTCCAGACTGTTGTAGCGATAGTATCCCGTACCGTTACGCATATAGGCGTTATTGGCAAACTGGTGCTCGTAGCTAAGGCCTGCCGTCAGCTTGTGGTTACCGGTGAAGAAAGTGAAGTTATCGGTAATGTTCGTAATCTTGTTCTTCACACCATTGTTGTAAGTGAACAGCTCGTAACCGGCGCTCATATACGGTTCCAGAATCTGGTTTCCATTCTCGTCCTTGCCTGCCATGATGTCAATGAAGGGGAAAGGAGAAGAATTGGTGCCGCGCATGTCCTCAATATTGGTGTAGGTAAACAGCAACTGATTGGAAATCTTATCGGTGAAACGACTATTCAAATCTGCCGCCCAAGACTGCACCTTGTTGTCCATAGAATACATGCTGTTGGCAAACGCCATAGACTGCGTACCTACGCGGTAAGTATTGTTCAAACGATATCCCGTATCGGAAGAGTTACCGTTCGGGGCATTCCAAGCCGTATTCTTCGTATTGTTGTAGCGGAGACTCAAGCGATGGCGGTCCGTAATGTTCCAGTCGATGCGGGCCAGCAGCTTGGTGTTCTCCTCGTCGGCAGGGAAATTGGTGTAGGAGCCTGCATCATAGCCGTATTTGTCCTTCAGATGGTTGTACACCTTCTCCATGTCCGACTTCAGTGTACGGGACACCATACCTTTCGCATCTTCGCCGTCCTCGCGCGCGCGATACTTTATAACCTCTCCCGGAGTCTTCTCTTTTTCGTAGTTCACAAAGAAGAACAACTTGTTCTTGATGATGGGACCACCCAGCGTAAAGCCGTAGGTGGTCTTGGACTCATCGGAACGTGCTCCCAGATCCTCGCCGTTGATGCGGTTACCACGCATGTCCTGGTTGCGGTAATAGGTATAGGCAGTACCTCTGAATGTGTTCGTACCGCTCTTGGTGATGGCATTGATGCCACCGCCGATGAAGTTCGTCTGGCGTACGTCGAACGGGGCGACAACTACCTGCACTTCTTCGATGGCATCCATCGAGATGGGATTGCCGCCGCCGGGAAGGTTGGAACTCAGTCCAAAGTTGTTGTTGAAGTTGGCACCGTCGATGGTGAAGTTCGTGGAACGTCCGTCACCTCCGGCAAAGCTCATGCCATTGGCGTAGGGAGAAAGGCGGGCGATGTCGCTGATACTACGGTTCACGGTAGGGAGCTGCGTTATCTGTGCAGAAGAGATGTTGGTAGTGGCACCTGTCTTTTCGGCGGTGAACTTGGTCTTGGCCGCCGTCACAATCACTTCGTTCAGCAGCTCAGAAGATTCGCTCATCTCTACGTTCAGGTTATACACCTCGCCCAGTTGGAGAGTGATGTCCTTATAAATAACTGTCTGATAGCCGATATAGGAAATCTCCACCCGATAGGGACCACCGGTGCGCATACCCTGGATGGAATAGCGTCCATCGACATTGGTCACAGTTCCGTAGCGCGAACCGGAAGGCTGGTGCACCGCCTGAACAGTGGCACCAATAATGGGCTCATTACTTGCATCCGTCACCTTACCCGCCATAGAAGCTGTGGTGACCTGCGCATCTACACCCACGGTGGCCAGTAACAGCAGCACCGTCAGTATAATTCTTACTCTCTTTAACATAATGTCTTTTAAATTAGTTTCTTAAAACGTTATATTTCTTAAAACATTGGCAAAGATACGCAAAATTATATATAAAGGCATTACAACGCGATTACATTTTTTAAGGATTTATTCAATACAAGGCAGTACCACTGTGAAACGGCTTCCACGGCCTTCCTCGGACTGGAGTTCGATGCGTCCTCCCATCTTTTCGACAATGAGCACACAGATGGACAAGCCCAGCCCGACGCCTTGGGAAAACTCGCTGCGCTTGTAGAAACGCTCGAAAATCATCTTCTGCTCGCTGTGCGGAATGCCTATGCCGGTGTCTTCCACATAAAGATGTACCTCGCTCATGCCGGACGGACAGCAATACCCCAGCCGGATGCTGCCTCCTTTCGTAAACTTGTTGGCATTGTTCAGGAAGTTGGTGAGTACCTGTGTCAGTCGCATGGGGTCTACATTCACCTGCACATCTTCGGGAGGGAAATCCTTGAGGAACTGCAACGGCGGCCGGATAAGCAGGCTATGCGTCTGATAGACGTCATCGAGCAACCGGCACACGCTCTCCCGCTGAAAGGTGAACGAGAGGTTACCCGACTCGATGCGCGACAGTTCCAGCACATCGCCCACCAGCTTCAGCAGCAGTTTGGTATTGGTGTTGATAATGTCCACAAACTCCTGCCGCTCTTCGTTTGAAAACTCCGGCTCATTGGCCAGCATATCCGAGAAGCCGACAATGGCATTGAGCGGAGTGCGGATCTCGTGGCTCATGTTGTTGAGGAACGACTGTTTCAGTTCGGCCTGCTCCGCCAGCTCGCGGGATTCTATCAGCTCCTGCTCGTGGTCTTTCAGTTCCTGGATATTCTGCAGCAATCCGGCTATGATGGGTGCGTGTCCGGGGGTGTGGATGGTATTGTAGCTGAACTCCCACCACTGGAACTCACCGGTGAAGTTACAGCGATACTGCCCCTTGTGGTGCGTGCGTTCATGCCTTGCCGCTATGTTCTTGCGGAAGGCGGGTAAGTCGTCGGGATGGATGTAGGGAGTGATTTCATCGAGCAGAAGACGGCCGGGGCGATGATGAATAAGCTCGCAAAACTGCGAGTCGCAGGACACGGAATCTCCCTCCAGTCGCCAGGCGTAGGTAGAATTTCCTTCGATGGCCAGGCAGAGGGTCTCATGCTCGTAGAGGAGGTTTCGCAATGCCTCACGCTTGCGCCTGCGTTCGCGCAGCAGGCTGAAGGAGAGCAAGACTATTACCGTCAGCACGAAGACTGCGCCCAAGATGGAACCGATAAGTATAGGATAGCGGTAGCGCTCCGAAAAAGGAATATACATCACAGTGTACTCCACCGGGATACTCTCGAGCGGGATACCATACTTCTGCAGCACATGCCAGTTCAGCACGTACTGCTTGGCGCATTCCGTCACCTGCTGCCGGGGCATCCGTCCTTCAAGACGTTCCTTGATACCGGTAGCCATGTATCTTATCTGGCTTTCCAGTGGAGTGAAATATCCTCCCAGCAAGTAGTCGGCAAAGCCGAAGCCCTCGTTGATGGTCTGAAACGTGGGATTGTCGAAAAGCATGCCCACACGTTTGGTGGTATAGTCTCGCTTGGTGTAGAGCAGCAACGTATTGTCGCCGCGTCCCAACCACATCAGATGGCGTATCGCTATGGAGTCGCTCGTCATGCGCACAATCTTCGTGGTGTCCAGCAACACGTCTATGTTCTGCCGTTTCAGTATAGGGCTGATAGTCTCCCTCTCGCGCACACGGTGATAGGAGGAACCGGCAAAGTAAGCACCCTCTGTAGAGGTCACGATGGCGAACCCCTGCCCACGACACTGCTCATTCAACGCATGCCATATCTTGCGGTCCAGAAACACTTGTCCGTTCATCAGGCAGATGCGCGACTTGCCCATGATACTCTCTATCATACGTATGGTACGCAAGTAATCGGGCGTGTCGGCATAGCCCGTGATGTTGGGGTATTGCAGGAGCAGGGATATGTTGGGATAGTTCACACCGCTGAACACAACGGGTATTTCATGCGCCAACGGGTGTCTGCATGCCATCAGCGCATAGGCAGCCTGGTCGTCGAGCACGGCTATCAACTCGGCTCCCCAGGCAGAGAGGTCGTCCACGAAACCAGCCATACGGAGGTTTTCTGCCTCCTCCATGTAGCGGTCGCAATCCAGATAGTATTCGCGTACATCGCAGTCCAAGCCGAGAAGACTGAACTCTCTTTGCAACAGTTCCAAAGCCTTCGCAGCAGGTGGATAGCCCGGCTCGAAAGAGTGTATCAGCGCAATACGCCGCGTCTCCGCATGGGCAGGGTATGCACACACGAGGCAGAGAGAAAGAATCAATATGTATCCGGCAACTGCCTTTATGTGCTTCATATCCGGAAGGTCCTTTTCGACTTGTATCAGCAAAGATACGAATGTTTTTTAAGAATAATGGGCTATTTCTTCTGTTTCTGTAACAGAGAATACGTTTTCTTAAATCATTGACACATGCCAACTTATCTTTCAAAGGATTTACTGAATATCCCTAAAGAACCGATTCTTCGTCCAGTATTCCAAAGTGGAGATCTATTTGTTCTTAACCTTCGGCAACACCGCATTCAGTACCATATATCCCAACATACCGGCAACAATCGTTCCCAGCAATACACCAAACTTCGCCTGGTTCAGCAGATCCGGATATTCTCCTGCAAAAGAAAGGTTGGCAATAAATAAAGATACCGTAAAACCAATCCCCCCCAACAAGGATACTCCGGCAACACTTCTCCAATTCATTCCCGGAGGCATCGAGGACAAACCACTCTTGACCGCCAGCCAGGTGAATAGAAAAATACCGATAAACTTGCCAAGAAGCAATCCTGCAGCCACCGCTATACTAACAGCTCCAACAACGCCACCGCCTCCACTGAACACCACACCAGCATTGGCAAAAGCAAAGAGCGGCAGTATCACAAAGTTTACCGTACCATGCAAATTGTCTTCCAAGGATTGCAAAGGACTAATCACATAATCAGAAGCGCGTTCTACTTGTTTTAGAGTGGCAATCTGCTCATTGGTCAATATAATATTATCCGATTTGGAAACCGGAAAATCACCGATGATATCGCGGATACGCTTAATGTATTTCCCGGCATCCAAACGGGGACGGGCCGGTATTACAAAGGCCAGTATCACTCCGGAAATAGTGCTGTGAATGCCCGACTGAAGGAACAAATACCAAATAATCAGCCCGATAAGCAGGAAGAATATCTTCTGTGTCATACCGAATTTCCCCATATAGTAAAGGAAGAAATAAAGGACAGCAGCTACAATAAGATATCCGTATGCCACTTCGGAACTATAGAAAATGGCAATAACCAGAATGCCGCCAATATCATCGACCACTGCAAATGCCGTCAGGAAAATTTTCAGACTCAAAGGCACCCGTTTACCCAGCAGACTGAGTACACCCAATGAAAAAGCAATATCCGTAGCCATCGGTATAGCCATACCGCGCGTTTCCGGAGTGCCCTGAACGACCAGAAGTGAATAGACAATGACCGGCACCAGCATACCGCCACACGCCGCTACAAAAGGTAAAGAGGCTTTACGAAAGGAAGAAAGTTCACCCACCAGCAGTTCCCGCTTTATCTCCAACCCCACAGCCAGAAAGAAAACAGTCATCAGGCAGTCGTTTATAAACTCAATCATTTTCAACGGATGACCGCCATGGGAGAACAAGTTGAAGTCTCCGATACGCAGATGCAGTTCCTGCAAAAGAAAGCCCTGATACAGCGGAGCCATCGGCGAATTAGCAATAACGGCCGCCAAAATAGCCATCAAAAACAGCAAGATGCTCGCCGCTATATTCAGCGACGAGAAGTTTTTCACAGTACGCAAAATAATCATAAAGAAGTATATTTGATTTAAGATTTCATCCTTTCGACATCAATCCAGCTTCAAGACTGCAAGGAACGCTTTCTGAGGTACTTCCACATTACCAATCTGTTTCATACGCTTCTTACCTCTCTTCTGTTTCTCAAGCAATTTTCGTTTACGGCTCACGTCACCTCCATAACATTTGGCCGTTACGTCCTTACGCACAGCCTTAATCGTTTCCCGGGAAATAATCTTGGCACCGATAGCAGCCTGAATGGCGATATCGAACTGCTGTCTCGGAATCAGGTCTTTCAACTTTTCGCACATCCGGCGTCCCAATTCGTAGGCATTGTCAAAGTGTGTCAAGGTAGAAAGAGCATCCACCGGCTCACCGTTCAGCAAAATATCCAGCTTCACCAGTTTGGAAGGACGAAAACCGTTGGGATGATAGTCAAAAGAGGCATATCCCTTAGAGATACTCTTCAATTTATCATAGAAATCGATAACTATTTCGCCAAGAGGCATGTCATAGTATATTTCTACACGGTTACCTGAAATATATTCCTGCTTCACCAGCTCGCCACGCTTGCCCAGACAAAGAGTCATGATAGGGCCGATGTAATCAGTGGCGGTAATCACCGAGGCACGGATATAGGGCTCCTCAATACGGTCTATCATGGTAGGGTCGGGCATGCTGCCGGGGTTATGCACTTCAGTCATATTTCCCTGCTTGTCATAGATATTGTAGGAAACGTTGGGCACGGTGGTGATAACGTTCATGTCAAATTCACGGTCAAGGCGTTCCTGCACAATCTCCATATGGAGCAGCCCAAGGAAACCGCAACGGAAACCAAAGCCCAAAGCTAATGAAGACTCAGGCTGGAAAGTCAGCGAAGCATCATTCAACTGCAACTTCTCCAAAGAAGAACGCAAGTCCTCGAAATCTTCTGCCTCGATGGGGTACACACCGGCAAAAACCATCGGCTTCACCTCCTCAAAACCGGCGATGGCCTCTTCGCAAGGACGGGCAATATGCGTAATCGTATCGCCTACTTTCACTTCCTTAGAGGTTTTGATACCCGAGATGATATAGCCCACATCCCCCGTACGCAACTCCGGACGTGGCATCATTTCCATTTTGAGCACTCCGATTTCATCCGCATCATATTCCTTGCCTGTATTGAAGAATTTCACTTTATCCCCTTTACGAATCACACCGTTCACTATCTTGAAATATGCAATGATACCACGGAAAGAATTGAAGACAGAATCGAAAATCAACGCCTGCAACGGAGCTTCCTCGTCACCCTCCGGATGAGGGATACGCTCAATGACCGCAGCCAGAATCTCTTCCACTCCCATGCCTGTTTTGCCGGAAGCACGGATAATCTCATCACGCTTGCAACCCAACAGTTCGACGATCTCATCCTCCACTTCCTCGGGCATGGCGCTTGCCATGTCACATTTGTTGATGACGGGAATAATCTCCAAATCATGCTCAATCGCCATATAGAGGTTTGAAATGGTCTGCGCCTGCACTCCTTGCGAAGCATCTACAATAAGCAAGGCTCCTTCACAAGCGGCGATGGAACGTGACACCTCGTACGAGAAGTCAACGTGTCCCGGAGTGTCTATCAAGTTCAGAATATACTTTTCGCCTTTATATGTATACTCCATTTGTATGGCATGGCTCTTGATGGTGATACCTCTTTCCTTCTCAAGGTCCATGTCATCCAGCATCTGTCCGTTAGTTACTTGTATAGTATTGGTAAATTCCAGCAGACGGTCTGCCAAAGTTGATTTACCGTGGTCGATATGGGCAATAATGCAAAAATTTCGTATATTCTTCATTGTCAATAACTATCTATTAATTGGGTGCGCAAAGATAGTGAAAACAGAGCAAATAAAAAAAATGCGTTGATAACATATTCATGTACCAACGCATCTTTTTATAACATTCCAATCAATTCCTCGCTTAGTTCAGCTTTACAAACAATTCGCCTTCCACTTCAGAAGTAGAGACCTTGTCTTCTCTTAACAACCAGCCCAATCCCAGGAAGAAGTCCTTGTCGATCAGTTTAGTTGCTTTCTTGATTTGCTTGTGAGTCAAGCCATCTGTGCCATTCAGTGCAGTCCAAATCTGTCCTGCAACATTACCAGCTTTTTCTTTTAACATTTCTATTTGCTTTTAGTTAAACGTTATCCTCATCTCCAAAGATAGAGATGTCGGTGTTTTTATATCGCTGCAAAGATAGGTATATTTATGTTATACAACACGTTATTAGGCACTTTTTTTCTTACTAAGAGGTAAAAAAGTTCTTTTTTCTTACTTTGAGGACGTTTTTTCCAGGTATTCGGTCCAAATTTGGGCAGCTACCTCTACCATCCTGGCACACGGGCGTTTAGCATAATACTGCTCGGTACGGGCTTCCGGAACGGACGAACCTTCCGGTTTTCTCAACCCCAACAATTCAGCACATATCAAAGAGCCGTTTCGTTTCTTGAATTCAGCAGCCAGCTCCTGCACCAACGCATAGTTTGCCGCCTTACCTTCACGGTCCTTGCCTTCCACAGCTCCTTTTTCCAATCCGGCCAATAGGAACATGCCGCATGCAGCACCGCATGTCTGCCTCATACGACCTATGCCACCACCAAAAGAGGCGGACATCCGGAAAGCCTGCTCTTCTGTAAAACCATACATATCTGCAAAAGCTCCCACTACCGATTGCGAACAGTTATAGCCACTCTTGAAAAGCTCCACAGCTTTTTCGATTCTGTCTTTTGTTTCCATCATCATTATTCTGTAATTTCCAACAACATCGGACAATGGTCCGAATGAACAACGTCACCCAATATTCTCGCCTCCTTCAACATCGGACGCACCGGTTCACTCACCATGCAATAATCAATGCGCCACCCTTTGTTCTTGGCACGTGAATTAAAGCGATAGCTCCACCACGTATATTCCTGCTTGTCGGGATGAAGCCAACGGAAGGAATCTATGAATCCCGCATTGAGAAAGCGCGTCATCCACTCCCGCTCTTCAGGCAGGAAGCCACTGTTGGTGGCATTCCTGATAGGGTCGTGAATGTCTATTGCCTCATGGCAGATATTATAATCGCCGCAAAGAATGAGTTTAGGACGCGTACGTTCCAGCTCCAATACATATTCCTGGAATTTCTCCAACCAGACCATCTTAAAGGCCTGGCGTTCATCACCGCTAGTACCGGAAGGATGATAAACACTCACAACGGACACATCGCCGAAGTCGGCACGGATAAAGCGCCCTTCGTTATCGTATTCTTCAATACCCATACCATATTCCACATGGTCCGGTTCTTGCTTGCTCAGAATAGCGACTCCGCTATACCCCTTCTTCTGTGCAGAATATAGGTAATGCTTATACCCCAAAGAATCCAGCGCCTCTGCCGGATACTGTTCCGGTTGCAACTTTGTTTCCTGCAAACAAAGCACATCCGGCTGCTCTTGTGCCAGCCACTCGGGAAAACCTTTTGTCACGGCAGCCCTCAGCCCATTTACGTTATATGTAATAATCTTCATACTACTTATTTGATTTCTTAAAAATGAATTATTCAAGATGTCAACTCGGATACCAGCAGCATGATATTCAGCACAGTGACCACCGCAGCAATGGCATAAAGTACAAATGTACTCCATTTGCTGTTTACATACTGCCCCATCACTTTGCGCGAAGAAGTCAATCCTACTTGCAGGAAAACCGTGAACGGCAGCTGGATGCTCAGTATCATCTGTGAAATCAGCAGTCCTTTGAACGGGTCTCCGATAAAGAAAATCAGCAGCAGTGCAATGCCCAGCGACAGAATCACACCCACCTGCGAGTGACTATCTTTGATATGATAGGATTCTCCGAAAATACCGGCAAAGATAGAACCTGCCGCCATACCGCTGGTTATCGTAGAAGATATACCCGCCATCAGTAATGCCAATGCAAAAACCACGGCAGCACTGCTCCCCAGCAACGGCTCCAGCAAGGATTTGGCCTGCTGCAACTCTTCCACCTGAATACCGCTTTTAAAGAAAGTTGCCGCTGCCAGCAGTATCATGGCACTGTTGATGGCCCATCCCACAATCATAGAGAACAGCGTGTCGAACAATTCATATTTCAACACCTTACGGATGGACGCATCATCTTTCTTATTATATTCATGGCTCTGTATCACTTCCGAGTGCAGAAACAGATTATGCGGCATCACCACCGCACCGAGCACACTCATGATAATCAGCATGCTCCCATGCGGGAATGAAGGTGTCACCCACCCTTGTGCGGCCAGCGGCCAATCTATCTTCACCAGAAACAGCTCATAGATAAAGGAGAGCCCGATGACCGAAACAAAAGCAATGATGGAACGTTCTATCTTCTTGTAGGAATTAGTGAAAAGCATGACGACTACAAATACGGTAGTCAAGATAGAGCCCCATATGATGGGAATGTCAAACAGCATCTGCAAAGCGATGGCACCTCCCAATATCTCTGCCAACGAAGTCGAGATGGAAGCCAATACCGCTGTGCCCAATATGGGACGCGACACCCAGGAAGGAGTATATTTGGTAGCGGCTTCGGACAAGCACAAGCCGGTTACAATTCCCAGATGCGCCACATTATGCTGCAATACAATCAGCATGATAGTGGATAAAGTCACGACCCACAGCAATGAATAGCCAAATTCAGACCCTGCCGCAAAATTAGATGCCCAATTCCCCGGGTCAATAAAGCCCACAGTCACCAGCAGTCCGGGACCTATATATTTAAAAACGTCCAGACCGCCCAGATAGCGTTTGTGGTCTCTTCGTTTCAAGTCTTTAAAAATATTCTTCATTGTGTCTGTTCAATTAAGAGCGTAAAAATACTCAAATAATAACAAATACCTCCATGTTAGGTTCAAAAAAAGCCCCTGGCATCTTTCAATGTCAGGGGCTCTCATCCATTCTTTCAGGCAGGAGGCTCAATACCCCATCTCGTGCAATGCCTTGCACAATTGGTCGGGGCAGGAAGTGGAACGTCTTCCGCAGCGAATTCCTTCCAAACGAGCAATCACCGCATCTACCGGCATGCCTTTCACCAAACGTGAAAGTCCTTGCAGGTTTCCATTACATCCACCCCAAAATGCCACTTCTTTCACAATACCATCTTCCACATCCAGTTCGATGTTACTGCTACACGTACCTTGCGTCTTGTATGTATATGTCATTATTCTCCGCCTTCTTCCGGTTTCATGTTAGTATAAACCGTCTGTACATCATCAAACTCTTCGAGACGCTCTATCATCTTGTCGATGGTTTCGCGTTGCTCGGGAGTCACATCCTTCATATCGTTCGGGATATAGGTAAACTCACCGCCGACATCTTCAAAACCGCACTCTTCCAAATGTTTCTGGATAGCTGCATAGCTTTTCGGATCACCATAAATAGTGATAGTACCTTCTTCTTCATCCTCTTCGTAGTCTTCCTCTACGTCATAGTCTATCAAGTCAAGAATGAGTTCCTCCATATCAATACCGTCTTTCTTCTTGAAAGTGAACACGCACTTGTGATCAAACAAGAAAGCCAGTGAACCCATTGTTCCCAAGTTACCGCCGAACTTGTTGAACACGGAACGCACATCGGCTACTGTACGGGTAGTATTATCAGTCAGCGTATCCACAAAAACAGCTACACCGTGAGGACCGTATCCTTCATAAGTCATACCCTTATAGTCGCTCTGGTCCTTACCCATCGCATTCTTGATAGCACGTTCAATATTATCCTTCGGCATGTTTTCACGCTTACAAGTAGCGATTACCGAACGCAGTGTCGGGTTGTTTTCCGGCTCCGGACCACCGGCCTTCACCGCAATAGCAATTTGTTTACCCAGTCTTGTAAAGGTCTTTGCCATGTGACCCCATCTTTTCAATTTGGCAGCTTTTCTATATTCAAACGCTCTTCCCATTGGAACTGTATTTTAAATTATGAATTATAAATTCTGAATAATGAATCAACGCAGCTTGGCATTCAACTTGTCCTCCAGGTTCTTCACTAGTTTGGACATAATCTTGTCAATCTGCTTATCGTTCAACGTGGCATTCTCATCCTGCAGCAGGAAGCTCACCGCGTAACTCTTCTTACCGGCTTCCAGATTCTTACCCTCATAAACGTCGAAGAGAGAAACCTCCTTCAGCAGCTTTTTCTCCGTCTCGTAGGCAATCTTCTCGATTTCCGCAAATTGCACTTTCTTGTCGAGCAGTAACGCCAAGTCGCGTTTCACGGCAGGGAACTTGGAGATTTCCGTATAGCTCACCTTCACATTGCGGATGGCCTTCAGCAATTCTTTCCAGTTGAAATCGGCATAGTAAACCTCGTTGTCAATATCGAATGCCTTCAGCAGCTTCTTTGTTACAATACCGAAAGTAGCCAACCGCTTTCCCCCCCTTGTCTGTACGGATAAACCGGCAGCATAGATGTCATCAGTCAGATTGCCGACAACCAAATCATGCATGTGCAGCCCCAATCTGGCAAAGACATTCTCAACGTATGCCTTCAGCTCATATACCGAGCTGTTCTCATCCGGATGAGCCCATGAGTTGGTCACCCTCTTGCCAGTCACCCACAAACCAAGATGATAGTCTTCGGAATAAGCGGCAAGCACTTTCTCCGGATTCTTCTTTTCCTCGTTGAAGTGATAACAATTACCGAATTCAAAGAATTTCAGGTCTGCATTCTTACGGTTGGCGTTGTGCGAGATGCTTTCCAATCCACCGAAAAGCAGTGTCTGACGCATGGCATTCAAGTCTGCACTCAACGGATTCAGCAACATTACCAGATTCTTTGACGGATAAGACTCCAAGTTGTCATAGTAAGCGGCACGGGTCAACGAGTTGTTCAGAATCTCATTAAAACCACAGCCCACCAGCTGCTCGGCAACCAGGTTCTGCAGTTTGTTGGATTTATCATATTCACCCTTGGTAGTCAGACAAGACTTCAAGGTAGTCGGAATCTCCACATTATTATATCCGTAGATACGCAGGATATCCTCTATTACATCGCAATCGCGCTGCACGTCCACACGGTAAGGAGGAACATCCAGTGTAAGCCCTTCGGCTGTCTCGTCTACAATCTTCATTTCCAGACTTGTCACGATGCTCTTGATGGTATCCACCGGAATAACTTTGCCAATCAGTGAGTTCACTTTCTCATAGGCAAGTTCCACACGGAAATCCTTGGCAGGAGCGGCGCACACATCTTTTATTTCAGAAGAAATGGTACCTCCGGCAAGTTCCTTTACCATCAAAGCAGCCAGCTTCAGGCAGTAAATAGTGGCATTCGGGTCAATACCTCTTTCAAAACGGAAAGAAGCATCTGTGTTCAATCCATGACGACGGGCTGTCTTGCGTACCCATGTCGGATGGAAGTAGGCACTTTCAAAGAACACATCCTTGGTGGTTTCCGTAGAACCGGAATCCAGACCGCCGAACACACCGGCAATACACATCGCCTCTTCCTTGTTGCAAATCATCAGGTCGCGTTCGTTCAATTTACGTTCCACGCCATCAAGAGTTACAAACGGAGTACCTTCCGGCATGGTCTTTACAATCACCTCACCGCCTTTAATCTTATCCGCATCGAAGCAGTGCAGCGGCTGGCCGAAAGCATGGACGATATAGTTGGTAATATCCACCACATTATTGATAGGACGCAGACCGATAATACGCAACTTGTTCTGCAACCATTCGGGGCTTTCTTTCACTGTAACCCCTTTCACCGTAATGCCGGCATATCGGGGACATGCCTCGCTGTTCTCTACAGTTACTTTAATATCCAAATCGTGATTTTCTACCGCAAAAGCGTCTACCGAAGGTTTCTTTAAAGTAGCCGGCTTACCGTTCTGTATCAAGTAGGCATACAAGTCACGTGCCACCCCATAATGTGAGCAAGCATCGGCACGGTTGGGAGTGATGTCCACTTCCAGCACGTAATCGCTCTTGATGTTATAGTAGTCCTTGGCAAGCGTACCCGGAACAGCTGTCTCCGGCAGTACGATGATGCCTGCGTGGTCCGTACCGATACCGATTTCATCCTCAGCACAAATCATGCCGACAGATTCCACGCCACGAAGTTTTGATTTCTTGATGGTAAAGCATTCGTCACCGTCATACAGTTTTGTACCCAACGTGGCTACTACCACTTTCTGTCCGGCAGCTACATTCGGAGCGCCGCATACAATCTGCACGGGTTCACCTTGTCCCAGGTTCACCGTAGTGACGTGCATATGGTCTGAGTTAGGATGAGCTTCGCATGTCAGCACTTCGCCGATGACCAGTCCTTCCAGTCCGCCTTTAATGGTTTGCACCTCTTCCACACTTCCCGTTTCCAGTCCGATGGAGGTCAGTGCCGCAGCAACTTCATCCGGTGTCAAATCGAAATCGACATACTCTTTCAACCAATTATAAGAGATATTCATATCATTATATTTTTATTGTTTCCAAAAGTGACCTGCAAAGGTAATAAGATTTTTTGGTTGGCAGGGAATTATAAATGAAGAAAATAACAAAAAGGCGATGAAGTGCTTTTCCTTCACCGCCTTTCTCCTAATATTCTATATAAATCTACAATTTATACATTCATTGCATTGGCGCCTAAAGCTCCCAATATGGCGGAAGCAACAGCTATCACTACCTTCAAAATCTTGTCCCAAACGTTCTTTTTCATAGTCTTAATCTTTCAAAATTAGTAAATCCATCTTATCCTAACGGGTTCTCTCCCTGGTCACCGTCGGAACCGCCACCGGAATTACCACCATCACCGGCATCATCCTTACCATCAGTAACCACTCCCGTCCATTTCTCAAACTCCACACCCTGGAGCAGGGCACGCGTAGTGCCGATGGCAGCCGGGCGCGTGTATTCCGGAGTAAACTGGCAGCGCAAAGCAGTCACCTGATTGGGATTCACGTCTTCAGATTTGGCCACTCCCTTACCTCGCGTACGGGCCTTCATGGTGAATGTGCCCAGGCCATCCAGACGCACCGTACGGCTGTTCAGCAACTGGCTCCTCATTACCGTCATCAGGTTACGGATTACATTATGTACGTCACCCGGAGTCAGGGAAGACTTCTCGGCAATCACCTCAGCCAGCTGTTGTGCATCCACGGCTCTTCCCACTTTCTTCAAACTCAGATGCCAAAGTTTGGCACCCTCTTTTGTCGCCAGAGACGACTGTCTTGCATAATAAAATAAAGGCATAGTTTCTTTCTCCTTTTTACATTTTTAATTCAACATGGTTTTTAATCTCGTTTTGTTGATCAACAATGCAAAGGTGAGGATATATTTGCCTGTAAACAAAGAAAACAGCCTCGCTGAAGCTGTTTTCTGAGATAAGTTCATAAAGTATTGATTTACAAGCTGACAGATTAGGCAAGCCAACTTAATCAAGATATCCTACGATGATGATTGCCTGTACTGCCATATAGGTCAAAGATACTATGACATGGGGAATCTTCAGCTCATTCGCCATAATCTGATAAGATGTTTGCGATGCGGTAGTCCGATATTCTCATGAAGCATCAGGCGGTGAATATTTGGCACGCTTGCAGAAATTGAAGAAGCAGAAGACTAGAACGGAACAGACAACGGTATAGATGAAATCCGCATTGACAAACGTATTGGCAACCGACAGCGTTGTCAAGGTCGTAGTTAAAAAAGCTGTATTTTCATCTATTATTTTACTATGGCCTCTTTTATACACTCCACGATATAATATACATCTTCATCAGTCACCCACGGCCCGGCAGGAAGGCACATACCGATTTTAAAAATAGCTTCGGATACCCCATTGATATAAGCCGGAGCATCCTTATAGACCGGCTGCTTGTGCATCGGTTTCCAAACCGGGCGTGCCTCTATTTTTTTGCCAAGCATAAAAGCACGCAAAGCCTCCACATTCTCGTTGGGCTGGCAATCTGTTGTAGCACAATCTACGGCATGAATCACACCTGCAGCACCACCTACGGCAGTCCTGACAACATCCTTATAAGCATTTTCCTGCCCTTTGATGCGAAGTGAAGAATCCAGAGTGATTGTACAAAGCCAGAAATTAGAGTCATAATCAGCCGAAGGAGCTTCATGCAGCAATACCCCCTCCACATCCTTAAGCAGTTCCTTATAGAGAGCCTGCACATGTCGGTGATGTGCAATATGCTTATCGGCAACGGTCATTTGACCACGACCAATACCTGCACATATATTACTCATGCGATAGTTATACCCTATCGCCTCATGCTGGTAATAAGGATAAGCCTCACGAGCCTGCGTGGCATACCACATGATTTGATTCTTGCTTTCGGCATCTTTACAAATCAACGCACCACCGCCACTGGTAGTAATCATCTTGTTACCGTTAAAGCTCAGCACCCCGAACTTGCCGAACGTCCCCAGTACCTGTCCCTTAAAACGGGAGCCAAAACCTTCGGCAGCATCTTCCACCACTGGAATAGCATACCTATCGGCTATCTCCATGATACGTGTACAGTCATAGGGCATGCCGTACAATGCCACAGGAACAATAGCTTTTGGCTTTTTTCCAGTCTTGGCAATGCGGTCCTTGATGGCTTCTTCCAACAGTTCCGGAGACATGTTCCAAGTTTCTTTCTCAGAATCCACAAATACCGGAACAGCCCCCAGATAAGTGACCGGATGCGAAGACGCACAGAATGTGAAGCTTTGTACAATCACTTCGTCACCCTGTCCCACTCCGCAAGCCAACAGAGCCAAATGTACTGCCGCCGTACCGGCCGAAAGTGCCACCACTTCCTTGCCTTCGCCTACAAAACGTTTCAAATCCTCTTCAAAAGCATTCACATTAGGACCAAGAGGAACCACCCAGTTCGTTTCGAAGGCTTCTTTTACATATTTCTGTTCAATACCCTCCTCGCTCATATGGGCAAGGCAAAGATAAATAGTTTTATCCATAAATATATATGTGATTATTTAATGATCAAACTTCGGATTCCTCACATAGTGGGGAATAAAAAGAAAGGAAACGGCTTTATAAATCCTTTCCAGATATCGGAATAATTTACTCATAAATGTTTCCATGACCGGGATACAGACTGCAATCCTTTGTTAATTCCATGATACGTTCTTTCGAGATCCGTGCATCTTCCCTATCGCTATTAGGGAATGAGGCAATGACTTTAACACCCGGGATATATGAATCACCCGAGAAAACATTGTTCTCGACTTTATAGGTAAGGCAACTTTTATCATGTCCGGGAGTTTCAAACACTTCCACGAAAATTCCCGGAAATATTTCCACTTTATCATTCTCATGTAAAACCGTCACATTATCTCCCATCCATATTACAGGATCATTGTGATAACGGGAAAAATTAAGTTTATCCGAACCTAAAGCCTCCTTACCGAAAGAGGAAGTGTAAACTATGCAATCAGGATACAATCGTAATAAATCTTTTATACCATAAATATGGTCGTAATGAGTATGAGTCAGAAACAAGGCTTGTACCGTTCCGCACTTTTCCTGAACACACTGCTTTATAGGAGCAATATCCCCAATATCTATCAATACATGCCAATCTTTCCCCTCAACAGACAGTATATAAGCATTGGAGGTGAAAACAGAATTGACAATCTGATGGATGTTCATTTCAGTTATGACCGTTGAAAGCCTCAGTGGTAGCATTACCTTCCTTATTGATCCCTTCTCTAACGAACACTTTCTTTATGGTTAGCATAATAATCTTCACGTCCAGCCAGAAAGAAATATGATCCACGTACCACACATCCAGTTCAAACTTACGTTTCCAACTGATATCATTCCGTCCGTTTACCTGTGCCCACCCCGTAATTCCTGGACGTACTTCATGGCGACGGAACTGTTCCTCTGAATATAAAGGAAGATACTTCGGCAATAAAGGACGGGGGCCAACCAATGCCATATCCCCCTTTAATACATTAATTAATTGTGGCAATTCATCTATGGAAAGAGAACGGACTATTTTACCAATCTTTGTCAGGCGTTCAGCATCCGGCAACAAGTATCCTCCAGAATCCCGCTCATCTGTCATTGTCTTAAACTTTATGGCTTTGAATATCCGGGCATTTTTTCCAGGGCGATCCTGGGTGAAAAAGACACCGGCACCCTTATTGGTGAAATGGAGGAAAATTATCAGAAGAAGTAATATGGGCCAGATAACTGCCAAAACAAAGAAAGCAACAATAAAATCAATCGTACGTTTTAAAAAGCAAGAATATAGCATAACATTCGTTAATCAATTCATTAATATTTTTCCATTTTGAACATTTACATTCTCTTTCAATATCTTTGCAGGATTTCCTGCTGCAATACAATTCGAATGAATATTTTTTGTAACCACGCTACCCCCCCCTATAACCACTTGATTACCAACAGATAAGCCTGGCATAATTATTGATCGAACTCCTATCACACAATTTTTACCAATATATGTATCAGCTTTCAAACTTCTACAATGATCATGTGCCAATATCATAGCACCAGAAAGCACCCAAGTATTATCCCCAATATGGATACCTTTAGGGTTAACTGACTTATCTAAATGAGCTTTCCATGAAATTCTGCAATTTTTACCTATATCCATTCCGTATCTCCAACGGAGATAACGAGGATATAAATCAACTAAAATCCCCCATACTTTACTCCTAATATTCATAATCATAATATTTTTAACGATTTAACTACGGGATTCTCTAACAGAAAGACCATGTCCCTCCAGTCTATCCGGTAGGCGAACTCGTTACCTTCGCCATCTTTAATTATCCGCATAAACTGATAGCTCGCAACAAACTTTTTCTCGAAAAGACTATAGGAACGGTTATCATAAGCGAACAAGCAAACCGTACGATGACGGTCTTTAGATATGACGATATAAATATCCCATCGGAATGCTCACGGTGCAACTGTTCACGAATGACGAACAGAGCACTCGAATGCTTACAACATGTCAGTAAAGCCACACAGGTAATAGAAGCGGTTGACGCCAGTCACACTCAACATAGCACCTCCAGTTTTTGAATCAGACGGTACACCCCGAGGGAGCACCATCCACCTGAACTTCCACTATTTTGCTGCTGGTACCCTTGTACCATTTATGAAAAAGGTTTTAAGGGACGTTATTCTTTAAACAAAATGACTGAAGAGACACGCTGTGAGTGACGGTCTCTGTTTGGTACTGAAAATAAAATCTCTCAAGATCTTTGCTGCTATAAATAATTGTTAGAAGTTGATTGCCAACAAAGATAGAAATAGCATTTTTAGGCCCTAATTTGAGTGCTTACGGTAGACCTTTACTCAATAGCCATTTTTTGGCTGCTTACACAAAATAAACTAGAATAAATTATCGCTATCTTTCTTTGATTATAATAATGTAAATCCACCGTCAATTACTAGATTGGAACCAGTAGTAAAAGTACTGGCATCAGACAATAAGTATATAGCATAATAAGCAATTTCTTCTGGACGAGCATATCTTTTCAACGGATACAAGTTCTTGTTTGCATTCACCTGCTCTTCTGATATATTTTTTCTACTAATTAAAGGAGTGTCTACCCTCCCTGGCAAAATACAATTTACACGTATATTTTGATTAGCGAGTTCTACGGCTTGAGACTTAGCTATACCAACTAATGCACCTTTTGATGCCGAATAAATAGAATTCCCAATATGCCCAGTTAATACTCCATCAATAGAGGATAAATAGACAATAGACCCCCTAGTCCGCATTTTCTTATTCTTCAATATCTTTTGTGTTAGCAACACTGGTGCTTCAAAGTTAATTTCCATTATTCTTTTTAGCTTACTAGCTGTAGTAAACTTAAAAGGAAGAGTTAGTCCAACACCTGCTGAATGCACTAGACCATCGATTGTCGGGCATGTCTCCAAGAAAAGTGACGTTTCCTCCTCACTAATTAAATCACAGCAATAATAAGTATGCCCGTTTCCTTCCAATAAGGAAAAAGTATCCTTCAAGCGACACTCATTTCGGCCAATAAGAATAAGTTTTGCACCCATTCTTGAACATTCAATCGCAATACTTTTTCCTATTCCAGATGACGCCCCTGTTACAAGAATCGTTTTATTTATTAAATTAAATGGATTGTACATTTCAATATTGTATAAATTCCAATGTTTTCAGTCTATCCATAGATAATAAAACACTCCCCCAAGACAATCCAACACCAAATGCAGTAGCAATCACTTTCTTCTTTTTAATCAAAAGATCTGAACATTGAGTAGCTAATGTCAAAGGAATTGTAGCACAACTCGTATTTCCAAAATTTCGCAAGCAATATGGTACTTTCTCCACAGGAATATTCAGCTTCTTACGTATTTTCTCATTCATAAAAAAATTAGCTTGGTGAAAAATAAATAGATCTATATTATCTTTTTCAACCTGACTATACTCCAATAATCTCAAAACTGATTCAGGAGCTCGCTTTAATCCAAATGCAAAAACAGCCATTCCATCCATTACGCTATCTAATGGCCTTCTAACCACACCTTTCCCATAGTAAACATCCTTTAAAGACTCTTCATTAACAGGATTCCTGGCTCCACCATCTTTTATTATTATAGCCTGATGAGAGTTACCATCGGTTGAAAAAGTAAAAAACATATTATCAGCACTAGAATTATATTCAATAGCTGTTGCCGTTCCTGCATCACCAAATAAAGGCCAAGCTGTTTTATCATTTCTTGATTTAAATTTTGAAGGTGTATCACCAACAAGTAACAATCCCTTTTTCATACAGCCAGAAGACATCAGAGAAGCAATTACGCTTAACCCATAAACCCATCCAGGACAACCATAAGAAATATCAATAGTATAACAAGTCTGTGACAGTCCCAAACGTCCTTGTAAAATACAAGAAGTAGGGGGCAGAATGTAATCAGGAGTTTGACTTACAAAAATCAAGCAATCAATTTCATCTTTATTCCACTCTAATCCAGCAATCAATTTCTCAGCAGCTTTAAAACACAAATCTCCAGCAGTAGTACTTTTATCAGCAATATGTCTTCTTTCAATACCAGTAGACGCAATCACTTTTTCTGCCTCCCCATCTTCAAAGAAAGACAGAGATATATTCTCTTCTACATCAGGAGGTACACAAGCTACTATACCAGCAATTTCTATACCACCTATACTTAAGTTAGCCATACATATTATTTTATTGGTAATTCTGCATATAAAACTTTTCCTGTTTCAGAACGAGGAATGTTTTTGAGATATCGAGTCTCAAAAACAATTCTATTCAATTTTAGTGTGACTACAAGAAAATTTATTATATTATCTTTTTGTTCTAAGTCGGTAGTATAAATAATCATCTTATCATCAGTACCAACACAAGCAACATCAATATTAAATTGCTTTTTCAATAAATCTTCTGTATAATCCAAGCTTATTCTATTTCCAAATAATTTTAAAAAACGCTTTTTACGTCCTGCAATATAATAAAATCCATCATTATCCTTATATACTAAGTCACCAGTGTAAAGAGTTCCTTTATTATCATCTCCACGCAAAAGGTCATTAAAGCATTCAGCATAACCCAAAGACACATTTTTCCCTTTATAAACAAGCTCACCTATAATATTCGATTCTTCCACAATTACCATATCAGTCCAAATCTCAAATTTGCCTCCAGGTATTGCCTGCCCAATGCTACCTATTTTTTCAATAGTATATTGGCATGGCAAATAACTCATTCTAGCAGTAGCTTCAGTCTGACCATACATTACATAAAAATTAACATCACGTAACTTAGCATTCTTTGCGAAATACTCTATCAGTTCATTGCTGAGCTTTCCACCCGCTTGCGTCAAAGTTCTTAAAGTAGGTAGGTTTCTATTCCAAAATTTCATTTTCTTTAAGATCTCATAAGTAAATGGAACACCAGAAAAAGATGTAACTCTTTGTTCTCTTGCAAAAACCCAAAAATCACGTTGTATATAAGAGTCCTCAGTTAACAAAATTGTAGCACCAGATATTAAATGGCTATTAATAACAGAAAGTCCATAAGAATAATGCATTGGAAGTGATGTTATAGCTCTTTCGTTTTGGTCAATATCCAAGTATTGTGCAATTGATTTCGCATTTTCAAGAATATTCTCTTTGGAAAGGCGAACCAATTTAGGTGAGCCTGTACTACCTGAGGTTGTTAATAACAAAGCTAGATTATCAGGAAGATCAACATCTTTTTTCCCAAATCTCATCAATGAATATCCATGTGATGAGAATATAAATTCTTTATCACAATACTCATGTGCCATTTCATCTGGCAACCATAAATATGTCGGTGAATATTTACGAATAAACTCACTTAACAATGATTTATCTATCTCCTTACTGAGTAAAAGAGGAACTGCATTAACTTTAAAAGATGAGAGATAGCCGAGAACTGAACCAATTGTATTACTACATAATATAAAGATAAGAGAATGCGGTTGAATATATTTACCTAACTCTTCAGACAGAATAGACACATTTTTATACGTATACAATTCACCTTTGCTAGTAATAAATGCAGTATTAGAAAAGTATGAGGAAAAATCGAACATAAGTTTAAAACTCTATATTATATTGATTGTGCAAAACTAGAAGTCCATCACTGTACGAAGTTATTTCAAACATATCTTCTGGTTCCATATTTATATCAAAAGTCTCTTCTAAAGAAGATATTAAATTGATGTGTCCAACAGAATCCCAATTGGCTGATTCTTTCAGCTTCATATTTTCCAAATCATCTTCTCTGACTTCAAAGATATTACAAAACACCTCATTGTATTTTTTCAAATTATCAGTCATATAGCAATTAGTTATTTATGCGAATCAGCAGTTGAAATCACTGCTTGATTCAGTTTGTTAAAATGTTATTATTCAAATAATTATTTCGTTTATCCATTTCTCAATCTCATTGGGAATCAGCATATTATAAGAATAAAACCACTCATTATTCTAATTATGATTCCCAAGGAGAAAGAGCTAAAACTTATAAGAATATATATGTATATCTGCGATGTTTACCAGTTTTCACTGAAGTCCAACTGCCAGAGATTCAGTAACAATGCAAATCCTGTCTTCACCGATGAGGAACTGTTTACTGTATATCTGTTCTGTGGAACATATCAGCACTGCTTCAACATCAAAGAGATACATACATTCACTAAAGAATATTTGCTTTCTTGGTTTCCCAATCTTCCTTCTTATCAGACATTCAACTATCGGTTGAACCGGATGAGTGGAGCGATTAACGAACTCGTAAAGCATCTCATTACATTCTTTAAACCAGCCGATTGCGATTCTACGACATCACTTATTGACTCTATGCCCATTATTACCTGTGCAGGAAAGAACAAAAAACGGAAAAGTGGCTACTGAAATAACAACCAAAGGTTATTGCTCAACCAAGAACATGTATTATTACGGCATCAAACTTCATACCTTAACTTTACGTAGAAAAGGGACCATACCATTCCCTGAAATGATAATATTATCATCGGCAAAGGAAAATGACTTGACGGTTCTTAAAAGAAAGGTGGCCGATAATCTTATTCACAGGGATATATTTGCGGACAAGATATACTCAGATTTCTCTTTCTGGGGAAACAAGCAGCAGGAACAAGAGGTTACTATGCTAACACCAGTAAAAGCAATAAAGGGAGAAGAAACCATTATTACTCAAAGAGAGAAAGCAGGAAGAGAGACCTATTCTCTACAGCTGTTTCAAAGGTCAGACAGCCCATAGAATCGTTTTTCAACTGGCTGAATGAGAAAACAAATATTCAAAGAGCGATGAAGGTCAGAGCCACATCTGGGCTTCTGGTACATACGATGGGAAAAATTGCCATCGCATTCATTTATCTAATTTTTTTAAACAAGAATCAGAGTTCAACTACTGATTCGCATTATTTACTATTTTTACAAATAATTCCTCTATAGTTGATGATTTAGCCAAATCATTACTTTTCAATGAAATATTGTACTCTTCATCAATCATAGCAATAATTGATAATGCTGTTAAAGAAGTCCATTCGTCTAATTCCTTAAAGCGTGTATGAGGATTAAATACAGTTTTTTCGGTTTCTTCAAACTGTTCCGCAAATTTCTCAATAAAATCATTTAATTCCATAATCTAATTATTTTTTTAGTTTATCACTCAAAATCAAATTTCTTAGCAGGATTTCCAATGTATACTGCATTATCTTTCGCATTCTTCATTAGCACACTGTTTGCTCCAATAGTAGTACCGGCACCTATATTTATATTGGGAAGAACGACAGCAGATACACCGAAATAATTCAATGTTCCAATCTTAGTTCCACCACTAATTCGAGAGGCAGTCATAAAAGAGTTGTAATTTCCAACTAAAACATCGTGACCAAGAGACACTCTATTGTTAAATATATTAAAATCTCCTATATGAACATTACAACTCATAGAAGAAAAACTACCAAGTATATTACCCTTTCCCATTGAAAAATTATCTATATCCAAGATATGTGCTTCTGGCGCTACAATATTAGGAAAATCAATAAGTGGATTAGTAATAGCCTCATAAACAGCTTTTAAGATCTTAGGCTTTCCAATAGCTAAAATAACAGATAAAGGTTTTGGATAAGTATTTAGCATTTCTAAATTTCCTAATATCTCTCCATATTCATTTCTATATCCAATAGGTTTATTAACAACATCATCATCAAAAAAACCAATAAAATTCCAACATTGTTGTTGTTTATTTATGCGTTTCAACAAGGAAGCCATTTCACGGCCATATCCTCCTGCTCCAAATATTGCAATATCTCTTACCATAAAATAAAAAATAACGATATTAACATTATAATTTCAGACTAACATCCACAATTATCTTTTCGATATAGTACATTGTCAAAAATAGCTAATAACTGATTTCCAATAACTGAGGAAGAATAACGCTCCTTACTATTCTTACGAATATCACTAGCATCATATTTCAAAATATTATTGAACATATAAAGCAGCGATTCCGACATAGAGCTCGTATCATCTACAGGAACTAATATTCCATTACTATTATTTATAGACTCTTTTGTTCCACCACAGTCTGTTGCTACAACAGGGATTCCTATTGATAAAGCTTCAATTATTGCAACAGAAAAATTTTCACCCCTTGATGGTAAAATAAAAGCATGGCTTTTAGCCAAAATAGAAACAATATCATTTTTACTTTTTTTCCCTAATAAGAAAATATGATTTTCCAATCCTAAATGTGTAATTTGCTTATAAAGATTATCTCTTTCAGGCCCATCACCAACAATCAATAATTTCCATGTTTTTTCAGGGAATTGAGTTTGAGAAAAACTATTTATCAAAAAATCATACCCTTTTCCTTTAATTAATGTACCAACAGAAACAAATTGAAAGAAATCATTTTTCTCAATTAAAGGACAAGTAAAAAAATCATCACTAACCATATTGTGAACAACAAAACTTTCTTTATTAAAATGCTCTCTTATTCTTTTTCTTAAAGAATCACAGACAGCGATTATAGCATCTGCCGTACTATAGGCTTTAGCTCCCATTAACTTTACATATTGTGGCAGAACATCTTTATTTACCCCACTCCAATGCTCTATACAGACAAGTGGCAATTTGTGCTTTATTTTAATAAAAGAAGCAAAATAAGTATTATATAAATAATGAGAATATATTAAATCAATCTTATCATTCTCTTTAATAATACGTTCGACCAATATCTGAAAAAATATTTTCGTAAAAAATGATGTAACAAAAAACAAATATTGCAGAGGAAGGGGAAATATATAGATACTATAAACAATAATCCCATTATCATCAATCTTTGATATTCCCCATTTTCTATTTTTACAAAAGACTCTTCTGTCAACATATGCAATAATAACATTGTTACCAGAGTTTTTTAATGCAATCGCTTGCTCTTTTTCAAAGCTCCCCCATTGTGGATCCCATTTAGATGGATATCCCCTCGATATCATAAGTATATTCATATAATATATAAGTATAGTAATCAAAAACAAGTTGTCATCCTTTTACAGCACAGATGTATTTACTCCATTCATGAGCAAATTAGCATCAATAAATAGATTTCTATCAACATAGTATTTTTTGATATAATTCAATAATTCTATCTAATGCAAAATAGGCATCATAAGCTTTTTTCGTATTGGAAGAATCATTGTCATGTGAGATTTCTATATTTTCCAAATTATCATAGTCTACAATAACACCACAATTAAATTTCTTTATCAATTCAACATAATGAGGCATTGCATTAGTCGTAATAGGCTTGACACCACATGCCAAATATTCAGCAAATTTTATAGGAGAAGCAACATAATTAACAAGATTACATTCTCTTATTATAAAACCATATTCAAATTGTGATAATATATTGGGTATTTCAACTCTATTCAAAATAGAATACACTGATATATTATCTCTATCAGAAAAAACATCATTAATCTTTCTATTGGCCTTTTCAATATCAAAAGTTATAACATGTAAAACTGAGTTTTTTTCATATTTCAATATTTGCTT
This sequence comes from Bacteroides sp. HF-162, assembly GCF_015679285.1. Taxonomy (NCBI): domain Bacteria; kingdom Pseudomonadati; phylum Bacteroidota; class Bacteroidia; order Bacteroidales; family Bacteroidaceae; genus Bacteroides; species Bacteroides sp. HF-162. The sequence continues at coordinate 2,729,931 of NZ_CP064937.1, read as the reverse complement.
GAAAATTAAAAGAGTTTTATCAAATTGCTGCCAAACAGACAATCCACCGATATACACATATGAATTAGGCTTCTTTATTACATTAAAGTTTCGTGAAAATTCAGACAAACAAGGAACAATTATTGATCTTTTTTCATTTATTTTTTTTAGACAATATTTTTTCTGTAAAAAATCTAGCATAGAATATGATACTAAAATATAATTAGAAGAAAACAATAATGCTAAATATTCCAATATATTAAAAATATAAAACCGATATTTCTTATGAAACTTCATATAATCTTCTTCTGGCAGTATGCCCTGTACCCAAAAATATATTTTCTTACAAGAAAGTAGACAAGGAATAAACATCTTTATAACTACTATAAAATCTGGGCACCATACGTACTTAACATCTTTCGCTGTTAAAATATGCATAAAAAGAGAGAATAAATTTGAATATTCCCAAATTTCAAAGCCTTTAAGTTCATTAGTATCAATGCTTGCACTACCTTTTTTTATAATTAACACTGGTACACCTCCAGCTTTAGATATGTAATTAATATGCAACTTTATAGCAGACCAAACTTGAATACTATAAAAATTACAAATAATAAAAATTTTATTTCCCATAATTTTCTTCAAATGATTTCATTGGTTCGTATGGACTATGTGAATCGTTATATTGATCTCGATATTCATAACTTGGATGACCGACAAAAAGAGAGTAATATAAATAGTTTGAATATGGAACATAACGAGAATCTCTAGATAGATATCTACTTATAATAAAAATAGAAAATAAAACTACACATGTTGTATAAATCAATTTACTTCGCTTATTTAAAAAAACAATAAAAACCGATAACCCGACACAATAAAAAACTGAGATATACAACATAAATCTATTTCCCATCAAAAATGTCAGTCCTATCCGATACAATAAAAAATTAATAAACGCAAAATTAAAAACAAGTCTTCCATTCCATATTTTTGTTTCAATATATGATTTAGAATACAGAAATAAAACCAAAAAAAAGATATGATATATATAACCTAATGAAACTAAATTACTAGTTGTTCCTGAATAGTTAAGCAGTTTTCTATATATTATTGGATGCCAAGAAAATAAAGATGAAAACAATGATAAAATCACATTTTGATCTAAAAATATAACAGAAGTTAGCACATATAAGAAAATACATTTTTTCATGGATAAATTCCACGTATAAATCCAATATAAAGGAACCATGAATATTGCTGTTGTATGGATAGAAAAAGCCAATACAGCCATACAAAAATATAGGAAAGTTTTTCTTTTTTCCAGTAATGGTATTGACAACAAAAACAGCATTGCCGCAATACTATTACGAAAAGGTGCATCTATATAAAGATAATAGGCAAACCACGTAAAATAGAATATCAATCCGATATAACGGAATTTCTCTCCTGCATATTTATTTATTAAATGTATAGAAACAATACATAATACACATTTAAAAAAAATTGCAAATTCCCAAAACCCAATACCTAATATTTTGGATAAATACATCAGCAGGACATAGCCCGGCTCCATTCTTAATAAATACAATATCAAATTAGTGGAATCAATCCCTTCATAATACATTTCATAATTCCGCCAATCAGATCCACACATATAACCAAAGCAAAGGAAGAACACAATATAAAGAACACAAAAACAATAATATGCATTGGATCTTTTGAAGGAGATCTGACCTATATATAACAATATAGGAGGAATGAAGTAAAGAAACATCTATACAGTATTTATCAACTATCGTGATGACATTTTAAACGTAAACACTCAATTTAAGGCATCCCCCTTTGAAAGGGCACTTTTCAGTGCCCTAAACCGAGTTTTGTTAATTAATTTGTCTTGAATTTAACATTGGCTGGCAGCCAAAGTGATTTTGTCAGGAACCATGTTAACATAATCCCTGCACCCGTTAAAGATATTTTAAAAAAAAGTTCCGATGAAGTTCCAGATAGAACTGCCATGAAGCTTTACCGTTACAATCACACTATGATATGTTGCAGCCATCTCAGCACCGGCATCACTACCATAATGAAGTGAATTATTACGTTGAGTAGTCAGCTTTCGAATAGTTCGCTCTGCCAGATTGTGGTCTATAGGTAATTCACCATCATCCAAGTAAGCAAATATCTCTTTCCAGAACCGGTTCAGATAATTGAGAGCTTCTCTATAATACTGGCTTCTAGATTCTGAATCCTTTGACTGTTCACTATCTAACAAACTGCGCAACTCTATCAGGAGTTCCTTCGTTTCCAAGCTTTGCCTTTCCCGCAACCTTTCTTTGGAAGTGAATCCGGCATCATCGTATTTACGCTCCCTCATAAAGAACTCCTTTAAAATTTCGGAAAAGCGCTCGGATGTCGGTTCACCACTCTGATTGGAAGCCTTGACAAACTTGTTTTTAGCATGAGACATACAAACTTGGTGTACAGTATCTTTAAACCAGGCTGATTTCAGCTCATTGCCGATAAATACATAAGCATTGTATCCGTCGGACATGATACTCTTCAATTCTGCATCGCCCAAAAAGTCTGTAAGTACCTCACGACCACGCGAGCCATTCTCATAGAAGAAAATGGCTGTTTTCTGAGCCTTGTTGACCAGAACCCAAATGTAGCATTTCTTATAGTGATCATATTTACGCACTTTACACCAGGTCTCATCGCAGTTCACAATCGAGTCCTTTTCCAAAGCTATGGACTTCAATACACAGACCAGTTCATCCAGGTATTTCTTGCCTTTCGTAAGCCAGTTGCGCAATGTGTTTTTAGAAACGGTCATCCCCATATCTGTCAGCCATTGGTGAAGAAGACCAAAAGTCACATTCTTCACATAAACTTCGTAGGCAATAGCCTGCAGAAATTCAGGAGTGGCCCTAGTGCCTTCAAAATTGGTTACTACCTCCGGATGACCTTCAGAAGGGAAATAGCCCCACTTCGGCTTTTTACCAGGCTCTGCATAATGAACCGTCTCAAAACATTCTTCCGTAAGGAAAGTACGGAAACTGAACACCCGTACCATTCTTCTTTCAATGATGCGACCGGGAACCTTTGTCAAGTCAGAAGGATGCTCTATCGCTTCTCCGGTTACTCCCATCATTTTATACCCGTCAGGATGATTGGACAAATCACGGCCTTTCCCGGAAGGCTCTTTAACCTCCGGGGATTGAACATGACCAACCGAATCCGTGCGAAGCGTATCATCGGTTCCATCATAATCATCCTTCTCCTTGTTACGGTCTGAATCAACCGTTTTAGCTTTAGACTTTATCCTTTGACGTCTATCACCAAAACGTTCCTGATTGGCATAATCAAGTTTGTCTTGAAGTGACTTAATCTTACGTTCAGCCGATTTGCGAAGCTTATGCTCTTCCGATAACTGATTCTCAAGGTAAGCATGTTTCGATTGCATGGAAGCCACCTGATCCTTCAGTTCCTTCATCTCAGCCATAAAATCTTCCAAAACAAGCTTCATGGCATCACCTGTCAACCTGAGGTCCTGATTCTGCCCGGCAAGGTATTGTATGTACCGCTCTTTCTGATCCTCTGCCATACCTGCACTATAATTTATAGGGGGGCGTGAGCAGGTTTCCCTACTCAACAACTCTCGTTTTGTTGTAATTATATCCTGCAGTTCGAGCATACTTAGACCTTTGATTTACAGTATTAAAGGTAGTAAAATAATCGCAAAACCACAACTGTACAACTGATTTAATTATCTGATTTTTAACATTTTAACCACAGATCCTCAAGAATCAAAACCACGTCTTTCCAGTCAATCCGATAAACAGTATCTGCCCCGTTTCGCTCCACTTTCATGAACTGATAGCCTGCTACAAACTTCTTTTCGAACAGACTATATGAACGATTGTCAAATGAAAACATACAGACTATTCTGCGATTTCGCGACATGACTATAAAGACGTCTCCATCATTGGGTTCCCTGTGAAGCCGTTCACGAATGACAGACAACACACGGCTGTGCTTACAACGCATATCGGCAAAGTCACGGACATAATAAAAATGATTGAGACCGGTAACACTCAACATACTCCCTCCAGATTCTCTACCATACGAACCAAATCCTGGTAGCTTAAATTCTTTCGGGACAAATGTAAGCCATTGCTAATACGAATGGCAACCCAAATACAAACTGGGTGATCATTTCTGCTTTGTGATACCGATTGAGGCTGATCACTAGTCCTGGATTTTTCCTCATGACCAATTTCAGGAGCACCATCAATCTGGACTTCAACTACTTTTTTCCGGGTATCCTTGAACCATTTCTGAAAGATGTTATAAGGAACTTTGTTCCTAACACAAAATGATTGGAGGGGTTCTCCATGAGGCAAGGCCTCGGTCTGGTATTGAAAGTAAAAAACTTTCAAGATCTTCACTGCTATACATAATTCTTAAAATTTGGTTGGCAGCGAAGATAGAACTTTCAATCAATAGCCATTTTTTGACTGCTTACATTTTAAACCCAATTATACACTAAATTTTGATTTAAAAAAGGATGTAATATGCTGGCTAGCCAATCCATCACCATAAGGATTCACTGCTTTACTAATTGTTTCATAATATACACAATCTTCTAACAAATTAGACACTTCACCAACAATTTTATTATAATTCGTTCCTACTAATTTTACCGTCCCAGCTTCCAATGCTTCAGGACGCTCTGTTGTATCACGCATTACGAGAACAGGTTTACTTAATCCAGGAGCCTCTTCTTGAATACCACCACTATCGGTCAGTACAAGAGTTGACTTTTCCATCAAATACACAAATGATAAGTACTCTAATGGTTCTATGAAAAACATATTTTCTATATTAAATATATCCTTACCAAACACATCATAAATAGGCTTACGCACATTGGGGTTTAGATGCATTGGATATACAAAATCTACATCAGCATATTTCTTCGTTAAATCTTTTATAGCAGTACATACAGAAATAAAACCATCACCGAAGTTTTCACGACGATGCCCTGTTATCAGTACTAGCTTTTTACCGTCCTTCAAACGATTTACATCATATCCTGCAACTTTCAAAACATTCTTTAACTCAGCATCCAATGATTTATCAATCTTAATTTTATCTACCATCATGTAGAGTGCATCAATTACTGTATTACCGGTAACCATAATTGCTTTATCATTCACGCCTTCGTCCAATAAATTCTGACGACTAAGTGGAGTGGGTGAAAAATGGTACGTAGCAATGCGTCCGGTTATCAATCGGTTCATTTCTTCCGGCCATGGACTATAAATATTGTGCGTACGTAATCCTGCCTCAACATGCCCCACAGGAATTTGCTGATAGAAAGCAGCTAAAGCAGAAGCAGTAGAAGTCGTTGTATCACCATGTACCAATACAATATCAGGCTGTGCCTCTTTCAACACATCTCTCATACCTATAAGCACACGAGTTGTAACATCATAGAGGTCTTGTCCCTGCTTCATAATATTAAGATCATAATCCGGATGAATGTTGAAAATTGTCAGCACTTGATCAAGCATTTCACGATGCTGCCCAGTTACACAAACAATTGTTTTAAAATCATCGGGATATTTCTGCAGTTCTTTAACCAATGGAGCCATTTTTATTGCTTCAGGACGAGTACCAAAGACAAGCATTATTTTTTTCATTAGGGTATATTTAATTAAACATTCACAAATAATGACTTAAAATCAAACTCTTTTATTGAGTCAATACGAGACTCTAAATTCCATTCTCTTATTATATTCGCTATTTTGTGGTAATCTTCAAATTCGATGAGAGAGAATACTCCATGGCTTGTACCATAAACATATTCTGCCATTCCCTTTGCTTTCTCACTATATGACAAAAATATTGTAGGAACATTCATTGTTATGGCATTGATTGCACAGTGCATTCTCGCTGCTATTACAAAATTGCATCTGGCCAAATCACTTTTTAAGCCAATAAATCCAGGATCAGAACTCACCATAGTTACAGAGTGCCCTGCATTCTTCACTCTACTTGCTATTTGTTCCAAATAACATAAATCATTATCATTCAGAGATGTAGAAAGTACGTGAGGAATAAACAGGAGTTTACAGTGAAGTTCTTCAACCAATCCACAAATAGCTTCTGCTTGTTTTTTGACAGCAGTTTCTAAACTATCATAATGGTATAAGGCTGAAAGTGGACTAAGATTAATACCTACCGTTATACTTTCAGACTTTCCCTCACTACTCAAAGAAGGGCATTTTACAAAATAAGCAGGATCAGGAGCAAAGACTACATTCTGTTTAATTCCTAATGAATTAAGATAATTCACCGTTACTATTTCTCTTGCCACTATCAGATCAACACTCTTTAAGTGTTTCTTAAAGAAATTCAACGCTTTCAAATTCTGTTCAAATTTTCCAACCGAAGCCCCCCACAATACATACTTAATACCTTTTGCCTGACACTTTTCAAGAAACAAAGGTAACGAAATATTACAGCCTCCAATAGAAGTCAACGTATACAAATCGCCTCCAATAGAAAATACTGTATCATATTCATTCAACCAATCAGTAGAATCATAAGGCATAGTAAAAGAGATGCCAACAAATGTAAGCAATTTACGTATAATGTTTTTAGGATTCCACCGTCCTAATCTTTTACGTTGCAGTATTTTCAGATCACAATCAGCTAATCTCTGCACATCATCCTCATAATTATACGAAGCATAGCTAATTTTGATAGCAGGATCAACGTTCCTAAGTATTTCAATCGTCCCACGTACTATAGCTTCACAACCATAATTATAAACACCGCCAATCCCTATCAATAACACATTCTTCATTTTCATTCTAATATATTTCAAGTAAATAGCACATAAAGTAAAATTTATACTACTATTTTACTTTTTACTCCTAATTTTCTTCAAAATCAAAGAAAACAGTTTACTTTTCATTTCTTTATTTATCCCAATTATCCAAACACTTAATATCACACAAAAAAGGCTCACTAAAATAAGAGTCAAATTATAATATATTTCATTCAACCCCAATTTATTACCAAAAACATAAATCACTAATGGTAAAGGAATAGCTAAAATAGTAACCTTAAAGCAAGGCATAAACACTTTCATAATATCTCGCCATGTATAACCAACAATCTTTATTATAAGAATGGGTTTTACAACAAGCCCCAATAGAACATAGCACGCTAATAATGCCCAAGCTAAAACGACAGGAGTATATCCACTCTTAAATAACAGATAAACTATCGGAAAAACCAGAAAACCAATTAATGGTGAAATTAATGCATTTTCCTTTATTCGCCCCTTGGCGTAAAGAGCTGTATAAAATGATGTATCAAATACTTGAAAAAGACTGGTCACAAGAGTCAACTGTAAAAAGATAACTGTATAGTCAGGAACGATTCCCAACCATAACCTCAATAAAGGTTCTGTTACCAAACAAATGGGCAGACATAAGGCAAGCATCATAAAATATGAATACTTTGTCGAACTGCACAACAAATCTTTACTTCCTTGATAATCTTCTGCTGCATATCTTTTTACTATTTGTGGATTAACAGCTATACGGAAGTTTTGAACAAATTGGTTAGCAGCCATATTCACTTGATTAGCAATGGCACGAGCTGTTACAATCGCTGGTGAAAAGAAAACATTAATCAAAATAGTTGCACCTTGATTATTCAAAGCAATGGAAGCGCTCGACCATAAATTCCACCCTGAATAGTTTAACACATCTTTTATTATAGCTCTGTCTATTGAGCATTTAGATCGTGTTTCTACAAAATTACGAGTACAATAATTACGATAAAACCAAGTTATACCAATTTGCAAAGTACACAAGAATATAGCATATAATTTCAATTTATCCCAATCACTTATTGCCAATAAATAGACGATGAGAAGTTTCAATACAGTTTCTATAATACTCAAATAAGCATAAACATTCATCTTTTCATGACTGATTATAGAAGCATTAAAAGGAACCTGAAAAAACATAGCCAACACTGTTAATATTGAGAAATGATATGCAAATACTGCAGCTCCCATTCTTTCAGTTGGAATCTGTAACTTATTATAAACAAACCATAATCCAATAGTTTCAGCTAGTAAAAATATAAAAAATGCAAGAATTAAGTGCATTGCCAATACTGTCGAAAAGGTTCGCCTAAGTTTATCTTCATCCTTTTTCCCTAATTCATAAGTAAGAAATCGAGAGGAGCCAGAACTTAATGCAGTGCTTATGAACGAAAGTATTACGGCAACACCACCTACAGTCTGATAAATACCATAATCATTAACTCCTAACATTTGTAATATAACGCGTGATGTATATAAAGTGACAAGCATTGTAAACATCATACGAAAATAAAGAAAGAAGGTGTTTTTAACAATAGTTCTGTTATTTGTTTGCCGCTCTATCATTCTATGATACTACTTATTTTCCACATAATTTTCTTTTTATCTGATTTGCAATTTTATAAAAAAATAACAAACTTCGAATATCCCAACGTTTTTTATACAAAGCTAAATAATACTTTTTTTTATCCTTCCATGTTGCAGTTTTAAGGTAATCTATAAAATGCAAATTCATTTTTTCAATGCTAATACCATTCTTTTTACACCACTTTTTAATAATTCGGTCTGTATCACCTTCAAACCCCCAATCAATTCCAAATTGATAGTTGCTCTTTACATATGCATTATAAGTTAATTCAATACCCTCTTTTAAGAAAATTGTTTGACGAAACGAAGGAACGACTTTCTTTATCTTATCATTACTATTTAGTGCATCTATAGAACGCCCCCCCAATATTTCACCAGCATGATTAGGAAGTTCTTGTGCATAAAATTCACTTGTAACATCCACAATCTTTACTTTTTTTCCAGATAATTCCGACAAAACATTAAGTACTTCATTAAAGGAGGGAGTTTCATCACCACAAATATTAAAAGCCTCATTATAAGCACCCCGATTACCAATCAAGCCAACAACACCAACAGCAAAATCTTCTACACGTGTCATATTGCATCGATTTACTCCACCATTCCAACGTATAATCGGTTTTTCATTCAATATTCGAGACACCAATGTCCAATGATAACCATACTTAGGTGAAATACCATAAGGAATTCGTGTATCTCCATATGTTACACAAGGACGGATAATTGTATAATTTGTATCTGATTTCTTTGCCAGGATCTCTAAATGTTTTTCACTAGCCCATTTATTCACACTATAACTCCATATCGGTAATATCTTAGGAGAATCCTCCCTACAAACTTCTCCCAAAGTGGTGTTATAAACAGCACAAGAAGATATAAAAAAATATTGCTTTGTATAATGAGAGTAAAAATTGAAACTATCTGCCACCTCATCATCAGAGTAGCATAAATAATCCATAACAGCATCAAATCTCCTTTCTCCAAGCAGATGCCGAATTTTTTTTAAATCATTTTTATCTGATTTTAAAAATTCTACATTATCTGGAATAAGGTTGCTCCTACTACCTCTGTTAATCATGGTCACTTTAAAGCCTTGCCTTAAAGCTTCATTAGTTACAGCACTACTAAGAACTCCGGTACCACCTATTATTAGTACATTCATAAATATAAATACAAGAAAAAAATCTTGAGCTATATCAAAGAAAGAGTATTACTTATTATTAAATTAAAAACTAAGCATTGTGCCCGCCCAACTAAGTCCTACTCCAAAGCCAGTCACCATAACAGTCATGCCCTGATGTATTGTTCCATTCTCCATGCAGTGTTTCAATCCAATTAGTACAGTAGAAGAAACAGTATTACCTGTATTCTCCAAATTAATATAAAACTTCTCTTTGGGTAAAACACATACTTTCCGGATAGTATTTAACATAAACTTATTAGCTTGATGGAACACAAAATAGTCTACATCTTCTTTCAAAAATTGATTCTTTTCCAATACTTGCTTCATCATAGTCGGAACTGCCTCTAAAGTAAAGTTGAATATAGCTCCACCATTCATGTACAAATAATCATCATACCAAACATGATCTTCATCATCTTTAATAGACAATCCGGTTCTTCCCGGATACCGAGAAGCACCTGTCTTTACTATCAGATTATTTGCTCCATTGCCATCGGTTCCTAATACAAATTCACCAATTTCAGCAAATCCATCTGTTGATACTAAACAAGCGGCTGCTCCATCACCAAAAATAGAACGATTACCCTTATCAGAAGGGTGAAGATATTTATTGTATGTTTCTGATGTGAGAAGCAAAACATTTTTGGCAATGCCTGATACTATAAGTCCCTTCGCAATAGCTAATCCATATACACACCCTGAACAACCCAAATTATAATCAAAGGCACCAATATCAGTACGCAGCCCTAATCGATATTGTAATACACAAGCTGTGGACGGCAAATAATAATCAGAACTTTGCGTACAAAGCAATAGAAAATCAATATCCTTTGAATCAATAGAGTATTCTTCAAAAAGTTTCTTTGCTGCCTTTTCGGCCATATCTCCTGCTGTCTCACCAACTGCAGCAACATGACGAACATTCACACCTACTTTGGCTGCCACTTTTTCAACACTCCATTCAGGAAACTCACTTACCAAGTCTTCATTCGTAACAACTTGTTCGGGTAAATAGTAACTAATAGCTTTTATATATGCTCCCATTTTATTATAAATTATTCGCACCTCCTGTCAAATCAATACAAGATCCAGTCATCCACGAAGATGCATCCGAAAGTAAATAAATAGCAAGATTTGCCACATCATCAGGATACCCATAGCGCTTTAAGGGATACTTTAATTGTTCTTGCTCTAAATCTTCTTTAGTCAACCCTCCTTTATAAATCAAGTCAGTCCATACCATAGCGGGACAAATGCAATTGACACGTATGTCGCGGGGAGCCAATTCTAAAGTTAAGCATTTGGCATAAGAAATAATAGCTCCTTTTGAAGCACTATACAATGCATTGCCTATACTAGGAGCATCAGCCGCACGAGAAGCAATAAAAACAATAGACGCAGCCTTATTGACTTTCTTTGCAGATAATAAAGCGGTTTGCAACAAGACTGGAGCTTTAAAATTAGCATCCATCACATTCTCTATATCAGCTTTATCAATCAGTTTGCATGGTTTACGATGTCCAATACCGGCACAATGCACAATGCCGTCTAAATTCGAAACTAAAGATATGATTTTTAAAATATCTATTTCATTAGTTAAATCTCCTGCTATCGATAAATGCCCTTCTCCCATCAATAACGAACGAGTTACGTTCAATCGCTCAACGTTACGTCCAGTAATGATAACAGAAGCGCCCATCTTAGAACAAGCTATAGCAATAGCCTGTCCAATCCCAGCTGACGCACCAGTAACCAATAATTGTTTACCCTCAAGCGAAAACGGATTGAAAGTTTGAACCATTCTACTTAGCTTCTACTAAATTAAACAATTCCTCAACCGTTTCACATGAACGTATCTCTTTACCTGTTATTTCTTTATTATAGGTCGTTTTTACAAAAGCGATAATAGACATTGCTGTTAGCGAACTCCATTCGTCCAAATCCTGATACACAGTATCCATTTGAATTTCAGTGATATCCGTATCTTCAAATTGTTCAGCAAATCCTTTGACAAATTCTTCTAATATCATATCCTTAAGTTTATAATTAATACTTCCAATAAACATCTTCTTCTATCACTTGTGCCGGATTGCCGCTAACCATTGAATAGGCTGATACATTTTGAGTAACAAAAGATTTTGCCCCAATTATAGCACCATCACCAATTTTAACTCCGGGCATAATGATTGCACCTTCGCACAACCAAGCGTGCTGACCTATAAATACCGGACGCGTATCCTTATATCCACGCATAGCGATATAATGATTTCCATTATTATCGCGAATGGTTATATCGCGCCCCAACATAACTCTATCACACAAGTGAATATGTTCACCACAGATAATCGTAGCATTTATATTAGTAGCACCGTTACCTTCTATATGTAGAAACGCATTTTTAAATACTTCTACATCAGAGCCATAACCTAATGAAAAATTATTATCTATTTGTAATACTGCATTATTCTCAACTAAAAGACGAGTTTCAAGCCTTGACTTAGAGAATCTTTTCTGTCCAATAACAAAAATTCCCTTAACTTTCACATGCGCTTTAGGATGGATTTCCAAAATAGTATTTCGATGAATAAGTATAAATGCACCTCGGACTATACTACATTTCACTTGCTTACAAAAAAGATTATATCTAATATTCTTCCAATAAAGAGGCAAATTAAAACGAGATACACTTGCTATATTCCATAAAAAGCGAAGAACATTTTTCAGTTTCCGTTTCCACGTTAGTATATCAATTGGTCTACGAATATATTTAGCTGCTATATCCTGAAATGGCATTGTATCCAAATCTTCATAAAAACTCACTCTATCAACTAAGGGAGCATCTAATGATTGCACCAATGCACGATTACCTCCTAAGATCGATTCAAAAGGTACTTTCTTTTCAATAATAGTTGATTTTATCGTTTCAAAATAAGATTTTCCTTTCTGGGAATTCAGCATAACCAAACTGGTTCCCATATCATTATCCAATTCTTTTCCTACAGTATGCTCGGCTCCCCAATAATCTGCCACAGTAATATCAGCCATCCGTGGAAAACCTTTAAACTGACAATCATAGCACGAAGGACGAGAGTATACCTTTGTACCCAAATAGCCTATTGTAAAGAAACTAGTATCTTTTGTATCATAAAGAATTTGTTTGTTCTGAAACACGACTTTACTAGTTAGTTGCCGCCATCCTAATTCTTTATTTTTCGCCTTAAAATAAACAATTTTAGATTGATATCTATCTTCCAGGTAATCCAAGTATTTACGAAAAACTTTAGGAGAATTAACCCCTAAACAAATAAAATCTACAATAACAAGATTATCATAGTCCTTCACAAGGAAGCGACGTAATGCTGCCATTTGACAAGGAGTACCACACACCAATACTTTTTCCCCACTTTTCAAAAGTTGACGGACTAGTTTATAAAAGCCTTCTGCATTACTTTGCAGGTATTTAGAGCTACGCAGTGCAGCCAAGTCTTTTTTATCATTAGATATAAAGTGACTTACAGAATAGTCTTCATTAAAGATAGCACCGCCTACATAACCTCCTTCTTTATAGGTTCTTTCTGCCAAAGCTGAAAATAAGCCACCGGAAGTGCTGTCAAAACGCACTTCAATGTTTTTATGAATAGCGGCATGGCATTCAGACTGAGGTAAATCATTCTTCTTCAGCTCTTCTACATGAATAACAGGACAAACGTTATCACATAGTCCACAATTAATGCATCGCTCTTTATCAACCACTGGATACCAAAATCCTTCAATGTCTATATGGAAAGAGATTGCATCTTTGGGGCATACATCACCACAAGCATTGCATCCACAACATCTAGATTTATCTGTTACTTGAATCATTATTATTTATAAAATTCAGATATCATTTTTTGATATTTATCTACCTAAAAGAAATATTTATGCTTTCCTCAAATTACAAACAAAACTTCTTCCAAAGAGTATCCAACCTACGCAACTTCCTCCTATAAGTAATACAAAACCGAGTAAAACTATAGATTTACTAGGTTTAGCAGCTCTTATTGGAATAGTAGCAGGCTCAACTACCGTATAAACAGGAGTAATTTCCTGCACTTTTGCTTCAGCCATCTGCAATTGTTGTGCAACACTTGTATATACTTGATAAGCAAGATTCATCTCATTTTCCAAACGTACCTGTTCAGCACGATAACTCTGAAGAATAATATTTTTGTTAGCATCAGAAAACTTTGCATAATTCTCCTGTGCTATCTCATACTCTTTCTTCTTACGCGCAAAAAGCTTCTTCTGAAATTCAAAATCCTGACGGGCTTTGTTCGTACGGTATTCCGTAACGTAATCTTGTAAACGATACATTACACTATCAGTCAAGCAAGCAGCAATACGGGCATCCTGCATCGTAACAGACAAAGTAGTAAGTCCAGTCTTCTTGTCGACTAAGACACTGATACGTTTACTCAACACTTTAAGAATTTTAGATTGTTCCTTGGTTAGATGGAAGAAATCAAATCCACCTTCATTAACATCAGCTTCTTTTTTGAACAAAGAAACTATCCAATTTAAAAATTTGAAAGGAGCAGAAGTTATCACACTCCACCACGGAGAACGTTGATACTCGTCCAAATAACAATAAAGTGTAGTATCTATTTTCCCCTCTAGGTCTTTCACTGGAATATTGAAAAGACCAGTAATAAAGGGAGTAGAACTCACAATATCGGGATACAAATCAGGATAGATAGCATCAGCACCAGAAGAAGTATTTATATTAAATCCTGCCATGGCAGCAAGAGAAGACAATCCTCCCCCACTCTTTCCATCCGACAACTCCGGAGCAATTGTAGCTGTAGCTGTATATTCTTTCGGAATACTGAAAGCAATCACCAGTCCCACAATCACTGCATAGCCGCAACACTTCAATATCCACTTGCGCTCTGCCCAGACCTTCAAGGCAAGCTCAAGCAAATCAATCTCCTCTTCCTGTGGATGTTTATTCTGTTGTCCGTCATTCATATCAGCATCCTTTCTTTTTATATCTTCCACTTATTTATTATTTAAAAGCATTAGTCAACGTAGCCACCATCGCCGCAATCGTCGCAGTCATGGAGCTCATCCCCATAATCTCGGAAAGCTGGAGACGCTTCCTCTCAGACTTCGTGGGAACCACAATCTCACAACCCGGCTGGATTAAATCACTGTCACTCTTCTTAGCACGGGCTACCGTACCATTCAGATAAATGATGTATGCTTTCTTCTTTTTCGCATTTTCGCCATAACCACCTGCCATATTGATATAATGTTTCAGCTTGGCATCTTTCTCCCAGGTTACTGTATTAGGATACATCACTGAACCGCTGATCTTCACCGTATTGACGTATTCAGGAATATAAACGATATCTCCCTCACGCAGGACAATGTCATAGTCACTTCCCGGATTAAACAGAGCCTTTTCCATATCGATGCCTACTGCGTAAGTCTCAGAGATGGCAAGCTTGTCCACAGAGATGCTATCCTTCCCCTCACCACTCTGAGCTATGCGAAGTACATCCGTCTCACGCCGACGTTCCTCATCATTGCGCTTACGAATCAAACGTCCCCCCTTTATATATGCCGCCGGAGTAATTCCGCCTGCACGACCTATCACATCACTCAGACGTTCATTCTTCTTCAACAACGAATAGCTGCCGCTGAAAAGCACCTCACCCGCAACCGTCACCATGCGCTGAACTTGGTAGGCAGGACTGCGACGAACCTGGACTACATCGAAAGGTTGCAGGTAGAAACTACCGGCATCCGTCAGAAGACCGTCCTTGATGTCAAAGGTGAATGTCTCCGCAAGCTTGCTGCTGTAGGCAGTACTCTTGGGATCCTTGATGCGGCGCGTCACGCTCACACAGGTAGTGGCGGCAGCCTCGGTAAGACCTCCCGCCTGGACAATCATATCCTCTATCGTTAAGTTATCGGAGTACAGGAAAGTACCGGGATTGAGCACCTCACCATAAATGGAGACCGTCTCGCTCTCCTTCAAGTCATGGATACCGGGAACATACAGATGGTCGTTCTTCTGAAGGGGTATATCAGAAACCGTACCGTTCATGATACCCTCCAGATCAACGGCAACCATTTCGTGCGTAAGATCTTCACGCTCACGGTCCAGAAGGACCCGGGCAAGGAAAGCATCTCCCCGGAGTCCCTCAGCCTTCTTTATCAGCTGCTTCACCGTATTCACCTCACCGTCCAACTGATAAAGCCCCGGACGATAGACGGCACCACTGACCTCAACCTTGTTCTCAAAACGGTCGAGTACGGCGTCAACCGTCATTAAGTCACCGTCGTCTAAACGGAATACGGAATAGTCCATCTCATCCACATTATATACTTGATGTTCACGTCCGCTTTTACGGATGATGCGTACAGCCTTCTTATAGGCATCTCCCATAAAGCCACCCGCATACTTCAGTAAGGAAGCAACCGTCTCGGCAGGCTTCATTTCATAATACATGGGACGTTTCACCTTACCTACTATCTCGACCAACGACTGGTAGGGACTCACGATAATCACATCGCCCTCCTGCAGACGGACATCGTCATTCATCTTGCCCTGCATGATGAACTCATAGACGTCCAAATGCTCTATCGTCTCTCCGTTACGAACCAGACGGATGTCACGCAAGCTACCGATATTATTCACACCACCGGCACGGTACAAGGCATGGAAAACCGTAGAAAAGGCCGAAAGTGTATAAGTACCCGGCACCGTGACCTCACCCATAATATGAATCTGAATGGTACGTATATCGCCTAAAGTCAGACGGATCTGTGAATTGGGATCCCCCCCTCCGATACCGGAATAGATCTTGGACAGTTCCCGTTGCAGATAAGCGTTGGCTTCTTTAACAGTCATGCCGTTCAGATAAACGGGACCGAGATCTTTCACCTGGATACTACCCTCGGGACTGATGGTCTGGCGGATGGTATTCTCGGAAGCTCCCCAAATATCTATGATCACCTCGTCACCGGGCCCCAGCCGATAATTTGCCGGAGTAGCCAGATTCACACTAGGTTCAAAGGAGAGATTACGGTTCTGGAACAGATTATGACCGAAAATCTGTATGCCGGCAGCCTCAGGGGCGGACTGGCTTTCAAGTCTCTCATCAACAACCGCTTTCTGGTCATCCAGTTCGGCAGCCTCGTAGGATTCTCCCACAGCAACCGAACGCTTGCGCATCTGTGAGGGAGCTTCAGAACCCGGGACAGCAACACCCGAGTTCTCATATTTATCCTTGATGCGGAGCACCTGTTCGCGGGTCACACCACGGCGCAACAGTTCGGCAGTCATCTGCTTCTGAGATTTTCCGGCTGCCTGTGCTTGTTTCACATATTCAACCACTTGCTCGTCGGACATGCGCTGGGCATAGGCAGAACCGAAGAAAATAAAAAGACATAAAATCAGAAATAAGATTCGACGCATAATTTAATGTTTGTTAGATTCTTATATGTCACACACTGAAAAAATCAAACTAATCCGGGAAGGTGGAACCAAAGGTGATTTATATTTATTACTTCGCGTAGTAATGAAAGAGTTAGTACCACGCTTCCCGGATATTCAATAGATATTGGGCATCTACTAAAGGGGGTATAACCCACTTTGAGTTATATTTTTAATCAAATAATAAGTTATTTTACTATATTCATTGGCAGAAATGCCATATAATCCGTTTCTCTGGAGGCTATTTTTCGTAATACAATGCGTGGAATCCTTTTCACTCATTACATGAATATATCACTTGTATGTTTAGCTCTATATGTCTTTAACTTTTCCCGTGTCTCTTACATTCTCCACTCCATTTTTTTTGCCTTGCGAGAAAACTTTCACCTGTTTTAGTCCTCAAGATATTCCCACGGATAGGGATTGTCAACTACATTCCGGAATTCCTCGACAGCTTCCTGCTGTTCGGCAGTGAGCGATGCGGAGTCCCAGGAAGAAATAATCTTCCGGGCTTCGTCGACCAGGAGCTCATCGAACACTTCTCCATAACAGGCAGTAAGCAGACGGAGTTTCAACAGCGAAGCGGGAAGGGTATCAAGGAGATTCCAACAACGGTTTAATATCTCCTGGAGGTGATCCTGCTTCTCGCCATGGTCAATGAACGATGCGTTATAACCCATCAAGAGAGCAAGACAGACGTTTGCCTGTTCTTCCGTAGTAGTACCTCGAGCACTGGAACCATACAAAGCCGCAGTCAAGCGGTAAACCTCACCGTTGCGGCGGGAAAGGTCATCACTATAGATAGGACTACCGTCCATACCTAAATACATCAGTTCGTGCGCAGCACGCTGGAGATTAATTGCTTCTTCGAAAAGGGAGGAGGACATTTTTTTGAATTATGAATTGTAAACTATGAGTTGTAAATTATGAATTATAATTCAGCCGATCACTTCTATAAGGTCCGGATGGATGGTAGCCATGGCAACAGCAATGACACCTTGTATCTCTATAACCACACGACGGTCACGTGCACCCTTTACTTTCAGAAAAATACCCTCCTGACCTGCAAAGTCACCACCCGTAATACGGACTCTAGTTCCTTTCGACAGATTCAACTCTTCGGGCTGGAAATAAAGCAAATGGTCGTTATAGGTTCCGGCAACGGCGATGAAGCGCTGCATCTCATGGTCGGGAATAATTATCTTCTGACCACTGCGAGTATCGGTTATATATTGCAAATAAGTAATTTGAGACTTAACACGCTGTACGTCGGAAGGACGTGCATGGACAAAAACCAGATTACGGATGACGGGAACCAAAGTACGGACTTTCTTACCCTTACGGATACTTACCTTATATTGCATGGGGACAAAACAGCCGAGGTTCTCCTTCTCGAGAAGATGCACCGCATCAAGCTCCCTGCGGTATGTGGCACGCATGGCATGCCAGACTTCAACCTCGTTATCCGTTTCCATTTTCGTTGTTTTGTTCACAAAAGAGTGTTCCTCTGGGGCTTTGAACCCTTGGTATACACCTGGTATTCAATCATTTGCGAGCACCTTATGTAAAATACAGCAAGCATTATGCCCTTCTTGCCAACAGTTTTTTTGCAGTTCGTCATTACCTTCTGGTAAGAGACTATAAACGAACGGATTACAAACAAAAAGCGTTTTTTAAACGTTCGTTTAATGGACGTCAAATTTCAGGAAATGAAATAGGGAATGAGTTAATAAAAGGGAATGGAAATTTTAAATATTAAATAAGATACTTAATATACTGAATTACTGTAGATTAAACTGATATACGATGGGTTTTCCAAAATATTTTTATTAAACATTTTGAGGATATAAAAAACAGTCTTATCTTTGCGTCCATTAAACGAACGTTTAAAAAACACTTCCAAGTCAAAGTCATTTCCATTTATATATCAACGCATTAACCCATCATAAAGATAAAACCCAGCTTTTTATCTCCATCCTTACTCCACAAAAACAAAAAACTTGATATACCTTTGCATTTATTTTACAAACTACAGTAATTTTAATTATTAACCCAAAAACATTAGAAAATGAAGGCAAAAAAGACACTCCAAAGTAAGGAAAAAAAACAAAAAGAGACACCCTTAAAACGGATGTAAAGCACGGCATATCAGCTCCGAAAGCAGGAGTAGGACGTCCCTCAAGCGGGGAGGTTATAGGAATACTGCCACAATATAGGAAAGAAGTCATTAAAGACATCATCCTATGGAAAAAATCAAGATACTTTATAGAAGAAAAGCCGACAAGCAACAAGGCATTGGCACAATGGGCATACTCACATTTCGACTTCAGAACGCCAGACTATAAAAGACTGTCAGAAAACACTATAATACAAGAGTTCGGTGAAGTGTGGCGGGAAATGAAGGTAGCAGGAGAGATATAGGGAATAAAACAAAAAAGGGCAGAAACCACGAAACTTATTGACAATAATTAAATATAAACAACTTAAGGAATAAACCACTTATCTTTGCCGCCACTTTGGTAAGGATGAAGCCACACCACCTACAGATGCCGCTTTCTCAATGAATGCGGCATCTTTTTTTATATACAAGCGTACCTCCTGCCAAACTAATACAATTATTAATTTTAAAGACAACAAGATGAGAAAGTCGACAAAGAACGCTTCACTTCACGAAGCACTGAGAAACCTATGGAAAATACGTATCATGCTGGAAAAGAACTACACGGAAACATGCGCCACATGGATGGCCCGACGAATAGAAAGCCTGATAGACCACATGCAATACGGACACGCACTCATAGCCTACCACAAGCAGGACGGGACATTCAGGCTGGCGAAAGCCACCTTACTGCCCTACAAGGCTGACTTCAGAAGAGATTATGACATCACAAGAGTGACAAGCACCATAGCCTTCTGGGACGTGGAACTGCAGGCATGGAAAACTTTCCAGCTGGAGAACTTCCTCGAATGGAGCCCCATATGCTAATCATTAACCATTAATCACTAATCATTAAACACTAAAAACAATGGCCATGATGTACGGGGGAATGCTATACTTCCCCCTCAAAGTAAATCTATTCGAAGAGATAGCAGTGGAACTGGTGGAAGCCAGGTTCGGACTGAAAGGCACAGCGGCGGTAATGAAACTGCTGTGCAAGATACACAAGGAAAACGGATATTACCTGAAATGGAACGCGGAGCAATGCACACTGTTCACAAACAAGGCGGGAAAGGACATCAACGAGCAGGAGATGCAGGGAATCGTGGACATCCTGGTGGAGAAAGCCTTTTTCGACCCCAAAACCTATAAGGAGCAAGGGGTACTGACCTCTACCGAGATACAGAAAATATGGCTGGAAGCCACCAAAAGAAGAAAAAGGGACCTCACCACCCTACCCTATCTGCAGGTAGAGACGGAGGAAGATAAACCGGACAAGGACAAGACTTGTACGCAAAAACGGGAAAATTGTACGCAGGATGCGGACATTTTCCCCGAAAATGCATGCAATTCCAAACAAAGCAAAGTAGAAGAAAGCAAAGCAAAAGAAAGTAAAGCACTTCCCCCTCTTACTCCCCCGGGGGAAAGCGGAGGAGCGCAGGGGAATCCTGATCTGGACATTCCCGGATATGCCTACAACAGGAATACGCACAACCTGGAATGCCTCATGCTGAATCTGGAAAAGCTCTACATCACCGACCAGGAGGAAATCAGGAAGATTCTGAAGTTATCGGACTACGGCAGGCTGGGAAACTACGTCTGGAAAATATTCAATGGGACGAACTGGAGCAAGGTGAACAGCAAGGGAGGGTACATCATCTCGGTACTGGCAAGAGAGAAGCGGAGTACGGGAAGCTGATTCCACAGGGCACAAGCTATCAATAACATGTCATGCAGGAAATCAATAACGTGTGATACAAAAAACAAATATCGTGCCGGCAGGAAATTAATTCCTTGCCGACACGATATGAATTTCTTCTTCGTCCTTAAAACTATACCTTATAATCATGCCGGTATTCAGCACAAAACCTCTGCAATTCAATAAAAAATGGCTGGAACACAGCAAACAGTTCCTCATCGTGCTCTTCAAGGTAACGAATAGCCTTGTCTACGGATATATCAATATGATGATATTCCACCATGATGTTCAAAGACTCTCTTATTCCGTTCAGAGTGGCGTATTTCCGCAAACGGTCGGTCAGGATAAAATGCCAGATGAAACGTTTGAACCGTACCGGAAGATAGCGGTAATTGATGAGGAGGGAAAGATAGAAAGTCCGGGTATACCTCCTCAAGGAAACCCCGGAGAACGACTCGAAACGGGAAGCCAGCAAATAATCGAAATAAATATCCAGCAATACCCCCGAATACCGTCCGAATTCTGGTTGAAGCCTATGCACCACCTCGCAGACAGCCGGATGACGGTCGGTATAGTCGTCAATAGCGCGGTGAAGCTGAATACCCTTGGCTATATCCGGCGGATAATTCTTATAGGAGCTTCCCTTTACGGCATCGCCTACAAAATTGCCCAACTGTACTTTTCTGTTCGAACCGGAAAGGAATATATGTGCCAGATAGTTCATGACAAAAGATTTACCAGCTCCTTGCAAAGACGCTCCTTCACCTCCTCCATCGGCACCTCGTGTCCCAGCTCTTTCTGCAAAGAAGTGACACCCTTGTCTATGAATCCGCAGGGATTGATATAGCTGAAATAACGTAAATCGGTATTCACATTCAGTGCCAATCCATGCATGGTGACAAAATGGCTGCTGCGCACGCCGATGGCACAAATCTTACGGGCACGGGGAGTATCGCCCTCCAGCCATACGCCCGTTGCCTTCTCCAGGCGTCCGGCCGCGATGCCAAACGAAGCACAAACACGGATTACCGCCTCTTCCAGCAGATGCACATATTCCTTCAACCCCAAAGAAAAGTCGTCAAGGTTCAGAATAGGATAGCAGACCAACTGTCCCGGACCATGATACGTAATGTCTCCGCCACGGTCAATATGATAGAGCGTAGCCCCTATCCTGCGCAGTTGTTCTTCTCCCAGCAGCATATTCCTTTCTTTTCCGCTACGCCCCAATGTATAGACATGGGGATGCTCGCAGAGCACAATATGATTGACATAGCACTCTCCTGTCTGCTTGGCATGTACAAGTGCGTCAAACCATTCCGTCTGCCGGCTCCATGCTCCGGCATAAGGAATCATGTTCCAATCTGATATTTCCAGTTTCATGCAAGCAAATATAGTACTTTTTTGAATTCTAAAAAGAACATTTCATTTTAAAAACAGAATGTCTTCCGTTACTTTTTTCCCGGAAAAGAATTACCTTTGTGCGAACTCTAAACGACAAAGCGTATGGAATTTTCCCAAGTCGACCTGCCAGTAGACATGATTGCATGGACTGAAGTAACGGAAGACATTCTAAACATATACAAACAGTCGTGCCGTCTGAAAGCGTGCATTTTTGCACTATGCATAGAAGGTTCCATCACCGTATCCATCAACCTGATGGATACAGAAATCAAGCAAGGGGACTTCATTACCCTGCTTCCCGGAACCATCATACAGTTTTACGAACAAAAGGAAAAAGTATGCCTGGGATTCGTGGGGTTTTCCTCGCATTGCCTCAATGGGGTCAACCTCATCCAGTCTACATTGAGCTCTTTCTCCAACATACTGGAGTATCCGGTACTGGCTGTCAACCCTACCGTCGCCTCCTATTTCAAGGACTATTTTGCCTTATGGGCACGCATCACGACCGGCCCCTACCCTCCTGACACCAAAATGGCACAGAGCGCTCTAAGCATGCTCCTCAGTGGGGTGGACAAGATGTATTGCCACCGTCCGCAAATGCAAAAAGGGAACAAGAGCCGGAAAGAGGAAATATGCCACGAACTGGTGCAGCTCGTCATCGAAAACTATACCCGCGAACGCCGCGCGCAATTCTATGCCGACAAACTGGGCATCTCCCTGCAACACCTCAGCACCACCGTGAGGCAGGTGACCGGCAGAAATGTATTGGACATCATCGCCCACGTCGTCATCGTAGACGTGAAAGCCAAACTGAAATCAACCAATATGACCATTCAGGAAATTGCCTATTCCCTGAATTTCCCCAGTGCTTCCTTCTTTGGAAAATACTTCAAGAGGCACATGGGCATGAGTCCGCTGGAGTATAGGAACAGCTGAGAACATCAGAACCTGGAACTCAGACGAAGGCTGCTCAAAGCCACGGATACACAGGAAAGAGCCATGGCAGCACCTGCCAGCGCAGGGCTCAGCAGGATGTCATAGACGGGATAGAGTACTCCGGCTGCGACAAAGATACCCACTGTATTATAGATGAAAGCCCAAAACAGATTCCGGTACATGAGGCCCACAGTCTGGTGAGACAACCGGAAAACTTTGGGCAACAGCAGCAGGTCTGAAGTCCTGAGAGTAATCATGGCGGTGTCCATCAACGTATCAGTCCCCTTTCCCATGGCAATGCTTACATCAGCACAGCTCAAGGCTTGCGCATCGTTCACGCCATCACCTACCATGGCGACCGTTTTACCCTGAAGCTGCAGCTTATGGATGAAATCCTCTTTGTCATCGGGCATGGCATCGGCCACAAAACGCATGATACCCAAACTGCCGGCCACAGAAGAAGCTGTACGCTCACCGTCTCCCGTAAGCATGCATATCTCGATGTCCTGGGTACGCAGTTCCCGGATAGCTTCCATAGAAGTCACCCGCAACTGGTCCTTGATGGCAATAACGGCAAGTAAATCGTTCTCACGCCCAAAGTAGACTATGCTGTTTCCGTCCGATTCATATTGCGTCAGCATATCGGCCAGAATATCCGACAAATTGGCCTGATAATCTTTCAGCAGTTTATGGCTTCCTACCCAATATTCCGCACCTTGATAGGCCACTCTGACACCTTTTCCGGCAATGCTTTCGAAACCGTCCAGATGGGCAGGGATAACCTGCTCTTCCCCTTCCAGGGCCGTAACGATAGCTTCCGCCAGAGGATGGTCCGAAGTAGACTCGGCAGCAAGCAGTACATCTTTATAATGATCCTCCTGCCCTTGCGCCCACAGCCAGCCTATTACCGTAGGATGCCCTTCTGTCAAGGTCCCGGTCTTATCGAATACCACCACATCCACATTGCGCATCTGCTCTAAAGCGGAAGTATCCCTGATCAGGATATGATTGCGGGCGGCTTTATTGAGGCCAGCCGCCAAAGCTACGGGAGTGGCCAGCCCTATCACACACGGACAAGCCACCACCAACACGGACAAAGCGGCAAATAGACCGTGTGACACTACACCTATGCCTCCGAAGAACACCCATATAAAAAAGGTCAGCAAGGAAACGATGAGAATGACCGGGACAAAAAAACCAGCGACGCGGCCGTCAATGCGTTGCTTCTCCGGCAGTACGCGGGCTGCGTTATGCTGCCAGCCTCCCAACCGGCGGATAGCCGCCGACACAGTTCTCCGGGCACGTTCCTCCATAAACTCGCCAGTCAGGGAAAAGGCGATGATGACGGCGGCAACCCCATAATAGACATGCGGTTCCAGCCCGATGCCCAGCCAATAATCCGGAAAGAAAGTATTGAACACACTGAACAGAAAAGCCACAGAGGTGGTAAGTGCCACCAGACGGTCTATATTGTTGCGGCCCGACCGGGTTCCCTTCCAGGCACCGGAATAAAAAGGAAAGCCGAAAAACAGCAGTACCGGAATTGCCAGTACCATCTGTATTTCACGGGTATAGGGTATATGCACAAAGACTGTAGAAAACAGTATCAGCACGATGGCAAAAAGCCATGCGCCGACGACACGCAATTCCGTGCTGTGCATATCCAGCACGGGATGCGCCTTAGTAATTATATTGCTCATTCGATTTATTTTTTAGATGATTGTTGTTCCGCTTTAATAAAGCAACAACCGGAATGAGCAGTTTGTTCAATTACTTCTTATCGTCCTGCTTGGTTTCCTTGACAAACTCCGCTTCATAATGGAACTTTTGGAAACCTTTTTTCAACTTTTCCACATTGGTCTTGTCGGCATCATACGTGATGGTTACCGTCTTTGTCTTCAAGTCTGTGTGGAAGTCCTTCAGTCCCTTCTCAAAACGGATGTTATTGTTTATCTTCCTTACACAGTTCTCACACTTCATCTGTGCCACCTTGAACATGGCTGTACGGATGTCTTTTGCCATTGCGGCAGATGCCCAGAAGAGTACAACTGCCAAAGTCATTAAAAATCTTCTTGTTTTCATTGTTTCGCTATTGATTTAATAAATAATATTATATTCTCGGCAAGTTAAAACGGACACCTACATAGGCTTTTGCTCCATGCATCGGTCCCCACACCATCGTAGCATCAAAGTTGCTTCCCCAGGGATCGGAGGCATCGATGATAGGATTCTTCTGTTTGAAGTTTGTCAGATTCTCGCCACCGATGTATATAGACCAGCGACGGAAATAGCGCGTCACCTGTGCGCTCAACTGCTCGAAGCCGCCATAGCGCCTTTCCCACGACCAATTGCCGTCTGTCAGTTCGTATGGAGCCGGCATGCGCCCGCCACCGTTCAGTTGCAAAGTTACATCAAACTGCCACAATCCCAAAGGTGTCTGATAAGAAGCCGTCAGCAAATCTTTATATTTGCTGGTAAGGGGTTTCTCCATCAGCTCTCCGTTGTAATTCGTCTTGGCATCCGTCCAACGGTAAGCCGCGGTAAAGGTGAAACCCGGGAAGAACGGATAGCTTGCCTCCACCTGCACTACCTGCGAATAGGAACGGCCGTGAAGGTTGTAAAACAGAACGGCATGCGGGTCCGTATCCATGTCTACCACCACCTGCTTGCTGAAATCCGTGTAATAGTATTCCGCATTCAGGTTCAAGGTTTTGCCGAACAAGGGAATATAGGCGGAAGTGCTTGCGCCATAGTTCCAGGCCTCATCCTGGTCAAGACGTTTGGCGATGTCTATCCGGCGGCTACTTGCCAGCAGGTAGTTATTCTCGGCCAGCACATGGTTCGTGCGGTATCCTTTTCCTGCCGAAAGACGGAAATGTACATACTCGTTGGGATTGTACTTCACATGGAAACGCGGGGTGACGAAATAGCCGTACTCGTTGCTATGGTCGCCGCGGATGCCACCCATCAGCACCAGTTTATCGTCCCAGTTGTAGGTGTACTGCACGTAGGCGCCGGGGACGGCTTCTTTGGTGAATTTCTTCGTCAAAGGCTGTGCGGCGTCATTGTCCAGGCGGTAGCGCTGGTCATAGGAGTCATAGTTGAAGCTCAGTCCGGCAGAAAGGCTTTGACGCTTGGTCAGTTCCGTCTCGAACAACAAGGAGGCATAAGCATTGTGCTGGTCTACGTCGTAGATTTTCCGTCCGTACAAGGCATCCTGCTTATGCAGGGAGCCGGAGAGGATCAATGCCAGGTTAGTGTTCTTCTCCTTGTTGAATATATAGGCGTTCTTGGTGAAAGCTTCGTAGCGGTCGGTGCCTATACTTATCTTATAAGGGTCTGTCAGAGGCATTTTGCCATGACCGACTTGTCCGCTGTTGCGGTCTTCCGTAAGCACTTTGATGCCTGCTTGGAAAACGTAGCGGTCGCCCATGTATGCCCAGCGGTTCCAGAGGTTGTACTGCTCCACGCGGGGGATGTCGGCAAAGCCGTCGTCGTTGCTGTCGTGAGCTTTGGTCTCATTCTCGTAATGTGCCAGCAAAGAGGTGCTCCAGCGTTTGGAGAGTTTCACCGTGGCATCGGCATTGGCTTCGTAGCGGTTGGTGCTGCTGGCAAAGAGGTTGGCGGAGAACCAGTCGGCCTCGGGCAACTGGGGTTTCTTGAATTCCACATTGATTTGTCCCGTGATGGCCTCATAGCCGTTCTTCACGGACGAACTGCCCTTGCTCACCTGAATACTCTGCATCCATGGCCCGGGTACATAACCCAGTCCGTAGGGGGCGGCAGAGCCGCGGTAGTTGGGGATATTCTCCGTCATCATTTGCACATACGTACCGGACAAGCCGAGAAGCTTGATTTGCTTAGCACCGGTGGCGGCGTCAGAGTAGGTGACGTCCACCGAGGGATTAGTCACAAAACTCTCTCCCAAATTACAGCAAGCGGCACGGCTCAACTCGGCGCTACTTATCATATCTTCATTCATCACACTGTTGCGCAGCTTCATGGTGCCCAACTTACGGCTGACCACATTCACCTCGCTCAGTTCCACCCCTTCGCGCAAGACAATGTCGAGCGTATCATTGCGGTTACTGACGTGTATCGTATCATTCTCAAAACCGATAAAGCTGACTACAAGCATATGCTTGTCATTGGGTTTGGACAAGGAGAAGGTACCGTCCGCCGAAGTGGTGGTTCCTTGAGTGGTTCCCTGCCAGAAGAGGTTGGCACCCACAATCGGGGCGCCCAAATTATCCTTTACCGTTCCCTTTACCTGCGCCTGCAAGGCGATGAAAGAGAACAGAAGGATGGCTATCAAGCTATATTTCATTTCTGTTTTATACTTAAAGAAGTGATTAAAAAACAAACAGTTCCCTCCGGACAATTCATGTCATTGCCCCGTATAAAACAACACTAAATGAGAAGCGTGGAATAGAGCGCCAGATAATGACGCGAGCCGACGACATATGGCGGTGCCCCGAAATGCACTTCCGGAGTGCAGGCCACTTGCGGCAAGGAGTAATCAAACAGCGGCAGTTGCTCACAAAACAGTGTAAGGGATGGCACGAACGAAGCAGACTCGTGTGCATGTTTCACGAAATCCACCTTGTAGTAGACGGCTGTACAACCGGTATCCTTGCACGTTTTTTGTGAACCACGATGTGCATGATGGCATTTGGAACAGCCGGAGGTGCAGCAACTTTGTGTCGTCTCGCATCCGGCACAGCAATACTGAACTACAGAAATCCCCACTCCGCTTATAATGATAAGAGAGGAAAAGAGTACAGCCAGTATGTAACGGAGTTCCTTCATAAGCGCTGCAAAGATAGAAAGTTTTAACCGTTTGCCGGAATTAATTTTTCCTTTTTTATGCCTGCAGTTCGTTAATAAGTTCTATATTTGTCGATAAAGTTTTTTGATTGATATGTTGATTTATAAACGAAACTCAATATGAAAAAGCAAACTGTCAGCCTACTTGTCCTTCTGCTTGCGGCAAGCGGCTTTTTCTTTTCCTGCGGTAACACCGTGAACAAAAACGCATACGCGTTGGAGTTCGACAGTATACAAGTAAACGAAACCGTACATCTCTTCGGAGACACAGCCAAGCCGGCCTGCAACCTCATCCTCAACGTTGCCTACGCCAGCCAGTCATCCGACGTAAGACTGAAAGACAGTCTGAACACCTTCTTCCTATCTGCCTGCTTCGGCGACAAGTACATGGCGATGCCACCCGAAGAAGCTGTCAAGAAATATACGGAGAAATATGTCGGCGACTACCGCAATGACCTGGAGCCTATGTACAAGAAAGACGAGGAGGACAAACAGGACGAGCAGAGCATAGGAGCCTGGTATTCCTATTATAAAGGAATCGAAAGCCATATGCAGTTGTGCAATACCTTAATACTGACCTACCGTATAGATTACAACGAATATACCGGCGGCGCACACGGCATCTATATGTCCACCTTCCTCAACCTCGACCTAAAGACCCTAAGCCCCATCCACCTAGGCGACCTCTTTGAAGGCGACTATAAGGAAGCGCTGACCGACTTGCTTTGGAAACAGCTGATGGCAGACAACAACGTCAGCACCCGCCAAGAGCTGGAGGACATGGGCTACGCCACCACCGGTGACCTGGAGCCTATCGAGAATTTCTATCTGGACCCAACGGGAATCACCTTCTATTATAATGTATATGAAATTGCCCCATACGTAATGGGAGCAACCAAAATCACGTTGTCTTATGAGGACATAACCCATCTGATGAACAGCGAATTCGTCACCTTGAGCAATACGATAAAAGCAGGCGACCAATAGGAACCGTAATCAATTGTCTATCAACATAAAACTCACAATGGATTTAATACTCAAATATTTCCCGGACCTGACGGAAGAACAGAAACGGCAGTTTGCCGCCCTCTACGACCTCTACATGGACTGGAACTCTAAGATTAATGTCATTTCACGCAAAGATATAGAGAACTTGTACGAACACCATGTGCTGCATTCTCTGGGCATAGCCAAGGTAATCCGCTTCAGACCGGGGACACAGATTATGGACCTCGGCACGGGAGGAGGCTTTCCGGGAATCCCGCTTGCCATCCTTTTCCCCGAAGTACAGTTCCATCTGGTGGACAGCATCGGAAAGAAAGTACGCGTAGCCTCCGAAATAGCCAACAGCATCGGGCTGAAAAACGCCACCTTCCGTCATGCCCGTGCAGAAGAGGAAAAAGGGAAGTTCGACTTTGTGGTGAGCCGTGCCGTGATGCCGCTGACAGACCTGCTGAAGATTATCCGTAAGAACATCTCCCCAAAACAGCAGAATGCATTGCCCAACGGACTGATTTGCCTTAAGGGGGGCGAATTGGGGAACGAAACCATGCCCGTCAAGAACAAGACCACGTTGTGGGACCTGAAGGAGTTCTTTGAAGAGGAGTTCTTCGAGACAAAAAAAGTAGTGTACGTAGGGTGTTGAGAGATAGTTGAGGTTTAGAAATCTAAATACATAATATGAAAATAAAGAGATTCGAATTTAATATGTTCCCGGAGAACTGTTATGTGCTTTGGGACGAAACCAATGAAGCGGTCGTCATTGACCCGGGCTGCTTTTATGAGGAAGAAAAGCAGGCCTTGAAAAACTTCATTACCAAGAATGGGCTGAATGTGAAACATCTGCTGAATACCCATCTGCATCTGGACCATATCTTCGGCAATCCTTTCATGCTGAAAGAGTTCGGTCTGAAGGCCGAAGCCAACCAGGCCGATGAGTTCTGGATTGACGAAGCGCCGAAACAAAGCCGCATGTTCGGCTTCCAGCTGCAGGAAGCCCCCGTGCCCCTGGGCACTTATCTGCACGACGGAGACATCATCACCTTCGGCAATACGAAACTGGAAGCCATCCATGTACCGGGACACTCGCCGGGCAGTCTGGTGTATTATTGCGCGGCAGACCACTGCATGTTCTCGGGGGATGTGTTGTTTCAAGGCAGCATCGGCCGTGCCGACCTCACCGGTGGCAACTTCGACGAACTGATAGAACATATTTGCAGCCGTCTGTTCATCCTGCCCAACGACACGATTGTCTATCCCGGACACGGAGCGCCGACTACCATAGGAATAGAGAAAGCGGAGAATCCGTTCTTCCGGTAAATATACAGCAAACTTTTAAATCATTACAGCCATGAAAAACGACCTATTGGCCTACCGCCACATCGGCATCAGCGAAAAAGACGAGGAGAAGATGCTCCAAAAAATAGGAGTGAAAAGCCTGGACGAGCTGATTGATAAAACCATTCCTGCCAACATCCGCTTGAAAGAACCGCTGGCTCTGCCCAAGACAATGACAGAGTACGAATTCGGACAACATATTGCAGGGCTGGCTGCCAAAAACAAACTTTACACAACCTATATCGGTATGGGATGGTACAACACCATCACTCCTGCCGTTATCCAACGGAATGTATTCGAGAACCCCGTTTGGTACACTTCCTATACCCCCTATCAGACCGAAGTCTCACAAGGACGCCTGGAAGCCTTGATGAACTTCCAGACTGCCGTATGCGACCTCACCGGCATGCCCCTTGCCAACTGCTCCCTGCTGGACGAAGCGACTGCCGCAGCCGAAGCCGTGACGATGATGTATGCCCTGCGTCCGCGCGACATACAGAAATCGGGCGCCAACGTGGTATTTGTAGACGAAGCCGTCTTCCCGCAGACACTGGCAGTAATGACTACCCGCGCCATTCCGCAAGGTATCGAGCTGCGTATAGGAAAATACCATGAAATGGAATTCACGCCGGACATCTTCGCCTGCGTACTGCAATATCCCAACGCCGCCGGCAACGTGGAAGATTATCGCGCCTTCGTGGAAAAAGCCCATGCAGCCAACTGCAAAGTGGCTGTTGCCGCCGACATTCTGAGCCTCGCCCTGCTCACCCCTCCGGGAGAATGGGGGGCTGACATCGTCTTCGGAACCACACAACGGCTCGGTACACCGATGTTCTACGGCGGGCCGTCGGCAGCCTACTTTGCCACCCGCGACGAGTACAAGCGCAATATGCCGGGACGCATCATCGGCTGGTCGAAAGACAAATACGGCAAGTTGTGCTACCGCATGGCGCTGCAAACCCGCGAGCAACACATCAAGCGTGAAAAGGCGACTTCCAACATCTGTACCGCACAGGCACTGCTGGCTACAATGGCAGGCTTCTATGCCGTATATCATGGTCCGGAAGGCATCCGCACCATTGCAGAACGCATCCACAGCATTGCCGTATTTCTGGAAGAAAGTATCAACAGACTGGGGTACAAGCAGGTCAATGCACAATATTTCGACACGCTCCGCTTTGCACTGCCCGACACCATTTCGGCACAGCAGATACGTACCATCGCCTTGAGCAAGGAAGTGAACCTGCGTTATTTCAAGAATGGGGACGTAGGTATGAGCATCGATGAGACTACGGACATCACTGCCGTCAACGTACTGCTCTCCATCTTTGCCATTGCCGCCGGAAGGGATTGGGAAAAGGCAAGCGACGTACCCATGGCAAGCAGCATCAGCGCGGAGATGAAACGCCAAAGCGCCTATTTGACACATGAAGTATTCAACAAATACCATACGGAAACGGAGATGATGCGCTACATCAAGCGTCTCGACCGCAAGGACATCTCACTGGCACACTCCATGATTTCCCTCGGCTCGTGCACCATGAAGCTGAACGCTGCCGCAGAGATGCTTCCGCTCAGCCGTCCGGAATTCATGAACATGCATCCCCTGGTGCCCGAAGACCAGGCCGAAGGTTACCGCGAACTGATAAGCAACCTCAGTGAAGAACTGAAGATAATTACCGGCTTTGCCGGCGTCAGCCTGCAACCCAACTCCGGTGCGGCAGGCGAATATGCCGGACTCCGCGTCATCCGCGCCTATCTGGAAAGCATCGGGCAAGGACACCGCAATAAGGTGCTGATACCGGCATCCGCACACGGCACCAACCCGGCTTCTGCCATCCAGGCAGGCTTTACCACCGTGACCTGCGCCTGCGACGCACAAGGCAATGTGGATATGGCCGACCTGCGTGCCAAAGCGGAAGAAAACAAGGATGACCTCGCCGCCCTGATGATTACCTACCCTTCCACACACGGTATCTTTGAAACGGAAATTGTGGAAATCTGCCACATCATACATGCCTGCGGTGCGCAGGTATATATGGACGGCGCCAATATGAATGCCCAAGTAGGCTTGACGAATCCCGGCTTTATCGGTGCGGACGTCTGCCACTTGAATCTGCACAAAACGTTCGCCTCTCCTCACGGCGGCGGCGGACCGGGCGTAGGCCCCATCTGCGTAGCAGAGCATCTGGTTCCGTTCCTTCCGGGACACAAATTGTTCGGCAATGCAGCCAACCAGGTGTCCGGAGCTCCCTTCGGCAGCGCAGGTATCCTGCCCATCACTTATGGCTACATCCGCATGATGGGAACGGAAGGACTGACGCGTGCCACGAAGATAGCTATCCTCAGCGCCAACTACCTGGCAGCCAGCCTCAAGGATACGTACGGCATCGTTTACCACGGTGCTACCGGCTTCGTAGGACACGAAATGATATTGGAATGCCGCAAGGTGCACGAAGAGACGGGCATCAGTGAAAACGACATCGCCAAACGTCTGATGGACTACGGCTATCATGCCCCCACCCTCTCCTTCCCGGTACACGGCACGCTGATGATTGAACCGACGGAGAGCGAAAGCCTTGCCGAACTGGATAACTTCGTGCAGGTGATGCTGACCATCTGGGACGAGATTCAAGAGGTGAAGAACGGCGAAGCCGACAAGACAGACAACGTGCTAGTGAATGCCCCGCATCCCGAATACGAAGTGGTAGCCGACACATGGGGGCACAGCTATACCCGCCAAAAGGCAGCCTACCCGATAGAAAGCGTGCGCGAAAACAAGTTCTGGGTGAACGTGGCACGTGTAGACAACACGTTGGGAGACCGTAAACTGTTGCCCACATGCTATGGATGCTTCGACTGATGAAAAGAAAGCGTAACGGACTATTTTATAGTAAAAAAGAAGAAACCATCAATTCCATCTCCCATGGCATCGGCATTGCCATGGGAGTAATTGTAAGTACACTATTCCTGATAAAATGCTACCAAGCACAGAATCTTTGGGCAGCATTCGGTGTATGGCTCTATCTGTTCGGTATGGGCGGCTCCTATCTTGCCTCCACACTCTACCACTCCCTGAAACATCATAATCCGTGGAAACGACGCTTGCGGCATTGGGACCATGCAGCCATCTATTGGCACATTGCAGGCAGTTATTCCCCCATCACACTCATTGCATTGAGAGAGGACGGCGGTTGGGGCTGGGGACTGTTCGGCTTCGTCTGGCTATGCGCCATTATCGGCACTGTTGTCAGCTTCCGCAAGATGGAGGAGCACAGTTACGTGGAAACAGTGTGCTACATCTTGATGGGGCTGTCCGTACTGGTAGTATTCAAGCAGCTTTTCGCCCTCTCCCCCACAGCCTGCTACTGGATTATTGCCGAGGGGGTATGCTACATCACGGGAGCTGCCTTCTACTCCTTGCGCAAGGCACGGTACATGCATTCGGTTTTCCATTTCTTTGTATTGGGCGGTTCAGCCTGCCACATGGTGGCTGTATGGGACATACTGGTGAAGATGCTGTAAGCAAACGGCAAGCGCACAACCGCTAAAAGAAGTTAATAAGCATCTCTCCCCCTTGCTTTTCTCCATAACTTACCCTACGTTTGCAGTGTTGTACATCAGTACAACACCAATAAAGTTATGATAACGATAGAGAACACAAGCTACGGTTACAAGTCCAATCCACTTATTTTCAACAATATATCTTTGGAAATAGGAAACGGTATATATGGACTTCTGGGGGAAAACGGTGTAGGCAAAACGACGCTGATGCATCTCATCTGCGGACTACTCTTCCCCAAAAACGGAAAGTGCAGTATAGACGGAAGAAACACGGCGGAGAGACAGCCCGAAGGGTTGAACCGTTACTTCTTCCTGCCCGAAGAGTTGCAGATGCCAACCGAGAGTATCGCCAGCTTCGCTGCACGCCATTCCGTATTCTATCCACATTTCAATCAAGAAGAATTCGAGCTGAACCTGGAAGAATTGAAAATCGACCGGAAACAAAAACTCTCTTCCGTCTCCTACGGACAACAGAAGAAGGCAATGCTGGCATACGCCTTTGCCCTGCATACTCCATACATCCTGCTCGACGAACCGACAAACGGGCTGGACATCACTTCCCGCCAAGCCTTGAAACGTATCATCAGCCGCAGCATGGACGATGAAAGCACGCTGCTCATCTCCACCCATCAGGCGCACGACTTCGAGAATCTGCTGGACCATCTCGTCATCCTTGGCAAAGGCGAAATATTACTGAACCGTTCGCTGGACGAAATCAGTAACCGGCTTCTCTTTGCCCGTACGGACATTCTGCCGGCAGAAAGCATCTACAGCGAACAAGACTTGTCGGGCCATTTCTCCATTCTCCCCAACGAGGACGGAGAAGAGAACACACCGGACATCGATCTGCTGTATAAAGCGGTGCTGCAACAACCGGAAAAGATAAAGAGCATGTTTCAATGAAAATCCATCATACAAACAGAACTATGAACGCAACTTTTAATCTGAAACGCTTCCTGCTACTGGAACAATATAAAAGGAATGAGACCGGCAGGCACCTGCTTTGGTCGGCAGCCGTCGTATCGTTCATCTGCATCCTGTGCATTCTCTACGACATAAACCGCGGTGGAAGTTACTACGGCAAACATACCTCTGCCACCGAATTCTCCCGCTACGTACTATGTTTTATCCTCATGGCCCCCTGCCTGCTGGAAACAAAATTCAGCAAACGCAGCTCCACTCTCGATATACTGCTGCCGGCATCGGCATTCGAGAAGTTCCTGCATATCTGGATAAAATACCTGCTGCTGCTTCCCCTATTCTGCAGCCTGCTGATAGCCTGCCTCAAAGGTCTGCTGTCCTTAAGCGGCAGCGAGTTCCTGCAGTATTTCGCAACGCACATCACGATGTTCCGGATACACAACACCCAGATACTGACCTATGTAATCCTGCATGCTTCCGCCTTCATCGGCTACTTCGCCTTCAGTCGGCAAGTCCTGCTGAAAAGTTTCACCATCTTTGTAGGCTCCATTGCCGTCTGCATAGGAATTGTAACTTTTGTGGCCTCCCTCATGCCCGAAGCCAGAGCGGACGGATACTGGATGGATAACATTGCCACATGGCCCAACACCAACTATCCGTTGTCGGCCGGTGCACAAGCCATTGTGACTTTCTGCAATTATGCGGCTCCCATCAGTGTGCTGCTCGGTTCATGGGTATCGAGCTACTTCCTGCTCAAAGAAAAACAACTGTAGCCTATGGACTTCAAGACCAACAAGCCGATATACCAGCAGATTGTAGACTTCTGTTTCAGCAAGATTCTCACCCGCGAATGGCGGGCGGAAGAGCGGGTGGTATCCGTGAGGGAGCTCTCCACACAACTGGCAGTGAACTCGCGCACCGTGTTGAAGGCCTATGAATACCTCCAGACGGAGGACATCATCTACCCGGAACGGGGAATGGGGTTCTACCTCTCCAAAGATGCGGTGAAGAAAGTGATGCGAATACAGAAGAAAGAGTTTTTTGACAACCAGCTTGCCGACATGTTCCGCAGCATGGAGCTACTCGGCATCAGTATAGAAGAAATAACAGAACGATATAACAAACTTAAAAAAGACGGTTCATGAAGAGATACGCAAAGACTGCATTATGGATTACCTTCGGACTCCTCTTCGGACTTACGATTGTCAAAGTTTCGACACTGATGTACGAGATTTATTCCTTCATGCATTCCTAACTTTCATCGGACAGACGAGGAAAGTATAAACAACTGATATACAAGCCTCAACATCTTTCCTTAACGGAAGGAGTGGCTTTTGCATCCCTATCCAACAGTAACAGACTAATACAAACGATTATGAAAAACCAACTTTTTTTACTATTGCTTGCCCTCTCCGTACTCCGTACGCAGGCACAGAGCCTCTCCATCAAAGGACGCGTCACGGACGCCTCGCAAGAGGCAGTTATAGCCGCCAATGTGTCATTATGGACCATAGACTCTACTTTGGTGACCGGAGTAACCTCGGATGCACAAGGCAAGTTCGCCCTCCATAAAATCAAGGCAGGCGATTACCGCCTTTCCATCTCCTTCATCGGCCTCCAAAGTGAAAATATACTGCTGAAACTGAATAAAAGCCTCGACCTGGGCGATGTACAGTTGCAGGAAGATGCTGTGAGCCTCGGTGAAGTGACGGTATCCGCCAGCAATGTGCTGCAGCGGGTAGACCGGCAAATTATCCTGCCTTCCGAAAGCCAGCTGAAACGCTCGTTCGGTGCCTACGACCTGCTGAACAATCTCGGCATTGCCCGTCTGCAAGTGGACAATCTGAGCAACAGCATGAGCGTCAGCGGTGGTGGGGCCGTACAAACCCGTATCAACGGCATTAAAGTGACAGACAAGGAGATAGCGGCCGTCAGAGCCAAAGACGTACTGCGTGTGGAGTTCATCGAAGACCCCGGCAAGCAGTACGGAGACGATGAACTGGGCGCCGTAGTCAACATTATCCTGCGCCGCCGCGAAACGGGCGGTGTTGTGAACTTCCAACTCTCCGATTCGCCCCACACCCTATGGGGAGAGAATTTCCTGAGCGCGAAGTTCAATTACAAGAACTCCGAATGGGGCATCGACTACTTCAACAAGAACGGCAAGTATCACAGCCGCCTCGAATCCCACGAAACCTTCTATCTGGGCGACCGCACCATCGACCGCATCAAGGAAGGCATCGAAGACGAGTCGCCCTCTCTGAGCTTCATCAACAACCTGAATCTGACGTACAATCTGACGAAAGCGGACAAATATGTATTCAATGCCATCTTCCGTAACAACCTCAGCAATGCCCCCTACCAAAATGAACTGAACAAGATGTGGGCAGTGGGCAGCACGGAGTCCATCTATTCGTACGTCAACAACCACACATCCAGCTACTCTCCGGCGCTCGACCTTTACTTCCAGCATACCCTGCCCCATCAGCAGAGCATCCAGATGAATGTGACGGGAACGCTCATCCATACCAAGAACAACCGGAAATACAAAGAGTACAAGGACGAGAACGTACCGCTGGCAGATATTCAGACATTAGTGGACGGCGACAAGCGCTCCGTCATCGGCGAAGCCATTTATGAAAAGAGCTTCAAGGAGGTGAAGCTGAGCGGCGGTGCCCGCCACTATCAGATGCGGACAGAGAATGAGTATAAAGGTTCCAACCCTACCACTTCGAAGATGGACCAGTCGCAGACATCCGCTTTCTTCGAGGTGCAGGGCAAGGTAAAGGACTTCAGCTATGCGGGCAGCGTAGGCATGACGCGCGCCTGGTTCAAGGAGAGTGAGGAAGACCATGCCTACTATACCTTCACGCCCACCGTGCGGTTGAGCTATAATCTGAAGAAGGCGGGATTCCTGCGCTACCGGTTCAACATCAGTCCTGCCATACCGTCACTCGGTTCGCTGACGGATGTGGAGCAGGCGATGGATACGATACAGATAGTCCGCGGCAACCCGTTGCTGAAAACGTATCAACAGTTCACGAACTCCTTGTCTTACAGCTATTCGAAGAAACAGTTCAACGCCAATCTGAGCGTGCGCCACCAGTATTATGACAATCCCATCATGGAAAGCATCTTCGTGGAGGACGGCAAACTGATACTGAAGGATGAAAACCAGCGGTCGTTCCAAAGCCTGAATACGGAACTGATGGCCGGCATAAATGGCGCTACACTGTTCGGACTGAAAGATTTCCTGACGCTTTATGCTTCGGGAGGATATACGCGCAGTTGGTCGGAAGGTTTGAACTATAGCCATATGTACGATGAATTCTATTACAGCGTGATGGCGCAAGTGCAATATAAAGACTTCTCGCTACTCGGGCAGTTCCGGAAAGTGCAGAACAATTTCTTCGGCGAAACCATCAAGAAGAACGAAAACCAGACGGCATTCATGGCAATGTACACCCGGCGTAACCTTCAAGCAGGAATCGGTATTATGTTTCCTTTCACCAATAACTATAAGGTGGGAAAAGAAAGAATCAGTGAAGTGGCTCCTTTCCGTTCCGAAACATTCGTCAGGGAGACGGGACAGATGGTCGTACTGCGCATGGGCTATACATTCGAGTTCGGACGCAAGCACAAGGCAGGCAACAAGGGGCTGAACAACAGTGATACGGACAGCGGCATCATTAATATGCAGCGATAACCCATTTCCTCTATGAAGAGGAAGCCCAACGGAGAGTGACGGAATTATACTTTATGTTGCTTCATGTATGATTAATTACCTGACCGCCACCTCTCCTGCGGGTATCTTTTCTTAGCGGATGATGGTCAGCGTCCCTTCCTTCACCTTCTTCTCTTTCACCGGAGCATCCGCAGAGGCATATCCCAGGGCTGCGCAGCCATATACCTTATGATTTTCGGGTACACCCAGCTTTGTCAAGAAAGCGCGGACATCGGGGTCGTCGCACGTCTGCCTCAATTGGTTAATCCAGCAGGAACCAATGCCGAGGGACTTGGCGGCAAGAAAAATATTCTCCAGAGCGCAAGCGCAATCCATAGCAGCCCACCATTGGGTAGGCTCGTTGGAGACAATGACCAGCGTGGGGGCATGATAGTAGCAGCAATAAGTCTGGCTATGTCCACGTTCCCGTGTATGAGGGTCGTCACTCTTGGCAAAGGCGCCTTTGATTTTATCATTCAACTCTTTCAGTACTTCCTTATTCTGAATGGCAGTGAAGTGCCACGTCTCCAAATGCATACCGTTGGGGGCATAAGTAGCCGCCTCAAGGATAAGATTCAAATCTTCTGCGGAAACCTGCTGTTCCATATAGGCACGGACGCTACGGCGTGCCTTGATAGTTTGTAATGTCTCGTTCATTTGTTTAATTGAGAATTGATAGTTGATTATTGATAATGCAAATCGGTGCGTATTCAGTAGGGCTGTTTCATCGTTTCACCAGTCCAATCTTCACATTCAGCTTGAAGTACCAGACGCCGTTCTCGCGCTCCAAGAAGCCGTATTTATCTTTCTCTACGGCACCTTTCTCCAAACGCGTGTTCTGATAAAGGAAGTCTGCAAAGACTTGCGGACGGGATTTGTGGTAGCAGAGTATCTGCCCGTTGCCGTCCGTCAGGAAGATGCCTTCGACGGCAGAGTCCGTACCGTTATAAATTTTGGCAGGGCGCATGCCGAGGGCAAGTGCCAGCAGGAACTGCTTCATCTTGAACTCGTAGAAGCGGTGCTTGTTTATCAACTCGTCTTTTATCTTCAGCGGATTCATCTCCTTGATGCGCTCCGTCAATTCGCTGATGCGGGTAATGCCGTCCAAGTGCATCAAGCGCACCATCTCGGCAAGCATGCGGGGGAAGTGGAGGTCTATCATCAGCAGGTTGCAGCGGAATACGCGGTCGGCAACGTCGGCATACTTCAGCACGCCACCCAGTCGCTCAATCATCATCATGCGTTCTGCCACTTCCGTAGGAGATTCCGGCAGGGCATTCACCTTGTTCACCGTGGGCACGGCAAACTTGACACCGCTTTGCTCCAGCTTCAGATTCGCCGTGCGCCCTCCGTCCAGCAACGGATTCATCGGGGCGAGACGACAACGGACATTGAAGCCCGTCAGAGGTGCTTCGGGATGCCAGAAGGCAACGGAGAAGTCGGTACGGTCCTCCGTCTTTGCTTCCAGGTCGAAGATGTTGACAGCATCCAAAAAGGCTTCCAAACCTTCGGACACTTCCACTTCCTCGCCCGAAACGTTCTTCAACAGATGCAGAACCAACTCTGCCGCATCACCAAAGTCTTCGCGGGGGAAACACAGTTCCTCCTTCTCGCCCGGAACAAACGAACCGTCCTTCCCGGTAGTTCCGCTGACAATGCGCACTTCCTGCGCTTCGATATAGTAACGGCGCGTACCGTCATGCTCTTCCCTCTGTATCAAGGCAACGGGCCAGCGCAGGGTTTCGTCTTTTTCTGCTTTCGGTGTACCCAATGACACGGCTCCATCCGCCAGCAGGCGAAAGAAGGTGTAGAGCTCACCCAGTTCTCTTTTTGTTGCACTAAATGCCATAAACTTTCTTTTGTTTAAAGGAGGGAGTCAGCCTTTCATAAGGAGTGATGCCGTTTCCGCAAAGAAAACAGTCTGTTCCGAAGGACAAAACAACTCGTTCCGTTAAAGGAAACAAACAATTTCCCTATTAAAAGGGGCCCTTATCCCATTTGTTATATTATTCAAACCTTAATGTTTCTACTTTCTCCAACCGTGCCCGCAACTTCGGCATCATGGACTGACGGATGCGGAGCGTCATACGGCAGTCCATATCATACGACTGTTCCAGAATTTCCGGCTCCTCCTCCTTCACCACCCGCATCACATCGTTCATGAAGGGGTATTCGAAGAGGAAAGTCACCTCCTCATCTACCGTCTTTTCAATGATGGTGGCAGCGGCAATGGCTTCGGCGGCAGCAGCCTTATAGGCTACAATCAGTCCACTCGTACCCAACTTGATACCGCCGAAGTAGCGCACTACGATGACGAGAATATCCGTCAGTTCGTTGGAATTGATTTGTCCCAGAATCGGCTTGCCTGCCGTGCCCGAAGGCTCCCCGTTGTCGTTGGCACGGAAGTCCTTCCGCTCATGGCCCAGCATGTAGGCATAGCACACGTGGCGGGCGTCGTAGTATTTCTTCTGGTAAGTTTCCAGATGCGCCTTCACCTCCTCTACTGTACGCACCGGCAGGGCAATAGCAATGAACTTGCTGCGCTTTTCAGTGTAAATGCCCTCGGAAAGGGCAACGATGGTTTTATACGTATCTTCGCTCATGCTGCAAAGATAATGCAAACTGAAGACAGAACTTTCATGCTTGCATGAAAAAGAAATGAAATTTTGTATATACCTTTGTAATTGTACAACTTGTCATCCGAAGCATGACGAAACTATAAAAAACGTATTTATGAAAAAGATAGTAATTGCCCTTGATTCCTTTAAAGGCTGCCTCACCTCGGCAGAA
Organism: Bacteroides sp. HF-162; assembly: GCF_015679285.1. NCBI lineage: Bacteria > Pseudomonadati > Bacteroidota > Bacteroidia > Bacteroidales > Bacteroidaceae > Bacteroides > Bacteroides sp. HF-162. Next base: position 2,688,426 of record NZ_CP064937.1, on the reverse strand, counting down.
GCAGGAGAAGCTACCGCCCAAGGGGTACATGCCGCATGTCCCGAATGTCGGACCATGGTGCTCCCCGTGGCCGACGGTGGAGAAGGCATGCTCGACGTCCTGCTTGCAGCCAGTAACGGAAAACGTATTACCGTCCGTGCCCACGACCCGTTGATGCAACCGTGCGATGCCAGTTACGGCATCTCCGGAGACGGCAATACCGCATTCGTAGAAATGGCTGCCATCAGCGGCCTGCCACTGGTTCCTGCCGACAAAAGGAATCCGATGAAAACCACCACCTTCGGAACGGGTGAACTGATACGCGATGCCTTGGAACGGGGATGCCTCCGTTTCGTCATCGGACTTGGAGGGAGCGCCACGAACGATGCCGGTCTGGGAATGCTGCAAGCATTGGGATTCCGTTTCTTCGATAAAGAAGGACACGAAGTGGGAAGCATGGAAAAAGGCATCGCCCTATGCGGTGCCCTTCTATCGGAAATCAGCTCCATAGACAGCTCTTCTGCCCATCCCACACTGAAAAAGGCATGTTTCACGGCGGCGTGTGATGTACGCAATCCTTTCTTCGGTCCCAATGGAGCAGCCCACGTATTTGCTCCCCAAAAAGGAGCAGACGCGGATATGGTGAAGGAACTGGATGTTGCTATGCAGCATCTTTCGGACGTCATATTCCGCACTACCGGCAAAGACGTATCCTTGCATCCCGGTGCCGGTGCGGCAGGCGGTATGGGGGGCGGTCTCCACGCATTTCTGGATGCACAGTTGAAACCCGGCATAGAGCTTCTTTTGGAAACTCTGGACTTTGCAGAAAAGATTAAGGATGCCGATCTCCTCATCACCGGAGAAGGGAAATCGGACCGGCAGACTCTTATGGGAAAAGTACCTTCGGGCATCTTGCAGGAAGCAAAGAGGCAACATATTCCCGTCATCCTGCTGGCAGGAGCGATAGAGGATGCCGGGATACTGAATGCAGCTGGATTCCGGGGCGTATTCTCCATTACCCCCTCTCCCATCTCTTTAGAGCAGGCCATGCAGCCTGAATTTGCTCAAGAAAATATCCGAAGGACAGTGGAGCAAATTTGCCGGATTTTCTTTTAACTCCCTCTAACTCCTTTAACATACCGATAGCACCAGATACCGACCACGTCGGCAATCAGCCAGCCGATGGGAATGGACCACCAGATGCCCGTCACCCCAATCTCAGGTATCGAAGCAAGCCAGTAAGAAAGAACGACACGGGTGCCCAGCGACAGCACGGTCAGCACAACAGACATGCCCGGCATACGGATGGCCCGGTAGTATCCGTACAGCAAAAACAAGATGCCGATGCCACAGTAGAAAGCACCTTCGATGCGTAGGTACGCCACTCCCACCGCAATAATCTCCGTTTCGTCCGGACGGACAAAGATAAGCATCAACGGTTTGGCAAAGATGAAAACCAATACGGACACAAGGAGCGAAAAAACAACAGTCGTGACAAATGCACTGCAAACACCCCGGCGGATACGGTCGTAACGTGCTGCCCCAAAGTTCTGTGCAATAAAGGTGGAAAAGGCGTTCCCAAATTCCTGCACGGGCATATAGGCGAAAGAGTCAATCTTCACAGCTGCCGCAAAAGCTGCCATTACCGCTGTTCCAAAGCTGTTGACAAGTCCCTGTACCATCAGGATTCCCAGATTCATCACCGACTGTTGGATGCAAGTCAGTGTAGAGAAGGAAGCTATTTCCTTCAAGCAAGTACGGTCAAAACACATGTCTTCATGATGCCATCGCAGTTCCGGACGCCTTCTGTAAGTATAAATGATGATACCCAGAGCAGCTACTCCTTGAGCGAGAACAGTGGCCGCAGCCGCACCCTGAATTCCCCAATCCAGTTGTAGGATAAAAAACAAGTCGAGCGCTATATTCAGAACGACAGAAACTGCCAGAAACCAAAGCGGAATGACAGAATCCCCTACTGCACGCAGCAGAGATGCGTAGAAGTTATAGATAAAAGTGAAAACTATACCGCAGAAGATTATCCACAAGTAGCTGCGCATCATGCCGTATATGTCTTGCGGAACCTGCAACAGCCGGAGAATAGGATCGAGCCAGATAAAAACGGCTACATTCAGTATCAGTGTCACGATACCTATCAGTACAAACGAACTGAATATGCTACGACGCAGTGCTACATGGTTTCCGGCACCATAATGTAAAGAGAACACAGTGCCACTGCCCATCGCCAGTCCCAGCAAAACGGATATAAGGAAAACCATCAATGTGTATGCCGAACCGACCGCCGCCAACGCCCCTGCACCAATGCATTGGCCTACAATGAGCGTATCTGCAATGTTGTAGCATTGCTGCAAAAAAGACCCTACCATCATGGGTAGGGTAAAACGTAATAAAGTACCGGTTATGCCTCCCTGAGTGAGGTCTCCTTTCCGTAGCATCCTGCTTTTGTTTTTAAGAGTTTCATTTCCGGGTACAAAGATACAAAACCCTCCAACAAATCATCTGGACTCGACGAAGAAAGAGGCATGTAATAAAAAAAGCAGAGGGTTAACCTCTGCTCTCCATACTGTTTTTGTCAGGATTCAGAATCTTTACGACCTGACGAACATCTCTCTTGTCTGCATTACCGTAAAGGCCAATCTGTTGTCCGGGTACTGTTCCCTTTTCATGTTCTGCCTGGGACAATGCTACTTTCGGGTCAATATGCCCTGCTTTCTTATCTATATTCATACCTATTGAGTTTTTCTAAATTCTTATATGAGAACAAGATAAAAAAGCAAATTGTTCAGCAGTGTCACGAGATATTTAGTAATTCCACTTCAAATATCAGTGTGGAATACGCCGGAATGGGTCCACTGGTACGTGTACCGTATCCCATGGTGTAAGGGATATATACAATCCAACGACTTCCGGGATGCATTCGTAGCAAGGCAATCTGCCAGCCCTCAATCACTTCATTCAGACGAAAAGCCTCCGGACAATTCCGTTTCCACGAATTATCGAACTCACGCCCATTGATAAGCGTGCCTTTATAATGCACAGATACTACACTGTTGAGACGTGGTGTCGGACCGTCTCTGCCTTCCTCCAATACCCGATAAAGTATGCCGCAAGGCAATTCCTTGATTCCTTCTGCCGTACGCAACTGCTCCAGAAACTGTTCGTTCTGCAATTTATATTCTTCTTTTCTACTCATATTGACTTTTTCAATACTTTACAATAATTTGTGCACTGCTTTCTTGCAGTTCCGCATATCCTTTTCCGTCAGCTCAGGATGCTTCTTAGTACCTCCCCTCTCAATGGTTTTCACAATCTTGAAACCACTCCATTTCAGAATCTCCCTGAAAGCTTTCACCACACCGTGCGTCTGATTATAGAGAATATTGAAAGGATAAGGGGTAGTACAAGTGCTTACCACAATCGCTTTCTTACCCTTATGAAGCGGAAGAGGCATTCCCCAGGAGTTCTCCCCCATCATGCCGTAAACCATACGGTCGAAAAGCACTTTCACTTCTCCCGGCATGTTTCCCCAATAGCAAGGAGCACCGATTATCAGTGCATCGACTTCCTTCATAGACTGCAACACTCTCTGTGCCCCATCCTCGGGCAGACAACACTTCAATGAACTGCGACACTTCATGCAACCGATGCAGGGATGTACCTGCAACCGCGGAACGTCTATATAAACAGTCTCAGCTCCACAACCTTCAAGTTCCTGCTTCATCAGCTCCAACATTTTCGACATGTTGCCATGACGGCGGGGACTACCGTTAAGAATCAATACCTTCATTGTATACTCTCAATTTTTCGGCAAAGGTCGGCATTTTCTACATAATAACCTTATTATTCTGTTTTAATCCGAAAAAAAAGGGGATGTCTTTTAGTGGAAGACATCCCCGTTTCAGTTTATATCAATTCATTTAGTCCAGTTTATGAATCACCAACCCCGAACGCAACTTCGGCTCAAACCAAGTTGTCTTGGGAGGCATGATGTTGCCCGTATCGGCGATGTCCATCAGCTGCTTCATGGAAACGGGATAGAGGGCCAATGCCACTTTCATCTCACCGCTGTCCACCCGCTTCTTCAACTCTTCCAAACCACGGATGCCACCTACAAAGTCGATACGCTTGTCGGAACGGAGGTCTTTGATGCCAAGCACTTCATCCAGTATCAGATTGGAGGAGATGGTTACATCCAGTACACCAATGGGGTCGTTATCATTATAAGTACCCGGTTTGGCAGTAAGGCTGTACCACTTTCCGTCCAGATAGAGGGAAAAGTTATGCAGTCCGGACGGCTTATAGATGTCCTCACCTTTCTCCTCCACGATGAAATTCTTGCCCACAGCGGCCAGGAACTCTTCGGGAGTCATGCCGTTCAAGTCCTTCACCACCCGGTTATAGTCAATAATAGTCAACTGGTTGGCAGGGAAGCACACGGCCATGAAGTAATTGTACTCTTCGTCACCACGGTGATTGGGGTTTTGCTTGGCTTTCTCTGCACCCACCAAAGCGGCAGCGGCGCTGCGATGATGCCCATCGGCAATGTAGAGGGCGGGCATTTGGGCAAACTCTTGGGTAATGGCATCAATGTCCTCCTGCTTGTCTATAATCCAGAAGGTATGACCGAAACCGTCACCCGGAGCGATAAAGTCGTATACCGGTTTCCCGGCTGTATAACGGGAAATGATGGCATCCAGCGCAGCATTATCGGGATAGGCAAAGAACACGGGTTCAATATTGGCATTGTTCACCCGAACATGTTTCATACGGTCCTCTTCTTTGTCACGACGAGTCAACTCGTGTTTCTTGATAACGCCGTTCATATAATCGGGAACATAGGCACCAACAACAAGACCGTACTGTGTCTTGCCGTTCATGGTCTGGGCATAGACGTAATAGTTTTCTTTATCATCTTGCACCAGCCAGCCTTTCTCTTGGAACATACGAAAGTTCTCTGCAGCTTTCCGATAAACACGTTCGTCATGTTCATCCGTACCGACGGGAAAATCTATTTCTGGCTTGATGATATGATATAAGGACTTCTCATTACCTTCCGCTTCTGCACGTGCTTCTGCAGAATTCAATACGTCGTAAGGACGGGACGCTACTTGTTCCACCAAATCCTGAGGGGGACGAATCCCCTTAAAGGGTTTTATTATAGCCATAAGGGTGTGTTTTATATGGATTATTGAGAATAGTCTTACTATTCATCTCATTTCTTGTTTACGCGGAACTTCTCGCAACCGTCTTTCAGGAAGCCTACAATCTGCTTGGCAGCGGCAATACCTGCGTTGATATTGGCTTCGGCAGTCTGGGCCCCCATCTTTTTCGGTGTAGAGAAATAACGTCCGGCAAACTTGGCTGCAAATGTTTCATTGGCAGCAGGCATAATGTCGGTCATGTATTTCAAGTCGGTACGCTCTTCCATCAGCTGGATAAGCTCGGCTTCATTGATGACTTCCTTACGGGCTGTGTTCACCAGCAGGCCACCTTTCGGCATTTTGTTCACCAATGCATAATTGATGGAATTCTTCGTTTCGGCAGTTGCAGGGATATGCAGGGAAACGACGTCGCAAGCAGAGTAAAGTTCTTCGGCAGAATCCACAGCCTTCACTCCATCCTTCTCGATTACTTCTTTCGGACAGAAAGCATCGAACGCATAAATCTTCATACCGAAACCTTTGGCAATACGGGCTACGTTGCGACCCACGTTACCATAAGCGTGGATACCCAGTTTCTTGCCCATCAGTTCAGTACCGGAAGTACCGTTATACATATTACGGACAGCCATCACCATCAAGCCGAAAGCCAACTCGGCCACAGCATTGGAGTTCTGTCCCGGAGTATTCATTACACATACATTGTGGGCAGTAGCTGCTTCCAGGTCCACATTGTCATAACCGGCACCGGCACGCACCACAATCTTCAGTTCCTTGGCGGCATCCAGCACTTCGGCATCAATGATGTCACTGCGGATAATGATAGCGTTGGCATCTTTCACAGCCTCCAGCAGCTTGGCTTTTTCACCATATTTCTCCAGCAGCACGAGTTCGTAACCTGCTGCTTCTATTTCTTTACGAATACCGTCTACTGCCACTTTGGCAAACGGTTTGTCTGTTGCAACTAATACTTTCATAATTTCATGATATTAAAAAGACTCACCACAGATGACACAGATTATCACAGAGTTTAATCATAAAAACAATCTGTGCAAATCTGTGTAATCTGTGGTGAAAAACAATATTATTAATGAAGTTTCTCAAATTCCTGCATGCAGTCAATCAAAGCCTGCACGCTTTCCTTTGGCATGGCATTGTAGCAGGATGCACGGAATCCGCCTACAGAACGGTGTCCCTTGATACCTACCATACCTCTTTCGGTAGCGAACTTCAGGAAGTCAGCTTCCAGTTCCTTGTATTCGGGAGCCATCACAAAGCAGATGTTCATGCGTGAACGGTCTTCTTTGGCAGCCGTACCCACAAACATTTTGTTACGGTCAATTTCAGCATACAGCATATCGGCCTTTTCGATGGCACGGCGTTCCATTTCCTTCACGCCACCCTCTGCCTTAATCCAGCGCAATGTCTGCAGGGCTGCATAGATGGGGACAACGGGAGGAGTATTGAACATAGAGCCGCTATCCACATGCGTCTGATAGTTCAGCATGGTCGGAATATAGCGGGATACCTTACCCAGCGCGTCATTCTTCACGATGACGAATGTAACACCGGAAGGAGCCAGATTCTTCTGTGCACCACCATAGATACAGATATATTTGGATACGTCGATAGGACGGGAGAAAATATCAGAAGACATATCCGCCACCATCGGGACGTTTACGTCCAAATCCTCTTTCAGTTCCGTACCGTAGATTGTATTGTTGGTAGTGATGTGGAAATAGTCTGCATCAGCAGGCACTGTATAGTCCTTCGGAATATAAGTATAAGTAGATTCAGCGGAAGAAGCGACTTCAACTACTTCACCGAATGCCTTAGCTTCTTTCATGGCTTTTTTGGCCCATACACCCGTATTCAGGTAAGCAGCTTTCTTTTCAAGGAAGTTGAAGGGTACCATGCAGAATTCCAAACTGGCACCACCGCCCAAGAACAGTACCGAATATCCTTCGGGGATATTGAGCAATTCTTTGAATAATGCCACAGCTTCGTCCACAACGGGTTGGAAGTCTTTGGCACGGTGGCTGATTTCCATCAGTGAGAGGCCTGAGCCATTGAAATCAAGAATAGCTTGTGCCGTATTCTCAATCACCTCACGAGGAAGGATAGAAGGTCCTGCATTGAAATTATGCTTTTTCATTTGAAGTTTGTTTTGGTTATACAATTTCGTTCATTAATGTCTTTCGACTTTGCGAAATTACGGAAATATTTCTTCAAAACAAACCTTTCCTGATGAAATTCTATTTTTAAGCCGCATTTAGCTTACTTTTTAATGGTTTATACAAGATATATACACCATTTTGTTATCTTTACTTATCAAGGATAATACTTTTAGAGAAACTAAAAGCAAGGCGGTTTCATTACTTCATATTCAAAAGAATAAACGCAAATAAAATGAATATTTATAAGATAAATCACTTTGCTTCCTCTATAACAGTTTTCATTCCCTTGATTTTTTCACCGCGTACCAGCGTCAACAATTGTTTCATTTTACTGCGGCGCACGGCTACAAAGGCATAGTGTTCCTTTACGTCCACCTGCCCGACATCTTCACGCGCCATCTCTCCTTTTTTATACAAGAAGCCGACAATATCTATCTTATTCAACTTATCCTTTTTCCCTTTACCTATATATAAGGTAGCCCATCGGGGCTTGGCCGGTTTGGGAAGCGCCTCCGGAAACTCGTACATTGCGATGTCTTCAGAGATATACTCGGGTACCCGCTCCTCGGCATGCAGGACAAGATACGCATTTCCCGATGCCTCCCAGCGGGCGGTACGTCCATTACGGTGTGTATAAGCTTCCTCGTTTATGGGCAGATGGTAATGCACCACATTGTCTATACCCGGGATGTCAAGTCCGCGGGCGGCAAGGTCTGTAGATATCAGTACGGCGCAACTGCCATTGCGGAACTTGTAAAGCGCACGTTCGCGGTCGGGCTGATCCATACCGCCATGGAACATGTCGCAAGGGAACTTCCTGGCTTGCAGGTACCCGGCAACACGCTCCACGCTTTCACGATAATTGCAGAATACCAAGGTGGAATGATAGCCGAGGGTACAAAGCAGGTTATAGAGGGTCTCCAGTTTGTCCTTCTCCGGAGAAACAACCTTGTGCAGCCGCAGACGCGGAGCAAGAGCTTCCGGAGCAAGAAAATCAAGCTTCATGAGCCGGGAGCCGGAAGAGGGGGTATCACCTCCTACTCCGGCGAATTGCGGTATTTCCTCTGCATCGGTGGCCGAGAGAAGCACACGCTTTTTCAGTGAGGGAAGCTGTCCGATAACCTCCGCCATCTCGTCATGGAAGCCGAACTCAAGACACTTGTCGAATTCATCTATCACCAGAGTGACAACAGTGGCGGCATTGAAATTCTCTTTCCTCAAATGGTCGTTCATACGTCCCGGAGTACCGATAATGACGGCGGGATGAATGCCTTTCATTGTCCGGTGTTCTTCCATGGCAGGACGTCCACCATAACAACTCATAGCCTTGAAGGGAGTCCCCATGGACTTGAACACGGTTTCTATCTGCAAAGCCAGTTCGCGGGAAGGTACCAATATAAGGGCCTGCACACCTTGTATCTCCGCTTTCAAGGTCTGTACCAGTGGAAGGAGAAAAGCCAGTGTCTTACCCGAACCGGTAGGCGAAAGAAGCACTAAATCTTTGGCTGATTGATAGGCTTCTTTAGCCGCCTCCTGCATCGGAGTGAGTTCCTGTATCTTCAAATTATGAAGTATATCCGAAAGTTCCATGAATATCTCTTTTTTTAATCAATGTGCAAAGATACAGATAAGAAGTCAGTTTCCATCAAAACGAAAACAGCTTTTAAGAAAGCTACCTAAATCATGGCATGCCCGTCATACTAAAAGGGGAGACTCCCCTTTTACAATATAGTTTTCTGAAGCTTTTACCAAGCCCAATCGTCAGCACTATAAGTAGCTTCTACAGTCTTCTCTATCTCATTAGGCAGGTTACAGAAGAAGTCGATACCGGTTTCGTACTCCAAATTTTTAATAGAAACGGCATAAACCATAAATTCATCTTTTCCAGGTTTTTCCGGCAATAATTCAGAATGAGGGACTAAAAAAGCGATAGTATGATAAACCCCTGCCTTCTCGCTCAACAGAGCCATGTAATAATAGCTGGGGCAAATGAGTCCGCCAAGTGTCAGCCCGTCGGCATTGGTGGTGGGATAAAGCCCGTCGTTGGCTTTCTTCACACCAGTGAAATTGGTAAGCAAACGGTCAGTAGTACCACCTTTCACGACATAAAGCTTGTCGTATGTGCCATTGATGGTGGAACGTCCCCAAGTCTGCACCTGCTTCTCAAGAGCCGCCCAATACTTTTGATTGAAACTCCCTATCTGTGGCGAGATATTACTGTAGTAAAAGGTCTGCTTATTGGCACTTTTACTGTACACACGGTCTTCGCTGGCACAAAGATGCCCCTTGTCGTACCCATCGCTCTTATGCATGGATTCAGTCACCTCCACACTGTTGTCAATATTGGGGTCGTCTTGATTCCACTCGTTGGCACGCTTCACATTGTCTTGCGCAGTAATCGGGTCGAAACTAAATGCCACCCAAGCCGAATGCTTCTTGGAAGCGATGTATTCCAAAGAGAAATTGAGTACCTGCCCGGCACCTTCCTCATCAGACACGCCTGCATAGTATTCAATATATTGATTGGTTGCATTGAGAGCTGGGATTTCAAGATTGTCTGCTTTATTGTTATCAGCAATATTGGCATTTTTCACATCTATATCCTCAGAAGCCACATACTCTATGCCCACTTCATTACCGTGAATATAGGCCACGCGGAGCTTGCCCATCTGATAATGATTGTAGCGGTTGAAACGCACCCAATAGCACGTAGAGGGTTTCACCTCAACGCTTTCGCTGAAAGCATCGGCAGACGGAACAACAGTAAGCCCTTCCAGCGACTCACTATTAACAGGAGCAAATGCGTAATTACGCCCGGTAAAAGCTTTGGACTGGATATAGAAAGGGGTGCCGATAGCCTTGGGCTTATACACGTTGAAACCATTGTCGCTCGACTCATAGCCCTTCATCACGTAAGTATCCGAACCTTGCTCGGTAGGTATTATCTCGGGAATGAGCGAAGCCTCTGAAGAATCATCACATCCAGCCAGCCAAATTCCGACCAGCAAAAGAAATAAGTAAGACAGTTTTTTCATCTATGTTTCTAAATTTGATTTTACGATACTAAGAATGCAAATGTGGTAATGGACAGTAAAGTCCATTACCACATTGTCTATTGCACAACCTCAGGAATTATTCCTTCACCACAAAGTTACTCATGTAGAATGTAGGAGCAAATCCAGGGTCAGTATTACTTGCATAACGAAATGCCACATATACTTTCTTGCCCACATAGTCGGCCATGGAAGTACGCATTTCGATCTCTTTAGAGCTTGTAGGCCACTCGAACGACAACGGATCACTCCAAGCCGCTCCTTGCAATGCTGCAATCTTCTCTTCATCAGTAGCAGTAGAAGCTGCAGGAATATAATTTTCGGATACATGTACAGACACTGCATCCTCAATCTTGCCTCCATACAAATAGTCTGCCGAAGCAGTGAATACCATCTGTGGGGCAATAGCTTCGGTAAGGTCTACCTCACCGGTTACAAGCCATGCCTCCGTATCTCGGTTACGCTGATAATAACCGCTTGCCTTGATACGGGTATAACCTGCACCTGCACTCCATACATAATTCATGCCATCAAGCTTCACATTCACAATCTGAGCATCGTTATGAAGTTCACCAGCAAAGTCATTGCTATAATACTCTTTTGCTTCCATCCATTTGCCGTCAGTCTTCAAGAATGCCATTTCTGCAGTTTCCGTTTCGGTATTCTTCTTCGCCCATGCAGTGCCATCGAAGCCATATTCATCGGCCATCACATCATACTCCTTATTTCCGAAATAAACTACTGCCTTGACATCCCCGCTCTGTGCGTAAGGGAATGCATTCTTCAGATAAACGGGCAATACGGCATCAGCATCGCTCAAATAGTCCGAACCGATAGAAACATAATCGGCAGGTTGCATCACACGGATACCGATACTTGCGCTTTCTTCGTAGGCAGTCCAAGCCGAACCGTCATACTGATAGAGAGCAGAAGCATTTGGCTTCACGTCTGATGCACGGGTAACGGCACGAGCAGGCATTTCAGCTTCTGATTCAGGAATCTCCTTATAAATATCCACACCCTCATAATACCCTGATACGGTACTTGTAAGTGACATGTTCTTAAACTCTACAGTAGGCGCACACTCTGTAGTACTCTTATAACGGAAAGCAATGGTTATCTTCTTGCCCTCGTAAGCACTCAGGTCAATATCACCGGAATTTACATAATTCCAATTCTTGCCTTCCGGCCATTGAGGTACATTCAGAGCCTTCCATTCAGCAGCAGCCACATCATCCACATAATCTTCCGAAGCCAGCAGTTCAATAAAATCAGCACGATTGTTACCATTCAAGAAATTAATGGCAATATCTACCTTAAGAAGAGGAGCCTTCGCTTTTGCTAAATCTATAATAGGAGAAACCACCCATGCTTCCGATTCAAAATCGCTATCTCCCACATGGGCACTACCCTTCCAACCATATTTGCCATCCACCTTCCATACATTGGACAACGTGCCGGTAAGTTTCACATTCTGAGTAGTGAAACCGCCCTCGTTTCCATTGAACGACTCATTCATATAAATGCCCAACGTAGCATTCGGATAAGAACCGTATGAATAAGAGTTTCCTTTTTCATAGAAATTCAGCTTGATGATTTTGTCCTTTTCCACATTTTTCACATCAAATGCCTTACGGTCATAGTTGTAAGCAAAGCTCCAATCCCCACCCTCGGGTATGGAAGTACCGATGTTGAAGCTGTTAAACGTACCACTCTGATAGATGAACTTGCCATCCGGGCGTTGCATAGTGAAACCTTTTTCCGTAGGAGTAAGTGTCATGATATGATTGGACACATCGCTGGTGATGAAACCATCCGCAATCTCTACCGGTTCACCCTCCATATAACCATACGTCTTATCCGGGTCTTTGAACTGACCGAAAGGAATCCAAGTATTGTCCTTCGTCGGAGCCACAATGACATAATTACCTCCTTCGGCATCAATAGAAGTTACTTTCTGGTATACCATTTTCACTGCACCGCCGCCTGTACTGGGCTCGGTCTCCGACCAAGCGTAATTCACTTGGCACACATCTCCCGTCTTCGGGTTCTTGATACCTTCCTTCAACAAAGCAGGAAGCTTCTTCAACGTAGAAGGGGTGAGATATTTCACTACCATGCTTTCCCCCCATACTGTAGCGTAATTGTCAGAAGTAAGGTCGAAAGTCTGAGCTTCGTTTATCTTCGAGAGATATTCAGGTTGCTCCTTGCCGATATTGTACTGTACCAGCACCTTGGAACCATCTGACAGATATGCGTAGAGCGAATCGACAAATGCAGGCAGATAGTCTTCGGGAGCTACCATATCAGTAAACATCTTGGTTTTACCCAGCTGGTTCAATGCCGTAAGATAAGTCTGCCCCTCGGGATCCTTGGCGAGAGCTATCCCTTGGTTCTTCGGCATAGAAGCTATTTTGCCATAATGGGCATCAGCCAATACGAGGGTATCGGTACTGACATCCGTGATGGTTTCTTTTTCATCAAATCCGGGGAAATTATCCTCGTTATAATCGCAGGCCCCGAGTGCAAACAGCGAAGCCAATGCGGTTCCTAATAATATATGTTTTTTCATAAATATGTTCGCTTAGAAATTCAACTTCAATCTTACAGTATAAGTACGTCCCCAACCATAGATAACACGTGTGGCCGTCTCCCAGTCATGGTTACTTCCGTCGCGTGCATCGGCTATATACTCTTGGTTGAACAAGTTGTTCACATTGCCGCTCAGTGTAGCACGAATCTTACCGAAGTCAAAGGTATATCCTGCACTTACATCAAATGTGCTCCATGAAGGAATCTCCCAAGGTTTTTCCACCACGTAAGCCTCTTTTTGAGTGGCTTGGCTCGCATCAATGTCATAATCGGCATAATTGCGTGCAAAGAAGTTCCAGTCTGCATTAAGACGCAAGCCTTTCATTGGGCGGAATGTCACTCCCAAAGCAGCTGTAGTCTGAGCAGAACCGCCCACCTGTACATTATCCATTTCAATGGTATACTTGTACTGATCTACATTACTCATATCTGTCACCACTTCACCACGGCTATTCGCCATAATTTGGCCTTCAGTATTCATCATGAAGCCTTTCGCTGTCCCATTCCAGCGCCAGTCTCCCCAAGAGAACATACCGTTAACTTCCATCCAGCGGAAAGGCTTGGCAATAAAGTCAAGCTCTATACCCATGTGGTTAGCCTGCGCACCGGTCATGTTCATTGTCCAACGCTGAGAAGCCCCGTTTACGTCTTCATAGGATCCGGTATCATATAAAGCCTTGTCTTTCCACATAGTATAATAGGCGTTTACATTGGCTGAGAAATACTGGCTACGATATCCATAACCTAATTCGAAAGAGTAAACTTTCTCATTCTTAGCATCAGGATTACGCTCATGTGAACTCTGAGAATTGATGAAGGTATTATCAAAAATAGGAGCACGGCTGATAAATCCGGTATTGAAGAATACGTTATTGTAATCATCAAGGTTGTAATTCAAACCAGCTTTCACATTGCCTCCCAAATAATGCTTCTTCGAAGACAGCTGTTTGTCACCACTATAATAGAAACGGTCTTTACGCCAATAACTGGTATTTGTAAGACCACCTGAAACAAATGCACTCACTTTATCTTTATTATACTCCAATTGGGCAAAACCACCTTCGTACATCACAAAACCGTCGTAGTCACGACGAATCACATCTCCTACTCCCAACTTCTGGTTTACCCAGGAGGTGACTCCACCATTCACACTATTCTCAGCCAATACACTCTTACGGTTATAAGAGTCTACATAATACTGCCCTCCAAAAAGATCGGTAATGACATTCTTGTGCAAACCTTTATAATAGCGGAAGTCAATACCACCATAGAAATCAAAGTAATCACCAAACTTAGTGGTATAAGTAGAAATCAATCCTGTCCAGAAATGGTCGTTCGAGGCTTTGTTCATAATCATCAGCGAACCTTTATAACCGGGCATTCCACTCACATTCACCGGATTAGTATAGTTATCTGCATTGAGCTTATCCACAGCATCATAATCAAAAGTACCATCAGGACAACGGAACTGAGTGTTCACCGTACCATCACTGGCCGTACCGTACCAAGAGCTGGTGTACCCCGTTACCCCCGTACCACTATAGCCTGCACCAGTACCGATAGACATATAAGCTGCTGTACTGAGGCTTGACTTATGGTTGATTTGCCACAAATGATTAAGAGACATCTGGGGCTTATGGTATTCGTTACGTGAAGAGTTCATCACTTGTCCATTGCGATAACCGAAAGTAGAATTGTAACGATAGGGACTTTCCTCACCCATCCATTGTTTTACACGCTGATACTCCTTGATATTCAAGCCATTTGCCATATTACGCTGATTATGCCACTGAGGTGCTCCAAAAGCTGTAAATGAAAGTTGATGGTTGTCATTGATACGTTTTGCAATACTCATGAACCAAGTGTAGGCCTCGGATTCCGTACCTTGAATATAACCGTCGCGTTTATCTCTGGCACCCAATAAAGTAAAGGCCCAACCATCTTTTGTCAGACCGGAAGAGACACTGAACATCACTTTACTGTAGCCGTCATTACCCATGCCGTAAGAGATGAAGCCGCCTTTCTTGGCATCAGTAGTCTTGGTTATAATGTTTTGTGAGCCACCTACTGAAGGAGTTGACACCTTGCTGGCACCAAGTCCACGTTGTACCTGAATACTGCTGGCCACATCAATCAAACCACCCCAGTTACTCATATATACTTTCTGGTTTTCCATTCCGTTCATGGGTACACCGTTAATCATCATAGCCACATATTCTGACTTAAAACCACGAATCTTTATGTTGGAATCACCAAAGCCACCTCCCTCATTAGAAGCATAAACACCCGGAGTAGATTTCAAGATTTGCGGTAACTCCTGAGAACCTATCTTATCTTCAATAAATACGGGGTCGACAGTAGATACAGCAACCGGAGTCTTGCGTGCCACAGCAATAGACGATGTAATCACTACGTCCTTCAGCATCACAGCATCCGGTTCCATTGGGATAGCACCCAAATCCACAGAAGCGCCCTTCTGCGTGATCTTCTTCTTCTGGTCTTTATAACCCACGTACTTGAATAGTAATGTCGCATTCGAAGCAACGCTTTGCTTGAAATACCCATCAATGTCGGTCACCGATCCTTGTGTAGTACCTTCCACCATGACGGCAGCACCCACTAACGGCTCACCTGTTTCTGAATCAACAAGCTGACCTCTCACTGTAGTCTGAGCAAATGCAGCGGCACTAAATACCGACAACACTGCAACCAACAGGAATTGAATTAGATGTTTTCTCATAATTCTGTTTTTTGTTAATAGATAGTGTTAATTAAACATTAATTTATGTTTTAAGTCGCAAATATAACTAATAAAAACGAGATTAATGTTATATTTATGTTACATTTTTTGAAGGTAGAAAGGCTTTTTTGAGATATTTTTAAACAAAAAAAGCCCTGCATTCTACAGCAGAGCTTTCGTATTGTCAACAAGTAAAAGAATATACTTTCAAATTCGCACCGAAATCAGTCATTCATAAGCTTTCTATAACGTACACGGGTGGGTTCTTCTTTCCCAAGACGTTTCTGTTTATTTTCCTCATATTCGGAATAAGAGCCCTCAAAGAAGAACACATTGGAGTCTCCTTCAAAAGCGAGGATATGCGTACAGATACGGTCGAGGAACCAACGGTCGTGACTGATGACCACGGCACATCCGGCAAAGTCTTCCAGACCTTCTTCGAGAGCACGGAGCGTGTTCACGTCGATGTCGTTGGTGGGTTCGTCCAGCAACAGCACATTACCTTCTTCCTTCAGGCAGAGCGCCAGATGCAGACGGTTGCGCTCACCACCGGAAAGCACTCCGCAGAGCTTCTCCTGGTCGGCGCCGGAAAAGTTGAAACGGGACAGATAGGCGCGTGCATTGATGTCGCGTCCACCCATGCGGATCAAATCGTTTCCGCCGGAAATGACCTGATACACGCTCTTGTTGGGGTCGATATCCTTATGCTGCTGGTCCACATAGGCCACCTTTACGGTCTCCCCTACCTCAAACTCGCCTTTATCTGCCTTTTCCAGCCCCATGATAAGGCGGAAAAGCGTGGTCTTACCGGCACCGTTAGGGCCGATGATACCCACGATTCCGTTGGGCGGAAGCATGAAGTTGAGATCATCAAACAGCAGTTTGTCGCCAAACGCCTTTGCCACATGCTTGGCTTCAATCACTTTATTACCCAGACGGGGACCGTTCGGGATAAAGATTTCCAGCTTCTCTTCCTTCTCCTTCACGTCCTCATTCAGCAATTTGTCGTAGGAGTTCAGACGTGCCTTCCCCTTTGCCTGGCGGGCCTTGGGAGCCATGCGCACCCACTCCAACTCACGTTCCAGCGTCTTGCGGCGCTTGCTGGCAGTCTTTTCCTCCTGCTCCATACGCTTGGTCTTCTGTTCCAGCCAGCTGGAGTAGTTACCTTTCCAGGGAATACCTTCGCCACGGTCCAGCTCAAGAATCCAGCCGGCAACGTGGTCGAGGAAGTAGCGGTCGTGCGTTACGGCAATCACCGTACCCTCGTACTGCTGCAAGTGTTGTTCCAGCCAGTCGATGGATTCGGCATCGAGGTGATTGGTGGGCTCGTCGAGGAGAAGCACGTCGGGCTTCTGCAACAATAGGCGGCAAAGGGCCACACGGCGACGCTCACCACCGGAAAGATGTTCTACGGACTGATCTTCGGGCGGACAACGAAGGGCGTCCATGGCGCGCTCCAGCTTGCTGTCGAGGTTCCAGGCATCGGTCGCGTCGATGATGTCCTGCAATTCGGCCTGGCGGGAGAAAAGCTTGTCCATCTTGTCCTGATCCTCATAATATTCGGGCAAGCCGAACTTCTGGTTGATTTCCTCGTATTCTGCCAGCGCATCCACAATGGGTTGCACACCTTCCATAACAATTTCCTTCACGGTCTTGGTGGGGTCGAGGTACGGTTCCTGAGCCAGATATCCCACAGAATATCCCGGCGAGAACACCACTTCGCCCTGATAGGACTTATCCAATCCGGCGATAATCTTCAGCAGGGTCGATTTACCCGAACCGTTCAGACCGATGATACCGATTTTTGCCCCGTAGAAGAACGAGAGGTAAATGTTCTTCAGTACCTGCTTGTTGTTCTGCTGAATGGTTTTATTCAGCCCAACCATAGAAAAGATAATCTTTTTATCGTCTACTGTTGCCATGTATTTAATGATTAACGTTCAGTGATTAATGATTAATATCAAGGGTTAATGGGGACAAAGATAAGAAAAAAGATGATATTATTTTGCAAATTTCAAAAAAGTATCTATCTTTGCACCCGCTTAACAGCAATAAAGGATTGAATCGCTAGCTCAGCAGGTAGAGCACAACACTTTTAATGTTGGGGTCTTGGGTTCGAGCCCCAAGCGGTTCACAGGGAAAAAAGCCAGAAGGCTACAAACATAAAAAAATCCTACAATACGTTGATATTGTAGGACTTTTTTATGTTTCCATCTTACCACGAAAAGGAAATATTGGACATCCAAACAGTGGTACAATTGGTACAGTAGGTACAGTGTCTCTTCTGCTTCACACACATGCGCTTATGTACATTGCTTTATAACGCGTACATTATTTATATACATGCGTGTGTGAGGCAAAAGGACCGCTGTACCCACTGTACCAACTGTACCCATCAACCTCACCTTTACACTGCTCAAGTTCACCTTTACGCGACTAAACCTCACCTTTGTTCACGTCATTTCACCTCTTCCAGATAAAGCACACGGCTCGAATAGTCGTTCTGCTTGTGGTAGTCCACCCTATGGTTGTATGGAACCTCCAGCCCGTTTGCCATAAGGTAGGCACCACTGAAGACCTTTCCTTCGTAGTTCAAGGGAACATTATCTATGCGGTTCAGCTCATGTACCCGGTATTGCTTGTCGGCACAGAGACCGGCCATCTTCACACGCGGCAGATGCTGGTTACAGAAGTGTTCCGTCTTCCACCAATAGAAGACTGCCCTATCCTTCTCTGGAGCCACGTACATTAATGAAGCCACACCCTGCTTGTCATAAGGGGATATCAAGCGGTAGATATCTCCCAATTGTACCACGGGACGAATGGTCTTGTACTCGGCAATGGCATTCTTGCAAAGCGCCTTTTCCTCTTCCGTCATGTTCTTGGGTTGGATTTCCATACCCAAACGGCCACTCATAGCCACATCGATGCGGTACTTCAGAGGGATGGTACGGAATGTCTGATGGTTAGGGGCGGCACTGATGTGCGATGCCATGGCTATGGCGGGGAAGAAATAGGAAGTTCCCCACTGCATATAGACACGTTGCAGGGCATCGGTATTGTCGCTCACCCAGAACTCGTCGAAGTAAGGCAGCACTCCGTAGTTGGCACGGCCACCGCCACTGGCACATGCCTGGATGGTAAGGTCGGGGTATTTGGCACGGATGCGCTGGCACACCTTCTCAAAGCCGCGATGATACTCTATATACATGTGGCTCTGATTTTCTTTGGTCAGGTATTGAGAACCGTGGTTCATGACAGCCATATTGGCATCCCATTTGATATAGTCTATCTCAGGATAAGAAGTCATCAGATTGTCAACAACACCGAACACGAAGTCCTGTACGGCAGGATTGGCAAGGTCGAGCACCACCTGCGTACCGCCGCGTCCCAGTACGAGGTCGCGTTCGGGAGCTTTGAGCACCCAATCCGGATGTTGTTCGTAAAGTTCGCTAGTGGTGTTTGCCATCTCCGGCTCAATCCAGATACCGAACTTGATGCCGCGCTTTTTGGCATCACTCAACAGCCCTTTGACACCGTCCGGAAGCTTATTCTTGTCCACCACCCAGTCGCCGAGTGATGAACTGTCGTTCTTACGGGGATATTTGTCGCCAAACCAGCCATCGTCCATCACGAACAATTCGCCGCCCATGGAGGCGATGTCCGCCATCATTTGGTCCATACCCTGCTGGTTGATGTCGAAATACACGCCTTCCCAACTGTTCAATAGAATCTTACGGGGAGTAGTGCCGTGCGCCAACTTGTGCAGACGCGCCCAGCGGTGGAAGTTACGGCTGCTGCCACTCAATCCCTCGTTACTATAGGTCAGGGCAAGTTCGGGAGTGCGGAAAAGCTCGTCTTTCTTCAAGGAATAAGCAGAGTTCTCTTCGTTGATTCCGGCAAAGAAATGGTGATATTCATCATCATGCGTCTCGATGCGGAGTTTGTAGTTACCACTGTAACAGAGGGCTGCGCCAATCACGTTGCCCGTGTTCTCCTGCGGACGGCCGTCAAGGGAGAACATCACTTCCGCATGGTCGGTATGAGAATTTCGCACACCGTCCTTATTCTTGATAACCTTCATGCCCGGAGTGAGAGGTTCCTGCGTCAAAAAGCCCTCATTGGCCCAGGAACCGGAGAGATGGGAGAGCCACACATCACCGCGGCGGATGGGCAGATAGCCGGAGGCAAACTGATTGAGCACTACCGGCTTCTTCTCCTGATGAGAAATTTCAGTCCAGGATTCTATCACGTCGGCATCTTGCCAAGCTCGGTAGCAGACATTGACAAAAAAGGGATACACTTTGTCTTTCAGCGCCACGACAGTCGTCACGGCATTTCCTTCCTTCTCGGTAGTCACATTCAGCACTTCAAGCTGGAGGGTCATGTTACCGTCAGCATGCTTCACAGCGAGAGCCGTCTCCACGGGGGTATTCAATCCATATTCGGGATAGGCCGTGTGGCCTGCTTCTGCCGTGGCAATATTCAGCAAATCGGTTTCAGAAAGTCTGTTACCATAATACAAGTGTCTCAGTGTACCGCCTTCAGGAGCCGAAAGCACCAAAGAAGTTTTCGGAGTGGATACACATACGTTTTGAGCCAACAAACTGCCGGTCAGCAGCAGTGCTCCAAAAAAGAAATTTGTTCGTTTCTTAAAATTCATGCTTTTCTTGTTTAGATTCTATAATCATTTAGCTGTGGGCAAATGTAGACGTTTCCCCGAAGATAAAATAGTATCATTTTATCATATTCTTATACAAATTCTATTTCCGGCTGACAATTGTCCCGGTAGCCTGGTTGGCAGGCATCACCAGCACTTCTGCAATCTGGATATGCTCGGGGACGGCAGCGGCAAAATAAACCACTTCGGCTATATCGTCACCGGTTAGCGGGCGTATACCTTTATATACATTGTCAGCCGCCTCCCGGTCGCCACGGAAACGGATGACAGAGAAATTGGTTTCCACCAGTCCGGGCTTGACGTTCGTCACGCGTACCGGAGTATCCACCAAGTCGATGCGGAGTCCGTCGGAAAGGGCCTTGACGGCGGCTTTGCAGGCACAGTACACACTGCCGCCCGGATAAGCGTAGTCTCCGGCAATAGACCCCATGTTGATGACATGACCGCGTCCGCGCTCCACCATGCCGGGAACTACGAGGCGGGTCATAGCGAGAAGCGCTTTCACGTCTGTATCAATCACCACATCCCATTCGTCGAGATTACCCTCGTGCTCCTTGTCTACTCCGATGACGAGTCCGGCATTGTTAATCAGTATGTCTATCGCTTTCCACTCCACCGGAAGGGATTCGAGGGCGGCACAAGCAGCCTGCCTATCGCGGACATCAAAAGGAAGCAGATACACATCGGCTCCGAATTTTTCTTCCAATTCTTTCTTTACAGCATTCAGTTTCTCCACATTACGGCCATTGAGTATAAGCCGGTAACCGTTCATGGCAAACTTGCGAGCACAGCCTTCCCCTATTCCGGAGGAGGCTCCGGTGATGAGTACAATTTTCTTTTCCATCGTGTAATAGTTTTTTATATCAATACTGTCAGCAAAGGTATTACTTATTATTTATTACAATCACATTTTTGAAAAGTCCTTTCTTCTTTTACAACCTCTTGCTTTATAAGTTTATCATCAATAAAAGTAAAAGCTGTTGTTATAATATACCATGTACCTTTGTTTAATTCTTCTTTATAGAAGAGTTTTTCTTTCTCTTGATTGTCCTGTATATAGGATATTTCCTTATTAAAAGGCTTTCCATATCTTTTTATGAAAAGATTTTATCTATACCAATTTTATATTTTCAGAGCTGAATTTACTTATTCGACTGGATGTATAACATGATGTCAGGGCGATTGTTACCAATGTAGTCAGAATGATATTTTTTAGTTTCATATTACTATTTATTGTTCTTTTCAGGTAACGTTTGTGTACCAAGATAATTGTATGTCACTTCTTGTATGTTATAAGGGAAGACATTATAATAACCGTCTGTTTGTACAATTTCCATGTTCAAAGCTTTTTGACCGTATGCTTTACGGAGTGTTGACCACTCGAAATCGAATGAGGTTCCGGGACGCATCACCATGGTACGTTTATCAGGAAGTGATACTGGCTGTTGGAGGATGCGCACATATACATATAGGGTAGCTGTTGGTGGCAAGGTCGCCGAGGTCATTTTACGCATGGTATAGATGCCTTGGGCAATGTTTTTTTTGCAAGGCAGGGTGGTAAATGACGGAGCGTTAGTGAAATGAAAGGCACAAGTTCCCCATAAGCAATAACCTTGTTGGGATAATTCTCTGTTCTGCTTGGTTTCCACATCGACACACGTTAAGCCCGAAATCGGAAAATGCTGTTGATTAATGTCATACATTTGGAGTTCCGAGAAACATTTGATGCGGAACACTTTATTGAAATCTGCCTTTGCTACAGCTTGTTCCAGTTCTTTCCGGTATGTTGTACGGAGTTCTTCCAGTACAAACGGGTCATTGGCTGCTTCTGCATATTGTTTGGGAGCACGGAGAGAGGCATAGGTTTCAACTGATGTTGTGTCGATAGGTTTGCCGTAAAGCTTATGTGCGTAGGCGAACAAGATAGCTGGGGTAAGGTCAACAGCTCCATTCATAAGGGAAACATGATGTCCGGACATGATGTTTCCTTTGCTTAAAGCCATGTTTAGATATACGCCGATCTTGAAATCCCCTTGTTCGGCAAAGACTATTTGGGGCGTTTCCGGCTGTTGGTAAATGCCGAACTGTTGATAGAGTTCGGGCTGGTAAGTAGGTATGTCGGTAATGACGGCAGTCCGTCCAGTTGAGTTTTTCGGATCCAGACTGTCGAATTGATTATTGGCGTTTAGCTGCCTAATAAATAGATAGCCCGAAGGCAATGGTTCGCCAATACGGAGCGTGTCGCCTACTTTATAAGTACGACCGTCACAAGCATCAATGCTCTGTTGGGCTTGAAGGGGTTGGCATAACAAACAGACACTGCTTAACAATAAAGCGGTCAAATTCATTCTTTTCATACGTTTTTTTATGCTTAATTCTATAGTTCTCATATTAATAGATTCTTATAATAGTTGCAATGATAATTAGGATAATTGATGCTCGCTGAGGATTTTATGTTATTTAATAGAAACGGCATAAGAAACCACAACTGTTTTTACTCCGGCTTGCGGATATTTATTTTTGTAGTATTCAGAAAGGTCTTTATAAAGATAAGCTACATCGGGAGTTAAATCTACGTTTCTTGATTTAGCAGAACGACCCATAAACACATCAAATGAAAGATAATTCGTTTCATTTCCCTGTTCATCTGAAAAAGTCCATTTTCCATAACCAAACACATTTCCCTCTGGAGGAAGTAATTTGTAAGATTCTGGCATTTCTTCCGGAGCTTTGTTTTCGTTTTTTATAATACACGGTCCCAGTGTATTATTATCGTCTTTTATTGCAATACATCTTAGGAATTTGTCTTCGCTCCGCCAAAATATATAGTGAAAATCCAAAGGAATAAGAGATTCTTTTTCCAATTCTTCTTCAATAAGTTTTTGATTATTATCTGCATCTACTACATATTTGTATTTAGGAAGCTGTACATTCTCGTAGTATGATTTAGGGATAAAATGTAAAGGCAAATTTTCTGAATCTTTCCTATTTTTAGATATTATTTCAAGTAGTTCATATTCCGTCCATGCGGGATTTTCCATGCTATAATCCAAATAATTTGTTTCACTGATTTTTACCTTATATTCATATCCTTTCTCAAACTCAAATTTATCAATGACTCCAAGGCTCTCCCATTCTTGGGCATTTTCTTTCTTTACAGCATATACATCAGATAAATAATTAAATCCGTCTGACCAACAAACACCGGGTATCTTCTTTGATGCAATGGTTAGAGAATATTCCTTGTAGTCTGTCACTTTCTCACCCTCTTCATCTTTGTTATCACAGCCTATAAAGCCGAATATACAGAGGAATAATATCAGTATTTCTAATTTTTGTGTTTTCATATCTGTCAAATTTTACGATTCTGTATTTACTTTTATTTGCTCTATCCTTATTTTGTGTGCAAATATATAAAAAGTGCCATTCATAAGGCATTATGAACAGCACTTTTTATTGTTTTCCAGCAAGATAAAACGGTTATATCTTCATTCCCCTGCCTTTCCTTTGCGGCTGTATAGGTCGGTGTATGCTCTGCCGTAGCTTGTCGAATTGCTCTTTGAACCACTCGACAATGGGCTTTCGGTCAATGGCAAGAACCAGTCTCGTCCCGTCCGTGGGGTCTTTCACCCCGTCGGGGTATTCGATGAGACTGCGGTTTAGGTGGGTACATGTGGGGTCGGCGTTCTTCGGAATGATGAAACGCTCGATATGTGCGGTCGTTCCGCTGTCGCTGCCGTGCGCCTTTTCCATGTGTAAAACTACGAAACCCATATATCCTTCCTTTTTTGGCTTGTGAAACAATAAATCTAACTATCTTTGAGGGCGGCGAAATACCGTCCTCGACGGGGTGTGCAGAGGGGCTTGCCCCTTGCCCTATTGGAGAATTTTCAGCGATACGGAGTATTGCGGCTCGGAAGTAACAAACGATATATCAGCTGATTATCTACACTTTACCAAAAATTACTTTTTCGCTATGTGTTTATTTTAACTTCATAGGGATAATGAATTTTAGAGTAAAGCGAAAATTCCCGATAAATTATGTAACTTTGCACTCGCTTTTTTGAAAGCCCGAAATTCGTTTAATTCGTTTGGATAAAGTAAAAGACGCTTATGCAAAAGTCCGATTGCATCATCGGTGTGGAACATGTATCGAAATTCTTCGGAGACAAGGCCGTGCTGAATGATGTGAATTTGTCTGTCCGTAAGGGCGAGTTTGTAACAATACTAGGACCGTCCGGCTGCGGAAAGACAACACTGTTACGCCTCATTGCAGGCTTTCAGACAGCCTCGGAAGGAGTGATAACCATTGCCGGAAAGGACATCACACAGACACCGCCGCACAAGCGTCCGGTGAACACCGTGTTCCAGAAGTACGCCCTCTTCCCCCACCTCAACGTATTCAACAACATAGCCTTCGGGCTGAAGCTGAAGAAGCTGCCCGGTGCCACTATCGAGAAGAAAGTGAAACAAGCCCTGCGCATGGTGGGCATGACAGACTATGAGGACCGCGACGTGGACTCCCTCTCCGGCGGACAGCAACAGCGCGTAGCCATCGCCCGAGCTATCGTCAACGAACCCGAAGTGCTGCTGCTGGACGAGCCTCTCGCTGCCTTGGACCTCAAAATGCGCAAAGACATGCAGATGGAACTGAAGGAAATGCACCAGAAGCTGGGTATCACCTTCGTATACGTGACCCACGACCAGGAAGAGGCACTCACCCTGAGCGACACCATCGTTGTGATGAGCGAAGGACGCATCCAGCAGATAGGTGTGCCGACCGACATCTACAACGAGCCCATCAACTCCTTTGTAGCCGACTTCATCGGCGAAAGCAACATCTTGAACGGAGTCATGATAAAAGATAAGGCCGTTACCTTCTGCGGGCACGAATTTGAATGCGTAGACACGGGATTTGGTGAACAGATGCAGGTGGACGTAGTAATTCGCCCCGAAGACATCTACATCTTCGATGTATCCGACGCCGCACAGCTGACGGGCACCGTAACCAGCTGTATCTTCAAAGGCGTACACTATGAAATGCTGGTGCAAACGCGCGAAGGCTACGAGCTGATGGTGCAGGACTACCATGCCTTCGAGGCAGGACGCGAAGTCGGTCTGCTGGTAAAACCCTTCGACATCCATGTGATGAAGAAAGAACGCACCTGCAACACCTTCGAAGGAAAACTGGTGGACAAAACGCACGTAGAATTCCTGGGCTGTAACTTCGAATGCCTGCCCGTGCAAGGCATCGAACCGGGCAGCAGCGTGCAAGTGGAAGTGGACTTCCAGGACGTCATCCTCGAAGACAACGAAGAGGACGGCCGTCTGACGGGTGAAGTGAAATTCATCCTCTACAAAGGAAACCATTACCACCTGACCGTGTTTACAGACTGGGACGAAGACATCTTTGTCGACACCAACGACGTGTGGGACGACGGCGACCGTGTAGGTATCATCATCGCACCCGAAAACGTGAGAATAAGGAATAAAGAATAGGGATTAGGGATTAAGGGTTAGCTATTATAAATTCTTTATCCTCCACCCTTAATCCCTAATCCCTAATCCTTAATCCTTAATCCCTAATCCCTTAATCCTTAATAAAGATGATAACTTTCTTTATGCGTCGGCGCAACTGGACGGTACCCTACGCGCTATTTCTGCTTGTATTTGTTATAGTACCGCTGCTGCTCATCGTGCTCTACGCCTTTACGGACGACGGAGGAGCGTTCACGCTTGCCAACTTCCGCAAGTTCATGATGCACCCCGAAGCGATGAACACGTTTGTCTACTCCATCGGAATAGCCGTTATCACTACGCTGGTCTGCCTGCTGCTAGGCTATCCGGCGGCGTATATCCTGAGTCAGAAGCAATTCAACACCTCGCGCACCATGGTGGTGCTGTTCATCCTGCCCATGTGGGTGAACATCTTGATACGTACGCTTGCCACAGTAGCACTGTTCGACTTCCTGAACCTGCCGCTGGGTGAAGGCGCACTTGTGTTCGGTATGGTCTACAACTTCCTGCCGTTCATGATATACCCCATTTACAACACCCTTCAGAAGATGGACCACAATTTGATTGAGGCTGCGCAAGACTTGGGAGCCTCCCCCACGCACGTATTCGGCAAGGTGATTCTACCGCTGTCCATGCCGGGTGTGATGAGTGGTATAGTAATGGTGTTTATGCCTACGGTGTCCACCTTCGCCATCGCCGAGCTGCTGACGATGAACAACATCAAGCTTTTCGGTACCACGGTACAAGAGAATATCTACAATGGAATGTGGAACTACGGTGCCGCCCTCTCGCTCATCATGCTGCTGCTGATAGGCATCACCGTCCTCTTCACCAACGAGGAAGACGGCGCATCGAATGAAAGCGGAGGTGTGATATGATGACACGAATCTTGACCCGCGGCTACTTGTGGCTGCTGTTGGCGTTGCTCTATTCGCCTATCCTGATAATCATGATATTCTCCTTCACCGAAGCAAAGGTGCTGGGCAACTGGACGGGGTTCTCCACCAAGCTGTACAGCTCGCTGTTCACGGGCGGGATGCACCACTCGTTGATGAACGCTATCTGGAACACATTCGCCATTGCCCTGCTTGCCGCCACCGCCAGCACGGCACTGGGCAGCATTGCAGCCATCGGCATCTTCAACCTGCGCTCGCGCACACGGCAGGTAATGAACTTCGCCAATGCCATCCCGATGATGAATGCAGACATTATCACCGGTGTATCGCTGTTCCTGCTGTTCGTCAGCTTCGGCATATCGCAAGGATTTACCACAGTGGTACTGGCACACATCACCTTCTGCACACCCTACGTGGTGCTCAGCGTAATGCCCCGGCTCAAGAAGATGAACCAGAATGTCTACGAGGCGGCACTCGACCTGGGCGCCACACCGTTCCAAGCACTGCGCAAGGTTATTCTTCCGGAGATATTTCCGGGTATGATAAGCGGCTTCATCCTTGCCTTCACGCTCTCCATCGACGACTTTGCCGTGACCATCTTCACCATCGGCAACCAGGGGCTGGAAACGCTCTCCACCTACATCTACGCCGATGCGCGCAAGGGTGGACTGACGCCGGAACTGCGGCCACTCTCCACCATCATCTTCGTGACGGTGCTGGTGTTGCTGATTGTAATCAACAAGCGGGCCGAACGGACAAAAAACGATTGATGTGAGTGATGAGTTATAAGTTATCAATTGTCAAAAACAAGATGATGAAAAGGATAATAAACATACTGATTCTACTGTGCTGTATCGCATCCCTCTCCTCTTGTGGAAACTCTACAGAAGAGCGCAGCCGTGTACTGAAGATATACAACTGGGCAGACTACATCGATGAAGATGTGCTTGCCGAATTTCCCGACTGGTACAAGCAGCAGACGGGCGAAGACCTCCGTATCATCTACCAGGTGTTCGATATCAACGAAATCATGCTCACCAAAATTGAGCGCGGGCACGAGGACTTCGACGTCGTATGCCCCTCGGAGTACATCATCGAACGTATGCTCCGCAAAGACCTCCTGCTACCCATCGACCGCAACTTCGGCCGCACACCGGACTACATCCCCAACGTGTCGCCCTACATCCGCCACGAGCTGAACAAGACCTCGCAACCTGAACGCCAGACCGAGGACTATGCCGTGCCCTATATGTGGGGCACCGCCGGCATCCTCTTCAACAAGAAGTTCATTACTCCCGAAGAGGCAAGCACGTGGAATATCCTCTGGACTCCCAAAAACCGTAGCAAGATACTGATGAAGGACAGCTACCGCGACGCCTACGGCACTGCCATCATTTACGCCCATGCCCGGGAACTTGCCGACAGCACCGTCACCGTAGAGCAACTGATGAACGACAACTCCCCGCAGGCCATCGCCCTTGCCGAGAAATACCTCAAGGAGATGAAACCCAACATCGCCGGCTGGGAAGCCGACTTCGGCAAGGAAATGATGACCAAGAACAAGGCGTGGATCAACTTCACCTGGAGCGGCGACGCCGTCTGGGCCATCGAGGAGGCCGATGCCGTGGGTGTGGAACTGGACTACACCGTCCCCCGCGAAGGCAGCAACATCTGGTATGACGGCTGGGTAATCCCCCGCTATGCCCGCAACGTGAAGGCAGCAAGCTATTTCATCAACTACCTCTGCCAGCCCTCCGTGGCGCTGCGCAACATGGATGCCATCGGTTACGTCAGCGCCGTCGCCACACCGGAAATCATGGAGGCGAAGACCGACACCACGCTTGACGTGCATTCCGACCTCAGCTACTTCTTCGGTCCCTTGTCCGGAGCCGACAGCCTACAGATAGACCCGGTCCAGTACCCCGACCGCCGCGTAGTGGAGCGCTGCGCCATGATACGCGACTTCGGCGACCGCACGGAACTGGTGCTCGAAATGTGGAGCCGCGTGAAAGGTGACAATCTCAATACGGGCATCGTACTGCTCATCTTCGCCGTCTTCGGTCTGCTCTTCATCTGGCTGGTATATACCAAGATACGAAAGTACAAGCAGAAACGCCGCCACCGCCTCCGCAGAAAGCGAAAAAGGAGATGATTAATACATTGTTTATCTAAAAAAACGTCAACGTGCAAGGAACTAAGAATTTGACACAAGGCCCCATCAACCGCCAGCTATTCACGCTGGCAATGCCCATCATGGCCACCTCATTCATCCAAATGGCCTACAGCCTGACAGACATGGCATGGGTAGGACGTCTGGGCAGTGAGTCCGTGGCTGCAGTAGGTGCGGTAGGCATACTGACGTGGATGTCCGGTTCCATCGCCTTGTTGAACAAGGTAGGTGCCGAAGTCAGCGTAGGCCAGTCCATCGGTGCACGCAGCGAAGAGGATGCACGCAGTTTTGCTTCACACAACATTACAATTGCCCTGCTCATCTCCGTCTGCTGGGGAGGACTGCTGTTTCTTTTCGCCCGCCCCATCCTGAACATCTTCGAACTGAAACAGCATATCACAGACGCCGCCGTGACCTATCTGCGCATCGTGTCGACGGGACTGCCGTTCGTCTTTCTCTCCGCTGCCTTCACGGGCATCTACAACGCGGCAGGACGTAGCAAGATTCCGTTCTACATCAGCGGGACGGGACTGATTATGAATATCCTCCTCGACCCTCTTTTCATCTTCGGCTTTGGCTGGGGGACGGTAGGGGCTGCACTTGCCACCTGGCTGTCCGAAGCCATGGTCTTCGGCATCTTCGTCTACAAACTCCGAGGGAAAAGCGCTGTACTCGGCGGATTCTCCTTCCTCGTCCGTCTGAAGAAGAAGTACACCCGGCGTATCTTCAAGCTCGGCCTGCCCGTGGCCACACTGAACACACTCTTTGCTTTCGTCAACATGTTCCTCTCGCGCACCGCTTCGGAGCAGGGAGGGCACATCGGACTGATGGCATTCACTACCGGAGGACAAATCGAGGCCATCACCTGGAACACTTCACAAGGATTCTCTACAGGACTGAGTACATTCATTGCACAGAACTATGCTGCCGGGCAAAAGTCGCGCGTGAAGCAGGCATGGCACACCACCCTATGGATGACGGGCGTATTCGGAAGTCTCTGCTCACTGCTCTTTATCTTCTTTGGCAGTGAAGTGTTCTCTATCTTCGTGCCCGAAGCCGAAGCCTACCGTGTGGGAGGTGACTTTCTCCGCATCGACGGTTATTCACAAATGTTCATGATGATGGAAATCACCATGCAAGGTGTGTTCTACGGACTGGGACGGACGGTACCGCCTGCTATTGTCAGTATCGGATGCAACTATATGCGCATTCCGGTAGCATTGCTACTGGTACATATGGGTATGGGAGT
Organism: Bacteroides sp. HF-162; assembly: GCF_015679285.1. Taxonomy (NCBI): domain Bacteria; kingdom Pseudomonadati; phylum Bacteroidota; class Bacteroidia; order Bacteroidales; family Bacteroidaceae; genus Bacteroides; species Bacteroides sp. HF-162. The sequence continues at coordinate 2,658,195 of NZ_CP064937.1, read as the reverse complement.
GGACGCCATCTGGTGGGCAGTGAGTGGAACCACCATTGCCAAAGGTCTGATACTGACAGCCTGGTTCATATCCATCAAAAGGAAAATTCTCTAAAAAAGAACAGAACTGACGAACTTTAGGAAGAGAAATATGGTTATATATACATAAATTTGCAACATTAAAGATAAGATCAACTTTTAAAGAAAAAAGAGTTATGAAGAAAATGAAATTTACAGTATTGTTTTTATGCAGTGCATTGCTGCTGGGCAGTTGCGGCACCATGAACAACAAGGCAAAAGGTGGAATAATCGGTGGTGGTTCCGGCGCAGCGGCAGGTGCCATTATCGGCGGACTGATAGGTAAAGGCAAGGGGGCAGCCATTGGCGCGGCAGTAGGCGCGGCAGTAGGTACAGGTGCCGGTGTTGCCATCGGACACAAAATGGACAAGAAGGCTGCCGAAGCTGCCAAGATTGAAGGTGCCCAAGTGGAGCAGGTAACGGATGCCAACGGCTTGCCGGCTGTCAAAGTATCCTTTGCGGCAGGTATTCTGTTCGGCTTCAACTCCGCAGCACTGAGCAACGAGGCAAAGGCCTCCCTGCGCGAACTTGCACAGATTCTGAAGGAAGACCCGACAACGGACATTGCCATCATCGGCCATACCGACAAGGTGGGTACCTACGAAGCCAACATGAAGGTTTCCAAGAACCGCGCCTATGCTGTAGAAAACTATTTGCAGGATTGCGGTGTATCTCCTGCCCAGTTCAAGAAAGTGGAAGGCGTGGGATACAACGAATACGATGAAAGTCTGTCTGCCGACCAGAACCGACGCGTAGAGGTATATATGTATGCCAGCGAACAGATGATTAAGAATGCGGAGGCGAATAATTAATGTGCTAATGTGATCAATGTGCCAATGTGCTAATTGGCATATTGACACATTAATCACATTGACATATTAGTACATTAATCACACTGGCACTCTCTCCATGAAACTCCCGAAACCTTTGCGGTTCCTCCGCAACATCATATTATTCTTCTTTATTTCCACTATCCTGGCGGTAGTGGTTTATCGTTTTGTACCCGTCTACATCACGCCATTGATGGTTATCCGCAGCGTGCAGCAAGTCTTCAAGGGCGAAAGTCCCCGTTGGCACCATACTTGGGTATCTTCCGACAAGATATCCCCTCACCTGCCGATGGCCGTCATTGCTTCGGAAGACAACCGGTTTGCCACACACAACGGGTTCGATTTCATTGAGATACAGAAAGCGATAAAGGAGAATGAAACAAGAAAACGGAAACGGGGCGCCAGTACTATCAGCCAGCAGACGGCAAAGAATGTATTCCTATGGCCCCAATCTTCCTGGGTACGCAAAGGACTGGAAGCCTACTTCACCGTACTGATAGAATTCTTCTGGTCCAAAGAACGTATCATGGAGGTCTATCTCAACTCCATCGAAATGGGGAAAGGCATCTATGGCGCACAAGCCGCCGCCAAATACAAGTTCAAGACTACAGCAGCCAAACTCTCTGCCGGACAATGTGCACTGATAGCAGCCACACTACCCAACCCCATACGCTTCGACTCAGCACACCCCTCCCCTTACATAAAGAAAAGGCAAGGACAGATTCTACGATTGATGAAACTGATACCCAAATTCCAGCTAAATGAGAAACAGACAAAAGAATAAAAAGAGGACGTGCCCAAAGTACATGAGCACTTTCATAATGTTATAAATTAGGCGCGGATTACGCAGAATAACACGGATTCAGTTTATTGAATCCGTGTTATTCTGCGTAATCCGCGCCTAAAAAAAAGCGTTCAAAGGGGGTTGATACATCCCCTTTAATTTTTAATTAATACGCATGGCCTCCCTCTCCCATCTCCTTCGCATCAATCTTACGATTATCAATGCTGCGCCATGCATAGAAGATATAGGCAAGAACGAAAGGAACAAGGATAGAGACATAAGCCATAACCTTCAGTGTGAACTGGCTCGAACAACTGTTTGCCAACGTCAGCGAGCTTTGTAAGTCGTGGGTGGAAGGATAATAGGCTGTATTGTTATAGCCTGCCACAAGCAGCAATGCCAATACCGCAAGCACCGTCCCTGCACCGGCAAACCAGATTCCCTTGTCGAACGTCGGCTTCCACAGCGTACGGATGATGCCCCAAAGCACAGCCACCACACCAATCAGGAATACAAACAGCACTACCGGCATCTGCAAGAAGTTCATCAGATACTTGTAAGGTTCCATGAACACCTCTCCCGTTTCCGGACGGACAGCGTAGCCGTCGGCCACCAGTGTACGGATGACGAAGGCCAGGAAGAACACCAGAAACAATGCCGTATTTCCCCAGAGTGCCCGGTGGCAGCGTCTCACCAAGTCGTCCTCATTGATGTTATTAATAAAATAGAGCGCCCCCAAGATGCGCGCCAGGAAGAACACAGCCAGCCCGAGCACCACATTCCACGGATTGAGCAGCGCATCCAGCCCGTGTCCTGCATTGGCCCACTGACTGATGACCGGCATCACCGTATCTGCCATATTCCCTTTATTGATGTAAAATTCGGACCCCGTGAAGAACGTGGCCACTGCCCCACCCAGCAATACCGGACCTACCACTCCGTTTATCACCAGGAACGTGCGATACGTTGTCTTGCCCAGCAGATTTCCCGCCTTCGACTGGAACTCGTAGCTGACAGCCTGCAACACAAAGCTGAACAGAATAATCATCCACAACCAATAGGCTCCTCCGAAACTCGTACTATAGAACAACGGAAACGAAGCAAAGAACGCGCCTCCAAACGTGACGAGCGTTGTAAACGTAAACTCCCATTTCCGTCCCGTAGAATTAATCATCATCTTCTTTTGCTCCTCCGTCTTCCCCAGACAGAACAGAAGCGAATTACCTCCCTGCACAAACAGCAGGAATACCAGCAGTGCTCCCAGCAAGGAGACTACGAACCACCAATAGTGTTGAAGAAAAATATAGGTATTCATTGTGAATTATGAATTATAAGTTATGAGTTATGTTATGAATTATGCGTTTCTGTTTCCGGGCCTTTGCGAATGGCCTTCAGCATAATTCCCACCTCGGCAATCAGCATGACAGTGAAAAGTACCAGAAAGATAAAGAACGTGGTCTGCACGGAACCGACATCCAACTTGGAAATGGCGGCACTTGTGGGCAGCATGTCTTGGATGGCCCACGGCTGGCGACCACATTCGGCAACCACCCATCCGGCTTGTCCGGCCAGATAGCCCAGCGGAATGGTGAGCATGGCCACCCAATGCATCCACGGCATCCGCGACAAGTCTTTCTTATAGGCCAGGAACAGCACCACGATAAAGAAGAGGATGAAATATCCACCCAACATCACCATCACACGGAACATGTAGAACGTAAGAGGCACATTCGGCACCAATTCGTTCACATCCTTGATATAACCGTAACCGAAATAGGCTACATTATCTTTCAACACTTTGGCAGCCACCTCTGCATCTGCCTCATTGCCCGCAGCCTTGGCTGCACGATAGGCGGCAAACGCACTGATGGCCGTTTTCCCTTTTTCTATTTTCTCTTCTGCCGAAAGCGCCACAGTACCGTCCTTCAACGGGTATCCGCCTTTCAGCAGGTCATTGATGCCGGGAACAAAGGCATCCGTCTTCCGTTCGGCAAGCAACGACAACATCTTAGGGATTTCCACACGGAAAAGGAATGGGTCTACTCCGTCTTGCGGCGTCTGCTTGGCAGGATTCAGCAGCCCGAACGCTACCAATCCGGCACCTTGCCGCCCTTCATAATAACCTTCCATAGCAGCCAACTTCATCGGCTGCTTTTGCGCCACTTGATAGCCGGAGCCATCGCCCGTCCAGGCAGACAGCACGGCGGCACACAGACCTACCCATGCGGCAATCTTTACACTTGCCAGCGCAAATTTCTTCTCGCGCTTCTTCCACAGATACCAGCAGCTCACCCCCACTACAAACACGGCAGCCAGTACCCAGCCGGACAGCACACTGTGGAAGAACTTGTTGACAGCCATCGGCGAAGTGGCCACAGCCCAGAAGTCCACCATCTCGTTGCGTGCCGTATCGGGATTGAACTCCATGCCTACGGGATTCTGCATCCACGCATTGGCAACCAGAATCCACCAGGCGGAAATCGTGGCGCCCAGCCCCGTAAGCCAGGTAGATGCCAGGTGGAAACGCTTACTCACCTTATCCCAGCCGAAGAACATGACGGCGATAAACGTTGCTTCCATAAAGAAAGCCAAAATACCCTCGATGGCAAGCGGTGCACCAAAGATATCGCCCACAAACCAACTGTAATTACTCCAGTTCGTACCGAATTCAAATTCCAGAATGATACCGGTTGCTACACCAATGGCAAAGTTGATACCGAAAATCTTCATCCAGAATTTAGCAGTACGTTTCCAAAATTCGTCACCCGTACGGTAGTACGCCGTTTCCATGATGCCCATAATTACCGCCAGTCCAAGTGTCAGCGGCACAAAAATCCAGTGATAGATGGCGGTCAAGGCAAATTGGGCTCTCGACCAGTCAATCAGAGAAGTGTCAATGTGTCCAAGCATAAGAATCAAGTTATGAGTTATAAGTTATGAGTTATTGAGTTACTAAGTTATTGGGTTGTCAAGTAAGAACACAGAGACACGGAGAATTTATAAAGGCAAGGACATAAACTCTGCGGCTCTGTGTCTCCGTATTTAGTCACCCAGGCTCCGGTGGATAAGTTCATTACTAACATAGCCTTCTTTGTCGTCACCCACCACGGGAGTATTCAGAAACCGTGGGAAAAAGAAAAGACGGAGAATAAAAAACATGATGAATAACTTCACAAGGATGATAAGCCACAAAGTACGCCCTAACGTCATACTTCGAAAACCTTCCAAATAAAAACGCCAAATGTTTACCGCAGTTCGTTTCATGCTGATAAAATTATAATGATTACAAATATAAAATACTTTTATATAAAGAACAAATAAAAAGGTGAAAAGTTGAACAGAAAAAAGACTTCTCCCATTCATCGGTACAAAAAAGATTTTAGGCGAGGAAAATTCCCCCAACGTCTATCACTTTTGCAATCCTCTCTCCCCCCCACTACATTTGCCAATGTAAAACCATAGAATAACGAAGATATGACGAACGTAAAGAGATTGACAGTGATAGCGCTATGTGTGGCAAGCTGCATGGGAGTGGCCGCCCAAAACGACACTTCCGCGCAAACGCCCGGCAGCTCCGGGCAGCTTGCCGACGGCCTGCCCGCCCAATGGGATTTGCAGACCTGCATCGACTATGCTTTGCAACAAAACATCACCATCCGCAAGAACCGCCTCAGCGCGGAAAGTGCCCAGGTAGATGTAAAGACCGCCCGAGCCGCCCTCTTCCCCAATCTTTCAGCCAGTGTGAGCCAGCGTGTCGTAAATCGCCCGAAGAGCAAGACAAACACCATCATTGACGGCGACAACATCACCAGCAGCCAGAGCAAGACTTCCTACAACGGCAGCTACGGCATCGATGCCAATTGGACCCTCTACAACGGCGGAAAGCGCCTCAACACCATCAAACAGCAGCAACTGAACAACCGCGTTGCCGAGCTCAACGTGGCCCAAAGCGAAAACAGCATTGAGGAAAGCATCGCACAGACCTACGTACAGATACTCTATGCCTCCGAAGCCGTGAAAGTGAATGAATCGACTCTGGAAGTGAGCCAGGCCGAATGCGAACGTGCCCGCCAACTTCTTGAAGCAGGAAGCATCGCCAAAAGCGACCTGGCACAACTGGAAGCGCAGGTAAGCACCGACAAGTACCAACTGGTGACAGCGCAAGCCACCCTACAAGATTACAAACTGCAACTGAAACAACTCCTGGAACTGGACGGCGAATCCGAGATGAACCTCTACATCCCCGCCCTCGGCACGGAAAATGTACTGGCACCCCTGCCCACCAAAACGGACGTTTACCGATCCGCTCTCGTGCTCCGTCCGGAAATAGAAGCCGGCAAGCTGAACATACAGACATCCGACCTCGACATCAAAATTGCCCGTGCTGGCTATCTGCCCACACTGAGCCTCAGTGCTGGTATCGGAACCAGCCATGCCAACGGTAATGACTTCACCTTCAGCGAGCAAGTCAAACAGAACTGGAACAACTCGCTGGGCTTCACCGTAAGCGTGCCCATCTTCAGCAACCGGCAGACCAAGAGTGCCGTAGAGAAAGCCAAGATTCAGAAACAGACCAGCGAACTGGACCTGCTGGACGACCAAAAAACGCTGTACAAGACCATTGAAACCCTCTGGCTCGATGCCAACAGCGCCCAGCAGCGCTACGCCGCTGCCACGGAGAAGCTGAAAAGCACACAAACCAGCTATGAACTGATTCAGGAGCAGTTCAACCTGGGCATGAAGAATACCGTAGAACTGCTGACGGAAAAAAGCAATCTGCTCAGCGCACAGCAGGAGACACTGCAAGCCAAATACATGGCGATACTGAACATGCAACTGCTGAAATTCTATCAAGGAGAAAAAATCGAATTATAATACCTTATATATATGAACAAAAAAAGAATCATCCTCATTGCCATAGCTGCCGTTGTCATAGTGGGCGGCGGCGTATGGCTCTTCGGTGGTGCCAAGGCCAAGCACAAGGTGACCTACGCCACAGCAACCATCCATAAAGGCGAGATTTCCGAATCCGTAACCGCCACGGGAACCATCGAACCGGTGACGGAAGTGGAAGTGGGTACCCAGGTGAGCGGTATCATTGACAAGATTCATGTAGACTACAATTCTGTAGTAACCAAAGGCCAGCTCATTGCCGAGATGGACCGCGTGACACTGCAAAGCGAACTCGCTTCGCAACGCGCCGCCTACAACGGTGCAAAGGCCGAATACGAGTACCAGAAGAAACTCTACGAACGCAACAAGACGCTGAACGAAAAGCAGCTCATCGCCGCCACGGACTATGAGCAGTCCGTCTATAATTATGAGAAGGCCAAGAGCAACTACGAAAGCAGCCAGGCATCTTTGGCAAAGGCGGAACGCAACCTCTCCTACGCCACTATCACCTCTCCCATCGACGGCGTGGTCATCAGCCGCGACGTGGAAGCAGGACAGACCGTAGCTTCCGGCTTCGAGACGCCGACACTGTTCACCATCGCTGCCGACCTGACGCAGATGCAGGTTGTGGCCGACGTGGATGAAGCCGACATAGGCGGTGTGGAAGAGGGACAGCGCGCCACGTTTACCGTAGACGCCTACCCGAATGACGTGTTCGAAGGAGTGGTCACACAAATCCGTCTAGGAGATGCCAGCTCAAGCAGCACGTCGAGCGCCAGCACCAGCACGGTTGTGACCTACGAAGTAGTCATCTCCGCCCACAACCCGGACCTGAAACTGAAACCACGCCTGACAGCTAACGTCACCATCTTCACCCTCGACCGCAAAGACGTACTGTGCGCTCCTGCCCGTGCCCTGCGCTTCAACCCCGAAAAACCGCTTATCGGAGACAACGATATTGTGAAGGATTGCGAAGGGGAGCATAAACTCTGGACCCGCGAAGGCAACACCTTTACCGCCCATCCGGTGAAAATCGGTATCTCCAACGGAGTCAACACGGAAATCATCAGCGGCATTAACGAAGGTACCGTAGTGGTGACCGAAGCCACCATCGGCAGCATGCCCGGCAGCGGCGCTCCGGACATGAGTCAGGAAGCTCCCGGCGGCGAGAAGAGTCCGTTCATGCCTGGCCCTCCGGGAAGTAAGAAGAAGAACGGAAAATAATACAAAGAAAAGAATTATGAATAAAGCAGTCATTGAACTTCAAAATATCAAACGCAACTTCCAGGTGGGGGACGAAACTGTACATGCCCTACGCGGCGTCTCGTTCACCATCCGTGAAGGTGAGTTTGTCACCATCATGGGTACATCGGGCTCCGGGAAGTCGACCTTGCTGAATACGCTCGGCTGCCTGGACACGCCCACCAGCGGAGAGTACCTGCTGGACGGCATCTCCGTACGCACCATGAGCAAGCCTCAACGTGCCGTATTGCGCAACCGTAAAATCGGGTTCGTATTCCAGAGCTACAACCTGTTGCCTAAAACCACTGCCGTGGAGAATGTAGAGCTACCGCTGATGTACAACTCCTCCGTCTCGGCTTCCGAAAGGCGGAGACGTGCCATCGAAGCCCTGCAAGCCGTGGGGCTGGGAGACCGGCTGGAACATAAATCCAATCAAATGTCCGGCGGTCAGATGCAACGCGTAGCCATCGCCCGCGCCTTGGTGAACAATCCCGCCGTTATCCTGGCAGACGAAGCCACGGGTAACCTGGACACCCGCACCTCTTTCGAGATTCTGGTACTGTTCCAAAAGCTGCATGCCGAAGGACGCACCATCATCTTCGTCACCCACAACCCCGAAATAGCCCAGTACAGCAGCCGCAACATCGTGCTGCGCGACGGACAAATCAAGGACGATACCATCAACACCCAAATCCAGAATGCAGCCGAAGCCCTGGCAGCATTGCCTAAACAAGAGGAGGAATGAGGGATAAGGGATTAAGGATTAGGGATTAATTTTAAACTTTCCATTAAAACGATATGAACGGAACAAACCTTTTCAAAATAGCCTTGCGAGCCTTGAACAACAACAAGCTGCGCGCATTCCTCACCATGCTGGGCATCATCATCGGTGTGGCGTCCGTCATCACGATGCTTGCCATCGGACAAGGTTCGAAGAAAAGCATCCAAGCGCAAATCTCCGAGATGGGCTCCAACATGATTATGATTCACCCCGGTGCCGACATGCGCGGCGGTGTCCGCCAAGACCCCAGCGCCATGCAGACACTGAAGCTGACCGACTATGAAGCTTTGCGTAATGAAACCAACTTCCTGGCTGCCGTCAGCCCCAATGTCTCCTCCAGCGGACAGCTCATCGCAGGCAACAACAACTACCCCTCCTCCGTGAGCGGCGTGGGCACGGACTATCTCGAAATCCGGCAGCTCAGCGTGGAGAACGGCGAGATGTTTACCGAAACCGACATACAGACCTCCGCCAAGGTGTGTGTCATCGGAAAGACCATCCAAGACAACCTTTTCCCCGGTGGAGAAGACCCCGTAGGACGTATCATACGTTTCAACCAAATTCCTTTCCGCGTGGTGGGCGTACTGAAATCTAAAGGCTACAACTCCATGGGCATGGACCAGGATGACGTCGTACTTGCCCCTTACAGCACCGTGATGAAACGCCTGCTGGCACAGACCTACCTTAGCGGCATCTTCGCCTCCGCCCTCACCGAGGACATGACGGACAATGCCACCGACGAAATCACCGAGATACTGCGCCGCAACCACAAGCTGAAGGAGAGTGACGATGACGACTTCACTATCCGCAGCCAGCAGGAGCTCAGCACCATGCTGAACTCCACTACCGACCTGATGACCACGCTGCTTGCCTGCATCGCCGGCATATCGCTCGTAGTGGGCGGCATCGGCATTATGAACATCATGTACGTATCGGTGACGGAGCGTACACGCGAAATCGGTCTGCGCATGAGTGTAGGCGCACGCGGTGTCGACATCTTGAGCCAGTTCCTTATCGAAGCCATCCTTATCAGCATCACCGGAGGCATCATCGGCGTCATCATAGGATGCGGAGCCAGCTGGATAGTGAAGAGCGTTGCCCACTGGCCCATCTTCATCCAGCCGTGGAGCGTATTCCTCTCCTTCGCCGTATGTACCGTCACCGGAGTGTTCTTCGGTTGGTATCCCGCCAAGAAAGCTGCCGACCTCGACCCGATAGAGGCCATACGCTACGAATAACATATCTCTCTCTTGCCAGAAGTTATCAAAACACGTCCTAAGTATTAAAGAAAAACTTTCTGCCAATAAAGAGAAAAGTTATGCCGAATTAAGGATAATGTCTATCCCAAGCTTTGGGATAGACATCCGCAAGCTTGGGATACATATCCGCAACCTGGAAACGCTTATCCGCAACCTGCGAACAGAGATTTGCTTCGCAGGCGGTGGATATTTCCAATATCCATCTAAAATCCGTATCTTTGTATTATGATGAAACAACAGCTCCCTAACCCACGCCACCGCGGCATCGAAACCCTGATACACATCATCGTCTGGGGTATCGTCATCGGTTTCCCCTTTCTGATGATGACACGCAGCGGCTTCAACATCAGCCTTGCGGACTATCTGCGCCACGGTAGCAGCAGTACCCTCTCGTTCTTCCTTGTATTCTACATCAACTACTGTCTCCTCATTCCCCGCTACTTGTTCGAAGGACGCATCCGGCAGTACCTCCTGCTGAACACACTGCTCATCATCTGCATTACCACCGGCGCCCACCTTTGGCAAGAATACACATTCCAGAACCATCTGCGCGGCGATGATGACGGTCAGCACATGGGTCCTCCCAAATGGATATTCATCTTGCGCGATGTATCGACCATGATTCTCACCGCCGGCCTCAGCGCTGCCATCAAGCTGAGCCGCCGCTGGGCGCAGATGGACGCCGCCCGCCGCGAAGCCGAGAAAAGCCGCACGGAAGCCGAGTTGAAGAACCTGCGCAACCAGCTCAACCCGCATTTTCTGCTCAATACGCTGAACAACATCTACGCCCTCATCGCCTTTGACACTGACAAGGCACAGACTGCCGTGCAGGAACTGAGCCGGTTGCTACGCCATGTGCTGTATGACAATCAGCAGAACTTCGTTACCCTAGACAAGGAGATGGACTTCATCCGCAACTACATCGAACTGATGCGCATCCGCCTCTCCGCCAACGTCCGTGTGGAAACGAAGATAGACGTCCGACCGGACAGCCGTACCGAAATAGCTCCGCTCATCTTTATTTCCCTCATAGAGAATGCCTTCAAACATGGCATCTCTCCCACCGAGCCCAGCTTTATCCGCATCCATTTCAGTGAAAGCCCCGGAGAGATATACTGTGAAATAACCAACAGTTACCATCCCAAAAGCATGGCGGACAAAAGCGGAAGCGGCATCGGTCTGGAGCAAGTGCGCAAACGCCTGGAGCTGACCTATCCCGGTCATTATGACTGGAAGCAAGGAGTGAGCGAAAACATGAAAAAGTATAAATCTGTTTTAATCATAAAGATATGAATCTGAAGTGTGCCATTGTAGACGACGAGCCCCTTGCTTTGGGGCTTCTGGAAAGCTACGTCAACAAAACCCCGTTTCTGGAGTTGGCCGGTAAATACTCCAGTGCCGTGCAAGCCATCAAGGAGTTGCCCGAAAAGCACATCGACCTGCTTTTCCTCGACATCCAGATGCCCGAACTGAACGGACTCGAATTTTCAAAGATGGTCGATTTCAATACCCGCATAGTCTTCACCACCGCCTTCGACCAATACGCCATAGACGGTTACAAAGTCAATGCGCTGGACTACTTGCTGAAACCCATCTCCTACATCGACTTTCTGCAGGCTGCCAACAAGGCTGTACAATGGTTCGAACTGCTGCAACAGCCAAAGGAAGAAATTCAGAGTATTTTCGTAAAGAGCGAGTATAAGCTGGTACAAATCGAACTAAGTAAAATTCTGTACATAGAGGGGCTGAAAGACTATCTTAAAATCTACGAGGAAGATTCCCCCAAGCCCATCTTGTCTTTAATGAGCATGAAGGCTATGGAGGAACTCCTGCCCACCTCGCGTTTCATGCGCGTTCACCGTTCCTACATTGTCCAAAAGGATAAAATACGTATTATAGACCGTGGTCGCATCGTATTCGGAAAGAATTACATCCCGATAAGCGACAGCTACAAACAAGCTTTTCAAGAATTTTTAGACCAAAGAAGCTAAAAAAATCGACCAATCCGTCGATAAAATCGGAAAAGCCGTCGATTTATTATAGAATCCTTTTGCAGATTAAAATATGTTTTTTTATCTTTGCGCTGAACAGATAGGAGTTGTGAAACTCCCCCAATAGAATAGTTTAGTTAAGTCTAGTTTAGTTTTTGTGTGAAGCACTTCCTCCGTAAGCGAACGTTGGAAGTGCTTTTTTAGGTGCAACAAGTACTTACGAAAAACAAGCAAATTAAAAATAGTTTCACTTTTGGGACTAAATAATTGCCGAAAAATTGCAAAAACAAAAATAAATCAGAAAAGCTATATAGACCTGCATCAAAAACATTTGTAAAGTATGAGGGCGATTTGCAGAAGTGGAATTAGACCATTCGAGCGTACCTGGGATTTTTATATCAATTACCCAATATCAGCTCCCAGTTATCCATAATGGCCATCTCTCAATGTAGCACATCAGGCTGATAAATTGTATAATTTATTCAAAAGCAATAAAATCTATGCACAGCTCTACCTTCCTTAAATATTATTTGTAGACTTTTATATATTTTGTCCTGTTTTATAAAAAAACATGTCATACTTTTGCATATATAAATGTTCTCCTGAACATTTTACATTTTTATTCTTTTGTGTCTGTGAAGACACAAAAAATGTTTGTTTTGTTTGTGTCATCCTCTCTTTTAGCGAAAAGAGAGGATGACTTTTATTATACTTAAGATATGAAAAGAGCGACTATTTAGCCGCTCCTTCTATTATTTCCTTCAACCGACACAATCTATCAATGGCCGGATTATAGAATGCATCCGGATAATGTTGCTTAATATCGCAGATATTCGCATTAACATACAGAGAGGTGTCAAAGATATGTTCCGCCTCACTTAGCATCACCTTTTTGGGTAATTGGGCTGTTTGTGCCCATTCAATTATTACCTTGACGGATTCCTCGTCGTATGCATATTTACTCTCTTCTGCCATAATTGCTTTATCTAATCATTTATAATTGAAAATACGTATCGTTCGCCATATCAACGGCATCCTCCAGACTACCGCCGTTCTCCTCCACAAATGCGACTATGGTATCCAAGAGCTCATCAAAGGAAGGCATGCTCTCATTCGTTGTCTTTTGAATATAGTCTTCCTTTGTAAAAGCTATATTCTCTATCAATTCAGTTTTCATTGAAATAAGCAGATATAATTACACAAAGGTAAGGAGATTCGGAATATAAAAAATATCAGTGTGATTTCCATAGTAAAAAAACAGAGGACTTGACTATAAATTCAGAACACTCATCCTTTAAAAAGATAAAAGCAGGCATTATATTTGTACACATGAAGCCGTGAGGCTTATGATTCTTGTTTAGCTGTATAAAGCCTTCCCTCCTCAATCTAAAGAAGAGAAGGCTTTCATTATGAAACAAAAAGCCTCGACATAAGCCGAGGCACACTATACAATAAAAAAATACCGCATTTGTCATAAACTTGTTAAATGCCCAATTCCAAATGGATATAGCTTCATAGCGACAACCAGTTATTCCCCTGCTTGGATAACTCAAATTATGAGTACAATGGGAGGAAACGGAGGTATAAGAACTTTCGTGCGTTTACTTGGAGCGAATGGGAGTCAGTAGCTCTTACTTAAAACTGTGGAGTTATTCTACAATACTGTGGAATGCGCCACGATATTCCACAAGGAAGTAAAAAAGAGTTTGCTTTATATTGCTGAAAATGAATGCAACATTGTTACATTGCCATTTTGGCATCAATTTTGTACTATGGTTTATGTCCTAAAATTTATCAGTAACTTATAGTTGTTATGGTTAGACAATAGGTATTAGTTTCATTAAGGTTTAAAGTTATTTTGTTCATATTGATTTTCATTCGGAAACTCTCTTTGTTTAGTATTGCATCCCGGTCTGTGAAGTATCGGGATGTTTTTACCTTGGAGGATTGCGGTTTTCGACTAAATACTATAACTTTGTATAGTTAGCCGATATAATACTATTTTATTCTTTGGAATAATGAAAGTATTCTCAGCCTGTGAGGGTCGGATGCTTTTGGTGGGTAATGCCGCCAATTATTCCAGTTAAGTGTTTAGGTTTTATGTTGTCTGCCCCATGAACGGACAGCATTGACAAAAAGTATTTTACCCGTTCTATCCGTGACGGCTTGGACGGGTTACAAGAGAATTCAAACAAGCCATTGACTTTCTATTTCTCAGCATGTCTTGTATGAGATTTGTTTCTTTGAAACAAAAGCGGTGAAAGTAAAACCGCACTCTCTATCCCACTGTAAACCAAAGAAATTATAAACAAATACATGCAGAAAGCTACGGGGATTTTTCAATGAAAAGAAGCAATTCATCCAACTGTCTTTTCCACAATTTCCATCACTACATGGCTTGACTCCAACCAGAACCAATACCACAACCAAAGCATAACTCCACCCAACCAAACAAAAGCCACATCAATATAATACAAATTTAATATCCTGCTAACCAATACACATAAGAGTTCTCCGCAAAGCACATAGGCAGCAACCATAGTAACAAACTGGTCATTGGCAACAGTTATCAAAACCAGAATGCCTATAACGGGAAGAAGGGAAATACAATCAATTAGAAGTCGTTGTTTGTCATTCATAACATAATAGAGATTAGAATACAAATATAAACATTATTTATATAAGACACCCCTCTATAACAGAAATATCTGACAAATAAGAAACAAACTATTATTACAATTATAAACCCAAAGAGTGACTATTCAGTCGCCTTTTCCATAAACAGTCAACAAATATCCACTAATCATCAGTAAAACATATATCTACTATCGCACGTTTAACAACGCTCTCTTATCTCCGACAAAACCTCAGCCACACAAAAGCTGAGGTCCAGCATGTGTCCTTTCAATATATACAATCAATTAAAGCACACAATAATGGCTGAAAGTAACCAAGATAAGCATCCAACTTTCCCTCAAACATCTTCTCTAACATATCTGACTTGCAAATATTTATGACAATAGCCTGCCTTCCTACTCAGTCTTAAACTGGCTTAAAACTCTTTACTCAATAGTTCTGCAGAAACAGCTTTGTGTTCTTTAACCCAGTATCCATCGTTTTTTCAATTATAAAGGTAAATGATAACTCGGATATCTTATATCCGAGTTATCATTTACACAATCTTATGAATGGTACCGATTTTTCATATCAATTACTTATTGACATTCATTTCCATCAATTATGTAATTTTCCCCAATAGGGAAAAAGAAAATTGTCATTCAACAGATTCACCTTTTTCGTTCAGAAGAACCGTTACCTCTTCAGCGGACTGGTCATCTTTAGTAAGAACCAATACGACTTTATAAACCTTGCCGATTTCTTTCTCTGCAACAAACACTTCTTTTATTGTAGCCCTCTCATAGTCCTTTGCCAATGT
Source organism: Bacteroides sp. HF-162 (assembly GCF_015679285.1). Lineage (NCBI taxonomy): Bacteria > Pseudomonadati > Bacteroidota > Bacteroidia > Bacteroidales > Bacteroidaceae > Bacteroides > Bacteroides sp. HF-162. Next base: position 2,642,922 of record NZ_CP064937.1, on the reverse strand, counting down.
GTTTACTACAGCCTGGGGAAGATCTTTCACTTCGATTTTTGTAAATTCATCTTGGGGATCTTGCAAAGCCTGAATTACAGACTGTACTTCTGATGTAACGTGAGCGAATGCTACTGAACTACCTAATCCCACAACCACTGCTAATGCTACTAATACTTTTTTCATAATCGTAATTTTTAAATGGATATTAATTTTATGCCTTTCATTACAGTAATTATAGAACAAAACAAATGCCAAAACAGAAATGAGAATATAATAACCTATTAAATAGGGTTTTAATAAAGAAGCAAGGAATTATCATGTGTAGAAATGTGTAGAACAGAATACCACATAAGGGGAATAATACCACAGTAGAATAGCTTTAATTTCCTGAAATGAGAGATGACATTAAAAGTTACATAAACCTTGGATAACAATAAAGTCCGTACTTGGGAAAGTCTGGACTAAGGAAAAGGAACTTTCTTATGCCTTATTCCCTCCATAAGACTGAACAAAATTACAAAAAAGAGACAATAAGATACATAAAACGGACATTAAAACAATTTTTCTATGCCTATATTTGAGAAAAAGAAAAAAGAGAGCTACTTTAGCCTAAAATTTCATATCAAAGCACCTTTATCTGTAGCAGTTTCAAAAAAACGCATTTTTTTAAGCTTTGTATGTTTCGTTTAAGGCCACCTTCCTTTTGAGCGCAAGAGGAAGGTGTTTTTTTCAATCCCTTTCCACGTATCATTACCCATCTTGCGATTCTTTGTCACTACGCTTCTTCTTCTCTCACTGTTTCAGCTCCAACTCCATTTTTAAATCCGGATTAGTTTTTTCAACATCAATTATTCATCCTGCGCCTTACGAAGCCGTTCAAGCTGTTTCACAAATCGCCATTTCTTCTCTGAAACCCACTTCTGAATGAACATGTTGCACTCCCGCCTTGAACTCCTCGCCATCCACATCAATGATATTACCGCCATATCCACTTGATAATTTGTCTATGTTATCTTTTCATTATTTTCTTGAAATCAATTTCAATTTGTCGTCCCATGTTTACTATAGCACTATCCACCTTATGTATTTCTGCCGGTGTAACAGCGTCCTTGTATCTGGCTTTGCCCAACTTGAATTTCATGTCGTCCAAAGTCCCCGATATGTTCAAACCTAATTTGAACGGTACCGGTGATTTCAAGATGGAAATATGATAGTCAAAGTTCATATCCAATCCTTGCGTACCCCCTACCGCCGCTTTGTAACGGTCCATCGAAACTTCAAAAGGATAGATTGTCACTTTACCGTCTCTGATACTAATATTTGCTGAAATACTATCGATTAAATTCTTCTTTTTGTTCTTGAAAAAGAATTTCTTTGAGATTTCAGCGAAAGTCTCACCGTCCATCAGTACAAGACTGTCCCCTTTTACATGAATGGCCGAGCGCAAGGTCGGTATCTTGATGTTAAGGTTGGAATCTAATGCCGCAGCTGCCGCCATATTGAAATCCACAGTTCCTTCGAATGAACGTAACATGGGCACGATTGTATCCAAAGAGGGTGCAAGGTCGACCAACTTTCCTATGTTAATGTTATGCAAGCGGAAATCAAAACCCGCAAATCCTTGTTCCGGACGTTTTGCCTGATAAACAAGCGTAGTGTTCATTTCCGAACCCATACCCTTCATGCTAAGCTCCTTCAGGTACACAGATTGGTTACGAATATCTACGGCCCCGTGGACATCATTGAAGATCACTTTTTCATAAAATACTTGTCGGAAATGGGTTTGCAATTCAAAGTCTAACTTCGGTGGTATGACAAACAATTTGAGATTCGTAGAAATTGTATCTGTTTCTGCCATAATTGTATCCGAGGGAAAGGATATTGAATGTATCAGCTGGTTGCAGTCTAAATGCTCTGACGAAACATTCAGCTTGGCACGTAAAACTTTGTGATGTTTCGCAGCTCCATACAAATCATGGATTACCCCACTTGCCGTAATGTCAGATCTACCTATACGCATGGTAGCGTTACGTAAGGTGACAGTACGGTTTCCCACTGTTACAGCGGTTTTTTGCATATGTATGGGAAGTGCACATTCCGGAATACAGACAGCCATATGATTAAACCCCACGATGCCATCGGGCATCCACAATGAATCACGTATTTTTTCTGCGGTGATTCCTATACCTGCTTTGTTCATTCCAGCTTTGACTCCTCCCATGCGACAAAACAAGGTGTCTGTCTCCATAACAAGTCCTATTTGGGGCTTGCTTGGATTATGTTCCCCCGGCTGTACTTTCAATGTAGCAGAGGATTTTCCGCAAAACAAACCAAGAGAATCCCCTAAAGCAACTTTTAGCTTGTGCATTTCCATTTTACATTCTACCTGAGCCATTCGGGTTGTGTCTTTGGAAGGAATGGTCCTGACGGTAGCCACAAGACTTTTCATATCAGAGTCTAATTGAGGAGAACGGAGAATCATATCCTTGATTTGGGCATGCCCCCCTAACCATTCATTGCCGGCAAAGGCCAAAGATGCGTTACTTATGAACTCAAAATTCCTCTGAGTATCACGTAGCATGAATTTATCAGTCTTGAGTTTTCCTTCAGCCGTGATACGTCCCCAATCCCGCTTCTTTATAGAGGACATACGGCAGCGTACTCCCAAATCGGTTTCCATTTCCCCTTCCATACTGATGCTTTCTTGTAATGGAAAAGCATGCTTCAGCGCATTCAGGTCTATGGTTGATTCAGCATGGAAAGTGATATCGGGATCAGCCAACAGATTCTCTACTTTCATATCAGCCTGTATGCTGGTATTTGCCCCTTTAAAATGGAATGCCTTCAGATTCAGATAGGAGGGGCTATCGTGCATCAGATCTATTTGAGCAAAAAAATCGGCTTCTAATTTGTCTATGCCATAAGGCAATCCGGCATACCGGGCAGAGGCATCCTTAATTTTGATGTCCAATGTGGCCAATGGTAATTTTTGTTTTCCATAGGTTCCTTTCAGCTCTCCTTTGAAAGCAACCTCTCCTTTGACAGATACCTCTTTCTTTTGCAGAATACTTTCTGGAATCATGTGCAATACGGTTTCCAACGAAGGAGCGTGCAACCCATATTGCAGGTCTAAATCAAGGGTTTGGGCTATTGCATCATGACGCAATGTTCCCTTTACCCCTAATTTAGTACCGTTTATATTGATTAGAGCGTCACGCAGAAGGAGAGTGCGATGAACGGCATCCAGTTCAATGTCAGTCCTCAGATGAATGCCGACACGATTAGTTATCAGTTGCCCATTTTGCCAGAAAAGGACATTCTTGTTCTTGAAATCCAAAGCCAATACAGAATGTTCCTTTTTCATGTTTGCTTTCAAGTCCAGATTCATGTCCCATAGATTGGCAAAGATATGTGTGTCTCGGTCATCCATAGTTACCGTAGCATGTTTTATGGCAACCTGTTCGACATTAAGTTCATTCACATGCCTGGCCGTATCTGTTGATGATGAAGCTATATTTGTCGTGTCGGGGAACAAAATGTCCCAATTTGCAGCTCCAGTCCCGTCCTTGTATGCATAGATATTGGCACTATCTAAGGCAAGCTGATGGATATTTACCTTTTGCTGTTGCAAATAATCCATTACATCAATTACCAATACGGCTTTCTTGAAAGACAATAATGTGTCAGTCCTTTGCCACATGGTGTCACGAATAACCTTTGAAACCAATGTTCCGTCTTTCAGTTTCAATCCGAGCCGTGGAAAGGTGGAAAAGAAAGTAAGTTCTACATCTTTTATATCCAATTTTGCATTCAAATTCTGATTGGCAGTTTTCAATACCACCGGAGTTAACTTTTCAGAAGTAAACACAAAATTCAGAGCAATTGCAATTACTATAAAGGCGGCTATAATCAGCCCTTCTGATATAATGCCGGATATTTTTAAAATTTTTCTAGTTTGTTTTTCCATATCTTGATAAAAAGACACTTGCAAATCTACATATAAAGCATCGATAAATCAGCAGCCGACAATGTCTAAAAGCAAATAAAAAGAGTTTATGATTTTTTTTTCGGAATTAATGAACAGTACTGTATACTTCTCAGAGTAGATAAACACAGATTGATTTTTTATATCTTGCCTCATTAGAAATATAAAGCCTTTAAATAAAGTGTATCCAATCCTCATAGACTAAGCCTGCTTTCATTATTCCCCCAAAGAATAATGAAAGCAGTATTGACTAACTATACAAGATTGCAGCATTCAGTCGAAAACTGTAATCCTCCAAAATGAAAAACATCCCGATGCTTCACAGACCAGGATGCAATACTAAACAAAGAGAGTTTCCGAATGAAAATCAATATGAACAAAATAGCTTTAAACCTTAATGCAACTAATACCTATTGTCTAACCATAACAACTATAAGTTACTGATAAATTTTAGGACATAAATCATAGTACAAAATTGATGCCAAAATATCAGCGCATCGACATTATTCTCATTTTCAACAACATAAAACAATTTTATTTTTTACTCCAGTGTGGAATTGTGCGGAATATTCCACAATATTGCAGAATCGCTCTACAGTGCCGCAATTGAGAAAGCAATACCTTAACGTATCTGGAGCTTAAATTTAACATTTGCACTATTAAATCGTTAACGAATATATTTACCAGCTAAACCTTGTTATAAGATGGCAATGAAAAGGTTGAAAATTTGCACAGTCCTTGCAATTCCGTACATTTGCAATGTGTTTTTCATAGTATTAGATATAAGGTTAAACTAAGATTGGCTGTCTGGGATAGATAGCCTTTTTTGTATATATTCACAAACAACATTTCAAAGTCAGGTTTATCTCTAATTCATCCGATGATTTGAAAAGACTTCCAGTATAGGATGCATTAACAAACAAGATATTTTACCCCAACATTATGTTCAAAAGCTTTTCCCTAATTTGCTAAAAACAATATTTATTTCTACATTTGAATTTTAACCAATTATATAGTATCACTAAATATAAGGATATGAAAAAGTTATTATTTGTCATGTTGGCATGTACAGCTACACTTGTCTTTGCATCATGCAGAGAGAAAAAGGCTAAAGACAAAGTTAAAGAGCATCTGGAAAATGTAAAGGAATCCGTCGAAGAAAACCTTGAAAAGACACAGAAACAGATTGAAGAAAGGACAGATGATGTAAAGAAGGCTCTGAATGAAGCTGGAGATGAAATTGAAAAAGCAAAAGACAAGAACCCATTTAACTTAGAAACATTATGAAAAAAATTAATTTACTACTGCTTTTCCTCCTATTAGCCTGCACCTTGTCTGCCCAGGATGGTATTTCCATCTTTATTGGCAGAGCCAACCGCTACGCAGCCGTGGAGCTTTCTGATTATAAGAAACGGCTATGTCTGGAATACAACATTTCAAGCCGTTCCTTGGACGATTACTACAAACGCTGTGGAAAAGACTGGGGAAATGTGGGGATTGCACTTGAGGTAGCCAGAACTTCCGGAAAAAAGATGCATGATGTATGCGATTATTACAACCGGTATCAACGTTACGGATGGAACCGTATTCTTGTGGAGATTGGCATAAATCCGGGAAGTGTATATTATACCCCTTTCTATGACAGAGTCCATCACCATAGTGACTGCTGGCATGAATACTATAATTCATACTGTGAGCGCCATGATAAATTTCACCATAAGAAACACAAATATAAAAAACCGAAGAGACACCACAAGAAGCACTATCGATATTACGATGATGATGACGATGATGATGATGATGACGATTGATTTGGCTTTGAAATCCAAGCATTGAAACACTAAAAAAGAGGGGATAAGCATTAAACTATGCCTATCCCCTCTTTTATATCAATGAGATTTCTGTTCCGATATTTTCTTCAAAATCTGTACGCAGCCCCGATGTTGATGACACCCTGATCAAAATCACTGACCAACTGGTACTTAAATTCAAGATTCATGGCCCAATTACGGCTCAATGCAAATTCGGCTCCAACTCCCAAGTTTACACCGAAACGACATTCATTATGATTCCCATCGCCATCCACATGAACATGATCCCCATCCCAGTCAACATCATACATATCAAACATCCAGTTGGACAAAGTCAACCCAAACAGTGGATAAAGCTTGACATTGCTAGCTACCGGACACAGATAATGAAAATTCACGTTCACATCCAGCATGCTTACATTGTCATTTTCAAAAAAATAATTAAGAGAGGGCTCGATACGTATAGGATTGGTTATATTATACTGATACTTGATTCCCAATCCGATACTTTCAATTTCTGTACCATAACCAAGACCGAAACCTATGGCTTGTTTCCCTTTCTGCGCATAAGCACCTACTGACAACAAAAAAAGAGTTCCTAATAAAATGAATAATTTTTTCATACTACACCGTTTTATTTTAAAACAGATAAAATAATTTATAGATTATCTACAATAAAAAAGTTAAACTATTAATAAAAATATACTCAATCAAGGGATCGTAAGGGAACTATTTAAAATTTATACCCCAGAGTAATACCGATATTCGCATTGTGCGGAGCATCCCCATCCATAATCTTGCAGAAGCCAAGCTGTGTGTCAACCCCCACAAGAATTCGGCCAAACTCTACCCCAAGACCGATGTTCCAACCGGCATCGAACCTATTGTAATTCAAGCCGTCATCACTGAATGTATCGACTTTCTCATCTCCATTGATATTGATACCTCCAACAGATGCCTTGCCATCGAACTTGGCCTTACCACCTACCCCACAGGCAAGATACGGCCCTGTCGCAATGACCAGGTTAGTATTGTCTGCAATATTGAAACGGAATTGTACATTGATGGGCAATTCCAAATAAAGCTGGTTGATCTTCACATCTGCATCCGCATCTACGACGCTACCGCTATATCCACTTGAATATTTCGCACCTTTCTGTGAGAAGAATAGCGAGGGCTGTAAGGAAACAAGGTCGCTGAATTGGTATTCCATTCCCACTCCAATGCGTGCTCCTGGTTTAAATTTGGAATGGTCAGAGTTTTCACCGATGTAACTGCTGAGATTGAGACCGGCCTTTACATTGAAAGACAATTGCGCAAATCCCATCGTGCAGAACAGCGCAAATAGAACAGTCAAGAAACTTTTTTTCATCATAATTACAAATTAAAAAAATATTAGGTTGTTATTCTTGTCAAAACCTTCTACCGCTTTTTTGTCATAAACACCACTAACAGCTATAAAAGCTGAAACAGTTAAAATAATCTTTTTATATCATAATCAAGAAATACTTGCAAATCTATATATAAAGCTTCAATAAATTAGCAACCGATAATGTTTAAAAGCAAACAAAAGGAGTTTATGATTTCTTTTTCGGAATTAATGAACAGTATAGCATACTTTTCAGAGCAAACATAAAGCTTCAAATTCTTGATAAATGGAAACTGTTATAGATAATAAGCTCAATCTTTTGCGTGATGTAGAGTGAGCTGTGGGAAGGGAAATCCTATTCCTTCTTCATTAAATGTAGTATAAACTATTTCATTGATATCATACAGCACATTCCAGTAGTCCACACTTTTTACCCAGACACGGACTGTAATATCGATGCTGCTTGCACTCAATGAACCTAAGACAATAAGGGGAGCCGGTGTATCCAATATACGGCTGTCTGCATTTATTATGCGCTGTAAAACGGCTCTGACTCTCTTTACATCCTCACCGTATTCAACACCGAATACCCATTCAACACGACGCTTGTCCTGCTTACTGTAATTAGTGACGGCATTACCACTGAGACTTCCATTAGGTACATAAATCATGCGGTTATCAAGAGTGGAAAGTATAGTGTGAAATATCTGTATTTCCTTTATCGTACCACTTACTCCCGGACCGTCTATGTAGTCACCTACTTTAAACGGTTTGAAAACAAGTATAATCAGTCCACCGGCAAAATTTGAGAGATTACCAGACAGCGCCATACCCACAGCTACACCGGCAGATGCGAGTAACGCCGCAAAACTGGTGGTCTCCACACCGAGTTTGCCGATTATGGCAAAAGCAAGAATCATGTTCAGCAGTATCTTTATCAGACTCTTCAAAAAGGTCTGTACACTGGTTTCAATCTTCCGTTTTTCAAGTATCCTAGCTACTAATGCACTTATCTGTTTGATGATGAAACGCCCGATTACATAGATTAAAATAGCGATTAATATATCCTTACCGGCATCCATACCAAAATCCACCAATTTTTCCAATGCCTGTTCAAGTTTACCTCCAGCGGCAGACGTGTTCAATAAAAACAAAATCATTTCCGTATAAATAAAATAAGATTATAAAATAGGGTTAAATTCAGCGTACAAAGATAGTCAAATTCAAATGGCTATCATATATAATCTATATTTATTGCCAGCATCTGATTCCAACCAACATACTAAAGAATTGATACAAAAGCTATAACCGCATTTCAATACTATAAATACAATTTGTTTTTGTGTGAAGCCTTTCTCCATAAGCGAACATTGGAAGCGCTTTTTTGCACCTCAACACTATTTAATTCATAAGCGGAAAAATTATCAAAGCAAATTTAAAAAACTATATATAACCATATATCAAACAACAACATAACATTCATTTTCTTATCTTTAATGCAGAAACAAGTGGGCACGCATGTTTTATGATTTTACTAATCACATCTGTATAATATTAGTTTCGCGACAACCATTATACAGTAATAATCTTATAAATTATGGAAATCAAGAAAACATCCAAAGCAAGCCTGGAAAACAAGAAGTCAAATTGGCTACTTGTAGGTTATGTAATTGTGCTGGTCTTCATGTTCGTTGCATTTGAATGGTCGAAGCGTGATGTTAGGATTGACATGAGCGGTGCTATTACCGAGAACGTATTTGAGCAGGAAATTGAAATTCCTATCACGGAGCAACCCGAATTAGCAGCTCCGCCACCCCCTCAAGCTCCTGCAATTGCCGAGGTATTGACAATTGTGGATGATAATGACAATGTGAAAGAAACAGCCATTGCCTCTTCCGAAGAAATCGGTGAAGCTGTAATCATCAAACCCATATCTCCAACCGTAGATGAAGAGATTCCGGTAGAGGACGAGATTTTTGAAGTTGTAGAGAAGAATCCTGAGTTTTCTTATAATGGCATGAGTCTGATGCAATATCTGGGTAAGAGCATAAAATACCCGACTATTGCACAAGAAACCGGAACCCAAGGGCGCGTAATAGTACAATTCGTTGTCAACAAAGACGGCAGCATCGTAGATGTAAAAGTAGTAAGAGGCGTAGATCCCTACCTGGATAAAGAAGCTATCCGTGTGATTTCCACCATGCCCAAATGGAAACCCGGTGAGCAACGAGGCAAACCGGTCCGTTGTAAATTCACAGTTCCCGTAATGTTTAAATTACAATAGCAGACATGCCAGTGTCCACCTCCCACTTGTCTCCATAAAGTAATCTCCAATATCCGGCATCCCGATAGCCACCACAATCGGGATGCCATTTTTTTAAGTATCAACACAACCATTTCCTTCTTCCATATTTTCTTTCCGCAGAGAAACAAAAACATTCAGCCCTCTCAGACTGTTACATAGAAAAACATCATTCTTGATAAAACCACACGATAATGAAATCACAACTCTTTGACATCAGAAGAGAATATAAGAAAGGCAGACTGACGCCGGGTAACCTCAACGACAATCCCCTTGAGCAATTCGACCATTGGCTGAACGATGCTATCCATAGTGATGAGTACGAGTCCACCGCCATGACGGTAGCTACAGCCTCGACAGACGGGCATCCCTCTACACGCACAGTGTTGCTGAAAGGGGTGGAAAATGGCCGGTTCATCTTCTTCACCAACTACGAAAGCAGGAAAGGCCGGCAACTGACTGCAAATCCGTATATATCCTTATCTTTCGTATGGCACAAACTGGAAAGGCAAATACACATTGAAGGAAAAGCTGAAAGATGCGCTCCTGCCGATTCTGACACCTATTTTGCAAGCAGACCTTACAAAAGTAAAATCGGGGCGAGGATTTCACCCCAAAGTCACGTCATTGGCAGCCGTATGGAGATAATGCGCGCGTTCGTCCGCGAAGCGGCAACATGGGTAGGGCAAAGTATCAAACGTCCCGACAACTGGGGAGGTTTTGCCGTCACCCCTTTCCGTTTTGAATTCTGGCAAGGACGGGAAAGCAGGCTACACGACCGTTTCCTCTATTCCCAACAAGCGGATGGCAGCTGGAAAAAGGAGAGGCTGGCTCCCTAAATACGGACAGACAAGCACTTCTCATCACAAATAAATCTTAAAAGAAGGAACAAAACCGCAGAAACGCTGTTTGAAGGGGAAACTCTAAAAACAACAGTTATGAATTACGGTATCAGTATTCTTTTCAGGGCCATACCCTTGTTGATGGCCCTTTTCTGTTTCGGCTACGGAGCCTTTGTGCTCCACGAAGGAGTGGACTCGGCAAAATTTGTGGCCGGTCCGGTAGTATTTTCCTTAGGGATGATTTGCATTGCCTTGTTCGCCACAGCGGCAACAATCATTAGACAAATTATTCATACCTACAATCCGATAGCCAGATACGCACTTCCGGTTATCGGTTACCTGGCAGCCGTACTCACAGTAATCTATGGTTGGAATTATATGCATGAAGCTGCCACGGCAAGCAATTTCGTAGCAGGACACGTGATTTGCGGAGCCGGTTTCATCACAGCTTGTGTAGCTACCACAGCCACAGCCTCCACCCGCTTCACCCTCATTCCCGCCAACTCGGAACGTACCGACCAGCTACAACCTGCCGATGCATTCAATTCCTCCCAGGGATATATCCTAATAGCAGTTGCCACCCTTATGGCAGTAATGGCATGGATATGGGCCTTCTGGCTATTGTCAAAAAGCAGCGGGCACAATGCATATTATGTAGCAGGCCATGTCATGGCAGGACTTGCTTGTATCTGTTCCAGCCTGGTGGCGCTGGTTGCAACCATCGTCCGCCAGATACGCAACAACTATACAAAGGCTGAGCGAAAACGGTGGCCAGCCCTTGTTTTGATAATGGGCAGCATCAGCATTCTCTGGGGACTTCTGGTCTTAGCCAACAGCAATCCGGCACTCTCCTCCACAGGATATATTATGATAGGTCTGGGGCTGGTATGCTACAGCATTTCCAGCAAAGTCATCCTGCTTGCCGCCATCTGGCGGAACACTTTCAAGCTGGCCAACCGCATCCCGCTGATTCCGGTCTTCACGGCCCTGGCTTGTCTGTTTCTCTCCTCCTTTCTGTTTGAGATGGCAAACCTGCACAATGCCTATTTTGTACCTGCACGTGTACTGGCTGGTTTGGGAGGCATCTGCTTTACATTATTCTCCATTGTAAGCATTCTGGAGAGCGGCACATCTAAGTAAACATTTTCCCGCCATTGGCCTGAGCATCGAGGAACAATTCCACACGCTCGGCATGGTGGGCCACATAAGCTGCCGGACCGGTATCCCCGGAATCAAGAATATCGCGGACCACATCCGCCTTATTCTTGCCAGTAACAAAGAAAATAAGATTCTTCGCAGCAAACAAAAGGCAGCCGGTCATGGCTATGCGTTTCTGCCCATTATAGGGATTGACACTCACCTCATAAGGATGAAAGGAAGAAAGCAGATACTCCTGCCCCGGAAAGATAGAGGAGGTATGCCCGTCGTCTCCAGCACCGAGCAAAACGACATCGAAGGCCGGGAAGCCACCCCAAAGCGGAACCGTGCGGCAAACCAGCGTCGAATAGTTCTTTGCTTCAATCTCCGGGCGGTTCACTCCATAAATAGGGTAAACGTATTCATCGGGCATGCCTACTTCATCCAACAGCAAACGGCGCATGGTACCATAATTGCTCTCATAATCCTCTGCCGGCACACACCGTTCGTCCACCCAATAAATCCGCATCCGCATCCAAGGAGTCACCTCCTTGTATTCGTTAGCCCAAATGTCAAACATCAGCGAAGGAGTACTTCCCCCACTGAATGCAAAATAAAAGGTCTTTTCCGGTTCACGCTCCATCATCGCAATCAAATGTTCAATCAACGCATGCGCCGTAGCTGTAGCCGAATGGTAAACATAACTTTTCATAACTCGCAATATTCATCTGTATTAGTCAAATTCTTACACGGATTGGTCCACTCAGCACCATGTTCGTGCATCATTGCTTCACTTTCCAAAGGTCCCCACGTACCTACGGGATACCCATATAAAGGAGCATCCGTATGCTCTTTCCAATAACGCAACACGGGATCGAAAAAGCGCCATGAAGCCTCTACCGCGTCACTGCGGGTAAAGAGTGTAGGATCACCTTGTATGCAGTCCTCTATCAGACGGGCATAGGCATCGCCGGTAGGCAACCTGCCCAACTGGTCATAACTGAAGTCCATCATCACCTGCTTCACGTCAAATCCCGGTCCGGGAGTCTTCATGCCGAATTTCAGCACAATGCCTTCATTAGGTTGCAAGCGGAGAATCAGCTTATTCGCGCGGGGACAATGTCCACCCTCGCAACGGAACATCTGATGGGGCGTCTCACGGAAATGTACAACAATCTCAGTCACCTTTGTCGGCATTTGTTTGCCGGTACGGATATAGAAAGGAACACCCTTCCACCGCCAATTGTTAATACCGATTTTCATGGCAATATACGTTTCGGTACGCGAATCAGGTGCCACGTTCTTCTCTTCCCTATACCCGGCTTTCGAGCCCGAAGCCGTATATTGTCCGCGGACAATGTGTTCCTCCAAATCCTCCTCTTTCAAGGGGGCCAATGACTCATAGACCTTCACCACCTCGTTGCGGAAATTATCGGCATTGAAAACGGCAGGCGGTTCCAATGCAGTGAGCGCCACAAGCTGTATGAGGTGGTTTTGTACCATATCGCGCAGGGCTCCGGCACCTTCATAGAATCCGCCACGTCCTTCTATACCCAGATTCTCTACGGCTGTAATCTCCACATAGTCTATATAATTACGGTTCCATAGCGGTTCGAAGATTCCGTTGGCAAAACGGAAGGCGAGAATGTTCTGCGCCGTTTCCTTACCCAGAAAATGGTCGATGCGATAAATCTGATGCTCCTTGAAAACGGAAGCATAAATGCTATTCAGCTTTCTGGCCGACTCCAAATCGTAACCGAACGGCTTTTCAACGATGATACGAGTATCAGGACGGTTCAGACCGGCCGCCTTCAAGTGCAAGGGAATGACACCGTACAAGGAAGGTGGAGTAGCCAGATAGAACAGCAGGTTGTCCGGTTTCTTCTCACCGGTAAACTCTTGTAAACGTCCGTCCAGCAGATGATAGCCTTCAACCTCGGCAGGGTCCAAAGTCTGGTAATGCAGATGGCTGCAAAAATCCTTCATTTTATCTTCCACCTGCTCTTTGGAAGCTACAAACTTACCCAATTCACCCATTATATATTCTTGGTAACGGGCATCCGTATACTCGGTGCGTCCTATCCCCAGAATGGAGAATCCTTCCGGCAACCGCCCGCCACTATATAAAGTATAGAGCGCCGGCATCAGTTTGCGCTTCGTCAAGTCACCCGAAGCACCGAATATAACAATCACTAATTTATTCATCATCTTCTCCCCCTTTCTCACACATTGTACGTACCCGATTTCGTATCTCCTCCGTGTCCCGTCCAATTTTCATGGAAAAACTGTCCACGCAACTCGTCTGTCCTTTCAAAGGTATGCGCACCAAAATAGTCACGTTGCGCCTGAATCATATTGGCAGGCAACTTGGCAGACACCAGCGAATAGAAATAATTCAAGGCGGACGAGAATGCAGGTACCGGAAGTTCCTCTTTCATGGATTGTGCCACCAGATGTTTCCAGCCGGAAAGCAGCAGCTGCATTTCATTTTTGAAATAAGGTGCCAACAGCAGATGTTTGGGCTTGTCTTTAGCCTCGAAAGCCGTAGCTATGTCGTTCAGGAAAATACTACGGATGATGCAGCCACCCCGCCACATGCGGGCGATGGATGCCAAATCGAGGTTCCAGGCAAAAGCGTCGGATGCACGCTGCAACACAGCAAATCCCTGAGCATATGACACCAATTTGGAAGCATAGAGTGCGGAATAGATATCCTTCACCATCTCCGACTTGTTGTACACCGCCTGCGAGCGTCGGCATACAAATTGCTTGGAAGCCGTTTCACGCAAGCCCTTCTGTGCCGACAAACTACGTTCGAACACAGCCGTAGCAATCAACCCCAGCGGCATGCCCAGCTCCATCGCATTGATAACGGACCACTTGCCCGTACCTTTCTGTCCGGCAGTATCCAATATCTTATCTATCAGGTAACCTTCTGATTTGTCCTTATGACGCAGTATGTTGGCGGTAATTTCAATGAGATAGCTACGCAACTTGCCCTCATTCCAATCAGCAAAGATTTCCGCCATCTGTCCATTGTCCAGACCCAGCAGATTCTTCATCACCCAATAAGCTTCGGCAATAAGCTGCATATCTCCATATTCGATACCGTTATGTATCATCTTGACGAAATGACCGGAACCGGCAGGACCAATCCACTGGCAGCACGGAGTACCGTCAGATGCTTTTGCCGCAATACTCTGCAGGATAGGCTTCACCTCAGGCCAGGCACTTTCAGAGCCTCCGGGCATGATAGACGCGCCGTTCAGTGCTCCTTCCTCTCCACCGGAAACTCCGGCTCCCACAAAACGGAAGCCTTTCTTTTCGGCCAATGCCACACGCCGGTTGGTGTCCTCATAATTGGAATTGCCACCGTCAATCAGGATATCCCCTTCGGACAAATGGGGAAACAGCTGTTCCATCAGCTCATCCACCGCACTGCCAGCACGAACCATCATCATTATTTTGCGGGGTATGGCAATGGAAGTTACAAATTCGGCTATATCTGTATAGCCTTCAATTTTTTTCCCTTTGGCGCGGCCGTTCACAAAACGTTCCACCACCCCTTCTTCCACTCCCGGAACCGTACGATTATATACCGAAACATTCCATCCCTTATCTGCCATATTGAGGGCCAAATTCTCGCCCATAACTGCCAGACCGATAAGTCCAATGTCTGTTTTATTTAAATTCTTCATATTCATGTAAATTTTGTCTTTATATGGAAACAAAATGCTAACAGCATTTGTTCGTATGAATTACGAAAATAAAATAGTACTTTTGTCAGCGAAAGCCTATTTTTCAACCAGAAAGAAAACCAATGCTCATGAAGAACTTCCACATCGGATTATTGCCACGCATCATCATTGCCATTATCTTAGGTATACTTTTCGGAAATTTCCTACCGGCTTCGCTGGTACGGCTGTTCGTAACATTCAATGCCATTTTCAGTGAATTCCTGAACTTCTCCATCCCCCTCATCATTGTGGGACTGGTCACGATTGCCATTGCTGACATCGGCAAAGGAACCGGACGGATGCTGGTCGTTACGGCATTCATTGCTTACGGAGCTACTCTATTCTCCGGTTTTCTCTCCTACTTCACCGGTATGGCGGTATTTCCTTCCCTCATAGAAACCGGGGTACCGTTAGAAAAAGTCAGTGAATCTCAAGGCATTCTTCCCTATTTTTCCGTGGGCATCCCGCCCTTGATGAATGTTATGACCGCACTCGTACTTGCCTTCACACTGGGGCTGGGTCTGGCTCATCTGAAAAGTGAGGTACTGAAAAATGCGGCACGCGATTTTCAAGAGATTGTCATCCGCATAATCAGTGCAGTGATATTGCCGCTGCTTCCCATCTATATTTTCGGCATTTTCCTCAACATGACGCACAGTGGACAAGTATTCGGCATCTTGATGGTCTTTATTAAGATTATCGGTGTAATCTTCCTGCTTCACATCTTTCTCCTGGTATTCCAATACAGCATTGCGGCACTGTTTGTCCGCAAGAACCCTCTCAAACTACTGGGACGGATGATACCTGCCTACTTCACGGCTTTGGGCACTCAATCCAGTGCCGCCACTATCCCCGTAACATTGGAGCAGAGTCGGAAGAACGGCGTCTCTGCCGATATTGCCGGATTCGTCATCCCACTTTGCGCCACCATCCATCTGTCGGGCAGCACATTGAAGATTGTGGCATGCGCCCTGGCACTGATGATAATGCAAGGCATGCCCCATGATTTCCCTCTATTTGCAGGATTCATCTTCATGCTGGGCATCACTATGGTGGCCGCTCCCGGGGTACCGGGAGGCGCCATCATGGCATCACTGGGCATCCTGCAATCCATGCTGGGCTTCGACGAGTCGGCACAAGCGCTGATGATCGCACTATACATAGCGATGGACAGCTTCGGTACTGCCTGCAATGTGACGGGCGACGGGGCAATTGCGCTGATTATCGACAAAGTGATGGGAAAGAAATAGTTTATATTTTGCCATCTCGTGGAAAATAACGAATATTGCAGTCCGAAAAGACATAATAACAAAAAGCATACATTATGAAGAAAGCCCTTATCTCCGGCATTACCGGGCAGGACGGCTCGTTCCTTGCCGAATTCCTCCTGCAGAAAGGATATGAAGTGCACGGTATCCTGCGCCGCTCTTCCTCTTTCAACACCGGCCGCATCGAACACCTCTACTTCGATGAGTGGGTACGCGACATGAAACAGAAACGTACCATTAACCTGCACTATGGAGACATGACAGACTCCAGCTCTCTCATCCGTATCATCCAGAGTGTGCAGCCGGACGAAATATATAACCTTGCCGCCCAAAGCCATGTCAAAGTGTCCTTCGACGTGCCCGAATATACCGCCGAAACCGATGCCGTAGGCACCCTGCGCATGCTCGAAGCCGTACGCATTCTCGGTATGGAAAAGAAGACACGCATTTACCAGGCCTCCACTTCCGAGCTTTTCGGAAAAGTACAGGAAGTGCCGCAAAGCGAGACAACCCCGTTCTATCCCCGCAGTCCTTATGGCGTAGCCAAACAATATGGCTTTTGGATTACAAAGAACTACCGCGAAAGCTATGGCATGTTTGCTGTAAACGGCATACTCTTCAACCACGAGAGCGAACGCCGAGGTGAAACCTTCGTAACAAGAAAAATCACACTGGCGGCTGCCCGCATCGCCCAAGGCTTCCAGGACAAGCTGTATCTGGGCAATCTGGATGCCCGGCGCGACTGGGGATATGCCAAAGACTACATCGAGTGCATGTGGCTCATCCTGCAGCACGACACCCCCGAAGACTTCGTCATTGCCACCGGAGAAATGCATACCGTACGCGAATTTGCGACACTGGCATTCCGGGAGGTAGGCATCACTCTGCGCTGGGAAGGCCAGGAAGTGGATGAGAAGGGTATCGACACACAGACCGGAAAAGTCCTCGTGGAAGTCGACCCCAAATATTTCCGGCCTGCCGAAGTGGAACAATTGCTGGGCGACCCCACCAAAGCAAAAACACTGCTGGGATGGAATCCGAAGCAGACCAGTTTTGAAGAGTTGGTACGCATCATGGCAGAGCACGACATGAAATTTGTGAAGAAACTGTATTTAAGAAGCAAAGAGCTTTGAATGAACTATTAAACTTTCAGACAATAATGTTAGACAAAAATGCCAAAATATATGTAACAGGCCACCGGGGACTGGTAGGTTCTGCCATCTGGAAAAATCTTCAGGAGAAAGGATACACCAATCTCATCGGCAAGACCCACAAAGAACTCGATCTGCTCGACGGAGTTGCCGTACGCCGCTTCTTCGACGAGGAGCAGCCTGAATATGTATTCCTTGCCGCCGCTTTTGTGGGTGGCATTATGGCCAACAGTATCTACCGTGCCGATTTCATCTACAAGAACCTGCAGATACAGCAGAACGTTATCGGCGAAAGCTTCCGCCACGGAGTGAAAAAGCTTCTCTTTCTTGGCAGTACCTGCATCTATCCCCGTGATGCCGAACAACCGATGAAAGAAGATGCACTCCTCACTTCTCCGCTGGAATACACTAACGAGCCCTATGCCATCGCCAAAATAGCCGGACTGAAAATGTGCGAAAGCTTCAATCTTCAATATGGTACGAACTACATTGCCGTGATGCCCACCAACCTTTACGGCCCCAACGACAACTTCGACCTGGAACGCAGCCACGTGCTCCCCGCCATGATACGCAAGATACACCTTGCCCACTGCCTGAAACAAGGCGACTGGAATGCCGTACGCCACGACATGAACCTGCGTCCGGTAGAAGGCATCAACGGCGACAGCAGCAAAGAGAACATTCTGAATATCCTCCGGAAATACGGCATCAGAGAAGAAGAAGTGAGATTATGGGGTACCGGCACCCCCTTGCGCGAATTCCTCTGGAGCGAGGAGATGGCAGATGCCAGCGTCTTCGTCATGGAACACGTCGACTTCAAAGATACCTTCAAGCCGGACGACAAGGAAATCCGCAACTGCCACATCAATATCGGTACGGGCAAGGAAATCACTATCCGCCAGTTGGCAGAACTGATTGTCAACACCGTAGGTTATCAAGGCCGGCTGACCTTCGACACTTCCAAACCCGACGGCACCATGCGCAAACTGACCGATCCCGGCAAGTTACATGCATTGGGATGGCATCATAAGATTGATATCGAGGAAGGTGTGCAACGCATGTACCGATGGTACTTGGGAAAGTAATTAGTGACGTCTGATTAGCCATGAATGTCATGCGGCACAAGGTGGGGGCTGTATTGTTTATATTGCTGATACTTTTATCAGGTATCAGCCCAACCGTACATGCCATGATGGTTCCCGTGACCTATTCCGTTCGCGGCAAAGTCATCGACAGACAGTCCAGACAACCCGTGGCCTACGCCAACGTTTTCGTTGCCGGTATCCCCGGGAAAGGGGCTTCCACCGATTCACTCGGCACATTCAAGATAGAGCAGGTGCCTCCGGGCATTTATAGCCTTGAGGCATCCTGCATAGGATACCAGACTGTTTCCACCCCCGAATATATCGTTTCAGCCTCAACTCCGCTCATTGAGATAGAGATGGAAGAGGATGCCAATCTGCTGAACACAGTAGTGGTGATGCCTTCCCCCTTCCGGCGAAGTATCGAAAGCCCGGTCAGCATGCGTATCATCGGCCTGCAGGAAATAGAGAAAAGTCCCGGAGCCAACCGGGATGTCTCGCGCATCGTACGCTCCTATCCCGGTGTCTCTTTCTCTCCCATCGGCTATCGAAACGACTTGATTGTTCGGGGCGGTTCTCCTTCCGAAAACCGCTTTTATATGGATGGCATCGAAATTCCCAACATCAACCACTTTGCCACTCAAGGTGCATCCGGAGGACCGGTAAGCATTGTCAATGCCGACCTGATACGCGAGATTACATTTTATACGGGCGCCTTCCCCGCCAACCGCTCCGGAGCCTTGAGTTCCGTCCTCGACTTCCGCCTCAAGGACGGCAATCCGGACAAGCAGGCGTTCAAAGCCACCATCGGTGCATCGGAAGTCTCGCTCAGCGGAGCAGGCCATCTGGGGCAGCGCACCACTTATCTGTTCTCCGCACGCCAGTCCTACCTGCAACTTTTGTTCAAGGCTTTGGGACCGCCCTTCCTGCCCAATTTCATTGACGGACAATTCAAAACAAAAACCCGTTTCAACAAGCACAGCGAGCTGACCCTGCTTGGTCTCGTAGGCATTGACAAGATGAAACTGAATACCGATGAAAAAGGAGAAGATGCCGAATATCTGCTCAGCTATCTCCCCACCATCCATCAGGAAACATTCACTCTCGGAGCCTCTTACAGACACTACAATGGAAGACACGTGCAATCCCTTATACTGAGCCATAACTACCTGAACAACCGCAATCTGAAATACCGCAACAACGATGACTCTTCCGAAGACAACCTGACCCTGCGCCTACGCTCCACAGAGCAAAAGACCACCCTGCGTTTTGAAAACCAGACGCGCTTGGGAGCATGGACCCTAAAAGAAGGAGCAGAACTGAACAACTCCATCTATACAAACCACAGCCGGCAAAGACTATACGGCAGTCATTCGGGTACGCTTTCCATCTACGAAACCTCACTCAACATCTTCGGCTGGGGGGCTTTCTTCTCTTCCGACTATACCACCGCCGACAAGCGTCTGGCCCTTTCCGCCGGTATCCGTATGGACGGCAACACTTACAACCGAAAGATGCGGCAGCTATGGAAACAGTTCTCCCCACGCCTCTCTGCATCCTACAAACTCTCGGAACAATGGACCCTGAGCGGAAGTACCGGCCTCTACCACCAATTGCCTCCCTACACCGCTTTGGGATATAAAGACAATGAAGGGCAATATCTCAACAAAGGCCTAAAGTACATGCAGGTCTTTGAAAGCAGCCTCGGTCTGGACTGGCACCTGCAAGACCGGTTCATGGTTTCTGCAGAAGGTTTCTTCAAGCGTTACAGCCGTATGCCACTTTCCCTCCAAGACAACATTCCGTTGGCATGCAAAGGAAACGATTACGGTGTCACCGGCAACGAAGCACTCGTCCCTACAGCCAGCGGCAGGGCCTACGGACTGGAAACCATGTTCCGCTGGCAGGCATCCGGCAAGTTCAATCTCGTATCCTCCTTCACCTTATACCGCAGCGAATACCGCAACCGTTCAAATGAAGACTTCATTCCATCTGCCTGGGACAACCGTTTCATACTCAACATGAGCGGTACATACAACCTGCCCCGGCGCTGGAGCATAGGAGGCAAGCTAAGCTATATAGGCGGCAGCCCCTACACTCCCTATGATGAAGACAAATCATCACTCGTAGAAGCATGGGATGCCAAAGGACAGCCCTACTACGACTATGCGTACTATAATACCGGGCGGCTGCCCAACTTTGCCCAGTTAGACTTGCGTGTGGACAAGTCCTTCTATTTCCATCACTGCATGATAGGAATCTACCTGGACATACAGAATATCACCGGCAACAAACTGAAACAGCCGGATGTGATAATGAGTACGGGCATCATCGAAAATCCGTCTGCTCCTGTTGCCGAACAGCGCTATAAAATGAAATACCTCAAGCAGGAAAGCGGCACTATCCTGCCTACTTTAGGTATAACTGTCGAGTTTTAGCAAATAGCCGCCATAAAAACTATTTTCCTTATAAAAGTTTGCTTTCTATATATAAACCCTTATATTTGCACAATTTTCAATCAAATGTGCAATTAAATATCATGGAACAAAGTTTTATCGCCTATATAGAGAATAGCATAAAGGAAAATTGGGATTTAGACGCTCTGACCGACTACAAGGGAGCAACCCTACAATATAAGGACGTAGCCCGCAAAATAGAAAAGTTGCATATCATTTTCGAGGCAAGCGGCATCAAGAAAGGCGATAAGATTGCCGTCTGTGGCCGCAACAGTTCCCACTGGGGCGTAACATTCCTCGCGACATTGACCTACGGTGCGGTAATCGTCCCCATCCTTCACGAGTTCAAGGCAGACAATGTACACAACATCGTGAACCATTCCGAAGCCAAACTGCTTTTCGTAGGCGACCAGGTTTGGGAAAACCTCAACGAAAGTGCCATGCCGCTGCTGGAGGGCATCATGATGATGGCAGACTTCTACATTCTTGTCTCCCGCAGCGAAAAGTTGGACTATGCCCGCGAACATCTCAACGAAATGTTCGGTAAGAAATACCCCAAGAACTTCCGCAAGGAACATGTCAGTTATCACAAAGACCAGCCCGACGAACTGGCGGTCATCAACTATACATCCGGCACCACCAGTTACTCCAAAGGAGTGATGCTGCCCTACCGCAGCCTTTGGTCAAACACCACTTTTGCTTTCGAAGTATTGCCGCTGAAAGCCGGTGACAAGATTGTCTCCATGCTGCCAATGGCACATATGTACGGACTTGCATTCGAGTTTCTGTATGAATTCGCCGTAGGTTGCCACATATTCTTCCTCACTCGCATGCCCAGCCCCAAAATCATTTTCCAGGCTTTCACCGAAGTGAAGCCTAACTTGATTGTGGCTGTTCCGCTCATTATCGAAAAGATTATAAAGAAGAGTGTACTGCCCAAGCTGGAAACTCCCGCCATGAAGCTGTTGCTGAAAGTACCCATCATTAACGACAAGATAAAAGCGACCGTACGCGACCAGATGATTCAAGCCTTTGGCGGAAACTTTACAGAAATCATTGTAGGAGGAGCTGCCTTCAACCAGGAAGTGGAGCAGTTCTTAAAGATGATAGATTTCCCCTATACGGTAGGCTATGGAATGACGGAATGCGGCCCCATCATCTGTTACGAGGATTGGACCCGCTTCAAACCCGGTTCTTGCGGAAAGGCCGCACCGCGTATGGAGGTGAAAATCCTATCATCCGATCCCGAAAACATTCCGGGAGAGATTGTCTGCCGTGGTCCCAATGTCATGCTGGGTTACTACAAGAACGATGAAGCCACCGTGCAGGTACTCGACAAAGACGGCTGGCTGCACACCGGAGACCTTGCCCTGATGGATGCCGAAGGCAACGTTAGCATCAAGGGACGCAGCAAGAACATGCTACTCGGCCCGAGCGGTCAGAATATCTACCCGGAAGAGATAGAAGACAAACTGAACAATATGCCGTACGTAGCCGAAAGCATCATCGTGCAGCAGAACGAGAAACTGGTAGGTCTGGTTTATCCCGACTTCGATGATGCCTTTGCCCATGGGCTGAACAATGACGACATCGAACGCGTCATGGAGGAAAACCGTGTGGCACTGAATGCAGAACTGCCCGCATACAGCCAGATATTCAAAATGAAAATCTATCCTGAAGAATTTGAAAAAACGCCGAAGAAATCTATCAAGCGCTTCTTGTATCAGGAGGCCAAAGGATAAAGCCAATAGGGTTCAACCAATATGAAACAACTCCTTTTATTCTTCTTTACATCCCTGCTCATTGCAGGGACAACTCTTGCCCAAGAACATAATCCGGGCAGCGTACAGCCGGACACGATTCAGAAATCCTCCGAAAATACTTTCCGGAAACAACACTCTCCACGAACAGACCATGGCCCGGTAGGTATCAATATCTCCTTATGGAAAAACATCTCCACACAGCGGACTGACACCGTAGGAAGCACCTGCTTCAATCTGGGTGTGTTCTCCTCCATGAACCGTCTGAATGGTCTCGGCATGAATATTCTTGGCAGTGTAACCGGCAGGGATGTGAACGGTGTACAGATGGCAGGTCTGTCAAATATGGTGGGGGGAAGCATGCGAGGCGTGCAGATAGCAGGAATTACCAACATCAATGGTAACAACCTTATCGGAGTATCCGTTTCGGGACTGGTAGGTATCAACGGAAATCATGCGCAAGGCATCATTATTTCCGGTCTGGCAAACATCAGTGGAGACTATAATCGTGGCGCTTCCATAGGCGGCTTGTTGAATATCAGCGGAGAAGGTGCTTCCGGCATACACTTTGCCGGACTCGCCAATATTTCCGGCGGAAATTTCAAAGGATTTTCAGGGGCCAGCCTGTTAAGTGTAATCGGTGAAGACTTGAATGGCATGCAGATGTCCGCCCTTGCCAACATCACCGCCGGAGATATGACCGGTGTTCAGGTTTCCGGCCTGGGCAATGTGGTGGGTGGTACAGCCCGGGGATTACAAATAGGCGCTGCCAATATGGCTATACGCGCCAAAGGGCTTCAAATAGGTCTATTCAACTACTACAAAGAGAAATTAGACGGTTTCCAGTTGGGATTAGTCAATGCCAATCCCCAAACAAAAGTTCAACTGATGTTTTTCGGTGGTAATGCCACCAAGCTGAATGTAGGTGCCCGTTTCAAGAACCGGCTCTTCTATACCATCCTCGGCGGCGGCACCCATTATCTGGATTTCGGCGACAAGTTTTCCGCTTCCCTCTTCTACCGTGCCGGTCTTGAACTACCGCTCTACAAACAGCTGTTTATCAGCGGAGATCTGGGATACCAACATATAGAAACCTTCAAGAACAAGGACTACGGCATTCCGGCACGTCTCTATGCCCTCCAGGCACGTGTCAATCTGGAATACCACCTGACCGACCGCTTCGGCATATTCCTCACCGGCGGTTATGGCGGCAGCCGCTACTACACCCAAGGGAAAACCTATGACAAAGGCATCATTGTAGAGGGCGGGGTGACGATACTGAAATTATAAATTATTGTTTCTCCTTAATCAGCCCCGTCCTATACGCCACCAGCAGTTTCATCAAATCCTGAATCTGCGTAACGAGTTCACTTCCTTTGTCCGTATCCTTCACCATCATACGCTGCGAATTGAATTCGACAACCAGGGTTGTCGACTTGATGTCTTGCCCTTCTTCAATGGCTTTCTGACGGCTCTGGAACGGTTCATGCTGCACCAGTTGCAAGCCATGGGAATGATATACCAGCGTATATCCCGCAATTCCCGTTTCCGGCTGATAGGCTTTTGAAAAACCACCGTCAATCACCAGCAGCTTACCATCCGCTTTGATAGGCTTCTCACCTTTAATGGTCTTTACCGGTACATGCCCGTTGATGATATGCGAGTGTGGCCCCGGCTTCACGCCGAACTCTTCAAGAATGCGGTCACACACCGCCGCTTCGTTGCGCAAGGCATAGTAATGTCCTTTCGTCTCCTTATGCAATGTTTTGTCGGCCACAAAATAGCGTTCAAAGGTAGCCATCTTGTCTTTATCGAAGGAAGGGGCATCCGGTCCGCACCACATGTACCAGACATAATCCAGTGCAAACAGTTTCTCGTCCGAACCGTCCTCGTCAAAGTAAGCGGTACGTATCAGCTGGTCGGTCTTTTTCAGCAACTTGCGTCCCCAGTATTCCTTTTGGCCGATGCGGACATGTTTGAAACTGCCGTCCGCATTCAGAGGCACGGAAGCATGATAAAGCAGGTTACTGTTGCACACCAGATACATGCCGCCATACGTAAACAAACAGCGCATGTGCTTCTTCATCTTCTCGCTGTTCATGAAAGAAGAATGAATCCGATGCATCAATTCACGCTCTTCGTCCGACAGACGATACGGGTCCGCCGGGTCTACGGTGGGAAAATTCACATCGCGCAAAGGATATTCCTTACCTTCGTATACAAACACACCACGTTCGAAATCCACCAAATGCAGCAGTTTCCGGTTCTCCATACCGAACTCTGGACGACGGCTGATGATTTCCGCCTCCAGTTTCAACTGGATAACCGTAATCGCCTTGTGCATCTGTGTAATCAGCCGCAAGGTCTTCTCATTGTATTCCGCATCGGCAAAGTTCATTTTCGGCGCAAAGATAGTGCAAGGGTCATCCGCATAGGTATCCATGGCAAACGTCGCAAGCGGCAACAGATTGATGCCATAACCATCCTCCAGTGTTGCTAAATTGGCATAGCGCATCGACATACGGATTACGTTGGCTATACAAGCATCATTACCCGATGCGGCACCCATCCACAGAATATCGTGGTTACCCCATTGGATGTCGAAATTATGATAATCGCAGAGAGTATCCATGATAATATGCGCACCCGGTCCGCGGTCGTATATATCGCCCACGATATGCAGCGAGTCGATGGTCAGACGCTGGATAAGGTTGCACATCGCCACAATAAAGTCATCCGCACGCTTCGTAGAGATAATGGTACTGATTATGACATTGATATAGGCATGTTTGTTGGGTTCGATGCTCGATTCGTGCAACAGCTCTTGAATGATATACGAGAACTCTGCCGGAAGTGCCTTGCGTACTTTCGAACGGGTATATTTGGACGAAACGTTCTGGCATACTTTTACCAACTGGTTCAGTGTTATCAAATACCAGTCATCCAGGTCCGTTTCCTGCTCCTTGATAAGTTGCAGCTTCTCTTCCGGATAATAAATTAACGTACAGATTTCCTTCTTCTCACTTTCGCGCAGCGTATGCCCGAATATTTCGTTCACCTTACGTTTCACTGCCCCCGATGCATTCTTCAGCACATGCTGAAAAGCCTCATACTCGCCATGAATATCCGTCAGAAAATGCTCTGTACCTTTCGGCAGATTTAGAATAGCCTCCAGATTGATGATTTCCGTACTGGCATCAGCAATGGTAGGAAAACTGCGTGATAATAATTGCAAATAACGCAAGTCATTGACAATACTTTCCGGAGTTATATTTCCCATAGTTATTTAATTGAATAATTGATAGTTGATAATTAATAGTGCCCTCCATTCCCCATTATCCATTAATGAAGAACATGAGCAGCACTTGGGCTATGATTACCCGTAGAAACATACACAGCGGATAGACCGTAGCGTACGCTACAGACGGATTGTCTCCCGGGATGGTGTCGTTGGCGTAGTTCAGCGCCATGGGGTTTGCCATGCTTCCGCACAGCATACCTGCCATTGTTCCGAAATCTATCTTCAGCCACTTGAAGGTAACGATACCCATAATCAATACCGGAACCACAGTCAGCGCAAAACCTATGGCAATCCATAACAGTCCTTCCGGCCGGAATACCGTATCGAAGAAATGGGCACCCGCATCCAGTCCCAGGCAAGCCAGATAAAGAGACAACCCCAATGCGCGGAGCATCAGGTTCGCACTGCGCGTAGTATAAGTCACCATGTGCATCCTCGGACCGAATGTCCCGATAAGAATACCTACGATGATAGGACCTCCTGCCAATCCGAGCCGTACGGGAGCGCTGATGCCGGGAATGGAAATAGGAATCGCTCCCAAAGCCAGACCGATGACAATGCCGATAAATACCGCCACTAGGTTCGGTTCCTTCAGGCTTTTCACTGCATTGCCCAGCACCTTCTCCACATTTTGTATGGCAGCGGCTTCGCCCACTACGGTCAGGCGGTCACCCAATTGCAAGGTCAGTTCCGCTGTGGCCAACAACTGCACGCCACTGCGATAAACTCGGCTGATATTGATACCGTAATGATTACGCAGATGGAGAGAGCCCAGCTTCTTGCCGTTCAGCTCCGGACGTGTCACCACGATACGTTGCGAAATCAGCTGGCTGTCAATGGCATTCCAGTCTATATCTTCCTTGTTCCAGTCGGTATGCTCCTGCTCGCCGAAGAGCACGGTCAGTGCCGGTGTATTTTTCTCCGAGGTAATCACCAGCAGGCGGTCACCTTCCTTTATAATCTTTTCCGAAGTAGGAATACTCACATTCCCATCCCGCCACAAGCGGGAAATCACAAACTTCGGATAGCTGTTCAGCCCGCCTATTTCCTTGATACTCTTGTTGAAGATGGCAGGATTGTGCACCTGGAACGCAACAATATAAGGCTTGTTCACGTCATCCTTCTCTTTCAATTCCAGGTCTTCCTTATGCGCCAGCGTCTTACGGATGAACAGTACGGCCAGAATGACCCCTACCACCCCCAGCGGATATGCCACCGCACACCCCAAAGCAGGTGTACTGGTCTCCAATCCCATCTGTTTCAATGTCTGCTGTGCCGCACCGAGTGCCGGTGTATTTGTCGTGGCACCACAAAGTATGCCCACCATATCCGGCAGGGATACTCCCAATCCATAGCTGCCCACTACAGTCAGCAGGGTGCCGATGAGCACTACACCCGTGGCGAGCATATTCAGCTGTACCCCTCCTTTACGGAAAGAACTGAAAAAGCCCGGTCCCACCTGCAAACCCAAGGCATACACAAATATCACCAGCCCGAAGCTTTCCGCATAATTCAGCATCTGCGGGTCTATGGACAACCCGAAATGCCCGGCAATGATGCCGGCAAAGAATACAAACGTCACTCCCAATGAAATGCCGCAAACATGTATCTTTCCCAATCCCAATCCGATAGCGGAAATCAACGAAAGTACCACAACCGCCTGCAAAGCGGAGTGTTCAACGAATAAACTATATAGCCAGTCCAATGTGCATTCTATTTTACAGTTTCAAGCTGCAAAGATAGTGCAAACCTAATGCAAAATAAAACGAACCCGTCTATTTTTTATGCGGCAGCACTTCTAAAAAAGAGATACGATACAATAAATCCCTGCTGCCAGCAAAGCACTGACGGGGATAGTCAGCACCCAGGCGGTCATCAGACTCTTCGTAACTCCCCAGCGTACGGCCGAAAGCCGCTTCGTGGCCCCTACCCCGATAATGGCTCCTGTAATGGTGTGTGTCGTACTCACCGGAATCTTCAGATACTCCGTCAGATAGAGCGTAAACGCACCGGCAGTTTCCGCAACCACCCCTTCCAGCGGCGTCACCTTCGTAATTTTGGTTCCCATGGTCTTCACAATCTTCCACCCACCGGACATAGTACCGAGTGAAATGGCCGTAAAACAAGAGAATGCCACCCAGTCCGGCAGGTCATCAATACTGTTTATCCCCATTCCCAATCCTTCCGAATGTCCGGCTATCATGGCCGCAGCAATGATACCCATTACCTTCTGTGAATCATTCAGACCGTGCCCGATGCTGAACAAAGCCGAAGACACCAGCTGCAGTTTCTTGAACCACAACTCGGCCGTATGAGGATGCGCCCTGCGGCAAATATACAAAACCAACAACGTAAAACCGAATGCCACCACCATACCAATCAAGGGAGCCAGAAAAATGAATGCCGCAATCTTCAGAATGATACTCAACTGGATGGCCTCAAAACCGTGTGCCATGATGGCAGCTCCGGCAAAACCTCCGATAAGCGTGTGCGAAGAAGAGGAAGGGATTCCCTTCCACCAAGTGAACAGATTCCAGGCAATGGCCGCAATCACGCCGGCCAGAATGATAGGCAAAGTAATGTAAGGCTCCATCACCGTTTTCGATACGGTGTTGGCAATGCCGAAACCGCCGATGACACACTTGGCGATAAAAAAGGCCACAAAATTGAAGAAAGCCGCCCATATCACCGCCTGAAACGGTGTAAGCACTTTGGTAGACACAATGGTGGCAATAGAATTGGCCGCATCATGAAAACCGTTG
This sequence comes from Bacteroides sp. HF-162, assembly GCF_015679285.1. Lineage (NCBI taxonomy): Bacteria > Pseudomonadati > Bacteroidota > Bacteroidia > Bacteroidales > Bacteroidaceae > Bacteroides > Bacteroides sp. HF-162. The sequence goes on along the minus strand of NZ_CP064937.1, from coordinate 2,613,977 downwards.
ATATAATCGAATATCAGAGCCAGTACAATGATAATCACTAATAGTTCCATGCGTCCGTTCGTTTATGCGTATTTCACAATCAGGCTCCTCAAAATCTTGCCCACGTGTTCGGCTGCGTCCGTCGTTTTTTCCAACTCATACATAATCTCCTTGATTTTGATGAGTTCAATGCAGTCCTTCTCTTCTTCAAAAAGCCTGGTGATGAAAAATTCATAAATATCATCTGCCCGGTTTTCTATGTCATGCATCTGGTTGCAATATGCGCGCAGCTTATCCGGACTCTTGCGGAATGCCTCCAGTTCATCCATGGCCTGGCCGATGAGGGCCGCTTCTTGTTGAACCATATGTCCCAGCTCTTTCCCCTTGTCCGAAATAGGATGCGGATTATAGATAGTGATACGCTTGGCACAGCTGTTTATTCCATCAATCACATCATCCATGCCCGAAGCCAGGTCGTGGATATCCTCCCGGTCAAAAGGAGTAATGAAAGTAGTGCCCAGTTCATCCAGAATCAGATTGGTCAGCTTATCGCCCTCGCGCTCCAAATCTTTGATTCGTTTATAATCTTCCGCCCTCTTCTCAGGCGAGTCATGGCCCAATATTTCTATCAACAAAGCCGACGAGGACAATAAAATCTCAGACAATTGCTTCAGCAAAGGAAAGAATTTCGGTTCTTTCGGTGTGAACCGGCTAAAAAAAGAATTCTTCATAATGGATAAATGTACTAAGTATATTAATTTATTTTTGTTTTCGTTGTTTCAGTCTTGCACGCAGCACTTCTACCACGGCCGGCAGTATGGAAACCACAATAATGGCCACAATCAGCAGTTTGAGGTTCTCTTGTACAAACGGAAGGTCACCGAAGAAATAACCCGCATAACAGAAGATGGCAATCCAGCAGGCGCCCCCAATCAGGTTGTACAGCATGAAGTAATAGTAATGCATCTTACCCATCCCCGCCACGAATGGCGCAAACGTACGGACGATAGGCACAAAACGAGCTATGATAATTGTCTTGCCTCCATACTTCTTATAGAACTCATGGGTCTTGTCGAGATGGCTTTGCTTGAATATTCTGGAATCGGGATTATTGAAGAGCCTTTGCCCGAAGAAATGCCCTATCATGTAGTTGCAAGAGTCGCCCAATACCGCGGCAACAAACAATATCAAAGCCAGCACATTGACCTCGAGAGGCATGTCGGGCAGTGCGGCAATAGCTCCCGCCACAAAAAGCAGGGAATCGCCCGGCAGGAAAGGTGTGACCACCAGCCCCGTTTCGCAGAAAATAATCAGAAACAATATGGCATACGCCCACATATGATATTCCTGCACTATATCAATCATATACTGATCGATATGGAGAATAAAATCTAATAGAAAATCCATTATATATTGATTATCAGTACTTAAAAAATAGAGAAAAACTCGGCATGGGGAGACGGGCAATCTCTCTGGCTCCCGAAAGAGAGGAAGGGAAAGTACTAAATAAGAATACGCCTCAGCGTATATACATAATATCTATATGAAATCTTATGGGGATGGAAAGTAAAGGGGAAAGAAGTTGTCTTTTCTTCCGGGAGCAGAGTTTTCAGGGTTCTCGCAACCTTGGCGGCAATGAAGTCCGGATTAAGCCTCAACAATTTCGAGCAAGAGGCATGCCGTAATGAGAAGGTATTTCCTATGCAACCGGCATCTGCCAGGCAATTATAATTCGCGTCCTCCCCTTTTTCCTGGCATTGTCTGCCATCTGCCCCCGACAAGCTGTGCTGGGCTCCGGAGAAATAATGCACATCCGCAGTAGGGAGTGTCTTACATCCCTCCATATCATCAGAAACGGAAGTGAACTTCGATATGAGGAACAACCCTAACAAGATATAGAATATACATTTCGCCATAGCGGGTGCAAATATAGAAACTATTTTCGGATTACAACAGAAAAATGAAAAACAAAAAGCGGTTAACCGTTTCATCAGTCAACCGCTTTCTTGTTTTTGTAGTGGGTACGAGAATCGAACTCGTATACCATGCGTGAGAGGCATGTATCCTAACCGTTAGATGAACCCACCCTCGCATTTGTCTTGTACACCCTCAGGGATTCGAACCCTGGACCCACTGATTAAGAGTCAGTTGCTCTACCAACTGAGCTAAGAGTGCATCTGGCGGAAGCTGGGGGATTCGAACCCCCGGTACGGTTACCCGTACGTCAGTTTAGCAAACTGGTGGTTTCAGCCACTCACCCAAACTTCCTTTTTTATAACCAGCATTCTTTTCAAATGCGGTGCAAATGTAGGGCAAACTTTTGGACTGTGCAAATCTTTCCTACATATTTTTTTCACCGTTTTCATACAATTTGAGATAACACGTTAACACTCAAACCCTAAAACAAGAAAAAAAATTTGATACATATCAAACCGTCCTTTTCAACCTTTCCTTATCTTTGCGCGATTTTTAAAGTATAGTGCACATACACGGACAATGATACAACAAGAAAGCCTGAAAAAGCGGCTTGCCAAGCTGGCCGCCCCCATTTTTATAGAGACACTTCTCATCATGATGCTCGGTGCGGTGGACACCATCATGCTGAGCCGCCACTCGGACAACAGTGTTGCCGCCGTAGGGGTAGTCAACCAAATTATCATGCTCACTTTCCTCGTTTTCGAAGTCATCAACCTCGGAACGTCCGTTCTGTGTTCCCAGTATCTCGGTGCGAAACTACACAAGAAAGTAGTGCAAGTAGTCGGCGTATCCATCCTCGTCAACCTGGCGGTAGGTATCACGGTCAGCCTGGTACTGTTCTCCTGCGCCCATCCCATCCTCCGGCTGATGGGGCTCACCGCTGAACTGATGCAGGACGGCATGGACTATATGCGTATCGTAGGCGCTTTCGCCTTCTTCCAGGCACTATCCCTCACCCTCTCCGCCTCCCTGCGCAGTGCCAACAAGGCCATCTACCCGATGATGGTCACCGTCGTAGTCAATATCCTCAATATCATCGGCAACTACTCCCTCATCTTCGGCCGCTTCGGCTTTCCGGAACTGGGCGTGGAAGGCGCCGCCATCTCCACAGCCTTCAGCCGGGGTGTCTCCATGATTATACTGTTCGTCATACTGTTCCGCAAGCACATCCACCGTTTCCCACCGGCATACTTCCGCCCTTTTCCGTGGATAGAACTAAAGAACCTGATGAAGGTAGGCCTGCCCTCCGCCGGCGAACAATTGTCGTACAGCTCGTCGCAAGTCGTCATCACCTACTTCATCAACATGCTGGGAGTGGAAGCGCTCGCCACCCGTACCTATTGTGTCAACATCATCATGTTCGCTTATCTGTTCAGCATCTCCATGGCACAAGGCGGCGCCATCTGTATCGGGCATCTGATAGGCGAGAAGAAACCTCACGCAGCCTTCCTTATGGGAAAATACGTCATGAAGAAATCCGTCATGATTACCGTCATGCTGTCCTGCATCCTCGCCCTTTCGGGGCATGCCATCTTTGGCTGGCTCACGTCCAATCCCGACATCATACGCATGGGGGCCACCATCCTTATTATAGATATCCTCCTCGAAATTGGACGCCCCATCAACATTTTCGCCACCAACGCCCTTCGTGCAGCAGGCGACGTCAACTATCCTTTCTATGTAGGCCTGGTAGTGCAGTGGAGCGTGGCTGTAGGAGCGGGATACCTTTTCGGAATCCCCCTCGGATGGGGTATCTGCGGCATGTGGGTAGCCTTCCTATTGGACGAGAATATCCGTGGATTCATTTTCGTCCGCCGTTGGTATGGCATGAAATGGGTAAACAAAAGCTTCATCCGAAATTGTTTTTAATTCCAAAAGTCCTATCTTTGCTCCCCGAAAGCAGAAGCGGACCGAACTTTACCGGTCTTGCTTACCGAACAAATAAATCATGGTCTTATGGATGCATTATTGAAAGAAACCGTAGACGCCACTGTCAATTCCCGTTATCCGAGTATGGCCCCCGAAGGAAGAAAGCTGATAGAGAAAATCCTCATCCGCAAGGAAGTCGAGAAAGGCGCATTGTTACTCAATGAAGGGCAGGTAAGCCATAATATCGTACTTGTAGGAAAAGGTATGCTGCGCCAATTCTATTATAAGAATGGCAAAGACGTCACCGAGCACTTTTCCTATGAAGGCTGCATCATCATCTGCATCGAAAGTACTCTGAAGCAGGAACCCACCCATCTCATGATTGAGGCGCTTGAGCCGAGCGTCGTATATCTGTTGCCGTACAACAAGCTGTTGACGCTCACCGAAATTTCATGGGAAATAAACATGTTCTACCGAAAGATTCTGGAATATTCCCTGATTGTCTCACAAATAAAGGCTGATTCCTGGCGATTTGAGACTGCACGCGAACGCTACACCCAACTCATGGAACAACAGCCCGAGGTCATCAAGCGGGCTCCTTTGTCGCATATTGCGTCCTATCTGCTGATGACCCCCGAAACACTGAGCCGGGTACGTTCGGGCATACTGTAACCCTCCTCCTGTCTGCCCGAAGGCCACATATCTGAGTTTTATACGGAAACCCCTCTTTTCTTCCTGAAGAAAAGTTCCACCGGGACGAAATCTTTTCAGTCCCGGAAGCGTTTATATGCAATTCTAAAACTTAAAATTCAGATTATGACTTCTATATATACATTTACAAGTTCACTGATACGAAGCATAAGGCAAACCGGACGCTATAGCACCTCCGGCATATACACCAGTACACTGAACAGTTTTCTCCGCTTCACCGGCAACCGTTCCATCACCTTTGAAGAACTTACCCCCAACCTCATCAAGCAATACGAAGACCGGTTGCTCGGCGAAGGGCGGCGCCACAGGCGGTCAAGGATAATTTTCTCCACAGTCTGAAACCAATAAAAGCTATTCATTTATGACCATAGCCGTTGATTTTGACGGTACCATTGTAGAACACCGCTACCCCCGGATAGGAGAAGAAATTCCCTTTGCCACCGCTACGCTGAAGATGCTGATAAACGAGCGTCACCGGCTGATTTTATGGTCGGTACGTGAAGGGAAGCTCCTGGAGGAAGCTGTGGAATGGTGCAGGGAACGGGGTGTGGAATTCTATGCCGTCAACCGGGACTATCCGGAAGAAGACATCGCACACACCGGTTTTTCACGCAAAGTAAAAGCCGATCTCTTTATCGATGACCGCAACCTGGGCGGACTGCCTGACTGGGGAAGCATTTACCGCATGATACATGACCGACTGACCTACGAAGAACTGTTTCGCGAAAACAGTGAACCGGTCCGGCAGAAAAAGAAAGGCTTTTGGGCACGTTTGAAAAAATAATATCCAAAGGAGATTTTTGACTTATGTCAATTCATAACCCGTAAAAACCTTCTAATTTTGTACTCGAAATAGAGAAAGATTAGTTTTTGTAAGAGTAAAGAGATTAGTTTTTAGGGTGCACTTAAAAAATAGGCAATATCCACAACGGTTATTGCCTATTTTTATATATAGCCGGAAGCCAAGTATATCAATACAAACTTCCCTGACCGACTTCCTTAAAGAGCTTCGCCAACTTCTCCACCACCGGCTTCATATAACGTTCTCCTTTCTCGGCAGAAGCTTTTTTGGGGTTCCCTACCCCGCTGTCGACTGTAGCCTTATCCCAATGGCGGGGAGCCCAGCCAACCTTTTCATTCAAGGAAGGAATGGCAAACGGGTGGGATTCTCCGTCACCGGCCTCAGCCAGATTCACCAGCTCGGGATGGTAATGCATCATGACGGAAGTCTCAGACTCGCCGGCATGGTCGTCGACAGCAGCCTCAAAGTAGTCTTTGGGAGAGACGATGCTGAACCAGTCGGCAGCGATAATCAGAAAATCGGGATATACAAACGCCAGGTCACGAATCATTCCCTTGAAGTTGTTGCCGCCATGACCGCTGAGAATAATCAGCTTGCGCATGCCTTGTGCATAGAGGGAGGCAACTATGTCTTCCAAAATGGCCTGCTGGGTGGAGTAGCGCGTATGAATGCAGAACGGAAGTTCGCGCTGCCCCGGATTGTGTGCACCGAAAGGTACGGGAGGCATCACCATGCAGCGTACACCGGAATTCTGCAAAGCCAGCGCAGCCGCGTCTACAGCAATGTCATGCGGCAAAATACAATCAGTGAGATAAGGCAGATGCAGATTATGGGGCTCCGTAGCTCCCCACGGCAAGATGACAACGTCATACTTCACTCCTTTCACCTTTCCATAGCAGGAAACAGTAAGGTCAATTTCTCTTTTTTCCATGATAGTTTATTTTGGGGGTAAATCTTTACCGCAAAAATAAACATTATTCCGTCACATTGAACCTATTGCCGGCGATATTCTTTAGGTGACATGCCAGTGTGATGCTTGAAATACTTACCAAAGAAGGACTGGTTGGCAAAATGCAGCTCGTCCGCAATTTCCTGAATGCTCATTTCGGAAGACTTCAACAAGGCTTTGGCTTCCAAAACTACAAGACTATCAATCCATTCGCCTGCCGTCTTTCCACTGATTTCTTTCACTACGGTGGAGAGGTGCTTGGCGGTGAGAAACATCTTATCGGCATAATAGGACACACTTCGCTCTTCTTTATAAGACTCTGAAACGGCACGGATAAAGCGCTCGAACAAGTCTTCCTTCCTGCTTTTGGGAATGCGTTCCTGAACGACATGTCCTTGATAAATGTTATATATCTCATAAAAAAGGGCCAACAGCAGCCCCTGAGTGATTTCCTTACGAAAAGGGTTGTCTTTCAGCTTCACCTTGCTCCAAAGAAAAGAGTGATACTCCTGAAATGATTGGGATTCCTCCGGAGTGATGTGGACAAAAGGCCGTTCCTTAATCATAAAGAACATAGGGAAAAGCTGCTGCATGGTAGGTATCACCATATCCATAAAGTCCTTTGAAACAGCAATGAAAAGTCCGGAAAAATCTTCGGAGCGTTCCCGTTGCAGAACAATCTGGTCGGGAAGAATAATGCCCAACATACCTTCCCGCATTTCACATTGCTGCAGGTTGAGTTCCAGTTTGCACCACCCTTTCAAACAGACAGTCAGGCAAGCAGCATTCAAACGGGTGGGATAAGAGCTCAAAGGCATATCCTTGATGTCATTAAAAATAGCAAAATCATTGCCGATGAAATCAATCATCGGCAAATGATGTATCTGGGAAATGTCTACATTCCGTATTCTCTTAGTATCCATGGTTTTTGTGCTTTGGCGACAAATGTAGGACTATTTTGCGGAATTTAGCTCTAAAAATTCTTAAATGGAAACTTTTAGTTCATTATCTTGAAACCGATAAAAAAGGTTCTCGGCTGCGTCGGTCCGTAGAAATAACCCGCATCGCGGAATTCCCCTTTATCCAGGTCTTTCTGGAAACTGTTAAAGATATTCTGTACACCCGTATTCAACTGAAGCTTGATATGGTCGTGAAGCACAAACGTATAGTTCAACTTCACATTCAGATCCAGAAATTGGGGAGTATGCTCCATGCGGTCTGAAGTGATATTACAGAAGGCACCCTCGGGAGCATCTTCCGGTGCGTAGTGCGGAACAATCATCTTTCCCGTATAAGTGCCGGAAAGAGAGAAATCAAAATTCTTTACCGGTGCGGAAGAGAAAGTGAAGTACCCGTAATAATCCGGTGTACGGGGCATGCGCTTAGTGGTAAGGTCTTTTCCGTCCACCTTTGTCCAAGCTTCCTCATGGGTATAGCGGCTGCGCTGTGCCGTAAATCCGAGTTGGAACTGCGCCTCCTTACCATGGGCAATCCTCGCATCCAGATTGGCACCATATACACGTGCACCGTTTCCGTTGCGGCGCTCCTTAATAACATCCCCTACTTCGTTCTTGCCGATATCTTCGAGCACAAAGACATGGCGCAGGTCTGTATAGAAACCTTCCACCAGAATGTTTGCCTGCCAGTGCCCCAAATGGGCAGTCCAGTCTACCGAACCGCTGTAACTGTTGGAACGCTCTTCACGCAGATTGTCGGACAGTTTGATTTGGACACCCTTACCGCCTACTGCCGTTACGTGCAAGTCCTCATCGTATGCCTGCGGAGCACGGAAACCGGTAGAATAAGTCAAGCGTGCCTGAAAATCATCTGTCGGCTTGTAGAGCAGGTTGACGCGAGGACTGAAAATAAGCTTGTCAATCAGGTTGTGCTTGTCCAGACGGGCGCCGACCAACATGGTCAGTACATTCATTTTCCACTCATTCTGCACGAAAGCACTGGCAATGCGGACATCCTGCTCCATGTCACGATGATAGCCGGTCATAATGTCATGCAGGGAGTTGTTCTGATATTCCAGTCCGCCGGTGAAGGTAGCGGGAGCAAAGAAACAGTTGTCCATATTGCCTACATACATGCCACCGGCAACCCAAGTCAAGTCTTTCGTCTTGCCGTAGGCATTCATGTCCTTTTGGGCACCATAGTAACTGTTGCGATCGGTGTGCTGGATGGAGGTGTAAGCTGAAATCTTATGCTTGTACTCTTTCCAGAATAAATCGTAGCTCACGCCTCCGCTATTGATGATATGCTTGGTCTGCTCGGTAATGTCCGTCTCATGCGGCTGCAAATCAAATTTATTACCTCCGCGACGAAGTTCGTTAGTAGTATGGTATTCCAGATTGATGCGGCTGAAATGCGTAGGACGGTAATAGGCACGGAAACCGAAGGTATTCATGTTCAGCTTGCCCAGCTCGGAAAAGCCATCGCCATCGCGGTCGTAGGGGTTACGGTTGCGGTAACTCTCATAAAGGGCAATGCCGTAGGAGTTATCTTTGGCAACCAGCGATACATTGCCACCCATATATTGCTCCCAGGACTTGCCGTCCATATTGGAGAACATACTCGATACCTGGAAGGAATTGTTGATGGGATCTTTGGTTATGATGTTGATGGTGCCTCCCACAGCATTAGCTCCAAACAAGGCAGAGCCTCCGCCACGCACCACTTCTACCCGTTCAATCATGTTCACGGGGATTTGCTCCAATCCGTACACACCGCTCAATGCACTGATGATGGGACGGCTGTTTATCAATATCTGCGAATACGGACCTTCCAAGCCATTGATGCGCACCTGGGGGAAACCACAGTTCTGGCAGTTGTTCTCCACACGCAAGCCCGACTGGTAGTTCAGTGTCTTGGCAAGGTCGGTGGAGTTGACCATCTCGAACAATTTGGTACTCATCACATTCACGACTACCGGAGCTGCCTTGCGGCTTACCTCGTTGCGGTTGGCAGATACCACCACTTCATCGGTCATAAAACTCTCCTCTTCCATCGGGAAATGTATGACGGCAGTAAAGTCCTTGCTCACCGTCACTTCCTTCTCTTGGGTCTTATAGCCCACGGCAGACACACGGAGCTTGTATTTTCCCGCCGGAAGCTTGCGGAACTCAAATTGTCCTTCTTCATTGGAAACCGTTCCCTGACCGCTGCCGATAATCAAAACCGTGGCATACGGTATATTTTCCTCCGTACCTTTCACTATCACATGGCCGGAAATCATATTGCCTTCCTTTATAGGATTTACGGCAAAAGCTACGCTGGCACTTACCACTGCAAGTACCAACGCCAAAATGTATTGTTTCATCAAATTAGCGCTCTAAATAAAAAAATAATTCAAGTCTGAAAAAAGATAATAATCCGACATACCGCACTTCTTTCACTGAAATACCGGACATTCGAGACTAAAACACCTGGTATCTACATGCAAAAAATCCAGGCGTTTTTAAACCTAATGACTATGAAAAAAGAGCGGGAGGAGCGCGAAGGGAAAGAGTACGTATAACTTCCCCCTTTACAGTAGGCGTTGCCGGTTTGGCTCTGAGCATGGACAGCAAAGGACGCATCGGGTGCTGAACCTCATACACATCCACCCCGGAAGAGTGGAATACCGACAGATGCCCGATAACCAGAAGGGAAGTCTGAGAGTGAGAGTGTGTGCCATGAAAAGGGTGCGAGTGCGTTATCATCACCCCATTCACATAATGGACGTGAGTGAACGCAGTGATACTTGCCTGGTACATGATAAACAGTACCAGCAAGCTCAATGCACCTATAATTTTTTTCTTCTGCTTCACGTCCAAAAACTTATACTATAGATTTTGAGCCGCAAAGATAGTGAATTATTCTTTAACTTTGCCAAACAAGAACTCATAATCACGCTTGGAAGCCGGAGCCGCCCACTCTTCGGGAATAAACTTCCACTGATTCAGCGCACGCGGTTCAATCACCTTCTTCTGCTCAATGTACTGCATCAGATAATAGCGTAAGTCCTTATCCGTAGAGTGGATGATGCGCTCCTTCAATTCATCCTGCGAGATGCCGGCCCCCTTTGTCAGCAATTCGCCGCCACCGTTTCCGCGATAAGAATTCACCGCTACCTTATACATTTTATCCATATCGAACGGAGTACCGTCTGCCATACTGAGAATGGCTACCTTCTCGCCATCCGGCTTGGTCACATCCACCGTGTAGATAATACCCGCCGCAGAATCGAAGTTGAAGCTGAAATTCTTGAATGAAGCCCTATCCGTAGCACCTTCGCGGCGCTTCTCACGGAAGAGAAGGATATGGTCGTCCGGAGACTTCATCCGATTGGTCCACAAATCATACGACATCTCCAAGGCATCGCGTATCTCCTTTCCCGTCAGACGCATGGTGTAAAGCATATTTTCATACTTATACAGATTGAACATATCGTTCACAAAAATGTCTCCTTTACGGATTTCCGTATCATAGGACAAAGGAGCTGCAAAAGAAATATCCGCTCCGCTGATTGCCAACTGCAACTCATGAATAAGGTCTATAAAAGCGGAAGAGCCGAAATAGGCAGGACGTGTGGAGATGGTCTCGGTAAAAGAACCTATTTTCTTGGAAACAAAATTCTGCACAGCTGCATATTCGGGGGCAAAGCGCTGCATGAACTCTTCGCTGACACCGTAGTCTTTCGTATCGGACAGTATGCCGTCTATCTTCTTGCCAACAACCTTACCGTCACGCAATTTCAAGGTTATATCCACATTACTAACAACGACACCGTTGCTGGCAGGGTCCATCACCAGTACCGAGTCACCAACTATGTTGCACACCCTCTTGCATTCGCGAGCATGGTCATGGCCCATCAGGACAATATCGAATCCCGGCACATTGCATGCCACTTCCACCGAAGCGTTTTCGCGATACTTGCCTCCCATCAACTGGGCATCCTGACCGGCATGGAACATACCGATAACCAAATCCGGCTTTTCCTGCTCACGGATAATCTTCATCCATTTGCGGGCAGTCTCCTCCATATCGTCGAAACGCAACCCTTTCCACAGATTCTCTGAAAGCCATACGGGAATGGCAGGAGTTATCATACCGAGAACCACAATTTTCACTCCGTCACGTTCCAGCACCTCATAGGGTTTGAAATGGGTTTCTCCGGTAGCAATATCCACAATATTGGCACCCAATATCGGAAAACGGCAATCACCTGCCCAACGGTCGAAAACGGCACGACCGGTCTCTACATCATGGTTACCCATATTACCGGCATCATACCCCATGAAATTCATCATCTCTGCAGTCAGATGGGGAGCAACAGTATCTATGTAATTATAGTAGTAGGCAGTGGGCTGTCCCTGCAGAATGTCGCCATTGTCCAAGAGAATCAGGTTTTCGCCATAAGTCTCACGCTCTTTTTGCACCAAAGCATGCACGCGTGCCAGACTGCCGGTTGCCTCCCGGCGGCGTATAAAGTCGTAGGGATAGTAGTTTCCGTGTATATCACTGGTCTGTACGACTTTCAGTTTCACCTCTCTTTCCTGCGCAGGCAGTATGCTTGTCAGGACAAAAATCCAGATAAAAAAACAACTAAATCTTTTCATTATATTTCCTTATTTCTTGTCAGTCCTTATAAATTCATGGGATGGGTAAATACAAACCGCGCTCCATCCGTATAGGCAGGATCTATCCAAATTTCACCGCCCCACTTCTCAACGGTCAGCTTACAGATGGACAAGCCCAAGCCGGTTCCCTGCACATATTCGTTCAGCTTCTCGAAACGTTCGAACACCCGTTTCTGTTTGTCCAAAGGAATGCCGCAACCGGTGTCAGTCACCGAAAATACTGCTACATTCCCTGCTGTATCCAGTTCCAGCTTCAAGGTTATCGTACCTTCCTTTGTAAACTTGTCCGCATTGGAAAGCAGATTTATCACAACCTGCTGTAAACGCTGCACGTCCGTCCGCATCTCCACCACCTCACGTTCACACTCAAATAGGAATTGATTGGTCGACCTACGTGCCTGGGCCACGGAAGCTACTACCTGCTGGCATATCTGCACTACATTGCAGCTCTCCAAAGAAAGGATGACGCGGTCGGCCTCCAAACGGGACACATCCAATATGTCATTAATCAGCCGAAGCAGCAAATCAGAGTTGGTCCTGATAATTTCAAAATAGCCACGCTGTTCTTCTTCCGAGGCTCCTCCGGCAGACAGCACGTCCGAGAAGCCCACAATCGCATTCAATGGCGTACGGATTTCGTGGCTCATATTGGCAAGGAAAGCACTCTTCAGGCGGCTGGATTCTTCAGCACGGTCCTTTGCCTCTCGCAAAGCACCTTCGGATACCTCCAGTTCATCCTTCAACTTCTTTGTATGATAATAAAAATAAAGGGAAACGAACAAACCGCCCAACAGCACCAATAGCACAGCACAGACAGACCAGATATGATACTTGTACTGTTCATAGAAAGAAGGGGTTACATTCAGCATCTTTACCGGTTCCGGAAGGTTGGCAATATTCAGTTCCTTTTCCTTCACGAGCTTGCCGTCCAGTATGGTCTCATTCGGAATGACTTCCATATGAGTATTCCCATCCTGCGGGTCAGTCAGCAGACGATAAGATTGCCTTGCCATCTCCTTGCCCAAAGCACGGTAGGCAGGAACGATGCCTGCCACAGCCCAGTATCCCAAACCTGCAGAACTCAAAGAGAATGTGGGCAAGGCTGGAGCAGCTTCCATCATGGCATAAGTAGCATTACGCATAAAATAACCATCATTCATATCCACGCGCCACGTCCCCATTAATACTGCCGTATGTTCCGGCAGTTCATGTAACCTATCACAAATAGTATATATTGTATTGACACGTCCGTCAAGCAGTATCAGATCCAATTCGGGAAATTTCTTCATTTCCTTCACTACATAGGCTTGCATAGCAACACCACCATAACTGTTGTCTGATATAAAAGCGATATTCTCGGTGTCAGGATACATCTGCTTTACCATGTTAATATTCGCCTCCACATCATACTCATAAACGAAACCGGCCTTGATAGGCGAATCCGGAAAATCCGTGAAAAAATCTACGGATTCAGGCATCCAAGTTTTCAAATCGATGGTATCTCCCGGCAACAATATGGCGTTCCGGCTGGATAGCGCACTCACTACTGGAGTATTGCCGCGTACAGAGTCTTCCAAAGAAAGGTAGGCAGCCCAAGCTTCCTGCCCAATAAGAACAATCAATGCCGGACTTTTATCATTCTGGTATTTGGATAATAGCCCTGCCATTCTCTTTTCCCAAAAAGGAGCTTCGGAAAAACTTTTGCAATTCATGTTTTCCAATGCAACGGTATTTGTCCCTCCTAAACGTTGGAATTCCTCCATAAAGTCAGAGATATTGCTGGAAGTCCGACCGGCATCCGGATTATAGGAGCTGATAATCAATACCGGATGCTCTCCCGTAATTGAGAAAACAGGCAAAAGGCAGCAGAAAAGCGCTACCACGCATGGTAATATTGTACGATATATGTGTTTCAATTGATTGATTCGTTTAATTGCTCCATAGCTTTGACAAATATAGATAAAAGTTGGAACCTAAAGAAAAAACAACAATTGTTTTTTTGTACTTTTACCCCCTATTTATAAAATGAGATACAAAATGATACAAGATTTTCATCGAATGATATCTGCCGTTCTCGGCATATCAGAAAAACAAATAAGCCAGACCCTCGGCTTGCTGGAAAACGGAGCGACAATCCCTTTCATCAGCCGCTACCGAAAGGAAGTGACGGGAGGACTGGACGAAGTGCAGATTGAATCCATAAAGACCCACTACGAAAAGCTGAGCGAAACCGCCAAACGTAAAGAAACCATCCTCAGCACCATTCAAGAACAAGGCAAACTGACCGCCGAACTTCAGAAGCGTATCGAGGAGACCTGGGAGAACACCCTACTGGAGGATATCTACCTTCCCTACAAACCCAAACGGAAAACACGTGCCGAAGCAGCCCGCCAAAAAGGACTGGAACCCCTCGCCACCCTGCTGATGCTGCAACGTGAGCCCCATCCGGAGGAACGCGCCGCCGGTTATGTGAAAGGAGACGTGAAGAACGTGGAAGATGCACTGAAAGGTGCCCGTGACATCATAGCCGAGCATGTAAGTGAAGATGAACGGGCTAGAAACAGCGTCCGGAGTTCCTTTGTCCGCCAAGGCACACTGACCGCCAAGGTGGTGAAAGGCAAAGAAGAAGAAGCGGCCAAATATCGCGACTATTTCGACTACTCCGAATCCTTGCGGCGATGCAGTTCCCACCGTCTGCTCGCCATCCGGCGCGCTGAAGCGGAAGGTTTGCTGAAAGTCAGCATCAGCCCCAATGACGAAGAGTGTGCGGAGCGCCTAGAACGGCAGTTCGTACGGAGCAACAACGCCTGTGGACAGCAAGTAGCAGAAGCTGTGCAGGATGCTTACAAACGCCTGTTAAAACCGTCCATAGAAACGGAATTCGCGACCCAAAGCAAGGAGCGCGCCGACGAGGAAGCCATCAAAGTGTTTGCGGAAAATCTTCGTCAATTGCTACTGGCCTCACCATTGGGGCAAAAGCGTGTGATGGGTATAGACCCCGGATTTCGTACTGGTTGTAAAGTTGTGTGCCTCGATGCACAAGGAAATCTACTCCATAATGAGAACATCTACCCCCACCCTCCAGTCAGCAAGCAGAAGGAGGCATTCGCCAAACTGCAAATGATGATGGAGTCCTATAAAATAGATGCCGTAGCCATAGGTAACGGAACTGCCAGCCGCGAGACGGAAGAGTTCTTGAAGCATCAGCGCTTCAACCGCGATGTGCAGATATTTATCGTCAGCGAGCAGGGAGCTTCCATCTATTCGGCCTCTAAAATTGCACGGGACGAGTTTCCCGACTACGACGTCACCGTGCGTGGTGCCGTGTCCATAGGCAGACGACTGATGGACCCACTGGCAGAGTTGGTAAAGATTGACCCGAAATCTATTGGTGTGGGGCAATACCAGCATGACGTGGACCAGACAAAACTGAAAAAGTCGCTGGACCAAACTGTAGAGAACTGCGTAAACCTGGTAGGTGTCAACCTAAACACCGCAAGCAGCCACCTGCTGACCTATATCTCGGGATTGGGTCCTCAACTGGCACAGAACATTGTGAACTATCGCGCCGAAAACGGTGCCTTCACCTCCCGTAAAGAATTGATGAAAGTGCCGCGCATGGGCGCCAAGGCATTTGAGCAATGTGCCGGCTTCCTACGCATTCCGCAGGCAAAGAACCCGCTGGACAACACTGCCGTGCACCCGGAAAGCTATTGCATCGTAGAACAGATGGCAAAGGACTTGGATTGCAGCGTAGCCGAACTGATAGCCAGCCGGGAGCTGCGTCTGAAGATTAATCCGGAACGCTACCTCTCCCCCACCGTGGGCATGCCGACACTGAAAGACATCCTGCAAGAGCTGGACAAGCCCGGACGTGACCCGCGCGGACCGATAAAGATATTTGAATTTGATAAGAACGTGCGCACCATCAACGACCTGCGCGAAGGCATGGAACTGCCCGGCATCGTAGGAAACATCACCAACTTCGGCGCATTTGTCGATATAGGCATCAAGGAAAACGGACTGGTACACCTCTCCCAACTCGCCGACAGATTCATATCAGACCCTAATGAAGTAGTGTCCATTCACCAGCATATACGCGTAAAGGTACTCAGCATAGATATGGACCGGAAACGCATACAGCTGACAATGAAAGGAGTGGAACAGAATTAGGGATTAAGGATTAGGGATTAATGGTTAATGGTTTCCGTATTAATCCTTAATCTCTAATCCCTTATAATAGTGTCTTAAGATAATTACTGTACCAAGCACTAAAAGTAGTGAACACAGAATGGAGCCTTCGAACCCGAAGGTTCCTCCATTTATCAAATTTTCTTCCGGAAAGTGAAGAATCAGCAGATTCTCATTGCTGAATTCATTTCCACTGACTTTATATCCCAAAACGGAACCTTGAATCCAGTTCCAGAACCAATGCAAGGCAATGGGGAAACAGAGGTTACGCGTATATATATAGGAAGCCCCCAAGAAACAACCTGCCAGCATGATATTCAGAAACGGGACAAAGGCAAAGTTAGGATTGAAAAGGTGCATCAACGAAAATAACACCGCAGAGATAAACAATGCCACAAACTTATTGATGCCTCCATCCAGCATACGCCCTAAAATAAAACCGCGTCCGATAACTTCTTCCGTAACCGCCACAAAAAAATAAAGCAAAAGACTGACCAGCAGAGATATGGGAGAAAACAAGAACCCTACCACCTCCACTGCCCCTAACAGCAAAGACAAGCCAAAACCGACTACATACAAGAACACGACAAACAAAGCTCCTCTCAGCAGGCTCCTGCCCCATCCCTTCAAAGACAAGCCCAAACCCGAAAAAGGAAGCTTCCTAAAGCCCAACACCATACAAGCGGCAATCAGCCCACTGACCAGCATCAAGACTTCATTCAGCATCTGAAAGTAAATGTTTGTTTCACCAACTTCCGTCTTCAACTCCGGAAAAACTAATGCAAAAGGTATGGCAAACAAAAACAGAAAAATCATTGAAAGTACAGCAAACAGTACTATATCAACGAATGCCAACCAAATACTTTTTGCTTTACTTGCTGTAACAAGCCCTTCCTTTACCGTCTCTTCTGTCTCCATTTGTATCTCAATATTGATTAATATCCGACAAAAATAATAATAAAAAGAAAAAACCTCATGTATTCCTGCCGTTTTCTTCCTATATTTGAAAAATCAATCTAGAATCAATAAACATGAAACTAAGAAAAATACTTTTAGCCATTGCCGGACTGGCGTTAATGCTGAATGCCTCGGCACAAAAATCCAAAAGATACTACGTAGCCAAACCCGGTACCTTGGTGGAGCTGATGACTGAAGCGGAAGCTAATGAAATTACCCAACTAACCCTGCAGGGCAAACTGAATGCCATAGACTTCAGGCATCTAAGAGATGAATTCAAGAATCTGCAGCAGTTGGACATCTCGAACGCATCTATCAGCACGTATGCAGGCAAGAACGGAACTTATCCAAACCGTTTTTACGTATATCCTGCCAATTGCATTCCGGCATATGCCTTCTGCAAGCAAATGGACGACAGTACCTTCATTGGCAAGGAGACACTGACTAGGGTTATCCTTTCCGACAAGACCAAGAACATCGAAGATGCTGCCTTTAAGGGATGCAAAAATCTCAAGATATGCCAGATACGGAAGAAAACGGCTCCCAATCTGTTGTCCGAAGCATTGGCTGATAGCGTTACAGCCATATTTGTTCCATTGGGATGCAGTGACTCCTACCGTACCAAAAAGAAATGGGAGACCTTTGCATTCATTGAAGGAGAACCACTGACAGTAAATGTGCAGATTGGTAAAATGGGCAGCCTTGCCAGCGAACTGCTAAGAGCCGGATTTCAGCCCAAAGACGTTAACTTTCTGACCGTTGAAGGTAAAATGGACGAAGCCGACTTCACATTGATACGCGACTATATGCCCAATCTGGTTTCCATCGACATGACCAACAGTAATGCCACTGCAATTCCCGACTATACTTTCACCCAAAAGAAGTATCTGCTGAACGTACGGCTCCCGCAAGAGCTTAGAAGCATCGGACAGCGTGCATTCAGTGGCTGCGGTCGTTTGTGCGGCACGCTGGTGCTTCCTGCTAGTGTAACCGCCATTGAGTACGGAGCATTTATGGGATGCGACAACCTGCGCTATGTGCTTGCCACGGGGAATAAGATTACCACGCTGGGCGACAACCTTTTCGGCGAAAGCCAAGGCAAAATTATATATAAGGAGAAACAATAACCCAGACTATTCCCCGCCTTAATAAGAACAAAGAGACTCTTTTAATAGCAAAAGAAGGTGTGTCAGAATGATAGCTAAAAATCATTCTAACACACCTTCTTCTTTTTTTCAATATCGCACAAGCCTTTATTAAACAAAAAAGATATGAAAGAAGAATCGTTCCATCATGGCAGAAATATTGTTCCACCGTGGTGAAAAAATCGTTCCACCATGGTGGAACGATTTTTTCCTCATGATGGAACGATTTAAAATATGCTTATTTAGTCCTTAGCTTCCGTTATCACTTTGTTGCGTACATACGTGCACGCAACTCCTTGATGTGGTCTGAAGTGATGTATTCGTCATACTCCATCATCTTGTCGATAATACCGTTCGGAGTCAATTCGATGATACGGTTGGCAACCGTCTGAATGAACTCGTGGTCGTGGGATGAGAAAAGGATATTGCCCTTATAGGTCTTTAGATTATTGTTGAATGCCTGGATAGACTCCAAGTCGAGGTGATTGGTAGGTGTATCCAGAATCAAGCAATTGGCATTGCGCAGCTGCATACGTGCAATCATGCAACGCATCTTCTCACCTCCCGACAATACGCTTGCTTTCTTCAGCACCTCCTCACCGGAGAACAGCATACGTCCCAGAAAACTCTTCATGTAGACTTCATTGCCTTCGCCGAACTGGCTCAACCAGTCCACCAGATTCAGGTCTGTATTAAAGAATGCAGTATTGTCCAGCGGCAGGTAAGCGGTGGTGATAGTCACACCCCAGTTGAAGGTACCCGCATCCGGTTTCATATTCTCGTTGATAATCTCGAACAGGGCGGTCATGGCACGCGGGTCGTGCGAAAGGAATACAATCTTGTCTCCCTTCTCTACATTGAAGTTGACGTCGCGGAACAGCACCGTACCATCTTCCAGCGTTTTCGTCAAACCGGAAACTTCCAGAATCTGATTACCCGGTTCGCGTTCGGGCGTAAAGATAATGCCCGGATACTTACGTGATGACGGCTTGATTTCTTCTACATTCAGTTTCTCCAACATCTTCTTGCGGCTGGTAGTCTGCTTGCTCTTTGCCACATTGGCACTGAATCGGCGGATAAACTCTTCCAGCTCTTTCTTCTTCTCCTCGGCCTTTGCCTTCTGGTTCTGCTGCTGACGGAGCGCCAGCTGGCTGGACTCGTACCAGAAGCTATAGTTACCGGCAAAGAGGTTAATCTTTCCGTAGTCGATGTCCACCGTATGCGTACAAACGGAGTCGAGGAAGTGACGGTCGTGGCTTACCACCAGCACCGTATGCTCAAAGTTGGAGAGGTACTCTTCCAGCCAAGTCACGGTCTCCATATCCAAGTCATTGGTAGGCTCGTCCAGCAGCAAGTTATCAGGATTTCCATAGAGAGCTTGCGCCAGCATGACACGCACCTTTTCCTTGTTGTTCAACTCACCCATCAACAGATAATGCTTGTCCTCCTTGATACCCAAACCACTCAACAAGGCGGCAGCATCGCTTTCGGCATTCCAGCCGTCCAGCTCGGCAAATTTCTCTTCCAATTCGGAAACCTTCAGTCCATCCTCGTCTGTGAAATCCTCTTTGGCATACAGCACTTCACGCTGCTTCATGATGTCCCACAACACCGTGTGTCCCATCATCACCGTGTCCATTACCGTAAAAGCATCCCACTTAAAGTGGTCCTGGCTCAAAACGGAAAGACGCTCTCCCGGAGCCAGCATGATGGAACCCGTCGTAGGGTCCAGCTCCCCGGAAATCGTTTTCAGGAAAGTAGATTTTCCGGCACCGTTGGCACCGATGATACCGTAACAGTTACCACTTGTAAACTTCAGGTTTACGTCATTGAACAACACTCTTTTACCAAACTGTACTGAGACATTAGAGACTGTAATCATCTTTATATTTACGATTTATTTATTTACAATTTACTATTTAATACCTATTAGTCTGCGAATTGCGAGTGCAAAGATAGTTATTTTTCCATGAATAGACACAGAGAAGCGCTGTCAATCTGACATAAAAGTATTACCTTTGCAGCGTTTTCGGCAAAAACATCCGTTTTGGCAAAGTTTTTGCTGGAGCACTGATATCGTATTAACTTAAACCCTTAACAGCAATGAAAGCAAAATCATTTTACAAGAATAATAAGCATAACAATATGAATCCGAAAGAAAAAGAAAACAACCAGGAAGAGGAGCTGAAAACTCAAGCTACTCCTAACGAATGTGACGAAGAAACCGTAGGACAAGAAGTTTCACAAGAAAACGAAGCTCCCCTAACAGAAGAAGAAAAGCTCGCTCAGGAACTGGAAAAGGCCAATGAACAGATTGAAGAGCAGAAAGACAAATATCTGCGCTTGTCTGCCGAGTTTGACAATTACCGCAAACGTACCATGAAGGAGAAGGCAGAACTCATCCTGAACGGTGGTGAAAAGAGTATCAGCAGTATCCTACCCATTGTGGATGACTTTGAACGCGCCCTCAAAAACATGGAGACAGCTACCGATGTAGCTGCCGTAAAAGAAGGCGTTGAACTTATCTACAACAAATTCATGTCTGTATTGGGACAAAACGGCGTTAAGGTGATAGAGACAAAGGAACAACCGCTCGACACAGACTATCACGAAGCCATCGCCGTGATTCCGGCACCCAATGAAGCACTGAAAGGCAAAATTCTGGACTGCGTACAAACCGGTTACATCCTAAACGACAAAGTGATCCGTCATGCCAAAGTGGTAGTCGGAGAATAACATAAAACTGTATGGAAAAAAGAGATTACTACGAAGTATTGGAAGTCGAAAAGACAGCAACGGTAGAAGAAATAAAGAAAGCCTATCGCAAAAAAGCCATCCAATATCATCCGGACAAGAATCCGGGCGACAAAACAGCCGAAGAGAAATTCAAGGAAGCGGCAGAGGCATACGACGTACTAAGCAATCCGGACAAGCGTGCCCGCTACGATCAGTTTGGCCATGCCGGACTGGGTGGTGCCGCCGGTAATGGTGGTCCGTTCGGCGGCTTCAGTGGAGGCATGTCCATGGACGACATCTTCTCCATGTTCGGTGATATCTTTGGTGGACACAGTGGAGGAGGTTTTGGCGGTTTTGGAGGTTTCGGCGGAAGTGGCGGCACACAACAACGCCGTTACCGTGGTTCGGACTTGCGCGTCAAGGTAAAACTGAACCTCAAGGAGATCTCTACCGGTGTGGAAAAGAAATTCAAGCTGAAGAAATACGTGCCTTGTACCCACTGTCATGGCACGGGAGCCGAAGGCGACGGCGGCGCCGAAACCTGCCCGACCTGTAACGGTAGCGGCACGGTAATCCGTAACCAGCAAACCATACTCGGCACCATGCAAACAAGAACCACTTGCCCAACTTGTGGCGGTGAAGGCAAAATCATCAAAAACAAGTGTAAGGAATGTGCCGGTGAAGGTATTGTATACGGTGAAGAAGTAGTAACCGTAAAAATCCCGAAAGGTGTCGCAGAAGGTATGCAGCTCTCTATGGGAGGAAAAGGAAATGCAGGCAAGCACAACGGTATGCCGGGAGACCTGCTGATTCTTGTAGAAGAAGAACAAGACCCGAACCTGATACGCGACGAAAATGACTTGATTTACAACCTGCTCCTCAGCTTCCCGACAGCAGCCTTGGGTGGTGCAGTAGAAATTCCCACGATTGATGGAAAGGTGAAAGTAAAAATTGACTCAGGTACGCAACCGGGAAAAGTACTCCGCCTGCGCGGCAAAGGTTTGCCCAACGTGAATGGATACGGCACGGGAGATTTGCTAGTAAATGTCAGCGTATATGTACCCGAAACGCTGAGCAAGGATGAGAAGAAAACATTGGAGGAAATGGAAGAATCTGATAACTTCAAGCCAAACACTTCGATTAAGGAGAAAATATTCAAGAAGTTCAAGAGCCTGTTTGACTAATAACATGGTACATAAAGAAGCCTCCCGATATACAATAAAATATCGGGAGGCTTCTTTGTTTTATCAAAAAAATATTAAAGTTCCAACATCCGCTTCATAAAAGCCTTTATTCCCTCCACATCAGAAGTCTGAGGAGCCCATGAAGCCAAATCCTCTGAGGGTAGAGGCTGATATGGGCCTTTTTTAATTTCAAAAATAACGGTGCCTGACTCCAAGGCAATAATACTATGCCACGTATTAGAAGGAATCTCCAGACCATATTTACCTTCCGAAGGATTGAGGCATACCTTATCTGTTACATTACCGGCATCATCATAAAAAAATGCCAGCAGACTTCCACGCAAAACCAGATAAGTTTCTTCCTTATCTGTATGACGGTGAGGAGGAAGATAAGTTCCTGGCTCCAAAGCATTCAGCAACCGATGAATAGGGGCATCCATAGACGCATGAAAATTATAATTCATACGTAAACGGGAATTCTCCTTGGCTTGTGAAGTAACGGTATCCAGCAGCTCTTCTGTTATCAGCTTCATCATAACCTCAGCAATTGAGCAAACTTGGCAGGAAGTTCTGCTTTACCCGCTTCAATAGACAAACTTTTTCCTTCTTTATCTAGTAATATAGCAGCCTTCTGCGAGGAAGCCAATGAGGCAACTTCCGCCACATTACCAGCAACAAACAAGCATCCGGAAAAAAGAGGGGTAATCACCTTCCGGGTATGCCCTTTCCATTTTACAAACACAGCCTGCATCGGGCAATATGTAGTATATCCCGCAGCATTCAAACGCTGCATCAACTTATGTTCAGACTTAGGTGCTGTGTACAATGCATGCCAGCACATCATATCATTATCCGTCATCATATTGTTTGCTTTTTCCATCCCTTTAATAAATCTTTTACAAATAATATCCATCCCACACTGCCGACACCTGCCAAGAACATGAAGCCGATCAAAATCATCAATTTATTGGGCTTTGCAGGCTTCAAAGGTACCGTAGCCGGCTGGACAACCGTATATACCGGTGTAATCTCCTGCACCTTAGCTCTTGCCATCTGCAATTGTTGAGACACTTGTGTATATACTTGATAGGCTAAATTCATTTCATTCTGTAAACGCTCTTGCTCTGCGCGATAACTCAGTAATATTATATTCTGGTTTGCATCTACAAAATTTGCGTATTTCTTCTGGGCATCCTCATAACTGGCCTTTGCTTCTCCATAAAGTTTTTCGGTAAATGCCAAATCATGACGAGCCTTATTAGTCCGATAATCTGTGATGTAGTTCTGCAGGCAATGCATCACGGTATCCGTCAGCGAAGCAGATATCAAAGGATCCTGCATAGTAACAGACAAGGTTGTCACACCTGTCTTTTTGTCTACGGAAACAGAGATACGTTTACTTAAAGCATCTGCAATGGCAGACTCATCTCTAGTAAGACGAAAAGGATCCAGCTTTGCGTCCCCCTCTTCCGGTTCATCCTTAAACAAAGACAATGTCCATCCTAACACTTTAAAAGGAGCGGAGAAAATTGCACTCCACCAAGGAGAACGCTGTTCTTCTTTCAAATAAGCATATAAAGTCGTGTCTACTTTTGCTTTCTGATCCTTGACTTTAACATCGAACAGTTCAATCAGAAAAGGAGTAGAACTTACAATATCAGGATAAAGTTCGGGTGACAAAGCATCCTCACCAGAAGAAGTGCCCAAATTGATACCCGCCATGGCTGCAAGGGCTCCCATACTTCCACCACCAGATTTGCCACCACTCTCCGGAGCCAATGTCACACTTGTAGAGTACTCCTTAGGAATACTAAATGCAACAACCAGTCCTACAAGAGCAGCGATACCACACGCCTTAAAAACCAATTTGCGACTAGCCCATACTTTCTGGGCCAGTTCTATCAAATCTATTTCTTGTTCCTCAGGTTGTGGAGAGGTTATGTTTTGTATTCTTTCTTCGCTCATAATTCAAATTACTTAAAGAGATTAACCATAGTCGCAATCATCGCTGCAATAGAAGCTGTCGTACTTCCCATTCCCAGAATTTCAGCAGTAGTCATCTTCTTTTTCTGTTCTTTACTTGGAACAATTATTTCACAACCAGGTTCAATGGCTTTCTTGTTCCCTGCTTTTAAACGAGAAACTGTACCATTCATGTATATTACATAGACCTTACGTTTCTTGGCATCATTACCAAAACCACCAGCTTGATTGATGTAATATTTCAAGCTTTCACCCTTTTTATATAAAACTGTATTCGGATACATTACAGCACCGTTGATTTTCACTGTACTTACGTACTCCGGAACAAATAACACATCTCCCTCACGAAGCACCATATCAGCATCTGAACCGGGATTCTTCAAAGCCTCTCCCAGATTTATACCTACAGAATAGGTATCAGACAAATCCAATTTTTTTACAGATATGGAATCTCCACCTCCCGCTTGCGCCATACGCAGGGCATCTTCTTTACGGCGAAATTCTTCTTCGGTCATCCTACGAATAAGACGCGCTCCTTTTACATAAGCATCGGGAGTCACTCCACCAGCCTTAGCTATCAAGTCACTCAAACGTTCATTTTTTTTCGATAGTGCATAATTACCGCTAAAAAGAACTTCTCCTCCCACCATAACATTCTGTTGTTTAAAATAAGACGGACTCTTACGAATATAAACTTCATCAAAAGGTTCAAGATGGAAATCCTGGCTTCCTTCTCCCACCAATAAGCCATCTTTCAAATCAAAAGAGAAATTCTGGCCTACTGTAGTACTGAAAGATGTACTCTTCGTATCTTTCATACGCCGTGCCACTTCAACTTTCGTCGTAGCCGCTGCCTCCAACAAGCCACCAGCCTGCAACACCAAATCCTCTACTGTCATTTTATCAGAATAGAGATATGTACCCGGATTGGCAACTTCACCATGGATGGTAAGTGTAGCTTCTTCCTTCAAATCATGAATACTTGGGATATATAAAATATCATTCTTCTGCAAAGGAATATCTGCAGCCGTCCCGTTCAGCAAACCTTTCACATCTACTTGTATAATCTCATGCGACAAGTCTTCAAGCTCACGATCGATTATAGCACGGTTTAAGAATGCATCTCCGCGAAGTCCTTCTGCTTTCTTAATCAGCTGTTTCACTGTATTCATCGTACCGTCCAACTGATACAAGCCTTCACGATATACAGCACCGCGGACTTCCACACGATTCTCAAAACGTTGTAAAACGGAATCAACCGTTATCTTATCACCGTCATCTACGCGGAATACAGAATAATCCATCTCATCCACATTATAAATTTGATGCTCACGTCCACTTTTACGGATTATACGTAATGCTTTTTTATAAGCATCACCCGTAAAACCACCTGAATACTTCAATAATGTGCCTACGGTTTCAGTGGGTTTCATTTCATAAAACATCGGACGTTTTACCTTACCCAATATCTGTACCAATGACTGGTAAGGATCCACAAGAATTACATCACCATCCTGCAGACGGATGTCATCCTTCATTTTTCCTTTCATAAGTAAATCGTAAACATCCAAATCTGCTATTGTATTTCCATTGCGAATCACTTTAATACTGCGTAAACTACCAATCGGATTCACACCACCTGCACGATATAAAGCATGGAATACGGAAGCAAATGATGAGAGGGTATAAGTTCCGGGCACCATAACTTCAC
Source organism: Bacteroides sp. HF-162 (assembly GCF_015679285.1). Taxonomy (NCBI): domain Bacteria; kingdom Pseudomonadati; phylum Bacteroidota; class Bacteroidia; order Bacteroidales; family Bacteroidaceae; genus Bacteroides; species Bacteroides sp. HF-162. The sequence goes on along the minus strand of NZ_CP064937.1, from coordinate 2,588,159 downwards.
CCATAACGTTTACTTGAATAGAACGTATTTCTCCTAATGTCAATTTAACTTGGGTAGAGGGAACATTTCCAGTTACTCCAGAATATATTCTGGCAAATTCTTGTTTCAAATAATTATTGGCTTCACTTACTGTTTTACCACTCAGATAAACCGGTCCTAAATTATTCACAAGAATACTTCCTTCCGGAGATATTGTTTGTCGGATTGTTGTTTCAGAAGCTCCCCACACATCAATAATCACCTCATCACCAGGTCCCAGACGATAATTCTCGGGAGTAGCAACATTCACATTAGGTTCGAAAGTCAAATTATCGTTAGTAAAAATATTATGACCATAAATTTGCGAAGTCGGATCCCCCGCCCCTTTCTCTTGAGACAAGGAACGATTATCCATCATTTGTAAAGAATCCCCTGCAACATCCGTTTGCCTGGCAGAATACGTTTCCGAAGTTGTACGCAACCCTTTGACTACGCCACTCATTTCACCACGTTGACGAGAACGTTTCTCATCTTGGGTATTGCTCTGCGGACTTCCAGATTTAGAATGTTCATACTTTTTCTGAATTCTTTCAACTTGTTCCCTTGTCACTCCCCGCCGCATTAATTCAGTAGTAATCTGCTTTTGATTTTTACCCATCTGCTGAGCGCTTTTTACATACTGAACAACCTGATCATCTGACATCTGCTGAGCAAAAGCTACTCCTGACAAAGTAAATACCAAAAAGAATAGTGTTATTAATCTACGCATAAAATATTCTGATTAATCTTTTGAGTTCTTGTAATAAATATAAATCGGGCACAAAGGTAATATATTATTTTATAATATACATTTATTCCACTTCTAAGTTTCAGAAAAAGCATTAAAAAGCTGTCATTTTCACGTCTTTTCCTTGGGTAGAAGAAAGTGAGAAAATTGGCACTATTTTTTTCATTAGTCCAATCAAAATAGCCTTTTTTTCGGTATAACTATGTTGCACCAAGGCCAGCACTTCTTCCCGCACATGTTCATAATCATCAACAGATGCCTTTTCACGCTTTATCTTTTCACTGATTACAGAATCCAAAAGCCCATCCCCAGGCCCTCCTACAATGTACACTTCTCCTCCATCCCCCATGACTCCCACTTCCAGGGTGAGCATACAAGCTTCAGACAAGGTCATCAAACAATGCGCATTCATCGGATACATCTCACTCAAACGTACTATGAACATATCAGTTTCCCCTTTGTCGCGTTTCAACCTGCAATAAGATGACTGCACATACATTTCCGCCACACGCTTACTATATTCCATAGCATTCTCCGGATGACGTGCATTAGTTACAGACATCATAACCATACGGGACACTCTATACTTTACCGCCAGGTCCGCAATATTCACTGTTCCCGATATATTCGTTTGAATTGCCTCTGACACAAAATCATCCATCAGTTGTACATGTTTATAAGCAGCAGAATGAAAAACAAGTTGAGGACGTGTTCCTTCAAATATAGCCTCCATACGCGTACGGTTAGCAACATCTGCAACCAATACGCGGACCTCCAGATTCTTCCAATGATCAGACAATTCCAACTGTACATCATACAATGGGGACTCTGCCTGATCTACCAGAATCAACTGATAAGGATTCAGTGTAGCCAACTGGCGGACGATTTCCCTTCCTACAGCTCCCGCTGCTCCCGTAACCATTACTCTACGCCCCTCAATATGGGCCGCAATTTTACGCATGTCAACTTGTACCGGTTCTCCACGAAGCCAATCTTCTATTTGAATGTCCTTTATCAGTCCATCATCCATACAATCGCTTAAGGGAGGAACGGTCATTACATGAATATCATGAGAGAACAGTTTATCCAGCATTCCGGAATTTTCCAAATCCGATACCTTGCTTGGAGAGATAATGATTGTATCCACTTTCTTTTTCTTTAGACGATCAAACAGCTGTTCATCATTGGGATATACCCTGCATCCCATCGTATGTTTACCTATCATATCAAGTTCGTCCGAAATAAAGCCACGCAGGCGATAATGATTATTACGACTAACTCTCAAGGATTTTGCAACATCGACTCCAGTCCCATGGAATCCATAAATAAAAACATTCACGCAATGACGTGCATCAAAAGCAATAGCTTCATAAAGCATCTTCACAGCAATGCGCATACAAACCATCAGAGAGAAAGTAAACATATATGCCATAAACAGAATGCTGTTCGGCAAAGTTTCTTCAAGCCCCAAAACAGACCAACAGAAATTCCCCAAAAACAGTACAACATAGCTTATCGTAAGGCTCCAAAACACACGATAAATATCTACAAAAGAAGAAAAACGGATGACACCTACATAAGTACGGAAAATATGAAAGAAACAGACATTACACAATACAGCCCAAATGGTCAGCCATACATACAAAGAAATTTCATAAGATACGGACGAAAGCCTATATTGCAAAAAACATGCAGAAAGTATGGAAATCACAACGATAATTACATCTACCGACAACACCACCCATTTGGACGCTATGCGTGAAGAAAGATATTTATAATATGTTCTAAAATTCATAATCAGTATCAGACTTTTTGCTATAGGACCTACGACAAAGATGCTTCTTTTCGTTTTATTATCCAATTTTTAAGGCAATAAAGTTCAGAACATTCAAACAGAAAATTATTCTACTAAAATATTTCTAAAAAAAACAAGGATTCTTTTTGCCTTTTCAAATAAAGATGTACCTTTGCACCCCGTAAACAAAAGTTTATTGCCGCTATAGCTCAGTTGGTAGAGCAACGCATTCGTAACGCGTAGGTCGCCAGTTCAAGTCTGGCTAGCGGCTCAATATTAAAGCACTGATTATTCCAGATAATCAGTGCTTTTTCTTTTCTAAAATAAAAAACGCTCTTCTACGAGTATATTTGCATAAAACACAATGCCCTTTCAAACAGTTTAATCTATAGCCGCATGATTATCTCAAAATAGGTTTAAAACAGCACCATCTGATTACATCCACAGTCTAAAATGATAACTTGAAACATATAGATACACTATTAAAAACATAATACACCTATATTATATATAGTAATTCCCAATATTTGTGGCAACTTTTCAATAACCAAATTTTTCAATCTTAAATGAAGTATTGAGATGACGAAAAAACACAAGCTAAAATCAAAAGGTTACCATAGATTTCTATAATATACTATAAGAAAATGAAAAGAATCAAGTTATTTACAGCAGCTTTGCTGCTGGCGGCTATGTCCGCAGGAAACGATATGTGGGCGCTTTCCACTTCAGGAAAGAAAGACACGCATCCGGTAGAATCACCCAAATTCTTCAGTGGAAACGCCAACCCACTGTCGGATTTCATTTTTGTGGCCGACCCGACATCGATGGAATACAACGGAAGGCTCTATGTGTATGGAACCAATGACACCCAGCAACTGGACAGTGTGGGGAAAGATGGCAAAAACACATACCAATACATCCATTCGCTGGTTATGTTGTCTACCGATGACATGGTAAACTGGACTTATCACGGACTGATTGACGTAAAGGCCCTCTCACCATGGGGTATAGCCTCATGGGCTCCATCCATTGTATCGCGGATAGAATCGGACGGTAAAACCCACTTCTACCTCTACTACTCCAACAGCGGTGCGGGCGTAGGCGTACTAACCTCCACCTCTCCCGTAGGCCCGTGGACCGACCCGCTGGGGCGTATGCTGGTGAGCCAGTTCACCCAAGGATTAGGCCACTGCAAAGCTCCCTTCGACCCGGGTGCCGTGATAGATGACGAAGGTATAGGATGGTTATCATTCGGTGGAGGCGGAAAGGGGGAAGTCGGCACCGACTACATGCCTGGAGATGCCCGCATTGTCCGCTTGGGCAAAGACCTGATTAGTCTGGACAGCGAGATAGTAGAGATAAAAGCTCCCTATCACTTCGAAGCCAATGAGCTGAACTACTGGAACGGCACATGGATTTATACCTACAATACCGACTGGAACAAGCGCACCGAATGGCCTCACGAGGGAGTGGACAAACCCAGCATCTGCTGCATGTCGTACATGACTTCACACACGCCTCTCGACACCGACAGCTGGAAGTATGTGGACAATTATTTCAAGAATCCCGGAGACTATGGTATGGGGTTCAGCAACAATCATACCCATCTGCAAAAATACAAAGGAGACTATTACCTATTTTATCACAACATGTGCTTGCAAGAACACAAAGGCACCAATGGCGGTTTCCGCAGCCTTTGCGTCAACAAGCTGAAGGTAGACGAAAAAAACGTGAAGCTGGAAATGGGAGAAGCCACACTGAAGGGTGTGGACCAGATAAAGCCAGTGAACCCGTTCATTCATCAGCAAGCAGAAACAACAGCCGCTACGCTAGGCATACACTTTGAGCCTACAGCCACCCCCGGCAACATGCTTGCAGTGGGCAGTGAACAAAAGAAATCAGTTATATCCGTACGTGGCGTATTCTTCTCCGGCTTTCCCTCTCTATTCCGTGCCACAGCAGCAGGACACGGCACTCTGGAAGTGCACCTTGACCGCCCCGATGGTGAAGTACTGGCTTCCACCTCCTTCAATTCAGACTCTTTACAGACTGTCTCTACAAAGATAAACACAGACAAAGACGGTATTCACAACCTTTATTTCGTATTTAAAGGCAAAGAACTGAAGGTAGATGAATGGATATTTGAGAGATTTTGAAAAGCATAATCTACCGTAGCCCTCAAAAATATTCATTGCAATAATTATTTATATGATAAGCACTACGCATTCGGTCAGCACTACAGATTTTAATGAAAAAAATGCTCCGACTATGTAGTTTCCAATAAAAAATGTATCTTGCGGAGATTTATTAAATACGATATAAACATGAAACCCTATTTAATCCCCTTCTTTGCAACTGTTGCACTGACCGCAACCGCTCAACAAAAAAACGAGATTACCAGCGTCCTCGAAATACTGGATGTAACCAATGGTAACCGGACCGTCGTCAAAGAATTTCCCTACCGGATTGAAGCCCCCAATTGGACGCCCGACGGGCAATGGCTACTATACAACAGCGAAGGAAAGCTTTACCGCCTTTCCCCCACCTCGCCTGCCAAACCGGAACTGATAAACACCGGATTTGCCCAAAACTGCAACAACGACCACGTCCTCTCGGCCGACGGACAGCAGATAGCCATCAGCCACGGGACGAAAGAGGACTATAAATCGCGCATTTATACACTTCCCATCACGGGCGGCACTCCCCGTTTAATAACGCCTATGGCTCCCAGCTACCTCCACGGTTGGAGTCCCGACGGTAAAGAACTTGCCTATTGCGCCGAACGAAACGGCAACTATGATATTTATACCATCCCCGTGGAAGGAGGTGAAGAAACCCGCCTGACCACTGCCGAGGGTCTGGATGACGGACCGGAATATTCCCCCTGTGGACAATACATCTGGTTCAACTCCGTACGCACCGGACTCATGCAAGTCTGGCGCATGAAGGCAGACGGCTCCGAACAGACCCAGATGACCTTTGACGAAACCCGCAACTCCTGGTTCCCCCACATCTCTCCCGACGGAAAATCCGTTGTATTCATCACCTACTACAAAGGTGACCTGGAACCGGGAGAGCATCTGGCAAACAAGAACGTAGAACTGCGCCTAATGCCCGCAAACGGTGGAGAACCCAAAACTTTGTTAAAGATTTTCGGCGGACAAGGCACCATCAATGTCAACTCATGGGCACCGGACAGCAAACGCATAGCCTTTGTCAGCTATCGAATTAACTGATATGACTTGATGATTTTCACTCCATTTTTTACTAACTTTGCCCGACTAAAGATGCAGTAAAACAAAATGGAAAAGAAAAAGAAGAAAATCATTATCGGAACATTCGTTACACTAATTCTTATTGGAGCAGCTTGTGCAGGAACAGTATACTACTATCTGTTTGCCCCGCAATTCCATCCGCAAAAGACAGTCTATATCTATATAGACCGCGACGACACCGCTGACTCCATATATAATAAGGTGAAACAACAAGGCCATCCCCGAAGCTTCACCGGCTTCCGCTGGATGGCCCAATACAAGAAATATTCCGAAAACATACACACCGGACGCTACGCTATCCGGCCGAGAGAAAACGTATATCACGTATTCAGCCGTCTGTACCGCGGATATCAAGAACCTATGAACCTCACCGTCGGCAGCGTACGCACGCTGGACCGCCTGGCACGCAGCATAAGCAAACAGCTCATGATAGACTCCGCCGAAATAGCCGGACTGATGAACGACTCCGCATTCCAACAAAAACTGGGATACACCAAAGAGACCTTGCCCTGCCTCTTCATCCCCGAAACCTACCAAGTCTATTGGGACATGAGTGTGGAAGAGTTCTTCGAAAGAATGCAGAAAGAGCACCAAAGGTTCTGGAACCAGGAACGCCTAGGCAAAGCCACCGCCATCGGAATGACCCCGACGGAAATCTGCACCCTTGCCTCCATCGTCGAGGAAGAGACAAACAACAATCCTGAAAAACCGATGGTAGCAGGGTTATATATCAACCGCCTGCACGCCGGCATGCCCCTGCAAGCCGACCCTACCATCAAATTTGCCTTGCAGGCCTTCGGCTTGCGGAGAATTACGAATGGCCATCTGGCGGTAGAATCCCCCTACAACACCTACCTCAATACCGGATTGCCTCCCGGCCCCATACGCATCCCCTCACCCAGCGGGCTGGATGCCGTGCTGAATTATACGAAACACAACTACCTCTACATGTGTGCCAAAGAGGACTTCTCGGGCACCCATAACTTTGCATCCAATTATGCCGAGCACATGAAAAATGCAAGAAGATATTGGGATGCATTAAACGAAAGAAAGATTTTCAAGTAATCTGCTGATAAAATAAAAGCAAAATCCTATATTTGCGTCAAATATTAATCCATGACTAACACTTAAATATTCAGATATGAGCAAGCAACTCTTACTTGGCGATGAAGCCATTGCACAAGCTGCATTAGATGCCGGACTTTCGGGCGTATATGCCTATCCCGGCACTCCTTCTACGGAAATCACCGAATATATTCAGATGGCACCGGTTACTGCTGAAAAGAACATTCATAACCGCTGGTGCTCTAACGAAAAAACTGCGATGGAGGCTGCCCTGGGCATGTCCTTTGCAGGCAAGCGTTCACTAGTGTGCATGAAGCACGTGGGTATGAACGTGGCTGCCGACTGTTTCATCAACTCTGCCATTACCGGCGTAAAAGGTGGTCTGATAGTCATAGCTGCCGACGATCCCAGCATGCATTCCTCGCAGAACGAGCAGGACAGCCGTTTCTATGGCGACTTCTCCCTCATCCCGATGTACGAACCAAGCAACCAGCAGGAAGCATACGACATGGTATACAACGGATTCAGCTTCTCCGAACAGACCGGCGAACCCATCCTGATGCGCATGGTTACGCGCCTGGCACACTCCCGTTCCGGTGTAGAGCGCAAGGAGCAACAACCGCAGAATGAGATTTCCTTCAGCGAAGACCCACGTCAGTTCATCCTCCTGCCGGGTAATGCACGCAAACGTTACAAAGCATTGCTGCAACGCCAGGACGAATTTATCAAAGCTTCTGAAAACTCCGCTTACAACAAATATACCGACGGTCCCAACAAAAAGCTGGGTATCGTGGCATGCGGCATCGGCTACAACTACCTGATGGAAAACTATCCCGAAGGCTGCGAATATCCGGTACTGAAAATCGGACAATACCCGTTGCCCAAGAAACAGCTGATGCAGCTGGTAGAAGCATGTGACGAGATTCTGGTACTGGAAGACGGACAACCGTTCGTAGAAAAACAGCTGAAAGGCTATCTGGGCATCGGCATCAAAGTAAAAGGCCGTTTGGACGGCACTCTTTCACAAGACGGAGAGCTGAACCCGGACAGCGTGGCACATGCCGTAGGCAAAGAGAACAAGGCTGAATTCAGCGTTCCTTCTCTGGTAGAGATGCGCCCGCCCGCTTTGTGCGAGGGTTGCGGCCATCGCGACATGTACACGGTGCTGACCCAAGTATTGAAAGAAGAATATCCCACTTATAAGGTGTTCAGCGACATTGGTTGCTACACGCTGGGAGCCAACGCTCCGTTCAACGCCATTAACTCTTGCGTGGATATGGGCGCCTCCATCACCATGGCGAAGGGTGCTTCGGATGCCGGTCTGCATCCTGCCGTAGCCGTTATCGGCGACTCCACCTTCACCCACTCGGGCATGACAGGACTGCTGGATTGCGTCAACGAAAACGCCGACGTCACCATCGTCATCTCCGACAACGAAACCACCGCCATGACCGGAGGACAAGACTCTGCCGGCACCGGACGTTTGGAAGCCATCTGCGCCGGCATCGGTGTAGCTCCCGAACACATCCGCGTCGTAGTTCCTTTGAAGAAGAACTACGAAGAGATGAAGCAAATCATCCGGGAAGAAATCGAATACCACGGCGTATCCGTCATCATCCCCCGCAGAGAATGTATCCAAACATTAGCACGCAAAAAAAGAAACAAGTAAAGCCATGAAAAAAGACATCATACTTTCCGGCGTAGGAGGACAAGGTATCCTCTCCATCGCCACCGTAATCGGCAAAGCAGCCCTCAAGGGCGGACTCTACATGAAGCAGGCAGAAGTACACGGCATGAGCCAGCGAGGCGGTGACGTGCAGTCCAACTTGCGCATCAGCGACCAACCCATCGCCTCGGACCTTATCCCCACAGGAAAATGCGACCTCATCATCTCCTTGGAACCGATGGAGGCGTTGCGCTACCTCCCCTTCCTCAGCCCTGAGGGTTGGCTGGTGACCAATGAAGCTCCCTTCATCAACATTCCCAACTATCCGGCAGAAGAAGACATCAAGGCCGAAATCAACAAGCTGCCGCATAAAATCATGCTGAACGTAAACGAGGTGGCAAAAGAAGTCGGCTCTCCCCGCGTAGCGAACATCGTACTGCTGGGCGCCACCATCCCCTTTCTCGGCATTGACTATGCAAAGGTGCAAGACAGCATCCGCGAAATCTTCCAACGCAAGGGAGACGCCATTGTAGAGTTGAACCTCAAAGCGTTGGCTGCCGGCAAAGAGATTGCTGAAAAACTGATGTAAACTATAATTGACTCTAAATTTCAACATACCATGAATAACAAATACTGGGAAGAAGAGATTGAAACGATGCCCCGTGAGCAGTTGCGCGAACTACAACTGCAACGGTTAAAAAAGACTGTCAGCATTGCCGCCAACTCTCCCTACTATAAAAAAGTATTCCAAGAGCATGGCATCACTGCCGGCAGCATCCGGTCTATAGAAGACATACGTAAGATACCGTTTACCACCAAGGCTGATATGCGCGCCAATTATCCTTTTGGATTAGTAGCAGGCGATATGCGTGAGGACGGAGTACGTATCCATTCTTCCAGTGGCACTACGGGCACGCCGACGGTCATCGTACACTCCCAACACGATTTGGACTCTTGGGCAAACTTAGTGGCACGCTGCCTCTATATGGTAGGCATCCGTAAGACGGATGTTTTCCAAAACAGCTCCGGCTACGGTATGTTCACCGGAGGACTGGGCTTTCAGTATGGAGCCGAACGTCTGGGTGCACTGACTGTTCCTGCCGCTGCCGGCAACAGCAAGCGCCAGATTAAGTTCATCACCGATTTCAAGACTACTGCCCTACATGCCATTCCCAGCTATGCCATCCGTCTGGCCGAAGTATTCCAGGAAGAAGGTATAGACCCTACCAGTACAAGCTTGAAAACGCTTGTTATCGGTGCCGAACCCCACACAGACGAGCAACGTAGAAAGATTGAGCGCATGCTTGGTGTCAAAGCCTACAACAGCTTCGGTATGGCTGAAATGAACGGTCCCGGCGTAGCCTTCGAATGTACCGAACAAGACGGCATGCACTTCTGGGAAGATTGCTACCTGGTCGAAATCATTAATCCGGAAACCGGCGACCCCGTACCGGAAGGTGAAATCGGCGAACTGGTACTGACAACCTTAGACAGAGAAATGATGCCGCTTATCCGTTATCGCACGCGCGACCTTACCCGCATTCTGCCTGGCAAGTGCCCTTGCGGACGTACCCACATCCGTATAGACCGCATCAAAGGCCGTAGTGACGACATGTTCATCATCAAGGGAGTCAACATCTTCCCCATGCAGGTGGAAAAGGTGCTGGTACAATTCCCCGAATTGGGCAGTAATTACCTCATCACACTTGAAACGGTTAATAATCAAGATGAAATGATTGTAGAAGTTGAACTCAGCGACCTCTCTACCGATAACTATATCGAGCTGGAGAAGATTCGCAAAGCAATCACCCGTCAGTTGAAAGACGAGATTCTGGTAACCCCGAAATTGCGGTTGGTGAAGAAAGGCTCCCTACCGCAGAGCGAAGGAAAAGCCGTCAGGGTAAAAGACCTGAGGAACAACAAATAAACCGTAAAAACCTCTTTTCAAAACAGACCATCTGTTCACCCGATACAGATGGTCTGTTTTGTATAAACGTATCATCTATCTTCCCTTGATACATCATCTGTTTCAGCATCACGTATCATTTGTTTCACAATCACCCACATCCGCATAAAAAGAAAGAGGAACGGTTATCCAGACAGATTACCGTTCCTCTTTTATAGAAAGCCGCACCGATGATGTGATGAAACTCCGTATGACATGATTTGAGTGCTCCTCCTCTTTGTAATCCACCGACTCAAGAGTTACCCCGAAGGGCGTGGCCCGCCATTGAGAAGCGAAGCTTGTCTCGGTATTTCATAAAAATTGATGAGTTTCCCGATCCAATCAATGCGGCTATTTTTTCTATAACAAAGGTAATGAGTTTCTATGAAAGAAACAAGTAAAATCAGCAAATTGTTTCAAGTCCTTTTAATGTTTTAACCCCTCCCAAGACTATCAGAAAACAAAAAGTGCTGACTACCAAAAGAGTAATCAGCACCTCGTAATTTATCTGCTAACTGTTTTTATGCAGCCTTTGCTTTAGCAACGATAGCCTTGAAAGCTTCCGGATGGTTCATCGCTAAATCAGCCAACACCTTGCGGTTGATTTCGATACCGGCTTTGTGCAAAGCGCCCATCAGCTTAGAGTAAGACATACCTTCCAGACGAGCGGCAGCATTGATACGCTGAATCCACAAAGCGCGGAAGTTTCTCTTCTTGTTCTTACGGTCACGGAACGCATAAGTCAAACCTTTCTCCCAAGTATTCTTGGCAACGGTCCAAACGTTCTTTCTTGCACCAAAGTAACCTCTGGTCAATTTCAAAATTTTCTTTCTTCTTGCTTTAGAAGCAACATGATTTACTGATCTTGGCATAGTTTTACTTGTTTTTGAATGTTAGCGCCGTTACTTCACGCAGCGGACTTAAAGCTAATGCATTCGGTTAATAACTTTAATACTTTTGTACGCTTTTCAATTACTTCATTGCTAAAAGCTCTTTCACCTGGCTTACATCTGTTGTACTTACAAGTGTAGAGTAGCACAAGTTTCTTTTCTGCTTCTTAGTTTTCTTAGTCAGGATGTGACTATGAAAAGCGTGCTTTCTTTTGATTTTACCTGTTCCGGTAAGAGTAAATCTCTTTTTAGAACCGGAGTTAGTCTTCATCTTTGGCATCTTTTTTAACTTTTTAATTATTAAATTATATGGCAACGCACTATACCTATGGCGTTACTCATTCTTTATTCTCCTTCGGTTTCAGCCGACGCGGCCTTTGGCGCATCTTCTGCAGGCTTGGGAGCCACGCTCTTCTTCGATGCCGCCGCTTTCTTCGGAGAGAGCTGGATTGTCATTCTCTTTCCTTCCAGAACCGGCATCTGGTCTACCTTCGCATAATCTTCCAAGTCATTGGCAAAACGGAGCAGCAGCACTTCTCCTTGCTCTTTGAACAAGATAGAACGACCTTTAAAGAATACGTAGGCTTTCACCTTATCGCCATCTTCCAAAAAGCCTTTGGCATGCTTCAACTTGAAATTATAGTCATGGTCATCAGTCTGAGGTCCAAAACGTATTTCCTTCACGTTTACCTTCACCTGCTTTGCCTTTTGCTCTTTCTGACGCTTCTTTAACTGATAAAGAAATTTAGAATAATCAATAATACGACAAACAGGGGGTTGTGCATTTGGAGAAATCTCCACGAGATCCGCTTCATGTTCTTCAGCAAGTCTTAAAGCCTGCGCTATCGGATACACTTTTGGTTCTACTTCATCGCCCACTATGCGGACTTCTTTGGCCCGGATTTGTTCGTTAATCCGATGTTGCCCTTTTAAGCTGTCATTCTTCATTAAATAACGTTTACTTCCAGTTTGTTTCTTATTTACTATTCCCAAATTAATGTTTTATGTTAAGTAAAAGCGATCTTTAGAACATCTAATATATGCTATGCTTCTACAATTGGGCGCAAAGTTACCATTTATTTATCATATTCTGAACTTCTTCGTTCATTTTTTTGGCAAATTCTTCAAATTTCATGGTTCCCTTATCACCTTCTCCCTGCTTGCGGACAGCAACTTCCTTGTTTTCAGCCTCCTTTTCACCTACAACCAGCATGTACGGAATACGCTTCATCTCATTGTCACGAATCTTACGACCAATCTTTTCATTGCGTTCATCCACAATGGCACGGATGTCATATCGCTTCAAGTATTGTTTCACTTCATGCGCATAGTCGTTGAACTTCTCGCTGATAGGCAGAATAGCGACCTGATCAGGAGTCAGCCACAACGGGAATTTACCAGCTGTATGCTCAATAAGCACAGCCACGAAACGTTCCATGGAGCCGAACGGAGCACGGTGAACCATTACGGGACGGTGCTTCTGATTGTCGGCACCGGTATATTCCAGTTGGAAACGTTCCGGCAGGTTGTAGTCCACCTGGATGGTACCCAGCTGCCAACGGCGACCAATGGCATCCTTCACCATGAAATCCAGTTTAGGACCATAGAAAGCAGCTTCTCCATATTCTATTTTTGCCTTCAACCCCTTTTCTTCACAAGCTTCGATAATGGCACGTTCTGCTTTTTCCCAGTTCTCGTCACTACCGATATATTTTTCGCGGTTCACCTTGTCGCGCAAGGAAATCTGTGCCTCGAAGTTCTCGAAGTCCATAGATTCGAACACGATGGAGATAATGTCCATTACACGGAGGAACTCATCCTTCACCTGGTCCGGACGACAGAAGATGTGCGCATCATCCTGCGTAAAGCTACGTACACGTGTCAGCCCGTGCAGCTCACCACTCTGCTCGTAACGGCAAACCGTACCGAACTCTGCCAAACGCAAAGGCAGGTCTTTGTAAGAACGGGGTGAGTTCTTGTAAATCATACAGTGGTGAGGGCAGTTCATCGGTTTCAAGAAGTACTCTTCCCCTTCTTCCGGTGTATGTATGGGCTGAAAGGAGTCCTTACCATATTTTGCATAGTGTCCGGAAGTGATGTAAAGCAATTTGTTGCCGATGGGCGGACACATTACTTCCTGATAATCGTAACGGGCCTGGATGCGACGTAAGAAGTCCTGCAAGCGGATACGCAGTGCAGTACCTTTGGGCAGCCACATCGGGAGTCCCTTACCTACGGTGTCGGAGAACATGAACAAGTCCATCTCCTTACCGATTTTACGGTGATCGCGCTTCTTTGCCTCTTCCAGCAGAACAAGATACTCATCCAGCATCTTCTTCTTAGGGAAAGTGATGCCATAGATACGGGTCATCATCTTACGGTCTTCTTGTCCACGCCAGTAAGCACCGGCAACGGAAGTCAGTTTAATAGCCTTGATAGGAGCTGTGGTCATCAAGTGAGGGCCACGGCACAAGTCGGTAAATGCACCCTGCGTATAAGTTGTGATGTGACCGTCTTCCAATTCGGAAATCAGCTCGCATTTATAAGTTTCTCCACGGTCACCAAATATCTTCAAAGCATCTGCCTTGGCAATGTCTTGTCTGACAACCGCTTCTTTCTTAGCCACCAGTTCAGCCATCTTTTTCTCAATGGCCGGCAGGTCAGCTTCCTTGATAGTCGTTTCACCCGGATCCACATCATAGTAGAAACCGTTTTCGATAGCAGGACCTATACCGAACTGGATGCCCGGATAGAGTTCCTGCAAAGCTTCGGCCAGCAGATGGGCACTGGTATGCCAAAAGGCATGCTTACCCTGCTCATCCTCCCATTTATAAAGAACCACTTCAGCGTCTTGCATGATAGGACGCCCCAAATCATAAATTTCTCCGTTCACGCCACAAGCCAGCACGTCTTGTGCCAATCGCGAACTGATGCTTTCTGCAATCTGCAGTCCCGTTACTCCTTCGTTATATTCACGAACAGAGCCGTCTGGAAATGTTATCTTTATCATAGTTTATATGTATATTTCATTTTTCAGAACGCAAAAATAGCTAATTCTTTTTGATATTCTATTTTTTAGCAAAAAAATGTTATTCCCGTGTATCTGTAAACCTCTTTATGATATTATAGGCCGACACAATGCCCAACTCTCCGGCTTTACTCAAATCAGCAATACCTTGTTTGTTATTCCCCAGGAAGATGTGCGTCAACCCACGGTTAAAGTATGCTTCAGCAAAATCGGGGCTCAGCTCAATCGCCTTGTCATAATCCGCCAAGGCGGCACGGTAATCCTTCAGCAACGAAGACACATTGCCACGGTTATAATAGCCATAAACAAAATCAGGAGCCAATTGGATAACGTGGTCCAGGTCATTCTTCACAACTTCATAATCGATGGCCGTCACTTCAGGCTTCTTCATTTCCGTTGTACCCGAAGTGGCGCCTTCACTCATTGTGGCTTCGGCCTTTTTATATTCCAGTTGCTTATAACGCACCAAAGCACGCATAAAGTATGCCGGAAAGAAAGTGTCGTCCAACAAGATACTCTTTGTAAAGTCATCTATGGAACTGGCAAAATCCTGAACCAGATAGAAGTCCAGACCTCTCATGAAACGTTTCTTGGCGTTCTTCTCGTCAGCCACCACATCAGACGTATGAGCGTCTATCAAAGCAAAGTGGAAGCGTACTTGTTCCTCCGTCAGCGGAGCTTCCATATTGGTGATGCGCAGTGGCTTCGGGAACAGTTTCGAATGGTTCAGTTCCTCAATATACTTATGATAATGTACGATACGCTTCACATCGCTCAGTTTCTCATAATAAGTCAAAGCATACATCGGCTCAAGCTTGATGGTCACATTCCGGTCTTGTACACGTCCACGATAATCGCTCTTATAACGCTGGTCAACTTCCGAATCGTCCGCTATTACAATTTTCCGATAATTTTCCATATTCTTGTCGGATTTCTTACGGGTCTTCCCGCCATCTCCATTGGAGTTCCCCGAAGAATTATCCGCAACATCCTTACTGTCGCCACCTTCCTTTTTGTCACCGGAAGAAACACCGTTACGCTTGTCTATCTGCATCTTCATGATTTTGAACTCATCCTGCTCGGCTCCTTTACGGTCGCCAATCTTTTTACGGGCTTCGGCACGCTGATAATAGCCGGCCATAAAGTTAGGATATTCTGCAATCACTTTGGAATAGTCACTGATAGCTCCCCGGTAATCCCCCGTCTGCGCACGTAACAAACCACGATTGAAAGTGGCCATCATATTATCCGGTTCCATCTTCAACACAAAATCAAAATCCTCTATCGCCCGGTTGTCATCGCCTACCTGGGCACGCAGCAGACCGCGGTTGTAGTGCCCGAGAAAATTATTCGGATCAATATCCAAAGCCAAATCATAGTCACTCATGGCGCCTCTCAAATTATTCTGATGGAAACGCGCCAAGGCACGGTTGATATAGTTACCGGCATTCTTTGCACTCAGATGGATAGACTGGTCCAAATCAGCTTCAGCCTCTTTATACTTTCCCTGCTGGAGACGTACAATGGCTCTTGCCCCCCATCCGTCCGGGTCATAACGGTCCATATCAATAGCTTTGTCAAAATCACGCAAAGCTTGTATCGTATCGTTCTGTTTCAGGGAGACTTCCCCGCGCATCAGATAGGCACGCGTATATTTGGGGGCAATTGTCAGAAGCGTACCCAAATCTTCCTTAGCTGCCTCATAATCTTCTTTCTGAATATGGCAAAGAGAAAGATTATGCCAAAGCACCACATTCTCCGGATCGTATTTGATAGCGGTTTTATAATCTTCAATCGCCTCGTCAAACTTGTTCTGACGGATACGTGCCAATCCTCTGATCTGGTAAGCACCTACCACAAAAGGATTTCTTTGAATCGCAGCATCACAATCACTCTCCGCTCCCTGATAGTCATCCAAATTGATTTTTGCCAGTCCACGGAAGAAATAAGGCTCATATAAATAAGGTTTCGCGTTGATTACCTGATTAAAATATTGGATAGAAAGCACGTAATCCTCAAAATACAATGCATTCCGAGCAATGGTCATCACCCGTTCCGTATTGATTTGCGCATACAACAATGTGGGTAACAGCAAAATAGCTGTCAGTATTTTTCTTATCATCTTGTTTTATAAATGCTTGTAAACGAAACAAAAGTAACGTTTTTCGTTTACTTGTCGGGATTAGCGGAACACTTTTTATATTTTTTGAGCCTTTTATACCATATTATATGGTTGACTTATTTCTTTACGGTTTTCACCTTATAAGTGCAGTGTGCCTTGCCCTTCAACATGGCATTCAGTTTTCCTTTAATCATCTGCTTGCGCAACGGAGACAAATGGTCGATGAACATCTTTCCTTCCAGATGGTCGAACTCGTGCTGCATCACGCGTGCCAGGTAGCCTTCGATAATCTCATCGTGCGGTTCCAGATTCTCGTCCAGGTACTGCACACGTATTTTGTTGCCACGCTTCACCGACTCATGAATACCGGGAAGGCTCAAGCACCCCTCGTCCATAGAAACCTCCTCACCGGACACCTCCAAAATATGGGCATTGATATACGCCTTGCGGAAATCTTTATATTCTGGCATATCTTCGGAAAGTACATCCAAATCGATTACCACCACGCGGATGGGAAGCCCAATCTGCGGTGCTGCAAGTCCTACGCCTTCGGCATGGTCCATCGTTTCAAACATATTCTCAATAAGCTCTTTCAAATTCGGATAGTCCGGGGCAATATCCTCTGCTACCTTTCTCAATACGGGCTGACCGTACACATAAATGGGTAAAATCATTTCCTTTACTACAAATTACTAATTACAAATTATTTTCTATACATTATAAAAAGGAGAAACGTTTGTTCTCCAAATAAGTTTGCAGAATAATAGTTGCACTGATTTCATCCACCAGTGCTTTATTTTGGCGGTCTTTCTTTTTCAATCCAGCCTCAAGCATCGTCCGATGAGCCAGAACAGAAGTAAAACGCTCGTCTACATATTCAACCGGCATGTCAGGCAGTTTCTTCTTCAGCGAACGGACAAAAGGTTCGATATTCTTCATGTTTTCCGAAGCCTCATTATTCATCTGCTTAGGAAGGCCTACCAAGATACGCTCTACCGGCTCCTTAGCCACATAATCAAGAAGAAACTGCAACAATTGGTGTGTAGGCACAGTTGTCAGTCCATTCGCAATCATCTGCAATGTATCACTCACGGCTATTCCCGTACGTTTTCGACCGTAGTCTATGGCTATTATTCTACTCATAATGGGCTACAAAATTACGATTAAAATTTGAATTCCGCCGTTAATCTTACATATATAATACAGAAAAAAGGGATGTCTGATAGTATCAAACATCCCTCCGCTGGTTTTTTCATTAATTATTTCAAATGAATTTTGTATGTCAGCCCTCCCGTGAAATATTTCATCCTCTGCATTTCGACCTGCACATGCAGATGCTTGAACAGCAGATAAGTGGCTCCCAAAGCAAAGTCCTTGGAGTCGTACTCCGCTATCACCCTCAACTGCGGATGGAAGGAGGGATTGTAGGTGACACCCAGTGCAAAGCCATTCAGTTTGTACTCCTTGCGGTTGTTGTAAAGGTAGGAAAGATGGACACCGATCTCCTCCTTACCCACAACGGGTATATGCTTGGAGGCGGCAATATAGAAACGGCTGTAATAGCCGTTACCTTCCGTGGTGCCTACCTGGCCACCACCGGAGGAAGTGAACGGGTCGGACGTCCCCAGCACGACAGCCGGCATGTATTTCCAGAACTGCCCCTCCTTCAACACACGCAGACGGGCGGAAAAGTAGCGGTCCTGGTTCGTGAACCCGCTATACCCGTATGGCTTCAATCCCAACGCCTCCGCCTTGAAGAGCGTACACGTGTAGGCCACTTCCAGAAAGGGGAAGATGGTGACGTTCAGGAAATAGTTGTAGGTATGATAGTACCAGGTGGGCGGTGTGAGCTCCTTGTTCAGGAAGTTGCCGCCGACCATGAAAGTCTTGTCGCGCTGCATCTCTGCAGAGGGCGCATGCAACAGCCCGGTTGTACCATACGTCAACTGGGAAAAGGCCGAAAGGGAAAGGCTGCAAAACAGAACGATAAAGAATAGCTTAAACTTCATCATCACATATAAATTCAGTCGCTGATAAAAAATGGGTTGCTTTATAACATACATCGGACATAGTACCAAAAAAAGGCGTCTGAGTCCCAGACGCCTTCATTTTTAGAGTCTATTTGTCACTTGGAGTGTATTATTCCAGGATAACTACGCGGTTCAGGAAGTTCTTGCCGAACATGTTTTCAGTACCACCGAATCCTACGAGTTCAAGCTGGTCCTTGTCAACACCCTGAGCAATCAAAGCGTCGTAAACAACCTGGGCACGCTTTTCGGACAGCTTCTGGTTCCAAGAAGCGCTACCGGTAGCCTTGTCAGCATAACCTGCAACTTTGTACTTCTTGTCCGGATTAGCCTTCAGAATCTTGGCAGCCAGTTCGATGTTAACCTTGCCATAGTCGTCCAGACGGGCGCTGCCAATCTTGAAGAAGATGGCACGCGGACCGGCAACTTCAACTTCCTTGGTCACTTCCTTAACTTCAGGTTTAGCGTTGGCCAGTGCATTCTTGCAGTTAGCCAGGTCAGCCTGAGCCTGAGCCAGTTCACTTCTATATCTGTTGATTTCCGCATTGACTGCGTCTTCGTCAATCTTAGAAACCGGAACGAACTTCTTACCGCCGAAGATGTAGCTAACACCTGCGGTCAGCATACCTGTACCTTCAGCCTTGCGATGGCTGCTGATATTACCGAAAATGGACGGAGCGATGGCACCGCGAGCTTCTACGTCAATGGCCCACTTGGTGTTGATATTGAACTTCAAGCCCAAACCGGCAGAAGCGCCGATACGTGCACGCATTTCTGCTTCACCGGCAGGAGCCATAGACTGCGAAGTACCATCAGCACTAATTGTAACATCCACATTTTGAGATTTTGCTACAGAAATTTGAGGTCCCAAGAAACCGTAAACTTCGAAGAAACGGTTAGGATTAGCACCGGCAAACAATGTAGAAAGATTGATCATTGCATCAATGTTACCACCTACATAAGTCTTGTTGTGTTCCCAGTATGCATCATCCAAACACAAATGCTGAGTAATACCGTTTACCTGAGCACGTACCCCCCAAGTCGGAGTAATCAGCTTACCAACTGACACGCTGAAATGCGGAGCAATCTTATTGAAACCGTCATTGTTGATGGCGTGGATACCACCACCTACACTGACAAAAATATTATCGCTCCATTTCGGAGTGTAGTAGTTCGTTTTTTCCTGTGCATTCAGATTTGCTGCACAAGCGCCTGCCAATAGTAAGGAGGCTATCATTAATTTACTTTTCATTTTCTCTTGAGTTTAAGATAAATAACAACTAAAACTTCTATTAATCAAGTTCACCAACACCACCACCGGCATTGCCTTCACCATGACCATGACCATGACCGTGGCTATGACCGTGACCAGGAATATCCTGATTTTCAGAGACACTCAATTTAGAAGTAGTATAATCATCAACCTTAATAGAACCCAAAGCATCAGCCTTAGTCACAGCTTGTTTCACAACATTATACTCAGTCGTTACAATTGTATAAGTTATAGAAGCCGTTGTTCTTGAGTTAGCATAAACAGAATATTCACCATCTTTTGTTGATTCAATATGTTCCGTATAGGTATTTTCAAGCGTATTGAAGAAAGATTCAATAGCAGCACGTTCAATAAGATCGTCTGTGTTGATTTTTTTTGAACCTTCTACAACTTTGGCACCGCTCTTTTCTACATAAGTAAATGAAGGGATAGAATACCAATAAAGTTCATAATTATCCCACACTTTTTCTTTTGTTTTTTCATCTGTAGATGTAGTGGGTACTGCTACAATCTTAGTCTCAGCATCTTCTTCCTGAAGAATGATAGTCGGAGTCAGAGTAGCAAATTGCCCAGCTTGCAAAGCAGGAACCTTAACTGTAACAGTTGCACTCAAACCATTATAAGAAGCTGTAACATCAACACTCTTAGCAGCCAGAGTAGGATTACCAGTAAATGTCAACTCTGCAGGTGCGATAGTGGCTTGGCCAGTTACATCTGTAGTAACACCATCCTCTATAGCAAGCACAATCGGACTAATAACAGCTTGTGCATTAGTAGGAGTTACATTAACGTTGAACTCTTCCTTCTCACAAGAAGTTAAAGTTGTAGCTAAAGCTACTACGGCTAACGCAAATACTGCACTTATGCCGTTTAAGAATTTAATCTTTTTCATCTCAATTAATTAATTAAAAATTTAACAATTCTGACTTAATAAAATATGGGTTAAAACTATTTTCTTCCATTATATTGTCACTAACTTCCGCTTTATACTGTCTATAATAGTACCTTTCATTACCTGCATTATAAACAATGCCCATATTAGCAGAGGTATTCACACGAGGTATATATCCTTTCCTTTTATATTTATAAGGAGGTAATGCCACTTGAAATCGGAAGCCTCCATTCATCTTTGCATGTTCTGCTTTCATTGCATAGAAACCAATCGAACAATAGCGAAAATGACGAATCATTTCAAATTTAACACCTTTCTCCTTCAATAAATACTGTTCTGCTTTCAGATTAAACTGAGTGTTAAATTGCGGCCAATAAAAGCTACCGCCCAAAGACCAAGTAACAAGTGCTGTCGAAGGATCATATACATAGCGAAATCCGCTCCAATATCCCATTCCTGTATACCCAATCCGAGCCATTAAGGAAAAGCGTTCATCCTTAAAAGGGCGATAAAATTCGGCGTCCACTCCATATTGGTCAGCACTAAAACATCCCACAGTCACTTTACCAAACACATTATACGGTAATCTAAAACGCTGTGAAATTGTAATATGTCCTGGATGAACTTTATCTTCAAACCTTCCATACCCATCATTATAAACCGGTATTTTCAACTGTGCCGTTAATTTCATACCTTTCCATAACGAAACTTCTATCGCAGGACTCAAATCAAACAAGACCTGGTAAATCTGTGTAATCACCAGATTCTTGAAAGCTAATTGAGGATACACCAATACATCAATCTTGAACAAAGAACTATTTTTCAACTTTATTTTCCGTGCATTTTTCCAAGTATCACCCAATTCATAGCTTACATTCCAGTCATCACGTTCTGCTTGGAGCACCGAATCCCCCTTTATGGGATGATAATAAAGAGAAATCTGAGGTACATTATTGTCCAGAACTATTATCCGGCATGACTTTTCTTCCGGTAAACCCATCTTTTGAATAACATCCACCGCTTTGCCTATGCCTACGCCTTGCAAACGATATGCAGAGTTCTGCAGAACATACACACGTTCATTGCCATCTTCTGTCCATCCAACATTTTCAAATCCCATTTCCACTAAAGCATCTACAGTACTTTCCCCCGTTTGGCAAATCCCTTTTAAAGGGAGCAAACAGTATAAAAAGAACGCTGCACACAGTGCTATTGTTTTAGTATTTAGGCACTTTCTTATGTTAGAGTTTTTATACCTCATCTTTTTCAACCATTTTTTGTGTTCGTATAACACAAAATATGCTGCAAAAATAGACACATTTTTAATAATACCAAAGATTTTTATATGAAAAAATGAAATAATGTTGTTTTTTCTTCAAAAGCCCCCAACAAATACTCAGAATGTTTATATGAAGTATATTAGCTATCTTAAAATCCTTAATATAGCTGTGCATAATTACTATACAGAATGTTGTTTTTTGTGCCAAATAGTCATTTTTCAGATGTTTTTGCTAATTCACTTTTCTCTGAAAAAGGATAAATAGAAGAAATATCTGCAAGAATTAAAGAGAATGACAAATTGCACTTCGCATTTAACCAACCCCTATGATATATTAGGAATTAAATCAATAGCTTTCTTTTTACTTTCATCTACAAGCTTTGCATAAATTTGTGTTGTTTGTATATTGGTATGTCCCAATAGTTTGGAGACCGTATATAAATCTACTCCCAGTGTCAGCATCATTGTTGCATGTGTGTGGCGCGCTGTATAAGTAATATTTAGAAATGCAATAAAAAACAGAATGACGAGAATTAAACGTAAAACGTTTATAATTAAGCATTTTGCAAGAATTGCAGAACAGACATACCTGCAAAAGAAAACAAAATATTGCGACGTTTCAGTTACCAGACTGTTAGCCGCCTGTTTCGGAAACAACGGCAGGTAACCGAATTTTTACCGATAGGAACAAAGCGGATTTGTATTCACTGTTTATCAATGTTTTGCATGCCAAAGGACGCTTTTCAAAGGAGTATTTTTACAACCTAAAAAAGAGCGTTATGAAAGTGGAAAAATTCAAGGTGCTGCTCTACCTGAAAAAGAGCGAGCCGGACAAGACCGGCAAGGCCCCGATCATGGGACGGATCACCCTCAACCGCACGATGGTGCAGTTCAGCTGCAAGCTCTCCTGTACCCCCGGGCTATGGAACGCGCGTGAGAGCCGATTGAATGGCAAGAGCCGGGAAGCGGTGGAGACCAATGAAAAGATAGAGAGGCTGCTGCTTGCCGTACACTCGGCCTTCAATTCCCTCATGGAAAGGAAAAAGGATTTCGATGCCGCCGCGGTCAGGGACATGTTCCAGGGTAACGCGGGCATGCAGATGACCCTGCTCAAACTTCTCGACCGGCACAACGAGGAGATGAAGACCCGTGTCGGCGTGGACCGTGCGCCGACGACAATGTCGACCTACGTGTACACCCGGCGCACTCTTGCCGAATTCATCAAAACGGAATTCAAGGTCTCGGACCTCGCCTTCGGACAGCTCAACGAGCAGTTCATCCGTGACTATCAGGATTTCTGCCTGGAAAAGAAGAGACTGGCGATGGAGACGGTGCGCCATTACCTGTCCATCCTGAAAAAGATCTGCCGCATCGCCTACAAGGAGGGCCACTCGGAGAAATACCATTTCTGCCACTTCAAGCTGCCCAAGCAGAAGGAGACAACACCGAAAGCACTCAGCCGTGAGAATTTCGAGAAGCTGCGTGATCTGGAGATACCGGAAAAACGCAGGTCACATGTCATCACCCGGGACCTCTTCCTCTTCGCCTGTTACACCGGCACCGCCTATGCCGATGCGGTAAGCATCACCCGGAAGAACCTCTTCCGGGATGACGAGGGCAGCCTCTGGCTGAAATACCAGCGAAAGAAAACCGACTACCTCGGACGTGTCAAGCTGCTTCCGGAAGCCGTCGCGTTGATTGAGAAATACCGGGACGATACCCGCGAGACTCTTTTCCCGCCGGGACTACCACACGCTCAGGGCCAATATGAAATCCCTGCGCCTGATGGCAGGGCTGAGCCAGGACCTTGTCTACCACATGGGACGGCATTCTTTCGCCTCGCTGGTCACGCTCGAGGAGGGAGTGCCGATAGAGACCATCTGCAAAATGCTGGGACACTCCAACATAAAGACCACCCAGATATACGCGCGCGTAACCCCGAAGAAGCTGTTCGAGGACATGGACAGGTTCGTCGAGGCAACTCGCGATTTGAAACTTATCCTTTAATCCCTAAACAATCATTATCATGCGCAGTACATTCAAGCTCTTATTCTACATCAACCGTAACAAGGTGAAATCGGACGGCACGACCGCCGTCCTCTGCCGGATCAGCATCGACGGAAAGAAATCGGCTGTCACGACAGGCATCTATTGCAAACCCGGAGACTGGGACAGCAAGAAGTGTGAAATCAAAACAGCCAGGGAGAACAACCGCCTTGCCGCCTTCCGAAGCCGGCTGGAAGAGGCGTACGGGAACCTGCTGAGGAACCAGGGAGTGGTCACGGCCGAGCTGCTCAAGACCACCGTATCCGGTGCCAATTCCGTGCCGGAATACCTCCTGCAGGCCGGAGAGGTGGAACGCGAACGGCTTAGGGTCCGCTCCAAGGAGATCAATTCCACCTCCACCTACCGCCAGTCGAAGACCACGCAGCTTAACCTCAGGCAGTTCATCGAATCCCGTGGGATGAAGGACATCGCCTTTTCGGACATCACCGAAGAGTTCGCCGAATCGTTCAAGGTCTTTCTCAAGAAGGAGCTGGGACACAGGAACGGACACGTGAACCACTGCCTGTGCTGGCTCAACCGGCTCATCTACATCGCCGTGGACCGGGAAGTATTGCGTGCCAACCCGATAGAGGACGTGGCATACGAGAGGAAAGAAGCACCTAAACTAAGGCATATCAGCCGCAGTGAACTGAAGCGGATGATGGAAACCCCGCTGCCCGACCCGATGATGGAGCTGGCGCGCAGGACGTTCATCTTCTCCTCGCTGACCGGTCTGGCTTACGCGGATACGAGGGCTCTCCATCCCCGTCACATCGGAACGACCTCGGAAGGAAGAAGGTATATCCGCATCCGCCGCGCCAAAACGGACGTGGAGGCGTTCATCCCGCTGCATCCCATAGCCGGACAGATACTGGATCTTTACAACACCACGGATGACGACAGGCCGGTATTCCCGCTGCCGGTCCGCGATGTCCTCTGGTACGAGGTACATGGAATGGGCGTGGCATTAGGCATGAAAGAGAACCTGTCCTACCACATGGCCCGGCATTCGTTCGGGACCCTGACACTGACCGCGGGCATTCCGATAGAGAGCATCGCCAGGATAATGGGCCATACGAATATCGACAGCACGCAGGTCTACGCCCAGGTCACCGACCGGAAGATATCCTCGGACATGGACCGGCTGATGGAAAGAAGAAAGCCTGCGGCCGGCAAGGAAGCCGCAGGCTAAATAAAAAAATGCCGCCGGAATTGTATTTACGATTCCGGCGGCAATCCTTAAACTTGAATACGATATTATACCAATGCTGCGTGATAGTTCTCCTCCAACAGCTTCTCGATGTCCGACTGCCTGTACAGGATCTTCCCGCCAAGCTGGATATAGGGAATCCGCCCTTGGTCCCTGTAATCCTGCAGGCACCTGCGGCTGATCCTCAACGTTCCGGAAAGCTCTCTGTCAGTCAGGAACCGTTCCCCGTTGAAGGGAGGACGGTTGTCACGGGCAAGATGCTCCACTTTTTTCTCCATGTTGTCCAGCAGGGCAAAGAACCTGCGGACACGTTCGTTCTCCTTGTCGATAATGCCTTCCATCTCTTCCGCTCTTTAAAGGTTTCCGTTCTTCCTTCCTTCTCTCATTGCCTTCTCCTTGCGTCTGATGCCGACGTAGGCCATCAGCTTCTCCACATCCTCTGGCTTGTAATAGAACTTGCGCTGGAGGCGGGTGAACGCCAGCCGTCCGGTATCGCGGAGTGTCTGCAGGGTACGTGGCGAGATGTCAAGGCGCAGGCAGACATCCTGGCCGTCCAGTCACTCTCCGGGTTCCTTACAGCGGTTTCTCTCATACAGTCTGTCCACATGTGCGGACAGGTTCTCGGCGCGTGCCAGCATCCTCTCAAGGACACCGGCCTCGATGTAGCATATTTCCATATTTTTCAACTTGTTTAAATGTCAGTGCGAATATAAGGGAAGAAACCATGAGAGGCAAGTGCGACCGGTACACTGGCAGGAATAGTCATGGATAGTCGGTTTTTGTCATATGGGAAGGAAAAATACTCCGTAGCCGGTCGGTTTTCACGACCCCCTTTGGAAAACCTGAAGGACGGGTGCGTCACGGCGATGAAAAAAGAAAAATCCCCACCGGAAGTGAAGCGACCCCAAACCGGCAGGGAGTGTAATAATAAAGGAACGGACTGTTCAGCCCTTGATGTAACCGTACTTTTTCAGGTCGTCCATGAAATGCTCCGGCGTGTCGGTCCTCACCGTCACCCCGTGCAGTTCCCTGTACCGCCCGGAGAAATTCACCATGTACTCCCCGTCGGTGCACCCGCTGTCAAACCAGCTGCCCTCACGCAGGACGCGTACAAACTCGGAAGGGCCGGAGGCGGCAATCCTGCCGCCATCCGCCCAAATACCTGATCTCGTTTTTTTTATTATCGGTATTTCAAATGTCTCAAAAGCCTCTTTGACAGGTTACCATCCAGGATGATCGCCTGAATTCGCATGTACCGGATTTTCTATTTACCAGATTTCATAATGGTTCCTGCCATCCGTTTTTTCTCTGCGGCTGTCGCTTTTTTCCTCGTGGCATCATGGTCTGTTACCGGATAGGAAAAGCCATCTCCATCACAACCATGAATTATAGTGTAGCCATATTTGTATATAGCCGTATGATACGCTATCCGGATAATGCTATCACAGAATTGCGATATAGCCGGATATCAAAATAGGGATAGCCGGGAGCGAAGGGAGCACGCATCCTTCCGGATATAGATATCTCAAAATCTCCATTTGCAGAAGTGTATAAATATCAATCCATTAATGGAGACGATGAAGAAAAACAATAAGGCGTATACGGCTACCTGTTATTCTCCATTTACAGATGTGTAGAAGTTTCAATCCATTAATGGAGACGATGAAAAAACAATAAGGCGTATACGGCTACCTGTTATTCTCCATTTGCAGAAGTGTAGAAGTAGCAATCCGTTAATGGAGACGATGAAGAAAAACAATAAGGCGTATACGGCTACCTGTTATTCTCCATTTGCAGAAGTGTAGAAGTAGCAATCCATTAATGGACAATAGGGCATGTAAAGGGCAGATTTTCCGTATATTCGCCTCCTTATCCCCGAATTATGGGCGTAAGTCACATGGTCATGGAGATATATCTATCCTTTAATGGGGAGAACAGCCGGCAAATATCTGATGGAAAAGCCCCACAAACCACAGGAAAATAGCCACACAATGGTCTGATACACAATAATTATTGGAGAAACATGGTCCGCTCCTGCGGACAGCAAGTTGTGTTTTCGTTAAACGAAAATCGTACGGTTTAACGGCAACCTGCCGCCAAACCGTCCCTACCCCCTGATGCTCCGGAGTCGTGGGGGATAAGCTACCGGCATGTTCCATGTCCCTTTGGCATGGGATCCTGCGGATGAATCCGGGCACAGAAAGGCGATTTTCGCATAATTTTTCACAAGGTAGTTCCAGAAAAAACTGGTAGCAAGACTTTGCTGGAAGGACTAAACAAGAAGGTGAAAGGAGTGATGTACACCCGCAATGCCCTTGTCCTTTTTCGACTGGGATGCATAAAGGAAGCGAAATATTTTATAAGTGGTTTCTTTCCACCAACCCTTCTGGTTGGTGGAAGCAGATTACCATTCAGTAGATACCAGTTCTGAAAGATGTAAACAACTTGTTTCTTAGATAGCCTTATAAATATGCTACTACTTATTACAGTTCATTTGGAAATGTTATTCTCACTTTTATTCCTCCGCTTTTTCACTTGCTCCACTGCTTCAGATATGATTCCCTTGTTTTCAAAACGCTGCGTGTAATTGGTATAATCCGGATGAATACGTTCGTAAGTTGGGTCAGTGAATAAAGGACTCGTAATAATGTGGTCCGCAGTCGAACGGTTACAGCAGAAAACAATATTTTCAACTCCAGCCAGTCTGGTCAATGCTTTCACATCCGTATCGTGCGGCTGTAGTGTCATCGGATCTGTAAAAAAGAACAGATAGTCTATTTCTCCTTCTACGATCCGCGAACCAATTTGCTGGTCACCTCCTAAAGGACCAGATTTCAGGATTGTGATATCCCATTTGATTTCAGGATGTTTTTCTTCAAGGGCTTTTTTAATTAGTGTACCGGTTGTACCCGTACAATAGAATTTATGTCCTATCAGACGTTCCGAGTTCCAGAGAACCCACTCTATCATGTCTTTTTTCATTGCATCGTGTGCAACAAGCCCAATTCTTCGAACAATTGTTTTCATAAAGCTAAATTATTTTTATATGATAAATTATAATAACAAGAAAAAACTAATTCTATTGAAGGCCGGAGGATGACCGGATAAGTCTGAGCAATTCTTTGTTTGCCCGGCTATCCATGATGGTTTCCCGTTTTTCTTCAAAAAGATTGAGTGTTGTGGAGCATTCCCCACAGATGTCAATGCCCACTACCTGTTCTTTCTGAAGAATAACAGCCAGCAGTTTCTCCAATTCCCATAAGCTGAGAGAACCTTGATCCCAGTTTGTTGCTGCCGAAGCCGGATTCAAGACATCCTTGTCTATGGAAATGTAAACCGGCCCGTTGATATGTCCGGAAGAAAAGTCCTGCCAACCCTCTTCGTGCATGAGCGTAGTTTCACTGTAAAACCGGACTTGTCTTTCATATCCTTTCGGCACAGCCTGTATCAGTTTGTCTGAAGCACCTACGATAATTACTTTCTTGCAGTTGTTGTTATGGTCCAATATATCCTTTACCCAACTTCCGCAAGAAAGTATGTTGTCAAACAACGGTGGCTGCATATCGGGATGGTGGTCGAACACAATCAGCGAAAACGGAGTTTCGAGTTTGTCTGTCCAGAATTTAGTCAAATAATGATAATTGCCTGAATCGATGAAATGGACTCCCTCCGCCGGATAATCAGCAATCATCCGCTTCAAAGCCAAAGTACCATCCCTGTCACAGTAGCCCTCTGTACCATAAAGATGACGACAGTCCAGCCATATAAACTTATTGTTCCGGGCAAACGCCTCGTAGTCATACACTCCCGTGAAGTTCATGATGATGATCGGCCATGCTATCCGTTTATCTGTTTTTTGATTTTGCCCGCTCATACGTTGTTTTTGCATATCCTTTTACTGTTCATTAAAACCATCGTACATAACAGAAATCTTGCCGGTGAGGT
This sequence comes from Bacteroides sp. HF-162, assembly GCF_015679285.1. NCBI lineage: Bacteria > Pseudomonadati > Bacteroidota > Bacteroidia > Bacteroidales > Bacteroidaceae > Bacteroides > Bacteroides sp. HF-162. Next base: position 2,558,935 of record NZ_CP064937.1, on the reverse strand, counting down.
AACAAAGCATTCTTGGGATACATACGGAAGGCCTGCTTGAAGCTTCCGGCGTTGAAAATGCCGGATGTCGCCTTAAAGGTATATAAATTCCCATTCTTGGAAACTGACGAAAGGGGAATTACCTCATATATGTGATCCTGACCGCCTTCATGCCTGATAATGACCGATTCTATTCCGATTGCGTCATCCAGGCCTTTCTCATCAACGACAACCGTCACCTCATATTCCTTTCCGGCTTCAACCGTGGCATTCAGCCCATTCCCAGCCTCTATGGATTTGATTTCTATGGCATCCCATCTGCTCCGGACGTTTGCTTTCCAGTCAGCCATCATTTTCGCCTTCGCAAAGTTGTCGGCTGCCAGAATATGGAAATGCTCTGACAGCTTGTTATAGAACCTGTCATAGTAGTCGTCCAACTGTCTTTTCATGGTAAAATGGGGAGCGATTTGTGCGATTGAGTTCTTGATATACTTGACCCAGTTTTCCGAATAGTTCTTCCCCCCATGCTCGTAATATAGTGGCAGGATGTCATGCTCCAACAAATAATAGATGGCTTCGGCATCCAGCTGGTTTTGGTACTGTTCATTCTGATAAGTACTTTTATCGGTCAGTGCCCATCCGGCATCCTTGCGGTATCCTTCATACCACCAACCGTCCAGCACGGAGAAATTAAGCACACCGTTCATCAATGCCTTCTCGCCCGACGTACCCGAAGCTTCTGCCAACCGCGTAGGGGTATTCATCCAGATATCCACACCCGAGATAAGATGGCGCGCCAGGTCCATGTCGTAATTCTCCAAGAATATGATTTTACCTAAAAATTCCGGGCGCCGGGATATTTCCACGATTTGCTTGATCAGTCCCTGCCCGGCACCGTCATTGGGATGGGCTTTGCCTGCAAAGATGAACTGTACCGGATATTTCGGATTATTCACGATCCTAGCAAGTCGGTCTATATCCGTGAACAGAAGATGAGCCCTCTTATATGTAGCAAAACGGCGTCCGAAACCTATTAGAAGGGCATCGGGATTGAATCTCTCAAAAATGGAAACGCTCAATGCCGGATCAACCTGACTCCTGAGCCAGTCCTTGCTGCATTTGCTTTTGATATAGTCCAGCAATTTTGCTTTCTGTTTTAACCGGGTATTCCATATCTCTTCATCTGGGATGCCATAGACAGCCTCCCAGATTTTCTGATTGGACTGGTCACAGAAAAAGTTCTCATCAAAATTGTCCTTGAAAAGCTTTTTCCATTCTGCCGCACACCAGGTAGGCAGATGTACCCCGTTGGTTACATAACCCACATGGTTCTCTTCCGGGAAGTATCCCTTCCAGATCGGCGCAAACATTTGCTGGGATACCGATTTATGTAACTTGCTGACGCCGTTTACCTCCTGGCAGGTCTTGCAGGCGAAGACAGACATGCAGAAACGTTCCTCCTTGTCTCCCGGATTGTGACGCCCGAGATCCATCAGGTTATCCCAGGTTATACCCAACTTGCCAGGATATCCCTTCATATATTTATTGAAAAGCCCTTCGTCAAAATAATCATGACCAGCGGGTACGGGAGTATGTACGGTATAAAGTGAGGAAGCACGTACCAGCTCCATGGCCTGCCCAAAATTCAAGCCGCCATTTATGTAATCACAAAGCCGCTGGATATTGATCAATGCGGCATGCCCCTCATTACAGTGATATACATCCTTCGTTATACCCAAAGCTTTCAGCGTCATCATCCCGCCTATGCCAAGCAGAATTTCCTGTTTTAGCCGATTCTCCCAGTCACCTCCATACAGATGGTGAGTGATAGGGCGGTCAAACTCGCTGTTGAGTTCATTGTCCGTATCCAGCAGATAAAGGGGGATACGCCCCACACTGGCTTTCCAAACATTGGCATGTACCACAAAACTGTCGGCATAGGGGACGTGGATTACCAGTTGTTTCCCATCCGGTTGCATTACCTTTTCAATCGGGAGCTGCCCGAAATTCTGCGCTTTATAATTGACTGTCTGCTGGCCGTCCATGGAAAGCGACTGGTCAAAATAACCGTAACGGTACAAAAGTCCTATGGCACAAAGGTCCACATTGCTGTCCGACGCCTCTTTCAGGTAATCCCCCGCCAACATTCCCAAACCACCGGAATATATCTTAAGAACTTCATCCAAGCCGTATTCCATGCTGAAATAAGCTATTGACGGGCGCTGGTGGTCCGGTTCCACATCGATGTATTTTTTGAAGGCGGAATAGACGGCATCCATTTTATAGACAAAGTTCTCATCATGTGCCAGCGCTACCAGCTTTTCATAATTTATCCGCTCCAGAAACAATACCGGATTCTGTTCCACCTCTTTCCAAAGTCCCGGGTCCAAATCACAATACAGTTTCTTTACGTCATCATTCCATGTCCACCAGAGATTATGTGCGATTTCTGCAAGCTTCCGCAGTTCTGCAGGAAGATGTGAACCTACTGTAATCTCCCTCCATTGAGGGGTATTTACATTATAACTTGAATATTCCATGACATTTTATATTAAATTAAATAAGTTCTAATCTTTATTCAATCCTTTTATTATTTTTCGTTTACCGACAATCCATACCGTATCATTCTCCTTGAAAATTGTATCAGGGTCTGGATTCATAATATTCACGGTACTTCTCTCTATTCCGATAATGATGCTATCCGATATGTCTGCCTCCCGGATCGTCTTTCCGATCAATGGTGAACCTCCTTCGACAGGAAATTGCCCTATTTCCATCTCATCCTGCGAGGATGTTCCGTTCCCGTTCCTTTCTACCTTCTTTTGCTCCATGGATGTCCGGAAGCTTTCCAACTGCCGGTCCGTACCTACGACCGTAACCTTGTCATATGGATAGAGATGCTCTTCCCCTTGTGGTATATCCAGGCGTTTTTCTCCACGGGTGATTGAAATCACATTTATCTGAAACAAGGTGCGCAGGCTGCTTTCTTTTAATGTTCTGCCCACATATATGGAATCAGGGGATACTGTGAAATCCGCCAAATGTAATTCCTTGAACGGGATATTGCTGCCAAGGGTGGAGCCTGTATCACTTTCTGTAGAAAGTCCATTCCCATCCGTCCCTTGAAAGTTTGCCATAAATTGTCTCTCTATAGTCAGCGACCGTTTCTTGATCCGCTTGGAGAAATAAATGACGGCAATGATAAGGGAAGAAACTACCAGCCCGGCTCCCAAGGCAACATTGAAAAGATGGGTAATGATACTCATCATGATAATCGTGCAAATCAGTATTTTGACAAGTACGATTGATACCAAAGGCCCTCTGTTGAACTTGTTGTCCGTCCAGAGTTTACGGAACTCGGCTGAATTGTTCTTTTTCATGATGATGGCCCATAGAAACGGGGATATGACAAGAAAGATGATGATGAAGCCCAACAAGTTCCCTTCCATTCCCGGCAGACTTTTCCTAATCAAAGGATGCACATAGGAAAAATATAAAGTGATGAAAAAAACGCATACGACCAGATAGAGTGTGACAGACACCAGCATAGACCGGATCAGTTTATGCCAAGTGCCCTGGTGTTTTACAGTCATTGCCCCGGACGTATAGTGTACGAGATAATCTTTCAGGAATCCAGGCATGTGGATGTCTATAAACCGGTATGCCGGTTCCGAAAGCCGTATCATATAGGGGGTAAGAAAAGTCGTTATGACAGATACGGCCACTATGACCGGATAGAGATACTTGTCCGTGACATTCAGACTGACGCCTAAAGATGCGATGATGAATGCGAACTCACCGACCTGTGTCAGTGAAAAGCCGGACTGTATGGCAATTTTCAACGGCTGGCCGGAAAGCAGGACACCAAAGCTCCCGAACAGGACCTGACCGGACAGTACCAGCAATGTCAGGATAAGAATAGGGACGGCATATTCCCACATCATGGCAGGATCGATCATCATTCCCACCGACACGAAAAATATGGAAGCGAACAGGTCTTTTACCGGCTGTACGATATGTGCGATTTTTTCCGCTTCAACGGTCTCTGCCAGCAGGGACCCCATGACAAAGGCTCCCAATGCGGCAGAAAATCCCGCTTTTGTCGCAATCATCACCATTCCCAGGCAAAGTCCCAGAGAGGTTATCAATAAAATCTCGTTGCTGGTGAAACGGCGTATCTTCTTCAGCAGGGTAGGTATCAGATAGATACCCAATGCCGACCAGAAAATCAGGAAAGCGGCCAGCTTCAATATACTTTCCAGCATCTCCTTCCCTTCAAAATGTTTGCCTACCGCCAACGTGGAAAGAATAACCATCATCACTACCGCCACCAGATCTTCGATGACAAGAATCCCCAAGACAATGCCGGTGAATTTCTGTTGGAGAAGTCCCATGTCATTGAAGGCCTTGAATACGATGGCCGTGGACGACATGGACAACATTCCACCCAGAAAAATACTGCTCATGTGGGAGAACCCCATTGCATTCCCCGCTGTATAGCCTATGAACATCATGCCACATACAATAGTGACAGTGGCAACGATAGCCGTAATGCCCACATTTATCAATTTCTTGAACGAAAAGTCCAGTCCCATCGCGAACAGCAGAAAAATGACACCGATGTCCGCCCATATTTTGATATTGGCAGGATCGGAAACAGTCGGGACCAGGGAAACGGAAGGACCCGCCATAATACCGGCTACAATGTAGCCCAATATGACCGGTTGCTTCAGCCACTTGAAAATGACGGTTACAATACCGGCAATAATCAGAATTATGGCAAGATCCGATATTAAAGGAGCAACTTCTGACATATTAACGGTTATTTTAGATCGATAATTCGTTAAGGACCCGGATCAGGCTTTTGTCAATAGGCTTGTCCTTTTTGATTGCCTGGACAAAAGGAACATAAACAATCTCGTTGTTCCGTATGCCTATCATAACATTTCGCTGGCCTTCCATTAAGACCTGGATTGCGGCTTCACCCAGCCGGCTTGCCAGTATGCGGTCATTGGCACTCGGAGCGCCACCCCGTTGCAGATGGCCCAGGATAGAAACCCTGACATCATATCCGGGATATTCCTTCTTTACCCGGTCGGCGTAATACATGGCACCTCCATTCTTGTTTTCAGGACTTTCGGTCACAATTACGATGCTGCTGTTTTTCGTCTTTCTGAATCCACGTCCGATGAATGTTTCCAACTGGTCCACGTCCGTCCGGTCTTCCGGAATGATGGCCGCTTCAGCACCGGAAGCTATTGCGCTGTTTTGTGCCAGGAAGCCCGCATCACGCCCCATCACCTCGACAAAGAAAATGCGGTCGTGCGAGGTGGCCGTATCCCGGATTTTGTCCACACACTCCACGATGGTGTTCAGGGCCGTATCATATCCTATGGTAAAATCGGTGCCGTACAGATCATTGTCAATGGTGCCGGGCAATCCTATGCACGTCACATCATACTCCTCCGCAAAGATCCGGGCTCCCGTCAGGGAACCGTCTCCACCGATAATTATCAATGCATTGATGTTCTCTTTCTGTATGATCTCATAAGCTTTCTTGCGTCCTTCGGGAGTGATGAAAGTCTCGGAGCGGGCTGTTTTCAGTATGGTACCTCCCCTCTGGATAATGCTGCTTACGTCTTCCGTAGTGAGTTCTTTCACTTCACCGGCAATCAGCCCCTCGTAACCTCTATAAATTCCTTTCACTTTAAATCCGTTAAAAATAGCGGCGCGGGTCACGGCACGGATAGCCGCGTTCATTCCGGAAGCGTCCCCTCCGGAAGTCAGAATTCCTATATATTCATCTTTTTTCATCTATCTCAGTTCTTGTTTTGTTTCATTCTGCCAATATAGCTTTCAGTTTTTTCCGGCAGTGAAAAATACGGCTCTTTATAGTTCCCAAACTCACGCCGGTTCTTTCCGCTATCTCACGGTATTTGAATCCTGACAGGTACATCTCAAAAGGTATGAAATGTGACTCCGGTACACTTTTGATGGCATTACGTATCTTTTCCAGGTCATAGTTCTTGTCCACCTCCTCTGTACGGGACTCGTCCATGATCCGCGAATAATATGCAGGATCGGAGGATATGTACAGGCGGGTATGACCGACCTCCGCCCGGTAACCGTTGATAAACGTGTTGCGCATGATGATAAACAGCCACCCTTTGAAATTCGTGTTCTTGTTGTAACTTTCTTTGTGAAGCATTGCCTTGAGCAGGGTATCCTGCAACAGGTCTTCCGCCTTCTCCCTGTTAGCTGTCAGTTTGTACGCAAAACGGAACAGTTCGTCCTGTACGCCAAGTAGTTCTTTTTCAAAATTGAATTCCTTCATCGGTTGTGCCGGTTCCCTGTTCCGGAAGTGTCTGTTAAAGGTCGGACGGCTTTTCCGAACAAGAAAAGCCTGTCCGACCTTACGACATTCCAGATCTGGAATTATTTAACCTCGATAGCCTTGAAAGTTTTTTGTTTTTCTTCCTCCTTCATTTTCGGGATTTCAATGGACAGAATCCCGTGTTCGACTTTTGCGGAGATCTTATCCTTCTCCACATTTTCAGGCAGCAGGATGGTCTGCTGGAACTTGGAATATGAGAATTCGCGGCGGAGATACTTCTTGTCTTTCTTCTCCTCCTTCTTCTCTTCTTTCTTTTCCATGCAGATTGTCAGGTTGTTGTTCTCGTCAACATTCACCTTGAAATCATCCTTTGTCATTCCGGGAGCCGCCATTTCAACCTTGTAGTCCTTGTCATTCTCAATGACATTGATGGCAGGAGCCGTAACTCCCGTTTTTGCCAGCCACTCATTCTCGAAGAAATCGTTAAAAATACTCGGCAACCAGTTTGAGTTTGTTTTTACAGGTACCATTTTTACCTCCTTTTTTAATTGTTAATAAATAAAATATTCAAAAAGACAATACAATCCAGTCTGATTGACTGACTTTTATCGTCTGATCATACCTTGTTCGGCTACAGCCTTTGTCCGTTTCCGTATCTCTTCCGGGTTTCCAAGGTAGTAGTCCTTGACAAGAACCAGTCTGTCGTCAAATTCAAAGACATAAGGAACCGCCGTAGGCAGGTTCAGGTTGGAAATATCCGTATCGGAAATCCCTTTGAGATGCTTGATGATTCCGCGCAGGCTGTTGCCATGGGCGACTACCAGCAGGCTGTCCTTATACATCAATGCGGGAAAGATGATGCATTCCCAGTAAGGCATGACACGCCCAATAGCATCTTTCAGGGATTCCGTACGGGGAAGTTCCCTATCTGGCACACCGGCATAGCGGATATCCATGCCCGGATTACGGGGATCATCTTTGCCTACCGGAGCGGGAGCCACGTCATAGCTTCTTCGCCAGATGTGTACTTGTTCTTCACCATATTGGACCGTCGTCTCACTCTTATTCAGTCCTTGAAGCATGCCGTAATGCTTCTCGTTCAGCCGCCAGGTCTTTTCAACCGGAATCCAGTCTTCATCCAGCCGGTCCAGGACACAGTTCAACGTTTTTACGGCACGTTTCAAGTAAGAAGTGTAAGCTGCCTCAAAAGAAAATCCGGCCTCCCGTAATGCATCGCCTGCCTTGCAGGCTTCTTCGACTCCTTTCTCGCTTAAATCCACGTCCGTCCATCCGGTAAAACGGTTTTCTTTGTTCCATAGGCTTTCGCCATGACGTAATAACACTATTCTTTTCATGGATACTTCTCCTTTATGCAATGGTTATTGAAGAATCCAGATATACGTCCTGAATGGTGTTCAGAAGTTGAACTCCGTCTTTCATCGGTTTCTGGAAAGCCTTACGACCGCTGATCAGCCCCATACCACCTGCACGCTTGTTTACTACTGCCGTTACGACGGCATCATGCAGGTCGGATTCCCCATGGGATTCCCCGCCCGAGTTGATCAATCCGACACGTCCCATATAGCCATTCGCCACCTGATAACGACAAAGGTCTATCGGATGGTCAGTGGTCAGTTCCGAATACATACGCTCGTTTGTCTTTCCGAATCCGATAGCCTTGAAACCGCCGTTATTGGATGGGAGCTTCTGCTTCACGATATCGGCTTTGATGGTAACCCCGATATGGTTGGCTTGTCCTGTTAAATCGGCAGCGGCATGATAGTCGGTTTCATCCTTTTTGAAGCTGCTGTTTCTCAAATAGCACCATAAAATAGTAGCCATTCCCAGTTCGTGGGCATATTCAAAAGCCTGTGACACTTCTACTATCTGGCGGCGGCTTTGTTCCGAACCGAAATAAATGGTAGCGCCGACAGCTACAGCACCCATGTTCCATGCCTCTTTTACCGTACCGAACATTACCTGGTCGTAGCTGTTCGGATAAGTCAACAGCTCGTTATGGTTCAACTTCACGATGAAAGGAATCTTATGGGCGTACTTACGTGCCACAGCTCCCAGAACTCCGAATGTGGATGCCACGGCGTTGCATCCTCCTTCAATGGCCAGCTTTATGATGTTTTCGGGATCGAAATAAAGCGGATTGGGGGCGAAAGACGCTCCTGCAGAATGTTCTATCCCCTGATCCACCGGCAGGATGGAGACATACCCGGTATTGGCCAAACGCCCGTGCCCGTACAGGGCTTGTAGGCTCTCCAAGGTGCGTATATTCCTGTCGGAATTCATCCATACCTTATCTATCATATCCGGTCCCGGAATATGGATAAGTTGTTTGTCTATCGTCTTACATGTATGGTTCAGGTAGTACTCAGCCTGTCCTCCCAATAAATCTACTATTTTCATCTTATTTATTTTTATTGATTATTCTGGTTTATGACTCCCGTTCACCCAGTTTTGCATCCATAAAAAGGATAGCACTGTCTCCGGCTTTCCTTAGCCGACTAACAATATTGAGTACATTCGCTTCTTCTTCTACCTGCTCACGAACAAATTGCCACAAGAAGTTCTGAGTGGCATTGTCTTTCTCTTCGGATGCTACCTGTACCAATTCATCAATCAGTTTGGAAACATGTTTTTCATGCTCCAAAGCATGTTCGAATACTTCAACAAGGTTACCCCAACCTTGTGGAACCACATCGACCTTGTCCACTTTCGGGGTTGCCTCACGCTTAATCATGTACTCAGCAATGGCATATGCATGCCCGATCTCTTCTGCAGATTGTTTCTGCATCCAGCGAGCCATTCCGGAAAAGCCCTCTCTTTCCAGATAAAAAGACATCGATAAATACAGGTTGGCAGACCATAATTCTGCTGTGATTTGCTCATTCAGGGCATTTTGCAATTTTTCAGTCATGACGAATCAAACTTTTAATGTTAATAATAAATCCAAATTATCTCTCTTCTTTAAGAACAAGCATGGGCTTGTTTCAAAATTTCAATTAATACCGGACGTATCCCGCTGATAAAACATTCCACGGCGATCACCATCAGAATAAGTCCCATCAGTCTCATCATTACATTGTTTCCCGTCTCTCCCAAGATTTTTAAAAGCTGGGTGGACGCGCACAGAATAAAGAATGAAAGAATGCAGACCAAAGCGATTACGCCAAGCAATACTATTTTGAAAGTATATTCCGAAGCATCTTCCATCAATGTTATTCCACTGGAAATCGCTCCCGGACCGCATAACATCGGAATGGCAAGAGGTGTGATGGTTATATCTTTGGAATATTCTTTTCGTTCAGTTTCATTCAGTTTCACATGGGTGAAATGTGCCTGCAACATATCATATCCGATTTTAAAGATGATGATACCTCCCACAATCCGGAATCCGTCTGTTGAGATGCCGAAAAAATGAAACAGGAACCTGCCCGATAATGTAAAAAGGACTAATATGATAAATGCAATGGTACATGCTTTCAAGGCGATACATCTGCGTTCTTTCGTATCCATTCCATCAGTCATTTGCAGGAATACCGGCATCACTCCAAGCGGGTCCATCAAGGTGAATAGCGAAGTGAAACACAATGTTATATATACAAATATATCCATGATGACATATATTTTATTGTCGATTATTATATCGCAAAAAACATACCAGATAGCATTCTGCAATATTAAATTTTGCAGAATATCAATCTTAAATCCATACCGTCAAAAATAAGGTAGTCTCCGTTCGTTTTCCTTGGCGAGGATACGTAATAATTCCATAAATACCGTACTTACATATATACGGTCTGCATACAGCCCGCTGATGAAAGAATGGAAGGACATGTTCACATTCCGGCATAATATGAGAAATGTGTTTACCTGACATGATATGTACTGCTCGTGTTCAAGCAATTCATTCAGGGCATTCAATGGCGTTGTCCATTCATGTGTATCCCGTTTCATTTCATTGATTGCAACACATCCTCCATCATGGCATATCCGATTCATCATCTGATAAACCTTGTTCATATTGTCCTGTGCTTGGGAGTTTAGCCAGGAGCTAAGTATTGGAAGCCGTTCATCTTCAAAATAGACCTGCAATGACAGGTATAAACCGGTTGACCATATTTCTGTATTGATCAACTCATTCATGGCGTTTTCTATTCGTTTATCCATTATCACTCTGAATATTGAAAATCCATTACTAATATTATGTGTTATTCCCTGTATATAAAAATTCCATTCGATTGTGGGTAACCCATAAAACGGAATTCTTAAACGAGGCTTAAATAATAGGATACTTATCCGCATAGACAAATTGTCACAAAAAATAGTGCTATGGTGTCTTTTTGTCTTGTCTTCCTTGCAGAATATCCAATAAGATATCCAGTTCTCTTTCTATTCCTTCAATCTTATCGGAAATACAGTCCAAAGTATTATGGTGCAGACTAGCTTTACAGTCCTGCAACTCTCTTGATAGAGAAAGTACCTGCAACCAAAGTTCTTCCTCTGTGTGACAGGGGGAGTTACTATTATCTAGTACCATAGAAGGAGAAGGCAGAAAAGTGTCTTGGCATGTAATTTGTATGATTATGATAATGAACGGTATGTCCCGAAAAAGACAGGATGGAAATGAAAGGATAGAATATTCCACAAAAGACAGTAACAAACGAAGGGGGGAAGTCGTTGGAGACAGTTGTCTCGCTTTTAAAACAAGTTGCTTTCATAATGTTTATAATAAGCCAACCCTGTTCCGTGGAGTTGTGTTTATATAAAGTCAAGCGTGGGAACTTTGGTATTACCGTTCAGAAGTATCCCCATACTCAACAACATATAATACACAAAGCCCCACGCCTATATATAACAAAAATCTATATAAATAGTACGTGGAGCGTCCAATGTATTATCCAATTGTTGTTTCGAAATTGGGGATTTCCTGAACTTGGATAATGCCTTAACGCTTTACTATAAATCTTCTATTTTTAAAAGACTAATACAAATGTAATAAAAGAAATGAATTCTTTCAAAGGAAATATCTCCTTTTTTAAGGGGTGGCTTAATTTTTCTTCATTAAAAGTCTTAGAATTACTGCCTGCCAAAGCCCGTCACAATTTTTTTGAAATCCTCAAGCTGTACATTAAGCTCTATATAGTACAAGCAGAAAAACAGACCATGATGCCGCAGGCAGTATAGGCCATAACCCACTCTTCCGTGAGTATCTTATCTATTTGACAATAATAAAAATGTAAAGGAGGATAATGGCATGGACAATATTCGTATCCCAATACATATAGGTTAACATATAAGGGAAAATGGTCACGGAGCCCACAAACCGTAGAATGAAAAAATATATTTCCATCGTGCACGGTTTATGCCTCTATCCGGATATTTGGCCGGTGCCGCAAAATGCACAATGCATACTCCATAAAAAACACCAGGGAGGAAAAATAAGTCATACTGAACAACGCCTGTCTGTAATGGGTCATGGATACAAATGGACTACAGATAATGGCTGCAATGGATATAACGATACAATCAAGCACAAAATAATGTACGAACGTGCCTATCAGTTGCATTTGGATGAAGCAGTACCACTTCATGCGATGTTTGGTTAGATTGAGTATGGATATAGGGGCTTAAAAATTAGACAGATACAAATTTACTAAAAAAGGAGAGGCTGTCTCAAAAGAGGTGTTTACAAACTTACTTTTGAAGATTTCATCCTTTCAAACTGCTTTTTCGTTGCCATAAGCCTCCTAAGAGGCTACTTTTGCAAGATTATATGCTATGGCTAGCAGGGCGAACTCAATTTCAACCTTCTTAAATCCACGAAGATGGAACCTCTTGAAGTGCTTGTTGTTCTTGAGGTTTCCAAATACGGCTTCCACATCCTGTGGTCGCTGACTGCGATATTTCAGACCTTCATCAGAGAGTAGCTTTTCACGTTCTCTTTCCTTGATTTTCCTCAGACGGTGATTTACCTGTACAATCCTTTCCGAGCGGCTTCTGTAGCACCGGCATCTTAACGGGCAGTCCTTATAGTTACGTGCCTTGTATCTTGATATGGTCTGCACAAAACCGTTGTTTGTTACCCGCCTTGCATCGGAGAGTCTTTCCATTCTCTGTCCCGTAGGACAATACATGCCGTCGGTTTCTTCGTTATGAAAATAATTGTACTTTATAAAGGTTTCAATGCCATGTCTGAAAGCATACAGATAGTTCTCTTCACTTCCGTATCCGGCATCACAGACAGACACGTCAGGGTATCTGCCGTAGAGGGAATGGAAATCATCCATATGCAGAGGATAGGTGGAGGTATCGCCCAACACTGATGGATGGTATAGTTCAGAATGAACTGTTTATTGGTACTGAACTGGGGATTGTATCCGGGTTTGAGTTGTCTGTTCTTCATATGGTCATCTTTCATGCGCATGAAAGTAGCATCATTGTCTGTCTTTGAGTAGCTGTTACGTCCGTCAAGTATCTTTCCCTGCGATTCATATTTCTTGAGCTGTTCAGGCCATGACTTCCTTACACGTCTTACCTTCGCTTTCATCTTCTTGTCAGCATCCACTCCATTCAGGGCATCATCTATCTGCCCGAGTGCCTTTTCCACTTTCTCCGGGGTGATATCCTGATAGGCAACCGGAGCGGAATCACGCAGTTCCTGCTTGGTGAGGGACTCGGCGTATTGCCATATCTCCTCAAGCTGTTCCGCGATTCTGGATATGCGGGTATGTATAGATTTGCCCCCCAGACGAACGTATAACGGTTGGCGTTCACCTCCATCTTCGTCCCGTCAGTACAGGCCACATCCAGACTTACAAAACCTTCCGCCACGAGAAACTTTACAATGGTTGCAAATATCGTCTTCAGCACATCCTTTAGCCGGCTGCTGCGGAAACGGTTGATGGTATTATGGTCAGGAGTTACATTGCCGGTAAGCCACATGAAGCGTATGTCATTACGACAGAACTCTTCTATGCGACGGCTGGAATAGATATTACGCAAATGCATAGACAAGAATCTGAAGCATCATGCGTGGGTGGTACGCAGAACAGCCTTTAGGGGAATACTTACGGTAAAGTGCTTCAAGGTTTATCTGTTCAATGATGCGGTGAACAACCCGGACCGGATCGTTCCGGGGAATAAAATCGCCTAAACATGGAGGTAAAAGCAGATTATCGTTGGATGTGTAACTTTTAAACATTATCTTTGGGATATCTTACTTGATGCCCTAAGATACAAAAAATTAGGGAGATGGGCAAGTTCTGGCTGAGCGAAGTTAGGGCTTACCCGATTTTTTGCAGACACAAAAAAGGCCATCCCAAAGTTTATTTGAGACAGCCTTGTTTATTTTATGTGCAAATGTAACTGTTATCCTAAATAACCATTCAGAATTATTTCAGCATTTCACCTTTTTCGTTGAAAAACACAACGCTTTCGGTTCCGACGGCATCAACCAAAGTTACTTTATAAGTCTTTACGCCATCTTCTGCCACTTCTACGGCTGCTTCCTTAATGGTGGATTCAGCATAGTCTTTCTTGATGGCGTCCTGAACTGCCTGCGGGAGTTCCTTTATATCAATCGGTTTAAACTCGTTCACCATTGCAACGATTTCAACATCTGATGCCATGTTGTTAGCGAATGCTACTGAACTACCTAATCCCATTACCAGTGCTACTGCAAACAATACCTTTTTCATAATGCTAATTATTAAATTGTTAAACATCTTATCGTCTTACGCTAAAGAATAGACAATCACCGTGCCAAATAAATGGATATTTATCATATTGCTGTAAAACAGACCCTTATGAATTATTCATATTGCATAATGCAAATGTCTGATGGGCATTTTTTCTACAATGATGTGGAATGCGATACACATGGCTACACATGGTCTAACGACTGTGAATAAGAGAGTTGAGACGTTAAAATCATGCAGACGGCATGCGAAAGGAGTCGTAACGAAAGTAATCTCTCCATTACGGCTCCTGGTTATTATCCTTCTACTGTTAAAAAGTAATATCCAATTTCACCATGAATGTTATCGAACGATAGCCGCACTCCTTGCTCAACAGGTTGTTCACCATAAACTGGAAAGCGACTCCCTTTGTCACTTTCACGCCGAAGTAATTGCGTATATGTTCGTAAAGGAGATAGCCCATTCGCTGGGATTTGAAAATACGGCGTTCTTCACCCAATTCTTTAAACGGTTCACCGGCTCTACTCCGCAGGAATATAGAAAACATTAATCTGCCAGATACCTTTTCATTCGCGGCGAGTACTCTGTCCGGTAGTTTCCGCAACTGTCCGTATAGATAATGAAATTGTCAATTTCCGGATGCTCTTTCTACAACTGACGGGCTTTGCGGCTCCCCAACGTCATAAAGGCCGTTGCATAGGCATCAGCAAGCATGCACTGATGGGCAATAATTGTAGCACTCAATATATCCTTTTGAACCGGATATCCTGTTATCGGATTGATGGCATGAGCGTATTTCCTTCCATCTTTCAGATAGAAATTACGGTAGTTGCCGGAAGTTGCGAGTCCCAGCCGTTCCGACAGTTGCACAATTTGTTCAAGCTCGGAGTTTGTTCCGGTACTGTCATCCTTCGGTCTGACAATGCCAATGCACCAATTCCACCCTTGCGGGTTCTTTCCTTTCGCTATCATTTCGCCGCCGATGTCTATCATATAGTTCGATATGCCTTTGCGGTCGAACAAACACGCGATTATGTTACAGATAGTACCGCCGCCGAGCACCGAGAAATTGAGCAGGATGCGGGGATCGTCTTTCATCACACGGTTGCCCTGTAAACGCACTTTTCGGAAGCCTACAAAGTGGCGGATACTGTCTACGAGTTGCGGAGTGATGCTGTCAAACTTTGTAAAGCCAAATCCCCACAGGTTGATAAGCGGTGCACAAGTTACGTCAAATATCCCGCCTGTTTGTTCCGACGCTTGCATGGCTGTGCGGAAAGGATTGCATCAAGTTATATATCTTACGATGTTTTTTGTGCCAAGTGTATCTCTATGTAGAATACATTTCTAATTAGCTAAGCGATATATGAAACTAATCTTATCGAAAATTTTGTCCGTATCTTCTCCGACCTTTGGGTTAATCAGTTCAGCATATATCTGCATAGAAAAGATTGATTTTGTGTCCTAATACTTTTGTAAAGTTTCTTATGGCACGCCTTTTAATATACCCGAAACAACAAAGGTATAATGTCCGATATGAAAAAAACTGGATTTTTATTGAAGCGAATCAATTCTTTTATTATTTTTACCTTTCTTTCCATAACCAACGTGGTGCGCCGTTGCGCCCTGCAGCTGCTCATGTCGAAACAGAAAACACTGGACAAGCAGACGCTGAAGGAAGCCTTACAGAAAGAAACACAGAAAATGTGAAATTATTACGTGGACTCCGACGGACCGCCCTGCTTGTGTTACCGGCTGCCTTGCCCGGGATGAACCTTTGAGATGCAACCGCCAGACAAAGGGGAAGAGGAACACTTCCATACCCGTAACCCGGCAGGACAGTCTTATGCCAGGGACACAACTATAGAAAAAAGGACAGACCTGATAGTAAGATGCGTTTGGCAAAAAAGGAAATGATGAATATTAATAATAGAAAAAGACATTTGTTCCGCAAAGCATACGCGGATATGTACATAAAAGAAGAGAAATATCTTCAAAAGGAGGATTGTTTTCCAGCCCCCCATTACTGGTAGTTTTTAGGAGATAAAGCCTAAGGATATTTTGTTTTTCTCACTTGAAAACCTTATTTTTGCATAACAAAAACGTCCTTTGAATGTATGCAAGATGAAACAAGCCGCTGAATTTCGCTCGTTTCTAAATAGTTACCTATTAAATAAAAATAACAAGAGAACTATTTAATTTTCAGTTAGATAGCAAAAGCATTGTGTTTCGCTGTATGAAATGTTACATGCTTTGATATCCCAGCTTGTTCAACCCATTTATGTAAAATTGCATTACTTCTCCCCAGTGAGACCAATCCGGCAAACACCTTTTCCGTTTCTGGTGCATTTCCTCTGTCTGGCAGATGTTTTATGGCTTCCGAACAGAGTGGAAGCGATATGGCTTCTTTCGTCTTCTTCTGAATAATACTCAATAGTGCATTGCCATTTTCATCATAGCGTATATCTTCCCATCTCAATGCAATAATATCACAATGCCTCAACCCACAAAAACAGCTGAATAAAAATGCTTTCCTTAATAAGGTATTATAAAAAGGAGTATGAACCAATCTGGTCAATTCCTTTATAGTAAGATAATCCCTTTCTGTTCGATTACGTTTTGGTTTGTCCTCGTTCTTTATCTTATTCATCGGATTAACAGTTATATAATCTTCAGAGACGGCCCTATTCAAGCAGTAGCGCAGCGTTTTCAAATAATAGAATTGGGTGTTAACATGCAATGTCTTTTCCTTCTTACAATGTTCTTGTTTTGTTTTCTTCAAGTAATCTATAAAACCCAACAAATAAGTCTTGTCCACCTTCCTTAGCAATATTCCATTCGGAGTATATCTTTCCAAATGGCATACAACGGCATGTATGGCACTTTTCCGTACTCTATTGTTCACACTTTGTTCTGCTATTAATTTCATATAGCCAGTCAGCTTCATATTGGACAATCTGTTATGATTAAATCCGTAAGTTTGATTATATATTTCCAAAATCTTCTGAGCCTTTATCGCATTTGCCAAATTTAGCGTCTCGACATTTCTTTTTTTATCAGCTTGATTATGTTCAGGGATAATATACAACTTTAAGAATTCGTATTGCCGCCTTCCATTCATATAAATATCCAGATATATGGATTGGCATCCATTAACCAATTTTTTTGTTCTCACCTTTATTGGCTCTTTTAAATTCAATTGCTTTTTCATATTCTTTAAATAAAAACATACAGTTTATTATTAGTAGTAACAAAGCAGTAACAAAAATCAATCCTACAAATTGCTTTCATGTTCTATCACTCTTGTCTTTTTTTATAATTACCTTATTAACTATCAAACATTTACAGTATAGGGCACAGCGTTACTGAAAGAACAAATATAATAATAAGCCAGTAACAATTAAACTATCAAGAGTGTGGCTATTGCTATGGCGGCGGAAACTTTCTCTGGAAATTTATTTTCCATCACTTTGCTTCTACACTTCCACCCACCTTCTGCATTCCCCTATCCATCGGCATTTGCCCTGCGGTGGAAGCAAGCCGAAAAGGTGGAAGCAAATTTTGCTTCCACCTGCCTGAAACGCCGAGGTTTTGCAGTAACCACCTGTTTACTAGCATAATATTACGTAAGAGCTACATAAATCAATCAGTTCGTTTTTCCTGCATTTTCGAGCTTGCTCTTCTACGAAATCGGTGGATATCGAGTTGGGCGGTAGGACGCATCATTCCGCAGGGACTATGAAAGGTACCGGTAGAGTGAGCCATTCAAGCGGATGATTTCTAACTCATGGCTATGAATAATGCCGTCTAATGTCCTTTAAGTTGTTGTACAATACATTTGCGCCCTATCCACAATAGATGTAGGCTACGTACTTCATCCGAAAAGTCTTGGGGTTAGTGACGCCTAACAGTCATGAACAACCCTGCTTACGGCCATAAAGCAATCGCTTGACGACCATTAGCAGAGTTGTTCATGGCCGTTAGGCGTCATTAATCCCCTATGCAACAGCAGACAAACAAAGAGAGAGAAGCCAAGGATCGTCTGTGTTTTAGATAGAAAGCCCATTTATTAGCAGGTGTACCGGAAGAAAAGTCATGCCGCATAATAGTTCTGGATAATAATGTACCCCAGATTTCTCTTTATTATCATCCCATAAAGGGAGATTCGGTGCTCCAAGCAGAACGTGATGACTGGAATGTAAGCTATGAATTGGGTGATACTTGGAAAAATGCACGAAAAATAAAGTTGAAAAATAGTTCTTTGTTCAAGATTGATGTATTGGTGTATCCGGAATTCTCTTTCAAGAACGTGATTATTACGCAGATTTATCAAATTCTATTTGATTTGAGCCCTGCAATAGAAATTTCGTTATGGAAGGGGATGAAAGCCACAGCACAAGTGAAGATACCGGTTTATAATGATGGATATGGAGCTCGGGAAGGAAAGGTTCATCCGGGTTTCCTAACTCTTTCACAACGTTTCAGGTTGCCTTATAATGTTTTTGGTAAATTCTCTGTAGGCTATTTTAGTGGTAACCGATATGGTGCTGATGTAGATTTCTTTCGCCCCTTTAAAGATGAACGTTTTTCTTTGTTGGCAAGAATAGGATATACGGGAGCTGGACGTTGGGACGGATTTAGGTTCCAATATGATCCTTCATTATGGCGTATGACGTGGTCTTTGGGTGGAAATTTCTATTGGCCACGATTTAATACACTGTTCACACTGAAGGCTGAACAGTATTTGTTGAAGGAAAAGGGGGTTCGGTTTGAAATGATCCGTCATTTCCGCTATTGTTCGATAGGCTTTTATGCGATGAAGGCGGAGCATGCCAAAGCAAATGGAGGATTTCGGTTTCAAGTGGCATTGCCTCCTTACAAATATAAAAGAAGGGGGCATATCCCACGTGTGAATACTTCTACTAACATGGGCATTGCTTATAATGCGGGTAATGAAAGGTATTATTATAAGGACTATAAGGCAGAAGCAAGTGATAATATAATGGAAAGAAATAGTTTTAACCCATATTTTATTAAGTCAGAATTGTTAAATTTTTAATTAATTAATTGAGATGAAAAAGAAAATTTTTTTAAGTGGCGTAAATGCTAAATTAGCATTGGCGGCAGTGGCTTTGACAAGTGTGATGTTCACAAGCTGCGAAAAAGAAGAATTCAATGTTGCGCCTGTAGAATTGGACCCTGCAAGTGCTACTGTTGCTATTACTGTATATGATTTATCAGATGGTTCTATCATAAATGGTGCAAGCATTACAGAAAATGGTGCTGCTATTACTAGCAATCCTTTCGTAATTGAAGCTGGTTCAGATGGAAAGATTGCTGCTGCAACAAGAACTTTTGCAGCTACAAAAGACGAGTATCTGTCTGGAGAAGGCCAAGCTACTGTTCCTGCTTTGAATAAAGGACAATTTGCTTTGATTCCGGTAAGTATTTTCTTGCAACAAGAACTGAATGCTGCTGAAGATGTTGTTGTTGATCAGGATGAGGAAACTATTACCCCTAGTGAAGTTGGAGGAGAACAAAAAGGTGGTGAAAATACAAGTAGTAAAGAAAAAGAAATGGATCTGCCATATACAGCAAAAGTTGGACAAGAAGTTACTAATATTGCTGCTGTAAATGCATCGATTGATGCTATGCCTATAACTAGAGGATTGTCTGATGATGAAGTAAAAAAGGTGTTGAAAGCATTGGTTAAATCATATAGCCCGGGTATCACAGATGTAACTTATACTAAGAAAGTAACAGTTCCTGCTTATACTATTGTAACTTTGAAGACTACTACAGAATACGAAACTTCTGATAATACAATCTCTACAGTGGTGGATGGCAAACTGTACACTATTCCTAATGTAAAGATTAAGAAGGTAGTTAAGACTGTTGTAGATCCAGTCTTTACTTCAACTGAACATGGTCATGGTCACGGTCATGGCAATGGTAACAATGCCGGTGGTGGTGACGGTGCTACTGAATAATAATAGTTTTAGTTATTATTTTAATTTTAAACTAAAAGAATAATGAAAAGTAAATTAGTAATAGCCTCCTTATTATTAGCAGGCGCTTGTGCAGCAAATCTGAATGCACAAGAAAAAACGAACTACTACACTCCGAAATGGAGCGATAATATTTTCGTGAGTGTAGGTGGTGGTGTCCACGCTATCAACAATGATGGTTTCAATAAATTGGCTCCGCATTTCAGCGTATCAGTTGGTAAGTTGATTACTCCGACATGGGGTGTACGTGCCCAGTTCAATGGCGTTACTCAGCACTTGTGTCTGGATAACTCATATTGGGAACACAATAAGACGTACTTTGGTGGTAACATTGATGCAATGATCAATCTTTCTACATTGTTCGCAGGCGTTAATCCTAACCGTTTCTTTGAAGTTTATGGATTCTTGGGTCCTCAAGTAACTGTTGCAAAGTCAGCAAATGTGCTGATTCAAAACGATGGAACAATGATTCCTGATGGAGATGAAAAGGCTAGAGCACGTGTAGGTGCTTCTGCCGGTTTGGGCTTGAAGTTCAATATCAACACCAAGTGGGCCATTGACGTAGAAGCTCGCGGTGCCATCGCTCCGTCCATTTTCGGTAATATCAGCAGCCATCGCAAGGCTGAAGGTACAGGTATGCTGACCGCAGGTGTTAGCTACATCTTCGGCGGTAAGAAGTTCGTTCCGGTTTCTAAGATTGACGAAGACGCAGTCAATGCGGAAATCAACAGATATAGAAGTGAACTGGCTCAGGCTCAGGCTGACCTGGCTAACTGCAAGAATGCACTGGCCAACGCTAAACCTGAAGTTAAGGAAGTGACCAAGGAAGTTGAAGTTGCCGGTCCGCGTGCCATCTTCTTCAAGATTGGCAGCGCCCGTCTGGACGACTATGGCAAGGTTAACATCGAACTGGCTGCCAAGATTCTGAAGGCTAATCCGGACAAGAAGTACAAAGTTGCAGGTTATGCTGACAAGGCTACCGGTAGCGCTTCTTGGAACCAGAAGCTGTCCGAAAAGCGTGCCCAGGTTGTTTACGACGCTTTGATTGCTCAGGGTGTTGACAAGGACCAGCTTGAACTCGTAGGATTCGGTGGTACTGAAAACATGTTCGGCAAGAACTTCCTGAACCGCGTAGTTATCCTGGAATAATACACTCCAAGTGACAAATAGACTCTAAAAATGAAGGCGTCTGGGACTCAGACGCCTTTTTTTGGTACTATGTCCGATGTATGTTATAAAGCAACCCATTTTTTATCAGCGACTGAATTTATATGTGATGATGAAGTTTAAGCTATTCTTTATCGTTCTGTTTTGCAGCCTTTCCCTTTCGGCCTTTTCCCAGTTGACGTATGGTACAACCGGGCTGTTGCATGCGCCCTCTGCAGAGATGCAGCGCGACAAGACTTTCATGGTCGGCGGCAACTTCCTGAACAAGGAGCTCACACCGCCCACCTGGTACTATCATACCTACAACTATTTCCTGAACGTCACCATCTTCCCCTTTCTGGAAGTGGCCTACACGTGTACGCTCTTCAAGGCGGAGGCGTTGGGATTGAAGCCATACGGGTATAGCGGGTTCACGAACCAGGACCGCTACTTTTCCGCCCGTCTGCGTGTGTTGAAGGAGGGGCAGTTCTGGAAATACATGCCGGCTGTCGTGCTGGGGACGTCCGACCCGTTCACTTCCTCCGGCGGCGGCCAGGTAGGCACCACGGAAGGTAACGGCTATTACAGCCGTTTCTATATTGCCGCCTCCAAGCATATACCCGTTGTGGGTAAGGAGGAGATCGGTGTCCATCTTTCCTACCTTTACAACAACCGCAAGGAGTACAAACTGAATGGCTTTGCACTGGGTGTCACCTACAATCCCACCTTCCATCCGCAGTTGAGGGTGATAGCGGAGTACGACTCCAAGGACTTTGCTTTGGGAGCCACTTATCTGCTGTTCAAGCATCTGCATGTGCAGGTCGAAATGCAGAGGATGAAATATTTCACGGGAGGGCTGACATACAAAATTCATTTGAAATAAGAAGTAAGTCAAAGTCTCGTTGACTCCATAAAAAAAGCAGCTAAAGTATGACATCAACTTTAACTGCTTTTATTCTAATAGACCAATTTTACATTGTCAATCCATAGCGAATTGCCAGGAGAACCTATATAAGCACCACCATGACTAGAGGTGAATTGCAACAGCAAATGAGTGGGCACATCGTCCTTCGTCCCCCAGGCAACCTCCTTAATAGGCACACTCTCTCCTTTACTGTTAACTGCATAGCGTTCTTCAACCTGAAGACGCATCATGTGGGCCTTGTATGCAGGGTCACCGGTGATATCACCGTACATGATGGAATAAGTGGCATTATTATGCCAATCGGTAGTAGTATAATATCGTACGACCATCGTTCCTACACGCTTGGCATAGATATTTCCCTTCTCATCTTCCCAACGCTTTTGCAGAAACAGATTCACTTCCGGGAAGTCCTTTCCCTCAACATCTGTGATACGGCTAAAGCCCGTTGCACGGATACGCTTCTCGCGGTCGGACATCTTTACTTTATAATCAAACTGTATGGCGATAGGTTTCTTTGTAAACGGTATGCCGGAATTCAGCATTTTCTGCGGATTCTTGGTCCCCTTGATAGGTTCGTGCACCTCACCCAGAAACATGGAGCCGGCAGCCAGCACCGTGATATCCACTATTCCAAAAACCTTCACACTCTCCATACGGGTGTCCATACGGGCACAGAAACCATCCCCTCGCTTTTCCGGGAAAACAGAAGTATTGGTTTTCGTGATACCGGCTACCCGGGCCATCACATTGGATGTCGCCCACGGCGAACCTCCCATATTCTTGTATGCCTTGGTCTCGGTGACAGTAGCAGTAGGCCCGATGGCATATACATTCTTCGTGGCACCGCCAATAATACCGGATTCCTTGATTTGGCGGTCAATCCATTGATCCATATTTCCGAAAGGAATCATCTCTACCTCGTGCTGCTGTGCAGAAACTGCTCCGCAACAGAGCATGGCAGACAGCATTCCCAATATACGAACTTTCTTTTGAATCATTTCTCTCATTAATAATTGACAATCATTATAAATCGTACTTCCACTGTTCCAGCGCAAAATTCCAGTTATCCTGAACCAACTGCACTGTACGCTCATCATACTTGTATTTATTCTTCTTATATCCTTTCTTTCCGCCTACATACTTTTCAATATCGGCACGTGCCTCTGCAAAGCCCGGAATGGACAAAGCCTTGTAGATATGTTCAGTCATTCCCATTGCATCCGCTTCGAAGTCCTCAAACTTCACCTCTATCAAGTTTCCTTTAGGAATGCATGTCTTGTCCGCTTCGTACTTATGATACAGTTTGGCATAAATGGACAAAATATTCTTCTCAAGCTCCTCATTACTGATATCCTGCAACTTCAACGGCTGAATGGTGTTAGTAAAGAAACTACGTGTGCTTTCGAAAACAGTATAAGGATTACGCATCAGATAGATAAACTTAGCATTGGGGAACATCTTGACAAGCTCTTTCACACGTCCCGTATGAGGCGGATTCTTACTAAGAAACTGAGTTCCCTTCGTATTCCAAAGAGAGATTTTTATCAATTTGACGAAAGTCTCCTCAAACACTTTCAGTTCTTTCTCTGTAATATCATCAAACAGCAGATATTTATCGGCATACTCTTGCTGATATTCGGGCAGGAACCAGAAATTATAATAGGTGTAGGGCATCATATTTGCCAAAGCAAACTCCTCTTCTTGCGGAAGGTCGACGGCAAGCTCCATATTGTCCGTGGGGCGTTTGTCCGGCATCAGCCAGCTCATGTTCTTCTTAAAGAAAGGCTGCCCCCACATCATGAGATGCGGAAATACAGTCTGGTATGTCGTGTTGTAGCCGAAATGCTTGTCGCAGGAGAAAACATTATGCACAAACGTAGTCCCGCTACGCCAATGTCCCAAAATGAATACCGGATCATGCTCCAGGGGCTTATCTGCCAGGAGCTTTTCATAACATCTGTCCTGCAGAGGAGCCAAAGTGGACAGCAGGCGGCAGACAGCTTTTGTCAGCCGATACTTGCCTTTGTAGGCAGCACCGATGTCACGACCGCCCGTTATATCCTTGAATGTTTTCCAATCTGCGCCTACCAATGTGTTTATAGGAAGCTTGTTGAATTCTAATAGTCCCATTATAGTCTATATATTAATATATTACAGTTTCTCTCCCACTCTATCAAAAAGCTGTTTATTCTTTTTCCACAACCACTGCAATGCCTTGGCGCTCCAACTCCTTCACAGCCTTTTCTATGGCTTCGTAATGTTCGGGAGCTATACCCAGCTTAGGCAAATTCAGTATAGGCAGATCTTCGGACAAGTGCATCTCCTTATCCTCCACCCTATCGATAATCATACCTACAGCACTGGTATTGTTGGTTATCGGGTCTATCAGGATGAACGAACCGGTAGCCTTATTCTGCCGATAAGGGTCAAAGAAAAGCTCTTTGGCAGTGGTCAGCACCACGCGCGCAATCTGATTGAGCTGCATCGGCAATGTTTCCTTGCTCAACTTTCCGTTGTCAATGGAAAGATGCTCCATCGTATTGACATCCACTTTATACTTGATGCTGTCGATGCGGGTACGGCTTATATTGGTGGTCTGTTTGATGAAGAATGATTTGTTGATATCCATCGGCTCTTCATCCATCCAAACCAGCATCGTTTCAAAATTGCGGTCCATGACGGGCAGGTTATCCGGATGTACCAGCATTTCCCCTCTCGACACATCTATTTCGTCCTCCAAAGTCAAGGTGACGGACTGGGGCGGAAAGGCGTAATCCAACTCTCCATCGTATGTAACTATACTCTTGATATGCGACTTCTTACCGGAAGGCAATGCCATCACTTCATCTCCCTTACGAACAATACCCGAAGCCACCTTGCCGCAAAAACCACGGAAATCAAGATTGGGGCGCAAGACGTATTGAACCGGGAAACGAAAATCCTTCAAATTATGATCGTTGTCAATATGTACCGTCTCCAGAAAGTCAAGAAGTGAAATACCCTCATACCAAGGAGTACGTTCCGATTTCTCCACTACATTGTCCCCGTCCAAAGCTGACAGCGGAATGCAGTTTACGTCAGGAATACCCAATGGAGCTATAAACTTCCGATATTCATCGACTATCTCATTAAAACGTTCTTCGGAGAAATCCACCAGGTCCATCTTATTGACAGCAAGCACCACATGCTTGATGCCAAGCAACGACACCAGGAAAGTATGCCGGCGCGTCTGCGTAATGACACCCATACGTGCATCCACCAGAATAATTGCCAGGTTAGCCGTAGAGCCTCCGGTAATCATGTTGCGTGTGTACTGCTCGTGTCCCGGAGTGTCGGCAATGATAAACTTACGGTTGTTGGTCGAGAAGTAGCGGTATGCCACGTCGATGGTGATGCCTTGTTCGCGCTCTGCCTTCAAGCCGTCCAGCAAAAGGGCGTAGTCAATGTGGTCGCCGGCATTTCCCATGCGCTTGCTGTCGCGTTCCAGTGCGTCCAGCTGATCCTCATATAGTTTCTTGCTGTCGAACAACAGACGGCCTATCAATGTGGATTTTCCGTCATCCACAGAACCGGCAGTCAGTAAGCGCAATAAGTCTTTCTGCTCATCCTTATCAAGAAAAGCCTTTATATCAAGTGTAGAATCGTTCATCCTTAATGATTTAATTTTTAATTCTTAATTTTTAATTCCTTTAGAAGTATCCCTCGCGCTTCTTCTGCTCCATGCTTGCGTCTTGGTCGAAGTCAATGACACGGGTCGTCCGTTCACTCTTGGTGGTGGTCATCATTTCCTCGACAATCTTCTCGATGGTATCGGCATCGCTTTCCACAGCACCGGTCAACGGCCAGCAACCCAGCGTACGGAAACGCACCATACGCATCTTTATCTGGTCGCGGTACTGTTCAGGCAAGCGGTCGTCATCCGCCATTATCAGATTTCCGTCAATCTCCACACAAGGACGTTCCTTGGCAAAATACAACGGCACAATAGGAATATTTTCCAAACGTATATATTGCCAGATGTCCAGCTCCGTCCAATTACTTAACGGAAATACTCGGATACTCTCTCCTTTATGTACCCGGGCATTATAAATATCCCACAATTCGGGACGCTGGTTTTTGGGGTCCCATTGATGGAACTTGTCACGGAAGGAGAAAATACGCTCTTTGGCGCGTGACTTCTCCTCATCGCGGCGAGCGCCACCGAATGCCGCATCAAACTTATACTTATCCAATGCGTGGAGCAAAGCCTGCGTTTTCATCAGGTCCGTATGCACCTTGCTGCCATGCGTAAAAGGTCCGACACCTGCATTGAAAGCTTCCATATTGCTTTCCACTATCAGGTTCCAACCATACTTCTTGGCATACTCGTCACGGAACTGTATCATCTCCTTAAACTTCCACTTGGAATCGATGTGCATCAACGGGAACGGCACTTTGCCGGGAGCAAACGCCTTTTCGGCCAAGCGCACCATAACCGAAGAATCCTTGCCGATACTATACAGCATCACCGGATTCTCAAACTCCGCTGCCACTTCACGGATAATATGAATGGACTCTGCTTCGAGTTCCTTCAAATGGCTCAATTTATATTCTTCTTTCATTATATCTTATTTCTTCTGAATTCTTGGTAAAATGAGTTCCAACAGTTTATTGACCGATTCTTCCAGGCTGAGAACAGAGGTATCCAACGTCAGAGCCGGATGAGCCGGTTCCTCAAAAGGCGCGGAAATACCTGTAAAATTCTTGATTTCTCCCTTACGTGCCTTGGCATAAAGTCCCTTCACGTCACGGCGTTCACACTCTTCAAGCGGGGTACTGACATAAACTTCCAGAAAATCGTCTTGTCCGATAATATCAGCCGCCATTTCACGAATATCGTTATTAGGACTGATAAAAGCCGCGATTGTTATAACACCCGTATCAAGAAAGAGTTTGGAAACTTCGGCTATACGCCGGATATTCTCCACACGGTCGGCCTCCGTAAAACCGAGGTTATTGTTGATGCCACTGCGGATGTTGTCACCATCCAGGATACGGCAAAGCAATCCTCTTTTATGAAGTTCGCGCTCCAAGGCAATGGCTATCGTACTTTTGCCGGAGCCGCTCAAACCGGTAAACCAAACCATCACGCTGTGCTGCTTCAACAAGTCTTCTTTGTCTTTCCGCATCAGCATTTTGTCAAATATCGGATATATGTGGTTGTTTTCTTCCATATGTTATTATTTCTTCTTTTTTTAAAATGGCCAAATTAAAGGAATCAAGAAAATGGATATCAGGAAAGTAATGATATTCAAAGGTAACCCGATGCGTACAAAATCCGTGAACTTATAGTTACCGATACCTTGTACAATCAAATTAGTCTGATACCCTATAGGAGTGGAGAAGCTGGCAGAAGCCGCCATACAAATTACAACGAAGAAAGGCATCGGACTGACTCCCATCTGTGAAGAGATGGAAAGTGCCAACGGGAAAGCGAGTGCCGCGGCCGCATTGTTCGTAATCAGTTCTGTAAACAAGTTCGTTATGATAAACACAGCAGCCAGCAACACGTGGGGGCCATAATGATGGCTCATGCCTATAATGAAATGCGCCACAGCGTCTGCCACTCCGGAATTCACCATCGCCTTGCTGATAGCAAAAGCACAAGCAATCGTTATCAGAATATCCCAAGATATATATTTGGTATACTTGCGGGCCGGGAATATCTTTGTCCAGGCCATAATGATAGTAGTAATGGAAACGAAGAAAAACATATCCAGCTTGATTTCCGGGAAAGCTTCCTTGACAGCCGGAAGTTCACCGACCGTTGCCCCCACTATCATCAATATCAGCAAAGCCAAGGCAAACCAGCGCTTTCCCTTTCCGGGCACCGGTTCCGTATCCTTGCCATTGGCCAGCAACACGAACACCGAAGATTCCCCCCAGGTCTTTATAAAAGAGTCATCAGCCATCACCACCAGCGTGTCCCCTTCGCGGAGATATTCATTTTCCAGATTTCCGGCAATGCTCTGACCGCTACGCTTAATCTCCTTCACTTCGGCCCCATAATGCCGCTTGAAATTAAAATCACCAAGTTTCTTGTTGATACCGGGAAAACGGGCGCCGAGTACAGCCTCCACCCGATGCAAATCTCCATGCTCCTCCGGCTCCTCATCCAGCTTTACCGCATCCGTACGAACATCCGGCAAAAGCCTTGAGGAGAAAGCGAACAGATAAAGGATACCCGCAATCGCGACGAAAATTCCTACTTTGCCCAACTCGAACATAGTGAAACCTTCATATCCGGCTTCCAATATCATGCCATGCACCACCAGATTGGTTGATGTGCCTATTAATGTACAGATACCACCAAGTATTGTAACGTATGAAAGAGGTATAAGAAACTTGGTAGCAGGCAATTTTACCGATTCAGCCCAACGCTTGATAATGGGAGCAAAGATAACAACCACCGGAGTATTGTTTAGAAAAGCTGAAATGAAGGCAATGGTGGGCAACATGCGGAACTGCGCTTTAAAGACTGTAGTCTTACCCTGCGGAAGCAGCTTCTTGATTATTTGCCCCAAAGCACCCGACTGCCTGATGCCTTCACTGACAAGAAACAGCATGGCAACAGTCATCATCCCCTTATTACTGAACCCTTCCAACATCTCCTTAGGAGTAAGGATGCCTGCACACAAGAACAATACTACGACAGAAAAGAGCACCATGCCCGGACGCATTTTATCCAGAACCAAGGCAATCACCATACCCAACAATGCCAATAGTACAAACAATATCTCAAATGTCATACAGTCGTTATTTTATTTCAGTATGCTTGGGCTCTACGATAAACCACGGATTCAGCAAATCCTCCTTATTATATTGCAAAGGTTCTTCCTTCCCCACCTGATAAATTTCCATTCCGGCAGCACGTGCAATAGCATGCCCAGCCGCCGTATCCCATTCCATCGTAAGGGCAAAACGAGGATATACATCAGCCTTACCTTCAGCTACCAGACAAATCTTGATGGAACTTCCACTTGATATAAGCTCAACTTCCGCATGGCTGCATTTCATCTTCTCGATATAATCTTCTGTCTCGGGCGTCAGATGCGAACGGGAAGCCACAATGACAAATCGTTCGTGCATACCTGTTTCCGGCAGCCGGACAGCTTTCGCAATCAATTCATCCCAGGACATTCCATTACGCGCAGTAATACCGGATAGCTTATAAGCACCCGAATCATGCACTCCAAAATAGAGCTCCTTTTTTACCGGCACATAAATAACTCCCATTACCGGTACCGAGTGATGCACCAAAGCTATATTCACCGTAAACTCACCGTTCCTCTTGATGAACTCCTTCGTACCGTCCAAAGGGTCTACAATCCATAAGGTTTCCCAATTTCTACGCTCTGAAAAAGGCAAATGTTTACCTTCCTCGCTTAGCAGAGGGAAAGGTGTATCAGCCAAAAAACGGCAGATAGTTTCATGAGCTTTACGGTCGGCAATAGTAAGAGGAGAATTATCCGCTTTTTTTTCTACCTGAAAATCCGATGCCGGATCATCGTAAATGGAAAGAATTTTCTCGCCAGCCTGCAAAGCGGCATCAATCGCATTCAGTATATATCGTCGTTCCATACTATATTCTTCTCAAAGATAAAGCACAAAATTAAAAACTTTTTTAGGTCCAAAAGTTTCCACCTCTTGTTTTATAACTTCTTTTAAACGAAAGAGAGAATATTATAAGCACTTTTCACAATCAGGAAAATCAATCCGGAACAGAAAAATAGAGTGAAGTATTCACGAAGGAGAAGGAAATAAAGAAACTGTGACAACATGAGTTTATCAGAGCCTTTCCTCAGTTAGTTCATTAGTTCACAGCACTGAACACTTTGTTTCAGCATAGGAAAACAAGTTGTTTCAGTATATAAAAACATTTTGTTTTTATGCAATAGGACGAGATGTTTTGTTAAGAGAAACAAAGTGTTCTCTTTAATGAAACAAACTGTTCCGTTAAAGGAAACACTTTGTTTTGCCAAACCAAACACATGACAGCGCCAGCCTTCACATTCTTTCGGCATATCATGAAAAAGGCAGTAACTTCGCAGTTACTGCCTCATCTTGAAAGGAAACATACATTCCTTTCTGTTATGAATTACCAAAAAGAATTCTATTAATTGATGCTGTACAGCAACCATGCCTTCTGGAAGTCATCATTCGAAGGATGTTTAGCTTTGAAAGAGTCACGCAGATTCTCGGCGGATGCTCTGTCATCGAATGTACCGATAACTACACGATACAGATTTCTTTCTGCATTGTAAACCACCATTGCAGTATAACCTTCATTCACCAATGTCTGCTTCACACCTTCCGCATTAGCTTTCACGCTATAAGCTCCGCAAACTACACTAAAGGTTTTCAAGCTGGTACCACCTGATACCACAGTCACCTTTTCCTGACGCATGTCGGCAGGTGCACTTTCCACTACCTTTACTTCTACCGGAGCGGTAACTACTGGAGCCACCTCTTCAACAGGGGCAGTTGTCTGCGGCTCGGCCAATTCCTGCTGTTTTGCCTTTTCATATGCTTTCTTATAAGCACTTTCACTTGATTTACAAGAAGAGAATGCCAGAGCTATACATACTCCCATTCCCAATACGGCTAATTTTTTCATCTTTTCTATTGTTTTTATTAGTAAAATCGTCTATTCTTATCTTTATCTCAAAATTTCCGAAATACAGATTTCGTACCCTCATATTCCAAACGCAATGAAGAGTAGGATAAATCTTCTACTTTAAAGATACGTTTTCCTTCCGGCCACCCGAAATAAGTATCATAGTTTTTATCGTTAACACTTTCAGGCAACAAAATAATGGAAATTTCAGCACCTTTCAAAGAATAATTTCCAAAAAACGTAGTCGCCCCCCCATCTTTCAACAAACATATGGCAGAAAAACTTCCTTTTTGAAAATTATAAAATACACTGTCCACTTTCTCTGATGTACCGTCGGCATATTGGTACTGACGCAACTGCCACTTACCCGCCAAGTCACCCCCACCATTCATGCAAGCAGTCAAGGTACAAGTCACCAATACAATCCAAAGGTATTTTAAATGCAATTTCATCATTTTTCCATGCCACTATCTAAATATGGAACAAAAGTACACCATAACATGCGATTATACCTCAGCATCCTTAGTTAAATATAATTAAACCACTCCATAAAAAGAGATTTCCCGGAAGACTTGACGTATATTTGCCAAATATAAACAGAGCATGAGGCTCACTTAATTGATTACATGACATTTGAAAATTTGAATTTGATAGAACCTATATTGAAGGCTCTTCAAGAAGAGGGGTATTCCACCCCTACCCCAATCCAGGAAAAATCGATCCCTATATTACTTCAAGGAAAAGACTTATTAGGATGTGCTCAAACCGGAACAGGCAAAACCGCCGCATTTTCCATCCCTATCTTGCAAAAGTTATATAAAACGGATAACCGCAAAAGTATCAAAGCACTCATTCTGACGCCGACCCGCGAGCTGGCCATACAGATAGGAGAATGCTTCAGTGCATATGGTAAGTATACCGGATTGAGACATGCCGTCATCTTCGGCGGTGTAGGACAAAAGCCACAGACAGATGAACTGAAACGTGGAGTACAAATACTGGTTGCAACTCCCGGACGACTGCAAGACCTGGTCAACCAAGGTTTCATTAACCTAAAAGCGCTCGAGTTCTTCGTATTGGACGAAGCAGACCGGATGCTGGACATGGGATTCATACATGATATCCGGCGCATATTAAAGTTATTGCCCGCAAAACGGCAGACTCTCTTCTTTTCGGCCACAATGCCTCCGGAAATAGAGACCTTGGCAAACTCCATGCTGACGCACCCCGAGAAAGTGGAAGTCACCCCTGCATCGTCTACGGTTGACACAATCTCCCAATCAGTCTATTTCGTTGAGAAAAAAGAGAAAAAAGACTTACTCATTCATCTGCTGAAGAATCCGGCTATCGAGTCCGTACTTATCTTCACCAGAACTAAATATGGAGCAGACAAACTTGCACGTATCCTCAGCAAGTCCGGAATAAGAGCCGAAGCCATACATGGAAACAAGTCGCAGAATGCCCGACAGCGAGCACTGACCGGCTTTAAGAACCATGAACTGCGCGTACTGATAGCAACCGATATTGCAGCACGAGGCATCGACGTGGACCAACTATCACACGTCATCAACTACGAGTTGCCCAACATTCCGGAAACATACGTACACCGTATCGGACGAACCGGACGTGCCGGCCACGACGGTATTGCTCTCTCTTTTTGCGAATCGGAAGAACTGCCTTACCTGAAAGATATCCAAAAATTGATAGGGAAAAGCATCCCAGTAATAAAAGAACACCCTTTTGTCACCGCCGATGGCTTAAAAGCCCAAGAAATCAAGACTGAAGAAATTAAAGCTAAAACCAAGGAAAACAAAATCTATCGCGGGAGCCGTACGAATGGAGACTTTTGGAGAAGAAAAAAGCAAACCTCGCAAAACAACACCCAAAAAGGAGTTGGAAGATAAGGACAATCATAAAAAAACTGATATTCCGAACAAAGTTTCAAAAAAAATTGTTAGTTTTGTCGTACGAACCTCAAAAAAGAAAGGAATATCATTATGAAAGGATTAAATGTTTTAGCAGCTTTCCTGGGTGGCGCCGCAGTAGGTGCAGCCCTCGGTATCTTATTTGCTCCTGAAAAAGGAGAAGACACCCGTAACAAAATCGCAGAAATTCTCCGTAAGAAAGGGATTCGTCTGAACCGAAGCGAAATGGAAGACTTGGTAGATGAAATTGCTGCGGAAATCAAAGGCGAGGTAACGGAATAAGGTAAAAAGCAGAACCACTATGTTTGCAGACGACAAAAGTATAGAAAATATGCAGCAGCTCTTCATTGAATTCAAGAAATACCTGGAGCTGCAAAAAGAATACACCAAACTGGAAGTCACCGAAAAACTGTCCAAACTGCTTTCTACGCTTTTATTGGTGCTATTGGTCGTTATACTCGGCGTAGTGGTTCTGTTTCATCTGTCGTTTACGCTGGTCTATATCTTAGCTCCGCTGGTAGGTGGGCTAATGATGAGTTTTGCACTTATCACGTGCTTCCATATCCTACTCATCGCTCTGCTTGTCCTATTCCGCAAAAAACTCATTATTGACCCGACAGTAAAACTTATCGCAGAATTATTCTTAGACAATTAATTCGAAATATTCATGGATAATACGACCAATACCACTCCCGTCACTTTAGAAAGCATCGCCCAGAAAAAAGCCATGCTGCTACAAGAAATACGACTCCAGAAAGAAATCATGACTGGGCTTACACAAGAAATTTTTGCTCCGCTGGAACCAGCTACCAACAAGGCAAATGCCATGATGAGAGCATTCAACACCGGTATGGCTGTTTTTGACGGTATAGTATTGGGGGTAAAGGTGATGAAGAAATTCAGAAAAATATTTGGAAGAAAGAGATAGAATATCGGATAAAAAAAGAGGGGATGACCATAACAGTCATCCCCTCTTTTTTTATCCGATATAGTCTGAGCACTTTTATACGTACGTTTCAAGCAACTTCACTGCTCCTTCAGGTATAATCGTCACTTCTTGGGTTGCAGCCGGAAGCAATACCGTCTCCCCCGCCCGTACGGCAACTTCATTCTTTTCATTATCTATTATGCGACATGCGCCCTCCACACAAATAAAGATAACAAAAGAATCCAGTTCAGAATAGTCACAAGTGATTTCTTCCGTCATGTCATAGATTGAAGTCGTGAAATACGGGCTTGCCACCATTTCTACCGGTTCATTCTGCACCTGATCGTATTCCGTACGAAAATCGTCCTGCACATCTGCAAAATTAATGGCATCAATAGCCTGGCTTGTATGCAGTTCTCTTGATTTACCGTCCTTATCCTTACGATTGTAATCAAAAATACGGTAAGTGATATCCGACGTTTGCTGTATTTCTGCTACAAAAGCTCCCGCACCGATTCCATGTACACGACCTGCAGGCACATAAAACACATCGCCCGGTTTGATGGCACAAGTCTGCAGAACATCCGCAAACGTACCATTATACACTCGTTCCTTATATTCTTTCGGAGTAATCTGCTCTGCAAAACCGGAAATCAGCTTGGCACCCTGGTCAGCAGCAACAACATACCACATTTCATTTTTACCAAAACTGTTATGACGTTTCTTAGCCAACTCGTCACCCGGGTGTACCTGAATCGACAAGTCCAACTTGGCATCAATAAACTTTATCAACAAAGGAAACTTATTTCCGAAACGTGCATAGTTAGCTTCTCCTACCAGGTCTTCCTTATACTTTCTGACCATATCCGGCAGCGTTAATCCTTTGTCAGCACCATTGGCCACTATAGACTCACTACCTTCTACTGCCGACACTTCCCAACTCTCGCCTACATTAGCAAGGGTATCATTCAAATGTTTGAATGGAATAATCTTGTCGCCTCCCCAAAGCGTCTGCTTCAGAATAGGCTCAAATTTTAGAGGATACATTCGTTGTTTTTATTAGAACTTTCTGTTAATGATGTGATTTTTTAGATTTCGGGAGCAAACATACAAAAAATATCAATTTGTATTCCATTTGTTAAACGCTAAACTTTCCTAAAATGTTCTCCACATTTCCTTCCAATTGCTTGGGGGAACAAAAGAATTTCTTTTTATTTGCAAGAAATTTAATTAATACCATGGATATGATAAACACTACTCCAACAGAAAGTAATTTGTCCGGTTTAAGCCCAAAAGACTTTCAAAAGGATATAAATAACAAAAAGACAGATTTGTTTATCCTGAAGAATGCCCAGGGAATGGAAGTTGCAGTTACTAATTACGGTTGTGCAATACTTTCCATCATGGTACCCGACAAAAATGGCAAATATGCCAATGTTGTATTAGGACACGACAGTATTGAACATGTAATCAACAGTCCGGAACCTTTTCTAAACACTACCATCGGACGCTACGGCAACCGGATAGCCAAAGGAAAGTTTACTTTATACGGCGAAGAGCACCAATTGGCAATCAACAACGGTCCCAATTCATTGCACGGTGGTCCGACTGGCTTCCATACCCGTGTATGGGATGCCGTCCAGCCAGAGCAATCAACAGTCATCTTCAACTACACATCCGCTGACGGCGAAGAGGGCTTCCCCGGAAATCTCGAAGTAGAAATGACTTATCGCCTGGAGGATGAGACCAATGCTCTGGTCATCGAATACCGGGCTACTACCGATAAAGCCACCATCGTCAATCTGACCAATCACGGTTTCTTCAATCTTGCCGGTATAGCCAATCCCTCTCCTACAGTCTTAAACAATATCGTTACCATCAACGCAGATTTTTATGTACCCATCAATGAAGTATCCATTCCTACCGGAGAGATATTGAAAGTAGAAGGTACTCCAATGGATTTCCGTACTCCCCATACTCTTGGTGAACGAATTGATGAGAAGCATACACAAATTGTGAATGGCGCAGGATATGACCATTGCTATGTACTGAACAAGACTGAAAGTGGAGAGTTGAGCCTTGCAGCCACCTGCATGGAGCCCAACAGCGGACGAACCATGGAAGTATATACCACTGAAAATGGCGTCCAGCTCTACACTGGAAACTGGCTCGGAGGCTTTGAAGGTGCACATGGAGCCACTTTCCCTGCAAGAAGTGCAGTCTGCTTTGAGGCCCAGTGTTTTCCCGATACACCCAACAAGCCCCATTTTCCGTCGGCAGTATTGCTACCGGGTGATGAGTACCAGCAAGTGACAATCTACAAGTTTGGTGTACAAGAATGAAATAACTAATCCAATTTATAAACTTATTAATTTTACAAAACCATGACACAACAAAAACAGAATGGTAAACTCATCGCAATTATCACGATGATCTTCCTTTTTGGTATGATTTCATTTGTTACCAACCTTGCTGCCCCTATGGGAATCGTACTGAAAAATCAGTTTTCAGTATCCAACGCTTTAGGAATGTTGGGTAACTTTGGTAACTTTATTGCATATGCAGTGATGGGAATACCAAGCGGCATCTTACTACAACGGGTAGGGTATAAAAAAACGGCATTGATAGCAGTAGCTGTAGGCTTTATCGGTGTAGGTATCCAATATTTATCCGGTCATTCAAGCCCTGATATGGCTTTTGCCGTATATTTGATTGGCGCTTTCATCGCCGGTTTCTCCATGTGTTTGCTTAATACAGTGGTCAACCCGATGCTGAACAAGCTCGGCGGTGAAGGTAACAAAGGAAACCAGCTTATCCAAGTGGGCGGCTCTTTCAACTCCGTAATGGCCACCATTACTCCGATGTTCGTAGGTATCCTGATTGCCGGTTCCATTGAAAAAGCTACCATCTCTCAGATATTCCCTGTAATGTACACGGCAATGGCTGTATTTGCCATCGCGTTCTTCGTTCTTCTGATTGTGCCCATACCGGAACCCAATGCTGCAACTTCAACAGAACCTATCGGTAAGTTGATGTCAGGCGCTTTAAAATTCCGCCACTTCATTTTGGGAGCTATAGCAATCTTTGTATATGTAGGTGTTGAAGTTGGTGTACCGGGCACCTTGAATTTGTTCTTAACCGACCCTATTGAAAAGGGAGGAGCCGGCATTTCTTCCACTATTTCCGGTTTTGTTGTAGGTACATATTGGTTCCTCATGCTGATTGGACGTCTGGCCGGTGCTTCATTGGGTGCAAAAATCTCCAGTAAGGCAATGCTTACCTTTACTTCCGCATTAGGTTTACTTTTGGTATTCCTTGCCATCTTCTCATCTACCGGTTCGCTTGTCAATCTGCCAGTACTCCAACAAAGCGCTACGGGAGGTCTCTCTTTCGGATTTGCAGAAGTACCTATCAATGCAATGTATCTGGTACTGGTAGGTCTGTGTACTTCCATCATGTGGGGTGGCATCTTTAATCTGGCCGTAGAAGGATTGGGTAAATATCTGGCAGCCGCTTCCGGTCTGTTCATGGTATTGGTATGCGGCGGCGGTATCTTGCCCGTTATCCAAGGTTTGGTGGCCGACATTGCAGGTTTCATGCCGAGTTACTGGGTTATCATCGCAGCCCTTGGCTATCTGTTGTTCTACGGTTTGGTAGGCTGCAAAAATGTTAATAAGGACATCAAGGTTGATTAACAAGAAAATATAGGTAATTTATTTATTCACCTTATAAAATATAAATATCATGGATATAGAATACGTAAGAAGCCGTTTCATCAAGCACTTTGACGGAACAACGGGAGCTGTTTATGCTTCTCCGGGGCGCATCAACCTTATCGGTGAGCATACAGACTATAACGGTGGTTTTGTATTCCCCGGAGCAATCGACAAAGGAATGATTGCAGAAATAAAACCCAACGGCACAAACACAGTAAAAGCTTATTCCATCGACCTGAAAGATTATGTGGAATTTGGTTTGAATGAAGAAGATGCCCCCCGCGCAAGCTGGGCAAGATATATCTTTGGCGTGTGCCGGGAAATGATGAAACGCGGTGTAGATGTAAAAGGCTTCAATACTGCTTTTGCAGGCGATGTGCCCCTAGGTGCAGGAATGTCCTCTTCAGCAGCTTTGGAAAGTACCTATGCCTATGCTTTGAACGACTTGTTCGGTGACAACAAAATAGACAAATTTGAATTGGCAAAAGTGGGACAATCTACAGAACACAACTATTGTGGCGTAAACTGTGGTATTATGGACCAATTTGCTTCCGTATTCGGAAAGAAAGGAAGCCTCATCCGCCTGGATTGCCGTTCACTGGAATATCAGTATTTTCCATTCGACCCGCAAGGCTATCGTCTGGTTCTTGTAGATTCTGTAGTGAAACACGAACTTGCATCTTCAGCATACAACAAACGCCGTCAAAGCTGCGAAGCCGCTGTTGCTGCTGTCCAGAAGAAGCATCCACACGTAGAGTTCCTGCGCGACGTTACCATGGGCATGCTGGAAGAAGCCAAAGCCGACATCAGCGCAGAAGACTATATGCGTGCAGAATATGTCATCGAAGAGATTCAACGCGTACTTGACGTTTGCGATGCCCTGGAAAAAGGCGACTATGAAACTGTAGGCCAAAAGATGTATGAAACACATCAGGGCATGAGTAAGTTGTACGAAGTAAGCTGCGAAGAACTCGATTTTCTGAATGACCTTGCATTCGATTGTGGAGTTACCGGTTCACGTGTCATGGGCGGTGGATTCGGTGGATGTACAATCAATCTGGTAAAGGATGAATTGTACAGCACATTCATCGAAAAAGCAAAAGATGAATTCAAGAAGAAGTTCGGCAGAAGCCCGAAAGTATATGATGTAGTCATCAGCGACGGTGCCCGTAGATTAGAATAACAGACATCAGTATTCAAATAAAAGGCGTTTCCCAGCAATGGGAAGCGCCTTTTTCTTCCCCCCCCTATTCCACCGTTTTCCACTCTAAAAAAACAAAATCATCCGAGAAGTTTATTCCAGACGTGCCTATCTGTACAGCCAGTTGACACAGATATGTTTTTTGACACTTATGTTGCATAACATATAAAAGTGTACAGCCTACACTAAAGAAAGGTGTTATTTTTACACCAAAAGAAGATAATCATCTCATTTACATTAAATACAAAACCATGAAAAGACATGTTCTACTTGCAGGAATTGCCGCAATGATGCTAGCTGCGTGCAATCAAAAGACAGAAACAACGCTTACGCTGTCCGGTCTTGATCCAGTAAAATTCCAAACAACGGTCAATGACGCCCAAACACATCTTTATACGCTGAAGAATAAAGCGGGCATGGAAGTATGCATCACAAACTTTGGAGGACGTATTGTATCCATTATGGTGCCCGACAAAAACGGAGCTATGCAAGATGTAGTATTGGGCTTTGACAGCATTGCCGATTACATCAACATTCCAAGTGACTTTGGTGCTTCTATCGGCCGCTACGCCAACCGGATTAATCAAGGGAAAATCGTTCTTGATGGAGATACCATACAGTTAGCACAGAACAATTTCGGACATTGCCTGCACGGTGGTCCCAAAGGATGGCAGTACCAAGTATACAGTGCCAATCCCATTGACAGCACAACTCTGGAGCTCACCCGCATTTCACCGGATGGAGACGAGAATTTCCCGGGCAACGTTACGGCAAAAGTACTTTTCAAGTTAACGGATGACAATGCCATTGATATAAAATACAGTGCAACAACAGACCAAAAGACGGTCATCAATATGACTAACCATTCTTACTTCAATTTATCTGGTGATCCTTCAAAGGCAGCAACAGACCACATCTTATACATCAATGCAGACAACTATACTCCGGTAGACAGTACTTTCATGACAACGGGTGACATCATCTCCGTCAAAGAAACACCAATGGACTTTACCACTCCCAAGAGTGTAGCACAAGACATCAACCGGACGGACTTTGAACAAATAAAGAACGGAAACGGATATGACCATAATTGGGTACTGAATACTAAAGGTGACCTATCCCAAGTGGCAGCTAAACTGACATCGCCTATAAGCGGCATCACTCTGGAAGTTTATACCAATGAGCCAGGCATACAAGTATATACCGGGAATTTCCTGGACGGCACCGTAAAAGGTAAAAAAGGCATTACTTACAACCAACGCGCTTCCGTATGCCTCGAGACACAACATTATCCGGATAGCCCCAACAAAGCCCAATGGCCTTCTGTCGTACTGGAACCCGGACAAATTTACAACAGTGAATGTGTCTTCAAATTTTCCGTAGAAAAATAACAGTAACCTTATAAATCATTTATTATCGTGGAAACATTAGATTGGCTAGTCATTGGAATCTTTTTCCTGGCTTTAATTGGAATTATTGTCTGGGTTGTCAAACAGAAACAGAATGACTCAGCAGACTATTTTTTAGGCGGTCGTGATGCCACATGGCTTGCTATCGGTGCATCTATCTTTGCATCCAACATCGGTTCCGAACATTTAATCGGACTAGCCGGTGCCGGTGCTTCCAGCGGTATGGCGATGGCACATTGGGAAATACAAGGTTGGATGATCCTTATCTTAGGCTGGGTATTCGTACCGTTCTATTCGCGAAGCATGGTATTCACGATGCCTGAATTCCTAGAACGCCGCTATAATCCACAATCACGTACAATATTGTCTGTAATATCTTTAATCAGCTATGTACTGACAAAAGTTGCCGTGACGGTTTATGCAGGAGGATTGGTATTCCAACAAGTATTCGGTATAAAAGAACTTTGGGGGATCGACTTCTTTTGGATTGCCGCCATCGGTCTGGTTATACTGACTGCGCTCTACACAATCTTCGGAGGAATGAAGTCGGTACTTTATACCTCCATCCTGCAGACCCCCATCTTGCTGTTAGGTTCACTGATAATCCTGGTACTCGGCTTCAAAGAATTGGGAGGCTGGGATGAGATGATGAGAATCTGCGGTGCAGCCACAGTGAACGATTATGGCAACACAATGACAGAACTTATACGCAGTAATAACGACCCTAACTTCCCTTGGTTGGGTGCACTGATTGGTTCAGCCATTATCGGATTCTGGTATTGGTGTACAGACCAGTTCATCGTGCAACGCGTACTTTCCGGAAAGAATGAAAAGGAAGCACGGCGCGGTACCATCTTCGGAGCTTACCTGAAATTATTGC
Organism: Bacteroides sp. HF-162; assembly: GCF_015679285.1. NCBI lineage: Bacteria > Pseudomonadati > Bacteroidota > Bacteroidia > Bacteroidales > Bacteroidaceae > Bacteroides > Bacteroides sp. HF-162. The sequence goes on along the minus strand of NZ_CP064937.1, from coordinate 2,518,116 downwards.
CCGTATTCTTATTCCTTATCCCAGGCATGATTGCTTTCGCATTACACCAAAAATATCTCGGAACCGGGGGAGAAGGTTTTCTACCTATGCTGGCAAACGGAAATGCCAATGCAGATGCTGCTTTTCCAACTCTAGTAGCAAAATTACTTCCTGCAGGAGTCAAAGGTTTGGTTGTTTGCGGTATTCTTGCAGCATTGATGAGTTCTCTCGCATCTTTGTTCAACTCATCTGCTATGCTTTTCACCATTGACTTCTACAAACGTTTCAAGCCGAACACTTCTGAGAAAAAGCTGGTAGGAATTGGACAGATGGCAACTGTTGCGATTGTGATATTGGGTATACTCTGGATTCCCATTATGCGCAGTGTAGGCGATGTCCTTTACACCTACTTACAAGATGTACAATCTGTATTAGCACCAGGCATTGCCGCAGCCTTCCTCTTGGGGATCTGCTGGAAACGCACCTCTGCACAAGGCGGTATGTGGGGACTGATTGCCGGAATGATTATCGGTTTAACCCGTCTGGGGGCAAAAGTATATTACAGCAATGTAGGAGATGTGTCAAGCAGTACCTTCAAGTATCTGTTCTATGATATGAACTGGCTGTTTTTCTGCGGATGGATGTTCTTGTTCTGCATCGTAGTGGTTATCGCAGTCAGCATGTTTACAGCTGCCCCAAGCGCTGAAAAGATTCAAGGGCTGGTATTCGGAATTTCAACTCCCGAACAAAAAGCAGCTACACGTGCGAGTTGGAATAAATGGGATATCATTCATACCCTTATCATCCTGGGTATTACTGCTGCTTTTTATTGGTATTTCTGGTAAATCGGTATGTTGCCATGATATATATCCATGCAGCATACCCCTTAAACAAAAATTAAGATATGAGTAATTACTATAGTTCAAATCCGAAACTTTATGTAAGTATCGACTGCATTATTTTCGGTTTCAATGAAGGAGAATTGAACCTGCTGTTGCTGAAGCGTAACTTTGAACCGGCAATGGGCGAATGGTCGCTGATGGGTGGATTCGTGCAGGAAGACGAAAGCGTGGATGATGCAGCCAAACGAGTCCTGAATGAACTAACCGGACTGGAAGATGTATATATGGAACAAGTCCAAGCTTTCGGAGCCATAGATCGTGACCCAGGAGAACGCGTAGTCTCCATTGCTTACTATGCGCTCATCAACATCAACGAATACGACAAAGAATCCGTACAGCAACACAATGCTTTCTGGGTAAATATCAATGAACTGCCAGCGCTAATCTTTGATCATCCGCAAATGGTGGAGAAAGCTCGGAAGTTGATGCAACAAAAAGCGTCCACCGAACCAATCGGCTTTAATCTACTACCTAAACTGTTCACGCTGTCACAACTGCAAAGCTTATACGAAGCTATATACGGCGAGAGCATTGACAAACGAAACTTCCGAAAACGCATAGCAGAAATGGACTATATAGAAAAAACTGACAAAATAGACAAAACGGGGTCCAAACGTGGAGCTGCTTTATATCAGTTTAATGAGAAGGCATACCGCAAAGCTCCGAAATTTAAGCTCTGAAAACCTAATATTCAACAACTTGTAATTAGTAATTTAAATAATATGCTGGAAGCACTGAAAGACAAAGTATTCCATGCTAACCTTGAACTGGTGAAGCACGGATTGGTTATCTTCACATGGGGCAATGTATCGGGCATTGACCGCGAATCCGGTCTGGTAGTTATCAAGCCCAGTGGGGTGAGTTACGATGAAATGAAGGCAGAGGATATGGTGGTAGTGAATCTTGACGGCAAGGTCGTGGAAGGACGGTTAAAGCCCTCTTCAGACACGCCGACCCACCTGGTTCTCTATAAAGCATTCCCCGAAATCGGCGGTGTGGTGCACACGCACTCTACTTACGCCACAGCCTGGGCACAAGCCGGATGTGACATACCGAATATCGGGACTACACATGCCGATTACTTCCACGACGCCATACCCTGCACAGCAGACATGACGAAGGAGGAAGTGGAAGGAGCATATGAACTGGAAACGGGAAATGTTATCGTAAAACGCTTTGAGGGGCTGAACCCGGTACATACTCCCGGAGTATTGGTAAAGAACCACGGTCCTTTCTCGTGGGGAAAAGACGCACACGAGGCGGTACATAATGCCGTAGTGATGGAACAGGTGGCAAAAATGGCAAGTATAGCCTATGCCGTGAACCCCAATCTGACCATGAATCCGCTGCTGATAGAAAAACATTTCAGCCGCAAGCACGGTCCTAACGCTTATTATGGACAGAAATAACTATCATTCTTTAAATATAAACTATAAAAATAAATCGTATGAACGCATTTGAACAATATGAAGTATGGTTCGTAACCGGAGCACAGCTCTTGTACGGAGGTGACGCAGTTATCGCAGTAGACGCACATAGTAATGAAATGGTGAAAGGTCTGAATGATTCCGGGAAACTGCCCGTAAAGGTAGTATATAAAGGTACGGTCAATTCATCCAAAGAAGTAACCGCTACCTTCAAAGCCGCCAACAACGACGATAAGTGTATCGGAGTCATCACCTGGATGCACACCTTCTCTCCTGCCAAAATGTGGATTCACGGTTTGCAGGAACTGAAGAAGCCATTACTACACTTCCATACACAGTTCAACAAGGAAATTCCCTGGGAGACGATGGACATGGATTTTATGAACCTGAACCAATCGGCTCACGGCGACCGCGAGTTCGGACACATCGTGACACGCATGCGAAAGAACCGCAAAGTGGTAGTAGGCCACTGGCAGGACGAAAAAGCCCAAAACCAGATTGCCGCATGGATGCGCGTAGCTGCCGCATGGGCTGATGCGCAGGATATGCTCATCATCCGCTTCGGCGACCAGATGAACAACGTGGCTGTGACAGACGGTGACAAGGTCAGCGCCGAACAAGTATTGGGCTATCATGTGGACTACTATCCCATCAATGATGTGATGGCATACTACAATGCTGTCAGCGACGAGGACGTGAAGGCACTCGTAGCAGAATACTTCAAGCTCTACGACCACGCTCCCGAACTGGAAGACGCACGTACGGAAGCCTACACCAAAGTATGGAACTCCGCCAAGGCCGAAATCGCCATTCGTCGCGTGCTGAAAGACACGGGTGCCAAAGGCTTCACCACCAACTTCAACGATTTGGGTGACTTTGACCAAATCCCCGGACTGGCCTCACAGCGACTGATGGCGGAAGGTTACGGCTTCGGTGCCGAAGGCGACTGGAAAACTGCGGCACTGTACCGTACCACTTGGGTGATGAGTCAAGGCATGCCGAAGGGGTGCTCCTTCCTCGAAGACTATACACTGAACTTCGACGGAGAAAAGAGCGCCATCCTGCAGGCACACATGTTGGAAGTTTGTCCACTGATTGCCGAACAGAAGCCGAAACTGGAAGTGCACCGTCTGAGCATCGGTATCGACAGCGAAACAGCCCGCCTGGTATTTACCAGCAAGCAAGGTGAAGGTGTAGCCGCTACCATCGTAGACCTGGGCAATCGCTTCCGCCTCATTGTGAACAAAGTAGAATGCATCAAGAGTAAGCCTCTGCCCAAGTTGCCCGTTGCCAGCGCACTGTGGATTCCAATGCCCAACCTCGAGGTGGGCGCTGCAGCCTGGATTCTGGCCGGAGGTACACATCATACCAGCTTCTCCTACGACCTGACGGTGGAATATTGGGAAGACTTTGCCGAAATGACCGGCATCGAAATGGTGGTCATCGATGAAAATACCACCATCAGCGAGTTCAAAAAAGAACTGCGCATGAATGAAGTCTACTATATGCTGAACAAGGCACTTTGCTGATAATCATTACGGATTACTAATTACGCGTACCACAAACGTAACCAGTAGTTTGCAATCAGTAATCCGTAGTTTATAATCGTACTATAAATCCGTAATTTATCATTAATACCATGAAATTAGATGCAAAATCAACCATTGAGGCAGGTAAGGCCATCCTTGGCATAGAACTCGGTTCCACACGAATCAAGGCGGTTTTGATTGACCAGGAAAACAAACCCATCGCCCAGGGAAGCCATACTTGGGAGAATCAGTTAGTCGACGGACTGTGGACATATAGCGTCGAAGCTGTCTGGTATGGGTTGCAGGATTGCTACGCAGACCTTCGTGCTAATGTAAAGAGCCTTCACGATACAGAGATAGAAACCCTGGCAGCCATCGGTGTCAGTGCTATGATGCACGGCTATATGGCATTCAACGAAAAAGAAGAAATCCTTGTACCCTTTCGTACCTGGAGAAATACCAATACCGGCCAGGCTGCCGCAGCCCTATCCGAACTATTTGCCTACAACATCCCTCTGCGTTGGAGCATTTCCCACCTCTACCAAGCCATCCTGGATAATGAAGAACACGTTCCATCCATCAATTACCTGACCACCCTTGCAGGTTTTGTCCACTGGCAAATAACCGGTCAAAAGGTACTGGGCATAGGAGATGCCTCCGGTATGCTCCCTATCGATCCCATCACCAAAAACTATTCTTCTGAAATGGTGGATAAGTTCGACAGACTTATTGCTCCGAAAGGATACGACTGGAAGCTTCGGGATATTCTGCCGAAGGTATTGTCGGCCGGTGAAAACGCAGGCTTCCTTACTCCCGAAGGAGCCAGTCGCCTCGACGTATCGGGACATCTGAAAGCAGGAATTCCCGTCTGTCCGCCCGAAGGTGACGCTGGAACCGGCATGGTTGCCACCAACGCCGTAAAGCAGCGCACTGGAAACGTATCGGCAGGCACCTCCTCTTTCTCAATGATTGTATTGGAGAAAGAATTGTCCAAGCCCTACGAAATGATTGACATGGTAACCACCCCCGACGGAAGCCTCGTAGCTATGGTGCATTGCAACAACTGCACTTCCGACCTCAATGCCTGGATCAATATTTTCAAAGAATACCAGGAACTGATGGGTATCCCCGTAGATATGGACGAAATCTACGGAAAGCTCTATAACCACGCTCTGATAGGCAATGCAGACTGCGGAGGCCTCATCTCATACAACTACATATCAGGCGAACCTATAACGGGACTGGCAGACGGACGTCCACTGTTTGTACGTTCGGCAAACGACAAGTTCAACCTTGCCAACTTCATGCGCACCCATCTGTATGCTTCAGTGGGAGTTCTCAAAATCGGCAACGACATCCTTTTCAATGAAGAGAAAATCAGAGTAGACAGAATCACCGGTCACGGAGGACTCTTCAAAACCAAAGGAGTAGGCCAGAGAATACTGGCAGCTGCCATCAATTCACCCATTTCCGTTATGGAAACAGCCGGCGAAGGTGGTGCCTGGGGTATTGCCCTCCTCGCTTCCTACCTTGCAAACAACGGAAACGACCAATCCCTTGCCGACTTCCTGGACAAGCATGTATTCACCGGAAATGCCGGTATTGAAATCTCACCGACAGCCGAAGATGTAAGCGGATTCAACACCTACATCGAAAACTATAAAGCTGGTTTGCCCATCGAAGAAGCAGCAGTAAGATTCAAGAACTAAGTATTTAATAACACTAAAAAACTATGAACACAAAGTTATTTATCAGTAGCATATTTCTCTCCACCTCGTTGTCACTCTTCGCACAGAAAAGTGCCACTATTACTTTACACACAGACCAGAGCGAGCAAATCATTCCCAAAGAAATCTACGGCCAATTTGCAGAGCATTTGGGAACTTGTATCTATGGTGGACTTTGGGTAGGTGAAAACTCCGATATTCCCAACATCAACGGTTATCGCACCGACGTATTCAATGCACTAAAGGAGCTCCGTGTACCCGTCCTTCGCTGGCCAGGAGGCTGCTTTGCCGATGAATACCACTGGATGGACGGTATCGGCCCTAAAGAAAACCGCCCCAAAATGGTGAACAACAACTGGGGAGGCACTATCGAAGACAACAGTTTCGGAACCCATGAGTTCCTCAATCTCTGCGAAATGCTGGGATGTGAACCCTATATCAGTGGAAACGTAGGCAGTGGTACCGTAGAAGAACTTGCCAAATGGGTGGAATACATGACCTCCGAAGGAGACTCCCCCATGGCACGCCTGCGCCGCCAGAACGGTCGCGACAAAGCCTGGAAAGTAAAATACCTCGGCGTGGGTAACGAAAGCTGGGGTTGCGGTGGAAGCATGCGTCCCGAATATTATGCCGACCTCTACCGCCGCTATTCCACCTACTGCCGCAACTATGACGGCAATAGCCTTTTCAAGATAGCCAGCGGTGCCAGCGACTACGACTATAACTGGACCAAAGTGCTGATGGACCGCGTAGGCGGCCGTATGCACGGTCTTTCCTTGCACTACTATACCGTCAGCGGATGGAACGGCAGTAAAGGCGCCGCCACCCGATTCAGTAAAGACGATTATTACTGGACACTGGGCAAATGCCGCGAAATAGAAGATGTCATCAAGAAGCATTGCACCATTATGGATAAATACGACCCTCAAAAGAACGTGGCTCTTATGCTTGACGAATGGGGAACCTGGTGGGACACTGAACCGGGTACCAATCCCGGACATCTGTACCAGCAGAATACATTGCGTGATGCTTTTGTCGCCTCCCTCAGCTTCGACATCTTCCATAAATATACCGACCGTCTGAAAATGGCAAACATTGCCCAAATCGTCAATGTATTGCAATCCATGATTCTGACCAGCGGAAAAAACATGGTACTCACCCCCACTTATTATGTATTCAAAATGTACAATGTACACCAAGATGCCACGTACATCCCTCTTGAGCTGAACTGCGACATGATGGATGTACGCGACAACCGCAGAATACCAATGGTCAGTGCTACCGCCTCCAAAGATCAAAACGGCAAGATACACATTTCCATGTCCAACGTAGATGCAGACAATGCACAGGAAGTGACCATCAATCTGTCTGGAACGAAAGCCAAGAAAGCAGTTGGTGAAATATTGACTTCCACCAATCTGACGGACTACAATTCATTTGAAAATCCCGACAATGTGAAACCCGTTCCGTTCAAAGAGGTAAAAATTAATAAAGATATTCTCAAGATTAAACTTCCGGCCAAATCAATCGTTACTATTGAATTACAGTAAAACTACCGTGCACCGCACAAAATCAGCTAAATACGTTTAGTATCATTTTAGCAGCAAAAAGGCAGTAATACTGATAAAAAAGACACTCTTCGAGTGTTGTGAATTACGCATAAAGAGTTATCTTTGCCCTTGGAAAACCTACAAGGCCCCAATAATCCATTGATAATATTCAAAATTAATTAGATTCAATATGAACGACAACAAACTTATGAACCGTGCGGCGGACAATATCCGTATCCTTGCTGCATCCATGGTTGAGAAAGCCAACTCCGGGCATCCGGGCGGTGCCATGGGTGGTGCTGACTTTGTAAATGTACTCTTCTCAGAGTTCCTGGTATATGACCCTGAAAATCCGGCTTGGGAAGGTCGTGACCGTTTCTTCCTTGACCCGGGACACATGTCACCGATGCTTTACTCTACATTGGCCCTGACCGGCAAGTTCACGCTGGACGAACTGAAAGAGTTCCGCCAATGGGGAAGCCCCACTCCGGGACATCCCGAACGTGACATCATGCGCGGCATCGAAAACACTTCCGGTCCGCTCGGCCAGGGACACACCTTTGCTGTCGGTGCAGCCATTGCAGCCAAGTTCATGAAGGCACGTTTCGAGGAAGTGATGCCACAGACCATCTACGCCTACATCTCGGACGGTGGCATCCAGGAAGAAATCTCCCAAGGCTCAGGCCGTATCGCCGGAGCATTAGGGTTGGATAATCTCATCATGTTCTATGATGCTAACGACATTCAGCTTTCTACCGAAACAAAGGATGTGACCATCGAAGATACCGGCAAGAAATACGAAGCTTGGGGCTGGAAAGTCATTAAAATCAATGGTAACGATCCCGATGCCATCCGCGGTGCACTGAACGAAGCCAAAGCTGAGAAAGAGCGTCCGACGCTGATTATCGGCCATACCGTAATGGGTAAAGGTGCCCGCAAGGCAGACGGCAGCAGCTACGAGGCCGATTGTGCCACACACGGTGCTCCTCTGGGCGGCGACGCTTATGTAAACACCATCAAGAATTTAGGTGGTGACCCGACAAATCCGTTTGTCATCTTCCCCGAAGTGGCCGAACTATATGCCAAGCGTGCAGCTGAGCTGAAGAAAATCATGACTGAAAAATATGCAGCCAAAGCCGCATGGGCAAAAGCCAATCCGGAAAAGGCTGCCAAACTGGAAATGTTCTTCTCCGGCAAGACTCCCGAAGTGAATTGGGCCGCCATCGAACAGAAAGCAGGCGTTGCCACCCGCGCAGCATCCGCCACTGTACTCGGTGCTCTCGCCACTCAAGTAGAAAATATGATTGTTGCTTCTGCCGACCTTTCCAATTCCGACAAGACAGACGGATTCCTCAAGAAAACACATGCCTTCAAGAAAGGTGACTTCAGCGGTGCATTCTTCCAGGCCGGTGTTGCCGAGCTGACTATGGCTTGCTGCTGTATCGGTATGGCACTGCACGGCGGTGTAATCCCCGCTTGCGGAACATTCTTCGTATTCTCAGACTACATGAAACCTGCCATACGTATGGCAGCCCTGATGGAAGTTCCCGTGAAGTTCATCTGGACGCACGATGCTTTCCGTGTAGGTGAAGACGGCCCTACCCACGAACCGGTAGAACAGGAAGCTCAAATCCGCCTGATGGAAAAGCTGAAAAACCACAAGGGACACAATTCCATGTTGGTGCTCCGCCCGGCAGATGCAGAAGAAACAACTGTAGCATGGAAGCTGGCAATGGAAAATACCAAAACCCCAACCGGTTTGATTTTCTCCCGCCAGAACATCGCCAACCTGCCCGAAGGCAACGATTACGAACAAGCTGCCAAAGGCGCTTATATCGTAGCCGGCTCCGATGAAAATCCGAATGTAATCCTCGTTGCTTCAGGCTCGGAAGTTGCCACATTGGTAGCCGGCGCTGAATTGCTGCGCAAGGATGCCATCAAGGTGCGTATCGTGTCCGTCCCTTCCGAAGGCCTGTTCCGTAGCCAAGCTCCGGGATATCAGGAAGGCATTATCCCGTGTGGTGCCAAGGTATTCGGCCTGACAGCCGGTCTGCCCGTCACACTGCAAGGGCTGGTAGGTCCCCGCGGTAAAGTATGGGGATTGGAATCATTCGGATTCTCGGCACCTTATAAAGTGCTGGACGAAAAGCTCGGTTTCACCGCAGAGAACGTTTACAAGCAAGTAAAAGCAATGTTATAATCATTATCCGATGTGCTGATGTGCTGATTGCCCGCGCCCCACAACTGCAGGCATCAGCACATTGGCACATCGGTATATTAACTGACCATCATGAAAACAATAGGAATCTGTTCCGACCATGCAGGCTTCGAATTGAAGGAATATGTCCGCGGCTGGTTGGAAGCCAAAGGCTGGGCTTACAAGGACTTCGGGACCTACTCAACCGAGAGTTGCGACTATCCCGACTTTGCACATCCGTTGGCACTGGCCGTTGAAGCCGGAGAGTGCTATCCGGGAATTGCCATCTGCGGAAGCGGTGAAGGTATCAGTATGACGCTGAACAAGCATCAGGGTATCCGCGCCGCTCTCTGCTGGACGGCAGAAATAGCCCATTTGGCACGCCAGCACAACGATGCCAATGTACTCGTCATGCCAGGGCGATTCATCAGTACCGAAGAAGCCGACATGATTATGAAGGAATTCTTCAGTACACCATTCGAAGGCGGACGCCACCAACGAAGAGTGGACAAGATACCGGTACACTTGTAAAGCAGTAGAACCATATTCTTTATGATATCTGCCCGAAGTTCTGACATTCTGATAGAATCGTGAGAAACTTCGGGCTTTTTATTTGCCCCTTTTTCTTATTTTTCACAATGAAGATGCTCATTATCTTCAAATAAAAACTATCTTTGTGGTTCGATAACCCGGATATTTTTTAGATATGGAACGACTGAATACCATAAAAGAGCTTATCAACCAGGGAAATGTAGAACAAGCCATTCAGCAGCTTGACGAAATACTGCAAACAGACTTTCCCGGCAAAGACGAAGCTTACTACCTGCGGGGAAATGCCTATCGGAAACAAGGCAACTGGCAACAAGCGCTGAACAACTATCAGTATGCCATCGACCTGAACCCCGAAAGCCCGGCACAGCATGCCTATCAAATGGCTATGGACATCCTGAACTTCTACAACAAGGATATGTACAATCAATAAATAAAGAACGTAAATTATGGCAAAAATCAAAGGAGCAATCGTAGTAGACACCGAACGTTGCAAAGGCTGCAACTTGTGTGTGGTAGCATGTCCGCTCAACGTAATAGCCCTCACCAAGGAGGTGAATGTGAAAGGGTATAACTATGCCCACCAGATATTGAAAGATACTTGTAACGGCTGCGCCTCGTGCGCCACAGTATGTCCGGACGGATGTATCTCAGTATATAAAATAAAAGTAGAATAAATCTGTAAATCAGTAGAATATGGCAGAAGAAGTTGTATTAATGAAAGGAAACGAAGCCATCGCCCACGCAGCCATCCGTTGCGGTGCAGACGGATACTTCGGATATCCCATTACTCCGCAATCAGAGGTATTGGAAACTCTTGCCGAACTGAAACCTTGGGAAACGACCGGCATGGTGGTTCTTCAGGCAGAAAGTGAAGTGGCAGCTATCAATATGGTGTACGGCGGTGCCGGAAGTGGTAAAATGGTCATGACCTCCTCCTCCAGCCCCGGTGTCAGCCTGAAGCAGGAAGGTATCTCTTATCTGGCAGGTGCCGAGCTGCCTTGCTTGATTGTAAACGTTATGCGCGGCGGTCCCGGTCTGGGAACCATCCAACCGAGCCAGGCCGACTATTTCCAGACAGTAAAAGGAGGCGGCCACGGTGACTATCGTCTGATTGCCCTTGCTCCGGCTTCCGTACAGGAAATGGCAGATTTCGTAGGACTGGCATTCGAACTTGCCTTCAAATACCGCAACCCGGCAATCATCCTTGCCGACGGTGTCATCGGCCAGATGATGGAAAAAGTGGTGCTCCCGGCACAAAAGCCACGCCGCACCGATGCGGAAGTCATCGAACAATGCCCATGGGCCACTACCGGCAGAACCAACGGCCGCAAGCCCAACATCATCACCTCATTGGAACTGAAACCGGAAGAAATGGAAAAGAACAACATCCGTTTCCAGGCCAAATACAAGCAGATAGAAGAGAATGAGGTTCGCTTCGAGGAAATTCATTGCGATGATGCCGACTACCTGATTGTAGCCTTCGGCTCCATGGCACGCATCGGACAGAAAGCAATGGAGCTGGCGCGCGAAGAAGGAATCAAGGTAGGTATGCTCCGCCCCATCACGTTGTGGCCGTTCCCGACCAAAGCCATTGCCGCGTACGCCGACAAGGTGAAAGGCATGCTCGTTACAGAATTGAATGCCGGACAGATGGTAGAAGATGTCCGCCTTGCCGTGAACGGTAAAGTGAAAGTGGAACATTTCGGACGTCTCGGCGGCATTGTTCCCGATCCGGATGAGATAGTAGATGCATTGAAAGAAAAACTGATTAAGAAATGAATCCTGATAAAATAAGAAACGTACTGAACATTCTCTTCATGGTACTCGCCCTAGCAGCTATCATTATATATTTTGCTGCAAAAGATGACTTCAAGCTGTTCATCTACGTCTGCGGCGCGGCGATATTCGTCAAGCTGATGGAGTTTTTCATACGGTTCACCAACAGATAAGGAGAAGTGATTATGACAAAAGAAGATATTATAAAGCCCGAGAATCTGGTTGCCAAGAAACCGACTCTGATGAACGACAATCCCATGCACTACTGCCCGGGATGCAGCCACGGCGTAGTTCATAAACTCGTAGCCGAGGTTATCGAAGAAATGGGACTGGAAGACAAAGCAATAGGTATCTCCCCCGTGGGATGTGCCGTGTTCATCTATAATTATATAGACATCGACTGGCAGGAAGCCGCCCACGGACGTGCGCCCGCACTTGCCACTGCCATCAAGCGCCTTTGGCCGGACCGCCTGGTGTTCACTTACCAAGGAGACGGCGACTTGGCTTGTATCGGTACTGCCGAAACCATCCACGCCTTGAACCGCGGTGAAAACATCACCATCATCTTCATCAACAATGCCATCTATGGTATGACCGGGGGACAAATGGCTCCCACTACCCTTGTAGGCATGAAGACTGCTACCTGCCCCTACGGACGCGACGTGCATCTGCACGGCTATCCGCTGAAGATGGCCGATATTGCTGCACAACTGGAAGGCACCGCTTATGTGACACGCCAAAGCGTACAGTCTGTTCCTGCCATCCGCAAAGCGAAAAAGGCCATCCGCAAAGCATTCGAGAACTCTATGGCAGGCAAAGGTTCCAACCTTGTGGAAATCGTCTCCACCTGTAACTCCGGCTGGAAGATGTCTCCTGCGAAATCCAATGAATGGATGGTAGAGAACATGTTCCCCTTCTATCCGCTGGGCGACCTGAAAGATAAATAATCATGCTAAAGACAGAAGAACAATGAAAGAAGAAATCATTATAGCAGGCTTCGGTGGACAAGGTGTATTGTCCATGGGAAAGATTTTGGCATATTCCGGATTGATGGAAGGCAAAGAGGTGACTTGGATGCCGGCTTACGGACCGGAACAACGTGGTGGTACAGCCAACGTAACAGTCATCGTGAGTGACGAGAAAATATCCTCACCCATCTTGAGCAAGTACGATGCTGCCATCATCCTGAACCAGCCGTCACTGGAGAAATTCGAAAGCAAGGTAAAACCCGGAGGCGTACTCATCTACGACGGTTACGGCATCATCAACCCGCCGACGCGCAAGGACATCCACGTTTACCGCATCAACGCCATGGATGCCGCCAATGAAATGAACAATGCCAAGGCGTTCAACATGATTGTATTGGGTGGATTATTGAAAATCAAGCCGATGGTTACACTGGACAGTGTACTCAGAGGATTGAAGAAGACACTGCCCGAACGCCACCATCACTTGATACCGATGAACGAAGAAGCTATCAAAAAAGGAATGGAACTTATTCAGGAAATGAAATGAAAGGCTGTGTAAAGCCACTCCCCCATAAGAGGAGAAACTTTACGCCAGAATAAGAGATAAAGGAAAGCGGATAAGCCCTTGTGATATTGATTTATTGCAAGGGCTTATTTCATTTCAAGCCCCCAAAGCATGGATTCAAGGGCAGAGAACCGGAAGCAGTATAGGGCAAAACAGAAAACAAGACATTTTAAAAGAAGCAAAAAAGGCTGAATTCAGTAAGCAAATAATTTTTTATTGTATCTTTGCGCCTAATTATGAGACGAATTGTACTGACATATATATTTCTGTCCGTTATAGGGATATGGGGGGCTATGGCGCAAAACACCTTAAACCCAATGAACAATCGCGACCGGTTCGGTAACCAGATTGACCCGAATACCCAGCCGGACAATCTGGAAGACAGTACCAATACTGAGATTCAAAGTCTTCCGCCAAAGCTTTACATGTGGAAACTAAGTGAGACACTAGGCAACCGTACCATCATACCTGCCGATACAGCCAGCCTCAACTTCCAGAGCACCAATCTGGTGGAAGGAATGTTCGGCCACTACAATTACTTGGGGAATTTAGGTTCTCCACGCCTCTCACGTCTGTTCTTCGAACGAGAGGAAAGCGAACCCACCATCTTCATGGCTCCCTTTTCGAGTTTTTTCATACGTCCCGACCAGGTGCTTTTCACTAACAGCAACGTGCCTTACACCAATCTTACCTACTACAAGGCCGGCAACAAAGTGAACGGTGAAGAACGCTTCAAGTCCTACTTCTCCGTCAACGTCAACAAACAGCTGGCATTTGGCTTTAACATCGACTATCTGTACGGGCGCGGTTATTACCAGAACCAGTCCACCTCGCACTTCAATGCAGGTCTGTTCGGTAGCTATATCGGTGAAAAATATCAGGTACAAGCAGTCTACAACAATTTCTTCCTGAAAATGAACGAAAACGGCGGTATTGCAGACGACCAATATATCACCCGTCCCGAAAACATGTCTGGAGGAAAGAAAGAGTATGAATCCACCACTATACCGGTCAAATTGGAACGGAGTTCCAACCGCAACAAGGATTTTTATATCTATCTGACACAGCGCTATCGTCTTGGTTTTACGCGGAAAGTACGGAGCACACAGGAAGGCAAACCGACGGAATCCGCACCCCAAGCTTCTTCCTCCCCGTCCTCCGAAGCCAAAATATCCGCTTCGAACAACGACATAGCATTGCCAAACGACAGCATAGCATCAAAATCGGTCGGCACACTTGCAGCCGTCAATGACAGCTTGCCGTCTGTTTCTACCGCAGACAACGACTCACTTTTCGAAGAAGAGTTCGTCCCCGTCACCAGCTTTATCCATACCCTGAAAGTAGAACGGTCGCGGCACCAATTCCGTTCGGGAAGCGAGCCCGAAGGATTCTTCCCGGAAGACTACAAACTTTACAAGAATTACAGTAACGACTCTACCACTGCATTCAGTGTAAAGAACGTGTTCGGAATAGCCTTGCTGGAGGGCTTCAACAAATATGCCAAAGCCGGACTTACGGCTTATATCTCCCACAAGTTTAGCCGGTACGACCTGATGAACACGGACACGCTTACCGACATGCGCCGCATCCGCTACACCGAGCAGGAAATCTTTCTGGGTGGCGAACTCGCCAAGCGCGAAGGCAAACTGCTACACTACAACGTAAACGGTGAAGTGGGCTTGGTAGACAAAGCCATCGGGCAGTTCCGTGTCAACGCCAATCTGGACCTGAACTTCCGTCTATGGAAAGATACGGTGAACTTCTACGCCCGCGGTTATGTGAGCAACACGCTTCCTTCCTTCTATATGCGCCATTATCACTCCAACCACTACAACTGGGACAATGACAACATGGACAAAGAATTCCGCACGCGTGTGGAAGGCGAACTGAACATTTCTCGTTGGGGAACCAATCTCCGTGCCGGTGTAGAGAATATCAAGAACTACACCTACTTCAACCAAAGCGCCCTGCCCGAACAGAACGGAGGCAACATACAAGTGCTGTCTGCTACGCTGAAACAAGACTTCCGCCTCGGTATCTTCCACCTGGACAACGAAGTGACCTGGCAGAAGACGAGCAATGAAACAGTACTTCCATTGCCCCAACTCTCGCTCTACCATAACTTCTACATACTGGCCAAACTCGCCAAGAAGGTGCTGACCGTTCAGTTGGGTGCCGATGTCCGTTACTTCACCAAGTACAACGCACCCGCCTATGCACCCGGCGTCCAGCAATTCCATCTGCAACCTACGGACGACTTGGTGGAAATAGGCGGTTACCCCATCGTAAACGTATATGCCAACCTGCACTTGAAGCGGACGCGTATCTTTGCCATGATGTATCATGTCAACGCAGGTATGGGAAGTGCCAATTCCTTCCTGGTGCCGCACTACCCCATCAATCCGCGCCTGTTCAAGATTGGTGTCTCATGGAACTTCTATGACTAACAGATGGGCGTATGACGAAAAGCAGACTGCTCAAATACGCATTTCTGGGGATTACAGCGGCTCTCATAGCCCACTATCTCATCAAGAAAGAAGAAAAGCCGAAAGGTCATCCGCGCGACTATGCCGAAATAGCTGCCGAAGGCATCATACATGCTTCGACGGAATACAACTCCATCAGCTTCTATGTGGATGATGACACCTTGTCCGGTTTCCACTACGAGCTGATAGAAGCTTTTGCACGCGACCACGGACTGCAGGCTGCCATATCACCGGAAATGAGCTTCAACAAGCGGCTGGAAGGCCTGGCCGATGGGAAACATGACGTGATTGCCTACGGCATCCTTGCCACCAGCGAGCTGAAAGACTCCTTACTGCTTACCACCCCCATCGTATTGAACAAGCAAGTGCTGGTGCAGCGCAAGCTCGAGAATATTCCCGACTCATCACTGTTCATCAAAAGCCAACTGGACCTGGCGGGCAAGACACTGCACGTAGTGAAAGGCTCCCCTTCCATACTACGCATCCGCAACCTGGGAAATGAAATAGGCGACACCATCTACGTTGAGGAGATAGAAAAGTACGGTCCCGAACAACTGATTGCCTTGGTAGCCCACGGAGACATCGACTATGCCGTATGCGACGAAAGCATTGCCCGTACCGCAGCCGACAGTATTCCTCAAATAGACATCAATACCGCCATCAGCTTCACGCAATTCTATTCCTGGGGGGTAAGCAAACAGTCCCCTATCCTGCTGGACAGCCTCAACACATGGCTGGATAGTTTCAAAAAGGGAAAGGAATACAAGAAAATCTACAAACGATACTACGGGAAACGAAACTAAGCTGCACTTTTCCATACACGCAGCATATCCCTACTTTTACAACTACTTATTAATCAACAGCTTATTACTGCAAAATTCTGCATACATTTTGCAGTGATACTGCAAAGCCGTTGCAGTGGCGCTGCACACCGATATGCAGTACGACTGCAACAGTTATGCAGTGATACTGCAACACGTTTGCAGTCGCACTGCAAAACACATGCAGCAAGAATGCAAACAAGATGCAGTCATCAAATACCCATATCGATATTACGGCATACCCGAAGTAAAGAATTAGAGTCCTTCCACCTCCCTTAGCCACATCTCCGACGAAGCATCGCTCGGCATTCTCCAATCGCCGCGCGGGCTCAGAGAGATACTGCCCACCTTCGGACCATCCGGCAAGCAGGAGCGCTTGAACTGCTGGTTGAAGAAACGACGGCAGAAAGTCTGCAACCATTTTTTGATGGTTTCTTCATCATACATCCCCTTGAATGTGCGTGCTGCCAGGAAAAATATCTTGGAAGGACGGAAACCGCAACGCAGGAAGTAATAAAGGAAGAAGTCGTGAAGCTCATACGGACCCACCAAGTCCTCGGTAATCTGCTGGATATTACCGTTCTCATCTGCCGGAATCAGTTCCGGGCTGATGGGAGTATCCACAATGTCGAGTAAGGTAGCACGTGAAGCATCGTCCATATCATGCTCCGCCACCCATTTCACCAAGTGCTTCACCAGAGTCTTGGGGACGCTGGCATTCACACCGTACATCGACATGTGATCGCCGTTGTAAGTGGCCCATCCTAAAGCAAGTTCCGAAAGGTCGCCCGTACCGACAACCATTCCCCAGGTCTGGTTGGCAATATCCATCAGGATTTGGGTACGCTCCCGTGCCTGCGCGTTCTCGTAAACCACGTCGTGCACATGGATGTCATGGTCTATATCCTTGAAATGCTGTACGCAGGCCTCCTTGATACTGACTTCGCGGACGGTCACACCGAGGGAATTCATCAAGTCAATGGCATTCGTATGAGTGCGGTCGGTCGTCCCGAAGCCCGGCATAGTGATGCCGATGATGCCCTGGCGGGACCATCCCAACTTATCGAAAGTCTTTACGCAAACCAGCAACGCCAGCGTAGAGTCCAGTCCGCCCGAGATGCCGATAACGGCACTCTTCGCCTTGGTATGCACCAGCCGCTGCGCCAGTCCGGACACCTGAATGGAAAATATCTCTTCACAACGCTCGTCCAGCGCCGCCCCCTGTGGGACAAACGGATGCGGTTCAAAAGTACGCGTCAGATTCAAATCCTTGCTGTTGACATACTCCGTAGAGATTCGTACCGGAAGCTCCGAAGCACAATTTGCATGGCAGGCGGCAAAAGTCGTATTCACCCGGCGCTCCATGCGCAAGTGTTCCACGTCAATTTCGCTGACAACCACCTGCCCGTCGAAAGAAAAACGTTCGTTTGCCGCCAGCAGAGTCCCGTTCTCATAAATCAACCCGTTACCGGCAAACACCACATCCGTAGTGGATTCTCCGAAACCGCATGAGCTGAACACATAACCGGCAATGCAACGTGCTGACTGCTGGCTGATGAGCGAGCGCAAATAATTGTGCTTGCCAATGCCTTCATTGTCAGCCGAAAGATTGAACAAGATTTCCGCACCTTGCAGTGCCAGCGTCGAGCTAGGCGGTATGGGCGCCCACAAATCCTCGCATATCTCCACTCCGAAAGTGGTATCCGCTGTTTCGAACAGCAGGTTTCTCCCCATCGGAACAATCTGCCCGCAAAGGCGCACACTGTTTTCCGCCACATCACAAGCGGAAGTAAACCAGCGTTTCTCATAAAATTCCTTATAATTGGGAAGATAAGTCTTCGGAACAATGCCCAGCACTTTCCCCTTCTGAATGACAACCGCCGCATTCAGCAACACACCGTTCAGTGCAACGGGCATGCCCAATATCGAAATAATATCCATCTGGCGCGTATTGTTCAGAATCTGTATCAGCCCCATTTCCGCCTCTTCGAGCAGAAGTTGCTGGACAAAGAGGTCGCCACAGGTATATCCGGTAATGCATAACTCCGGAAAAGCTATGATTTGCACACCTTTCCCGTCGGCTATAATAGTCTCTTTTTCAATCTCTGAGGCATTGAACTTACAGTCAGCCACCTTGACACGGGGCACAGCCGCCGCTACTTTTACATATCCGTAATTCATAAGGATGTTATATTATTTATTCGATGCAAAGATACGGCAAAATTCTGATTAAGAGAGATAAGAGAAAAACGTTTTCTCTATATCGGCACGAGAAACTGACTAAAGCCGGGTGCATCCTATCTTCGCTTTTATGACAAAAATACGGCAACCTACCTACAAGAAGAGGAACACATATAAACAATTTTAATGACCGCAACTAAAAATTTTCCGGAAATCTTTTGGAGAATTATAGGAACTTCTTACCTTTGCAAAAGAATTAAAAATGTAATAATTACAAGTTTGAATATCAAGTTGGCATGGATGTAGTAAAACGATTGCAGAATCATAACATTAAGCCTTCAGTGCAGCGCATAGCCATTATGAACTACCTGATGGAGCATCGTACGCATCCCACGGTGGATGAAATATATACGGCATTGTCTCCCTCCATACCGACACTGTCGAAGACAACGGTATACAATACCTTGAAACTACTAAGCGAGCAAGGTGCCGCACTGACTCTGACCATTGACGAGCGCAATACGTGTTATGACGCCGATACCAGTCCGCACGGTCACTTTTTGTGTAAACGTTGTGGAAAGATTTATGACTTGATGTGCAATAATAGCATCAAGAAGGTAGTCGACATGGATATGGACGGACATGATGTACAGGAAATTCACTACTATTACAAAGGAATCTGTAAACATTGCATGGAAAAAGAACATTTAAGAATAACTAATTCAACTAATTAAAATCTGAGAGAAAATGAAAAAGTTTAGATGTACTGTATGCGGTTACGTATACGAAGGAGATGCAGCTCCCGAAAAGTGCCCATTGTGTAAAGCTCCTGCAAGCAAGTTCGTAGAAGTTGAAGAAGCAACAGCTGACGGCCCCTTGGTATTTGCCGACGAACACGTAATCGGTGTAGCCAAAGGTTGCGATGACGAAATGATTAAGGACCTGAACAACCACTTCATGGGCGAATGTACAGAAGTTGGTATGTATTTGGCAATGAGCCGCCAGGCAGACCGTGAAGGTTATCCCGAAGTTGCTGACGCTTTCAAGCGCTACGCATGGGAAGAAGCAGAACACGCTGCTAAATTCGCTGAATTGCTGGGTGACTGCGTATGGGACACCAAGACTAACCTCGAAAAGAGAATGAACGCTGAATCTGGTGCTTGCGAAGACAAGAAGCGTATCGCCACTCGCGCTAAGGCTTTGAACCTCGACGCTATCCATGATACCGTTCACGAAATGGCTAAGGACGAAGCCCGTCACGGTAAAGGTTTCGAAGGTCTGTACAACCGCTATTTCAAGAAATAATCCGATACTTTTATAGTAATGTGATGAAAAGGGACTGCTAATTTTAGTAAGTCCCTTTTTTTATTCTAACTTTTTTCACTTTTCAATGTCACGTTTGTAATTCCCATTCGTCTTATCTGTGTAAATGGAACTCAAAGAATTCAAAATAACCGTTCTTCCCCTCCGTGCCAAGCTACTGAACTACGCACGGAAGTTGACCGACGAACCGGAGGATGCAGAAGATGCTGTCCAGGAGGTGCTGCTCAGGCTATGGAACAAAAGGCTTGAATTGGAGCAATACCGGAACATCGAAGCATTTGCCATGACGTTGACGCACAACATCTGTATAGATATGTGGCGCTGCAAATGCAACGACAACCTATCTCTCGACATTGTGCAGGCGGCATCCCCCACCGGAACACCGGAACGGCTGTTGGAAATCAAAGATGAAATCCGCTTGATGCACGAAATCATCCACTCGCTGCCCAATCTTCAACGCACCATCATGCAGATGAAGGACATCGAAGGATACGAAACGGACGAAATCGCCGAAATCACGGGATGCGGACCGGAAGCCATCCGCAGCAATCTGTCAAGAGCCCGGAAGAAAGTGAGAGACGTTTACCTGCGAACCATACAAAAAAGAAAAGAAAGGAGAAAGGAACCATGAAGATAGATGAACTGCTGGATAAATATTTCGAAGGGGAAACTTCCTGCGAAGAAGAACGTGAACTGCGCCGTTTCTTTACAGAAGAGGAAGTGCCGGAGCACCTGCAAATGTACCGCCCCCTATTCGCTTATCTGAACCGGGAAGCAACTTCAATGGCGGAACCGACAGAGGAAAAATCCGTAACAACAGAATCGGCAAAGGAAGTACCCGCACAGCGGAAGCCTTCCCGTCTCTATCGCACATTCTATGCTGTCAGCGGCATTGCCGCCGGATTGCTCCTGCTTCTCGGGGTAGCCAAAATTATATTTCCGCTTTCCGGTGTTCCCGAAAATTATGTCGTCATCGACGGCCAGCGGTATACAGACGAGAAACTGGTGGAAGCCAAAGCACTGGAAGCCCTGCAGAATGCCAGCTTCACGGATGAAGATTTAAGCAACTTACTGTTTCAACACTAATATTACAAGGTTATGAAAACATCTACACTGATTTGCATACGTATTCTGTGCCTCTTTTTCCTGCTGATTTGCCTGCCAGCCTTTGTACATGCACAAGAGGGACTGCAAATAGCCGACCTGTTCAACAAGTATGGCGAACAAAAGGACGTGACCAGGGTAGAGCTGAACGGAAGCATCCTGAAATCTTACCGCATGACTACCTACAAGAGCCTTGTGTTCAAGAATGTATCCCCCTATCGCCGGGAAATTCAGCAGGCCATTGTACACGACAAGCAAGACAACGCAAAGAAGGCGCAGGAGGTAATGGAAAGCGGTGTGCTGCGCAGTGCCTATTACCAACTGAAAGAGGTGGAACGCAATGGAAAGAAACTGAACCGCTACCTCATTTTCAAGATAGGAAAAGACTCCATGGGCACTTTGATTTACATAGAGGGCCTGCTCAGTGAAAAGGAAATGATGGATATGCTTTACAAATCGGAATAACACTAAAAACAATATACGATATGAAAACCAGAATTATGATTTTGGCCTGCCTGCTTGCTGTGCCGGCCGGCCGCATGGCAGCACAACAACAGACTGACCCTGAACAGAAAGCTACAGTACAGACACAAGGCGACTCCATCATCATCCGGAAAGGAAAAGGAGACATGCGCATCAAGGTGTACGAAGAGCAGCTGGAAGACGGCGAGAAAAAAGAAGTGCAAATTTATGAAGGGGTCTATCTCGAGAAGGTGGATGCAGACAAGCGTACTTTCCTCGATGCCCTGCCATTCATCCCCAAAAAGAGAAGGTACAATGCTTACGAACCGCACTGTTCCGGTCTGTATATTGGCTACAGCCGGCTGGCTAACGACTTCCTCTTCTTCGGAGCAAGTGACAAGATGGGACTCGACTTGTCCAAATCATGGGAATTCGGCTTCAACATCCTCTCCGTATATCACAACTTCAAGAAGAACCCGCATTGGGGAATCAACCTGGGAGTCAGCTGGGGATACCGTTCTTTCAATATCGACGGTAACTATGCTTTACTAAAGGAAAATGGAACCAGTATTTTCACCGCAGGGAATGAAGAGACCAGCTACAGCAAAAGCCGTCTGCGCCATTTCTTCTTCCGCGTACCCTTATTGATGGAATGGCAACAAAGAGTAGGAAGACACAAAGTGTTCTTCAATGCCGGTCCCGAATTTGAGATACGCCACGGCGTGAAGTCATTCTCACACATCAATGGAGGCAAGAAGAAAACCGTAGGAAAAGGTATGTATGCACAGCCCGTCGGCATAAATCTGCTGGCACAAGCCGGTTACGGTAATATCGGCATTTACCTGCGCTATTCCACATACGGATTATTCCAAAAAAACAAGGGACCGGAAGTGTCTCCCTATTCATTTGGCGTGGCATGGTATTTGTAACCCCTCCTCTATAACACAAGACTCCCCGAAATGTATTTGTACATTCCGGGGAGTTCTTTTATACCCTAAGGTATTGACAATGAAAGGTTATCTGCAATGAAAAATTATTCTTCTAAAAACGTATGCCTAGAGTGAGGAGCACTTGGCTACGGGTATTGGTTACTTTGGTTGCTTGTACCAAACTATTCCCATCAAATGTATCAAATGGATAGAACTTCGCATCATAAGTAGTATACTTATAAGCTAAATCAGCATAGAACATAGAACCGCGATAACCTATACCCAATGTATAGTTACTCAACGATTCACTGTTAACAAAGTCAGTATCCGTCTGAATGGAGTTTAGTGGGAGATTCTTAAAAGCGTCATCCTTGAAAATAGAAGACTGATAATTATAACCAGCGCGCAAAGCAAACTGAGGAATCACCTTATACTCGGCTCCCAAACGAATGGTACTAACACCTTTTAACATATCTGTAGTAGAATTCTCATAATCGAAAGAGTCTGCATAACCGGCATCATCTCTGAACTGAATAGAGGAATAATCCTTATATTCATATTCAGCTCCCAACGCTAAATTATTACCCACAGTATATCCTAAACTGAGATTATAAGTCCACGGAGTACGAAGTTGAAATTTGCTCACCATGTCGCCATTAAGAATATCATAAGTATCTTCATCATAATGTCCTATCTCATTGCTCGGAGTACCCACTTCATTCGTCACATTCAAATCATTCCATACATCAGACTCCAAACGTGCATTGGTTTTATAATCCAAGCTATAGAATACCGGTGTGTGTACCGAGAACCCTATACGTAATGGAGAATACTCAAACGGACGTACGATAGCTCCCAACTTCACATCAAATCCCGCTCCATTGATTTTACTCCATGTCTGCAAATTATAGCCTTCACCTCCACCATAATTTTCATCATAGAAACAATATTTGCTATAATCCAATGCATAAGCTCCAACAGTTAATCCAAAATAGATACGGTCGTTAAAGTTAAAAGCAACATTAAAGTCAAACTGATCAATTCCTCCACGTTCCTCAGAATGAAACTTAGCATCTGCTCCGGTATACATACCTACATATTCGCCCGGAGTGCGGTACATCAATTCTCCATCCACATTTTGAACTTGTACACCATCTTTCATATAAGGTACATAGTTAGAATAATTCGGGTTTGAGGCCAACAATTTATCTAAATCTCCTTGCGAAATCAAGTCTGTAATCAAATAGCCATTATATCCCATAGCAGAAAGCCAACCTATATTATTATCCCGATAAGGATTATCAGGCCAATCTTTAATACCACCTGCACCTGATGCCTGATTAGCCATATAAATAGTTTGAGAGAAATCACCAAGATTACCTTCCATCTGCATGTTATTGTAAAAAGATTTTACACGCTGGTAGTTGAATCCAAAGTTCACGTATCGCAAAGGAGTTACATTTCCTACCTTTGTGGAAAACACAAAACCTGCATTATTGAAATCTGCCCGTGTCTTATCCGAACTCATTTTATTACCCATATAGTTACTTTCAGTTCCATATGAAGAAAATCCAAAGGAAACAGCAGCATCATTACTACGATATATACCTATGCCCGCAGGATTGGTTCCCATAGTGGTAATATCTCCTCCCAATGCTCCCATAGCACCTCCCATTCCTACAAAACGAGCAGTCCCATTCAAATCTTTATTTGCAATATTAGCTGCATTATAAATAGTCTGTGCACTGACACTCACAGCTGTAAACATAGCAAGTGCCATCATCATTATATTTTTTTTCATAAATCCACTTTTTAGAATTAATCAGTAAGTTCTTTATCTCCTTCTGGAACTTCCACCACTTGAACGAGAAGATCCTCCACCAGTTGAATAACTTCCACCCGAAGAACGAGAGCCACCTCCAGAAGAAAAGCTGGAAGAGGAACGACTATTACTGCCACTATTATTATAAGAACGACTACTGCGATTATTATTGAAATTACTACGTACAGGAGCAGTACTTGAGCCACGATTATAAGTTGCCGAGCTACGGGTAGTACTTCGCGAAGATGTCCCTACCGAGGAACGACCGCCTGCTGTAGAAGTATTACGTCGCACTCCCTCTACAGTAGAACGACTACTACCATAAGAACTACTACGTGTACTACTTGGGCGAGTATAAGTAGAGCGTCTACTCGTAGCGGCATCCGAACGCGTAGCACTGGAGCGAGTAGCGCTGGAACGTGTAGCAGCAGATGACCTTGTCCCTACTACTCTGCGATTAGTGTCGGTACTTCCACGTCTAACTTGTCCCGTTGCAGCAGCCCCACTGCGACGCACTGTTTGCCCACCATTCACATAAGAAGAACGTCTAGTTGTTGTACTTCCTCCATAGGCAGAGACCCTATTTCCACGAGAACTTCCAAATGAACGTCTATTGGTATATGCATTTCCCCAATGACCACCGCCTCCATGATACCATCCAGGATAATAGTGGTGGTGGTAATGATGATGGTGTCCCCACCAACCACCGCCGTACCAGCCGCCCCAGCTGAAACTCCAACTCGGACCGTACCAGCTGTTCCATCCCCAGCCATAGTAAGGATAGCCGCCCCAACCATAAGAGTTATAGCGCCAGTCCCACCACAAACGATTGGTAAATGTCGGGAAAGCGTATGCATACAGACCATCGGTGTACACGTTCCAATCCCAGGAATTCAAACCATAGACCACATCCCAATACAGTGGGCTGCTGATGCTGATGGCATAACGGGGATTGCGGAAACGGATAATACGGGTAGCATACTCGTAATCATCCTGCGAACCCTCGAACTCACCGTTCACCCATTCGCCGTCCAGGCCGTCATCTTCTTTTTCATTGATGTAAAGGGTATCGTTCTCCATCACGAAATCATTGTCGCGGGAATCGTAACGACGGTTATATTCGTCCACATTGCGGATTTT
Source organism: Bacteroides sp. HF-162 (assembly GCF_015679285.1). NCBI lineage: Bacteria > Pseudomonadati > Bacteroidota > Bacteroidia > Bacteroidales > Bacteroidaceae > Bacteroides > Bacteroides sp. HF-162. The sequence goes on along the minus strand of NZ_CP064937.1, from coordinate 2,492,676 downwards.
CCCCTTACGGTCTTTTACTACAACAGTAGTGCTTCCCGGCGATGAATAAATAGTGGTCGGCGCATTCGACTTTACTACAATCTCTTCTACGGGAGCAGCTACTTTCTTCTCCCGCTTCACTTCTTCTTTTTTCTCTTCCTTATTCTTGGAAGGAGTGTAGTACAGGTCGTCATCTATACTTTGTGCCACCAGTGTCCATGGGAGGCACAAGGCAAAAAGCGATAAAAAAACAATCTTTTTCATATTAGTTTGGTTTATGGATTTTACGTTTATCTATTTCTTCACGTCACAAAGATAACGCCGGATTTTATCCCATACAGCAGATTTTCCCCAAAGATTTATAGGGAATTCCCTAAATACCCTATCATTCAATAAATCAAAGGCCCTGCCGGATAAAAAAAGAGCACGTCCGTTTTATTCTACCCCCGGTTTGCATTATCTTTGCAAAAAGATAAACAAATATACGCAGAAACAGGTTTGCTTCTAAGAATCATATTCTGTATTTAACAAACAATCATATTCCGATGAAATATTTAGAATTTACATTCCGCACCGTTCCGTGTACAGAAATAGTCAACGATGTGCTTTCCGGCGTCTTGGGTGAAGCCGGCTTTGAAAGTTTTGTCGAGCAGACCGACGGCATCACCGCTTACATACAGAAAGAACTTTATAGCGAAACCGCCCTCAAAGAGGCACTTGCCGACTTTCCCCTGCCCGACACACAAATAGAATACAGTTATGTGGAAGCCGAAGATAAAGACTGGAACGAAGAATGGGAAAAGAACTTCTTCCAGCCCATCGTCATCGGAGACCGCTGTGTCATCCACAGCACTTTCCACAATGATGTTCCCCAGGCTGAATATGACATCGTCATCAATCCGCAGATGGCATTCGGCACGGGACACCACGAGACCACCAGCCTCATCATCGGCGAACTGCTGGACAGTGACCTGCAAGGCAAATCACTGCTCGATATGGGTTGCGGAACTTCCATCCTTGCCATATTGGCACGCATGCGTGGAGCCTCTCCTTGTACAGCTATCGATATAGATGAATGGTGCGTGCGCAACTCCCTCGAAAATATAGAATTGAATGGAGTGGATAACATTGCCGTATCCCAAGGTGATGCCTCCTCTCTGGAAAGCAAAGGTCCGTTTGATATGGTTATCGCCAACATCAACCGCAATATCCTCCTGGCAGATATGAAGCACTACATAGCCCGCATGAATCCCGGTGCGGAGCTGTTGATGAGCGGTTTCTACATAGATGACATTCCCGTCATCCGCGAAGAAGCCGAACGCAACGGGCTGCACTTTGTCCACCACCGTGAGAAGAACCGATGGGCAGCGGTGAAATTCCAGAAATAATAAAGGTCTATACTAAGAAGCTAAAGGTCAATATCAGGAAGCTAAAGTTGACCTTTAGCGCTCTATACAAGGAGTTTTCAACGTAAGCTCCAAAAGTTCCTCCATTGTACCATTAAAGACGTTCAAATCCACCTCTTCTTCGATACCGGGCACAGTGCCTACATCCGTGTGCTGCCAAAAGTGCCACTTGCCCTCATAGCGCACGGAATCTACATAATAATGAGCTATCCAATAAGGATAAGCATTGAAAATGGAATCGCTGAGATAGCGTTTCTTGAATTTATAGGAAGTATAAAGAATAGGCTTTACGCCGTAATGCGCCTCTACCCTATCCAGCCAAGTCTTGACCGCCGTTTTAAGTTCCTGCGGTGACTGCTTGCCGGTAGTCTCCACATCGAGTACGGGAGGCAGGTCTCCCTTTGCCAGCTGCACGGTACGGATAAAGAAATCGGCTTGCTTGTGGGCATCGGTCTTAGGGATAAAATAATGATAGGCACCACGGATAAAACCGTATTTACGCGCCTGGCCGAAGTTCTGCGTAAACGTATCATCACCATGGTCGCCACCCTCGGTAGCTTTCAGAAAAATAAAATGGATAGGAAATTTGGCTTCTCTATTATGTGTCAGGAGTTCCCAGTCTATCTCTCCCTGATAATGGGATATGTCTATGCCATGCACCTCATAGTTGCAAGGCATACATACACCGTAACCTTTCTGGCCATAACAAGGCTTCCAGCGATAAGCATAAGGACGAATGAAAAACCAGTAAAAGCCGGTAGAAAAAACAAGAATGATACAGACCGCCAAAAGATTGCGCAACCATACGGGCATGGTACGCGGCTGCGTTTTCTTCTTGCTCCGCGGAGAGGAAGAACGACGTGCGGCAGTAGTTTTACGCCGGGTATTTGTGGAGGTCTTGGTTGCCATGAGTAAATGAAAAGAAAGGGCGGAATGAACCGCCCCTCCGTTTTATTGTCAACTTGTTGATGCGTCAACTTATTTAGCCTGCTCCAGCTGCAAAGTTTTCGTAGCCTGGTCGCAAACTTCTGTCGGACCGAAGTACTGGATAGGACCCGGATAAACATAGTCTGTTTCCATAGCCCAACGGTCGCGCTGAGCCGCGAATGCCTTGAACGGAGCACCGTCCAGCTTCACCAGAGCCTTCTGGATAACCGGCTTCATTTCACCGTGGCGACGTTCCATGTTCATCATCATAGTGATGGGCACACCGCCTGCAATCCATTCTTCGGCAGGAGCAGTCGTGTTGCGTACAGAAGACATGTAACCGGTCTTTCCGTTAGCAATCAATGCAGATGCTGCATAACCCAAAGAGTAGCAGTAGTCAGCGTCGAAGTTAGACGGAGCAGCGCAACGTCCTTCGTAACCGAAGAAGTGGTGCTGTGCAGCAAACTTGCCTACGAACTTGCCCTCTTCTTTCCACTGAGCCAGCTTAGTGCCAACCATTTCGGACAGCAACTTTTCTGTTTCAATCAGAGATACCTGTACGTTTCCGTGCGGGTCGCGGTCCAAAGACAACTGGCGAGCCACGCCTTCGGGCAAGCTTGCGTAGATGGCAGCATTCTCCGGAGAGAGTTTACGAATGATATAATCGCGTTGGTGAGATTTCTTAATTTGAGCAAACTCTTCTGCATTGGCAGCAAGGAAGTCGTTCAACTCAGCAATCAGACGCTTCATGGCCGGGATGAATTCAACCAATCCTTCGGGGATAAGAACCGTACCGAAGTTGTTACCCTGAGCTGCACGTTCGGCAACGACCTTGGCAATGTTGGTCACAATATCGTCCAAAGACATATCCTTCGCTTCAACCTCTTCAGAGATGATACACATATTGGGCTGTACCTGCAATGCACATTCCAAAGCAATATGAGAAGCAGAACGTCCCATCAACTTGATAAAGTGCCAGTATTTACGGGCAGAGTTACAGTCACGTTGGATGTTGCCGATTACTTCAGAGTAAGTCTTGCAAGCTGTATCGAAACCAAAAGAAGTTTCAATCATATCATTCTTCAAGTCACCGTCGATGGTCTTGGGACAACCGATTACCTGCACACCATAATTCTTGGCAGCATAGTATTCAGCCAGTACGCAAGCATTGGTGTTGGAGTCATCGCCACCGATGATTACCAGTGCCTTGATGCCGAGTTCCTTCAGGATTTCATAACCTTTCTCAAACTGTTCTTCCTTTTCCAGCTTTGTACGGCCCGAACCTATGATGTCAAAACCACCCGTATTGCGGTATTCATCAATGATGTCAGCAGTCAGTTCCATATAATTATGGTCAACCAAGCCGCCAGGACCCAGAATAAAGCCATACAATTTGCTGTCTTTGTTCAGCTTCTTGATACCGTCGAAAATACCGGAAATCACATTGTGGCCGCCGGGAGCCTGTCCACCGGAAAGGATAACACCCACGTTCATTGCGGGGAAGTCAACCGCCTCATCGGTAGTTTCAAACTTAATCAAAGGCATTCCGTACGTGTTGGGGAACAATTTCTTGATTTCTTCCTGGTCAGCAACAGACTGAGTAGCTGCGCCTTCTGCAGCCTTAACAGTTCCTTTCAGCGCTTTCGGAAGTTTGGGCTGATAGGCAGCCCTTGCAATTTGCAATGCACTTTTAGTCATTTCTCTTAATTATTTAAAGGTGTTAGTAAAGTTCCGTTTAAAAGCGTCGCAAATTTCGCTTTTTTTCGTAAGATATGCAAACGAGAAGCCGAAATAATGTATAAAATGACATTTATCGTTTTTTATCCTAAAATAAAAAGGAGAAGAAAGCAATTAACTGATTTATTGTGTTATCTTTGTCGCAAAGTTTGAGTTACGAGTCGTTATCGCATTGTTCTTCTTTTAATATACAACTATTATTAGGCGGTCTCTTCCATAATTATTCTCCATACTCCAATTTAATAATTACAATTAATTAAAATTTCAAATGAACATTTACATTTCAGGTTTAAATTTCAGCACAACAGACGCTGACTTAAACGATTTATTTTCAGAGTACGGAGAAGTTTCTTCTGCAAGAATCATTACAGACAGAGAAACAAGAAGATCCAGAGGTTTTGGTTTCGTAGAAATGCCGGACGATACAGCAGGCCAGAAAGCCATTGACGAATTGAACGGTGCTGAATTTGACCACAAACAAATCTCGGTAAACGTGGCACGCCCCCGCGAAGAAAGACCTTCCAATGGCGGCAATCGCGACAGAAGAGGCGGTTACAACTCTAGAAGATATTAATATTCTTAACTACTGACAGAAGCAGGAGGTGTTGTAGCAATGCCCCCTGCTTTTTTTATAACTAAAAAAATAAAAATACATGGCCAAATCCATCTCCGCAGACAAGCGTGAAAATGAGAAGAAAAGACTCGCCCGACGGGCTGAAAAACAGAAAAAGAAAGAAGAAAAAAAGCTATCCAACAAAGCGAGCAGCTTTGAAGATATGATTGCCTATGTTGACGAAAACGGCATGATAACCTCTACTCCTCCGGCAGAAAACACTCCTAAAGAAGAAATAAAGCTGGAAGAAATCGTCATATCAACTCCCAAAAAAGACAAGGAAGAACCGGTCATCCGCAGAGGACGTATCGAATTTTTCAATGAATCGAAAGGCTTCGGCTTCATCAAGGACTTATCCGGAGTCGAAAAATACTTTTTCCACATTAATAATGTGCTGACAGATATAACAGAAGGCAATATTGTGACGTTCGACCTTGAACGTGGCCTTAAAGGCATGAATGCCGTAAACGTAGCTCTTGAAGTAGAAAAGGCAAAGAAAAAGAAAGAAAACAAGGAGACTCTAAATACAGAATCCCAGATGAAATAAGCCAATTATAGAAAAAGGGCGTGTATGTACCGAAATATTTGATAGTATATACACGCCCTTACAGTTTTCTTTAATCACACGTCATTCGGTTTGCCAGCCGCCCCCCAATGCCTTATAGACATTTACCATGGCAATAAGTTCGTCGCGGATGGCATTGCTTACCCCTATTTGGGCATCAAAATAACCACGCTGGGCGTCGAGCACATCCATATAATTGATGACGCCGTTGATGTATTGCAACTGTGCCAAATCCACATATCCCTTGGCAGAGCGTTCAAGTTTGGCACGCAGTTGGTAGACCTCCTTTATCTTATTGAAATCCACAATGGCATTCTTCGCTTCCTTAAAAGCATTCAGCACAGTCTTTTCATAACTATGCACTTCGGCTTCAAAAGAAGCCTTCTGCGCTTTCAGTGCAGCACGGTTCTTTCCCCAACCGAAAAGCGGTGCCAAGACCGCCCCATTCAATAAGGAATAGGGGGATTCCAGAAAATTGGACAACACATCACTTTCCAATCCAAATTGTCCGGTCAGGGCCAGACGGGGGAACATATTGGTATAAGCAACTTTCACTTTGGCATGTTCAGCCTTCAACTGCTGCTCTGCCGCACGGACATCGGGGCGACGTTCCAACAAATCCGAAGGCAGACCTACCGGTAAGGACTCCGGCACATCCAGTTCCTGCAGAAAATTGACACGCTTGATACGGGTAGGAAATTCCCCCACAAGGAAAGAGATATCATTTTCTTTCAGAGAGATACGGCGCTCCAAATCCGGAACAAGCGTAGCCGTACGGGCTAACTCCACTTGAGCCTGCTGATAAGAGGTCTCCGAGGTCAGCCCGCCTTCAAAACGAATACGGGCCAAGCGCACTCCCTCTTCGCGCGCCTTTTGTGTCTGGCGTACAATCTCCAGTTCCGTATCAAGGGCTACCAGCTCATAATACGCCTGCGCCACTTCCGCAACGATAGTCATGCGCAACGCACGCTGCGCCTCCACACTTTGCAGATATTCGGCCACAGCAGCCACCTTCTTCCATCTCAAGTTTCCCCAAAGGTCCAGTTCCCAAGAGAGCAATGCCTTGGCTTCGTAAGAATTGCCTACATCACGGCTATGACCACCGTAATTCTCCACCTCACGCTCAGCCTCCACTTTTCCGGTGAGCTGCGGCAGAAGGTTGGCAACACTGATACGTTTTTGGGCAGCCATCTCCTTGACACGGGAAGCTGCGATCAGCATGTCTTTGTTATATTCCAGAGCACGGTCTATCAAACCACGCAGCGTGCTGTCCGTATAAACCGCCTGCCACTGTTCATCGGCTATGCTCATGCTATCCTGCTGCTGTGCCAGGCTATCTGGCAATGCCATCTCCGGACGCACATAGCTCTTGCCCACCTTGCATGAGGTAAGGGCAAACATACTCAGCAACAAAATAATATATATGTTCTTTCTTTTCATAAATGTTGTCTTTAAAATCAGTCTTTCTTAATCTTATGCTGCACTTTTGCTTTTGTCTTGTATACCAGGACAAAGAAGAACGGTACAAGCACAATACCGAATACAATGGCAAATATCATTCCGAAGAAAACACCCGTACCGATGGCCTGACGGCTTGCCGAGCCAGGTCCGCTTGCCAATACCATAGGAAGCATTCCCAATACAAAAGCGAGGGAAGTCATCAGAATAGGGCGGAAACGGAGTTGGGCAGCATGGATGGCAGACTGTATCAAGTCTCCTCCCTTGTCGACCTGCACCTTGGCAAACTCCACAATCAAAATGGCATTCTTTGCCGCAAGTCCCACCAGCATCACCAAGCCAATCTGAAAATAAATATCATTCTCCAATCCGCATATCACAACGCCCAGATAGGCACCCAAAGCGGCAACCGGCAGTGAAAGCAATACAGCGATAGGCACCGTCCAACTTTCATATTGCGCAGCCAAAAAGAGGAATACGAAAAGGAATACCAGCGTAAGCACAAGGCCCGTCTGTCCTCCCGCTTTCTTTTCCTGATAGGAAAGGCCACTCCACTCCAGACCAATATTGTCTGGCAAGTGGTCACGCGCAATCTGCTCCATAATCTCCATTGCCTGACCGGAACTGTAACCTTGTGCCGCAGAACCGCGGATGACGGCAGTAGTAAACATATTGAAACGCTTGATACTGCCCGGACCGGTGGTATAAGAGGCATTTCCCAAGGAAGTAAGCGGCACCATCGCTCCGTCCTTTGCCTTTACAAAGAACAAGTTGATATTATCCTTATGCTCACGATAAGGAGCCTCAGCCTGAATATACACCTTATATATACGGTTGAACATATTGAAGTCATTCACATATACAGAACCGGTATAAGCCTTCATGGTAGAGAATACATCCGCCAGGGGCACACCCAGCATTTTCACCTTATCACGGTCCACATCAAAATAAAGCTGCGGTATTTCAGACTGCAAGGATGATGAAAGCCCCGTCAGCTCCTTATGTTTCTGGGCATAATACATCAGTGTATCTGCCGCCTGCACCAGGTTGTCAAACGTTGCTTCTCCACGCGCCTCAAGCTGCATTTCGAAACCTCCCGAAGTACCCAATCCCGGAATGACCGGAGGCGTGGAAAGATAAACCCTGCATTCGGGATATTCCTTCAAATCCTTCTCCACATTCTCCATTATCTTATCGATGGAAATTCCCTTACGTTCTTCCCACGGTTTCAGGATAACCGTCAGCTCACTGCGCGCCTGGTTACTACCCACACGGGGACTGCTACCTGTCACGTTCTGCACATAGGCCACATAGGGATTCTTCTCCAAGTATTGCACAGCACGATCCGTCACCACACGGGTTCGCTCCAAAGTAGCACCTTCCGGCAACTCCAACTCTATCTTAAAATAGCCCTGGTCTTCTACCGGCAGGAAGCTGGTAGGCACCAACCGGTGGATAATGAAAATAGCAACCAGTACCAGCCCGAACGCACTCATTAAGCGGCGGGGATTCTTGATGACCCGATTAATGACAGCCACATATTTGTGATTGCCCAAGTTCAGCCATTCATTGATTTTGCGGAAAACTATGTTCTTTTTCTTTCCATTGTCGGGTTTCAATATGAGCGAGCACATGACGGGACTAAGTGTCAGGGCCACTACCGTAGAAAGCAACACAGAAACGGCGATAGTAATGGTAAACTGACGGTATAACTGTCCGGTGATTCCACTCAAGAAACTTACCGGTACAAATACGGCACAGAGCACCAATGATGTAGCAATCAAGGCACTTGCCAATCCGTTCATCGCCTTTTTGGTAGCTTCATACGGGCTCAATTTCTCCGTCTCCATAAGATGCTCTACGTTCTCCACCACCACAATGGCATCATCCACCACAATACCGATAGCGAGAATCAATCCAAGCAAAGTCAGTATGTTCAGAGAGAAACCGAAAATAAGCATGAAACCGAAGGTACCAATCAGGGAAATAGGTACCGCAACAATCGGTATCACCGTCGCACGCCAACTTTGCAAGGAAAGAAATACGACCAGTACCACCAGAATCAGCGCTTCGAACAACGTCTTGTATACCTCGTGAATGGATTCGGAAATATAAGTCGTCATGTCGAAGGGAATCTCATAACTCATCCCCTCAGGGAAATTTGCACTGATTTCCTCCATAGCAGCCTTCACGCTTTTTGCAACTTCCATTGCATTGGCCCCGGGAAGCATATAAATACCGAGAACAGCAGCATTCTCACCGTTGATTCCACTCTCCGTACTATATGAAGATGCTTCCAATGAAACACGAGCCACATCGCGCAGACGAATAATGGAACCGTTGGCATTGGCACGGACCACAATATCCTCAAACTGCTTTACCGAACTTAAGCGTCCCTGGGTAGTGATAGGGATAGTAATGTCGAGCCCATTCACCGGCTGTTGTCCCAAAACACCCGCAGCAGACTCACGGTTCTGGTCCTTCAGGGCATTCTGCAAATCCTGCACCGTCAGTCCGAAGTTGGCAAGTTTGTCGGGCAACGCCCATATCTGCATGGCATAGTAGCGACTGCCAATGTTGGAAACACGTCCAACACCGGGGATACGGCGCAACAAGTCGAGTACATTGATAGTAGCAAAGTTACTCAAATAAATTTCGTCGAACTTCGGGTCACTGGAAGTCAGACAGATGGTCATCAACTGGCTGGGAGCCTGCTTTTCCACAGAAATACCGTTTTGAATCACTTCGGCCGGCAAACGGCTCTCCGCCAGTTTCACACGATTCTGTATTTCTACGGCAGCCAAATCCGGATCGGCAGACACGTCGAAAGTGACCGTAGCCGAAAATCCTCCAGAATTGGAACTGTTGGACTCCATATATAGCATACCGGGAGTACCGTTTATCTCCTGCTCGATAGGGGTTGCCACCGCCTGCGAAACAGTCAATGCACTAGCTCCCGGATAGGAAGCACTGATTTTCACTACTGGAGGCGTTATCTGTGGATATTGGTCTACCGGCAGCATGGTCAGGCCAATGATACCGACAATTACAATCACAATCGATATCACCGCCGAGAATACCGGGCGGTCTATAAAGAAACTTACTTTCATAACATCATTACTTTGAAGGGTTGTTGTCCTTTGATTTATTCTCAGTCGGAGTAGTCTGCTTCGTTTCGGAAACAACCTGCTTGTTCAGAGAATCACTCGTCTGTTCTTCCTCCTTTTTAGGAACGGCAACCTGGGCACGTACTTTCATACCCGGAGTCAGCTTGTGGAAACCTTCCGTCACAATTTGTTCTCCGGCAGCCAGACCACGTTCAACCACCCAATTGTTGCCAAATTCAGGTCCCAACTCAATGAAACGCTTTTCAACCGTAGAGTCCCGGCGCATCACAAAAATATATGCACCACCTTTCTCAATGGTAACTGCCTTTTGAGGAACGGCGACAGCACCCTCACGTACATCCAGCAACAGCTTCACCTTTGTAAACTGCCCCGGCAACAACACTCTGTCAGGATTCGGCATTTCTGCACGTACGGAGAATGTTCCCGTCTGCGGGTCCACCTGAGGTTCGGCAAAGTCCACATACCCCTTATAAGGATAAATAGTATTATCCGCCAAAGTAATCGTAATGTTCGGCTGCCAGGAACGCGTCGAGTCCTGACGCCCTATATCGATATTCCGTTCCTTGCTTTTCAGGTAATCCAATGCCGTCATACTGAAGTCTACCAGCACTGTATCGCTTTTCACAATCGTAGCCAGCAAGGACTTACCTCCCGGTCCGACCAATGTTCCCAAATCCACATTTCTTTCACTGATATGTCCCGATAGCGGAGAACGGACCAATGTATACCCCAATTCCAATTCAGCTTGATCCAAATCGGCCTGGCTCATCGCTACCGAGGCTTCTGCAGTCTCATAAGCAGCCTGGGCATTGTCTAAATCCAGCTGGCTGGCAGCGTTCTGCGCATAAAGGGGGCGGATACGCTCCAAATCACGTTTTGCCTTCAATGCCTGCGCCTCATCCTTCTTTAACTGTGCACGGACTTTGTCAGCCTTTGCCCTATACTGGTCCTGGTTTATTACAAAAAGCACCTGGTTCTTGGTGACATATGTTCCTTCTGCAAAAAGCATATTCTCCAAATACCCTTCCACACGCGCACGTACCTCTACAAACTGCTGGGCACGAATACGTCCCACGTACTCACCATATATCTCTACATCTCCTTTTTCTGCAGATTCTACGATTACGGTAGGAGCTTCCGGTTCAACCTTCTTAGGCCAAGTCAGAATAAAATAACCAGCCAACAATACCGTCATGCAGGCAACCATCATCAGTAGCCTCTTCTTCTTCAGCTTTAATTCTTTTTTCGTAAAAAACTGTTTCATGCTTGTTTGTCTATTAAATTTAACCCTATTTCCTTCTATCAAAGCAAATTCGATGCCAATCCACCACTATCTTATCAGTTACATCTAATAAGCTATATATCAGACAGAAGATAAGATAGTAATTCTTTATTCATGGGGGCATCTTCCATTTTACCTTGTGGAATACATCCACAGTTTGTAGAATTATTCCACAAAAGTAATAAATTAAAAACACATAAAAACCCTTTTTTCCTCTACACTAACAAAGAAAAACATTATCTTTACCGAAAATAACTCAGATTATTCATTTTAAACGTAAAGATTATGGCAAGTAGAAAAGAACTAAAAAAGAATATAAACTATATTGCGGGTGAATTATTCACAGAGTGTCTTGTAAATAGCTTATATGTACCTGGAACAGACAAACAAAAAGCCGATACACTGATGGCTGAAATTCTAAAAATGCAAGATGAATTCATAAGCCGCATCAGCCATACCGAACCAGGAAATGTAAAAGGTTTCTACAAAAAACTTCGTACTGACTTCAATGCAAAAGTAGACGAGATTATTAATGCAATGGGCAAACTGAAATAAGATGAAGAAAGCCTTTTATAGCTTCATTTATTATCGTCTGCTGGGCTGGAAGACAAATGTGACGGTGCCCAACTACGACAAATGTGTAATTTGTGCGGCACCCCATACTTCCAATTGGGACTTATTTATCGGTAAATTGTTTTATGGTGCCATCGGCCGTAAAACCAGCTTCATGATGAAAAAGGAATGGTTCTTTTTTCCTCTTGGAGTGATATTCAAAGCCGTTGGCGGCATTCCGGTGAACCGGGGGCGCAAGTCTTCCTTGGTAGACCAAATGACAGAAAGGTTTGCCGCCAGTAAGCATTTCCATCTGGCCATCACTCCCGAAGGAACCCGTAAAGCCAATCCAAACTGGAAGAAAGGCTTTTATTACATAGCACTGAAAGCACAAGTACCCATTATGCTTATCGGGATTGATTATCCTTCCAAGACCATCTCCTCTACCAAAGCTGTCATGCCTACCGGAGACATAGAAAAGGATATGCGCGAGATAAAACTGTACTTCAAGAACTTTAAAGGAAAAAATCCCGAAAATTTTGATTTAGGAAATATCTAATCAGGTATTAAGCATTAATGCCATGCGAATAAGCATTCTGCAAACAGACATTGTCTGGGAAAATAAACAAGAAAATCTCCGTCGTCTCCGCGAGAAGTTAGAAACTCTTCGTGGAACAACGGAGATTGTTGTTTTACCGGAAACATTCTCCACTGGCTTCAGTATGGACACCAGCAGCTTGGCCGAACCTACAACGGGAGAAACCATCACGACTCTGCGCCGATGGTCTGAAGAATACCAACTCGCTCTTACAGGCAGCTATATTGCCTGCGAAACAGCCTCGAAAGGAGGAAATCCCTCCTACTACAACCGTGCATTCTTCCTTACGCCCGAAGGCAATGCCTACTATTACGACAAACGACACCTCTTCCGGATGGGACACGAAACAGAGCATTTCACTTCCGGCTGCCAACGTCCCATTATCCAGTATCGCGGCTGGAACATACTGTTGCTTGTATGTTATGACCTCCGCTTCCCAGTTTGGAGCCGCAATAAGCACAGCGAATACGACCTTCTTATTTATGTTGCCAACTGGCCCGTTTCCCGCCGGAAAGTCTGGGACATTCTGTTGCAAGCACGTGCTTTGGAAAATATCAGTTATGTCTGCGGTGTCAACCGTATCGGCAGAGACGGCAGAGACATTCCACACAGCGGAGGCAGTGTGGTCTACTCTCCGAAGGGGGAAGTGCTTGCCACTGTACCCGACAACGAAGAGACAACTGCCACCGCCTCCCTCAGCCTTTCCTCCCTGCAGGAGTTCAGGTTAAAGTTTCCCGCTTGGAAAGATGCGGACGAGTTCGTTATTTCTTCAAATAATAGTTCACAGTAGTCACTACACGTACGCTTTTTATATAAGGAGTATAAGCATCGCGGTCACTGATGGAAAACTGCCCTTGCGAGGCATTGCGGATTTTTCCCAGTTCACTGTCCGAATCCTTAGCAAATTTCTCGGCTGCGGCACGGGCATTTTTGGTAGCTTCTTCTATCATTTTGGGTTTCACTTCATTGAGACCGGTAAATTCATAAGACACGTTATATTTATAATCCCCTCCCGTGATGGCAATGCCCTGCTTCAAGAGTTCTGCTTGCCCGGACATGAGTTTACGTACCCTATCCACATTCTTGGAAGTGACAGTGATGACAGACGTGGCATTATAACGATAAGCCACGTTGCGGTCAACATAACGTTCGGCCTGCATGTCAATCACTTCGGGTGGTGCAATACTTATTTCCTCCTTCTCAATGCCGTTGTTTTCAAGGAAACCCACGATGGCAGCGTTTTTCTTCTCCATATTGGCATAAAGCAGTGCAGGATCATTACCTATGTCTTTGTAGACAAGAGGCCAGACTACTTTGTCGGCAGGTACTTCCATCTCAGCCAACCCTTTCACACTGACTACACGATCCTTATTCACAAAATTGTTGATACCGCCTTTTACCATGATTCCCAACAAAAGCAACCCCACAGCTATGATGGCTGCTTCTACTTTCCAGCTTTTCATACATTAATATTTTAGAGTTTATAAACACACACAAATATAACAAACCCAAACGACAAAAAGTGCAATGAATGGTCTATTTTTATATGATTATCCTCACTTATACCCCAAACGAACGAGACATTATACAAAATGCACCCAATCCGCTTTTTTAGAGTATTTAATGAAAATACCCCAAAGAAAGAGTACATCTTCTCCAAAAAGTACCTATTTTTGTCCTTCGAAACAATGTCAAAGCGACAACATGATTAATTTAATAATTCTAACCCCTAAATCCTATGTTGACCCAACGTAAAATCCATACTCACGGTGGCGATTGGCCATGACTTTATGGAATGTACCGAAGACACTTTCCGTACGGCTGTCAAACCCCATATGAGATATGGGACGAACAGTATTTCTTAATTAATCTTCAGCAATATGCGGATGAACATTGTTTTTCGTATATTTGTTGATTGAAAGAACAGTACAATACTTAATCATTTATTAATAATAAATTTTATGAAAACCAATCTAAGCTCTCAAATCACTCTCAACAGAGTCTCCCCCAGGTACTACAGACCTGAGAATGCATTTGAACGGTCGGTATTGACCCGACTGGAAAAAATCCCTACAGATATTTATGAGTCTGCAGAAGAAGGCGCCAACCAAATTGCCCTTGACATTGCACAGTTAATCCGTGACAAGCAAAAGGCGGGACGTTTCTGTGTCTTGGCACTGGCAGGCGGTAACTCTCCGCGCAATGTATATGCAAACTTGGTACGTATGCACCAGGAAGAGGGATTAAGTTTCCGCAACGTAGTCATATTCAACCTCTACGAATATTATCCATTAGCTCCCAATGCCATCAACAGTAACTTCAACGCATTGAAGGAAATGCTGATAGACCATGTGGACATTGACAAACAGAATGTTTTCACCCCCGACAGCACCATCGCCAAAGACACCATCTTTGAATATTGCCGTCTTTACGAGCAGCGCATTGAAAGTTTCGGTGGCTTAGATATCGCTTTGCTGGGCATTGGTCGTGTAGGTAACATCGGTTTCAACGAACCGGGTTCACGCCAGAACTCTACCACCCGTCTGATATTGCTGGACAGCGATTCCCGCAATGAAGCTTCCAAAATGTTCGGTAGCATTGAAAATACCCCCATCAGCTCCATCACCATGGGAGTAGCCACCATCCTCTCGGCAAAGAAAATATATCTACTGGCATGGGGTGAGGAGAAAGCACAAAAGGTGAAAGAATGCGTTGAAGGTCCGGTAACAGATACTATCCCTGCATCTTATCTACAGACCCACAACAATGCACATGTAGCTATCGACTTGTCTGCCGCCGCCAACTTGACACGTATCCAACGCCCCTGGCTGGTAACTTCCTGCGAATGGAACGACAAGCTCATCCGCAGCGCCATCGTCTGGCTATGCCAACTCACCGGAAAACCCATTCTGAAGCTGACCAACAAGGACTACAACGAAAACGGTTTGAGTGAATTGCTGGCATTGTTCGGTTCAGCCTATAACGTGAACATCAAGATATTCAATGACCTGCAGCATACCATCACCGGATGGCCGGGCGGCAAGCCGAACGCAGACGACACCTATCGCCCCGAACGTGCAAAGCCCTATCCCAAACGCGTGGTCGTATTCTCTCCGCATCCCGATGACGACGTTATCTCTATGGGAGGTACCATCCGTCGTCTGGTAGAACAGAAACATGACGTGCATGTGGCTTACGAAACTTCCGGTAACATTGCCGTAGGCGATGAAGAAGTTATCCGTTTCCTGCACTTCATCAACGGGTTCAACCAAATCTTCAACAACAGCGAGGACCAGGTTATCAACGACAAATATGCCGAAATCCGCAAGTATCTGAAGGAGAAGAAAGACGGTGACATGGATACACGCGACATCCTGACCATCAAGGGGCTGATTCGTCGTGGCGAAGCACGTACCGCATGTACATACAATAACATACCTTTGGATCACTGCCACTTCCTCGACCTGCCGTTCTACGAAACGGGCAAGATACAGAAGAATCCTATCAGCGAAGCAGACGTGGAAATCGTACGCAACTTGTTGCGTGAAGTGAAACCCCATCAGATTTTCGTTGCCGGTGACCTGGCCGACCCGCACGGAACACACCGTGTTTGTACGGACGCCGTATTTGCCGCCATCGACCTGGAAAAAGAAGAAGGTGCCAAATGGTTGAAGGAATGCCGCATCTGGATGTACCGCGGTGCATGGGCAGAATGGGAAATCGAAAATATCGAAATGGCTGTGCCCATCAGCCCGGAGGAACTGCGTGCCAAGCGTAACTCTATCCTGAAGCATCAGTCACAAATGGAAAGTGCACCGTTCCTGGGCAATGACGAACGTCTGTTCTGGCAACGCAGTGAAGACCGCAACCGCGGAACAGCCGCCTTGTACGACAGCCTCGGACTTGCTTCCTATGAAGCGATGGAGGCCTTCGTGGAATACATTCCGCTATAAACGGATGAAATATAAAAAAATAAAAAGAGACTGTCTCCAAATTTTCATTATGGAGACAGCCTCTTTTTTTAATATGTATCGGACAAATCCTATTTATAACTCTCTTCCAATTCTCTGTACCATTTCTGCAAAACAAAGAAAGCTTTTTTCTTCTGTCCTTTATCAGACACCAGCCCTTTGCGATTAAAATCATCTTGTATTTCGGGTACATGACGCCTCGGAGAGCGGAAATCCTTCAGTATCCACGGTGTAGTACCGGCCAGTCCCGGAATACGCTTCAACATATTCACGTGGCGGATATACAAATCTTCCTGATACTCCTCCGTAAACCGTTCTTTCCTGGAACCGTGCCGTCCATACAAAGCACCTCCTCCAAGTTCGCTGATAAAGACCGGTTTCCGGGCATCGAACACCCAGTTCACACGGTCACATTTTTCCGAATCGCCGTCATACCAACCCACATATTCATTAAAGCTGATAATGTCAAGGAGTTCTCCCAACGGGTCATTCACAGTCATAACGCCCGGACGAACTTCTTCCTTCTCCATCGCCGCACCAACCAAGCGGACATTATCCAAACTCCTGACCTTGTTTGCCAGCTTGGTAAGGAATGCCAGGCGCGGTTCACTAAGAGGCGTTTCATTGGCTATAGACCAGATGATAACGTTACATCGATTCTTGTCACGTGCAATCATATCACACAACTGCTGTTCCGCATTCTGATAGGTATCCTTATTCTCCCAATGAATAGTCCAATACACCGGAATCTCCGACCATACCAGAAATCCCATGCGCTCTGCCTCACGCACCATCTCTTCATTGTGGGGATAATGGGCCAGGCGGACAAAATTGCATCCAAGCTCCTTTGCCCAACTCAGTAAAGTACGGGCATGGTCTCTTGAATAGGCACGCCCGCTATAGTAGGGAGTCTCCTCGTGGATACTGATACCTCTGCAGAATATCTCTTCATCGTTCAACAGTATTTTAGTTCCCTCTGTACGGATAGTCCGGAAGCCGATCTCATCAGAGACTTTATCTGTTTCGGAAGACAGATTCACCACATACAGCTTAGGTTTTTCCGGAGTCCACAAGACCGGTTTGGCCTTTACCTGGAACGAAGCATAACCGTTGGAGTCCGTTACAACCTCTTTCTTCACTTTCAGTTCCGGAATATCCAGCACTATCTTTTGCTCTTTGGCAGAACCATCCAGTTGTACCCAGCCTTCAACCGTATCTTTATCATTCTTCTTCAATTGTACGTAATAATCACGTATGTAAGTCGAAGGCGTTTCAATCAAGGTAACCGGCCGGGTGATGCCACCGAAATTCCACCAGTCGGCATTGACCGTAGGCACAGCTTCGGGATGGCGTTTGTTATCGACTTTCACCACGAGGCTATTGGTACCTTCCCTCAAAAGGCCGGTAATTTCAAAATTAAAAGGAGTAAAGCCACCGATATGCCTGCCCAGACGTTTGCCGTTCAGCCATACAATGGCTTCATAATTAACAGCTCCAAAGTTGAGGAAAAGACGTTTGCCCGGTTGCAGGGAGTATTCAAAATGCTTTCGATACCACACAGTGCCTTCATAATAGTACAACTGAGGCCGTTGTGTATTCCAGTCACCGGGAACAAACAGCAGTTTATCCGTTTCAAAATCATACTCTTGAAGTTGGGTCTTATCAGAATAAGTCTTGTCTTGGGCATAACCGCCGTCATAAGGCTTCAAACGATAGTCATAATAACCGTTTTCAAAGGGATCTACAATCGTTTTCCATTGTCCGTCAAGGGACGTTGTCTGGCGTGCACCGACATTCATGATTTGGAGAACCTGCTGCCCGAAGGCCAAAACCGGTACCAGAAGCAAAAGGAAGGCAATACTGCTTTTCAAAAGTGTCTTCATAAGGTTTACATATTATATATGTCTGCAAAAATAATAAAAAGAAAATAACCGCAATCGTCAACGAAGCTTTCTTTTATGTACTTTTGCACGCATCACTGTCTGATAAAAGCAGATATTGACAACTTCATTATTTCATCAATATGAAAAAACTTATCCTAACCGGCATATGGCTCTTATATGGAATCCTCCTTCCGGCACAAGAACTAGAGCAGAATGTGGAAGAACGCCTCCAGACATTCTTTAAGGAATACACCACCCATACGACCAACATCGGTACCTGCAAGCTAGACAGTTTCCGCATTGACTTCCGGAAGAAGAAATTACTTGTCTATGCAAACGAGCGCTTTGCCTACCAGCCTCTACGGCCTGAAACCGTCGATGCCATTTACCGCCATCTGGGACAAATCCTACCAGGACCAGTAAACAACTTCGACCTCACCGTCTTTGCTGATGGGAAAAACATTGAAGAGCTTATCCCCAACCTCTACCGGAAAGGGAAGAAAGACAAGGCACGTACGTTCAGTCACTTGGAATACAAAGGTATACCTTGGGTAACCCGTACTTCACGCCCCTACGAAATCACCCGAGGACTGGAAGGAAATCACATTGCCCTTTGGCAAAGCCACGGGAAATATTACATCAATGACAAGAACAAATGGGGATGGCAACGCCCGAGGCTGTTCTGCACCACGGAAGACCAGTTCACCCAGTCGTTCATCCTGCCCTACCTCCTGCCCATGCTGGAGAATGCAGGAGCCAATGTATTCACTCCCCGCGAAAGGGACACACAAAAGCGGGAAGTCATCGTAGACAATGACGGTAGCCTAAGCAGAGATGGAGGACAAGGTTCCCTCTATCTGGACGTGAAAAGCCGGAAAGCACGTTGGGAACAGACCTCCCAACCCGGATTTGCCCAACGGAAACGAATCTATCAGGACAATGAAAACCCTTTCCTCACCGGTACGGCACGCTTTGCCAAAACTGAAAAGAAGAAAGACAAGGCTTTTGCCGAATGGGTGCCCGATATTCCGGAAACGGGAGAATATGCCGTATACGTATCTTATCAGACTCTGCCGGGCAGCGTAAGCGATGCCAAATACCTTGTATTCCACAACGGAGGCGTCACAGAATTCAAGGTGAACCAGCAAATAGGAGGCGGCACATGGGTGTACCTCGGCACATTCACTTTCGACAAAGGCCGGAATGACTATGGCATGGTGGTATTGAGCAACGAAAGCAAGGAGAAAGGCGTGGTCTGTGCCGATGCCGTCCGCTTTGGAGGAGGCATGGGCAACATTGCCCGCGGAGGACAAACCAGTGGCTTGCCCAGATACCTGGAAGGCGCACGCTACTCTGCCCAATGGGCAGGCATGCCTTACTCTGTTTATGGAGGCTACGAGGGGAAGAATGATATGAACGATGACATCAACGCACGTTCCCGTACGGTGAATTATCTTGCCGGGAAATCAGTATTCAACCCGGCAGAAGAAGGCTTGGGCATCCCCATTGAAATGAGTATGGCCCTGCACAGCGATGCCGGTTTCAGCAAGGAAAATGAGATTATAGGCACTCTAGGCATTTATACCACCAACTTCAACAACGGCAGGCTGAATGCCGGTACAGACCGCCATGCCTCCCGCGACCTCTCGGACGTCCTACTGACGCAGTTGCAGCGTGACATCCGCTCCACCTTCAACGTAGACTGGACACGTCGCAGCCTATGGAACCGCAACTATAGTGAAACGCGCCTGCCCGCCGTTCCTTCCACCATCGTAGAACTGTTGTCTCACCAGAACTTCGCAGATATGCGTCTGGGGCATGACCCCAACTTCAAGTTCACCGTCGGACGTGCACTCTATAAAGCCATTCTGCAATATATATGCAACCAGCACGGGAAAGAGTACATGGTCCAGCCGCTTCCCGTCAGCCACTTTGCCATCCGCTTCGGTAAAAAGAAAAATACTTTAGAGCTCTCCTGGCAAGGCAAGGAAGACCCGTTGGAACCGACTGCCAAACCACGCGAATACATTGTATATACACGTATCGGACGTGGAGGATTTGACAATGGCGTACGTGTCAGTTCTCCGTTCCATACCGTAAAAATAGAACCGGGCATCGTCTATTCCTTCAAAGTAACCGCCGTGAATCGGGGCGGCGAAAGCTTCCCTTCGGAAATCCTTGCTGCCTATAAAGCCAAACGGGAAAAAGGACAGATACTTATCGTCAACGGATTCGACCGTATCAGTGGGCCGGCCGTCATAGACACTCCCGAGACTGTAGGTTTCGACCTATCGCAAGATCCCGGCGTTCCCTATCTCTATGACATCTCCCTCTGCGGTACCCAGCAGAACTTCAACCGGAAGGAAGCGGGAAAACGCCTGGGAGAGAGTAGAGAGGAATACGAAGGTATGAAAATTATCGGAAATACTTTCAATTACCCCTTTATACACGGCAAGGCCATACAAGCCGCCGGTAACTACAGCTTCGTCTCATGCAGCGATGAGGCTGTGGAAAAAGGCATCCTCTCTTTAGAGGACTATCCGATAGTAGACTATATCCTCGGGCTGGAAAAAGAAGACAATTCCAGCAATCCGGCACGCAATACATACTACAAGACATTCTCCTCATCCATGCAGCGCATATTGGCTTCGTATTGCCGGTCGGGAGGCAATCTCCTAGTCAGCGGCGCCTATGTGGGCAGCGACATGGACAATTCGCAGGGTAATAGGGATTTTATCCAGAATATTCTGAAGTACCGGTATGGAAATTCCTTGAAAACAGACGGGGATAAAATCGCTGTCCAAGGGCTGGGGCGTACTTTCACCCTTCCCCGACTGCCGAATGAGCAGGACTATCCGGTCACTTCCCCTGATTGCATCCTGCCCATGTCTCCCGCTTTTCCAGTCATGACCTATGCCACCGGCAACGCATCTGCCGCCGTGGCCTATCAAGGCAGCGATTACCGCACCTTCATCATGGGATTCCCTTTTGAAAGTATCAGGGAAGAAACGTCCAGAAATGCAATTATGGCCTCGATACTTCGCTTTCTCACCACAGATTAGGCAGAGCAACACAGAGAAAAACAGCAATCCCTATAAATAATCTGTAGAAATCTGTGTAATCTGTGGTGAAAAAACTATCTTTGCTTCTATTAATCATTAAACACTAAACATTAAACATCATGTACACCATACAAGCCAACCCCAGCGGAACCCGCAGCTTAGAAGTTTCAGAAGAAAACCTTGCCACCATTGAGAAGTACGGACTCTTCCGCCATCTCATCGACAGCAACGGCATTGTAGACGAAACAGTGCTCGACAAGTTGAAACTGAACATTCGCTCCCTCATCGCCGCACAAGAGGAAGATAGCAAAGACCTACTCGACCTCTGCATCGACGTTATCTATCACAACAACATGAAGGCCTTCGGACTGCAGCAACTCATTAAGCTCTATCTGCAATGGCTTTCCCAACAAGGCACTATAGAAATAGAAGAAGAATAAATGAAAACCATCGATACCTGCGGACAACAGCATTACAGCCCTCTAATCCCTGCCATAAAAGCCATGTGCAAGGCCGGGAAAGGCGAGAAGCTGGAAATCATCATGGACAACGCCACTGCCTTCAATGACATGAAAGAGTATCTTTCCGAGCAGCAGATAGGTTTCCGTGAGATTTACGACGGAGAACGAATGACATTACAGTTTACAATGTATTAATGAAAGAATATCGCCTTACAGACTGGCTTCCCACCACCAAGAAAGAAGTGGAACTGCGTGGTTGGGACGAATTAGATGTAATACTTTTCAGCGGTGATGCCTACGTGGACCATCCGTCTTTTGGAGCCGCCGTCATAGGTCGTATCCTCGAAGAGGAAGGACTACGCGTAGCCATTGTCCCCCAACCGAACTGGCGCGACGACTTACGCGACTTCAAGAAACTGGGACGCCCCCGTCTGTTTTTCGGCATCAGTCCCGGCTGCATGGATTCGATGGTCAATAAATACACTGCTAACAAACGCTTGCGCAGTGATGACGCATATACACCGGACGCACGTCCGGATATGCGCCCCGAATATCCTTCCATTGTATATACCCGGATATTGAAACAACTATTTCCCGATGTCCCCGTCATACTAGGTGGCATCGAGGCAAGTATGCGCCGTTTGACGCACTACGACTATTGGCAAGACCGTGTACGCCCCAGTATCCTCCTCGACAGCGGTGCCGATTCACTCATCTACGGCATGGGAGAGAAACCGGTGGTGGAACTTGCGAATAGGCTGAAATGCCAACAAATAATGGACACCAAAGGCTTCAAACAGCTCATTGCCGATATTCCGCAAATGGTCTATCTCGACAAGGAGGTAGCTGCAGAAGAAGGAGATATTACCCTCTTTTCCCACGAAGAATGTCTGAAGGATAAAAAGAAAGAAGCTGCCAACTTCCGTCATATCGAGGAGGAAAGCAACAAATATACAGCATCCCGCATGTTACAAAAGGTCGGCAAACAGACAGTGGTAGTCAATCCCCCCTATCCTCCCCTGACGGAGGCAGAGCTCGACCATTCTTTCGACTTGCCTTATACGCGCCTGCCCCACCCCAAGTACAAGGGAAAACGTATTCCGGCATACGACATGATAAAGTTCTCCGTCAACCTGCATCGCGGATGTTTCGGAGGGTGTGCCTTCTGCACCATCTCCGCGCATCAGGGCAAGTTCATCGTAAGCCGTAGCAAGGAAAGCGTTCTGAAAGAGGTGAAAGCTATCATGGAGCTGCCCGACTTTAAGGGTTACTTAAGTGACTTGGGAGGCCCGTCGGCCAATATGTACCGCATGAAGGGACGGGATGAGGCCGTCTGCAGGAAATGTAAGCGTCCGTCGTGCATCTACCCCAAGGTATGCCCCAATCTGAATACAGACCACCGTCCGCTGCTTGACATCTATCATGCCGTAGATGCCCTGCCCGGCATCAAGAAGTCGTTCATCGGCAGCGGTGTACGCTATGACCTGCTGCTGCACCAGAGCAAGGACCCGAACACTAACAAAAGTACGCAGGAATATACCCGCGAGCTCATTGCCCGCCATGTCAGCGGTCGCCTGAAGGTAGCACCGGAGCATACGTCAGACCGCGTGCTCAACATCATGCGCAAGCCTCCGTTCAGCCAGTTCGGTGAGTTCAAGAAGATATTCGACAGAATTAACCGTGAAGAAGGACTGCGCCAACAACTCATCCCTTATTTCATCAGCAGTCATCCCGGATGCAAGGAAGAGGATATGGCGGAGCTTGCCGTCATCACCAAGCGACTGGACTTCCATCTGGAGCAAGTGCAAGACTTTACCCCTACTCCCATGACCGTTGCCACCGAAGCATGGTACACGGGCTTCCATCCTTATACGCTGGAACCGGTATTCAGTGCCAAAACGCAGCGCGAGAAACTGGCTCAACGCCAATTCTTCTTCTGGTACAAACCCGAAGAGCGCAGGAACATCATAAACGAACTGCGGCGGATAGGACGGACGGATTTGATAGACAAGCTATACGGGAAACGATAAAAATACGATATTTCCAAGAAACTCACAGCAACTGCATGAAACGATTCCTCCTCTGTCTATCCCTACTCTCCATCGGAGTGACAGGGATGCTGGCACAAAGCGAATGCCTACCGCAAAATTACAGCATCATCCTTGGTGGCGGTGTTTCCTTGCCCCATGTAGAAGGAAACCGCAACGACTTCTTCAGCAAGAACGGCAACCGGGTGGGATATGACCTCATGACAGAAGGCCGCTACTACATCACGCCCCTATTTGCCATGGGACTTCAATATGACTATCTGCGCATGGCCCGCCTGTCGGATAAGGCACATCTGCACTGCATACGCCCCAACATCACATACCGTCCCTTGTGGAGCAACGGTAATCAAGGACTGTTCCTATCATTCGGCATCGGGTATATGAACTATCAAGAACGGACATATAAACGCGGTGAACGGAACGGACACCTTTTCCATAAAGGATATTGTGGAATAACTTTCGCTGCAGGCTATGAGTTCCGCATCAGCTGTAAACTCTCGGGTATGATTCGCTGTGATTTCCTAACAGCAGACTGGTTTGCCAACCCCGATGCACGACTTTACAACACGGACGGCTATGATGACGGAGTAGATCATAGCTGGTTCAAAAACAACATCACTTTCTTCAATTTGGGATTCTCCTTGCAGTTCGGACGTTAGTGGCAGGAGTGGCAACAGTTACTCCTCCACCTGCATTGCCACTACCTCCTGCAACACACAGACAGCTTCTTCCACCGTCCTGACATCCTTCACCAGCATACTCCGTTTGTTGTTCTGCTCGCGCAGGTCGCAACGACGGGTATATTTCATCATGTAGGCAATGACCTTACCGAAAGCCTGGCTCTGATAGTACGGGCTGTCCGGATTGGAGACGAAGAACAGGGACATGCGCCCACCTTTCAGAAAGACTTTCTCCACGCCGAGGCGGGCAGCCAGGCGTCGCAAGGGAACGATGCGCAGCAGTTCTTCCGTTTCGGGAGGAATCGGGCCGAAGCGGTCTTCGAGGCGGGAACGGAAAGCATCCACATCCTTGTCGAGTGTCAATCCGTCCAACTCTCGGTAGAGCAACATACGCTCGCTGCTGCCAGTCACGTAATCGGCAGGCAACAGAAGTTCAAGGTCGCTTTCCACCTGGCATTCGTCGACAAACTGTTCTCCACTGATGACGCCTCCGTCTGCTTTCAGTTCTTCGGCATAAAGGTCGGCAAACTCGTCGGTCTTCAGTTCATGCACAGCTTCGGAGAGAATCTTTTGATAAGTCTCGTAGCCCAAGTCAGCAATGAAACCGCTCTGTTCGGCACCGAGCATATTGCCTGCACCACGGATGTCAAGGTCTTGCATAGCAATGTGGATGCCACTGCCCAGGTCGGAGAAGTTTTCGATGGCTTGCAGACGCCGCTTTGCTTCGGGAGTAAGGGAGGACAAAGGTGGTGCCAGCAGGTAACAGAAAGCTTTTTTATTGCTCCGCCCCACACGTCCGCGCATCTGGTGCAAATCACTGAGGCCGAAGTTCTGCGCCTGGTTGATGATAATGGTATTGGCATTGGGTATGTCGATGCCACTTTCGATGATGGTAGTGGCAAGCAGCACATCGTAATCGTAATTGACGAAATCAAAGATTATCTTCTCCAGTTCGGCAGGCTCCATCTGTCCGTGTCCGATACAGACACGGCAATCGGGAATGTGCCGCTCTATCATGGCCTTCAACTCAAACAGATTGGAAATACGGTTATTCACGAAGAATACCTGCCCGTTACGGCTCATCTCGAAATTGACGGCGTCGGCAATGATTTCCTCGTTGAAGGTGTGCACTTCCGTCTGGATGGGATAACGGTTGGGTGGCGGTGTCTGGATGACGCTCAAGTCGCGCGCACCCATCAGCGAAAACTGCAAGGTACGGGGAATGGGTGTAGCCGTCATGGTCAGCGTATCCACATTCACCTTCAATTGGCGAAGTTTCTCCTTGACGGAGACGCCGAACTTCTGCTCCTCATCAATAATCAACAAACCAAGGTCTTTGAACTTAACGTCTTTTCCCAGGATACGGTGGGTACCGATAAGAATATTCACTTCCCCTTCGGCAAGCCCTTTCACTACAGCCTTTGCCTGAGCAGCGGTGCGGGCACGACTCAGATACTCCACCCGGCAAGGCAAGCCTTTCAATCGCTCCTTGAAGGTCTGGAAATGCTGATAGGCAAGTACGGTAGTGGGCACTAGTACAGCCACTTGCTTATTGTCCGCCACAGCCTTGAAAGCGGCACGAACAGCCACCTCCGTCTTGCCGAAACCCACGTCACCGCACACAAGGCGGTCCATCGGGCGGGCACTCTCCATGTCAGCCTTCACGTCGGAAGTAGCCTTGCTTTGGTCGGGGGTATCCTCATAGATGAAGGAGGCTTCTAACTCCCGTTGCAGGAAGCTGTCGGGACTGTATTGGAAACCCTTCTCCTCGCGGCGTTGCGAGTAGAGTTTTATCAAGTCGCGGGCAATATCCTTTATCTTCGTCTTGGTGCGGTCTTTCAGCTTCTCCCAGGCTCCGGTGCCGAGCTTGTTGAGGTGGGGCGCTTCACCCTCCTTTCCCTTGTACTTGGAAACCTTGTGCAGAGAGTGGATGGAGACAAACACCACATCTTCATTCTGATAGACAATCTTCATCACCTCCTGCGTGGTGTCACCGTTGGGGATACGTACCAGTCCGGCAAAACGCCCCACACCGTGGTCGGTATGCACCACATAGTCGCCGGGGGTGAATTGGTTCAGCTCCTTCAGGCTCAAGGCCACCTTGCCGCTGCGCGCCTTGTCGCTCTTCAAGTTATACTTGTGAAAGCGGTCGAACAGCTGATGATCGGTAAAGATACAGATACGTAAAGTGTCGTCGGCAAAGCCTTCGTGCAGTGTCCGTTCTACGGCGGTAAAGGATATGTTGTCTCCACGGTCCTCAAAGATGGCACGGATGCGGTCGGTCTGTTTCAGGCTGTCGCTGCATATGTAGATGGTGTAGTGACGGGAGAGGTATTCGCGGAAACTCTCCGCCACCATGTCGAAGTTTTTATGGAAGATAGGCTGTACCGTAGTATGGAACGAGACGGTGGCATCCGGTGTTCCGGTGGGCTTGTTGCCAAACTCCATCCGGCGGAAATCGAGGGCGCGCAGGGTGAACTCGCCACCATCAATCAGCTTGCCTTCCAGCGTGATGGCTCCATTCTCCTCCGACTCACGGGCAGCGATGGCCTGTGGGGTGAGCGATTCGTCGTGCACGGTCTGGATGCGTTCGCGTAGCCAGAGGAAATCGCGCATGGCAAGCAAGCTGTCCGACGGAAGGAAATCGAGGAACGACACCATGCCGCCGCTTCCCCTTTTTTCCAGGCTATGGCTCAAGTCGGGAACTATCACGATGCTTTCTTTCCTCTCCTTCGAGAGCTGTGTTTCCACCTCGAAGGTACGGATGCTTTCCACCTCATCGCCGAAGAAGTCTATACGGAAGGGATATTCGGAAGAGAAGGAAAAGACGTCGATAATACTGCCACGAACGGCATACTGCCCCGGCTCGTAAACGTAATCCACATATTCGAAACCGTAGCTGCGCAATACGTCCGTCACAAAGTCCATATCCCCCCTCTCGCCTG
Organism: Bacteroides sp. HF-162; assembly: GCF_015679285.1. Lineage (NCBI taxonomy): Bacteria > Pseudomonadati > Bacteroidota > Bacteroidia > Bacteroidales > Bacteroidaceae > Bacteroides > Bacteroides sp. HF-162. Next base: position 2,465,381 of record NZ_CP064937.1, on the reverse strand, counting down.
CATGCAGTTTCAGTGTATTCTCCCCCAGTTCCTTACGAGAGACCACCTTTTCGGCCAGCGCATCCGGATAGGTCACCACGCAAAGCCCCTCTTCTCCTTTTTGCAGGCGACTCAGCACTTCTGTACGGAGAATTTCGTTTGCCGCATCCTTCTGCCCGTACTTGATGGCGCGACGGAACGAAGAAGGAAAAAACAATACCTGCTCCGTCCCCAATATCTGCGTCAAATCATGATAGAAATAACCGGCTTCCTCCATATCGCCCAGAATGAAAACGAGCGGACAAGTAGCCCGCTGAACCAATACAGACGAAAACAAAGAAGCGGCAGAGGCATATAAACCTCCGCAATATAGGTGACGGACAGAGTTATCTTTCAGAAGCCTGCACACCCCCTCTACATTGGGATGGGAAGCATAAGATTGTTGCAGTTCAGTTATATTCATTGCTTTGCGCTTTTTCCCCCGGTATTGCCTCTCATAAGGTATCCTACCGAAATAAATTCGGTGCAAAAATACACAAATAATCTTTAGCTTTGACCTGTCGGCAACTATGTTCTCTGAAATAATCTTTCTGCTGTCAGCCTGCACATCCTTCACCTTTTTTCTGTATCGCCCTATTTATCGGGGAAGGCAATGAAACTTCTTTTCCTCCAATTATGAATAACACAGCCTGCACAATCCCTATTCAGGAGTTATGTTACACAAAGTTTATCCCCAGCCTGCGGACATGTATCCCAGGGGTTGGTCTGTCTATCCCAAGGCTTGGGATAGACAGACCAAGACTGAAGAGCACTTTTTCTCCCTATATCTACCCACTTTATCCTTTATACTTCGAAAGTTTTTCTTTAATAGTATGAATGTTTTCTGTTAATGATTGAAACGGGAATAGCTAAAGATTGAGGCTAAAGTTCAAAGTCAAGCATACGGTTCTTTGATTTAACCTGCATTCCTCATAGTCAGGAGTTAGAAGGAGCTACATAAATGAAAGAGTCGTGGCGCCAGAACTTTGCAAAATCAAGATTTGTGTGAAAATGCTGCCAGATAAAAAAGAAATGTATTACATTTGTTCCCAGTTATAACCCCCATTACCTATAAGTATGCAAATATCAGACAGCATTGTCATCATCCCCACCTACAATGAACGGGAGAATATAGAAAATATCATCCGTGCCGTTTTTGCTCTGGAACATGGTTTTCACATCCTTGTCATTGAAGACGGTTCGCCCGACGGAACGGCAGATATCGTCAGAACCTTACAGAAAGAGTTCCCCAAACGCCTCTTCATGGTGGAGCGCAAAGGAAAGCTGGGATTGGGAACAGCCTATATAGCCGGCTTTAAGTGGGCATTGCAACGAGACTATGAGTATGTATTCGAAATGGATGCCGACTTCAGCCACAATCCCCAAGACCTGCCCCGTCTCTACCGGGCCTGCTCCGAAGAGGGTGCCGATGTAGCCATCGGTTCACGTTATGTGAGTGGTGTGAACGTAGTGAACTGGCCCATGGGACGTGTACTGATGTCTTATTTTGCCTCCAAATATGTACGCTTCATCACGGGGCTGCCCATCCACGATACTACAGCCGGATTTGTATGTTACCGCCGCCGGGTATTGGAGACTATCAATCTGGACGGTATCCGCTTCAAAGGATACGCCTTCCAGATAGAAATGAAATTCACCGCCTACAAATGCGGCTTCAAGGTAAAGGAAGTGCCTGTCATCTTCATCAATCGCGAACTGGGCACTTCCAAAATGAACAGCAGTATTTTTGGTGAAGCCGTATTCGGAGTGATTCGGTTGAAATGGAACAGTTGGTTTCATAAATATCCTACTGTAGATAAGGAGATGAAGTGATGGGTGATAGAGTGATAGGGGTTTACTATAAATATTAGGAAGATATGAAAAGAACATTGATACATAACGCTACGATTGTCAACGAAGGACAATCCGTGAAAGGTTCCGTAGTGATAGAAGACGGGCGCATTGCAGAGGTACTGACCAACTGGAAACCTCTCTCTGCCCCTTGTGATGAAACCATAGATGCCACCGGATGCTATCTGTTGCCGGGCATCATCGATGACCATGTACATTTTCGCGATCCCGGGCTAACCCACAAAGCGGACATCCTCACCGAAAGCCGTGCGGCTGCCGCAGGTGGTGTGACCTCCATCATGGATATGCCCAATACAAATCCAGTGACCACTACACTGGATGCTTTGAACGCCAAGCTCGATTTACTGAACGAAAAGTGTATCGTAAACCATTCCTGCTACTTCGGTGCAACAAACAACAACTACAGCGAATTCGGCAAGCTGGACAAGCACCGTGTCTGCGGTATCAAGCTATTCATGGGTTCCAGTACCGGAAACATGCTGGTAGACAAGATGAACAGCCTGCTAAATATTTTCAATGGTACAGACATGCTGATTGCCGCCCACTGCGAAGACCAGGAAACCATCAAGAACAATATTGCCAAGTATAAGGAAATGTTTGCCGGAGAGAATGATATTCCCATAGGCAAGCATCCCTACATCCGCTCTTCGGCAGCATGCTATGCATCCTCTGAACTGGCAGTACGGCTGGCAAGAATTGCCGGAGCACGGTTGCATATCCTGCATGTGTCCACAGCTAAGGAACTGCAATTATTCAATGACTATTCACTTTCCGAGAAGCATATCACCGCCGAAGCATGCGTTGCCCATCTCCTCTTCACGCTCAGTGACTATCGCACGTTGGGTACACGTATCAAGTGTAATCCTGCCATTAAGAAGCAAGCCGACCGCGATGCCCTGCGTGCAGCCGTCAACTCCGGCCTGATAGACGTAATAGCCACCGACCATGCCCCCCATCTGCTCGCCGAGAAAGAAGGGGGTGCTTTGAAAGCCATGTCCGGCATGCCGATGATACAGTTTTCGCTTGTCAGCATGCTGCAACTGGTAGATGAGGGAATATTCACTCTCGAGACCATCGTTGAAAAAATGTGCCATGCTCCCGCACAAATCTACCACATCAACGAGCGCGGCTATATCCGTGAAGGTTACCGGGCAGACCTTGTGCTGGTACGCCCCGATACCCCGTGGGAAGTGACAGCCGACAAAGTTTTGAGCAAATGCGGCTGGAGCCCATTGGAAGGACATACCTTCAACTGGAAAGTGGAAAGGACTTTTGCCAACGGACATCCCGTTTATACTGACGGTATGGTGGACGACGCTTATCGTGGCGAGGAACTGAGATTTGGGGAGTGAAGGCTAGGAATTAAGGATTAGGGATTAAATGGGATGAAAAGGACAATACTGGCACCGGGGCATGAATTGCTTTCGTATCGGATTCATGAAGTAACCCCTTACATCAACTGGATTTATTTCTTCCATGCCTGGGGCTTCCAGCCTCGCTTTGCGGCTATTGCCAACATCCATGGCTGCGATTCCTGCCGTGCACTTTGGCTGACGACCTTTCCCGAGGAGGAACGTACCAAAGCTTCCGAAGCCATGCAGCTCTTCAAGGAAGCCAATAGAATGCTCGACCGACTGGACGAAACAATCTCCATCCATTGCATCTTCAGGCTTTGCCAGGCAAATGCAGATGGAGATAACCTCTTGATAGAAGGAACAACCTTCCCTCTGCTCCGACAGCAGACACCACAACCCGATGGCGGTCCATTTCTCTGTCTGAGTGATTTTGTACGTCCCCTCTCTTCGGACACACCCGACATCGTAGGGCTTTTCGCCTCTACCATCAGTGAAGAGGCCGAAGAGACTTACAAGAACGACCCTTACAAACATCTCCTTGTACAAACCTTGAACGACCGCCTCGCCGAAGCCGCCACAGAAAAGATGCACGAATATGTCCGCAAGGAGGCTTGGGGCTATGCCCCCGACGAATCCTTGTCCATTCCGGATTTGCTGGTCGAGAAGTACCAAGGCATCCGCCCCGCTGTGGGATACCCCTCCCTACCCGACCAATCCGTGAATTTCTTGCTGGACGAACTGCTCGGCATGAAACAGATAGGCATCACGCTGACTGAACATGGAGCCATGCACCCTCACTCCTCCGTCTGCGGCATGATGCTGGCACATCCCGCATCCCGATACTTTGCAGTGGGCAAGATTGGAGAGGACCAGCTGGAAGACTACGCCCGCCGCCGGGGAATGCCAATAGGGAATATGCGGAAGTTTCTGGCAGGAAATATAGAAAGCGTATCATAATGCTGATAATTCGGTACATTAAAAAAGGAGTTACACAGACGACACAGATTAAACAGATTTTCACTGATAATTTTGTTCATCATGAATTTCTCATCTGTGGTCATCTGTTTAATCTGTGTCACCTATGTGCCATAAAAAATAATCCTTTTGAACTGTGATTTATCGCCCCTTTCCGCGACTAACAGTGCAAAGCAACTCGAAAGAAGCAAAAAGATGGAAAATGCAGAACAAGAGTTTGTATCCGTGGTACGAGAGTATGAGCGCGTGATATATAAGGTGTGCTATCTGTACACCACGCCCAACGCTACCCTCAACGACTTATATCAGGAAGTGGTACTCAACTTATGGAAAGCATTTCCCAAGTTCCGGCGGGAGTGCAAGATTTCAACATGGATTTACCGCATCGCACTGAACACGTGCATCAGCTTTATCCGCAAAGAAAAGAACATCCCCGAAATCGTTACCCTCAACCAAGAAGCCGACCGGACTGAAGAAACCGACGAGACACAAGCCATGCTACGGCAACTCTACCGGATGATAAACCGGCTGGGACAATTGGAAAAATCCATCATCCTGCTCTATCTGGAAGAGAAAAGCTACGAAGAAATTGCCGAAATCACCGGGCTGACTTTGACAAACGTTGCCACCAAGCTCAGCCGCATCAAAGACAAATTGAAAAGAATGAATAAGGAGGAATAGATATATGGAACTGGATGAACTGAAGAAATCATGGAACGCACTGAATGAACAGTTGCAGAAAGAACCGATTGCTGATGAACAGCAGATTACAGAACTGATTGCCGGCTACAAGGCAAATACCCGCAAAAGTCTGGGACGCCTCGTAGTCATACAACGCTTCTCTATCGGAATAGGAACGATATGTCTGGCTACCCTTCTTCTTATATGGCTGCTACTGCCCACCTTCGGTTTCAACGAACAACTACAAGAAAAGATTGTTCCCTTTTTAGGGTTCATTGCCATCAGCATTCTCGCAGGCATGTGGTGGGACTGGAAAACATACCGTTGGAATAAGAATACACATATTGAAGAAATGAGTGTTGCCGAAGTCAGCCGCCGTATGACCACTTTCCGCCAATGGACCAAATATGAGGTGATGGGCATCTCCATCTGGATTATCCTTTTCAATATCCTCAATTATTGGGTGATGGAATATCATCTGATGTCCGTTGGCGTGCAAGCCATACTGATTACCCTCTTTGTAGTATTTGATGCGTTGATTATCTATATTCTCTACAAAAAAGTGATTTATAAACATCTGGACAATATTAAAAAGAACATTGAAGAATTGAAAGATATATGCACCGAGTAACTCTTGTTTTCATCCTTTTCCTTCTCATCCCCGACCTTTACATTTACTTGGTTTATGTAGTAAGAAAAACCAGAAAGACATTTCTACGCAGCCTCTATTGGCTTCCCACCTTATTGCTGGCGGCAGGCTATGTTTACTTCATGTTCCTTACGGGCGACAATGCGATGTCAAACCATACGCAGGCTATAGGCAGACTGGCAATTACCATCATGCTGTTTGTCTTTCCAAAAACCATATTCATGCTTTGCTCTCTGGTGGGAGTACTGGCGCACTTCATCATCCGTCGTTGTCCCCGCAGCCCGTTCACCGCTATAGGACTGGTTTTAGCTGTCGTCAGCTTCTTCAATATCCTCTACGGAACTTTTGCAGGCATCACCCGTTTCGATACGAAAGAAGTAGAATATCGTTCTGCCAATATTCCGGAAGGTTTCGACGGCTACCGCATCGTGCAGATATCGGACATACACATCGGCAGTTGGCAGGGCAATCCGGAACCCATCAAACAATTGGTCGATTCAGTCAACGGACAGAAGCCGGACCTGATTGTCTTCACCGGTGACCTCGTGAACCAGCAGAGCCATGAACTGGATGGTTTCCAAGAAATACTCTCCCAACTGTACGCACCGGACGGAGTATACTCCATCCTCGGTAACCATGACTATGGCTCATACTATCACTGGCAAAGCCCGAAAGCAGAAATCGCCAATCTGGACTATTTAATCCGGCAGCAGAAAGCAATGGGATGGAAACTGCTGAACAATGAGCATGACATCCTTTATCACAAAGGTGACAGCATAGCCCTCATCGGTGTGGAAAACGATGGCGAGCCTCCTTTCTCCCAATTTGCAGACTTACCGCAAGCCATGCAGGGTACGGAAGGGATGTTCCAAATATTGCTCAGCCATAACCCTACCCACTGGAGGCGCGAGGTACTGCCCCAATCGGATATTTCACTGATGCTTGCAGGACATACCCACGCCATGCAAGGCATCTTGTTCGGACACTCCCTTGCCGAACTTATCTATCCGGAATGGAGAGGAATGTACTACGAAGGCAAAAGGGCTTTGTACGTAAATATTGGCATCGGCTATGTGGGACTGCCGTTCCGGTTCGGGGCATGGCCGGAAATTACAGTACTAAAATTAGTAAGAGAGAAAGAGTGACGAAATAAGAAAAAGGTATATCTTTGTAGCAATAAAAAATCCGACACCTATGAAGATACTTTATATCACTTATCAGGTTTGCTTTGCGTTGCCTATTTTATTGGTACTGACTATCCTTACAGCATTGGTCACCATTATCGGTTCGCTGATAGGGGGGGCGCATACCTGGGGGTACTATCCCGGTAAAATCTGGTCACAGCTCATCTGCTATATACTGCTTATTCCGGTGGAGGTGCATGGAAGGGAGAAAATACACAAACGTACTTCTTACGTGTTTGTGCCCAATCACCAAGGCGCCTTCGACATATTCCTGATATACGGATTCCTGGGACGGAACTTCAAATGGATGATGAAGAAGAGCCTGCGCAAAATCCCGTTTGTCGGTAAGGCATGCGAAAGCGCAGGACATATCTTCGTCGACCGTTCCAGTCCCAAGAAGGTGCTTGCCACCATGCGGCAGGCAGAATCATCTTTGAAAGACGGCGTATCACTGGTAGTATTTCCCGAAGGAGCACGTACCTTCACGGGACACATGGGCTACTTCAAGAGAGGTGCTTTCCAGCTGGCGGATGAACTGCAACTGGAAGTAGTACCCGTCACGATAGACGGCTCGTTCGAGATTCTTCCACGCACCGGAAAGTGGATACACCGCCACCGGATGATACTGACCATCCATGAACCTATTCCTCCCAAAGGGAAAGGGGCAGAAAACATCAAAGCAAGTATGAACGAGGCTTATGCGGCAGTGGAGAGTGCATTGCCGGAAAAGTATAAAGGGATGGTGAAGAACGAAGACCAAGACAGATAAAAACATAATGATAAACGGGAATGCCTGAATATCCTATCAAGATATTCAGGCATTCCCGTTTATCATTATCAACTCATTCCTATTTATTTCTGTCCTCCTACAGAAGCATTTTGCTTCATGCGCTTCTGCTCTTCAATCAGCTGCATGTTCTCCTTCGCCTTTGTAAGGAAATCTTTCACCAAAGTATTCTCTTTAAAAGACAAGGGAGCAGTTCTCATGATGTCCTCAATCTGCGGAGTCATCACCGGATAGGGCAGTGTGCTGCACATCATCATGAATACACTGGGACCCAGCACGTTCTCAAAGTTATCTACAATGAACTGACGGACGTAGTCGTTCATCTCCTTCACAAGTGTTTCGCCTTCCTTTGCCAACTGTCCATGCACATCATCCAGATTGGCACCGTCCAGCACCATACGCGCCTCTTTGCGTTCCAGCTCCTCTATCTTTACCTCTAGGGAATTGCGTTTGTCTATAAACTCGTACAACTTGTCATTCAAAGAGGTTCCTTTGGCAATCAACTGGGTATTGGAGATGGAAACTACGATTTTACCATCTTCCAGCACCAAAGGCATAATACCCTCTTGATCCATATAAAGAGTCACCATCATCACGGAATCGGTCCGGCCTTTCATCTTGAAATGCCCATGGATAACCTCTGCCGAGTCAACATTCACCCATTGCCCGTTCCGAAGCGTCTTGAGAAACAACATCTTTCCGTCAAGGCTGGTTACCGAAGAACTGCCCTCTATCTTATACTTGCGGTTGCAAGAAGTAAAGAGCACAAGCAGGAGCAAAAAGGGTAAAATGCGGTTCACACTCATTCTAATCATGCAAGAAACGATTTTTGAATTACACCCAGCAAAGGTATTAATATTCCTTATAAACCGGATAGAAAGAAAGGATTTTTCATTCGGTTTACGTATTTTTGCACAATTATAAATGATAAAAATAGAGAAAATATACATGTCAACCTATGCACCTTTTGCCAAACCGCTCTATGTAATGCTGAAACCGGTAGGTGCGGTATGCAATCTGGCATGCGATTATTGCTATTATCTGGAGAAATCCAAACTATATAGAGACAACCCCAAGCATGTAATGAGTGATGAACTTCTGGAAAAGTTTATCGAGGAGTACATCAACTCACAGACCATGCCCCAGGTTCTGTTCACCTGGCATGGCGGAGAGACACTGATGCGTCCGCTGTCTTTCTACAAACGGGCCATGGAGCTGCAAAGGAAATATGCCAACGGACGCACCATCGACAACTGCATACAGACCAACGGCACGTTGCTCACCGATGAATGGTGCCGGTTTTTCAAAGAAAACAACTGGTTGGTGGGCGTCTCCATAGACGGACCGCAAGAGTTCCATGACGAATACCGGAAGAACAAGCAGGGCAAGCCCTCTTTTGTCAAGGTGATGCAGGGCATCAACCTGCTGAAAAAGCACGGTGTGGAATGGAACGGAATGGCAGTGGTCAATGACTACAACGCCGACTATCCGCTGGACTTCTATAATTTTTTCAAGGAGATAGGATGCCATTACATCCAGTTTGCCCCCATCGTGGAGCGCATTGCTCCTCATGGGGACGGACGCCATCTTGCCTCCCTGGCAGACAAAGAAAAGAGCACGCAGCTGGCAGACTTCTCCGTCACGCCGGAACAATGGGGAGACTTCCTATGCGCCTTGTTCGACGAATGGGTAAAGCAGGACGTGGGGACTTACTACATACAGCTGTTCGACTCTACCCTTGCCAACTGGATAGGCGAACAGCCGGGTGTATGTTCCATGGCAAAGACGTGCGGCCATGCAGGTGTTATGGAGTTCAACGGAGACGTATATACCTGCGACCATTTTGTTTTCCCCGAATATAAACTGGGCAACATCCATCAGAATACACTGGTGGAGATGATGTACGGCGAACGGCAACAAGCCTTCGGACTGATGAAGCAACAATCGCTCCCCACCCAATGCAGGGAGTGTGAATGGCTGTTTGCCTGCAACGGCGAATGCCCAAAGAACCGTTTTGTATGTACAGCCGACGGGGAGCCGGGACTGAATTACCTTTGTGCAGGATATCATAAGTTCTTCAGTCACGCAGCCCCATACATGGACTTTATGAAGAACGAACTGATGAACCAGCGTCCGCCTGCAAACATTATGGAAGCAATAAGAAACAATGCCATCAAGCCATAAGCCCACAAGCGATAACAATGAAATTCAAAGACATTACTTAATAATTGATTATATGAAGATTACATTTAAGAAAGGTTTGCTTGCGGCCATTGCCGCACTGACAGTCTGCTCTGCGCGTGCAGACGAAGGAATGTGGTTACTGCAACTGATGAAACAGCAGAACTCCATCGACATGATGAAGAAACAAGGACTGAAGCTGGAGGCTGACGACCTCTACAATCCCAACGGCGTATCACTGAAAGATGCCGTAGGTATCTTTGGCGGCGGCTGTACCGGCGAAATCATCTCTCCGGAAGGACTGATTCTGACCAATCACCATTGCGGATACGGTGCCATACAGCAGCACAGCAGCGTGGAACACGATTATCTGACAGATGGTTTCTGGGCCATGAACCGTAGTGAAGAACTGCCCACCCCGGGATTGAAATTCCGTTTCGTGCACCGCATTGTAGACATCACCGACCTTGTCAACGCTAAAATAAAGGCAGGCGAAGTGACGGAAATCGATGCACTGACTTCCCCGTTCCTCAGCAAACTGGCAAAGGAAGAACTGGAAAAGAGCGATTTGAAGGGTAAACCGGGCATTGAAGTGCGCGCACTCCCCTTCTATGCAGGAAACAAATTCTATATGTTCTATTATAAGGTATACAGCGACGTGCGTATGGTTGCCGCTCCTCCCTCCTCGGTAGGTAAGTTTGGCGGTGAAACCGACAACTGGATGTGGCCGCGCCACACGGGCGACTTCTCCATGTTCCGCATCTATGCCGATGCCAACGGAGAGCCTGCAGAATACAGTGAAAGCAATGTACCCCTGAAAACGCCGAAGTTCTTGCCCATCTCCATCAAAGGCCTGAACGAGGGTGACTACGCCATGATTATGGGCTTTCCCGGCAGCACAGAACGTTACCTCACCCAGAGCGAAGTGAAGCAACGCATGAACGCCGTGAACCAGGCAATGATTGACATGCGCGGCGTACGCCTCGAAGTGCTGCGCAAGTATATGGATGCCAGTGACAAGACCCGCATCCAGTATGCCAGCAAGTTTGCCGGAAGCAGTAACTACTGGAAAAACTCCATTGGTATGAACAAGGCAATCATCGACAATGACGTGTTGAGCGCCAAAGCCGAAATCGAGAAAAAGTATGCCGCCTTTGCCCAAGGAAAACCCGAATACGAGGGTGTGGTAGAGAAAATTGATGCCATCATCGAGAAAAGCACCCCCACGCTGCGCCAGCTCTACTATACCAACGAAGCATTGCGCGGTGCTATCGAATTCGGCAGTACCTACCTTATTATGGATAACATAAAGAAAGCGCTCGAAGAGAAGAACGACTCATTGCTGCAAGCTTCGAAGAAGCAGTTGGAAAATGCCTACGATGGCATCCACAATAAAGACTACGACCACGAAGTGGACCGCGCCGTAGCCAAAGCCATCCTGCCCGCCCTTGCCAAGGCACTGAACGCCAACGAGCTGCCCTCCTTCTACCAAACCATCAACGGAGAGTTCAAGGGCGACTACGACGCATACGTAGACAACATTTACGACAACTCCATCCTCTCCAACCGCAAGAACCTGGATAAATTCCTGGCAAAGCCCACCGTGAAAGCCATTGAGAAAGACCCTGCTACGGCTTACTCGCGCTCCAAGAACGAAAAGCTGCAGGAACTCGGAAAGCAATACATGGAACTGGAAAGCGGAATGGAACTGCTCCACAAGGCCTACATCCGTGGCTTGGGTGAAATGAAACAGCCCGTCCCCTCCTATCCGGATGCCAACTTCACCATGCGTCTGACCTATGGTAATGTAAAATCATACAGCCCGCGCGATGCTGTACACTACGACTACTATACCACTACCGACGGTATCCTTGAAAAAGAGAATCCCGAAGACCGTGAATTCGTAGTACCCGCCAAGCTGAAAGAACTGATTCAGAAGAAAGACTTCGGACGCTACGCCATGGCAGACGGCACCATGCCGGTTTGCTTCCTCACGACGAACGACATCACCGGCGGCAACTCCGGCAGCCCCGTCATCAATGGCGAAGGACAGCTCATCGGTACTGCTTTCGACGGCAACTGGGAGTCTCTGAGCGGTGACATCAACTTCAACAATGACCTGCAGCGTTGCATTGCACTGGACATCCGCTACGTGCTCTTCATCCTCGACAAGCTGGGCAACTGCGGACATTTGATAAACGAAATGCACATCGTAGAATAAATAAAAGCCTCTGAGAGATTACCTCCCATACTGAATGGCATTCACTATACGACTGAATGCCATTCAGTCGCATACTTAACCCTATTCAGTCGTATACTGAATAGCCCCCCTCTCAGATGCTCTTCTAACGCACATCACCATGAAAAGAATCCTATTATCATTATTCATTACATCTTCTGTCCTTGCCGCACACGCCGACGAAGGTATGTGGATGCTCACCGACCTACAAAAGCAGAACGAAGTAGCCATGACGGAACTCGGCCTGCTCATCCCCGCCAACCAAATCTACAATCCCGACGGCATTGCCCTGAAGGATGCCGTGGTACATTTTGGCGGCGGCTGTACCGGCGAAGTCATCTCTGCCGAAGGCCTGGTACTGACCAACCACCACTGCGGCTATAGCGCCATACAGCAACATAGCTCGGTGGAACATGACTACCTGACCGACGGTTTCTGGGCCATGTCCCGCGAAGAGGAGCTTCCCTGCAAGGGACTCACCGTCACCTACGTCGACCGGATACTGGACGTGACAGACTACGTAAACGAACAACTGAAAACCGACGACGACCCGAACGGCACCAATTATCTGTCTCCCAAATACCTGAAAACAGTAGCCGACCGCTTCGCCAAGTCCGAAGGCATCACCCTGACACCCGGCCGCAAACTGGAACTGAAAGCCTTCTACGGTGGCAACAGATACTATCTATTCGTAAAAACCACTTATAGCGACATCCGCATGGTAGGCGCTCCCCCCTCCTCCATCGGCAAGTTCGGTGCAGACACCGACAACTGGATGTGGCCCCGCCACACGGGAGATTTCTCCATCTTCCGCATCTATGCCGACAAAGACGGGAAACCCGCCGCTTACAGCAAAGACAACGTCCCCCTGAAAGTGAAGAAACACCTCACCATCAGCCTCGACGGCTATCGCGAGGGCGACTTTACCTTCGTCATGGGCTTCCCCGGACGCAACTGGCGCTACATGATTTCCGACGAAGTAGAGGAACGCATGCAAACCACCAACTTCATGCGCCACCACGTGCGTGACGTACGCCAGAAAGCTCTGATGAAGCAGATGCTGCAAGACGATGCCGTACGCATCCACTATGCCAGCAAGTATGCATCTTCTGCCAACTACTGGAAAAATGCCATCGGTATGAACGAAGGCCTCGTCCGTCTGAAAGTATTGGACACCAAACGTGCACAGCAAGAGGCACTCCTGGCACGCGGACGCTCGCTGAACGACAATAGCTATCAGCAGGCATTCGACCAGATACGCGCCATCGTAAAGCAACGCCGTCCAGCCCTCTACCACCAGCAAGCCATTCAGGAAGCACTGGTGACGGGACTCGATTTCATGCGTATCCCCAGTACCGCAAGACTGGTGTCTGCCTTGAAGAACAAGGACAAGAAACAGATTGCAGCAGCTAAAGACAGCCTTCAGAAGGCAGCCGACCGCTACTTCGCCTCTGTCCCCTTCCCCGAAGTGGAACGTATCGTTGGCAAGGAAATGCTAAAAACCTACATGAAGTATATCCCTGCCGAACAACGCATCGGTATTTTCCAAATCATAGACAAGCGTTTCAAGGGCAACAGCGACGCTTTCATCGACGCCTGCTTTGAACATTCCATCTTCGGCAACAAGGAGAACTTTGCCAAGTTCATCCGCAAGCCCAGCCTCTACAAGATTAATACAGACTGGATGGTCTTGCTGAAATATTCCATCACGGACGGCCTGCTTCAGACCTCCATTGCCATGATGGATGCCAATAAAAACTACAATGCCGCCCACAAGGTATGGGTAAAGGGCATGATGGACATGAAACTTGCCAATGGTCAGCCCATCTATCCGGATGCCAACTCCACCTTGCGCCTGACCTACGGTCAAGTACTCCCCTACGCTCCGGCAGACGGTGTGAAATATGATTACTACACCACTCTGAAAGGAGCCATGGAGAAGGAAGACCCCGACAATTGGGAGTTTGTAGTCCCCGCCAAACTGAAACAGCTGTACCAGGCAAAGGATTTCGGACGTTATGCCATGCCGAACGGCGAAATGCCCATCTGCTTCATTGTCAACACAGACAATACCGGTGGAAACTCCGGCAGCCCCGTGTTCAATGCCAAAGGAGAACTGATAGGTACCGGCTTTGACCGCAATTACGAAGGTCTGACTGGCGACATTGCCTTCCGTCCGTCCTCCCAACGAGCAGCATGTGTAGACATCCGCTACACCTTGTTCATCATCGACAAATACGCGGGAGCTTCGCATCTCATTGAAGAGATGACGATTAAATAATGATTTAGCGAACAAATCCTCCTCCTATTTTGTTATCATTACAAATAAATAAAAACAGAAAGGAAAAAATTATGGAAAAGTTTGAAGAATTGATACAATCAGAAAAGCCCGTTTTAGTTGATTTCTTTGCAACCTGGTGTGGCCCATGCAAGGCGATGCATCCGGTACTGGAAGAACTCAAAAACGAAATAGGAGATGCCGCCCGTATCGCCAAAATAGATGTAGACCAGCACGAAGAACTTGCTGCCCGCTACCGTATACAAGCAGTACCGACATTTATCGTATTTAAGAAAGGCGAAGCCGTATGGCGCCACTCGGGTGTCATCAGCGGTAAGGATTTGAAAGCCGTTATAGAACAAAACTCTTAACAAGAAGAAATGAAGAAGATTATAACAATAGTTGTCCTTGTGTTTTCCAGCATGCTGGCCTACGCTCAAACAAGCGGAGAGGTTGTCGTCATGAACAAAGCCATGTTTATCAAGAATGTGTTCGACTATGAGAAATCCCAGGACTGGAAATACAAGGGAAGCAAGCCTGCCATCATAGACTTATATGCCGACTGGTGCGGACCTTGCCGCATGGTGGCTCCCATTATGAAGGAACTGGCCAAAGAGTATGCCGATAAAATCGTTGTCTACAAAGTCAATGTGGATAAAGAAAAAGAATTGGCAGCGTTGTTCAATGCAACAAGCATCCCCCTTTTTGTATTCATCCCTATGAATGGAGAGCCTCAGCTCTTCCGCGGAGCAGCCGATAAGGCTACCTACAAAAAGGCGATTGATGACTTTTTACTGAAAACAGAATAGTTCATAATAGAAAGAAAAACTCCTGACTATCTTTACAAAAAGGCAAGTCAGGAGTTTTTGTATCCTATTCACTCAAAACACGATAGGCATCTCTTTCCATTCTCCTCCGTGTAGTTCCATCACCGATTCATATCCAGCTTTCCTCAAGGCACGCAAAGCTTCGGGACGTCCGTTGCTTATCCGTTCCGGATAGTGTGAATCACTGTTCACCTGCACACGTACACCCAAATCATGCAGGTAGGAGAAACACCGCTCATTGGGATAGAAAGTGCCCAAGTCATGATAGGCTTTGGTATTGACCTCTACCTGATAGCCGCGACGGGCAATATCTGCGAAATACGCCCTAACCAGCTCATCATACCAAGGCTCGTCCAGCAATCCCGGGCGATAGCATGCTGCATTGTAGTGCATCTTATCGGCATGGCCCACAATATCGAAACCTCCCAGCTCGAGCATCCTCGTCAACCGGCCGTAATAGAGACGGACCACATGCTCCAAATCACCGCAAAAATGTCCGTCTACAATGGTCTTAAAGGTATCCGCAGATACATCTACATCCACCACTTCCCCTTTGTCATTGTAGAGAAGATGTACAGAACCGATACGGTAGTCCAACGGCAACTCCCTGAAACGGGCGATGGACGGATTGCTCGCTTCATTCAGATAATCAATCTCCAAACCGATATACAGTTCGATACGTCCGGCATACTTCTCCTTCAGACGGTGGAATTCAGACAGATAATCGTCCATCCTATCCCACTCCATAGTCCATGCCGTAGAAAAAGGCAATGGAGCATGCGATGAAAAGCCATAAGATGTAAAACCTTCACTCAATGCAAAACGCACAAAGTCCTCCATGCCGGCACGTCCGTCACAAAAAAGGCTATGGCTATGATAGTTCGTCAGATTTCCCACTTTCCTAATTCTATAATTTCAATTCTTAATTTTTAATTCCGGACTTCAGTTCGATTCTATCTCGCTCAACTCCAGCCAGCGCAATGTCTTTTCGTCAATCAAGTCCGACAGTTCCGGCAAACGCTTCGACTTCTCCGTCAGTTCGTCCACAGACAAGGTGCCGCTGCACAGAGCTTCTTCAATCACTTTCTTTTCAGTTTCCAGATCGGCTATCTCCTGTTCCAATTGCTCAAACTCGCGCTTTTCCTTGAAAGACATACGACGCTTATCGTTCAGACGCACCTTCGCCGTCTTATCCTCCTGAGCCTTGGTAACTTCCTTCTCTTTCTCCTTCTCCTGATGAGCTTTCGCATCTTTCCAGTCGCGGTATTGTGTATAGTTGCCAGGGAAGTC
Organism: Bacteroides sp. HF-162; assembly: GCF_015679285.1. NCBI lineage: Bacteria > Pseudomonadati > Bacteroidota > Bacteroidia > Bacteroidales > Bacteroidaceae > Bacteroides > Bacteroides sp. HF-162. The sequence continues at coordinate 2,449,045 of NZ_CP064937.1, read as the reverse complement.
CCGGATGTCTCCTTGTCCGTTGAACACCAACAGATGGTCTACCACTTTATCCATGAAATAGCGGTCGTGGCTCACCACCATCACACACCCTTTGAAGTTCTGCAAATACTCCTCCAGCACATTCAGTGTCACAATATCAAGGTCATTGGTCGGCTCATCCAGCACCAGAAAGTTGGGATTGCGCATCAGGACCGTACACAGATAGAGGCGGCGGCGTTCTCCCCCACTCAACTTGTAGACATAGCTGTGCTGTGTCTCGGGAGTAAATAGGAAATGTTGCAAGAATTGCGATGCCGTCAGCTTCTTGCCGTTACCCAGTTCTATGACTTCGGCAATGTCCTGCACTACATCAATCACTTTCATCTGTTCGTCAAACTGCAAGCCGTCCTGCGAGTAGTAACCGAAACGGACTGTCTCGCCAATATCCAGCGTGCCGCTGTCTGCCTGCTCCAACCCCATCAGTATCTTGATGAAGGTCGACTTGCCCGTACCATTGTTCCCAACGATACCCATTTTTTCGTAACGGGAGAAGATGTAGGAGAAATCATCCAGAATCTTCAAGTCACCAAAGGATTTGTACAGATGGTCTGCTTCGAATATCTTGCTGCCTATGTAAGAAGCCTTGACATCCAGTTTGACGTTGTCGTTGTTGAAACGCTGCTTAGCCACCTTCTCCAACTCGTAAAAGGCATCCTCCCGATAACGCGCCTTGTGTCCGCGGGCTTGCGGCATGCGGCGCATCCATTCCAACTCTGTGCGGTAGAGGTTGTTGGCACGCTCTATCTCCACAGTCTTTGCCTCGATACGCTCTTGGCGCTTCTCCAGATAATAGCTGTAATTGCCTTTATACTGATAAATCTGCCGGTTGTCTATCTCTACGATTTCGGAACATACACGGTCGAGGAAATAACGGTCATGCGTCACCATCAGCAAGCTGAGGTTGTTCCGGCGGAGATATTCCTCCAACCACTCCGTCATATCGAGGTCGAGGTGGTTGGTAGGCTCGTCCAATATCAACAAATCGGGTTCAGTGATAAGAGTATTGGCAAGTGCCACACGCTTCAACTGCCCACCGGACAGGTATTTTACGTGCTGACTGAAATCACGTATCTTGAGTTGGGATAGAATCTGCTTTGCCTTCTGTTCGTACTCCCAAGCCTTTTCATGGTCCATACGCACCAGAATTTCGTCCAAACCGGGATGCCCCTCCGTCTCCATGCAACGTTCATACTCCTTGATTAACTCGACAGTACTGTTGCCATGATGAAAGCACGCTTCGAGCACGGTCAGCTCTTCTGGGTACTGCGGATCTTGTTCCAGATAACCCACACGCAAGTCACGACGGAAGGAAATGGTGCCACTGTCATACCCTTCCTTGCCAGAAAGGATATTGAGCAACGTTGTCTTGCCACTGCCGTTCTTGGCTATCAGTCCGACACGCTGTCCCTCGGACAAGCCCAAAGAGATATTTTCGAATAGTACCAAGTCACCGAACGACTTGGTCAGGTTTTCCACCTGAAGAATTGAATTTACTGCTGCCAATGCTTTAATAGTTGAAAAATGAAAATTGAAAGTTGAAACTCACAGTACCAAGATGACCGGACCTTAGAACAAGGAGCTGTATACCTCCGGCAGATTCACTTTACCTCCTGCCTTTACTTTGCTCCAAACCAGCTTCATGGGGTCTATCCATTCACCGGTAGACGTATTCAGCAATATGGGCGCTTCCCGGTTTCCATCCACCAAGGTACGCCATTCCATACCATCCACTTCATTGGCGAAAATAACACAAAGCACAATGCCAAAAGCCAGCCACGCATCTTTCTTTTTAGGGCTGATGTTGCTTTCTTCCATCATCTGCTGCATCTTGGCAATGTCTTCCTCCGCTCCTTGAAAATCCTTCTTCAGTAACTCCTTTACAGTAGTATCCACCCACTCGTATGCTTCGTTAATCTGATAGATTTCCGAAAGCCGCACCGGAATTATCTCCGCCGGATACTTCATCCCATCCTTACGCGTTTCCAGCGAAGCGATAATCTTCTCCGCTTCTGCAACCGACTCTCCCTTCTTCACCGTAAACGAACATTCAAAGGCAACTTCATCCGCACCCGTTATCCATAAATGAGAAGTATAGTACGCACCTTCTTCCTCGAACATCTCCTTACTATATGCACATTCCATCCGGCCTATCCTGACCGGAGTGGCAGCGGAGTTTTCCCGCAACTCTTGCTTCACGGAGTCCTTGCCATATGTAGCATTCCCTTTGAAAGCCGAAATGCGAAAATTACCGGTCCACTCATTGGGATTATAGAAAAGGAAAGAACCTTCCCCATCTTCGAATTCATTCCAGTCTGCCGGGTAAGTCATGGAAAACCATGCTCCCGGAGAGATAAATTTCTTGCTTTGTTCCATATATAGACTAATCTTTGCAAAGACAGTTCATACCATCTTAGCTATTTTTCGCAAAGATAGTGTAAACCGAATGCAAAATAAAATGAACTTGTTCATTTTTTATGCTGAGGTGCAGCCTATCTTCGCTTTTAGAGCAAAAGTAACATTACCGCCGTTGATATGCAAACAAACGAAACAAAAAACAGCCGATTCTCACGAACCGGCTGTTCCAATCATCATCTATGAATGAAGACCATTAGAGCCTTCAATATCTTTATTCAATTAAACTAAAGTCAAAATGAAATCCATTAAATTTCTAATTCGGATGCAAAGATAATCAATGGAATACATACAATCCTAAGATTTTAAGAATATTAAATTAACATTCTATAAATAGATGGCTGAATAGGTTTGCCATCCCGATAATGCCAACCGTAATTGAACTTTCTTTTTATTCCTGATTTGAATCCCACCACACAGGCAATGTACAAATAAGATTATTATTATACCATCCTTCACCAAGCTCAGCAGCTCCTGGAACTTGGGCACCAATGGCTGCTAGATTAGTGGTATTATATGTCAGCTCATAAGAAGCTTGCTTCCAACGACGAGGCGACTTATCTTCCGGGCAGTAAGTAAATCCTGCTGGAGTATTCCTATAATAATACGATTTATCCCAATTCATGAATATATTCGTATCATAATCACAACGACGCATATCATTCCAATTCTCATTAGAATATGGCATTGCCAACATCTTCTGAGTCAAAATTTTACCGAGAGTAATATCTGAAGAATTTCCTAGTGCATTATTCAAGAAATTATCAATATCAGTTTGTTCAATATGAGTAAACGAGGGGCAAGACTCCAATTTTCCATCCTCTGAAGTCCACACGCCAATCTGATCATTAACAAAATCAATACTTGCTTTAACACCTTCTTTATAGGCAATAAATGCTCCCGATTTATCGCCTTGACGGAAAAGCGTCTCTGCTTTGATAAAACAAGCTTCGGAATACGATGCCATAAGGGATGGACTTGTTGGACGGGCATAAAACACTCCGCTCAGCGCAGAAGTGTCATAAGATTTATTACGACGATAAAGGATATCTACACCGCCTGCGTATCCCGTACCACCACAAGTTGTCCACACATAAATAGTATCTCCTTTACGAGTTGGGCTATCACAATACCAACTCTGGGTAGTTACATCAAATGACAAAGCATATGGACCTGATTGACTTAAAATATCAGTTTGCATATCAACCCCCATAGAACGACGCCACAAACCGTCCTCTGACCATTTTATATCAATAGGGGTTGCAGGACCTTTCATAGAACGAGTCCAAGGGATAAACTTATCAGCACGTGGATCTTCTATTCCCTTTCCATCAAAGTTAGTCAAATTATCATAATAGCATTTAGTTATATAAATATTACTATTCATACCAATACAAGAATAGAGAGCAGAATAATCTATCGGCTCATTCCAGCCCAATACATCATGAGAAGGTGTATTAGTATCCGTATGTTTTATAACAGTATTATCAGCATTACTTTGTTGAGCTTTAGCTAAACAATTCAGAATTTCCGGAGCATCATATTTGCCATCTTTATAATTTCCAGCCTCTTTCTTGACTAAATGATTCAGCCAGCGTGCTTTAAGAAGATAACACATTTTCAGCCATTTATCTGCATCACCACCATTCCAAGAATCGCCTTCTACCAAATCCACTGGTGTAACATTATTTATTGCCTCTTGTTGTTTAGAAAATAACTCAATAGCTTCATCAATATCAGTTATACAACCAAGGAATATTGTTTTACCATTATCATAAACAGGAGAAGGATTTTCTCCAAATGCATCATTATAAGGGATTTCTCCAAATAAATCAGTAAGCATCATAAAACCATAAGCACGAAAAAATTTGGCTGCACCTGCATAGTGGTAAGCACCAGCCTCCATTGCCTGATTATATAAATCATTACAATTCACACCTACCTGAGTAAAAAACCACTGTTGCGCATTAGCAGCACGAGTTGAAGAATCAAGTTGCCATTTAGCCGCCCCTCCTTCGCGTGCATTGTTACGATAGAAATGACCACAATAAAAACTAGTATTCGAGGCTACAATATGGTAAATATGTTCCATATAAAATTGCATCCAAGGTAAACGCTGATGGAACTCAGCATCAGTAGATATAGGAGTATTTGGATTGGTGTTGACATCCAACCAGTCATCACATGCGGAGAGCGCGACACAAGCTGCAACTCCGAGAATTATTTTCTTGTATAGTTTCATATTATTCAATTTTCATACAGTTAAACAATATTTAGAAAGTCAGATTAACACCAAAAGCAAAACTTGCTGTCGCAGGAACTCCACAATAATCAATACCTACTGAGGATGAGCCTACTGCACCCGATCCAGCTGCTGCAACTTCCGGATCACCGTTATAATTAGTGAAAAGAAGAAGATTATTAGCCGTTGCCGTAATTGAGGCACGTTTTATAACTTTTGTTTTGGCAAGTAACGTTTTTGGCAAATTATATGAGAGTGAAATAGTACGAAGACGAAGTGCATTCACCTTTGTCATGAAGTTTGCTGTTTCATTAGGATAAATATCCTGATAATAATTAGCTATAATTGTTTTACCGCTGGTTTCTTTACCATTATAAGTATATGTTTTATTAGCTTCGAAAGTATTCGTTACAAATTCACCATTTGTATTTACACCTGAAACCTCTATTTTTTCCCGGTTGGCAGAGAACTCACTCACACCCGCAAGCGTCATAGCATATTCCGTTCCATTATAAACATGCCCACCTACACGAAAATCCCACAACATATTCAATGACACCCCTTTATAAGTAATAGTATTATTCCATCCACCAGAGAATGTAGGTTCACGATTACCTATTTCAAGATTGGCATTAGTTCCTTTAGTCGGAAGCCCATTCTTGTCTAATACAACTCGACCTTGGTCATCACGTTTCCATTCACTACCGGAAATTGCCATAAAATTACCATTAGGGAAAGAAGCCGCTTTAGCATTACCAACTTGTACATCGGTCACATAAAGAATTTCTACACCTTCAAGCAGATTTTTCACTGTACCACGATTACCACTGACATTAATAGTTGATTCCCATGTCCAATCCTTAGTTTGAATAGGTGTACCGCCAATACTTAACTCCATGCCTTTATTATAAACGTCACCTGCATTAACAGAACGGAGAATATAACCAGTTGCATTTGACAGACGAGGTGACATAATCTGATTATACGAATTATTGGTATAGTAGGCGTAATCCAACTTCAGACGATTATTAAAAAAGCGCAATTCAATACCCAATTCAGTAGATTCCGTAATCTCGGGTTTTAATGCAGCATTACCAGCAGTCCAATAATTACTTACCCCAGTAAGGCCACCAAGGAATGACTGACTGGGCCACAATGCTGTTTCCAACGAATACGGACTCGTATCTTTGCCTACACGCGCCCAGCTCGCACGTACTTTGCCGAATGATAACCAATCTATTTTAGGAAGAAATTCTGTAAACACAATACTGCCACTTACCGAAGGATAAAAATAAGAACGATTCTCAATTGGTAATGTAGAAGACCAATCGTTACGTCCTGATACTGTCAAAAACACTGTATTCTTCCAATCAGCACGGAATTCACCAAATGTACCAATAAGGCGTTTTTGAGAACGTGAACTTGAAAAATCCCGGTTATCATTCGTTGCATTGTCAAATGCGTAAAAATCAGGAATTTCAAAGTTCCAAGCCATTCTATAGTTAGTCCAAGTCCGAGTATCGTCAGTAGATGTACCAAGCATCAAGTTAAAGTTAAAGTCTCCAAACTGTTTATTGAAATTCATCATTAAATTCGTAGAAAGATATTTATACCGATAAGAATTTTCGCTATACATACCTTTTTGCCATGCCAATTTATATACTCCACCAGCAGCAAGAGTCTTTGAATCATCTGTAGTGTAAGAGTCAATGCCCATACGATAACTAATCCACCACCAATCTGCAATATCAGCCTTGATACTAAAATTACCCGTGAAACGCTCAGTATTATCTTTCAACTTATTCTTATTAAGAATCCAGTATGGATTATCGCGTTCATCAACAACATCAAGACGATCTCCAAACATACGATAGCGAGTACCGTCTTCATTCAAGTAGTGTTTCATATCATCAGTAGGAGACCAACGGTATACCCCCGTCATGGTACCAGAACCACTTGAACCATATAACCCAGCAGAGGTCAATGTTTTATCAGTGTTTGCTTGAGAATATGCTACATTTGCACCGAATGTGAGCATTCTCCACTTTTGTTCACCATTAAAACGGAACGTTGCTTTCTCATAACCAGTATTAGGAATTATACCATCTTGATTATAATAAGAGCCTGAAAGATAAAAATTACTATTTTTAGAACCACCAGCCACGCTTATATTGGTATCCCATGCACCACCTTGTTGAAAAAAGTCATCTATATTATCATAGGTTGCTGCCCCATTGTCAATAGGTGCTCCCCATGAATTATAACTAAAATCATTATAAGTCGTTCCAGTATATTTTCCATCGGTGTACTGATCTTCAGCAAACCCTCTTCCATATTTCCGTTGTGTTTTAGGAAGAGAAGTAGCCCATTGCGTGATATACTTAGTGGAGAAATTCACCTCAACGGCTCCCTCCTTTCCTTTTTTGGTTGTAATAATTACAACACCTGCAGCAGCACGTGAACCGTAAAGAGCAGCAGCAGCCGGACCTTTAAGAACTGACATGTTTTCAATATCCTCAGGGTTTATATCCATTACACGATTAGAATTGGTAGAAGCTGTCGATAAACTACCATCAAAAGCAGAGTTACCAACTACTGTAGTAGAGTTATCATAGATTACACCATCAACAACAAATACTGGTTGATTGTCACGTTCAAGCGAAGTCCCACCACGAAGAATGATTTGAGAACCGGCACCGGCAGCACCACCTCCTTGCGTAATATTAACACCAGCAATTTTACCAGCCAAAGAGTTAATCGGATTCACACTTTTATTTTTCATAAGCTCTTCCGCATCTACATCATCAATGGCATATCCCAAAGATTTCCGGTCTTTCTTAATACCCATAGCTGTCACTACCACTTCATCCAATGTTTGCGAATCATCTTGCAAAGTCACTGAATACGAAGAAGCATTTGTCACTTTAAGCATAGCAGTTTTATATCCAATAAAGGATATCTCCAATGTGCTACCCGCCGGCGCTTCTACAGAGAATTTTCCGTCAACGTCCGTCACGGCACCGGTACCAGAACCTTTTACCAGCACGCTGGCACCGATGATTGGTTCGCCCGCTGCATCTAAAACTTTACCTGTGATTTTCTTGGCTTGCTGAGTACTTTGGGAACTAAGTACACTTTCAACAGCTGCGTTGGCTGCAAAAGGCATAGCTGTCCCAAACAATGCAAGCAACACTAATGATAAGCAATAATTTCTTTTCATAAGCTCTATTATTTGGATTTATTTGCAAACATATGAATTAATTTAGAAATTTTACCATCAATCAAATTAAAAATTATTAAATTAATATTAAAACGCTTGCATTTATAGTTTTGCAAAGTTTTAAGTATTTATTAATTATATTAACTTTAGATCATATTGATGCTATATTTACAAATAATACAACTTAACAATATTAAAATAAAGAATATAGTGTACGAATTAATAATATATACTAATATTATAAGATATTTGATTTACACATTAAAGTATATGTGTAATTATTTTCACTAAAAAAAACTTGATTATGTGGAAATACCAACATGAACAAAGATTTCAAAAGCAAAAAAGGTAAAATGATTCATAAGTTCATCAAAAAATAGTGTTAGACTATTAATAGCAGTAAGTTTTACTTGTAAGTTATATTAACATTTTTCTTTTTAGCATAATGCTAATATATATAAATTGTAAATAGCGAAAGTTGCTGTTGGTCAGTATTCATTTGAAAGAGTAGCTTGAAACAATGTTTTGGAAAATAGCCATTCGACATAAGCTTTATTATGTGCAAGTTATATGTAAAAAGGTTGTGTACATATTTATCATTCTTATTTTCAATAATTTATAATTAGCAAGAAAGGTAATTTACTAGTGAGAGATAGTAATATTAAGTATAAAACTTAGTTCCCAAAGTACTCAGCAAGCCAAGAAAATCACAGGTAAAGTTTTAGATGCAGCGGGCGAACCAATCATCGGTGCCAGTGTGCTGGTAAAAGGTACCGGTACTGTGACAGACATAATCCAAAAGTTCCCCGGTGCATCAAAAACGAGCGAGCACTATTGGTGGCGTCGCATGGCCCATCGTTAGCATGAGGTAAATTTCAACGCTAAGAATATGGAAGCTTCAAATCCCAAGGCAATGTTTGATGACATATGGCCTCTGTACCGGTATGGTGGGACATCGAAGAAGAAGAATAACTTAAGGCACATCGAAGACCCTTAACGGTCTTCATTCATAGACGATGATTGGAACAGCCGGTTCGTGAGAATCAGCTGTTTGTATTCTACTCTACGCCTCATTTCCCTATCGGTTGTATTCTCCTCCTCACCTCTTTGGATATTTCCAGAAACATATAGTTCAGTTTACCGGAATGAATACCTTCTTTATTTTGGGTATACTTCTTATTGGCATACTCCTTGGACTTGTCAAAGGTAATGCGCGACATCTGGTTCTGCGACTTTCCCACCATTGTCGAATCCAACTGTTCGTCCGGAAAGAAATCATCCAAATTCACATCACCAATCATGGTCGTTTCAAGGAAATTCATGTCTTTATGACTAAAATCTGTGTAGTATCCTACAAACATATGTCCTGGAGTGCGTACCAATATAGGTTCTATATTTATGGCACGGAGTAAAGAAGCAAAAAGGACACTCCCATCCACACAGTTGATTTGCGAGGACTCCAAAGCATCATCGAACGTGCGCACACGCTGTGAAAAAACCACGTTGCTGGAAAGGCTCGTATTGGACACCGAACTATAACGGAACTTGCGCTTTTGCAACACATTCCACAAGGCATAAACCTGCTTGTCCACCACTTCGGCACCTCCCTGATAACCCAAAAACCGGTTGACGATACGCGTATCCAGCGCTTCACGCAACAGCTTGTCAATCATAGGATTCTCCTCATTCACATAAGCTGCAAAAAAGATGCCGGTATCATGGAACTTTGTACCATTCGTGACATACCCCAACAGACATTCATTAATGCTGCGAACGGAAAAAGTACGCACCCTCTGCCCCAAATCCTTGCCGTTCATCTCTACCATAACGGCCACACTGATGGGTTCCGCTTGGTTGTTATTCTTCAGAGCCTCGTAATTCCATATGATATCAGGATAGATAATATACTCCGTACGCGGTTTTGCCAGCACAAACTCCGACACGGAACGGGAAAAGAACGGAGTCTCTGCAACCTCTACCCGCACCCGGCTATAAGCATTCCTCGAACGGACACGGACAGCGATGCAGGACTTCGGATTACCTACATACATGGAGTCTACCGGCACTATGACCTGAGCATCGGTAGTAGCCACCGAAAGGATACTGGAAGGGAATATATTACCGCCCAGTTCATCCGTAATCTCAAATCCCGAGCGGAAAGGAGCCGTATTCAGCCAGACAGAGCCGATTATCACTAAAAGTAGAGTTCCCATAATAACCGACAAATGTCTCTTAGAGAAACTCCTGATATACATAAGTTCTTTCATACAATTCAGTATTTACGAAGCAAAGATAATATTTTAATGTGACGGGGCTTTTAGATAAACGGGAATTTAATGTAACCCAAATGTAACACTTGTTTCATCATTCCGTAACAAATTAGCCTCACTTTTGTACCCAGAAAGCAGAAATGGCCTGCATCTCGGCACAACTTTTCATGTAAACATGAAAATTCTGCATTCGGTTTGCACTATTTTTGCCGATAAAAAGAAATAAAGTTTAACTTTGTGACAAGAAAATTGTTTTATTCCTGTCATACATAAACAACAAAGCAATGAACAATTACCGGATTTTAGTAGTGGACGATGAAGAAGACTTATGTGAAATTCTGAAGTTCAACCTCGAAAACGAAGGCTACGAAGTGGACACGGCGAACTCTGCCGAAGAAGCTCTGAGAATGGACATTGGCAGCTACAACCTACTACTGCTGGACGTGATGATGGGAGAAATTTCCGGCTTCAAAATGGCAAGTATGCTGAAGAAGGACAAGAAGACGGCCCAGATACCCATCATCTTCATTACCGCCAAAGATACGGAAAATGACACCGTGACTGGCTTCAACCTGGGAGCGGACGACTATATATCCAAACCCTTCTCGCTGCGCGAAGTAGCGGCACGTGTCAAAGCCGTACTGAGACGCACCCAGCAAGGAGAGACAGAGCATGCACCGGAACAGATTGTCTACAAGACGCTGGTGCTGAACGTCATCAAGAAGAAAGTCTGCATTGACGGTGAAGAGGCACCGCTCACCAAAAAAGAGTTTGAAATCTTATTGCTGCTTTTGCAGAATAAAGGACGCGTATTCTCGCGCGAGGATATACTGAACCGCATCTGGAGTGATGAAGTATATGTGCTGGACCGTACCATCGACGTAAACATCACACGCCTACGCAAGAAAATCGGAGTTTATGGCAAATGCATCGTAACACGCTTGGGATATGGATATTGTTTCGAAGCCGAATAACGACAGACACTTTCTGTCCTTCAGCCGGAAGCTTTTCCTTTCGGTCATTTCACTGTTCCTCATATTCGCCGCATGCTTCATCGCCTACCAGTATCAGCGGGAAAAGGAATATAAAGTGGAGCTACTGGACACGCAGCTGCAAGACTATAATGACAGACTACACCAGGAACTGCGCTATCTCCCCGACAGCCTATGGACTTCCATGCTGGACAGCTATATCTCCAAGCATGTAAACAAGGAACTGCGCGTCACCGTGGTAGACCTTCAAGGTAACGTATTGTTCGACAGTTCCCAGAACGGCAGCCATGAACTGGACAACCACATCAAGCGCCCCGAAGTGCAGAAGGCACTGAAAGCCGGCAAAGGCTACGACCTGCGGCGCATCTCCGAAACCACCGGCAGAACCTATTTCTATTCTGCCACCGTCTACAAAGACTGCATCATCCGCTCAGCTCTCCCCTACAACGTCAACCTGATGAACAATCTGGCTGCCGACCCACATTACATCTGGTTCACGGTCATTGTATCACTGCTGCTGATATTCATCTTTTATAAATTCACCTCCAAACTTGGCAGTGCCATCAACCACCTGCGTGAGTTTGCCAAAAGAGCCGACAAGAACGAACCCATAGACATGGACATACAAACCGCCTTCCCGCACAATGAACTTGGAGAGATTTCGCAGCACATCATACAAATATATAAGCGCCTGCGCGAAACCAAAGAGGCGCTTTACATTGAGCGCGAAAAACTCATCACCCATTTGCAGACCTCCCGCGAAGGACTGGGCGTATTCAACAGAGACAAAAAGGAGATACTGGTAAACAATCTGTTCACCCAATACGGCAATCTGATTTCAGACTCCAACCTGCAGACTACCGAAGAAATATTCTCCATCTGCGAATTCCAGAAGATAACAGATTTCATCAACAAGGCACAGAAACGCCCTTCCTATAACGAAGAACGAAGAATGTCCGTTCACATCAACAAGAACGGACGCATCTTCATCGTGGAGTGCATCATCTTCCAAGACCTCAGCTTTGAGATTTCCATCAACGACATCACCCAGGAAGAGGAGCAGATACAGCTAAAACGGCAATTGACCCAAAACATCGCCCATGAGCTGAAAACCCCCGTAAGCAGCATACAAGGCTATCTGGAAACCATCGTGAACAACGAGAACATCGCGCCCGAAAAGATGCAAATCTTCATGGAACGCTGCTACGCGCAAAGCAACCGCCTGAGCCGCCTGCTGCGCGACATATCCGTACTGACCCGCATGGACGAAGCCGCCAACATGATCGATATGGAAAAGGTGGACATCAGCATGCTGGTTTCAAACATCGTCAACGAAGTGTCCCTGGAACTGGAACAGAAGCAAATCACCGTTGTCAATTCCCTAAAATCGAAGATACAGTTGCGGGGCAACTACTCTCTACTCTACTCCATCTTCCGCAATCTCATGGACAACGCCATCGCTTATGCCGGCACCAACATACACATCAACATCAGTTGTTTCCGCGAAGACGAGAATTACTACTATTTCAGTTTTGCCGATACCGGCATCGGCGTTTCTCCCGAACATCTGAACCGTTTGTTCGAACGCTTCTACCGTGTAGACAAAGGACGCTCGCGCAAGTTGGGCGGCACCGGCTTGGGGCTCGCCATAGTGAAGAATGCAGTCCTTATTCACGGAGGCACCATCTCTGCCAAAAACAACCAAGGCGGAGGGCTGGAGTTTGTATTCACACTGGCAAAAGAGAGATAACAGCCCGTTTTACCACACCAAACAAAATGCTTTGCATACCTCTGGAGAAGGTTCTTGTGGCAAGTGTGGCTTGTATTGGTATCTTTTCACCTTACCGACATGACGGATTGCTTAAATCGCCTTAAGTCACTATCAATCAGAGAGTAATTTTGCCAACCTATTGCCATGCTTTTGGCAAACTTTTGCCATGCCTATGGCAAAGTTTTGCCAACGCGGTGACAAAGTCTTGCCAAGAGGATGGCAAAACCTTGCCAATTTGTCGGCAAAAAGAAAGAGAGCGGGGAAGAAAATTTATCACTCATAGAATTGTTTTCTCAAAAAGAATCCGTATCTTTGTCATGCATTGGTTCGCTCCCCCCCCTTCAGGGAAAGCGATTAAAAGGGAATCAGGTGTAAATCCTGGACAGTCCCGCTGCTGTAAGTTTCGTGCAACGTTGCAGACAATTACTCTATGCCACTGGAATACTCTTCCGGGAAGGCGCCTGCAACAGAAACAAGTCAGAAGACCTGCCATGCATACTTTATCATTGCTTTCGAGGAAAAAGCGTTGAGTCTAATGAGCCGGACAAACCGTCCATCATTTCATTCATCAAACCTAATTCAGAGAAAGTAAAGAAGGTAATAAACTCTGCCAAGTTTATTTGATGATGTCCGGCCGAAGTGATTTCGTCCGGACATTTACATTACAAAAAGTCATATTTAAATTGATTATTACATAGATTTTACCTAAATTCGGCACATTAAACCGAAATAATCGGTTTATCCGTTAACCTATTGTCAAATTATTAAAGATACAGAGTCTATGGAATTACCATTTGCCGAAGCATGGAAAATCAAAATGGTGGAACCTATCCGTAAAAGTACCCGCCAGGAACGCGAACAATGGCTGAAAGAAGCCCACTACAACGTATTCCAACTCAAATCGGAACAAGTTTATATCGACCTCATCACCGACTCAGGCACCGGCGCCATGAGCGACCGCCAATGGGCAGGCATGATGCTGGGTGACGAAAGCTATGCCGGAGCCACCTCATTCTTCAAACTGAAGGAAGTCATCACCCGCCTCACCGGATTTGAATACATTATCCCCACCCACCAGGGACGCGCTGCCGAAAATGTACTCTTCTCCTATCTGGTGCACGAGGGCGACATTGTGCCGGGAAACTCCCATTTCGACACCACCAAAGGACATATCGAGGGACGCCGGGCATTGGCTCTGGACTGCACCATAGACGAAGCCAAACAGACACAGCTGGAAATTCCCTTCAAAGGCAATGTAGACCCTAAAAAACTGGAAAAAGCATTACAGGAACATAGCGAACGGATACCGTTCGTCATCGTCACCATAACCAACAACACTGCAGGCGGCCAGCCGGTTTCCATGCAGAACCTGCGCGAAGTCCGCGCCATTGCCGACAAGTACGGCAAGCCCGTTCTCTTTGACTCGGCACGCTTTGCGGAAAATGCCTACTTTATCAAAATGAGAGAAGAAGGTTACCGCAATAAGAGCATAAAGGAAATCACCCACGAGATGTTTGACCTTGCCGACGGTATGACGATGAGTGCCAAAAAAGACGGTATTGTCAACATGGGCGGATTCATAGCCACCCGCCGGAGAGACTGGTATGAAGGTGCCAAAGGCTTCTGCGTACAATTTGAAGGCTACCTCACTTACGGCGGCATGAACGGACGTGACATGAACGCCCTTGCCATCGGCCTGGATGAAAATACTGAATTTGACAATCTGGAAACCCGCATTCACCAGGTGGGCTATCTAGCCATGAAACTGGATGAGTACGGGATACCTTACCAACGTCCCGCAGGCGGCCATGCCATATTTGTGGATGCCCCCAAAGTGCTGACACACGTGCCCAAAGAAGAGTTTCCGGCACAGACACTGACCGCCGAACTCTATCTAGAAGCAGGCATACGCGGTTGTGAAATCGGCTATCTGCTGGCAGACCGCGACCCGGTAACCCGCGAAAACCGCTTCAACGGCTTGGATTTGCTCCGGCTTGCCATCCCTCGCCGCGTGTACACCGACAACCACATGGATGTGGTAGCAGCCGCTTTAAAAAATGTATATGACAAGCGGGAAAGTATTACCCGCGGAGTTCGCATCACTTGGGAAGCTCCGTTGATGAGACATTTTACGGTACAACTGGAAAGGCTGTAAGAAATTTACAGACTCAATGTCAAGACAAAATCCGGAAACAAATAATAATGAATAGTGAACCGGCGTTTCTCCACCGTACGATACTCTTCGGCGGAGAATACGCCGCTTTCATTTACAGCAAAAGGCAGAATGCGCATGTGCCCACGAAAATCAACCTCGGAAGCATTCAGGCATTTAAACATGGTCTCCTTGGCCGACCAGTGCAGCAACAGTGACCAAGTGTCGGTTCCGCGAAACACGGATGGCTGTTCATCTTCGCGCATGAATTTATGCGCCACCTTCCTTACCCGTTCACCATACTGCTCAATGTCAATGCCCACTTCCCGACCCGGCAATCCCAAAACAACAGCCACATAGCCTTTCGTATGCGAAATACTGAGAGAGGCGGAAGCATCTGCCAAATAAGGTTTCCCACTGGGATGATAGGCAATCTCTTTCTCTTCTCCCGACAGCGTGTAAAGCAATACACGGACAGCCAGCCACTCCAAACGGCGGTGTGCTGCGGTGAAACGCCGCATACCTTCCCGGTATACTTCCTGATGAGGAAGCATGGCCAGCAATTCCTCCGGAGATTCCTCCGTTTTCCAAATTCCCCATCGGCAGGGAAGAGCGGTATGTTGTAAGAAGAGGGGCATGAGGCAAGGATTAAGGATTAGGGATTAGAGGAGTTGAGGCATTTACTGTAAACTTCACTTTCAGGATACGGCGGTTGTCCATCTCCAGCACCTCAAACTCATAACGGCCGTAGGTCACCTTTTCATGGAGAGCAGGAAATTCCCCCTTCAGCTCCAGCAGAAGTCCGGCAAGCGTATCGGCATCCCCTGCCACCTCATCGAACGTTTCCTCGTCTATCTTCGTTATTTTATAGAAATCGGTCAGCTGGGTCTTGGCTTCAAATACCCAAGTGTGGTCATTCAGTACGGCATATGTACGTTCTTCATCATCGTATTCGTCATGAATTTCGCCCACAATCTCCTCAATAATGTCCTCCATGGTGACAATGCCCGACGTACCGCCGAACTCATCGACCACAATGGCTATATGAATCTTGTTTGCCTGAAAATCGCGCAGCAAATCATCAATCATCTTGGTTTCGGGCACAAAATAGGCGGGCCGGATAAGCGACTGCCAGCGGAAATTATCCCCTTTGTTCAGATGGGGAAGCAAATCCTTGATATAAAGCACCCCCTTGATATTGTCACGGTTATCCGCATAGATGGGAATACGGGAGTAGACATTCTCTACAATGCACTTCACCACATCCTTGAAAGGGGTACGAATATCCAGATCCACCACATCGAGGCGGGAAGTCATAACCTCCTTGGCTGTCTCTCCACCAAAGCGGATGATACCTTCCAGAATATTGTTCTCCTCCGAAAGTTCCGCCTTATCGGTCAATTCTAGTGCATGTGAAAGTTCATCGACCGATATATTATGGTTCTTGCGGACCACATGCTTGTTCAGGAAAGAAGTGGAACGTACCAGCATAGATGCCATCGGATAGAATACGGAACGGCAAAACGTGATGCCGGGAGCAGCAAAACGGCAGAAAACCAGCGTTTTCTGAGCCGAATATATCTTAGGCATGATTTCACCGAAAAGCAACAGCAAAAACGTAAGGACTACTGTCAGAATGAGGAACTCTGCAATGGGAGAATGAAATTGGAACACATTCATAAAAAAGAAGTTACAGAGCATGATTATGGTTACATTCACGAAGTTGTTTGTAATCAGAATCGTCGCCAACAAACGTTCACTGTTATCCAGCAAATTACTGATTTTCTCATCCGAAGGATGCTTTCTCTCCGCTATTACATTTAAGTCTGACGGAGAAAGAGAAAAAAAGGCTATTTCGGAAGCTGATGCAAAGCCGGAAACGAGCAAAAGCAAACCTGCCAACACAATGGCTACAATGGCCGAAATAGAAGGAGTCTGTACGGATATACCGTTAAAAACATCTGCCAACTGGCATAAATAAGCGTCTGGGTCCAAAGATTTTGGTTTTAGTTAAACAATCAGAACGGTAGATCGTCCGTCGGGTTATCTTGTGCAGGGGCAGCCTGCGGTTGTACCGGTTGTTGCGGCTGGGCTGTCGCTCCGGCTTGCGGCGCAAACGGCGCATTGCCCGATGCCGATGCACTTTTAGGTGTCAACATTTCCATTGTATCTGCAAAAACTTCAGTCACATAGCGCTTAGCTCCTGTCTGGTCATCATACGAGCGAGTGCGAATTTTGCCTTCAATGTAAAGTTTATCTCCTTTATGCACATATTTTTCGGCAGTTTCTGCCAGTCCACGCCAAAGCACAATATTATGCCACTCAGTGCGGTCGGGAACCTGGGTTCCATTCTGCAAAGTGTATCCTCTTTCTGTAGTAGCCAAAGAAAAAGTAGCTACCGCCACCCCACTGTCAAGGTATCTCACTTCCGGGTCTCTGCCCACATTTCCTAACAATATCACCTTGTTTACTGACATAAGCTTCTATTTTATTAATTTGCTGCCAAAATTAACGAGAATATCCACACCATGCAAGAATACAGACAACTTTTATATATATTTCTCCAAGAAAGCATGTATCAGCCGAGGCACCGCATAACGGTCCAAATCTTCGACCGCAACCTGCTGGTAACCTGAAAAAGAACCCGAATTATCGGGTAGAGTGACCTCATAGAAATTGGTATAAATCACTCTGTGGGACAATACATGCTTCACTCCCCGAAGTAGTGTACGGACCATCCGCACCTCTCCCTCTGCAAACAGTGCATGAAACTGCGGACATGCCAGGAACTCCTCTTCGGATAAATCTTTTTCCGTTTCGATTAGAGGCAATTCAAAGAGATTTTTCCAGATATCGTTCTCCGTCCTCTTATGTATCAAAGTATGCGCACCCATACGTACATATATATAATTAAAATAGCGGTTGGTAGTCTTTGTTCTGTGCTGCTTCACGGGCAGTTGCTGCACTTTGCCTTCCAACAAGGCTCTGCAGCTACCAGACAAAGGACAGAACAGACAGTTGGGCGACTGCGGCATACACTGCACGGCTCCGAAGTCCATAATCGCTTGGTTATAATCTGCCGGTCGGGATTTATCGAGCATCTCTCTCGCCAAAGCAGTAAAAGTTTTTTTCCCTTCGGTAGAATCAATGGGAATATCAATGCCGAAATAGCGGGAAAGCACCCGATATACATTCCCGTCTACCACCGCATAAGGCATGTCATAGGCAAAAGAACAGATGGCCGCTGCCGTATAATCCCCTACCCCCTTCAAAGCACGCACCTCTGCATAGTTTTTTGGAAATGTACCCTTCATGCTTTTGGCTGCGGCATGCAGGTTGCGGGCACGGGAATAGTACCCCAGGCCCTGCCAATATTTCATCACTTCGTCCTCGGACGCAGCAGCCAGCGACACCACATCCGGGAAGCGTTTTATGAAACGCAAAAAGTACTCATAACCCTGCGCCACTCTTGTCTGTTGTAAGATGATTTCAGAAATCCATATCAGATAAGGGTCCGTGGTATTTCGCCACGGAAGGTCGCGTTTGTTCTCCGCATACCAATCCAACAATGTTCCGCTAAAAATATTCATGCTGCAAAAATACTTCATTTTCAGCCTAACAAAGCTTAATGCCAAGACTTTTTTAGAAAATTGTCCGAAATATATTTTTTAGAGCCACGGAAAAGCTATATATTTGCAGTCCAAAAAATTAGGAAAACTATAGTAATAATATTTTTTTTAAAGAAAAATGACTAAAGCTGATATTGTAAACGAAATTACAAAGAACACCGGAATTGATAAGACAACCGTACTTACAACCGTTGAAGCATTCATGGACGCAGTAAAGGCATCTTTATCCAAAGATGAAAATGTTTACCTCCGCGGGTTTGGTAGTTTTGTAGTGAAGAAAAGAGCTCAGAAAACTGCACGCAACATCTCCAAGAACACTACAATAATCATTCCGGAACATAACATTCCGGCATTTAAGCCTGCAAAAACGTTCACCCTCTCAGTGAAGAAATAATAAACAATAGTATTAACCCATAAAAATTTTGAAGCTATGCCAAGCGGAAAGAAGAAAAAAAGACATAAAATGTCTACGCACAAGCGTAAAAAAAGACTAAGAAAGAACAGACATAAAAGCAAAAAGTAATTTTTAGTCTGAAGGACAAAATAAAGAACAAACTTGTGAAGCAAAATGTCTCGCGGGTTTGTTCTTTGTTTAAGTAGTAAATAGAATCATTTAAAAGCCAATTATTGTGACAAGCGAACTCGTTGTAGACGTACAGCCCAAAGAGGTATCCATTGCACTGCTTGAAGACAAGCAGCTGGTGGAACTCCAGAGCGAAGGAAGAAACATCTCCTTCTCGGTGGGCAACATGTATTTGGGACGCGTCAAAAAATTGATGCCCGGCCTGAATGCCTGCTTCGTGGACGTGGGTTACGAGAAAGATGCTTTTCTTCATTATCTGGACCTAGGTCCTCAATTTAACTCGTTAGAGAAGTACGTAAAGCAAACTTTAAGCGACAAGAAGAAGCTGAATCCCATTACCAAAGCAACCATACTTCCCGACCTTGAAAAGGACGGAACGGTTTCCAACACACTCAAGGTGGGACAAGAAGTAGTGGTGCAAATTGTCAAGGAACCTATCTCTACCAAAGGGCCGCGACTGACTTCCGAACTTTCCTTTGCCGGAAGATACCTCGTGCTGATTCCCTTCAATGACAAGGTTTCCGTATCACAAAAAATTAAATCGAGCGAAGAGCGCGCACGCCTCAAGCAACTGCTGATGAGTATCAAGCCGAAAAACTTCGGCGTCATCGTCCGCACCGTAGCCGAAGGAAAACGTGTTGCCGAACTCGACGGAGAGCTTAAAGTATTACTGAAACATTGGGAAGATGCCATTACAAAAGTACAGAAGGCCACCAAATTTCCGACACTGATTTACGAAGAAACCAGCCGTGCCGTAGGACTGTTGCGCGACTTGTTCAATCCTTCCTTCGAAAACATCCACGTGAACAACGAGGCTGTGTACCACGAAATCAAGGATTACGTAACCCTCATCGCCCCTGAACGGGCAGGAATCGTGAAGCTGTACAAAGGTCAACTCCCCATTTACGACAATTTTGGTATCACCAAACAAATCAAGTCATCATTCGGCAAGACCATTTCATACAAAAGTGGTGCCTACCTGATTATTGAGCATACTGAGGCGCTTCACGTAGTAGACGTGAACAGCGGTAACCGCACCAAGAATGCCAACGGGCAGGAGGCCAACGCACTGGAAGTGAATCTGGGCGCAGCCGACGAACTGGCACGCCAGCTCAGACTAAGGGATATGGGTGGTATCATCGTGGTGGACTTCATCGACATGAATGAAGCCGAAAACCGACAGAAGCTTTACGAACGTATGTGTGCCAACATGCAGAAAGACAGAGCACGTCACAACATCCTGCCGCTCAGTAAATTCGGACTGATGCAGATTACACGCCAGCGTGTACGCCCGGCTATGGATGTAAATACGACGGAAACCTGCCCCACCTGCTTCGGTAAAGGCACCATCAAATCGTCCATCCTCTTTACGGACACCTTAGAGAGTAAGATTGACTACCTGGTCAACAAATTGAAGATAAAGAAATTCTCGTTACACATCCACCCGTACATCGCAGCCTACGTCAATCAGGGACTCGTCTCCCTGAAACGGAAGTGGCAGATGAAGTACGGATTCGGTATCAAGATTATTCCAAACCAGAAATTAGCATTCCTGGAATATGTATTCTACGACCTGCAAGGGGAAGAGATAGACATGAAGGAAGAAATCGAAATCAAATAAAAAAGACGGCGAAGGGTATTTATCTTCGCCGTCTTTTTTAGCTCTTGCTTTTGGGGAGCTCTCCCCAAACATGCCTTTCGTTATAAAGCCAAACGATAGATTTCCCTGCAATCAGTCATGGTCAGCTTCACGTAGTTGCCAAGCAGTTCGCCTTTATTGCGCCGCAGACTGACGAGCATACGGTCTATATCGGGATGCTCGATACCCAACTCCTTAAAGCCAACCGGCAAGCCCATGTAACGGAAAAAGTGTTTCAGTCGGGCAGCACCTGCCAAAGCCATCTCTTCCAAATCTTCGGACTTGGGTATATCAAAAACACGATGGGCAAACTGGGCTATCTTTGCCGGATTATGTTCTGCCATAAAAGCCATCCAGGCAGGGAAGATTACAGCTAAGCCGGCACCGTGGGCTACATTATAGATAGCACTGATTTCATGTTCCAGTGCATGGGATGCCCAGTCTTCCTCACGCCCTACCCCACAAGTTCCGTTATGCGCCACAGTGCCACACCACATAATGTTGGCACGCGCGGCATAGTTGTCCGGTTGCTGTTTCACCCGGTAAGCTTCTTTAATGATAGCTGTCAAGGTGCCTTCGCAAAGCCGGTCGCTGATTTCCACATCCGGTGTATTTGTGAAATAACGCTCCATGATGTGAGCCATCATGTCGGCAATACCACAAGCCGTCTGATAAGCTGGGAGAGTGTAGGTCAGTTCAGGATTCATGATGGAAAATACGGGACGCAAATGCTCGGGGGCACAGAGCCCCAGTTTTTGGAGTGTCTCTGTCTTGGTAATTACCGTATTGCCCGAACCTTCGCTTCCGGCAGCCGGGATAGTCAGCACCACGGCTACTTTCAACGCTTTCTCCACCTTGGCACGACCGATAAAGAAATCCCAAAAGTCACCATCATAGAGGACTCCGGCAGCAATGGCCTTTGCCGTATCTATGACCGAACCACCTCCCACAGGAAGCATCATATCCACCTGCTCACGACGGCAAAGCTGAATACCTTCGTATACCTTCCCGTCAATGGGATTGGGCTGGACACTTCCCATTTCGCAATAAGCCACACCGGCTTCCTGCAAGGATTGCTTCACTCTATCCAGCAGACCACTCCGTACAACAGAACCGCCTCCATATACTATCATCACTTTTTGTGCACCATACTTACGCGCCAATGCACCGACTTGCACTTCAGTATTCTTGCCAAAGACAAACTCTGTAGGACTATAAAAAACAAAATTATTCATTGTATACCTTATTTAATGTATCGACTGTATCTTTCAAAGAAGCGTCCGAACGCTCCCCACTTCATCAGTCCTTTCTCAAAAACAAAAATACCCAGCAATGCACAAGAGATGCCCAGCATCACATCAATCAGATAATGGTGTCCCGAATAGACAGCCGTCCACCAAATACCGACCATAATCACCGCAAACAACGCTATCAACCACTTTTTGCTGCGGTCCATAACCGCGTAGGCCAAAGCCACCACCATATAGGCGGCATGGAGCGAGGGCACTGCTGCAAATACATTGGCATTCCTTCCGTAAATGGAGTTGAAGATGGAGCATCCCAGCAATTCGTCAAAACGTCCTAAGCCGGCCACATTGCCCGGAGTGTCGAGTATCGGCTCGAAACCATAATTCATGGCATACCAGGGCGGAGCAGCGGGATGGATGTAATAGCCGGCAAAACCGATGAGATTAACCAGCAGGAACACCATCGCAAAACGAAGATATACCTTACGGTCACCCTTCAGATAGAGCCACACCCCGAATGCAATGGGAACCGGTACCCAACAGAGATAGAATATCCCGGCAAAGAAATCGGCAACTGGACAATGGTTCAAAGCAAAATACTCACAAGGGATAAGGACAGCACCGTCTACAGACAAGCCAAAAAGGGATTTTTCTGCCTCATAAAGTCCTTTTACATCAATGGGATTCACCTGGTAATTGGGATATACGCGCATCCAGTCATACGAAATGCCGAATATGAAAAACGGCAACAGCGCCACTGCCAACTTACGGGTTGTCTGTCCGGCAAAGAACAATAACAGAAATACACCCCCCATCAGGAAATGTTCCGGACGAAGCCCGATACAGACCGCTGTCAGAATCAGGAAAAACGCTGTGATGACAATCACCAGCACTGCCTCTCTCACAGAGGGAAACAAACTATTTTTCATTCCTTGTCTTTCAGTATTTTATAGCAATGCGCCAAGCGGGCAAATGCCGTCAAATTCGCCAATATTGCAATCACTGCCATAGGCACAATCAGTATCAGCATCGGGTCGAACAAGGTACAATCACCAAAGATACCGCAGAACATGGCACCGAGGGCAGTCAGCACAACGCGTTCGGGACGCTGCATGAAACCGACTTTACACTCCAGCCCCAAACCTTCGGCACGGGCACGCACGTAACTCACCATCAGCGAACCTATCAGCGCAATGAATGTAATGATGGAGCCCCACAAATAGCCTTGCAGCATCAGGTAATAGAAGATGCCGAACAATGTCACGAGCTCGCTGTAACGGTCGAGTACGGAGTCGTAGAGCGCACCGAAAGTAGAACTCATTTTACCCACGCGTGCCACACGTCCGTCCATCATGTCAAACAACCCGGCAAAGAGCACAATACCGCCTCCCCAGCCTACATAGGCCAGTTCACCACTCTTGTACACCCCGGCATACACAAACAAGGCAGCCGCCACGATATTCAGCACCAGCCCCGTAGTCGTAATAAAGTTAGGCGTAATGCCAATTCTAATCATACCATGCACCACAGGATTGATAATCTTGTATATCACCTGCTGCAACCAATCTCTATAATTCATATTCGTCTTTTTTGTTCTCTAAATAATGTTTCAGAAAGCCTTTTATATTGTGATTACGATAAACGAAAAAACGTTGCAGATGGTAGTTCCAAAAAAAAGCTACCAGCACTGCTACTATTATCTTTGACAGAATAAATACATTGTCTATATAATATCCCAACAGCCCATTGACCCATGTCATGCCCGTAAGCCACTCGGTCAGTGCAAAAGTGCCCCAGGTATTCAGTATAATGCTGCCTCCCCAGACAAAGAGATATTTCACGGCAACATGCGTTTTCTTACAGTCTTCGGCATGGAACACCCATCCGTAATTAATGGCACAGTTTACAATGCCTCCTACTACGGAACCCGTGAATGTGGCATAAAGATAAAAAACAGCAAAAGCCTTCACCAGAAGGATAGTCACCAGAAAATCGACAAAGCTTGCGAATTGCGCAGAAATCTGGGCCTTGAAGAAGATCCAGACAGAATGGCGCCACGACACACCTTTGCCATTTGATTTCAACTGATTATCCATCTTGCCACAATCAAAATTATAAATCCGTAGACTCCGGACAGAATATCGTCCATCATTACCCCGATTCCACCCGGCAGACTTTCCATACGGCGAATGCCCAAGGGCTTGAATATATCAAACAAACGGAACAAGACAAATGCTCCCAATGCATACCATACATGTCCGGCGGGCGCCGCAAGCAAGGCAATCCACACGCCAACCATTTCATCGACCACCACGCGCGAAGGGTCTTCGCCCCAAGATGCCTCCAGGCGGTTGGCAGCCCAGATACCGGCAAGTGTAAATACCAAAATCAATGCCACTGTCAACCACAAAAGGCAGACACTTGAAATCAGATAAGACAACCCGAACCAGATAAGCGTAGCCAGCAAAGCTCCCGCAGTGCCGGGTGCAAAAGGAGAAAAGCCCGAGCCAAAGCCCGTACCGATAATAACTGGGAGGAGGGAGGGTTTCTTCATCAAAAAAGTAATGAGGTGATAAATGCGATAAAAACGGTAAAATGATAAATGCAATAAAGTAATAAAAGTGATAAAGTGGTAAAGTGCTATCACTCTATCACCTTACCACCTTATTTTTATCACCTTATCACTGTTTTTTTAGTCCAGATAACTCGGTGCTGTCTCACCCACCATATTGCGGAGAGTCTCTTTCACCATGCGCCATTGCTGGAACAAATCGTGTACCGGCTCATGCTCGAAATCGTGCATCGGACTCTTGCAGAAGAAGGACAGCCACGTCTGGATGCCGCACATGCCTGCACGCAATGCCAAATCACTGAAAATAACCAAGTCGAGCGCGATGGGAGCAGCAAGAATGGAGTCACGGCACAAGAAGTTAACCTTGATTTCCATCGGATAGCCCATCCAGCCGAAAATATCGATGTTGTCCCATGCTTCCTTGTTATCCTTACGGGGAGGATAGTAGTTGATGCGTACCTTATGATAAACATCACCGTACAAGTCAGGATATTTCTCAGGTTCGAAGATATTGTCGATAACAGACAGCTTGCTGACCTCTTTTGTCTTGAAGTTCTCCGGTTGGTCGAGTACCTCGCCGTCACGGTTACCCAGAATATTCGTAGAGAACCAGCCACTTACACCCAACATACGGGTCTTGAACATCGGAGCAAGCACCGTCTTCATCAAAGTCTGGCCACTCTTGAAGTCCTTACCGGAAATGGGCACATTCATTTTCTTGGAGAATTCCCACATAGCCGGAGTATCCACACACAGATTAGGAGCACCCATAATAAACGGAGCGCCTTCTGCAATGGCAGCGTATGCATAGCACATACTCGGAGAGATTACTTCAGTATTGTTTTCCTTCATTGCCTGTTCCAAAGCAGCGAGAGATTCGTGCTCCTTGGACAGCGGAATATATATTTCGGTACTTGCAGCCCACAGCACAACAATACGCTCGCAGTTATTGGCTGCCTTGAAGTTACGGATATCCTCGCGCAACTGCTCTGTCATTTCCCAGCGGGTAGCTGCCTTCTTAATGTGCGTACCGTTCAAACGTTTTGCGAAATTGTGGTCGAATGCAGCAGGCATCGGCTTGATGGCTTGCAGTTCATCTTTTACCAGATTCAAGTCCTTCTCTTTCAAAACCTCGGCATACATAGCAGCTTCGTAGGCGTTGTCCGGGAAAATGTCCCAACCGCCGAAAACGATATCATTCAAATCAGCCAAAGGCACTATGTCTTTGATAAGTTTTTCTTTGCCATCCTGCATGCGCATAGCAGCCATTTGTGTAATTGAGCCTATAGCTTTTGCCAAGCCCTTGCGAGCAGCTAATGTACCGGTAATCATGGTGGTTGCAACCGCACCACCTACTCCGACTACCAGCACGCCCAGGCGTCCGGTTGCCGGCTTAATGTTTTCTTTCATTGCCATTGTATTATTTAGAGTTTAAAAAATTGCTCAAATTTAGGGTATTTTACTCAATTGGGATTAGTCATTTTATCCGATTTAATGTCCTATTAGTAAGATTTAAGTTAAAATGTCATGTGCAGACTGATTCTGAGCCCGGATTTGTCTATATCCGGTAAATTTCGGTAAGTCAGACGCCATACATAATCGACACGCAACACCTTGAAAATATTTTCAATGCCTACGCCTGCCTCTACGTAGGGCGTATGCCCCATGGTGGTACTCCCGGCAGGAAAACGGAACAAATCCTGCTGAAAAGCCGGATTATTCTTATCGCTCAAATTCCCATACAAACCGCGGCAGGAAAGCACTTCACGCCATTTCAACTTTTTCAACAAAGGAATACGGTTGAAGAGCCAGCCGTTCAAGTAATAGGTCACATCCCAGGAAGCGTATTCATCGTTCATGAATTCCATGGCATTCATCAATGAATAAGACTCAGGCTGTATGGTATAGGACAGGTTCGCATTGGGAATGATAAGCAGAGGAAAAGGAACCTTATTCCAAACTTTTCCGACTTTCAGGATAACGTCCGTATAACCGAATGCCGAGAACCAGAAACGCTTTTGAAAACCCGCTTCCGTATAGTGATAGGTATAGTCTCCTCCCAGTACCCCTTTGGCAGCCATGGTATGCGTAAGCGAAAAGACCGGAGCATCCAGCGAAACAGGGAAACGGTTCCATTGGGTCTGGAAGAATTTTTCGTTGGGAGCATAGCGCAGCTTCAATTCCAGCTCACTGGTCGAAATACTTTTTACATACGTATTACGGTCATCCTGCTTGATGAAAGGAATCAGACGGGATGATTCATCTTTACGCAGGCGCGCCGTCATCTGTACGGAAAAGCCGGAATGGAACTCATTGGTATAGGTCAGCTCCGCTTTCCGCTGATAACCGATACGGTCATCCTTCTGACGTTTCAAGGCAAGAAAAACATTATCCTGACTGGTATAAAGATAGTGTTGTCCATATTGATTGACATCTGACAAGTAACGGAGCTTCAACGAATGTATAGGAAATTCATTGGCATATTCCTTCTTCTTATGAAAAGAATATTCCAGTTCGGCAAGTCCTTTTACACGATGGTCGCGAAAACCGTATGCCATATACCCCCTGCCGAACAGATACGGATTGAGCCATGCCGTCGTCATACCGCCGGCACGCAAGCGCACTCCTTCCAGTGTATTTCCGCTGATGGTGGTATTCATCATACCGATATAGAACAAAGGTTCTTTTTCCTTCGGAGCGGGAATATACCCCGTGAACAGCACCTTCAGCACTTTCTCCGTCCAGAAATAAACGGGATAGCTGCGCAACTGGGCCATCATCTTGTCCACCGAAGTCTCTTTCTTGCTGACCTCCACCTGGCGGTTGGCATCCCAATATGCTTCCGAATAGCCGGAAGCCGATGCCTCTTCAATCACCTTTTCCGGTTTTCGGAAAGCCTGCAGAGCCTTGTCATCCGGTTCATACTGATAGTTTCTGTAATACACATCCCGCTTGGCATAAATACCGTCACTATTGTCCACCAACTTGAATTCCGTAGTGATACTCTCATTGAGCAACTGCCTCGTACCGTCCTCCGCGCGGTCAAAATTCTGTTCAATCTTCATGTAGTCCACAAAGTTCAGATTGATTTTCTGAGGAAAGTTCATGACGGCACGCCTTACAAAATAGGTGCTGTCCAGCATGACGTACAAATGTCCCGTAAAACCGAACGACTCGGAGTTGAAAGGAACAAATGTCAAGTCAACACAAGGCTTTCCGGCAACGGTAAGCGTATCCATCAGATAATATTTGTAGAAAGACGGCCCAAGGGAGGAAAGCGGGCTGACAAACTTATTGGTGAACAAGGTAATGTTGTTCTCATAAAGGTCTACATCGGTCATGGTGACACTGATAGCCTGCTCCATACCCTGCTGGGAAAGCATTTCGTCCACTCCTGCCTGCCTGCGGGCGGTGACCCACTGTTTCCGGCTATGCGGAGACTTGCGGTAATAATCTGTGGCAAGCAACTCACGGTTGGAAATGGCCAGTACCGGCCTGCCGGTAACGGCAGAGGTATCGACATAATCCGTCAGAAACTTGAACTTACGGTAAAGCCACTTCTGTTGCTTCAAGCTGTCGAAGTTATTGATGGCAAAAGTCATCTTTTCATAGCGGTCACGTTTCCAGAAGTCGCGTTCGTCGGGCGAATAGTCATCCCGATGCTCTATCATCTTGCGTACAAACTCCACTGCGGGATTATCCTTTTTCTTATACCGTTCACGCTTCGGCTTCACCACCACTTCATCCAGTGCATAAGTGGCTGGCGAAAGGACTATATTGAACTTAGACGACTTTGCGGGATGAATCAACCGGACATATTCATTATATCCCACGGCCGAAATGACCAGCGTGGCCTCCGGGCGATAGGTCTTGAAGGAAAAACGGCCGTTATTGTCCGTCATCCCTCCCTCCGTAGTTCCTTTCAGATAAACTGACGTATAAGGCAATGGCTCCTTCGTCAACGAATCGGTGACAACGCCTTGCACCATATATTGTGCCCTCAATGGAAGAGTAACCAGCTGGATAAGCAGAAATACCCTAAAAAACAACTTCATACCTTGTTTTACCTAATTTGGATGACAAAGGTACGGAAGAAAACTTTTTCTTAAAGTTCGGTTTTACGGAATAAATGTTCTAAAAAACTCCTTTTGTATAAAACACTTCCCGTTAAAAGCCGTTGTATAGCGAAACGACGCTCCAGAAAGCATCGGAACAACCAATATATAACCTAAACAACTTGATTATGGAATGGATTTTCAACCAGCTCAGGGAACGCCCCGAACTTGCCATTTTCCTCACTATATTCCTGGGATTCTGGCTGGGGAAACTGCGTATCGGTAAGTTTACGCTGGGCACAGTGACCAGTGTACTGCTTGTAGGCGTACTGGTAGGGCAACTGAATATAGCCGTACCGGGTCCGATAAAGTCGGTATTTTTTCTGCTTTTCCTTTTTGCCGTGGGCTATAAAGTGGGTCCCCAGTTCTTCCGCGGACTGAAAAAGGACGGATTGCCCCAAGTGGGCTTTGCCGTACTGATGTGTATATCCGTACTGTTAGTGACCTGGCTGCTGGCCCTGATGATGGGCTACAATGCCGGTGAAGCTGCCGGACTGCTGGCCGGTTCGCAAACCATCTCCGCCGTCATCGGAGTGGCAGAAGACACCATGGCCAATATGGGACTGGACGAGGCCCAACGACAAAGTTACGTCAACATCATTCCCGTATCCTACGCCGTCACCTACATTTTCGGTACTGCAGGCTCGGCATGGGTCCTATCATCCATCGGTCCCAAGATGCTGGGCGGGCTGGAAAAGGTGAAAGCCGCCTGCAAGGAACTGGAGGCGAAGATGGGCAGCTCTCTGGCTGACGAACCGGGATTCATGCCGGCGGCACGCCCCGTCACTTTCCGTGCCTACCGGGTCGAAAACGAATGGTTCAAGAATGGAAAGCGGGTGATTGACCTGGAAGTCTACTTCCGGCAGCACGACAAACGTCTATTTGTGGAACGCCTCCGCAAATCCGGAATTGTGGTGGAAGTCAGCATGAACCTACGGATAGAGCCGGGAGACGAAGTAGTGCTAAGCGGACGCCGTGAATATATCATAGGCGAAGAAAGCTGGATAGGGCCGGAAGTACAAGATGCCCAGCTCCTGGATTTTCCTGCGGAAAAGTTACCGGTTACAATCACACGCAAGACGGTTGCCGGCAAGACGGTTGCAGCTATCCGAAGGGAAAAGTTCATGCACGGTGTCAGTATCCGGAGCATCAAGCGCGCCGGAATATCCATTCCCGTGCTGGCACAAACGGTAGTAGATGCCGGCGACGTCATCGAAGTGGTAGGTACCAGGCAGGAAGTGGAAGCAGCAGCCAAACGTCTAGGGTATATAGACCGTCCTACCAACCAGACGGATATGATATTCGTAGGCCTGGGTATCCTTGTCGGAGGTTTGTTCGGAGCACTTTCCGTCCATATCGGCGGCATCCCCATCAGCTTGAGCACAAGCGGCGGCGCATTGATTGCGGGCTTGTTCTTCGGCTGGCTCCGCAGTAAGCACCCCACCTTCGGGCGCATTCCCGAACCTTCACAATGGGTGTTGAACAATGTCGGTCTGAACATGTTCATCGCGGTAGTGGGCATTTCGGCAGGTCCCAGTTTCGTGCAGGGCTTCCACGACGTAGGTATCAGCCTGTTTCTGGTGGGAGCAGCAGCCACCACCCTGCCGCTGATTATCGGCTTGCTGCTGGCAAGGTATGTTTTCAAGTTCCATCCGGCACTGGCTTTGGGCGTCTGCGCAGGGGCACGTACCACTACGGCCGCTTTAGGCGCGGTGCAGGATGCCGTTGAGAGCGAAACGCCTGCTCTGGGATACACCGTGACCTATGCCGTGGGCAATACCTTATTAATAATATGGGGTGTAGTCATCGTTTTGCTAATATAAGACGATTCTGTACCAATGCTTACTAATCCAGAGCATTCAAAGAATTATTGCCGGAAATGCAAGCGACTATATACCCATTCACTAATAGCTATTCATCCGACAGCTGTCGGACGATAATTCAACAGTTGTCGGACGATGATTCAACAACTGTCGGACGAAAAGGAAACATATATCGGACGATTAATTTCAAGCAAGGAAAGAAATAGTATGCCACATGAACAAAGATTATTCACCGAATGACTGAAAACAATAAATAACGAACCTAAACTTGAGCTTATGGATACAAAACTTTTAGAAAAGAAAATGGAATCTATCAGTCCTTTCGAACTGAAGAACCGCCTGATAGACATGGCAGACGAAAGTCTGAAGAAAACCGCCCGTACCATGCTGAACGCAGGGCGCGGCAACCCCAACTGGATTGCAACCGCTCCACGCGAGGCCTTTTTCCTATTGGGAAGCTTCGGCTTGGAAGAGTGCCGTCGCATCATGGATTTGCCCGAGGGCATTGCAGGCATCCCCGAAAAAAAAGGCATTGCCTCCCACTTCGAAGCCTTCCTGAAAAAGAACAATAACGTACCGGGCGCCAAATTGCTGGAACAAACCTACAACTACCTGCTGATGCAGCATGCCGCCGACCCCGACAGCCTTGTACACGAATGGGCCGAAAGCATTGTAGGCGATCAGTATCCCGTGCCCGACCGCATCCTTCATTTTACGGAAATCCTTGTGCAAGATTACCTTTCGCAAGAGATGTGCGACAACCGTCCTCCCCGGGGTGCCTATGACCTGTTTGCCACCGAAGGTGGAACAGCCGCCATGTGCTACATCTTCGACTCCCTGCAGGAAAACTTCCTGCTGAACAAAGGGGACGGCATCGTCCTCATGGTTCCTGCCTTTACCCCCTATATTGAAATCCCACAACTCAGCCGCTACCAGTTTCGAGTGACCAAAATACATGCCAACCGCATGAATAGCGAAGGGATGCACCTCTGGCAGTACAGCGACGAAGACATAGACCGCTTGAAAAGCCCTAAAATCAAGGCCCTCTTTGTCACCAATCCCAGTAATCCGCCCAGCTACACACTCAGTCCGGATACAATGGCGCGCATCGTGAGCATCGTCAGAAATGACAACCCTAATCTGATGATTATTACAGACGACGTATACGGTACATTCAGTCCGCACTTCCGTTCGTTCATGGCAGAAATTCCCTACAATACGCTTTGCGTCTATTCATTCTCCAAATACTTCGGTGCCACCGGATGGCGCAATGCGGTCATTGCCCTGCACGAATTCAACCTGTTCGACAAGCTGATAGCCAAACTGCCGAAAGAGAAACGGGAGATTCTGCACCACCGCTACTCCACCCTCACTCTGGAACCTGAAAGACTGAAGTTTATCGACCGTATGGTTGCCGACAGCCGTCAGGTGGCACTGAACCATACCGCCGGACTGTCATTGCCACAACAGATGCAGATGGGCCTTTTCGCCGCCTTTGCCCTGCTGGACAAGGAAAACAAATACAAGCAAAAGATGCAGGAGATTATCCACCGCCGATTGCATGCCCTTTGGGAGAATACCGGTTTCACGCTGACGGAAGACCCGTTGCGCGTAGGTTATTATACAGAAATCGACATGCTGGTTTGGGCAAAGAAGTTCTATGGGGACGACTTTGTAGAATATCTGAAACGCACCTACAGCCCGCTGAACGTAGTCTTCCGCCTTGCCAAAGAAACCTCTCTGGTGCTGCTGAACGGCGGTGGTTTTGACGGCCCCGAATGGAGCGTGCGCGCCTCACTCGCCAATCTGGACGAGAAAGACTATGCAACCATCGGCCAAGGCATCAAAAAGATACTGGAGGAGTATGCAAAAGAATTCTTTAAAAATGGAAAGGCGAAAGGTAAAAATTGAAAATTGAAAGGTGAAAGGTAAAACTTTCAAATTTCAATTAAATAGTATACGGAAGCGGGTCAATCCATCGTTGTAGGTACGTAGGGAGAACGTGCAACCATGACGGCTCAAAACTTCCCGGATAAACACCAGGCCAATTCCCTGCCCGTTCGGCTTGGTGGAAAAGAAGGGACTGAAGAGTTTAGCTTCGGTCTCTTTACTTATCCCCGGACCATTGTCAACGACTTCGACAGAAGCGGGGGCAGTGGTCCTTACTATTATCTCACCTTGCTGTCCGTTTTCTCCGGCGTCCCCCTCTATACTTTCGGCGGCATTCTTGATGATATTCACAAGCACCTGCTCAAAAAGAGAAGCATCCATACGCACCATTCCCACCTCCGGGTCGCATTCCAGACGTAGCTCTATATTGCGGTCATTGCACATTCCTTCCATGAAACGCTTGCACATGGACACCAACTCATTCAGCTGGACGGGTGCCAGGGTAGGTTCGGGTATCTTTACCACATCTGCAAAACGGGTAATGAAACGGCTCATCGAGAAACAACGCTCCGTACAGACGCGCATCACGTCGCAGATGTCCTCCATATCATCTTCTGTAGAAAGTGCCTGCTCCACTGTATCGAGTGTGGAAGTGATGCCCGCAGTGGTATTGTTCACTTCATGAGCTATCATGCGGATTACCTTTTCATAGGCACGCTTCTCGGCACGCATCACTTCTTCTGTCATACGCTCTATCAAGAAAAAAGGATGTTTGAACCCTCTGTCAATAAAAGAAGAATGGGTGCATTTATAAATATTCGCGTCATTGAGACGGACCACTGCCGTCTCGTCTTTGGGAATGGACGAAAGTTCGGCAGCCAACGGGGAGTCCATCTGGTCCAGCCGCTTTGCCATCGCCTCCTCCATACGGACACCGAGCATCTTTACCGCCATCGGATTCAGTTGCGACACTTCATCGTCCATTGTCAGGATAACAACCCCCATTGGAGATGCCTGAATCAACAAATCCAAGAAGTGATTCTGCTCGCGCATGCGCAACCGTTCATTCTTGAGCTGCTCCATCATTCGGTTAAAGATATTCACAATGCGGTCTGCTTCGTACTGCCCTACCCGGCTGAGACGACTACTGAAATCCTGCTCGCGCAGCAACTCCATACCGCTGCCTATGGTGTTCATCGGCTTCACTATCTTATTATAGAATACTATCAGATAGATAAGGATAAACCCGATGATCCCCTCCAATACATACAGATACAAAAGCGGCTTCCCACTCAGCAAATATACCAGCATTCCACCCAGACCGAGCAGAAAAAGGACAAGTATGAAGAAAAAGAATTTTATGCGCACGGGACTTGAATATTATATTTTTCTAAACGTCTGTAAAGCGCAGCGCGGCTGATGCCTAATGACACTGCCACTTGACTGAGATTCCCTTTATGCTGTTCCAACGCCTGCAAGATAGTCTGCCGCTCTATTTCATCCAAGGTCATACCTGCAAAAGAACTACCTTCGGCAGCTTTGGCCGGTTCGTCGTGACGCAGATATTGGGCATCGAAATCCGCGGCATCCAGCACCGGCTTGCCGCTGACCAGAATGGTACGCTCCACCAGATTCTTCAACTCACGAATGTTGCCCGGATAAGGCAGGCGGGAAAGGAAATTCAGAGCGTCGGCCGAGAAATCCGTACGCGGCAAGCCGTTCACCTCTGCCTGACGGTCGGCAAAGTGACGTGCCAGCAAAGGAATATCTTCACGGCGCTCCCGCAAGGAGGGCAGTTTTACGGTAATCAGGTTGATACGGTAAAAAAGGTCTTCACGGAAAGTACGTTCGGACACCATCTTGCGGAGGTCTGCATTAGTGGCGGACACAACGCGCACATCGACTTTGCGGGGACGGCTATCGCCCAGCACTTCGAATGTCTGGTCTTGAAGCACGCGCAGCAGTTTCACCTGGCAGGAAGGGTCGAGGTCACCAATCTCGTCGAGGAAGATAGTACCTTTATTTGCCATTTCAAAACGCCCTATACGGTCGGCGCTGGCATCGGTAAACGCCCCTTTCTTATGGCCGAACATCTCGCTCTCGAACAAGCTCTGCGAGATACCGCCGAGGTTCACCTTGACAAAGGGCTGCTTCACGCGTTGGCTGTTGATATGGATGGCTTCGGCAATCAGCTCCTTGCCCGTTCCGCTTTCGCCCGTAATCAGCACCGAAGCATTGGTACGGGCTATGCGAGCCACTGTGTTCAGCACTTCCATCAGCCCTTTGGACTTACCTATAATATGGCTGCGATTCAATGCGGTAGTCTGCTCTTCCGGCACCTCTTTCGGGGCGGCCGTAAGCTCAAGGGCCGTCTCGATGCGCTGCAAAAGAGCAGCATTGTTCCAAGGCTTAGTTATGAAATCGAATGCGCCGGCCTGCATACCCTGCACGGCAAGCTGGATACTTCCCCATGCCGTCATCAAAATAACGGGCACATCGGGACGGAACACCTTTACCTGCTTCAATAAGGTAAGTCCCTCTTCTCCGGTAGTGGAAAGAGTGAAGTTCATATCCATCAAAATCAAAGCGGGAGCTTCGGCCCTAACTATATCCATAGCTTCGCGAGGACCCGGAGCCGTTTTCACCTCATATCCGGCACGCTTCAGCATAAAGCTGAGGGAAGAGCGCACAGCACTATCGTCGTCTATTATCAGTATCATAAAAATTGTAGTTTGTTTCCCGCAAAAATAAGTAAAAAAGCAGAGTTATGAATGATAAGTTATAAGTTATTTACCTATAATATCGCATATACGGTACTTTTACCGGCAAATAATTCATAACTTATCACTTGCAACCCGTCGACTTATCCTCTTACCACCTCTTCAAAATCAGCTTCCAATTCCGTATCGCGTTCAAAATCCCAAAGGGTCAAGCTGCGGAGCTGATAGAAGTAATACCAATAGTAGTACAGCTCTGAAATATGCTTTTGACGGGCTTCGTCTTTAGAGTTCTGTGCATCGTTCAGGTCCAGGGTGCTGATTTTACCTATCATAAAGGTCTCTACACTAGTCTTGTAACGCTTCTCAGCAATGACATCCGCCTCTTCGGCTATGTCCAGCTGTTGCGCCTGGTTGTTGAAGTTAGCCACCAGCAAAAAGATGTCCTGGTTAAAGTCCATCTGTTCCTGACGGATTCTGGACAAGACCACTTCACGGTTGCTCTTTGCCACCCTTACCTTGCCGCGGCGCTTGCCCCAGTCAAGGATAGGAATCTTGACGCCTACCTGCACAATCTGATTGTCAAGCAAGTCCCGGTAGGCTGAAGAGAATTCATGGTTCTGCCCCGTATAGCCCACACTGGCAAAGAGGTCGATGCTGCGCAAGTTTCCGCGTGCCGTTGCCACTTCATAATCAGCTTCGAGCTGGCGGCGGCGAATGTTCTGTGCAAAGGAGTTGCGTTCCAGTGCCTTGTTCAGCACGCGGTCATAGTCCATCTTTATATCAGGAACAGTGGCGGGCAACACCGGGTTCAAGCTTTCCTGCTCGGACACCCCGAGGAAAGAACGGAGCTGGAACATTTTTGCATTCAGGTTGCTCTCTGCCTCAGTCACGTCCGCCTTGCCCTGCAATGAATTCAGTTTAAGCTGCAGCAAATCATTCTCGGATATCTGTCCCATCTTACGTTTGGCTATGGCCACTTCATAAAGGCGGTCGGCATTCGTCTTGTTCTGCATGGCGGTAGCGAGCGATTCTTTGGCCAGCAGCAACTCAAAGAAATAAGTGATGGTTTTCATCGTCACCTCTTCCGTAGCTGAAATGAACTCGGCCTTTGCCTCGGCATAGCGTACGGGCTCTATACGGCGGTTCCACTTCAAGGTATTCACTCCGAAGACCGGTTGCGTCAACTCCAGACTCACGGGGACTGACATGAACTGCTTCGCTCCTCCGGAACCCAGTTGTTTGAGATAATCCAGCGAAGAAGTCAGTGACAGCTTACCCCCCGTAAACCAAATGTTCTGGTCTACCGAAAGCTGGCCGGACAGCCCCAGTGTATTGTTGCGGACAAAGCTATAGGAGCCGTCGGAATTCTGGTAGGTACTGTAGGACTTGTTATAGTTGGGTAGTGTACCGGTGAAATTCACTTCCGGCAACAAGTCCGCACGGAATGTACGGTATTCCCAATACGCGGTTTTCAATTCATTCAATGCCACAGCAGCATCCACAGACTGCGTACGGGCCAGTACAATGGCCTCCGACAGCGTAATATTGCGTTCATGTCCCAAAGTATCATTCTGCGCCATGGTTGCCAACGGCATCAAAAAACAAACTGCAAGTAAAATATTCTTTTTCATGTTCAATCTTTAAAATTGTCGCAAACAGAAAAGCAAAGAGTGTGCCAAGTGGCCGGGAAGGTTTCATAGAGGGGTAAGTGTTCATTTTCGGACAGTGGGGATGTCCGTTAGCGGACGATATTAGGAAAACAACCGGTCTCTATCTAAAGTCTGAAAAAATCCTTCTAAAGTTCAATTATCCATGAATTAATTGATGAAAAATTTCTTTATTAAGGAAGAATTCTCTTTCTTTGTGCTGCTTTATACCTTTATTAAAAAGGATACAATACTAACATTAATTTATATAGTTATGAAGATTTCACACATTGAGCATCTGGGCATTGCCGTTAAGAGCATTGAAGAAGCCCTTCCGTACTACGAAAACGTTTTAGGTTTGAAATGCTACAACATCGAAACCGTGGAAGATCAGAAAGTTAGAACCGCTTTCCTGAAAGTGGGCGATGTAAAGATCGAATTGTTGGAACCTACTTCTCCCGAAAGCACAATTGCCAAGTTCATCGAAAAGAACAACGGTAACGGTGGCATGCATCATCTGGCATTTGCCGTTGAAGACGGAGTGGCCGGTGCGCTTGCAGAAGTCGAAGAAAAAGGTATCCGCCTTATAGACAAAGCTCCCCGCAAAGGTGCAGAAGGTCTGAACATTGCATTCCTGCATCCGAAGTCAACTCTCGGTGTCCTGACCGAGCTTTGCGAGAAACCGGAATAAGCAAGACTGTAAAATCATCAAATCATAAATTGTATAAACACTTAAAGAATATAAATTCATGAGTAATCAACTTGAAAAGATTAAAGAGCTTATAGACCGCCGCGCTGCAGCACGTCTCGGTGGTGGTGAAAAAGCGATTGCAAAGCAACACGAGAAGGGTAAATATACAGCTCGTGAGCGTATAGCCATGCTTCTTGACGAAGGCAGTTTCGAAGAAATGGACATGTTCGTAGAACATAGATGCACGAACTTCGGCATGGAAAAGAAACACTACCCCGGTGACGGTGTGGTAACCGGTTGCGGTACAATCGAGGGCCGTCTGGTTTATGTCTTCGCACAGGACTTCACAGTTTCTGCCGGTTCACTGTCCGAAACCATGTCTCTGAAAATCTGTAAGATTATGGACCAAGCCATGAAAATGGGTGCTCCGTGTATCGGTATCAACGACTCGGGCGGTGCACGTATTCAGGAAGGTATTAATGCCTTGGCTGGCTACGCTGAAATCTTCCAACGTAACATACTTGCTTCGGGTGTCATTCCGCAGATTTCCGGTATTTTCGGTCCTTGTGCCGGTGGTGCCGTTTACTCTCCTGCATTGACTGACTTTACGCTGATGATGGAAGGTACATCCTACATGTTCCTTACCGGTCCGAAGGTAGTAAAGACTGTAACCGGAGAAGACGTAAGCCAGGAAAACCTGGGTGGCGCGAGCGTTCACTCCACCAAATCTGGTGTTACTCATTTTACTGCACAGACAGAAGAAGAAGGTTTGGCTCTTATCCGCAAACTGTTGAGCTACATTCCCCAGAACAACCTGGAAGAAGCTCCCTATGTAGACTGTACAGACCCTATCGACCGTCTGGAAGATTCCCTGAACGACATCATTCCTGATAACCCGAACAAGCCGTACGATATGTACGAGGTAATTGGCGCTATCATAGATAATGGTGAGTTCCTCGAAATCCAAAAAGATTATTCAAAGAATATCATTATCGGTTTCGCACGTTTCAACGGACAGTCCGTAGGTATCGTTGCCAACCAGCCGAAGTATCTGGCAGGTGTGCTCGACAGCAACGCATCCCGCAAGGGCGCACGCTTCGTCCGTTTCTGCGACGCCTTCAATATTCCTATCGTATCATTGGTAGACGTACCGGGATTCCTTCCGGGAACCGGCCAGGAGTACAACGGCGTCATCCTGCACGGTGCCAAACTGCTGTATGCATACGGTGAAGCTACTGTACCCAAGGTTACCATCACACTGCGTAAATCCTACGGTGGTTCGCACATCGTGATGAGCTGTAAGCAGCTGCGTGGCGACATGAATTATGCTTGGCCTACTGCTGAAATCGCTGTAATGGGTGGTGCAGGTGCCGTAGAAGTATTATATGCCCGCGAAGCCAAAGAGCAGGAAAATCCGGCTCAATTCCTGGCTGAAAAAGAGGCTGAATACACCAAGTTGTTTGCCAATCCTTATAATGCAGCTAAATATGGCTACATTGATGATGTTATCGAACCGCGTAACACACGTTTCCGCATCATCCGTGCCCTGCAACAGTTGCAAACCAAAAAATTGACTAACCCGGCTAAGAAGCATGGTAATATTCCCTTGTAATCAAGCTTTTCACACTAAAACAAGAACGATTATGAATAAAACAAAAATCGGAATATTCCTTTCATTGATGCTGGTGTTGGGCTTTTGCTCTTCTTGCAAAGAACAGAAATCGAACAACAAACTGCTGCTGAATGAAGTGCTGGTCAACAACGAGAGCAACTATCAGGATGACTACGGTGTGCACAGCGCATGGATTGAAATATTCAACAGATCATACGGCAGCGCCGACCTTGCAGGTTGCTATCTGAAATTCAGCAGCCAGCCGGGTGATACTGCCAGTTATTTCATTCCCAAAGGTGACGTTCTGACACTCATAAAACCACGTCAGCATGCACTTTTCTGGGCTGATGGAGAACCAAGACGCGGTACATTTCATACGAACTTCAAACTGGATGCCACAAATGCCAACTGGATTGGGTTGTATGATTCCGGCAAGAAATTGCTTGATCAAGTCATAGTGCCTGCCGGTACTTTAAAAGCCAACCAATCCTATGCCCGTGTCAGTGATGCAGCCGACCAATGGGAAGTAAAGGGTGGAAGCGAAGATAAATATGTCACTCCGAGTACCAACAACAAGACTATCGACAGCAATGCCAAAATGGAAAAATTCGAAGAGCATGACAGCGTAGGTATCGGTATGGCTATTTCTGCCATGAGCGTTGTATTCTGCGGGCTGATATTACTCTATATCTCCTTCAAGATTATAGGTAAAATATCAGTTAACCTCAGCAAACGCAATGCCATGAAAGCTAAAGGTATTACTGATAAACAAGAAGCAAAAGAGAAACAACTGGGGCAGGCTCCGGGAGAAGTTTTTGCTGCCATTTCAATGGCCATGCACGAATTCCAAAGCGATGTACACGATGTGGAAGACACGATACTTACCATTACCCGTGTAAAACGCAGTTACTCACCGTGGAGTTCAAAGATTTATACGTTGCGTGAGACTCCTCACAAAAAGTAAGTCACCCATAATAAAATAAAACGATGAAAGAATATAAATATAAAATTAACGGTAACATATATAAAGTTGCCATTGGAGATATTGAAGACAACATCGCTCACGTAGAAGTGAACGGTACTCCCTACAAAGTTGAAATGGAAAAAGCACCGAAGGTAGTCGTTAAACCGGTAGCACGTCCGGCAGCCACATCCGCTCCTGCTGCTCCTGCTACTCCGGTAGTAAAACCGGCCGCTGCTTCTACCGGCAAGTCAGGTGTAAAATCTCCGCTTCCCGGTGTAATCCTCGATATCAAAGTAAATGTCGGCGATACAGTAAAGAAGGGACAAGTTATCATCATTCTGGAAGCCATGAAGATGGAAAACAATATCAATGCTGATAAAGACGGTAAGATTACAGCCATCAATGTAAACAAAGGGGACTCTGTTCTCGAAGGTACTGACCTCGTAATTATTGAATAATATGGGAGAATTTATCACATTTTTAGGAAACAACCTTGCCGACTTCTGGACTTATACCGGTTTTGCCAATGCAACGGTAGGACATGTGGTAATGCTTCTGGTAGGTTTGTTTTTCATATACTTGGCTGTAGCCAAGGAATTTGAGCCGATGCTATTAATTCCTATCGGTTTCGGTATGCTGATTGGTAATATACCTTTCAATATGGAGGCTGGATTGAAAGTCGGTATCTATGAAGAAGGTTCCGTACTTAATATTCTGTACCAGGGAGTAACCTCCGGTTGGTACCCGCCACTCATATTCCTGGGGATCGGTGCCATGACGGATTTCTCCGCTTTGATATCGAACCCCAAATTAATGTTGGTTGGTGCAGCAGCCCAATTCGGTATATTCGGTGCTTATATGATTGCCCTTGCCATAGGATTTGACCCGATGCAGGCTGGTGCAATCGGTATCATTGGTGGTGCCGATGGTCCGACTGCCATCTTCCTCTCTTCCAAACTGGCTCCTAACTTAATGGGTGCCATTGCGGTATCAGCCTATTCATATATGGCATTAGTACCGGTGATACAGCCGCCTATTATGCGTTGGCTGACCAGTAAAAATGAACGTCTTATCCGTATGAAACCTCCCCGTGTGGTTTCACATACGGAAAAAGTAATGTTCCCGATTATCGGTTTGTTACTAACCACATTCCTTGTACCATCCGGTCTGCCTTTGCTGGGTATGCTGTTCTTCGGTAATTTACTGAAAGAAAGTGGAGTTACACGTCGTCTGGCAAACACAGCCAGTGGTCCGCTGATTGATACCATTACTATTCTGCTTGGTTTGACAGTAGGTGCTTCTACGCAAGCATCCGAGTTCTTAACCCTTGATTCAATCAAGATATTCGGTCTGGGCGCCTTATCATTTGTCATTGCCACAGCATCCGGTGTCATCTTCGTGAAGATTTTCAACCTCTTCCTGAAGAAAGGCAACAAGATTAATCCGTTGATCGGTAATGCCGGTGTATCTGCCGTACCCGACTCTGCACGTATCTCCCAAGTAGTAGGTCTGGAATACGATCCTACCAACTATCTGCTGATGCATGCCATGGGCCCGAACGTTGCCGGTGTAATCGGTTCCGCTGTAGCAGCAGGTATCCTGCTGGGATTCTTAATGTAATACATTTATTCATTCCGTTATCCGGCTTGAATTCTGAACTATTTTAGAGCCCCTTCATTTTTGGAGGGGCTTTTTCGTTAATCTATCTAAAACAGATTACGATTATTTCGTAAATACATTCTTTTTAGTAACTTGCAGTCAGTTTAACCTCATATAAATGATATACTGTATGCGAAAGCTTTTTATCTCCTTATGTTTCAGTGCATGCTGTTCGCTTCTGGCGGCACAGACCACAAATCCCATTCAAGAGGCGATGGCCAACTACGATTATGAAACAGCCTTGATGCTGATCGATCAAG
This sequence comes from Bacteroides sp. HF-162, assembly GCF_015679285.1. Taxonomy (NCBI): domain Bacteria; kingdom Pseudomonadati; phylum Bacteroidota; class Bacteroidia; order Bacteroidales; family Bacteroidaceae; genus Bacteroides; species Bacteroides sp. HF-162. The sequence continues at coordinate 2,406,897 of NZ_CP064937.1, read as the reverse complement.
AAACCCCGACCGTCCCCCTACTCTACCAAAAAGGGAAAGCGCTGAAAGGGCTGGGCAATAACCTTGAAGCTCTGAGCGTATTTCAGGAAGTCGTAGCTCAGGATTCTCTCAATCCCCGGGCATACATTGAAGCTGCCGAATGCTGTAAATCACTTGCCAAATATAGCGAGGCGCTGGATTACTACCAGAATGCGCTCCACATAAACCCGGACAATAAATACGCACGCATCCAGTATATCAGTCTGCTGATGAACATGAAGAGATACCGTGAGTCTCTAAAGGAAAGCAACCTGCTGGCAGAAAGGGACAGTTCCACCTATGTACTACACCTTAGAGCCGAAAGTATGGGGCAAGTCTATGACAACACAGAAATCATGCATGTGATAGATGCCTACCTGGACATACAGAAAAGGTATCCCAATGATTACCTGTCTGCTGCCAAACTCGGCAACATCTATGTAGCAGGCCATCAGTATGAAGACGCCATAAACATAACGGAGAAATACCGTTCCATAGACTCCACCAACGTCCTTGTGAACCGCATCAATGCCCAAGCCTATTGCCTGAACAAAGATTACCCCAAAGCAATAGAGAGATATGAACAACTGTTGCAGGAAAAGGACAGCTCCTTCCAAACCTGCTTCTACGCCGGAATCAGCTACTATGCCCTCGAAGACTTCTACCCTGCACACGACCTGCTGGAAAGAGCTCTCAAAGATGACAATACCAACATCAACGTTCTCTATTATCTGGGACGCGCCTGCTCCAAGACATCATGGAAAGAGGATGGAGTGACTTATCTGGAAACTGCCGTAAGCCTCGCCATGCCCAGCGACAGTGTCATGTCCCGCCTATATGTGGGGCTTGCGGACTGCTACAAGATGGCATTTCAATACACCGACCAGGCAAATACCCTTCTGACGCAATACGAAAAATACGACCGGCAGAAACACAAACTGCTCTACGACGCAGCCTTTATCTATTATTACTATCTGAAAGATGCGTCCAAAGCAGAGAGATACCTAACGGCCTACCTGAAAACCCGTCCGAAAAACAGCAAGGACAAAGTGCAGGAAGTAGATGCGGACGGAGTTCCCATCATCGGAGAAGACAACCGATACAATGCCGCCGAAAACTGGCTGAAGGACATCAGAGAAAAGCGCAAGAAAGAGGACTTCTTCAAGGGAAAGGTCGATACCGCCAGCGTAACCCCCATCAAATAGCCCCAATGAAAACGTTTGCATAATATAATAAGGTACAGTAACGGAGAAAGATTAACTTTCTCCGTTATTTGTTTTAAATTAGCGCAAAAATTAACCGTAAAGTTACTATCATGAAAAAAGTATTCTTAATCTTGGGAACACTCTTACTCTCCCTCAGTACGTATGCAGCTATGAATGTGAACAAAATCGACCCTCCGTTTTGGTACACCGGCATGCAGAACCCGGAACTCCAGTTGATGGTCTATGGCGAAGGCATCGGCAACGCAGCAGTATCCGTCAATTATCCCGGCGTCTCATTGAGCAGCACCGTCAAGCTGGAAAGCAACAACTACCTCCTGGTCTATCTGAAACTGGACAAGGATGTAAAACCCGGCAAATTCAACCTCACCTTCACTGAAGGAAAAAAGAAACTCGTAAAGGAATATGAACTGAAGGCACGCAACAAGAAAGGTTGCGAACATAAAGGTTTCGACGCCTCCGACGCACTGTACCTGCTGATGCCCGACCGTTTTGCCAACGGGAACCCGGACAATGACCAGATTGCAGGCATGGCCGAATACAAGGTAGACCGTAACGATCCCAACGCCCGCCACGGCGGTGACCTTGCCGGTATTGAACAGCACCTCGACTACTTCTCCGACCTCGGCGTCACAGCTCTCTGGTTTACTCCGGTACTGGAAAACAACATGACCGGCGGTTCCTATCACGGCTATGCCACCACAGACTACTACAAGGTAGACCCGCGCTTCGGTACCAACGAAGAATACAAGCAACTGATTGAAAAAGCCCATGCACGCGACATCAAAATCGTAATGGACATGATTTTCAACCACTGCGGTGTAGAGCATGTATGGATTAAGGACATGCCCTCCAAAGACTGGTTCAACAACCCCGACCACGAAAACAACTTCGTGCAGACTTCCTTCAAACTGACCCCGCACGTAGACCCTTATACTTCCCAGTACGATGCCGACCAGATGAACGACGGCTGGTTCGTACCTTCCATGCCCGACCTCAACCAGAAGAACCCTCACGTTTACCGCTACCTGGTACAGAACAGTTTCTGGTGGATTGAATTCGCCAACATCGACGGCATCCGCATGGACACTTACCCGTATGCCGACTATGATGCCATGAGCAACTGGATGAAAGAGCTCAACGAAGAATATCCCAACTACAACACCGTGGGCGAGACCTGGGTTACCGAACCCGCCTACACCGCCTGGTGGCAGAAGGATTCCAAGCTATCAGCCCCCAAGAACAGTAACCTCAAGACCGTTATGGACTTCAGCTTCTTTGACAAGATAAACACCGCCAAGAATGAACAGACCGAAACTTGGTTCAAGGGACTGGACCGCATATACAATAACTTCGTATACGACTTCCTCTACCCCAACCCCGCTTCCGTACTGGCATTCATCGAAAACCACGACACCGACCGCTTCCTGGGCGAAGGCAACAACCTTCCGATGCTGAAGCAAGCCTCTACCCTGCTGCTTACCACCCGCCGCATTCCGCAACTCTACTACGGAACGGAAATCATGATGAATGGCGTGAAGAGCAAGAGCGACGGCTATGTCCGCAAAGACTTCCCCGGCGGATGGACCGGTGACGCAACAAACGCACTGACCCCAGCCGGACGTACCAAGATACAGAACGAGTGTTACGACTTCTACAAGACCCTCCTGAACTGGCGCAAAGGAAACGATGTGATTGCCAAAGGCAGCATGGTGCAGTTCATGGTACAGAATGGTGTTTATGCCTACGCACGCCAGTACGAAGGCAAGACGATATTCGTGATGCTGAACGGTACAGATGCAGAGACCACCGTTCCTTTGAAATTCTACAAGGAAATCCTGAAAAACAGCAAGCAGGGAAAAGATATTCTTAGCGGCAAGGCCATCACCTTCGGTGAAGAGCTGAAGATGGGCCCCAGAGAATCATTAGTGATAGAATTATAACGCGTACTCCACACAGAGAGCTCATTCTTGCAAATCTCCCTTGCAGATAGCTGGCAGACACTTCTCCTGCCAGCCATCTGCAAGGGATTTTTAGTATGGAATAGGTGTCACGGGGATATGCTTTTCACCGGTCTCAAATATAGCTAATCTGTTAGTTCATAACGGTGAACACCTTGTTCCAGTATAGAGAAACAAAGTGTTCGGATATGTAGAAACAAAGTGTTCTTACGTATTGGAACGAAGTGTTTTTGCATATTGGAACAAAGTGTTCTCTTTATTGAAACAAACTGTTCAGTTAAGGGAAACAGACTGTTTTGTTAAAGGAAACAGACTGTTGTACACGTTGAAACATCCGCTTCTGAAATAACCGGTGAACTTAACCATCCCACAACACCGGCCTATATATAAATCAGCCCTTGCAACATCAATATTGCAAGGGCTGACACTATATTCGGATTATCTTTCGATTAGTCCAGTTGAGCCAATTTGTTCTCTGAACCAAGCACGTTGATGATTTTATGCTTGTACAGTTTTTCCATATTGTCACGAGCCGGGCCCAGATACTTACGCGGGTCGAATTCTGCCGGTTTTTCAGCAAATGTCTTGCGGATAGCAGCTGTCATAGCCAGACGTGAGTCAGAGTCGATGTTGATTTTGCAAACTGCAGACTTGGCAGCCTTACGCAACTGCTCTTCGGGGATACCGATAGCAGCTTCCAATTTGCCACCATACTTGTTGATAGTATCAACTTCTTCCTGAGGAACTGAAGAAGAACCGTGAAGAACGATGGGGAATCCCGGGAGTTTCTCCATTACTGCATCCAGAACGGCAAATTCCAGAGGAGGAGGAACCAGACGACCGGTAGCAGGGTCAACGTGGCATTGTTCGGGTTTGAACTTGTATGCACCATGAGAAGTACCGATTGAGATAGCCAGTGAATCGCAACCTGTACGGGTAGCGAAGTCAATAACTTCTTCAGGATTAGTATATGTATGGTGTTCTGCAGAAACTTCATCTTCTACACCGGCCAATACACCGAGTTCGCCTTCTACAGTTACGTCGAACTGATGAGCATAATCAACTACCTTCTTAGTCAGTGCAACGTTTTCTTCGTACGGAAGGTGTGAACCGTCAATCATTACTGAAGAGAAACCGGAGTCGATACAGCTCTTGCAAGTTTCGAATGTATCTCCATGGTCGAGGTGAAGAACAATTTCAGGATGTTTGCAACCCAATTCCTTAGCGTACTCAACAGCACCCTGAGCCATGTAACGCAACAGCGTAGCGTTGGCATACTGACGGGCACCCTTAGATACCTGAAGAATAACCGGAGACTTTGTTTCAACTGCAGCCTTGATGATAGCCTGCATCTGTTCCATATTGTTGAAGTTGAATGCCGGAATAGCATATCCACCTTTGATAGCCTTAGCAAACATCTCTCTTGTGTTTACCAGTCCTAAATCTTTGTAATTAACCATTTTGTTTAAATTTTATTGTTAGTGAATTAAAATTCTACGCAAAAGTAATCATTATCCTTTAAAGTAAAGAACTTGAGAGGAATAAAATATCCGGCTCATCCTACCAAATCCATTCTATTTTAAAGCTATTGGCTTCATTTAACAGATTATTGTAATCTCTATATTACAAACTCTTTGCATTTATCTCTGCCAGCCATACTTTTGCCATCTATACTTCTATCAACAAAAAAGCCGGAGAACATGTTTGCTCTCCGGCATCTGTTTACACATTATTATGTAATACTAATTTTTCAGATAGATGATGGTCGGCAAATGGTCACTGTAGCCGTTCAGCCAAGTCCTGCCTCCATGCGTACGCAAGGGGGAACCTTTGTATTTGCCATCCTGCTGAATCAGATAATCGCGGATGAAAACTTCATTGTGGTCATAGCGCAACCCTTTCTTAGCCTTCAGCAACGGTTTCGAAATGACAATCTGGTCAAACAAGTTCCACTTGCCCCGATAGAGCAATGTCCCCACTCCCTTGTCTTCCAGTGTCTCCCACCAGGGATTGTAGAATTCGCCTTTCTTCACCTGCTTCGGATATTTGCGTGCACCCAGCACCTCCATGCTTTCATCCATCGGGTCGTCATTCATATCCCCCATCACGATGAGCTTCAGCTTCTTGTCGCTACGCATCAGAGAGTCCTTCAAGGCCTTTACTTGCCTGGCTGCATGCACACGCACCGGTGACTTCGCCCCACGGGAGGGCCAGTGGTTCACTATCACGCAGACACGCTCTCCCGCCAGTTGTCCGTCCACAATCAGGAAGCCGCGCGTCAAGTGCACCGTATCCCCCTCAAAAGGAGTAGAAAGCACCAACTTCGAGTGGGTAACGCTGAACTGCTTCGGGTCGTACAGCAAGGCACAGTCTATACCCCGTCTGTCCGGTCCTTCATAATGCACGAACTCATAATTGGAAATGGCCGGCTGCTTCACGAGGTCTTCCAGCACCCGGCTGTTCTCTGCCTCTGCCACACCGATGAATGCCGGACCTTCCGGCACTAAATCACGCGAAAGGGACCCCAACACTTTGGAAAGGTTCTGCAGCTTGGACTCATACTTCTTTGCCGTCCACTGGTAACTGCCGTCAGGCAGGAACTCATAGTCATTCTTACCTGCATCATGAATCGTATCAAATAAGTTCTCAAGATTGTAGAACGCAACACTATACAGTTTCCGTTCCGCATTTTGTGCCCCCAGCGTTGCCACGCACAGCCAGAAAGAGCATAAGACAAGTAGTTTCCTCATAAATTCACAAGATTAAGTCCTGCAAAAATCAGAAATAAAATGCGATAAACCTACTAAATAAAAATAAATCTGAATTTATTTTGTAGAGTCTCCAACTTGCACTATCTTTGCGCTCTGAAAAGAAGACCATTACACTATTTATTACCAAAATAGTAACAGAATATAAATTTTTAAAAGAAAATATCAAAATGAAAAAAGGTATTCATCCTGAAAATTACCGTCCGGTAGTATTTAAAGATATGTCAAATGGTGATGTATTCTTGTCTCGTTCCACTTGCAACACGAAAGAGACTATCGAATTCGAAGGTGAAACTTATCCGCTGGTAAAGCTGGAAATCTCCAGCACCTCTCACCCGTTCTACACAGGTAAGTCTAAGCTGGTTGACACCGCCGGTCGTGTTGATAAGTTCATGAGCCGCTACGGTAACCGTAAGAAATAATCAGTTTTCAAGCAAACTGAAAAAAGGGAGTCTTTCACTGAAAGGTTCCCTTTTTTGTTTCTGCCTCCCGCTGAGCGATAAATAGGGAATCTCCTATCACAGAATAGGGGAAAAAACAAGAAAGGGGAAAAACACTTTCCTATTTTTGTATCATCGAAACCGAAAACATACCATAATCATGAAACGACTCACCACCCTATTCATCCTGACAATCCTTGTCACAACGGCAGGATTTGCCAAACCCAAGCACAAGGACTTAAGCGGAAACATCGCCATCAAAGGAGAATTGACAAAAGAGTACCAGCAATCTCCCGCCGGTACCCCGGTCATTATCCGCCGGGTTGTCAAAATGAACAATCCCGGTGAAAACAGCGACAACATTTACTATGCCGTCGAAGTGAACGGCATACAAGAGACCATTCCTTCGGATGAGATGGGTATCATTGCCATATCCGCTCCGGAAACGGACCGGGAATTCTGGCAGCAAATATACCTGAAGAATCATCTTTACGAATATTTCAACGACCGCGGTTACAAGCACAAACTGCGCCAGGAAATCGACGAAGAATGCCTGGACTATCTCGATAAACTGAACGAGATAGCCTATCAGGACGACTACATAACCTCGTACGTACAAGGAATATTCTCCAAACTGAATGCCACCACCATTGACAGCAATCGTGGAGAGAGCCTGAACATACGTATCATCCAGTCGCCCGAACCAGATGCCTTCATGCTTCCCAACGGCTCCATGGTTATCAGTACGGGCCTCCTCTGCACTCTTGATTCCGAAGACGAACTGGCTGCCGTCATCGCATGTGAGCTGGGGCATTTCGTCCTCGACCATCAGGTAAACAACATTTACCGTGCCGAACGGCGTGCCAAGCGTGCGGCTTTCTGGGCAGATGTCTTTGCCACTACCGCCAGCGCAGCCCTCGATGTGGCCTACTGGGACGATAATGAAGATGCTTATGCCGTCAGTCTGGTGGCAGATATCGGAGCCATCGCTTCCCTTTTGAGCATTCCGGCAACGGACCGGTTGGGGATGAAATACAAAACTTCCCAGGAAATCTCTTCAGACCGCCTTGCGCGCCAACTTCTGGCATTCAAGGGCTATAATCCCGACGGAATCGCATCGGCCCTCAGTAAAATTATAGGGTATTACAACCTGCACCAGCGCAACAAGGACATTCCTCGCTACGGCAGCATCGGCGACCTGCAAAAGCGTATAGAAAAGGCCGGTGAATCCCATAGCTTGAGTGCCCGCCCCTACCTACGGACTACCAGCGATGTCGTTTCTTTCAACGCAAGTATGAACTACGCCAACAAGCGCTATAAGGAAACTGCCCGGCTGATACGCAAGAACATTGACAACAGACTAGCCACGGACAATGACTACATCATCCTGGTAAAAGCGGAAATGGCACTGTCTAATACGGAAGAAGTGAACAACCGCTGCCTCGCCATGCTTGATAAAGCCCAGGAGATGGCAGGAACAAGCCCCAATCTGGACATATATAAACAAAAAATACTATTATTGATGCGCATGAACAAACAAGCCCAAGCCACCGATATACTGAAAGAATACATCATCTTGCTTTCGGCCTACGAAGGCCAGGGCATAGAAGGAACCGAAAAGGAATGGACCAATAAAGAGATAGGTTGGGCAAACCAAATGCTGGATAGGATAAGCAGAATATAGAGAAAGGAATAACTAAGAATAAAGAATGAAGAATTTGTCATGCGGCATCATTGCGCAGCCAAATTCTTCATTCTCAGTCATTTATTCAAACTACTATTTGCGGAACGGCGGCTTCACAACCACAGCTTTCAGCTTACGTCCCCGCATGTCAATGCAGATTTCCGTACCGACCTTGCTGTATTCGGGTCTGATATACCCCATTCCGATACCAATCTTACGGGTAGGCGACATAGTTCCGGAGGTAACCACACCGATGGCAATACCGTCTGTACTATACAGCTCGTAACCATGACGGGGGATACCGCGGTCTATCATCTCAAATCCCACCAACTTACGGGTAGTGCCTTCCGCTTTCTGTTTTTCCAGCATCGGGCGATTGGTGAAGTTCTTTCCCTCCACAAACTTGGTAATCCATCCTAAACCCGCTTCAATGGGCGAAGTGGTGTCATCCAAATCATTGCCATACAAACAGAAGCCCATTTCCAGACGAAGCGTATCACGTGCACCCAGACCAACTGGCTTAATGCCGAACTCCGCGCCTGCCTCGAACACGGCATCCCAAATCTTCATGGCAGCCTCCGGATAGAAGTAAAGCTCAAAACCACCCGCACCGGTATATCCGGTATTGGAGATAATGACATCCTTTTCTCCGGCAAACTCACCGTGGGTAAAAGTATAGTAAGGAAGGTCGGAAAGATTAATGGAAGTCAGCTTCTGCAAAGCCTGAATAGCCTTCGGTCCTTGCACAGCAAGCTGTGCCATGTGCTCGGAAGCATTTTCCAATTCAGCGCCTTCCGTGTTATGAGACACACACCAGTTCCAGTCTTTCTCAATGTTCGACGCATTCACGACAAGCAGGTATTTCTCCGGCTCATAATGATAGACCAGAAGGTCGTCCACAATGCCTCCATTTTCATTTGGGAAGCAGGTATACTGTACTTTCCCCGGTGTGAGGGCAGCTATGTTATTGGAAGTCACTTTCTGCAGAAAGTCCAAAGCATGGGGACCTTTCACCCAAAATTCTCCCATGTGTGAGACGTCGAATACACCGACACCCTGACATACTGTAAGATGCTCGTCAATGATGCCGGAATACTCGATAGGCATATTATATCCCGCAAACTCGTGCATCTTGGCACCCAGCGAGATGTGTTTTTCGGTAAACGGAGTGGTTTTCATGGAACTATTAGAGTTATGAGTTATGAATTATCTATTTGCTTGCTACGAGCTCGGCAATCTTGACGATGACGTTCATGGCTTTCTCCATGTTCTGGATAGGCACGAACTCATAGCGGCCGTGGAAGTTCAAGCCACCGGCAAAGATATTGGGACAAGGCAGGCCCTTGAAAGAGAGCTGGGCGCCGTCCGTACCTCCGCGAATGGCTTTTACACGAGGCTCTACACCTACCGCCTTCATGGCGGCAAAAGCGGTGTCGATGATATGCATCACCGGTTCAATCTGCTCGCGCATATTATAGTATTGGTCGCGAAGTTCCAGAGTAGCGGTACCCGGACCGTATTCTTCATTGATTTTTGCCACAAGACGTTCCATCTCCTTCTTGCGCTCTTCGAAGCGGGTGCGGTCGTGGTCACGGATAATGTAAGAGACTGTTGTCTGCTCCACCTCGCCGGTAATACCTATCAGATGATAGAAACCTTCGTAACCTTCGGTATGCTCCGGAGCCTCGTCAGCCGGAAGCATGGACATGAAACGGTTGGCAACGCGGATAGAGTTAATCATCTTATTCTTGGCATAGCCCGGATGCACATTCCGTCCCTTGAAGCTTATCTTGGCAGAGGCCGCATTGAAGTTCTCGAATTCAAGTTCACCCACTTCTCCGCCATCCATGGTATAGGCCCATTCGCAGCCGAACTGCGCTACATTGAACTTATGGGCACCCAGACCGATTTCCTCATCCGGATTAAAGCCGATACGGATTTTACCGTGCTTGATTTCGGGGTGCTCCTTCAGATATACCACCGCCGATACAATTTCGGCAATACCGGCTTTATCATCGGCACCAAGCAAGGTCTTGCCGTCGGTCACAATCAAATCTTCCCCTTGATGGTCGAGCAGTTCGGGGAACTGGGCAGGAGAAAGAACCACATTCTCTTCGGCGCAAAGAACAATGTCCTTACCGTCATAATTCTGCACGATACGCGGAGAAACATTCTTGCCACTCATATCGGGGCTTGTATCCATGTGGGCAATAAAGCCGATGACGGGCAACGGCTTGTCTGTATTGGCAGGAAGAGTGGCGAACAGATAACCATTTTCGTCCAACGTGATTTCTTCCAGACCCAAAGTTTCCAATTCTTCTTTCAGATACCGGGCAAACACCATTTGCCCCGGAGTACTCGGAGTAATCTCAGTCTCTTCACTGGACTGAGTATCGAAGCTTACGTACTTTAAAAAACGTTCTACTAAAGTCATGATGAATAATGATTAGTGATTAATGGTTAGTGATTAATGGTCAGTGATTAGTAATTGGCGAAAAGCATTATCCGAATGGCATTAATCATTAATCACTAATCATTAACCACTATTTTGTGCTGTAAAGATAAAAAAAGGGGCGTGAACTGCCAAGCAATTCACGCCTCTTTTTTATTTCTTAAGGACAAAATGTCAATCAAAAATGGCTGCTACCATCAAAACAATGCGTACATATCTTACACTTAGGCAATCCGATAGCCTCAACCAGAGTTTCCAACGTATTGAACTTCAAGGATGAAAGTCCGAAACGCTCGCGGATAACGTCCACCATCTTTTCGTATTCGGGTGAGCCGGTAGTGGCATACTTATCGAGATTCTTATTCTCGTCACCCTCCAGTTCCTTGATGACACGACGGGTAATCAGTTCCATGTCGCTTTTGGAAGCCGTGAATCCTACAAACGGGCAGCTATATATCAATGGAGGACAAGCAATCCGGATATGCACCTCCTTGGCACCATACTCATACAGCACCTTCACATTGTCGTGCAACTGGGTCCCCCGGACAATAGAGTCATCACAGAACAGCAGACGCTTACCCTCGAGCATGGCACGATTGGGAATCAGCTTCATCTTTGCCACCAGCGAACGCAATTCCTGCTTGCTGGGAGTAAAACTACGAGGCCAAGTCGGAGTATATTTGGAAATGGCACGATGATAAGGAACTCCTTTACCTTCGGCATACCCAAGCGCCATACCTACACCCGAATCAGGAATACCGCAGGCACAATCCACCTCTGACTTATCTGTCTGTGCCATCTTGAAACCGGAGGCAAAACGCACTTCCTCCACATTCTTACCTTCGTAGCAGGAAGTGGGGAAACCGTAATATACCCATAGGAAGGAACAAATCTGCATTCCCTCATCAGGCTTGCGCATCTGTTCCACACCATCGGCACGCAGGCGAACAATCTCTCCGGGTCCCAAATAACGGTCTATCTCATAACCAAGATTCGGAAAGCTGCTCGACTCACTTGTGGCGGCATACGCTCCGTCTTTCTTGCCAATCACAATCGGAGTACGTCCCCAGCGGTCGCGAGCGGCAATGATGCCGTCTTCCGTCAATAACAGCATGGAGCAGGAACCTTTGATATGCTTATACACATTTTCAATTCCTTCGACAAATGTCTTTCCTTGTATAATAAGGAGGGCGATAAGTTCCGTCTGATTGGTTTTGCCCGAACTGAGTTCGGCGAAGTGCATGTTTTGGGCCAACAGTTTTGTTTCCAGTTCTTGCAGATTTACTATTTTGGCTACCGTTACAATGGCAAAGCGACCGAGGTGGGAGTTAAGGATAAGGGGTTGAGGGTCTGTGTCACTGATGATTCCTATTCCGGAATTTCCTTTGAACTTATCCAGTTCATCCTCAAACTTCGTGCGGAAATAAGTGCTTTCCAGATTGTGAATGGAACGGGTAAACTGCTCCGTTTCTGCATCGTATGTAGCCAACCCACCACGTTTTGTCCCTAAATGTGAATTATAATCTGTGCCGTAAAACAAATCTGCCACACAGCTTGTTGCCTTGGCGACTGTTCCGAAAAAACCTCCCATAAGTTCTGTTTTGTTATTGGTTTCTAAAATTAACGGATGCAAAGGTATGAAGAATTTGCGAAATTCGGGCAGATTTGAAATGAATAAAAAAGGCAATATATTTCTTGCCCACAATAGAAGTTATATTATTGGAAACATATACTTTTGTGATCGAAACCAAACAACTGTATAATGGGAGAAACCGCAAATATTATAATAGCCGATACTCTTCAAGGTCTGGGGACGGACGCATACAGTGGCTATCTTGCACACGCCCTCTGTCTGTCAGGAATCTGCCGATTGAAGTACAATGGAGAGGAGCGCGAGCTACGTGCCGGCGACCTGATGATTGTCCGCAAAGGAAAACTGGTAGAGAAAATTCAACCTTCAGAAGATTTTCGCGTAAAGGTCATCTATATCGCATCGGGCTTTGTGGTGCTGAGTACACCACAGAACAACTACGGCATGAAAGGGCAACTTTCCCTATTTCTCAATCCTATCATGTCCCTGACTACCGAACAGCAAGAGCTATGTCTCCGGGATTTTGAACAAGTGGAATACAGACTCCGGAATACAGACCATCATTTCCATCGCGATATGCTTATCGCCTCCACACAGATGTTGATACTCGACTTCTTCGATTTCCACTCCCATCTATATGGCGAGGACAATATCTCTGTACAAAATGCTTCCATCATGAGCCATTTCCTCAACATGCTGGAGAACGGAACTTTCCGCGAGCATCGTGAAGTGACCTATTATGCCGACTGCCTATGTGTCACCTCCAAATATCTTTCGGAAGTTTCCAAGAAAGTAAGCGGTTATACAGCAAACTACTGGATAAACCGTTATACCACACTCGACATCTCGCGTTTGCTGCGCGACAAATCACTAACGTTCGTCCGTATTTCCGATATGTTCGGTTTTTCCTCTCCTGCTTATTTTAGCCGTTACGTACAACAACATCTGGGTGTAAATCCGACAAAATACAGAGGTTAATGATTATAGTTTTTGATTGTTTGCCCGTTTCAGATCTATTAGCGAAATATGCTCATTACGATAGCGGGCATTGGGGTTCTTCTCCGTTCCGTCAGGAAAAGAGCCATCTTCCTGCTTTATGAACTGAATAGCCTTCTGCGGACAATTCTGTATGCAGGCAAAACAGAACTCGCAGTCACCGGACGTCTTCACTCCTCTCGACGTCAGCTCATAATTGCCGCGCGGACAAACGTAGGTGCAGATGCCACAGTCAATACAAGCATCAGTCACGGTAAAGAACTTCTCGCTTTTCATCAGGAAGCCCACCTCGGGGTCGAGTCCACTCCGCTGCATAAAACCTTGGTGCTGTTGCCGTTCCTCCTCCGTCACCGGTTCGTGCCAATGCTGCCGACTGTTGATATCTGCCGTTATCTTCTGCAAGTTCTCGGGGATGTGCTTGTCTATCTTGAGTTGCTCGTTCATGTCGAAGTTGGGTAGCCAGTTATCCACCATGATGATAGTGTTGATATAGTCGAACGCATTGTCGGCTTTACGGGATATACGGTCCCAAATCTCTACCGCATCGCACTTCCTTGCACCATAGGTGAGGACAGCAAACTTGTATTCTGCCTTCAGTTTTGCTTTCTGAATGAACTGCCGTACCATATAGGGAGGCATATGACCGTAGATGGGATAAACGATGCCGATTTCATCTGCCTCAAATTCATACTTCCCCCGTTTCACCATCTGAGGGATACTCAACAATTCTGCGTTCTCTCCAGCCAACTGACGGGCGATGTAAAGACTGTTACCCGTTCCGGTAAAATAAAAGATGATACGCTTACTCCTTTTTGTTTCGCAGGATGCCAACGAGAGTAGGCCGGAAGATGCGATAGCACCGCTCATCACGGCAAATCCCATACGCTTTAAAGCCTCCCGACGACTGATTTTCTTATCCGTATTCATATCTCTGATTTTTAATGATTATGCAATCTGTTATCTGAGTGCAAAAATAAAGGTTTCCCCAAAGAACGGACTTACCAAAAACTCGGGTCTTGATGCTATTTTTACGGTATAAGAATGAGCTTACCCTAACACAAAAAAAGCCCCGCAAAGATTGGACTTCTGCGGGGCCTCACTAATGCCTAATAAAAACTCTTTCTACCCTAAATTATCTCCACTTCTTCACAGCTTTCTTGTCAGCCGGAGTCGCTTCAATCAAGCTCAATGCAAAACCACCGCTACGCGCTTCCTTCACGGACATTTTGGTCTTGCTGGTTACGATACCCTTCTTTATCTGATAAGAAGTAGGGTTCTCCTTGTAATCAGCATCTTTACCGTCGGCATAGAGAGTGGCTACGTATTGCTTGCCCGGTTCAAGGAAGTCGAGCGTAAAGTTGGCTGTACGTGCATTCTCGTCTGTAATACCTCCAACAAACCAGTTGCCGGTTCCTTTTGCCTTACGGGCCACGGTAATGTAATCACCCGGTTCTGCTTCAATGTACTTGCTGTCGTCCCAGTCTACTGCCACATCCTTGATGAATTGGAAAGCATCCATGTGCTTTTCGTAGTTCTCAACCAAGTCGGCAGCCATCTGCAACGGGCTGTATAAAGTTACATACAGAGCGAGTTGCTTAGCAAGTGTAGTCTGCACTTGTCCGTGGGGCAAATCGCCCATAAAGTCAAGTTTGGTATCGAAGATACCCGGTGTATAATCCATCGGACCGCCAATCAAGCGGTTGAATGGAAGCAATGTGGTATGGAACGGTTTGCTACCGCCGAATGCCTCATATTCAGTTCCTCGTGCAGATTCGTTGCCAATCAAGTTAGGATAAGTACGGCACAAACCGGTAGGGCGTACAGCTTCGTGCGCATTTACACAAATTTTGTAGTTGGCTGCCTTCTTCACGGCATAGAGGTAGTGGTTGTTCAGCCATTGCCCATAATGATGTTCACCACGGGGAATCATATTACCTACATATCCGCTCTTCACGGCATTGTAGCCATTATCCACCATAAACTGATAGGCCTTGTCCATGTGACGTTCGTAGTTGCGCACCGAACCGGATGTCTCATGATGCATCATCAGCTTCACGCCTTTGCTCTTGGCATATTCATTCAGCATCTTCACGTCGAAATCGGGATAAGGGGTCACAAAATCGAATACATAATCCTTGGATTTGCCAAACCAGTCTTCCCAGCCTTCATTCCAGCCTTCTACCAATACTTGGTCCAGACCGTGCTCGGCTGCGAAGTCGATGTACTTTTTTACATTTTCGTTAGTGGCACCGTGACGGCCATTGGGCTTCATTTTGGAGTAGTCCACTTCACCCAGTTTGATGGAGGGAAGGTCGTCTGTATATGCCCAGGTGCTCTTACCTGCAATCATTTCCCACCATACACCTACGTATTTCACGGGCTTAATCCAGGAAACGTCCTCGTAAGCACAAGGTTCGTTCAAGTTCAGCGTGATTTTAGAGGCAAGGATGTCACGAGCATCGTCGCTTACGATAACCGTACGCCACGGTGACGTGCAGGGAGCTTGCAGATAACCTTTATCGCCTACTGCATCGGGAGTAAGCCAAGATTCAAAAACAAAATTCTTATCATCCAGGTTCAAGTGCATGCAAGAGTAATCCACCAAAGCAGCTTCGTGCAAGTTGATGTACAAGCCATCAGCAGTCTTCATCTGCAAAGAAGTCTGAACACCGGTGGGCGAAAACGGGGTTTGTGAAGAGTTAGGCGTAATGGCCCCTTTCATCAACCCGCGAATTTCAGAAAGTTTGGATTCTGTGTAATCATATTCCTGCGTATCGTAGTCGCCCGGAATCCAGAAGGCTGTGTGGTCGCCAGTCATGGCAAACTGAGTACGCTCCTCCTTAATCACGAAATAGTTCAGATTCTTCTGCAAAGGGAATTCATAGCGGAAGCCCATACCATCGTCGAACAAACGGAAGCGGATAATGATGTTCCTATCCTGCGCCTTTTGGTTGAGCGTCACAGCCAGCTCATTGTAGTGGTTACGGATTTGCTTTACTTCCCCCCATACCGGTTCCCAAGTCTCGTCGAAAGTGGAAGTCTTTGCATCCGCCAGCGTAAAGCCATTCATCAGACCGGGGTCGTTCTTCAGTTCGAGTCCTAATTTAGAAGGGTTAATCACCGGCTTTCCTTTGTAAGAAAGTTCGTAAACGGGTTCGCCTTGCGCATTTACCGAAAAATTCAATTGAAGTTGTCCGTTGGGAGAGGTAATACTCTCTGCCATTGCTACGCCGCTCACCAACAAAACGAGCAGGAAGCAGGCTAATTTTGTACAGATTGCTTTCATGTTTCTCATGCTATATTTATAAAATTATGTTCCAAATGCAAATATAAGCAGGAAAGAAATACGCTCTGACGCAATTAAATTAAAATTATGATGATTTGTCGGCAAACGTTTGCATGAAAGCCAGTTTCCCTTGAACAAAAACATTAGCCGTAAGCGCTACAACCGAAATAACACCATTGAACTCCTGAATTTTCCGGGTTGCCTCCAGCCCACCCATATTTCAAGATGCAAGATATAGAACGCGAACAACAAATTTCGGTGCCATAGATACAAAAGACAGACTTTACCATATAGCCTGGCATACAAAAAGTGATTACCTTTGCAATCAAAAACCATACCTATACATCCTATGGACAAAATACTGATAGCTATATTCCTTGGCGGCGGTACCGGCAGCGTACTGCGCTACTGCGTACAGATGATGCTCCACGAGCGCATCGTCCCCTACTCTTTCCCATGGGCTACGTTCACAGTCAATATCCTCGGAAGTTTCCTCATCGGGCTATTTTATACCTTATCTGCCCGTTTCAACCTTTCTACCGAAATACGGCTGTTGCTGACTACAGGTCTGTGCGGAGGATTCACCACCTTCTCCACTTTCAGCAATGACGGACTGATTCTGATAAAGCAAGGATTCTACGGAATGTTTGCCTTATATACCTTGTTAAGTATCACATTAGGAGTCCTTGCTGCTTTCGCCGGCGGTACCTTCGGACGCTGTATATAACTCCAAACACCCCCTATGAAACCCAGTAAACCTTTTGTCATGCCTCCCGTACGCATCATTCCTCCTACCTTAGAGGGACAAAAGCCCCCTAAGAGGTATCGACCTAAGCGACTCTCACATAAGAGGTATACGCCTTAATCTACTTGACATACGGGGAACCATCGCCAATACTTCCCAAACCATGGACCTGACTACACTTCTCAGCATTACAATAAAGGATTAAAAACGAAAAACAATTCCCTATTTTCAATTGTTAGTAAGATAGTTTATAATTAAAATTGACTGAATATGAAAATAGAGAAGATTATCGGACGTGAAATCCTCGATTCAAGAGGTAACCCAACTGTAGAAGTAGACGTAACCTTGGAATCCGGCTTCATAGGCCGTGCATCTGTCCCGTCAGGAGCATCCACGGGAGAACACGAAGCATTGGAACTGCGTGACGGTGACAAAAAACGTTACGGAGGCAAAGGTGTCCTGAAAGCCGTGAACAATATCAATAATATCATTGCTCCCAAGCTCATCGGTATGTCCGCCCTCGACCAGATGGGTATCGACCATGCCATGCTTGCACTGGACGGAACCAAAACGAAAGCCAATCTGGGTGCCAATGCCATCCTCGGCGTATCTCTTGCCGTGGCCAAGGCTGCCGCCGCTTACCTCGACATCCCACTCTACCGATATATCGGTGGTACAAATACCTATGTGATGCCCGTACCGATGATGAACATCATCAACGGCGGTTCGCACAGTGACGCTCCCATTGCTTTCCAGGAATTCATGATACGCCCCGTAGGTGCTACTTCCTTCCGCGAAGGTCTGCGTATGGGTGCCGAAGTGTTCCATGCACTGAAGAAAGTCCTGAAAGACCGTGGCCTCAGCACAGCAGTAGGCGATGAAGGAGGTTTTGCTCCTAATCTGGAGGGTACAGAAGATGCCTTGAACTCCATCATTGCCGCCATCAAGGCTGCCGGATACGAACCGGGCAAAGATGTAATGATTGCCATGGACTGCGCTTCTTCCGAGTTCTACCATGACGGCATCTACGATTATACTAAATTCGAAGGCGAAAAAGGAAAGAAGCGTACAGCCGACGAACAGATTGACTATCTGGAAGAGTTAATCAACAAGTATCCCATCGACTCTATCGAAGACGGCATGAGCGAAAACGACTGGGACGGCTGGAAAAAACTGACCGACCGTATCGGTAACCGTTGCCAGTTGGTAGGAGACGATTTGTTCGTCACCAATGTGGACTTCCTTGCAATGGGTATCGAAAAAGGTTGCGCCAACTCCATATTGATTAAAGTAAACCAGATAGGTTCGTTGACCGAAACACTGAACGCCATCGAAATGGCACACCGCCACGGATATACTACCGTAACTTCCCATCGTTCCGGTGAAACGGAAGATTCGACTATCGCAGACATAGCCGTAGCTACCAACAGTGGACAAATCAAGACCGGTTCACTGAGCCGTTCAGACCGTATGGCAAAATACAACCAACTTCTTCGTATCGAAGAAGAGCTGGGAAGCAATGCGGTGTATGGATATAAGAAAGTGATAGGTGATGAGTGATTTGCCGGTGTCTTTCTTTACCGGAAGACAGAGCTTATAAAGAAAAAAGCATTTATTAAATGTAAGAAGGGGCGAACCGTCACAGTCCGCCCCTTCTCTTTTTAACCTTAAATCAACAATCAATCTACTACCTTAAAGAAAACTGCTTCTCCACTTTGGCTATCCGGTGCCACCCAAAGAGCAAAGTCTCCGACTTCCACCGTCTTCACCATATCTATATTCCAGAAAGCAAGTTCACTTATCGGAAGTTCAAACGATACATTTTTCTTCTCGCCCGGCTTCAATGTGATGCGAGCAAAGCGTTTCAGCTCCCTCACCGGACGGGTCACCGAAGCGAACTTGTCCTGCACGTAAAGCTGGGCTACCTCAGTACCTTCATACTTTCCGGTATTCTCAAGGTCGAAAGTCACAGTCAGCACATCTTCCTTCTTCAGATTGGCTGACGAGAGTTTCACATTATCATATTTGAACGTCGTATACGACAGACCGTAGCCAAAAGGATACAGCGGATCGAAACCAGCATCCATATAGAAAGAGGTACATCCCAACGAAGTCTGCCCCGCTTCCAACGGAATGTCATTCAGCAAAACCTCATTCCGCGTAGCCGGACGTCCGGAACTGTTATGAGCATAATAAACCGGTATTTGTCCTACCATCTTCGGGAACGTCACCGGAGTCTTGCCACTTGGCACAGCCTTGCCCCACAACAAGTCGGCCAATGCCGGTCCTCCCATAGTTCCGGGATGGAACGAATAAAGTACAGCAGACGAGAGTTCGACTTCCTTTCCTATGGTCAACGGACGCCCTGCCATTACGACAGTAACCACCGGTTTTCCTGTTTTCGCCAAAGCGGCAATCAGTTCGCTTTGCGCACCTTGCAGGTTCAAGTCGGCCAGACAATGCGCCTCTCCTGAAAGAATAGCCTCTTCGCCTACAAACGCCAAAATAACATCAGCACGTGCAGCGGCAGCAGCGGCTTTGGCAACACCTGCCATATTCTTGTCACGGCTATAAGTCAGACCGGGCTCGTATATCACCTGCACTTTGTCCCCCACCAGTTCCTTGATAGCCTTCAACGGTGTCACGGTTTTTGTCTTGTCACCATCAAATATCCAGGTACCCAATTGGTCATAAGGTGCATTTGCCATCGGACCTACCACAGCAACCGTCTTTACCGAAGATTGCAGAGGCAATGTCTCCTTTTCGTTCTTCAGCAAGATGGCCGATTCCACAGCAGCTTTCTTGGCAGCCTCCAGATGAGAAGGAGCATAAAGTTCCTCTATACGTTTCTCATCTACATAAGGGTTATCAAACAATCCTAAACGGTACTTGACGCGCAGAATATTCCGCACTGCATCATCTATAGCAGATTCCTTGACTTTTCCTTCTTTTATCAACTCCGGCAGTTCCTTGACAAACGTATAGCTGACCATCTCCATATCCACACCGGCATTCACCGCCTTCATTGCTGCCTCTTTAAAATCGGCAGCAAAGCCATGTGCCATCATTTCGGCTACCGAAGCCCAGTCTGACACTACTATTCCATCAAATCCCCATTCACCACGAAGCACATCTTTCAAAATAAAAGTGTTTCCGGTAGACGGTGCTCCATCATTGTCATTGAACGAAGTCATGAAAGTAGCTGCTCCTGCCTTGGCTACAGCTTCAAAAGGAGGAAGGTATACATCCCTCAAACGACGCTCCGGAATGAAAGTGGAATTATAATCACGCCCGCCCTCGGCAGCACCATAACCTACAAAATGTTTAGGACATGCGGCTATGGAAGTCGGACTGTTCAGCGAATCTCCCTGGAAACCTTCGACCATAGCAACACCCATCACTGAAGTCAAATAAGTATCTTCGCCACATCCTTCGGCCATACGCCCCCAACGGGGATCGCGAGCCACATCTATCATCGGTGCAAATGTCCAGCGGATACCCACGGCAGAAGCCTCCACAGCCGCTACCCGTGCACCATCCTTAGCCACCTGCGGGTTGAAAGATGCCGCTTGTCCCAAGGGAATAGGAAATATGGTCTTGAAACCATGGATCACATCACGCGCCATCAGCAAGGGGATGCCCAAGCGGGACTCCTCCATTGCCACACGCTGCAAGGCATTGACACGCACCGGATCTACTTCATTCAGGATAGACCCGACTTCACCTTTCTTTATCAATCCGCTCATATCCTCTATGTTACCATAAGAAGAAATCTGGTTCATCTGCCCAATTTTTTCTTCCAATGTCATACGGGACAACAGCGCTTCTATTTTCTGCTCGATGACTGCGTCATTTTTTGTATCCTGCACTTGAGTACAAGATATAAAAGGAAGCAGCAATAAACAAGCAGAGAGCATTTTCATTGTTTTCATCTTTAATCTATTACTTGAAATGGAACATTTGCTGTAGAGACAAAACCCGTATTATCAAGTATATATACGTACAAACGATATTCCCCGGGAACTTTAATCATAGTCTCATACACATTCTTGTCTGACACGGCCACGTCACCCATTCTTTCCGGACGTGGTTCATAAGAACCTCCAAAACCCAAGACTGTAGCCTCTTTCAGTACTTCCCACACATAAGTCAAAGAATCATTCTCCTTATCTGTGACGGAAACCTCCGCTTTAAATAAAGTACCTGCTTTGATACGGACATTATCAATGGCACTTTTACCATTGATAGTCATGCCCCGAACTATCGGAGCCGTTTCATCCAATTCCTTGCCGGTCCACACTCTTTGCATAGCCTCCACCATAGGAGTCTTTTCTCCTTTCAGAGGCAGCATATCCACCGTGTCTTCTACAAACATACTGAACCAAGTAGGCGTACGTTCTTCTTTTTGTCCCCACAAGAATACAAAAGAGCCCAAGCAACGGGTATTGGCAGAAATATATTGCGTATAACGCTCTTCGTATACCTGCCGTTTTTCTTCACTGGTTTGCTCTATGGGTGCCTTCCACTCGGTTGACGCTGTTTCCCACCAACCGGTCGGTCCCCACTCGGTAATCATAAATGCACCCTTGTAGTCCGACCGGTCAACAACAGCCTGCACCTCTCCCATCGGACCATATACATTGATGCCCACATAATCGAGAGACGGAGCATACTTTGCCACAGAGTCCAATGCCGACGGATTGTAGGAAATCACTGTCGAAACCAGATGACGCTTGTCTATCGACTTAATCAGCTGTGCCAGTTCTTCCACAAAATTCCATGCGGCAGCTATATTGGCATTTCCCAACTCAATTTCATTGCCAATACCCCAAGCCAGCAAACTCGTATCATTCTTGAACGTTTCTGCCAACAAGCGGACTTCTTCGCGCATCTTGTTCTTATATTCATCATCGTAATAGCGTATGGAGTCTTTGGTCATGCCTATTCCCTGCATTACGTACATGTTGTGCTCTGAAGCCAATGCCAGGTTTTTCTTTATCTCCTCCACATTACCTCCCCAGGTTCTGAAGGCATTGGCACCACTCTGGGCGGCAATGTCTAACCGATATGTGCCGCCTACGCCTTTAATATAGGTTTCTCTTCCGTCAATGGAAAGTTTATAACCGTCTGCCGCTTTCTCTATTACAATGCCGTCTAAAGAAGAAGAAGAACAGGCAGACAACAAAACTAAACAGATAAAAATAAATATTTTTTCTTTTTTCATTATCAATTGTTCTAAAGCATAAGGTATGCTATGTTATAAATAAAAAAAGCATTTAACCTTCATTTTCAAACTTCATTAAAAAACAGTTCTACTTCTTCTGAAATACACGTACATAATCCACCTTCATCGTTACAGGAAGAGCAGATTCATCCACACCGTTCATTCCACCCCAATCACCGCCCCAAGCCAGATTCAGAATGGGATAGAAAGCATAATGGAAAGGCCATTGATTATGACCAGCTCCCAATTGTTGTTTGGTAACAGCCAACTGTACCTTGCCATCCACGTATGTAGTGATGGCATCTTCTGTCCACTCTAAAGCATAGAGATGAAATTCTCCTTCTGCCTGTTCTATAGTCATGGCATGTGTTTTCTGCGTACCTATAGTATGATTATAATCTTGCGTATGGATAGACGAAGAGACTTCGTTGGGCACGACTCCCACTTCCTCCATAATGTCTATTTCACCACACATGGGCCATGGATTAGTATTCCAGTCATTATCAACTGGCATCATCCAAAAAGCCGGCCACGTCCCCTTGCCTTCAGGCAACATGATACGTGCTTCAAAGTAACCGTATTTCCAACCAGTATTCACTTTAGCATACACACGACCAGAGTAAATTTTACCATCGGAGCCTTTGAAACAATTTATATTCAACTTACCGTCCACAAGTTCTGTCACACGCTTTCCGTCAGCGGAACCATTAACGTAATTCTGAAGTTCATTGTTTACCCACCCTGCTCCTTGAACTTCGTGTGTCCAGTCATTGCCGAGAGATATACCCTCATTAAATTCATCATGCCAAACCAACCGATACCCCTCAGGAATATTGATATCCAGATCTTCAGCCGATTCTTGAATAACTGTTACCGTTGCTTTCTCTGCACCAGCCACAACCTCAACTGTGCCCGTACGGGAAATCTTTGCATCATTAGCTAAAGTGGTCACAACAATCTCCTCACCGTTTTTTTCTGCGCTAATCCAACTATCATTGGATTTCACATTCCATTCGCCAGAAGCAATAACAGATAAGACAAAATTTTCTCCTACAGAATTAGAATACAACTCAGTCTGTGACACTGATAAAGGAGCCGCTTGCGTAAGAGGAATAGATACACGAGTAGCACCAGATTTAACCACCACTGTACCAGTACGAGAAGTAGTACCCGTATGAGCACTGACTATAACTGTCGCTGTGCCTTGGCTAGAAGAAGAACCTATTACATTTACTTTGACCCATGAACTGCAATCATCAGAGGCAAAAGCTGTCCACTCTTTACCGGAACAAACCACATTCACCACATATTGGCTAGCTTGTGCAACAGCCTCTATCTTTTCAGGAGAACATTTAATGGTAACATCCTCGGATTGCGGTTCCTTGCCATCGTTACTGCCACAAGCAATCAACGAAAACAAAAGAATAGATAATAGACAATAGTATTTCATATATATTTCTTTATAACATAAGTAGAGAAAAAGGGAAAGGATGAAATTCCAGCAATTGCCAAGATAACACACATCCTTCCCCCCCTTTTATAATTCACTGTTTTTTAGTAGACCAATATCCTATCCAATACTAGTCTTCAATCTCTATGAGTCTGGAAAATAATATCCTTAATAGTCACTTTTGTGTCAGCAGGATTTCCACCAAAATCCAAGACTAAAGATATAGCATGCATATCTTTAGGCGCCTTTTTATTTGCAACCCAAAATTTATTATCTTCATTACCCAACAAATCCGTCTGTTCTGCAAAGAAGAAATTGTCATCATGTTTGACATCAGGTTCATCAGTCTGAACCAGTTTTACTGTCACTCCCTTCAAATCAGTACTAGGATTTAGAGTGACACAGAAATCATAGGCAGTTTCTGTATCGGCTGACAAATCTGTAACAAACGAGAACTGGTTCTGCCATTGTGCTTCAGTAGCATCAGGGAAAGTGAGTGTATAAGCATTTCCATCCACCACCAAATCAGGATTAGGTCTAGCACTCCAATCCGGGTTTGCATAGAAGAAAGTATTGGTAAAGGTTGCCCCGTTCCAAAGATTGTCTTCACTATCCACCTTTACCCAAGAAGGTTCAGGCTCTTGTACTTCAGGAATTTCCGTACCGTCATCATTAGCATGGTCTTTCAAGACAAAGCTTTCCAAAGTAATATCCGTATTAGCTTCATTACCACCAAAATCAAGTGCAAACTTCAAGTCGGTAATATTCACACCGGGTACGTTACTGAACCATATACATTTGGGCTCATTAGCATCTAAAGCCACACGCTGCATATTGATAAACGTATTGTCATCCCCCTTCTGCTGTACTTTAACCGTCACGCCCGGATGTTTGGTAGTAGAAGTAATTATCACTGAAAAATCATAGGTTTTATCCACAGACAAAGCAATTGCCTTATCCAATTCCACATGCATCTGAGCTTGCCACTGATCGGTAGTAGCTTCCGGTAAGGAAACAACAAATGCACCATTCTGATAAGTATATTTTGGATCTGCAATCTGCCCCCATCCTGGAGCATAGTAGAAAGATGCCACATTGAAAGTTACTCCCTTAAACATGTTAAATTCACTATCTTCCACAAAACCACCAAAACCGTTCATAATAGTCTTCTCTATTTCAAAGGTTTTAGTTATCGAACCATCACTGATGCCATTTGCGTTCTTTACTTTACATTCTACTGTATATGAACCTTTTTTACGATAATATTTAGAAAAGCCATATGAGGCTTGATAAGCGCCGTCAATTATCCAAATCGGAGACACTCCAGGAGCAGAAGTAAATTCAAAGTTTGCATAATTGGTTGTCTGATCTACAGTAACTTTAAAGTTATCAGTATAATCCGATGCTTGTGGGATATTGCCATTGGCTCCCGTAAAATCTTCAGGCGAACATGAAGTCATTGCAAAACCAGCAACCAACACGCCTGCTATATATTTAAATATATTTTTCATATCAATTATTTGTTAATGGAGTTATGGTAAACTATTTATAAGCATTCTGAACCAAAGCAGGGTCAGAATCCAACTCACTTTGTGCAATAGGAATGTATTTCTTCTTGGCAGTCCAAGAATTGGTACGGTAGCCATATTCATCTGGGACAAGTGCAGTAGTAGCCTTGTTTTTAGATGATGCTCCACTAATTCCTTCAGCACGTACCAAATCAAAATAGCGTTTACCTTCGCCAACAAATTCCAAATGACGCTCTGTGAGGACATCGTCAACTGTGACACTCGCAAGTTCAGCCAAACCGGCACGGGTACGAACTTCGTTCAACCATGTCTTAGCCTCCCCAGTACTACTTCCACCTGTACGAAGAGAAAGTTCTGCAGCATTGAGCAATGTTTCAGCATAACGATAATAACGATAGTTGTTATTATAGTTCAAATTCTGGTCACCGGAAGACTGCTTGAAGTTCTTATCATACGGACGATATTTTTGCAACCAAATATGAGTATCTTGATAACGTTTCGTATATTCTACATATTCGGCAATCACCCAGCAAGTTGCATCACGACGTTTGTCTTGTTCACTAAACATTTGATAAGTTTCAAGACGCATGGGCATAAATCCCCAACCATCATTACCCTTTGACCAACCATCATCACCAGGGAAAGAGTTAGGAGAAATCAAAGTAGGAAGCACTGTGCCACCAACAGCTAACGGACTTCCCCAGCCACGTTCGTTATTAGTTTGCTCATAATTAATTTCCCAGATAGATTCGTCACACCATTCACCTTCCGTTTCCCAGATGTTGGCAAAACTAGGATTCAATCTAAAGCTAGGACTATCAATAAGCTCCTTCATATAACCTAAAGCTTTTGAAAAACGACTTTCATCATTCTGATACATTACCATTTCAGCATATATCATATAAGCCATAGCTTGAGTGACACGTCCCAACTGACCTTCGTCATCAACTTCTTTACCATCTTTGATTGTTTTATAATATTTCAAAGGTAGCACCTTAGAGTCAATTACAGCTTCAAGTTCCACAATCAACTCAGCATAAACCTGATCGGCAGTATATTGCGGAGCCGTATAAGGAGGTTCGGAAAGATTCTCCAAATAGAAAGGTACATTACCAAAATAATGCCACAACATATTATAATAGAAAACACGTAGTAAACGGGCTTGCATCTCATAGAGTTTACGATTGGCCTCAGTAACATCAGTACCCCAATCAAGATATTTCAGTAAGTCATTACAACGTTTGATGCCAGAATAATCCACAGTCCAAAGAGAGCCAAGTGTATTATTTTCATTAGCTTCATAATTAAATAACATATGCCAATTCTGCATATCGGTCTTGGTTGCACCACCTACCCAAAAATTATCGCCCATAATTTCACCGTCAATATTCAAGGCATTGTACTGTCCCAATCCCCAATCTGGCCAATGGAGAGGGTCATAGGCGGCAATCAGAGCTTCCTGAATATGCTCGTCCGTAGTATAATAATCTTCCAATGGTTCACCTGTCGGATTTTCCACCTCAAGAAAACTGTCACTGCAACTGGTAATCAACACTGTAGCGGCAGCAAGTAAGCCTATTGCTAATATTTTATTTGTTTTCATATAATTCTTATGTTTTTAAATTAGAAAGAAACATTTACACCTACTGTATATGTACGAGCCTGCGGATAAATACCACGGTCAACACCAAGAGAAGTTGCACCTGAAGAAATTTCAGGGTCAAATCCCCAATATTTGGTCCAAGTCACAAGATTTTCAGCTTGTACATATACGCGCAGACGTTCAATAGTGAGTTTGCGAGTAAGAGTCTTAGGCAATGTATATCCCAAAGTAATATTCTTAAGACGAAGATATGAACCATCACAAACATAAAGATCAGATACCATCCAGTTCGTTGCATTACCGACAGCCAGACGAGGATACTTATTAGAAGTACCTTCACCAGTCCAACGTCCCAACATCCAAGAAGGATAGTTACCAGAAGCAACATCTGTACGATAAGTGCCATCAAACACATCAGCACCAGCCACACCTTGGAAGAAAATATTAAAATCAAAGCCTTTCCAATCAGCATTGAGATTCAAACCATAAGTCCAATCCGGAGTACCATTACCAATGTTAGTACGGTCATCTGCCGAGATGCTGCCATCACCATTTACATCCACAAAACGTGTATCACCAGGAACCGCATCCGGCATAATCATTTTACCATCTTTATTGACATAAGCACGAACTTCATCCATATTCTGGAAAACACCGTCAGTCTTGTAACCATAGAAATAGGGGAAAGGTTGTCCGTTAGAGCCGCGTGTACCGCCGCCAGAGAATCCTTGAATACCATCTAAATCCATATAGCCAGTATCATTACCCAAATTCTTCAATTCATTTTTAAGATAAGTAGCATTTCCCTTTACTGCAAATTTAGCATCAGCAATATTCCATTTATAGCCAAGTTCAAACTCAAAGCCACTATTTTCCATATCACCTACGTTACCAAGAGGTTTAGTTTCACCTACATAACTCGGGATAGGCATCGTAATAATCATACCATTGGTTTTCTTTATGTAATAGTCGGCACTGAACGTTAAAGCATTATTAAAGAATCCCAAATCAATACCTAAGTCAGTTTGCTCACTCTCTTCCCATTTCAAATCAGGATTTGCCAAACGTTGCGCTTTAGAACCATTCCATTTGATGGCATCTTTACCCAAAAGAACATTATTACCCATGGCTGTCAATGAAGTATAACCAAATTCGGCTATGTTATCATTACCATTCTTACCCCAACTAGCACGAACCTTTAAGTTAGACAACCATTCTCGCGTATCAGCCATAAATTCTTCATTTGTCACATTCCATCCCACAGATACTGAAGGGAATGTACCATATTTATTATTAATACCAAAACGACTTGAACCATCACGACGGATTGTAGCCTGAATCATATAGCGTTCATTATAGTTATAACTCAAACGAGCAAACATAGATGACATTCTATGTTCTGTATAAGGACCTCCATAAACGCCATACTGAACTGTAGCACCAGTAATATTACCATTTTCATCCTTTGTATATTCAACATTCCCTGTAGCATAATCAATAGAAGGTTTATTAGGATTCACCAGATTCCAGCGGTTACCACCAAGTTGGTCTCCTTTATATTTAAGGGCAGACTGTCCCAATACAACACCAAATGTATGTTTGCCAATAGTTTTATCATAAGTCAATGTATTTTCAATCTGCCATGTCACATTCTGTGCCTTGAATGAAGATGCACTAGTATGTGTTGCCTTATTATTAGCAGAGAGATAATACTTACTCTTGGTAGCCCCTTCATTACCCCAAAATCCCATATCAGCACTATAATTGAAGTGATACTTCAAATTATCCCACAATTGGAGATCAATAGAAAACTTTGGAACAAACTTATGTGACCAATTCTTTGTAGGAGTCAACGTCATCATAGCCAGCGGATTATTCATTTCTTGATAAGCTCCTCCGTAGCCAGGTACTGTATAAGGATCACCATTTGCATCACGAGGCAAATCAAAATCTTTATAAGTTTCAATCATCTTTTCAGCTGCATCACCAGTCAATGTAGGGGTCAAAATAGGAGACAGATAAAGAGCCGAACCCAAAATTGAACCGAATTCAGAGTTAGTGCCAACACCTGTTGAATGCGTACGCATATAAGCCAAATTTACACCTAAATCCAATTTATTAAGGAAACCGCGTTCTTTAGATGCATCAATTAGATTATATTGAGTATTGGAACGAACAGTCAAACGGTCATAATTAGAATGTCCGTGATTACCACCAACAATACCATCTTGTGAATAATACCCCAAAGATAAATAATAATTTACTTTTTCTGATGCACCACTAACTGTCACATCATGATTCACTACCGGAGCATTGTCATAGAAAACAAGATCTTGCCAATCAGTGCCAAACCCTTTGATAGAATTTCCATTAGCATCAATCAAATTATAAGGATCTGCATAAATTGGAGCCTGACCACCATTCACATTGGCTTCATTCTGAAGGATAGCATAGTCTGTCGCACTAGTTACATCACGTTTCTTCCATGCGCTCTGCCAACCATAAGAAAAATTGTAATTAATCTGTGCCTTACCCATCTTACCTTTCTTGGTAGTTACTAGAATAACGCCATTAGCAGCACGTGCACCATAAATAGCACCAGAAGCAGCATCTTTCAAGACTTCGATAGACTCGATATCATTAGGATTTACAAAATCAAGACCACCACCAATAGGCATACCGTCTACAATGTAAAGGGGATCACTATTGTTAATAGTACCAATACCACGTACACGTACACGAGGAGAATCACCCGGCTGACCAGAAGCAGAAGTTACATCCACACCTGCAGCCAAACCTTTCAATGCATTATCCATACGCACCGGAGATTTGTTTTCCAAATCCTCACTACTAAC
Source organism: Bacteroides sp. HF-162 (assembly GCF_015679285.1). NCBI lineage: Bacteria > Pseudomonadati > Bacteroidota > Bacteroidia > Bacteroidales > Bacteroidaceae > Bacteroides > Bacteroides sp. HF-162. The sequence goes on along the minus strand of NZ_CP064937.1, from coordinate 2,377,072 downwards.
TTTGGCAATAGATGCTGTTACCACACTTTTTTTCTGAACACCATATCCCACCACTACTACTTCGTCCAGCGTTTCTGAATCTTCCTGAAGAACTATTTTCAAGGAAGTTTTTCCATTTATCGCAACTTCTTGTGACTTAAAACCAATATAAGTAATAGAAAGTGTTGCGTCGGCAGGAACCGACAATGTAAAATTACCGTCCAAATCAGTAATTCCACCATTGGTAGTACCTTTAACTACCACATTTACTCCAGGCAACGGTTCATTATCCGAACCGCTTACCACTGTACCTTTTACCTGTATATTTTGGGCATATACAGAAGCCAAGGTAAAGCTTAACAGAAATAAAACTGATAATAACTTTTTCATAAGTTTTACTAAATTAAGATTAACGTTTCTCGGTTTTGTCCTCAATCGAACAGTGCAAACATAGAGTAAAAGGCAATAAAACAAACAAGAAACAATCATTCTTAAATACGTCAAATACAAAATTCAAATACGTTATCAATACGTCATTAATAAATAACTTATTAATAATCAATAGTTAATATATACTTTCAAGTATTACGTCACAACATGTTATAGAACACAAAAGGGAGAAATTTAACATTCCTCCCTTTCATGCACTTCCTTCTTTTAAAGGAAGTTAATATCTAAAGGCTACAGTTTATTGCTTAAATAATCCGTCAAACTATCCTCTCTCTCTAAAGCGAACTTCTTACGAAGACGATAACGGATTGTTTCAACTCCACGAACCGAAATATTCAACAGAGGAGCTATTTCTTTCGTGGAAAGATTCATCTTTAGATAAGCGCACATCATGCGTTCGTTGTGGGAAAGTTCCGGATGCTTGGCATGAAGACGTTTCATAAAATTGTTATGTATCAAGTCAAACTGGTCTTCAATACGCTTCAAGACCTCATCACTCTGTATATTACCGTCTATTTTATTATTGATAAGTATAAGTTGCTGTTTCCCTTCACGAGCCCCCTCACCCTTCAGCAAGGCGGATACTTTAAGTATCTCCGACTTGATTTCAGTCAGCATTTCATTCTTACGGACAAAGTTTATCATCAGATTGGCCATTTCCTGGCTCTTATGTTGCAAATCGTATTCCAATTTTTCTTTCTCCAGCTGCATAATCTGCTTTTCCTGACGAGCTTTCTCCTCTTCGTACTCCCTTTCCATATCGTGCAACTCTTTGTCCTTCTCGACCACCGCCTGCTGTTTCTTCCGCTTCACACGGACATCATCCCAGCGATAGACATACCATAAGGCAAGCAAAGCCAAGATGATATAACAAACGTATGCAGCAGCACTGCGATACCACGGTGGAAGTATACGGAAGGCGATTGTATCCGATGATGTCGTACCGTCAGGAAAGACCGCCTTGACTTCAAACGTATATTCCCCTTCCGACAAGCTGCTATACTCCTTGGTGCGTACCGTTGTGAAATCGGACCAGCCTCCCTTATTCAAACGATATTGAAAACGGATATCATCCCCTACCGAAAAAAAAGAAAGGGCATAGTCAAAACGAACGGAATTCATGGAATAAGCTATCACCGGAACCGGCTTCTCTCCTAAAAAGTTTGCGGTATATACCAATGAATCCTTGGGATAAGACAGATACATGTTCCTTATATATAAGGAGTGGCTACGATCTTGACGCTCTCTTACGGCCGGGATGCTGAATAAAGCGAAACCTCCTTCATTAGGAACCACCATCAGCGAATCTGAAAGAGGAATAATCGTTTCAAAACCGGGTACCAGTTCAATCAGCGATTGCTGGATGGGATTAATGCTTGTATTCGCCCCCCGCTTATAGGTACCCAGATTGGCAATACAGATTTCGTGAGGGCTCAAACTAATCAACTTATCGTGATACTCCAAGATACGCGAATAGGCCGCGGTGCCATTCAAAAGGTTGTTCATATCCGGACAAGGCTCCATGACATCTTTATGAGGATTATGCTTATAGATTCCCCGGGGAGTGGCAAAATACACCCGGTCTTCTATCTTCGCTATATACATATCACGTCCTACCGGAAAACCATCCTTCGCGCTATATTCCTTTATACGGACAGCTTTTGTCAAATCATTATCCAAATCCACACGGGTAACATGATCTGTATTGTACACCCAAATCACCTTATCGCTTTCCTGCTCAAAAAGACGGCAAGAATCGTTCATACCCTCAATCTTGCCAACCACCTGCCATTCTCCATTCTTTTTCCCAACCAAATAAATACCGTTATATACCCCGACATACATAAGGTCCGTACGTCCTGCCACAAGTTGGCAACACCAGGCGCCGGCAATATCCGTCACGCGTTTTACGGAAGTGCCATTGATAAGGAAAATACCACGGTCGTGCAGACAGAAGAGTTCATCACCTATACGGCAAAGGTTCCAGACCTGTCCGCTGGATTGGGGCATCGGACGGATATCCGGCAAATCACCGTTCATCTGTACCGGATAAGAGGTGTAATACAAACCCCGATTGGTACCTAAATAAAGATAGCCGCCTTCTACAGCCGCCGTATATCCCGTGCCGTAGGAATAGGGATAGGAATAGAGATTCGTAAAAGGAGAACTCAGACAGACGTAGTCAATGCCGCTATCCAGACCGGCCCAGAGGTTTCCGGTCGTATCGAAGGAGACAGAAAGCACCGTATTGTTACGCAAGCCGTTGTTCTCATTGAAATATTTCAGTTGCATGGTGCTGCAATCCACCAGTACCAATCCTTTATGAATGGTTCCCAAGGCAATCTTATCATCCTTTTTGGCCACGCAAAAGACTTCATTCTCACGCATAAACTCTTCGGCACCGGTGATGAACGGTTCCATCGTACGCCCGTCACAATAGTAAAGTCCGTTGTATGCAGTCACCACCAGAACACCTTTCTTATAAGGTATAATGCCACGAATACGTTTGGAAGCTAACGCATCGGCACCCTGAAGAGGGAAAAAAGTGTTTCCAACCAAAAGCCATACACCTCTGTCCGTACCGATGTAAAGAATACCATTGACCATATTGGAACAATCTATCTTGGCATTCATTTCAATGGCGGTATATTTTCCGTTCAGGTACTTCACCACACACCCGTCCCCTTGGAAATACAAAATATTGTCAGTCTCATGGATGCCCCACACGTTTCCAAGAAAACGAACGGAACTCTCCAAAGTATCGGACATGCAATGATAGGCCAAAGAACCGTCCGCATCCGGTTCATAATAGCCGAACTCATTGATGCCCCCCACATAAATTCTTTTTTGGGTAGCAGAAGCCAGAACGGAACGCACATCGGAAGCATTGTTCAATGGAAATACATTCCAGACATTGCCATCAAATTGCACCATACCGTTCTTGTTGGCGAAATATACCCACTTGTCATCATAGGGTGCTATCTGCCAAGTCTGGGTCCCCTTGCCATAAACACTTTTATCAAAATTGACGATAAAGCTATTCCAGCCGGCAATTGCTTCGACCAAAGGGAGAAAAAGAAAAAGGCAGAAAAAAAAGTAGAATGACAATATGTGTTTGTTCATGTGTATAATGACTATATAGTTAGTTGCACAAAAATAATGCTTATTTTCAAGGTAGCGCACAATAGCCTATCAGTTTTTTCGTCCCCGATTATTATTTTCTTCTCGAATGGCAATCTTTTGCATTACTATACTTTAGATTCCGGTATACTAAGAAGTATTCGTCCGACAGTTGTTGAATTATCGTCCGACAGCTGTCGGACGATAATTCAACAACTGTCGGACGATAAGGTTACACATGTCGGACGAATACTTTTTAGTAAAAGGAATATTTGTCCATCGTAATGCCGGAAAGAATCCGTACCTCCCCTCCAAAGTGTCTGTATAAGGAGCCGTGAAGAGGGATAGAATAGAGAATCTAAAAAAATAAATAAAAAAATCGCCGCAAGCTATTGCAGATTTCAAAATAATGCCTACCTTTGCAACCGCAAAACGAAAACGGGTAAGTCCTATACGGCCAGCTCCCTTCGAATCCTCCAGGGCTTGATCGCAGCAAAGGTAGTTGGTTGTAGCGGCGCGATATAGCAAGCTTACCCACCCGCCTCTTTAGCTCAGTTGGCCAGAGCACGTGATTTGTAATCTCGGGGTCGTTGGTTCGAATCCGACAAGAGGCTCGAAAGAAAAGCAGATGATACGAAAGTGTTACCTGCTTTTTTCTTTTTGCCCCGCAAAGAATCCTCTAATTTATTTAAAATCTACACATCGGCTTGCCCTTGAATCCAACTATATTTGTACCTTTGCACATTATTTCTAAGAAAGATGGCAGAAAATAGAGGTTACATGCAACGATACGCAATGCTGTTCGGTACCTATATGGGAGGTTTCTGGATATTGAAGTTCATACTCTTTCCTGTGGGGCTGTCGGTTCCTTTTTTACTTTTCCTTTTCATGGGACTCACGCTATGCGTACCTTTTATGGGATATTATTATGCACGGATGTATCGTAATCAGGTATGCGGAGGCGGCATCAGCTTCCTGCATGCATGGATATTCACCGTTTTCATGTATATGTTTGCCGCGCTGCTTGCCGCCGTGGCACACTACATCTACTTCAGGTTCATAGACCACGGATATGTGATAAACACGTGCGAAACGATGGTAGACACGCTTGCCCAAAGCAACATGCCGGGAATGGATTCGTACATCGCCACCTATCAGGAAGCTTTGGAGACAGCCCGACTACTCAGCCCTATCGACATTACGCTACAGATGATATCGTCCAATGTATTTTGGGGTTCGATACTGGCTTTCCCCACCGCCTTGTTCGTGATGAGACGCAAGAAAGACGACGCTCCGGCAGAGTGACGGAACAGCAAAAAGAATTGTTATTTCAATTGTAAAATAGAAAAATCATACATCAATGGATATTTCAGTTGTCGTACCACTATATAATGAAGAAGAATCACTCCCCGAATTGTTCGCATGGATTGAGCGGGTGATGAATGCCAACGGCTTTTCATACGAAGTGATTTTCGTTAACGACGGAAGTACCGACCGTTCGTGGCAGGTTATCGAGCAATTGCAGGCACAAGCTCCGGACAAGGTACGGGGCATTAAGTTCCGCCGCAACTACGGGAAGTCGCCGGCATTGTTCTGTGGTTTCGAACAAGCACAAGGCGACGTCGTGATAACCATGGACGCCGACCTGCAGGACAGTCCCGACGAAATACCCGAACTCTACCGCATGATTACCCAGGAGGGCTACGACCTCGTATCGGGCTGGAAGCAGAAACGTTACGACCCGTTGTCGAAGACCCTCCCCACCAAATTGTTCAATGCCACCGCCCGCAAAGTATCGGGCATCAAAAACCTGCACGACTTTAATTGCGGACTGAAGGCATATCGCAAAGAGGTTGTCAAGAATATAGAGGTATACGGCGAAATGCACCGCTACATCCCCTACCTGGCCAAGAACGCCGGCTTCAAGAAAATCGGCGAGAAAGTGGTGCACCACCAGGCACGCAAATACGGAAAGACCAAGTTCGGGCTGAACCGATTTGTAAACGGGTATCTGGACTTGCTTTCCCTTTGGTTCCTTTCCCGGTTCGGCATCAAGCCCATGCATTTTTTCGGATTGCTGGGTTCATTGATGTTCATCTTCGGCTTCATAGCCGTGGTCATAGTGGGTGTCAGCAAGTTGTACTACATGCACCATGGCATGCCCTACCGTCTTGTAACGGACTCTCCCTACTTCTACCTCTCGTTGACCTCCATGATTATCGGCACACAACTATTCGTGGCAGGATTCCTCGGAGAGCTGATTTCACGTAATGCCCCGGAACGAAACAAATATCAAATAGAGAAAACCATTTAACGATGAAAAAATTAGTCAGACTTGTCATACTCGGAGCTATCCTTTGTCCGATAGTAAGCATAGCTATCTCCTGCTCGGAAGAGGCCGACTGTTCCATGACAGCACGCTCCATGGTGAATTGCATTCTTTATAGAGTAGACCCCGAAACCCAATACGTGGAGAACGACACGCTCGACTCGCTCACCGTGACAGCATACGGCACCGACTCCATCATCATCAACAACCAGAAGAAGGTACACGACATCTCCCTGCCACTGCGCTATACGGAGGATTCCACCAAGCTGATATTCAAGTACAGCCGGACCAAGAGTGACACGATGGTGATACGCCACACCAACACCCCCTATTTCCTATCAATGGATTGCGGCTATCAGATGAAGCAGGCCATCACAGACGTAACGTGCACCCGCATCTCTCTGGACTCGATATACATCAAAGACAATGAAGCAGGCATCTATGGAAAGGAAAATCTTAAGTTATTCTATTAGTCTGGCACTCTGCCTGCTGATGTTCCTCCCCCTACGGGCGCAGAACGGGAATCCTACCGCTCCCCCCCAGGGAGCACCTCCCAAGAAGGAGAAGAAGGACGCGAAAGAAGAAGTGCACTATCCGTTATACAACGGCACGTCCGTCGGCTTGGACTTGTGGGGAATCGGAAGCTCCGTATTTGGAGGAGATTTCCTGAGTTCCGAAGTGGCCGTGGACGTAAACCTCAAGAACCGCTTCTTCCCTATTGCCGAACTGGGATATGGCTCCACGGACACCTGGAGTGACAAAGGCATACACTACAAAAGCAATGCCCCCTACTTCCGCATAGGAATGGACTATAACACGCTATACAAGAAGCAGCACGGACACATGCTACTCGTAGGCTTGCGTTACGGTGTTAGTAGCTTCAAGTATGATGTAGACGCCTTGGGACTAGACGACCCGATATATGGTGGCATCGTAGGCAATCCGAATCTGGACGACGAGATATGGGGAGGCAGCCTGCCCTATAACCATAAAGGAATGAAAGGCTCCATGCAATGGGCGGAATTTTGTGTCGGTATCCGGGCGCACGTCTGGAAGGCATTGTACATGGGCTGGTCACTACGCTTCAAGTTCAAATTGTCCGCCTCGGCCGATGAATACGGTGACCCGTGGTATGTGCCCGGTTTCGGGAAATATGGCTCCAACACGATGGGAGTAACCTATACGATAACTTATAAACTACCTCTTTAAGCAACTTATGACAGGGTTAGAGATTTGGCTACTGGCCGTAGGACTTGCGATGGATTGTTTCGCCGTTTCTATAGCCAGCGGAATTATATTGAAACGCGTCCGGCTGCGCCCTATGCTGGTGATGGCCGTCAGCTTCGGCTTTTTCCAGGCTTTGATGCCTTTGCTGGGATGGATAGGTGCCAGTTTTTTCAGCCACCTGATAGAAAGTATCGACCATTGGATTGCATTCGGTATCCTTGCCTTCCTGGGCGGACGTATGATAATGGAATCCTTCAAGGACGAAGGTTGCAAGCACGAGTATGACCCTACCAGCCTGAAGGTGGTGCTCGCTCTGGCCGTGGCAACCAGCATCGATGCATTGGCGGTAGGTGTTTCGTTTGCATTCCTCGGTATCAAGCAATTCTCGGCTATTCTTTCCCCCATCGGGATTATCGGTTTTGTATCATTCGCCTTGTCGATGGTCGGCCTGATGTTCGGCATCCGTTTCGGATGTGGCATAGCCCGCAGACTGCGCGCCGAACTTTGGGGAGGGATTATCCTCATTATCATCGGTACCAAGATATTGATAGAGCATCTCTTCTTTTAATTAAAAAGTAAAAAATCAGATAGGATATGGAAAAGAAAGTACAACGGAATTTTTTATGGATTGCCCTACTGGTACTGGGCACCATCTGGATACTTGCCCGCCACAACCAAGTCACTCCTTATCAAACGGATAACGGACTGATATTCGGTACGGTATATAAAGTGACTTATCAATGTGACCAGAATCTGAAGGCGGAGATAGAAGCGGAACTCAAACGTTTCGACGGTTCCTTGTCCCCTTTCAATGATACGGCGACCATTACGCGCATCAACCGCAACGAGGACATTGTGCCCGACACATTCTTTACCAACGTCTTCCGACGTAGCATGGAAATCTCCCGGGAGACCGATGGTGCCTTCGATATCACCGTTGCCCCTCTTGCCAATGCCTGGGGATTTGGGTTCAAGAAGGGTAACTTCCCCGACTCTGCCATGATAGACAGCCTGCTGGAGATGACAGGATACGAAAAAGTAAAATTGTCCGATGAAGGGAAAGTGGTGAAAACAGACCCGCGTATAATGCTCTCGTGCAGCGCTGTGGCAAAAGGATATGCAGTAGATGTCATAGCCCAACTTCTGAAGAAGAAGGGTATCCGCAACTTCATGGTCGATATAGGCGGAGAAGTAGTTGTTCACGGGCAAAACCCTCAAAATGGACTTTGGCGCATCGGTTTGAACAAGCCGATAGACGACTCACTGGCAGTGAACCAAGAATTGCAAGCAGTGCTGCAAGTCACAGATTTAGGCATGGCTACATCGGGCAATTATCGCAACTACTACTATAAAGACGGAAAGAAATATGCGCATACCATCGACCCGCGTACCGGCTATCCGGTACAGCACAGCATCTTGTCAGCCACCGTCATCGCCAAAGATTGCATGAGTGCAGACGCCTATGCCACGGCATTCATGGTGATGGGGCTGGAAGAAGCAGAACGCGTGGCGGATGCACATCCGGATATCGACGCCTGCTTCATTTATACGGATGAAGAAGGAAAGCTTCAAACGTTCTTAACAAAAGGGATGGAGAAGTATATGAAATAATGCGCAAATGCGATTAACCCATCATTTATAAAATACAAAATATACCGCCAGTACCAGACATACAAAAGCGGCAAAATGATTCCAATGCAGCGTTTCTCCCTTGAAAAGAACTGTTGTGAACACCGTAAAGATTATCAAAGTGATTACTTCCTGAATCACTTTGAGTTGCATCAATGAGAACGGGCCTCCATTGCCTAAAAAGCCTATCCGATTGGCCGGAACCTGGCAAGAATACTCAGCCAGAGCTATTACCCAAGAAAACAGCACCACGGCATACAACGGCCAGTTGGAGATGACTTTTGTCTCTTGTAGCTTCAGATGCCCATACCAGGCAAACGTCATGAAAATATTAGATACAATCAATAGCAAAATGGTATAAAATGCTTTCATATATTTTTTAATAATTAATGGTTAATGTTTTATGATTGCAGGCAGCAATTCCTCCTGCACATTCGTCATACTCCCCCATAGACTATAGCGTGCCTCAGGATTCATTTCCTCCAACTGTTTCAGAATGCCTTTCATTGTACTACGGCTGGATTGTGACTCATACGGACAATTCTTCACCTGCTTACGATACCCCCTCACTTGCGCCAACTCCATCAAATCCGCCTCATGAACCAGACACATCGGACGGATAATCGTCATATCAAACTTCTTCATCACCAATCGGGGAGGCATGGAGCTGAACGCTCCCTGATAGGTGATATTCATCAGCAAAGTTTCCAGAATATCATCCATGTGATGGCCTAACGCAATTTTATTACATCCCTGCTCCTTGGCTACGGTAAACAATGCCTTCCGCCTATTCCAAGAGCAAAGAAAACAAGGAGACTTGCGGGTATCTGTCGTGGCATCAAACTCCGTTTCAAAGAGAACAAAAGGCACTCCCCACGACTCTACATACTCCCTCAGATAGTCTACATCGCTCTGATAAGGTATATTCTTCATCACTACATGTACGGCGACAATGGAAAAACGGGGTTTATAGATACGGGCACGCCGTGCCAACAACTCCACCAGCGCCAAAGAGTCCTTGCCTCCCGAAAGCCCGATAAGAATCTTATCGCCGTCCTCTATCAGTCCATATTCCACCACACCTTTGCTAAACCGCTTGTCTATGCGGCGCAACATCTTTTCTTCTTCAGCAAATTGTGCCATTGATACGAGTTATGAGTTATAAGTTATAGCTCTTCCGGCTGCAAAAGTAAGGCAAAAGAACGATTTAAAGAAGAATTAACAAAATAGAATTACGGAAACCAGCTTTATTCACGATAAATTTGTATTTTTGACCTTCTGAACAAATCAGCATGTATCAATATGAATAAAACATGTATCAATATGAATAAAAAATATATCCTTTTCTTTCTATTCAGCCTTTTAAGCATAACAATTTCTGCACAAAGCCTGGCAGAAGCCAAAGCCTTGTACGAGAAGGGAGAATACGAAGAGGCCAAGCCCGCCTTCAAAAAGTTCGTCAAGACACAACCTGGCAATGGAAATTACAACCTATGGTACGGTGTATGTTGCTTGGAAACCGGCGACCCCGCAGAAGCCTTGAAACACCTGGAAAACGCCGTCAAAAGACGTGTCCCCAGCGGGCAACTCTATTTGGCCCGGGCATACAATGATTTATATCGGTTCGAAGATGCCATCGAAACTTATGAGACCTACATTTCCGACCTGAGAAAGAGAAAACGCTCCACCGAAGAGGCCGAACAATTATTGGAAAAAAGCAAATCCAACTTGCGCATGCTGAAAGGTGTGGAAGAGGTTTGCTTCATCGACAGCTTTGTGGTAGACAAGGAAAATTTCCTGGATGCATACAAAATCAGCCCCGAATCGGGCAAGCTGTTCATGTACGACGCCTATTTCAAAGATTCCGGTAAGGAAGGCGGAACGGTATACGAAACGGAGCTGGGCAACAAGCTATATTATAGCGAAATGCAACCGGACAGCACCCTCAGTATCCTTTCGCGCAACAAGTTGCTGGACAAATGGAGCGATGGCAGCTTGTTGCCCGGAAGCATCAACGAGGCCATGAATGCAGATTATCCCTATGTACTTACAGACGGTATCACTATCTACTATGCTTCGGATGGCCCTGGCTCGATGGGAGAATATGACATTTTCGTCACCCGTTACAATACGAATACCGACTCCTATCTGATGCCGGAAAATGTGGGCATGCCGTTCAATTCGCCCTACAACGACTATATGTACGTCATCGACGAATTCAACGCCTTGGGATGGTTTGCCTCCGACCGTTACCAGCCCGAAGGCAAAGTGTGCATCTATGTATTCATTCCCAACTCATCCAAACAAGTGTACAACTACGAAGGGATGGACCCGGACAAGATGATATCATTGGCGCAACTTCACTCTATCAAGGACACATGGACGGACACCGATGCGGTAGAGGCCGCCCGAGAAAGACTTCGGACCGCTGCCAACGCAAAGCCGCGGACTACCAAGAAGCACGATTTTCAATTCGTCATTGACGACCACTCCACCTACTACCAGCTGGACGATTTCCGCTCCCCGCAGGCCAAAGCCTCGTATGGCAAATACAATCAGCTGGAGCAGAGCTACAAACAACTGCAGGAGAAACTGGAAGATATGCGTTCGGAATACTCCCGAGCCAACAAGCAAGAAAAGGACAAGATGTCTGCCGCCATCCTCGACCTGGAGCAACGTGTACGGCAATTGTCCACTGAGATGGAGCAGACTGCCATTCAAGTGCGCAACCAGGAAAAGCAAGCCACCAAATAAAGACAACTATGGATATACTCATTATCGCCTCATTGATTATAGGAGCAATAATCTTGTTCTTAGTGGAATTATTCGTAATTCCGGGCATCAGTATTGCCGGTTTTCTGGCAGGAGGTTGCATCATCTTTGCCAACTACTATGCCTTTGCCTATATGGGCACCACGGCAGGTGTCATTACGCTTATCATATCTGCCCTGGCTTGTATCGGCTCGTTGGTATGGTTCATGCGCTCCAAGACACTCGACAAAATTGCATTGAAAAAAAACATCACCTCCAAAGTAGACCGTAGTGCAGAGGAAAAAGTCAAGGTAGGCGATGTAGGCATCACCACTACCCGCCTGGCCCTCATCGGCTATGCCGAAATCAACGGAGACATCGTGGAAGTAAAGTCATCAGACGGCTTCCTAAACGAAAAGACTCCGATTATCGTAGACCGTATTGCGGACGGAGTCCTCTTAGTGGAGCGGCTCAAGCAGTGAAATTTCTGAAATCAACCTATTTATAACTAACAATTAATATTTAATCTCATGGATCCAAGCACAATGTATTTAACCGCCTTCCTCATTATAGGAGGCATTATCTTCCTGGTACTTTTCTTCCATTATGTACCGTTCTTCTTGTGGCTGTCCGCCAAAGTATCGGGAGTAAATATCTCGCTGGTACAACTTTTCCTGATGCGCATCCGTAATGTTCCTCCTTATATCATTGTGCCCGGCATGATTGAAGCTCACAAAGCAGGATTGCAAAACATCACACGTGACGAACTGGAAGCGCACTACCTTGCCGGAGGCCACGTAGAACGGGTGGTACACGCATTGGTATCTGCCTCTAAAGCCAATATCGAGTTGCCGTTCCAGATGGCAACCGCCATCGACCTTGCCGGTCGTGACGTATTCGAAGCCGTACAGATGTCCGTTAACCCCAAAGTAATCGACACCCCTCCTGTGACAGCTGTTGCCAAAGACGGTATCCAGCTGATTGCCAAAGCCCGTGTAACGGTGCGCGCCAATATCCGCCAATTGGTGGGAGGTGCCGGAGAAGACACGATTCTGGCCCGTGTAGGCGAAGGCATTGTCTCCTCCATCGGTTCGTCAGAGAACCATAAGTCTGTATTAGAGAATCCGGATTCTATCTCCAAACTGGTATTACGCAAGGGGTTGGATGCCGGAACGGCATTCGAAATTCTGTCCATTGACATTGCTGATATTGACATAGGTAAGAATATCGGTGCTGCCCTGCAGATAGACCAAGCCAATGCCGACAAGAACATTGCTCAAGCCAAGGCAGAGGAACGCCGCGCCATGGCCGTAGCCACAGAGCAGGAAATGAAGGCAAAGGCCCAGGAAGCCCGTGCCAAAGTTATCGAGGCAGAAGCGGAAGTACCCAAAGCCATGGCCGAAGCATTCCGCAACGGCAATCTGGGTATCATGGACTATTACCGGATGAAGAATATAGAAGCTGACACTTCCATGCGCGAAAACATTGCCAAACCGACGACGGGCAATACCAGCCAGCCGTTGAGCAAATAACTCGAAAAGTAACTGACAGAAACGCCGAAACCGGTGAACAAGAATCGGCTCCCGGCGTTTCTATTTATAAACATAAAGATTAAAAACTCTATCAAATGAAAAAATATTTCGCCTCTTCCGAACTGATCATCAATGAAGACGGTTCTGTATTTCATCTTCACGTAAAGCCCGAATGGCTGGCAGACAAAGTCATCTTGGTAGGCGACCCCGGACGGGTGGCACTGGTTGCCTCCCATTTCGAGAACAAGGAATGTGAAGTGGAAAGCCGCGAGTTCAAGACTATCACCGGTACTTACCGAGGGAAACGTATTACGGTGGTTTCCACCGGTATCGGATGTGACAACATCGATATCGTGATGAATGAACTGGATGCCCTGGCAAACATCGACTTCGAGACGCGCGAAGAAAAGCCCTGCCTACGTAGCCTTGAGCTGGTACGTATCGGCACCTGCGGAGGCTTGCAACCCTACACTCCGGTGGGTACATTCGTATGTTCTGAAAAATCCATTGGTTTCGACGGTCTGCTCAACTTCTATGCAGGACGCAACTCCGTGTGCGACCTGCCCATGGAACGTGCCTTCCTCAACCATATGGGATGGTCCGGCAACATGTGTGCCCCTGCCCCCTACGTCATTGATGCAAGTGCTGAACTGATAGACCGCATCGCACAAGACGACATGGTACGTGGCGTAACGATTGCCGCCGGGGGCTTCTTCGGACCTCAAGGACGCGAGTTACGCGTGCCGCTTGCCGACCCGCATCAGAATGAAAAGATTGAAAAATTTGAATACAACAGCTACCGCATCACCAACTTCGAGATGGAAAGTTCTGCCCTGGCAGGCTTGAGCCGTCTGATGGGGCACAAGGCCATGACAGTATGCATGGTCATTGCCAACCGCCTGATAAAAGAAGCGAACACGGGATACAAGAATACGATAGATACTCTTATCAAAACAGTACTCGACCGTATCTAAGTTCACCCTCTCTTTCAGCCAGTCCAGGGAGTAAGGTTTAGTAAAGACTTCATCACATCCTGCTTGACGTGCCCGTTGCTGGTCTGTATAGCAGCAATGTTCTGCTATGACCACAATGGGCACAGAGACGGATTAGGCTTTATAAGCATCTATCCATTATCGATTTGTACAAAGTTACAATAAAAGCCCATAAGTTGAATCGTCATCTCTCTTTTTTGTAAAGAAACCATTATCTTTGCTGAATAAAAATAAGCCGGATAAAATGAACCAAGATACCATTTGTGCCATAGCCACCGCCCAAGGGGGAGCCATAGGATGCATCCGTGTCTCCGGACCGGATGCCATAGAGATAACATCCCGCATATTTACCCCTGCCCGGAAGGGGAAGAAGCTGAAGGATGCCAAGCCATATACACTTACCTTCGGTCATATCCATGAAGAAGAAAACATCATAGACGAAGTACTTGTCAGCTTATTCCGTGCCCCCCACTCGTATACAGGCGAGGATAGCACAGAAATCATGTGCCACGGTTCGAGCTATATTCTTCAGAAGGTGTTGCAACTGCTCATCGGCAATGGTTGCCGCCTGGCCGCTCCCGGTGAGTACACGCAACGAGCCTTCTTGGGTGGCAAAATGGACCTAAGCCAAGCCGAAGCCGTGGCCGACCTCATCGCCTCCACCTCTGCCGCCACTCACCGCCTCGCCATGAGCCAGATGCGCGGCGGGTTCAGTAAAGAGCTGACCTCACTACGCAACCAATTGTTGCACTTCACATCACTTATAGAACTGGAACTGGACTTCAGCGACCATGAAGAACTGGAATTTGCCGACCGCTCCGAGCTATGTCTCCTGGCAGACGGCATAGAGCAGGTAATTTCCCGTCTAGTGCAATCCTTCAGTGTAGGCAATGCCATCAAGAACGGTGTGCCCGTAGCCATCATCGGCGAAACGAATGCTGGTAAATCCACCCTGCTGAATGCACTACTAAACGAGGAACGAGCCATTGTAAGCGACATACACGGGACAACCCGAGATGTGATAGAAGACACAGTCAATCTTGGCGGGATAACTTTCCGGTTTATTGATACGGCAGGCATACGCGAAACGAGCGACACCATCGAGAGCCTAGGAATTGAGCGAACCTTCCAGAAATTGGAGCAGGCGGAAATCGTGCTCTGGGTAGTTGATGCCACGAATGCCGTCTCACGGATACCACAACTAACTGCCCAGATACTTCCCCGTTGCGAAGGGAAACGGCTCATTCTCGTATTCAACAAGGCCGATCTGGTGCAGGATGCCTCAACCATCCTCACCCCCAGTTTCACCCTGGCCGCTACTAATGTGCAATGCATCTCCATCTCTGCCAAAGGGCGTACCAACCTCGACAAGCTTCAGCAAATGCTAATCTCTGCCGCTAACCTGCCCACGGTTACCCAAAACGATGTCATTGTCACGAATATACGCCACTACGAGGCTTTGACCCATGCCTTGGAAGCCATCCACCGGGTCCAACAAGGGATAGCAGAAAATCTATCCGGAGATTTTGTTTCACAAGATATCCGCGAATGTATTTTCCATCTAAGCGATATTGCGGGGGAAGTTACGAACGACATGGTACTTGGGAATATTTTTGAACATTTTTGCGTTGGCAAGTGATGGCTTGGAAACAGCCGTAACTAACCATAATCATTCAGAACAAAGTCGCTGTATATCAGCAACTTTCCTGTTTTAACACTTTCCAGTCCGTATTTGGAAGTAACGGTTTTTATCCATATTTTTCTATCATATTTCTACCGCGACGGAAATTCACGGTTAGCCCGAATGTCACAGTAACGCATTAGTTGACGTGTGTTGACAATGGTTTACATGTGTAGACAAAAAGGGAAATTAAAAAACAGAGAAAATGATATAGAAAATATGGAAGTAAAGAGAATTTGTCAATGGTGCGGCAAACCGTTCATTGCACAGAAAACAACGACCTGTTATTGTAGCCCTCAATGCTCGAAGCGAGGTTACAAACATCGTATCAAGGAGCGCAAAATGGAACTGCGCCACATTCAGGAAATGCAGGAGCTGCGCTCCAGTTTGGAGAAGCAAGAATATTTCACTTTCTCGCAGGCTGCTCGATTGATGGGCGTGAGCCGTCAGTACATTTATAAATTAGTCAAAGAGGATAAACTTAGAGCATCCCGAATTAGCGGAAGAATGGCTTTGGTAAGGCGTGCAGACATAGAGTTAATGCTCAAAAGCAAACCTTACGAACGACTGGTTGCAAAAAACGACTTCGACATCACCGAGTATTACACTGCTGAAGAAATTGCAGAGAAATATAAGGTCAACGCCAAATGGGTGTGGACTTACACACGGCAACATAAAGTGCCGAAAGTGAGAATCCGCCAGTTCAACTATTACAGCAAGAAACATATCAATGCCGCCTTTGCCAAATACGAGGTGGATTCCGACCTTACTGAATGGTACACACCGGAAGAGATTCAAGAGAAGTACGGCATGACACGTGTCGCCATCCGTTCGCAGGTGTATCGGAACAACATTCCATCCAAGAAGGAGCATGGGCAGATATTCTACTCCAAGCTCCACTTCGACCTCTCGAAGAGTTCCGAACAGGAGAGCAAGGCGGAATACTATACCGTCAAGGAGGCAATGGAGAAATTCAAGCTCTCTCGTGATTCGGTTTACGGTATTCTGCAATTCCATCAGATCAACCGTGAGAAGAACGGACGGTTCGTCAGATTCCTGAAAGTGGAGTTTGACCGGGTAATGGGTGTCCGCAAATAGTCTAATTTATGACTATCCGTAAATTATTCAAAAATTAATCCCTGCTGTAGGTAATCTGCATGATTACATTATAGAGTTTCGCCGACGAATTAATAATAACCATAAAAATATAACATTATGCATGAATGCAAGACCGTGACATTAAGGACACGTCCGCTAAAAGGCAGGATGATGTCTTTCTATCTGGATTATTATCCGGGGTATCGAGACAAAGAGACAATGAAAGTTATCCGTCATGAATCGCTTGGTATTTATATCTATGCCAATCCGAGAAACAAACGTGAACAGAATTTCAACGAGGTAATGACCGAGAAAGCCGAAGCCATCCGTTGCCGCAGGTTCGAGTCGGTAGTCAATGAACGGTATGACTTCTTTGACAAGTACAAACTCAAGGCAGACTTTCTGGAGTATTATCGCAAGCAGCTCCGTAAGCATGACCAGAAATGGGAGTTTGTCTATCTGCATTTCAGTAACTTCGTACATGGTAAATGCACCTTTGAAGAGATTGACATCGACCTCTGTAACAAGTTTCGGGAATATCTGCTCACGGCCAAGAAACTGAGACGTAACGGCCCTATCACACGGAACTCCGCATCGGGATATTGGTCGACTTTCAGGGGCTTCCTGAAAATCCTCTACCGCAATGGAATGATAAAGACCAACGTCAATGATTTCTTGGATAAGATTGAAACGGAAGATGTGGTCAAAGAGTATCTGTCTGTAGAAGAACTGTATAAACTGGCTGAAACACCGTGCAAGAAACCCATTCTGAAAATAGCATCGCTGTTTTCATGTATGACCAGTTTACGTATCAGTGATATTCTTGCCTTATGTTGGGAAGATATTGTAGACTATTCAGCCGGAGGGAAATGCGTACACATCATTACACAAAAGAACAAAGCGGAAGACATCATTCCCATCAGCGAGGAGGCATTGGGATTGATAGGCTATAGTTCTGAAAAGAAAGGTTTGGTATTCAAGGGACTTATGCGCAGTTGGACACAAGCACCCATGAAAGAGTGGATTCGCTCTGCCGAAATTACTAAAAACATAACTTTCCACTCGTATCGGAGAACATTCGCCACGCTGCAAGCTGCGGCAGGAACGGACATCCGCACCATACAAAGCATAATGGCTCACAAGAGTATAACCACTACGCAAAGGTATATCAAAGTCGTGGATGCCAACAAGCGTGAAGCCAGCAAAAAGATTACTTTGACAAGGAAAGACTGACAGCCGTTTCGTCCTCGATTTCTGCGGTCAGAGTATGATTTTAGGTGAAAAATCATACTCTGACCGTGATATTTAGGATGATACCTGGTAACTATCAGTCTCTTTATTGCAACTATCTGGAATATCGATTATATCTTTAGCGCAAAACGATTCCAAATACTTGCAGACCATGACGAATAAAAAACAAATTCAGACTAAAAAGATAAGTTTTATCCTCGCACTGTCCGTTATCATTTATGCGGCCATAGATACTTATCTTTTCCTTTGCCATGACATCAATATCATGCGTATAACGACTCCTGTCATCCTTGGACTGGTAATAGCTATCATATTGTGCGGGCTCCTGCACAAATTTTTCTATAAATGGCTGACAAAAAATCCTATCAACTTCTCTTTGGGCGAACCATATACCCCTATTGTAAAATCAGAGAACGCCATAGAACCTACGGATGCTACTGAAACACTGCCCATCGAGCAACCGATGGATTTGCTTGAACAGAAATGTCCTCCGTCCCAACAGTCGAATCAAGATACTGTAAACTCTGATTGTCCGCAAGATTCTCATTTGAATAAATATGATTCCATATTGGTGGAACTCAAAAAGAAAGAGATTGAAAGGCAAGCGGAAATCATGGATGTGATTCGGGAATATGTAACCGTCAAGACTGCCCCCTATCTCTCCAAAGAGGATATTGCCACCCTCATTTCCAATATAGAGCATATGGCTTACGATCAATCTGAGTCATATAAACCGATTCGTTCCAATATAGACAATCCGCTGAGGTCGCCGGGACTTCGCCATTTGGCATGGAATGTCGGTGAACGCTTGGGAGTGCCCTTAGCGAAAAGAGCAGTTTTTATCAAGAAATCATTTCCATACGAACTTGTAAATGCGACCCTTGAATATCTCAGGCTCAATTTACGGGATAATGTTCCAAGCCAGATTCCTATTGATGTACCCGATAAAGGCGATTATCGCTTCCATTTAGATGCAGATAATGATGACTCGCAATAAAAAAAGTATGCAGACGAAATAATTAATCCGGTCTGTATTGTTCTGCAAGGTTTCATTGAGTTGGTTCGCAGCATGTTAAATGATTAAAATAGTCATAATATGGAAAAAGACCAACTGACATTCAACGACCTGCCGACTGTGGTAGGCGAACTATGCGACAGAATCGCAAGTATGGAAAACCTGCTTACGGAGAAACTTTCAAAGCAGTACGAAACCAAAGAGAACACACACGTCCCCATGACCGTACAGGAGGCTTGCAACTATCTTAAAATGCCGTTGTCGACCTTTTATTACAAGGTCAAGAAGGACGATATTCCGGTTATAAAACAAGGAAAGCATCTCTACATCTATCGTGACGAACTGGATAGATGGCTGGAATCTTCCCGGAAGAATCCGGCTCCGCAAAGTTTCGAGGACGAGAATGAGTCCTTGCTCGCCTCCCATCGCCGTAAACCGAACCCTAAAAACTGGTAGCGATGGAAAAGACAGACACTATTATTCTTTCTCCGGAAGAATTGGCCGCTTACATGGCGGAGTCTACAATAAGCGTAACAAGTACATACGAACACTCCCCGATGGTTCTGATGGTGGACGATACCATTATCGGAACATTGGGAAACTTCAGTGCTTCCATCGGAAAAGCCAAAAGCAAGAAAACTTTCAACGTTTCAGCCATTGTCGCATCGGCATTGAGTGGCAGCACCGTACTTCATTACCGGTCTATGTTCCCTGAGAACAAGCGGAAGATTCTATACATAGACACAGAGCAGGGGCGGTATCATTGCCAACAAGTATTGAAACGCATATTACGTTTGGCCGACTTGCCGGAATACAAGAATCCGGATAATCTGATTATGCTGGCTCTGCGCAAGTTTTCCCCTAAACTACGTCTAGCGATAGTTGAACAGGCCATTGGCACAATACCGGATTTGGGATTGGTCATCATAGATGGCATTCGTGATTTCCTTTACGACATCAACTCCTCCAGCGAATCCACCGACATCATCTCCAAATTCATGCAGTGGACGGATGACAGGCAAATCCATATCCATACCGTCTTGCATCAGAACAAGAATGATGAACATGCCCGTGGTCACATCGGCACGGAACTAAACAATAAAGCGGAAACCATCATGCAGGTCGAAGTGGACAAAGAGGACAAAGCTGTAAGCGTGGTCGAAGCCGTCCATATCCGTGACCGTGAGTTTGAGCCTTTCGCCTTCCGCATAAACGAGGAAGCCATGCCCGAACCGGTAGAGTCCTATCTGCCCAAAGAGAAGAAGACCGGACGACCAACCAAAGGACCGTTCGATCCAGACAAGGAGATTCCAAAGAATGTACATCGTCCAGCATTGGATACCGTTTTTGCCAATGGCAACATCAGCAATTACGATGATTATATAGAACGCTTGAAAGAGGGTTACGGATTGCAGGGTATAAAACTCGGTTATAACAAGGCGGTAAAGGTCGCAACATTGCTAAGCGACAAACAAATGGTTATAAAAGAAGGGAAAGATTATGCCTTCAATCCAGAATACCATTATTGAGTTCAACTTTACTTTATTGTCGGGGCGTATACATAAGAATAAAGTAAAGTCGGCAGGAAGACATCATGTGAGATATTCATATTCTCCCCTCTTTTAGAGGCTCATTTCATTCTATGTTTCCTATCCGAGTGCCAGTTCACTATACGCATCCGATATGGCTTGCCGTGAAGCATCAACAGGTAACTGTTGCGAGATATGCCAAGGTATAACCTCACTGCGTTACGGTTGTACATTGGCGCTCTCGCCTGCTCAGTTCCCTTGCTGGTGCGGTACTCGCAAGCTCGCACCTATTCAACCATTATAAAATGATTCAGATGAAAGAAGATATTGAAAATACATCGGACTCCTCGAAAGAAACCAGAAGTGTCTTCATCGGAGCAAAAGTCACTCCTACTCAGAAGGAGCATATAAAATCACTGGCCGGACAATGCGGCATGACTGTAAGTGACTATATATTATCACGTGCGTATAACTTCAAGCCAAAAGCAAGGCTCACGAAAGAAGAAGCGGTACTGTTACAGAATCTGGACGATTGTCGGTCAGACCTCGTAAAATACACCTCCGCCCTACACGGAATGTCCACAAAGCAGCGCATGGCAATGTTCAATCAGGTTCCGTTTATGGTGGGCTGGCTGAAAGAATTAGGTAATGTGGCTGAAAATATCTGCCAGTTCCTGAATGCTGTAAAAGAGAAGAACAAAATTCCGTCCACCCCTAAATCCGAAGAAGAATGATTGCGAAAGCCAAAGCCATATCGCACGGCATAAACGACCTCCGTTACATTACCGGCGAATCACAGCATAAGAAGCATCCGGAGAAAATCTATCGGGTATTGGACAATCTGTTGTCCTCAGAACCGGATGCTATGGGGATATGGAACTCCATGCAGTTGACCCTATCCCAGCATCGACCGATAAAGAACTCCGTTATCAGAATCGAGCTGAGTCCATCACCCGAACATACCCGATTCTATGACATCGAGGACTGGCAAAAACTCTGGCACGACTTCGCAGAGGAGTTCGACAAACAAGTGATTACCGGTAAGAACGGAAAAGTCCGTTCTTGCCAAACCAATTTGGCTAATAGCAAATACTCGGTTTGGTTGCATACGGAATCCAAAGGTGAAGTCCCCCACCTCCATGCTGCGGTTTGCCGTTTGGATGAAGATGGAAATATCAACAATGACCACAATATTCATCTCCGGGCGCAACGTGCAGCAGAGCGAGTGGCAAAGAAACGTGGCTGGACGACTGCGGCACAAATCCGAAATCGCAACATCCCACAGGTGAACAAGGACTGTATGGAGGTGTTGAGAGCGATGCCGTCATGGTCATGGGATGAGTATAAGAATGCCCTTGCACAGAAAGGCTATACCGTGCATGAACGAGAGGACAAGCAAGGTATTCTCCGTGGTTATGCACTCGTGCATGGGAATACCAAATACAAGGCTTCAGAATTGGGAGTCGGCAGAAATCTTATGATCTCGAAACTTCCTACAACATGGAAGAAACTGCACCACCAGCCGACCACAACCATTAAGAACAATACTCCCCAAGTCGTCCAACAACCAGCAGAACATAAGGCTGTCCCTATTGACTACACCCAATATCGCGCAGACCGTTCAGACATGATTCCCTATACCCTTAACCATGAAGGCAAGGAATACCGATTCTATATTCCGGGAAAAGTGCTTGACTGTTTCAATGACGAGTTCGATTACAGGTTTGTTGCCAACTGTCAAGAGCTTACTGATATAGCGGTAGCTATTTTTGTTGGGCTACTTGATACGCAGAATGTTGTAACTGGAGGTGGTGGCGGAGGTTCGCAAAGCGACCTTCCGTGGAGAGACAAGGACGAAGACGATTTGCAATGGGCTCGCAGATGCGCTCGTGTTGCCAACCGTTCGTTAGGAAAGAAAACGAAAACAGGATTAAAACGATAAGCCTATGAAGCCGAACATGAAAAAGAAATTCGATTTTTCCGCTGAAATGAATGAAGCGGAATCCATAAAAGCCACTCCAAAGAATGAATATCTGGAGGAAGAGAAACGGCTACTCAAAGAGAACATCAAGGAACTTGCCAGCCTGAATGACAACGTGCATTATATAATTACAAATCTGGACAATCTGCTCGAATTTCTACGAGAGTACAAAGTGGCTATTGCACAAGGGACGCAGGAACAGGCGGAAAAATTCGGGCAAACTGTCCTTGATAAGTTCCTTCACCAAATTCAAGACAAATGTAATGAAACTGAGCGAAAAATCCGTAAGGTTGACAGCCATATTTTCATACCATACACGATATTCTATATCTTGATTATCATACTGGTTGTCCTATTTTCTTTTTTCGCTAGCATCATAGTGGTCAATACGGAGATTTTGCACTCGGCATTGATTTGGAAGGCTGTTTTATGGTGTACAGTATCAGCTGTGATTGGAATGGTAATAACGATTCTGCTATCGAAAATCCTGAAAAGATTAATTGATAGATAGGAATTTACATGAGTAAGAATACAATTGAAGATAATTCTTTATCTTTGTCGAGTACATCTAACATGACATGAAATGAAATTATACAACAAGAAATATCTATCCTTCTTATTATTTATAGGATTACTACTAATAATCCCTATTATTTTGTTCTTCAAATACCTTCTCACTTCCCGATTATTGGCGATTCGCAGACATGGCTTTCCTTTTGGGCTTCTTACATCGGAGCCATTGCATCATTCGCTATGATTGCTGTAACATTTTTAACTCTAAAACAAAATCAAGCCCAACTAAATGAAATCAAACGCCAGTGGGAGGAGGAACATCGACCTCATCTCGTCTGCCGAATCATTGTAAATAAAAAAGCCTTTATTCTGCAAATATCCAATCCGAGCCAATTTGACGCATCTAACGTGATAATAAGCTTTGGAGATGACCTAATCAACAATCTTGATGATAAATTCCGCAACATGTACACCAATACTTCACAGAACCCTGTATATATCTCTTCTGGCAAATCTTGGAACTGCCTTATTGGATGGTGTGAAGATATTAATCAAAAATGGAAAGATAAGGATTTCAATATAATTACGGAAGTTAGCTATAATGACAAATATCGTTTAAACTCCATCATTCCCATCAAAACTTTTGTCAACCGCATTAACATACTCGTACAAAGTCCATTGGAAGATGCAGCTCAAGATTTGGTCGCAGGTCTTGTCAAACCCCATTCTGTCTCTCCACACAAAACAGTTCAAGTTTCTCTTGAAGAAATATCGAAAACCTTGAGTAAAATATCAACTAAACTTGACACTGTAGATGAAACAGATTAAGTAAAATGTGATAATTAAATAGAGCGAAGAAATTGCGATACTAAATTTCCTCGCTCTGTATATAACTCTATTTACCAAGTGACTTGAACACCTTAGCTATGCATCGCTTTTTCTGTTCCATATTGGGGTGAACATATAAGTCCAGTGTAGTCGAAATGTTGGAATGTCCCAGTAATACACTAACGGTCTTATAGTCACAACCGACTTCTATACAGCGAGTCGCGAAGCTATGACGCAGTCCATGATACTTCAGCTTGGGAATATCAAGTTTCTCCATAAGCCTTTTATAGTAGTTGCGATATGTGCGTGGCTCTGTCGGACGCTCATCATTAGTAAGAATGTAATAATCGTCATTAATTACTTTTTTCAAAGGCTTTAACATAGTAAGCAATTCTTTGTTTATCGGGATTTCACGGCAAGAGTTTTTTGTCTTTGGCGTGTTGATGACCAGCTCTGTATGTTTTCTCTCTCCTTCTATGATATAGATGCGTTCTATCGTCCGGTTAACGGTTAGAATCCCGTCATATACATTGATGTCGCTCCATTTCAAAGCACAGATCTCCCCTATACGCAGACCGGTACTAAGGCTGATATAGATACCAAGTCCCGGAAAGGAAAAGTGGCTCTGAATATAGTTCAGAATCTTTTTATGATTTGCCACGGACAAGACCTCCAACTTTTTACCAGCAACGTCTGTTGGGTACTTAATATCCCATTCGTAATAGTTCATCCATTCGTTTTTCACCCCGAATTTCATAACCATCTTTAGGACAACAAGAATGTCCTTAACAGATTTCATGCTCAATCCGCCTTCCAACTTTTCAAGCACAAAGCCTTGTACATCATTTTCATGAAGTTCGTTACTCTCACCAAACTTTGGCAAAATGTGATTTTCAAGAATCAACATGTAGGCTGCCAATGTCGATTGTTTCACATACGGTCGCTTGTTCTCTCGCCATGCGTCCGAAATTTCTCTAATTGTCTTCTGATTCATAATCTTGAATTTAATTGGTTCTAATAATTAGAGAAATATAATAGGTAATGTTCCCCATTTGAGATTTCCGGAGTTTAGTGGAGAGTGGGATTCTTTTAAATTAGTTGAATTAGGTAAATTCATAGGTGGAGGTACTCCATCTTCTTCAAACTTATCCTTTTGGACAGGTTCAATTCCATGGATTTCATCATCTGATATTAAAGAGGATAATATTAATAATATATCTATATCCCGTTATATTACAGAAGATGCTATCGAAAAATCTGCTACAAAATATTGTCCTGCGCCAGTCATTCTTATCGTATCAAGAGTAGGTGTTGGAAAAGTAGCATTATCACATACATCTTTATGCACTAGCCAAGATTTCTGTAATATTATAGATATAAAATGTCATCCAGTATTTCTTTCGTATAATTTACTTCGCACAATGAAGCGAAAATCAAGAGAAGTACAGGGAACATCTATCAAAGGTATCACATCCGATGAACTCCAAAAGATAAGAGTGTTTATACCCAAGAATAAGGATGAACAAAATAAAATTTCAAATCTTCTGACATTGCTCGATGAACGTATCGTCACCCAAAACAAAATCATTGAGGATTTGAAAAAGCTAAAGTCTGCGATTATTGAAATAGAATATAGCCCCAAAGATAGCTACCATTCCCATATAGGGGGTGCTATTGTACAAATATCAAAACGAAACAAGGATAATCATCTATGCAATGTATTATCAGTTAGTAATCGCCAAGGATTTATAAAGCAAAGCGAACAATTTGAAGATAGGAATGTTGCAAGTGACGACACATCAAATTACAAAATTGTAGAAAAGAATGACTTTGCTTATAACCCTGCAAGAATAAACGTGGGATCAATTGCTCGCCTTACAAAATTTGAGACTGGCATTGTCAGTCCAATGTACATTTGTTTTCGTACAAAGGACTGCTTACTGCCAGAATATCTTGAACTTTTCTTTGAATCCAGAAATTTCTTCTATCACATACAAAAGAGATTGGAAGGAAGTGTAAGGCTTTGCCTTTCTTATGAGGAGCTTTGCAACATTCCAATTGTGATACCATCAATCGAGAAACAAAAACAAGTTGATCTCCATCTGTCAAAATTGGCGCAAAAGATTGATTTGGAAATGAAAATCTTGCAATTCGTCCAGCAACAGAAGACTTATTTGCTTCACCAAATGTTCATATAAACATCTGACGGAGTAAATATTGCTTTTCTTCAAGCAACAAGTTTACAAAATTCATCTCGACATCGGCTTTTCTTTCAAATGAAGAGAGAAAAGCCGAAATTACTTTTTGTTCAGAGATGTTCGGTATAGTTATTTTAAATTTTGCCAAATCCTTTTTCTGAATGTTTGGCAATCCAGAACCTATACGAAGTTTCATTATTTCACTCTCCTTTGATTTTAGAAATTGGTACAGGTATTCCGTTTTTACATTATCCGTAGTATTTTGAATTGTGTAGCAATGTCCGCCACTCCAAAAAGGACAGGCGTTGAATTGTACATAACCGCAAGAGTTGCCACCCTCACTTATTGAGATGGTGTTAGCTTCTACATTATAATCGTTATAAAATCCAGATGGCTCTATTCCTCCATTCATAACATAATACTTGCCACTTTCTGAAAGAAATTCACCATTGATTTGTTTGCCTTTAACTACATCACCTATATCTTCCAATACAACAACATCACCTTTTATGGCATTGAAAAGTCTTTCTGAAATCGCAGACCTATAGACTTCATAATCCTTAATCAGAGGAATTGCACAGAATATGGTGCATAGGGGGAAGCCAAATGTACGTTTGTCGGATTGCATGATTTGCAATTCCTCAACTTTACAAGAAAGTGAGGTCTTAGAAAGTGGTACATATCCTGTATATGGTGCTAATGGCATAGTTGGATACCTTGATTGTTACGCAACCCTCAATGAAGCCATTTATATTATCAAAGATGGTTCAGGAGTTGGAACTGTTTTTTACGTGGCAGGCAAGTGCTCTGCGGCAGGCACATTGAACACCTTACAAGCCAAAGAAGGTTATTCTCTCCAATACCTTTATTATTTGCTGACGGTCTTCAACTTTGAACCTTATAAAACTGGTATGGCGATACCTCACATATATTTCAAGGACTATGGAAAAGCAAAAGTCTTTTGTCCGTCACATTCAGAGCAATTTAAATATACCAAGTTGTTATCTACAATAGATAGTAAACTATTAGCAGAACAGAATGCTCTGGTAAACTATAATTTGCAGAAGCAATACTTGCTTCGTCAGATGTTTATATGAACATCTGACGAAGTAGATACTGCTTTTGTCCTTGAGATTGTTTTAGTATGTTTTGCAGAAATTCCAGTTTTGTATTTAACGAGCATAACAATTTTGATATTGCTAACAGTTCGTTAGCATTACTGGGAATAGCGACATAGCTCTCTAAGAAGCGTTGGTTGGCAATATTTATTGTGTTCTTTGCTCCTTTCTGAACGAGAGGGTGAAGATAGTTCAGAGTATTCAATTCACTCTTGAAATACTCATGCAAGAACACACCCGTTGAAAATGTTTTAGGCTCATAAACTCCATATAGAGGTGACACAGCGACTTCGTTTTGATTGTAACTTTGCTTTATAATTCCGTAAGGAAATGAACCTGTTGGACTTTTCGTATATACCAAATCACCATAATGTACCA
Organism: Bacteroides sp. HF-162; assembly: GCF_015679285.1. NCBI lineage: Bacteria > Pseudomonadati > Bacteroidota > Bacteroidia > Bacteroidales > Bacteroidaceae > Bacteroides > Bacteroides sp. HF-162. Next base: position 2,349,473 of record NZ_CP064937.1, on the reverse strand, counting down.
CATGATATTTTGATGTATCACTGGCAGCGAACGAGCGACCAAGATATTCCATTTGATTTACAATCCCTTGAATAACAGACACGGAATAAACTGGGTAAAGGCTCTTATTCAATTCATTTCTTTCGGTAAGAACATTGGAAAGGAGAACCTTCTTCCAAGTCCCATTTGACAGTCCTCGCTTTTGCAGTTCAACCATAATTCCTCTGATTAAGGATTGAAGTTTCTCAATGATTTTGTTTTGGGTAGCGATGCGCTCGTCTATCAAGTCTAATAATCGAGATATTTTAAATTGCTCTTTTTTGTCAGGCGTATAATAAAAACGAATTGTTGCTAAATCCTCACTATTAATAGCAGGATAACTTGAGCCTGTGCAACGAACCATTACTTTTCTATTGAATCCGTCTGTATTCAATAGATGATAAATATAGTTTGGTGATTCTGTTGTCCTAATTTGAGCATATCCAGTAGAAGCAACCCATTGTTGATTACTCGTATTTAAAATTTTATGAATATAGTTGTTTTTCTGATAGGGACGCACACATTGAAACAGAATATCATTGTTATTTATAACGCGCTGTGCTCTACTTGGTGCTTCTTCTCGCATTATTTCTTGTATTTTTCTCAACTCACCTTTTTCGACGGCTTCCAAATCTATATAAATAAAAGTGTTCTGAAGCTGGTCTGATTTTGGATTTATAGCGGCTATATCTTGAAGTGATGCCATTTCCCACTCTCCACTAAACTCTGGAAATCTCAAATGGGGAACATTGAGGACTTTATTTTCGTTATTATCTGCCATAATCATTATTCTTTATCGGGATTGATATCAAACGGCAACAATTTGTCACCATCATTAAACCGGTCGAAATCGGAGATAAACGAACGGTCTTGAATCACTTTATATTTTTCATACTCACAATACGCCTTCTCTCGTGCCTCTTCTTGAGAAACTTTACCGGCTGAATCTTGTGCTTGATAGTCCATTGTAGCAAGAAACTGTTCAAGACGCTGCTTCCAGTCTGCCATCGTTGTAATGATATGGCGTTGAGCACGCTGTTCTGCAAATTCAAGAAATGCGTTAGTTACGCCGTTGAGTTCTGAAACCTCTTTGTCAGACAAGTAGTTCTTTGCTACAATCGTATCAGATTTCTGTACTCTGCCATTGGGAGCTTTTTTCCAAGTGGTCAGTCCCATGTGCGGCATTTCCGAGTCGGCACGTTCATATACTATTTCGGCAGCAGTACGATGAGTTACAGCCAAGTGCATCATGTTTTGCACCATCTTGAAGAACAATTTGGTACAATCCGACTTCGGGTCGTAATCCGCACTGCATTCGGCATAGATGTCTGTTATCTTTTGGTAGTATCTGCGCTCTGAGGTACGTATCTCACGAATACGCTCCAGTAAATCGTCAAAATAATCTTTGCCAAAGTGTTTTCCCTGCTTCAAACGTTCATCATCAAGCGCATATCCTTTAATAATAAACTCCTTCAATACAGATGTAGCCCAGATACGAAACTGGGTGGCTTGATAGCTATTGACACGATAACCTACCGCAATAATAGCATCCAAATTATAGAACAGAGGTGTACGTTCCACATCCCTTTTTCCCTCTGATTGAACTATCCCAATTTTTCGGATAGTTGCCTCTTTTGTAAGCTCGCCTGTTTCGTAAATCTGACCAAGATGATAGTTGACAGTCCGTACATCCACCCCGAACAAATCGGCCATACGCTTTTGTGACATCCAAAATGTTTCACTGTTGAATATCACTTCTATTCGTGCCTCGCCTTGCGCCGTTTTATACAGCAAAATGTTAGAACTCAACGAATTTTGCATCAATTCGTTTGTCGAAATTGTTCGAGTAAAATAATCGCGAGCTTGTTGTACCAACACTTTTTTGACATCGGCATTTTCGGCAACAATCATACATGCCATACGAGACAGACGGAAGATATTGACCTTACGGAATGAACCGCTTCCAATCCTTACCATATCAACCGCTTGGTTGAAATGGTCGTCTACATTCATTCCTTTTTCACCTGCCACCTTGATAGCCTTGTCTATGACTCTTTGGAATTTCCAATAAGCCGAATAGCCCATAGCAGCGCACAGGTCGCGAGAACTCCAGTATTCGTTTCCGCCCTCATCCTGACGGCGTATATTGCCGAATGATGGACGCATTTCGGGGATGTTGTCTATCTCTGCCATAGTGTAATTATTCAACCAGCCCCAATTCTTTCAAATAGATCTCTATCTCCTTATCCAGTTCGGCTCGCTTGGCTTCCAATTCCTTTATTTCAGCCATCACAGCTTTGATGTCGATAGGCTCTTCTTCCTCAAAAGTATCGACATAGCGAGGAATATTCAGATTATAGTCATTTTCGGCAACCTCCTGCAACGTAGCAAGATGACTGTACTTTTCAATTTCCTTGCGGTCACGGTAGGTTTCTACAATCTTCTGTATATGCTGAGGCCGGAGTTTGTTCTGGGTCTTGACCTTTTCAAACTCTTTGCTGGCATCAATGAACAAGATATTATCGTCTTCCTTACGGCATTTCTTCAATACGAGAATACAGGTCGGAATACTTGTACCATAGAATATATTGGCTGGCAAACCGATAATAGCATCGATATAGTTTTTCTTCTCTATCAGGAAGCGGCGTATAACACCCTCTGCATTCCCTCGGAACAGAACTCCGTGCGGAGCAACGCAAGCCATCGTACCACCTTCATTGAGATGATGAACCATGTGCAGGATAAAAGCATAGTCGGCTGTTTTCTTAGGGGCAAGCCGTCCTGCTTTACTGAAACGGTCGTCGTTGTTAAATTTGTCGGCGGCACTCCATTCGGCAGAGAAAGGAGGATTTGCAACCACCGCATCAAACTGCATATCATCGAATGCATCCCATTCAAGTGTATCGCCATTCTCTATTTTGAAGCTGCTGAAGCGGATGCCATGCAGCAACATATTCATTCGGGCAAGGTTGTAGGTTGTCGGATTCTTCTCCTGTCCGTAGATATATGCTGCCTTGCCAATACTTGCAGCACGGAGCAACAGTGAACCACTACCGCAGGTAGGGTCGTAAACATTACGCAAACGGTTATGTCCAAGAGTAACAATCTCCGCCAATATACGGCTGACCTCTTGCGGAGTATAGAACTCACCTGCTTTCTTGCCTGCACCGGCAGCAAACTGGCTAATCATATACTCATAAGCATCGCCCAAAATGTCAATCTCCTGCGATGCCTCCACACCAAACTTTATGTCATCGAGTGCAAGCAGAACATTGCTAACAAGCGTATTCTTGTCATCTGCTGTCTTTCCGAGCTTAGGGGAAGCAAGGTCAATATCCGAAAACAGACCACCGAAATCCTCTTCACTGTCACGTCCGAGCGTACTATCCTCAATGCGTTTCAATGAACGCTCCAGCATCGGAAGTATATTTTCTTTCCGCTTGATAGCTTCGATTACGGAAGAAAACAAGAATTTCGGTTCAATGAAGTAGCCTATATTTTCCAAGCACTGGTTCTTGACCTCTTCCTGCAATTCCGCAGCATCCGAATCGGGCATTTCCCATAATTTCTTGAATGTAACTTCATCATCCTCCAAAGCACTGTTAGCATACGTTTCTATCTTCTCCGACAGATATTTGTAGAAAATGAAGCCCAAGGTAAAATACATGAAATCGCTTGCCGACATATTGCCGCGCAAACGGTTTGCGACCTCCCAAAGCTGGTCACGGAGTTTCTGTTGCAGTTCTTCGCTCATATCTTTATTACTCTATATTATTCTGTATTACATCACTTTCCGGCAATGGTATATTGCTCTCTATTATACTTCTCAGGTCATCCAGCACTTTCCCTTTATATGAGAAATATTTTGCCCCTTGATATGCACCTGATGTATTCCGTTTCTCTTCTGGCATAAACGTACCGACAAAAGGGGACAATTTATAAATACGCCCTTCATATTCAACGGAATCATCGCTTGCCACCTTGACTTCTGTATTCGTAGGAATAAAGGTAACGCATTCGCCTATTTTAATACCGACCATGCTGAATTTGAAACGTCCTCGTTTTACGGTTCGTTTCTGCATTACAGACAACGATTCTTTTTCATTATGACAAACCGGTTTATTATCTACATAGACCGTGACAACCGCATCATCAATCATCTTGGCTATGTCATTGAATATATCCAAAGCTATTTGCGGCGGCACATTGAAAAACTCCCGATTCTGGCGAATACGCAAATCCGTCAACCGGTCGATGGTCTTGTGTACATGTTTTTCAACATCGTTATATTTGACAGTCTGAATGGTTGCATAAATCTCAAAAGGCAACGGAACTGCCGTATTATCAAGTTCCTTGGAACGTATATCAACAGGTCGCGCACTTTTACCGATCTTGACCCAATCCTCACGAAAACTTGGATTAGTCAAGATATACACATATCCTGGTTCATTTGTCTTTACCATATCTGTATTCCTTTTAATCCCAACTGAAAGTGCGTATGATATTACGCAATCTGTCTAAAATCCTTGTCAACGCCTTTCTCGTTTTTATCAGGCCGAGATGCTTCTCTTTCAATGCTTTTTGTATGATTTCTGGCTGCTCTTTTTGCAGGTAATCATATTCTTTAAGGAAGTGATTCAATACCGATGACGATATATCCTCTTCCTCAGCCAATGAGTTGACGGCATTTTCTCGCTCAACGGCAATATAGCGGTTCAACCGTTCTTCCAAATCGCTTGTACCGTCAACCTTGCCTCGCTGCATCATGAAGTTTTCCTTATCGTCATCCACATTCTTTTGAATGAAGCCATCGATAAGTTTGGCTTTGCTGCGCATTTCAGCGTCCTTAATCATCGTGTCAATGATATTCTGACGGCGTTCCGCATAATCGGCACTATATGGGTCAAGTTCTGCAATGAGTTCAAGGATATATGCCACATTGATAACGTCGCTATGCAAAAGCTCAAGGCAGAAATCCACATCGCCGAGGTCTCCATCATCCGAAGTATCTGTATTATCATCCGGTTTGGAAGACGGAGCTGGATCAACGAGTGCAAAAGTATCATGGATATCAAGATACTTACTCCTGAAATCCATAAACTGCTGTTCCGTCATGCCGAGATCATCAGCTTCTTCGCTATAATCCTCATATATTTGAATCTCTGCGTGTTTACGGATAATATCACGAAATGCCAAAACAAACTCTTTCTTAGCCGTTTCGCTCTGCAAAAGGTCTATGCAGTTTGTGTCCGGGTATTTCTTCAGAAAATCGGATGCAAGTTCCTTGTATTCCTGTTTGATTTCTTCAAACGGAGGTCGCACTATTTCTTCCGGATTGTTGCTGTTACTGAATAATTTGATAGCAGCATCCACATTGCTCTTCAAATCACGGAAACATACAATCTTTCCGAAGCGTTTCTTTTCGTTCAGCACACGGTTCGTCCGGCTAAATGCCTGCAACAAGCCGTGGTATTCCATGTTCTTATCTACATAGAGCGTATTAAGTTTCTTGCTGTCAAAACCGGTAAGGAACATTCCGACAACAAGGCAAAGATCAAGCGGCTTCATATCGGCTCGCTTCTTTTTCATGCGCAGGTTGATGTCATCGTAATATGCACGGAAGTTCTCAGTCGTAAACGATGTGCCGAACATTTCGTTATAGTCATCCATGATGGCTTGCAGCTCATCGACTTCGCCTGCACTGTCATTCAGATAAGAACCTGTACCCATTCCTGTCAGTTCATCATCCTGACTTCCATTGGCTGCATAGGTAAATACTGCACCTATACGAATCTTAGGATTCAGTTCCTTGAATATCTTGTAATAACGGATAAGCATCGGCACTGACTGCACGGCAAACAGCGCATCGAACTCTCCGTCAAATGTTGACTTATTGAAATTATTAAGGATGAATTGGGCTATTTCCGTCATGCGATTGGTACTGCCGTTCTGCACCTCCTCACTGCCATGATAGTATTCCACAAGAAAACCGAGAACATTCTCATCAGCAATGGCATCCTTAATCAGATAGCGATGCAGGCAGTTGCCGAACACCTCTTTGGTCGTATGACCATCAACTGCATTCTCTGTAAATATTGGAGTTCCGGTAAATCCGAATATCTGGGCATTATCGAAGAATTGCATAATCTTCTTATGACTCTCCCCGAAATGGCTACGATGGCACTCATCGAATATCATCACGATACGAGAATGGCGTATCGAATCTATTTTGCTGCTATACCATGTCTTGCTTACGGCTGCATTGAGTTTCTGAATAGTGGTAATGATAATCTTGGAGTTGCTATGCAGACGTTTTACCAACTCGTCCGTATTGTCCGTACCGTCAACGGCTCCCGGTTCAAAGGCTTCATATTCCGACTGTGTTTGTGTATCAAGGTCATGGCGGTCGACAACGAACATTACCTTATCTACATCATCTAACTCCGAAACGAGTTGCGCAGTTTTGAATGAAGTCAAAGTCTTTCCTGCCCCTGTTGTATGCCAAATATAACCGTTATCATTGGAGTTCTGCACTCGATCCAATATCTTTTCTACTGCATAGAACTGGTATGGGCGCAACACCATCAAGCATTTATCACCTTCATGTAATACGATGTACTTTCCGATAATCTTACCGAGCGTACACTTTTCCAAGAAAAACACAGCAAACTTATCCAGTTCATTGAATGGCAGGTTTGCCGCATCCGTCCAGTTGAATGTAAATTTATATCCGCCATTGGGATTATTGGCGAAATAACGAGTGTTCACACCATTGGAGATGACAAACAACTGAATATAATCGAACAACCCATGAAAGGATGTCTTATGATAGCGTTGAATCTGATTGTATGCCTGTTTGAGTTCTACTCCCCGACGTTTCAATTCAATCTGAACTAAAGGGAGACCATTGATAAGAATCGTCACATCATAGCGACACTTCTTTCGTCCCTCCACCGTAATTTGGCTCGAAACCTGAAATTCGTTCTGACACCATTGGGTACGATTAAGAAACTCTACCCAAATGCGCTGTCCGTTAGCCGTATCAAGAGGATATAGGTCGCGAAGCTTCTTTGCTTTTTCAAAGCGAGTACCACCTTCCAGATAGATTAATATCTTCTCGAACTCTTCATCCGTAAATGAGTTACGGCCAACTTCCGCCAGTTGTTTCTTGTTGTGAATTTCCAACTGCCGCTTGAAATTGGCATAAAGATTATCTTCTTCGGTAATCTGAACATACTCGTAGTCCATTTGCCGAAGTGTGGCTATCAGTCCGGCTTCCAACGCCGCTTCGCTCTGTATTGACATATTCTTGCGCCCTGTTATGGTGTTATTACTTATCTATTCCGGCTTGCAGTATTCTGATGCCTAATGCATTTTCTATCTTGCACAAGGTTTCTAATGACAGATTCTCGCGACCTTTCAGCACCTTGGAGACATATTGCTGAGTGCAATTCATCTTCTCGGCCAACGCTCGTTGTGTCATACCAAGTTCCTCCATTCGGTTTGACATAGTTGCAGCGATAGCTTGCGAATGACACATCCACTTTTCGTCTTTATTCTCCTCCGTTCCTTCAACCAATCCTAAAACCGTGTCTATCTGTTTTTCAGCCATTGTATACATCAAAAAATACCTTTGCCTTACTCTGTAGGCAAAGGTAGTATAAATAATCGAGATGACACAACTTTCAGGTTGTTGATTGATTTTTTTTTTGAGCAAAGAATATTCCTATTTAATTGCTGTTATCCTTAAATCATATCTACGGCTACCAGCATCAAGAGCAACATCATACTCTTTCAGTCCTTTTTCAACTGCAATCAGATGTAATTCATCCTTATCCTTTGGGATTATATCTGGACCATAATAAATTGCATTCAAACATCCGACATCTGGAATTGATGCATAATTATTCTCATCCTCTAAGTTATAATACAGCATTCTCCATTCATGTTCATGTTCGTATTCTTTTTGGTCCTTATAAAGATAAGATCGATACCAATATAATTGATTGACTGATATCATGGAAGACAAAAAGTTCAACCAATTTTTATCTCCAACTTGCTTAAAATACTCGTAAGTATGAATATTTCCCTCATCCAATGTAACGTCAGGTCTTAATTCAGTATAAATCACAGGAAAGAGATTTACATCCATTCCCAATGAGTTATATTTAAAAATACATTTTCTAAGATCGTATTCTAATGCAAATCCCTTATACCCATCAGCATATCTATCCCACATATATTTTGACTGTACACTTTCTGTAAAACATGCTATTTTTGCACTATTTCTCGGATTTCTAAAACGCGACTCTTGCTTTTTTATCGCAGACCCAATGTTGTTACAAAAATCCATATATTCATCTGTCAATATTTTATCTATAATTTGTTCATCCGTATATCCACACTCTCTGTAGTAACATATTTGCGTTGCCTTTTCTGCCCTTATATCAGAGGATTTCTGGGTTATATGCGACAATGTTATGCGCAATGCATCCTTTAATGCCTTTTTTAAATCTTCGCGAATTTTGTCTTGATCTATATATAAATATGAATCATACTTATCCGGAAACATTCCTGCATGGCATAATGAAATAGTTCCGGATTTTAATGATTCAATAGTATAACCTTTATCGTCTATTTTACGATATCTAAAAAGTTTTTCTGGAATATTAGGAAGTATCAATTTGTAAATATTACTCCATACATCTGAAGTTGCAGCTTTATCTATATTGAACGGAATATAGGATTGCTCTATAATTTCCTGAAATTGTTTTCTAAAATCTAGCATCTTTAAGTCGTGAATTGTTATATCCTTTTATTTCATTAACTCAATAACATCTTCTGGCAACATTGCATTCCCAGCATCATCTTTCAGAGCACTCTTAAGAAACAGCACCGGAACGATGGTGTAGTTCTTGATAAATAGTAACAAATTAGCTTTACGGAGAAGTTCGCCTGTCAGTTGTTTGCCATTCTCTTGGGTTGTCCATTTGCATTCGTCAACCAGCAGATACTTTTTATCGAGCGATTCTGCCATCACATCAAATTCAACTTGTTCCGGCTTCTTGTCCTCATTGAGACATGGGTAGCGCCTTGGTTATCGGCATTATGAAGTAACTCATACACAAAATGTGCTTTGTCTTTATAAAGATTCTGGGCGATTTCCAATGCTCCACGATACATAGGATTCTTGAAGATTGTCCAAGCCTCCCGACCTTGTTTACTGAGTACCTTGAAATATAATTCCTCCTCCTGATTCATAACTGCTCCTTGATTTTTCTGATGACGTCTTCCACCTCTTCGGTCATTATTGCACCATTTTCATGATCGCAAGTCGTGAAAAGATTTCCTCCGAGGGTATAACCTATTTCCTCGTAGAATTTTAGTTTACGCTCCCATGAAGCCTTGTATTCCGGAACGACAAGCATTCCCAGATGTTCCCAGATGATTCTATCACCCCATGGGGTTTCAAAGGAAAAGTCGGGAATGCATCGGTGGCCATTTTCTTCCAGTAGTTGCTCGTACTCAAATTCCACCCCAGCATTTACCAATTGGTTTACAATTACAACTTCTGACTTGCTACGCACAAACAGACCTTTCTTGGCTGTTCCATGAATCAGGCCCTCAACATAAGGAATATTAAGACGTTCGGCTCGAACGGAATAGTCAAATAGATTGGTATTTCGTCGTGCGAGCACTGAGGCTTGTGGTTTAGTAAATTCTCTCAACCAACCAATAGAATCTTGAACAAGCAGGACTACACGCTTCTTTGCTCTGGTAAGAGCTGTATATATCAACTCACGACTTAAAATGCGGCCGGTTTTGGGCAATACCACAAAAACCGTATCAAAATCGCTGCCCTGGCTTTTATGGATTGTAATAGCGTATGCAAGCTCAATAGCAGCATCCTGGTCTTCCCCTTTATCTCCCCTGAAGCCGAAGGTTTCATGAGGTATGCCAACATACATAACATTGATATGTCCTTTATTTATAGACTTAACAAAGCCTATCTGGCCATTGGAGAGAGGATATTTTTCTTTTGATGGATAGGATTCTCGTAATATATTTTGAAGTTGAATGACTTTATCATTCTTATATATCTTCTGGGTTCCGATTTCCTGATAATCCCCTTTGCGATTGATATTATTTCCAACCCATGACTGAAGATAGGAATTCAGTTGATATGTACCCCATGCGAGATTTATTACTGGAGCAAGAATCTGAAGATTTTCGAGCGCTGCCGGATCTGACTCAAGCGATTTTAAGTCGTCAATACCTATTTTTTTGCTTCAAGGATTCTGGCAGTTCGACATCGGAACAAGCGAGTTCCTTGCAAATTGCATCCCTAAGGATTTGAGGCAGATCCTTTTCATCGTTCCAGTAATAAACTGAAAGATCGCCTTTGAGATTCTTGCTTTCGATTTTCCAAAATATTTCATCGGCAAATTTCTCCGGTTTGTTTCCACTGAACCAAGAGGCCAAAGTCAAGACATCTGAATCTCCACTGGCTATTGTGCGCACAACGGTGCGGAGATAGGTAATGGCAGATTTCAGATTGGCGTCCGCGTCATCACAATTAAGATAATGGCATAAATCCGAGAAAGCCCTGCCCGGACCTATCGGAGGTAGCTGATAGGGGTCTCCGATAAGTATTATTCGGTTTATGAACTTCAGGTCAAGCGACATAATAAGCGCATGAAACGTGTCGGTAGTTAGCATCGAACATTCATCAATGATTATATTCTTAGCACGTGAGTATTTGCGCGAGTCTTCAGTTAGACGCGGTTTCATGTTTTCAAAATCGAAGGCGCCGAGACTGGCAAGAAACTGAGCTACGGTTTTTGAACTCACATTTTCGGCCATATTACTGAGCCTTACTCTCGCCTTTCCAGTGGGAGCCAGCAGCAGAACGCCTTCTGCTTTTATCTTGTCAGAACAGAGAAAGGATCTCACTACGGTAGTCTTACCGGTACCTGCGCCTCCCGTGAGAACTGAAAGGCGCTTTTTGTCCATCATTTCAAGAGCTTTGGCCTGCTGTTCAGTAGCCTGTTGACTGCGCTCGTTTGTAGGATCATAATTCTTGTCTGACATAGCGAGGGATAGCCAGTCCTCACCGGTAGGCTTCTTAACATCTCTCTTTGCTCTTTCTCGTAGCACTTTCCGAAGAAACTCCTCCATTTGATAATATTCCTTGAGTTGGATAGCAGTAGGGTTCTCATCAGGAACATAATCGAAGGATACTTCAAAAAACTGGCGATGTGTGAGAAGTATGTTTTTCGGGAGGCGAGCTTTGTCTTCTTCCGTCATTATGTCGCGCAGATAGTCCTCCATCTCTTTTATTGACACAAGGGTATCACCATCTGTTAGAACGGAATAAAGCCTTTCAACGACTAATGATCTAAGGCGTCGAGTATCCAAAATGGACTCCGCTGCGAACGGAGGCACTGGAACATTATCACCCTGAATTGTTGGGTCGGGGAAGGCTCCAAGATCAATTGTACGCGTTGAAACTTTCTCTATAAAATTCCGAGCGCACCATTCGCTGATGAGGTATGGATTGCTTAGTATATCAGACTCTACATCATCTATAAAATGCTCAATAACATCGGATTCAAGTTCAAATCTGGATAAAGTGATAAGACGCTCACGTACATTACTTGTTTGGCCCTCCCAACTTATTCGATACGTAGGAAGAGACGAGTTGTAAACAGCACTATCAACTTTGATTTCCTTATTTAGCAACTTTTCAAAATGCCCCCAGGGATTGTCTTTCGGTCCACATCCTTTTTTTCGCAGGTCGCTTTCAATCAGATTGCCATAATCTATTCCCAGCGCTTTAAGTGCTGAAGCGAATGAAGGGAAGGGAGTGATTTGTTTCTTGACATGCTCAATACGGGCATCAATCCACCTGAGTTGACATTGCCATCCCTCGATTGAGCCAGCCAAGCCATGTCGAATTACTGCCTCCAACGAACGCCGAGCAGCTTCAAGAATCAATAGCATTGAATGATTGCTTATAAAATCACAACCATATGATAGTTCATCAAATATCTTTCCGCTACTGTCAAATTTATCCAGCGATAATTTGATCTCATCAAGAGCCTGTATCTTTGACAGACCCTTCCCTTGGAATATATTCTCATCCAACTCCAGATATTCTTTATAGGGGAGAATGAAGCCGCGAGATTCTTTCAGGTCTGGGCGAATGGAATGAGAGAACATTATCTCCCATAAGGGATATGTATAATCGGCAGTTGTTTCGTAGTCTTGAACACCACAATTTTTTACTATATCCCCCATTCCCACAATCATTCGTAAACCTTCATCGTCAATCGGATTGCCTTTCTTACAATAAAAGACGCATATCGATTCCTCGGTTATCTCTGAGCTGAACCATTTAAGCACATCATACAATCGCTCAGGATTATAAACCCAAGCCGAACCGAAAGGTGCACTTTCGGCAGGGCGAAATTCAGGATGCTCCTTGCTAAGGTCTTTCTGTGCATCCATATTCAAGTAACGGAATGGTATTCCAAGAGCTGAATAAGCTGGTATCATTACTTTTGTAGGTAATAACTTAGAATGTGGATTGTCTGAATTCCAAGCATATATGTGAATAAATTCACGCTCATAAGCCTTGTAATTCATGAATCCCCCATTCTCTCCAGCACAAGCAGGACGTTCTTTTGTAGTTAATTTAGACCAGCCGATTCCACACGACAACTGCTCACAATCTACTTTTGAGTTGACAATATTAGGTAGTTGTTTACAGAATGTATTACAACGAGGATTTGCACATACATGCGAATTCCAACCATTGTCGTGCCAAGGTACTCGAACAGATATATGTTTCATTTTTTTAATCTTTTTACAATGTTAAATTATTGTTATACAAAATCATTATTACAATTATAAACTCATCTAACTGAAACTACTCCATCTTACATCGCTCATCCAACACTCCGGCAAACATATCCATCTCTCTCTTGGAAATCCCCAATCGTGTTGCCAATTCTCGCCATCCTTTTATAGCTTCAGTTACCTCAACAACAATCTTTTCTGCTGTTGTACGGTTTAGCATATAGTCTTCGCAAGCATCCAGCAAAATACCCAGTTCTGCCTTATTGGAGGTTGATGAGACAAGCAGACTCTGATACTCATTCAAAGTAGGGTTCATGTCATATGCAGGAGAAAGCGTCCAACCTTTTGCAGTCAAAAGAAAACCATGATTACGGAAATGATCATCGCTATTACCAATGCAGATATTGAAAGCCACACGGCGATAGAGTTCCTGCAGATTCTCTTCCACATTCGTGCAGTTCTGGATTATGAAATCGACTATATCCAGATAACCATGCCCTGTAGTTGCATTGTCACCGTCATTGAGTCCCAATAAAGTCATTGCAGAAGCAAAGTGAATCCGTTTCCCCTCTTGGGTTCTGTCGAAGCGTTGAGAAAGCAACGTGTGATATTTCTTTCCGGTTGCCAGCACTTTGGTCTTTGCGGCATTTATACCGGCTTTTGCAGCAAGAAGGTGACTGAAATGCTCCCAAAGTCCGGCATCATAATCATCCTTGCGAGAAGGGAACTTGGCTATATAAAGCGTTTTATCCGTGTCTATCACACTGGCTTTAGGTCTTGCACCTCCCAATGAAGAACCGGGCTGCACGAGTTGGGCAACCCATTTCCTGTCAGGCAGGACATTCCCCTCTTCACTTTTCTCAATTTCCGCACTGGCCGCAATCAACTCCCTTATATCCGCCAGAGGTGGGATTTTCAACAACTCACTTACATTTATAAATCCTCCGTCTTTTAACTCCTTGAAACGGAAAGCACCCATTCGGGAAAAGTCATCGATACTAGTCAAAAAATCGAAAGAAGATAGTCTCCGTACCGGTCGCCCCTCTTCCATCGCAGCAATCTGCTCACGTCGCAACAACAGCGTTCGTCCCCAACGATCCGGCAAAGCATCCGAGAAACATCCGAATATATCTTTCTCCGGTTGCGTATATTGCTGTCCCGGATAATTATTGAGGTCATCACTCAGAAATAAATCTCCGTGTTTCTTCAGCCATTCATCGCTGAAGGTAAAGCAATAGCTGTCCGAGCCACGAAGAGATTCATAGCCTAACTCGCCAACGAGTTCTGTCTCGTTGAGCCAGTCAAAATCGGCATAAACATATAACATCTTCATCGTTTACTCCTTTTTTGAGGCACGTTCCCTTGTCTTCAAACTCAAATCCTGCAAGGCTTTTCCCAATTTATCTTCTTTGGCTAGCCACAGAATATCATCGTCCAGTTGCAGAGCATAGAGCACTCGCAAATAAATTCCGATTGCCACAGTCGGCGCACCTTTCTCTATTCGGGACACAGTCAACGGAGAACAGGTGGCACGTTCTGCCACCTGAGCTACGCTCAAATTCCTGCGCAAGCGAGCCAGTTTAATCTGCTCTCCCACAACTGACATTTTCTGCTCCAACTTTCGGGGCAACTTGGTTCCCATTGTATTTTTAGCCATAATCAACTTATCATATAATATGCAAAGATATTACTTTTTACCTATTTAATGATATATTGCGGACGCAAAAATCACAAATTCAAAAGATACGACTATTAAATACTGATTTTGCTACCAAAATAGAGATTTCAAAGAAGCAGACTTCTACCTTTATCTATGATTATAGTCAAGATAAAAGCCAGCTTCTTCAATTTAAGCATCACTCGATGGGTTTCACCAATTCTTCATCCTGCCATTCCGCAAGAGAAACAATCGCATTGTATTGCTCCAAAGTCAAATCCGATTCACTATCGTCTGAGCATTCGTATTCCCACGGCAGTTCGTAAACAGTACCTTCTTCCTGATAATCCATATAGTTATGGTACGTATTAGGAATTAACCGCACATAATCTTCTTCGCGCAGAATCCTCAAAAGTTTCTCGGCATCACGAATCAATAATGGCACTCCGACCTTATATAGAGCAGTGGCAACCTCAATGGCCAGCTCGACATTTGCCGAGTAGCTATTAGAAACAACTATCATCCAACCCTGCTGTGGCACCTTCGATGCAATGATGTTCAAGCGCGAAAACCCCAACTCGCCATAGTGGTCTGTTGCAAACCGTATAAAATCCTCCGGGCTGTCAATGTCATAGAGTTTATCTACATCTACGAATTTCACTCGTTTGTAATAGACTACATCTCGCAGTTCTTCCGGGATATTCGGTTGTTCTTCGTAGAGACGATTTCCAATACTTCGCTTCCGGTAGTATGCCTCATAAGCCTCGTTAGCGATACGATAATATGTGCAATATTGCCGAATGGTCATAGTCTTCAGATGAAGTGCGGAATGTTCCTTCGCAGAATCCTCCAAAGCCTTTATCGCTGTTTCCCGATCTTCCACATTAATCTTAAAGCTCGGAGCTATCCTATTGAGTTCCTTTCGTGCAATCCGCCCAATCCGTTGCTGGCACGGCAGATTGTGCGCCACATAGTCGTTGAACCCATCAGGATTTGCAACAATAACATCAACCAGCCTCTGCAAATAGCAGAAAAGTCGGGCAAGGGAATCCTGATACCATCCGTTATCTGATTCTCCTTCGGCACAAGAGGAGCGATTCGTTATGACGAAATGCGTATGTTTTCGGTCTGTAATGCGAATCGACCGGAACTCTTCGTATCTATAAGAGGCGATATGAAACCACTGCGTTTCCGTTGGATTGAATGCGAGCCAGTCCGCAAGGAACGCATCTTTGCTTTGATACTCTCCCGAAGCAATCAGTTCCTCGACATCACCCCATTCCTCAGAAGTGGGGCGTGGCACCTCAATGTAGAAGCCACGGTACTCATCATCTCCCATTACGGCAAATCGCTCGAACTGATGCTGAATTTCAACTAGACGTTCCAGCATATTGCCGCTAACTGTGATTTCACAATGACGCATTTCACCCATTGCTTCTATATGCGAAGCGTTCAAGCCAACCTCATTTGCCAAATCAATAAAGAGTTTTCTATCTATTATTCTTTCATCCATTGCTTAATGCTCATTAAATTTCAACATGCTTTTTCGGATCAAACCCATTCACAATGTGCTCATTCGCAAAAATATATCCCATCTGATTACAGATTACTTTTGTACTACCAATCTCTGTGTCTATATTGGTATGTGAATGTCCATAAATCCAAATATCTATCCGACTGTTGGCAATCCAATCACCATATTCGCTAGCAAATGCACTATTCAGTACGGAGTTCTTGTGCTGTGGATCAATCACCTCCAAAGTAGGCAAATGATGAGTAACCACCACAATATGACCAGCCGTGCTCTCTTCGACACTTTTCCGGATAAAATCAATACAGGTCTCATGCATCCGATTGAATTCCTCTACCTGTAGCAATTTTCCGTCAAATTTGATTTGGCGAAAGTCATTCATACCTTTCCACACGAAATACTCGTCATTCGGGTTAATCCGTGACCATAGCGTACTCAGGACAAAATCGGTATCATCGATACGGATTACCTGATTCTGATAGAACCCTACATTCTCACGGAACATCCACTTCCATTGCAGCCCTCGTTCCATCACGTCCGAATAATTATAGTATTCGTGATTGCCGGGAACAATCAGAACCTGCCTGTAATTATCCGAAGCCCATTTCCAGAATTTCATCATAGGAGCTATCCTATCCCTAAGATAGAATATATCTCCAGCCAAAACCAGCACGTCACCGGTAACAGGTAATTCATTATGCTTTAAATATCTGCTGTTCTCCCTGAACTCCAGATGTAAATCGCTCATGTATTGTATCTTCATTGCTCTTTCATTTTTAATTGTTCAACTTGTTTTTCAATAATTATCTTCATCTGTGCAAATGAAACCGGCATAAAGTTGTTGTTATCAACACCTACGTCATATTGTGTAGGATAGAGATACTGAAGCCGGGCTGCATCAATTCCAGTGTTATTCTTCCTCGTATGCACATGGCCGAACAGTTGCCATACATCTTTATAGCCGCCATCAAAGCACAGAAACGGATAGTGATTCAAATATATCTTCTGTTTATCCACTTCTATATGCATCTGCATGGTCACATGCTCAAACCTATCGACATACCCCTGCCTCAAGTTCTTTAAATCATGGTTGCCGAGAATCAGATATATCTTGCCATTCAATCTATCAAGAATTTTAGTCCATTCAGCTGAACCGCCCAGACAGAAATCACCCAAGTGAAAAACAGTATCATCCAAGCCAACTGTATTATTCCAATTGGAGATAATCGTTTCATTCATCATTTCCACATCCTCAAAAGGTCTGTTGCAGAAACGAATGATATTTCCGTGATAAAAGTGGGTATCAGATGTAAAAAATACTTTACTGCCATCAAATTTATAATTCATTTCTTCTCAATTTATGTGCATCACTGCACGTTAATAATCTGTTTGTCAATCACCCATCAGACGGAAATGACAGAAAAGCATCGTAAGATAACTGTCACAAATGGGTATAAAAACAAAATAGTTGGAAAGTTCGGTAAAGACTCTCCAACTATTCAGTTTATATTTTCAATCAGGGGTAGAATAAACTACACCATGCTATGTTCTTCGTTGGAAAGTATTTATAATACAAGGTTCAATGCCAAAGACATGAACACACAATACAGATTCAGGGCGTTTGTTACCCCAAATTGTGACCTTCGATAATATGTTCATTCTATTTCTTTGCATTGTTAGTTTTTATATCGTTTCAAACTCAGCGCAAAATTAGCAAATAAATTCCATATCACACATCGCTTTCTGAGAAAATCCACGTAACCTTTTGCCTATATGCCGCATAATAAAAACTGAACCTATGCAATTAATACACAGATTCAGTTCCTTATCATTTAGCTCACTCCATTGATTCCCGAATAATCCGCCGAGTCTCTTTCTTATACTCCTTGCGGTCATATTCGAATCCCCTGCACATCCAACAGCTACACGGAGTACCTGTTGTTTTGTAAACTTGTGCCCATTTCTCTTTTGCCAATTCAAACCAACGGGGATGCTCATAATAGCTTCCATCCTCACGAATGATGCAATGACCATAAGCGGCATAAAGAATCATGCGAGCCTTAAACACACGAGCCATTTGTTGGCGTCTCCAAAATTTGTTTCTTTTGTCCATCGTCTCTTTCTATTAAAGTTAGGATGAACGATGATGTTACTTTGGTGAGACTTAATATATCCATAGAATTATACCTTTGAATGTTATTCAGTTTGATGACGCAGAATCTCTTTATACCTTTCCGGGTATAAAGTTGGTACAAATATTCGATATTATATCAGATAAGGTATAATTTACAGAGATTTTGAGTTGTAAATTATGAAGGCTCAGACAAGCACAATATAACAGCTCTACACTTTTTCAAGCGAATAAATCGGATTCGTTACACCTTTTCCAACGAATCACTCCCATTATACGACATTTTTTCAAGCGAATCACAGCATAAATCACCGAAACCAACTTTACTTTATCTCCGTATTCATATATACGTGCATTAAAGTAAAGCTAACAAAGGGAGAAAAAGAAATGGCTTCGCCAAGACCAAGCCGAACCAGACCTACAGACTTTCTCTTTTGGCTGCAAAATATGAGTAACCTAAGTGTGTAGATTGAGCAAAATACAACTCAAAGCAAAACAAGATTCACTCCTTGCCAAGCCACAAAAGGCAATCCAAAAATCCGTGAATCCGTCTTTCATTTTGCAGCCCGAATCGGCGAATTTATCCCCGATATGCCTTATCTTTGCGAACCGGAGGTTTCGGGGCAAAAGAGGGTAATTTTCCCCATTTTCCCTCTGTTTTGAGATTGGCAACGAAGAAAAGTGTTAAATCTTCGATTTTTGACGAAAAAACAAGTAAATTTTTGAGCGGTCTATCTTTTAAGCTGTAAACTACTGATAATCAGCCAATATAATATGCTGCATCGGTAAATAAGCTACATAATACACTAACAATCGACCACTTACACCTTTTAAAATCAAAACCATCCAGGAGTATAAATAGGTATAAATCGACTAATTAACGCCAAACAACAATAATATACAATCTTATTTTGTTACTTAGAAATATTTGAGCAACAAAACAAATGTAATCGCATTGTAAAAAAGTAAACTAATTATCATATTTTGTTATATTTGTACATAAATAATTCTGAAAACCATGAACAATCTGTTATACTATCCATACATAAATCTGCCTAACACTGATTGGGCTATACGAGCTCTGCTTTACTATGACAATATTAGTTCTATAGTACCGACTCAATATTTCTATGAACCAGAACAATATGAGCCTTTTATGCGGGAGGTAATTCAAAATGAACTAATCCACCCAATTAATCCTATGGATGTTCTTGAACATCCTTGGGAAGTTTCAAAAATGTTTATGGAATATTTAACTCAGAACCGAGATATCATACAAAGACGAAGATTTTCACATAACAAATTCGGGACTAGCCATATTCATCCTGAGAAATTTTCATTGAAAAAAAATGGTAATAAATTACACGTAGATAAGTTTGATTTTGAGATTTTTCATGAGCTCACTCAAATGGGATTGGCAGAAAGGATAGATAACAATTGGTATAATGTAGAAAAGAAAACTGCCAATGAACTTATGACTTTTTTGACCTCAGTAATTGCCAATAAAATTGATTTCCAGCCAACTACAGACAAAATTGACTATAGCTTCGCTACAACATACATACGAAACCAAGATATTGAATTACGAACAAGACAATATAAGAGAGATTTGATACTCAAGAATCTGATACCATATCCTAAACAAATAGATTTGATCAATCTTAGAAAATTTAAAGATAAGTACCGTGATTTATTAAAAGCATTCAGTAACAAAGTAGAACTATTAGTTCTAAATCCAACAATTACTCCGGAATCACCATTATTCAAAATAACTCTTGAGGATATGAAAATGGCTAAAGAAGAACTATCCGCAAGGATGAATGAAAGCCATATAGGTGATATCATTTTTGGAACAATATGTGGAACTATTTCCGCAGGAATAGGATTACTAGCCAGTCCTGTTTTAGGTATCCCCGGCTTCCTAAATGCTATCCATTCAGCATGTAAAATTGAAAAACCTGAAAATATAATAGATCAAACGGGGTTAAAATATCTGGCTTTAGTTGATAAAAGATTGAGAAGGCAATGAATATCTTCAGAAACAAAATATCATCTATGCAATTTAGAGAAGTTTTGTTGCTTGTTTGTTGCTTAAAAGAGTGTATTTTATGTAATAACTATCTATCATACAACAATATGACTATTTAATTTTCAAATTTTGCATCAGCAAGTAAAGCTAATCATATATACCCAGTTATCCCCAAAGCGAAAACGATGAGAGATTTTCCTTTATAGCTAGCTTAGGATGTCCAGTTTTCCTATCTCCCATTTCAAAACAAAGGCTGTCCATTATCTAATATGTGACAGCCTTTCTATGAAAGTTTTTTTCAAGTAAATATCATACTTTTTTCATAAACTCCTTCGGTGTTTTTCCAAAATACTCCTTATACTGAAGTTTTTCAGATTTCGCATACCCACCATTTCAGCAACCACGGTCACAGAAAATTTTCCGCTTTCCAAAAGTTCCCGTGCCTTCTCCATCCTGATTCTCGAAATCAAATATTTGGGTGCTTCTCCCATCAACAACTTCCACTTATTATAAAAGGTTATCCGGCTCATGCACATCCTGGAGGCAATATCATCTACTGTCAAATCCTCTTTATCCATATTCTCCATAATGTAAAGCTTCACTTCATTCAAAAATCACCAAATCCAGATACTCTTCACATATTACCTCCAATGCTTCCTGACCGTCATCAAAGCTCCTCACTACAAAACATTCCGATAAACGTTTCTCAAGATAATCCCTGAATCCCTTGTCATTATCCGCAAGTATCACTAAAGGTCTAATCCATATTTTTTTCTTCGAGAAACCATGGAAAACCATTTCCGACTCATTCACCTGAAAAGTGTCCGGAATATTTAAGAATGTATACACCCCCGAAACCGCACACGAACATCTTATGGGAAATCGAAACAGAGCCTCCTTTTCCAAAGTCAGTATTTTCCCGTCACACATATTCATCAACTTGTCAAAAAACACACCGCCCATGCCATACTACTTGCCATGCAGAGGTCGCAGAATAGGAAGCCGCGACGAGTACCATCTGCAACATTTCAAAAATCGCTTGTTGCCTGTGTCCTTAATCTTGATTGCCCAGTAATCCCCCTTCAACAAAACCTGCATCGAGAGGTGCGTTTCCGGCAGAGAACACTCGATGGCACTCAATACAAACCGGTCAACCGGAGATATCTTTCCCGGATCAAACCAAGCGCTTGCATAGTCAAAATCCGGAACCAAATCCAGCTTCATCTGCAACCCGGCCACATGAGACTGTAAAAAAGACACTTTCTTCCTCATAAATGCGCCGATTTCATGTTCTGCAACTACCAGGCTACTAGAATTGCCAAATAGTCGTTTCAACTCCATTAACGCTATCAAGTGCTGCTCCAACCCGCCTATATGATGAAGTGCAACAGCCAGTTCCTTCTTTATGTCTTCCGGACAGTCTCCTTCGTAACTGCCTCTAACGGTGTCTTAATCAAAGAAATGGGATTACGTATGTTTTGAAAGGTATCAATGAAATACTGATTTCCCTCTTTCAGTAAATCTCTTTCTTCACTGATACAGAGCAAATGGAACAAAAGCCAACATAATATACAGATTCCACTAGCCACTATTGGCAGAACAGACCAGGGAACCTTATGATATACGCCGATGGACAGCAGGAAAATGAATAATGACACTACTATTATTATTATCGATAAATGTTTCATACTATTATAAATTTAAGTAATAATGATTCCTACTAATATATACCCGAGTTTTCAGTCAATAGCAGGATAATCCCAAGTATGTCATCAGGAGGCGGTCTAATGGGGGAACGGCAGGCTCCTTGAATCATCAAATTCACCTTACCAACCCTCGTTTGCTAGCAGAGCCTACATTCCGTCCACCTGCATTTCATACCCAGCAACTCTCTAAACCATTCATTTTCCATACCCAACGTATTTTTAAGTACCAATACAATATTCTGCTTATCCAAGATAACCCCAATCAATTATTTTCAAACAAAATAATAGTATAACAAACGGAAAGATTAAAAAGATGATACCACTTCACACATATTCTTATCATACTCACATATCTTGCCCATGAAACAGAAAGACATTATCTTTGCAGCATGAAACGAGACTTGAAAGAAAACGGAGGATTACCGGCACATATACTCTGGACACTTGCCATCGTAGCTGGCGTGTCCGTAGCCAACTTATATTACAACCAACCCCTGCTTAATATCATGCGGCATGAATTGAGAGTTTCTGAATTCAAAACGAACCTCATTGCCATGGTTACACAAATCGGATATGCGCTGGGATTATTGTTCATCGTTCCATTAGGAGACCTCTATAGACGCAAGAATATCATCCTGACGAATTTCTTCCTACTCATATTTTCCCTTCTAGCCATTGCCCTGGCACCGAACATCTACATCATCTGGGCAGCATCACTCATCACCGGCATCTGCTCCATGATACCCCAAATATTTGTACCGATTGCCTCGCAATTCTCACACCCCGAAAACAAGGGACGGAATGTAGGTGTCGTCATCTCAGGATTACTGACTGGAATACTTGCATCACGTGTTGTCAGCGGATTTGTGGGTGAAGTGCTTGGCTGGCGTGAAATGTACTTCATCGCCGCCGGAATGATGTTACTATGCGCCATCATTGTATTAAAGGTACTACCAGACATACAACCGACTTTCCAAGGCAAATATTCCGGGCTGATGAAGTCTCTTTTCTCATTAGTAAGAGAATACCCCTCTCTACGAATCTACTCGATACGTGCGGGACTGGCCTTTGGCTCATTCCTTGCCATGTGGTCCTGCCTTGCATTCAAAATGGGAGAAGCCCCGTTCCATGCATCCAGCGACGTCATCGGCATACTAGGGCTCTGCGGTATTGCCGGAGCCTTAACCGCATCTTTTGTAGGAAAATATGTAAAAAAGGTAGGCATACGCAATTTCAACTTTATCGGTTGCGGAATGATTCTGCTTGCATGGGGCTCGCTCTTTTTCTGCGGAAACAACTATGCAGGTATCATTACCGGTGTCATTCTTATAGACATAGGCATGCAATGTATCCAACTCAGCAACCAGACCAGTATTTTCGACATCTGCCCATCTGCCTCCAATCGGGTAAATACGATTTTCATGACCACTTACTTTATCGGCGGCTCTTTGGGTACCTTCCTTGCAGGAAGTAGTTGGCAGACTTGGGGATGGAGTGGCGTGGTCGGCACCGGCGTTATTTTGACAATAATATCGTTGTCCATCACCCTTTACAGCAAGAAATAACAAGGATACTATCATTTTTCCAAGCAAACGCAAAGATTTGATAATTTTTATTTGTCATACAGAGGATAAGAAAGATATTAAACAGAATTGTTATACCTTTGCCGCATCAAACTATAAACGGCAGATTGATAATAGATTTGTCAACCAAGCATAGTCAAAAACAACCCAATGAATTCAGCAAAGAAAATACCCTCTCCACTCGTTTCTCTATTTCCCATCGCTTTTCTCGTAGGAATGCTGTTTGCCACCATCCATACTTTCGGAAGTGACGCCTTGAGTGGAGGAAGCCAGATTTCCCTGCTTGCCACCACTGGCATGTGTGTCTTTATCGGCATGGCTTTCTACCGCATCCCTTGGAAAGATTATGAACTTGCCATCACCAACAACATTTCAGGTGTTGCCACAGCTATCATTATTCTATTGATTATCGGTGCTTTGAGCGGCACATGGATGATAAGTGGGGTGGTACCTACCCTTATATATTATGGTATGCAAATTATCCATCCGAATTTCTTCCTTGCTTCTACCTGCATTATTTGTGCATTGGTATCAGTAATGACGGGAAGTTCATGGACCACTATCGCCACCATCGGTATCGCCCTTTTGGGCATAGGTAAGGCACAAGGTTTTGAAGAGGGATGGATAGCCGGTGCCATCATTTCAGGAGCTTATTTCGGAGACAAAATTTCACCGTTATCGGATACCACAGTCCTTGCCTCATCCGTAACGGACACACCGCTATTCAGCCATATCCGCTATATGATGATTACCACCGTCCCTTCTCTCCTTATCACCCTTGTCATCTTTACAGTAATGGGGCTCACACACGAAACAAACAATACACAACAGATCGCGGAATTTACGGCAGCACTGGACGCCAAATTCCACATTACTTTCTGGTTACTGACTGTTCCCGTGATTACGGGAATACTGATTGCCCGGAGAGTGCCTTCCATCATCACACTCTTTCTCTCCACTCTGCTGGCAGGGATATTCGCCTTCATCTTCCAACCGGGACTACTGAATGAGATAGCGGAAGGTGGAAATATGTTCAAAGGGATAATGATGACATTCTATGGCAGTACCAGTCTACAAACTGACAGTGACATGTTGACAGAATTGATTGCCACACGAGGTATGGCAGGAATGATGAATACCATCTGGCTCATCATCTGCGCCATGTGTTTCGGCGGAGCCATGACGGCAAGCGGCATGCTGGGAAGCATCACTTCCCTATTCGTCCGCTTCATGAAGAATACAGCCAGCATGGTAGCATCCACCGTATGTTCCGGATTGTTCCTGAACCTTGCCACGGCAGACCAGTACATCAGCATTATCCTCACCGGAAACATGTTCAGCAACGTTTACGCAAAGAAAGGCTACGAAAGCCGGCTACTTAGCCGTACCACGGAAGATGCCGTTACCGTTACCTCCCCGCTTATCCCATGGAACACCTGCGGCATGACGCAAGCTACCATTTTGAGTGTACCCACACTGACCTACCTTCCCTATTGCTTCTTCAACCTTATCAGTCCGGTAATGAGTATCTTTATTGCTGCTATCGGATATAAAATAATTAAAAAACCGGTGAACAATCCTGGATAGGCATTGTTCTTGCAATAAACTTATAACGAACAATTTATTTAAACCTAAACAAAAAAAATTCGATTATGAAAAAGTTTATTGCATTAGCAGCAGTAGTATTGGTAAGCATGGCAGCAACGACCATGTATGCACAAGAGAGTAGAGCTGAAAAGCGCGCAGACCGTAAAGCCCAGAGAGACGCAGAACGTGCACGCCTGAAAGCTGAAGAACAAGCACAGGATGCCATTTCATATGATGACGCAATGGCGGCCTTGAAAGCTCACCAGTTCGTAATGGAGGCAGACCAGGTGATGTTCCGCAACGGACAGACCGCATTTGTAAACTCCAACACCAACTTCGTATTGGTAAACCAAGGACGCGGCACCGTGCAGGTAGCCTTCAACACCGCATACCCGGGTCCTAATGGCATTGGCGGTGTAACAGTGGACGGAACTGTATCAGACATCCAGATGACTACCGACAAACGGGGCAACGTGAATTGCAACTTCAGCATCCAGGGTATCGGCATTTCCGCCCAGATATTCCTTACGCTGACCAATGGCGGGAACAACGCAACTGTAACCATCAGCCCGAACTTCAACTCCAACACCATGACTTTGAGCGGGAACCTGGTTCCGCTGGAACAATCCAACATATTCAAGGGACGTTCCTGGTAAAACCCTTATATAAATATATATATTCCCACTCCGCCACAAATCACACTAAAAAGTGTACATTTGTAGCGGAGTTTTTTATATACCAAATGTCATGAGAGAATTTATCATTGCAGACAATCAAGATATCACCAAAGCAGGCATGATGTTCCTATTGGGCAGACAGAAAGACACCTCCCTGCTGCTGGAAGCCGACAACAAGGCAGAACTGATACAGCAACTACGCCTGCATCCCACCGCCGTTGTCATTCTGGACTATACCCTTTTTGATTTTTCGGGAGCCGAAGAGCTAATGGTACTTCACGAACGCTTCAAGGAAGCCGATTGGTTACTCTTTTCCGACGAATTGAGCCTACCGTTCCTGCGCCAGGTATTGTTCAGCAGCATGGCATTCGGCGTAGTGCTGAAGGATAATTCCAAAGAAGAGATACTGACCGCACTACAATGCGCTTCACGCAAAGAACGATTCATCTGTAATCACGTCAGCAACCTGCTACTTGCGGGCAACGGTTCCTCCTCCCCCACCCATCCTGCCATCAAAGACGATTTACTGACTACTGCCGAACGGAGCATCCTGAAAGAGATAGCCCTGGGGAAAACAACCAAAGAAATAGCCGCCGAAAGAAACCTCAGCTTCCATACGGTAAACAGCCACAGAAAGAATATCTTCCGGAAACTGGGTGTAAACAATGCGCACGAGGCTACCAAATATGCCATGAAGGCAGGCATCGTGGACTTGGTGGAATATTATATATAAATCTCCCCACTCCCGATACACAACCGGGCAGCGGCATCATACACCACTCCGAACTGGCCCGGAGCAATGCCTTGCAGCTTCTCTTCCGATATTATGCAGTAGCCCTCCGCCTTCTTTTGCAGCCTGCCTTTGACGAACTCCGGCGTATGGCGTATCTTGAAAGTCACCTCCGCCTCTCTCTCTGCTTCCTTCCAGGGGTTATCCGTGATGAAATGGAAATCGTGCATATGGAATTCATTGCCGTATTGCAACGCCGTATGGTATCCTCGTGATACATAAATCACATTCCCTTCAATATCCTTGCGAACAACAAACCACGGTCCTCCACTCAATCCCAATCCTTTGCGCTGGCCAATGGTATGAAACCAATAGCCCCGATGCCTGCCCAACTTCCTGCCCGTTTCCAACTCCACAATATCCCCTTCCCTTTCGCCAAGAAAACGACGTACAAAATCATTATAATCAATCTTCCCCAAAAAGCATATACCCTGACTGTCACGACGTTTGGCACTGGGCAATCCGGCACGCAGGGCTATGTCACGAACCTCATGCTTCATCAGCCCGCCCAATGGAAACATCAGTTTGGAAACTTGCAGATAATCTATTTGTGCCAGAAAGTCGGTCTGGTCTTTCACGGAATCGGCGGCGGTACCGAGCCATGTCCTTCCATCCTTCAACACCGTAGTGGCATAGTGCCCAGTTGCCGTAAAATCAAACCCCTTTCCCACACGTTGCTCGAAGCATCCGAACTTTATCAGCTTGTTGCACATCACATCCGGATTGGGAGTCAAGCCACGTTTTATTTTATCAATGGCATAAGCCACCACCCGGTCCCAATACTCCCGGTGCAGGTCCACTACTTCCAATGACAATCCATAGCGACGGGCAATGGCAGAAGCCATCTCCATATCCTCTTCCGCAGAGCAGTCCATATAATCGGCATCATCCCTCCCTATCTTGATGTAAAAAAGAGAAGGACGATAACCTTGTTCACAAAGGAGATGCACGACAACGGAACTATCCACACCTCCCGACAGTAATACGGCAATATTCATTTAATGTTATCCTTTTAAATTCTGTCAAACGCCTGAGACAAGTCCTCCAGCAAATCATCGATATGTTCTGTCCCGATGGAGAGACGGACCGTACCTGGTTTGATGCCTTGTTCCTCCAATTCCCGTGCACTTAATTGGGAGTGGGTAGTGGTGGCAGGATGAATAACCAGAGATTTCACATCAGCCACATTGGCAAGTAACGAAAATATCTGCAAACTGTCAATAAACGTCTGCGCTTCCTTCACACCGCCCCGCACCTCAAACGTAAAGATAGAACCACCTCCGTTCGGGAAATATTTCCCGTAAAGTGCATGGTCAGGATGCTCGGGCAGAGACGGGTGATTCACGGCAGCCACTTTGGGATGCTTCTGCAGAAATTCAACCACTTTCAAAGCATTCTCCACATGACGTTCCACACGAAGTGACAACGTCTCAAGCCCTTGCAACAGAATAAAAGCATTGAAAGGACTGATTGCAGCACCGGTATCACGCAACAATACGGCACGGATACGGATGGCATAGGCAGCAGGACCGGCAGCGTCGACAAAACGTACTCCATGATAACTCGGGTCCGGTTCCGTCAGTTGAGGAAACTTCCCCGAAGCCACCCAGTCGAACTTGCCGCTATCTACAATAATCCCCCCCAAGGACGTACCATGCCCTCCGATAAACTTCGTTGCCGAATGGACTACAATGTCTGCCCCATGCTCTATAGGACGAATCAGGTAAGGAGTACCGAAGGTATTATCTATAATCAGAGGAATCCGATGACGGTGTGCTATTTCAGCAACGGCATCGATGTCAATGATGTTGCAATTCGGATTGCCCAGCGTTTCAATGAATACCGCCTTGGTATTCTCCTGAATCGCTTTCTCGAAATTGTCAGGATGGTCCGGGTCTACAAAAGTAGTGGTAACCCCATAGGCAGGCAATGTGTGGGCCAGCAGATTATACGTTCCGCCGTAGATGGTCTTAGCCGCCACGATATGGTCTCCTACACGGGTGATATTTTCAAAGGCATAAGTGATGGCTGCCGCACCCGAGGCTACGGCCAATCCGGCAACACCGCCTTCCAGAGCAGCCACACGTTTCTCAAACACATCCTGTGTGGAATTCGTCAACCGCCCGTAAATATTCCCCGGGTCCTGCAGGCCAAAGCGGGCTGCCGCATGGGCCGAATTATGGAATACATACGAAGTTGTCTGATAGATAGGTACGGCGCGGGCATCAGTGGCCGGGTCAGGTTGTTCTTGTCCAACGTGAAGTTGTAGAGTCTCAAAGTGCAATTTCTTTGTTTCCATTGTCGTTCGTATTTTAGGTAAATAAATCGTTTTTCATTCGGATGTTGCAAAGATAGAGCGATAAGCCGGGGCAGACAATGACACAGGTTAGGGAATTTTATACCACAATTGTGGTAGATAAGCAAGCTATTTTCTATCTTTAGATAAGATAAGCTGCATTTCGGCAAAACTTTTTCATGCAAGCATGAAAGTTCTGCACTCAATTTGCACTATCTTTGCCCCCATGAAAGCAAAAAATATACTGATACTCATATTGGGAACCCTGATTCTTCCCATTTATCTGACTTCCTGCGGAGTGGACCGCTGGAAAGAGTATGCCGGACAGACCCAGACAGACCGCTGGATTGACGACACCATGCGTGTGTGGTACTATTGGGTAGACGCTATCCCCCATACCAACGACCTGAACTATTTCCAAGCCCCTTTCACTTTCTTTGCCTCGCTCAAATCCGAAGAGGACAAATTCTCCACCATCGACAGTCTGGTCAGCTTCACCACTACCCGCAGCATCCCCTATACGGATTACAGCTACGGATTCCAGTTCACTACCAATCAGATAGAAGTAGAAGGAGAAGATAATGCCATTGTTGCACAGATTCTTTACGTTGCCGACGGAAGCCCGGCCTCAGAAATCGGGCTGAAACGGGGTGACTGGATTATGAAGATGGACGGGAACTTTATTACCGAACAGAATTATAAGAAACTGTATGGAAGTAGTGCCATGGAGCTGACAGTAGGTTATTACGACGTGGAGAAAAATGCCATTGTTGCTTACGACAAACCCAGGCAGATAGCATCGGCGCGTCCCGTCAACGACAACCCGGTGCACTATAAGAATGTATATACATCAGGCAGCAAGAAAATAGGTTATCTGGTCTACAACCACTTCAGTTCCGGCCCCACGGACAACAGCAATGAATATGACAACGACCTGCGCAGCGCATTCCAATATTTCGCATCACAGCAAGTCAACGAATTCATCCTTGACTTACGCTACAACAACGGCGGATTACTGAGTTGCGCAGAATTGCTGTGTACCATGCTTGCACCTTCCTCCGCCTTGGGACAAGAGTTGGGGTACCTGGAATTCAACAACCGCTTCAATCCGCAGATAGTACCGTTCACCCTGAACTCCGGACTCATCGGAAACGGAGCAAACCTAAACCTGAATACTCTCTACGTACTTACCAGCAGCCAGACTGCCTCCGCCTCCGAAATGGTGATTAACTGCCTCGACCCGTATATGGATGTTGTCATCATCGGCGGTACTACCGTAGGCAAGAATGTAGGTTCCAGGAATTTCTCCAGCCCCGAACTGATGATAACGATGAATCCCATCGTCTGCAAGATATACAATTCGGAAGGGAAATCTGATTATGAATCCGGATTCCAACCGGCCTACTCGGGATATGTAGTGAATGAGATGAGCGACATGTCACGTTTCCTGCCCTTTGGAGATACCAACGAAGCCTTATTGAGCACTGCACTCGGCGCCATCGACGGAAGCATACAACCGCCCGCACAAGAAGATACCCGTTCTTTAAGAGTGACCACTCTCGCAAACTCCATTGAACGTCGGGCAAGCCATGCCGTACGTATCAAATAAAAAGACAAATAGGATGAAACTAAACAGAAGAGTTACAATCATCACCCGATTTTCGGGAATCATGCTCAGCCTGCTGTTGCTCGGCGGACTGGCAGCTTGCAGCGATGATAACAATGGCAGTGATACGCCAGAACCGGAGCCGTCAACCTACCCCACCACTCCTTTCTCCAAAATCGAACTCAAAGAAGTGATAGAGAGCGATGCGCAACCGGTTACTGCCACCCACACCTACCTTTACAACAGTGCAGGCAGGCTGACCGGCTACACCGGCAAACAGAGCTTTACGGCAGGAGACGAACTCTTCGAGATAGAGAATACCACTACCGTCGAATACAAGGACCATCAAGCCGTGATAACCGACGAAGCAGGTACAGTATCAACCTACACGCTGAATGACAAAGGTTATGCCACCACTTGTACCAGTCAGGATATGGCAGGAAATACCCGTACTTACACCTTCTCCTACCTCATCAACACCGAAGACAAATACTATCTGGAAAACATCACAGAAAGGCTGGACAACGGAAAAGAATACTCATCCATTACAATAGACTACAACAACTTCCGGGCATTACGCATACAGCAAAAGGTAGATGCTTTTGAGCACAACAGTACGGCTACCACACCCTCAGGCGATGAAATTGCAAATATCTCCGAAATACCAAGCCTATTCATTACGGACATGTATCCGCTTTCCATGCATGCGGTTGCCATATACGGGAAGATATTGGGAGAACCTGCAAACTACCTGATTACCCAACTCATCCCGGACAGCAACGGAGAAAGTGAAGAGACCACCACCTATACTTATACGTTGGATAACCGGGGTATCGTCACTTCCTGCCATGCAGTCGTCAGGCATATAAGGAACGGCTACGAGCAGGACTACACACGCGCCGTGAACTATACCATCGAATAACAAGTTACTTACTTCTTAAAGAACTTGTCGAAGAAAAGGACGTGATAGTCTATGGAGTTGTTCCAATACGTTCCGGTATGTCCACCGGGACGGGTGATAAAGTCATGGTCTATCTTCCTTGCCAGCAGCCGGTTGTGCAGGTCCTTGTTCACTTCAAGAAAGAAATCGGCCTCACCGCAGTCGATGATTAGCGCCAAGTCTCCATTTACAATCTTATCCAACTGGTTGACCACCGTATGTGCATCCCAAGATGCCTTGTTGGCAGCAAACTCTCCCAACTGCTTGCTCATTTCCCAATTCTGGGGGAACGGCCGTATATCCACTCCTCCACTCATACTGCCCGCCGCACCGAACACATCCTTATGGCGGATAGCACTCCACAAAGCACCGTGACCGCCCATACTCAATCCACTGATGGCACGCGCCTTTCTATCGGGAATGGTAGCATAGTTCCCATCTGTATACTTCACCAATTCCGAGGTGACAAAAGTCTCATAACGGTAGGCAGGATTCTCCGGACTGTCCCAATACCAACTGTTCTTGCCGTCCGGACATACAAATATGATTCCTTTCTCATCCGCCATCTGCGGCAATTCCGGCTTCAGCTGCATCCAGCTCCGCGCATTGCCGCCATAACCGTGCAACAGATAAACCACCGGACAAGCCTGCTTGCCGATAGCCTTATCAGGCAATACATACACAACTTTTACATCCTTATTCATGGCTACACTTCTCACCAGCACCGTGTCTACACGTGCCGCCTGCAACATCACGGCAGACAGACACCACAAAAGCCCCAAGGCAGTAATTCTTTTTTTCATCTATTTATTGTTTATTTTTTCTAACGGATGGCAATATTAACAATAAATACTGAAAAATCATTATCTTTGCCTCACAAACTATTCAAAATCCACTATGGAATTTATTATCATTCTACTTTTACTTATCCTGAACGGTATTTTTGCCATGTATGAAATCGCCTTAGTCTCCTCAAGTAAAGCACGCCTTGAAACTCTTGTCGGAAAAGGGAACAAAAGAGCCAAAGGAGTATTGAAACAACTGGAAGAACCCGAAAAGTTCCTCTCCACCATCCAAATCGGTATTACTCTTATCGGTATCGTATCCGGTGCCTATGGCGGTGCCACCATCGCTGATGACGTAGAACCGCTGTTCGCCATCATTCCGGGAGCAGCCGCCTATGCCAAGACTCTTGCCATGATTACCGTAGTAGCCATCATCACCTATCTGTCACTCATCATAGGTGAACTGGTACCCAAATCCATCGCCTTGAATAACCCAGAACGATGGGCCACCATGCTCAGCCCTTTCATGATTGTGCTGACCAAGATCTCCTATCCGTTTGTATGCCTGCTGAGCGCTTCCACCAAACTGATGAACAAACTCATCGGACTGAACAGCGGCGAGGAACGCCAAATGACACAAGACGAACTGAAGATGATCCTCCACCAAAGCTCGGAACAAGGCGTCATCGACAAAGACGAGACAGAAATGTTGCGTGACGTGTTCCGCTTCTCGGACAAAAGAGCGAATGACCTGATGACCTATCGCCGCGACATCGTTGTGCTCCACCCCACAGACACACCGGAAGAGGTGCTGCGTATCATCCATGAAGAACACTTCAGCAAATATCTTCTGGTGGAACGGGGGAAAGATGAGATTATCGGCGTGGTTTCCGTAAAGGACATCATCTTGATGATGGGCGGCGAACAACCCTTCAACTTACGCAATATTGCCCGCCCTGCCCTATTTATTCCGGAAAGTTTGTATGCAAAGAAAGTTTTAGAGCTGTTTAAGAAGAACAAAAACAAGTTCGGAGTTGTTGTAGACGAGTATGGAAATACAGAAGGGATTATCACCCTGCACGATTTGACGGAAAGTATCTTCGGAGACATCCTCGAAGAGAATGAAACGGAAGAAGAGGAAATCGTTGTCCGTCAAGACGGTTCCATGCTGGTGGAGGCTTCCATGAATCTGGATGACTTTATGGAGGCAATGGACATTATGAACTATGATGACCTAAAAGAAGAAGACTTCACCACCTTGAGCGGTCTTGCCATGTTCTTGATAGGACGGGTGCCGAAAGCCGGAGACTTGTTCAGCTACAAAAACCTGGACTTCGAAGTAGTGGATATGGACCGCGGACGAGTGGACAAACTGCTTGTCATCAAGAAAGAAGAAGATGAATAACGAACGCTATTGCGTCTTTATAATTAATTTAAACCATTAAAGCAATGAAAAAAGTAATGATGATTGCAGCCTTTGCCGCTGCATTGGTATCCTGCCAATCAAAAGGAACCCAGAACAATGATGCTGTTGCCGTGGACGAAGGGGTAATGGCTGTTGCCGGCAATGACTCGTCTGCCGTAGCCGTATACGAGGGAATTCTTCCTGCTGCCGACGGTCCGGGCATCCAGTATGTATTGAGCGTGGACAGCGTAGGTCCTGATGGAGAAAGCGGTTATACGTTGGTAACAACTTATTTGGATGCCGAAGGCCCCGGAAAGAACAAAAGCTTTACTTCCAAAGGAAAGAAAGAAGTTATCCAGAAAGACGTCAATAACAAGAAGAAAACAGCCATTAAACTGACTCCAGACGACGGCGACACTCCGGTGTACTTCGTAGTAGTGAACGACACTACCTTGCGCCTTGTCAACGACAGCCTGCAGGAAGCTGTGAGTGACTTGAATTATGACATCATCCAGGTGAAATAGTCCATCCATACTTATAAGAAAGAACGGTACAGCCGGAATTACTGAATTCAGTGGTTCCGGCTGCTGTTTTTTCAATGAGGGGGCATTTCAAACAAGAGAACAGAAGGCTATATCAAAAAGTTAGTGCTATCTTTGTCGCTTCATCAAAGTATATATAAACATGAAACATTCTTCCGAGAAACCTTTAGCACCTGCCAACTACTCACGCTGTTTCAACAACCAATGCCCGAAAGCCGACAACTGCCTGCATCGCTTAGCCGCCCTTCGCGATACCCCCGAGTACCCGTCCATCCGCATCATCAATCCACTGTGTATTCCAGAGGATAGCAGCCAATGCGCCTATTTCCAATCGACACAAAAGATACATGTTGCATGGGGAATCAGCCACTTGCTCGATGAAGTTCCCTACAAGAATCTCCAACCTCTGAAAAGCCAGTTGATAGCCCATTTCGGCCGCGGAAAATACTACCGCTTCTACCGGGAAGAATCTTACCTTTCCCCCGAAGACCAGAACTATATCCGCAGAACTTTCCACCAATACAACATTCCGGGAGAACCGGCTTTCGACTCTTACAGCGAGGAATACAAATGGTAGAAAGGTAATCTTCAGCCCCCTTTTCATGTCATTTTATCACTGAAAATATAGATAACACTTTAGTTCACAACGGTGAACACTTTGTTACAACAGTAAGAAACAAAGTGTTCACATACTATGAAACAAACTGTTCGCACTCAATAAAACAAACTGTTTTCTTTAACGGAACAAACTGTTTCCTACTAATGAAACAAACTGTTCTCCATATTGAAACAAACCGTTCTCCTTAGGGAAACAGGCGGATTCCCTTTTGAAGCCCTACAAGGGGAATAATTATCGCCTGCGAAAATATAGGAGGAAATACAGCGACATAGTGCGATACCTATTCTCTGCAAAACGGGTGAACGTGTTCGGAAGGATATTGCAGCAACACGGGATGAGGTAAAGGAAAGAGAGGGGGAGATGGTATATTGTGTGGTAAAAGTGGAGAGGTAGAAAAGACGGAAAGGATTACAGTTGAAATAAATTCTTTTTCTTAACTTTGTGAAATAGAAACATCGAATATGACGATGAAGAAAATAAAAATATGAAAACAGCACTATCTATAAATCAACCGTTCAAGGATTGGGTAAACCACCTAAAACAAGACATTCGTAGTGCACAGATTAAAGCGGCTGTACGCGTGAACAGCGAACTGCTTCACCTTTACTGGCAACTGGGGGCAGAAATTATAGAACGGCAGAAAGAAATGACTTGGGGAAGCGGATTTCTCGAAGAGTTGAGTCGTGAGCTGATGGCAGAATTTCCTGATATGAAAGGGTTCTCATATAGAAACATACGCAGTATAAAGCAGTGGTATCTATTTTATAATGAGCCATATACAATTTGGCAACAAGTTGTTTCCAAATTAGGTGAAGAGAAATTTTTCTCCATCCCTTGGGGGCATCATCTCTATATCATCTCCCAATGCAAGGAAGTGGATAAGGCTCTATTCTATCTGAATGAAACTGTAGAAAACGGCTGGAGTCGTGCCGTTTTGCTCAACTTTCTTGATACCAATCTCTATGAGCGGCAAGGCAAAGCGGTAAACAATTTCAGTCGTCTGCTACCAAAACCGCAAAGTGACCTAGCTCTACAGACACTCAAAGACCCCTATAACTTCGATTTCCTGACCATTACCAAAGATTTTCAAGAATTAGAGTTAGAAAAGGTTTTGACACAAAATATCACTCGTTTTCTGCTTGAAATGTTATGTAAAGGTTTGCATAAAAGTTCTTATGCCAACAAATTTATTATGCAAAGTGACTTAAACTAAATCACAGCTACAAAAGTAATTATAAAAAGATTTATCTCCATCACTTTGCATAATATTTTCATCAGAAAGACTTTAAAAAATCCATTAACTTTTCATTTCCTTGCCACATAGGTTTAGTATCCACCTCCTGAACAACTTTAATATAAGCTTTTTCTATAGCCTCCCGTTTCACTTTTGAGTCCGCTCTTGCATAAATTTCTGTAGTTTGCACATTCACGTGCCCCAAAATATCTCTAATATAAACTAAGTTAACCCCAGCTTGTAACAGATGCATTGCCTTACTATGCCTAAGACTATGACAGCTTATTTTCCCCTTCATTAACGTGGGATGAAGTAGCTTTGCCTTTTTGATGTATCTATCCAGTATATTCGCCACCCCTGCTCTTGTCAGCTTTTCGCCCCAACAGTTTGTAAATAGCGGATGTTGTAGACATTCTGATCTCAACAATCCATTCTCTTTCATATATATTTTCAGTATATCCAACTGTTCTTCAAGCATTGGTACAACTCTATTTTTATTCCCTTTTCCCGTGATTATTACAGTATATGGTTCATCTAATCGAACACATTGCGGAGTTAGGCTTATTACTTCTGACACTCTACACGCTGTATCATACATAAGTGACAATAACGC
Source organism: Bacteroides sp. HF-162 (assembly GCF_015679285.1). Classification (NCBI taxonomy): domain Bacteria; kingdom Pseudomonadati; phylum Bacteroidota; class Bacteroidia; order Bacteroidales; family Bacteroidaceae; genus Bacteroides; species Bacteroides sp. HF-162. The sequence continues at coordinate 2,312,863 of NZ_CP064937.1, read as the reverse complement.
CAGATCCCTACGACCTTTAGGTTTGGTCGTATCTGGTTGTTGCAGAAGAATCTTCATCTCTTCTACCGTTAGATAGTTCATAATAGGCTTGACACTCTTTTTATATTTATAGCCATTATTTCTTGATATTCGTATAGATGGTCTGAACTCTGATATTGGAGGTACTTAAAAAATGATTGTATGGCAGCAAGGCGAAGATTACGTGTTGATGTACAGCAACTTCTTTTTGTTTCCAACCAATCAAGGAAGGACAAGATATTCTCTTTTGTTATACTTTCCATTGTCAGTTTTTCAGCTTTTACACCTTTACTTTCCATGTATACCAGATATAAGGTAAATGTGTCCCTGTATGAATGGATCGTATTAGTACTTGCTCCTCTTTCATGGGGCAAATACCGGAGAAGGAAGTCTGTTAGATATTTTGAAAAATTTGTAGGTTTCATAAATGTCACATTTTAGGGAAAATATCAAAACCAATGATATCTATTTTTCTAATTAATTCGGGATACATCTCTGACGTAAGCCGAACATAGTTATTCGTCGCCCGCAAAGATTGATGTCCAAGGTAAGTTGATAGGATCGGCAAAGAACAATATAAATCCATACCTTCTTCAGCCATTTTAGCAAGAGAGTGAACGGCAAATGTATGTCTCAAGTCATGCAGACGTATGCGGTCTTTGGGAATGTTTGCTTGAATGAGTATTTTGCAAAATCGACGATATATGCTATCCCTGTCACAAGCCCTTCCTTTAAGTGTGATAAAAAAGGGAGTAGTATCTGATATCTTTACGGGTAATCTGTTTCTATGTACAACATAATCTTTAAGAACCTCTGCTAAAGAAGTGGAAAATGGGACAATCCTGTCTTTGCCGTTTTTTGTATCTCGTAAAATGAAGTATTCTTCCTCAAGATTAATATCTTCATTGAGCAGAGACAAGGCTTCACCTATGCGTATTCCTGTTCCGTATAACATGCGAAGCAGTGAAGGCATTATAAAAAAAGAGGATCTCATATCATTATTTCCACTTTGCATATTATCACATGTCGTAAAAATTCGTTCTATCTCTTTTGATGAAAAGATATGAGGGATAAAGGTATTTCTCAATGACGGGGTTCTTGGTATATATGAGCGGATTCCTTTTTTGTTAAGAAACGAAGAGAAAGCACCTAAAATATAGCACCTACGATAATGGTAACTATTGGATTCATTGTCACGTTCCTTGCACCATGCATCTGACAACTCCTTGGTAATACCTATTGCAGTCTCATTTCTTTCAATAGTAAATCTATCAAATAAAGTCAGGACAAACTCTCCCCCAATATACTTAAATCCCATACTGCGCTTCAAGCTCACAAACTCTCTTATCAATGAGGCGTAAATGCCTTTAAAATTTCTATTCATAAAAATAGCCTCCTTTCTGGGTATAAAAGTTTTCACATACAGGTGATACATCAAGGGAGCATTTTTTCAGTGATTGGATATCTATTCTTAGATAATAACTTGTTGATTCCGTGTTCTCATGCCCTAAAACTTCGCTTATAACAGGGAGCTTTACCTGCTCTTCTAAAAGAAGTGTCGCTAAGGAATGTCGAAGGGCATGTGCGCCATGATGCTTGTTCTTTATATTTACGTTGGCTTTAAGAAAATATTTCTTGGCTATCTGGGATATGACCGGTTGGTTTATGTGAGTATAGGGAGAACGTGCCAAGAGAAATATATATGATGACTGGGACTTTGGACGTCCATACCGTAGATATTCAATAATAGCATTGCCTATTTCCGGTAGAAGTGGCAGTTCTAATTCCTTATTTGTTTTATGCTGGATTAAACGTATGGCATTATCCTCCCACAATATATTTTCAAACTTTAAATTTGCTATATCAGAAGCCCTCAAACCAAGCATTGTGGCTAATAGAATAATTGAGTAATTACGTTTTCCTGTAGTCGTACTTCTATCCACAGAAGACACTATCTTTTTTATTTCTTCAGAAGTGTAAGCTGACGGTAGCTTAGGCTGTTTCTTATAATTATCTTTTGGAATAAATGCCGCTAAATCCATATCTATAATTTTGTGTTCATATAGATATCGGAAAAAGTTACGTAGAATATGGATGGATATACTTGCTACAGATTTATATTTAGTACCAATGGTATTAAGATATTTAATGATGTGGGTAATCTCAACTTGTTCTATGGAGGCTACTTTTGCAGATGTTAGAAAATCAAGGAAACGATGGAATATTTGTTTGTGATTGTAGATAGTGTGTCCGGACAAGCGTTCTTGACTTCGAGATAATATATATTGCATCATCAAACTGCCAATCTCTCCTTTCAATTCTACCGGAACTTTTCTTGGAATAACTTGGCCTGTAATGAGGTAATTTTTCAGGAGTAAGATAGCGGATAAAAATTTCTTGTCACCAGATTTTAATGAAGTTAAATCTTTAGAACCATAAAGAGAAGATAAAAAATCATCGCAGACTTTAGGGGTGAGGGAATGCAAATCATTGTTCTCCATGAACTGCCTTAATTGATTCCATTTCCATGCATAGCCTTCCAATGTACTATCTGTACGAGAAAAATCCTCTTTTAAGATTTTCAGCATAGAGGATGTGACTGCTTCAAAAGTTGTTGAGTGATCATTCATACGTCATTAATTTAAGTTGTGGCAATATCACCGCACTTAAATTAATGAAATTCTTATGTAAAGAAATAAATGATTATATTTTTATAATTACTTTTGTAGCTGCGATTTAGTTTAAGTCACTTTGCATAATAAATTTGTTGGCATAAGAATTGGGTAAAGGATTTGCATTCGTAGGGCGTCAAATGCCTTTGGAAGTAGGCGATGAAACAATCTATCCCGACTTGCTTTTTTACCACTTGGAACTGCGTTGTTATTGCGTAATCGAGCTAAAAGTGCAGAAGTTCAAACCTGAATTTATAGGTCAACTCGGTACTTATATCAGTGCCGTAAACCATCTAAAATGTAAACCTGGCGATACCCCCACCATCGGCTTGCTTATCTGCAAGACAAAAAACCAAGTAATGGCGCAATATGCACTGGAATCAACAAATCAGCCTATCGGCATATCAGAGTATGAGCTGTCTAAGCTGATTCCCGAAGATATTAAAAGTCAACTGCCTTCGATTGAGGAAATAGAGGAACAAGTAAAGAGAATTCAAGGAAAAAAGGAGGAAGAGAGATGAAGGCTTGTATCAATATAGTGAACTTATTCGGAGAAAAGACAGTTAAACAATAAAACCGGAAACATATATGGCCGATAATTATCTTGAAAATCAGTACGAGCAATACCGGGCACGCAAAGCAGCTTGGGAGAAAGCGAAAAAATCCGGTAAGGCACAAACGCTACATAAGCCGACACTTCCCCTCAAAAAAGGTGGAAAGAAAGTGTTCGTTACCGGAGGTGCAGGGGGTATTGGCAAAGCCATTGTAGAAGCTTTCTGCAAGCTTAATTACCAAGTAGCCTTTTGTGACAAGAATGAACTGAAAGGGCAGCAAACCGCCCAAGCCACCGGAGCACAATTCTATCCCGTCGACCTAAACAGCAAAGAAGCATTGGAACTGTGCCTGCAAAATATTTTCAAGGAATGGGGGGATATTGACATCATTATAAACAATGCCGGCATCAGTGAATTCTCTCCCATCACAGAAACGAGTGTGGAGACTTTCGATAAAATATTGTCTGTGAATTTACGTCCGGTGTTCATTACTTCACATGCGTTGGCAGTACACCGCAAAAGTCAAAACAACACGAATACCTACGGAAGAATCATTAATCTCTGTTCTACGCGCTATCTGATGAGTGAACCGGGCAGTGAAGGATATGCAGCTTCCAAAGGAGGCATCTATTCGTTGACGCATGCGTTGGCTTTATCGCTTGCAGAGTGGCACATCACGGTCAACTCCATCTCTCCGGGCTGGATTCAGACACACGATTATGAACAATTACGGGCAGAAGACCATTCGCAACATCCCTCCGGACGGGTTGGTAAACCGGAAGATATTGCCCGTATGTGCGTATTCCTATGTCAAGACGAAAACGACTTCATCAATGGCGAAAACATAACCATTGACGGAGGCATGACCAAAAAGATGATTTACTGGGAATAGCCCTTTTATAAAACAATCTGCCCAACATAATAATTATAGGATATGAACATGAAAAAGTCTTTTATAGGAATCCTGGCAGCAACCATCATCCTCAGCGGATGCGGCACAAGCCAGATGGCTGCAGGCGACCCTAACGCAGTGCTCGCAGGAGCTGCCATCGGAAGTAATGTAGGCGGTGCCATCGGCGGGCTGATAGGTGACAGTAACGGAGGCTGGCGAGGAGGATACCGGGGTTCTGCCATCGGCACCATCATAGGAACCATTGCGGGAGCTGCCATTGCCAATGCAGCCACAGCCCCCAAAAAGCAGGAGGAGTACAGCTACCGGATAGAAAGGACACAGCCCTATCCCCCGCAATCCGGAAGACAGCCGCAAGCATCGGCCATCGACCACTTGAGGATACGGAATATACGTTTCATTGACGACAGCCGCAACCACGTCATCAATTCGGGCGAAAACTGTAAAGTGATTTTTGAAATCATGAACGAAGGAAACAAAACAGCCTACAACGTAGTGCCGGTGGTGGCGGAAACCACGGGCATGAAGCGTATTTACATATCGCCGTCGGTCATGATAGAGCAAATAACTCCGCGCAACGGTGTGAAATACACCGCCAACATCAGTGCCGGAGAACGGATAAAGACGGGTAACGTCACCATACGCATAGCCATAGCCGACGAGTACGGAGACGAATATGACTGGCAGGAGTTTTCGTTGCCCACACAACGGTAGAACAATGTCTTAACAGTAGTTTTTAAAAAGAAATGGAACAACAGCAATCTTCTTTCAAAGAAAAAGAACGCATAGAATTACGGGAACCCCGACGCTTTAAAGTCACCATCTACAATGATGACTTCACCACCATGGAGTTTGTGGTAAAAGTACTCACCACCGTCTTTTACAAATCATCGGTAGAAGCGGAAACACTGATGCTGCAGGTGCACAAGAGCAACTCCGCGGTAGTGGGCATCTACTCATACGACATCGCCCACTCCAAAGTACAGAAAGCCACCCGCATGGCACGCAATGAAGGTTTCCCCCTCCGGCTCACCGTCACCCCGGAGGAAGAAGAATAAGAAGAAAGAAACAATATGGATATAAAAAATACGATATTCGTAAACCAAGCGTTCGCTTCCGCACAAAGAAAGGCCGAGTCTTACCGGCACGAGTTCATCATGCCCGAACATCTGCTGAGCGCCATTATAGAGCAGGAACCCTTTATCCACACCCTGCAAGATACCTTCTACAATTATGTGGAGCTCAGCATCTCGCTGGAAAACTATCTGACGGAAGAAGTGGACACTGTCCCCGACAATGTGGAATACGAGTTGGGACTTTCCGTCCAGCTCAGCTCACTCCTGCAACATGCCTATACGGTGACAGAGTATTCCAGCGCCGAAGAGCTGGATGTTCCTCATCTGATACAAGGCTTGCTGCAACTGGAAGATTCCTGGGCATGCCATTTCCTAAAGGAAGCAGTCGGCGGCGACCTGCCCGAATTCCTCAGTCTGCTCATTACCCACTACGAAGAAGCGGAGCTGGCAGAAGAAGCAGGCGGTACGCCATCTCCCGATGAACAAGAGAAAACAGAACCGTGGCGTAACTACGTGACCTGCCTCAACGACCATCTGGCAGACCACAACCCGCTTATCGGCAGGGAGATGGAGTTGGAGCGAACCATACAAGTGCTCTGCCGCAAAGAAAAGAACAACCCGTTGCATGTAGGCGAACCCGGTGTAGGCAAAACAGCCCTTGCCTATGGGCTTGCCGCCCGTATCGAAGCGGGCAACGTCCCCGAACGGCTTGCCGGCTTCCGCATCTATGAGCTGGACTTGGGCAGTCTACTGGCAGGCACACAATATCGCGGCGATTTCGAGAAGCGGCTGAAAAGTATCATGGAAGGCATCGGTCGTGAGGGAAACGCCATCGTCTACATCGACGAGATACACAACCTGATAGGCGCCGGACGCACGGGCGAAGGCTCTATGGATGCCTCCAACATGCTGAAACCCTATCTGGAAACCGGGGCAATACGTTTCATCGGTTCTACCACCTACGACGAGTACAACCGCTACTTCGCACGCAGCAAGGGACTAGTACGCCGCTTCCAGCAGATAGACATACTGGAACCGAGCATTGAAGAAGCCATACATATCGTAGAAGGCCTGAAAGAGAAATACGAAACCTACCACGGCGTCACCTACGAGCCCGACGTCATCCCCTACGCCGTAAAGGCAAGCGCCCGCTACATCAGCGACCGTTTCCTGCCCGACAAAGCCATCGACCTGGTGGACGAAGCAGGAGCTTACCGGGAAATACACCCCGCAGACTCCGGAGAACAGACCGTGGACAAGGCACTGATAACCGACATACTGGCACGTACCTGCAAAGTCAATGCCCTCGCCATGAAAGAGGAGGACACCGTCGCCTTGGAAAGCCTGCACGAACGCATCAGCTCCCGCATCTACGGGCAGGAAGAAGCCGTCCGTCAGGTGGTGGAAGCTGTGCAAATGTCCAAAGCCGGACTGCTGGACGAAAACAAACCGCTGGCAAGCCTGCTCTTTGTAGGCCCCACCGGAGTAGGAAAGACCGAAGTTGCCAAAGTGCTCGCCGCCGAGCTGGGTATTGCCCTGCAACGTTTTGACATGAGCGAATATACCGAAAAGCATACCGTAGCCAAACTGATTGGCTCGCCTGCCGGCTACGTGGGTTACGAGGACGGCGGCCTGCTGACCGACGCCATACGCAAGACTCCAAACTGCGTACTATTGCTCGATGAAATAGAAAAAGCGCATCCCGACGTATTCAACATCCTGCTGCAAGTAATGGACTATGCCGTACTGACCGACAACAAAGGGCGGAAAGCCGACTGCCGACACGTGGTCCTCATCATGACCTCCAATGCCGGAGCACAATATGCCCGCCAAGCGTCCATCGGCTTCAACAGTCAGGTCACCGCCGGAGAAGCCATGCTGAAACAAGTCAAGAAAACCTTTAAGCCCGAATTCATCAACCGCCTCTCTGCCACGGTGGTCTTCCATGACATGGACCGCCCGATGGCATCACTTATCCTCGACAAGAAACTCGGAGAACTAGGCAGCAAGCTGTCTTCCCGCCAGGTGGAAATGGTATTGAGCCAGGAAGCACACGAATGGCTGCTCCAACGGGGTTTTATTCCCGAATACGGCGCCCGGGAGATGGACCGCGTGATAGCCGCCCACTTGAAACCCTTGCTGATGCGCGAAATTCTGTTCGGTACATTGAAGGCAGGAGGAAAAGTCCGCGTGCAAGTGGAAAACGGAGCATTGAAACTACAACCCGCAACCGAATAACGATATGGTCTTTCAACTGACGGATAAACTTGCTTTCCCCGACCCTCACTACGGCGACCCCGACGGGTTGCTCGCTGTGGGCGGTGACCTATCCATTGACCGCCTCATCCTGGCGTACTCCAACGGCATCTTCCCCTGGTACGCATTTCGGGAAGAACTGATACAATGGTGGTGCCCGATGGACCGTTTCGTCATCTTTCCGGACGAAATCCATATCTCCCACTCCATGCGTACGCTCATCAACAAAGGAAAGTACGAAATCACCTTCAACGAAGCTTTCGAAGACGTCATACAAACCTGCGGAGAATTGCGGATGGAACAGGAAGGAGCCTGGCTCGGAAAGAAGATGATGGAAGCCTACACGCACCTTCACGAGCAAGGTCTCGCTGCCAGCGTAGAAGTATGGGAAGGAGAACAACTGGTCGGCGGACTGTACGGGGTGACCTTAGGACGTTGTTTCTTTGGAGAGAGCATGTTCTCACTCGTCCCCAGCGCCTCGAAGCTGGCCCTCATCCATCTTGCCCAATTCTTCAGGGAACATGGAGGCGTCATGATAGATTGCCAGTTCGAAACTTCTCACCTCAAGACAATGGGAGGCAGGCACATCAGTTACGACGAATATATGACATACATCGAACAAGACTACCGCTTCTAAAAATAATAACGAAAGAAAGATTTGCAGTACAAACGGCCGTTATAAGAGAAAAGTAGTATCTTTGCAACATCATGTTGCACCGTTTTACTACTCCCATAACCGACATTCCGCTTCCGGAAAGGTTCACCTATCCTTTCTGCTATACTCCACACCCGTTATGTATATTGGCAACCAAAGAAGTACAAAGCTATCTTACCCGGCAAACTGCATGGAAGGACGAATTGCGCCAAGGCAAAATGTTCGGGGTGCTGATTGTACAGACCGAGCATGGAGAAACCGGATATTTAGCCGCATTCTCAGGCATATTGGCCGGAAAGAACCTACACTCCTTTTTTGTTCCTCCCGTATATGACTTGCTACAGCCACAAGGCTTTTTCAAGATAGAAGAAGAAAACATATCTTCCATCAACCGCAACATCCGGCAACTGGAAAATGACAAAGCATATGCTGCCTTATCAGCAGAGCTTGCCCGAACCATCCGGTCGGCAGAAGACATACTGGCAACAGCCAAAGCACAGTTGAAAGAAGCCAAAACAGCCAGAGAACAGCGCAGAAAAGAAAAAGAACTCAATGCGCAGGAAGAAGCCGAACTGATACGGGAAAGCCAGTTCCAAAAGGCGGAATATAAACGTCTGGAACGTTCATGGAAAGCAAGGATTACCACACTACAAACGCAGACAGAAGACTGGGAAAGACGGATTTCAGCATTGAAGTCTGAACGTAAAACCCGCTCTGCAGCATTGCAGCAAAAGCTATTCGAACAGTTCGGGATGCTGAACTACCGGGGAGAAGTCAAGAATCTCTGTGAGATATTCGGGCAGACCGTGCACAAGACACCTCCTGCCGGTGCGGGTGAATGCGCAGCCCCCAAACTGCTGCAACAAGCTTATCTGCACGGATGGAAACCTATTGCCATGGCCGAGTTCTGGTGGGGTGATTCCCCCAAGACAGAGATACGCCATCACGGCCACTATTATCCGGCTTGCAAAGGAAAGTGCGAACCTATACTGCAACACATGCTGCAAGGTCTACAAGTAGAGGAAAACCCCATGTTGAAAAGAATGCAGGTACCCTCCCAAAATTTGGAGATTGTTTATGAGGACCCATGGCTTTCGGTCATCAACAAACCGGCAGGAATGCTGTCTGTTCCCGGCAAGGAAGATGCAGTCTCCGTCTATAGCCTGATGCGCAGGCAATATCCCGAAGCTGACGGTCCCCTGACGGTACATCGTCTCGACATGGGCACTTCCGGTTTAATGCTCATTGCCAAGAGCAAGCGCGTACACCAGAACCTTCAAGCCCAATTCAAGAACCGCCTGGTCAGGAAACGTTATGTCGCACTGCTCGAAGGTATCGTCCCAGAGGACAAAGGTACGGTCGACCTCCCGCTTTGCCTGAATCCACTTGACCGCCCACGGCAAATGGTACACACCGAACACGGGAAGCCCGCCATCACCGATTATCAAGTTCTGGAACGTCTGGACGGAAAGCGGACCCGTATCGCTTTCTATCCGCGCACGGGAAGAACCCATCAGCTACGTATACATGCAGCACACCCGCTTGGCTTGCACTGCCCCATCATCGGTGATGAACTTTACGGGAAGAAAGCAGAACGGCTTTATCTGCATGCCGAGTATTTGGAATTTACCCATCCTATCACGGGAGAAACCCTAAAGATTACCAAAGAAGCCGAATTCTGACCGTCTGCTGATTTATAATCAGCAAAGTAATACAATAAATGATGATCCTATAAACCATAATAATCAGACTCATGAGAATACATCATATCGCCATCTGGACCTTCCGACTGGAAGAGATGAAAGAGTTCTACACCTGTTACTTCAACGGGAGCAGCAATGAAAAGTACATCAACCCCCAAAAAGGACTCGAATCTTATTTCCTTCACTTCGATGAAGGAACGGATTTGGAACTGATGAGCCGTACAGACATACAGAATACCCCTATTGAGGAAAACAGACTGGGACTGACCCACTTTGCCTTTGCCTTCGACAGCCAGAAAGCTGTCCTCCGACAGACAGAACGGCTACGCACAGCGGGATATACCATCGCAGGAGAGCCCCGTACCTCCGGCGACGGATATTTTGAAAGTGTCGTCCTCGACCCGGACGGCAACCGTATAGAATGTGTATTCAGGGCATAGTCTCTCAATCAGAGGAGACAAAGCTTCTCAACAGTTTTATCTCCTCTGCCCAAAGCGATTCATCGGGCGTCTCCAAAATAATAGGTATACCGTCAAAACGCACATCTTGCATAAAGCGCCGGAAGAAATCCATACCTATCAGCCCCTTGCCGATGCTGTCGTGACGGTCTACTCTGGAGCCGAGTGCTTTCTTGGAGTCATTCAGGTGTATACCGCGCAGATAGCCGAAACCTACCGCTGTGTCAAACTCCTCAAACACCTTGTCATACTCATTCACTATATCATAGCCTGCTGTATACGTGTGGCAGGTATCAAGGCAAACTCCAACGCGAGACTTGTCATCCACCCGGTCAATGATATGTCCCAGCTGCCAGAACTCGTTTCCCACATTGCTACCCTGCCCGGCTGTGTTCTCTATGACAGCCACCACATCGTGCGTCTTGCCCAATATAAGATTAATGGATTCAGCGACCTTGTCCAGACACTCTTCCACGGAAATCTTATTCAGATGGCTGCCCGGATGAAAATTCAGTAACTTCAGCCCTAATTGTTCGCAGCGCTGCATCTCATCCAGAAAAGCGGCACGGCTTTTCTGTAACCCTTCTTCTTCGGGATGCCCTAAATTTATCAGATAACTGTCGTGAGGCAGGATATAGCGGGAATCGAAGCCAAGCTTCCCGCAATTTTCCTTAAACACCCTGATACTCTCCTCCGTCAGCGGCCTTGCCACCCACTGACGCTGGTTCTTGGTAAACAAGGCAAAAGCATTTGCCCCTATCTCACTGGCATTGACGGGAGCCGCTTCCACTCCCCCACTGGCCGATACATGTGCACCTATAAATTTCATAATCTTATTGTATTTGCTCTTTCATGAATTCCCACTGGCATTTTTTCATGTCCACACACCCATTCTTTCTGAACGTCACGCCCTCTGCCTCCAGCAAAACCCGCTGTTCCGCCCAGCACGGTGCCAGCCTGCCCTGGCTGTTCACTACCCGATGGCAGGGCAAACACATGCCGTCGGGCACATCGTGCATAGCATGTCCCACCATGCGCGAACATTGAGGTCTTCCGACAAGATAGGCTATCTGTCCGTACGTCACCACCCGCCCCGGAGGGATTGCGGCCACTACATTATAAACCTCCTGCTGAAAAGTGTCTTTGTCCATAAAAGTCTGGTTTGGGAAGGCAAAGATATGATAAATTCAGCAGGTATGCGAACAGACGTTACAAGAAAGTGGCTGCGCCGAGCGGATTGTATGTATAGGTGACATTACGGGCACGGATGATTTCGCCCGTCGGGGTAAACAATATCTGATATTTCGTCTGGAGATTTGCCATCCCTACCTCTACCGCCACGATGGACTGCCATTTGGGAAACTGTACCCAAGTGACATTCTGCACCATCCCTCCGGAATATTCACTGGCGGCAAAAGCATTGTAAACGGCAGGGGGCACTTCGTCCATTGTCTCCCAGTCCGTCTGTTGCATTACCCATTGCGCCTGCCCGTCAAACCAGACTTTCGTATCAAAACCGTTCATCAGGAAATCTGCCACATAATAAGATTCATCATGCGACCAGGCAACATCATCTGCCGTAGGATACATTTTCTTCAGTGCAGCTTGTACATCAGCAGGTGCCCAATCGGCAGAAGCCGAGACTGATACCATCAGCATCAAAACCAGAAAAGAGAATTTCAACTTACTCATAACTTCATCAGATTATCATATTATGAGAAGAACGGCGTATGGCAGATTTTGTTCACCGGCAACTCTCAACCATTCAACAGTTAAAAAGAGATATCCATTGTAATTCAATAGAAAATGACTAACTTCACACCAGAAATTCAGAAATATGATAAGAATACATCCCATATCCGGCAACAAAAAGCAATATCTTGACCTGCTGCTGCTTGCCGACGAACAAGAGTCCATGATTGACCGTTATCTGGAACGGGGAGAGATGTTCATCCTATCCGATAATGATACAGTCAAAGCGTCTTGTGTAATCACCTGCGAGGATAAAGGAATCTACGAAATAAAGAGCATAGCTGTCTATCCGGAATACCAGCGCCAGGGATATGGAAGACAACTGATAGCATTCGTTCTTGAACATTATAAAGACCGGTGCCATACTATGCTTGTCGGCACTGGAGACAGTCCGCTAACCATCCCCTTCTATGAAAGCTGCGGATTTGCATACTCACACCGGGTACCCGATTTCTTTATCGATAATTACGACCACCCCATATTTGAAGGAGGCAAGCAACTGAAAGACATGATTTATCTGAAAAGGACGCTTCAACCAAAATAATATCCTATATTTGCATATCACTTAACTCCACACATTATGGAAGCTAAACTTTGCCAAAGCTGCGGAATGCCCTTGTCATCTGCAGAAGTACTCGGAACCAATGCCGACGGTAGCCTCAACGAGGAATATTGCACCTATTGCTACCAGCACGGCAATTTTGCACAAGACTGCACTATGGACGAAATGATAGAACACTGTGCACAGTTCACCGACGAATTCAACAAGAATTCCGGAATGAATTTCACTAAAGAGGAAGCCATTGCCGGTATGAAAGAATTCTTCCCGACCTTGAAACGCTGGCAGTCCAAACAATAAACATGCCGTCCCGTATCGAGCAGGAAAAACGGACAGTAGAACGGATGGTCCGCCTCTACTGCCGGAAAAAGGAAGGTAACAAGCAATTGTGTCCCCAATGCGAGGAACTGCTGGGGTATGCCCGCACTCGTCTTTCACGCTGTCCTTTCGGTGAGAATAAATCCACCTGCAGGCAATGCAGCATTCACTGCTACAAGCCCAAAATGAAAGAACGGATGCGTGAAGTCATGCGGTATGCCGGACCACGGATGCTGTTATATCATCCCGTAGCGGCACTCTGCCATTTGTGGCAGGAGTATGTCCATCAGTATCTCACCAAACGCTTCGGAGTCCCGCGCCAGGAACAGCACAAACAATAAACCGTATCCAGGTCGTATCCTTCCAATGAAGAGGTGCTGTCTTTAGGCACAATCTCGCCTTTGTCAGAGATATAGACCGGCAGGCGCTCACCTTGTCCATTCATCACAAAAAATGCCCCCACTTTGCATTGAGGGCATACCATCTTACGCATAATCAATTGAAATAATACAAAAATATAGCTACCCCTTCCAGTGCCTTCTTCTTTTCACCTTGTATCTCGATGGCAAACTTTATTTCCGCCTTTGCCACGCCGCGCAGATTCGACAGAGATTGTAAATGGGCAACCAGCCGGATGCTCTGTCCGGACAATACCGCCTGACCGAACTTCATCTTGTCCATACCATAATTAATCATCATCTTCAGGTTGTTCACTTCAATAATCTGATTCCACAGATATGGCAACATGGACAAGGTGAGATACCCATGTGCAATGGTGCTCTTAAAAGGGCTTTCCACTTTGGCACGTTCCGTATCGACATGTATCCATTGATGGTCCAATGTCGCATCAGCAAACAGATTGATACGCTCCTGAGGAAGCTCTACATATTCCGAAACACCGATTTGCTGGCCTACCAGCTTTTCAAAATCCTCGTACGAGTTGATAATCACTTTTTCCATTACTCTCTATTTTATTGATAAATTATAAATTCACGCGCTTTATCCACATATCAGCCATTCGTTTATGCCCTGCAGGAGTGGGGTGGATACCGTCCCAAATCCAATAGGTGCCTTGAGAAGCCGGAGCAGTGCCGAGAATTTCATCGAACATCGCATTATAAGGAAGAAATACCGTCTGATAGTCTTTCGCTATCCTCTCTACGATGGCGGCACAGCGACGTACCAGACTGTCACGTTCTGCAAAATCCCCACTCTTGCGCATATTGCCGACATTGGCAACAAAAGGAGCGCCCAGCACTATCTTCAATTCCGGATTGACCTGCAAAGAACGGTCAAGCAAGGAACGGTAACATTTCTCCCATCCTTCAAAATCAAAAGGCTCTTTTTTGTCACCCTGCAGATAGTAATGTACATCGTTTGTCCCCACCAAGACGGAAAGCACATCCGGTTTCATTCCAATGACATCCTCTTCCCAGCGTTTCTCCAAATCCCTGAGAGTGTTTCCACTGATGCCACGATTAAAAAAAGCATATTCCTTTTCCGGGAAATCTCCTTGATAATGACTTGCACACAAATACATATAGCCGCTACCATAAATATGGTTCATATCCCAAAGACTTCGCTCCGCAGTCGGTTTGGGCATCCCACAGGCATTCCCCCAGTTACCGTCCGTGATAGAATCTCCGATAAACAAGACACGCGGGCCGCTTGCATGGAGTAAGAGTGATATGCAGAAAAAAACTATTACAAAGAGTCCAATACGCTTCATGGCATTTTCTTGTTAAGATGTAAAAATTGCAACAAATATACGTCTTATTCCGGCAAGTACAAAAACTCGGGTACCTTTTTCCCATTTCCCCAAAACACATATAACCCTTATTTTTATTTCCGTTCATCACATATTAATTTGGAAATAATGTATCTTTGTCAATATCTTAATTGTTGTGACAGAACAAAAACACCACTATTAAAGATTCCGGTATGAATTCTAAATTTGATTATGACTTACTGTCAGCAATGATGACCAATGCCAATATGGGATGGTGGGAAGCTGATTTAAAGACCGAAAGCTACATTTGCTCCGGATATATCTCCCGGTTGCTGGGACTGGATGAGAATGGAACCATCAGCTTTAAAGATTTCAACAAACGTATTTTGAAAGAGGAACAACGGCATACTACCACACATTCCTTCAACAATATCCGGCAGGCACAAGAGACTGTATATCTGCTCAACACAGTAGAGGGTCCAACGTGGATAAGAAGCAAGGTATGCCTACAGAGAACCGACGAAAACGATAATGTCAAAATCTACGGCATTGCCGAAACACAAGACGGTCCCGACATGTCATCGGCATCCCAAGCCTTACAAGAGCGTAACCGTCTCCTCCATAATATTTATAAATATCTTCCGGTAGGAATTGAGCTCTATAACCGAGAGGGAATATTGATAGATATGAATGACAAAGAGCAGGAAATGTTCCATCTCAAACAGAAAGAAGATCTACTTGGAATCAATATTTTCGAGAATCCGATTTTCCCGGAAGAGATGAAAAGTAAGTTAAGAAAACATGAAAATGCAGACTTCACTTTCCGGTATGACTTCTCTAAAATAGGCAATTACTACAAGACACAGAAGAAGACGGGCACCATAGACCTTGTAACCAAAGTCACAAGCCTTTACGACGATAATCACAACCTGACCAACTATCTGCTAATCAACGCAGACAAAACGGAAACGACCGTCGCTTACAACAAAATACAAGAGTTCGAGAGCCACTTTGAGCTTATAGGTGACTATGCCAAAGTGGGATATGCCAATTATGACCTTCTTAATGAGCAAGGCTATGCCCAACGCAGCTGGTACAAGAACTTGGGTGAGAAAACAGAAACACCGTTGTCCGAAATCATCGGAACCTACAATCATCTCCACCCAGACGACCGTACTATCATGCTTGACTTCCTACAGAACGTAAAGAGAGGACTGGCACACAAGCTCAGCCGGGAAGTACGTGTTCTTAAAGAAGACGGTTCTTTCATGTGGACCCACGTCAACATCATTGTAGAACGCTACATGCCTGAACAGAACATCATAGAGATTATCTGCATCAATTATGACATCACCCAATTAAAGAAGACGGAAGCAATGCTGATACAAGCCAAGGAAAAGGCCGAAGAGGCAGACCGGCTGAAATCCGCTTTCCTTGCCAATATGAGCCATGAAATCCGCACGCCGCTAAATGCGATTATCGGTTTCTCCAGCCTGCTGCACTATGTGGAAAACGAGCAGGAAAGGGAACAGTACATCTCTTTGATAAACCACAACAACCAACTGTTGCTCAAACTAATCAACGACGTTCTGGACCTTTCCAAGATAGAGGCCGGACATATAGAGCTCCATTCCGAATGGTTCAATCCGGCAGAACTCATCGAGGAAAGTATTACCGAGTACGAACGGAACGTTCCGGCAAAAGTGAAACTCTTTGCCAGGCATCCGACAGCCCCCGGCCAGATAGAGCACGACCCTATGCGCATCAAACAGATACTGAACAACTTCATATCGAATGCACTAAAAAACACCGTGCAGGGACATATCGAAGTGTACTACGAAACGGACACAGACGGCATAAGAATCAGTGTTTCCGATACTGGATGCGGTATTCCCCCCGACAAACTGGGAATGATATTCGAACGGTTCGAAAAGGTGGACTCCTTTGCCCAAGGTGCCGGATTAGGACTCTCCATCTGCAAATCCATCATTGAGAAAATGAACGGAGTGATTACCGTAAATTCGACAATGAGAGTGGGAAGCACATTCACCGTGGAACTGCCCTGCCGGACAAGGCCATTCCTAACAACAAACAAAAAACAATGATTTATGACCACACAGAAAGAATTTACCCTGACCCCTCGCCGACGTGGCTTTCACCTGGTGACAGAGGAGATTATACGCAACCTTCCGCCGCTTCCGCCTGCCGGAATCCTGCATCTGTTCATCAAGCATACAAGCGCAGGCCTCACCATCAACGAGAATGCAGACCCTGACGTACAGACAGATATGGAAGCCATCTTCAACCGCCTCGTAAAAGAACGAGAACCTTATTACCAACATACATGCGAAGGCGATGACGATATGCCCGCCCATGCCAAGGCAACCCTCAGCGGAACCAGCCTCACCATCCCCATCACCAATGGGCGTCTGAACATGGGTATCTGGCAAGGCATCTATCTCTGCGAGTTCCGCAATCGGGGCGGAGGAAGAAGAATTGTAGCAACCGTCATCGGATAATCCCCTATCATCATGCAGAAAGCCATCATCATCGGTGCCACTTCAGGCATCGGACAAGAAGTAGCCAGGATACTTGTACAGCAAGGCTGGCATATAGGCATTGCCGGCAGAAGGAAAGAGGCATTGCATGCTCTGCAAGCCACCGCACCCGACCGGATAGTCACGGAACAACTGGACGTTACGGAAGAGACCGCGCCCCTACACCTCCATAACCTGATAGAAAAGCTGGGAGGCATGGACTTGTTTTTCCTCAGTTCCGGCGTGGGACATCAAAACCGGGACTTACAACCGGACATCGAACTGAACACGGCACGTACCAATGTAGAGGGATTTACCCGCATGGTGACTGCCGCCTTCAACTATTTCAAGACAAGAGGCTCCGGGCATATTGCCGTCATCAGCTCCATTGCAGGTACCAAAGGACTGGGCGTTGCACCGGCCTACTCTGCCACCAAACGCTTCCAGAATACCTATATCGAAGCGCTGGCACAACTTGCCCGGATGCAGCATCTTGATATACACTTCACCGACATCCGTCCGGGATTTGTTGCCACCGATTTACTGAAAAGCGGAAAATACCCGATGCTGATGAAAGCAGACCGTGTAGCACAGCACATAATCAAGGCTTTAAGAGAAAAGAGACGGGTAGTTGTCATTGACGGACGCTACCGGGTAGTGGTGTTTTTTTGGCGTATGATTCCACGATGGCTATGGGAAAGGTTGCCTATAACGAATTGATTTCGTATCTTCACGTCTCCAAACAGAAATAGGCATACAGACATGAAGAAAAACTCAAAATATATCGTGCTTACCGTTGCCATTGCACTGTGCGCTGGTTCCAGCCTCCCCTTCCTCGCAGGCAGCAGTACGCTGAATCCCGAACGCGATTCCGTGAAATCCGAAGTTCCCTACTGCATAACCTCCCCCAGCGTACCGGACAAGATCACTTTTGCCGGACAAGCTATTGACCTGCTTCGCTACGACCACCGCGAACGTATGGACCGCGAACTGATGTCCTTCACCTACATGCACTCCACCACCATGCTCATGGTGAAGCGTGCCAACCGCTACTTCCCCGTCATAGAGCCTATACTAAAAGCCAACGGCCTTCCCGATGACTTCAAGTACCTCGCTGTGATAGAAAGCAACCTGAACCCGCTTGCCAAATCGCCTGCGAGTGCCGCCGGCCTATGGCAGTTCATGCCTGCCACCGGACGCGAATTCGGACTGGAGGTGAACAGCAACATCGACGAACGATACCATATCGAGAAAGAGACCAAAGCAGCCTGCAAGTACCTGAAAGATGCCTATCAGAAATACGGGAACTGGCTGTGCGTAGCCGCTGCCTACAATGCCGGGCAAGGACGCATCTCCACACAGCTACAGAAGCAAATGGTAGACCAGGCTGTCGACTTATGGCTGGTAGAAGAAACTTCACGCTACATGTTTCGCCTGCTGGCAGCCAAAGCCGTCATCAGCAATCCGCAACAGTACGGTTTTCTGTTGAAACGGGAACATCTTTATCCGCCCATCCCCTACACGGAAGTGACCGTCACAACGGGCATTGCCAACCTGGCACAGTTCGCCAAAGGGAAAGGCATCACCTATGCCCAACTGAAAGATGCCAACCCCTGGCTGCGAGACACCTCGCTGATGAATAAAAGCGGACGTACTTATACACTGAAGATACCTACGCAGGACGGAATGCATTACGACCCCAAGAAAACAGTACCCCACGACAAGCACTGGGTTATCAACTAAAAGGATGAAGGATGAGGAATGAAGAATTACCATTCGGTACCACAGCGCGGCTAATTTCTTCATTCTTCATTCCTTATTCTTCATTAAACTTGTTTCTCCGTCAGATATTTCCAATAGCGCACGGGCATGTCCTGCTTGTGCTTCCGGGGATTGAGGCGTTCCTTGATGCAGATTGCCTTAAAATAGGTTTTCCAGAGAGATTGGAAAAGCCGTTCGTCTTTGTCCATCAGACTTTCGTCGAGCATGCCGGTGACAAGATGCCCTTCGCGGCTGTCCTCACCAAAAGTCACTTGGCGCACCTCCTTCAAGTCGTAATAGTATCCATAGGCGCGTTTGATGTCATAAATCAGCCAACGCTGGTCGGAAAAACGGTCCTTGAAATGCTCCGTCACCAGGGGAAGGGCATTCTTCTCGGGCTCGACAGCCGCAAAGAAAGTACCGTCTGCAGCTTTCTGGAAACGGACAAACTGAAGCAGGCGTATACGCTCCCAATCCACCCGCTTCCACATACGGGAGAACTCCAGCACATCAAGGTCGGCAAAGTTTGTTTCAATGGAACGAGGAGCATCTATTGCCTTGCGAATATAGCGGAAAAGGAGCATGGGAGTTTCCGGCTCCTCGGCCAGCCAGCACTGGGCCAGACAAGCAAGTGCCGTAGACGACAGCTTCTTCTGCAATCCCCGCCAGACACGACCAGCCTTCTCCTCATCGGTCACCACGGTAAACAGCCCGTCGTAGAACAAAGGAAGCGGCTCTCCTTCCTGAAGCAGCGCATCGGGAAAGGTACGGCGGGAATAGGCTTCGAACACGGAAGTCAGCAATCCCTCAAACGTATGGTCATACAGAAAAATATTCATTCCTCAAAATTAAGTACCAACTGTCTCTCATCCATCTTCTTACGGTCAGGCTTGGGCAGCAGCAGACTGCGTACCCCCTGTGGGGTCAGTTCGTTGACCGTGTGCATAGGCAACTCACAGCAGGTAATGAAATACTGTGCCTTCTTCATCACCACCCCTATCTTCTTCAATTGGTAGAAACCTATCTTGGAGAAACGCCGGGAAGCCACTATCAGCCGTGCAGACTTCACGCCGATGCCCGGCACGCGGAGCAACATCTCATAATCCGCCTTGTTCACATCAATCGGAAACTGCTCGGGATGGCGCAAAGCCCAGGACAGCTTGGGGTCAACCTCCAAATCAAGGTCAGGATAGGCATCATCCACTATTTCCTCCACCTTGAACTGATAGAAGCGCATCAGCCAGTCAGCTTGGTAAAGGCGGTTTTCGCGCACCAAAGAGGGCTGTTTCAATGCCGGCAGGCGCTTATCGTAGGTATTGACGGAAATATAGCCCGAATAGTAGACACGCCGCATCGTAGGCCCCTTGTAGAGAGCTGACGAAAGATACAGAATATCCTTGTCCGTCTCGGCGGTAGCGCCTACTATCATCTGTGTGCTTTGTCCGGCAGGAGCGAAACGGGGAGCGTGGCGGTGTTTCTTGCGTTCTTCCGAACTTTCCAGCACCCCTTGCTGGATGTAGCGCATCGGCGCATATACACTCTTATGGTCTTTCTCCGGCGCAAGCAGTTTCAGATTCTCCTCTTTCGGTATTTCTACATTGACGCTGAGACGGTCGGCATAAAGCCCCGCCTCGTTCACCAGTTCGCGGCTGGCGCCGGGAATGCTTTTCAGATGGATATATCCGTTGAAACGATGGATAGTACGGAGGTCCTTGGCGACACGCACCAGACGCTCCATCGTGTAATCGGGATTGCGCACCACCCCACTGCTCAGGAAAAGCCCTTCGATGTAGTTGCGGCGATAAAACTCCATGGTGAGGTTCACAAGCTCGGTCACCGACAGCGTGGCACGCGGCAGGTCGTTGCTGCGGCGGTTGATGCAGTAGGCGCAGTCGTAGATGCAATAATTGGTAAGCATCACTTTAAGCAGGGAAATGCAACGGCCGTCCTCGGCAAAGCTGTGACAGATACCCCAACCACCCACAGTGTTCCCTAGCATACCCGCCTTGCCGGAGCGCACCGTACCACTGGAGGAACAAGAGACGTCATACTTTGCCGACTCTGCCAGTATCTTCAATTTATTGAGAACGTTTTCATCCATAATACCTGCGTCAAAAGTAGCAATAATACTTTTCAAAAACAAAAAAGACCGCCAGCAGTGGCAGTCTTTCGCAGCATCAAATATGCTTTTTTTCTTACTTCTTAGAAGCTTCCAAAGATGCTTTGCGGAATTCCTTCATAGCTTTTTCGATTTCCAAGGAAGCCTTACGAGCGCGAGTTCCTGCTGCCTTGTTACCGTTTTCCAACTGAGCATTTGCATCTTTTGAGAAGTCTGCATACAATGCAGCTACTTTTTCAACTAATTCTTTCATAATCCTTTTCAAATTACTTCGTTAATAATGTCTGGCAAAAATACATTCTTTCTTGAAATAAATGCAGAAAAACGATATTTTTTTTGAAATATTCGGTAAAATCGCCGCAAAAAGGGGCTCTTACGCGTTTTTTATCTACTTTTGCAAGCATGAAAACGCTTACTGACACCGAATATATACACGCTCTCATAGCCGAAGGAGAGCACCAACAGCAGGATTTCAAGTTCGAAATATCCGACGCCCGCAAGATAGCCAAAACCCTTTCAGCCTTTGCCAATACAGAC
Organism: Bacteroides sp. HF-162; assembly: GCF_015679285.1. Classification (NCBI taxonomy): domain Bacteria; kingdom Pseudomonadati; phylum Bacteroidota; class Bacteroidia; order Bacteroidales; family Bacteroidaceae; genus Bacteroides; species Bacteroides sp. HF-162. The sequence continues at coordinate 2,291,249 of NZ_CP064937.1, read as the reverse complement.
GGTGGAAAACTGCTCATCGGAGTGAAAGATAACGGGAAAATTGCCGGTGTCCGTTCGGACGAAGAACAATATATGATAGAAGCGGCTGCCGGACTTTATTGCAGCCCCGAAGTGAGCTACACCATGCAGACCTATCTGGTGGAAGGCCGCAGTGTGCTGGTGGTACAAATCGAGGAAAGTGACCGGAAGCCGGTATATGCCAAGGACGAAACAGGAAAATACTTGGCTTATCTCCGCATCAAGGATGAAAACATCCTGGCTACTCCCGTCCATCTGCGCGTCTGGCAGCAAAGCGGAAGTCCGAAAGGAGAACTGATAGAATATACCGAACGGGAACAACTGTTGCTCAATCTGCTGGAAGAAAACGACCGCCTTTCACTGAACCGTTACTGCCGCCTGGCGCATCTTTCCCGACGCGCCGCCGAACATCTGCTGGCAAAGTTTGTTCGTTACGACATAGTGGAACCGGTGTTTGAAGGACACAAATTTCACTTCAGGCTGAAATAGGCAAGGAGATTCCGTCAGGTTTTCCAGATTTGTCCATGGTACAAATTGCAGCATGCGAGTTCATACTACGTTGTTATCATCAACTTGCAAGGTATCTATCTCAGTTAACGACAGAGGTAGCCTTGAATAACGACAGAGGATAGCACTTTTTTTATGTGAGTTTTTTACTAAATTGGGATGCACCGTATGGTTTACGTTGAGAACCCGCTTTGTACAGTTCCGGATGATAAAGGAAATGGTACGTCTGCTGGGTGACTCAGACGGGAAAGGCGATGCCAAGGAAAAGTATATCTTATTGCCATCAGCCTGCTCGGAAAATACGCTTTCAGGCTGCTTGAAGACTACCGCACAAAGAAAAGCGCCGGTATCAAAGACCCCGTTTTCACCAAGAACCGCCTGAAAGAGGTAGAAAAAGACATAGAGTGCTGGTGATAACCAACTTATTTCGTACTTTTGCAGCCGGAACCGCCGGATGACCCGCGGTCTTGTAATTTGTAATCAGTAATTCGTAATTTGATATGAGTTTATTTGCCAAACTATTCAACAAGAATACCGGAGAAGTATCTTCGAAGAATGTGGAAGACTTCGTGTCACTGACACGCGTCTACTTCCAGTCTGTAATAGCCGCCAACCTGGGCATCACCAATATCCGCTTTGTGCCGGATGTAGCCAACTTCAAGCGTCTGTTCAAAATCCCCACGCAGGGAGGCCGCCTGGGACAAGCGGAAAAGGCCGCTTCGCGCAAGATGCTGATGCAGGACTACGGCATCAGTGAAAACTTCTTCAAGGAAATTGATACTTCCGTCAAGAAGCACTGCCGTACGCAGAACGACGTACAAGGTTATCTCTTTATGTATCAAGGCTTCTCCAATGACTTGATGATGCTGATGGGAAACCTGATGCAGTGGAAATTCCGCATGCCTTCCATCTTCAAGGGAGCACTGCGCAGCATGACCGAAAAAACCGTACACGACGTCTGTACAAAAACCGTATGGAAAAAGGACGATGTACACAAAACGGCAGCGGCAGTACGCCAGTACAAAGAGCGTCTGGGATATTCGGAACAATGGATGACCGAGTACGTTTACAACGTAGTGATGCTGGCCAAAAAGGAACCGAAACAGAAAGCCAACGAAGAGAAATAAAAGAAAAAGAATTCTAAAGAACTTTAGAAACAAGAAGGCGGGAAAGAAATTTCCCGCTTTTTTTTGTTATTTTTAGCAAATGAAATCATTTTCCCCTCACGGAACACAAGGACGCACCCCGCGTCAACCATCATAAATATTAACTTCAAAAAAACAACCGCTTATGAAACAAAAGAAAATGCTTGCACTCACTCTCTCACAACTGGAACAACTTTATCGGCACGAACTCCCTGAATTGGTCAGCATCGCCGTTCAAAGCGACGATACGGAAGCCTTCAAGGCCAACCTGACGGAGTACATTGCCGGACATCCGGAAGTGGACAGCGAGGCCGGTAAGCAAATTCGACTCTTGATTGAATTTGACGGGCAGGAAGTACACGAGCTCTCCATCGGAGAACAGCTGCCCATATCAACTTTATCAATGCTGCATTCCTTCCTCACGGGACAATGGGAAGAGGAAACGGAAACGGACCTGTTCATCGACTTGTTCCAGCAGTTCAAACGCCTCCACCAACCAGCCCCCACCCTGCCCTCCGCACAGAAAATCAAAACCCTGACCGAACGCTGGCCCAGCGGACTGGATGAAGACGTGCAGCATATCCGTGCAAAGAACAAGGAACGCATCCTGCATGCACTGGTGCAGAAGATTGAGCACCGCAAGACCCCGGCTTCCCGCTTCCATTTCGAAGAGGGACTCAGCTACGAGGAGAAGTTCAACCTCGTCAGCGAATGGTGGAATGACTTCCGTTTCCATCTTGCCATGGCCGTCAAAAGCCCTACGGAGCTAAACCGTCTTCTCGGCAACTCCCTTTCTGCCGAAACCATGTACCTGCTCTCAAAAGCCCGTAAGAAGGGAATGCCTTTCTTCGCCACCCCCTATTATCTGTCACTGCTGAACTGCACCGGCAGCGGATACGACGACGAGGCCCTGCGCAGCTATATACTCTATTCACCCCAACTGGTGGAAACCTACGGACAGATACGTGCCTGGGAACGGGAGGATATCGTAGAACCAGGTAAACCCAACGCCGCCGGCTGGCTGCTGCCCGACGGGCATAACATCCACCGCCGTTATCCGGAAGTGGCCATCCTCATCCCCGACACCATGGGACGCGCCTGCGGAGGACTCTGCGCATCTTGTCAGCGTATGTACGACTTTCAAAGCAAACGGCTCAATTTTGAGTTTGACACCCTGCGCCCCAAGGAGACATGGGAAAAGAAGCTGCGCCGGCTGATGGCCTATTTTGAGGAAGACACGCAACTACGGGACATTCTCATCACCGGCGGTGACGCACTGATGAGCCAAAACAAGACGCTGGGCAATATTCTGGATGCCGTCTACCGCATGGCAGTCCGCAAGCGGAAAGCCAATCAGGAACGGCCCGAAGGAGAAAAGTATGCAGAGCTGCAACGCGTACGCCTCGGCTCACGCCTCCCCGCCTACCTGCCCATGCGCATCAATGACGGGCTGGTGGAGATTCTAAGGGAATTCAAGGAAAAGGCGTCTACCATCGGTATCCGCCAGTTCATTATCCAGACACATTTCCAAACCCCGCTCGAAGTCACTCCGGAAGCTGCCGAAGGAATACGCAAACTGCTGGCGGCAGGCTGGCTCATTGACAACCAACTGGTATACAACGTAGCTGCATCCCGCCGGGGGCATACCACCCGCCTGCGCCAAGTGCTCAATCAGTTGGGAGTGGTTTGCTACTACACCTTCTCCGTGAAAGGTTTTGAAGAAAACAATGCCGTGTTTACTCCCAACAGCCGTTCCGTACAAGAGCAACGGGAAGAAAAGCGCTTCGGGAAGCTGACCAAGGAAGATGCCCATAATCTGTCCGTACTGCTTGGAACCGTCCATGACCCGGCAGCCTGCATCCGGCGTTTCCTGAAAACGCACCACCTGCCTTTCCTCGCCACCGACCGCAATGTACTCAATCTGCCCGCCATCGGCAAGAGCATGACCTTCAACATGGTAGGCATCACCCCCGAAGGCAAGCGCATCCTACGGTTCGACCATGACGGCACCCGGCGCCACAGCCCTATAATAGACCAGCTGGGACAAATATATATCGTAGAAAACAAGTCCATAGCCTCCTACCTCCGTCAGCTGCAAGCCATGGGAGAAGACGCCGAAGAATATGCCACCATCTGGAACTATACGGAAGGCAAGACGGAATCCCGGTTCAGCCTCTACGAATATCCTGATTTCCCCTTCCAAATCACCGACAGAATGAGCAATCAGGACATTGTAGGATAGCATATCCAAGATATATTCCGTACTTTTGCAGGCAGAACAATGAAATTGGAAAGTATGGAAATAGAACAACACCCTTTAGAACCCTTCCTTCCCGGCAACGCCCGTCTGCTGATGCTGGGAAGCTTTCCTCCGCAGAAAAAGCGGTGGTCCATGGAGTTTTACTACCCCAACTGGAACAATGACATGTGGAGGATTACCGGGTTCCTTTTCTTCAATGACAAGGATTATTTTGTAGACAAAACGAAGAAGGCTTTCTGCAAAGAACGTCTCATCAGTTTCCTGCAGGAAAAGGGTATTGCCTTGTTCGACACAGCCTCTGCCATACGGCGCCTGCAGGACAACGCCTCGGATAAGTTTCTGGAAGTGGTGCAACCCACGGACGTCCCTGCCCTGCTACACCGGATACCGCAATGCAAGGCTATCGTCACTACCGGCGAGAAGGCTACGGACACACTGTGCACGCAGTTCTCCATCGACAAGCCCAAAGTAGGCGACTTCACGGAGTTTCTTTTCGAAAACCATCCGATGCGCCTCTACCGGATGCCTTCTTCCTCAAGAGCCTACCCGCTGGCACTGGAAAAAAAAGCAGCAGCGTATCGCATTATGTATCAGGACTTACAGATGTTGTAAGCAACTTTCTTTAGAAAATAAGTACGTCCGTTACTTGCATATTTGAAAGTTTGCATTACCTTTGCAGCCGCAAACACGGGAGTAGCTCAGTTGGTAGAGCACCGGTCTCCAAAACCGGGTGTCGGGAGTTCGAGCCTCTCCTCCCGTGCATGAACGAATAATGGCTGTAAGTATTGCTTACAGCCATTATTCGTTTTATAAATGCCTACCGGATATCTATCAGCTTATGTGTCTGCAAACTAAGCCTCCACTTAGGATGCTTCATCACGCAATCCACCGTTTCGGCCGTATTGCTGCAAGAGCAAGGCTGAAGAAAGAAATGCCCGGCGGGCAGCTGCTCATAAACAGTAATATCCTGCCCTTCATACACTACCTTCACTTCATTCATACGCGTAATTTCCAGCTTTGCCCCCTGCTTGGGAGAACAGGTCACCCAATCTATATTATCCGGCAGCGGACGGGTACCGTTTGTTTCAATGCAGACATACTTTCCCGCCTGGTGCAGACAATCCACAAATTCACGGTCAATCCAAAGGGAGGGTTCTCCACCGGTCAATATCACGGTAGCGGCAGGGTATTTACTGACTTCTGTTACGATATCTTCATCGGACATCAGTATGCCGTCCTCATGCTGCGTATCACAGAAGGAGCACTTCAGGTTGCAACCGGAAAAACGGATAAAGACAGCCGGGGTACCCGTATGGTATCCTTCTCCCTGCAAACTGTAGAATATCTCATTAATCTTCCTCATAGACGGCAATGTTTGATTCCGACTCCTGCACCTCTACCTTGAAGCAAGTGGGTATCTGGTCGCATATCCAACGGGCTATGTTCTCGGCTGTGGGATTGAAGGACAGCACTTCATTAAGATTATGGTGGTCCAGCTGTTCCTTTACCACCTGCTTGATGTGACTGAAGTCTACCACCATTCCGTCCGCATTCAGCTCTTTGGAACGGCAATAGACAGTGATAATCCAGTTGTGACCGTGCAGATTCTCACACTTGCTGCGATAAGAAAGTTTCAGGCTATGGGCAGCCGACACTTCCATGCGTTTGATGACTGTGTACATATTGTTAATACGCTAATTAATATAATAAGTTGCCGCATCTAATGTCACCTCGATGCGACGGCAAAATTACAAAAAATTAAGATTTATCCATTCACTTCCCTAACTTATTCGTACACACAAAGAGAATTGGCAACCTTACGCTCTGCGCTGCCACTCGGGGTATTGGCTATTCCCTTATCCGGCAACTCCCCACTCCACAGCGTAGAAGAACCGCCACCGTCCAGATTCAACGCATCCTCCCCACCCAATACACGAATCATATGGGCAAGCTCGGGTATATTGATGCCTTCCGCTTTTCCCTTCCGACGTCCGTCAACGACAATAAGCAGGATTTTTCCTTCTCTTGTCAGCGCCACAGCACTGCGGGGATGCTTGGTATCTACAAAATTCCGGTTAGTCCCGGACAAGTCGCACACTTGCCCGTCCTTCAGCATCAAAGGACCGGAAGCCAGCACAGTGCCTTTTTTCAAAGTACATGCCTTTTCTTCCTGCTTGCTCCAGGGAATCAGTTCCAGCCTGCCCTTCTTTATAAGTACAGCTCCATTGGACACTGTTGCCAGAACCCCAGTAGAGGTAGTATCTATCACCACCCCGTCCTTACGCAGATAGCAGACGGAATTTCCGGCTTTCATATCAAAATAGGAGCCATTGATGGCCGCCACCGCACCTGCATGCCGGGCGGCTATACTGGTCTCCTCCTTGGGATTGTGGACGAGCACATCGAAACGGTAGCGCTTCGGGGATATTTCAAAAATAGACACTTCCTGAGGAACTCCATACAAAGAACTGAATACTGCCTTTTTATAAAGCATCCCTTTCTGCAGGGGCTCAGTCTGCCAATCGGCAGAAACGATGGCAAGAGAGTCGGCAGCAGTCTGCGCCATTGCTGCAAACATGCCGCAACAGAGAAACACTGCCAGGAATATTTTCTTTTTCATATAGATGGGATTGGTTTAAATTAATTCATAGCTACAGATTTGAATCGGCATGTCGAGATTATGCAACACCTTTTCAAGCTGTATACCTTCACGGTTGTCGTACTCGTATCCGAAAGTAGCACGGATACCTTGCAGAATGAACTGCGTGGCACGGTCCAGGGCAATGGGCAAGCTGTCGCCTTGCAACAGTGCTCCGGTGATGACACTGGTAAACGTATCCCCCGTTCCGGGATAATGGGCCGGCAGGTAAGGACACGTAACCTTCCAGTAGCGGTTACCGTTCCGGTTATAGGCATACACGGACGTCTTATGCTTATCATCCCGTACGGGCACACTGGTAATAATCACCACTTCGGGACCACAATCGGAAAGCCGGCGAAGGTATGACTTCAATTCCTCATCCGTATTCATCTCCTTATAAGGAATACCCAGCAGATAGAACAGCTCCGTCAAATTGGGAGTAACGACATCGGCCTTGGTGATGAGATGTTTCATTTCATCAATCATGGACTCGTGGAAGTTCGCATAAAGCCGTCCGTTATCGCCCAACACCGGGTCTACCACAACCAGACCGTCCGGTCGGCGGAAGTCATCAATAAAGTCAGAAACAATATGTATCTGCCGCGGAGAACCCAGATAGCCGGTATAAAAGGCATCAAACTGTACTTCCAGCTTCTTCCACTCGGAAATAATCTTCGGCATTTCATCCGTCAGGTCCAGAAAAGAGAACTCCGGATACTGGGTATGGCTCGACAATACGGCTGTAGGCAACGGACACACCTGAAAGCCCATAGACGAAAGGATGGGAATGACCACCGTCAGAGACACCCGTCCGACTCCCGACAAGTCGTGGACGGCAACAACCTTCTTTACTTTATTCGCATACATATTATCTATATTATTATTTTTCCTACATTTGCCGCATGAAAACCGTCTGCATCATTTTGGGAACAGTTTCTTTGGCACTCGGCATCATCGGCATCTTCCTGCCGTTGCTGCCCACCACGCCTTTCCTGCTGCTCACGGCAGCACTCTACTTCAGAGGCTCACCCAGACTGTACCAATGGCTGCTGAACCACAAATGCCTCGGTCCCTATATCCGCAGCTTCCGCGAGAACAAAGCCATCCCTCTACGTGCTAAAATCATCTCTCTACTGCTGATGTGGGGAACAATGGTTTACTGCATCTTCTTCCTGATTCCACTAACAGAAATAAAGATAGTATTGTTCCTTGTCGCTGTGGGGGTGACTTGGCATATACTGTCATTCAAGACGTTGAAATGATGTGCTAAACTCCTCCTAACTTCTCGAAGAATTCTCCCAACCCCTTCCGAGCATCGGCAAGCTTGTCTTCCCAATGTTTCACGGAGTTCTGCCCGATAATATCCGTCACGTACTTCACCGAAATGAAAGGAACATTCTTGGCACGGCATACCAAAGCCTGGGCATAGGCTTCCATATCCACAACATCACCGGACACATCCGAGAGTTCTGTCAAGAAAGTATCCCCCGTATTGCATACACCACCGGCCGGCCAGTGTAAACAATAACCTTTTTGGGACAACAAATCCATTGAATCAATCTCATACTCCATACCAAGCTCCACCAGCTTCTGCATATCACGGTCCACAAAATGACGGCATACGAAAATATCTCCTACCCGATGACGGATAGTCCCTGCCGTACCTACATTGACCACCAAGTCCGGTTGCGCATGGCTTATCGCTTCAGAAAGATAAAAAGCCGATTTCACCTTTCCCACACCGGTACGGAGATAGCCTATCTGCACCTCTTCCTCCCTTATCAGTCCGGGAAATTTCAATTCAGTAAATTCGCCTTGTACGGCATAAGTGACTAAAATTCTCATATCATTCTATCTTTTTAGAGTCTGTTTAAATTTTGTCCGGCATGAGGGTGTGCAAAACGGTTGATGCCACACAGATGACACACCCTTCTCCTTCTCATGAAAAAGGCAAAGATAGAAACCTTTTTCAGAAGATTTCCATCTTTGCCCCATAAATGTAAAGTCACCCACACTCACAACCTCCCTGCCAGATAAGATTTCAATGACTCTACATATTCCTCAAATGCGTCTACTCCTTGCGGAGTGATCTTACAAATCGTACAAGGCATCTTTCCTTTAAAAGTCTTTGTTACCTCCACATATCCCGCCTTGCTGAGTTTGTCTATCTGCACGCTCAGGTTTCCTGCCGTAGCTTTGGTCTGCTGGCGGATATAGACAAAGTCCGCCTCCTCGACACTAATAAGCAACGACATCACCGCAAGCCGCAGTTCGCTATGGAGCAAAGGGTTCAGTTCTTTAAACATATATCATCCTCTTCTTTTATTGTTTGTGACGCTTCGCCACACTGTTCATGTAATGTCCGGGAATCACCATCATAAAGACGAACGCCAATGCAAAAAACAGTATCTGGTCTATGCCGGGCATATAGAAACATCCCAACGAGAGCAAGGCTCCCAGCACTCCCCCTATCGTAACCACTTTCGTGTTCACAATCAGTCCCGTCAGGGCAGTTCCCATCCCCATCATCAGCAAAATGACAAACAGAATAGGAATCTTCCATACAAATATGGCGGTACACGATACCAAGAAAGCACCCAGTCCAAATACCGTCCACACATAATCCACAACACGGTCTATGTAGGTCTTCAACATTTTCCGAGCCTTCCGCTGACTCCACAACGTAGCAGGAAAGGCTATGACTGGAAGCAGGAACCATAGGAATTGCCAATTGTTATTGCCCGTTTCCTTCAATAGAAACCAAACCAGCAACGAGATAATTACCGTTACATATCCCCACAGCAAAAAAGGTGTCCCTGAATTTTCCGCCATTCTGTCCTTCGTGTTCTGTATCATCCGAGTGATGAGTTCTAAACTCTCTTTCTCATTCAATTTTCTTTCTTCCATTTTCCTGCCGCCTTATTTGTTGCTTCCTTTTAATACCCGCTTAAGTGCTATCTCCACCTGCTTCGTGTCGGCGCTCACCTCCACATCCGCTATCGCGCAATACTCAGATGGAATTCCGTCTTCCCTATCCAACTGATAATTGTTGTTTTCATCATGATAGACATAAAGCTTATATTTACCCACTGTCACATCTTTCAGTTCCAGTACCGCCTCCGTGCCCTTGGCATCTACCATACCATACTGCCCCTTGTCAGTGGCAATCATTATCTTTCCCACAGCAGAAGGTATGTTCATCACCTTCACTTTCAGAACATCTTGCGCAGACACCCCCAATGCAAATACACAAAGAAGAGCTGCCGCCATACTTCTACAAACAATCGTTTTCATAATCATTCTCCTTAAGTTATACATACCAAAATCACATTTCGGGTTCGAACTCCGATACAAAGATAGAAGGTTTATTTTATAAACCAAATTATTATATAAATTATTTTATTTATTTCTTAGCATCTCCTCCTTCCTTTACTACATACTATTCCAACCGCACCTAAAGAGTAGTGCCTAAAACAGCAAAAAGTAATTTCGGCCTTACTAAACAGTAATCGTCCAACAACCGTTCAATTATCGCCCAACATCTGTTTAATTATCGTCCGACAGTTGTTGGACGATAATTAAACAAGCGTCGGACGATTACTATTTAGTAACGGAGATACTAAGCTTTCGAAAAGCAAGAAATAAAATCCTTCTAAAAAGCAAATTGTTCCATACCTATCCACATCTCTTGAAAAGCCAGCCTCCGCCACCCTTTTTCAATCCCTCAAAACCAGTACTTCATAGGCCACTTCGGTTATTTCGGCACTTCTACAGCATATTTTCCCCGAAAAGTTTTTGTAATCTCCAAGTAAATTGTATTTTTGTGTACAATTTTGGTGTAGTGATGACAGACGAAGAAAAGAAGCTATTAAGTACCTTTGAAGCCAGACTGCGGCATTTAATCTATCTGCACGATGAATTAAAACGCGAAAATGCTGAGCTAAAGCAACTTCTTGAAGCCAAAGAGGAGGAATACGGGAAGGTACAAGCTGAATACCGGGAACTGGAACTTAACTACACGAACCTAAAAACAGCTACGACAATCAGCCTTAACGGCAGCGACGTGAAAGAGACGAAACTGCGATTGTCCAAATTAGTGCGTGAAGTCGATAAATGCATCGCTTTGTTGAATGAATAAAGAGAAGAGGATGTATGAACGATAAGATAAAGATAAACCTGCAGATGGCAGGAGCCTCCTACCCTCTCACAATCAACCGTGAGGACGAGGAAATGGTAAGAGAAGCCGCCAAGCAGGTAGATATCAGGCTCAATGCGTATCGGGAGCATTATCTGAATGTGTCTCTAGAGAGAATTATAGCCATGGTGGCCTATCAGTTCGCTTTAGAAAACCTTCAGTTGAAGGACCGTAATGATACTGAACCCTATACCAGCAAAATAAAGGAACTGACAGAGGTATTGGAGACCTATTTCAAGGAACAATAAGCTGTAATCCCTCCGTCGGGTCGGTAAAAGAGAGAAATTCGCGCACTGTACAAAAGTTTGCCCTTCATCAAAGCAAGCTTTTATGCAGTGCTTTTTTATTTATATACTAAAAACAAATTAATAAAATGACAGTAGTTACAATAGTATTATCCATTGCCTGCTTCATTGTCGGAGGGTTTGCCTCGTACTTGTTCTTCAAGCACGGGCTGAAAAACAAATACGACGGTATCCTGAGAGATGCGGAAGCGGAAGCGGAAGTGATTAAGAAGAATAAGTTGCTGGAAGTAAAGGAAAAATTCCTGAACAAGAAGGCAGACTTGGAAAAAGAAGTGGCCCAACGTAACCAAAAGATACAGCAGGCAGAAAACAAGCTGAAACAACGTGAATTGGTACTGAACCAACGCCAGGAAGAAATCCAGCGCAAGAAGATGGAAGCAGAAGCCGTGAAAGAAAATCTGGAAGCCCAACTGTCCATCGTAGACAAGAAGAAAGAAGAACTGGAGCACATGCAGCGCCAGGAAATAGAAAAGCTGGAAGCCATTTCCGGACTTTCTGCCGAAGAAGCCAAAGAGCGCATGGTGGAATCCCTGAAGGAAGAAGCCAAAACGCAAGCCCAGTCCTACATCAACGACATCATGGACGACGCCAAGCTGACGGCAAGCAAAGAGGCCAAGCGCATCGTGATACAGAGCATCCAACGTGTGGCTACGGAAACAGCCATTGAAAACTCAGTAACCGTATTCCACATCGAATCAGATGAAATCAAGGGACGTATCATCGGTCGCGAAGGCCGCAACATCCGCGCCCTGGAAGCTGCCACCGGTGTGGAAATTGTGGTAGACGATACTCCGGAAGCTATCGTATTGTCAGCTTTCGACCCGGTTCGCCGTGAGATTGCACGCCTGGCATTGCACCAGTTGGTAACAGACGGACGTATCCACCCGGCACGCATCGAAGAGGTAGTTGCCAAAGTACGCAAGCAGGTAGAAGAGGAAATCATCGAAACCGGTAAACGTACTACTATCGACCTGGGCATCCACGGTCTGCATCCGGAACTTATCCGCATTATCGGTAAGATGAAATACCGTTCTTCATACGGCCAGAACCTTTTGCAGCATGCACGCGAGACAGCCAATCTTTGCGCTGTGATGGCATCAGAGCTGGGACTTAACCCGAAGAAAGCAAAACGTGCCGGACTGCTGCATGATATAGGTAAGGTACCCGATGAGGAACCGGAATTGCCGCATGCACTCTATGGTATGAAGCTGGCAGAAAAGTTCAAGGAAAAGCCAGACATCTGCAACGCCATCGGTGCCCACCACGACGAAGTGGAAATGACCAGCCTGCTGGCCCCAATCGTACAAGTATGCGATGCCATTTCAGGAGCACGCCCGGGAGCACGCCGCGAAATTGTAGAAGCATACATCAAGCGCCTGAACGACCTTGAGCAACTGGCCATGTCCTATCCGGGAGTGACAAAGACATATGCCATCCAGGCAGGCCGTGAGTTGCGTGTCATTGTCGGTGCAGACAAGATTGACGACAAGCAGACGGAGAACCTTTCCGGTGAAATCGCCAAGAAGATTCAGGACGAAATGACTTATCCGGGTCAGGTGAAGATTACCGTTATCCGTGAGACACGTGCGGTGAGCTACGCAAAGTAACATCAGAAAAGAAAATAAATGCAGAAAAGGGTGAATTCGTATTCACCCTTTTCTTATTTTTGCACCACAACCATAACTTTACAAAATGAAAGATTATCAGTTTGAAGTTTGTGCCAACTCCGTAGAGAGTTGTATTGCCGCACAAGCCGGCGGAGCAGACCGGGTGGAACTATGCGCAGGCATCCCCGAGGGAGGGACAACCCCCTCATACGGCGATATCCTCATCGCACGGGAAGTATTGCAGCAGACCAAATTGCATATCATTGTCCGTCCCCGTGGAGGAGACTTCCTTTACTCCTCCACCGAACAGCGCATCATGCTGAAAGACATAGAGAATGCCCGCCGCCTAGGCGCTGACGGAGTCGTGTTCGGTTGCCTGACGGCAGAAGGAGATGTAGACATTCCATTGATGGAGCAGCTTATGAAAGCCTCACAAGGGATGTCCGTCACCTTCCACCGTGCTTTCGATGTATGCAGAAATCCACAAAAAGCAATAGAAGATATTATCGCATTAGGATGCAACCGCATCCTAACTTCCGGACAGCAATCTACAGCAGAGCAAGGCATTCCCCTTTTGAAAGAGCTCCAACAACAAGCATCAGGCCGAATCATTCTATTGGCAGGCTGTGGGGTGAATGAAGCCAACATAGCCCACATTGCCCGAGAAACCGGCATCCGCGAATTTCATTTCTCCGCCAGGGAAAATATCGAGAGCTCCATGCTCTATCATAATTCCGCCGTCTCTATGGGAGGAACGGTACATATTGATGAATATACACATACCGTCACTACTGCGGAGCGGGTAAAGCGTACAATCGGAGCATTATTAAAAGCCTCTCCCCTAGCCCCTCCCCCGTAGGGAGGAGGCGGGGGAAGAGGCCTATAAAAAAAGGATGTACTTTTCAGTACATCCTTTTTTATATCATAGGATAAATATTATTTCTTCACCGGAGAAGAGTATCTTGCATTCAGGCCATCCAGAATCTCACGAGTGATGTTGTAGACACTGTCTGCATAGAGCAGATTGTCAAAACCCGTATTGCTGATAATCATGCTGTAACCTTTTGTCTTATTGTACTCCTTCAAGAAAGCGTTGATAGAATCACGCAGTTGCAGGCTGTTCTTTTCATTCTCACTCATCAGTTCAGACTGCAGCTTGTTGCTCAGGTTCTGCAAATCCTGCTCCAACTTTGCAATGCGGTTGTATTCCTGCTGCGCTCTCTCCTGAGAAAGATAAGCGTTGTTCTGATACTTTGTCTGGAATTCCTGCTTCTGCTTCTCCAGTTCGCTGGCTTTCTGGTTCAATGTCAGACGGACATTCTCGCCCTTCTTCACCATAGCCTCATTCAAGTCTATGCAATAGTTGTATTTTGCCAAAAGCGTATCTATTTCAACATAAGCAATCTTCATTTCCGATAATCCGCCGGCTTGTGCAGGAGCGTTTGTTGTCTGTTTATCAGTATTGCCGGCACATTGAGCAAATAAAACGATCAGTGCGAGAGCTGCCAGACCGTTCATGAGGTAGTTTAATCTCTTCATAATTGATAAATATTGTTTTTTAAAATTAGTTCATACTATCGTTTAAGGCTTTTTCCAATTCATCAATGGAAAAACGGGACTTGCGTTGCGCTTCCCTATCCTGCGACTGCACGCAACCGATACCTCTATCGCGCATTGCCTTATTGCCACTGACATGCCCGTTAGGGAATCTCCCGCCTTTCACAAAAAAGACCTTCACACCCAATAAAACAATGCAAATAGCAACTATTAACAGAGTTATCAATATTGTATCAAGCATTTCCATTAATTTTGTTACATGAAAATAGTGTTTTTACTATTTTTGTGGGTGCAAATATAGGGCTTTGGTTGGACTAACTCGCCTTTTTTACTCTAAAAAAAGAGAAAGGGGAATAAAATAGTCAATCAATTTAACCATATTTAGCAATAAGTGGTTAATTTAATGGAGAATTGATATTTGACAATTGATAATGAAGGCTGCATAAACACATGTAAGGCAGCCGCTAATTCAGATAATTATGGAAAAAAAAGACTTGAAACCGGCTGGTGTATTTCACTATTTTGAGGAAATCTGCCAAGTGCCGCGCCCTTCGAAGAAGGAAGAGAAAATCATTGCTTACTTAAAAGCATTCGGAGAAAAACATAAGTTGGAAACGAAGGTGGACGAAGCCGGAAACGTTCTGATAAAGAAACCCGCTACTCCGGGTATGGAAAACCGCAAGACTGTCGTACTTCAATCGCACATCGACATGGTATGTGAAAAGAACAACGACGTGAAGCACGACTTCCTGACCGACCCTATCGAAACCGAAATTGACGGTGAATGGCTGAAAGCCAAAGGTACAACCTTGGGAGCCGACAACGGCATCGGTGTAGCCACCGAACTGGCTATCCTTGCCGACGACAGCATCGAGCACGGTCCTATCGAATGCCTCTTCACCGTAGACGAGGAGACCGGACTGACCGGTGCCTTCGCCCTGAAAGAAGGCTTCATGAACGGAGACATTCTGTTGAACCTCGATTCCGAGGATGAAGGCGAGCTCTTCATCGGCTGTGCAGGAGGTATAGATTCCGTTGCCGAATTCACCTACCGGGAAGTGGACGTACCGACAGGGTATTTCTGCTGCAAAGTGCAGGTAAAGGGGCTGAAAGGCGGACACTCCGGCGGCGACATACACCTGGGGCGCGGCAATGCCAACAAGCTGCTGAACCGCTTCCTGAGCCAGACATCCCAGAAGTACGACATGTACCTTTGCGAAATAGACGGCGGTAACCTGCGCAACGCCATTGCCCGCGAAGCACACGCGGTAATTGCCATACCCGATGCCGACAAGCATGCCCTGCGCACAGACTTGAATGTCTTTGCCGCCGAAGTGGAGGCAGAATATGCCGTCGTTGACCCGGACCTCCAATTCGTACTCGAATCGGAAGCAGCCCGTCCCAAAGCCATTGACAAAGATACCGCCAAGCGCTTGCTGCAAACCATCTATGCCGCACCTCACGGTGTGTATGCCATGAGCCAAGACATTCCGGGGCTGGTGGAAACCTCCACCAATCTGGCCTCCGTAAAGATGAAACCCGGCCATATCATCCGCATCGAGACCAGCCAGCGCAGCTCTACCGCCTCCTCCAAACAAGACATTGCCAATATGGTGCGTACTGTATTCGAAATGGGTGGAGCAGCCGTATCCTTCGGCGACGGGTATCCGGGCTGGAAGCCCAACCCGCATTCAGAAATCCTGGAAGTGGCTGTTGAGTCCTACAAACGTTTGTTCGGTGTAGATGCCAAGGTAAAAGCTATCCATGCAGGTCTGGAATGCGGACTGTTCCTTGACAAATACCCGGCACTGGACATGATTTCCTTCGGACCTACCCTGCAGGGTGTGCACTCTCCCGACGAACGGATGCTGATTCCTACCGTACAGAAGTTCTGGGACCATCTGCTGGATATACTGAAGCACATTCCGGTGAAATAAATATCCCGCGTTCCTTAAAGGGGAACGGGAATCGTTTGTATGAACGTTATCCATAAGATAGGAGTTATACTCTTCCTTCTCTGCCCGTACATCAGTCTGTACGGGCAAGAAGGAAAAGATACCCTCACGTTTCGGATAGTAAGCTACAATGTAGAAAACCTATTCGACTCCCGACATGACACACTAAAGAATGACTACGAGTTCCTGCCGGATGCCACCCGGCATTGGAATTACTCTAAATACAGAAAGAAACTGGATAATATAGCCCGCGTCATCATCGCCACCGGAGGATGGACGCCGCCCGCCCTTGTTGCCTTGTGTGAGGTGGAGAATGACAGTGTGATGCGCGACCTTACCCGCTACTCTGCCTTGCGCGAAGCAGACTACCGGTATGTGATGACACAATCTCCCGACGAACGCGGCATCGACGTAGCGCTGTTGTATCAACGTAATCTTTTCAAACTGCTTTCCTATCAGAGCCTCCCCGTAGACAAGCCCCGGAAGAATAGCCGTCCCACACGGGACATTCTTCACGTCAGCGGATTGTTGCTGAACCGGGATACGCTTGATGTACTGGTAGCTCACTTCCCATCCCGTTCGGGAGGGGCAAGAGAGTCTGAACCTTACCGGCTACTGGCTGCCCGAAAGGTGAAGCATGCCATAGACAGCCTATACACGATACGCCGACATCCGCAAATTGTCCTTTTAGGGGATTTCAACGATTATCCGGAGAATAAATCGGTAAAGGAGGTGTTGGAGGCAGCAGCACCGTCAACATTGCAAGACTCTCTACGTCCACAAAAACGTTACCATCTACTGGCAAAAAAAGCCAAGACACGCAAGCACTTCGGCAGCTACAAGTATCAAGGAGAATGGGGACTGCTAGACCACATCATCGTATCAGGTACGTTGCTGCAAGAACACGCACCGCTATATACAGAGGAAGCGAAGACAGACGTATTCTGCCTGCCCTTCCTACTGACAAGAGACAAGAAATACGGAGGGCAGCAACCCTTCCGCACCTACTACGGGATGAAGTATCAAGGAGGATACAGCGACCACTTGCCTGTATATGCGGAGTTCCGGTTGATATATTAGTCGGAATACTGATACAGTTTCAAGTCAAACTTCTGTACCATCACCAGCAAGTGGTCGAAGATGTCGGACTGAATGCGCTCGTACTCTTTCCATACCTTGTTGCGAGAGAAGAAATATACCTGGATGGGTACCCCATACGTCGTGGGTTCCTTCTGGCTGATAATCAAGTCCATCTCCTGGTTCACCACCGGCAGGCTGCACAAATAGCGTTCGATGTAGATACGATAGAGCTGTGCATTGGTTGGCACCTCTCCTTCTGCTGGCTGATAGTCGGCCATCAAGGGGACTTCCTTGCGGATATTATCCAGCATTTCCGGAGTGCAGAACTTCAGGGTAGTCATATCCAGAAAGATATTCTTGTTTACCCGTCGCCCGCCACTTTCCTGCATGCCGCGCCAGTTCTGGAAGGAGTTGTTCACCAGGGTATACGGCGGTACGGTCGAGATGGTTTCATCCCAGTTGCGTATCTTGACCGTGTTCAGCGTAATCTCCTCTACAACTCCATTGGCAACGCCACCCGGCAGCGCTATCCAGTCCCCTATCCGCAACATGTCGTTAGCAGAGAGCTGCACGCCGGCCACAAACCCCAGAATGCTGTCCTTAAATACCAGCATCAGTACAGCCGCAGATGCGCCCAGACCGGCAAACAAGGTCATAGGAGACTTGCCTATCAGCACTGAAACCACTATGATACCTCCGATAAAAAACAGTAGCACTTGCAATACCTGCACAAAGCCTTTCAGCGGACGGTTCTTCTGCTTGTCCTTCATGTTATAAACATCGAGCATCACCAGCAACAAGCCATTGATAGTAAGCAGCACCGCCACAATGATATAGACAGCACACACCTTTTGTGAGAACTCAAGCATCTCCTTTCCACGCACAAAGGCCATGGGCAGCAGGTAGTAAATGAGGATTCCGGGCAGAATATGTATCAAATGGTGTATCACCCTGCGTTTCATCAGCAACGTATTCCACTGATGGGGAGAGCGCCGGGTATAATGCTTCATACCGCCAACGAAGATTGCCTGGCACAAATAGTCCAGCCCTATCGAAAGCCCCACCATCAGCAGTGCAATAATCGTCTCGTCAAACATATCGGCAAACTTCGGGTCTATCCCCCAACCTATCAGGACTTTATTCATCCATCCTCCTAAACTCATCATAAGCTCTCTTTTTTTTGAAGTGTCTTGTTTGTATAACAATCCAAAGATAAAGATGTTTTCAGAGAACGGCAAGCATATACCCTTTTTTCATCAACGACTCAATCTTCACGCTCGGGTCGTTTTTTAGCGACCGCCGCAGATAGTACATCTGTACATTCAAGGCAAGGGAGTTGGCATACGAGGCAGTGCCCCACACAGCATCCAGCAACGTATCGCGACTGACAGTCTTATTCACATTCAGCGCCAGCAAGCGAAGGATATCGGCTTGACGGGAAGTAATCAGCACCTTACTATTTCCCGTACGAATCTCGTTCGTACTGTAATTGAATACGGAATGGCCGAAAGCATACATCTCATCCTCCGCCACGCCGGACAACTGCGAAGTGAAACGCTCGCGGATACGCGCTGTCAGCTCTTCCGGATAGAAAGGTTTGGCAAGATAATCGTTCGCCTTCAGTTGGAATCCTTGCAGGCGGTCGGCCTTATCGCTACGGTCGGAAAGGAAAAAGATCAGGACGTGTTTATCCGTCTCGCGGATGCGTTCAGCCACTTCAAAGCCATTGTAACCGGGCATATTGATATCGAGCAATACCAAATCAGGCTTTATGAGCGGAAATTGTTCCAGAGCAATTTTCCCGTTTCCGGCATAAGTCACTTCATAGCCTTCCTTCTCAAGAAAGCGCTTCAGCAGCATTGAATATTTCAAATCATCATCGGCAAAAAGTATTTTCAAGGCTTTCATATCATTGGTTATTTTAGAGTAGGGATTATGCGGGTTAGCACGGACTTATTGGGGAATATTAATTTCAATCATTGTTCCCTTGCCTGCCTGACTATTTAAAGAAATGCTCCCATGATGCGCCTCTACCAGCAACTTTACATAGCTCAACCCCAGACCAATGCCGGGCAATGAACGGTCTGGAAGATTACTGCCCCGATAGAACTTATCGAATACACGGTTCTGTTCGGAAACCGGAATGCCGATGCCATCATCAGACACCCGTATCGTCAATTGGTGATCCTGCAAAAGGCAATCTACAACAATATGCACAGACTTGCCCGAATACTTTACGGCGTTCTCTATCAAATTACTGATAATATTAGAAACATGCACCGGGTCTGCCGTTACCTGAGTCTCCGAACTGAAATGGGTTTCAATAGCAACATCCTTACCCTCAGGAACATGGTAAAGCCGGACAAGCTTTTCCAAACTCGTCTTTATATCAAATGTACGGACGGAAAGCTGCGTGTGTTCATCATCGGCACGCGTCATATCACGTAGTTTTGAAAGATAGGCCGACAAGTTATCCAGCTCGGACATGGAATCGTGAATCACTTCATCCATCGCTTTCTCATCTGTTCGCATAGACTTGTCATTGAGAAAGGCTATACACATTTTCAGAGCCTGGACGGGACGTTTCAGTTCATGTATCATAGTGTTTACAAAGCTTTTTCGCAGTTCGTCTATCCGCCGTTGCTTCAAGATGGTTTTTATCTGAAACAGCAGACAAAGCCCCAGCAGAAATATCAGGCATGTACTGCCCACTAACTGCCAACCCATACGCACAAGTACCACATGAGGTGAAACCTTCACGGAAACAAGCACAAACTGGCGCTTCAGGGGATTATAAGGATACATTACTTCTATATATGGATTGAACAATGTACCTTGCCGTTTCAGTTCCGCATTCCACTGGTAAATGGAATCTTCGGAAACCACCAGATGCGTAGTAAACGTTTGTTTGTCCAAACGTATGGCAAGCAAGGAATCAAATTGCTGCAACGCAAAAGGCACATCCAACTCCAAACGATAAAGATTAATAATAGAGTTCAAATTAGGAGCATCTTTATCGGACATATTGATTTTGAATGAATCCTTCGCAATGAGCCGCTCTTCCGGCAAAAGGGTGTCTAACGCCAATGCCCATTCCCTACGCTTTGCCTCTCTCTCTTTATCATCTGTACTGGCAGAGTCCTGCTGCTCTATTTTGAGAGTTTCTATATTCTTTTGGCCCAAGCTCTTCAAGTCCCGCCCTTTCAGAACACCCCAAATTAATTCGTCGATAGTGGTCCGCTTTTCCAAATCAATGGATTTGCTAAGCTGATAGAAGAACATATTGGTATTGCTAAGCACCTTTTTGGGTTGGGGAGTACGGATAGAGTCATACTGTTGGGCGGTCTGCAAGATGCAATCATAAATACCATTGATTTGTTCATCATTCATATACTGATACTGATTACGCAACCAGTAGACCTGTCCGCAGGTAATAAGCAGTATCGATGCGATGGAGAATATCCAAACGATCTTAATCCGTTGTTCCATAATTGTTCTTTTTTAGTCTCACTTAGTTAGAAAGACTTTCATTTAGTACCGGCAAAGGTAGAAGTTAGCTTGCAAATATAGGTACGTGCGAGGCAGATATTATGCATTGAGTAATATTTCAGTAATAACTTTCAGCCTCTTCTGAAGCAAAATCCGCATAGTTTTGCAGTACAATAATCGCTGGAAGCAATATGTAAAACCTCTAAAAATGTAAAAACTATGAGTGCAAGAATTATTTTCCTCAATCTGTGTCTCGCTATATTGTTCGCATCACAAGCGAAGGCACAAATCATCGTTTCTGATGGAACGAAAATACAGAATGATACCATCGGTGAAGCACAAATCCTTGTGCAATATGAAACGCGCTGTATCAGTAATACGGAAAAGCCGGAAAATGTTACGGAAGAAACCATGATGCTGGAAGTCGGTAAAAATCTCTCTAAGTTCTACAGTTACACCAAGTATGTTTGCGACTCTGTACTGGCAGTAGACTTCGCCAATAAAGCCTCGCAGGAAACGATTAATGAACATCTGAAACAATACGGAACAAGCAAACTGAGCGAACAAACCTTCAGAGGTTATCCTGCCGGAAAAGTAACGACCCTCGATGAAGTGGCAGGCATGACGCGCCTGCGTTGCGAAGAAACGGATGAACGTCCGCAGTGGAAGATACTGGCAGAAAACGATAGTGTCCTCTCCTACCTTTGCAGCAAAGCCGAATGTCAATTAAAAGGCCGTACATGGACAGCATGGTTTACTGCAGAAATACCCGTCAGCGAAGGTCCGTGGAAGCTTTGCGGACTGCCCGGACTGATACTGAAAGCCGAAGACAGTGAAGGGCATTATTCATTCACTGCCACAGGTGTAGAGCAATGCCACACATATCGGCCGATACTTTTCGACGGAAAGAAGCACGAACCGATGAACCGCAAAGCATACAACAAAGTGCACGAACGTTATTATGCCGATCCGGTAGGATTTATCACCGGAAGCATGCCGAACGTCACCGTCAAGGTTAGTGATGAACACGGCAATGCAACCAAGAACCCGAAAAACATTCCTTATAATCCACTGGAACGATAATATTTCTCCACACCCGTAAGCATTCGTGAAATCTATCGCATACTGAATGCATTTCAGTCGTATACTGAACCCTATTCAGTCGTATAGTGAATGCCATTCAGTCGTATACTTAAATATCCTCTTTTTACGCATTGATAATCAACAAATTACAAAATCACCATAATCGTATAAAAAATTCAACAAACTTCAATTGCCAAACAATCAATTATTGCAGTGTATGAATAAAAAAACTATCATTCTATTTTTCCTGTTTCTCTTTCGTTTCTTGTCGCCTACCTACGCACAGACGTTGAGCGGCAAGATAACAGATGCAGAAACCGATCAACCGCTGGAAGCTGTAATGATTAGTGTATTACGCGGAAACACAACGATAGACTATGCATTGACCGATGCCAAAGGACAATTTTCTTTGCCGTGGAAGCATAGCGGAATGCTGCAACTCAATATTTCTTTGTTAGGCTATAAGAGAGAAATGCGGAATATCAATGCGGCAGGAATCCTGAATCTCAGCCTACAACCGGAAGCCATCGTATTAAAAGAAGTACAAATACGTCCCGGACGTATCAATACCCGAAAAGATACGGTGAGATATGACTTGGCACAGTTTGCTTCATCTAAAGATGTGCACATAAAGGATGTATTGAAGAAACTTCCGGGCGTGGATGTAGATGAAAACGGACAGGTTAAGTATAAAGGGAAAGCCATCGACCACTACTTTGTGGAAGGAATGGACGTGACAGGCGGACGTTATAACCAAATCAACAACAACCTGAGTGCCAAAGCCGTAAAGAGTGCGGAAATCATGGAGAACTATCAGTCAGTAAAGGCCTTGAAAGGAAAAATCAATTCCGATGAGGTGGCATTGAACCTGAAACTGGATCCGAAAGCACGCGATCAATGGATAGCAAACGGTACTCTGGGAACCGGATGGAGTGACAACAACAAAATCCTGTGGGAAGGCAGACTGAATGCCCTTCAACTGGGTAAAGGAAAACAGAGTGTCTATAATTACAAGACAAATAACAATGGCAAGGACCTCAGCAACGAGCAAACCAAACTGACCGGAAATGGCCAGCAACAAGTTCCGCTTTCCGGTTTTCTCTCCCAGCCGGGCATCAGCGCACCATTAGACAAGAATCGCTTATTATTCAATGAAACCCACACCCTGAACGGCAACCGTATGTACAAATGGAATGATGACCGCAGCTTACGCCTGCAAGCCGGATATACTCATGAGCTAATCCGACAGCAACGGGGAAATACCCAAATCTATTATCAACCGACAGATACCATACAAATAGACGAAACCTACCATTATCGTCTGAGAAGTGACATCGCTAATCTGGAACTGCGTTATGAAGATAACAGCAGCCGGAATTATATATCCAACCGCTTCACCGTAGACGGAGAAATAAATCGCGGATGTTCGGAGGAACTGGGACAAACTCTGCAAACGTCACAGCTAAGTGCCGGAAACTACTTCAATCTTATCCGAAACCGGGAAAGCGGAACCTGGGAATTTCGTTCGACGACACAGTATGCTTACCAGCCTGCATCCTTACTACTCGAAGAAGGAAAAAGTAAATTCAACCAGCACAACTTCTACACAGATAACAGTGCCGCATATCTACGAAAGTATGATGGATTTACCCAACAATATAAGGCAGGAATACAAGGAGAACGGGCTACCCTGAAATATACTCCGACAAGACAGCCCAATGATTTCAATGCTTCGCATCTGTCATTGTATATTACCCCCTACTTCCAGCTGGAACGTGGAAAATGGCTGGCTACACTTTCGCTTCCTCTGAAAGCAGATCGGTATTTCTCACAACAGCGTTCGTTCCTGTTCTTCAATCCGTCCATGTATTTGCGCTATAAACTGGATTATCATTGGACGTTCTCCCTTTATGGCAGTCTGAAACGCTCGGCAGAAGACTTCTCCGACTTGTATCCGGGACTCTACCAAACTGATTACCGCACCTGGCGAGACGGCAACGGACTTTTCCCTACCAGCCTCACGCAAACCTACAATCTCTACGGAGAGTACAAAAACACTGTACAGGAATTTTTCATCACTGCCGCACTAACCTACAGCCGCAGCAACCGGAATACTCTTTTCGAACAGAGTGTTTCCGAAAATGCCATTGTCTACACTCGTCGTGAACTACCGAACCATAACGATAGCTGGAATCTCAGCAGTACTTTGTCCAAAGGTATATACGACTGGCATTTGAAAACCTCACTCACCCTACTACTCAGTCGCAGCAATGGCGAACAGCTTACCCGCCTGGCTGACAGCGAGGGTAACCGGCAAAGTCTTCTGCAGACCTATCGTTATGATTATCTGAAAGCAGAGCCTAAAATAATCTGGTCTCCCGCAGATATTTTTGAAGCGGAATATCATGCCACATTAGGCTATGGCGGCAGTAAGATAGGAAGTGATACCCGTCTCACCCCGTTACTGGACTTCATACAACGGCTACATCTCACATTCAGTATCGGGCAGGTAGACCTACGGCTATCCGGCGAGCATTACCGGAATGACTTAGGAGGGGACGCACATCTCAACACCGTGTTCGCAGATGCATCCCTTATCTATAAAAGAAAAAAATGGAGATTGGAAGCAAGCCTCAACAACCTGTTCAACAAAAAAGAGTATGCTTACACAACGTATTCCACCACGCAAAGCTACACTTCACGACTAAATATACGTCCGAGGGAAGCAATGGTGACGATAAATCATCAGTTCTGAGCCTGCAATATCATCACCGTGGAATATATCAATATCCCAACTATCGTCAATCCGCCCACCAATATGGGAGCATAAATATGGGGGACTTTCTTCATGGTCTTATACCCGCTGACTTTCAGGAAAAGGCGATATACAATGTATGCGGCAATCAATCCAACCAATGTTCCCGCGATGAGATCGCCCGGATAATGCACTCCCAAGTAGACACGTGAATAGCAGGTCAGCAACGCCCATCCCATCATAAACACAGTGAGCCATCGTTTACGGAAAAGAAACCAGACAAAGAATGCCAGGCCAAAAGTATTAGCAGCATGACAGGAGGGGAATCCATAACGCCCTCCTCGATGTCCGTTTACGATATGCACCATATCGGATATGGGATTTTCCAGATTGGCGGGACGAAGGCGTTCCACATACGGGCGTATCAATGTTGCCCCCGTCTGGTCGGCAATGGTAATTACGAGTGCCAGACCGACCATGCAGAACAAAGTCACTTTCCAATGGAAGTTGCGCAGCATCACATACCAAATGGCAGCATACATCGGCACCCAGACCCACTTACCGCTGTAGGCACTCATAAAGTAATCGAAAAAGGTGTTGTGCATCCCATTGATGAAAAGGAATATGTTTGTGTCTATATCTATCGCCCCTTGCAAGACATCCATAAGTGCTGTCATACTTTATACTCTTATACTTTATACTCTTATACTTTAATTATCTTCCTTTATCTTTTTGCTATATCGTCATACAATTTCTGCAGATAGGCTTTGCCCAACGGCAAGTTCTTTCCCTTTGCCGTGCCCTCATCCACTACCACAGCACCTGCCTGGCAATTGAATATCACCTGGTTGTCTGCTGTCACCATACCGAAAGCATCGGGTACGGTAAAGAACGCGAAATGAGGGGAAGCGGGATTAAGCATATCTTTACTGAAGACAAACTCTTCATGGGGCAGCGCCAATTGGGCCAGCAACGTGGCTGCAATGTCATGTTGCGAGCCATAGACGTCAATGCGCCTCGGCTCTCGGACGGCACCGCCCACCATCAACAGAGGTATCCGGTAGCGTTCTACCGACAAATTGTCGATATGTTCGGGATAAGCTCCCAAATGGTCTGGAACAAACACAATCACCGTATTCTTCCACTGGGGGAGCTCACGGAACTGTCTTACAAAATCGCCTGCACAACTATCCGTATAGGCAAAGGCGTTCAGCCGGTCATTCTCCAGACGACGGAAAGGTACTTCAAAAGGCTCGTGGCTGCTGGAGGTCTGCAAGACACGGAAATGAGGAGTTTTCTCTTCTGCAGTTCCTTCGGCAGCTTCGGTTTTCAAGTCTTCCAGCAGACGGTTGAATACGAGATGGTCGTGCGCCCCCCACTTACTTAAACGTTCCGTTACGGGAAAGTCCTGGTCGGAAACAATATCTTCAAAGCCCGATGACATCAGGTAGGAACGCATATTGGTAAAGTCGGCATCACCGCCATAATAATACTTGGTACCATAACCCGCCTTCCGCAAGCTGCCTGCAATGGCAGGAATGGACTGCGTTTTACGGGGATACTTCATAATACTCGTAGTGGGCTGGGCAGGATAGCCACTCAAGATAGCCACCAGTCCACGGTCCGTACGAAAACTGTTGGCGTAGAAGTTCGTAAAGAGCACCCCTTCCTTACTCAAGCTATCCAGATGAATGGCAATATTCGGCTCACCTCCCAAAGCTGTCATCAACCTAGAGGAAAAACTCTCAAGAATCACAAAGAGTACATCGGGACGCTGAGTATTGAATAAAGTATGCAGCGAATCGGCAGATTGCCGCACAGAATCCGTCTCTTCCGTTTGACCACCGGCAACTGCGGGTTCAAGCATGTCTTTAAAAAGCCGGTCGGCCTCCGCAGCTTCCATAAAACGGTATTGCTTGCTAAAGTCCTTCTGCTTGGCAAGAGATTCCATCAGACTGAATGCAGGGTTGATAGCTGCATGGTTCAGACGCTGCTCGGCACTGAAATAGACTTTCCCCACATTCATGGTAGATACTGTAAAGCCTCCACGGATAGGAATAAACAGCAGCCCCGTCATCAGCAACAATATACCTGACACCTTCAGGCGACGATAAGGCAGTTTCATCTGCAGCAACAGTTTCTTCTGCAACAAGATGCTGTAGAAAACAACATACAGCACGACAGCATAAACAGCCATTGCAACAATTCCCCCCAGCACCATCCAGATACTGACGCTGGCCACTGCTTCTTTAGGAGAAGAAAAGAAATAGAACAACGGTGTGGCATCCAAACGAAATCCCCAATACTCGTATAATCCTAAATCTACAGTAAAAATAATGGATAGAAGAACAGAAATGAAGAGGAAATAGCCGCACCAGATGAGATGAAGGGATTTAGAAAGTGTCCATACAGAGGTTATGAAAAGAAAACCGGGAATAGCTGTCAGATAACCAGCCAGAGATAGGTCTAAAGGTAACCCATGCCAAATGACACTGAACCAGTCCGCACACGAGACATCCGGGTACAGCGATTTGTAAAACAGCATAAACAGTGGTTTCTGCAACACAAAAATGCAGACAAACAAGCAGTATGTCTTAATAAATCCTATGAGCCTATCTTTCATCGGTGCCTTATTGTATATCTAAATATAAGGCGCAAAAATAAATCTTTTTATTCTATTTCTCACCAATATTAGTCAATAATTACATTGAAAGATAGGCTTATAGGATATTTTAAGTTTATCCGTTCACGCGTTTGTAATCTTCAAGGAACTTCCTCAGACCGGAATCGGTCAGCGGATGATTAAGTAAACCCTTAATGGCCGAAAGCGGACAAGTAGCCACATCAGCACCCACCTCTATACACTGCATGATATGTGCCGTATGACGGATAGAGGCGGCAAGTACCTGGGTGGTATATCCATAATAACGGTACATCTCTACAATCTTCGCAACCAATGCAATGCCATCCTCACAGATATCATCGAGACGCCCCACAAACGGAGAAACATACGTTGCACCTGCCTTGGCTGCAAGCAATGCCTGACCGACAGAAAATACCAGAGTACAATTTGTACGGATACCTTTGCCCGAGAAGTATTTAACGGCCTTGATACCTTCTGCAATGCAAGGCACCTTCACTACGATATGCGGATTCAAGGCTGCCAATTCTTCACCCTCTTTAATCATGCCTTCATAGTCGGTAGCTATCACCTCGGCACTCACATCGCCTTGCACAATATTACAGATGTCCACATAGTGCTTACGCTGGTTCTCCACTCCTTTGATACCTTCTTTTGCCATAAGCGAAGGATTAGTGGTAACTCCGTCGAGTACGCCCAAGTCATAGGCCTCCCGAATCTGTTCTAAATTTGCCGTATCAATAAAAAACTTCATGATATAAATGTTTAGATGGTTGATATTACAAATATAACGATTTACACCATAAATGGTTCCCGCCAGTCCTTTATTATCTTTGCTTGACGTAATTATTATCCGGTCAGCGGTTTCGCTTCAAGAATAAACGGTTAGTAATTGTTTGCGGCAATTCATTCTCATAGTGGGTTACCATAATCATCGTTTTATCCCGACGATGGCAGAATGCCTCTATAATCTTCTTAACCCGACGGCGGTTGTATGTATCGAGTCCATGAAGCGGTTCATCCAATATCAGCAGTTCCGGGTCCTTGACAAAAGCACGTGCCAATAATGCCAGACGCTGTTCCCCGCTGGAGAGTTGCAGAAAAGGATTGTCTTTCAAGGCGGCAATACCGAAAATCTCCATCCACCACTCACATACCGACATCTGTTCGGCATGAGGACGTTTATACAATCCGATGCTGTCGTGCAGACCGGAAGCGACAATCTCTATGGCAGGCAGATTCTTCAGATAAGCACGATGCATTTCCGGACTGACATAACCGATGTGTTTCTTGATTTCCCAAATACTCTCCCCCGTTCCGCGCTTCCGTCCGAAAAGACTGATATCGCAGGCGTATGACTGCGGATTATCCGCACAAACCAAACTAAGCAAGGTAGACTTGCCGGCACCGTTCTCGCCACTCAGCGCCCACTTCTCACCACGCATCACTGTCCAATCCAGCTCCTTCAGAATGGTACGGTCATCGTAACGGATGCTAACCCCGTTCAATTTCACCACTTCGTCCGAAGTGAAATTCGCATGTTCGTAGGGCAAATCGAGAATACACCGCTGCAATTCCTCCAACGCTCCGGCCTCTTCCTGAATACGCATCTGATTGCCCGCACAGAATGCCTGCACATACTCCTCACGTTCCATCTTTTCGCCCACCTTCATGTCCTCTACCGGCACAACATGTGTAATAAATGAAGGTATGTCATCCAACATGGAAAGCACAAGGACAATCTGCAACTCGCCCAGCCGGGTAAGCCGCTCCAGCAAATTAAAAAGCAGTTCACGGGTAGGCGCATCCAGCCCTATGAAAGGATTGTCCATGATAAGAATTCGGGGAACAGTCAGTAAAGCTTTAGTCAACTGAAACCTGCGCAGCTCCCCACTGCTGAGAAGAATGATTTTCTTGTCAAGCATCGGCTCTATGCTGAAAAGTTCAAATAGCTGCCGCCTCAAGACATCGTCTTTTACCTCTCCCAGCACTTCGCGTACTAGCGGAGCATCCTCCTGGTCGTGGGCATTCCAACGCTGTTGATAGTAATAATTGGCATCGGCAGAACCGTAAGTATCACGGAAAGCAATGTATTTGATATTGTCATAGGCAGTTTTCGTGAGGGAGGGAGAGAAATCATAGGTAAGCTCACCATCACGCAAAGGATACTTTTCCGTCAGCATATCCACCAGGAGGCTCTTTCCGGCTCCGTTCGGTCCTACAATGGCAATGTGTTCTCCTGCCAGGAAATCAAGGGTGACAGGCTCTGTCAAACGAACAAGCGGGTTGCGTACTACGCCCCCCGCTATGTGTATTGTATGTTGTTGCATCATCCAATCATCATTTATACATAATCAGTGCCGATTGGGCCGGAACAACAACTTCGGGGCCGTACAGTGTGCCCAAACCTTGTTCATTGATAAAGCCATCCTTGCAGACCACTGTATATTTACCTTCGGGTACGGTAAGTTTGGCAGGCTCCTTACGGGCATTCAAGACTAGTATAATATCTCCCCATGCATCACCGTTGGCATTTTCTTTCAGACGGTAAACCACCACATTGCTGCCGTCAACCGGTAGAAATTCCAAATGCTTACGCACCAAATCCGCATCACCCATACGGAAAGCCGGATGCTTCTTACGAAGCTGTATCAACCCTTTATAATAAGCAAATACATCTGCATGCTCCGCCTTTCGTCTCCAATCAATCGCATTGATGGAATCGGGACTCTCAAAACTATTGTGTACTCCCTTCTTGTCACGCATCACTTCCTCACCGGCATAAATAAACGGTACACCTTGGGAAGTGAATACGGCTGTTTGCGCCAGTTTGTCAAGCTTTGCCAATTCTACGGGAGTAATACCCGGGATACTTGCTTTCAGCCTATCCACCAAGCACATATCATCATGGCAGGAAACATAGCTGATCATCTGTGTAGGTTGTTCCGCCCACGGAGCCTTACTATAATTCACAGAGTCATTATTTACTTGCGGATGCCTGATGGCTCCTACAATACCAAACTTTATGCTCTCCTCTCCTCCCGGCAATCCAGCAAGGAAAGCACCTTGATGATTGTCATTAAACGGACCGCGTAAAGCATCACGCATTTCGTCAGAGAAAGCAGCAACACCCGGCATCTTATAAGTATTGGCTTTCATTGCCAGAGAATCTTCCGCCATCTGTGGAGCCGATGCCGCCCATCCTTCACCATATATAAATATAGTCGGATCTACAGACGTTGCCGCCTTACGGATTTCGTTCATTGTCTCGATGTCATGAATACCCATCAGGTCAAAACGGAATCCGTCAATGTGATATTCATTAATCCAATGTAATACAGACTCTATCATGTATTTACGCATCATCGGACGGTTGCTGGCAGTTTCATTGCCACAAGCCGAACCGTCTGCATACGTTCCGTCTGGTCGCTGACGGTAAAAGTATCCCGGCACTGTACGTTCAAAATTACTGTCGGATGTATTGAAAGTATGGTTATACACCACATCCAGAACAACACGGATACCTGCTTTGTGCAAAGCCTGCACCATCTGCTTGAATTCCCGGATACGAACATCCGGTTTGTAGGGGTCGGTAGAATAAGAGCCATCAGGCACATTGTAATTCTGCGGATCATATCCCCAATTATACTTGTTCTCGTCCAGCTTTGTCTCATCAACGGAGGCATAGTCATAAGACGGAAGGAGATGTACATGTGTCACCCCCAATTCTTTCAGATGGTCAATGCCGGTTGCCAGCTTGTCGGGACTTACCGTTCCTTGTTCTGTCAGTGCCAGGAACTTTCCTTTATGCTCAATGCCCGACGACGGTTCGATGGACATATCACGATGGTGCATTTCATAAAGAATCACATCGGCAGGAGAGGCCAATGCCGGACGTTTATCATCTGCCCATCCTTCGGGGTCCGTGGATTTCATGTCGATGATGGCGGCACGTTTTCCATTCACCCCTACAGCTTTGGCATTGATACCCGGAGTATCCCCCAGCCACTTATCATTGATTTTCACATTGAATGTGTAGAATTTACCCATCAAGTCCTTTTCAACTTTAGTTTTCCAAGTTCCTTCTTCAGAGGGTTCCATTGAAATAGTTTCATAGGCATGCCCTCCATCTCCTGCTTCGAACAACATCAGGCGAACTTCATCTGCCGTAGGTGCCCACAATGTGAATTGCGTGGCAGCAGGTGTATATTCCATCTCTGTCAGACTACCCGAACGGACAGGGTAAAGTTCGTACGAAGCATACTCCGTCTTCGCGGGAGTGCAGCTTACAATCGTCGTTGCAGCCACTCCAATGATAGCAAGTTCATTCAATTTCATGATATTATTTTTAGATTCTACATTTCAATTCTTATCACTTCTTCACCTTATCCGGATTTTTGGCAATAAAGTCTTTCCAGCCATGATAGCCTTTCTCCACCGTGGGACGCCCCATCTGCAGAAAGTGACAATAGGCAGCAGCAAGCCCGTCCGTTGCATCCATAAAAGTAGGCATATCCTCTTTAGGAAAATGCAGCATACGCTGCAACATGTCCGCCACCTGTTCCTTGGATGCTTGTCCGTTTCCGGTGATAGCCATCTTTATTTTTAAAGGAGCATATTCCGTAATGGGAATATCCCTGCTCAAAGCAGCTGCCATTGCTACGCCTTGCGCACGCCCCAACTTCAACATGGACTGTACATTCTTTCCGAAGAAAGGGGCCTCAATAGCGAGCTCGTCAGGCAAATAACTCTCTATGATACTCAGTACCCGTTCATGAATATGGCGTAACTTCAGATAGTGGTCTCCAAATTTGCGGAGGTCGATAATTCCCATGGCTATCATTTCCGGCTTGACACCTGCCACACGCAATACTCCATACCCCATAATGGTGGTACCAGGGTCTATACCCAATATTATTTTCTCTTTGACCGGTTGTATCACACTATTACCTCCATCAATGTAGGAAAGCCAATCACTTTATCTTTAAAGATATTCAGTAATTCCTCGTTCAGTTTCACTCCTTGCTCTTGATGCCAACGATGCAGTTTGGCAGAGTTTTCCACCTCAAACTGAACAGAATAGCAGATGCTTCCTTCTTCAATATGACTCAAGATACGGGCTATACGTGGAGCATACAATGTTCCGTTCTTTTCTACCTCGGGAAGATAGTGTTCCTGCATCCATATCAGGAAGTTTTTGTCTTCTCCTTCCTCTACATGATAAGTGGTATTATATATCAGCATAACTTATTTTTTCAAATTCTTTCGCAAACATAGCAATTATTTCAGAATAATGCATTATATTTGCACCATCAAAAACGAAAGCAAGCCTGCAAACGTTGGCAACGGGGCGTTAGCTCATCTGGCTAGAGCGCGACACTGGCAGTGTCGAGGTGATGAGTTCGAGTCTCATACGCTCCACGAGTAAGACATACAGCAATAGTTGTGTGTCTTATTTTATGCCTATATGCCTAGAACACCCTATTATGGCACATTCTGAAACATCAAATAATGATTCTATTAAGAAAGCTGAAACAATGATTTCAAACAATGAAATCAAACAATGTTTTGTCCAAAAGATACCCCCCTACCATAACCTAGTAAAACCTAAAGAGACAAAATCAATAATGTTTTACTTCATAGTAAAAATCAAAAACGAACAAGTGCGTACATCTACAAGATGTAAGGTACCCCAATCAATGGGAGAAGAATAAAGCCAAAGTAAGTAAACTGCTTCCTAAACTAGAATCAAATAATAATATGATCCTTAATAACCAAATCAAAATATCATTGATGTAAGTTTTATCTGTGCCATAACAACAGATTTGCTACATTAGCGAATTTTTATTCTTGTCGGGACGGGTGGTCCCGACAAGAGCGCTGGCCGTTCCCCGACCGATGAATTTAAAAGCGTAAAACAATCCGCGATATATTTTGATTGTTCACAGCTTATTGAATAAGAGTTTTCTTGTTTCTATGTTTTATGAATTTAAAAATGAATTGTACTTTCTGCTTTTTTATTGGGATATACACGAATAGTTCTCAAAGGGGTGCAACCATCTATGGCTGTGAACTGGTATGCCCCGTTTCGTACTTTCATTACATCCAGCTGAGCCCTCTCTCCTAGAATTTCTTTACTGTATCGTGTACAGGCTGACTTTTTACGTCGTTTCACAACAGTCTTGACTTGATGCTTTTTTAACACATACCACACCGTCATGGCTGAGAGCTTTATTCTCTTCCTAAGCAGATAGTTGGCAATCCGTTGCGCTCCCCCATCTTCTCGTCTCACGCAGATTAAGGATAGTGGTTTCAATTTCAGGTGTTATCTTCACATTGGCAAGTCTTGATGGACGTTTAGACTTATCGGACAAATCCGACTTGCCTTGTTCTTTCTCACGATTTATCCAAGGGTATAACGTGAAACAGGAATCCCTCGCCGAAGGGCAGTCTTTGTCATAGAACCCGTTTAACCATATAGCTCAAGCCATTTTTGGCGCATCCGTATTTTCCGTATATCTTCTTTCATGCTACGAAGATACGGATTAAGATTTGCCTACGAAAAGAAAAAGTGTAGCGTATCTATTGATACTTTACAAATTAATCATGCTAAAAAGTATGCTTTTAAAAAATGAGTATGCCGATGATGGAATGTTTCATCGGCATACTTAAACCCACAATCTTTTACCAAATATGCAATTTGACAATCTCTGGCATTTTCGAATAGATTCTTTGAAGGAAAACTATCCGATTATTCCTACAGATCAGTATCTCACATCGCGCACACAGAACACACCGGCTCTGCCGTATTTTTTCCGTTCTTCCTTGTCTTCCTCCACCATGCCTCTCTCATCTGAATAGTAGCGCATCATATGCATTTCTACCCGGCGAATTTTCAGCAACTCCCCTTCCGAATCGGTCTTCCAATAGTTCAGTATGTAGCCGGTAGGCGTATATTCGTGTCTACCGGGATAATAGCGGCTGTAAGAATACGCCGTACGGCAATGGAACACGGCGCAAAGCCGGTGCTTAAAGTTATGATTCCTTTTATCACTTAAATCGCATGTCAGACTGAGTGGGTTGTACCAGCCGTAAGCATCACCTACGGCATCCTCGTCTCCCGGCTTCACCATGGGCGAGAAAGGCAGGTTGTCCTCATCCTGGAAGAAGTTGAATGCCAGCTGAATCAATGTCAGTTCGCGTTCATTGGGCAAGCGCCACGCTCCGGCGGGGGTCACTCCGTCTCCTGCTTCGTGATAGTCTTGGGCTATGGTAAACTTATCTCGTTTGGCATTGTCTATCTCAATAAGTTTCAATGTCGTACCTGTCCATGTTACCTTACTGGGAGTATCTTTATCAAATCTCAGGTGACTCGGGTCAGTGCACTCAAATTCCGCAATCGTATCCATCAGCATGGGTTCTTGTGCCAGCTGGAATTTCTTGTACAGACGGTTCTGCGTATCGCGTTCGTTATGGGGCTGAAGCTCCCGGTAACTGAACGAGCGCATGGCTTCGTCCGCCAAAAAGACTTCCAGCGTACGGCTTGCTTCATCGTATTTGTAATAAGGAGACGAAACTTCCCTGTCCATCCTGCCACTCACGACTCCGCTTCCCAAGCTCCTCACACTAATCATGTGTCTCAGATACGTATGACTTATGTATCCTCCCAGTTCCGACCATATTGTGGAATAAGAACCGTGTGTACTGGCCGTATATCCCTGTACGGGATTGTCGGTTATCTCTTTCCCTTCCGCTCCTATATATATATCGAAAGACGCTTTCCACAAGGCGGCTTCTTTTGCCATGGCAGGCTCTCCCAGCCACATACCCACCAATTGCCCTATGGCAGGTACATACCAGCGCAGTTCTTCCTCGTCCAGATAGCCGTTGCCGTTCAAATCACGGTTACGTATCAGCATGATAACCGGATCGTCGGCCTGTCCGCTAATCGGTCGGGATTCCTTCAGACTTCCATCTTTCCTCAGTATAAAACCGGATAGGAAAGGTGATGTTTTAAGCCCCCATTCCATACCATGTATATTACAATTTCCAACCTGACCATCCAGCTTTTGCCAAGTATTCTTTCTGCCGTCCCAAACTTCCCTCTGGTCCGATTCTGGCTCATACAGGATGGCCGTCTGCTCTTCCACCGACTCCAAGCCGAATTTATTGAGAGTCTCATCGTTCATATCATAGAAGCAGGCAATGGAACGTTGTTTCAGCGTATAAACCGACTGCGACACCGCGCTCTTACCATCTTGGCTGAACTTGAGGTCCGTAGCAAGCGAGAAGATACGGTCCTTGCAGTTGATAAAATCTTTCAGATGCACCGATGCCGTAATACGCGGGTCGGGATGTTTCTCATAAAAGTTCTCATCCACAAAGCAGGTGTAGTACGCCGAATCCTCCTTGCTTGCATAAAACTCATCGAGCGCATCGAACACACTTTTCACCTTGTCAGGATGATAGTATTCCAGGAGATAGGGGCTTTCTTTATCCGGTTTTGTTCCATTATAGAAATAGTTATCCGGTGTCTTCTCTCTCGCAAACTCCAGCCACGCCAGATAGCCTTGTGCCACATCTTTGGTAATACCGAAACTGCTCACGGATACACATTTGCCTTCCGCACCTCCGTCGGGGGTACCTTTAGGATAATACATCACCCCCATGACCCCGAAAGGTGTGTCGGTATACAGATAGACACCATTTTCAATGTCTTTCCGCATGAATTTCATCTCCACCTGGTCAAAATGGGCATCGATATGTGCGAAAGCCTCATGCTTGAACACCACTCCTTCCGCTCCCGGAGTCTTTTCGTTCTCATCTTCCACTTCCACCACTATATCATCCACTCCGTTGATGGTTACATTATACGTATAGTGATGGTCGCGCTCCACGCTGAAGTGATTGAGGTCTTTCCCGAAATTACCCAAATGGATATAATAACGGACATCGGCAGCAACCGTCTTGTCTGCATTTTCAAACCATCCGGTCAGTTCAATATAAGTAGAAGCTTTCGGAGCAAACTCAAACTTGTAGTGCCCTTTGTGATTATCGGCATTATCAGCATGAAAATCATCGGGAGCGGTCTCTTCCGTATTTTTATTGTCGGCAGTCTTCACCACCTTATCCCGCTGCCTGTATTCGGTAATCTCCACGCCGGATCTTACCTTGCGTATGTTCTCCGGCAGGTATATAGTAAAAGTGAGAGAATCCAGTAAACCGAAATTCACCGGCTTGGCATCTTCCACCAGGATACGGTCCCGCTCTTCTTCCGTCCACGCCTGTGCGGTGGGCGACACATAATGAGGTATATGGCGAACCGTGTAATCTCGCGCCGTAAACTTCACTCCTTTACCTTCCCTGATATTCATTGTAATCTTGCTCATCAGGCGTTTCAGCACAAACGAATTGTCTTCATCGTGTTTACCGTCCGGCAACAGTATATGAGTTTTTCCCTCTTCATCCGTATAACTGATTTGTCCCTGTTCGTTCACATGACATAATCCTGTATTGTTGTTCACCATACCCGTAAGCGGCAGATAACCGTCTACGCTGTGTATATTTCCGTTCCACTTCGGGGTTGCTTTTTCAAAAAACTCCGCCTGAGTGCCCAGCGCATCCCCACCCGATACTCCCGGAAAGAAATTAAGGAACGAACTTTGCGCATTGCCCAACAGATAGATGTATACATCACCCACCGGAACATAGAACTTGATTTCACCGCATGTAGGGTCGTCATTATCGGCGATCCATCCGCCGGTAGCACCTTCCAGCGGCTTATTGGACGGATTGGAGAACAGATGATAGGCCAACAACTCATTTTCTTCCGGATTGTCGCTCTTCGCTTCATATACAAAAGCCATCACGCCCGAAAGCTGGGAGTCATAATCAATCTCTCCACCTGCCGCACGGGTTGTAATCGTGGTAGTGATGCCACGTCCCACACCGAACGGAAGCCTCACCTCCACCCGCTTGTCACGGTCTACTCCCTGCAAGTAGTTTCCTTCGATGAACTCATCGGTGCAAGATGCAAGCGACAGGAGCGCCAACAGTCCCGCCACTAGAATATGATTCACTGTTTTTTTCATCATGCTGTATATTTTTGTCTGTTATTCGTCTGCCTAATTAAATTCCACATCTCCGCCTCCGGTTTCCCACGGAACAATCATCCAATGTGCTGTCATAGCCACGTGTCCGTGCATGGAAATAACGGAAAACAGCCGCAGGTTCATGTTGGCTTCCACTTCGGGCAAAGCTACATATTGCATATCAGCCTCATGTCCTTCCGTACCGTCACTTCCCACTTTATGTTCATGCGACAGTATTTTCAGATAATATCCCCTTGAACTCTCAGCTGACGGATTCTCAGGATAACGGTCTGCAATTTCATTGGAGTTGGCAAACAGATAAATCGGTTTGGCTGGCATCCACTGAAAGTTTTTCGTGTCTGTATTCCCGGCATGTGCCAAAGCCTTAATCTCGTTGATATGGGTCTTCTCCTGCAAGTTCTTTTCATACTCCTCATATTCCGGTGTCCCTTCTTGCGGAGCGATTTCCGGTTCCTCCGGCCATCCCGCACTCAGAATTACCTTGCCGTTCTTCTGATTCTTCGAGTCGGAATTTTCACCGGCTCCCTCCAGAAAATTGAAATCTCCCGTATATTCGTACTTCTCTTTCGGAAACAGATACCCGTATTCCGGCATATTGTAGAGATACAACCCGCGCCCCATATAGAGCTGCCCCTCTCCGGCGTCTGCCACATCCGCCTTGGCAAAGTAAAGCTGTAGCTTCGCTATGCTGCGTTTCAGTTCCAGGTTTATCTCCTGATTATCGTGCGTAACTGTTCCACGATACTTACAGGTCATTGGCACAATGGCAGAGCGGTATTTTTTTCCCGTTTCATCCTTGTCTGTTGCCGTTCCGCCCGACACATATTCCGCTTCCGGCAGCCGGCTGAAAGTCAAAGACTCCAGTCTGTCCGGCACTACTTCCAAGCCTTCGACCGGATGTACTCCCCCGACAGTCTCACCGGGCAGTACAAAAATGTCTCCCTTGTTTTCGCAAAGCAGTTCTCCGGCCTCCTGCTCGTTGGCCACTGCATAAAACCAGACTTCTCCTTTCGGCAATTTCCATTTAAAAGTATGAGCCGGCACATCCTCCCCGCCATAATAATACCCCACCGGGCTGCCATTCTGGAAAGCATACACCCTGAGCGTCTTCACCTGCGAGTCGAAATCATCCGTTTCTGCCGCCCTTGTATCGATTGAAAATTTCACCGTCACCGGTTCTCCCTTTCCGGGAAACATCCCTTCCTGCCCGTCCGGTGCACAAGCCGTCATTATCCCCGCCGTTGCGGAAAACATACATATATATGAGTATTTCAGGATTTTCATATCTTCTCCTTCCTGTTTATGAGATTACCAATCTGCCGAAATATCCTTGCTGTCCCAATCGCCCACGTTCACTTTGACAGTAATGTCGGCATCGGCAGCAGGCAGCGTTATTTTATAATGGTAAGTGTTCGACTTTATCCATTCCGTTGTCAGGGCCGCATCCAGGTATACCATCGCTTCTTTTGCCTCCGACAGCGGTTTGCCGGCATAGGCATACTTAAAGGTTACCGCCACATCCTCCGTCACCGGCTGCGGCAACAGCAATACGCCATCCAGCACGGTAGCGCTGCTTCCGGCTTCTATCCGCACGCTCCCGCTGCGTACGAAAGGAGTTTTCTCTTCCGTACATTTCACCCGGTTTTGCCATGTCGAGTTTTCCGGCGTCCACAGCAAGTCACCTTTATAGTCCACACCGAAAAGTCTGATGTCCGACACTTCCGCCTGCTTCTCTCCGGTACGGACAGTTAATTTCACCTGTGCCAGTTCATGTTTGAATGCCAGAAGCACAGGCGCCATCGTTCCGCCACCCTCATAAGTCACGTCTGTCTCTGTTGCCGTCATCAAATCCACGGCATCCTTCCCCATTCCGGAAGAATCAAAACCCGTAACCCTGAGTTCGCCCTTGTCGTTGCAGGAAACTTCGGTAGCGACACCAATCTCTTTCATTTCTTCCGGATGCACCGCATAAAAGTCATAAGGCCTGCCTACAGCCCAGAAACGTTTCTCGCCATAGTTTCCCGACGGAGTAACCGAAGCGGCATCGAAAAACAGTTTCGGCCCGTCGCTTTCCCGTACCCATCCCCACAGTGTGAAATTATCCATGCCCTCCTTGTCACTTTCCACCACGGCGCGGGTGGCAACTTGTGTGCCAAAGGCAATCGGCACCTGTTGTTCCGGATTGTTTTCTCCCGTCATGCTATCGGAACAGCCGGCAGCGACCAGCATGGCCGTAACAAGAAGAAAATCCTTTTTAAAATTAAGTCGCATAGGCATTTATTTTTTATTTGAATAAGTAGTGACCGGGAGGGGAACATTCAACCCCGCCCGGTCTGTTATATTTCCGCAACCCGACGGATGGAAAAGACAGGTTTGCGGTGGTTCAGTTTATTTTCCGGGGTTTGAATCAGGAACGCTTACATCGAGGTCCTGAGGATATTCAACAAAGTTATCCACAGTTACGTCGAATGTGATAGGAACCAAAACAGGTTCAGGATCCGGATTTTCGGGATCAGGGTTAAAGCCGCCGCCCTCACCAAAGATAAGGGTATAAACATAGCGTTTGCCCTGCTTCCAGACTTGTTCGTTTTTTCCGCTTATGTCCTTAGGTTCTCCTACCAGGGAGACGCCCACCCATGCGGTTTCCTCTTGTGAGTCCTTGTCTGGCCACAATTGTACATCAGATGCCGTATCTACCAGCTTGCATTTAACAAGCACACGTGCTGTCCCCGTGATTTTGTACTCCGGATTTTCATCTGTTCCACCGGTCTTCGTAATCCAGGGATTCAATGTCTGCGGCAAAAGGAGCAGTCCCTTATAGCCATTGCCTGTTTTAACAGTCAAGTCCCACACAGATGCATCTTTGGAACCTGTAAAGCCTGGTTCCATAATCGGAGTAATCTCAGCGGCATAGCTGTTCTGCTTTGCGTTCTCTTTGTTATATGCGATATCCCAT
This sequence comes from Bacteroides sp. HF-162, assembly GCF_015679285.1. NCBI lineage: Bacteria > Pseudomonadati > Bacteroidota > Bacteroidia > Bacteroidales > Bacteroidaceae > Bacteroides > Bacteroides sp. HF-162. The sequence goes on along the minus strand of NZ_CP064937.1, from coordinate 2,250,943 downwards.
GTTCCCCATGACTTGTCAGTTTCCGTATCCTTTTCAGTTCCCTGCCATTGGGTAGTAGTGCTCAAAGTCGGCCAGGAGAATGTACCCTGTTTCTCTATTCCCTCCACTTTCACTGCGTCTACGAACACTGTCAGGTTGGAACTGGTGTTCTTGATTCTGAATACAATCTGTGACAGGGCATGGCGGAAGTTGACCGTAACCGGTTGTTTGCCCTCATGTTCGGCTTTCTTTTCAGCCAGGTTCAAGGCATAAAGCAGGTCCTCATCGCCGGGTACCTCATAGCCGGTAATTTTCTTGTCGCCATTTACTGTAATGTCAACATTACCATTCTTCGTATCCGTCGGACTATACGAATAGAAGTCCACATCTGTTTCCGGCCAGAATTTGGTATCGCCATACGACCATACGTTCCCTTGTCTCCGGACATCGTGATTCATGTATTCTGCTTCTTGGGTAAAGGCAAATACATGGAATTTGTCTATGCTGTTGGTTGTGGTGGCTTCGCTTCCCGTACGGATTGCCTTTCCTGCTATCGCACTCAAACTGATGCCTTCACCCTGGTTCATTTCTATTGTTTCATCATTGGTACATGCCGTTACCAATGCCATGGCCAATAGTGCCATTAGAATTGATTTCGTCTGCATAACATTAAAAGATATAAAAAACTACATAATGATATCGTTTTCGACTTCCACCCAATCATCAACCTCCACATCAAATCCCCCCTCGTCCGGAAGCGGTTCCGGAAAGTCCGCATTATCAATGATGATGTGCACATGCTTCCTGTCCGGTGCTTTATGTACTTGGTCAGTCACATCAAAGGTTGTATAGAATTTCTCCTTATTGGAATACCATACATAAAACATCATTTTGTGCGGACGGGCATTCTCTTCATGATGACCGAACGTATAAAACTTACCGGTCATTTTCGAACTCTCGGGGTGGAGTTCTGTTTCGAAGGGGACTGTGACACACTCCCTGTCCAGTTCCTCGTTGGCAAACAGCATGGAGGGAGCCATGCTCGACAATGACCCGCAAGCCTGCGTCATATACTCCATGTTCTTGACATTACGGACCTCATAGGTGTAGGTACATATCAGTTCGGCAGGATAAAGCTTGATGACATGCTCGCTACTTTCTATCCATTCGACCTTGTCTTTGTCTGTAAAGGGAACACATTCATAACTTAGCCCTGATTCGGTGATTTCCACATTTCGGGCGTTACTTCCCCACATCATGTCAGGGCAGATGACGACACGCTCGTCTTCCGAACCTTTGGCCGGAGGCGCATAATGGGCACCGTTACCGTAAATACTCTCAAAAACGTTACCGTTCCGCGTATATCCCTCATGGGTGTCAAATCCTTCCATTCCTCTGAACAGTAAAGACTCCGTGTCATTATTGTAACAGAGTATCCGGTACCTTCCTACTTTAATCTCTACCGGTCCTCCGTCTTTCCCTGCAAAATCGAACCGAACCGGATATCCGCCTTCTTCAGGATAGAAATACACGCACATTCCCTCAGGATTGGCCTGCGGAGCGTTCTTCCAATCAAAATCCACTCTGACCGTAGCCACATGCGGATGATGGAAACAGAGTTCCTTGTGCTCGCATGAGAAAAGAATCATGGTCAGCAGTGTGTAAACAGTCATTCGTATTCCGGTTTTCATCGTCTGCCTCCTTTCCCTTTGTTGAAGTTTCCCCTGCCAATCAGCCATACCAGCGATATTTCCGCCTTAGTAGGGCCGAACCAGTGCCGCTCCTTGGTAGCCTGCCATACGTAGCAGTTGTCTATGGGGGTATATTCATAATAGGTCCCCCCCCAATACCCGACAGCGATAGTGAAGTCAATATTCAGTCTGTATGCCACCGGCAACGAGTAGCCGTATTCCACACCTGTGGAATAGTTCATTTTGTCCCAGAGTGTTCCTCCGGGTTTTCCACCCATATAGCCTTTTCCCCCTGTTTCAAAATCATAAGTAAAAATCTGCCCGTAGAGTCCCACATGATGTCCCGTAAGAGGCTTTTCCGTGGCGGCCTTACCGAACCATTTCCGAATGGCTATGTCACCGCCATAAGTTCTCCAGTACCAGTGCCGCCGGTCTGTTTTCCACCAGGCATACATCCAGTTAGCACTCATACTCCAGTCTTTGCCAAGATAAAATTCCACACCGATATTCGGTACGAGCAATGCGTCGTACAGCATATTTGTCTTTACAGCAAGATACAGCTTACGTGGCTGCGTAGGTATGTATGGGACAAGGGGGAGAGGTTCTGTCGGTTTTGGTTCGGGTATAGGAAGCTTGAAGGGAGGCATTGGCATGGGGGCAATAGGATTCCATACTTTCTCATACCATAGATATAACCGGGAGGCGCGCAACTCCGGAAAATATTTTTTATACATATACCGATAAGGTGCCCCACCATGCAGTTGCTGTATCCGTCGCAGATGGTCACCTTTTGTAAGATTGTCATTTGCCGCATCCTCTGCCAATTCATGCAATAAATGTAGCGTTTCTTTCCGGTAGGGTAGTTCCTAGTCATCACTCACCAAACGGATTAGACCGTTCCAGTCTCTCCCGAGGAACACGTTCGTTTTCAAGGAGTCGGGTAGTTCTCCATAACGTGAAAGATAGTCAAACAGCACATTGGCTCGCTTTACAGATAAACGTCTGTTTAGGAGAATGCTGCCTTCCGGTGATGCTCCACCCACTACCTGGATACGTTTCAGTTGGTAAACAGAGTCCGCATAGCTTGTCCGCAGACTGTCTGCTATCCGGTCCAACGCTTCTCTGTTGTTTCTATGGGATGGTTCCAATACAGAATATCCTTGTCTGAAATAGATTTTTACCGAATCCTGTATCTCTTGTGCCTGGATATGGCCTACATAAAATATCAGGAATACAAGTAAGATTTTATTCGCTTTCATATTGATTCCATATTTGTGTACACATTACCAATACACCTCTAGGAGAAAAGCATCACTGTTTATTTTGTGGAGGGCATATACTTTGAAGTGCTTATGACATTTTACCAAAACACCTTCGCTTTTTACAAGCTGTTTTCTCATGACTTAGGCATATTTACTCCACCAATTCTCCATGGTAAATAGACCTCTCTTATGAAGATATGTATCTTTTTGAATGGCTTTGATATTCTTTTGTCATATTCGTTAATGATTATTATATAAATCACTTTATTCATATAGACATCAAAATGAGACTATTTGCCGTGTCTACAATAGATGCATCTAAAGAGGCAAGATAAATTCGGGTGGTTTGCTCCGAATCATGTCCCAATGCTTCACTGATAACAGATAAAGAGACATTTTTACTTTGAGCAATACTGGCCCATGCATGGCGGGCAACATAAGTAGTAAGTGGAATACCCAAACCCATCTGTTTGCCAATGTGTTTCAAATTTCTGTTGATACGGTGCGCTTCATTTTGGTATTGATGCCATTCGTCCATACCATTATTTCGAATAATCGGTAGTAGGTAGGGAATATCAGAGGTGTCGTATTTATCAATGAGTTCCTGCATGGGTTTTTCCCATTTGATAAACAATTGCTGACCGGTTTTATGTCTCCGGTAAGTAAGGATCCCATTTTGCAGGTCTTTCTTTTTCAAGAATGCCATATCCACAAAGGACATTCCACGTGTATAAAAGCTGAATAAAAAGATATCCCTGGCAAAGACCAGTGATTTTTTCGTCAAATTTAAGTCTCGTATTTCCCTAACCACATCTAAGGATACAGCACGTTTCCTTGTTTTATCAATGCCAGTATATACATGCTTAAAAGGATTTTGTTGGGCAACAAAACCTTGTTCTACCGCACGATTATAGATAGCTCTGAGATTACGCATATAATAGGAACTGGTGTTCGGACAAATGCCATTCCCTTTGAGCCAGCTTTCATAAGCTATCATCTGATTGGAGTCCAGTGCATCCAACGAGACATCACCACGGTTATTCAAGTAACGTTCAAAGCTATTCAAGGCACTCTGATAGGTACCCGCTGTACGTACCTTGCCTATTTTCCTCAATTCAACCAGCAGTTCTTTTCCGTATAAAAGGAAAGTGTAATTTCCTTCAGGAACAGTGTAAAGCTCTATGATGCGTTCCACAGTGAAAGGAGCATCTTCCTGAACCAAACGGTTGATGCATTTCTCTATTTTAACAAGGTCTTTATCAATTTGCTTTTTTAACGCAATAAGATAGTTTTTTCGATCTTCTCCACTTCCTGCCGAGACATCGATTTCACCGGAAGCAGAAATCCACTCACTTGAAAACAGTTTGTAACCGGTACGGATATGTCGTACCTTACGATGATGGATTATTTGATAATGAAGCGTTCCCTCTTTGAGGATAATGGATGAAGGGCTGAATTTTACTTTTACACTAGTCATAAACAATCAATTATTAGTTTAATACAGAATTATAAAAACAAGAAGCAATTCAAAATACTTCAAACTGTTATGTATACTTCCTGCTAAACTATTCTTGACTGATAAAAGATGCTTTATCTAAAAAAACGTCGCTTTAATGGCGTAATTATAAAGTGTATATTCGTGCAAATCAAAAGCTTTCTGTGCTCAAAGATAACGAAAAAACAAGCTTCAAAACATTTTTCCAAAAGATTCTTCATATAAAAATTGCAAGGACAAAGATCAATGGCAATTAAGAATTTGGATTGCATATTCGTGCCGGTTGAAAGAATAGACCGATAATCTGAATATCCTTCGGTGACTATCACTAGACTGTACGTTTAGTGCCAAGTTCGATATCGGGAGCAAAATCAACTGAAGGTAAAGATACCGTCTTGTCTTTTGTTGGGGAAACCAATTTACCGCTTAACAGAGAAATGACAAACTGCACTGTAACCAATATCAATAAAGATAATTTATTAAACATGACTGTCCGCTAAAACTTTTTGCTAATACAAAAATAGAACTGGTATCTCTTTTGAGATATCAGCCCTTTAGTTACGTTTGAGTTGCCACACAAAAAGGAGGGGGAGCAAAGCACATTCTGCCATTCATGCAAATGGATCCTTGATGCTGATAACTATTGCCTCGTACGCATCTATATCTATCTACATACACGTTTTTTTCAACATGCAACGCGTGTTACCCGGGTTCACTGTTCCTTTTATCCTTTCTGTATAGCTACTGCTAGGATTGTGCAGTTAGCTGATGCCTAACATGCTATTCATTTCTACTTCCTACATCGATTACTTACAATGTTTCAGTATGGATATAAACCAGGTGATGTTTCAAGGAAACATTATGACCAGACTATTTTTCCTTGCAGGCACCCTCGTAAATTCCCGGAATGCAGCAATATATACCATATATTGGGGGAGTTATTCCTCTCCTATCTTGTGTACCATTGCTCTAGAAGACCAAAATTGGATGAGCTGAATATGGGCAGTGTATTTCGTTTTACTCTCTGTAGCCTTGTAAATTGTAGGAATTAACTGAGGACTCACTACATTGACTGCACCTTTCGTTCTCTCTGCATGGCTGACAATGGGAATACAAAACCTCTATCTCTTTTTCAAATTAGGCAGAAAGCAAGCCACCAACCCCAACAAAGGCATAAAGGCACATACATTATAAACAGCCTCTATACCATACTTATCTGCCATACCTCCCAATATAGCCGAAGCGATACCGGCAATTCCAAAAACGAAACCAAAGAACAACCCGGAAATCAAACCCAACTTATTAGGCAGCAATTCCTGTGCATACAGCAATATGGCAGGAAAAGCGGAAGAAAGCATCAGACCGACACAGAAACTCAGCACTACCGTCCATGCAAGCCCTACATGAGGCATCATCATACTGAATGGAGCCGTTCCAAGAATGGAAGCCCAGATAACATACTTACGCCCAGCTCTATCACCTACAGGGCCTCCCACCAATGTTCCGATGGCAGTGGCTACCAGGAAGACAAACAAAAAGAGCTGTGAGTCCTGAACAGTGACACCAAATTTATGGATCAGATAGAATGTATAGTAACTCGTCAGACTTGCCATATAGATATATTTGGAGAAGATAAGTATCAGCAGAATACTTATGGCAAACACCGTCATCCTTGAAGAAAGGGGACGTTCTATCTTTCCTGCCACGAGCATCGGGCTTTTCTTGATGTGGTTCAAGTAGGAACGGAACCAACGGCATATAGGAATCATCACCACGATGGCAATCAAGGCAAAAGCCGTGAAAAAAGCAATATGTCGCCTCCCATAAGGAGCTACCAGTAAAGCCACCAGCAATGGTCCAAGCGAGCCTCCCAAATTCCCACCCACTTGAAACAGAGACTGCGCCAGTCCGCGTTTTCCGCCAGAAGCCAGAAAGGCAATGCGCGACGCCTCTGGATGGAGTACAGATGAACCGATACCCACAATGAATACCGAAGCCAGCAGCCAATACAGATTAGTTGCAAAAGCCAGATTCATAATGCCGACCAAAGTAAAGCACATACCTATTGGCAATGACCAGGCAATGGGGCGCTTATCAAAGAACAATCCCATTAGAGGCTGAAACACGGACGCCGACATCTGATACACCAACGTAATCAGACCAATCTGGGCAAAACTCAAGGATAAATCCTCCTTGAACAAAGGGTATATCGCCGAAATGACCGATTGCAGCATATCGTTCAAGCAATGCGAAATACTCAATGCTATAAGAATTGGAAAAGCAATTCTACGGATAGGAGGTCTCTGATTCTGTATCATCTTATATTGTCTATTACAAAAACGGTGCAAAGGTACGTAAAAAACATATATCCAATCCACATTAAGACAAAACTCCCCGATTCCCTGCGCTGTTCAGCCGAGAATCGGGGAGTTTAATCTTTACCGGTCATCTTTATCAGTTCAGCAATCCCGGATTGGCTTCTATGGCTTCTTTCGGAATGGACAATGTATAACGGGCATCATCTTCTTCGAGTACATAACGCGTACCACCAAGCACTTTCTCCAAACGTGGACGAGTGGAACGACGAAGGTCAAACCAACGATGTCCTTCAAAAGCAAGTTCACGGGCACGCTCATCCAATATTTCCTGTACCAACGCTTCCTTATCCATAGCGTTGACAGCAATAGATTTTGCTTCGTAAGCCTCCGGTGCATAACGTTTCCGCATCAATTCCAGCAGGCGGGTACGTGCCTGAGGCAGTTGTCCTAGTTGAGCAGCAGCCTCAGCAGCCGTCAGATATATTTCACCCACACGGAAAGTACACAAGTAGTTATTGCTTCCCGCCTTCTTATTCTTCCGGAAACCTTTTTCATCCGTTTCAGCAAAATATTTGTCCAGCCGAAGGTCGTTCTCAGCATAAAGGGAGAGAAAAACCGGAGTAGCCAGAGCAGCCCCATTGATTGTACTGCTCAGAGGTGTCTCCAGTGGAGTAATATTTTCCACGGAATTATAACTGTTAGGAAGAGTTGCAGCGGCATCATTCAAATCTACCAATACAGACTTCACGGCAAGCACTGCCTCAGCAGCATCCCAAGCCGCCTGCCACTCGCCCTTATAAAGGGATACGCGTGATTGAAACGCCTCTACCGAAGCCGCATTGAAACGATATGAATATCTCTGTTCCCATTCTGCCTTCATGACCAGTTTGCGTGCCTCGTCAATATCTGCTTGGATGGAAGTATAAACTTCTTCCACCGTATTGCGTTTCAGGACTTTCTCTAAATCCGTATCCAATTTCAGCGGTACCGATTTGGTATCCAAAGCTCCCTCCTTAGTATAGGGCTGTCCATAAAGATTTACCAATAAGAAATGTACATAAGCACGGAGCATATACGCTTCTCCTACAAGCTGATTTATCTCTTCCTCAGTGCCTTCCTTAATATCACTTCTGCTCTCAATAACGTGATTGGCAATAAAAAGCACATTGTAATACTTGGCCCATTCAAACGATGAGGTATAGGCATTGGGAGCAAGGTCGTTCCAGCGCTCTATATCCATATAATAATTTTGGTCATATTCATTATCCCGAACCTGCATCTCGTCGGAACGGAAACAAGCCATTCCCCGGTCACTGAATTTACTCACGTCCTTATAAGAACGGGCAAGCAACGCTCTATACTCAGCCAAAGAATTGGGAATGACACTACCGGTAGGCTGTATATCCAGATAGTTGTCGCATGCCGCAAGCAGAAGCATGCAGGCCATTATCATCAGACTTATTGTTTTCTTCATTTTCTTTCTGCTTTTGAAGTTAGAAATTCAAGTTCAAACTGAATGTAACCGACTTGGGTACGGGAGTTGCATAAGGATTGTACATCGACTCCGGATCCATGTAGTTATTATATCCCGAACCAAACACGAAGAGATTGCGTCCTTCAATAGATACCGTTGCCGAGTTCATTCCCAAACGCTTTGTCAGGAGCTCAGGGATACGGTAACCCAGACGCAGATTCTGCAAACGTACGTAGTTCAGCTTCTTCACCCAGATATCCAAATCCCTCCAGATGGTTTTAGAATCATACCAGGAGTACTCTTCCGGGTTGGAAGCACTCAGCATAAATGCCGGAAGCTCCGCATTCGGGTTTTCCGGAGTCCAGCGGTTCAGCACATCCGCATTATAGTTCTTGCCATAATCCGGATTAATGATGTCATAAGAGGGCTGCGTACGTACGTACCCGCCAAACGTCAAAGAGAAATTGACATTCAGCTCCCAGTTTTTATAGCTGAAGGTATTAATCAAACCTCCCGTATAAGGAGCATCGCTACTCCCGATATACGAATAAAAGGTTCTCTCTTCGGCTGCAGTTACATCGGAAGAGGCAATACCTATCCCCCACTCGTCCTTCAGGCGGTAAAGCTCCTTCAAGGTCACTTTCTCTCCCTCCGGATTATAGAACATCATATTACCGGTTTCCTTATTCACTCCCGCAGTCTTCAGTGCGAAAATTGCCCCTACGGGATAGCCTTCACGTCCCGGAGTGGTCTGCTGCTCCGGTATGTTTTCCTGCAATACCTTATTACCGTTATAGGCAAAATTGAAATTTGTGTACCAGGAGAAGTTTTTTGTCGTTATGTTACGGGTAGACAAGCTGATTTCCACACCTTTGTTCTCCATACTTGCCCAGTTGACGTTCATTGAAGTAAAGCCCGTCTCCAGAGGAAGCATGCGCAAAGCTATCAAATCGGTACCCTTACGATAATAATAGTCCACGCTCAGATTGATAGCCTGGTTCAATACAGAAAAATCAAAGCCGGCATTGACAGACTGCGTCTTTTCCCAACGCAACTTCTTGTTGGGAGCGGAATTAATAATAATTACATCTTCCGATACTCCGGGCAAAATACTTTCCGACCGATATGTACCCAACAGGAACGGAGAAGTATTCTTGTCAATATTTCCCTGCAGACCGTAAGATGCACGGAACACCAGGTTATCCACCCACTTGGCCTGCTGCATAAACGGTTCTTGTGACAGACGCCACAAGGCACTGACAGAATAAAGAGGAAGATAGCGGTACTTCTTATCCACACCGAAAAGGTCGGAACCGTCAAAGCGGATACTTCCTCCCACCGTGTAGCGGTTCAACAAAGAGTAAGAGGCCGTAGAGTAGAAAGATACATAAGCATTCTCCTTATACGTTGTCTGATGGAGCGGGAAAGACGTGGCGTAACTTTCGTTGGGGAAAATCACCGGTTTGGTCGTCAACGTCTTGCGGTCGAAGCCATACCCTGCCGAGAACAAGGTTTCATACCAGGTCTTGCGCAGCTCGGTACCCGCCATCACTTCCAGTTCATGAATATCATTGAAACTGTCGCGATATTCTCCCATCGCCTTCCAAGTAATCTGTGAATTGGAGTTTTCATAAGACTTCTGCATACCTCCTTCGGGCAGGAAGTGTTTGGTTTCTCCGCCCTGGGAGTATTCGCTCAACTTATAGTAATAGCGCATGGCATAGCTTTCCCAGTCCGCTATTTCTTCTCTGGAAGTCTTTTCCAACTGATAGCCAAACTGGGAAGTCAGCTTCCACTTGTCATTGAACCGTAGCTCCGCATCAAATATAGATGAAAAAGAATTCACCACGCTTTCATTAGACGTGTTCTGCCGTTCTTCAAAGATGTTGAATCCTAAATCCTTATCAGTGTTGTTCTGAATATCGTAGTCGTAATTATAGTTGCCATTCTTGTCATAAAGTTCAAAATACGGATTAGCCTTGCGTGAATAGAACACGGGATTCGACATACCGTATGCATCTGTCAGATAATTGGTATTTTTGCGACGGTTGGCAAACATGGAGGCACCCACTTTCAGTATACTGTTCACCTTATAGGAAGTCTTTCCTACCAAGTTGAAACGGTCCATACCCACACCGTCCACATTTCCATCCTCTTTATAATAGCCGAAAGAGGTATAATACGTAACCCTTTCCGTACCGCCGGAAAGGCTCAAGTTATATTCCTGGCTGAAAGCATCGCGGAAAAGGATATCTCCCCAGTTTGTATTAACACTCTTCAAACGGTTGATGGCAGCTTGTGTATCACTGCTCAAGGCATCCCATCCTCCATTCTGAAAAGCAGACAACTCATTGTAATTGGAAAGAATATTATATACGCCTCCTTTATGATTGTCCGGAGAATAGTTATTACGGATCATATCCATTTCCAATCCTACTTTCTCCGCTGAGTTCAGCAAGTTCAACCGGTCAAGGCTCAATGTAGGAGTATAGGTAAACCGGGACGAGAAATTGATAACCGGTTTACCGACCTTACCCTTCTTTGTTGTAATCACAATGACGCCATTGGCTGCCCTCGCACCATAGATGGCAGTGGCTGCCGCATCCTTCAGGATGGTGATATTCTCAATATCTGCCGGATTCAGGCCTGCAATGGAAGATTGCTTCATGTTGGTGATGTCATTCAGCTCATCCGGTTCGGGAACATCCGTTCCCTCCAAAGGAATGCCGTCCAGCACCCACAAAGGGTCTTGTGTACCATTCAATGAAGCAGTACCGCGAATGCGTATCTTTGCCGGAGCACCCGGAGCACCGGAAGTCGGGCTGACAGAAAGTCCGGCAATTTGTCCGGCAAGTGCCTGGTCGATACTTTTTACTGCACCGATGGTCTCGTCCGATATATCCAGTTTGGATACCGCTGCCGTCAGCTTGCGGCGCTCCACTGTCTGGTAACCCGTCACAACAACGGCATCGAGCATTTGGGAAGATGCATGAAGTGTTATTTCATAATGTTCCTTTCCCGGAACAAGCTTCACTTCCAATACGTCATATCCCACGTAGCTACAAAAGAAACGGGTTATCCCCGCAGGTATAGCGATAGAGAACTGACCATCCACATCAGTGATGACCCCCATTGTAGTCTGAGCACTCCCCGCCTTTTTCAAGTCTTCCGCAGTCACATAAACGGAAGCACCGATAAGCGGTAGGTTATCCTCTGAAGATATTACTACGCCCTGGACTTTTTTCTCTGCAGCAAAAGCAGATGACAAAGCTCCTACAAAGCATAGCAAAACGATTAATACACGTTTTTTCATGCGTTACATATAAAATTAATTAATACTCTATTGAAAAGAAAAATCACTTTACTCCTAATGCAGTATTGATACGCAAAATCAAATCCTTATAATGATATTTAGTGGCTATATCCGATGCACCCAGACGATTTTGGAGCAATTCTTTGATGCGAAGCAACTCACCACGCTTCACGGAGATGACATCAGATACGCGGTTTATCTGCGAACCGTAGAAGTTCAGTTCGCGGTGTGCACCCATACGGTCGGCATCCAAAGTCTTACCGGCATGCTCGTCACAGCTGCAAAGGGCAGTCTGATGGTCCAGCAAGAAGTGGTTGTCCATCAGTTTTTTGTTTATTTTCACTCCTTCGCTTTCGGCAGCTGCTGTAATCAGTGCATCTACGAAGTTCTTCTGCAAGGCGCGTGTCATGACGTCCGGCAAGGCACCGCGTTCCGTAGTGGCAAAGATGTTGCGATGCAGGCCATCCATCAGCTCTACCACCGTGAAAGCCTTTTTGCCGTTCACCGATTCGTTCTCCAACATACGCATCAGGCGGTTGTTGCCCAGCAAATCCCAAAGGATATAGGATTGGGCATTCTTCAACACTTGTGTCGGTGCATTTTCCACTACGCCCAGCGGAGTGTTGCGCAGCAAGTAGGTGTACTCTCCCACTTCTGTGTCGAACAGCCATTTGGGATAGGTCAGCACTTCATCCAGCAGGAACTTCAAGGCTGCTTGCTGCTTCTCTTTCTCCACAAAGGTATAGGTTTTCTGTCCGTCTCCCACAACCGTGTTCTCTATATAGATACCACCGATATTTGCCAATACATGATAAAGATAATTGTTCCATTGGTTGATAACCGCATAGTATAGGCGGGAAGCTTCTTCATAAGTCTGTCCTTTCTCGCCGGTAGTAGTCCATTGGATGATTTGAGGAACAATACGCTTCAAGTTCTCAATACCCAGCAGAGACGAGCGGACAGCATCATCGCCCAAATCTTCATTCTGCGCACGCGGGTCTACGGCATCACGTACATCCTGCGCCTCACTATATTTATATAAACGGTCTGCATGACGGCTCAGAAAGTCGGCAAGCAAGTCCTTCTCTGCTTCTGGGGTTTCTTTACCATACCAACGATAACCGTATTCTATGGCAAACATATCATACGGGCCTATATGGGGAGAAAGTGCCGTAACGCCGTCACCCGGCTGTGCCACATAATTGAAACGTGCATAGTCCATAATAGAGGAGGAAGTGGTATTCATACGGTCCGTAAATGTTTTGGAACGCAGGGAATCTGTCGGAAAAGTCCAGGAAGCAATCATATTGTGACGCAAGCCCAGCGAGTGACCCACTTCATGGCATGCCACAAAACGCATGGCATCACCCATCAGTTCATCCGGCAGCCTTACTCCTCTTGCTTCGGGACGTACGACACCGGTTTGCACTGTAATCCATTCCTGAAGCATGCCCAGCACATTATGCCACCACATGATGTCCGCTTCCAATATCTCACCCGAACGGGGGTCGAGGATAGAGGGGCCCATGGCATTGGCTTTGGTGGAGGCGGCATAGGTCAGCACGGAGTAGTTCACGTCATCCTTATCCACATTCATGCTGTCCGTCAACTCCCTTGCAACGATGGCATTCTTGAATCCGGCACGTTCAAAAGCAGCCTGCCAATCCTCGATTCCCTGCTTGATATATTTCCGCCAACGACTGGGAGTGGAGTTCTCGATGTAGAACACAATCGGTTTGGCCGGTTCCACCAATTCACCGCGAAGGTAACGCTCCCGGTCTTCCGGTTTCGGTTCCAGACGCCAGCGGGTGATGAACGGTTTCTTGTCTACACGCTGCTGACCGTCACTGTAATTTAATAACGGATTAGTAAAATAACCTACACGCGGACTATCCAGACGTCCCATCATCGGTTTCTCCGGCAACAGCAACAGAGAGGAACTGACTTCGACCGTAACAAACACAGTCGTTGTTCCCTCAGTCACCTTAGTTGTCAGCTCGGAAGTAGCTACCACATTGTTCTCAAAAGCTTTGATAGATAAAATGCGGGAGAGATTCTTGATGGCCGAAGTTCCCAGGTTGATATTCGTAAAGACATTATTGATACTCGTCTCCGTACCATCATAAATATCGTTGACCTTGACCACTATCATGGTAGAGTCATTATTGAATGCTTCTATCTTGAAACCGGCTATCAGCGGAGAAATATAATTATCCAGTACGGACTGCCGTATGGCATCCTCATCCGGCGCCAATGGAAGAGGACGGCTCTGACGTACCAACAGCTTGTTGGCAGCCTTGTCCAATTCAAAACGCACCATCTGATTTTCGTAATTCGTACCACGGTTCACACCCGCCTCATTCAGTTCGGAAGGCACACGTTGTAATTTATTTACTACCAGCATATCACGTCCCAACAGCCTTGCCGGCACTTCAAAGTAATAATCGCTCTTCTTCTGGTAAACATTGAACATTCCCTTGCGGGCAATAGCATCGGAACCAGTCAATTTTTCGTAGTCGCTCTTGGATTGAACGCTGTCCTTGGTTTCACTCTTCTTTTTCTTACGGAACCATCCCATAGCTTCGGGAGAAGCAAAATCAGATGTACCGGCATGCAACAATACGGCAGGCTCACACATGAGTACTCCCGCAACTGCCACGACTGGCAGGATTGTCTTCAATTTCATCAATTCAAACTCTAACTTTAATGCAACAATTACTCCGTTAACTCTCTCTCTTTGACGTATGTTAATAAATACCAACCGCCAGTTTGTTCTACCTCCATAGAACGGTAAACGGGGCGCAAAGATACAAAAAGTATATTTTAAAAGTCACTAAACAACGCTCATTTATGTTTTTTCCATAAACAATATGAAGACTTTTATATATTATTATTTTTTCTCCAATCCTTTATCATTGCTTCTTCACATGAAATTTTGTACCACTGACACCAAATAATCTTCCCCAATTGGCGGCAAAACAATGATAATATTGTATCTTTGCACCGTTTTTAACTTAGAAAATAAATAAGATAACAACGATATGATAGCTAAAATCAATCAGCTTCTGCAGGAAGTAGAGGCACTGAAAGCCGCTAACCCCGAGGAATTAGAGGCACTCCGCATCAAATACCTCAGCAAAAAAGGAGCCATCAATGACTTGATGGCAGATTTCCGCAATGTAGCCGCCGAACAGAAAAAAGAGGTGGGTATGCGCTTGAACGAACTGAAAAACAAAGCACAAGAAAAGATTGCCGCTTTGAAAGAACAGTTCGAAAGCCAAGATACCGGCTGTGACGATATTGACTTGACCCGTTCAGCCTACCCGATAGAATTAGGAACCCGCCATCCGCTCTCCATCGTGAGAAACGAAATCATCGATATATTTGCCCGTATGGGATTCAATATCGCCGATGGACCGGAAATGGAAGACGACTGGCACGTATTCTCCTCCATGAATTTTGCCGAAGACCATCCGGCACGCGACATGCAGGATACATTCTTCATCGAAAATGATACAGAAAACGTATCGCACAGCATCATTCTTCGCACACACACATCCAGCGTGCAAAGCCGTGTTATGGAGACTACACAGCCTCCTATCCGCGTGCTTTGTCCGGGACGTGTATACCGTAATGAAGCCATCAGCTACCGTGCACACGCATTCTTCCATCAGGTAGAAGCCTTATACGTAGACCGCAATGTGTCTTTCACTGACTTGAAGCAGGCCTTATTGCTCTTTGCTCAAGAGATGTTCGGCAGTGACACCAAGATTCGTCTGCGTCCTTCCTACTTCCCCTTCACCGAGCCGAGTGCCGAAATGGACATCAGCTGTAACATCTGCGGCGGCAAGGGTTGTCCTTTCTGCAAACATACGGGTTGGGTAGAAATTCTGGGATGCGGTATGGTAGATCCGAATGTATTGGAGCTGAACGGAATAGACAGTAAAGTGTATAGCGGGTATGCCCTGGGTATGGGTATAGAACGCATCACCAACTTGAAATACCAGGTGAAAGACCTTCGTATGTTCTCTGAAAATGACACACGCTTCCTGAAAGAATTCGAGAGCGCTTACTAAATATAGTGAATAACGGCTAGTGATTAGTGATTAATAAGTTGCGCATTTTCAGCATATCATTAATCACTCATCGCTAACCACTCATCGCTAAC
The DNA here is from genome assembly GCF_015679285.1 of Bacteroides sp. HF-162. NCBI lineage: Bacteria > Pseudomonadati > Bacteroidota > Bacteroidia > Bacteroidales > Bacteroidaceae > Bacteroides > Bacteroides sp. HF-162. Next base: position 2,235,243 of record NZ_CP064937.1, on the reverse strand, counting down.
CACTATTTTTCGCTATGGCAAAAGACAAACTTGTAACTTCCGGCTATTGCCTTATCCTGGCTGCCAATTTCCTTTTGTATTTTGCCTTTTATCTGATACTACCGGTTCTTCCATTCTACCTGACTGAGGTATTCCATACCGGAAATGCAGCAGTAGGTGTCATCTTGTCATGCTACACCATTGCCTCGCTCTGCATACGCCCGTTTTCGGGATACCTGCTCGACACGCTAGCCCGCAAGCCTCTTTATCTGGTGGCATACTTCATCTTTATCACCATTTTCGCAGGTTACATGTTAGCGGGAGTCCTATCTTTATTCATCATGTTGCGGGTTGTCCACGGCCTTGCATTTGGAATGGTGACCGTAGCGGGAAATACAATTGTGATTGACATTACCCCTTCGTCCCGTCGCGGCGAAGCCGTAGGATATTATGGACTGATGAACAATACAGCCATGAGCTTCGGCCCGATGATTGGTCTTTTCATGCATGACATATATTCCTTTGAAACGATTTTTGCCTGCTCGCTCATATCAGGAACTATCGGTTTTGTTGCCGCATGCCTCGTCAAGACCCCACCCAAACAACCAGTCAAACGAGAACCTATCTCATTGGACCGCTTTGTGCTGCTGAAAGGTATCCCGGCAGGAATCGCACTGCTATTGCTCTCCATACCATATGGCATGACAAGCACTTATGTAGCCATGTATGCCAAAGAAATAGGAATTACCTTGAATTCCGGATTGTTTTTTACTTTTATGGCCGTCGGCATGGCAGTGTCCCGTATGTTCTCCGGCAAACAAGTGGATAAAGGACGTATCACCCAAGTCATAACTTTAGGACTATATCTGGTATGTAGCTGTTTCTTCATATTGTCCGCTTGCGGACTACTGATGAAGACCGTCCCGGAACTGACAAACATATTGTTTTTTATGGTTGCCCTCCTATTGGGAGTAGGCTTCGGGACGATGTTCCCCGCCTTCAATACGCTGTTCGTAAACCTGGCCCCCAACAACCAGCGCGGAACAGCCACCTCTACCTACCTGACTTCATGGGATGTAGGCATTGGTATAGGTCTGACAGCAGGAGGTTATATCGCACAGATTACCTCATTCGATATGGCATATTTTTTCGGAGCCTGCCTCACGGTTATCTCCATCTTCTATTTCAATCTGAAAGTATCTCCTCACTATCATAAAAACAAATTAAGATGAGAAAGAAAGAGCGTTATGAAAAAATCCTTGCTTGGTTTAGGGAGAACGTTCCCGTAGCCGAAACAGAGTTGCATTATGACAATCCGTTCGAGCTGTTGATAGCAGTTATTCTCTCTGCACAATGTACGGACAAACGCGTCAATATGATTACCCCCGCCCTTTACCGGGACTTCCCTACTCCCGAAGCACTCGCCGCTACTACTCCCGACGTGGTATACGAGTATATCCGCAGCGTCTCCTATCCCAACAACAAAGCTAAACATCTTGTAGGCATGGCACAGATGTTGGTGAAAGAATTCAACAGTGAGGTACCCGATACCCTTGAAGAACTGGTAAAACTGCCCGGCGTAGGCCGCAAAACAGCCAATGTCATCCAATCCGTTGTTTTCAATAAAGCGGCTATGGCAGTAGACACACACGTGTTCCGCGTCAGCCATCGCCTGGGTCTCGTATCAGATAAATGTACAACTCCGTTCAGTGTCGAAAAAGAATTGGTAAAACATATACCGGAAACAGACATCCCCATAGCTCACCACTGGCTTATCCTGCACGGTCGCTATGTATGCCAGGCACGTACTCCACAATGTGATACCTGCGGTTTGCAATTAATGTGCAAATATTACTGCCAGAAATATAAAGTTAGCAAAGAGAGCGGCAAAGACAAAGAATAAACAACGGTTTCATAGCAAAAAAAAGAAATAAATGCTAACTTTGCGCTCACTAAAAAGAAATTAGTAACACTTTTAAATAAAATAGAGTATTATGACAATTGATCAATTTAACTTTGCCGGAAAAAAGGCATTCGTTCGTGTGGACTTCAACGTACCCTTGGACGAAAACTTCAACATTACAGATGATACCCGTATGCGTGCCGCTCTTCCTACATTGAAGAAGATTTTGGCCGATGGCGGTAGTGTAATTATCGGTTCTCACCTCGGTCGTCCGAAAGGCCCGGCTGACAAGTTCTCCTTGAAGCACATTCTGAAGCATCTCGAAGAGTTGTTGGGTGTTGAGGTGCAATTTGCTAACGACTGTATGGGCGAAGAAGCTGCCGTAAAGGCTGCTGCTCTGCAACCGGGTGAAGTGTTGTTGCTCGAGAACCTCCGTTTCTACGCTGAAGAGGAAGGCAAACCCCGCGGTTTGGCTGAAGATGCTACAGACGAAGAAAAGAAGGCTGCCAAAGCTGCTGTTAAGGAAAGCCAGAAAGAATTCACCAAGAAATTGGCTTCTTATGCAGATTGCTATGTAAACGACGCTTTCGGTACCGCTCACCGTGCACACGCTTCTACTGCATTGATCGCTAAATATTTCGACAAGGACAACAAAATGTTCGGTTACCTGATGGAAAAAGAAGTAAAGGCTGTTGATAAAGTTTTGAACGATATCCAACGTCCGTTTACTGCCATCATGGGTGGTTCCAAAGTTTCTTCCAAGATTGAAATCATTGAAAACCTGCTGAACAAGGTAGACAACCTGATTATTGCCGGCGGTATGACTTATACTTTCACCAAAGCCATGGGCGGCAAAATCGGTATTTCTATCTGCGAAGATGACAAACTGGATTTGGCTCTTGACCTGGTGAAGAAAGCAAAAGAAAAAGGCGTAAACCTTGTTTTGGCTGTTGATGCCAAGATTGCCGATTCTTTCTCCAACGATGCCAACACCAAGTTCTGCCCGGTTGACGAAATTCCTGATGGCTGGGAAGGTCTTGATATCGGTCCTGAGACTGAAAAGATCTTTGCAGATGTCATCAAGAACTCCAAGACTATCCTTTGGAACGGTCCGACGGGTGTATTCGAATTCGAGAACTTCACTCACGGTTCACGCGCTGTAGGCGAAGCTATCGTAGAAGCTACCAAGAACGGTGCTTTCTCACTCGTAGGTGGCGGTGACTCTGTAGCTTGTGTCAACAAGTTCGGCTTGGCAAGCGGCGTGTCTTACGTATCTACCGGTGGCGGTGCATTGCTTGAAGCAATCGAAGGAAAAATCCTTCCGGGTATCGCTGCTATCAACGAATAAAAACAAGCAAAATAACACCCAAAGGCAGCTCTTTGAAAAAAGGGTTGCCTTTTTTACTACTATCCATCCCTATAATGAGACGAATTCTACTATCCTGCATCCTTTTATCAGCCACATGCATCCTGAAAGCACAAGATGCTTGTCTGAATGATGTAGTCAACACTTTAAAAGACCGCATTTCACTCTCCGGCTATGCCCAAGTGGGATATACATACGATGATGCGGGCGAAGGTACCAGCAATACTTTCGATATAAAGAGAGTTATCTTTATGGCGCGCGGTAAAATCACCGATAAATGGTCGGCTTACTTCATGTACAGCTTTGCCAATACCGGAAAAATTCTGGAAGCCTACACGGAATACCGCTTTCTCCCTCAACTCACAGCACGTATCGGACAGTTCAAAACCATGTATACCATTGAGAACCCAATGTCTCCCTGCTTTGTCGAATTAATAAACTGTTATTCTCAAGCCGTCAATTACCTGGCCGGTATCAATGGCAGTGATCCGTTGTATGGCTCTGCAAGCGGTCGTGATATGGGATTGTTAATTTATGGAGACTTGTTCGACTCTTTGATGACTTATAACCTTGCCATCATGAACGGACAAGGCATCAACCTAAAAGATAAAAACAATCAGAAAGATATTGTAGGCAGCCTTATGGTACATCCATTGAAATGGTTGTCCGTCGGCGGTTCCTTTGTTAAAGGGAAAGGATGCGCCGTAGCCGTTTCTTCCATTAATCCAGACATAGCCATAGGAGAGAATTACACCCGAAACCGCTGGTCGGCAGGTGCCACCATCAAAACAAAATCCGTAGATGTACGTACAGAATACTTGGCCGGAAAAGACGGACACGTTAAAAGTGACGGTTACTATGCAACCGTATCTGCCCATGTGCTTCCCAAATTTGACGTAATAGCCTCTTATGACTATTTCAACAAAAATAAAACTATTTCCGATAAACAGACCAATTATGTAGCAGGTGTACAGTGTTGGTTCTATCCCAAATGCCGTCTGCAAGCCCAGTATACATACTGTAACCGCCATAAAGGAGAAAACTCAAACCTGCTTCAAGCACAGTTGCAAGTTCGTTTCTGAGCTGGGGAAATGGAAATTTATGAACTTTTTGGCATCCTTTTTGTAGTTTTATAAGATACATACCCAAAAAGAGACTGATTTATGAACGAACAAGCCATACAAGAACAATATCAGCATATCGTTACTCTACTCAAGCAGCAACGGCTGAAGGAAGCACAATCCCAACTGGAAGCCTTTCTTTGGAACAGCGGTGACTGGACACTCCGCAACCGCTTGGAACAAGCTCAGACATCCTATCAGTACATGCTGCAATACATGCGCCAGGGAATCGACGATCCTGAACGACAGAAACTATATCGCCAGATTCTGACCGAAACTTGGGAAGTCGCTGACCAGGCACGTCTGTCTCTCCTTGACGGAGTTTCCACGCACTATTACCATTCCCTGCGCAATAACCGGGAACGCCTCCCCAAAGAATACAATATTGCCGCACTGCAGAAGGTATTGGAATCTTTCCCTGATGACCTGGCCGTTTGTCAGCTGATGCCGGATAACCAAGGCATGGACGCCGTACTGCAACGGCACGAACAAACCGCCCAGGTTCTTTTCCTTTCCACATGGAGTAACAGTGACTGGTCTGCAGAAGACGAACAGCAAGCCAAAGGATTACTGGAATCAGAAATGCTTCCCGTCAATGATTTGTGCCTGTTCACCAGTGCCGTCATGCTCAGTCTGATGGAATGCTTCGATACCCGCAAATTCTCATGGTTGCTAGACGCCGTAACGCATGCAAATACGCAAGTAAACCAACGGGCTTTGGTAGGTATCGCTTTCGCACTTCTTTTTCATCCCACCCGTCTGTCGCTTTATCCCGAATTGACAGCCCGCCTTTCCCTGCTCAACGAAGACGGCAGTTTCGGCAAGCAACTGAACCGTATTTACATCGAGCTGCTCCGTAGCCAGGAAACGGAAAAGATAGACAAGAAGATGCGTGAAGAAATCATTCCGGAGATGATGAGGAATGTGAACATCATGCGCAACATGAAGTTCGGTTTTGAAGAGAACCCTGAGGAAAACGATCTTAATCCAGATTGGGAGAAAGCTTTTGAAAGTTCCGGACTGGGAGACAAGATACGGGAGATGAACGAATTACAGCTGGAAGGCGCTGACGTCTATATGAGTACGTTTGCACAACTCAAGACTTATCCGTTCTTTAAGGAACCGTACAACTGGTTCTATCCGTTCGACATGCATCACTCCAGCATCATCAAGGAATTCGGATTCAAGCCTACCGGAGACAATGCCATCCTCTCCCTTATCCTCCAATCCGGTTTCTTCTGCAATAGTGACAAGTATTCCCTTTGCTTTACAATGGCACATATACCACAGTCACAGCGTACGATGATGCTCAGCCAGATGACTTCCCAGGATTTGGATGCACTCATGGACGAAAGCAAATCTTCCGCTTTACGGCAGTATGCCGAACGACCGGATGTCATCAGCAACCAGTATGTCCACGACTTATACCGTTTCTTCAAGTTAAGCCAGCGCAGACACGAGTTCCGTGACATCTTCAAGGAAGAGATTGCCCTGCACCGTATCCCGGCACTCAAAGATATTCTGTGCAAACCCGAGCTGCTGATTACCATCGCCGATTTCCACTTCCGCAAAGAACACCCGGCAGAAGCATTGGAGCTTTATAAGGAATTGATAGCCTTGAACCATGCAAATGCAGACATTTTCCAAAAGGCTGGCTATTGCCTGCAAAAGGAAAAGAGGTATAAGGAAGCGATAGACGCCTACCTGAAAGCCGATGTACTAAAGCCCGACCATGTCTGGACAATCCGCCATCTCGCTACGTGCTACAGGCAGATAAGGGACTTTGCCTCTGCACTGGAATACTACAAGAAAGTGGAGGCAATCCAGCCGGAAAACCATAATATCCTTTTCTACGCCGGAAGCTGCCTTGCCGAACTGGAAAGATATGAAGAGGCTCTGCAATATTTCTTCAAGCTTGATTTCATCGAAAGCAATTGTATCAAAGCATGGCGTGCTATAGGCTGGTGTTCGTTTGTCAACGGCAAGTATGAGCAAGCAATGAAGTATTACGAAAAGATACTCGCCTCCAAACCACTCGCAGCAGACTATCTCAATGCCGGACATGTTGCTTGGAGAACGGGCAAAATAGAAAAAGCTGCAGAACTTTACAGTAAAGCAGCTTTGGAATATGGCGGGCAGGAGATTTTTAGAGAAATGTTCGGTAAAGACAAAGAAACACTTGTCAGACAAGGAATCAGTGAAAAAGATATCCCTCTAATGATGGATCTGGTTTAGACCTCCAACAACTCCCTGTACAGCCTCTGTACGGGGAGCCCCATTATATTATAGTAACTCCCGGATATGTTTTCCACCCCGATGAATCCAATCCACTCTTGTACACCATAAGCTCCGGCTTTATCCATGGGGTGGTATTTGTCCACATAATAGGCAATTTCCTCTTCGTTCAGTTTGGCAAAACGCACTTCTGTTGCCGCCGCAAAACTGCGTTGCCACTCAGTGGTAGTGATGCATACACCGGTAAACACTTCATGGGTACGTCCGGACATGTCGCGCAACATCTGCATAGCTTCTTCCCTATTCTTGGGTTTTCCGAGAACTTGTCCATCCAGCCAGACAATGGTATCTGCTGTAATCATCAATTCGTCCGGATGCATCATATCACGGTAGGCATCTGCCTTTTCCCTGGATATGTAGAGAGGAATATCCGCTCCCCGCAACGTTTCGGGATAAGACTCGTCCACATCGGGCAAAGTTCTTACTTCATATTCCACTCCCAAACCAGCCAGCAATTCTTTCCTTCGCGGAGAGTTAGAGGCAAGAATCACCTTATATTTCTTCAGATTATCTAACATCATATCATTTACGATTTGACGATTTACAATTTAACGATTGAAACAACTACCAACCAAAAGCTTTTTCATCTGCCATCCAAAGCCCTTGCACTTTCAATACCTGTTCCACAATGTCGCGACCACAGCCATAACCGCCTTCTGCATACGAAATATAGCGAGCCACAGCCTTTACCTCAGGCACAGCATCCTTAGGACAACACGGCAAACCACACTCACGCATCACCTCCAAGTCGGGAATATCATCACCTACATACAATATTTCCTCGTCCTTCAAGCCATGACGGTCACGGAAGTCATGGTAATCATGGATTTTAACAGAAGAACCCATATAGATATTTCCATCCTCAAAACCTAAAGAAGTAAAACGCTTGCGGACTGCTTCTGTACGTCCACCCGTAATTATACCCAGCAACACACCTTGCTTAGCGGCCAGATGCAGGGAATAACCATCCTTTATGTTGACCGTACGCAGAGGTTCACCCTCCGAACTCATAGGGATAACATTGGCACTCAGTACACCGTCCACATCAAAAACAAGGGCTTTTATCTTTTTCAAATCATAGTTTATGGTACTCATTGCACTTTTTTCTTGTTCATTATAATATACCTATATGCAGCAAAACATTAGTTCAAAAGAGGCAAGCATCGGCATCCGGTTATCTTATTGCCAACCGATGTATATTCTCGCTAATCTCCCGATATAGTTCCAGCATTTGCGGCTCATCGGCAAGCATCCGCAGATGCTCGTCAATGACATTCTCATCATAGCGCACAGCCGGTCCTGTCTGTGCGGCAAGCGGTTCCAGCTCATGCACCTTGCGGGCCGTCTCGTCTATCAAGGGGAGCATTGCCTCGAACGGCAACCCGTACTTTTTCAGCAGTTCAGCAGCCAACACATACATGTGATTGGTAAAATTGCACGTAAACACAGCCGCCAGATGCAAACTTTTGCGCTGCTCAGAACTTGCTTCATACACTTTTTCCGATAGGGCGGAAGCAATGTCCTTCAGAAGCTGCACATCCTCTTCCGAGTTGCTTTCCACAAAACACGGTATCTGTCCAAAATCCACTTCACGCTGCTTACTGAAAGTCTGCATCGGATAAAGCACTCCATAACGCGCAACATGCCCCTGCCAAATATTCATAGGAATACTGCCGGCTGTATGCACCCATAAAGCATTCTCCTTTCCAGAAACAATCTGGGGTAATAATTCTACAAAAGCCGCGTCCTTCAGCGAAACGATATAAAGCTGCGCCTCCTTCGTAACCGCCTGCAGCTCCGTGGTATATGCAGCTTCCACCGTCTGTGCCAATCCCTGCGCCGATTCTTTTGTACGGCTGTAGACCTGCACAATACGAAACCCTTTCCGATAAAGAGCCTTTGCCAGATTAGTAGCCAGATTTCCGGCACCGATAAAGGCAATAGACGTATCTTCTATACTTCTTCCCGCCATACACTTATCTTGTTGCCAACCAATACAGAATAGCCCCTAATACCAGCAATGCCAGTGGCAACAGATAAGCCGACATCGTACCGAGCAAAGCCGTTATCAATCCGAAGTTCAATATCAGCCATAAGCCTATCAATACCAATCCCACCGACTTGTCATGCTTGAACAGCAAAAAAATCACTGCGGTATACAGCAGAAAATTATCCTTATTCATCACCCACGGCAAGCCGATTGCAGAGAAATGCACCAATTTGTCTACCAAATAAAGAATACCGAATACAATCAGTGTGATGGCAGTGGCCTTATACGTATCACGGTTATTGTTTGCTTTTGCTGCACTCACTGTTACTTTCCTCCGTATTTATTGATATGTATCTTTTCCCACTGCAGATTGTCTTCATTGAAAGGCTTACGCTCCATCCCCTTATGACCGATAGCAATAACACTGAGCACCTGCAGCTGCAAAGGAATATCCAGCACCTCGTGCACATACTCGCCTGAAGGCATACCGGAAGCCGTAAAACGTTCTCGCACCTGCACCCAGCAGCTTCCCAGTCCCATATCTTCGGCCTGAAGTTGCAGGTAAATGGAGGCAATGGAGGCATCCTCTATCCACACATCGCTTGCCAACGGGTCGGCAACAACCACTACTGCCAATGCCGCATCGGCAATGAACTGCGATGCCTGCTCCTTGCAATAGGACAATTCCTTCAATTTATCCTTCTCGTCTACCACTATAAACTGCCATGCATTACTACGCTTCGACGTGGGTGCCATCAAAGCAGCTTTCATCAAAGTAACGACTTGTTCTTGTGTCAATTCTTCTTCTGTAAACTTCCGCATGCTGCGGCGGGCTTTTATCAATTCACTGAAACTTTCCATAACATATTCGTGTTTAGCGAAGGCAAATTTAGATAAAATATCCGGGAATGGCGAATAAAAGCCCTTACAATCTTCTCCCCGCTTCCTTTTGTATCAGACAAGCAGATAGGCGGTATCCGGAGCAACCGAAAATTCCTCTAAATAGATTATCCAGTCGGTCACATCCTCTACCGTAAACCACGCCTCATCACCCTCGTGCATGTGGCTGACGTCGTAAGGTTCTTGTATAAGCTGTCCCTTGAAGCGTTCTCCATCAAACTCCAACAGCTTAAACCAAATATGTTCGCGGTCGTCAGCCTGCTCGGCACTGTCTGTCTTCAAGCCAATTTTAAGCAAGATAGAGCTTTCGTCCTTCTTTGCCATGTATTTCACAAGACCGAAACGCTCGCGAGCCAACGCACTCATGCGATTGGTCTCACGGGTACTAATAAAGAATAGTGGATTCTCACCCCACATGCTATCGTATTCGGACACCTTCCGCAGTCTGCCCTTTTTCTCGTCGTCCTCACTCGTATAGATGAACACGGGTGCCGTGCGGCCGTTGTGTCCTTCCTCACGGTCGTCCGCACTGCCAAGAGCGAGGCTTCGGTACTCATCCAGCGCCTTTGTCCACGAAACGTAGGTGGCCACTATCGGCAAACGGTCATTCAACATTCCGATATATACGCCAGCACCTGGTTCGGGAGTCCTATCGTCTTTATCGAGCAGATGACTGGCAAGGGTGGAAATCAAGTAATAATGGTTGTTGTAATTCTCCTTGTCTGATTTCAGAATCTCAAGTTCATACAAACCGCAACGGTTCAATCCGTGCGTATGCAACCACACCTCGCCTCCTTCATCAGTCACAGCATGTACCGTAAACAAAACACTCGTTCCGGGAACTACCGCCGAGTCGGCAGCTAGAGTGGCCCACCGAGCACAAACCAGTTTCTCGGCACTTTCGTCCACAATGGCAAGCAGGTCGGGCACCATAGCTACAGCAATCTTCAGTTGCAGATGGTAGGACTTCTGCCCGTCAACGCCGAACTTCATGAACACCGTAAGTGCCCTATCGGCTCTGCCAATAGCATATAGTTCTTCGTCAGTGAAATAATAATCCCGACGATTAAACATATCAGGCATTGAAAAATCACCTTCATAGAAGCCTATTTCATACACTTCGCCATCATATCCTACTTCCATATATCCCGGTTCGTCTTCATCAGGCAAACGTTTTTTCAACAATTCCACTCCAGAGATAGCAGCCACGCGCTCAAAAAGCCGTACCGACAAATCCATTCCACCCTCCTTAGGCACTGCCATCATATAAGAGGACTCTTCCCAGTAGCACAGCGGCTGTTCTTCGAAAACCGTTTTCTTTTTCTTAAAAATCATATCCATTCTTTTTATGTAAGACTTCAGCTATAGTGACAAATTTAATAAAAAAGCCTACCCATGCCAACCGAAATTTCAGTTTTTTTGTTAAGTTTGCAAGCAATGCCCCTCAAACTCACTACATATTACCGTGGGAGCAAGGTTCCTGACCTACCGGGGACCAACACCTTCCATTCCACGGAGTTGTTCCGAATCTACGAGGAAACTCCGGGGTATACCCCCATACTCATTGTGGCATCTGAAGATGACAAGCCCGTTGCGAAACTGCTTGCCGCCATACGTAAAAGTATCCGCATGTTTCCCCCCGGCATCATCAAAAGATGTGAGGTGTACGGTATGGGAGAATATTTCGACAACGAGGCAGACAAAGAGGCTATCTTCAGTGACATGTTGCAAAGGCTTACCAATGAAGCATTGCGCGATTCTTTTCTCATCGAGTTCCGCAACCTGGAAAATGCCATGTTCGGATACAAATCTTTCCGGGCCAACCAATACATCGCCATCAATTGGCTACGGGTGCGCAACTCACTGCACAGCGTCGAAAAGGTGGAAGAGCGTTTCAGCCCGTCACGTATCCGGCAAATAAAGAAAGGCCTCAAAAACGGTGCCCAAGTGCGGGAAGCACGTACCAAAGAGGAGATTCTCTGTTTTGCCCAGATGTTGCGCCACGTATATTCTTCCAAGATACGGCGCCACTTCCCCAGCATCAAGTTCTTTCAGCATCTCGAAAACCAATTGACAAAAGGGCAACAAAGCAAAATCTTCATCGTCACTTATAAAGAGAAGATTATCGGTGGCAGTGCATGCATTTATTCAGATGATAGCGCCTACCTGTGGTTCTCCGGTGGCATGCGCAAGACTTATGCCCTGCAATATCCGGGTATTCTTGCTGTATGGAAAGCACTGGATGATGCCAAACAACGCGGATACCGCCACTTAGAGTTCATGGATGTGGGACTTCCCTTCCGTAAACATGGCTACCGTGAGTTCGTTCTCCGCTTTGGAGGAAAACAAAGCAGCACCCGACGCTGGTTCCGTTTCCGTTGGAACTGGCTGAATCGGGTGCTGATAAAGATGTATGAATAAAAACGGCTTTATTGGGATATTTTAAATACGACAGTGCTATATGCGCCCATTTTTACCATAATGTCATCACCGTCCTTCTTCTGCTGAATATCCCCATTTACTCCGACGGCTTTCTCTATCTTATCCGTCAGTGTAATTTCAGTGGCAGAGACACCAAAGTTATGTATTACCAACATTTTCTCTGTATCCTTCGTCATATACCAAGCAGCAATAGTCTTACCGGCAGTGGTATTATTTTCATTGTAAATGCCATGTTTTGACATCTTTCCTTCAGCCAATGAAGGATAAGTATTACGTAGTTTGGCAAACCGAATATAAACATTCAACAGAGAACTTTCATCATTCTGCTGTTCCACCACAGACTTTATGCTGGAAGCTACCCCCTTGTCTATCTTATCCGTATAGGCAGTCACCGTATTATCTCCCCACAACATCGGACCGCGCACATACTCGTCACCATTGTCCTTCATTCCATAGAGTCCCAGTTCTTCACCATAATAGATATAAGGTTCGCCCGGACCGGTCAGTAAGACAGCTGCCGCCAGTTTCTCCTTATCAATGGATTTACCCAGTTTGGAAGCAGTACGATCTTCATCATGGTTCGAAAGTTTGGTAGCTTCTATGTAATCTGTCCGGTTAGCAGCATAAAGCTGTTGATAGCTCATGATATCTTTTACAAAGTAACAACCCGTACTGTTATTAATGGCCCACTCCAAACGATACCAAAAGTCAAACTCAAACAGTGCGGGAAGCCCTTGATAATAAGGGGCTACTTCACTAGCACCCGAAAGAACTTCACCCACGATGTAAAGGTCTTCCGTCTTACCCTTCTGTTTATAATAAGCATTCAGTTCATCATAGAAAGTTCTCAAGAAAGTCGGATTTTCTGAACCTCCAGCATTATGATAGATATGTTTCACTGCATCAAGACGGAATCCATCTACTCCACGGTCTATCCATCCCTTAGCTGCTGCGACCACAGCCTTGAATGCCGGAGAACTTTTCAAATCAGACAATTTACCGTAATTAAGGTCGGCAAAGGAGGCTGTATAGAAATGAGAGTGATAATACCATAGGTTCATAGACTCAAACATAATATCTTCTGCATCCTCACCTTGCTTTAAAGCAAAAGGTTCGCCATATTTCAGACGAGTACTGGTAGAGGCAGCACCATATTTATGGTTGCCCCAATCTGTATTGCTGGTACGAATCAAGAATCCCCAAGGTGAAGAGAAGTCCACTGTCAATTCATAAATACCATTTCCCTTATCATAAAATTTCTTACAAACAGCAGGGTCACCATAATAAAGATACTTGGCACCAGTAGTTGTCTGGTCTGTATTATCCGTATCCGCCTTTTCTGCAACGCTCACCGTCACCGTAGGTTTTGAAGCATTCGACCAATCGAGTACAAATTTATAACATCCGCTTACGACATCTGTTGAAGCTGTCGTAGAATACCATTCTCCCGAATTATATCCGTTTCCCCCTTCACTGGAAATCATATCAATTTTTCCCGCCTTGATGTCAGCTTCCGGGTCTTGAGAGAATATGTAGTAATTGCGATATTCACTGTCAGTAGAAGATTTTGCAGCCAAAAACCACGGATGCTCCACACTCGTATGGTTCAAGACATAATCCAGATAAATTTTAATGCCCCGATTATGAGCCTCGGCAACCAATCGGTCAAAATCACTTTCCGTGCCGAACTTCTGATTCACCCTCGTATAATCTGTCACATCATAGCCATGATACGAAGGAGATGGATGAATAGGAGAAAGCCAAATAGCCTTCACACCCAAAGCATCTATATAATCCAGTTTAGAAATTAAGCCATTAATATCGCCATAACCGTCACCATCGCCATCGGAAAAGGAGTAGACCAGTAACTGATAAGAGATGTCCGCACGTTTCTCCCCATCCCAATCTGTAGGAGTTGCAGTTATCACAGTCCATTCTGACGGCGTTGGCTCCGGCTCCGGTTCCGGCGTTGGTGTAGTACCATTATCATCACTGCAAGCTACCAAGCAGAATGATAACACACAAAATAAAAAAAAAGAAAGAAGCTTTATTGTCTTCATATCATTAGATTTTCAAATTATTATGATTCAAAGATAAGGAAGATAAAATAGCTGATAGACAGACTATAATGAAAAAGTGGAGTTAAAGGACGAAAACGTTTGCATAGTTCCCAAACACATCTATTGAACATCTGTATACCGTCTTCTGATATCCACGAAATCTTTTATCATCTCCCAATATTGTTCCCTGGTTTGGGGACGAGGATGCCAATCCGGATCCGGATTATTGCTGACAGCCTCATTCCAATTAGTATCATCCATAAACTTATAGTCTATACTACAAGAGGACAATCCACTAATCGGCTTAAGGAATATATATCCGTCAAATAAGTCTGCCAACGTAAAATCATTATATCCCATTGAGTAATAGCTATCATCATCCAACTTACCTAAAGGTGTACCTTTTAAATCAAACCCTATAGGTTTATTGTCCATCCTCCCCATTATGGCCTCCAATCTACCTAAAGCAGGAGAAAGTAATGCCGGCTGACGGTTTAAACGGTTCGGGAAAGGTTGATGCAAAGCTATTGCAACTACTTTCGATCCATATTTAGAGTACAACAAATTTCCAAGAAAATTCTGTTCGTAACGTACATAACCCGGAGACGTATAATCATAGTAGGGAAAATGATAAAAAGTAAAAGCATGGGGAGTTCCGGTCAATACTAATATCTTCTGTCCTGACGCCAGAACTTCCCGTTCCAGCAATCCACACCGAAAGTCTTCTGTATTTCCCAATGGAAATACCTCATGCATATTTTCCGGAGTTCTAACTCCGGAGAATTTCTGCCAGTTATAATGATAACTGATATTCAATATCCGGAATTTCCTTGCATCTTTGGGCAGTGAACGGTTCCATTTCCATGCAGCCCTATAAATTTCCATATATTCAGTAATCGCCCATCGGGTATTATAATTGAACATCAGTTCGCGAGCCACTTGCTCATCATACTTCGGAGCATTGATTAGAGAATCCAACCGTCGCTGATCTTCGTATGCCCCAAACTCCATACCCAGTACAATATTATTCTCGTATAACTTAGGTATCAAATTACAAACAAAGTCCAGATTTTCTTTCACCCCATGGTCTTCTGCTAATAACACAATATCTGCCTTCCGGAATTTGGCTACCAGATAGTCATCAGGCGACATCGCCTCATCATGCAAATAGGCGAGGGCAACCTCCTGAATTTTATCCTGCGCACTCAATGGCAACAAAAGAAACAACAGGCAAAACAAAATACAATTAAAAACTTTACGAATCATACTTATAAATCAAAAACAATACATTCCTTTCATCATCATCTCTCAGTTCCTATCAAAAATTTCACCGGATATTCCAAACGCTTCATCCAATCCGTTTCTATATGCGCAGCTCCCGGAAAGACCTTGGATATCCACATAGGCTTGGTCCATCCTTTTTCTTTCATCAGCTTATCCAATTTGTCTTGATAAGGAGGATAAAAAGCATCCAATGTCGCGTCTCCCCTATCCATATAAATCAGTCTGCTATTAGCTTTCGGCAAATGATCGGCAAGATAACTTTCAAAAGCAGAAAACCACAAATCAGTCTGCTCCTTAGTAGGCTGTGTACTACTGATAATCATGGTGAGATGGGTAGACAAGCAAGCTGCTCCACCAAAAATCTCAGGATATTCACATATTGCATACAGAGAAATCAACCCACCCATACTGGAACCCATTACAAACGTATGCTCTACTCCCTTATTAGTTGAATACTCCTTATCAATAAAGGGTTTGACTTCCTCTACTAAAAAACGGAGATAATTGTCCGCATTAAAGTGAATGTTTTCAGGTATGTTTCCATTAGGCAGATATTTCAAAGCTTTTTGTGGGAAATAATCTTCATACCTGCTTTGAGCGATATTAGCAATACCAACCACAATACATGGCCTTATCTTTTTCTCTTCCAACAGTTCTCCCAAAACCTCATCCACTCCCCATTCTACTTTATTCCAAGTGGAAGCAGCATCAAAAAGCATTTGTCCGTCATGCATATAAATGACATCGTATCTGTTTTCTGGAGAATAATCTGAAGGAAGCCAAACAAAAACATCACGAGGAGCTACAATGGCCGATTTGAACAGAGGATACTCCACGAGTTTTCCAGATGAAACAGTTTGTTGTGCAACACTCCATTGATGCCCCAACAAAATAAACAATACAAATAAAGTCCTTATTTTCACAGCTCACTATTGTTATATTATCTATTAAGAAAAAATGAGGGCTGCCTCGCTATGAAACAGCCCTCATCGTATCATGCTACAATTTACTTACCAAAATCTTTTTCATTCAGTTCATAAGTCATATCATTAGCATTATTCATATTTACATACACACGGTATTTACCGGCCGGTACTTTAATATTATCACCACTATCCAACTTACCTTCCGTTGCAGAACCAAAGCTTGTTCCCCAATCATGATCAACACGGAACTTAACTTCACCTTCTGCAAATTCTACATCTGCCCAGAAACGTTGTTTTGCTGTATCAAAATTCATATCAACTTCAGCTGTTCCCCAACCGCTTACTTGAGCGCCTGCATCACCAATAATACTCAATGTTGTAAATGAATTACCTTTTTTCAGGACCAAAGAAGTTTTGTCAAAACTTAAATGATAGAAACGCTTAGAGTAACAACTAATATTACCAGAACCACCTGAGCTAATCAATTGGACAGTTGATGCTTCTGCCTCCGGAGCCGCAGCGCTACTATCAGTACCCCAGTTACAATCATCTTGCCAGCCTGCAATACCTGTAATTTTAAATCCACTTGCAGCCTTCTCTCCAAAGTCAACCATTCCTTGATAATTCTTATCATCTTCTTCAAAGCAGAACAAGAATTGAGTTGCATCATGGCTCCAACCGCAATAATCACCGATAACCCAAACTTTAGGATACTCTCTTTCACCACTATAAGGTGAAATGGTTGAAGATATTACATTAGAATAAGCTACCATCGCAGTAGGCTTTGAAGAAAGATTCTGTACATAAGCCTTTATGCGGAAATATACTGTCACTGGAGTTTCAGGAACCGCATCCCATCCCAGCATTGCTGAATTCATTTTTTCTGCAGCAATTTCAATACCACTATCCACATCTGTAGCACTTCCCAACTCGGAAACAGAACCAAAATTATTATCCAAAGAGGCTTCCAGTGCATATAGAATGGAAGTTGAAATACCAAAATTTGTTGCTGTAAACTTAAAAGTAGCAAATTGTGAATTCGTCGCTTCCAACGTATATGAATCATTGATGGCATTCAGGGTACTAGGTGTAGTATCCTCACTATTATGGATAGGATCAGTATCTTCACTGCAAGAGAATGTCAACAATCCCATCAAACAAACAAAAAGTGTATAATATATTTTTTTCATAATCAACAATACTATTTTATTTAGTAACCTTCATTCTGAATCAAATTAGGATTAGCATTCAAATCACGTTCTGGAATAGGAAACAGATTATAACGACTATCTACACCTTTTCCAGCTTTAATGCCACCTTTCCAAGACCAAACATAAGAGTCAGAAGTAAATTTTCCAAAACGGACTAAATCAGAACGACGCCAACATTCAAGATATAACTCACATCCACGCTCTCTCAATATATCATCCAAGGTATAGGCAGATACAGCAGAAAGCCCGGCTCTCTCACGAACCAATGATAAAGCAGCAGCGCCTTCACTTACTGTAACGGTAGATGCACCTCTCACAGCACATTCAGACAACATCAACAAAACATCCGCATAACGGAATACAGGAAAATCTGTATCTACAAATCCCACATTGGAAGTAGCCTTTCCGTCACTGCGCACATTTTTAAATTTAGTAAATGCATAGCCATGCTGAAAATTAGCAATATCATCAATTTCTTTTTGCTGTTCCGTCGTAAAGAACATTGCTCTTTGATCTCCCGTAACAAACGAATCATAGAACTCCGGAGTTACACGAATACCTCCCCAACCAGAAGAAATACCCATAGCAGCAGCATCCATCTTACCACCAACAGAAGCAAATATAATGAAATTAGTTACACCATAACTTTGAGTATTGATGCCGTCTTGCTCTACTGCAAATATAATTTCATCTGTACTTGTTTCATTATTATCGGCCATAAACAGTTCTTCGTATTTAGGATGCAAAGAATAACCCTTTCCTTGAATTTCTTTACAAATCTGAGCACATTCATTGTATTTGGCAGTACCGATATAAACTTCAGCATTCAAATACAATTTAGCTAAAATCATGCTGGCGCCTCCCTTATCAATACGGCCATATTCATTCTGGCGAGCTTCAGCCAATGCACTATTAGCACCAATCAAATCTTTCAATTCTGTTTCAAGCCAAGTGAACAATTCACTACGTGTAATACGTTGTGGAGCAACAGAACTAACAGAAGATGTTTCATCAGCAAATGGAACATTACCAAACATATCTATAGCATGGTAATAAGCCAATGCACGCAAAGCACGAGCTTCTGCTATATATGCTGCTTTCTCCGGAAAATCAAGAGAAGAAGCATTTGCCTGACGAATAAATTCATTGCACATGGATACCTGATAAAAAATACGAGAGTAAAGTGCAAAGATAAACGTATCAGAAGTAGTCCAAGCTAAGCCATGCAAATCTTGAATAGTCTGGTCATTCCAGCCTACAACACATTCATCCGTAGTATATTCATTCAAATGGAACAAACCACGAAAATATTGGCTTTGCCCACCATCCATACCGGAAATGTTAGAATCCCCATCAGGACCATAAGATCCACTTGTAGCAAATCCAGTATAACACTGTGCCAAAAAGGCTTTAAAGTCAGCAGCCGAATTCAATGCTTTATCTGACGTATTTGTACTAGGATCAATTGGAGTAACATCCAAGTCACCCACACAAGATGTTGCAGTCAAACCAGCAGAAAGCAACAATACATATATCAAATTCTTATATAGTTTCATACCAAATTTCAATTCTTTTAGGTTATTCTTAGAAATTAAACTTAGCTCCCAATATGAAAGTTCTTGGGCGAGGATAAAGATTATTGTCTATACCATTAGATATTTCGGGATCGATGCCGTCATACTTAGAGAAGGTACATACATTCTGAACTGTAAAATACAAATTCAGATTCATATTACGATCTTTAGCCTTCAATAAATCCTTGAATGTATAACCTAATGTTATATTATCCAGCTTAAAGAATGAGGCATTATGCAAATAATAATCAGACAAATATTGAGCTTGATTGAAATTAGTGTTCATTGCTGAAGACATACGATTGGATACAAAATTGTTTGTCCACAAATCAGCCAACATTTCATTATCTGAAGAGACATTGTCATACACCCAGTTACCAATATTAGCATGAGCTGAAGCTGCCAAATTCCAATTCTTATAGCGCAAAGAAGTATTGAAACCCAACGTTACATCAGGAGCCGGCTTATGGAAGAAATATTTATCTTCTGCATCAATTTTACCATCTTTATTACGATCTACATAAGCCCCCTCAATAGGTTTTCCATTCTTATCATAAACCTGTTCATATACATAGAAAGAATTTGTAGGATATCCAACCTGCTGATATTGAAGGATATTTCCAACACCACCACTGATACCATTACTTTCTACCATAGATTTATCACTTTCACTGGCAGTCAACTTAGTAATCTTATTTTTATTCCAAGCTACATTGGCTCCTAATTCCCAGTGCCAATCCTTGGTCTCTACCGGAACAGTATTGATTTCAAATTCAACACCCGTGTTCTCCAGATTACCAATATTGGAAGTCAGATAATTGGTTAGGTTAGATAAGGCTGAAACCGGTATTTTATTTATCAAATCATCTGTTTTACGATAGTAGAAATCAATGCCTCCGGAAATTCTACCATTCAAGAATCCATAATCCAAACCGACATTCCATGTAGTAGTTGTTTCCCATTTCAAGTCAGCATTATATCCTAAGGCTGTAACTGGATTAATAAGTTCATTACCGAAATAGTAATAGCTACCCAATTGGTTAGTATAATATGTCGCAAGTGAAGGATAGTTACCTTCATTCAAGTCTTGCTGACCTGTTTGTCCCCAACTTAAACGTAATTTCAAATTAGAAAGAATTTTATTCTCTTTCAAAAAGTCCTCATTGGCAATGTTCCATCCTAAAGCTACAGATGGGAAAGTACCCCATTTATTATTCTGGAAACGGGAAGTACCATCACGACGCAATGTAAAGGTGAACATATACTTGTCTGAATAGGTATAATTGGCACGTCCAAAGAAAGATACCAAATAATATTCTGTTCTTGAATTCTTTTGAGCCAACACAGCTGTTCTGTCATTTTGTTTAACATCTAAAGAGTTCTCTGCCTTATAAAAATGTTGCCAAGAATAACCCACCATAGCATCCACATGATGGTCACCAAAAGCATGATTATAATTAAAGTAGCTTTCCAAAGTCTGGTCACGTCTCATATAATCATAATTTGCATGCCGTCCAGAACCGGATTCTGTTGTATTATGCAAAGATTGTTCAGAACCTTCAGGAGTGTCTTTTGTTCCACTACTCTTAGAAAAGTCCAAACCAACATTCAAGTTAAAACGTAAATCCTCAAAACCATGGAAACGATAATCAAGTTGAGCATTACCTATAAAACGTTTTGCGTCAGCAATATCATTCTTCTCATTTAGTAAAGCAACTGGATTCTGTGTAGCCATAGTATTACAATTACCATCTAAACCACGCCACATATAATAACCATGATTACCTCTATCAGAATTATCATAAATCGCCTGAGTAGGATCCATATGGATAGCAGCACCTATAGCATCCTGGTTGGCAAAGTCGCTGTTGGTAATCATACCTTTAGCATTCATGTTAATTGTCAAGTGATTATCAAGTAAAGAAGGTGCAAGATTTAGTGACATTGTTCCACGATCCATTTTAGAACGTTTCAAGACACCTTCTTGACTCAAGTATCCACCAGATAAACGATAAGGTATGCTTCCAACCTTTCCTAAGCCCAATTGACCATTAAAACTCAAATTTGCCTCATAAGTTTGTGCCAGTCTATAAATCTCTTTCTGCCAATCTGTGTCAGATTTACCTAATGCTTTGTAAGCATCAGACTCCTTACCGAGATAGGATTCAACAGCAGAACGTAATTGATCTGCACTCATTACATCTACATATTGAGGAACTTGGCTCAAAGATGCGGAAAAATCTAAATTTATCTTAGGTATGGCACTTCCTCCCTTAGAACCCTTTTTAGTAGTAATTACAATAACACCATTGGAAGCACGGGAACCATAGATGGCAGTGGCTGATGCATCTTTCAAAACCGTGAAACTTTCAATGTCATTAGGATTGATACTAGCCAATGGATCTCCCATACCACTAATACTTTCATTACTGATTGGTAATCCATCAATAACAATCAACGGATCATTCGTAGCTTTCAGAGAAGAACCACCACGAATACGAATAGTAGAAGCTGAACCAGGTTGACCACTACCTGAAGTAATGACAACACCTGCAGATTTACCTCTTAACAAGTCAGCAGGAGATGTAACTACACCTTTGTTTATTTGGTCAGCTTCAACAGTAGATACAGAACCAGTCAAGTCATTTTTCTTAACAGTACCGTAACCAATAACAACAACTGCATCCAATAACTGTGAATCATCCTGCAATGTCACAACCACCGAAGGAGCCGCAGCTACCTCTTGTGCTTTATAACCAATAAAGGAAACTGTTAGTGTAGCTCCCTGAGGAACTGTCAGCGTAAAATTACCATCAAGATCGGTTATCGTACCGTTTGTGGTATTACCCTTTTCTACGACATTTGCACCAATCACTTCCAATCCCGTGGCATCTTTCACATGCCCTTTCACGGTAATGTTCTGTGCATAAGCGCCAACTGACAAGAACAACCCCAACATTAGGGTAAGAATCGTTTGACAGATTCTAAGATTAACTTGCTTCATGCATTTAATAAATTAAAGTTAACAATATTAATTACCTATATATATTATTCGAAAAATAATTTTCGTACTTTTGTTTTCTAACGTCTTTCAAGTACCTAAAGCATGACGCAACAAAAATATGCTTTATTAATTTAGTAAAGTATAAAGAAAGAGCAAAATGTGAGAAACGAACAGTGCAAACGATTGCATGCGGTTGCACAAGATAGAGAAATCACTTGATATATCATAATACAGCGTTTCTTTCCACTACACATGTAGCATTCTTGCACATAACATATATGATTATTCTACTGAACTACAGATATTTTCACCGCCTAACGACCGTTAGGCGATTTGTCGATGGCCGTTGGCAGATCGCTTAACGGCCGTCAACAAATCGCTTTACGACCGTTAAGCACTACACAACATCAAGACAAAACAAAAGAAACACAAAGCTTTTACTGAAGAAATGCCATACATGTATAAACCAAGCAACATACTTTCAGGATATGAATAACGTGTCTGCACAATATTAATATGCCATTAACACGATATTAACAAAATGGCCGACATGATATTAACTTACTACATTACAACAAGTTAACATCATGTCGGCCCTAAAAACAGAGGTGGAAGCAAAATTTGCTTCCACCTTTTTCTGTTGCTTCCACCGCACCTCAAACATCGATGAACAAAGGGTTACAGAGCAGGTGTGGTAGAGTGGAAGCAAATAGTGCTATTTATTTCTCTGAAGTATAAAGTACCAGCTTTCCGGACTTCAATCCTTTAGCCCTTGCCTCAAACACAATCTCACCGGCTTGCTCGCCACTCTGCACAATAGCCGTCAGCTGACCGCTGAAAGCCGGCATCTTGGGCAGATGGAACAAATCGAGGCTGGTAGCATCTCCATTGGCAGCAGCGCGATATTTTCCAGCACCCTTCACCGAGAAGCTTACCATGCGGCTGTCTGCCGGACAAAGATTACCGTCCTTATCCACGACACGGACTGTGATATATGCCAGGTCCTTACCATCGGCAGACAAGCGGGTGCGGTCGGCAACCAGCTCCAGGTGATGGGGCTTGCCAGCGGTACGAATCATCTTTTCTTCTGCAGGCTTACCGGAAGCATCATAAGCCACCACTTTCACTTCGCCCGGTTCATAAGGAACATCCATCCACATCAAGCGATAGCGACGCTGCAAAGCAAGGGAGTCCTGACCTTCCAAAGCACGGCTTTCATCAGCAGTAAGTTTCCGTTGTTTGCCATAACTCTTTCCGTTGACGAACAGTTCGGCACTGGGATAGCTGGTGTAAACAAAAACCGGAGTATTCTCCCCTTCCCTGCCCGGCCACGTCCAGTGCGGAAGGACATGCAGGGTATTTGCCTGCTTGTTCCATAGGCTGCGGTACAGATAGAAACGGTCTTTGGGGAGGCTTGCCAAGTCTATGATACCGAAAACGGAGCTGTGGCTGGGCCAGGAATCCGTACTATAAGGAGAAGGCTCACCCAAATAATCAAAGCCCGTCCAGACGAACTGTCCGATTGTCCAGTCATAATCATCAGCCAAAGCAAAATCCTCATCGGGAAGATTCGACCAGGAACAACACTCCACATCATAACCGGAACACTGATGGTCATCGTACATCACACTTGCCCCCTTCTGTACGGGAAATTTATAGACACCACGGGAACTTACAGTGGAAGCTGTCTCCGAACCGAGCACTATATTCTGTGGAAGAGTCTCATAAGACTCCACATAACGGTGAGCCCGATAATTAAGGCCAGGTACATCAATCATTGCCGCAAACCCGTTGGCAAGCACGCAAGTCACCTGGTCCATACCGCAAGTAACGGGGCGTGTAGGGTCTTCGCGGTGGCAAATATCCTGCAGGAAAGAAGCCACTTTGTAGCCCTCGGGACTACATTGGGTAGGAACCTCATTTCCTATACTCCACATTACCACACAAGGATTGTTCCGATACTGATGCAGCATATTTATCATATCCTTTTCTGCCCATTCGTTGAAATAGCGGTGATAACCATTCTCACATTTGGCAATATCCCATTCATCGAAAGGTTCCAACATCATCATAAAGCCCATCTCGTCACAGAGTTCCACCAATTCGGGGGCAGGCATATTGTGGGAGGTACGGATTGCATCACATCCCATATCCTTCAATAATGTCAACTGACGGCGAAGAGCAGCCACATTGACAGCCGCACCCAACGGGCCCAAATCGTGGTGATTGCATACCCCCTGGAATTTACGGTGCTTACCATTCAGGAAGAATCCCTTATCAGCTATAATCTCAATGCTGCGGATACCAAAACGCGTGGTATATTCGTCAGTCTGTTTGCCATCTACATAAATCTTAGATACTGCCTTATATAAATAAGGTGTCTCAGGGGACCACAGAGACGGAGCATTTATCAGAAAATTCTGCTCAAATGGCTGTCCGTGATTAATTTTCCGGCTATTATCCTTACGGGCTACTATCTTACCGTCCGGCGCAATAATATCAGTAGAAATACGAACATCCGCATCACCGGCATTCCGTATTGTAGTACGCAGACGCACGGAAGCGTATTCAGCAGAGACATGCGGTGTGGTGAGCTGTGTACCCCAAACCGGAACATGGACACGTTCCGTAGTAACCAGGCGGACATTGCGATACAATCCCGCCCCCGGATACCAACGGGAGGACTGGGGTCTGTTTTCCAGACGGACAGCCAGCACATTGTCTTTACCGTCGGCATTCAGCAAACCGGTAACATCGCAATGAAAAGAGTTATATCCGAAAGGCCAGAAACAAGCTTCTTTCCCATTGACATAGACCCGAGCCTCACTCATAGCACCGTCGAAAACCAGAGTGACCTGCTTGTCGGCAGGAGCATCAAAAGCCGTACGATACCAACCGACACCCACATAAGGCAACCCTCCGGTACGCCCGGTCTTTACGGAAGCTTGCTTTTCAAGGTCTTGCGTAACCGCTACCTCCTGCAAATCGTTGTTGCGGTCGAACGGACCAAAGATGGCCCAATCATGAGGAATGGTCACTGTTTCCCACTTACTGTCGTCGAAATTTGTTTGTGTTGCTTCGGGAACATCTCCCTTGGTGAACTTCCAGTTCTTTTCCAACAATGCTTCTGTACGCTGCGCCATTGCCGCCAAGGCAAAACTGGCGCAGCAGGAAAAGATAAGTATTGTCTTTCTCATTCTTCTTTAAAAGATTTTGTTAATATAATTATTTAAAAGCATCCATTATCACAGTGGGGCGACCATCTTCAGTGAATGCCCCCAGCCGATATTGGTTCGGCCTGCATTCCGGTTCCCAGTAGAACACGCCCTTGCAACGTCCGCCGGTATTCTCCTTGCACTCTTTCAGGACACGGGCCAGTTGGCGTTTCCCTTCTGCCAGCACGGAAGCACTTGCCAGATTCCCTTTGTCGTCGGCACACTCCATGCCGGTTTCCACCACCATCACGTCACAGTTGTATTTCCGGGCTACACTATTAATATTGGCAATGCACTCGGTAATAGTTCTATCAGCTGTATATTCCTTGTGCTCGAGCATCGTCCAGTAAGGATAGAGCGACATGCCTATCATATCCCACTTACCGCCATTGGCTTTCAGTTCATTAAAGAACCAGGTATACAATTCGTTGTCATATCCATTGTCCAGATGGACGATGACAATGGCATCGTCGAAGACGGACTTTACCGCATCGTATCCAGGTTGGCAAAGTTCTTACGGTATTTCACTTTCTCGGAAGTGCTGTTGGAACCCTTTACATCACATTCCCTCACATCATAGGACGCACCGCTCAACGCAGCATCTTCATCCCAAAGCATCCCCGGACGGATTTCATTACCTACCTGAACCCACTTGGGAGTAACTCCTGCCGCTTTCAGCGCATTAAGTACATCGGCAGTATGGTCGGCGATGGCTTTCTTCAAGTCGGCCAAGTTCAGTCCTTTCCATGCAGCAGGCTTATGCTGCTGTCCAGGGTCGGCCCACCAGTCACTGTAATGGAAGTCTACCATTACGTCCATGCCCAGCTCTGCGGCACGTTTGGCTTTCGTCACCAAATCGGCCATATTGCACCAGTTATCGTGTTCTTTGGGGTCGACCCATACTCTGAGTCGAACCGCATTCAGGCCCAAATCCTTCATCAGCTGGAAACAATCGGTCTCCACACCGGAGGTATTGTAAAATTTCATACCCTTATGTTCCATCTCCGTCACCCAACTGATGTCGGCACCTTTAGCAAAGTCCGTAACCAGAGGTTCCTCCTTATCGGGAAGTCCACCGGCGTTGGGGTCTGTCTCATTATTGCTGCTGCATGCAAATACGGCAAAGGCAATACAAAAAAAGAAAGTCAAGAACTTCATGTGTTTCATGGCGTTATCATCATTAATTGCATACTGCAAATATAAGCATTTAGGGAATATAGAACTATATATCACCTCTATTTGTCAAAATACGGGTGTCTGCAATCGTTTGCACAAACTTACAACCCGATAAACCTCAACGAATAAGCCCAATTTACCATATTACGTTATTTTTGCAATCGGATTAGGGAAGTTTACCTTATCTTTGTCCTCAAAACTATACCATGAATAAACCGCAGATTACCATCAAGGATATTGCCCGGGCGCTGAATGTCTCCCCTTCTACCGTGTCAAGAGCGCTGAAAGACAATCCGGACATCAGCAAGGAAACTCGTGATCTTGTCCATGCCTATGCGCGCGAACATAGCTATAAGCCCAATGTACTGGCTGTAAACCTCCGCGCAAGCCGCAGCAATACCATCGGCGTCATTGTTCCCCAACTGGTACACCACTTCTTTTCCTGCGTATTGAGTGGAATTGAGAAAGCAGCGGCGGATGCCGGATATAATATCATAGTGGCGCAGAGCAGCGAATCGTACGAGCAGGAAGTGAAGATTGTGCATTCTTTCCTTGCCGCCCGTGTCTGCGGAGTCATCGCTTCACTTGCCAAGGATACTTCCAAATACGACCATTATCAGGAGCTGCTGAACAACGACATTCCCATCGTCTTTTACGACCGTATATGTACGGGGTTGAAAACCGAGCGAGTGGTGGTGGACGACTATGCCGGCTCCTTTGCGGCCGTGGAATACATGATACAGACCGGATGCAAGCGTATTCTTTTCTATAGTGCGGCTCCCCACCTGGAGATTACCAAGAATCGCCGGAACGGCTACCTGGATGCCATGAAGAAGTATAAAATTCCAGTGGACGACAGCATGATTCTGTTGTGCGACACCCGTGAACGCGCCATCTCCATCACTCCCGACCTATTGGAAAGCGAAAACCGCCCTGACGGTTTCTTCGCCATCAACGACGAGACAGCTTCAGGCATACTGTATGCCTGCAAACTGGTCGGCATAAAAGTTCCCGATGAAGTATCCATCTGCGGATTCACCGACGGAGCCATTGCCCAAAGCACCGACCCGAAGCTGACTACTGTGGAGCAACATGGCGAGGAAGTAGGTAAAAGCGCTTTCAGCATTCTAATCGGAAAGCTGGAGGGAGAAGAGAAAAGCAACAACAAGATAGTACGTACCAATCTGGTGATAAGAGGAACAACGAAATAATAAAACATATTGAACCATCATGAAAGTAAAACCCGATTTAAGTTTCTGGAAGCTGTGGAACATCAGCTTTGGTTTTTTCGGCGTGCAGATTGCATATGCTTTGCAGAGTGCAAACATCAGCCGTATCTTTTCCACTTTGGGTGCAGACCCGCATAATTTGAGTTATTTCTGGATCCTGCCGCCGTTGGCAGGTATCATTGTACAACCCATTGTGGGAGCCGCCAGTGACAAGACCTGGACACGCTTCGGACGGCGCATTCCTTATCTGTTTATAGGTTCGTTGGTGGCCGTACTCGTCATGTGCCTGCTACCCAATGCCGGAAGCTTCGGCATGGCAGTAAGTACAGCCATGATTTTCGGTCTGGTATCGCTGATGTTCCTTGATACCTCCATCAATATGGCCATGCAGCCCTTCAAAATGATGGTGGGCGACATGGTGAATGAGAAACAAAAAGGACTCGCCTACTCCATCCAGAGTTTTCTATGCAATGCAGGTAGCCTGGTGGGTTATCTCTTCCCGTTCATCTTTGCATGGATTGGCATCAGCAATACAGCTCCCCAAGGAGTAATCC
Source organism: Bacteroides sp. HF-162 (assembly GCF_015679285.1). Classification (NCBI taxonomy): domain Bacteria; kingdom Pseudomonadati; phylum Bacteroidota; class Bacteroidia; order Bacteroidales; family Bacteroidaceae; genus Bacteroides; species Bacteroides sp. HF-162. Next base: position 2,207,014 of record NZ_CP064937.1, on the reverse strand, counting down.
CCGCCTCGGTTATTTACTCATTCTACATCGGAGCGGCCATCCTTATCTTCTGCGTCATCTACACTTCGATCAAAGTAAAAGAGATGCCGCCTGCCGAATATGCAGAGTATCACGGCATCACCGAAGAAGAGGAACATGAAAAGACCAACATGCTGAAGCTGCTCATCAACGCTCCGAAAGCATTCTGGACTATCGGACTGGTACAGTTCTTCTGCTGGTTTGCCTTTATGTTCATGTGGACTTATACCAACGGCAGCATCGCTGCCAATGCTTTCGACGCTCCTACAGTAGAGCACCTGGTAGATGGTGTGACCAAAATAGTACTCGACACCAAGAGCCTGCAATATCAGAATGCCGCCGACTGGGTAGGCGTACTGTTTGCCGTGCAAGCCATCGGCTCTGTGCTTTGGGCCATCTGCATACCGATGTTCAAGGACCGCCGCTGCGTCTACTCACTCAGCCTTGTTCTGGGAGGTATAGGTTTCATTTCCACCTACTTCATACACGACCCTTATATGCTCTTCATTTCCTTCTTGCTGATAGGGTGCGCATGGGCTGCCATGCTGGCACTGCCGTTCACCATCCTAACCAACGCACTGAGCGGAGGACACATGGGTACTTATCTGGGACTTTTCAACGGAACTATCTGTATCCCGCAGATTATAGCGGCAGCCTTGGGCGGCATCATCCTTGCCTTGTTTACTCCCAAAGGAGGACTGCCTCCTGAAATCAATATGCTTGTGTTAGCAGGAGTCATGCTGATAATCGGTGCTTTCTGTGTATATTTAATCAAAGAGACCAAAGGAGAGAAAGCAAACTAAGAATCACCCCCGAAGTACTCTGAGACGGAAATATTGACCGACACCGGGCAACATTCCACCTGACACCGGGGAAAGCATCGTTCGGTACCAAGGAACGATACTTTCCCGGTGTCTTTTTGATGTCTTTCCTTGCCTTTCTTTATTTTTGTCCTTACTTTTCTTCTTTATTTCCGCATATTGCTTAACTTTACGGCGATAACTACAGAAAACACGTCGTCATGAAGAAATACCTCAAGACCGATGAATGGAATATCATCGAAGACCAATTCCACCCCGACCGTCAACGGATGTCGGAAAGTATATTCAGTCTCGGAAACGGACGTTTCGGGCAACGGGGGTATTTTGAGGAGCCTTACAGCAGTGACAGTTACCGTGGTTCATTTGTGGCCGGCATCACTTTCCTGGACAAAACCCGCGTAGGATGGTGGAAGAACGGATTTCCCCCATATTACACCCGCATACCCAAGGCTGCCGACTGGAGCCGTATCAACCTGCGCCTCATCGATGAGGAACTCGATTTGGCAGGCTGGGATGTCGACAGCTTCAACCGCCGCCTCGACATGAAAGAGGGTATCTCCTACCGGGACATGGAGGTGACCTCTCCCCGGGGAAACCAGCTCCGCATCCATATAGAGCACATCACGGATATGGCAAGACCCAACCTCTGTCTCATCAAGTACAGTGTGTCCTCCATCAACTATACCGGTAGAATCTCACTCGTGCCCATCCTTGACGGGAATATCGTGGACGATGCCGACCTGCCGAACCTGAAAATATGGAACATCCTGCGTTCCGGTTCTACCAGCGACTGTGCCTACCTCTGGACACAGACCCGCCGGGAAGATGCACAAGTGTGCTACGCCATGACTTACCAATTCTTCAAAAACAACAAGGAAACCACTGCCAATCCCATACGGATAGAAAAGGAAAAGCAGACCGGTTTCAGCGTAGGTGCCGACGTAAAACCCGGAGACAACGTGACACTCATCAAATACACCGCCATCGCTTCTTCTCTTTACCACGAACGGAGTGAATTGGTGGAGCACTCCATGACCGAGGCACGCGAAGCCAAGAACATAGGCTGGAATACGCTGGTAGAAGAGCATCGAAGGGCCTGGCAGGAAATCTGGGACGAAACGGATGTCGTCATCGAAGGGGACCCGGAAGCACAGCAAGGTATCCGGTACAACATATTCCAGCTGTATCAGACTTACCGGGGAGATGACCCGCGCCTGAACATCGGCCCCAAAGGATTCACCGGAGAAAAATATGGCGGCAATACCTATTGGAACACGGAATTGTGTTGTGTACCGTTTTTTCTGCTCTCCACTCCCAAAGAGATTGCAAAGAACTTGCTGGCATACCGGCACAACCAGCTTCCCAAGGCCATAGAAAACGCCCGCAAACTGGGTTTCAAGGACGGTGCAGCGTTGTTTCCGCAGGTAACCAACAACGGAGAGGAATGCCACAGCGAATGGGAAATAACCTTCGAGGAAATCCATCGCAACAATATCATTGTTTATGCCATCGTTCAGCATGCAGTACTGACGGGTAATATGGACTATATCGCCCAATATGGCCTGGAAGTTATGATTGCCGTCAGCCGCTTCTGGAGCCAACGGGTATCCTTCTCCCAACCCAAACAGAAATATGTCATACTGGGAGTTACCGGCCCGGATGAATACGAAAACAATGTGGACAACAACTGGTACACCAACTATTCCTGCATACAATGCCTCAAGATGACCCTCCGTTTTCTGGAAATGATAGCACAGCAATATCCGGACGAATATGCCCGCATACGCCGCATCACCAATCTCGACCAAGTAAAGGAAAGCGCCCGGTGGAGAGACATCATCGAACACATGTATCTGCCGGAAGACAAGGAACGGGGAATTTTTATCCAGAATGACGGCTATATGGATAAAGTACTGGAAAGTACAGATAACATTCCTGCCGAAGAACGCCCCATCAACCAACATTGGTCATGGGATCGCATTCTGCGCTCTTGCTACATCAAGCAAAGCGACGTGTTGCTCGGACTTTACCTTTATTATTTCTATTTCGACACGGAAACCGTCCGCCGCAATTTCGAGTTCTATGAGCCGATGACCGTACACGAATCCTCCCTTTCTCCCCACATCCATTCCATCCTGGCTGCACGCATCGGCAAAGTGGAAAAAGCTTACCAGCTTTTCCTGCATGCCACGCGGCTTGACCTGGACGACTACAACAACGAAGCGGACCAAGGTCTGCACATAACCAGTATGCCCGGCAGCTGGCTGGCCATTGTACGCGGATTTGCAGGTATGCAGGTGCTGAAGGAGACATTGTGTTTCTCCCCCGTCATACCGCAAAAATGGGACAGCTATTCATTCAAGGTGAATTATCTGAAAAACACACTTCACATACGGGTAGGAAAAGAAATCGAAATCTCGCTTACAGCAGGCAGCAAAGTGGACATACAAGTCTACGGACACCCATATACGCTGGAACGGGGGACGGAATTAAAAATTAATGTGCTCATGTAATTAACCATATTGGCACATTAAATCATCATTTATCCTATAACCGGGAGAACATTTGGTTGTTTTCCCGGTTTTATGTTTTTATATATACCTGAACGAATAACTATATACTTGTTTACCAATGAAAAAAATGTTTCTTTTCGCCCTGGTCACGACGTTGCTCATCACGTCGTGCGGGCAAAAACAAAAGGGTAGCAATACCCTTATCCGACCGGTGAAGACTGCACAAGTCAGTTCACAGTCGGTTATCCACAAAGACTTCTCCGGAATGGTGGAAGCCGTGGAATATGTGAGACTTGCCTTCCGCGTCAGCGGACAAATCATCAACCTCCCGGTTGTAGAGGGACAGCGGGTAAAGAAGGGGCAACTGATTGCCGCCATCGACCCACGCGACATCTCCCTGCAATATGCAGCCGACAAAGCTGCCTACGAAACAGCTGCCGCACAAGTGGAACGTAACAAACGGCTACTTAGCCGCCAGGCTATCTCCGTGCAGGAATACGAAATCAGCGTAGCCAACTATCAGAAAGCAAAATCCGCCTACGAGTTGTCCGGCAACAATATACGGGATACGCGGCTGACAGCCCCTTTCGACGGTTCCATCGAAAAACGGCTGGTAGAGAACTATCAGCGTGTCAATGCGGGAGAAGGGGTTGTACTACTGGTAAATACACAGAAACTACGAGTCAAGTTCACCGTACCGGATGATTATCTCTATCTGCTCCGTGCCAAGGACGTAAAGTTCAAGGTGGTGTTCGATAGCTACCCCGCAGAGGCTTTCGATGCCAGAATGGAAGAGTATCTTGACATCTCCACAGCAGGAACGGGTATTCCGGTGACAATAACAATTGACGACCCGCACTTTGACCGTGCACGTTATGACGTAAAACCGGGATTCACATGCAAAATAAAGCTGGCATCGGATGTCACTCCCTTCCTGGAAGAAAAGCTGATGAATGTACCGTTAAGTGCCGTATTCGGTAACAGTGAAAACCAGAAAACGTATGTATGGGTGGTGGAAGGTAATAAAGTCAGCCGTCGCGAAGTGAGCGTTTATTCTCCAACGGGAGAGGCAAACCTGCTTATCTCTAAAGGGCTGGAACCGGGAGAAACCGTTGTGACGGCCGGAGTATACCAGCTGACAGAAGGAGAAAAGGTAAAAATTGATAATTGATAATTAAACAACATGAATCTAGCCAAATATTCATTAGACAACACGAAGATAGTCTACTTCTTTCTGGCTGTGCTGCTTATCGGCGGCATACTGTCATTCGGCAGGTTGGGAAAGAAGGAAGACGCACCTTTCGTCATCAAGTCGGCAGTCATCATGACACGCTACCCGGGAGCGGAGCCGGCAGAAGTGGAACGGCTCGTCACCGAACCCATCTCCCGAGAAATACAGTCGATGAGCGGCGTCTACAAGATAAAGTCAGAGTCTATGTACGGACTCTCCAAGATAACCTTCGAACTGCAACCGTCACTCTCTGCCGCATCCATTCCGCAGAAGTGGGACGAACTGCGGCGCAAAGTGCTCAACATACAGCCCCAACTGCCCGCAGGCTCTTCTGTGCCGACCGTCTCGGATGATTTTGGAGACGTTTTCGGCATCTATTACGGCCTGGTGGGTGACGACGGTTTCTCTTATGAAGAAATGAGAAACTGGGCGGAACGAATCAAGACACAAGTCATCACGGCAGACGGTGTGATGAAGGTAGCCCTTTTCGGTACACAGACAGAGGTCATCCATATATTCATCTCCGTAAACAAGCTGGCAGGAATGGGTATCGCCCCCAAGCAGCTGGCCAGCCTGCTGCAATCGCAGAACCAGATTATCAATACGGGTGAAATCAGTGCTGGAGAACAACAGTTACGCATCGTGGCCAACGGTACCTACACGACTGTCGATGATATCCGCAACCAGGTTATCACTACCTCCGGCGGACAAGTCAAGCTAGGCGACATCGCCATCATTGAAAAGGGATACATGGAACCTCCCGGCAATATCATGCACGTCAACGGAAAGCGCGCCATCGGTATCGGCATCTCCACAGACCCTACAAAGGATGTGGTAAAAACCGGTGAACTGGTAGACCGGAGGCTTGCCGAACTCATGCCCCTCATCCCCGTGGGGCTGGAACTGGAAAGTCTGTATCCCGAAAACGTGATTGCCCAAGAAGCCAACAACGGGTTCATCATCAATCTGATAGAATCCATCCTGATTGTGATTGTAATCATCATGCTGGTGATGGGCATGCGTGCAGGAGTACTGATTGGCTCTTCCCTTATATTCTCTATCGGAGGCACACTGCTCATTATGTCGTTTCTTGGCGTAGGTCTGAACCGGACCTCCCTCGCCGGATTTATCATAGCCATGGGAATGCTGGTGGACAATGCCATCGTGGTGACAGATAATGCCCAGATTGCCATTGCCCGCGGCATCGACCGCCGGAAAGCGCTGATAGACGGTGCCACCAGTCCCCAATGGGGATTACTGGGAGCAACGTTCATTGCCATCTGTTCGTTCCTGCCACTGTATCTGGCTCCCTCTTCCGTAGCCGAAATCGTGAAACCGCTATTCGTAGTGCTGGCCATTTCCCTGGGATTAAGTTGGGTGCTGGCGTTGACACAAACCACTACATTCGGCAACTTCATACTGAAAGCAAAGGCAAAAGATGGTGGTAAAGACCCATACGACAAGCCTTTCTACCATAAATTCGCCTCCATCCTCGGCACACTGATACGCAAGAAGGCGTTGACCCTTGGCAGCATTACAGCACTGTTCATCCTCTCCCTTTTCGTCATGGGACTGATGCCCCAGAACTTCTTCCCTTCTCTGGACAAACCCTACTTTCGGGCAGATGTATTCTATCCGGACGGGTACAGCATCCGCGAAGTAGAAACCGAAATGAAAAAGGTGGAAGCCCATCTGATGCAGCAGCCGGAAGTGAAACGGGTATCCGTCACATTCGGCAGCACACCGTTGCGTTACTATCTGGCCTCCACTTCCGTCGGCCCCAAACCTAACTTCGCCAATATCCTGGTGGAAGTAACGGACAGCAAATATACCAAGGAACAGGAAAAGAACCTTGATGCCTACATGAAGGCCAACTATCCCAATGCCATCACCCGTACCATGTTGTTCAAGCTCTCCCCTGCCGTAGATGCCGCCATTGAAATCGGGTTCATCGGCAATAACACGGATACGCTGGTCATGCTGACCAACAAGATTCTGGACATCATGCACCGTAACGACGAACTTATCAACGTGCGCAACTCCTGGGGCAATAAGATACCGGTATGGCATCCCGTTTACAGTCAGGAACGTGCACAACCGTTGGGTATCTCCCGTCAAAGCATGGCACAGAGTATCCAGATCGGTACGAACGGCATGACACTTGGAGAATACAGGGAAGGAGACCAAGTACTCCCCATTCTGTTGAAGGATAAAACCATCGACTCTTTCCGTATCAACGACTTGCGTACACTCCCCGTATTCGGCACTGCACGCGAAACAACCACTCTGGAACAAGTCGTCAGCCGGTTCGACTTCCAGTACAAGTTCTCCAATGTGAAAGACTACAACCGGCAGATGGTGATGATGGCGCAGGCCGACCCACGCCGCGGTGTGAATGCCATTGCCGCCTTCAACCGTATATGGAAGCAAGTGCAGAAGGAGATTGAAGTGCCCGAAGGTTACACCATGAAATACTTCGGAGAGCAGGAAAGCCAGGCAGAAAGCAATGCCGCACTGGCAGCTAACCTGCCGCTGACATTCTTCCTTATGTTCGTCACCTTGCTGTTTCTGTTCCGCAGCTACCGGAAACCGATTGTTATCCTGCTGATGCTGCCGCTTATCTTTATAGGTATTGTACTGGGACTGGTGGTATTGGGAAAATCATTCGACTTTTTCTCCATCCTCGGCTTGCTGGGGCTGATTGGAATGAATATCAAGAATGCCATCGTGCTGGTGGACCAGATTGATACGGAAACCGCTGCCGGGAAAGCACCGCGTGAAGCCGTTATCAGTGCAACGACCACCCGTATTGTCCCGGTGGCTATGGCATCGGGTACCACTATCCTGGGAATGTTGCCGTTATTGTTCGACGCCATGTTCGGCGGCATGGCGGCAACCATTATGGGTGGTTTGCTGGTAGCCTCGGCATTGACATTATTCGTGCTGCCGGTGGCTTATTGCGCCATTCATAAAATCAAGTGAGAGAACATTCAACAATTTACAGTTTACCAATTGAATGATGAAAACAAAGATACTTATTCTATCATTACTGTGCTCCGGACTGAATGCCGGGGCACAACAAGCATATCTGAGCCGCGAAGAATACCGCGACAAGGTAGAAGCATACAGCCAGATTCTGAAACAACAGCATCTGAAAACATTCGCCAGTACCGAGGCACGCAAGATTGCCTCCACCGGTTTCCTGCCCCAGATTGACATCATCGCCGAGGGTACCGCCAATCTCAATCATCTGGACCAATGGAACAGTCCGAAAGGAGACTACCGCCCTTATACCTATCAGGCACTTGCCACCTTGACGCAGCCGCTTTATACCGGAGGTTCCCTAATAGCCCAAAAGAAAGTGGCGCAAACCGAAGAGGCACTGGAGCAACTAACCACAGAACTGACCCTCGACCAGATACACTATCAAAGTGACGCCGTCTATTGGAATGCCTCTGCCGCCCGTGCCGGTCTGAAAGCCGCGGCTACCTTTCAGGATATTGTACAACAGCAGTACGACATCATCCAAGACCGCTTCGATGACGGCGCCATCAGCCGCACAGACTTGCTGATGATTTCCACCCGGCGTAAGGAGGCCGAATTACAGTACATCAAGGCACGCCAAAACCATACCCTTGCCCTGCAAAAACTGAATATCCTTATGGGCTCGGAACCGGACGCTCCCATAGACAGCATAGCCGAAATAGATATACCGACTGCCTCCATCATCCCTTTGGGCCTGGATGATGTGCTGCCCCGCCGGGCAGAATATGCCAGTACCTCCGTGAACATCGCCCGCAGTGAAGCGCAACGGCATGCCGCCCTCAGCCGCTACAATCCACAAGTCAGCATGTTTCTCGCTACCGGTTGGGATACGGGAATCGCCTATATGGGGCAGAATGTACCTCATACTCCCGTCGCAGGGGTCAACGTCAGCATCCCCATCTTCCGTTGGGGAGCCCGCTTCAAGACAAACCGCCAACAGAAAGCCTATATCGGCATACAGAAGCTGCAACAAAGCTATGTAACGGACAATATTCTGGAAGAGCTCTCCGCAGCCACCACAAAGCTAACGGAAACTGAACAGCAAGTCAAGACGGCCCGGGAGAATATGACACTTGCCGAAGAGAATCTAGACCTTGTCACCTTCTCTTATAATGAAGGAAAAGCCAGCATGGTAGATGTACTGTCCGCACAACTCTCATGGACACAAGCACACACCAACCTGATTGATGCGTATCTCGCGGAAAAGATGGCGGTAGCTGAATATTGGAAAGTGGTCAGCGAATGAAATGCCCCTCAACGAAAAAGATAAAGAAACTCCGGCATGGCTTTGTAAAGCCATGCCGGAGTTTCTTTATCTTTCCCCTACTGACCAGGTTTATCCCAAGAATGAAATCAATACACCAGCCGCAACAGCCGACCCGATTACACCGGAGATATTACTGGACATACAGTAATTCAGCACATGGTTTTTCGGGTCATATTTCGTTGCAATCTCATTGCAGACGCGGCTTGCCATGGGCACGGCACTCAGGCCGGTAGCACCAATCAGTGGATTGATCTTCTTCTTGCTGAATAGGTTGAACAGCTTCACAAAGAAAATACCTCCCGTAATGGACAATGCAAATGCCAGGAAACCGCCAATCACAATACCGATGGTTGTCCAATTCAGGAATGCCTCACTAGTCATCGTGGCGCCAACGCTCAATCCTAAAAAGATGGTAGCTGCATTCATGATACTATTAGCAGCAGCGTCGAACAAGCGGCTTGTATCAGAACCGATTTCCTTAATCAAATTACCGAACATCAACATACCAATCAAAGGTACTGCCGTAGGCACAAATAAAGCAACAATCGTAGTCACTGCAATCGGGAAGATAATCTTCAATACACGCAGATTCTTAATCTCGATTTTCGAAGGATACAGCTTCTCCTGCTCCTTCATGTTAATCATCAATTCCTTCTTGGTACAGAACAACTTCACCACCATCGGAATGATGACCGGTACCAGCGCCATATAAGAATAAGCAGCAATGGCAATCGGTCCCAACAGATGGGGAGCCAGCTTGATGGTAGTAAAGATAGCCGTAGGGCCATCGGCACCACCGATAATGCCCAACGCACCCGCTTCCTGCGGAGTGAACCCTATCATCACAGCACAAAGCAGTACGGTGAAAATACCTAACTGCGCAGCCGCACCGAATATGGAGAGACGCAAGTTACGGAGCATCGGACCGAAGTCCGTCAGCGCACCCACCCCCATAAAGATGACAGGTGGCAGGAATCCGGTCTTAATCAGCATATAATAGATGAAGTTCATCAGTCCAAGGTCGTGCGCTATTTCGTGCAACGGCATCTCCCAGATATTCTTCATCACCCCGCCTACCATGACCATTCCGTTTTCATCCGCCTGAATCACACCCATCTCGCCGCCAGGAAAGTTGGCGATGAGTACACCGAAAGCGATGGGTACCAGCAACAATGGTTCATAGTGCTTCTTGATGCCCAAATAAAGCAGGATAAAAGCGATGGCATACATCACGAGGAACGACGGATCAGCAATGATATTGCTGAAGGCCGTCATATCATAGAGTTTTGCAAATATATCTTCCATTATCCTATCTTCATTAATACATCATCTTCAGAAACAGAGTCACCCGGATTGACACAGATGGCAACAACCGTTCCATCAAAGTCTGCACGGATGGCATTGTATGTCTTCATAGCTTCGATATAGCAGAGAAGATCGCCACTCTTCACCTTGTCACCCACTTTCAACGGGGTTTCTTGTGCATTCTTCGTCAAGAAGAACTTGCCTTCGAGCGGAGCCGGAATATCCTGACCTTCGCCTACGGGAGGAGCAGTCACCTTCTCGGTAGCCGAAGCGGGCAGGTCAATGTCACCATAAGCCACCGTTACGCGGTAGGCCTGACCGTCCACCTGCACGGTGAGCGTCTTGGGTTTGGCATCGTCCAGCGGAGATTTGTCACGTTCAGCACGGCGTTTCTCCACATCCTCCAGGAAGTCCTGCTTGGCCTTGCCACTCTTGTAAGCCTCGTATTGAGCCGGGTGCATGGCGTATTCGAAAAGCTCTTCGTCGTCCTCGCCCAATTCCCATTTGTTTTCCTTCATCAGCTTGCGGTACTTGTCCAAAGCATCGGGATAGTTGTCTTGCGGATTGCCGGTGAAGAATTTACGTCCTTCGCGCTCTGCTTTCTCAATAAGCTCAGGAGCCAATTCACCCGGCAACTTACCGGCTTTGCCCAGCAGCATATCCCAAATATCATCGGCAATCATGCCCCAGCGTTCCTTGCCCTTCTCCATAGCAATGACGTTCATCATGGAGAGATTCTTGACATACTGGCTAAACGGAGTCACCAATGGCGGATAACCTACACGCGGCCAGACGTATGCCACTTCGTTGAACAACTTGATGAGCAATTCATCCTGCTTCATGAAGGGCAGGTTGCGTTTTGCCTTATATTTGTTAATGGATTCCAAATTGGACTCCAGGTCTGCCATCAAACTGCCCATCATGCCGCCCGGAAGTCCAGGACCAATCAGCAGGGAGTTCATCAAACGGTTACGCGGGCTGATGTACAAGCCAAGGAAATCATCCATAAATTCCTGGATGAGGGCACGTACCTTCATATATGCCTCCATGTTGATTTCGGGCACCTGGAAGCCTGCATCTTTCAGCATAGCCTGCACGCTGAGCAGGTCTGCATGTCCTGTACCCCATGAAAGCGGTTCCATACCTACATCAATATAGTCGCAACCTGCCTCGCACACTTCAAGAATGCTTGCCATATTGAAGCCGGGCCCCGCATGACTATGGTACTGGATAGGAATATCGGGATGTGCCGCCTTGATATTGGCCACAATCTTACCCAGGGAAACCGGACGTCCGATGCCTGCCATATCCTTGATGCAAATTTCATCGGCACCAGCCTTGATAAGCTTCAAAGCCATGTTCGTGTAGTATTCTACGGTATGGATAGGTGAATGGGTGATGCAGAGCGAACATTGGGAAATCATTCCGGCATCGTGTGCATAACCAATGGAAGGAATGATATTGCGAGTATCGTTCAGACCGCAAAAAGTACGCGTGATGTCCGTACCTTGCGCTTTCTTCACCTTATAGAACAGCTTGCGTACATCGGCGGGCACGGGACTCATGCGGAGGCCATTCAAGGCACGGTCCAACATGTGAGTCTGGATACCGGCTTCGTGGAACGGCTTCGTCCATTCGCGCACGGCTTTATTCGGATTCTCCCCAAACAGCAGATTTACTTGTTCAAAACCTCCGCCATTGGTTTCCACGCGCGCAAAACAACCCATCTCAATGATAGCGGGAGCTACTTTCACCAGCTGGTCAACACGGGGTACATATTTTCCGGCACTCTGCCACATGTCCCTGAATACCAAGCTGAACTTAATTTCCTTTTTCATACTAAATTATTCGGTGTGTTTTTATATAAGATTATTATTTCAGATTTTTTCTACCTTAGCAACTTTACCCTTACCTTGTGTCACTACTGTTACGGCTACACTGATAGCTGCCAGAATATTACCGGGGACAGGTGCAGGACCATTTGCTGCAGCTTTGGCCGGTACCACTTCTTCGGGTGCATATTTGTTCACAAGTGCAATGAGACATTTTCCTAAGTAGATAACAATCAGCAGGATAGCAAAGACTGTTGCCATACCTACCACCATTAGCAGAAGTGCTATGTTCAAGTTTTCCATATTATAAATTATTAGTTATTCCGTAGGATTTAAAAAAAATCGTTCGAAATTAGCGATTATCCGTTAAAGAAAGGTGGTAAAAAATAATAAAAGATGCTAAAACGTCACTTCCCGCACTACCGGAGAGGTGGTACGGGAAGTGTATAATGCCCCATTTATGTCAAGAAAAGAGGCAATTGGCGGGATGGGAAAAATCAGCCCAGCGGGTTCTCTCCCTGATCGCCGTCGTTGCCGCCCTGGTTGCTGCCACCTTGATTGCCACTGTCAGAAGAAGGAAGCTTGCCCCACTCTTCCCAAACAATCTTCGTATTCACCATGCTGCGGGTAATCACCTGACGGCCACTATTACGCTCCACTTCGGGCAAAAAACGGACACGTACTCCGTTAATCAGCGAAGCGCTTACCTCCGCAGCCGTCGACACTCCTCTTTTAGTAGAGGTGGCAGTATAGTAGAAGGTGCCGACACCGTTTATCTTCACAGTACGTCCCTGCCCCATGAAATTGCTCAATACACGCCCCAAGTTCTCCATCACCGCATACGTGTCACCACGGGTCACGGTAGAAAGAACAGACAGCTCGTCTGCCACTTCACGGGTAGTAACCGCCTTGCCCCAGGTTACTGATTGAGGATACCACAAATCGTTTACTTTTTTCTGAACTCTTTTAAAAAATGCCATAATCGTAATGTTTTAAATGATTAATTAATAATGTATATCCGGTTTCTCTTGTCTCACCCGAGAAGCAGAAGTTTTCATCGTGAGGCCTCAACGATTCAGCCGTCTGCTTTTCTCAAATTCGATGTTGCAAAGTTAGGGCGGGAAACAAGGGAAAACAAGAAAATGGCATCTACAACCAATTTTCATAAATCACTCAAATACAAACAATTACAAAAATAACATCTCTACAAGAAGAAGGGGGAAATAAAGCTGAAATAAGAAGAATAAGGTGATAATCTCTACAAGCTATACACGCAAACTTCTGATAATGAAGGCACCTATATCTTCCGGTCTCTACAAGATAGTTACCATAAGCTATTCTTTGCAATATGACATCATTTAGAGTTTATGCCAGTGAAAAGAAAGAATGCACACATAGAGAGAATGTGCCTCTCTACGTGTTTGGCTGATTTTACTTTGTTACTGCATTATACAAATCCTGGTAGGTTTTCACCACACTATACGCCACATCGCCAGTGCTGATAGCTGCAAAGTGGCGACGGGCGCACTCTATCTTGGCATCCTCGGCACGGCGAAGTTGTGATACTTCGATGTCGTTGCCTTTGGTTTCTGCCACGAAATAGACGTGCTTCACGGAATCTTCTCGAAAAGCTACAGCCCAGTCGGGATTATATTTGCCCATCGGAGTGTTGATGTAGAATCCACCGGGCAGTTTGCTATATACCACCACATCATCCTCAGCTTCCAGCGACTCGGCAAAACTCTTTTCGATACCTTCACTATCTACCACTACAAGATCGTAAAGCGACTTGGTACTTTCGATAGCATTCTTGCCAAGTGTACCACGCAGCGTAGCTTCCTCAAAGATGCCAGTACCAAAAGTTCCAGCACATTTCTCATACTGGATGTGTTGGATGAGCGAGATAGCCTTACAATCGTTGATGATGCGACCGGCTTTGATGATGAACTCTTCTGGATTCAGCTTGAACTGATGGAAAGTCGCATGATTAACGCCTTTCAGCATTTCTACAATGGTGCGGCGAGTTAGACCGGTGGATTGCACGAGTTCACCTACCAAGTCGTAAGTTACTTCTGCTCCAATAACTTCCGTTACCCGAATGGTTTTCACTGTAGCGGCACTCATGGCTGCTCCGGCTTCCAATTCTTCGCGGTCACGGATGCTTTCCATACCGCCACTCTCCACTACAATACGGATTTCTGTCACATTCAGGTGCTTGTCGAGTGCATCAATGGCACTCTTGATGAGTTTTGACGTTTCAAAACTCACGTTATAGTAAGTACGTGTATTGATGCGCCGCCACAACTCTTGCCACTCTTTTTTGTTGAAGTTGTCTTTCACTAAGTGAGCCTCCGTTTTATTACGTCCATTGGCTGGTTTGAAGGCATCGGGATTGAACACTTTATCCAACTGTTTGATGATAAACGAATGTAGATTTTCCACCTCACCAAACTGGAGCGAATCGGCTTTCTTTTCGTCAAAGTACTTTTGCGTGAGCTTGCCCTTCTTGATGTAACCTTGGACTATCAGTTCTTCGTGGATTTCCACGGCCTGTTCGGTCGTAATCTTTATGCTGTATCCATCTTGTGTCTGTGCCAGTTGGTCGGCAAACAGTGTGGCTGTCACCACTACCGGACGGCTGGCACAGGCTTCTGCCATATCGGTTTGCAGCTTCTTGGCAAAGTCGTCATAGCTCTCGCTGGCAATAACGGTCAGGATATTGGTGTCGAACACATGGTCACCCAATACGTCGGCATCTTGACGTTCGCCCTTATCGTTGACGCATAGGCGCATACCACGACCCACCTCCTGACGTTTCTTGATTTCGTTGGAGGTATCTTTCAACGTACAAATCTGGAACACATTAGGATTGTCCCAACCTTCCTTCAAGGCCGAGTGAGAGAAGATGAAGCGAATGGGGCAACTTTGGCTAAGTAAGCGTTCCTTATCCTTCATGATAAGGTCGAAACCACGTTCTTCGTTTTCGCCTTCCTTATTCTTCGATTCCACGTTCTTCCCTTTTTTATCAATAGAAAAGTAACCATCGTGAATGTTTTCGGGCGCATTCTTCGGATTGGAAAGGAAGCGAGTGTAGGCGGTATCCTTAAAGGTAGACATAAGCTCTTGCAAGGCACGTTGGTATTCCTCTTCAAACATCCGTGCAAATTTCCCCTTCTCTGCCGTGTCCTTACCGTAGATGCGGTAACTATCCACATGATCGATAAAGAAGAGCGAAAGCACCTTGATGCCGCGAGCAAAAAGTTGGCGTTCACGTTCCAAATGAGTCTTGATGGTTTCACGTATCTGGTGGCGACGGAGAATATCCTCATTCACGCTGCCCACCACCTCACCGGGATGAAGCGTCAGTCCGTTGAGGAAATGCACGGTATTGGTCAATCCGTCTATACATTCCACTTTAAAGTTATTGGCATACTCCTGCAAACCACCGCTTTGCTCTTTAAGATCGAACCCTTCGCCGACCAAGCGAATGGTCTGGCGTGTGCCATTGGCAGTCTTGACATCGAAGCCCAATCGAGCTTGTGGATTGCCTTTGCTAATGACGATTTCATCCAGATAGACATAGCTATTGGTAGCTGTAGAACCCACTTGATGCACACTGCGTACCTCTATTTTTTTCACCAGCTTCTTGTTGTAAGCGTCGATGGCATCGAGGCGATATACTTGGTTGAATATTTCACGGTGCGTGGCACTATAAAGTAAGGTAAAGAGCGGGTTAAACAGTTTGATACCTTTTCGTGTGGCATTGCCTTTGTCCGTACCCAACACGCTTTGCGGCTCGTCAATAATTAGGATGGGATTCGTTTTTGCCAAGATGTCAATAGGCTTTCGCGAACCGAACTCATCACGACGTGAGAAGATGATACGGGCTGCGGAATCACCTGCGCGACCTTCCTTGTTTTTATCCTCGTTAAGCGAAGCATTGAAAGCCTGCGTATTGATAATCATTGCATGAATGCCGTTATCCGAAGCAAAGGCATCAATCTTAGCGAGCTGCTTCGAGTTGTAGATGAAGTATTGCATGCGCTTACCATATTCTCCAGCAAAGTGCTCTGCCATACTCTCAAAACTCTTGAACACGCCTTCGCGGATGGCAATACTTGGCACTACAATCACAAATTTCGACCAGCCATAGCGGGCGTTCAGCTCATACATGGTCTTGATGTAGGTATAGGTCTTACCCGTACCTGTTTCCATCTCGATGGTAAAGGTACGTCCGTCTCCCTCCAGATGCTCCACGGGATTCAATCCTTCTGCCATCTGTATGCCACGCACATTCTCGCAAATGCTTTCATTGTCAAGTACAAGGGGAAAATTGCCGAAACCGTCGAAGTTGAGCGCACCAAACTTGTTCAAGAAGGTGCGGCTGCCATCGTGTTTGGGTTGCCCCTGAAACACATCGCTCACGCATTTGGCAGCTTCCGCTTGAAAGCGTTGATGTTTATATCTTATTTTCACTTTTTGCCTCCTTTCTTACTTTTGTCACTAATCGCCTTGATAGCGTTCAAATAATCTTGCTCCACATCGCTGAGTGTGCGCTGTTTATATTTACGATACTCAGTAGCGGCATGATCCATCGCTTCTTGATGGGATACTAGGCCTCCATCCAGTAGGAGTTGTTCTCCAGTTGAGGTGAGTATGCGATCCAGATAGTTTGCCCAATCGTTCATGGTCATGGGTTGCTCTTTCTCGGCTTGGCTTTCTGCGAAATCAAGTAAAGCGATAATCATATCAAGATTATAGAAGGTTGTCATGTATGACTTACCATCTGTGGCAGTTGTTCGGCATTTCCGAACAACTGAGTCCTCTTGTAGTTCGCCTTCTTCGAAAATGTGCTTAATATGCTCACTTACATTTGATTTACTCGTATGATACAGCTCGCACATCTGCGCTTGAGTAAGCCATAAAGGATCTTCCTCAAGTTTCACATCTATCTTTGTCAGACCGCCATTGTCTGTATAGATTAGTATTTTGTTGTTCTCTTCCATGGACACGTCAAATTACTCTGATATTATTAAACGCATCATTATCCGACCAATCCAAGGATTGCTTGAACTGCTCATAAATATTGATTTTCTGAGCATCTTCCTTGAAGCAGGCATCACGGAAAAGTACACGCAAGGGACTCTTGTCGGCCATCGCAGTTACTACCTTATCGGTAATGC
Source organism: Bacteroides sp. HF-162 (assembly GCF_015679285.1). Lineage (NCBI taxonomy): Bacteria > Pseudomonadati > Bacteroidota > Bacteroidia > Bacteroidales > Bacteroidaceae > Bacteroides > Bacteroides sp. HF-162. The sequence continues at coordinate 2,189,799 of NZ_CP064937.1, read as the reverse complement.
CCTCGGAAAAGCAAGCCACAAGTTCACCTTCGTTGACAGTATAGATGGTACAACCGTCCATGGTTTCTGTCTGCAAGGGCAAATCCAAGCGAACACCCCATGCCAACATCGAACCATAGAGTAGGTCAAGGTCAGTACGATCGCGCTTGATATTATAGGCAAAGAGGTCAAGCTGGTCTTGCTTGTATTCCTTGGGTGAAAGTGATACTTTCTCGTAGTTGCTTTCGTCAAGGCGGTAGACACGGAAACCAGTGTCGAGGTTTTGGGTAGTAAGCGAGGAATCTGCTTTTATTTTTGCACCGGAACGACGGATGCGTTCTTTGGCTATCTCAGGGATAGTGGCGTAGCCTGCCTTACGTGCTTCGCTATCTTCTGGTGTTTTTTCGGGAAGCTGAACGCAGATATATTTTCTGTTACCTCCGTCTTCGGCGTTGAGTTGCATTACAGCATGGGCAGTGGTGGCAGAGCCTGAGAAGAAATCGAGAATAAGTGCATCTTTATCAAAATGAGTCATCATCTTGAGCATCCTTATCAAGAGATTTATACTTTTGGGATTGTCGAATGCTTTGCAGCCCATTAATTTCTGAAGATATGAAGTTGCGGAAGAAGTTAAGAAATCTGTATCCCACCAAGTCGTAACTTTTTTTCTTGATTGTCGAGCCTGTTCTTCGTAATACTTCTTCTGGAGATTGTTCTCTGTGACAATAAGCAGTCCATTATCATACAGTTTCTGCATGGTCTCTTTTGAATATCTCCAATATCCTTCAACACCCATAAATTCGTAAAAAGGATTACCTTTCTTTGCTCCACCAGGACCATCTACAGGTGCCAATTTATATTTTCCCTTATCGTCTTCTCGATCAAATCCGTCTAATACTGGGTCTTCTCCTATATTCTTTTGTTGAGCAAACACCTCATTTATTTCTTTGGCATAAAACGCAATGTGATTGTGATTTTCAGATATTATTCTATCATTAGAAACAGAGGCTCTATGCTTATGGCAAATATCAGCAATGAAATTATGCTCGCCAAAGACTTCATCACATATTTTGATGAGATTTGCATTCTCATCATCACCTATCGAAATAAAGATAACTCCATCCTCCGTGAGCAGAGAACGAGCCACCAGCAGACGACTATAAATCATACTGCACCAATCCGAATGAAACTTACCATTCGTATCGGAATTCTTCCTGAAGCGATAGCCCAACTCGTCCACATTGCCGGCTTTGAAATCCTCTTCGGCAGCAGTGAGAGCAAAGTCGTCATGATACACAAAGTCATTGCCAGTATTATAGGGTGGGTCGATATAAATCATCTTCACCTTACCCATATATGAGCGTTGCAAGAGTTTGAGCACTTCCAGGTTATCACCTTCGATATAGATATTCTTCGTATTGTCCCAATCCACGGAATCTTCCACCACCGGGCGTAATGTCTTATCGGTTGGTTTGGCAGCCTCCGCACGAGCGGCATTCTTACCTACCCATGTAAACTGATACATCTCGCCATCGCCGTCTGTGACATAGTCGCCAAGCAACCGGCGAAGCACCTCGAAGTTTACCTTTCGGGAGATTTCACCAGTCTTGTCATCACGTACTTCGGTAAATGCCGAAGGTGCTATCTGATAGAGCGCATCAAGATTGAGTTGCGTTCCGTCTGCGGAGTTCAAATCCAAATGTTTTAATATGTCAGTCATATATCTTGTTTCTTAATTGTTTTCTAATGTTTTAAGTTTCTCTTTCTTTGATTTGTCCTTGATGAAAGTAGGAGACGTGAAAATGAAACGCAATTGTTCCACTTGCTCCAATTCTTCTTTCAATGCTTCGTAGGCATAGATGGAGAATGAAGCCGCAGCAATAGACACAAAAGTACCTTTGGATAACCGTCCTTTGATGTCATCCACTACACGTTCGTTTATATTGTTTATTAATTTGGAATGTTTCATCCTCGTTCTATCAGACCTTAGTTCCGCGGCACTTTACAAAACAATTATTTAAAATACTGAGCAATAAAATATTGCCCAGTACTTTGCCATGTCAGAAGATTCACTTAAATTAGTGCTGCAAAAAAAGCACAAGAAATCCTCAACAAGCATGACAAAAATAAGCATAAAATCCGGTAAACTCACTTCTTTTGGAGGGATATTTTTAATTATGGAGCAATTTGATTCTATGCTCTCATCCGTAATCAATTCAACTCTTTAGCAGTCCAATAGAAAGCGAACTATTGAAATAACAAGGAATAACAATATTTTTTAAGTCACCAATCAGTTTCTTATTTCATTTTGTAACAACATTTCAAATCCCAAAAGCATCCGTTTCAAGCCATCAAACCGTCACAGTCCATCCCCTCCCAGAACACCTTCTGAAGTGGGGGTAATTCAGTATACGATTAAATAGGATTCAATATAAGACTGAATGGCATTCAGTATACGACTGAATAGGGTTCAGTATAAGACCGAGGTTATATTAGTAGCAAAACAGATTGAGAACAAGGGAAATCACCGACTTTTTGTCCTAATAAATCAACACAAATTGGCTATATCCCTAAAATAATCATATAAAAATATCGGAATCAAGCAGTGTTCTTTGCCCAACGGGTAGGAAGTCTATAAGAAATTGACTATCGACCCGTTATTTGCATTACTTCCGAGGTTATTCTCTATGGTTTCTTCCATAGGAAACTGTTGCTTGTTTATGCAAAAAGAACCATTCTTCCGTTCAAAAACCAAATTATCGTCCACCCGAAGCGATTCGGACACTAATATACCACCGGCATTTTTAGAATAGGCATAGACAACTGTCCCGTTCTCAAACCTAAATGTATATTCGAACCCGACTACTCCCTCCTTCTTTCCAGCATAAATAAAATTCACATAATGATCTATCTTCTTCCATTTGGGCGACAAATGGTTCTCAATATCGAATAAGGCCAAACTGAAGTTTGTTTTACCCGATCCGTTCGGTCCATATACAATACCATTTTTTATGATACCGTCTTTGATAGCGTTTTTATGAACTCATAATTAGCCGGACTTGACAAATTCCACTTGAAGATACGGAAAAGGATTTCCGTAAAGAAATTACGGGCCTAATTTATCTTAATGCCACCTAATAGTTTCATACCCTTGTCACTGTTGTCTTGCAATCCGAAATTTCAGACATGGCACACTACTGTATCCAGCGTCTCTCCATCAGCAAACAGTCCACCATCTGCCTGCATCATCCGTTTCTTCAGGCGAAACTTCTGCTGGGACACGGAAGCGGGAGACACGGCAATGAGCGTGGCAATCTGTGCATTGCTGAAGTGCAGGCGGATAAGCATGCAAAGCTGGCTGTCGGCAGGCGTAAGCTGGGGAAAGCGCATGACAAGGCGTTTGGAAGCGCCCTTGTATACTCTGTCAGTAAGCTTCTGCAAGTAGTTCCACTGGCTGTCCGCAAGGAATTTGGGCTGGATGCGCAACTGCTTCACCACTTCGTCTGCGTCTATCACGGCAGAAGCAAGCGCCTGCACCTGCCCGTCGAGCATCCGGACACGCTCGCCCTCTTTCCTCAACAGTTCCAGTTCGCGGGGCACGGGGGTTGTCTTCATACTCCTTGAGACGGGCGCGGAGTGACTCGTTTTCCTTATCCAGACGGCTGCCATGTTCCATGAGGTTCGTCAGCGAGCTATGCACTTCTTCGCGCTCTTCGTCGGTCAGCGACATCTCCTTCAGGCATTCTTCCAGTTCCTCGCGCTCGCGTTCATTGTTGCGCAAGCGCTGTTCGTTTTCGCTCAAGGTGATAAGGTAGTTGCGGTGGTGGCGCTCTTTCTTGAACCGGACAAGGCTGAACAGCATAGCACCGGAAATGCTGAACATAATCACAGAAAACACTCCCCAGAAAAAACGTTCGTAACCACTGACCGGCTTCAGCCGCACATGCCTGCCATCGGAAAGCTCCTTTATCTGACTGTATTCACGGTGCAAACCGGAAATCAGGCGGACGGCCCGGGCACTGTCGACAGCACCGCATTGCACCAACGAGTCAGCATGAGAAAGGGCCTGTTCGTAGTTCATCAAAGTTCTACCGGCAGGTTTCGAGCAGGCTGTCAGCCCTAAAAGGAAGGTCAGCAGGAGAAAAAGGAAGGTATGTTTCATCTTGAAATTTTGTGTTTATAATAAGTAAGGTGTAAAGTCGGTAAGGAACGAGCTTACTTCAAGTGTCTTCATAATCAATGCATATTAATAGAAACAAAGGTAACACTTTCTTCCCACAATAAATAAAGAGGTACAAAGTTTTTTATTACTTTGTACCTCCTCTTTTTCTTCAACCTGCATCATTTACAGCCGTGAGTCAGCAAAATCATATAGCTTAGAACTCACTCGTAAAGTGGAACTTGATATGCTTGAAGTCCATCTGCGCCATCTGCAACACATATCCGCTGTCGGCCAGGAACACATCCCTACCCTCGCGGTCTTTGGCCATGTACTGGTATTTGCGCTTCTTGAAGGCTTCCAGCTCCGCCGCATCATCGCTCTCAATCCAGCAGGCCTTATACAGACTGAGCGGCTCCCAACGGCACTTCGCACTGTATTCGTTCTCCAGACGATACTGGATGACCTCGAACTGCAACTGCCCCACCGTACCGATAATCTTACGCCCGTTAAACTGGTTGACGAACAACTGAGCCACACCTTCGTCCATCAACTGGTCGATACCCTTGGCAAGCTGTTTCTGCTTCATCGGGTCGGCATTCTCAATGTACTTGAACATCTCCGGCGAGAAACTTGGAAGTCCCTTGAAGTGGAGCACCTCGCCTTCGGTCAGCGTATCGCCAATCTTGAACGTACCATTATCCGGCAGACCGATAATATCTCCCGCCCAAGCCTCATCGACAGTCGTCTTGCGCTGCGCCATGAACTGCGTAGGTGACGAGAAACGCATCGTCTTGCCATGACGTACGTGCAAGTACGGGGCATTGCGTACAAACTTCCCGGAGCAGATTTTGCAGAAAGCGATACATGAACGGTGATTCGGGTCGATGTTGGCGGTTATCTTGAAGATGAATCCGGTAAATTTAGGCTCTTCCGGCTCCACCTCACGTTCTTCCGCCTTCACGGGACGGGGACTGGGAGCAATCTCCACAAAGCAATCCAGCAGTTCCTGCACACCGAAATTATTCAGTGCCGAACCGAAGAATACGGGAGCAAGCTCCCCTTTCAAATATTCCTCCTTATCAAATTCGGGGTAAACACCGTCTATCAGTTCCAATTCTCCGCGCAGCTTGTCGGCCAGCTGGGCACCAATCCGGTTGTCCAGCTCCTCGGTATGGATATCCACTTCCACCTTCTCTGTCACCACCTGCTTACTGGGCTGGTAGAGGTTAAGATTATGCTCGTAGATGTTGTAGACACCCTTGAAACGGACACCGCTCTCGATAGGCCACGTCAAAGGGCGCACGTGGATGTGCAGTTCCTCCTCCAGCTCGTCCAGCAGGTCGAACGGGTCTTTGGCTTCACGGTCCATCTTGTTGATGAAGATAATCACCGGCGTATTACGCATACGGCAGACCTCCATCAGCTTGCGTGTCTGCGTTTCCACACCTTTCGCACCGTCCACCACGATAATAACGCTGTCCACAGCCGTCAGCGTGCGGTAGGTATCTTCGGCAAAATCCTGGTGACCCGGAGTATCGAGGATGTTGACCTTGTAGTCATGGTAGTCAAACTCCATTACAGAAGTGGTGACGGAAATACCACGCTGTTTTTCAATATCCATCCAGTCCGACGTTGCTGTCTTCTTTATCTTATTGCTCTTTACGGCACCCGCCACCTGGATTTGTCCACCAAAAAGCAACAGCTTCTCGGTCAATGACGTCTTACCGGCATCCGGATGCGCGATAATCGCAAACGTTCTCCGTCTTTCTATTTCGTTGTTATTGGCCATATATCAATTAGTCAGTAATAATCACTCTTCCAAATTCTTCATGCAAACGGCAAGGCTCTCCTCCCAATGGGGTATATCGATGCCGAATGTCTTCTTTATCTTTGTCTTGTCCAGTACGGAATAATGCGGACGCGGCGCCTTGGCAGGGAATTCGTCCGTATGTAGTGGATTTACTTTGCAGGTCTTTATGCCGGCCAGGCGATGGATAGCCAAAGTGAAATCATACCACGAGCACACACCCTCGTTGCTGAAATGATAGATACCGGGAACAATCCCCCGGTTGACAGCCGCAAAAATGACACGTGCCAAATCATTGGCATATGTCGGCGTACCTATCTGGTCGAAGACAACCCCCAGCGTCTCTCGCTCACGCCCCAGACGAAGCATCGTCTTCACAAAATTATTCCCGTAAATGGAATAGAGCCATGCTGTACGGATAATCATGGCACGGCTGCAATGCTTCATCACCGCCTGCTCACCTGCCAGTTTAGTAGAGCCATATACCGAATTGGGGCAAGTGGACGCCTCTTCCGTATAAGGAGTGTGTCCGGTTCCGTCGAAAACATAATCGGTGGACACTTGTATCAAGGCAGCACCGCAAGCTTCGGCAGCGGCAGCCAGATAGCCAGGAGCGACATGGTTCAGCTTGTCGCAAAGTTCCTGATTGTCCTCCGCCTTGTCCACCGCCGTATAAGCAGCGCAATTCACAATCACATCTATCCGGTTACCCTTCACAAACCTGTGCACAGCTTGTTCGTCGCAAATGTCCAATTCCTGCACATCAGTGAAAAAATAAGCATGTTGTCCGTTTTCTTTCGACAACACTCGCATTTCATTGCCAAGTTGACCGTTGGCACCGGTTATCAGAATATTCATTTAATAAAGTTACACTTATATATAGAATGTTACGATGAACAATATTTTCCTTCATAATTATCAATCATCCACTATCAATTATCCATCAACTCCAGTTCTCCCCGCTTCTCCTTGTCATAATAGTTGGCAAGCAACGAGATGAAACCACTGATGGCCTCCATAGCCTTTGCCGTGCCCTGACTGATTTCCTTCTTCTGCAAGCGTAACAGCAACACTCCATAAAGCGCCTCGAAACAAGTGTCTACCTCAGACTCCTCTTTCCGGCCGTTCTTCTGACGCAGTTCCACGATAAAAGGCAGTGCCTTGAAATAAGCCGCATTATAGAACGGATATTTCGTAGAAGCCAGCAATTCGCCATGCAGTTCCGTCAGATTCAGAATGACATTACGGTTGATTTGCAGATGCCCTTTTTCCGTTACGCCTTCCGCACGCATCATATCTGCCAGGTTTCCATACCATTCTTCCAGCGCAGGCCGTTCCTCCTCCGGATAGCGCAAGATGATGTTCTGGCGTATCCGGTCTATGTCACAGCCGTTGGCACGGAGCAAGTCCTCCACCTGCCACATATATATAAGGTATTCGGCTATATTCTTCTCTTTCAGTTGTTGCGCAATCTTCACGATAAAATGTATGATTTATAACCTTAGATTTATGACTTCATTATCAATTTATCCACTATCGATTATCCATTAATACAGCGATTCACCCATCAGCGTAAACACCAGTCCCATCACAGACACCACAATGACAATGCTCCCGATAATACGGTTCAGTATCCAGATACCTCGCAGGTTGAATTGTGTACGGACCTTATTGACAAAAAAGGTTATGCCAAACCACCAAGCCAAAGCACCCAATGCGATGGCCAGGTATCCGGTGACAGCCTCAAACACCAGCACGCCCTCACTTACAAAAGCAAAGCGGGCGAAAAGGCCTACAAAAAGGAAAATAATCAGTGGATTGGAAAGTGTGACGGCAAACGCCGTTATGAAGTTATGGAAATAGGAACCCTTATTGGTGGATACCGGCCGGATGGACTGTACCGGATTGCTGCGGAACGTATAAATGCCAAATGCCAACAGAAGAATGCTTCCGAAAAGCTGCAGGTAAAAGATGTTCTTGTTGACATAATCAAAAACGAAACTCATCCCGTAGCCCGTCAGCAAGGCATATGCAATATCGCTCAGCGAAGCTCCTATCCCCGTTACGAAACCATACCACCGTCCTTTATTCAAAGTACGCTGAATACACAATACTCCTACAGGACCCAATGGCGCGGACACAATGACGCCGATAATGAACCCCTTCCACAATATGTCAAATATGGTCTCTATCTGAATCATGGCTGCAAATATCGGACTTTTTTATGAGACGAACGAATAGTGTTAACGTTTTTTCGACGGAAAAGGATTTTAAGAAGTAAAGATTATCCATTTTACATATTATTCCGTATATTTACCTCCGAACTTAACAATACCCCCTAATGAAACGAATAAAAAAAACTCTAGCACTCGTTTCCATGACCGTCTTACTACTGACGGCATGCGAAGCTCCCAAGGAACTCGGTGTGATTCCATATCCGCAGTATGCCCAAACTACGTCAAAAACAGTCGAACTGCCATCTACGGTAACCTTCTCGACCAATTTGGCGAAATCCGACATGAATGACCTGCTGGCCTATCTGCCGGACTTTGCCATCCCCATGAAGCTTGTCGACAAGAATCCTTTTGTAACGATAGAAATAACGGACGAGACGGACAATCCAATCGCCGCCGAAGGCTACAACCTGACAGTCAGCAAACAAGGTGTAAATATTCAGGCCTCCTCCGCAGCAGGTGCCTTCTATGGACTGCAAACCCTGGCACAACTTGCCCGTAACGGGAAGGAACTGCCAGTCACGACCATCAAGGACGAACCCAGATTCCCCTACCGTGGGCTGCACCTGGATGTTTCAAGGCACTTCTTTAACACGGACTATGTCAAGAAACAAATAGACCTGGTAGCCACCTACAAAATTAACCGCCTGCATTGGCATCTGACCGACGGTGCCGGATGGCGGCTGGAGATTCCGGGCTATCCCCGCCTGACAGAATTCGCAGCCTGGAGAAAAGCCGCCAATCTGCAGGATTGGGGGAAATATAACCACCGCTTCTGCGAAAAGGATGAAGAAGGAGCCTATGGAGGCTACTATACAGAAGCAGATGTACGCGAAGTTTTAGAATACGCCCGCTTGAGGCATGTTACTGTCATCCCCGAAATAGAAATGCCGGGACACTCAGGAGAAGTACTGGCAGCCTATCCACAGCTGTCCTGTACCGGCGAGCCTTATACATCCGGTGAAGTCTGTATCGGCAACGAAGAGACCTTCAAGTTCTTCGAAGATGTGCTGGATGAAGTGATACGGCTGTTCCCTTCCCGTTATATCCATATTGGAGGCGATGAAGCCAGCAGACGCCACTGGAAAGCATGTCCCAAATGCCAGAAGCGCATGAAGGAAGAAGGGCTCAAAGATGAAAGTGAGCTGCAAAGCTATATGATAGCCCGCATAGAGAAGTACCTCAACGACAAAGGGCGTGAAATCATCGGCTGGGATGAGATACTGGACGGAGGCCTGGCCCCCAACGCAACCGTCATGTCGTGGCGGGGTACGGAAGGTGGCATTGCCGCCGCCCGCATGGGGCATTACGCCATCATGACACCGGAGAGCCACTGTTATCTGGACCACTACCAGGATGACCCCGAGACACAGCCGCTGGCGTTCGGCGCCTGCGTCCCCATCGGACAGACCTACTCCTACGACCCGGCTCCCGACTCATTGGAAAGTGATATCTGCAAATACATATTAGGCGTGCAAGGCAATGTATGGGCCGAATATCTACCCACTTACGAACATGCCGAATATATGATATACCCGCGCATCATCGCTCTGGCAGAAGTAGGATGGACTCCCATGAAGAACAAGCATTCAGAAAGTTTCAAGAGACGTATCAACAACGAAATACGCCATATCAAAGCAATAGGCTACAACCCGTTCACCTTGTCGGAACTAGTGCAGACCAGCCAGACCGTTGACTATGCCAAGAAAAGAATCATGCTGTCCCTCACCTCCGAAAAACATCCGATTGACATCCGCTACACAACGGACGGTTCCGAACCGACTGCGTCTTCCAAGTTATACAAGAAACCGTTTGCCGTAAAAGACTCCATATTGCTGACCGCACGTCTTTTCGATGGAGAAAAGCCTATCGGAAAAAGCCTTCACCTGCGCACCGACTATCACAAAGGCATAGGCAAAAAGATAACCTATGCACCGGGCGGCGGATACTATCAGCATAAAGAAGTATACAAAGGCGGCGGTGACACCGGTCTCCTCGACGGACTTCGCGGCGGTAAAAGCTACATGGACGGGCGTTGGCAGGGATTCTGCCCCAATGATTTGGATGCCACCATCGACTTGGGCGAAGTGACCGCTATACACCGGGTCATGGCCAACTTCATGCAAATCCGTACCCCGCAGGTTTTTCTTCCAGCCAAAGTAGAAGTGTGGGCATCAGTGGACGGCAAAGAATTCTCCCTGCTGGGCAGTGATACTTGCAGCGAGGAGGATGCCGGAAAAGACGTGATTTTCAGAGATTTCGGATGGACCGGCACCCCTACTGAAGCACGGTATGTACGCTTCCACGCCATACAAAGGAAGAAACAATTCTTATTTACGGATGAAATCGTCATACAATAATATACATCCGGCTTTATAAAACAGAATAAAAAACGCATACAAGTAAAATTGCATGCGTTTTTTGTTTTCCTTTTTTTCTCCTCCCCACCGATTTTTTGTATCTTTGTCCCCAAGAAGAAAAGATGAAGATATTCAAAGAAGTAACTTCAATCGTAAAATCGTAAATCGTAAAATCGTAAATATAACTATGATTCTTTTTTTCAGAACACCATCCAAGAGTGTGATTGCCGTAGAATGTAATCATGAACTCCCCCAGGCAGACAGCGACAAACTCTGCTGGCTTTTTGGAGAAGCCACCCCCGAAAGTGAAGACAACCTGAAAGGACATTTCGTCGGCCCGCGCCGCGAGATGATTACTCCGTGGAGTACAAACGCCGTAGAAATCACCCAGAACATGGGACTGGACGGCATTATCCGCATCGAGGAGTATTTCCCCGTAAAAGATGAGAATGCAGACCATGACCCGATGCTGCAACGTATGTACAAGGGGCTGGACCAGAATGTATTTACAACCAACCGGCAACCGGAACCGATTGTACACATCGAAGACCTGGAGGAATACAATGAGAAGGAAGGGCTGGCACTTTCCAAAGAGGAAATGGACTACCTCAAGAAGGTAGAAAAAGATCTTGGGCGCCCTCTGACGGACTCCGAAGTATTCGGTTTTGCGCAAATCAACTCCGAGCACTGCCGTCACAAAATCTTCGGCGGGACATTCATCATCGATGGAGTAGAACAGGAATCTTCACTCTTCCAAATGATAAAGAAGACCACACAAGAGAATCCCAATAAGATTATCTCTGCCTACAAAGACAATGTGGCCTTTGCCGAAGGTCCGGTTATCGAACAGTTTGCTCCGGCAGACCACTCCAAGCCCGACTATTTCCAAGTAAAAGACATCAAGAGTGTCATCTCCCTGAAAGCGGAAACACATAACTTTCCCACTACCGTAGAACCGTTCAACGGTGCATCTACCGGTACGGGCGGTGAAATCCGCGACCGTATGGGCGGCGGTAAGGGCTCTTGGCCGATTGCCGGAACAGCCGTCTATATGACCTCCTACCCCCGTACGGAAGAAGGACGTCCTTGGGAAGAGATTCTGCCGGTACGCAAATGGCTGTATCAGACTCCCGAACAAATACTGATCAAGGCCTCCAATGGTGCCAGTGATTTCGGAAACAAATTCGGTCAACCGCTAATCTGCGGTTCCGTGCTCACTTTCGAACATAAGGAAAATGATGAAGTCTATGGTTACGACAAAGTGATTATGCTTGCTGGAGGCGTAGGCTACGGTACCCAACGCGACTGTTTGAAAGGTACACCGGAAGCCGGAAACAAAGTGGTTGTTATCGGTGGAGACAATTACCGCATCGGTCTGGGCGGCGGCTCCGTATCTTCCGTAGATACCGGACGCTACAGCAGTGGCATCGAGCTGAATGCCGTGCAACGCGCCAACGCCGAAATGCAAAAACGTGCCTACAACGTGGTACGCGCACTTTGTGAGGAAGAGACCAATCCGGTTGTCTCCATCCACGACCACGGCTCTGCCGGACATGTTAACTGTCTGTCTGAATTGGTAGAGGAATGCGGCGGCCTGATTGACATGAGCAAGTTACCCATCGGTGACACCACGCTGTCTGCCAAGGAAATCATAGCCAACGAAAGCCAGGAACGCATGGGCTTGCTGATTCAGGAAGAGGCCATCGAACATGTACGCAAGGTAGCCGAACGCGAACGCGCTCCGATGTACGTAGTAGGTGAAACCACCGGTGACCATCGCTTTGCCTTCCAGCAAGCTGACGGTGTACGTCCGTTCGACCTCGCCGTAGAACAGATGTTCGGCTCTTCCCCCAAGACCTATATGGTGGACAAGACCGTGGAACGTCATTACAAAATGCCCCAATACGAACTTTCCCAACTACATGAATACCTCACCAATGTGCTCCAACTGGAAGCTGTGGCTTGTAAAGACTGGTTGACAAACAAGGTAGACCGTTCTGTAACAGGCAAGATTGCTCGCCAGCAGTGCCAGGGTGAATTGCAGTTGCCTCTGAGCGATTGTGGTGTGGTAGCTTTGGACTATCGCGGCGAAAAGGGTATCGCAACCTCTCTGGGCCATGCTCCCCAGGCGGCACTTGCCGACCCGGCAGCCGGCTCCGTTCTTTCCGTCAGCGAAGCCTTGACCAACTTGGTTTGGGCACCGCTTGCCGAAGGTCTGGACAGCGTTTCCCTTTCTGCCAACTGGATGTGGCCTTGTCGTTCGCAAGAAGGTGAAGATGCCCGTCTGTACACGGCAGTAAAGGCATTGAGCGACTTCTGCTGTTCCCTGCAAATCAATGTACCGACTGGTAAAGACTCTCTTTCCATGACACAGAAATACCCCGACGGCAGCAAAGTCATTTCTCCGGGCACGGTAATTGTTTCTGCCGGTGGAGAAGTTTCCGATGTCAAGAAGGTCGTTTCTCCAGTGCTGGTCAACAATGAAAAAACTACCATTTATCATATAGACTTCAGTTTCGACAACCTGAAACTCGGTGGTTCCGCCTTCGCCCAAACCCTGGGCAAAGTGGGTGACGAAGTTCCCAGCGTGCAGGATGCCGAATACTTCCGCGATGCTTTCCTTGCCGTGCAGGAGCTGGTCAACAAGGGACTGATTCTTGCCGGACATGATATTTCTGCCGGTGGCCTTATCACTACACTGCTTGAAATGTGCTTTGCCAATGTGGAGGGCGGTATGGAAATCAACCTGGATAAAATCAAGGAGCAAGACCTTATCAAGATTCTGTTTGCAGAGAATCCGGGTATCGTTATTCAGGTGAGTGACAAGCATAAGGAAACAGTAAAGCAAATCCTGGAAGATGCAGGCGTAGGTTATGTGAAACTCGGTAAACCGACAGACGAACGCCATATTCTTGTATCAAAAGGCGATGCTACTTATCAGTTCGGCATCGACTATATGCGTGATGTATGGTACTCCACTTCTTATCTCCTTGATCGTAAACAGTCCATGAACGGCTGTGCCAAGAAGCGTTTCGAGAACTACAAGATGCAACCGGTGGAATTCGCCTTCATGCCGGACTTCAAAGGCAAGTTCTCACAATACGGCATTACCCCGGACCGCCGCACACCTTCCGGTATACGCGCTGCAATCATCCGTGAAAAAGGGACTAACGGCGAACGCGAAATGGCCTACTCGCTCTATTTGGCAGGCTTCGATGTGAAAGATGTTACAATGACCGACCTTATCAGCGGCCGCGAGACGCTGGAAGATGTAAACATGATTGTTTACTGCGGTGGTTTCTCCAATTCCGACGTGCTTGGTTCTGCTAAGGGTTGGGCCGGTGCCTTCCTTTTCAATCCGAAAGCCAAAGAAGCGCTCGATAAGTACTATGCACGCAAGGATACGCTTTCGCTAGGCGTCTGCAACGGTTGCCAGCTTATGATGGAACTCAACCTTATCAATCCCGAGCTTGAAAAGAAAGGCAAGATGTTGCACAACGATTCCCACAAATTCGAATCCAGATACCTCGGTGTTACCGTTCCCACTAACCGCAGTGTAATGCTCGGGTCTTTGAGCGGCAGTAAACTGGGTATCTGGGTGGCCCACGGCGAAGGCAAATTCTCTTTGCCGTACGATGAGGACAAATACAACGTTGTGCTGAAATACTCATACGACGAATACCCTGCCAACCCCAACGGTTCGGATTATTCCATAGCCGGATTGGCAAGTGCTGACGGACGTCATCTGGCCATGATGCCCCACTTGGAACGTGCTATCTTCCCCTGGCAAAATGGTTGCTACCCCGCAGACCGCGTAAACAGCGACCAAATCACTCCTTGGATAGAAGCGTTTGTCAATGCACGCAAGTGGGTGGAAGCCAATAAAAAATAAACAGAACTTCCTTCTTAATAGAAATGTGACAAGCGCGGGTTGACAAATAAATCCGCGCTTGTTCATTTTTTCCATTCTTTGCCTTCCTTTTGCTTTTCTCGAACAAAAGCACTACTTTTGTGTTTATTTTCAACTCTCCCTCAGTACAACATTCAAAAACCGTTCGACAATTATGAAAAAGTACTTCTTTTTCTACATACTACTATTATTGCCAATTATAGGCATTGCGCAAACATACAAGTACATCGATGTGGAAGACGGTTTGAGCAACAGACGGGTATATGCCATTCAAAAGGGCCCCAAAGGTTACATGTGGTTTCTCACCCACGACGGCATCGACCGATATAGCGGAAAAGATTTCAAGTCTTACAAACTGATGGACGGAGATGAAGAAGTAAATTCCATGATGAATCTGAACTGGCTCTATGTGGATCCTAAAGGAACCATATGGGAAATAGGCAAAAAAGGACGTGTGTTCCGCTACGACACAAGACACGACCGTTTTGTCTTAGTATACAAGCTACCCGAAAATGAAGTAAAAGGACGTCCTACTCCCATCAGCTATGGTTTTGTGGATGCCAACAGCGTAATATGGCTTTGCAATGAAGATGCCCTATATCTGTACGACAGTAATACTCAAAAAGTGACCTTCATTCAAAATGAAATAAAAGAACGAATCACGAACATCGTACAGATTGACTCAACTCATTTCTTTATCGGAACCGACATCGGCATACATTATGCCGAATTGGAAAACAATGTACTCACCTTGAGTCCCTGCGACCAATTGGATACCTTAAAGGTACAAATCAACGAATTATACTATCACAAACCGTCCCGTAAGGTTTTTATCGGTACTTTTCAACGAGGAATATTTGTCTATGACTTGAACAAACATAAAGTCATGCATATACCGTCCGGCCTGATGGATGTCAGCATCAACTGCATCCGTGCCTACACTGACAATGAAATTCTCATTGCAACAGACGGAGCCGGCATCTACAAAATGAACGCTGCTACTTATGAGTCCGTACCATACATTGTTGCCGACTACAACCGGCACAACTCTATGAACGGGAATACCATCAACGACATCTACATTGACAGCGAACAACGCATCTGGATAGCCAATTATCCCATCGGTATCACCGTACGCGACAACCGATATGCCGATTACCAATGGATAAAACACTCTATCGGTAATAAACAGTCACTCATCAATGACCAAGTAAATGCCATCATCGAAGATCATGACGGAGATTTATGGTTTGCCACCAACAACGGCATCAGCCTTTATAATAGTAAAACAAACCAATGGCATTCTTTTCTCAGTACCTTCGATCCTGCAAGCCACAGTAAAAACCACACCTTTATCTCACTATGCGAGGTTGAGCCTGGTATCATCTGGGCCGGAGGTTACAGTTCAGGCATCTATCAGATAAACAAGAAGCAACAGTCCGTAGATTTCTTCACTCCATCCTTATTCAGCAACCTCAATATCCGGCCGGACAAGTATATCCGTTCTATCATGAAAGACTCTTCAGGAAACATCTGGTCCGGAGGGTATTATAACTTGAAGGAAATAGACTATTCCAGCAAAAGCATACGGCATTTCCCCGGTCTGAACGGCATTACCGCCATTATAGAAAAAGACTCCACACATATGTGGATAGGCACTGCAACCGGCCTATACTTATTAGAAAAAGCAACCGGCAAGTACACCTATATCCGAATGCCAGTAGAATCATACTATATCTACTCTCTATGCCAGACCTCTGACGGAATGTTGTACATCGGTACCAACAATGCCGGTTTACTGGTATATGATACGGCCAAAAATACATTCAGACACTATCATAGAGACAACTGTGCCTTGATTTCCAATAATATCTATACACTATTGTCTGATGGAAAAGGAAATATCTTTCTGAGTACAGAACACGGTCTGTCCACCTTCTATCCTGCCGAAGAGACATTCCATAACTGGACCAAAGAACAAGGACTGAAGTCAGATCATTTCAATGCAGCTTCAGGCACCTTAAGAGGAAACGGCAATTTCATTTTCGGCAGTACGGACGGAGCCATAGAGTTCGATAAGGACATGGTCCTGCCACGTGACTATAAATTCAAAATGGTATTCAGCGACCTGCGGGTTTTCTATCAGACCGTTTATCCCAAAGATGAAGGTTCCCCACTTATTCAGGATATAGACGAGACAGAAACCTTGCGTTTGAAGTACAACCAGAACATCTTCTCATTGCAAGTTTCCGATATAAACTATGACTACCCTTCCCTGATTCTGTACTCTTGGAAGCTGGAAGGATTCTATGAGGGCTGGAGCCGCCCGGGACAGGAAAATGTCATTCGTTTTACCAATCTGAGTCCGGGTAACTATACCCTCCGCGTACGTGCCATCTCCAACGAAGACCGCCGTATTGTCCTGGAGGAACGTAGTATGAACATCATTATCGAACAACCCATCTGGCTCAGTTTTTGGGCATTAATACTCTATGCAGTGATTATCATATCCATTGCAAGCATCGCCCTGCGAATCATAGCCTTGAGAAAACAGCGGAAAGAATCCGACGAGAAAATACGCTTTTTCGTCAACACGGCACATGATATACGTACTCCACTGACGCTCATCAAAGCACCCTTGGAAGAAATCACCGAACGCGAACAACTGACTTCCAGCGGACAGAGCAACATCAACACAGCTCTGCGAAACGTAAATGCCTTGTTGCGCCTGACCACCAATCTTATTAATTTCGAACGAGCAGACACCTATTCCGGAAGTCTATACGTATCCGAATACGAACTGAGCACATATATGGAGGAGACAATCGATGCATTCCGTCCATACGCAAACATAAAACACATCAACCTGACCTACGAAAGCAGTTTCCGTTATCTGAACGTATGGTTGGACAAGGACAAGATGGATTCCATTTTGAAGAATATCATATCCAACGCATTGAAATATACACCGGACGGCGGCAATGTACATGTCTTTACTTCCGAGACGGAAGATACCTGGAGTATTGAGGTGAAAGATACCGGTATCGGAATTCCGGCCTCGGAACAAAAAAAGCTGTTCAAGATGCATTTCCGCGGCAGCAATGCTATCAATTCCAAAGTTACCGGCAGCGGCATCGGACTACTCTTGGTTGGGAAACTTGTACGCTTACATAAAGGAAAGCTCAACTTCAGCAGTATGGAAGGAAAAGGCTCTTGCATCAAAATCACGTTCCCCAAAGGGAACAAGCATTTCCGCAAGGCAATCCAACGCCCTCAACCCCAAAACGAACGGATTGTTTATTCGGCTTCCGGAGTGCCCATCAATGCCTCCGCCACACCGTCCCCTGCTTCCAGCGGCATCTACGACAAGACGCAGCAACAGTCGCAAAACAATAGTAGCCACCAGAAAATTCTTATTGTAGAGGACAATGACGAATTAAGGGAATATCTGCGCAGAACATTGTCTGAACAGTACAACATACAAGTATGCTCCAATGGAAAAGAGGCACTGATCATTGTCAAGGAGTATATGCCTAACCTAGTCATTTCAGACATCATGATGCCGGAAATGAGAGGAGACGAGTTGTGCCATATCCTGAAGAACGACATCGAGACATCACATATCCCCATCATCCTGCTCACAGCACTGAATACCGACAAGAATATCATCGAGGGACTGCAAAGCGGAGCAGATGAATATATTGTGAAACCCTTCAATATCGGTATATTGCGGGCAAACATTGCCAACTTACTGACTAACCGGACACTGTTGCGCCACAAATATGCCAGCCTGGACCTGAACGACGAGAAAAACAATACGGATTGCATCAACTGCTCCAACGACTTGGACTGGAAATTCATTGCAACCGTCAAAAAGAGTGTCGAAGACAATATGGACAACCCAAGCTTCAACGTCGACGTGCTCTGCAACCTGCTGAATATGAGTAGAACCAGCTTCTACAACAAAATAAAGGCACTGACCGACCAAGCTCCGGCTGACTACATCCGGCTGATTCGACTGAAACATGCTGCCCAACTTCTGAAAGAACAAAAGCATACCATCACCGAGATTTCAGAGCTGACCGGTTTCAGTGATGCGAAATATTTCCGTGAAGTATTCAAGAAACATTTCGATATGAGCCCAAGCCAATATGCCAAGAGAGGGAAAGAAGGGAAAGATGATAAAGAAATAAAGTAAATTACAACATTTTGAATATGAATATATATCTTGAAGCATTCTCCATATTCTTTAAGATAGGAGCCTTTACCATCGGCGGCGGTTATGCCATGGTACCACTGATAGAAAACGAAATCGTAACCAAACGAAACTGGATAGCCAAAGAAGATTTCATTGACCTGCTTGCTATATCACAGTCCGCTCCGGGCATTCTTGCCGTCAATATATCCATTTTTATAGGGTACCGGCTACGGGGAATACGAGGGAGCATAATCACTGCATTGGGAACCATACTTCCTTCGTTTCTCATCATCCTCGCCATAGCGTTGTTCTTTCACAACTTCAAGGACAACACCATTGTGGAACGTATATTCAAAGGCATCCGCCCGGCAGTGGTTGCATTGATTGCCGCCCCTACATTCAGCATGGCCAAATCGGCCCGGATAAACCGATACAATATATGGATACCGGTGGTTTCAGCACTGCTCATCTGGCTGCTGGACTTCTCCCCCATCTGGATTATCATTGCAGCAGGTGCAGGGGGATATGCCTTCGGACGTCGGAAACATCGAAGAATTAAAAATGAAAGAATTAAAAAATGAAAGGTGCAATAACACTAATCATTAATCACTAACCATGATTTTCTTACAGCTATTCTATACATTCTTTAAAATCGGCCTTTTCGGCTTTGGCGGCGGATATGCCATGCTGTCTATGATACAAGGCGAAGTAGTCACCCGTCATGGCTGGCTTTCCCCTCAAGAGTTTACTGATATCGTGGCAATCAGCCAAATGACACCCGGTCCGATAGGTATCAATTCGGCAACCTATGTAGGTTTTACTGTCACCGGTAGTGTATGGGGATCTATTACCGCCACTTTTGCCGTAGTGCTCCCCTCTTTCCTACTGATGCTGATCATCAGCAAATTCTTTCTGAAATACCAGAAACATCCTTCCGTGGAAGCGGTATTCAGCGGGCTCCGCCCGGCAGTGGTCGGTCTGCTGGCCTCAGCCGCGCTGGTATTGATGAATTCGGAAAACTTCAGTTCTCCCAAAGAAGACACATATTCCTTCGTCATCAGCTGCCTCATTTTCCTCGTGGCATTTGTAGGCACCAAAAAATATAAACTGAACCCGATAGGAATGATTGTAGCCTGTGGAATAGCAGGGTTGATACTTTATTAAGGAGGGAAATTAAGGATTAGGGATTAGGGATTAAGGATTAGACGTTAATCCCTAATCCTTAATTTTCTTTTTAAAGTTTAATCTTCTTTCCAACGGATTTCGATTCATTATGCAGACGGTCCAAGGCTGTCACCACATAGCGGTACTTTGTCTTTCCGTCTTCATAAGGAAGTTTATAGAAATTATCACGCGTGATGGCTACAATATGGGAAGGATCGTCTATATTCACTTTCTCTTTGGCATCAAAACGATAAACTACATACTGGACAGCACGATTCATCTCCTCTTTATACTTGGGTGCTGTCCAAAAAAGAATATATCCGTCTTCCGTCCATATCGGTTTCATCTTACGCACCTTTCCTGGAGCTTCGTTATCCATAAAATCGAAAACGGGAGGCAATGCCGGATATTTATGATATTCGGCAATCAAAGCATCGCGATACTTGCCCGCATTCTCAATCACTGCACTGGCGGGCCACTGGCAACTGCCACCGATGGTTTGATAAGCTCGCTGCAAGGCCATCTTGCGGGGAAGCTGATTTATTGAGGGGTTCTTGGGGTCAGCATTCTGCACTGTATTCATTACGGACTGACCGATAAACAAGGGACGGTTTTCCGTATTCCTAGCCCACCACTTCACCAGTGTCTCATAGTCGGCAACCGGATGTCCTATATGCCAATAAATCTGCGGAATATTATAGTCTATCCAACCTTCACGGGCCCATAGCAGTACATCCGCATAAAGGTCATCGTAGTTTTGCAGGCCTTTGGTCTTACTGCCAAGCGGGTCACTGCTTTCGTTCCGGTAAATACCAAACGGAGAAATCCCGAACTTCACCCACGGCTTGATTTCACGGATAGTTTCATGCAGTTTTTTAATCAACACATTCACGTTGCTCCGGCGCCAGTCTCCTTTATTGCTGAATCCTCCACCAAAACGTGCAAAACTTGCATCGTCGGGGAAATCCTTTCCCTTAATGGGATAAGGATAAAAGTAATCGTCCATATGGATAGCATCCACATCATAACGGGAAACAATGTCGCTCACCACCATGCAGATGTGTCGGCGGCTCTCAGGCAGTGCCGGGTCAAAATACAACTGGTCGCCATAAGTGACAAACCATTCCGGATGGATATTGTACACATGATTGGGAGCCAACTCACTCTTCAAGGTCGTCTTCGTGCGATACGGATTAATCCATGCATGAAACTCCATGCCACGTTTATGGCATTCATCAATCATAAACTGCATAGGGTCCCAATAAGGTTCGGGCGCTTTACCCTGCACTCCGGTAAGGAAACGACTCCACGGTTCCAGTCTGGAAGCATACAGAGCATCCGCTTCGGGACGTACCTGGAAAATTATGGCGTTGATTCCTGCCTTCTGCAAGGAATTCAACTGCCCGATCAGATTCTGCTTTAGCTTTTCGGTCGGCATTCCACGGAACTGTCCGTTTACTGACTGTATCCATGCTGCACGAAATTCACGTTTAGGATAGGCAGACCCGGTCTGCACTTGCGCAAATGCCCCTCCTGCCACCATCAGTGACAAAAGACATAGGCATAAAATGGATTTTATTCTCATATTCCGGTCAATAGCTTTTATTAAAAAAGCGAAATTAATTCTTTTGTCCTAAGTATACCGGTAAAAAGCGGAAAGTATAACAAATCTTAACCAAGGGTATCTTTCCTCCCCAATAAATCCACTTTTGCCTTGCCTGATTGTTACAATTCGGATAGCAAACATTATCTTTGCATTCTGTAAACCACCGAACCAACCTACAGATATGGCAGAAAATACATCGATTATCATAAAAGGGGCCCGTGTCAATAACCTCAAGAACATTGACGTAGAGATTCCCCGTAACAAACTCGTAGTCATCACCGGACTGTCCGGTTCCGGAAAATCCTCACTTGCTTTCGATACATTATATGCCGAAGGGCAACGCCGCTACGTGGAGAGCTTGAGCAGTTATGCCCGCCAGTTTCTGGGACGTATGAGCAAGCCTGAATGCGATTTCATCAAAGGGATTCCACCTGCCATTGCCATTGAGCAGAAAGTAAGCAGCCGCAATCCGCGGTCCACCGTTGGCACCTCCACCGAAATATACGAATATCTGCGGTTGCTCTACGCACGCGTAGGGAAAACCTTCAGCCCGGTCAGCGGACTGGAAGTGAAGAAGCACTCGGCGGAAGACATCGTGAAGTGCATGCTGGAATATCCGGAAGGAACCAGATATACCGTACTCGCCCCGATATTGCTGCGCGAAGACCGCACGCTGCAACAACAACTGGAGATAGACATGAAGCAAGGTTTCACCCGTCTGGAAGTGAATGGTGAAATGATGCGCATCGACGAATACAAGCCGAAAGCCGGAGACACAGTTTTTCTGTTGATTGACCGTATGACAGCCTCTTCAGAAAAGGATTCCGTCAGCCGCCTCACCGACTCGGCCGAAACAGCCATGTACGAAGGAGACGGTGCCTGCCTACTGCGTTTCTACCAGCCTGACGGGAGTACCTGCCTCTATCGTTTCAGCACCAAGTTCGAAGCAGACGGCATCACCTTCGAAGAACCGAACGACCAGATGTTCTCCTTCAACTCTCCCATCGGCGCATGCCCCGTATGCGAGGGATTCGGGAAAGTCATCGGCATCGACGAGCATCTCGTGATACCCGACCGCTCCTTGTCCGTCTATGACGGCGCTGTAGTATGCTGGCGGGGCGAAAAGATGGGCGAATGGAGGGATATGGTGATACACGGAGCCGAGAAAGCCGACTTCCCCATCTTCACTCCCTATTATGAACTGACCGACGAGCAACGCCGGATGCTGTGGGAAGGGACACCCTACTTTGAGGGCATCAACGCCTTCTTCAAGATGGTGCAGGAAAACCAGTACAAGATACAATACCGTGTGATGCTGGCACGCTACCGCGGAAAGACGCTCTGCCCCAAATGTCACGGCACCCGCCTGAAACCCGAAGCAAACTACGTACGCGTGGGAGGACGCAACATCTCCGAACTGGTAGATTTGCCCATCACTGAGTTGAAGCTCTTCTTCGACAACCTGCAGCTAGACCCACATGACGCCGACATAGCCCGCCGCATCCTGACAGAACTCAACAGCCGCATCCAGTTCCTATTGGATGTCGGTTTGGGATACCTCACGCTGAACCGCCTCAGCAACTCGCTCTCCGGCGGTGAAAGCCAGCGAATCAACCTAGCCACCTCGCTGGGAAGTAGTCTGGTGGGCAGCCTGTATATTCTTGACGAACCGAGTATCGGCCTGCATAGCCGCGATACGGACAAACTGATACACGTGCTCCGCCAGCTGCAACAGTTGGGCAATACGGTAGTGGTAGTGGAACACGATGAAGAGATTATCCGTGCTGCCGACTATATCATCGACATCGGTCCCCGGGCAGGCCGCTTGGGAGGAGAGGTGGTCTATCAGGGAGACATGAAAGACCTTCAGAAAAACAGTGACAGTTATACCGTGCGCTATCTGCTGGGGGAAGAGACAATCCCACTGCCGGAACACCGTCGCCCGTGGAACAACTATATAGAAATAAAGGGGGCCCGCGAAAACAACCTGAAAGGTGTGGAGGCACGCTTCCCGCTGAATGTAATGACCGTGGTGACCGGTGTCAGCGGTTCGGGCAAGAGTACGCTGGTGCGCGACATCTTCTACCGCGCCCTGAAACGCGAGTTGGACGAATGCAGCGAACGCCCGGGCGAGTTCACCTCCATCGGAGGAGATTTGCAGAACCTGCGCAATGTAGAGTTTGTAGACCAGAATCCTATCGGGAAGTCATCGAGAAGCAATCCCGTGACCTACATCAAGGCCTACGACGAAATCCGTAAACTATGGGCAGACCAGCCACTTGCCAAGCAGATGGGATACAGTGCCGGATACTTCAGCTTCAACAGCGAAGGCGGCCGTTGCGAGGAGTGCAAGGGTGAAGGCACCATCACTGTGGAGATGCAATTCATGGCAGACCTTGTACTGGAATGCGAATCCTGCCACGGCAAACGCTTCAAGGCAGACACGTTGGAAGTGAAGTTCCACGACATGAATATCTACGACGTATTGGAGATGACCGTAAACCAAGCCATCGAATTCTTTACGCAACACGGACAGAAAAAGATTGTGAAGAAGCTGCAACCCTTGCAGGATGTAGGTTTGGGATATATCAAATTGGGGCAAGCCTCCTCCACCCTCTCCGGTGGAGAGAACCAGCGCGTGAAACTCGCCTTCTACCTCAGCCAGGAGAAAGCGGACCCGACCATGTTCATCTTCGATGAACCGACTACCGGACTACACTTCCATGACATCAAGAAACTGCTCGAAGCCTTCGATGCCCTGATACGCCGCGGGCACAGCATTGTCATCATCGAACATAATCTGGATGTGGTGAAGTGTGCAGACCATGTGATAGACCTGGGACCCGAAGGAGGGGACAAAGGAGGAAACATCGTAGCTACCGGTACACCGGAGGAAGTGGCGAAGTGTGCGGCAAGTTATACAGGGCAGTTCTTGCAAGAGAAATTACACCCCTCTCTTCCTTAAATAGAACACAGAGGCACGGAGACACAGAGATATTAAATTCAAGGAAAAAGAATAAAACTCCATGCCTCCGTGTCTTTGTGCTTAATCTTACCGGGTGCCACTACTCCAATTTAAAAGTAACCGGAAAAGTAAATTCCACCTTCACGGCTTTACCTTGCTGCATCCCCGGCTTCCATTGTGGCATCAATCCTACAATCCGTAATGCTTCCTCATCCAAGGCAGGATACCTGCTGCGCATAATAACGGGGTCCACCACACGACCATTCCCGTCAATCACCACGCTGACAATAACTCTCCCCTGAATGCCATTCTTACGGGCTTCTTCTGGATAACGGACATTCTTTTGAATAAAATCCATCAAGGCTTTCATGCCTCCCGGAAACTCGGGCATCACTTCCACTACTTTATAGACCGGTTCTTCCATTGGCTCTTCCGTTATCAATTGTGGGCTCCCGCCCTTCCCTGCATCCGAAACATAAGGGGGAAGAGATGTCTTTTCCGCCGTTCTCCATTCTTCCTCATTGTCCGTCAGTCTGAACTCAGCCATCATCAAGACAGGTTTCCTCCTGATGGTTATCTCATAAAAGTAACGGTAGCGTCCCGGCTTGTTGGGATGCACATCCGGATAAAGGGAGGCTTTCATAACCCTTTCCTCCCCATCCCGCAGCACATAGGCGATGTTCCAAAAGACAGCGTTTATCGGCAATTCCCGCCAGGTACCTTTTTCGTCTTCGAACGTCAGGTAATAATGCTCGCCGCAGGTCAAATCTCCGCCGCTGTGATTGCTGAGGATGAATGTCGCCTGAGTCGCTTTCGTTGAAAAGACCGGATATTCGGGACGGATATGGATGCCACGAATATGATTCCTGCCTACTCTCTCGTTGATGACGGGGACTTCTACACCATGAAAACAGAAAACGGGGGAGTCCATTATTTTCTCCCGGAACTCTTTCCGCCGCTCGGGAGTATTCACCATCAAATCTATATCGATGCAATGCAACCCCACCCCATATCCGGTCACATTCCTCTGAATGTGTATATATGGTGTATTATTCAATCTTTTTCCTAGTTCTTCGTGAATGGCAAGCAATTGCCTTTGCAAGCAGTCACCATCATCCGCAATCCCTATCTTGAGGCTATCGCTCACTATTTTTTCTCCCATCCATTGGCCTATCCTTACTGTACCTACGGAATCTTCAAGCGTTTCCATACGTTCCGTTTTATTCATTCGGCAAGATGACAAGCAGCAAAGCAATAGGAGAAAACAAACTCTGTTCATGGCATTTTGTATTTCAAGTTCATAGCATCAGATACAAATATACTCATTCCTGCAATCACAATCAAAAAGAAAACTCCTAATTTCGTAAGACTATAGAAGGAATACATGCAATAGCGGCATGAGAAAAGGAAAGATAACGGCTAAATCGGCACTGTATCGCCACTGCAAAGTTACTGCATTCCTTTTGCAGTGATACTGCAACACCTTTGCAGTGATGCTGCAACACCTTTGCAGTGACGCTGCAACACCTTTGCAGTGGCATTGCAAAAAGTTGGCAGGACTTTGCAGTAAGAAAGAGCTGATAACTAAGATAATAGCATCAATGAAAGACGTATGCAGTACAATCGGAATGGGAACGAAAATGGGCGTGATAGATACTTGTAAGAATATTTATCTATCACACCCATCTATCACGCGACAAGCCATTTGTAGTCAGGCGAATACCCCCCTCGCGTGATAGCATGACAGATGTTTTGCAAAAACAAACTCTGTGGAGGAGTAGCAAAATGAGATTAGAAATAGAATCCGAAACCTACCTTCAGGCCGAATTTAGAACGGTCGTCGTTAATATTCCAGTAAGCGGCAGGTTCGATGGTCACCGTACGCGTCAGGAAAAAAGCATAACCGGCTTCCAGACCGAAAGAGAACTTGGTATCATCCAAATCATGTCCCCAGTCCCAACGGTCTACATTGACATCGGCACCCAGATACACGCCAATCTTGTCGAAATAATAACGTCCGCCTACACCCAACGTATAGACATCGAGGTCAGACCCTCCGGAATTCCAAGCAGCTCCGGCATGCACCAGCAAAGCCACATTGTCGAGCAGGAAAGCACCTCCTTTGGCTTCAAGCCCGAAACTTGTCTTGTCGGTTCCCGTGTCATGAGAGAATTCCAAACCGGTGATGGACGGATTCAAAATCCACTTACCTTTTTCAAACTGTGCCTGAGCTGCCACTGTGACAACAAGCAAGCAAACGAATAATGCCAGTTTTTTCATCTTGTTCTGTTTTTTGAGTGAATAATCAATGTTGTTTATTGTCTTCTTCGAATCGTTTGCGTTGTAGCGCCTCCTTCTTACGAAGTACCAGCCACAACACAAATACAATGAGATACGAGGCAGCTACAGTGACATACTTCTCAGTATCGCTGATTTCCGTATTGCGGGGAAGGAAATAAGCGGCAGTAGCAGAAACGTAAATAAGCAGGGCCAACGTAAGCCCGGTAGATTTCTTTATTTTTTTCATTACCAAAGTTTTTTAGTCGTCTTGAAATACCAGATATTAAACCAGAAGCCGGCCAATACAGCAGCCAAAAGAGCTATCGGCAGCGCATACTGCGGCTGAAGTCCGAGTCCTTCGGGAGCAATGCAAATATAAGTGGTGCATACAGCCGTCATGAACAATGCGGGAAAATAGGTGATATAAAAATAATGCCCTTTTTTCTCACGCACCAGATAAACGGTAATTGCCCACAAGGTGAAAACAGACAAAGTCTGGTTGGCCCAAGCAAAATAGCGCCAAATCATATCAAAGCCATCCTTGTCGCGCAGGCTGTAAAGCAACAACCCGATGGCCACCAGGAACATCGGTATGCAGATATATAAACGACTACGCATGGATTTTTGTTCCATTCCCAAGAAATCAGCCACGATAAGACGTGCCGAACGGAAAGCCGTATCACCACTGGTAATAGGGGCGGCAATGACACCCAGAATAGCCAATACTCCACCTACGGCGCCCAGCCAGTCTTTTGTAATGGCATCTACAATAATGGAGGCATTCGTCTCTTCCATGCCATTCTGATGGAAAAAGTAAGTGGCGGCGGCAGCCCAAATCAAAGCTACAATGCCTTCGGTTATCATGGCTCCGTAGAAGACGGGACGTCCGTGGCGTTCACTTGTCATGCAGCGTGCCATGAGAGGGCTTTGAGTAGCATGAAAGCCACTGATTGCACCACAAGCTATACTGACAAACATAATAGGGAAGATAGGCAACAAAGCCGCATTGGGATGTGTATTCTGCAAGCCGTTCCATATTTCAGGCAACTCGGGATGGTTGACATAGAGCATCACCAAAATACCGACAGCCATAAACAGCAAGGCTATGGCAAACAACGGATATATCTTGCCGATAATCTTATCTACTGGCAACAAGGTAGCCAGAATATAATAAGCAAATACTACAATAATCCAGAAAGTGGTATCCAAGCTGTCGGGGGTCAGCTTGGCAAGCAGTCCGGCAGGGCCTGCCACAAAGACAGCTCCCACCAATATCATCAGGACAACGGTGAAGCCACGCATCACCTGCTTAGTGGTCAACCCCAAATAACGTCCGATGATTTCCGGCAGGCTTTCCCCGTCATGCCGCAAGGAGAGCATACCGGCAAGATAGTCGTGCACTGCACCGGCAAAGATACTGCCAAGTACAATCCACAGATAGGATGCCGTGCCGAACTTGGCTCCCATGATGGCGCCGAAGATAGGTCCCAGTCCGGCTATATTAAGAAACTGTATCATGAAAATCTTCCAAGTAGGCAGTGGAATGTAATCCACACCATCGGCTCTTGTAAGGGCAGGTGTTTTGCGGTCATCGGGACCGAAGACGCGTTCTATAAAGCGTCCATAGATAAAATAGCCGGCTATCAACGCCAGCAGGCAAAGCGTAAATGTAATCATGGCGTGTTAATATCTTTAATCTATGCAAATGTAACAGTTTCCAAGTAAACAGCACAAAATAATCGGGTGTTTTGCTTATCTTCGCCGAGAAAAATGATAGAAATAAAGAAGAAAAGAGAAAAATGAAACGAATTATTTCCATTTTACTATATATAGCCATCTTGCTGCCGCTTGCCGCACAACCGCCCAAACATGAAGTACGTGCCGCCTGGATAACCGCCGTCTATGGGCTGGACTGGCCGCAGACACGCGCCACTTCGCCCGAAAGCATCCGCAAGCAGCAGGCCGAACTGATTGAAATATTGGACAGACTGAAAGCCGCCAACTTCAACACCGTACTGTTCCAGACCCGTACACGGGGAGATGTCCTCTACAAATCGGCCATCGAGCCCTACAACTCCATACTGACCGGAAAGGTAGGCGGCGACCCCGGCTACGACCCGCTGGCTTTTGCCATAGCCGAATGCCACAAGCGCGGCATGGAGTGCCATGCCTGGATGGTGACCATTCCTCTGGGCAACCGCAAGCATGTGGCAGCCCTCGGTAAAGAGTCCGTCACCAAAAAGAAACGCGCCATCTGCGTACCCTACAAACGCGAATACTTCTTGAATCCCGGACATCCGCAAACCAAAGAGTACCTGATGAGCCTTGTCCGCGAAGTGGTGGAACGCTACGATGTAGACGGGGTACACTTCGACTACCTGCGCTATCCGGAAAACGCCCCCCGTTTTCCCGACAGCTACGACTACCGCAAATACAGCAAAGGACGCAGCCTTGCCCAATGGCGCAGAGACAACCTGACGGAAATAGTGCGCTATATATATAAAGGTGTAAAAGCCATGAAACCCTGGGTAAAAGTCAGCACCTGCCCGGTAGGAAAATACAAAGACACTTCCCGCTACCCTTCCCGTGGCTGGAATGCCTTCCACACCGTCTATCAGGACGTGCAGGGTTGGCTGGGCGAGGGCATCCAGGACCAGATTTATCCGATGCTCTATTTCCGTGGCAATCATTTCTATCCCTTTGCCCTTGACTGGCAGGAACAAAGTAACGGACGCCAAATCATTCCCGGTCTGGGCATCTACTTCCTCGACCCCAGCGAAGGGAACTGGACGCTGGACGAGATTGAACGGCAGATGCACTTTATCCGCGCCCACGGTCTGGCGGGCGAGGCACACTACCGCGTGAAGTATCTGATGGACAATACGCAAGGGCTTTATGATGCGCTGGAAGAAGACTTCTATACCGCCCCGGCCCTGCAGCCCGCCATGCCGTGGATAGACAATGTAGCTCCTACACCTCCCGCCGGACTCACGGTGGAAACACCGGAAAACGGCTATTGGAAACTAAGCTGGCAACCCGCCACGGATAATGACAAGCGGAATGTTCCGATGTATGTAATCTACGGTTCGGACACCTATCCCGTAGATACCTCCAATCCGGAGAATATCCTGGCACAACGAGTACAAGGCACGGAATATACCTATGCCCCCATCCGCCCGTGGACTGCCCGAAAATATTTTGCCGTGACAGCCATAGACCGTTGCGGAAACGAAAGCAAAGCTATTCAGCAGCAGTGACACAGACAAAAGCCCGGTAACGGCTCTTCGGAGTGACCGGAACCAGAGGCAGATAGCCGGAAACAACCCTGCCGTCCTTCACCACCAGCGGATAACTTTGCGCATCCTGCTCATGCCGCTCCATCAAAGCTTCATGGGTCGGAAAGCAATCGATGGAGAAATGTCCCTCCCCACCGGGGACAATGAAATGATCACTAAGCACATGGGAAACGATTCCCATATTCATCCGTAGATTTATTTCGACATGGGGGTTGATGGCATACGGATGCCCTTCCTTCTGACGGCAGACCATCATGTCCACACCCAAAAAACCCGTATAAGATGTAGCATAACCCGTTTCCAATGCCTTCTGCATCATATTGCGTATGCGCACAAATGCTTCAAAGGGCACATATTGCTGAATCCATTCCTCCACTTGCCCATCTGAAGTAAGGATATTACCACGATAAGCCCCCTTGTCATCCGTAACAAAACGGGAATAGCCGACAAAAAGAAGCTTTCCCCGGCCATCCGAATAAAATTCCATGGCAAAATCTTCCACCTTATCAAATATAGGCTCCATCACAAAACCTCCATTTTCTTTCAGCGCCCTACTACACCAATCGGAAACATTTTTCGTAAAGCCATGACGGCACCAACACAATCCCTTCCCACTTCCCGACCAAAGTGATTTAAACACACATCCCTCTTTGTAACGACCAATAATATCCAGAGAGATAGCCGTAGTTCCACCATCAGCCTCCACCAAGCAACAACCGTCACCACAAGTATAATCTATTTTATTGGAATAGAAAAGTGCACGAAAAGCCAAAGCGTTACTACGGGCAGCCTTCATACGATATTTATCCAAAGCATCCGGCGTAGGAAGATTCCTTTCCAGAACACCGCCTTTCAACATCCGTTTACGGATAGCGGGATTCCATCCCCAAGGCATTACCCGCACATCAGCATAATCGGGCAGCTCCGGCTCTGTCACCAAATGTACATCCAGCCGGAACAACTGTTGCATCTGTTTCAGATAATCTGCATTATAGGCGGAAGGGGCCAGTACCCCACTACCCGGCCGGGCATACCAAATCGGTAACAAAGCCAGGTCTTCAGCCATACGGCGGATGGTAGCGGGCGCCATATAATTTTCTTCATTATTTCCCAATGCCATATCTGCATCAGGATTGAACACATAAAGTTTCATCTTTCAAATGTTAACCAATTACTCACGTTTTGTATGAGAGTGCAAAGTTATATAATATTTTGCCATCTCTACTTTGCAAATCTATAAAAAAGCCGTATATTTGTCGCCCGATAAACCGAATTTAAAGCATGGAAGCATTTTACCGTACACACGCTTATCTCGTAGAGCATACCAATGCCCCCGTACGCCGCGACCTAATGGACGAAATAGACTGGAATGACCGTCTTATCGGTATCAAAGGCACAAGAGGCGTAGGTAAGACTACTTTCTTGCTGCAATATGCCAAAGAGAAATTCGGCACAGACCGCTCCTGCCTCTTCATCAACATGAACAACTTCTACTTCTCCGGACATGGCATCGTGGAGTTCGCCGCCGAATTCCAGCGCCGCGGAGGAAAAGTGCTGTTGATAGACCAAGTATTCAAATACCCGGAGTGGAGCAAGGAGCTGCGCATATGCTACGACCGTTTCCCCAACTTGAAAATCGTATTCACCGGTTCCTCCGTAATGCGCCTGAAAGAAGAGAATCTGGAGTTGCGCGACATTGTGAAAAGCTACAACCTGCGCGGCTTCTCCTTTCGCGAATACCTGAACTTGCAGACGGGCATGAAGTTCCATGCCTATCCGCTGGAAGAAATTCTGAGCAACCACGAACAGATAGCCAAAGGCATCCTCTCCAAAGTACGTCCATTGGACTACATGCAAGACTATATGCACCACGGCTTCTACCCATTCTTCCTTGAAAAGCGTAACTTTTCGGAGAATCTGCTCAAGACGATGAACATGATGGTGGAAGTAGACATCCTGCTTATCAAACAAATTGAGCTGAAATACCTTTCGAAGATAAAGAAATTACTATATTTGTTGGCCGTGGACGGGCCGAAAGCGCCGAATGTCAGCCAACTGGCAAACGACATACAGACCTCCCGCGCCACAGTAATGAATTACATCAAGTATCTGGCAGACGCACGGCTCATCAATATGGTCTATCCTAAGGGAGAAGAATTCCCCAAGAAGCCGTCGAAGATAATGATGCACAATTCAAATCTGATGTATTCCATCTATCCCGTCAAGGTGGAAGAACAAGACGTATTGGACACTTTCTTTGCCAACACAATGTGGAAGGACCACAAAGTGAACAAGGGCGACAAGAACATCTCATTCATGGTAGATGAGGTGATGCCTTTCAAGATTTGTCCGGAAGGAACAAAGATAAAGAATAATCCGGGAGTTACTTATGTACTGCATAAGGCGGAAATAGGCCGAGGCAACCAAATACCTCTCTGGTTATTCGGTTTCTTGTATTAAGAGAGAGATTTTTTCACTTAAATAAATAATTCAATTTAGTTATGACTAAACAGAAGAAATTCATTACTTGTGATGGTAACCAGGCTGCTGCACATATCTCGTATATGTTCTCCGAAGTAGCTGCCATCTACCCCATCACCCCCTCTTCTACGATGGCTGAATACGTAGACGAATGGGCTGCCGCAGGTCGCAAGAACATCTTCGGCGAAACAGTATTGGTACAGGAAATGCAGTCAGAAGGCGGTGCTGCAGGTGCCGTTCACGGCTCTCTGCAAGCCGGTGCGCTGACTACCACTTACACAGCTTCACAAGGTCTGTTGCTGATGATCCCTAACATGTACAAGATTGCCGGTGAATTCCTGCCTTGTGTATTCCACGTATCAGCACGTACATTGGCAAGCCATGCACTGTGTATCTTCGGTGACCACCAGGACGTAATGTCTACCCGTCAGACCGGTTTTGCCATGTTGGCCGAAGGCTCTGTACAGGAAGTTATGGACTTGGCCGGTGTAGCTCACTTGGCTACTATCAAGAGCCGTGTTCCGTTTGTCAACTTCTTCGACGGTTTCCGTACTTCTCACGAAATCCAGAAGATTGAAATGCTGGAGAACGAAGACCTCGCTCCGCTTATCGACCAGGAAGCTTTGGCTGAATTCCGCGCACGTGCATTGAACCCGATGAACCCGGTTGCCCGTGGTATGGCCGAAAATCCTGACCACTTCTTCCAACACCGTGAATCTTGCAACAACTACTATGAAGCAGTTCCGGCTATCGTTGAGGAATACATGAACGAGATTTCCAAAATCACAGGCCGCAAGTACGGTTTGTTCGATTACTATGGTGCAGAAGATGCAGAACGCGTTATCATCGCCATGGGTTCTGTAACAGAAGCTGCCCGCGAAGCTATCGACCACCTCGTTGCCAATGGCGAAAAGGTAGGTTTGGTTGCCGTCCACTTGTATCGTCCGTTCTCTGCCAAGCACTTCCTTGCCGCCGTTCCCAAGACAGCCAAGAAGATTGCCGTACTGGACCGTACGAAAGAACCGGGTGCTAACGGCGAACCGTTGTACCTCGACGTAAAAGACTGCTTCTACGGTGCAGAGAATGCTCCGGTTATCGTAGGCGGCCGTTACGGTTTGGGATCCAAGGACACTACTCCCGCGCAAATCCTCGCCGTTTACAAGAACCTGGCTATGCCGATGCCGAAGAACCACTTCACTATCGGTATCGTAGACGACGTTACCTTCACTTCTCTGCCCCAGGAAGAAGAAATCGCATTGGGCGGCGAAGGCATGTTCGAAGCCAAATTCTACGGTTTGGGCGCTGACGGTACAGTAGGTGCCAACAAGAACTCTGTGAAGATTATCGGTGACAATACCGACAAGCACTGCCAGGCTTATTTCTCTTACGACTCCAAGAAATCAGGCGGTTTCACCTGCTCACACTTGCGTTTCGGTGATACTCCTATCCGCTCTACATACCTGGTAAACACGCCTAACTTCGTGGCTTGCCACGTTCAGGCTTACCTGCACATGTACGACGTAACCCGCGGCTTGCGTAAGAACGGCTCTTTCTTGCTGAACACCATCTGGGAAGGCGAAGAGCTGGCCAAGAACCTGCCTAACAAGGTGAAGAAGTACTTTGCACAGAACAATATCACTGTTTACTATATCAATGCTACTCAGATTGCACAAGAAATCGGTTTGGGCAACCGTACCAACACCATCCTGCAATCCGCATTCTTCCGTATCACCGGCGTTATTCCGGTTGACCTGGCTGTAGAACAGATGAAGAAGTTCATCGTTAAGTCTTACGGCAAGAAGGGTGAAGACGTTGTCAACAAGAACTACGCAGCAGTTGACCGTGGCGGCGAATACAAGCAACTGACCGTTGACCCGGCTTGGGCCAATTTGGCAGACGACGCCAAGGCTGAAAACAACGATCCTGCATTCATCAACGAAGTGGTTCGTCCTATCAACGCACAAGACGGTGACTTATTGCCGGTATCTGCATTCAAGGGTATTGAAGACGGTACTTGGGAACAAGGTACTGCCAAATATGAGAAACGTGGTGTAGCTGCATTCGTTCCCGAATGGAACGCTGAAAACTGTATCCAGTGTAACAAGTGTGCATACGTTTGTCCTCACGCTTCCATCCGTCCGTTCGTACTCGATGCTGAAGAGCAGAAGGGTGCCAACTTCACTCAACTGAAGGCTGTAGGTAAAGCATTCGACGGTATGACATTCCGTATTCAAGTAGACGTTCTCGACTGTCTGGGTTGCGGCAACTGTGCCGATGTTTGTCCGGGCAACCCGAAGAAGGGTGGCAAGGCTCTGACTATGAAACACCTCGAAAGCCAATTGCCGGAAGCTGCTAACTGGACCTACTGTGCTGAAAACGTAAAAAGCAAACAACACTTGGTTGACATCAAGGCCAACGTGAAGAACTCCCAGTTCGCTACTCCGTTGTTCGAGTTCTCAGGCGCTTGCTCCGGTTGTGGTGAAACTCCGTACGTTAAACTGATTTCCCAGTTGTTCGGTGACCGCGAAATGGTAGCCAACGCAACAGGATGTTCTTCCATCTACTCCGGTTCAGTACCTTCTACTCCTTATACTAAGAACGAAAAGGGTCACGGTCCTGCTTGGGCAAACTCATTGTTCGAGGACTTCTGCGAATTCGGTTTGGGTATGGAGCTTGCCAACGAAAAGATGCGCGCTCGTATCGTGAAGGCTATGGAAGATGCCATCGCAGCAGAAGGAACTCCGGCTGAATACAAAGAAGTATTCCAGGCTTGGATTGAAAACATGTACGATGCAGACAAGACCAAGGAACTGGCCGAAAAGATCATCCCGATGGTAGAAGCAGCCAAAGACAAATGCGACAGCTGCAAGACTATCGCCGGTCTGTCTCAATACCTGGTTAAACGCAGCCAGTGGATTATCGGTGGTGACGGTGCCTCTTACGACATCGGTTACGGTGGTCTCGACCATGTAATTGCAAGCGGTAAGGACGTCAACATCCTCGTACTGGATACTGAGGTTTACTCCAATACAGGTGGTCAGTCTTCCAAGGCTACTCCGGTAGGCGCCATCGCCAAGTTTGCCGCTGCCGGTAAACGCGTACGTAAGAAAGACCTCGGTCTGATGGCTACTACTTACGGTTATGTATATGTTGCTCAAATCGCTATGGGTGCCGACCAGGCTCAAACCTTGAAGGCTATCCGCGAGGCAGAAGCATATCCCGGCCCGTCACTCATCATCGCTTACGCTCCGTGTATCAATCACGGTCTGAAGGCAGGCATGGGCAAGAGCCAGGCAGAAGAGGAAAAGGCCGTTAAGTGCGGTTACTGGCACTTGTGGCGTTACAACCCGGCTTTGGAAGCCGAAGGCAAGAATCCGTTCACGCTGGATAGCAAGGAACCGGATTGGAGCGGATTCCAAGACTTCCTGAAGGGTGAAGTTCGTTACGCATCCGTAATGAAGCAATATCCGCAGGAAGCCGAAGAGCTGTTCAAGGCCGCCGAAGAAAACGCTAAATGGCGCTACAACAGCTACAAGCGTCTTTCCAAAGAAAACTGGGGCGCTGAAGTTACAGAGTAATTCCTTAATTACTAAATAGAAAATAGAGGCTGTTCCCGAACCGGATGCAGCCTCTATTTGTTTTAAATAAAAACATTAAATATCAAAAAGTTATGATCGGATTTATTATTTGGGTTATTGGGGTGGTCCTTGCAGTCAAGGCTGTACTCGAAATCATGAGATGGCCGGTAGACGGAGTAAAGAAGCTCTTGGTCGCAATCATCATCCTGCTCACAAGCTGGATTGGAATCTGTGTTTACTACTTCTGGGGAAGAGAAAACCTGCCCCAAATACTGAAATAAGTTCCGGTATCATCAAACAGAAGTAAACAAACGTGTATTAAGAACAAGGGGATAGGCAATAGCTATCCCCTTCTTTTCAGAAACTCGGTAGGACTCTCCCCAAACTGTTCCTTATAGCATTTTGTGAAATAGGAAGGTGACGAAAAGCCTACTTCATAAGCAATCTCCGCTACTGTCATATCAGAGGAGGCAAGCAGTGAGGCAGCCTTTTTCAACCTCATCTGGCGCAGCAGCTCATTCGGCGAATAGTTGGTCAGCGATTTCAGCTTACGGTAAAGCTGCACACGGCTCATACCCATATTCCGTCCCAAATCCTCCACATTGAGTTCCGCATCTTTCATCCTCTCCTCGACAAGCGATTTGAAGCGGGAGACGAAACCCTTATCCAAATCACTGATGGCTTCCTTCTCGATAGTCTGGTTATCTCCGAAGAACTGCCTCAACTGACGGCGGTTTGCAATAAGATTGCGGACACGAGACAAGAGCAGCTGCGAATTGAACGGCTTGGAAATATAAGAATCGGCACCACCGTCATAGCCCTGGATACGCTGTTCGTCCAGCGAGCAGGCCGTCAGCAGAATCACCGGGATATGGCATGTCTGCAACTCGCTCTTCAAACGGCGGCAACATTCCACACCATCCATACCGGGCATCATTACATCCGAGATAATCACATCCGGCACATACCTCATGGCCAGCCTGATACCCTCTGCCCCGTCCGCCGCATCCAATACACGGAATTCGTTCGACAACAGCGACTTCACATAGCTGCGGATATCCGCATTATCGTCAATTACCAGCACAGTAGGACAATCGGCCTCAACCACCTCTTCGCCTGCCTTCACTTCCGTATCTATCAGGGTGGACGACACGTCCTGCTCTTCGGCAGGCAACGTCACTATGGTGGGATGGTACTGCGAAACATCCTGCTGTGGGAAAGTGACGGTGAAAGTAGTACCTTTCTCGTCACTGCGTGCCGCAATGTTACCGCCATGCATCTCTACAAAGGCACGTACCAGCGCCAGTCCGATACCAGTACCGGCCTGATGCCCGTCCACTTGATAGAAGCGCTCGAAGATAGCTTCCACATCGGTCGAAGAAATGTAGCTGCCGGAATTGAAGACGGACAGACTATAGTTCTGTTCCGACTTTAACAACCGTACGATGACTTTCCCATTCTCCGGCGTATACTTCACGGCATTGGAGAAGAGATTGAAGTAAATGCGCTCCATCTTCTCCGCATCTGCCATCATCCGGAAGTCCGTATCGGGAGATGCCTCAAAGCTGAAAGCAATATGTTTCTTCAGCAACGCCATGCGGAAAGAGTCGTTCCAGCCCCGGAAGCTGTCGAGCAAATCAAAAGGTTCGAGATGGAGCTCCATGCGCCCGTTCTCCACCTTCCGGAAATCAAGTATCTGGTTGACCAGGCGAAGCAGGATATGCACATTCTTTTTCATCAGCTCGAGGAGCTGGCGCGGCTGTCCGTCGAGGGTGCGGTTGGCAAGAAGCTGCTCTATGGGATCGGCTATCAGCGTCAGCGGAGTACGGAAATCGTGTGAAATATTCGTGAAGAACACCAGCTTGGCGTGCGTAGCCTCCTCCAGTTCATGGGAAAGCTGTTCCAACTGCGACTTCTGCACTTCCAACAGTTCCTTCTGCTGTATCAACTGAGTTTTCTGTTCTTCCAGTTTCTTTTTCTGCATGGACAGCTCACGGTTCAACCGGTTCTTGGCACGCAAGGAGAGGTAGACAGCCACCAACAAACCGACCAGCAACAATAGGGCGGACAGACTACCGTACAAGACAACCTGCTGCGTGGCATAACTGGCCAAATACTGGTTTATCTTTCCGTTCAGGGTTTCTATCTTTCCATCTAGGGTGCCGATGTGGGCGGTCTGCATCTTCATGATGAGAGCATTGTCGCGGTCGACGACGGAAGTGCCCAGGATAGTTTCACGGGGAAAATCACGCTTGTTCAGGATATCCATGGCAATCTGCATCACGCGGTCACCACCGGTAGGATATATAAACGTGGCATCCAGTTCGCCGGCAAGCACTTTCTCCACTCCATAGTCCTTGCCGGGCAGGGCATCTATGCCGATGAACCGCATATCCTTTTCCCGCCCCTCTCGGGCAGCGGCAGCATAGGCTCCGGCCGCCATACGGTCATTCTGAGCATACACCAGGTCGATATGCGGAAAGCGGCTCAGCAGGGTATCCATTTTCTCTCCGGCCTTGAGTTGCAACCAGGCACCGTCTTCAACGGCCAGCAACCGGATACCGGGATAAGCGGATATAGCCTTCACAAATCCTTGATGACGGTCTACGGCAGGTGTGGAGCCCACCAAACCTGAGATTTCCACCACATCTCCCTGCCCATGCAGCACATTGGCCACATACTCTCCCACAGCTTTCCCTATCTCGTAGTTGTCTGCACCGACGTAGGCCGTGTATTTGTCCGAAAGGATTTTACGGTCCACTACAATCACCGGAATGCCCCGGTTGTATGCCTCCTCCACAACCGGAGTTATCGGAGTGGCTTCATTAGGGGCCACAATCAGCAGGTCCACCCCTTCGGCTATCAGTTCACGAATATCTTTTGCCTGACGGTCATTATCGTCGACGGCAGTACGGATGTCCACCTCCACATCCTCGTAGAAATGGGCTTCACGGAGTATCTCACTGTTCATCTGGCGCCGCCATTCATCCTCGCTACATTGGGAAAC
The DNA here is from genome assembly GCF_015679285.1 of Bacteroides sp. HF-162. Classification (NCBI taxonomy): domain Bacteria; kingdom Pseudomonadati; phylum Bacteroidota; class Bacteroidia; order Bacteroidales; family Bacteroidaceae; genus Bacteroides; species Bacteroides sp. HF-162. Next base: position 2,150,772 of record NZ_CP064937.1, on the reverse strand, counting down.
GCCGATACGGAAACGTGCCTCGCGCCGGGAGCAGGCAACCGCCACTCCCCAAAGCACGAGCAGAAAGAATAAAATCCGAAGGTTATGCTGTCTCATCTTCACTTTCCTCTGATTTAAGATTGCAGATGAGCAAAGATAACGAAAAATGTGAAAAGAATAAGAAAAATCTATGCCAGCCTTTCTTTCAAGGCCACCGGCAATTCCGGCATGGCACCGCTCTGGGTACATACATAGGCAGAGACTTCCACCGCCAGTTTATGGGCATCGGGCACCTGCTTCCCGCTGAGAATGGCAGCGGTGAAGGCTGCCGTGAACGAGTCACCGGCTCCAACGGTGTCCGCCACCGGTACCTTGGGCGTCTCCTGGAAGGAAACCACTCCCGGAGTGAACACATAGCTGCCGTTCGTTCCACAAGTCAAGATAAGCATTTTCAGGTTATATTTAGCCAGCAGAATCCAGCATTTGTCCTGCAAGTCGATGCCCGGGTAGCCGAAAATACGGCTGATGGTCACCAGCTCCTCATCGTTTATCTTGAGGATGTTGCAGCGGCGCATGGATTCGCAGAGTATCTCTTTGGTATAGAACCCTTGGCGGAGATTGATGTCGAATATCTTCAGTTGCCCCTCCGCATCGGGCATCGTGTCGAGAAAACGGTTGATGGTGATGCGGCTTGTTTCACTGCGTTGCGCCAAAGAGCCGAAACATACGGCACGCGTGTTCAGTGCCAGACGCTTCAGTTCGTCGGTAAAGGGAATGTTGTCCCAGGCCACGCCTTCTTTTATCTCATAGCACGGCACGCCCACGGCATCGAGCGTCACCTGCACCGTTCCCGTGGGGTAAGGCACGCGCTCAATCTGCGTGCGCAGCCCCTTCCGGGCGAACACATCCAGAATCTCGTCCCCATCCGCATCGGCACCTACGGCACTGACCACACGGCTGTCGAAACCAAACTGCGATGCATGGTAAGCAAAGTTTGCCGGAGCACCGCCTATCTTCTTTCCTTCGGGGAGGCAGTCCCACAGAGCCTCGCCCATACCTACTATTATCTTATTCATAATATTATATTGTTTAATGAATGATATATTTTATTCACGGCAAACTCAATGTCCTACCCACTGCAAACCTAATAAAAAAGTTCCTAACTATAGAATGAAAAGTTGCCAATTATCTATTAAAAAGTCTCTAAGAACTAAGGATTATCTCTATCCCAAGGCTTGGGATAGACATCCGCAACCTTGGGACAGATATCCGCAGCCTTGGGATATGTGTCCGCAGCCTGCGAACAAAGATTACCGCTTCATACGCAGCATATAGAAGAACAAGTACACTACCCCTACCGTCATCACAGCCACGGCACCGCTTTGTCCTACAGCATCACTTGCCAAGCCCATTGCTATCGGAAATACCGTACCGCCGAAGAGCCCCATAATCATCAAACCGGAAACCTCGTTCTTCTTTTGTGGCATAGCAAGCAACGCCTGAGAGAAGATAACCGGAAAGATGTTCGAATTGCCGAAACCGATAAGGGCAATGCAAATGTATATCATTGTCTTTTCATGGAAAACGAACAACCCTACCATCGCAGCCAACATACATAACACGCTGATGCCGAAGAAGGTTCGGGGAGCCATCTTCTGAAGAATGAAGGCGCCGAGAAAGCAACCCGCCGTGCGGAAAATGAAGTAAAGGCTGGTGGCAAAGCCGGCATCGGCCAGCGTCATGCCCAGACGCTCCATCAGGATTTTGGGCGCTGTGGTATTCGTACCTACATCAATGCCCACATGGCACATGATGCCCAGGAAGCAGAGAAAGATAAACGGCTTGCCCAGCAGGGCGAGGCACTCCCCGAAGGTGGAAGGGCGTCCCTCTTCCTTTTCCTCGCGGATGGAAGTACCGCTCAGCCAGAGAATGGCAATCACCGCAATGACCATATAGACCGGGAACAGCACCCTCCAGCCCATGCCCAGAGACGGAATGGCCTGCGTAGCTCCCCACATGGCGATGTATGGAGCCAGAAACGAAGCAATGGCTTTTACAAACTGTCCGAAGGTGAGCGAACTTGCCAGCCGCTCGCCGCTTACGATATTGGAAAGCAACGGGTTGAGCGACGTTTGCATCAGCGCATTGCCGATGCCCAGCAATGAGAACGAGAGCAGCATCAGCACATAGCCGTCTCCGAAAACCGGGAGAAGCAAAGAGGCAAACGTGATGACAAGGCTGAGAAGCACCGTCTTCTTGCGTCCGATGCGGTTCATCAGCATACCCGTAGGTACGGAGAAGATGAGGAACCAGAAGAACACCAGAGACGGGAATATGTTGGCTTGCGAGTCGGTCAGGTTCAAGTCGGCCTTCACGTAGTTGGAGGCGATGCCCACCAAATCCACAAAGCCCATGGCGAAGAAGCAAAGCATGACCGGAAAGAGCTTTGCCAAGGAAGAATTCTTAGTATTTTCCATGCTGAAGATTATTATCTGTTATTTTAATCCGAGTTTGTACACAGTAAACGAGGTGACATTGCAGCTTCCACCTTTAGCATAGAAACTGATGCGGTTGTAAGGTTCCGACGGGAATACAAGATTTGTCATGGCAAAACGTCCGTCGTTGCCAAACGCTTCAATGCTCGACTTGTCTACGAACAAGCGGAGTTTCATTTCATTGCCACCCTCGACAGGAGCCACGGTCACTGCAGGGAAGTCCTTGCTGAACGACACCTCACCACTCTTGGTACGGTCCATGGTGAACGTCTTTTCCGCCAGGTTATAGTACATCTCCACCTCCTCGCCTTTCGAGTTAAAGAGCTGGAATCCTATCACATCCGCATCCTTGTTCTTGATGGTCATTTCGATTTCATACGTTCCGGAATTGTCATTCAGCAGTTTGTCCAGATTATACGTGCGGTCTACCTTGAAAGCACGCTTCTTGCTGCCTTTATCCCTCAGTTTCAGCAATTCGGGAGACGGGGTTACCTTTACATAGGTTTCACCCTCCGAGGTATAGAGCGAAAGGTCGCGCGGCACGGAGTTGGCACTACGGTATTGGCGGGTGGGCACATCGTTGGCATATTGCCAGTTGCTCATCCATGCCAATGCAATGGCACGTCCTGCAGGAGCATTGCTCCAAGTGACAGTTGCATAATGGTCTTTTCCCAAGTCCATCCATTTCGTCACTGCGGGAGACTCGTTCACGAATCTCTTTCCGTCAAATGTCCCCACGAAATATTGTGTGGCAGAGCCACCGAACGGTCCACCCGGATTGAGGTTACAGACGAGTACCCACTTCTTCAGTTCCGTACCTTCAACCGGCAGTTCAAGCAGGTCGGGACACTCCCAGACTCCGCCGTGAGCACCTTGTCCTTCACCGAATTTGCTCTCCAGCGTCCAGTTCTTCAGGTCGGCAGAAGAGTATATCTCCATTTCCTGCCCTACGGCAAGAACCATGATCCATTTCTTGGTATCTTCGTGCCAGATGACTTTAGGGTCACGGAAGTCGCGCTGCGTGGAAGTCAGGATGGGATTTCGCGCATACTTCTTGAAGGTTTTTCCGTTGTCAAGGCTATAGGCCATGCTCTGCACTTGGCGGTCGCTTGCCGATGTATAGAAAGCAATGACGGCACCGGCACCGAACCCGGCCGTATTATCCTTGTCGACAACACAAGAGCCACTGAAAATTGTTCCCAACGCATCGGGCGAAATGGCATCTCCGTGATGCTCCCAAGTGACGAGGTCCGTACTGGTGGCATGTCCCCAATGCATGTTCCCCCACATGGAGCCGTAGGGATTATGCTGGTAGAACAAATGGTAGACCCCGTCTTTGTAGAACATTCCGTTAGGATCATTCATCCAACCGTAAGCCGGGCTGAAATGATACACCGGACGGAATTTCTCCCGGTTCGAAACATCGAATTCATCCGACAGTTTCATTTCTTCCCAGCATAAGGCCGAATCCGGAATAAGCTGGAAGTTGAAAGAGAGATGTTTATTATCGAAGCCGGTCAAATCGACCGGAACAAAATAGTCAACCTTATTGACTGCCAATCGCACGTTCATACTGCGTACAACATCATTGTCCGCTATCATATACAATTTTGCCTCCGGAGAAGCCTCTTCCACCGGCAGCAGCAAAAACTTCTTCTGCTCGTCAATTTGGACGATACTCTGTCCGTCACCCAGATGTTTAATCACGAAAGGAGGATTTATGGCCTGGCATGTGAAGACAGCCACGGTAGTTCCTAATATAAATACGGTAAGCGTCCTTCTGATTGTCCGCCAAAAGTCTTTTAAATGAATCATGTTTCCGTTGGTATTAAATTAATTATGTTTTTCTACCATGCAAAGATACGCCACCAAGCAGCAGGAGACTATCTTTTTTGTTTCAAAGCATACTACAAATGTTACATTCAGTCTAAAATAATACAATCCAAGCCTACCAGACAGCGTTCTCCCACGGTCTGTGGATTAGTTCTCCGATAGAAACAAAACAACAATCATCATCGATAACAAACGATTTTAGCAAATTAGGACACACAAAAAAAGGTATCCATTATACGAACAAGAAACAAGAACTGTCAAAAACGAAAAACAAACTGTTCCGCACACCGATATCCTTCTTCATAAAGCTCCGTCAGCTTCTTGATGTCACGCTCGATGCGGTCTACCACTACCGGCTTCTGTGGACGGATCACAACGATTTCCCCGGCGGCTTCCATCCGTTCCACCTGCTCCAACTGTTGATTATAGACAATGCTGCGGCGGTTGATAGCTTCACGCAATAGCGGATATTTCTTATATATAAAAGGTGGAACCTTCGTTCCCTGAATTTCCTTACGGTATCCATGATTGCGCGTCAATACTACCACATTATTGGTAAATCCATCCTGACGGGCACGCATCAAAGGGATACTGTCCACAATACCTCCATCCAGCATCGGGATGTTGTCCACGTAGGTAATGGGACAGACAAACGGCAGACTGCTCGAAGCACGTACAATATCAATGACGCGCTCCTTACTCCGCTTCTCCTCAAAATAGTTCGCTTCGCCCGTCTCGCAGTTGGTAGTTACCATCACATAGCGTTCGGGGCAATGAAAGTATGCCTCGTAGTCGTAGGGAAGTATGTGTTCCGGAAACTCCTGGAACAACAAGTCGAAATCCATGATATTCCGCTTCTTCAACAGATACTTCAATCCGATGTAATTGTATTTTTCCAACAAGTCGATATTGCTGTACTTGGCACGCCCGCGCTGACCGGACATATAGGAAAGTCCGTTGCAGGCTCCGGCACTGACGCCGATGGTATAGGGAAAGCGAATGCCACGATCCATAAAGTTGTCGAGCACACCGCAAGTGAAGACGCCGCGCATACCGCCACCCTCCAAAACAAGACCGCTATGGTCGTCGATACGTATTATTTTCTCCATAAGTGTCGGAATTAACGCTTCAAAGATAGCTTTTGTTTACGATATTCTACCTATATTTGCAGTTGCAACAATAAATCTATAACATTTTAATTATGATGAAGAAATCAATACTGATGGCTGCATTGGGTTTATTAAGTTTAAACACAATAGCACAAGACACTCTGAAAGAGGAAGGTTTCATCTTTACGACCGTAAAAGAAAATCCGATCACTTCTGTTAAGAACCAGAACCGCGCCGGTACATGCTGGTGCTATTCCGGATTGGCATTCATCGAATCCGAACTGCTCCGCATGGGCAAAGGCGAATACGACTTTTCTGAAATGTTTATCGTACACAACACCTATCTGGACCGTGCCGACAAGGCAGTGCGTACACATGGTGACGTTTCGTTCTCACAAGGCGGTTCGTTCTACGATGTAATTTATGGTATGAAAACTTTCGGTCTGGTGCCCGAAGAGGAAATGCGTCCGGGCGTTATGTATGGCGACACGCTAAGCAACCACACCGAATTGACAGCCGTATCTGATGCCGTAGTGGCAGCCATTGCCAAGGGAAAACACCGCAGCCTGCAAACAGACCAAGACAAGAATCCGCTCTGGAAGAAAGCCATTACCGCTATCCACGATATTTATCTGGGCGAACGTCCCGAGAAGTTCACCTACAAAGGCAAGGAATATACTCCGAAGTCTTTCTATGAATCTACCGGACTGAATGCAGATGACTATATCTCACTGACTTCCTATACCCACCATCCCTTCTACCAGCCGTTCGTCCTAGAAATACAAGACAACTGGCGTTGGGCTTCTTCCTACAACTTGCCTATCGACGAGTTGATGGAAGTGTTTGACAACGCTATCAATAAGGGTTACACCATTGCATGGGGTAGTGACGTAAGCGAACAAGGCTTCACACGCGACGGTATAGCCGTAATGCCCGATGCAGAAAAGGTGCAAGAACTGAGCGGTTCTGACATGGCACACTGGCTGAAAATGAAACCCGAAGAAAAGAAACTGAACAGCAAGCCTCAACCGCAGAAGTGGTGCACACAAGAAGAGCGCCAGCTGGCATACGACAACTGGGAAACTACTGACGACCACGGTATGCTGATTTACGGTATAGCCAAAGACCAGGAAGGCAACGAATACTATATGGTAAAGAACTCTTGGGGTGAAGCCGGAAAGTACAAAGGTTTGTGGTATGCTTCCAAAGCTTTCGTGCGCTATAAAACAATGAACATCATTGTGCACAAGGATGCACTGCCTAAGGATATTGCCAAGAAACTGGGTATTAAATAAATAAAAGAAGGAGATGCATCAAACTGCATCTCCTTTTTCAATTCTTAACAAATCCTACAGATATCTTCCACAATCTGCGGAACCGTCAACCGGTTCTTCTTCAACTGTTCCTCCACATCGTAACGGTCGATAAACTCTTTCTTCACACCATAGTTCAGTACCTTCATATCCGACGGACCGTAGTAACGGGCAATCTTCTCGCCAAAGCCACCGTCCAGCACTCCGTCCTCAAGAGTAATGACCAGTGTATGGTCGAGCTTCAGGTCATCGAGCAAAGCCTCGTCCACACCCGTGATGTAGCGGGGATTGACAAGCGTGGCATCCACTCCTTTCTCTTCCTTCAACCGGGCAGCCACAGCTTCGCCCAACTGATAGAAAGAGCCCAGTCCCAATATGGCGACCTTCTCTCCACGATGAGACACCTCATAACGGTTCAGCGTCTTGCCGTAATCCTTCTCTGGTTCTACATTCCTGCGGACAACCCCATTGGCCGGCACGCGAATGGCAACCGGATGTTCCGTCTGACGGATGCCCCACTCCAGCATTGCCATATACTCCTCACGGCAAGTAGGTGCCAGATAAACCATATTCGGAATATTGCCGATAACCGGAATATCGAAAAGACAAAGATGGGTAACGTCATTCATACTCGACAAGCTTCCCCAGAAGACAAGAATCAGTGCAGGATTATTGTTGATGCAAAGATCCTGGGACAACTGGTCGTAGGCGCGCTGGATAAAGGTGCTGTAAACCCCGAATACCGGTTTTCCACCTCCGGCAGCAATGGCAGAAGCCATGGCAACAGCCTGCTCTTCGGCAATGCCCATATCAATGAACTGCCGCCCTGCCTCTTTGCGGCGCTCCGGTGTAAAGCCAAATACCGTAGGTGTACCTGCGGTGATACCCACCACAGTCGGGTCTTTCTTCATCTCCTGCAACAGATAACCGGCGGTAAGGTCGGCATAGTCTTCACCCTTCCCAGGCTCACCGGTCAGATTGCCGGTCTCAAGGTCGAACGGAACACTGTAATGGAAACGTTCTTTCTGCTCTTCCGCCAATTTGTATCCCTTACCTTTCAAGGTATTGATATGTACCACAACCGGATGCTTCTTGTCCTTCACTTCACGGAAAGCCTCTATCAATTGCTCCACGTCATTGCCATCCTTCACATAGAGATAATCATATCCCATTGCCTTAAAATAGTTGCAGGGAGCCTGACCCTCCGTTTCGCGCAACTGTTGCAGATTGCGGTATAGCCCGCCATGATTCTCGGCAATGGACATCTGGTTGTCGTTGACAATGACGATGAAGTTCGTGCCCAGTTCGGCACCTACATTCAATCCTTCGAAGGCTTCGCCACCACTTAGCGAGCCATCGCCGATGACGGCAATCACATTACCCGTCTCCCCCTTCAAGTCACGCGCCTTGGCAAGCCCGCTTGCCAGACTGACGGAGGTAGAGGTATGCCCGATGACGAAGAAGTCGTGCTCGCTTTCCGACGGTTCGGAATATCCGGAGACTTCGTCATACTCGTCCGCATTCATAAACGCTGCCCGGCGGCCTGTCAATATCTTATGGGTATAACTTTGATGGGACACGTCATAAACTATCTTGTCCGTTGGTGAATCGAACACATAATGCAGGGCTATGGTGGCTTCTACCATTCCCAGGTTGGGACCTACGTGTCCTCCGTGGGAGCTCAACTTGTTTAACAACACCTGGCGGATTTCTCCACCCAATCCGTTCATTTCGCTGACTGATAACTTTTTCACGTCAGCAGGGGAATTTACTTTTTCAATATACATATTCTATAATAGCATTTAAGTAGCGATACTTGTTTATCCGATGCCGCCCGTCGTGCAGGCCTCATCCGGACGCTGCAAAAGTACAGAGGAAACGGGAACGGAAAGGTAGATAAATTACCGGTTTTATTACCTTTTTTACAGATATAGAGCCAACTGATATTTGCGCAAAATCTCTCAACTTGTGCATTTTTCACCCCATTTTCTTGTCAAACCCAACTCTTTCCGTAAATTTGCAGGCTGATAATGAGTTAACCGGCCAATTTCAGTAGCAGGATTCTACTACTCCTATTCCCGGCACTGACATACAAAGAAATACTAATACTAATAATTAATAGCATGAGTTTGAAAATTGTTGTATTGGCAAAACAAGTTCCCGACACACGCAACGTTGGGAAAGATGCCATGAAAGCCGACGGAACCATCAACCGCGCGGCACTCCCTGCCATCTTCAACCCCGAGGATCTGAACGCTCTTGAACAGGCTCTCCGACTGAAAGATGAACATCCGGGCTCCACCGTTACCATCCTGACCATGGGACCGGGACGTGCAGCCGAAGTTATTCGTGAAGGACTTTACCGTGGTGCCGACAACGGCTATCTGCTGACTGACCGCGCTTTTGCAGGTGCCGATACACTTGCCACTTCGTATGCCCTTGCCACAGCCATCAAGAAGATAGGCGACTATGACGTCATCATCGGCGGACGCCAGGCCATCGACGGTGATACCGCCCAAGTAGGTCCGCAAGTTGCCGAAAAACTGGGACTGACGCAAGTGACCTACGCAGAAGAGATTCTGAACGTGGACAAAGCTGCCAAGAAGATTACCGTGAAACGTCATATCGACGGTGGTGTGGAAACCGTTGAGGCTCCCCTGCCCATCGTCATCACCGTAAACGGAAGTGCCGCCCCCTGCCGCCCACGCAATGCCAAACTGGTGCAGAAGTACAAACGCGCCCTCGGTGCCCAGGAAAAAGCTGCCATCACCAAGGAAGGCGCTGAGCTTGCCTACGCCGACCTCTACGAGAAATATCCCTATCTGAACATCACGGAATGGAGCGTTGCCGACGTGAACGGCGACCTTGCACAATGCGGTCTGAGCGGCTCGCCTACCAAGGTGAAGACCATTCAGAACATCTCATTCCAAGCCAAAGAAAGCAAAACGCTGACGGGCAGCGACAAGGATGTGGAAGATTTGATTGTTGAACTGTTAGCCAACCATACGATAGGATAAGATTATGAATAATGTAGTTGTATATTTAGAGATAGAAGGCACAACAGTTGCCGACGTCAGTCTCGAACTCTTGACCAAAGGTCGTAAATTAGCCAATCAGTTGGGCTGCCAACTGGAGGCAGTTGCTGCCGGAAGCAATCTGGCAGGCATTGAAAAGCAAGTATTACCCTACGGAGTAGACAAACTCCACGTATTCGACGCTCCGGGCTTGTTCCCCTATACTTCCCTTCCCCACTCCTCTGTCCTCATCAACTTGTTCAAAGAAGAAAAGCCGCAAATCTGTCTGATGGGCGCCACCGTTATCGGTCGCGACCTCGGTCCGCGCGTTTCTTCCGCTTTGACCAGCGGACTGACCGCCGACTGTACCTCACTGGAAATCGGCAACCACGAAGACAAGAAGGAAGGTAAGACCTACGAGAACCTACTGTATCAAATCCGTCCCGCATTCGGCGGTAACATCGTTGCCACGATTGTGAATCCCGAACACCGCCCGCAGATGGCAACCGTTCGCGAAGGTGTGATGAAGAAAGAGATACTGGACGCTGACTATAAGGGCGAAGTCATCAACCACGACGTTGCCAAGTACGTGCCCGAGACGGACTATGTGGTAAAAGTCATCGACCGCCACGTAGAAAAGGCAAAACATAACCTGAAAGGCGCTCCCATCGTGATTGCCGGAGGCTACGGCATGGGAAGCAAGGAAGGTTTTGACATGTTGTTCGAGCTTGCCAAAGAACTCCATGCTGAGGTAGGCGCCAGCCGTGCTGCCGTCGATGCCGGTTATGCCGACCATGACCGCCAGATTGGCCAGACCGGTGTCACTGTCCGCCCCAAACTGTATATTGCTTGCGGCATCAGCGGACAAATCCAGCACATTGCCGGTATGCAGGAAAGTGGTATTATCATCTCCATCAACAATGACGAGAACGCTCCCATCAATACGATTGCCGACTACGTCATCAACGGTACGGTGGAAGAGGTTATCCCGAAGATGATAAAATATTATAAATCACACAGTAAATAACAATAAAGGTAATCATGAAAGGGCTGATTCTTATATTTGTTCTTCTTTCAGGTATATCTTCCGCTATCGCTCAAGAGAAACTCTGGTTGGACAAGAATTACCAATGGACGGACGACCCCATCCAAGCAGTCAGGTATGCTCTTGTTTCCAAGATAAACAAAAAGTGCATCAAGGTGGAAGAGTATGCTTTGGAAGGACAAAAGAAGGATGTCTGGCATTTCTCCGAATACAAAAGCAATCCCCGCAAAAGGATAAGGGAAGGCTTGCATACATCATTCTATGCAAACGGCAAGGACAGCCTGACAGAAGTATATAGAGACAATCGCTTGGAGGGGCAAACCATGGTGTATTATCCCGACGGTGCCATACATCTGGCCCGGAGCTACAGTGATGGGAAACTTGACGGAACACTCCTGCAATACTATCCCGATGGAAAACTTCGTAGAAAGGAACACTATTCAGAGAATCAGTGCACCGATGGAAAGATGTTCGACAAGCACGGAACTGAAATGGCACATCAGCCGTATTTCGTATTTCCATCCTTCCCCGGAGGAATAGAGAACCTCATGAAACTGGTGGCCAATGTTACCAAATATCCGGAAGACGCCTGGAAGCAAAAGGCAGAAGGAAGGGTAATCCTGCAGTTTGTTGTAGACGAAGAAGGCAAGATGACCTATCCAAAAATCCTCCAGTCCGTGCGCTATGACATCGATAAAGAAGCCATACGTGCTTTCAAGGCCATTGCCGACGTCTACCGTTGGTCGCCCGGCTATCAGGACGGAGAGGCCAAGCGAGTGAAATTCACAATGCCCCTATACTTCAGAATACCTAAATAACCAAGAAATTATGGCAAATTTTTATACCGAAGTTCCCGAATTGAAGTATCATCTGAACAACTCGATGATGGAACGTATCTGCGAACTGAAAGAACGCGGTTACCAAGACAAAGACAAGTATGACTATGCTCCGCAGGACTATGCGGACGCTATGGACTCTTTTGACAAGGTACTTGAAATCACCGGAGAGATTACCGGAGAGATTATTGCTCCCAATGCCGAAGGCGTGGACGAAGAAGGTCCCCACTGTGCCAACGGCCGCGTGGAATATGCCAGCGGCACTAAGCAGAACCTCGACGCCATGGTAAAAGCTGGCTTGAACGGTATGACCATGCCGCGCCGTTTCGGTGGCTTGAACTTCCCGATTACTCCGTACACCATGTGTGCGGAAATCGTTGCCGCCGCCGATGCCGGTTTCGGTAACATCTGGTCACTGCAAGACTGCATCGAAACGCTCTACGAATTCGGTAACGAAGACCAGCACAGCCGTTTTATACCACGTGTCTGTGCCGGAGAAACCATGTCTATGGACCTGACAGAACCGGATGCCGGTTCCGACTTACAGAGCGTAATGCTGAAAGCGACCTATGACGAGGCCAACAACTGCTGGCGCCTGAACGGTGTGAAGCGTTTCATCACTAACGGTGATGCCAATCTCCACCTCGTACTGGCACGTTCAGAAGAAGGAACGAAAGACGGACGTGGCTTGTCCATGTTCATCTACGACAAGAATGAAGGCGGTGTAGACGTGCGCCGCATCGAGAACAAGCTGGGTATCCACGGCTCTCCCACCTGCGAACTGGTTTACAAGAATGCAAAGGCAGAGCTCTGCGGCGACCGCAAGCTTGGTTTGATTAAATACGTTATGGCTTTGATGAACGGTGCCCGTCTGGGTATTGCCGCACAGTCAGTAGGTCTTTCACAAGCTGCCTACAACGAAGGTCTGGCTTATGCCAAAGACCGCAAGCAGTTCGGCAAGGCTATCATCGAATTTCCAGCTGTATATGACATGCTGGCTATTATGAAAGCTAAGCTGGATGCAGGACGCTCCTTACTGTACCAGACTTCCCGCTACGTGGACATCTACAAAGCGCTGGACGACATTGCCCGCGAACGCAAACTGACTCCGGAAGAACGCCAGGAACAAAAGAAGTATGCCAAACTTGCCGACGCCTTCACTCCGCTGGCTAAAGGTATGAACTCTGAATATGCCAATCAGAATGCTTACGACAGTATTCAGATTCACGGCGGTTCAGGCTTCATGCTGGAGTATGCTTGCCAACGTATCTATCGTGATGCACGTATTACTTCTATCTACGAAGGTACTACTCAGTTGCAGACCGTAGCTGCTATCCGTTATGTAACAAACGGCTCATACTCTGCCACCTTGCGCGACTACGAGCAAGTGCCGTGCAGCGAAAAAATGCAACCGTTGATGGACCGCATCAAAGAGATGACCAACAAGTTCGAAGCCTGCACCAATGCGGTAAAAGAGGCACAGAACCAAGAATTACTGGACTTCGTGGCACGTCGCCTCTATGAGATGGCTGCGGTATGTATCATGTCGCATCTCATCATCCAGGATGCGACAAAGGCTCCCGAACTGTTCGGCAAATCGGCTCTGGTGTATGTGAACTATGCAGAAGCCGAAGTGGAAAAACACTTTAACTTCATCCGTAAGTTCAAAGCAGAAGAGCTGGAAAGCTACCGCAAATAAACGCATTGCTTGACAAGACAAATATAGCGGGCACCGGAGTAGCTAAACTCTCCGATGCCCGCTTGTTTTTTCTGAAAAATTTCCTGCTTGCTCCTTCTTAAAGGGACAAAAGCTCTCAAAGAGACGAAAGGAAAATTAATACTCTCCGTGCAGCCTCAGCCTGCCGCGCAGCGAGTGTATCTCCCGCTGCATCTCTTCCATCCTTGCCAGCAGATGATGGATGGCATCAATCCCTTCCATATTGATAGAAAGGTCGTAGTACATACGGCTGTACCGTTCCACATCCGGCAACTCGGAGAAAGGAAGATAACGTTCTCCACCTTCCTGCTCCACATCTATCAGCCCACTTTCGCACAACATATCAATAAAAGTGGGCTCTATATGACACTTGTCACAATATTCGCTGATGACAATCCATTCGTTCTGCATACTCCGTTCTCCTTTCATTAGTTCATACCCTTAATTTTACGGAACATCTCTTTCTGCTGTTCCGTCAGATTCGTCGGCAACTTCACGGAATAAGTCACGATGAGATCGCCAAACTGTCCCTCCTTCTTATATACGGGAAAGCCCTTGCCCTTCAGACGTACCTTAGTCCCGTTCTGGGTTTCGGGTTTCACCTTCAGCTTCACCTGACCATCCAAAGTATCCACTAACTGGTCGCCACCCAGCAGGGCTGTATAAAGGTCAACGGTCACATCTACATACAAATCATCTCCCAAACGCTTGAATACCGAGTCATCCGGAATCACAAACGTGATGTACAAGTCACCAGCAGGACCTCCGTTGATACCCTCGCCACCATAGCCTTTCAGTTTGATGACCTGTCCGTTGGCCACACCGGCCGGAATGGTAATACGCACTTGCTTACCATTCACCGTCAATATCTGTTTATGGGTCTTCGCAGCCTCACGAAGCGATAGGTTCAAATCCGCATGATAATCCTGCCCGCGGAAACCGGCATTGGCACCGCCTCCGCTGCGCGTACGATGACCGAACATCTGTTCGAAGAAGTCTGAGAAACCACCGGCATTACTGCCCGAAAATTCCTGACCGTCGGAAGAATACCAATACGTACCGCCTCCGTCCGTACCAAATCCCGCACCGGAACCTCCAAAACCGGCACCGCCAAATCCCCCGAAGCCCCCAGCTTGCTGCTGTGCCCGCTTCTGCGCCTCAAACTCGTCGGCATGTTTCCAGTGTTCACCATATTCATCATATTTCTTTCTCTTTTCAGGATCACTCAGCACCTCATTCGCCTCGTTGATAGCCTGAAACTTATCCTTGGCCGTAGCATCGTTCGGATTCAAGTCAGGATGGTACTTGCGCGCCAACTTGCGGAACGCTTTCTTGATGTCATCCTGAGATGCCTTTTTGTCCACTCCAAGGACCTGATAGTAATCAATATAAGCCATAGTCTATTAGTTTTATTGTCTAAATACCATAAAACAAATAACACGCCAATTTGTTTTACGCATTACTAAAATAGGTAAACGAAAATTAAAAAGCATCATCAAGCATAATAATTACGTGATAAACAAACATTTAGTTTCAACCAGACACTTATTTCACGTCTATAAAATACCAAAATAGTGTAAACGACACCTAATATCGTCTAATTATTCATCCTAAATCTTCCTAAAATTGACAGAAAATGCTTTATTTGTAATAAGGAAAATTTGTTTTATATATAATCCCCAACCTTAGATTAAAAACCCCCATTATGAAAAGTAATTATTGGCTCCTAACGGTAATATTCGCTCTCGTAGCCCTACCGGGCAAAGCAGGCGAATGGATCAGAATCAACCAACTCGGCTATTTGCCGCAATCCGTCAAAGTCGCTGTATTCATGAGCGAGGAAGGAACAAACGTAGAAAATTATTCATTGATTGACGCTTTCACCGGAAAGGTGGTGCGTACCTTCAACACAACCAAGGCCACCGGCAAGATGGGAGGCATGAAGAGTACCTACCGGTTGAACTTCAGTGATTTCACAGAACCGGGCACGTATTATCTGAAAGCAGGCAAAGCGGTCTCCCCCCGTTTCCCCATCAATGCACAAGTCTACAACGGTACCGCAGACTACCTGCTGCACTACATGCGGCAGCAACGCTGCGGCTATAATCCGTTCCTGAAAGACAGCTGCCACGTGCACGACGGCTACATCGTCTATCATCCCACCAAAACCGGACAACATATAGACGTCCGCGGAGGCTGGCACGATGCTACGGACTATCTGCAATACACCACCACCTCCGCCAATGCCATCTACCAGATGATGTTTGCCTATCAGGAAAATCCGGAATCATTCGGTGACGCCTATGATGCAGCCGGACATCCGGGAGCCAACGGCATTCCCGACATCGTGGACGAAATCAAGTGGGGACTGGACTGGCTGAACCGGATGAATCCTGCTCCGGGCGAGCTGTACAACCAGATAGCCGACGACCGTGACCATGCCGGAATGCGCCTACCTAACAAAGACCTGGTGGATTACGGCTACGGACCGGGTAAAGGACGCCCCGTTTACTTTTGCAGTGGCGAACCGCAAGTACGTGGAGAGTTCAAGAATGCAACGACCGGAGTGGCAAGCACTGCCGGCAAGTTTGCCTCCTGCTTCGCTTTAGGCGCCAAGATACTGAAAGACTACTATCCTAAATTTGCAGCAGAAATCGAAGCCAAGGCCGATGCCGCCTATCAGGAAGGCGTAAAGAAACCGGGAGCATGCCAGACTGCCTCTGTCTTGTCTCCCTACATTTACGAAGAGGACAACTGGGTGGACGATATGGAACTGGGAGCCATGGAACTGTACAAAGCCACCGGCGACAACAAATACCTGGCCCAAGCCCTTGAATACGGACGTCGCGAACCGGTGACTCCTTGGATGGGCGCCGACAGTGCACGCCACTACCAATGGTATCCGTTCATGAACATGGGGCACTACCATCTTGCCAAAGTGGACAACAGCCGCATCAGCAAGGAATTCATCCGCAACATGCGTACGGGCATTGAACGCACGTACGAGAAAGCGGTAGAAAGCCCCTTTCTGCACGGTATACCCTACATCTGGTGTTCCAACAATCTGACTACCGCCATGCTAACCCAATGCCGGCTGTACCGTGAAACCACCGGCGATGACACATACGCCGAAATGGAAGCCTCCCTGCGCGACTGGCTGTTCGGCTGTAACCCTTGGGGAACCAGCATGATTGTGGAACTTCCCCTTTACGGAGACTATCCCTCGCAACCCCACTCCTCACTGCTGAATGCAGGCGTGGGCAATACTACCGGCGGACTGGTGGACGGTCCTGTCTATCGTACCATCTTCGAAAGCCTGCGCGGTGTCAATATGACGGGAATTCCCGGAACTCCCGGACAAGACTACGAACGCTTCCAGCCAGACCTGATGGTATATCACGACGCCATCCACGACTATTCCACCAATGAGCCTACCATGGACGGAACCGCCTGCCTCACGTACTACCTCTCTGCCATGCAGAAGGATGGAATGAAGCAAGCCGGTATCCCAAATGACAAGAATGTATATGTGGACGGAGGCATTATCCGCACCGATCCCTCAAAAAAGCAAATCACCCTCGTATTCACTGCCGCCGACAAAGCAGACGGTGCCGATGCCATCATCAGCACCTTGAAGAAGCATGGCATCAAAGGTGGCTTCTTCTTTACCGGAGAGTTCTATGAACTCTATCCCGATGTAGTGAAACGCCTGCTCGACGAAGGGCATTTTGTAGGCAGCCACAGTTACGGACATCTGTTGTACATGCCTTGGGAAGACCGTGATTCTCTGCTGGTCACCCGCGAAGAGTTTGAGAACGATATGATGAAAAGCTACGAGACCCTCCGCAAGGCAGGTATCGAATACAAGGACGCTCCCGTCTATATTCCTCCTTACGAATACTATAACAAGAAAATATCTGCCTGGGCAAAGAATATGGGTATTCAAGTTATCAACTATACCCCTGGTACCATGAGCAATGCCGACTACACCACTCCGGACATGGGACAGAAGTACCGGAGTAGCAAACTCATCTACGACAAGATTATGGAGGTGGAAAAGAAAGAAGGTCTGAACGGACACCTAATGCTGATACACTTCGGAACGGACGACCGCCGCACAGACAAGTTCTATAATGGCTATCTGGACAAGATGATTAAGACGCTGAAACGAAAAGGCTACACTTTTGTACCGGTCCGCGAGGCTGTCGGTATATAAGCATACTCTAACAAGGATTTATTGAAAAGGTTAGTTAAAAAGGTTATCGTGCAAAGGTATTTAAGGTAAATATTCAATCGGTTTGTTTTCAGTAAACCTTCCCCTACCCCCAAGAGGGGAAAGTTTCGAAGTAAGCTCCCAGCCTGTGAAGGTTAGGAGCTTTTATATATTTCAGAGAAGCCTTTTTACCGATTGCAGCAATTGCTCGATATCTTCTTCCGTAGTATCAAAAGAGGTTACAAAACGGATTTCGTGGATGGCCTCATCCCAGAAGTAGAAGAAATAGTCCTTCAACAGCTCGTCAATCACCGGACGGGGCATCGTAAGGAAAAGCTGGTTACTTTCCACCTTCTGCGTAAAATGCGCACCTGGCAATTCCTTCAATCCGTCGTAAAGAATCTTTGCCATACGATTGGCATGCGCGGCATTTTTCAACCAAAGGCTGTCCGTCAGATAGGCAGTAAACTGGCAGGACAGATAGCGGAGCTTGGATGCGAGCTGTGCCGACTGCTTGCGCACAAAATAAGCTTCCTTCTTCAAAGCTGGGTTAAAGACAACCACGCTTTCTCCCAACATCAGTCCATTTTTCGTACCACCGAAGCTGAGGATATCTATCCCGCAATCCACTGTCAGTTCCCTAAAGCCAAGATTCAAGGCTGCACAAGCATTTGCCAGACGGGCTCCGTCCATATGGACATACATGCCATGCCGATGGGCCAAATCCGTCAAAGCCCGCAACTCGTCCGGCTTATAGACAGTGCCCAGCTCCGAACATTGCGAAATATAGATGGCTCCGGGCTGCGAATGATGCTGTTCGCCGAAATGGCACAAATAAGGACGGACTAAATCGGGCGTCAGCTTGCCGTCAGGGGTAGCTATAGGACGAATCTGACAACCTGTCATACGGGCAGGCGCACCGCACTCATCGACATAGATATGTGCAGTCTCTGCACAAATAATGGAATTATAAGGGCGGGTACACAGCTGCAAAGCCACCGCATTACTGCCCGTACCGTTGAATACGAACAACGGTTCACAATCCGGCGTAAACGCTTCTCTTATTTTACAGACAGCCTCCTCTGTCCAAGGGTCATCTCCATAACCTACAGCATGGTCACTGTTGGCCCGGTTCAGTGCCTCCATTACCAGCGGATGTACGCCTGAATTATTGTCTGAAGCAAAACTTCTCATAGTCATTCTGTTTTTGTTCATTGAAAAGAATGTGCAAAGGAAAGAATATTCTGCAACATGAAAAAACAAAGGAGCACAGATTTCATCCCCCCGGCAGAAAATGCTTCCGCACTGCGAAATCTGTGCTCCTCAATCAATCCATTCAATCGGTTTCCTTTATCCGATATAAACATTTACCCCTAGTGAAACATAAAGTTCATCTTCTTCCTGATGAATTTCAATCTTGTCCTCACGGGCAAGCCACCCCAATGCGGCTCCCAACTCCTTGTCCTTCAGTCCGGACTTCCTCTTTAAAGAACCGTAGCTCCATCTGGTATAATCGCTAAGCAACTGCCAAACTTTCCCAGCATTTAGTCCAATTTCGCTTTTGTTCATTTTCTCTTCAATTAAAAAGGTTAATAGTTCTTGTTGATTAGGTTATCTTTACGAAGGGTAAAGATATGATTTTTTATTTAACTAACAACAAAAACGAACAAAAGATATAAAAATGAACCGTTTTTGCAACACTTTTGTAATATTACACTCTTTTTATTGATAATCAAGAAGGAAAATGAAACAAAAAAACCGCAGTATCTATCAAAAAGACACTGCGGTTCTTCTATTTGATTAAGCAATCAGGGGAAAAGTCTTACATCATTCCACCCATGCCGCCCATTCCGGGAGCACCCATCGGCATTTCGGGCTTATCCTCTTTCTTCTCTACGATTACACATTCTGTAGTCAAGAACATGCCTGCAATAGAAGCGGCATTCTCAAGAGCCACACGAGTAACCTTGGCAGGATCTACCACACCAGCTGCATGCAGGTTTTCATAAACATCTGTACGGGCATTGTAACCAAAGTCTGCCTTGCCTTCACGCACTTTCTGTACAACAACAGCACCTTCTTTACCAGCGTTGGCAACAATCTGGCGCAACGGTTCTTCAATAGCACGTTTGATGATGTCAATACCGGTTGTTTCATCTACATTGTCACCCTTAAAGCCTTCCAGAGCATCCAATGCACGGATATAGGCTACACCACCACCTGGAACAATACCTTCTTCGATAGCGGCACGGGTAGCACGAAGCGCATCGTCTACACGGTCTTTCTTTTCCTTCATTTCAACCTCAGAAGCAGCACCTACATAAAGAACAGCTACACCGCCAGACAACTTGGCCAGACGTTCCTGCAGTTTTTCCTTGTCATAATCAGATTTCGTAGATACAATCTGAGCCTTGATTTGCTCGCAACGTTCCTTGATGTTTTCTTTGTCACCGGCACCGTTTACAATGGTTGTATTATCCTTGGAGACAGTTACCTTGTCGGCAGTACCCAGCATTTCGATAGTAGCTTGTTCCAACTTCAGACCTTTTTCCTCGCTGATGACAACACCACCGGTCAGCACTGCAATATCTTCCAACATTTCCTTGCGACGGTCACCGAAGCCCGGAGCCTTCACTGCACAAATCTTCAACTGAGAACGCAGACGGTTTACAACCAAAGTTGTCAGCGCTTCGCTATCCACATCTTCTGCAATAACCAGCAAAGGACGACCGGTCTGTACTGCCGGTTCAAGAATAGGCAGGAAGTCTTTCAAGTTGGAAATCTTTTTATCATAAATCAGGATGTACGGTTTCTCCATTTCGCACTCCATCTTCTCCGTGTTGGTAACGAAGTAAGCAGAGAGGTAGCCACGGTCGAACTGCATACCTTCAACCACACCGATAGTAGTATCAGTACCCTTGGCCTCTTCGATAGTGATGACACCGTCTTTGGAAACTTTGCGCA
Source organism: Bacteroides sp. HF-162 (assembly GCF_015679285.1). NCBI lineage: Bacteria > Pseudomonadati > Bacteroidota > Bacteroidia > Bacteroidales > Bacteroidaceae > Bacteroides > Bacteroides sp. HF-162. Next base: position 2,130,254 of record NZ_CP064937.1, on the reverse strand, counting down.
TAGCGTCTGCAATCAGCTTACCGATAACGGGGTCATTGTTGGCAGAAACAGAAGCAACTTGTTCAATCTTGTCATAATTGTCACCCACTTTCTCTGCCTGTCCTTTGATAGAATCAACCACTTTGGCAACAGCCTTGTCGATACCGCGTTTGATATCCATCGGGCTGGCACCGGCAGTCACGTTCTTCAAGCCTTCGGCGACGATGGCCTGAGCCAAAACAGTAGCGGTTGTAGTACCATCACCTGCATCATCACCGGTCTTGGAAGCAACTTCCTTTACCAGCTGTGCGCCGGTATTCTGATATGCGTCTGCCAACTCAACTTCTTTAGCTACCGTTACACCATCTTTCGTGATGTGGGGAGCACCGAATTTCTTTTCGATGATAACGTTACGACCTTTAGGGCCGAGGGTTACTTTCACTGCATTTGCCAGTGTGTCGATACCTTTCTTCAATTGGTCGCGGGCATCGATATTGAATAATATTTCTTTTGCCATAATTTTATTTACTATTTAACGGTTTACTAATTAAAAATTATCCCAAAACAGCGAGCACATCGCTTTGACGCATGATGAGGTACTTGGTTCCTTCAACTTCCAGTTCAGTACCAGCATACTTGCCATACAACACTGTGTCACCAACCTTCAACACCATTTCTTCGTCTTTTGTTCCGTTGCCTACTGCAATAACTTCACCTTTCAAAGGTTTCTCTTTCGCTGTATCAGGAATAATGATACCGCCAATTGTCTTTTCTTCTGCAGGTGCAGGGAGTATCAGCACTCTGTCTGCTAATGGTTTAATGTTCATAGTCTTTTTGTTTTATATGTTATACATTTATTATAATAGTAATTTCGCTTTAAACAAGCAATAAACAACTTACGAAAACCGTGCCAAACCGACAAGCTGTTTGTTTGGCAGACAAAGACTGACAAAATGACAAAGTATAAACAAGATTTGCTATCTTTGCAGCCTCCAAAATGATTTGACTTATGAATGCAATATGGATAGTCCTCCCCATTCTTACCTTATTGATGTTTGAACTGGGACTGACATTACAAACCGAAGACTTTAAACTGTTCCGCAAACGCCCCCGCCCCATCATTGCCGGACTGGCAGGTCAAATTATCCTACTGCCGACGCTGGCATTTGCTTTAGGACATGTCTTCCAGCTCGAACCTTTGTTTTTTATCGGCATCATGCTCATAGCCTGCTCGCCAGGTGGCAGTTCATCCAACATCTTCTCCATGATAGCTAAAGGAGACGTAGCATTGTCCGTGTCACTGACGGCATGCAGCAGTATTATCACACTATTCACCATCCCCATGATTATGGAATTCGCCACACACTATGTAGACAACAATCTGAACATAGACGTCCATCTCCCTATAGGCAGCCTCATCATACAGAACCTGGCCCTGATGCTCCTTCCCATTGTAGCCGGTATACTCACAAAGCGTTACCGTCCGCAAATGGCAGAAAGGATTCATAAGACATTGTCGAAGATAGCTTTTCCCGCACTTATCCTGCTGGCGACTATCTTCTTCATACAGCACCATTCCACCATCACCGACCAATTCGGCAAACTAGGAATCTGCATCTCCGTTCTTATCCTGCTGGCTATAGGAGGCGGCGTACTGCTATCGAAGTCCATGTACCTCAACCGAAAAGAACAACGTACACTCATTATAGAAATCGGTATGCAAAATGCCGCACAGGCAATTGCCGTTGCCAGTAGCCCGTTTGTATTCAACAATGACATTATTGCAATACCTGCCATTATCTACGCACTGGTAATGAATGTTATTCTGCTGATTTATGTGGGAGTGGTAAAGCGACAAAGATAATCTCCCAACCGGTATCTTCCCTTCTTCTGTGTCGCTTTTCCATACTGTATCACTTTCCGGGGGCAAAAATGCAAACAAGCCATACAATGAATGCAGTGCTTTCCCCACACCGGACGCCCATCCACCAATCGGATATTACCTACCGGACAAGATTTACTGCATATTCCGCAAGAGATACAGCCTTCATCTACATGAAATCCCTTGCTACCAATGATGAAACGTACAAACAAAGGATTCACTACATACGTTTTCAGCCAGGCAGCACCGCCTTCATGCACGTTCCAAGCCTTCTTCCGTGCAATGACATCCTCCACAATTGAAGTAATGGCAAGCCGTGCATTCTCTATCTTCTTACGACAAAGCGCCTCATCGTCCAAGTCGAACATCGGTACGTAGGTATTAGGCATTGCAACAGACCAAGCAGCATCCAACGGAAAATGCTCCGCCAGACGGTTCATTCCCTTTCCCACATCGTCCCCGCATGTACACACGGCATAACGATAACGGCAGTCCGGCAACCGGAGCTGCGACAAAAAATCAATCAAGACACGGGGGGCATACCATGAGTGCACCGGAAAAACAATACCCACTCTGTCAGCTTTTGACAGCTCTGCGGGTATCAGGCCTTGCTTAAGGCAATCAACAATGCTGACGGCAGTATCATGCGTAGCCTCTGCAAGCAATTCTGCAATCCAGTGTGAGTTTCCGGTTGCGGTAAAATAAAGTATCATCGGCAGTATGTTTTGCCGACAAAGGTAGTGATTTGACTTGAATTCCTTCTATTCCAGCAGCTCTTCTATGGAATAATTTTCCCAGAACGCTTTTGTAGAATGCACTAATGAACTGCCCATATAGAGCAGGAACAATACCGCTATGACAATCATCAGGAAACTGACGAGGGCATTGTGTTTTTCTTGCTTAAGCTCAACAGAAACCATAAGAACCTCCTTTTTTGTCAGTACAAAGATAAATGCAGGATGTTTCATTTCTCCTACGCCACTATTACAAATACTTATATTCGTGCCATAAATATACAAAAAAAGGAGCAACTTTATGCTCCTTTTTAAATGTATTTCAGTTTTTATTATTTCAGTTCGCTAACCAACTCTTGGGGAGTGACCATTTTCTGCTCACCGGTCTCCATGTTTTTCAATGTCACCTTACCCTCATTCATCTCATTCTCCCCTACCAAAGCCACAAACGGAATGGCTTTAGAGTTCGCATACCCCATCTGCTTCTTCATCTTGCTTGCATCGGGAAAAATCTCGGCACGAATACCTGCCGCACGAACCCCGGCAAGTACATTCATGGAGAATGCAGCTTCTTTCTCACCAAAGTTGATAAACAACAGCTGAGTACCATTCACTGCTTCTTTCGGATAAAGGTCGAGCTGATTCAGCACATCAAAGATGCGGTCTGCACCGAACGAGATGCCTACACCACTGACACCGGACATGCCGAATACACCCGTCAAATTGTCGTAACGTCCTCCACCGGTGATACTGCCGATTTGCACATCAAGCGCCTTTACTTCGAAGATGGCGCCGGTATAGTAATTCAAGCCACGAGCCAATGTCAAGTCCAACTCGATTTCATTCTTTAAGCCGAGATTCTTCAAAGTGGAAAGGATAAATTCACTTTCCTCCACACCTTTCAGTCCAGTCTCGCTGGCAGCAAGGACCTCCTTCAGAGTTGCGAGTTTCTCTTCATTACTTCCGCTCAACAAAATGATAGGTTGCAGTTTAGCGATAGCCTCGTCACTGATGCCTTTCTCTTTCAACTCGGCATTGACATTATCTAGACCTATCTTATCCAACTTATCGATGGCCACAGTAATATCCACAATCTTGTCAGACTCACCGATGATTTCGGCAATGCCACTCAATATCTTGCGGTTGTTAATCTTGATACAAACACGGATGCCGAAGCGGGTAAATACCGTATCTACAATCTGCATCAGTTCCACTTCGCTCAGCAAGGAATCGCTGCCTACCACGTCGGCATCGCATTGATAGAATTCACGATAACGCCCTTTCTGCGGACGGTCGGCACGCCACACGGGTTGTATCTGATAACGTTTGAAAGGGAAAGTTATTTCATCGCGGTGCATCACCACGTAACGGGCAAAAGGTACTGTGAGGTCATAGCGCAAACCTTTCTCGCAGAACTTACTGGCAAGCTTCACTGCATTACGGCTCAACAGTTCTTCGTCCGTAAGTCCGGAGAAATAATCACCAGAATTCTGTATTTTGAACAAGAGCTTGTCACCTTCCTCACCATACTTCCCCATCAAGGTAGAAAGCATTTCCATTGAGGGCGTTTCTATCTGCTGGAAGCCATAGAGGTGATACACTTCACGAATCGTATTGAATATATAGTTACGCTTCGCCATTTCTACGGGCGAGAAGTCACGGGTTCCTTTCGGAATACTTGGTTTTGCTGCCATAATCAGTTCAATCATTTTAAAAATCGGACGACAAAGTTACAGTATTTTATTGATTGAGAAAAGAGAATGTTTATCTTTATGCCATTACTGCAGTATAAAAGTGACAAAAACAAGCTTTGAACTTACACCTTTACAGAAAAGGTTGAATAATACACAACAGATGAGCTGTTTGATATAAACAGACTATCCATCTAAAGCAAACAGACCATCTGTCCGTATGGAACAGATGGTCTGTTTTTATGTCTGCATCATATACTTAATCTCTGCGTCCCAAGAATATCATGATATAATAAATCAAGGTAGCAAGCGAACCGAGAGCAGCCACTACATACGTATAGGCAGCCGAACGCAGTGCATCTTCCGCTTGTGCATGATTATATGAATTTGTAATGCCGGAATTGCTAAGCCATACCAGCGCACGCTTACTTGCATTGATTTCCACCGGCAAGGTGATGAAGCTGAACAAAGTAGTCAACGCAAACAGTATAATACCCGCCAGTAACAGTTGCGGGAAGGAGTTCAGCATCAAAATACCTGCCAGCAGCAGCCACGTCATCCACTGTGAGGCGAAAGAGACTACCGGCACCAGTTTGCTGCGCATTGTCAACGGAGCGTATGCACACGCATGCTGCACAGCGTGGCCACATTCGTGGGCTGCAACGGCAGCAGCCATGATGCTGTTACTGCTATAAACACTCTCACTCAGGTTTACTGTCTTATTGGCAGGATTATAATGGTCGGTCAGATGTCCAGGAGTATGCGTCACAGTCACATCGTAGATGCCATTATCGTGCAGCATCTTCAAGGCCACGTCTGCTCCCGTCATTCCGTTGCCGGTAGGGATTTTAGAGTACTTCTTGAATTTGTTCTGAAGATTCATCTGTACCAGCCAGCTGACGACGGCAATACCGATAAAAATAATCCATTGCATTCCTATCATTCCTGTTCCCATAATTTTCTTTCTTTAAATTGTGAATAAATCAGTCGTTTCTTATTGTATAACAAATAGTCTGCCAAAAATAAAAGGAAACGGTGAGCAATGCCAGCGTTTCCTTTATCTTTTAGGAAGAATTAAAGATTTCTGATTTATAATTTATTTTTCAATCTCCACCTCTATCACTTTATCGATATCCGTCGGAACCTCCGGCAAGTAAAGCATCACCCCTCCTTCACACTTACGGAACTTCACTGGAAGACGGTCGGCATACCCCACTGCCTTCCTCACTTTCTTGCCTTCCAACGGCAGGAAGAGAGCCTTATCCTGCAATTCGAGAATATGCACGTATAATTTATTTTCTCTTTGTGTAGTGACTCCCCAAGGATGCGGAGCAATGCAGCCGCCACGGGTTCCGTAGATGGTTTCACCGTATACCTTCATCCATTCCCCTACTTCTGCCAGACGCTCCAATGCAACAGCAGGCAGCTCACCGTCCGGCTGAGGACCGATATTCATCAGCAGATTGGCATCTTTACCCGCAGCCTTCACCAGGTAATGTATCAGCGTTTTGGTGGATTTATAATCCTGGTCCGTAATCTTATATCCCCACATTCCATTCATCGTCTCGCAGGTTTCAAGGGGCAAGGCGCTGATATCCTGCCCGGAAAGGCCGGCACGGTTCTCTCCCGGCAGATCGCGCTCGAATATCTGGATGTCCTCGCCGACAAACGGTGCTTGATGATGGTTGTTCCCAACCAGGCAAGCCGGTTGCAGGCGGTGTATCATGGCATATTGCCCGGGCAGTTGCCAATCGAAATCCGGATTCTGGTCCTGGTCCCACCAGCCATCAAACCAGATGGCACCTATTTTTCCATAATTAGTGAGCAACTCGGTCAGCTGGTTGTTCATGAATTTATAGTAGCTGTTCCAGTCGCCCTTCGGATTCGGCCGTCCCGTTCCACGTCCGGTGCGTCCCCACGGAGCATCTTCGCGATACCAGTCAATGTGCGAATAGTAGAGATGCAGACGGATACCTTGCTTGTGGCACTCGTCTGCCAATTCTTTCAGAATATCCCGCTTAAAAGGGGTGGCATCCACAATATTGTAATCGGAAAAGCGTGTGTGGAACATGGAAAAGCCATCGTGATGCCGGGACGTGAAGCAGATATACTTTGCCCCGGACGCTTTGATGGCTGACACCCATCTGGCGGCATCGAACTTGGCAGGATAGAAGCCTCCCGCCAGTTTGGCATACTCCTTATAATTAAGGTTCTTGTTCGTCATGGTCCATTCTCCAGTAGCCAGCATGCTGTATATCCCCCAATGCAGGAAGATACCGAATCGGTTGTCACGAAACTCCTGACGGGATTTCAGATTTTCCTCCGTCGGCTGATAAGTCTGCGACTGTGCGGAGGGCACAAGGAGCAACAGCAGTAAAAAAGACAAAAGACGTGTTTTCATGGCAATAAATAAAAAAGGCACGGATTATCCGGACACCCACGGTTCTTCAGATGAAGCCGCGAAATCCGTGTAATCCGTGCCTAAGGTTATCTGTTTGTTTTATTATTCCTCTGTATATCGTTCGATGGTCTGCTCACGGTCCGGTCCCAAGGAAACAATCTTGATGGGCACACCAAGCTGTTCTTCCAGGAATGACAAATATGCATTGAATTCTTCCGGGAACTCATCTTCACTCTGCATCTTGGTCATATCCGTCTGCCAACCGGGTAGCTCTACATAAACCGGTTCAATAGTCTCGTTGATATCGAACGGGAAGTAATCAATCTCTTCCCCATCCATCTTGTAAGCTACACAAGCCTTAATGGTTTCAAAAGAATCGAGCACATCGCTCTTCATCATAATCAGTTTGGTAACCCCGTCTACCATAATGGCGTATTTCAATGCCACCAAGTCAATCCAACCACAACGGCGCTTACGTCCAGTCACAGACCCGAACTCATGCCCCAGCGTGCAAATCTGGTCACCGGTCTTGTCGAATAATTCCGTCGGGAACGGACCGGCACCTACGCGCGTACAATAGGCCTTGAAAATACCATATACCTCACCAATCTTGTTGGGAGCAATACCCAGACCGGTACAAGCACCCGCACAGACCGTATTGGAAGAAGTGACAAACGGATAAGAACCGAAATCAATGTCTAGCATTGTCCCCTGCGCGCCTTCGCACAATACAGACTTGCCGACAGCCAACAGATTGTTCATCTCGTGTTCACTGTCCACCAACTGGAATTGTTTCAAGTATTCGATACCTTCGAACCATGCCTTCTCCATTTCTGCAAGTTCATACTCATAGTTCAGGCTCTTCAATATCTGTTCATGACGGGCCTTGGCCGCTGCATACTTCTTGTCAAAGTCATGCAGAATGTCGCCTACGCGCACACCGTTACGGCTGATTTTATCCGTATAAGTCGGTCCGATGCCTTTTCCGGTCGTTCCTACCTTTGCATCGCCTTTGGCTGCTTCGTATGCAGCATCCAGTATGCGGTGAGTCGGCAGAATGAGGTGTGCTTTCTTGGAAATGTGCAAGCGTTCCTTCAAGTTATGGCCAGACGCTTCCAAAGATTCGGCTTCCGCTTTGAAGAGAGCCGGGTCAAGCACTACACCGTTACCAATGATATTCACCTTGTCCCCCTGGAATATTCCAGACGGAATGGAACGGAGCACATACTTCTGCCCTTCAAACTCGAGTGTATGTCCGGCATTCGGTCCGCCCTGGAAACGAGCTACGACATCGTATCTCGGAGTTAACACATCAACGACTTTGCCTTTGCCTTCGTCGCCCCATTGTAATCCTAATAATACGTCTACTTTCATTTTTCTTTTTTATGGTTATTATTCTTTTTCTTCCGTTTATTGGCCCGGTCACACTTGCTGCACAACCCATACATATATAAGGAATAGTGCGTAAGATTAAAACGGCTCAGCTTGGTATTCTCAATGGCATGCTGCAACTCCTCGTTCTGAAACTCAGTTACCTTTCCGCACTGGGTGCATATCTGGTGATGGTGTGTATCGCGATTATAAGATTTTTCGTATTGGGAAGAGTTGCCGAACTGATGCTTGATGACCAGACGAGCATTTATAAGCAAAATGATGGTATTGTAAAGCGTTGCACGGCTGACGCGGAAATTCTCCTGGTCGGCCATCAGTGAATAGAGCGTGTCGATATCAAAATGACCGTCTATGGAGTAAATGGTGTCAAGTATGGCATAACGTTCGGGAGTCTTCCGATGCCCGTTCGCATTCAGATATTCAGTGAATATCTGCCTAACTGTATCTTTCACATTCTGACTTTCCATTTGACGGCGCAGTTTTACAGCCAACAAAGTTAATCCTTTTTTGTGGAAAGCAAACGAGAAAGAGATAAAAATTGCGATAAGGGAAATATTCCCTTACCGCATCAGTCTCTATAACCATAGAACTAATCTAACAAACCTCCTCTTTTACAAGATTGTATAGTAATTGTTCTACATCAGAAGAAGAATTGTCCATACCCTCCACCCTGCGGCAAACTTGAAAAGAATTTTCCTCATTTTGCTGCATAAAGCGGCGGATAGCGGTCATGGCTGCATTGCGCACATGATAGGAGCCCGACAAAAAAGCCGTTATTGCCTGGTCGAGGAACTCATTTTCAACCCGTTCACTCATATCCCCTTTCTTCATCAATAGACGGGCTATGGTGAGGAAGCCGCAAACCTGCGTGTATTCGTCCTCGCTTGCAATCCAATGGAAGGACTTGGCAGGCGCATAAGGAAGATGTTGGAATAAATTCATACTAGTAAGTTCTGCAATCTCGATATTACGGATATCTTCCACCCAGATATCGGCTATCTCGGGCAGGAAACTCTCTACTGGCTGTAAAAGTCCCGCCAATATTTTGCACTCTCTGATATCTTCTTTCCACAAAGCCTGAGCCAGAGAGTGGTCCTTCTCGTAACCGGCAGCAATACCCTTGATACGGGGCAGCTCCACGCCAAAGTTCAGCTTATATACCAGCCCTTTTTCACGCATACTTTGGGACACAGCCCCGTTCATTGAGAGACGGAGCTGTGTCTTTATATCTTTCAGCCGCTGATGCAGCTGCTCTTTAGTATCTATCATAGTTCATCATTTATTGACAGAAGGCAATGTAGAATAGTCTTTGCTATAACGCAACATCTGTTCCGCATAACCTTCATCATAAGTCACTGTCACATCTGTTATAGTACCGTTGGCATCCGTCACCGCCTCATATTTCGGATTGACGAAACCCTTATACGGCGCAAGATTCAGCTTCTTGTAGCGTTCCAGCACTTCGGCATGCAAAGCGGGATCGACTTTCACGGCATAGGCTTCCACCAAATCATGGGCACCGGCATAGTCACCGGTGGACTTGATACGCTGTATCTCGGCAAGCAACCGGCCAAACAAGTCACGCACTTTCTCATAATCGTTTATCACGACGTACGTCTTCCCATCCTTCTTTACCAATTCCACAACCTTCTCCGCCGCACCATTTTCATACACCCAGCGCGCTATGAGCTGGCGGTTACGCATATGGGCTTCTTCTACATTGTTGCCCGGTTCGATACGTACAAGCTGTGTCATCAAACCATTCATCAGATAGGTGTAGTATTGAGCCTTATAAGCATCCGCACTTGGAGTAAGCCCCAGTTCCACCAGCTTCGGATCGGCCACGTAGTAGAGTCCGAACAAGTCGGCGCGTGCCTCTTCAATAGTAGAGCCATACGCCTTCAACGCATCCGGGTCCACACCCGGAAGCAATTTGCCGGAACCATGTCCCAAACATTCATGCAGGTCAGTATGCAGTTCATCTGTCACATCTGCGTACTTATCAATCAGTTGAAGCTCTGCATCACTGTACACAAACTCCTCATTGAATCCGTTGCCATGAGCAGCCTTGTTATAAGCATCTGTAATGTTACCGATTGTAACGGATTTCGAACCATGCTGGCTACGTATCCAGTTCGCATTGGGCAGGTTGATGCCGATAGCTGTTGCAGGATACAAGTCACCGGCCAGAATAGCCGCCGTGATTACCTTGGCAGACACCCCTTTCACTTTTTCCTTCTTGAATTGTCCGTCTACCGGTGAATGGTCCTCAAACCACTGTGCATTGCCGCTTATCAACTCTGTACGCCGGGTAGCTTCCAAATCTTTAAAATTCACCAGAGATTCCCAGCTTGCCTTCATGCCGAGCGGGTCACCATAACTTTCGGTAAAACCGTTCACAAAGTCAATGCGTGAGTTCAAATCCTTCACCCACAAAATGGCATATTCATCGAATGTCTTCAAATCGCCGGTTTCATAGAAATCCATCAGTTTGGCTATCACCGCCTTCTGCTCGGGAGTCTCGGCAACTCCTTCCGCCTTCTTCAGCCAATAGACAATCTTTTCAAGTGCCTGTCCATACAAACCACCCACTTTCCATACTTTCTCCTGAATCTTGCCATCCTCTTTCACCAAACGGCTGTTCAAACCATAGGAAACGGGAGTTTCATCCTGCGGATTCTTCAAGGCATTATAAAAGTCTTCGGCTTCTTGCTGCGTCACGCCATCATAATAATTGCATGCGGAAGTCAATACCAAATCTTCACCGGCAGCTTGATTCACCCGCTTGGGCATCACTTTAGGGTCAAAAATAACGGGGAATACTTCCTCGCATAGTTGTTCCACAGTCTGTCCTTCGGCAAGCGGCAACGTAGCTGCATCCACACTCTGTACAGCCTGCCTGAAGAATTCGGGAGTAAATCCCGGAACGAACTTTTCGCTGCCATAGTGATGATGAATGCCATTGGAGAACCATACCCGCTTGAGGTACACTTCCATAGCCTTGAAATCAGGAGTGTTCTTATCTCCATTATAGCCGGTATAGACAGCCTCCAGCATCCGGCGAATCGTCAGGTTGTACTTGCCATTCTGATCGAAAAGAATGTCTCTACCCTGCAAAGCCGCTTCCGTCAAATAATAAACCAATTCTTTTTGTTTGAGGGACAAATCCTCAAAACCTGGTACACGGTAACGTAAAATCTGTAAATCTGCAAATTGTTCCACTGTATAGTCAAATTTTTCTGCCTCAGCAGTTGTTTTCGGATTTCCGCCACAAGCCGTCAATAGAGAAAGGGCAGTCACCATAGAAATCAGTTGTTTCTTCATGTGTCGGGAATATATGGATTGGTATTAAAAAAGAAGAAAAGGAAGTATCCCGAAACAACTGTTCCGAAATATTTCCTTTTTATTCATTCAATCATACAGAATTATTTCTTCTTAGCCTCTTTTTCAGCGTGTCTTTTACGATATCCATTAGGAGTCTCACCTACATTTTTATAAAAAGCAGCATAAAAAGACTGACGGTTTGCAAAGCCTACCATCGTACTGATTTCCTCTACATTCTTGTCAGCATATCTTTTGTCTGTCAACAAATGCTGCGCTTCTTTTACTCTATATTCATTCAGCAGGCAAGAGTAGTTCATACCGAAGCGTGAATTCACCACTGCAGATAAATAGCGGGTATTGGTCTGCAATTCTTTCGCCAAATCCTTAGCGGAATAATCAGCATCTCTATACTTCTTTTGTACAACAACGATATTCAATATCTTGTCATACAACTCATCTGCCAATTCCGGCCTTATCAAAGAACGGTAGGCAGCATTCTTTTCTTTCTTTTCGCGCAGGTTGTAAGGACGTTTCTTCGTTCCTTTTTCCTGGGCATTGTTTTCTAAATCACTCATTGAATTAACTGGTTAGGGTTGTTTAAAATCGGAAAAGCCAAAGGGTTAGCCCTTTAGACTTTACAAAAGTCAGACATTTTTTTTTAATACACAACTTTTCCCGTATATATTTTTGATAAATAAACAACGAAAAAGGTTGAAAAGTAGCTCAATTCAGCCATTAATAAGAAACTTTAACCTTTTGCGGAAACTCATATGATACTAAATCTTGATGACTTTCCATTTGTAGTATATGCAATAATTAGTGTACCTTTGTCGGAAGAAATCCATACTGCCAAATTATGCTACAAACGCTCAAGACATATTTCGGTTACGACAGTTTCCGCCCCTTACAAGAAGACATCATACGCCATCTGATGGACCGTAAAGACGCATTGGTACTGATGCCGACGGGAGGCGGAAAATCCATCTGCTATCAACTTCCCGCCTTATTGAGTGAAGGCACGGCGGTAGTGGTTTCTCCGCTCATTTCCTTGATGAAGGACCAAGTGGAAACGCTCTGTGCAAACGGCATCGCGGCCGGTGCACTGAACAGCAATAATGATGAAACAGAGAATGCTTCCCTACGACGTGCATGCATGGAAGGCAAGCTGAAACTACTATATATTTCTCCTGAAAAATTATTGACGGAAGCCAACTATCTGTTAAGAGATATGCATATTTCCCTTTTCGCCATTGATGAAGCTCACTGCATCTCACAATGGGGACACGATTTCCGTCCGGAATATACACAGATGGGCATCCTTCACCAACAGTTTCCCCAGGTTCCCATCATTGCACTTACTGCCACAGCCGACAAAATAACCCGTGAAGATATTATTAAACAGCTACACCTCAACCAACCCAGGGTTTTCATTTCATCTTTCGACCGTCCCAACTTGAGCCTCACCGTAAAAAGAGGTTACCAGCAGAAGGAAAAAAGCAAAGCCATCCTCGACTTCATTGCCCGCCATCCGGGAGAGAGCGGCATTATTTATTGCATGAGCCGCAGCAAGACTGAAACAGTGGCACAAATGCTTCAAAAACAAGGGATAAAATCAGCGGTCTATCATGCAGGACTGTCACCGGCACGAAGAGATGAAGCGCAAGACGACTTCATCAATGACCGCGTGCAAGTGGTATGCGCCACCATCGCCTTTGGAATGGGAATTGACAAAAGCAATGTACGCTGGGTAATTCATTACAATTTGCCCAAAAGCATTGAAAGTTTCTATCAGGAAATAGGACGTGCCGGACGGGACGGAATGCCCAGTGACACCCTTTTGTTCTATTCACTGGCCGACCTCATTCTGCTCACTAAATTCGCAACGGACAGTGGACAGCAAAGCATCAACCTGGAAAAACTGCAACGCATGCAGCAATATGCGGAAGCAGATATCTGCCGCCGCCGCATTCTGTTAAGCTATTTCGGTGAAAATACGACCTGCGACTGTGGAAACTGTGATGTATGCAAAAATCCCCCTGAACGTTTCGATGGTACAATAATCGTACAAAAAGCACTTAGTGCAATCGCGCGTTCCGAACAACAGATAGGGACTGGTATTTTAGTGGACATCCTCAGAGGAAACATGAGTTCTGAAGTTACAGAAAGAGGATACCATCGTCTTAAGACCTTTGGAGTCGGGCGTGAAGTACCCGCCAGAGATTGGCATGACTACCTGCTGCAAATGTTGCAACTCGGCTATTTCGAAATAGCCTACAATGAAAACAACCATCTGAAAATTACTCAAAGCGGAACAGATATCTTGTTTGGCAGAGCACGCACCCTGCTTGTCACCATCCGCCGCGAGGAAGCTGTACAAACTACAAGAGGCCGTAAACGCAAGGCTACAGTTCCAACCAAAGAATTGCTATTGGGATTGCCCAATACAGAAAGTGGGGAACTTTTCGAGGCTCTCCGCACTCTCCGCAAACGCCTTGCCGACCAGGAAGCACTTCCTGCCTATATCGTACTGTCCGACAAAGTGCTCCACCTACTCAGCGCCTCCCGCCCCACTACCATAGAAGAATTTGGTAATATCAGCGGTATCGGTGAATATAAAAAGAAGAAATACGGAAAAGAGTTTGTGGAACTGATACGGAAATACAGTTGAATATTATTTACACTGTAACAGTAAATCCCTGAGGTCACCTTGCGGCACGCCAAGCGAAATGGCTTTTTCGAAGTCACGTTTTGCCAACTCCTTTTTCTTTTGAGAAAGGTAAATTTGCCCCCGGATCAAGTAGGCTTCTGTCTGCGAAGCATCCAGCTTGATGGCTTCTTCCAAGTCCATCATGGCCAGGTCCACATGTTTCATATCCTGCTCTACACCCGCACGTGCTACGTAAAGTACGGCATATTGCTGGGTAGTCAGCCGGGTAGCTTCTCCTCCTTTTTCTGCAATCATGGCATTCAATATCGAAAGCGCCGCTTCATATTTGCCCTCCTTCTGCTCCAGTGTAACCAACCCCAGACGGCCATTGTAACTCCGGGGGGCAAGTTTCAGCAGACGTTCATAATCAGACTTTGCAAAATTATAGTTGCGCTGCCGCATATAGATATAGGCGCGCATTAGCAAGGCTTCCTGATTATCGCTCTCTATATCCAGCACCAAAGAATAGTCTATCCGGGCCAAATCATCCTTCCCCAACTCAAGATAAAGAGCGGCACGGTTCATCAGGGCAGGTATGGCACGCGGAGCAATGTTCAATGCCAGAGTATACGAGTCAAGGGCCTGCTCATACCGGTGTTGCCGACGCTGTATCGTTCCCAAGTTGGAGAACAGCAAAGCGTTATGAGGGTTGGCAGGCTCCATTTTCAAAGCTTGTTCAATGTATTTTTCGGCCAATGACAAGCTATCCTGCTCCGTGGCTGCAACCGCACGTTCGCTCAGTTCTTGATAGGTTTGTGAAAAGGCAGAAAACATCGTGGCTCCACACAAAAGGAAAGAAAAAATAAATTTCTTCATATAATCGTTCAGTATTTATTCCAAAGGATAGGTATCGAAAGCAAACAGTTCTGTTGACAAATAGCGTTCCCCCGTATCGGGCAGTAGGGCAACAATCATTTTATCCGCAAATTCAGGGCGTTCGGCCAGCAACCGTGCCGCATATACCGCTGCACCGGATGAGATGCCGGCCAGCAAGCCTTCCGTAGAAGCCAGCTCCCGTCCTCCACGAATGGCCTCGTCATCGGGTACCGGAATAACCTCGTCTACTACAGAAGCATCATAAATGGAAGGAATAAAATTGGCTCCAATCCCCTGGATGCGGTGCGGTGCGTCTTCCCCTCCTTCCAGAACCGGAGAGGAGGCAGGTTCTACAGCCACAACATAGACATCCGGATTGTGTTTCTTCAAGGCACGCGCCACTCCACAGACCGTGCCGCCCGTGCCCACACCGGCAACAAAAACAGTAACTTTGCCATCCGTGTCCGTCCAGATTTCTTCCCCCGTAGCATGTTCATGAGCCTTGGCATTGGAGGGATTTTCAAACTGTTGCAGAATAACCGCACCGGGTATCGCATCCCGCAGTTCTTTCGCTTTGGCAATGGAGCCGGACATACCTGCCAGCCCGTCGGTCAGTACAATCTCCGCGCCCAAGGCTTTCAACAGATTACGGCGTTCCACACTCATGGTCTCCGGCATGGTCAATATCAAATGGTATCCCTTGATGGTTGCCACCATCGCCAGTCCCACGCCGGTATTGCCACTGGTAGGTTCAATAATCGTGGCTCCGGGTTTCAAAGCCCCGCGTGCCTCGGCATCCTCAATCATGGCAAATGCCACACGGTCCTTCACGCTTCCCGCCGGATTAAAAGATTCCAGCTTAGCCACAATATTTCTTTTCAATCCGTATTTACGGCTGTATTCAGCCAATTCCATCAAAGGAGTATGCCCAATCAACTCCGTCAGGTTCTTTGCAATTTTCGCCATAATCTTATTGTCTAATACATTCTTCCCGCACATACTTGCGGTGCATGGATATGCTGACAAAGATATGCAAATTCCAAGAAATAAACCGTGCGGGAAAGGAAAGATTATGCTGCCATCTACCAAAGCTTAACACGAATAAAGAGGATGAAAGGATATGAAACGATTGAAGAAGGAAAAATGGGAAGGAAGAACCATATCTGACAATCAGCGACTTCCCACTGCAAAGATGGTGCATGCTTTTTGCAGAACTTTACAGTGGGAAGTTACTGATGGACAGAACAGTAATGGGATACTGGCATCAAGACTTCTTAAGATAGTCTACAATCCAAGCGCCCACTTCCTTGGTACCGTATTTGTCTCCACCTTCTACTTGAATCTCCGGTGTACGTACATTCGCATCGAGTGAAGCATCCACTGCCTTGCGAATCAACGCCCCTTCCTCTTTCAGGTCGAAGTATTCGAAAAGCATGGCTACAGACAAAATTTGCGCCAGCGGATTGGCTATATTCAAACCTTTCGCTTGCGGCCAGGAGCCATGAATAGGCTCGAATACCGGCGTGCTCTCTCCCGTAGAAGCAGAAGGCAGCAATCCCATAGAGCCACTGATGCAGGAACCCTCGTCCGTCAAAATATCGCCAAACGTATTTTCCGTAACCATTACGTCAAAGAACTTCGGCTCTTGAATCATCTTCATAGCGGCGTTGTCCACAAACATATAGTCGGTTGTCACTTCGGGATATTGCGGTGCCATTTCCTGGGCAATCTGTCTCCAAAGGCGGGAAGAGGCAAGCACGTTGGCTTTATCCACCACCGTAAGATGTTTGTTACGTTTCATGGCATATTCAAATCCGACTTTCAGGATACGTTCAATCTCAGGACGGGTATACATGTTCGTATCATACGCCTTGTCATTGTCCTGGTATTTCTCACCGAAGTACATGCCACCGGTCAGTTCGCGGATGCAAAGGAAATCGGCACCATCCACCAGCTCCGCACGAAGGGGAGACTTATGGAGCAGACATTTGAAGGTCTGTACGGGACGGATGTTGGCAAACAGTCCCAGTTTCTTGCGCATAGCCAGCAAGCCCTGCTCGGGACGCACTTTGGCAGTAGGGTCATTGTCGAATTTCGGGTCACCTACGGCAGAGAACAATACAGCATCCGCATTTTTACAAGCCTCATAAGTGGCTTCGGGAAACGGGTCACCCACCTTGTCTATCGCGTCTGCACCGCAGATGGCATATTCATAGTTCACTTTATGTCCGAACTTCTCACACACGGCAGTCATCACATCCACGCCTACGGTAGAGATTTCGGGGCCGATACCGTCACCGGCCAACACTGCAATTTTAAAATCCATTGTTTTATTTATTATTTAAAAGTTCATCTATCTTCTTTTTGTTTGCAAGATTCTTGCGGCGATACCGGTCACCCCACACAAAACCAGCTGTCAATATAAGGGTATTGATGGCTGACATAAGATACTCGTCCGCATCCAACTCGCCGCTCCACCAACGCAGAAAGAGGTTGAAAGCAAAAAGCAAGCCTGCATACAACGCATAGCATACATAAGGACGCCTCTCAAAAAACGATTTCTTTTTCTCCATAAGATCCATTTTTTATGATTCGTATTCGTCTTCTATGATATTCAACATCTTCACCGTCGCCTTGATGGCCGCTTCCGTCTGGTCTGCGTCCAATCCGCGTGTACGGAATATCGTATCTTCAAAACTCCAGGTAATAACCGTCTGCACAAAGGCATCGGTACGCCCGCCGGGAGGAATGGTCACGGCATAGTTCGTCAGCATCGGGAACTTACGACCCAGTGTCACTTTATATATCTTGCGCAAGGCGCGCACAAAAGCATCATACTGGCCATCTCCACTGGAACTTTCCTCATATTCCTTTCCGTTGATTTCTATCTTCAACGTAGCCATCGGCTTCAATCCATACGCCAGATTCACAATATAGCTCTTAAGGCTGACGCGTTCTTCTGCCATTCCGTGCTTCAGTACGTCCGAAACAATATAGGGCAGGTCTTCTTGCGTCACCAGTTCCTTCTTGTCGCCCAGCTCAATGATGCGTTCGGTCACTTTGCGCATGGCATCTTCATCCAGTTGTAATCCCAAGTCCTCCAAATTCTTCCGGATATTGGCTTTACCGCTGTTCTTGCCCAGGGCATACTCTCGCTTGCGGCCAAAGCGTTCGGGCAGAAGGTCGTTGCAGTAGAGGTTACTTTTATTGTCACCGTCGGCATGGACGCCTGCCACTTGGGTAAATACATTCTCGCCCACAATCGGTTTATTGGCAGGGATTACGATACCCGAGTAGGACTCCACCACACGGCTTACATCGTTCAAGCGGCTTTCGTCAATGTTGGTAATGGCATTGAAGTGGTCTTTCAGGATAGCCTGCACACTGGCAAGCGGAGCATTGCCGGCACGTTCGCCCAGGCCGTTGATGGTAGTATGCAGTCCCTTGCA
Source organism: Bacteroides sp. HF-162 (assembly GCF_015679285.1). NCBI lineage: Bacteria > Pseudomonadati > Bacteroidota > Bacteroidia > Bacteroidales > Bacteroidaceae > Bacteroides > Bacteroides sp. HF-162. The sequence goes on along the minus strand of NZ_CP064937.1, from coordinate 2,111,879 downwards.
ACCGCTAAGTACGGCGGCAAGCACATTGCTCACAGCAAGGTCATAGTCATTGTGGGCATGGAAGTCGAAATGGGCATGCGGATAGCGTTTCACCATCTTGCGCATGAACTCGATGACTTGTAGCGGGTTCAATACGCCCAATGTGTCAGGTAACATGTAACGGCGGATATTGGTCTGTTCCAATGCGTCCATCAGACGGAACACATATTCCGGAGAATCTTTCATGCCGTTACTCCAGTCTTCCAGATAGACATTCACTACCATATCCTGCTCGTTGGCGTAATCCACTACGGACAGAATATCCTCGATATGCTCTTCGGGAGTCTTCTTCAACTGGTAGGTGCAATGCTTCAGCGAGCCTTTGCACAGCAGATTGATGACACGGCAACCGGTCGCATGTATCCAGTCCACCGACGTGTGGCCATCTACAAAGCCAAGCACTTCTACTCTTGGCAACAGATTACGGCGTGCCGCCCAGTCACAAATCATTTTTACGGCATCAAACTCTCCTTCGGATACCCGCGCAGAAGCCACCTCTACCCGGTCTACTTTCAATTCCTCCAGTAACAAACGGGCAATCATCAGCTTCTCATGGGGCACAAAGGAGACTCCGCTGGTCTGTTCACCGTCGCGGAGCGTAGTGTCCATGATTTCTATCTTCGGATGATTATGCTTCATTTTTATTCTCCCAAGCTTCTATCTTATCTTTATTCTCAACCAGAAAATCGATGTCATCCAAACCATTCATCAGGCAATGTTTCTTGTAGGCATTGATTTCAAAATGTTCGCTCTTGCCCGTAGCCTTGTTGGTGATGGTCTGTTCGGGCAGATTCACTTCTACTTCCATCTTCGGATTGGCAGAGATAGAGTCGAACAACTCTTTCAGGAACGGCTCACTTACCACCACCGGAAGCACAAAGTTGTTCAGTTCATTGTTCTTGTGTATATCGGCAAAGAAGCTCGATACCACCACGCGGAACCCGTAACCGGCAATGGCCCATGCAGCATGCTCACGGCTGGAACCGGAACCGAAGTTCTTTCCCGCCACCAGAATCTGTCCACCGTAAGTGGGATTGTTCAAAACAAAGTCCTTGTTCAGAGAACCATCCGGATGATAACGCCAATCGCGGAATAAATTATCTCCGAAGAACTTTTCCTCACGGGTAGTAGCTTTCAAAAAACGTGCAGGGATTATCTGGTCTGTATCCACATTCTCTAATGGAAGAGGCACACAAGTACTGGTTATTATATCAAATTTTGTCTTCATCTTTGTATTTACGATTTACAATTTACGATTGAAAATACTCTTGATTTACCTTTGTTGAACGATGTTTGATTTACGAAGTAATTTTAATCGTAAATCGTCCAATCGTACATCAAATCAGCGTTCTCGGGTCAGTAATCACTCCAGTCACTGCCGCTGCTGCAGCTACAAGCGGGCTGGCAAGCAGTGTTCGGGAACCCGGTCCCTGGCGTCCTTCAAAATTACGGTTACTGGTAGACACTGCATACTTTCCGGCAGGCACTTTATCGTCGTTCATTGCCAGACAAGCGGAGCAACCCGGTTGGCGAATGGCAAAACCGGCCTCTTCCAGAATCTTGTCCAGTCCCTCTTCACGAATCTGGGCATCTACCATCCAGGAGCCCGGAACCAGCCATGCCACTACATCCTCGGCTTTCCGACGGCCTTTCACAATGGAGGCAAATGCACGGAAATCCTCAATACGTCCATTGGTGCAGGCGCCTAGAAATACATAATCAATCTTCTTACCCAGCAAAGGCTCTCCCGGTTGAAAACCCATATAGCCCATGGACTTCATGAAAGAGGTGCGGGCAGCCTCTCCCATTCCTTCGGTAGTAGGAATATGTTGTGTGATACCCATGCCCATACCCGGATTGGTACCGTATGTAATCATCGGTTCAATATCTTCGGCTGCAAAACGGACTTCCTTGTCGAACACGGCATTTTCATCACTCCTCAACGTTTTCCAGTATGCCAATGCCTTGTCCCATGCCTCACCCTTCGGAGCATATTCGCGTCCTTTAATATACTCGAAAGTGGTTTCATCCGGAGCAACCATACCGCCGCGGGCACCCATCTCTATACTCAGATTGCACAAGGTCAGACGCCCTTCCATAGTCAGACTGCGCACAGCTTCTCCGGCATATTCCACGAAATATCCCGTAGCGCCGCTGGTCGTCATCTTCGACATCATATACAATGCTACATCTTTTGCCGTCACTCCCTTGCCAAGTTTGCCGTCGACAGTGATACGCATTGTCTTAGGACGGGTCTGAAGGATACATTGCGAGGCCATTACCATTTCCACCTCACTCGTACCGATACCGAAAGCCACTGCTCCCATCGCCCCGTGGGTGGAAGTATGCGAGTCACCGCAGACAATGGTCATGCCAGGCAGGGTCAGCCCGCGTTCCGGACCTACTACATGGATAATTCCGTTCTTCTTGTCCATCATACCGAAATGGGCCAATCCAAACTCTTCCGCATTCTTGGCCAGTGTATCTACCTGAGTCTTTGAAATCGGGTCTTCAATCGGCTTGTCCTGGTCATGCGTCGGCGTGTTATGGTCGGGCATACAGAAGATCTTTTCCGGACGGAAACACTTGATTCCACGTTCGCGCAATCCTGAAAAGGCTTGCGGGCTGGTTACTTCATGACAATAAAGCCGATCAATATAAAGCTGTGTGGGACCGTCTTCCACTTTCTGTACCACATGGGCATCCCAGATTTTATCAAATAATGTATTCATCTCTTTATGTACAATTTAGCTATTTACAATTTACGATTAAAATCACATCTTAAACTTATTGATACAGTCGATGTACGCTTCCACTGATGCCGCGATAATATCCGTATTGGCACCGAACCCATAATAAATATGATTATCGTATTCCACCTGCATATGTACCTTACCCATATCGTCGCTACCCTTGCTGATAGCCTGGATGGTGAATTCCTTCAATGTCATATGGCGGTCGATAATCTTCTTCAAAGCCTTGATAGCGGCATCTACCGGACCGTTTCCACTGGCAGCGGCTTCAAACTTCTCACCGGAGATGTTCAATCCCAAACTGGCAACCGAACGAACCCCCACCCCACTGGTCACCTGGAGATATTCCAGTTTGATACGGTGGTTCTGCGTACGATTTGCCCCTGCCAATACCAGAATGTCGTCATCATTGATATCTTTCTTCTTATCGGCAAGTTTCAAGAACTCTTCATACACTTTGTCCAGCTTCTCCTGATCCAGCTGTACTCCCAATATCGACAAACGATTCTTCAAGGCTGCACGTCCGCTACGGGCTGTCAATACGATGGAATTATCATCAATACCCACATCATGCGGGTCAATGATTTCGTACGTCTGCACATTCTTCAATACACCGTCCTGGTGAATACCCGACGAATGGGCAAAAGCATTGCGACCTACAATAGCCTTGTTGGGCTGCACCGGCATGTTCATCAGGCTGGACACCATACGGCTGGTTGGATAAATCTTCTGTGTATTGATGTTGGTCTCGATTTCTATGTCCTTGTGACATTTGATAATCATCGCCACTTCCTCAAGAGAAGTATTGCCGGCACGTTCACCAATACCATTGATGGTTACCTCCACCTGGCGGGCACCATTCAGCACGCCAGCCATTGTATTGGCAGTAGCCATGCCCAAGTCATTGTGGCAATGAGTAGAAATAATGGCATTATGAATACCGTTGACATGTTCCATCAGATATCTTATCTTCGCGCCATACTCATCAGGCAAGCAATACCCCGTTGTATCGGGAATATTCACCACAGTAGCACCTGCCTTGATAACAGCTTCTACCACCCGTGCCAAATATTCATTATCCGTTCGGCCTGCATCTTCGGCATAGAACTCTACATCATCCACATACTTACGTGCATACTTTACGGCAGCCACTGCACGCTCTATTATTTCCTCGCGATTGGAATTGAATTTATATTTAATGTGCGAGTCAGATGTACCGATGCCAGTATGGATACGTTTATGCTTGGCAAATTGCAAAGCCTCTGCTGCCACATCAATATCTTTCTGTACGGCACGTGTCAAGGCGCAGATGGTGGGCCATGTCACAGCCTTTGATATCTCAATGACCGAATTGAAATCTCCCGGACTTGAAATCGGAAATCCGGCTTCAATCACGTCCACCCCCAGGGCTTCCAGTTGTCTGGCTACCTGAATCTTTTCCACTGTATTCAATTGGCATCCCGGAACCTGCTCGCCATCGCGGAGCGTTGTGTCGAAAATAAATAATTTGTCACTCATTGCTTTATTGTATTTAATTTATGTCCCATAAAAAAGCCTTTCGCACTTGGAAGTGAGAAAGGCTTCATATATCATTGCATCTTACATATATATTCACGCACAGCACTCACTTCCACTAAACTTTGCCAGTAGAATAATAATACCACACAGTAGAATATATGTAAAGTTCTGAATCATCTTCTTTTTTGTTTTGACGTTGCAAAGGTAGATATTATTTCGTATCGCACAAACAAATTCATTACTTTTTTCAAAGAAACAGTTTCATTTTATAAGTTAGCATTCACCTATTACTTAAATATATCACAAAAAAGGCATACTTTACAGTATGCCTTTTCCTATTGCACAATTTAATACAAGTCTTGAATTACTTTTTATCACAAGCTTTCTTGCAATCTTCTTTCTTATCACAAGCAGCTTTATCACAAGCCTTCTCACATTTCGCACTGTCACAAGCAGCAGAGTCAGCACCCTCACAGCAAGCCTTAGCAGAGTCACACACTTGTTCTGTTTTTGCTGCGCAGCAAGAATCCACCTCAGTTACATTAGAATCTGCAGCCTTTTTGTTGCCACAAGATGTCACTGCGAAAGAAAACGCTACCGCAACGGCAGCCAATAAAACTTTAGTCTTCATACTTTCAATTTGCTTTAAACGTTGATATAAAATTAGTTCGACGCAAATATACGAAAAGTTTATGAGACCGCCAAAACGAACGAAGCCTCCGTATCCTTATCAGACACAGAGGCTTCTTCTGAAAAACGGCGACTACCTACTCTCCCACTGTTACGCAGTACCATCGGCGTGACCGGGCTTAACTTCTCTGTTCGGAATGGGAAGAGGTGGAACCCCGGTGCTGTAGTCACCTGAATAAGGTAGACATGATGCGAAAAAAGCAAAGCATTCATTTATGGCTGAACGTATATACCTCCATACAAGGCAAGGCAAAAAGTGAACGGGCAATTAGTAACGCTCGGCTATGACATCGCTGCCTGTACACCTGCGTCCTATCAACGTTGTAGTCTACAACGACCCTGAGAAATCTAATCTTGTGGCTGGCTTCGTACTTAGATGCTTTCAGCACTTATCCAATCCCGACTTAGATACCCGGCAATGCACCTGGCGGCACAACCGGTAAACCAGAGGTCAGTCCAACACGGTCCTCTCGTACTAGTGTCAGAGCCACGCAAATTTCATGCGCCCACGATAGATAGAGACCGAACTGTCTCACGACGTTCTGAACCCAGCTCGCGTGCCACTTTAATGGGCGAACAGCCCAACCCTTGGGACCTTCTCCAGCCCCAGGATGTGACGAGCCGACATCGAGGTGCCAAACCCCTCCGTCGATATGAGCTCTTGGGAGGGATCAGCCTGTTATCCCCGGAGTACCTTTTATCCTTTGAGCGATGTCCTTTCCATACAGAAACACCGGATCACTATGCTCTAGTTTCCTACCTGATCGACTTGTGAGTCTCCCAGTCAAGCGCCCTTATGCCATTACACTCTGCCGACGGTTACCAATCGTCGTGAGGGCACCTTTAGAAGCCTCCGTTACGCTTTTGGAGGCGACCACCCCAGTCAAACTACCCACCAAACAGTGTCCCCGCAACAGCGGGTTAGAACTCAAATAATCAAAGGGCCGTATTTCAACAGCGGCTCCACGAACACTGGCGTGCCCGCTTCAAAGCCTCCGGCCTATCCTACACATCAATTACCCAAATTCAATGTTAAGCTATAGTAAAGGTTCACGGGGTCTTTTCGTCCCATCGCGGGTAATCGGCATCTTCACCGATACTACAATTTCACTGAGCTCACGGTTGAGACAGCGTCCAGATCATTACACCATTCGTGCAGGTCGGAACTTACCCGACAAGGAATTTCGCTACCTTAGGACCGTTATAGTTACGGCCGCCGTTTACTGGGGCTTCAATTCAACGCTTCTCTTGCGATGACGTCTCCTCTTAACCTTCCAGCACCGGGCAGGTGTCAGGCTGTATACTTCATCTTTCAATTTTGCACAGCCCTGTGTTTTTGTTAAACAGTTGCCTGGACCTATTCTCTGCGCCTCAATTGCTTGAGGACCCTTTATCCCGAAGTTACAGGGTCAGTTTGCCTAGTTCCTTAACCGTGAATCACTCAAGCGCCTTAGTATATTCAACCCGACTACGTGTGTCCGTTTGCGGTACGGGTACCGTAAGGATTAAGTTTAGCGGATTTTCTTGGAAGTATGATTACACGCACTATTGGATTGTCCAGAAGGACGCTCCATACTGTCAGGTTCGACTCTCATTCCGGATTTGCCTGGAACAATCAACATCTACACCCTTCAACGGACTATTCCGTCAGTCCGCGGCGCTGTCACGACTCCGTCTCCACGTCACTCCTTAAGGTAGTACCGGAATATTAACCGGTTCTGCCATCGGCCTCGCCGTTCGGCTGAGCCTTAGGACCCGACTTACCCTGATCCGATTAGCGTTGATCAGGAAACCTTAGTCTTTCGGCGAGGGGGTTTCTCACCCCCTTTATCGTTACTTATACCTACATTTGCTTTTCCACACGCTCCAGCAAGGCTCACGCCTTACCTTCGACGCTGAGTGGAATGCTCCCCTACCGATGATTTCTCATCCCAAAGCTTCGGTAGAATACTTATGCCCGATTATTATCCACGCCAAACTCCTCGACTAGTGAGCTGTTACGCACTCTTTAAATGAATGGCTGCTTCCAAGCCAACATCCTAGCTGTCTTAGCAATCTGACTTCGTTAGTTCAACTTAGTATTCATTTCGGGACCTTAGCTGTTGGTCCGGATTGTTCTCCTTTAGGACATGGACCTTAGCACCCATGCCCTCACTCCTGACATAGAACTGACACGCATTCGGAGTTTGTCAAGACTTGATAGGCGGTGAAGCCCTCGCATCTTATCAGTCGCTCTACCTCATGTCAGTATAAGTCAAGGCTGCACCTAAATGCATTTCGGGGAGTACGAGCTATCTCCAAGTTTGATTAGCCTTTCACCCCCACCCTCAGGTCATCCAGAAGCTTTTCAACGCTTATTGGTTCGGTCCTCCAGATGGTGTTACCCATCCTTCAACCTGCCCAAGGGTAGATCACTTGGTTTCGCGTCTACTCCTTCCGACTATACGCCCTGTTCAGACTCGCTTTCGCTTCGGCTGCGGATCTGAGATCCTTAACCTCGCCGGAAAAAGTAACTCGTAGGTTCATTATGCAAAAGGCACGCCGTCACACTAAAAGTGCTCCGACCGCTTGTAGGCACATGGTTTCAGGAACTATTTCACTCTTCTGTTCGAAGTGCTTTTCACCTTTCCTTCACAGTACTGGTTCACTATCGGTCTCTCGGGAGTATTTAGCCTTACCGGATGGTCCCGGCAGATTCACGCAGAATTCCTCGTGCTCCGCGCTACTCAGGATACCACTAGGCTTCGGTTGGCTTCGCATACGCAGCTATCATGCTCTATGGCTGTACTTTCCAGAACATTCTGCTCACCAACTTTCTTGCCACAACGTGGTCCTACAACCCCACACATGCCGTAACATGGATGGTTTGGGCTGTTCCCCGTTCGCTCGCCACTACTGGGGGAATCATTATTTATTTTCTTTTCCTGCAGGTACTAAGATGTTTCAGTTCCCTGCGTTAGCCTCCCGCATTGCGGGATGATATCCCTTCAGGATATCGGGTTGTCCCATTCGGAAATCCGCGGATCAAAGGTCATTTGCACCTACCCGCGGCTTATCGCAGCTTATCACGTCCTTCATCGCCTCCGAGAGCCAAGGCATCCGCCATGTGCCCTTACTTACTTTTTGTCTTACCGATCACGTATGGTCGATATATACTTTCAGCTTTCAACTTTACTTTTTTTGGTCACATCATGTCAAAGATCGTTGTCAAGGATTAGGAATTAAGAATTTAAAATAATGCCTAATCTTGAGAAGTGGAGAATAACGGATTCGAACCGTTGACCCCCTGCGTGCAAAGCAGGTGCTCTAGCCAGCTGAGCTAATCCCCCTTCACCATTGATGAAAGACCCGCTAAATCGTAACCGGTCGGTCACCAACTGAGAAGTAGTCCCAGGCAGAGTTGAACTGCCGACCTCTACATTATCAGTGTAGCGCTCTAACCAACTGAGCTATAGGACTGTCAGTCAAACCCTCGCCTTACGGCTCGGCTTCTACTTTTCTCGTATATTTTAATAAACAAGTACGCGCAGTACAAGAGGTTCTTATGGAAGCATAACTTCAAGAACCAACGATCGAGTCGAGACGTCACTCCAGAAAGGAGGTGTTCCAGCCGCACCTTCCGGTACGGCTACCTTGTTACGACTTAGCCCCAATCACCAGTTTTACCCTAGGGCGCTCCTCGCGGTTACGCACTTCAGGTACCCCCGGCTTTCATGGCTTGACGGGCGGTGTGTACAAGGCCCGGGAACGTATTCACCGCGCCGTGGCTGATGCGCGATTACTAGCGAATCCAGCTTCATGGAGTCGGGTTGCAGACTCCAATCCGAACTGAGAGAGGTTTTAGGGATTAGCATCACGTCGCCGTGTAGCTGCCTTCTGTACCCCCCATTGTAACACGTGTGTAGCCCCGGACGTAAGGGCCGTGCTGATTTGACGTCATCCCCACCTTCCTCACATCTTACGACGGCAGTCTCGACAGAGTCCCCAGCATAACCTGATGGTAACTATCGATAAGGGTTGCGCTCGTTATGGCACTTAAGCCGACACCTCACGGCACGAGCTGACGACAACCATGCAGCACCTTCACAAATGCCTTGCGGCTGATCTGTTTCCAGAACATTCATTTGCAATTTAAGCCCGGGTAAGGTTCCTCGCGTATCATCGAATTAAACCACATGTTCCTCCGCTTGTGCGGGCCCCCGTCAATTCCTTTGAGTTTCACCGTTGCCGGCGTACTCCCCAGGTGGAATACTTAACGCTTTCGCTTGGCCGCTTACTGTATATCGCAAACAGCGAGTATTCATCGTTTACTGTGTGGACTACCAGGGTATCTAATCCTGTTTGATACCCACACTTTCGAGCATCAGCGTCAGTTACAGTCCAGCAAGCTGCCTTCGCAATCGGAGTTCTTCGTGATATCTAAGCATTTCACCGCTACACCACGAATTCCGCCTGCCTCTACTGTACTCAAGACACCCAGTATCAACTGCAATTTTACGGTTGAGCCGCAAACTTTCACAACTGACTTAAGCATCCGCCTACGCTCCCTTTAAACCCAATAAATCCGGATAACGCTCGGATCCTCCGTATTACCGCGGCTGCTGGCACGGAGTTAGCCGATCCTTATTCATACGGTACATACAAAAAGGCACACGTGCCTAACTTTATTCCCGTATAAAAGAAGTTTACAACCCATAGGGCAGTCATCCTTCACGCTACTTGGCTGGTTCAGACTCTCGTCCATTGACCAATATTCCTCACTGCTGCCTCCCGTAGGAGTTTGGACCGTGTCTCAGTTCCAATGTGGGGGACCTTCCTCTCAGAACCCCTATCCATCGATGGCTTGGTGGGCCGTTACCCCGCCAACAACCTAATGGAACGCATCCCCATCAATGACCGAAATTCTTTAATAGCTGAAAGATGCCTTTCAGATATACCATCGGGTATTAATCTTTCTTTCGAAAGGCTATCCCCGAGTCATCGGCAGGTTGGATACGTGTTACTCACCCGTGCGCCGGTCGCCAGCAAAGAAAGCAAGCTTTCTTCCTGATGCCCCTCGACTTGCATGTGTTAAGCCTGTAGCTAGCGTTCATCCTGAGCCAGGATCAAACTCTTCATTGTAAAAGTATCGTGACTGCGCAAATTAAAAAAATCAAAATGCGACAGCTTGTTATCTGTTCAGGACGCTCGAATTCAAAAGTTTATCTTTACCTATATAAAATAAGTATTGACGGTTCTCTTGTTTTACCCAAGGCAATTCCCCATTGATAAGGAAAAGCCTTGCTCTTGTACTACTTGTATTGTTTATGTAAATCTGTTCAAAGATCGCTCGTTTCACGATTGCTGTTCTTTTCAGAAAGCGGATGCAAAGGTAAGAACTTTTAAGTATATCCTCCAAATATTTTCGGAAGTTTTTTTTTTTTTTTTCTCTCTTTTCTCTTTCCTCGTCGTCTCTCTTGTCGAAAGGGAGGCAAAAAGAAAAAGAAAGAAGAACCAGGCACCGTTTCTTTTAAAAGAATGTCAACTCGCGCTGCTTTCATTTTCAAAAGCGGGTGCAAAGGTAAGAACTTTAAAGCATAACTTCCAAATATTTTCAGAAGTTTTTTTTCATTTTTCTTTTCCAAGGCCGAAGTTCCGGAAGAAACCGATGGCAAAGAAGAGAAAAATGGAAGCTTACCGCTCCGTTTTACTGTCAGAATGTCAAAACATCGCCGCCTTCGTTCCCGAAAGCGGATGCAAAAGTAGGCCTTTTATGGACATCTGCAAAATTTATACACGGTTTTTTTTGAGAGATTCCATGAACTTTTTCATAACTCACTGATTGATAGATATGTTTTAAAGCATGTTTTTTAAAGGAAACTGGGATAAGGAAAGGAAGGGACACATTATATATATACGCGCGCGCAATACAAGCTCCAATTCATACCTTGACATAGACCACTGAACGGCCGGCACCGCGCTTGCGAATCACAAAGAGAACTGACAATAAACCTGCGAAAGGCTACATCCGGAAAGCACGGAAACTAAACGGGAACTAATGAACAACTTTTCTCACCACAGATATGTTGCTTTCCTTCCACACCCGTGTTTCTTTCTTACCACAGCTGTGGTAAGAAAGAAACACGGGTGTGGAAGGATTAATTCTTAGGGAAAAATAGATTCAGAAAGTAAGGAGACAGCAATTATACTCTGGCATTTTACAAACTAACTATCCATAAAGAACGAAATGACATACTTCAAAGATAAAAGAAAAGAGAATGAAATCTCCCATAATACTGTGACAAACCGAAAAACTCAGCGACAGATAGGGTAAATATCAACCTAATTATTTATCTTTGTTAGCTTTTAAAAGTTAGCATACTAAAAACAATAAAGTACAATGAAAGATTTTCTGAAGTTTACGTTTGCCACCATTACCGGCATCATCGTATCAGTCGTTGTTTTAGTTTTCATCAGTATTCTGGTGGTTTTCAGCATGGTATCATCTTCGGAGTCGGAAACGCAAGTACGCAAGAACTCCATTATGATGCTGGATTTGAATGGCGCACTGGCTGAACGCAGCCAAGACAATCCGTTCGATGCCCTTATGGGAGACAATTATAAGACCTATGGCCTGGATGATGTCCTCTCCTCTATCAAAAAAGCAAAAGAGAATGACAACATTAAAGGTATCTATATAGAAGCAACTTCGCTGGGTGCAGGATTTGCTTCACGCGAAGAAATACGCAATGCATTGAAGGATTTCAAGGAATCGGGAAAATTCATCGTAGCTTATGGTGACAGCTATTCCCAAGGTCTTTATTATCTGTCAAGTGTAGCCGACAAGGTGTTGCTGAACCCGCAAGGTATGGTCGAGTGGAGGGGCTTGGCCGCTACCCCCATGTTCTTCAAGGATTTGCTGGCCAAAATCGGAGTGGAAATGCAGATATTCAAAGTAGGTACCTACAAATCGGCTGTAGAGCCTTTCATCTCTACCGAAATGAGCCCTGCCAACCGTGAACAAATCGACGCTTACCTGACCTCCATCTGGGGACAAGTGACCAATGATGTTGCAGAATCACGCAAAATATCTGTAGACTCACTGAACGCCATTGCCGACCGCATGTTGATGTTCTATCCCGCAGAAGAAAGTGTGCAATGCGGACTGGTCGATACATTAATATATAAGAATGATGTGCGCAACTACCTGAAAGCGATGGTAGGCATCGACAAAGACGACCGCATGCCCGTACTTGGTTTGCAGGACATGATTAACGTAAAGAAGAACGTTCCCAAAGACAAAAGTGGAAATGTGATTGCCGTATACTATGCCTATGGAGAAATTGACGGTGGTTCATCTTCTGCCTCCAGCGAAGAAGGCATCGACTCTAAAAAAGTGATTAAAGACCTGCGCAAGCTGAAAGATGACGAAGATGTAAAAGCGGTAGTATTACGCGTAAACTCACCGGGCGGAAGTGCCTATGGTTCAGAACAGATATGGTATGCCGTCAGCGAATTGAAGAAAGAGAAACCGGTCATTGTTTCCATGGGTGACTATGCAGCTTCAGGAGGTTACTACATTTCTTGTAATGCAGACACCATCGTGGCCGAGCCTACCACACTGACGGGTTCTATCGGCATCTTCGGCATGTTCCCCAACGCAAAGGGGCTGACTGATAAAATCGGGGTAAATTTTGATGTAGTGAAAACCAATAAATACGCAGACTTCGGCATGCTGACACGCCCGATGAATGACGGTGAAAAAGGGCTGATGCAAATGTATGTGAACAACGGATATGACCTCTTCCTCACCCGCTGCTCTGATGGCCGAGGCATCAGCAAGGAAGACCTGGATAAAATTGCCCAAGGTCGTGTATGGACCGGAAGCAAGGCCAAGGAACTAGGACTGGTCGACGAATTGGGTGGTTTGGACAAAGCTTTGGACATTGCCATTGCAAAGGCCGGAGTAGATGCCTATACCGTGATGAGCTATCCGAAAAAGGAAAGTTTCTTTGAAAGCCTGATGAACACCAATCCGGGTAACTACGTCAAAGCACGCATGCTGAAAGGCACAATGGGCGAGATATACCAGCAGTTCAGCGTCCTGGAGAATTTTGACAAATGTGACCGTATACAAGCACGTGTACCCTTTGAACTGAATATTCAATAAATGGAAGAAAACTTTATCAAGATATATCATTGGCTATATCCCCTATCATGGCTTTATGGAATAGGGGTATGCTTGCGAAATAAACTCTTTGACTGGGGCTGGCTCCGGTCAAAGAGTTTTGACGTTCCAGTAATATGCGTGGGCAACCTTGCTGTGGGCGGAACTGGCAAGACGCCACATACCGAATATCTGATAAAGCTATTACAAAAAAACGGAGTGAATGTAGCCACCCTCAGTCGGGGTTACAAGCGTAAAAGCCGAGGCTATGTACTGGCCGATGACAAGAGCAATGTACGGCAAATAGGTGACGAGCCGTATCAAATTAAAAATAAATTCCCCAATGCACGGGTAGCAGTAGACGAAAACCGTTGTCACGGCATTGAGCAACTGCTGAAACTGGAAAATCCCACTGTAGAAGCCATCATCCTGGACGACGCCTTCCAACATCGCCATGTAAAAGCCGGACTGAACATTCTACTAACCGATTTTCACCGGTTACTATGCGATGATGCCTTGCTCCCTGCCGGAAGACTCCGCGAACCTTCAAGCGGTAAAAACCGGGCACAGATGGTCATCGTCACCAAATGTCCGGATGACATCAAGCCGATAGACTTCAACATCATAGCCAAACGGCTCCACCTCTATCCATACCAACAACTGTATTTCTCCAGATTCTGCTATGGAATGTTGACCCCGCTATTTCCCGAGAAAACGAACAGCTGGAAAGTGCTCTCCTCCCTCACCGGAGACGAGCAAGTACTGCTGGTGACAGGCATCGCCTCCCCCGCCCTCTTGCAGAAAGAAGTGGAATCTTACACGCCGCACGTCAAATTGCTGTCATTTGATGACCATCATGACTTTACTCCCAAAGATTTATTGCAAATAAAGGAACAATTCCTGCACCTGGAAGAGTGGAAAAGACTGATAATCACCACGGAGAAAGATGCGGCAAGGCTGAAACTCCATCCCGCACTGGACGAAACACTAAAGCCGTACATCTACGTGCTGCCGATAGAAATAGAAATTTTACAAAATCAACAATATATATTTAACCAAAACATTATTGGCTATGTTAGAGCGCATTCAAGAAACAGCAGCCTTTCTGAAGGGAAAGATGCACACCCAGCCTGAGACAGCAATCATCCTCGGTACCGGACTCGGCAGTCTTGCCGGTGAAATCACTGAAAAGTATGAGATAAGGTACGAAGAAATCCCCAACTTCCCCGTCTCTACCGTAGAGGGACACAGCGGAAAACTTATCTTCGGCAAACTGGGCCATAAAGACATCATGGCGATGCAGGGACGTTTCCATTTTTACGAGGGCTATTCCATGAAGGAAGTAACCTTCCCGGTACGTGTAATGCGCGAACTGGGTATCAAGACCTTGTTCGTTTCCAATGCCAGTGGAGGCACAAATCCGGATTTTGCGATCGGCGACCTGATGATTATCACCGACCATATAAACTACTTCCCCGAACATCCATTGCGTGGCAAAAACATACCTTACGGCCCTCGTTTCCCGGATATGAGCGAGGCCTATGACAAAGAGCTGATTCGTAAGGCCGACGCCATTGCAGCAGAAAAGGGCATCAAGGTTCAGCACGGTGTCTATATCGGTACGCAAGGTCCCACATTCGAAACACCTGCGGAATACAAGATGTTCCATATTCTGGGTGCCGATGCAGTGGGCATGTCCACCGTGCCGGAAGTCATCGTGGCAAATCATTGCGGAATCAAAGTGTTCGGCGTATCTGTCATTACAGACTTGGGGGTAGAAGGTAAAATCGTAGAAGTTTCTCACGAAGAAGTGCAGAAAGCTGCAGACGAGGCACAACCGAGAATGACAGAGATTATGCGTGAATTGATTAATAGAGCATAAGAAAGCATGAGAACAGAAATAGCTACCCTCGGTGAATTCGGCCTCATCCGTCACCTCACCGAAGGCATTGAACTAAAGAATGAGTCGAGCCGATATGGTGTCGGAGATGATGCTGCCGTCCTCTCCTACCCGGCCGAAAAGGAAGTGCTCGTTACTACCGACTTGCTGATGGAAGGCGTCCATTTCGACCTTGTGTATGTACCGCTCAAGCATTTGGGGTATAAATCGGCCGTAGTCAATTTCTCCGATATCTATGCCATGAACGGCACACCGAAGCAGATTACCGTTTCCTTGGGCATATCCAAGCGTTTCAGTATAGAAGACATGGAGGAACTCTATGCCGGCATCCGTTTGGCTTGCGAAGAATATGATGTTGACATCGTGGGAGGAGACACCTCCGCTTCCTATACCGGGCTTACCATCAGCATCACCTGCATAGGCGAGGGTGAGAAAGGAAAAGTGGTCTACCGCAATGGTGCCCGCGAAACCGACCTGATTTGCGTCAGCGGCGACTTGGGTGCCGCCTACATGGGACTACAGCTTTTGGAACGCGAAAAGGCGGTGCTCAAAGGAGGTGACAAAGACTTGCAACCGGACTTCTCGGGGAAGGAGTATCTTCTGGAACGTCAA
This sequence comes from Bacteroides sp. HF-162, assembly GCF_015679285.1. Taxonomy (NCBI): domain Bacteria; kingdom Pseudomonadati; phylum Bacteroidota; class Bacteroidia; order Bacteroidales; family Bacteroidaceae; genus Bacteroides; species Bacteroides sp. HF-162. The sequence continues at coordinate 2,096,221 of NZ_CP064937.1, read as the reverse complement.
TTGAAGCCCGAAGCACGCCGTGACATCATTCAGAAACTGGCAGAAGAGGGTATACAACCCACCTCCATGATGGATATATCGGACGGTCTTTCTTCGGAATTACTGCATATCTGTACCCAAAGCAAAGTGGGTTGCCGCGTTTACGAAGAACATATTCCTATCGACTATCAGACGGCTGTAATGGCAGAAGAATTCAATATGAACCTAAGCACTTGTGCACTGAACGGAGGCGAGGATTATGAGTTATTGTTCACCGTCCCCATTGCCGACCATGAAAAAGTTGCCGAAATGGAAGGCGTCAAGCTGATTGGCCATATCACCAAACCGGAATTAGGCTGCGCCCTAATTACCCGTGACGGTCAAGAGTTTGAACTCAAAGCACAAGGATGGAATCCTTTGAAGGAAGAAGAAGCGGAAAAAGCATAACTATAAAACTTTTTCAGTATTTTTTCTCAAATCATAAACGCTGATAATTAGACATATAGCCAATTATCAGCGTTTTTTATTATGAAAGCTATTGCATAGTCCAAAAGTTTCACTACCTTTGCAACCGCAAAAGAGATAAACATGGTGCCATAGCTCAGTTGGTAGAGCAAAGGACTGAAAATCCTTGTGTCCCCGGTTCGATTCCTGGTGGCACCACCAAAAAGCTTTTCAATTTTAGAAAACCCTTGAATTAGAGATAGTTCAAGGGTTCTTTTTTTACCCTCGCTACGCATTTCATTACATATTTGTGAAGTTGGATTTCGCCAATTCAGTGGCTTTTTTTAAGGCTTTTGAAAAAGCCATAAATATGTATCATACTTCATTGTTTTTCAACTATTTGACAATTCCAATCTCCGGTGTGAAAAAGTAATTTTGCACACATGACCGGATGGAGTTGAAAATGTGAAAGAAATTTAAAAATTCGGTATTCCCCATCGGGATAAAAAAAAGGAATCGAACCCGGGATACAAAAGGCAATTCGAACCTGAGAAAAATGGGATTTTTATGGCTTTTCCACAAGTCCCTCAAAAAAGCCACCGAATTTAACACTTCGCTCCACGTCCTCATGCCATCCGGTTTTGACGAAACAATTGAATGTAAACCTCAAAAAACAAAAGTGATGAAACAGGGAACAATGAACATTCTGTTTTTCGTGCTTAAAACGAAATTGTTGAAAAACGGTGAGGCACCGGTATTGATGCGGATAACCATCAATGGAGACTATGACGATGTACGTATCCAAAGAAGCGTGCCCCTGAACTTATGGAACGCCGCCAAAGGATGCAGTAAAGGCAGGGACAGGGCATCAGTGGCACTGAACGCCTATATTGCCGAACTGCACGCACGCGCCTTGGAAAAACACAAGGAGCTGGTATTGGAACAGGCCCTGATTACCCCGAAACTGATCCTGAAACGTGTCTTCGGGAAAGACACCGGAATGCGTACACTGCTCGGTACCATGATGGAAGGCATCGGGGAAATGGAAACACTGGCAGGCATAGACTACTCTCCCGTCACGATCAACCGGTACAAGAACGTGGTGAAGAAATTGCAGCGGCTTATCCCCTCTTATTATGGCAAGGAGGATATCACCTTCCATGAGCTGACACCGGAGTTCATCCGTGCGTTTGACATTTACCTGAAAACGGAGGGGGGACTGTGCCGTAACACGATAGTCCGTTATATGAAATGTTTCAAGAAATTTACCAACATGGCATTGGCAAAGGAATGGATGCGCAAGAATCCCTTTTACGGTTACAAGATGGAGCAGGACGAGACCGATCCGGTATTCCTGACCTACGACGAGTTGCAGACCCTCATGAAAAAGAAATTCACCATCCCACGGCTCGAGCTGGTCAGGGACATATTTGTCTTCGCATGTTTCACCGGTCTGGCGTTCTCCGATGTCGCCACTCTGAGTGGTGAAAACCTGGTACAGGACAATCTCGGGGACTGGTGGATAAGGAAGGGAAGGATCAAGTTGGAACACCGCAGAAAAGCGTCTTCCATCAGCAACATCCCGCTGCTGCCCGTTCCACTGGCCATATTGGAGAAATACAGGGAACATCCGGTCTGCATAAAGAAAGGATGCTGCCTGCCTGTCATGTGCAACCAGAAAATGAACAGCTACCTCAAGGAAATCGCCGATTTCTGCGGCATAAAGAAAAACCTGACCACGCACGTGGCCAGGCACACTTTCGGGACGACCGTCACGCTCGCCAACAATGTACCCTTGCAGGACGTGTCCGTCATGCTCGGACATGCCTCCACACGCATGACGCAGCATTATGCGCGGGTCATGAACAGCAGCCTGAAAGAGGCGATGAACAATGTGAAGGAACGTCTGGCGCAATAGACGTACGACACACCATTAAAGCCGTCCCCGGAGGATGGCTTTTTTTGTATCAGGACAGTTCAGGAATAACTGCCATTCTTTCAATTTCTTACCTGCAAATATAGCCCTTTGCCGGGTTGATTGCGCAAGGCGGCCCCTTTCAGGGGCTGGTTGGCTAAAAGAAAATCATCCTCGCTTCGCTGCGGTATTTTCTTTTGCCAAGCCTTGCGCAATCCCCGGCAAAGGACAGTCCGGCAAGTAAGAAACCGAAAAACCGGCTCCACGGAGCCGATAATGTCAAACAAACTAAAAAAAATGAAGGTATGAACAGAGAAACGACAAGCAAAGTCCACAAAGGACAGCAGGGTGCCAATCCGAAAATGAGAATGTTGGTTTATCGGGAAAGGAGCTATCCCGCACGGGAGGTGCAAGGCAGGGACGGAAGCTATACGGTTGCCGCAGACAGCCTGGTGCCGGAACTGCTGGACGGCATCGGAAGCCATGATCCGGCAGCTTTCAAGCTGGACGAGGAAATCGCCTGCTATTGCTCGGACGAGGAAATCCAAAAACTGGCGGACGAAGAACTGGTAGAAATAATTTATGAATGGCAACGGTTATGACTGAAACAACAACAGCAAAGGTCCGGGAAGAACAAGTAACGGGCCTTACCGCAGAGAATGCACACCGGGTCACGATGATCCGGGAAAAGGGTACGGACCATCCTCCCGTACCGTTCCATTTCAGAAAGGAGCATCATGGAACGGGCAACTACGTACACCTGTACGGAAATCCGGAAGACCGCAATGAATTGCATTCCAGGGACTTCAAAGACTGGGAAGCCGTAGCGTTCAAACATCCGGGCTATCTGGAGGATATGTGGAAACAGGCTTGCGACGCATACGCATGGAGTTCCTTCGACCCGGAGATTCGTGGCGAGACGGACATCATGATCTACGGGGAGGAGCTGCACAACGACCTGCAACTCATGCAGGAAGAGGAACGGGATACATACATCGCCGCCTACCGGCAAAAGCTGTCCGCCCAGCTCTCGGCCCTCTCACGCTGCGCCAACCCGATGGTGACGGGACGGGGCGGATTCGATTACCACAGGCAGGAGAATACGAACAGAAGCTACCGGAACCGCTACGAGGAGTTCCGCAATTGGCGGCAAAAGGTTCTTGAAGCCGTCAGACGGAAAAAGGAAGCCGCACGACCGGAGGAAGAAAAACTGGAAAAGGCATGGCAGACGCTCAAACGCGACATCAGGAGCAGCGCCGACACCATCCACGGGATTGATACCGGACAATGCCGGGGTTATAGCCGTGCCCTGTTCGTCAGCAGCATCCTGAACAAGGTATCCACCTTCGCCAATCACGGGGAAGTGGAAATCGTCCGCAGGGCCGTGGACTTCATTTCCGAATATAATGCAAGGGTAAGGAAACCCGTCATCACCCCGAGAAACAAATTCTTCCAATTGCCGGAACTTGCGGAACGGATGCGCGAAAGGCTGAAAGCGGTGCAAAGACGGGAAAACAAGGAAGTGCCGTTCGAGGGCGGGACACTTGTATGGAACTATGGGGAAGACCGCCTTCAGATCCTGTTTGACAGGATTCCCGAAGACAACAGACGCAAGGAACTGAAATCCTCCGGATTCCGCTGGTCACCCAGAAACAAGGCATGGCAACGGCAGCTCACCTCCAATGCCCTCAGTGCCGCCAAGAGAGTGTTGAACCTTCAAAACATCTGAACCATGAATAACGACAAACTGAAATTCGTAGTCGATTCACGCAGTTTTGACGGCAGCTGCGTGACCACCATGTCTGACGGAATACACGGCGACTACCATCATGAGACACTGGAGGAACTGAGGGACAGGGAAAAGAACCCGTACCTCACAGCCGTGTCCGGAAATACCGTCCGCAAGATGATACGCATCCACCTGCAATCCCTCTGCGCCCCGTTCAGTGAGATTACGGAAGAAAGATATTTCGACTACATGGATGTCTTGCCCCCCATCCGCCATACCCGGAATTTCTTTTTCCTGGGAGAGCCTTATCATGCGGACATCTACCGGTTCTGCTTCCGGGCGGGCGGACGCTACTTCACGGGACTCCGCTCCGTTACCACGCCAAGAAAGGAACTGGAACGGCAGATGGACAACCATTACCGGAACATTACCTTCAAAGGAGACATCCTGAAAGAAAAGCCGATGGTCATCTCTGACCACGCACGGCATGCCTCTATAATTATAGTTCCTTATCTGTTTCTTGACATAAATGGCGAGAAGAAGTTCATCTGCAACCTGATGAGAGGAACGGACGAATCGTCAGGCAGGGATGTAAGGCTGGAAACCGCCAAAATCCTGCGAAGCCTGCGCCGTCATCATTTCCTCTACTTCTCCGGCTATGAGGGAAACGACGATATGGACAAGTTCCTAGGCGAAGTGATGAAGAAAAAGCACACCCTGCTGGCAAACGGCAACTTCCTCCAATATCCCGTGAACCGGGAGTCCGTGTCTTTTACCGGAACGGTCAGGGAAACAGGCGAGCCGTTCTTCTTCCGGATTTACGACAGGGAGCTGTTCCTGCACCTGTTGTACGTCCTGAGAGGCATCAAAAGGGAAAAAGCTAAAATATAACGTGACACATAACGACGGTATGGTGACTGTCTTTCCGACCCGTCACCATACTAAAAAAACAATGAAATCATGAGAACTGTGACCGAAGAATCGTTGCGACGCAGGCTGGCCCGTCTGGAGTCGGCCCTGGAAAGCGAAAAGGCACGCCTGAGAAAAGTATGCGGCGGCATCCCCTGGGGAGCCGGGATGAGGCGTACCAAATGTACCCCCTCATTCCGAAGGGAGGACGAACTGATTGGGAAAATCAAGGCGGTGAGACAGCAACTCTCCCAAATGTCCGCAGGCGGTGACAATCACACGTTTAAAGAAACAGGCAGGTGAATGCCGGCCAATTAACTTGCAAGTCAATAATTTTAAAACCAGTTACGAATATGAACACCCGATTGGCTATAATCCGTTCAGAGGGAAAAGAACATCTCTGCTACCGGGAAGAGGAATGTTTTGTCGATGTATCCTATCCGATGGTGACATTTACCAAAGGGGAGGATGATTTTGAAATTGCCAAATGCGACCATCCGTCCATGGAAGAGACTTTCCTGTATCAGGAAAGCCGTCTCTCAATCGTGATTGAAATGTACCATAACGGCTGGCCGGCATTGTCTCTGAAAGATCCCGTGACCCATGAGATATACACGGTCCTGACGGTCAACTTAGAAGATAAGGCGGCATTCTCACTGCCTGACAGGGCATTCGTGGACATCAACAACAATCCTGATGCCATGGAGTTCCTTCTGTCTAACAAATTGGCTGAGGATACAGGTTATAGACGTCAGAGCGGCTGAGTAAGCTACCCGATGGTCACACTTAACCTTCCGACGTTTTACAGGCTTGACCCACATGCCTTTAGCGCAATATTGAATATCCGGTAATCCTTCCGGGCAATGAATCTGGTATCAACAATCAAATGGAAAGAATCATGAAAAGATATGACATAAGAGTAAGGTATTCCTTCGAGGGCACTTACACGGTAGCGGCAGAAGACCGCGATGAAGCAAAAAGAATGGTAAATGACGATTGCGGTCTTGTTTTGGGCGGCGATATCCACACGACACGCGATGACGATGAAGTGTTGGACTGGGATTTCTGTATCCATCCCGACACGCGGATTCTCTCCTTGCAGGAAAGAGGCGGAAAAGGAAGTTTACCGTCAGAAGCCGTTGATTTCAGCGGCAGGATCAAGGAACTGCGGGGGGACATCATCGACGCGATACGGCAGTTGCTCCATGCTCACTGCGTGAAAGAAATTCGTCTTCCGGAAGAGGATTATGATCCGGTCTGGGTGATATGGTTTGGCAAGAACGGAGAACCATATGAATGCAGGGTGACAGGACTCCGGGTAACGGCGGACAGCCTGACCGTCCTTGCCGAAGAGAAAGAAAGCGGTGACGAGGTGCAGTGTCACAGCCCGTTTGAACTCGGCGCGAAGAACATAGACTGGCTTCATGAGATGTATGAGGCTGTGTGGCATCAACTGAGAGAAACAAACAATGTAGAATCACAAATAGAAGAACCATGAAATATCAAGCGGAAAATACCGTCTCCAGTTTCTTCTACTACATGTGGAACGCCTGGAGCGAGGAGGAATGCAAAACCGTGTATGGCGGCATGTACCCGCATTTCTGGGAAAAATGGTGCGTGGCGACAGACAAGGGCACATTCGGCGCGGCGGAACGGTTCTATCTGGAACTTTCGGAAGACAACCGCAGGCTTTTGGTGGAACGGGCCGTCTCGATATACGACGGACGAGGCCTCAGAAACAGGAACAGAAACATAAAAAATCAAACAGCATGCAGGGAAACATTATCAGTCTGATCTGCAACTCATGCGGTTGCGGTCAAACGGAAGCACAGGAATACCTGGACTCCGAAATCCGGTACCTGCGCGAATTGCAGGAGGCGGACGACCTGAGAGAAGATGACATGGAAACGGCCTGTCTCAACCTCGGTCTTGACCTTGACTACCGGGAATATTTTATCAACCGCCTCGCAGGGGCATAAAAAACTTATGGCTATGACTTATTTTCAGAACATACACTCTCTGGCGGACTTGAAGAAAGAATACCGCCGGCTGGCATTGGAGCACCACCCGGACAAGGGTGGTGACACCGCAATCATGCAACAGGTGAACACCGAGTTTGGAAGGCTTTTTGAGGCTTGGAAAGAAAAACCGGATATTCCCTCGACCTCAACCGGATATGAATATGACTATCCGGGAGCCACGGCAAAGGAATACACCAAGTATGTGTATAACGAATACCGCTGGAAAGGCCGCAATTACAAGGGGCAGCACGCTCCTGAAATCGTGGGACTGGTACGGGCATGGCTCAAGGAGACCTATCCGGGATACAAGTTCTCTGTCAGACGGGAGAATTGCCACTCCATCCATATCCGGTTGATGAAAGCGGATTTCGAGGCGTTCACCAAAGAGTCCGGAAAAGTTCAAGGCGATGTCAACCACCATCATATCCATTCAGACAAATCCTTGACGGACAGGGCAAAGGATGTAATGGTGAATATCTGCGATTTCATCATGTCGTACAATTTCGATGACAGCGACCCCATGACGGACTATTTTCACACCAACTTTTACCTGACGCTCGGAATCGGAAGTTACAAACAGCCGTACAAGGTGGAACCGCCCAAACTCGGCAGCAAAGACAAGCCGGAGATATTCAAGCATCCGGAAGGTCCGGCACACGAGGCAATGCGCCGGGCATTGGGCAAAGCGCGTTTCGGCTTCATCGAAAGCCGGAAGTATGCCGGGGAAATAATTCTGGGGGAAGACTGTTTCGGCTCACGGGGCGAAGTCTATTTTTGGCCGAAGGAATATTCAAGCGCAAAAATGGCCCAAAAACGCATCGACAAACTGGAGGAAGCCGGAATAAGGTGCGAACTCACCGGCTATAACGGAGGATACATCCGCCTGCTCGGATACACCCCTGAGATGAGAAATTCCCTGGAACGGGAACGTCAGGAGTATGCCGCCGCGTATCAGGCATGGTACTCAAAACAGAATTTAAAAACAATCTGATTCAGAAATTATGGATACAAACAATTTGGACAAGTGGTGGTACGGACTTCCGGAAAACACCAGACAGGCTATAGGAAACGATGGGATATGGGAAAAACTGGATATGCCGTCCCGTTCGGCGCTACACCGGTATTCCCGGCTTAGAATTTACGGAACGGCAAAGGACAGGGATGAGGAACGCACGCTGCTCAATGAAATCGCGTGCGGACTGGGCGACCTTGCCCTTGTCCGTAAAAACGGCATCGCTTTGGAGAAAATGTGCAACGGGAACGGGGAATTTTACGATGAATACCAGGAACAGTTCGACATATTATATGACAATTACGGACATACAATAGAAAATATAAGCTGGCCGGACTGGATCGGACATACAATTCCGACAAACAGGGAACTGGTCCGGTTATTGGAACATCACGGTTACAAGCGTATGGAAATCGATACCGACAGAAGAATCCCGAAAACTTTCTATGTTTTCCGTCGTGGGTTGCACATCAACGCAAGCGAGGACTTGTCTTACCACATCGTACCGCAACAGGACAGTTTCGGACTGGGGCGTTTTGCGGTATGCGCTACCAAAGACGGTGAAAGCTCCCAGCTGGGAACTGACTGTGCCCGGCTCTTTTTGAGGCGCTTCCTTGCCTTCCTGAAGGGTGAAAGAAGCGGGAAAGAGATTATAGATGAAATATGCAACAACCGACAAACTGAACGATAGTATGAAAGCAAAAGTATTCAAGTACAGGTCTGACGGGAATACCGTCGTGGCTCCTTATATGGAACTGGAACCGTACGCCGAGAATGTATATCTCTCCCTGTCTAGAAAGAACGAATATGGGAATGAGGACGATGACTGTTTCCATGTGGTCTGCCGGATTGAAAACGTTTATTTCTCCAGCGGGCAGTATTCACGCCGGTTCCTCAACGGAGAAAACCGCAGGGACGAAACTGCCGCCTATTGCAGGAACTGGATCGCGGATACGCTTCAGGGCGCGGAAAGAGGAGCCTTTGTCAGGTTGATCTCCGTCCGCGTGTTCGAGGCTCTCGGACTTGACACCACCCCCCTGGTGCAAGCCCGTGAGGCATACAAAAGGAGGCAGGAACAGAAACGCAGGGAACAGGAGGAGAAAGAGGCGGAAGAGCGCAGAGCGCGGGAAGAGCAATATCAGCGGCTGCTCGATGAACAGAAACAGAAATTCCTGGACGGGGAACGGATCACGGGAGGAATGTTCCTTGAAATCACCGGAAGGGACGGTTTTGACATCCATATCAGAACCAAAGGGACATTCAACAGGCATGTAAGAGGCATTGACAGGAACGGAACCGTCAGTTACCGGAAAATCAAAGGTCTCCGGACTCCGGACTTTACCGGATGCCATAAGGCCGTGGGCGATTATCTTGCATTTATAACAACAAGAAAGGGCAAATAATAAAACCTGGCGGTAACGGCGTGCTCCATGCGGCTGTTACCGTTGCCGGCTTCCGGACTCACAACTTACGGTTCAGCGCCATCGCCAACGGAAACATAAACCGGTTATAGGCCTTGAGCTTTTGCAAATTCAGCGCATATCCGGCATAGGGGCTGGTCAGATCGGTATAGAAGAATACATCGGTAAATCCCGCGTGTTCCTCCACAATTTCACCATCCAACGGAATCTCCTCCACATTGAACCGCTCCAGAGGCAGCTCTTCCAGACGGGCATGCTCCGCATTGCCCAATACGTTCAGGTTGCGGTTAAACAGCACGAATCCTTTCTTCCTGTAATCCACACGCATACCATACGGACGCTCCACAAGGAAAGCATCCGCCGCTTTCTTTATATAGTTTTCCATGATCCTGAAATTAGAAACTGCAAAAATACACCATTTGTCCGGCAATGGCGAACAAATCAGGAAGATTATCTCCGGAAGCCATACAAGATCCCGCAACAAGGAACAACCGCATATTTTATTTCCCACCCTGCAAAGGTAGTCCCGTGTCCTGTGTACCCGTACAAGGTCAGGCCCCTGCGGGGTTGGCTGAAAGAAAATCATCTTCGCTTCGCTGCGGTATTTTCTTTCGCCAAACCTTGCGGGTACGGCCACGGGACTGTCAGGCAGGCGAGAAATAAAAATACCGGCTCCCGGAGCCGGACGTGTTTAACAGATAAAAATACAAAAGTCATGAAAATCCTGAATGAAGAACATTTCGAGAATGTAAGGCGCTATGCCGAATCCATCGGTGACACCTCGCTCCAAAAATGTCTGGAACGGTTGAAAAGCTGGGAAGAAAACCCTGACTGTCCCTGCGAAATCTCACTCTACTACGACCATGCCCCGTACTCGTTCGGCTTTACACAGCGCTATCCCGACGGAAGGACAGGTATCGTGGGAGGTCTGCTCTATCATGGAATACCTGACAGATCGTTTGCCGTAACATTGCAGCCGTTCCACGGATGGCAGATACATACCTGAAAAACATGAGACTCGACAATGACCGAAAAGCAGACTTCAGAACAGAGAATCCGAGGTCTGCTTTTTCATTTCTTGCTGTAAAGATAGCCGTTTCCCGGGCTGATTGCGCAAGGCGGCCCCTTTCAGGGGCTGGGTTGGCTGAAAGAAAATCATCCTCGCTTCGCTCCGGTATTTTCTTTCGCCAAGCCTTGTCGCAATCCCCGGCAAACAGGCCGGAAAGACACCAAGAAATAAAAATGCCTACCCATGTAGGCCGATGTTTTACTTAAAAAAGAACGGATATGGAAACACTGGATTATAACCGGCTGCTGCTTGTCTCTCTGTGGCAATACAACCACCATGGGGATGAAGGGCTGACTCCCGCACTTTTCGAGGAAACGTTCGGAAAGGTCTATGGAAGTCACTGCTACGAAAAATGGACCGGCTACTTCAATCAGAATCTCTGGGACATGATTGCCTATTTCAGAAGCGAGAAGGAGAACGGACAGAAGTTCTGTGATATGGTTGCCCGCCAGGTCAAATTGTACCAACAAAAACGCTCTCAATATGAAGTACGGTAATTTTTATGATTTGGAAAGCCTGACTCTGCTCAACAGGCATGAAGGGTGTGCCTGTTCCATAAAGGAGTGCGACGTGGAGAAGGTGAACCGGCTGATTTCAAGGATGCGGGAGGACAGGGAAAGAGTCAGTTTACCGACCGCAGGGGATGTCGTCACTTATACTACCCGTGGCGGTGACTATTATCCGCAGGCACACATTGAAAGGGGCGATGACCGGGAAGTCCATATTTGCCTTCTCCCACAGACACCTTTCTGCCATGAAAATGAAAAGTGTACCGGTTACAATACGGAAGGAGGCCCTTGGGTTATAACCGGTCCGGAATTGCTGCTTCCCGATGGCATACGCAGCAAACAGTTCCGGATGTGGGGGCATACCGGAAGGCACAGGAACGGTGCCGTCCTCTTCCACACATTCGTCAGGGCATGGAAATACACGGAACCCGATCCTCTGTACGGAAAGTACACCACAAAAGAATGGACGAGATACATCATCGAGTGTCAGCCGGATATTGAACCGGCTGATGCCTTTATCTATCGGAATGAGTCATTCACCCTTTACTCGCGGGAAGAACTGGAGCGGCTGGTCGGGATTCTGCACGGAGAACTTTTCAACGGATTCCGTCCCGGTCTGTTCATACTCTGGGCATACCGTATGGAATGGAAGGAACTTCCCACATGGGAATGGAACATGCTGAAAGCGGAAACGCACCTCTTTTTCCTTGGCGTCTCCCCCGTCAAGATACGGACAGACCATAACGGACATACAGTAACCTTCTATAAAAAAACAGAACAATATGACACGCTATGAGACATCCCCAGAAGTCCGGCCACTTGAAAAGACAATCTGTGAGTTTGCAGGCTTGAACGGGTACGATCCGATGAACGTGTTCACAGATTTCCTGCGTTACGTCATACACGGATTCTCACCGGGCGCTCCTCCGCTGAAAGACTGGAGGTACAAGCGGCAGCAGAATGCCGCATTCATGAAAATGTTTGCGGAATGGGTGCGGCTCATGCAGAAGCAGCTGGAGGCCGCATCCTGGTATGACGCGTTAGGAGACCTTTTCATGGCGCTCAGTTCCAGAAAGGGACAACAGGCGCAAGGGCAGTTCTTCACTCCCGTACATATCTGCGACCTGATGGTAATGTGTACGGAAACGGACGGAAAAAAGACCGGGCAGAGGATAAACGACCCTACCTGCGGAAGTGGGCGTCTCCTGCTGGCATATCATGTACGCCACCTGGGTAATTATCTTGTCGCAGAAGATGTCAACCGTACCTGTTGCCTGATGACCATATGCAATATGCTCATTCACGGCTGCGTGGGGGAAGTCATCCACCATGACAGCCTCTGCCCCGAAAACTTCATGGACGGCTGGATGGTAAACCATACACTGACCCAGACGGGCATTCCTTCCATTCGCCGGATGAGCGAGGAGGAATATCGGACAAGCAGGAACATGTCCGTTGACCTGCTCAGAAAGCAGAAAGAGAAATTGCGCCAAATGCAGCCGGACAAGAAACAATTGCCATAAAAACATGGCAGAATTTATAAACAATAAAACGAATGATTATGAAACTGAATGTTAGCAATGAATTGAAATCCCGCCTGGTGCATGCGGCGGAAAACGGAAGTGTGATAGCCAAAGACATCCTTTCGGAAGTAAAAAAGAACGTACCGGTGGAAGAGATCATACGCGGTACCTACAACTGCTTCTCCACCAAGCGCAAGCGGACGGAAGCGGGCACGTTCAAGAAAATCCGAATCGTGTTCACGGCCTGCAGCAAGGATCTGGCCCATCCCAGTTTCCCGGACCGGAACAACCCGCAGGCACCCTGGTTCCCGGAGAACCGGACAGACCTGGAACCCTCCACGTTTGTGGAACTGTTCAAGAACCTGCCCAAGTACTCACCCGACGAAATCAATTATTTCTGTAGTTCTCTCTCATTGGACAGCAAAGTCACGGTCAGGCTGCATGAAAGCATGAACGACTTCATGGAAGCCTATCTGGAAAGCAACTACAGCCCCATCTCCGACAGTGACACATCCAGCCTGCACAGTTCCTGTATGCGGTATGAGGACAAGGCACGCAACGCCGCTGACTTCTATACCAACTTCGCCGGCGCTAAAATCCTTGTGGCAAGGGACGAGAGCAACAACATACTCGGACGGGCTGTCGTATGGAACGAGGTAACATTGTGGAAATCAATAAACACACCGATTGCCGCCTCCCTGCTGGACCGCATCTATTCCTCACACGCATTCGTCGCCGAACTGATCCGCAAGCAGGCGCAGGAGGCGGGCATCCTGTTGCGACGCAGATACAACGATTATACACATACAACGGATTTCACCGTACTGAATCCCATTGAGGGGCAGGAATGGGCGGCCGGAGACAATATACAGGTTTCATTGACGGTGAAAGTGCCCGCCTGCAGGTGGCACAAGAAAGGGGTGCCTTACCTCGACACGTTCTACAGCCTCCATCTGACGGACGGTAACCTGGAACTGAGAAATACGGAGGGCGACACGAGCATAGCCACCTGCCGGAGCACGGAAGGGCGCGCAAACAGGAGAAAATATGTATGTCCCAAATGCGGAAAGATACATTCCTTTCCGGATACGGCATTCTGCAAGAATTGTCAGGACATGTTCTATATATCCACCGTATTCGGAAAAGTACTGAAAGGCACGTCCGCGGAATACAAGGGAAAGAAATATCCGTCCTTCCTCTTCAAGAAGGGACGTCCCGTACCGGAGTTCAGACGGTACCTGCAAATCGAAAAGTTGTTCATCTCCTGAAAAGTCAGTATCATGGAAAAATTAATGGCTCTTTACAACATCTCCTCCCCCTCCGGCAAGGAGGGGAAGATGGCCGGGTTCATCATCGGGGAACTCAGGCGGATGGGTATTCCTTTCCGGCAAGACCGGCACGGAAACATCTACGCGGTCAAAGGCAACCGGAAAAGCTACCCCTGTGTCGTGGCGCACATGGACGAGGTACACCGGCGCAAGACAGGCACCTATGCAGCCCATCTTGTGGCGGACTCGATGATTGTCGGCTATGACCGCAAGCGTAAACGGATGGCCGGAATCGGCGCGGATGACAAGAACGGCATCTGGATCTGCCTGAAATGCCCGGAGGATTTCAAGGCGGTGAAATGCGCCTTCTTCGTACAGGAGGAGATAGGATGCATAGGCAGCGGCCATGCCGACATGTCCTTCTTTTCCGACTGCCGTTTCGTCATCCAGTGCGACCGGAAAGGGAACGGGGACATGGTGACACAAATCAACGGAATGAGGCTCTGCTCCAATGAGTTCATTTCGGCAGTAGATCCCCGGAGGTACGGTTACAAGCCTGCACAGGGGCTGGCTACGGATGTGGCGGCATTGAAAAGGAACGGGCTGGAAGTATCCTGCGTCAATCTCTCCTGCGGATATTATGAACCTCATACGGACAACGAGTACACCATCCTGGCGGATCTTTGCAAGTGCTACCGGTTTGTCCGGCACATCATCTGTTGCCATAAGGAAACCAGCACGCATATACCGGAAACGGAAAGAAAACCCTTCCCCGGATATTATGAACTGTTCGGAACGGCCGGATATAGCGAAAAGGATTATATCCGTCTGTCAGAAGAGTACAGATCTGAATTTACTAAAACAAGCAGGACAAGCCATAAGAACAAATTGTAATTTATCAACGACTTTAAAAACAAGAAATATGGAAGCAACAGTCATGCCGGCCACTGCACCGGTACAGAAACAGCAGGGACTCAACCAGGTAGTCATCAACAAGGTACGGCGAATGATAGAAGGCAGGCAGGGGGATGTCATGGACACCATCAACCGTCTGCTCAGTGAGGGACGGATCGCGCAGGATTTCATCGCTCCCATCGGGGTAAGCCAACGTAGCAAGGAACGCCCCGTTATCTCTTTCAAAGCGGAAGGAAGGGTACAGATGGCAATGCCCGAAGGGAACTTCAACCTGCACGGCAACGCCATAAGCCAGATTTCGGAGAAGATGGGCATTCCCGCCAAATACCTGCGCGAGCTTTCCGCCGGGGATGTTTGGCAGAAACAGTTGTGCGCCACCATCCTGAACGAGCATTCGGGATGGACCGAGCGTACACGGGTACTGATACGGGCGGTAGGAATGGAAGTCCGGGGCGTATTGTCGGACTCCTACCGTCGGCTGAACTCGGTGGATATCCTGACCGCTTTCATCCGTGAGGCGGGAGGACAGGGGGCGGTCGTGTCCGATGCCTATATGAACGACACGAAAGTATGGTGTGAGACAATCCTGCCCACTCCGATAGAGATACCCACCCGTAAGAACGGAACGGTCATCATCTTCGCAGGAGCACGCTTCTCCACATCCGACTATGGCAACGGATCGGTGGACATGCGGTCGTTCCTGCTCAACGGGGCGTGCCTGAACGGGATGGTCAGGGAGTCCGTCATGCGGCAGATACACCTTGGAGGCCGACTGCCGGAATCCCTGTCCCTCTCCCAAAAGACCTACGAACTGGACACGCAGACCACCGTATCGGCTGTTTCCGACCTGACCAAAGGACTGTACAGCAAAGACACCATCATGCAGAAGGCCATCGAAATTCAAGGAGCATCGGAAATTGACGTGGATTTCGACAAGGAACTGAAGAATCTGGTGCAGAAAGGAGCCTTGTTGAAAAACGAAGGACGCGAGGTGGAAAAACTGCTGATGAACAACAATCCTGACGACGGAGTGACAGGCGGGGCCACGCTCTGGAAACTGACACAGGGAATCACCGCCTTTGCAAGGGAACAGCAGCCGGAACGCTGCCGGGAACTGCATGAAATATCGGGGCAGCTGATGAACCGGGTAAAGGTAAATTAAGAGTGGCTAAGACTAAAGCCGTGAACGGCGATGGCAAGCGTCCGTTCACGGCTTTGCATAATTTCAATCTACGGTATATAGAACAGTTCAAACTCCTCTTTTCTTCTTCTCTCTATGCCTGGAATGACTTTCCCCCGATAACAGCGGAACGATACATATTCCCTGTAAATATCCCGGTTGCCGCTGTCCAGTTTCTGAATCAGTCTGCTTTTAGGTATTTTGCCGTTTCCGATCAGACGGTAACAGCCTACATTAAAGCCTAACAGACTTAAAAGAAGCGAGTCTTTTCCATATTTACGGAATACGTTCAGGCACCGTTCAAGGTCGCATCTCAAAAGTGAGTCCGCCTGTGCCTCACTCAGGTTCTCGGTCAGCTTCTCATGGGGGAGCAGGCGGTGTCCGTAACCGATGTAAGGCATTTTCCCCCGGTGCCAGCCTTCCCACCGCTTGATGCAGGCTACCGCCTTATCCTTGTCAGACGGGGGATTTTCCGCCTTGCCATACAGAACAAGTGACAGAAAAATCATAATAACCGGTATTCTTTTCATGCGGCCTCCGTATTATTGTCTTCCTCCTCCGCATCCTTTCCATTGAAATCATATGTCAACTGTTGCAGATTTCCCCAATTGTCTTCAAAATAGAGGTCTATGGTCTGTGATTCCTTGCCGCTCTGCGAGGTATAGTAAAGACGGAATTTCCATTCGTTCAGCAAATAACGGTCATTGGGTTTCAGTACCGTTCCGTCCTCCATCTTCAGACTGCCCTTTCCGTCGGGCTGGAAATACCTCAGCGTATAGACAGTTCCGGAAAAGTTTCCTTCCGGCTTGATTTCCAGACGGATTTCCACCGTCTCACCGTTTACGATTTCGTCCGCCACCGGCATGGACTCCACCGTGAACGGGTATTCTTGTCTGATATCCAGCTCATTGTCACAGGCGACAAGGGCAAGAAAGGAAAATACCATGCAACAGGCTGTCATCATAAAATCAAGGATTCTTCTTTTCATGGGTATATGTTCTTTTTAAGGTTAGAAAATGTATTTGACTCCGGCTCCATACTGGAAATGGCAGCGGCCGGAAGCGCCACCCCATACAAAACGTTCACGCAGGCGTATCAGCAGGGCTATCCTGTCCGACAGGTATCCCTCCGCTTCCAGTGTCACCGCGCCTCCATAGATGAAGGACTCATACTTGCGCAAGGAAGCTCCGTCATCCAACAGGCGGTTTCCGTTGTTCACGGCCTCGTAGCCCAGCAAGGCGGAAGCGCCGAGGTTCAGAAAGAAAGACTTGCCGGATGTGGAAAGGATTGTATGATAATAACCGCCTTCCCCTGTATATTGCGACAGTGGGACATACGTGTTCCGGTAAGGGTTATTACGTTGTAGCATCTCACAGCCAAACACCCACTGGTTCCCTTTCTTTGTGTAAGTGGCAACAGCCAGCGAAAAGGCGTAGCCCGCATCATGGCGGTCTGCCCGGCTGTAAAAGCCGTCGGCCATTTCAGCGGTAAAGCGGACGGATTTCATCCCCGGCAGCCGGCGCTGGGCTTCCGCCTGCCCCGTAAAGAGGGCAAGCAGGAGGATAATAAAGATGAAGTTTCTTTTCATGGCACTCATCTTACTTTCAGTTCATTGACAGTCTCGGCGCGTACAAGGTCTTCGTTCTCCACCTCAAACGACTGATGGCGGCCACCCTGTTTCTCGTACATCTCCACGACCAGCTTCTTGCCGTCGGGGATGGTGAACTTGGGCAGGGCGAACACCGTCCGCTCGTTCTTCTTCCCGTCCACACGGGTCACATAGTTGAAGGCACGCAGCGGATAGATAACCTGCTCCTGCATGGCGGTACGCTTCACGATTTTCTTGTCTACAATCTTGAAAGTTACGAAGTCCACATCGAAAGGCACGTGCGTGGCGTTCTTCACCTCGGTATGGAAATAGAGCAGCTCGCCGTGTGCGTAAAGCCCCTTGAGCAGGTATTGAACCCCGAACCGCTTGCTGCCGATGTGCTTGACCTTGCGTTTGTCCTGCCCATACACGGATTTCATGATCAGCCGTACCAGACGGGGCGACTCCCCGGCGAGTTCCTGCAAGTAGATTTCCATCGCATTGTTCGGACGGTTAACCGACTCCCCGTCATGGATGAAGTCGCACATCTCCACGTTCAGCAGCAACGGCTCGTCGGCATACTTGACGTTGAATGTGTAAAAGTTGCCGTCCTCGGTTATCACGCTCATATTGGTTTCACTGCGGAAATGTTTCCGGGTCGCCTTCACACGGATGACGTTTTCCGCACCGTTCGCCTTGCCCGCTATCAGGTTGGGGGAACCCAAATCCACGTATCTTACGGGAGAGGGGAAAATTATATGTACAGTCTTGTCATACGTGATTTCCAGACCATGCGGGGGAATCATTTGGCTGAAGCCGATCTTGCGGCTCAATCCCTCGTAATAATCCCCGCTGCCTTGCTGCGCGTATGCAGCCACTGCGCCCATAATCAGGGCAAACATCATCAGAATCTTCTTCATGTGCGTTCTTGATTGGTTGGTGAATAAATGGTTGGTTTCTTTTCTCTTTTCATTTTTCGGGAGAGTGCAGCAACAGCCGGTGTCCGGCTTTTAGGGTGATTTTCACCGCACGCATTTTCTTTTCCACATATTGCGACACGCCCTGTATTACCCCCTTGCCCACGTCCGAGGCAATCTGCGCCCCGGCATCCGTCGAGATGTTGATGCTGCTCCCCATTGAGGCGCCCATACCCGCGGCTATCTCACGCGCCGCATCATACTCCATCGAGTTCGGCACGAGGATTCCCCGCTGTCCGTCGGCATCATATACCTCCAGTTCCACAGGAAACAGCGTGCCCTTGTATTCCACCGTCTCTACAAGGATGTCCATCCGCTCCCCCTGGATGCGTGTACCGCCGGTCAATACCATCCCTTGGGGAATGAGCCGGTCGTCCACCGCCATCGGCTCCAGTAACCGGATGCGCAACACCTGCCCGTCCGATACGGTCTGCGTGCCGTGTACACAGGCGGCGATGGTATTCCTGCCGGAAGGGAGTGTCCTGCCTATAGGGGTGTGGAAACCGGTATTCCTCTCTCCCGCAAATTCGGCGATGAAATCCTCATTGCCCATAGGTTGTGCAAGCGATGACACCACCTGATTCCGTACCTGTTTCACCGGGCGGACGGCTGTCCTGTCTTTCCGGTCGCTCCGGCCATTCACGGCAGCCGGGGCATCCGGTTGCTTCCCGTTGTACCGGGCGGCCAGCTCGTAAGACTTTTCCAGCAGTGCCATCTTTTCTTCCAGGGTCTGTCCTTCCGGCTGTCCTTCCGCCGGTCTCTTTTCTTTTTCCAGTTCCTCTATACGGCGGAGCAGATCGGCATTTTGTTGGTTTTCATTCCGGGTATATACAGCACCCAGCGAGCGGTTCATATTCCGGTAGGCTTCCGCAGAGGAATGGACGGAGCCGGGGGATTTCCCCGTTTCCGGTTCCGGCGGAAGTTCCGTGTTGGCTTTTCCTGCGGTAAGGCCGGCAGTATCCTGACTGTCCTTGTTGAGCAGCTTGGACATCTCCTGGAAGGTTCCCCTGCGCCATTTTTCCTTTTTAGCCAGTGCTTCCTGCTCGTAGGCGCTTACCTTGTCGCCCTCCATTTCCGAATCTTTCGGCGAGGGCATCTCTACGTTGAATCCCTTGCCCTTTTCCTTTTCCGCCTTCTCCTTTTCCGACGGGCTGAATACCAGCAGGAGAAATCCGGCGCACAGCAGGCAGAAGAACGGATAGACAATATACCTCGCGCGTCGGCGCTTCTCTTCGGGAGTCAGCGGCTTGTCACTCGACAGCCCCAGCCGTTCCCTGATTTTCTGAAAGTCCATTTTCATGTTTCTGGATGTTTGAATGAATGGTTGTTGTTTCCGGCCGTAACATGACGGGCCGGATATGCCCGGTTTTCATGTCGCCCTTCCGTTCCCCCAAACGGGACACGGAAGAGACAACCGAGTACAGGCAGGCTGCCGTGAACAGAAGCGAGACGACACTTGTCAAGACAATGCGCTGCTTCCCGGTCAGCCGGCGGCAGAACAGCCGGATACGGCTGTCCGCACGTTTTAAGACGGCAGGTTTCCCTCTCATCGTTCCACACTCCTTATATCCCTGTTCTCCAGTATGGTGAACTGCTCGATGATGAACCCGTTGGGATTGTCGTCCGAACGCCCCGTATTCTGGAGCGAACAGGAGGTGACAAGGCTTCGCTCGGTCACGTTGCTCTCACGGATGATCAGCTGCCGGGCATATGTACGCGCCTTGTAGGGATAGGCGGCAAAGTCGCACACCACGCTGTCCACGTGTACCACCTGGTTGATGTTGCCCGAAATCAGCCGGTTGTAATATCCCTTTTCGGCAAAGTCCACATAGTAGTGATAGGCGCTCTTGTCCGCCAGCTGCAGGGCACGGCCTATATTGTGCTCGATCGCGTCCTTCTGCGGGGAGAGCGAGAAGAACAGCTCGTGAAAACGCCGGACGTGTTCCCGCGCCTCGGCGGGGCGGTTCTGTGAAAGATCCTGCGAGAGGGCGAGCATCAGCGACTTGCCCTTATCCAGCACATAGATCTTTTCCCGTTGCTTCTCGGCGAAACGGTACGAGCTCCACAACGCATAGCCGGTAATGAGCGCACAGCAGCCGGTAAAGACAGCCAGCATCAACCGGATACGCCTGAAGCTGCTCTCAATGTTGGTCAATGACTTGAATTCCATTTAGCGAATGATTGGTTTGAATGAATAAATAAATGTTCCGGTATGACCGGGCGGCTCCTTCCGACAAGTCGCCAACCCGGTAATCCAAGTTGCCGACTCACGGAAACGGGTTGCCATAGAGCCTATTTGCCCCGCAGCCTTCCCCCGATATTCCCCAGTACGGCACCGCCCGTCCCGGCAGCGAAACCGCCCGCTTTCGTGGCCGTGCGGTTCAGGTTACGGCTGAAGTTTCCGGCTCCGCCCGCCTGTACGATCCAGCCCGCCACCGTCGGGACGGTGAAGTACCCGATAATCCCTATCAGCATGAATATGATATAGACGCTATTTGAGTTGTCTATCGAGTAGTCGGGGTTGTTCTGTAATTCCAGAATGTCATTTTGGAGCATCAGCACCTGGAGCTTGGCGAGCAGGGTGCTGAACAGGTCGCTGACCGGAAGCCAAAGGTAGACGGATATGTACCTCGTGAACCACTGCCCGAGCGTGGACTGGAAACCGTCCCATACGCTGAAGGCGAACGCCACCGGTCCCAGTATGGAGAGCACGACAAGGAAAAAGGTCCTCACGGTGTCTATCAGCAGCGATGCCGCCGCGAATATCAGTTCCAGCAGGCTGCGGAAGGCGTCACGGATTTTCTTCTCCAGATTGTACATCCCCACCTCCACGTACATGCCCAGGCGGGAGGCGGTATCTATGGTTGACCAGCCCAGCTCGTCCAGCTGACGGTCGAATTCCTCGTCGCTCACCAGGTAGGCGGTTTCGGGATTGCGCAGCATGGCCTCCCTTTCCAGTTCCTCCTTCTGCGCCCTGTACTGTTCCATATCCAGCGTCTGCCCCTCAAGCATCTTGTGCGTACCCTGTACTATCGGGCTGAGCACGGTGTTCAGCGTGCCGAGCACCAGCGTGGGGAAAAGCAGGATGCAGATGCCGATGGCGAAGGGACGCAGCAGGGGATAGACATCTATCGGTTCGGCACGGGCCATCGACTGCCACACGCGGACGGCGACATAGAACAGGGCACCCAGCCCGGCAAGTCCCTTTCCCACGTCCATCATGTCCTTGCAAAGGGGCTGCATATCGTCATACAGGGTCGCCAGTATGGTATGCAGGTTGGCAAAATCTATCGACAACGGCATCATGGCTACCAGTATTTGGAGGTTTCATTCCCGTAAAGCCGCATCACCCGGTCCAGGTCGTTCTTCTTTCTGGCACGGAGATAGCTCACGGCGATGTTCTTGTTCGTGTAATAGCTCACCAGGTTGCGGTAGCGGCGCATCTCATAGTAGCAGCGGTCCACCACGTCCATGCGGTCCTTGTCGGTCATGGAGAGCGTGCTCACGTTGATGACCTGCCTGAGATCCTGCAGCACGCCGTTGCTCTCCTCCAGCAGGCGGGTGTAGCCGAAGGCGATGGCGTCCAGCTCGCGGGGCGAGAAGTTCCCGTCGTTCATCATCTTGCCGAAGTTCGTTACATAGATGTCGGACACGTCGCCCACCATCAGGATGATGTCGCGCACCTTGCGGGCGTCCTGTATCAGGTCGTTCACCGCCTTTAACTGGTCGTAATACTTCTTGGCCTGCTCGTAAATCTTCACCGTCTCCGCAAAGCTGTCGGCCGTATTGACCGCCGTTTTCGAGGTATGGGCGATGTTGTCCGACATGTTGATGATGCTTTGGGCAAGGTTGCCGGGATCGGTCACCACCCACTGGGCATTGGCGCCGGTGCCGCACAGGGCGAGTACCGTTCCGATCAGGAGTGACTTCGCTTTCATGGGCGTTCCTCCTTCCGCACATAGTCACCGTTCGGGGAGAAGGTCAGCACGTCGGCGGCCTCGTTGTAGGAGATGTCGATGCGGTGCCCCGTGTTGATGAACAGGTTCCCGTTCTCCTCAACCAGCAGGTAGGTCTGAGGCCTGAGACGGCGCATCTTTCCGCTACGGGCGAACACCGTCACCTTGTAGGCTTCCCCTTCCTTATATACCAGCACGTCCGGCTTGCCTTCCACGCTGCTCCACGAGCCGCAGAGCTTGTCACGGTCGGTGCCGCTCTCCGAGCAGCCTTGCAATACCATGGCGGCCATACCGATCAGGCACACCGCCAGTCTCATAAGGGATTTGTTTCTCATTGTTCTCTTTTTGGGGTTGATACTTGTCTTTGTTCCTCTCGTTTTCTCTCTGCCATCCGGCGGATGGCAAGTTCCAGGTTGCCGTCCAGCTCCTCGGCAAGCCGTTGCACTTCCAGTTTCTCGGACTCTTCCGTCGTGAACGTGAAATACTCTTCCGCGCTCACTTCCGTAGCATAGACCGCCGAACGGGTGCCGCCAAGCCCTATCCAGACTTCACGGTAAAAACGTCCGGGATGGTTCGCCTGGTTGATGGAGAGTATCTGGCTTTTCTCTTTCTCCGTCAGGCCGAGCAGCCGCTGGATATGCTCGAACTTGTTCATGTATTTCCGCTGGTCCAGAAGGATCTTGCAGTCGGAGTTGTTGATGATGGCCTCCTTCACAATCGGGGAGCTGATGATGTCGTCCACCTCCTGGGTCACCACAACGGCCTCACCGAAATATTTACGGACGGTCTTGAACAAATATTGGATATAGCCGCTCATGTTGGCGGACATAAGGGCTTTCCAACACTCCTCTATCAATATTACCTTGCGGATTCCTTTCAGACGGCGCATCTTGGCGATGAAGGTCTCCATGATGATCAGCGTCACCACAGGCAGCAGCACCTTGTTGCCGCTGATGTTGTCCAGCTCGAACACGATGAACCGCCTGTTTGTCAGGTCCAGTTCCCTGTCGGAGTTCAGCAGGAAGTCGTAGTCGCCACCCTTGTAGAAAGGCTCCAGCACGTTCAGGAAACCGTCGATGTCGAAATCCTTCTCGCGTACCTTCTTTTCCGCTATCATCCGGCGGTAGTCACCGTCCACGAACTCGTAGAAGCCGTTGAAGTCCGGCCTTGCCTCCCGATTCCCGGTAATTTTACGGATATAGGCGTTCACCGCTCCCGAGAGCGCCACCTCTTCCGAACGTTTCGGCGCCTCGTCCTCCCGTTTCCACAAGGTCAGTATCAGAGTCTTGATGCTCTCGCGCTTTTCCACATCGAACTGTCCGGAATCGGTGTAGAACGGGTTGAAGGATATCGGATTGTCCTCCTCATACGTGATGTAGATGCCGTCCCCGCCGCGTGTGCGGTCGTGGATCATCCGGCACAACCCCTGATAGCTGTTGCCCGTGTCCACCAGCAGGATATGCGCTCCCTGCTCGTAATAGTTGCGCACCAGATGGTTGGTGAAAAAGGACTTGCCGCTGCCGCTTGGTCCCAGGATAAATTTGTTGCGGTTGGTGATGATGCCCCGTTTCATCGGAAGGTCGGAAATGTCCACGTGCACCGGAATGCCGTTCTGCCGGTCCGCCATGCGGATGCCGAACGGACTGGGAGAACTTCTGTAATTGGTCTCCCCGGCAAAGAGGCAGACCGCCTGCTCCAGGAACGTGTAGAATGACTCTTCGGCAGGAAAGTCGCCCGCATTGCCCGGAATGCCCGCCCAGTAAAGCACCGGGGTGTCGACGGTGTTGTAACGGGGGGTGCATTCCATCATGGCAAGCTGGCTGCCCGTGTCGTTCCTGATACGGCGGAACTCCTCCGCATCCTCCGCCCAGGCGATGACATTGCAGTGGCATCTGACGGGAAGCACTCCCTTGGTATGCGCCTCGTCCAGATACATCTCCGTCCATTCCTGGTTCACGGCATTGCTCCGGCTGTACCGTGACAGAGAGAGCATGTTGCGCGAGTTCTTCTCCATCATCTGCAGGATTTCCTGCGCGTTGTCGATGAACACGTACTGCGAGTAGATGTGGTTGCAGGAGAGCAGCAGCCCCACGGGTGCGGCGAAGGAAAGGCGGCAGTCGCTCCTGTCGGTGGACATACGCTCGTAGCGCATGTCGGTGGAGAGCTTGCCCGGCAGGTCTTCCGTATCCGAAAGTGTGTGCAGGCAGAGCCGCTTGTCCCCGATACGCATCCGTCCGGGCTTGAGGCAGATGTCCTGCAGCACGGCGGTCCCGTCCTCCATCGAGAGGGAGAGGTATTTCTCCACCAGCCCGGGATGTTCCTTCGTGCCGGTAATCTCCTCCGTTTCCAGGCGGCGCAGCCGGATATGGGCGGAGTCGTTCACGATATGCTCGAACTGCTCCACCGCTTCCAGAAAGCGGGCCGCCATGTCCTTGTCGGTAATCTCCCTGGGCAGCAGGAATCCCCGGCAGAGGGTGCTGAAGTCACTTTGCCGGCGGTTGCGCTCACGGGTGGTCTTTGTCAGATACAGGTAACAGCGGTGGTTCAGGTACGGCCTCTCGTTGAAGTGCCGCTCATAGCTGCGCGAGAGGAAGCTCTGTTCCTCCCCGCCGTTTTGGGGACGGTAGCTCTCCTTCGTGAACCAGTCCTGCTTGCAGACGATGCTGTGCTCGGGCAGTACCCTGGCGGCCTTTATCCAGGTGGAGTGCATGGCCTCATACTCTTCCGCCGTCACCGTGTACAGCTCGGGAAGCTCCACCTCGAAGGCCACGGTCAGGTCGGCGTCCTTGCTCACGATGCAGCCGTTCTCCACCGAGAGCAGGGGGAACTTGCGTTCCAGCGTTTCCGCTTTCAATACATTTCTCATGATTGTCGTTTTTTTCTTTTTGCAAATAATCTGAAAACTCTCTTGCGGTGGATCAGGTAGCGCGGATGGCGTTTCTCCGCTAGCAGCTTCATAAGACCGTGTTCGCCGTAGCGGGCGTTCAGCCGGAACACCGCCCATGCCAGCAGACCGCCGGATACGGTCCCGAAAGGGATGCATATCCATTGGTCCACGCCTGCCAGGTAAAGGATGACTACCGCCAGGAGCACCGTCACCAGACCGCCCGCGAAGACGAACAGGTATTGTGACTTGAGCCCCTTGAACTCGACGGGATTGCCCGCCCCCTTGTTTACAGAATACTCCATACCGCTTAGAGGAAGAAGGAACGCAGGATGGTGGCGGCTACAATCAGAAAGATGCAGGCAAAGAACCAGCTGGCGGCGGTTTTCGAGGTGTCGGGATCACCGCTGGAGAACTTGCCGTAGGTCTTGATGCCGCCCACCAGGCCGAGCACCGCACCGATGGCATAGCACAGTTTGGTGGCGGGATCGAAATACGAGGTCATGAGGCTGGTCGCCTCGTTGATACCGGCAAGGCCCTGGCCTTGGCCCTGCGCGAAAGCACCGGCGGCAATCGCCGCGCACATCACTGAAAAAAGGATTCTTCTCTTCATTGTCGAATCGTTTGGGTAAGACATAAATTTGAATTCGACGGCGAAGATAAAAAGGGATAATACGCTGTTATTCAGAGGTGTCATCAGATGTCGCCAGATGTCATCAGATGTCATCCAACAAGTGCTTTTGCGCGTCTCTACAGAGATTTTCAACACTGTTTTACGTCATTGCGGAGACGCTTACCTCAAGCATAATACATGATTAATTGATGATTTTGGCACAAACATGGATTGTTCAAACGGTTACATGTTTTTCTGTACCATTTATATAATTGCCATACAAAAGCCAGCAAATTCCATAAAGTTGATTTCTTGTCAAAAACGACTATTATTGATATTGGATTAAAATAGCTATATTTGCATATCAAACGCAGTTTTATGGCCAATGTAAACAGGTTAAAAATAGTATATCATGTAGTAGTGTATAAAGAGAGTAACAATATCACACCTTGATAAGGCATTTTTAAGTAATATATCTGTTTATATTCAAGAACAGCCAAACAGAGAACAATAACTTTCATACTTATAAGTATGAACAATGAAATTATTGTGCCTGAAACAAAACGAACAAAATATGAGGCCGTAAAATAAAGCATGATGCAACAATTGCTTACGGGCAAAATATTTAATCAGTTAGTGTATGAAGAAAAAACTTAAAGATTTGTATTGCCAACGCCCTCATGTCGTGATAGTTGGAGCTGGTGCTTCAAGAGCGGTCATGGGAAAATCTTGCCCGACGATGAATGAAGCCATTGAACAGGTTGGGTTAGATAGGATCCTTGAAGGATTTATGTTAGAAACGAAAAGCAAGAATCTTGAAGATATATATAGTGAGCTGTTTAGACGTGGTGATGAGTGTAAAAACGCACGGATAGCAATGGAAAAAAAACTTTATGAATATTTTTCAAATGTGCAGCTTCCATCCTTCTTGACCATCTACGACCTTTTGATTCTTTCGCTCACAGAAAAAGACTGCATTGTATCCTTCAACTGGGATAGTCTGCTTATCCAAGCATATAACAGAGTGGCAAAGATTACCTGGAACAGACCAAAGATTCTGTTCTTGCATGGAAATGTGGGGGCTGGTGTGTGCAAAGACTGTATGACCTTTGGTCTTATACAAAACTATTGCAGAAAGTGTGGCAAACCATACAACGCTGTTCCTTTGCTGTATCCTGTAGAACAAAAGGATTACAACAGCGACAGCTTTATCCGTGACCAATGGAGTGTTGCAAAGTACTACATATCGAAAGCAGGCAAGGTAACAATCTTTGGGTATAGCGCACCTTCTTCTGATAAGGAGGCAAGTGAAATACTTAAAGCTGCGTTCTCTAAACATGATGGTGTTCATAGATTGGATGCAGTGGAAATAATTGAACGTCCCGGATTCAACGCGAATGAAATATCAGAAACTTGGCAGTATTTCTTTTCATTGACCAATTACCATTCTGACATTGTGGACTCCTTTTATAATAGCTACTTGGCGCAGGCACCTCGCCGTACCTTGCAATACCAATACCAACAATTCATTAGAGGATGGTGGGGACAACCAAAGATACACTTCTCAAAACAAGATACTTTTGAGTCGGTGGAAACGCTTTTAAAGCCACTTCTTGTAAATGAAGAGCAAGGAGATTATTCTATAATTTAAGTCAATAACACTAACATCATCATTACAACCGAATGAATAGACTTGTTATCATAGGAAACGGATTTGACATGGCACATGGCTTTAAAACAAGTTATATGGATTTTATCAACTGGTATTGGGACCAACGAGTGTATACTTTTTCCGGTAATACTACAAATGTATCAGAAGATTGCCTTTGCCGTTTGGTTATCAAAGATAATGTAGGCATTAATTGCTGGAATGTTTTTGTCTTCAACAACTCATGTTTTTTTAAGGATATCTATCGTAAAGAAAGATACTCAGGAAGCGAAGTTATTCAGTATATCAAGGACCAACCAAACATTTTTTCTATTGAATGTTGCCCTTTTTTTAAAACTATTCTGCAATCAATAGAAACCAAAGGATGGGTGGATATTGAAAACAACTATTACCAACTGTTGAAAGTTGGCATGGATAGCCCTGGTTGTAATTATACAATCAGTGAGTTGAATGAACAATTTGCATTCCTTCAAGAAAAATTAATTGAATACCTCCATACAATAGAAACAGACAATGTAAGGAATGACCTTCAAAATGCAATAATTGACTTCTTTGATCCTGCTGATTTCTCAACAGAAGGAAAAAAGAAAGCTCTGGATAACATTGGGCTGGATATATCCAGCCTTGCAGATGTTGAATACAATTATGGAGAACGCGATAAACTTATCCCTAAACGTATCATGTTGCTGAGTTTCAACTATACAAAAACAGCTAAGATGTATGGTAACTTTAATATTACCCACAATTATATTCATGGCGAATTAGAAAAACCTGAAAATATAATTTTTGGCTATGGGGATGAACTTGACAAAAGTTACCAGTCTATTCTTGATATGAATGACAATGAGTTACTTAGATATGTCAAATCCGTTAAATATTTAGAAACAAGACATTATCATGATTTGCTCGAATTTCTTTTAGCTGCACCTTTTCAAGTTTTGATAATGGGGCATTCTTGCGGAAATTCAGACCGAACATTACTAAATACCGTCTTTGAACATGAAAACTGTGTTTCCATAAAGCCGTTTTATCATAAATGGGAAGATGGCAGAGATAATTACTTGGAACTTGTTCAAAATATTTCCCGAAACTTTACTAATATGAAGTTATTCAGAGATAGAGTTGTGAACAAGGAGCAATGCAAAACCATGTAATGGAACACTAAATTTAAATGTGATTTTTTCTATGATATCTTGTTATGCACATAAAGTACGACAAAAATATTGTGCAAAAGGAAGCAGGGAAACGGATTTTCATCCATTAGAAAAAGTAAGGAGCTGGCTTGGTAAGCAGCTCCTTACTTTTTTATAGTCGTTTATAGGTCTCTTATAAAGAAATTTCATTTAATAAATTGAGTTATAGTTTTTCCTGTCAGCAAATCAGGATAATTTCATTCTTTTACTTTTGAATCGTAAGCAACAGTGAGGAAGTATCCGATTTTCTGAGTTGTCCCCGTGATTTCTATGTTTTGAGTGTTTGTTCCTTTCTATGACCCTTAACAAAAGACAAACTTCAACCTTTTTCATAGATTATAGAAAAATACAAAGTTGGGTACATAATGAATATCCTATATATAATATTCAACAATATGGAATTTTGTGGCATAATAGCATATTACTTTCAGACCAGCTTCCTCCAGTCTGCGACAGGTTTGGAAACGTTCCTCTCTTTTTTTAAAGGCAGAGCATTCCCTTCCTCATCCACATACCTTTCCATCAGCTCCTCTATCAGTTTCTTGTTCTCCACCTGGGAGGAGAACAGCTCGAACATGTCCGTTTCCCGGATGGCACGCAGTGTCATGGCGGCCCGGTATGATTTGTCCTCATCCGAACCGGCACCGTCCAGATTAAGCAGCACGTCACCTACATTGAGCAGGTCGGCAGGAGTGACTGCCGGAACAATGGCTTCCGCCTCGGGAGAACGGCTGTCCAGCTCCTCCTGTTCGTCTTTCAGCATTCTCATCTCCTCCAAAGGCAGTTTGCATTCCACTTCATCTTCCGGAATATCCTCATCCTTGCCGATAAGGTCGCTTCCCATTTCCAGTTGCTGGCTCATGTAAGGGGCAACGGTCTTTCCGGCATTCTCATCCAGATAGACAAAACGGGTGGCCCCCATCACATCTGCCGCATTTTCCGGATTCCGGTGGTGGCCCTTCTCCATTTCCGGTTTCTTACGGGGAGTATAAAGCAGATCGCATATCTTACCTATTCTCTTTTTCTGCTCCCATACCTTATATAATAGATAAGCGGTACAGCCGAGCCGTATTGACAAATAAACTATTTCTTCCATTCTATCGGTTTTTGTGTGGCTTCCTGATTATATATCTCATTGATGATGTCCTGGTACCTTTCCAGATGGTCTGACAGGACGCTGCTTAGAAACATCGGGACGGACATGTCCGGCGCAATGACCGGCAGCACCCTGGCAACCGCCCTATACAGGGAATCGTGGATATAGGTCTGCCTTCTGGTACCCGTCAGCTTTGCTTCCAGAAAACGCAGCCGGTATTCATCGGCACCTGATGCCTCATCCGGAAATTTTCTTGTTTGCTGTTTTGGGGAATCGGCAGAGGTTTTCTTCTCCTGTCTCTCCCGGGAAAGGGAGGGCTTTATTTCCGGAGTCTCAGCCGGAGCTGCTGTTTCCTCCAATGCCGTGACATCCCCCGCCATCATACGCTTCAGGGCATCCTCGTCCACCCGGTAATCCGTTCTTCTCTTGGTAGCCATGATGATTCCTATTTAAGTTTCAGTATGGTTTCCATCTCCGCAACCAGCAGATCCAGATTGCTGCCTTTCAGTGCGGCGGCTGATGGAGGGAACAAGGTGCTGCGGAACAGGGACCCCTTCATCCCGGAATCTTTGTTGTAGCGTTCCGCACTGGGAATGACGGTCTCCAGCACCGGCAGTTTCAGAGAGCGGAAAATTTCGGTATAGCCGTTATACAGCCCTTTGGACACCCGTTTGTCCATCCGGTTCCAGAACATATGGATGCCACGCAAGGGTACGTCCGCATGCCGGTGCATGTATTCCCTGATGGCAAGGACAAAAGACATGCTGCTCCGCATTACCATCCTTTCCTGTGTAATCGGAGTGAATACATAGTCCATATTGATTACGGACTGGAAGACACCGGGCACATTCACGGTACCGGGGAGGTCAAAAAGGACAAGGTCATAGTCCAGCTCCGACTTTTCGAGAAAGCGGCCGGCCGTCTCCCTGGCTTCCTCCGGGGTGGAGTTCAGGATGCTGTAGGCTTTCCTGCCGCTTGTTCCGAACTGTTCCACCAGCAGGTTTTGCAGATGCACGTTCTTTTCAATGTTCCCCACTTCCCAGTCCCGCATGGCACTGATGCTGTGCTGTGGATAATCACAATCCACCACAAGTACGTTATATCCGTTCAGGTAATGGAAATAACTGGCGAGCAACACGGTGAACGTGGATTTTCCCACACCGCCTTTCTGATTGCTCAAAGCGACAAATAAAGGTTCTCTCTTCATAGGCTTGAATTTAGAGTGTATGACTTGTTTCATATCTGTCTGGATTTTTTCGTTTCATCACACGGCAATGCATCCGTTGGTATATGGCAATGACGCATTGCTTGCCTGTTTGCATGAATACATTGCATACCATATCGCATCAGTGTAATGCCGGTTGCCGGAGGGTGTTGCCGTATAAGGTGCATTGCATTCATGCAATATGGAGTTCAATGTACCCCATACTGCATTGCACGGATGCAATGTGTCCCGTCATGCAGGACTGCCATGCGGCATATATGGCATTGCGCATACATGGATGATACCGCATTCGCGTCATGCACCACCTGTGGCAGGCAAGCAATACACCTTACAGGACAATGTTCCAATGTATGCCCTCATGCACTGTGCCAAAAGTAGTGGCTATTTTTGAAACTTCCGCCAACATTTCCCCTACCTGACATCAGATGTCGTCAGATGTCATCAAATGTCATATCAAGCACTGTTTACCAATCGGTTATCACTGTCTAATTTTGCAAAACCGGAATCAGACAATGGAAAGGAACTGACTTCGCCGGACCACAGCACGCCGTGAACGTCGCGCAGCAATCCGACGAAGGAGGATTCTCTGTTCAAGCGAACAGAGCAAGTTGTGTCCTTGTCCGACAAAAAGTCTTTTGTCCGACAAGAACCAACTTGCCCGCCCAGAGGGGCGGGGGAATCCGCTCCAAAGTCGCGGATTCTGGAAGAGAAAAAAGTACAAACCAAAAATCTCATGTGTATGGAGAAAACAACAGGGACAAGGACGGGCAGAAAGCCTAAAAATGATCCGGCGGACCACAAGTACAGTTTCCGCCTGAACGCCGAGGAGAACACAAGATTTGAAAAGTTGCTGGCGGATTCAGGAGCCGGCAACCTCACGCTGTTCATCAAGAAATCCATCTTCTCGGGACAGATAAAGGTCGTGAAAATAGACAAGGCGACGATGGACTATTACATCAGGCTGACAGAATTCCACAAACAGTTCCAGGCTGTCGGCAACAACTACAACCAGGTCGTCCGTGCCTTGAAGAACAATTTCGGGGAGAAACGGGCGATGGCATTGCTCTATAAGTTGGAAAGATTGAGTCTTGAGCTGATGCTCATCTGCAAAAAGGTCATGGCGCTAACCCAGGAATACGAGCGGAAATGGTTGCAAAAATAAGCCATGGCATGAGTCTTTACGGAGCGCTTGCTTATAACTACGAGAAGGTAGCGGCTGGTACGGCTGAGATTCTTTCCGGTAACCGTATGATTTCCGACCGGCTCGGATTGCCAAGCGAGGACATGCGCTTGGCATTGCTCTCTTTTGAGAATTACCTGCTGGCAAACCGCAATACGGAGAAGCCCGTCCTGCACATTTCCCTTTCCCCAGCACCGGAAGACCGGCTGACCGACGGGCGGCTGGCAGAACTGGCGGAACGTTATATGCAGAAGATGGGGTATGGGAATCAGCCTTACATCACCTACAAACATGCCGATACACACAATACCCATATCCATATTGTCAGTGTCTGTGTGGATGAACAGGGGAAAAAGATCAGCGATGCCTACGAGCATCGGCGTTCCATGACCGCCTGTCGGGAGCTGGAAGTGGATTTCGGTCTGCGAAACGGAGCGGATGCGGAAAAGCGGAATCCAAAAGCGGAACTAAGAAAGGTGGACGCTTCCTTGGGAGATGTCCGCCATCAGGTAGGTAATACCCTTAAAGCCGTATTGGAAAGCTACCGTTTCCAAACCTTCGGGGAATACAATGCGCTGCTTTCCACGCTCAACATCGAGGCGAAACAGGTCAGGGGAGAATACAACGGTACCCCATATACCAGTATTGTATATTCGGTCACGGATGATACCGGCAAGGTTGTCAGCCCACCGTTCAAAAGTTCCCGATTTGGGAAACGCTTCGGAAATGAACAGTTGGAAAAGCGGATGCTGATAAATCTGAAAGCTCTCAAAGATGGGAAATGGGCCCCCTCCATACAGGCGGACATCGTTCGTGCCTTGCGGCAGGCGGATTCACAGAAACGGTTTGTGGAACTGCTCGGGCAAAGGCGTATTGATGTGGTTTTCCGCAAGAATGAGCGGGGACGTATCTATGGTGTCACCTTTATTGATCACAACCATCGGGAGGTGTTCAACGGCTCACGCATGGGCAAGGTGTTTTCTGCCAATGTGTTCAACGACTATTTCAAATGGTTGGAAAACATACCCGAAAAGGAACGGGGCGGACATTCCGCTACAGAACTTTGGCAGCATCACCGTCACGAATCCTCTAGCACGCTCGAACTGGCGGCAGGCATTTTTTCCTTGGAAACCAATCCGCGGGATTACGAGGAGGAAGCCTTTGCACGCCGCATGAAGAAAAAAAAGAAGACCGGACGCAAGCGTGGCATTTAGACAAAACAAGTATCAACCCATTTATATACAATTCTTATGCAGCAGGAAGATGATTTGAGGGCTCTCGCTAAGATAATGGAATTCGGCAGGGCCGTGAGTATTTTTCTTTTGGTGGTACACGTCTATGTGTACTGCTATCCGAGTATCACCGCATGGCACCTGAACCTTGAGGTGATAGACCGGATTCTGGTAAACTTCAACAACACGACCGGAATTTTCAACTGTATTCTCTGGAGCAAACTGTTGGCAGTGCTTCTGTTGGCCGTTTCCTGCCTGGGTACGCATGGGGTCAAAGGTGAAAAAATAACCTGGCCTAAAATTTATGCGGTGTTGGTGGCAGGATGCGCATTGTTTTTTCTGAACTGGTGGCTTCTTAAACTGCCATTGCCACACATGGCAAATACCGCATTCTATATTTTTACTCTTACGGCAGGCTATCTCGCCCTGTTGATGTCGGGATTATGGATGAGCCGCCTTTACAGGCACAACCTCATGGAAGATGTGTTCAATATGGAAAATGAGAGTTTCATGCAGGAAACCCGACTGATGGAGAATGAATATTCGGTAAACCTCCCGACGAGATTCTATTATAAAAAACGCTGGAATAACGGATTTGTCAATATTGTCAATATTTTCCGTGCCTGCATGGTTATCGGGACACCGGGCAGCGGCAAATCCTATGCGATAGTCAACAGTTACATACGCCAGCTTATAGCCAAAGGCTTTGCGATTTACATCTATGATTACAAGTTTGATGACCTGTCCACCATCGCCTATAATTCTTTGTTGAAAAATATGGACAAGTACGAGGTAAAGCCCCGGTTCTATGTCATCAATTTCGACGATCCGCGCAGGTCTCACCGGTGCAATCCCATTAATCCGGAATTCATGACGGACATTTCCGATGCGTACGAGGCAAGCTATACGATAATGCTCAACCTCAATCGCACCTGGATCGAAAAGCAGGGGGACTTCTTCGTGGAGTCTCCTATCATTCTGCTTGCGGCAATAATCTGGTATTTAAAGATTTACAAAAACGGTATTTACTGTACGTTTCCCCATGCGGTAGAACTGCTCAACAAACCCTACTCAGACCTGTTCACCATTCTGACCTCTTATCCGGAGCTGGAAAACTATCTTTCTCCCTTCATGGACGCATGGAAGGGAAATGCCCAGGACCAGCTCCAAGGCCAGATAGCCTCGGCTAAAATACCCCTTACGCGCATGATCTCCCCACAACTCTACTGGGTGATGACCGGTAATGATTTTTCATTGGATATCAACAATCCGAAAGAGCCCAAACTGCTCTGCGTGGGCAACAATCCGGACAGGCAGAACATTTATTCGGCAGCGCTCGGATTATATAATTCCCGTATCGTCAAGCTTATCAACAAGAAAAAACAGCTTAAATGCGCCGTTATCATTGACGAGCTTCCCACCATCTATTTCCGTGGGCTTGACAACCTGATCGCGACGGCGAGAAGCAACAAGGTGGGTGTGCTTCTGGGTTTTCAGGATTTCAGTCAATTGACACGTGACTACGGAGAAAAAGAATCCAAGGTCATCCAGAACACGGTGGGGAATATTTTCAGCGGACAGGTGGTCGGTGAAACCGCAAAAACGCTTTCAGAGCGCTTCGGCAAGGTGCTTCAGCAACGTCAGTCCGTATCCATCAACCGTCAGGACGTATCCACCTCCATCAACACACAGCTAGACTCGCTCATTCCCGCATCAAAGATCGCCAACCTCTCACAAGGCACGTTTGTCGGGGCTGTGGCGGATAATTTTGATGAGAGGATAGAGCAAAAAATATTTCATGCCGAAATTGTCGTGGACCATACCAAGATCAGCGCAGAAGAAAAGGCTTATCAGAAAATCCCGGTCATCAACGACTTCAAGGACAGGAACGGTAACGACATCATGATGCAACAGATACAACGCAATTACGACCAGATCAAGGCGGATGCGCAGGCTATTATCAATGAGGAGATGCGGCGTATCAAAAATGACCCTGAACTCCGTAAACGACTAGGTCTGGAAGATGAAAAAGGAAAGGACCCCGACAAATCATGACAAGTGGAGGGGTAATTGAAGAAATTATACCCCGACTGATCGGATTATTGAAAAAGATGCCGTATATTTGAAACTTGAAATAGAGAAATAAGGCCGGTCTCGACAATTGGGACCGCCATTATTATACATAAGTCGCAAGACGTCTCGAACAGGAATCTGACAAATTCAAAAACACAGAGGCTATTGCGTGAGGCTTATGCTATACCTTATAGCATGAGCCCATGCGGGTTTCTGTGTTGGGCTTTGTCAGAGCCTCTGTTCGAAATAAGCATGGGTTTCATGCTTTTTTAACAAGAGGTATGGCAAAAATTCAAGTTATCATGGCACTCACTTTGGACGGGTTCCTTCCGCATGAAGACGAGATGCTTATGCGATGGGTGAGGGAAAACAAACGGTATGGTTTCCCACGCTGGCAGCGACAGGCCACATTCCACATCTACCCCCATTACGGTTTGATGGACTTGCTGAATGTAAAGGAAAAGCATGACAAGGATTGTATTTATCTGGCAGGAGTGGGAGATGGAGGAAGTGCGGAATATGCCGATGGACTTTTTCGGTATAATCTGGTGGATGAGACAGTACTTTTTCTGCTGCCTCTTTCTTATGGTGGTGGAATCCCCTTGACGGGAGAATTCCGGTCTGCCCGCTGGAAACTTCTTGGCTGCAAAACTTTCTCCAACGGAATCTGCCGGCTTATGTATAAACGAAACGGATGAAGATGCTATCTCAACCCATACCTTTCCATTTTCTTGTATAGCGTCGGACGGCTCATCCCCAACATTCTCGCCACACGACTGATCTTACCTCCACATTC
The DNA here is from genome assembly GCF_015679285.1 of Bacteroides sp. HF-162. Taxonomy (NCBI): domain Bacteria; kingdom Pseudomonadati; phylum Bacteroidota; class Bacteroidia; order Bacteroidales; family Bacteroidaceae; genus Bacteroides; species Bacteroides sp. HF-162. The sequence continues at coordinate 2,059,845 of NZ_CP064937.1, read as the reverse complement.
TTCCAGAATCTTCCTTATTAGTTCTTTCTCTTCTGCTTCTTCCATCAAGCCTTTTTTACATTTTTCGCCTGTCCTACAGATGGTCGCATTAAGGTTCAGATCTTTATGGGTTAACAATGGAGATACCGCCAACAGGACAGCATGTCTTATCCGGTTGTCAAGTTCACGCACATTGCCCGGCCATGAGTGGGAAAGCATGGAGATTTTGGCTTGTTCGGTAAAACCGGAGGTCTCCACACGTATCTCTTCTGAATGTTGCTCACGAAAGAAGTCAGCCAGTGGCAATATATCTTCCGGGCATTCGGAGAGAGAGGGCTGGCGTATCTCAAACTCGGCGAGACGGTAGTACAGATCCTCCCGGAAACGTCCCTCCCGTATGGCACGCTCCATATCCTCGTTGGTGGCCGACAATATCCGTACATCGGCTTCAAGTTCTTTGCGGCTGCCCACTGGACAATACACTCTTTCCTGTAATACCCTGAGCAGCAGTGTCTGCATTTCGGGAGGCATGTTTCCGATCTCGTCAAGGAAGAGCGTACCGCCCTTGGCCGTCTCAAAATAGCCGGCAGTATCCTTTTTCGCATCGGTAAATGCCCCCTGCACGTGACCGAAGAACTCAGATGCGGCAAGTTCCCCCCGGATACAACCACAGTTCACCGCCACAAAAGGCTTGTCCTTACGCCCGCTATGCTGTTGGATCAGCTGTGCGACAGATTCTTTTCCGCTACCGTTCGGTCCAAGGATCATGACGGAACAATTCAAAGGAGCCACACGACAAGCTATCCGCTCGGTCTCCCGGACCGCCCCGCTAAGCCTTTTCATTAATGATTTCTTCGGGGGAACGGAAACTGGCAGACCGATCAATCCCCGTAACAGTTCCATCAGTAACTCCTCGTGGACAGGCTTGGGCAAGTAGTCCTTTGCGCCCAATTTGACGGCACGCACCGCATCTGCAATGGAGGCATGTTCAGTCATCACCACAAAAGGGATATGTAACCCTTGGGAGATGCTCCATTCCAGTAAACTGATGCCATCCCCTTCGGGAAGGCGGACATCCGTCAGTACCAGCGCCACGTTATTCCCCTTGATTTTCCGGCGTGCCGAAGGCTCATCTATGGCCGTCAATACCCTGTAACCGGCTTTCTGTAGCCATCTCTCAAGAATATCGCAAAGAATCAGGTTGTCCTCCACGATCAATAAAGTCTTTTTCATCCCCGTCATTTTTCTTTCTTAATTCATTATTTACTTCGTCTATCAGTAACCGTATCTGTTTCATAATTCTCATCGTGTACTCTCTGACCGTCTCGTCGCTCGAGGTCTTGTCATGCAGGAGCTTCCGATAACCGAACAGTACATCGTTGGCCCCTAACAACTCCCAGACCGGAGCCATCCGATGTACGATCCTCCGCATGGCTTCCCGATCGTTTTCTCTTAAAGCCTCCTCCAGTTCGGCAAGATCCTTTTCTGACTCTTTTGCGACAAGACCGAACATATGACGACGGTCGTCCGTACTTTCCATCAGGCGGGAATAGTCGAACGGAGACATGCCTGCACTTCTGCCCTCCGTAACGGAGGAGATAAAGGCCAGCAGTCCTTTTGAAGAGAAAGGCTTATGTATGCAACCGCAAAAACCGGACTTCATATACACGCCCGAGTCCCCGTCCCCCCGTGCCGTCATGACAGCGACCGGAACGGTACGGGAATTTCCGATATCCGAGTTACGCAGTAATCTCAACAAGCCGAAACCATCGGTCACGGGCATCTGTATATCTGTCAATACCAAATCATAATCCAAGCGGTCGAGTGCTAGAATGGCTTCTTTTGCATTTTGACAGGTCGTGCATTCCACCCCGTTGCGCCCGAGCATGTCTTCCGTTATTTTCAGAAGGATGCTGTCATCATCCACTACCAGTACATGTTTGGGAAGTATCGTCGCAGATTGTACCGGAAGCTCCTCTGTTTCCGGTTCTCCTGTCGTTTCCGAAAGGGGAAACGACAGGCGGAATGTTGTACCTTTACCTGGTCGGCTCTCTACTTCAATGCTTCCGTCCAGTACCTTTACAAGAGCTTTCGTGATAAAAAGCCCAAGACCGAAACCTTCCGAGTTTATCTCCTGCGCCGCACGCTCGAACGGACGGAAGACACGTTCCAATGTCTCCTCGTCCATACCGATACCGGTATCACCGACCTCCACATATAATCTTCCCGCCATGTACTCGGTATGGAAACGGATCGTACCCGACAGGGTGAACTTGATGGCGTTTGTCAGCAGATTGTCCAATATTTGTTCCAATTTGTCTGCGTCTCCTCTCACTGTAATATCACCGACATTCTTATGCCGGTGCTCGAACAGCAAGGCCCGGCCACCCGCTTTGCGGGCATATTCCTTCGATATGTTGTCAAGCAAGTTGTTTAGATGGAAAGGAACCTCGTTACGGGTATCCTTGGTCTCATTGATCTTATAAACATCCATCAGGTTGTTCACCAGATTCAGTATATGGCGGCAGGAATGGCGGATGTTCTCCAGATAGCCTTCCCGTTTTTTCTTTTCACGGGTTTCCGAGGCCAGTTCCACGCAGTTGTTGATATTACCCAATGGTCCTCGTATATCGTGCGAGATGGTCAGGATGATCTGTTTACGCATACCGAGCAGTTCCTCGTTCTCACGGTTTATCCTTTGGAGCTGTGCCCGCCCTTCCCTTTCTTTCCTGATGTCATGCCGTATGATCAGGAACGAGATGAATAGCAAGGAGGAAGCAGAGACGATTACCAAGACAAACAGTTTGAAAGAAAAATCTCCGGCTTCCGTGATTTTTTCCTCACGACTGATGAACGCCGCCTGCGCTTGCCCGTCAAGATGGGTGATGAGTATTTGCAACTTCCGGTTCAAGGCCTTATTCTGTATGCGCAGACTGTCGGTATACATGTCTATCCGGCGTTCACGTTCCTCTTGCATGGCGATCAGCTTCTCATTCAAATCTTGCAGTCCTTTCGATGGCTCGAAGACCTGTACGCTCCTTTTCCCTCCGAACCAACCGGCAATCCCTTTTTTCTTTTGGGTGACTGTCCGGGTACGAACCGCTTCCCTGATAACAATAGGCAGACGATTTGCGAGCAGGCTGTCCGCTTCCCCCTGTCTGGTAATGGTCTCCATAATGCGGAGCAGATGTATCTCCTTAGCTTCCAATAAATGACATAGGGAGTCTATCTGCTTTGGCAGGACGAACGTGCCACAACTCACTTTCAATATTTGTAACAAGCTGTCCGTTTGCAAGCGTTTTCTGCGATACTCACGAAAATCGGTATCCTCCCAGACAATGACGGACTCTCCATAGGTGGCAAGCTCCGTGATATAGCGATGCGCCGTACTGATGTCATGGCGTATCCTGCGTATCTCCGATGTTTCCGTTTTTATCTCACGCATGCGGCTCCGTTCGTATAACAAGATGGAAACCATGCCGCAAACAGCCATGATCAATATCATATACCCTAAAAGAACCTTATGCTGTAATGAAACTTTCCTTGCTACCATAAATATTTTCATTTTACGTAAACACTCACTTTAAACCACCAAGGATTTGTAACGGATTCGTTAAGCCAGTGTAATAGTTATCTATAATTCATTTATAAAATATAGAAGAAGCCCCTGTCTTCTCCGATAACCGGCTTCAGACAAGGGCTTCCATATTGGGATGAATCAATAACGATTTACTTTATGAGATTGGTCTTATTCCGGTTTTATCAGTTGGTTCCACCCGTATGCTGGCAGTTCCAAATCCGGGTAATGACAGACACTGTTCCAATGTTGATTATAATTGAATAGACAACTTTCATAACGGATAGAATCGAATATATTCCATATCAGGCAAGAGGGAAACCGATTCTTTCCAATTGTGCTTTTCGCTCGTCTGACATGTTCCCCTTGCGGTAATCCCGTCTTTGAATGGTACACCAGCGTCCCAATGCTCCTTCACGGCATCCCGGCCATCGTCCTTGCAGGTTATGGAACAGGCACAATTGTTCGAAGTTGCCTTGCCAGACCTGTTCCGCCGACCAGACAAATCCTATTTTATCCAACAGGAGCCGGCGGTCATTGGGTAACTTTCCCTGTTTACGCATTTTCCGTTGTGTATGGCACCATCCGCCCAAATTCCCTTCCGTCGATTTAGGGAAACGCCGATATTTTCTGACAAAAGACTTCAGCTCCTCGTAGTTCTTCATCCATTCCCCTTGGAGGTTCTGATTCCAGACAAAGCCGATCTCATTCAAAGCCCGGATGCGCTCTTTGCTCAAACGTCCATCCTTCCGTCTTTCCCGCTGGGTATAACACCAGGTCGCAAGCGGGCCGTCTTCACGTTTGGGCCAGCGTCCGCAGGTATCAAAGAAGACTTTCAATGCATGGTATTCCCTCATCCATTTGGAGTCGAGCTGATTCCACTCAAAACCGATTGCATCAAGCTGGTCGCACCGTTCCTTGGCAAGACAGCCTCGTTTGTAGGCGATGCGTTGCGTGTTGCACCAAAGGCCCAGTTTCCCTTCCGTCACTGAAGGCCAGTCGTTCTCTTCCCGGTGGAACTCGACCAGCCGCTCGTACATAATCTGCCATGGTTCCAGCTCGGCCAGGATCTCTTCGATGCGGAGCCGGATATCCGACAAATAGCCGGTAGCGAGGAACGAGGTTGTTCTTTCAAATCCGTGGGGCGATGGAAGATAAGAGAGTCGCTCCCAGTGGCACGCCATCACGTCGTAGACCGATTTACCCGACAGGTTATTCACGAAATCCAAGACGACCGGCTGTTTCCCGCTTCCGGCATCCAGACAGCGCCCCAGCTGTTGCAGGGTGACAATGTAAGATTCGGTGCGCCGCAGGAACAAGACGGCATCCACTCCCTCGACATGCAATCCTTCGATCAGCATATTGACGGAAAAGAGTACGTGTAACCGGTCCGACTCTTCTCGGAAAGCGGCCAACAGCCGCTGATTCTCCTGCTCGCTTTGCGCATGATGGATTTCAAATGGCGTAATCGATCGGCCTGCCTGTGTGAGCCAGTCGCACACTTCCGGCACCATCTGTCTGAGATCGGCCAGGTCGCGACAGAAAACCAGCAGTTTGCGTACGCTTTCGGGTAGGAACTTCCGGATCACCGACGACGCGCCCAAAGCACCTTTGAAATCGACCCGCGCCAGGTCCAGTTTCTTTTGGATGCGCTCTCTCCGGCGGACTGAACAACCGCTGCGTTCCAGCTTTCTTTGCAGCCGATCCAGTTCGTTGTCCAGCCCGTAAGCACTTTGTACCAGGATCGGCACTGGTAAGATATTGTAATACCAAGCTTGCGGCAAGGTAAGTTCATAAAACAAATTTCCTTCGAAATAAAGATCCACCGTATCGATCATTCCTTCCGGACGGATTGGCGTTGCCGATGTTCCCAGGACATAGGCACAGGGATTGTTTTCTATCACTTCCTGCAAGGCACTTCCCCAAATTTCCGCCCCGAAATGATGGAATTCATCAATAAGAATATGATCTGCCCGTAACAACCCATTGTCCTCCCGGTTACGAATCAGTGACTGGAATGTCCGGTACGTCACTTGCGGAATGGAGAATCCGACGGCTTTCCGGATCTCATCCAGAATCGTGATGTTCGGAGCAAAGACCAATATATTTTCCTTTGCATGATCTGCGATATAGCGTGCCAGCAAATAGGATTTCCCTGTTCCGGTAGCCTGCACGACCGTACCGATACGGTGTTGTTTGAATCCCCGCATGATCGCCCTGTAAGCCGCTTCGTTATGCGGATAAAGCTCCACATGTCTTCCGGACAAGAGGCTTTCAATATAGCTTTCATCCGAAACGGTCAGCCCGTGCAGTTCAAAGTCCAATGCCTCCGGCAGGAATCCACCGTGCGCCACGATCCTGAAATAGAGATTTCGATATCCTTTGTTCAGTGAAGAAAGCTTTTCATAAAACCTTTCAACATCCGAACGGGTCAAAGGCTGCTCGTTCCAAATCTCCTTCACGATAGCATGTGCCATTCCCGGTTTGAAGCCTATCCGTAATCCATCTTCGGATTCTGTTACCTGAAAACCTAGACGGTGATAGCAATCTGTCAAAGACGGTACCATCCTATTGACTTACAAGTCAAAAGTTCATTTGATTATTGTCCTTTGATGTTTAAAGAGGGCTATCATATCGCCCATTGTCAGTCGACCGGTAACATCTTCCGTTATAATCCGGTTCAAAAGCCGAAGATCCGCTTCCATCTGAGCACGAAAGAGACAGGCTTTGGGATGCTCTCCCCGGATTGTCTTTGTGGTTTCATCCCAAGAAGAAGTTGGTAGGTGAAGGTGGAAAGAAAATTCCATACGTCGGTTATGTCCTTTGTAGATACGGTAATAAACCGTACCGTACCCTATGGCTTTCTTACAAGTCTCAAAACGGACAACGACTGTAGGCATCCTTATTATTTTCTTGATTAGTATTTTACAGTAGGTTGATGTAAAAGCATATACCTTCCGAAGAATATTTCCCGTTTTGCAAAGAGGACTGATAAGTCATACAGTCTGCCACTCCATTCCATTTAATTGTAATCACGTTTTCATTTTCGGTAGGTGACATAGAAACCTATGATATGTTTTTTTTCGTATATTTAGTGGCAGCAACATAATAGTTCCCCAATATGGTTCTTCTATTATCCGGCCAATCATCTCTTTTCACCTTGTCACTCGTCGTAATGTGATCATTACTTCCAATAGCAATACATGATCATCATTCGTTTTCTTTGATAGGCCTGATTCTTTTAGATAAATATCAATTCTTGTGATCAAAATCCATATTATCTATATTGCTGTCTTTTAATTTTTTCTGTATAGTACAAATAATTCCAGCTCAATCTATGAAAAAGGAATGATGCTCAAAAAATGATTGCCTGTATGATACATCCACTTTCCTAACGAATTCAAGCTGACATCGGGCAGGAACTCTTTTCTGAAAAAGTGACCACCTATGCGAGTTTTTCCTCCATCATCTATGTCCGTGCTCGGCACATAAATCAATCCACTCATTCTTGTATTTACTGCGTAAAAACAGGAAAAGTCACAAACAACAAAAGTCCTCCGAGGAATATCCACCGAAAAATTTCCTTTTTTCGTTTATCATTCTTCATTTTATACCCGATGTTAGTTTTTGCAACAATTCGTATATCTTACCATGAAACAAGTCCCGATAATGAAGTTCAACTCCAGAAAAAACTTTCACTTTAAGTTTATTAGCTCTTGGTAATGCAAACCATAAGTAATAACAAGTATTTCGATTTGTAAAAATATTTTTTCAGCATCAGCTTCATAGCTCAGCTTATATCCTATATAACAATGCATTTACAATACGTCCGCAGGCTAATCCGTCACCGTACGGATTTACAGCCTTACTCATTTTTTCATAAGCTGCTTTATCATCAATCAAAGATGATACTTCGTTTACAATCTTATTATAGTCCGTACCTACCAGTTTCACCGTTCCGGCATCTAATGCTTCTGGTCGCTCCGTGGTATCACGCATCACCAATACCGGTTTACCCAGTCCCGGAGCTTCCTCTTGAATGCCACCGCTATCTGTCAATACGATGCTGCTCTTCTCCATTAGATACACAAAACTCAAATACTCCAATGGTTCAATGAAGAACATATTTTTTAAGCCGGACAGATTCTCCCCGAACACCTCATGAATCGGCTTGCGTACATTAGGATTCAAGTGCATAGGATAAACAAAATCCAAATCTGGATATTTAACCGTCAAATCTTTAATAGCTGTACACATATTGATAAATCCGTCACCAAAATTCTCACGACGATGCCCCGTAATCAATACCAGCTTCTTGCCATTGTTCAAGCGGTTTACATCATAACCCGCTTTGCTCAATATATCTTCCAATTCATTATCTAGCTCCTTGTTGTTCTTGATTTTATCCACTACCCAATAAAGTGCATCAATCACTGTGTTACCAGTTATAATGATATTGCGGTCATCAACGCTCTCTTTAATCAGATTATTACGACTTAACGGAGTGGGAGAAAAATGATAGGTCGCCAGACGCCCCGTCAACAACCGATTCATCTCCTCCGGCCATGGGCTATAAATATTATGTGTACGCAAACCAGCTTCCACATGTCCCACCGGTATCTGTTGATAAAAAGCAGCCAAAGCTGCAGCTGTAGAAGTGGTAGTATCCCCATGTACCAATACCACATCGGGCTTTACCTCTTTCAGTACATCACGCATACCGGTCAGCACACGAGCGGTCACATCATACAGATCCTGTCCCTGCTTCATGATATTCAAATCATAATCCGGTTTGATGTCGAATATCTTCAACACCTGATCCAGCATTTCCCGATGCTGTCCGGTTACGCACACCACAGTCTCTACCCGTTTTGGCTGTTTCTGGAATTCTTTCACCAGCGGAGCCATCTTGATTGCCTCCGGACGGGTGCCGAAGACCAACATCACTTTCTTCATATATCCTCTGTTTATAATTTTTTCTTCATCAGCCACCAAGCATATTTCACCAAGTGGATCTGACGTTTAATTCTTTTGGGTTCTTTTATCAAGCGATAAGCAAATTCCAGGTTATGCTCCACCCACCATTTCGGTGCGCGCTGCACATGACCTGTATAGACATCGAAACTGCCACCCAAGCCTTGGAAGATAGCGCGATGCCGTTGCTGTATCTCCTCCATCAGCAATTCCTGCTTTGGCGACCCCATAGCCACGAATACCACATCCGGTTTCTTCTCCACAATATCGTCTATCAATCGTCGTTTCTCTTCATCCGTCTTGATATAGCCGTTACGATAACCCACTATTCGGATATCCTGATATTCAGAACACAGTTTCTCTACGGTCTCATTTACGATTTGCGGTTTTCCACCAACCAGATAGAATGTCTTTTCCTTGTAAAAGCGAGTAATAATCTTTAGCCATAGTTCACATCCGGGAATCTTACAGGCATCTTTATAACCTTTCTGCTTTAAAGCCATTTGTGCACCGGCTCCATCACAATACCCAATATTTCGATTGATAATGGCACGTGTCTGTTCCGTGGCATGCAATATCTTTTCTGCATTGATCGCTACCAATATGCCCTTATGCGTGTCCACATAATGCAATAGTTGCTGTTCGGAGTCGAAAGGGAATATTTCGACCCCGTTTAATGAAACTTTATCCATAAGATTAAAATATTATTCGGCAAGTAAATAATGGCTCATAGCATTAAATATAAACGCATTGCTCCAACGCATATATGATATTTTTGAACTTATCCCCGGCTTTAACTGGTAGTAGAAATAGCCTTTCCGGTCTTGCATATTGCGGATAGTCCAATCAATGACCTTTTCTGCAATTTCCTTGTATTCTTCGATCTTGTGCAACCTTGCGAGCGTTACGAGCAACTGCCCCGGGCAGTGAATGTCGATGGGATAAGTGCGGTTGTCGTAGTATTTTGGCATTCCGTTGGCTTCAAAGAAGTTTTGAATATAATATTCAAAGCCCTTCTCAATATATTTGCGATACTTATTGTCGCCTGTCAGCTCCTGATATGCAATAAGCGCATCAAGGTTATAGCCTGTATGAAAACTGTCAACCCAACTCTGAACGGGTAGCATGCCATATACCCATGCACCGTTTGGCTTTTGACCTGAGCAGCATGCCTTTATGCTTTGCTCTGCAAGTTCGCAGTATTCCTCGTTGCCTGTGTACTTGTAGCAAAAACTAAGCAGCCTTGAGCCGAGCAGTGAGGCGTTAAAGACAGTGTCGTTTCCCTGCAACGGGCTGTAAGAGAATAGGAATCCGTCCTTATATTCCGTGCGGTGAAGGTCGTTGATAACGAAATGTGCCGCACTGAGAGCGATTTCAAGAAACCTTTTCTCTCTGGTAATTTCGTATGCTTCCATAAGAGCGGTTGCACAGAAATTGCTCGCAACAACGGTTGGAGTAAACTTTGGGAAAAGGAAAAGTCTGCGAGCCTGCCAGTCAAAGTTATATCCCCAGCAAGCACCGCTGTAACCTTTTGATTGTAGAGAGATCAACAGTTCAGCCAGTTCGTTAATCCGTGATTTCAGGGAATCGGGAGAGCCGAGGCTTTCCGCAAGTTTGGGGTTTGCCTTAACTGCATTATATAGGTTGCAGTAACCGGAAAGGAAAAGCCCGATGCCCTTGGCATTATATTCCTTGGGGACAAGCGCAAGCCTGCGGAGATTGACTGGGCAGCGCTTAAATCCTTGGATAACAACCAGGCGGCAGATTGCCGACTTCTTCAGGAACGGCAACGCCTGAAAAACCTTCGAGTTAAGTCCGTCATAGGGATCCCAACCCTTGAACCCCTCATTCTCGCAATACTCCTTCAGCAAGCGAAAAGAGTTGATAACTTTATGCATATTATGTTATTCTTTAGTCCTTAGAATTTTGGTGGGTACGCCTGCAACGATAGCATTATCGGGAATTGGTTTGGTTACGACTGCGTTTGCTCCTATTGTAACATTGTTTCCGATTGTTATACCACCCATAACGATAGAACCTTTCGCAATATAAACATTATTACCTATCACTGGTACTTCTGGAAATCTTGAATTACCCCCCTATGGAAACTTGCTGACATATAGTGCAGTTTACCCCTATAATTGATTTAGAATGGATAACAACACCCATACCTCCGTATCCAAAAGTTGACCCTCTGCCAATCTTTGCCTGGTATGGAATCTTGCTGTTGTAAATTAGGAAAATAAGCAATGTTATCAATTTTGGCAGTACAGGAATGTGGTGCAAGTACAGCCACCTTGATACCCGATAAAAAGAGATTGCATTCAACATAGTTTTATCCTTTTAAAACTATATCCGATTGCAACTTTTGATTTACTCTTTTGGTTGCAGATATGGTGCTATTCCATCTAAATCTTTTTGATTTGAAGAAATATTATAGTTTAAGTCTTTAGTATATCCGATTATTTTAGCAGGAGAGCCTGCAACAATTACCCCCCCCCTTAATGATTTATCAACAAACGAATTAGCTGCAACAATACAGTTATCACCAATTTCTACTGGTCCACAGATTACAACGTTTGGACCGATAAAAACGTTATTGCCAATTTTAGGAACGTTTTTATATGGAAATTTTCTTACTGTTGAGAATCGTAAACCTAATACGCAGTTTTCTCCAATTTCCGTTCCTGGGATTAGTACAGTGCTAATTCCTTTACAAACAAAATAAGATCCTTTACCGATTTTTGAATCAGCAGTAATTTTAGTGTTGTAAATCAGAAAAATTAATAGTTGAATTAATTTAGGTAAAAATGGAATGTGGTGTAAGTATAACCACCTCTGTATTCTGTAAAAAAATATTGCGTTTGGCATAATTTTATCGTTTTCTGATAAAGCGGGCGGGGTTTCCTGCCCATACTTCGTTTGACGGTATATCTTTCGTCACTATTGCCCCGGCGCCTACGATTGCCCCTTCTCCGATTGTGACCGGCTTGACAACCATTGTTCCCATGCCAATGTAGGCTCCTTTGCCAACATGCACTTGACCGCGGTCATAACTGCCTGTCTTCGGGTTCATGAAATGCGTTACAATCCGGACGCCGACAGTCAGGCGCACGCCCTCTTCAATGACAATATCTTCGGGATAATTTGTGTCGAAAATAACGTCCTCTCCGATGAAGGTCTTTTTAGGGCATTTGATGTTTACCCCCCCCATTTACAAAGCGTTGGTCTCCAACCCCTTGACTTCATTGGCAAATGCTGTAAATGAAGGAAGACAAGTTTTTTAATTCTTGACAGTTTCATTATTAAATCTAATTTTATTGCATATATATTCTATATTTTTTGCTCTATTTTTCCATGAGATTTTTTCCGCTAATTGCCTATTAGCGTACCCCATGGTCTTTAAATCGCTATAAGGTATATCTTTAATTTCTTGTAAAATTTTTAATATCGAGTATTTATTGTATTCTACTATAAAAAAACCTTTTTCATTTTTTACAAAATCAATTATATCACCATAAGGTGACAATATAACGGGCTTCCCAAATGCTAAATAATCACCTAATTTATTAGGCCATCCAGCTTTAGAAACATTGTTGTCATCTAATAATTGCAAAAACACATCTATATCTTTTAAGGTAGAAACATCTTTAGAATAATCTAACCATCCTCTATATTCAGCAATTTCAGACAATCCTAATTGATTCCACTTTTCGTTTGAGATAGTATTCCCATATAGAATCAACCTGTAACTGTTTTTAACATTTTCACATTTCAATGCTTCTATAAACGGAGCTATCAAATCAATTTCGTGATTATTAATGCCAATGTATGCTATATTTATTTTTCGTTTTTCAACAGATGAATAGGATGGATATAACGGCTTTACATCTTTCACTATAGACCCACCAGGAACAATAAAAATTTTTTCTGAGTCAATTCCATTTTCAACAGCCCTATCTTTCATAAAAGTAGATAATACGACTATAGCATCAGCTTTTCTTTTATCGTTGAGTTCATTATAGCATTCCAGTCTACCGTATGTTAACCTAAACAATCTACTTTTCTTTTTAATATAACCTCCTTTACCAAAGAAATCCCACCACTCAGAAATATAAACAGAATGATAAATAAATCTATTTAATTTACAAGGTAAGGAAGTAAATCTATGTCCACAATCTGCTATACATATTTCAAATTTATGGAACATCGAGTATATCAATCCAAATAAAGTACTCCAAATAGCAAAACCTGAGGATTTCATTTTGGCAGGAAAAAAGTCTGGTAGTACTTTTATTTTAACACCTTGATAGATAATAGTATTTATCTTAAAGAATGAACATTTAGGATTGATTGTTAATAAGGTCACATCATGTCCTAAATCTGCTAATCCTTGTGCCATATAAAAGGTTCGTCCCCATCCATTTTTTCCTTTCATGCCATGATGAGAATAAAGAACTTTCATTATTTATTGATGATTTAGGTAAAATTCTTAATTATTTTCTCCATATCATTTTATTGACAACGCCGGTGTAACTTTGGATGAGTTTAACGGTCTTTGTTGATACGTTCTCATCAACATAGTTTGGCACTGGAATGCCGTTATCTTGATTCTTGTTCATCTCTACGGCTGTATCAACCGCTTGAAGCAATGATTTTTCGTCAATGCCTGCCAATATGAAGCATGCCTTGTCGAGGGCTTCCGGACGCTCTGTGCTCGTGCGGATGCAGATTGCCGGGAACGAATGGCCTACTGATGTGAAGAATGAACTCTCCTCTGGCAATGTTCCACTGTCGCTGACAACGGCAAATGCGTTCATCTGGAGACAGTTATAATCATGAAATCCGAGAGGCTCGTGCTGAATTACTCTTTTGTCTAATTGGAATCCGTTTGCGGCAAGGCGTTTGCGGCTTCTTGGGTGGCAACTATAAAGCACCGGCATATCGTACTTCTCTGCCATCGCATTGATTGCCCGGAACAATGAAGTGAAGTTCTTTTCTGAGTCGATATTCTCCTCACGGTGGGCGCTAAGAAGGATATATTTGCCCTTTTCAAGGCCGAGACGGTTATGAATGTCGCTTGCCTCAATCTCTTCAAGATTATTATGAAGGACTTCCGCCATTGGTGAACCGGTAACGTATGTCCTCTCCTTCGGCAATCCGCATTCTGCAAGATAGCGGCGAGCATGCTCGCTATAGGCAAGGTTGACGTCACTGATGATATCGACGATACGGCGGTTTGTCTCTTCCGGAAGGTTCTCATCCTTGCATCTATTACCTGCTTCCATGTGGAAGATAGGTATGTGCAGACGCTTTGCTCCGATAACTGACAGGCATGAGTTTGTATCGCCAAGAACAAGTACAGCATCGGGCTTTACCTGCGACATGAGTTTATAGGAAGCACTTATGATATTTCCCATTGTTGAACCGAGGTCATCGCCAACGGCATCCATATACACTTCTGGTTCTTTCAACTTCAGGTCTTTGAAAAAGATGCCGTTCAAGTTATAGTCATAGTTCTGGCCTGTATGAGCAAGGATTGTGTCGAAATAGATGCGGCACTTACTGATAACGGCTGCAAGGCGGATAATTTCAGGTCTTGTTCCTACAATTATCAAAAGTTTCAACTTGCCGTTTTCCGCAAATTTTATATCTGAATAGTCAGTTTTTAATTCCATAATATTTTATTTTGTCATTGTATTTTTAGGAGTAAGTGGTGTGTACGGTCCATCCTTAACTTCAAAGATTACCGTTCCGCTTTCAAGGACCTCAATCGTATGCCATTGACCGATAGGAATCTGAACGCCGTAACATCCTTTCAAGGGGTCAAGTTCACGGCTTTCTTCCAACTGACCATCTTCACCGTAAAACAGCACGTTGATTCTACCGCGTAGAACGAAATACGTTTCTGCAGTATGGGTATGGCGGTGAATCGGCAAATCGGTTCCGGGTTCCATAGCGTTCATCAGTCTCTGCGCCTTTGCCTCAAGACTGTCATGCAGATTGTAGTTCATCCGCAAACGGGGACTCGCCTTTGCCTGTGCCGTTACCCCGTCAAGCAATTCTTTGTCGATAACCAACATAACCTGCTATTTTACTACTTTATCGAAATAAGTATCTGGGCGGTTCGGGTCAAAGCACTCGTTACACCAAATCAGAGTTACAAGATTCTCTGTTTCTGAAAGGTTTACAATGTTATGAGTGTATCCCGGGATAGTCTCAACAACCTCGATTTTATCGCCGGAAACCTCAAAATTGACGACCTCGTCTGAATCGACCTTACGCATCTGAATAAGGCCGTGACCGCTGACTACAACGAATTTCTCCACCTTTGTATGGTGCCAGTGCTCACCTTTGGTAATACCCGGTTTGGATATATTCACCGCAACCTGACCACGATCGGCTGTCCTGATAAATTCAGTAAAACTGCCGCGCTCGTCGACGTTCATTTTCAAAGGATACGCAAAACGCTCCTTCGGCAGATAAGTAAGGTATGTTGAATAGAGTTTCTTAGCCAAACCGTCGCCCATATCTGCAACGCCGAGATTTGCTGGCATATCCTTAAACGAGCGGATAATCTCAACAATCTCGCCAAGTGTGCGGGTATGAGTGACTGGAACTTCACAGAAGTTTTCATTGCAATGCTCGTTGCCGTTAAGTGCCGCTATCATCTCATCAACAACGTCGTCTATATAAACAAGATTCATAACAATGCTCGGGTCATTGACGCTAATAGGAAGATCATTCGCTATATTGTTGCAGAAAGTTGCAATGGCACTATTATAGTTTGGACGACACCACTTTCCGAAAACGTTCGGGAAGCGGTAGACAAGCACTTTCGCTCCAGTTTCCGCCGAATATTCAAACATCAACTGCTCGCCAGCACGCTTCGACTCACCGTAAGGATTGTCAAGAACCGCCTGAATAGATGATGAAATCATAACAGGGCAAGTGTTTCCATACTTCTTCAAAGTGTCAAGAAGCACCGACGCAAAGCCGAAATTGCCCTTCAGAAACTCAGAATTGTCCTTCGGGCGGTTAACACCGGCAAGATTGAAAACAAAGTCTGCATTCTTGCAATATTCCTCAAGGTCGGCAGGGTCACTGTCAATATCATATTCATAAACGGCCAAGTCCTCACTGTCAATGCCGTAATTGCGAGCTTTGCCATCGCGGATATTGTAAAGTTGCGAAACAAGATTTCGACCGACAAAGCCCTTGGCTCCGGTAACTAATATTTTCATTGAGATAAAATTTAATTATGATGGAAAAGAAAGATAATGTCTTCCTGTGTGTAAAAGATTTCCTATTGGTGATTTCTCAATAGCGGGAACACTTTGAATAATTGTTCCCCCCCCAAAAAAAATACTTTGCGAAGTCGATGGCAACGCAGTAGATTGCCGGTTTTCACACACCGGCTATTCGGAACGGATTTCGCGCGCCTTTGCCTTCTCAATCAAGCCCAAATCCTCCTGAATAAAGCGCAGACGCATCAACTGCTTCTTCATACCCTCAACATCAAGGCGCTGAGTATTGTGGCTATGATAATCCTCAATACGAGAAACCACCTCATCACCCTCAGAGAAGAACTTGTCATAATTTAAGTCACGGTTATCACAAGGAATACGGTAATAATTGCCCATATCAATAGCCTTAGCCATCTCCTCGCGAGTGACAAGAGTCTCATAAAGTTTCTCACCGTGGCGAGTACCAATAACGCGAACCTCAGTATCTCCATATTTCGGATCAACCTTAGAATATATTTCCTTCAGTGCGGTAGCAAGAGTCTCCAAAGTAGCGGCAGGAGCCTTTTGGACAAAAAGATCACCATTATGACCATGGGTAAACGCGTATATAACCAAGTCAACAGCATCATCAAGAGTCATCATAAAGCGGGTCATATTCGGATCAGTGATAGTAATAGGATTACCCTCTATCATCTGCTCAACCCACAAAGGGATAACAGAACCGCGGCTTGCCATAACGTTACCATAACGAGTACAACAAATGGTAGTAGCCGCACCCTCGCCAAGTTCACGACCCTTAGCAATCGCAACCTTCTCCATAAGTGCTTTGCTGATACCCATAGCATTGATAGGATAAGCTGCCTTATCAGTAGAAAGGACCACAACATTTTTTACCCCATGCTCGATAGCAGAAAGAAGAACGTTTCCAGTACCGAGAACATTAGTGCGAGTAGCCTCCATAGGGAAAAACTCACAACTCGGCACCTGCTTGAGAGCGGCGGCGGCAAAAACGTAGTCAACACCACGCATAGCAATATCTACAGAAGTCTTGTTGCGGACATTACCGATATAGAACTTCACCTTAGAATTCTGCAAGCGGTGACGCATATCGTCCTGCTTCTTCTCATCACGACTGAAAATTCTGATTTCCTTGATGTCGCTGTCAAGAAAACGACGTAGCACAGCATTCCCAAAGGAACCCGTACCGCCTGTAATTAACAGGACTTTGTCTTTGAATACTGACATACTATTTATAATGATTTTAAAAATTTATGCATCTTTTCTCCAGCAGATATATGAGAATACGATTGCTCTATTAGCATTTTCCCTTTTTTAGCAACAGCTAATGCTTTCTCATAATTATCTATGATATATTTGAGCTTGTTAGCATAATCCAATGGCGATTCTGGTTTTGCAAAATACATATGTTCGCCATCCTTAAAGTATTTTGATGTTTCTCCAACATTGGTTGATAATACAGGAGTACCCGACATTAAATATTCTCCCAATTTAGTTGGGAATCCTCCGTCTGCACGAACAGTCACAGGTTGGGAGGAAACTAAAATGTCTGCTTCTGATAGAATCTTTGGAACATCATTATATTGAGCAAATCTAAAACTTGTGTTGTTTGCTAATCCCTCTTGCTCAATAATCCTTTCCAATATAGATTTATCTTTTAAATTTGGTTTTCCAAAAAGATACAAATGAACATCATAATTATCTCTTAGCAAGATAGATAAAGCGTACAAAATATTGTCTACATTATCTTTTGATAATTCCATATTTCCCATATAAATTAATTTCTTAGTTTTATTTATAGGCTTTTTTATTATATTATGGAATCGATTGACATCGGTAATGGATGAAATTATAATACCTGGATTGTCTGTGATTTTTTTATAATATTTCAATAAATTTTCGGTCATGGAAATATATCCTGAATATTTACTTAAAATAACACGATAAATCACTTCTTTCCAAAATGGTATTTTATTCTTTAATTTACCTCTAATAGGTGTTGGATACTCATCAAAAATAAAAATAAGTTTTCTCTTAAATAATATATTTAATACCCTCATATACAGCAGGCAAATGAGACTATCTGAGCTTATAATAAACACGTCATATCTTCTAATTTTATCTCTTTTATGTAATTTTACACCTAAGATAAAAAGAGAATAAATCATTTCATATGCATGGAATAGCTTATTACTAAATCGTTTGCTTCTGAATGAATAAAAATATGATATACCATTAAAAACGCCTTCATTATTATTATTCGCGTTAAAATTATTAGGTGCAATTGACCATACATCAACTTTATCACCACATTCTAATAAGCCCTTAGAATATGAGAAGATACGTGTTGTGGCTGCCATTCCATACGGAATAGGGTATTTACAAATAATGCCAATATTCATGTTTTATCAATTAAATTCTACGATATAAGGAGATAAAATTAACAAATAGAGTAGTATGTTATTTTCTATAGGATTACTAAAAAAACTAATACATACTACTAATAATGAAAGTGTAACAATAATAATTGACTGCCTATATTGATAGAAAAAATTACCAATCGAGTACATAAAAAAAGAGAATGCGAAAATACCCCATGTCACTAATGTGTTTCCCAAGCCATTAACAGTAACAATATGTTTCAAAGCCATATATGAAGTTGTATCTTGGACGCAACCCCAACCTATTGGAAACATCAAAAATTTATCCGTCAACAATTTGAAAGAAAGGATTCTATTGGCTTCATATAGTTTCCTGTA
This sequence comes from Bacteroides sp. HF-162, assembly GCF_015679285.1. NCBI lineage: Bacteria > Pseudomonadati > Bacteroidota > Bacteroidia > Bacteroidales > Bacteroidaceae > Bacteroides > Bacteroides sp. HF-162. The sequence continues at coordinate 2,041,291 of NZ_CP064937.1, read as the reverse complement.
ACCTTGATGGTGTACTATTCCCTTTTGTGCGGAGGATATAAATTCTTCGATTTTTGGAAGAAGGAAGTCTGCATTCATCAACCAACCTATTGAAAAAGCAGTACAGATAAGAATAAGTGCTTTTATATAAATATTTTGTCCTTTCAAAAGAAACAGTAGCAAAATGATAAAAAATGCCAAATATCCTGCTGTGGAAAATGTAGTTAAAAGGATTATAGTATATACCTTAATGTGTCTATTCAATTGAAAACCTTGTCGACATATATTATATGCAATCAAGATATTTAAAATCATCGCATATGCACCCGGTTCCCACATAAAACCACTATTCCTGAAGTTTCCATTACCCATATATGTAAAAAAGAAAGCATAGAAATAGTATTTCTGAGACTCCTTCTGATAAAAAATATCAGCGGTAAAAGGACGGAATACAGAAGTAAGGCTATTAAACATACTGGGAAAGAACAAGGATAAGATATAAAATATTGTAGAAATTAACGCCAGTTTATACAAAAATTGCTCATATTTATCCCAAAAGTTATCCTTGCAACAAGATAAACATAAATATGCAAGATAGATCAAAACAATTTTCCCTATAAAAGGAAAAAAATCTATATTTTTACCAAAATATAATGAGGATATTAGGTTTATTAAAATCCATCCACTTAATAAATAAAAAAGAATATTATTATATAAATTCTTATGATTTATAAAGCTATAAAGAGCTAATAATCCCACAACTATAATTCTAATAAAATCATTACTAGCAATGGACGATGCTCCTGATATCATCATAGTGAGAAAAACAAATATCGCTATTTCTAGCTTTGTAATAGAATTTACTTTACCCATATACTTCGTTTTCCTAAAAAAATATTTTTGATCTGTATCTTAGGCCAAATAGTATTGGCAAATGTTGATATAATAAGTGAAATAATTACTCCTTTTACACCCCAATAAGTACCAAGCAATAAAGCCAATGGAATATGCACAAAAGCCTCTATCATTGTAATATAGAATTGGAGCTTTACACACCCAATACCATTGATTATGCTCCCATATCTAGCCCATGATAATTGGATGCAGAAATACAATAATAGAAGAAACATTAATGATTTATCGGGTTTGATAGTTGATGATAACCACCATTTGTATACAAAATCTGATAATAAAATCAAAACTCCTCCAGCGGCAATCATTATATATGAAATGAATTGTAGTTTTTTTAATATTCCTTTAATCCATTGATAATCCTTTCTCGCATAAGCATCAGTGGCAGCAGACCAAAAAGGAGTCATGATAATCATAAAGGCCATCTCTATCAAACCAATGTATTTGTAGGCAATATTATACTCAGCCACAGAAGTATTTCCACAAGTATGGGCGATTATCAAGTTGTTTGACTGAAATAATAATAAAGTCGTCAATTGAATCCAAAAGAATTTACTCCCAAGAATAACAATCTCTTTTATTTTAGAACGCTCAAAGAAAGAGGGGGTTGGCATATATTGGGGTATCATTTTTCTAAACAGTATCAATGAAAAAATCATCAATACAACGACTGGAGCCATTGATATAATCATTCCCAATTTCAAAAGAGAAACTTCATTGCAAACATTTGTATAAATAAAAATTCCAATGAAAGCGAACAATTGACTAAGCATCAATATCAATGCGGATAATGCCGGCTTTTGTAAAGCGTACAATACAGAATTTAGAAGTTTTAGTAGCATTTGAAATGCTAAACTTGAAAGAACCCATAACATTAATAATGTAAGTTCACCATTAGGAATCGAATGAGCGTTTAGCAGACTATTCCAATTGCAAAATGGAACAATGCAGGCCTCTATGATAAAGAACAAGAAACATAAGATTCCCATTGCACCATAAGTAGTACTCACATATTTTCGAGCATTTATTTCATCTTTACAAGCAATTGATTCCGCCAATTTATTTCTCAGACCATTACCTAACCCAATGTCAAAAAATGCAATCCAAGAAACAATTGTAGTAATTGTCAACCATATTCCATATCTATCTTGATTCAAACTATTAATCAACAATGGAACATAAGCCAAATTAATAATGATGTTGCAAATTTTTATGAGCAACATCCCCAAAATATTCTTTTGTGCCTTTTGAGTTCTGCCTGAAGATGACTTAATAAAACTCAACCCTTTCATATCTTGAAACCTAAAATCACCTAATAATAGGATTATCTAAAAGAATTTTATACAGGAATAATATTCCACTTCTCCTCATACTCACTATGCATTAATATCGCCTTACCCTCTTTCTATTCAAACATCCTTGGCTTTGTGTCATCGTCGTGAAAGTCTGAATAGGAAGTTATATAGTAGTTCATATCTTGCAAGATCCATTCATTTGTATTAGCCAATACGTTGATTCTATGTTTTCGAAAAAATGTGTTATTTCGTGACTGATAGGGAATTCGATTCTTCCAATTTTGCCCAACCGAATTTTTTTCATCAATTCTAAATGCGATACCGTACCGTCAACGTAACCAAAATCACACAGACATGATGGATAGTCTTCATATATGTAAGATATATTCTATGTCGATATGACGTTTCCTGTATGTTTCTTCACAAGTCTTATTCCCAGCTAACACTTCAAATCTTCGGATAAACATAAATTCCTATTTTTTCGAGTATATATTTTAATTTGGATGCATAATTCTTGTATCAGGCACTGGTGATTATTATATCGAAACGCTTTTGATATTTTTTTACGAACCGCCCCCAATAATATATTGGTAAATACGCTGCAAAAGATATTGTTTTGTGGCAAAATCTTATCAAACTCCGAAAATATACATGAGATTTTTCCTGGAAAATCTCATGTATATTTTGATTATTCCTTTTTACATTGTGTATAAAAGGTCTTAATAAAAATTTCATTTCCGGTACTTGAACTATTTTATGTGCAATTTTCATTAGTTTCGGTGATAATTGTATTTGCACTTATTTAGAAATATCCATTATTTCTTGAATATTCCACAAAAGTCCAATATCATTTTATCCTTCCTCCAAGATAGCTCTTTAAACTCGTTGTGAGCCGTAAGGAACACCACGATGTCTGCCTTGTCGTAGGCTTCGCAGTAGTTAGTCAGCTTAAACACGTTGTGCTCTTTTACATTCGGTTCTACGACCAAAATGTCGGCATTGTTGCAGCTCTGCATCACTTTCGTGGTAATATACTTCGCCGGACTTTCACGCAAATCGTCAATATTTGGTTTGAATGCCAATCCCATCATGGCTATAACTGGTTTACGATGATTCTTCAACTCAAACTTCAACATGGCGTTCTTCACCTTTTCAGCACACCAGAAACTCTTGTAGTTGTTAATATCACGTGCATCGCTGATTAACTTGCTTTCTGCCGGGAAATCAGCAGTGATAAAGTATGGATCTACCGCAATACAATGACCGCCTACACCGCAACCGGGTTGCAGGATATTTACACGCGGATGCTTGTTGGCAAGGTTAATAAGTTCCCAAACATTGATACCAGCCTTGTCGCAGATAAGCGAAAGTTCATTGGCAAAAGCTATCTGTACATCGCGACTGGAGTTCTCCGTCAGCTTACACATTTCCGCTGTACGGCAGTTAGTCTTGTGAAGTGTGCCCTGCACAAATTGCGAATAGAATGCTATTGCCTTTTCGGTAGATTCAGGATTCAAACCACCGATGACCCGATCGTTGTGTACCAATTCATAGATCACATTACCTGGCAATACACGCTCCGGGCAATAGGCTATGAAAATCTTACTTTCCAATTCCGGACGTTCACCAAAAATGATGCGTGCCATAGCCTCTGTAGTTCCTACAGGTGAAGTGGATTCTATTACATAAAGATCCCCTTCTTTCAGTAACGGCAATACGGCACGTGTAGCCGCTTCCACGTAACTCACATCCGGCTCGTGGTTTCCCTTGAACGGGGTTGGGACCACCATGAAGTATGCATCGCTGACTTCCGGTGTAACCGAAGCCTTCAACATGCCAGCTTTCACTACTTCCTGTAACATTTCCTCCATGCCAGGTTCAATGATGTGCAAATGTCCCGCATTGGTCATTTTCACTACATGAGGATTAATGTCAACTCCTGTTATTTGAATGCCGTGCTTTGCGGCAATAATGGCTGTAGGTAGTCCGATGTAACCCAAGCCCATGAAACATGCTTTCATTTATCTTTGTATTAAATATTAAATCATTCATTTACATAAAAAACACATATTAGGGCAAAGTCTTCCCGAATGTAAATACGCTATATTTTACACACATTTTTCAAGAAAGACAGATTGTCTATTTTTTGCTTACAAGTTGTCACATAAAAAATAAGGGAGTGAACATCATTTCCTCCTAAATCATACATTCCTGCTTTTAATAATATCTTCGCTTTCTTCTCTATGTGCTTACCATACATTCCGACTAATGACGGTATATTTAATTGAAAAGAAATTTGGTTCTTTTTTAACGTTTTATAATCCATCATTTGCATATACTCATATCGTTCCGGATGGGCCAACAAAGGATGATAACCTTTCTTTTGGATGCGTTGCAAAATAGACAGTAATCCCATTGGTGGATTGAAATAAGAAGTTTCCACTAACAGATAACGTTTTCCCTCCTCAAGGGGTAACAGGTCATCCTTTTCCAACCGTTCCTCAAAAAGGTTATCCAACATATATTCCGCTGCCAAAGCCAATTCGATCTTTCCATGATACATTTGCTTTAATTCTTGGAACTTCTGTTGCAGATCCACTGTTTCATTGGGTATGTCTTCCATTATATGGGGGGTAAGCCAAACCTTACGAACGCCTAAACGTTCCATTTCTTCCAATATCGCCAACGACTCTTCCAACGTTTTCACCCCATCATCTACCCCGGGAAGAAGATGGCTGTGGCAATCAGTGAAACCACGGAAAAAACCGCTTTCCGCTAATACTTTTTTCTGTCGGAAAAAACACATTTCTGTTGACTGTTGGGAATAATAGCAAACAGTTTCCTTGTTTATTTTGGAATACCCCTCTATTTTGTGTTGCCGTAATAAGAGTCATACCCATTGTGGTAACCATAGCGGTAACCATAGCGGTAACCATAGCGTCCACCTGTACTTTCCGTACCATTCAATATCACCGAAAGGTTTTTGAACCGCTTTTCTTGATAAATACTTTCCAATTCAGGTAACAGTGAGCGGTCCAATAATCCCGCCCGTACCACAAAGAGTGTCCGGTCGGCATATTGCTCGATTATTTGTGTATCTGCCACAATATCAATCGGCGGGCAATCAATAAAGATATAGTCATACTCATCGCGTAAGTCTTGCATCAAGGTTGCCAGACTTCCATCCTCCAACAATTCCGTCGGATTAGGAGGAATGGTTCCTACTGGAATTATATGCAGATTAGGATACTTTTTGTCTATCACAAGCAACTCGTTCCAAACGACTTCCTTGTTTCCCAAGTAGTCACTTAAACCTTTCTTAGGCGACCCTACATAAGCCGAAACCGTTCCATGTCGCAAGTCCCCATCTATCACCAATACTTTTTTCCCTTTAATGGCAAAGCTCGTGGCTATGTTCACCGAAAAGAAACTCTTTCCACTACCCGGATTGAAAGAGGTAATCACAAATACTTTCTGATCGGTATTCTTGTTTTTCATAAAGTCCACGTTGGAGCGAAGTACACGAAAAGCTTCGTTGATGATGTTGCGATTGCCTTCTTCCACCACGATTGTTTTTTCCTGAGATTTGTTCTTCTTTTTCTTGTTATTGGAATATAATGGTATTTCACCCAAATAGGGCACACTCAAGTTCTCCAAATCTTTCTTACCCCGAACTTTGGTGTTCATGTTTTCTTGCATAAAGATAATGACTGCCGGTACTAAAAGCCCGAGAGCAAAAGCCACCAACAAAATGTTTTTCTTATTCGGTGCCATTGGTAAAGCACTGCCACGTGGAGCTGTAATCACTCGCGTATTATAAGCGGTAAACGCTTGGGACAGTTCGTTCTCTTCACGCTTCTGGAGCAGATACAGGTACAACTCTTCCTTTACTTTTTGTTGACGTTCTACCGATAACAAGTATTTGGCCTGACTCGGATTAGAAGCTAACTGTTGAGTGGTCGCCACTTCCTGTTGACGAATACTGCGTATCTGGGTATTCAGTGATACAATCAGATTATCAACTGATTGCAAAATGGTACGCTTCATACTCTGCATAGAGTTTCCCAAATCTTTCACCAACGGGTTCTTCTCGCTACTGTTAGCTATCAACCGGTTACGATCCAACACAATCTTGTTGTATTCTCCGATTTGACTTTCGATATTTACGTTAGCTATACCGGAGTTGGTTGGCAATGGCTGGTTCATTTCCTTGCTGTTCAGTTCGCGACGAATATACTGGGCCGTGGTAAGCTGATTGGTGAGTGCTTGAATTTCTTTTTTATTCTCAGCTGACTGGCTCATATACAGATTGGATGCGGCTTGTACGTCCGGCAACAGATGTTCACTCTTGTAGCTGGAGATGTTCTCATCCACATGACCCAATTCGTTTTCAATCACGCCCAAACGTTCACCGATAAACCGTGAGGTACTTACTGCTATCTGGTTCTTGTCCTGGATCCATTTCTCGTTATAAACCTCAATCAATGTATTTAATATATCTTCTGCCTTTTGTACAGAAGCATCATCAATGCTCAAATTAATAATGGTGGCATCTTCATTGCCTAATTCAGCCCACAATTTTTGCGTATAGCTGTCTGCCACCATATCAGCCGGTTCTTTACTATATTGAATAGTGCTGCCTGTAAAAAAATTCTCATATTGAGAAGTTAAGCTGATGGCCAATGTTCCTGCTGATGTTTGAATGGAATCTCCTATAATTCCTTCAAACCGTTCCCCAGTTTCTTCTCCAGCAACGATAAAGTTTGAAAGATAAAACTTGTTTTGTGCACCAACTTCTATATCAAAACTTACACTTTTTTTATTATCAAAAAGATAAGTCACCAATATCGGGCTTGATTTATATAATTCTATTCTTTTTAAGCCCCTACGAATAGTATATATCTCATTTAGCCCCAAACGCTTCACCACCTCTGTCATCAGCGTAGGGGATTTCAAGGTGAGCAGTTCGTTGTTGATATTGGTGTTTGATTTAAAAATACCCATATCTGCAAACTCATTCATTGCACTTGCCGGAGAATTGTTCTTGGAGTCATCCTTAATTAAAATGGCAGCCGTCCGGGTATAGACATTAGGAGTACTCAACAAATATAATGATGCCGTTGCCAACGCAACGAACAAGGAAGTGGCAAACCAATACCATTTCGGGATAAACATACCCCATAAATCTTGTATCCGTATAAAATCATCGGTAGGTTTGCCTGTGTTCGTTCTATTCTTTATCATTTTGGCTCTCTTTAATATCTTATAAAATAAAATTCAATACATTACTTGAACAGCAAAACACCCAGCGAGGATAGGAGCGAACCGATACTGATCCACAACGATACCGATTTTACACTGTTCTCATTAATGGTGCTTTGTCCGGCACGTACCTTGTTGGGCTGTACATACACCACATCATTCTGTTTCAGATAATACACCGGTGAATTAAACAGATCTTTCGAGCGGATATCCACCCAATGGGTTACACGCTCGCCGTTTTCTTCACGGATGACAAATATCGCATCTCGCTTTCCGTAGATGCTTAGGTCACCCGCCATACTGATGGCTTCCAAAAGGGTAATCTGATCTTTTGTAATGGCATATTTACCTGGAGTTTTCACCTCGCCCAACACGGAGAAATAAAGGTTCATAAACTCAACTGTAACTACCGGATCGTTTACCAGATTCTCTTCCATCAGCCTTTTTTTTACCAGGGTGGCAATCTGGCTCTTGGTCATACCGGCAATATGCAATGTTCCGACAACAGGAAAATCAATGTTCCCCTTATCATCCAATGTGTAACCTGATATTTCTCCATTGATGTTGCCAGAACGTAAATCAGAAGATCCGGCACGGTATTGCACCCGTGTCAAATTAAACAGAGCCGCCAATTGCGGATCCTTACTGGACACCATAATGGAAATCTGGTCTTTGGGTTGTACGGTAATATCCCGTGCCCCGATAATCGCCTCGGGTTGATTAACTACGATATCTTGAAAATAGACAATTTCTTTGGAGGTATTGCAGGACACCAATAAGACACACAAGAAACATAATTTAATTAAATGAAATTTCATATCTGATTTTTTTTCTGTACAGTTAATTATTCTACTTTATGTTTTCGTTTGATTTTCATAGTTATGTAGCAATGAATCACCGTCCAAACAGCCACATCCAACAGAAACAAGTTTGTTACGGAAAGGCAATGAATCAAAAAACAATTTCCCAATGCAAAAAAAGCTGCCATAATAATAATGCTTACCATAGCTTTACGTTGGGACATTCCTAAGGCTATAAATTTATGGTGGATATGATTCCGGTCTGGAAGAAATGGATTTTTACCGTTACGCAACCGGTGAATAACCACACGTATCACATCAAACATTGGTACAATCAAAAAAGAAAAAGCTATCACAATGCTACCGGGAAAGGCACTCTCTTTCACTGGATCGGACATACTCAGACGGATGACCATCACTGCCAGCAGCATCCCGATAGTGAGCGAACCGGTATCACCCATAAAGATCTTGCGTCCCCGATATATCTTACCGTATACGTTATAATAAAAGAACGGCAATAACACACTGAAAGCAGCTAGACTGATAAAGGCATACATCCACCATTGCAAATGGATGAACATGCAGCTGAAAGCGAGGAATGAGATAATACTCAACCCAGAGGCAAGTCCGTCAATGCCGTCTATCAAATTGATGGCGTTCAGGATATAGACGATGACGAATACTGTGAACGGCACTCCTATGTAATAAGGTATGACATAAATACCGAACAACCCGTATAGGTTGTCGAAGCATAACCCGGAAATCACCAACAGTATGCCACAAAGTATTTGCACTACAAATTTGGAACGGTAACGTACACCGATAAGGTCATCCATCATACCTATAAGATAAAGTATGAACAGACAACAGAGCATGGAAAGCAGACGGTTCGTCAAGTCCATGTCGAGTATGTTATAGCCCTGCCAAAGGTTGTAACCGATAATGGCAAGCGAAACCGTAACTGTGATACAAGGGAAAAAGGCGATACCGCCTAACCTTGGTATATGGGCAGTATGCAACTTACGTTCGTCCACTGAGTCGAACAGGCGACGTCGGAAAGAGACCAACGAAATGCGAGGCAGGACCATCGCACTCAATGTCCAGCCGACTATGACTATAAAGGCAAATTCGATAAAATGAAGAATGTCCACTATATGATTCTTTTGATGATTTTCTTAATCTTGCCCTATCCGTTGTAGAAAGGCTTGTGGAATATAGGAAGTAGCCACGGCGCATACGCCTTGGACGGTGACCACCAAACGGCGATTCTTCCTAATCCGGCAGATAACCCCTTCCGCTCCCTTGAACTTTCCGTCAATGACCCGTACACGTTCTCCCTGTTGAAACTTGGAATTGTCCTCCCCGAAATATTCCATTCCCTGCTCGCCGGACGAGGTGACCAGCATGAAAATGTTCATTTCCCGATCAGGAATGGCAAGGGGAAGTCTTTTCAATCCCTTCTGTCTTGTATATAGGATTACCTTATTGGTGAATTGTCGCTGTACTTCCAAAGCACGACAAACGGTTGAACGGAAGAACATAAGCGAATTAATGACCGGACGACGGAGTTTCTTCTTTATGCCGTTACGTTCCATCAAGGTTTCCTCACAAGGAATGTAAGTCTCGATCTTGTCTTTTTTCAATATATCCTCAATCTCGAAAACTTTGTTATAAAATACTTTTAGGGCGAACCAATGTTCGTGTGTGTGTGTTTCTATGTTCAACGAAAAGTAATGTTACCGGGTTGATAAAAAGAATATAATTTCCATTCCTGCACCTTCTGCTTTTTCAAATAAGGAAGATACAGCAATCAAGGTTAATCCGGTTTTTTCCTTCATAGGACTTCCGGAATGCGGGCCGCTCCTGACTACAGTGAGCGGATACCGTAACCCCGTATTCGTACCGTTTCTATGTAAGAGAGGGTACACATGTTGTTTTTTTCTGATAATCAAGAATATACATTGCTATAAAAGTACATTTTTGCTCGGTTTGCTCGGTTTTAGACTCGAAAATACGCTCGAATGGAAAATGCAACGTTCTCCTTTTATTTTATATTCTTATTACGGCACTATTTTGATTCATATTAAATTAGTAATATAAATTATTGATAATCAGCTGTTTGTAAATGGGGGGGGGTAAAATAAGGAAATAAAAACGTTTATTTTACTTTTCAGTTTTACTGAGAATCATTACCTTTGCAGTGTGTTTTTACCCTCTCTTACATAGAAATGGTATCGTTCAAACCCTTCAAAATCTTCTCGTTCGCATTATCTATTATGGCATTGTCCAAAGAATCCAAGTAAATAAGCGTAGTCCTTTCGCTGCTGTGTCCCATCCCCGCACTGATGACGGCAATCGGTACGTCGTGGTTGCGTGCGGCGGTAGCCCAGCTGTGGCGTGGCGTATATGAGGACAAAGGTAATGGTTCGCCAAGCAATTTGCCCAACCGTTTCAACTTTCGGTTATGGTAGTTCAATCCGGTCCGATATTGACGGTAAGCCAGCTCCGGCTGTTCATCGGTAAGGATGGGGAAAAGATATGGACTTTCCGGACAAGTCCGCCCATACCGTTCCAATATCGTTACCATACACGGCTCTATGCGGAGTGTCAGGTATTGCCCGGTCTTATGACGATAATAGGTGATTCGTCCTCCACCTACATCCTCTTTTTTCAAATAGGCCATATCCACAAACGCCATCCCACGGGCGCAATAGCTGAACACGAACATATCTCTTGAAAGTGCCAGAGCCGGTGATCCGGATAGGTCAAGCCGCTGTAACTTCCGAATGGTTTCCTCATCCACGGCACGCTTCGATGTGCGAGCCACTCCTGTATAAACCTCACGAAACGGAAAGGTCTGCACCGCAAGACCTTGCTTTACGGCCTTGTTATAGACGGCACGCAGAATCCGCATATAGAACGAGCTGCTGTTTCTCGCTACCTTTTGTTGCCACAACCATGACTCATACCGACACGCCAGGGCGGAATCCAACGATGAAAAAGGAATGTCGTCACCGTCCAGGAAAGCGGAAAAGCTGTTCAGTGCACGCCGGTAATTACGAGAGGTGCCGTATTGGCCATTCTCCCAAAGCGTTTCCATCTCTTTTTTCATGTAGTACAGGAAACCGGGCTCGGAAGGCAGGGAGCGATAGCGGTTGAGTATTTCCGACAAGGTGTATGTTTCTCCGCTACAGTCCAGCTCGCGGATAATCTCACGGATGTCACGCATCTCCTTTTCCGCCCGTTTCCGGTAGGCGGTCAGGACCCTCTCATTGCCGGGGACAGCGACAAGCTCACGTTTCGTCTCATTCCACCACTCGGGAAATATCCTCATGTCGGTGGTAATCTGCCTGTTCTCCTGACGGTGGCAAAGCTGGTAACAGAGCGTGCCGGCCTTACCCTGTACCGTCGACGGACGGAATTTTAATTTAATGGTAGCCATATATAGTCTGTTTTATGATGAATAATAGGTACATAGATACAACCCGTGGGCTATATTGTTGAAGGAAGAAAATATTTAGTCATGGATTCCGCTTCTCCACTTGGAACACCGAATATCACCTGATGCCGATGCCAAACTCTGTAAATCTTCTTGAAAGACAGTCCGAATAGCCTCGTAAAGAATCAAAGTCCGAAAATGAAAAGCGACGTTTTTTCCGTGGAACAAGTCTAGAAATATTTATATCGCATAAACAACAAGACAGTATATGTTTTCTGGGAAATTCGTAAAAACAGACGGATACCAGCGAGTTCCCTATAATCAAAGATAAATCAAAACCGTATTGTCACGGGCGTTCCGGCTTCGCTTTCCATGAGTATTTTCCTTGCGACAAGTCGCGGAAAATACACATGGAAACAAACGCCCGGACAATGGTTTTGATTTCGGGAAAGATTATAGGGACTCACTGCGACCGACGCGACGCATGACCGTGTCATTGATGAAAAAAGGAGGGCCTCCTTTATATCCCTAATAAATTCGGCAGGAAGTACGGGATATATGGGCAGACCTGCAATGTCTTATGAAAAAAACGCCGCCCCATGAGAAGACAGGGACTTCAGCTCCCTCTGCTCTGCATAATCCTCCCTTTGCGCCCGTGCCGGCTTCTTCGCCCTTCCTCCGCATACCATATCCTTGTTTTCACGGCATGTTTCTCTCACGGAAAACTAGTCTTTCGGACATTTGACGACATCTGATGACATCTGATGACACCTTTTTGAAAATCAGTGTTTTATTCGGATTTAGCCCATATTTTTGAAGTGTCAAAGCAATTTATTAACCCCAAAAAGAAAAGGTATGGCACAAGAAAAGAGCCCAAACGAGAAGCCTGGACGGCCCCGGAAACCGAAGGTCATGAACGATGCCCCTTTGGTGGAACAGATCACCGAGCTGATGATGATTCATAACAAGAGTGATCCGAAAGCCGGTGTACAAGTGGTCAGCGAGATCGACAAGGACGGGAAGGTCAAGACGGTTCCAGCGGACGAGAAGAATGAAAACTCATTCCTGAAATTCGACAAGAACTCGAGCATACTCGAAAACTTCATCAAGAATTTCTGGAGCCAGTTCAAGGAACCGACCCATTTCCGCCTGCTCCGCATGACCTTCCACGACTACAAGGTGAACAAGCAGGCGATCAAGGACCTGGCGGAAGGGAAAAAGACGGACGTGGTGAAGGAGTTCCTCAAACGCTACGAGATCCGTCCGAGAGAGAACAAAGAGGAACAAAACATGAATAAACAAGAGACAGCCATGGCAAAAAAAGAAACGCAACCGCAGGAACCCCTGCAACAGAGTGAGGTACAACAAGCATCCCAGCAACAACAGCAACCGCAGGCACAGCAGGTGCCACAAGAGCCGCAAGGCCCGCGCTATCGTTACAATGAGAACATGATCGACTGGGAGGGATTGGACAAGATCGGTATCTCAAAGGCGACACTCGAACAGCAAGGACTTCTTGACTCCATGCTGAGAGGTTACAAGACCAACAAGCTGGTGCCGCTGACACTTAACATTCCCGGCGTGCTGACAGCCAAACTGGATGCGAGGCTCTCGCTCATACCGCAAGAGAACGGGCAGGTGGGGCTGGCCGTTCACGGTATACGCAAGGAACCGCAACTGGAACGCCCTTATTTCGGGTTTAACTTTAGCGAGGAAGACAAGAAGAACCTGCGTGAGACCGGCAACATGGGACGTGCGGTGGAACTCAACCTGCGTGGCAGCGAGTACACCCCCTGCCTGATCTCCATCGACAAAAACACCAACGAGCTGGTCGCCGTCCGGCAGGAACATGTCTACATCCCGCAGGAAGTGAGCGGGGTAAGACTTACGGACGAGGAGATCAGACTGCTGAAGGAGGGACAACCCGTCAAGGTGGAGGGGATGACCTCCAAGGCGGGGAAGGAGTTTGACGCCACGCTTCAATACAGTGCCGAGCGCAGGGGGTTGGAGTTCATCTTCCCGAAGAACCAGGTATTCAACGAGAAGTCCATCGGGGGCGTGCCACTCTCGCCCACCCAGATAAAGATGCTCAGCGAGGGACATACCATCCTGGTCGAGGACATGAAGTTCAAGAACAGGGATGGAGCTTTCTCCGCGTTTGTCACGATAGACCAGACGACGGGACGGCCGAATTACACCCGTCATAATCCGGAAACCGGAGAAATCTATATTCCAAAGGAAATCTGCAACGTGCAGCTGACAGCCGAGGACAAGGAGGTCCTGCGCAAGGGGCAGGCCGTCTATCTGGAAAACATGATCAACCGTAAGGGAGAGGAATTCTCCGCATTTGTCAAGCTGGACATGAATACCGGCAGGACGATGTACTCACGCACGCCGGATGGGTTCAACGAGCAGCAGGCACCACGTATCCCGGCGGAGGTTTACGGCCATGTATTCACGGCGCAGGAAAAGGCGAACCTCCAGGACGGGAAGACCCTCCTGGTCGAAGGACTGAAAAACAACGGGCAAACGTTCAGTTCCTACCTGAAAGTAAACCCTTATTCCGGACAGTTGCAGTATTTCCAAGAGAACCCTGATATTCGCAGGGATACTTCCCGTCGTGCAGCACAGGCGGATACCGCCCAAGGCCAGCAGCAGGAACAAAAGAAGGGCGCAAAACAAGCGGTATAACCCCAATCAGAGAGAAACAAAATGAATTTTACAAACATCAAATCCCCAAACCGTATGAATACGAATCGGAACATCCCTTATAATTATAATGTAAAAGATATTGATTGGCCCGGTCTGAAGGCCGTGGGTATCAGCAAGGAGCAACTGGAAGCGGACGGCAACCTTGACCTGTTGTTGCAAGGCAAGGAGTCGGAAATCATCCCGTTGAAACTCTGTACCCCGGTAATCAGCCTGACCATGGACGCTACACTCAAACTGGTACCCGGTGACAACAACAGGACAATCATGGAAATCAACGGCATCCGTCAGGAGGAATCTCCAAAGAAATAACAAAAAAATAAAATAAGTTTAACCTGTCCCTGTACTGCCCAATCCGGTACGGGGCATCAAAAAGAAAAAGAATATGATCGCAATAGTGACTGACAGGCCCAACGTGGGCAGAGAGATAGCAAGAGTGTTGGGAGCCGGCAGAAAAGAGAACGGTTATATGACCGGGAACGGCTACATGGTGACATGGACATACGGCAATATGCTTTCCCTTGCAATGCCGAAGGATTCAGGAACAGCCCATGTGGAGTGGAAGGACTTTCCTCTGCTGCCGCCTTCCTTCCTGACAGTAAGGCACGTGAAGACGGATACCGGGTGGAATCCCGACATCAATGCGGTGCTCCAGTTGAAAGTGATTGCCAAGGTGCTCAACGCATGCGACACCATTATCGCGGCAACCGATGCCTCCCGAGAGGGAGAGATGCTGTTCCGCCATCTTTACGGTTTTCTGGGATGTAAACAACCCTGCCTCCGCCTCTGGATCTCGTCTCTGACGGACGAGGCCATCACGGAAGGTATGGCGAACCTCCTTCCATGTGATCGGTTCGACAACCTGTTCCTTGCGGCGGACAGCCGTAACCGGGCGGACTGGCTCCTGGGGGTCAATTCAAGCTATGCCATCTGTAAGGCGGTAAGCTTCGGGAACAATTCGCTGGGCAGGGTACAGACCCCCGTACTGGCGGAGATATGCAGACGGTACCGGGAGAGGGAGAATTTCCTGCTAGCCGACAGCTGGCCGGTATTCGTCAGTCTCTGCAAGGACCGACAAATCATAAAACTGCGCCACACGGAAGATTTTCAGGAGTACCGGTACGCGTCAGAACTGTACGGTGACTGCAAGGCGGTACGGAACGCACGTATCGCGACGGTCAGCCGCGAGAGCGAGGACATCCGGGCACCGGCTCCCTACAACCTGACCGAACTTCAGAAGGACGCGAACCGTTACCACAACCTGACAGCCATACAGGTACAGGATATCACCCAAGGCCTGTACGAAAAGAAACTGATCTCCTATCCGCGTACCGCCAGCCGCCTGCTGACAAGGGACGTATATGACACGTTGCCCGCTGTCATGGAAAAGATTCTTTCCCGCAAGGAATTCCGCCAATACGCCAAAATGACGGACTTTGCCGCGCCGCCAAGCGACATCAGCGCACAGGAGACGACAGATCACCACGCGATCATTGTCACCGGCATGCCCCCCGGAACATTGAACAAGGAGGAACAACTGGTCTATACGCTCATTCTCGGCAGGACACTCGAAGCCTTCATGCCATCCTGCCGGGTGGAATATACGACCATCGACGTAGTATGTGCCGCACGGAAGTTCAGCGTCCAAACGTACCGCGTCCTGAAAAAGGGGTGGCTCAGCATCTTCGGGCGGGAACATCTTATCGCAAGGGGGGGTATGCCCTGTTCCGCACTACCGGATTTCTCCCCGGGAGAGCCGGTACCGGTAAGCGGATGCAATATCGTCCGCAAGAGAACACTTCCGGTATCCCCCTATACGGATGAGGAGCTGGTCGGCTATATGGACCGGAGCGGATTAGGGACCGTCTCCACGCGTACCAATATCATCCGCACACTGCTGGAGCGTAAATATATCCGCTATTCAGGCAAATATGTCATCCCCACCCCAAAAGGGCTTTTCTTCTATGAAACGGTACGTGGGATGAAAGTGGCCGACACCTCCCTCACTTCCGGATGGGAAGCGGAAGTGGCACGGATAGAACAGGGAAAACTCACGCAAGAGGAGTTCCTGGGAGGGGTACTGGAACAGGTGAAGGAGGTGACCGGTGAGATATTCCGGATCTATCAGGCTAAAAACAACCCGTAGGATATTACGCCACCGGCACGGGACGATTCTCAAAAGAGCAGGGAGTACAGGCTTTCAATGCCGTACTCCTTTTTTCATGGGAGATTGGATAGTTTTTCCGCTTTTAACCGGCAAAGGTCTTGGATTGCCTCGTTTTTGCCGCAAGGCGGCCCCCTTTGGGGGCTTGGTTGGTCAAAAGAAAATCATCCTCGCTACGCTGCGGTATTTTCTTTTGACCAAGCCTTGCGCAAAAAGGCAATCCAAGGGCCGGAGGCCTATAAAATCGGGAAAACATATCCCGATGGGATTATTCATTCTTAAAAATTTAAAGATATGAAACTGCGACTCATCGAAAACATCTGCAAGCGAGTGGTCTCACTGGTCCTGCTTACGGGAATATGCCTGCTCTACAGCAAGGGAATCATTCCCGTGTACCTGATCGTCCTGTTCCTTTTATCGGGAACAATCATAGGATTCCTCTTCAGGGCATTCCTCCTTGTGATAAAAGTCATCCTTATCCTGTCCGTCATGGGCATGCTTGCATAACTCCTAAAATACAAAAAACATGAGAACCGCGACATCCACCCCCTCAGCCCCGGTCATGCCGGTCGCATGGCCCGTCACAAAGCGCATAAAACCTGTCAAAAAACGGTTCCCCTGCATATTGGACGAACCGAAAACAATAGGCCACTACCTGGAGCCATTAAAGGACATCGCGTCCAATCCCGACAGGCAGAGACTCCTGAAAGAGTTTTTCCAAGAAACTTATGTATAACTTACAAATATTTTACCATTATGTTTTTTCAAACGATCAACCGAATGATTACGGCAGGCACAGACCTGAGTATCAACATCAGACAAGTGAATGACAAACTGACCGTGGCCGTCATGCCCCGGCGTGCGGGACTGAAAGACGAGGCCGGGGAACAAATCGTCCCGCTGGTATTGAACGGTACCCCGGAAGAGCTGGACATGGAATTCCTGGGAGCGATCACCGCGCCCGTACAGAAGGCGCAGGGCATCCTTACCAACCTGGAAACATTCGAGAAACAAGCGGAACAGGCCGTATCACAAAGCAAGGCGGCCAAGTCCGTAGCTGAGAAGGAATCAAAAGAGGTACGCGAGAAACGGGAGAAGATGGAAAAGCTGCTTAAAAAGGCGGAGGACGCCACAGGCGGCAAACGCTATTCCGAGGCGTTGACCTGGCTCAGACAGGCAAAACGGCTGGCCATGCCGGACAAGCAGAAGGAGATTGACGTGAAGATAGCGGAGGTACAGAAAAAAGCGTCCGAGGGCAGTCTCTTCGGAGCGGAACCGGTAATGCCGGAACCACAGCCCGCGCAGGTTATCCAACCGGTGGCGCCGCAACCGGTACCCGGTCATGCCCCCCGATATCAGGGAGGGGAACAGATACGGATGTTCGCACCCGAACAACCGTCCCGCCAATCTCCCCACCAGATTCCGCGGTCGGTACAAGGCACGCGACCACAACAGGTTCCACACGGACAGGCGGCTTCACGACCAGGAGCGGATGGTACACCGGCCGGCTGTCAGCAGCCCGTGAACCGACCGCAGACCATACAATTCCACCAGCCGGTACAGATGCCGCAATCACAGGTATACGACGGTCAATGGCTGCAACCCGTCCCTTCGCAACCGCAAACGGCTTCCACGCAAACCGTTCCCGATAACAAAGGGGAAAGCGAATACGGGGCACGAGCGCAGGACATGGGACAGTACGGCTTCGACAAGGACGACGAGCATGACAGGGAGCTCCTGCGTGAGGACCCTTACGCGGAATATCTCGACTTCCCGGAGGAATACCGCATGAAAGACGAGGCACAAATGGAAATGATATGTTGTTAAACCCTATAAAAATACAATTATGGCACTAGAAATTAAAGGATTGCAGAGAGTTTTCAAAATCAGGAAAGGCTCGTCGGAAATAGAGCTGGCCGATCCGGACAACAGCCTGTCCCCGAACGAGGTGATGGATTTCTATTCCATGACCTATCCGGAACTGACCACGGCGAGCGTACACGGTCCGGAATGCGAGGATGACAGCGTGGTCTACCGGTTCAAGACGACCATCGGAACAAAAGGGTAGATATATGGCAAAGAGAATTTCCATCAAAAAAAAGGAGGATACATGCAAAACGCTATCAGAATCACAAATGGCGGGACTGGCCGTATTGATCATCAGGGCCGCCGACCTCTCGTACATCGGACGGGGTACGATGGGCCGGGAAAAAAGAAGACTGCCGCCACCGGGGAGCGTAACGCTTTTTTGACAGGCAGATTCCTCCCCATCGCGGCGGACTATCTGGTGGAGGACGAAACGGGAGGGGCATGCGTCAACCTGACCACGTCCGAAAACTTTGACTATCTATACCGGTCCGCCCTGCGATATGCCGATCTCATGAATGTCAGGCTCCCTTTCCGCGCGAGGAAAGGGAGCGGTCCCCGCATCAACATCACCGCCTTATACAAGGCCCTGGACGAGACCTTGCCGGAACATGTCAATCTGGAGGAAAGGGCCGGGAGGCTCCATTTCTGCCTGTACAGGTTCCATGACTGGCCGGACCATACCCTGTTCTGGCTACCCGTCGATTTCACGGAGAACCTTCCTGTACCGTTACGGCGTATCGTCCGGGAATTCATACGGCAGTTCGTACGTTACCACGGGTTGAACGCCGTCACGGAAACATGGTATTATGAGCTGGCGGTGGAGGAACTGGATGACTGGAAGAACCGCGATCCCGAGGCTTCCCCTCAGACAATCCGTAAATACAAACGCCTGGCGGAATCCTACCAATCCGGGAAAATCGCAAAAACACTTAAACGAATGGAAGGGAAACCGTTCTGTACCGATCTGGAAGAAAAGGTCCGGAAATACCGGGCGGCAGTGAAGGAGGAACGGGAGCTTTTGGAACTGATACGGGAAGGGATGGGACTGATTACCCCAGGAAATCCGTGCATCATGCAATACGGTTACGATTGGGCGTATGAAAGATCACCGGATTTCCCCCCGATCGACCTGGACTGTCAGATCATGCTGGCATATTCCAACAATGACACCCTTACGGAGAACATGGAATGCTATTTCAACTCGGACTACCGGGAGACGTATGCCATCACCCCGGTCACAAGCATGTACCTGACACCTGAGACGGACAGACTGTTCCGGATGGACGACTATCCGGAGAGACTGTCCGGATGGATGGAACGATTCACGCAATGCATAAACTGGCATTTTAAAGTGCCCGTTTCCCAATAAATAAAGAAACGAAAACAAAAAAAATACAGGATATGAACGAACTTACCAAGCAACTGCAAGAGATAATGGTGCCCAAAGCGGCGCTGATCGCCTATGAGTACCAGGAAGGTCACTACGCAAGCGGAAGTCACTACCTGGAACTACGCCCTATCAACAAAAAGGGAAGAATGGAAGCCGGCATTCCGGTTACATATGAATTCATGGACTCCCTGGTGGAATCCTATTCGGACGGGAACCGGCGTATCCCGCACGGGTGGCTGCCACCCAACATGCTGTGGTGCGATACCCGCAGGGGGCATGAAAGCTATGTGTGGTATAATCCGCCGGGAAAACGGCGGATGTTTTTCAAGAACGACCTGAACATCGGGGATGGAATGTTCCACGTGCCGGGAGTCATTTATATCATTAAAAATGAAAGGATGGACATCTTCGCCTACAAGGGGAAAAAACCGGACGGGAGGACACCGCTCTATCTGGCCCCTTTTTTCAACGTGACCGGTGGAAACGTATGCCTGGGAAACTCCACACTGGAGAAACCGGAGAGCCTGGATTTTCACACCCTGTTGGAATATTGGGAGAAACGTTTCTGGCTCAGTGAATTTTCCCATCTTGGAGGAGGGAAGAACCCGACAAGAAACAATCTGGTCCTGGTTACTGAGCGGATGCGTGAACAGCCGTTCGACAACGACGAACTCCAACCGATCAACAAACGATTGAAAGACATCCTGCCATGAGAAAGATCCATTTCACAGACAAGTACCTGCTCAGTCCCTATCACCCCGTAACCGTCCTGGTAGCCGGGGCGGGTGGAACCGGCTCGCAGGTAATAACCAACCTGGCACGCATGAGCGTGGCATTACAGGCTCTGGGACATCCGGGGCTGCACCTGACGGCTTTCGACCCCGACACTGTCACGGAAGCAAACATCGGCCGCCAGCTGTTCAGCGAGACGGAACTGGGGTTGAACAAGGCGACGGCGCTTGTCACCCGCGTCAACCGTTTTTTCGGTTACGCGTGGGAGGCCAGGGAATGCCGCTATCCGATCATAACCAAAGAAGGGGATAAAAGCGTCCCGCTGGCGAACATCATCATCACCTGTACGGACAACACCCGTTCCCGGCTCGATCTGTGGCGGTTCCTGAAGAAATACAGGGAATATAAAAATAACGATGAGAAAGCGCCGATATACTGGTTGGATTTCGGGAACGCCCAAACCACCGGGCAAGTCCTGGTAGGCAATATCCGGAGCAAAATAAGCCAGCCCGCATCCAGCGAATACCTTCCCATGCCCAGGATGAATGTCATCACCGAGGAGGTCAGCTACTCCACCATCCGGGAGGAGGACTCAGGCCCGAGTTGCTCACTCACGGAGGCGTTGCGCAAGCAGGATCTGTTCATCAACTCCATGCTGGCACAAATCGGTTGCGACATCCTCTGGCGCATGTTCAGAGAAGGGAGGACATTCTACCGGGGGGCCTATCTCAACCTTGACACGCTACGGGTAAATCCCATTCCGGTATAAACGGACGTGGATTTATTCCCGGTCATTCCTGCCGTACGGCCCGACCTTTCATCCGTACGGCACTCGCCACTCCCTTTTCCGTCATGACCAGCTCGTACCGTTCCAACCTTTCATAGAGCTTGCCCAATGTCTTGCATCCGTATCTCTTGACCTTGAATTTGGGCATCATTTTCTTCAACGAGCCGCCTATCAGGGAAAGGGAGACCTCCTCCTTGCCGTCAGCCGCCTGCTGGAAAGCCTTGTCAAAAAACTCCATATCCCTTCGGATAAAAAAATCCGGAGTGTTCTCCAAGGTCTTGTTTTCCTTACGGTCGGCATACAGGAATACGGAACAGGAACGTATCAGCGATACGGGAGTCTTGCCCTCCCCATATCCCAGTACCTTCAATCCCGCCTCCCGTATCCGTTGCGCCAACGGGTTGTAGTCACCGTCACTGGCGACCAGACAGAAACAGTCCACCCGGCCGTCACGGAGAATGTCCATGGCGTCTATGACCAACGCGATATCCGTAGTGTTCTTTCCTGAAGCATAGGAGGAGGCCTGCACCAACCTGAACCCATATTCCCGGGCGGTCTCCTTCCATCCGGAAAGAGCTTTCCTCGTCCAGTCACCGTATATCCGTCTGATAACGGCATCCCCATAACGGGAAACAAAGCCCATGATATCCTCCATCCTCTCAAAGGACACGTTGTCACCGTCAATCAGAACCGCAATGAGATATTTTGAATTGGTATTTGTCTTCATAACAACCGTTTATAAGACAAAGTTAGCATAACTTCCGCATATCCACATTGCCCCGTTCAGTTTTTCTTTCCCCGTTTCTGCAAAAAATCCTGTATATCCGAACTCCTGTAGAAATTCTTGCCGTTCTCATCCGTCTGGTAATAACGGATCAGTCCTTTTTCCCGGTAGCGGGCCACGGTCCGAAGCGACACGTTGAGCAGCCTGGCTATGTCATAGTTGTCCAGAAGCTCGTCACCGTTCAAGAACTCCTTCACACGGCCCATCCTATCCAGTTTCTTCTCTATGCGGTCAAATCCTTCCACTATGGTCATTATCATTTTCTCGAGCACTTCATTATCTATATACATCATGGCATGTATCTCCTGTATTTTTTAAAGGTTACTACTGAAATACCCCCGGTGCGCACTGTAAGAGTATATACCATTTTATTATGAAAAATGTATGCCATACCTCCTTTATGTCTTTTAAGCAGAATTATAACACATTGATAATTAGATATAAATTGTATTTTTCTTCCTTTTCGAATGTAACAGGTGTAAACAGGTAAAGTGTAAAACTGTAAAATACGGATTGTAAACTTTACATATTACCGGCTATCCGCTACCGCCATGCCTTATCTTTCCGGGGAACAGGCTAAAAATATCATAAACCAATGTATATCTGACATCTGATGACATCTGATGACATTTGCGGACACCTTTTTGGATATGAGTCTCCCTCTCCATACTTTCGTATCAAATCGAAAAAAGGAAAGACTTATGGAATTTGTGTGTATCGAGGCCAAGACATTCATGGAAATGAACGAGGCCCTGGAAGCCATCGCCAGAAGAGTACATGAGACATGCGGAGGAAGCACGCGGGGCATGGATGAGTGGATCGACAACCAGGAGGCATGTACGCTTATGGATGTCTCGCCAAGAAAAATGTTACAACTCCGGAGAAGCGGGTCCATCCCCTACAGTTACATAGACCGTAAAGTATATTACAAACGGCAGGATATCATCCGCTTTATGGAGGCGGAAATTCATCGTGTGACACCTCTAAATCGAATGATATGATCCAATCCATGCTGACCAAGGAAAGCCCGGAAATCATACGCTTTTTCCGGAATATTGAGAGCCTGTCCGAAATACTGGACACACAGGCGGAAAAGATGCGGCCGGTTCTGAACGGCGAACGTTATATGACCGACAGCGAGCTGGCCGAACACCTGAAACTGACACGGAGAACACTGGCCGAGTACAGGATAACAGGTAAACTGCCTTATTACAAAGTGGGAGGCAAATTATTGTACAAGGAAAAGGACATCCTCGTGCTGTTGGAAAGAAACAGGATGGAGGCTTTTGATTATAGATGATCCTGTCTGTGGCCACTAGTGTCGTATTCCTATTTCTTACCCGCAAAGGGCACCTTTTGCCCCCGGCTGCGCAAGGCGGTCCTTTGGACCGGTTGACAGAAAAAATAATCCTCACTTCGAGAGGGCACTGAAAAATAAGAACTTTTTCAGTGCCCTTTCGATTGAGTCCTAAAAAATGAGTTCGCCAAATCCGAGAATAGGGATTTGGCGAACTTTTTGTTTTTATACACCCATGACTTCCAAAGTTCTTCATATGTGTATCTCATATCCATGAAAGTGCCATTTATCCAAAGAACTTCGTAATGGCAAATAACGGAATATTCTCCATCCATTCCTGATCTTGATACCCCATCATGGAAATGCGCAGTCCTTTCAACTGATAATCGGGATGATTTTTAATATATTCCGACATGGAACGCGCACGTACATTCTCTTCGGCTTTCACTTCCACCGGTATCACGCGATGCTCCGTCTGTACCACAAAGTCAATCTCCGCAGGTGTTTTGTCACTGCTCCAATAATAGGGCGAAAAGCCTTGGGCCACTAATTGCTGCAAGACAAACTGTTCGGTAAAAGCGCCCTTGAACTCCTTGAATACATTATCTCCTACTAGCATTTGGCTGGCGGGCGTCTCGGTCATACAGCCTAAAAGACCGCAATCAAGCAGGAATAATTTGAAGGCACCTAGATCTTCGTAAAATTTGACAGGCATCTGCAGCTCTTTTATCCGGCTGACTTTATGTACCAGACCTGCATCCATCAGCCACTGAATGGCGAGTTCATATTCCGTAGCTCTGGCTCCTTTCTTCAACACATTATAGATGAATTTCTTGTTCTCCTTGGCCAACTGCGAAGGCAAGGATTGCAGCACTTGTCCGATACGTATACTTTCAGTAGGTGTCGTATGCTTGGAGATGTCCCGCCGATAAGCATCCAGGATTTCAGTCTGTTTGTCACGTACTTCCTGCAAGTTTTGATGCTGAAAGAAACAATCCACCACTTCAGGCATGCCACCTACATAGTAGTATTGGCGAAGTAAAGCAATATATTTTAAACTGAGAATCTTTAAAATTTCCCAATCGGGCTGATGCAACAAATCGCACAAATCAGTTTCACCGGCAGCCATCAGAAATTCTTCAAAATCCATCGGATATAGACGCATTACATTTACCTTACCCACCGGAAAGGACTGACCTTTCCCCAAAGTAATTCCCAACAAGGAGCCAGCCGCCATCACATGATATTCAGGCGCATTTTCCTGAAAATATTTCAAGCTATGCAATCCCCGTTCCACCTCCTGCAACTCATCGAATACAATCAACGTTTTTCCTGCTTCAATCTTCGTTCCTGTGATAGCCTGAAGTGTCAGCAAAATACGGGGGATGTTATAGTCGGCTGCAAATAACTCCTTGGCCAGTGGCTCGACATCACAGTTGATGTAGGCTACATTCTCAAACTCAGTCAGACCAAAATGTTTCATCACCCAAGTTTTACCAACCTGACGAGCACCCAACAGTATCAAAGGTTTTCTCGCAGGATTATCTTTCCAAAGTTTCAACTGTTGTATAATCTTCCGTTTCATCGATTCCTTTAAAATAAGAATTATTCACTTGTTTCTTGCAAAGATACATTTTTTCGATGATATAAACCAATATATAACACACTTTTTCGATGATAATCCGAGAAAAATATTACATTTTTCATAGGATAGCAAAGAATTTTTGATCGATATATCAGGTTAGCGGGTTAAAGTTTTTCCACCTTGGAATCAAGCAATGTTCCGCATTTCTATTTCTTACCTGCAAAACTAGCCTTTTGCCCCTGATCGTGCAAGGCGGTCCTTCGGACTGGTTGGCTGAAAAAATCATCCTCGCTTCGCTGCGGTATTTTTTCGCCAAGCCTTGCACAATCAGGGCAAAAGACAAACGGATGCATGTAAGAAAAGAAATACCGGCTTTACCAAAGCCGGGCATGTTTAACCATAAAATAAAAAAGATCATGATTCAAACAAAAAACAAGTATTGCAAGGAAACATTCATCCGTCTGAACTACTGGTATGACCGGATACACGGGCTTGTCCGGGAAGACATAGAGAAAGTGAACACAATGGTGGAACACATCGAAAAAACACGTTCCAACCGATATCCCCGTACAGGTGACAGCCTGTTCTTTATTTCTGGATACGGTGAACGTTCCCGGCCGTTCTTCGTAGATGCCGTGTATGGAGATAACATTGTGCTCCGGAATTTCTCCCGTGTCCCATTCGTGTCCCGGGATAAGAAGGGCATCAAATGCGATATGCATGGCGGCGAGTGCGTGCTGGTAAAAACCGGTGATGTAAGGTTCAAGACTTGGACTACCGGCCGTTTCAAGCACTGGGGACATTACGGGGCATGTGAAAACGGGGAAGTTTACTACGATGCGAAAGTAGCCCTGTGGGAATGTGGCGCACCTGAACAGCCGAAAAGTCAGGAATGGTTCAAAATCCATATCCGCAAAAACACCCGGTCGGGCGGGGATATGTACACCGGAGAAATATCCTGTAAGGATGAGGATGGACTCAAGCAGTTTGTCAATGACCATGAAGGTTTCATATTCGCAGAAGAGGATTCCCAGGAGATGGTCATACTATGTTTCAGGCATTCCGACATGAGGATTTCCCCGGAAGAGTGGGAAAAGATGAACTGTCCGGTATCCGTGCGTGAAATATACGGACAGATGCAGAAAGTAAAGATTGTAAAAGACCATAAAACACATCTGACCACATTCTACTATTAACACAGTATCGCCACATTAAAAATCACCCTGCATCCTGCCACATGCGGCAGGATGGAAATAAGGATATATCATTAAACAGTCTTTTCAATTATTATATATGGAGCTGATTGTTTTTCCCGCGCAGATATTCATTCAGGTCCTTATATCCGGAATATTCATGCGAGAGATCGCATATACGAATTCCGTATTTGTCCTTTAATGCCTGCACCGCATTTTTTCCGGCGGTATCATTGTCCAGACAGCAACAGATGCCGTCATATCGTGAAAGGAAAGAAAAAGCCTTCTGTAAGTTACTGACAGAATTCAACACTATATAATCCCCCTCTTCCAAAGATGGAAAAGCCGGCCTGAAAGACAGAAAATCTATAAACCCCTCAAAAATATAGCAAATCCTGCTCTCCGGCGTGCTAATGATACAGGTGATGTCCTTGGGAGCGATACAAGCCTTGAAATACCTGTTCCGTATCTCGTACCCTCCAGAAATATTAGGGAAAGCGATGGCAAAATAATTCTTCCCGTTCCGTTTAAAATAGGCTTCCCTGCATACTTTTCGGGCAGTTTCCAAATCAATGCACCGTTCCTTCAGATAGGCAAGCAGTATCCGGTTGGCAAGAGGAGTGATTTTCAAGTCCTGAAAGGTGGGATATGCCTTTTCAAATGGACAGGAAAGAATAACCGGTTTCAAAGCCGCTCTTTTATCCTCAATACATCGTAACACATGGCTTATGTCCTGCGTCCGATAAATCTCCTTGGCTAACGTTATAATGTCACCACCCTTTCCCAGTCCGAAGTCATACCACACTTCCTTATGAAGGTCAACCTTAAAGGAAGCCTCCTTTTCCGTCCTGAAGGGCGATTTGTACCATACACTGTTTCCACGCTGTATTACCGGTTCATGTCCGAATCCGGCTAAAAAATCAACAAGCCTGATATTCTTTGCTTCTTGTATGTTCATAACGTCTCATTTATATGGATTTGGGCAAAGAACCGCTTTATATCTGAAACATGAAAAGCAATGGCATCAGATGGCATCAAAAGTCATCAGATGACACCCCGTTTTATTAATCAAGGCATGGACATGGCAATAGATATCACTCCTCCATTTCCATCTTCTTACGTGGATGCTTGGAGGATAAAATTTTCTTTTGTTTATTCATGTTGACATGGGTATATATCTGCGTGGTGGTTATACTGCTATGCCCCAACAAATTCTGGATGTATTTGATATCCACATCCTCTTCCAGCAACAATGTGGCAAAAGTGTGGCGGAAAGTACGCGGAGTGATTTTTTTCCCAATCCCTGTTTCTTCCCGGCATCGCTTGATTAACAGCCTGACGGATTGTGAGGACAGCCTGTTTCCTAACCTATTTATAAAAAACATTCGGAAGGAGCAAACAGACGTTGATATTGCCTGAGTATTTTTAACACCTCCACCGAACAAATCTGTATGATCCGTTCCTTGCTGCCTTTTCCAAAAACTTTAATAGTTGCCTGCTTTAAGTCAACGGCATCACATGACAACTCGCACAATTCGGAAACGCGTATACCGGTGGCAAATAAAAGTTCTACAACCGCAATATCCCTTGTCCGTGCCTTATAGGCATAATCGCCCGTATCAGGATTATCCGCCCTTAATTTGTAAAGATATTTAAGTATCTCTTTCACCTCATTGCACGTCATTATCATCGGAAGAACATAAGGCTCTTTAAAGTGAATACTCAATTTTCTGAAAGGGTTCAGAAAGTCATCGTGCTCAAAATCATAGTAGTTAAACAGAGCCTTCAGGGATGCCAGTTTTCTCTTCACCGTTTTAGGCTTGTAAGTCGATATATGTTGCAGGTACGTTTTCAGCATATCTTTTGACACCTGCTCAAATACAACCGAAGGATACAACTCATGAATATACCTTTTAAACATATACAAGTCAGAACGATAAGCATAAATTGTCTTTTCATTCAAGTTCTTTTCATATTGACAATGGAAAAGAAAATCTGAAATAACCTGGTCTACAGCTGTCTTCCGGCAATAACTCATATCCGATTTCATCATAATTTTATGGATTATAGTTTTTCCTGCGAAGAAACTACATTTCAAATTCAATTACCTATAAATGAATATCAGAAACCAAGTAAACCAACATCAATATTTAGACAATGATACGTAAAGCTATGTTGAAGAAGTGTAATGAAATCTGAAACATAAAGTTCTTAAACTTGATTCTCTGATGGTTATCACCTCACGAAGATTACATTATTGAATCCTTTGTTTTCTAATTTTTTATCTCTATATTTGCAATAGTACTCCAAAAACATGAAATTTTATGTTGTATCAAAAACTCTCTATAGACAATTTCTTGTGTTTCGACCATTTCGATATACAGTTTGCACCTAGTGTGTCCATTATTATCGGACGCAATGGTGCTGGAAAGACCACACTCATTAGAGCTATGGTTTACTCGCTTTATTTTATGTTTACGAATGACCGTTCAATGGGGGATGACTTCTTGTCGGCAGGAAATCCTGATTTAAAAATGAAATCCATCAAATATGATGAATTTCATAGAAGAAAAGATTCAGAGGATGTAACTGCTGATGCCAATTTTCATGGACAAATAACTTTTCAAGGAGAAAATATAGAATGGGATATGTATCGCCGTTCAACTAGTGGATCTTCACTTAATCCATCACGCTATAGGCCTGCTTATCAACATCTGATGCAATTGTATAGGAAATACGATGAATTGCCATTACTCGCATATTTTTCGGATTCTTTTCCGCATACACTCACAAATATATCCTCCTTTGCCAAGCAACAAATGGCTGCAAATGGAAAAACATTACGCAACTTTGGCTATTACCAATGGGATAATGAAACAGCATGTGTGGAAATATGGCAACGACGACTATTAAATTCAATGGCTAAACTAAAACAGCTAGATGATGATACAGACACATTCACACGTAATGAAGTTGCATTTGTTACTAAAAAGTTGACGCAGTTTTCTCTAGTACTTAATCATGATATATGCGATACTGCTTTTGAGATAGATCGCCTTTTCTATTTATTTGATGAAGAACAAAAACCAGAACTGTGGCTTCGTTTAAAATCAGAAAAGGAAATCAAATTTGACAGACTTCCAGCCGGATATAAACGGTTATATTCCATTGTCTTAGATCTGGCATACCGGGCTTATTTGTTAAACAGGCGAGTAGATGTAGAACCTACAGGATTAGTTATGATAGACGAAATTGATTTGCACTTACACCCTTCGTTAGAAACAGAAATTGTAAAACGGTTTACACAGACATTCCCAAAATTACAATTCATAATGACTTCCCACTCTCCATTGATAGTAAGCAACTTGTCAGCGGACGAGAAACAAAATAAAATATTCAGACTTGTAGCTGGAGAGAAGCAACCGCATGAATTGCCAGACCTTTTTGGTATTGATTACGATGATGTATTACTGGATTGGATGGGAGGAGCTCCTAGAAACGAGGAGATGGAATTTCTACAAATGGCAATAAAAAGAGCTATGCAAATGGAAAATACACAACTACTCAACATGAGACGCAAGGAATTAGAAAAAATGTTGGGAGAAAAAAAAGCATTGCAATTAATCAATAAATGGAAGGAAGAATAACCTCGCATCATTAGATATATGTTTTGGATTGATAAGCATAATAAAGGAAGGCGGCGTAAAGGTCATCAAATTGTAAATCGTTTCCTATGTGAATCGTGGAATGAACAAGATGGACAATATGTAAATTGTACTTATGCTTCATTTAAGAGAAATCATAAAATGGAGAAATTGCTTTACTGGGAACAGAATGGATTCTGCTGTTATTGCATGAGGCATATGGAAGTAAATCAACACATTTCCTTAGAACATGTGATGCCTCATAACTCTGTAACCAAACAAAACAAGATAGATTTTAAGAAGATTAATTATTATAAACGGTTTAATAAGAATTTTAAACAAAATGTCGTTTACAAACATCTAAACGGTACAAGGCGAAAATGGCGCAGCGGACCACCATATCCTCATTTTTGCGCTTATGAAAACCTAGTATTGTCATGCGATGGTAGTCTTTTCATTGATGAAGACAAGGAGAAAAAATTATATCCTTCTAAAATGCATTTATGCTGTAATGAGCATAGAGGAAATAAATTGATTGTCCCATTATTTTTCATTCCTAATATAAACGATTTAATTATATACAATAAAAATGGAACTATTGGCATATCGAAAATAGTCAAGTCCTCCCAGCGTCAGATTGAATTATCTAATACTATTGAGGACTTAGCATTGGAGCATGAGCGCTTGAGAATCATTCGGCAAGCTTGGTATCATATAGCTACAAGTCGCATATATAATATAGAAGAAGTAAAGGCTGCTATTAGTGATGAACCTTTACGGCAAAATATTATGATGGATAGTGGCATTCCTCTTGATATCGTAAATCGGATTAAACATCCTATATACTGGTCCTTACTGTGTGAATATTTTTGGTTCTATAAACACTTCACACCATAAATATAAATATGCAATTTCCTCTCAAGATTCCTTTAAGGGGTATAGATGTAATCTTGATGGGTACAAAATTACTAATTCTAAGCTATGATATCAATCAATAATAAACAGTTGGACGGACTCTGTTATGACTTTGAATATCAAGTAACAGACAAGGATGAGTTAGCAAATAAAATTTGCCAACTCATCCTTGGAAATTGTGGTCATGTATCAAAAGTTATTAATGGATTAGCTTCAAATCCAAGAGAGGTGGACAAGAAAGCTGTTGATTTTTTGATTAAAGAGTTAGAAAAGAGAAATGTAACCAAAGAAGATATGTATAAGATTGATGGATGGTTATTTCAAATGATCTCTTGGTTACAATTAGCCAACCAGAATAAAGGTAATATTTTTTTTCAACAATCACCTCATTCACAGCCTTCCATGCACGGATTTGATGGTTTTGCTATAAAACTCACACCTGATAATATGATAGAGCGAATTGTGATAACAGAGGATAAATGTACAAATGATGCTCGCACAACAATTCGAGATAAAGTATGGCCAGAGTTTTCTGAAATGGAGAATGGAGTGAAAAATAATGCAATCTTCCAGCAAACAGAAGCGCTGATTGGGCATAGGTTAGGAGAACAATTTGAACACATTCAAAATGATATTGTAAATGAAAAATATCGTCAGTATCACGTCAGCATAACCCGTCAGAAAATTCACAATTCTGATGAAGGACGGAAAAGACTGTTCAAAGATTATGATACAGTAATTTCAGGAGGCGATGTTCACAGAAGATCGGCAGCAACAATCTGCTTAGATGACAAGGAACGGGAGTGGATGAGCGATTTGCAACAGAGAGTTTTAGCGAAACTGAAATCATACATCTAACACTATGTACAATTTCGTAACTGAAGAATTGATAAAAAAAATTCCTCATGTGGAAGGCTTTACTGAAGAGTTACTACCCGTAACTCTAACAAAGATTTATGCTCAAATAATTAGCCTTAGCGCAAAATATGAGGATGGTGAGATTCCTTTTGATTTGGAAGTGCTTAAAAGTGATGGGAAAAAACTTAATATACTATCTAACACCCTAGAACTGTATCTTTTTGCAAATTCCCAGACTGATAAACGAAAATCAATGGCTTTTGTTGCAGCAACTGCCCGAAAACTCTTGTTCAAAATAAAAGAAGTACACGAGGATGAGGTATTGGATTTGAATTATATTCCATCCGACCTTTATGCATCTCTCTTATATGTTATAAGTGGTAATTTTGCTGATGCACAAGAGGTTGCGGAGGGTTTCTGTGTACGCAGAGAGGCTGACCAATATGTGAAGAAATTATATAACTCTATCAAACTTCTGGTGAGCGGCAATTTACATGAACTACAAAGTTTGACGATCAATGAACCAAAGGAATATAATGATTTACAACAATATACGGAATGGCTACTTTGGAAAGAACTAGTGACGGGAATAAAGCAGTTTTCAATTTCGCTATTGGGTAAAAAAGCGTATACAATCAATTCTTTTTTAAAAGTCAGAGAACTGTCTGTTTATGAGGATAAGCTCATTGCTCTCAGAGACGTATATGTGGCTCCATATATATTGTCAACTCTGTTTATACTATCGTGTGAGGAGATGTGGAGTCATGCTGTGATTAATGTATCTACTCCCATAGGAGTGAAAAAGAAAAGTTGGCAAGAGGCATTAAAAAAGCAAGCGGTAGTAAGACCTTTTTTATGGGAGAACCATTTGGATGCAATCAGTAAGGGGATATTGAATGTTGGTGTGTCGTCAGTGATTACTTACCCTACAGGTGCAGGAAAAACAACTCTTTCTGAATTGAAAATAGCCTCTTGTTTGCTGGCAGATAAGCGGGTTATATATCTTGTTCCTACTCATGCATTAGAAAATCAAGTTAACAACAGTTTGAATAAGTTGACTGAAAGAATGAATATGTCAATTCGGAATAGAGATGCAGAGTTCTCTTGGTTTGAAGAGGAGGAGGAAGATAGTACTATAATGGTGATGACACCTGAGCGTTGTCTTGCGTTATTACGCCTGAACCCAGAAAAATTGAATAATGTGGGATTGGTTGTTTTTGATGAGTTTCATTTGGTTAATGGCAATTTTGATGACAAACGTGCGAATGATGCTATGACGCTTGTTGTGGAGCTGCTCGACATTATACCTAAAGCAGATTATTTTTTCGTTTCTGCAATGGTACGGAATGGAGCTGATGTGGCTGGTTGGATTAAGTCGGTGACTGGTCGCGAGTGTGTGTTACTTGATAACCCATGGAAGCCTACTTGTCAGTTGCAGGGATGCTTGGTCTATAATGAGGAAGAAATCAATAGATTAAGGAAAATTATTACTGTATCAAAGAGTAAAAATAAGAGTAAAAATCCGACAGTAGCACTACAAAGAATGCTGAAGGTAAATCCCCACTGCATATTCAGTTTGAAATCAACATGGGATGATGTAAACAAAGCAAATTATTGCTTGGTGGAGTTAACAGGCAGAGATATTCATCTGAAGGCAAATAGTGAGTGGAAACTTTCAGCAAACTACAACTATGTGGCTGCAGAGGTGGCAAGTCGTTATGCAGCTATTCATTACAAGACAATAATCTTTGCGACCAAACCTGTTGATGCCAATTCAATACGTAACCATATAAATGAACTTTTGAAATGGAAAAATGTTGACTGGATAAAGCGCTACGAAAGTGAAAAGTATAATGCTATAACAATGGAATTAGGCGGTGAAAAGTATTCGTATCTTTTTGAATCAAATTCAGCTACTGTACATCATGGTAATCTGTTGCCAGAAGAGCGTATTATCTCGGAGCATTATTTCAAAAGCAAGGACGGCGTGAATGTGTTGGTGGCTACACCTACCTTGGCTCAAGGTATCAATTTACCAGCTGATATAGTTCTCATTGCTGGCGACAAAAGATTTGATGGAAATAGCATGGAGCAAATCAAGGCTCACGAGATATTGAATGCAGCAGGAAGGGCTGGTCGAGCAGGTTTCCGTTCGCACGGAACGGCTATTCTGATACCATCCATCATTGCGACCTATCTGGATAATGTGGTAAAAGGTAATTGGATGACGGTGCGTGATGAGATTTTTTCTAAAGGCGATCGCTGTCTAGATATAAAGGATCCTCTTGCAGATTACTTTAATGCCGAGATAAATGTGGATAGTGATTTAATATTGAATCATTTTAAGTCAGATGTGGCTGATGTGAAACGTAAGTATGGAAAGACATTCTATGCATATCAAATGAGCGTGAAAGGTAGGGCAACAGAGTTTAATACCCATTTGGATGCTATGGTTGGCAATTGGGTAGAAAATGTAGAGCAGCCCAAGTGGCTGTCTGTGTTGTCTGCAAAGACCAGTGTTGATCAGGATTTGTTAATGGTATTCTATGAATCCATCAACGTGCCCTTCATAGCTAACCTGGACAGTCAAAATGTTCTGTATATACTAGGACATTTGCTGTCTGTGATGAAAGAAAATATGGAATTGATGGATAAATTCTTTTCAAGTTCGATAAATGCTGAAAATGCTAGAAAATTTGTACTCTCTAAAGATATTAACATTTGGACGGAAAGTGGAATCAAAAAGTTCTTTACGCTTGTTGAAATGTACGTAAAAGGTCTGTCTTTATTGGAGATTGAACAGACCATGGAATGCAAACAAGATAAAAAGCTGTTACATGCGAGACAATTTGTACTCAAAATTATTCCAGATGTAAGTTATACTTGCGGTGCTTTTGTTCAGGTGCTTATAGAAAAACTGAATTTACATGAAGAAAACTCCGATTTACCTACTGATATAAAAGTTTTTGCCTCATGTATCAAAGAAGGAGTGTTAACCTATGAAATGCTCAAAGAGAAATATAATAAAAAGTATATGAGAGTAGAATGTCATTATAAATGTCGGAAAACAAAAACATAGAAGTGATTTAGAGCCCGTTTAAATTTTCTTCAATAATAATTTAAACAGGCTCTAAAATGATAAAAAAGCTATTTATATTTGCAGAAATCGAACTTTTTACCTACCTTTGTATCGTCAAAAAGATAATGATTGTCGAATTGATAAAGAAAAGCGATGAATTTAGTGTAAAGCTAATTCGATGGTTTTTATAAGATATAAAGCAAAAAGAGGATGTAAATCAAGGAATTAGAATAAGTCTAATCAAAAGGTTCGATTCCTGGTGGCACCACCCAAACAAAAGTCAAATCGCTAATTCTCACGGAGTTAGCGATTTTTCTTTTAGTCCCTACAGGGCGTAGTCACTATAATAGTCACTATCTAAATCGCTATAAACCACGATAAATCGGCTTGATTAAACGGTATTAAAAAGTAGCGTTTAATTTTAAATCCGATTAAACTCTACATTAAATCCTCCGCAAAATAATAGTGACTATCGGCGTGGTGCGTTGAGATAGTCACTATTTCATTCTTACATTGTAAGCCGTGTGCCCGACTGACGATCGTCGATGTCGTCGTAGCGGGAGCGGTTGCCGACTTCGTGCTCGCGCTTGTAGCCGGATGAGCCGGAACTTACATTGAGGGAAGATAGTGCGTTGGCAAGGTTTAATGTGAACACTTGCGAGATTTCCGGGGAGTAGTCCTGTGGTCGGGAAGGGAGAATACGGACTCCGGCTTTTGATTGGGTATTCTGTTTTATTCTGTCTTTAACCGCCTCGGCATCCTTTCGAGTAAGATGCAGCATGGCTATTGACAGCAGGAAATCCTGTCGGGCCTGTTCGTCAGTATGGAGCGAACGGAACTTGGCTTCTTCCTCGGGAGTTAAGTCTATCAATGGAATATAGCCGTCTGTCAGTGCTACGCGGAGGCAGTAGTTGCCGTTTCTATGTTTGACAACTGCCATGCCTTTTATCCTCTCTTGATGGTTGTATATAGGATGGCGCATGAGATATTCGGTTAATATCTCCTCGGAGAACATCGTGGCTGCTATTGTCAGACCTACATCCTCGCGCTCGTCATCTTTCACGCCGTTATACCATGCGTACTGCCTCTGTGAGATTGGCTTGCGGTACGTCGAGCCGTCTTTGACATTGATGAGCATATAGTTCCCTTTGCCGTCTTTGCCCACCTCGACAGTGAACAGGTCGCGGTACACGTCAAGCGGCGACGGTTTCCTTTGCGGCTTGATGGCGAAATCAATAAGCTCCGACAGTTTTATCACCTTGCTGCCATCGAAAGCTATCTTTTCGGCATGGTCGATTATACTGCAGCCTCTCACCCTGCCGTCCTTGTCCTTCTGGAAACTGATGTCTATGCCAAACTTTGTCTTGAGGACATCAATGAGAGTCTGTATGCGCTGGCAGTTCTCCTCGCTCAACGGCTTGCCGTGGTTATCAAGTATTTTGCGGATGTCGGTGTTCAGTTTTGCTTTTACCGGCTTTCGCTTCTTACCTTTTGACACTTTGACATTATCAACACTTTGACATTTTCCATCGGCTATCTCACTCTTGTATTTCCGGATTATGGCGCGAAGCTGCGTAGCGCGGTCTTTGCGCTTGGGGCTGTTCTTGGTGATTCGATTGAGAATGTCGCTGATGGCGATATTCCCGGCATTGCCGCCACACTTGAACAGACGGTAGTCGTCGAGCGATTTCTCTATCTTGTAGCCGTGAGCCTTAACTATATTGGCAAACTGCCCCTCCGTTTCGTAGTCGTAGCCGAAAATACGCTCTATGTCTTTACTGATGTCAGGCGCGAGTATGCGGTTGGCACACTCGTTAAGCCTGCGCCTGTCCTGATGGTCAGAAATGGTATAACCGTTAGGCTTTATTCTCGTCGAGAGAATATGCACATGATTGTTGCCGGTATCATGATGGGCGTAAACAAAATACGGCTGACGGGCATAGCCCATCCCCTCCATAAGCTCACGCGCGAAGTCGGTGAGTTCTTCCGGCGACATGGCGCGTCCTTTCACAGAGGCCGACACATGGAACTGAAAACGTGTCGTCTTTGTATTGCCATAAGTCTTAGAGTTTTCTTTCAGATACCTCTCGACTTCTGCCGAGGCATCAAGGCCGAAACGGTGCAGCGTCTCGACATTGTGGCGCAACGCCTCGCTGACGTTCTCCATCGCCATAAGGGTTGCCACACCATCAGCAATCTTTTTCTCGTTATATCGAGCGCCGGGGAAACCGCCGCCGGACACATCGTTGAGCTTCTTGACTATCATTTCCCTGATATTATCATGTTATAGAGGTAAGTCAGCATCTGCCGGATTTTATCGGTATCCTCGCAAAACTGACCGAAGGGAAGAAGATCTGCCGCCCGCAACGAGTAAGGACTCATTTTCTGCTGTTCGTTGATGTGCTTTGCAACCTGATTTGTGTTGGTACCGGTCCGTTCTATGAGCTTGATAGCGGACTTGATCAAGGCAAACATCCGGGGATTATCGTGGTCGGTAATCGGCTGCTCTTCATATTTGAGTGTGGCGCAGCGTACAAACGCGCTTAGGTTGCCATCGGTATATCTGTCGGCTCTTGACTGTATTTCTGCGTGTGTCTGCGAATCGACACGTATTTTTATAGTAATGGATTTTTTATCCGTCATAGAGATTGACTTTTTAAGATAGATTGGTTTGATAGATTGGTGGATTGAATATTTGATACAATGAAGGCTGTGTGACTTGATGACTTGGAACCCTGATGTCTTGATGATTTGATGACCTGGTACCTTGATGATAAAATACCTGAATGTCTCAATCATCTGATTACCCAATGCTCCGTTACCCGATGATACATTATCCAATGACTCATTATAACATTATCCCATGTACCGATTATCCGATGTACCGATGACCGATAAACCGAAGTATCACGGTTCATGATAAACGCGATGCTGAATAATCTATCAACCGCAGATTTTCAGTCTATCATCATTCATTTTTCAGTCTATAATCGTTCACGGACAATGTATCATTAGACAAAAGACTGCGAGTTTCGAGCTGGATTGACCCTCCCCTCGGGGGAGGCGGGATTGCCGTTGTGGACACAATCGGCATATCTTGCAAAGCAAGGTCGATACTCCAAATCAGGCGTGAGTAACCGGGGTGTCTCAGTCAGTTCGACCTCGGTCGAAAATGTCATAATGTCAAAAGTTCATAGTGTCAGCGCATGCGTCATATTTTATGATAGCAACCGTGTGACTTTTTCTTCACGAATCCTCGGCCTCCGTCTCTCAGGAATCTCTTGACCGAGGATTCAGAGATTCCGAGTTGCAGAGCTTCCCGGACAGCTTCTGCCGTGGTGAACGAATCCCTGAGGTTTCCGAGTAACTCGGTGAACCGGTTGTCGAGGATGCCGGTTTCAATCTCCGGAGCAATCCGGCTCTCCATGTTTCTGAAATATTCGGTGAGCCTTATGGCGAGTTCGGCAGTTTTCGGTTCAATTTCATTCATTCCCGATTCTCCACAGATACCGTGCATAATCTGTATGACCAGACAGAAGCGGACGAGATAAGTTTCCAGTTTGCCGCACAACGCCCTGACAGCATCCGAATCCGTTTCAGCATAGGCTTTGTTATTGACCTCGTCTTTCCATTGAATTACGCGGAGCTTCGCCTCTTGGGAAAACATTAGCTCTATTGAGGTTGCTTTTCCCTCTTGGTCTGTTGAAGGAGTGACTGTTACCACCTTTCGGATAATTCGCTCCCATTCTTCAAGAACGCCGTCCGGCATGGCGGTGTCGTTCCACGACGGCATCTTGTCAATTTCGGGATAGACTTTCAGAAAACGTGATGAAAAGCCATTCATCATTCGCTTGCCGCCGAACTGTTCGCCCAAACGCCCGGGCTGCGTAGAGCCGATAATCGAACAGTAGGGATTGGAGAGGAAGATATGCTCGTTGCTTGACTTTCGGCTGTACTTGAAAGGCGTGCCGCTGAACAGACTGAGAAAGTAGCCCTCGTCCGAACCGTTATAGCGGTTGAAATTGGAAAGAAGGCTGTCTATCTCATCCTTGTAAATCAGCACTCCGCGTGGATTGTCGCGCAACGCTCCGATAAGAGCCTCTACGGTCGAGTCAACCACCACATGGCATTTTCGCTGAGGCATCTTCATTTCTTCAGGTAGAGAATATCTCTCACGCTGCTTTGCCGACATGCGTTCCCACCGGCGGAAGGTTTCCATCTCCTTACAATATAACACGTCATACTCTCCGTCGAGTTTGAGAAGAGGTGCGACCGCCTGTTGCAAAGGCGGAGTCTTGCCGCAGCTCGGCGAGCCGACAAGCACCATGTAGATTATCGGTCGGCTTACCCACCCGGTCATGAAGCGGACTGACCATGTGTTGCCCATAGCAGCCGCGAATACCGTAAGGAATGAAGCCGCTGTGAAATCAACATTATAGTTCTCATACTCCTCAAGAGCCTCGATGATGTCTCGGATAGCTTTCGGGAATATCTCTAAAGGGAAAGAAGGAGTTTCGGCAGTTTTACCGGAAACGCTGGTAAAGGCAATGCTATCCTCCTCGATCAATCCACATCCGGCTTCCAATGGAACGCGTGGATGGTTGTAATAGCCATTCGCTTTCATGGTGCTTGGATATTGATGTTACGTTGTCCGAGAGCTTTGCGTACCTCATATTCCGGATACATAATCTTGTTGCCGGTCTTGACAGGTTTGAGGATTCCTTTGTTCGCCCAATGCCATAGTGTTGCATCGCACACTCCGAAAAGTTCCTTGACTTCGGTTTTGGTGAGCATTCGTTCCTTCTTTGCAGCCTCTACCATTGAACCGAGTTCATCCTTTGCCCGACGGATCAGGTCTTCGGAAAACGCCTTGAGGTCTTCGGCGCTCATCTCTACCTTGACGTGAGCGCGACCTTCATTGAGAATATCTAAAAGATCTTGCATATTTATGTCTATTGCCATCATTTTTTGGGCGCCTCCGCTGACGGCTTAAGACGGAAACGCCACCGCTCCGAAATGGAACGATGGCGCAAAAGTATAGCGTAATTTCTTGGATTAAAAAGAATTGGCGATTCGTTAAGTTCGCGAACTCTAAAACGAATCAAACGAATTGAAAAGAGGCTATTTCAGTCTACTCCATCAGTGCTGATTCGCAAAATATCAGTCTTTATAGAATCAATAGCGAAGCGATGTTCAGGCTCGTCTTTGATGAATTGCTTGCGATTGGGGGATAAGCCTTGGAGTGTGCTTACACTCTTCTGTACCTGACGGCCGCCGACTATTTTGCATTCAGGGAATGTGGCGGATAGTATCCCGACAAATCGCTTGACAGGTGTTGACGGAGCCAGTTCGCCAGACTCGACAAGTGCGACATATAAGTGTGCGATGTCAACGCCACGGATATGTGTTTCTATCCATTTGCCAATGCGCTTAACAATCTCACTGTCGTGAGATGCCAAAAGGGAAAGAAGGTCATGGGGCAATTCCGTATTCTCCGTAATTTTAGCGGTCGGTTTAGATTCGTCGATGCCCTCCAACGCCCAATCAGCCAAATTGCCGTTATCGATACTTTTTCGATAATCAAGATACTCCTTCAAATCCTTGCGCGAGCGTCGTTTGTCTTCAACTTCCCTCGCAAGAAATGCCTTCAGGAACTTTGCAAGCTGCCACTGGTACTGTTTGTTGTCAATCGACAGTGCCGCTTCCTCAATATTATCCACCATCATTTCAGAAGAGCGTCCATATTTGAGCCATGCGGCAAAGGGCAACCGGTATTTAGCCCATTCACTCCCTTCTGCCTGTTCGCCAAATATCTTCTCAGCAAAATCCGACTCTTGAAGAATCTTCAAAAGCTCATCCAAGTCCATATTGTCAAGGTCAATCATATTCTCCAGCCGTTTTTGGAACTCCGGCGACGTATTAAACGCAGCCGAACCCAACAGAAACACCTCCAGCAAGTCCGCTTCGCCCATCGCCGCAGCAAACTCGCCATACTCCTGAGGATGTTCCTCCATCCACGCCTTCATATCAAACTTCTCCCTTCCAGAGATATTATTCTCGTTGCCATTATCCATATATCGTGTGTTTCGTTTGTCTTGTAAAACAATAAACTCACAACAAATTTCGCATATTTTCGCCATTTAACTGCTATGTATAGACAAAAAATCTGATAACTCACAATATATTCTCACATTATCCTACCTTGGATTATGTATGAGTGATAGCTAGAATTCGCTCTAATTGTCATAATATATGGCTCTAATTCATGGTGGCATTATACTGATCCGATATGGCTGGCACACCAACTGTACTGACCAACTGCGCCAGCCGCAATATATATATGTTTATCAGATTATTCGCTTGTCAACTCAGAAAAATTCACTAATTTTGCATTGTTGAATACGGATCTATATAGCATAATTGCTTTATGCATACTAAGACACGATATGAAGAAAGCGCTTAAGAAATATTCATGGATAATAATATCAATAATTTCAGTTG
The DNA here is from genome assembly GCF_015679285.1 of Bacteroides sp. HF-162. Classification (NCBI taxonomy): domain Bacteria; kingdom Pseudomonadati; phylum Bacteroidota; class Bacteroidia; order Bacteroidales; family Bacteroidaceae; genus Bacteroides; species Bacteroides sp. HF-162. The sequence goes on along the minus strand of NZ_CP064937.1, from coordinate 2,000,097 downwards.
TTTCGCTGGAATCAATGTATGCATCTCCAAGCGGTAACACGGAGAGTGTATATTATTGTACTGGGCCAAAATCTAAAAGATATCATATCGCCAAAGATTGTAAAGGACTTGAGCATTGTTCTGGTGAAATAAAGAAGTGCTCAAAAATTAATGCTATAAACAAAGGTCTAACACCCTGTCGATACTGTTATAAGAAATGATTGAAATCTATAGAGATTCTTTTGGAGTACCACACATCGTTTGTGATGATTTCAATGATGGGGCAAGAGCAACGGCTTTATGTCACTGTGAAGATGATTTCTTTTCTATTCAATTATGGTTGCTGGCTGTTAATAAAAAGGCCGGGCGCTTTGACGACTGGGATGGCGTTTATCTCGACTTCTTATACGAATTCTTCAATATAGAAAAAGCTGTATCAAAACTTAAGGCCCAAATATCTAAAGAATATTTATCAGCAGTGTCATACTATTGCAACGGCATTAACGAATATGCCGAAAGTCACTCTGATCAAATACTTGACACCGGGATATTCCCAGTATCAGCCGATAAGGTTATTGAAGCTCAACATCTGTTAGAAATTGTTGGAATTCAACTTGATAAACCATATTCTTACCTGAGGGGACCTAAAAAGAGAAGTAAAGGATTCCCAAACAAGGAAGGATCGAACATCTTGGCAGTGTCAGGGAATCATACAAGATGCGGCAATAGTATCATAGCAATTTCCCCTCATCAACCGCTTGAGGGTATTTTTTCGTTCTATGAGATTCATTTATTTTACCGAAAAAGCGGGTGCGAATTATTCGGATTTATCTTGCCCATAACCTTTACGATTTTTATGGGGACAAATTTCAAGGTAGCATGGGGCACAACTGCAAGTTATCCTGATATGTATTCTGTATACAAGGTTGGCTTAAAAGGTGTGTTTAATAAGAGACTTAATGTAACAGAAGGGCTTATTCCATTGAATAGGAGTGCTTATTTCAATTACACCCTGTTATATGGAAAGTTCCCGGCTCCGATAGTAAAACAATATTTCACAACACCGGACGGTAAGCCTATTGTCAAGATAAACCATCGTTATTTTTTGATTGACATTCCATTGATTGGATATAAATTAGGAACGGAATTGAATTATAGGATATCTCATGCCCAAAGCAATAATGAGATACTTGCATTAACGCTTGATTACGGATATCCTTATCTGGATCTGGTTTCTATCGATACAAAAAATAATATCCTATATGTTCATAATAGCCATGAGCCAATACGTGCATCCGAAGATGAATATATGTCTGACATTCTAAGCCTTGACAGCCTGACCCAGCTTGATAATGGCTTTGAGGATGGAATGTTTTATATAGAAAATCCGAAATCCGGTTATATATGCAGTGCAAATCAGTCTCCTTTGAAGACTGATAATGATTGCAGAAGATTCAATAAAAATGGACTTCATTATTATAATGATAATTCAAGATCCACAAGAATAAAAAATTTGCTGGAGACGGAGATTGCCAAAGGTAAAATCGATCTGGAGACTCTTGCGAATATTTTTTCCGATACGAGGGTTATCCTTCCGATAGTTCGTGGTATAGATTTTTCTGTAATCTATGAGGTGGTTGCGCATGGCAATAGAGGGTTTCTGCTTGACATATTGCAAAAATGGGATGGGGAAGCAGATATAATGTCTGAAGGAGCTGCCGTATTTGCACTTCTATTCTATAGATACAAGGATATGTATTATACATATCATAAGAACCCGGATACAATCAAGGTAGCCTCTGCATCCGAAATCAATGAATGTCTTGACTGGGTATCGAAAAGATATGTCAAAGGAATGACTCTTGGAAGCATTCAATTTATCAAACGCGGTTCGGTGTCAAAGCCAATCGGAGGTATTCCGGATTCTGTAAATACAATTCGTTCCTATTTTGAGAAAGACAAACTCGTAGCGGAAGAAGGGTGTGCGTTCAGAATGCTGATAAATCTGAATGAGAGAGATATACGTACATGCCATCCTTATGGGACATCTTCGGATGAAGCTGCAGAGCATTATACATCTCAACTTGACTTATTTCTAAATAATGAATATAAACAGTTGAGACCAATGACATACTATAAACAAAATTACAAATCTAAAATGATAATCAAATAATGACAAACGTTCCTACTTTTATGATGAATATCCCGTCATCATATGATACTGCTGTACGAAACAATGTATGGATGGAGGAATATGACGATGAGGATATTATTGTAAATAAACCCAAAGCGATACGTGAGATGTGGGAGGTTTATTCATTTCTTGCCTCCCAAGGCTTTGTATATCTATTGCCTACACCCATTGACTGTAAACTGCAGGATTTGGTTTTTGTGGCGAATAACGGAATCGTACTCCAGCATACGCCCATATATATTGGGTCTAATTTCAAAGCAACCAACCGTATAGGCGAGGAGGTGATTGGAATGAGATTCTTTGACTCGTTGGGATATAAGACAATCCGCTCACCATTTGAATTTGAGGGAGAGGCCGAACTTAAATACCTCAGAGACAATATCTATATAGGAGGATATGGAATTCGCTCGGATAAGCGTGCTTACGAGTGGATGGAGTCGGAATTTGGAATGAACATTATTAAGCTTGAGCTGAAGGACCCGAAGAACTACCACCTCGACTGCACGATATTTCCTTTCACAAACGAGAGTGTGATAGTGGCGGTAGACTCTTTCACGAAGGAAGAGATCAAGAGTATAGAAAAAGTGGCTGATATAATCCCCATTACCATGGATCAGGCACATACCGGACTCACCAACTCGGTAAGGGTCAACAATTATCTTCTGAATGCATCCGATATCGACTTTCTGTCGAAGCGTTCTGAGGATTACAGATATGAATCGGATAAAAACCGCAGGCTTGAGCAGATTGCTGCGGACAATGCTATGGAGGTGTGCTATTTCAATCTTGAGGAGTATATGAAAGGCGGCGGTCTGCTGTCATGCTTGGTCCTTCATGTGAATTATGAAAGAATGCTGACAAAACTAATCTGAAATTATGGCAGAAGCAATTTCCCAATGGCGGAAGAGGATAAAAAGCATCACACGGGACTGTACTGTAGACTATTTGTCTTCAGAGTTCTGTTTCAGGGATCCTATCAGGCCTATTAAGAACAATTCCGGAATAATATATTCGCCTGCTGATGGAATAGTGATAGATGTATCCAAAGTGGATTCTGTGGATCAACTTATATACACCAAAATGGGGAATGTGTGCCTGTCGTCACTGTGCCATGGCATGATAGAAAACGGCAACTATACCTGCGTATCGATATTCCTTACATTTTATGATCCGCATATTGTCAGAATGCCGTTTGACGGAGTAGTTTCTCGTAAAGACTTACCGCCATACTATGTTCTGGACCATCCGATGCTGGATTTCGAGAACACTATCATTAACGGCAGGATTTCTGAAATAGACCGTAGGGAGATAGGGACCTTTGCCTTTAATCAAAGATCCTTGTTTGAGATTTTCTCTCCGATGATCGGCCGGAAGCTATTTCTGCTTCTCACTGCTGATTACGATATTGATACTATAGTCAGTTTCTTCACGGGCAACAACCGTCCGCTGAAACAGAACCAGCGAATAGGTCAGATCAGATATGGCAGCATGGCCACTCTCATTATTCCATCTGATATTAAGTTTTCTCCATGCGTCAGAGAACTTGTGCATGTCGAAGCCGGTATTGACCCTATATTTATGTCTGATGAGAAATGAAGATCTCAGGTTGGATGCTATTGCACGACTTGCCGCCCCGGTAATAATAAGTGAGTTTTTGGAAGAAGCCCTGATTGTGACAGACTCCATACTGCTCTCTTATATGCCGTCGGTATATCTGGCTTCTGTAGGAATAATAGATGCTATTCTTCTCATTATTTTAGCCTATGGCATAGCCTTGAATGATTCGTATCAGAATTATTTTGCAAGATATAGAGATAAAAATATTGTGGAGGTGATTGCGGTTTTCAGAAAAGCATGGCTAAAATTCGGAATATCCGGAATAGTTGTTTCTCTATTTGTAATCCTGCTTTCATCATTTGGCGCAAGATTTCTCGGGGACAATGACGTGATTGAGTGTGTTGGGCAAGTAATATGGTTTATCTTGCCCTTGGCGTTATGTTCATATATATCTATGTGGCTCAATTCATTTTTAATGGGATTGGGGCATTATCGGCTGCTGGCATGGATATCTATATGCTGCGTTGTCCTGAATGGCGTATCTGGCTATGTTCTGCTGTTTAAGGTCTCGACGCATTTTAATCCGACAAGTATTGTTTTACTGACTTCGGCATTGTCTGAGCTTTTCGCAATAATAATGATGGGAGTATATGTATTGAGGCGATATGTGCCCTGGAAATTCGATGTTCCTATCAGACATAACAGGTTGCTGTCCCGCATATTCTCGTATGCGTCAGTATATCCAGCTATATCAGAGATTGGCTTCCATGTAGGTTCTCTTGCCCTTTTCTTGTTTTGTTCATATTTCTTCCCTAATAATCAAGTCGCGCTTTTGACATTAATCTTTTCATATTGGGGATTGATTCAGGTTCCGGTTGATGCACTGCAGGAAATCACTTTGAATTATTTTGCTGAAATATATAGTAAAAAGCAATCCGGCAAGTTTTCGCCATATTCACAGATGTTAATCAGATTTTCAAGAATCTGTTGTGTCATACTGTTTATTATTATTGCGGTTTCGGATCTTGTATTAGAGGGGTGGTCGGTTTATAAATGCTTGGGGCTATGTATCGTGTTCGTGATTTCTTTGTTCGCTTGTGGGACGGAAGTATTTAATACTTCCTTGATTGTTAGATTAAAGAACGACTCTTACATAATCAGCAAACTTATTTTTGGGGTGATATCTTGTTTGTTAATTATAATTGGTAGATTTGTAATTGGAATAGAAAATATTTTAGCCATACTAATTCCATTCCTATTGGCTCAATTGGCAGAAAACGCATATTCGTCATATAGAGCCCGGAAAGCATGGAAGTAGAACATCGTTATATTTGTATATTAGCATAACTGAGCAAAAGAAAAACTGCAATAATTATACTTTTCTTTCATGTCATAATCGGTGGTCTACATTCAAAGATGGAACGAGAAAGTCAAGGACGGGCTTGTACTATATTCATCGCCCCATTCGAGGCCACCGCAACCAGAGCATCGCGTTACATCTGTCAACAATGCAACGAAACGTCGCTTCCATCTCCGACGCAAATTCTGCATCACCCATTCCTGAGAAAGGATTTCGCGATTCCATGCTCCAACTATTACAAATGTGTCTGTATCGACAATGAGTCCTTCCATTTCTTAGGCTCAATTTGAGCAGCAAAATTAGATTTTTTATTAAATCACCAACCGACACCTAATATATTGCGTAATATATAGACAATCAGCAGCTTTCTTGTTGTGAAAAACCCCTTTGACTTTTATGGACAAGGCGTCAGTTATTCTTGTTGATGAGGTTGACTATGACTTTAACCATTGTGTCCTTTTCCTCAGTGCGGCTTTCTGCTATCATAAGGGTAAGGGCGACGAGGGTGTTGTCGGCAATGCGCTTTGTGCCGTCTTCGTTGTAGAGAATGCCATTGCCGTTGAGGAACCACAGGAACAGTGTGGCGGCAATGCGTTTGTTGCCGTCACTGAACGAGTGGTTTTTGGTAACGAGATACAGGAGCATGGCGGCTTTCTCCTCCACTGAGGGATAGAGGTCAACGCCTCCGAAAGTCTGGTAAATCTGACCGATGGAGCTTTTGAAGGAATCATCTTTTTCGTTGCCGAACAATGTGCTACCTCCAAATTTCTCATGTAACTCGCGGATGACTTCCATGGCGTTTTCGTAGGTGGCATGAAACGACTCTCTACCGGTGGTGTCCTCAATCTTCAGTTCCTGATAGTCGTAGCGGTCAAGGGTGTCGAGGGCGTATGTGTAATCGACGACAACATCAAGCAATGAACGGCTATCCTCCGTAAGCCTTTCTTGATTCTGGATTGTGCGGCCAAGCACTTTTACCAACTGACTCAGTTCGTCATATTTCTGCGCAGCTATGCGTTCGTTTATAGCATAGCCTTGAAGAAGATACTGCTTCAATATCTTATTCGCCCAAATGCGGAATTGAGTGCCACGTTTGGATTTAACGCGATAGCCAACAGAGATAATAACATCAAGGCTGTAAACTTGAGTCGGCTTGTACTTCGACAGAGTATTATGCAAAATTTGCATATTACTCTCTTTCTCCAGCTCGCCTTCCTTGAAAACATTAGAGATGTGGCGGGCAATAACTGACTGATCTTTGTCAAAGAGTTCGGCCATCTGCCCTTGGCTCAACCATACGGTATCATTCTGAACTGTCACATCAATCGACATATTTCCGTCGGGTGCCTGATAGATTACGAGCTGTGAATTATTTGTTTCCATATTCAAAATTACAATTTATATTTTGATTTGTAGCTGTTTCTGAGTAATAATAGTTAAAATACTTCCGTTTTACTGCCATTGGCGATAGCGTTAATCTCGTCGGCAATTTCATCGGAGGAGAGTTTGATGTAGTCCATGAAGGTCTTTTGCGTTTTGTGGCCGCTGACGTGCATCATCTGGACTATGGAGTATTTGTGGGTGAGGTACATGTTGGTTATTCCACTGCGGCGGGCTGTGTGGGTAGTCACGCACTTATAGCGGGGCATTATCACCTCTCCCTTTTCGTTGTGCTCGACAACGAGCTTGCCGTCCTCCACCAGTTTCTTCTGCTTTTGAGTAAGCTTGGTTACTACCATCCTGGCTAAGTCGGGCACTTTACCGGACAGCTCCTTTAGAATCTCCTTTATGTAGCGGTTGAGTATCACGTCAACAACATAAGGGAGATTGTAGTCGTATTTTTCGCATATAGCCTTTAGGTTGGGATTCATTATAGGAATCTTTACCTCGTTGCGGGTTTTCTTCTGAATGAGGCGTATTACCGGTGTTCCTTTGGCAGTAGTGGTGAAACAATCCTTGTCGATGTCGTTGTAATCGCTCACGCGCTGACAAGTGTAGCACCCGACAAGAAATATATCGCGCACCTCTTCCTGCTTGCCTGACAGTGGCATTTCATACAATGCCTGAAGCTCTGCCTCGGTAAGGTAGATTTCGATAGCCTTGTCTTTCTCTTCAATTTTCTTTTTTGCGAAATATTGCAGGGCACGGTCATTGTTGTGGATTCCGTCTGCATAAGCGTAGCTGATAATTGCACGGAGATCAACCAGATATTTATTCTGCGCAGTCACCATATAATCTTTCTTCTCCATAAAATTCAGGAATTTGGTGACGAACGCACGGTCTACGTCATACCATGTGTTGCGATGCTTTCTGTCAAACAAGTCATAGAGCTTCCTAAAGCTATTCCATGCCTTCACAGTGCCGGGCGCATATCTATCATGACCATTAAGCCTGGCACCGCTCTTGATTTCATTGCAAAATCGGTCTATGAAATTCCATATTTTGGCGCGTTCAGCATCGATGCCTTCCTTTATCAGACGTTCCTGCTCTTCCTTTATGCGTTCTTCCTCACGTTGCCGTTCCTCCTCTTCACGCTTCGCTTTCATTATGGCTTCTGCCTTTTTCGGATTGGCGATAGCGAGGATTTCGGCCTCAACATGCGACTTGTCGAAAGACATGCCTTCGACTTCCGATTTTACTACCAGTTCAATCCTATTGAGTGAGTCGTGTAAATTAAAGTTCGCCCTTTGATGTCGCATCCATTTTTCAGGACACGACAAAGCCTCTTTCCACTCCGCAACATTCACACGGATCTGAGAGGAAAAGAGCGTATCGACTTTGTGTTTCTTATTCTGCACCCTAAAGAAAAGAGTTGCAATTTCGTTCTTCTCGTCCTGCTTGCGGATGAAGAACCGGGAAAGAGATTTTGCCATAGAATCCAAGGTTCGATTCCCTTATGAATCGGACACTGCAAAGTTAGTGACTTTTTCCGGATAGTCACTACAATAGTCACTATAATTTCTAAAACAGTCACTACTCGCCTAAATTGAAATTCGTTTAATTAGCGTTAATATCAACATATTAGCATATATTTGGATTTAATCAGATTGATAATAATTTAACATTTATATTGCTGGTGGCACCACTTTTAAGAAAAGAAAAACGATGTAAATCCCTGAATTTCAAAGGAATTCAGGGATTTTTCATTTCCAAGAATAGGCAAAATAAGTGGGATTAAAGCAAACTATACGTCCTTATTCGGGGGACGGTTTTAGAAAGCCCTGAATGTTCCACTACGCGATAGCTACTTCATTCTTTTACTGCACGTTGCACTATTTTACATAACAGAGTCCTCGGTTCGATTTCCTAACTTTGTATCATTAAAAATTGAGCAGTATGGAAAGAAAGAGATTCAGCGTTTTGTTCTTCATCAAGAGAAGCAAACTGTTAAAAAACGGGGAAGCGCCCGTGCGTGTGCGTGTCACTTATGACCGCTTGTATGTGGAACTTCAACTAAAACGAAGCGTAAAAGTCCCACTTTGGTCGCAGGAAAAAGAGAAATCGACAGGCAAAGACCGAAATTCTGCAGAACTTAATCATTACATTGATGCCCTGCGTGTGAAATTCTATCAGATTTACCAAGACTTGGAACTGGAGGGAAAGATTATCTCCGCACGTGCCATAGTGAACCGCTATCAGGGAAAGGACGAAACTTTCAAGACATTATATAATGTGTTCAAGGAGCATAACGATAACTGCCGGAAGCTAATCGGGACGGACTATGCCGACATTACCGTAAGACGTTACGATAACTGCCTGAAATATCTCATGGAACTGGTGAAACGGGATTATAAGGTAGATGATATGCTGTTGCGTGAGGTGAACGGGGAACTGGTACGTAAATTCGACCTGTACCTAAAGGCTGAGAAGCATTGCGCACAGAATACCGTTATCCGGTACATGAAATGCTTTAAGAAAGTGATAAACCTCGCCATTGCCAACGAGTGGCTGACGAAGAACCCGTTTGCCGGAATCAAGTTTCACGAGGTAGAAGTAAACAAACAGTTCCTTAGCCAAACTGAAATTAATAAGATATGGCAGAAAGAATTTAAGATAGAACGGCTGGAACTGGTACGAGATGTATTTATCTTCTGTGTGTACACTGGACTGGCGTTTATAGACGTATATAATTTACGTCCCGAACATATTTCAGAGGATAGCAACGGTAATTTGTGGATAGTGAAAGCCCGTGAAAAGACAAACAATCTTTGTAATATTCCACTTTTGAACATTCCGAAACAGATACTTGAAAAATACAAGGACAATCCGTATTGCCTTGATAAAGGTGTTATGTTGCCTGTTCCTTGCAATCAGAAGATGAACAGTTATTTGAAAGAAATTGCTGACCTGTGCGGAATTAGAAAAAATCTGACCACGCACACCGCCCGGCACAGCTTTGCAAGCGTCATCGCACAGGCTAACAATGTATCACTTCCGAATGTGTCTAAAATGTTGGGGCATTCGTCTACGAGAATGACACAGCATTATGCCAAAGTATTAGACCAAAGCATTTTGAAAGATATGAAAGAGGTAGATATGAAGCTAAATATTCTCCAATCATAAGATTAAATCACAAATTCAAAAAAAAGACTTAGGAAAGTATTCTTAAGTCTTTTTTTATTTATACTTTTGTACTTAGTAAGTTCTGAATATCAAACTAATACAGAGTGATACAGATAATACAAATTGTGAATGGAAAATAAAATAGTTTCATATTAGATGATATTTTCATTATATGTTTGCCAATCATATAAAACTAATTTTTGTATTAACAGCCTATTCTCCTATAATATTTATTGTATGGGCAGTTGAAGTATATAATAACTTAACCAAAGGGAATCAGATTGGACTCATTAATAAGCCTATAGAGATTTTCAACCGATTAAATCTAATATTCATTTTCATTATACTCTTATTAGCATGTTATTTATTCATGAAAGCAGCGAGAGGGAAATTAACTATTAATAACATAGGTGTAAAATCTATTAAGAGCGCAGATTTGAATATGAACTCTTTGTTGTTAAGCTATTTTTTACCATGTATTGAACTCTTTAAAAAAGATCCAATTTTTATTTTTGGATGGTTTGTTGTGTTAATCATATTGATAGTTATAAATAGAGGTACATATTTTTACAACCCAATTATAAAACTCTTTGGCTATAGATATTATGAAGTCACAACAAACAGTGGCGTTGTCTACACTATGATTTCAAAAAAGAAATTAGTGAACACCAATGAAGTGAAAAGATATTCACAGCTAACAGATTATGTAATTTTAAATCAATTATAACTTATGAGAACACAAGCTAATTCTGCCGTATGCAACTTCTTTGCCCTTTTAAAAGATGACACTGTAAGAAAAATAGATTTACTACAGGCAATTACAAATAACATAAAATCCTGTTTTATTGACAATTCAACAAAACTAATGGATAGTGAAACTGAAGAAATTTTATTTGATGGGAATTTTAATATAGATGGGAACGAGGTATTATATGTTGAATTTCCTCTTTCTGATACATTATTAGAAGCGAACACTAATAGTATCGGTTTAAACACCTTGGATATATCAACAGATGAGATCAAATCACTATTCTGGATTGAAAATAACATATATTATTTTCAGAACTTTGACAAAAGGAAACTGTTACAAAATAAAAATGTACTTTTTTGGAATAACTCCACCTATGATAAACTGTCAAATGATGCTCTTATAGTTGAAAATACAGTAAATGCCATATATAAAAATGGTAAATTCTATTTTAAATCATATACTAATGCAAACAAAATAATTTCATTGATAGATTTCTTTGAAGAAGCGTCAAACGAAACCATTGAAGACTTTGCTAATCAAGAATTATTAAATGTGAACGTAGATTGGTTGAAAGAAAATAGTAATTCTATGATTAGAAAACAAATAACACTTATCCAAAAGAGTAACATTTTGGCTACAGCGACAGTCAAAAAGCTTAAATCTTCTGCAAAGAAATTCAATTTGCAAATAGAAATTGCCGATGGTAAACTCAATATACCCAATGATAAAAAGCAATGCAAGGATGTACTATGTTTCTTAAATGAGCAATTTTATATTGGGCTAATATCAGGAAAGAAATTCCGAACTAACTCTAAGAGGGAAGCTTAGTCCCTCTTAGAACCATCTTTGACCGATGAATTTTAAGCTAAAATTGAAGCATGAAATATTGCTATTTCTCAAGAAAACAAGATTTCATGCTTTCAATATTTCAAGTTATCATTCCTGTAATGCTTATCTAACAAATTCATTATATCACTTTCCCGATAAATGATTTTTCCCGGAAGTTGCACATATCCCAGCAGTCCTGTATCCCTGTAATCCTGCAAAGTCCGCTTACTGATACACAGTTTTTGGCAGACTTCCTCACCTGTCAAGTAATGTTCGCCACCCAGTACCGGACGATAATTCGTCATCATGTATTCCATATTCTCCAACACCCGGTCAAGGGATGAAAACAATACTTGTGTTGTATTGGAATCTTTTGTTATCAAATCCATAGGTTCTATTTTTTAGAGTTATTCTTCACGTGATTTTGCATAAAGGTTTCCACATCCGAAATCTTATAATAAATCTTGTTATTGATTTGCGAATAAGGTAATTTGCCCATATCACGATAGGTTTGCATCGTCCGGGCAGACACATTCAGCAAACGGCAGGTTTCGCAGTTATCCAACCACTTATCCTGTTTTCTCCGCAAAGGAATACACAGGGCATCCATATGATTGATAAAGTGGTTAAACTTTTCCTGCCAAAGTTCGAATGTTTTCTTTTCAATGGTTACTATTTCCATATTTCATTATGTTTTGATATTACTTCTTTTTTCTTGTTTGATGCAAATATATAGCCTTGAATAATAGCTTGTTTCAGACTGTCCGCAGATGTCCTTATATGTCCTCACTTGTCCCACTTGCATAGAGAAAAGAATAAGAAAAACCGAAAAAGGTAATCGATATAAAGAACTTCGTTCACGTTTCATTCTCTATTATAATAAGGTGAAGAACATAAACGAACTTTCACGGTCTGATAGTATTTTGAAGCAGAGCCGAGCAAAGCAATTCCAAACACCTGACACTTTGTTTTTTACCATTTTTTCTTATTTTATTTGTGGTGCTAATTCAAAAAACAAAGCACCATGAACAATCCTTTTGAAGAAATTTTCAAGCGGCTGGAAAACATCGAAAAGATGATTTCCCCCGTAGTCAGTTCTTCATCCGAAGAACCGGGTAGCAGGCAATCTGTTTTAGTCAAAATATCCGTAGCCAGCCGGATAACCGGATATTCAGTTAATTACCTCTATCACTTAGCCAGCAGCGGAGCGATACCATGTGTCAAACGTGGACGCTCCTTACGTTTCGATGTGGACGAGTTGCAGCGGTGGATGCAGCAACAATATGTACCAGCTTCCAACAAACTATCCGATGAAAGAGAAAAGGGATAACGAAGCGGAACACATCGAGGGTAGGCTATCCAAGAACGAGCGCATCGAAAGGCAGCTTAATTCCTTGTACGACTTCCGGTTTAATATTGTGAAAAGCAGGACAGAATATCGGGCTGCAAATACTTCCGGTTTGTATCAGCCAGTCACAAAGTTTGCTTTGAACTCTTTCAGGCGCAAACTGGATGTTACCGAAGGTGTTGCCACCTCTGCCGAAAACATCCGTATGATATTGGAAAGCGATTTCGCAAGTAAAGTGCATCCCATACGGGAATACCTTACTGCCCTACCCTTGTTGAATCCTGCCGGACATGGATATATCAAAAAACTATTGAACACGGTGCAAGTAGCCAATCCCGGCAAGTGGGAGGAGTATTTTACGAAATGGCTTGTCGGTGTGGTAGCTAATGCCATGAATGATACAGGCTGTCAAAACCATGCTTGTTTAGTCCTTACTGGCGACAAGCAGGGACAGTTCAAAACATGGTGGCTGGATAACCTTTGCCCGTCACCACTAAAAAACTATCTATTTACCGGGAAGATAGACCCGCAGAGCAAAGACATCCTGACACTGATAGCCGAATACTTGTTTATCAACATCGACGACCAGCTAAAGGAACTCAACAAGCAGAATGAAAACGCATTAAAGAACCTGATAACCACCCCGGCAGTTAAATACCGCAGACCGTATGATATTTACATAGAGGAATATCCGCATTTAGCCAGCTTCATGGCTTCGGTGAACGGTAACGAGTTCTTGACAGACCCGACAGGGAACAGACGATTTCTGCCTTTTGAAGTCCTGCACATTGATAAACCGACAGCAGAAAGTATCAACATGGATAATGTCTACTCCGAAATCATGTACTTGTATCGGCAAGGTGTACGCTATTGGTTTAATGATGCCGAGATTGAAGAACTGCACCTGACAAATGCGGAATTTGAGGTGCAAACAGTTGAGTTTGAAATGCTGATGCAGTATTTTGAAAAGCCCACAGAGGAAGAAGAAAGTCTGTTTTTTATGACAACAGTGCAAATCCTCACTTGTTTACGGGACGTATGCCCTATGCAGTTATCTGAAAAACGGTTGGGGGAAGCATTGCGGAAAGCCGGATTCAAACGGGTACAAAAGCGTATCAGCAACTGCAATTATTCGGTATATGGGTACAGAATAAAACCTATTTCCATACCCTACATCGATAACAATTACGGTTAACACAGCCGTTTATTATTGGCAGTTACTCCCATGCAGTAACTACCGAAAAAACATATTACTGTGTTTTATTCATTGAATACTAATCATTTATACAATGCGCAGTAAGGAGTAAGATAAAACCCTGAACTTTCAGGAAATTTAAAAAAAGAAAAGTCAGAAAACAACATAGGTAATATTTCTATCTCTTTTGTATAAAACAACTTACTTATCTTACTGCATAGAGTATAATCCGTTGAAAGAAAAAGAGATAGGTGCAGAAAGTTGACTGTTTTTCTTCTTACTCACTTCTTACTTCATTACTGCAATTTACAAACATTCAAAAATAAAGATTATGACTTATCAGGAGGCTAACCATATCAGTATCAAAGATTATCTGAAATCATTAGGCATTTTGCCCGCAGTGGATAAATATTATTACGGCATGTACCACAGTCCGTTCCGTCAGGATGATACGCCCAGTTTCAAGGTGGATTACGGTGTAAATCTGTGGTGTGACTTCGGGACGGGTGAGGGCGGCTCTCTCATCGACCTTGTGATGAAGCAGCACGGATGTAACGCTTACGGTGCTATCTGCCGACTGGAACAGTATTCATCCGGAAATTCTTTTTCTTTTCAAAGGAAAGAGGTTTCAGAAAGGATTCAGCATGAAAGGAAACAACCGACCAGCCCGATAGACATCCGTAAAATCCAGCCGTTGCAGAATCCGGCACTCATGGATTATTTGAGAAGCAGGAACATTCCACCTGAAATGGCAGCGCACCATGTGCAGGAAATGTATTACCGTATCGGTGACAAGCCTTATTTTGCGCTTGCTTTCAAGAACGATGCCGGAGGTTACGAACTTCGCAATCCACGTTTCAAGGGGAGTACATCACCCAAAGACATCACACACATACGGCAGTCAGGCAAAAAGAACGATAGCTGTTTTGTTTTCGAGGGAGTAATGGACTATCTTTCTTTTATCGCCATCCGGCAGAAAACAAATCCCACTTATCCTTGTCTTGACTGGCAGGATTACATTATCCTGAACTCGACCACTAATGTAGATAAAGCCTTGTACCCGTTAGCCGATTACGAGCATATCCACTGCCTTTTGGATAATGACGACGCAGGGTCTAAAGCCACCCAAGCCATACAAAAGGAATATCGTTGGCATGTGCGTGATTCATCACATCTGTACAGTGAATACAAGGACTTGAACGATTACTTGTGTGGGAAGAAGTTTATCCAACCAGCAGAAATGATGCAACAGTCAACCCAACAAATGCAGCCGGAAAAACAAAGACTGTCTGTCAAACAGCAACAATCGAAAGAGAAAAACAGACAAATTCCCGGTGAAAAAAGAAAAAGGGGCAGACGGTTGTAATCCGAAGAACAAGCAGAGCATACCAACGGCAAGCGGTGTGATTTAGGGGAGCAAGGTTATGTTTCGGTAGACCGAAACACCTTGCTTTGCTTAACGCAAAGAAAATTTCTCCCGTTGGTCGCAATTTTTAAGATACCACCTAAAAGCAAAAACACATGACAGGGATAAGGAACAAACCGGGAGGTCGCCCGGCAAAAAGCCGGATAGACAAGCAGAACCGGGTAGTCAGCACGAAACTGACCGAGTTACAGTTCTACGCAATCAGGAAGCGAGCCACCGAAGCCGGGCTGCGTGTCAGCGAGTACGTCCGGCAGGCGGTCGTTTCGGCAGAGGTGACGCCCCGGCTGAACAGGCAGGATGCGGACACTATCCGCAAGCTGGCGGGCGAAGCCAACAACATCAACCAGCTAGCGCACCGGGCGAATGCCGGAGGGTTCGCACTGGTGGCGGTGGAACTGGTGAAACTCAAGAACAGGATTGTTGAAATCATAAACCAACTGTCGGATGATTGGAAAAATAAAAAAGGGAAGCGGATTTAAAGGCTGCGTGAACTATGTACTCGGTAAGGAACAGGCGGCTTTGCTTCATGCGGAGGGAGTGTTAGCGGAAAGCAACTGGGACATCATACGCAGTTTCATACTGCAAGCCGGGATGAACCCCGACCTGAAAAAGCCTGTCGGACATATTGCGCTAAGCTATTCCCCAGTGGACGCACCCAAGCTGACAGACGGGAAAATGGTACAGCTTGCGCAGGAGTACATGCGTGAAATGAAAATCACCGATACGCAGTACATCATCGTGCGACACCAAGACCGGGAACATCCGCACGTGCATATCGTGTTCAACCGTATAGACAACAACGGCAAGACCATTTCGGACAGGAACGACATGTACCGCAACGAACAGGTATGCAAGAAGCTGAAAGCCAAACACGGGCTTTATTTCGCTAAAGGCAAGGAGCATGTAAAACAGCACCGTTTGAGAGAGCCGGACAAATCCAAATACGAGATTTACAATGCCGTAAAGGATGAAATCGGGAAATCAAGGAACTGGCAGCAGTTACAAACCCGGCTGGCAGAAAACGGTATCGGGATTCATTTCAAGTACAGGGGACAGACTGGTGAAGTGCAGGGCATATCTTTTTCCAAAGGTGAATACACGTTCAAGGGTTCGGAGATAGACCGCAGTTTCAGTTTCTCCAAACTGGATAAATGTTTCGGGGATGCGGGGCTGAACACTACCGGAAACAACCGACAGACGGTTTCCGCACCTATTCAGGAGCTATCGCAGACACTGGGCAAAGCCGACAGTCCGTTACTGACAGGCTTGGGCGGTCTGTTCTCCGCCCCGTCCTCTCCGGCTGATGAAACACCCGACAATCCCGGTGAAAGAAAAAAGAAGAAAAAGAAACGACACTTAAAATTATAGGAACATGGAAAATAACTTAATTTTGGAGGGGCTTCTCTCTATGGTTACGGAACTGAAAGAACGGCAGGAGAAGCAGGTAACGCCAGCCAGCCGGGAGGAAATGATTAACCGACTGGACGTTATCGAACAGCGCATTTCGGAAATGCAGGGCAAATCCGGCATTCCTGAAAACATGGTGCGGGAGATTCTAAACCAAATCGGCAGTATCAGAAATGGGCAGTCCGAGAACCAAAAACAAGACCTTGAAGATATAAAGGGGCTTATCATGACCTCGCACCGATATTTCAAGGAGCGGTTAAAGGTGTTGTTCCCGGCTGATGATACACCAGCCGGAGAAATAACGCCCGTTTCATGGTACGACAAACTGATATATCGGGTAACTCCCTACCTGAAACCCAAGTTCTTTCTTCTTTCAGCAGGTTTTATTATCTGTATCATTTCGCTAATCTTGAATATTCGTTTTACGGAACGGATGCAACGGTTACAGGACAACGATATAAAATACCGCTATATCCTGATGAAAGGAAAGGCAGACGGCAGCAGCCTTGATTTGCTGGAAACGAAGTTCAGCAGGGAACGGGATAACGCTTTCATCCGAAGCCTGACCGATTCGGTGAAAGACTTTGAATACCGCAGCAGGAAGCAGGCGGAAGCGTTGGAACGGGCAAGGCTGTTAAACGAGCAAGCCGAGCAGCTAAAGGAGGAAGCCGACAAGCTGGGCAAGCCATAAGCCAAAACAAAGCCGGAGCAGAACCGCCCCGGCTTTTTAATTCACTTCTTTTTCTTCGTGCAGTGTCCTTTCTCGAACTGGCGCAGCGTGGTGACGCTGAACCGTTCCTTGATGAACTCCCGGACATCGGAAGCCTTGTAGTACACTTTTCCGCTGATTGTGAAGTACGGCAGCGCACCGATAGCCCGGTAGCGTTGCAGGGTCTTGATGCTTACTTTGAACAGCAGGCACAAGTCCTGATTATCCAGCAGGTTGTCATCTTCGGGCAACACCCTGTCGGCATTGCGCAGTACCCGTACATCCTTGCAGAGTTCTTCCAGTTTGGCGTACAGCTTCTGCATCCATACGCTGAAATCGTCATTATCTATATACATGATTGCTTCATTTTTCTGATTATACATTATGGTCTGTCAATCGATTGATGAAGCAAAGTTCAGAAAACAGGTGCAAAGAAATTATAGGGGGACTAATGGAATCCCCTATAAATAAGTCATAAACAGCTGGTTATCTGTACCCTTTCTTTTCATGTTCCTTGCGAATAAGCTCTGCCAGTCCATTAAGAAACTCTGTCAGCTTGCCCGGCTTTCGTTTTATCACGTCCTCATGCTTTTGGTAACAGTCACCTATCTTGATATTGAAAAGCCATTCAAAGGCTTTCGTCAAGTCCACTAAATAAACAGGCTTGCCATTTTGATACACAATCTTTTGGGAAAGGAACAACCCGCTAACTATTTCCATGATATTGATAAGAGTGGTTCTGTCAGCGAGATATAGAGGGGAAAGGGCTTGTTTGTTGGTGCGTTGCTGCAACTGTTCCGGGTACTTGATACGCCATTCGATTAGGCGTATTTCGGTATTCAATAGCCCTATCGCTTCATCAATTAGATACAAATAGGATATTTTTTTCCTGCTCAAACCATACACGGTATGATTTAAGACGATACAAACCAAAAGAGAAATAGCGGAGTAAAATGCTATAATCTTGTTCTGTAATACTGAAATCGGCTACATGGGTCGCCAATTCTTCGATAGCTTCTGCAAATTCAGATGCAGACACTTTACGTTGTGAGCATTCCGACAATAAGCGGAAAAATCTTTGGTCGAATATTTTTTTCATTTAGTCGATTAAAAATACTATTTGACAGCAATCAAATAGAAATGTTATTGATAATATTTTTAACTTCATATTTTAAAGAATCTGGTCTTATTATAGTTGCACTATCTGCAAAAGACAGATACCAATGTGCAAACTTACTGATTGAAAATGTTAGAAAATGAAGCTCAAACATATCCCCTATCTCTTTCTCAGATGTTAATCCGTAATAATATTTATCATCATTCATTATGGAGGTTTTATTCTTTTTTATTCTTATAACGATTTCATGTAATTTTTCTTTATCATAAAACTCGCGTATGAATTTTTCCAAAGAAGGATGTTCCCGTGATTGTAATTCATTAAGAATGTGCATTTTTTGAATTCTATCTATCCGAAATGTAAGATAGATTTCTTTGGGAAGATAAAAGCCTATTAGATACCAGTTAGTTCTCGAAAAGAAAATTCCAACAGCTTCAATCTTTCGTTCTGAAACACTTAACGCATTACTTCCCAAATAAGATATTTCAATAATTCTTTTTTGGTATATACTTTGTAAAATAAGTAAAAGAATATCAGGTTTATAGGTAGATGATTTATAAGTATCCAATACAGACATGCACTTTTCCATTGTTTCTAACATATTTTTGTCTGCAAAACGCATGACAGACCTAATCTTTTCTATTCCAGACTTATAATGTTCGTTGCTATTTGAATCAGTTAGTTCATGTACTAATTTCTCTGCAATCAAAAAGGACAAAGCCTCTTTTTGAGTAAACATTAGAGGAGATAATTTGAATCCTTCTGCAAGTGAATAACCAATACCGGGATTTCCTATGATAGGAATGCCTGCCTCTTCCAATGTTCTTATATCTCGATATACAGTGCGAATGCTTATATTAAAACGTTCTGAAATTTGCTGTGCTTTCACTAACGAGTGCGATTGTAACTGAATCAATATAGCAGAAATACGGTCTATTCTATTCATTTTGCATCTTTAATTTGAATATTTGAATCTTCAATAATAACAGCTTGTTTATTACTTATAGGAATAAGCTGCAACTTCTCATTATATAGTTGAACTATCTTTTCACCTTTTTTCTTGAATGGAAAATTTCCATAATGGGGAATCGTATAAAAATCGACCAAATCTAAAGAAGTACAGTCTTTCAATTCAGGAGCCTTTTCTATTGGATCAAAATTCACACTTCTCATATATTCTGCATCGGGAGAGGCTATTATTGCTCCGGCAGATTCCCCAATATACAGTTTACCCAATTTCACTTGTTTAGATATAATTTTATCAACACCTTTTCTTTTTAACTCTTGCAAAAGGAAAAATGTATTTCCACCTGTTATGTAGATATAATCGCATTTATGTAATATAGAAGATATTTCCTCTTTGGGCAGTTGGGTAATCTCGACTTCTTCAACAATCATTCCTGCTTCTTCTAAAGCCTTTTTCCCCTTTTTTACATAGAATCGTATTGGTTCTGTAAGGCTTGCAGTTGGTATAAAAGCTATAATTTTCCCTTGCAAATCTTCTTTGGCACAATCGACAAATAGATTAGCAACATCAGCAAATGATGAGCATAAAAATAATCTTTTCATATTCTATAATATTAAGTTGAATACTTTTTGATACAAAGATAGCGTCTTCTATGACAGCCCTATGTCAGTAAGTCTAATATTGAAGAGTTTTTTTCATCAAAACAATCCATTATTGAAATTTACCCTATTCGTAATGTGGCTGCACGTTTCGAAACCAGTGGGGTTTATGTAGTTATACATATTACTCGATAAAAATACTCCTTTACGATTCAATCTATTGGGAAAATTGATACCTGACATTTCGACTAAAGTTCTTTCTATATACTTCATGGATATTGAAAACCTTCCGTCACATAGCCTGCAATTCTTCTTAATGATACAGAGAAAAATCCTCAAAACAACTCCTAAAAGAATACTGAACAAAATTCAAACAGACTTTTAGCAGTAAATACAAAAAAAGTTCTTGGAAATATTGATAATTCCAAATAAATATCTACCTTTGCACGCAGAAATCGAACCTAAGACACAAACTTGTGTTGAACGGTGCAAAGTTGTGAAAACCTTATTCAAGGGACTAACATCGTAATAAAGATATAACTTATTGAGAAATAGTGCTATACAAACCGATTTTCGGTTACTGGTGGCACCACTCAAATAAATACTCCCATTGAAATGATAATATTTCAATGGGAGTATTTATTTACACCCACTCCCCCTATCCCCAGCAACATGCTTTAAGATAGACTTTACTATTATCCCATGAAAAGGTCTGATAATAAAGAAATATGCCCTTCCCAGCCAATTATTGTACTTCACAACAGTAGTAATCCGAAGTTCTTGTTTTCCTTCGTGATATTCCCCGCACCACATGGACACATGGAAATCAAGATGCTTATCCGGCATTCCGAGAATTTCTTCATGCAGATTTTTATCCAAGACCATATCTGTAAATCTGGTTGCTGTATCCAGTCCTAATGGCTTTACAATCGCATTCCTGAAATTCATGAGCCAACCAATCCACTTAGGAAATCGGCTGAAGGCAAGATTGCGAAAATCTTCCGGTGTCAAAGCCTGCCCAGTGACCATCACTTTAGAAAAAGAATCTATATAATCTACAGGAAAATAATTCTTTATTAAGCTGTCTGCCGGTATATCTTTCATCTTATCACATATTGAATTTATTACTCGTTTGCTTTTCATTCACGGCGTCCCCAATGACACGGCCTACAAAGGTAGCCACTTAATCCAACCCTACAACATATTCTTAGAAATAATATTATCCCGTAAAAGATAAAGCTCAAAAGAAAATTATCAGTTATCTTTGTTCCATGACTACCAACAAGACAACTCCCAAAGAATTATGGGCAAGACAGCAGATTAGCGGTCCCGATGTGGACTATGATTTATGGAACAAGAAAAGAATATCCGTGCAAGCGTTCTCACAAATGAGTCAGAGCTGTATTTTTACAGTTGACGTATTTAAAGAGAGATACGATTTTGCATCCGACAGTTTTGCCCATCTTTTCGGATACAATCCCACTTGGATAAAGACAATCAGGCAACAAGGCGATTTACTGGAAGAGAGAATACACCCTGATGACAGAATGCAACTCACGGAATGCCAAATCGAGCATGGACAGTTCATCTACTCACTCCCACCGGAAGAAAGAAATGACTACCGGCAAATATTTCAATTCCGTATGTTGAATGCACGGCAACAGTATATCAATGTAAGTAGCCGGCAACAAGTCATAGAAACAGACCGGAATGGTAAAGCCTGGATAATCATGGGAGTAATGGACATACTTCCCGACCAGACCCCTATCGAAAGAATCAAACGGACGGTGGTGAACAGAAAAACGGGAGAGATGCTTCCAACATGCACTGTTTCTCCTGACAAACAATTATCCAACCGGGAGAAAGAAATATTACGACTCATCCGACAAGGTTTTCTAAGCAAGGAAATCGCTCACCAGCTGGGAGTGAGCATCTATACTGTGAACAATCACCGGAAAAACATCCTAAGCAAGTTAGATGCCAACAATATAATGGAAGCCATCCATATAGTAGAAAATCTTGGTATCTACCTCTAAGATTACGGAAGCCAACCGAGACTGTCCGCCAACCGATTTGTTTTGCGCCACTCTTCAAGCTCCTTATAAGTGCGGACACCTCCCGTAAAGACAGCATGATAAATCTCTATACCTGGAATCGTTACACCATCCGGCACATCGAATTTGATTTGCAATATCGTTTTCCTAATTTCAGGAGTAAGGCGCTCCGCAATAGCGGCAGTCACCTTTTCTACAACACCATCATACCTGGAACCTTTCCGGATGTGAATCATATCAAACTTCCAAGTATTCTGTTCTCTATCCTTATATAAAGCATGCCACTCCATGCACTCTTCCTCCGTATGGATAAGGTTCCTATATTGTATTTCCTGCAAAGGCAACCGTTCCGCAAGTTCCCGGATGACCGAAAAGCTCTCTCCTACATCCAACCTATCGGTATAAATATGGATATCTATATCCCTACTTTTCGCCAACAGCCCGGTACGGAGTGAGCCCACCAAATGAACGGTTGCTCCAATGCGCTCCCATGCTTCAATAATACAGGTATCTTCCAATACTTTCCATGCAGATTGCTGATTCTGCCTTGCAAGCTCATGAATGTCCATTTACCTCCACTTTTTTGAATGTGCAAAGATATAAAACTTCCCAGTATATAGCTATAAATAGCCATTTCCCTTCTTGATACAATACACTAATTTTGCACACTGTCTTATCTTTTAGCAACAACTAATTATGGCATTCAATCAAACAGAGAAACAAGAGAAAGAATATTTAAAGCAAATAATCAGTTTTCTGAAAAAGGTTATCGGTAATACCGACGCATCCGTGAAAGACCACGTCGACACCTTGGCAGAATACAAAGACTATATCTGGTCCAACAAAGACATCGACCCACACGAGATACGCTCCATGCGCGAAAGCATCCTGAACCATTTTGCCTTGGGGGAAAGTGTAATCAACAAGCATAAGCGGCTCACCAAGATACTTGCCATTCCTTACTTCGGACGAATTGATTTTTTGGAAAAGAAAGAAAACAGCAAAGTGATGCCTATCTATATAGGTATCCATACCTTCTATGACCCGGAAAGTCGAGCTACCCTTATCCATGACTGGCGAGCACCCGTTTCGAGCATGTTCTATGACCATGAATTAGGAGAAGCAGGCTATCGGTCTCCATCGGGAGAGATTAAAGGAGTAATTTCCCTAAAACGCCAATACAGAATTCGGGGCGGCAAAATGGAATTTATGATTGAAAGTGCCCTGACCGTCCATGACGACATTCTGCAAAAAGAGTTAAGTTCCAATGCAGATGACAAGATGAAAAATATCGTTGCCACCATCCAACGGGAACAGAACCGGATTATCCGCAACGAAGATATCCGCACGCTTATTATTCAAGGAGTGGCCGGCTCTGGAAAAACATCCATAGCCCTGCACCGCATAGCCTACCTGCTCTATACCTTCAGAGACAGCATCTCATCAAAAGATATTCTGATTATCTCCCCCAACAAAGTGTTTTCCGATTATATCTCCAACGTCCTCCCCGAACTTGGGGAAGAAACCGTGCCCGAAACCAGTATGGAACAAATACTCTCCGGAGTGTTGGAACACAAATATAAGTACCAAACATACTTCGGGCTAGTGAATGAACTGTTAGAAAAGCCATCCTCAAGCCTCATCAACAGAATAGCCTATAAAGCCTCTTTCGGCTTCATTTCAGAGCTTGACAAGTTTATCCTCCACATAGAGAACACCTACTTCAAGGCAGCAGACGTGAAGCTGACCAAATACATCACCATACCTGCCCCGTTTATTGAAGAACAGTACCTACGTTTCAACCGTTATCCCATACGCCGACGATTTGATGCTATGGCTGATTATATGCTGGATATGTTGAAAATACAATACGCCTTTACGGTAACCACCGCCGGCAGAAACCTTTTGAAAAAAGAAATCAGACTAATGTTTGCAGGCAATAACGACATTCAAGTCTACAAAGATTTCTTTAAATGGACAAATAATCCCGGAATGTTCAAAATGCGAAAGGGACATACACTCGAATACTCAGACTTGGCACCGCTGGCATACCTACACTTGGCATTGGAGGGAAACGGGAACCAGCCATTCAGAGTCAAACATCTGTTGATAGATGAGATGCAGGACTATTCGCCCATACAGTACAAGGTAATACAGAAACTCTTTCCATGCCGGAAAACCGTGTTGGGCGATGCAGGACAGTCCGTGAATCCTTATGGCTCATCCACAGCAGAAACTATCCAAAAGTCACTTACTGCAAGTGAAATCATGAAATTGTGTAAGAGTTATCGTTCCACCTTCGAGATTACGGATTTTGCGCAAAAGATTCATCCTAACGCAGAGCTGGAACCGGTTGCCCGGCATGGAGAAAGCCACAAATCCTGCAGTTCGGCAGTGCCGTAGAAGAACTGTCCGGCATTATGGGGCTAATCTCCACTTACCGGAAATCCGGATATAAGTCTCTTGGCATCATATGCAAGACGGAGCAGCAAGCCAGGAAGATGGCAGACATGCTGAAATCATATGCCAATGATATCAGCTTCCTATCAAGTCAAAGCTCCGCATTTGTGCAAGGCATCGTCATCACCTCTGCCCACATGGCAAAAGGGCTTGAGTTTGACGAAGTCATTATTCCACAGACGGATGAGAGAAATTACCGTTCGGAGATTGACAAGAGTATGCTTTATGTAGCTGTAACCAGAGCTATGCACCGCCTAACCTTGACATTTCACGAGGCAAGACCGGCAACTCACTGATGATGGATTATTAAGGAAATCTATCCCAACAGCCTTGTACAAGATGCGGCAAGTAACAGCGTATCTCATCAATCGACCAATCCCACCATTGCAGCCGCAATAATTTCTTCACCACATCCTCATCAAAACGTTTCCTGATTTCTTTGGCAGGAGTTCCCCCTACAATTGTATAAGGGGGAACATCTTTAGTCACAACAGCACGTGCACCAATAATCGCCCCATCTCCTATATGAACACCAGCCATTATCACCGCTTCATAACCAATCCAAACATCATTACCTATTATAATATCTCCTTTGTCATCCCATGCATCCGTTATGTCCGATTTCTTCAATCCCCACTCTTCGTAAAATAAAGGAAATGTATAAGTAGACAGAGATTTCAACGTATGATTGGCACAGTTGAACAGAAATTTCGTACCGCAAGCAATGGAACAGAATTTACCAATAACCAGCCTCTCCTGATGGATGGGGTAATGATACAGCACATTGTTTTTCTCGAACAACAAAGGGTCAGCTACAAAATCATTATAAATAGTATAGTCACCAACCTCTATTCGAGGATCCTTTACAACAGCATTAAGATATACGGTTTGCTTATCTCCCGTACGCGGATATATTTTAGTCATCATAATTCGATATGTTTCTAATATTGTTTACTTCTTAAATAGAAAACCGATTGCAGTGCCAGCAAAATCACAAAAAGGTATTCTGCCGTTAAGTAAATAGCCAAGGATGCATGAGTGCAAGCGCTTAACCAATAAAGATACCCCAAATACACGACAGTGGTAGTCACTTGGAAAAGAAAAGTAATCCGGGTTTTACCGGTCCCTCCAACTGCGTTGAGATATACATAGCCTGGCAAGGCAAAGGTATAATTCAGCAACGTCACAACAAAAGGGATGAAAGCCTGCTCTGTTAACAGTTCGTTATCTGTATAGATTCCTATTATCAAGCGATTACAGCATACAGCTACCCCTATCAGTGGAAATCCAACAGAATAGCCCAACCTCAGTATCTTACGGCAGATAATGAAAACAGCCCTCCTTTCTCCAGCCCCAATCGCATTACTGACCAGCGAACCCGTAGTGACCGCAAAAGAATTGACTATTACAAAAAAGACAGCAGATACACTTCGCGTAATATTGGAAATGGCTAATTCCGTTTTACCCAAATGTTCCACCGCCACAAAAAACAAGAGCCACGGAGCTACGCTGATAAAGGCATGAAGCATGCTCCATACCGACAAGCTCAGCACATCTACCAACAGCTTTCCGTCATATACCGGTTTCAATCCATATTTCCCTTTATCTATTTTCAGCCATACGTAGAAAAGAAGCATCGCCAAAGAACCCATCTCTGCCAGAGAAGAAGCAATGGCAGCTCCCGATATTCCCAGTCCTCCAACGAATATCAGAATATAATTCAAAGGAATATTAATCACTACTGCAACGGCTGCAGCCCACGATAATGCCCGAGTGCATGTTATTCCCACAAGAAAAGAACGGATAGCCAAAAACGGAAACGAAAACAGCAAACCGAAACTGCGCCAGTCCAGATACTGAATTACAGCCCGATAAATCTCCGGTGAGGAAATCAACCTTCCCAATATGAAAGGAGAACTTGCCTGCATCAGCAGACAAAGCAAAATGGCCAATCCCGATAAAAAGAAGAAACCTTGAAAGAATATCTTCCCAGCCTTACCATAATCACATTCTCCATTCCTTCGGGCAATCATCACCTGCAATCCGATACTAAATCCAAACCCAAGCATGTAGATCGCCAAATAATAAATCCCTGCAATGGCAGATGCTCCCAATTCCACCTCGCCAACGTGACCTAAGAAAACAGCATCGGTTATATTTATCAGCTGCTCCATCAAAATGCTCATCATTACCGGAAAGTTGATAAGCCATATCTGTTTATATGTATAATGCATTGCTCAACAATAAAATAGCACAAAACAACACACTGTACAAGTACAGCATGCTATCCTGCAAATTCATGAATAAAAGGATATACAATCTCTATGGCAAACGGGGCATCGCTTGCCAAATAGCTGAATAGCTTTATCAAGCAGGGCTATTCGTTGAGCGTAGCTATATACAGAGCTTCATAAAAGGTGAATATGTTTGTTCATTCAAGATATAGTGCAAAAGTACAGAAAAAAATGTGCCAAAGTTCAGTTTAGGGCATAAAAAAAGGAGTACCGCTGTACTCCAACCTTTGTTAACCTTAAATCTAATACTATGAAAAACACATTGCAAATGTACGGACTTTTGGGACATTGACAAACTTTCCAAGAAAAAAAGCATGTTTCATAACACATTTTAATAAGATAAATGCTCGTTTTCACGTCCTTTTTCACTTTTTCTGCTTCAAAATAGAAAAGGAGGTATAGCATCACGTAAAAAAATAAGCAAGTTCTTTCCATTATACTCCCAGTTTGCATTATCTTTGCACTAACACGAAGATAGGCTGCACCTCAGCATAAAAAATGAACGAGTTCATTTTATTCTGCATTCGGTTTGCACTATCTTTGTAATGAGATTAACAAGAACTTATATATGCCAGACTATGATTTAATCGCCATATTAGGGCCTACCGCCTCAGGAAAGACTCCATTTGCAGCCGCCTTGGCCGCCGAACTCCATACGGAAATCATCAGTGCCGATTCACGGCAAATCTACCGGGGGATGGACCTGGGCACCGGCAAAGACCTTGCCGACTATACCGTCGACGGGAAACAGATTCCCTATCACCTCATCGACATAGCCGACCCGGGCTATAAGTACAATGTTTTCGAGTAT
Source organism: Bacteroides sp. HF-162 (assembly GCF_015679285.1). Classification (NCBI taxonomy): domain Bacteria; kingdom Pseudomonadati; phylum Bacteroidota; class Bacteroidia; order Bacteroidales; family Bacteroidaceae; genus Bacteroides; species Bacteroides sp. HF-162. The sequence continues at coordinate 1,972,478 of NZ_CP064937.1, read as the reverse complement.
CAGCGTGATTTCTTGAATGCTTACGAGACTATTAAACAAAAAGGTTGCCTGCCCGTTGTATGTGGAGGAACCGGAATGTATCTCGAATCAGTGCTGAAAGGCTACCGTCTGCTGCCCGTACCCGAGAATCCTGAGTTGCGCACCCGTCTGGCGGACAAATCGCTGGAAGAACTGACCGACATACTGAAAGGTTACAAAAGCCTGCACAATACTACGGACGTGGACACAGCCAAACGTGCCATACGAGCCATCGAAATCGAAGAGTATTATGCCCATACCCCAGTAGACGAACGTTCCTTCCCCCAGATGAACAGCCTCATCATAGGTGTGGACATCGACCGGGAATTGCGTCGGGAGAAAATCACCCGCCGCCTGCACCAGCGCCTGGAAGAAGGAATGATAGACGAAGTGCGCCGTCTGATAGAGCAAGGCATCCAACCGGATGACCTCATCTATTACGGACTGGAATACAAGTATCTGACACTTTATGTCATCGGCAAGCTGACCTATGAAGAGATGTTCACGCAACTGGAAACAGCCATCCACCAGTTTGCCAAACGCCAGATGACCTGGTTCCGCGGTATGGAACGGCGTGGATTTACCATCCATTGGATGAATGCCCGATGGCCGATGGAAGAAAAGATAGCTTTTGTAAAGAAGAAGTTGGAAGGATGATGAAATGATGAAGAACCGGGTGATTTAAATCGTAAACTGTAAATAGTCAAATTGTAAATAGAATCATGAGTGCAGAACCCGAAAAGTTGGGAGTAATATACAACCCCAAGGCCGGAACGCGGAAAGTGCAGAAACGGTGGAAAGAAATCAAAGAATACATGGACAGCAAAGGTGTGCCTTACGACTATGTGCAGTCCGAAGGGTTCGGTTCGGTAGAGCGTCTGGCAGGTATCCTTGCCAACAACGGCTACCGCACCATTGTTGTAGTAGGCGGTGACGGCGCACTGAATGACGTCATTAACGGCATCATGCTTTCCAATGCACCGGACAAGGAGAATATAGCCATCGGCATCATCCCCAATGGTATAGGAAATGACTTTGCCGACTATTGGGAAATGAGTTCGGACTACAAGAAAGCGGTGGATTGCATCATCAACAACCGCCGCCGGAAAATAGACGTGGGTACCTGCTATTATTACGACGGTGAAAAGCATCTGACACGCTACTTTCTCAATGCCATCAACATAGGTCTGGGAGCCCGTATCGTGAAAATCACCGACCAGTGCAAGCGTTTTTGGGGAGTGAAGTTCCTCTCTTACTTCATGGCACTGCTATCCATTATCTTCGAACGTAAGTTGTACCGCATGCATCTCAAGATAAACGGCGAGCATATACGCGGACGCATCATGACTGTCTGCATAGGCAGTGCGTGGGGATACGGCCAGGCGCCTAGTGCAGTGCCCTATAACGGCTGGCTGGATGTTTCCGTCATTTACCGTCCCGAATTGCTGCAACTATGGTCGGGATTGTGGATGCTTATCCAAGGGCGGATTCTGAACCATAAGGTAGTGATGCCCTACCGTACGCAAAAAGTAAAAGTGCTGCGTGCGCAAAATGCCTCTGTCGATTTGGACGGACGTATTCTCGACCGTCATTTTCCACTGGACATCAGCGTACTGCATGAAGCAATAACATTGATTATACCCAATTGAAAATACTTAATCAGTAACAACCTATGATTGAATTAAAGAATAATCCTGCCGGAAACTTCTTCTTACTGGCAGGTCCATGTGTCATCGAAGGAGAAGAAATGGCAATGCGCATTGCCGAACGTATCGTGACTATCACCGAAAAACTGCAAATCCCCTATGTATTCAAAGGGTCGTACCGCAAAGCCAACCGCTCCCGCCTGGATTCCTTTATGGGTATCGGTGACGAAAAGGCGCTGAAGATACTGCAAAAAGTGCACACCACTTTCGGAGTACCTACCGTAACCGATATTCATGCCGCCGAAGAAGCCACCATGGCTGCCGAATATGTGGATATTCTGCAAATTCCCGCCTTCCTCTGCCGGCAGACAGACCTGCTTGTAGCCGCCGCCAAAACCGGAAAAACCATCAACATCAAGAAAGGGCAGTTCCTCTCTCCGCTTGCCATGCGCTTTGCGGCTGATAAAGTAGTGGAAGCAGGCAATAGGAACGTCATGCTGACGGAACGCGGAACTACTTTCGGTTATCAGGATTTGGTCATCGACTATCGCGGCATCCCCGAAATGCAGACCTTCGGTTTCCCTGTCATCCTGGATGTAACCCACTCCCTGCAACAGCCCAACCAGACCAGTGGTGTCACGGGAGGTATGCCGCAACTTATCGAGACCGTAGCCAAAGCCGGTGTTGCCGTAGGTGTAGACGGACTGTTCATCGAAACCCACGAAAATCCCACCGTAGCCAAGAGTGACGGCGCCAACATGCTGAAACTCGACCTGCTGGAAGACCTGCTGACCAAATTGGTCCGCATCCGGGAAGCAGTCAGATAAATTCCATTTATCCGGAATGGAATCCGAAAAAAACAACAGAAGTTGTGATTTATCTAAGGGCTGTCCGACAGATAGTTCAAGAACAATTTAAATTCATAATAATATGAAACATCTATTACGCGGTTTATGGATTGTAGCGTTAATTCTTTGCTGCAATTTTCAGCAGGTATTTGCACAGCAAATGCCGCCTATCCCGGTCGACAAAAATGTCCGTATCGGAAAGTTGGACAACGGATTGACCTATTATATCCGCAAGAACAGCCAGCCTGCAAACCGGGCCGACTTTTACATTGCCCAAAAGGTAGGCTCCATTCAAGAAGAAGCCGACCAACGCGGCCTTGCCCATTTCCTGGAACACATGTGTTTCAATGGAACGACCCACTTCCCCGGTGATGCACTGAAACAATACCTGGAGCGTATCGGGGTGAAATTCGGTGAGAACTTGAACGCCTATACTTCCGTAGACGAAACCGTATACAACATTTCCAATGTGCCGGTCACTACTCCGGGAGCCATCGACTCCTGCTTGCTGATTCTGCACGATTGGAGTAACGATTTGACTCTGGACCCGAAGGAAATAGACAAGGAACGCGGAGTCATCAACGAAGAATGGCGCACCCGTATGAGCGCCATACAACGCTTCCAGGAGAAGATGCTTCCGGTCATGTTCGAAGGAACGAAGTATGCCACTTGTTTCCCTATCGGAACGATGGAGGTCGTTATGAACTTCAAACCGCAAACCTTGAGAGACTACTATGAAAAGTGGTACCGTCCGGACCTTCAGGGTATTGTGGTAGTTGGCGATATAGACGTGGATGCCATCGAAGCCCAAATCAAGAAAATATTTTCTGATATTCCCGCCCAGCCCAATGCTGCCAAACGTGAGTACTATCCGGTAAACGACAACAAGGAGCCTATCGTATTGGTTTATCAGGACAAGGAACAGTCCAATGTACAAGCCCTCATCTTCAACAAGCACGAAGCCACTCCTGACGAGCAGAAAGGCGACATGGGCTATCTGGTACAGAATTATGCAACCACGCTCATCAACAATATGCTGAATGCGCGTCTGAACGAATTGGTACAGACCGCCAATCCTCCTTATATATATGCCGCCACTTATGACGATGATTTCTTTGTTGCCAAAACCAAAGATGCCTTCACCGGTGTCGTTGTCTGCAAGGAAGATGCCATAGAAAATGGAATAGCCACTCTCCTGCGCGAAACAGAACGCGCCCGCCAATTCGGCTTTACGGAAACGGAATACAACCGTGCCCGTGCCGAATATCTGCGCCAACTGGAATCTGCTTATAACGAGCGTGACAAACGCAAGAATGAAGAGTACGTGGATGAATATGTCCGTCATTTCCTCGATAACGAACCGATTCCAGGCATCGAAAACGAATACGCCATCATCAATCAGATAGCTCCCGCCATTCCGGTTGCCGCACTGAACCAGATGATGCAAGCCCTCGTGACAGACAGTAACCAGGTAGTCGCAATTCTCGGTCCGGATAAGGAAGGATTGAAAATGCCGACAGAAGATGCAATCAAGAAGATACTGAAAGATATTAAAGCTGAAAAACTGACTGCCTACGTAGACAAGGTATCGGATGAACCTTTGATGGCCGAAGCCCCGAAAGGCGGAAAGATTGTATCCGAGCAGACAGACGATATATTCAGCACTACAACGCTGACACTCTCCAACGGAGTCAAGGTCATTATCAAGAAGACAGACTTCAAGGCAGACGAAATCCGCATGAAGGGAGTCAGCCTGGGCGGCAGTTCCTTGTTCCCCGACTCGGAAATCATCAACATCAACGGACTGGATGCAGTGAGTGTCGGTGGTCTGGGTAATTTCAGTGCCGTAGACCTGGAAAAAGTTCTGGCTGGCAAGAAAGCTTCCGTCAGCTATGGTATCGGTGACAAGACAGAAACCGTCAATGGCAGCTGTTCACCGAAAGACTTCGAGACAATGATGCAGCTCACTTACTTGACGTTCACCGCCCCGCGCCGTGACGACGATGCCTTTGCATCCTACAAGAACCGCAACAAAGCTGCTTTGCAAAATATGGAAATGAATCCCCAGGTGGCGTTCAGTGACTCTGTCTCGGCCGGTATTTACATGCACCATCCCAGAAGAGCTAGAATAAAGGCGGACATGATTGACAAGATGGATTATGACAAGATTCTGTCTATGTATCAAGACCGCTACAAAGATGCCAGCGATTTTACCTTTATCTTTGTAGGAAATGTGAATGTGGAGGAAATGAAACCGCTCATCGCCGAGTACCTGGGTGCACTGCCTGCCATCAACCGCAAGGAAACATTCAAGGACAATAAAGTCGACATGCGCCAAGGAATTTACAAGAATGAGTTCGTAAGGAAGCAGGAAACTGCTAAAGCGTCGAATTTTGTCCTGCTGAGCGGTGACTGCAAGTACGACCTGAAAAATGACATCCTGCTGGATATGACCAGCCAGATTCTTGACTTGGTTTATACAGCCAAGGTACGTGAAGACGAAGGTGGCACTTACGGTGTATATGTAGGCGGCCAGTTAAGCAAATATCCGAAAGAAAAGGCCCTTCTGCAGATTATATTCGAAACCGCTCCGGCAAAAAGAGAAAAGTTGATGCAGATTATCTTTACAGAACTCGACAACATCGCCAAAGCAGGTCCGTCGGAAGGAGATCTGAATAAAGTGAAGGAGTTCATGCTGAAAAAACACGCCGAAGACTTGAAGGAGAACAGCTACTGGCTGGGAAGTATTGACGAATACCTGTTCACCGGTATGAATCCGATAAAGGATTACGAACAGATAGTCAACAGCATTACCGTGAAGGACATCCAGAAGTTCACCGACGACTTGTTCAAGCAGAAGAATGAGATTGAGGTATCAATGATCAGTCCTGAAACTCCTGACAAAGAATAAGAGAGCCATACACACAGAAGGCTGCGTTGTTTAAAAGGCAGCGCAGCCTTTTTTATACAAACTCTATATATACAAATACTATGAGTCTTTTCTTAGATTTGCGCAAGCACGGAAAACTGGCGGAAAAACGAAATCCGATGTACGAAAAAAGTAAATTCGGAAAATTCTGGATGTACTTCATGTTCGTCTTCTGGGCCGGTTACCTGATATTCTTCGGTACGACCTTTGCATTCGCCTTTGACGGTGGTGCCACAGAAGCCTATCACGTAATGAACTCCGGATTGATATTTGTCCTTGTGCTGGATTTCCTGATACGCCTGCCTTTCCAAAAAACACCCACCCAGGAAGTGAAGCCCTACCTGCTGCTTCCCATCAAACGGAATCGTCTTATAGACTTCCTGCTGATCCGTTCCGGACTGGATGGCTTCAATCTGTTCTGGCTGTTTCTGTTTGTTCCGTTTTCCATCATCACCGTCACCAAATTCTATGGAATCAGTGGTGTGCTGACCTATTGCATTGGCATCTGGCTGCTGATGGTATTCAATAACTACTGGTTCTTGTTGTGCCGCACACTGATGGGTGAGCGCATCTGGTGGCTGGCATTACCAGTAGTAGTATATGGTGGCATTGTCGCCGCACTATTCATTCCGGACAACAGTCCGCTTTTCGACTGTTTTGTCAATCTGGGAGAAGGGTTCATCACCGGCAATATACTGTCATTCATCGGTGTACTGGCTGCCATCGCCCTCATGTGGTTCATCAACCGCACCCTGATGCAGAAACTCATCTACAATGAACTGAACAAAGTGGAAGATACACGGATAAAACATGTATCCGAATACAAATTCCTCGACCGCTACGGCGAAATAGGCGAATACATGAGACTGGAACTCAAGTTATTGCTACGCAACAAGATTTGTAAGCGTTCGCTCTATTCCATCACCGGTGTAGTGATAATGTTCAGTAGTATCATTAGCTTTTCCGATGTGTATGACGGAGGTCTGAGAGATTTCTTCGTCCTTTATAATTACATTATCTTCGGCATCATGTTCCTCAGCACACTGATGGGTTACGAAGGCAATTACATTGACGGACTGATGAGCCGCAAGGAATCTATCTACTCGCTGCTGCGTGCCAAATACATACTGTACAGCATTGCATTGCTCATTCCTACGATTCTGATGATTCCCGGTATGGTTACCGGGAAGGTATCCGTACTCGGTTGCATTGCATGGCTGATATTCATTCCGGGAGCCGTATACTGCTGTCTGTTCCAACTGGCAGTCTACAACAACAAGACTACCGACCTGAATTCAAAGATGACCAGCCGGCAGAATATAGGCACCGGTCTGCAGAATCTGATTTCAGGAGGTGCTTTCGGCATACCTTTACTGCTGCTTTTTGCACTGAATGCCATCTTTGGCAAAGAGGTCACCCCCTGGATACTTATCGGCATCGGCGTGGCATTCATCGCCACTTCCAAATTCTGGCTGATGAATGTATATCACCGACTCATGAAACGCCGCTACAAGAATATGGAAGGCTTCAGGGACAGTAGACAGAAATAGAAATCATTAAACATCAATCACTAACATGATACGCATCAACAATTTACAGAAGAATTTCGGCACAAAAAAAGCCGTAGATATAGAGAACTACACCATCGGGCAAGGCGATATGCTGGGACTGGTAGGCAACAACGGTGCAGGCAAGACCACCCTCTTCCGCCTTATTCTTGACTTACTACAGGCAGACCGGGGCAATGTAACCATCAATGACATTGACGTCAGCAAAAGTGAGGACTGGAAGAACTTCACGGGAGCCTTTATAGACGACGGTTTCCTGATAGACTACCTCACTCCCGAAGAATACTTCTATTTCATCGGCAAGATGTACGGTCTGAAGAAAGAGGAGGTAGACGAACGCCTGCTTCCCTTCGAACGCTTCATGAACGGCGAGGTAATGGGCCAGAAGAAATTCATCCGCAACTATTCTGCCGGAAACAAGCAGAAAATCGGCATCATCTCCGCCATGCTCCACCATCCGCAACTGTTGATTCTGGATGAACCGTTCAACTTCCTTGACCCCAGTTCACAGTCCGTAATCAAACACTTGCTGAAAAGATACAATGAAGAACACGGAGCCACTGTCATCATTTCCAGCCATAACCTGAACCACACAGTGGACGTTTGCCCGCGTATTGCATTGTTAGAAAACGGTGTTATTATCCGCGATATACGAAATGAGAACAACTCTGCCGAACAGGAATTGGAAGCTTACTTCAACGTCGGCGTGGAGGAAGAAGCCGTGGTAGAAGAAACGGTAGAAGAAGCAGAAGCAGCCGTAGAAGAAATAACGGAAAAAGAAGATAAAACGGTAGAAGAAAAAAACTCGGAAGCATGAAAAAATATCTTTCTTATATAGTAGCCTTTACCATCATATTGATAGGTCTAAGTTCCTGCCATACCTCCGCGCCACGCCTGGACTACAAAGCCCTGGCACAGGCATCCGTCCGTTTGGGAGTGGATATTGAACTGCAGGACAACCACAAGCTGTACATCCATGCCTCCGAATGGATAGGCACCCCCTATCGTGCTGGTGGCGACAGCAAGCGGGGGACAGACTGCTCCGGACTGGTATCGCAACTGTATAAGAAAGTTTACCACACCCGTCTGTCGAGAAGCACAGACGGGCAACTGAAAGAGAGCAGCAAAATCTCCCGCCGCAACTTGCGTGAGGGAGATTTGGTGTTCTTCACCAGCCGTGCTTCCCGCAAAAAAGTGGCACACGTAGGTATCTACCTCAAGGACGGCAAATTTATACATGCCAGTACCAGCCAGGGAGTCATAGTCAGCAACCTCCGGGAAAAATATTACACCCAACACTGGCTCTGCGGAGGAAGAATAAAATGATACTAATTTTTTCCCTTCTTGTGATTTTCTTTACTCTTTCCCGACTGATAGTCCAGAAACAATTAAAAGAAGAAAACAATGAAGAAACTTTTAGGCATCCTCGTATTCATCAGCATTGCGCTGAGTGCCAATGCACAACTTTTATGGAAAGTATCCGGTAAAGGATTAGAGAAACCATCCTATATTTTCGGTACTTACCATCTCTCTCCACTCAGCATCAAGGACAGCATCGCCGCCATGCCGCAGGCCATGAACGAAACCACCCAAGTCTACGGTGAGGTCGTGATGAGCGAAATGGCGACTCCCACCTTCATGCAAAGCATGCAACAGCAGATGATGATGCCCAAAGACACCACGCTGCAAAGCCTCTTTACTCCCGAGCAATACGAAGAAGTGGGTAAAGTTGTAAAAGAGAATATGATGGTAGACATCGCCATGCTTGCTCAACTGAAACCGGCTGCCATCAACCAGCAGCTTGTCGTCCTGCTCTACATGAAACATACTCCGGGCTTCAACCCGCAAGAACAGCTCGACACTTACTTCCAGCAGCAGGCCGGACAGCAAGGCAAGAAAGTTGGCGGTCTGGAAACAGCCCAGTCACAAATAGACATTCTGTTCAACAGCCAGACGCTGCAACGCCAGGCAAACCTCCTCTACTGCGCTATCAGTGACATCGAGAAAGGTATCGAGCAAAGCAAGCGCCTGATTGCCGCTTATGAAAAGCAGGATCTGGATGCCATGCTGCAACTGATGGAAGAGCGCGACGGCAATTCATGCGACCCGCTGCCCGGAGAGATGGAAGCCATGCTGGACAACCGCAACAAGGCATGGGTTGAAAAGATGCCTGCCATCATGACGGAAGCCCCCACCCTTTTCGTAGTCGGTGCCGGACACCTGCCCGGAGACAATGGAGTGCTGAACCTTCTGAAACAACAAGGATATACCATAGAAGCCATGAAATAAATCCTCTAACAATTCTCTCTAACAACAACTTTTAATGGCAGGCTATACAAAGCGTGACGGTCAAATACCATCACGCTTTGTTTGCATATACACTTTATTGTCCTCATCATACTGTACATCCCGAAAAATATACTACTTTTGCACCAAAGTCTTGGCTGTTATAGTGATAACGTCACTTTTGACTCGATTCGATAAGAACGCAAGAAGCGAAAGTTATTATCCCTGCTATTCGGAATCTGGAAAATTCTCTTAAACACCGCAGGATAATAGCAACAGTTTCTTCACGTCTATGTTATTATATACTTAGGCGTGGGGGCTGTTGTCTATTAACGGTGTGGGCATTTTCCAGAGCCTCGAATGCAGATAGACAATAACAGTCCTCGCGCTTTTTATATAATAACCTTCGTCAATGAGGACAGACGAAATGAAAGACACCGCGTATGCATCTTACATTATTTGGAGAAGTACAGTTATTTCTGTTAATTGCCGTTACATCTGCAAGCTTTCTATACTGGATAAATCATAAATACAAAAGTCTGAACAGACAGATTATCCGGGCAATAGACATTCCAGTATATCTGCTGAACAGACAAGGTATTGTCGTAAAACTACTTAATACACCTACCGAAAAGGCGAACAGACTTCCATTTCTGAATTCGGGAGTTCTAAATATCAATAATTTAGTGACAGACGCCGATGAATGCCGGAAATACATGACGTCGCTGTTACGCGTACTGAATACCCGCACTTCGGACAGCCTGATCCTAAAGATAAGAGTGGAAAGTAGTGAAGAACTATATATCGCAGTGCGCATGGTCTACCTCAACAGAAATTATGCCATGGCCTTCATACGCGACATTACGGAAGATGAAGTCCAACGCCGGGAAAACGAAAAATACCGTTTCTTCCTTGAAAGTATTCTGGAGAACCTCCCCATCGCCACTACAGTAAAAGACAAAAACGACGAAGGACGCTACCTGATATGGAACAAAAAAGCGGCAGAGATGATGGAAGTCCCCGCTGAGGATATTGTGGGACACTATGAAGAGGAGTTCAAACCCCTAATGCAAGATAATTTCATTCAGGAGACAGACAAAGAAGTCGAAGAGTCGGAAACTCCCCAGTCCTACATCAAACACTTTGTCAATCCCAAAGGCAGAGAGTATGTTCTGTCGTTTCACAAAACGCTGGTGTCCTACAACAAAGGAAAAGAGAGATGGATTGTCAGTTCTGCACTGGATATCACCGAACTACTGGCAGCCAAAGAGAAAGCAGAAGAAGCCAGCCGCCTGAAATCGGCTTTTCTTGCCAATATGAGCCACGAGATACGTACTCCACTAAACGCCATTGTCGGATTCTCCTCCATACTTTCCGATTATATACAAGACGAAGATACAAAGGAATACATACATATCATCGAAGAAAACACCCAACTGCTGCTGCAACTGATTAATGATATTCTCGACCTGTCACGCATCGAAGCCGGCATTCTCGAATTCACAGAAGGAGATATGGATGTAAACAAGGCGCTTGATGAAATGCAGACGATGGCAAAACTGAAACTTCCGCCCAAAGTCTGCATACGTCTCCTCCCCGGTACGGATTGCTGTAGCATTCATACCATTCCCAAGCGGGTAAGGCAAGTACTGAACAACTATCTGTCAAACGCCCTCAAGCATACGGAAGAAGGTTTCATCGACATTGGTTATCACCTGCCGCAAGAAGACAGGATTCGCTTCTTTGTCCGTGATACCGGGTGCGGCATTCCTCCCGAAAAGCAAAAGGATGTATTCGAACGCTTTGTCAAGCTAAACAGCTTTAAACAAGGCACGGGCCTCGGACTCTCCATCTGCACCATGATTGCCGGGAAAATGAACGGAAAAGTAGGTGTCAGCTCTATTCCGGGGAAAGGTTCCGAATTCTGGTTCGAAATACCCTATCAACCTGCCGGAAGCCAACCTGCATAGAAAAGCCCGCCACTGACATGAACTCTGTCAACAGCGGGCAACCTAAACCATCACCGATGTTATCCTGACTCACAATACCTATCGAAGACTAAACTGCAGTTTACCTCCCTGCACCAGTTCTTCATGAGTGATACGATATCGGGACAGTTTTTTTCCTCCCAGCTTCATCTCGCGGATATATAGAGATTCTGCCGACGGACGTTCCGTCTCTATTACCAGTTGGTCGCGTCCCCAATACTTAGGGTCGAGCTTTATGGTTACTTTATCAAATACCGGAGTAGATAGCGTATATGCCGGTTCTCCGGGACAATCCGGATAAAAGCCCATCATATTGAAGATAGCCCAAGCGGACATCGTTCCGGTATCATCATTGCCGGGAATTCCATCGGGGGCATTCTTGAAATACTTCTGCAAAAGGCGGTGCAGCTCTTTCTGCGTGCGCCACTCCTCACCCTTGAAATAAGAGAAAAGATGGGCGTATGCAATGTCCGGTTCGTTGGCAGGGTCGTACAGCCCTTCGTCGAACACGCGCTGAAGCTTGTCTACAAACGGCTTCTTTCCACCCATGAGCCGGGCAAGCCCTTTCACATCGTGGGGAACATAGAAAGTATAGTTCCAAGCATTGCCTTCGTGGAAGCCGGGGCTGGGCTCAAAATTCTCACCTTCCATAGGATTGAAAGGAGCATAGAATTCTCCGTCCGGCAAGATGGGACGGAAAGTACCGTACTCCTTACAGTAATAATGCTTGTAGCCCAGCGAACGTTCGTGGAACAGACGGGCATCCTCCTTCTTGCCAAGCGCAGCAGCTATGCGCGACAAGGCATTGTCGGCAATATAGTATTCCAGGGCATGTGAAACGGAATTGTCATACTGCTCCCGCAGAGGCACATATCCCAATGACACATAGTCGTCATTGTCCGGACGGAGCAGGTTCTCCGCCCCCGGCAGGGTGGCTCCCTTGCGCATGGCCTCGTAGGCCAGTTCTATGTCAAAGTCGCGCAGACCTTTCAGCCAGGTGTCGACGATGACGGGGATGGAAGGGTCACCTTCCATGGTCAGCGTCTCACGGCCGTAGAGTTCCCATTTGGGAAGCCAGCCGTGTTCGCGGTACATGTCGAGCATGGAGCGCACCATCTGCAATTGCCGTTCGGGATATACTAGCGTAAGAAGCTGGTGCACATTGCGGTAAGTGTCCCACAAGGAAAAGACGGTATAACGGTCGCCTTTGGTGGTCAGAATTTTGTCACTCTCCATAGCGGGATACTCCCCGTTCACATCTTGCAGGATATTGGGATGTATCAGCGTATGATAGAGTGCCGTATAAAAAACGGTTTTCTGCTCTTCCGTACCTCCTTCCACAAGGATGCGCGAGAGGTCATCGTTCCAGCAACGACGGGCTTCCTCCAGCACTTGGCTGAAGTTCTTTCCCTGCTGCTCGATATCCAAATTGAGCCGGGCATTCTCTATACTCACAAAAGAGACTCCCATCTGTACTTCCACTTGCTCGCCCTCTTCAGTATGGAATGTAAGGTAAGCGCCGATGTCATCTCCTGCCAGCTCTTTCCCGTAGCCGGTGTAAAGTTTGTAGCGTCCGTTATCGGGATCCCATTCGGCCTCCACACCGGTCATGGGGCGTTGCTTCTTCCAGTAGCCCGAAGCAGCAGGCTGCTTGTTGACACGCATCACAAAGTAGATGGGGAAAACGGCCTGCGGATTATAGCAGAAAGTACCCAGCAGCTTCATACCTTCAAACTCGCACTCACCCGTCCGACGCAGAAAAGCTCCCGATTCATTGGTCAGACCTTCGCCCAGATTCAGCAGTACATGGCTTTGCCCAGCAGGAAAGGTGAAACGCGCCACACCCGTGCGGGGAGTTGCCGTCACTTCCGTCTTCACATTGTAGCGGGTCAGGAAGTTGCTGTAATATCCGGGGGATGCCTGCTCGTCCTTATAGCGGCTTCCATACTCCTTATAATCCACGGACAACTCTCCCGTAGTGGGCATCAGCAGCAAAGAACCCAATTCCGGACAGCCCACACCGCTCAAATTGACATGCGAATATCCGGTGAAGAAACAATTGTGATACTCATAGGGAGTGGACCACCAGCGGGCATCTTTATCGTATTTGTTGTCCTCCGAGCCCATCACGTTGAAGGGCACTACGGACATCATTCCATTGGGACAGACGGCTCCCGGATTTGTAGTGCCGAAGTTGGTGGTACCAATAAAAGGATTCACATAGTCCGTCGGTTGCTTCTCCGCAGCCATAGATGCCGTGAGCATTCCAAAGGAGATGATACAGAAAGTAATCAGTCGTTTCATAATATAGTAGGGATTTGTTCTTTATTAGTTAGTGAGCACGCTACCCATGCCGGTGTCATTGCATGCACTCTGCAGCGTTACTGCAAACGGTCTGCAGTGACACTGCAAACTACTTTGCAGTAGCGCTGCAACAGCTTTGCAGTAACGCTGCATCAGCTTTGCAGTGGCGCTGCAACGGCTTTGCAGTGGCGCTGCAACGGCTCTGCAGTATCACTGCAAAAAGCATGCAGTATCTTTGCAGTGATATTTCACTAAGTATAAGACAGTTACGGCAGACGTTTTTTTCAGCAATACCAAGCGCCTGCCAACTGCTTGGTGCTTACAAAATACTTGTGCGCTTCGTGAACTCCAGAATCTCGCGGATATAGCCAAAGGCAAGCCCCACTACCGTATCGGCTGCACCGTAGTATACAGCTACACGTTCTCCATCCTGCAATGCTGCGCAAGGGAACACCACATTGGGTACATCGCCTGCCAGTTCGTATGGAGCAGCAGGCGCAAGCAGATACTCACGGGTGCGGTAGAGCAACTTGGCAGGATTGTCCTTATCCAGAATAGCCGCCCCCATGGAGTAACGGAAACCGTTGCAAGTGGTTATCACGCCGTGATAGAACATCAGCCAACCTTCGTCCGTGAGGAACGGTACCGAACCCGCCCCTATCTTGGTGCATTGCCAGGCACTTTCGGGGAAAGGTGTGGGAGCCATCACATGGCGGTGTTCGCCCCAGAACTTCATGTCGGGGCTGAAGCTGATGTAGATGTCGCCAAAAGGTGTATGGCCACTGTCGCTGGGACGGCTCAAGAGTGCATATTTGCCATCGAACCTCTGAGGCAACAATACACCGTTGCGATTGAAAGGCAAGAAAGCATTCTCGCACTGGAAGAACTCCTTGAAATCGAAAGTATAGCCGATACCGATGGTGGGACCGTAGTAGCCGTTGCACCACGTAATCCAGTAGCGATCCTCAATCCATGTCACGCGCGGGTCGTATTTATATTCGGACTCTATCATGTCCGTATTCCCGGCCTTGAACTTGATTGGCTCATGCTCTATTTCCCAGTGGATGCCGTCCTTGCTGAAACCGGCAAAAATATTCATCTGCACCGCCCGGTTGTCACAACGGAACACACCGGCAAATCCGTCGCCAAAAGGCACCACTGCACTATTGAAGATACTGTTGGACGTCGGAATATGGTAACGTCCGATAACGGGATTCTGCGAATAACGCCACATCACGTCCGCACAATCTGCCGGACGCTCTTCCCAAGGGATTGAAGTAAATTTATTGTTCATAATATTTTGGATTTTTATCTTTGCACCACAGATTACACAGATGGGCACAGATTATATTCTTTTATTCAATAGTTTTTTATGCAACAAGTCTCATTCATGCTGCAAAGCTTACTTCACCTCATCGTCATGCGTAAAGGGAATGAAGTATGTTATCAGCAACGACGGTACGGCGGCCAACAGCACGTAAGTGAAGAACTTCTCGTACCCCAACAAATCACTAAAGAAACCACTCATCATCCCCGGAAGCATCACTCCCAAATTCATGATGCCGGAAGCAAAGGCGTAGTGTGACATCTGATGCTTGCCGGGAGCAATCTGCTGCATCATGAACAACGTCAGCCCCACGAAGCCGAAGCCGTAACCGAAATACTCCGCCACGATGCCCGCACCTATCAGATAAAGGTTCTCCGGTTGATAAATGGCGAGTAGCGTGTAGGCCACGAACGGAAAGTTGAACACGATGCAGAGCGAAAACAGCGTCTTCTTCAGCCCGCGCTTCGACACGTAGATGCCTGCCAACAAGGATCCCAGCACAAAAGCCGCTGAACCGAAGACACCGTTCAACGTACCGATTTCAGTAAGCGAAAGCCCCAATCCCCCCACCTCACGCGAGGAGCGCAAGAAGAGCGGTGCAATCTTCATCACAAGCCCTTCAGCAAAGCGGTAGAGGATAATGAAGCAAATGTAATAGAAGATGTGGCGCTTTGTGAAGAAATTCCTTATCACCGCCCACAGTTCCCGCATCACCTCCGCGCCCGAACGCTTGGCGTCCTGCCGCTTCTGCGTGCACGGCAACATCCGTGAATGATACCCCCCCAACAGCAACAGCAACACGGCAATGACGATAAAGATAATCATCCACGCTTCCTTATAAGCAGACATGTTCTCCTGCATAGAACGGCCTTCCATCGCCCCGAAACTCTGGGCCAGCATACCCGCCATCGCCACCAGTCCGCCGTTCGCCACCAATTTGGCGATGTTGTAGAAAGCCCCCTGCACACCGATGTACTTGGCTTGGTCGGCAGGTGACAGTTCCGCCATATACACGCCATCGCAGGCTATATCGTGCGTGGCTCCGCTGAAAGCGATGACTGCCATTGTCGAAATACTAATGGCAAAAAAGTAATCGAACTTCAACGAAAAAGCCACCAGTCCGAACAGCAATCCGCTCAACAACTGGGTGATAACCACAAAGAACTTCTTTGTGCGGTACATCTCCAGGAACGGACTCCAAAGGAACTTCAACGTCCAGGGCATCATGATGATAGAAGTCCAGAAGGCAATCTGCGTGTCGGATATGCCCAAATCCTTAAACATGAACGTAGAGACCAGGTTGACTGCAATGAAAGGCAGCCCCATGGCAAAATAAACGGAAGGCACCCAGGAAACCGGGTTACGGTAATTATTGTGATTCATAACTAATCGCACGTTATCAATTGTTTGTCTTTACCGGCTTGTCGCCCATTA
Organism: Bacteroides sp. HF-162; assembly: GCF_015679285.1. Classification (NCBI taxonomy): domain Bacteria; kingdom Pseudomonadati; phylum Bacteroidota; class Bacteroidia; order Bacteroidales; family Bacteroidaceae; genus Bacteroides; species Bacteroides sp. HF-162. Next base: position 1,956,130 of record NZ_CP064937.1, on the reverse strand, counting down.
TCAACTCCAAAGTGCCACCGTCCGTTATGTCCTGATGCGTAAAGAACGGGCGTACCAATTCCTCGCCGTTCAACAACATCTTCTGAACATACTTGTTCGTACGACTGTTGTCCGTGGCCACCACCGTGAATTTCTTTCCATCCTTAAGGTTCACTGTCGCCTTGTCGAACAACGGGCGACCGATGGAATAGAGCGGACGGCCTGGGCAAACTTGGTAGAAGCCCATGGCATTCAGTACATACCATGCCGACATCTGCCCACAGTCTTCATTACCCGAAAGCCCGTTCGGATTGTTGAAATAAAGCGTCTGCAGTACCTCGTCCACCAACTCCTGCGTGCGCCAGGGTTGGCCCACATAGTTGTAGAAGTGAATGATATGGTGACTCGGCTCATTACCATGGGCATACTGCCCTATCAGGCCGGAAATGTCGGCAGACACTAGTTCACCTTCCAGTGAAGAATCGGCCACGAACAGCGAGTCCAACTTACCGATAAAAGCTTCACGGCCTCCCATCAGTTCCACCAGTCCCTCCACATCGTGAGGAACAAACCAGGTCCATTGCCAGGCAGTCCCCTCACAATAGTCATCACTGCGATGGTTGGAAGAGCGGGGATTGAACGGCGTACGCCAATTGCCTTTGCTATCCAGTCCACGCATAAAACGGGTAACTGGATCGAAATAGTTCTGATAGCCCTTGCTGAAATCAGCATACTTCCGTTGGTTCAGCGTGTCGCCCAACTCACCGGCCAGCACAGAGATGCACCAGTCATCGTAGGCATACTCCAAGGCCTTAGCTACTGCTTCATTATCCTTGTCGCAAGGCACGTAACCGACCTTGTTCTTCCAATATTTGGCCTGCGGCATCAAATGAGGCAATACCAAAGGATGGGTGATAATACCAGTAGTGTCATACTCCGCCACACGCAGGCAAGCGCGGTATGCCTTCTGTACATCAAAGTCGCGATAGCCCTTCATATAGGCATCTGCCACAAGGGAGGCAGCATGATAGCCTATCATCGTGCCCGTATAGTTGCCCGCCAATTCCCACATGGGAAATACACCGCCTTCGCGCTCCTTCTGGATGAGCGAGCGGATGAAGGCTTGGTTCAAATCCGGATTGATAATCGTCATCAACGGGTGGTAGGCACGGAACGTGTCCCACAAAGAGAAAATGGTATAGACGGGCTCTTCCACGCTACCCTGATGCACTTTCAAATCCATGCCAAAATAACGCCCGTCGGCATCGGTAAACAGATTGGGCTGCATACCCGTATGATAAAGCGCCGTATAGAACATGGTACGCTGGTCTTCATCCTCCGTCTCGATATCTATCTTGGCAAGGTATTCATTCCATGATTGGCGGGCTGCCCGACGCACTCCGTCAAAATCCCATCCGGGTATCTCCGCTTCCACATTCCGGCGGGCACCGTCCATATCCACAGCTGAAACACCCACCTTCACCATCACCTGCTCATCCTTCTCCGTCTGGAATTGCAATAGCACCTTGGCGGTGGGCAGCAGCGGTTCCCCTTCATCCAATGCCATGGAATCGGTCACCATTGTATAAGTAAACGGTTTGGAGAACTTGGCATAGAAGTTTATGTATTGATCGAAAGCCCAGTAAACGGTTTTCTTATGTCCGCGGATTTCTGTATCACTGATGACTTCCAGCTTCATCTCTTCATTCTTCTGACGCTGGAGGCTGTAGTCAAGGTCAAGGATAAATCCTGCTTTCCCAGACTTGGGAAACGTGTAGCGATGAATGGCGGCGCGCTTGGTAGAGGTCAACTCGGCTTGTACGCCATAACGGTCGAGGAATACGGAATAATATCCCGGTTCTGCCTTCTCCCGCCCGTGCGAGAAAGGCGAGGCGTATGCCATTTGCTGGCTCTTCTTCCCCATCGCATGATAGTCCTGACGGCCCACGGTGGGCATCAGCAGCACATCGCCATAATCACCGCAACCCGTTCCACTGAGGTGCGTGTGCGAGAATCCGTTAATGGTGGAATCGGCATAGTAATAACCGGAACAAGCATCCCACTGAAAGATGCGCGTGTCGGGGCTCGGCTGAATCATCCCGTTGGGTACCACTGCGCCCGGATAGGTATGTCCGTGCCCACCCGTACCGATAAACGGATTTACGTAAGATGCATAGTCTTCCCCTGAAGAAGCCGGAGTACAGTTGCATACCGCCATGCCCAACCACAAGAGACATCCGGCTTGCCATGCAATAGATTTCATGTTTTTCATCCTAAATTTAAGTTTATTGAGACACATTCTTTTGCCTTTTATTGGTTAATAAAACAATTCACTCGGCAAAAACACTAATACTGCAGATTATTTTTTAATTTTAATTAGCAGAATAGAAGGATAAAGAATAAAGACATGTCGGTAAAAGAAAGAATGCAAGTTCTTGTAATTGGTAGTTGCAAGAACTTGCATTCATATCCAAACCGGAATCCTGCTATTTAATAGTTATCGGTTCATCCAATTCCACGATGCCGAGGGCTTTATCGCCTCCATTCACCAATCCGTCCATTCCATGACCGGAAGCATCTTTCACTTTCCACGTCTCTCCGTCTTGGAACTGGTCGGTTCCGTTCAACTTATAATAAGCAGCAAGGCCTTCCGATTTCGGGTCAACCGTAATCATGTTTTCCTTGATTTGACTCTCCGTGCGCGACACATTCCAAAGTCTGACTTCGCTCATGCGACCATAGAACGGACGTTCGCCCCACATGAATCCGGCCACCTTACCGATAAAGAAGTCGCCCTTACCGAAATCGAAGCTCGGAATATCCCAAACCGCTTCGGAAGCTTTTTCTCCATTGATGAAGATGGCAGTCTTGCCGGTAGGCTGATTGTAAGTGAACGCCACGTGATACCATTTCCCGGTTCCCAAAGCCTGAGAAACGCTGTATTCCGATTTGCCTGCAATCTGCAAATGGTCTTTCTCCAGCAAAGGTGCATCACCGATACGGAAAATCAGAGTTCCCTCGCATCCCATAACAGTATTGTTGTTTCCAAAGAAATCAATATAAATCAATGCTTCGTAAGTAACGGATGTGAATTGGGTACCGGGAAGCAAAGGTATCCTCACATAATTGTTATACACACGAGCCACCTTCATAATCCGCACGGGCTTGTGGAGGATAAAATAAACCACATCTCCCCCTTGGGAAACCGGTAGAGAAGCAGACCGTACACGCACCGGAAGCAGATAAGACTTACCTTCTTCCACCTTATCCAACTTAGAAAATTTCACCGATACCGATCCGGCATACACCTCTCCGGAAGGAACAGTGGCAACAGCATTTCCCAAATCTACGGCAGTAGCATCGAACATCTCATATTCCGTTCCATACTTTTTGTTATAAGCCTCAATTACAGAAGTATCGGCCACTTCATAAGACACCTCTACCTGCGAAGCACACAAGGATGACACACGTGCCCGCAACTCATGGGTCATCGCTTCGCCCTCTTCCACCTCTATCCGGTACTCCCTTTCTTCAAAATAGACCTTAGGTTCCAGCAAATCACTTTCGCTATCATTGCAACTGACCGACAGCATGGCTATGAAGCAAAACACCATATATTTCAACAAATATTTATTCATATCTTTCATATTCTAAAATTTGATTCACTACTTATTTTTTCCTTTGCTTTCTTTCCATTCGTTGAACACACGCTGATTAATCTGTATGGCTTGACGCATCCATTTATAATCGGGTGCATTGTCATAGTCATTATCAAAGCGATAAGCTCCCACACCGCCTTTATACCCTTCTTCCGGCATCCAGGCGGCCTGTTTCAACAATTGCCCTCCATTGGAAGCAAACGATTCGAAGTTCTCCGTGACAATGAGTTTCTCATTGATATTGCCAGGCGAATGCAAATAAGGAGAAGCTTGCCCATACGCCTGAGTTATCCAGTAATCCACATAATCTTCTATCTCAGGCAAGAAATCATTGATATGCCCGTCGATGCATAGCAGTTTATGCCCTTTGTTCTCCGGGTCGCTCTTAGGACCGATGTATTTGCCCAACTCTTTCACCACGAAACCGATGTTACGGCTGCCGATAGTACCGTCGGAATCATTGAAACCGTTACCCGGTTCCCAGTCGATATCATATCCGTCCCACTCGCCGGTCACCAACGAGTCACAGATGGCTTTGGCAAATTTGGAAAGAGCCCGTTCCAGCTCTTCCTTGTTGTTCAAGTCATGCGAAGTAAACCCCCAGAAGTCCCAGCGAGCAAACTTTCTTTCTTCTGTCAGCTTAGCTTCGCTCCAACCCTCTTCTATGGCTTTTTTTTCCACTTCATCGTATACCGAAGTAGGGGTGCGCCCTTTGCCCAAGTGTGAAAGCAGGCAGACTTCCAATAACCTGATGCCTTTCACTTTTTGCACAAACTCCTTGTCTTTCTTCTGCGCCTCAGTGATTTCATAACGTCCTGGGGCACCGCTCCACATAGATATGATATCCATACTATCGGGCACAGAAGTGAGATACCCCCTCCGCATGGCTCCCGTCGGCGCCCAGTTGGAAAACCAGCCGAACGCAACGGGGCGGCCATAATTCTTGGCGGTTTCTTTATACGCGCGCAAGTCGGCATAGTACGCTTCGCTCTCCACGTCATCTTTGGTATTGTTACCACCGATATGATCTATCTCAATGCTCTCAATATCCGTGCAGGCAGTAGCCATCAAACCAAGCAACGGAACAATATATAATAGTTTCTTCAATTTTTTCATATTTTTCTTATTTCTAACGTAAGACATCGTTTATCACTTGCAATCCCACCACAGACGGGTAGAAGATTTGTCTTCACCACCCTTCCCATTATTGAGCAACTTCAGGATGGCCTGATAGTTGGCCTCGTCCTCCGTTGTCTGATGGAAACTGGTCGGATAAATCATTCGGCGCACTCCTTTTTCAATGGTGGCTCCTTGGAACGAACCTCTGTTTGCCATCACCGGATTCAAGTCGGGATAGCCAGTTCTTCTCCACTCCGTCCAAGCCTCTTGACCGTTGGGAAAGAGCGCAAGCCACTTCTGGATAATAATCTTCTCCAATTTTTCTTCCCGGCTGCCTTCAAACTTGACTGTAACGGCACGAGGGGCGGAAAAACTGCAAGAGTAAGAACCACCGAACTCATGCTTGATTGGTACATTGCCGGAGTTCATGTAATCATCGACCGAAGCTGTCACCCCGTTTTCCTGGAACGACATCCCAATACCTTGCTTGTAGAGTTCGTCGGCATTACCGAATTCACCTCCCCACACCAAAGCAGCTTCAGCACGTAAGAAATAGACTTCGGAAGCACGCATCCAATAGGTCGGAGTGTCACCTTTGATATTCGGCTTTGAGAATGTCGTATAGACATCGTTCTGCCCGTAAAGATGCCCGGCAGGAATGGCTTGATATTTCTTGCCATCGAATGCCAACTGTCCCAAAGTACATTTGTCATCCACCGGTTTGAAGTAAGCGCTCAGACGTGGGTCTTCGTAACCCATCAGGTAAGAGAACATGGACGACCCCATGCGCGATTCATTGTACTGCTCGGCCAACCACTCGATGTTGTTGCGGAAAGTGATGCCCGCACCCGAACTCATCTGCGCCTCTTCGTCTTTGGAGGTCATCACTCCGATGGAGTGTTTCACGGCCAAAGCCGCATACCGCTTTGCCAGTTCGGTATCGGCAAAACGTACGCGCATCGCCAGACGAAGCATCAGCGAATTGGCATACTTCACCCATTTCCTAGAGTCACCCGCATAAACCGCATCATAATCTTCCATAATGGTCACCCCGGCATCCGCTTTCTTGGTCAAAACCTCCACAGCATCGGCCAAGTCTTTGAACATGGCAGCATATATGTCCTTCTCCAAGTCGAAAGGAATGTTCATCGTAGCATCGGCTGCATGTGAATAAGGCATCGGCCCGAAACTCTCCAACGCCTTGTGCCAAGCCGAAATCTTCAATACTTGTGCCAAGGCAAAAACTTCGGGAGTGTCGTTCTTTTCAGAAGCGGCTTTCAATTTTTTCCACGGGTCGAGTGCATTGGTATAAGAACGTGCATAAGTACCCTTAATCCATCCGTCAATCAAATAATAACTGGTATTGTTGTTACCACCGTTCCAAGAGTTGTTTTGTGAGAAGAATCCACTCCAGCAGTCGGCAGACAGATGATAGTCGGTCTGGTACATGTTGATGATGTCCGTATCGTCGGCTTGTGTCCCTACCGGGAAGACGGTCTGCTCCATCGTTGTCACCAATCCTCCGACGGCAACACCGTCCATGGCTTCTTCCTTCTCGTTCATTTCAGCCCAATTGGTATTGATTTCCTCGTAATCGCAGGATGCCAACAATGCTAGGGCATATATTCCCGCTAAAAGCTTATATTGATTTATCTTTTTCATATTAAAAGTCGGTCTGTTATAATTTGAATTTAATACCAAAGCCAAAGCTACGCACACTTGGCTGCATAAAGTAATCGTTGCCTTGTCCGTAGGTGGCGGTAGAGGGAGTCAGTTCGGGGTCGAACGGAGCCTCGCAGTACAACATCCAGGGATTGTTGGCAATGAAGGAAACCGTCACGTCCTTCAGTACGTTGCCAAACCAGCGGTTGGGCATGGTGTAGCTGAGTGTCAACTCCTGCAAACGGATGTTGGTAGCGCTGTAGACATAGTAGCCGGAGGTCTCGTAACCTCCTGTACCAATCATCTGGTAGTAGGTCTTTGCATCTACCCTGCCCTGTCCCGGCAATAATGCACCGCCATTGTCACGTGCCTCGGCCGAACGCTTCGACACGCCGAAACGGTCGAGCAATGCTTCGGTAGAGGAGGTAACCACACCTCCGAAACGTCCGTTGAGCAGGAAGCTGAGTCCGAGTCCTTTGTACGACAAGGAGTTGTTCCATCCCATATTGAAGTCGGGGGAAGTCTTGCCCAAATAGACGGGCTTACCGCTATTATCCAGTTCAAACGTACCGTCACTCTTTATCTCTACATAACCCTGATGATCTTTCTTCAAGAAGGTATTGGCGTAAATGTCGTGAATGCTGCCACCTTTCCTCAAAATGATACGTCCGCCATCTTTCACAACTTCAGAAATCTGGATGGGATCGTCCAACAAATCAGTATGGTAACCATCCACCATTTCTTTAATTCTGTTGACGTTACGCGAAAATGTCAATGTGGAGGAGAATGCCAGTCCGTTCTTCAGCTTGTCATTGTAACCCAAAGAGGCTTCCCATCCGCGGTTCTCCACATTACCGGCCTGCAAGTAAATCTGCTTGTAACCGGTAAATTCAGGCAAGTTACCCAAGAAAGTCTGGTTCTTGGTATTGGAATGGTAGTAAGTGACTTCTGCACTCAACTTGTTCCACAAACGCAAACTTAAACCGAATTCATACGAACGGGTACGCTCTGCCTTGAAGTCGGTAAACGGATAGATATAGGTAGGCTTCACCGTACCGCCGTCAATGGGAGTTGTCACCGTACCGGGAGTCAGACCGGAACGGGAAATTGGAGCGCCCACTTCGGTAAAGGAACCACGTACCTTCAAGTAAGAAATGAACCGGGGCAAATCTACCATTTCGGAAATGATGGCCGACAAACCTACGGAAGGATAGAAGAAGGACTCTTCGTCGGTGTTCACCAGACGGGAGTTCCAGTCGTTACGTCCGGTCAGCGTCAAGTAAAGCATACTCTTCCAGCCTAATTCCACATTGGCAAAGACGGCATGGTTGCGCACGCGGCTATCACCGCCCTTTTCGGAGACACGTCCATTGGCCGGGTCGATGTTGACTGCCACGAATTTATTGGGTACCAGGCTCAATGTTCCTTTATATCCTCTCTCCAATAGCCAATAGTTAGAATAGCTCCAGCCCAAGTTAGCAGCAATGCTGAAGTCCCGGATATGCTTGTTGACATTCAGCATGAAGTCGGCGTATTCTTGGCGGTCGTTATAGTTGCTGTAGCCATAATGTCCTTTCTTTCCCTCGGCAAACTTCTGGTCGGAAGTGGCGTAAATCTTGCGTTCGAAGAGCACATGCGTATCGTCCATGCGGAAGCGTGCGGCGGCGTTCAGCCAGTCGGTAATCTTGTAGGTCAGCCCCACGTTGAACATGTAGCGGCTCTTCTCGTTGGTAGCCACATTGCGGTAGGCAGTCCAGTAAGGGTTCTGCGAAGCGTAGGTAGGTTCGGACACCGGCCAGTATTGTACGGGAAACTTACGGCTGTCATCATAACGCTCAAAAGTCTTGATGTCTTCAAAGTTTTCTCCCCGCGGGAAGAGGTAGGCAGCCATCACCGGATTCCAGTACTGTCCTTGCGACACCATGTTGCGGTCTTTCTGCTTCACATACGACGCGCCCAGGTCGAGTTGCAGTTTATCCTTGAAGAAGGTGGCAGTGTTGCGGATAGTGAAGTTCAGACGGTCGTAAGAGTTATTGGGCACAATACCGGCCGAGTTGGTGGATGATACGGACGCGAACGTCTGGTTCTGCTTGGTGCCCGTGGTCAATGTCAACGAGTTGATGAAGTTGGTTCCGGTATTGAAGAAGTCGTCCTTCGGATCGTAGGCAGAAGGGGTAGCCAGCTTTTCTCCCCAGCTTTCGTACATGTCCTTTTTATTGCCGTAGGTGCTCTGGAACTCCGGTGTCATGTAGGCTTTGCTAAACTCCGTGGAAGAAGAGAACTGGACGGAAAGTTTTCCTTCCTTGCCCTTTTTGGTAGTAATCAGAATCACCCCGTTGGCGGCGCTGCTACCGTACAAGGCGGCTGCCGAAGGGCCGCTCAACACGGAGAGGCTTTCGATGTCTTCGGGGTTGAAGTCAGCAATACCTTCCGTTCCGGCCTTGCCCTCACCCATGATACCGCTGTCCGTATTCCCCATATTGGTGTTGAACAAAGGGATACCGTCCACCACGTAGAGTGCATTGTTGTCGCCCTCGATGGACTTGGCTCCACGCATCACCACGCGGGTAGCTCCTCCCACGCCGCTAGCACTCTTGTTGATGCTTACACCGGCAATCTTTCCGCTCAGCGAGTTCACGAAGTTAGCATCCTTCACACGGACCAGCTCGTCTTGTTTCACCTGCTGCACGTTGTAGCTCAACGCTTTCTCGGCACGCTTGATACCCAGGGCAGTGACCACTACCTCGTTCAGCTTCTGCGAATCTTCTTCCAACAGCACATTCAGGATTCGATCGTCTATTATCTTGATTTCCTTAGTAGTATATCCCACATAAGAGATTTCGAGAACGTCCCCCTTGTTTACCGCCAAGTTGAACTTGCCGTCCAAATCAGTAATGGTACCGGCAATGGTATTCTTCACCTTCACGTTGACGCCAATCAGCGGTTCGCCGGTAGCATCCTTGACCACGCCGTCCACCTTGATTTTGGGTTCTTGTTGCTTTATCTGTTTCGTGGACAAGATTATCTGATTGTCTACCAATGTATAAGTGACATTTGTTCCACGAAACATGTCATCCAGGATCTCTGTTATCTTTCCCGACCGGCTGTTTACCGAAACAATGCGGTCTGCCTGAATCGTCTTGTTATTATAGAGGAACACATAGTCGGAGTTCTCCTCTATCTTATTCAATACATTTTCTATGGAAACACTCGACATAGAAAAGGAGCCTCGCGTCCGCTGGGCGTACCCGTTACTGGCAGGAAGCTGTAATACAACAGCAAAAAGTAGTATTAGACTTATCCTCATAGGTAAAGGAAGTTTTAATTTTAAGGTATATTTAAGGCATACTGCACTAAATGAATGATTATTTTTCATACATTTGCGGTTAACTAAAGTTTATTACTAAATGAACTAAGGTTTGATTCACGGCTTCTTGTCTGCTAAACCAAAATCCGTGAGTTTTTTAATGAGTAGGGAAGAAAGCTGTGGGGACAGTTTTCTTCCTTTTTTGTTTTTGCTCTTCTTATACTATATCATAGGCTCTTTATGGTTTTAAGGGTTACTAATATAAGTTTACTATAATCCTAGCCTTCGTAAGGGTATCGTCTGCCTGCTGCGCAGCATCTTCCACCCTCCACTTCAAGGCTGCCGACTTTGCCAGATAATCCAAAATCTGCTGCAAGGTCTCTTTGTGGAAAGTCGCCCGGTACTTGTATTCCTTTCCCAACCTATTGTCAAACTCAATATCCACATTGAAATGCCTTGAAAGCCTTTTGAATATCTCTTCCAACGTCGCATTCCTGAAAATCAGCTTTCCGTCTTTCCAAGCCACCTTCTCGTAGACATCCACTTTATTTTTAATCCATTTCCGACTGTTCCGATTGTAAAGCAACTGCTCTCCGGGTAACAATTCCATTGTCTCCTGATTGGGGGTTACCACATTTACCTTACCTTTCTCCAACACCGTACCAATAAGTTCTTCATCCTCGTAGGCAGCCACGTTGAACTTCGTTCCGTATACATATACACTCAATCCATCCAGTGTGTTCACATAAAAAGGACGTTTCTTGTCGGCCTGCACTTCAAAATACGCTTCCCCTTTCAGTTCCACGCTCCGATTGTCTTTCCTGAAAACTATGGGATAACGCAAGGTACTTCCCGCATTGAGCCACGCCACCGAATGGTCAGGAAGCTCATAACGGATGACCGAACCTTTGGCAGCCGTGACTTCGGCGTAGCAGTCTACCGCTTCCGGTCCACTGAAATATAAGTAGCCCAACGTCAGCGAAATCATCAGCAAAGGTAACGTCAAGAATGCGGCATAGCGCATCAAGCTATCATACATCTGCCTACCCCGCTTTTTCCTTATCAACTGCTGTGTCCGTTCAAAAGCTTTGGCCACATCAATTGATTCCATTTCCCGGATATCATCTCCCAATGCTTGTGCTTTCCGAAACAATAAATCCGAATCTAATTTTTCCATAATCTCTAAACCTTATAACCTATTTATAATTGCAATTACATAGATAATACAATCGGGAAATCAAAAAGGGACAGCTAAAACAAAGTTTTTTCAATTGGGTCCTTAATAACAAAATACTACTTGCCTATTGCCACAGCTTTGTTCTTTTAAATTTCAAAAAGAACCTTTTATTTGACTTTCTTATTGTATATTTGCCTTCGAAATACTGTAGATATATTATGAAACTATCTCTTAATGAACAAAGCAAGAAACAAGTATTCAAGCAGCTCTACGAGGAGTACTATGCCCCCTTCTGCTTGTATGCCAAGCGTTTTGTTGACAATAAAGAGACTCGCGAAGACATTGTTTCCGAAGTATTCGCCTCCCTATGGAACAACATGGACAACTTCGAGATAGACCCGAAAACGATATTGGGTTACCTCAAGATGTGCGTGAGGAACAATTGCCTGAACTACCTGAAGCATCAGGAATATGAATGGAATTATGCGGAAGTCGTCAAAAAGAAAACCCCTGTCTACGAAACGGAACCGGACAGTGTATATACCTTAGACGAAATGTACCGGATGCTGTACGGTACCCTGAACAAGCTTCCCGAGAGCTACCGCATTGTCTTCATCGAGAGCTTCTTCAAGGGAAAAACGCATACAGAAATAGCGGAAGAGCTGAACCTTAGTGTGAAGTCAGTCAACCGCTATAAACAAAAAACATTGGAATTTCTGCGCAACGAGCTAAAAGAATACATGCCGTTGCTGCTGCTATTCATTTCCCGGTAGGACTCCACCTTATTAAAGGTATTGCTCATCAGGGAATCTTGTGAGCATAATAATCCATTTACTCTTCCGGCTTCAGCGGTTCGCTGCCCATAGTCAGTTCCAGTGTACCGCCGTCCACTATATCCTGATGCGTGAAGAATGGAGTCTCCAGCTTATTGCCGTTCAGCACAATGCTCTGCACATACTTGTTATCGCGGCTATTGTTGTGGGCTATCACCTTGAACGACTTGCCGTCTTTCAGATGAACGGTCGCCTCGTTGAACAGCGGGCGTCCGATGGAATATACCGACTTGCCGGGGCATACCTGATAGAAGCCCATCGCATTCAGAATGTACCATGCAGACATCTGTCCGCAGTCTTCATTGCCCGAAAGTCCGTCGGGGTTGTTGAAGTAAAGCGTATGCAGCACCTCATCCACAATCTCCTGCGTACGCCAGGGCTGGCCTACGTAGTTGTAGAGATGGGCAATGTGATGGCTCGGCTCATTGCCGTGAGCATACTGGCCTATCAGACCGGAAATATCCACCGAAGTCGATTCACCTTCCAGCTTGGAATCGGCAGTGAACAGAGAATCCAACTTGCCGATGAAAGCGTCGCGTCCTCCCATCAGTTCTACCAATCCGTCTACATCGTGGGGAACGAACCAAGTCCACTGCCAGGCAGTGCCTTCGCAATAGTCATCGTTACGGTGATTGGATGCGCGGGGGTTGAAAGGCGTACGCCAGTTGCCCTCACTGTCCAGTCCACGCATGAAACGGGTACTCGGATCGAAATAAACTTTATATCCCTCGGCAAAGGCAGCATACTTGTCGCGGTTGACTTCGTCGTCCAAGGCACCTGCCAGTACAGAGATGCACCAGTCATCGTAAGCATACTCCAGCGCTTTTGCCACGGACTCATTGTCTTTGTCGCAAGGCACGTAGCCAATCTTGTTCTTCCAGTACTTGGCCTGCGGCATCAGATGCGGCACAACCAAAGGATGCGTGATAATGCCCGTCGTATCGTATTCTGCCGTACGGAGGCAAGCCTTATAGGCCTCCTGCACGTCGAAGTTACGGTATCCCTTTACATACGAATCCGCTATGAGGGAAGCTGCATGATAACCAATCATGGTACCCGTATAGTTTCCGGCCAGTTCCCACATAGGCAGGACGCCGCCCTCGCGGGACTTCTGGATGAGCGAACGGATGAAGGCCTCGTTCAGTTCTGGATCGATAATCGTCATCAGCGGATGATAGGCACGGAAAGTGTCCCATAAAGAGAAAATGGTGTAGACAGGCTCGTCCACCCTGCCTTGATGGGGCTTCAAGTCCATACCAAAGTAACGTCCGTCGACATCGGTAAATAAGTTGGGCTGCATGCCCGTGTGGTAAAGTGCCGTGTAGAACATGGTACGCTGGTCGTTGTCCTTCGTATCGATGTCAATCTTGGAGAGATAAGTGTTCCACTGCTGGCGGGCAGCACGGCGCACACCGTCAAAATCCCATCCGGAGATTTCGGCTTCCACATTCTTGCGGGCACCGTCCATATCCACGGCAGACACACCAACCTTTACCAATACCTCCTCATTGGGCTCCGTCTGGAATTGCAGTAAAGCTTTAGCTGTAGGCAGAAGCGGACCGCCTTCGTCCAATGCCATGGAGTCCGTGACCAGCGTATAGGTAAATGGTTTGGAGAACTTGGCGTAGAAGTTGATATACTGGTCGAAAGCCCAATATACAGTCTTCTTGCGTCCACGGATTTCAGTATCGCTGATTACTTCCAGCTCCATCTGTTCATTCTTCTGGCGCTGAATGCTATAATCCAAGTCGAGGATAAAGCCTGCATCTTCCGCTTTCGGGAAGGTATAGCGATGAATCGCCGCACGTTTGGTAGAGGTCAGTTCGGCTTTCACCCCGTAGCGGTCCAAAAATACGGAATAATATCCCGGTTCGGCTGTTTCATTCTCGTGGGAAAAGGCAGAGGCGTACGCCATCTGCTGGCTCTTCGAGCCCATAGAGTGGTAATCCTGCCGCCCTACAGTGGGCATCAGCAACACATCCCCGTAATCGGCACAACCCGTACCGCTGACGTGAGTATGTGAAAATCCGTTGATAGTAGTATCTGCATAGTAATATCCGGAGCAGGCATCCCACTCGTAGATACGCGTGTCGGGGCTGGGCTGAATCATTCCGTTGGGAACTACCGCTCCGGGATAGGTATGCCCATGTCCGCCCGTACCGATGAACGGATTGACGTAAGACGCATAGTCCGGTGCCGTCTGGGTACAGCTGCAAACCGCCCCCAGCAGAAAAAGTCCGCCCAACAGTATGGAACTAGATTTCATGTTTTTCTTCATATTGTTTATTGTATAAGTAAGTGTATAGCTTCATAATAGAATCTTGTTATATGAGAATGCTTGAGGAGGGCCGCCCCATTACTTTGAGCAAAGCCCTCCTTTGTTTCATGTATGAAAAGGTTCAAGCATCCATTTTTCCGAAACCTCAGTTTACGGAAAACATGGCATCAGCGTACCTTCTTCATCGTATAGTTCTCACTCACGAAGTAAGGAACATCGGGGAAGATGTCGTTCTCAATCTCACCGCCTACATACTTATAAGGGTTGATAGCCCATCTGTTGCCCAAACCATAGATACGCATATCACCGTTAGGAGCAATATCGCCATCCATGGAATAATTATCATACTTAGGATATGCTTTCCACTGGAAGGCATTACTATAAGTACCGAAATGCATCTTGTAGGTAGCAGGGTCTTCAGCATCGCCCTCATGAATGGTTTGCGGATAGATGAGCAGTGCACCGTTATAGTAATCGCAATGCATCGGATACTTACCGGTAATTTCGGGGAAAGTACCCCAGTTGTAAACTACATATCCGGTACCTTCTTCATCTTTCTCTATAATTACATTCTTCTCAAAATCCTGACTGCCTTTCCAATCCCACCAGCGAGGATTGCCTTCTTCATCCACATAGGTAAAGAGGGAGTTACTGGAAGTTACTTTCCATTCACCGACCAAATCTTCATAGCCCATCATCTTTCCTTGATAAGCTTCACCAGTACGGTTCCAGTACTTACCGCTCCACTCCACTTCATCATCAAAAAGTACTTTACTTATTTCCGAAAGCAGCGTATAATACTGATACATCAGCGGTTTGGGATTGTAGAACATCTGAATGCCATAACCTTCATCTTTCACTTTTTGGAATTTGCTCTTGTCAAATCCATTCCAACCTCCGTTCAACTCATCATTAATCTTCCAAGGCAGCGGAGCATACTTGGATTTGGGCAGGTTCTCAAAATGAGACGCTTCACGGCCAAAAGCTCCATTAGGATTCTGATTCTGGTAATAACCATAGGTCATATAGTCCACAATATCACCAACTTTCACACCTTCTACCTCGCCATCGGGAGAATCAAGCGAACCATATTCATACACACCGATCAGTTTATCTCCAAATACCTGGCGGCACTCATAAACCAAACGTGCGAAGTTGGCACGTGAACGTTTTTCGAAGCCGGGACTGGGGTTGGAGTTGTTGTAACTGGTGTACTCATCATCAAAGTCAATGCCATCCAAACCATAGATATCCAAATAAGCCTTCAGTTCCTTGGCAAAGTCTTTGGCGGCAGCTTCAGAAAGGTTACCCATACCGGCCTCATCATGGTTGCCAAGAATAGTCATAGCCACCTTAATGCCCTTAGCCTGCAAAGGACGGATGAACTTATCCGCATTTCTCAGCAAGAAAGAAACCTGGTCATTGCAAAAAACATGTACGCGACCGGTCTTGCTATCCACATTGATATTGGCAGCAAAAATGCTGACTACATCAAAGAAAGGCTTTCCGTCGCTCTTCATGGTATATTCACCCATATTCAAGATGTTCTCGTCATTTACTTCCACAAAGCAATGTGTAAGTATATCACCCTTACTGATACTCTCAGGAATAGCAGCCAAAGGCTTTACCAAGTAAATATATTCCTGATTGTTTGTAGAAACTTCCACACCGTTATTGGCAGATGCAGAAACGGCAACAGCATAAGTTTGTCCGATTGTGCCTCCTGCATTGATATTCAGTTCCACAGAAGCCGACTTCTGTTCGCCCGCCTTGATAATGACAGTTCCACCGTTCGCCAGACTCAACTTATCGGCGGGATACATTTTATAGCTTGTTCCATTCTTCTTATTATAAGCTTCCAAAACGTCTTCGTCCACTTTGAAGGTCACCGTAACATCCTGCTCTGCAGCTTTGCTCAGTTCAAAATAGAGATGTCCGGTAGCAACCTTGTCGCCAAAAACGGAAATCGGAGTAAGTTCACGTGCACCAGCGGCAGACTTTACATAACCATACACGCCATCCACAGTATCCAGCTTGTCGCTGTTGCCGGTGTTGATGACAACATCATCTTCACAACCGGTAAAGCATATTCCTGCACATGCAAAAGCCATTGCCAGCAAGCCTGATTTTATATGATTCATATATTTCATAATCAATATCTTTTTATTTGAATTAAGGTATAACTAAATTATTTGGCGGGCAGTTCCACAGCAGTCCAAGTCAATGGTTCAACTGCAGTAGCATTGTTCTCATTTCCGCTATAGTCATGAATGGCAGTACCGGCACCTTCATCGAACTTCCAGTAAGAAACCAGTCCGTCAGCATCCGGATCTACCTGGTAGAAGTGGTCCTTTGCATTGATTTCTGCTGATGTCAACACCTTGTTCCAGATACGTACCTCTGAGATGTTACCTTCCAACCAGCGGTCACGATTGTATGAATGACCAATCCAGAATCCGTTACCTTCATCAGTCATAGTCTGCCCCCAGTTCACAGCACCGCAGTCCAAAGTAGTCTCCAACATATTCTTACCATTGATGTAAACTATAACAGTTTTTGCATCCGCATCGTAGGTCACAGCTATATGTGTCCATTCATTTGTCGGAATAGCCAGACTCTCATCAGTCACATTGCCACTGCTTGTAGCCACCTGCAATTGGTTCTGAGGAATTCCGGCATCACCGATACGGAGCAGGAACTTGCCTTCGATACCCATAATGGAAGTCAGCATCTTGTCGAACTTGCTTACGCGAATCAACGCTTCTGCCGTCAGTTTATTCATATTATTGGCTACATCCGGATTGGTCCAAGTTACGTAAACCAGATTCTTGGTAATATCAGGAACCGTATTAATCAATGCAGCACCCTTCAGCACGTAGTACATAGTACCGGAGCTCTTCAAGACTCCGATACTTGCCTGGTCTACCGTAACCGGCAATACATATACCTTCTCACGGTCCAGTTCCGTCAAGTTCTTGAAGCTGACAGTGATGTCATCTGAAATGACAGCACCGGCCAAAATGGTAGCCTGCGGAGTTTCTACCGTATAATAATTTTCCGGCAGCGCCTCGGCTGTGTCATAATAGGTGGCGTTATAAGTAGCTACCAAGGAAGGGTCCGCCTTCAAGGAAATAGTTATGTCCCGTGATTCAGGGCGAGCCATTGAAATCCGGAATGAACCTTCCGTATCGGAAACTGTGTTTTTCAACAACACAGTGCTGGTCATCGCCGAGCTGTTGATATACACCTGATTATCGAAATTCTCAACGTCATTATCATTACAAGCAGCAAATACACCTGCCAATAATGCCATCGATACTAAATATATACTTTTCAGTTTCATGATATTCTTTTATTTTTTAGGAGCAGGATTCATAATATTGATAGCTTCTCTCACGTATTGGTAGGTATTGGTTGCATTGTAGTAATCATTCTGCATGTTCTCAATAGCCAAACCAGCTTTTATAAACTCAGCAGACGGCTCTGTCACCCAATAAGCGGCTTCCGACAGAGCTCTCAAAGCATTGTAATATCCGGTAGTCTTATCAGTTGTATCCAGAGAGATGGTAGATGCCGATACAATGAAGCGGTCAGCCGGAACACCGTCTGCCATCAAGGCCTGAAGCGCTTCTATCCCCAGTTGGGCAACATCCGTGACATCATTTGTAATCAAGATGATATGGTCACAAGAAGACAGTACAGACTGACCTATCAGGTTGGCAGGATACCCCTGGAACACCAGCTTCTTACCCGAATTGGCGCTCTTCCAGTTGGCTATCACACTGAAAAAGGTATCTTGATTTGCCTTTGCTTCAGCCTTGTCAGCTTCGGACATGTAGATAGGATTGCTGCCGCGATATTCAGCAACAATGCCGTCGAAAGGAGCTTCCAGAGCAATCAATCTGTTCAACTCAGCAGAAAGATAAGCCGAGAATGTGGACGTTTCCGTTCCTTCCTTCACCTTGTCGGTATGTTCCTTCAAGATATTGTCATAACTGATAGAGTAGAATACTTTTGTTCCTTTCTCGTGTACACTTACAATGTCTTTCAGTTCGAATTCCACTAAATCGGGAGTAGTCACAATAATTACGTCCAGACTGTCAGGCACATCTGACATGTGTTGCCCACGACTGAAAGGAACTTTCTCACTATTATCAAACCAGCCGTACACAATCTTATGGTCAGAATTCTTATATTCCTGCAAGTTCTTCAGATACTTGGCATACAATTCGGGAGACTGTTCGTCGATTCCGGGTTCTGCCAAATTGATGCTTTCTGTATCTGTCCAGTCGGAGCAGGCAGACAATGCCAATACGGAAAAAGCTGCCAGCGCAATTCCTTTAAATGATTTCTTATATAATTTCATAATTATTCAGCATTTATTGTTATTATTTACGTGCCCACCATACATCAGTAGCCATGTTGTCCGGTCCACCCAGATAATTGCTTACTGCATCCTGCACGTTTTCAGTATTATTTGTATATTCTTCAGAAGGATAAGGCATGCGACGTGCACCTTTCTCGCTGTCAACAATTCCATTACTCTTATTGCCTTCGCTGGTTGCAGGCAACAGTTTGGGATAACCCGTACGACGGTAATCAGCCCAAGCCTCGTTGCCTAACGGCCAGTTAGCAATCCATTTCTGAGTAATGATACGCTCCTGCTTTTCCTCTTTGGATGCTCCCTCATTCCATTTGATGGTAATGTTTGAAAGGTTCTTTTCATACGTATTAAGACCAGCAGGATCCTTATAAAGGGCAGGGACACTGCTTTCATCAGCCAGATAACTATCTACCCCCGTAGCTCCCCATTGTTCAAAAGAAAGGCGGACACCTTGTTCATAAAAATCAGCCGCAGTTCCTTTCATGCTGAAACCATAGACTGCAGTAGCTTCAGCGCGCAAGAAGGCAACTTCCGCTGCATTCATCCAAAGCACAGGGTCTGAAGAGGAAATCTTCACCCGTGAATAATTTATGAAAGATTCCCTCGCTTTGCTGAGATCGATACCACGGCGTAATCCTACATAAGACTCTCCCTCCCATTTGGATTCTTCAAAATAGCTGGCGCGGCGATTGTCATTGTAACCGTTCATGTAACAGATGATGTCAGCAGCAGGATGGGTATCACCGCCTGATGCTTCTTCATTATAACGCACTGCCATAAACAGCGGGTTGCTGATTGTTCCGAAATACTTCCATGTAGCATTGTCTGCATTTGTTTCAATCAAGCCCAGTTCATGATTCACTGCGCTTTCAGCCATCTCTTTGGCCTTGGCAGGACTTACATTGGCAATGCGGATAGCCAGACGCAACTTCAACGAGTTGGCAAATTTCACCCATTTCTGTACATTACCGCTGTATACGAAGTCTGCAGAAGCGACCAACGCCGCGTTTCTGTTCTCGGTCAGCACCTCAATGGACTCGTCCAGTTCCTTGAAGAATGCATTGTAGACTTCTTCCTGCGTATCATAAGGAATAGTTATCTTGCCATCCTGACCAATCTTGGAATAAGGGATGGGACCGTATGTATCAGTCACGCGGCTCATGGCAGCAACCTTTATGATTTGTGCAATAGCATAGGGAACCGGATTGTTGGTATTCTCCGATACTTGTTTCACTGTGCTCAAGTTAGCATATAATGTCGAGATGATACGGTCACTCATCAAGAATACGCGTGTCCAGTCATTCGTAGCATTAAAATTGGATATTGTATTGGACCAGCCGGCATTTGAATCGGCAAAATAACCTCCCAACGGTCCGCCCAACAAACAATCGGTAAATTGTGCCGTATTGACGTCTGACGAAATAACCGTACTTGCCAAGTTACTCATGGCAGAACCCAGTGCATAATCATCGGGAGTCAAATCGCCCGGTTGATAAGGATTGGAATTGATATCCATATAATTGCCGGTGCAGGACATAAAGCCCATAACCAATGGAGCAATAATCAATTTATTTATTATATTTCTCTTTTTCATATCGTTTGGTATTAAAATTTAAAGCTCAAGCTAAAGCCGATGTTACGCAAAGCCGGCATCATGAAATAGTCGATTCCCTGATAGAAGTTATCGGTAGAAGCCACACTTTCTGGATCGAAAGGAGCCTTGCTGTAAATCATCCATAAGTTGCGGCCTACCAACGAAACCTTGATATCACACACATCGTTCAACAACTTTTTGGGAATAGTGTAACCCAAGGAAACTTCCTGCAGGCGAACGTTGGTAGCAGAGTAAGTATAGTATTGGGGAACAGCTGTACCACTACCGACTACACCATACCATGTTTCGGGATTTACCTTGTCCTTGCCATTCACCAATACGTAACCTAAATCACGTGCATCCGCAGAAGCCTCAGACACACCATAGTAATCCAACATGGCTTGTGTACGTGAGTAGACCACACCACCCAAACGGGCTGAAATCAAAAAGCCTGCTGTGAAATTCTTCCAGATGAAGTTGTTACGCCAAGCCAAATTCCCCTTAGGAAGTACACTTCCCAATTTGATGTATTTGTCAGGATCGGTAATGGTTTCCGTAGCAACTGCTCCGTTCTGGTCTACAAAAATCTGTCCATTGGCATCACGCTTCATATCTCTCAGAGAGTAAAGGTCCCCCATGCTTCCTCCCTCTTTCAGCAAGAAGCGGGCATCACCTAAACCACCCATATTCAACGTGCTCAAAGAGAACAACTCACCGGTAACGGGGTTGATGGCTTTGTCTGCCAGTGTCAAAATCTTATTCTTGTTGCTGGAAAAAGTTATACCAGTATCCCATGTAAAGTCCTTCCAAGTATTCTTATAGTTCAGTGACAACTCAATACCGGAGTTACGTACGGCACCGGTCTGGATATACAAAGCCGACCAACCGCTGACAGGCAACTGCGGATTGAATGTCTGATTCATAGTCTTGGCATTGTAATATGTCACATCCAATTCAAAATTTTTGAGGAAACGCATGTTCAAACCGATTTCCCAAGAATTGGTACGCTCAGGCTTCAGATTATACAACGGATATTGAGTCGTGATACTCCATTGACCGGAACTTGAATTCCATTCGTAGTGAGGATTAGCCAAGTATCTGGAGAAAGCACTACCAACAGATGCCCATGAACCACGAACCTTTATAAAAGAAAGATAATCTTTGTTCAAGTTAGGCATCAGTTCAGACAGTACAACAGAACCACCGACTGAAGGATAAAAGAATGATTTACTGTTGGAGTTGGGACCTGCCAACTGTGAAGGCCAGTCGTTACGTCCGGTCAGCGTCAAGAAGTAAGTATTCTTGTAACCAAGCTCAGCCGAAGCGAAGAGAGACTGAGTCTGTTCACGCCATCCCTCCTGCAAGCGCTGTGTCTTGCTGGCACTCAGGTTCTGGATAGCAAAGTAGTTGGTTAGACCTACCGGTTCACCACCGAAAGCATCACCACCGTCAGCAATCGGACCACGTGTTTTCATTGCATCCGAACGTATATCGGAGAATGAACCACCGACGTTGGCCTGGAGTGACCAGTCTTCACCGAAATATTTGTTGATACTCACCAGGAAGTCAGCATACAACTGTTTGTCCTGCGTCTTAGTAATACCATAAAGACCTCGTGAAGAACTCTCGGTGAGCTGAGTATTGGTAGAAGCATAAAACTTTTCTGTATAGTCATTATTGGAGTTATCCAAACGTACACGTCCTGAAACAGTCAGCCAGTCCAGAATCTTATAGCTCAAACCGGCATTCAGCATATAGCGATCCTTCTTGTTCTGGCGCAAATTGCGGTAGTTAATCCAATAAGGATTCTGCATTACCATACCTTCGTCCCCTACCGGCCAATATTGCGTATAAATCTTACGGGCAGCGTCATAGCGCTCATACATGCTGATATCCGACCAGTCGTTGCTGCGCGGGAACAAATAAGCACCCACCAACGGGTTATTGTAGGTACCCTGGTTCGTCATGTTCTGGTCATTCTGCAGAATATAGCTTGCACCGAAGTCCAAAGTCATCTTGTCGTCCAAGAAAGTAGTGGTATTACGTACCGTGAAGTTGTAACGGTTGTATTTGTTGTTGGGAACAATACCCTTAGAGTTTACGGCAGCAGCCGATGCATACGTCTGGTTTTTTTCTGTACCAGTTGACAAAGAGATGCTTTCCGTCCCTACAATACCCGTCTGGAAATAATCATCTTTCGGACTGTAATTGTAATTATTGGCTGCAGACAAAGGAGCTCCCCAGCTCATGGCTCCTGAAGTGCTCATCACACCACCGGTTCCCGTACCATACCGGTTTTGGAAGCTCGGCATCACAAACGGATTGGTGAATTCAGTATTGCTGCTGACAGTAAGACTCACCTTACCTTCTTTACCTTTCTTTGTAGTGATGACAATGGCACCGTTGGCAGCTTCCGAACCGTACAAGGCAGCAGCGGCGGCGCCAGTCAAGACCGACATTGACTCGATGTCTTCCGGGTTGATGTCAGCAATCGGTTCTGAAGATCCCTGGGAGTCGAACTCCTTACCTCCGGCAGTACCACGGCCAGAGAAAATAGGCACACCGTCAATTACATAAAGTGCATTGGAAGACTGCATGATGGATTTCGTACCACGCATCACTACCTTTGACACGCCACCCACACCGGATGAAGAAGCATTGATATTCACACCTGCTACTTTACCACTCAATGAGTTCACAAAGTTGGCGTCTTTATTGGAAGTAATGGCATCTGTATTCACCTGCTGTACATTGTAGGACAATGCCTTTTCCGAACGCTTGATACCTAGGGCAGTAACCACAACTTCTTCAAGCTGTTGGGTATCTCCGGCCATCATCACATTAATCGGTGCATTACCTTTCACGGGAATTTCCTGCGTAGTATAACCGATATAAGAGAATACGATCACCGGATTCGCTTCCGTAGTGGTCAACGTAAAGTTACCGTCGAGGTCGGTAATGCACCCGTTGCTGGTACCTTTTATCAATACATTCACACCAATCAGAGGTCCCATGTCATCTGACACGACTCCGGTAATCGTCCGTTCTTTCCCTTGTTGGTTGCCCTCTTGAGGAGCAGCAGACTTTTCAGAAAGATAAACGATGTTATCCTCCACTTTATAGGAAATGTCTTTCCCTTTGAGAATAACATTCAAAGCATCTTCTATAGACGCATTGTTCACTTTGACGTTTTCTACCGGCAACGCAGCCAGTTTGTCGTCATAAAAAAATTGATACTTGGATTGAGACTTGATTTGTTCAATGACTGTCCTCAATGTGCCGCGAGACACATTCAGGTTTAATTGGGCAAAGCCCCACTGGATAGAAACTGCCATGAACAACAAAACTAATAAAGCCCGCATGAACGTCGAACTCCGAAAAGCATAATTGTCTTTCATAAACACAATTTATAGGTTATACAATAAATTACTTCGAGAGATTCATTCTCTCGCATTCCTATATAAAACAACAGACAATGAAAATACACTTACTGAAAAAGTATCTTTTTTATCATTAATCCTAAAAAAAAAGAGTTACCCCGAAAATAAGTTGATATATCATTTTGCTCAATATTACTAACGAAGTAAATAATTATTTCCACCTGATTCAAGAAAAACACCTATAATACAGATAGTAAATAACAAAATGATATATCAACTTATTTTCGAGGCAACCCTTTTCTTACTATATTATTACTATTCTTTACTTCTTCAGTTCATTCGAGAAAGAATAAGGATAATCTTCCGGCTGCGTACCTCTCTTCATATTAGGCTGGCTGCCCATATCAAACCTCAAGGTACCGCCATTCTGCAAATTGCCATGCGTCAGATAATTCCTGGAATAATCCACGCCGTTCACCTTGAGAGACTCGATATACATGTTCTCCGGTGAGTTATCCGGAGCGTCAATTGTCAGGGACTTACCGTTCTCGAAATGGAGGGTAGCCTTACGGAACAGAGGGGCGCCCAGTACATACTCGTCCGTACCAGGGCAAACCGGATAGAAACCAAGTGCAGAGAAGACATACCACGCGGAAGTCTGACCGTTGTCCTCGTCACCGCAATAACCGTCGGGACCGGCAGTGTACATGCGGTTCATTACCTGACGAAGCCAATATTGGGCCTTCCAAGGCTCCCCGGCATAATTATAAAGGTAAATCATGTGCTGGATGGGCTGGTTGCCATGGGCATAGTTACCCATATTCATCACTGTCATCTCACGGATTTCATGGATTACCTGGCCGTAATAGCTGTCATCGAACAAGGGTGGAACAATAAATACAGAGTCAAGCATCTCCACGAAAGATTCCTTGCCACCCATCAAGTCTATCAGACCTTGAGGGTCGTGGAATACAGACCAGGAATAGTGCCAACTGTTACCTTCAGTAAAGGCATCACCCCACTTCAATGGAGAGAAAGGAGCCTGGAACTGGCCGTCTTGATTACGACCACGCATCAGCTTGCTTTCCTTATCAAACACATTCCTATAGTTCATGGCACGTTCCGCAAAGAGTTTCTGCTCCTTCTTCGGACGGTTCAACTCTTTTGCCATGCGGTAGATGCACCAGTCATTATAAGCATACTCCAAAGTACGGGCAGTGTTCTCGTTGATTTTCACATCGTAGGGAACATAACCAAGCTTATTGTAATACTCATAGCCGAGGCGACCCGTAGAAGAGACCTCGGGATGGACATTCTTTGTACCGTTGATGAGACCTTCGTACAGCGTCTGCACATCCTCCACCTTCACACCTTTCAGATAGGCATCTGCCAGTACGGAAGCAGAGTTGTTGCCAATCATACAGCCACGGTGACCCGGACTTGCCCATTCGGGGAAGAAACCGCTTTCCTTATAGGTGTTGACAAGACCTTCCTGAATCTGCCTGTTCACTGACGGATACATCAGATTAAGGAATGGAAAGAGACAGCGGAAAGTATCCCAGAAACCGGTATCCGTATACATATAACCGGGCAGCACCTGACCATTGTAAGGGCTGTAATGAATAGGACTTCCCGCCTCATCCAGTTCATAGAATGCACGGGGGAATAACAAGGAACGATACAAACATGAGTAGAAAGTACGGTACTGGTCAAGGGTTCCGCCTTCCACATCAATACGGCCCAGCACCTTGTTCCAGGCATCCTGACCTTTCTGAACCAATGTTTCCAAATTGTCATTGCCAAGCTCCTTCAAGTTACGGTCAGTCTGCTCAAAACTGATGAAAGAAGAGGCTACACGGGCATGTACCACTTCACCCTTGCGGGTTTTGAAGCCGATAACAGCACCGGCGTGTCCGGCTTCCTGCTCAACCTTATTCTCGGTCAAGACGCCATCGGCTACAGACGCCTTATAAGTAAAAGGCTTGTCGAACTCTATCACGAAATAGTTCTTGAAGTTCTCGGGAACACCGCCGCTGTTACGGGTAGTATAACCGATAATACGATTCTGTTCCGGAAGTATCTTCACATAAGAGCCCTTGTCAAAGGCATCAACAACAACGTATGAATGATCATTTTCAGGGAAAGTGAAACGGAACAATACGGCACGGTCGGTAGGGGTGAACTCGGTAACCACATCGTGTTCGGCAAGATATACCTTATAATAATGAGGAAGTGCCACTTCGCCCTTGTGGGAGAACCAGCTTGCACGCTTCTCCTCATCAAACTCGGGCTTGCCAACCACCGGCATGATGGAGAACTGCCCGTAGTCGTTAATCCAGGGACTGGGCTGGTGTGTCTGCTTGAAACCACGGATCTTGTTCGCGGTATAGACGTATTGCCAGCCGTCACCCATCTTACCAGTCTGAGGAGTCCAGAAGTTCATACCCCAGGGACGTGCGATCGCAGGATAGGTATTACCGGTGGAAAGCTCGAAAGTAGACTGCGTGCCGACAAGAGGACTGACATACTGGGTAAAGTCCTTGGCATGCAGCCACAAGGAACTGCTCACAAAAAGAAACAATAGGATTAATTTTCGCATAATATTAGAAAGTTGTTAGTATTAAATAAATTCTTCTCGTCATATCTCGGATTTGTGCGGCCTTCCTACTTCATTGAGGAGAGGAAAACACTGTTCCCCACAATTTTATACTCCAATGGAATGGCATTCTTTATCAGATTCAGCACAGCCCCCACACTCTCTTTTTTCTTCAGTGTACCCGAGTAGGTCTTGCTTACATCTATGTTCGGTGCCAGAATTATCCTCACCCCATACGAATTCTCCAATGTACGCGCAATGGTGTATAGGTCAGCCTTCTCAAAGACAAACTCATTATTGTGCCAGTTTTCGATTCCCGTATCCACCTGCTTCACCACCAGACGCCTAGTCATTCCGTTCAGCTCGGCTTTCTGTCCGGGGGC
Organism: Bacteroides sp. HF-162; assembly: GCF_015679285.1. Classification (NCBI taxonomy): domain Bacteria; kingdom Pseudomonadati; phylum Bacteroidota; class Bacteroidia; order Bacteroidales; family Bacteroidaceae; genus Bacteroides; species Bacteroides sp. HF-162. Next base: position 1,929,779 of record NZ_CP064937.1, on the reverse strand, counting down.
AAGGATAATCATACCCTCGCCATGATTGCCTTTCACCTCTACTTCGCCTTTCAGAAGGGTAGCTACTGCAGACATCTTAGCCTTGTCAGACTTGAGGTTGAAAACAGTTCCCAATACTCTGACCTGCATGGCCTCACTCTGTACGACAAACGGTTTTTCCGGATTCCTCATTACCTCAAAATATCCTTCTCCTTCCAGATAAACCTTTCTTCCCTTCCCTGCAAACTCATACGGATATTTCAAGGTAGTATTTTTATTCAGCCAGACTTTTGTGCCATCCGGCAGTTTCAATTCCTTAATCTTATCATGAGTGGTGACAGCCAGTAATGTTTCCGGCTGGCTATAAGTCTGATAAAAAAGATAGCCGAAAGTACCCAAAAGGAAGAAGCCCACAAATACGGCCGCATACCGCATCCATCCAACCATCCTCCGTACCTTGTATTGTTTCGTCTTCTCTTGTTCCAACCTTTTAAACAATCGCTTTTCGACCTTTTCTATGTCTTGTGCATTCGAAGTATCCCCCAGTCTCCCCAAGTGGTAAATCTCCTCCAGCCTGAACAATTCGCGTGCATTCTCACCCGACCCTTCCAGCCAGGCGTTCACCTCACGAAGTTCATCTTCCGTACATTCACCCATAAGGAACTTGGCCAATATCTCCTCATTCAACTTATTCATTCTTTCCTTCATTATGATAATAAAACAACGCTGCTCGCAAAAACACTTACTTTCCCGATGAAAAACAGAGCCAACATCAGGTTCAGATACCCCAGTTTATCGCGCAGCAACTTCAAAGCTTTGTACATGTGAGCCTCCACCGTACGCAATGACACTCCCATCGTATCAGCTATCTCCTTATTCTTCATATCATGCAGATAGCTGAGTTTGAATACCATCCGGCACTTGTCCGGCAATTCATTGATGGCATCGGACAGCTTCCTTCTGAGTTCGGCATCCTCTATCCGTTTCACCACATCATTGCTGTCGGGTTGATAGAACTCAACCCTCTTTTTATGGATTTCGAGCATGACAGCCTCATAGCCACTTACAATGTCCCGATGCTTCAGAACGTTCAAGGCACGGGTATACACCGCCCTATACAAAAAAGCCTGAATCTGCTCTCCCACCTTCATGGTATCTTTCCGCTTCCACAGCTCCACGAAAACATCCTGCACCACATCTTCCGCATCTTCTTCCCCCACAATGCGTGTGGCGTAGAACAGCAGATTGGTATAATACCTGCGGAAAAGGGATTTATATGTCAAGTCGAAATGTTCATCCATATTTTAGCCGGTTATCGGGGGCTGTACCATGCATCACCTGGCTTATCCCCCATTTCAAATTCGAAAACACTTCCATCCATTATCTGTTCATGCGTAATATAACTTTTGTCATAGCTCTTACCGTTGAGTTTGACAGATTGAATGTAGCAATTTTCCTTGCTCACCGCCGGTGCCAGTACCTTAAAGGTCTTTCCACCAGGCAGGTGCATCTTCATTTCCGGATATAGGGGGGTACCGATTTCATATTTTCCGCCAACCGGGTCTACCGGATAAAAGCCCATCGCACTGAACACATACCAAGCAGACATCTGTCCGCAATCCTCGTTGCCACACAAACCGGCAGGAGTGTTCAGGTAGAGTTCATGCATCACCCGGGCTGCATATTTCTGGGTTTTCCAAGGTTGATCCACAGCATTGAACAGATAAATGACGTGATGGCTAGGCTCATTTCCATGCGCATACTGGCCAATCATTCCGGTGCTGAAAATAGGCAGCTCATCATCTGCAGAAGGATTATAGGTAAACATACTGTCCAGCTTCTGGGCAAACCGTTCCTTACCTCCGGTCAAAGCTATCAAGCCGTCAATATCCTGCTGTACAGACCAGAAGTACTGCCAGCCGTTGCTCTCGCAGATGTGCGGAGTATAGTCGTCCGGCGAGAAGTTCCGGATAAACTCTCCCTTGTCATCACGGGGCTGCATGAAAGAACTTACCGGATTGTAAACATTCCGGTAATTACGGGAACGCTTATAAAACTCGTCCGCTACCTCCTTATCGCCCAGTTTCTCTGCCATACGGGCTATACAATAGTCATCGTATGCATATTCCAGTGTTTTAGAAAGTGACCAGTTTTCCGAATTATACTGATCCGTCACATTATAAGGAACATAAGCATATTTCTTATATAACCCAATGCCACGATAAGAATCGATATTGGCAGTAGCTACACAAGCCTCCAAGGCCTTTTTCGCATCGAAGTCCCCAATACCTTTCAGATAGGCATCTACAATAACTGGTACAGAGTGGTAACCTATCATCATATCTGTCTCGCTCCCCTGAAAATTCCATACGGGAAGGCGACCGTTCTGTTCGAAGAAGGCGAGGAAGGACTTCACCATATCGTTCACCCGTTCCGGCTCAATAAAGGTATAGAGAGGATGAGCCGCACGGTAAGTGTCCCACAAGGAGAAAGTACTGTAATTTGTCCAGCTCTCCGCACGGTGCACTTGCTTGTCGGGACCGTAATAAGCACCGTCCACATCACTGTAAATGGTAGGAGCAATCATCGAATGATACAAAGCCGTATAGAACTTGACTTTCTCATCACGGTCATCGCATTTTATTTCTATCCGGGACAATTGTTTGTTCCAATCATCCTGCACAGCTGCCAGGTATTTGTCGAAATCATCATCGGGTACTTCGGCTGCCAAATTACGTGCCGCCCCTTCCATACTCACACCGGAGATGGCAGTACTAACAAGAATCTGTTCTCCTTCCTTAGTCTGAAAGTCGAATCGTGCAATGACGGATGTCCCTATCCGCTTGCCATCTTTCTCTATGGCAGCTGTATCGAGCTGCATCACAACAAACGGTTTGGAGAAACGGGTACGGAAGTAGAGGCGCTGGTCGCGTGCCCAACCGTCAGAGTAACGGTAACCTTGCACCGTTACCGAATCGACGACTTCTATGTGAGAATCATTGGTAAAATCCCAATTCATGGCTTTCCGCAAATTCAGGAAAACGGCAGCATCGGCTTTGGGGAAAGTATACCGCTGAATGCCACAACGCTCGGTGGCCGTCAACTCTACATTGATATTATAATCTTTCAGACGCACCTGGTAATATCCGGCGCTTGCCGACTCTTCCGAATGAGAGAACAAAGAGTGAATGCCGAGCGGAGCTTCCGCCTCCTTATAAGGCAATGTCACCGGCATAAAAGAGATATCATACAAGTCACCAGCGCCGGTTCCGGAGAGATGGGTATGGCTGAAGCCTGCAATGGTACTGTCTGGATAAAAATATCCGGAAATACGGTCCCAGCCCGGCAGTCCGTTGTCAGGACTGAGTTGCACCATGCCAAACGGTGCCTGGGCACCCGGATAGGTGTTTCCAGTAAAATCTGTACCGATAAAGGGGTTCACGAACTCTGTATAAGACATACTCTTCACATCCGACACTTGTGGGGTACATGCCAGAAAGGATGAAAAGACCACAAACAAACAACAAGATTTTATCAAATTCATAACATTATAGGGTTAACGTGTATAGTATAACAACCTAACCGGATAAAACACTTACACATCTTGTCACTTTTTCAACAGAATTCATGCAAACAAAAGTAATACAAAATTCCGATTAATCCTCTTTTTTATTTTGTAAAAATATACTTTACACTATCTTTGCCACAAAAAGTCACAATGAATTACACGACCTATCTTTTCGACTTTGACTATACGCTTGCTGATTCTTCCCGCGGAATCGTCACTTGTTTCCGCAACGTACTGACCCGTCACGGATATACAGAGGTTACAGATGACGACATCAAACGTACCATCGGCAAGACTCTGGAAAACTCTTTTTCCATCCTCACCGGCGTGACAGATGCCGGACAACTGGCAGGATTCAAGGCAGAATACCGAAAAGAGGCCGATACGCATATGACTGTCAATACGGTGCTTTTCCTGGAAACCAAGTCTGTACTGACTGCACTAAAGGACTCTGGCGCCCGCATCGGAATCATCTCGACCAAATACCGATTCCGCATCAAGGAACTCCTCGACCAGCATTTTCCTGAAGATTTTATAGACATCATCGTGGGTGGTGAAGACGTGAAAACCGCCAAGCCATCTCCCGAAGGGCTACTCCTTGCCATTAAGCGGCTACATGTCAGCAAAACCGATACCCTCTATATAGGCGACAGCACGATAGATGCGGAAACAGCCCAAGCGGCCGGAGTAGACTTTGCCGGGGTCACCCACGGAGTAACCACTGCCAAAGAATTGGAAAAGTACCCACACCGGAAAATAATGAGCACTTTGGAAGAACTGCTGGCAGTTCAGGAGGAGCATCCCTCCATATTCAAGATTGAAAGCCCCATCCGACCGGAAAATATGTATGCCACTTCTCCCCGGAAACAGAAAAGGATAAATGCCTGGCAAATCCTCCTTCTATTGACACTCTTTTGGTTGGCTATTGAAGAGCTGGACATGACCGACGACAGCAACTTCTTCCCGGTTGTCTTCATACTGACATTGTGGGGCATCCTCCAAAAAAGAAGGATACTGCCCAACAAAGCAAGAACTTTCATCGACTCATGGTGGCACCCCTACGCAGTACGCCTGCGTGCATTCCACATCAAGCTGATACAAGGAAGGAAAACTCCTCCTGCGAGTACCGAAACCTGCACTTGCCTGAATTGTGGCACCACCTATACCGGCAACTACTGTAACCGTTGCGGACAAAGCCGAAACACTCCACGTTACCGGCTAAGCAACGCCCTTAAAAACATTGCCGGAGGCTTCTTCAATATAGACAATGGTTTTGGACGTACCCTTCTGGAACTCCTCTACCGTCCGGGATACATGATTAGAGACTTCATCGGTGGTAAGCGTATAGAGTATTTTCGCCCGTTCCAGACACTCTTCATTCTTGCAGCTCTTTATATCATGGCTGTGCAACTGGTAGACCCGGAAGCTCTGAGCAAAAAAGCAAAGACGGAAAAGACAGAGCAGACAGACAAAGAAGAAATCATTGCCGCTAAAGAGAAGCTTACCCAAAAGATGGAGAAAACCTATAGCAAAGAGGAAAAGCGAGCCCTCGCCATCACTATAAAAAGCCTGGAGAAAAGCCTGAACAAACTGGAAGAGAAGAACGACTCCACTTCTGCCACACAGGTATCCGAATCGAACAGCGATGATGGCGACCTCATCGATGAGTTTGTAAACGACACCTCGGAGGTGGGAGACAGACTGGAAAAAGTCTTCCAGAACTCTCCTTTCCTAATGAAAGTATGGAATCTGATGAAGAGCTGGGGACACGGAAACAAAGCATTCCGCATCATTGCCACACTGCCTCTGTTTGCACTTGCTACCCAACTTGCCTTCCGATGCCGGAAATATAAGTTAAACTACAATACCACGGAGCATGTATTCATACAAGCCTACATAGCTTGCCAGATACTCCTGCTAAGCATCATCGTGCTGCCTTTCAACGGGTGTGCAAAGGTAGACGATTTGTATGAGCTGCCTTTATGGCTTATTTTCGTCCTATTCTGTTGCGATTACAAACAATTGTACCGCTGCACCTGGTGGAGAAGCTTTTGGCGCACTATCCTCATGCTGACTTACAGTCTTGTGCTACTCGTCATATTTGCATGCCTCGTCATGGCACTAATGCTGGCCGGTATCTATGTACTGAAATTCATCTTGTAACAACAACCATCCCTACATAAATTGTCTCTTCTTGATGAAACAGTTTTTCTCCAATAGGCCAAAAGTACAATCTGCACTAAAAGAATAAAAAAGCAAAAGAACATTTGCCCATTTAGAATAAAAAGAGTACTTTTGTGCCCGATTATTCCGCACCGGGTTCGACCAAGTGCTTTCTAAGTGATTAGAGACCACCCGACGGAGCTAACTTATACATTAATATAAGAAATGTACGCAATTGTAGAAATTAACGGTCAGCAATTCAAAGCAGAAGCTGGCAAAAAACTGTTTGTACACCACATCCAGAATGCAGAAAACGGTGCAACAGTAGAGTTTGACAAGGTTCTTTTGGTAGACAAAGACGGCAACATCACCGTAGGTGCTCCCACTGTAGAGGGTGCAAAGGTTGTTTGCCAGGTCGTATCAAACATGGTAAAAGGCGATAAAGTTCTCGTTTTCCATAAGAAAAGAAGAAAAGGTTATCGTAAGTTGAACGGTCACCGTCAACAATTCACAGAGTTAACAATTACAGAAGTAGTAGCTTAATCAATTAAAACAGTAAGAAAAAATGGCACATAAAAAAGGTGTCGGTAGTTCTAAGAACGGCCGCGAATCACAGAGCAAGAGATTAGGCGTTAAGATATTTGGTGGCGAAGCTTGCAAGGCAGGTAACATCATCGTTCGTCAAAGAGGTACTGAATTCCACCCGGGTGAGAACATCGGCATGGGAAAAGACCACACTCTTTTCGCTTTAGTAGACGGAACTGTAAAGTTCAAAGTAGGCAAGGAAGACAGACGTTCAGTTTCTGTTATCCCCGCAGAAAACGCAGAAGCATAAGTTTCCGAACAAGAAATAAGGAAAAGGGATGTAATCCGAATGGATTGCATCCCTTTCTTTCATGTCAAAAGCAACACTTTATTTGTTTTTTCCATATCTTTGCACTCACAAAACCGAATAACATAAAAACAAGTATAAGATATGCTTACCATCAAACAAATTACAGAAAATACCGACGCGGTTCTCCGCGGACTGGAAAAGAAGCACTTCAAGAATGCGAAAGAAACCATTGCACAAGTGCTGGACTTCAATGACAAAAGAAAAGCCAATCAAACCATCTTAGATAAAAACTTGGCAGAAGCCAACTCACTCTCCAAATCCATCGGACAACTGATGAAGGAGGGTAAGAAAGAAGAAGCAGAAGCCGCCAAAAGCCGCGTGGCCGAGCTGAAAGAAGTCAACAAAGACTTGCAAGCCAATATGGAGCAGGCTGCCAACGATTTGCAGACTTTACTTTACACCATCCCCAACGTTCCCTATGACAGTGTGCCCGAAGGCGTCGGTGCCGACGACAATGTGGTAGAGAAGATGGGCGGCATGGAAACCGAATTGCCCAAAGATGCCCTGCCCCACTGGGAACTGGCCAAGAAATATGACTTGATAGACTTTGACCTGGGCGTTAAGATTACCGGTGCCGGATTCCCCGTATACAAAGGCAAAGGTGCACAACTGCAACGCGCGCTCATCAACTTCTTCCTGGACGAGGCACGCAAATCCGGCTATACAGAAGTAATGCCGCCGACAGTGGTGAACGTCGCTTCTGGCTATGGCACGGGGCAACTTCCCGATAAAGAAGGACAAATGTACCATTGCGAAGTGGACGACTTATATCTGATTCCTACAGCCGAAGTTCCGGTAACAAACATCTACCGCGATGTGATTCTGGACGAAAAACAGTTGCCCATCAAGAATTGCGCCTATACTCAATGTTTCCGTCGCGAAGCCGGCTCATACGGAAAAGATGTACGTGGTCTGAACCGTCTGCACGAATTCTCCAAAGTAGAACTGGTGCGCATCGACAAGCCGGAACACTCCAAACAGTCTCATCAGGAAATGCTGGACCATGTAGAAGGTTTGCTTCAAAAACTGGAACTCCCCTACCGCATCCTGCGCCTTTGCGGTGGCGATATGAGCTTCACGGCTGCCCTCTGTTTTGACTTTGAGGTGTATTCCGAAGCACAGAAACGCTGGCTGGAAGTAAGTTCCGTCTCTAATTTTGACACTTATCAAGCCAACCGTCTGAAATGCCGCTACCGTACGGCAGAAAAGAAAACAGAGCTTTGCCATACGCTGAACGGTTCCGCACTCGCTCTGCCACGCATCGTTGCCGCCTTGCTGGAAAACAACCAGACTCCAGAAGGAATCCGCATACCAAAGGCATTGGTTCCGTATACGGGATTTGAAATAATAGACTAAGGCCATAATAGTCACGTGCAGCAATACGCCTTTGACACTTTCTTTCGGGCACGAATTACATGAATTTCACAGTTGCGGTTAGCAAAAAACGTGAAATCCATGTAATTCGTGCCCAGAGTTTTATCATGACAAGCTTCTCCTGCGCAACTACAAAGTATTCTTCAAAATACGTGCAAACACCTCCTCGCGGAAATTACGTGCCACCGGAACAGTATGCCTCCCAACTATAATCCGATTGCCATCTATCATCTCAATCTTTTCCAAATTTATCAGATATGATTTATGGACTTGCTGAAATACTCCACCAGGAAGAGCCTCTATCATACGCTTCATGGTAGAACGTACAAGCAGCTTTGTGCTTTCCGTATAAATACAGACGTAATTTTCCAGCCCCTCTACCACCAGAATATCCTTAAACAACACCTTATGCATCTGACGGTCTGAACGGACAAATATAAAATTATTAGCTTCATCCGGCCATTTCTCCTGCTGCAAAAGACCATGTACTTTATTCACCGCTTTCAGGAACCGGTCAAACGAAATCGGTTTCAACAGATAGTCCGTAACATCAAGTTCATAACCTTTCAATGCATACTGCTCATAAGCGGAAGTGATAATCACATGAGGCGGATGGGCAAGAGATGCCAAGAGTTCAAGCCCCGAAAGATAAGGCATTTCAATATCCAGAAACAACAAGTCCGGCTGCTCAGTCTGCAAAAGAGTGTTCAACTGCATAGCATCTTCACATACACCCATTAAAGAAAGGAAATCCACCTTTTCCACATAGCGTTGCAATCCTTCACATGCAGTAGGCTCGTCATCGGTTATTACACATTTTACCTGTTTCATCCTATAATTCTATCACAAGTTTTACTCTAAACAAAGTATCTCCTCTATTTATGTCCAGCGTATGACGCTCCGGATATAGCAGCTCCAGCCTGCGCCTCAGATTTTCTATGCCGATTCCATGTTTTCCTTTCTGGTGCACTAATGGTTCCGGTATAGAATTTTCAATACTAAAACACAACTTGCCTTCTTTCAGACACATATCCATAGCTATAAAATAGTTCCCTCCCACATATTTGAAAGCATTCTCCACCAACGGTACAAACAACAATGGATAAATCTCAACCTGCGCCTCCATTTCATCGAAATGCACCTGCAACTGCAGCCGCTTCGTAGCACGAAGTTTACATAGGCTGATGTATTGTTTCAGATATTCCAATTCCACACGAACCTGCACTTTCTCCCCATCATTGTATAATTGGTAACGAAGCAAATCGGACAATTGCTCAAGAGTATGCCGTGGAGCCTCATTATTCTCATCTATCTGAAAATAAACCGTATTGAGTACATTAAAAAGAAAATGTGGATGATATTGCGCTTTAAGGAATTTCAGCTCTGTCTGGAGCTGGTCATTTTTTATTTTCTCCAATTGCAGGCGTTGAGCTTCGTTTTCCTTCTGTATCATCTGATTACGCAAGAATATATAGAAGAAGCCGCCAAGCAACATACTGACTATGGCGGGAATAGGCACATCGTATAAATCAAGACTTACCCCCATCAAAAAGCGGATAACCCACATCGTCAGAAGACACCAGACGGGAGCTGTCAGGACAACCACCCCGTATTCCTGCCACCACACCAGCTTCCGCTTCCGGCACAAACAAAGCCAATACTTCAATAGAAAAAAGATAGGGTAAGACATGAAGAGTACCACAAGCATATCCTTCAACATGAAATTCCACTCATTGCTTTCCCAATAGTATTCATGTTTCGGAATATCATTCGCCACACGAATACATAGAAAAAGAATCACGGCAAATAATGCCGGCATCAGCCATTTGTTCCACAGTCTGCCCATAGTAGTTACAAATTTACTCTTTTTGTTTCATCTATTTCTTTTTTTCTTCTGCTTTCTTTTGTATCGCTGCCTTTTTGAAAACGCCAAGAGAAAGCAATACCCAGCACACGTTTGTTGTGCCGTTCGTCAACAAACGCCTGCACACCGGGAGACCGAATATCTACTTTTTGATAATTGGTGTTGAATACATCCTTGGCAAACAAGGTAACGGTGCATCTGTTACGGAACATCTTCTTTTGGATACCGATGTTCACCTCCAGCACCGGATGTACAGTGGCTTGTCCGTAGGCCATTCGCCCATTATAATTTGCCGAAAGTTCGGCCGACCATACTGAAGCGAAAGCAAACTGGTTCATGCAGCCGAGTATCGGGGTAAACATACGGTTTTTCATTTTCTGCCCTTGTTCCGTCCAACCATAATTATTATAAATACCGATAGCGGTCAGATTCACTTTCCAAAAAGAAGCAGGTGAGAGGTTGGCAGCATGTACACGCACACCCGTCTGTACATAGGAAGACAGATTCTGAGGCATTACATAGATACGCCGTTCCTCTTGTTCGCGATAGCTCTTCATGATAGCATCATCTGTATACGAGAAAAAGAGAACCGTCTGAAACCAGTCACGATACACATACCCCAACTCTATATTATCAGAAAAGGAAGGATGCAGTTTTGTATTTCCTCCTTCATGGGTATAGTCATCGAATATGTAGGTAAAAGGATTCAAATCACCATAATTGGGGCGGGTAATACGCCTGCCATACGAAAACTGAAACAAATGTTCCGAAGTCAAACCGTATTGCAAAGCAATGGTAGGAAACAAATGGAAGTAATTCGTTGTAAACGAAGAGTCTTTCTGTTGTGTATTTCCTCCAAAGTCCCCGTGTACATGGGTATGTTCCAACCTTAGACCCGCTGAGATTTTCAAGCGGTCTTTCTCATAGCCGGCTTGCAGATAGGAGGCATTGATATTTTCATCATATACAAATCGGGAACCAAGCGCCCCGTCCGGCAGCCAGCCGGAAGCCGACGGACGCATATAACCTGCCGTATTGTCTATCGTAACAAATGAGGTTTTGACTCCGGCCTGCAACTTCCAAACCTCACTTAATGGATAAACCGCATCTATCTGTCCGACATATAAGTCTGTATTTCCCTTCATGTCCCCTTTCAATGTATCGGGCTTAAAACTATCCATCAACTGGTTTCCAACACGGTAATAATGGAAATAATCAAAAGAAGCGCTGAGTTCTCCCCCTTCTCTTTTAAGCTTATGCACCATACTGGTCCCGGCAGAAAGATTGTTCCGGTTTTGCTCCGCATAGCTATAAGTATTTCCCGCAACTCCGATTTCTTGGATTTCCGTAAACATGCCTGCATTTTCCTTTTGCCGGGAAAAGTTTCCACCCAACGAGACTCCCCAAACTGTCCGTTCATTGAGATAATAATCACATCCGGTACGAAAATAGTGCGAATAATTCCTACGCTTTCGGTAAGAGTCCTGCATCATTCTTCCTCCATCCCGTTCGAACGCACGGTCGATAAACAAGTCTATGACATCCTTTCCCTGATAATACGAATAATTCAAATAAAGATTGAACTTATTCTCCCTGACATTCATGGAAACGCCGCCATAACCGCCACCCGTCCGTCCAAGACTGCCATTGCCGTTCAAGGCCAGATTCACACCGCGCAGCCTTATTTTTCTTGTACGTATATCAATCAACCCGGAGCTTCCCGCCGCATCGTGGCGTGCGGAAGGCTGGGTTATCAAATCTATCTTATCAGCATTAGTTGCAGGAGTAGATTTCAACAGACTCATCAATTCATCTCCCGAAAGATAAGTAGGCTTGCCATCCATCAGAATCGTTGCACCGCTTTGTCCGTTCAACAAAATATTGCCATTGGAATCTATCACGACTCCCGGCAGGGAAGCAAGAACATCATAAAGACTGCCCGTACTTTGAGTGACAGATGCATCCATCCGATAACTTGTTTTACCGGCAGATATTTCTACCAACGGGAGTTTAGCAGTTACCATAATCTCTTCCAAACGCTGGTCGGCAATCGTATCCTGCTGCGACCAAACCACCAAAGGCATACTCAATAAAATTGCCCCTAAAAAAACATTTCGATACATACTCTTCCTCATTTTTTATTTCAAAAGTAGGCAGGCTGTAGAAAGTGAACAAATTATAGTGACAAAGGGATGTTATCCAGTGACAACATGCAGTTTTACCCTATTCTTCTTTTGATATTACCAAATAACCCCTATCTTTGCAAAATCTATCAATCTGACAGTAATTGCGTAATTACACCAACAAAATTATTAGATAATGAATAAAATCATTAGCAAAGAACACTTTTCTGAAAAGGTCTTTAAGTTAGTCATTGAAGCACCATTGATTGCCAAATCACGTAAGGCAGGGCACTTTGTCATTGTACGTGTGGGCGAAAAAGGCGAACGTATGCCGCTTACCATTGCGGAAGCCGACCCGGTAAAGGGAACCATCACACTGGTGGTTCAGGAAGTCGGGCTCTCCTCTACCCGTCTTTGCGAACTGAACGAAGGCGATTACATTACGGATGTTGTCGGCCCGTTGGGACAAGCTACGCACATTGACAACTTCGGTACTGTGGTCTGTGCCGGAGGTGGTGTAGGCGTAGCTCCCATGCTCCCTATCGTGCAAGCGCTGAAAGCTGCCGGCAACCGCGTCATCACCGTACTGGCAGGACGTACCAAAGAACTGATCATCCTTGAAAAGGAGATGCGCGAAAGCTCCGACGAAGTCATTATCATGACCGACGACGGTTCCTACGGACGAAAAGGTCTGGTGACGGAAGGCGTAGAAGAAGTCATCAAGCGCGAGAAGGTGAACAAGTGTTTCGCCATCGGCCCCGCCATCATGATGAAATTTGTTTGTTTGCTGACAAAGAAATACGAAATCCCCACGGATGTATCCCTGAATACGATTATGGTTGACGGTACCGGCATGTGTGGCGCCTGCCGAATCACCATCGGAGGAAAGACCAAATTTGTATGTGTGGACGGCCCTGAGTTCGACGGACATCAAGTGGACTTCGATGAGATGCTGAAGCGTATGGGCGCTTTTAAAAGCATCGAACGCGAGGAGATGCACAAGCTGGAAGAACCTCAGACCTGCCAAGCTACCGGTGAAAACATGGAAGATGAGAAAAGCCGTAATGCTGCATGGCGTCAGGAGTTACGCAAATCCATGAAAGCCAAAGAACGGACTGCCATTCCACGCGTGGAGATGAACGAGCTCGATGCAGAATACCGCTCGCACAGCCGCAAGGAGGAAGTCAACCAAGGGTTAACGAAAGAACAAGCGCTGACAGAGGCCAAACGTTGCTTGGACTGCGCCAACCCCGGATGTACGGAAGGTTGTCCGGTAGGTATCGACATCCCCCGCTTCATCAAGAACATTGAGCGCGGTGAATTCCTCGAAGCGGCCAAGACACTGAAAGAAACCAGTGCGCTGCCTGCCGTCTGCGGTCGCGTCTGTCCGCAAGAGAAACAGTGCGAATCCAAATGTATCCATCTGAAGATGAACGAAAAGCCGGTAGCCATCGGCTATCTGGAACGTTTTGCCGCTGACTACGAACGAGAGAGCGGACAAATCTCCATACCTGAAATCAAGGAAAAGAACAGTATCAAAGTAGCTGTCATCGGTTCAGGTCCCGCCGGTCTGTCATTTGCCGGAGATATGGCGAAGTATGGCTATGACGTGACTGTTTTCGAAGCACTGCACGAGATTGGTGGTGTATTGAAATACGGCATTCCTGAGTTCCGCCTGCCCAACAAAGTGGTGGATGTGGAAATTGACAACCTTGCCAAAATGGGAGTAGAATTCGTCAAGGACTGTATCATCGGCAAGACGCTCAGCGTGGAACAACTGGAAGAGGAAGGCTTCAAAGGCATATTCGTAGCTTCCGGTGCAGGACTGCCCAACTTTATGAACATCCCCGGCGAGAACTCCATCAATATCCTCTCGTCCAATGAATACCTGACCCGTGTCAACCTGATGGATGCGGCAAGTGAAGATTCCGATACACCGGTTCCCTTCGGCAAATGTGTAGCCGTGATAGGCGGCGGTAATACTGCCATGGACTCCGTGCGTACTGCACGCCGCCTCGGTGCAGCGCGCGCCCTAATTATCTACCGTCGTTCGGAAGAAGAAATGCCGGCACGTATCGAGGAGGTGAAACATGCCAAGGAAGAAGGTGTAGAATTCCTGACCCTCCACAACCCAATCGAATACATTGCCGACGAACAAGGAAAAGTGAAACAAGTGGTGCTTCAGAAAATGGAACTGGGTGAACCGGATGCCAGCGGACGCCGCAGTCCCGTACCCATCCCCGGAGCCACGGAAACCATCGACATTGACCTTGCCATCGTCAGCGTAGGTGTATCTCCCAACCCGATTGTCCCAAGCTCCATCAAGGGACTGGAATTGGGCCGGAAAGGAACGATTGCCGTCAACGATAACATGCAGTCGTCCATCCCGACCATCTTTGCCGGAGGAGACATTGTCCGCGGAGGTGCTACCGTAATCCTTGCCATGGGAGACGGACGAAAGGCAGCAGCAGCGATGAACGAACAGCTAAAAAAATAAGAATCTGTCATGAAAGGTGGAGACATACGAACTCCACCTTTTTTATTCTACTACAACCTCTCCTTCTACTTTCCCCTTCTAACATACAACTTAATATTTCAAGAATATGAAACATATTCATCTATCCTTCCTTCTCTGTCTGGCTTCCCTATTGGCAAGCGCCCAAGAGCCCCTAAACGGGGATTCCCTTGCTTCAGACTTTCGGTATCTGGTAAAAGAACTGACAGCAACCCATCCTGACCCTTACAGCGGCTTCGGAGGAAAAGTATTCTTCTACGAACAAGCTTTCCATCTGGAGAACGAGTTACGCCGGACTCCCAGTACGAAACAGACCTTTTTTGACAAGGTAAGCATTTTCCTATCCAATCTGCAAGACGGACACACCTACCTTTTACCTCCCACAGCCAATCAACAAGCAAAGCAGCGTTACCTGGCACTGGAAGTACGCACCATCCCCGACGGCATTATACTTCAAGGAATCCCTGAAACGTACAAAGACTTGTTAGGTAGCCGTATCACAACCATCAACGGAGATTCTTTAGAAGAGGTACTGGCCCGCACTGCCGCTATCCAAGCCAGTGAAAACCTATATGACCGTTATGCCAATCTATGCAAGTCCATGCCTACGGAACATTTCTTGAGACAGCTTTTCCCTGAAATGAAAGACAACCTTCACCTCTCACTTCTTACTCCCGACGGCAAATCAAGAGGATTAACCCTTCCCTTATTGTCAAGGCAGGAAGTGCAAAACACACCCATGCAACACAATAACAGTTGGAAAGCTTATACAGACAAACAACTGACCTATCAGTTCGTAGACAACGACAAGCAAATAATGCTCATCAATATCAACAGTATCATGGCACGGGATAATTTTGAGTATATGCAAAAACAAGGGCTGAAAGATTTATACCGGCAAATAGGATTCTATTATCGGGATATCTTGAAACAAGATATGCCCGCCGATACCCTGCAAGCCATTCGGCAACTCCCGTCCCTTTCCGAAGTTTTCGCCCATATGTTGAAAGAGATGAAGAAGGAAGCCTCCTCCACTCTCATCATAGATTTGCGCAACAATAGCGGCGGCTGGACTCCGATTGTCCTACCCACACTTTACCAACTGTTCGGTGACCACTTCCTGCAAACGGATATGGATATAAAATTCTATCGTATCATCTCTCCCCTCTACATGCAAAAACTACAGACAAACTTGCAGGATTTCAACCAAACATACGGAACAGACTATACCTACGGTGACTACACTTTTAGTACGGACGAAGCAGATACCACAAACATAGAACAGCGACGGGCCGACTTCATCGAGAACTGTATGTCCAGTGCACCGGAAGAACTGAGAAAGCAACAAGGAAAGGCGCTCTATACTCCGGAACACATTTACGTCATTACCAACGAACGTACCTTCAGTGCAGCTTTCCACTACACTTTCTATCTGTGGAAAATGGGTGCTACCCTTGTAGGAATACCCAGTGGACAAGCCCCCAATACCTATATGGAACAAACCTTATTCCGGTTACCTTATACCGGCATGCAAGGCTCTATCTCCAACTCCATACAAATATGCTTTCCGGGCAAAGACCGGTGTGCCCACACACTTTATCCGGACTTGATGCCCACCTATCAGGACTACCAAAGATATAATTTCGATGTCCAAACTGAGATTCTGTATTTACTCGATAAGATTAAATCGGCTCCTCATTCTCATACGAACCCTGCGGGGAAGAATCAGAAGTAAAAACAAAGCCCCGTTTACAGAAAAATTGCAAACGGGGCTTTATTTCCATATTTCAATAAAGAGACTACTTCACCACCTTGTTCGTTGCCGGGTCGGGGAAAATCACCGTCGGCTTGAATGACTTGGCTTCTTCAAAGTCCATCAGCGCGTAGGACATGATAATAACGATGTCATCAGGTTGCACCTTGCGGGCTGCCGCACCGTTCAAGCAAATTTTTCCAGAGCCGCGCTCGCCCTTAATAATGTAGGTTTCAAAACGTTCACCGTTATTATTGTCGGCTATATACACCTTCTCGCCGGCAATCATGTTGGCAGCATCCATCAAATCCTCATCAATCGTAATGCTTCCCATATAGTTCAGGTTTGCTTCCGTGACGCGGGCACAATGGATTTTCGACTTCAACACTTCAATCATCATATCTTTATAAATTACGAATTACTAATTATAAATTACAAGGCAGCAGGCTCTTTGTACTTGATATTGTCAATCAGACGGACTTCCCCGCAGAACACCGTGATACAACCCACAGCATAAGAGGTTTCCTCCCAATCGGCAATCTTCTGTAAGGTACTGCCATCCACCAGCTCAAAGTATTCCAAACGCAATCCGGGGGTGGCTGCGATGGTGTCTTCCACAAACTTCTGTGTCTCAGTTACCGTATGCGAGGTTGCAAAGGTACGACTTTCAAATAAAGTCTGCGAAATTCTCAGTGCATTTTTGCGTTCTTCGGCAGATAAACGGGCATTGCGGCTGCTCAGAGCCAACCCGTCTTCCTCACGAACAATGGGACAGCCTACAATTTCCAAAGGATACTTCAGCTGGCGGACCATCTCGCGAATAATTGCCAGCTGCTGGAAATCTTTCTCGCCGAAGTAGGCACGATCCGGCTGCACAGCATCAAACAGTTTGCTCACAATCTGGCAAACACCATTAAAATGTCCCGGACGGAATGCCCCTTCCATCACTGTGTCCAGCGGTGCATAGCTGAAACGGCGGGTATCCGGTTCCGGATACATCTCCTCCACCGAAGGAGCAAAGACAAATGCCGCTCCACACTCCTCCAGCAAACGGCAATCAGCCTCCGGCGTACGGGGATATTTCACTAAATCATTCTTGTCATTAAACTGGGTCGGATTTACAAAAACGCTTACTACGGCAGCGTCATTTTCTGCCACACAACGTTTCACCAATGAGGCATGACCGGCATGCAAGGCACCCATCGTAGGTACCAGACCTATCTTCTTTCCCTGGGCTCTCAAAGCCGAAAGTCCGGCCTGCAAGTCCTTGATAGTATGTACTATTTCCATTTTAATTGGTTATATAATAACTTGGTTGTTCTCAAAAGCGGTGCAAAATAAACCATTATTTAGCATATAAAGAAGAAATATCACAAATTAATGCAAAACTCAGTACACTTTCCGACAATTCCAAAAGAAGATTTCTCACTGAACAACAATCAGTTAACAATTCATAAGGAATTATAGACGGGCTCTGTTTGCTTTATTGCCCGATTTTTTTTATATCTTTGCAGAATAATTGAGAACATTGTTATTATGACAAAGGCGAACAAGGTTTTATTTATAACCCAAGAAATTACCCCTTACGTTTCAGAATCCGAAATGTCCCTCGTAGGCAGAAACCTACCTCAGGCTATTCAAGAAAAAGGCAGAGAAATCAGAACGTTTATGCCAAAATGGGGAAATATCAACGAACGCAGAAACCAGCTGCATGAGGTGATACGACTCTCCGGCATGAACCTCATCATTGACGATACCGATCACCCGCTCATCATCAAGGTTGCCTCTATCCAGTCTGCACGTATGCAAGTATACTTCATCGACAACGATGACTACTTCCAGAACCGCTTGCAGGTAACAGACGAAAATGGTGAAGAGTATGAAGACAATGATGCCCGTGCCATCTTCTATGCCCGCGGCGTACTGGAAACGGTGAAGAAACTGCGTTGGTGTCCCGACATCATCCACTGCCACGGCTGGATGACCGCTTTAGCGCCTCTGTACATCAAGAAAGCCTATAAAGACGAACCTTCTTTCAGAGATGCCAAAGTCATATTTTCCCTTTATGAAGATGACTTCAAACAAGCTTTCCACACAGACTTTTCTAACAAGCTATTGTTGAAAGGCATTGCCAAAAAAGATATTGCAGGATTGAAGGAACCCATTGACTACACAGCACTTTGCAAACTGGCTGCTGACTTCTCCGACGGCATTATACAGCAAAGCGAACACGTCAATGAGGAAGTACTGAACTATGCCCGCGAATCCGGAAAGCCCGTATTGGAATATCAATCTCCCGAAAACTTTGCTGAAGCCTGCAACGACTTCTACGACAAGGTATGGAAAACAGAACAAAAATAAAATCGATTTAGACAGTTAAAACTATGAAAGTAAGATATCTGGGAACATTACTTTTGGCAGTCCTGACTTTCTTTGGATGCGATGACAACACCGGCACATTAGGCCTGGGTATGTTGCCCGATTCTGACGGCATGTCAGCGCATACTGCTACTTTTAATGTAACAACATGTTCATTTCCCGTTGATTCCGTATTTGCCAAAACGAGTACCGGCTATATAGGCAAGTTTTCCGACCCGGAATTCGGTTATTACGAAACAAGTTTCCTTACGGAGCTGAACTGTACGGAGAACTTCTCACTTCCGGAAGTGTATAAAGTGACCGAATGGGACAGTGAAGGAAATCCAATCAAGGCAACAGGTACAATGACTGCCGACTCGGTAGTTTCAGTACAACTAGCAGTCTATTATTCCAGTTGGTTCGGCGATTCCCTGAATGCATGCCGAATGAGTGTCTATGAACTGGACAAGAAGCTGGACAAAAATCGCTATACCAACATCAATCCAGAGGAGTACTACAATAAGTATGACCCCAAGTCCCTGCTCGGACGTAAGGCCTATTCAGCTTTCGACACGTCTGTTCCAGACTCTGTGAGATTTGAAAAGGACAATAACGGTTATTATACTTTCTATCCCAATGTAACGTTCCCATTGGACAAGAAAACCTTCGGCGAAGACAGAATATTGAAGGTTTATCGCGAGCATCCCGAATACTTTAAAGACGCCGCAACTTTCATAGACAAGATTTTCAAAGGAGTATACGTGAAGAGCGATTATGGAGATGGAACCATCCTCTATGTGGATTATGTGGCTCTGCAAATGCAATTCCGTTTCCACCACGTAAATGATACTACCGGTGTAGCACTGAAGAAAAAAGATGGTACAGACTCTTTGTTCTATAGCATGCAAACTGTATTCGCCTCTACCAAAGAGGTTATCCAGGCAAACCAGTTTCTGAATTCTGATTTGATAAAAGCAAAGGCTGCCGAAACTCAACATACCTATATCAAATCTCCTGCCGGTATCTTCACTCAAGCTACCATGCCATACGATTCAATATACAATAAACTGACCAATGACACCTTGAATGCCGTGAAGTTAACTTTCACGAATTATAATATAAACAGTGACTATGAATATAGCATGAGTGCTCCCAATGACGTGCTGTTGATACGTAAACAAGACTTGAAAAGCTTCTTTGAAGAGAACAAAGTCATGGATAATATTACCTCATTTACAACCACCCACAATGCATTTGCCACTAATCAATATGTATTCAGCAACATCGCCCGGTTGGTTACCACTTGCATCAACGAAAAACAAGCTGCCAAGAAAGCCGCCAAAGAAAAGGCCGGCAGTTCTTGGAATGAGACAGAGTGGGAAAAAACTTGGAACAAAGAAAATGAAGACTGGGATAAGGTATTGCTGATTCCGGTTTCCATTACCTATGACAACAGTACAAGCAGTAGCGGCAACAAAACCATAACCGGTATCCAAAACGACCTCAAGCCGGGATATGCCAAACTGAAAGGCGGTCCGAAAGAGAATGCAAAAGGCGAAGTGGAATCGCCTCTGAAGATAGAAGTTACATACACCAGTTTCAACAAGTAACTGACAGATATTCCATAAAAAAGCCTTCCGCTCTACGATGAGCGGAAGGCTTTTTTATGATTGATGGGAAAGCTGCCGATATTATTCAGCAGCCTTTTTAGTTGTTTTCTTTGCAGCAGGCTTTTTGGCAGAAGCCTTGGCCTTTGCCGTTTTTTCTGCGGCAGATTTAGCTGTAGCCTTGCCCTCTTTCTTTTCCGCAGCCTTTATCTTCTCCAGTTTGGTCTGCGCTTTCGCCAATTCCTTATGAAGTTCCTCTATCTCGGTACCTTGGTTTTGGATAGTGGTCAGCAATGCATTCAGTTCTTCATTATCTATATCTACCGGATAAAGAGAATCGACACGTTTGATAAAGTCACCAAGAATATTCATATAATTGGTGAAAGCATCAAAAGGAGATTCATAAATGCCACGGTTCAAACCGACACCGCTTTGCTTGGTAGTCATGAAACGGAAGTTGTTACTTGCCTGCAGATAATCCCAGTCTTGCTTGATACGACGGTCATCACAGAGATGGACACGTTCGGCAACACTATACAACTTGTTGAATGCTTCACGCTGCATCACGTTACCCAGCCAGCAGCTGGTATCTCTTTCTTCGTCCACCCAAGACATCGGATATGGAACGTCCAACTGGGAAACAGATTTCAGTTTAGTAACGATTTCCGTCGGTGTGGAGAAAGTAATCCCCTTTTCTTTGGCACAGTATGGAAGTGCCTTCAGGAATTCCAGAATATTGGAAGACAACGGCTGTGCCATGCCCAGAGCAGAGAGTTCCATAAAGATGTTGATGACCTGCTCTTCCTGCGGTAAAGCATCAATCCAGTTGATGTACTTGTCGGCAAACAAAGGATACTCGTTCCACTCGGAGTTGGAGAAGCGTAGGCTGATGTCGTCAGACAGCTTAAAGTCACGCAACAGCAACTTCAAGTTAGGATTCATGGAGCAATGGTATACATAGTGCGGACTCTTCCAACCCAAAACATGCTTGGCTCCTTCCGTCAGCATGCCCTTGAATCCCAAAGCTGCCACCATCGCACCAATCTCGTCATTATAAATCAGGCTGGAATTACGAAACACCTTCGGCGCCTTACCGAACATTTGCTTCATCTTAGCGCTCTGACGCATCACCTCTTCCTTGAAGCAATCCTCGTTGACCAGAGAAGAAAGGCCATGAGAATAAGGCTCGGCAAGGAACTCACAGCAACCAGTATCATTCAGCTGGTGCAACAAGTCGATGACAGCCGGTGCATATATTTCCAACTGCTCCAGCGCAACCCCTGAAATGGAGAAAGCCACTTTAAACGCACCTCCGGAATTCTTCACCATTTCAATCAGAGTGTTCAATGCCGGGATATAAGAGCGTTCGGCTACATCATTGATACTGGTTTCATTGGCATAATCATCGTAGTAATAATGATCGATACCTATATCAAAGAAACGGTAACGTTTCAGATGAATGATTTGATGTATTTCAAAATAAAGACAGATAGTTCTCATTTCTATTATTGTTTTTGTTATTTACCATAGTTTCTTAACACATCCTCATAGAGGGCGCGGATTCTCAAGCCTACTTTTTCCCACGTGATTCCATCCACTTCCTTCTTGCCTTCCTCCTGCAGATATTGGAAGAGAGCGGGATTAGTGCAGAGAGAGTAAATGGCATCGGCCATTGCATGAATGTCCCAATAATCGGTCTTGATGACCTTATCAAGAATTTCACCGCATCCCGACTGCTTTGAAATGATGGAAGGAGTTCCACACTGCATGGCTTCCAGCGGAGCAATACCGAAAGGTTCGGAAACGGAAGGCATAACGAATACATCACTGTTCTTATAAACCTCATATACCTGCTTTCCCTTCATGAAGCCCGGGAAATGGAACCGGTCGGCGATGCCCCGCTCGGCTGCCAGATTAATCATGGCATCCATCATATCTCCCGAACCGGCCATAACAAAGCGGATGTTACGGGCACGCTGCAATACCAGTGAAGCAGCTTCCACAAAGTATTCCGGTCCCTTTTGCATGGTGATGCGGCCAAGGAATGTCACAATCTTCTCTTTGGAATGGTCGGGACGTGGAATGTCCTGGTATTCCTGCGAGAGAGGATAGACGGCATTGTGCATGGCAAACACCTTCTTGGGATTCTGATGGTACTGCTCAATAACCGTGCGACGGGTCAGTTCGGACACGCACATGATGCAGTCGGCATAATCCATACCGTTCTTCTCCATAGAATAGACGGTAGGATTGACTTTTCCACGTGAACGGTCAAAGTCCGTAGCATGCACATGGATGCAGAGCGGCTTTCCGCTCACCATCTTGGCATGCACTCCGGCAGGATACGTCAGCCAGTCGTGGGCATGAATAATATCAAATTCCTGCTGGCGAGCCACTACTCCGGCAATCACCGAGAAGTTGTTTATCTCTTCGTGCAGGTTGCCGGGATAACCGCCGGCAAAGTCCATGCAGCCTATGTCATTGACGTGCATATAAGAGAAATCCGAATAGATATGGTCGCGGAAAGAATAATAATCTTCCGGCGTCATGTTGCGCGTCAGCCTCGACTTCAAATAATTGTAATCGACATCACGCCACACGATAGGCACCTGGTTCATGCCTACTATCTTCAAGAAGTCCTCTTCTTCACCCGTCGGCTTGGGCATGCAGAAAGTAGTTTCCACATCGCCCTGCAAACTTAATCCTTTAGTTATTCCATAAGAAGCAACCGCAAGACCACCATATATTTTGGGAGGAAATTCCCATCCAAACATTAAAACTTTCATCTTCGTTCCTCCTTTTATAAATTATACTTAGACAATAACTTCAAGATACGCAGGATTTCTGCCGTATTCATGGCAAATGACACCGCCCCTCTTCCTACAAACGGAGGATTACCATCGAAGAGTTCGGGCAATGCGCCAATACAATGGGAAGTCATTTCATCTTCCATACCGATGAGGTATCTTTCTACAAACGACACGCCACTCACTTTATAGATACGCAGATATGCTTCCATGTAAAAACCCATCAGCCACGGCCATGCCGTACCCTGATGATAGGCATAATCTCTTTGAATCTGAGGACCTACATAATTCGGATTGTATCCGCCACTCTTGGGGCTCAGTGTACGCAAACCCTTCGGAGTCAACAGTTCTTTCGTCACAATATCGAGTACCTGCTTTTTCTGGGCCCTATCCAACGGAGAATAGTCAAAAGCAACAGTAAATATCATGTTGGGACGTACACTCCAATCCATCATATAACCATCCACATAGTCAAACAGATAGCCATACTCATTGCGGAATACGTCTACGAAAGACTTTCCGGTAACTTCTGCCTGAGCGTCCAGTGTATCAGCAAGAATTTCATTGCCTCCCTCCCGCACCATATCGGCTACAAAACGCAGGGCATTGTACCACAGTGCATTCACTTCCACAATATAGCCCGTACGCGGAATAACCGGACGGCCATTGGCGGTAGAGTTCATCCAGGTAACCGCTTTCTCGGTACCATTGGTATACAACAATCCATTTTCGTGCAGGAAGAGATTGCCATGCCTGCGTTCACGGATATAGTCAACAATCTCTTCAAGGAGATTACCGTACATCTGCCGGCAATTTTCACGCGAAGTCTCCTTAGCATACTGCTGTAAAGCCCAGACAGCCCACAGCAGCACATCCGGATGCTCCATCTCGTATATCTTATAGGAAGAAGGTTCTCCATTGATAAATTCACGGATAGCCTTTTCGGCTGTTTTCATCACGTCTTCAAATTCATCTTGTTCGCCTAAGGCCAAAGTAAGACCCGGCAGGGAGATGAACAAGTCACGGGCACGGCACTTGAACCAAGGATAACCTGCAAGCACATAATGCTCCTCTCCCTGCTTGTTGTGGAACTGGTGCGCCGAGTTTTTCAGACAGTGGTAAAAGCTGTCACGCGGAGTGCGGTCGGCCACCTCGGACTCAAAAGTCTGCTTCAGCTTGCGGGGGGAAATCTCGGAAATACCGGCGGAGAAGACAACGTTTTCCCCTTTCTTTATATCAACTTCAAAATATCCCGGCACATAAAGGTCTTCATTGAAGTCATATCCGCGTTCCTGTTCTTTAGGATACTCAATACCACGATACCAGTCAGGCTGGAAGTGGAACTCATTCTTTTTGTTGAGCTGCATGAACAACTCCGGATAACCAGGATACATGCAGGTTTTAATGCCATTCTCTACCAACTGATAGTCGCGGCTTGCCTGCGCATTTTCGTGCGTGTACTCGCGCACACTGCGGAATGCCAGGAAAGGGCGGAATCTGAGTGTAGTTGCCGAATGGGCATCGACCAAGGTATAACGAATCAGAATCCGATTTTCATGATGTACGAAAATCTTTTCTTTACGAAGGATGACACCTCCTACACGATAGGTAGTTGTGGGGATATTTTCACAGTCGAACTCTCGAATGTACTTGTGTCCGTTAGGACTGAAGTGGTTCCCTTGATACTTATGCAACCCCAGGTTGAACTCCGCACCGTGCTGAATTACAGTTTCATCCAAAGAAGACAGCAGCACATGGTTTTCATCATCAAGGTTGGGGACCGGTATCACCAACAGACCGTGATATTTGCGTGTGTTACAATCTACAATTGTTGTACAATGATAGGCTCCCGACCTATTCGTCCGCAATATCTCCCTTGGCAAAGATTCTTGCAGATTAATCATCAGGGTCTTGTCAAATCGTAAATAACTCATAGTTGTGCATTATTTAAAGGTTAATTATTTCGGTATATGCGCTACAAGCCATGTAGCGATGCCCAAAAATACGAATTAAAGCTTATAGGCAAAATAAAAAGTCAGTTTTTTTTCGGTTTTCGTCAAATATTCCGTAGTATTGTACAAAAATAGCAATCACTGTACGAAATATGAAGCATGATATACGCAGAATGGCATTGGCGGCGGTTATACCCCTATTCCTGCTATTCATTTTATACATTTTGAAGTTTTTGGAGATAGGCATGGACTGGAACTTCACACAACTGGGAGTATATCCGATGGAACAGCGGGGTATGTTCGGAATTTTCGCACATCCACTGGTGCACAGCAGCTTCAAGCATCTGCTCGCCAATACGATTCCACTCTTTTTCCTGATGTGGTGTCTGTTCTATTTCTACCGCCATATAGCCCCCTACATTTTCTTTGCCATTTGGATAGGATGCGGTACACTTACCTTTCTTATAGGGAAACCGGGATGGCATATCGGAGCCAGTGGCATTATATACGGACTGGCTTTCTTTCTGTTCTTCAGCGGCATACTGCGCAAACATGTACCGCTTATCGCCATTTCACTGTTGATAACGTTCCTATATGGCGGCCTGGTATGGAATATGTTCCCACAATTTGCAAAGGCCACCACTTCTTGGGAAGGACACCTTAGCGGAGCCATAGCAGGCACGCTATGCGCCATATGCTTTATGGGATACGGACCACAACGGCCTGATCCGTTTGCCGGAGAGGAGGAAGAGGAAGACACGGAAGAAGAGGATTCAGAAAAAGAGGATTCGGACCACAAGGCAGAAGAGGACAACAGCACGTTTAAGAAACAATAAAAAAAACAAAAAGAGGGGCAAAGAGTTTACAGTACACCTTGATAATGTCTACTTTTGTTTCAAAACAAGAAGAAAAAGCATCATGAATACAATGTTTGATACATTATTGCAACTGCCACTCTTTCAAGGACTCGCACAAGAAGACTTTACCAATATCCTAGGAAAAGTCAAGCTGAACTTTACAAAGCATAAAGCCGGCGAAGTTATCGTGAAAGCCGGTGACACATGCAGTCAACTGATATTCGTATTGAAAGGTGAAATCTCCTCATGTACTTCATCCGCTAATACCTCATACAGCTTCACGGAATATTTTCAAGCGCCTTATGTCATCGAGCCACAATCCCTATTCGGGATGAGCACCTCCTATGTCTCGACCTATACCGCCCAAACTGAGACCCACACTGTTAGCATAAGCAAGGCTTTCGTCATGAGCGAATTGTTTAAATATGATATATTCCGCCTGAATTACATGAATATCATCAGCAACCGCGCGCAAAGTCTGAGCAACCGCCTTTGGGCAGAAAACACCGACAACCTTGAAAGACGTATCGGCAACTTTATCCTAACACACATCGAACGTCCGGCAGGCAGGAAAACGCTGAAAATAAAAATGGAAGAACTGGCCCAGGTGGTCAATGATACCCGCGTGGGAGTATCGAGAGCGCTGAACAGCATGCAGGAGAAAGGTCTGCTCGAACTGCACAGAGGCGAGATGATGATTCCCAACGCAGAAAAACTCTTATAACCACCTGAACCGAGATTTCCTACAACACCTTGTCTATCACTTTCTTTATCAAGGATTCCATCACTTTATACCCTTCCAGAGTGGGGTGTACCCCGTCCTTAGTATACAAGGGGTTCAAGGCGTTATTGCCGTCTTCCGCCTCTACCATCTCACTGTAATAGTCGACATAAGGAATCTTGTTCTCCTTAGCATATGCCCGTATTCTGGCATTCAGCTGCATTATCTTTTGCGGAGCATCCTTCACCGAAGAATTCCAGCCAAAAGCAGCGGCAGGCAACACAGATGTCAAAATCACCTTTATCTTATTAGCCCGTGCCAACTCAACCATAGACACTATATTTCCAAAAGTGTATTCTTCATTATAAGCGCCTGCATTTTCCGCTACGTCATTGGTACCTGCATTTATCACGACCAGCGCCGGAGCAAGCTTGATGACATCCTCACGAAAACGGAGCAGGAAATGGGAAGAAGTCTGCCCACTTATACCACGGCCCACATAGCCATTTTTTTCAAAGAAAGCGGCATCATTTGCCACCCATCCTTCTGTGATTGAGTTGCCCATAAAAACCACCCGGTCCTTTTGCTTTCCCTTCCGTACCAGTTCCTTATTTGCCTCTGCATAACGTTTCAAATTTCCCCAATCCTGCTTCTGCGCGTCAGAGGCTACCCAAGGTATGCACAAAAAGACAGCAATCATACATAAAAGTTTCATTGTTCTATTCTTTGTTGTTTTTGTCATAAAAAAACAGCCCCACCATTTTTAAGGTGAGGCTATCATTATCATTGGCCAGTCTCACTCCCACTCGATTGTCGCATTGGGTTTCGGAGACATATCGTAGCAAACACGGTTGACGGTCTTCACTTCCTTGAGGATACGGTCTGTAATCTTCATCAGGATGGGCCAGTCTACCGGCTCGACGGTAGCGGTCATAGCATCCACCGTATTGACGGCACGGATAATGACGGGCCAGTCGAAAGAGCGCGCATTGTCGCGTACACCTACAGATTTGAAATCGGGCACCACAGTGAAATACTGCCATACCTTCTTATCCAGGCCTGCCAATTGGAATTCCTCACGCAGAATGGCATCCGACTCGCGTACAGCCTCCAAACGGTCGCGGGTAATGGCTCCCAGACAACGCACTCCCAATCCGGGACCGGGGAACGGTTGACGGTAAACCATCTCGTACGGCAATCCAAGCTCTACACCGCATGCACGTACTTCGTCCTTGAACAACTGGCGCAACGGCTCCACCAGTTCAAATTGCAAATCCTCGGGCAGACCGCCTACGTTGTGATGAGACTTCACCATCTTGGCTGTTTTTGTACCACTCTCTACAATGTCGGGATAGATGGTACCCTGTCCAAGGAAGTCGATGCCGTCCAGCTTACGGGCTTCTTCCTCAAAGACGCGGATAAACTCTCCGCCGATAATCTTGCGCTTCTGTTCGGGGTCGGCCACGTTTTCAAGCTTGGAGAGGAAACGGTCTGTGGCATCCACGTATATCAAGTTAGCCTTCAGCTCCTTGCCAAAGATTTCCACCACGGCTTCCGATTCGCCCTTACGCATCAACCCGTGGTTCACGTGTACGCAAACCAGCTTGTCGCCGATAGCTTTCAGCAGCAAAGCAGCCACCACGGAGCTATCCACACCACCGGACAGTGCCAGCAGCACCTTACGGTCGCCTACCTGACGGCGTATCAATTCTATCTGGTCGTTGACGAAATTCGTCATGTTCCAATTAGCCTCAGCCTTACAAGTATCGAATACGAAAGATTTCACAGCATCCTTGATGGCTTCCACATCATCCGTAAACTGCGGCAGCTTCACTTCACACAACGCCTTGTCGTGTCCGGCGGCCATCACGGGGAACCCTGCTTCGTAAATCTCGGGCAATACATCGATAGATACCCCATCAACCACATTATTGGGACCACCGTTGATGATGATACCTTTCACATTCGGCAAAGCCTTCAGTTCGGCAGCGGTAATATCGTGCGGGTATATTTCGCTATATACTCCCAACGCACGAATCGCTCTGGCAAGCACTGTGTTCTCATGGCTTCCCAAATCCAGAATCACAATCATATCCTGCTTCATTCTTCTATATTGTTTTTAAGTTAATAATTTCAGTCGGTCTTATTCCCATTCTATTGTGCTGGGCGGTTTTGAAGAGATGTCATAGGTTACGCGGTTCACACCTTTCACTTTATTAATAATGTCGTTGGACACCTTGCCCAGAAATTCGTAGGGCAGATGCGCCCAGTCGGCCGTCATGGCATCGGTGGAAGTAACAGCACGCAAGGCCACCGCACGTTCATAGGTACGTTCGTCACCCATCACGCCCACACTCTGTACGGGCAGAAGAATGACGCCCGCCTGCCAGACCTGATGGTAGAGCGATGTCTCGTTGCCGGCGGCATCCTTCACTTTCCAATCACGCAAGCCCTGGATGAAAATATCGTCGGCTTCCTGCAAGGTCTGTACTTTCTCTCGTGTTATATCCCCCAGAATGCGGACAGCCAGTCCCGGGCCAGGGAAAGGATGACGAGTAATCAGATGTTCGGGCATTCCCAATTCGCGTCCTACGCGGCGTACTTCGTCCTTGAACAGCCACTGCAACGGCTCGCACAGACGGAGGTTCATCTCCTCGGGCAGACCGCCCACGTTGTGATGGCTTTTGATGGTCTTGCCCGTAATGTTCAAGCTCTCGATGCGGTCGGGATAAATGGTGCCTTGTGCCAACCAACGGGCATCGGTAATTTTGTGCGCCTCGGCATCGAAGACTTCGATGAAATCGCGGCCGATGATTTTACGCTTCTGCTCAGGCTCGGTCACTCCCTTCAAATCCTTGAAGAACTTCTCACTGGCATCCACACCAATCACATTCAACCCCAGACACTCGTAGTCGTGCATCACATTCTTGAACTCATTCTTGCGAAGCAGTCCGTGGTCTACAAAGATGCAGGTCAGGTTCTTACCGATGGCACGATGCAGCAACACGGCGGCTACCGAAGAGTCTACACCGCCACTCAGTCCCAAGATAACGCGATCGTTGCCAAGCTGCTCCTTCAGTTCGGCCACAGTGGTATCTACAAACGATGCGGCGCTCCAGCTTTGACTGCAACCGCAGACGTCTACCACGAAGTTGCGTAGCATCTGCGTACCATCCTCGCTATGAAACACTTCCGGATGGAACTGCACTCCCCATATCTCCTCGCCGGACACCTGGTAAGCAGCAATCGCTACCTTGTCCGTAGAAGCTATAATCTTGAAATTGTCGGGAATGGCTGTAATCGTGTCTCCGTGGCTCATCCATACTTGGGTATTCTTCCTTACCCCTTTGAAAAGGACATTCTCCGAATCGAAAGAACCGAGATGGGCACGTCCGTACTCGCGGGTTCCTGCCGGCTCCACCCGTCCACCGTTGCTGTAGGAGATAAACTGTGCACCGTAGCAGATACCCAGAATGGGATATTTCCCACGAATCCCGCTCAAATCTACCTTGAATGCACTCTTATCATAAACAGAAAAGGGGCTACCCGAAAGGATAACTCCTTTTACACTCTCATCTCCGTATGGAAATTTGTTGTAAGGTACAATCTCGCAATAGACATTCAGTTCGCGCAACCGGCGGCCTATGAGCTGCGTGGTTTGCGAACCGAAATCAAGAATAATAATCTTCTCTTGCATATAAATCCGTATAGACTTTAATAAATGATTTGCAAAAGTAGAAAAAGTAAAGGAATTATTAGGGATAATGTGACAGAAAAACGCTTTTTTACTAAAAACAGCTTTAAATTCAGGCAAACACTATCCACAAATATACGAAAAGCTATTCTCACCACAGCCGTGTTGTTTTCTTACCACAGCTATGCAACTTGCTTACCACAGCAATGTTATTTTCTTACCACAGCTGTGGTAAGATTATTGCTTAGCACAAAAAGGAACAGTTTCCGGCAGTGTCGGGAAGAGTTAAAGGTACCAATGTAATTAATATGCCAACCGGCACATTAACCACATTATGAAGTTCTGCTTCGATATTACTTTTCTTTCAGCAAGTCACGGATTTCGGTCAGCAGCACCTCTTCCTTGCTCGGTACGGGGGGAGCCGGAGGAACGGCAGGCGCCTCTTCTTTCTTCTTTTCAGTCAGTTTGGTCAACAACTTTATAAACATGAAGATAGAGAATGCTATAATCAGAAAGTCGAAAGTGACCTGCAAGAAATTACCGTAATTCAAGGTCACGGCAGCAACCTCTTTCCCATCCACCATTTCGGCAGGTTTCAGCACCCACTTCAAGTCTGTAAAGTTGACACCGCCCACCAGTAACCCGATAGGAGGCATAATCACATCTGCCACGATGGAAGAGACGATTTTTCCAAATGCCCCACCGATAATCACACCGACGGCCATGTCTATCACATTGCCCTTCATGGCAAAAGCCTTAAATTCCTGTAAAAATGAACTTTTTCCCATCTTTTCAATTATTTAATTATGATTTTGGTTACGAATATAAAAACATTTTCTTACTTTTGCACCGCAAATCAGAAAGAAATGCAATTAGTAAGCGAAAGTTTATTTTTAAACATTATAAAACCCTTAAAAGTTTAAACAAAATGATTAAAGTAGGTATTAATGGATTCGGACGTATCGGACGTTTCGTATTCCGCGCTGCAATGAAGAGAAACGATATTCAGATCGTAGGTATCAACGACCTTTGCCCGGTAGACTACTTGGCTTACATGCTGAAGTATGACACTATGCACGGTCAATTCGACGGTACTATCGAAGCTGACGTTGAAAACAGCAAATTGATCGTTAACGGTCAGGCTATCCGCATCACTGCAGAAAAAAATCCGGCTGACTTGAAATGGAACGAAGTAGAGGCAGAATACGTTGTTGAATCTACTGGCTTGTTCCTGAGCAAAGACAAAGCTCAAGCTCACATCGAAGCTGGCGCAAAATATGTTGTAATGTCTGCTCCTTCTAAGGACGACACTCCGATGTTCGTTTGCGGTGTTAACGAAAAGACTTACGTTAAGGGTACTCAATTCGTATCTAACGCTTCTTGTACTACTAACTGCTTGGCTCCTATCGCTAAGGTATTGAACGACAAATGGGGTATCACTGACGGTTTGATGACTACTGTTCACTCTACAACTGCTACTCAGAAGACAGTTGACGGTCCTTCTATGAAAGACTGGAGAGGTGGTCGTGCTGCTTCCGGCAACATTATCCCGTCCTCTACCGGTGCTGCTAAGGCTGTAGGTAAAGTTATCCCGGCATTGAACGGTAAACTGACTGGTATGTCTATGCGTGTTCCGACTTTGGACGTATCTGTAGTTGACTTGACAGTTAACTTGGCTAAGCCCGCTACTTACGCTGAAATCTGCGCTGCCATGAAGGAAGCTTCTGAAGGCGAATTGAAGGGTGTTCTGGGTTACACTGAAGATGCAGTTGTTTCTTCTGACTTCTTGGGTGACACTCGCACTTCTATCTTCGACGCTAAGGCTGGTATCGCTTTGACTGATACTTTCGTTAAGGTTGTATCTTGGTATGATAACGAAATCGGTTATTCTAACAAGGTTCTTGACCTGATTGCTCACATGGCATCAGTTAACTGCTAATATACAGTTAGAAAATAATAAAAAATAGGTGGCTTCTGCGGAAGTCGCCTATTTTTTTTGCAATTTTGCAGCTAGTACGTTTTTTATCAGCTTCTTTAATGATGATGAAGATTATACTAACTCTAATATTGCTTTGCTTTATGAACACTATATCGTCTCAAAATCCTTTTTTTGAAACATACTCCACGCTACACGGCACTGTCCCGTTCGACAAGATTAAGACCGGAGACTATGTACCCGCCATCCACGAAGGCATCCGCCGCCAGAATGCGGAAATAGATGCCATCATCCGCAATCCGGAAGTCCCGACATTTGCCAACACAGTGCTGGCCTATGAGAAGTCCGGCGAAATGCTCCACCGTGTCGGTACCGTATTCGGCAATCTGCTCAGCGCAGAAACGAACGATGACCTGCAGGAACTGGCCAAGGAAATCATGCCGATGATGAGCGAGCATGAAAACAACATCAGCCTGAACGAAGAGCTGTTTGCACGCATCAAAGCGGTTTACGAGCAGCAAGACAAAGAGACGCTGAACCCGGAACAACACAAGCTGCTGGAAGATATTTACAATGGCTTTGTACGCAATGGAGCCAACCTCCAGGGAGAAGCCAAGGAGAAATACCGGGCTTTATGCAAAGAGCTCAGCCTGCTGACGCTGCAGTTCAGTGAAAACAACCTGAAAGAAACGAACGACTACAAGCTTGTCATCACCGACAAGTCACAACTGGCCGGGCTACCCGAGAGCGCGGTAGAAGCCGCTGCAGAGATAGCCGGGGAAAAAGGCGTCGAAGGCTGGGTATTCACCTTGCAGGCTCCCAGCTATGGCCCTTTCCTGACCTACGCAGACAGCCGTGACCTGCGCCGTGAGCTATATATGGCCTACAATACGAAGTGTACGCATGACAACGCCAGCAATAACCTGGAAATTGTAAAGAAACTGGCCAATGTCCGTATGGAGATTGCCCAACTCCTAGGCTATGACAACTTCGCCGAATACAACCTCCAGGAGCGCATGGCACAAAACAGTGAGTCCGTGTATAAGCTGCTGGACCAACTGCTGGAGGCTTACACGCCTACCGCCAAACAAGAATATGCAGAAGTGCAAGCCCTGGCACGCCAAGCGGAAGGAGAAGACTTCGTCGTGATGCCGTGGGACTGGGCGTACTATTCCCATAAACTGAAAGACCGGAAGTTCAATATCGACGATGAGCTGCTCCGCCCTTACTTTGAGCTGAACAACGTGAAGGAAGGTGTATTCAGCCTGGCAACCAGACTGTATGGCATCACCTTCAAGAAGAACCCAAATATTCCCGTTTATCACAAGGATGTGGACGCCTACGAGGTATTCGACAAAGACGGAAAATTCCTGGCTGTGTTCTATACCGACTTCCACCCCCGGGCAGGCAAGCGCTCGGGAGCCTGGATGACCAGCTACAAGGAGCAGTGGATTGACGAGAAGACCGGCGAGAACAGCCGTCCCCACATATCCATCGTGATGAACTTCACCAAACCGACACAAGACAAACCCGCCCTATTGACCTTCGGTGAAGTAGAAACCTTCCTGCACGAATTCGGACACAGCCTGCATGGTATGTTTGCCAATTCCACCTACGGAAGCCTGAGTGGGACCAATGTGTATTGGGACTTTGTGGAACTCCCCTCCCAATTCATGGAGAACTTCGCTATCGAAAAGGAATTCCTGCATACGTTTGCCCGCCATTACCAAACCGGTGAGCTGATACCGGACGAACTGGTACAGCGCATTGTGGATTCCTCCAACTTCAACGCGGCATACGCCTGCCTCCGCCAGGTTAGCTTCGGCCTGCTTGATATGGCTTGGTACACACGTAACACCCCGTTTGAAGGTGACGTGAAAGCCTATGAAAAGAAGGCTTGGGAAAAAGCACAGATTCTGCCTTCTGTGGCAGAAGCCTGCATGAGCACACAATTCTCCCATATCTTTGCCGGAGGATATTCTGCCGGATACTATAGTTATAAGTGGGCAGAGGTGCTGGATGCAGATGCTTTCTCGCTATTCAAGCAGACGGGCATCTTCAACCCTGAGACTGCCGCCTCCTTCCGAGAGAATATCCTTTCCAAAGGTGGAACGGAACATCCGATGACGCTCTATAAACGCTTCCGCGGACAAGAGCCTACAATCGACGCATTATTAATCAGAAATGGAATAAAGAAATGAAGAGACTTATAAGGAACATCTGTTGCATGCTGCTCATGTTGTCGTTGCTTCCCCTGTTAAGCGGTTGCGACAATGAGGACGATGTTGTCGGGATATTCACCGGGAAGACATGGAAGCTCAGCCGACTCACCAATAAAGGCAGCAATGCCCAATTCTATCCAAACCTTTGGAACAACAATGAGGAAGAGATGAAGAAGAGTCTGGACAAGCTATATAATCAGAAAAGTACCTTCACCCTCAATTTTGAAGGTACCGAACTGGATGGAGAACTGATGGGCACCACCGTCAACGGGCAAGGCATCAACTCAAGCGTCAACGGCACTTGGAAAGCCGACGGAGCTTCAGGCTCGCTCAGCATCAGCGTAAAGGTTACAGGGTCCGCAGAGAGCGATGCACTGGCCAAGGCATTCATCTCCGGACTGCAAAATGTGTACAAGTATGAAGGGGATGCCAATTCACTGACCCTCTATTTTAAAGACGGACCGACAACCAGAGTCATGGGATTCACCCCGCAACGATAAAACATAAATATGATGGACGATTCTACAAAAGACAAACAAGAAGCATTGGACAGGCGTTATATACGTATGGCAAGCATTTGGGCCGAAAATTCGTATTGCCAACGCCGCCAGGTCGGTGCACTGATTGTAAAAGACAAGATGATTATCTCCGACGGCTACAACGGTACTCCTTCCGGTTTTGAGAATGTGTGCGAAGATGAGAACAACGTCACCAAACCATACGTGCTCCATGCCGAAGCAAATGCCATTACCAAAATAGCCCGTTCAAACAACAGCAGTAACGGTGCCACCATGTACGTCACCGCCTCCCCATGCATAGAATGTGCCAAACTGATTATCCAGGCAGGCATCAAACGGGTGGTCTACTCCGAGAAATACCGCCTGGAAGATGGTATCGAACTTTTAAAACGGGCAGGCATCGAGGTGGTATTTATTTCAATGGATAATGGATAATAGAAAGTTGAAAATTGCATGCACAGCCAAATAGTAAATTGTAAATAGTCTAATAGTAAATAAACATCATGAGTACAAAAAATACTTCCCGCTTTATGCCGCTTATCATCGCAATCAGCGTAGTCGCGGGAATCCTTATCGGAACGTTTTATGCCAGGCATTTTGCCGGTAATAAACTGGGAATCATCAATAGCTCGTCCAACAAGCTGAATGCCTTGCTGCGTGTTATTGACGACCAGTATGTGGATACCGTCAACATGACCGATTTGGTAGAGAAGGCCATGCCGCAGATATTGGCGGAACTCGACCCCCACTCCACCTACATCCCCGCACAGAAACTGGAGGAGGTTAATTCCGAACTTGAAGGCAGCTTCAGCGGTATAGGCATCCAGTTCACCATTCAGGAAGACACGATACACGTAAACAGCGTGATTCCCGGCGGACCGTCCGAGAAAGTGGGCCTGATGGCAGGCGACCGCATTGTGATGGTCAACGACAGTCTTTTTGCAGGCAAAGGCCTGACAAACGAAAAGGCTATGCGCAACCTGAAAGGTCCGAAAGGAAGCCAAGTGAAGTTAGGCGTCAAGCGTGCCACGGAAAAGGAGTTGCTCGACTTCACCATCACACGCGGTGACATCCCGCAAAACACCATTGATGCAGCCTATATGCTCGATGATGACTATGGCTATATACAAATCAGCAAATTCGGACGCACCACACACGTGGAGCTGCTGAATGCGATTGCCCAACTGAGCCACGAGAAATGCAAAGGCCTGATTATCGACCTGCGCGACAATACCGGAGGATACATGGAAGCCGCCACGCGCATGGTGAACGAATTCCTGCCGGAAGGAAAGCTGATAGTGTATACCCACGGCCGCAAATATCCCCGTATGGAGGAATATGCCAACGGCACCGGCAGTTGCCAGAAGCTGCCGCTGATAGTATTGGTGAACGAAGGCTCCGCTTCGGCCAGCGAAATCTTTGCGGGCGCCATTCAGGACAATGACCGCGGGACCATTGTAGGACGCCGTTCCTTCGGCAAGGGACTCGTACAGCAACCCATCGACTTCAGCGACGGTTCCGCCATCCGCCTGACCATTGCCCGCTATTACACCCCATCGGGCCGTTGCATCCAGCGTCCCTATGAGAACGGTAAGGACAGCAAATACGAAATGGACTGGATTACCCGTTACGAACACGGCGAGTTCTTCTCCAAAGACAGTATCAAACTGGACGAAAACCTACGTTACTCTACCGGCTTGGGCAGACCCGTATACGGCGGCGGTGGCATTATGCCGGACGTATTCGTTCCGCAAGACACCACCGGAGTATCTTCTTACCTGATAGAAGTAAGCAACAAGGGACTGATTCTGCAATTCAGCTTCCAGTATACCGACCGCAACCGCACGAAATTGAGTGAATACGACAATGAAGAAGACTTGTTGAAGTACCTTCGCCATCAGGGTATTGTGGAACAGTTTGTGCGTTTTGCAGACTCCAAGGGAGTAAAGCGGCGCAACCTGCTTATACACAAGTCTTACAAGCTACTGGAAAGAAGCCTTTACGGCAACATTATCTATAACATACTGGGAAGGGAGCAATACATCCGCTACATCAACCAGAGCGATGCTACCGTCAAGAAGGCATTGGATATTCTGGAACGTGGCGAGGCATTCCCCAAAGCCCCGGAAGCGACACCAATCATAGAGGATACAAAAGATGATGGAAAGGAAAAAAGAACTGCGCAGGCAGGTAGCTTTGTTGAAGACCCGACACAGCTCTTCCACTACGCGTCAGTCTGCTGAAATACTTGCCGCCCTCGAGGCACATCCTGCTTTCAGGGCGGCAACAACCGTACTGCTTTATCACTCTCTCAAAGACGAAGTGGACACACACGAATTTATCCGGAAGTGGAGCTGCGAAAAGCGGATACTGCTTCCGGTAGTTGTAGGCGACGACCTGGAACTGCGGCTGTACACCGGACCGGAAGACCTGAAACCCGGCGCATACGGCATTGAAGAACCAACCGGCGAGCTATTTACCGACTATGCAGACATTGACTTCATAGTAGTTCCCGGTGTCGCATTCGACCGTAACGGCAACCGTCTGGGGCGCGGTAAAGGTTACTACGACCGGCTTCTGCCCCGCATCCCATTAGCCTACAAAGCCGGCATCTGTTTCCCGTTTCAACTCGTAGAAGAAGTTCCTGCGGAACCGTTTGATATACGCATGGATGAAATCATAACGCAATGAAAACTAATTATCACACGCACACCACACGCTGCATGCATGCCACCGGAGATGATGAAGACTATGTGCTCAGTGCCATCAAAGGCGGTTACCGGATACTCGGATTTTCGGACCACACTCCCTGGAAATACCGTACTGACTACGTAGCCGACATGCGGATGCTCCCCGAAGAGCTTCCCGGCTACGTGGAGAGTCTTAAGACGCTCCGTGAGAAATACCACGACCGGATAGACATCAGAATAGGACTTGAATGTGAATACTTCCCCCAATATATCCATTGGCTGAAAGAACAAATCAAGAAGTACCAACTGGACTATATCATCTTCGGAAACCATCACTACCACACTGATGAAAAGTTCCCCTACTTCGGCCATCATACGGACAGCCGCGATATGCTCGACCTTTACGAAGAGAGCGCCATCGAAGGTATGGAAAGCGGATTATTCTCTTGCCTTGCCCATCCGGACTTGTTCATGCGTTCCTATCCGAGATTCGACCACCATTGCACTACCATCAGCCGGCACATCTGCCGCACTGCTGCACGCCTGAATGTCCCGTTGGAATACAATATAGGCTATGTAGCCTACAATGAAGCGCACAGCTTATCCACCTACCCATGCCCGGAATTCTGGCGAATCGCTGCCAATGAAGGCTGTACAGCTATCATCGGACTGGATGCGCATGACAACAAGGATTTGGAAACTCCGATGTATTATGACCGGGCAGTCCGGGAATTGAAAGAACTGAAGATTGAAAGAATAGATGAGCTGAGGATGCTCATCTGAATATGATATTCGTTATGACCTGAGCCCCCACATGACGGTTCAAGTTGCGCACCAGCAACTCACGCCCCATCATCAGCTCCTGGCGCAGGGCAGCAGAAGTGAGGTGTACATAAAGTACCTGGTTCTTTATATAAAGTTCACGGGTGTAGG
This sequence comes from Bacteroides sp. HF-162, assembly GCF_015679285.1. Lineage (NCBI taxonomy): Bacteria > Pseudomonadati > Bacteroidota > Bacteroidia > Bacteroidales > Bacteroidaceae > Bacteroides > Bacteroides sp. HF-162. The sequence continues at coordinate 1,891,250 of NZ_CP064937.1, read as the reverse complement.
AGGCAATAGTAGGGCCCAGCACTTCGGGCCACGCACTGATAAGCCGCCGTTCATTCAGCGGAGACTCCAGACTTTCCTGCCTGAGGTAATGACGGATAAGCTCACCTATCTGTTCGGCATTATTTCGCTTCATGCCTCTTCCTCCTTCATCTCAGCAACTATTCCCTGCTCCACACGGAACATCTTATAATCACTGCCCACTTTATGCAGAATACGGTCCAGGTGTTCGCGGTTGGTATCGGTTATAAAAATCTGTCCGAAACTGTCGCCTGCCACCAACTTGATGATTTGCTCCACACGCGAGGCATCCAGTTTGTCAAAGATATCGTCCAGCAACAACAAGGGAACAGTGGTCCCGGTACGTTTCAGGAAATCAAACTGTGCCAGCTTCAACGCTACCAGATAAGTCTTGTTCTGTCCCTGCGATCCTTCACGTTTGATGGGGAAATCTCCCAAAAGCATATTCAGCTCGTCCTTGTGCACACCGCGCAATGAATAGCCCATAATCTGGTCGCGTACACGGCTTTCCTTCAGTACTTCCAGCAAAGAGGCATCGCGGGCATGGGAATCATAGCTTAATCCCACCTTCTCCCTATCTTGCGAAATGAATGAATAGAAAGACTGGAAAATAGGAATAAACTCACGGATAAAGGCCTCACGTTTGCGGAACACCACTTCGCCGGCTTGCGCCATCATCTCCTCCCAAACCAGAAAGAGCTCTTCCTCCACCGGCTGTTCACTCTTCAGTAAGGTATTCCGCTGCACCAAAGCTTTATTGTATCGTATCAAAGCATCCAGATACTCTTTGTCGTACTGCGAGATAACCACATCCATAAAACGTCGGCGTTCATCACTGCCTCCTGCTATCAACTCCGAATCGGCAGGCGAGACCATGACCAAAGGCAGGAAGCCGATATGGTCTGACAAACGCGTATACTCCTTCTTGTTTCGCTTGAACTGTTTCTTCTGGCGCCTCTTCATACCACAGTAGATTTCTTCAGGAGTCCCATCGGCAGCCTCATAAAACCCTTGAATAACAAAGAAGTCGGCATCATGGCGGATATTCTGGGAATCAATGGGATTACCGGCACTTTTACAGAAAGACAAGAAATACACCGCATCCAGCAGGTTCGTTTTCCCCATGCCGTTCTGTCCGAAAAAGCAGTTCAACTTGGGCGAGAATGTAAGCTCTACCTGCTCCAAGTTCTTATAATTGAGTATAGATATACGTTTCAGTATCATTATAGTAACGATGAGTTCGGTTACAAAGATAATGCAAAACCAAAAGCAGTACAAAATAAGCCTGCTTATTTTTAACACAGAGGTGAAGCCCGGCTTATTGAAAAGTAGAAATAATTTCAGTGTTTTCTGATACAATACAAAAAAAGATGCTGCTAAATTTCGTTGATAGCTATAAAAAACTTACTTTTGCGGGTCGAAATAGATAAATAAGAATAATAACAAAAAGATTATATAAAAATGGCAGAACAAAAAAAGACGAATGAAGCCTTAAACGTGGAGGATGCACTGACACAATCGGAGGCCTTTTTCATTAAGAACAAAAAAGCAATCATCGGCGCTGTAGTAGCAGTAATCATCATCATAGCCGGTGTAGTGATGTACAAGAACCTTTATGCAGACCCCCGTGAAGAAAAAGCACAAGCTGCCTTATTCAAAGGACAAGAATACTTCGAAGCAGACGCTTATGCACAAGCACTGAACGGTGACAGCATCGGTTTTGCCGGATTTGTAAAAGTAGCAGACGAATACAGCGGCACAAAAGCAGCCAATCTTGCAAAAGCTTATATGGGTCTCTGCTATGCACACCTCGGCAAATATGACGAAGCAGTAAAAGCATTGGACAGCTTTGACGGAGACGACCAAATGGTAGCTCCTGCCATGAAAGGTGCTATGGGTAACTGCTATGCGCAGCTCGGCCAACTGGACAAAGCCGCTTCTATGCTGCTGAAAGCCGCCAACGAAGCCGACAACAACTCCCTCAGCCCCATCTACCTGCTGCAAGCCGGAGAAATCCTGGTAAAGCAAGGTAAATATGACGATGCAATTCAGGCGTATACCACTATCAAGGATAAATACTTCCGTTCATATCAGGCAATGGATATCGACAAGTATATCGAACAAGCCAAACTGTTGAAGAAGTAATATACCTTATTATAAAAACATCTCAGGCACGGATTACACGGAAAACACGGAAAGACACAATAGCCGTGAATCCGTGTAGTCCGTGCCTCTTTTATCTCCCCTCTCCCTTTAATTTTCAATTATTAATTTTTAATTCTTAATTCCTTATTTATGGCAACAGCTTATCACAATCTTTCAGACTACGATTTCAGTTCTGTACCCAGCGCGGAAAAAATGAAATTCGGCATCGTTGTATCTGAGTGGAATTATAATATTACCGGTGCTCTCCTAAAAGGTGCCATAGACACCTTAAAAAAACATGGAGCCAAAGATGAAAATATCCTGGTAAAAACAGTACCCGGCAGTTTTGAACTGACTTTCGGCGCCAACCAACTTATCGAATACAGTGAAGTCGATGCAGTTATTGCAATTGGTTGTGTAGTCAGAGGAGATACTCCACATTTTGACTATGTTTGCATGGGTGCTACCCAAGGAATTACCCAATTAAACGCAAGTGGCGATGTACCAGTAATTTACGGATTAATTACTACCAATACTATGGAGCAAGCAGAAGACCGCGCCGGTGGCAAACTAGGTAATAAAGGAGACGAATGTGCAATTACTGCAATAAAAATGATAGATTTTGCTTGGAGTTTACAAAAATAGTCGTATCTTTGCACCGCAATTGAGAAACAAACCTACTCAATGAGAGAATTGAGATAGAATCTTAAGTGCAAAAGGGCAAATACCAGAGTGGCCAAATGGGGCAGACTGTAAATCTGCTGGCTTACGCCTTCGGTGGTTCGAATCCATCTTTGCCCACAAAAAATTGCGGAAGTAGCTCAGTTGATAGAGCATTAGCCTTCCAAGCTGAGGGTCGCGGGTTTGAGCCCCGTCTTCCGCTCTTAAGAAAATCAGATAGTTATCGCAAGATTTCTATCTGATTTTTGTTTTTAGAGAATGCTGAATTTAGTGTGGTTTAACCGAGTGAGTTAAACCTGGAAGTCAACCGAATGCCGCAAAGCACAAATTCATGGTTATTTAAATAAGATATTTCTGAGAATATCATCTAACCACGGCTCTTTCATCTTTTCCACAAAAACATCATTCTTTAGTTGAAAAGCCTTTTTGTAAACACTCTGCATTTTCAAATTATAGCGCACCGTATCATAGCGGACTACTGACTGGTAAAATCCGGTATCAACAGCGACAATTTCATTTTCTATTCTCAATGTATCCTCAGCTGTATCGGAAATTCTTCCGGTCTCCATCTGTGCGAATGAAATGCAGCTGCCTCCGATTAGAGCCAATAATGTTACCAATATTTTATTCATAGGCTACCGTTTTCTACAAAGATACAATATTCAAAGAACAAACATCTCTTTTACAAGAAAAATTCCATTATACCATAAACGCTTATGAGGCAACGCACACATTTGTATATCAAAGTTCAGTTTTAGTTAATAAAATTATGTAAGTTTGTAAACGAATAAAAAGTTCCCCTCCAATGAACAACATCATTCATAAAATCAGGCAGATTTATCCGGTTTCCGAAGAAGCACTTCAGGCACTTTTGACGAATATGCAGGTAAGATACTATCCTAAAGGAACTTATATAGTACAAGCGGGAGTAACAGACCGTTTGATTTATTTCATTGAGGAAGGGGTCACCCGTTCCGTATTTCATCACGACGGACAAGATACCACCACTTGGTTCAGCCAGGAAGGTGATGTAACCTTCGGAATGGATTCACTGTACTATCAGCAGCCGTCGGTAGAAAGCATTGAGACTCTTTCGGACTGCAAAATCTATACTATCCACATAGACAAGTTAAATGCTCTCTACGAAACATATATTGATATAGCCAACTGGGGCAGAATACTGCATCAGAACGTAAACAAGGAGCTCAGTCATATGTTTGTGGAAAGACTCCAACTGCCTCCCCAAGAGCGGTATGAACAATTTAACCGCCGTTACCCCGGACTGATAAATCGGGTGAAGCTAAAATATGTGGCAGCTTTCCTGGGTATTTCCATCTATACTCTCAGCCGGGTACGCGCAAAAAAATAGAAGATTACCGTTCTTTTTTGCTTTTAAGCAAAAGAACTTCGCTTCGCATGGCGTATCTTTGACATCCGAAAACATTAACCAAACAACAGAAAAAACAGATGTCGTACATTTCATCTTCTGCCTTTTCAGACACCAAAGCACATTATGACCTTCTCGACGGGCTCCGTGGCGTAGCAGCCTTGATGGTTATATGGTATCATATATTCGAAGGCTACGCTTTTGCCGGTGGTGGCATTATCGAAACCTTCAACCACGGCTATTTAGCTGTAGATTTCTTCTTTATACTATCGGGATTCGTTATCGGGTATGCTTATGACGACCGTTGGGGCAGGAGCCTCACCATGAAGAGTTTTTTCAAGCGACGTCTGATACGTCTTCATCCGATGGTAACTATGGGCGCTGTTTTGGGCGCCATCACCTTCTGCATTCAAGGATGCATACAATGGGAGGGAACACATATTGCCCTATCAATGATTATGCTGTCCCTTCTCTGCTCCATATTCTTTATTCCCGCAATGCCGGGAGCAGGCTATGAAGTCCGTGGTAATGGCGAAATGTTTCCTTTGAATGGTCCATGCTGGTCCTTGTTTTTTGAATATTTAGGCAACATCCTTTATGCCTTGTTTATCCACCGCTTATCAAACAAAGCCCTTGCCGTACTGACAATATTGCTGGGAGTGGCATTGGCATCATTCGCCATTTTCGACATCTCCGGATACGGAAATATGGGGGTAGGCTGGACACTGGACGGAATAAACTTTGGCGGCGGATTGCTGAGGATGCTTTTTCCTTTCTCCATGGGCATGCTTTTGTCGCGCAACTTCAAGCCTATCAAGGTGAAAGGTGCTTTCTGGATATGTGCCATTGCATTGGTTGCCTTGTTTTCAGTGCCCTACTTGGAAGGTGCAACACCGGTCTGTACAAATGGCATTTATGAAGCGTTCTGTGTAATCATCGCTTTTCCGGTTCTCGTCTGGTTAGGAGCTTCCGGTACCACAACGGATAAAAAATCGACCCAGATATGCAAGTTCCTGGGAGATATATCCTATCCAGTCTATGTGATACATTATCCATTTATGTACTTGTTCTATGCATGGCTCATCAAGAACCAGCTCTTCACGTTGGAGCAGACTTGGCAGGTTGCCTTATGCGTTTATGCATGGAATATATTGTTAGCCTATCTATGCCTGAAATTCTATGATGAACCGGTACGGAAATATCTGGCCAGACGCTTCTTGAGCAAGAAACGGTAAAGGGGCCACCACAGATTACACAGATTTATTATCTCAAGGATTTTTATCTGTGCAAATCTGTGTAATCTGTGGTGCATTATCATTCCAGATAAAGTGGTTCCACCACCTCCGTCACATTCTCATGGAACCACTCATCCAATTTAGCTTCAACCTTGTCTTTTATCTGTGGAGTGATGTATTTCTTCACTTTCTTATAAGCATAAACTGCGGCAAATCCCTTCCCTACCATAAAGACTTGTCCCAAAAGGTCTTCTATACTGGTAGGAAATACAATGGCCACCAAAGCAATCATGATATTTGTCCTTTCACTCTCCGGAGTAGAGTCTGCAGTCATCACATAATAAGCCGTCAGTACTGGACGACCGGCTGCCCGACCACCTTTCTTTATATACTCTTCTACTTTAAGACGAATCTCGTCCATGGAAAAATTCATTTTCATATTCATAATCTCCTCTTTTTATTTATTAGACGCAGAAAGATGAAGTTTGGTTGCAAAAATCTGCATTTTTTTTTCAACATTATATCCCAAATAAGCAGTATCTTTGTCCCCGCATTTTCACAACCACATAAAATTATAATGAAAACAATAGTAAATATTCCCTCCCGACAGAACACTATGCGCGAAATGCGGGATTATCTGATGATTGCCTTAGGCATGGTCTTGTACGGTATCGGCTGGACAGTCTTCCTGCTTCCCAACGATATTACTACCGGTGGCGTACCGGGCATTGCATCCATCGTATATTTTGCCACTGGATTTCCCGTCCAATATACGTACTTCGCCATCAATTTTCTGCTTCTATTGCTTGCCCTACGTGTGTTGGGATGGAAGTTCAGCGTAAAGACAATCTTTGCCGTATTCACCCTGACCTTTTTCCTTTCCATTATCCAGAAACTGACCGAGGGTGTTGTCCTCCTGCACGACCAGCCTTTCATGGCTTGTGTCATCGGTGCCTCCTTCTGCGGTAGCGGCATCGGCATCGCCTTTTCCAACAACGGCAGTACTGGCGGCACGGACATCATTGCCGCCGTAATCAACAAGTACCGCGACATCACGCTGGGCAGAGTCATGTTGATATGTGACCTTATCATCATCTCGTCCAGTTACTTTGTTCTAAAAGATTGGGAAAAGGTGGTGTATGGCTACGTTACTCTATACATATGCAGCTTCGTGCTCGACCAAGTGGTGAACAGTGCCCGCCAGTCCGTACAATTCTTTATTATCAGCGATAAATATGAGGAGATAGCCAAGCACATCCAGGTATATCCTCACAGAGGTGCAACGGTCATCAACGCCTCGGGCTTCTATACGGGAAAAGAGATAAAAATGCTGTTCGTGCTGGCCAAGAAGCGGGAGTCCACCATCATTTTCCGGCTCATAAAAGACATAGACCCCAATGCCTTTGTATCACAAAGTGCAGTCATCGGAGTCTATGGAGAGGGATTCGACAGAATCAAAGTGAAGTAGAGGATTTCTCGAACTTCCCTTGATTCCAAGTATAAACAATAGGACGGCGGACAAACGGTTTCAGTTTCTCCGCCGCTTCTTTACCCATGTAATCGGTCGTGGTAAAAGTGAATGCCAACGTGGCATCCTTCGCAGAAAGGTCCGCTTTCATCAGCAGCATGTCGGCCTGGCGACGGGCATCCTGATACTCATAGACATCCACCGTATCCGCGGCCTCAGCGATAAAATCATCCAGAACGGGCAATACCGGCAGGTAGGACGAAGCAACCAGCTCCTTCCAGTCTGTCGTATAGAACTTGACATGGCTGTCGCAAGCCGGAGCACAAACCGTAGCAACCACACAAATCACCTTCGTACTGTCGTTAATAGACAAGAGCTTCATCTGCCATGAACTCTGGGGCGTCATCTTCACATGTATATAGTCTGGAGAAAGTTCCGTCATTTCCGATTTACCACCAAAGCTGTTGGTCACCTCAGCTTTCATCTTACTTTCCAGAAAGTCTATAAAATCCGCACGGTTCACGGCGCTAAGCAACGGACATATAGAATCCGGCATATTCTTAAAACACGTCTTGGCTTCCTGGGCCTGCAAATACCCCCATCCGATGAAAGCCAAAATCAAAAAAGCACTCAGTTTTCTTATCATAACATTTTTATCATTTCTTCAAGGAAACGGGCATCTGTTTCATCAAAACCGCCCAAATCGTCACTGTCAATATCCAATACTCCCCACACTTCACCGTCCTCACGCTTCAGCGGAACCACGATCTCCGAACGCGACAGCGAGCTACAGGCTATATGTCCGGGAAATGCATCCACATCGGGCACAACCAACGTCTCGGCTCTATCCCATGCCGCGCCGCAAACACCGCGGCCTTTCCTGATGCGCGTACAAGCTATCGGTCCCTGGAAAGGTCCTAACACCAATTCTTCACCCTTCACCAAATAGAAGCCTACCCAAAAGAAATGGAAAGTCTCTTTCAGCGCCGCCGAAACATTCGCCAGATTGGCTATCAAGTCATCTTCACCTGCCAGCAGATTTTTCAGTTGAGGAAGCAAAGCGCGATATTTCTCTGTCTTGCTACCAGCATTTATATATAGGTCTTCTGCCATATATCTCTTGTTTATTTACTCCCCAAATATAGGAAGAACATTCCAATCAACACCAAAATGAGGTCGACAGCCTTGCTTTTTAAATTCTTTTCACGGAAGAAAAGCGCACCGAAAAGGAAGGAAACAACAACGCTTCCACGACGCACCATCGAAACGATGGAAATCATGGAGTCCTCATAGCTCAGGGCATAAAAATAGACAAAGTCTGCCGCACAAAGGAAAATGGAGATACAGATAATGGTCCAATCCCAACGAAACGGGGTACTTTCTTTTCGCTTGGGGTACCACAACAGCAGGATGATGGGGCACATGATAAAGACTTGGTAGACATTATACCACGACTGCACCAGCATCGGGTTGAGCTGCTTCATCAGATATTTGTCATACAGCCCGCTGACAGCTCCGGCAACGGCAGCCAGCACGATGAAAAGAATCCATTTGTTATGCTTGAAGTCGATTCCCTCTTTCTTGCCCGAACGGCTCAGCATGAAGAAGGACACTATGGCAAGCAGCACGCCAATCCATTGATAAAGGTTCAAGCGTTCGCCAAACACAAGCATGGCACCTACAAGCACCATTACGGGACGCGTCGCATTAATCGGTCCCACGATGGTCAGCGGCAGATGCTTCATCCCGAAATAACCGAATATCCAGGAAGAAAGCACGATAAACGACTTGACAATAATGAACTTATGTACCTCCCACCCCACCACGGGAACATCAAACATCGTACCTCCCAACACCGACGGCGCAAAGGCAGATACCAGAATGAAAGGAAGAAATATAAGGCTTGAGAACAGCGTGTTCAGGAAAAGCACCGGCAGTACGGCATTGTCACGAAGCGACTTCTTCTTGAAGACATCGTAAAATCCCAATAAGGCAGCAGAGAGGAAAGCAAGTAATAACCACATAGAGTCAATTAAAAATTAAGAATTAAAAATTAAAGGGAGGGGGCTACGTTTTTGTAGTACATCCCTCTTTTATTCTAAAAAAGTAGTTTCCGGATAGGCTACGTCCACCAGAAACAATGCATTTCCGGGAACGGAAGTTCCTGCCTGGCAACGGTCCTTCTGTTCGACGACGCGTCGGAAACCTTCAACGGAAAGTTTTCCACGCCCCACTTCGAGCAGAGTGCCGACAATGGCACGTACCATGTTCCGCAGGAACCGGTCGGCCTGGATGGTGAACACCCAGGTCACATCGTCCACTTGCGTCCAGGCGGCATGCATAATCTTGCAATTATTGGTTTTGACATCGGTATGGAGTTTGCTGAAGCTGGTAAAGTCCGTATAGTCAAACAAGGTTTGGGCAGCCTCATTCATCCGCTCAAAGTCCGGCGTTTGGAACAGACGGCAACGGTATTGACGATTGAAAGGCATCTTGGCAGTAGTGACGTAATACTTATACATCCGCGCCGTAGCATCAAAGCGGGCATGTGCATCGGGCTTCACGGCCCGCAAGCGGTATACGGAAATATCGGGAGGAAGCAGACGATTCAGCTTATCCGTCATAAAAACAGTGTCCAGAGGAGAATCACTGTCAAAGTGAGCTACCATCAGTGAGGCATGCACCCCGGCATCGGTACGCCCCGCTCCCACGACTTCCACCTCGCGACGCAGCAAGGTACTCAGCGCCTTCATCAAACACTCCTGCACACTCGCTCCATTCGGCTGGATTTGCCAGCCGTGATAAGCGGTGCCATCATAAGCCAGGTATATAAAATATCGTTGCACGGTCTTTTTTGTGTGCAAAGATAGTGCAAACTTAAGAAGGTTTGAATTATCTTTGCAAGGTTTTCACCACAGATTACACAGATTAACGCAGATTTTTCACAGACATAGTACATTTATAAGATGAGATATTCTTCCAGAATCCTACCTATACTGATAATTGTCGCAGCTGCCGCAACATTCACCTTTGCCGGCTGTAAGAAGAAGGACATGTCGCTCAAGTTGAACGAACCGCGCAACATTCGGGGTGTTGTCAGCTACAAGCGCTCGTTCGGAGACTTGAATGAGAAACATCTCAATGTAGCCCAAGCCATCGGCATACGTGTACTTTCATCCCGCGAGGAAGCAGAAAAGATGAGAGAGCAACTGCAACCTATCACGACAAACGAGCTCTATGCCGTGGATTCACTGACGCATTCCATCCCTTATCTCATTCCGGGCGCCGCCAGCCTGCTGGACACCATCGGACACAACTTCCTTGATTCACTGACCGCCAAGGGGCTGAATCCAAACAAGATAATTGTGACTTCCGTACTCCGCACCCAAGACGACGTAAAACGCCTGCGCCGCCGTAACGGCAATGCTTCTCCAAACTCGGCACATTTTTACGGAACGACATTCGATGTCAGTTGGAAGCGCTTTCAGAAAATAGAAGACGAGGATGGACGTCCTTTGCAGGATGTCAGCGCAGATACCTTAAAACTGGTTCTTTCGGAAGTGCTCCGTGACCTGCGGAAAGCCGATAAATGCTACATCAAGTACGAGTTGAAGCAAGGATGCTTCCACATTACGACAAGAGAGAAATAAGCGGAAAAGAATTAGCGTTAATAGTATTTTTCAATCCCGCCAAACCCTATTATTATTTTGTTCTCTTTCGTTTTACAGATAAAGTTATTTAATCGCCTTTCAAATTCTTCCGGTCGTTTCCTCGCCGCTTCAATGTATGCGATTCGGATACGTTTATAGGGGTCAGAGAAACTCTGATAATTCTTCCATATTCTTTCATCCTCTTTCAATCTGTCGATTATATCATTTGGAAAAACAAAAGGAACCGACAAGACAGTTCGTATTTTATCCTCAAATTCAAGATGTATCATTTTATGCTCCAGCAACCATTTCAACCTTTCTTTGTTGGCTTGCGAATAGGTACTTTTAGGATTCCTGGGCGTGAAACGCTGAATTTTATGTTCTTTGTCAAGTGACTTTATCGTGCTGTCAATCCACCCGAAACAAAGGGCCTCTTCAACAGCGTCATTATATACAATACTTTTCTCGCTTGAAGATTTAGTAGGAAACACAAACCAGACTCCATCGGCAGTATCGAAATTGTCAGCCAGCCACTTCCGCCAATCTTTTCTGTTTTCAAAATATCTTATTTCTGTTGACATGACAAGCCATCCAAATTACACTTCTCTCCTTATTCTTCCAGCATCTTCCACGCTAGCGGCAGGCAGGCAACTATATCCCCCACCGTCATCCCCACTGCCCCCTGCTTCTTGCAGGCAACATCTCCCGCCAGTCCGTGCACATACGTGGCCAGGCAGGCAGCCTTCTCCGGCTCATAGCCTTGGGCAAGCAAGGCAAGCACCACTCCCGTCAGCACATCACCGCTGCCTCCCGTTGCCATACCCGGATTGCCGGTAGGGTTGAAAAAACATTTCCCGGCAGGAGTGACAATGGCAGAATAAGCGCCTTTCAAGATGATATGCACTCCGGCGCTCTTCGCCAGCTCGCGAGCCTTCATCAGGCGTTCGTACGAATTCTGGCATTTGCCTACAAGACGCTCCAGTTCCTTGGGGTGCGGAGTCAGAATACTCCCTTTGGGCAGACGCCCTATATAGTTACGCTTCTCGCCCAGCAAGTTCAGGGCATCGGCATCCACCACCATCGGAGTCTGGCATGTCTCTATCTGCTCCAGCAGAGCCGCCTCGGTCTCTGCCGCCTTTCCCAGTCCCGGACCTATCGCCACGGCCTGGTAATCGTCCGTATCAGTAGCGGCGGCAAAGCAGGTGTCGCTGATGTCCAGCTCCGTCATGGCTTCGGGCACGGAAGTCTGCACAATGAAGTTGTTGCAGAACGGCACATGCACCGTCAGCAGCCCCACCCCCGAACGCAGACAAGCACGCGCAGCCAGCACCGAAGCTCCCGCCATTCCCTGCGAACCGGCTATCAGCAGTGCACGGCCGAAGTTCCCCTTATGGGCAAACCGGCTGCGCGGCTTCAGCAGGGCAGACACATCTTCATGCTCCAGCAGGCAGAAGTCCGTTTCCATGTCATGAATGACATCCTCGCTGAGTCCGATGTCCAGTAACTGCCATTCGCCCACATACGGCTCGTTCTCGGCAAAGAGAAATGCCAGTTTCGGCAATTGCAGGCTCAGCGTCAGATGGGCACGGACGATATTCGTATGTACGTTGTAGGTATTGTCCTCACCCATCAGTCCCGATGGGATGTCGATGGACACCACCGTGGCGGGCGAGGCGTTGATGTACTTCACTACGGCTGCAAAACCGCCGCTCAGAGCCTTGTTCAGACCGCTGCCGAAGAGGCCGTCTATCACCACATGGTCCGCCGTCAGCACAGGAGGCACAAACTGAGTGGTCACTTCGTGGAAGTCCACGCCCGGCACGTCGGCCAGCCGCTCCTTGTTCGTCTCGCAGTCCGGCGAAAGCGTCCCTTTCGTATTGAAGAGATACACCTCGAGCCGGTAGCCCTTCCCGGCCAGCAGTCGCGCCAGGGCAAGCGCATCGCCACCGTTGTTCCCCGGTCCGGCAAAAACGGTGAGCGGCGTGTCCGGCTCCCAACGCTCGGCAATGGCACGGGCCAATGCGCGTGAGGCACGTTCCATCAAGTCAATGGAGGCAATCGGTTCATTCTCTATGGTATCTGCATCCAGTTGCTTGATGCTTGTAGTAGGAAATATCTTCATAATAGGATTATCTTAAAATCGTAGAGCAAAGATAGGGCTTTGATTTCAACTGTACAAAGAGAAGACGTTTTTTATCAAGTTGCTTTGTCCCCCGGGAAAAAATATCTGCTCTGTTAAGGAAAAGTTGTCTTCAATGCAAAGGATTCTTAGAACAAAGCCTTTATTCTTAGAAACAAAAGCTCTATTTCTATAAACAAAAGCTTTATTTACAGAAACAGAAATTCTGTTTTAAGTTTGCGTAGGCTTACGGATAAGTTTGCACAAGCTTGTCGGCAAGTTCCCGCAGGCTTGTCGGCAAGTTTCTAATTATACCCATTAACTTACGCAAAATAATGACTAATTTTGTACCCTCAACATATAATAAAAGCCAAAACAATAAAAGCATATTCAATGAGTACATCCCGACACCCGAAAGGTCTTTACCTCATCTTCGCCACCAGCACGGCAGAGCGTTTCAGCTACTACGGCATGCGTGCCATCTTCATTCTGTTCCTCACCCAGGCACTCCTTTTCGACAAGGAGCACGCCGCCTCCATCTACGGCAGCTACACCGGACTGGTGTACCTGACACCCTTAATCGGCGGCTACATCGCCGACAAATACTGGGGCATCCGCCGTTCCGTCTTCTGGGGGGCCATGATGATGGCAGTCGGCCAGTTCCTGATGTTTGCCAGTGCCTCGATGCTGGAGGCGCGTGAGCTTTCGCATTGGCTGATGTACGGCGGACTGACTTTCCTTATATTGGGCAACGGCTGCTTCAAGCCCACCGTCTCCTCCCTGGTGGGGCAGCTCTACGAGCCGGGTGACAAACGGCTGGATTCCGCCTACACCATCTTCTATATGGGTGTCAACGTGGGTTCCTTCCTCGCCCCGCTGGTCTGCGGCTATTTTGGCGAGACGGGCAACCCTCACGACTTCCGATGGGGCTTCCTCATTGCCGCCATCGTCACCGTGCTGACGGTCGTCCTCTTCGAAACCCAGAAGAACAAGTACCTCATCGGCCCCGACGGCAAGCCCCTCGGCATCATCCCCGACGCCCACAAGGAACGGCCCCAGGCAGACAACACCGCCCGGAAGAGTGCCCACGCCAACGGACGGCCCATGCGCAACTACCTGCTGCTCGTCCTGCTCGCCATCGCGCTTGCCGGTTTCTTCTACTGGTGTTTCGGGAGCGATTGGATAAGCATCGGCATCTTCACCGCCTGCATCGTGTTTCCCGTCAGCATCCTGCTGGAAGGCTCACTCACCAAGACGGAGCGCGACCGCATCTTCGTCATCTACATCATCGCCTTCTTCGTCATTTTCTTCTGGGCGGCCTACGAGCAGGCAGGCGCCTCGCTCACGCTTTTCGCCTCCGAGCAGACCGACCGCGTCATCCTGGGGTGGGAAATGCCCGCCTCCTGGATTCAGTCCTTCAACCCCTTCTTTGTGGTGATACTTGCCGCCATCATGCCGGGCGTATGGGGCGCCCTGGGCAAACGGGGCATGGAGCCCGCCTCGCCCACCAAGCAAGCCATCGGCCTGCTACTGCTTTCACTGGGCTATCTCGTCATCTGCTTTGGGGTGAAAGATGTTCAGCCGGGCATCAAGGTGAGTCTCATCTGGCTGACGGGGCTCTACTTCATCCATACCATGGGCGAAATCTGCCTCTCGCCCATCGGGCTCTCCATGGTGAACAAGCTCACGCCCATCCGCTTCGCCTCGCTGATGATGGGGATATGGTACCTCTCCACCGCCACTGCCAATAAGTTTGCAGGCACGCTGAGCGGGCTCTACCCCGAAGCCGGAAAAGTAAAGACGCTGCTGGGTTATCGCATCGAGACGATGTACGATTTCTTCATGGTGTTCGTCGTCATGTCTGCCACGGCATCGCTTATCCTCTTCCTGCTTTCAAAGAAATTACAGAAGATGATGCATGGAGTGGAATAAAAATCGTATTTTTGCGGCAACTTTCTAAAAACATCCCATCTATGGATACCATACAAATAAAAGACAAGATGTTCACAGTCTCCATCAAGGAGCAGGACATACTGAAAGAAGTAACCCGTGTAGCGAACGAAATCAACCGCGACCTGGCAGGAAAGAATCCTCTATTCCTCAGCGTACTGAACGGTTCGTTCATGTTTACCGCCGATTTGCTGAAACGAATCACGATTCCCTGCGAAATTTCGTTTGTCAAATTAGCATCTTATCAAGGAGTATCCTCTACCGGGGTAATCAAGGAAGTAATAGGCATCAATGAAGACCTCACAGACCGTACAGTGGTCATTGTAGAGGACATAGTAGATACGGGACTCACCATGCAACGCTTACTGGACACCCTCGGCACTCGCGGTCCCAGGGAGATTCATATTGCCTCCCTACTGGTGAAACCTGATAAGCTGAAAGTTGATTTAAACATAGAATATGTGGCCATGAATATTCCGAACGACTTCATTGTGGGCTACGGGTTGGATTATGACGGCTTCGGGCGCAACTATCCCGACATTTATACTGTAGTAGACTGATACAGACATAATATAGTAAATCATTAAATAATAACTAAGCAAATGTTGAACATTGTAATTTTTGGTGCTCCCGGTTCAGGTAAGGGAACACAAAGTGAAAAGATTGTAGAAAAGTATGGCATTAACCACATCTCTACCGGAGACGTGCTCCGTGCTGAAATGAAAAACGGTACAGAACTGGGCAAGACTGCTAAAGGTTATATCGACCAGGGCCAGTTGATTCCCGATGAGTTGATGATTGATATTCTGGCAAGCGTATTCGACAGCTTCAAGGATAGCAAAGGCGTGATTTTCGACGGCTTCCCCAGAACAATCGCCCAGGCTGAAGCATTAAAGAAGATGCTCGCCGAACGCGGACAGGAAGTCAGCGTGATGCTCGACCTCGACGTGCCCGAAGAAGAACTGATGAAGCGCCTCATCAAGCGCGGACAAGAATCAGGACGTGCAGACGACAATGAAGAGACAATCAAGAAGCGTCTGGTGGTTTATCACTCACAGACAGCTCCGCTAATTGACTGGTACAAACAAGATGGCAAATACCAGCACATCCAAGGCTTCGGCGTATTGGAAGAAATCTTTGCTGATGTTTGCAAGGCTATTGACGCAGTGAAATAACAATAAAACAGAATATGGCTGAATCGAATTTTGTTGACTACGTAAAAATATATTGCCGCTCCGGAAAGGGCGGACGAGGTTCTACGCATATGCGGCGTGAGAAATACATACCCAACGGAGGCCCCGACGGAGGTGACGGAGGACGAGGAGGCCATGTCATCCTGCGGGGTAACCGCAACTACTGGACGCTGCTCCACCTGAAATATGATCGCCACATCCTGGCAGGTCACGGAGAATCCGGTTCCAAGAACCGCAGTTTCGGAAAAGACGGAGCGGACAAGGTTATTGAAGTGCCCTGCGGCACGGTGGTGTACAACGCCGAAACGGGTGAATATATCTGCGACGTCACCGAGCACGAACAAGAAGTCATCCTGCTGAAAGGCGGACGAGGAGGTCTGGGCAACTGGCACTTCAAAACCGCCACACGCCAGGCTCCCCGCTTTGCCCAACCGGGCGAACCGATGCAGGAATTGACGGTAATCATGGAACTGAAGCTGCTGGCAGACGTCGGTCTGGTAGGCTTCCCCAATGCGGGCAAGTCGACTTTGCTGGCAGCCGTTTCTGCGGCAAAGCCCAAAATCGCCAATTATCCGTTTACCACTTTGGAGCCCAATCTGGGCATCGTGTCCTATCGCGACAGCAAATCGTTTGTGATGGCGGACATTCCCGGCATCATCGAAGGAGCCAGTGCCGGCAAAGGCTTAGGATTGCGTTTCCTGCGCCACATCGAGCGCAACTCATTGTTGCTGTTCATGGTGCCTGCCGACAGTGACGACATCCGTAAGGAATACGAAATCCTGTTGAACGAGCTTCGCACTTTCAACCCCGAAATGCTGGACAAACAGAGAGTGCTTGCCGTCACCAAATGCGACATGCTCGACCAGGAACTGATGGACGAGATAGAGCCGACACTGCCCGAAGGGATTCCGCATATATTCATCTCTGCTGTCTCCGGCATGGGCATCTCTACGCTGAAAGACATCCTTTGGGAAGAGCTGAACAAGGAAAGTAATAAGATAGAAGGCAAAGTGGACAGCATTGCCCACCGCGCCAAAGACCTCAGCCACCTGCAGGAAGAATTGAAAGAAGAGGGTGAGGACGAAGACCTCAGCTATGAATACGTCAACGACGACGAGGACATAGAGGACCTCGAGGACTTTGAATACGAAGAGGATTGGGAGGAAGATAAAAAATGATTCCTCTTACTGAAGATAGGAAAATGTTGGGATATGAGCTGCTTGCCTCATATCCCGGCATTTCTTGTTTTGTAACCACCCGTCATGGAGGGTGCAGCCAGGGAAACTATGCCTCCCTCAATTGTACACCTTACACGGGAGACGAAGCCGGAGCTGTGCGCCGCAATCAGGAAATAGTGTGTTCTTCCCTGCCCCAGCGTCCCAAAGAACTGGTCATTCCGTTTCAGACCCACGGGACAAAGGCACTTGTCATTGACGGAACTTATCTGCAAGCAACAGCAGAAGAACGCCACTCCATGTTACAGGGCATTGATGCACTGATAACCCGTGAACCGGGCTGCTGCATCTGCATCTCTACGGCAGACTGCATTCCCATCCTGCTCTACGACCGGAAGAATGCCGTGATAGCCGCTGTTCATGCCGGATGGCGTGGCACAGTGAATTATATCCTCGGCCACACACTCGACAAGATGAGTGCCTGCTATGGCACAGAGGGTAAAGAAGTGATAGCCTGCATCGGCCCCGGCATCTCCCTTTCTGCCTTCGAGGTAGGCGACGAAGTCTATGAAGCATTCCGCAAGAACGGTTTCCAGATGGATTACATCTCCGAATGGAAACCCGACACCCACAAATACCATATCGACCTATGGGCTGCCAACCGACTGCAACTGCTGGACTTCGGAGTACCTTCCGCACAAGTGGAGACGGCAGGCATCTGCACATACACCCGACACGAAGAATTCTTCTCCGCACGCAGGCTGGGTATCAAATCCGGAAGATTACTGTCAGGAATCATGTTAAAATGAAATTGAGATAAAGAACATATTCAAGCATATTATAATGTATCATATCACACTTTCTAAAGAAATCAAACAGAATTGCTCCGAATTCCGTGGTGCGGCCGTATTTGCCGAAGTGACAAATACCGCATATAGCGAAGGGTTGTGGCAGGAAATCGCAACTTTCACCCAAGAGCTAAGAGCCCGTGAAACCACGGACAGCATCAAGTACCAACCTGTCATTGCCGCCACCCGTGAAGCCTACAAACGTTGCGGCAAAGACCCCAGCCGCTACCGTCCCTCGGCCGAAGCACTGAGACGACGACTGCTACGCGGATTGGAACTCTATCAGATAGATACATTGGTAGACCTTATCAACCTTGTTTCCTTACGTACGGGTCACTCTATCGGCGGATTTGATGCCGACGAGATACAAGGAACCGACCTTGAACTGGGCATAGGACGTGCAGAGGAATCGTTCGAGGGTATAGGCCGCGGCATGCTGAACATAGAAGGGCTACCCGTCTACCGCGACCGTATAGGCGGTATCGGTACCCCGACCAGTGACCACGAACGCACCAAGATGAAACTGGAAACCCGCCATATCCTTGCCATTGTCAACGGCTACAACGGGCAGGAAGGCCTGAAAGAAGCAGCCGAAATGATATTGGGACTGTTGGAGAAATATGCTTCCTCTACCGGTGGGACCATACAATATTTTGAATAAATGAGAATACGCGTTCTTGTCCCTCTCCTACTCATAGCCCTTGGTGCCACGGCACAAGGGAAAAAAGCGGTCTTTTCCGCCATGGAAACCAACCATATCCGCGTTGCCACTCCAGGACTGTTTTCGCAAAGAGAACTGATAGAGCTACCTTTGGAGGACATTCCGGACACGGAATACTCCTTTCCTCTGCCCGGAGGAAAAGTCATCTCCCCTTACGGACGGGGGCGGGGACGCCACAGCGGCATAGACATCAAGACCTGCGCCAAAGACACCATACGGAGTGCCTTCAACGGCGTAGTACGGATGTCCAAGCCTTACAGCGCCTACGGCAATGTCGTTGTCGTACGCCATGACTTCGGACTGGAAACGATATACAGCCACAACTTCAAAAACCTTGTACATTGTGGCGACACGGTCAAAGCCGGACAGCCCATCGCACTGACCGGACGTACCGGACGCGCCTCTACCGAGCATCTCCACTTTGAGACACGAGTCAACGGCCAGCACTTCGACCCCAATATCATCTTCAACATGAAGGAGCAGACGCTGAACCGGCAACGCATCGGATGCTCAAAAAAAGGAAACGGCATCGTCGTGCAACAATTGCCGGCAATCTACCCGAAGCCTCTGCAAAAAAAATACCCGATAGAACCATTTAAGTATCCAAACGTTTCACTACATTTGCAAAACGTTTCACTAAAAGAACGAATTGAACTTTAAAGCATATCAATGATAGAAAAACTGATTGTTCTTGAAGATATTGATCCGGTAATATTCTACGGCGTAAACAACGCCAACATGCAACTGATAAAAGCCCTGTATCCCAAGCTTCGTATCATCGCCCGTGGCAATGTCATCAAAGTATTGGGTGATGAGGAGGAAATGTGTGCATTCGAGGAGAACATCACCAAACTGGAAAAACACTGTGCCGAGTACAACTCTTTGAAAGAAGAGGTCATTATAGACATCATCAAAGGCAATGCCCCGCAAGCAGAGAAATCGGGCAATGTCATTGTATTCAGCGTAACCGGAAAGCCGATTATCCCGCGCAGCGAGAACCAGCTGAAACTGGTGGAGGCTTTTGCCAAGAACGACATGCTGTTTGCCATCGGTCCTGCCGGTTCCGGAAAGACTTATACTGCCATCGCGCTTGCTGTGCGGGCACTGAAAAACAAAGAAATCAAGAAAATCATCCTCAGCCGCCCCGCTGTAGAAGCCGGAGAAAAGCTCGGTTTCCTGCCCGGCGACATGAAGGACAAGATAGACCCGTATCTGCAACCGCTCTATGACGCCCTGCAGGACATGATACCTGCTGCCAAGCTGAAAGAGTACATGGAGCTGAACATCATCCAGATTGCCCCCCTCGCCTTTATGCGCGGACGCACACTGAACGATGCCGTCGTCATTCTGGACGAAGCGCAGAACACCACCACCCAGCAAATCAAAATGTTCCTCACCCGCATGGGAATGAACACCAAGATGATTGTCACGGGAGACATGACGCAGATTGACTTGCCTTCCTCCCAGACATCCGGTCTGGTGCAGGCACTCCGTATTCTGAAAGGAGTGAAAGGCATCAGCTTCGTGGAACTGAACAAGAAAGACATCGTAAGGCATAAGCTTGTCACCCAAATTGTGGAGGCCTACGAAAAGTTTGACAAAGAAGCGAAAGCGGAGCACGAAAGACGCAAGGCCGAACAAGCCAATAGCAAGATTGAACAGAAACAGTAAATTCTCAAATCGTAAATATTACAAAGATGAAAGCATTAACAAAAACAGATTTCAACTTTCCCGGACAGAAAAGTGTCTATCATGGGAAGGTTCGTGATGTGTACAACATCAATGGCGAGAAGTTGGTCATGGTAGCTACCGACCGTATCTCAGCCTTCGACGTAGTATTGCCCAAAGGCATTCCTTTCAAGGGACAAATGCTGAACCAGATTGCAGCCAAGTTTCTGGATGCCACCACCGACATCTGCCCCAACTGGAAAATGGCTACTCCCGACCCGATGGTGACGGTAGGCGTGATGTGTGAAGGATTCCCCGTAGAAATGATTGTACGCGGTTACCTCTGCGGCAGTGCATGGCGCGCTTACAAAAGCGGTGTCCGTGAAATCTGCGGTGTGAAACTGCCCGAAGGAATGAAGGAGAACCAGAAGTTCCCCGAACCCATCATCACCCCGACTACCAAAGCCGAAATTGGCGAACACGATGCCGACATCTCCAAAGAAGAAATCCTAGCACAAGGACTTGCCACGCCCGAAGAATATGCCGTATTGGAAAAATACACAATGGCTCTCTTCAAACGCGGTACAGAGATTGCAGCGGAACGCGGATTGATTCTGGTAGACACCAAATACGAATTCGGCAAGCACGACGGCAAGATTTATCTGATGGACGAAATCCATACCCCGGACTCCAGCCGTTATTTCTACTCCGAAGGCTACGAAGAACGTTTTGCCAAAGGCGAACCGCAGAAACAACTTTCCAAGGAATTTGTACGCGAATGGCTGATGGACAACGGTTTTCAGGGTAAGGAAGGACAGCAGGTACCGGAAATGACAGACGAAATCGTTACTTCAATCAGCGAACGTTACATCGAACTGTACGAACACATCACTGGCGAGAAGTTCGTAAAGGAAGATACCGACAACATTGCCGAACGCATTGAAAAGAATGTAACTAATTACTTAATGTGATAATATGCCAATGTGCTAATGACCTTGCGGCATAATAGCGCAGCCAATTAGCACATTGGCGTATCAGCACATTAGCACATAAAAAAATCATGGATTACCCCCAAGAACACATCAAGCCCTACGGCGCTGACGGTAAGAAGAGCGAACAAGTGGAAGAAATGTTCGACAACATCGCTCCCGCCTACGACAAGCTGAATCACACCCTATCCATGGGTATTGACCGCAGCTGGCGCAGGAAGGCAATCAAATACCTCCTTCCTTTCCACCCCCGACGTATCATGGACGTAGCTACCGGCACCGGTGATTTCGCCATCCTTGCATGCCGCGAACTGCAACCCGATGCTTTGATTGGTACCGACATCTCGGAAGGCATGATGAATGTGGGGCGCGAAAAAGTAAAACGGGCGCACCTCTCGGACAAGATTTCATTTGCCCGGGAGGACTGCACCTCTCTCTCGTTTGCCGATGAGAGTTTCGATGCTGTAACCGTAGCGTTCGGCATCCGCAACTTCGAAGGGCTGGATAAAGGACTGTCCGAAATGTGCCGCGTACTGACGGCCGGCGGACATCTTGTCATACTGGAACTCTCCACGCCGGACCGCTTCCCGATGAAACAACTGTTTACCATTTACTCCAAAGTCGTTATCCCCCTGCTCGGTAAATGTATTTCGAAAGACAACAGCGCCTACACTTATCTGCCGGAAAGCATCCGTGCCTTCCCTCAAGGAGAAGTGATGCAGGAAGTTATCCGCAAGGCCGGTTTCAGTGAAGTACACTTCAAGCGGCTCACTTTCGGAATATGTACGTTGTATACAGCCAGAAAATAATCATTAATTCCCCTTTAACACACCCTCATTATGCAGAAATACGGTTTAATAGGTTACCCGTTGAAACATTCCTTTTCCATCGGATATTTCAATGAGAAATTCACGGCAGAAAACATTGATGCAGAATATGTAAACTTCGAAATTCCACGTATCGAGGATTTCATGGAAGTTATAGAGGAAAACCCTAACCTCTGTGGACTGAATGTGACCATTCCCTACAAGGAGCAAGTCATCCCCTATCTGGACGAACTGGACAAAGACACCGCCAAGATAGGCGCCGTCAATGTCATCAAGATTATCCGCCTTCCCAAAGGCAAGGTAAAGCTGGTTGGCTACAATTCCGACATCATAGGATTCACACAATCCATAGAACCGCTTTTGCAACCACATCACAAGAAAGCCCTGATTCTGGGCACCGGCGGCGCATCGAAAGCCGTATATCGCGGGCTGGAGAACCTGGGTATAAAAAGTACCTTCGTATCGCGCACCAAGAAAGAGGACAAATACCTCACTTACGAAGAGCTGACACCGGAAATCATGCAGGAGTACACGGTGATTGTCAACTGTACCCCCGTAGGCATGTACCCCAAAGTGGACTTCTGTCCCAACATTCCTTACGAGCTACTGACCCCCAACCATTTGCTCTACGATTTGTTATATAATCCAAACGAAACCCTCTTCATGAAGAAAGGCCAGGCACAAGGAGCCGTCACCAAGAACGGACTGGAGATGTTGCTGTTGCAGGCCTTTGCCGCATGGGAAATTTGGAATAAATAATGAAAAAAGCCATAAAATATTCAATTCTCAGTCTGGCCGCCCTCTGCACCCTACTGTTGTGCGGAGGGTACTATATGCTGGGCTATTCCCTGAAACCGGACGACCTCGTTTCACGCAGCCGCAACATAGCCGCATCCTACGATTTCATGTACGAGCGCTACCCCGAACTGCACCCCTGGGTGGATAGCCTGATGACCGCAGGAGCACTGAAGGACTTCTACATCGAGAACGACCGCGGAGAGACGCTGCATGCGCTCTATGTTGCCGCTGCCCGCCCTACCGACAAAACGGCAGTCATCGTACATGGATATACGGACAACGCCGTGCGCATGCTGATGATAGGTTATTTGTACAGCAAGGAGATGGGCTTCAATATCCTGCTGCCCGACCTTTACGGACACGGGATGAGCGAAGGAAACCATGTACAGATGGGCTGGAAAGACCGGCTCGACGTGTTGCAATGGACCGAAACCGCCGATGAGCTTTTCGGACGCAGCCATACGGACAGCATAGCGTCCCGCAGTACAAAGATGGTAGTACACGGCATCTCCATGGGAGCCGCCACCACCATGATGGTATCCGGCGAAGTGGAACACGGACAATACCAACAGCCATTCATCAAGTGTTTTGTGGAAGACTGCGGTTACACAAGCGTATGGGATGAGTTTCGCGGGGAGTTGAAAGAACAGTTCGGACTGCCCTCTTTCCCCCTACTGCATACTGCAAGCTGGCTTTGCCGGCAGGAGTACGGATGGGATTTCCGCGAAGCTTCTGCCCTGGAGCAAGTAAAGAAATGTACTTTGCCGATGCTCTTCATCCACGGTGATGCCGACACCTTTGTACCGACGTGGATGGTTTATCCCCTCTATGAAGCCAAGCCCGAACCCAAAGAATTATGGATTGTACCCGGTGCCACACATGCCATGTCTTACAAGGATTATCCGCAGGAATACACCGAGCATGTAAAGAAATTCGTAGGGAAATACATACATTGACGTGATTTTTCCTATCTTCGCCGCAACAAACATTGGTAATATGAAACGATTTATTTCCATAGCATTCTTCCTGTGCTTGTTCATATCCTTGCAGGCACAAGAAGTCTACACCACTAAGAACATTCCTAAAGTACACCTTCAGGACAAGACGCGTTATGTCTGC
The DNA here is from genome assembly GCF_015679285.1 of Bacteroides sp. HF-162. NCBI lineage: Bacteria > Pseudomonadati > Bacteroidota > Bacteroidia > Bacteroidales > Bacteroidaceae > Bacteroides > Bacteroides sp. HF-162. Next base: position 1,867,259 of record NZ_CP064937.1, on the reverse strand, counting down.
AACCCTGCCGACATCTTATCCAAAGAGGCATGTGCCGACATAGACCGCATGCTCTACGCATTGGAGCAGCAGACGGGTATTGAAACGGTAGTTGCCGTTGTTCCCTCCATCGGACAAGAAGACTGTTTTGATTTCTCACACCGGCTGCTCAATGAATGGGGAGTAGGGAAAAAAGAGAAAAACAACGGTCTGGTCATTCTGCTGGTAACCGATCAACGCTGCATCCAGTTTTATACGGGATACGGTTTGGAAGGGGACCTGCCTGACGCCATCTGCAAACGCATACAGACCAAATATATGATTCCCTATCTGAAAGACGGTAATTGGGATGCCGGAATGGTCGCGGGTGTAAAGGCGGTCTGTTCACGTCTTGACGGCACTATGGTGAATGACACGGAAGAGGAGGATGACCTCTCCGTAGGAGGTATCCTACTGGGACTTATCGGTTTCCTCGCAGTGGCATCTATTATAGGCATCCTTGCCCAACGCGCTGCCAACAAATGCCCCAACTGCGGACAACATAAATTGCAACGTAGCAGCAGCATACTCATCTCACGCCGCAATGGAGTGAAAACGGAAGATGTGACCTACACCTGCCGCAATTGCGGACATAAAGTAGTGCGCCGCCAGCAGTCATACGATGAAAACTACCGGGGAGGAGGCGGAGGTGGTCCGGTCATCTTCGGTGGTGGAGGTCTCTTCGGCGGAAGTGGCGGAGGAGGCTTCAGCGGTGGTAGCTTCGGAGGCGGTATGGGAGGTGGCGGTGGAGCCGGTTCCCGGTTCTAACGCCGAGTATGTGTCATCTGTGCGCCATCAACCGTTTTGACACACCTTCGAGGATACTGGAAGAAAATAAAACGTTTACATAGAATATAATTAAATGATTAATAACTGCCTTCCCCTCCTCCCCTCTCTATCGGAGAGGAATCGGAGGTGAGGCCTAAAAATGAAAAGTATGAAGAAATCAACCATTATCATTATCGTTGTTATAGCTCTTCTCGCCATTTGGGGTGTAACCGGCTATAACGGACTCGTAACCATGGACGAAAATGTCAGCGGACAATGGTCGAACGTAGAAACCCAATACCAACGCCGTGCCGACCTGATTCCGAACTTGGTGAATACCGTGAAAGGATATGCCACGCACGAGAAGGAAACACTGGAAGGTGTAGTAGAAGCCCGCAGCAAAGCCACTCAAATCAAAGTGGATGCTGCAGACCTTACTCCGGAAAAGCTGGCTGAATATCAGAAAGCACAAGGTGCGGTGACTTCTGCCCTCGGTAAATTGCTTGCCATCACAGAAAACTATCCGGACTTGAAAGCAAATCAGAATTTCTTGGAACTGCAGGCACAGCTGGAAGGTACGGAAAACCGTATCAACGTAGCACGGACCAACTTCAACAATGCAGCCAAGAACTTCAATACAGCCATTCGCCGTTTCCCAAAAAATATCCTTGCCGGTCTCTTCGGTTTTGAGAAACGAGCTTATTTCGAAGCGGCAGAAGGAGCGGAACAAGCTCCCCAGGTACAATTCTGATAAATACACAACTCTATAGCGAGGCACAAAGGCGAGAAACTTTGTGCCTCGCTTTGTGTTGTAGAAGATTAGATGTATCTTTGCACATTCAATTGAACAAACCTATTATCTCATGAGTAATCAACGATACATGATGCGAGGCGTCAGCGCATCTAAGGAAGATGTGCACAACGCCATCAAGAACATCGACAAAGGTATTTTCCCGCAGGCTTTCTGCAAAATTATCCCCGACATTTTGGGCGGTAACCCGGAGTATTGCAACATTATGCATGCCGATGGAGCAGGCACCAAATCCAGTCTTGCCTATATGTACTGGAAGGAAACCGGCGACCTGGCTGTGTGGAAAGGCATTGCACAAGATGCACTGATTATGAACATCGACGACCTGCTTTGTGTGGGTGCGGTAGACAACATTCTGGTATCCTCTACCATCGGACGTAATAAACTTCTCATCCCCGGCGAAGTAATTTCAGCCATCATCAACGGTACGGACGAACTGCTTGCCGAACTCCGCGAGATGGGCGTAGGCGTTTATGCCACCGGTGGCGAAACAGCCGACGTGGGCGACCTTGTACGTACCATTATCGTAGACTCGACAGTGACCTGCCGCATGAAGCGCTCAGATGTTATAGACAATGCCAATATCCGTCCGGGCGATGTGATTGTTGGTCTGGCATCTTACGGAAAGGCTACTTATGAGAAAGAATACAATGGCGGTATGGGCAGTAACGGACTGACCAGCGCACGCCACGATGTATTCTCCAAATACCTGGCAGAGAAATACCCTGAAAGCTATGACAAGGCTGTACCCGAAGAGCTGGTATACAGTGGCAAGCTAAAACTGACAGACAGTGTCGAAGACAGTCCGCTGGATGCAGGAAAGCTGGTACTTTCCCCCACCCGCACCTACGCACCGGTAGTTAAGAAGCTGCTCGATGCGCTCCGTCCCCAAATCCACGGTATGGTACACTGCTCGGGCGGCGCACAAACCAAGGTACTGCACTTTGTGGGAGACAACTGCCGTGTCATCAAAGACAATCTCTTCCCCGTTCCACCGTTGTTCAAGACCATCAAGGAGCAGAGCGATACGGACTGGAGCGAAATGTACAAGGTGTTCAATATGGGGCATCGCCTGGAAGTGTACCTCTCTCCCGAACATGCAGAAGAGGTGATTGCTATTTCGAAGAGTTTCAACATCGATGCACAGATTGTAGGCCGCGTGGAAGAAAGCGACAAGAAAGAACTGATTATCAAGAGCGAATTCGGAGAGTTCAAGTATTAAATATATGGCAGACAACAATACCATACTCGAAAAGCTGGAAGGGCTTGTCGCCCGCTTCGAAGAAGTGTCGACCTTGATTACAGACCCGGCAGTGATTGCGGACCAGAAGCGTTACGTCAAGCTCACCAAAGAATATAAAGAACTGGGCGACCTGATGAATGCCCGCAAAGAGTACATGCAAGTACTGGGCGGCATAGAAGAAGCCAAAGAAATTATCGCCAACGAAACAGACCAGGAGATGCGGGAAATGGCACGCGAAGAGCTGGATGCCTGCCAAGCCCGCCAACCGGAACTGGAAGAGCAGATAAAGCTGCTGCTCGTCCCCGCCGACCCGCAGGATGGCCGTAATGCCATCCTCGAAATTCGTGGCGGCACGGGTGGTGACGAAGCGGCAATCTTTGCCGGCGACCTCTTCCGCATGTACACCAAGTATTGCGAATCCAAGGGATGGAAAATGGAGATATCCAGCGCCAACGAAGGTGCAGCCGGCGGTTTCAAGGAAATTGTCTGCTCCGTGACGGGCGACAATGTATACGGCACACTGAAATATGAATCGGGCGTGCACCGCGTGCAGCGCGTACCGGCCACAGAAACGCAAGGACGGGTACACACCTCAGCCGCCAGTGTAGCCGTGCTTCCCGAAGCCGAAGAGTTCGACGTAGTTATCAACGAAGGTGAAATCAAGTGGGACACCTTCCGAAGCGGTGGTGCCGGCGGTCAGAACGTGAACAAGGTGGAATCCGGCGTGCGCCTGCGCTACAACTGGAAGAATCCCAACACAGGCATAGTCGAAGAAATCCTCATCGAATGTACCGAGACGCGCGACCAGCCCAAGAACAAGGAACGCGCCCTCTCGCGCCTACGTACCTTCATCTACGACAAGGAACACCAGAAGTACATCGACGATATCGCCTCCAAGCGTAAGACGATGGTCAGTACTGGCGACCGCTCTGCCAAGATACGCACCTACAACTATCCGCAAGGACGCATCACCGACCACCGCATCAACTACACCATTTATAATCTCGCCGCCTTTATGGACGGAGACATCCAAGACTGCATCGACCACCTGATTGTGGCGGAAAATGCAGAAAGGCTGAAAGAGAGCGAGCTGTAAGATAGTTACAAGAAACAAGTGACAAGTAGCTCGTAACTCATAACTAAAAAAACAACCAGCTGCCAGCCCACACGCTATCTCTCGTAGCTCGTAGCTTGTAGCCCGTAACTAAAAAATAATATGAACAAACAGCAATTATTCGAGAACATCAAGCGCAAGAAGTCATTTCTTTGCGTAGGTCTTGACACCGACATCAAGAAAATACCCGAACATCTTCTGAAAGAGGAAGACCCTATATTCGCTTTCAACAAAGCTATCATCGACGCTACTGCCGACCTCTGCATCGCCTACAAGCCCAATCTGGCATTTTATGAGAGTATGGGCGTGAAAGGCTGGATAGCTTTCGAGAAAACCGTAAATTACATCAAGCAGAACTATCCCGACCAATTCATCATTGCCGACGCCAAACGCGGTGACATCGGGAACACCTCTGCCATGTATGCCCGCACCTTCTTCGAAGAGCTGGATATAGATTCCGTAACCGTAGCTCCCTACATGGGCGAAGACAGTGTGACCCCGTTCCTTACGTACGAAGGCAAATGGGTAATCCTGCTTGCGTTGACCAGCAACAAAGGCTCGCACGACTTCCAGCTGACGGAAGACACCAACGGCGAACGCCTCTTCGAAAAAGTGCTCCGCAAATCCCAGGAGTGGGCCAGTGACGAACAGATGATGTACGTAGTAGGCGCCACAAAAGGCCGCGCCTTCGAAGATATCCGCAAGATTGTTCCCGAACACTTTCTATTGGTTCCCGGCGTAGGCGCACAAGGCGGCTCCCTGGAAGAAGTCTGCAAGTATGGCATGAACAAGACTTGCGGCCTGATTGTCAACTCCAGCCGTGGCATCATCTACGTGGACAAGACAGAGAACTTCGCCGCCGCCAGCCGAAAAGCAGCCCAAGAAGTGCAGGCACAGATGGCGGAAGAGTTGAAAAAAGTGATTAACGGCTAACGCTTAATGTTCGAAAGAAAGATTATCAACGACCCTGTCTTCGGGTTCATCAACATACCAAAGGGGTTGTTGTACGATGTTGTACGACATCCTCTTTTGCAACGTCTAAACCGTATCAAGCAACTGGGGTTGTCCTCTGTCGTATATCCCGGTGCGCAGCATACACGGTTCCAACACTCTTTGGGAGCCTTCTACCTGATGAGTGAGGCCATCCAGCAACTTGCCACCAAAGGAAACTTTATCTTCGACAGCGAAGCCGAAGCTGTGGAAGCCGCTATCCTGATGCACGACATCGGCCACGGCCCCTTCTCCCACGTACTGGAAAATACTATCGTGCAGGGCGTCTCCCACGAAGACATCTCCTTGATGCTGATGGAACGTATCAACAAGGAAATGAACGGACAGTTGACACTCGCCATTCAAATTTTCAAGGATGAATACCCCAAGCGCTTCCTGCACCAACTGGTAAGCGGGCAACTGGATATGGACCGCCTGGACTACCTGCGCCGCGACAGCTTCTATACCGGAGTGACCGAAGGCAACATTGGCTCCGCCCGCATCATCAAGATGCTGGATGTAAAGGATGACCACCTGGTAGTAGAGTCCAAAGGCATCTATTCTATTGAGAACTTCCTCACCGCCCGCCGCCTGATGTACTGGCAGGTCTACCTGCATAAGACCTCCGTTGCCTACGAGAAAATGCTGATTAGCGCCCTGCTCCGCGCCAAGGAACTGGCAAGCCGCGGCATAGACCTCTTTGCCTCACCCGCCTTGAAATTCTTTCTATACAACGACATCAGCCGGGAGGCATTCTACAACAATCCCGAATGTTTGGAGAATTTCATTCAGTTGGACGATAATGACATCTGGACTGCCCTCAAGGTATGGAGCCGCCATTCGGACAAGGTTTTGTCCACCTTGAGCGCCGGCATGATTAACCGAAACATCTTCAAAGTTGAGATTTCTACCGAACCTATTAGTGAGGAACGGAAAAAAGCACTAACTTTGCAAATCAGTGAACAACTGAACATCCCTCTCTCCGAAGCGAGATATTTCATCTCTACCCCCAGCATCGAGAAGAATATGTACGACGAGGCAGATGACAGTATTGACATCCTCTACAACGACGGCAGCATCAAGAATATTGCCGAAGCATCGGATATGCTCAATATCTCTCTTCTGTCCAAGAAAGTAAAAAAATACTACTTATGCTACCAACGTTTGCATAGATAAGTATAAAATATTCACCTCAGGACAAGGAAATATAAAAAAAAAGTCCGTTATTTGCGTTTTGAAACCATCTAACAAGAATAAGACATGGAGTTCTCTGCTAAACAAATTGCAACATTTATCCAAGGAGAAATTGTTGGAGACGAGAATGCTACCGTTCACACCTTTGCGAAAATCGAAGAGGGAATACCGGGAGCCATCTCCTTCCTATCCAACCCCAAATATACCCCCTACATATACGAAACCCAATCAAGCATTGTTCTGGTAAATAAGGACTTTGTTCCGGAACAAGAAGTGAAAGCTACCTTGATTAAAGTGGACAATGCGTATGAAAGTCTTGCTAAATTGCTAAATCTTTATGAGCAAAGTAAACCAAAGCGAGTGGGAATTGACTCTCTGGCATTTGTTGCCGAAACAGCTAAAATTGGCAAGGATGTTTACATTGCGCCTTTTGCCTGCATTGACGAGCATGCAGAGGTGGGAGACAATACGGTCATTCATCCGCACGTCACGATTGGCAGCGGTGCCAAAGTAGGCAATGACTGTATTATTTACGCCAATTCAACCATCTACCACGATTGCCGGGTAGGAAACCACTGTATCCTGCACTCCGGTTGCGTTATCGGTGCAGACGGTTTCGGCTTCGCCCCCACTTCCGAGGGTTATGAAAAAATCCCGCAAATAGGCATTACCATTCTGGAAGACCATGTGGAAATCGGTGCCAACACGTGTGTGGACCGTGCTACTATGGGAGCTACCATCGTACATAGCGGCGTGAAACTGGATAATTTAATCCAGGTGGCACACAACGATGAAATAGGCTCCCACACCGTAATGGCGGCGCAAGTAGGTATAGCAGGTTCTACCAAGATAGGAGAATGGTGCATGTTCGGCGGTCAGGTAGGCATTGCAGGCCATATTCATATTGGCAATAAAGTAAACCTTGGCGCACAGTCTGGTGTTCCCAGTAGCATAAAAGACGGCAGCCAGCTTATCGGCACCCCTCCTATGGAGCTGAAACAATATTTCAAGGCATCCATCGTACAAAGAAGTTTGCCGGAAATGCAAGTGGAGCTACGCCAGCTCCGCAAAGAATTGAATGAACTTAAACAACAATTAAATAAGTAACCAATGTTAAAACAAAAGACTCTGAAAGATAGCTTTTCGCTTAGTGGAAAAGGTCTTCATACGGGACTTGACCTAACCGTTACTTTCAATCCTGCTCCGGATAACCATGGATACAAAATCCAACGTATCGACCTGGAAGGACAGCCAACCTTCGATGCCGTTGCAGACAACGTATCCGAAACTACCCGTGGAACTGTAATCTCCAAAAACGGAGTAAAGGTGAGCACAGTGGAGCATGGTATGGCAGCCCTCTATGCATTGGGTATCGATAACTGCCTGATACAGGTAAACGGACCGGAATTTCCCATTCTGGACGGAAGCGCCCAATATTATGTCAACGAAATAGAGCGCGTAGGCACTGTAGAACAAAATGCCGTAAAAGATTTCTATATCATCAAGTCCAAAATTGAATTCCGTGACGAAACAACCGGCTCTTCCATCATCGTATTGCCGGACGAGAACTTCAGCTTGAATGTATTGGTATCATACGACTCCAACATCCTCCCCAACCAGTTTGCAACGCTGGAAGACATGACGAAGTTCAAGGATGAAATCGCCGCAAGCCGTACTTTCGTGTTTGTACGCGAAATTGAGCCGTTGCTGCAAGCCGGTCTTATCAAGGGCGGCGACCTTGACAATGCGATTGTTATTTACGAACGCGAAATGTCCCAGGAGAACTATGACAAGCTGGCCGATGTGATGGGTGTTCCTCACATGGACGCCAAACAATTGGGATATATCAACCACAAACCTTTGGTGTGGCCCAATGAATGCGCCCGCCACAAGTTGCTCGACGTCATCGGTGACCTGGCTTTGATAGGCAAGCCCATCAAGGGCCGTATCATCGCTACCCGCCCGGGACACACCATCAACAATAAGTTCGCTCGCCAGATGCGCAAGGAAATCCGCCTGCACGAAATACAGGCTCCTACCTACGACTGCAACCGCGAACCGATTATGGATGTAAACCGCATCCGCGAACTTCTGCCTCACCGTTACCCGATGCAATTGGTGGACAAAGTCATAGAAATAGGTGCCAACTACATTGTAGGTGTCAAGAACGTAACTTCCAACGAACCTTTCTTCCAGGGACACTTCCCGCAGGAACCCGTAATGCCCGGTGTATTGCAGATAGAGGCAATGGCACAGACGGGAGGTTTGCTTGTACTGAATTCGGTGGATGAACCGGAACGTTACTCCACCTACTTCATGAAGATTGACGGTGTGAAATTCCGCCAGAAAGTGGTACCGGGAGACACGCTCATCTTCCGTGTAGAGCTGATGGCCCCCATACGCCGCGGCATCTCCACCATGAAAGGTTATGTGTTCGTAGGCGAAAAGGTGGTCTGCGAAGCAGAGTTTATGGCACAAATAGTTAAGAACAAATAAATAGATTTACGATTAGAAGATTTACGATTTACGATTCATATTACCCATAAGAATTATCACCTTCGGGTAAAATCGTATATACAGTAAATCGCAAGTAATCTCAATCGTAAATTGTAAATAGCTAAATCGTAAATAATATGATAAGTCCCTTAGCGTATATTCATCCCGAAGCTAAAATCGGGGAAAACGTAGAAATTGCTCCTTTTGTTTTCATTGACAAGAATGTGGTAATCGGTGATAACAACAAGATTATGGCAAACGCCAACATTCTGTACGGTGCACGCATCGGCAATGGAAACACCATTTTCCCGGGAGCCGTTATCGGTGCCATTCCCCAGGATTTAAAGTTCAGAGGGGAGGAAAGCACTGCTGAAATCGGAGACAACAATATCATACGTGAAAACGTAACTGTCAACCGCGGTACAGCTGCCAAAGGCAGAACCATTGTCGGCAACAACAATCTCTTGATGGAAAGTGTACACGTGGCGCATGATGCCCTAATAGGCAACGGCTGTATCATTGGCAACTCTACAAAAATGGCGGGTGAAATTGTCATCGACGATTATTCCATCATCAGCGCCAATGTACTGATGCATCAATTCTGCCATGTAGGTGGTTACGGCATGATACAGGGCGGCTGCCGTTTCAGCAAGGACATCCCGCCGTACATCATTGCCGGACGCGAGCCTATCTGCTATGCGGGAATCAATGTGGTAGGGTTACGCCGACGCGGCTTCTCCAACGAGACCATCGAGAAAATCCATGATGCCTATCGCATCATCTATCAAGGCGGCCTGAACAATACGGATGCCTTGAAGAAAATCGAGGATGAAATGGAAATGACACCGGAAATAAGCTATATCGTAAACTTTATACGTGAATCAGCCCGCGGCATTATCCCCGCAGGAAAATGAAAAACGTATGATTTACACAAAATCAGAAGTCAGAAATCATAAATTATAAATCATCATGATCTACAGATTTACAATCATCTCTGATGAGGTGGACGATTTTGTCAGAGAAATACAGATAGACCCGGAAGCTACCTTTTATGACTTCCATGAGGCGATTCTAAAGTCGGCAGGTTACACCAACGACCAGATGACTTCTTTCTTCATTTGCGATGATGACTGGGAAAAAGAAAAGGAAATTACGCTGGAAGAAATGGACGACAATCCGGAAATGGACAGTTGGGTGATGAAAGAGACCCAGCTGAGCGAACTGGTTGAAGACGAGAAGCAGAAACTTCTCTATGTATTCGATTATATGACTGAACGCTGCTTCTTCATCGAGCTTTCTGAAATCATTACCGGAAAAGAAATGAAAGGCGCCAAATGCACCAAGAAAGCGGGTGAAGCTCCCAAGCAGACCGTTGACTTTGAAGAAATGGCAGCTGCCGGCGGTTCCCTGGACTTGGACGAAAACTTTTACGGCGACCAAGACTTCGATATGGAAGATTTCGACAAAGAGGGTTTCGGCGGTTTGGACGAAGCCGGGAACTCCTTCGAAGAAGAGAAATATTAAACAGACATTATTCCCCTTCAGAAAGGCGCGGATTGTTATGGTTCGCGCCTAAATTTTATACCCGCATGCACACCCTAATCGTACTTATCGGCCCCACCGGAGTAGGCAAAACAGAATTAAGCCTCCGATTGGCAGAACATTTCCATACTTGTATCGTCTCGGCCGATTCGAGACAACTCTATGCAGATTTAAAGATAGGCACGGCTGCCCCTACACCGGAGCAGCTGCAACGGGTACAGCATCACTTCGTCGGTACCCTGAAGCTGACAGACTATTACAGTGCCGCCCAATACGAAGCGGAAGTAATGAAGCTGCTGGAAGACTTGTTTACAAAGCATAACACCATACTGCTGACCGGAGGCTCAATGATGTATGTAGATGCAGTCTGTAAAGGCATTGACGACATTCCGACCGTAGATGCCGATACACGCCAACTCATGCTGTACAAATACGAAACAGAAGGTCTGGAAAGACTTTGTGCGGAACTTAAGCTGTTGGACCCGGAATATTACAAAATAGTAGATTTGAAAAACCCAAAACGCGTAGTCCATGCTTTGGAAATCTGCTATATGACGGGCAAGACCTACACTTCCTTCCGCACCCAACAAAAGAAAGAACGCCCCTTCCGTATTATCAAAATAGGATTAACGCGTGACCGGGAAGAGCTTTATGAACGCATCAACTGCCGGGTGGACCAAATGGTGGAAGAGGGTTTGGTGGAAGAAGCGCGCATGGTCTATCCGCATAAAAGTCTAAATTCCCTAAATACAGTAGGCTACAAAGAAATATTCAAGTACCTGGACGGCGAATGGACATTACCCTTTGCCATTGAGAAGATAAAGCAGAACTCACGCATCTATTCCCGTAAGCAAATGACCTGGTTCAAACGGGACGAGGAAATCCGCTGGTTCCACCCTGAGCAGGAAAGAGAAATACTGGAATACTGTCATTGCTCCATCAAAGGCGTATAAGCCTTTCGGACAAGTGCTTCCACATCTTGATAAAGCTTCTGCATTTCTTGAGAATCAATGCTTCCTTGCTGTCTCCAACTGTCCAACAATGGGCATGTACGGCGAAACACCTCCGCCTCCACCGGAACAAGCTGTTGCATATAGCCGTTATTCTCCATATTGTACAGTTTTTCCCAATTCAGATAACGATTGGTTCCCATCCCCTGATTGTAACAGAAGACATTATTGGAAAGCCGGAGTGACCAATCACTGAGCGGAGCGGCAGCACACGCCTTGTCCCAACATACCATCGAAGGCAGAAATTTATCCGCATCCTTCACCCAAAGTGGCACGGCAATGCCCGTAGGAGAATATCCCAGCATTGTCCACATCGTAGTAAGTTCTGCCTTCTCACCCGGTTTTACGCCCTGCACCACAATGGAACAAGAAGTGCTGTTACGGGGAATAAAATCCTGGTCGACAAACCAACCGGAACCTTGCGGGCGATTAAACTTCCCGCTCCTCAAATCAATATCGAGCATGCAATTGCGGAACGAACGTGAAAGGTCATTGAAGATACCCTGAGGTGTCACCCCACCCGTTGCAGAAGCCTTCATCAATACCCGGTCTGCCTCCATATAGCGTACATAACCCGCTCCCCGGTTCACCTCACCGGCAAAAGAAAAGTTCGTACGGGCAATGTAACCGTAAGGAGCATCTTTCGGATCATTGGCATCATACATCGTATATTTATAGTAATCCACCTCAAACATGGCGGCACCGCCTTTGGCATCAATCACGCCAAAATTGGCTTCTATCAGGCTGGGCTTGGTGATGGTATCAAGAAAATGGCAGAAGTCCTCCACCGTGGCACAAACCTCCAAAGCACGGTAGATAATCCTCCCGTTGGCGGCACCCCGTTCTTCCCCATCTTTCACTTCCACCAGATTGTAGGATTGGGTGTTCATCAAGGCAAAGCCGGCGGAATTGGTACCGACCCATGCCTCCTTCAAATCAGGGAAATTGTCACTATTCACATCGGCAATGAAGTCATACTTCTCACCTTTCACATAAGCTACATGATTTCGCAGATAGTCCGTATCACGGTTTTTCCATAGCAACGGACGGCCGTCAAGAGTAACCTTTCCGGAAACGACGGCAGATGTACAAGCCAGAACCGGCTCGGCAAAAGTGAGCGCAGCAAGCAGTCCCAATATTAAAAAAAGATGTTTTATCATAACCTTCCCCTTCCTTAGATTTATATTCGCAAAGGTATGATAATCTGTGAAAGAGCAAAAGAAATCCTCTGAAATCCTTATCCCTATTCATCAAGAAAGAATTATTCGCTGACAAGTTTCTGCAACTTATCCTGTATATACCGAAGTTTCGCAGTTCCAGTACCTTGTTCTATATGGCGGATAATACCTTTCTTATCCACCAGTATAGTGACCGGCATACCGCTCACATGAAAGGTCTCGAAGAAAAACAAGTCATCGGCTATCTGGGTAAAGAGAAAAGGACGGCTCTCTACAATTTTCTTTATTTGTGCAGCACTGTCAAAAGTCGTAGCAAGATAGGTTACATCAGGATAGACTTCCATCCATTTGTTCAGCTCCGGCATTTCACGGATACAAGGGCCACAGCCAGTATACCAGAAGTTCAAGACCATAGGACGGCCCACTACATCGGTATTAGTCCACTCCTTCCCTGCGGTATCTTTTACTTTGAATTCTGGAAAGGGTTTACCTATCCATTCCTCTGTCTTCAGAGTCCGTACGACAGAGACTATCGGGAGCTTCTGCCCTATCCCTCCACGATAACTCATCAAAAAGGCTTCCGCACCAGACACCTCTTCAGCAGGAGTAGCGTATTTTCTCACATCTTCAGGCAGCACAAAATCCCTGCACAAACGAAGTTCTGTAACCTCGTGTCCCACGCCGTCCTTATGTATAACGTAGGCTGCTACATTATCCGAATCCACACAAGGTGGCATGCCTTCGAAGAAAAGGCCATCCACTAAATAATATTTCTTACCTGCTGTCTGGGCAGAGCAAAGCCCTGCCCCCACAGCTATCAGAATCAGAAACAAAGAAAGAATTTTACTTGTCATAGTTGTTAGAGACTATTCATTTTTTAGTGTAATCGTAAGCTTGGATTGCGCCTTCACTTTGCTGGTAGCCATGCCTATATACGAAGCAACCAATACAGCATCCTTAGAAGGAACAGAAAGGACAAAATTACCATTGACATCGGTAACGCTTCCCGTAGTGGTACCTTCTATCAGAACAGCCGCACCAATAATAGGCTCGCCCTGCTCATCCACCACTTTGCCTTCCACTTTCATATTACCTTGAACGGAAGTCTTTTCTACAGCTTTAGTTTTTTTAGTAGCAATGTAAATCTCACCTTTTCCACCTGCCTCTTTCTTCACCTCAATGCTCTCAATATTCTCCGCAGGTATTAAATCATCGATAGTTTTAGTACCCAAATCAACCTTTTCTCCATCAATATAAATAGTCTTCGTTAAATCAAGACTACCGTTATGCTGTACTTTAGCGTTCTCTGTCACCTCTTTATCCCGACGGATAACTATACCTGGAGTTCCTTGTTTCAGGGTTATCAAAAGAACACCATTCTTTCCCTTTTCTCCATATAATTCCGTGGCAGATTTATCTTTCAAAACCGTTACACGCTCTATCTTATCAGGATCCAATGCACTCATGACAGATGGTGTCACCTCTTTTCCATCCACAATATACAGTGGTTCTTTCCCATTACCTGCATATCCTTCAACTGTAATACCATTGGCAGAAGAAGTTTTCTCAAGTTTGTCATCATCCAAACTGAACATCACCGGAACCGTATATTTCACCGCCACCGGCTGCCCCTTCTGTCTCCCCGGTTTCCACTTCGGCATATTACTTATCAAACGCAACGCTTCAGCATCCATATCCTTATCTACAGAACGGAGAAGTTTCGGTTCCTTGATACTTCCATCTTTATCCACCACAAATTGGACAGTCACACGCCCTTGCGTACCTTTCTCTTTGGCAGATGCCGGATAGCGCATATTGTCTTTCAGATAACCCATAAGAGCACTCATTCCACCTCCGGGAAATTCCGGCATCTCCTCTACCAGTTCAAAGACCGGAGTTCCCTTCAACTGCTTGCGGACTTCCGTAGGTACATACTTCACATCGGCAGGTTTCGTTGTGTCTCCTACACTTTCCACCACTTTTGTTTCTACAATTGCAGCCAAATCGTTAACTTTGACACTTGAAATCTCCTCAACCTTATCGGAGACTTCTGGACGGGCAAAAGTTGTCACTGCAATGGCAGCTACCGGAAGTACATAAAGATACTTCAAACGTGCCCACGGACTTGATTTTTCTTTTAACATCATAGTGATACGTTTTTTAAGTTTACTGTGATTAAAGCTGTTGGCCATAGAGTAGAGCCTTGTGCCGACAGCTTTTTTAATTAATAATAGTTGATACTGTTTTGCGTCCACACCTTCCTTTATTACCGTTTCATCCGCTTCAAACTCATGGATATTCTGCAGCTCCTGCTTCAGTAGCCATGATGCCGGATTGAACCACTGGAAGAAAATGCAGACATCGGCTACCAGCAAGTCCCAGGAATGGCGGTTATGGATATGAGCAAGCTCATGGATAAGGATTTCCCGTCCGTTCTCCTCCAAGTCTTTCCGTGAAATGACAATATATCCCATCCAACTGAACGGAGCTATGTCACGATTGTGCACAATCAGAGTGACACGTTCCTTTCTGCTCGGTAAGTAGCTGCCGATATCCTCTTTTTTACCCGATTTCAGCAACATCAGTAACCGTACCAACGAACATACGTTGCGGAAGGCAAAGAAAACGATTCCTGCCAGATAGACAAGCAGCGCCACTTGTATCCAGGTGACTGTTGCCGTTTCAGCACTTGCTCCGGCCTCAGTGGCATTCACTGCATCCGCCATCATCAGCAACTGTTCCAATGTCAGCATCGTCTGGTGCACTTCCGTCTCCTGCTTCACACTTACCTCTACCAAAGGCAATAGGCAGGACAACAGTAAAATGCCCAACAATGAAAAACGGTTGAAACGATGAAACGTCTCGCGTGCCAGCAACAAGCGATAAAACAGATAGAATATCGCCAGGCAAACAGAAGATTTGAGTATATAAACAAAAAACAGACCCATGGAGTTATTTACTATTTAAGGATTTACGATTTACTATTTACAGTTACTTGGTCAGTTCATTCCGTAGTATCTCCACTCCGGGAAATCCGGTTGCTTTGTAGGAGATATCTCCTTCACGGTTCACGACGAAATAGGTCGGGATACCCGGATATTCGTACAGCTTTGCCAATGCCGTACTTTGCTCATTGCTAATGCGACAGTGAATACCGGGTATATCCGGTATCGTTACTTTCCATTTTCCTTCAGGAGATGTTTCGTCGGCAATATATAGATAAACCACCTCTTTCAGCTCCTCTTTCAACGGTTTCAGGCTTTTCATGGCCCGCATACAAGGGCCACACCAGGTGTTCCACATATCCACCAGTACCACCTTGCCACGATAAGGACGAGTAATGACCTGCAACAAACTGTCTGCCGCTACCTCCTTTTCCACCTCAACAATCTTATATCCGGTCTTTCCCTTAGTAGCTTCCAACTCTGATTTCAGTTCGGCTTCAATCCTCCCGTTTCTCATCAGGAACAATTGCCTGAGGTCGGGAGAAGCGATGCTGTCCACCGTCCGACACTCTTCCTCAGTCAAAGGCATGTACTTGCTCAGATTACGGGAAGCACGCCCGGCAAGAAGCATGTCCGGCCAAAGAGGGTCTTGCACAAACTTATCCCGGAGATTTCCGGTAGCGGTCTTCACAAAGTCCGTATAATAATTGTAATATTTCTGTTCGGGGGTATGCAGAATATCCAGTTGCAGTATTTCCTTGAAGTATGAGGTACTGTCAACCGTCATGTCCGCCCTTTTCACCCCCTTCCTGCCCGAAAACATCGGGGCATAACTAAGGTTACTCTTGTAATTATAGATAAGGCTGAACAGATTCATATCCAGATTTGCCCGGATATAAGTACGGCAAGCCTGGCTCATATCCTTGTTTTTTACAAGTTTCTTTTGCACATCTTCATAATGCCCGAACAGATACTTTTTATATGCCTGCGGAGTCATCCCACAAATATCTGCATAAAAATCATCAGTTCCCGATAAGCTTTTCATTTCACCGAACCGCAGCAACTCGGTATTCAGACCGGCATAGTCTCCTTCAAACCAAACACGGCTATCCGTTACACCATCCCTTTTCCGGCTTAAAAGACGGCTTTGCGAATAGAATATTTCAGGCAGATTGATTGTGACATCCAGTTCTCCACCCGGAACGAGAAACAATTCTATTTTCGAACGGGATATCCACAGCGTAGCACCGCTCGGCAACAGCACCTCCGTCTCATAGCGGAACGTGCCATCCTCCGCTATCTTCAAGTCCTTACCGGTGAAATACATGAAGAACCAAGGCGAGTCATAGTAGCGTAACGTCACTCCATACTCTGGTTTATACCCCAATATCCGCCCCTTTATGACAGTCTTTCCCACATTCAGTTCCGGTCCGGGCAATGGCAAAACCTCATCCGGTTTCTTATTCCGCAAACGTTCGGGAATATCCACCCGAGGTTTCTCTCCGTTGAGCTGTATACCATAAATTATCCATCCTTCATCACTACCCGGCATCTCTACGAAATCAAAGCTCTCAGTATCCATCGGAAGCGGACTAAACTTCAAAACAGCAACCATTTCACCGGAAGCGGGAATATGCGTCCACTCATCCCTGGCAAAACCGGTATTTCCCAAATATCCGTAATCCTTTCCGGATGCCCGCAACACAGCTGTCGAATCAATCCTGACCTTATCGCCCTGCATACCATAAAGCCTTACCGCCAGCCAGGTCGTATCTTTTCCAAGCGTCACTCGCTCCACTTCGATGCTACGCGTATTACAAGCCATGAAATAGGGAGTCTTTACAATTTTCTTTGCTTGCAATCCGCAGCAAATACTCACCAGCAACCAACAAACCAATCCGATGTTTTTCATAAGCAAGAGTTATTAGATTTTCAATTACCTCAATCCTTTCCCTTTTCCACCTCCTGTATCAACAGTTTCAGTTCTTCCAAAGATATATCTTCTTCCCTCACCAAAGACGACACTGCACTGAGATAGGAATTATTGAAATATTTACTGATAACATTCTTCAGTGTCCGCTTGCGAAAATCCTCCTCGCTGACCACCGCATAATACTGATAGGTGTTACCATATGCATGATGGCTTAGGAATCCCTTATCCTCCAATCCCCTCACAATGGTGGACAAAGTATTGAAATGGGGTTTCGGCTCTTCATAGAATGCCAGCATTTCCTTCACAAACAAGGGTCCTTTTCCCCAGAAAAAGCCCATGATTTCTTCTTCTTTTGCAGTCAATCCTTTCATAACATTCTTTGTTTTCCGCAAATAACTAAATTATTTAGTTCAAAAACTAATTTCTCTCGTTAAATAAAACTAAAGCTTTTAGTTTATCCAGCAAACACCACTCTCCAACCATCTCCCGACAAGCAAAATACCTACTAATAGTGATTGCAGTTCTCGGATAAAAGCCGTTACTTTGCGCACGAATTAAAGAATTAAAAACAATAACACACAATGAATGAGCAACATAAGTACCGCTCCACGGACAAAATGAGCGACCTCATCTGTGACAATTACTCCTTATTAATGGTGATGAGCCGCTTCGGACTGTCATTAGGATTCGGAGACAAGAGCGTGAAGGACGTCTGCGAAGCGCAAGGCGTAGATTGCCCCACATTCCTCGCCGTAACCAACTTTATCAGCGAAGAACAATACTCTTACAGCGGCAATGAAAGTGACTTTTCCATTCCCGCCCTTATGGATTATCTGAAGCGTGCCCACACGTATTTCCTCGACTTCAACCTGCCGGCCATCCGCCGCAAACTCATCGAAGCCATCGATTGTTCCAGTACAAACGATGTAGCCTACCTCATCCTGAAGTTCTTCGATGAATATGCCAAGGAGGTACGCCGCCACATGGAATATGAAAACCAGGCCGTATTCACCTACGTAGAGCACTTGCTCCAGGGCAGACTATCGGACGAATACAACATCGCCACTTTTGCCAGCAAACATAATCAGATAGACACCAAACTGAAAGAACTGAAGAACATCATCATCAAATACTACCCGGAAAAGGAGAACAACAATCTCCTGAATGCGGTCTTGTTCGATATATTCAACTGCGAACAAGACCTTGCCACCCACTGCCAGGTAGAAGATTATATGTTTGTTCCCGCCGTAGCGCAAATAGAAAGGAAACTGAAAAATGAACAATAATACTTCTTTGAAGATTGTCATTGCAGAAACTTCGGTCATCATCCGAAGTGGTCTGACGGCTGTTTTGAAGCGTATTCCCAACTTGAATGCACACCCTATTGAAGTTTCTTCTCCGGAATCGCTGCAAAACTACATTCACATGCATCCGGCAGACATTATCATCATCAACCCCACTTTCGGTGGCTGGTTCGACCTGCCCGCCTTCAAGGCAGAACACGGAAAATCCGGCATCAAGTACATTGCTATGGTATGCTCCGTCATCGACAACAACATATTGAAGGAATATGACGAGAACTTCGCCATGTGCGATGACATAGATGTCATCACCTCCAAAATCAACCACTTGCTGCACACCGAGGAGGAAGAGGAAAAAGACAGCGAACAAGAAACCCTGAGCCAGCGCGAAAAAGAAATCATCACCTGCGTTGTGAAGGGCATGACCAACAAAGCCATCGCCGACAAACTCTACCTCTCCATTCATACTGTCATTACCCATCGCCGTAACATTGCACGCAAACTGCAGATACATTCTCCGGCAGGGCTTACCATCTACGCTATTGTGAACAAGCTAGTGGAATTGGGAGACATCAAGGACTCTCTATAAGGTTCTTCCGGCAACTGTTTCCCTACCCACTACGGCCTATAGGGAAAAAACGGATGAATCCCTTGCAAAAGTATTCTCCCCCATACGGGAAAAGGCCTCTGGCTATTGATTAAGGTTTATCTTGTGACTGGCGATATACATCTTTAGCGTAAAGATGTATATCTTCAGCATAGAGATGTGCATCTTCAGGCTGAAGACAAAGCTCATCCCCTATGTCAGCCCTCCCCATGCTATGACTCAAGCAGTCTGACAAGTAGCCTTAACCAACCTTGCCCACAGTATCCGCCACGCCATACACAAATCCCCACTTCACGATATCACATCGGAAAGTGGGGATCCTTTTATCTTCATAAAAGTGGTTACGTAATTATGACTAACTAATTCATTCAAATCTGATGTTGCAAAGATAAGGCATCGGCAGACAGTACGCAATCGCTCAAATTAGGTATAATGAAAAAAGCCAGTCATTATAAATAGGTAGAACCACCCGCAAATCAAGCATTGGCATAGCTATGCATTCCTCCAAGGATGTAGTTCACCCCAAAATAGGTCATCAGGACTGTCAGAAAAGCGACAATCATATAGATGTGGAAGAATAACGGCCTGCGGAAAATGCGCAGGCTGCGCGCATGGAACGCCGCTCCATAAACCATAAAGGTAATCAGCGCCCATACTTCCTTCGGGTCCCAAGCCCAATATCGCCCCCAAGAAGCATTGGCCCAAACCGCACCCAGAAAAATACCGGCTCCCAAAAAGAAAACGGCAGGATAAAGCAGCAATCGGCCGAGCAGCATCAACATCCGGGCTGAACGGCGAAGACACAATGCCAGTATGCCGTTCAGCATCATAAAGGCAAACAAAGCATAAGACATCATTATCAACGACACATGCGTACTGAGCCATGGAGAAACAAGCACGGGCATCAAGGGAGTGATTTGGGGATTCATCTGTCCCAAATAAGACACTAGCAAGGCAAAACCGGACAGCAAAAAGCCGAAAGGCACCATAAACGGGAAGCGCCGCCGAAACAGACAAGCCAGGAACAGCGCACACAATGCCATGAACTGCATCGTTTCGTATCCGTTGCCCAACGGTATTCGCCCACCGATGTACCACCTCAGGCCATACCCGAAGAGCTGAAAGAGAAACGCCGCATAAAGAGAAAACGGGAAAAAAGTATCTGCCAAACGCGAAGAGAAAGAGAGCGCTACAATCCTACCGGAAGAGTCTGACAATGCCGACGAACGACGCAGGCCGCGATACAGCAGACGGAAGAAAGCCAGCATCCCCACCGTAAGGTTGAACATGAACAGCAATTTGCTGAAAGGAATACGGTTATACAGCAATTCGGCTTGTATTTTAGTATCGGAAACAGGCTCCACACTCCCGTCTTTTGGCAAAGGACGAATCAATGTACCATTTTGGAGCATCAAAATCAGTCCCACCTTTTCATCCGCCTCTACAATGGCCTTTTCCAGAGAAGTCATTTTCTGATGATGGTCTTGCTTCCCCTTCCAGAACTTCTGCAAGCGATACTTCTCACCGTCGAACAAATCAGCCAGACATGCATAGGGTGTCTCCAAATGAAGCAGGCGACGGAGTGCCTCGTTTTTGAGATAAATCATCGGCTCATTCTGCCAAACTTCCGGACGCAGAAGCCATCCACCAATCACCTGCTCCGGCGTCATGCCTCCATAAGACGGTTTTCCCGTCAGTTTCAGTACAAAATCGCGCGCAAGGGTATTGAAAGGAACCACACGGTCATTATAAATCACCTGCTTACGGGCGAGACTATCCGCCTGCTTGCGTGCCAGTGCCGGAAGGCTTCTCTTCTGCGCATGTACCCCACTTCCCAGACACAGCAACAATAGAACAAACATTCCTCCCTTCTTCAACAACGGATGCCTCAGCAGCCTGCGGAACTCTCCACCCCGGCTGACCAGCATCCAGAGCATGGAGACACCTAACAAGAGGTATCCACTATAGGTAACCCCTATCCCCCACGGGTCATAATTCACTGTCAGCCAGCTCCCCTGCATATCCTCATCAAAGGAAGACTGATAAAAGCGGAACCCCTGCCGTGAAAGAATACGGTTCATGGAGACGGGCGTCTCACCGTGAATATAGCTGATATAATCTGCAGGAGCATCCGTACCCGGATAGTACTCAATCCGGAAACTGTCCAGACGTAAGGTGAACGGTAACTCTACAACCTGCCTGCCGTCTTGTTCCAAAAAGCAGTTCACCTCACTGCCGACAGTAAGATGCACATATCCTTTTCGGCCACAAAGAAACGTAGTCATGGCTCCCGCCAAAATCACGAGGAAGGAGCCATGCAACAACAACGTCGGGAGACGCCGCCACAACCGCTGTCTTACAAGCACAACAACAGTCATCGCAGCAAGGGCTCCCCACAAACAACAGAACCAAATCGTATGATAAACATGCTTTTCTACAAAATCCGTACTGTATGTCTGCTCTACAAACGTAGTTGCAGCAAGTAAGAGCAGCAAACAACCATAAACAGCTATGAGAAACTTTTTCAATTAAGAGCTATCAATTAAAAGTAAAAAAATCAATATGGAGCAAACTCCTTGTTTTCTAAAGACTTGACTCCCATACATTCCATCTCTATCAGCCAACCCGGACGACATACGGGAGCATATACAAACACTCTCGGAGTATCCGGAAAACGCTCGTCATACATTCCTTTGACCACGGTATAGTCTGCAACATCCCGCAGATAAACAATCATCTGTCCTAAATCATCAAACGTACAGCCAGCCTCTTTCAACAAAGCCTCCACATTCTCCCACATACGTTCCGTCTGCTTGCGAATGTCTCCGGGACATACCACCTCACCTTTATTATTGATGCTCGCAGTACCCGAAATAAACACCTGGCGACGGTCGCCATAATCCACATACGTACCTCGCTCGAAACTCACACCGTATTCGTATGTGGGATTCAGATGTGTCGGTGCGTAAAGGTAGTGAATTTGTTCAGATTTCAAACCATCTACAGCATAAGTATCCATCTGAACCGTCACTTTTGGGTCGGCATGACGGCCACCGATACCGGTACTGGAAATATAATGAGTCTTCTCCGTCAAGTCCTGGGTAACAAACACCTCATTACGCGCCTTCACCACTCCGGCATAATTCACATCCACGTTCTGTACAAAGAACCAGGTACGTATGCAATTATCAGCCAGCTTACAGCCCTGTTCCATCAGCTGCATCACATAGTCATTCAACAGCAGACGGGTCTGGTATTCCGAATTGGCAGCACGATTGAAAGAGCCGCCTCCCCAAAGGTGACGGTAGGCGCCATGTCTCACTTCGAACAATCCGTTATGAAGCACCTGTGTTTCCACACCTTTCTGCAGATAGACCCACAGTGCAATCTTTGTACCGTTCAACGGCGGCTGCTCTACCACGGAGAGTGCACAATCCGAACATTCTGCCGAAAGCGCCAGTAGCATATCTGCTTGATTGGCGGCGTCACTTAGAAAGTAGCGTTTAAAGATGGCAACAGCACCTTGTAGTTCACTTTCACGCAGTTGGCAGTAAGTGTCGACCACCGCATTCAGCTGTTCTTCATAAGTCGCTTCCGGTCTGGTGGCATGAATCATTACATGATATTCCGAAACACCCGCTTCTACCTCATATTTAAAGATTTCGGTTAAGGTATTCTCCAATTGATTAGTTTGTTGTTGTTTATTTTTCATATTAAATATCAATTAGTCGTTGTTGTTCAAAAAAGTACCGGTATTACCAGTAAGGCCCATCATTATTACGGCTGTGCACCATCGTCAATCCAGTTGCCAATCAAAGACTGCATATCAGATGAGGTTATCATCTGAGAATGGTCTATACGCCAATCCGAGCTGATGTCCGTACCCAATATGAGATGCAAGACACTTTCTGACGCATTACCGGGCATAACCCTCATTTTACCGTCCACCGTCGTTGAAGCCCGGTTGACCAGATCAGCATGGCTATGTCCTTCCAGCAGATTCAAGCCACCACCCGGAGTGGTGCTAAGACCATGGCAAGCCGTACAAGTGGCATTGAATATTTTTTGTTGAATGGCATTGTACATACTTGCATCAACTGTTCCTGCATCCATAAGTATAGTATCAGCGATTTCAGTACATTCCATTGCCACCAAACTGACAATGCGCTTCCTCAACTTATTGATTACACATAGCTCGACAGTTGTCACCTCATCCGTTATGCCGGACATTGTCAACTGGATTTCATCATTATCCGATTCGGATGCCGGAACAACCTTTGAAACAATGGCATAATCGCTTTCATCATCAAATCCTGCCACTACCACACTATAGTCGCCCGACCACTTATCCACACCACTAATCCGGCCTGTCATCTTCACTGTGCGTCCTTCACCCGTGGCCACAACGGCATTCTCATAAATTCTCCCCTCATCGCATGCATGCAGACCTATAAGAAGCACGGGCA
Organism: Bacteroides sp. HF-162; assembly: GCF_015679285.1. Lineage (NCBI taxonomy): Bacteria > Pseudomonadati > Bacteroidota > Bacteroidia > Bacteroidales > Bacteroidaceae > Bacteroides > Bacteroides sp. HF-162. The sequence continues at coordinate 1,843,643 of NZ_CP064937.1, read as the reverse complement.
GAAAAAAGAAAAGAATGTATTTTTTCATAGACGAATCCTTTCCTGACTTCATTTAGAATGTATATTGAAGCATCACCGTGGCAGAGTGAGTGGCCAGACCTAAATTATCATTATCACGGTCGAGCTGCGTGTCGTGTCCCCAACGGGCTACATACTGATACATTGCCTGCAATTTCAAGTTGCATCCTCTGAAAAAGTAGTTCATACCTACAGCAGGCATATTCAGGAAACCGTCGTCATCCGTACCGTTACGATTGAAGATATCGTAGCGTGCGGCAAGCTGTAGGCGGGGAGCGACAAAGTAACCACCTTGCACATAACCGCCTAAAAAGCTATACGATTCATTTATCTTTTGCCGTTTGGTGAAACCTACATTCATATAATAAGCTTCAGCCGCCAGATAGAGCTTGTTCTTCAACATAGCAAATTCCAACCCCACACGGGTATCATTGGTACTCTCATTTTCACTCTCCACATTGATAGAACCCGAAAGACCGAATAATATCTTATCCTCGTTCAAACGGTTAGGATTACCTTGTGTGGAAGGCATCACCCCCTTGGGCATATAAGTCAGACGTCCGGCATACAGCAATGAAGGGATATGCCAGTCATCACTCATCGTCTTTGAAGCTGTATTCACGGAAGCTCCGGTTCCATTGAACAAGCCGACTTCATAACCGAACTTATCTGCCACCAGACCGTGAACTTCAACACCCAGGTCAAATCCCGTACCGATATTAGGCGTCACGGCATTCAACGAATAAGGCAAAATTACAGAAGACGTCAGAGAAACCGGCAACTGGGGAAGCAGTGTTTCGCCAAGAGTTGTCAGATAGGCATGCGAGAATGGAGTCTTGAACTTTCCGACACGAATCGCAAATTGTTTTTTCAGCTGTACATCGAACCACGCCTGCTGTAACAGCGCTCCTCCACTTGCAGCAGCATTGATGGACAGATTGAAAGCCACTTTTCCAAAAGCCTTGCCAGTAAAGCCAAGTACGGCATAAGGAATGGAAAAACCCGAATTGGCAATATTATCTTGGTTATAAGCCTTATCCAAGCCTTCATCATCATACCAATTGAAATTAGCACTCGTTTGTACCAACAGATAAGGCTTGAAAACAAAGTCACCTTTCTTTGTTTCAATGGTAAAACCTTCTCTTCCGGCCAATGACACTACACCATTCTCCGTATCTTCCTCATGTTGCGCCATAGCGGTCAAAGGCAAAACAGCCAGCATGGCGACATATAAAAATTTCTTCATAATTACTTTTTATATAAAGCTTATTAGTTCTAAAGTGAATTTAAAAATGCAATCAGGGCATCACGGTCATCCTTGCTCATGTTCTTAAAGAGATTTTTCGATGCTTCTCCCTCTCCCCCATGCCACATTATGGCTTCAACAAGATTGCGGGCACGGCCATCGTGCAAGAAGTAGGTATGTCCGTTTACCTTTTCCTGAAGCCCGATACCCCAAAGCGGAGTAGTGCGCCATTCATTGCCACGCGCCAACCCACTTACATAGTTATCATTCAGACCGACTCCCATAATTTCGGAGCCCATATCATGCAGCAAAAAATCCGAATAGGGGTGAATTGTCTGACTTCCCAACCATGGCAAACGGGTACCGTTCAACAGCACGGAGCCCCGAGGCTTGGTATGCAACGTGGTGACATGGCAAAGATGGCACTTGGCTTTATAGAAATTCTGTTCTCCCCTTATCACCTGCGGGTCATTCACATTACGCCGTGCAGGAACACCAAGACTCTGCATATACAAGTCAACATCTTCCATATCTTCTGTAGAAACATCCAACTGGGCATAAGAAAGCCCCATCATGCTGCCTTGATTCACCTGGGCCTGCCCCTCGCATATCTCTTCCGGATAGCGGCTATTGGTAACACCCATATCACTTGAAAAACCAAGTTCAACAGTCAAATCCGCATGTTGAGCCTTATTTCCCGACAGCCCCAAGCTTCTCACACCACGTTCGGTAATGTAATTGCAACGGCCACTTATACCATACTCCGGATAATTACTTTTTGCAGCAAGCGCTTCAATCTCCGTAGGTTCCAAAGCCATCATTTGCCCCATACCGACATGTCTCAACGGGATACGCACCGTACAGAACATATCTTCAGGCTTTATACTGTCAGCATACCATTCGGATATGGAATAAGCCGGTCTGCAAAGTTCATACTTCTCTCCGTCGGGAAAGGTAAAAGTCTCATAAGTATACTCCACAGAAAGCTTTCCCTCCGGTTTCACTCCATAAATGGCCTGGTCATGGAGAACACGGCCATAATCCTGAAAAAACGCACCATTCTTGCGGCTTATATAAACCAGCATCGAGGAAAACCCGTAACTACCCGATCCGCCTTCACTCCACAGCGTCGGTTTGGTACGGCCGGCATTACGATGACAACTGCCACAAGAATACCCCGCATAGACTGGGCCAAGCCCCCCTCCCATGCCATTGCTACTCGTACGCACATCATCGTAAAGTCCGTCACCATCATTAAAGCGACTGTTGTAAACACCCGACACCCAATCTGCCGGTGAATCATAGGCCTTGGATGAATTCATGAAGATTGTGGACGTTCCGGCAGACAGAGCGTATCCTTCAGGAATCTCTATATCCAACACGTCAATCCCATCATCATCACAAGCAGTCAAACCTGCCGACAAACAAAGGAGAAGACATGAATATCTCATTAAATGATTCATCATCTTTATCTACTTTTTAATAATGGCATATCCAAACATGCCAAAGAAGTAAAGGCAGGATTCTCCAAATCCCCCCCTTTACTTCTTGAGTATTGTTTATAAATAATTCTTATTTAACTGTACGAGGCTTGCCATCCTTGAAAAGCAGGAATTCTAAAGTATGGAATCCGCGTACATTTTGGGCAGATTCAACTTTTGCATCATCATCACCCTCGCTCCATTCCAAATCGCCCCATTTCTGGGAATTCAGAATCTGGACAATGGCGTTCTGGTCCAAAGGCCAACTATCCATATTCGGGTCAAGCCCCAGCTCATCCACCGGCCCAAATAGGAACGCCTCACTTTCCTCCCAAGGTTCACGGGCTGTTATCCAAGCATTGCATGCCGTCTCAAAAGCACTGTTAGAGGGATTGTTGGCAAGAGCCACCACAGCGTCATACAGCGTACTATTCTTCTCCTTCAAATCCTTATAGGTAGGCAAAACCACAACATTGACATAATTTTCAACAATCGGGTCAAGTGCTTCATTGCTGTTAATGGTGCTATTGTCCCTGATATAAGGTTTCAACTCCTTATCCAATACACTTTCCAGTTCTTCACAAGCCTTGATAGCCGCTACCGTTTCCTGACTGTTGATATTATTACGGAAAGGTTGGGGAATAGCCTGAATAGCCGATGCTGCCGTAGTGATAGCTGCCGACACTTTCGTATCCAACTCCGCATTGGCTCCAGCCACCAATTTTGAAATTGACTTGTCGCTCACCTTACCGTCCAAAGAGCCGTAATAGGCATTGCGGATTGAGTAAATATTATTGGTATAATCATCACGGGAATGCCAGCTATACCATGACTCAACAGCATAGAGGGCCTCTGTAACATTGTTTGCCATATATTTATTATATGGATCACCAATCTTCGTCTCACCTACCTCATTGGAGATTTCAACACAACCGTCGATAACCTGCTCTATACAGTTCCAGGCACTTGAAAAGTTATAGGCACCATTATGAGCTTTGAAGGAAGTTGCAAAACTTGCCCCACCCTTATAACTCGTATTCCAAGAATCATAAAGATTGGTGGCATCTGTCTTCAACAAAGCCGCCACATTTCTCATGTAGTTGTGCCAACTTGCTGCATTCCCCGAATTATACTCAATGTCAGCAGGATTAACTGTACTGTTGTCATCATCATCGCTACAAGCAGTAGCCGTAAATGCCAGCCCTAATACCAAAGCTGTCGCATAAAAGAAATTTTTCTTCATTTGTATAAAATTAATTGATTACTATTCATCTACTTCTTGACAAACCAACCGATATAGGCAATACCGATCGAAAACTCATTTTCACTATTATACTTACCAGTTCCAAAAACCTTGTTTGTTCCGATTTGGCGGGTGGTGTAATCAGCCTTTACCACCAGATTAGGCAAGGCATACCAATTCAATCCAGCAGTCCACATGCTTACTTGACAACGTTTCTCCATTATCTGGCTGGCCTCTCCCTTTTCTTGCGGATTATAATATTCATAACGTGCAAAGGGGTAGATAACCGGAACTTTCCTGTTTCCTTTGAAGAAAGCGCTGATATTCAAACCGGCCTCGGCTGCATAACTGACTACATTCTTTGCAATGGGGGTTATACGGCTGTAAGGAGATTTATTCGACAATTTGGTATTTGCCTCACTAAGCTTCGCTGAATTACCCAAATTTCCGTATACCATATTGGCACGGGCAACCACATATTTATTACGGTATTGGGCATCTGCCGTATAGATTCTTACCGGAATCTTACCGGTAGACGAATAAGTATCCGCTTTGTCAGAATTGGAACCGGCATCAGCGCAGTAATAGAACGAAGCACCTATACGCAACCCCGGAACCCCCTTATAGTCCAAACGAGCCACATAGCCCGGTGAAGTAAAATTGTCTTCTTCAAAGATGCCTTGTTTGCCACTTGCTATCCAGGTGTTACGGTCAAAACCATTGGCATTCAGACCGGCCACTATCATGGCCTGATAATCAAAGCTGGCATATCCTTTTCCAAAAGAACCAAAAAACTCGAGTCCGTTTTCATGCCACGTAGAAGGAAGGATGGTTGTCTCTCCTTCTGGCCGATAAGTTCCAAAGAAATTGATTGGTTCATGATGGGCGTTGGTCAATCCTACCGGGACAATGATGTGACCGGCACGTATGTTGAATTGTGGAACAATTAAACGGGTAATGTGGAATTGCTCGATAGCCACTTCGCCACCCTTTTCCACCTCCGTTTCATACTCACCGTTTTCCGTATTCTCAAGTTCATAAGCAGTACCCGTACCACCGGATTCAAACTCGATTTCAGCACCGAGTATCCATTTGGAATTGAACTTGTAATCCAGAGCCAACACGAAACGGGGTATAGAAATTGTATTCCTATGTTTGTCTGGATTGCCTTCAGGCGCACCATAGAAACGGTTAATACCATAATCCTTAAAACTTGCAACCATTTCTCCGTATCCACCGAAACGGAATTTCTTGTAGTTGTCGCCATCATTCGCTACTTTTTCCTTTTTCTCTTTGTCTGTTGAAATTTCCGTACTCTCTGCTGCAGAAGTAACTTTTTCAGGTTCAGCAGCCTGCAAAGCATTGGCAGAAAGCAGAAAACATAAAACGAATAAGCCTGTTAATTTTCTCATCTTTTATCTTAAATTTTATTGGGGCAAAGGTAGAGGTAGTTAAAAAGGAGAACAATACCTAAAAATTACGAAAAGAAGAGAAAGAGTAACCATTAGTAGGTAATGGCAGATTTATAACAACAAATAAAGATGAGAAAGGAGGGTAAGTGGTAAAAAGGACTATTAAACAGACTGTAAGGCTACTTATATTTAAACGCCAGTATATAGTACCCTATAAATGCCACCCCCAACAAAACAAACGAGACAAGGAGCAGGAGTTTGCCGAATGCATAATACAAGCCCCAAACACTGCCCAAAAGCACTAACAACAGAATGATGTTCATCACCCGGGTAAGGCGTATGGCAAACAAATATTGAACAGCCGCATTGCGCTCGGTGACCCGAATAGGGAAATTGATGAAACGGACGGGAAGATACGCCAATCCCCCCATCAAAAGGAAACAGAAAATGGAACAGCCACCCATCACCCAGACGGCGGGCAGCAGGGCACCTTCTCTTTGGGTATACAGCCAGTAAATGTAATCCACGTAACGAGCACGATAAGCAGGGCCGTACCTTCCAGAATACGGTCAATCACAGTGGGTTAAAAACGGACATTAGGGCAATTCTTGCCGGAATAAGGACCAAGATTAATCATACTATCTGCGATTTAGAATCTGTTATTACGAATCCTCCTCTGCTTTCTCTTCAGACGGAGGAGGATTCTTGGACTTCTTCATCCGCCCACTCTTCCGCAATGCTTCAGCGATAATCCACTGAAGCTGTCCATTGGTACTACGGAACTCGTCGGCTGCCCATTTTTCAATGGCATCCATCGTTGCAGCATCCACACGGAGGACAAAGCTTTTGGTTGAAGTTTCTTTTTTAGCCACTATTTATTTACTATTTAACAATTTACGATTTACGATTGAAGTTACTTTGATATAACCAAGTACCAATCAAAGAGTATTCTGCTTGCCCCGCACGAAGGAGGCAATGTCATCCATAACATATGCTGGGACGGGCGAAGCATGGCTATACTCAAACGGAGTCGCCTTGCCGCTGCCTTCCTGCAACAAGTGATTCAATTTCGGATAAGATTTGAAATATGCATTCTTGCAGCGCAACAAACCGGAACGCCATAAACCGAAGTCTTCCATAGTCACCTGATAATCTCTCTCCCCTTGAAGAACAAATATAGGCAGCTTTAGTTTAGCGGCAACTTCCACCGGTTTGTAAGCATTGGCAAACAGCCAATATGAGCGGGGCTGCCCCAATGGCAAGGAAATCGTTTCATCAAACTCTTCCGTACCAAGCTTTTTGACATTAGCCAACTGTTGTTTCAGTTCATCAAGTTGAGCCTTTACATTGACTGAAGAATCCGTCAAAGAAGAGGTATAATAAAACTGTTCCTCAAGAGCATCTTCAAGCGGTCTTGCCAGCCCAGCAAGGATAATGATACCTGCCAAACCTTTCGAACGCCCGGCAATACGGGGAGCCAATGTACCTCCCAGGCTGTGCCCCAACACATACACACTGTCAGGAGCCAGCTCGGGCAAAGCCCTTACCTGCTCCACTATGGCAACGGCATCGTCCACGGCCTCAGTATCATAATCGAGTTCGCGACCGGCAGGAACGCAAGCCGCACCATATACCTTTGTCCGTTTTTCATAGCGGACGACAGCAATGCCGCGTTCCGCCAATCCCCAAGCAAGGTCACGGAAAGGCTTGTTGGGACCTATCGTCTCGTCACGGTCGTGAGGACCGGAACCATGTACCAAAATAACACAAGGAACCCTGCATGCATCCGGGCCGACTGCCCGCTTGGGCAAAGTCAACGTTCCGGGAAGCTTGTAACCGTCGGCTCCCAGCGTAATATCCCTTTCATCCATTTTTGTCTCATCATAGGCTACCGGTTGAGCAGTGCTAACAGCAGGAGCAGGGACCAGCCTGATTGTATTCAGTGCCCCGTCAGCATCAAAAGCCACTAGAAAGCGGAGATTATAACGTTCAAATTCCACATCGGAATAATAGATAGTAATTCCCTGGACAGAATCGGTCTTCCATTCTCCTTTTGATATGGATTTACCAAACATTTTCTCTGCTTGCCGGAAAGAATCATTAAAGAGTGCCGGAGCTAGTTTCTCCTGCAACTCCCGGTTCAATGCCGCATGGATACTGTCACCTTGCCCTGCCACAAACAATTCATAAATGTGCTGCGCGCGCGCAGTATTCGCATCTTGTGCAAAGCCCCCATATACATTGCCCAGCAAGAGCAGTATAAGAGCCCATCGTCCTATAACCCCCATCTCTTTCATCCGTATCCTTTATCAATGGTTCAACGTTCCCGTATTGACTACCGGTTGAGCAGCCTCATCCGCACAAAGCACTACCAACAGATTGCTGACCATTGCCGCTTTCTTGTCTTCGTCCAGTTCAACAATTTCTTCTTCAGAAAGTTTATGGAGCGCCATTTTTACCATAGAGACTGCCCCTTCCACAATCTTCTCGCGTGCCGTAATAATGGCAGATGCTTGCTGGCGACGCAGCATCACAGCGGCAATTTCGGGCGCATACGCCAGATAGTTGATGCGGGCTTCCACCACTTCCATACCCGCCATGGCCAGGCGTTCATTCAGTTTCTGCTCCAGCTGTTCATTGATTTCCTCACCGCCCGAACGAAGTGTCAACTCTTCCGTATCAGCCTCATTATCATCATAGGCATACTGACCGGCAACCTGACGAAGAGCGGCATCACTCTGTATCATGACGAAGTTCTCGAACGCATTCATACGGTTGGCCACCGCATTGCCAAGGCTCACCTGGTTGGCATTACCCGCTGTCGGAGCGGATGCAGCCATTGTTTGTGAATCAATCTCAAACATGGCTTTATAGGTGTCCTTCAGCTTCCACACCAATACCAGCCCTATGAGAATAGGATTACCAATCTTATCGTTCACCTTTATCGGCTCCACATCCAGGTTGCGTGCACGAAGCGAAAGCTTCTTCTTATTAAGGAATGGGTTTACCCAGAAAAAACCGGTCTCTTTGAATGTTCCCTTGTATTTGCCAAAGAACACCATAGCACGCGCCTCGTTCGGCTCCAGCTCCATATAGCCGGCAAACATAATGAACCATACCAGGCACAGACACACCGAAAGGATCAAGGTAGGCACAGAAATGAGAAATCCAAAGATTATCACCGCCGTAAGCACTACCAAATGAAGGAACAAGGCCAGAAAGCCATTCATCTTGAAACCACTGAAACCACACTCTTTTGTTTCCATATTCTATAAATTTAATTGATATCATAATGATATCACAAATATATCAATTAAATTTAGAGAAGTACAAAGAAACAAGGAAGTTAACATATCGTATTAAGGATTATTAAGAACATGTATTCCCAGTATATAAAAATTCCGCTTGAGGGTCATAACTCACCCTCAAGCGGAAAACTTTTTTTTGACTCTGTCAGTGATGTATCAAGGCTGAATGACAAAAGACCGGCGCAGCAAATCAGCAGTTTGCGAGCTACCGCCCACCATCAGTTCATAACTGCCTTCGGAAACGCACATGGTATTGCTTTGCGAATTCCACCACACTAACTCTTTATCACCCAAATCAAACTCTACATCGACCGTCTTTCCTGCCGGGATATGTACCCGCTTGAAAGCACGCAATGCCTTGCTCGGTCCTTCGAAATCATCGTTTTTCTTCAAATAGACCTGCACAACCTCTTCACCGTCACATTTGCCGGTATTGGTTACGGGGACACTCAATCTCAATTTCTCACCGGACTTTATATTATCCGAACCAAGCACCACAGCGCCATAGCTGAAAGAGGTATAGCTCAATCCATGACCGAAGGGGAAAAGCGGTTCCTGGGTCATATAACGGTAAGTCCGCCCCGTCATGTTATAATCCTCAAAATCCGGAAGCTGTGACACATTACGGTAGAAGGTCACCGGCAAGCGTCCTGCCGGATTGTAATCACCGAACAATACTTCGGCTACAGCCGTACCACCTGCCTGACCGGGATACCAAGCCTGCAGGATAGCTCCACACCTCTCGGTTTCCGGCTCCAGGCCGATGGGAGAACCCGAACAGTTCACCAACACCACCTTTTTGCCGGCACGGTGCAAGGCGGCAATCAGTTCCCGTTGGACAGCAGGCAACTCGATATCCGTACGGTCGCCTCCTCTGAATCCGGGAAGCTCAACGCCCATCTCCTCGCCTTCGAGGTTCGGAGAGACTCCTCCCACAAAGACCACGACATCAGCATCCTTTACACGCTCCACAGATTTCTTCACATCCACTTCATTCTTAAATCCAAGGTCAAAGTCCAGCTGTGCATCGCTACGGAAATATTCAAAATCCAATTCAACGTCATACGTTTTTCCTGCTTGTACCTGCAAAGTATAAGCACTCTTCTGCCCACCATGCTGATTAGAGAATCCTCTCACTTCCTCTCCATTTATCCGCAATCTCCCTGAGCCATAAGCATAGATGTCAAAAACTACCTCTCCCGACTGGTCGGGAGTGAATACGCTGTTGTAGGTAGCCGAGAAGTCGGTAAGGTTCACACCCGGAGCAAAAACCGTGGCACCGGATGTACAGAAATGGAAAGGAGTGGTCACTTGGGCAGTAGTGACTGGCTCACCGTCACGAGTCACGTTATTCCAGTAGCGTGCAGTAAATCCGGGTTTCCCGTCGGCAGTCTTGCAACGGTTGAAGACGCTCTGTATCTGAGCTCTCTCCACCCATCCGCAGCCTTGTTCATAAATAAGCCGGTCATCACTCCCCAAAGCTTTTCTAATTCCGTCCAGAATGGTAACTGTGTGCGGAGGCATACCGTTATAATTTCCCCATTGCATCACAGAATCATTGGCATTCGGACCCATCACGGCTATAGTCAGACCTCCACGCTTCAACGGCAAGGAATTATCCTTGTTCATAAGCAGTGTCATTGACTTGCGCGCCATGTCGAGCGCCAGAGAGTCGTGTCCAGCAGAAGCCACCACAGAAAAAGGAATGCCGGTCCAGGACACCTTCTCCGGCTCGTCCATTTCCCCCAAGGCAAAGCGGGCCGTCAAAAGGCGTTTGACTGCTACATCCACTGCTTTTTCATCAATCTTTCCCTGCTTCACCGCTTCTACCAGGACCTCGTAACTCGAACCGCACTCCAAGTCAGTTCCACTCAGCACCGCAGCCGCCGAAGCGGACTCCGCATCAGGATGCGTCTTATGACCATTATCTCTGTAAAAATCAGCAATAGCTCCACAGTCCGAAAGGACAATACCGTCAAATCCCCACTCATCGCGCAGAATCTGCATCAGCAAGCGGTCGCTACCGCAACAAGGATCACCCTCAAAGCGGTTGTAGGCACACATCACCTCCTTCACTTTTCCTTCTTTCACCAAAGCTTCGAAAGGAGGAAGATAAGTTTCATACAAATCACGGGGCTTGATATTTTCCGCATTAAACTCATGGCGGTTCCACTCCGGACCGGAGTGTACGGCAAAGTGCTTGGCACAAGCATGCAACTTGTCATATTTTCCATCGTTCGTGCCCTGCAAACCCTTTACAACCATCACTCCCATACGGCTGGTCAGATAAGGGTCTTCCCCATAAGTCTCTATACCCCTTCCCCAACGGGGGTCGCGGTAGATGTTCACCGTAGGCGTCCACATCGTCAATCCTTGATAGCGTTCACGACTTCCCTGAGATGCATAGTAGGCATTCTTGGCACGGGCCTCATCGGATACGGCAGTAAATACCTCGTATACAGTCTCCGGCGAGAAAGATGCCGCCATACCAATCGGTTGGGGAAACACTGTGGCCAGCCCGGCACGCGCCACTCCATGCAACGCTTCATTCCACCAGTTATAGGGCTTGATGCCCAGACGTTCCACCGGTTTGGAGCTGTCCATCATCAAGGACACCTTCTCTTCGAGCGTCAGTTCCTTCAGCAAAAGTCCGGCACGCTCTTCTGCCGGCAGAGATGCATTCTTGTAAGTAGCCTGCCCGCATCCCGACAATAGGAAGAGTGGCAATAGGTAAAGAAGTTTCTGTGTCATCATGGTTTTATATTAATCGTTGTTACAATCGCTTGTATCACAAAGATAAATATTTTCTCCCAATTGCCAACACGCAATAAACTTCTTATTATAATCTTCTCTGAATATCCTCGTTACTGTTCCGCTGCCCCTTGCTACGTATATCTCCACCGAAAGTATAGGATACACCGATACGGAAACTGGTAAAGGAGAACTGGTTATCTGCAATTATCTTCAGCCCGTTGGACATGGTTTCCAATTTGGAATGGCTGACAAACAGATTGTTGACATTCAGGCTGAGGTTGAGCTTATTGTCCAACAACCGGTAAAGCATACCTGCACTGACGCTGTAAGTGGGACTCATCAGATAGATGCCCTGATACTGACGGGAAGAATAGGAACCGGACAACGTGGCCAGAAGAGTCTTCTTTTCATTGAAGAAGAAAGTGTTGCGCAGACTGGCGTCATAAGCCCATCCTTTCTCCTCGGAAGAGGTGGTGACAGCGCTGGAGGTAGTCCGGCGATAGCTCACTCCATGCTGGGCGTAAGCTTGCAGCCATTTGGTACGGAAAGTGTACGAATTGTTAAGCCCGAAAGCATGCGTCTTCATGAAATTCTCCCAAAGGAAAGAAGTCACATTCGTTTCGGCATCCAAGTCCACAACCTGGAAGAATACATCGTCCGAATAAGAATAATAAGCGGAAACATTGAAGTTGTTCTTCAACGTATATCCCAGTTCTGCATTGTAAGTGTAGCTGGGTTTCAAGTCCTCACGTCCGCAGGCATACGTATATTTGTTCTGATAGAACGGAAAAGGATTGACCATATTCTGCGACGGACGGGAGATGCGGTTGGAGAAACTGAAGTTCAGCGCATGCCCGTCTGTAGGCGAATAAAGCAGATAGACAGTAGGGAACAAGCGCGTATAGTCGTGCTTGTCCTCCGTATCCTTCGCTTCGGAAATACCGGTAGTGCGGGTGTGCTCCATACGCAAGCCCAACTGCATGGAAAAACGTTCGGAATATTCACGGCTATAATCAGCATATAAGGCATAGATTTGCTCCTTGTAACGGAAATAATCATCCTGCACCAGCGTAGGGTCCGACGTATCGTAATTGATACCGTTGCGAGTGTTGGTAAAGGAGACCTTGGCACCTGCCGTTATCTTGTACTTTTCAAAAGGAAGGATGAAATCAAGAGCGGAGGAGACTACATCCACCTTGCGATGTTGCAGATAGTTGTAGTCGAAGTTTGTACCCGGAATCTCCGTACCGTCAAGCAGGAGGGTTTTCGAGAGAAAGCCCATATTTTCGTCCCGGTTGTCACGCAGGTAATCCACATCCCAAGTCATTTTCTTGCCTTTGTCATCCCAGACCTTATCGGTATGAAAATTCAGATTGAGGCGGTCGGAACCGGTATCCTTGTCACTGTTGGAGTACAGCAGAGAATCCAGTACGGCGGTAGAGGCATCGTAAACTTCCGTCCATGAAAGGGCGTTGCCCGGTTTGGGAGCACTGTGATTATAGATGGCCTGCATACCTGCACTCCAGTCCCGTTCCAACGATACATCCACACCTCCCTGAAGGTAGAAGCTATTCATGTAATTGGTGTAGTCGGCACGGCTGTTCCAGGTGTTCTGCGGAAAATAGCGGTAATTCTTCTCACGCGTCTCATAGTTGCCCTGCGTAGTACCCCCGTTGAGAAAGGATGACACGCGCCCCTTGCTGAGGTTCAGGCTTACCCCGCCATATCCGTAATTGTCCTTTTCACCAGCGCTGTAGGAAGCGGAAGCCGTACCACCCACGTAATCTTTGGGACGTGACTTCAAGCGAATATTGATGATGCCTGCATTTCCGGCAGCATCGTACTTGGACGGAGGCGTGGTAATCACCTCCACCTTCAGTATCTGGGAGGCGTCATAGGAACGGAGGTAATCTATCAGTTCATCTCCCGACAGCTTCGTCTCACGGTCGTTGATATAAACCTTGATGCCCCCTTTACCTATAATACCAATGCTGTTTTGTCCAACCTGCAGACCGGGCACTTCACGCAGAAGGTCGAGTGCACTGCCACCGGCAGAGGCTATGGTATTATGTGCATCGAACACTACCCTATCTACCAGACGCTTGATAACAGGACGCGCGGCCGTAACGGTCACTTCGTCCAGCAAGGCGGAAGAAGATTTCAATGTCAATTCGCCAACGTTTTTGTTTCCTCGCAGCACAACGGGAACGTAGAGGTCTTCGCTGCCGATAAGGGTAATGTGCAACAAGTATTCTCCCAGTGGCTGGTCAAAGGAAAAACAACCTTGCGTGTCGGTCAGCATACCGGTAATATAGGCACTGTCTTTTGCCTGCTTCAGCAGCACATTCGCCACCTCTACCGGTTGGCGGTTCTCGTCCTGCACACAACCGGAAAGCCGGTAAGTCTGGGCGGAAAGGAAAGTGGCCATACTTGCCAAGGCCATCCATACCATCACTTTTTTTCTAACGTTGTTCAGTAGATTTTCTTTCATTATGCGTTTGATTTCAATGTTTTACTCTTTGTATTTCGCTGAAACAAAGATAGGGGTAAAACATGCCTCAAACAGTCTATACCAAGGAATAAAAAGTCTATATCCTCGAACCACGAATCACTACATATCAACGTTTTAACCTTACAACACTCTATATTATACCTTTCCCGGTCTATATGCTCTTTATAAACTCTACGATGCCCTCTTTCTCCTCCATCCCCAGCTTCTTGCGGATATTCGTCTTTCGCTGGTAAATGGTGGGAATACTTTGTTGTGTCACCACACTAATCTCCTTCGTCGAGAAGTCCGCACAGAGCAGGCAGCAAAGCTGCTTTTCTTTGTCAATGAGCACATCGCCAAAACGGCTGTCCATCTTTGTGTAGAAGTTATCATAAATCCGGTCTATGATAGGATACAAGTCCTCCCATACCAGCAAACTCTCTACCGGCAGTTCATGGCTGGTAATACCCGAAATGCGGCGAAGCAGCTCCTGATTCTGTGAGGTAGGTTGTTTAGCCACCAGCCGTATCATGCCTAATTGCTGCAACAGTATTTTCCGAAAAAACTGCCCGTCTTCCCCTTTCGACTGGTTCCTGATCGCATCTTCCAGCAACCGGGTCAGTGTTTCCGCCCGTTCTTCCGCTTCAATCAACCGGTTACGCCGGTTACGGATATAAAGGGACACACCGCCACCTGCAAGCACCAGTACCAACAGTGCCAGCAACAAATTCAGTTGTGCCTGCTTCCGTTCCACCGTCAGAATCAAGTTGGCTTGCGAAAGCGTCTCCTTCGACTCGTCCTTACGCCGGACAGTACTCTGCAACGCAGTAAGAGCATTGGCTACAGAATCATTATAGCGCGCCACGTCCAGCACATCAAACGTACGGTGACGTGTATAATCTATCAATGCCCTATATACCGCCACCATATTCTCTTCCGTCAGAAACCGGTTCCGGCCCTCGCCACGTTTCCTCTCCTTATTCAAATAGTATTCCGCCGAATCAAGCAGCCCTTCTTTCAAGAACACTTCCACTTTCACCAGATCTCCCATACGCAACTGCACCGGGTCGACGACATACTGCTCCATACGACGAATAGTAGCTATTGCACCGGAAGGTTCATCAAAAGAGTAAGCCTGCATCTGGGCATAGTTACGCAAATAATGCACTATCTTACTGGTATCTTCTGCCTCCACTGCCAGTTCTATGCTGCGCTCCATGTAATAGGATGCAGAATCATTCTTGTTCAGCCCCATGGCAATTCCCATAGAGAAGAAGCTTCCGGCTCTTGCGTCCAAAGCTATGGCGGTACGGAAAGTTTCTATCGCTTTCTCATAATCTTTCCAGACATACACATACCAGTATGCCTTATCAATCAGCATATCAGCCATTCTTCCCGTGTCCTGCAGCGCCTTGGCCAAAGCTACGCCGCTGTCAATGGCAGCTATACACCGTTCGTGCTCTTTCAGCCAATACCAGTACCAGGCTTTCAACTGATAGGAAAACAGATTCTTCGCCGTGTCGTTGCGGAAGACGTAATAATCGGAAGCAGGCAATATCAAGGAATCTTCCGCCATCGAGTTGTGCCGCTTATAGTGCACATAAGCATTCAGCCATCCATACAACAGCCTCTCCTCATCCGAAAGTTGCGATGGCCTCTCTATCTGTACCAGCAAGGCATACACGCTGTCCACATTCATATTCACCTGCTTTTCTGCCAGATGTAACAGATGTGCCTCATTCATCTGCCGGCAGGCAACAAGGCACAGCAACGCAAACAATAGTCCAAGGAAAGGTAATCTATTCATAATATAGGAGATATAGTTTTTTCTATCATTTGTCTGCAACCGCAGTTTCCAGTTGCTTCAGCGCCTGCTCCAACACCGAACGCGGGCAGCCGATATTCAGCCGCATAAATCCCTTACCCGGTTCACCGAACATGGTGCCGTCATTCAGTGCCAGGTGTGCCTTGTCCACAAATAGTCTCACCAGTTCCTCCTGAGTCAGCCCCAATCCCCGGCAGTCCAGATAAATCAGGTAAGAAGCCTGCGGACGTATCATGCCGATGCCCGGAATATGCTCGCGCAGGTAGTTCTCCGTGAAATCGATATTGCCCTTTATATAGTCCAGCAGCTGTTCCAACCATTCCTCACCATGCATATAGGCAGCAGCCGCACCGATATAGGCCAACATGTGCCCTTCGCTGAACTCGCCCGCTTCCATGAACTCCTGAAAACGGTGGCGGATGTCCTCATTGAGGATAATGGCGTACGAACTTCCCAATCCCGGCATATTGAATGTTTTGCTGGGTGCCATGAAGGTGAGGGAATTCTGCGCGGCAGCCCCCGAAACAGTAGCAAAAGGATGGTGTTTGTAAGGTGGCAGAGTCAAGTCGGCATGAATTTCATCGGAGATGACAAACGTATGGCTTTCCGTACAAATATCAGCAATCCGGCGTAATTCGTCCACCGTCCATACACGCCCGCCCGGGTTATGGGGATTGCAGAGAATCAATACTTTGCATCCTTGTATATCCTTACGGAAACGCTCAAAGTCAATCTGATACTGTCCGTCTTTCAGGTCGAGCGGAGAGTAAACCACTTCGCGCTTCATGCGTTGCGTCACCAGGAAGAAGGGATGATAAACGGGAGTCATCACCATTACCCGGTCGCCGGGATTGGTGAAGCATTGCAATGCGAAGGCTTGACCGCGGACAATGCCGGGTACAAAAGTCAGCATCTCGCGAGTGACGTCCCAACCGTGGCGACGACTGAGCCAGCTACAAATGGAAGTATACCATTCCTCACACGCAGACGTATAGCCCAGCACTTCATGTTCAAGACGCTTCCGCAAGGCTTCCATCACAAACGGGGGCGTGCGGAAATCCATATCCGCCACCCACATGGGGAGGAGGTCATCGCGTCCCCATACACTCTTCACACCGTCCCATTTCACGGAGTCGGTACCACGGCGCTCTATTACTTCATCAAAATTGTAAGTCATATGCTTGCTTTTTTATAATTCAACGCATCAATTTGTCTTGTTTTTATACGACCCATTACCGCCACCTTATTTTTGTAAACAATAATCATATCGGGAAAAATATAAATACCGCCACATCCCACACTGCATGAGACAAGATAATAGCGGCAAAGCGGTTCGGAAAGAAACGGTAAAGCGCCCCCCATGCCACCCCCACCACCAGAGCCGCCATGACCAGCATGAAGTTGCAGGAACCGGCATGCACCAGTGCATAAATCAAAGTAGCCACCACAAAACCCGCATTCGGATTCCAGCGTTTGGAAAGCGTGCGTTGCACATAGCCGCGCCAGAAAATCTCTTCCGCCGGCCCTATCAGCAACAGCAGCAATGCTGCCAGCAGCCAAGGAGACTCTCCCTCTTTCATCCCATAAATGGAGTCCACCTGCGGACGGGCAAAATCGAACATCCAAGATGACACCTTGTCTCCCAACCAGAAAACGCCCCACAAAGCAACAGCAATGCCAAGTCCCAGCAAGACATTCGGCAAGCTCCACTTCACCTCCCGCCACCAGCCGGGATTGAACAAGGTGGCAAACACGGACAGTGTGAGCGCAGAACCGGTCATCATCCACCAGAAATTCACGAAAGGAGCCGTCCAAGGCGAAAACATGACCGTCCACAGCACGGCAGCCAGCAGAATGGTAAAAATCAGCTTCTTCATGACAGCAGACCGGCTACAACGAACGACAACGTGAACAGCAGACTGAACAACAACTGGAGTTTTGCAGTCATCTCATCCAGACCGGCTATGGCACTTTCTCCCTTTCCGGGAAAACGGGACACCACCCGTACATTGCCTATGGCAGGAACCAGTGCCGGCATCACCAGCAGGGTCCATAAAGGAAGAGTTCCCGCAGCTATCAAGCCGGCTATCCAGCCAAAAGGAAAAAGGACTTCGGCACAATAAACGTACATCGACGCCTTTCCTCCCAGCTTCATGGCCAGTGTCTGAATCTCTGCACGGGCATCGGTACGCATATCCCGTGTATTATTGGCATGCAGAATGGCCACCGTAATCAGTCCCACCGGCAGAGCTATCCACAAGACATTCCAGTCAACTACTCCCGTAGCCACATAGCAGGTGCCCAACGTCGGCAGCAAGGCATACGCCAAAAAGATGACGACATCGCCCAACGCACGATACTTGAGCGGTGGATAAAGCAACGAGCAAGCTGCACCGCCTATACCGATGTACAGCAACGGCAACCCCGTACGCCACAGCAGGCCGACACCCGCAACAAGGGCAACTGCCAGCAATGCCATCGACAAGCGGTATATCTCGCGCGGGGTAAACATCCCATCAGTCAGTGTCTTGGCGCCAAAGGTATCCCTTGCATCGACCTTATGCTTATAGTCAAAATAATCACTCCAGGTATTCCCGGCAGCGTGAAACACAATGATGTTCAGCAATGCCCAGATGCCGTTCACCCAGTTTATGTCCTGCTGCATCCAATACAGATATGCCAACGTCACCACCACCGGCATCGAAGAGGCGGGGAATGACCACGGACGCACCGCTATCATCCAATCTTTCAAAGAATGTTTCTTCATTTGTTATTTATCATTTATTTGTGCGCAAAAGTACGAAATATCTTCGCTTTTTTAAGTAATTTCGCGCACAAGATAAAAGAACCCCTTATGATAAAAGCTCTGTTTTTTGACATCGACGGAACCTTGGTCAGCTTCAAGACCCACGAAATTCCTGTTTCCACTATTGAAGCGTTGACTGCCGCCAAGGCCAAAGGCATACATATCTTCATTTCTACCGGACGTCCGCGCGTCATCATCAACAACTTGTCCGCCTTGCAGGAACGGAATCTGATAGACGGCTACATCACGATGAACGGCGCCTATTGCTTTGTAGAAGACACCGTTATCTACAAAAGCCCCATACCGACAGCGGAAGTGGATGCCTTGACAGCTTTCTGCCACGAACGCAACATCCCATGCATCCTGGTGGGAGAGCACGACATCTGCGTGAACCAGCCCGGCGAAGTAGTGGAGGAAATCTTCCATCGCCAACTGAAAGTGGACCCCATCGAAGCAAAGCCCTATACCGACAGCCATGCCGACAAAGCCTTCTTCCAGCTGACTCCCTTTATCAACGCCGAGGAAGAAGCAATCATCCTGCCCGCCGTCCCCCACTGCGAGATGGGCCGCTGGCATCCCGCCTTCGTAGACGTGACAGCCAAAGGAAACACCAAGCAGAACGGTATCGACCAGATTATCCGCCACTTCGGCATCAAGCTGGAAGAAACCATGGCCTTCGGCGACGGAGGAAATGACATCAGCATGTTGCGCCATGCCGGTATCGGTGTAGCCATGGGCAATGCCAATGATGACGTGAAAGCTGCCAGTAACTACACAACCACTTCTGTTGATGAAGACGGTATCGCCAACGCCCTGAAATATTTCGGCATAGTCGGGAATCCATCATAAATCTGAAATCTTTTGAGCTTCGTTCCCGATACCCAAAACAAAGAGTTTCAAGACGCCTTGAACCTCATCCAGTATACCCGTCAGTCCGTATTCCTGACGGGCAAAGCAGGTACGGGCAAATCGACCTTCCTGAAGTACATCTGCGCGAATACAAAGAAAAAGCACGTGGTGCTTGCACCGACCGGCATAGCCGCCATCAATGCCGGAGGCAGTACCCTGCACAGCTTCTTCAAACTGCCTTTCTACCCCCTGCTGCCCGACGACCCGAACTTCAGTCTGCAACGGGGACGCATCCACGAATTTTTCAAATACACCAAACCCCACCGCAAACTACTAGAAGAACTGGAACTGGTCATCATCGACGAGATTTCCATGGTACGCGCCGACATCATCGACGCCGTAGACCGCATCCTGCGCGTCTATTCCCGCAACCTGCGCGAACCCTTCGGCGGCAAACAGATACTATTGGTGGGCGATGTGTTCCAGTTGGAACCCGTCGTCAAAGGAGATGAACGGGAGATACTGAACCGATTCTACCCTACCCCTTATTTCTTCTCTGCCAGGGTATTCGGCCAGATAGACCTTGTCTCCATCGAACTGCAGAAAGTATACCGTCAAACAGACAGCAAGTTCATCCATGTGCTGGACCACATCCGCAACAATACCGTCGGCTCTACCGAACTTCAGCTGCTCAACACCCGCTATGGCACCCAAATAGAGCAATCGGAAGCCGACATGTACATCACCCTCGCCACCCGCCGTGATAATGTGGACTACATCAACGACAAGAAACTGGCGGAACTTCCCGGTGACCCGGTCACCTTCTACGGCGAAATCATGGGAGACTTTCCCGAAAGCAGCCTCCCCACCTCGCAGGAACTGGTACTGAAACCGGGCGCACAAATCATCTTCATCAAGAATGACTTCGACCGCCGCTGGGTGAACGGCACCATCGGCGTCATCAGCGGTTTCGACCCTATTGAAGAGACCCTCTACGTCATCACCGACGACGGCAAGGAATGTGACGTCAAACGAGAGTCGTGGCGAAACATCCGCTACAAATACAACGAAGAAAAGAAACAGATTGAAGAGGAAGAGCTGGGTACCTTTACACAATATCCCGTGCGCCTGGCATGGGCCATCACCGTCCACAAGAGCCAAGGGCTGACCTTCAGCCGGGTAGTCATCGACTTTACCGGCGGCGTGTTTGCCGGTGGGCAGGCATACGTAGCCCTCAGCCGCTGCACCTCGCTGGAAGGCATCCAGCTGAAAAAGCCCATCAGCCGTGCCGATGTATTCGTGCGTCCGGAGATTGTCAGTTTCTCCGAACGCTTCAACAACCGCACCGCCATCGACCGTGCCTTGAAGCAAGCACAGGCAGACGTTCAATACGTTGCCGCCGCCAAAGCCTTCGACAAAGGGGATTTCGGCACTTTCCTGGATGAGTTTTTCAAAGCCATCCATTCCCGCTACGACATCGAGAAGCCCAACGTGCAGCGCCTCATCCGCCGGAAGCTGAACATCATCAACCGTCTGAAAGAGGAAAACCGTGCACTGAAACAAGCAGCATTGGAGAAAGAGAAAGCCCTTGTAAAGTATGCCCGCGAATACATCCTTATGGGTGACGAATGCCTGAAGCATGACATGAAGGAGGCAGCCATGAAAAACTATGAGAAAGCCGTCACCCTCTGTCCCAAATTCAAAGAGGCCTGGAAGAAGATAAAGAAACTGGAGAAAGAGATGCTAAAAAGGTGAATCGCTTGTTTATAAGCCGATTATTATCTATTTTTGCATGTAATATAAAACTCAAATCCATTTCCGCCATGCTTCTGAAACTTTATGAAAAAAATAACAATCCCGCCGACCTGCAGCAGGTGATCGACCTACTGAATGACGGAGGTATCCTTATCTACCCTACCGACACCATGTATGCCATCGGCTGCCACGGACTGAAGGAGCGCGCCATCGAGCGCATCTGCCGCCTCAAGGACATCGACCCCAAGAAGAACAATCTTTCCATCATCTGCTACGACTTGAGCAAGGTTAGCGAATACGCCAAAGTGGACAACAGCACCTTCAAGTTGATGAAGCGTAATCTGCCCGGAGCTTTCACCTTCATTCTGAACGGCACCACCCGCCTGCCCAAGATATTCCGTAACCGTAAGGAGGTCGGCATCCGTATGCCGGACAATTCCATCATTCAGGAAATAGCCCGCCTGCTGGATACTCCCATCATGACAACTACATTGCCGCATGATGACAATGAGGACATTGAATACTGCACAGACCCGGAACTGATTGACGAGAAATTCGGTGATATTGTCGATTTGGTAATAGACGGCGGTATCGGCGGTACGGAAGGCTCTACCGTAGTGGATTGCACCAATGGGGAGCCGGAAATCATACGCCAGGGGTTAGGCTGGCTGGACGAAGGATAAATATTGAATTCCGGCCACAATTTCCAAACCTTTTCAACTTCTTTTATGTTTCTTTACTAAGAAATACAGGAACTTTATGAGCACAAAAGAACAATACTGGAAATATTCATTGATAGCTATCATTATCGGGCTGGGAATCATTCTTTTCAGACAAATAGCCCCATTCATGGGCGGTCTGCTGGGAGCCTTGACTATCTATATCCTGGTAAGAAAGCAGATGATGTATCTTTCCGACAAGCGGAAAATGAAGCGCAGCATAGCTGCCACCCTCATTACAGCAGAGGCAATTCTCTGCTTTCTGGTTCCGCTTGGGCTGGTGGTATGGCTGGCTGTGGTCAATCTTCAAAACATCAATCTGGACCCGCAAGCCATTATAGCTCCTTTCGAAGAAGCGGCCAACATCATTAAAGCCAAAACCGGCTACTATATCTTGGGGAAAGACACGGTGGCATACGTCATTTCAATTCTTCCCCGCATCGGGCAAGCCATCATGGGAGGTATCAGCAGTTTTGCCGTCAACATCTTCGTACTGGTCTTTGTACTCTACTTCATGCTGATAGGGGGCAAAAAGATGGAACAGTACGTCAACGACCTACTGCCGTTCAATGATGACAATACACAAAACGTCATCCACGAAATCAACATGATTGTCCGCTCCAATGCCATCGGCATCCCCTTACTCGCCGTCATACAAGGAGGAGTAGCCATGATAGGCTACTGGATTTTCGGTGCTCCCAACATCTTGTTCACCGGTTTCCTGACCTGCTTCGCCAGCATCATCCCAATGGTAGGAACAGCGCTGGTATGGTTTCCGATAGCTGTCTACATGGCATTGATAGGCAACTGGGTTCAAGCTATCGGGCTGGCCATCTATGGCGGTGCAGTCATTTCACAGCTCGACAACCTGATACGCTTCATCATCCAGAAGAAAATGGCAGACATTCATCCGCTTATCACTGTCTTCGGAGTTGTAATTGGCTTGTCCCTTTTCGGATTCATGGGTGTCATCTTCGGGCCACTGCTCTTATCACTATTCTTTCTGTTCGTGGATATGTTTAAAAGAGGGTATTTGGATGCAAGGGGGAAGACGACGGAATAAGTACTTAATAAAGCATGACCATAATAGGGTTACCTTCCTCTTCTACTCCCATTCTCCGTTGATTATCATCACTGAGTTCATCCGGTTGTAACAAAGCAAAAAAATGTCCATCCGAAGTGACTCCCCTGATTTGGATATGCTGATTATTCATTTTATCAAATAAGCTATCACCCTTTTGGCAAACAACAGTTTTCTTTTCCTTATGGTAAAATCCACAATATGACTGGCTTTCTTCTAAATATAAGCTTGTATGAAAATGGAAATAGATGTATTCTGCATTCTCCAGAATATAGTCTATGGCTATTTTCTTATCACATCCTTCTACATCCAATTGCTGCTGCTCACTCCAGTGCCACTCACCCAGTTCAAAAACCAGATATGGAGTAAGTCCCTGCTCTGAAATAGTATAGATAGTATCATTAAAAGCTTGTTTCACTCGGATGGCATCCTTAGATTTCCATAACGAAGGGCTATTGATTGCCGTATAATATTTCCGGTCACCAACAAATTCTGCCATTGCCAAGTCACCTCCATAAGCAACATTGCCCCCCAACAAATTTGAAACCGACAAAACCTCATCCATGGGAAGCAGGGCTGAATTCCATGTAGCAATACCGGTCAATGACATCGTATTTCTATCCATATAAAAGACTGATGGCGTCTCCGGAGAGAGTTTCATTTTATTATGTCCCCAAATTCTGTCCGCATCCATCAAATAGTAATTTTGGGACAGAATACAATTGACTGTATCTTGCAATCGAATTCTATCCTTATATTTCCCATCAAATCCATATAGTAGGAAATCATTATTCCATCCCAATAGATAAACGGTTCTCCGAACCGCATCAGCCCAAAAGCTCACTTTCCCCCATGAATCCTTTGCATATCCTTCCGGATCAGTACCTACGTGTCCAATATCCCGAATATACTTCCCGTTAGTACGGTCAAAAAGTTTCAGATTCTGATGGACAGAAGATACCAATATCGCACTATCCATAATTATGCACTCCGGATATTTTCCTATAATAGCCTGCTCATTAGTCTCCAAAGGAATATAACTTATGCTGGAAAACAAATTTTGTACAGATTGTCCTTCTGACAATCTACTCATTGCTTCCGCAACATTAATTACATTGCCATCAATCTGCTTTTCGGAACACGAAGTTACAACCAACATCAATAATAAAAAGAATTTCCACATATATCTCATACCATTTCTATTCATTACTCTGAAAGTAGTA
This sequence comes from Bacteroides sp. HF-162, assembly GCF_015679285.1. Lineage (NCBI taxonomy): Bacteria > Pseudomonadati > Bacteroidota > Bacteroidia > Bacteroidales > Bacteroidaceae > Bacteroides > Bacteroides sp. HF-162. Next base: position 1,819,432 of record NZ_CP064937.1, on the reverse strand, counting down.
AAATATCACTTATCATCATTAATTACATTATTTAATCGATTCCGGCTCCATCACAAGGCGAAAACCTCCATACTCGTCACTATAATTCTCAATGTCGTAATCAATGTACGATACCCGACACCCCTCTGCTGTTCCTCCCCAACTTCCACCTCGCAATATTCGGCGGAAAAAAAGATAAGTACCCTCAAAAGGCCATCCCGGATGGATAGACTTACCACCTTGCTTGTATTCTTTAGTGTACAAATCACCGCACCACTCCCAAACATTGCCACTCATATCATACAATCCCAATTCATTGCTTTTTTTCAGACCTACCGGACGGGTAGTTCCAGCTTCTCCATATTGTCCGCCAGAGGAATTCCCAACATACCAAGCCACCTCACTTACCTGATTGCTGCCACTGTATTTATAGTGCTTACTTTTGTGTCCACCACGCGCTGCGTATTCCCATTCGGCCTCAGTCGGAAGACAAAATGTTTTACCGGTCATAGCATTTAATCTACCGATAAACTCCTGCGCATTTTTCCAGCTTACATTTTCCATCGGGCAATCTCCGCATCCCCCATTAAACGGCAAAATGGAATCAGTATCCATAACCGCCCTCCACAGCCTTTGAGTAACTTCATATTTTCCTATGTAAAAATCAGATACCGACTCCTTACGTGCTGGTTTCTCGTTATCCTCACAGTCACATCCCTGCTCATCTGTACATCCCATCATAAATGTACCTCCTTTCACAAAAACCATCTCAATAGAATCCCCATTCACAACAACTACAAGTTGCTGAATAGGAGTTTCATTCGACTGACATCGAATAAAAACAGTTATAAGACATATTGCCAAAACAACAGTCAATGCTTTAACTCTTCTTTTCATACTTTCATTAAGAACATTCTCTTCCTTAGTATTTCATACTATATATACGAATAGCACAAACATACTAAAAACAAATGAATTACGAACTATTCATAGATATATTTTTCACACTTCATGGGAAAACAGTTTCATCTTTATATCAACTTCTTAATAAAGAACAGCTATTATGGGGTTACCTTCTTCTTCAACTCCCATTCTCTGTTGATTATCATCGCTAAGTTCATCCGGTTGTAATAAAGCAAAGAAACATCCATCCGAACTAACTCCCCGAATTTGAATATGCTGATTGTTCTCTTTATCAAACAAGTTATCACCTTCTTGGCATACAACTGTTTTCTTGCGAATAAATATAAATCACTTCTTATATATGCAAGAATCATTTATGCTTACTTCAACAATACGATTACTATTTGACCCAAATAAATGTTCATTTTGAATATACAACTCTATTTCATGGCTTGGCAAATAATTCTGAAACCATTCATAATTTATTTCACTTTCCATACCTCTATTTATATAATAAAAAGAATCATTCTCCAACTCTATTACAATATCATTATGCTCTGTAGCAGATACACTTCTAACAATTCCTCTTTGCAGACTTATGTTATTTGATATAGACACGAATCTAAATATTAAAAATAGAGCTATAAAAGCCATCAAGACATACACTACAATTTTTTTTTTCATACGTAAATAATTATTATGCTTCTTACTAAAAAGAAGCGTTATACAATCTTTTCTTTAGCTAAAAACGAACAAGTTTCACCCGACTTCATATCCTGATTACGACTCCAGACCATCATAAAATTCTGCATCCTCAAATCCATAGCCTACCAAAGCCTCATTATAACCTTTCATTGCAATAAAGCCTCGCTTCTTCAAACATATTCGTCCAAAAACATCACGTTTACAAAGAGTACTGATATAGAATATATTTTCTTCATTCTCAAACTTCTTCATCACGAACTCTGCAAAGCCTTTCCCCAGATAATTATCTGCATCCAGATTACATACCGACTCGCTAACCTAAAAACCATATTCCCACTATGACTTCGTCGATAATAAGCCGGTTCATGCAAGTGATGCAAAATGAGATTTGTTTCATAGTGTTATATATTCATTATCAAATCAATGAACAGTAAATCTACCGAATGCATAAGCCCCATCCGCGCCCTTTATCTCAAGTAAAAAATCACCACCTAAACCTTGCTGTAACTGTACTTTTCTTAATATAGGAGAGTCTATATTCTCAGCAGAGGAGTAAACAACATTCCCATTCTGAGAAATTGCAATTTCCACTTCACCTATCGATTGATAGAATTCCAAATCAATGGAATGGTCATCATTCAAAAATGCTAAAAAAGGAGTAGCTGAAGGAATAGAACGATGAGCATTCCCCGGACCACCCGGTAAATCAAAATCCTCATCCATGACGATTTCTACTCTCGAAGGAAAAGTAACTGAATCTGCACTTACTACATTTACTACAAGAAAGTAGTATAAACTTAACAAAATAAAAAATGATTTCATAGTATCTTTAGTTTTGAATGTTACAAAGATAGCCATTCAATCACTTCTTAGAGAAAATACGAGTGGACAACACAAGACAAGTCAATACTCTATACACCAATAAGATGACAGTAAAAACATTTCTAAATTAGTGGACGAAAATCAAGCGATTATTCTAGTAAAGAGCTACAAATTCTTCCAATTTATCATTTGTATCCAAACTTAAGATTCCCCTCAACCTCCGTTTCTTCGTAAAAATGGAATTCATCTCACAGTCAAAAGTGAACATCAATTCACTGGAAGTGAAACCGACTTTAAGCAAAGCCAACAACATCAAGTTGCCACTAGTTAATTTAAAATCTTTCTTTAACCGAGAAATAAAATTACCATATATTAAATCTATATATTCAAGGAGTTGTTCTTTCTCCTGGTTGGTCATATTCTTCACAATCAGCTTTTCCTTCTTCAATTGTTCCAAGAGATAAACGCCATTTACACATACATTTTCACTTATTTTTTTATTCTCACTCTCCAATAGCAAAATCTTTTGGTTCAATTTAGCAATCTTCTCTCTATTTGTTTCTGCCATCTCACCTGCCCTTTGTTTCAACACATCAAGTTCATAAACATATCGTTTAATCATGCACTCATTTTCTTCTATTATTTGCATATTCTTCCGGAACAGTCCTTCATATCTCTTTCTCAAAAGAAAATACAAAACAATGCATAGCAGTATAATAAACAAGACTACTGCTATCCAAAAATAAAGCTGTATTTGCTTTTCACGTTCAACCTGTTGCTTTTCTAAAAGAAGTTTTCCTCTTTCATATTTACGTTGCAAAGTCAAAATTTGAGATGTTTGTTTAGCATCCCGTTCAATGACTAACAACGAATCAGACTTTTCTTTGAAATAGAGAGCCATTGCATACTTTTTCTGTTTCTTTTCCAACAGATACAAATAGTGATATGCACCCGCCAGAGTACGAGGATTTTCAGAATTCAAAGCTAAAGCGAAACATCTTCCAGCCTCATCCAACTTATTTAGATTCAAATAAATATTCCCCAATGACATTGAACAGTGATGCATAGAATGCCTATCTTGTTCAGTCTCTACCGCAGTTTTCAACAAGATTATTGCATTTTCCAAATCCCCTTCATTTCTTTTTGCAATTCCTTTTACTTGTAACAAAGAAGGAGTTACTCGTTCAAAATCGGTACATCCTTTCTTTTCCTCACACAAGGACAAAGCCCTATTGATGTAGTTATAAACACTGTCATATTGTTGTTCTACATAATAAATACGAGCAATATCCCGATAAGCATATATAACCCCTAAAATATCAACTGCCTTTTGAAAACAACATACCGAACTTTGATAATTATCAAGAGCATCTTTGTGTAGCTTTCTATCTGCATTCAAAATACCGATATACTCATATGCCAAGCCTTGTAACTTATACTCTTCCGTTTTCTCCAATTTAGCCAAAGCATTCAAATAGGCTTGCATAGCCAGTGTATTATTCCCCTGCAAATCCATCACTTTGCCATAATAAAACAATGCCTTCCCCGCTTTCACCTTATCCTCCCCATTCTTATAATAATCTACCGCAATTTTTATCAACGAATCCGACTGCAAACTATCCAGATAGTTTTTATCACGTGCTTGCGTCAGCAGCAATGCATAGTCCGCCCGCTGCTTCCCACGAAGCTCCTCCGGATGAGGAATTTGCTCCAACAGCAGCAATGCACTGTCAGGATATACATCCATATACCTCTCTACCTTATCAAAAACATTGGATACGTTCTTCTCTACGCAAGAACCTAACAGTACACAAACGGACAAAAGCCCAAGATATAACAGTTTTTTCATATGAACATGTTCTTTACCAGATTATCATTGCGTATACACAGAATCCTTTTGGAGATAAATATTCACATCAGCCAACGGCAATCCTTTTTCCCCATCAGTCACAATGCCATTTGTCTGCGCATTAGAAACAACTGCACAGCAGAATGTTATGAACAGTACTATACATCGCTTCATAATCCATGTATATATAATTAAACTTTGGATGAGAATAAGCTTTTTTACGGCCTCTCCCTTCAAAGATACAAAAAACCGCTTCAACAATGTACAAAAACAAGATAAATGTGACAAACAAAACAAATAGCTCAGAGCTTGTTTCCCCTTACATAGGCTTCCTTTCCATTTTCTGTACGGAGTTATCAGCGCCTATCGGCCGTGATGCGCTCTGCCAACGGCCGTCAACCACTCGACTAACGACCGTCAACAAGGTGCTTCATAACCGTTGAACACCTATTATACTCATAGTTTCCCCATACTGTGCACCTATCTTATTCCTATTATGAGCCCAGCTGCAGTCTATCGGTAAACGGTCTTTTACGAAGTTAATACCGTGTTTACACGAAACGCATATCGTGTAAACAAGATATTTGCAAAATGCTGTACATTCTATTAATACACTAACAAACAAGATATTAACTTACTTTTCGGCGTATTTCCGCTGTGGAAGCAAAAGTTGCTTCCACCTTTTTGAGTTGCTTCCACAGCACTTGTAATGCCGATGAATAAAGGGATGCAGGAAGTAGGTGGAAGTGTGGAAGCAGAAATGATAAAACTAAGCAGAGATAATTTTCCCTTAAAAGCAATAAAACTCCAGAATCTGCTGGAGCAAAGCATCCTGCTTTCCCAGACCTTTTTCCAACTCCACACTTTTCAGGTTATAGAGTTGTGCCAGCAAAGCTGACGACTGCTTCTCGCAAAGACGGGAATCATGTACCTGCTCCATCCAGCAGACGGTCTCTCCCCAAACATCTACCGAAAGATGTGACAAGACTTCTGTCGGGGCTCCCCCCTTCTCCACCTTACGGAAGATTTCGACCAAAGCACACAACAAGCTGGACATTATCTGTTTACAACGGGAATGGGAACGGGATTCCCGGTTTCTGAAACGTAGCAGGAAATAGTACCCCAGCCATAAATAAACGGTGGTGACTTCTGCATGGATTTTCTCTATCCTCTTCCAATGCGCAACCAAGGCAGCATCAATTTCTTCCAGAATCGCATCCGTATCATCTTCTATGTAGTATTTCTGCGCAAGACACTCTATCACGCACCCCCATTTCGCCATATCCACACACTCTTGCGTACGCCCCATCCATACATGGGCTTCCTCCAATATCCGGAATGCCTTTTCTCCACATTCCGGAGCATCATAAAACCGATACTGACGAAACAACAGAAGAGACTGACATAATAACTCATCCAAAGAGTACTCCGCACTTTCCATATTTAAAATTCAAGTATCCATTCAGGTAACAAAATCGAGCAAAAGTAATCATTTCCTAAGAAAATCACGCTGTTTCAGCACAAAAACCGGCAGGAAAAAGAAGATACCGATGACGGACATCACCAGTCCGCCAATGGTACCCGCCGCCAATGGAAACCAGAAAGCCTCCTTGTCCTCACCTATCATGAAAGGGATAAATCCCAGAATGGTAGAAACTACCGTGAGGAAAATAGGAACGACCTTCGCATTCCACGCCTTGACGTAGGCACGAAGAGCGGAAAGACGGGGAAAACGACGTCGGATGCTGTTGTACTCGTTCAGGATATAGATGCTGGCATTCACCGTGATGCCGCACAGCAGGACGAACGAGGCAAAACCGCCCTGGTCGAAGTTCAGCCGGAACCAATAGAAAGTAAGAAATACCCCGATATAAGAAACCGGAATCACAAAGATGATGGCAAGCGGCTGCTTCAGGGAGTTGAACAGAACGCTGGTCGTAAAGAAGATGATGGCTATCACCACCAGCAGAAGCAGGTATTGGCGGTTGTCCTTCTCGCCCCATGACCAACTGTTGCTGTCCGACTCGGCTGTATAACCCATCGGCAACAGTTTGTTGAACTCCTCCAGGTCACGTTTCTGTATCTTGTTGCCCATCTCATTGGAGCCGATATATTCGTATTGCAGGCAGAGGCGGTACTGCTGGTTTTCTTTGGCAATCTCCTGCGGCATCTGTCCCTTTTCCACAGTAGTCAGTTCGGAAAGCTTGTAATGCTTGCTGTTTCCTACTCCATAGGGAAAGAACTGCATCGCCCAGATGTCATATTCGGCAGACTGGCGGGAAGAGAGCTTGATTTTCTCCGTTCCCTGCTCGGCCGCTACCGAGCCAATCTCCAGATTCTTGCCGAAGATGGGGCGCACCGCAGAGAAAAGCACTTGCGCGTCGATGCCCTCTTGCGCCATGCGCTCCTTGTTCAGGTTGAAGTAGAATTCCTGATAGTCATCCTTCCACCAGGAGAACTCCGAATTGATGAGCACTTCCTTGATACGCCGGTGCGTCAGCAGCTTGGCCTTCAGCTTCTCCGCCCACTCATAGAGTTCGTCGTAGTTGTAGCCGTACATCCTGATGCGGTAGGAGCCGGCACTCTCGCGGACGTCATTACTGAACCCCTGGTCCTGCAATCCGTAGATGCCCCAGCTGCCGCCTCCCAGTTCCAGTGCCTTGCTTATCATATTGGCTTTCAGTGTATAGGGAAAACCGCTGTTCCGGGCTTCCTTCTTGAAATAAATCTGCATACTGGCACGCCGGGGGCTGTAGATGGAAGTATGAAACTGCCTGATTTCCTTGAACCGGCTGAGGTAGGTCTCCATACGTTTCATCAAAGTGTTCATCTGCTCGAGGGTGCTGCCATTGGGAAGGTTGGCGTTGGCATAGAGCACCACCTCCTCATTACGGGTGAAGTAACTGCCTTCGTACACCTTCTGTATGAAAAGCCGCAAGCTGCCGCCCAGCGCCTTGTCCACAACGGGTTTCACCGACTCCTTATAGGTATCCGAACCGAATACCTTATTGTAAGCAGCTTCCCATTTTCCCCCTCCTTCCAGTTTGTCGGGCAACAGAAAAACAGGCAGACCGAAACCCAACAGCAACAGCAGGCATACAGCCCAGCGCCAACGGCACAGAAAACGGATGAGAGCAGAGTAGCAGCAGGAGAAATAAACGGGGAAACGTCTGAAAATCCGTCCCAACCTTGTTTTGAATGTTTGCGTCAGCCCCGGCAAGACAAGACGCCTCTTCTTCCCCGTAATCCGCCTCACCAGTCCTATCTTCTCAATCATCGACGGAACAAAGAACAATGCCACCATCAAGGAAACAGCCAGATTGATGATCACTACCGCTGCAAAGTCCTGCAGGTTGAGCCGTATCTTCTCGTCAAGGAAGAAAATGATAACAAGCGCACCCATCGTAGTGAGGGTTGCCGCCAACACCGACAGGAAGGCCTTGAGATTACGCCGATGCAGAATGTGGTCGGTCATGACAATGGTGCTGTCTATCACTAGATTCAGCGAGACAGTGATACCCGCCAGCGAATAAAGCTGCATCTCAAGTCCGAAGAGGTAGTAGAAGATAAGTGCCACCGCTATATTTACAGCCAGGCTGGTAACTATCAGAAAAAGATATTTCAACTTACGAGTAATGAGCCATACGAATACAAGCAGGATGAGTACCGTCAAGCCGGTACGGAAGTAAATCTTGTCCAGTTCTTCCCGTATGTACTCGGTCGCATCATAGCTGGTATGCACTTCATATCCGACAGGAAGTACCTGCCGAACAGCTTCCATCTCGTCCATCACGGCACGGTTCAGTTGCAACTGGTTGGCAGTTTCTTCCGCAGTAATGGATAGATAGACGGAATTCAGCCCATTGATGCGGTAATAGCTTTGCGGCTCCTCCTCCATACGGACAGCCGACACCAGTTCGTCCAAGCGGAGCAGTTTCCCGTCGGTAGCCGTCACGGTGATGGCAGCAGGATTAAAACCAAGGGAGTTGCTCTCCGGCACCAGTGCCAGGCGTATCCATTCCCGGCTACCGTTACCTGTATCCACATTGTGCGTACCCAAAAATTCCTTCCGGTAATGCCGCTGTACTGCCTCGCTGATGTCCGATAGGGTCACACCCAGCAAGCGCAACTGTTCACTGTCATATTCCAGTCTCCACTCCATGGGCGTGGCACCGCTGAGTTCCACCTTATAGATACCCGGAATATTTGCCAGCCGCGGCTTGATATGCTCCTCGGCATACTGCTGAATCAATATCGGGGTGGAGGGGGCGTTCAGGGTGAAGGACATGAAGGGGCGTGAGGCGTTCTCGTCGGGCACTTTCATGTGAATGGTGGGATAGCTGACACCTTCGGGCAATTGGGGCCACGTCTGCCGGATGATGGTGGAAGCTTCGAAGCGGACTGCCTCGACATCGGCATGCTTGTCCAGCTCCACAGTAATGTTGCCGTAGCCGTTGCCCGAGGTGGAGTTCAGCCGCTTCACTCCGCGGATACGCGCCAGCATGGATTCCAGCTTGCTGGTCACTTCCATCTCCACCACCCGCGACGAAGTGCCAGGCATGCTGAAACCCACCGTGAAGCCGGGCAGGCTGCGTGACGGATTCAGCTTGACGGGGAGCAGCGGTATCAACGCCACTCCTACCAAAGCAAGGCAGACAAACGCCACTATGACGGTGAAGGAAGAAACTCGTTTCATCAGTTATTATAATCAAATTTTTCCGACAGCGAAAATCCGCTGGCAAAGTCGTGCAACGTCAGTTTCCGTATCTTGTAATAATTCAGCCAGTAGTCCTGCAAGGCGGAGATGTAATTGCGTTGCGCTTCCTGCTGGCGGTTCAGCGAGAGGGTCAGGCTGTTGATGTCTGCCTTGCCGATAATGAAGCGCTGGCGGGTTTCGTTATACGCCAGGATGGCAAGGTCGAGGGCCTCTTCGGCACTGGCGACGAGGGCTTGCTGGACGTTGAAGTCGCTGACGGTCATGATAACCTCCTCCTCAATGCTGATTTCACTTTGCCTGGCAGAAGTCTTCACCACGTTCAGATTGTTCCTCGCCATGTTGTATTTGCCTTTCCTCACGCCCCAGTCCACCAGTGGAATGGAGACACTGACCGACACCATCTCCTGCTGCATGGGATGCCTGTATGCTTCACCGAATTTCTCTGCCACCTGGTTGAAGCCGACGCTGGCGTTGATGCTGGCGTTGAAGCGCGATTCCTTCTTCGTCTTGTCTACTGTCTGCTCGGCTTCCAGCACTTCCTGACGAAGCCCCAGAAATTCCGGATTGTTGGCTTGAGCGGCCAGCAAAGCCTCATCAACCGGTATGGTCAGCGCCCTCGGACGTCCCGGAAGCGACACCCTGATATCCGTGTTCTTCTCCATATTCAGGAAAGATGCCAACGAAAACATGGCGCGCTTCAAGGCACTGGCGGCATTCTGCAAAGTATTGCGGGCGTTCACCACGTCGAGTTTCAGCGTCAGCAGGTCGGCACGGCTGATGGCGGCTATTTTCAAGCGCTGCATGCCGATGCGGTAGAGGGTATCGGTGGAGACGGCATTGTCCTTGGCCAAGTCATATTCCGCCTGTGCCATGGCAAGCGCAAAGAAATAGGTAGTGGCCTGCTCGGACACCCGCTCTGCATTGTAGATATACTCCTTCTTCACCTTCTCGTACTTCAGCGGCTCAATCCTGCGTTCCCAACGGAAAGGATTGTAACCGACCAGACTCTGCGAGTAGCCCAAACGAACCGGAACACTGGTGAACTGGGTATACTTGTTTCCACCGAAGCTCCGCATATAGCCCAGCTCCGTATCCAGATAGAACGTACCGCCCGTCAAGTCGAAATTCTGTCTGACGGCAAGATTGCCGTATGCATAGAAGGATTGCTGGCTGCGATAGATGTCAAGGTCCTGTTCGGAGTCGTAACGCTTGGTGATATCGCGGTTGTACTGTGCCGGAGTCATGTTCAGCGTCAGGCTGGGAAGGCGGTTTGCCTTATAGGTGCGGTATTCCCAATAACCGGCCAGATACATGTTCTTGGTGCGGAAGGCTTCCAGCGAACTGTCATTCGCCAGGGCAATGGTCTGCTGCAAATCGAGCGTTATCCGCTGTTGGGCAAAAGCGGAAAGGGCTCCCAGACTGAACAAAAGTATAAGACTTAATTTCTTCATGCTCTTTCTTTTCTATAAATAAACCAATATATCAACGGGATGATGAACAGACTGACCAGTGTCCCCACGAACATCGCCCCAATCATCGCTATGGAAAGCGGCTTCTGCAGCTCCGAGCCCATGTCGAACGAGAACAGCAGCGGAACCATAGCGAAAATGGTGGTGAGCGATGTCATGATGATGGGCCGGAGCCTTCTGCGCCCCGCCTCGTGGATGGCCTCGAGCAACGGCATACCAGCCCTCCGTAATTCATTAATGGCATCCAGCTTCAGGATGGAGTCGTTGATGATGATACCGCACGTCACAATCAGTCCGATGGCGGACATCAGGTTCAGGGTATGCCCGCATATCCACAACAGAAGCAGGGCAAACGCCACATCTATCGGAATTTCCAGCAGCACGATGAGCGGCTGCACGAAGCTTTCGAACTGGGCGGCAAGAATGAAATACATCAGCAGGATAGAGATGAAAAGAATCACCACCAGCTCGTCCAGCATCTGGCGGTTGGAGAAGAAACTGCCGGAAAAGGCCGTATCCCAGTCACCCGTGGCATCCGCCTCCCGCTTCACCTTTTCCATCAACTCCGGAGCATCGTCCACTTCATAGAAACGGAACGGTATATATTCACCGTTGCGTCCTGCCGTAATCGTCTTCAAGTCCTCAGCCGGACGCACCTTTACCAGCTCCCGAAGCGGAATATGCTCCACTTCGCCCTTACTGTCCGGACGGGTCTGTATCAATGTCTGCTGCAGCACCTCGTTCACTGTCCGCTCCTCGCCCACAATGCTGATAGGCAGGTATTGCTGGTAGGAATGGAGCATAGCTACGCTGTTCTCCTTGAACGCTGTCCGCAACGTACGGTAAAGCTCGTCATACGAAACGTCATAGAGCAACAGCTTTTCCTGCAAAATGCTTATGTCAAGCTGGTTCTCGAAAGCGATGCCTACGGGCGCTGTCCCCGTAAGCTCCGCAAACTGTTGTTCCAGTCCGCGCAATTCTTCCGCCGCCGGCGCCTTCTCCTTGTTACGGGCATAAAGTTCTGCCACCACATCGGCCTCCCCGGTCACGAAAAGCTTCTCGAACACGGTTTCGGGTGGAGAAAAGGAGACTGTCGCCAACGGATATTCCCGTGTCAGCCACTCGCCCGCCTGCTTCTGCAAGGGAGCAATCCCGTCAGGCGAGGAAGTCTTGAAATACAATTCTGCCTCCGAAGAAGAGAGAGCCTGCTCACGGTTCAGCAGATAGTCCTGCTGGCCTATGGCAGCCGTCTGTTCCACAGTCTTGTCCAACAACTGTCCGAACAGCACATTCACACGATGCCGGTTCTCGTCCACATGTATGTTTTCGTTCCATTCCACGTGGACTATCAGTTCATTCTGGTCTATCTGCGGCATACGCTCCTTGCCGACGGAATAGAACAGAAAGACACAAAGAGGTATAGAAACCACACAGAATACGCTACTTACCGTCTTGTGGGAGAATACCCAGTCGATGCCCGCATCATAAAAACGGTCCAGCGTATGTTCCTTCAACGGATTGTTGATGCGGATGCGGGAGAACCACGACCTGCCGCGCAACCCCGTCCGGTAGACCAGCATATAGAGGACCGGCAGCAGCATGATACCCGTGAAGTAGGAAACCAGCAGCCCCACCGTAACAGAGAATGCCTGGTCATAGAACAACGCCCCTGCAATGCCGCTCATGAATATCAGCGGCACAAATACGGCAATAGTGGTCAGCGACGAACTCAGCATGGGCGTAATCACCTCACTCGTTCCCGTCACGCAAGCCCGCCGCAACGAATAGCCCCGTTCGCGATACTGCGAAATGTTCTCCGTCACAATGATGCTGCTGTCAATCATCATACCCAACGCCAGGATTAATCCCGACAAAGAAATGATATTGAGTGACATCTTGAACAAGTAGAAGAACAGGAAGCAGATGACAATAGATACCACCATACTCAACCCGATGATGAACGGTGATTTGATGTCACCCAAGAAGAGTACCGCCACAATGCAGATGAACAGGAAACCCAACGACAAGTTCTGCTGCAGATTGGAGATGGTATAGTCCAGCAACTCCGTCTGGTTACGGCTGATGCTAAAATCAATGTCGGGATATACTTTCTTGAAGTAGTCCATCGTGCTGTTGATGGCAAGCTTCATGTCTTCCATATTCTCGTCCGCCTGCTTGATGACGGCAAGGGTAACGGCACGCTTGCCATTGCTCATGGAGACACCTTTCTCCTTGGCAGGAACAATCTCTACCCGGCAGAAGTCTCCCAAGCGGATGATACGTCCTTCCTTTCGCAGCAGGATGCCCTTCACGTCCTCCTCTGTCCGCAGCAGGGTGGAGAACTTAATGTTGTATTCGTAGTAGCCGTCGCGCACGGTCATGCTGCCCGGCTCCACGTTGTTTTGCGCCAGCACGTTTTCTATGTCTTCAATGGAGAACCCCAACACAGCAAGCTTATCCGGGTCGGGCACAATCTGTAACTGGCGTTCGACCAAACCCGTGACATCCACCATTGCCACTTCCGCCAACTGCTCGATGCGACGCTTTATGACATTTTCGGCAAACTCGCACAAATCAAGAAACGCGCGTTCGTCCACCTTGCCGTATGCACTGTCGCTTTTTAGGGTCAGATTGAGGTAGAAGACAGGAATGTCCGTCGCACTTGCCTTTATCACCTTCGGGCGTTCGGCATCCTTGGGCAGATAGTTCATGGCGGCGTCAATCTTCTCGTTCACTTCTATGAAGGCAAGGTCGGTATTCGTACCGAAGTCGAAGCCCAGGCGGATGATGCCTGCACCATCGCGCGTCTCGCTGTCCATGTCCTTCAGTTTCGCCACCTGGATGAGCTGCTGCCGCAGAGGTTTCACCACCGTATTCTCTAATTCACGCGCCGAGGTATTCTGCGCCGACACCTGCACTGTAATTTCCGGGATGGCAATATCGGGCAGCAAGGATACCGGCAAGGTGAAGTAAGTCACCAGCCCGACAATGAAGCATGCTGTAAATGCCATCAGTACGGCAATAGGCCGCTGTATCAAAAACTTTATCAATTTTCAATTATGAATTTAAATTGTGAATTATGAATTTTCAACTTTCAATTTTCATCTTTCAATTTTCCACCACCTTCACCGGCGCCTCATGTGCCAAATTCACATTTCCCGTCACGATGACCGTATCGCCTTCTTTCAGGGCATCGTCGGCCATGCTGTAGCTTTCCGCATTCTCCAGTCCGGTCTGCACATAGTTCCACTGCGCCTTTCCGTCTTTCAGGGTAAAGACGACTTGCTTACCCGAACGCAGTACGACGGCACTTTTGGGTATCACGAGCTGACTGTCCAGAGAACGGTGTACATTTACCCTCACATTCATGCCGCTAAACAGACGTCCCCTGCCATTGACGGATGCCTTTACTTTCACCATTCCCTTATCATCTACCAGAGGATTGATTTGGGTGATGCGGCCCTCTTGTTTGGAAGCGGCATCCGAGTAAGGGGTGACAATCACCTTGTCGCCACTCTTTATCAGGGGGAGTTCACTTTCCAGTACCGTAAAGTCCACTTCCATGCTCTGAGTGCCAATGATGGAGCAGAAAGATTCCGAAGTGCTTGCCTCGTTAAAGGGCTTGGAAAAGAGGTTCGCCACCACGCCGTCGAAGGGGGCAACCAGCGTAGCATGCTCTTCTTCATAGGCGGCGAGTTCGTACTGGGAGAGACTTTGGTCGTAACCGCTCTTTACTCGTGCCAGCTTCATGATGTCGGCAGGAATTTTGGAAGTATCACCCACCGGATAGCCTTGCCCTATCAATACGTCCTGCAGCTCAAGTTCCGCTTTGTCCAGAGCATCCTTGGCTTGCGCGGTCTTGTTCTTCAGACGGAACTTATCCAGTTCGGCAAGTTTCTGCCCTTTGCGCACCGGGTCACCGTTCTTCACGTAGATGTGTGCCACTACACCGGTAGTCTCAAAACGCAAATCCGCCATGGCACCGGCGGTTACTTTTCCGTTGCTCACCAGTTCATGCTCAAAGGTCGCCCGCTTCAGGACTTTCACGGTCACTTCATTGCTTTCACTTGGCAGGACGGTTGCCACCCCTTCCTCGGACTCTTTTCCCTTTCCGGCATCGGAGCAGGCGGCAAGCAGGGCAACGGCCATGCATAGCAGGTATCGATAGTTCTGTGTCTTCATATTCATACTCAATTATAAATTGATAAAATTAATCGTTTCAAAAAAACGAACCGATATTTGCATGTGGACACTTTTTTCATAGCACTTTAGCAATTAGTTCGCTCATTATTAACGCTTTACGTTTTTATTCATCTTTTTTAATATGGACAAAAATAAGCTGAATCTTTTTTATTTCCTCCCTCATCTGTCGTATTGCCGTAGAATGCACTTTCGGCTCTTTCGTCAATACCATCCACTTCATTTTTTCAAACTTGTCCGGTTGCCTGAAGCTTGGTTCCGCATAAAGCTTCGCAAGCAGATAATAGGGATAAATACGTCCCGGCAAACGATGGGTGGAACGGATAAACCAGTCTTCCGCTGACAAGCAATCACCCATCTGCTGATAGTTCTTGCCTATCACATTCAGTATCATGGGGTCACAACTACGCTGTAAAGCTTCTTTCAAAATACGGTTGGATTTACTGAACTGCTGCTGCTTGTGCAATCCATGCCCATATTCGAACAAGAAAGATGCCCGGTCCCTCAACAGAGGATAAAGGCGCCCGTACTCTTTCTCTGCCGATTGATACGCACCTGCATTATACAGCACCCGCGCATTCATCCACTCCCGACAGGCCTGCTCCACTTGCAAGTCATTCTTCAGGCGAAAACCGCCAATGATGCCTACTGATACAGCCAGCCCCAACCATTGCCAACGGTCGGCACCGGACAAGCACGCCACAAGCAATCCTCCAAATGTAACGATAAATACCGGAAGTTGTAGCGGATAGGAGGAAAAAGAGAATATCATCAAAGAAAGAATAGCCCCACAGATACCATAACGTCCTTTACGGACTCCCCTATACAAACACAGCACGACCACAACCAATAGACATACCGCCAAAGGAATGCCCAGTTCGACCGCAGCCTGCAGATATTCATTGAATGCATATTCCGGACTTCCCGCCACACGTTCCTCCCACGGTTCATAATCACCTGCTGCAAAATAAGTTTCCTGCGCATTTCCATAGGCTGCTGCGAAATTATGAATCCCATATCCGGTCAACGGCTTTTCTGCAATGGCACGACAAGTTATCTTCCACATGAAAAGACGGCCACGTGCAGAATCGGGTTTCAAGACAAACAGTAAATAGCCCGCCAATAGCAAGACACAGAATCCACCGACCACTACCATCACCACACGCTGCCTTTGCTGCTGCCATAATAATCTGAACTTATCCGTCCAATCCATATGCCAAGCATATACACACAGACAGGAAACTCCTGCCGCCAACCATGCCGAACGGCTCATTCCTGCCGGAAGCACACAAAAGATAAGCAGCATCACACCACCGGCAACAACACGTCCCCCCCTCCTGCCACAAACCAGCCATTGATACAAACATACCGGAAGTATCATAGCCAAATAGCCCGAATAAGGTCCCGGATTGAAGAAAGAACCCGTCAAGGCGTACATAGAGTGACCGGAAGTTGCAAAGCCATAGAGTTGGCGCAACCCTAAAATAGATTCAGATCCTCCCAACACAACCAATACCCAGGAAATCACAGAATCCAAACTTATAAAATCCCCTTTAGACTTAAAGATAAGCGCCGATAGAATACATCCAGCCAACAAGAAGGACGCCTTGTCGAACCAGACCCACTGCCCGACAGTTTCAGCAGGAAGTAACCCTGAAGAAGCTACGCATACCATTGACAATAAAACCAGAACAGCCATCCAAAGCACAGTCCAAGTAACGACAGCCTTTATTTGCCTTATTCTATTTTCTTCCATACCCGTTCCCATTTTATACTTCCTGACATATCATCCTTCGATTTCCAAATGCGTAGAGCCCTGCCTACAATAAAAGGTTCAGGCAACAATCCCCAATAGCGTGAGTCTTTCGAGTTCTCCATCTTGTCACCGGATACGAAATAATAATTCTCACGGAAACAGTATCTGCTTATAACACTGTCTCCTAACAATACAGTATCCCTCCTGAACGTCAGTTTCTCCTTCTGTTCCCATTCTATCAGATTTCTATAAAGCATCCGGTTCAGTGAATCCATCTCTACTACACTTCCTTTAGCCGGTATGTACAATGGTCCAAATTCGGCAATGCTCCAGCCCAGTTCTTTATCAAAAGGATAACTTTCAACCACTATTCCCCTATTCACAAATTCCTCGGAGTCAAGTAATTTTTGCAATTTATCTTGTGCAGCAGTATTCCCCAAGTATCCGTCATGCCCTTTCACCCTATAATGGCAGTCCTTGATTTCCAAAGTGTCTCCCGGAACTGCTATACAACGCTTTACATAATATGACATTACATCAAAGGCAATGCTGTCCCAACTTCCCGGATAAGGAAAATTGAATACAAGCACATCATTCCTCTTGAACTCCCTCCATCCGGGCATACGATGAATCTTAACCTCTTTCCTTTCCAATGCGGCAAACACATCGAACAACCTCGCTCCTTTTGAGCACTTATCAACCAGAATATAGTCTCCTGCCAACAAGGAAGGTTCCATCGAATCAGAAGGAATCTTAAAGGAAGTGACAAGCAACAACTGAGCCAACAGTCCCCAAAGAGCCACAAAACACAATCCATAGACTAAATTAATGCCCCAAGCCAACAACTTACGCAAGAATAAATTATTCCGAAACCTCATTTCCCAAAATTTGATATGAAAACCTGCTTTCCGTTCTCAATCCGAAATACTTGCTCCTCTTTGCCACGTGTGATGTCATGAAGATAAAAAAGTGCGCCCCTAGGCATGTTGTCATACACCAAAAAAGTATCGGTAGCCTTTTTCTGTCCCAACGAAATCCATCCATCTTTTCCCCCATGATAAAACAACTCATAAACATCGCCTATACGGACAAAATTATCATCATTTCTGGGCATATACATCAATTCATTGAAACATATCTCCTTACCAAAATCAATCACCATAGAAGCACCTCCCTTTTTAGGTAAATAGTAAGTAAGCACGTCACCGTCAATAATATTATCTATTTTAAGATACTTATTTTCCGAAACATCTCCTTCTATTTTCAGAGGATTCACCTTCACTCCATCATAACTGAAAGACAACTCGGCCAATTCAATACGTATATCTTTTGGCGTAGAGAACCTAACATACCGTCCTTTCACCGGTTCCGGCAAATGTATAAAAGTACGGTTGGTATGTGGGGTATCGCAAATACAATAAAATGGTTCATTCCCTGAAAAATCTTTTCTATTTGACACCTCAAATTTACTGCCTACCATGATATTGAAACAGTATCTAATCCAGTCAAAGAAAGCAGCTTTTCTTTTTAAAACGACAGTATCCTTTACAGACAAATCAGGAATGTAAGGATGTGCCTCCTTACCGTCAAAGAAAAAGGGATAACCTATGGGCTTATAGGTTGAATTCTCATAAGCAAGAGGCATATATATCATTTTAGCCTCTATATTATTGAAAGTCGCTTTTCCTTTCCTCAATTTAGCTATATCCACTCCCTCTCCTGCCGTTTGCGGACGAAATACTCCCAAATATACATAGTCGTCTTCTACATCACTTAAATCCAACACCAAATCATCTTTAAAATAATCTTCAGAAACATCCTTCACAAAACAATGTCTGAACAAGGGAGGTATCTCATCTTTCACACTCAGAAACTTCAGTTTCTCTTTTTGTAGACCATAACAATAGCGAAATACCTTCCCTATCCTTCTTCCGTCCACGTCCCACTTAAATTTAGCCACATGGAAAGAGTTTATATTAACAAAATTTCCCAAAGAATCTCTCACTACATCCCAGATATGGCCCATTCGGGATTCCGATTCAAAGAAATACACGTCTGCTGTGGCCGGAATTCCTAATGAGCGCAAAACATAAAGTCCAAAATCACACATGTCCACACATTTTCCGGCCCGATGCTCCAATAGGAAAAGAGCACCCATATGAGGTGAATCAAAGTCATTATTAAACCGAAATCCCCTTTCCCTCAGGTTCTCCATAACAACCTTCGTGGCTTCCATTACATCTGTTCCTATATAAACAGAGTCCAATAAAAACGAGAATTCCTCGCTGTATACACTCCGCCAGTCTTCAAGCGTTTCATCACCGATACGATAAGGAAGAATCAATTCACAGAAATCATCAAAGGAAAGATCTTTATTCCAAGGCCTTTTCTTCCAGACCACAAAGGCTTGATCTATATTACGAATCAGATAATCAGCAGTTATAACATGAATATCATACTCTTTATTCATCATCGAAGCCGGATATTTCTCCCATTTTGCTACTTGACTACTATCAATGATACCAAAAGAATCCGTAGTTGCTTTCCAATATCTCAACGTATCTATCAGCCACCCTTTGTAACTGTAACATTTAGGCATATTCTCAATCAAAAAGCAAGCTGCTTTATATTTCTCCCCACTATCTTTATAGTGGATAAGTACCTTTTCTAACTCGCCCCGATTACTCCCAGCCAGTTCAAGCGCTTTACTCAAACGATGGTTGTTCACACAAGAGCAAAGAAGCAATAATGTAAACAACCACACAGATTTCCTCATACCTTATTAATTTTCGTTTTTACTTTTTTAAACACTCACTGTGCATTACCAGAAACCGTAAGTATTATCGGAGATGACTCCGAATTACAATGTATTCTTACTGTTTTACTAAAATGTTCAGGATGTTCTGCCTTATAAATAATAGACAAATTCAAATCCATTCCCGGACGAACCGGCTCTTTAGAGTACTCTACAGAAATACAGCCACAAGACGTATCCACCCCTTCTATTGCCAACAGTTTATCGCCTACATTTTTCATGACAAAAGTAACCTTCTGTTCTTTTTGCCAGTCGAAATTCCCCATAGATGTCGAAACTTTATCCACATCAACAATTGTTTGAACAACATTGTCTTCATCATCAGATTTTACTTCTCTGCCTTGTATAATCTTCAAATAGAGCTCTCTTACTTTCAAATTATGGATAGGATTACCCATAGCTACAACTCTATTATCATTATCCAACAAAAAAGTTTGAAATGCCATATCAGCAGGAAAATGATTCAACTTATTCAAGTAGTCTCCTTCATCAATACAAATCGGATGTTTAAACCTTTCCACCCGTAAAGTTTGATATATCTCCATTCCATTTTTAGGACACAAGAAAAAAAGGAACTGTACCGTATGAGGTCGTATAGAATCGACTACGGTGATAAACTTTTCCCATTCAGCAAGTTTCAGTTTACAACTGGTACAACCCGTAGAATCAATATAAGTCAATATTTTATATGTGTTTTGAATGGGATATTCTACCGTATCTTTTCCTTGAATCGTAAAAACCGACCTAGCAGGCAAACTCAATTCTTTTCCTATCCATTTCTGTAACAAAGAAAAAGATTTGTCTTTATTGGATTTTCCACATGAAGCAAATACCACAAAACCTAAGATTATTATTATAAAATTCTTCATAAGTTATCATTTATAAACTACCTTCAATCAATTATCTAATAAATCCATCTTGAAGAATCGTGTACTTTCATAATCAGAGCAACTTCCACAAAGAATTTTTCTCTCTTCATCTACAAATATATCATTGATAAGCACACTGAAACGATATTTAGCGACCAAATTCCCTTCCCAATCCAAAACCAACAAATTGCAATGCGGAAGCAAAGGCCCCGCACCCAACTGATTCGGATTTATCAAATAAATATACCTATCCGTTACAAACGGACAACTAAAATGCCAATACTGCTCTGAAGGGCGAGCGGGAACTACCTTGTAATTTCCCAGCCCACCTTCCAGAAAGACGTCATGCCGCAAATTTTCATTCCGATCATAGATCCGGATACGTCTCAAAGAAGCGTAAGTAACCACAAAAGCACTCCTATCCGGTTTCATCATCAGATAATGATAATAAGCCGATTTAAAGCTTTCCAAATTCTTAAAACGAATATCATTTTCCGGATAATTCCCCCCTGAGACATTCCTTCCCGTCTGAATATCTGTCACATGATATTCAGACACTCCCGGATGTTTTCTCCTATCTGCATATATATACACCCCGGGATTCAACTCTTGCACCGTCCCAATATTTTCACTTACTTTATCAATAAAAAAAGAAGATGTTTTACACAAGGAATCACTTTTCAAGGTATAGGCATCCACTTCTCCTCCCGATTCAAGATACAAACAATCTTTTCCTTGAGAAACAGAAAAACGACCGGGAAGCACCATTTTCTTTATGAATTTTAAATCGGGGTAATCATAGATTCCTACTTCTTCATATCCCCCAAAAGCAATCACCCGATTGTTGATTCTATTCATCCGAGTGGGACGTACCAATTCTTCTGCCGGATATGTCTTAATAGGAAGCATTGTATCTATAGGAAAATGTTCTTTATAGACGACAGCCACAGCATTACGCTGTTCCCCACAAGCCACACAAAGAAGTAGTGCAACGCAAATAACGATTAAATGCCCTATCTTATAATTCATATTTCACCAAGACAAAATCCGGATTCACCCCTATGGCATACAACGTATTACTCTGTTCTTCAGATGCTATACGCATTACGGGAATACCCAAATCAACAATCTTCACTAAATTTCCATCATAATCATACAAGAAAACAGTACGAGGGCATTTGCTTGCATCCCTTCCCACTGTAGATTCATCCGTATCATCTTTACTACGGTCTCGTTGCAATGTAATAATAAAATCCTTACTCATACAGAGTCCCCGGACACCTTTTACCCTGCGGTCAAAAATCACCTCATTGTTCCGAATCTCGTATTCGTCACCATCCGTTCGCCATTCCCATACAAATGAGAATTCATCCTCACCCAGCTGATACAATGCTAAATAAGGGAAATCATAACAAGAACAGACAAATACTCCACGAGATGCATTATATCCTCTCTCTCCCCCTAAATATTGTTTCACCTGCGGAATGGGATAATTGCCAAACGAAGAAGTCTGCCCATGCAATAGGGTTTCAAAACAATGTTCCGCACCAGCATCCGCAATTCCAATATACACATTCTTGGCATATTCAGCCATGGCAGGACGCGATAACCGTTCCTCTTCCGTCATAGGAATAAACGCATCTTTACCTTGCGACAAGCTATCAAGAGACAAGAAGCCACGCGTCTTTCCATTAGCATCCACGGCAAAAAAACGATTGTCGATACATGAGCCATTTATACCTCCTGTGATAAATTCACGCGGACCTTCTCCTACCTTTCCCATCACTCCCACTTTACGACCGGTCTCTTTTTCGTGCACATGTACAAAATAGTCGCGCGCAAAAGGGTCCTCCCACACCAAAAAATCACCGGCTACGCGTAAGGTTCCCGGCATGGTAGTTGCTATTTCATCATCCAGCAACTCATAAGTTGCACTCACATATTCTACATTCTGTTTTTTCTCATTTGCACAGCCGTACAAGAAAAAAAGTATAAGCAAATAATAATATGTTTTCATTATATACTATTTTTTATTAACGAGCACCGCAAAATAGTTACATAATCCAACGAATTTTATAAATATTCTACAGTGCTCTATTTATAGTCTTTAAGCAACCATTAAGCTGTCAAATTCCACTAATAATGACAATTCTTTCGAGTTTCACAACTATTTTTACCATTAGCATACGCATATGTATGATGTACATTAAAGCAAACACAACATTCTCTATCCCAACTGGGGTCACAACCTGGATTCGATATTTCACTACCTGCCAACGCTTCCACATTAGCCAACATCAAATCAGACATAGCTTCCGATTGTTGGTTAGCATAAACACCATATCCTGCCACTGCCGCAAATGCTGCAACAAAAGCTATTTTCATTATCTTTTTCATTGTTTTCTTTATTTTTCTTAATCAATAATATTTTGTTTTGTCTTCCATATCTATCCTTTCAATGGAAAAGCATACATTTTGCTTATTCAATCCAAATCCGTATCTTTGCCTCGACCTCCTTTCTGGGTGGGTTATGGAACGGACGGCTCATCATGCACCAACAAGACGTTTGCCATCCGTTCCTCTCCATTCCTATTTATATTTTTCTTTTATTTCATTGTATACTCTATTATCGGTTCATCCTTGTTTACATCCGTAGCAAGAATCGTCCCTTTTTGCTCATTTACAGAGATACCATAGATACAATGGTCGAGTACATATTTACAGAGAGGTTCTCCTTTCAGGTTGAATACATAAATATATTGTCCACCATCCACCTGGATGCTTTTCCGTGCATTCTGGGCTATTTCTTTAAAAGAACGTCCGTGAAAGACGGCATAAATGGCACTGTCCGTCACTTGCACATCGCTGAAGCCCATGATGCCCGTAGGAATGCCATAACCTTCTGACAATTTGAATTCCGGCTCGCCATGAGGCCCGATACGTACCACGTGCGTGCTGTCTTTCAAGTTAAAGACTTCAAGCACTTCGCCCAGTTGGGTGACCGCCGCCAGCACTCCGTTTCGGGGATTGTAATCGATGAAGCTGCGCCATGCCTGCGCCAATGCAGGACGAGCATGCTTCATGGCATCCTCATTGGAAGAAAGGATTGCCCCCATTTTATACAACAGTCCTCCTTGCCTGTTCACCCGACAAAAACGGTTGTCTCCCGAATAATCGGGAATAATAAAGGTAGAATCATCCACCATCACAAAGTCCAAAGCCCGAAGAATATCTTTATCCAGGTTCACTGCTTCTTGACGAAACAGTGAATCACCGGATAAATCACAACCAAACCGAGTTAATTCAGACTTGTTGGCATCGAGAGACCACAAAGATTCCCCATACCACCGGATATTTTCGACAGAAATCTGCTCATCGGGAGATTCTCCCCGCTTGCCGAAAGAGGATATGTAGTGAAATTCCGGATAACTGAAAGCATGACAGAAATAGTCTGTCCCATGCAAATCCATCACCACAGCCTTATCTCCCTGTATCCGAATACGGAAAGGGTAACGGAACAAAGCTGTATCCAGCGGAATAACTGTTCCTTTCAGTTCTCGCGTTTGCGAGAAATCTGTATAAGACAATCCTTCACAGTGGGGAGTAGAGGTACATGCTGTTAAAGCAATGAACAAGAACAATATGTTAATAAAGTTCTTCAAAGCTATATTTCGTTGCTACATATTGTACCTTACTATGATTGATCGGACAATCCACAGAACCAACGCCAGCACATCTATAATCGTTCCCCGATTCTCCGGATGCCAAAGCTTCTATATTCTCCAATATCAAGTACTCTAATTTTTTACATTTGGTATTTAATCGAAAGGATGCGACGACTGCTACCAAAAACAAACCAATAAATAAGATTTTCTTTTTCATGTTTTTCATATTAATAACTGCAATTTGAATGATGGTGGCAAAGGTGTAGAAAACAAAAGCTTCATCCAAATTTTCGGGCTGACAATAACTGACAATCAAGTAAAAACAGGCATTGTCAGTTATTGCCAGCCTATTGTAGAGAGACTACTTACTCTGGGATTTCTTCGATGAAATGGGGATTTTTTAATTGGTAACTGAAGTTTTTATTTTCTATCTTATAATTTGAAATTCGAGATAAATATCCACGTAATCTTTTGATATTTGTATGCAGATTATTCAAAGTACCGTTACCATCCGGCCATAGTAGATTCAGAATTTCATCATTAGACAGTTTGAAGTCTTTGGCATCCAAAAAACCTCGCAGCAATTTGGCCGATAGTGGAGTCAACTTCAAACACAAATCACCGTTTTTCAACATATCCAAATCAGCATCAAAACGTAATCCATCCTCCAACCGATAAATATGTAATTGACTTTCATGGCAGACAATTACCGGAACTTCCTTTTCTACAACGACAGATATTTCCTTGACAAAAAGACGATGATAAATCCGACTCATATAGTCGTGCACAAAGTACAGCAAAGTGCAACAGACAATCAAAGCACCCAGCAAAAACATATCCTTCCAAGAAAAAATCATCCACCAAGGACCATAAAGGTATCCGGTGACACCCACTTCGCATCTATATCCTAAATAATGAGTATCCAAACTATCCGATTTTGACAAATAAAGAGAGTCTTCGGAATAACTACAAGCCTCATGCTCCCACCAATCCGTCACAGATATGCGTACTACCGTTTTTCCGGGATACTCAATCTGCCCCAACAATTCCTTCCACAGCAAGTTCAAGGAGTCGGCAATCAAAGGGTGGTCTTCAAGTACAATCGAACGTATTAACCTCCAATCAGAAGGACGCTCTATATTATGAATATGCTTTTCATAAGGTATGATGAAACTTTTTTCTCCATATTTACTTATCATAGATACCTTTATCAGTTCCTTCTTTCGGTCATTGGCATCCATGATGGATAAGTCAATATTCTCCTCCACATAGAAAGGTATCTCCATATTTCTTTTCTGCAACTCCTCTCCCAAAGCCACACGAAAAGTACTCCGTGCCTGCGTTTTCCAGAACTCCATCCGGTTCTGATACAAGAACCAACCGGTAATTATTGCTGCAATAATCCCTATAGCAACGCATGTCAATAGCATTTGTCGTCTCTCTCTTTTCTCGTCCATGTGGTGTGTCTAATACTAATCCGCCCCAAAGTTAAGCATTTTTTTACAAGGGACACCAATCTTAATCTTCTTCTTACCGTGCTCGCCTGATAAGAAATGGTAAGATACCATTGCGCAGCAGATAAAATACTTGAAGAAAAACGAGAAAACCATAAAAATATGGCATAAGCATACTTACAAGAGTTTCTAATCAGCTTTAGCTATTTTCCACCCGCCAATCGTCCGCGTGGCACTGTCAAAATTCACACCAATCTTGACCACACGCCTGCCGTCCGCCCGGTAAGGGATGGCATACTGCTTGCTGTCAATCTGAGCCAACGCCTCTTCCGGGGTACCGTCGTATTTGAACTCGAAGACATAAACGACATCCTGCAACTGCACCACCACATCCGCACGGCCTACGGAACTCTTCACTTCCGACTCCACATATTGCCCCATCAACCGGAACAGCAAATAGAAAATGGTCTGATAATGCTTTTCGGTCTTGTTCTCCAAATCATTGGGAATGGAGGCAAAGAAGGAACGGGTACGCTCCAGGCAGCTCTCCACATCACCCTTCATCAAGTCGCGAAGGAAAGAGACGACGTAGAAGGTGTTGTTCTGGGCAGGCAAGTGCACGTAAGAGGGAAGCAGGGATTCAATGAACCCTTTACGGACCTCACCGTTGGGATAGGCCAAACGATAGATTTGGAAATTACGGTCATAGCCCTTAATGGTCAGATAACCGCTCTGGTAGAGCACCGGGATGGGACTCGTTATCTGTTCCGTAGGCGCATCAAACTGCTCATCGGTAGCCTCAACACCTTCCAGCGCACGCACATCGAAGTCTGCATGGCGCAGAATATCTATCAGGAAAGTAGGCGTGCCCGTGGAGAACCAATAGTTCTTGTATTCTTTGGAATTGAAAGCATTGAACAGGCTGAACGGGTTGTAAATATCCGCACAAGCCTTACTGAAATGATAACCGTCATATTGCCGCTTCAAATGCAAGCATGCCTCCTCGTAAGTCTCATCATTAGCCTCGGCCATCCGCTCAATATCGGGTTTCAACTGCGTCAGCAGTTCCTCCTCGGTGATGCCGCAGAGGGCACTGAAGTCATCGCGCATACTGATATTTTGCAAATTGTTCAGTTCGCTGAAGATGCTCAGCTGGCTGAACTTGCTGATACCCGTGATAAAAAGAAAACGGAGATATTGCCCCAGCCCCTTGAGAGGACTGAAGAACTTGCGCATCTCGTTGCGAAGCTGTTGTTGCAAAAGGGCATCGGAATTACTGTCAAGCAGAGGAGCATCGTACTCGTCAATCAGCACTACAACCGGCTTTCCGGTCTTGGCGTAGGCACGCAGGATGATGCCTTGCAGACGCTCTGCCGCCCCCTCTTCCTCTTCCTTTTTTCCGTAAATTTCTTCCCAACGAGATAAAAACAAATTCAATTGCCCCGTCAAGTCACGCAGCTCAGTATATTTCGTCAAGCTGAAATCAACGTGCAGCACCGGGCAAACCTCCCATTCCTGCTCCAGACGTTCCATAGCCAGCCCTTCGAAAAGTTCCTTTTTCCCCTGGAAATAGGCCTCCAGCGTAGACACGAGCAAGCTTTTGCCAAACCGACGGGGGCGGCTGAAGAAATAAATTTGGTCTGTATTCACCAATTTGTACACCAGCTCCGTCTTATCCACATACACACAATTCCGCGTACGCAGTTGCTCAAAATTCTGTATCCCTATCGGATAGCGTCTGCCACTCAATTCCATAGCTGCTACTGTTTAAATTACAAGTATGACAAAGATAGCACATATTCCGCAAAAAAGAAAGCACGCCCATGGCTTTTTCATCACAAGCCCTCACTGCAAACCTACTGCACATCTTTTGCAGTAACACTGCAAAGGCGTTGCAGTAGCACTGCAAAACAGTTGCAGTGGCACTGCATCTATGTTGCAGCGGCACTGCAAAAACGATGCACTGGTTTTGCAGTGAGTATTTGGTATCTTTAACATTGGCACCCAAAGCCTTACAGCGGAGCAGAGCCCGTTTTCATCACATAACGCCCTGTCCTGAAAACAGTCAACCAAAATCAGGAGAACAAAAAGGGTGAGGGCAAAATTTGCCCTCACCCTTTTAAATTGCTCTCACTCACCCCTGAAACACCGATGAACAAGCAGATGCAGACAAGCGGTGAGGGTGGTGAGGGTGGAATTGCAAAACTTTTATTAGTTTGCTTATTTCAGCAAGCTTTCCGCATCCAGGTGCTCTGCCTCAATATCCTTGAAGTAGCGGTAAGTACCCACCTTCAATTCTTCGGTGGCCGCATCGTCACAAACGATGATACCCTTTTCGTGCATCTGCAAGGCGCTGATAGTCCACATCTGCATCACGGGACCCTCGACTGCATGATAGAGGGCACGTGCCTTGTTGTGTCCGTTTACGATAATCATTACCTCGCGGGCGCTAAGCACAGTACCGACACCGACGGTCAGGGCAGTCTTGGGCACCTTGTTCACGTCGTTGTCAAAGAAACGGGAGTTGGCAATGATGGTATCGGTAGTCAATGTCTTCTGGCGGGTGCGTGACGAAAGGGAAGAACCCGGCTCGTTGAAAGCGATATGTCCGTCGGGGCCGATACCGCCCATGAAGAGGTCGATGCCGCCGTAGGACTTGATTTTCTCTTCATAGCGTGCACACTCGGCATCCAGGTCGGCAGCGTTGCCATTCAGGATATTGGTGTTCTCCGGCTTGATGTCTATATGGCTGAAGAAGTTGTTCCACATAAAGGAATAGTAGCTTTCGGGATGTTCCTTGGGCAAACCTACATACTCGTCCATATTGAAAGTCACTACGTTCTGAAAAGACACGATGCCTTTCTTGTTCAGGTCGATAAGTTCCTTGTACATGCCCAACGGAGAAGAACCGGTGGGGCATCCCAATACAAACGGTTTTTCAGGTGTCGGATGAGCGGCCTTGATCTTGGCAGCCACATAATGTGCCGCCCACTTTGATACGGATTGATAATCCGGTTGAATGATTAGTCTCATTGTGATTGTTTTATTAGGTTAATAAATTAGGGGTAATTTTCAACTTCAATTCTTAATTCTTTAATTCTTAATTTTCAACTACTTCCTATCCTTCTTCAAACGCTCTGCCATGGCACGTGCCAGGTTTTCGCATTGTTCGTAAGTAATGTCCTTCATGGCCTGCTTCATCTCTACCGGGTCGCCCACAATCTCGAACTTGCTCTTTTCGGCAAACTCGCCCATGCGCTTCACGGCGGCACCCGCCCAGCAGAAGGAGCCGAAGTATCCCAGATAGCGTCCCTTCACTTCGCGTACCAGAATCTTGGAGAGCAAGGATTCTATCTCAGGATAAATCTGGTTGCTGTAGGTGGGGCTGCCGATGATAAGTCCGCGATACTTGAATATGTCGGCAATGATATAAGAAGGATTGCTCTTGCTCACATTGTGCATCACGATGTTCTTGATGCCCTGTGCAGAAAGTTCCGCAGCAATGGCTTCCGCCATCTGCTCCGTGTTGCCGTACATGGAACCGTATGCAATGACCACGCCCTCGTCGGCGGCATAACGGCTCAGCTTGTCGTAGATGCCGATAACCTTGGCTATATTCTCCGTCCACACCGGCCCGTGCGTGGAGCAGATGGTGGAAATGGGCAGACCGCCCAGCTTGGCAAGTGCCTTCTGCACCGGAGAGCCGTACTTGCCCACGATGTTGGAATAGTAGCGCACCATCTCGTCCCAGTATCTGTCCAGATTGATGCGAGTATCCAGGAACCCGCCGTCCAACGTACCGAAACAGCCGAAGCCGTCACCGGCGAAAAGGACTCCTTCCGTTTCGTCAAAAGTCATCATCGTCTCGGGCCAGTGCACCATCGGGGTCATATAGAAGCGGAGCTTATGATGTCCCAAAGCCAGAAAATCCTCGTCCTTCACCATGTACTGTTCGCCCGTCACGCCATAAAAGCCCTCTATCATGCCGAAGGTCTGCTTGTTGCCCACGATGATGATGTCGGGATAATGCTGCTTTATCAGGCGGATAGAGCCCGAATGGTCCGGCTCCATATGGTTGATGATGAGATACTGGATGGGGCGCTCGCCGATAATGCTCTTTATCTTGCGCAGATACACCTCGAAATAGCAGATGTCTACCGTATCGACCAAAGCGACCGTCTCATCATCTATCAGGTAAGAGTTGTAGGAAACCCCGTACGGCAACGGCCACATGCCTTCAAACAAATGCTTATTGCGGTCATTCACTCCCACGTAGTGGATTTTTCCTTTTATCACTGTTTTTGGGTTCATAACTGTATCTTTATTTAGATTGATTCCACATTTAAAGTTGCGGCAAAAATAATTCTTTTTTCTCACATTTCATACTTCTTTCCCTGATATGCACCGAGTTCTTTCATTCTTTTTTGAACCCGGTGATTAAATTCATAATTTTTTAGTCCCCAGTCGGGTGCAATGAGCAGTTCCTTGGGAGACTGGGAGACGAAACGCTCCAGTACCAAGTCCGGCCGCAGATGCTCGATATAGTCTATCACGAGGTCTATATATTCCTCCACACCGAACAGATGGAAATCTTCGGGATGCTGCCGGTACTCCAGAGCCATGCGGGTGCCCTTTATCAGTTGCAACTGGTGCATCTTCAAGGTAGTGAGCGGCAGACGGGACAGTACGCCGGCTTGTGCCACGATACTTTCGTGCGTCTCGCCCGGCAGTCCGAGGATGACATGCCCACCGGTCAGGATTCCGCGTGAAGCGGTTCTTTCCACCGCATCGGCGGCGGCATGGAAAGTATGCCCGCGATTGATGCGGCAAAGTGTCTTGTCGTCGGTACTCTCTATGCCGTACTCCACTAAAAGGAATGTATGCCGGTTCATCTCCTCCAAATAGTTCAGCAGGCTGTCGGGCATACAGTCAGGACGGGTGCCGATGACCAGGCCCACCACCCCGTCTGCCGACAAGGCTTCCTCGTATTTCCGCTTCAGGTCTTCCAGTTCGCCATACGTATTGGTATAGGCCTGGAAATAGGCGAGATACTTCATCTCCGGATATTTGTGTGCAAAGAACTGCTTGCCCTCTTCCAGCTGGCGGGTAATGGATTTCTCCGTACGGCAATAATCGGGGTTGAAGGTCTGGTTGTTACAATAGGTGCAACCGCCGACTCCTTTGTTTCCATCCCGGTTGGGGCACGTAAAACCGGCATTCAGCGATATTTTCTGTACCTTATAGGAAAAATATCGCTTCAGAAAAAGAGGGAACTCATTATAGAGCGTAGATTTGGTTTCCATACATATTCCTTATGTAAGTGGCAAATATAGGATTTTTCCGTGGGATGAACCTGCAAAAACAAGAATACTTTCCACCCGATTTGTTAACGAACATAAAACAAAGAATTTCCACCTGCACTAAAAAATGTTTCATCCACTGATATATAACTAATTAATTGAGAAAGAGTACATCCAAGCGCAATTACATTAAACACAATTTAGTGATTAGACACTCTTTTTACACACAATTTCCTCAGTTTATACACCTCAAGAATGAAATAAATTCATAGCTTTGCATACAACCTTAATGAATCAACCTATAAATACTATAACACCATGGCAACAATCGCATTGGACATAGGCGGCACAAAAATAGCCAGCGCCATTTTCTTTCCGGACGGAAGCATGATGTTTAACCGCAAACGGCTCCTGAAAGGAAGAACCGGTCACGAAGTGGGCAAGCTCGCCGCGGATATCCTCGCCAAACTTCTTACCGTAGCACGCAGAAGCCGTATACACGTCGACGGAATAGGTGTCTGCATCCCCGGTATCGTTTACTCCCAAACCAACCGGGTATGGGCCCCCAACATACCGGGCTGGGACAACTACCCCCTCTATGAGGAGCTGCGCAGTGTAACGCCTCCGGGCATCGAGATATACATCGACAGCGACCGTACCTGCTATATGTATGGAGAGATGTGGCAAGGTGCCGCCAAAGAATGTCACAGTGCCATATTCATTGCCGTGGGAACCGGTATCGGTGCCGGCATCATCATCGACGGGCACGTGTTGCACGGAGCCAACGACATTATCGGCGCCACCGGCTGGATGGCCCTGCAACCTCCCTACCGGGAAGAGTATGACGCATGCGGATGTTTCGAATATTACGCTTCCGGCAATGGTATCGGGGCACGGGTACGCGATGCCGTACGCGCCAACAAGTCATATAAAGGAAAACTGCGCCAGAAACCCATCTGTCGCATATCGGCCTATGATGTGTTCAGTGCCTATAATGAAAAAGACCCTATTGCCATCTCCGTATTGCACAAAGCTGTCGAGATGTGGGGCATGGCTTCCGCAAATCTGGTCAGCCTGCTCAACCCGCAGAAGATAATTTGGGGCGGAGGCGTATTCGGCCCTGCCGGTATCTTTATAGATGACATTTACAAGGAAGCCTGCAAATGGGCGCAACCGCTCAGCATCAAGCAGGTGGAATTTGTACCTTCTCAATTGTCCGGTAATGCCGGACTGATAGGAGCAGCGTTTCTTGCCATCAAAAATCACTTGTATGAGTAACAGTTATCACAAGAATCTCGTATTCACGGCAGCGTGCATCGGGATGTGTTTCTTCGGAGTCTCCATGATTACATTGGGAGCAGTGCTGCCATCCCTCATAGCCAAGCTGAATCTGAGCGGGTTGCAGACAACCTCACTGGTCACTTTCCTGCCTCTGGGCATGCTGGCCGGTTCCCTGATTTTCGGTCCCATCGTAGACCGGTTCGGACATAAAGCCCTGCTGGTGCCCAGCTGCATCATCGTACTGCTGGGGATGGAAGGACTTGCCTTCTTTGAAAGCGTGCCACTGCTGCAAGCTTCCATCGTCGGCATCGGTCTGGGCGGAGGCATCCTCAACGGAGAAACCAATGCATTGGTATCCGACATCTCAGGAGAATCCGAAAAAGGCTCACGCCTCAGTTTTCTGGGCATGTTCTACGGACTGGGCGCATTGGGCATACCAATGTTGCTGGGCTCCCTTTCCAGGCATTATTCATTCGAAACCATCTTACTGGGAATTGGCGTAGTGATGCTTGCGGGCATTATATTCTGCATCCCCGTACGCTTCCCCGCCCCTAAGCAGGCGCAAGGTTTCCCGGTAAAAGAGGGATTGGGACTGCTGAAAGAAAGCAGCTTACTGCTACTCAGCTTCATTCTTTTTTTCCAAAGCGGCATCGAGGGTGTCTGCAACAACTGGTCCACGAGTTACTTTGGGCAGATGACGGATATTCCGGCCAATCAGGCATTGATTGCACTGACCTGCATGGTAGTGGGACTGACCGTGGCACGTATGGTGCAGGTTGCGATATTCAAGAAGATAAAACCGGAAACCGTGCTGCCCTACAGCCTTACGCTCACTGCCATAGGCTTCTGTTTCCTTATGTTCTCGCCGGGGTTTGCACGCGCGGCAGTCGGCATGGTGCTGGTAGGTATGGGGCTGTCGGCCACGTATCCCGTGATACTCAGCATTCTTGGAAGCCGGTACCCGTCCTTATCGGGAACAGCATTCAGCGTGGCGCTTGCCATAGCCCTCGTCGGCCAGACTGCAATGAACGGCCTGATGGGCATGATTTCCCAATACGCCAATGGCATCGGACTTTATCCTTATCTGATGATTGCCTCACTTGCCGTCATGCTCCTTTTGTATAAACGCTCACTCAAATAAATTTATTAACTTCTTAAAAAACAAAAAAGTTATGTTAGCACTCGAATGGTTAAAGAATGCCCATGGCATTATGGAAAAACTGGAGGCTACCCAGTTGGAAAACATCAAAAAAGCAGCCACTGTTATGGCAGACTCCATCGAAGCCGGTCGTTGGGTCCACACGTTTGGTTGCGGCCACGCAACAATTCCCGTAGAAGAAATGTATCCGCGTATCGGCAGCTTTGTAGGATTCCACCCGCTTTGCGAATTGCCTCTGACATTCTTCACGCAGATTATCGGCCAGATGGGTATTCATCAGTTCCTCTTCCTGGAACGGGCAGAAGGCTACGGCCAGGAAATCATGAAGAACTATGATTTTGATTCCAAAGACTGTATGTGGATTTTCTCACATACCGGTATCAATGCCGTCAATATAGACATGGCATTGGAAGCCAAGAAGCGCGGCATGAAAGTTATCGTATACGGTTCGGCCAGCGAAACGGGCGACAAGGCCAGCCGTCACTCCAGCGGAAAGAACCTCTTCCAGTTGGCAGATATCGTAGTGGATTCCTGCGTTCCCCTGGTAGACGCCTCCGTACCTTTGAAGAACCACTTCGACAAGGTAGGTCCGTTGTCTACATTGAGTTTCGTCACCATGGTATGGATGACCATCACTACCGTTGCCGAAATCCTTGCCGACCGTGGCGTACACTTGTACATCCATCCGTCGCACAACGTTCCGGGTGACACAACCGCCCACGAACGACTGGATGCAGCCATTGCAGAATATCAAAGAAAAGTCAAGTGCTTGTAACGAAAGATATTCCAATCATCATCTCATCCAATCATCATCTATGAGTGACGGAGGCCCGTCCCTGCTTCGCCCCCAAGGAGCAGGACGGGCTTTTTCTGTTCAAAAAGAATAAAATCGGCCCACTGCTTCGATAAATCTTCCCTTTGTTGTATATTTGTTCCCCAGAAAAAATAGGGAAACAGATAAGCATAAAAGATAGATATGAAACAGATAAGCATCGCACTTCTCCTCTGCCTCTGTACGCTGGCAGGTTTCGCCCAAAGTGGCAAGGCACTCGATTTGAAAGAAATCGTATCGGGCAAGTTCACTCCGAAGAATATTTCCGGCGTTATCCCCATCCCGGGAGACGGGGAACATTATTCGCAGATGAATGCGGACAGGACACAAATCATCAAGTACTCCTTCAAAACGGGAAAACCCGTGGAAGTGCTGTTTGATGCCGCTACCGCACGCGAATGCACGTTCAAGACATTCGACAGCTACAGCTTTGCTCCGGACGGCAGTAAGCTGCTCATTGCCACCGAAACAACTCCCATCTACCGTCATTCCTATACGGCTGTGCATTACATCTACAGCCTAAAGCGCAATCTGGACGGTAAAATCAACAACATTGTGGAAAAGCTTTCGGACGGCGGCCCGCAACAGGTGCCCGTATTTTCACCGGACGGCAATCAGGTGGCTTTCGTACGCGACAACAACATCTTCCTTGTAAAACTGCTCTACGGCAACAGCGAAAGCCAGGTGACGGAAGACGGGAAACAGAACGAGGTGCTGAACGGCATCCCCGACTGGGTTTACGAAGAGGAGTTCTCCTTCAACCGTGCGCTGGAATTCAGTGCCGACAGCCAGATGCTGGCTTTCATCCGCTTCGACGAGAAAGATGTTCCCTCCTACTCTTTCCCTCTTTTTGCCGGACAAGCCCCCCACTTCACCCCTTTCGAGAAGTATCCGGGAGAGTATACTTACAAATATCCTAAAACGGGAGAAGTAAATTCCAAAGTGTCCGTACACACCTTCGATATCAAGTCGAAAGTGACCCGCAAGATAAACGTGCCGGTAGATGCAGACGGCTATATTCCCCGCATCCGCTTTACCCAAGACCCCAACAAGCTTGCCGTCATGACACTGAACCGCCATCAGAACCGGTTCGACCTATACTTTGCCGACCCTCGCAGCACGGTAGCCAAACTGGCTCTGCGTGATGAAAGCGATACCTATATCCGCGAGAATGTATTCGACAACATCGTCTTCTATCCGGAAAATTTCAGCTTTGTCAGCGAAAAGAGCGGATACAACCATCTGTACTGGTATAGCATAGGTGGCAATCTGCTGAAACAAGTGACAGCCGGACCATATGAAGTGCAGGAGTTCCTGGGTTATGACCCCGAAGAAGGAAGCTTCTACTTCAGCAGCAACGAGGAAAGCCCCATGCGCAGTGCCATCTACAAGATTGACCGGAAAGGTAAAAAGACCAGGCTATCGTCACAAGCCGGAACAAACAGTGCGCAGTTCAGTGCGAACATGAAGTACTATATGAACCGTTATTCCAATCTGGACACTCCGACCGTCATTACGCTGAACGACAATACGGGCAAGACTCTTGCCACCTTGATGGACAATGCGGCATTGAAGCAGGATATCAGCGGCTATGACATGCCACGGAAGGAATTCTTCACTTTCCAGACTTCCGACGGAACCACATTGAATGGCTGGATGATGAAACCTGCCGACTTCTCTGCCGGCAAGAAATACCCGGTACTGATGTACCAGTACAGCGGCCCCGGTTCACAGCAAGTGCTTGACAAGTTCAGTGTAAGCTGGGAAACCTACATGGCATCACAAGGCTATATCGTGGTTTGCGTAGACGGGCGTGGCACCGGAGGACGTGGTGCCGAATTCGCCAAATGCACCTATCTGAACCTGGGTATCAAGGAAGCCAAAGACCAGGTGGAAACCGCCCTCTACATGGGCAACCAGCCTTATGTGGACAAAAAACGCATCGGAATCTGGGGATGGAGTTACGGTGGATACATGACCATTATGAGTATGAGTGAAGGAACACCGGTATTCAAGGCCGGAGTAGCCGTAGCTGCCGTTACCGACTGGAACTACTACGACACCGTTTATGGCGAACGCTTTATGCGCACACCGAAAGAAAACGCCGAAGGCTATAAGGCCAGTTCCACCTTTACCCGTGCCGACAAGCTTCACGGCAACCTGCTGCTGGTACACGGCATGGCAGACGACAATGTACACTTCCAGAACTGTGCCGAATATGCCGAACAACTGGTACAACTCGGCAAACAGTTCGATATGCAGGTTTACACCAACCGCAACCACAGTATCTACGGAGGAAATACCCGGTTACACCTATACACGCGGTTGACCAACTTCTTCAACAAAGAATTGAAATAATGCCCGAAAGAGTACGTAAGCCTGAGTGGCTCAAAATAAGCATCGGTGCCAACGAGCGCTATACCGAGACCAAACGCATTGTCGAATCGCATTGCCTACATACCATCTGTAGCAGCGGCCGTTGCCCCAATATGGGGGAATGTTGGGGGAAAGGCACCGCAACCTTCATGATTGGGGGAAATATCTGCACCCGGTGCTGTAAGTTCTGCAACACGGCAAGCGGGAAGCCCTTGCCACTGGATGCCGATGAGCCTACACATGTGGCAGAGTCCATTGCCTTGATGAAACTCTCCCATGCAGTCGTCACCTCCGTAGACCGTGACGACCTGCCCGACTTAGGCGCGTCGCACTGGGTACGTACCATCCGGGAAATCAAGCGGCTCAACCCTGACACCACCGTCGAAGTGCTGATTCCCGACTTCCAGGGAAGAAAGGAACTCGTGGCACAAGTCATCGATGCACAACCGGAAATCATTTCGCACAACATGGAGACTGTCCGTCGTATCAGCCCCCTCGTACGCAGTGCCGCCAAGTATGAAACAAGCCTGGAAGTGTTGCGGCAAATTGCAGAAAGCAATACTACCACCAAGTCCGGCATTATGGTGGGATTGGGCGAGACTCCGGAAGAAGTGGAAGAACTGATGGACGACCTCCGCCGGGTGGACTGCCACATACTGACCATAGGCCAATACCTTCAACCCACACACAAGCATTATCCGGTAGCAGCATATATTACTCCCGAACAATTTGCACTCTACAGAGAGAAAGGATTGAAAAAAGGGTTTCAGCAAGTGGAAAGCGCTCCATTGGTACGCTCCTCTTATCATGCGGAAAAACAGATCCATTTTATACAAAAAAGAAGTAAAATAGGAAACATTTAAATTTCCCAGTTGTTATGATGTAAACGACAAAATCATAATACGGATAATGAGCCATCAAAGAATTTTATCATCAAGATTCAATATGTCGCTGGGATTCATCCCCGTTATAATATCCATCATATTATGCGAGTTTATAACGCAGGACATGTCCATCTACATCGGTGCAGGTGTAGGACTCTTGTTTAGCATCTATTCGGTGAGGCATAGAGGGACTCATGTTCCACAAATCATACTTTACTGCACTACCGGAATGTTACTGCTATTATCGGTAACAACCCTATTCCTCGTAAACTACTGTCCCCGTTTCATGCTTCCGTTCACGCTGGAAATCAGCGCCATCATCCCCCCGTTCATCATCTACCTCAATAGGAGAAGGTTTCTGGACTACCACATGTCTCAGACACAGAAATGCTGCAAGCAACTTTTTGCACAAGGGGCAGAAGCCGCCATCGTATCCGCACGCGTAATCCTTATCATAAGCCTGCTGCATTTTCTGATTATCTTCTTGGCGGTTCTGGTCAGTTACCCTTTGGGAGACACTACCCGCCACATTCTGTTTTATGTGGCGCCTCCCCTCGTCTTTATATCAGGCATTCTGTTCAATCAGTTCGGCATTTTCTATTTCAATATAGTGATGAACCACACGGTTTTCGTACCGATAGTCAACACCAAAGGAGATGTCATGGGGAAAGCCATCGCCTCAGAGGCCATCAACCGGAAAAACGACTATATCAATCCGGTCATCCGGATTGCCGTTGCCTCACACAGCATGCTGTTTCTCCTCCCCCGCCCCAAATGCAACGTTTTCGAGAAAGATAAAATCGACTTGCTGATGGAGGGTTACCTGATATATGGAGAAACATTGGAACAAGGCGCACACAGAATTTTACGACAAACGCTTCCCACCGCCCCATTAGACCATTTGCACTTCAACTTCATGTATCATTTTGAGAATGAAGCCACCGACCGCCTGGTCTATCTCTTCACGCTAGACCTGGACGATGACTCCATCTTATGCAATAAGAATTTCAAGGGTGGAAAGCTATGGACGTTCCAGCAAATGGAACACAACCTGGGACGGAACTTCTTCAGCAGTTGCCTGGAATATGAATTCGAGCACCTGGAAGCTATTATTTATACAAGAGAAAAATACAAGGAATCTTAGAAAGGTCGGGAGTCTTTCCCTGCCACTCCCTCACTGTCTTGGTTTTGATATACTCCCCTTCACAAGTAATGTTCGCCGCAATGCAGAGCTTGGTCTGCGGACGGCAGTTATGAAGAATATCCTCTATCATCTTATTATTGCGGTAAGGCGTTTCAATGAAAAGCTGGGTCTGATGTTCATTATAGACGCGTTGTTCCAGCATTTTCAGCTTTTTGGCACGCTCTGCCGGTTCAATGGGAAGATAACCGTGGAAGGCAAAGCTCTGACCGTTGAAACCGGAACCCATAACAGAGAGGATAATAGAAGAGGGTCCCACCAAGGGGACCACTCTCAAGTTTTTCCGTTGTGCAATAGCCACCACGTCCGCTCCCGGATCGGCCACAGCCGGACAACCGGCTTCGGAGATTACGCCCATCGGCTGCCCCTCCACCAGCGGCTTCAGATAGCCGGAGATGTCTTCGGGCGACGTATGCTTGTTCAACGTATAGAATGTCAGCGCATCAATATCTATTCCCTTGTCCACCTTCTTCAGAAACCGGCGTGCCGAACGCACATCCTCCACGATGAAATGGCGGATTCCCAGTATTATCTCCTCATTATAAGGAGGCAACACCGTTTCAATAGGCGTATCGCCCAAGGTGACAGGCAAAAGATAAAGTGCGATTTCCATTAGCCGTAGATGATATTTCCGTTTTCGTCCTTATACTCATCCAAACCCTTCTCATAGGTAGCCATGGCGCGAAGACTCATACCTACGCTAGAAAAACCTCCATCGTGGAACAAGTTCTGCATGGTAACCTTGCGGGTGAGGTCGGAAAACATGACGATACAGTAGTCGGCACATTCATCGGCAGAAGCATTACCAAGCGGAGACATGCGGTTGGCGAAGTCGAACAGCTTGTCCATACCTTTCACACCGGAACCGGCAGTGGTCATCGTAGGAGACTGGGAAATGGTGTTGACACGTACATGGTGTTCGCGTCCGTAGATGTAACCGAAACTGCGAGCGATAGATTCCAGCAGTGCCTTGGCATCTGCCATATCGTTGTAACCGTAAAACGTACGTTGCGCAGCCACATAACTCAGAGCCAGGATTGAACCGTAGTCGGCAATGGCGTTGAGCTTCTTGGCAGCTTGTATCATCTTGTGGAAAGAGACAGCGGAAATATCCAGCGTCTTTTCCAACATATCGTAATCCAAATCATCATATGTACGTTTCTTACGCACATTAGGAGACATACCAATGGAGTGCAGCACGAAGTCGACCGGGCCACCCAATACTTCCATAGAGCGTTTGAATACATTTTCCAAATCTTCTACACTTGTAGCATCTGCGGGAATCACCTCGCAGTTCAGTTTCTCCGAAAGAGCGGACACTTCGCCCATACGTACGGCAACCGGCGTATTCGACAAAGTGATGGTTGCACCTTCTTCTACTGCTTTTTCTGCTACTTTCCAGGCAATGGACTGCTCATTCAGAGCACCGAAAATAATGCCTCTTTTTCCTTTCAACAAATTGTAATTCATACCTATTTTTAGTAAAATTCGGCTGCAAAGATAGGAAGTTTTTGCATAAAAAGCCCGAAAGTGTGCAAAGAAAAGGGAAGAACGGCAAAAAATACACCAATCACCCACTGCAAAACTACTGCAACACTTGTGCAGTGCCACTGCAATACTGTTGCAGTCACGCTGCACCCCATCTGCAGTACTACTGCAAAGCGCATACAGCAGGAATGCAGTAATAATGCACTGATTATCAGCCCAGGGCTTGCTATTCTGCAAATACCTGATGAAACCCGAGGCAGCATTTGAACATGAGCGCAAAAAGCCCTATATTTGCAGCAAACTAAAAAATAGAGAAAGCAATGAAGAAGTTGATTATATTTGACCTGGACGGAACTTTACTGAATACAATAGCCGATTTGGCACAAAGTACAAACCATGCCCTGCAAGCGCTCGGCTATCCCACCCACCCGGAATCGGCCTATAACTTCATGGTTGGCAACGGAATCAACAAACTGTTCGAGCGCGCCCTCCCAGAAGGGGAAAAGAGCGAAGAAAACGTCCTGCGTGTCCGCAAGGAGTTTGTGCCTTATTATGACGTGCACAATGCAGATAAAAGCCGCCCTTACCCCGGCATCCCCGAACTGCTGGAACAGTTGCAGGAGAAAGAGATGATATTGGCAGTGGCTTCCAACAAATATCAATCGGCTACCGTGAAACTGATTTCACACTATTTCCCCAACATACGTTTTACCGCCGTCTTCGGACAGCGGGAAGGGGTCAACGTGAAGCCCGACCCAACAGTGGTGCATGACATTCTGGACATCACCCGGATATCCCGTGAAGACGTACTATATGTAGGAGACTCCGGAGTGGATATGCAGACAGCCGCCAATGCCGGAGTCACCGCCTGCGGAGTCACTTGGGGATTCCGTCCCCGTACAGAACTGGAAGAGTTTCATCCGGCACATATCGTAGACAATGCTACGGACATTGCCGTTATCTCCGCTCTTTGAGAGGGCACTCCCTCCCCGAGGTGATAAGGAACAGGAAGTGATGACAACAACTATCACCCAAGATATGTAGGGTCAGAACAATTCCCACATCACACCTTTATCTCCCCCCATCACAAGATAGGCATGCCCGTAAATTTTCAGAATATAACCAATATAACTATCAATCCTCCACATCTTTTCCCCATAAATCAATATCAGATGGAGCTTTCCATAAGCTCCATCCGACCAATAGTCCTATTGCCAATAAAAAAATCAAATATATCATTATAGTCCGGTTTGTTTCAATGTTTTATAATAACACTGCGAACGGTATGAAAGTTCACTCCACCCGAATTTGGAGAAAAAGGCACGTACACGAGGATTAGTTTCCTCCCCCGACTCTCTTAATCGAAATACATGCAGATACAATAAATTTACAAATCGAATCTTTCTTCATGCAATCATTCATTTTTTGTATTAGAACAGTTTTATTTCCCAAAACAAAAGTAATGCTTTCTTTCCAAACGGATATGTAGTTTTCAACGTAGAAGATGTGTTATTTGGTTTTCGTGTACGAAAACGAGCAATTTTGTGCACGATAACGACCAATTTCGTCCAAAATTGTTCCATTTACTAATAATTATGCTTTTCAAGTTTGATTAATTGAGAAAAGGTCTTATTTTTGACCCGGTTTTTAATTCATACTATTGCAAAAACAAGCTCAATTACCTAATTAAATCACAAGAGAATGGAACAAGTTTTCGGCTATATCATCGGCTTAGGAGCAGCAGTGATGATGCCTATAATCTTTACAATTTTGGGAGTATGCATCGGTATTAAATTCAGTAAGGCATTAAAGAGCGGTCTGCTGGTAGGTGTCGGGTTCGTAGGTCTGTCAGTTGTCACTGCATTGTTGACCAGCAGCCTCGGTCCTGCTCTGAGCCAAGTCGTTGAAATTTATGGTCTTCAGCTGAAAGTATTCGACATGGGATGGCCAGCAGCTGCTGCTGTAGCCTATAACACATCGGTAGGTGCATTCATCATTCCGGTATGTTTGGGAGTAAATCTTCTGATGTTATTAACGAAAACGACCCGTACGGTCAATATCGACCTTTGGAACTACTGGCATTTCGCATTTATCGGCGCAGTCGTTTATTTTGCCAGCGACAATATCTGGTGGGGCTTCTTCGCCGCTATCATCTGCTACATCATTACCCTGATTATGGCCGACTATACCGCCGACAAATTCCAGGGATTCTACGACAAAATGGAGGGTATCTCCATTCCCCAGCCTTTCTGCGCAGGTTTCGTACCATTTGCCGTAGTCATCAATAAAGCATTGGACAAAATCCCCGGTTTTGACAAATTGAACATCGATGCGGAAGGCATGAAAAAGAAATTCGGTTTGCTGGGTGAGCCTCTGTTCCTGGGTATTCTGGTCGGTTGCGGTATCGGTGCCTTGTCTTGCAAGAACGGTCAGGAACTGGTAGACAAGATACCTTATATATTAGGTTTGGGTATCAAGATGGGCGCCGTAATGGAGCTGATTCCGCGTATCACCGCTTTGTTCATCGAAGGCTTGAAACCTATTTCCGATGCTACCCGCGAGCTGATTGCCCAAAAATTCAAAGGTGCTGTCGGCTTAAACATCGGTATGAGCCCCGCATTGGTTATCGGCCATCCTGCAACGCTGGTGGTTTCCCTGCTGCTGATTCCCGTAACCATACTACTGGCTGTCATCCTGCCGGGTAACCAGTTCCT
This sequence comes from Bacteroides sp. HF-162, assembly GCF_015679285.1. Lineage (NCBI taxonomy): Bacteria > Pseudomonadati > Bacteroidota > Bacteroidia > Bacteroidales > Bacteroidaceae > Bacteroides > Bacteroides sp. HF-162. Next base: position 1,776,994 of record NZ_CP064937.1, on the reverse strand, counting down.
GCCTTTGGCGTCGCTGGCCGGAATGTTCTACCTCTTCCCGCTGGTACTGCCCATCACGAAAGGAAATGTAGTAAAGACATTCATCATCGGACTCGTTGTACTGACCATCGGTCTTTATTTCGTAACAGACCTTGCCCCCTATTTCACACAAGCAGCCCACGATGTATACGAGAAGACACAAGACGCTGCCGTGAATATCCCTGCCGGCTTTGAAGGCGGCGCACTGGACTTTGCATCCAGCCCCTTCGCTTGGGTCATTTTCCACCTGACCTACTCGTTGAAATGGATAGGCTCCGGTATCCTTGTATTATGCACATTGTTCCTGATGATTATGAACCGTCGTGCCATTATCAAATACCAGAAATCAATCAAAAATTAAAAGTTAAATAGTAACGGATTATGAAAAAGTTAGTACTTGCATTTATGATGGGAGCAGCTGCCATGGCAGCCAATGCCCAAGTGAATTACAAAGTGCAGACCGCCTGCCATCCGCAGGACGTGAAGCATTATGACACGGAACTTCTACGCAGCAGATTCATGATGGACAAAGTCATGGCTCCGGATGAAATCAACGTAACCTACACCCTCTACGACCGGTTGATTTACGGTGGCGCCATGCCGGTGAACAAGACATTGAAATTGGAAGTGTTCCGTGAACTGGGTCCGGAAATCACTTACTTCCTCGAACGCCGCGAACTGGGTGTCATCAATACCGGCGGTGACGGAGTGGTTACTGTAGACGGCAAGGAATACCCCATGAAGTATAAGGAAGCCCTTTACGTAGGCTGCGGAAATAAGGAAGTAACCTTCAAGAGCAACGACGCTACCAATCCCGCCAAGTTCTACATCAACTCGGCTCCGGCCTACAAGCCCTATATTACTCAGCTGATTACCACCGATGCCAAGCTTCAGAAAGCCAACCCCAAGAAATATGCACTGGGCATCTCCGACCATTATGGAAAAATGGAGGACAGTAACGACCGCATCGTAAACCAGCTGATTGTGAAAGATGTACTGGAAAGAGTGAAAGACGGTGGTACCAACCAGTTGCAGATGGGACTCACGGAACTGGCTCCCGGTTCTGTATGGAATACCATGCCTGCCCACACACACACTCGCCGCATGGAAGCTTACTACTACTTCAACCTGAAACCCGGCAACGCTATCTGTCACTTGATGGGCGAACCGCAGGAAGAACGTCTGATATGGCTGCACAACGAACAAGCCATCACTTCTCCCGAATGGTCTATCCACGCTGCTGCCGGAACCAGCAACTATACTTTCATTTGGGGTATGGGCGGTGAAAACCTGAAATACAGCGACAAAGACGAAATCAAATACATCGATATGAAATAAAGTTGCCCTGTAGCGCCCAATAGGCATGGACTTAAATAATCCATGCCTATTTTTGTCATTTTCAGCATCCTAATTTACCCAATATTACACCTCGAACAACACACAAACCTACATTTGTATCAAAATATAAATCTATTATCATGAGTACATTTCAAAACACCGCAGGGCGGATGACCAATTACCGTTGGATTATCTGCGCCATGCTATTCTTCGCGACAACCGTCAACTACCTCGACCGCCAGGTTCTTTCATTGACCTGGAAAGATTTTATCTCCCCCGAATTCCACTGGACCGATACACACTACGGCTACATCACGGCAATCTTTTCCATCGTCTATGCCTTAGGCAATCTGTTTGCCGGACGTTTCATCGACTGGATGGGAACGAAGAAAGGATATTTATGGGCCATCGCCGTATGGTCCACCGGCGCCTGTATACACGCCCTTTGCGGACTTGCCACAGAAGTGACCCTCGGCATTGAAGATGCCGCCAACATGATTAGCGCTACCGGTGCATTGGCCTCTACCATAGCCATCACCAGTGTTTACTACTTCATTGCCGCCCGTATCATACTGGGCATCGGTGAAGCAGGAAACTTTCCTGCCGCCATCAAGGTTACCGCCGAATATTTTCCCAAGAAAGACCGTGCCTTCTCCACTTCCATCTTCAATGCCGGCTCTACCATCGGAGCACTGATAGCCCCATTGTGTATCCCTACCCTGGCCCGCTACTTCCAACGCATGGGCGTGGGCAACGGCTGGGAAATGGCTTTTATCGTTATCGGCGGATTGGGTTTCATCTGGATGGGACTATGGATGTTCATGTACAAGAAACCTGATGAAAATCCACACGTAAACGCAGCTGAGCTGGCATATATAGAACAAGACAAAGAGGAGGATAAAAAGGCGACTACTCCGGCAGCCAAGGACGAAAAGAGCATTTCTTTCCTACAATGTTTCAAATATCCGCAGACTTGGGCTGTATTTTTCGGCAAATTCATGACTGACGGTGTATGGTGGTTCTTCCTCTTCTGGGCACCCGCATACATTTCAGACGTTTACGGATTCTCTTCAGATACTCCCACGGCACAGATGCTTATTTTTGTGCTCTATGCCATCACGATGTTGTCCGTCTATGGCGGAAAATTGCCCACCATCATTATCAACAAGACCGGCAAGAACCCCTACGCCGCACGCATGCAGGCCATGTTCATCTTCGCACTGTTCCCGCTATTGGCATTGTTTGCACAGCCATTGGGCAACAAGGAAGTATTTGGCGAACAAGCCTATTGGTTCCCGATTATCATCATAGGTATTGCAGGCGCTGCCCATCAGTCCTGGTCGGCCAACATCTATTCTGTGGTAGGTGATATGTTTCCCAAGAGCACCATTGCCACCATTGTGGGAATCGGAGGTATGGCGGGCGGTATCAGCTCATTCCTCATCAACATGAGTTCCGGTTTGCTGTTCGACTATGCCGACAAGACACAAATGGTATTTCTCGGATTTCAGGGCAAGCCTGCCGGATATTTCATCATCTTCTGTATATGTGCAGTGTCCTACCTGATAGGCTGGTGCATCATGAAGGCACTGGTTCCGAAGTACAAACCGATTATAGTGGACTAATCAGAAGTCTCTTTATAGATATTCAAAATCATGCGGAGTTTGCAAACTGCATTACATGCCTTGCAAACTCCGCACAAAAAAAGCCCTTTCTCACGAAATGGCTTTTCTTTGTTCAATTACAGTCAAAAACAAAAAACTGTAAATGGAACACAATTTAAGATGAAAAAAAGGGAAGTCTCACGACTTCCACAATTCTTCTAACCTTAAATCTAAATCTCTATGAAAAAAACGTAATGCAAAGATAATGGTTTATCCCACACAGCGTTATTAATAAACTCTATAAAGAAGCAGAGAATATTTAAGATTTACTAATAAGACGGTTACGAATGGCAAACTACAGACAAGAGCTCGGCATAAATAGGGTTAAGTTTCAATAGTTGCGGCACTCCTGTCATAAACATCTGCTTGCGGGCACGAGTAAGGGCAACATTCAATTTCCGGTCAATCCGAGTACCGTTTTCCTCCGTCATATTTGCCAGAAACTTCAACTGATAAGCCCGGTTCACACAGAAAGAGTAGATAATGACATCCCGTTCGCTACCTTGGAAGCGCTCCACGGTGTCTACCAATATATCCTCCAAAGGAGCAATACCCAAAGCGGCAATTTCTTTCTTAATCAAGGCTATCTGACTGCGATAAGGAGTGATGACACCTAAAGTGACAGCCGGGTTGAAACCGGAAACAGCTGCATACTGCCGATAGATAGCCGCGGCCAACCGTGCCACAATCCGCGCCTCCGAATGGTTCATCTTGGCCGACTGTGCCGACGGTTCGACTGCGGAAGGCAGAAAAGCGACACGACGAGTCAGCAAGCCGGCAAACTCACAATCACACAATTCAGGAGCAAGGGTCAGCTCACCCTGCTGGTGCGGCAAGCCAACCGGCTCCAGCAGACCACCGTAAAAAGCACGATTAGGAAACAAAGATACCTCGATATTCATGCGTCCCTGACGACAGAGCATGTCATAGGAGGGATGAGGGATAAGGAATGAAGGATGAGAGGTTGATGTCTGGCGATTGGCGCTCTCCCTGGAGAGGTTTCTATAAAGGCGTTCGAAAAGGGAATCTTTCAAATTATACAATCCGATGGCCTGCAAAGCTTCGTCACACACTTCCGACTGCTCGGACGATTGCAAGACCACTGCGGGCAGCTGCTTATGGTCACCTATCAAAATAAATTTGCCGATGGCATCCGCGCCTGCAGGATTACGGGTACAGAGTAATCCCAGCAGTTGTGGTTCCAAAATTTGAGTAGCCTCATCCACAATCGCTACATCAAAAGTCTTCAACCGGAAAAGCTCGGTCTTGGAAGAAAGCGTGGCAACCGTACCGACAAAAACACGGCAACGGGCAATGCGCTCTTGCACCTGCCGCCGAGTGGCACAAGGTTCCAGCACATTCTCAATCAGATACGGGCGGAATGACTCATCACAAGACAACTCACTGCCTAAACGGATAAAGTCTATTTCAGGCTCAATGGAGGTCAGCGCCTTACTGATTTCATCTACGGCACGATTGGTATACGAAAGCAGCAAAATCTGTTTCCCCTCCCGGTAAAAGGCTTCTACCATGCCCCGTAGCGCGCGGGAGGTCTTACCGGTACCCGGAGGACCGATTAAAAGGAAATAGTCGCGGGCAGCCTGCGCTTTCAGAGTAATCCGCGAAAAATCATCCGGAGCGGTCGCAATAGCGGCATCCAAAGAAGCATCGAATTCGGGAGGGCGCTGCCCCAACAACAAGTCACGTCGTCTTTGGGTGGCAGAAAGAAAAGCGGAAAGTCCCAGATACATGCTACGAAAGGAGGTGTCCATATAGTCGTGCTCTATGGCATAAAGGCTAGCAGCAGGCAATACACCCGCATTCTGCTGAGTGGCACGAAGACGGATGCAGACTTCGTCATCGGATATGCGCTCTATATTACCTTTGAATACCATCTTGTTGGTAACGTTGTCGGTATCCGTATTCCGTTCGTAAAGAACCACCGCATCACCCTGACGGAAATTGGGCAAACTCCCCCCTACTCCCGGCTCCGCGGAGTATTCCCTCCCCCTCCCTACCGGGGAGGGGGTACGGGGGGAGAGGCTTAAATACGGTTTATGCGCATCTGCCGCATGATTCTCGCAAATAGCCAAATCGTACAGAATTTCACCTGCCTCACATTTCTCAGCCAGTGTGGAAAGCCAGAGGGCGGCAGCGCCGGTACGTCCTTCATAATCCACATCTCCAGATTTGGAGGTATAGAGTTCCTTGGTTATAAAATTATAGAGCGTATAAAAATAGCTTTGTTCCAACGACGAAAGCGAACGGATGCGTTGCGCTACGGCATCGATGGAAGGGTAAAGGAAACGTTTCCACAAGGTATTGTCCAAACCGCGCTCGTTCAAGGTGTCCGGATGAATGTCTTTCAGGCGCTCTGCCGTATACTGAGGGCTGTTCCGTAACTGGATGCCATATTCATTGGCTACAATTCGGTTGCGCACATCCATCACACGGCGCACCATTGCCCACGAAGGACGCGCCGGATAAAGCAACGGATAACGGGTATAGAGCAGATAAGCCTTTACATGCCGATGGTCCATTCCCATAGAATACTCCAAGACAGCCTGATAGAGCAACATCTGTACCTTATTGTTTTCTTTAGGCTCCACCTTGCCGCGGATGGAATACTCGTCCGCCTTACCGGACTTCATTTCAATGAACGAGGTCATATCCCGCTGCATGTAGTCCAGACGCCCTTGCAAACCCAATGCTTCACAGATGTAAGAGGGTTCCAGCACGGCATCAGTCCTATCGAGTTCATAGCCGGATGCACGGAATGTTTCTGTCACCGTCCGGCGGATATTGTCGAAATGGCACTTGCAATCGGAAAAGAATTCGGCTTCCTTCTCCCGGTCGCGCAGGTCGGCACATGCTGCCAGCTCAATGGGATAAGAACGGAAGGCCTTCTTCATGCATGCCAAATAATCGGGTGCCTCCTTAGCATGAATCCACTCGTCCAGAAAGAGGTTGGCAATATTACCCAGCAGTAACGGACGGGTATTGTCCGGCGACTGGAGCCGTGCCAGGATATAGTTGGCAGGATGATGTCCGTAATCCTTAAAGCATTCGGCAAGCGAACTGATGTCTATCAAGTAATCGGGCTCAAGTATAATAAAGGAGGGAGTAAGTATGCCGGCTTCGTCCACCGTAACATCCAGCAGATTGACCTGGGCATGCCGCCACAGAATCCGGCAGGTTTCTGCAAACTCTTCATTAATCTGAGGTACATTGTAACGGACACGCAATGGTTCATCGGCCACAGTGTCTACGGGCAGTACATATAAGTAAGTATCATCGGCATACTGAAAACAGACGCGCATGCGCTTTATCCGCTCTTTGGCGGGCGGTGCCACTATATAGGTGGCATCCGCACGGGGCAGCAGGCGATAAAGCCCGGCAGGTATCTCCTTCCCCGTCAAGCGCTTGACAAAGAATGCCAGTGTCTTGGCATCACGCAACAACTGTTCACGTTGCGGTTCCGTCTGGCGGTTCAGAATAGCATTGGAGGTCAGCCGGAAGGTATGCAGACGGTTCTGTTCCACGGTGGAAAGTCCGGCCTTCGAAGCCACGAAACTGATACGTGCAGAAAGATCCGTCATCTGCAAGCTTCCGTCGGGCATCTGTGTACGGCACAAACGCTCCAGCAATTCGCGCAATTGCCGATAGGCCACATCCAGGGAGCTTTCCTCAACGTGGCAGGCTTCCTGCAATATACTAAAATATTCTTTTACTTCACAATCCGTCATTCCTCTGTCTCCACTTCTTCCGCTTCATCATCAGTTTTTTTATCCTTTATCATCAGGATACTCAACTCATAGAGCAGATAAAGCGGCACCGCCACTACTGTCAAGGTAAACGGGTCACCGGTCGGAGTAATGATGGCCGAGGCAATAACAATGATGACAACAGCATGACGGCGGTATTTCCGCAAAAAGGTCTTGTGCACCAGTCCCAGCAGGGAAAGCAACCATGTCACCAGCGGCAGTTCGAATGCCAGCCCCATGCAAAGCACCAGCATCATGAAATTGTCAATGTACGAGTTCAGGGAAATTTGATTCTCGATGGCTGCACTCAGTTGATAAGTAGAAAGGAAACGCAAAGTCAGTGGATAGACCATAAAATACCCCAGCGACACACCGATGAAAAACATCACCGTACCTATACCCAGCGCTTTCCTCACCCCTTTACGCTCGTTTGGATAAAGGGCAGGGCTTACAAAGCGCCAGATTTCATAGAATATATAAGGAGCAGCCGTAACCACCGACATCCAGAAAGCGGTAGACATGTGGACAAAGAACGGTGCGGCAAGATTGATATTGATGAGTTTCACATGAAACTCCTGAGTAAAGAATTCATCCTTCAAATCCAATTCCTGCCCTATCCAACGGAGCAGGTCATAGAAAACAAAGTCGTTATGGCAAGGAGCCAGTATCACGTTGTCAAACAGATAAGGCATGGCAATAAAATAACCGATAGCCAATACAAACCACACACCAAGCACACGAAACAGTACCCGGCGCAACTCGTCCAAGTGATCCCAAAAGGTTAGCTCTTTTTCTGCCATAAACACCAATGCATTTACTATTTTACGATTTACTATTTGGGCTACGCAGTGGAATGAAAGATAACAAGTCTACCCATACTTCTGCAATTTGCAGAGTATCAAATAGTAAATCGTAAATAGTCAAATAGTAAATCCTTTTATTTCTTTTCAGCCGGTTTATCCAAATCTTCCTGAGCCTTGTTTATCTCTTCTTTGGCTTCATTCACACCATCCTTGAAGCTCTTCACTCCTTTGCCCAAACCACGCATCAATTCGGGAATTTTCTTACCGCCAAACAATAGTAAGATGACCAATGCAATAATTATCCATTCGGAGCCGCTGGGCAGAAAGCCTAATAAAAGTAAGTTTGTCATAGTTATATCTGATTAATTATAATGCAAAGATAGAAAAATTAAGGATTAGGGATTAAGGATTAAGGATTAATTTTATTGTAATCTCCATCCCCTAATCCCTGCCCCCTATCTTCAGTCTTGATAATAAACACGTTTTACCCGCGTAGAAACGCTTGTCAACACCTCATAAGGAATAGTTGCAAGCGCATCGGAAAGAACGGTTATAGGCAGATGATTACCAAAAATTTCCACACTGTCACCCTCCTTGCAATCGATGTCCGTTACATCAATCATACAGACATCCATGCAGATATTCCCTACATAGGCAGCCCGTTGGCCGTTTACAAGACAATAGGCATGTCCGTTTCCAAGATGGCGATTCAGACCGTCGGCATAACCAATGGGAAGAGCCGCTATACGTGACGGACGGGTGAGATGCCCTTTCCGGCTATACCCAACCGTATCCTCTTCAGGAACATCACGTATTTGGAGGATGGTAGTCTTTAACGTGCTCACATTATTCATAATGGAATTGTCTATGGGATTGACACCATAAAGACCGATACCCAGACGCACCATATCGAATTGCGCCCCCGGGAAACGCTCGATACCTGCAGAATTGCAGATATGGCGAAGTATCTTATGCGGAAAAGCTCCCTGCAATTCCATGGACGCTTTTTCGAACATTTCTATCTGCCGGCGTGTAAAACTGTCGAATTGCTGCGAATCGCTCCCTACCAAATGTGAGAAGACGGAACGGGCAATCACGGCATTCTGTCCCTTCAGCCGTTCTATCAGCCGGGGCATATCCTCCGGAGCAAACCCCAGGCGGTGCATACCGGTATCCAGCTTTATGTGGATGGGGAAGTTTGTGATACCTTCCTTTTCCGCTTCTTTAATCAAAGCGTCCAGCAGATGGAAGCTATATACTTCGGGCTCCAGCTTGTAATCGAACATGGTCTTGAAAGCAGTCATCTCAGGATTCATGATAATGATGTTCGCAGTGATGCCCGCTTTGCGGAGTTCGGAGCCTTCGTCGGCAACTGCCACAGCAAGATAATCGACATGATGTTCCTGCAAAGTCTTGGCTATCTCATAAGAACCTGCACCGTAAGCGGAGGCTTTCACCATGCAGACCATCTTTGTTTCCGGCTTCAACTTGCCACGATAATAGTTCAGATTGGCAATCATCGCTCCAAGATTAACCTCCAGGATAGTTTCGTGCACCTTCTTCTCCAATACTTCCGTCAAGGAGTCAAAACCGAACTTACGTGCACCCTTAATCAGAATAATTTCGTTTTCAAGGCGCAGTTCCCCACGCTGGATAGTGCGTATCAAAGCTGCCGTATCCGGATAAAAGGTCTTCTCTATATTAAAGCGTGCAGCGCAGGAAGAGATTTCATTTCCTACACCTATGATGCGTTCAATGCCGCGGCTGTTTACCAGCTGTGCCACTTGTCGGTAAAGTGTCGGCGTATTCTGACCGGTCTCCAATATATCCGAAAGAATCAAGGTCCGCCTCAATCCCTTACTTTGCGAACGGCGGTAAAGAAAATCGAGTGCAATATCCAATGAGCCAAGGTCAGAATTATAACTGTCGTTAATCAACAGACAGTTGTTTTTTCCCTCCTTGACTTCCAAACGCATGGCGATGGGTTCCAGCTTTGCCATACGTTCCGTAATCCGTTCGGCAGGAAGCATCAGATAGAGGCATGCGGCCAGACAGTTCAGCGAGTTCTCGATGGAAGCATCATCTATGAACGGCAAGGTAAACGTATTGTCCATATCCAGATAACGATAGGAAATGACAGTACAGTCATCCTGTTTCTCCACTTTACTTATATATAAAGGACGTTCCATATCCTTCCGGCTCCACGCAATCTCACGTGCAGAAAGCATGGACTTCGCCACACAGTTGCTGACGAACTCATCGTCACCATTATAAATCACTACATCACAATTCTTGAAAAGCATCAACTTCTCCATACACTTCTCCTGTAACGAGAAGAAATTTTCCTGGTGAGCCCCTCCTATATTGGTCAGGATGCCTATGGTAGGCTTAATGATGTTCTGCAAAGCGCGCATTTCCCCCGGTTCGGAAATACCGGCTTCAAAAATAGCAAGTTCAGACTGTTCGTTCATCTGCCACACAGACAAAGGTACTCCAATCTGGGAGTTATAACTACGGGGAGAACGGATAATGGCACGTTCCGGACTGAGCAACTGGTGCAGCCATTCCTTCACAACTGTCTTTCCGTTGCTTCCCGTAATACCGATGACTGGTATCTGGAACCGGTTCCTATGCTGTTCTGCCAGTTTTTGCAGGGCTTTCAGCGGATTGGAAACAATAAGGTAGTTGACAGTGAAAGATTGAAAATGGATAGCGGGTTGCTGCGCATCATTATCAATTTTCAATTCTCCATGCTCAATTAATCTAAAGCTTTCTTCGCTAAGCACAAAATTACGTACTCCACGGGCATATAAATCTGCGATATAGCGCGCACCGTCATTTCTCTTGGTGGTCAAGGCAAAGAATAATGTTTCCTCAGGAAAATTCAGGGAACGGCTGTCTGTGAGCAGCCAGTCTATGGTAGCCGGCACGTTTCCCACACGCCGTGCGCCAATACTTTCGGTTATGCTTTCAATCGAATACGACATATTTCTCTCTCTTTTTGGAAATCTAAGTACGGGTATTTTCCGTTAAGTTGGTCTATTTTTAACACAATTTGTCCTAAAAAACGCTTATACTCTTCTGAAGCAGGATAAAATGGCTTATGCGACAACATCTTACGGATATTTTCACTTTCTTCCATAATCCGTAACGCATCGGCAGAGATGCACGACCGAATAAACCTTTCCCAGATATAGCGAATGGCTATTTCAGAAGGATGCACCATGTCTTCTGCATAGAAGCGATAGTCACGAAGCTCGTCGAGCAACAGCTCGTATGCCGGAAAATAGAAAACATGTTTTGGGAAAGTGGCTTGCAACTGATTCACGGCAAGCAGCAAGGTAGCTTTACTGAGCTGGTTGGCATGCATTCCGTCACGCACGTGGCGGATGGGGCTGACGGTAAACAATATTTTCAGCCGGGGAATCCGCGCCAGCAAACCGGAAAGCAAAGAGGTGTAGTCAGACACTATTTCACTGACGGAAAGCATGCGACGAGTAAAGCAGGACTCAGATTGCTTATGGCAGTTGGCAACTATAGTTCCCGTCTTTTTATTTTCATATACCCAAGCAGAGCCGAAAGTCAGTAGCAGACAATCCAACCGATCCAATCTTTCATGGGCGCTTTTCAAACGTCCGTTAATACCTGCCAATGTTTCCTCTGCAGAGACTGAGGAGAAGCTACCATGATGCATGGCACTGTGCCAAAGTCCATGAAAGAGGAAAATGTCGTTTTCATTGTAGCATTTGCCCGCAATGATTTCACGCAATGCCACAGAAATGGAAAAAGGATTATAAAGCACACCATAAGGATTGACGTCACAACAGAACTTGGCATCCGCCAGCCTTTGTCCCATCTCGGATGCAAAACAAGAACCCATCAGCAACAGATTATTCTCTTGCGAAAGAAGGGGCATACCGGAAACTACTTCTACAGGCGTATAAAGATTCATAAGCTCGGAATAAAAAACATTCACATTCGGGAAAAAGGATGTACCAACCTACTTGCTACGCCACAAAGATAGTAAATTTCAATATATAACGGTCGAAACATAAAAAAGGCAGGTAATATAACCTTCCATTATATCACCTACCTTAAATACTATATATTCCATTAATACCAATTAACCGTAGGATCAGCCACCCAATTTGCAAAATCTGGATATTTATCATTAATAGCCTGACGCTCAGAAGTCCAGTCATATCTTGTCTCTACACGTATCTTCTGCGGAGCTTTGCCTACCTCCGCTTTCAGTGTATATACTTCAGCATTTTGACCTTCCACTTTGATATTTACGGCACCAGTACCGTTAACTCTATACATCACCGGAGCCTTAGTTGCTCCAGCACCCGTATTTATCATTGTAGTACTAGAAACACTAAAGATCTCATGAACTTCACGACTATCACCGCCTACCTCAATATACAAAGGCAAAGTACCACCCGCAGCCTGCAGGGTAATGATAGTTGTTCCTCCATTGGTCGCTACATCAAACACGACATCGTTGAAATCAAAATCGTCACTGTCTCCAAGGTCTTCCGCTATGATTCTGTACGCATTTGTATATACGGCCGGAGAGATCTTTACAATCCAATCACTATAATACCCATCTGCAGCTACTTGTTGATTTGGGTTCTGGTCGGTAGCTTCAAAGTCAAATCCCACATAATAAGCACCCTCAATATATTGTATAGTATAATTATAGTGCATTTTACTATCCAGAGAAGCCCTATAGCCAAAAGAAGACGTCCCACTATTCTGCATTAGCATTATAGCTCCCTCAGCAGCATTAAAATTATTGATATGATCATCTGATGCCGCAACCAAAAAATCCATATCAGAGCGTGAGCCACTTACATGTTGAACAAAAAAGTCGGTCCAATCCACACCAATGGATTGTGGATTCTGATGTGTTTCAAACCATTTCGTAACCACTTCTTTTTCTATAGCCGTAACACTCCCCGGTACTTCCGCAAAATCTCTCCATTGATTGCTATTAGTGTTAGCAACACGCGTTGTCGGTGTTACCCCAAATCCCCAATCCTGATTAACTGCAATTTTTCCATACTTCCGCACGAAAGCCGATGCATACTGTGCCTCTTTCTTAGCCACCGCCTTTTCCGGGTCGAACAGATCGCTATCAGAACCGCAAGCGGAAAAAAACACTACGCTCACAATAGCCAAAATTCCAAAGTTAAACTTTTTCTTCATATCATTCATTGTTTATTCATTTAGCAATTCGTGGTTACGCCCCATTCCGGCACATATTACAACTAAGAATGCCATCATGTACAATTCATAATCGTATAACATATTGATAAATAGGACATATTCTACTTTGCAAATATAGATAATATTATATTAACAACAGTCCAAGCCCCTAAAAAAGTTGCAATAAATAGTTTGCAAAGTTATATTTTTTAACAAGCGTTAAGTTTAAAGCATCTCTTATCATAGATGCACACATACGAGAGTACAAGTCAATCTTTGAAAGGATTAATATCTTTGCTTGCCAAAACTAAATCATTCCTATATGGAGAAAAAATCGTTCCACCATGGTGGAACGATTTTTCTACCAGGATGGAACAATATTTTCTCCATGGAGGAACGATTTACCATCAGGCATCTTTTTCCTTAATTATAGGCAGAACAAGAAATGCAATTTATACAGAGAAAGTAAAAACAGAAGTGAACAAAAGAGGCTTTTTTTCCTTCTAAAACTTCCCGTCATCCGTTTTCTTTTGCTATTTTTGCATTTTGTAATCTTCAGATTAGAAATGAGAACAGAACCAACAACATATAACTTGCTTAGCACCATTACATTTCCCGAGGATTTACGCCAACTCAGCGTAGAAGAGCTTCCTGAAGTCTGTAAAGAATTGAGGCAAGACATTATAAAGGAGGTTTCGTGTAACCCCGGACATTTCGCAGCCAGTCTGGGCACGGTAGAGCTGACCGTTGCCTTGCACTACGTATTCAATACTCCGTACGACCGCATAGTCTGGGATGTAGGCCATCAGGCATACGGGCACAAGATACTGACCGGACGCCGTGAAGCATTCTCCACCAACCGTAAATTCAAGGGAGTTCGTCCTTTTCCCTCACCAGAGGAAAGCGATTATGACACATTCACCTGCGGACATGCGTCAAATTCAATCTCCGCCGCCCTTGGCATGGCTGTTGCCGCTGCCGAAAAAGGCGAGAAGGACCGCCATGTAGTGGCCATCATCGGCGACGGAAGCATGAGCGGCGGCTTAGCTTTTGAAGGACTGAACAACGCTTCGTCCACCCCAAACAACCTTCTTATCATTCTCAACGACAATGATATGTCGATAGACAGAAGTGTAGGTGGCATGAAGCAGTATCTTTTCAACCTAACTACCAGCAACCGCTATAACCAGCTGCGCTTCAAAACTTCCAGACTGCTATTCAAAATGGGACTTTTGAACGAGGACCGCCGCAAAGCGCTGATTCGCTTTGCCAACAGTCTGAAATCAATGGCCGCCCAGCAGCAGAATATCTTTGAAGGGATGAACATCCGCTACTTCGGTCCTATCAATGGACACGATGTGAAAAACATAGCCCGTGTCCTGCGGGACATCAAAGATATGCAGGGACCGAAAATACTGCATCTGCACACTGTAAAAGGAAAAGGATTCGAACCTGCCGAGAAGAATCCCGATATCTGGCATGCACCGGGCAAGTTCGATCCGAAAACCGGAAAACGCCTCAAGGCAGATACCAGCAACCTGCCTCCGCTTTACCAGGACGTGTTTGGGGAAACACTGGTAGAACTGGCAAAGGAAAATCCGAGAATCGTCGGAGTAACCCCCGCCATGCCCACTGGCTGCTCTATGAACAAGCTGATGGACACCATGCCCGACCGTGCCTTCGATGTGGGTATTGCCGAAGGACATGCAGCCACTTTCTCGGGCGGTATGGCAAAAGAAGGAATGCAACCTTTCTGCAACATCTACTCCTCCTTCATGCAGCGGGCATACGATAATGTCATCCATGACATCGCCCTGCTCCGCCTCCCCGTCGTACTTTGTCTGGACCGCGCCGGACTGGTGGGAGAAGACGGACCGACCCACCACGGAGTTTTCGACCTGGCCTATTTCCGTCCGATTCCCAACCTGACCATATCTTCACCGATGGACGAACATGAATTGCGCCGCCTGATGTACACGGCACAATTGTCAGACAAAGGTCCGTTCGTCATCCGCTATCCCCGCGGACGCGGCGTATTACTGGACTGGAAATGTCCGCTGGAAGAAATCCCCGTAGGTAAAGGGCGTAAACTGAAGGAAGGTAAAGACCTGGCAGTCATCACCCTCGGTCCCATAGGCAACGTAGCCGCACGTGCCATAGAGCGCGCAGAGAAAGACAAAGGGATCTCCATAGCCCATTACGACCTGCGTTTTCTCAAACCGCTCGACGAAGCCTTGCTGCACGAGGTAGGACTCAACTTCCAGCATGTCGTCACCATAGAAGACGGTGTCAAAAAAGGAGGAATGGGCAGTGCCATACTGGAGTTCATGGCAGACAATGACTATATCCCCCATATCAGACGTATCGGTGTACCCGATGCCTTCATAGAGCACGGCACCATACAAGAGTTGCATCATCTTTGCGGAATGGACGAAGAAGGAATCTATAATCAATTGATAATTGATAGTTGAAAATTGACCGTTTAAGTATCTACCCCATATGTCAACTATTAATTATCAACTATCAACTAATTAAAAGTGAAAATAATTATTGCAGGTGCCGGCGCAGTAGGCACACACTTGGCTAAATTGCTGTCCCGCGAGAAGCAGGACATCATTCTGATGGACGACAACGAAGAAAAGTTGAGCACCCTAAACTCCAACTTTGACTTAATGACGGCTACGGCCTCCCCTACATCCATAAAAGGCTTGAAAGAAGTGGGAGTGGGAGAAGCCGACTTGTTCATAGCCGTCACCCCTGATGAAAGCCGGAACATGACCGCATGCATGCTGGCAAACAATCTGGGAGCACAGAAGACCGTAGCCCGCATTGACAACTACGAATACCTGCTGCCCAAAAACAAGGAATTTTTCCAGAAGCTGGGTGTCGATTCACTCATCTACCCGGAAATGCTTGCCGCCAAAGAGATCGTATCCTCCATCCGCATGAGCTGGGTACGCCAATGGTGGGAATTCTGCGGAGGCGCCTTGATACTGATAGGCACCAAAATACGCGAAAAAGCCGAGATACTAGACATCCCTCTCCACGAACTGGGCGGACCGGAGCTGCCCTATCACGTGGTAGCCATCAAACGGGGAAGCGAGACACTGATTCCCCGCGGTGACGATACCATCAAGCTACATGACATCGTATACTTTACCACCATCAGGAAATACGTCCCCTACATCCGCAAAATAGCTGGCAAGGAAGATTATGCTGATGTGCGCAACGTAATGATTATGGGTGGAAGCCGAATTGCCGTACGCACCGCCCAATACGTCCCGGACTACATGCAGGTGAAAATCGTGGACAACGACTTGAACCGCTGCAACCGTCTGACCGAGTTGCTTGACGACCGCACCATGATTATCAATGGCGACGGGCGAGATATGGACTTACTTGTGGAAGAGGGACTGAAAAACACGGAAGCCTTCGTTGCCTTGACCGGCAATTCGGAGACCAATATTCTAGCCTGCCTTGCCGCCAAACGCATGGGAGTCAGCAAAACCGTAGCAGAAGTGGAGAATATAGACTACATAGGCATGGCTGAAAGCCTTGACATCGGCACTGTCATCAACAAAAAGATGATTGCCGCCAGCCACATTTACCAGATGATGCTGGATGCGGACGTCAGCAATGTGAAATGCCTGACCTTTGCCAATGCCGATGTAGCGGAATTTACCGTTAAGGCCGGCTCAAAGATTACCAAACATCCGGTAAAAGACCTCGGCCTCCCGAAAGGAACCACCATCGGCGGACTTATCCGTCAGGGGGAAGGCGTCGTGGTTATGGGTAATACCTTGATACAACCGGGTGACCATGTGGTGGTATTCTGTCTAAACATGATGATTAAGAAAATCGAAAAATACTTTAACTAATAGAGAATGAGTCGTTGGTAAATGATTAACTTCAAGACAATCATACGGATTATCGGTATTCTGCTATTGCTGGAAACAGTCATGTTTCTGGTCTGTTCGAGCGTGTCTTTCTACTACAGAGAAAGCGATATGCTCGATTTCTGGAAAGCAGGAGGTATCACAGCAGGGATAGGCTTATTGCTGGCAGCTCTCGGTAAAGGAGGTGAACGGCAACTGACGCGCCGTGACGGATATGTACTGGTCAGCTTTGCCTGGGTGGCATTCTCTCTTTTCGGAATGCTGCCTTTCTATATAGGCGGATACATACCCGACATTGCCGATGCATTCTTCGAGACCATGTCCGGTTTCAGCAGTACGGGTGCCACTATTTTGGACGACATAGAGTCACTTCCTCATGGAATACTGTTCTGGCGCAGCATGACACAGTGGATTGGCGGCTTGGGAATCATCATGTTCACCATTGCAGTGCTTCCTATCTTCGGAGTCAGTGGTCTGCAGGTATTCGCAGCCGAAGCAAGCGGCCCCACACATGACAAGGTTCATCCGCGTATCGGTATCACCGCCAAGTGGATTTGGAGCATCTATACCGGCATAACCACTTTACTTGTCTGCCTGCTGATGCTTGGAGGCATGGACTGGTTCGACAGCATCTGCCATGCATTTGCCACTACCGGCACCGGTGGATTCTCTACCAAGCAGGCCAGCGTTGCCTACTATAATTCTCCTTATATAGAATATGTCATCTCCATCTTCATGTTTATCTCCGGTATCAACTTCACTTTAGTATTATTGTTCGTCAACCGGAAATTCAAGAAATTCATCAGCAACGCCGAGCTGAAATTCTATTTCAGCTCAGTCGTATTTTTCACTGCAGTCATAGCCATCGCGCTCTATTATACCAGTCCCATGGGGATGGAAGAATCCTTCCGCAAATCCTTGTTCCAGGTAATTTCCCTTCATACGTCCACCGGCTTTGCAACGGATGACTACATGCAATGGTCGCCCGTCCTATGGGGCCTGCTTACCATCATCATGCTGATGGGAGCGTGTGCAGGCAGTACCACCGGAGGCTTGAAATGCATACGTATGGTAATTCTTACCAAAGTATCACGGAACGAATTCAAACACATCCTACACCCCAATGCCATACTTCCGGTACGGATAAACAAGCAAGTCATATCTTCCTCCATTGTCTCCACCGTACTGGCTTTTTGCTTTATTTATATCACCATTATAGTTATCAGCACACTGCTTATGATGACTATGGGAGTCGGAGCTGAAGAGTCAATAGGCTGCGTTATTTCCAGCATCGGTAATATGGGACCCGGATTGGGTGAAACCGGACCTGCCTATTCGTGGAATGCCCTGCCCGATGCAGCTAAATGGCTATTATCCCTTTTAATGCTTCTGGGACGTCTTGAGTTATTCACCGTACTACTGCTTTTCACACCTGATTTCTGGAAACGAAATTGATTTAGGATAAAAAGTGTAAAAATAACCATTTTTGTTATGCGGGGATAGCAAAATGAGCAAGACTTATTATATCTTTGCGCCCTTGAAAGAGAGATTTGTGGTATGAAGCAATGCATCAAATACTGTTTAATCATTATCTTTGCAGCCCTATTGCACGACAGTGCAATAGGAGTTGCGGACATTTTGTGTGTTCCTGCCACCCGACAAGCAGAATGCTGTACGCTGTCACAAGCTCCTACCACCCAACAAGTAGTCCAGAAGTTCTACGACTTGTTTTCACCAAACTCCCTCTGCATAGAGCATGTGGATCATACGCAAGTACCAACCAATAAAAACGTACTCCTGCGCATGTACATCTACAAGATGCAGCAGTATGCTTATGCACCGGAATGCGACCGTTTGTTAAATCTGTCTCCTCATCCCGTACCCGACGCGAACTATTATGTGTTCGGACTAAGAAAGATTATCATTTAGAAGGCCTGCAAGCGCAAATGCTTGCCCCTTGACCTCGCCCCGGACAACAATTCAGTTTTTTGTCCTCTGGTACGATGTATCTATTATTATATATCTAAAATCTTATCAGGTTTATGAACTTTACTTTGTTAGTGGTCGTCTTATTGACGGCAATCGCTTTCGTGGGTATCGTCATCGCGCTCTCCAATGCGATAGCACCCCGTTCGTACAATGCACAGAAGATGGAACCGTACGAGTGTGGCATCCCTACCCGCGGTAAATCGTGGATGCAATTCCGGGTAGGTTACTATCTGTTTGCCATCTTGTTCCTGATGTTCGAAGTGGAAACGGTATTTCTGTTCCCTTGGGCAGTCATCACCCGCGAACTTGGCGTGGCAGGACTTTTCAGTGTTTTATTTTTCCTGATTATATTGATTCTGGGTCTTGCTTATGCCTGGAGGAAAGGAGCTTTGGAATGGAAGTAACAAAGAAGCCGAAAATTAAATCTATCCCTTATGAGGAGTTTACAGACAACGAAACGTTGGAGAAACTGGTTCGGGAACTTAATGCCGGAGGCGCCAATGTTGCCCTTGGCGTACTGGACGATTTCGTCAATTGGGGACGCAGCAACTCACTGTGGCCTCTTACGTTTGCAACCAGCTGTTGCGGTATCGAATTCATGGCCCTCGGCGCAGCCCGCTATGATATGGCGCGCTTCGGGTTCGAAGTAGCCCGTGCCAGTCCGCGCCAGGCAGATATGATTATGGTTTGCGGGACAATAACCAACAAGATGGCTCCCGTTCTGAAACGTCTTTACGACCAGATGGCCGATCCCAAATATGTAGTAGCCGTAGGCGGCTGTGCCGTCAGCGGAGGCCCGTTCAAGAAATCCTATCATGTGGTGAACGGTGTGGACAAGATTCTGCCGGTGGATGTCTACATTCCCGGTTGCCCTCCGCGTCCGGAAGCATTCTACTACGGCATGATGCAATTGCAGCGTAAAGTGAAAATAGAAAAATACTTCGGTGGAGTAAACAGAAAAGAAGAAAACCACTAATCAGCACTTAAATATATGGAAATAAAATACATAGAGCCCTCAGCCCTGCACGACGAAATGCTGCGTCTGCGGAAAGAGAAACAGATGGACTTTCTGGAATGCCTCAGCGGTATGGATTGGGGAATACCCGACGAGAAAGACGCACCGGACACCCCCCGCGGACTCGGCGTAGTCTATCTGTTGGAATCTACTGTTACCGGCGAACGGATAGCGGTACGCACCGCCACTCTAAACCGGGAACATCCCGAACTTCCTTCCGTCAGCGATATCTGGAAAGCTGCGGATTTCAACGAGCGCGAAGTCTACGACTTTTACGGCATCGTTTTCATTGGTCATCCGGATATGCGCCGACTCTATCTGCGCAATGACTGGGTAGGCTATCCCATGCGTAAAGACAATGAGCCGGAAAAAGATAATCCGTTGCGTATGGACAACGAAGAAACGGTGGACACTACCATGGAATTGGAGCTGAATCCCGACGGTAGCATCAAGAATAAGGAGATGCAACTTTTCGGTGATGAGGAATATGTGGTGAACATCGGTCCCCAACATCCGGCCACCCACGGCGTAATGCGTTTCCGTGTATCATTGGAGGGTGAAATCATCGACAAGATTGATGCCAACTGCGGCTACATCCACCGGGGTATCGAGAAGATGTGCGAAAGCCTGACCTATCCGCAGACCTTGGCTCTGACCGACCGTCTGGACTA
Organism: Bacteroides sp. HF-162; assembly: GCF_015679285.1. Taxonomy (NCBI): domain Bacteria; kingdom Pseudomonadati; phylum Bacteroidota; class Bacteroidia; order Bacteroidales; family Bacteroidaceae; genus Bacteroides; species Bacteroides sp. HF-162. The sequence goes on along the minus strand of NZ_CP064937.1, from coordinate 1,756,625 downwards.
CCTGGGCGCACACCAGAACCGCCATGCCTTGTGCATGTGTATCGAAAAGGCAATGGGCGTGGAAGTAAGCGAACGCGTGCAGTACATACGTACCATCATGGACGAGTTGCAGCGAATAGACTCTCACCTGCTGTTCTATTCTTGTCTTGCTATGGACCTGGGTGCATTAACGGCCTTCTTCTACGGTTTCCGCGACCGCGAAAAGATACTCGACATCTTTGAGGAAACTTGCGGTGGACGCCTCATCATGAACTACAACACCATCGGTGGCGTGCAGGCAGACATTGCTCCCGGCTTCGTAAAGAAAGTGAAGGAGTTTATCCCCTACCTCCGCGGTATCCTACACGAATATCACGACGTATTCACCGGGAACATCATTGCCCAGCAACGTCTGAAAGGTGTGGGTATACTCTCACGGGAAGATGCCATCGCCTTTGGAGCTACCGGAGGCACCGGACGCGCCAGCGGATGGGCCTGCGACGTGCGTAAGCGTATGCCATATGCCGTATATGACAAGGTGGACTTTAAAGAAGTCATCCGCACCGAAGGCGATTCATGGGCACGCTACCTTATCCGTATGGATGAAATTCTGGAGAGCCTGAAAATTATCGAGCAACTGATAGACAACATCCCGGAAGGAGCCTACCAGGAAAAGATGAAACCTATTATCCGCGTACCGGAAGGCACTTATTATGCAGCCGTAGAAGGTAGCCGCGGTGAGTTCGGCGTCTTCCTCGAAAGCCACGGCGACAAGATGCCTTACCGCCTGCATTTCCGCAGTACGGGCTTGCCATTGGTATCGACCGTAAATACGATTTGCCGCGGAGCTAAAATCGCCGACCTTATTGCCATTGGCGGAACATTGGATTATGTAGTACCAGATATTGACAGATAAAAGGATTTACGATTTGACAATTTACAATTTACCATGCGGAATTACAGCGCAGCCAAATTGTAAATTGTACATTGTGAATTGTAAATCAAAAAGCGCCTCGTAAATTGTAAATAGTAAATTGTAAATAGTAAATGAACAACGTGTTTGACTTTAGTATAGTAACCAACTGGATACACCAGATGCTGACTTCCCTGATGCCGGAAGGACTGGCAATATTCCTCGAATGCGTGGTGATTGGCGTATGCATCATCTTGATGTATGCCGTGCTTGCCATCATCCTGATTTACATGGAGCGTAAGATATGCGCCTTCTTCCAATGCCGCCTCGGTCCGATGCGCGTGGGGAAATGGGGATTGCTCCAAGTGCCCTGCGACGTCATCAAGATGTTGACAAAGGAAATCATTGATTTGAAATTCTCTGACCGGTTCCTCTACAATCTGGCACCGTTCATGGTAATCATCGCTTCTTTCCTGACATTTGCCTGCCTGCCCATCAACAAGGGATTGGAGGTATTGGACTTCAATGTAGGAGTGTTCTTCCTGCTGGCTGCATCGAGTATCGGCGTAGTGGGTATCCTGCTGGCAGGCTGGAGTTCCAACAATAAATTCTCGCTGATTGGAGCCATGCGAAGCGGTGCGCAGATTATCAGCTACGAGTTGTCCTGCGGATTGAGCATACTGACAATGGTAGTGTTGATGGGAACCATGCAGTTCTCCGAAATAGTAGAAGGACAAGCTGACGGCTGGTTCATCTTCAAGGGACATATCCCTGCATTGATAACCTTCATCATCTACCTCATTGCCGGAAATGCGGAAACCAACCGCGGTCCCTTCGACTTGCCCGAAGCCGAAAGCGAGTTGACTGCCGGATACCATACGGAATACAGCGGTATGGGCTTCGGATTCTTCTATCTGGCAGAATATTTGAATCTGTTTATCGTAGCCTCCGTGGCAGCCACCATCTTCCTGGGAGGCTGGATGCCGCTACACATCGTAGGCCTGGACGGCTTCAACGCAGTGATGGATTACATTCCGGGATTTGTATGGTTCTTCGGAAAGGCCTTCTTCGTAGTCTTCCTGCTGATGTGGATAAAGTGGACCTTCCCCCGCCTGCGTATTGACCAGATTCTGAATCTGGAGTGGAAGTACCTGGTACCCATCTCTATGGTGAACTTGATTTTGATGGTATTAATTGTAGTATTTAAATTGCATTTCTAACCGGCGTAGCGCCGGAGCAAGATTTCCTTGCGGATAATTTTAATAAAGGCAAAAGTAATGAAAGAAAAGAACTCTTATATCGGCGGACTCATACACGGCGTCACTTCTCTGCTGACAGGTATGAAGACAACCATGACCGTATTCTGCCGACGAAAGACTACCGAACAATATCCGGAAAACCGCTCGACATTGAAACTCTCCGACCGTTTCCGTGGCACGCTGACCATGCCCCATAATGATAAAAATGAACATCGGTGTGTAGCTTGCGGTTTGTGCCAGATGGCTTGTCCCAACGACACTATCAAGGTGACCGGCGAGATGGTTGAAACGGAAGACGGCAAGAAAAAGAAGATATTGGTTAAGTACGAATACGACCTCGGTTCGTGCATGTTCTGCCAACTCTGTGTGAATGCCTGCCCTCACGATGCCATCACGTTCGACCAGGATTTTGAGCATGCAGTGTTTGACCGCACGAAACTGGTCATGACGCTGAACCGTCCGGGCAGCCATGTAGAAGAAAAAAAGAAACCCGCTGCTCCCAAAGAAGAGACAACAAAGTAATTCGTTAATAGTAACTTGTAATTAAACAACATGGAAATAACTCTTGAAACAGTAGTATTCTACTTCCTTGCGGCCTTTATCACCGTATTTTCCATCTTGACGGTAACGACCCACCGCATGGTGCGCTCGGCCACCTACCTGCTGTTCGTGCTTTTCGGTACGGCAGGCATCTACTTTCTGCTGGGTTACACCTTCCTCGGTTCCGTGCAGATTATGGTCTATGCCGGCGGTATCGTAGTGCTCTACGTCTTCTCCATACTGCTTACCAGTGGCGAAGGCGATGTCATCGAGAAGTTAAAGCGTAGCAGGTTCCTTGCCGGACTGGGTGCCACCGTGGGCGGTGCCATCATCGTAGTATTCATCACTTTAAAGCATAAGTTCATTGCCACTACCGACGTGGAGCCTTTGGAAGTCAACATCAAGACCATCGGTCACCACATGCTGAGCGGTGACAAGTATGGTTATCTGCTTCCCTTCGAAGCTGTCAGCATCTTGTTATTGGCATGTATCGTAGGTGGATTATTAATAGCACGTAAAAGATAAGAATTATGATACACATGGAATATTATCTGATAGTTTCGGCTATCATGTTCTTCGCAGGCATCTACGGGTTCTTCACCCGCCGCAACACGCTGGCGATACTTATCAGCATCGAGCTGATACTGAATGCCACGGACATCAACTTTGCTGTATTCAACCGTTTCCTATTCCCCGGAGGACTGGAAGGATATTTCTTCTCTTTATTCTCCATCGCCATCTCGGCGGCCGAAACGGCTGTAGCCATTGCCATCATGATTAACATCTACCGCAACATCCGCAGCATCCAGGTGAACAAACTGGATGAGATGAAGTGGTAAGAGCAAGAATCGCCAAGCGATGTTTCTTGAATAGTAATAATTGATAAACATAGTATATATGGAATATACAATATTAATCCTTCTACTCCCTTTCCTCTCTTTCCTCGCTCTGGGACTTGGAGGTAAATGGATGTCACACCGCACTGCCGGCCTTATCGGAACTGCGGCACTGAGTGTGGTCGCAGTGCTTTCCTATCTCACCGCAGGAATGTACTTCAGCGCTCCCCGCCTTGCCGATGGTACGTACGAGGCGCTAATGCCCTATAACTTCAAATGGCTGCCTTTCACAGAAAGCCTCAGTATCGACATGGGTATCCTACTCGACCCGATTTCGGTTATGATGCTCGTGGTCATCAGTACCGTTTCGCTGCTGGTACACATATACTCTTTCGGCTACATGAAGGGCGAACGCGGTTTCCAGCGTTACTACGCCTTCCTGTCGCTCTTCACCATGTCCATGCTCGGACTGGTAGTAGCAACGAATATCTTCCAGATGTATCTGTTCTGGGAGTTGGTGGGCGTGTCCTCCTATCTGCTGATTGGTTTCTATTATACGAAGCCGGCGGCTATTGCCGCTTCGAAGAAGGCTTTTATCGTGACCCGTTTTGCTGACCTGGGATTCCTTATAGGTATCCTCGTCTATGGGTATTATGCCGGTACATACACCTTCAGCCCTAATGAGATGGCGCTGGCAAAGGGCGGTGCGGCAATGATTCCGCTTGCCTTGGGACTGATGTTCATCGGTGGTGCCGGAAAGAGTGCCATGTTCCCGTTGCACATCTGGCTGCCCGATGCCATGGAAGGTCCTACGCCGGTCAGTGCACTGATTCATGCCGCCACGATGGTGGTTGCTGGTGTCTATCTGGTGGCACGCATGTTCCCGTTGTTCATAGAATATGCTCCCAGCGTGCTGCACATCGTAGCATACGTAGGAGCCTTCACGGCATTCTATGCCGCCAGTGTGGCATGTGTGCAGAGCGACATCAAGCGTGTACTGGCATTCTCCACTATCTCCCAAATCGGTTTCATGATGGTGGCGCTGGGTGTATGTACATCAGCCGACCCACACGAAGGGGGACTGGGCTACATGGCAGGCATGTTCCACTTATTCACACACGCCATGTTCAAGGCATTGCTGTTCCTCGGAGCGGGTAGCATCATCCATGCCGTACACAGCAACGAGATGTCTGCCATGGGTGGACTGCGGAAGTATATGCCCATTACGCATATCACGTTCCTCATCGCATGTCTCGCCATTGCAGGTATCCCGCCGTTCTCCGGATTCTTCTCCAAAGATGAAATCCTGACGGCATGCTTCCAGTTCAGCCCCACTATGGGATGGATTATGACAGTGATTGCAGGTATGACAGCATTCTATATGTTCCGTCTTTATTATGGTATCTTTTGGGCCGGCTCAGAGCCGGGGCAAAAGTCGGCAAGCGATGGGGGCGACAGCCACATGCCTCACCCCCACGAGAGTCCTCTGGCGATGAGCCTGCCCCTGATGCTCCTTGCTGTGGTTACGATAATTGCCGGTTTCATTCCTTTCGGACACTTCATCAGTTCCAACGGTGAAGCATATAACATCCATCTGGATTGGAGTGTGGCAGGTACAAGTATCGCCGTAGCGGTGGTTTCCATAGCCATTGCCACCTACATCTATGCAGGTAGCCGGCAACCCGTTGCCGATACATTGGCACACCGTTTCAAAGGCTTGTGGACAGCAGCTTACCACCGCTTCTATCTGGACGAGGTCTACCAGTTCATCACCCACCGCATCATCTTCGGCTGCATCTGCCGCCCCATCGCCTGGTGGGACCGCCATGTAGTGGACGGCTTCTTCGACTTCCTTGCTTGGGGCGCCGATGCCACCAGTGACGAGATACGCGGTCTGCAGAGCGGACGCATCCAGCAATATACATTTGTATTCCTGCTGGGCACGCTGGCACTGATACTGCTACTATTGCTATAACCCGAGATTTTTCAATCGTAAATCGTAAATCGTTAAATCGTAAATATAAAGATGAACTTTTTATCATTATTTGTACTCATCCCCTTGCTGATGTTGCTGGGTCTTTGGCTCAGCCGCAACATCGCACAAATACGTGCGGTGATGGTGACCGGTGCATCGGCTCTGCTGGTTCTTTCTGCAGCATTGACCGTAATGTACCTCAATGCACGCCACGCCGGTGCCACGGATGAAATGCTGTTCCGTGCCGACATGGCCTGGTATCCTGCACTCAACATCCACTATTCGGTAGGAGTAGACGGTATTTCGGTAGCCATGCTGCTGCTTTCGGCCATCATTGTCTTTACCGGAACATTCGCCTCCTGGAGGCTGCAACCGCTGACTAAAGAATATTTCCTTTGGTTCACCTTCCTTTCCATCGGTGTGTTCGGGTTCTTCATCTCAATAGACTTGTTCACCATGTTCATGTTCTACGAGGTAGCCCTCATTCCCATGTATCTGCTTATCGGTGTATGGGGGTCGGGACGCAAGGAGTACTCTGCCATGAAGCTGACACTGATGCTGATGGGCGGCTCCGCCTTCCTGCTTATCGGTATCCTGGGTATCTACTACGGTGCCGGAGCCACCTCTATGAATCTATTGGAAATAGCACAGATGCACAATATTCCCATCGAACAGCAACGTATCTGGTTCCCGCTCACTTTCCTCGGTTTCGGTGTGCTGGGCGCTCTGTTCCCGTTCCACACATGGAGCCCCGACGGTCACGCCTCCGCACCGACTGCCGTATCCATGCTCCATGCCGGTGTATTGATGAAGCTGGGAGGTTACGGTTGTTTCCGCATAGCCATGTACTTGATGCCCGAAGCTGCACAGGAACTGGGATGGATATTCCTGATTCTTACCGGAATCTCCGTGGTATACGGCGCATTCTCCGCTTGTGTACAAACCGACTTGAAGTATATCAACGCCTACTCTTCCGTCAGCCATTGCGGTCTGGTGTTGTTCGCCATTCTGATGATGAACCAAACAGCTTGCACGGGTGCTGTTCTGCAGATGCTCTCTCACGGACTGATGACAGCCTTGTTCTTCGCCCTTATCGGTATGATATACGGACGTACCCATACGCGTGACGTCCGCGAACTCTCCGGTCTGATGAAGATTATGCCTTTCCTGGCTGTCTGCTATGTAATCGCCGGTCTTGCCAATCTGGGATTACCCGGACTCAGCGGTTTCATTGCCGAAATGACCATCTTCACCGGTTCGTTCCAGCATCCCGATACGTTCCACCGCGTGTGGACAGTCATTGCATGCAGTTCCATCGTGATTACAGCAGTCTATATCCTGCGACTGGTAGGAAAGATTCTCTATGGCACCTGCACTAACAAACATCACCTCACTTTGAGCGACGCTACCTGGGATGAACGCACAGCGGTCATTATCCTCATAGCATGCGTTGCCGCCCTTGGTATGGCACCATGGTGGATTAGCGGCATGATTGGAGACAGCGTATTGCCGATAGTTAATGCACTGTAAATTGTAAATAGAAAATTGTAAAACAATAAATACATAGTCATGGATTATTCTCAATTCCTCCTGCTCAAAGAAGAGCTTTCGCTGATATTGGTCATCGTCATCCTTTTTGTCGCCGACCTCTTCATGAGTCCGGATGCACACAAGAATGACGGCAAACCGGTGCTGAACACAATGCTGCCAGTTGTTCTGCTGACCATACATACACTTATCACCATCGTTCCCGGTCCTATGGCCGATGCCTTTGGCGGCATGTACCACAACCAGCCTATACAAAGCATCGTGAAATCCATCCTCAGTATAGGTACACTGATTGTATTCCTGATGGCCCACGAATGGATGCGCCGTCCGGACACTGCCATCAAACAAGGTGAGTTCTACATTCTGACACTTTCCACCCTGCTGGGTATGTACTTCATGATTTCCGCCGGCCACTTCCTGATGTTCTTTATCGGCCTGGAAACGGCAAGTATCCCAATGGCAGCATTGGTTGCCTTCGACAAATACCGCCATCACTCTGCCGAGGCAGGTGCCAAATATATTCTCACGGCACTGTTCTCCAGCGGATTGCTGCTATACGGATTATCTTTGATTTACGGTACGGTAGGCACTCTCTACTTTGCCGACATACCGGCACGCCTCACCGGTGACCCGTTGCAGATTATGGCATTCGTATTCTTCTTCTCTGGCATGGGATTCAAAATATCACTGGTGCCTTTCCATCTTTGGACAGCAGACGTTTACGAAGGTGCTCCAAGCACGGTGACAGCCTATCTGAGTGTCATCTCTAAAGGCTCTGCCGCTTTCGTACTGATGACTATCCTCATCAAGGTATTCGCTCCGATGGTGGAGCAATGGCAGGAAGTGCTGTACTGGGTTATCATCGCCTCCATCACAATCGCCAACCTCTTCGCCCTGCGCCAGCAGAACCTGAAGCGGTTGATGGCTTTCTCCAGTATCTCGCAAGCAGGTTACATCATGCTGGGTGTCATCAGCGGAAGCGCACAAGGTATGACGTCGCTGGTATACTACGTGCTGATATATATGTTCGCCAATCTTGCCGTATTTACCGTTATCACGATTGTGGCACTGCGGGCAGGCAAGTTCACACTTGAAGACTATAACGGGCTGTATACCACTAATCCGAAGTTGGCGTTCCTGATGACGCTGGCACTGTTCTCTCTGGCAGGCATCCCGCCGTTTGCGGGCTTCTTCTCGAAGTTCTTCATCTTTGCGGCAGCTTTCGAAGGCGGCTTCCATCTGCTGGTATTCATTGCCCTTATCAATACAATCATCTCGCTTTATTACTATCTGAAGATTGTAAAGGCAATGTACATCAACAAGAGCGACGAACCGATTGCAGCATTCCGCAGCGACAACTATACACGTGCCAGCCTGGCCATTTGCACGCTGGGTATTGTGGTACTGAGCATTGCAAGTGTGGTATATCAATCCATCGATAAGTTCTCATTCGGATTATAACCGGAGGGTATCATCACTCACCACAGATTACGCAGATTGACACAAATTATCTTTAGAAGTTCTGATAATCAAGAGCTTTGAGTTATGTTAATCTGCATAATTTGTGGTGAGTGTGTATTTGGGCATATTTTCATACTATACAACCGGCAGCATAAACCAAAAGCATGAGCCTTTCCCCGGCTCACTGTCCACACCGATTGTGCCACCCAACTGTTCTATAATACTCTTGCTGATAGAAAGCCCCAGACCCGTACCATGTACAAACGTATTCAGCTTTATAAAACGACCGAATATCTGATCCTGCATTTCCGGCTCGATGCCAATGCCCGTATCGGCCACATAAAAACGTAAACGAGTTTCATCTACCTTGTCATATCCTACACAGATACTTCCCGCAGTGGTGAACTTGATGGCATTGTTGACAAAGTTGGCTATGACCTGATTCAAACGGTTACGGTCACTGACAATCCGGCATTCCGGCAGATGACGGTCGAAAAGAACTTCCACCCCCGGTTTAGCCTTCATCTTCATGAAGCGCACGATGTCCTCACACAGCACGTTCACGTCCAGCTCTTTTTTCACAAAGTCAAATGTCCCGGCCTCTATCTTGGACAAATCCAGTATATCGGAAATCAGCTGCAACAACAAGTCATTGTTTTCTTCGATAATCGCCATATACCGCCTTTTTTCCTCCATGTCCCCGGTCTCTCCCATCAGACTGGAGAAACCGACAATCGCATTCAGAGGCGTACGTATCTCATGACTCATATTGGCAAGGAAGGCACTCTTCAAACGATCGGCGGTTTCTGCCTTCTCTTTGGCTTCAATCAACATAGCTTCCGTCTCCTTCAATTCCGTAATATCATAGTTGACTCCTATCAGTTCTATTTGTCCGTTCTCCGGTTCAAACAGATTGACGACCACATTGGTACGTACCCAATTCCATTTCCCCTTCTCGCCCGGACGCTCAATACGCATCTCTCCCTGAAAATGTTTGGCTTCACCCACACGGGCCTTACAGAAGAAATCGAGCATCCTTCTGCGGTCGCTGGGGTACATCTTGCTATATATCCCCACAATATCTGCCAATTGGGTATTCTCGTCCTCTCCCATATTCTTATACCATTGCTTGATGGCATAGCCTTTCCGGTCGAGCAGGTTCAGCTTGGCATAACCTACCTTCGCATAATCCGATATAAGCAGGAAGAAATTCTCGAAATCACAGATACGGCTCATGGCATCAATCCGTTCCGTATTGTCGATGTTAATCATGGCATAGCCGGTAAAGTTACCTTTACTGTCATACACCTTGCTCACTTTCGTATAAAGATGTATCACATCCTTCGGCTGTTTGGAAGTGGAGTAATACCCTTCAGTCCGGTCGAAAGCATAATTCAGGCGGAAGTCGACCATATCCTCGGTCTGTATACGTTCTGCCAATTGGGCGGACACATTCGGGTTCTCGAATAAGTTCACTCCAATGACATCCTGTTTGTCACGGACCCCGAATATCTCCATATCCTTATTGTTGATGTCTACCAGGAATCCGTCTTTGTCATAGATTTCCACCCCGGCCGGTATATTGGCAAAGATATTCTTGAACAGTTTTTCGCTATGGTCCAAAGCCAGATGAGTCTGTACCGAGTCTGTCGTATCGAGGAATAACGCCACCACTTCATTCTTTTCCGGAGAGTATATCACCACGTGGCAGTGCTTGTTGGTGAGCTCAAAACACATGTCCATTTCCTTATGTGTCCCGGTGTTCACTATATCAAGCAGATATTCCAGTCTGGGGGCCGCCTCCCTTGAAAAAGACGAGGCAGTCTTGCCGATAAACGTCGACGCGGGTTTTCCCAGAAAATCGGCAAAGATAGAATTCGCATCTGTCACATAATACCCGTAGGGATTGTCCTTTTCATCACAGACAATGGACATCCGCACATACCCCAAAGGCATATAGCGGAACAAATTGCTGAGGAAAGTACGTTCACGCACAGCCTCATCCTTCGTTTTGCGCAACTCTATGCAAATGCTGATGACATTTGCCAACGAACTAAACCATTGGTAATCCTCGTTAGTCCACATTCGGGTACGGTCCACCAAATCAATGCCCATATATCCCCACACCTGGTCATTGGCAACCAGCGGAGTTACCATCAAGGACTTTATATTCTGTCTCGCCAGAATTTCATATTCGGCGTAAGCGTGCTCCGGCAGTTGCCCCAGCGTTTCCAGCAGAACGGGCTTTTGTGCCATAATCTGTGACGTCCACCACGGCAAGCTGTCAGCCTGGACTCCCTGAAGCATTTCTTTCTCAGGAGCCACTCCCGGAGCCACCACCTCGTATGTGCAGCTCTGGTACCGGCACTTCTCATCGTATTGGAATATATAGACACGCCCGCCGCGAAAGAAATCGAGAATATCTTTCAGTATGTCGTAAATGCCCGCACTGATATCCTCGTCTTTCAGGAAACGGAATAAGGAATGGGATATTGAGGTCTGCCGATAAAGCAAATTGTTCACTCTTTGCAAAGCCTGCTTCGCAGCTTCCTCCTTCGGCATCTCTACGCGCTGCAACACTCCGAAAGCCTTCAACGTACCATCCGGCAAATGCTCCTTATACCCCACGCGCGAGTAGACCCAGACCACTCCTTCAGTAGAATAGATAGGAAACGTCTGTTCATAGACCTCCATATTCTGAATGGCAAGGAACTCCCGGCTGATACGCGTCCGATAGTCTTCGCGTATCATTTTACCGAAATCCTCAAAGCTCAGGTATTCCCCTTCCAAGCCTAACAACTTACAGACATATTCGGAGCAGAGATACTGCCTTGAAGAAAAATCAGCCTCCCACCAACCTATCCGGCCAAGAATGGAAAGGCGCCGGAAACGTTCACTATCGTCACGATGAACAGCCATATATTTATCAATATTGGTTTGAGATACAAAAATAGCCATAAAACTCTAATAAGCAACCATTAGAAACCTTTTTCGTCCCAAGCAGCCTATATATAAGGATAACAAACAATCCGGAAGAATGTGCGGTAACCGAATCGTAATAAATTTGAAAATGAAACGTATGTGCCATGTATCACCGGTGTAATGTCATTGCCTCATCTTTGCAGCGGATTAAAAAACGTACAAAGAAAAGAGATGAGCATGAAATTAGACTTGGGAAAGATTTTCTTCCTTATTTTATTCCTCACACTTTCCGTCATGGCTGCCACGGCGGGAACCATCAAAGGGACAATCACCGACCGACAAACCAAAGAACCGCTGACGGGAGCCACCGTGCAAGTGAGCGGAACGGCACAAGGCGCCGTCGCCGATTTGGATGGTAACTATACACTGGAGCTGAAAAACGGAACCTATACCCTCACCGTCCGTTACATCGGCTACAAAGACATGACGATAAATGCCGTAGAGATAAAGGGCGAAACCGTGCTGAACTTCGACATGGAGCCGGACACGCAAACCCTGGGCGAAGTGCAGGTCACCGCCAAGAAGAACCTTGAGGGCGAACGCGCCTTGCAGATGGAACGGCAAAAAGCGACCCTCGCCATCGAGAACCTCGGTTCCAAAGAGATGTCCCTCAAAGGCATCGGCAATGTGGAAGAAGGAGTAAAGAAAATAACGGGCATCTCCATCGCCAGCGCCGGACAACTTATCGTCCGCGGACTGGGCGACCGCTACAGCACCACCACACTGAACGGACTGCCCATCGCCTCGCCCAACCCGGACAACAAGCTGGTGCCGCTCGACCTGTTCCCCTCGTCCACCGTACAGAACATCACCGTCAGCAAGGTGTATGACGCAGCCGCCTTTGCCGACTACAGCGGTGCGCACATCAACATCAGCACCAAAGAAAACATACCGCAAGATTTCTTCCAACTGAGCCTCAACACGGGCGGGAAGTTCAACACCTTAGGCAAAGACCGCTATCAGATGGACCGCAGCGGCTCGCTCCTGAAGACACCCGGAGTGGACGCAGCCGCCCTCGGCATGCCCCTGATGGAGTTTGACAAATACGTGAAGACCCGCAATATCTTCGATACCTCCTTCAGCGCCGGCAAGAAGAGTTCGTTGCCCGAACTGGGCGGGAACCTCGGCTTCGGCAAGAACTTCGGTATAGGCAACCAGACACTCAGCCTGCTCGCCTCCTTCAGCGCCAGCAACGGCTACCAAAACATGGAAGATGCCTTCTACAAGACACTCGAGGCCACCGGCACCGTGCAGGACGACTTCTCCTACGACAGCTTTGCGCAGGAACTGAAGCTCGCCGCCCTCGGCTACCTGGGCTACACCCTGCGCCGGAGCGACCGCATAGGCTACACTTTCTTCTACGCCCGCAACGCCATCGACACCTACCAGCGCCGCGAAGGTACTGATGCCGAAGGACACGAGCTGACCGGCAGCAACAACATCATGCACATATACACCCTGCAAAACCATCAACTGAACGGAATCCATAACTTCGGCGAGGGCGACAGGTGGCAACTGACCTGGGGAGGCTCGTACAGCAAGACCGGCAGCGAAGAGCCCGACCGACGGCAAGTGATGTACGTCAAAGACAACGACGGCAGTCTCAGGCTCTTCAAACTGAACCGCCAAGAGACTATGCGCTACTTCGGCAGCCTGGACGAAGAAGAGTGGAATGCCAACCTCGCCATGCGCTGGAAGTGGAACGACACCAGCCACCTCAAGCTCGGCTTCAACTACAAGGACAAGAACCGCGACTACAACGCTACCCGCTTCTACTACAACCTGAACAAACTGAACCCCGTCATCACCGACATCTACAACACCGACGGCTTCCTCAACCAGCAGAACATTGCCGACGGACAAATCGTGGTACAGCGTGTGATGCAGCCCAAAGACAGCTACCGCGCCGGAAACGAAATCTACTCCGCCTACCTGCTGACCGACTTCTATCCCACCGAAGCCCTCTTGGTGAACCTCGGCCTGCGCTACGAAATGAGCAAGCAATGGGTGCGCTACGCCAGCGACGGCGGCGACTGGTACTCCCGTCGGCGCAATTTAGACAAGAACGACCTCTTCCCCGCCCTGAACCTGAAATATGCGGTGAACCCCACCAACAGCATCCGCTTCTCTGCCTCGCGCACCGTCACCCGTCCCTCGTTCATCGAGATGGCCCCCTTCCTCTATCAAGAGTCCTACGGTTCGGCACAAATCCGCGGTAACGAAGAGTTGCAGAACGGTTACAACTACAACTTCGACCTACGTTACGAACGCTTCGGCAAGGACGGCGACATGCTCTCCGTGACCGGCTACTTCAAATACCTCGACAGCCCCATCGAACGCATCCAAGACCTGCAAGGCGGCGCCACGCTGCACAGCTTCAAGAATGCCGACAACGGCATGGCTGCCGGCGTGGAGCTGGAGATGCGCAAACGGCTCGTCAAAGACCTGCGCCTAGGCGCCAACATCAGTTACATGTACACCAACGTGAAGCTGCCCCAAGGCGGTGCCTACACCAACAAGGAACGTTCGCTGCAAGGCGCATCGCCCATCCTTGCCAATGCCGACCTCACCTACTCGCCACGCTTCGGCGAAGACAGGCAGCTCAACCTCGCCCTACTCTACAACCTGCAAGGCAGCCGCATCCATGCGGTAGGCGTGTCGGGTCTGGGCGATGTCAGGCAACAGACGCTGCACACGTTGAACTTCAGCGCCGGATATAGCCTGAACAAGCACTTCAACCTGAAGCTGCAAGTGAACGACCTGCTGAACCGCGATGTCATCTTCAAGCAAGATGTGCCCACCACGGGGCAGGAGATGGAAGTGGAACGCTACCGCAAGGGAACGAACTTCGAGGTGGGAATAAGCTACAACCTATAAAGTCTCCCACCCTCCCCCTGAAGGGAACGGAGAACACTCTTTGACAAACAAGCAGATTTAAGAGAATCAATCTGAATGACAGACAGATAAATTGGATATAACAACTAAAACAATTGAATTATGAAAACAATGAAATGGAAATTCTACTCTCTGGCCTTTGTAGCCGGAATGTCTATCCTCACCGCTTGCAGCAGCGACGACAACAACGACAATGACGGCAACGGCGGCAACGGAAACGGCAATGAAATCGAAAACGGTACGATACTGAAAGGTACCATCACCTCCGACGTGACCCTGGCTGCCGGAAACACCTACAAGCTGAGCGGCGAATACATCGTAGAAGAAGGTGCCACGCTCCACATAGAAGAAGGCGTGAAGATTATCGCCGTTTACGATGACATCGCAGACTACATCCTCGTGAAGCAGGGCGGTAAAATCAACGCCGTAGGCACGCCGGACAAACCCATCGTAATGACCAGCGAAAAAGAAGAGCCGGGCGCATGGGGAGGCATCCACATCTGCGGACGCGCCCACACCAATGCCGAAGGCGGCAAGGGAAGTTCTGAAATAGGCGGTGCCGTTTACGGCGGCAACGATGATGCCGACAACTCGGGCACGCTGCAATACATTCGTCTGGAATACACCGGCTTTGCCTTCGATGAAGAGCACGAAGCCAACGGTATCTCTTTCTACAGCGTAGGCAACGGTACCATCGTGGACCACTGCCAAGCCTACAAAGGTTCCGACGACGGCTTTGAGTTCTTCGGCGGCTCGGTAAACGTGAGCAACCTCGTAGCCGTAAGCTGTAGCGACGACTCCTTCGACTGGACCGAAGGCTGGAACGGCAAAGGCACCAACCTCGTGGCTTACCAAGAAGCCGAATCCACACTGGGCTACGACTGCGACTGCCTGATGGAGTGCGACAACAACGGCAGCAACAACGCCGCCACTCCCGTTGCCCACCCCGTATTGAAGAACCTCATCCTCGTCGGCAACGGCGGCAGCAAGCAAGGCATCCGTCTGCGTGCCGGCACGGAAGTGGAAATAGACAACGCCAAGGTCTGCGGCAAAGGCCAACCCCTGACCGTGGAAACCGCCCTTACCGAAAACGCCCTGAAGAACGGCACCTCCAAGCTGACCAACATCACCCTCACCTCCGAGCTGAGCAGCAAAGAAGGCATCTACACCCATGCCGACTTCATCGCCGTGACAAGCAACAAGGTGGACGCCAACCTGAGCTACAGCTCTTTCGAGGACATCAGGAAAGAATGCAGCTGGATGAACGGAAGCTGGGTGAAGTAAAAAAAAGAAGCACTCGCAAGGCTATAAAAAAACACACAACTTCTTCAACAGCGTGCCCCTCGAATGCCTTCCGGCTTCAAGGGGTACGCGCTGTTTCAAGAAAGAAACTAAAAGTACCGTTTACTTCTTCTTCAGCTCCTTCTTCAATTCCTGAACCTGAAAGCTGAACAAGTCCAGATGACGGCAAACGCGCTGCATGAAACTGCCTGCCGCCCTGAAGCAGATACGCGAAATGCGCACTTTATCTGCCGTACAGTCCTCTATCCGTTCCACCGGTTCGCTGGTGATGGAGGGAAAAAAGTTTCCAAGTCCCTTGATGTTCACCGTGCGTCCACTGGCCAGATAGTCCGCCATAATATCCGGCAGTTGCACCAGCACGGACTGGGCATCGCCCACCTGCAGGGAGCTGACAAAAGCCAGCCTCTTGGCCAGTTCGTCATTGCTCACCGGTTCCGGCTGAAGCACTTTTGACGCCGCGTAGTAGCGCACCACTTCCTTGTCTCCACTCTTGTCCACCTTCTTGCGGACCACATAATTCATTGACATACCAATCTTTCTTTATAATTAGGTTCGTAAAAAACGAAAGATATTCCCGCCCGACGCGAGGCACACCTACAACTTGCATACACAAAGCCTATACCTTACGGTAAAGACTCCGTGACCGAATACCTTTCACTATATGACTGAATACCTAAAACACCCGGATGTATTGCCCCAAAACATGGGGATGTTTTCACTCAAAACACCCGGATGTAATACCCCAAAACATGGGGATGTTTTGGGAGAAAAGATGGGGATGTTCTGACCTTTCAGTATAGGGTTCAAAGGTAATGACTCCCTATGAGAAATACAATAGATATAGGCCTTTTTGATGGTCGGAATCAAGCTCCTTTTTCTTCGGAAGCAGCAGGCAGTACCCGCTGGAAATCTCTGCCGGACGGAGACTGGAATACCTGCAAATCGAATTCGGGGATGATTGCCAGCACATGGTCGAACACATCCGCCTGCACCCCTTCATAGGGCACCCAATCCTTCAGCGCACAGAAGAAATAAAGTTCTATCGGGATACCGCGGTCGGTAGGCTGGAGTTGGCGCACCATGCAGGTCAGTTCCTGATTTACGTCGGGAAGACTTTTCAAATAAGCCGTCAGATACGCCCGGAACACCCCCAGATTGGTCTGGCGGCGTCCGTTGACGAGGATGGAGTTATCGATGCCGTTTTCCACATTGTACTTTTCAATCACTTCCTCCGTCTGCTCCACATAATCTTTCAGTAGCTGTATCTTGCGATATTTTGCCAGCATCTCCGGGGTACAGAAACGGACGCTGGTCATGTCGATATTGATGCTGCGCTTCACTCGCCGCCCACCGCTCTCGCGCATGCCGCGCCAGTTCTGGAAGGAGTCGCTGACAAGCAGATAAGGAGGGATGGTGGTAATGGTATTGTCCCAGTTGCGCACTTTCACGGTGTTCAGTGTCACTTCTATCACCGTGCCGTCGGCGCCATACTTGGGCATGGCAATCCAATCGCCCACCTTCAGCATGTCGTTGGCCGAAAGCTGCACACCGGAGACAAAGCCCATAATGGAATCCTTGAATACCAGCATCAGGATGGCTGCCGAAGCACCCAATCCGGCAAGCAGCGAAAGCGGGTCGCGGCCTATCAGTTCGCCCACGACCACAATGCCGCCCACCAGCCATAGGATGACTTGCATGGTTTGCAACATCCCTTTTAAAGGGCGGTCACGAAATTGCTCCTTCTCACTGTATACACTGTAAACAGCCTTCAGGAACGAGTTAACGAAACTCAGGAAAGTAATGATGATGTAAATAAGGCAGATACGCCGGATGAAATCCATTGCCGATGAACCGACTTCGACAAATGCCAATGGAACAAACAGATAGATGATAACGGGAGCCACCATGCGGCTGAGGTGCACCATCACTTTACGGTCGAATACGATGTCGTCCCACGTAGCCTTGGTCTTCTTCACCAGTTGTGCCACTACCTTCAGCAGGATTTTCCGGCATAGGGCATCCGCCAGGAAAGCAACGGCAAGTATCAGTGCGAAGGCAATGAATTGGTCGAGCATATCAGCCCGGGAAGGGGATATGCCCCACCCGATTAAAAGGTCGTCTATCTTCTTCAATATCTCCATAATCGTATGTTTATCATAACGGCAATCTTATCTACGCGACTGTTCCTCCCGCTCGAGGAACTCCATAATGTCTTCTTTCAACCACTGATAAAGATAAAGGTTCTTGTAGCCGCTGTTTTTTTTCAGCATCACGGATACATTGACCTGACTGTTCTCATACCCCGTCAGTTCGTTGCGGAACTGTTCGTTATGCTCTGCCAGGCGCTTTATCTCCTGCTCGCGTTCACGACGCAGCACCGTACATACCGGGATAAGGATTTTCAGCACTACACAATCCATGATATGGTGTCCTTGGATATAAAGATAGGTATTGTCCGGAGTCAGTCCCAAACGTTCCAACTCCGTGCCCAGCTGCTCCACCCGGTCGATGTAGCGGGGGAAACGGGCTTGCAGTTCGGACAGCTTTGCCGACACCGTCTTTTGCATCTCGTCCAGACTACGGTAAGGATGACGCAGGTTTATCTCTTGCAAACGCACGCAGGCGTTGAAGTCGTACATCGGGAAAGTGTGTGTGTCGTGCTGGCGGTAGAACCAGACATTCCACAGAAACAGCGGATAGGCAATCTGAGAATAACGCTTCAGAAAAGCGGGGAAGTCCAGGATATGCCGGTCGTTCAGCGTGGCCTGCACACAGACTTCATGCAGACTGTCGGCAAAGCAGTGGAAGTTCTCGATGGCATAGCCATAAGTCTGGAAGATATAGGGATTCTTGTTTATCTTATGCGACACCTTGGTGGCACCTTGCAGCAGGAAGTCGTAGTCGCTGTCTACACAAGCTATCAGGCTGCGGCCCAGCTCCGATGTGTTCAACGTATTCATCAGCACCATCTTCTTGCCCTTTGCCAGAGAGGTGGCCGAGGGAAGCATCACTTGAAAATAACGTTCCTCATTCTCGAACTCGGACAGCAGCGTCCGCCAGAAAGCGATGTCGTCATAGCTCTCCACATACGCCACTATGCGCCTGCGTGCTCTCTTGGGAGACAACTTGCGGGCGGCATCCAGATAGGCGGAAGTAAGGTTATGTTTTAAAGAAGTGGACACTTGGGCAGGGATTAAGGATTAGGGATTAGGGAGGAGATTTCGCTGACTTCGGTGACGGCATCCAGCCAGCCTTCCATGATGACGGCGGGCGAATGGGTGGTGAGGATAAGCTGCACATTGGGATTCAGGCTGCGTATCATGCCGATGAGCTTCTGCTGCCATTCGATGTGCAGGGAGGCTTCCGGCTCGTCCATGAAGAGTACGCAGTGGTCATCGTCACGCACCAGCACGGTCAGCAGGATGACCAGCATCTGCTTCTCGCCCGAAGACAGTTTGTAGGGCAGCAGGCGCTCGCCGTTCTGATAGAAAACGATGTCGTTGCTTTTGCGGTCTATCGTCTTATGGGTATAGCTGAAAAGCTCGTCAATCATATCCTGGAACTTCCGCTTGGGGAGGGAAAGGGAGGGAGCCAGGCTGCGCTGCTCTTCGTCACCGCTGAGCAGTTCTATCATCTTGTTGCCGATGTTCACCTGGTAGTCCAGATAACGGCGCTGGAGCAGATAGAGCTGCCAGTCCAGTTCCGACTTCACGTTGGCATCGGCCATGCGTGCCGTAAAGTCGCCCATGATGAGGGGGCGGTCGTAGCTGCGGATTACATCATAGGGGATAAAGGTGGCTGCGGGGTTGTCGAAGTAGACGTGTACGCCGTTCTTCTCGTCACTCTTCACTTCACCCGATGTCTGTTCCAGATAGTTGACCGAACGGTTCAGGATAGTGGTCTTCCCCACTCCGTTGATGCCGGAAAGTATATTGACGTCAGGACGCAGGTCCCAGGCAATATCGTACCGATGCCACAATCCGTGTATTTCGATACGCTTGATGTAATTGGCTTGTACTTCCATGGTTTCTTGCTTTTAATTAGAAGCAAATATACACGATAATCTCTTATTTCTACGCCCATGAACCAGAAAAATCATATAATGAAAGATTTTCTCTTTTCAGAAAATAGTTGTTCTTTTGCACCCGCAAAGAACAAAAGAGTATGGACAAGAACATTCAAGGGCATCTGTTCGCCCTTACCGCAAATATCTTATGGGGGCTGATGGCACCTATCGGCAAGTCGGCCTTAGCGGAGTTTTCCGCGTTGTCAGTAACCACATTCCGCATGGTAGGCGCAGCCGCCTGCTTCTGGCTCCTCTCCTTGTTCTGCAAACGCGAGCAGGTGGACCACCGGGACATGCTGAAGATATTCTTCGCCGCACTCTTCGCGCTGGTATTCAATCAGGGTGTCTATATCTTCGGACTCTCCATGACTTCGCCCATAGACGCCTCCATCGTTACAACCACGCTGCCCATCGTCACCATGATAGTGGCTGCAATCTATCTGAAAGAGCCGGTCACCAACAAGAAAGTGCTGGGCATCTTTGTAGGGGCTATGGGCGCATTCATACTCATCATGAGCAGCCAGACCACCGGTGCCGGCAATGGCAGCCTCATCGGAGACCTTCTCTGCCTGCTCGCCCAAATCAGCTTCTCCATTTATCTGACCGTATTCAAGGGGTTGTCGCAGAAATACTCTCCCATCACCCTGAACAAATGGATGTTTGTCTATGCCTCCATGTGCTACATCCCGTTCTCTTACCACGACGTGGCTGCCATACAGTGGAGCGAAATATCTACAGCCGCCCTGCTGCAAGCGGGATATGTGGTTGTGGGAGGAAGCTTCCTTGCCTATATCTTCATAATGAGTGCACAGAGGCTGTTGCGCCCCACTGTGGTGAGCATGTACAACTACATGCAGCCCATCGTGGCCTCAACCGTTGCCATCATCTTAGGATTGGGAGTGTTCAATTTGGAAAAGGGAATAGCCATAGCCTTGGTATTCCTGGGAGTGTACATCGTGACACAAAGCAAGTCACGCAAGGATTTCGAGAAAGAAGGGAAAGCCGTATAAAACAGCCGTTCCGCCGTCACAGTACTCCGGCACGTACCCGGCTCAGAGACTCGGGAGTCATTAACAGATAAGATGCTATGTGGTTGACTGAGGCACGCCGGGCTATCTCCGGATAATCCCTGACGAAGCGCGCATACCGCTCGCGTGAGGTTTCGAAACGCCAAGAGTCTGCTTTATATTGGGAAAGCATTAAAGACCCCTCCAATAAATGGCGAAGCAGACGGGCTATATGCAGATAACGCTCAGAGAGTTCGACCAGTCCTGCATACGAAATGCTCCAGATGACGCCTTCCTCCAAGGATTCCAGCTGAAGGCAATTACGGCGTCCGGTGAAAAGGCTGACGATACACATAGCGCCGTCACCGTCGCAGGCAAAGTTCTCTGTAATGTCCCGGCCTTCTTTGAAATAGAACTGGCGAAGCAGTCCTTTCTCTACGAAAACAATATCCCTGGCTATATCTTTCTCACTAATCAACAGTTCTCCTTTGTGCACCTCACAGCGTACAAACAAACCGGCAATGAGCTCCAGCTCCTCAGAAGGGAGTTCATGAAGGCGGCGGGTAAACCGCCGCGCCACTTCCATGTTGTTTTCCTTAGTCATCGATATAGGGAAAGGGATATGCCCTTATTTCTTCAGTTCTGCAAAATAGGTGTCCAGCAAGTTCTTGGCAGCCACAAAAGAAGTCAAGTTGCCCTGTAGCACTTGTTTTTCCTTGCCAGTCAGCATCGCTTCAATCTGCGGATTGTGGTAGAAGCTGTCGCGCAGCTGTTCGTTAATGGTCTCGTACATCCAGTATTTGCTTTGCTCATTGCGGCGGTATTCAAAATAGCCGTTATCTTTCACAAAGTCAATGTATTTGTAGACCATATCCCACACTTCTTTTACACCAAGATTATAGAAACCGGAATAAGTCAGCACTTGGGGTGTCCAACCGCTCTCCGGAGCCGGGAAGAGGTGCAGCGCATTACGGAACTGCGTTGCTGCCAGTCTGGCCCGCTCCAGATTGTCGCCATCAGCCTTATTAATAACAATGCCATCGGCCATTTCCATGATGCCGCGTTTGATGCCTTGCAACTCATCGCCCGTACCCGCCAGCTGTATCAGCAGGAAGAAGTCTACCATAGAATGTACGGCAGTCTCACTCTGCCCCACCCCTACCGTCTCTACAAATATCTTGTCGAAACCGGCAGCCTCACAAAGCACAATCGTTTCACGCGTCTTGCGTGCCACGCCACCCAGCGAACCGGCAGAGGGACTGGGACGTATAAAGGACTTGGGATGAACGGAGAGCTTCTCCATACGCGTCTTATCACCGAGAATACTGCCTTTGCTGCGTTCACTGCTCGGGTCAATGGCAAGAACGGCCAACTTGCCGCCGTGTTCCTCCAGTACATGCAAGCCAAATACATCAATAGAGGTACTTTTACCGGCACCGGGGACACCACTGATACCCACACGGACGGAGTTGCCCGAATAGGGCAAACACTTCTCTATCACCTCCTGCGCCACAGCCTGGTGCTCCGGTTTCACACTTTCCACCAGTGTTACAGCCTGGCTGAGTACCGTAACATCACCTTTCACTATACCCTCCACATAGTCTGATACGGAAAGCTCGCGTTTCTTCCGCCTGGGACGGTTCTTCAAGTAAGGATTGACCGATGAAGGTTGCTCAATGCCTGCATTGACAACCAAGCCTTTATATGCTTCATTATTTTCGGGATGTTCCATGGCTATTTGTGAGTTATAAGTTATGAGTTATGAAGGACTTTACGACTTCTTATTGTTTTGCTTTAATGTTGATTTCAACTTTCGGCTGCATCGGGTCATTGGTAATCATCAGCAGACGCAGATGACGGCGCTTCTTGCCTATATTCTTCTTCACTACCGTTACCCGCAGGCGGGTGCTTTCACCGGGTTGCAATACACTCTTCTTGAGGTTAACTCCCACTGCCGGGTGGAATACCTGGAGTTTGTTTATCTGTAAAGGAGAACGCCCGGTATTGGTAATGGTAATATCCTGACGTGCTTTTGACTTCTTTGCCAATATCGCACTCATATCAACTTCTTTGGTAGAAAGGCTGATGACAGGAGCATTTGCCTTCTCCACTTCCGTCATTCCGGAGAAATCCGGTAAAAGAATGGCAGAAACGGGAATCTCGTTTTCATCGCCCACCTTGTCACCGGAGAAGCGAGAAAGATAGACCGACGTTTGAGTCAGTCCGAGGCCAGTCAGTCTTTCCGAATTCAATGTAAGTGTAATCACTCCTTTTTCTCCCTTTTGCAGCACGTTAGGTTCTACTTTTGTCTGCAAATAAGGGGGCAGATGCATCAGTACCGGTTCATAAGGACGGTCGGAAAGATTGACCACGCCGATATGAATCACCGGCTGCTCACCATGCTGAATATCGGGGAAGTCGAGGCTGTTCTTGTCAATACGTATCTGACCGATAAGATAGGGATGCGTCTTGGTAAAGTCCTTGATTTCCTGTACTACTTCACCATTGAACTTCAAATAGACCAGATTGGGTTGCGCATTGCTGTAAATAGCCACAGATTTCTGGAAATGTCCCAATGCCTTGGCGTCAAAAGTCACATTTACTGTTCCTTTTGCCCCCGGAGCAATAGGCGTTTTTGTCCACTGGGCCACGGAGCAGGCGCAATCCGGCTCTACTTCTGTAAGCACTAAAGGCTGGTCACCCGTATTGGTGATGGTATATTGCACAGTCACGGGATGCTTCCATTCTATCTGGCCGAAACTGTACATCTCTGTATTCGAGGTAAAACGAGCTTGCGCTACAGCAGTCAATACCACACTTGCAAGCACATATAAAGTTATCAATATCCGCTTCATCTATTTTTCTTAATATCAAGATTTCCTAATTCTGCCACTCTCATTCAATATTAGTCGGACAAAAATAGGTGTTTTTAGCGAGAGTACCTAAAATAGCGGAGCGCAATTTGTACAAATTGCGCTCCGCTCCATACTCTATTGTTACTTTATTACAATTATCCCTCCCGCCGAATGCGAAGCATACTCCGGAGCATACGCACACTGTATCGTGGCCAGCCCCGTTTCGTATGTTCCGCCACGGGCTATGCGATAACTGTGCTCTAAGACATAAACGCCTTTGCCCAAATGGTCGAAGAAGAAATTGGTTGCGGCATCTTCCACTTCTGCATAATAACCGAGGCCATTACTCCAACGATAACCGGAAAGCGAGCCTATAGGTTCAAAGCAGGCACCCCGCTGGTCTTTCAACTGAACAAAATCCATAGTACGGTCCAAGCGGATAGTCAAACGGGCCACTATTTTATCACCGACGGATAATACGGTCCCTTCCGTAACCGGTTGCAAGGACTTGCTACCACCGGCCGATATACGCTCTACATAAAGTTTCTTCTCTACATTCAATTCACCCCCCTGCTGCTTTACATCAGATATGGGTGACAGATACTGGGCATAAACAGCTCCCCAGGCAATGCCTGCATCCCGTTTCTCTACGGTGACGGTTTTAGCTTTCAGCTCCGGACTTCCTTGAGCGAAGGTTTCCTTGACATAACCCAAACCCGGGATTATGGTCTTTGTAGGCGACAATGTTTCCAAAACTTTGTTACCTAACGTGATACGTACGTCTCCCCGACTTTCCAGCAGATTAGTACCTTGACAAAGCAATGCATAAACAGCATCAGCCGTTGCAACCGGAGAATTCCAACTGGTAGTCTGCTTCTGTTTCAGCAGCCAGAGTTTCATTTCCTCCACCAAAGCATCGTTGCCACCTGCCATACGCAGGGCTTCCATTACTTCCACATGGGCAGGGATGGGCAGCATACCCCAGTTATACGGATTTGCTTGGAAAGCAAAGTATGCACCCAGTTCATCCGTCTGTACCAGATGTTCCTTGAGGGAAGCGATGAATTCATTCGCCTCGGCTGTACGCCCTACTGCTTTCAGGATGATGGCAGACTGCGCCTTGCTGCTCATGGTTCCATCTTTAAGATTGGCACCTACTTTTGATAGGAAATAGCGGTAAGCCGCTTGATTGTCTGCCGGCACTTGTTCGCCGCTAAGGGCTATCAGATACAGATATGTCATTGCCGATTCGGAGTTGGCAGTAATTCTGGCGCCATTTTTTTCGGCTTTACGGATATTGCGATACTCTTCCAAGGCCTGCCGATTCAAATAGCCGAAAGCTTTCTGCCGCATGGCGGCAACTTCTTCAGACAGTTCATTTTTCGTCAGCAGAGGAAGACGAACAAGTAATTCTGTAATATAGCCAGTTATATAGCGGCTACCGGACATTCCCTTATACCAGCTCCATCCACCGTCTTCACCCTGCAATTCTTTCAATTTGGTAAAAGCGGAAAGATTGCGGTTATTCAGTTGGTTGATATCAAACAGCGTGGCAATACGTGCCTGCTGTTCGGCTTCAGTAGTAGCTTCCAGTACCCACGGAGACTCGCTGAGCAGGATATTCTTCACATCCTGATTCTTCTCCAACTGGCTGAGGAAGGTTTCTTTCGTGCCACCGGCAGCCTTCCAACTGTCAAATACAGTCTTAATGCGGGGCTGGCTGTTGGCAATGAAGCCTGCCAGACTATTGGCATACCAAGCTGTAGCCCAAGAAATGGCATTATCATTGGCAGGCAGGCTCAATGCCGGCAACGCTTGTACAGCATACCAAGCCGGATTCCCGGTAAATTCTACAGTCAGACGACGGTCTGTCGCTGTACGGCTATTACGGTTGAAAAGGCTGTCTAATGAGAACGTACGGGTCTCCTCGCCACGGATAGGCATAGCAAGCGTTTCCGTAATATACTCCTTATTACTTAATACGGGCAACAGATGCTGCTCGCCATCGCTAAACGTACCTCCATCGGCAACCATACGAATACCAAGCAAATCATAGCGGTCGGACACTTCGAAATGGAAGTTGACAGCAGTATTTCTTCCTGCTTCTACCAAGAATTTCTGACGTTGAGTAGCAATAACTTTCTCCGTCATAGGGTCGAACAGTGTGAATACTGCTGTTCCTTTCACCGCTTTACCCGTCAGATTGGCTATTGTTCCGGCTATCTGTGTTTTATCTCCAACGCGGACAAACCGAGGCATATTCGGAGTCAGCATAAACTCCTTGGCAGTTACAACGGAAGCATCCAATATCCCAGTCAGCATATCCTTAGTATGTGAGTAACCACGGAAATTCCAACGAGTCAAGCTCTGCGGCATCGTAAAAGAAAACGCAAGCTCCCCTTGTTCGTTTGTACGAAGTTGAGGATAAAAAAAGGCTGTTTCGGCAAAGTTGGTGCGAAGCCCCTCAATAGGTTGCAAGGCCTCGCCAACCGGTATCGTTTCCGATTCAAAAACAACATCTTCCACCGCGTCTTCCGCTACTTGTGCAGGAACATATTTCACTTCAACGGCATTCCCGGATTCTGCTTTGGAAGCAAGCATCGGCTGGTTGGCACCACGTATTCTAAGATTACCGGTCAAAGAGCTATTCCGGGTAGTCCCATACCCCACAACACTTACTTCTTCCAAAAGCGCATTGTCTTCTACCATCACTATCCGCATCCTTCCATCCATATAAGGAGAACAGAAGTAGTCAAACGACCACACCGGAACCCTCCAAGCCTTCAACGGGAAATAAACGGAGAAGTAATTGCTATTATAACGGCTCGCACCACGGAATGCCCCATACAGATTATCCGGATAGAAAACCCGTAGTATCTGGTTACTCTTATAAATCTTATCCAGTGAAGCGTCGTACATCGTAGCCAACATCTCAGCCGCAGCAGGCATACCTTGAGGCGTCTTTATGACGAGCTTCCACTCTTCTTCCTGTCCGGGACGCAAACGGTCACGGAACACTTCCCATTTCATGTCGAGAGCACGTTCCGGCTCCCGCTTCTTCAGTTCAACCTGATGACTGTACATCTCGCCAGCTTTCACAAAACTGAAAAGAATGGTGATTCCCTTGCCATATGCTTCCTTATAAGGGAATTCCATACGAATAATAGTATCATTCAACTGCAACACACGGCTTTCAATGCGTTTTCTGTCACAAAAGACATCCATCAGCACATATGCATCCCGATAAGAAGTCCCCAAAAGAAAAGCGGCAGGGTACTGTACATCAAATTCCTCATTTTCTTTATAATAAAAGAAATCTGTAAACGCAGCCGGACGCTTGTCACTCTTTGAAAAGAGCATGAAACTGTCACTGCCATATGCCCCGTTATTCTCTTCACGTCCCAAACTATCACGTACAGAAAGTTTCAAGCGATAGTTACCTGAAGGAAGCTTGTTCCAAGCCGAAAAATCCTGGAGCCGATTGGCTGTGAAGGTACCCTCCAATACAACATCATCCAAGGGTTCAGAACCTGCAATATTCCTTGCCCCATTTTGTTCTGCAAATGGATAAAGGCAATAGGAACCTTCAATGTGCTGAGGAATATTCATTACATTATTCACTCCAAAAGTGAAAAGCATACTGTCTTCCTTACAAACATATTGAGGCAAGCGAATATCAAAGGAATAAGCCTTAGGACCTGCCAACAAGTTATACGAAGCGGATTGCGTTTCACCGGCCTCATCCGTCACCACCGCCTCCACATGATAAGTATACACACTCCCATACCCGTCTGTATCTACAGCCGGAGCTTCCAAAGTCAAGGGTATGGAAAAATCCCCGTTGGTATCCAATTGTATGGTGTCAGACAATAATGGTTTATCAGCATTGCTCCAATAACCAGGTCTCGGATTCCGGCGAGTCACCGTATATGCCAATGGCACATCCTGCACCATCATGCCATTGAAGGCCTTGACATTTCCTTTCAACACAACCTTGTCACCCAGCCGATAAGCTTCCGAAACCGGAGTGAAGGCAATCTCGAACGTAGGTCGCTTGTACTCCTCTACCCTAAAAGTGACGGTAGATTGAGGCTCTTTGGTTCGTATGCTGAACATGCCATTCAGGCAAGCTGCCGGAAGTACAAACTCCGTAGCAAAAGAGCCGAAATCATTGGTCCGCCCCTTCCTGGTGGCAAGTTCCTTGCGGTTGGCATCCAACAAGACAAGCTCATAATCAACTCCTTGTAGTACCTGGGCACTATCACTATTCTGCTTGTAAGCTATCCCTTTTACATGAACGGTCTGCCCGGGACGATAAAGCGAACGGTCTGTCAGCAATGCCATCTGCCTCCAATCTGTATCCTTAATACCGTAATAAGGATGATTCATATAAACGTTCTGCGGCATCATGGCTGTGTCTCTGCCTTTACGCGCCACATAACTTCGGATTTCACTCTGCCAGGGTAATACAGCTTTCCCCCCGGCATCAGTCAGTACCTCTGCCATCGCTTTTCTATTCTTCTCATCATAAGAAGAGTAGAAACTCACCTTGGCACCAGCAATCGGCTGTCCACTACGGGCATCCAATGTAGCCACTTCCATACGGTTGTCACCCAAATCCAATGTCAGCACCTTGAAGCGGGTAGATACCAGAAATTTATCATCTGTACGGGCCGTTTCAGTATCAGGTACTATTTGAAGAATATAGACTCCCGTTTCCCGAGGAATCATGAACTTAAATACAGTGTCCGAGGCAAGATAAGGGACATCTTCAGGCAATTTATCCTTGCCTGGCAACGGCTTTAAGCCAAAATGCGTGGAAGAAAACTTCCGGGCATACTTTCTATAAGTA
Source organism: Bacteroides sp. HF-162 (assembly GCF_015679285.1). Taxonomy (NCBI): domain Bacteria; kingdom Pseudomonadati; phylum Bacteroidota; class Bacteroidia; order Bacteroidales; family Bacteroidaceae; genus Bacteroides; species Bacteroides sp. HF-162. The sequence continues at coordinate 1,728,155 of NZ_CP064937.1, read as the reverse complement.
TCTTTATTTATACCATGGTCCATCCAAGGTACTTCACTTAAAGTAGTGGTATATAAGTTGAGAGTGAAGCCCTCGACATTACGATAATGCAGCCTCATATTCACCGAATCGCCGGGATAACCGCTTTCATTCATAGTCAGAATGAGTTCAGGCTGTAAAATCTGTTCACGGATATTTTTCAACTCATTGATACGCTTATACGCAGGATAGCGCTTCAAGCCTTCTTCACAGACTTTTAGAGCCTCATCAGCGCGTTTCGGTTCCAAACGGCGCAGGTGGTTGGCTTTATGAATGTAAACCTCGGCACAAACCTCTCGTGAACCGTATTCCTTTATCAATTTATTCAAAACCTCAAGATATTCCCAATTAGCCTTTTCCTGACGCATTCGGAAAGTAGGATAAGGCTGCTGGCTGATACCACCGGTCAACTTCCAGTTCCAATAATCAAGAGAACAGAGCAACATAGCATCTTCCGAACCGGCACGATGGCGATAAGCATTCATCATATCCAGATAAATCCTTTCGATACGGGTCTGTACCAAAGAATCCACACTGAAACCATCCAGCTGCCGATAAGCATCAACAGCACGGCTTACCAATAGATGGTACATATCGTGCCCATAGAACCGGCTACCGTCTTCCAACACCACAAAAGGCACATATTTTTCTGCAGATGTATCAAGCAAGCGGATGGAATCCTGCAAGGATGCACGGTTACACCTATCTATTTTATCCACAAACTGGCTGATACTCCACTCACGGATATCTTCCGGGACCTCGTCAACAGCCAGTAGAGTACGTGACAGCAAGACACGGCGATTCTTCCGCATCAAGTCAGCATATTCATATGCCAACAAAGAATGTAGAATAGCCTTGTTCACCGGATTCCTCTCCGATTGTGCCCAAGATTCCATATATTTCAGACTGGAGTAAAGGCTGTCCGGAGTCAGCCCCCCTTGATAAGTCTCCCTACAAATGTAGGCTTTCAACATTTGCGGAGCATTCTTCTCTTGCCGACCTTTCCGATAGATTTCATCAGCCAGTTTTATCACTGTTTGAGGCAGGCTTTTCTTTTGAGCCTGCTCCACCTGCTTCCACAACTTATCGTACGTCTGCGCATACAATGCCGAAACCCCGAATGTAACCAGCAGCAACAATATGCTACAAATTCTTTGAATTACTCTCATGATTATTCGTTTGTTAGTCTTTGTATTAATAACAAAGGAAGTGAATAAAGTTCAAACAAATGTACTTTTAGATATAAAAAATCTTATTCTACTCCTACAAAAAAACAAGGGATATGTTTGCAAACATATCCCTTGTTCTATACTTAAATGTTAGTGTACTCACATTTGGAGGCTATAATATCTCATTGCCTCCATCCAATTCTTACCAGCGGCGGTAAGAATGTGCTTAAATGAATTTGCAATCTTCTTTTTCATAATCTTAAAAAATTAAACCAATACCTGAAAACTAAAATTCGATACTTCACGAAAGGGAAGGAATGCTTAAAGCATTACATATCCCCAAATGTTCTTATCGGCTTCGCCGACATGCTTAAAAAAACTCTTTAACACTTTCATTTTGTTATCCTCCTAAAATCAATCTTGTTATCCTTAAAAAATCTACTAGTTTTCTATTGTTTTCATGTTTTACAACACAAAAATAGAGCCTTTGTTCAAGATAGCAAGCAAAAAATGGATAGAAAACATGTTTTATAACACATTTCTTGACTTAAGTCAATTTTCAAGGAGAAAGTGAAAGGATATTGACATGCATTGTAATAAGTCCGAGACATTCTGGCAGAAAGAGGACAAACTGTCACAGATAAAAAAGGCAGGATACTTATAAAGCACCCCGCCCCTATTCATAACATAAAGTATTCTCTACTTTTCAGGAGTCTGCTCCAATGTAGCCACCAAGAAATCATAGAACTTGGAAACAGTAGGAATTAATGCACGCTCGTCCGGTGAATGCGGAGAACGCAAAGTGGGACCGAAAGAAATCATATCGAGTCCTGGACAATTGGCACCAATAATACCGCATTCCAGACCTGCATGAATAACCTTCACGGCAGGTTCCACACCAAACTGCTGCTTATAGGACAGCTTCATGGCATGCAGTATAGGAGAATCCACATTGGGCTGCCATCCGGAATAACCACCACTCAATTCCACCTTCATACCTGCCATAGCGAAACAAGCTGTCAGGCTGTCTGCCAGGAAATCCTTCATTGTATCGCAAGAACTACGCGCCAAAATACGAACTTCGGCCTTACCATCTGCAATGGTTACGATAGCCAAATTAGAGGAGGTTTCTACAGTATCGGGAACAGTAGGAATCATACGCATCACACCATTCTGGCAAGCCATCAACACGTTAATCATATTATCCTGGATTTCTGAGGGAACAACGGCAGCAGGTAGAGTCACCTCTTCTACACTCAGAGTAATACCACTTTCAATCGGAGCATATTCGTCATTCAGTTGTGCCTCGTATTCCTTCATATAATCTTCCAAACCGTCCATATCCTCAGGATTGAACACCAATACCGCATGTGCTTCGCGGGGGATAGCATTACGCATATTGCCACCTTCAAAACTTGCCAGCTGGGAGTCAAACTCAATCAGCAAATCATGTACGATGCGTGCCAACAATTTATTGGCATTACCGCGCCCTTCATTGATTTCCAAACCGGAATGACCGCCACGCAAACCTTTCAACGTAATTTTACGAGCAACGAAATCGACCATAGGCATCTCCTCCTTATATTCCAAAGTAGCAGTAATATCAAGACCACCGGCACAGCCGATATAGAGTTCTCCTTCGTCCTCAGAGTCAAGGTTCAGCAGAATTTCCCCTTGCATAGTTCCCGGTTTCAAACCGAATGCACCATACATTCCCGTTTCTTCATCCTTGGTAATCAGGGCTTCCAATGGACCATGCTTCAAGTTATTATCTTCAAGTACCGCCATAATAGCAGCCACTCCCAAACCATTATCTGCCCCCAGCGTAGTTCCTTTGGCTTTCACCCAATCACCGTCAACATAGGTTTCAATGGGATCTGTTGTAAAATCGTGGATAGTATCGTTGTTCTTCTGGGGCACCATGTCCATATGCGCCTGAAGGATGACGCCCTTGCGGTTTTCCATACCCGGAGTGGCAGGCTTACGAATAATAACATTGCCGACCTCGTCGACAAATGATTCCAACCCCAAGCCTTTTCCAAAATCAATAAGGAATTTGGTAATCTTCTCCATATGTCCTGACGGACGGGGAATCTGGGTCAGTGAATAAAAGTGCTTCCATACATTCTGTGGAGCTAACTGTAAGATTGTACTCATAATTCTAAAAAGTTAGTTTTCGCAAATATAACGGTTTATTCTCGGAAAGTACAATAAACCGGGATTTTTCTAAAGTACTAAATCATCGGCTATCTTAAATATGGCTTTTACATCATTTAGGAATTTCTCCCGCTTCCATATACAAGCAACAATATCGTTTAAAGAAACCAATCTTCCAACAACCTTTACGACTCCAGTACATATAAGGAAATGCCGAAGTTATTGCAAAGAAGTATTACAGTACTTTTAAAGGAGTACTACAGTGGTTCTCTATAAATAACTGTTTCTGTCCTCTAACATAAGAAATAACAATATAGGAACCCACCACAAGAAACGTCTATTTCTTTGTCCTATTCGCCAACACCAGGTGCAACGCCCCGTAGATGCCCAGCACTATCACCAGCAACGTCTGTATGCCATGCACTATCAGCGCAAAGATACCCGCATCCGTAGCATTTACCCCATAAAGCATCATCATAGTGATGACAGCAAAGTGCCAGGGACCTGCCCCGTTGGGCGTAGGAACAATGACTGCAAACGTTCCTCCGACAAACATCACCATTCCGGCAAGGAAACTAAGGTGCTCTGTAAACTGGAAGCAATAGAAAGTTATATAGAAATGATAAAAATAGCATAGCCAAATAAGTAAAGTGTAAAGAACAAACAAAGGCACATTCTTCACATTCTTAAGCGACATCACACCTTCCCATATATTCAAGACTACCCCCTTCACCTTTTCAAAAAAAGAGAGCATACGCAACAGAAAATAGAGAAGTACCAGAACACCAATAATAGAAAAAAGAGCCACATAAAACCAAGGAGAAGTCACAAGATGCATCAGTGATGGAATCTTGGTGCCCGTCTCCTCAAAAAAACGAAAAAAAACGGGCATCTGCACCAAAAAAGTAATCCCCGTAATCAACAGAATGCAAAGCGTATCTACCAACCGCTCTGTCACCACCGTCCCCAAGGACTTCGCAAAGGAAACATTATCATATTTGGCAAGTACTCCACAACGTGAAACCTCTCCCACACGGGGCAGTACCAGATTGGTGGCATAAGATACGAAAATGGCATCGACGCAATCGCTTGTTTTGGGATGAGCATCCAGAGGCTCCAAAGTCTGCTTCCAACGCCAGCCTCGCAACACATGGCTCATCACACCGAAGAACAAGGACAACAACATCCACCACCAGTTCGTCTGATGAAGTAGAACTTCTTCTGCCTTTGAAAAGTCAAAATCACGATATACCCAATAGAAGATAAAACCACCCAATAAAATGGGTAAGATGATTTTCAACGTCTTTTTTAGCAGCTTATTCATACGATATTCCCAAATTCTTCATTCTTCATTCTTCATTCTTCATTGAAAAGAACTACCTTTGCTCCGTGTAAAGATAGGTTGTTGTTCACGTTACAGCCTACGTTTACGGAGCAAAAGTAATGATTTAGTTGATACATGAGAGTAGTTAAACCTAAAAAGTTTCTCGGGCAACACTTCCTGAAAGACCTGAAAGTGGCACAAGACATTGCCGACACGGTAGATGTCTGTCCCGAAATTCCCATCCTCGAAGTTGGTCCGGGAATGGGAGTGCTGACCCAGTTTCTTCTGCCCAAAGAACGCAACGTCAAAGTAGTAGAACTGGACTACGAGTCAGTGGCCTACCTACGGGAAGCCTATCCGCAACTGGAAGACAACATCATTGAGGACGACTTCCTCAAAATGAATCTGCAACGATTGTTTGGCGGGCAACCTTTTGTGCTGACGGGAAACTATCCTTATAATATCTCCAGCCAGATATTCTTCAAAGTGCTGGAATATAAGGATCTGATTCCCTGCTGTACGGGTATGATACAAAAGGAAGTAGCCGAGCGCATAACCGCTGGGCCGGGCAGCAAGACATACGGAATCCTAAGTGTACTGATACAAGCATGGTACAAAGTGGAGTACTTGTTTACGGTACACGAACATGTCTTCAACCCGCCCCCAAAAGTTAAAAGTGCCGTCATCCGCATGATGCGCAATGAAACGCACGATTTAGGCTGCGACGAGAAATTGTTCAAGCAAGTAGTGAAAACCACGTTCAACCAACGACGCAAGACACTGCGGAACTCCATAAAACCGATACTCGGCAAAGACTGTCCACTGACGGAGGACGTATTATTTAATAAACGCCCGGAACAACTGTCCGTAAAGGAATTTATTCAACTGACCAACCAAGTGGAGCAGGCATTGAGAACAATTAATGATTAATGGTTAGTGATTAAACACGAATAATCATGGAAATAGACGAAGAATATATAGACAAAGTCAAAAGCCTGATAGAACAGAAAGACGCGGAAAACGTCAAGACACTTTTGACCGACCTTCATCCGGCGGATATTGCAGAACTATGCAATGACCTCGGCTTGGAGGAAGCCCGCTTCGTTTACCGCCTCCTTGACAACGAAACGGCAGCGGATGTACTGGTTGAAATGGACGAAGACATCCGGAAAGAATTCCTGGAACTTCTTCCTTCGGAGACCATTGCCAAACGTTTCGTGGATTATATGGACACGGACGATGCCGTAGACCTGATGCGCGAACTCGATGAAGACAAGCAGGAGGAAATACTTTCGCACATCGAAGATATAGAACAAGCCGGTGACATCGTTGACCTGCTGAAATATGATGAAGACACTGCCGGTGGTTTGATGGGTACGGAAATGGTGACTGTCAATGAAAACTGGAGTATGCCGGAGTGTCTGAAGGAAATGCGCCTGCAAGCTGAAAAGCTGGATGAAATTTACTACGTATACGTCATCGACGACGAAGACCGTCTGCAAGGAGTATTCCCATTAAAGAAAATGATAACTTCCCCTTCTGTCTCCAAGGTAAAGCATGTGATGCGAAAAGATCCTATCTCCGTCCATGTAGATACCCCCATTGACGAAGTGGTGCAAATCATCGAAAAGTATGACTTAGTGGCAGTTCCTGTTGTAGACAGCATCGGGCGCCTGGTAGGCCAGATTACCGTAGACGACGTCATGGACGAAGTCCGCGAACAGTCGGAACGTGATTACCAGCTGGCATCCGGTTTGTCCCAAGATGTAGAAACGGACGATAATGTTATGCGCCAAACTTCAGCCCGCCTTCCATGGCTACTCATCGGTATGCTGGGCGGTATAGGCAACTCCATGATATTGGGCAACTTCGACACGACTTTCGCCGCCCACCCGGAAATGGCCCTTTATATTCCGTTGATTGGCGGTACGGGGGGAAACGTGGGAACCCAGTCGTCTGCCATCATCGTACAAGGCCTTGCCAACAGCTCACTGGATGCCAAAGACACCTTCAAACAGGTAGCTAAGGAAGCTGTAGTGGCGGTTATCAATGCAACCATCATTTCCCTGCTAGTATACATTTATAATTTTATCCGGTTCGGAGCTACGGCTACGGTCACTTATTCCGTCTCCATCAGCCTCTTTGCAGTCGTCATGTTCGCCTCCATCTTCGGAACGCTAGTCCCCATGACTTTAGAGAAGCTGAAGGTTGACCCGGCCATTGCCACCGGCCCATTTATCTCCATCACCAATGACATTATAGGCATGATGCTGTACATGGGTATCACAGTCTTACTGTCATAAAAACAAGAAAATAGAAAAAAATCAAGGCAAATTGTATGAAGTAATCATTTTATTTCATTAATTTGTAGCCTAATGTAACCCGAACGGGAGGAACCCGTTTCTAAAAAAGTAAATACAATGACGGACACTCATGACACTAATCTCCCCGAAAAGCCGGTGGAATTAGAAGAAGAAAAGAAGACAGCAGAGGTTTCTGAACCGGCAACAACAGAAACTCCCGCTGAAGAAATCGTTTCAAAAAAGCCGGTAGAGTCAGTTCTGAAGCTCACGAAAGAGGAAATACTTGCCAAACTCAAAGAGGTGGTTGCAGACGTGGAGAACGTGGCAAAACCTGAAATAGACGGTTTGAAGCAATCTTTCTACAAGCTGCACAATGCTGAGCAGGATGCGGCCAGAAAACTGTTCATTGAAAACGGAGGCGCCGCGGAGAACTTTGTTCCACAAACAGACTGTGTGGAGGAAGAGTTCAAGAATATCATGTCCGTCATCAAAGAAAAAAGAAGTGCACTCACAGCCGAACTGGAGAAGCAAAAGGAAATGAACCTGCAGGTAAAGCTTTCCATCATCGAAGAGCTGAAGGAGCTGGTTGAATCTCCAGATGACGCCAACAAGAGCTATACGGAGTTCAAGAAACTACAGCAGCAATGGAACGAAGTTAAACTCGTTCCGCAAGCTAAGGTCAACGAGCTTTGGAAAAACTACCAATTGTATGTTGAGAAATTCTATGACCTTCTGAAACTGAACAATGAATTCCGCGAATACGATTTCAAGAAGAATTTGGAAATCAAGACACATCTCTGTGAAGCTGCCGAAAAGCTGGCGGATGAAGAGGATGTAGTTTCAGCTTTCCATCAGTTACAGAAGCTACATCAAGAATTTCGTGATACAGGGCCGGTAGCCAAGGAACTACGCGACGAAATCTGGGCACGTTTCAAAGCTGCCTCTACAACCGTAAACCGACGTCACCAGCAACATTTCGAAGCATTGAAGGAAGTGGAACAGCACAATCTTGACCAAAAGACTGTAATTTGCGAAATCATAGAAGCCATTGACTACAAAGAACTGACAAGCTTTGCTTCTTGGGAGAGCAAGACGCAAGAAGTCATCGCACTTCAAAACAAATGGAAAACCATTGGTTTCGCTCCGCAAAAAATGAACGTGAAGATTTTCGAACGTTTCCGCAAAGCGTGCGACGAGTTCTTCCGTAGAAAGGGAGAGTTCTTCAAGAGCCTGAAGGAAGGTATGAACGAAAACCTGGAAAAGAAGCGTGCCTTGTGCGAAAAAGCAGAAGCTCTGAAGGACAGTACCGACTGGAAAGCAACCGCCGATGAACTGACCAAACTTCAGAAAGAATGGAAAACCATTGGTCCGGTAGCAAAAAAATATTCGGATGCCGTATGGAAACGTTTCATCTCCGCTTGTGACTACTTCTTCGAACAAAAGAACAAAGCCACTTCTTCACAGCGCAGCGTAGAGCAGGAAAATCTGGAAAAGAAAAAAGCCATCATCGAGAAACTGAATGTTATCGATGACCAAATGGATACGGAGGAAGCTACCCAACTGGTACGCGACCTCATGAAAGAGTGGAACGGCGTAGGACATGTACCTTTCAAAGAGAAAGACCGAATCTATAAGCAATACCACAGCCAGGTAGACAAATTGTTTGAACGCTTCAACATCAGCGCCTCCAACAAGAAGCTAAGCAACTTCAAGTCGACTATCAGCTCCATTCAGGAAGGTAGTCCACAAGCCCTTTACCGGGAACGTGAGAAGCTGGTACGTGCCTTCGACAATATGAAGAACGAGCTTCAGACATATGAAAACAATCTCGGTTTCCTAACCACTTCTTCCAAAAAGGGAAACAGTCTGCTGACAGAAATCAACCGTAAGGTGGAAAAGCTGAAAGCAGATATCGAACTTGTAAAAGAAAAGATAAAAGTGGTGGACGAGAATATCAAAAATCAAGGATAACGCAACAAGATAAGACTTAATAAAAAAGTAGACCCGCCCCCACGGCTGTATAGCTGTAGGGGCGGGTCTACTTTTTTATTAAGTCTTATCAATGATGGAACAGACGGATACCCGTGAACGTCATGGCAATGCCATATTTATCGCAAGTTTCAATCACATGGTCATCGCGTACAGAACCACCCGCTTGGGCAATGTAATCTACTCCACTCTTATGGGCACGCTCAATATTGTCTCCAAAAGGAAAGAATGCATCCGAACCCAAAGAAACACCTTTCAATGTATCCAACCAAGCCCGTTTTTCTTCACGAGTCAGCACTTCAGGTCTCTCCGTAAAGAACTGCTGCCAAACGCCATCAGCCAGCACATCGTCATGGTCTTCACTGATATAGACATCAATCGTATTATCACGGTCGGCACGGCGGATTTTCTCTACCCATGGCAAATTCAACACCCTCGGATGCTGGCGTAAATACCAAATGTCGGCCTTGTTGCCCGCCAAGCGAGTACAGTGGATACGGCTCTGCTGGCCGGCACCAATACCGATAGCCTGACCGTCCTTCACATAGCATACAGAATTCGACTGCGTATATTTCAAAGTGATAAGGGCTATCATCAAATCACGTTTCGCTGCTTCCGGGAAATTCTTATTCCGAGTAGGAATATTCGCAAAGAGTTCATCTCCATTCAGCTTTATCTCATTACGTCCCTGCTCAAACGTGATACCAAAGACATCCTTATGTTCAATCGGGGCAGGCTTATAGCCGGGACTTATCTGAATCACATTGTAAGTTCCTTTACGCTTTTCCCTCAAGATAGCCAGTGCTTCGTCCGTATACCCCGGAGCAATAACGCCATCCGAGACCTCGCGGTTAATAAAACGTGCAGTAGCCTCGTCGCACACATCACTCAAAGCGATAAAGTCACCATAAGAAGACATACGGTCGGCACCGCGGGCACGCACATATGCGCAAGCAAGCGGAGAGAGCGGAAGATTATCCACAAAATAAATCTTCTTCATTATTTCGTCGAGTTCCAAACCGATGGCGGCCCCCGCCGGACTGACGTGCTTGAATGAAGTTGCAGCAGGCATACCGGTCGCCTCTTTCAGTTCCTTTACCAACTGCCATCCATTCAAGGCATCCATAAAATTAATATACCCCGGACGTCCGTTCAGAACCTCAATAGGTAACTCCCCCTCCTGCATGAAAATGCGAGCCGGCTTCTGGTTAGGGTTACAGCCGTACTTCAGTGCTAATTCTTTTGCCATAAAATTCTGCTTTAATGTTGAAATGCTACAAATTTACAGAATATTTCCGGCTTACAGAAGCCTTGTCACTGAATTTGCCACCGAATGCCTACACTGAAATTTTCGTACATGATTGAACAGTAACGAAAAAACCACTAAAACTTGCGATTTTAGTGGTTTTTTGACTTAAATAAGCTGTTTGATAGTTGGGCTACCTGGATTCGAACCAGGAATGACAGGACCAGAATCTGTAGTGTTACCATTACACCATAGCCCAATTATTGTTATTTCCGTTTTGCGGTTGCAAAGATACAAAGATTTCTATAAATCAAAACAAAAACGAGTATTTTTTTCGCAAAAAACTGATAAGATACCGTAATCCAAAGGATTATATAACTAAAAAAAATCAAAAATTGAAAGAGTTTTCCTCTTTTGCGTGTTTGATATGAGAAATCAACGTATATTTGTCAACAGTTTTAATATAATACTGTATAATGAACGAAACGAAAAAACTGATTCAACAGATAACAGAAGGTATTCAAGATAAAAAAGGAAAAAAAATCGTCATCGCAGATCTGACAAAAATCGACGATACAATATGCAATTATTTCGTCATCTGCCAAGGAAACTCTCCCAGCCAAGTGACAGCCATTGTAGAATCCATCAGGGACTTCACACGCAAGGGTGCCGACACCAAGCCCTTTGCCGTAGACGGGCTGCGCAATGCCGAATGGGTAGCTATGGACTACCCGGACATATTGGTGCATGTCTTCCTGCCTGAAACAAGGGAATTCTACAATCTGGAACACCTTTGGGCAGACGCCAAATTAACTCAAATTCCTGACCTCGATTAATCAAAACGTATGGACAATAATACCAACAAGAAACCCAATAAAGTGAATATGCCCAAGTTCAACCTGAACTGGCTGTATATGATTATAGCAATGATGTTGCTGGGGTTGTACCTGACTAATGAAAGTGGTACGGCAACTAAAAATATTTCTTATGATGAATTCCAGCAATATGTACGAGACGGTTATATAAGCAAAGTCATCGGCTACGACGACAATTCTGTCGAAGCATACGTCAAACCGCAACACGTAGGAAACGTATTTCGTCAGGACTCCAGTCGCGTAGGTAAGAATCCGCTTATTACGACCGAGGCCCCTTCACGCGAGAGCCTGGGCAATTTCCTGCAAAAGGAAAGAGACGACGCCCACTTTGACGGTTCTATTAACTACGAAAAAAAACGGAACTACTTCGGTGCCATTCTATGGCAGATTCTCCCTTTTGCATTCCTTATCGGTTTCTGGATTTTCATGTCCCGCCGCATGAGCGGTGGTGGAGGCATGGGTGGAGGTGGAGGCATCTTCAGCGTAGGAAAGTCCAAGGCCCAATTGTTTGAAAAAGGTTCCCCCATCAAGATTACATTCAAAGATGTGGCAGGACTTGCCGAAGCCAAGCAAGAGGTAGAAGAAATTGTCGAGTTCTTGAAAGAGCCCCAGAAATATACCGATTTGGGAGGTAAGATACCCAAAGGCGCTTTGCTAGTAGGCCCTCCGGGAACCGGAAAGACCCTGCTTGCAAAGGCTGTGGCCGGAGAAGCCAACGTACCTTTCTTCTCTTTGGCAGGTTCCGACTTTGTAGAAATGTTTGTCGGCGTGGGAGCTTCCCGTGTCCGCGATTTGTTCCGCCAAGCAAAGGAAAAAGCGCCTTGTATCGTGTTTATCGACGAGATTGACGCTGTAGGGCGTGCCCGTGCCAAAGCAGCCGCTATGGGTGGCAACGACGAGCGCGAGAACACATTGAACCAGTTACTGACCGAGATGGACGGTTTCGGCTCCAACAGTGGTGTTATCATCTTAGCCGCCACCAACCGTGTGGACGTTTTGGATAAGGCATTGTTGCGTGCCGGACGTTTTGACCGCCAAATACATGTAGACCTACCCGACCTTAATGAGCGTAAGGAAGTATTCGGTGTACACCTGCGCCCCATCAAGATAGACAATAGTGTGGATGTAGACCTTCTGGCACGCCAGACTCCCGGATTCTCGGGGGCAGACATTGCCAATGTATGTAACGAAGCAGCTTTGATAGCCGCCCGCCACGGCAAAAAGTTTGTCGGAAAGCAAGACTTCCTGGACGCTGTAGACCGTATTGTGGGTGGGTTGGAAAAGAAAACCAAAATCACTACCGAGGCCGAACGCCGTTCCATTGCCATACACGAAGCCGGCCATGCCAGTATCTCCTGGTTACTGGAATACGCCAATCCACTGATTAAAGTAACCATTGTACCCCGTGGACGCGCTTTGGGCGCGGCTTGGTATCTGCCGGAAGAACGGCAAATCACCACCAAGGAACAGATGCTTGATGAGATGTGTGCCACCTTGGGAGGACGTGCTGCCGAAGACCTATTCTTAGGTAGAATATCCACCGGAGCCATGAATGACTTGGAACGCGTGACCAAGCAGGCGTACGGTATGATTGCCTATCTGGGTATGAGCGAAAAACTCCCCAATCTCTGTTACTATAATAATGAGGAATATTCCTTCAACCGCCCGTATAGCGAAAAGACTGCGGAACTGATTGACGAAGAAGTGAAGCAGATGGTCAACGAACAGTACGAACGTGCCAAGAAAATATTGTCCGAAAACCAAGAAGGGCACAACCGGCTGGCACAACTGCTGATTGACAAAGAAGTAATCTTTGCCGAAGACGTTGAGCACATCTTTGGGAAACGTCCATGGGCTTCCCGCTCGGAGGAAATCAGTGCAAACAAGACTGCTGCCGAGCTAAAAAAAGCAGAGCAAGAAGAAGAGCAAAAAGCCATAGAAGCAGAAAAGGAAGTCAAGGAAGAAGAAGAAAAGCATGAAAAATAACTTTATCCAACGTGCCGTTACCGGCGTGTTATTCGTCATAGTATTGGTGGGCTGTATTCTTTACAGCCCCCTTTCGTTCGGTATACTGTTCACCATTATCAGCGCACTGAGCGTACATGAGTTTGCCCAATTAGTCAGCAAAAGCGGCGAAGTAAGCATTAACAAAACCATCACTGCATTGGGGGGAGCCTACCTTTTCCTTGCATTAATGAGTTTCTGTACCCAGCAGTCTGTAGGAGCACGGGTATTCCTTCCTTATTTGGGACTATTGCTCTACATGATGATTACGGAACTTTACCTCAAGAAAAAGAATCCGACGGGTAACTGGGCCTACTCCATGCTAAGCCAATTATACGTGGCACTCCCCTTTGCCCTGCTGAACGTACTTGCTTTTCAAAATTCCTCGGAAACGGGCAGTGTAACCTATAACCCTATTCTACCGCTTTCCATTTTCGTATTTATCTGGTTGAGCGATACAGGTGCCTATTGCGTAGGTTCGCTGATAGGCAAAAACCGTCTGTTCGAACGTATCTCACCTAAAAAATCTTGGGAGGGCAGCATCGGCGGCGGAATATTCTCCATCGCCTCCTCTCTTGGCTTTGCACACTTCTTTCCATTTATGTCAGAATGGCAATGGGTAGGTCTGGCAATCGTTGTCGTCATTTTCGGCACTTGGGGCGATCTGACCGAATCACTCATGAAACGCCAATTGGGCATAAAGGATTCCGGTAACATTCTGCCGGGGCATGGAGGGATGCTCGACCGTTTCGACAGTGCACTGATGGCAATTCCTGCAGCAGTTGTTTATCTATATGCCTTGACGATGTTCTAACGACGACTCACATGACCAAACTTACATAAAACAAATATAAAAAGAGCACCCGGGCAAGGTGAATGACATCAAAATCCCGGGTGCTCTTTCTAACTATATACTCTCGCAAACTCTTTCTTACTTCAACTGCATATTGGACAAATCCACATTAGTAGTCAACTTTTCATTAGTACCCACAGTTTTCAAATCAAAGGTTACTTCCACCTCTCCATTCTCCTCTGAATTGAGTTTCAACTTGATACCTTTGGTTTCAAAGGGAATGTCCAGACTGTTCAGATTATAAGAAACAGCACCGGGGCTGCGATAACCCGTCAAGTCATCATAGTCGTTATAGCGGAGTTCCAAGTGGATGTATCCGTCTTCACCATACAAAGCATCATCTTCTTGCGGACGTACCAGACTGATGCGATGTTTATTATCAGCCGAAGACGGCAGGTTCTGCATGAAAAAAATGTTCATATAGCCACCGCTAATGGTAATGTCACCTTTATATATAAGTACGGAATCATTGCCGAACTCCTCTTCTGTTTCGGGAGTCAGCGTCTCCACCTCTTTCGTCAGAACATTCTGCAAGCGTAACAATTTCACAGCATGGTCATACCCTGCATAGTCGTCCCACAAAGGATTGAACATGGTAATCACACGCTGCCCATCCACAGCATCATACCACCCAATGTCCGTATTCACCGGCCAGAGTGTCCCCCAGACATCGCAGTTTAAATAAAAGGCATTTCCCGTAACACGCACAGTAGCCCACAAAGGCGGGGTGAAATCACCCAAAGAATATCCGTCGTTATCATCACATGATTGCAAAGCGGGCATCACTGCCAAACATATTGCCATAAATAACCAATGTAGCTTTTTCATAATCAAAGTCCTTTTCATTTGTTTCTGTATAGAAAATACAAAAGCCGGGCATTTACTGCACCGGCTTTTCCCATTTTAACAAATTCTTAATTTTTCGATTATTCTTCCCTCTTTCTCAGTAATGCCACCATCTCGCGGGCAGCATGTTTGGGTGCCCCTGCCTCTCCCAGACGGGATGCCATATACTCATATCCCTCGAGCATCTGACGGCGGTATTCCTTATCGTACAAAATGCGGTTCAGCTCCGAGCGTACCTGCTCTACCGTCATGGTATCTGCAACCAGCTCTTTCACCACCTCCCGGTTGGCTATGAGATTGACCAGGGAAATGTACTTCACTTTCAGTATATGCCGCTTCAGGAAAGCGATAACCTTTCCTATCGGAGTATGGTAGCACACCGCTTGCGGCACACGGAACAGAGCTGTTTCCAGCGTTGCCGTCCCCGAAGTGACCAGTGCAGCCTCTGCCTGCCTCAACAAAGGGTATGTCTTGTTGAAGATAATCTTCACGTCCGCCCCACCCACATAACGTTTATAATACTCGGGGGAAATACCCGGAGCACCGGCCAGCACCAGTTGATAATCGGGAAAAGAAGCTGCCGCACGAAGCATGTCGGGCAGATTGTCCTTGATTTCCTGCTTGCGGCTACCAGCCAGCAGAGCAATAATGGGTTTGGTAGGAAGTCCGTTTGCCCGGACAAAGTCGTCGAATGTCTCTGAGCTGGAAGCAAGAAAAGCCGTCACTTCATCCACTGTCGGATTGCCGACATAACGTATCGGATACCCGTGCTTCCCTTCAAAAAACTCCACCTCGAACGGTAGGATGGAGAACAGCTCATCTACATCCCGTTTAATATTCTTGATGCGGTATTCCTTCCATGCCCAAATCTTGGGAGAGATATAATAAAAGACAGGAATCCTCGTGTTGGCATGGACAAACTTGGCTATATCCAGATTAAAGCCCGGATAGTCCACCAAAATCAGCACATCCGGCTGCCACGCAACAATATCCTCCTTGCAGCGCTTCATATTGGCAAAGATGGTGCGCAGATGCAGCAATACGGGAATGAACCCCATATACGCCAACTCTTTGTAATGCTTCACCATCACACCGCCCACTGCAGCCATGAGGTCGCCTCCGAAGAAACGGAACTCCGCTTGCGAGTCCTCCTCCTTCAATGCAGCCATCAGATGGGAGGCATGCAGGTCGCCGGAAGCTTCACCGACAATCAAGTAATACTTCATATCAATTGATAATTGTCAATTAATTCAGAACCATGCTTTCAGTTCATCAATCAAGCCGTATGCCGTTGCATCCACCGTGGTCGGGGTGATTGCCACATAACCGTTATCAAGCGCCCAATGGTCATTCTTCTCATTTTCGGCATCGTTGTTCTCAAACTCACCGGTCAGCCAGTAGTAATGGGCATCTCCTCTATGGGCAAAGTTTTCCCATTCATTAGTCCATTGCCCTTTGGTTTGTTCGCAAATCTTCACACCCTTCAGTTCTTTGGTATCGGGGAAGTTGACATTGAGGCACGTCAACGGAGGGAGTCCTTTCTCCAATACCAGCCGGGTTATCTCTCGGATGTAAGGACCTGCAGGCTCAAAATCAGCGTTCGGCTCATGGCTGCAAAGAGAGAATCCAATGGAAGGCACTCCTTTCAGGCATCCCTCTATCACAACGCCCATCGTACCGGAATAATGCAGGTTTACGGAAGAATTGTCGCCATGATTGATGCCGCCTACCACCAAGTCGGGCTTGCGGTCGAGCACCGTATGAAAAGCCAGCTTCACACAGTCGGTCGGCGTACCGGAACACTTGTATACCGTCAGCCCAACATCCTTACGAACCAGCTGGTAGTGGATAGGTTCCGTTACTGTCAGCGCACACGCACTTCCAGAGCGGGGTGCATCCGGCGCCATTACCACAATCTCACCCAGCGGACGGAGGAATTTGATTAACTCGCTAATACCTTTCGCAATGATGCCGTCATCATTGGAAATCAATATCAAAGGTCTCTGATTTTCCATAACTTTCTTTTTTATTATCGTGCAAAAGTAGCTAAAAAGGCTTTAAACAGAATACTACAAAGATAATAATTCTTTTGTATTCAAAGATATTTTCAGAAAAGGCTAACTTTGTACCGACAATAATTGGAATATAATCATTCATAAAATCCATGCTATAATGAACACTTTTTGCCATTCTACCATTGCTGCACGCATCGAGACGGCAGCTGCCGCAATTATTCTGTTTCTAACAACCCTGACAAGCTGTGGCAGGAGCAGTTCTCCCGAGCCACTTGACCAATGGAATGACGGGACATCTACGCTTCACACGGCAGACCCGGTCATTGCAGAAGACCGGAAGCTCTTCAACGACAAAGAATACCAAAATTTCCGACTCACCGGAGAAGCCCTCACACAACCCGGCTCCGAAGCAGGCCTCCTCTTTCATACGGACGGCGAGTCCGGTTATGAAATGATATTCCGTAACGGAGACATCGACGGCACACGCAAGAGCGGCTCACTCGCCTCGGTGCGCAACCTCTATCGCTCACTCGCAAAAGATGGAGAATGGTTTGACTTCGAGATAACCGTACGCGGACAAAACATCATTGTCTGCATTAACGGAACCGAAGTTGTCTGCTATACCGAACCCGAACATCCATATCGCACAGAGGAGCACGCCCGGCAACTGTTGAGTCAAGGTTCCATAGCCTTGCAAGGCATACACGGCGAAGTGTCATTCCGGAATCTCGCCATCGAACAGCTTGCCAAGGAAGCACGCAACGAAGCCGACACGCTTGCTCCGGTAGACGAGCGCACGGATGAGATAATCAGGCTACAGCAGCGCGATTTCCCAGTTATAGACTACCACGTTCACTTGAAAGGAGGGCTGACGAAGGAAACGGCACACGCCATGTCCATGAATTACGGTATCAACTATGGTGTCGCCCCCAATGCCGGAGAAGGAGGCGTAGGACGTATGCTGGCCGATGACAAAGAAGTGTACGACTATTTTAATGAAGTAAAAGGGATGCCATTCCTGTGCGGTGTACAAGGTGAGGGACGCAAATGGACGGCAACTTTCTCGCAGGAAGCCTTGGGGATTTTCGATTACCTGTTTACCGACGCCATGACCATCATAGACCACAAAGGACGTAATTCGCGTATCTACCGGGCCGAAGAAGCACTCTTTGATGACATTACGCTTGAACAGTATATGGACCACCTTGTCGACCAAACAGTTCTGATTCTGACCAACGAGCCAGCCGACATTTATGCCAACCCTACCTTCTTGCCCGATACTATGGCGCATGATTACGACAAGTACTGGACGGACGGACGCATTGAACGCGTATTGAATGTATTGCAACAACATGGAATCGCTCTGGAAATCAATGCACGCTACCGGATTCCCAGTTTCGATATTATCCGTCGCGCCAAAGCACGTGGAATCAAATTCACATTCGGTACAAACAATGTCAATGCCGACTTCGGACGACTGGAATACTGCGCCGAAGCCATCAAGCAATGCGGCCTCACAGCCGACGATATATGGTTCCCGTCGATGAGCACACGCCGCTCCCGCCCCATTGTCATATACAACCGATTCGAGTAGCAGGGAACAACCGCTGTCATCTTCACCAACAGAAACGATACACCTATGGACATTCTTCTCATCATCTTAGGCATCCTCTGCCTGATTGTCGGATTGGCAGGATGTATCCTGCCTATGATTCCGGGACCGCCCGTAGCCTATGCAGGCTTGTTGCTTCTACATTTCACGGACAAGGCGCAGTTTTCCACCACGCAGTTACTTCTATGGCTGGCAGCAGTCGTCCTTGTACAGATACTGGATTATTTCGTCCCGATGCTGGGCAGCAAATATAGCGGAGGCAGTCGGTGGGGAACGCGCGGCTGCCTCATAGGCACCATCGTAGGGTTGTTCTTCATGCCTTGGGGCATCATCCTCGGCCCCTTTCTCGGAGCCTTTGCCGGCGAACTGATGGGAGGCAGCAAGACAGACCAGGCCTTGAAATCGGGGCTGGGCTCGCTGCTTGGATTCTTGCTGGGCACAGTAGTGAAATGTGTCATATGTGCATACTTCTGCTGGGAGTTCGTCAAAGCCTTGGTCTGACACCATCTCCTCTCCTTCCGCCTGGGAACAACTTATCTGCCGACCGCCATCCACACAGTAGTCCATCTGCATGAGATGTGCATCTCGAGCAACATGAGATGCCCGTCTCAAACAACACGAGATGTACATCTCATGCAAGTAGAGAGAATAGTCCAAGCCAATGTCTTCCATTGGTTTACAAATCTTAATCTTCTGCAAGCGAGACAAAAAAACAGCTTCATTTCAAGATAAATACGTATATTTGCCCACTAAACAGAGAAAGAACGCTTTACGAGTAATTTACAGGAAGAAAAACAGCGGTAAACGTCTGTGAGTTATTAACAAAACAGCCGACTTATCAACCGTTTTTGCAATCTTTCTCCAAATTTGTAGGCGCTATCCGGAATTATCACTTATTTCGCTGCCAATAAATATTGAGATTATGGGAAAAATAATTGCTATGGCTAACCAAAAGGGTGGTGTAGGCAAGACTACGACGACGATCAACCTCGCAGCCTCACTCGCCACACTTGAAAAGAAAGTGCTCGTTGTGGATGCCGACCCTCAGGCCAATGCCTCCTCAGGATTGGGTGTGGACATCAAGCAGTCGGAATGTACTATCTACGAGTGCATTATTGACCGTGCAGACGTACGCGAAGCCCTTCATGACACGGAGATAGACACACTGAAGGTAATCTCCTCCCACATCAATCTGGTAGGTGCCGAAATAGAGATGCTCAATCTGAAAAACCGCGAAAAGATACTGAAAGAGGTACTCGCTCCGCTGAAGAATGAATTTGACTATATCTTGATAGACTGTTCCCCGTCTTTGGGCCTGATTACGGTCAACGCACTGACTGCCGCCGATTCAGTAATCATCCCCGTACAAGCGGAATATTTTGCACTAGAAGGCATCAGCAAATTGCTGAATACCATTAAAATCATCAAGTCCAAGCTGAACCCTGCCCTCGAAATCGAAGGCTTCCTGCTGACGATGTACGACTCGCGTCTGCGCCAAGCCAACCAGATTTACGATGAAGTGAAACGCCACTTCCAGGAATTGGTGTTCAACACCGTCATCCAGCGTAATGTGAAACTGAGCGAAGCTCCCAGCTACGGCCTGCCCACCATTCTCTATGACGCAGACTCAACCGGAGCCAAGAACCACATGGCACTTGCCAAGGAGCTGATAAGCAGAAACGAAAGAAGGGATTAGCGGTTAGGGATAAGGAATAAGCAGTTAGTGATTAATGATTAGGGGGTAGTGATAAATACCATATTTACAATACACAACAAAATCACCCCGTATGGCTAAATAGTAAATTGTAAATCGTCAACGTACCTATGTGTCAAAGATAAGAAATGTGTCATGACCGTAGGGAATAAATAGTAAATAAATAGATGGCACAAAGAAATGCATTAGGACGCGGGCTGGACGCCCTCTTCTCCATGGATGAAGTAAAGACCGAAGGCTCCTCTTCTATCAATGAAATAGAGTTGTCGAAGATTACGGTCAATCCCAACCAGCCCCGTCATGAATTCGACCCGGTTGCGTTGCAGGAGTTAGCTGATTCCATCTCCGAAATCGGCATCATACAGCCCATCACCCTGCGCAAGCTTAGCGACGACGAATACCAGATTATCGCCGGCGAGCGTCGTTTCCGCGCTTCGCAGCTTGCCGGACTGACCAGCATCCCCGCCTATATCCGCACTGCAGACGATGAGAACGTCATGGAAATGGCGCTCATCGAAAACATACAGCGCGAAGACTTGAACTCCGTAGAAATAGCTCTCGCTTACCAGCATCTATTGGAGCAATACGGGCTGACGCAAGAGCGCCTCAGCGAACGTGTAGGCAAGAAGCGCACCACCATCGCCAATTACCTGCGGCTGCTCAAACTGCCAGCTCCCGTCCAGATGGGGCTGCAGAACAAGCAGATAGACATGGGACATGCCCGCGCGTTGGTAACGCTCGGCGACCCCAAACTGCAAGTAAAGATTTTCGAGGAAATCCTGGAGCACGGGTATTCCGTACGCAAAGTGGAAGAAATAGTAAAGTCACTGAGTGAAGGCGAAACCGTGAAAAGCGGTGGTCGTAAGATTGCTCCCAAGCGCGCCAAACTGCCCGAAGAATTCAATATGCTGAAACAACAACTCTCGGGCTTTTTCAGTACCAAGGTGCAACTCACCTGCTCGGAGAAAGGAAAAGGCAAAATCAGTATCCCGTTCAATAACGAAGAAGAATTGGAACGTATCATCGGCATTCTTGATACGCTGAAGAAATAAATGAGAAAAAAAGGAAGAATATATCAGTTAGCCATTACCCTGCTGCTCTGTTTTTTACAGACGGCAGGGATTGCTATGTATGGTCAGGACCGTCCGCGTGCCGCTTCCAAGCGTGCGCAGCGGCATCAGACCGATACACTCAACACCGTGGTAAACCGGGACAGCCTCGCTGTTGCCGACAGTCTTGCGGCCGAAAACAAACGGAAGATGCTGGAAATGACCGCCAGCCCCGACCTGAAGGAACAGCCCGTACCTACAGACAGCCTGCAAAAGGCCATCGACCCCAAGCGATGGGTGCCCAACCCCACAAAAGCCACCTGGCTTGCCCTCGTCATTCCCGGCGGTGGACAAATCTACAACCGCAAATATTGGAAACTGCCCATCTTCTATGGAGGATTTGCCGGTTGTGCCTATGCCCTCACGTGGAACAGCAAGATGTACAAGGACTATTCGGCCGCCTACAAGGATGCCGTAAATGGTAATTTCAACTCCAGTACCATTACCGACCTGCTGCCTCCCAACTATAACTATACCGAAAGCCAGCTGACGGAGACACTGCGGAAGCGTAAGGACACCTTCCGACGATACCGCGACTTGAGCATCTTCGCCTTTATCGGTGTATATCTATTGTCCGTTGTCGACGCATACGTAGACGCAGAACTGTCCAACTTCGACATCACCCCCGACCTCAGCATGAAAGTGGAACCTGCCATAATCAACAGTCAGATGACCGGTTCCTCTAATAAGAACGTCGGCGTGCAATGCAGTTTCCGATTCTAAAAACGAAAATTAAAGCATAAATTATTACCTAATGATACACAAGGCCATATATATGAAAAGAATTATTCTCGGTTCCTCGCTTCTGTTTTGCGCCCTCTTCGCCGTTCCGGCCATGCATGCGCAAGAAAGCGTGGAAGTACTTATCCGCGAAAACGGTACAGAACGCCAGGAATCCATCGAGCTGCCCAAAAGCATGACCTATCCGCTGGACAGCCTGCTCAATGACTGGAAAGCCAAGAATTACATAGACTTGGGAAAAGACTGCAGCACCTCTACCGTAAACCCGATGTTCAGTGACTCTGTATACATAGACCGGTTGTCGCGCATGCCGACCGTCATGGAAATGCCGTACAACGAGATTGTACGCAAATTCATCGACATGTATACCGGACGCCTGCGCAACCAAGTTGCCTTCATGCTGAGCGCCTGCAACTTCTATATGCCCATCTTCGAAGAAGCGCTGGATGCCTACGGTCTGCCGCTCGAGCTGAAATATCTGCCCATCATAGAATCCGCTCTCAACCCTTCTGCCGTATCCCGCGCTGGAGCTTGCGGACTATGGCAGTTTATGCTCGCCACCGGGAAGATATACGGACTGGAAAGCAATAGCCTCGTAGACGAACGCCGCGACCCGATAAAGGCAACCTGGGCGGCAGCACGCTACCTGAAGGACATGTACGACATTTACAAAGACTGGAACCTGGTGATTGCCGCCTATAACTGCGGTCCGGGCACCATCAACAAAGCCATCCGTCGTTCGGGAGGGAAAACCGATTATTGGGAAATCTACAACTATCTGCCCAAAGAGACACGTGGCTACGTGCCCGCCTTCATTGCCGCCAACTACGTAATGACCTACTACTGCAAGCACAACATCTGCCCCATGGAAACCGACATTCCGGAAGCAACCGATACGGTGCAGGTAAGCCGTAACCTTCATTTCGAACAGATTTCCGACCTATGCGGCATCAGTCTGGATCAGATAAAGAGTCTGAATCCTCAATTCAAGAAAAGTATCATCCCCGGAGAGAGCAAGCCACAGACGCTACGCCTCCCCATCAATTATATCAGTGCCTTCATCGACAAACAAGATACAATCTATGCCCACCGCAGCAATGAGCTGTTCAAGAACCGCAGAGTCGTGGCCGTTTCCAATACACGCCCGACGGCACGCAGCAGCAAAAGCAGTACCACTACGGGGAATGTCACTTACTACAAGATACGCAAGGGTGACAATCTCGGCAGCATTGCACGAAAATACGGCGTCACAGTCAATCAGTTAAAAAGTTGGAATGGATTGCGTAGTACCAGAATCTCCGCAGGAAAGCGCTTGAAGATTTATAAATAAAGACATAAACGCTTGCCCGGTGTTGAAAATTGCTTATTTTTGCAAAAAGTGAAGTGAAGAAAGGAGAAAGCAGTATATGGAAGAAAATATAAGTCAGAAGGAAAAGGAAAAAGCCGAAGAGGAAATGATCGAACAAGCATTCCAAGAACTGTTGAACGACTATTTGGCCACCAAACACCGCAAGCGCATCGAAATAATAACCAAAGCATTCAACTTTGCCAACCAGGCGCATAAGGGCATCAAGCGTCGTTCCGGCGAGCCCTACATCATGCACCCCATTGCTGTGGCAAAGATTGTCTGTAATGAGATAGGACTGGGGTCTACTTCCATATGCTCGGCATTGCTGCACGATGTGGTGGAAGACACTGACTACACCGTAGAGGATATCGAAAACATCTTCGGTCCCAAAATCGCCCAGATTGTAGACGGGCTGACAAAGATTTCCGGCGGTATCTTCGGCGACCGTGCCTCGGCGCAGGCGGAGAACTTCAAGAAGCTGCTGCTCACCATGTCCGACGATATCCGGGTTATCCTTATCAAGATAGCCGACCGTTTGCATAACATGCGTACACTCGGCTCCATGCTGCCCAACAAACAGTTTAAGATTGCAGGCGAAACACTCTACATCTATGCTCCTCTCGCCAACCGCCTCGGCTTGTACAAAATCAAGACAGAACTGGAAAACCTGAGCTTCAAGTACGAACATCCGGAAGAGTACCACGAGATAGAAGAGAAACTGGAAGCCACCGCTGTGGAGCGCGACAAGGTATTCAATGAGTTCACCGCTCCGATACGGGCGCAACTGGACAAAATGGGACTGAAATACCGTATCCTTGCCCGTGTAAAGTCCATCTACTCCATCTGGAACAAAATGCAGACCAAACATGTCCCCTTCGAGGAAATCTATGACCTGCTTGCTGTCCGCATCATCTTCGAGCCTCGCAATATAGAGGAAGAGCTAAACGACTGCTTCGACATCTACGTCTCCATATCCAAGATATACAAGCCCCACCCCGACCGCCTGCGCGACTGGGTGAGCCATCCCAAAGCCAACGGCTACCAAGCCCTGCACGTCACCCTTATGGGTAACAACGGGCAATGGATTGAAGTACAAATCCGCAGTGAGCGTATGAATGACGTTGCCGAACAAGGCTTTGCCGCCCACTGGAAATACAAAGAAGGCGGAGGCAGCGAAGATGAAGGCGAACTGGAGAAATGGCTGCGTACCATCAAAGAAATTCTGGATGACCCGCAACCGGACGCCATCGACTTTCTCGATACCATCAAACTAAACTTGTTCGCGTCGGAAATTTTCGTCTTCACCCCGAAAGGCGACCTCAAGACCATGCCGCAGAACTCTACGGCACTGGACTTTGCCTTCTCCTTGCATACCGACATCGGCAGCCACTGCATCGGCGCCAAGGTAAACCACAAATTGGTCCCCCTAAGCCACAAACTGCAAAGCGGTGACCAGGTAGAGATATTGACCTCCAAATCGCAACGCGTGCAGCCGGAGTGGGAAGTATATGCCACCACTGCCCGTGCCCGTACCAAGATTGCCGCCATCTTGCGTAAAGAAGCAAAAGCCTATCAAAAAGAAGGTGAAACCATACTGAACGAATTCTTCAAAAACGAGGATATACGTATGGATGATGCCGCTCTGGACAAACTGACCAGGCTGCACGGCTTCCACACCCGAGACGAGTTGTTCGTTGCCATTGGTAACAAGCGGGTTGTGCTGGGCGATGCCGACAAGAATGTGTTCAAGGAAAAACAGAACAGCAACTGGAAGAAGTTCCTGACCTTCTCCTTCGGTAACAAGGACAACAAGGATGCCAAAGAACAACCGGAAGAGAAAGCACCGCAAGAGAAAATCAACACCAAGCAGATTCTGAAGCTGACGGAAGAGACCATCTCAAAGAACTATATTATGGCCGACTGTTGCCATCCCATTCCGGGTGACGACGTACTGGGATACATCGACGAGCAAAACCGTGTTGTCATCCACAAGCGCCAATGCCCCGTTGCCACCCGCCTTAAGAGTAGCTACGGAAACCGTATCATCGCCACCGAGTGGGACACTCACAAGGATTTGTCGTTCCTCGTCACCATATATATAAAAGGTATAGACAGCATGGGATTGCTGAACGAAGTAACTCAAGTCATCTCCCGCCAGCTCAACGTGAATATCCGTAAACTGACCATCGAAACCAACGACGGTATCTTCGAAGGAAAGATACAACTCTATGTACACGATGTGGACGACGTGCGCACTATCTGCAATAATCTGAAGCAGATACAGAATATAAAACAAGTGACGAGAGTAGAGGAATAAACGGAGTGGTATTTATTCTACTTCAGTCCTTGAATATTTTCCTTCAAGCTCTCCACATCCTCGTAAGTAAACTCATCCAATGCCAGTTTCATGCCTACCAGTTCTTCGCGGATAGCTCTCAGGCGATCTACGATTTCAAAGTTGCGTATCGTAGCTTCTTTATTGTCTTTCATCCGTTGGCGGGCGCCGGGCAAGGTCATTCCGCGCTCCTTCACCAGATGATAGATAAGTTTCACTGTCTCAATGTCCTCCTTACGGTACTGGCGT
This sequence comes from Bacteroides sp. HF-162, assembly GCF_015679285.1. NCBI lineage: Bacteria > Pseudomonadati > Bacteroidota > Bacteroidia > Bacteroidales > Bacteroidaceae > Bacteroides > Bacteroides sp. HF-162. The sequence goes on along the minus strand of NZ_CP064937.1, from coordinate 1,702,248 downwards.
ATTCCCCGCCCTCCTTTCTTCGGATTGAGTTGCGGAAACTCCTTTTCCCAGAAACGGAGCAGCGATTCGTTGACGTCGAACATGGCAGCCACCTCACTGATGGAGTAATATAACTTCAAATTCTTATCTGTATTCAACATGATGTAATCCTTTCTTTATCAATCATCCGTCAATCAAGCACCTTACCATTGTTCGCAGCAATCTGTATCATGCGGTCATAATCCTCAGCACTGAGATCCATGAAGTAGTAGTTGACGGGATTCACAACTTTTCCCTTGACGTGTACTTCGTAGTGCAAGTGCGGACCAGTACTCTTGCCCGTACTGCCTACCCCGCCAATGACCTCACCACGTACCACTTTCTTGCCCAACTTCGTCCGGAAATCGCGCAAGTGTGCATACACCGTCTGATAACCGAAGCCGTGGTCTATCACAATTCTGTTGCCATAGCCCGATTGCCAGCCCATCTGCACCACGGTGCCATCTCCCGTGGCATAGACATCCGTGCCCTGGGGAGCCGAAAAGTCCATACCCTCATGGAACTTGCTGGTACCATAAATGGGGTCGATACGCGTACCGTAACCCGAAGCGGTCTTACGGAGGTCTTTATTGGAAACCGGCTGTATGGCAGGAATGCAGCGCAGCATTTCATCATGATTCTTGCACATCTCCACCACATCGTCAAAGGAGCGGGACTGGATATAGAGTTGCTTGCTAATCATATCCATTTTCTGCGTGGTATTGATAACCAAGTCGGAGTTAGCCATATCCATCAGATGCTCATAGCGGTTGGTACCGCCGTATCCAGCCTGACGGATGGCAGAAGGAATAGGGTCGGCCATGAAAATCACCCGGTACAGATTGTCATCACGCTGCTGTATGTCTTGCAGCACTCCCATAGCCTCGTCCAGCCGGCGGGAGAGGACGTTGTACTGCGCCTGCAGTTTGCTGTTCTCCTTTCGCAACTCCTTCTCCGACGGAGAGCCGAAGATAAGCAGCAATACGATGAAACTGCCCGCACCCAGCCCCATACCGATGAACAAACGGCGGAGAATGCTCAGCGCCCGCTGCCTCACGGTAGGATAAATACGGTCGTACGTCTGCGTCTGGGGATTATAAATGTAGTAAACTTTGCGCATCTTAGGAAATATTTCGCTTGTCAATGCGACAAAAGTAATAAAAACAAGCTATCTTTGCACAGTTTTTTCAAGAATATTAAGACTAAGTAGCAAGTAGTTAGTAGTAAGAAACGGGCAAAAAACGACAAGAGAAGGTAAATCAAATTAGAATCAGATAAATCAATAGAGAGTATGTTGACTGCAAACGAAATCAGAGACTCTTTCAAGAGTTTCTTCGAAAGTAAAGGCCACCAGATAGTGCCTTCGGCCCCGATGGTGATTAAGGATGACCCCACGTTGATGTTCACCAATGCGGGAATGAACCAGTTTAAAGATATCATTTTGGGCAACCACCCGGCGAAATACAAAAGAGTTGCTGACTCGCAGAAATGCCTTCGCGTAAGCGGAAAGCACAACGACCTGGAGGAAGTGGGTCACGATACCTACCACCACACCATGTTCGAGATGCTGGGCAACTGGTCGTTTGGCGACTACTTCAAGAAGGAAGCCATCTCCTGGGCATGGGAGTATCTGGTGGATGTATTGAAACTCGACCCCAAAGACCTCTACGCCACCGTATTCGAAGGTAGCGCCGAAGAAGGACTGGAACGCGACAACGAAGCCGCTTCTTACTGGGAGCAGTTCTTGCCGAAAGACCACATTCTGAATGGCAACAAACACGATAACTTCTGGGAAATGGGTGATACGGGACCGTGCGGTCCGTGTTCGGAAATCCATGTGGACTCCCGTTCGGAAGAAGAGAAGGCCAAAGTACCCGGCAGCCAGCTGGTGAACAAAGACCACCCGCAGGTGATTGAAATCTGGAACCTCGTGTTCATGCAGTTCAACCGCAAGGCGGACGGCAGCCTGGAAGGACTTCCCGCCAAGGTTATCGACACCGGCATGGGCTTCGAGCGACTGGTGCGCACACTGCAAGGAAAGACCTCCAACTACGACACCGACGTATTCCAACCGATACTGAAAGCCATCGGAGACATGGCAGGCAAGAAGTATGGCGAAGATGAGAAGTCGGACATCGCCATGCGTGTAATTGCCGACCACATCCGCACCATCGCCTTCTCCATCACCGACGGACAGCTTCCGAGCAATGCCAAGGCAGGTTACGTCATCCGTCGTATCCTCCGCCGTGCCGTGCGCTACGGTTACACGTTCCTCGGACAGAAGCAGGCATTCATGTACAAGCTCCTCCCCGTACTCATCGAGAACATGGGCGCCGCTTATCCCGAACTGGATGCACAGAAGGAACTGATTGCCAAAGTTATCAAGGAAGAAGAAGATTCCTTCCTCCGCACCCTGGAGACGGGTATCCGCCTGCTGGAAAAGACCATGGCAGACGCCAAAGCCGCCGGCAAGAACGAAATCAGCGGAAAGGATGCCTTTACCTTATATGATACCTTCGGTTTCCCGCTCGACTTGACGGAACTGATTCTCCGCGAAAACGGCATGACTGCCGACATCAAGGAGTTTGACGCCGAAATGCAGCAGCAGAAACAGCGTGCCCGCAATGCCGCCGCCATAGAGACTGGTGACTGGATTACGCTAAAGGAGGGTACTACCGAATTCGTAGGATATGACTATACGGAATACGAAACATCCATTCTGCGCTACCGCCAAGTGAAGCAGAAGAACCAAACCTTGTATCAGATTGTACTGGACAAGACTCCGTTCTATGCCGAAAGCGGCGGTCAGGTAGGTGACACCGGTGTATTGGTGAACGAGTTTGAAACCATCGAAGTGGTAGACACCAAGAAGGAGAACAACCTGCCTATCCACATCACCAAGAAGCTGCCCGAACACATGGAAGCTCCGATGATGGCATGCGTGGATACCGACAAGCGTGCCGCTTGTGCCGCCAACCACTCTGCCACCCACTTGCTGGATGCTGCGCTGCGCGAAGTATTGGGCGAGCATGTAGAGCAGAAGGGCTCTTTGGTTACACCGGACTCCCTGCGTTTCGACTTCTCACACTTCCAGAAGGTGACGGACGAGGAAATCCGCAAGGTGGAACACATCGTTAATGCAAAGATTCGCGCCAACATACCTTTGAAGGAATACCGCAACATTCCTATCGAAGAAGCCAAAGAACTGGGCGCCATCGCTCTGTTCGGCGAGAAGTACGGCGACCATGTACGCGTTATCCAGTTCGGTTCTTCCGTAGAATTCTGTGGTGGTACGCACGTGGCTGCAACCGGAAACATCGGTATGGTGAAGATTATCTCCGAAAGCTCCGTGGCTGCCGGTGTGCGCCGTATCGAAGCCTACACGGGTGCACGCGTGGAGGAACTGATGAACACCATCGAGGACACGCTGCACGACTTGAAGGCGCTCTTCAACAACGCACCCGACCTTGCCGGAACCATCCGTAAGTATATTGACGAAAACGCCGGACTGAAGAAGCAGGTAGAGGACTTCATGAAAGAGAAAGAAGCACAGCTGAAAGAAAGACTGCTGAAGAACGTGCAGGAAGTCAATGGCGTTAAAGTCATCAAGTTCTGTGCTCCCCTGTCGGCAGAAACAGTGAAGAACATCGCCTTCCAGTTGCGTGGCCAGATTACGGAAAACCTGTTCTTCGTAGCGGGAACAGAAGCCGAAGGCAAGCCGATGCTGACCGTCATGCTGAGCGACAACCTCGTGGCAGGCGGACTGAAAGCCGGTAACCTGGTGAAAGAAGCTGCCAAACTTATCCAAGGCGGTGGCGGTGGCCAGCCCCACTTTGCAACTGCCGGCGGTAAGAATGCTGACGGACTGAACGCTGCCATTGACAAAGTTTTGGAATTGGCAGGATTATAATTGAAAATAATTGGCGAAACACTTGACATCGCCTCTGTGATGTTGTATATTTGTAATGTCATTTTTTAGATATTTCAAAATTAAACTACCGGGAAAGGAGGAGCATTGCTTCTCCTTTTCTTTTTATCCTCCACGGTATTCCATTTGAAATGCCACATGCCGGCTCCCCAAACTCCACACCTTACCATCCTAAATGCCACACCTTAGCAAGTGAAATGGCTGGCATTTACCCTCCAAAGCCCTGGGGTTTCCGTGAAAAACCCTAAGGTTTGGGACAGTGAAGTGGAGGGAACGGATGATTAGTCCAGAACAAACAGACAATGCATTCGAAGCAAACGAATGATGCATACAGAACAGACAGATGATGCACAACAGAAACAAAAACGGGAAGCCTAAGCCTCCCGTCTGTTAATCTTTCGTAAATCTACTCTTGACAAGATTTTCACTAAAACCTCATTCCGTCCGAAGTAGAAACATCTCGCGATAAACCACCAGTGCACCTTCGGGCAACAAACCGGAAGGACAGAAAGGAGTTACATTTTCCGCAAGTACACATTTACCATTTCCCGAGACCGTCCGCGTAAAGAGCCTCTTCTCTCCATTATAAGTAAACTGCCACAGTGCATATGTATCTCCGTTCTCATCTTCCACTGGAACTGTCTCGTATATTCCCATTAGCGGTTCCTCCTCTTTCCCCGTCGGATAGATTTCCAATACACCTTTCCACATACTATTGGAGAAATCTTCGGGTACCAGCACATAATACCCGCCATCCTTCACCCAAGGACGCTCGGCAAGCGCCTTAGAGACATCACTCAGCAGTTCCGTCAGTGCACCATTACTGATACCATACTCGGAGCCCATCTTCGTCAACGTATATTGCCTGCGACCTTTCACCGTGATGCGCAGTTGGGTCTCCTCACCGGAACCATCCATCACCTTCACAATCGTCTCTCCCTCTGCCAACGGATGAATTTTGATACGCTGATAACCGTTGACCTCATCGGTAAAAGTCACGGAAGCCACCGACTCATGTTCGTTAATCACATTATAGGAACCGTCACCACCGTCAATGCCCAGCACTGTATCTTCGTTTGTTTCAGAAAGATAATAAGAAAGATTAGACACCAGATTATCACATGTCCCAATCTGATAAATAGGCTCCACGCCTTCGAAAAGTACCATGCTCCGGTAATCGTCCTCGCAACCGGAAGCGGTAAACAGTAGTGCTATCAAGGCAAAGAGAGAATATAGCTTCTTCATACTTGTTCTGTTATAGTTGTTCTATCTACAAAAATACAAAAAATACCGGAATACTGCATCGGTACCCCTCTCTTTTTCAAACGATTTGTTCTTTCGGATAGTTCACCAAGTAGAGCGTTCCCGTGGCACGGGTAAAAGCCGTATAGAGCCAACGAAAGTAATCGGGTGTCAAATATTCGTCCGTCATATAGCCCTGGTCCAGAAATACATTCCTCCACTGCCCGCCCTGCGCCTTGTGGCAAGTCACGGCGTAGGCATACTTCACCTGCAAAGCATTGTAATACGGGTCTGCCTTCATCTTCTTCATCCGCTCACGCTTCACGGTGATGTCGGCATAGTCTTCGAGGACGGAATAGAAAAGCCGGTCGTTCTCTGCCTTAGGCAGCGCAGGCGAGTCGGTATGCAGCGTATCGAGCAGCATGTTCACTTCCAGTTCAAAGTCGTTATAGTCAGGAAAGACCAGCGTCACGTCCGCAAAGCGGAAACCATACAGCTCCCGCGTACGGCGCACGCGGCGCACTACGGCAGTCTCACCGTTGGCAATGAAGTCCATCTCCTTCTCTTTTTCCGTCCAGAAGTAGTTATTTTTCGCCACCATCAACAAATCACCGGTGTTCAATTCATCCTCACGCCAGAGAATCTGCGCACGGATGCCCTTGTTGTAGATGTTCGCCCGCTTGTTGGAACGGCACACCACGATGGTTTCATCCAGCCCGTCATGGTCGTAGCAAGAGCTCAGCGTTTCTATCAGCTCATTACCGGGCAGAACTTTAATATCGGCAAACCCCGAAACCTTTATTTTTGGCAGGCTGTAACAATCGTCTTCCGCTATCAACTGCCTCAGGCGGGTGGCATTCCACAAGATACCCGACTGCTGCTCCTGACGCACTACCTGCGTCAAGTCCACCTCCACCACTTCCAGCCCGTAGCCTTTCAAGGCATCGGCAAAGAGGGCAGGACTCTGCTCCTCCCCCACTGGCGGCAGCTGTGCCGTATCGCCCATCAGCAGCAAACGGCATCCCTGGCCGGAATAGACAAACTGCACCAGGTCGTCCAGCAACCTGCCCGTGCCGAACATGGAACCGGACAGTCCCCCATTGGAAATCATCGAGGCCTCATCCACTATATAGAGAGTGTGAGTTGTCAAATTATCGTTCACAGAAAAATTGCTCAGCTCGTTGGAGAAAGATTGCTGTCTATAGATTTTTTTATGAATTGTAAACGCCGGATGCCCCGCATACGATGAAAAAACTTTTGCCGCCCGCCCGGTCGGTGCCAGCAATACCGACTTCTGTTGCAGCTTATCCAACGTCCGCACCAAGGCACCGACCAACGATGTTTTGCCCGTCCCCGCATAACCACGAAGCATAAAAACCACCTCGCTACGAGGTGATAGAAGGAACTCCGATAAAGATTTTACAGCAATTTCTTGCTCAGGAGTTGGTTGGTAAGGAAAATTTTCCTTAATTTGCCTTTCTAAATAGTTATTTATCATTTTTGTAACAGAAAAAAGTAAAGGGAACTATCGTTTTTAAATTAATTTCTTTTATTTTTGCGGTGCGAATATAACAACTAAAAAACATATTTATCATGAAAACAGTATTTAATGTCATTTTAGGCTTATGTGCTTTGGTGCTAATTTATATTTGTTACGCCAGCATTATGGGTCCTATCAACTTTGAAAAAGCAAAGAAGCACAGAGATGCAGCTGTCATTGCACGTCTGATTGACATCCGTAAAGCACAATTGGAATATCGTACTTTACATGACCAGCAATATACTGCAAGCTTCGACTCTCTGATTGACTTTGTTAAAAACCAGAAACTTCCGTTCATCTTCAAGCAAGGAGAACTGAACGATAAGCAGCTGGAAGACGGTCTGACTGAAAAGAAAGCCATCAACATCATCAATAAAGCCAAGAAGACCGGCAAATATGATGAAGTAAAGAAATGGGGATTGGAAAACTTCAAACGTGATACCTTGTGGGTAGCCGTATTGGACACTATCTTCCCGAAAGGTTTCAACCCCGATTCAATGAGATATGTTCCCTTCGGAAACGGTGCACAATTCGAAATGGCCATCAAGAACGATACAGCCAAATCCGGTGCTCCTTTCTGTTTGCTCGAAGTGAAGACTCCGTATGAAGTTTACTTGAACGGTCTGGATAAGCAGGAAATTGCTAACATCAAGGACGTACAAACCAAACTTGGCAAGTACTGCGGTCTGATGATTGGTAGCTTGGAAACAGCTAACAACAACGCCGGTAACTGGGAATAATCTCACCCCGACAAACGTATGATAGAAACGACTGATTTTAATAAATCGGAACAGTATACATTATCCATCCGTCTCAGCACGGATGGATTTTCTTTTTCTGTGTTCAATCCTCTGGGCGACGGTGAGTTTTCTTACTACGACCGTGAAGTGGATGAGTCCCTCTCCCTCACTGCCAATCTGAAACAGACTTTCCGCGAGCTGGAGTGGCTGAAACGCCCCTTCCGCCGTGTCAATGTGCTCATGGCAGACAAACGCTTCACGTTCATTCCCCTGGAGTTCTTCGAAGACGAACAAACGGAAATCATCTTCTATCACAACCACCCTAAACGGGAAAATGAAACCGTACAATACAACATACTGCATAAGAACAACACTGTCGTACTGTTCGGCATGGATAAGAGTGCCTGTTCCTTCCTTCGCGAACAGTATCCCGGTGTCAAGTTCTATTCCCAAGCCAGCCCCTTCATTGAGTTCTTCTCTTCAAAGAGCCGCTTGGGCAACAGCCGGAAAATGTATGCACACTTGCGAAAAGATGCCGTAGACGTATACGGCTACGAGCGCGGACGCCTGCTTCTAGCCAATTCCTTTGAGTGCAGAAGCACACCCGACCGCGTCTACTACCTATTATATATATGGAAACAACTCGGCTTCGAGCAGGAGCGCGATGAGCTGCACCTAACCGGTGACCTGAACGACAAAGAGCTGCTACTGCCCGAACTGCGAAAATTCATCCGGCAGGTATTCATCATGAATCCCGCCACTAATCTTGACCTGCAAGCCATAACCCTATGCGAGTAATCAGTGGAATATACAAAAGACGACGTTTCGACGTGCCCCACTCCTTCAAGGCACGCCCCACCACAGACTTTGCCAAAGAGAATCTGTTCAATGTACTCTCCAACTACATGGACTTTGAGGACGGCATCCGTGCCCTCGACCTATTTGCCGGTACGGGCAGCATCAGCATCGAGCTTGTGTCCAGAGGCTGCGACCAAGTAATCAGCGTGGAAAAAGACCGCGACCACTATGCCTTCATCTGCAAGATTATGCAGGAATTAAAGACGGACAAGTGCCTGCCCATACGCGGTGACGTATTCAAATACCTCAAAAGCGAACGGGAGCAATTCGACTTTATCTTTGCCGATCCTCCCTACGAACTTGCCGGGCTGGAAACTTTGCCCGACCTTATCTTCGAAAACAACCTGCTGAAAGAAGACGGCCTCTTCGTTCTGGAACACGGGAAGAAAAACAGTTTCGAAGGACATCCGCACTTTGTGGAGAGAAGGGTGTACGGGAGCGTGAACTTCTCATTCTTTAAACGGAAAGGTGAAAATTGAAAATGGGAAATGAATGGTGAGAATGTATCAGGTATTGATTTTTATCTCATTTTCAACTTTCCACTTACAAAAGCGGCGCCATCAGCCGCACCACACTCTCTGCAGCCTTACGATACCAAGGGCGCTTCACCCAGTTCTTCAGGAATACCTGTACGCAGTCGCGCTGATCTTGGAGGAAGATTTCGCGCATCTGAAGCGCTGTTTCTGTGTCATAGATGAAGGCATTCACCTCAAAGTTATGTTCAAAACTGCGAAAATCCACATTCGTGGAGCCTACCGTGGACAACTCATCATCCGAAACCATCAGTTTGGAGTGTAGGAAGCCCTTCTTATAGAAATAGACCTTGACTCCCGAATAGAGCACATCTGCCAGATAAGAGCAGGAGCCCAGATGTGTCAAGCGATTATCAGCACGCATGGGCAGCATCAGACGCACATCCACACCTGATAAGGCAGCTGTCTGCATGGCAACAAGTACGGCTTCGGTTGGCAGGAAGTAGGGAGTCTGGATATAGAAGTATTTCTTTGCGCTGGAAATGGATATGACGAGGCCCTGCATAATGTCTTTCCATGGGCCCACGGGCTCACTCGTTACAATCTGTGCCAAGGAAGTACCGTAGTTTTCTATTTTCGGGAAATAGCGGGTAGACGTAATCAGTGTACGGTCCACAAAGTACCAATCGAGCAGGAAGGCGGTCTGCAATCCGTGAACAGCCTTGCCCTCCAGCAGCAGATGTGTATCCCGCCAGATGCCCCATGAGAATCCGCGCATATAGCGTTCGGCAAGATTCATCCCCCCCACAAAGCCGATGTGCCCGTCAATGACAACTATTTTCCGATGATTACGATAATTCACCTTGCTGGTGAAAAGCGGAAAACGTACCTTCAGGAAGCTGCGTACCTCGATACCGGCCTCGCGCATCTCTTCAAAAAAACGGTTGGGAACATGCCAGCAACCCACATCATCATAAATCACACGTACCTCTACCCCGGCACGCGCCTTTTCCATCAGGACATCACGCACCAAGCGCCCGATGGCATCGTCCTCAAAGATATAGAATTCCATGTGGATATGCTTCGTTGCTTTCCCCAATTCGCGCAGCAGGGATTGCAGCATGGAGAGCCCCAGGGTATAGACTTCCACCCGGTTTCCATCGAAGGGGAAAGCCTGGTTGGTATTACGGAACAAAGATATGAGACGGCTGTAATTGATGGGAAGCGTACATGAATCCTGCGCCAGATATTCCGCCATAGGTTTCTTCAACAAGCGACTGTAACTCTTCTTCCCTATCATGCGCACACGGCGCTGACTACGCCCGAAGAAGAAGTAAAACACCAGCCCCACGATAGGAAGGAACATCAATACCAGTATCCATGCCATGGTTTTCACCGGATTGCGGTTGTCGAGGATAATGACGACAATCGTTCCGATGATGGCACCGAAATAAACAATGTCGAAGGCTATCGTAGCAATCTGGCTGGCAATGAAGTTCCAATCAAGCATGTTCACAGACAATTAAGTGTGAAACAAATGTAGGAAAAAGAAATGAAGTACAAAAAATGAAATGAAAGAAAAAGAAAAGGAAAATCACAAAGACACAGAGATACAGAGAGCTTATATAATATAAAGAATAAGCTCTGTGCCTCTGTGTCTTTTACAAACCTTATACAGAAAAGGATTTTAGAACGGCCTATGCCCTCCGAAACGGCCAGGACCATGCCCCGGACCAAAGCCCGGACCACCGAAGCCACGTCGACCCTGCATCTTGTCGCGTGCGGCCTTGCTGCCGAAAATATTCAGACGATAGATGAAGTGAAGCATGCAATAGCTGTTCACGCCGTTATATTCGTACACCGAGCGACCGCTTGCAGTCAGCGAACGACTGATGTTGCTCTGCTTCTTCAGAATGTCGTACATCTCGAAGCTGACAGTGGCATTTCCTTTCAGAAAAGTCTGCGACAACTGCGCATTCCAGATAAGCTCATTACGGTTCATACTACTGTCCGTATATCCGCGACGGCTCTGATTGGCAATGTTGGTAGAGAGCGTCATGTTCCACGGCATGGAAATCTGCGTATTGGCACCGTAGGAGAAGGTATAGGGCTCCTGGTTATTGTCAGGCGTCAGTTTATCCTTCTCTATTGAATAGGAGATGCTTCCGTTCAAGCCGAATTCAAACCAGTCGTTACGATAGGCGGCATTCAGACGTTCGCCCAGCGTCAGGTTGGTGGTCGTATTCTTCCGTTCCACGGCATCTGCTCCCTTACCGGACGTCAGATAAGCCACATTGTTCTGATATCTGGCATTGGAGAAAGAACTGATGGTGTACTTCTTATTGGGCAGCGCTGTATTGAAGCCGAACAAGCCGAACGCATTCCAATTACCGTTGATATTCTTCGGAGTTGTAGTCCATCCACCGGTTTCCGAATTGTACACACGGCTGTTGCTGATGCTATTCTGCGTTGCCGAGAAATTGACGTGCGACATAATACCGCGTTGCTTTTCGGCATTATACGTATTATAGAAAAATCTCATGCTGTGCGTGAAGGAAGGCTTCAAGCCCGGATTACCGATACGCACATTCTGCGGATTGGAGTTGTCCACAATCGGCAACAGATTCTCCATACTCGGTTGGCTGCTACGCCCGCGGTATGTTATACGCAGCTGGCTCACTTTGGAGAAACGGAGGCGCAAGTCCAGGTTCGGAGCGAAGTTGAACACATTGCGGGTGGTATCAATCATATAGTCGCCACGTTTATAGGACAACACAGAATGTTGCGGCTGAAACGACATACCTGCGCTCAGCTGATACTTCTCGCGGATAAAGCGTAAGGACACGGATGCATCGTGGTTGTAGTAGCGATATTCCGCATACTTACCCAGACTGTCCACCGCATGCTCTTCATATCCCGTGGGAAGCTGGGTTGACAATCCCCAATCCGGAAAGCCCTGCAAATCGTACGTCGTCTTGTCACTCTCACTGTACTTGTACTGGAACTGATAGCTGAATTGCAGGAAAGTGGCACGGGCTATCGGTTCGCTGTAAGTCAGCTGTGCACTGTAATTGTAGTTCTTGGTAGGAGTAGTGATGTACTGGTTACGTACCAAGATGGAGTCTCCTCCCAAAGCATTCAACAACTGGAAGTAGTGCGTTTCCGACTCCGTATACTGGTTGTTGTCAGTATTGGTATAACCGAACCTTCCACGGAACGTGACATTGCGTCCTTTGTCATTCAGCTTTCTGTTCAACTGCAAGGTTGCATCCGTAGACACACTCTTATTGTCACTCAGCGAACCGCTATTGATGGCATTTATACGGATACTTCTCAACGGGTCATCGTCCGGATTGAGAATCTTCTCCAGATTCAGCCAGTTATTGGGGGCGCTCACCAGACTGTAAGGGTCGGAATTGAACGTACCGTTCTCAGAATTGGAGAGATTGTCCGTTTTACCATACGAGAAGTTGGGGCGGAAAATAATATTCGTCATCGAATCCGGCTTCCACTCCATACGGAAATCGGCATTGAAATTCTTGGCTTTGTTACGTTGCTTGCTGTTCGAGTTGGAGTAAGAGTTGCCGTCCGGCAGAAAGTCCTCGGTAGAGCCAATGCTTGCAATGTCCCCATCCTGATAGTTGTAGCGTGCACTACCACCCAGTTCCAGTTTATCGGTCTGGGTAGCGAAGTTTACACCCAGCATTTTCGTTGCAGTAAGTCCGTTGTTCCTGCGCCAGCGCGGAGGACCGCCACCGCCTGAAAAGCCTTGGTCGTTCACGTTATTGGCAGAGCCAATAAGAGTAACTTGAGTATTTTCAACAAGACGGTTCAGCATAACACGTCCCATGTAGCGGTCTTCCGTACCTCCGGCCACATCGGCATTACCGAACCACCCCTGGTTCATGCCTTTCTTTACGGTCAGGTCGAGCACCGTCTCCTCCTCACCGTCGTCAATACCGGTGATACGTGCCAAATCGGACTTCTTGTCGTAGGTTTTCAGCTTCTCTATCATATCTACCGGCAGATTCTTCAAACCGGTCTTTACGTCTCCACCAAAGAACTCCTTCCCGTCGACCATAATCTTCGACAAGTCCTTACCGTTGATTTTCACATTCCCCTCGTCATCAATCTCCGCACCGGGCAACTTCTTCACCAGCTCTTCGAGCATGGCTCCCTCGGGGGTACGATAAGCAGAGGAATTATAGACCAATGTATCTTCCACCACCTGCACTTGCGGCGCTTCTGCCGTAACCACAGCCTCGGCCAGCATCACCGCATCCGTTTCCAGTGTCAGGGTACCCACGTTCTTGGCGGTTGTCGTGGCATAAAGATGTAAAGGGATGTACCGGCTCTTGAACCCGATATAAGAAACCTTTAGCACGTATTTACCCGCACTGACTTTGGGAAGAGTGAAATAACCTTGTGCCGTAGTAGCCGTACCCGATGCCTGGACACTGTCTGGCAACAAAAGCAACTGCACGGTAGCTTGTATCGCGGGCTCCTTGGTGTCCTCCACGACACGGCCCGATACCGTAATGTTTTTGGTCTGTGAGAATGCAGACAGCGTTGTTACCAACAGCAACGCCATCCCCGTGATAATTTTCTTCATGTGTCTATTCTTTGTCTATTCTTAAATGAACAATGCCTTTTATTCACTGTTTCATTTGACAGACTTCCGGGCAAAAGGTTTAATGCCCCACATGACGATTTGCTCCGTTTATCGACTATTCCGCTTAAATAATCTATCAACTGTCGCTTTCTTTATACCAAATTCCAAGCAAAGCACATTCAATATAAGAAATATGAGAAAAGAAGAAGAATCGACCGAAAGGAGGTCACCCTGCGCCACCCGGTAGAGCATACCGCCGAAGATAAAAAGAACGGTCAGAAAGATGGCATTGCGCGTGGCCTTGTTGCGCACCTGCTCTATCTCCTTATTCTCGTTCTTCGTCAAGGCAAAGATTATCATCAGTGCCCCCATCATCATCAGGAGTTTGGAGCATTCCTTGTAAAACAGCAAGTTGGCATCTGTCACTTTTCCCCACAATAGGAATATGAAAGGGAGGAACAACGCCAAAGCTATGATGAAATAACCCAGCGGACGGCAATAAACGGGAAGTAATGCTCTCATTTCTATCAATCAATTACAAATTACTAATTACAAATAGTGGGAGGCAGATGACGGAAACGCCTTGCCACCCATAGAATTTCACGGGACAAAGATAACGTTTTATTGCCAAAAGAGCTATCTTTGTGCCACAATATAATGAAGAAGGCCCCCTTTCCTTCATAATCCGTAACATCAGTAATTGGTAATTCGTAATTTGTAATTAACAAGATGAGTAAACAAGAAGTAATCCTTTGCGAAGGACTGGCAAACAGCCTGACGCATGCCATAGCGAAGTGTCCCCATGACAAGCTTTTCATCCTTACCGACGAGCATACCCACCGCCTCTGCCGCCCGCATCTGGACGGTATCCCCGCCTTGGAAGAAGCGGAAGAAATTATTATCGGTGCAGAAGACGTACACAAGAATCTGGAAACGCTGGCTGCCGTATGGCAAGCCCTGAGTGAGAAAGGGGCCAGCCGCCACTCCCTGCTCATCAACCTGGGCGGTGGCATGGTGACCGACCTTGGCGGTTTTGCCGCTTCCACCTTCAAGCGGGGCATCGCCTACATCAACGTTCCCACTACGCTGCTCGCCATGGTCGACGCTTCCGTGGGAGGCAAGACGGGCATCAACTTCAACGGTCTGAAGAATGAAATCGGCGTCTTTGCTCCTGCCGCCTGCGTGCTGCTGGAAACCGAGTTCCTGCGCAGCCTCGATGCTCATAACTTCTTCTCCGGCTATGCGGAGATGCTGAAGCACGGCCTCATCAGTACCCCGGAACATCTGGCAGAACTGCTGGCCTTCGATACGGAGAAGATAGATTATGCCTTGCTGAAGTCCATGGTAGGACGTTCCGTGCAGGTAAAGGAACACATCGTAGAAGAAGACCCGCAGGAACATGGCATCCGCAAAGCCCTGAACCTGGGGCACACCGTGGGACACGCCTTCGAAAGCCTCGCCCTTGCCGAAAACCGTCCGGTGCTGCACGGCTATGCAGTGGCATGGGGGCTGGTCTGCGAACTATACCTTTCTTATATAAAGACCGGATTCCCGAAGGACAAGATGCGCCAGACCATCCAATTCGTCAAAGAGAATTATGGCAGCTTCTCCTTCAACTGCAAACAGTACGACCAGCTGTACGAACTGATGAAGCATGACAAGAAGAATACCGCCGGAGTCATCAACTTCACCCTATTGAAAGAAGTGGGTAACATCTGTCTCAACCAGACGGCAGACAAGGATACTATCTTCGAGATGTTCGACTTTTATAGGGAGTGCATGGGAGCATAGCACTCCCGGCAAGGAGAGACAGTATTCTCTGAATTCTTCCACATTCATCGCTCACTCCTCCCCCGAAAAGTCCTCCGTATCATTTTCCATCCCAACCGGGTCTTCATCCGGAATTCCCGTCTTTCCCTCGGCCCGCTCCTTTCGCAGCGTTTCCGGCCGCAACATATCGTGAGGGAAATATCGGCTAAGCGGATAACGGTAGAAATCCATCCCGCTGTTCAGCCTCGCCACCAGCGACTTATCCGGACGAAAATAGACACGAGATAAGCGCACCTTGCCCGGCATCACATCGTCGGGATGCTCAAACCCGTCACTCGTCACCGCCACATGGAAGGAACCCAGCCCCTTAATGGTCACCGACTCTCCCTCCATCAGCGCTTCCTCTATAAACTTCGGCAAATCTATCAATACACTCTGCACGTCTCCCGAACTCATCCCTTTTCTGGATGCCATACGCTGCGCCAGCAGCTCTGCCGTCACACCTCCACGCCGCTGTAACACACGCTGCACAGCATAATAGAGTTGCTTCACCCCTTCCGCCGTGCGGAAAACCTTCTTTCGAACCAAATAGACTATACTCATACTCTTTTCACAATGAACATAATGTTTCTTACTGCAACCAGACTGCCGACACCCCACCCGAAGTTTACTTCCCCTCAACAGAAAGCCAGTTTCCATACTGCCGGACAGCTATTCCCCAACATGCACGAGATGCACATCTCATGCAGTTCGAGACATACATCTCAACACACGCGAGATGTGCATCTCATACAGCAAAGATAATCATATTCCACCTGATATACAAATATCTTTCATGTATCGGGGAATAATGTTCCGCACCAGCTTACTCCGGCTCTTATCATTAATTAACAATGCCGCATGCAGGGTTTTCGCAAATATGCTATTTTTATAAAAGTGAAGCCTATTCCGAATGTTTAATTTAAAAGAGTACACTATGAAAATAAAGTCAATCTTTAACAAGAAAATTTTAATCGCTATTGCAACCATCAGTTCCTTAAGCCTCCAATCATGCCTGGACGACGATGATAATTATGCCATGAGATTCCCCAATGCCCTGGTAACGGTAAAGACCGATGCAGACCAGACAGTCTTTCTGCAATTGGATGACAAGACCACTCTGCTGCCTACCAACATGACGAAATCTCCCTATGGCGAAAAGGAAGTCCGCGCTTTGGTAAACTACAAGGAAGTGGACGAGCCCAGCGATATCTACACCCAAGCTGTACATATAAACTGGATAGACAGTATCCTTACCAAACCCATCGCCCCGGATTTGGGTGAAGAGAACGATACCGTATACGGCACCGACCCGGTGGAAATTGTGAACGATTGGGTGACCATTGCAGAAGACGGTTATCTAACCCTTCGCTTTAGAACTCAGCAAGGAGACTATCAAACAAAGCACTTTGTCAATCTGCTGCTGAGCGAGAATCCGGAAAACCCGTATGAAGTAGAATTCCGCCACAATGCCAAGGGCGATATTTACGGCAGGTATGCGGACGGTCTGGTTGCTTTCAAGTTGGATGCCCTGCCTGATACAGAAGGCAAGACCGTTAAATTGAAACTGAAATGGAAATCATTCAGCGGCGAAAAGTCTGCGGAATTCGATTATTGTACCCGGAAATCCGTAACGTCCGAAAGTCCGGCTGTCACTTCCGTAAGAAATAGCCTAAACCTGCAATAACTTCATTCAAAGTATGCCTGCCCGCTCAAAGCCATTGCCTTGCGAAGCAGGCATACAAGTAAAAAGAGAGCAGGACACGTTGACCGAAAGCCTTAAAACTGCAAAATATAGGTTCATTCAATAAAAAAAGCACTATAAATATTTGCTATTTTAAAATAAAGCCGTACATTTGCACCCGCAATTCGGGATGTAGCTCAGCCCGGTAGAGTACGCGTCTGGGGGGCGTGTGGTCGCAAGTTCGAATCTTGTCATCCCGACTGTTGAGCATTAAGGAGTTAAGTTATAAACTTAGCTCCTCATTTTTTTATAGTATTTCTTAATGACAGACTTGCTGCCATGAATATGCTGAATATGTACAAAAAGAAGACGGTGCCTATTCGCTTCAGTGGGAATAGCCCATCAAATTACTGGAATTCTCGTAAGAAATCTCTATTTTTGCATTTTAAACAAGAAAAATTATGGGAGCAGCTAAATGGATAGGCGGCATTATCGGCTTCATGGCCGGAGGACCGCTGGGAGCCTTGGCAGGTTTTGTATTCGGTTCATTGTTCGACACCGATTCAAATGAAGCAGGCAATTATTATGGAGAAGAACCTACACACAGTACTACCTATACCGGGCAACGGAACAGTTTCCTCTTCTCCATGCTCGTGATGTCTTCGTACATTATCCGTGCAGACGGGCGCATCATGCATAGTGAAATGGAATTCGTCCGCCGCTTTTTGAGAAGCACATTCGGTGAGGCTGCCATGGGCGAGGGAGAACGGATATTGCTCAACCTCTTCGAACAGCGCAAGCAGATGGACAGACAAAACCCACTGGCATTTAAAAACACCATCCGTGACTGCGGAACGCAGATTGCCGCCAACCTGACATACGAGGAACGCCTGCAACTGCTGGTATTCTTGGTAGAAATTGCCAAAAGCGACGGACACGTCTGCAACGAGGAGATAGAAGCCTTGAAAGAAGTGGCCATGTACATGGGACTATCCGTCAAGGAAGTGGAATCCATGCTCAACCTGGGCGGTAGCTCACTGAACGAGGCCTATAAAGTACTTGAAATTGAACCCACCGCCACCAATGACGAAGTGCGTGCCGCTTACCGCCGTCTGGCCTTGAAACACCATCCCGACCGGGTGGCAACGCTGGGCGAAGACATCAAGAAAGCCGCAGAAGAGAAGTTCCAAAGCATCAACAATGCCAAAGAACAGATATACAAGGCACGAGGTATGAAATGACGCACCTCGTGCCTTGCCTTGTGGACAGCATCATGACGTTTATAAACATTCTATATTAACATCAACCCACACACTTATGAAGAAACCCCTTGCAATCCTTGCACTAGGCCTTACCGCAATTGCCGGACATGCCGCTACGCCGCTCTGGATGCGTGATATACAAATCTCTCCCGACGGTACGGAAATCGCATTCTGCTACAAAGGAGACATCTACAAGGTGCCTGCCAAAGGTGGAACCGCCACACAGCTTACTACCCAAGAGAGCTACGAATGTACCCCCATATGGTCGCCGGACGGCAAACAAATAGCCTTTGCCAGCGACAGATACGGCAACTTCGACGTATTCGTGATGCCGGCAGACGGCGGAACCGCCCAACGGCTCACTACCCACTCCACCGGTGAGATACCCTCCACATTCACTCCGGACGGAAAGTATATCTTGTTTTCCGCCTCCATCCAGGACCCGGCAAGCAGCGCTCTTTTCCCCACGTCGGCCATGACCGAGCTTTACAAAGTACCTGCAACGGGAGGGCGTACGGAACAAGTGCTGGGCACCCCTGCCGAAGCGGTCTGCTTCGACAAGGCGGGCCAGCAGTTCCTCTACCAAGACCGCAAGGGATTTGAAGATGAATGGAGAAAGCACCACACCTCCTCCATCACCCGCGACATCTGGCTGTATGATGCAAAGACGGGTATCCATACCAACCTCACCGACCGCGCGGGCGAAGACCGCAACCCGGTGTTGTCACCCGATGGAAGAACGGTTTACTTTCTGAGTGAGAGAAACGGCGGCTCATTCAACGTGTATGCCTTCCCGCTGGCACAGCCCCGAGAGGTGAAGCCCATCACCAGCTTCAAGACACATCCCGTGCGCTTCCTCTCCATGAGTGACGGCGGGACGTTGTGCTACGGTTACGACGGCGAAATCTATACCCAGCAGCCGGATGCCACCCCGAAGAAAGTCGCCATAGAAATTGTGCGCGATGACCGGCCGCAATTCGCCAACCTGCAGTCTTCCGACGGAGCCACTTCTGCCGTTGTGTCCCCGGACGGAAAGCAGATTGCCTTCACGCTGCGCGGCGAAGTCTTTGTCACTTCGGCAGACTATGCCACTACCAAGCAAGTGACACACACACCGGCACGCGAAGCGGGCCTCTCCTTTGCGCCAGACAACCGCACCCTGGCCTACGCCAGCGAGCGAGGCGGCAACTGGCAGCTCTACCTTGCCAAGATAGTCCGCAAGGAAGACCCTAACTTCCCGAACGCCACGCTGATTGAAGAAGAAGTGCTGCTGCCCTCCACCACCGTGGAACGTGCCTATCCGCAATTCTCGCCCGACGGTAAGGAACTCGCCTTTATCGAAGACCGCATCCGGCTGATGGTGCTCAATCTGGAAACGAAGAAGGTGCGCCAGATTACGGACGGCTCCACCTGGTACAGCACCGGCGGAGGATTTGACTACGCATGGTCGCCGGACGGCAAGTGGTTTACACTTGAGTTCACCGGCAACAAGCACGACCCCTACTCCGACATCGGCCTGGTCAACGCAGAGGGAGGCAAAGACATCATCAACCTCACCAATAGCGGCTACATGAGCGGCTATCCCCGCTTTGCGCTGGACGGCAACGCCATCCTCTTCACCACCGAACGCTACGGCATGCGTGCCCACGCCTCATGGGGCTCGCTGAACGACGCCATGCTCGTCTTCCTCAACCAAGACGCCTACGACAAATACTGTCTGAGCAAAGAAGACTACGAGCTGCACAAGGAGCTGAAGAAGGAGCAGAAGAAGTCTGCCGGGAAGGACACCCCCCAAGGAAAAAACAAGGATAAAAAGAAGAAAGACGACAAGAAAGACAGCAATGCTGACGAAAAAGATGACCAGCCGAAAGACATCGTCGTAGAGCTGAAAGGCATCGAAGACCGTGTGGTGCGCCTCACCCCGAACTCTTCCGACATGGGCAGCACCATCATCTCCAAGGATGGCGAGACACTCTACTACCTGGCAGCCTTCGAAGGTGGCTACGACCTCTGGAAGATGAACCTCCGCAAGAAGGAAACCAAACTGCTGCACAAGATGGATGCCGGATGGGCAGACATGCAGCTGGACAAGGACGGTAAAAACCTCTTCCTGCTGGGCAGCCGTAAGATGCAGAAAATGGACACTTCATCCGATGCGCTGACCCCCATCACCTTCCAGGTAGATGCCAAGATGGATTTGGCTGCGGAGCGCGAATACATGTTCGACCACGTGTACCGCCAGCAGCAGAAGCGATTCTACAATACCAATATGCACGGAGTGGACTGGGAGAAGATGACCGCCGCCTATCGCCGCTTCCTGCCCCATATCGACAACAATTATGACTTTGCCGAACTGCTGAGCGAATGGCTGGGCGAGCTGAACGTATCTCACACCGGCGGCCGTTTCTATCCCAAAGGGCAGTCCGAGCCTACTGCCAGTCTGGGACTGTTCTTCGACTGGAACTACACGGGCCGGGGCATGCTCATTGCCGAAGTAGTAGAGAAAGGCCCCTTCGACACAGCCAACACCCGGGTGAAAGCCAGCACAGTCATCGAAAAGATAGACGGCGTGGAAATCACCCCCGATGCGGACTATTACACGCTGCTCAACAACAAGGCACGGAAGAAAACACTTGTTTCTCTCTTCGACCCGCAGACCAAGGAGCACTGGGAAGAGGTCATTATCCCCATTACGAACGGTGCGTTCAGCGATTTACTCTACAGCCGCTGGGTGAAACAGCGCGCGGCAGACGTTGACCGATGGTCGGGTGGCCGATTGGGTTACGTGCACATTGAGTCTATGGGAGACGACAGTTTCCGTTCTGTCTACTCGGACATCCTGGGCAAGTACAACAACCGCGAAGGCATCGTCATCGACACCCGTTTCAATGGCGGCGGACGCTTGCACGAGGATATAGAAATACTTTTCAGCGGACAGAAATACTTCACCCAGGTGGTGCGCGGCCGCGAGGCGTGCGACATGCCCAGCCGCCGCTGGAACAAACCCTCCATCATGGTGATGTGCGAGGCCAACTACTCCAATGCGCACGGCACGCCGTGGGTATACAGCCACCGCGGCATCGGCAAGCTGGTAGGTATGCCCGTGCCGGGAACCATGACCAGCGTGTCGTGGGAGCGCCTGCAAGACCCGTCATTGGTATTCGGCATCCCCGTCGTAGGCTACCGCCTACCAGACGGCAGCTATCTGGAGAACTCGCAGCTGGAGCCGGACATCAAGGTAGCCAATTCACCCGAGACCATCGTGAAGGGAGAAGACACACAACTGAAAGCTGCCGTAGAGGAACTGCTGAAGGAACTCGAAAAATAAGTACCGCCCTGCCCCACGCAGGAATACCGGCCATATAGGCCAATATATATTAAGGAGTTAAACCGTGGTTTAACTCCTTAATATATACCACAAGAAAACAATGCCTTTTTCTATCTCACTTTTTTGCACTATCTTTGTGGCATAAACTCCTAACTCTTTAACTGATTATGTTTGCTGACTTGTTAAACTCCTCCTATTTCGCGCTCTTTCTTATTGTGGCTTTAGGCTTCATGTTGGGAAGAATCAAGATTAAAGGGCTTTCACTCGACGTCTCCGCTGTCATCTTCATTGCCCTGCTGTTCGGACACTTCGGCGTCATCATCCCCAAAGAGTTAGGCAACTTCGGACTGGTGCTGTTTATCTTCACCATCGGTATCCAGGCCGGTCCCGGATTCTTCGACTCCTTCCGGAGCAAGGGCAAGACACTTATCGTCATCACCCTGCTCATTATCTGTTCTGCCGCCCTCACAGCCGTAGGATTGAAGTACGCTTTCGATATAGACACACCCAGCGTGGTCGGTCTCATAGCCGGCGCGCTGACCAGTACGCCGGGACTCGCCGTAGCCATCGACAGCACCCACTCTCCGCTAGCCTCCATCGCCTACGGTATCGCCTATCCCTTCGGTGTCATCGGCGTCATCCTCTTCGTCAAGCTGCTGCCCCGCATTATGCGCATCGACCTCGACAAGGAGGCGCGCCGACTGGAGAAGGAACGCCGCAGCCAGTTCCCGGAACTGACAACCTGCCTGTTCCGTGTAACCAACCCCGCCGTCTTCGACCGGAGCCTGATGCAAATCAATGCGCGCGCCATGACCGGAGCTGTCATCTCACGCCATAAGCACAATGAGCAGATAGCCATCCCCACCGCCCAGACCATACTTCACGAGGGAGACTACATACAAGCCGTGGGCAGCGAAGAGGCCTTGAACCAGCTCGCCGTCCTCGTGGGCCAGCGCGAAGAAGGCGAACTGCCACTCGTAGACATGCAGGAGATTGAATCTCTACTGCTCACCAAGAAGGACATGATAAACAAACAACTGGGCGACCTCAACCTGATGAAGAACTTCGGCTGTACCGTCACCCGCGTCCGCCGAAGCGGTATCGACCTCTCCCCCTCGCCAGATCTGGCACTGAAGTTCGGCGACAAGCTGATGGTGGTAGGCGAGAAAGACGGTATTAAAGGCGTGGCACGCCTGCTGGGCAACGACAACAAGCAACTGTCCGACACCGACTTCTTTCCCATCGCCCTGGGTATCGTGCTGGGCGTGCTCTTCGGCAAGCTGAACATCTCCTTCTCGGACAGTCTGTCGTTCTCACCGGGACTGACGGGAGGCATCCTCATGGTGGCCCTCTTCCTCAGTGCCATCGGAAAGACCGGTCCCATTCTGTGGTCTATGTCCGGCCCAGCCAACCAACTGCTGCGCCAGCTGGGACTGCTGCTCTTCCTGGCCGAAGTGGGAACCTCGGCAGGACGGAACCTGGTAGCCACATTCCAGGAAAGCGGCTGGCTCTTGTTCGGCGTAGGTGCCGCCATCACGCTGGTACCCATGCTGGTGGCCGTCATCGTCGGACTGTTCGTATTCAAGATAAACATTCTCGACCTGCTGGGCACCATCACCGGTGGCATGACCAGCACGCCCGGCCTTGCCGCCGCCGACTCCATGACGGACAGCAACATACCGAGCGTAGCCTATGCCACGGTATATCCCATTGCAATGGTATTCCTCATTCTGATAATCCAGGTGATATCCTCTGCAGTCTACTGATATATGAAAACTTACAACCGAACAGAAGCTATCGCCCGCATGAACGCACTGGCCGGGGACAATGTGCCCTTCCTCTTCATCGTAGACTACGCACAAGAGCAGTCGCACGTAGAGCCCCTCGACCAGATAAATCCCGCCACTTGCCTTTTCCAATTCCCGAAGGCAGGCAACGTGGGGGTAGCTGCAACAGCCGCCCGATACGCCGGTCTTATTCAGTGGGACATCACTCCCCCTTCCCCCGCCGCATACAAACACTCGTTTGACCTCGTGAAGCAAAATCTACTGGCGGGCAACAGCTACTTGACAAACCTCACCTGCCGGGTGCCCGTCAGCACCAATCTGACAATGGACGAAATATTCCTCCACTCCGAAGCCTTGTACAAGCTGTGGCTGAAAGACCGATTCGTCTGCTTCTCCCCCGAAATCTTTGTCCGCATAGAGAAGGGCAAGATAAAGTCCTTCCCCATGAAAGGCACCATCGACGCTACCCTGCCTGATGCGGAACAGCTTTTGATGCAGGATGCCAAAGAGGCCGCCGAGCACGCCACCATCGTCGACCTGATACGCAACGACCTAAGTATGGTATCAGAGCACGTAGAGGTAACCTCCTACCGATACATAGACCGCCTGCAAACCAACAAAGGCCCCATCCTCCAGACCAGCTCCGAAATATGCGGGACCCTCCCCGAAGATTATACCGCACACATCGGCGACATCCTCTTCCGCCTGCTTCCCGCCGGTTCCATCACCGGTGCCCCCAAGCCCAAAACCGTGGAAATCATTGCCGAAGCCGAAGATTACGAACGGGGCTTCTACACCGGCATCATGGGGCATTATGCCGATGGACAGCTGGACAGCGCAGTCATGATACGCTTCATCGAGCAGGAAAACGGCCGGCTCCACTTCAAGGCAGGAGGCGGCATCACCGCCAAAAGCCGGTGGGAAAGCGAATACAACGAAGTAATACAGAAAATATATGTGCCTATTTATTGAAACCATACGCATCGACCACGGAAAAGCCTGCAACCTTTCCCGCCACAATCGGAGGCTGAACGATACCCGCGCCCACTTCTGGCCGGAAAGTACACCGCTACAACTGCGTGACCATTTGTCGTCTCTCGGCTGCGAGGCAGGTATCGTCAAGGCACGCGTAGTGTATGGTGAGAAAGGTATTGAAGATGTCAGCTACTCCCCCTACACCATGCGGCACGTGCATTCGCTGGCACTGATACAGGCAGACCACATCGACTACACCTACAAAAGCGCCGGACGCGAACCGCTGAACCGCCTCTTTGCCCTGCGCGACGCATGCGACGACATTCTGATTGTGAAACAAGGCCTGCTGACAGACACCTCCATCGCCAACATCGCCCTTTCCGACGGCACCCACTGGTACACGCCGGCACATCCCCTGCTGAAAGGAACCAAACGGGCAGCCTTGCTGGAAGAAGGAATCTTGCAGGAAAAAGACATCAGACCGGAAGACTTGCCTTCATTCTCTACCGTCAGACTATTCAATGCCATGATTGACTGGGGAGAACTGGAGCTCCCCGTACGGAACATCATCCCATAGAGCCGCTACTCGTGCATATCGTTGAGATGTATCTCCAAAGACTTCACCGATATATATATTTCGTACACTGATATGGCCAGCGAAACAATCAGCAATATCAGCGCTAAACCGAAGATATAGGCCGAAAGCAGATGGAGACGGATATAGACAAAGAACATGCTGACCACACACAGCAGCAGGCTTCCGATACCCGCCACCTGCATGGCACGCGTCAGGTAGAGCCGCTTCCTCAGGTTGGCAATCTGCGCCGCCTTCACCGAAGACGGGTTCTCCATGTACTGTTCCTTCAAGGTGCGCACCAGTTGGGCATAGGACAAGAAACGGTTGGTATAGGCCAGCATAATCAGCGATATGGCCGAAAACAGCAAAGCGGGGGTGGTTAAATCTATTTCCATAAGAATGATGCTTAATTATATCTATCCGTCCCGATAGCAGGACTTACTTCCGCAAAGATAAACGAAAGATTGAAACCACAGAAACAAGTTTCCTTTTTTCCATTTCCCAAAGATTTATCCTACTTTTGCAGTGACAATAAAAAACGCCTTACCACCGTAACTTAACAAATACGACCATGCGATATACCGTTTCCGCTCCTGCCTCACTGCACGCAGCCATACAGCTCCCGGCATCCAAAAGCATCAGTAACCGGGCACTCATCCTCCACTCCCTTGCCCACGGCAATATCCTGCCCTGCAATCTGAGCGATTGTGACGACACCATAGTGATGACTCGCGCCCTCGACGGAAATCCCGGACATATAGATATCCTTGCCGCCGGCACCGCCATGCGTTTCCTCACCGCCTACCTCAGCGTAACTCCTGGCACCCGAATCATCACCGGTACGCAACGCATGCAGCAACGCCCCATCCGCATACTGGTAGACGCCCTGCGAGAGCTCGGCGCCCGCATAGAATACGTCGGAAACGAAGGGTTCCCTCCCTTGCGCATCACCGGAACAGAACTGACCGGCAGCGAAATATCCCTCGCCGGCAATGTCAGCTCACAATACATATCCGCCCTGCTGATGATTGGTACCGTCCTTCCCAAAGGCCTGCGCCTGCACTTGACGGGTGACATCATCTCCCGCCCCTACATCAACCTGACCCTGCAACTGATGCGCGACTTCGGCGCCCAAGCCGACTGGGTCTCCGAAGATTGCATCACCGTCAGCCCCGGCGGATACACGGATACCCCTTTCACCGTAGAAAGCGATTGGAGCGCCGCCTCTTACTGGTATCAGATGATGGCAATAGAAGGAATTAAAAATGAAAAAATAAAAGGGGGAGACAGAAGTAGCGCAAAAGAAAGTGAAGACAGCACGAAGGAAGAAGCGCACACGGCAGAAATCGAACTGCTCGGTCTCTTCGCCCACAGCTATCAAGGCGACAGCCGCGGCGCGGAAGTCTTTACCCGCCTCGGCGTCCATACCGAATATACAGACCGGGGAGTAAAACTGACCCGGAAGGGTACTCCCGCCACCCGTCTCGACGAAGACATGGTGGACATCCCGGACCTGGCGCAGACCTTTGTCGTCACCTGCTGCTTGATGGACATCCCTTTCCGCTTCACCGGACTGCAAAGCCTCAAAATAAAGGAGACCGACCGTATCACCGCCCTCATTACGGAACTGCGTAAACTGGGTTACGTCGTGCGCTCCGAGCAAGACAGCATCTTGTTGTGGGATGGCGAACGCTGCCCGGCAGACGCTGACCCCGTCATCGCCACCTACGAAGACCACCGTATGGCCATGGCATTTGCCCCCGCCTGCCTTGTACTGCCCCAAATACGGATAAATGAACCACAGGTCGTTACCAAATCTTACCCTGCTTACTGGGAAGACTTGCAAAAGGCGGGATTTAAAGTCTGCCAAGATGCAATGCAATCTTAGAATAAAGCTTTTATTCTTAGAAATACAGCCTTTATTCTTAAGAATATAACCTTTATTCTTAGGAATAAAGGATACATTCTAAGATTAGGATGCATCCAAAGTAGTTTTATACTGCGTTCCAGGCAAGTAATGCCTGCGTCGGGTGGAAGTAATCTGCCTACCTGCAATCTGACTCATTATTTTGTCGTGTACAAAACAATGTGTATCTTTGTCCGTTCTATTAATGGAACATGTTTTTCAAGAAAAGGAAGCCCATGTGGATATTGATTATTAGCCTGATTGTCCTTGCCCTCGTGGCAGCCACAGCCGGAATTATACGCAACCGGAAACTGCAGAAGAAGATAGACCGCGGCGAACTGGACGCCATGCCCGAAGTGCAGGAAGTGGATTCCGAATGCTGCGGACAGCATGAAATCTGCGAACGTGACAGCTTACTGGCAGCCGTCAGCAAGCAAATAGAATATTACGATGACGAAGAACTGGACAAATACATCGGCACCGCTCCCGATGCCTATACTCCCGAGCAGGAAGACGAGTTCCGCGACGTGTTCTACACCATGCAAGACACGGACGTAGCCGGATGGGTGCGCAGCCTGCAACTGCGTGGCATAGCCCTGCCGGAGAATATCAAGGATGAAGTATTCCTCATTATCGGCGAACGTCGTCTCACCCCCCATTCCTAACACTCCACATCCAACTTTTAATTTGTAATTCTTAATTTTTAATTGAATAAATGGAGCTACTGCAATACACCTTTTTCCAACATGCCCTCATCGGCAGTCTGCTGGCAAGCATTGCTTGCGGGCTGATAGGCACATACATCGTCACCCGGAGACTGGTGTTCATCAGCGGCGGATTGACGCATGCATCTTTTGGCGGTATCGGTCTGGGATTGTATACCGGCATTTCTCCCATTCTGTCGGCAGCCTTGTTTGCAGTCTTGTCCGCTTTCGGTGTAGAGTGGCTCAGCAAACGAAAGGATATGCGGGAAGACTCCGCTATTGCCGTATTCTGGACATTGGGCATGGCACTGGGCATCATGTTCACTTTCCTTTCGCCGGGATTCGCACCCGACTTGTCCGCCTATCTCTTCGGCAACATTCTCACGATTACCTGGAGCGACATCGCTCTATTGGGCGGGCTTGCCCTGCTGCTGATACTGTTTTTCGCGCTGTATCTCCATCCCATCATCTACGTGGCTTTCGACCGGGAGTTTGCTCGCTCGCAAGGTATTCCGGTGCAGGTATTCGAATATGTACTGATGATGTTCATTGCGCTGACCATCGTGGCATGCTTGCGCATGGTGGGCATCGTGCTGGTCATTTCACTGCTCACCGTTCCGCAGATGACCGCCAACTTGTTCTCGCACCGGTTCCACCGCATCATCTGGCTTTCCATCGGCATCGGTTACCTCAGTTGCCTGGGCGGGCTGATGATTTCTTTCTACTTGAATGTCCCCTCGGGTGCATCCATCATATTCTTTTCCATCATTATCTATGCCATTTGCAAGACGGGAAAAAGTTTTTGGCTATATTTGCAACGCTAAATCAAAAGACACAATGGAAATCAAAATTCAGTCATTAGACCAGATTCACGAAGCCGCCCGCCAGTTCATCGCTGAAATGGGTGACAATACCGTCTTCGCCCTCTATGGAAAAATGGGGGCGGGCAAGACGACTTTCATCAAAGCCGTTTGCAAGGAATTGGGCGTTTCCGACGTCATCACCTCCCCTACCTTCGCCATTGTCAACGAATACCGTTCCGACACTGCCGGCGAACTGATTTACCATTTTGACTTCTACCGCATCAAGAAACTGGAAGAAGTGTATGACATGGGGTACGAAGATTACTTCTACAGCGGCGCCCTCTGCTTCATAGAATGGCCGGAGCTGGTAGAGGAGCTCTTGCCGGGTAACACCATTAAGGTCACCATCGAAGAAGTGGAGAACGGAGAGCGGAAAGTCACGTTAGAGAACTTTGAATAAGGCATGCTTTTCCCCCACTTTAATTTTTAATTCTTAATTGTTATTTCTGATGAGCCAATACATCGTTCAAGGAATTTTTGCCGTCGCGGGCATCACCGCCTTGCTGGCAGCCATATTGGACTGGAACTGGTTCTTTACTGCCCGAAACACCCAGTTTATCGTACAAAATGTAGGGCGGCGACAAGCCCGCCTGTTCTACGGCGTATTGGGTGTCATCCTCATCGGCACGTCCATCTTCTTTTTTCTGAATACGCCACCGGCTACATAAAAACAAAAAATCGCGGATGAAGCCATGCTCATCCGCGATTTTCCTATACTTTTGATACAGACTATTCTTCGTCCAAAGATTCCGTATATTCCATCTCACCTTGTACGATGAAAAGGATTTCTTCCGGATCATAGTCACCCATCTCATCCTTATGGGCTTCCTTGACAATATAGTCCACGATTTTCCCCAAATCAATCTCGATGTACCCATCCGCATCCGGCTGCGCATCAAGGATGCCGCTCTCGGAATAGTACTCGTCAATCAAATCGAGAAAATAATAGAACTCGTCGTCAGAGAACTTCTCTTTCAACTCCTGCGGCAAATAATTCTTGATGTACTCGATGGTCTTTTCATCATCGACATCATTCTGCAAAAAATCGTCTTCCATTCCCATACTTACTATTGCTTAAAGGGTTAATGTTATTGACTATTTGACGATTTACGATTTACTATTTGGCTGCGCTATGATGCCGAAAGGGTAAATCGTAAATAGTAAATCGTCAAATAGTACCTTATAATATCGCTTCTATCTTGGCCACGTAAGCAGATTTCGGAGCAGAACCTACTTGCTTGTCCACCAGCTCTCCATTCTTGAAGAACAAGACTGTAGGGATGTTGCGTATACCATATTCGGCAGCCACGTCGCCGTTCTCATCCACGTCACATTTGCCAATGATTACCTTTCCTTCATATTCAGTAGCCAATTCATCGATGATTGGTCCCACCATCTTACAAGGGCCGCACCAAGGTGCCCAGAAATCCATAACTACCGGTTTTCCCTCTGCCAAGATTTCTTGAAAATTGCTGTCTGTAATTTCTAAAGCCATTTCTTTTAATATTAAATGTCAACTATAATTATTAATTTACTGTCAATTGCGTTTTATCAACCTTCGCTTTCGAAGCAAAGATAGTGCAAACCGAATGCAAAACAAAATGAACTAGTTCATTTTTTATGCTGAGATGCAGCCTATCTTCGTTTTCCAACAAAGATAACTAATTAATCCTGAACTCAAGATCCGGACGCTCTTTTAAATAAGTAATCAGTTCACGCCCCACGGAAAGCTTCACGGGACGGGAAATCAAATCGACCGTCATCTTGCTATCCTCATCTCTGACTTTGAAATAAAGCTCCGTACTGCCCGGACGTTCCTTGGTCAGTTCCGCCAGTTCAGTTATCAAAGCCTTGTTCAGCACACTCAGCGGAATGAGAATGGTTATCTTCTCAATCAGTTTCTCCTTGACGTCAGGCAACAGTTCCATGGAGGTTATCTTCAGCTCCAACTCATCCTGCCGCCATTGCTTGGGCTGGCAACGGGCTTTGATGAACAAGAAGGTACGCTCACCCAAATACCCCTGATAGGTCACCCAATCATTTCCGAAGAAAGGAAGCTCTGCCGAACCGGAATAGTCTTCAATCTTGGCTATGCCGTAAGGATTTCCATTTTTGCTGATACCGCGACGCACGGCGGTCACGATGCCACCCATTGTTATTTCGCGTCCCACAAGTGCCGTCTTATCTTCCAGCTCTGCCATGTGAGTGTTGCAAACATGCTCCAGAACTACGGAATACTCATCCAACGGGTGTGCGGACAGATAGATACCTACCAAATCGCGCTCCCGGTTCAAACGGTCGAGGTCGCTCCAACGTTCCGCTACCGGTATTTCCGGAGTGGCGATATCCACCACATTCTCACCACCGAACAGGGAGTTTGCAGCCGCAGCCTGATCGGCCTGATAACGGTTACCATAACGCACCAAGGTTTCGAGGAAGACCTCGTTCTTGGAGTTTACGGCAAAATACTGCTCTCGCTTCAGCTCCGGGAAGCTGTCGAACCCGCCTGCCAAAGCAAGACATTCCAGGTTCTTCTTGTTGCAGGCTGTCAGATTGACACGCTGCACAAAATCAAATATACCTTTGAAAGGACCATTCTTCTCGCGTTCCTCCACGATGCTCTGCACAGCACCCTCGCCTACCCCTTTCACCGCACCAAGGCCAAAACGAATATTGCCTTCCTTGTTCACGGTGAACTTCAGGTTACTTTCATTTACATCCGGTCCCAATGTATTGATACCCATTGCCTTGCATTCGTCCATCAGTTTGGTTATATCGGTAATATTCGCCAAACTTCGACTCATGACCGCCGCCATGTATTCGGCCGGATAATTGGCCTTGAGGAAAGCCGTCTGATAGGCCACCCACGAATAGCAAGTGGCATGTGACTTGTTGAAGGCATAGGATGCAAACTTTTCCCAGTCGGCCCAGATTTTCTCGAGCACTTTCGGGTCGTGGCCGTTCTTTTGTCCGCCTGAAATGAATTTCGGCTTCATGTGGTCCAGCTTGTCACGCAGTTTCTTACCCATCGCCTTACGCAAGGCATCGGACTCACCACGGGTGAAGTCTGCCAGCAAACGCGACAGAAGCATGACCTGCTCCTGGTAGACCGTAATGCCGTAGGTATCCTTCAGATACTTCTCCATGATGGGAATATCATACTCGATGGGCTTGCGTCCCCACTTACGGTCGATGAAGTCGGGGATATAATCCATAGGACCCGGACGGTAGAGGGCATTCATGGCAATCAAGTCCTCGAAAGTGCTAGGTTGCAACTCGCGCAGATACTTCTGCATACCGGCCGATTCAAACTGGAACGTACCGATGGTGCGACCGTCGCAATAGAGTTTATAGGTAGCAGGGTCGGAAATGGATATCTTGTCGATGTCGAGTTCCAAGCCGCGGTGCAGACGTACATTGGCAACGGCTTCCTTAATGATGGACAAGGTTTTCAGTCCGAGAAAGTCCATCTTGATAAGTCCCGTATCTTCGATGACGGAACCTTCGTATTGGGTTACGAGCATCTTCTCGCCCGTCTCCTTATCATCTGCCGTGCTGACGGGTACCCAATCCGTAATATCGTCACGGCAAATAATAGTACCGCAAGCATGCACACCCGTACCACGTACATTACCTTCCAGCATCTTGGCATATTTCATCGTATCGCGCACCAGGGGATCGGGTGAAGCTTCCGCAGCCTGCAATTCGGGTACGTACGCGATAGCATTCGGCAGGTTGAGTTTCTTGTCGGGAATCTTATCCGGCACGAGCTTGCACAGACGGTCCGATTCGCTCAAAGGCAGTTTCTGTACGCGCGCCACGTCCTTGATGGCCATCTTGGTCGCCATTGTGCCGTATGTAATGATGTGCGCCACCTTCTCTTGCCCGTATTTCTCCGTCACCCAGCGGAGCACTTCTCCACGCCCGTCATCATCGAAGTCCACATCGATATCAGGCAAAGAAATACGGTCGGGATTCAAGAAACGCTCGAACAGAAGGTCGTATTGAATCGGGTCTATTTTCGTGATGCCCAAGCAATAGGCCACCGCCGAGCCGGCAGCCGAGCCACGTCCCGGTCCTACCGAAACGCCCAGCTGTGTGCGGGCGGCATTGATAAAGTCCTGCACAATCAAGAAGTATCCGGGGAAACCCATCGTCTTCATGATGTACAGCTCAAAGACCAGACGTTCCTTCACCTCGTCGGACAAGGGATCACCGTACAGCTTCTTGGCACCGTCGAATGCCAACTTTGCCAGATAGTCGGCTTCCAGCTTGATACGGTACAGTTTGTCGTAGCCCCCCAGACGCTTTATCTTGGCATTGGCGGCATCCTCATCCAGCACCACCTTGCCGTTTTCATCCTGGGTAAACTCATCAAATAAGTCCTTTTCGGTATATTTCTGCCGATAGCCCTCTTCCGTTCCAAAATCTTCCGGAATAGCAAACGTAGGCATAATAGGAGCATGGTCGATGGAATAATATTCCACCTTGTCCAAAATCTCCAAGGTATTGGACAAGGCTTCGGGAATATCCTCAAACAAGGCGTTCATCTCAGCCTTTGTCTTCATCCATTCCTGCTTGGTATAGAGCATTCGGGTAGGGTCATCCAGGTCTTTACCCGTGCTCAGACAAATCAGGCGGTCGTGCGCTTCCGCATTCTCTTCATCCACAAAGTGGACGTCATTAGAGCAGATAACCTTAATGTCATATTTCCGGGCAAGCTCCAGCAACTTGGCATTCGCCTTCTGCTGAAGCGGATAGGCTTCGTGGTTGGCACGGGGAACAGTGGCTTTATGGCGCTGAAGCTCCAGGTAGTAATCATCGCCAAACAGATTCTTATACCAGCGTACAGCTTCTTCCGCCTCTTCCAGCTGGTCATTGATAATCTTCTTAGGGACCTCGCCACCGATACAAGCCGAGCAGACAATCAGCCCCTCATGATACTTTTCCAGTTCACTGCGGTCTGTACGCGGACGCATATAGTATCCCCTTGTCCAGGCATGCGATACAAGTTTTATCAGATTGTGATACCCCTTCTCATTCTTCGCCAGCACAATCAGGTGATAGCCACTCTGGTCCGGCTTCCCCTCCTTCTTATCCATGGTTCGGCGAGCCACATACATTTCACAGCCTACAATCGGCTTGAACAACTTGCTTTCCGCTTCTGCCATCTTGGCACGGCAACCGGCAATCTCCGCTTCCTTGTCTTCACACTCTATCTCACCGCTTTCAATACCGGCAATCCTTTTCTTGAGGTCCTTTATCTCCCCCTTCGGCCCGCTGTTCTTCTTGTTGACATAGTTGGTGAACTCCTTGATACCGAACATATTTCCATGGTCAGTCACGGCAATGCCTTTCATACCATCCTTCATGGCCTTGTCAACCAACCTGCTGACACTTGCCTGGCCATCCAGAAGAGAGTATTGGGTATGGACATGTAAATGAACAAAATCTTGCATATATATCCTTTCTATTCAGAGCCTAAAATTACAACCTCTATCACAGCTAACAAAAATATTTCCCAAAAAGTTATCAACATACACATTTCTCTCTCCAAATCCTTGTTAGATTTTCAAAATAAGCCTATTTTTGCAGATAATTTCTATCTAAATTAGCAAATACGATATACATGGGTCGATTAAAAAGATTAAAAAAGATACGCATACACCGTGAAGGAACACATACATTGGCAGGCAGCCTGGCCTTGATTCTGGCTGTCAACACTGCCCTTTACTTCGGATTGGAATGCAAAGTTCCTTTTTACGTAGTAGCGGTCATCAGCCTCATAGTATATGGCATACTCGTGAACTTCTTCCGCTGCCCCATCCGTTTGTTCGGACAAGAAACGGAGAAAGTCGTGGTAGCTCCTGCCGACGGTAAAATCGTAGTGGTGGAAGAAGTGGAGGAAAACGAATACTTCCACGACCGCCGTATCATGGTATCTATATTCATGAGTCTGGTTAATGTACACGCCAACTGGTATCCGGTAGACGGTACGGTAAAGAAGGTGTGGCACCAAAACGGAAAGTTCATGAAAGCCTGGCTGCCCAAAGCCAGCACCGACAACGAGCGTTCCACCGTAGTAATAGAAACCCCGGAAGGCGTGGAGATTATGGCACGACAGATAGCCGGAGCCATGGCGCGCCGCATCGTAACCTATGCCGAACCGGGCGAGGAATGCTATATTGACGAACATATGGGTTTCATCAAATTCGGCTCCCGCGTGGATGTCTTTCTGCCGTTGGGCACCGAAGTATTCGTTAAACTAGGACAACTGACTACTGGCAATCAGACAGTGATAGCCAAACTTAAATAATAAAAGAACAACAATGGCAAACTGCATTACCCGCCATATTCCAAATACTCTGACCTGCCTGAACCTATTCTCCGGGTGTATTGCTTGTGTCATGGCATTCGAAGCCAGATATGAATGGGCACTCGCTTTCATTATTTTCAGTGCCGTATTCGATTTCTTCGACGGCATGATGGCACGTGCACTGGACGCACACTCCATTATCGGCAAGGATTTGGATTCTCTGGCAGATGATGTCAGTTTCGGAGTGGCCCCTTCCCTGATTGTATTTTCCTTGTTCAAGGAAATGGACTATTCGGGCGCAATGGAAAGCTTGGCCGGTGTTTTCCCCTATCTCGCATTTCTTTTGTCCGTATTCTCTGCACTGCGGCTTGCCAAGTTCAACAACGATACCCGCCAGACGAGCTCTTTCGTAGGACTTCCCGTCCCGGCAAACGCCTTGTTCTGGGCTTCATTGGTGACGGGCGCTCACGACTGGCTGGTGAGCGGCAGCTTCCATCCGGTTTATCTGTTGCTGCTGGTCTGCCTTTTCTCATGGCTACTTGTATCGGAGATTCCAATGTTCTCACTCAAATTCAAGAATCTGTCATGGAAAGACAATAAAACAAGCTTCATTTTCCTGCTTGTCTGCATTCCGTTCCTCATCTTCTTGGGAATCTGCAGCTTTGCTGCAATTATCGTGTGGTATATACTACTTTCGCTTATTACAAGGAAAAGTAAATAAACAAATCTTTGGCACGGTTGTTGTATTGAAGTTCGCAGAAAACGAACACATAAAAAGACATTAGCCCATGTTTCATATTTTAGGATTTTTATTCATCATCATAATTGCCATTCTGCTCATTGGCCTCAGCATTATCGGTACTGTCATCCGGAACATATTCGGATTGGGCGGACGCCGTACTTCCTCCAACTCCGGTCCCTACCAAAAAGGAAATGGTAACTACCAGCCGGGAGGGTACTCCTACAATGATAATAGACAATCGTCTGAAGAGGTACAAGCTGAAGAAGGTGAAATACGCCCCCGCCACAAGAAACTGTTCTCCAAAGACGAGGGAGAGTATGTGGATTTTGAAGAAATCAAAGAGTAGGGATTAGGGATAAAGGATTAGAGATTATTTGCGCTTGGCGGCAAAGAACTCTTTCATCAGGGCGGCACATTCATCTGCCAGAATTCCTTTTACCACTTGTGTTTTGGGATGCAATGCCTGCGAGGCATAGCGCTGATACCCTCTTTTCTCATCTTCAGCACCAAAGACCAGACGTCCCATCTGCGCCCAGGCAATGGCACCGGCACACATCACGCAGGGTTCCACTGTGACATAGAGAGTACATTCATTCAGATATTTGCCGCCAAGGGATGCAGCGGCAGCGGTAATGGCTTGCATCTCGGCATGGGCGGTGACATCTGTCAAGGTCTCCGTCAGATTATGGGCACGAGCTATGATACGGTCCTTGCAAACCACAACCGCACCTACAGGAACTTCTCCCCGTTCACCTGCCTTCTGCGCTTCCTGAAGTGCCTGCTTCATATAATAGCTATCGTCCAACGCCATCCCCTTTTAATTGTTAATTTCTAATTTTTAATGCTCATCTCCTCATGTCGTGCTCACCGAACAAAGTAGGATAATCCTCTTCCATATTCTTATGGATAAACATGAGAATAGTCTCCCGCAGCCAACGCGACTTGTTCGTTATCTTGTATTTCTCCAGATAACGATCCACAATCCGCTGCTCTTCCTCGCTCATCAGGCATACCATGCGCTGCTCGCGCTTCGGTTCTTCGGGCGTTGCTTTCGCACACGTTTTATCTCTCTTTCTCATATTTCCTGCAAAATTACTTTTACTTCTGTAAAAACAAAACGAACCTACGTAATTTTTATATCAGAAACGCTTAAATGGCACTGAAATATTTTTTTGACCGATAAACTTAAAGAATTTCTTAAAAACATTTTAATTTAATAATTAAAAACGTATTTTTGGAGAGTTCTAAATTTAAAAGGTATGAAACATGTAAATTATCTCAGCTTCTTTCTACTCGCGTTGTTCAGTATAAGTTTTATCTCATGTAGTGACGATGACGATAATAAGCTTAATACCGGCATAACCAATCAAAGTTGGACAGAGGGAAAATCCCTGGAGATCAGCCAGGATAATGACTTGTCTGTAAGCTTCAATGCTGCAGCTAAATGGGTAGCTTCCGTCACCTCTGGAGCGGATTGGTGCAAACTGAATACGACCTCGGGCACAAAAGGACAAAGTACCTTGAAATTATCTGTAAGTACAAGTTCCACCACCGACCGGACAGCCAGAATCTCCATTAATATAGACGGCTATTCTCCTGCAAGTTTTGAAGTTACACAAAAAGGGACCAGTGCTCCCCAAACCACTGAAGATATGGAGATTAACGCAAAAGTTGATGAATATCTGAGAGAAATGTATCTCTGGAACGATGAATACAAAACATTGAATCTTGACCATAACAAAGGCTATGAAGACTTCTTCTATGATGCATTGGGAAGTATGACTACTAATACTTTGGATAAAAAGGCCACTGCGGATGGAAAATATACTCTCTTTTCATACATACAGAAAAAAAATCCCATCGGTTCAACCCGTTCCACTCAATGGGTAAAAAAAGAACAAACTTACAGTTTCGGCATTACCGGAGCAGACGTTCGAGCAATTGGAAGCGAAGATAATTACACTATCTACTTCTTTGTACAAGGTGTTTACCCCAATTCACCGGCAGCACGAGCAGGTATTAAACGAGGTTCCTCAATCATGCAAATAAACGGAGAGAAGTTAACCATGAGTAATTATTGGCAACATTACCTAGATTTACTGATACCAGCTTCGGCTTTCAGCCTGAAAATTACAGAGGAAAAGACAGAGGGAGGAACCCAAGAAAAAGACATATCTTCCGAAGCCATGTACTGCAATCCTATTCTTTTCAGTAAAGTGACAACAGAAGAAGAAACCCCAGGGCACAGAATTGGCTATCTTGTTTATTCTGGATTTGAGGCCGGATTTGACCAAGAATTATTCGATGTATTCAAAGAATTCAAAAGTCAGAATATCACGGACCTAATTTTGGATTTACGTTACAATGGAGGTGGCCACGTTATATCAGCCAACCTAATAGCAACTTGTATAGCCGGCGCAAAATCTGAAGGCAAAGTGTTCACAAGCCTGAGATATAATAAAGAAAGAATGAAAAAACGCAACGATAAACGTGAGGAAGAATTGTTTGCATATTCCAACTATGAGAATCTGGCTACGTCTCTATCAGCAGGTGCCTTAAACCTTCAGCACGTCTATTGTATCGTAGGTAACGGAACAGCATCAGCCAGTGAACTTGTCATCAATTCTCTAAAGGGAATAGATGTAGAAGTAACACTTATAGGTAAAAGAACTACCGGTAAAAATGTAGGTATGGAACCAGTAGAATATACCATAAGAAATAACGTCTACGAAGTGGTTCCCATCACCTTCCAAAGCTATAATGCCAAAGGAGTTGGAGATTATGAAAATGGGTTCACACCTGACATCGAAATAGATGAAAACGACCCTTACGGCAGAGGAGACGGATATTACATATACAGAGACTATGGTTCGGATAAAGAGTTCCTATATGCCCGTGCCATCCAGGAAATCACCGGTCAGGCTCCGGCACCCACAACACGCAGTGCAGCACCCCTGATGAGAGGCAAAGCCTTGAAGGTCCCTGCCATCTACCGACGAGGACATGAAGGCATGATTAAGTTGCCGGAATAATGGCAATACACAATATTCTTGGAAAAGCCGGTGAAGACGCCGCTGCCAAATATTTGGAACAGAACGGTTACACCATACGTGACCGTAACTGGCGGAAGAATCACCTTGAGCTGGATATTGTAGCCGACAAAGATAAGGAACTGATTATTGTGGAAGTGAAAACCCGTAGCAATACGGACTACATCGAGCCGCAGAATGCCGTGAACTGGCAGAAAATACGACGTATTGTCGTAGCGGCCGATGCCTATATCAAGCACTTCTGTTTGGATGCACCCGTCCGCTTCGACATCATAACTGCTGTAGGCGAACCGGGAGCATTCAGGATAGAGCACATGAAGGATGCCTTCTATCCACCCATATTTTGATAATTGACAATTGATAAGTGAGAGTTATTTCAATCGTAAATCGTAGATTATAAATTGTAAACCGTAAATACCATCATGGACATAGAAACCGCCCGCGAATATTGCCTCAGCAAAAAGGCCGTCACGGAATGCCTTCCGTTCGACGAATACTCGCTCGTGATGA
This sequence comes from Bacteroides sp. HF-162, assembly GCF_015679285.1. NCBI lineage: Bacteria > Pseudomonadati > Bacteroidota > Bacteroidia > Bacteroidales > Bacteroidaceae > Bacteroides > Bacteroides sp. HF-162. Next base: position 1,663,324 of record NZ_CP064937.1, on the reverse strand, counting down.
AAGTCATGGATAAAATGTTTGCACTTATCGACCTGGAAAGCGCCAACAAGATTTGTCTGAAATGCGACCCCGAATATGCACTCGAACTGCGGGAGCACTATGCTGCCATCGAAGGTGCCTATCACTTCAACAAAAAGTACTGGAACCAGGTGTTCCTTGACGGTGACGTCGACGACAAACTGTTGAAGCAACTGATAGACCACTCTATGGAAGAAGTATTGAAGAAGTTCACCAAAAAAATGCGTACCGAATATGAAGCCCTGCCCTGACACATTCCCGTTCCCGCTGGTAGCATTGGACGAAACGGCATCGACCAACCAATACCTCAGCCAGCTTTGCAACCAGTTGCAAGAATCCGTTGCCGAACTAACAACCGTGACTGCCGAGTTCCAAACCGCCGGTAAAGGCCAGCGCGGCAACACCTGGGAAGCTGAAGAAGGCAAGAACCTGCTTTTCAGCTTTGTACTCTACCCTTCTTTTCTGGAAGCCCGCCGACAGTTCATCCTTTCACAAATCGTTTCCCTCGCCATTAAGGAAGAACTGAGCAGATGGTCTGATGAAATCACCATCAAATGGCCGAACGACATTTATTGGAAAGACAAGAAAATCTGCGGTATACTGATAGAGAACGACCTTTCCGGACATCATATCAGGCGCAGCATTGCCGGAATCGGCATCAACATCAACCAGGAAGTCTTCAACAGTGATGCTCCCAACCCCGTCTCACTGAAACAAATCACCGGAAAGGAGCACGACCGTTATGAAATCCTTGCCCATATCCTGAGACGTGTACAAATCTACTACAACAGCCTCCAAATGGAGGACTTCGCCGTCTACTCCGACGAGATATCCACACGGTATGCCCGCTCCCTTTTCCGTCGCCGGGGATTGCACCCTTATGAAGATGCCAACGGCAAGTTCCTTGCCCGGTTGCTGCGTGTAGAGCAAGACGGACGGTTCGTGCTGGAGGATGAAGGAGGAAGTGAACGGGAATATCTGTTCAAGGAAGTGCAATACATTCTGTAAAGGAGATTCATCCCTATCACAAAGTTTATTTTGAAATTCATCTGTCACGCTATCACGTCACAAGGGAGGAACCATCTATGCCAAACAAGTTGCCTATCGCAAACTTTTGGAACTCACCATCGAACAAGCGACACAGACGGAAACCATCCACCGGATGCACTTCCCTCTACAACTATCAACTGCGTGAAAAAGAGAACAACCGGCTGAAAGCGACAACTTAGAGTTGCTCAACCACATCTTGCAACAAAAAGCGATAGAAAACGAGCAAGAGCAGGAGGGCCAAGAGTATCTGCTTGGTTCCAATATATAGCAGAAACTATAAGAACGGGCAAACTTCGCTCGTGGCGAGGCATACATCACCCCTGAAGAATGGGAAATACTGAAAGAACTGATGTCTCCTGTCTGCCCCAACTTCTTTGAAAAGCTGCATTCACTGCACAATCCCAACGAAAACGAACTGCACGTATGTATGCTTATCAAGCTCCAATTCCGCCAAACAGACATCGCACGGTTGATGCACCCAAGCCGGAAAGCATTTCTTCCATCCGAAGACGACTTTATCAGAAAGTGACCGGAGAAAAAGGGACACCGGAAATGTGAGAATGAAAATTATGAAATTTCTTTAGCTCTACTTTCTTTTGTTTTGATTACAAAAGTAACAAAATATGCTGGCAAAAAGTGAATTTGTTCTTTTTGCCAGCATCACTTAATTGGTATCTAAAATTCTTAAACGATAGAACCTTCTATGTATAACAACCATTAACTAAAGAGTGAAAAGGCTCCAATAGACCCAACGACGAACACAGCGACAATCACCCATATAAATGAGATAATGAAACCTGCAATGGCGCAGCCGCGCGGACTTTTGAATAAGCCGATGAAACTAAAAAGCGCACCGAGGAACCAGATAATCCACCCAAGAATAGGTATCCACCCAAGAAAGATTCCAAGAATGGCGAATACCAGCCCAGTAGTGCCGATACCATTGGATTGCTTACCTGGAACATTTACGTAAACCGACTGTTGCGTAGCATTTGTGTTCTGCTGGAACGGCTGCTGGGCTGTTTGAGGTTGAACCTGAGGTTGTCCTGCTTGCAGGACTGCATTACAATGAGGGCAGGTGGTAGCTTTGTCCGAAACCTGCTTTCCACAATGGGAACAAAAAATGAGTGCCATAATACAAAATATATTAGCGTTAATAAATAAAAAACTATTCTAGGTGAGTATGTTGTTTGGAAACATACAGCACAAGTCCCTTATAATCAACCTTATAAAAGTCTCCTACTTCTCCTAAATAAGGAAACCGTTCACCTTTCTCCGGGTGACGGTTGGTTCCGTCAGCCCACTTGTATGTTTCTGCATCCGACGATGGTGCATACCGTAAACGTAGGTTGACACCATCAATCACTACTTGCCGCGAAGTACCTACGACAGATTCCAATGTGTTGGTCTTATCCTTAAAATAATCGGTCGTATAATAAAATATACCGAAACTTACTAACAGCACCAATACAATACCACCAATAAACCAATATAAAGCCCTACTCCTTGGGGGAAGGGAAAGTTCCTGCTCTTCAACCTCTATAGGAGATGCTGTCTGTGTAATGGATACCGGAGGGATAGATGAAGCGGCAATCGGCGTAGCTGGTACAACGGGACATCCGCATTGCGGACAAACGTATACGGAATCAGCCAGCTCAGCACCACATTCATGGCAATGGCGATTTTTCGTGGCAGATATGGGGCACCCGCATGTGGGGCACGATGTTACACCGTTAGGGATTTCAGTTCCACATTCACTACAAACAATAAACTGTTCCTCTTCTGCACAACGTTCACTGATGTTACCACACTTCGGACAGAAACATTCCTTTTGATAAGCATCATGTTCAAATATGTGTTGGCATGAAGTACACTTGAATTTCATTTTCGTACTCATAAATAGTTATTTTTAGTTGTTGAAATACTCAAGGGATTGTGTCTCGATACGTTCCGGTTCTGTTTTGGTAGAGAATGACTCACCATTCTCCTTATACTCTTTCACCTGATTGGTGCGGGTAACTTTTCGCTTCAACCAATTCCCATGCTCGTCCACTTCCAGATACTCATATCTATCTGTGGTAAGGTAATCTCCGGTTTCATCGTAATCGTGTACACTTTTACTATCAGGAAGAAGGTTCACACCGGTGTAAGTGAATGTTTCTGTGAGGTAAATCATTCTTACCTGACTTTTACGTTCTATGATTCTGTCCTGCTCGTCAAAAAGATATTCTACAGAACCTTCCATATCGGATTCATTCTTACTCATATCGCTCCGCTTATGGTCGCTGTATGTGATGGTGTAAGAGCCCCAATCGCTTCGGCTGTATTCTGTACGGTTGTCATTGTACTTATAAATCAGGGAATATTCTTCCCCTTTACTGATTTCCAGTATATTCCCAACCTTGTCAAACCGAGTGGTTTCCCCTTCACTATTGGTCAGACTTTCTACGCTCCCATATAGGCCGAGACCTTTACGTGCCGACAAAGGATGAGGAGTTTCAGTTTCTTTATTAACGGGAGCCGCATTCAAAATGCCATCAACATCTGAAGTCTTAAATAGTGCCCCTTCAAAGATGAATCCTCCCTCAACGGGCGAATAATATGCGGTATAAGGCTTTACTTCCTCCATCTCCTCCGGAGTAACGTCTTCCAGCAGTCCCCTAAAGGATTCCAAGTGACGTGTGAAGACCAGCCGATTTCCTTCTATCTTTCCATAATAGACCGTTGCTCCTTGGTAGACCGAATTCCAAAGATTTCCATCCTCTGGCACAGAATTATAACCCCTCGCCATAAATACGTTGTTTCCATCCAGTCTGAAAGATAGGGCACCGTATTGTACTCTCTGCTCTGCCAAAGGACAATACGCTTCAAAAGCCTTCTTCGGAATAGAATCATGGGATAGCACTTTGGAAAATTCGCTGTTGACATAGCCCTCTTCACCTGTACGTAACCGAACTTTATACCATCCGTTGACCGAATCTACCAGTTCGCACATTTCTCCACGTTCAACAACCCCTACCAGTTTGCCTTCCACCGATTCCTTTTTGACGCTAATGTCCGACTTTATTGCAATTACATACGTGTGGTTTGGATTCTTTGAGGCAGAAAGAGACTTTTGCTTGGGAGAGTCTTTGCAGGCCATGAATAACAAAAACGTACCGCATAAAATGAATAGGTGACGTGCATTCATAATATTTAAATAATTAATCTCCCTCAGTCTCTCCCGGGAACCATTCAACATAAAAGCGTGAGACTGCAATGCCACGTTCTGGTTGGAGGTCCTAGGAAAACCTTGTACACGGATATGGTTATAGCAGCCCACGCTATATGCGTGAGAACCACTATGCTATCCTTGTGTACAATTGCGAATTTCCTAGGTTCCCAACCACAAGATAAGCATAACGCTTCTTCAAATTCTAAAATGTCTTGGAGAGAATTCCTCTCTCCAAATGCAAAAATATGAAAAATGTAGGAAGCGCAATAACATTTCCTGCATTTTTTATGTTGGCGCATAAATATCTCAAAGACGGATATGCAACGGTGCTCAATATAAAACTCAAAAAAAGAAGCTAGACTTACCAGCTGCTAAATCTGAACAATGACGTCCATCCGGGAATGTTGACAAATTCTCATAGTGGAAGTTTTGAAACCGGGAACGATAAATTCTCTTTCTACACCATCTTTTCCTGGGCGGGAAACAACCGTGAAAAAGGAACTGAATACGGAGAACAGCACTACTCCGGAACAGAAAAATACTACAATACAGAAACCTGAAACTATTTGCGCAATGCCGCCTTTTACATGGGAGGAGACTTTGTGCCTAACCTTAAGAACAACAACAAAACCTACCAGTTCATCACCGCCATGCAGGGGATAAAGCTGCAAGACTGCGAGCAACGCCGCCGCTGGGAGTGGGAAGACGTGCAGGCCGAACTTTTCGAAGCCAACATGAAGAACCTGAAACTGCAACAGACACAAGAAGCAGGCAGCATCTTCATCAACGAAATAAAGAACAGGAAGCGGAAAGACGACCATCATCAAATTGCTGTTGGGCTACTACAAGGCATTGGGCGGAGAAATCTCCATCGGCGACACAGATCTCAACCAGTTCAACCTAAAATAGACAAGGAACGGCTGGCAGAGGCTGCCCGGATTGCCAATATAAACGACTACATCATGCGCCTCCCCCTGAAATACAACACTCTGATAGGGCAAGACGGTGTGGGTCTGAGTCAAGGGCAGAAACAACGGATACTGATTGCCCGAGCCGTCTACAAGAATCCGCAGTACATCTTTCTGGACGAAGCCACCAATGCGCTGGATGCCAACAACGAGCGGATAATTGTAGAGAACCTGACGGAGTTCTACAAAGGGAAAACGGTGATCGTGGTGGCCCATCGCCTAAGCACTGTAAAGAACGCCGACCGGATAGTAGTGATAGACAAAGGGAAAATCATAGAAGCCGGAAAGCATCAGGAACTGATAGCCAGCCGGGGAGCTTATTATAATCTTGTGAAGAATCAATTGGAATTGGGCAGTTAGCATATGGAAAGCAAGGATATAGAACTCAGAAGCAAACAGGTACGGAAAATCATCGGGCAGATTCCTCCGCTGCTGGTACGTAGCGGAATCGGCATCATCGGAATAATTATAGCTTTGCTGCTGGCTGTAGCCGCATTTGTCCCCTATCCCGAAACAACGGAATGCGACATCACCCTGACGGACATTCAGCAAGGAGAAGTGTCAGCTACCGGAGAACTGCCGTATGCCTGCATCACACAAGTAAGTACCGGCATGAAAGCAGAAATTGAACTGGAAGGATATACAAGCAAGGAATACGGCTATCTGCAAGGAACTGTCACAACCGTTTCTACACGGATAATCAGCCGCAACGGGCACAACTATTTCTGTTTTATACTGTCACTGAAAGAAGTCCCTTTCATGCAGAAAGGCATGAAAGGAAAGGCATCCATCATCTTGTCGGAGAAGACGCTGCTCGGAAGAATATGGGAGTGAACAGCTATGCCTCGCCAAACAAGTCTTCCCGCACAACACCTCGCTTCGCACCCGCGATGAATAAGCGTTAGAAATCTATTACTTGCGCAATCCGTATCTCAAAAAGGAGATTGAGCTACTATTAACGCATCTCCGCCTCCATCTTCTTTATTCTTTCCAGCGTATTGCCTGCCTCCATGGAAGGAAATACCTGGAGCACCCGTTGCAGATAGGTCTTTGCCTTGCTATAGCTATTGGTAAGCACGTCCGACAAACCGTTACGATAACGGGCATATTGCATCCGCGTAGGGGAAGTTATCTTCTTAAAGTCATCATCGAGCTTCTTCCTTTCCTTTTCTGCCTGAAGATAGAAATAATTCCCCAAGAAGATATTTGCCTGCAGGTTATCACCGTCGAGCATCAGCACCTTCTCGTAGGTTTTCAGAGCATCCTTCTCTTTTCCCCGCATCATTTCCATCTCGGCACAAGAAACAAGGGCAGGCACATCTTCGGGATGGCGTTGCAAGAACTCCTTATAGAAGAGATAGGCCTTGTCGTAATTCCGCATTTCCTTGTAATGGGCAGCCAGCTCATTGGCCAAACGGGAAGCTACCACAGTGTTCTTGTCAACATTGGCCCAATAGAACATTTCCGCCTGGTCCACACCGGCATCTGCCGACTGACGAAACAGACTTACGGCATAATCGTCCTTGCCTTCGGACAACGCTTCGGAAACTTTCTGTAACAATTCACCCGCCGACTGAGCGAAAACTGACAGAGGCAACATCAGAAACAAAGAGAAAAATAAAGTTAAGGATTTCATTTTTAAAGTATATAATAGTTTAACAGCCTGAATCATCTCCATAGAAATTCACCTACAAATTTACACACTTTCACTGCAAACATCAACAAAATATAGTTAATCTTTCCCACTATTTTCCCCTTTTCTGCGTAACTTTGCCAATCTTATGAAATAAGCGTTACCAATGAAGCTCAGAGACAAGCAAATCTTGCAAATAGCACTGCCTTCCATCGTATCAAACATCACCGTTCCTTTGCTCGGACTGATTGATGTAGCCATTGTCGGACACTTAGGCTCACCGGCCTATATCGGAGCCATTGCCGTAGGCGGGATGCTGTTCAACATCATCTACTGGATTTTCGGTTTCCTGCGCATGGGGACCAGCGGAATGACTTCACAAGCATACGGAAAACGGGATTTGCCGGAAGTTGTACGCCTATTAGTGCGCTCCGTCGGCATAGGGCTGGCTGTCGCGTCCTGCCTCATAGCATTGCAAGTCCCCATCAGACAAGGCGCATTCCTGCTGATTCATCCTACAGACGAGGTCAAAGAGATGGCAACGCTTTATTTCCACATCTGCATCTGGGGTGCACCCGCCATGCTGGGACTATACGGGCTCACGGGATGGTTCATCGGCATGCAGAATTCACGCATTCCCATGTATATAGCCATCACACAGAATATAGTCAATATCATTGCCAGCCTCTGCCTGGTCTATCTATGCGGAATGAAAGTCGAAGGAGTTGCCCTGGGGACGCTGATAGCCCAGTACGCCGGTTTCCTGATGGGGCTGATGCTCTGGATACGCAATTATGGAAAGTTGCAGAGATACTGGGAAATTAAAAATTATAAATTGGAAATTAAAGGGGAAGAAAGAAAAGGTATCTGGGAGAAGGAGACAATGCTAAAATTCTTCCAAGTGAACAGGGACATTTTTCTGCGCACCCTTTGCCTGGTGGCGGTTACTCTGTTCTTTACTTCAGCAGGAGCTTCGCAGGGCGAAATCATTTTGGCTGTCAACACGCTGCTGATGCAGCTCTTCACTTTGTTCTCGTATGTAATGGATGGTTTTGCCTACGCAGGCGAGGCCCTGAGCGGCAGATACATAGGCGCACACAACCGGGAAGCCTTTACAGACACCGTCCGACATCTCTTTGGATGGGGAGCGGTAATGGCAGTTCTCTTTACGTTGACCTATGCACTGGGAGGTAATGCCTTCCTCAGGCTATTGACGGATGACAAAGAAGTGATAGCGGTTGCCGACACCTATTTCTACTGGGCGCTTGCCGTTCCTGCCGTTGGTATAGCCGCCTTCATTTGGGACGGCATTTTTATAGGTGCCACAGCCACGCGCGGCATGCTGCTGTCCATGACTGCAGCAGCCGTCAGCTTCTTTGTCTTGTATTATGGCCTACATCCCGTCCTGGCAAACCATGCTTTATGGCTTGCCTTCCTCACCTACCTCCTGATGCGGGGAGCGGTGCAGACGGGATTGAGTCGGGGAGTCATTAAAAAAGCATTCCCCAGTGAGAAGTAGCCTATTTATTGCGATTTTAAGCGATGAACATTTCAAGGGGAAAAAGCATTATCTTTGTATCGCTATGACTTATACATAACTCAAGTTTCGCAAGTTCAAGAACTTACGAAACTTAAATACATAATTGTTATGACAGACAAGAATATTGTTCAAGAGACATTTCCCGTATTGGGAATGAGCTGTGCATCATGTGCCGCACGGATAGAAAAGACGCTGAACCGGCAGTCCGGTGTCAAGATAGCAGCCGTAAACTACGCTTCGGCAACGGCAACCGTAGAATATGACCCCAAGAACTGTTCTTCCGAGGCATTGCAGCAAGCCGTGCAGGCCGCCGGATATGACTTGCTGATAAATCGGGACGGCAATACGCTCGAAGAAGCGGAAGAGGCCCACAACAAAAAATTCACTACACTGAAACTCCGCACTGTCTGGGCCGTTATTCTATCCTTACCTGTTGTCATAATAGGTATGTTTTTCATGGATATGCCCTATGCCAATCCTATCATGTGGACACTATCCACTCCTATTGTATTTTGGCTGGGACGGGGATTCTTCAGCAGTGCCTGGAAACAGCTGAGACATGGCAGCGCCAATATGGATACACTGGTAGCCATCAGCACCGGAACAGCCTATCTGTTCAGTCTGTTCAACATGTTATTTCCGGACTTCTGGCAGTCCAGGGGCATCCACCCGCATGTGTATTTTGAAGCGGCAAGTGTCATCATAGCTTTTATCCTGCTGGGGCGCCTGCTGGAAGAAAAGGCGAAAGGAAACACTTCAACAGCCATCAAGAAGCTGATGGGACTCCAACCCAAGACCGTGACCGTCGTCGGGAATGAGGAACGCATTGTCCCTATTGAGCAGATTCGCCCCGGCGACATCATACTGGTGAAGCCCGGCGAACGGATTGCAGTGGACGGCATCGTGACGGAAGGTTCTTCGTACGTGGACGAAAGTATGCTGAGCGGCGAACCGGTAGCAGTGTCCAAGCAAAAAGATGCCAAAGTCTTCGCAGGTACCATCAACCAGAAGGGGAGTTTCCGCTTCCGTGCAGAGAAAGTCGGCACAGATACACTGCTGGCAAAGATTATACACATGGTGCAAGACGCACAAGGGAGCAAAGCACCGGTACAGCAACTGGTCGACAAGATAGCAGGGATATTCGTACCTACCATTATCGGCATTGCAGTGCTCGCTTTCATCGTATGGATGATGCTGGACGGAACCGGTGGATTCACCCACGGATTATTGGCATTTGTCACAGTGGTTATCATCGCCTGCCCGTGTGCGCTAGGGTTGGCCACTCCTACCGCCATCATGGTAGGCATCGGCAAGGGAGCCGAAAGGGGGATACTGATAAAAGATGCCGAGAGCCTGGAGATTGCCAAAAAGGTAAATACCGTAGTACTCGACAAAACCGGAACCGTAACCGAAGGAAAACCGGTAGTCAGTAAGCTGGTATGGAATACGCCGACAACTACTCCCAATCCAAGCATTTCCTCAAAAGATGTCTTGCCGGACATTTTCTACAGTCTGGAAAAGTTATCGGAACATCCATTGGCAGACGCCGTAGTGAATCACCTCAAGGAATCGGCTTCCATAGACGACATCCAAGATTTCGAAACCATCACCGGAAAAGGTGTAAAAGGACGGACACAAGGCCGGATTTATTTTGTCGGAAACCTGAAACTACTGGAAGAGAACCGGATTGCCATCAGCCGGTCTCTTCGGGAAGAAGCTACCCGACTGACAGCGAAAGCACAAACCGTCATCTGGTTTGCCGACGAAGAAAACGCACTGGCAATAGCCGGAATCACGGACCGGATAAAGGAAACTTCCATTCGTGCCGTCGACGAGCTGCGTGCCACCGGTATCGAAGTCCACATGCTGACCGGAGACAATGAAACCACCGCCCGCGAAATTGCCCGCAAAGCAGGTATTGCGCATTATCAAGCGAGCGTACTGCCGCAGGACAAGGCAGCCTTTATCAGCCGGTTACAAGCAGAAGGACGGAAAGTGGCGATGGTGGGCGATGGCATCAACGACAGCGCCGCCCTTGCCCAAGCCGACTTGAGCATCGCTATGGGCGGAGGTAGTGACATCGCCATGGACGTAGCCAAAATGACTATCATCTCCTCCGATTTGACAAAAATTCCGGAAGCCCTCCAACTATCCCGTCTGACAGTCCGGACCATCCGGCAGAATCTGTTCTGGGCGTTTATATACAATATAATAGGTGTGCCCATTGCAGCCGGAATACTCTATCCCATCAACGGCTTCCTGTTGAATCCGATGATAGCCGGCGCAGCCATGGCATTCAGCAGTGTCAGTGTGGTAAGCAACAGCTTGCTGTTAAAACGGAAAAAGATACATGAAAGGGAAGAAAACAAAAAAGTTGAACCATCAACAGAAACAATCATGAAAAAAGAATTCAAGGTAGAAGGTATGATGTGCAACCATTGCCGCATGCACGTAGAGAAAGCATTAAATAGTATGGAGGGTGTACATGCCACCGTAACCCTGAACCCTCCGGTGGCCATCGTAGAGTTTTCAGACGGAGAAAAGACACTCGAAGAATTGCAGAAGGCAGTGACAGAAGAAGCCGGTGACTACACACTGAAGGTATAAGGGTAAAATTCATACGGTTTTCATACAGAAAAGAAAGAGGAAATCAAAGTAAATATCTACCTTTGCACGCTAATCTACATATAAAGATATGAATGCAAAAGCTAAAGGATATATTTTGGGTTCTATCGCCGCAGCCTCCTACGGTATGAATCCATTGTTTGCCCTCCCGTTGTACAAAGCCGGCATGGATCCGGACTCCGTACTCTTTTTCAGATACCTTTTTGCCATCCCATTGCTGGGCATTATGATAAAAGCGAGAGGGCGGACATTCAAGATACAACGGAAAGAAACATTTCCGCTCATCATCATGGGATTACTCGTAGCCCTCTCCTCACTGACGCTTTTTCTGAGTTATAATTATATGGCCGCCGGCATAGCGTCGACACTGCTGTTCGTCTACCCCATCATGGTGGCTCTTATTATGGCTATGGTCTTCAAAGAGAAGCTGGCACTGCAAACCATCGTCTGCATGCTGCTTGCACTGGGAGGCATCGGGCTGCTCTATAAAAGTGAGGACGGCAGTACGCTGAGCCTGATAGGGACATTGCTGGTTTTCGCTTCCTCCCTTTCCTATGCCATATACATTGTGGGCATCAACCAGACGTCATTGAAAAATGTAGCTACACTCAAAGTCACCTTCTATGTCCTTCTCTTCGGCTTATCGCTCTTCGTAGCACGCCTGCTCTATTCCGGAGTACTGAACACACCGGACCAGTGGTATCTGTGGGGCAATTTGCTTGCACTGGCTGTCTTTCCCACCGCCATATCCTTCCTCTGCACTACTGGAGCCATCCAATACATCGGCTCCACCCCGACCGCTATTCTCGGTGCATTGGAACCCGTGACAGCCATCTTCTTCGGAATAGCTGTCTTTGGAGAAAGCTTGACTGTCAGAGAAAGCATCGGACTGGTGATGATTATTGTAGCCGTAACGCTCGTCATCGCAGGGGGAAACATTACAGGCCAACTGGTTCGTTTCAGGAAACTGTTTCCAAGACTCCCGATAAAGAGCAAGAAAAACAACTAATTCTATAAACCATCATCAACCATGAAAAAAAATCTCTACCTGCTTTTAGTTCTGTTATTCCCTATCGGCCTACAAGCTCAGTCCGAGGTGATCGTACTCCGTCCGGATGAAGACAAAGCCGAAGTGAACGAAGCTGAATATACCAAAATTTTCCTGGCTGGAACCATTGACATGGGCAAGAGCATAGACTGGCAAAAGGCAACCTGCGACTGGTTCCGAGCACGTCCCGAAGGCAAATATCTCCTATACAACCCCCGAAGGGACAAGGGGTTGAGCGGTGAAATGTCCGACTTTGAACATCAAGTGAACTGGGAACTGGAACATCTGGAAAAAGCCGACCTGATAATCATGAATATCCTGGCAAGCAGTAAGTCTCCCATCACTCTGCTGGAGATGGGGCTGCACATGCGTTCCGGCAAACTGCACGTCATCTGCGAGCCCGGCTTCTACCGCTACGACAATGTGCGAATTACTTGTAACCATTATGGTATTCCGTTATATCACAGCATGGACGAGTTCCTAAAGACAATACGTTAGGCAACTATCCTACCTCATTCTGCAGCACTTTTCAGTTTTATTCTTTATCTTTGCTGCAAAGAAATATAACAAACTATATATTATGACAACCTATAAAAGAATCTTATTGAAGCTCAGCGGCGAGAGCCTGATGGGTGAAAAGCAATACGGCATTGACGAAAAACGCCTTGCCGAGTACGCAGCTCAAATCAAAGAAATCCACGAATTGGGAGTACAAATAGGCATCGTGATAGGCGGTGGAAACATTTTTCGCGGATTGAACGGTGCCCACAAAGGATTCGACCGCGTGAAAGGCGACCAGATGGGAATGCTGGCAACCGTCATCAACAGCCTTGCCCTCAGTTCAGCTCTGGCAGCTACCGGCGTGAAGGTCCGCGTGCTGACTGCCGTACGTATGGAACCCATCGGTGAATTCTACAATAAATGGCGTGCCATCGAATGTATGGAAGCAGGCGAAGTAGTCATCATGTCCGCCGGTACAGGCAATCCGTTCTTCACTACCGATACCGGTTCCAGTCTGCGCGGCATCGAGATTGAGGCAGATGTCATGTTGAAAGGTACCCGTGTGGATGGCATCTATACCGCCGATCCGGAGAAGGACCCGACAGCCACGAAATTCCACGACATCACTTACGACGAAGTACTGAAGCGCGGTCTGAAAGTGATGGACCTCACCGCCACCTGCATGTGCAAGGAGAACAACCTACCCATCATCGTTTTTGACATGGATACAGTGGGGAATCTGAAAAGAGTGATGCAAGGAGAAGAAATCGGTACACTGGTACATAATTGAATTAAAAACGGAAAACGAAGAATTGAGAATAAAAAAATGAATGTTATTTAATTCTTAATTCTCAATTCACGATTTAATAATTATATTTGCAAAGTTTCAAATTAAAGCTATTCCAAAAACGAAAATAATATGAGAGACGTAAAAGACATCTTAGACGAAGCGCAAGAAAGTATGGACATGGCCATCATGTATCTGGACGAGGCATTGGCTCATATCCGCGCCGGAAAAGCTGATATCCGTTTACTGGATGGTATCCGTGTGGATTCTTACGGAAGTATGGTTCCTATCAACAATGTGGCAGCCGTAACCACTCCGGACGCACGCAGCATTGCCATCAAGCCATGGGATAAGAGCATGTTCCGCGTCATTGAAAAGGCCATCATTGACTCCAGTCTCGGCATCATGCCCGAAAACAACGGTGAAATTATCCGTATCGGCATCCCACCGCTGACGGAAGAACGCCGGAAGCAGCTTGCCAAACAATGCAAGGGAGAAGGAGAAACAGCCAAAGTAAGTGTACGTAATGCACGCCGTGATGCCATCGACGCCTTGAAGAAATCCGTAAAGGACGGACTGGCAGAAGATGCCCAGAAAGGCGGTGAAGAAAAGCTGCAGAAGATTCACGACAAGTTCATCAAGCGGATTGATGACATGCTGGCTGCAAAGGATAAAGAAATCATGACCGTTTAATGAATTGATAATTGATGATTGACAGTTGATAATTATCATGTGTAATAATACCTATAGTTAATTATCCAGCAATCAATTATCAATTATCAATTATCAATTATCAATTATCAATTATTTTGAGGGGACTCGTTATAAAAAACACCGGAAGCTGGTACTTGGTACGGACTGACGACGGAAGGGAGATTGAATGTAAAATCAAAGGGAACTTCCGGTTGAAAGGCATACGAAGCACCAATCCCGTGGCTGTAGGCGATTACGTGAACATCATACTGAACCAGGAAGGTACGGCCTTTATCAGCGAGATAGAGGACCGGAAGAATTACATCATCCGCCGTGCCTCCAACCTTTCCAAGCAATCACATATTCTTGCCGCCAACCTCGACCAGTGCATGCTCATAGTGACGGTGAACTATCCCGAAACCTCCACCACATTTATAGACCGTTTTCTCGCCTCTGCCGAGGCATACCGTGTTCCCGTCAAGATTATATTCAACAAAGTGGATGCCTACAACGAAGAGGAACTGCACTATCTGAACAGTCTCATCAACCTTTATACCACCATCGGTTATCCATGTTTCAAGGTTTCTGCCAAAAAAGGGGAAGGCATCGATATTATCGAGGAAGAGCTCAAAGGACGTATAACCCTCTTTTCCGGACATTCCGGAGTAGGGAAATCGACACTCATCAAGGCAATACTGCCCGATATAGAGATTAAAACCGGAGAGATATCCACCTATCATAATAAAGGTATGCACACCACTACCTTCTCAGAAATGTTCCCGGTTCCCGGTGACGGATATATCATTGACACCCCGGGCATCAAAGGTTTTGGAACATTCGATATGGAAGAAGAAGAAATAGGCCACTATTTCCCGGAAATATTCAAAGTATCTGCCGACTGCCGTTACGGCAACTGTACCCACCGCCACGAACCCGGATGCGCTGTACGCGAGGCGGTTGAGAAGCACTATATCAGTGAGTCACGATACGCTTCTTATCTGAACATGCTGGAAGACAAGGAGGAGGGGAAATACCGGGCTGCTTACTGATTTGTCATTTTATCATCTTTCCATCTCATATTCTTACACTTTTTAACTCTTTATATTTTAAACCTTTCCTTTTTCCTGCTGTCTAATCTAAGGCTGATTTTATTACTACTAATACTACAACATGAATAAGAGAGTTAAATGGGGCATCATTATCGTGATTGGTGCCGGACTGATTGGAGGAGGAATCTACTCCCAATTACCTAAAGAGAATGAAGAATTAGCCGCTGCAGACAAGGTGATGACCGGTCAACGTAGCGGTAAGAAAATTCTAAACGTAAACGCAAAAATAATCAAACCGCAATTGCTGAAGGATGAAATACAAATCAGCGGCAGCCTGCTGCCTGATGAGGAAGTGGACCTTTCTTTCGAGACATCCGGCAAAATCATAGAGATAAATTTTGAAGAAGGCAGTTTCGTCAAGAAAGGACAATTACTTGCCAAAGTTAATGACCGGCCGCTGCAAGCACAATTGCAACGCCTCGTCTCCCAATTAAAGTTGGCAGAAGACCGCGTGTTTCGCCAGAACGCCCTGTTGGAAAGGGATGCGGTCAGTAAAGAAGCCTACGAACAAGTAAAGACCGAGCTGGCCACCCTGAATGCCGACATTGACTTGATAGAATCGAACATCGCACAAACCGAGCTGCGTGCCCCTTTCGACGGTGTCATCGGTCTGCGCCAAGTCAGTGTGGGTACTTACGCTTCCCCTACAACCATTGTAGCCAAGCTCACCAAGATTTCACCGTTGAAGGTGGAATTTGCCGTACCCGAGCGGTATGCCAATGACGTAAAGACCGGCGCCGGACTGGACTTCACTCTCGAAGGAAAACTAAACACCTTCCACGCCACGGTTTATGCACGCGAATCAAAGATAGACCCTACTACCCATACCTTGACAATCCGTGCACTTTATCCCAATGCCAACGGAGCCGTGCTTCCGGGCCGCTATGCCAGCATCAAGCTGAACAAGGACGAAATTCAGAACGCCCTCGCCGTACCGTCCGAAGCCATTGTACCGGAAATGGGAAAAGACAAAATATTCCTCTATAAGTCGGGAAAAGCCCAGCCGGTAGAGATTACTACGGGAATCCGTACGGAAGCGGAAGTACAAGTATTGCAAGGCTTGCAGGCAGGAGATACCATCATCACCTCGGGAACCCTGCAACTCCGTACCGGACTGCCGGTAACACTGGACAATATCAATTGACAACTGTCAATTATCAACCATTAATTATCAATTGTAAAGAATGAATATATCCGAATTAAGTATACGGCGACCGGTACTCTCGACAGTACTTACCCTGATAATCCTGCTGTTTGGCTTCATCGGCTACAATTATCTGGGTGTACGCGAATACCCGTCTGTAGATAATCCCATCATATCAGTATCCTGCTCCTATCCGGGTGCCAACGCCGATGTCATCGAGAACCAGATAACGGAGCCTCTGGAGCAGAACATCAACGGTATTCCCGGCATACGCTCCCTCTCCAGTGTCAGCCAGCAAGGTTCATCACGCATTACAGTAGAGTTTGAGCTTTCCGTTGACTTGGAAACCGCCGCCAATGACGTACGTGATAAAGTGTCGCGTGCACAGCGCTATCTGCCTCGTGACTGTGATCCGCCTACCGTATCAAAAGCCGATGCGGACGCCACCCCTATCCTGATGGTTGCCCTCCAAAGTGACAAACGTTCCCTACTGGAGCTCAGTGAAATAGCCGACCTAACTGTCAAGGAGCAGCTTCAGACTATTTCAGATGTAAGTAGTGTAAGTATCTGGGGAGAAAAGCGCTATTCCATGCGGCTTTGGCTGGACCCCATCAAGATGTCCGGCTATGGAATCACTCCCCTGGATGTAAAGAATGCGGTGGACAACGAAAACGTAGAGCTCCCTTCCGGAAGTATCGAAGGAAACACTACCGAGCTCACCATCCGCACGTTGGGGCTGATGCATACAGCCGAAGAGTTCAACAATCTTATCCTGAAGGAAGACGGTAACCGCATTGTCCGCTTCAGCGACATTGGACGTGCCGAACTGGGACCAGCCGACATCAAAAGTTATATGAAGATGAACGGTGTGCCCATGGTAGGTGTCGTAGTAATTCCGCAGCCGGGTGCCAACCACATTGAAATAGCCAACGCCGTATATGACCGCATGGAGAAGATGAAGAAAGACCTTCCCGAAGACGTTCATTACAACTACGGTTTTGACAATACCAAGTTTATCCGTGCCTCTATCGACGAGGTGAAGCAGACGGTGTATGAGGCCTTTGTACTGGTTATCATCATCATTTTCCTCTTCTTGCGCGACTGGCGTGTGACGCTTGTGCCATGTATTGTAATCCCCGTTTCGCTGATTGGAGCTTTCTTCGTCATGTATCTGGCCGGTTTCTCCATCAATGTGCTCTCCATGCTTGCCGTGGTGCTTGCCGTGGGCTTGGTGGTGGACGACGCCATCGTGATGACGGAGAACATTTATGTCCGCATCGAGAAAGGGATGCCACCGAAAGAAGCCGGCATAGAAGGAGCCAAGGAGATTTTCTTTGCCGTCATCTCCACTACCATTACGCTGGTGGCGGTATTCTTCCCTATTGTATTCATGGACGGGACGACGGGACGACTGTTCCGCGAATTCAGTATTGTGGTCTCCGGTTCGGTGATTATCTCCTCCTTCGCCGCATTGACTTTTACGCCGATGCTTGCCACCAAACTTTTAATCAAAAGGGAACAGCAGAGCTGGTTCTATCGCAAGACCGAACCTTTCTTCGAAGGAATGAACCGGATATACAGCAAGTCACTGGCCGCCTTCCTGAAACGGCGTTGGATTGCCTTGCCCTTCACCGTGGTCACCATCCTGCTTATCGGAGTCCTTTGGAATACTATCCCGGCTGAAATGGCTCCATTGGAGGACCGTTCGCAAATCAGCATCAATACAATGGGTGCCGAAGGAGTGACTTACGAATATATCCGCGACTATACCGAAGACATCAATCATCTGGTGGACTCCATTATCCCGGATGCAGAAGCGGTAACAGCGCGTGTGTCCAGTGGTAGCGGTAACGTACGTATCACACTGAAAGACATGAAAGACCGTGACTATACCCAGATGGAAGTTGCCGAAAAGTTGTCGAAGGCAGTGCAGAAAAAGACAATGGCACGCTCTTTCGTACAGCAGTCCTCCTCATTCGGAGGACGGCGCGGCGGTATGCCCGTGCAGTATGTATTGCAGGCAACCAATATCGAGAAATTGCAGGAGGTGCTCCCCAAGTTCATGACGAAGGTCTACGAAAATCCGGTATTCCAGATGGCAGACGTAAACCTGAAGTTCAGCAAGCCCGAAGCGCGCATCAACATCAACCGTGACAAGGCGAGCATCATGGGCGTAAGCACCAAGAACATTGCCCAAACCCTGCAATACGGCTTGAGCGGACAGCGCATGGGCTACTTCTACATGAACGGAAAGCAATACGAGATATTGGGCGAAATCAACCGCCAGCAACGCAACAAGCCTGCCGACCTGAAAGGCATCTATATCCGTAGCGACAATGGAACCATGGTGCAGCTGGACAACCTGATTGAACTGACTGGCGGTATCGCCCCTCCGAAGTTGTACCGTTACAACCGTTTCGTTTCCGCCACCATCTCCGCGGGACTGGCGGACGGCAAGACCATCGGACAAGGTCTGGATGAAATGGACAAGATTGCCAAAGAGACACTGGACGAGACCTTCCGCACCGCACTGACCGGAGACTCCAAAGAGTATCGGGAAAGTTCCTCCAGTCTGATGTTCGCCTTCATCCTGGCCATCGTGCTGATTTACCTGATTCTTGCCGCCCAGTTCGAAAGTTTCAAGGACCCGCTGGTTATCATGCTGACGGTGCCTCTCGCCATTGCCGGTGCACTGGTATTCATGTATTTCGGGGGAATTACAATGAATATATTCAGCCAGATTGGTATTATCATGCTGATTGGTCTGGTGGCAAAGAACGGTATCCTGATTGTGGAATTTGCCAATCAGAAGCAGGAAGCGGGTGAAGACAAGATGCGAGCCATCAAGGACGCCTCCCTGCAACGTCTGCGCCCCATCCTGATGACGAGTGCCTCCACCATCCTGGGACTGATACCGCTTGCCTACGCCACCGGCGAAGGTTGCAACCAACGCATCGCCATGGGTACTGCCGTCGTAGGCGGCATGCTCATCTCCACACTACTGACGATGTACATCGTGCCTGCCATATATAGTTATGTATCAACGAACCGAAGTAAACTGAAGACCGAATGAAACGCATTGTTTTAATTTTCATAGCCACTGCCTGCACAGCGCTGGGCCTTTACGCACAGCCTGCGCCTACCTACACCTTGAAGTCCTGCCTGGAGCAGGGATTGCTGAACAACTACTCCCTGCGCATTGTCCGCAATGAAGAGCAGGTCAGCAAGAACAACGCCACACTGGGCAATGCGGGCTACCTGCCCACACTGGACCTCTCCGCCGGCTACAAGGGAACCATAGACAATATCGAAACCAAAGCCCGAGCCACCGGAGAGACAACCAAGGACAACGGAGTGTTTGACCAAACTCTCGATGCAGGCATCAACCTGAACTGGACCATCTTCGACGGTTTCAACATTACCGCCAACTACCAACGGCTCAAGGAGCTGGAACGCCAAGGCGAGACCAATACGCGCATCGCCATCGAGGACCTGATAGCCAACATAGCCGCCGAATACTATAACTATGTGCAGCAGAAAATCCGCTTGAAGAACTTCCGTTATGCCGTATCGCTATCCAAAGAGCGCCTGCGCATTGTGGAAGAGCGTTACCACATCGGTAACTTCTCGCGCCTGGACTACCAGCAGGCCAAAGTGGACTTCAATGCCGACAGTGCCCAATACATGAAACAGCAGGAACTGCTGCACACCTCACGTATCCAGCTGAACGAACTCATGGCAAACAAAGATGTAGACCAGCCGTTTATCATACAAGACAGCCTCATCAACGTGACCGCCTCCCTGAACTTCGAGGAGCTGTGGAACGCCACCCTCGCCATCAACGCCTCACTGCTACGTGCCGAACAGAACAATACCCTGGCCCGTCTGGACTACAAGAAAGTCTGCTCGCGCGACTACCCATACGTGAAGATGAACGGCGGATACGGCTACACCCTCAACAAGTATGACATCTCTGCCAACAGCCGCCGTAGCAACCTCGGTCTGAACTTCGGCGTCACGGTCGGCTTCAATCTGTTCGACGGCAACCGGCGCCGCGAACGCAAGAATGCCCGCATTGCCGTGCAGAACGCTCGCCTGGAACGCGAGCAACTGGAGCAAGCCCTGCGCGCCGACCTCAGCAACCTATGGCAGGCCTACCAAAACAACCTGCAAATGCTGAACCTTGAACGCCAGAACCTTGTCGCTGCCAAGGAGAACCACGAGATTGCCATGGAACGATATATGCTGGGCAACCTCTCGGGAATCGAGATGCGCGAAGCCCAAAAGAGTCTGCTGGATGCAGAAGAACGTATTCTCTCCGCAGAATATGATACCAAATTATGTGAAATCTCCCTACTGCAAATCAGTGGAAAAGTAGCGCGCTATATGGAATAAGCAATATAATCCGTACCTTTGCGCCCGATTTATCAGAATTGAAGCATAATGGGATTATTCATCAGAAAGCCATTCGAGGCACTGCAAGCGGAGGCTAATGCCTCCGGAAAGAAAACATTGAAACGTGTACTTGGTCCGTGGAGCCTTGTTGCCCTGGGCGTGGGAGTCATCATCGGAGCGGGTCTATTCTCCATCACCGGAACGGTGGCGGCAGGCTATACGGGACCGGCCATCACACTGTCCTTTGCCATTGCCGCACTGGGATGCTGCTTCGCCGGACTGTGTTATGCGGAATTTGCGTCCATGATACCCGTAGCCGGCAGCGCATACACCTACTCGTATGCCACGATGGGCGAACTCATCGCCTGGATTATCGGGTGGGACCTGGTATTGGAATACACCGTAGCCGCAACCACAGTAAGCATCAGTTGGAGCCGCTATCTGGTCGTCTTTCTCGAGGGACTGGACATACATCTACCGCAAGCCCTCACCGCCTGTCCCTGGGATGGTGGAATCGTAAATATCCCCGCCTTCCTTATCGTAGTGCTGATGAGCCTCTTCCTGATACGGGGCACGGAAGGCAGCTCCATCTTCAACGGCTTCATTGTATTCCTGAAGGTTTCCGTCATACTGATTTTTGTCATACTCGGCTGGAAATACATCAATACCGACAACTATACACCTTACATCCCTGCCAATACGGGCGTGCTGGGCGAATATGGCTTCTCCGGCATCCTGCGAGGGGCGGCCATCGTATTCTTCGCCTTCCTCGGGTTCGACGCTGTGAGCACAGCCGCCCAAGAGACGAAGAACCCGAAGCGGAACATGCCTATCGGCATTCTGGTCTCCTTGCTGGTATGCACCGTGCTCTATATGGTTTTTGCCCACGTCATGACGGGAGTGGCACACTACACCGCCTTCAGCGGACAGCAAGGCATTGCTCCCGTTGCCATAGCCATAGAGCACATGGGGCAGGCTGATGCTGCAGGTATCATCCAGCCGGACTATCCCTGGCTGAACCGTGCCATCGTGCTGTCCATTCTGTTCGGGTATTGCTCCGTCATCATGGTGACGTTGCTGGGACAGAGCCGCGTATTCCTAAGCATGAGCCACGACGGGCTGCTGCCTCCTTTCTTCTCGCATATCAACGAAAAGTTCCGTACTCCAGCACGCAGCAACCTGCTCTTCATGGTACTTGTGGGCCTGCTGGCAGCTTTTGTACCCGCACGGCTGGCCGGGGAGATGACAAGCATCGGCACGCTGATGGCCTTCACGCTGGTCTGTGCCGCTGTACTGGTAGTACGTAGAACCATGCCCGACGTGCCCCGTTCCTTTAAAACCCCACTTGTTCCACTTATCCCCATACTGGGTATTCTTACTTGCCTTTGCATGATGCTGTTCCTTCCTGCCGATACATGGATACGCCTAGTACTGTGGATGCTCATCGGTCTGGATATCTATGTAGGCTACGGCATGAAGCACAGTAAGCTGGAGCATGGAGGCGACACCCGCCACGGGCAGGTTGCCTTGAACATGATTGGACTTATCCTTGCCGTTCTTTGCGTCATCACCGGGTTGTGGCACCAACAGACTGTGGGATGGGGAGAAAGCAAAGTGCTGCTGATTATCTCGTTTGTTTTCGCATTCACGCACTGCGCTTACTATATGTGGAGAATCTGGAGGAGATAATAAGCTTAAAGGCATTCCAGCCTTCACCCGAAATCATCATGTCTGTAGAAACCCCATTGTTTGGATTAAAGCCAATAAGATAACCAGCATGATGTGGGAATGCCTCACAAACAGCGATAGAAAGAAAGACTTTCCATCAAGAGAAACAACAGTTCTCATGAAAAGAAACAACCGTCTCTGCCCCATAGGAAGCCACAAAGTATTAATTTTCAATACAGAAAAGCCGTTCACGGAATTATCTCCGGAACGGCTTTTCCATATCGTATAAATAAGTTCTTATTTGCTGCAATTCCAAGGCTTCAGTTGCTTGAAGAAGTCGTTGCCCTTATCGTCCACCAAGATGAATGCAGGGAAGTTCTCCACCTCAATCTTCCAGATAGCTTCCATACCGAGCTCGGGATATTCCACGCACTCGATGCTCTTGATGTTGTTCTGTGCCAAGATAGCGGCAGGACCACCGATAGAGCCCAAGTAGAAACCGCCATACTTTTGGCAGGCATCTGTCACTTGCTGGCTGCGGTTACCTTTGGCAAGCATAATCATGCTGCCGCCGTGGCTTTGGAAGAGGTCTACATACGGGTCCATACGTCCGGCAGTAGTCGGGCCCATGGAGCCGCAAGCCATGCCTTGAGGAGTCTTGGCAGGACCGGCGTAGTAGATGGGATGGTCTTTGATGTACTGCGGCAGGTCTTCGCCACGGTCCAGACGTTCTTTCAGCTTGGCGTGTGCGATGTCACGGCCTACGATGATGGTTCCATTCAGAGACAAACGGGTGGAAACCGGATACTTGGTCAGTTCCTTCAGAATATCGGCCATCGGCTGGTTCAAGTCAATCTTCACCACGTCGCCTTCACCGGCCTTACGGAGTTCTTCGGGAATCAGTTCACCCGGATTGCTGTCGAGCTTTTCAATCCAGATACCTTCTTTATTGATTTTACACTTGATGTTACGGTCGGCAGAGCAGGAAACACCCAGACCCACGGGGCAGGACGCACCGTGACGCGGCAGGCGGATGATGCGGATGTCGTGAGCCAGATACTTGCCGCCGAACTGGGCACCGAGGCCAATCTTATGAGCTTCTTCCAGTACCAGCTTCTCCAGTTCCACATCGCGGAAAGCGCGGCCGAACTCATTGCCGGTAGTGGGTAGGTTATCGTAGAAGTGGGTGGAAGCCAGTTTCACAGTCAGCAAGTTCTTTTCGGCAGAGGTACCGCCGATAACGAATGCGATGTGATAGGGAGGACAAGCTGCCGTACCCAAAGTCTTGATTTTTGAGATAAGGAAGGGAACCAATGTTTCGGGGTTGAGGATAGCCTTTGTCTCCTGGTAGAGATAAGTCTTGTTGGCAGAGCCACCACCCTTGGTTACGCAGAGGAACTCGTACTCCATACCTTCCGTAGCTTCGATGTCAATCTGTGCGGGAAGGTTGCACTTCGTATTCACCTCATCGTACATGGTGAGGGGAGCATTCTGCGAATAGCGCAGGTTCTCTTCGGTATAAGTCTTGTAAACACCCAGTGAGAGAGCTTCTTCATCACAGTAGCCGGTCCATACTTGCTGTCCCTTTTCACCGTGGATGATTGCCGTACCCGTATCCTGGCAGAAAGGAAGTACCCCCTTGGATGCTACCTCTGCATTGCGCAGGAAGGTGAGTGCCACGTATTTATCGTTATCGCTGGCTTCGGGGTCACTCAGAATCTTAGCAACCTGCTCATTGTGCGAACGACGCAACATGAACGATACATCACGGAAAGCCGCATTGGCCATTGCCGTCAAACCTTCTTTTTCAATCTTCAGGATAGGTTTTCCTTCAAACTCGCTTACTGACACGTAATCTTTCGTAAGCAGATAATACTCAGTAGTATCTTTCCCCTTCTCGAACATGGGCTGATACTTGAACGGAGGTGTTGTTGCCATAATTACTCGTATATTTAATGTTTAAAAGTGATTCGGGTAGTAAAGGCAGCACAAAACCGCCTTTACCGAGCAAAGGTAAAAACTATTATTGAAATAATTCTTTAATTAGAGTAAAAACGCAACAAATCATAATTAATTTTCTGACACCCGCTGCATCCGCCCTATCAGTTCATCGCCCAGCGCCGTCTTCACCTCAATGTGTTTCAGCACAGCCATTACAAACGGATTGCTTTCAAAGTCGCCGCGTACCTGCTCAAAGTCGAGTTCCTTTTCCAAGCGTGAGCCATCGGCTCCAAAGCCCGTCATGGAAGCCAGTGAAAATTCTTTCTTAGCATCCTCATACACCATGCGGTCGAGGCCAACTACTGCTTCTTTCCATTTTTCGACAATATGTATGACGTCTTCTGCCGTCATACCTTCCGGCTTGATACCATAGAACTCTTCCAACTTCTCATACGCCCAGGTCCATTCGTAGGTATAGTAGTTGCTGTGCATCTTCTCAAACTCGGCATTGATAGACTTCAAGCGATTGACTTTGCCGGACTCAATACCGTCTATCAGCGCATCTATCTCACTCTTTGGGGCTATCAATCCGGAAATATCCACCCATTCGCCGCTGCCAATGGCAGTATCGGGCTTCAAACGGGCACGTATTTCTTCATTGCTCCGGAAGTCAATGCCTTCCAAGCGCTTGATGACAGAGTTTCCGAGGAACTTATGAATGGCTATTTCATAGAAGCGGATACCTTTCACCAAAGCCGAGTTACGTATCTTCGCACTATGGAAAGAATAGATGTCCGAAAGCTCGCCACTGGCATGACGCAGATTCTGCAACGTTTCCCGTCCCTTGAACATTTTCTGCACCGTGTAGGGGCTGAGAAGATTATAGTTGATGTAATCCAGTTTGTTCGGGTCGGTACGCCCGTCACGTTTCGGCCACTTCTGGGCATCACGGATGGTACCCACACTACGCAGGTTGACACCGGGTACAAGGTAGGTGGTATTATTCTGCTCTATCAAGTAAGAGAACGGCAGGTTCGAAGTATCAGAATGGTTGACGTGGCGCCCCATTACCAAGGAGAACGCCCCCACCCTTGCAGGCCACAAGATGTACGAATCGGAAGTCGTCTTGGCACCACGCTCCAAAGTGCCTTGATGGATAGGCCCTAACTTATACATATGGTTGCTCTGATTGGACCCCGAACCGGCATTCATAAAGGAAAACATACCGGCAATCAGCAACGTGGATTTATGATGTGTCACCGTATAAGGTCCGGCAAAAATAGCGCACGCCTCCCCGTTCTCTCCCTGGCAGTTGCTGAAAAACAAAGAATCCGAGGCAGAGTAGTTGTGTCCCAACTTGCATGCCTGCCCCACGAAGCAGCGGCTCAGCATAGCTCCGTCATCTACATGAGACCCGGTAGAGATGATGAAATCATCACAAATCACCCCATGCCCGATGTGTACCGGCGCCACCTCGTTGCTGTTGATGCTTCCGTTATACAGACGGCATGTACCACAGATGCGGCAATAATCACCGATGCGCACATTCTTTATGGAACCGGTGTTCAATATCATTACATGGTTCCCGATGCTTCCTACAGCAGAAGCATGTTTGTTGGAATAAAAATCCGTGATTTCCTTCATCCGTGTAATCAGTTCCGGACGATGGCGGTAAAGCGCCAGAATATAGGCTTGGTGTGCGGAGAGTTTATCATTAATCAACACCTCACGGCCTCCCGTCTCATTCAGGACAGACACTTCTACCCCGTTACCGAACTTCGACACACCGTCTACCAGAATAATATCCACATTCTCAATAAAAGTATCATGCCCTATTTCATAATTGGCAATATAGTTCTGGATATTCTCAATGCAACAGTTATCTCCCACCGTTACATTATGCAACGTCACATGCCGCAAACCGGAATGCTTCCTGATTCCTCCCGGCAACATAAATTCTGAATGGAACACTCCCAAACGCACCTCGCCCGAGAAACGGGTATGATGCACAAATTCCGTTGAGAACTCTTCTGCAACGGTTACTTTCCCCCAATCATCAGCCAGACACGACTGGCTCTTCAACCGGAGAATTTCATCTTCGGTCAGTCTTCTGTAATTCATCCTTATAACGAGTTATGAGTTATGAGTTATAAGTCATTGCCTTTGCCGGCACTACCGATTCAAACCGCTGCCAGCAAATAACTCATAACTTACAACTCACAACTAAAATTAAACTTCTTCTTCGTAAGTCTGATAAAGAAAGTCATTATAGGGGTACTTCCGCACGTGCAATTCCTTCACACGCTGATAAACCACACTCTTCAGTTCCTCCATATTGATTTTTTCGCGGGCAGAAATAAAGAGGCAGTTATCCTCCATCTTAGCCATCCACGTCTTCATCAGTTCTTCGAGTGTCAAGTTTTCCTTGGTTCTGGGGGTAAGGTCGTCAGCCGCTTTCTCTATATAGGTATAAGCGTCTATCTTATTGAATACAAGAATCATGGGCTTACCGGCGGCACCGATATCTGCCAACGTCTTGTTCACAACTTCTATCTGTTCTTCAAAATCCGGATGAGAGATGTCTACGATATGCAACAGCAAGTCCGCCTCGCGTACCTCGTCCAGAGTAGACTTAAAGGAGTCTACCAAATCCGTCGGCAATTTACGGATAAAGCCCACTGTATCGGATAGCAGGAACGGCAGGTTCTCAATAATCACCTTACGCACCGTAGTATCCAACGTGGCAAACAGCTTGTTCTCGGCAAAGACTTCACTTTTCGAAAGCAAAGTCATCAATGTGGATTTTCCTACATTGGTATATCCCACCAATGCCACACGAATCAAGCGTCCGCGGTTCTTCCGCTGGGTAGACTTCTGCTTGTCAATCTCAGCCAAGCGTTCCTTCAACAATGACATACGGTTCAAGATGATACGGCGGTCCATTTCCAGCTGCGTTTCACCCGGACCGCGAAGTCCCACGGAACCTTTACCTCCACCGGCACCGGAGCCACCACCCTGGCGTTCCAAGTGAGTCCACAAACGTTGCAGACGAGGAAGCATATACTTGTATTGCGCCAGCTCCACCTGCGTTTTTGCATTGGCAGTCTGGGCACGCATGGCAAAAATATCGAGAATGAGCGAAGTACGGTCCAATATCTTAATCTTCAGCTCCGCTTCAATGTTACGTATCTGTTTCGCAGAAAGTTCATCGTCAAAAATCACCATGCCGACTTCACGTTCGGCTTCTTCTTCATTCCGGATATACTCTCTGATTTCTTCCAGCTTGCCCTTACCGACGTAGGTCACGGAATGCGCCTGGTCCAGCTTTTGGGTAAACCGCTTTACTACTTCCGCCCCGGCTGTCTCAGCCAAGAATGCAAGCTCGTCCAGGTATTCGTTGGTCTTACGCTCATCCTGAGTCTTCGTGACAAGACCTACCAATACCGCTGTTTCTGCCTGCACTTCGGAGATTACAAATTCTTTCATAGTTTCTATACCTTATTATATATACGTATTGTTGGTTCGGGCAGCAAATATAAATAATTTTGGCGGAAGCGCCTTAAAAAGGGGAATAAAATAAAAACAGACACAATAGAAAAATGGCATGTAAAATGAAGTCGAACTTCATCTTACATGCCATTTCAAATTACATGTTATCTAATTGCCAGAATAATCAGAACCCTTCCGGCATCTCCAACGTTTCCGTGAATCCCTGATACAGTACTCCCCATTTACCACTGTCAAGTACTACCAAGCCCTGCATCGGGAAAGACAACACGTTTCCTTTACGCTCCATACCTGCTGCTGCAAAGTATAGCATACCATAGTCCGTCTTGTCATAACCAGTAGGTTGAGGATCCCAACCTATCAGTTCTTGATTGTCATCGCTTAGTGTAAACATGATGGGATATCCTTTCGTAATGCAATCTTCCAGCTTATAGATATTAGCCTCTTTAGCCTTCAGCACCGGTTGATCCCAACCCTCGCCAAATAATTGAAATGTATAGTAGCCTGTACCTATATTGAGCCAAGTATAGTCACGCTTTATATTGACCGTCACCTTGGGTGAACCATAAACGTAGGAATCTTCTTCAGGAATGGTAATAGTATAAGATGCAGTAGTACCCACAGCTATGTCAAATGCAATCTTTACTTCTTTGAGTGCTTCACCGGCAGCAAAATCAACCGTTGTCGGCACTGTTACGTTCTCGGCATCTGTAGTCAAGTGAATAGATGCAGCCGCATCTGTTTTCTGACGGCCGATTTTGACCACAAAAACCTGTTCATCATTCGGATAATAAGTCAAATCAGTGTTATCAGCATAAATATAAGCTTGTACACCCTCGGTAGGAACCGGAGAAGGCTCCCACTCCACACCGTCTGAACAAGCCGTCATAGCCAAACCGCATACGGCCAAGCCCAAAAACAATTTATTGAATATCTTATTCATATACAAATTCTATTAAAAGTTAGTTCATTGGTTAATTGTTACCCGGTGCAAATGTTCCTATCGGAGTAGGACGTGTAGGAATAGCACCAGATGGGTCCGGATTGTTCATTCCCTGAAGGGCGGTATTTGAATCGACCTCGGTCTTAGGAATCATCAATGTCCAGTTGGGCTTCACACCTTTACAATTTATCTTGAAGATATCTTCTATAAAGTTGGTACCCTCATAATTCTGAATGACATCCGGTTTCAGACGTTTAGCCGTGGGGAATGCGATTCCCTCACCCCAGAACTCGATACGCATCTGCTTCAACACCTCAAGTTGGAAATTACGCAAATCACCCGTACTGAAATTGTAATTGCTCTGGCGGTACTGCTTCATAAAGTTATTCAACAGCTGTACACCTGCTGCCACATTCTGGCTGGCACCTACTGCTTCAGCCTCTATGAGATACATCTCTTCCACACGCATCACGGGAATATCTGCAGCCGCACCCACAGAATAAGTGTTATAGTCACCACCCACGGGACGGAACTTCAATGACATATAATCCGGCTGTTCATCCAGCCATGCATTGCCTCTCACCGACTGGTAAGCGTAAGCACTTCTGTCCGGGTCAAGGTAGGAATATTTGCGGAAATCGGTAGCAGGAATCGCGTCATAAAGTGAACGTGCCATCTGGAGCTTAGACAAAGAAGCATATCCCCAATCCGCTTCATTGGAAATGTGACCGATAAAATTAGCAAGGTTACCCATGTTGGAAGCCGTGGGGTGAAGGTACCACATCCATGCAGAAGTAGCCGTATTGAAACCGGTAGTTGGATTATGCCACTGTGATTCGTTCATAGGTGTTGCTCCCGACTTATCAATAGCCTTGCGAGCATACTCGGCAGCTTTAGCAAACTGACCATCCCACATATATACTTTAGCCTTCAGACCATATACGACCGCCAAGTCGGGAAAGTTCTTACTAACAGGTGTATAAGACTCCAGACCTATTTCTGCCTTGTCAAGATCGGCAAGAATGAAATTCACCAATTCTTCGTGGGTTGCACGCGGATTGTTCTTCGCAATGTCGTTAGTGGTTGCCTCAGTAACGATGGGCACCGTCAATCCCAGCACCTTGCTACAATCGGTATAGATATTTTCTACCGGTTCGAAAAGCACCATCAGTGTATAATAATCCAATGCACGGAAAGCATGAGCTATACTTCCAAGTCCACGCATTTCATCGCTAATCGTGGGATCAGTCACATCAACGGCCGCAATCACGTCATTGGCCGATTTAACGAACTTATATAGGGTGAAGTAAGGCAAATATGAATAATAGCCGGTATCGTTCATACCATTATTGGCATTGAAGCGCCACCACCAATCATACCCGTAATCCGTAGCCACAACATCACCCAGCAGTTCTGTCTGGGCCAACATCAATGAGGGATAAGCAAGGTCGGTCTCATGGGTTTGCTTACCGTACACCAGATAACCTTGTACCATTTGCGATGGCAAGCCATTAAGCGAAGCCTTAATCGCTGTAGCTGATGCACCAATCTGATCGGAGGTCGCTGTAGAATCTTCGGGAAAAACCTCTTCTATACAGCCGGTCAATACCGTGGCCGATACGACCATAACCGAAAATAGTTTGAATATATTCTTCTTCATAATCATTGTAATCTATATATTAGGTTTAGAACTCAAATGACACACCACCGGAAATGGTACGCATCGGTGAATAGAAAGTAGCATTGGTTGTCTCGTCGTATGACTGACGCGGGTCGAACCCTTTACGTTTAGACCAATAGAAAACATTCTCTGCCGACATATACACGCGCAATGAGTTGATGGCCAACTTCTTTGTCCACTTGGAAGGCAACGTGTAGCCCACATTAATATTCTGGATATTCAAGAAGCTTGCGTTTGTCAAGAAGCGTGTAGACATTGCTCCTGAATATTGGTCGTTCATCTGGAAACGCGGAATATTGGTATTTGTATTCTCAGGAGTCCATGAGTTCAGCAAATCCTTATGGTAGTTGTAGCCGGCCGTACCATAAGGTGACGACATGAAGTAAGCATACGTACCATCATATTGCTTACCGCCAATCTGGTAAGTGAAGTTAATGCCGAAGTCCACGCCATAGACTTTCAGTTTGGTGCCGAAACCACCATACACCTTAGGAATTGAGCTTTCTTCTGTAATGTAATAGTCGGCCTCAGCATGATTCGTAGTTGTTTCACGTCCGGTAATATTGCCGGCCTCGTCCTTGACATTTTTATAGAACAAAGACTCACCTTTTTCATTCACTCCGGCATACTCCTTCAAGCGCCATGTAAACATAGACAAGTCTTCACCAATGAAGAAGCTTCCGTTAGAATAGCCCTTATATCCTTTTCCATCAGCTGTATATTCAGTAGTGATCAACTTATCAGGGTCAAGCATCGTAATACGGTTCTTCAAAGTTGAAATGTTCAAACTTACGTCCCACGTAAAGTTACGTGTATCGAAGATATTCACATTGAAGTCCATTTCCACACCACTATTGACCATGTTACCAACGTTGTCCATATAGGAAGCATAACCCAATGATGGAGCCACGGTAAATGAGAACAACATATCCGAAGTCTTACGTCTGTAGTACTCGATGCTACCGGTCACACGGTTCCACAACTGGAACTCCGCACCGATATTGAAGTTAGTGTTGGTTTCCCAAGTGATGTCTTTAGTACCCTTAGATTTAAATGAAGTACCAAGGCTATTGTTAGAGTTGATAATGTTAAATCTATCCGTATAGAGGAAGTCACCGATATTGTCATTACCTTGTGAACCAATAGAAGCCTTCAGCTTCAGTTCCTGCACCCAAGAAGCATCAAACCAGCTTTCTTTGTTGATGAGCCATGCACCACCTGCCGACCAAAATGTACCCCAGCGATGGTCTGGATGGAAACGGCTGGAAGCATCACGACGCAAAGAAGCCGAGCCGAAGATGCGTTCGTCATAATTGTATTGCAAACGGCCGAAGAAACCTTCATTGTTACGACGCTCTTTATAGGAAGAAGCACCTTGTCCGTCGATAATGGCACCGTCCAGTTCTGTATTTTCTTGAGAAAACATCTGCGACTTGCTGGCAGCCAGGAAGTAATAACGGTAATCATAATATTCGTGCCCCAAAAGGATGTCGAAGTTATTATCACCAAACGAACGGGCATAAGAAACAAGTTGTTGCAAGTTGTAATCGTAAGTACGTGTATGATACTTGCTCACTGTACCTCCGGTGGAGTCAAACTGTCCGTAGTAGGGATTGTACACGTAAGAAAAACGTGTCTCATCCAAGTTGAAAGCACCATTGAATGTCACCTTCAGGCCTTCTATAGGAGTTATATCTACAAAGGCGTTGGCGTTAATGGCATTTCCTTCAGAGTTTCTGGTATTTAGTTTATTGTCTAGAATAGGGTTGGCATCAGCAATGAAAGGACGCTGCATACCTGCATTGATACCACTACCGTAGTCCATCATTCCAATACCATTATTATCCACCATGATGCTACCGTCAGCATTACGCACGTAGGCGGGATAGATGGGAGCCATTTGGGTAACAAACGCCCATATATTACCGGTAGACGAGCTGGTACCATTGTTACTCAACGAGTTGGAATCAAAACGTGCATATCCCACATTACCACCAATCTTCAACCACTTCTTTGCCTGATAGTCGGCTTTCAAACGGCCTGTCAAACGTTTCAGGTCAGAGCCTTCAGTGATACCCTCATTTCCAAGATAACCTAAAGAAACATAGAAAGAAGACTTTTCATTGGCTGCGCTCACCGAGAAGTTGTATTCCTGACGCAGACCGGTACGCATTCCCACATCTTCCCAATCATCCGGAGTCAGCAGATAGTCACGTCCTTTATAATTCACAACTCTACCCAATGTGGCGTTGGGATTAAGCTTACCGTTCTGACCGATGAGGAATTGCCCATCGGGAACCGTATATACATTGTATCCCAATCCACCGTTGGAGCCAAACAGATTCTTGTTAGCCTCAAGCCATGCAGCTTGGTCATTCATTCCCGTTGACTTATAATAATTGTTCATGGCACGATAATGCATCTCGTAGTACATGCCAGGATTGTCAATCACTTCATATTTCTGCAACGCTCGAGTGTTAGCACCCCACTTAGCATCAAAAGTCACCTTAGCCTCTCCCGACATATTGGCTCTTTTGGTAGTGATGATAATTACACCATTAGCACCACGAGCACCGTAAAGAGCATTGGAAGCTGCATCCTTCAATACTGTCATTGACTCAACGTCGTTAGGATTGATATTATTAATGTCACCGCTATAAGGAGCGCCGTCCACAATAATCAGAGGGTCATTCTTTGCATTGATAGAACTAAAGCCACGAATCTTAATGGACGATTTTGAACCCGGAGCACCGTCATTAGAAGTCAATGTCACACCCGGCACAGCACCAGCCAAAGCATCGGTAACATTCGTTACTTGCGACTGCTCCAGCTTTTCGGTACCAACCACCTTGGCCGAACCCGTAAATGCAGACTTTTTTGCTGTACCAAAAGCAACCACCATTACCTCATCAAGCATCTCAGTATCAGACTTCATCACCACTTTTAAGCTGGGTTTTATCGCTACTTCCTGCGTCTGCATACCAATATAAGAAATCACCAGAGTTTTCGCGGAACTACATTATGTCTATATTGTTGATAATAAGCAATATAAAATAAACAAAAAGAGCTCCTGAAATAAAGTATTCCTCTAGAGAAGATACTCTATACATATCCACTGTAAATGACAATCTACTTATATGATACTATTTGTAATGGTAATATCCTGATTTGAAGGGTTTAATTCTGTACTGATGTGCTATAATCATAACGTTAGGATCTTTTTTCTCAAAAACTAGAAGGGCTTTGTCAATATCTATCATTTAGTTGCTTTTTGTCAATTATTTACTCGTGTTGTTTATTCCATCTATGAGAATGTAAACCCTTATGTAAAATACTATTGAATTTATAATGGTTACATAAATACTATCCTACCTATTTATCCATTTTATACATAGAACACCATGTAATTGTCTCTATCTTATAAATGGAGATTATTCCAAATACAAAGTAATTGGAGTAAAGAATTCTATAGCTATGAAAAACTACTGTTTGGAGCATGTCAAAAACGTAATGAGGAAGTCTTCTTGTAAGAGAATATAGTCTACATAGAATAACGAAGACTGAGTGGATATATTTTTATAATTCAGGGGAATAAAGAATGTACTTTTGTAATCCGCGCTGACTCCCGTGTCGTGCAGACAATTCAGGTTTGCTGTTTATTGAAGAGAGGATATTTTTATCGTTTCAGCTCTTCTCCATAAAGTCTATGCAGTATGATACGTGCCGGTATACTTTTAATCTCTCCATTGGCATCACTTTGGAAGACGAGGAAGAAATAACCGTTAATCCCCGGCAGCAGATTTCTATACGTCCTATTTGGAAATGATTGTTGCAGAAATAAAGTGGAAAAGATAGAATAACAAAAGCCGCTTACTTCACAGTGAACGGCTTTTAAAACACTTTATTTAGAAAACACCCTATCAAATAGAGATGTTTTGAAAGTTCAGAAATCAGATATACTCCTTCTTACAGACTTATTTATAAGCAGGATTCTGATCATTATTTGTCAGTTCTCCATTAGCATCAATCTCTGCTTGCGGAATAGGTAATTCAAATCTATCAGAACCAGCAGGAAGGTCTAATTGACTGGTCCACAAATCGTGTCCGTCAACTCCAGTTCTTGTCAATGCCAAACCTCTACGTTTCATGTCGAATAGGCGATGTCCCTCTGCAAATAATTCACGCCTTCTTTCTTGTTGTATCTCATCTGCTAAACCGGCATCCGTTCCACTATATTTATCCAATCCACGAGCTATCCGAACAACATTTAATGCTTCTTTAGCCACATCATAATGCTGTTTGTCAGCAGCTAATTCAGCAATAATAAGATACATCTCAGAACCACGCAACATATTGAAAGAGCCTTGTCCCATTTCATTGTTACGACTATGAATCTTTGTTGTCAAGTATCCTGTTTCACTGATATAATCGTTTATTTCAGAATCTTTCGGGAACTGAGTTTTGCGTATATCTTTATCTTCCATTAGATTAATCAAAGCCTTTGAAACTCGTAATGAGCTATAACCAATAACAGCATCTTCATAATCATCTCCACACAAATACCAGAAAGAGGGTAATGAAAGATAGAATTGATTATCATCAGTTGGACATTCGAAAGCCCAAAGTGTTTCTGAGTTAACTTCACAGAAATCAGCTGTGTAAACTGCCGTATTCATCAAATTAACACCTTTCAATGCAGCATTGGCATGTTTGATGCCATTTGTTTCATCACCTAAATCCAAATACAAACGTGCAAGAATTCCATGAGCAGCATTCGCACCGATATATGCCTTGGATGAAGAAGAATGCTGGTCCAACAATCCACATGCTTTTTCCATGTCAACGACAAGCTGATTATACACATCTTTTACCGTAGCACGAGGAAGGTCTTCTGTTCCAGAAGAAATACGTAAAATTATGCTCGGATTATCCGGGTACTTGTTTACAGGTTTGGCATACATTCTTACTAAGAAATGATAAGTATAAGCTCTTAGAGATAGCGCTTCACCTTCAATTCTGTTACGCTCTGCACTTTCTGCCAGGTTTCCGATATTATCCAAAATGGCATTCGTATTATCTATGATACTGTAACATCCCTTCCACGGGTCATCAGTATAGGTACTTCCTGGAGAAACTGTATATTGATAAGGAGACACAAAACGTCCATAATTGTAGTTGGGGTCAGGTGTCACCAATGCGTCATCTCCCATAATGTCAGGCAAGAAGAAAATATATTGGTTGGTCATATGAGCCAACCAGCCATTGGTCAACCAGTCATAAGCACCGGTCAACACTTGCTGCGCACCGTCTATCGTAGTAAAGGTGTTAGAATCGGACATTTGGTCCGAAGAAGTAGTATCCAAAAAATCATCACCGCAATTTGCCAAGCTAAGACCTATTGCAAGTGCTATTATAGTTTGCTTTATTCTATTCATCGTAATCTCAATTTTAAATTAGAAACCAACATTTATACCAAATAAGATTGTACGAGGCAATGGAACCGTACCTGCACCGTCCAATACTCCGGTTACACCTCCCAATTCCACATCGTAACCTTTGAAACTACCATCCAAGTTCCATACACAGATATTCTCCAGACTTCCAAAGAAACGTACTGTCTCCAACTGTATCTTCTGTGTCCATTTTTTTGGTAGAGTATAACCTAAGTTGATATTTTTAAATTTAATGAAATCTGCATCGTGCAAATAGCGGCTTGATGTAGAATGAGAACTTGAAGTGTTATTGGGCAAGAATGCAGGATTCGGAGCGTTTGGATTCTCTTTTGTCCAATAATTCGCTTGATCTTTGATGGCTTGATAACCGTTGTTGTTACCATCATTCAGCAAATTGGCTTCGTACGCATCATATATCTTTCCTCCAAAACTATAAGTAAAGAGGAATGAAAGGTCTAATCCTTTAAATGTAAATGTGTTATTCAAACCTCCAAATACATTGGGAAGTGCAGAACCAAGTTTGTATTTGTCTGCAGTAGAGTAAGTTGAAGTGGTAGTTCTTTCACCTGTCGGATTACCTTTATCATCTTTTACGTCTTTATACCAAAGTGGAGCACCGGTTTCTTTATCTACTCCGGCCCATTCTTGCATGTAAAATTCATAAAGGCTGTAGCCTACCGTACGAACTTTTGTACCAACAACTTCCTGTTCTTCGGGATAAGAAGTGATTTCATTCTTGTTAAAAGAGATATTGAAGTCGGTTCCCCAATTAAAGTCTCCGGCTTGAATATTTAGGGAATGCAAATCTACTTCTATACCAGAGTTGCGCATACCACCCAAATTAGACATAATTATGTCCAACCCCGTAGAACCGGCTAAAGGTTTTTCCAATAACAGTTCATCAGAGTTTTTGATATAATAGTCAATGGATCCATGCAGGCGACTGTTAAGTACTGCAAAATCCAACCCCACATTGAAGTTTTTGGATTTTTCCCATGACAAATCAGGATTTGCTAATTGAGAATGTCTGAAGCCAGACTCTCCGTTATAATTGGCTCCACCTTCATAGAAGGCTTGATAACCATATAAGTAATCAGATGTTTTGTTACCTGAAGTACCATAGCTGGCACGCAGTTTCAAGTCATCGAGCCAAGTAATATCTTTCATGAAGTTTTCTTCGCTGATACGCCAATTTAATCCGACACTCCAAAATGTACCATAACGATGTCCCGGTGCAAAACGTGAAGAACCATCGGAGCGGATACTGAATGAGGCAAAATATTTATTCTGATAATCATAATTTAATCGACCAAAATAAGAAAGCATGCGCTCTTTACCTGTTACAGAACCTACTTCTTGCGGAGTAGCAGCTACATTCAGCTCTGTCAAACCACCAATTGGAAATTTTGTTCCTTGTGCATAAGTGCGCTTGTACTCTTTATTATAGATTTCATAACCAGCCAATACCGAGAAGTGATGGTCTTCCTTTATGTTGAAATTATAATTTAATGTACTGGTCAATCCAAAAGTGTTGTTCCAAATGGCATATTTGTACAAGCGTCCTTGTGCAGCTTTACCATTACCATGCTCCGCATTATACCATTGCGTTTCATCCAAATTGATATAATCATATGAAAGACTTGTTTTCCAATGAACTCCATAAAAGTTGAAATCCACGTAGGGATTTACCAAAACACGGTATGTGTTAGTTGCATATTTGTCAGTTTGTGCAAATGATATAACATTCATATCCTGAAATATGGGATTCTTGAAGTTATAAAGAGGTTTGCCATTCTCATCATATTGCATTTGGAAATTTTCATCCAAATCATATACTGGAACAGCATTGGGTAGGAAAATACCATTAGTCAAAGGACTAGCACCGCCACCTCCACCTACAGGAGTGTTTTGTTTTGCCAAAGAGAAAGTGGAATTGATACCCATACTGAACCAAGGTTTAATTTCTGTTGAGACATTTGCACGACCTGAATATCGTTCAAAATCCGAACCAATCACAATACCCTCTTGATTCATATATCCCATAGAAATGAAGTATTTTGATTTCTCGTTTCCTCCATTTACACTGATATCGTATTCTTGTGACATCCCGGTTCTGAAGACTTCATCCAACCAATCGGTATCAATCATCAATTGAGCGCCAGATGTCAAGTCGCCAGAAGCATCCAGAGGGTTAGCAACATTATATGGATTTCGCCCATACATGCTTTGTGTGGATTTGTTGGCTGCAGCAGAAGCTTCTTCTGAGGACATGCCTTTAGCAATATTATTATTATAGAAGCCTCCATAATACAGAGCATAATGTTCGGAGGCATTCATCAAATTATAACCACCAGAAGGGAGTTTGGAAGATGACATTTGAGCTTTAAAGCTAACCTTGGCTTGTCCTTTTTTACCCTGCTTCGTTGTAATCAGAATAACACCATTGGCCGCACGTGATCCGTACAGAGAAGCAGCAGAAGCATCTTTTAAGATGGTAATAGACTCAATATCATTCGGATTTAAGTTTGAAAGTGGATTTGCACTTGTCCCATATTTACTGGTATTTGCAACTTCACTTAAGTTTGCAGCTTCAATAGCAACTCCATCTATAACATAAAGTGGGGTACTTGAGGCAGACATAGACCCGATACCACGAATACGTACCTGTGTAGACGAACCCGGTTGACCGGAGACACTTGCGATCTGCAGTCCAGGAGACAATCCTTGTAATGCTTTCTCAAATGAAGTAACTGGAAGCTTTTCCATATCACTGGATTTGATAGTAGCAACAGAACCTGTTAGTGAGTTCTTCTTTGCAGTACCATAAGCTATGACTGTTACTTCATCAAGAATTTCACTGTCGGACTTTAAGATGACTCTTAAAGAAGGTGCGACAGCCACCTCTTGCGTTTGCATACCAACATACGAAATTAGCAGAGTTTTCGCGGAACTACACTTTTGCTTATTTTGTTAATAATCAGATAATTATGCTATGTGCTAGAAATAACTATAGCGAAATTTCCTTTCTCACAAGGTATGTGTATGGGGGGGGGCAACGCATAAAACCTTACTGCTGTGATACTATTTGTAGGATTAACAACCAGGTTATCAGATGTATACCATAAAGTTAATACGCTGCTTAAAGATTTTAAATGATTCTTCCTCTTATATGAAGCATGTCTTTTGTCAATATCTATCATCCTAGCTGCTTTCAATGAAGTATTTACTCTACATTGTCATTTTATTAGCGAAACTACTAAAATCTATGTAAAAGAATATTTCAATAGCTTCAGAAAACAGCAAATTCAAAACTTTCTGATTGGCTAAACAATCAAGACAACAATTGTTTCCTCATAGCAGTTTTCATCATTTTTGCTTCCACGCTTCCACCCGTTCCTTATATCCCTCTATTTATCGGCATTACAGATGCTGTGGAAGCAATGCAAAAGTGTGGAAGCAAATTTTGCTTCCACACCTCCAATCAGTTTAAATATTGATAACACACCAATGTTAATCTTCTATTCACACTATGCTGTATCTAATTGATTATAAATAGTTTCTTGCTGCAAGATTTTGCAAACCTATTGCAGTGATACTGCAAAGCTGTTGCAGTGGTACTGCAAACTAATATGCAGTGGTACTGCAAACAATATGCAGTGGTACTGCAAACAATATGCAGTAGTACTGCAAAACGTATGCAGTGAGTTTGCAGCGAGCAGGTTGAAACAGAATAGTGAGTGAACAGACTTTAAAGGAGAAGTATATGATGATATGAAAGTGCAGTATTGACTATGCTAAGTTCGTGTTTTTTTAGGCAAAGGCATGAGTGCATGGTTCTTTTCTAAATCATGTACTATAGTCATATCCATTACATTCGTATACACTTGTGTGGTTTTAACACTTTTATGCCCCAATAATTTTTGCACTGTTGTAATGTTTACTCCATTATAAATCAATAGAGTTGCATTAGTATGGCGAGCGGTGTGAAATGAAATCTTTTTTGATAAACCGGCTAGGCGGGAAATCACAATTAAATTTTTGTTCACATTAGAGTTATCCCTTAAATGAAAGAAGCTTTGTAAGTCATCCCGATATTTGTCCAGAATAACAAGCCCTTTTCCTTCGAATAAGAGATAAAGAGGTAATCTGACTTCTGTACTCGTCTTTATGGATTTATAAATTAGCCAGGTTTCTTGACGGATCTCCACGATGTTATCGGGTGATAAACTGATAAAATCAGAATATCTCATTCCTGCATAGCAACAAAACAAGAATGCATCTAAAGTCTTCTGCAATTTAGTATATCTGCCAGCCAAGCTTAATTTCTCCAACTTCTCCAGCTCTTCAGGAGATAAGTGCGTATGCTTGTTTTCTATAGTTTTAATCTTGTACTTTCGAAAAGCGTATTTTTGTATCTCTATATAATCCTTGTTGATGGCGACATTTATATGTCGCTTCAGATGCTTCATATGTTTGGCTATCGTATTTGTGTGATAGCCTCTTGATTGCAAGAAATATTCAAAGGAGGATATGAATTCGAATGTTAAATCAGAAAAGGTTACATCCTTTTTGAACTGTTGTAATAATGAAAGAGTGGAGAGGTGATTTCGTTTTGTACTTTCTTTCAGAGCAGAGTTTGCTATCTCTTGTCTACAAAAAGAAATAAAAGAGGTTTTGTTTTCGTTTGTGCTCAAAACCTCCTTTAGTAACTCTAATGAAATACGCCTTCCTTGCTGCCACAATTCCAACTCTTTTTTTTCTATCATAGCCATAAATTCATATATCAATCTATTCAGTGCATCCGCATTAGGATGATTCTTCACGATAAGCTTTTTATTGTCCCATTGTTCTGGCTTTAGATAAACTTTGGTGGAGAAATACTTTTTCTTTCTGTCCAAATAGGCTTCTACTTGCACTAACGCCATTCCTTTTTTATTCAGGCTTCTTTTTCTGTTGTACACTAGATTGTAAATAATTTTACTCATTTTGCTTGATTTTAATTAATACTAATAACAAATAAGACGATATTCTGTGCTCGGTGAGAATAGAATAAGAATTAATATCTCTAAAAAGTGTCTTTTTGTGTTTAGCTATTAATCGGTATTTAATCTCCGGAAATTCTCATTTTGTTTCAAAATCAGGTATGTTTTTTGTTTTAGCAGCTTGTTTATTAACCATTTTGTTTTAAAATATGTGTATTTCTTGGAAAAATCACCTTGAAAGAGGGAATCATAGTGATAGTAAACATAAGCCGGTTTAGGTTTTTTAAGTATGAAAAATCTGTTATTAAGCATAAAGTAGCGTATTTAATTAACAAATTGATAGATTTACAAGGTTTTTTCAATAAAATAGTTGTTCGTTTCAGTTTTATTAATATATTTGCATTTTGTTAGAGTAAAGAAACAATTAATGTAAAGTTAAACTTTAAGAGAGAATTTATGAAAAGAAAATTAATGCTGTTATTGGCCTGTCTTTTTGTTGGAATAGGCCTAGTAACTGCCCAAACCCAGAAGGTTACAGGTGTTGTAATTTCTGAAGAAGACGGGCAGCCAGTTATTGGAGCCTCTGTATTGGTAAAAGGTACACAAGTTGGTGCTATTACCGGTGTAGATGGTGATTTTACATTACCAAACGTACCAAGTTCCGCGAAAACTCTGGTGATTTCATACATCGGTATGAAGACTCAAGAAGTGGTAATCAAACCGAGCGTAAAAGTGGTTATGATGCCTGATACAGAGATACTTGATGAAGTAACAGTAGTGGCTTATGGCACTAAACGCAAACAAGATTTGGTGGGCTCTATCAGCAGTGTAAAGAATGAGATTATCAGTAATTCACAAGCTACATCCGTGTCCAATGCACTAGAAGGAGCTGTGGCCGGTTTGCAGGTTGTAAGCTCTTCCGGCCAGCCGGGACAAGATGCCAATATCGTATTGCGCGGTATCGGTTCTATTTCAGCCAGCAACAATGCGCTGATTGTAGTAGATGGTGTGCCCTTCAACGGTAAGTTGTCGGACATCAACCCTACGGACATTGCTTCAGTGAACGTGTCGAAAGATGCTGTATCCAACTCTTTGTATGGTTCCCGCGCAGCTGGTGGTGTGGTCATGATTACTACCAAGACCGGACGCAAAGACAAGGTGGCCATCAACTTTAACGGTACCTGGGGTGTGGCACAGCGTGCGTACAAAGATTATGATATGGCTACTGATCCGGAAGAGTTCTATCGTTTGTCTTGGTATGGTCTTCGTAATACCTATTGGGCGGCTGGAAAATCCATTGAAGACTCTAATTTAGCAGCCAGTCAGGATTTACTGGGCGAACTGGGTAATTACAATGCTTATATCATCCCGCAAGGAGAATATTTAGTAACACCTGATGGAAAACTTAACCCCAATGCACGTTTGCGTTATAATGATTCGTTTGCCGATGCCTTGTTCGACAATGCCTTCCGCCAAGAATACAATGTATCTGCATCGGGTGGTAATGACCGTACAGATTTTTATGTATCTATGGGCTTTCTGGATAATGACTCTTATGTGTTAGGTTCTTCTTATGAGCGTTTTACAGCTCGTGCCAACGTTAACTCCCAGTTGAAATCCTGGTTGAAGGTAGGTACCAATGTAGGATATTCCAAAGCAACTCAGAATGGTGTACAAGAGAATGCCGGAGCTGCCTCCAATCCTTTCGAAGTAGCACGATCTTGGGCTCCTATCTTTCCGGTTCATGCCTATGATGCAGAAGGTAACATGAAATATTATGAGGATGGAAGCCCCATGTATGATGCCGGAAATGGTGAAACAGACGGTACATCTAAACGTCCTACGGCTACTAACCA
Source organism: Bacteroides sp. HF-162 (assembly GCF_015679285.1). Taxonomy (NCBI): domain Bacteria; kingdom Pseudomonadati; phylum Bacteroidota; class Bacteroidia; order Bacteroidales; family Bacteroidaceae; genus Bacteroides; species Bacteroides sp. HF-162. The sequence continues at coordinate 1,620,568 of NZ_CP064937.1, read as the reverse complement.
GAATGTGATAGCCAATATGAAAGAGGATATTCGTGAAACTGTGTACAATAATCTGACTTCACGCTCGTATCTGGAAATCTCGTTCTTGAAGAATTTCAAGTTTACAGCAAACTATAGTTATGATTTCACGAACAGTAGCCAGACAGTATTCTACACTCCGCTCATCGGTGACGGACAGTCTTTCGGTGGTCGTGGTACAAAAGGAAGCTACAACACTACGACTACCAACTTCAACCAGATTCTGGCTTACAGCAATGTATTTGGCGATAACCACCACCTGTCGGCCAAGATAGGTCACGAGTACTACAAGTATGAATATCAGTATTTGGCAGGACAGAAGACCAACTTTTTTAATCCGAACAATCCGGAACTGGACAACGGTGGACAAATGCAATACATCAATAGCTACACGGCAAACCATAACATCGAGGGTTATTTCGGTATGGCAGACTACGACTATAGCAATAAATATTACGTTTCTGCCGCTTTCCGTCGCGACGGTACTTCCCGCTTTCTGGACCGTTGGGGTAATTTCTGGTCGGTAGGTGCTGCTTGGCGTATTTCCAACGAAGCATTCATGGAAGGTACAAATTCTTGGTTGAACGACTTGAAACTGCGTGCATCTTATGGTACCCAGGGTAATGAAAGCATCCTTTCGGAATATGACTATGCCTATGTATACACGCCTTATCAAGACCAATACACAGTTACTTGGAATGGTTCAGAGCTGGGTTATTCACCGGAATTCTACGGTAATCCGGACTTGACCTGGGAAAAGCAGAAGACTTTTGACGTGGGGGTAGATTTCCGTCTCTTCGATAGAGTATACGGTTCATTCGAATATTTTTATCGTCGTACGGACGATATGCTTTTCAAGCGTCCCGTAGCTTTCTCTACAGCCGGACGGCCGTATAACTGGGAAAATCTGGGTGCGATGAAGAACACTGGTATAGAGTTTGAAGTGAATGTGGATATCTTCAATCAGTCTGACCTGAAGTGGACGGTATCGCTCGTAGGCTCCCACTACAAGAACCGTATTGTGACATTACCCGAAGAAAACCGTGAAAATGGTATCACTTCCGGTCCGTTCAACCTGCGCGAAGGTAAGAGCCGCTTTGAATACTATACTTATATGTATGCCGGCATGGACGAAAAAGGAAATGCCATGTGGTACATGGATGAGACAAACGAGAAAGGGGAAGTGACAGGCCGTACTACCACCACCACTTATGCAGACGCAACCCGCTACTTCATTGGAAAATCTGCACTGCCCGATTTCAACGGTGGTTTGAGCACTACTTTCTCTTACAAGGGAATTGACCTTTCTATAGCAACGGCTTTCCAGATTGGTGGCTATGCTTATGACTACTCTTATCTGTCCGGCATGAGCTCTTCATTCTACGTAGGTCATAATAAGGATATGTGGAAAACATTCAACCCTGAGACCGGTCAAGGTTCACTCCCTATTTGGAATGCCGACAATGCTTCCAACTCTTTCACTCAGCAATCAGACCTCAATCTGGTAAAGGCCAGCTACTTCAGCATCCGTAACATCACTTTGGGCTACACATTGCCGAAGAACTTGATGCAGAAATTGGGTGTTGAGAAACTGCGTATCTATGCTACGGCAGATAATCTCGGCTTGTGGTCCAAACGTCAGGGATTTGACCCTCGTGTGGCAATGGCTGGTTCTGATAATGAATATGGAGGCTATTCTCCGATGCGTGTGATTTCCGGAGGTATCAACCTTACATTCTAAACTAAAAAATAAAATTGTATATGAAGATAATGAAATATATGATGCAGGTGCTTCTTGTCGGGGGCCTGCTTACATCTTGCATTGAAGATGCTGACGTTACCGCTTATTTGACTGAAGACCAACTGGGCAATGTGGCTCAGGAAGATCCTGATAAGGCTTTTTCAGCTGCTGTGGCAGGTATGTATACTGATATGCAACAGTATGTTGACGTCAATATGAGTCACAACTATTTCGGTCAAAAGAGTTTTGATTACTTAACATCGCTGATGGGCAACGATATGATTATGACCGGACGTTTCGCTATGAGTATGTATCATTATTTGCTGGATTACTGGCAACAGAACTATACTCCGACCAACAACCGTTGGAAAGAGTACTATCGTGTCATAGCCAATGCCAACAACATCCTCAAGCTGATTGACCCCAGCAGTGAAGATCCCGCCAATTTGAAATATCGTGCCATCGCCCTTGGTTTCCGTGGCTACGCCTACTTACAACTGACTTACTTATACCAGCATTCCTACTATACCGGTGCGGATGGAACGAAATGGGGCCGTGGAGAGAAATATGACTTCTCCCAGTCTCCGTGTGTACCGCTTATTACAGAGGATACGGAAGGTGACCAGCCACGTGCTACTGTAGCCCAAATCTATGAACAAATCAAGAGTGACCTTACCACTGCTTTCGACTTGTTCAAGAATTTGGATATGACGCGTACTTCCTCACCCACTGATATGGATGGCTGCGTGGTAGCTATGCATTTGGCTCGTGCGAACATGGTTATCCATGAATGGGATGAGGCGATAAAGTATGCGCAGGTGGTGATTGATAATTTCCCTATATTGCAGAGTGAAGACCAGATACTCCAAGGATTCAGTAATATCAGCTTGCCGGATGTAGTATTCGGTAGCGATGTTACAGCAGACAATAGTACAACTTATATGTCTTTCTTCTCGCAGATGGATACTTATGGCGATGGTTATGCCGGCATCGGTGTATGGCGCGCTGCCTTTAAGCCATTAGTAGACCGTATCGCGGATACTGATATCCGTCTGCAATGGTTCTGCTGCGACCGTTCTACAGGTGTAACAGATGATTCCGGTAATCGTATAACATTGATTCGTGACACTCAGTCTCCAGTTGCCGTGGAATACCAAGCCGTAAAATTTATCGGTACAGGTCGTGATAACATCAAGGCCGGTGTGTTCAGCGGATGGGAACTGGGAGATTATATTTACCTGCGTTCAGAAGAGGCTTACATGATAAAAATGGAAGCTTTGGCTCACAAGGGTTCTGCTGAAGCAGTGACTGAACTGAATAGCTTTATGAAGACCCGCCAGCCCGATTATAATTACACTTTCACGAACAAGGCTGACCTGATAGAGGAAATCATTTATCAGAAACGTGTAGAGTTCTGGGGTGAAGGTTTGGAATATATTGATAATCGTCGTTTGAATATTCCTGTAGATCGTACAGACGAAACTTGGGGTGCAGAAAATAATAATCACTTCTCTGCCGGTAAGTTCCGTTATAACCAGGAAGATAGGCCGTTCCTTTACCAATTACCTCTCTCTGAAATAGAAAATAATTCTCAGCTTTCTCCGAGCGACCAGAATTAATACTTCAAAGGACGTGTTATACGGAAAAATGACACAGAAGCGCTATCTGTACAGACTAATCAAGCTGCATTACCCCAACAATAATAATGCGACAACTATGATGATTCATCCGGTTGAACATACCGGAATTTCATAATAAAGTGTTTTTGAGAAGCCACTCATTGTGAAATGGGTGGCTTTTCTTCAATATCCCCCAATCTATCCGCTCAGGATTGTGTTTAATTTCCACCAATTCATAAAATGAAAAAATACAATATCGGTCTTTCATCCGTTGACTTCAATAAAAGTGAGGTTTTACCGATGCGCCTTCTTCCTACTAAAACAGGCAATATAAACGGTTATTTTTTCAATTGTTTGCATTATTCTTCATAGCTTAAAACAACTCGATAAATAGTAATTTTGTAACAAAGGCAAACCCGAGGAGGCAAGACGGCTGAACTGGGAACTGGAGAACATCAAGGCTCAGATCGGCAAGACGAAAGCCCAAAGCACCTACCGGGTGTCAATAGAGTCTGTTGCCGGTTTAATCCACGGCACTTTCTCCACATCAGCAAGAGTAACCTTATATCCCGACACGTATGCGGCAATCATCTGCTTACGTTCCTTTTCAGACAAGTGCTTCATCAATTCTACAACCGACTTTCCACCCAGACTGAATCCTGCCAGAATAAACGGACGAGCTTGGTTATAATTTATGAGGAAGTGGAGAAAGCTGCTGTTGCATCTTTGAAAGACACATCCATATATCTGCGCGTCATGGTATCTTCATTGAGTGTAGCCTATAAATCAAGGGTAATATGCCTATAATGAAGAGAATAGAAGTTGTTTCCCAATGCCATGTATTCAGCTACCTTGGCCATTTCGGTTTCCATGTGTACACGATGTTCGGGTAAAGACGAGTCTGCATAGTGAGAAACAAGGCTGTCAGATGTTTTCCAGTCAAACTTCCAAGCAGAAGGAATGTAAAACACATCAACGCCGTCGCCTTGGTCGTTGCGTTCGACATACCACATTTTCGATTCATTATAATCGGGAGCAGCCGGAACAAAGACTGCTACTTTCCTGCTTCCTGTATGTACCTTGTCACATCCGCAAACGAAGCAAACAAGAAGTAAAATGCACAGCAAATTACCTGTTTCATAGACTATTTCTTACGATCGTAAATATCGCGAAACTCTCCCTTAATATTCTCGCCTGCTTCCGGATCGAGGGTTTCATCCGAGTAGAGATATTTAAGACAGTTTCTTGCTTTATACAATTATATAAGATATATGAAATTAACAAATTTATTCTCCCGGATATTGACTGGGATGTGTTTGGCGGTCTGCTTAACAGCCTGTGAGAAGAAGTATTATATTGAGGTTATGGAAGATGCTGATAACGAAGAAATTTCAATGAGAGATTTGCATGTAGAAGCATTATCGCAGAGTTGGGCCGCATTTAGGGGATATGATTATATCTCGCCACTTTTTGCTTATCCGGCTCCAAGTATCAGTAAATATTATAAAATGGGAGACCGGTTTGAAGATATGGTACTTGTCTTTGATAATCCGGCTGCCGGGCAAGAAATCCATGTGACAACGAAAGCTTCAGCCCTCAATGAAGAGAGAACGGTATCCATGCTGACAACTGGAGACGAGCGTATCGAAATGTTTTTTCCTATCAAATGGAAATATGAAAAATTCTCTTCCATAAAGTCAGCAATGCCTATTACGATGGAATGGGAGATCAGAATGAAAGGAAATATAATTTGTCAATATTCCAAACAATTTAATGTATCCCCCTTTCAAGAAGATATATACTCTTTTTATTGGGAGCTGGATAATCAAGATGATAAGGATTATGTTGCTTATTTGAAAACGTTCGATTGGGCTGAATATCCTATTAGAGAAGGTGATGAAATATGCTATTTGTCTTTTGAGCCTTTTTTCTTTGGTCATGTTTCACCCAATAATCCTATGGTAAATAAGCTGAAACTGGAAGCAATAAATGATATCCCAAACATAAGAGATGGATTTTTGGGTTATCAGTGGGGAAATGAATATGTCAAGGAGTAATTGGCTGCATTTTATTGGTTGATGAATAAATATGGAGTAGTATATTCTTTTGAGGGAACGCACCTGTCTACTTTTGCCGAAATGTTTAATAAAGGCCAGTTTTTTTGTACCACACAAACTTGTGCAATGGCAAGCCTTTGCCTGAGCGTAGGACTAAGTATTGAATTAGTAAAGATACCCGGGCACATGTATCTTGTGGTTCTCGATCAGGAAGGTAATCCTTTATATCCTATGGATTGTACTGCTATTTGGAAACTGGACAAAACTTTACCTTTTGACAAACAAATAGAGATGAGCCGTAAAGATTTTGAATATATGCTGGAACTGAGCACGGCAGTGTATGAAGAGAATTTTCCTTTTATAGAAGCGCAGAATTCTAGCTATTTTGTTCTTCCCATGACATCTATGGAATATAATAATAGTGGATTCCTTCCATTGACATGCCTTACATTTCCGGCAATGCACGTGGCATTAACGAGAATGTTCGTGTGACTTGCCACAAAGCAGTGGATCGTCCGGCAATCCCCATTGGAGTAAAGAGAGTTTGTTTCCCATAAAGCTTGCTTATGATTACGCACAAGGTACCAATGATGTTCTTTGGGACAGACGCTCAAACAACGGCGCTCCGGATGGTGCCATGCAGCGTATTGTCAATCGTAATGACCAGCTGAATACACAAACCCAGCTCTCTTACATCAACTCTTTCGAAACCCGGACCTGAAATGGGAAAAGAACAAAACATGGAATATCGGTCTCGACTTTTCATTCATTGACCGTATCTCCGTAACATTCGACTACTATCAGCGCAAAACCAGTGACCTTATATACGACCTCCCCGTATCACAAGTCGGCAGATATTATGATGGCGATTACGGATATACCACTCCGCAAAACATCGGTTCACTGAAGAACTATGGTTTTGAGTTGACCATTACATCATGAGAAGGGAAGATATCCAATATGAATATAACGGTGGAAGTGGAAAAGCAAACTTCTACTACTATATGGAATATACAACTGCCGACAATTTCACCACCTCAACAGCCGTATGGCAGATGACTTATGTAGTCATAGCACGCACCAACCGTCTGATTCAGGCAGCAGAAAGTGGCAACCTGACCGACGCGGCAGACATCCGTAACGACATATAAGCGCTCCCGTTGATTCCCGTCGGTGAAATCAATGCCAATCCGAACATGGAACAAAATCCAGGCTATTAATCAATAGTAGCCTAAAGAAACTTGGGAATTCTCCCAATGTGTTTTTATAAATAAAGTGTTTAGAGGAGGTGTGCCAGTGATGGTATGCCTCCTTCTTTCAATATATCCACCAATATCGGTTTCACTCCGCTGACAAAACACTCAACGGCAATAACCATCAAGATAAGTCCCATCAAGCGCATCATCACATTGTTTCCCGTCTCACCCAAGATTTTGACCAACCGCGTGGAAGCACGCAATATGAAAAAGGTAATCAGATAAATAAAGGCAATCATTCCTATAAGAACTCCTTTCATCTGAATGGTATGGGCATCCTGCATCAGCACAATGGCATTGGCTATGGCACCGGGACCACAAAGCATCGGAATTCCAAGAGGAGTAATGGAAATATCATCGGCATAAGTCTTGATTTCCTCGTCTTTCAGCTTCATTGGGGTATAACGGGCTTGCAGCATATCGAAGCCAATCTTAAAGATAATAACTCCACCGGCAATACGGAAACCATTGGTAGAGATACCGAAGAACTTAAAGAGGAACTGCCCTGCAAACGTAAAGACCATAATTGTTATAAAGGCAACCAACGTGGCGCGCGATACTACCGACTGCCGTTCACGGTCCGTCATTCCATGCGTCATGGTCAAAAACACCGGCATGGTGCCGAGAGGGTTTGTCAACGTAAAGAAGGAGGTAAAACAAAGTAGAGCGAAAGGTAAGATTGTGTCCATAGCTGTATAATATACGTTTCTGCAGACAAAAGTACAATTAAAAATTTCAATGTCACAAAATCTGCATCAATTCTTTCAGATTACTGATATGATAAGTCGGTTGAAAAGGCAGTTCTTCCTTCCCGGTTACATTATAAAACACTTGGTGCATACCCACTCCTTTGGCTCCTATCACATCATTTTCCCAACTATCGCCTATCATCAAAGAATCACGCACCTCGGATTGTGTGGCAGAAAGTGCAAAATGAAAGATTTCGGGCCAGGGCTTCAAGATACCGATGTCATCAGAGAGAACAATCTTCTTAAAAAAGCGGTCGATACCTGCCGAACGCATCTTATGACATTGCAGCTCCTGGAAGCCGTTGGAAAGGATATAGAGGTTATATTTCCCCGCCAAATATTCCAGCACCTCATAAGCATGCGGCATCAGCCGACTTTTTGTGGGAATGACCGAAAAGAAATCATCAGAAAAAGCCTCGGCCAAAGCAGCATCCCCCGCCCCTACTGCCTCCAGAGGATATAGAAAACGCTGGCGGTTCAACTCTTCCTTGCTGACCTGCCCTCTGCCGTATTCTTCCCACAGCTCTACATTGCGATGCTGATAAAGCGTATAGAAATGCTGGAAAGACCGGAAGAAACGGTCATAATCATACTTGTGATACATCTCTTCGAATGTATCGCGTGCATTAAGGGAAAATGCCCAAAGCGTATCGTCCAGGTCAAAAAACAGGTTCTTATATTGGGATGCCATAATTTAAAGGAAAGGGATATATAAAAATAGACGCAGATTATCAATTCCAATAACCTGCGTCCGTTCTGTATCAGTCTATAACAGTGTTATTTTACTTGGATTACCAAATACTTGGACACACTCCAGAAGTCTTTCGGATTTGTAATCTTCAAAGTCAGCTGTCCTTTATCATCTTTCTCCAACGCATAAGAGCCAGCAGGATGAGTGGTCAAGATATCAGCATCTTTGGAGTATAGTTTAATCTCTTTTGTCGTACGGATATCCACTTGTGTAAAGTAGTCCTTGTTGATATCAGAATCTTTCAGCACCTGGCCTTTTTTGAAAAGCCCGGTATTTGTCAATATCTTCTGGTCTTTCAGCTCCTTCTTTGTGCCAAACACAAACCAAGCTGTGTTAAGTGCCTTATCTTGCTCGGCAACGGTTTTGGCCTTCGCCTCATTTTCGGCAGTCAATTCCTCCTTCTCACTAGACAAGCCGGTCACGGCAGCATCCAGTTCCTGGATACGGATATTCTTGGAAGCCAGCTCAGCCTGCAATTCTTCAATACGCTGGGTCTTTGCCACCAACTCCTGAGTCAAAGATTCTACAGCTCTCTTCAACTGAACAGAGTTGTTTTTGCTGTTCTTCAACATAGATTGCAGTTTGGCAATCTGCTCCTTGTTCTCTTCCATCTGTTTACGGATAAATTCAATGTCCGACGCAATCTGCTGCTTGGCATTCAAAGAGCCTTCTGCCACAGCGCCACGTTGCAAATCCACACGGCTCTCCGCCGCATTAATCTGGCGGAATCCCTCTGAAATATCATTGAAAGTACCCATCATCTCGTCTAATTCAGCATTACGCTGAGTCAGTTCCATCAATAAAGAATCATTTTCAGCTTTCAGCTGGTTCTTACTGCCACCAGAGAAACTGTCACACGAAGCCATTACAGCCGCGCATACAATTAAAACTGCTAACTTTTTCATACGCTTTCGTTTTACGTTTGGTTAATGAAGTTATTTAATCGTCTATTCCTGCTACTACAATCACAATTTCACCGCGCGGTTCGTTCGCCGTGAAATGTTCTATTAATTCTGTAAGCGTTCCACGCACCGTTTCTTCGTGCACCTTTGAAATTTCCCGCGAAACAGATGCCTGACGTCCGGCACCGAAATGTTCGGTAAACTGCGCCAAAGCTTTTACCAATCTGTGGGGAGACTCATAGAACACCATGGTACGACGCTCCCCGGCCAATGCCTTCAGGCGAGTCATCCTTCCTTTCTTCTGTGGAAGAAAACCTTCAAAACAGAACTTCTCATTCGGCAATCCGGAAGCCACTAATGCCGGCACAAAAGCTGTCGCTCCCGGCAGGCATTGCACTTCGATGCCGTTGCGCACACACTCTCTGACCACCAGAAAGCCCGGGTCGGATATACCCGGTGTACCTGCATCCGAAATCAAAGCTACAGTTTCTCCCCCCTTTATTCTATTAACAACACTTTCAACCGTTTTATGTTCATTAAATTTATGGTGAGATTGCATCACATTCTTTATTTCGAAGTGTTTCAGCAATATGCCGGAAGTACGTGTATCCTCAGCCAATATTAAATCCACTTCTTTCAGAATCCGGATAGCACGGAATGTCATATCTTCCAAATTCCCTACCGGGGTAGGCACTACATAAAGTTTTCCCATACTTATCGGTTGTTTAGCTGAAATATTTTTTGAGGAGTTCCATAAAATCGACAGCGGCTTCATTCTCTTCATCCGGCTGCACTTCCGAAACGAAAATATCCATAGCCTTGTCCAAAGAAGGGGCCTCACCCAAACGTCGTACCACTTCATTCATCCGTGCAGCATCGCCTGCGAACAGCTCGCGGACAAAACGGAATGAATCGTTCAGACTGATGGCATGTCTCAAATCCTTGGCAGGCTTGATACGTTCTGCCAAAATAGGAGATGCCGAAGTTACAACAGTCTGGAGCGCTTCAGCCGTATGAACTGTTTCCGGTTCCTCACATACCATCTTCATTGTATCAGGGACGACCGGTACAACCGGAGAAACCGGTCCAGCCAAAGGAGTAGTAGCAGTAGGGATGTCCTTCAGGGGCGGCACAACAGCCGTTGGCGCCTCCTCAAGCAGTTCTTGCAACGCCTCCAAGCGTACCTTCATCTGCTGGATATTCCGTTTTGCCACAATCCTCAATGTCGGATTGGTATCACTTGAAATGGCTTGCATCAAACATTTCAATTCCTGAATATCTAATTCTATGTCATTTAATAAGGTTTGCATATCCTTTACACAGTCCGTGTTAACGCTACAAATGTAGAAATAAATAATGAAAAAATATCGGAAAGCAAACAAAAGTGTTACTTTTGCGCTTAAATATAACACTCGAAAGCATGGTATTATTCTCAGAAGATCATATACAGGAAACCAAACGCAGGGGAAGAATTGAGGTCATTTGCGGTTCTATGTTTTCCGGCAAAACCGAAGAGCTGATAAGGAGACTGAAACGGGCAAAATTTGCCAAACAACGCGTAGAGATATTCAAGCCCGCCATAGACACCCGTTATTCCGAAGCCGATGTAGTATCGCATGACAGTCATTCCATAGCCTCCACTCCCATCGACTCGTCTGCCAGCATTCTGCTCTTCACTTCAGAGATAGATGTAGTGGGCATTGACGAAGCCCAGTTCTTTGATAGCGGCCTGATTGATGTATGCAACCAGCTTGCCAACAATGGTATACGCGTCATTGTTGCCGGACTGGACATGGACTTCCGGGGTATTCCATTCGGTCCTATGCCGGGACTGTGTGCCATTGCAGACGAAGTTTCCAAAGTACATGCCATCTGTGTGAAATGCGGCCAACTCGCCTCGTTCTCCCACCGTACCGTCAAGAACGACAAACAAGTACTGCTGGGGGAAACCGAAGAGTACGAACCTCTATGCCGGGAGTGCTATCAGCAAGCCATCCAAGCCGACCAAAAGGAAAGCGGTCATTAACGAATACAAAAAACAGAGCATTATGGAACGCAAAAAGATTACATTCGACAGTTTTATCCGCGGTGTCATACTCGGTGTCATTATTATCGGCATCCTTATGCTCTTCAAGCGTCTAAGCGGCGTATTGCTGCCATTCTTCATCGCATGGCTCATTGCCTATCTGATATACCCCCTGGTCACCTTTTTCCAGTACAGATTAAGGCTCAAGAACCGGGTCATATCCATCTTCTGCGCCTTATTCAGTATTCTGATTGTAGGAGGAACCGCATTTTATCTGCTTGTGCCTCCCATGATGGACGAATTCGTCAGGGTGAAAGATTTGGTAATAGACTACTTTTCCAACGGAACCCACGACGGCAATGTGCCCAAAACACTCTCTGAATTCCTTCGTGAGAACATAGACACCCAGTTTGTCACCCAATTGTTCAAGGAAGAGAATATGCTGAACGCCATCAAGGAAACCGTTCCCCGGCTCTGGTCCTTGCTGTCAGAATCCGTCAATCTACTGTTCAGTTTCTTCACTTTCTTTCTCATTCTTCTCTATATAATCTTCATATTGCTGGACTATGAAAGCATTTCCGAAGGGTGGCCCCACCTGGTACCACAGAAATACCGGCCCTTCGTAATCAATGTAATGAACGATGTGAAAGACGGCATGAACAGATACTTCCGCGGACAAGCATTCGTGGCATTGTGTGTCGGTATTCTGTTCAGTATAGGCTTTCTGATTATTGATTTCCCACTGGCCATTGGGCTCGGCTTGTTCATCGGTGCTTTAAACCTAGTGCCCTATTTACAGATTATTGGCTTTATACCTACCATCGTGCTGGCCATACTGAAAGCAGCGGATACGGGAGGAAACTTCTGGATTATCATTGCATCGGCCCTTGCGGTATTCATCATAGTACAAGCCATTCAAGACGGATTCATCGTACCGCGTGTCATGGGGAAAATTACGGGCCTGAACCCTGCCATCATCCTACTGTCTTTATCAATTTGGGGCTCATTGATGGGTATGCTGGGTATGATTATAGCACTTCCGCTTACCACCCTTATGCTCTCCTACTATCAACGTTTCATCATAAACAGAGAAAAAATTCACAAGTTTGAACAGACTGATAATCAACAAGAAGAGTAAAAGCAGAAGTCGTTATCAAAACTTTTTCCCTTAATCCATTTGTTTTTTAAACAAAAGTATCTATCTTTGCACCCGCTTAACAGCAATAAGGTCTGAATCGCTAGCTCAGCAGGTAGAGCACAACACTTTTAATGTTGGGGTCTTGGGTTCGAGCCCCAAGCGGTTCACCAAAGAAAAGCAGTTATCTGAAATAGATAATTGCTTTTTTCTTTTAAAGGCATCTGCTACGTAATGAGTTGGTTGGAAAGTTTATAATCATACCGATACTTCAGAACACAAAACAGAAGCACAATGAAAATGATTGGTTTTACCCAGTCATCTTATCCGGTATTTTTACGCCCCTCCGATGAGGATTACAAAACTCTTTTGGTTTTCTAATTCGCGTGCAAAAGAGAAACTTATTTTTCAAGTATCCCAATATTCATGATTTCTTTCACTGAAAAACTGTAAGACATGAACATTATCCACTGCCATATCACTCTTTTGAAGGTACATACACAGCCAATGAAAGACTATTTATCAGTTTTTCATCACTCAAATATAGGTTTTTAGTCCACTGAGTAAATGACAGTTAGATATGCGCACTATTGTGGTACTGCTTCTCCACAAGCATGAAGAAGCCGTACCACAATAGTGAAGAAACTGCATCACAACCGTGCACAATAGTCATTAATAAGCTTTTAGTAGAAGAAAGAGCCGTTCTTTGCGGAAAGAAGACCAGCCATTTGCACAAGAAAAAACAGCATGCAAGCAAAGTTTGCCTACATACTTGCATAGCGTCTGCTTACATACCGTAAAACGCGGTATAACAAACAATTAGAAAGCGCCATGCAAGCATGTAAGCAAAATGTGTGGTAAACCTATTGTATATCTTTTCATTTTGCGACGACTCCATAGTAAACCATGTTATCAATACGCTTCTGATAAATCTGGTTATTCTGCAGCAGATACCCCAAGGCCAAACACAAATCCACATCCCTGAACTTCGTCAGTTTCTGTAATTCAAAGATTGTACACTTCTTAAGATTGCACAGAATGGAATATACCATTTTCATATTATTGGTCGCCTTCTCAATATTCTTCATATTATTATCTTATTATTAGTTCCTTTCTTAAAATGATATCCTATATTATTTACTCAAATATAAGATAAAGACCGAGCAATGACAAACATTGCCCATTCTTTTCATTTCAGATAACATTCTTTGAACTACATATACCTAAAATCTGCAAAAAATATAGAACTTTATAAATATCAGCACTTTATAGAAAGGTATATTCACATTATACTATATCCGGAAACGATTATGCTGGTATAATCAAGGTACTATTATATGCTTGCCTTCGGGAGTGACTACTACCGAGCCCATTTTGATGTAATGTTTCCCTTCCGGCGAAACTATTACCTTTGTTTCGCTACTCTTGTCGGAAGATTCTTTTTTCTCGTCCATGAAACTCTTGTCCCGCGAAGTGGTAACCGGATAAGTATCATCCAGATAGCTCTTCATTTCGTCCACTTTTCCGTCTTTGAACCACACCTTGACAGCCGACCACCCCGCAGGAGTATAAGCACGGAATGTCCAAGCCTCTCCCTCCTTATTCAAATCTCTAAATGCAGGCTCTCCTAAAATGGTACACACCTCTTTAAAGCTCATACCACGTTCAATGCTGCTCAACTGCTTATAATCAAACCCGTAGCTCTCATAAATGCCACAGCCCGTCACCAAGACAGCGAGTAACAAGCCTAAAACAACTGACATCTTTTTCATAATAGAAAGTTTTAGTATTTATCCATACAGCAAATGTAGTATGATAAAAACCTCCTTTTCCGTGATTCTCTCTATTTATACATAGGGATTTCCCTATCTTCGAAGTTTATTCCTATCTTTACAACCTATGTACAAAGAATATCATCCCAGCCCCCTGCTCTCCCCCTATATTGACAAATATTGGGAGTTTAAAGGACAACCCGGATACGGCATGCATATCAACATCCTGCCGGACGGATGCACAGACTTTATATTCACGTTGGGTGAAGCCCCTAAGGCCGTACACGACAGCCTCGTTATGCAGCCCTACCATACCTACTTCATTGGAGCCATGACCAAATATTCCGAATTAGTGACCCATACGGTAACAGTCCATATGCTGGGAATCCGTTTTCTGCCTTGCGGAATACTTCGCTTCATGGACCTCCCTTTGCAGGAGCTCACCAACTTACGGTTAAACGCCGATGAGCTTACAAGCCTCTTTACCCACTCTTTTGCAGAGAGACTGGGCGAACTGGGAACCATTCAAGAGCACCTGGTCTTTATTGAAAACTTCCTGTTTCAAGCCTTATGCCGATACAGTCCAAAAGCAGAACGGAGCATGCTGTTCGCCATACAACAAATCAACCGATGCAAGGGTGACTTGTCACTCCTCCGGTTAGCGGAGGAGACTTGCCTATGCCAACGCCATTTCGAACGGAAATTCAAGCAGCACACCGGACTTACACCCAAAGAGTACAGTCGGATTATGAAGTTCAAACATGTTGTAGACTTGTTGCGGAGTACCTCTTTCGACAATCTGCTGTCCGTTGCCATCAAAGCAGGATATTATGATGTCTCCCATCTCTCAAAAGAAATCAAGAAGATGTCCGGCAACACGCCAAGCCAGCTTCTCACTTCCGCTCCATTGGAAGAAGGGACTTTGAGTTATGTGAAAACATAAAAGTCGATTTTTTACAATAGCTCTTCCTATTACCATGCCTATATTTGCAGCAATCAAATCAATAAAAACATCCAATATGGCAACATTAATCGAGAAAGCAGCAGAAATCTTGGCAAGATGCGAAACCGTCGTCATCACTTCCATCAACCAAGAGGGATATCCCCGCCCCGTTCCAATGAGCAACATCAAGTCGGAAGGGGCCACCACCGTATGGTTGGCAACCGGCAAAGACAGTCTTAAAACAAAGGAGTTTGCAGCCAATCCGAAAGCAGGTTTGTGCTTTCAGGAAAAAGGAAACAGCGTAGTGCTCACCGGTGAAGTGGAGATTATAGAAGACGAAGCCACCAAGCAGGAAATGTGGCAAGAGTGGTTCAGCGCACACTTCAGCAAAGGCCCGACAGATCCCAATTATGTATTACTGAAATTCAAAGGGCACCATGCCACCATTTGGATTGACGGACATTTTGTACGCAGAAATCTTTAAGAAGAGCATTCTGTTCCTCATCTGATGTCTTGCATGGGGGAATTAGAACTATAACCCCTTCGTTATCACCGGCAATCCGAAAGCTCCTTTCTGCAAAGTCAAGACTTTCGGTTTGTCTTTTCGTGCTTTGTTGTATGTGGCTGTGGAAACATGCAAGGTCTCTATCGCTCCATCCTCGAAAGCCACCTTTAAGTAATACTCCTTACGTACTCCGTCCGACACATAACGATGCTTGCCTACTTTACGTCTCTTTTCATGTTCTTTTATCAGCTTCTCAAGTACGGTGACCGTCACCTCCTTTGTCGAAGCAGGAGCCGCCATCTGATAATTTCCTACCAGAAAAAGCGAACAACTGATGACACCCACGCACACCACATGACACAATATATTCACTGCCTTTTGCTCCATCGTTGTCAGCCATATCCATTTTTTATATAGAGGAAGTGTAACGACTGCCACCACAAGTCCTACCCCTACGGGTATCCACACAGCAGCCAACGTATCTTCATAGATGTTATATCCGATGCAGCCCAAAGCTACGACCAGTACAAACATCAGAAAACGGAGTATTTTTATAAACAGTTCTTTCATTGCCGCGCTTATATTTTTGGCAAATATAAAAAGAAATATCGTTCGGTCGACTGTCAAGTCTGTTCAATCTACATGAACTAACTTGCTTGATAGAATGTTATAACTACAATAACTAAAACAGAAAATATCATGGAAAAGAGCTTAATTCATAGTAATGAACTGCATTTTATCAGTAAGAAACGCATTCATCAAGCAGTAGAGAAAATGGTTGAGTCATTGGATTTGGCTGCGGGTTCCACAACCGGCTTCAACATCTATGCAGTAGTGGAGAGCTATTTCACGGATTTGGAAAAACGAAAAGAAATCAATCAGCTGCTCAACCTGGAACAAGATGTCTGCGAAGAAATAGAGGCAGAATTAAGTTATAAATAAACTACGGAGTTACCGACTACTATTAAGTTACGGGCTACAAGTTGTCCTGCAGTATGATAATGCAGGACAACTTGTAGCCCGTAACTTATAGTGGCTGATAGCTAATAAATTGAAACTTGTAGCCCACTCAGTCTTTCGCCTGATGCACCGTCAACTGCGGGAATGGGAAGTCGATACCTTCCTCGTTGAATACGGAGTAAATCTTCTTGTTCATATCAAAATAAACGCCCCAGTAGTCTCCGCTCTTCACCCAAACACGAATCACCACATTCACACTGCTGGCATCCAGGGCATGAAGAGCCACAAACGGCTCGGGAGTATTCAAGATACGGCTGTCTTCGGAGATGATACGACGCACGGTGCTCTCTACCTTGTCATAGTTCTCACCATATTCTACACCGATCACCCAATCTACACGACGCGTATCCTCACGGCTGTAATTAGTCACTGTACCACTGCTCAACGCACCGTTAGGTATATAGATTACCTTATTGTCGGCTGTGGTCAGAATCGTATGGAAGATTTGAATCTCACGTACCGTTCCGGACACTCCCTGGCTTTCAATCCAGTCGCCTACCTTGAAAGGACGGAACAACAGTACAATCAATCCACCCGCAAAGTTCTGCAAGTTTCCGGAAAGTGCCATACCGATAGCCACACCGGCAGATGCCAACAAAGCTGCAAATGAAGTAGTTTCCACTCCCAATTTGCCGATAACGGCAATAATCAGCAGAATGGTCAGCAAGATATTGACTAAACTTTTCACAAAGCTCTGGATACTGGCATCCACATGTCTTTTTGCCAATAACCTCGCCAGCATTTTCCTAAGAAAGGAAATCAAGAACCGTCCTACCACAAAGATGATGACAGCTCCAATAATACGTCCACCGGCACTTACGCCCCAATCTATCAATTGCTGAAGGAATATCTGCAGTTTGCTGAAACCATCGTCAGCAACTTGGGCAGCAAAGGCTGCCATGAATAAAGATGATAACATAACTATATTCTTTTTTTAAAATTAATGCTACAAAATTAACAAATAACTCTGAGTTTCGTTCACTTAACTTGCCACTTTCGACGAAAACTCCTACCTTTGCCCCGATTTCAACTAAGGGGTGCCCTAATACGACGGGCTGAGATCATACCCATTAACCTGATCCGGGTAATGCCGGCGGAGGGAAAAGAAGAAAAGTTCCCCTTTTCTGTATTCATCTAAACGAAACAATTGCAAATGAAGAGACATGCAATGGCGGTCTGCCTCCTGACGGCAGCACTGGGTGTCTGTGCGCAGGCACAAGAACAAGACAGCCTGCGGGTGATAAACCTGCAGGAAGTGGAAGTCATCTCCACACGTGCCACAAACAGCACACCGGTGGCATTCACCAATATAGGCAAAGAACAACTGAAAAAACAGAATTTCGGACAAGACCTGCCGTATCTGTTGAGTATGACACCCTCCGCCATTACTACCAGCGATGCCGGTGCCGGGGTGGGTTACACCACGCTGAGAGTCCGCGGAACAGACGGCACACGCATCAACGTCACCGCCAACGGTATTCCCATCAACGACGCGGAGAGTCACACGGTATTCTGGGTCAACCTGCCGGACTTCGCCTCCTCCGTCAAGGACATGCAGGTGCAACGCGGAGCTGGTACCTCAACGAACGGTGCAGGAGCTTTCGGTGCCAGCATCAACATGCAGACGGGTGATTTCTCCATGAAACCCTATGCAGAATTCAACGGTTCCTACGGCTCCTTCCATACGCACAAGGAGACGGTGAAAGTGGGAACGGGACTCATCAACAATCATTGGTCGTTCGATGCGCGGCTCTCCAACATCAGTACGGACGGGTATATAGACCGGGCATCTGTGGGACTGAACTCCTATTATCTGCAAGGAGGATACTACAATGACAATACCTCCGTCAAACTGATAACCTTTGCCGGCAAAGAGCGCACTTACCACGCATGGAACTATGCCAGCAAGGAGGAGATGGAACGTTACGGACGGCGTTACAATTCCTGCGGATTCATGTACGCCACCGACCGGGACGGCCATGTATACAGCAAAGAATATTATAAAGACGACAACGGCGAGAAGCATTACCTCACGGACGAAGGAGGTGCACTGCATTTCTATGACGACCAGACCGACAACTATACGCAGAAGAATTACCAGTTGCTGTTCAACCACAATTTCACCTCGCAATGGAATCTGAATATCGGCCTGCATTACACCAAAGGCGACGGGTACTACCAGGAATATAAAGGCGAACGCTCGTTGACAGAGTACGGCATGTCGCCTTTCGAATACAATGGCGGCAAGGTAGAAGTAAGCGACCTTATCCGCAAGAAGGCAATGGACAACTGGTTTGGCGGTGGAATCTTCTCCGTAAGCTACAAAGCCGACCGTCTGCATGCCTCGCTAGGCGGTGCACTGAATCGCTATGACGGCGACCACTTTGGAAAAGTGCTTTGGGTAAAGAACTATATCGGCGAACTGAACCCCGACCACGACTACTACCGCAACAACGCCACAAAGAATGACGGCAATATTTATCTGAAAGCCAATTATGAACTGGTAAGCGGCCTCAGCGCCTACCTCGACCTGCAATACCGCCACATCGACTACAAGATAAACGGACTGAACGACAAGTACAACTGGACTGCCACCACTCCGGGAATGCAGAAGCTGGACATCGACGAAGACTTCGACTTCTTCAACCCGAAAGCCGGACTGTCCTGGCAAATCGACCGCAACCACCGCCTATACGGTTCGTTCAGCGTAGCCCATAAAGAGCCTACGCGCAACAACTACACCGACGGCTACTTCACCGAACATCCCAAGGCTGAGCGCTTGTTCGACTACGAACTGGGATATACCTTCGCCAACTCATGGCTCCATGCGGGTGCCAACTTCTACTATATGGACTATAAAGACCAGCTGGTACTGACGGGAGAGCTGAACGAGATAGGCGAAGCCATGGCCAGCAACGTGCCCGACAGCTACCGTACGGGTATTGAACTGATGGCTGGCATCAAACTGGACTGCGGCTTGCAATGGGACATCAATGCCACACTCAGCAAGAACCGTGTGCAGAACTTTACCGAGACACTTTTTGAAAACGAAGAGGCAGGGTCGGAAGCATGGGTCATCGAACACGGAGATACCCCCATCGCATTCTCTCCCGACTTCATACTGAACAACCGCTTCGGCTATACGTTCAAAGGATTCGAAGCCTCGTTACAGTCACAATATATCAGCAAGCAATACATGAGTAACGCCAAGCAAGAGGAGTGCACGCTGGATGCTTATTTCGTAAGCAACCTGAATCTGTCCTATACCTTCAAGTTGCCTAAAGTAAAGTCGGTAACCATAGGGTGCACCATCTATAATCTGTTCAATGAAGAATACGAGAATAACGGATACGCAGGCAGCGGATACTATCTCGACGATAACGGAGGAAAAGTCCGTTACAACTATGCCGGCTACGCTGCCCAGGCGGGAACGAATGTATTGGGACATATAGCAATCAATTTCTGATGGAACATATTCTTGAGATTACAGGCACTGTGACCGGGATCCTCTACCTCTGGTTGGAGTACCGGGCAAGCATTTATCTTTGGATAGCGGGCATCATTATGCCTGCCGTCTATATTTTTGTCTACTATGATGCGGGGTTGTATGCAGATTTCGGCATCAACATCTATTATCTGGGTGCTGCCATCTACGGCTGGATGATGTGGAAGTACAGAGCTGTACTACGACGTACTATCTTGAAACGGAAAGATGCCCCACAAAGGGGAGAGAACAACAGAACAGAAGAACAAAAGCAGGAGCTTTCCATTACCTATATGCCGACGCGCTACTTGCTGCCGCTTACTGCCGTATTCACCGCCGCCTTCCTCGGCATTGCCTGGATATTGATAAACTTCACGGACAGCAATGTGCCCTGGCTGGACTCCTTCACCACCGCACTGAGCATCGTCGGCATGTGGATGCTGGCACGGAAATATGTAGAACAATGGTGGGCATGGATTGCGGTAGATGCCGTCAGCGCCGGACTGTACATCTACAAAGGACTTGATTTTACAGCCGGACTATATGCCCTTTATACAATTATAGCTATCTTTGGCTACTTCAAATGGAGAAAGATGATGAGCAAAGACGAAGGATTAGAGATTAGGGATTAAGAAAGATATGAAAAACGAACTATCAACGAGCAACGAGCAATTATCAACTATTGATGCCGTAGTTTTAGCGAATGGGGAATATCCTGCCGGTCCCCTGCCTTTGAAGATATTGGCGGAAGCGCCATACGTGGTTTGCTGCGACGGCGGAGCGAACGAATACATCCGCCGGGGTCATACTCCCGACATAATCATCGGCGACGGCGACTCCCTCAGTGATGAAAACCGCCGGAAGTTCGGACATATCCTGCACCGTATCAGCGACCAGGAAACCAACGACCAGACCAAAGCCGTCAACTTCCTGCTGGCGCAAGGCAAACGCCGCATCGCCATCATCGGTGCCACGGGCAAACGTGAAGACCATACACTGGGAAATATCAGCCTGCTCATCGACTATCTCCGTGCCGGAGCCGATGTACGTACCTATACCGATTACGGCATCTTCATCCCCTGCCGGGGTACCCGCACCTTCCCAAGCCATCCCGGACAGCAAGTATCCATCATCAATTTCACTGCACACGGTCTGCATGGCAAAGGACTGGTCTATCCTCTCAGCGACTTCACCAACTGGTGGCAAGGCACACTCAACGAATGCACCGGTACGGAATTCACCATCGAGGCGGAAGGGGAATACCTGGTATTCGTCACTACTTCTTCGCTTCCGCCACTTCAACAAAGTACACGCTGATACAAATCATGGCAATGGCAGCGGCTTGCGTCCAACTGAAACGGTCTTGCCCCAAGGTGAGGGAAACAACGGTAGTCACCACCAATATCAGATAGCTGTACATGGATACAACCGTCGTCTTGAGATACTTCAAGCCCACCGGAACCAGAAAGTAACTGAGGTAAGTAGGGAAAACCAGCACAAACGCCAACACCGCCCACGGCACCCAGTGCCACTTCCCATGCAAGGCATCCGTAAGCAAGGGTGCATCCCAGCCTATAATGGACGACACAATCAATCCCGTTACTGCCGCACCGCCAAAGATGTACTTCATCATCGTCACTACCCCGACCTCTTCCAGCAGTTTCTTGCTCACAATCAGGTAAACGGCAAAGACCAGCGAGCTCACCATGCAGAGCATGTTGCCCGTAAACGCATCGTGCGCCAGGTCATCACTGCCTTGCGTAAGGATGCACAGCAACGCACCGCCAAAACCCAGCGCTATGCCGATTATCTTCATCAGCGTAGCCTTTTCGTGCAGGAAAAAGACAGATATCAGAAAGACCCAAATGGGCTGCATGGAGTTGAAGATGGCACTGGAAACCGGAGTCGTCTTACTGATGCCCAGCAGATAGCAGAACATGAACCCGTAGAGTCCGAAAGCCCCCAGGCAGAACAGCCCTATCCGCTGCCGCCTTGTGGCCGGTGCCTCCTTTACAAACCAGCCTGTTATCCAAAATGCCACGGCAGCAAAGACACAACGCACCGTGACACCCGTCAATGCACCCAGCCACAAAGGGAGCAGAAATTTCAATCCATTCATATTCAACCCCGCCATGACGCGCGATGCAACCATACTGAGATTGGCTTCCAGTTTCTTATCTTTCATCAGCTTCGTATTTTTCCCCTCAAACAATTCATTACTTTGAAATGTTTTAGGAGAAAAAGGAGATAACACTATGGCAAAAGTTAAAGAAGAACAATCGTCTCAGCAAACAAAGCAAGTCCTCGCATTCTCCACCCGGCTACGCCATGACCTTAAGAAAGCCTGCCGGCAACTGGATGAGGGAGAAGGACAAGAGGACGTCACAATCAGTAAGGAGGTGAAGGCATGGCTAAACAAATAATATGGTCGCCCCTCGCCAAAGAGGCGCTGAAGGGCCTGCTGATTTCCTCGCAAGAAAGAGATGGCAACAAACGGTGTGGCGGGGTTCTGTACTCCTTATTCCAAAATGCATTGTACCGCATCACGCTGAATCCGTTTATCGGACAGCCCACCGAAGCAGAGAACATACGGTACATCATCCCGCATCCCGACTATACGCTTCTTTACCGGCACAGTCTCCGGAAGATAGAAGTGCTTGTGCTATGGAACAACCATCATAAGTTGGGCAGCATGATAGACCTCATCCGGGAAGAACCCGATACAGAATAAAGCAGCCAATCTTGTCAAGAGCAGATTTATGGAAGATTAACGGAACAGACGCATTATCGTCCGTTCATATAGCCGGAACAAACCATGTATCCGTCCCGAACATATCATCTGTTTATCCTCGACACACCATCTGTCGGCGCTGAACATATCATCCGAAACATCCGAGCTTTTCGTCAAAACCACTGGGATTTTCCAAGCAAATGCCCGCTATTCCGCTTGCTGAAGTGGAGGATTAAATCTGTAAAGCACTGGTTCAGGAGAGTAAACCCTAAGGTTTAGCAAATGAAGTGACGGAAGAACACAACAAAAAAGGAGAAGCGACGCCTCTCCTTTTATGCTAATTTAAAATTGAATCTGAACTAAGATTGCAGTTACAAAGATACAACATCCGAAAGGCAATGTCAAGCAATCCGGTGTTTTTCTTTACTGACGTCCCATTCTTTATACATGCATCAGATATTGCTTGAAGTCCGCGAAATCCTTCGACATCGGCAGGCTCTTCTTCTCACCGCGCATAAAGGCCTGAAGCTTGGCTGGTATTTCTACGGCTTCACCGATAATCTTCTCGACTGTATCCTTGAACTTCGCCGGATGAGCCGTTTCAAGGAACACGCCCGTTTCACCGAGTTTCAGTCCTTCGACCAAAGCGCGGAAGCCGCAGGCTCCGTGCGGGTCGAGCAGGTAATGGTCCTTCTTCCACACTTCCCGCATAGTTTCGGCAATCTGCTCATCGGTATAAGTGGCACCGCTGATTTCGGCAGAGATGGCGGCATGGCTGCCTCCGTAAAGGTCGAGTATGCGAGCAAAGTTGCTCGGGTCGCCCACATCCATCGCGTTAGCAATGGTAGCGATACTGGGACGCGGTGTATAAATGCCCGTCTGCAAATATTGGAAGAAGATATCATTGCGGTTGTTGGAAGCGATAAAGCGTTCCACGGGTAGTCCCATACGCTTGCCGAAAAGGCCGGCAGTGATATTGCCGAAGTTACCACTGGGTACACAAATGACGGCATTGTCTCCCTTACCGGCACGTTTCAGTTGAGCATAGGCATAAAAGTAATAGAATGCCTGCGGCAAGAAACGCGCCACGTTGATGGAATTGGCGCTGGTCAGTTGCAGGTGCTCGTTTAGTTCCCCGTCCATAAAAGCGGATTTAACCAGAGCCTGGCAATCGTCGAACGTACCGTCAACCTCAATGGCCGTGATATTCTGCCCTAAGGTAGTGAACTGTTTCTCCTGGATTTCACTGACTTTTCCCTTCGGGTAGAGCACATAGACGTGTATGCCTTCCACACCGAGGAAACCATTGGCAACGGCACTCCCCGTATCACCGGAAGTAGCCACAAGCACATTGACTTGCTTCTTGCCCTCTTTCTTGATAAAGTACCCCAGCAAACGCGCCATGAAGCGACCGCCTACATCCTTAAAGGCAAGTGTCGGACCATGGAACAGCTCAAGCGAATAAATATTCTCCGTCACCCGGACCAGAGGGACATCGAAACTGAGTGTGTCATAAACAATCTGTTTCAGCGTATCGGCAGGAACATCCTCACCAAAGAAAGCATCTGCCACGCGATAGGCTATCTCCTGAAAGCTGAGTGTATCGATGCTATCGTAAAACTCTTGTGGCAGAGTTTTGATTGTAAAGGGCATGAAAAGCCCCTTGTCTGCGGCAAGCCCCTTTACCACGGCCTCTTCAAGAGTGACTTCGGAAGCTTGTTTGTTGGTGCTATAATATTTCATATTAAATTAAAAATTAAAGAATTCATTGATAAACTCGTCTTCTTTCATCAGTCCGTAACTGCCTTCACAGGCTGCCACTTCATCAAATGTCCGTACTTCGTCAGCCTCGATACCCGGATGCCAGATGAGGAATGGAACAGGTTCGGCCGTATGCGTACGGAGCTCGCAGGGAGTGGGATGGTCAGGCAATACGGAGATGGCAACGGGTTCCTCCCAATCCTTCACAGCCTCGTAGATAGGACCTACAGCACGGCTGTCCAGATTCTCAATCGTCATAATCTTCAAGGGGACGTTTCCTTCATGACCGGCCTCATCACTGGCTTCGATATGCAGGTAGACAAAATCATCCGTCCGCAATGCATCGAGGGCGGCAGCCACCTTATTCTCATAGTTGGTATCATAAAGCCCCGTCGCACCTTCTACGGTGATACGCCGCAGCCCCGCATAGTAGCCGATACCGTTAATCAAATCCACGGCAGAAATCACGGCGCCGCGCCTCACCTGCGGAAACTTGTCTGAAAGGCGCTCCATCTGCGGACGATAACCGGGACTCCACGGCCAGATGCTATTGGCAGGGTCCTTACCCTCGGACTTCCGCTTCATGTTGACCGGATGGTTTTCCAGCAACACTTGCGAACGGATAATCAAATCGTTAATCAAATCGGCAGTCTGCTTCGGAGTAAGCTCTGCACCGCCTTCGGGGACCGAAATATTCTCCGTCCCCTCCATCGGCTTCACCATCAACGGACGGAAAGGCCTCAAAGGGACATCGTGGGGCGGCGTACAGTCAATGCGCTTGTCCCCTCCTTTTATTACCAGCAGATGGCGGTATTGCACGCCCGTATGGAAACGCACGCGGTCGTCGCCCAGATGCTCTTGAAGGTATTTCACCAACACATCCGCTTCCTCTGTAGTGATGTGCCCGGCAGAATGATTCTTGATATTGTCTCCCTCGATGCAGATAATATTGCAGCGCATCGCCATCTCACCTGGCTGCAAGTCCACACCGATGCTCGCCGCCTCCAACGGACCGCGGCCTTCGTACACCTTCGGCAGGTTATAGCCCAGAACGGACATATTCGCCACCTCACTGCCGGGATGAAATCCCTCGGCCACCGTCACCAGCCTTCCCACACGTCCCATGCGTGCCAGCTTGTCCATATAGGGAGTTGCAGCCGCCTGCAGCAAGGTTTTGCCTCCCAGAGCCTTCACGGGCCAGTCGGCCATACCATCACCCAATATAATGATGTGTTTCATCTTTTTATATTACGATTTGGATTAAACGTTTGCAATGCTCATAATATCCGCAAATACCCCCGCAGCCGTTACACCCGCACCGGCTCCGT
This sequence comes from Bacteroides sp. HF-162, assembly GCF_015679285.1. Lineage (NCBI taxonomy): Bacteria > Pseudomonadati > Bacteroidota > Bacteroidia > Bacteroidales > Bacteroidaceae > Bacteroides > Bacteroides sp. HF-162. Next base: position 1,594,770 of record NZ_CP064937.1, on the reverse strand, counting down.
ATCCTTGTATCATCATCGGATATTCCTTATAACGTGCCGTGGTCAGCAGGATGATGTTATTGCTGCCTTCCAGACCGTAAAACGGATGGTTAGCGCCGACTTCCTGCAAGCCGACAGATGCTTTGCCGTTTTCCAGCTTGGCTACGAAACGCCAATGCTTGTTCTCGGCTTCCAACACCTTGCGACGGGCCTCGAAATCGGCATCGAGGCTCGGCACTTTCTTCCAGAAGTCATCCAGGGAGCCTTCAAAGAAGTCATCGGGCACAAAGAGGTTCTTCTCAACATCGCTCTGTTCCAAACAGTAACCGGCCTCGCGTGCCAGAATCACCAGTTTGCGGATAACATCCTTTCCGCTGAGGTCGATACGCGGATCGGGTTCGGAGTAACGTTCCTCCTGTGCCATCTTAATGGTCTTGCTGAAAGGAATGTCGGCACTGATTTTATTGAAAATATAGTTCAACGTACCGCTCAGCACGGCTTCAATCTTCAATATCTTATCACCGCTATGAATAAGGTCGTTAATGGTATTGATGATGGGGAGTCCGGCACCTACATTTGTTTCAAACAAGTACTTCACACCGCGTTGGCGGGCAATCTGTTTCAGTTCACGATAGTTCTCGTATTCAGAAGAAGCGGCAATCTTGTTGGCAGCCACTACCGAAACATTGTGCAGCAGCAAGTCCTTGTAAAGGGAAGCCACGCCTGCACTTGCCGTACAGTCCACAAAGACAGAGTTAAAGATGTTCATACCGATAATCTCATTACGCAGCGTTTCCAGAGAGCTGTCCTTTCCCTTCTCCTGCAGTTCTTCACGGAAACGTCCCAAATCGAAACCTTCGCGGCTGAACATGGCTTTGTTTGCATCGGCAATGCCCACTACATTCAATTGCAGGCCGTTCTCCTGCATCAGCTTCTGGCGCTGGCTGTGGATTTGCTCTATCAGGCTACCGCCTACGGTTCCTATGCCACAGATAAAGAGATTCAGTACCTGATATTCCGACAAGAAGAAAGAATCATGGATGACATTCAGCGATTTGCGCAATGATTTGCTGTCCACTACAAACGAGATGTTGGTTTCCGAAGCACCCTGCGCACAAGCAATCACATTGATACCGTTACGCCCCAACGTACCGAACAGCTTTCCGGCAATACCCGGCGTATGCTTCATGTTCTCGCCTACGATGGCCACGGTAGCCAGGTTCTTTTCTGCCTGAATAGGAGAAATTTCTCCCATCTCTATTTCTTTGGCAAACTCCTCGTTCAGCACCTCGCAAGCCAGGTTAGCATCCGCATTGCGCACACCGATAGACGTTGAATTCTCCGAAGAAGCCTGGGACACAAGGAACACACTGATGCCATTCTTTGCCAGCGCCTTGAAGATACGGTAGTTCACACCGATAACACCTACCATACCAAGGCCTTGCACTGTAATCAGGCTCGTATCATTGATGGATGAAATACCCTTGATGGCCTTGCTTTGCGGGTCGGAAACCTCTCGCTTGATGACAGTTCCCACACCCTCCGGATTGAAGGTATTCTTCACCAGAATGGGGATATTCTTGTGGCAAACCGGATAGATTGTCGGAGGATAGACCACTTTCGCACCGAAGTTACAAAGCTCCGTAGCTTCCACATAGCTCAATTCATTGATAGTGTATGCCCTGGAAATCACACGCGGGTCAGCTGTCATGAACCCGTCTACATCCGTCCAGATTTCCAGACTGTCGGCATCCAGTGCGGCAGCAATGATTGCCGCTGTATAGTCGGAACCACCTCTACCCAGGTTCGTTACCTCTCCCGTCATTTTGTCTGTGGAGATAAACCCCGGAACCAATACGCGTTTGGGCAGGCTGCTGAATGTTTCGCGCACCAACGAATTTGTCAGCTCCGTATCCAGCACATGCTTGGAATGTTTCTTCTCCGTCTTGATAAACTTACGCGAATCAAACCATTCAGCTCCCGTCAGTTGTGCCACGATGATAGATGAAAGCCGTTCGCCATAGCTCACAATCGTATCGGACGTCTTCTGCGAAAGGTCCTTTATCAGATAAATACCCTGAAAAATATCTTTCAGCTCATTAAGCAGTTCGCCAATCTGGCGCTGCAAGGCAACCTGCGCCTCGCCTGCCGGAATCACTTCCTTAATCATTTCCACATGACGGTAGACAATCTCCCGGAACTCATTCTCGTAAGAAGCATCACCGGCTGCCGCCATTCTGGAGGTGTTAATCAACTTGTCCGTGATACCACCCAATGCGGACACTACCACGATAACCGGTTCATCGACTGCTTCTACAATTCTCTTGACGCTCAAAATACTGTTCACGGAACCTACGGACGTTCCGCCGAATTTCATTACTTTCATTTCTCTTTATATTGTTGAGATGGTTGATACAATGTGTCGGAAACAAGCTGATACGGCTTGCATTGACTTTAATTAAATAGAAAAACTGCTTGAAAATGGTGTAACACGTAGAAACACAAAATACTATCCCTAACCCCTAAGGGTCATGGTCCACATGGATGTGACTGTATGCTGATAGTACTTGTTCATTGTCTCTTGTTTCTATCATTTATGATAAGTGTTGCAAAAGTAACAATAAAAACATTCAATCTATCACTTTTTGCGACTTTTTTGCGATAAAAATACAGAAAGCCTTTAAAAAGGCAAGAAATATGCACAACTTACGGCTTACACTTTCACACTTTCCATACCTTTTTTCTGTATATCCGTTTATTCTTTTCTAACATTTTGCTATCATTATCAAGATATATCATTATATTTGCATGGAAAACATGAAAGAAAAGTGCGCATGAACCCAGAAAACACTTCCGTTTTGCTAATATACACCGGTGGAACTATCGGAATGATAGAGAATGCAGAAACCGGCGCCCTGGAAAGCTTCAACTTCGAGCAGTTGCAGAAACATGTTCCCGAGCTTCAGAGATTTGCGTTCCGTATCGACACTTATCAATTCGACCCGCCCATGGATTCCTCGGACATGGACCCCGATGCCTGGCGCAAACTGGTACGCATCATCAGCGACAACTACGACCAATACACTGGCTTCGTCATTCTGCATGGCACAGATACCATGGCCTACACAGCTTCCGCACTCAGCTTCATGCTTGAAGGGCTGAACAAGCCCGTCATCCTAACCGGCTCGCAACTGCCCATTGGCGTGCTCCGCACAGACGGCAAGGAAAACCTGCTGACCAGCATCGAAATAGCCACCGACCGCCACTCCAACGGACAGCCCATCGTACCCGAAGTCTGCATCTTCTTCGAAAATCACCTGATGCGCGGCAACCGTACCACCAAAATGAACGCGGAAAACTTCAATGCTTTCCGCTCCTTCAATTATCCGGTACTCGCTTCTGCCGGTATACATATTAAATATAATAATGTACAGATTCATACACACGGCACTCCCCGCGAACTGGAGCCTCATTATCTGCTCGATACCAACATCGCCATACTGAAGCTTTTTCCAGGTATTCAGGAAAATGTCGTGGCAGCCATACTTGCCACTAAAGGACTGAAGGCCGTAGTCCTCGAAACCTACGGTTCCGGCAACGCTCCCCGAAAGGAATGGTTTCTACGCCGCCTGCATGATGCCTGCGAACAAGGCATCATCATTGTCAACGTCACCCAATGCAGTGCCGGCACCGTTGAAATGGAGCGCTATGAAACCGGTTACCACCTGATGCAGGCAGGAGTTGTCTGCGGATATGACAGCACAACGGAATCTGCCGTAACCAAGCTGATGTTCCTTCTGGGGCACGATTATCCACCTGCCGAAATACGCGAACTGATGGGACGACCGCTGGCAGGGGAAATTACCGTGTGAAGCACAACTATCACTGCACCGGGGTCAGTTCTCCCGTCACAGAATCTATTATGAAACCGCTGACATTGACATCATCCGGTATCAGCGGATGGTTGACAATGGCTTCCACCGTACCTTTTACCGATTTCTCCGTATCTTCGAACCCATACAGCCAGGACTCGAAATCCACTCCGCAGAAACGAATCATATCAATCGTCTCCTGCTTGATACCCCGGGTCTTCATATGCTCTATCATCTGGGCACTGCTCATATGGCACGCACCACAATCGGAGTGGGCAATAACCATAACTTCCGTCACTCCCAACTCATAGATGGCCACCATCAGACTACGGATGACGCTACCGAACGGATGTGAAATGATTCCACCCGCATTTTTTATCATCTTCACATCACCGTTCTTGATACCTAAGGCCGCCGGCAGTAAAGCGGTCAAACGGGTATCCATACAAGAGAGGATGGCAATCTTCTTATCCGGGTATTTATTCGTGATGTATTTCTCATATCCCTTCTCGGCAACAAAACGCTTGTTGTATGCAAGAATATCTTCTATCATGGCTTTTATAACATGTTATTGTTTTCTACTCACAAAAATAAAAAAACTCTATGGGAGTCTGCAAGCCCTGCATTGAAAAATTGTACCTTTGGGCAATCATTTTAGAAGGAATGCGCAACTATGGCTAAAGAAAAGACGGTTTATGTATGCAGCAACTGCGGACAAGACTCTCCCAAATGGGTAGGCAAGTGTCCGTCGTGCGGAATGTGGAACACGTATGTGGAAGAGGTGGTACGGAAAGAAGTGGTGAACAAGCGTCCCGTATCGGGCATAGAAACCGCCAAAGCCAAACCCGTAACCCTCCATGAGATTGTAGCCGATGACGAACCGCGCATCGACCTCCATGATGCCGAGCTGAACCGGGTACTGGGTGGTGGTCTTGTACAAGGTTCTCTTGTTTTGATTGGCGGCGAACCGGGTATTGGGAAATCCACCCTGGTGCTACAGACCGTACTCCGCATACCGGAAAAACGTATTCTCTATGTATCCGGCGAAGAAAGCACCCGCCAATTGAAACTGCGTGCCGACCGCTTGACAAGCACCTCCAGTGACTGCCTCATCGTGTGCGAAACTTCCCTGGAACAGATTTACGTCCACATCAAAAATATTCGCCCGGATATAGTCATCATCGACTCCATACAGACAATTTCTACCGAAACCCTTGAATCGTCGCCTGGGAGCATCGCCCAGGTACGGGAATGTTCCGCCTCCATCCTGCGCTTTGCCAAGGAAACGCATACGGCGGTCATCCTCATCGGGCATATCAATAAGGAAGGAAGCATAGCCGGCCCCAAGGTACTGGAACATATCGTGGATACCGTACTCCAGTTCGAGGGCGACCAACACTACATGTACCGTATCCTGCGCAGCATCAAGAACCGTTTCGGAAGTACTGCCGAACTGGGGATTTACGAAATGCGGCAAGATGGATTGCGCCAGGTGAGCAACCCATCCGAACTGCTGCTGAACCAGGACCATGAAGGTATGAGCGGCATAGCCATCGCCTCCGCGATAGAAGGCATCAGACCGTTCCTCATCGAAATGCAGGCATTGGTCAGCAGTGCCGTATATGGTAACCCGCAACGCTCTGCCACAGGGTTCGACATCCGCCGCATGAATATGCTGCTGGCCGTATTGGAAAAACGTGTAGGCTTCAAGCTGGCACAGAAAGACGTCTTTCTCAACATTGCCGGCGGATTGAAAGTGAACGACCCGGCAATAGACCTTGCCGTCATCAGTTCTATCCTCTCCAGCAACATGGACACGGCCATAGAGCCGGAGGTGTGCATGGCGGGAGAAATAGGTCTGTCAGGTGAAATCCGCCCAGTGAACCGCATAGAGCAACGTATCGGAGAAGCAGAGAAACTTGGATTCAAGCGATTCATACTTCCCAAGTATAATATGCAAGGACTGAACACGAAGAAGATTAAAATGGAATTGATACCGGTACGGAAGGTGGAAGAAGCATTCCGTGCCTTATTCGGATAATCATTATGATACAAGAATACCAACTGCGCGTATTGCCCGAAGTAGCGGCAAACGAGCAACGCCTGAAAGAGTACTTAGTACATGAGAAAGGACTGAATGCAGGGGAAATAACAGCAACGCGCATCTTGAAGCGCAGTATCGATGCCCGCCAACGGAGCATCTATATCAACCTCAACGTACGGGCATATCTGAACGAAATGCCGAAAGAGGACGAATATCAACATACCTTATATAATAATGTAGAAGGAAAAAACCAAGTAGTAGTGGTAGGCGCCGGTCCCGGAGGACTCTTCGCCGCTCTGCGCCTGATAGAGCTCGGTCTGCGCCCCGTCATTGTGGAACGTGGAAAGGACGTACGGGAACGCAAGAAAGACCTGGCGCAAATCAGCCGCCAGCAACTCGTCAACCCGGAGTCCAATTACAGCTTCGGAGAGGGAGGTGCCGGAGCCTACTCGGATGGCAAGCTGTACACACGCAGCAAAAAGCGCGGTAATGTAGACAAGATTCTGAACGTCTTCTGCCAACATGGAGCCTCCACTTCTATACTGGTAGATGCACATCCGCACATAGGTACGGACAAACTGCCGCGTGTCATTGAAAACATGCGGAACACTATCATCCAGTGCGGTGGCGAGGTTCACTTCGAAACACGCATGGACGCTCTGCTCATAGAGAAGGATGAAGTCAAAGGCATTGAAACAAATACCGGCAAGATTTTCCTCGGTCCGGTGATACTTGCCACCGGTCACTCTGCCCGGGATGTATACCGCTGGCTTGCCGCCAACAATGTAGAGATTGAAGCTAAAGGCATTGCGGTAGGCGTACGACTGGAACATCCCGCCACCTTAATAGACCAAATACAATATCACAACCGGAACGGACGGGGAAAATATCTGCCTGCCGCCGAATATAGCTTTGTAAACCAGGTAGACGGACGAGGAGTATATAGCTTCTGCATGTGTCCCGGTGGTTTTGTTGTGCCCGCCGCCAGCGGTCCCGAGCAGATTGTAGTCAACGGGATGAGTCCCAGCAACCGCGGTTCCCGTTGGAGCAATTCGGGAATGGTGGTAGAGCTACGCCCGGAAGACATAGAGCAATTTACTATTGACAATCTACAATTTACAATTTCTATGCAGCACGACAGCGCGGCTAATTGTCAATTGCCAACCGTCAATTCCCCATTAAGCATGATGTACTTTCAAGAATATCTGGAGCGCCTCTGCTGGCAACAAGGCAATATGAAGCAGACAGCACCGGCACAGAGAATGGCAGACTTCACTAAGAAAAAACTAAGTTACGACCTGCCGGAAACTTCGTATGCACCGGGATTGGTCTCCTCGCCTCTCCACTTCTGGATGCCTTCTTTCATTGCAGAACGCCTGAGCAAAGGTTTTCAGTTATTCGGGAAATACAGCCGGGGGTTCTTGACGAATGAGGCGGTCATGATTGGAGTGGAAACCCGTACATCGGCTCCGGTACGCATAACAAGAGATAAGGAGACACTACAACATGTACGCGTAAAAGGACTATTCCCCTGCGGAGAAGGCGCCGGATACGCTGGCGGCATTGTTTCTGCCGGAATTGACGGCGAACGATGTGCGGAAGCGGCAAAGGCATTCTTTAATTAAGCTATAATATTTACATTCAAATTTTTATTTTATCGTTTAATTTGTAAACAATTATCACATATACATTGTTTTATTGTATTTATAGAAATATTTATATGAGATTCATCAGAAACATTGTATGCTTTCTATTTTTCTTACCTTTCATTGCCACAGCGCAAACCTATAAATACATCGGAGTGGAAAACGGATTAAGTAACCGCAGAATCTTCGACATTCAAAAGGATTCAATAGGTTACATGTGGTTCCTCACCAACGAAGGCATAGACCGGTACAATGGAAAAGACATCAAACATTACAAATTAATTGAAGAAGATAAAAAGTCAAACTCCCCCATCCATCTTGGCTGGCTATATTTTGAAGACCAAGGGAAATTATGGGTAATAGGCAAATCCGGATGCATTTTTCAATATAACCAAGAACGCGATTCGTTCAACAGGATATATAAACTGCCCAAAGCATCGGTCAATATCAGCTGTAGCTATATGGATCACAATAATAGAATTTGGCTATGTAGCAAATACAGTATCATTCTCTATGACACAAAGACCGGAGAAACCCATCAAATGCCCAATGAATTAAAAAGGAGCATTACAAGTATCGAACAAATAGACAATAACCACTTCTTCATGGGCACCAGCAAGGGAGCGCGATACGTCAAACTCGAAAACAAAACATTGCAGATTGTCCCTCTTGAACCTCTTGACAAAATCCGGGCCCAAATCAGTGCACTCTATTTCCACCAAGAGTCACAAAGACTTTTCATCGGTACTTTTGAAAAAGGAGTCTTTGCCTACGACATACGGCAACAACGAATTATACACTCCAATACAGATTTGAGCGATGTAAACATCGCCCGAATCAGACCTCTGAACCGGACAGAACTATTGATAGCAACAGAAGGTATGGGCATACACAAAATCAATGTGAACTCGTGCATCTCGGAACCGTACATCACCTCCAGCTACAAAAGTTACAATGAGATGAACAGCAATAACATCAATGACATTTATATTGATGAAGAAAAGCGGATATGGATAGCCAACTACCCGGAAGGGATTACCATTATAGACAACCGGTACAAAAACTACAACTGGATAAAGCATTCCATCGGAAACAGACAATCGCTGGTCAACGACCAGGTGCACTCTGTCATTGAAGACAGTGACGGAGACCTATGGTTCGGAACAAGCAACGGAATCAGCCTTTATCAATCAAAAACCGGGCAGTGGCATTCATTCCTGAGCTCTTTCGACCATCAACTGAAAGACAAGAACCACATCTTCATTACGCTATGCGAGGTATCACCCGGCATTATTTGGGCAGGAGGATATACTTCGGGAGTATACAAAATAAATAAAAGGACACTCTCGGTAGAATATTTCTCCCCTTACCTGCTCAATCCGGACAACATTCGTCCTGACAAGTATATCCGCGACATTGTAAAAGACTCCAAAGGATATATCTGGTCCGGAGGGTTCTACAATCTGAAGTGCTTCGATTTGTCCCTGAATTCTGTCCGTCTGTATCCCGGAATAAATTCCATCACCGCCATTACAGAAAAGGACGACGGACACATGTGGATTGGGACAAGTACCGGACTATATCTGTTGGACAGAGAGTCAGGCAGATTCCAATATATCGCCTTGCAGGAAGAGGCGACCTATATCAACACACTTTACCAAGCGGAAGACCTCTCTCTATATATAGGAACAAACGGCTCCGGAGTGGTTGTATACAACGCAAAGGACAGTACGTTCAAGCATTATCATAAGGACAATTGTGCCTTGATTTCAAACAACATCTACACCATACTCCCCGAGTCGGACGGGCATATCCTGATGAGCACTGAAAACGGGATCAGCTGTTTCCACCCTGCGGAGAAGATATTCCACAACTGGACCAAAGAGCAAGGGCTGATGTCCTCCTGCTTCAGCGCCTCTTCCGGAACGCTACGCAAGAACAAGGGTTTTGTCTTTGGCAGCACAGACGGAGCCATCGAATTCCCCGAAGGAACCCGTCTTCCCAAGTACATCTACTCCCCCATGATACTCAGCGATTTTCAGATATTCTATCAGACAGTCTTTCCCGGCAGTATGAATTCCCCCTTGAAGGAAAACATCAACCAGACAGACCGGTTAAAGCTGAAATATAACCAGAACACTTTCTCTCTCAACATTTCATCCATTAATTATGACGCACCGGACAATGTCACTTTCTACTGGAAATTGGAAGGATTTTACGATGACTGGAACCGACTGAGTGAAGAAGGGCATCTCCGCTTCACCAATCTTGCCTCGGGCGATTACAAGCTTTGCATACGGGCGGTATCCAAGGAAGAGCCGTATCTCTATTTTGAAGAGCGAAGTATCGACATCAGCATTGCGCGTCCCGTCTGGTTCAGTTTTTGGGCTATAGCTTGCTATGTTTTATTGGCGGCATTGATGTTCATTACCGGTTTTCGTATCATAGCACTGAGAAAACAAAAAAAGATATCCGATGAGAAAACCCGCTTCTTTGTCAATACCGCACATGATATCCGCACGCCATTGACACTGATAAAGGCACCTCTGGAAGAAATGCTTGAAAACAAGACATTGAACGAAGCCGAGACCAACAATATGTACATGGCACTGAGAAATGTCAATTCACTCCTGCACATGACCACCAATCTGATAAACTTCGAACGGGCAGAAGTATATTCCTCCCATCTGTACATAGCAGAATATGAACTGAATACTTATATAAAGGAGATATACAATATTTTCCGTACATACGCTGCCATAAAGCACATTTCTTTCAGATATGAAAGTAACTTCAGTTACATGAATGTGTGGTTCGATAAAGAGAAAATGGACTCCATCCTGAAGAACGTCATATCCAATGCCTTGAAATATACTCCTGAAAAAGGTGACATACTCATTTCCGTATATGACATTGGAAATACGTGGAGACTGGAGATCAAAGACAATGGCATAGGGATTCCAGCCAAAGAACAAAGGAAATTATTCAAGATGCACTTCCGTGGTACAAACGCCATTAACTCCAAGACCACGGGGAGTGGCATCGGTTTAATGCTGGTACGGAAACTGGTAAACCTGCACAATGGCAAAATACACATTGAAAGTACCGAACATCAAGGCACTACTATCAGAATCACCCTGCCCAAAGATAAAGAACAGTTCAAGCACTTCACATTGGCAATCAAAGAGAAGAAGTCTGCCTATGAACTGGACGTTCCCATTACTCCTTCGGAACGTACCGACTCTTTCCTGACCGAAGACAAGGACAAACTGCAACGTATCTTGATTGTAGAGGACAATGACGAGCTACGAAACTATCTGCTCCAGTCATTCTCCCCCAATTACAACGTGCAAGTATGCGGTAACGGCAAAGAAGCGCTTGCTATTGTAAAACAATTCTGGCCAGAACTGATTCTTTCCGACATCATGATGCCGGAAATGCGAGGAGACGAATTATGTACAGCCATCAAGAGCGACATCGAAACTTCCCATATCCCGATACTACTGCTGACGGCACTGGGAGATGAAAAAAACATTCTTGAAGGTCTCCAGATCGGTGCTGACGAATATATTGTAAAACCCTTCAGCATAAACATACTGAAAGCCAGTATAGCCAATCTGCTTGCCAACCGTGCATTGCTACGTAAGAAGTATGCAGATTTGGAAATCAATGCAGCAGAAGAGGAACCTCCTACAGCTACTTGTTCCAATAGCCTTGATTGGATATTCATGTCCAATGTAAAGAAGAACATCGAAGATAACATAGATAATCCCGATTTCACAGTAGACACCTTATGTTCTCTCCTGAACATGAGTCGCACCAGTTTCTACAACAAGCTGAAAGCGCTAACCGCCCAGGCCCCGGCAGATTTCGTACGGAATATTCGTTTGAAACACGCTGCCAATTTACTAAAAGAGGGAAAATATTCTATTACCGAAGTCGCAGAAAGAACCGGTTTCTGCGATGGGAAATACTTCCGGGAAGTCTTTAAGAAGTATTTCAATGTCAGCCCCAGCCAATATGCGAAAGGAGACACTCCCCGCTCCCCCAAAGGAGAGGGAGAATAGTTCTGCATAGGAGAATTTTTCATTTTGCAGCCCCACACAGCCAAACCCTAAAAAATTATCCGTATTTTTGCAGAAACAAAAAACGAGAATGACTCCTGAAATAGCAATCGTCGACTCCAACACCCTCTCCTGCCTGGGACTGCAGAACTTGCTGGAGGAAATCATCCCGACAGCCGTCATCCGCTCTTTCCGTTCCTTTGGTGAGCTGATGGATGATACGCCTGACATGTATGTGCATTACTTCATCTCCTCGCAGATTTACTTCGAGCATACCGCTTTCTTTCTGGAGCGCAAACCCAAAACCATTGTGCTGGTCAACGGTGAAACCGTTCCCCAATTGTCGAGCGTGCCGACGTTGAACATCTATCAGGACGAACAGAACCTGGCAAAGAACATTCTGCAGCTGCGTCAATACGGAGACCAATACCACCTGCACCAAGGCAGACCGGAGTCTGCCGGACACGCAAACATGGCACCAGACACCACCAGCCACGACCTTTCCGCCCGAGAAATAGAAGTGCTGGTGCTGATTACCAAAGGCCTCATCAACAAGGAGATTGCCGACAAACTGAACATCAGCCTGACCACCGTCATCTCACACCGCAAGAATATCACCGAGAAGCTGGGCATCAAGTCCGTATCCGGGCTGACTATCTATGCAGTCATGCACGGATATGTGGAAGCCGACAGAATATAATCCTGCAACCGGAACACATCAGAAGCGGAGTTTTTCAGAAAGGCTCCGCCCTAATCAGTGTACTTGTATGCCAAAGTTTAATCGTTCCATCGTGGAGTAAAAATCGTTCCACCATGGTGGAACGATTTTTACTCCACGATGGAACGATATTTTCCACATGATAGAACGATTTAAGATTAGCACTCCAAGAACGAAATCCTAATAAATGAGGATTGCCCCTTCCGCAAGAATCCCCTTACTTTGCAGGTACAAAAAAACAGTTTATGAACAGATATAGAATTTTAGCCGGCATCTTCTGCCTTTTGGCAACCGGCAATGTACTTGCCGAAGAGGCAGACACTTTGAAAGTGGTAGACGTAGAGGAAATAACCGTCATTGCTACCCCAAAAGAAAACCGGAAACTGCGCGAGCAGCCCACTGCCGTCACCCTGCTTTCGCAACAGGACATGCAGAACGCACAAGTAAACTCCATCAAGAATCTGACATCCGTAGTGCCCAATATATTTATCCCCGACTACGGATCTCGACTGACTTCGGCTGTCTATATCCGCGGCATAGGTTCACGCATCAACACTCCCTCCGTAGGACTTTATGTAGACAATATACCTTATATAGACAAGTCAGCCTTCGACTTCAGCTATGCCGACGTAGAGCGCATCGACGTGCTACGCGGTCCGCAAGGCACGCTCTACGGGCGCAATGCTATGGGCGGATTGATTAAGGTACACACCAAATCTCCCTTCTCCTACCAGGGAACGGACTTCCGCATGGGGGCAGGTACGCACAATGCCTATAATACCTCGCTGACCCACTATCATCGGCTTTCGGAACGGTTCGCCTTTTCCACCGGAGGGTTTTACGATTATCAAGGAGGATTCTTCCGCAACACGGTGAGGGACGAGAAAGCGGACAAGGGGCAATCGGCAGGCGGACGCATCCGCGCCATTTACCTCCCTTCGGACAACTGGAAGGTGGACCTGAACATCAACTACGAATACAGCGACCAGAGAGGATACCCGTATTTCTATCAAGGTAGCCTGGCCCCCGAAGCACAGAGCGAGGCGATGAAACCCTACATTGGAAAGGTCTCCAACAATGCCCGAAGCAACTATTACCGCAACCTGCTGAACACCGGTCTGAACCTGGAATACCAGGCACAGCACTTCACGTTGAGCATGGTCACCGGCTACCAGTTTCTAAAGGACTGCATGGACATAGACCAAGACTTCACCGCCAACGACATCTATACCTTGCAACAGAAACAATGCTCCCACGCACTGAGCGAGGAAATCATCTTGAAGAGTAAAAGCGGCAACCGCTGGCAATGGACCACCGGTGCCTTCGGCTTCTACCAATGGCTGAATACGGAAGCTCCCGTAACCTTCAAAGAAGCCGGAATGGGGATGCTGAACCAGATGTTGGGTAGTGTCATTCCATCACAAATACAAATAGAGATGGGTCCGTCCATGAGCATGAATATCCTGCCCTCACTGGGCATCATCAGCCGGGCTATGCCCATCGAAGGCAGTTTCGACACTCCGCTGCTGAATGGGGCGCTCTTTCATCAATCCACCTTCAGAGATTTATTCGGGCTGAAAGGAGTGTCCTTCACCGCCGGGCTACGTTTGGATTATGAACGTATGAACATGGATTACAACTCCGGCACCAGCCTGGAGTACAAGGTGGGCATCAAGGGAGAAATGAAGCGAGGCGATGTCGTCATCCGCGAAATAGAGATGATGCCGGAGACAGCGCTGACCGTAGAGTCTCGCTACCTGGGAAGTATCGACAAAGATTATCTTCAGCTGTTGCCCAAGTTTGCTTTGCAGTATGACTTTGCGCGAAACAGAGGAAACATTTACGCTACGGTCAGCAAAGGTTACCGTTCGGGAGGCTACAACGTGCAGATGTTCTCCGACTTGCTGCAATCCAGTTTGAAAAACGACATGATGCGGCAAAGCAAAGAGGCGATTATGTCCAACGTACCGGATGCCTACAAAGAGTTGGTGAGCAAATACTTCCCCGATGCAGGAGAGAATCCGGATGCAAAATCTGCCACTGTCTATAAACCCGAACAAACCTGGAACTACGAAATAGGAACTCACCTGAATCTGTTTGACGGACGTCTGCATGCCGACGCCTCCATCTTCTGGCTGGAAACCCGCGACCAACAGATTTCACGTTTCGCCCCAAGTGGACTGGGACGTGAAACGGCAAATGCCGGTAAAAGCCGCAGCCAAGGGGCAGAGATTGCCTTGACAGCTGCCGTTACTACGGATTTCACGCTGAATGCAAGTTATGGCTATACTCGTGCCATCTTTAAGGACTACATCACCAACGAAAAAGTAAATGGTGAGCTTCAGGAAATCAGCTACAATGGCAAGTATGTACCTTTTGTTCCCAAGCATACCATGAACGTGGGCGGTCAGTACATCTTCCGCATCCGTCCGGGGTACTGGCTGGACCGCATCCAGCTGAATGCTAACTACACCGGTGCCGGGCGCATCTACTGGACCGAGAAAAATACCGTGAGCCAAGCCTTCTACGGCACGCTGAACGGACGCATCAGCTTCCAGAAAGGACATGGACAAATTGACTTCTGGGTGCGCAATGCCCTCAACAAGGATTACGCCTCCTTCTACTTCAAGAGTATGGGAAACGGATTTATGCAGAAAGGACGTCCCGTGCAAGCAGGGATAGAACTACGATGCAGATTCTGATTTCCTTATTCATTGATAGCTCCGCAATGCGGGCAGACTCCCTTCTCCCTTAATTTCTGCCCGCATCTGCCGCAACGATAGCGTGAAGCCAGCAGCGAAATACGAAGCCTTTTGAGGAATACCCATACAAAAGCAGCCAAAAACAAGTATCCGACGTAGATAGATGTAGTAAGGATAAAGAAGAAATAACAGAAGATGCAGCAGGAGGCCAGCCCCAACAGATAGAATACGGCCGCCGCCGGACTTAACTGGCGGAACAAATCGTCGAGTACCGCCAGCAACACCACGATAAACAGCCAGAATCCCATCAGAAAAGCAGAAAGCACAAACGGTACCTTGAACGGCGACAAGGTAGGATTAAAATAGAAGTGTTGCCACGTCTCCGGCGCAAACACTTGTATAGATTCGTAAATAGTGGCACAGAACGCCATCAACAGACATAGCAACAACGGATAGAGACTGTCTATATCATTAAAGTACACCATCCTTAGCTGCTTGCGCCGAAAAGCCCGGAACAGCCAGACTGTCACAAACAAGGCAAAAATAATGATAAAATAAGAGGCATGGGTATCACTGAACAAGTAGATGGCCTGCGAAATGCTGTCTGTAGGAACAAAGGCATGCATCATTTCGGACTCCCGCAACCAGCCCTGCACTTCCTGCGAATGGGCAAGCTTCACCCATACACTATCCACACTGTCGGCAGGATGGATGGCGAACTCGGCAACCACCACGCGGTCTCCCCGATAAAGCATATTATAACAGTCCTTCACGGGCAGACAAGCCAAATTCACAGAATCTGCCAGCACTTCCAGATTGGTATTCCAAGTATAATGCCGTTCAAAAAGATAGGTCAGCGAATCACGCGTCTCCTTAGACAGATGTTCATCTTCAAGATTAGGACGGGAATAATGACAGGAAACTAAAGCAATGAAGCATAAAAAATAAAGAATGCAGAATAGGAGGGAACGCAGTGAACGCAAAGGATGTTTGTCCCTGCCCGCTTCCCGGTACCGGTCATTTGCCAGCCTTTCATTATGTGCCCGTTCCTCACTCCTCATTTTCAAGTCTTTATTAGTAATTCCTCATTCTTCGTCCTTCATTAAAGCGGCTCTTCATGAGCAATGACTTTCATCTGGCAATTCTTACAATCAAACGACAAGCGGAAACGCTTGCCGTCCGTCCCAACCAAATAATAAGGTTCCCTATAGGGAGAATGTCCTTTCTGATAGGTGGGACACCATCCCATACTGAAACGCAGGCAATGTTTGCAGAACATGAGCACAGCCTCTGGAACCGCTTGTGCCTCATAGGCAGGCGCTATAGACGAGAGTCCATGCTCACGGTAAAAACTCCGGGCAGCACTGTTCATCACATTGCCCAGATAGGTCAGCGAAGTAGCTGGGAAAGCATGGCTGGTCGGTTTCCAAACAGCCAGCTCACGACGATAAGTAACACGCCGAGCCTCAATCAGCTTATCTATCACCTGCCGGCGCCAGTCTGCCACCACAGAAGCAGGAATGAACCAATTCGCAGAAAGATTGAGCCTGATACCCGACGCCTCTTCTGATAAATGCCCGGCTACCTCGAAAGGTGTATTTCCCAACTTAGCCAGTTGGCTGCGCAGGTTATCCGCCTGCGGTGTACGTGCCAACTCCTTCGGATAAGGGAAAGAAAGTGTCACGCGGTTATCATCTTCGTCCGCAGCCGTCAGGCTAAATCCGAAAGAATTATCTGCCAACTCCCAACAAACACCGATTTTGCGTTCGGAGGATTTACGGGTAAGGATACGTTCAAATTCCTGGTCGAAGTTACGATAAAGCCGGGTACGTGGTTTAATACGGGGCACTTCCCCTGCCGGATAGAGCTTGTTGCCATCCACCCGGTTGATACGGAAACCTTGCAAACGTCCTTGCTCATCCAAGAAGCAGACACCGTCTCCGTTGTGGAAAGGCTTTATGCCTGCCACCGTGAGATAGCCCCCGCGCTGTTCCTTCAAAGTGCCCATCTCCTCTCCCAAAGATTTGGGCGTATCGAACGAAGTGATCTCCCCTCCCCTTCCTTGCAGGAAGTAATGAGTGAAACCACGACTGAAACTCTTGTCCAACTGTGGCTGAAAATCGAAACGGCAAGTGCCCGAAGAGGCACGGGCATATTCCTTGCGACGGGCAAAAATAGCATCGAGTCGCCTACGGTAAGCCGCCGTCACATTCTTCACGTACGTCACATCCTTCAAGCGGCCTTCTATCTTCAAGGAAGTGGCTCCGGCATCCAGCAGTTCTTCCAACACCTCACTTTGGTTGAGGTCTTTCAAAGAAAGCAAATGCTTATTACGCACAATGGTCTTGCCATCGGCATCTACCAGACTGAAGGGTAAACGGCAGAATTGCGCACATTCCCCCCGGTTGGCACTCCGTCCGAAACAAGCCTGGCTGACATAGCACTGCCCGCTATAACTGACGCAAAGAGCCCCGTGTACAAAGACTTCGAGCGGCACGTCGGGACACGCCTCATGGATACCGCGTATCTCCTGCAAAGAAAGTTCGCGTGCCAACACCACCTGACGGAAACCGGCATCGGCAAGGAAACGTACTTTCTCCGGCGTACGGTTATCCATCTGTGTACTGCCATGCAACGGGATGGGCGGCAAATTCAGCCGCGTAATCCCCATGTCCTGTACAATCAGCGCATCCACACCGATACGGTACAATTCCCAAATCATCCTCTCTGTCTCTTTCAGCTCTTCTTCTTTCAGAATGGTATTGACCGTCACATAGATACGGGCATTATACAGATGGGCATGCTCCACCAAAGCGGCAATATCCTCCAAAGAGTTGACAGCAGCAGCACGCGCACCGAACTTGGGTGCACCGATGTAGACCGCATCCGCTCCATGATTCACAGCTTCTATGCCACACTCCAAATTCTTGGCAGGAGCCAGCAGCTCTATTTTACGTTGTTTTATCATTGTTCAATTACGAGTGACAAGTGACACGCTACTCACTCTATATCATTAATATTATACGGTGTCTCCTGATATACAAAATAATTCAGCCAATTGGAGAACAACAGATTGGCATGGGCACGCCAACGCACCAACACTCCTTTGTCCGGGTCATCGTCCACATAGTAGTTACGGGGTATCTCGATGGGCAGGCCCTTATTCAAGTCACGGCGATACTCTGTGTCCAGCGTCAACGGAGAGTATTCCGAATGGCCGGTCACGAAGAACTCACGCCCTCCACGGGCCACCGCCATATATACACCGGCATCCTCCGACTCGGAAAGCAGCGTCAATTCCGGAACCTTCTGTATATCTTCCCGGCGCACTTCCGTGTGGCGGCTATGCGGCACATAGAATATATCATCAAATCCACGGAAAATGGGATGCAACGGTTGCAAGGTACGATGTTCAAAGATACCGAACATCTTCTTATCCAGTGCATACTTCGGCACTCCATAATGATGATAGAGCCCTGCCTGCGCCGCCCAGCAGATGTAGAGCGTAGAGGTGACATGCGTACGCGCCCAGTCGAAGATTTCAATAATCTCATCCCAATAAGTCACCTCCTCAAAATCCATCTGCTCTACCGGAGCACCGGTGATAATCATGCCATCGTACTTTTCACCGCGCATCTTGTCGAAATCCGTATAGAATGTTTTCATGTGTTCTATCGGAGTGTTCTTGGAAGTATGGCTTTTTATCTTCATGAACGAGATTTCCACCTGAAGCGGAGTATTGGAAAGCAGACGCACCAAGTCCGTTTCCGTTGTAATCTTTAGCGGCATCAAGTTCAGAATCACGATACGCAGCGGACGGATATCCTGCTGGGTTGCCCGGGAATTATCAATGACAAAAATATTCTCCTCTTTCAGCAACTCGATAGCGGGTAGTTTATCGGGTAAATTTAAAGGCATGAGTTTATATCTATGGTTTAACTTATTACTGTCTACTATTTTAGCGTGTAAAGTTAGGCAAAAAATCAGAGTGTGATAAATAAATTATAAAAGTTTTATCGATTTATCCCTCTTCATTTAACACGTTTAATTACATTTGTACCCGAAACCTATTAAAAGTTATTAAAAAATAAGGTTAAAAAGCACTGCGGCATCAAGCGTGATACTGATAATTAGCATCCAAAAGCGTAAAAGACTTTTCCATACCGGTTATAGCTCTGCTAAATCCACATTTTTAAGACAAGGTTCATTGAGTATAACTGGGAAAGCGGAAAAACCGTTGCCCCGCAATAATAATATAATGAAAAAACTTATTCTTGCAAGAGGAGTCTTAGCTGCCTCTTTATTCTGCTGCGTGTCCTTAGGGAATACAGCTTGTGTGAACCGGATTGACGAAGAATCAGAAGCGGAAATCGAGGAAGGGACGACGCCTATCACGTTCTCTATCAAAATAGAAAAGGCCAGTACCAAGGTCACAAACACCGCCTTTGAAAAAGGAGACAAAATGGGCTTGTTTGCAACCACTTCCTCCGGCTCTATCAAGGGGAAACGGTATATTGACAATCTGGCTCTGGAATATACGGAAGGCTCTACACTGATTCCCCAAAAGACAGTATTCTATCCGGAAGGAGATGTGCCACTGGACTTTATCAGTTACCACCCTTACCAAACCGAAGGGGTAGTTGCCGGTACACCCGTTCTTCCCGTATCTGTACAGATAGACCAAAGCAATGAGAAAAACCGCGCACAAAGTGACTTCTTGGTAGCTAAAGCGCAAGGAATCACCAATAAAACCAAATCTGTAACCCTGGAGTTCCAACACAAGCTGTCCAAACTGGCAATCTCTCTGACACCCGACACAAGCAACTCTGCCAATGATTTGCTGAAAGCCAATCCGCGTATCATCGCAACCGGGCTCAAGACCTCGGCCGATTATAATCTGGAAGACGGGACTTTCAGTAATCTTACGGGGACACAAGACATCATAGCCTCCGGTGAATGGAGTGTCAAAGACAACAAACTTACCGGCAAGGAATTCATTATCATACCCCAAACGATAAATGATGGCAAGCAATCCTTCATTATGGAGTGGAGCGGACGTATATACAGTTGTGCAATACCCGAAGTGGAAATGAGTAGCAGCACGCAATGTATCATCAACATATCAGCCATGCAGAGCAACAGCAACGTCCTGAGTAGCTTTGCCGGCAAAATCAAGGAATGGAGCAGCCTCCCTCCCATCGACACCGACAATATGGAAGATTACACTGCCATACATATTTCCGCTCTCTCCTTTTCTCTTTCAAATGTGTACAGAATTTATCACGAAGGGATACCCATTGCAGAAGTCTGCAAGGAATATCTCAAATCAGCGTCATTGACTTCCAGAGCCGTTATAGCCTATCCCATAGGTAAAAATGAAAAGGCCGACCTGAGCAATGGCGTCATCCTACAGCTTGCGGACCGTAAAGACACCATCTGCGGAGGAAGAATAAGCTGGAATACAGACGACTATGGATTTACCTACACTAAAGGGGAATATACCGGCATAGACAAGCTCTATATAGACAACAGCCATAAACTACTTCTGGAAAAGCCGGAAAACGCCATCAAGGTGAATGTGGCATGCTACACCCTTCGAGACATCAGAAAAGGAGTGTCTACCGAATACCCCATTGTCAAGATTGGAGCCCAATACTGGATGGGTAAAGAACTCCATGCCACCACCTACCGTGACGGAACTCCCTTGAAAAAACAGATTGATTTGGGAACAGACAAAGCCGGATATTACAAGCCGGATAAGTATGATATTTATTTTTACAATGGAGAAGCCATACTGGCAGGAGAGCTGGTACCCGAAGGCTGGAAAATACCATCGGATGCAGACTGGGAACAGCTGAAAAGCTATACCGGCAACGACAGCTCCATACTAAAAGCCGGAGAATGGCAGACAATGGTATCCGGTGAAGTAGCCCCCGTCAACAACTATACCCGGTTCAATGCTTTTCCCGTAGGAATGTGGTACAACAAGGGGCACAACAGTCCAAACAAAATGACCGCCTTCTGGAGTTGGGATCATACAAAGCATACCCTTTCGGAAAGCACCATTTATTTTCTCGGCGAAAGCGACGAGTTTGTCTCAAGCGCCGCCCATGTCACCGGCAAGCCCTACTATAAAGCTCTTTCCATCCGCTGTATAAAAGAATAGCCGGCAATTTCGACATTTCTCATTTCTTTTTTGTATTTTTGTTCCCAATGTGCAAGATTTTTGCCAATCGGACAAAGATAACGAAAGAGAAATGAGAGTAATCGACCTGATAAACAGTAACGAAAAAACAGCTTTTTCCTTTGAAATATTGCCACCACTGAAAGGTACGGGCATCGAAAAGCTGTATCAGACCATAGATACGTTACGGGAATTCGACCCCAAATACATCAACATCACCACGCACCGCAGCGAGTACGTGTACAAAGACCTCGGCAACGGATTGTTCCAGCGAAACCGCCTGCGCCGCCGCCCCGGCACCGTAGCCGTAGCTGCTGCCATCCAGAACAAGTACAACATCACCATGGTGCCGCACATCCTTTGCAGCGGCTTCACCCGCGAGGAGACGGAGTACGTGCTGCTCGACCTGCAATTCCTCGGCATCACCGACCTGCTGGTGCTTCGTGGCGACAAGGCAAAGCACGAATCTTCGTTTATCCCCGTAGGCAACGGTTACCACCACGCCGTCGAACTACAAGAACAAATCAACAACTTCAATAAAGGCATCTTTGTGGACGGCTCCGAGATGAAAGTTACCAATACCCCATTTTCGTACGGCGTAGCCTGCTATCCGGAAAAGCATGAAGAAGCCCCCAACATGGATACAGACATCTACTGGCTGAAGAAGAAAATGGAAATGGGTGCAGAGTATGCCGTGACCCAGCTCTTCTACGACAACCGGAAATATTTCGACTTCGTGGAACGCGCCCGCCAAGCCGGTGTCACCATCCCGATTATCCCGGGCATCAAGCCCTTCAAGAAGCTGTCACAACTCAGCATGATACCCAAGACGTTCAAAGTAGATTTGCCCAAGGAACTGACCCAAGAGGTTCTGAAGTGCAACACCGACGCAGAAGCCCAGCAAGTAGGCATCGAATGGTGCGTGCAGCAGTGCAAAGAGCTGATAGCCCATGGCGTCCCAAGCCTCCACTTCTACTCGGTAGGAGCTACAGACAGCATCAAGGAAGTAGCCAAACAAATATACTGAACAATTGATAATTGACAAATGATAGTATCACAAGTAATAACTCATAACTTATAACTCATTACCCCGTGTTCAGTTTCAAGGACATAATAGGCCAAGAGCCAGCCAAGCAAAGGCTGATACAAGAAGTGCAGGAAGGACGTATCCCCCACGCACAACTCTTCTGTGGCCCTGCCGGAGTAGGAAAACTCCCATTGGCACTTGCCTATGCCCGCTACATCTGCTGTCCCAACCGGACGGAAACCGATGCCTGCGGTACTTGTCCCTCCTGCGTGAAATGGAACAAGCTGGTGCACCCGGACGTACACTTCGTATACCCTATCGTCAAGAGTGCCAAAGGGAAAAAGGAAGTCTGCGACGACTATATCACCAACTGGCGGCACCTGCTGCTGAACAGCCCCTACTTCGGACTGAATCATTGGCTGAACGAGATGGATGCCGAAAACGGGCAAGCCATCATTTATGCCAAAGAAAGCGACGAGATAACCCGCAAGCTCAGTCTGAAATCCAGCGAAGGAGGTTACAAAGTCACCATCGTATGGCTGCCCGAAAAAATGCACGAAGTCTGCGCCAACAAGCTGCTGAAGCTGCTGGAAGAGCCGCCCGAGAAAACGATATTCCTCCTCATTTCCGAAGCTCCGGAAATGATACTGCCCACCATCCTCAGCCGCACGCAACGCTTCAACATCCCCAAGATTGAAGAAGTTGACATAGCAGGAGCCTTACAGCAGAAGTACGGAGTGCAGCCCCGCGACAGCGAGACCATAGCCCACCTGGCAAACGGAGACTTTATCAAAGCATTGGAGACCATCCATCTGAACGAGGAGAACGAACTGTTCTTCAATCTCTTTGTCAGCCTGATGCGACTCTCCTACCAGCGCAAGATACGGGAAATGAAACAATGGAGCGAGCAGCTTGCCGCCATGGGACGCGAACGGCAGAAGAACTTCCTGGACTACTGCCAGCGTATGACCCGCGAGAACTTCATCTACAACCTGCACCGCAAGGAGATGAACTACATGACGTTGCCCGAACAGAACTTCGCCACCCGCTTCGCCCCCTTTGTCAACGAGCGTAACGTCGTGGGCATCATGGACGAACTGAGTGAAGCGCAGCGCCACATCGAGCAGAACGTGAACGCCCGCATGGTGTTCTTCGACTTCTCCCTCAAAATGATTGTTTTATTGAAACAATGAAAAGTGGCAAGATAATGAAATGCAAAGTATCAAATCGTAAATAGTAAATAGTCAAATAGTAAATAAACAGATGATGGAATTTAAACTACATAACGGAAGCGGAGGTCTCTGCTGCAAGAGTTGCGGCAGGCAGGACAAGCAACTGAACACCTACGACTGGCTGGCAGACATTCCGGGCAATGCTGATGAGAGCGAGCTGGTAGAGGTTCAGTTCAAGAATACCCGCAAGGGATATTTCCGCAACAGCAACAAGATACCCCTGGAGAAAGGCGACATCGTAGCCGTAGAAGCCACCCCCGGACATGACATCGGCGTGGTGACCCTGACCGGACGCCTCGTGCCGCTGCAAATGAAGAAAGCCAATATCAAGTCCGAGGCAGACATCAAACGCATCTACCGCAAGGCGAAGCCCGTAGATATGGAGAAGTACAACGAAGCAAAAGCCCGCGAGCACGCCACCATGATACGCTCGCGCCAGATTGCCCTGGACCTCAACCTCAACATGAAGATTGGTGACGTGGAATACCAGGGAGACGGCAACAAAGCCATCTTCTACTACATCGCCGACGAGCGTGTGGACTTCCGCCAGCTCATCAAGGTCCTTGCCGACGCCTTCCGCGTGCGCATCGAGATGAAACAGATTGGCGCCCGCCAGGAAGCCGGACGCATTGGTGGCATCGGTCCCTGCGGACGCGAACTCTGCTGCGCCACCTGGATGACCTCCTTCGTGTCGGTATCTACCAGCGCTGCACGCTTCCAGGACATATCACTGAATCCGCAGAAACTTG
The DNA here is from genome assembly GCF_015679285.1 of Bacteroides sp. HF-162. Taxonomy (NCBI): domain Bacteria; kingdom Pseudomonadati; phylum Bacteroidota; class Bacteroidia; order Bacteroidales; family Bacteroidaceae; genus Bacteroides; species Bacteroides sp. HF-162. Next base: position 1,570,553 of record NZ_CP064937.1, on the reverse strand, counting down.
CCGGACAATGCGCCAAGCTGAAGTGCTGCCTCAACTACGAAGTGGACTGCTACGTGGAAGCACAGAAACGCCTGCCCTCACGCGAGATTACCCTGGAAACCAAAGACGGCGAGTTCTTCTTCTTCAAAGCCGACATTCTGAGCAACCAGATAACCTACTCAAGCGACAAGAACATCCCTGCCAACCTGGTGACCATCAGCGGCAGACGCGCCTTCGAGATTATCGGTTTGAACAAACGTGGCATCAAGCCCGACAGCTTGATAGAAGAAGCCCATCGCTCCGAACCCAAAAAGCCGGTGGACTTGCTGGAACAAGAGAGCCTCACACGCTTTGACCGCAGCCGGAAAGGCAAGAGTGGCGGTGACAGCAACGGTAACGAGAACAGCAACAACAGCCGTAACAAGAGAAAGAAAAAGAGTGGGAACGGTCGTCCGCAAGGAGGTGAGCAGGGTGCTCCCCAATCCAACAACCAGAGAGAACAATCCAGGCAAGACCGGCAACCGAGACAGAAACAAGACCGGCAAGTACCCAAACAAGGTGAACAGCAACAAGGCGAACGTCAACAACGGAACAATAACAACCGTCGTCCGCCCCGTAACAATAAGCCCAAACCTCAAGGTGAAAGACCTGCCCAAAATGACAAACCGGCTCAAGAATAGGAATCTCTGCCTGAAAGGTATCATACTACTGTTTGTCGCAAGCCTGCTGAGCGCTTGCGACAAACAGACCGTATACCATTCCTTCCAATCCCTCCCCACCGAAGGCTGGCCGCGCGAAGACACGCTCTCTTTCGACGTGAAGGTCACCGACTCACTGACCTACTACAAACTGTCTCTGGAAGTTCGTAACCGAAGCAACTACCCCTATCAGAATCTACCTCTATCCATCTGCTACACCACCGCAGATTCCATCCCTTCCCCCGCAGACACCATACAGCTAATCCTGGCGGACAAAGAAGGGATCTGGAAAGGTGACGGCTGGGGAGGTCTCTATCAGACTGCCGTCTCCGCAGGAAGCGTTCAAATCGGCAAACCCGGCACCTACCTCTTTAAAGTGGCCTATACGCTACCGGACGAAAGGCTGCAAGGAATCAATGACATCGGCATCAAACTGAAGAGATAGGAACTCCCTATTGTTCTTTATCACCTTCTTCTAACAACCATCTCAGTCTCCCACTCACGTCTCCTTGAAGCGGAAACGGGCGGGGTATCATAACTTGCCCTCTTACCTCATAGCGTTACGTCTTTTACGCCAGAATGTATCGGCCGTTACACCAGCATGTAAAGGGCGTTACAATATAGTGTAAAGGTCGTTACAATACAGCGTAAAGGACGTTACAATGCGATGTAACAGCCTTTACATTACGATGTCAACAATGTGCAAATGCAATGTAATGATAATCAAGTCCATTCGTATGTCCCACAAGGAAACGGTCATAACTAAATTCGGCGATTACGTCCCGCATCAATCCGCAGGAAAATAAACAGCAGGATTGTGAATCCCCAAAGAGAAGAACCTCCGTAACTGAAGAAAGGCAACGGGATACCGATGACGGGGGTCAGTCCCAGCACCATGCCTATATTGATGAATAGATGGAACAAGAATATACTAAGCACAGAGTAACCATACACCCGGCCAAAGGGAGATTGCTGCCGCTCGGCCACGGCAATCAGCCGTAAAATAAGAATAAGGAACAGTAACAGTACAGCCGTAGACCCTACGAATCCTTCCTCCTCACCCACGGTGCAAAAAATGAAGTCCGTATCTTGCTCCGGCACATACTTCAGCTTTGTCTGCGTACCGTTCAAGAAACCTTTGCCGGTCAGCCCCCCGGAACCGATGGCTATCTTCGACTGGTTCACGTTATAGCCGGCACCAGCAAGGTCCTCTTCCATACCGAGCACCACCTTGATACGTATCTGTTGATGGGGCTCCAGCACTTTATTGAAGAAGTAGTCGCTGGAGTAGAGGAAACCTATCGAACCCAAAGCAAACAGCCCAATCAGAAAATAAGATAAATGGCGCTCGCTTAAAGAAAGAAAGACAAGATACCCGACAACAAGTGCACAAAGCCCCCACTGCACCCACACCAAGTTGAAGGGTACCACGTATTCCGAAATCAGATAAGCCACGAGCAGCACTCCCAGCGAACCGCCGATAATATTCCGCGTGGGTTCCCAACGCTTTTTATAAACCCATACCATTCCTCCGGCAAAAAGCAGTACCATCAGCAACACGGCAAATTCTCCGATAGGCGTCGGCGTATCGGCAATCATCACCGCATCAAAACGGATGCCCACCACAAAGTAGACCACTGCACATATACCCGAGAACAGTACCACGCCCGGCATTCCCTCCCGATAAAGCATCAGGAAAAATGCAGAGTACACCAATGCCGAACCCGTCTCCCGCTGCAGGATAATCAGCAACATGGGGAAGAGAATCAGGAAAGCCAGCATAAGGGAGCTTTTCCAGTTCTTCATCGTAAACGAGTAGGCGCTCATATACTTGGCAAGCGCCAGCGCCGTGGCAAACTTGGCAAACTCCGCCGGCTGCAAACTGACCGGCCCCAGGATGAGCCACGACCGCGACCCTTTCGTGTCGGGCGCAATGAATATCGTGACAATCAGCAACAGCATCAGCCCTATATATATAAGGTAGGAGAACATGTCATAGAGGGAATCGTCCAGCATCAGCAGCACAAACCCCAACCCGAAGGAACATATAATCCAGACAAACTGCTTGCCGGCACGCGTAGAGAAGTCCAGAAAGTCACGGTCACCATAATCATAACTTGCTCCACAAACACTGAACCAGCCGAATACAATCAGCAGCAGGTAAACGACAATCGTCACCCAGTCCAATGATTTCCATATGCTATCTCTCCTCGTCACCAATTTATTTACAATTTTACGATTTACTATTTACTATTGAAGTCACTCACCGTTCATCCCTAACCCCTAATCATCATCTCTCCTCATCTCCGTAAAGTATCACCCGGTTACTGAATTCTTCCGCCCGTATCTCATTCTCGGGCGACAGCTTTCCATGCAGATACTGGTCCATCATCATGGCACCGATAGGTACGCCATACGTGGCACCGAAACCACCGTTCTCCACATAGACGGCAATGGCTATCTTAGGGTTGTCCATCGGGGCAAAGCCCATAAAGACAGAATGGTCCTTGCCGCGGTTCTGTGCCGTACCCGTCTTTCCGCAGACCTCCACACCCGGCAGGATAGCTCCCGCCATGCGGCAAGTGGCGCTACCCGTACTTCCGTCTACAGCGGCACGCATACCTTTCACCACCATTTCATAATATTCGCGGTCGATGGTGGGATAACGGGGATTGCGATAGATGCTGTCCAGTTCATTGTCTTCTATCTCCTTCACGATGTGCGGAGTAATGAAATGCCCCCGGTTGGCAATGGTGGCACCCAGATTGGCTATCTGCAAGGGTGTAGCAAGAATCTCTCCCTGTCCAATAGCGATACTGATAACCGTCAGACCGTTCCACGAGCCCCGATAGGGCTTGTCGTAAAACTTGGCATTCGGTATGAGGCCACGCTGCTCGCCGGGGAGGTCGGTACCGAGCCGATAGCCGAAGCCCTGCGATACCATGTGGTCTTTCCATACGGTAATGGCATTCTGCGGCGAACCGTATTTTTTATCACCGAACATGCGATACAATCCCCAACAGAAATAGGAATTACAAGAGGTAGCGATGGCAGGAATCAGCGACAGAGGCGAACCATGTCCGTGACATCCCACATGAAGGCCTTTATGATTGAAACCATGCGCACAAGGGAAAGTCGGATAATCTTCGTGGATAATCTCTTCCTGAAGGAAAGTCAGTGCCTGCGCCGTCTTGAAGGTGGAGCCCGGCGGATAAGCTCCCATGATGGCACGGTTCAACAAAGGCTTCCGCTTGTCCATCTGCAGCAGGCGGTGGTTCTTTCCCCGCTGGCGCCCTATCATCAGATGAGGGTCAAAGGTAGGCGAGGAAACCATGCATAGTATCTCACCCGTAGCCGGTTCGATGGCCACAATGGCACCGATTTTGTGTTGAAGCAGTCGTTCTCCCAACATCTGAAGGTCAATGTCGATGCCCAACGTCAGGTTCTTGCCGGGTACGGAGGAACGGTCCAACTGTCCGTCCATGTAGTGTCCCTGGATGCGCCCGTGAGCGTCACGAAGCAGAATCTCCACCCCCTTCTCTCCACGCAGATACTTTTCATAGGATTTCTCAATGCCTTGCTTGCCTATATAGTCTCCACGAATATAATAGTCATCGTTCTCAATGTCTTTCTTGGACACTTCGCCGATGTCCCCCAGCAAATGGCCGGCAGAGTTATAGGTATATTGGCGGATAGTACGCCGCTGAATATAGAAACCTGGAAATTTGAACAGCTTCTCCTGAAACACACCGCACTCTTCGGCAGAAAGCTGCGTCATGAACACCTGATGGGTGTATTTGGAATAACCGGGGTTCATCCTGCGGTTCTTGACGTCCTTCATCCGTTTGTCAAACTGTTCACGGGTAATGTTCAAGGCACTGCAAAGGTCGAGTGTATCCAGCTGCGTCACCTCCCGAGGCACAAACGTAATATCATAGGCAGGCTGGTTAAACACGAGCAACTTACCGTTACGGTCGTAGATAGCCCCCCGTGATGGATATTGTATCTTGTTCAGAAAAGCGTTGCTGTCCGCGTTCTTCTTGTAGTCATCAGTCATGATTTGCAGGTCGAACAGCCGGAACACGTAAATAAGAACGATGACAATAGCCGCCGCTCCAATTACATATTTCCGCTTTTCCAGTGTATAGTCTTTCATCAATTCCTAATCCTTAATCCCTTTATCCTTTCTTTCTTATTCCCTCAACAGCCATAATACAAGTCACAGTAAGCAGGGTACTTGCCGCAATTCTCAACAACAGCGTACCGATATGGGCAAAAGAGAAGAATTCGAGGGTAAGCAACAAGCCGTGATGTATCAGCACACTCACAACCAGATATTTCAGGAAAGGAAGAATCCCCATTGTACGGATGGCCGGAACCAGTGTATCCAGCGTGTCACGAGGCACGAACAGCCGCAAGAAAGTGGGGCGCAAGAAAGCCAGCAACACCGTAGCGGCAGCGTTCATCCCCGGTGTGTCGGAAAAGACGTCGACAGCCAGCCCTAAAAAGAATGCCCACAACATCAACGCATTGCGGGGAGTGTCCGACTCAAACTTCAGTATCAAGTAGATATACAGAAATGGAGTGGCATATCCTGCAATATGCACATTGTTCAATATCAGCACCTGCAACAGTACCAAGCCTATGAACCATCCTATTTTATGCAGATAATTAATTAACAACGCTAATGAGTTATAAGTTACGAGTTACAAGTTATTGAGTGTATAAGTTATAAGATATAAAGATGATTAATCCTTAACCCCTAATCCCTAATTTCTTAGTCACTTCTCGTCCGCCCTCGACTCCAATGTCTTTTGTTCATCCTGCCCGTTGCGGGAAATGACGCGCACATTACTCACCTTTCCAAAGTCTGTAGCCAGCTTTATCTTCAACAGATACGAAAGCCCGTCGTGCGAGTCGGACATGTCATCCACCGTCCCCACCATAACACCTTCTGGAAACACGGTGGAATAGCCGCTGGTCACTACTGTATCTCCCAGATTGAATTCGGCATGCCGGGGCAAATCCTTCAGATAGGCAAAACGGGAATCACCTCCCTCCCACTTCAAATAACCGAAATAATCACTACCCACAATCTTACAGCTGATGCTCGACTTGCTGTTCAGCAACGGAATGACCAACGAATAATGGGGAGAGGTCTTATACACAATACCCACCACGCCATTGGCATCTACAACTCCCATCTCAGGACGGATACCTTCTGTTGTTCCACGGTCTAAAGTGATATAATTGTCAGCCTTGTTCAAGCTGTTCTTTATGACATTCGCCTTGAATATCTGATACTCCGTAGGAGCAAGCCGTTCCATGCTGTACAACCTGGCGGAGTCCAATCCTTTCTCCTTCAAAACATTTTCCAGAAACGAAAGCCGCTGCTCCAGCCACATGTTGCGGTCGAGCAGGTCTTCGTTGGCCGTCTTCAAGTGGAAATAAGAAGTGATGCCACCCGATATTTCATAAACCTTCCCTGCCACGCCATTGGCAGAGGTGAAATACACACTCTGCTGGTAATGATTGAAGCGAAATAATAAAATAAAACTGGCAACCTCTAACAGTAGAAAGAGGAACCAGTAATTATATTTAATGAGAAAGTTTAATAAATTCCGCATTACCGCATCAAGAATGAGAAGCGGTCAACGTTCTTCAATGCCACGCCCGTACCTTTGGCAACGGCATGCAAGGGGTCTTCCGCAATGTGGAACGGTATGTTTATTTTATCAGTCAAACGCTTATCCAGTCCACGAAGCAATGCACCGCCACCGGCAAGGTAGATGCCGTTGTGAACAATGTCGGCATACAATTCGGGAGGCGTATTTTCCAATGCACTCAAGATGGCTGTCTCAATCTTAGAGATAGACTTCTCCAGGCAGTGCGCCACTTCCTGATAGCATACCGGCACTTCCATGGGCAATGCCGTGATGCGGTTCGGACCATGAACGATATAGTCTTCAGGAGCATCCTCACCGAGTTCCGTCAAGGCAGCACCCACATTAATCTTAATACGCTCAGCCATACGCTCGCTGACCTTCACGTTGTGCTGGCGGCTCATGTATTCCTGAATATCGGCAGTCAAGTCGTCACCGGCAATGCGGATGGAGTTGTTACTTACGATACCTCCCAAAGAGATTACGGCAATTTCCGTAGAACCACCACCTATGTCAACAATCATGTTGCCTTCGGGAGCCTCTACATCGATACCGATACCGATGGCAGCAGCCATCGGCTCGAAAATCAAATAAACGTCGCGCCCGCCGGCATGCTCGGCAGAGTCGCGCACGGCACGCAGTTCCACTTCGGTACTGCCCGAAGGAACACCAATCACCATGCGGAGTGACGGAGAGAAAAGACGGTTACGGTTGTTCACCATCTTGATAAGTCCGCGTATCATCTGCTCGCAAGCATAGAAGTCAGCAATCACACCGTCGCGCAACGGACGGATGGTACGTATGTTTTCGTGGGTCTTTTCGTGCATCATCTTTGCCTTGTCACCCACGGCAATCATCTTATCGGTACGACGATCCAAAGCCACCACCGAAGGCTCATCCACCACAATCTTACCATTCGTGGTGATGATGGTATTGGCTGTGCCAAGGTCCATCGCTATTTCTTGTGTAAAAGAGAATAATCCCATCTATTGATTTACTATTAAATGATTTACTATTTACTATTTGGCAGATCTGCTATCTGACGACCTCCACCTACAATGACGCCTCCCGGCAAATAGTAAATAGTAAATCGTCAAATAGTAAATGACCTTAATGTTTAAAGTGACGGAACCCAGTAGTTACCATGGCAATGCCATGCTCGTTGCAATATTCAAACGAGAGTTCATCCTTGATGCTCCCACCCGGCTGGATGACGGCTGTTACACCTTCATTGCCGGCAATTTCCACGCAGTCGGGGAAGGGGAAGAATGCGTCACTCGCCATTACAGCACCATTCAAGTCGAAACCAAAGTTCTTGGCTTTCTCGATAGCCTGTTTCAAAGCATCCACACGGCTGGTCTGGCCTACACCGCTTGCCAACAACTGCTTTCCTTTTGCCAATACAATGGCATTCGACTTACAGTTCTTCACAATCTTGTTTGCAAAGAGCATGTCCTCGATTTCCTGTGCAGTGGGAGCCTTCGTGGTTACAGTCTTCAATTCTTCAGGAGTTTCCACCTTAAGGTCGCGATCCTGGACCAATACGCCATTCAGCAAAGAACGGAACTGCTTCTTAGGCAGAGCTGCCGGCTTGCGAACCAGGATAATACGGTTCTTCTTCTGACCGAGGATTTCCAACGCATCCACATCGTAATCGGGAGCGATAATTACCTCAAAGAATATTTTATTGATTTCTTCGGCAGCAGCCTTGTCAATCACGGCATTTGTGATGAGCACACCACCAAAAGCGGATACCGGGTCACCGGCAAGCGCATCGTTCCATGCTTCGAGCACAGTGGGACGTGAAGCCAGTCCACAAGCATTATTATGTTTCAGGATAGCGAAAGTAGTATCCTTGAATTCGTCAATCAAATCAACGGCAGCATTGATGTCGAGCAGGTTGTTATAAGAGATTTCCTTACCGTGAATCTGGTCGAACATAGCATCCAGATTGCCATAGAAATAACCTTTCTGGTGCGGATTCTCGCCATAGCGTAAAGTCTTCTGGCTATTGGCAGAGCAACGGAAAGCGGAACCTTCCTCACCGTCAAAATAGTTGAAGATGGCAGAATCATAGTGTGAAGACACTCCGAACGCCTCTTTGGCAAACCAACGGCGTTCTTCGATGGTAGTAGTGGCTCCGTGTTCCATCAGCATGTCGCGGAACGGCTGGTATTGTGCTTGCGAAGCGATGATAACCACGTCGTTGTAATTCTTGGCAGCGGCACGAATCAGGGAGATACCGCCTATGTCAATCTTTTCGATGATGGCAGGTTCTTCGGCACCACTGGCAACTGTAGCCTCAAACGGATAGAGGTCAACGATGACGAGGTCTATTTCGGGAATTTCATATTTTTCAATCTGTTGCATGTCTTGCTCCAATCCGCGGCGGCAAAGGATACCTCCAAAAACCTTCGGATGCAAAGTCTTTACGCGTCCGCCCAGGATGGAAGGGTATGTAGTGAGGTCTTCCACTGCCTTGCAGGGATAGCCCAGAGATTCTATAAACTGACGTGTTCCACCGGTTGAGAGGAACTCTACACCTTCTTCATGCAGTTTGGTAATGATTTCGTCCAAACCTTCCTTATGGTAAACAGATACCAGAGCTGTTTTGATTCTTTTTGTTTCAGACATGGATTTGCGTATTAAAGTATGCGTATATTAGTATTTGATGCGCAAAGTTACAAATTTTGTTTATTCATACATACATTCATACACAATAAATTAGGTATAATTAAAAAAGGCGGCATCTGTTTCCAGTCTGCCGCCTTTTTTTAAGGGTTATTTTGTTGGTTTACCAAATAGAGACACGTTTTTCTACCGGCAAGAACATCGGGTCTTTTTCTGTCACGTTAAATGCCTCATACCAAGCACCGATTTGCGGCAATGCACCGTTTACACGCCATTCGCCCAATGAATGCACATCGCTCTTCGTGCGGTTCAGCACTTCTTCGGGACGAATATCATTGGCCCATACACCTGCGTATGCCAGGAAGAAACGTTGTTCGGGAGTAAGACCATCCAACACCGGCAACGGATTGGCAGCCGTAGCTTTCTTGAATGCCTGATAAGAAACCTGCAGACCACCGTGGTCGGCAATATTCTCACCCAATGTCATGCGTCCGTTGGCATATACGCCCGGAGCAACCTCGATGCTATCGAAGAAGTTCACCATCACCTGGGCACGCTCGTCAAAGTTCTTGGCATCTTCAGCAGTCCACCAGTCTTTCAGGTTACCGTCCTTGTCGTACTGGCGACCCTGGTCGTCGAATCCGTGAGTCATTTCATGACCGATTACCACACCGATGGCACCGTAGTTGAAGGCGTCATCCGCATTCATATCGAAGAAAGGATATTGCAGGATACCGGCGGGGAAACAGATTTCGTTCGTAGTCGGGTTATAGTATGCGTTGACGGTCTGCGGAGTCATCAGCCATTCATCCTTATCCACCGGCTTGCCGGCTTTGGCTATCATTTCGGCATGGCTCCACTCGTTGGCACGTTCCATGTTTGCCCAGTAAGAGTCGTTTTTGATTTCCAGTGTGGAGTAGTCTTTCCAAGTGTCGGGATAACCAATCTTCACATGGAAGGTAGCCAGTTTCTCCAGAGCTTTCACCTTAGTGGAATCACCCATCCAGGCAAGATTCTTGATACGTTCGCCCAGGCTTTCCTGCAAGTTCTTCACCAAAGTAACCATACGCTCCTTGGCAGCAGCAGGGAAATATTTCTCCACGTACATCTGACCTACAGCTTCGCCCAGCGCGCTGCTTACAGTGCTTACCGCTCTCTTCCAGCGGGGCTGCATCTCTTGTGTACCGCTCATAGTGCGGCTGTAGAAGTCGAAGTTCTGTTCTGCCATAGCATCGTTCAGCAAGCTTGCGGCAGAATCAATCAATTTCCATTGCAAATAAAGGCTCTGCTGTTCAATGGGCAGCGTATCCAGGATATCGGCAGCAGCTTTCAGTGAAGCGGGCTGGCCTACGATGATTTCCTTCACATCCTTCAAGTCCATGGCAGACAAATAAGCATCCCAATCGAAAGTAGGATAATTCTTCTTCAACTCTTCCATGCTCATCTTGTTATAATTGGCATGTGGGTCACGTAACTCCGTACGAGAGCGGAAAGCCTTGGCAAGACGTGTTTCCACATCCATCACCACCTCCATACCTTTCTTGGCAGTAGCCTCGTCGAAACCAGCCAACTGGTACATCTTCTGTACATGTGTACGGAAAGCATCACGAATTTTGGCAGTAGCCTCATCATTCTCCAGATAGTATTCACGTTCGCCCATGCTCAGCCCGGTCTGATAGGTCTGTACGGCATTCATGCTACTGTTCATTTCGTCAGCGCCAACATACAGCACGTTGTAGACGATGATACCTTTCTTCTGCATATCGCCCAGCAAGGCATAAAGCTCTTTCTTGTCCTTCAAAGCAGCCAGCTGGTCGAGTTCAGCCTTGATGGGGGCCACACCGTCCTTGTTCAGCTTCACGCTGTCCATTACGATTTTGTACAAGTCACCGATTTTTTGTGCCACGCTGCCGGCTTCGTGCTGGGTGGCGGCAAGTTCTTCAATCAGTCCTTGAATCTGCTTGCGGTTGTTTTCTGCAAGGATAGTGAAAGAACCGTACTGTGAGTATTCAGCAGGAATCGGATTGTTCTTCATCCAACCGCCACATGCGTATTGGTAAAAGTCAGTTCCGGGTAGAGCCGTTGTGTCAAGATTGGCGAGCTGGATGCCTGCTGTAAGTTCAGCCTGCTGCTTGCCGGTGTTGCAGGATGCCGTCATCAGACAGAATGCTGCAATGGGTAACAAATGATTTGCTTTCATAAATATATAAAATATAATAGTTAGTGATTCTCCAACTCTACAGTAGCCGCGTCCCACTCTTCCATCACACGGTCAAGCTGCTCTTTCAGTTTTTGGTGCTGCTCATAAAGCGACATGTCCGAAGCACCCTCCGGTGTAGCCATCCTAGCCTCAAGAATGGCAATGGCAGCCTCCGTCTGCTCTATCTCCGCTTCACAATCGGCAACGCGGCGTTCCAGCTTCTTAAGTTTCTTGTTAAGCTCCTTCTGCTCCTCATAGGAGAGCTTGGCAGCCGAGGGCTGAGCCGGTTCTGCACCAGCATTTCCTGATGCCGCCTTACCGGCAGTGGGCGAAGCGGAAAGTGAAGGAGATTTCTGTAACTCATTCAGGCTCTCTATCTGCTTCTTTTGCAGGAAATCATAAATTCCTCCCAAATGTTCCTTCACCAGTCCGCCACCAAACTCGTATACTTTAGTCGCAAGTCCGTCCAGAAAATCACGGTCATGACTGACTATTATCACCGTCCCGTCAAAATCGCGGATAGCTTCCTTCAGTACATCTTTGGAACGCATGTCAAGATGATTCGTAGGTTCGTCGAGAATCAGAAAATTCACCGGCTCCAACAACAGTTTTATCATGGCAAGCCGGGTACGCTCTCCACCGCTGAGCACCTTCACCCTTTTATCCGAAGCCTCACCGCCGAACATGAAAGCACCCAGAATATCACGAATTTTGAGGCGGATATCCCCTACGGCCACGTGGTCAATCGTATCGAATACAGTTAGGTTCTCATCCAAAAGTTGTGCCTGGTTCTGGGCAAAATATCCAATCTGCACATTATGTCCCAGTGTAAGTTTTCCGGTATAATCCGTAATCTCACCCATAATACACTTTACAAGCGTAGACTTTCCTTCGCCGTTCTTACCGACAAAAGCAACCTTCTCTCCTCGGTTGATGGTCAAATTCACATCATGGAAAACAATGTGCTCACCGTAGGATTTCTCCATATCCTCGCAGATGACGGGATAATTACCGCTACGGCTGCTGCAAACAAACTTCAGGCGCAAAGAGGAGTTGTCTTCCTCATCCACCTCGATACGTTCTATCTTTTCAAGTTGCTTGATGCGACTTTGCACCTGCACAGCCTTGGTAGCTTTGTACCGGAAACGCTCGATAAAGTCTTCCGTATCTTGTATCTGCTTCTGCTGATTCTCGTAAGCACGCAGTTGCTGCTCCCGGCGCTCCTTGCGAAGCACCACGAACTCATCGTATTTCACTTTATAGTCGTAAATGCGTCCACAAGTTATTTCGATGGTACGCGTAGTGACATTGTTCAAAAAGGCGCGGTCGTGGCTGACAAGCACCACCGCATTGGCACGGGTGGAAAGGAAGTTCTCCAACCACTGGATACTCTCGATGTCAAGGTGGTTGGTAGGCTCGTCGAGCAGCAACACATCCGGACGACGAAGCAACAGCTTGGCAAGCTCTATACGCATACGCCAACCACCGGAAAACTCGCTTGTAGAGCGGTCAAAGTCCTCGCGGCTAAAGCCCAGTCCTTGGAGCGTGCGCTCTATTTCGGCACGGTAGTTGGTGCCTCCCATCATAAGGAAACGTTCGTTTTCGTGGGTGAAGCGGTCAATCAGTTTCTGGTAATCCTCACTATCGTAGTCGGTACGTTCGGCAAGTTGCTGATTCATGCGTTCGATGCCCGCCTGCATCTCAAAAATATGCTCGAAGGCAAGTTCAGCCTCCTGCATCACGGTGCGCTTGTCACTGAGTATCATCACTTGGGGCAAATACCCGATAGTACATTCGCGAGGAACGGCAACAATGCCGGCAGTGGGCTGCTGAATGCCAGCCAATATCTTGAGCATGGTGGACTTACCGGCACCATTCTTGCCGACAAGAGCTATACGGTCTTTCTTATTGATAACATAAGAGACGTCTTCGAACAGAGGAGTGGCATTAAATTCTACCTTCAGTCCTTCTACAGATATCATAGTGTCAATGAATTTATCGTTCAAGACTGCAAAGGTAGCGATTTTCAACGTTATACAATATCATACGCTCACATAATTACATCAAATATCCAAGAAAGAGAACACTACTCCCGCATTTCCTGCGGAAGGACAATTGCAAAGCGGCTCCCCTTGCCAAGAGATGAGGCCACTTCTATTTTTCCATGAAACCTTTCAACGATAGTCCTGCAAATGGCCAATCCCAATCCCGTGCCCTGCACAAAAGCATCTCCCTTATAGAAACGTTCAAAAATGTGCGCCAGAACTTCTTCCGACATGCCAGTTCCCGTATCTTCCACAAAGACTTCCAATGTAGCAAAGTCCTTCAGCCTATACCCTATGGTTATGCGTCCTTCAGCAGTGAACTTCACCGCATTATTGATAAGATTGTTGACAACTTGCCCCAAACGCGTAGGATCTGTATAGATAACTGCTGCCCGGTCCGGAAGGTCTAGCAGTAACTCCACTCCTTTCCGAAGATTCATCTTCTGCGCACTGTAAATGCTTTCCAATATGCCATTTAAAGAAACCTTCTCAAAATGGAACTCCATTGTGTTCGATTCTATCTTGGACAAATCCAGAATATCTGAAATCAACACCATTAACAACTGGCTGTTCTTTTCAATCAAAGACGTGAATTCCATAATCTCCTGCCGTGACAAGTCGGCATCCCCACAAGCCAGTAGTGTAGAGAAGCCCACAATGGCATTTAGCGGCGTACGTATCTCGTGGCTCATATTAGCAAGAAATACGCTCTTCAACTCATCGCTACGTTGCGCTTTCTGCAAAGCCTCGTTCAATTTATTCTCCGTATCCTTGTATTTCTGCGTACTCATGCAAATACCGATGATACGGAACGGCAAATCCGTCAATTGCCCCACATAGGTAGATTGCGCCTCAAACCACTCCCACTTGCCGTCTCCCCGCCGTAAACGGTATTCCACTGGGCATTCGTACAAATTACCATGCAACTGTAAAGCCAAAGCATCAAACACTCCCTTCCGGTCGTCCGGATGAATCAGAAATGCGAATTCCTCAGGCGTCAGCGTATAGTCACGCGTAGGAATCCCCAAATATTCAAAATAACGCGGTTCTATAATCATCAGATTATGTTCCATGTCGAAAGACCATTGAAATATCTGGGTACGACTCAGCGCAATATTCAGCAAATGCTTCTGTGTCCGTTCTTCCAACACATTCCTGAAATAGAGTACAATCCTCACCAATTGTCCATCTTCATGAATTCCCACCATAGCACCTTGTATCAGAAAACTTATACCACTCTTCAATTCACGTATAAAGCAATTGGTATCTAAGGGAATAATCCGCACATCCCTCTCCCGAAGTTGCAGCAAAAGGTCTTCTAACACATTCTTTTTATCACATACCACCTCCAATAAGTCAGTGATACGCCGCCCTATCACATACTCATTCAATTGGAGTTCATTCATCACCTGCTGATTCAGACGCCAGATACAATCTTCCAAATCAATCATAATAATGCTGACGGGCCATGAGTTGAACAACTGCTCGGAGATGGCATTTATTATACGTACTTCTTGAGGAACATTCGGATTCATCAGAATTGGTTTATCATACAAGAAGCAAAGTTCGGGTTAAAATGCTTATACCACAAACAAACCCTTATAAATCAATATTCCATTTTAATATGTATATATTCTATTATTCACAACTTTACCTTATTTAACAGAGATAAGTTGAGCGTAATATTGATTTTAACTGTTACCTCTGTCATTTATACATTATTATCCCCCATTTTTGCGTCTTAAAATCTCCAACATGAATATATCCGAATTCAATATAAATGACGAGTTCATTGCCTGCAATCATATCACAACCAGTGAACTGAATCCGCTAGTGAAAAAGCCATACCACACCAAGGCCAGTATCTTCGTTTTGTGTATCAAAGGAGTTCTGAAAACCATCATAAACCATACCCAATTCAAGGTTGAAGCTAACGTTCTCCTAGCTATTCCTCCTGAGACCTTCGTACAATTACTACACACGTCAGACGATACTGAAATATATGTCGTCATATTTTCCAAACAACTTATCCAAAGTGCAGGAGTCGGTAAGGTCATGATGGATAAGTTTCACATTATAGGTAAACACTATATTTTTCCTCTATCGAAAAAGAACTTCCAGCTTTATGCTGAGTTCATGACCTATTTGTCACACCTCTATCAAAGAACAGAAAGCCCCTCAAGTCTAGTTTCATTGCAAACTCTACTGGCATATCTGTTACAAGGCATATCCGAACTCTGTCCGGAACACCCTAGGATAAAAGAAACTCCGGGCAGCAGGCATTTCAACCAATACCGCATTTTTATCCGATTGGTACACACAGACTATGTCCGGGAGCATCAAGTGTCCTATTATGCATTGAAAATGAATATGAGGCCGGCAGCTCTTTGCCGCCTTGTCAAAAAGGAATCAGGACATACAGCCATGGAAATCATCAACAATACTATCATCATGGATGCCAAAGCACAGCTTTGTACCGCCAACACTCCGATAAAGGATATAGCCGTGAGTCTAGGTTTTAATAATGCGGCCTTCTTCAACAAATTCTTTAAACGTCATACGGGAATACCTCCTCAGAAGTTCCGTACATCCTCAAAACAATAAAATCTACTCAAAACCCAAAATGCGGATATTCTGTCCTGAGAATACCCGCATTCCTCAATAAGAGAAGTCCGTCATCAGCCTACCTTCTTGGCAATAAAGAACACATAACCGTAAAATTCCTTATACTTGCCGTACAGTTCATCCTCAATCATTTGGAGTAAGCTGAACTCTTCGGCAATTTTATTACCGGCATATTTCTTACGGAAAATCTCCTGAGCCGCAACCTTTGAAGCAAAGTAATGCTCTGTCCAGCAATTCTCCGGCAAAATGAATGTAGCAACGGGAAGATAACCTGCCTTGTACAACTTGGTCACCTGATTGGGAAGTGTATCCATTTCAGAGTAAGCGTCCATCCAGAAGTCATTGATTTCCGCAGGGCGTTCGTCCGTAAACCATGAACTCTCGGAGACGGCAATATACCCTCCCGGTTTCAGATACTTACGCCACTCCTTCAAGCCACGTTCAAAGCCAATGTTATAGATAGCACCTTCACACCAAATCATATCCAGCTCCTCCTCACCGAAAGGAAGGGCATCCATTGAACCGACAATTCCTTTTACTCTGTTCTGCAAGCCTAACTGCCTTGCATTACGGTTGAAGATATCAATAAAGCCGGGAAAAAGGTCAATTCCTGTAATCCGCCCCGGCACATGGCCAGCTACTACCATTGTCTGGCCACCCGTTCCACAGCCGATATCGGCAATAAAGGATTCATCGGTAAGACCGTCTACAAAGCTCAATGCCTTCAACGTCGCTTCAGGACTGCCAGGGCCTTGTCGTTCCATATTGGAGAAAAAGTCACAGATTAAATTAAGTTCGAAATCGTGGATAGTTTTATTTTCGTTACTCATTTTCTTACTATATTTTGCATATACGGAAAGTATCACAATACCTTCAGCATAATATGCGGATTAAACTTGAATTATAACAATAGGAAAACACTCTCGAAAGAAGTTATCCGAGAGTAAACGAAGGGGGGACAATCTGTGCAGGGAACACAGATTGTTTACAAAACCAAATCCGATTTAAATGTCTTTGTCATACTGCAAAGATAAGCAATATTTTATTTAATCAAAGATTTTACGGTTAATAAAGATTTTCCCTTGCACCGGGCGCATGCTGAAGAACCGCACCTACCACCTGGCAAGTATCCAGTTCCTTACAGTCGCCGCAAGTATTGAAACCTTTTTCGTACACACATTTGCGGATAGCACAATAATCGCTGCAATAGGCAAACTTCACCCCGTCTGCACGGCACCCCATACAATGGATGGTTTCCGGCGTAATTTCCGGCGTATTGTTCAGCACACTCCACTCTTTGGCAGTTTTCTCTCTCAGCTCATCGTCATTATTGACAGTGGCTATACGGGCGGCGCAATTTTCGCAATCCAACCCGCAACATGCAATTAATTGTTTCATCACTTGGTTATAACGATTTATGTTTGAGGATATAATGCCCCTTTTCCCGCACATCGATTCAGTAAGCCCAAAACTCACCCCATACCTTGGAACAGACACTCATTTACCGACAGTCCTCAGCGCTTTCTTAACGATATACTTGGTCTCTTTCGTTTCACTTTCCTAACGCCTGCAAAGCTTCCTTACAAATCCGGATTGCGTCTTACTTGCATCATTTAACCAATTCCCTACGCTGTTCCGGACATACTTGGAGTAATCTGATTTCAAAGGTTCCAATATCGGTAAGCCCAATGCAGGGTTCTGTTCCAACATTTCAGTATGCTTGCACCAGACACCTCGTGAACAGAAAACAGAAGAACAAATATAGCTCTGGCAAACGCCTTCCCCATATTTGTCCTTTTGTTCTTTTACCCAATAAATTAATGCGAATCAAGTTATCCTTCCGTCTTACTTTAGAACAGCTTCGCAGGATACTCACCCGCATCCACCAAAGCCTGAATCTTGTCGACTACACTCTGACGGTCTTCGGGATAAGTCACACCGAACCACTTGCTGGTTGTATCGAGCACTTCGCAGGTAGCAGTGCCATTGTTAATCAGCTTATCCACCATCAGCGGGATGAAGAATTCGCTTTTCAGATTCTCCATATTCTTCGGGTCGCTCAGGAAGCTCTTGAAAAACTCTGCACTGTAAGCAAAGTAATCGGGAGTAAAGCCCCAGAAGTTCATGCTGACCGGAGTCGTCTCGGGAGTGGCAGTCCATTCACCGTTATCATCGATGTACTTCACCTCGCCGTCCATACGCTGAATCTGGGTACGCTCTACTACAGAAGTCAACAAGTTGTTTGCATCCGTTCCGCACAAACCACGGGATACGGTACCGCTTTCGCTCAATGTATTACCGATGCGGAAGCCTACCATGGAATATACATTTTTGGAACCTTCGGGAAGGGCTGCAAGAAATTTGCCCATTACCTGGAAGGAATCACGACCGTAGAAATCGTCGCAGTTGATAACAGCAAACGGTTCCTTTATTACATCGGCACCCATCATTACAGCATGGTTGGTTCCCCAAGGTTTGGTACGGCCTTCGGGGCAGGTGAAGCCTTCGGGAAGGTCATCGATGGACTGGAATACCAGTTCGCAGGGGATATGGCCTTCGTATTTGGAAATAATCTTGTCGCGGAAATCCTGCTCAAAATCTTTACGGATTACGAAAACGAGCTTTCCAAAACCGGCATTGATGGCATCGTAAATAGAATAATCCATGATAGTTTCGCCATTCGGGCCCAGTCCGTCCAATTGTTTCAAGCCACCATAACGACTGCCCATGCCGGCTGCCAATAAGAATAAAGTTGGTTTCATATTTAGTTATTATTTAAAAAGGTTAGTATATCACAGTTGATAACGGCTGCAAATGTACAAAAATTTATGGCTGACAGAAGGGAGTTTTAGTTCATTCTTTACCACTATCCGTTCAAAAAGGTACATTTAGAACGGATAACCGATGGCAAAATGCAACGCCATGCTGTCCTTGAACTTGGGAATATTATAATACCCCGACTTCCCGGTATCATACGGATCATGCAGCCCGATACCCAAGTCCAGACGAAAAACAAGAAAGTCCAAATCGTAACGCAAGCCAAATCCCGTGCCCAAAGCAATCTGTTTCGGGAAATTCTTCAACGTAAATTCACCATTCGGGCGGTTTTCATCTTTACGCATCAGCCATACATTGCCGGCATCCAAGAATACGGCTCCATGCAAGTCGGCAATCATACGGAAGCGATACTCGATATTGGCTTCCATGCGAATATCACCCACGTGGTTGATATAGGTATATTTCCTATCCGTCTCGGGAGGATAACCGCCCGGACCTATACTGCGTGCAGAAAAGGCGCGCACACTGTTGGCACCACCGATATAGAACTGTTCCGTATAAGGTGCGGTCGTAGCGTTGCCATACGACCATATTACCCCTCCCGCAATACGCGAAGCAATCATCTGGTTCTTGTCTATCCGGTAATGGTACCTGAATTCCGAGTTCAGCTTCAAGAACTGTGCAAAAGGTACACCGAAAAGCTTCTTCCCTTCCTCACTGAACGGCTTGCCGAAAATACGGTAAACAGCAGAAGTCAGGTTACCGGCCGACGCAACGGTGGTCTGCCACCAGATGGGGTTACGCTTGCCGCGCACGGAAGCGTTGTCATAAGTATAGGTGTACTCCATGGCAGGAATGAACTGGTCGCGCAAACTAACGTAGAGTGCCGGATTCTCGGCACGCAGTGTATCGAAAGCGGCAGTAGGATTGCGCAGTACATTGAATGTCAACCGGAAAGGAGTTATACTGTGCCTGGAAGTCGATTTGGGCTGGAAGTCATAAGTGACATTACCGCCAAAAGCCAACAGCTTATAATACTTGGCACGGTTCATCTGGTCGGCATACAAACGGAAAGTCGTTGTAGCCGGGAAGTCATACTCACGGTCGCCCATCCTGGGAAACACCACGCGCGGAAAGATAAGCGAAGTGGAGATACCCAGTTCATAGCTGTTCATCAGAGAAGAGCTTGCCTTGCCCGTCTGCCATTCGTACGAACCGTTCAACTTCACATTCCAGCTTTCACCGCCACCGAAGACATTATTCTTCGTCACCGTAAAAGCGGCACCCGGTCCCGTCTGATTATTGCTCTTCATAGTGACATTAAAATCCAATTCCGCATCGTAGGGTTTATCGAGCGCGGCAATGACCTTCACATCCAATGTATCAGACACAAATGCCGTATCACGCGGTATATACTGCATCTCCGCATAACGGAAAATACCGACGCTTGCCAGGCGCTCCTGAATACGGGTTTGACGATATAAGCTATACAAACTCTGCATAGAACGCTGGCGGGCAATACCTGCGCTGTCCTGTATCTGACGTTTCCGCCGATAACCTTGATAGTTCAACCAACGGTAAAGCATGTTGGGACGTACCGGTGGTTTGTTGTAGTAATGTATGGTCAAGCCTTTGTAATCCATGCTGTCATTGGGTTCCTGCCCCTGCTTTCCAAGAAGATAGACGGATTTACGCCCCACACGAAACTGCTTCTCGGCTACCTTTGGCATACCGGGAACGGGAATCAAGCGCATCTGGACATGCCCATTGGGAACCATCATGGTATCGGCCTGATAGGTTAGGTAGTCGGGACGGAAATAATAACAGCCCACATTACGCAGCAGGGTACTGATACGGGTACGCTCCCCATCCAGATCAGCCACATTGAATTGTTCTCCCGGACTGATAAGGGAACGTCGGCGCCCCAGCTCCATAATGCGAGTGGTACGTTGGTTGAAACCACGATAGTACACCGTATCTATAAAGTAAGGATTACGCATGTTCACCGTATATTGCAACTTTGCCTTCAGCGAGTCTTTCGGGTCGATAAATGTCTTGTAGCTGACGCTTCCGTTGAAATAGCCGTAATCGCGCAGCAAGTTAACCGCCGCCTTCTGACGTATATCGGGATTCACCGTAGACAGAAGCACCGGAGTGGCGGCAAATTTATTGAATATCCACTTTCCGAGTCCCTTCTCATACTTCTGGAAACCATTGTAAATCCACAGTCCGAAAGGAAAGGGATAGCGGATAGTAGAGCTCCCCAGCAACGAATTGTTCGGTGCCGTAGCAAGGGCGGCTTCCACCTCTTCCATGGCAATCTCGCCAACAGACGTTTCACTGCGGTTCAATACAATCATCGGCTTTTGTCCGGTATAGAGTATCTCCCCCTCGGGCAAGTGCTTCGTGGTGGAGCAACCTGCCAGAAATATCAATCCTGCAATATATAATATCAGTCGTTTCATATCACATTCCTACTTTTTCATATCGCTGTTTTCAGCCTCCGGTTTTATCTTTTTCTTCCTGAAGATGAAGAGTTCACCCAACCGGTCCATCTTCCGGCGCAGCACAAGGCCAACACCCGTTTCGGTTATCTCACCGTCGAGTATGCTTTCGTAGTTCTTATTATGGAATACACGGACATATCGGGTACCCGACGCATCAAGACGGTATTCCAGCGATATATTGTCAATGAATGATTCCGCATCGTTCGTCGCATTGGCCCCGGTGGATACTTTTCCACCGATGACTATCTGTACGCGATCGTTGAAGAAACGCTGGGAATAACGGAAACTGAAGTCTTTCTGCGTGTCGCCCGTTTCAGCAGAGGTACGGTCTTCCACACCTACACTGATATTGGCACCTTTTATACCTCCCGCCAAGGAGTTTATCTGGCTCTGAAGCACTGAGTTCAAGGCGGCTCCCATTGACAAACCTCCTCCTTTGGCGCCGCTATTCAAGTAAATACCCGTAGCAAGCATCGCAATAGCCTGCTTACTACGCTCTTCTGCCCCCATTGCCTGCAGCTCATTCTCTACTGTGCCATCTTCGGGCGCCGAAATATCGAATATAAGATCGGGAGCGTCAAGCCTGTTCTTGATGGAAATGGAAACATCGAAGTTCACCATGCGCGAACCGTCCCCGTCACCGTCGGCCACAGAAGCACGCATACGTTCCGTAGCCTTTAGGCTTAGCGTAGGATTCATAATATTCCCTCGCCAATCCACATAACTGCCGGGATTGAACTGAAACTCCTTCAAGGGGATGATAGGCAGCGAATATTTCATGACGCCACCCGAAAGGGTATAGCGTCCGGTAAGGCTCATATCCCCTTGGGGAGTATACTGCATATTCAAATCACCGCCACCTTCCAGTTCGATGTATTTGCTGCGGTCGGGACTCAAGTCGGCACGAAGACGGACAGCATCGTCAATATGGACGGACATATACATTTCCAATCCTCCCAACGACATGGCAGGAACTTCATCCGCCTTTACCGACGTCGTATCGGTGAATGAGGTAAAGGTGACCAGCCCACTGAGACGGTCTTCCACCGTTAAAGGGGAATCGGTCAACACGTAGGTTACGTTGGTATTGCCCAGCAGATTCATGTTTCCACGCATCGTGAGCCCGTCAAGCGGTCCCTTCACCGTGGCATGCAAGTCAACGAACACCTTTCCATATACCAGACTTTCGCGGGTACGCGGTGCATCCAGCAACGTATAGTTCTCTGCCAGCAGATTGAGGTTGGCAGTAGGACGCTCCATATTCCGGAAATCAACCTTACCGTCAATCGTAAACGGATTCTTGCTGGTGGTATAAATGGCAAACTTATCGAATATCAACTGATTGTCCTTTATCTGCACCGGACGGTTGTCGAACCAGTAACGTGCTCCCGCCTGGCGTGCATAGACAGACACACTGTCCAAAACAATATCACCATGCATTTGAGGCTTATCCAGCGAACCGTAAATATAAAGCCCTCCATCAATATCTCCGGTAAAGGCCACCATTTGGTCAGGGATGAATGCATTGGCCATCTTCAATGGGAAATGCTCGAAACGAGTGGACACTTCCAGAGTATCCTTTCCGTTCTTCTGCGTCAAGATACCGTCGGCGGTCATCACTTCTTCGTTATCATGTGTAAAATAGGTATTCAAATAGTGCGTATTCTTGTCGCCCGGCAACCAGGTAGCCCCCAGACCTATATCTCCAACCGGTTGGCGTTCGTAGGTCAGTTTCTCTACATTGGCTTCGGCGGACACCTGCAGGGAAGTGGCAGTCTGTATATAATTTGCTTCGGCGGAGAACAATCCCGTAAGCCGAGGCATATAAGGAAGTACCTCCGTAAGTTCATCCAGGCGCAATCGGCTCAGTTCTACGTTTATATTCTGCAAGGAAAGGGTATCATTCTTGTCGGATTGCATACGGAAACACAGACCATCGTCGCTGTCCATATCAATATTGGCATAGACGCGCATATTCTTATGCAGATAAATCCAGTTACTATTGTCCGCAAAGTGGAATTTACGGAAAGCGATAATCGGCTCGGCAGGAATAAGGTTCAGCAGCACACCATCACCGCGACCATGTCCTTCGGTCAACGGACGGGCGTTAATACCGAACAGCACACCGGTCTGCCCTTTTCCATCCACATAATCCACAGTCAGCTCCGCATCTTCATTACGGACTTCACCCGTCAGTGTACTGCGGAACACAAACTGCGGGTTCTTGGGACCGTTTATGACACCACCTTGCAACTTCATGCGGGCAGTATCCTGCTTTACTGTAAAAAATATTGTATCGAGCTGCAAGGAGTCCATGCGCAATCCGTGAACAGCTGTACGCCCATTGATGCCGACTTGCGGAGTAAATCCGAAGCTCAGTTTGAAATCATTATAGGAAATACCCTTTGCAGCCAGGAAATAGCTGACGGGATTCTGGTTACCGGCTTCCAGATGCATGCCGGCTGAAGGAAGGACTTGTCGCAAAGCGGCATGGTCCAAACGCCGTTCATCAATCTGCTTTGTCAGGATAGAGACAAATTTATCCGACTGTTCCATCAACTTCTTCAACGTGCTATGAGCGCGGAAACGCAGATTCAAGTCACCGGCATCAAGCCTCAACTCGAGAGAATCATGACGTGCCTCCGCTCCCATTGTAAAGGCAAATGGGTGTTTCAACGGTCGGGGCACCAACCCCAGCTTGTGCAGATTCACCTCTTCCACATTCAAATCCAAAGCGCCATCCAGATAGCTGCGGTCAAGACGCATATCTGCATTTCCCTGCATCTTGAGAAGAACATTATCGCTGGCAAGACGGACAGTAGCAACGGATGACTTGAGTCCGGCATGCACATCCACACCGGAAATGTCCCAATGGCCATACTGTAGTTTTTCCAAGGAGGCATTCAAAGCAGCCACAGTCTTTCGTGATGCCACATCCACCCCTTGTCCCTTAGCGGACATCTTTACCGTAAGAGTATAAATAGAGTCCTTGGGCAGGAAGTGATGCACCTGCAAGTTGTTGATGGCAAGGTCGGCATGGTAGGCTTCCGTAGCAAGATTATAGGCGGCATCCAGATTCAAGGCGCCTTCCTTCTCCTGCAGTTTCAGGGCGGCAGTGCACTGCGCCCCCTCCATACCGACACGTGCCGCAAGGTGCATACTGTCCGGCACGATGACGGAGCCATCGGGAGCAATGTCAGCTAGTCCGGTCAGGAAGTTCAAGTTCTGCGTATGCATCTCGAAGTCCATGTTTCCATTGCGTTTCACACTGTCGGCCAGGTTCCAGAATTCTCCTCCCCCACTCAACGAAAAGGCTCCGGGCAGCTCAGCCGTAAAACGGGAAATCTGCATCTGCTTCAGGTTTCCTTCCGTACCGGCATGAATCACCAACGGACGGAACGGATAGGCTTCCTTGAAAGTTTCCGGCAGGCCACCGGCAAAAAGCAGTACATCCTGTTTGCCGATACGGGCATTGAAACGGGCTGTCAAACGGCCGGTGGTAGGTATATTTATCAGTTCCCAGTAAGTCTGTGCCGTAAGATTCATCTCACTATGAGGTGTCAGCAACTTCAAAGAAGGGATACGGATAACGGTAGAGTCGGCAAACAACCGCCCGGTCAGGGAAGTTACACTCAAACCGGAACGCTCATACATGGAAAATTCCCGGATAACGGCATTCATATCTCTACCGTAGTACATCACAGAATCAATGCCCATACGAATGTCGTGAAGAGCAATGTGCGAGGGGTCGAAACCTATCGCACTCCCCGGGCCGCCGGTATCATAATTGACAGAAGTTCCAGTCAGCAGGAATTTTCTCCAGCCATAGAACTGGTGTTTCAGGTCGGCAGCAGCGTCCGCAATCTCAGCATTTCCGATATGGGCTTTCAGCCCCATGGAGTCCAATGGCATCTGTAAATCGACCGAGACGTTCTTCAACTTCAGGGTATGGAGTGTGACTTTCCAGTTTAACGCAGTGTCAGTAGTGTCCTTGGGAGTCTCAGTGGTATCTGCAAGCATTACCTGCACATGGGTATCGCTCAATTCTATATTATTGAGAATAGCATCTTCTTTTGTAAGGTCTATGCCATGGCTTTCGAAAAAGAAATGCCCCAGTACCCCTTTGATGCACATACCTTCCATTAAATTGGAAGAGTTAACAGCAACTTGTTTCAGGGTAATGTCATCCACCTCCACTTTCCCTTTGAGTAAAGGCCATGCCTGCACCCGCACGTTCAAACTTCCAAGATTCAGCAAAGTATCGGGATGCTGCACCTCAACAGCACTGTCGGCAGGCTGTACCACCAATACACCGCGAACCAACAAATTCAAAGGAAAGCGAAGGTCAATCCGCTCCACAGATATGTCCATACCCGTAGCATCTGATGCAATTGCTGTAGCCTGCTTCCGTATCAAATTCTGTACGGGAGGCACATAGAGCAGTATCATCAATATTATAAACAGTATAATAGGAGTAAGCAGCACCCACAGTGCTATTCTCAACCATTTTCTTCTCATCGGAACGTCAATCTTTCATCGTATTTAAAAGTCCTACAAAGTAAACAATTTCTTTCGACATTTGGTTCCCGATAGAGAAAAATCATGTATTCTTCTCTGTTCCCCCATTACGGAAAAGCTGTTGCCTGAGTAATGACATCCTCTATCAAAACGAGGGCGGCAAGGGCGTGCTCTTTCAACTCTCCGGTAAAAGGCACTCCATGCGAAGTTTCCAACAGTTTCAGCAATGCAACCAGTTCCGTAGCTCCAATCAACGTAAAGAGGGGAATCATTTTGTGGGAGACAGCAGCCATCTCGTCCACATCCTCATTCTCCACAGCCTTCTGCAAACGCTCCGCATTGAGACGGGTTTCAGCCACAAAACTTTCCAGAATGGACTTTGCGGCCTCGGGGTCATCGACCGAAAAAACGGTGAGCGAAGAGAATTTATACCCCGGGCAAGCCGAAGTTTCCGAAACTTCTGTAACCTCCTTCCCTTTGTCCTCCACATTCAATTCATGCAGCAATTCACTGACGGTAAACGGCTTATGCAGGCATCCGGCAAAGCCATGCGCCGTAAATTCCTCACGCTGCATGTCACTGCGAGCAGTGACAGCAATCACCGGAACAGACTGTGCCTGCGGTATGTTCGAAGCACGCAGCAGTTTCAGTAAATCAAAACCATTAATAGCAGGCATCTGCACATCAGTAAGCAGAACATCAAAGGTTGCAGTGCGCAAGGCATCCAGCAATTCATCCAGTTGTAAACAAGAAACAGAATTTATACCACTCTGCTGAAGCATGGCGGCAGTAAGGGTAAGTTGAATACGGTCATCATCGATAAGGAGGACATTCTTCAATGAAGAACAAGGAACGGAGAATGAAGAATTGCCCTCCGGCGTGACAACACAGCCCAATTCTTCATCCTTCATTCTACGCCTTTCGCTCCTTACGGGATAGATAGGAATATATATCGTGAAAGTGCTTCCCTTACCTGGTACACTGTCTACATCAATCGTACCTTCAAGTAACTGTACCAACATACGGACGATGGAAAGTCCGAGTCCGAACCCTTCTTTACCCTGAGCACCCGGTAATCGGGTGAATTCCTGGAAGATACGCTCACGGTCAGCAGGCTCCATACCTCTACCCGTATCAGCAATGGCAACTACCAGTCGACGGTCCTCGTAACGGGCAGTCATGGTAATACCGCCTTGGTCCGTAAACTTCACGGCATTGGACAGCAAATTGTTGATAATCTGACGCAGACGCAAGGGGTCACAAATATAGGTACCGTCCAGCTCCGGGGCAATGTCGCAATGAAGCGCCAGCCCTTTGGCAGCCGTAAGCGGTTCAAAACTTACGTGTATCTCTTCAAGCAGGCGGGAAGGATGAAAAGTGACCCGGTTGACTTCAGCCTTGTTCAAATCAAGACGATGGAAGTCGAGCAAATCAACGACCAGCTTCAGCAGATGCTCCGATGAGGTTTTCATATTGTCCAGATAGAACCGCTGGCGCTCATCCACCGTCAGACGGGAAAGCAAATCGGCATAGCCCATGATAGAACCGAGCGGGGCTTTGAAATCATGGGTAATGGCAAGCATCAGTTTTTCACGGACAGCAAGTAAATCTTCGGCACGACGGCGGGCCTCTTCCAACTCACGGCGGTAACGGTTGCTTCGAGTTATGTCGCGACCGATGATAATAAGGAAAAAAACGGAAAGCAATACCGCACCTACGGCAATGCCACTGATAATCTTGGCCGAACGGCGTCGGACCGCCTGTTGATACTCGGCTTCCGTCCGTGCACGCAGCAGAGTTTCCGTCTCATAATCTTTCAGCAAACTGTCAATACGAGCGGTCAGCATATGGTCCAAGCGTTGCAGATAGCGTTTACGTCGTTGTATAACAGTGTTTACAGCTTTTTTCTGCTGGGCCACAGCACGCAGTTTCTCATGCAAAGAATCGGCCGGATTATAAGGTTCAATCACCGTATCCGTCGCAAATTCGAGGGAGGTCTTCACCTGGATAGCCGTATCTTTCTTTGGGGGGACAAACACTTCACCCAAACGACGGAAAAAACCCTTCTTCCGAGGGCGTGTCACGACGGTATCCCGATGTGTAATGATACGGTGCTGCACACGTTGCTGGGTCACTACTGAGTCCTGCTGGGCAATTATCTGCTCAATGTCACTGGTGGATACCATGCTGTCATTCGCCTCACTCAGCGTACGCAGCATTCTTATCGTATTGGTATCCTTCTCGCGTATCAAAGCTAGTACGCTGTCTGTCCATTGTACATCGCGGTCATCGGTAAGAATAAGGTTCTCCATCTCCCGGTGTACGAAGAACAAGGAAAAAAACAATACCGCCAGCAACAAAGTGTAGCCTACGGCAATCTTTACTTTGGAGACACTGTTCATATTATCAAATCCTTTCCCTGGTCTGTCTACGGAATCTCAGCCACAGCATCACCCCTGCACTGGTCAGTCCAAACGGGAAAGCCATCCAGACCCCCGTCAGTCCCCAGCCGAAGATGAAACCGCAGAGGTAACCTACGGGCAAAGATATAACAAAATAGGATATAAATGCAATAATCATCATCGGTTTCACATCCGAGATACCACGCAGGGCATTGGCAAAATTAATCTGCAATCCGTCACCGAACTGGTAAATCAGGAACGGAAAGAAGAGAGCGGCTACCATACCGGACACTTCCATATTATCTGTAAACCATCCTCCGACCTGACCGCGAAGTGCAAAGACAATACTCAACAGCACCACTTCCATGCATAAGATGACGTGAAGGCCAGCATACGCCGAACGGCGCACATTCTGCCCGTCGCCCTGCCCCTTAAAGTTACTGACACGCACAGCAACTGCAGCACCCATGCCATAATACATCATGAAGGTGAACTGAGAGACAGTGAGCATTATCTGATGTGATGCCAGAGCAAGTGTCCCCAGCCACCCCACCATGACAACACTGAGGCTGAAGGAAGCGGTCTCCATTCCCATCTGCATACCGACAGGCCAGCCCAGAGCATTGAGTTTCCTAAACATCGGTGTCGACCATCCCAGCCTCATGAATCCGAGTCTATAACGGATAAAACGGCGACTACGAAGCACAATCACCGCAAAGACCACGACCATCACAATGCGAGAGAACAAGGTACTTACACCCGCGCCAAGCAATCCCATCTCCGGGAAACCCAATTTTCCATTGATCAGAATATAGTTTCCTACGATGTTAAGCGCATTCCCTCCAAGCAGAATCCACATGGCCGTCTTGGTGTCGGTGATGCCATCCGTAAACTGTTTAAAGCCGTTGAACAACATGACAAAAACCAGTGAAGCAAGCAGCACTAGATAATAAGGCTTAATCAGAGGCAGTAATTCTTCGGGCTGCCCCAGCCGTTCCACATTGAAATACAGAACAGCCATGACAAGAGTCAGCAATAAAGCTACCAGCACATTGGCCACCAGACTGCACCGTAACGCTTGTCCGGCTTCGGCAAAACGGCGGTTACCGTAGAAGCCTCCCACAACCGGGGTCAGCCCGTAGCTGAACCCCGTACTGAAAATAATACAGAGAGTAAACAGATTGTTTACGAAAGAAGCGGCACCCAGCTCTTCCGTGCTATGATGCCCAATCATCAGCGTATCGGCAAACCCCAGCACAATGACTCCCAACTGCCCCACCACAATGGGTAGTCCCAGGAGAAGCAATGCTTTGTAGTGTTGCTTATACGTATCAAATAAATTTCTCATACTAAAGGTTTTCTTTTTGGTAATAAAGCACAATCCCATTTTCATCGCGGAAGGTCTGTTGGGCTACCCTATGAAGCTGTTCTGCCGTCACAGAGCGGTAATTGTCCACTTCACGGTCTATGTCTTCCGCCTGCCCGGTCAGTTCAAACCAGGCAAGGTTCGTGGCAACATTCAGATAATTGATGTTGCCGAATATCTGTGTAGACTCAAACTTGTTCTTTACTTTCTCCAATTCCTGCTCTCCAACAAACCCGGATTTCAACTCTTCCAACTCTTTCCGGACAGCAGCCTCGGCTTGCTCCAAAGATACGCCAGCAGATGGCTTTCCACTGATATGCAGCAGTCCGGCATCCCGTGTACCGGAGATATAGGCATCGAGACTGGAAAAGAGCTTTTGCTCCTGCACCAGCCTGCGGGTCAAGCGACTGGAACGTCCATTGCTCAGAATATCCGACAGAATATCGAAGGCATAATAATCGGCATCTTCACGACTGCACATGTGATAAGCCATGAACAAAGCATCCAGAGGAACATTCCGTTCCACCGTCTGCCGGCGTTCCGCCGTCTGTACAACTTCTTGCGGTAATTGTCTTACAGGCACATTCCTACGGGGAATAGGAGCAAACCATTTTTCAGTCAGCCTAATCGTTTCTTCCCACGAAATATTTCCGGTAACGGCCAGAACTGCATTATTAGGTGCATAAAAACGGAAAAAGAATTCCTTTACCTCATCCAGCGTGGCATTGGCAATGTGAGAGAGGTCTTTCCCGATAGTAGGCCAGCGATAAGGATGCGTTTGATAAGCCAAAGGACGAAGCAGATGCCCCACATCACCATACGGCTGGTTCAGGCAACGTTGCTTGAACTCCTCCATCACCACTGCACGCTGCACCTCAAGACTTTGCTCACTGAATGCCAGTTCCAGCATACGGTCGGACTCCAGCCAGAAGCCGATTTCCACATTCGATTTTGGAACCGTCAGGTAGTAATTGGTAATATCATTATTGGTCCAT
Source organism: Bacteroides sp. HF-162 (assembly GCF_015679285.1). NCBI lineage: Bacteria > Pseudomonadati > Bacteroidota > Bacteroidia > Bacteroidales > Bacteroidaceae > Bacteroides > Bacteroides sp. HF-162. The sequence goes on along the minus strand of NZ_CP064937.1, from coordinate 1,540,146 downwards.
GCATTATTCTCCCCACCTGCCAGTTGCAAAGGAGCGTCATAATCAGGAATATGCACCGAACCTCCAAACATCAGATGCTCAAACAAATGGGCAAAGCCCGTATGCTCGGGATGCTCGTCACGGGCACCTACGTCATAAACAATATTCAAGGCAACCATCTGCGTGCTGGTATCCTCATTGTGCACCAACCGCAGACCGTTGTCAAATATCTTTTTGTTTATCTTCATAAAATAGAATGACAGAATCTATCATCAATCTATCACTGTCACTTTTTTAATAACCACATCCTCTTCAGGACGGTCGTTACGATCAGTCTTGACCTTCTGTATTTTATCAACTATATCCATACCTTCCAGCACTTCACCGAATACGGTATATGCACCGTCCAAATGCGGAGTACCACCCATGGTAGTATAAGCCTTCACCTGCTCGGGAGTAAACTTGAACTCCGGTTCCTTGGCAACCTGAGCCTCTGCCTGCGCAATCAAAGAATCTTGCAAATCCATCAGACCGTCCTGGTCATTATTCTTACGCATCTTGTAGATTTCCTTCATATGCTTCTGGGCCAATGCATTGAAAGCATTGTTCAGGCGCATCTGATTCATCTGCTGTTCCATCCCCAGCAAGGTAGAGTCATTATACACTTTTCCAGTCACAATGTAGAACTGGCAGCCGGATGATGCCTTGTCGGGATTCACCTCATCACCCTGGCGTGCAGCCGACAAAGCACCTTTTTTGTGAAAATACTTCGGATAAACAAATTCGGCAGGAACAGTATAACCTACGTCGCCTGCCCCCAGCATCTTGCCTTTTGGAGCCTTTTTCGATTCCGGGTCACCTGCTTGTATCATAAAGTCCTTGATGACACGGTGGAACAGCGTACCTTCATACGTGCCGTCTTTCACCAGCTTAATAAAGTTATCACGATGTTTCGGGGTTTCATTATACAGTTTCACGGTGATGTCACCCGCACTTGTTTCAATCTTCAGCTTCGTTTCTTTTTCCATATTTTCCTCTTTCTTTTGTCCCGGCTTGCAAGCAGTCAAACCGCAAACCAGTATAGTTAATAATACAATTAGATTCCTTTTCATTTTGTTTTTTATTTAATTTAAGTTTGCAAATATACTAAAATCAGACAAAAGCACTTACCTTTGCCTACATAAAAGAGATAAAAGGCAAAAGCAATGACATCCATATTAATTGTAGAAGATGATATTACTTACGGCATGATGCTAAAAACATGGCTCGGCAAAAAAGGTTTCCAAGTAACCTCCACCAGCAGCATTGCCCGTGCTCAAAAACATATTGAGTCGGAAACCGTGGACTTGATTTTGTCTGACCTACGCCTGCCCGACAAGGATGGCATTGACTTATTGAAATGGCTGGGCGAACACGGCCTGCAAATACCGCTTATCATCATGACGGGATACGCTGACATACAGTCGGCCGTCCAAGCCATGAAACTGGGAGCCTGCGATTACATTGCCAAGCCTGTGAATCCGGACGAATTACTGAAAAAAATAGGCGAAGCCTTGAATGCATCATCCTCCGCTTTGAAACAGATGATGCATCCGTCCCGAACAGATGACGCGTTTACCCCAAACAGACCATCCGTCTCGCCTAAACAGACGATGCATTCCGACAAGATGAAAAATCAGTCTCAGAAGAGTGCAGAAGGCTCATTGTCTTCCTCCGACTTCCTCGAAGGAGAGAGCGACGCAGCCAAACAACTCTACAATTATGTGAAACTGGTTTCACCTACCAATATGTCCGTACTCATCAATGGTGCCAGCGGAACGGGCAAAGAATACGTAGCCCATCGCATCCACCAGCTCAGCAAGCGTGCCGACCGGCCGTTTGTAGCCATCGATTGCGGTTCTATCCCCAAAGAATTGGCCGCTTCGGAATTCTTCGGGCATATAAAGGGCGCCTTTACCGGCGCACTGACCGACAAAACGGGCGCTTTCGTCGAAGCCAACGGCGGTACCATCTTCCTGGATGAGATAGGCAATCTGAGCTATGAAGTGCAAATACAACTGCTGCGTGCTTTGCAAGAACGCAAGATACGTCCGGTTGGTTCAAACAAAGAGATAAGCGTGGACATACGTCTGGTATCCGCCACCAACGAAAATCTGGAGCAAGCCATCGAAAAAGGAACGTTCCGTGAGGATTTATATCACCGTATCAATGAATTCACCCTGCGCATGCCGCAACTCAAAGACCGCCGTGAAGACATCTTGCTCTTTGCCAATTTCTTTCTGGACCAGGCCAACCGCGAAATGGACAAGCAACTGACCGGCTTTGATGACAAAGCATCCCGCGCCTTATTGGAATACCCCTGGCCTGGCAATCTGCGACAAATGAAGAATATGGTACGCCGTGCAACCCTGCTGGCACAAGGCAAATTCATTACTATCAACGAACTAAGTGAACTGAAAGAACCTGCATCGGCCATCATCGGCATCCCTCTCCGCAATGAGGAGGCAGAGAAGCGTCAAATCATCGAAGCCCTACGGCAGACGGGAAACAACAAGAGCCGCGCTGCACAACTGTTGGGCATTGACCGCAAAACGCTGTACAACAAGTTGAAGCTTTATAACATATCCGACTAAAAGATGTGGAATAATTCCACACTCCTCTCCACACATTCCCCACTTTTCCACATTATACTACACTTTGCATAAAAACATATACATCTAGTTATCAAAGCATTACCCAACAAACAATTCTTTTGGCACACCATTTGACTTGTATTAAGTACAAGCAACAAGCGCTACAACAAACAAGCACTTAGACTTAACAATAAGATATAGCAACCTAAAAGCAAATGAATTATGAAAAAATTAGTATTAGTAGCAGCCCTGTTTATGTTTGTTTGTGGCGGAACGTTCTTGGCTCAAGCTAAGGCTCCGGTAGAACAGCCGAGTAAGACAACAACCTTGTCTAACGACACTGTGGTAACGGATACTTTGCAGAAAGCCGAGAACGTCCAAGACACAGCAAAAGTGGCCCAATAACAGTAAGCACACTACAACAAAAAGCCGTTTCCTCCTTGTCTATTCTGGGAAACGGCTTTTTTAATTGATAGTTGATAGTTGTCAACTAAGAAATCACCAATGTCTTTCCGGATAAAGGTCATTCCACCATGCCGGACTATCCTGCAACCAGCGGGCAAACCAAGCCATAATTGAATTGTGCCACAATTCACGTTTTGCATAATCAAGTACAAAATGGTTTTCACCATCCACGGTAATAAATTCCACCGGCTTGCCCAATATCTTCAACGCATTATACAACTGGATACTTTCACCGATAGGCACGTTCGTATCTACCGTGCCATGCAGCAACAACAGAGGGGTATTAATCTTGTCCGCATTGAACAATGCTCCATGCTTCGTAAACAAATCGGGATTATTCCAAGGATAGCTATCGGCTGCCGCAACAGAGTTATAGGAATATCCCCAATAACCCTCGCCCCAATAGCTCGTTACATTGCTGATGCCAGCATGCGAGGCAGCGGCAGCAAACATATCCGTCTTAGTCTGCAGATACATCGTCATGAATCCTCCATAAGAGGCACCCAGGCATCCGATACGTTTATCGTTGACAAACGGATGGGCTGCACAGAATTTCTTCGTACCTTCAATGATCTCATCGGCCGTACGCTCACCCCATGCATTGACATGGCGTGCAGAGAACTCCTGGCCGTACCCGATGGCACCACTGGGCTGGATAACATAAACCACATAGTCACGTGACGCAAACAACTGTGCACAGTACGGGGAAGTTATACCGCGGGTTGTAGGAGTCGTTCCTCCATAATAGTATACGATAAGCGGATACTTCTTGTTCGGGTCAAAAGACGGCGGCAGACAAACCATTCCCTTTATCTCCGTACCGTCCGAAGCTGTAAAGTTCCACTCTTCCATCTGTCCCAGCTCAATCTTATCGAGGATGGGCTTCATGGGATTGGCAAGCAGGGTAGAAACTTTTTTCTTCGTGTCGTACGTATAAGCTACGCCCGTGCTGGTGTTTCCTCCGCCCACATAGGCAGCCACAACCGGATTGTCATCCGCCAGCGTGAAGGAAGTAATCACATCTTCTTCAAGCGGAAGCATTTCAAAGCCGCCCGTCTTCGGAACATAACGGTAGATATGCCTGCAATCCCCATCAGTCGTATCGAAATAGATACATCCGTCCACACGGTTCCACTGCACGGGAGACACCGTAGGATTGAAATCGCGCGTGATAGCCTGCACTTTCTTTGTAGCCAAATCCATAATGAATGCTTGGGTATCAAAGTCATTGGCTATGGGATGTTCACCGCAATTCTTGCCAATGCCTCCGAAAGCAGACGGACTGCCCGTCACCAGAAGCTGCTTCCCGTCCGGAGAGTAAGAAGCACTTCCCAGATAAGCATCCCAGGCGACCAGCGTATCTGCCTGCAAGGTGGTCAAATCAATCTCGAAAAGAGAAGAGAGGGAGAAAGGGCATCGAGTGATGTCCGGCTTGGAAGTGCTGCACAACAGTTTCTTGCCATCCGGGGAAATATCATTCAGATAGACGTTGTGACTACCGTAGGTCAGGCGCTCGGAAAGTCCCGTCGCCACATCGTATTTCATGAGATAATAGCGGTCACGAGAATTGGGGATACGGTCGTCCGGATGCAAGAGACGTTTCAACGGGCCACTCACCTTTTCGCCCTCGTCCGTGAGCATATAGATAAGATAGTCTTCTGTAGGAGACCAGCTGAAATATCCTTCGGGAACATTCTTCAGCAGCACTTCCTCACGCATCGTGGCGGGATCGAACACAACCAGGTCATTCTGCTCCTCGCCCATAACCGTATAATAGAGCTTGTTGCTGTTGGGCATCCAGTTCATCTTTTCATTGGCATTGGGCAATATCACCCGGCCGGTCTTTACCTCGGTCAGCTCACAACGGGTCCTGGAACGCTTCACGTCGTAATTGTCCGAATAGCGGGTCAGCAGATACTTGCCGTTGGGCGAAAGAGAAACCCTGCTCGCTCGGGAGCCGAAATTGGTGTTGAACAAAGAGAAACGTCTCTTCATGTCCGGTGCCATCCGGCAGGCTACATCGGCAAAGTCCTTTTCCTTTTCAAATTCGCATTTCAGCATCGGCTGCATCTTGTCGTCCGCGCTTGAAAGCAACTTGATGACAATCTCATAATCCGCTTCGGGGTCCATACGCAGACTGACAGCCGTAGGACGGACCTGCGACAAGCTGTCCTCCGCTGTCTCCTTGACTTGCTTGGATTCACCGTTTACAAACACCTCAAAACGGGCAGGAGAATATACATTCAGCTTGCCCTTCATGAAACGCTCCGCACGCAGATTGGTAGCAAACAGATAGAACAGATTGTCCTTGTCTGCCTTTGCCACAGTTACATATCCAGCCGTATCAGCAACCATACGTTCGTACCGACCTCCGTCGAAGTCGAGACTGACCTTCGTCTTCAGAAGATTGCCGGTAGTAAACTTGTCTCCCTTGAAGTTGATACTATCGCCCTGGAGGGGAGTGCGCACCGTAACGGCAGGACGCACATTATACTCAGCAACTCTTTCCTGAGCTTGGGCAGCCAATCCCGCAAGGAGCAGCAAACCCGACAAAACTGTGATTTTCTTCATTACTGTAAGATTAAATCGTTTCAAAACCATTCCATAAATTTCCGGGAGGGACGGGAGCCTCCACTTCTATCGGTTCTTTGGACACCGGATGCACAAAACGGATATACCGCGCATGCAGACAGATGCTGCCGTCAGGATTGGAGCGGGGCGAACCATACTTCAAATCTCCCTTGATGGGACAGCCCATCTTTGCCAACTGACAACGTATCTGGTGATGGCGTCCGGTTTTCAAATCTATTTCCAACAGATAATAGTTCTGCGACCGCCCGATGAGCCGGTAATGCAAAATCGCTTTCTTGCTGCCCGGCACCTCCTTGTCGTATGCATAACTCTTGTTCTGTTTCTCATTTCGCACCAGATAGTTCACCAATTCCCCCTCTTCCTCGCGGGGTAAGTTCTTCACTACTGCCCAGTAAGTCTTCTTCACCTCGCTATTCTTGAACATCTCGTTCAGGCGCGACAGTGCCTTACTGGTCTTGGCAAAAACAACAAGACCGCTCACGGGGCGGTCCAGCCGGTGGGCGACACCGATAAAGACATTTCCAGGCTTGCTGTACTTCTCTTTCAGGTACTGCTTTACAGTTTCCGAAAGCGGTGTATCACCCGTTTTGTCTCCCTGAACTATCTCGGAAGCGGTCTTGTTGACTATAATGATATGATTGTCTTCGTATACGACAGTCATCGGTTGTTAATGTTTAATGATTAGTGATTAATGATTAATGACTAACACCCAACTTCTCATTAAACATTAATCACTAATCATTAATCATTAAATTACATATTCATCCCACCATCTACCTGAATAACCTGACCGGATACATAAGAAGACATATCAGAAGCCAGGAAAGTAGCGATATTTGCCACGTCTTCGGGTGTGCCGCCACGACGCAAAGGAATCTTCTTGCACCATTCAGCCTTCACCTCTTCAGACAAGGCATCGGTCATGGCTGTCATGATGAAGCCCGGAGCAATGGCATTGGCACGGATTCCACGAGAACCCAGCTCCTGAGCGATAGACTTGGCCAAAGCAATCATACCGGCTTTGGAAGCAGAATAGTTGGCCTGGCCGGCATTGCCGTGAACACCTACCACAGATGCCATATTGATAATGCTACCCGCCTTCTGGCGCATCATGATGGGTGTGCAGGCATGGATAAAGTTAAATGCCGATTTCAGGTTGACATTGATAACCATATCCCATTGCTGTTCGCTCATACGCATCATCAGACCGTCACGTGTGATACCGGCATTGTTTACCAGAATATCAATACGTCCAAAGTCCTTATGGATTTCTGCCACTACCTTGGCAGTGTCTTCAAAGTTTGCTGCATTGGAGGCATAAGCTTTTGCCTTTACTCCCAAAGCTTCCAATTCTTTTGCCGTAGCCTCGGCATTTTCATCAATCACCAAGTCAGTGAATGCGATGTTTGCTCCTTCTTGAGCGAACTTCAAAGCGATAGCCTTGCCGATGCCGCGTGCAGCACCTGTCACAATGGCTGTTTTTCCATCTAATAATCCCATATTATTTTAAAATTATTTATAAAATGTATTCTTACTTCTTTCCCAATGCACCAAGTACCAGACGGGTCACGTAAGTATCGCGTACCGCATCGTCCAGATTGGCCCCTATATGGCCGCGGATATAAGGTGTTTCAATACCTTTGACACTGTAATGCACAATCTCGGCAGTCATATCCAAGTCATCTATCTGGAAAACGCCCTTCTCCATACCTTCACGCAGAACCTCCTTGAAAAGCTGGGTCTCTGTAGCATCGAAACGTTTGCGCACTTTCTCCACTCTCCAAATATCCCGAAAGAAATTGGCACGAAGAGTACCATTCCGAAAGACAACCTCTTTTACCGCATCCAGATGAGTGTAAATCATTTCCATCAGTTTCTCGTCCGGCTGAATATCTTTCTCTACCACGTGCTTCATCATATCCGAAAGAATATCCAGCTCCGACTCAACAACAGCCAAGTAGATATCTTCCTTGCTCTTAAAATAGGTATAGAGCGTTCTCCTACCTTTCTTTGAAGCGAGGGCAATATCATTCATCGTGGTATTTTCAACACCCATCTTTGCAAACAGCTGACGGGCAACGTCCACTAATTTAGCTTTTGTCTTCGATACGGTCATAGATTAATTGCACATTGCTTTATTATTTGAGCAAAAGTAAGACATTTCCGCATATCTTACAAGAAAACATTCATTTTATTAATGAACAGCCCTAAAAAGGAAGAAAAAAAGTAGGCTTATTATCGTTCTATTTATCAACATATTACTCATTAAAATCCACTTAACCTCAAAAATATCATGCATTTTATTTGCATATTAAATAAAAAGCCGTACCTTTGCACCCACAAAACAATAACATCGCGGAGTGGAGCAGTTGGTAGCTCGTTGGGCTCATAACCCAAAGGTCATTCGTTCGAGTCGGATCTCCGCAACTACAATGAGGATAAAAGGTTTAAAGGCCGTTTATCCTCATTTTTTTTAATTCCCATCAAGGACAGAAAAAAATGTTTGCGCAAATAATGTTTGTGCAAATTGCTTCCACACTTCCACCTCCTCTCCACATCCCTTTATTCATCGGCATTACAGATGCGGTGGAAGCAACTCAAAAGTGTGGAAGCAAAATTTGCTTCCACACCGTTTCACAAACAGAAATACTGACACACAAGAAGCTAACATGAAGTAACACAAGTTATTAATTTCTTGTATCACATCTTATTTATATCGTACCTGCACGAAATCAATATCCTGCAAACACGGTATTAATTCCATCTCCTCCCCCTTCAAATGCAATCAGAACGAATGCGTACAGCCACACAAAGCCAAGACTTCAATGCTGTTTTCCTCTGTGCTTTATTCAAAGAATGAAAGTATTTATTACACCGGACATAAGGAATCAACAGCATGCAACGGCCATGATGCAATCGCCTAACGGCCATCAACAACTCGCTTAACAGCCGTCAGCAGATCGCCGCACGACCGTTAGACGCTGATAAGGCAATGAGTAAAAGGGAGCACTCCCCTATACACAAGCAAACAAAGCCCTATATACAACGGATTGAAAGCAGCGGTTTCCCTTATAATATCCTGATGAAAAGCAGCCCCAGCCCGATGGCAACGCCAGTCGAAACAAGTCCGGGAAGCATGAACGAGTGGTTCAACACATACTTGCCGATACGGGTAGTTCCGGTACGGTCGAAATTAATGGCTGCTACTACGGTGGGATAGTTGGGAATAAAGAAGTAACCGTTTACGGCCGGGAACAGAGCAACCAGTATCATAGGCGAAATGCCCAAAGCGATGCCCAAAGGCATCAGTGCGCGCACAGTGGCGGCCTGGCTATAAAGCAGAATCGACATGGCAAACAAGGCTATCCCGAACAGCCACGGCATTTGCCTCACCACTCCCTCGATGGACTGGGTCAGCTGAAGCATGTTTCCCTGAAGAAAAGTATCTCCCATCCAGGCAATGCCGAATATGGCAATCACCGCCTGCATGCCTGCCGGGAAGACGGAACCTTGCGTTGCCTTCATGCCGTCGGTGTGAGTCAGCAGCAAGATGAGGGCGGCGGCAGAGAGCATCACGATTTCGATAATGGCGGACATGCCGAGTCTCACCGTCTCGCCGTCTATCACGAAGGCAGGACGCAAACTGTCGAACGAACCAAAGAACACGATAAAAACAGTGGCAAGGATAAAGATAAGCACAGACAAGACGGCATGCCGTTTATTGTGTATATCCTTTATCTCCACCTTCTTGACATCAAGATAGCCTTCGGTCAACCTCTTTCTGTACTCCGGGTCGTCTGCCAACTCCTTGCCCACCTTCATGGAGAACAAGGCGCCCACAAGTACCCCGATAATGGTAGCAGGAATCGTTATTTTCAGAATATCAAACAAGGTGACATCAAATCCCGCCAGCAACCCAAGCAGTGCGACGGTGGCAGCCGAAATGGGACTTGCCGTAATAGCCTGCTGCGAAGCAATCACCGCAATGCCCAGTGGCCTCTCGGGACGAATCTTGGTCTCCGTGGCAACCTCGGCAATCACGGGAAGCACCGAATATGCCACATGTCCCGTACCGGCAACAAAAGTAAACAAATAGGTCACAATAGGGCTCAAGATGGTGACCTGCGAAGGATTCTTCCGCAACAACCGTTCTGCCAGCTTTACCATATAATCCAGTCCGCCAGCCGCCTGCATGCAGGATGCGGCAGAAATGACGGCGGCTATCATCAACATAACGTCAATGGGAGGTGATGTAGGCTGCAATCCGAAACCAAACGTCAGAATTGCCAGACCTATCCCTCCCATTACACCTAGTCCAATGCCGCCCAAGCGGGCGCCTATAATGATAGCTACCAATACGAATGCCAATTGCAAGGCCATATACTCTACACTTTTTGATTCATGTGCAAAGATAAGTCATTTCGTATTATGGCTACTCACCTACTTCTATTTTAACTGCTTGTTTTAACTCCACACTCAAAGAGGCATCATCCTTTAACGGTGTCCAGAACACCCGGCGGCATTCATTCTTCTGCAAAAGACAACGATGATAGCGACTGCCGGACAGATGCTCCGTATCGATATGGAAGGAACCGGTATTGACATCCCAGTCGGCTATCTCGTCCAGATTCAGATAAAGGTTGCGCACTGTGCCGCTGTTGAAATGCAAGCTCTGCGCCTGCGCCGCAAGCGCAGTGACATGGCAATCTTCCAGCCGGGCAAGGTATCGCGTGCGGAAAGAGAGCGTATCGCAACGGAGTCCGTAGAAATTGGCTTCCATATCTTCCACATCTACCACAACCGCTTGTACCTCCGCAGGCAACCGCAATTCCATCCCTTCTGAACGAACCCTTATCCAAATGTCATTCTGAAGATGCTGTTCCAGCTTATCCTCCGGAAAGTCAAAGGTGACGAGCAGGGTATCGCCAACGGAAGTCATCGACATAAAAGCCTCCATATCCCCTGCATAGGAGAAACTGCCCTGCTGCAAAGAGTCTCCGGCAGTTACCTCCAACGGCACTTCCCCGAACGAGAACATACGCTCTGCCTCCACAATACCTTCTTTTTTCTGTTTCCACACCACCGGAGGCTGTGTCAGCTTCAACACCCTGCACGAGGGCAGCTGCACCGTTTTCCGTTCTCCGCCGATTTCCATAAAATTATCTTTCTGAGTGACATTGCGGTCCACCACATAGAACATGAGTCCGCATACCATTGCCACACCGGTAACCAGCATTCCTATCATTATATAAGTCGTTCGTTTCATAACTGTCTTCTTTTATTTTTGTTTCTTGATAAACTCCTGATACATCCCGGACAACTCCTCGGCAGAGATGCCCAGCGTGAAAATCTGCTTGAAGAAATAATCCACTTCCTCCTTCAGAAAATACTCTTTCCTCAACGAAAGAATCAGCTTACGTGCACCTACCGACACAAAATAGCCGATACCCCGCTTGTTGTAAATCACTCCTTGCGTCTGCAAGTAGTCGTACGAACGCATCACCGTATTGGCGTTGACCTCTACCACAGCCGCATATTCCCGTACCGAAGGAATACGTTCTTCCTCCTGATATTGCCCGAGAAGTACCTCGTCGCAAATGCGGTCTGCTATTTGCAGGTAGATGGCTTTACTTTCCTTAAAGTTCATAGTTACCAACGATTAATGATTTCGGACTCCTTGAAACGGAAATAGGCAAGCACCCAGTTGAAAAGGGCGAAAAACGAAGTTATAAAAATCAGCCAGCCGCCCGATGCCTCTCTGTCAATATAGGGCTCAGTCATGAAGAAGTTATTAGGCAGAATGGCCTTCAGGCACAATACAGCTATCAGGATATATGAAACGAAGATGCAGACACCGGCCGCAAAAGTCTTGATAAGTGCATTTTTGGGCCAGACCGTACTACCCAGCAGGAAGAAAGACTGTAGGAAAAAGTAGCAGCTCAGGAATATCCCCACCACAGCCGGTCCGCTTCCTATCGTCTCATAGAAACAGTTCGTGTTACAGCAGAATTCCCACAACGGAAAGGAGTGAACGACATGCAGCTCCGGGTAGGCCAGAAGATAGAAGACGACTCTTGTCAAGTCCGCCAGCTTGAAAGCTATCAGAAAGACCAAGATAAAGCCGCAGGTAGCCACCAGCCAGCGGGCAAAGAATTTCTCGAACATGGTGGCAGGTGTCATGAGCACAACGGTACGACTCGTCTTGCTTTTCATCCTTTCCATGGCAAACGAGGCGCTAATGCATCCCCAAATGACAAGTCCCCAAAGAAAGAATCTGGACTCAAACTCCCAGATAGGGTCCATGCCCACAGCTCCCGCTTCCAGATTGTGATACTGATAGTATCCATTCCAGACAAAGACTATGGCCAACATTCCGTAGACCATCACCGAGCGGAGTATATAGGTCTTCCAATTCTCCACCATCTCTTTGCGGCATACGTTCACAAAGCGATGCAAACTAAAAAAGGTATCGCGTATCATTATTCATTTGTTTTAGTGTGAAACATTTCCGCTATCTTCCCAGGCTCTGCAAGTACGGCGCCAAACAGCAGTTCAAGATTAATCTCCGATTCCTCACCTTCCGTATTGGGCAGCATCAAGAAATTGCCTTGTACGGAGGGAAGCGTGTACAAGGCAGTCGCAGCCAACTCCCGGTCGTCACTCTCCAAGAAGAACAGCTTACTGCAAATGCTGGCAGTGGATTCGTCCAGCAATACGCGGCTGTTGTCCATAATCAGCACATGGTCCAGTACTTTGTCAATGTCACGCACCTGATGGGTGGAAATGACAATCGTCTTGTCGTCCGACATACCCGAAGCCAGAAATTTGCGGAACTGGCTCTTTCCCGGAATATCCAGTCCATTGGTAGGCTCATCCATCAGCAGCAGGGAAGTATTGGTGGCCAGCGCAAAACTCATGAAGATTTTCTTTTTCTGCCCCATGGACAAGGCTCCCAAATCAGCATCCATATCCATCTCGAAGAAATGTAGGTACTTCACCATGTCTTCCTTGCTGAAACGGGGATAGAACTTACTGTTCAGTTCAATATAGCTGACCAAGGAAATAGGAGGCAGCTCGAACTCCTCGGGTACCAGAAACATGTCCTGCAACGTGACGGGCAACCGGCGGCGCATGTCGGTATCATGATACATCACTCTCCCACGTTTGGGAGCCAACAAACCGCTCATCAGATAGAGCAACGTAGACTTGCCGGCTCCGTTCTTACCCAACAGACCGTAAACCCGGCCGGCTTCCAGCGAAAGTGAAAAATCACTCAGGACTTCTTTCCGCCCCTTGCGATAACTAAATGAAATGTTTTCTACTTGTAACATACGCTTGGATGAATTAAATATCTTATTGTTTATGTGTATTAGTATAATAGTACACTGCAAACATAGGCATTTTTTTTAGAATAACAAGAGATTTGAGAAAAAAGGAAATACGTACGAAGGTTCAAAAAAAAGGAGGAGCTAAGAATCACTCTCCACTCCTCCCGACACGACAAACAACTAAAATTATTGCTATTTGATGCCGTCCAATGCCTTGTTTGCTGTGGCATTGGTGGGGTCGATAGCCAGAATTTTATTCCAGTACTCTTTCGAAGTAGCATAGTCACTCTTCAACAGATAGTAGTAGCCCAGATAACTGTAACACTCTATCAATGCAGAGTTGTACCTCGGTTCGTTTTTGGCAAGCAGTACGTCCACCACCTTCTCGTAATAAGGTTTCGCCAATCCCTCTGTAGTTTCGGGGTCCATGGCAGAGTGTGTGCGGGCGCGCCACATATCTCCCAAATAACTGTCGGGAGCTTGTTCGGCAACAAGTGCGAACACAGAGTCGGCAGCCTGCAATGCCGCCATGCGGTCGGCAGACTGAACGGAGAGAGTGTCCGAGGACGTACCCTCTCCGTAGTACAGACGCCCTAACTGGAATAAGTTTTCGGACGTCTTTTTATCTTGTGCCAGCGAGTCATAGTACTTTTTATAAGCAGCAATGGCTTGGGTATAGTCGTTTTTCAATTCATAAGCATCGGCAATCTCACGCCACAAATCCACCTGACTCTCATCCTTCTCCAATGCCTTACCATATTCCTCAATGGCCTGGTCATATTTCTTCAGAGCACTCAACAGAGCACCGTGATAGCGGTAATCCAAGCATGAATAATCGGCATTATCCGAAGCATTGAAGAAAGCATCGGCAGCCTTCTCTGCCTCGTCATAACGCTTGAGGTCGACATTGTTGTACATCACAAGCCGGTTGAATGCGGCATGGCGGGCATTCTTCTGCAAACCTTTCTGCGCCACCGCCAAGGATTTCTCGAAGTCGTGGTTCAGGAATAGTGCAAAAGCATATTTAAGGATGTCATCTTCCGTAGCCACGGGAGTATCGATGAACTTGGCATAGGTGTCGGCAGCCTTGCCAAAACGGTTGGTGGCGTAATACACTTCCGCCAGCTCCTTGTCTGCTTCCAGGCAATCCGGAGCTATGGCCTTCAGCTGGTTCAGCTTCTCTATGGCCTGCGAAGGACTGGCAGACTTGTATGCCTGCGCATATTTCAGATACGCATCCTTATAATTCGAATCAAAATAGATGGCTTGCTCATAAAGCTGGCATGCCTTTCCGATATCTTTCCGGGCAAAAGCGATGTCACCCTCGAGTACAGAAACTGCCGGAGCCTTGTTGTCGGCCTTTCTTGCCATCTCCAGATAGGTTTCCGCCTCTTTCAGCTGTCCTACATCCAGATAGGCACGGGCCACGGAAGTCACAAGCTCCACATTTTTCTTGTTCTTGCCCTTCAGCAGTTCTCCGGCTGCGTCGGAAGCCTGCTCCGGATTCGTCTTTATCAGACTTTTTACTTTATCCACCCCCGCCTGCCATTCGGGCACCGGCGTTTGTGCGGCGAGCGTACCTGCAAACAGCATCGCTCCCAAACAAAATACAAATCTACGTTTCATGTTAGCATTCATTTTAGTTATTCATCCTTGACGTTCACCACGCGCACCGGTTGGGTGGCGGGGACCAATCCCGACTTCAATATAATCCGCTGTCCCCGGTCGGAAGCGAGGAAAGAGGCAAATCCCCACGGAAGTGCGCTCCGCGGATCATTCAACAAGGCATAGATGCTGCGTGCCAACGGATAATCACCGTAATACAAATACGCCTGATAGGGTTTGTAACTGTTGTCCGGCATGGCCTTGTCAGCAGCACTGACGGACATCAGCCGCACCTCTTTACTGAAAGAGAGCCCCGTACTGTCATTCCGGTCGCTCAGCCAGTTCACGCCGATAATACCGATGGCATCAGGCGTGCGGGCCACGTAGTCAATCACCTCCCTATTGGTTTTCAACGCTTTCAACTGACTGGAAAGCGGTACACCCTTACAGATGTAATCGACAGCAAAACGTACGGTACTGGAGTTCTTGTTGTCAAACACAAGACTGATATCCCCCAGACGGGAAGCCGGATAGATATCTTTCCACTGCTTCGCATCACCCGTCAGGATGCGGCGGATGTCCTTCACACTAATCAATGAATCCGGATTGCCAAGATGGGTTATCAATGCCAGCCCGTCCGTAGCAATCTTTATCTCCTGCGGAAAAAACTTCCGGCTATTGAAGGAATTCATCTCTTCGGGAGTCAGTCTGCGACTGGTTATTGCCAACCGCAGACTGTCCTTGAGCAAGAGGTTGACGGCATCGACTTCCGTCACATAACGGGGCACAATTCCTGCCAAGGGGAACAGTCCTTCGAACACGTCAATTTCTTCCTGCACAATAGGCTGGAAACTTTCGTCCGCAGCAATTGCAATCACACCGGAGGTATACGTATCCGTTTGTCCGTCCTTGGGCTTGCTTTGGCAGGCAGACAGCAGAGTCAGCAGCACCAGCAAGCCTGAAAGCTGAAGTTGTTTCACCGTTTTCATAACACACACACTTATTGTAATCTAAACATCACCGGTATCGTATATTTCACCGATACGGCCTTACCATTCTGCTTGCCGGGAATCCATTTGGGCATGGACATAATCACACGGACAGCTTCTTTATCCAGATAGGGGTCTACACCTCTCAGCACTTTCACATCACGCACCTTGCCGTCGGCACCTACCACAAACTGGCAGGTTACACGCCCTTGCGTACCGTTTTCCTGGGCAATGGTCGGATACTTCATATTCTTGCTGATGAACTGCATCATCTCGGCCTGACCACCGGGGAACTGGGGCATCTGCTCTACCATATCGAAAACCTTTTCAGGTTCCGGTTCGGCCTGCGTCACCACTTGTTTCAAGTCGGCGATGTCCTTGCCGTGTTCCTCGTCATTACCTTTCACGTCGGCAATGGAGATGGCAACTTTCGTTTCCGTCAGTTCTGTCTGGCTTTTTATTTCATCCTCGTCCCTCACTTCCTCATCCTTTTTGATGACGGGAGCGGTAAACTTAATGGAGCTTTTCAATGCAGGCGGCGGTGGGGCCACGGGCTCTATCCGCTTCATCTCTTCCTGCTTCACTTCCGGTTCTTCCAGCTGCGAAAGGGTAGTCACTTCGGTCATCACCTCTTTCTGTTTGGGGGTAGCCATCTTTATCAGCGTAGGGATACTGAAACCTATCAATGCAATTACAATTACCAGTATCACGGCAATGTTGTGCCGTCTGGGAGAGGTCTCACGCATCTTATAGGCTCCATATGCTTTGTTCTTACCACTGAACACGAGGTCACACCATGCTTGGGAGCTTAAATCTACTTTAGCCATATTCTTTCCTTTCTTTGGGTGTTACACATCATTCAGCAATGTTCTGGGACAATTCGCCCTTGCTTTCGTAGTTCTTCATCAAGAACTCGTCGGCTTCGGCAATATCCGTTATCACATACTTACCTATATTACATATCTGCATTTCATCGAGAGCATCAATCAGATTCTTGTACGAAGACTTATCGGTAGCCTTGATGATGACTGTCGGCGTATCCTTTCCGCTTTTTATCTCGGAAAGCTGTTTCCGGTAGTCATCCTCTGATATCTTAAGATCCAGTTTCTGCTGCTTCAGTCTGTTCACCTCGTTCACAGCAACTCTATTACGTTGCAGAAGCATTGCCCGCAGACCATCCGCCTGATAGGTAGTTTCCTTCAGTGAAGTATAGTCCTTGTAGTTAGGTTCCCCTTCGTAATAATACAACTTGTTGTCATCCCCCAGCAACAGCGTGATGGCTTGGGAAGCCTTGACTTTGGTCTGCTGCTCCTCGGTGATGGTCTTGTCATTGCTCGGCATGCTTATCTCCATGGTCTGAGGTTTGCTCAGTGAGGTACAAAGCATAAAGAAGGTAATCAGCAACATGTTCATGTCCACCATAGGTGTAAAGTCCACCCTGACAGTCATTTTCTTCTGCTTGCTTTTTCCACCTTTCTTGTTGCCGCTTTCTTGTATTTCAGCCATAATGTTTCCTTTCTTGTTCTACTTGTAACTCGTAGCTTGTCACTCCTCACTTGTGGTCTTCAGAGAAGTAATCAGGTTGTACCGGTTCTCTCTGAGGTCCTGAAGTGAGTTCATCACATTTTTTATTACGGAATAAGGAGTATTGGCATCTGCCTTGATGGCAATGCGCAAATCACTGTTCACTGCACGGGCGTTGCGTACCCAGGCCTTGAACTGATTGTCAATACTGTCTGTCGGTATCCCCTCATTCTTCAATACAGCATCTTGCTGGTCTTGCGGCAAGTCGAGGTATTTCTTCATACTCTTCATCGGCACACCAAAGGTAGACGCCAGCATGAATTTTTTAGTTTCCTCCGGAGTGAAAGTCACTCCATACTCCTGCCCCATAGCTTCCAGCACTTCGCGCAAGTCGGACTGCTTGTCCAGACTCATAAATACTTTTCCGCTCGGATCGACCAATATCTGGAGTACATTTGTCTCCGGAATCTTAATCTCGGATACAGAGGCGGGAGTCGTTACTTGTACCGGCTCTTTCTTCACGAACGTAGAAGTCAGCATGAAGAAGGTCAGCAGCAGTACAGTTACGTCACTCATCGCCGTCATATCGATGAACGTACTTTTCTTTTTTATTTTCGCTCTGCCCATAATCGTTTCATTGAAAATTAAAATTGAGAATTCATTCGTTGAATAGATAATAGAAGCCTACGTCACAGCGCAGCTCCAACTATCAGCAGTCAACTATTTATGGGTAGCTGCAAAAGTCTGCACGATGGAGAAACCAACCTCATCGAGGCTGTAAGTCAACTTGTCAATCTTGTTTGTATAATAGTTGTAGGAGATAACGGCCAATGCACCGGTCAAGATACCGAAGGCAGTATTAATCAAAGCCTCAGAAATACCTTGCGACAGAGCCATGGAGTCGGCTGAACCTCCGGCTGCAAGGGCGGCAAATGAACGGATCATACCGATAACTGTACCGAGCAATCCCATCAATGTACCTAAAGTCGTGATGGTACCAATAATAGGAAGATTCTGCTCCATCATCGGCAGTTCCAGCGCAGTGGCTTCTTCCAATTCCTTCTGGATGGCAAGCAGTTTCTGGTCTTTGGACAGCTCTGTGTCATTCTCCATCTCGGCATACTTCTTCAAAGTGGCATTTACCACATTGGCTACAGAACCACGTTGTGAATCGCAGATTTGTTGTGCCTTCTTCATATCACCTTCAGCCAAGGCTGCTTTGATGTTAGCTACGAATTTCACCAATGACCCCTTACCAAAGGCAGCGCCAATGGCAATATAACGTTCAATACTCAGTGCGATGACAGTCAGCAAAAGCGTTTGAATTACAGGAACAATGAATCCACCTTTATAGATGGTACCGAGGAAGTTACCCGGCAACGGATGGTTGTTCGGGTCGTTGTTCATAAAGTTGGAGGGATTTCCCAACACAAAGTGAAAAATAAGCACGGCGATGATAAAACAGATTACGATTACCCAACCGGCGGATCTGATGCCTTTAAAAGAGGCTGCTTTTTTTTGAGTAGTTTCCATGATGAAAAGTTTAATTGTTGGTATTTAAATAGAGTTTTGAAAATAAAGCATAGGGATACGACTTCCCGCTTACGAACCGATAGGGCGTAATCATCCTTGCAACCTTAGCTAGCATATATGTACACTAAAGGTCGCCTGCTTTCAGTCTCTTCAAGACAAGAAGGAGAAAAGGGGGGAAATCAATAAGAAGAAAAGTTGGCTAAATCAAAATCCGCCGAAGCGTATAGATATAGTAATCACTGCCCGTCAATGCATAGTAGGGGGCTTTATCTGAGTAGTATAATTTAGAACGGCCTTGCACGAGTAGATCCTCGTAGTTGGATAACATCAGAAGAATGTTTCTGAGGAAAAGATTGTCTTCAATCACCCTGCGCAAACGCTGTTGATGAGAAGAGTAAGTTTCAGAAACCGGTTTGTTTCCCAGTTCGACATCTGTAGTCCATGTGAACTTGGTATTCGTGAACAATGAATTCTTCTTGTCAATGCTATTGTCGGAAGTGGAAGAACATGAAGATAAAGAAGCGGAAACTTCGGCAGTTCCTGCCATTCTGTCATCCACCTGCACCAGGCCAATGGCTTTACCGCTAATGCTGCAAGTCAACATTAGTAGCATGCATATCCAGAATGTCTTTACAGTTGTTTTCATGTCGTCTAATGATTCTACAATAAATAACAGATGTCTCTCTTATTTGTTTTACAACTATATTACTTTCTTTTGTAAAAAGATTAAATTGTTCACTGATTAAAGGATTTACTATACCTTTTAATACACTGTAAAGGTACGAAGAATATATGAAATACGAAAGTGGGAATAATATATAAAACGCTGATTTTAAACACTTTTAATCATTTATTTAGCACCTTAATTCAGGAGTTAATCTGATGAATAATTATATATAATAAATAGTGATTAGTGGTAGAAACGGAATATTAAAAGAGAGGTATCTAAAACGAACGAAGCCTCCGTATCCTTATCAGACACGGAGGCTTCTTCTGAAAAACGGCGACTACCTACTCTCCCACTGTTACGCAGTACCATCGGCGTGACCGGGCTTAACTTCTCTGTTCGGAATGGGAAGAGGTGGAACCCCGGTGCTGTAGTCACCTGAATAAGGTAGACATGATGCGAAAAAAGCAAAGCATTCATTTATGGCTGAACGTATATACCTCCATACAAGGCAAGGCAAAAAGTGAACGGGCAATTAGTAACGCTCGGCTATGACATCGCTGCCTGTACACCTGCGTCCTATCAACGTTGTAGTCTACAACGACCCTGAGAAATCTAATCTTGTGGCTGGCTTCGTACTTAGATGCTTTCAGCACTTATCCAATCCCGACTTAGATACCCGGCAATGCACCTGGCGGCACAACCGGTAAACCAGAGGTCAGTCCAACACGGTCCTCTCGTACTAGTGTCAGAGCCACGCAAATTTCATGCGCCCACGATAGATAGAGACCGAACTGTCTCACGACGTTCTGAACCCAGCTCGCGTGCCACTTTAATGGGCGAACAGCCCAACCCTTGGGACCTTCTCCAGCCCCAGGATGTGACGAGCCGACATCGAGGTGCCAAACCCCTCCGTCGATATGAGCTCTTGGGAGGGATCAGCCTGTTATCCCCGGAGTACCTTTTATCCTTTGAGCGATGTCCTTTCCATACAGAAACACCGGATCACTATGCTCTAGTTTCCTACCTGATCGACTTGTGAGTCTCCCAGTCAAGCGCCCTTATGCCATTACACTCTGCCGACGGTTACCAATCGTCGTGAGGGCACCTTTAGAAGCCTCCGTTACGCTTTTGGAGGCGACCACCCCAGTCAAACTACCCACCAAACAGTGTCCCCGCAACAGCGGGTTAGAACTCAAATAATCAAAGGGCCGTATTTCAACAGCGGCTCCACGAACACTGGCGTGCCCGCTTCAAAGCCTCCGGCCTATCCTACACATCAATTACCCAAATTCAATGTTAAGCTATAGTAAAGGTTCACGGGGTCTTTTCGTCCCATCGCGGGTAATCGGCATCTTCACCGATACTACAATTTCACTGAGCTCACGGTTGAGACAGCGTCCAGATCATTACACCATTCGTGCAGGTCGGAACTTACCCGACAAGGAATTTCGCTACCTTAGGACCGTTATAGTTACGGCCGCCGTTTACTGGGGCTTCAATTCAACGCTTCTCTTGCGATGACGTCTCCTCTTAACCTTCCAGCACCGGGCAGGTGTCAGGCTGTATACTTCATCTTTCAATTTTGCACAGCCCTGTGTTTTTGTTAAACAGTTGCCTGGACCTATTCTCTGCGCCTCAATTGCTTGAGGACCCTTTATCCCGAAGTTACAGGGTCAGTTTGCCTAGTTCCTTAACCGTGAATCACTCAAGCGCCTTAGTATATTCAACCCGACTACGTGTGTCCGTTTGCGGTACGGGTACCGTAAGGATTAAGTTTAGCGGATTTTCTTGGAAGTATGATTACACGCACTATTGGATTGTCCAGAAGGACGCTCCATACTGTCAGGTTCGACTCTCATTCCGGATTTGCCTGGAACAATCAACATCTACACCCTTCAACGGACTATTCCGTCAGTCCGCGGCGCTGTCACGACTCCGTCTCCACGTCACTCCTTAAGGTAGTACCGGAATATTAACCGGTTCTGCCATCGGCCTCGCCGTTCGGCTGAGCCTTAGGACCCGACTTACCCTGATCCGATTAGCGTTGATCAGGAAACCTTAGTCTTTCGGCGAGGGGGTTTCTCACCCCCTTTATCGTTACTTATACCTACATTTGCTTTTCCACACGCTCCAGCAAGGCTCACGCCTTACCTTCGACGCTGAGTGGAATGCTCCCCTACCGATGATTTCTCATCCCAAAGCTTCGGTAGAATACTTATGCCCGATTATTATCCACGCCAAACTCCTCGACTAGTGAGCTGTTACGCACTCTTTAAATGAATGGCTGCTTCCAAGCCAACATCCTAGCTGTCTTAGCAATCTGACTTCGTTAGTTCAACTTAGTATTCATTTCGGGACCTTAGCTGTTGGTCCGGATTGTTCTCCTTTAGGACATGGACCTTAGCACCCATGCCCTCACTCCTGACATAGAACTGACACGCATTCGGAGTTTGTCAAGACTTGATAGGCGGTGAAGCCCTCGCATCTTATCAGTCGCTCTACCTCATGTCAGTATAAGTCAAGGCTGCACCTAAATGCATTTCGGGGAGTACGAGCTATCTCCAAGTTTGATTAGCCTTTCACCCCCACCCTCAGGTCATCCAGAAGCTTTTCAACGCTTATTGGTTCGGTCCTCCAGATGGTGTTACCCATCCTTCAACCTGCCCAAGGGTAGATCACTTGGTTTCGCGTCTACTCCTTCCGACTATACGCCCTGTTCAGACTCGCTTTCGCTTCGGCTGCGGATCTGAGATCCTTAACCTCGCCGGAAAAAGTAACTCGTAGGTTCATTATGCAAAAGGCACGCCGTCACACTAAAAGTGCTCCGACCGCTTGTAGGCACATGGTTTCAGGAACTATTTCACTCTTCTGTTCGAAGTGCTTTTCACCTTTCCTTCACAGTACTGGTTCACTATCGGTCTCTCGGGAGTATTTAGCCTTACCGGATGGTCCCGGCAGATTCACGCAGAATTCCTCGTGCTCCGCGCTACTCAGGATACCACTAGGCTTCGGTTGGCTTCGCATACGCAGCTATCATGCTCTATGGCTGTACTTTCCAGAACATTCTGCTCACCAACTTTCTTGCCACAACGTGGTCCTACAACCCCACACATGCCGTAACATGGATGGTTTGGGCTGTTCCCCGTTCGCTCGCCACTACTGGGGGAATCATTATTTATTTTCTTTTCCTGCAGGTACTAAGATGTTTCAGTTCCCTGCGTTAGCCTCCCGCATTGCGGGATGATATCCCTTCAGGATATCGGGTTGTCCCATTCGGAAATCCGCGGATCAAAGGTCATTTGCACCTACCCGCGGCTTATCGCAGCTTATCACGTCCTTCATCGCCTCCGAGAGCCAAGGCATCCGCCATGTGCCCTTACTTACTTTTTGTCTTACCGATCACGTATGGTCGATATATACTTTCAGCTTTCAACTTTACTTTTTTTGGTCACATCATGTCAAAGATCGTTGTCAAGGATTAGGAATTAAGAATTTAAAATAATGCCTAATCTTGAGAAGTGGAGAATAACGGATTCGAACCGTTGACCCCCTGCGTGCAAAGCAGGTGCTCTAGCCAGCTGAGCTAATCCCCCTTCACCATTGATGAAAGACCCGCTAAATCGTAACCGGTCGGTCACCAACTGAGAAGTAGTCCCAGGCAGAGTTGAACTGCCGACCTCTACATTATCAGTGTAGCGCTCTAACCAACTGAGCTATAGGACTGTCAGTCAAACCCTCGCCTTACGGCTCGGCTTCTACTTTTCTCGTATATTTTAATAAACAAGTACGCGCAGTACAAGAGGTTCTTATGGAAGCATAACTTCAAGAACCAACGATCGAGTCGAGACGTCACTCCAGAAAGGAGGTGTTCCAGCCGCACCTTCCGGTACGGCTACCTTGTTACGACTTAGCCCCAATCACCAGTTTTACCCTAGGGCGCTCCTCGCGGTTACGCACTTCAGGTACCCCCGGCTTTCATGGCTTGACGGGCGGTGTGTACAAGGCCCGGGAACGTATTCACCGCGCCGTGGCTGATGCGCGATTACTAGCGAATCCAGCTTCATGGAGTCGGGTTGCAGACTCCAATCCGAACTGAGAGAGGTTTTAGGGATTAGCATCACGTCGCCGTGTAGCTGCCTTCTGTACCCCCCATTGTAACACGTGTGTAGCCCCGGACGTAAGGGCCGTGCTGATTTGACGTCATCCCCACCTTCCTCACATCTTACGACGGCAGTCTCGACAGAGTCCCCAGCATAACCTGATGGTAACTATCGATAAGGGTTGCGCTCGTTATGGCACTTAAGCCGACACCTCACGGCACGAGCTGACGACAACCATGCAGCACCTTCACAAATGCCTTGCGGCTGATCTGTTTCCAGAACATTCATTTGCAATTTAAGCCCGGGTAAGGTTCCTCGCGTATCATCGAATTAAACCACATGTTCCTCCGCTTGTGCGGGCCCCCGTCAATTCCTTTGAGTTTCACCGTTGCCGGCGTACTCCCCAGGTGGAATACTTAACGCTTTCGCTTGGCCGCTTACTGTATATCGCAAACAGCGAGTATTCATCGTTTACTGTGTGGACTACCAGGGTATCTAATCCTGTTTGATACCCACACTTTCGAGCATCAGCGTCAGTTACAGTCCAGCAAGCTGCCTTCGCAATCGGAGTTCTTCGTGATATCTAAGCATTTCACCGCTACACCACGAATTCCGCCTGCCTCTACTGTACTCAAGACACCCAGTATCAACTGCAATTTTACGGTTGAGCCGCAAACTTTCACAACTGACTTAAGCATC
Organism: Bacteroides sp. HF-162; assembly: GCF_015679285.1. NCBI lineage: Bacteria > Pseudomonadati > Bacteroidota > Bacteroidia > Bacteroidales > Bacteroidaceae > Bacteroides > Bacteroides sp. HF-162. The sequence continues at coordinate 1,516,029 of NZ_CP064937.1, read as the reverse complement.
CGCCTACGCTCCCTTTAAACCCAATAAATCCGGATAACGCTCGGATCCTCCGTATTACCGCGGCTGCTGGCACGGAGTTAGCCGATCCTTATTCATACGGTACATACAAAAAGGCACACGTGCCTAACTTTATTCCCGTATAAAAGAAGTTTACAACCCATAGGGCAGTCATCCTTCACGCTACTTGGCTGGTTCAGACTCTCGTCCATTGACCAATATTCCTCACTGCTGCCTCCCGTAGGAGTTTGGACCGTGTCTCAGTTCCAATGTGGGGGACCTTCCTCTCAGAACCCCTATCCATCGATGGCTTGGTGGGCCGTTACCCCGCCAACAACCTAATGGAACGCATCCCCATCAATGACCGAAATTCTTTAATAGCTGAAAGATGCCTTTCAGATATACCATCGGGTATTAATCTTTCTTTCGAAAGGCTATCCCCGAGTCATCGGCAGGTTGGATACGTGTTACTCACCCGTGCGCCGGTCGCCAGCAAAGAAAGCAAGCTTTCTTCCTGATGCCCCTCGACTTGCATGTGTTAAGCCTGTAGCTAGCGTTCATCCTGAGCCAGGATCAAACTCTTCATTGTAAAAGTATCGTGACTGCGCAAATTAAAAAAATCAAAATGCGACAGCTTGTTATCTGTTCAGGACGCTCGAATTCAAAAGTTTATCTTTACCTATATAAAATAAGTATTGACGGTTCTCTTGTTTTACCCAAGGCAATTCCCCATTGATAAAAAAGCCTTGCTCTTGTACTACTTGTATTGTTTATGTAAATCTGTTCAAAGATCGCTCGTTTCACGATTGCTGTTCTTTTCAGAAAGCGGATGCAAAGGTAAGAACTTTTAAGTATATCCTCCAAATATTTTCGGAAGTTTTTTTTCTTTTTTTTCTCTCTTTTCTCTTTCCTCGTCGTCTCTCTTGTCGAAAGGGAGGCAAAAAGAAAAAGAAAGAAGAACCAGGCACCGTTTCTTTTAAAAGAATGTCAACTCGCGCTGCTTTCATTTTCAAAAGCGGGTGCAAAGGTAAGAACTTTAAAGCATAACTTCCAAATATTTTCAGAAGTTTTTTTTTCATTTTTCTTTTCCAAGGCCGAAGTTCCGGAAGAAACCGATGGCAAAGAAGAGAAAAATGGAAGCTTACCGCTCCGTTTTACTGTCAGAATGTCAAAACATCGCCGCCTTCGTTCCCGAAAGCGGATGCAAAAGTAGGCCTTTTATGGACATCTGCAAAATTTATACACGGTTTTTTTTGAGAGATTCCATGAACTTTTTCATAACTCACTGATTGATAGATATGTTTTAAAGCATGTTTTTTAAAGGAAACTGGGATAAGGAAAGGAAGGGACACATTATATATATACGCGCGCGCAATACAAGCTCCAATTCATACCTTGACATAGACCACTGAACGGCCGGCACCGCGCTTGCGAATCACGCCGGAATCGATAAATGTCTGCAAATCCCTCGAAGCCCGGCGGGCGGTGACGTGGACAAGGCGGGAATATTCTGCACGAGTGATACAGATATTAGCCTCCAGAAAGTCCATCATGCTTTTTTCACGGGCAGCCATGTCGCCCATTGCTTTCGGTTTATCCGGAAAGAAGCGTTTATCCGCACGTTCCAACTCCATCTTACCTGCCACATAACGTTTGAATTCGATGCTGGGACGGAATTTCACCGTGGACATCTTGACCGACTCCGCACGTACTTCTTTCTTATTCATCACCGGATGGGTACACTTCAGCGTGGTGCTGAAGAAGCCAAGTCCCTCTATCTCCACCGTATAGCCCTTTGCCAGCCAGTCTCCAAGCGTAGTGGTGATAGCTTGCACAATACCCACAACCATGGCGTGGGGCATATGTTCTTCACGAAAAACCCGTTCCATGAACTCTTTACCGGAAATGGTTCCCTTGGAACAGACACGGGCATGTAGCGACTTCGGTTCCTCGCCTTCGGGGACGGGCGTTTCATAAAGGTCATAATAAGCACTCATAAAATAATTTAAATTAATGGTTTATAGAGAATTGAGGGAAACTTGCAGCAAACTTGGGGAAGAAATGTTCTCGAAATCGGCAGAAGCTGGCAGTAAAGGTACTAATTATTTTTCTTGCCACAAGGATTTTACTTTCTTTCCACTGCCGTATTCTTTTCTTTCCACAGCTGTGGAAAGAAAAGAATACGGCAGTGGAAAGATTAGCATCTAGGATAGAAAAGGATAACTCCCAATGGGTCTGTCTTTAGTTCTTGGCAGGCAAAGAAACAGAAGCCTCCAATATCGGGGAGACAGACTCCCAAACCTGAGCATCAATACTCTGCATTCCTTGCACAGAAGGATGCCCCCATTGTTTATCAATGTCGTGCAAACGAATATTCTCGATGCCATAGTGCCGGCAAATTTCATCCATGGAATCAGTTACCTCTTCGGATAATTCAGAATTGGTAATATTATAAATCCTGGCCGCAGGATAGAGCTGCTTGAGAGATGCAAGCAGATAGCAAAAGGCAGGACGGAAGCTATACAAATCGGCTTTCGTCCAGCCATCATATTGGTATGCGCCAATGGGGGCACCTGCCCAGCTGTCATTGGTACCGCCAAAAACAAGGATTATGTCGGGGGTGCCGAGGTTGTGAATACGGGTGATAAAAGAACGGTCGGAGTAATCGGCTTTCTCGTAACCGGTATGACAGACGGTGGAGCCGGAATAGGAATTGTTGCGTTCCAACTGAAAGCCGTGCTCATGGATGAAACGGTACCACCAGGTTTCCTCCACCTTTGTCACATCATTCTCTTTCTTTTCGCCGGGAACTCCATACCAGCAGAGATTGGCGGCAGGAGAGACATGACCGTAAAAAGTGGAATAGGAATCGCCAAGAATAGAAACTTTCTTTTGAGCAAACACCCCTGATATAAGGGGCAGGGAGAAAATAGCCAGAAAAAACAAGGATTTGCAGTTCATAATCAATAGATTTTTATGTCGTATGCCGCAAAGTTATAAAGTTTGTCCCGGTTTGACGGCAGGAGACCGTAGTTTTTTTGCCATAGCCCGCTTATATGAAAGTTCCTCTACCGCCGGATTTCCACAAAAAAGGAAATGCCGGATTGATAGAGGAGCAAGAGAATGAAGATGAGAAAGAGTATATTTTACTCCCGCCCTCCACCGAGGGCTTGATAGAGGTTGATGATACCTTGTATTTCATCAAAGCGGTGGGCTACCTGTGTCAGTTAGGCAGAGAGTAGCCCCTGCTGGGCAGTGAGCACTTCCAGATAGGTGGAGGTGCCGTGCCGCATCAGTAACCGGGTGCTGCGGACGGTAGTTTCCAGTGAAGTTATCTGCCTTGTGCAGAGCTCCGTCTTTCCACGGGCTACCTGCACTTGGGTCAGAGCATTGTTCACTTCGCTGCCGACATTAAGCAAAACTTGCTGAAAAGCGAGCCTGGCTTCTTCCTGCTGTGCTTTGGCATCTTGAGCTGTGCCACGTTCAGCCCTTTGTTGAACAAGGGTTGTGTCAGCGAGTCGATGACAGACAGAAGAAGTTTTCCGGGATTGACAATCATGCTTCCTGCCGAGTTGGTCCAGCCAGCTGTACCGCTCAGGGTGATGGAGGGGTAGAAAGCAGAACGGGCGGCATTTCCCTTACCTGCTGCCGGAGGTCGAGCAGCGAAGCTTCCACCTGGGCGACAGTTGGCTTCGGATTGCGAAACACTCGCCTCGTTCGTCATGCCTGCAGCCATCATGGCTCGCATGGTGCGTGCACTTTCGCGCCAACTGGCGGCTGTTTCTTCGGAAATGCGGTATTGCTCGTCAAGTATCAGCAAGGTAAAGGTTGGCCACATAGCTATCAGCGAAGTGCTGACGGCTTGTTCGTACTCCAAACTTTGAAGGTAGAGCGCTTTGGAGCAGCGCATGGCACTGGTCAAATTAGCCCAAATATCGACTCTCCAACTTGCCGAGGCAATACCGGAATAGGTCCACGAACCTTTGGAATTGTCGAAACTGCTGACGCCACACTGCGGAGTGAGCATAAACGAAGACAGGTACGAAAGTTTGGCCGACATCAGCGTGGCTTCTGCCTCCCTGATGCATTGCTGGGCGGAAAGCAAGTCGGTGTTGCCTTGCAAGATTTGCTCGATGAGCGACTATAATTGCGTGTCCGTAAAAAGCTCGAGCCAGGAAAGGGAGGCGATGGAGACAGTGTCCGATGCCGCAAACAGACTCAGGCTATCCAAACTTTGCCCGTCCAAATCGTGTTCATAAAGTCCATCGGTTGTGATGTCCTCCGGGCGCTGGTATTTGGTATAGATGCCGCAACTGGTCAGTACCAAGCCGGCGACAGCTAATACTGAAAGAGATTGCCGACAAATACCGTTTTCCCGACCAGTTTTTTTTCGGACGATATTTCAAGAAACACACGAGAATGTCACCCAAGGAGTATAGAGCAAAGAGAACTGAAGCATAAGCATACATAAATCCCCCTTATCCTCTACCTCTTTAGTATTTTTTGCGTATATTTGTCAGACACTAATTTAATCAATTCAATGCCATGAGAAAACTTACACACATGCTCCTTGCAGGTACCCTCGTCCTGGCCTGCTCTTCATGCGGGGTAGAAACAACAGCCAACTATCAAGTCATCCCCCTGCCCCAGGAAGTTGCCTTGAGTCAGGAATCTCCCTTCAACCTGAATGCCGGTACCATCATCGCCTACCCCGAAAACAATGAACTTTTGAAACGTAATGCTGAGTTTCTGGCTGAATATATCAGCCAGTCCACCGGCCACACCCTCCAGACAGAAGCCCTTGCCCCGGGGAGCGAAGCGCCCAAAGGCGCCATCACATTAGGACTGGATCCGGCTATCCGCAACCGGGAAGGCTATGTGCTGACCGTCAAAGCCGACCGGGTGACCCTAAACGGCCAGACCGAGAACGGAGTGTTCTACGGTATACAAACCCTGCGTAAATCAATCCCTGCCGAAACCAAAGCCACCTCTATCCTATTGCCTGCCGGCAGCATCCAGGATGAACCCCGCTTCAGCTACCGAGGCATGCACCTCGATGTGGGCCGCCACTTCTTCCCCATTGAGTTCATCAAGAAATACATAGATTTACTGGCACTTCACAATATGAATACCTTTCACTGGCACCTCACCGAAGACCAAGGCTGGAGAATAGAAATAAAGAAATATCCCAAGCTGACGGAAATTGGCGCCTGGCGCGACCGTACCGTCATCGGCCGGAATACCGAAGAGTATGACAATACCCGATATGGCGGTTTCTATACGCAGGAACAAGCCAAGGAAATCGTAAAATATGCCGAGGAGCGCTATATCACGGTCATCCCCGAAGTAGACCTGCCCGGACACATGCTTGCCGCACTGGCCGCCTATCCCGAAATGGGATGCACCGGTGGACCGTATGAAGTGTGTCCACGTTGGGGAGTATTCGAAGATGTGCTGTGCATCGGCAACGAAAAGTCCATGCAGTTCCTCGAAGATGTCATGGCCGAAATCATTGACATATTCCCTTCCAAATACATCCACATCGGCGGTGACGAAGCTCCCCGCACCCGTTGGGAAAAGTGTCCCAAATGCCAGGCGCGTATCAGAACCGAAAAATTGAAATCCGACAAGAACCATACAGCCGAAGACCGTCTGCAGAGTTATTGCATGACACGTATCGAAAAGTTCCTCAATAGTAAAGGACGCCGGATTATCGGCTGGGATGAGATTCTGGAAGGCGACGTCGCTCCTAACGCAACTGTTATGTCATGGCGTGGCTCGGCAGGAGGAATCAAAGCGGCCCAACTGGGACACGACGTGATAATGACACCCAACGACTATTGCTACTTTGATTATTACCAAAGTGAGGATACCCGGCACGAACCATTTGCCATCGGAGGCTTTGTCCCATTGGAAAAAGTATACAGTCTGAATCCTACCGCCTCACTGACCGAAGAACAAGCCAAGCACATACTCGGCGCACAAGCCAACCTTTGGACAGAATACATCCCGACCAGCGAGCAGGTAGAGTATATGGTTCTCCCCCGTATGGCCGCCCTTGCCGAAGTACAATGGACACAACAGGAAAAGAAAGATTATACAAACTTTACTACCCGACTGGCCGGACTCATCAGCCTCTACCGGAGAGACGGGCTCAACTACCGGGAACCCTTCCGACAGCAGGCAGACTCCACTGCTACCGAGAAGAAGTAATCAGAACTGGAAATAAATAAACGGCTGTATCTCCGAACTTTTCATCTGAATGACCAGATAGATTACAGCAAGCACCAGTACCGCCTTTCCCAACAAGGGAAGGCGGATTACTGTTTTTGTGCAGGCACGTTCCCAACTGTCGGGCACAAAATGCAGGAAATATCCCAATGCCATCAATGCGAACACTTCCCAATAGCCTGCCACCAACTGCGGGAAGAGTTGCGGACGGAAAGTAGTGAATATCTGCCTCAGCATATCCATTGATGTGGAAAACTCCGCATTACGGAAGAATATCCAGCAGAAACAAACAAAATGGAAAGTAATAAGCACCCCGAAGAACCGGCGAATGCCACGGCTTTCCGCACCTTTCTTATGTCCGGTGAGCGTCAGCCAGCACTTGTGGGCTGCAAGCGCAACACCGTGCATCATCCCCCAAAGGACAAAATTCCACGAAGCTCCATGCCACAAGCCACCCAGGAACATGGTAATGATGAGATTGGCGTACTGGCGGATTTTCCCCTTCCGGTTGCCTCCCAAAGAGATATAAAGATAGTCGCGCAACCAACTGGAAAGCGAGATGTGCCACCGCCTCCAGAACTCCGTAATGGAAGCGGACTTATAGGGAGAATCGAAGTTGATATTGAAATGGAAACCCAGCAACAAGGCAATGCCAATAGCCATATCACTGTAACCGGAGAAGTCGCAATAAATCTGCAAGGCATAGCCATAGACACCCATCAGATTCTCCACCCCCGAATAAAGAGTAGGATTATCAAAGATACGCTCTACGAAGTTGACACTGATATAGTCCGATATGACCGCTTTCTTGAAGAGTCCACTCACGATGAGGAAGATTCCACGCCCGAACATCTCCCTGGAGACAAACAGTGGACGGCGGATTTGCGGAATGAAATCACGGGCACGTACAATAGGCCCCGCCACCAACTGGGGAAAGAAGGAAACATAAAAAGCATAATCCAATAAACTGCCCAGAGGCGTTATCTGGCGACGATACACATCTATCGTATAGCTCAACGACTGAAAAGTGAAAAAAGAGATGCCCACCGGAAGGAAAATATCCATTGCCGTGAACGTTCCTCCCGTCAGCGAGGCAAAAGTTTCGCCCAGGAAATTGGTGTACTTGAAGTAACACAACAATCCCAAATTGATGAACAGACTCAACACAACCCATGCCTTACGTAGCCAGGGAATAGCCTCGCGTGCCATCAAACGTGCAATGAAAAAGTCACAGACCGTCACCAGTCCAAGCAGGAAGAAATAAGTGCCACTACTTTTATAATAGAAGTAATAGGAAAACAAGGTGACAAACAGCAAACGCGCCGTCGTCCGGCGTTGCAACAACAGATAAACCAATATAAAAGCGACAAACAGCCAGAGGAAAATACCACTGCTGAATATCATCGGGGCTTGCGGGTCATAAGTGAAGACATCGCGCAAACGGTCCAAGTCTATATTCAATCCGGATAAAAATTCTTCAATATTCCACATAATCGTTATAAGCTTTTAACAAGGCCTGGCAGAACAGCTCGCCTTGCAGGCGGTAACCGTCCGGCAAATAATGTACATGGTCCGGACGCATCAATCCGGCTTCCTGCCAGTTGAGGCAGGCACGGTGGGTACCGCCAAGTATTTCGTACATGTCCCATACCGCCAATCCGTTTTCATCGGCATAGCGGCGGATGGTCTGCACGGCAACGGCAGTACGCGGATTAATCTTATAGGTCCGACGACGGCGACGCTGCCGGAAACTCTCGTAAGAGCCCGGAGGAGTGGTCATCAACATCGGTACATTCGGCAGTTTCTCGCGAAGCATGCGTACAAGGTCGTCCATCTGGCGATAGTGCAGCATTGTATTGTAACGGCGGTTATGGCTTTCGTTCGTCCCGAAGGAAAGAATAAGCAGGTCGGGATGTAGAGCCGCAATATCAGCAATACGGTCCGGACGGGTGAAAGTAGTACAAAATGCACCGTTGATACCTACATCGGTATAAGAGACTGCCCCGAAAGTGTCCTGCATCAACGCACCGGTGGTACGGGGGAAGATATGGCCGCGTATATGGCTGTCGCCCACATGTACGATGCGAAGCGTATCAGCGGAAGCGCCCAGCCGGGACAGACGCAACTTCTCCCAGAAAGGATTAAGAATACCCAGACTGTCGGTAAGTACATTCTCCTTCATTTGCCGGAATGCGGCGGGAAAAGTTATCAAAGGGACAGACACCGTATCCGTACGTTGGGAATAGAGGCAGAGAGTATCACAATCCGCTCCACCGGTATGACACGAAAGGCTGCCTGGCAGTATGTCTTGTGCATGGAGCGGCCGTATCGCCGCAATCAGTACCAGCACCGCGCAGCAAATCATACATCGTAAATCGTACAATCGTAAATCCTCCTTATGGCTCCTCTTCATAGTAGGCCCTCCTTCTGTCATACTGTTCCTTGCCATAAATCAAAGACTCATAAAGTAATCCCGCAAGATGCTTTCCACCACGGAAGTTGATGTGCGTATAATCATAATTGGCCAGTGACGGCTTGGCATGCACCATGTCTGCCATGCTGCCTTCCCCACCCATGGCCTCGAACATGTTCCAGAAAGCGACAGCCTCATCCGCTGCCAGATTCTGCTGATAACGAACCAGATTCTTGATGCCAGGCATGGTACGCAGCTCCCCTTCTTCGGTCTTATAGTCCCTATCGCCCACGCTGACTATGAGGATGGCTGCTTGCGGAAAGGCCTCCTTGAGATGCTGCACCGTTGTCTGCATGCCGGCAATGTACTTGTCGTAATTCCGTCCGCGCTCTGTAGCCACATTCAGTCCGTACTGCAGGATTATCAAATCGTAAGGACGCTGTTCGTTGAACTCGCGCATCATCCACACGGGAACAGAACGGAGGGAGAGGCCGGAGCTGCCACGCAGTGAGAAGTTATCCAGCACAATGCCGGAAGTACCGTCCATGGCAAGGCCATAAAACAAGGTGGAGTCCGCACTTTCCACCGTCCAACGGACAGAACCGATATTTCCCTCTACCGTCATCTCCTGCAAATCATCAATCGGCTCAAAAGTCTCAGTAGTTGCTTCGCCACGATTGACGCGGACAGAAAGGGTGGTTGTGCCACGGTTATAGAAAAAAATACTGGCACGCTGGCAGGTGTCCAGACGGGAGGCATAGTTCTTCTGCCCCCGCAGTTCCACATAAGCACCGGTATTCGGAATAAAGTAATGTCCGGAGACTCCCAGCTTGCTACGGTCAAAGAACACGGAGTCCATGACAGAATGACTCTCCCATCCGCTGAAGGAATGACGCACTGTAGGGCGGAAGCCACTGGTCATGGACGTAATGGTGACAAAACCTACTCCGCAACCGCCATATTTCTGCTGAAGCATCTCGCGTAAATCAGCCGTCAGAATATCCGCTTCGATAAAGGAGTCGCCGAAGTAGGCGATACGAACCGGACGGGGTGCTTTGGCAAGCTCGTCGAGTGCCTGATAGAACCGCGTCATGCCACGCATGGTAGAATCGCTGTAATCTTCAATGCACGTCATGCCCGCACGGCAGGTGTCCACAAAGGCGGGCTTCACCTTCGGGGGCGGAGGCAGCAGGCTGTCCGGCTCACTCACCGGCTTGGAAGGACGACGCACGTCCCCCAAGATATCCACACGCCTCAGCACACGGCCACCCATCGTAATACTTGGCAACAGATGCATCAGCAACAATGCACCCCATACGATAAACGCCAACAGACCCGTATATTTCAATGAATTCTTTTCCATACCTAATGTGGCCGCAAAGATATAGATATAGGTTGAAAAAATCTCTCCGGACAAAAAAGAATTATCCCCGAAGAAACAAGATTTTTTCTCCGGGGATAACGGTTATAGACAGAGCAGACCCGATTAAATGGTCTGTTCGATATTCCAAACAAAAGCACGGAGTCCGAGTTGCTCGGTCTCCTTGTCCATCCGATGGAGCGCTTCGAGCAGCGGAGCCACCTTAGCCTCATCTATGATAGTGATGATGGCGGAACACATACTGGGCCAGGCATGGCTGCCATAGTGCGGTTCTCCCGTCTTACTGCCACGCCCCTGTACTTGCTGCCAATAGCTGAAGCCGCGGCAGTTGTGACGATCAAGCAATGCCATGATACGTTCAAAGAACGCTTGGTCGAATGTTATAAATACTGATTTCACGCTATATAATGTTTAGTGATTAATGTTTAATGATTAACGGATAATGATTAATCATTGTTTACGTGGTTTCGTCATCTTCTCCTTATGCAACTGGTAATAATCATTCAGCTCACGGTCTTTCTTAATCTTCTTACGTGTGCGCCGAATACCAACACCTGCAAACGAGCAATAGAGTACAGGGACAAGAATCAATGTCAGAATGGTAGATACCGTCAGACCGCCAATTACGGCAACCCCCAACGGACGCCACATCTCGGCACCTTCACCCTGCCCTACAGCCATCGGCACCATACCGAGGATAGTGGTCAGTGTAGTCATTAATACCGGACGCAAACGGCTGCGGCCTGCCGTGACTACAGAGTGAAGCACCGCTTGACCACGTTCGCGGCAAAGCGTGATGTAGTCGATGAGTACGATACCGTTCTTCACCACAATACCAATCAACATGATTCCACCCAAAAGCGACATCACATTCAAATTGGTTCCCGTAAAGAATAATGCCATCAACACACCGCTGAATGCAAATGGAATGGAAAACATGATGATGAACGGATAACTCAAAGACTCAAACTGAGCTGCCATCACAATGAATACGAGAATAACAATCAATACAGCCAGCGTTCCCAAGTCGGAGAATGAATCCTGTTGGTCCTCATACGAACCCGAAATCTGGATAGAAACACCACTTGGTAGGTCCATCTTATCAATTATAGCATTACCATCGGCCACCACATCGCCCAAAGGTGCTCCCGAAATAACCGCAGATACAGTAACAATACGCTCACGGTCTTTACGTTCGATGGTAGGAGGAGCAGAACGCTCGACTACTTTGCCGAGGTCTTTCACGCGAATACCCTCACCGGAAGGCGTATAAATAAGGATGTTCTCCAAATCTTCAATCTTTGTACGGAATTCGGGAGCGTAACGCACACGGATGTCGTACTCGTCACCATCTTCGCGATAATAAGATGCCAAAGCACCATTTACACGATTACGCAGATAGTTGGAGGCAGTAGAAAGATTCAAGCCATGCAATGCCAGCTTCTCACGGTCAAAGTCCACCTGATATTCGGGCTGATAATCCTGACGGCTGATGTTCACTTCACTCACACCTTTCACCTGCAACAATTTCTCTTTCAGTTCGGCTGACACTTTGTCCGTCGCGGTGAAGTCGTAACCATAAACCTCAAAGTCGGCACTTGCCTGGGCGCTCATGCCGCCTGTGCTACCGCCCAGAATAACCTGCGCCTTGTCCAATTCAGGATACCCCTTCAAGTCCTCACGCATTTCGTCGCAAACGGTTTCCAGTGTCACGTCACGGTCTCCCGGACTCACCAGACTGATATTGAAACTAATGATATGACTACCGTTGTCCTGCATGGAAGCAAACGTATTGTCAGAGTCCGCCTGCCCCACAGTGTAGTTGCAAACTTTCATCATATCTCCGTAGCGCGTCATCCACTTGTTTGTCAGTTCCGAAGCCAATGCTTCCGCACGCTCCACACGGGCCCCGATGGGCAACTGAAGGTTGATACCGATGCGGCTATTGTCTGCTGCCGGGAAGAACTCGGTACCGATGTACTTGGCACAGAACAGACTTGCCACAAAGAATGCGGCACAGCCTGCCATAACCGTCAGACGATGGCGCACAGCCCAGTTCAACCGGTTCTGATACCACACGTCAAGACCGTCCAGCGCACGCTGAATCGGCGTATAGAGCGTAACGAACATCTTACTCTGCTTTTTCTGCAAACGCAGAAGCTGCGCACACATCATCGGGGTGAATGACAAGGCTGAAACTGTGGAAACCGTCATAATCACACACATCATCCATCCCAACTGACGGAATAACACACCGGACATACCACTTACCATCGTCAATGGGAAGAATACCGCAATCATAGTCAGCGTAGATGCAATTACGGAGATGGCCACCTCGTTCGTGGCATGTATCGCTGCCTGCTTCGGTTCGGAACCCCGTTCAATATGGGTCGTTACATTCTCGAGTACCACAATGGCGTCGTCCACCACGTTACCAATAGCAATAGAGAGACAAGAGAGCGAGATGATATTCAGTGAACCGCCGTCGATGATACCCAGATAGATGAACGAGGCAACCAGTGACATCGGTATGGTGATACAAATAATGACCGTGGCACGCCAACGCCCCAAAAAAACGAACACCACCAAGATAACGAACAGCATAGCGTACATAATGGTTTCCTCCAAGCTGTCTATTGTATTCAAGATGTTATCGGAAGTATTGACAATGATCCCCAGCTTCACATCGCTCGGCAGTGACTTCTGCAACTGCGGCAACATATCAATTATCTTCTGCGAAATAGCTACAGAATTGGCACCCGATTGTTTCTGCACCACAATCATGGCGCCCTGCACACCGTTGCTATACGTCTTCTGTGCACGTTCCTCCACAGAGTCCACAACTTTTGCCACATCGCGCAGATAGACGGAAGCACCGTTGTGCGTACCTACCACGATGTTCTCCATCTCTTTGGGATCCTTGAACTCACCTTCCACACGCAGCGAATAGGTATTGCTACCCACATCGAACGTACCGCCCGGCGTATTCCGGTTTTCGGCACTGATAATAGAGCTGATAGTTTCTACAGAAAGGTTGTAGGCATCCAGTTTATTGGGGTCGCAATATACATTGACCTCACGCTTGGGGGCACCCGAAATGGACACCGTACCCACACCGGGCACACGCGCCAAGGGATTCGCCACGTTGTCATCCAATATTTTGTAAAGAGCCGGCTGGCTCTCCTCCGCCTGCACGGAGAGCAGCAGGATAGGAATCATGTCCGTACTGAACTTGAAGATGATGGGAGTTTCGACCTCATCGGGCAGCATGGAGCTCACCATGTCCAGTTTATCACGCACGTCATTCGTCAGCACGTCTATGTCATATCCATACTCAAACTCTTATGCCAACAAATTTATTATGCAAAGTGACTTAAACTAAATCGCAGCTACAAAAGTAATTATAAAAATATAATCATTTATTTCTTTACATAAGAATTTCATTAATTTAAGTGCGGTGATATTGCCACAACTTAAATTAATGACGTATGAATGATCACTCAACAACTTTTGAAGCAGTCACATCCTCTATGCTGAAAATCTTAAAAGAGGATTTTTCTCGTACAGATAGTACATTGGAAGGCTATGCATGGAAATGGAATCAATTAAGGCAGTTCATGGAGAACAATGATTTGCATTCCCTCACCCCTAAAGTCTGCGATGATTTTTTATCTTCTCTTTATGGTTCTAAAGATTTAACTTCATTAAAATCTGGTGACAAGAAATTTTTATCCGCTATCTTACTCCTGAAAAATTACCTCATTACAGGCCAAGTTATTCCAAGAAAAGTTCCGGTAGAATTGAAAGGAGAGATTGGCAGTTTGATGATGCAATATATATTATCTCGAAGTCAAGAACGCTTGTCCGGACACACTATCTACAATCACAAACAAATATTCCATCGTTTCCTTGATTTTCTAACATCTGCAAAAGTAGCCTCCATAGAACAAGTTGAGATTACCCACATCATTAAATATCTTAATACCATTGGTACTAAATATAAATCTGTAGCAAGTATATCCATCCATATTCTACGTAACTTTTTCCGATATCTATATGAACACAAAATTATAGATATGGATTTAGCGGCATTTATTCCAAAAGATAATTATAAGAAACAGCCTAAGCTACCGTCAGCTTACACTTCTGAAGAAATAAAAAAGATAGTGTCTTCTGTGGATAGAAGTACGACTACAGGAAAACGTAATTACTCAATTATTCTATTAGCCACAATGCTTGGTTTGAGGGCTTCTGATATAGCAAATTTAAAGTTTGAAAATATATTGTGGGAGGATAATGCCATACGTTTAATCCAGCATAAAACAAATAAGGAATTAGAACTGCCACTTCTACCGGAAATAGGCAATGCTATTATTGAATATCTACGGTATGGACGTCCAAAGTCCCAGTCATCATATATATTTCTCTTGGCACGTTCTCCCTATACTCACATAAACCAACCGGTCATATCCCAGATAGCCAAGAAATATTTTCTTAAAGCCAACGTAAATATAAAGAACAAGCATCATGGCGCACATGCCCTTCGACATTCCTTAGCGACACTTCTTTTAGAAGAGCAGGTAAAGCTCCCTGTTATAAGCGAAGTTTTAGGGCATGAGAACACGGAATCAACAAGTTATTATCTAAGAATAGATATCCAATCACTGAAAAAATGCTCCCTTGATGTATCACCTGTATGTGAAAACTTTTATACCCAGAAAGGAGGCTATTTTTATGAATAGAAATTTTAAAGGCATTTACGCCTCATTGATAAGAGAGTTTGTGAGCTTGAAGCGCAGTATGGGATTTAAGTATATTGGGGGAGAGTTTGTCCTGACTTTATTTGATAGATTTACTATTGAAAGAAATGAGACTGCAATAGGTATTACCAAGGAGTTGTCAGATGCATGGTGCAAGGAACGTGACAATGAATCCAATAGTTACCATTATCGTAGGTGCTATATTTTAGGTGCTTTCTCTTCGTTTCTTAACAAAAAAGGAATCCGCTCATATATACCAAGAACCCCGTCATTGAGAAATACCTTTATCCCTCATATCTTTTCATCAAAAGAGATAGAACGAATTTTTACGACATGTGATAATATGCAAAGTGGAAATAATGATATGAGATCCTCTTTTTTTATAATGCCTTCACTGCTTCGCATGTTATACGGAACAGGAATACGCATAGGTGAAGCCTTGTCTCTGCTCAATGAAGATATTAATCTTGAGGAAGAATACTTCATTTTACGAGATACAAAAAACGGCAAAGACAGGATTGTCCCATTTTCCACTTCTTTAGCAGAGGTTCTTAAAGATTATGTTGTACATAGAAACAGATTACCCGTAAAGATATCAGATACTACTCCCTTTTTTATCACACTTAAAGGAAGGGCTTGTGACAGGGATAGCATATATCGTCGATTTTGCAAAATACTCATTCAAGCAAACATTCCCAAAGACCGCATACGTCTGCATGACTTGAGACATACATTTGCCGTTCACTCTCTTGCTAAAATGGCTGAAGAAGGTATGGATTTATATTGTTCTTTGCCGATCCTATCAACTTACCTTGGACATCAATCTTTGCGGGCGACGAATAACTATGTTCGGCTTACGTCAGAGATGTATCCCGAATTAATTAGAAAAATAGATATCATTGGTTTTGATATTTTCCCTAAAATGTGACATTTATGAAACCTACAAATTTTTCAAAATATCTAACAGACTTCCTTCTCCGGTATTTGCCCCATGAAAGAGGAGCAAGTACTAATACGATCCATTCATACAGGGACACATTTACCTTATATCTGGTATACATGGAAAGTAAAGGTGTAAAAGCTGAAAAACTGACAATGGAAAGTATAACAAAAGAGAATATCTTGTCCTTCCTTGATTGGTTGGAAACAAAAAGAAGTTGCTGTACATCAACACGTAATCTTCGCCTTGCTGCCATACAATCATTTTTTAAGTACCTCCAATATCAGAGTTCAGACCATCTATACGAATATCAAGAAATAATGGCTATAAATAATAAAAAGAGTGTCAAGCCTATTATGAACTATCTAACGGTAGAAGAGATGAAGATTCTTCTGCAACAACCAGATACGACCAAACCTAAAGGTCGTAGGGATCTGGCGTTATTGTCACTTATGTATGATACAGCGTGTAGAGTGTCAGAAGTAATAAGCCTAACTCCGCAATGTGTTCGATTAGATGAACCATATACTGTAATAATCACGGGAAAAGGGAATAAAAATAGAGTTGTACCAATGCTTGAAGAACAGTTGGATATACTGAAAATATATATGAAAGAGAATGGATTGTTGAGATCAGAATGTCTACAACATCCGCTATTTACAAACTGTTGGGGCGAAAAGCTGACAAGAGCAGGGGTGGCGAATATACTGGATAGATACATCAAAAAGGCAAAGCTACTTCATCCCACGTTAATGAAGGGGAAAATAAGCTGTCATAGTCTTAGGCATAGTAAGGCAATGCATCTGTTACAAGCTGGGGTTAACTTAGTTTATATTAGAGATATTTTGGGGCACGTGAATGTGCAAACTACAGAAATTTATGCAAGAGCGGACTCAAAAGTGAAACGGGAGGCTATAGAAAAAGCTTATATTAAAGTTGTTCAGGAGGTGGATACTAAACCTATGTGGCAAGGAAATGAAAAGTTAATGGATTTTTTAAAGTCTTTCTGATGAAAATATTATGCAAAGTGATGGAGATAAATCTTTTTATAATTACTTTTGTAGCTGTGATTTAGTTTAAGTCACTTTGCATAATAAATTTGTTGGCATAAGAAATGTTATGCAAACCTTTACATAACAATTCCAGCGTAATCACGGAAATATTCTCCGACGAACGGGAAGTGATATGCTTCAGATTACTGACCGAGTTCAGCACGTTTTCCAACGGACGGGTCACGTTGTTCTCAATGTCCGAGGCACTGGCACCCTGATAGGTCGTCATCACCATAATGGTGTTGGTCTCGATGTCCGGATAAAGGTCTACCGGCAATTTCGACAGAGAGAACAGACCAAATATAGCCACTGCCAGGAAGCAGAGCGAGGTCATAATCGGTTTCTTAACCGCTCCTTCGTATAAACTCATAAGATTAATTCTTTAATTTGCCAATGTGCTAATATGCTAATTGGCTGCGCAATGTAGCTACATCGGCACATTAGCATATTATCACATTACCATATTATTTTTCTACCTCGACTTCCACACCATCGGCTAATTTAGACTGCCCGGCAATAACAACTCGAGAGTTATTGTCTACACCGGAAATCAACTCATACTCCGTATCCATACGACGGCCAAGCTCTACCTTATTATAAGACACCTTGCCGTCCTTGTAGACATAGACATAGCGGTCGCCTGAACCGGCACGCTTCACAATGGCCAGGTCGGGAACAACCACGTGGTCCTGTGTTCCGAAGTTCAGCGTGGCGCGGGCAAACATTCCCGGACGTACGCGCTGATCACGGTTGACAAGCTGTATCTCTACCGGGAAAGTACGGGTAGCCGGGTCGATGGTAGGATAAACAAGGCTGATTTTGCCTTCAAACTCCTCGTCACCATAGACATCTACTTTCACGGATACGGGAGCGCCCTTCTTCACTTTGGTAAAGTAGCCTTCGGATACGTTGATGTATAGTTTTACCGGAGTGATTTGCTCCACTACCAGTACCGGTTCTCCACCACTATACATATCTCCGTTATCGTAATTGCGTGCCGTCACCACCCCGTTAATGGGACTGAGCAACGAGGTGTTCTCCAAGAGATTCTTATAGGAAGTCTCACGAATGTCGAGATTCATCTTGGCGGCATCCCACTCCGACTTGGAGGCACCGTCTACCTTATACAACTCGTCAATACGCTTGAACTCTATCTGCTGGTTGTCCAACTGATATTTTATCTGCTTCAGATTGGCAGCATCCATGCTGACCAGCTTCTGGCCTTTCGACACGCGGTCGCCCACCTCCACAAAAATGCGGTCTATACGCACCGGAGAAGAGGGAGCAATATTGTTTTTTACTTCGGCTTCCACCGTAGCGGTGTATTCCTGAATCTGTTCCACGGGACGGGACGACACCTCGGCCAGTTTCACCCTCGGCTTTTCGTCCACCTTCTCAGCAGCAGCTTTATCACTACCTCCGCTACATGCCCCCAACATGGCAACAACCAGCAGGGCCATCCATTGAAAACCTTTTTTCATATCGTTGTTCTTATTTCTATTCTTCATTCTTAGTTCTTCATTCTTCGTTCTCTGCAATATAATCCTTTCCCAGCACTTGGTCAAGGTCAGCCTTCGCTACCAGATAATCATAGATGGACTGATTGTAAGTCAGTTCAGCCTCCGTAAGCTGCACTTGTGATGTGTTCAGTTCCAACACCGTACCTTTGCCTACCTCATAGCGTTTACCGGCAATCTGCACAGCTTTCTGTGCCTGCATCACATTCTCGCGGTTGCTGACAACCTGCTCGGAACTGGCAGCCATGTTGTTCTGGTAGCTGATAATCTGCATGTTCAGCTTTCGCTCTGTGTCCAGACGGTTCTGCTCCAACTGACGTATCTGAATACGGTTGGACTTGAGCTTGGTGAAATTGCTTGCCTTATACAAAGGAATACTCAGCGTAAACATCAGTGCGGAACTTCCGCTCCAATTATAATCGAGGATGTTCCAATCCTCGTTGTAGAGTGACTGGTACTGGTAAGAATAGTTCATACCCAAAGTAGGCATGAAGTTGGCACGGAGTGACTTGATGTTCTGATTGAGCATCTTCCGGTTCAAGTCCAACTGCTTCATCGTCGTATTATTGTTCAGATTGGCAGCGGGCTGATTCAGTTCATTGGCAAACAGCTCCGTCTCATAGTTGCCGAGATTGTCGGCAATCTCTATATCCACATCAGCCGTTACCCCCATCAGTACCTTCAACTGCAACTTGGACAACGTCACGGCATTACCCGCCGAAATCACATTCGGCTTAATGCTGCGCATCTGCACCTCGGCACTGATTTTATCGAACTCACTGACGGCCCCCTGCTGATACTTGGCATTGACAATGTTGTAGTTGTCTTCCGCCAGCTTATAGCTCTTCTGCAACACATCGTAGGAGTCTTGTGTCAGCATCAGCTGATAATAACCCTTAGTTACCTGGTTCACCAAGTCCAGCTTAGAAGCCCGTGACTTTTCCACAGCCAGTTCAATGTCTGTCTTCGTCATCGACATGGCCTTATATACGCTAGGGGCGAATATGGGCAAACTGATATTCAGCACCCCGCTTACCGTATTCGAATTGTCCATACCCATCTTGAACGACTGTCCGCCAAGATTCATCTGTGCCGCACTGATGGTATGATTCCACGTACCGTCAATGCTTGCCTGCGGAAGCAAGTTCTGCCAGTTTTCCTTGTGAGTCACTTTCTTCAAAGCAATTTCTTCCTCCGCCACCTTTATGGTAGGATTGTCGCTTAAAGCAATCTCCAAGGCACGGTCAAGGGTCAGGGTCAGGGTATCCTTTGCCTCTTGTGCGCGCACATAGCCGCCGGCATACAGCACAGCAACTGCCAACAGTAGTGCTCTGCCTACCCAAAATCTCTGCATCTTCATAAATCAAAAATAGATTATTTATTAAAACTACTCCTTCGTTTCATCCGGCTTTACCTGATTCTTGCGATATTCGCAGATAAAGTCCTCCAGGACACGGGCACCCTTCTCCGTAGAGATACCGCGCAAGAAAGTGAACATGATAGATTCGTACACTTCAAGGAAAGAATACTCATTGCAGATGTCCGAATTCATCAGCAAATCGAGCTGGTCGCGCACAAGCAGATTGATAATGGCGAAATTCACATCATCACGAAAAATGCCTTGCTTCACGCCCTCTTTGAAGAAGTTCACTGTATCTTCCGAGCTTCGGTTCCGATTGTTCTTCATCAACTGATAAGCCTTGGGATATTTCTTGATATCCTCGAAAAACTTCTTGTTCGTGGCATGAAAACGCTCTATGCTCCACTGATAACATCTCAACAAAACTTCCAATACGTTGTTGGAAGTCTCTATGACTCCTTTCACAAAAATATCACCATCCTTCTGGGACTTCAGGATACATTCTTCCAGCAAGGTTTCCTTATCCGGAAAAACTTCGTAAAGAGTGCGCTTAGAGATACCCAAAGATGCTGCAATCTCATCCATCGTGATACTTTTTATTCCATTTGTTGTAAATAATTCTACAGCGGCCAGAATGATACGTTCCCTTAGTTCCACCCGTGATGTTGAATGCTTCGTGTGTTCGCCCATTTTTCTTCCCTTTCTAAACTAAAACTATTTTTATTCATTATCGGAATAAAACGAGACAAATATAGAAAGAAAACTCAATTTACCAATTAAGTTTCCTTTCTTATTGTTAACAGATTAATAATTATTATGTTTCTGGCAGATTTATTGGGAAGTTCCTAATAATCAAACTTTGTCCGGTTGAGGAAAGCGACTGTCTTATGGATTTCCTTATACATCACGATGTCCTCCTTCACAAAGGGAACTTCCTTGCGGTATTCGTGCAGGAAACGCTCCAAAACGGGAGAAGTCTTTGCCGGACGGCGGAAGTCAATGCCCTGAGCGGCATTCATCAGTTCGATGGCAAGGATATGCTCCAGATTATCCATAATACGATAAAGCTTAGTAGCTGCATTGGCACCCATGCTGACGTGGTCTTCCTGCCCGTTGGAGGAAACGATGGAGTCGCTACTGGCGGCATAGCAGTACATCTTGTTCTGGCTCACCATAGATGCGGCGGCATATTGCGGAATCATGAAACCGGAGTTCAGACCGGGATTGGCAACAAGGAATTCCGGAAGTCCGCGCAACCCCATGATAAGCTGGGCGATGCGCCGCTCGGATATATTGCCCAGTTCTGCCAGGGCGATGCCGAGAAAGTCGTAGGAGATGGCAAGCGGTTGGCCGTGGAAGTTACCGCCCGAAATGATACGGTCCTCATCGGGGAAGATAGTGGGATTGTCAGTCACGGAATTGATTTCCGTCAGCAGAACGGAAGACACGTAACGGATGGCGTCTTTCGTTGCCCCATGCACCTGAGGGATGCAACGGAACGAATAAGGGTCTTGCACATGCTGCTTGGGACGAGCTACCAGCTCGCTGCCTTCCAATAGCTTGCGGAAGTTGGCACCCGTTTCTATCTGTCCCTTGTGTGGACGAATCTGCTGGATACAGTCCATGAAGGGATCGATACGTCCGTCGAAAGCTTCCAGGGAAAGGGCGGCAATCAAGTCGGCTTTCTTGGAGAGACGAAAGGCTTTGAGAATGGCAAAGACACCGTTGGCACTCATAAACTGGGTGCCGTTGAGTAATGCCAATCCCTCTTTACTCATCAGCTTCACCGGTTCCCAGCCGAACTCGTCGAGCACGCTGATAGCCTCGCGCTTCTTTCCTTTATAATAAACATCGCCCACACCGATAAGCGGCAGGAAGAGGTTGGCCAGAGGAGCCAGATCGCCGGAGGCGCCCAGTGAACCACGGTCATACACAATAGGCATCACGTCGTTATTGAAAAAGTCGAGGATACGCTGCACGGTAATAACCTGCACACCGCTATGCCCCAAAGAGAGGGCATGCGCCTTGAGCAACATCATCAGCTTGATGATGACGGGACGTATCTCCTCGCCCACACTGCAAGCATGGCTCTTGATGAGATTCTCCTGCAAGGTGCCCAGCTCGTCCGACGAAATGCTCTTGCTGCACAACGAGCCGAAACCGGTGGTAATGCCATACAAGGGTTCTTCCGACTCCGCAATCTTCTTGTCCAGATAATCGCGGCACTTCTGTATCCGCAGCTTGGCTTCCGGAGCCAGCTCCAGTTTCAAGTTTTCATTAATGATGCGTTCGATGAGGTCGAAGGTCAGCTCACCGGAACCTACGTAATAGACATTGTTCATACTTTCAGCTCTTGATTGATTTCGTCCAACAATTCCTTTTCTTTCGCACAAGCCAAGTGTTCCAATTCATCGGCTTCACTTTGGAGCTTGGACACAAACTCCTTGTCCTTCAACGAACCCAGGTTGATGCGTACATTCATCAGTGCGCCCAGCACAGCCGAACGGGCAGACATCATGGCTACACAAGCATCCGTAACGGCATTGCGATTGCCCATGCGGGCTATATCCATGATGACTGTCATCAACTCATACGCATTGCGTGCCACCTGCATAGGAACAAGGGCAGCAAACTTGGTAGCCTCCTGAATGGCAGCACTGCGCGCCGCTTTTTCCTCATCCGTAGCTTTCGGCATCTTGAAGCAGGCAAACACCTTGTTGTAGGCCTCAGAGTCGCGGTCTATATCTTCCACAAAAGCTCCCTTCTGCTGCAAGGCAACTCCGGAGACATGGCGCATCAGCTCTTCGTGAAGTTCATAACCTTTCTTGCCGATGGTGAGGTTGGCAACCATAGCGGCAAGAGCAGAAGCAATGGCACCGTTCAAAGCGGCAATACTACCGCCACCGGGGACGGGATCACTACCCGCCACTTTATTCAAAAATTCCTTTACTGTCAAATCAACTAACATGGTAATAAATTATTAAGGATTAAATATTAATGTTCAAGGAGCTCTAAAGTCCCGGATAAAGAACTCCGTTCTTCACGGTGGTATTGACACAATTCATCCCGACGTAATAGGGCAAAAAATGATAATTGTCCGTATCGAGGACTACAAAATCCCCTTTTTTGCCCACCTCGATACTACCAATGCTGTCCGCACGGTTCAAGGCGGCTGCACCGTTCAAGGTCAGGGCAGTGATGGCCTCTTCAACACTCATTTTCATATAAATGCACGCCAAGGCAAATGTCAGGGGGATGGAACCGGAGAAACAACTGCCCGGATTGAGGTCGGTGGCAAGAGCCACGGCACAACCGGCATCAATCATTTCGCGTCCACGGGCATAGGGTTCCTTCAAAGCAAAGGCTGTCAGCGGAAGAAGGGTCGCCACAACTTCTTTATTGGCCATGGCGCGGATGTCCGCATCCGAAGCATGCAGCAGATGGTCGGCAGAGACGGCAGAAAGTTCAGCAGCCAGTCCAGCACCACCTAATGGTACAATTTCATCGGCATGGAGTTTCAAGGCAAGTCCCATTTCCTTGGCTGCTAGCAAAAGGCGACGAGACTGTTCGATGGAGAAAACACCCTGCTCACAGAAGACATCGCAGAACTCTGCCAAATTATTATGAACCACTACGGGCATCACTTCGCGGATAATGTAGTCCACGTATTCGTCCGTCCGCCCGTTGTATTCTGCAGGCACAGCATGTGCGCCGAGAAAAGTGGAGACAACGTCTACACGCTTGTGCTCGTCATTATTAAGGCTACGCATCACCCGAAGCTGCAGGAGTTCGGTTTCCTTGTCCAGACCGTAGCCGCTCTTTCCCTCTACGGTAGTCACTCCCATAGCACTCATCTGCTTCAGAAAGCCCTCCGCCTTGCTGCGCAGCTGGATGAAATTGCATGCACGGGTAGCCTTCACCGTACTCACGATGCCTCCTCCACGTTCCATGATGGACATGTAACTCTCTCCCTTCAAACGCCAGGAGAACTCCTCGGCACGCTCGCCACCAAACACAAAATGTGTGTGTGAGTCCACAAAGCCGGGCAGCAGACACTTGCCGCGGGCATTGTAATGCCAGTAGTGCTGATAATAGCCGTCACGCTCCTCTCCACGGTTGGGACCGACGTAGGTGATGACACCGTCGGTCACTTCCACCGTAGCATTGTCGATGATGCTCAGTTGCTCCATCTCGCTGCCGCGACGGGCGGAAAAACCGAGGGGGGTCACGACACGGGCATTGAATATAATAAGGTTCTCTGTCATAAAGCCTCTCCCCTAACCCCTCCCCCGTAAGGAGGGGAATTAAGTTAGTACTATTTAATTCGGTTACATTCGTGCTTCTAAAACTTGCTCCATGGAGAAGTTCTCCAATCCCAGATAGTAGGACGCTGTATCTATCAAGGCCTCCATCGGCACCAGACCGATAATCTCACTGCCCACAATGCTGACACCGTAGCGGCGGGCTTCCACACGCACCAGTTCGAAAGCACGGTAGAGGGCGGTGCGGGTATAGTCCGTCATGTTGATGGATACCTGCGTGATGCCGCGATCTTTCAACTCCACTCCCATTGCCTTGCAATAACGCAGTCCGCCGCCGATGAAACGGATTTTCTTAGCGATGTCATGGGCTATCTCCAGACTGGGAGTATTGAGGTTGATGTTATAGGCCACCAAAGGCATGCGGGCACCGATAGCTACTGTGCCTGCGGTGGGATGACGTTCAGCCGGTCCAAAGTCGGGATGCCATTCCGGTTGCTTTATCTTCTCGGCCATACCTTCGAACTCTCCTTTACGGACAGCGGCCAGATTCTCCCGATGAGGGGCAGAAGCAGACTTTTCATATAAGAAGACAGGAAGATTGTAACGTTTTGCAACCTCCTCGCCCACCTCTTTGGAGAGGGCAACAGCTTCTTCCATCGTCACATTCCGGATGGGGATAAAAGGTACTACATCTACAGCACCCATACGAGGGTGCTGTCCCTGATGGTGATTGAGATCTATCAGCTCTACCGCTACGCCGATAGCTTCGAGCACAGCATCACGAAGCGGTTCAGGCTCACCCACTACGGTCACCACGAGGCGGTTATGGTCTTCATCGTTGCTGTAATCCAACAGTTTCACACCTTGTTTGCTCCGAAAAGGAGCCACTATCTTATCTATCTTTTGCAAATCGCGCCCTTCACTGAAATTGGGGACGCATTCCATAATTCTGTCCATAATATTCTAATATGCTAATGTGAGTAATATGCTAATGAGAGAATATACACATGCTTCTAATCAAATCCTCATCTGCCACATACGGCATCGTGATATGATAGCCATCTGCATGCGTACGGTTAAACTCTTCACTCGTCTCCATGGCATGAGGGTTACGCGCCCACGAACGGCGTGCCACACCACCCATCACATCCCACAGCATGGCGGAACGCAAGATTTCGTCTACCCGCTCACTACCGTCGCACACCATGCCGAAACCGCCGTTGATGGCTTTTCCGATACCTACGCCACCTCCATTGTGCAAGGCCACCAAGCTCATGCCACGCGCACAGTTTCCGGCAAAACACTGTACCGCCATATCTGCCATGACATTACTGCCGTCCTTGATATTGGATGTTTCACGGAATGGAGAGTCTGTACCGCTGACATCGTGATGGTCGCGTCCCAACATGATGGGGCCGACCTCTCCCTTACGCACCATTTCATTGAAGCGCAAAGCTATATTCATGCGTCCCACGGCATCCTGATAGAGAATACGAGCCTGCGTGCCGACTACCAGATTGTTCTTCTCCGCATCACGAATCCAATTGTAGTTATCCAAATCTTGCCCGCGACGTGTAGGGTCGATACATTCCATCGCCGCACGGTCGGTCTTCACCAAGTCTTCATGTTTTCCACTGAGACACACCCAGCGGAACGGACCATAACCATAATCAAACAATTCCGGTCCCATAATGTCTTCCACATAGCTGGGGAAAATGAAGCCGTTCTTATCGTCCCCGTCTCGCGCAATTTCGCTCACACCGGCATCGTAGACGGCTTTCATGAAGGAGTTCCCATAATCGAAGAAGTATGTACCGTGTTCCACCAGCCTCTTTATAGCCTTGAAATGACGCTCCAAGGAAACATTCACCAGGCACCGGAACTCCGACGGATTTTCATGCAGCATACGGGTACGCTGCTCAAACGTCAGTCCGACGGGACAGTAACCGCCCTCGTAGGTGGCATGGCAGGAAGTCTGGTCGGAAAGTAAATCTATGTGCAACTGCTTCTGCACCGCATATTCCAGCAAATCGACGACATTGCCGTGATAGGCCACAGAAACCGGGCGGCACTCATCCATCGCTTTTTGAGCCAGCGAGAAGGCTTCTTCCAGAGAATCCGTAACGTGTCCCACCCAACCCTGGGTATGGCGGGTTTCGATGCGGGAAGCATCCACCTCGGCAATGATTGCCGCCGCCCCTGCCATCTCGGCAGCTTTGGGCTGCGCACCGCTCATGCCTCCCAGACCGGAAGAAACAAACAAGCGTCCGCGCAAATCACCATCCTGCGGAATGCCCAGCTTCAGACGGCCCGCATTCAGCAGCGTATTAAAGGTGCCGTGCACAATGCCCTGCGGACCGATGTACATCCAGCCTCCGGCAGTCATCTGGCCGTAGTTGGCAACGCCCATCTGCATAGCGGTGTGCCAGTCCTTCTGATTATCATAGAGCCCCACCATCAGCGCATTGGTAATGATGACACGGGGCGCTTCGGGCTTGGATTTGAACAGTCCCAACGGATGCCCGCTTTCGATAACCAGTGTCTGCTCGCGCGTCAACACTTCGAGGTACTGCTTGATGAGCCGGTATTGCATCCAGTTCTGACAGACCTGTCCCGTCTCACCATAGGTAACTAATTCATACGGATAAAGGGCGATGTCGAAACAAAGATTATTGTCAATCATCACCTGGAAGGCCTTGCCTTCAATACAGTTCCCTTTGTACTCATCGATAGGTTTCGCTTTGAGGTCGCCCTGCGGGCGGTAGCGGTAGCCATAGATACGTCCACGTGTACGCAGTTCTTCCATGAACTCCGGAGCGAGGGTTTCGTGCAGCTCTTTGGGGATGTAGCGCAAAGCGTTCTTCAATGCCGTAGCCGTCTGCGCAGGGGTAAGGGTGTAGCCACGGTCGGGTGCCCGCCGGATACCCTCGACAAAGGAAGGATAGGAAGGCAATGTTTTACTTAAGGTTATCTCCATGTCCTATAAAGATTAAGGATTTACAAAATGTCAGCCCACGAGGGCTATATTTGCCGCAATATAGAAATAAATCCCGACATTCGCAATGGAATGCCGGGATTATTTATCTTTTAGTCAGAAACCAACAAAGAGGATTTCTATTTTAAAGCCATTTTATTGATTTTCATTATCTGATAGACACCCTCATAATCGGCGGCAAATCCGTCATCGGCTTTGCCCATATCGATTACTTCCAACTCTACGTATACCGGTTTTCCGTTTTTAACTCCTTTCGTCATATCATCATATTTTTGCATGAGTTCTCCGGTCTCATCCACAATCCAATAATCGGCAGAATCTCCTTCGGCTTTGAAGGAACGCACCTCATGGCCGATGACCAGCTCGCCTCTTACCGACAGAAGTTTCTTGGCAGGG
This sequence comes from Bacteroides sp. HF-162, assembly GCF_015679285.1. Taxonomy (NCBI): domain Bacteria; kingdom Pseudomonadati; phylum Bacteroidota; class Bacteroidia; order Bacteroidales; family Bacteroidaceae; genus Bacteroides; species Bacteroides sp. HF-162. The sequence continues at coordinate 1,488,725 of NZ_CP064937.1, read as the reverse complement.
GTAAGCACCGCAGCAGGTATTGTTTTTTGATTCAGAGCTTCATTGTTCCTGGCATATTTCAAGAGCAACTCTCCTCTTTTGAGAATCAGGCTGTCCTGCGTCAGTTTTTCTATTGTCAGCGTATCCGTGAAAGAAATATTCTGGTGATTGCCGATGCTGGTACCTGAAAGTAACAACCGGTTTCCTACTTTTTTCCATGCCTCATATTTCAAGGTGGCCATGTTAATGGAAGAGGCGCTTCCGTCCCTATCAAGAACGAAACCTTGTTGCATGCCGGGCATTCCCGGAACCGGCTCCACCCAGGAGCCTTCAATGGAGGCATTGTTGCAAGCAGCCAAAGCAACCATGCCAAGAACAGCAGTTAAATCTCTCAATCTTTTCATATCTCTTCTCTTTTTAAAACTATATTTCTAAACAAAGGAGCTCTTGTTTTTCCTCTATTCTCTTGCAAAAATAATGTTTTTACGGGAACTTCCACGCATCAAAGAATCTTTTCACGAAACAAATTATGAATATTTATTTGGAAATTATTCAAACTAGCATTACCTTTGCACCGAAATTCAAAAACGATATGAACCAGTACTTAACTACAAGATACAATACGCGCAATGCTGCATGGGGCAACAAGACCTTATGCGGCCACTTCATAGTGCACGTACATTGGTTCAGCGGATTCATTTAACTATCCTGCAATTTGCATCTTACTATTTTGCACTTCCCTTACCGAGAAAAGGAGGGAGAGATGCCGTGTATGGAGTTTCCGTTCGGAAAAACCGGACTAACCTATGTATTCACCCAAAAAAGAAAAAAACTTATGTTTACAATTATATCCATCATGTTTATAGGAATCGGTATCGGATACCTAATGCGTAATGTACAGATGTTGCAAAAAGTGGAGAAAAGCGCCTCGCTCACCATCTTACTGCTGCTCTTTGTACTCGGTGTATCCATCGGTTCCAACCGTCTGATTGTTGACAATCTGGGAAGATTCGGGTGGCAGGCCGCCGTACTGGCCTCACTGAGCATTACAGGCAGCATGCTAGCCTCACTGATGGTGTTTCACCTATTTTTTAAGAAAGGAGAGAAGAGATGAAGGGAAGTTTGATGGTTGTTGCATTTTTCTGTGCCGGCTGCCTGATGGGAGTAGCCAATGATTTTCAGTTCGACTTGCACGACTTATCCATGTATGTGCTCTATGCATTGATGTTCCAGGTGGGCATCGGCATCGGGAGCAACAAGCAATTGAAGGAGCTGGTCAAGAGTCTGCGGCCCAAAATGCTTTTGGTGCCGATGGCCACCATTGTGGGAACACTGTTGTTCTCCGCCTTCGCCAGTCTGCTGTTGAGCCAATGGAGTGTGTTCGACTGCATGGCGGTGGGTAGCGGATTTGCTTATTATTCGCTTTCCTCCATTCTGATTACGCAATTCAAGGAACCTTCCATAGGTCTGCAACTCGCCACGGAACTGGGCACCATCGCCCTGCTTGCCAATATCTTCCGTGAAATGATGGCTTTGCTGGGTGCACCGCTCATCCGGAAATATTTCGGCAAACTGGCACCTATATCGGCGGCAGGGGTCAATTCGATGGATGTACTTCTACCCTCCATCACCCAATATTCCGGAAAGGATGTGATTCCTATCGCTATATTCCACGGAATATTAATTGATATGAGTGTACCGGTATTCGTATCCTTCTTCTGCAATCTGTAAACAGCGGGCCGAAAAAGGAGGATAAGGCCTCATTGTATTCATACTTTAACAACGTGAACAACAGCGACTTCTCACTGCAAAGTGAGTGCATGCTTTTTGCAGTGATACTGCAACTGCTTTGCAGCGCGACTGCAACGGGTTTGCAGTGACGCTGCAAAAGGCGTGCAATGACTTTGCAGCCGGTCACCAAGCTACCGCATACTCGTAGCGGTCGAACTTAGGCTTGGTGCTTATGCCTACCGCCTTGAATACCCGGGCTATCCGTTGCTGTTCTTCGGGAGAGATAGGCCGCTCGCCCTTGCGGCAATGATAGTAATAGCGTTCGCAAGAGAAGCATCCCATCACGCGATGGCGCACGGTGAAAAGCAGCTTGGTGGGTACTTCGTCGAAAAGATGCGTCATACCGCGGGCATAGTGCAGCTGCTCGCTGGAGCGGTAACGGGCACAGGTGGAGGACCCGGACAAGCTGCTGACATAAAAAGGATTCACCGCACGAACGGACTGTGGTTGGGGGGGGTCACTCTCGGACAACAGTTGTGCCGCTATCGCCCGCAGGCAGGAAGAGGCTTTGGGGCACTTTCCGTTACCCGCAAAGCAGTATTCGTACCCATCGGGCACGTCTTGCAATAATATCATCTTATTAATGATTAATGGTTAGTGATTAATGGACGGAGTGCACGCAGATACTTGCCGATGACCTCTGCCGACTCGCTTGTTTCTTTCTCGAATTCGGCGTGCAGTGTCGGGTATCCGGCAAGCAATTGCATCATTCGCTCACGTCCCACGAACTCGGACTTTCCAGTTTCGGGATTCAGTTCGTAATAGACGCGGGCATGCACCAGTCCCGAAGCATTGATGGCGTCTCCCACTTCACCGCCCAATCGTGTGGCATCATCGGGAGTCATGGTACTGGTGGCTGCTTGTCCCACAGGCTGTGCACAGAAGTAAACCTTTCCACCGAGCCACATGGCAGGTGCATACCACTGCCCGAAGCGATAACGCTTATAGCGCATCTTACGGCAATTGACATAAAGCGAGGTATCTACCCGTACAGCATAACAACGGGACTTCAAATAACGGCAAAGACCGGGATTGTCGTCTACCGTAATACGATAATCGGCACCGCCCATGAGGTAAATCTGGTTCTTTGTACGCTTCTCAATCTTCAGTGTGGTAACCGTATCGCCACGGTTCTCCACCAACTCTTTCAGATTGGAATACATTACCTGTTGCGCCCCCACCGGCAAAACCGCCAGCAACATCAGAACGCCTGACAACCAACTCTTCTTCATATCCCAACCTCCTCTTTTCTGAAACTTTGTTTTAGTGAGCGAAAGGTACATTTTTTATCGGAAGTAGACAAAAAATCGCGGAAAAAACAATTGGAAATGTATATCTTTGCCTTAAACTTAACATGTATGGAGCAAATAAATACGATAGATAAAATCAGCGCCGTCTACCGCAACACGGCAGAAGAGGCAAGACAAGAACTGAATAAAGTACAACAGAAGATTTACCGCATCGGCAGCCTGCGCCTGCTGCTATTTGTGGCAGGAGTAGTAGGAATTATCTATTTCTGGAGCGAGAGCTGGGGTATACTGGCCTGCATTGCCCTCATCACCCTACTGCCGTTCCTATTTTTAATGAAATACCACAACCGGCTGTTCCATCGCAAGGACTATCTAGAAAAGAAGATGGAAATCAACGAGCAGGAACTCGCCGCTCTGGATTACGATACGTCTTCTTTCGATGACGGCGAAGCATACATCGACCCCACCCATCTCTACACCTATGATTTGGATGTTTTCGGTCCGCATTCCCTTTTCCAGTACATCAACCGTACCTGCACACAGCCCGGGAAACACCGCCTCGCCCACTGGCTGGGGAAACATCTCGAGAGAAAGGAAGAAATCATCCGCCGACAAGAAGCCGTCAGTGAACTGGCTCCGGAACTGAAATTCCGTCAGCGCTTCCGTATCCTCGGCCTGCTGTACAAAGGAAAAGCCGCCGATGAAACAGAACTGTGCCAATGGGCGGAAAGTCCGAGCATCTTCCGGAGCCGGAAATTACTGCGCCTCCTGCCGGTACTGGTGACGGGAGCCAACCTCATCTGCCTCGCACTCGTCATGGCAGGAATTCTGTCCGCAAGTATCTACGGCATCATCTGGACCTGCTTCGTCATCGCCGGCTTCGGCTTCACTGGCAAAGTCACCAAGATGCAGGCCATCTATGGCAAAAAACTGCAAATTCTCTCCACCTACGCCGCCCTGCTCCACCTCATGGAAAAGCAGCCTGCACAAGCCACCCTGCTCAAAGAGATAAGACAACAGATTGACGGAGAAAAACGGAAAGCCTCCCACTCCATCAGCAGGCTGAACAAGCTCATGGATGAACTCGACCAACGCAACAATGTCTTTATGTACGTCATTCTGAACGGCCTCTTCTTCTGGGAACTGCGTCAAATCATGCGCATTGAAGCCTGGAAAGAGCAATATGCCGCTGAACTGCCCGGGTGGCTCGATGCCATCGGACAAATGGATGCGCTCAACTCACTGGCAACATTTGCCTATAATCATCCGGACTATATTTACCCAAAGATAGTTCAAGCGGAAAGAAAGGGGAAAGGAAACCTAAATAAAGAAGAAGAAAGCAATTCTGAAACGGAAGCACCCATCAATGCCCCTTCCTCCTTCCGTCTCCGTGCCGAAGCCCTAGGCCATCCGCTGATGAACCGTGACCGCTGTGTCCGCAATGACATCGACATGGTGAAACGACCGTTTTTCATCATCATCACCGGCGCCAACATGGCAGGGAAAAGCACCTATCTGCGTACGGTGGGCATCAATTACCTCCTTGCCTGCATCGGCGCCCCCGTCTGTGCCCGCCAAATGGAAATATGCCCGGCCCGGCTCATCACTAGCCTGCGTACCTCGGATTCACTGAACGACAACGAGTCCTACTTCTTTGCCGAACTCAAACGTCTGAAACTCATCATAGACAAGCTGCAGGCAGGTGAGGAACTGTTCATCATCCTCGACGAAATTCTGAAAGGTACCAACTCCATGGACAAGCAGAAAGGCTCCTTTGCCCTTATCAAGCAATTCATGACTTTGCAGGCCAATGGCATCATTGCCACCCACGACCTACTGCTGGGAACACTCATCGACCTCTTCCCCGATGACATCCGCAACTATCGCTTCGAAGCAGACATTACGGACAATGAACTGACATTCTCCTACCGCTTGTGCCCAGGCATCGCCCAGAATATGAACGCCTGCTTCCTGATGAAAAAAATGGGGATTGCCGTTGCCGACTAATCCCCACCACAGTTAAAGTCAAGTCTAACGCTTTGACTTATTATGCTGTTTTACATTTCTCCAGGAAAGTAGACACTGCAACCGCATCGCTACCCGTATAGTAGCGTACGGAAGTTACCGGAGTATACGTGTAAGGCACAAACTGATACAACTGTACAGCCGCAAATTTATTGTCCTGAGAAATCATGACATCCATGCGCACATTTCCACTGCCGCTACTTTTTATTTCAGTCTCGCCATTCAGCTGTTCATTCTCAATCATATCTGTAAGTTTGCCCAAATATTTCAAATCGAAGAAAACACTGCGTTCCTTGGTCACACTGCCCGTCGGCAAATAGACCACTTCCTTCGATTTCCAAAACAGACGGAACACGCCAAGCAAGACGAATGCCGTACCCAGCACCATCAAAGCCATGCTGAGAGTGGAAGATTTATCACTCATCTCAAAAATGGATGCAAAAATAAAAACACCGACCAGCAGCATAGCTACTGAAAAGATAAGTCCTGAAACACTGGTACGCTTTACAATATCGGGATGTGAAGACGCAAAAAGAGTTGCGTCAATAGTTTGAGTTGCCATAATTATAATATGTTTTAATGAATTTATTAGAAATAGAAAATACAGTATTCCCCTGCAAAAACACATAGTCTGACCATACACAAGGGAAAAAGGAAGATTCAATAAAACACTAAATGAGAATACGCCTTAGTGTGAAAATGTAATATTCGCACACCGGCTGGCAACGATAATAGGCAGTGGCATCATAGAGTTTCTCACGATGCAGAGACAAAACAGCCGCTCGCTGGGCCAGTTTGTCAATCCAGTCCTTTAAAGAAAATATATATTCCGTGGTAGAAATACGCTGTATACGGGAGTACGTCAGCGAATGTAATTGTCCACCCATGCCCGCCAGCTCTGCATCCGGCAGATAAGGTAATTGAGGCATCGCAATATAGGCATCAGTCTGCTCATGTACGGCAATAGTATTCTCACTCACAACATTCCCCCCACTTGCCGCTTTATTTGCAAATGCATCGCTTGCAGTCTGCCATAAAGCCAATGCAAGCACCATGAATCCTATGAATCTTAAGAATTTAGCCATATCTATGTGCAAATATAACAGTTTCTACCAGGAATTTGTTTTGTGCACACATCTTTTAATGTTTCTTGGATGATTTATAGGAAAAAAAAGCCGTTCCAAACAAATTGGAACGGCTTCTATATATAAAAAGAATAGTTGAATTATTCAGCTTTAGCTTCCTCAGCAGCAGGAGCTTCGGCAACCGGTGCAGATGTTTCTGCAGCAGGAGCAGCTTCAGTAGCAGCGGCTTTCTTTGAACGGCGGGTACGAGTAGCCTTCTTGGCAACCTTTTCCTTAGCCATATTTTCGTTGTAGTCAACGAGTTCAATGAAGCACATTTCTGCGTTGTCACCCAAACGGTTACCAGTCTTGATAATACGAGTGTAACCACCCGGACGATCAGCAATCTTCACAGAGATTTCTTTAAACAGTTCAGTTACAGCATACTTGTCTTGCAAATTGCTAAATACAACACGACGGGAATTAGTCGTATCGTCTTTAGCCTTTGTAATCAAAGGCTCAACAAACTTCTTCAGAGCTTTAGCCTTTGCAACGGTCGTAGTGATTCTTTTGTGCTTAATCAAAGAACACGCCATATTAGCCAACATAGCGTTTCTATGAGAGGCAGTACGACCCAAATGGTTGAATTTCTTATTATGTCTCATTTTTTATTCTTTATCTAATTTATATTTAGAAATATCAGTTCCAAACGACAGATTCAGACTTTCCAGCAAATCATCAAGCTCGGTAAGCGATTTCTTTCCGAAGTTTCTGAATTTCAGCAAATCCGTCTTGTTGAATTGTACCAAGTCACCAAGAGTCTCTACATCTGCAGCCTTCAGACAGTTGAGGGCACGTACAGAGAGATCCATATCAACGAGCTTGGTCTTCAGCAACTGACGCATGTGCAATACTTCTTCATCAAACTCTTCATTGCCGTCAGCATCATTTGTTTCCAGCGTAATCTTCTCGTCAGAGAAAAGCATGAAGTGATAAATCAGAATCTTTGCTGCTTCTTTCAGGGCTTCTTTCGGATGAATGGAACCGTCGGTAGTAATCTCAAGTACCAGTTTCTCGTAGTCGGTCTTCTGCTCTACACGGAAGTTCTCTACCTGATACTTCACATTACGTATCGGAGTATAAATAGAATCGATAGGAATTACGTTCACATCGGTGCAATATTCGCGGTTTTCGTCAGCAGGAACATAACCACGACCTTTGTTGATCGTAATATCTATCTGCATAGTTGACTTTGAATCTAAATGACAAATAACTAATTCAGGATTTAACACTTCAAATCCAGTCAAATACTTACCTATGTCACCTGCTTTAAATTCACTTGAATTCTCGACCGTAATACTTACTTTCTCACTCTCGAATTCTTCAACTACTTGCTTGAATCTCACTTGTTTCAGATTCAAGATAATGTTAGTAACATCCTCTTTTGCCCCCGGAACACTGGAAAATTCATGCTCAACACCGTCTATCTTGATAGTAGTGATAGCAAAACCTTCCAATGAAGAAAGCAGGATGCGGCGCAGTGCATTACCCACGGTAATACCGAAACCGGGCTCCAACGGACGAAATTCGAATTTTCCGAATCTAGAGTCCGCTTCCAACATTAATACTTTATCAGGTTTTTGAAATGCTAATATCGCCATGAAATTAATTATTATTTAGAATACAATTCTACGATCAAATGCTCTTTAATGTTTTCAGGAATGTCTGCTCTTTCAGGTACATGCAGCAATTTGCCAACCTTAGAGTTATCATCCCATTCCAACCAAGGATATTTGCTATGGTTAAAACCAGCCAGTGAGTTAGCGATAACTTCCAATGATTTGGATCTTTCACGAACACCGATCACCTGACCCGGTTTTACTGCATAAGAAGGAATATTCACAACCTCACCGTCTACAGTAATGTGCTTGTGGCTCACCAACTGACGAGCAGCTGCGCGAGTAGGAGCAATACCCAAACGGAATACGATATTGTCAAGGCGACCTTCCAACAATTGGAGAAGGATTTCACCAGTAATACCTTTAGCAGTCTCAGCCTTCTCAAACAAGTTGCGGAATTGTTTTTCCAAAACGCCATAAGTATATTTAGCCTTCTGTTTCTCACGAAGTTGAACACCGTATTCAGAAGTCTTTCTCTTTCTGGAATTACCGTGCTGTCCGGGAGGATAGTTTTTCTTTGACAATACTTTATCTGCTCCAAAGATACCTTCACCGAATTTACGGGCTATTCTTGATTTTGGTCCAGTATATCTAGCCATTTCTTTTAAATATTTAATTGTTTATTCATGAACTTGGGTTTGTTGCAGCCGCGATTGCAGAGAGAAAGTTTACAATCCAATAACAAAATCAAGTCTCACTTCTATTAAAGGTAAATTTTAAACTCTACGTCTTTTCGGAGGACGACAACCATTGTGCGGAAGCGGAGTTACGTCAATGATTTCAGTAACCTCGATACCTGCACCGTGGATAGTTCTAATAGCAGACTCACGTCCGTTACCCGGGCCCTTCACATATGCTTTTACCTTTCTCAAGCCAAGATCGTATGCTATCTTAGCACAATCTTGAGCAGCCATCTGTGCTGCGTAGGGAGTGTTCTTCTTTGAACCTCTAAAACCCATCTTTCCGGCAGAAGACCAAGAAATGATCTGACCTTCGCTGTTTGCCAGAGAAACAATAATGTTGTTAAAAGATGAATGAACATGCAACTGTCCATTAGCATCAACCTTCACATTTCTCTTTTTTGCTGCAACTGTTTTTTTTGCCATATCAACAATTATTATTTAGTAGCTTTTTTCTTATTAGCAACGGTTTTCTTTCTACCCTTACGAGTACGGGCATTGTTCTTTGTGCTCTGACCTCTTACTGGAAGACCAATACGATGACGAACACCACGATAGCAACCGATATCCATTAAACGCTTAATGTTCAATTGAACTTCAGAACGAAGATCACCTTCAACCTTATACTCTGCACCAATGATCTCACGAATCTTGGCAGCCTGATCATCCGTCCAGTCTTTTACTTTCAGGTCTCTGTCAACACCTGCTTTATCCAAAATTTTTGCTGAACTACTACGACCTATACCATATACATAGGTCAACGCAATTTCACCTCTCTTGTTTTGAGGCAAATCGACACCAACTATTCTTATAGCCATATACTAAATTATTTTTTTTGCAAAAATAATAATATTATCCTTGACGTTGTTTATACTTAGGATTTTTCTTGTTAATAACATACAAACGGCCATTACGTCTAACGATCTTACACTCTGGCGTACGTTTCTTTAAGGATGCTCTTACTTTCATATCTTAATTTTATTTATATCTAAATACAATTCTTCCTTTCGATAAATCGTAAGGAGACATTTCGACTCTTACTTTATCCCCTGGCAGGATTTTGATGTAATGCATCCGCATCTTACCGGAAATATGTGCAGTAATCTCATGTCCGTTTTCTAATTCAACACGAAACATTGCATTAGACAATGCTTCAACTATAACTCCATCTTGTTCTATTGCAGATTGCTTTGCCATATTAATTTCTTAAATTGCTTTATCTCCTAATACTTCTTCAATGAACTCGAATGATGACAATATATCAGCTTCACCAGCACCGACTGCTATCGTATGTTCAAAATGAGCTGCACACTTGCGGTCTTTTGTCCTCACCGTCCAGCCATCACGCTCCATGAGTATTTGTCGGTTACCTAAAGTTATCATCGGTTCAATGGCAATGCACAAGCCTTTCTTCAGCATTGTCCCATAACCACGTTTTCCGTAATTGGGGACCTGAGGATCTTCATGCATTTCCTTGCCTATTCCGTGACCCACAAACTCACGCACCACACCATAAGAATTAGATTCGCAGTGCTGCTGTATCGCATAGCCGATATCACCCAACCGCTTGCCGTGAACGGCATTCTGTATCCCTATGTACAATGCTTCTTTAGTAACCTTCAGTAATTTGCGGACCTCTTCGTCAACTTCACCTACACAAAACGTATAAGCTGAGTCGCCACAAAAGCCATTCATGTAAGTACCACAATCAACAGACACGATATCACCGTCTTTCAATACCACATTATCTCCCGGAATACCATGTACCACTTGGTCATTTACAGATGTGCAAATAGAAGCTGGAAACGGATCACCATATTGATTAGGAAAACCTTTAAAGGTTGGAACAGCACCATTGTCTCTGATGAACTCTTCCGCTACCCTATCCAGTTCTTTTGTTGTCACTCCGGGCCTTATAACCTTAGCTATCTCAGCCAACGTCTTTCCAACAAGCAAATTACTTCTGCGGAGCAGCTCTATTTCATCTTCTGTTTTAAGAAATATCATTCTTCAAAAAAGATTAATATGCAGCTACATTACCACTGCGGCCTTTAATACGTCCGGATTTCAGCAAACCGTCATAGTGTCTCATTAACAAATGACTTTCTACCTGCTGGAGAGTATCAAGCACCACACCCACAAGGATTAACAAAGATGTACCGCCAAAGAATTGAGCAAACTCAGCTTTCACACCGAATATGCCGGCAAACGCAGGCATAATGGCAACCAAGGCCAAGAAGAAAGAACCAGGCAAAGTAATACGTGACATAATCACGTCAATATACTCGGCAGTTTGCTTTCCTGGCTTGATACCCGGAATAAAACCATTGTTTCTCTTCATATCTTCAGCCATCTGAGTCGGATTAATAGTAATTGCAGTATAGAAATACGTAAACAATATAATCAACACTGCAAAAATCAAATTATACCAAAAGCTTGTATGATCAGTCAATGCACGTACGAAACCGCTTGCATCATTCACATTCGAGAACCCAACAAGAGTGATAGGAATAAACATGATAGCCTGAGCAAAAATGATAGGCATCACATTAGCAGCATTCACCTTCAAAGGAATATACTGTCTAGCACCGCCATATTGCTTGTTACCCACAATCTTCTTCGCATATTGAACAGGAATCTTTCTAGTTCCCTGAACCAAAAGAATAGCGAATGCAATAACAACCAGCAACACAACAAGCTCAATCAGGAACATTACCAGACCACCAGTCTTGTCCGTCATACGGGAAATCAATTCCTGGAATAAGGACTGCGGCAGACGGGCGATGATACCAATCATGATAATCAGCGAAATACCATTACCGATACCCTTATCCGTAATTCTCTCACCAAGCCACAAAATAAACATACTTCCAGCCGCTAAAATAATGGTAGAAGTAAACATAAACAGAGTCCAATCTAATGAAGCATTTAAAGAAGGACCAGCCTGCATCTTAAGATTGAGCAAATAAGAAGGAGCCTGAACCAAAAGAATAAGAATCGTCAGATAACGAGTATATTGATTCATTTTTCTTCTACCACTCTCACCTTCGCGCTGCAATTTTTGGAAATACGGAACCGCAATACCCAGCAGCTGAATCACAATGGAGGCAGAGATGTACGGCATGATACCCAATGCAAAAATAGAAGCATTGGAAAATGCTCCTCCGGAAAACATGTTTAACAAGGCTAAAAGACCTTCGCTTGTCTGTTGATGCAATTGTGTCAGCATTGACGGATTGATCCCCGGCAAAACGACATACGAACCAAAACGGTAGATTGCCACAAACAATATGGTAATGAGGATCCGTTGTCTCAGATCCTCAATTTTCCATATATTCTTTAATGTTTCAATAGCTTTTCTCATTGAATTAGAGTTTTACTACTTGTCCACCAGCAGCTTCGATGGCAGCAACAGCAGTCTTAGAAAATGCATGTGCCTGTACATCCAACTTAGCAGTCAAAGTTCCGTTACCTAATACTTTTACCAACTGGCTTGCAGAAATGAAACCAGCAGCAATGAAGTCACTGATACCTACAGTCTGCAAGTTCTTTGCTTCAGCCAATTTCTGAATTGTATCCAAGTTGATAGCCTTATACTCTACACGATTGATATTTTTAAAGCCAAACTTAGGAACACGACGTTGAAGAGGCATCTGACCACCTTCAAAACCGATTTTCTTAGAGTATCCAGATCTTGATTTAGCTCCTTTATGACCTCTAGTAGAAGTACCTCCCAAGCCAGAACCCGGACCACGTCCAATTCTCTTTCTTGTTTTAGTAGATCCCTCTGCAGGTTTTAAATTACTTAAGTTCATATTGTAATTCGTTTTATATTCAACAAATAATTACTTAACAATGGTAACCAAGTGTTTAACCTTATCCACCATTCCAAGAATTGAAGGAGTACATTCGTGTTCAACCACACGATTCAACTTATGAAGCCCCAGTGCATCGAGAGTTCTCTTCTGATCAGCAGGAGCACCAATTCTACTTTTAACTTGTTTAATCTTTATAGTCGACATATTCTTCCTCCTTATCCTCTAAATACTTTTTCCATACTAACTCCTCTGTTCTGGGCAACCATACGAGCATCGCGCATTTCACTCAATGCCAAGATAGTAGCCTTTACCAAGTTGTGCGGGTTGGAAGAACCTTTTGACTTAGCCAAAACGTCTGTTACACCAACACTTTCCAATACGGCACGCATTGCACCGCCAGCAACAACACCGGTACCGTGAGAAGCCGGTTTAATAAATACTTCAGCGCCACCGAACTTTGCAGACTGTTCGTGAGGAACTGTACCTTTCAGTACAGGCACTCTTGTCAGGTTTTTCTTTGCAGATTCAACACCTTTGGCAATAGCAGCGGTTACTTCACCAGCTTTACCAAGGCCCCAACCGATGATGCCTTCTTCGTTTCCTACTACCACAATAGCAGAGAAACTAAAAGTTCTACCACCTTTGGTTACTTTGGTTACACGATTAATAGCAACCAATCTGTCTTTCAGCTCTATATCGTTTGTAATCTTAACTCTATTATTAAGTCCTGCCATAATGATTAAAATTTAAGTCCACCGTTACGGGCAGCATCAGCCACCTCTTTTACTCTCCCATGATACAAGTAACCATTACGGTCGAAAACAACAGTAGTAATACCTGCTTCCTGAGCTTTTTTCGCAATCAGTTCACCTACTTTAGCAGCTTGTTCCTTCTTAGGCATTTTTTCAGTCATACCCAAAGAAGAAGCGGCAGCCAATGTCTTACCGGACAAGTCGTCGATAATCTGAACATAGATTTGCTTGTTACTTCTAAATACACTCATACGCGGGCATTCAGTAGTACCTGAAATTTTGTTGCGTACTCTATATTTGATCTTAATTCGTCTTTCTATTTTTGTTGTCATAATAATATCAATTTAAATGATTATTTAGCACCAGCTGATTTACCAGACTTTCTACGAATTTCTTCGCCAACAAACTTAATACCCTTACCCTTATACGGTTCAGGCTTACGGAAAGAACGTATTTTAGAGCAAACTTGACCAAGTAACTGCTTGTCGCAAGATTCCAATATAATCAAAGGATTCTTGTTTCTTTCAGACTTAGTCTCAACTTTAACTTCAGGAGGCAACTGTATAAAGATACTGTGAGTATAACCTAAAGCCAGTTCAATGATATTTCCCTGGTTAGAGGCACGGTAACCTACACCGACAAGTTCCAATTCTTTCTTATATCCTTCTGATACACCAACAACCATGTTGTGTACCAATGAACGGTATAATCCATGGAATGCATGCTTTTGCTTAGGATTATCCAGCATTGCATTTTCATTCTCAGCCAAAACAACATGACCGTCTTCGATGGTAACATTGATAGCAGGATTTACATATTGGCTCATTTCGCCTTTGGGTCCCTTAACGGTAACCACGTCATCTTTCAGAGTAACTGTTACTCCAGCGGGAATACTAATGGGTAATTTTCCTATTCTTGACATTGCTAATTCCTCCTATTAATATACATAACACAAAACTTCACCACCAATCTTTAGTTCAGCGGCTTCTTTGTTGGTCATTACACCCTTGGAAGTAGATATTATAGCAATACCCAAACCATTAATAACACGCGGCATGTCTTTATAACCGGTATATTGACGCAAACCCGGAGAAGAGATTCTCTCCAGCTTCTTGATAGCGTTAACCTTGTTTACCGGATCATACTTCAAGGCAACTTTAATTGTACCTTGAGGACCATCTTCTACAAACTTATAATTAAGAATGTAGCCCTTTTCAAAAAGAATCTTAGTGATTTCTTTTTTCAAATTTGAAGCCGGAACTTCCACAACTCTGTGCTTCGCTTGAATAGCGTTCCGCAACCTCGTCAAATAATCTGCTATTGGATCAGTCATATAAAAAATAAATTAAATTAATCAGGCCTACCCTGACAATATTTAAAAAACAAAATTACCAGCTTGCTTTCTTTACACCGGGAATAAGACCGTTAGAAGCCATCTCACGGAACTGGATTCTGGAGATACCAAACTGACGGATATATCCTTTAGGACGACCAGTCAGCTTGCAACGGTTGTGCATACGAATCGGATTAGAATTCTTAGGCAGGTCCTGCAATTTCTGTGCAGCTTCAAAAGCTTCAGCAGGATCACCAGTTCTAACGATTTGCTTCAACGCAGCTCTCTTCTCGGCATATCTGGCTACTAATTTAGCACGCTTTACTTCACGTGCCTTCATTGATTCCTTTGCCATATTATCAATCTTTTTTAGCGTTTTTAAACGGTAAACCGAATTCCTTCAACAAGGCATACCCTTCTTCATCTGTTTGCGCAGAGGTTACAAAGGTAATATTCATTCCGAGAATTCTAGTAATACTATCGATATTAATTTCAGGGAAAATGATTTGTTCCTGAATACCAAGGGTATAGTTACCCTTACCATCGAACTTACTTTCAATACCCTTGAAGTCGCGAATACGAGGCAGAGCTACACGAACCAACTTTTCAAGGAATTCGTACATTCTCTCACGACGCAGAGTTACCATAACACCAATCGGCATTTTCTTACGCAACTTAAAGTTTGCAATATCCTTACGAGAAATGGTTGCCACGGCTTTCTGACCAGTGATAGCAGTCATTTCATTAATTGCCACTTCAATAATCTTCTTGTCAGCAACAGCCATACCCAAACCTTGATTGATAACAATCTTCTTAAGTACGGGTATCTGCATAGAAGAAGAATACTGGAACTGTGATTTCAATGCAGGCGCAATACGGTCTGCATATTCTTTCTTAAGGCTAGCAGTATTACTCATTACTTAATCTCCTCTCCTGATTTTTTAGAATAACGCACTAAAGTGCCTTCAGCACTTACTTTTCTACCAACACGCGTTGCTTTACCAGTCTTTGGATCAACGGGGTTCAAGTTTGACAAGTGGACAGAAGCTTCCTGCTTCACAATGCCACCTTGTGGGTTTTTAGCATTCGGTTTTGTGCTCTTAGACACCATGTTGATACCTTCAACGATTGCGCGGTTTTTATCAACAAGAACCTTCAATACACGACCAGTCTTACCCTTGTCTTCACCGGAGTTTACATAAACTGTATCGCCTTTTTTAATATGTAATTTACTCATTACTCAAATCTTTTACAATATTAAAGTACTTCAGGAGCGAGTGACACAACTTTCATGTTAGTAGCACGAAGTTCACGAGCTACCGGACCGAAAATACGACTACCTCTAATTTCACCTGCATTGTTCAACAACACGCAAGCATTATCATCAAAACGTATGTAAGAGCCATCAGCACGACGGATTTCTTTCTTAGTACGTACGATCAAAGCTTTAGACACTGCACCTTTTTTAATATCACTTGAAGGGATAACGCTCTTAACAGAAACGACAATCACGTCCCCTACTGAAGCATAGCGACGACCTGTACCACCCAAAACACGGATACAGAGAGCCTCTTTTGCCCCACTATTATCACATACTGTAAGTCTGGATTCTACTTGTATCATAATTACTTAGCTCTTTCAATTATTTCTACCAATCTCCATCTCTTAGTCTTGCTCAAAGGACGAGTTTCCATGATGTGTACAGTATCGCCGATATTGCACTCATTCTTTTCATCATGAGCATGGTACTTCTTCGTCTTGCTAACGAACTTACCATATATGGGGTGTTTCTCCTTAAACTTAGCTGCTACTGTAATGGTCTTATCCATCTTGTTGCTCAGCACAACCCCAGTTCTTTCTTTTCTTAAATTTCTTGCTTCCATCAAGCTCATCATTTATTGTTAAGTTCTCTTTGGCGTAATTCAGTCTTCATACGCGCAATAGTCCTGCGTAATTGTTTGATCTGAGCAGGATTATCCAAAGGAGAAATAGAATGATTTAAAATCATTTGGTTGTAATTAGCTACTTCTGCTTCAACTCTTTCTACCAAGTCGTTGGTAGGCATCTCTTTAATTTCTGCTATTTTCATACTCCTTACGCATTTTGATTTTGAATATCATAATCACGTCTAACCACAAACTTGGTTGTGATAGGAAGCTTCTGTGCAGCTAAGCGCAAAGCCTCTTTAGCGATTTCATAAGATACTCCTTCGGCTTCGATAATAATTCTACCCGGTGTAACTGGGGCAACGAATCCCTCCGGTGCACCCTTACCTTTACCCATACGCACATCAGCTGGCTTTCTGGTAATAGGCTTGTCGGGGAAAATACGAATCCAAATCTGTCCTTGACGTTGCATATATCTTGTCACTGCAATACGCGCAGCTTCAATCTGACGGCCTGTAATCCATTTCGTTTCCAAGGCCTTAATACCAAAAGATCCGAAAGCCAACTGGTTTCCTCTTTGGGCATTACCCTTTTGACGGCCTTTTTGTTGTCTTCTGAATTTTGTTTTTTTCGGTTGTAACATAATTCCTAAAAATCAAATTCGTTAGCGATTATTTTTCTTTCTTTTGAAGTTCTTTCCGCCATTGTTTCCGCTATTGCTTCCACGACCACTTTCCTTGCTTTGCGTAAAGTTCGGAGCCAACTCCTTCTTACCATAAACTTCACCTCTACAAATCCAAACTTTAATACCGAGAAGACCAACCTTAGTCAATGCTTCTGCATGACAATAGTCGATATCTGCTCTGAAAGTGTGCAACGGAGTTCTTCCTTCCTTATACATTTCAGAACGAGCCATTTCTGCACCATTCAAACGTCCTGAAATCTGAATCTTGATACCTTCCGCACCCATACGCATTGTATTGGCAATGGCCATCTTAATGGCACGACGGTAGGCAATTTTGCCTTCAACCTGACGGGCAATGTTGTTAGCCACGATAACAGCATCCAACTCAGGTCTTTTAACTTCGAAGATATTAATCTGAATATCCTTATCCGTAACCTTCTTCAACTCCTCCTTCAACTTGTCAACTTCTTGGCCACCTTTACCGATAATGATACCCGGACGTGCAGTACAAACGGTAATAGTCACGAGTTTCAGTGTACGTTCAATTACAATTCTTGACACACTAGCCTTTGCCAGACGAGCGTTCAAATATTTACGAATCTTGCTATCTTCCAGCAGAGAGTCGCCGTAATTCTTTCCACCATACCAATTGGAATCCCATCCTCTGATAATTCCTAAACGGTTGCTTATTGGATTAACTTTTTGTCCCATTTACCTTAATTTTGATCTTCGTTATTACTTTTAGAACCAACGAACAACGTTACGTGGTTTGAACGTTTACGAATTCTGTAACCTCTACCCTGCGGAGCCGGTCTCATTCTTTTGAGTGTGGCACCACCATCAACAAAAATCTTGGTTACGAACAGCTCGCCACTTTCAGCTTTACGTTCGTTTTTCTGCTCCCAGTTAGCAATTGCAGAGCGCAGCAACTTTTCCACTCTTGCGGCAGCCTCTTTTGAAGAGAACTTCAAAACGCCGAGTGCTCTGTTCACCTCCATCCCACGAATCATGTCAGCCACGAGACGCATTTTACGGGGGGAAGTAGGAACATTTTGCAATTTCGCAAAATACATGGTCTTAAGGGCTTCTTTTCTTTTTTCAGCCGATATTTTTTTTCTTGCTCCCATTATATTATTACTTTATTATTTCAGATAAATCCTGTTTTATTTTTTCTTGTTACCAGCGTGTCCTCTGAAAGTACGAGTTGGAGCAAATTCTCCCAACTTGTGTCCTACCATATTTTCGGTAACATAAACAGGAATAAATTTATTTCCGTTGTGAACTGCAACAGTATGGCCTACGAAATCAGGCGAAATCATTGAAGCTCTGGCCCAGGTCTTAACTACCACTTTCTTGCCCGATTCATTCATGGCAAGCACTTTCTTCTCAAGCTTAACGTTAATATACGGACCTTTTTTTAATGAACGACTCATAATTTACTCAATTAATCAGATTACTTCTTTCTTCTCTCAATAATATACTTAGACGATTGTTTCTTCGGAGCTCTTGTCTTAAGACCCTTAGCATACAATCCCTTACGAGATCTCGGGTGTCCTCCTGAAGCACGTCCTTCACCACCACCCATCGGGTGATCAACCGGGTTCATAACAACACCACGGTTACGCGGACGACGTCCTAACCAGCGAGAACGTCCAGCTTTACCCGAACTTTCCAATCCATGATCTGAGTTACCTACACTACCGATAGTAGCCTTACAAGTACTGAGGATCTGACGAACCTCCCCTGAAGGCAACTTGATAACGCAGTACTTACCTTCTCTGGAAGTCAACTGAGCGAAGTTACCGGCCGAGCGAACCAAGGCAGCGCCTTGTCCCGGACGTAATTCGATGTTGTGAATTACAGTACCGACCGGAATATTCTGAAGTGGAAGTGCGTTTCCGATTTCCGGAGCAGCAGCCTCACCTGACATCAAAGTCATACCAACTTGCAATCCGTTGGGAGCAATAATATATCTTTTTTCTCCATCTGCATAAAACAACAAAGCAATACGAGCCGAACGATTCGGATCATATTCAATTGTTTTAACCACTGCAGGCACACCGTCTTTATTTCTCTTGAAATCTACGATACGAATAATCTTCTTACTACCGCCACCGATGTAGCGCATAGTCATCTTACCTTCATTGTTACGACCACCTGAAGATTTCTTACCAAATACAAGAGACTTTTCTGGTACCCGTGCAGTAATCTCTTCGTAAGTACCAATAATTTTATGTCTTTGCCCCGGTGTTGTGGGCTTAAATTTACGTACTGCCATTTTTATTAAATATTGCTATAAAAATCAATAGTATCTCCTTCTTTCAACGTAACGATAGCTTTCTTGAACGCATTCGTACGTCCGTTGATGATACCGGCACGAGTATAGCGGCTCTTATTTTTGCCGGCATACTTCATCGTATTCACATCAACTACTGTAACGTTGTAAAGGGCTTCAACTTCCTTCTTAATTTCCAGTTTATTAGCTTCAGGACGCACGATAAAGCCGAAACGATTGTTCGTTTTATCAGTAATTGCAGTCATCTTCTCTGTCACTAACGGTTTAATAATAATTCCCATTATTTAAGCCTCCTTTTTACATTAAGATATTGTCGATAGCAGAAAGTGCACTTTCAGCAAACACAACAACCCCAGCGTCCAATACTCTATAAGTATTTAACCCTGAGATAGTCTGCACATTAGCACCCTTTACATTACGAGCCGACAAATATACGTTTTTATTTGCTTCTGGTAAAATCACAAGCAGCTTTTTGTCAGAAACTTTAAGATTTTTTGTCATTGCAACGAAATCTTTAGTCTTCGGAGCTTCAAAAGAGAAGTCTTCTACCACTACAACCGCGTTGTTCTGAGCCTTGTATGACAAAGCTGACTTACGAGCCAGAGCCTTTACTTTCTTGTTTAATTTGAAGTAGTAATCTCTCGGTTTCGGACCGAATACGCGTCCACCACCAACAAGTACCGGTGAGTTCATGTCACCACGACGTGCACCACCGCCACCTTTCTGGCGACCGATTTTACGAGTAGAACCACTGATTTCGCTTCTTTCCTTTGACTTGTGTGTACCCTGACGCTGGTTAGCCATAAACTGTTTAACATCCAAGTAGATAGCGTGGTCGTTGGGCTCAATTCCGAAGATAGACTCGTTTAACGTAATCTTTCTCCCAGTGTCTTCACCTTTAATGTTATATACGTTAACTTCCATTATTTCTCAATTATTACGATTGAACCTTTGCAACCAGGAACAGACCCCTTAATCAAAAGAAGATTATGCTCCGCGATTACCTTTAATACCTGCAGGTTTTGAACAGTTACTCTGTCGCCACCAAGCTGTCCACCCATGCGCATTCCCTTGAATACTTTTGCGGGGTAAGAACAAGCACCAATAGAACCCGGCTTACGAGCGCGGTTGTGCTGACCGTGAGTAGTCTGGCCTACACCACCGAAACCGTGGCGCTTTACCACGCCCTGAAACCCCTTACCCTTAGAGGTACCTACAACGTCAACAAAAGTTGTGTCATTGAACAGTTCTACAGTAACAGTGTCACCCAGATTCAACTCTGTTTCAAATTCTTTGAACTCAGCCAAGTGTTTCTTGGGAGTTACTCCAGCTTTTTTAAAGTGCCCCATCAAAGGCTTTGTAGTGTGCTTCTCCTTCTTATCTTGGAAGCCCAGCTGAACAGCTTCATAACCGTCCTTTTCTACAGTTTTCACTTGAGTAACAACACAAGGACCTGCTTCGATAACAGTGCATGGTACATTCTTACCCTCGGCACTGAAAACGGATGTCATTCCGATTTTTTTTCCTAATAATCCTGGCATTTCACTTAATTTTTAATACTTACACTTTAATTTCTACTTCCACACCACTCGGCAACTCCAACTTCATCAGAGCGTCTACTGTCTTAGCTGTTGAGCTATAGATGTCAATCAGTCTCTTGTAAGAAGAGAGTTCGAATTGTTCACGCGACTTCTTGTTAACGAAAGTCGAACGGTTCACGGTAAAGATACGTTTGTGCGTAGGAAGAGGAATCGGACCGCTAACGATAGCGCCCGTTGTCTTCACCGTTCTTACAATTTTCTCAGCTGACTTGTCAACCAAGTTGTGGTCGTAAGATTTCAGTTTGATTCTAATTTTTTGACTCATTACTGTTTTTAGTTATTAAATAGTTATATAAGATGAAGTTCCGCAGGCTAAGAGTCATTCGCTAGCCTACGGGACTTCAAGTTTTTTAGATTAAGTCAGCACGGCCTTTCACTTCCTCCAATACTGCCTTGGCAATAGAGTTGGAAACCTGGGCATGGTGAGAATATACCATTGAAGAGGTTGCACGACCAGAAGTGATGGTACGCAATGCTGTTACGTAACCAAACATTTCTGCCAGCGGAACCATTGCCTTCACGATACG
Source organism: Bacteroides sp. HF-162 (assembly GCF_015679285.1). Lineage (NCBI taxonomy): Bacteria > Pseudomonadati > Bacteroidota > Bacteroidia > Bacteroidales > Bacteroidaceae > Bacteroides > Bacteroides sp. HF-162. Next base: position 1,467,359 of record NZ_CP064937.1, on the reverse strand, counting down.
TGCACCGGAACGGCTAGATTCCATACCTTCCACCTGGCCACGACGCTTGTTCAAGTCACCGATAACATCACCCATGTTTTCTTCCGGAGTAACAACTTCCAGCTTCATGATAGGCTCCATCAATACCGGACCCGCCTTAGCACAAGCGTTCTTATATGCCTGGATAGCACAGATTTCGAAAGACAACTGGTCAGAGTCAACCGGGTGGAAAGAACCGTCAATCAAAGTTACTTTCAGTGAATCCAGCGGATAACCAGCCAACACACCGTTCTTCATAGCAGTAGTGAAGCCCTTCTGTACAGACGGAATAAATTCCTTAGGGATGTTACCACCCTTCACTTCGTCAACGAATTGCAATCCACCTTCCTTGAAGTCTTCATCAACCGGGCCGATATTCACGATAATATCAGCGAATTTACCACGACCACCAGACTGCTTCTTGTAAACTTCACGCAAATTAACTGTCTTAGTGATAGCCTCCTTGTAGTTAACCTGAGGCTTACCTTGGTTACATTCAACCTTGAACTCACGTTTCAGACGGTCGATAATAATATCCAAGTGGAGCTCACCCATACCAGAGATAACTGTCTGACCAGTCTGTTCGTCAGTCTTAACTGTGAACGTCGGGTCTTCTTCAGCCAACTTAGCCAAACCATTTGACAGCTTATCCATATCTTTCTGAGTCTTAGGCTCAACAGCGATACCAATTACCGGTTCCGGGAAGTCCATAGATTCCAATACAATCGGTGCAGTTTCGTCACACAATGTATCACCAGTATGTATATCCTTGAAACCTACGCCAGCACCAATATCACCAGCACCGATAACTTCTACCGGATTCTGCTTGTTTGAGTGCATCTGGAACAAACGGGATACGCGTTCTTTCTTACCAGAACGAGAGTTATAGATATAAGAACCAGCCTCTATCTTACCGGAATAAACGCGGAAGAAAGTCAAACGACCTACATACGGGTCAGTTGCAATCTTAAATGCCAAAGCAGAAGTCTTTTCGTCTTCGCTCGGTTTACGATCTTCTTCAGCACCAGTTTCGGGATTTGTACCGACAACATTCTCTGTATCCAGCGGAGAAGGCAAGAATGCACAAACGTAATCAAGCAATGTCTGTACACCTTTGTTCTTGAATGAAGAACCGCAAAGCATCGGAACGACAGCCATTTGCACTGTTGCGTTACGGAGAGCTCTCAAAACCTCTTCTTCTGTAATGGTAGAAGGATCATCGAAATATTTCTCCATCAAAGCATCATCAAACTCAGCCACTTTTTCGAGCATCTTATCTCTCCATTCGTTAGCTTCGTCTACCAGATTTGCAGGGATTTCCTCTACTGTATAGTCAGCGCCCATTGTTTCATCATGCCAATAGATAGCTTTCATTTTGATAAGGTCTACCAGGCCTTTGAAAGATTCCTCAGCACCGATAGGAACGACGATAGGACACGGATTAGCTCCCAAAACATCCTTCATTTGGCGAACTACTTCAAAAAAGTCAGCGCCCGAACGGTCCATCTTATTAACGTAAGCGATACGCGGTACGTTATATTTGTCAGCTTGGCGCCAAACTGTCTCAGATTGCGGTTCAACACCACCTACTGCACAGTAAGCAGCAACAGCGCCATCAAGAATACGCAAAGAACGCTCTACCTCAGCGGTAAAGTCAACGTGTCCCGGAGTGTCAATCAAGTTAATTTTATAAGTATCACCGGCATATTTCCAACGAGTGGTAGTAGCAGCAGAAGTGATAGTAATACCACGTTCCTGTTCTTGCTCCATCCAGTCCATTGTAGCGGCACCATCGTGCACCTCACCGATTTTGTGGGTTAAACCCGTGTAAAACAAAATACGTTCAGAGGTCGTTGTCTTTCCGGCATCGATGTGGGCCATGATACCGATATTACGTGTCAAATGTAAATCATGCTTTGCCATTTTCTAATTCCCTTACTTTAAGTTTTTAATCTTCTAATTGGTTAGTCTCTTATTGTATTAGAATCTGAAATGAGCAAACGCACGGTTAGCTTCTGCCATTCTGTGCATGTCTTCTTTACGTTTGTAAGCACCACCCTGTTCGTTGAAAGCATCCATGATTTCAGCGGCTAACTTGTCAGCCATTGACTTGCCACCACGCTTACGTGCAAAGATAATCAAGTTCTTCATTGAAATTGACTCCTTACGGTCAGCACGGATTTCTGTAGGAACCTGGAAAGTAGCACCACCCACACGGCGAGACTTCACTTCCACCTGAGGAGTCACATTATCCAGAGCTTTTTTCCAAATTTCAAGAGCGGATTTCTCTTCGTTCTGCATTTTATTCTTCACTGTTTCCAACGCAGCATAGAAGATTTCATAAGAAGTATTCTTCTTTCCATCGTACATCAAATGATTCACGAACTTGGAAACTTTTACATCATTGAACACGGGATCCGGAAGGATAACGCGTTTTTTCGGTTTTGCTTTTCTCATTTGTCTGAAAGAATAATGTTTTTCGTTCTTGGTTGTTTACTTCTGTCTTCTTCAACTCTCCCTCCGGAGAATTTACTCAACCTTTAGCATTTCCAACAAACTAAAACGTAAGTTATTACTTTTAATTTTTCTGTTTTTGGGTATCAGGCCACCAGATTATTTCTTCTTAGCAGGAGCTGCTTGACCCGGTTTCGGACGTTTTGCGCCGTATTTGGAACGTCTTTGTGTACGACCTGCAACACCTGCTGTATCCAAAGTACCACGTACGATATGATAACGCACACCCGGAAGGTCTTTTACACGACCACCACGTACCAATACAATAGAGTGTTCTTGCAAATTGTGACCTTCTCCCGGAATATAAGAGTTCACCTCTTTACCATTGGTCAAACGTACACGAGCTACTTTACGCATAGCTGAATTCGGTTTTTTCGGAGTGGTTGTATACACTCTCACGCAAACGCCACGTCTTTGAGGACAAGAGTCCAAGGCTGGAGACTTTGATTTCTCCACCAGCACTTCGCGTCCTTTTCTTACTAATTGCTGAATTGTAGGCATTTTAATTGTTTTTAGTTATATATTATTGTTTATATTAATTCAGAACTATACACTTTTGGGCTGCAAAGATACTAATAAGTTTTGAATAATCAATGCACTACAAGTTTTTTTTTAATTTTACGCTTCACCCTTGATGTTGGGAAGAGGCGGAAATGTTTGTTCGTCCGGCATGTGAATCGGTCCGAAAGAGCGTTCGTATTTCCCAATATTCTCTTCGAGTGCACGCAGCAAACGCTTGGCATGTTCGGGTGCCAAAACTATGCGCGATTGCACACCAGCCTTTGGCATTCCAGGCATCACGCGAATAAAGTCGAGAATAAATTCCGAACTGGAATGAGTTATAATAGCCAAATTGGCATATGTACCTTGCGCCACTTCTTCCTTCAATTCTATCTGAAGTTGACCGTTGTTGTTTTCTTGATTTTCCATGTTGCACAATTATTTTTAAAATGTTCTTAAAAGATAGACCAAAAGTACTCTTTTTTTTCGGACGATATACATTTAAGTCCCCAAAAGACACATAATAATCCGTCCAGAAAAAGAAGCAAGCCACTACAATCGTTTTGCAGTAGCACTATAACAAACATGCAGAAGCGTTGCAATACAGAAGGAAGAGGCAAAGATAAAACAGAGAGGGAATACTCCTTCTTATAGGATATTCCCTCTCTCTATTTAATAGAATTATATTGACGTTGTAAGGTTATCCCTCTACTTTCTCGTCTACAGCATAATCAAGTACCGTCTTCTTGTTAGCAAGCATACGGTCGTACTCTTCTTTGGAGCCAACAATAATCTTCTCGAACTCGCGCTGTCCGGTACCGGCAGGAATCAGGTGACCGCAGATTACGTTCTCCTTCATACCTTCCAGACGGTCCACCTTTCCGTTGATGGCAGCCTCGTTCAGCACCTTCGTCGTTTCTTGGAAGGAAGCAGCCGACATGAAGCTTGAAGTCTGCAATGCAGCACGGGTGATACCTTGAAGAATCTGAGTAGAAGTCGCAGGTACAGCGTCGCGCACTTCCACGGGTTTCAAGTCGCGGCGTTTCAACATGGAGTTCTCGTCACGCAGCTTGCGGGCCGTCACGATCTGACCAGCCTGCAAACTCTGGGAATCTCCAGCATCCACTACCACCTTCTTTCCCCAGATACGGTCGTTCTCTTCCATGAATTCCATCTTGTCAACAACTTGCTGTTCCAGGAAGCGGGTATCACCCGGCTCGTCAATTTCCACCTTGCGCATCATCTGACGTACGATGATTTCAAAGTGCTTATCGTTAATCTTCACACCCTGCAGACGGTAAACGTCCTGAACCTCGTTCACGATATATTCCTGCACGGCTGTAGGACCTTTGATGGCCAGGATGTCCGCAGGTGTGATAGCACCGTCTGATAACGGAGTACCGGCACGTACATAGTCGTTCTCCTGAACCAAAATCTGCTTGGACAACGGTACGAGGTACTTCTTCACTTCGCCGGTCTTGGAAGTAACGATGATTTCGCGGTTACCGCGTTTCACTTTACCCATGGTAACCTCACCGTCGATTTCTGAAACCACAGCAGGATTAGACGGGTTACGTGCCTCAAACAGCTCAGTGACACGGGGAAGACCACCCGTGATATCACCCGCTTTACCTACGGCACGCGGAATCTTCACGATAACTTCACCGGCCTTTACCTTTTGACCGTCCTCAACCACCACGTGGCCACCTACCGGCAAGTTGTATGTACGGATCAGTTCGCCGTCTTCTGTCATGATGTGTGCGGTAGGCACCTTCGTCTTATCCTTAGACTCAATGATGATGATTTCGCGCAAACCGGTAGATTCATCAGACTCTACCTTATAAGTCACGTTTTCAATAACGCCTTCAAATTCAATCTTACCGGTAGCTTCGGTAATGATAACTGCGTTGAACGGATCCCAACGGGCAATCATCTTGCCCTTCTCTACCATTTCACCGTCAGCAGCATAGAGCGTAGAACCGTAAGGTACGTTGTGGGTAGAAAGAACAATACCCGTGTTGACATCCACGAAACGCACTTCAGCCAGACGGCCTACCACTACCTTTGCAGGTTCGCCTGCTTCGTCAATAACGTCTACCGTACGGAGTTCTTCGAATTCCAAACGGGCAGGGTTCTTAGCCACGATACTTGCGTTGGCAGCGATATTGGCTGCCGTACCACCGGCATGGAATGTACGCAGTGTCAACTGTGTACCCGGCTCACCGATAGACTGTGCAGCAATTACGCCGACTGCCTCACCTTTCTGAACCATGCGGCTGGAAGCCAGATTACGTCCGTAACACTTGGCACAAACACCCTTCTTGGATTCGCAGGTCAATACGGAACGGATTTCAACACTCTCAATCGGGGAATCTTCAATCTTCTGCGCAATGTCTTCGGTAATTTCCTCACCGCCAGCCACAATCAGTTCGCCAGTTGTAGGATGAACAATATCATGTACGGATACACGACCGAGGATGCGTTCATACAGAGTGGCGATGGTTTCGTCATTGTTTTTCAATGCTGTACAAACCAATCCGCGGAGCGTGCCGCAGTCTTCTTCATTAATAATCACATCGTGCGATACGTCAACCAGACGACGGGTCAGGTATCCGGCGTCAGCCGTCTTCAAAGCGGTATCGGCAAGACCCTTACGGGCACCGTGAGTAGAGATAAAGTATTCCAACACGGACAGACCTTCCTTAAAGTTAGAAAGAATCGGATTTTCAATAATCTGACCGCCTTCGGCACCTGCTTTCTGGGGCTTTGCCATCAAACCACGCATACCGGAGAGCTGACGGATCTGTTCCTTAGAACCACGGGCACCGGAATCCAGCATCATGTATACAGAGTTGAAACCCTGGTCGTCGCTTGAAATGGTTTTCATCAAGATGTTGGACAACTCTGAGTTCACGTGTGTCCAGATATCGATTACCTGATTGTAACGCTCGTTGTTGGTGATGAAACCCATGTTATAGTTATTGATTACCTGCTCTACTTCATCATAACCTTTCTGTACTAATGCTTCCTTCTCTTCCGGGATGATGATATCCCCCAAGTTGAACGACAGACCACCCTTGAAGGCCATGTAGTAACCGAGGTTCTTGATCCCGTCGAGGAAGTCGGCTGCCTTGGCAACACCACACACCTTGATTACGTGACTGATGATATCGCGGAGTGACTTCTTGGAGATAATCGTATTGATATATCCTGCTTCTGCCGGAACAATTTCGTTGACAATGACACGGCCCACGGAGGTATCGTGCATCATCTTGTCCACAATGTTGCCATTCTCATCAACGTCTTTCACTATGACGCTTACCGGAGCGTGAATGTCGCACTTACCTTCATTATAGGCAATCAGTGCTTCTTCTGGACCGTAGAATGTCAACCCCTCACCTTTGGCACCTTTGCGCAACTTAGTGATGTAGTACAAACCGAGTACCATATCTTGGGCGGGCACAGTGATAGGAGCACCGTTAGCAGGGTTCAATATATTGTGTGACTGGAGCATCAGCATTTGTGCTTCCAGAATCGCTTCGTTGCTCAGCGGCAAGTGAACGGCCATCTGGTCACCGTCGAAGTCGGCATTAAACGCCGTACATGCCAACGGGTGCAGCTGGATTGCCTTACCTTCGATCATCTTGGGCTGGAATGCCTGAATACCGAGACGGTGAAGTGTCGGAGCACGGTTCAACAGCACCGGATGACCCTTCATCACGTGTTCCAGAATATCCCAGATAACAGGTTCCTTGCGATCTACAATCTTCTTGGCACTCTTTACTGTCTTCACGATACCGCGCTCAATGAGCTTACGGATGATGAACGGCTTATAAAGCTCAGCTGCCATCAGTTTTGGAATACCGCATTCACCCATTTTCAACTCTGGACCTACAACGATTACAGAACGTGCGGAATAGTCGACACGCTTACCCAACAAATTCTGACGGAAACGTCCTTGCTTGCCCTTCAAACTGTCAGAAAGTGACTTCAACGGACGGTTAGCGTCAGTCTTCACAGCACTCGATTTACGAGAGTTGTCGAACAGAGAGTCGACAGCTTCCTGCAACATACGTTTTTCATTACGTAAAATCACCTCAGGAGCCTTGATTTCAATCAATCTCTTCAGACGATTGTTACGGATGATGACACGACGGTAAAGATCGTTCAAGTCAGAAGTTGCGAAACGCCCTCCATCCAACGGAACCAACGGACGAAGTTCGGGTGGAATAACCGGCACAATGCGTACAATCATCCACTCAGGCTTGTTGCGTCCACGTGATGCACGGAACGACTCAACTACCTGAAGACGTTTCAGGGCTTCGGTCTTGCGTTGTTGTGAAGCATCGCTTCCGGCACGATTACGCAGTTCGTAAGACAAAGAGTCAAGATCGAGGTGTGACAGCAAATCGTAGATAGCTTCCGCGCCCATCTTGGCAATGAACTTATTGGGGTCTGAATCTTCGAGGAATTGGTTGTCTTTCGGCAACTTTTCCAGTAAGTCCAGGTATTCTCCTTCTTCCAGCAAGTCGTACTGTGCCACTTCGTCGGACAGTACACCTGGCTGAATGACAACATAACGCTCGTAATAGATAATGGCATCCAGTTTCTTGGTGGGCAGGCCCAACAAGTAACCGATTTTGTTGGGAAGTGAACGGAAATACCAAATGTGAGCCACGGGCACAACGAGCTGGATATGTCCCATACGCTCACGGCGCACTTTCTTTTCAGTCACTTCCACACCACAACGGTCGCAGACGATGCCTTTGTAACGGATACGCTTGTACTTACCGCAATGGCACTCGTAATCCTTGATAGGACCAAAGATGCGCTCGCAGAACAATCCGTCGCGTTCGGGCTTATACGTACGATAGTTGATGGTTTCAGGCTTTAATACTTCACCACTCGAATTCTCAAGGATTTCCTCAGGAGAAGCCAAACCGATAGAGATTTTCGAGAAATTACTCTTTATCTTGTTATCTTTTCTAAAAGCCATAAATTTATTTAATTGATAATTGACAATGGAAAATTGAAATTGAAAAACTGAAAACCGATAATTGAGAATGGTAACTTGCATTATCCATTCTCAATTATCAATTATCCATTATTCTAAGTTGATGCTCAAGCCCAAACCTCTCAACTCGTGCAGCAATACGTTCAGTGACTCGGGGATACCCGGAGCAGGCATCGGCTCACCCTTCACGATTGCTTCATAAGCCTTGGAACGTCCTACAACGTCATCAGACTTGATAGTCAGGATTTCCTGCAGAATGTGTGCGGCACCGAATGCTTCGAGAGCCCAAACTTCCATTTCTCCAAAACGCTGACCACCGAACTGTGCCTTACCACCCAACGGCTGTTGCGTAATGAGTGAGTACGGACCGATGGAACGTGCGTGCATCTTGTCTTCAACCATGTGACCGAGCTTCAGCATGTAGGTCACACCTACCGTAGCCTGCTGCTCGAATGCTTCACCGGTACCACCATCATACAGCGTTGTCTTGCCGTAACGGGGCAAGCCGGCCTTATCGGTCCATTCGTTCAAATCGTCCAAAGATGCACCGTCAAAGATAGGAGTGGCAAACTTCACGCCCAAGTTCTTTCCGGCACGACCGAGAACGGCCTCGAATATCTGACCGATGTTCATACGTGAAGGCACACCCAACGGATTCAGCACGATGTCTACCGGAGTACCGTCAGCAAGGAACGGCATGTCTTCCTGGCGTACCACGCGGGAAACAATGCCCTTGTTACCATGACGACCAGCCATCTTGTCACCGACACCAATCTTACGTTTCTTGGCAATGTATACCTTGGCCATCTGAATGATACCTGCGGGCAACTCGTCACCGATAGTAATGGCAAACTTCTTGCGCTTCAACTCGGCATCGAGTTCCTTATACTTCTTGATGAAGTTCATCACCAACGCACGAATCAGTCCGTTGGTATGTTCATCCTTCGTCCAGTTGCTCAACTGAACAGCAGTGAAGTCCAAATCACTGAAGTCGGAAGCAGAGAATCTGGCGCCTTTGGAAATTATGTCGGCACCCATGTAATCCTTCACACCTTCCGATGTATAGTTTTCTGTAAGCTTCAACAGTTTGTTTATCAATACTTTCTTGAGATCACCTATCTTGGCATCGAATTCGTCGTCAATCTTCGGCAGCAGAGCCTTGTCGGCCAGCTTGGAGCTGCGAGTCTTAATAACACGAGAGAACAGACGCTTACCGATAACAACACCTTTCAAAGAAGGAGAAGCTTTCAAAGAAGCGTCCTTCACATCACCGGCCTTATCACCGAAGATGGCACGGAGCAGTTTCTCTTCCGGAGAAGGATCTGATTCACCCTTCGGAGTAATCTTACCGATAAGGATATCCCCCGGCTCGATGCGGGCACCCACACGAACAATACCGTTTTCGTCAAGGTCTTTAGTCGCTTCCTCACTTACATTGGGAATGTCAGAAGTCAACTCTTCCATACCACGCTTCGTTTCACGAACTTCCAAAGAATATTCTTCCACGTGTACAGAAGTCAAAAGGTCCTCACGAACCACGCGTTCGTTCAGTACAATAGCATCCTCATAGTTATAGCCCTTCCACGGCATGTAAGCAACCAGCAGGTTCTTACCCAATGCAAGCTCTCCGTCTTCGGTTGAATAACCTTCTGTCAAAATTTGACCTGCAGTAACGCGCTGGCCCTTCTCGCAAATCGGACGGAGGTCAATCGTCATGTTCTGGTTGGTACGGCGCCATTTCGGGATATTATATTCTTTCAATGCAGGCTCGAAGCTTACGAATTCCTCCTCTTCCGTACGGTCGTACAGAATACGGATAGTCGTTGCATCCACGAATTCAACCACACCGTCACCCTCGGCAGTAATCTGCGTACGGGAATCGCGTGCCAGCTGACGTTCGATACCAGTACCTACAATCGGAGCTTCGCTCTTCAACAAAGGAACAGCTTGACGCATCATGTTTGATCCCATCAATGCACGGTTGGCGTCATCATGCTCCAGGAACGGAATCAAAGAAGCTGCAATAGAAGCAATCTGCTGGGGAGATACGTCCATCAATTCCACCTCGGAAGGAGGAACCACCGGATAGTCGGCATCCTGACGGGATTTTACTTTATCACGTACAAAAGTACCGTCATCGTTCAAAGGAGCATTACCCTGCGCAATAATCTTGGCTTCCTCTTCTTCTGCGGTGAGGTAAACCAAACCTTCGTCAGAAAGGTCAACCTTACCATCTGCCACCTTACGGTACGGAGTTTCAATGAAGCCGAGCTCGTTGATTTTCGCAAATACGCAGAGTGAAGAAATCAAACCGATGTTCGGACCTTCAGGAGTCTCGATAGGACAAAGACGCCCGTAGTGAGTATAGTGTACGTCACGAACCTCGAAGCCTGCACGTTCGCGTGACAAACCGCCAGGACCCAGGGCAGACATACGGCGCTTGTGAGTAATCTCGGCCAGCGGGTTGGTCTGATCCATGAACTGTGACAAAGCATTCGTTCCAAAGAATGAATTGATAACGGAAGAGATTGTCTTGGCGTTAATCAGGTCAATAGGAGTAAAGACTTCATTGTCACGGACGTTCATACGTTCGCGGATAGTACGCGACATACGTGCCAGACCGATGGCAAACTGATTGGACAACTGTTCGCCCACTGTACGCACACGACGGTTGCTCAAGTGGTCGATATCATCCACATCCGCTTTCGAGTTAATCAACTCGATGAGATATTTGATAATTTCGATAATATCTTCCTTGGTAAGGACACGCACGTCCATATCGGTCGTCAAGTTCAACTTTCTGTTGATACGATAACGGCCTACATCACCCAGGTCATATCTCTTTTCTGAGAAGAACAAGTTATTGATAACTTCGCGTGCACTGGCATCATCGGCTGGGTCTGCATTACGCAGCTGGCGGTAGATGTAGAGTACAGCTTCTTTTTCCGAGTTACTCGGGTCCTTCTGCAGAGTATTATATATAATAGAATAGTCAGACTGGTTCGGTTCTTCCTTGTGTACGAGGATATTCTGAACACCCGACTCTAATATAATATCAACATGTTCCGGCTCGATTACAGTTTCACGATCGATAACGACTTCGTTACGCTCGATGGAAACAACTTCACCGGTATCTTCGTCTACAAAATCCTCAATCCATGTTTTCAACACACGTGCGGCCAACTTACGTCCCACCATCTTCTTGAGATTCGTCTTGTTTACCTTCACGTCTTCCGCCAAATTAAAGATCTCGAGAATGTCCTTGTCATTCTCAAAACCGATGGCTCTCAGCAAAGTAGTAACCGGCAATTTCTTCTTACGGTCAATGTAAGCATACATGACGTTGTTGATGTCGGTGGCAAACTCAATCCACGAACCCTTGAACGGGATGATACGGGCTGAGTACAACTTGGTACCGTTGGCATGTACGCTCTGTCCGAAAAATACGCCCGGTGAACGGTGAAGTTGGGATACAACCACACGTTCCGCACCGTTGATGACGAATGTCGCCTTATCCGTCATGTAAGGAATGGGACCTAGGAACACGTCCTGAATGACCGTGTCAAAATCTTCGTGGTCGGGGTCGGTACAATATAATTTCAATTTTGCCTTCAAAGGCACGCTATATGTAAGCCCTCGCTCTATACATTCATCAATGGTATAGCGCGGCGGATCAATATAGTAGTCCAAAAACTCAAGAACAAAATTATTTCTTGTATCGGCAATGGGGAAGTTTTCAGCAAATACTTTATACAGTCCCTCGTTCTTACGCTTCTCGGGTGGGGTGTCCAGTTGTAGAAAGTCTTTGAATGACTTCAATTGTACTTCCAGAAAATCCGGATATTCAAGCGGATTCTTAGTCGAAGCAAAATTAACTCTTTGATTTACAGTATTTGAAGACATCTGTTAATGGATTTGTAGAACTTAATTTTAAATATATACACAAAAAGGTTAAGAACCCTTTTCACGAAGGGTTCCTAACCGAATTACCTGATTTACAGGCTAATGTTATTTAAGTTCAACTTCAGCTCCAGCTTCTTCCAATGTTTTCTTCAATGATTCTGCTTCGTCTTTAGCCAAACCTTCTTTTACTACGCTAGGAGCACCGTCTACCATGTCCTTAGCTTCCTTCAAGCCAAGACCGCAAGCTTCCTTAACGGCTTTAACTACCTGAAGTTTAGCTGAGCCAGCGCTCTTCAATACTACGTCGAAAGAAGTCTTTTCTTCTGCGGCAGCAGCACCACCAGCTGCAGGACCAGCAGCAACAGCTACAGCTGCAGCAGCAGGTTCAATACCATATTCTTCTTTCAGGATTGTTGCAAGTTCATTAACTTCTTTTACTGTCAAGTTAACTAATTGTTCTGCAAAAGCTTTCAAATCTGCCATTTTTGTATGATTTTTAATTGTTTAAATACTAAATAAATTGATATAATTCTTTTTCCGAAATTTACGCTTCGGGACGTTCACCAAGAGTCTTGAGAACTCCGTGGAGGGTGTTACCACCTGATTGCAGAGCAGAAATAACATTCTTGGCCGGTGACTGCAGCAATGCAACGATATCGGCAATAACTTCATTCTTACTCTTGATACTTACGAGAGCATCCAACTGGTCAGCACCAACATAGAAGCTTTCTTCTGCATATGCAGCCTTCAGTCCGGGAATACCATTCTTAGCCTTATCTTTGATCAACTTGGCCGGTGCGTTAGCAACGTTGCTGAACATTACGGCAGTTGTACCTTTCAGAGAACCATAAAGCGGAGAAAAGTCTTCTTCCAGGCTTTCCAATGCCTTGTGAAGCAATGTATTCTTAACTACCATCAATTTGATGTCAGCTTTGAAACATTCTCTTCTCAACATGCTGGTTGTAGCAGCATTCATGGCAGTGGTATCCACCAAATAGAAGTGACCGTATTCCTTCACTGTAGCAGCAATCTGCTCAATAATCGTACTTTTATCTTCCTTTCTCATTATTACTCCGTTTTATTAGATTTCTTCTACTGTTTTCGGGTCAATCTTGATGCCCGCACTCATCGTGCTAGAAAGATAAATACTCTTAATATATGTACCCTTGGCTGCAGTCGGTTTCAATTTATTCAAAGTAGAGATGAATTCTTTCGCATTGTCGCGAATTTGCTCAGCGCTAAATGAAACTTTACCGATAGAAGTATGAACAATACCGCTCTTGTCAACCTTGAAGTCGATTTTACCTTGTTTTACTTCTCTTACAGCTTTAGCAACATCCATAGTTACAGTGCCACTCTTGGGGTTAGGCATCAATCCACGAGGACCGAGCACACGACCGAGTGCACCAATCTTACCCATGATGGACGGCATAGTGATAATCACATCAATATCAGTCCATCCACCTTTGATCTTTTCAATATATTCGTCAAGACCAACATAGTCAGCTCCGGCTTCTTTTGCAGCAGCTTCAGCATCTGGTGTACAAAGCACCAAAACGCGTACAACCTTACCAGTACCGTGAGGAAGTGATACAACACCTCTCACCATCTGGTTGGCCTTACGCGGGTCAACGCCCAAACGTACGTCGATATCCAGAGAAGCGTCAAACTTGGTATAAGTGATTTCTTTTACCAACTGAGCAGCTTCCTTGAGAGAGTATGCTTTCCCTGCTTCAATTTTTTCTGCAGCCAACTTTTGATTTTTTGTCAGTTTACCCATTCTAATTGAAGTTTATTAATTATTAACCGGGAACTCCCCTTTTACAGCGATACCCATACTTCTAGCTGTACCGGCAACCATTTTCATGGCAGCTTCTACAGTGAAACAGTTCAAGTCAACCATTTTGTCCTGAGCAATCGTACGAACTTGTTCCCAAGTAATCTCGGCAACCTTCTTACGGTTAGGCTCAGCAGAACCACTCTTTTGCTTCGTCACTTCCAACAACTGGATAGCCACGGGAGGAGTCTTGATTACAAAATCGAAAGACTTGTCTGCGTAGTAAGTGATAATCACAGGAAGAATCTTTCCTGCTTTGTCTTGGGTTCTGGCGTTGAATTGCTTGCAAAACTCCATGATATTGATACCCTTGGAACCCAAAGCAGGTCCTACTGGGGGAGATGGATTTGCCGCGCCTCCTTTAATCTGTAATTTGATTAGTCCAGCAACTTCTTTAGCCATTTTCTAATTGATTTATATATAAACATTAATGAAGAATACTACAGCGTAACACCTGCACTATTCTTTTTCAACTTGCATAAAGCCCAATTCGAGCGGAGTCTTCCGTCCGAATATCTTGACCATGACCTTCAGTTTCTTCTTCTCGGTGTTCACTTCTTCAATGATTCCACTGAATCCACTGAACGGACCGTAATTCACCTTTACAGTCTCGCCGACTACATACGGGATACTCAAGTCTTCACCTGATTCCTGCAATTCGTCAACCGTACCAAGTATACGATTCACTTCCGACTGTCTCAGAGGTACGGGTTTTTCCGAACCACCCAAGAACCCTATCACATTAGGAGTATTTCTCAGATGATGAGCAACCTCACCCACCAGAGCAGCCTCCACCAAAACGTAACCAGGGAGATAACTTCTCTCTTTCACAATTTTCTTACCATTGCGAACCTGATATACCTTTTCGGTAGGAATCAATACCTGAGATACGTAATCACCAAGGTCGCTGTTTTTAATATCAGCTTCAAGGTATTCCTTTACCTTAGCTTCTTTTCCGCTAATAGCACGCAAAACGTACCATTTCTTTTCAATCTCAGACATTTCTTCTTACTTTTAATGTGGATAAACAAATTCCATCAGATGCTGGAAACAGAAGTCCATCGCAAATACTACCACTGCAATTAGTAGGGAAGCATATAAAACAACTACTGCACTGTTAGTAAGTTCAGAATACGTAGGCCACGACACTTTATGAACAAGTTCGTCGTAAGTTTCTTTAAAATAAGCTACAATCTTCTTCATTTCAAAAATATTAGCACGGGAGGAGAGGCTCGAACTCCCGACACCCGGTTTTGGAGACCGGTGCTCTACCAACTGAGCTACTCCCGTTTGTACATAATCAGTTCCCGATGTATACCGGGAACTGATTAAGATTATATTGGTTATTAGTCAAGAATTTCAGTAATCTGACCAGAACCTACCGTACGACCACCTTCACGGATAGCGAAACGCAAACCTACGTTCAATGCTACCGGGTAGATCAGTTCTACAGTGATTTCTACGTTATCACCAGGCATTACCATTTCAGTTCCTTCCGGAAGAGTGATTTCACCTGTACAGTCCATAGTACGCAGATAGAACTGAGGACGGTATTTATTGTGGAACGGAGTGTGACGACCACCTTCTTCTTTCTTCAAAACGTAGATAGAAGCTTTGAACTTAGAGTGAGGTTTAATCTGACCGGGCTTACAAAGAACCATACCACGTTTGATTTCGTTCTTGTCGATACCGCGGAGCAACAGACCTACGTTGTCACCAGCTTCACCCTGATCCAGCAACTTGCGGAACATTTCAACACCAGTTACAACTGACTTCTTGTCTTCACCCAAACCAAGGATTTCAACTTCGTCACCTACATGGATAACACCAGCTTCGATACGACCAGTAGCTACAGTACCACGACCAGTGATTGAGAATACGTCTTCAACCGGCATCAAGAACGGTTTATCAACATCACGCGGAGGCAGAGGAATCCAAGTATCACAAGCTTCCATCAGCTCCATAACCTTCTCTTCCCACTTTTCAACGCCATTCAACGCACCAAGAGCAGAGCCCTGGATAAACGGAGTGTTGTCGCCATCGAATTCGTAAGCTGAAAGCAGTTCACGCATTTCCATTTCAACGAGCTCCAACATTTCAGCGTCGTCTACCATATCACACTTGTTCATGAATACAACCAATCTCGGTACGTTTACCTGACGAGCCAACAAGATATGCTCACGAGTCTGAGGCATCGGACCATCAGTAGCAGCAACTACGATGATAGCACCGTCCATCTGAGCAGCACCAGTTACCATGTTCTTTACGTAGTCAGCGTGACCCGGGCAGTCTACGTGAGCGTAGTGACGGTTAGCTGTTTCATACTCTACGTGAGAAGTATTGATAGTGATACCTCTTTCTTTTTCTTCAGGAGCGTTATCGATAGAATCGAAAGAACGCAGTTCAGAAAGACCTTTCTTTGCCAACACTGTAGTGATAGCAGCTGTCAACGTGGTTTTACCGTGGTCAACGTGACCAATTGTACCAATGTTTACGTGCGGTTTGGTACGTTCGAATTTCTCTTTAGCCATAGCTTTACTTGTTATTTATTTGATTAATAATCAGCTTTTACATTTTTGTGAGCTGTTACCGGGACTTGAACCCGGGACCTCTTCCTTACCAAGGAAGTGCTCTACCGCTGAGCTATAACAGCAAGGAGAATAAGAGTTGTGGGCAAAGATGGATTCGAACCACCGAAGGCGTAAGCCAGCAGATTTACAGTCTGCCCCATTTGGCCACTCTGGTATTTGCCCCTACATTATAAAAAGAACTCTTTTCCTTACTAAATCATCGCAGAGTAAACTTTACCCGAACGATTTCCGTTTTCATATCACCTCCACCTCGTGAAGAAAGACTTATTCCACTCATCCTTGAGCGAGCCTCTTGTCGGATTCGAACCAACGACCCCGAGATTACAAATCACGTGCTCTGGCCAACTGAGCTAAAGAGGCAAGCTAAAAAATGCAACCGTAACGTTCATAGCGTGAGCGAAACGGCTGCAAATTTAGACATTTATTTTTTACCCGCAAAATTTTAGCGGAAAATTATTTGCTCCGTTGCTTTTCCTTGTACTTAACCAGCTGTTTTCCCAAAGCTTCCAGACATAAATCTACCGCTTCTTCAAACGTATCACAAACCTTGTTTGCATAAAACTCACCATTGGGAACCAACACTTTCACTCCGGCTTCTTTATTTTCGGCTGTTTCTGGTTTTACTACCTTTAATGACACCTCTACTTTCTTTATATCGTCGTAAAATTTCTCCAACTTAGCAACTTTCTTTTGAACGAAAGACTGCAATTGCTCTGACGCATCAAAGTGAATCGATTGAATTCTTACTTCCATACTTACCTCCTTTTTACTTTAGGCTCGGGGATGAGCCTGATTATACACTTTTTTAAGCTCTTCAAAAGTAGTATGCGTATAAATTTCCGTTGTCGCCAGACTCTCGTGCCCGAGGAGTTCTTTTATCGAACCTAAATCAGCACCATTGTTCAGCATAGCCGTTGCAAAGGTGTGCCTCAGCACGTGGGGACTTCTTTTTTTTACAGTCACTACCTTCGAAAGGTTTCGTTTCACAAGGCATGCTACGATACCGCGGTAAAGCCTCTTTCCATTCTTCCGGATAAAAAAAGCATCCGAGCGAACCGGAACAGCCTCATTCCGCACATTGACATATTCCCTCATCGAGCGCCCCAGCTCCTCATCAAAAGGTATAAGACGTTGCTTATTCCGCTTTCCTGTCACTTTAACGAGAGAAGCCGAAAAATCAATATCTTTGTCATCCAACCCTATCAATTCTGAAAGTCGCATGCCGGTAGCATAGAACATTTCAACAATCATATGGTCGCGACACCCTTCAAAACCTTCACCAAAATCCATATCATCCAACAACCTATCCATCTCACCTTCTCTCAGAAATACTGGAAGCGGTTTTTTCTTTTTGGGCCCCGTAACTTTTCGTAACGGATCTACCGCAACCTCACCTCTCCTCAAAAGGAATTTATAATATGTCCGGATAGAGCTCAGCTTTCGGTTTATCGTATTAGAAGCAAGTCCTTTGTCCATCAAGGAAGCAATCCATTCACGAACAAGTTCTGCATCTACATCCGATGGAGTCAAGTCCCCCCACATTTCTTCTCCAAACCTCTGCAGTTCAAGAATATCTGTCCGATAGTACTCAATCGTACCTTTGGAATAGTTCCGCTCGTACAGAAGATAGTCAAGAAAAGAATCTGTCAACAACATATCGCTACATATCTAAAATCATGCAACGAATGTATGAAAAAGAATTCAATAATTCAAAGGAATTTACGAATTATTAATCTTCTACTTGCTGAAGTTGTTGAACGTAAACAGCACGTTCTTTCTTAAGTCTTTTAGTCACAGACGGTTTATCGAACTGTTGTCTGCGTCTCAATTCCTTAACTGTGCCAGTTTTTTCAAACTTTCTTTTGAATTTCTTCAGCGCTTTTTCAATGTTTTCGCCTTCTTTTACAGGTACTACAATCATTTTCTTTTAATTAAATGTTAATGGTTTAAAAATCTCACGATCAAATTGAGCGGCAAAATTACACATACTTTCTTTATTCACAAAACTTTCTGCAAAAAAATTACCCATAATTCCTAATTATCAAACGAATGAGCAGAGGGAAAGATGTTTTTATTGAGCCAATCCGCTAAAATCCGTGAAGCATGGCAATTTTTTAAAAGAGAATGTGTAACTTTGAAAGCAGAGAATGGAGAGATTATAAACTCATTTACACGCCTACTTAATTACATTTATAAAAATATGGCTCAGACAATCAATCAACGTATAGATGCTTTACGGGCATTGTTAAAAAGAGAAGGCATAGACACTTTCATTATCCCCAGTACCGACCCGCACCTAAGCGAGTACGTAGCACCGTACTGGAAATCAAGAGAATGGATATCAGGTTTTACCGGTTCGGCAGGCACGGTAGTGATTACCACCGACAAGGCGGGGCTGTGGACAGATTCCCGCTATTTTCTCCAAGCCGAGCAGCAGCTGGAAGGCAGCGGCATCGACTTATACAAGGAAATGTTGCCCGAAACGCCCAGCATCCTCGATTTCCTGCGGGAGAACCTTACAGCGAATTCAGTTGTAGGTATAGACGGAAAGGTATTTTCCACCACACAAGCCATAGCCCTGCAAGAGGATTTGGCAAAAAACGACATCACCATAAAGAGCATTGCCGACCCGATGAATGAGATATGGACAGACCGCCCTCCCATGCCCGAAGCACCCGCCTTTATCCACGAGATGAAATACGCCGGGAAAAGCTGCCCGGACAAACTGGCTGATATCCGCCGGGAAATGAAGAAAAGCGAAGCAGACGTATTATTGGTGTCGGCATTGGACGAGATAGCATGGGCACTCAACATACGCGGCAACGATGTGCATTGCAACCCCGTAGTAGTGAGCTATCTGATAATCAACGAACAAGAAACACACTTTTTCATCCAGCCCGAGAAAGTAACGGAAGAGCTTTCAGCCTATCTGGAAGAAGCCGGCGTCACCATCCACGCTTATGAGGACACCGAATCCTTTGTGACAAAAATACCGGACGGCAGCATCATGCTCGACATGGGAAGGACGAATTATGCCGTTTATTCTGCCCTCCCCCCTTCCTGCCGGGTACTTGACGAGCGCTCACCGATAGCCTTGCTGAAAGCAGTCCGCAATGACCGGGAAATAGCCGGCATCCACGCAGCCATGCAACGCGACGGAGTGGCACTGGTGAAATTCCTGAAATGGCTGGAGGAGGCCGTTCCCGCAGGCAACGAGACAGAAATCAGCGTAGACAAGAAACTACACGAATTCCGTGCCGCACAGCCACTCTACATGGGGGAAAGCTTCGACACCATTGCCGGGTACAAGGAGCATGGAGCCATTGTACACTACGAAGCCACTCCGGAAACGGACGTGCCACTGAAACCCGAGGGATTCCTGCTCCTGGACTCGGGTGCGCAATACCTGGACGGCACTACCGACATCACCCGCACCATCGCACTGGGGGAACTGACCGAAGAAGAGAAGACGGACTACACCCTGATACTGAAAGGACATATCAACCTTGCCATGGCTGTCTTCCCGGAAGGTACGCGAGGAGCGCAACTGGATGTACTGGCCCGCATGCCGATATGGCAGCACCACATGAACTTCCTGCATGGTACCGGACACGGCGTAGGTCATTTCCTCAATGTGCACGAAGGTCCGCAAAGCATCCGTATGAACGAGAATCCGGTAACCCTCCGGCCGGGAATGGTCACTTCCAACGAACCGGGCGTCTATAAAGCAGGAAGTCATGGAATACGCACAGAAAACCTGATGCTGACCGTGAAGGACCGTGAAGGCATGTTCGGAAATTACCTGAAATTCGAAACCATTACCCTCTGCCCCATCTGCAAGAAAGGTATCATCAAAGAGATGCTGACGGCAGAGGAAACGGCATGGCTGGACAACTATCACCAGCATGTATACGAGAAACTTTCGCCAAGCCTGAACGAAGAAGAACGGGAATGGCTGAAGGAAGCATGCAGTAACCTAACTACTAATCACTAAAAAATGGCATTAATAAAATCAGTAAGAGGATTCACTCCCGAAATCGGGGAGAATTGTTTTTTGGCGGACAATGCGGTTATCATTGGTGACGTCAAGATGGGACGGGATTGCAGCATCTGGTTCAGCACCGTGCTGCGAGGTGACGTAAATTCAATCCGCATAGGAAACGGAGTAAATATCCAGGATGGAAGCGTACTCCATACCTTGTACGAGAAATCGACCATAGAGATAGGAGACCACGTATCCGTGGGGCACAACGTGACCATCCACGGAGCTGCCATCAAGGACTATGCTTTGGTAGGGATGGGTTCCACCATCCTTGACCACGCAGTAGTGGGCGAAGGGGCCATTGTCGCCGCCGGTTCCCTGGTATTGAGTAATACGGTCATCGAGCCGGGAAGCATTTGGGGAGGAGTCCCCGCCAAGTTCATCAAGAAAGTGGACCCGAAGCAGGCCAAGGAGCTGAACCAGAAGATTGCACACAACTATCTGATGTATTCCGACTGGTACAAATAAAGGGAGGCAAGGCCCCCCTAAAAAACAGGGCGATAAAGGGATGCCATTCCATCACCTTTATCGCTCTATCGTTATCACTCTTTACTCTTCTAAAAGTTTATCATACTCATTATCTTATCCGTCGCACCGGCATTGCTGGTCACATAATTGCTTGCATTCATGCCTGATTCGCGCAAAAAGACTTCATCTGTCAGCATACGGTCGAGCAAAGTTTTCAGCTCCTCATAATCCTTCACCGAGAAAGCGCCTTTTGTCTCCAGCAACTGGATGGCCTCCTGAAATTTCTGATACTTCGGTCCGAAAATCACCGGAATGCCATAAACTGCAGCCTCAAGGGTATTGTGGATTCCCACTCCGAAACCACCTCCGATATAGGCAATCTCGCCATAGCGGTAAATGGAAGAGAGCAGCCCGAAGCAATCAATAATCAGGCAATCGGCCTTACGGACATTCTTCTCGTTGGCACGGGTATAGCGCACATAAGGGCGTTTCAGTTTACGGATAATCTCTACCAGATGGTTCTCGTCGATGACATGCGGAGCGATAATCAACTTCACCTCCGGATGCTGGTTGAAGTATTCAATAAATAAATCCTCGTCCGGCTGCCAAGAGCTTCCTGCCACAAAAGTCATCGTATTGTTCTTGAAAAGCTCCACCAAAGGCAGACGCTTAGCTTCCTCACAAATCTGCAGCACACGGTCAAAACGGGTATCCCCCACCACCGTGACACGGCTGATGCCTATCTTCGCCAGATAGCGTTTGGAGCGTTCATTCTGCACAAACAAATGGTCGAAGTCGCGCAGCACATGTCTGTACGTACCGCCATACCACTTGAAAAATACTTGCCCGCGACGGAAAATGGAGGAAATGCTGTACACCGGAATACGACGCTTATGCAGTTCGTCCAGATAGTTCTTCCAGAACTCGTACTTGATGAAGAATGCCATGCAGGGATTCACGATATCCAGGAACTTCTTCACATTTCGAGGCTTGTCGAAAGGCAGGTAGCAGACAACGTCTGCCCCCCTATAATTCTTGCGGACCTCATAGCCCGACGGCGAGA
This sequence comes from Bacteroides sp. HF-162, assembly GCF_015679285.1. Lineage (NCBI taxonomy): Bacteria > Pseudomonadati > Bacteroidota > Bacteroidia > Bacteroidales > Bacteroidaceae > Bacteroides > Bacteroides sp. HF-162. Next base: position 1,445,408 of record NZ_CP064937.1, on the reverse strand, counting down.
AGAAAGTCAGCAGAATACCGTAATCCGGATATTTGGCACGAATTTTCTCAATCAACGGCCGTCCCTGCTCGAACTCCCCCAAAGAAGCGGCATGGAACCATATATAGCGCACGTCCTTCTCCAACTGCTGCCGGAGAAGTTCATAAACCACCCAGTGTCCCTTCATCATCTTTCGGGGCTTACGGCTAAATGGAGCAGCCAGATGCACCAGAATATCGTAGATGGCTATTGCCAAGTCATATAGCATACTATATGGATTAAGGATGAAGAAGATTTATTCACTTTAAAGCATCAACAGCACGCTGTATACGGACCAACGTCTCTTCCTTGCCAATCAGCTCGGTAATGTCGAACATGTGCGGACCTTTACACTCGCCCACCACTGACAAGCGGAAGGCATTCATCACATTTCCCATGTGATAGCCACGCTCGGTAATCCAGCCAATCACAATATCTTCGGAAGGCTTGGAGGAGAAATCCCCGATACCGCGCAGCACATCCATCAATTCAGCCATGATGCGGGGAGTATCTTCCGACCAACGTTTCTTCACATCCTTTGCCGCATATTCCGTGGGAGCTACGAAGAAGAAACGGGTCTGGTCCCACAGTTCCTTTACGAAGTTGACGCGTCCCTTCACCAGTGAAATCACTTTCGTAAGGAACTCGTCGCTATAGTTGGAGGCGTCTATGCCGTTAGACTCCAGCACCGGCCTGAAAAGACAAGCTATCTCCGCATCCGGTTTCATCATGATGTACTCATGGTTGAACCAGATACCTTTCTTATAGTCGAATTTGGCACCCGACTTGCTACAATGGCTCAAATCAAACAATTTCACCAATTCATCCATAGACATCAGTTCCTGGTCATTGCCCGGATTCCAGCCCAGCAGAGCCAGGAAATTAATGACCGCTTCGGGCAGATAACCAGATTCGCGGTAACCTGAAGAGACATCTCCCGACTTGGGGTCATGCCACTCCAACGGGAAAACCGGGAAGCCCAGACGGTCGCCGTCACGCTTACTCAATTTGCCGTTACCCTCGGGCTTCAGCAACAAGGGCAAATGCGCAAAGGCAGGCATGGTATCCTCCCACCCAAAGGCACGGTAGAGCAATACATGCAACGGTGCGGAAGGCAACCATTCCTCACCACGTATCACATGGGACACTTCCATCAAATGGTCGTCCACAATATTGGCCAGATGGTAAGTAGGTAGTTCATCTGCCGATTTATAAAGAACCTTGTCATCAAGAATGGAAGAGTTTATCACCACTTCCCCACGAATCAAGTCGTTCACATGCACATCTTCGTTCGGCTCTATCTTGAAACGCACCACGTACTGCTTACCGGCAGCAATCAGCGCGTCTACCTCTTCTTTAGGAAGGGTCAGTGAATTGCGCATCTGCATGCGGGTAGAAGCATCGTACTGGAAATTCGCAATCTCCGCACGCTTTACTTCCAGCTCCTCAGGAGTATCGAAAGCGATGTAGGCTTTTCCGGCCTCCAGCAGAATCTGAACATACTTCTTGTATATTTCCCGACGTTCCGACTGACGGTACGGGCCATGGTCTCCACCGAAACTCACGCCCTCGTCAAACGGGATGCCCAACCACTTGAAAGACTCCAGGATATATTCTTCCGCACCCGGTACAAACCGGTTGGAATCAGTATCTTCAATACGAAATATCAAATCTCCTCCATGCTGACGCGCAAAGAGATAATTGTATAAAGCTGTACGCACACCGCCGATGTGCAACGCCCCCGTAGGACTCGGGGCAAAACGGACTCTGACCTTTCTTTCTGTCATAATCTACCTTACTTATGAATATTTTAGACGGCAAAATTAAACCTTTTTTTCCACACTAATGTTTTTTTTTGTACTTTTCGCAAAAATTTCAGCCGATATGAGTTATTTCAATACCCAAAAAGAGTTCTCACTCAGAGATTTGCTATACAGAGCACTGATATTCATCGGCACTGTGGGGATTATTGTCTATTTTCTGCCACGTGACGGTAAATTCAACTACCAGTTCGACATTGACAAGCCCTGGAAGTACGGACAGCTCATGGCCACCTTCGACTTCCCCATCTATAAGGCCGACGAAGTGGTGAAACGCGAGCAGGACAGTATCCTCGCCGCCTTCCAGCCGTATTTCCAGCTGGACAAAAGCATTGAGAAAAGTGTGCTCGCCAAGTTGAAGGCAGACTATCAGACCCACCTGCGCGGCCTGCTTCCCTCCACCGACTACGTCCGCTTTCTGGAAAGGAAACTCTCTGAAGTATATCGCGCCGGCATCGTTTCCACCGAAGAGTTGAACCAACTGCATAAGGACAGCACAACCGCCATCATGGTCATTAACGACAAACTGGCCAACCAGCAGGACATCAACAAGGTATATTCGGTGAAGGATGCCTATAACTATATACTCACGGCCGATACCGCCCACTACCGCCCGGACATTCTACGGCAATGCTCGCTGAACGAATATCTGTTTCCTAATCTAACCTATGACGAGCAGCGGACAGAGACCGCCAAGAAGGAGATGCTCGACAACTATTCATGGGCCAACGGCATCGTACTGAGCGGACAGAAAATCATCGACCGCGGCGAGATTGTCAGCCAGGAGACATACAACATCCTTGAAAGTCTACGGAAAGAATCCATCAAACGCAGTGAGTCCATCGGGCAAAAACGGTTAATGCTGGCGGGGCAGGTACTGTTTGCCAGTATCTTCATGCTGTGTTTCATGCTCTACCTCGACTTGTTCCGTAAAGATTACTACAAGCGCAAGGGCAGCCTCTCCCTGCTCTTCGCCCTCATCATGTTCTATTGCGTGGTGACAGCCATCATGGTTGCCAACAACATATTCAATGTCTATATCATCCCGTATGCCATGCTGCCGGTCATCATCCGGGTGTTCCTCGACTCACGCACGGCCTTCATCGCACAAGTCACCACCATACTGATATGCTCCATCTGCCTGCGCTATCCGCATGAATTCATTCTTCTGCAACTCTCGGCGGGACTGGTTGCCATCTTCAGTCTGAGGGAGCTTTCACAACGGTCGCAACTGTTCCGAACAGCCTTCCTCGTCATATTGACCTACGCTGCCGTCTACTTTGCTTTTGAGCTGATTACAGAAAACGACTTGACAAAAATCAACGGAAGCATGTACACCTATTTCGTCATCAACGGAGTGTTGCTGCTGTTCACCTATCCCCTGCTCTTCCTGGTGGAAAAGACGTTCGGCTTTACCTCCAATGTCACCCTGGTCGAATTGTCCAACATCAATAACAGCCTGCTGCGCCGCATGTCCGAGACAGTTCCCGGCACCTTCCAGCATTCCATGCAGGTTGCCAACCTTGCGGCAGAAGCGGCCAACCGCATCGGAGCCAAAAGCCAGCTGGTACGTACCGGAGCGCTGTATCATGACATCGGCAAGATGGAGAATCCGGTGTTCTTCACCGAGAATCAGTCGGGCGGAGTCAATCCGCACAAGAATCTGGGCTATGAGCAAAGTGCCCAAGTCGTCATCAGCCATGTGACGGACGGGCTGAAGCTGGCCGAGAAGAACAATCTCCCCAAAGTAATCAAGGATTTCATCACCACTCACCATGGTCGTGGAAAAACGAAGTATTTCTATATCTCCTGGAAAAACGAACACCCCGGTGAAGCCCCCAACGAGGAGGCATTCACTTACCCCGGTCCCAACCCGTTCACCAAAGAGCAGGCTATCCTGATGATGGCCGATTCGGTGGAAGCCGCTTCACGCAGTCTGCCCGAATATACGGAAGAGAGCATCAGCAACCTGGTAGACAAGATTATCGATTCGCAAGTGGCAGAAGGCTATTTCAAGGAATGCCCCATCACCTTCAAGGATATCGCCACCGTGAAGAACGTATTCAAGGAGAAGCTGAAGACTATATACCATACCCGCATCAGTTATCCCGAACTTAAAAAATAAGAACTATGGAAGTGACCAGTAAAGAACAGAAAAGAGCCGAACAACTGCTGCAAAGCCAGCACATCGGACTGCACCAAATCAAGAGTTTCAGTTTCATGAAGCGTTACCACCAGGTTCCCCGCAAAAGCAACCTGGCTGCAAAAGACAAATACGGTCCGGGCATACTGACTTTACATCTAAAGGAAGGGAAAGAAAAAGCAATCTATCTGCCTCCTTTCCGTCACCCTTCCTCGGTCATCCGCTACCTGGTCTCCCAAGAAATCCCCTTCGACAACTACGCACCGAGGGAACGGACAGCCGCAAAGATTCCCACAGAAACATACCAGCGCCCGTCACTCTATATGTTCTGGTTCTTTGTCTTATTCCTAGTGTCCCTTATCTTGGGATATTATTCCGTCAGTGGCAACGTATGGTGGGGCTTCATCCCGGCTATCATTTCGTTTGCATTAAGTCTTTTTTTCATCAGCATGCTGATGACCCGCTTCTGTTACCTGACGCTGGACAATGACGGCCTCATCATACACAGCGTAGGCAGGAACATCCGCTATCCGTACCAAAACCTAAGAAAAGTAAACTTCGACTTTGCCCGCGAACAGAATTTCACGCACGTCATGGAATTGTTGGACAACGATTACCGCTATCGTCTGTTTTATATCGGAAGGGTTTCGAGGAAAAAGCTGAATGAGATTACCGAACGCCTGCAACAAGCCGGAGTGGATGCCACTTGCAGCCTAAACGACAACAAACGGTTCTTCCAGGATACGTATATCAGCCACTAAACAGACGTTAGCCAACAAATAAGCTGCCGGATACGGCATCATTCCCGTTTCGCAGATTTCAGAATGATGCCTTTGCACTTGCTCTCAATTTATTTATAATTGCAGGATAAACCTTTTTATAAATAATTTGAAAATGAGCAGAAATGAAATTACCTTACAAGAGATGTTCTCCTCAGTCATTGGGGAACTCCGGGAAAGCGGCAGGTGGGGAACAGCACACATCTACCAGTCAACGGTGAATGCATTCTCGGTATTCGCCAAATGGCAACCGGTGCCCATGCGCAAGCTGAGCCCGACCGTACTGAAGAGATTCGAAAACTTCCTCAGGCAGAGGAATTGTAGTTGGAATACGGTGTCCACCTATATTAAAGCAATACGCTCGGTTTACAACCGGACAGTGGACAGAAAGCTGGTGCGATATGTACCCAGACTGTTTGAACATGTGTATACCGGTACACGAACAGATAGGAAGAAAGCGCTCGAAGCTTCCGACATAGGCTCTTTGGTGCGAGAGACAGAGATGAACCTGCAGGCCGGTAATTCTCCCAACACCCGACAGAAAACAAAAATTTTCTTTGTATTGATGTTTATGCTAAGAGGGATTCCTTTTGTAGACCTAGCGTATCTGCACAAAAGGGACTTACAAGGAAACACCTTGTCTTATAGGCGCAGGAAGACGGGACGGGCACTAACCGTGTCACTCACACCCGAAGCCATGCAGATGGTGAGAATAATAGCAAACAAGGACAAGGACTCTCCTTATTTATTCCCCATATTACAAAGTGAGGAAGGCACAGAAGCGGCATACCGGGAATACCAGTCGGCACTCAGGGCATTCAACCAACGTTTGGCAGTGCTCAGGCAGTGTCTGGGAATGCAGTCGGCACTCAGTAGTTATGCCACGAGACATACTTGGGCCACCATGGCTTACCACTGCGAGATACATCCCGGAATCATATCAGAAGCCATGGGGCACTCCTCCATCACAGTGACGGAAACCTATCTGAAGCCTTTCAGCAACAGAAAGATTGACGAAGCCAATCAGAAGGTAATTTCTTTTGTAAAAAACGAAGGATATCCAGTATAAAAGAGATTACTTCTTTTGAGGAAGTAGAGCAAACTTGTTGTTTCTTTTTTATAATCTTCAAACAAAGTTTTGAGGAACGGATTGATATCGACTTTACAAAAAAATTCCCAACGTAAGCAATAAACTGAAAGATAGAAGCTTTGATTGAAAATTAGGCACTTTTTCACTTCATAATTTCTATTGTAGCTTTTCTATGATGTTGGGGATTAAGACTATATATTATCTTTCCAATATCCTAACGGACTGATTTTTACTATTCTGAACAAAATCAGCCTATTCCCTCCTTATTCCCTGATTATTAACGAAATTAACAAGATTTCATTACCTGCGAAGTAACGGAAAAAATCATGTAATCAACAGCTATGTGAAAGGGAATGAAAATGAGAGATTATTCACTTTTTTATTTTTTAAATTTATAAATTTAAAGTTTTCAATTATGAACAAGAAGTTTCTAAGTGTGATCCTGTTCAGTGCCTTAATGGTTGGTACTGCAGGAACTTTCACGTCTTGTAAGGACTATGATGATGACATTGATCAGATCAACAATGAGTTGACTGGTATCAAGGCTTCAATCAGCGACTTACAGGCAAAAGTGGGCGATGGTAAGTTTGTTACCAACGTTGTGAAAAATGGTGATGGTATTACAATCACTTGGAGTGATAATACTACTAGCACCATTGGAACCATTAAAGGCGATAAAGGGGATAAGGGTGATGCTGCTACAATCACCATCGATCCAGTTACTAAAAATTTCATCATCAACAACGAAGATACCGGTATTTGCTCTGAAGGTAAGAATGGAGTAAACGGCATCAATGCTAAAGCTCCTTCTATCAGTAAGGAAACCGGTAATTGGGTGACTTACGAATGGGATGCTGAAAAGAATGACTATGTCGGCACTGATACTGGCATTTCTGCCATGGGAGCAAGTACTTATGTCGTAGATAAGACCAGCTATTGGGAACTGCACGTTGCAACAAGTGAAAATGGTGAAGGCGAACCTGCTGTCATCAAATTACCCAAAGCCGCATCTATTACAAGCTTGAAAGCGGTTTCTATTAATGACGGTAAGATTGAAGCTGCTAATGTTACAATGAGCTATGGTAAGGCATTGGGTGCTGATGTGAAATTTAATAATGTAACATATAAGAAAGACGCTATTTTGCTTTCACAGACTAGTACATTAAGTGCTATTGTAAATCCTCAGGATGCCGATGCCACTAAATATGCTTATGTTTTGTCCGATTCAAAAGGTAATATGCCTTTCAAGGTGACTAATCCGGTAGCTAACATGACTGAAGATGCATTGACTCGTGCAGCTTCAGTGAACAAGGGTGTATTCGATATGACTGTAGAGTATCTTTCTACAGCAAATTGTGGTAAATCTGCAGGAACTTATGCTTTAACGACTGAAACTGCCGATGGTTTGGTCGCTTCCACATATGATGTAAAAGTGACAGAAAAGGCTGTTAGTGCAATTTCTGTAACTAGCCTGAAAGCTCTTTCTGTTGACATCAATAAGGAACTTGATTTAATCGGATGCTTCAAAAATACTGCTGTTGCTACTGTTGATGGTACTGCTGTTGCCGATTTGACTCCTTATATCGTTGATTACTATTTTGAAATTGCCGATAAGACTGCTGCAGCAAATCTTGGTGCAACTATATCTGGAAATACGATTAAGGCTGAAAAGGCTGGTAGTCTTAATATTAAAGTAAATTATCTGTTAGTAAATGGAACTGTTGCAGAAGCTGCAACTGCCAAGACTATTACAGTAACCTTTAAATATGTTGCTCCTTCAACAACTTTAGGTGATGTAGAATGGACAGTAAATAAAACTAATGCTGATTTCTTCTTGCCATTGGGTGATATTCAAGCAGCTTTGGCTGGTTCAACTGACACTGACCTGCCTTCTGTTGCAAAGGTTGGAAGCATTACTTGGGCAGACGGCAAGGCTCTTACTGAAAAGACAATCACAGTAAACGGTGTGAAATATGGTAAGGATGGAACTGCATTCGATGAAAGCTGGATTACAACAATTGATGCAAGCACTCTTTATGTTAAAAACAGTGCAGGTCAATATGTTTCAGCGGCTGGCTCTAAGATTCAGACCCCGTTGTACATCAAGTTCAGTTTCGATTACACTAAAGCATTCCCAGCAGAAGAAAGCTATCAAATTGTATTGGGCTTGAAGAAGAAGGGAGCCACAGTAAACGCCTTTGAAATTCCTGTTAAGGTTACTATCAAGTCTCCGGCTGAGTCAGCTGTAACTCCGTTCAGCAGACTGTCTGCTTACTTCGTTGGTGACAACGCTGTAGCTTACGGTTCAGCAGATGGTACAGATGTTACTTATAACTTGTTCAAGCTGTACAAAGACATGGGTGCTGAAAAGACCAATGTAGCGTTTACTGAAACGCTTCACGAAATTGATGGACACACTTGTACACCATGGATTACAACAACCGGTGTTGCGGGTGATATCAGCGTTAAGGTATACGACAATGCTCAGAATGCAGACAACAGAGACAATGTTTACTCAACTCGTGAAATCCAGGCTGCTTACACTGTATTCGGCAACGTTCACATCGCTAAGATTGTAGATAAATTCAACTTGACAGTTAAGTCTGAAATCAAGGAAGGTGCCTTGGAAGCTACTGCAGCTGCAAATGCTTCTGGCAATGGTGTTAGTCCTATCAAGGTTAGCTTGAAGAACATCACTGCTAAGGATGTTTACGGAGAGGCTTATAACTTGACTCAGATGTATAAGAAATCAGGTGCTAATTATGTAGCGGATACAACTGAGCCTATGGATAGTAGAATCCAAAGCGTGAGAGTTGTTTTGGCTGATGACAATGCCAAAGAATATCTGGCTATTGAAGACCATAGTGGAAGTCAGTTTGCTCCGACTGAGACTGATGCTTACTCTTACTTCTCAGTAGTGAAGAAGAGCGCAGAAACTGCATTGCAGAACGATGTTCCATGTAAGGTTTCTCTCGTTGTACTTGATAAGTGGGGTGCTACCACAACCACTACTGTAACAATTACTTTGAAGAAGTAAGATATATAGTACATAGATAGACTTGAGGGTATTCCGATAAAACGGAATGCCCTCTTTTTTTCTCCAGAAATTTATTTTCCATCACTTTGCTTCCACACTTCCACCCACCTCCTGCATCCCCCTATCCATCGGCATTTGAGCTGCTGTGGAAGCAACAAAAAAGGTGGAAGCAAATTTTGCTTCCACCTACTCAAAACGCTATAGTTTTACCGTAACCTACTCGTCTCTACCATAATACCCCGTGCAAGGTACATAAATCGGTTGGTTGAGTTTTCCTGCATTCTCGAGTTTGCCTTCGCTGCGAAGCAGGCGAATATGAAGCTGTGCCGTAGAGCGCATCATTCCGCAGAGGCTCTGAAAATCACTGCGCGTAAGGAACTGATGCGTAGAGAAGTAGCTCGTCAGCCGCCTGTCAATCTCCTTGTCACTCAGTTTTTGGGAATGCTCATTCAGCCCCAGTGGTTTAGCTTTGATAGCGCCTATCTCATTCTTCAGTACCTGGTCGGCACGAAACTTGATGCCCTTCAGCTTAATCTTGGTGGTTTTACGTTTGGTCGCAGCGGTCACCGGCTCCGTGCTAGTCAGTACGGGATGAAAGTAACCGATACCGTCCAGATGCACCTGCCGCCCCTCGGCAAGGTCTTCCCCCATGACGTGCGACAAGGCATCCAGCACCGCCGAAACATCAGTCTTCGTCAACGAACAGCGTTCCTGAATCCGACGTCTCAGTTCGGCAGTACTGGTAGAGCCGTTCAAGCGGATGCGCGGATGAAGTATCTTTTCTTCCCGCTGTTTGTCTTTAGGTTCCGGGAGCTCATACCAATCGAATAAAATTGCCATAGTTCAATGTCTTTTAAGTTGTTGTACAATACGTTCGCGCCCTATGCGGAATAGGTGCGGGTTACGTACTTCATCCGTAAAAGCTTTGGGAAGAGAAACGCCTAACGACCATGAACAGCTCTGCTTACGGTCGTCAAGCGATTGCTTCATGGCCGTAAGCAGAGCTGTTCATGGTCGTTAGGCGTCATCTATTCCCTATACAAAAGTAGACAAACAAAGGGAGAAAAACAAAGGAATGCCTATGTTTTAAAAAAGAAATCCAAAGGTTTCCGATACCACGCTGTATAGTTTGTGGAAGCAGGGATTTATTTAATAATTATTCTACTGAATACTTGTTTTCCGCCTTCTGATATCGTATCTTTACGAGAATTATATTTACTTAAACAAGCTGACAAACAGAATGAAAATTACCTTGATTAGAGCAGAAAAAGAGAGCGGAAAGGAAGCCCTCAGCACCCTGGAAGTGGATGCACTGATTAAAAAACTGAAAACCGAAACCAAAGCCGGACATGTATCGACCCTCCGGGCCATCCTTCCTCAACTGGAGGGTACTTGCGCCCAATACGAACATATAGACAAACTGCCACGCATCTACCCTGCCGTGGAATATAGCCGTACGCAAGAGGGAGAACGGCAGATGAAGAACTATAACGGACTCGTACAACTGGAAGTAAACCGTCTGTCGGGCATTGCCGAAGCGGAATATGTAAAGCGACAAGCCGCCCTGCTGCCACAGACCTTTGCCGCTTTCTGCGGTTCCAGCGGACGGAGTGCCAAGATATGGGTATTGTTTGCCCTGCCCGACGGCACAACGCCGAAGCGGGAGAGCGATGCCGCCTTGTTTCATGCCCACGCCTACCGTATGGCGGTGAAGTGCTACCAGCCCTTACTGCCGTTTGCCATTACATTGAAAGAACCTTCCCTTACACAGAGTTGCCGCATGACTCTGGATGGATATCCTTACTACAATCCTGCCGCTGTGCCTTTCTGCTTGGAACAACCCCTCGGCATGCCCGAGGAAGAGAACTTCCGGCAACGAAAACTCGCAGAAAAGAACCCGCTGTTGCGGCTGCATCCGGACAGTAAAGCCTCGGACACCTTCGCCATACTCTTCGAATCGGCCCTTGACCGTGCATTTCGCGAATTGGACGGCTGGAAACGGGACGAGGATTTACGGATACTGCTGGTGCCTCTGGCCGAACATTGTTTCAAGGCAGGCATCCCCGAAGAGGAAGTAGTCCGCCAGACATTGATGCACTATTACCGGGAAGCGGATGAATTCATTGTTCGTCAAACGATTCATAACCTATATCAAGAGCTTAAAGGCTTCGGGAAAAAGAGCAGTCTGACGCAAGAGCAGGAGAGCGTTTTCCGGCTGGAAGAGTTTATGGGCCGCCGGTATGAGTTCCGCTACAACACCGTTCTGGATGATTTGGAATACCGTCAGCGCGACTCCGTCCATTTCTATTTCAAGCCTGCTGACCAGCGTGCCCGCAGTACGGTCTCCATGAATGCCCTGAAGGAGGGTATCCGCGTATGGGACCGCGACATCAACCGTTTCCTTACTTCAGACCATGTGCCACTCTATAATCCCGTCGAAGAATACCTTTACGATACCGGCCGCTGGGACGGGAAAGACCGCATCCGGGCGTTGGCCGACCTCGTCCCGTGCCACAATCCTCATTGGCGGGAGTTGTTCTACCGCTGGTTCCTAGGCATGGTGGCACACTGGCGTGGAATGGACCGGCAACACGGAAACAATACTTCTCCTCTGCTTGTCGGTTCCCAAGGGTTCCGGAAATCCACCTTTTGCCGCATTTTGCTGCCACCGGAGCTGCGTTTCGGCTATACGGACAGCATTGACTTCAAGAGCAGGCAGGAAGCGGAACGCAGCCTGGGACGCTTTCTGCTCGTCAACATCGACGAGTTCGACCAAATCAACATCAACCAGCAGGGCTTTCTGAAGCATCTGCTGCAGAAACCGGTTGCCAACCTGCGCAAACCCTACGGCAGCACCATCCGGGAGATGCGGCGGTATGCCTCCTTCATCGGCACCAGCAACCAGAAGGACTTGTTGTCAGACCCCAGTGGCAGCCGCCGTTTCATCTACATTGAGGTCACCGGCCCCATTGATACGAATGTCACCATCAACTACCGCCAGCTCTATGCACAAGCTCTGAATGCCGTAGCCAAAGGTGAGCGCTACTGGCTGGATGATGCCGATGAAGCCATCTTGAAGCGGACGAACCGGGAATTTGAACAGCTCACCCCACTGGAACAACTCTTCCACAGCCATTTCCGTGCGGCAGAAGAGGATGAAAAGGGGCAATGGATGATGCCCATGCAGATTCTTTCCGCCTTGCAGACAAAGACGCGGGACCGTCTGGCAATCAACAAGGTTGCCGTATTCGGACGGACGCTCAAGAAGCTTGAAATACCGAACAAGAAGTCAAGGCAGGGGACACTGTATCATGTAATGCCGCTGGATTAAATGCTCTGCAGTAACCCGGCACAAGCATCCTCTAGAATGTCCAGCACATACTCAAAACCTTCGGAACCGCCGTAGTAGGGGTCCGGTACATGGTCGGCATGGGTAAACTTTGTACAGTATTCCGTCATGCGGTGTATCTTGCTCCATTCGGCGGTTGAAGGGGCGCGGTCTTTCAGGTCGTCGATGTTGCGGTCGTCCATACCGATAATCAGGTCGAAGTTGTAAAAATCCTCGGTACGTACGGGGCGCGAAAGATGCGTCAGATTGTATCCACGGCGGGCAGCATGGGCACGCATCCGGCTGTCCGGCAGTTCGCCCTGGTGATAAGACAGAATGCCTGCAGAATCGATTAAAAACTCATCCGCACGTCCGGCTTCTTCTACCAGATGCTTCATGACTCCCTCTGCCGAGGAGGAACGGCAAATGTTGCCAAGGCAAACGAAAAGTATCTTCTTCATATTTCTATAGTTACGAGTTATTTACATCGGGTCTACATCATAATACACTATCAGCGACTTGAAGCGGTCTTCCGCTACCATCTCCTTTTGCACCTGGACGAGCAGTTCGCGGGCACGGGCCATCGGGGCATTGGTTTCTATCTTCAAGACAATCTTTCGGATGAACAGGGTCTGTACGCGTGCTACGGGCGGCTTGTCCGGTCCCAGTACCCGGTTGCCAAAGACGGTGCGGAGCTTGGCGGCCATAGTCTGTGCCATGAGGTCGAGCAGGGTCTCGTTCCGGTTCTTCAGGTAAACATACACCAGGCGGTAGTAGGGCGGGTAGTGGAACATCTGGCGTTCGGCAAGCTGCCCGCCTACCATGGCTTCGTAGTCGTTGGCAATGACTTGCGGGATGATGGGATGGTCGATGCTTTTGGTTTGTAGCACCACCCTGCCGCGCTTGTTCTTCCGTCCGGCGCGTCCGGCAACCTGCGCCATCAGCTGGAAGGCGCGCTCGTAGGCGCGGAAGTCGGGATAGTTCAGCATGGTGTCGGCATTGAGTATGCCCACAATGCTGACGTGGTCGAAGTCCAGACCCTTGGACACCATTTGTGTGCCTATCAGGATGTCCGTCTTGCCTTGCTGGAAATCGGAGATGATGCGCTCGTAAGCGGTACGGGTGCGGGTGGTGTCCAAGTCCATACGGGCTACTCGAGCGTCGGGGAAAAGGGCTTTGATGTCATCTTCTATTTTCTCCGTGCCGAAGCCGCGGTTGCGCAGGTCAGTGCCCTCGCAGGCGGGGCAGATACGGGGCAGTTGGTAGGTGTAGCCACAGTAGTGGCAGGTCAGTTGGTTCAGCCCCTTGTGGTAGGTGAGGCTGACGTCGCAGTTCTTGCACTTGGGTACCCAGCCGCAGGTGTTGCACTCTATCATGGGGGCGAAGCCGCGGCGGTTCTGGAAAAGGATGACTTGTTCTTTCTGTTCCAGCGCTTCGCGGATGTATTGCAGGAGCAGTGGAGAGAACGGACCTTTCATCATCTTCTTGCGGTGCAGCTCCTTAATGTCTACGGGGATAATCTCCGGCAGTTGTATCTCTTTATAGCGTTCTTTCAGTTCCACGAGGCCATACTTACCGGATGTGGCATTGTGCCAAGTCTCTACAGAAGGGGTTGCCGTACCCAACAGAGTTTTGGCGCCGTACATGGAGGCGAGTACAATGGCTGCATTGCGAGCATGATAGCGAGGGGCGGGGTCTTGCTGCTTGTAGGTGTTTTCGTGCTCCTCGTCCACAATCACGAGACCGAGGTTGCGGAAAGGAAGGAAGACGGAGGAGCGGACGCCGAGAATAATGTCATAGTCTGCTTCCGACAGCTGCTTCTGCCAGATTTCCACCCGTTCGGCATCGGGGAACTTGGAGTGATAGATGCCCAGTCGGGAGCCGAATACGCGTTGCAGGCGCTCTGTGATTTGTGCAGTGAGAGCTATTTCGGGCAGGAGATAGAGCACTTGCTTTCCTTGCCGGATGGTTTCTTCTATCAGATGAATATAGACTTCGGTCTTGCCGCTTGCCGTGACGCCATGCAGCAGGCAGACGTTCTTGCTTTGAAAATTCTCTAAGATGGAGTGATAAGCGCGTTGCTGGTGCTCGTTCAGCGGGTTGACGGGGATGACTTCTTTGAGGAGTGTTTTGTCTATGCGGCCTATTTCCTGCTGGTAGACTTCGAATACACCACGGTCCACAAGACCGTTGAATACGGCAGGGGTGGCGGAGGTGCGTTGCAGCAGTTCGGCTTTGGAGACTTCTTTTATATCTCGTCCGCTGAGGTAGCCGGAGAGTTCCAGGTACTTCATCAGCAGGTCCAGTTGCTTGGGGGCACGGCGCTGCAACTCGTCGAAGAAGATGTGCAGGCGGTGTTCGTTGCGGGCGGCAGTGGTAAGGCGCACTCGGTTTTCGGTCTTAGGCTTATAGGTACGGCGCAATTCTTCCTTTACGAAGATGGCCTCTTTGTCGAGCAGTGACTTGATGACAGAAAGTATGTTCTTGATGCCGGTCTCTTTCTCCAGTTTCGTCACGCATTGCTCCGGGTCGGCAGAGAGCATATCCAGTATCTTCTGTTCCTTCTCCGGCAGGCGGACGTCGGACTCGAAATCGGGGTTGTACTCTACGATTGTTTCGCTTTCCAGCTTCAGGCCGGAGGGTAGGGCGGCTTTGTAGACGTCTCCTTGTGTGCAGAGGTAGTAGTCGGAGAGCCATTCCCAGAACTTGAACTGCCGCGGGAGCAGTATGGGGCGGGCATCCAGCAAGGCGGACACTTCCTTTACTTCGTATTCGGTGGGGGCACAATAGTGCACGTTGCGCACGATGGCTGTATAGTATTTCTTCCGTCCGAATGGCACTACCACCCGGCAACCGGTCTGCACTTCATCCGCCCACTCGTCGGGCAGGGAGTAGGTGAAGCAGCTGTGCAAAGGCAAAGGCAATATGACGTCGGCAAACTTTTTCATCGCGGGGACAAAGATAGTGGAAAGTGGAGGGAGAATGAAATGAACGGGGGCATTTTTTATGCTGAGGAGGGGGAGGAGGCTGTTGTGGATTTGGGATGAAGATAAGGGGGGATATGGGTATTGCAGATTTTATGGGTAGGATGGGTGTAGAAGTATGGGGAAACTGGTGCAAGTGTTTTATAAACTTTGTTCGATGTATTAAAATAAGAATGAGTTAGTTATGGTAAAACTATGGCGTCTTGAATAGGTGGAAGCAAATTTTGCTTCCACTTTTGGGAGTTACTTCCACAGCGGGGTAAATGCCGATGGACAGGGGGATGCAGGAGGTGGGTGGAAGTGTGGAAGCAAAGTAGGGAGAAAAAAGTAGGAGAAAACAATTTTGTTTTCTCCTACCCTCATAAAGTACGGAAGCTTATTTTTTCAGTTAGGCTTCTCTTTCATCAATTACTAAGAATGAAAAAATTATTTCTTAATAACGAAGTATGGATATTCCTCAGGATTTTCGTGTCCGAAGAAGTCTACCATTGTGAACTTCAAGGTTGCAATAACATCAGAAGTCGGTGGATTTTGTCCCAATCTTGAAACAAATACAAATTCTTGAGTAACCGCATCAAATGTTACAGTAAAGTATTCGTCATCCACATTGTTAGAAGCCAAGTGGCATTCTTTGATATTTGCAGCAACAAAAGTAGGCGTGTAATCTATATCACCTTTCTTGAACTTCAGAATATTAGCAAGAGCAATTCTTGTTTCAGAAACGTTATAGATTAAGGATTCCTTAATTGGATTCTTCTTGTCATCAAAGTTCTTCCATTCAGAAGTGAAACCTTCACCACATACAAGTCTCAGTTTGAAGTTCTGGGCAGCCGGGGCTTTTACAGTGTAAGAGTAGTCTGCCGTTTCTGATGAAACATTGCTGTACTTATAGGATACGGTTACATCGTACATCTTTCCTTCTGGTTTATCTGCAAACAGAGCTGCTGCTTTATCCTTGTCATTGTTTACATCGAGATAGAATCCATATCTAGCAGCACTTGCCTTATCAGAGTAGAATACAATCTGCTTTTCTGCGCAAGTGAATGTATAGTTGAAGTCGATGATTGCGTTGGTAGGATCAGAAACGCCATTGAATGCTGTACCCAGATTATGGATAGTAGTATTCCAGTTAGCTTCTGTTACTTCAACAACCTTTGCGCCTTCTTTGTCAAGTTGGTTGGCCTTAGCAGAGAATGCAGCAGGGAATTCTGGCATCTTCTTGGTTATTTCAATGGCAACTTTCTTAACTATTACATTCTTCTTACTATCGGTAAAGTTGAAATACATCTTATAAGTACCATTATCCTTGAACTTATTCAAATTACCCTTCAATGAAATAACTAACTTGCCTTCCTGGCTGTCGAAGTATTTGACGAAATTTTCATTGTCATTCGGATTATTCTCTATGTCAAATATCAAATTACCTTCCTCATATTCATTATATTTATCTTCAAACAGTTTCAGAAGTTCTTCGTCCAAATCAATCTCAACATCACGTTCGTAATCACCATCAGGAGCATTCCATACCGGTACGTAATCAGCCTTCAACGTAGTAGTCATAGCATCGATGTCGCCTACTGCTACATAGAATGCCTTACCGTCCGGGTCAACCAAAGAACCGTTATTATTTACTGCATATACGCGGAAACCGATAATGTCACCATCAGCCTTCTCTGCATTGATAGACATTTCAATCTTACGGTTTGTCGTAATTGTATTCAGTCCTTCGATATCTGCCTCATAAGAGTTCCATGCCGTGATTTCAGACGGAGCACTTTCTACGGCACGTTGCGCGTCGAGCACTACATAGAAACCATAGATACCACTGATATCCTCATCACTATAACTCAATTCTACGGTAAACTTTTCACCCACTTTTGTAGAGAAGAAAGATTTGCTAGAACCTTCTTTGTCACGGTTATCGCCACCCCTCCAAAGGTCTTGGTCTCTCCATGTGCCATATTTAGTAGTAGCATCAATAGATACATAAGAGCCGTTTTCCTCTATACGGTTTCCGTTTCTATCAACATTCCATTTATAGTCATAGAACAGCTTTTTGCTTGCATCAGCAGTTAAAGTTCCATCTTCAGCATACTGGAAACGGTTACGCAGATCATTCACATCCTTGTCGTTGACCTTGAAATTCAGTTCATACTGCGGTGTATATACAGAACCCAGTGTCAATTCATAACCGGTTGTCACACTACGTTCCACGTCGCCCGGTTTGTCTGTTACTGCTACTGCGTAGAGAATATCCTTCAGTTTCTTCACCGGTTCGTCTTCAGCGTTGCCGCTCTTATAGTCAAACTTTGCAGCTTTCAGCAAATTCTCTTCTGTATAGTTATCCTTGTTCAACTTGAATACGACTTTCCACAGACCATTAGAAGATACACCTCTGGTGGTTACTGTGCCTTTAAACTGCTCCACTTTCTCAACAGTCACCAGTTCATCTAGATTGCCCAGTGCAGAATTGACAAATGAAATCTGTCCTTCGGTCAAGGTGGCATTAGCCGGTGACACACGAATCAATACAGAGTCGCTGATGAATGCTCTTTCACCTTTTTTGAACTCCTTTTGATTAATGATTTCATAAGAATTTGCCTCTACTTCGTCGGAGCTGCCTTTACCAAACACACGGTCTTCTACAGCTTCAGCAGTACGCAAATCCATTATAGAAGGCTCACCTTCAATAATATTGTCAGTTTTGCTGCCGAATGAATAATTCAACAATTCTACATGAGTAACAGCTTTACTGAATGCAGCAGAAATCAAGTCTAATTTAGCGCCTACAACTTCTGTTACTTGTGCTGCAATTTTTGCAGCCATTTCTTCTGTCAGCTCGCCAGCTTGCAATTTTTCCAAATCAGCTTTTAAAGCAGCAATGGCAGCATCGTTGGTTCCTTTATATTCATCCAAAGCGGCAATTTGTGCTTCAATGGCAGCTTTGTTCTTACCAATCTGTTCTGCATTGGCAGCGACATCAGCTTTCAAGGTAGTGATGCTGCTCTGCAAAGCTACATCTGCTGCTGCCAATTTTTCCAATGTTGCTTCAGTAGTAGTTTTGAACTGTTCCAAAGTCTGGATTCTACCTGAAATTTCAGCCAGTTTTTCTTCTATTGCTGCTATACCGGCTTTGTCGGCCTCTTGCAACTCGGCTTTGACTTTTTCCAATTCAGCCTTTGCTGCAGCAATAACAGCTTCTTGTGCTGCAAGGGCAGCCTTTGAAGCCTCGTCTTTTGCAGCAGCGATTTCACTCTGCAAACCACTTTGTGCAGACTGCAAATTGCTGATTGAGCTCTCTACAGCAGTAATCTTGGCAATCAGACCATTTTGACCGTCGATTTGTTCCTGCAAGTTGTTGATGTCATCATCGTAGTCCTTACAAGACGTAAACGTTCCTGCAGTACCAACCATTAAGGCACTGAACAGGATCACACTTAGAAACTTCTTGTTCATAATTGAAAACTTTAAATTTATAAATTTAAAAAATAAAAAAGTGAATAATCTCTCATTTTATATTCCATTCCTATATCCGTTTTGTTATATGATTTTCCGTTACTTCGCAGGTAATGAAATCTTGTTAATTTCATTAATAATCAGGGAATAAGGAGAAAATAGACCGGTTTTGTTTGGAATAGTAAAAATCTGTTCGTTGGGATATTGGAAAGAGGATTGGAAGTCCAGAAAAGTGACAATGGGAAAGTAATGAAATGAGGCCTTCAAAAAATGGAAGTGTGTATTTTTAGCTCAAAAGATTGAATAACAGCATATTGATAGAACCGATGTGAGCTCCGTAAAGACAACACCATTCCGTTCCTCAAAACTCTGTTTGAAGATTCCGGAAAATGTGCGACAAATCTATTCTATCCTATCAAAAGCAGTAACGTCTTTTACACCATACACGCTCCACTTCTTACAAAAGAAATTACCCTTTGATTGGCCTCGTCAATCTTTCTGTTGCTGAAAGGCTTCAGATAGGTTTCCGTCACCGTAATGGAGGAGTGCCCCATGGCTTCCGATATGATTCCGGGGTGTATCTCGCAATGGTAAGCCATTGTGGCCCAGGTATGTCTGGCCGCATAGGTGCTGAGTGCCGACTGCATTCCCAGACACTGTCTGAGTACTGCCAAACGCTGGTTGAATGCCCTGAGTGCCGACTGGTATTCCCGGTATGCGGCTTCCGTACCTTCCTCGCTCTGCAGGATGGGAAACAGATAGGGGGAGTCGGGGTTCCTGTCCGCCACCATCCTGACCATCTGCATGGCTTCGGGTGTGAGTGACACGGTCAGTGCCCGTCCCGTCTTCCGCCTTCTGTAAGACAGTACATTCCCCTGCAGGTCCCTTTTGTGCAGGTACGCCAGGTCCACAAAGGGTATGCCCCTGAGCATGAACATGAGTACGAAGAAAATCCTTGTTCTCTGCTGTGCGTTTGGGAGCGTCCCTCCTTGCAGGCTCCTTTCCGTCTCCCTTACCAGGCTGCTGATGTCGGATGCCTTGAGCGCCTTCTTCTTGTCTGCCCGTGTGCCGGTATACACATGCTCGAACAGTCTGGGTACATACCGTATGTACTTTCTGTCCACCGCCCGATGATACACCGAGCGTACCGTCTTGATGTAGGTGGACACGGTGTTCCAACTGCAGTTCCTCTGCCTGAGGTAGTTTTCGAACCTCTTCAGTACGGTTGGGCTCAGCTTGCGCATGGGCATTGGTTGCCATTTGGTGAATGCCGAGAATGCATTCATCGCTGATTGGTAGATGTGTGCTGTCCCCCATCTGCCGCCTTCCCGGAGTTCCCCGATGACTGAGGAGAACATTTCTTGTAAGGTAATTTCATTTCTGCTCATTTCCAATTTATTTATAAAGAGTTTATCTTACAAGTATATACAATAAAATGAAGAAAAACAGAAGCTTATAATGTATTTTTCATTTTAGCCAGTCTTTCAGAATGCCCCCAAATATATTTCTTATATTTGTGAAAAAAGTCGCATTGAAAAAAAATCGCAATATGAATAATCCATTTAAATTCAGTACCATTGTAGACGGTGAATACTTTACGGATAGAGTAGCGGAATAGGGAAGAGTAAGAGAGATACTTGCAAGTGAAAATCGCCTGATATTTATTAGTCCACGACGTTTCGGCAAGACCAAAGTAACGAAAGGATTGTCACGTCCCGTTTTTCAGTTGAACCTGCAGTTGGTAACAGGCACTGCCGACTTTGCCGCACGATTATTGTGGATTATGCTTCAGCAATATCCTATGGAACGCCTGGAGTATCTCATCACTCACTTTCATTTTATTCCCACCATTTCAACCAATCCATGACAGATGGCATAGAAGTTTCATTTCAGCCGTCAATGGATGAAACAGACAAGAAGGTATTGATAGGCTTAGCTGTAGAGATGAGGGTTCCAGTCTTCCTTTTCTACAAGGTGTCGGCATTGATTCTCCAAGTACTGCCTTTGGCAGTTTAAAGCTGCTTGGGCAACAAGATATGTGATACGCAACGAAGAGTATGAACTGGATGCTCCTTTCTTTCTTGTCGATATATACAAAGATGGCTATTTCCGTTTTCCTAAGAAGGAAAATGGAAATAGCCGTTTCTAGTATGGAATATCTAGCTTATATCATTTTGGGTAATTGATTCTTCTGCCCAATACGTCATTGCGCATTTCCCGTTCACTACGATAGAGCTTCCCGTCTTTCAGGAAATAGTAAGCAGGATATCCGGCAAACTCAATTGTAGCATATTCCAAATTATCTGCACTTTTACAGACTTGCCAAGTACCTTCATAAGTCAGCGAGTCGTTAAACTGGATAAGTGTGGTTGAATCCGCTTTAAGTTCAAAGCGTACTCCTTCTTCCGTAAAAAAAGTGCCGCCAAAGGGATGGCTACTGCTTTTTCCGGTACAGGCTACTAACACACAGATACCCATCAAGAGCATTGAAGAATAAATAAATCTTTTCATCTTCATCTGTTTTTATTTAATCAATAAAGGGTATCCCATTAAGGAATACCCTTTAATATATCAGTATCTAACGATCTTTACTTATCGTGTACCAGGAGTTCCAGAGTTAGGAGCTACAGTAATCTCATAAACATTGATGAGAGTTTTCCACTTATAACCGTATTCAACCGGGATAAACAGCTTATAAGCTTTGTTAACCGGAGTACCGCTATAGTTGTAATAAGTCAAGACTTTTTCTTTGTCACCGTCACCATCGATATCTTTTTCTTCATATCTGATTTCAATGTTTGCAGGCAACTTACCATTTGTATAACCTTCTTCTGGTTCCAAGTTACCGTCAGTCAGTTTCAAGTTAGTCTTGATCTTAGTAACATCCAGAATATTGTCAGAACCAGCCTTCAACGGCCAAACAGCTTCTCTTACTTGATAGAAGTCATACAATGCTTTTGGCAGACCAGTTGTGTTTTCCACAATCTGCTTGTTGTCATTCCAAGAGTAGTAAGTGAATGCACCAGTTACATCAATTGAGCTACCTTCGTTCTTGGCGTCAACGAAGTTGTCGATTTCGCCCTTCTTAACTTGCAACGGCTCAATAATATTTGCTTCGTATTGCTTAACAATGCCTACATTCTTTGCATTATTGCAGAGATCAGCAACCAAGTTGATGGGAACCATCTTACCAACCAATGCCTTAGCAGCTTCTGTCGGTTGATTAGTGAAATCTGTAACAGCATGATCAGGAACAGCTTCTTGCAACTTGATGTTGTACGTCAGCTCGTCTGCGTTCAAAAGGTTAGCCTTGTGATTTACGATTGTTGCTGCTAATTCTCCCTTAATCCACAATTCTGTATCATTGTTTCTCAACTCAGCCTTCACTTCAGTACCATCGTTCCAAATATAAGTATAGTTGGCGATTCTTGCCTTATCGAATACGAATCTTACGCCTTCTTCTGCATAGTAAATGCCGTTAGCATTTTCAGGCATAGTGTGGTCAGGTTGCATCGGACCAAAAGCAGGATAATAGAACTTCGTATTAGCTACATTCTTATCTGTATAATAGATAGCGCCAGCAGCACCTTCAGTAGGTTTCACACCTCTGTCATCCAAGAAACCGTTCAACAAGTCAGTATAGATGTTACATGTCGGGTTAGTACCGTCAACAACATTCCATGCCGGATTAGATTCTTTGGTTCCATAAACGATCGGGTTGATGTTGAATATCTTATATTCCTTTTCACCTTTCCAGTATGTACCCATGTGGCCCCATACATTTAAAGCAGGCATATAGACAGTTCTTGTCATCACAACGGTAATATCAGCATTGATACCCTTAGGATCTTTGTAGATAACAGTCTTCGTGAACGTCTTCTCTTGCTGACCAGGCCAGAACACACCAAGATCTTCTTCGTTTAATGTCCACAAAATATTGTGAGACTCAACGCCTTCTTCCGGATCTTTCAAATCTTCAGCTGTACCAGCTCCCTCACCTACAATGAATTCAGTATAGATAGCATGGAATTCGTTCTTTGTCATACCACCTTCTTTAGCCTTGTCGTAAATCATGGTATTCATCATTTCTGTATCGACAAGGTTCTTAACTTTACAAGAGAACAATACCGGGTTGAACGGAACTGCCAGTTCTTTTCCTTCCATTGTCCATTTAACCTTCAAGTAACGTTGAGCAACCAATGCATTGCCATTTACAGAGTCGATCAATTCTACGCAAACAATAGGCTCACGACCTACGGCTGTTGCAGATCCAGAGATGTCATATACTTTAGCAGACATTTTACCATTCATCGGAGAATCGATTTCTGCAAATTTTTGTTGGTCAGTCTTGTTGTCATTGTCGTTTTCAGGAATATAAGCGGCTTCTGCCAGACGGAAACGGAATGTCAGACCATAGTCCTTGTAGTCTACCAAATCCTCATGTGCGGCATGATCATTGGCTTTGTCACTAACACAAACTTTTACCAATTTCTTTAAATCAAGAGGTTGGTCATAAGCTTGGTAATAGTCAACTAAAGCATTTGCATTTGATTCATACAGACATACTGAGTCATGATAGTGAACATAGAAATCACCGTTTCCATCATTCTGTATTTCGTCTGCGAATTCACCTGTTATGGTTTTTCCAAAATCAGTTCTGCTGTTAGCCAAATACGGCAATTTGATAAGCTCTTCAATACGAGCATATTCAGAGTTTACATAAACGCCATCAATAGTACCAGCTTCAACATCCTTAGCTTCGTCTTCTGTATAGTTTTCTGCAGAAATAGGAGCTTTCAAAGAAGCCATATAGAATTTCTCCTTATTGCCTTCCTTAGTGGTAGAGAGCTGTTGACCTAAGAAATCAGAATGTTTTTTGAATGTAACTTCCAGTACACCTTCCTTGTCAATATTGTGACCTGTAACTTCAATCGGGCTATTGTTTGTAATTGTTGTACCGTCAGCATTCTTTGTCATTATATTTTCAGACTTGATGCAGTCAAATGACGGAGTCAGGATATCTTGAGTACGAACACCTACACTCGGGCTTACATGGAAATAAGCCTTATTCTTCTCAGTAGCGATGTAACGGGCTGTACCGGCATCTTTGTGGTCTAACACAGGACGGTTAGTGTGGCCCGAAGGATCAGACGTATGTGTAGGCATTGCCTCATACTTCTGAGGAGTATACTGCAAAGTGGTAAAAGTCATAGCAGCAATACCGTTGATATGCTGAGTCGGGATCAGAGCTAGACTAGTCAGACGGTGTCCAATCAATTTAACCACCTCAGCGGTCAGGGCATCAACCTTTGCAGCCAAAGCTTGTAATTTTTCGTCTGTAACAAAGCCTCCTTCAAGCTCTTTCTTTAAATCTGCAATTTTCTTGTCCACAGTCTCCAATGAGGCCATTTTGTCAATTTGCTTCTGCAAGTCTGCCTGCGCTTTCTCCAGAGCGGCTTTTAAGGCTGCAATTTCTTCAGAAGAAGATCCACCTTGTCCTGCTTTGTCCAATGCTTCTTTAGCTTTGTCCAGTGCTTCTTGTGCTGCTGTTTTAGCATTAGAAGCTTCAGTTTTGGCTTCAGCGATAGAAGTCTCCAAAGCACTTACTTTAGAGTTCAATTCATCAAGTGAAGCTTTCTTGTCCAGTTGTCCCTGCAAGTCCTTGATGTCATCATCATAGTCCTTACAAGACGTGAACGTTCCTGCAGTACCAGCCATTAAGGCACTGAACAGGATCACACTTAGAAACTTTTTGTTCATAATTGAAAACTTTAAATTTATAAATTTAAAAAAATAAAAAGTGAATAATCTCGCATATTTGGTATTACTTTCTCTTATTTTTTTGTTAAAATTTTCCGTTACTTCGCAGGTAACGGAGGAATTTTCCGTGCAAACATAATCGTTTTTCTATAAATGAGCAAATAATAATGCTGTTTTTTTATAATTAATCGAAAAATCTGCATTTAAGCGCACTTTTTTGTTAATGGAATTGTTGTTGCCCCAGCTATTAGCGTATTTGTACGTGTGTTCTGTATTACAGAGGAGTTACCCTTATACATATTATAAATAAGAAATGTATAATTAAAATTGAAGATGAAAGAGATTACCTTACAAGAAATGCTGTCAACTATTATTGGAGAGCTTCGGAAAAATGGAAGATGGGGAACAGCCCATATTTACCAATCCACATTGAATGTGTTTTCCGTATTCAACAACTATCAGAATTTGCATCTGCGCAAACTGAATTCAGTGGTTTTAAAACGTTTTGAAATGTACCTGCGCCAACGGGATTGTAGTTGGAATACCGTTTCCACCTATATGAAAGTCATCCGTTCGGCTTATAACCGAGCTGTAGATTTACGATATGTCCGTTATATTCCCAGGTTGTTTGAACATGTGTATACGGGAACTAAAGCGGACAAGAAAAGAGCATTGGAAGCTTCGGATATAGGAGCTTTAGTTTGCGAGACAGAGATGGATTTGTCCAAAAGGATTCCCTCCTCGAGACTTCAAAAAGCAAAAATGCTATTCGTGTTTATGTTTATGATGCGTGGTCTTCCGTTTGTCGATTTGGCTTTTTTGCGTAAGAAAGACTTGCAAGGTAACGTATTATCCTATCGTAGAAGAAAAACTGGTCACACCTTGCGGGTACTTCTGTCCCCTGAAGCCTTGCAGTTGGTACGCATGGTGTCCAATAAGGACGAAAACTCACCTTATTTATTTCCAATATTACATAGCAAGGAGGGTACCGAAGCGGCTTATAAAGAGTATCAATCAGCTCTGAGACGTTTTAACTATCAGTTATCAACTTTAAAAACACATTTAAACATGAGTTCACATCTTAGCTCGTATTCGGCAAGACACACATGGGCTACAATGGCATATTATTGCGAGATTCACCCTGGAATTATTTCCGAAGCGATGGGACACTCATCGATAAATGTTACTGAAACCTATCTCAAACCCTTCAACGACAAGAAGATTGATGAGGCAAATGAGAAGGTAATTTCTTTTGTGAAAAGCAATGGAATTTCGGCATAGTTTTTTTGCTTTTTATTGATAGAATAGTCTAAATATGTACTTATTTATTCCTCCCGCAAGAGACTTCTCTTGAAGGGAAGGATCGCCTTGTTTGTTTCTCAACCACCTTTTCTTATGTCAAAGTACTACAAAATAAGACTTTATATTTTCCCCTGTCTTGCAAACCTTTTGAGTCTCTTTCACCTCAATCTTATTTCTTAGTCCTATTATAAGAATTCCACCTATAAGCCCCTCCTTATCTTTATTCATTTAAAATATTATAAACAATTATAGATGTATCGAAACTGTATTAAACATATTTTTATACAATTGATTAAATATAGATTCCCGTTACCTGCGAAGTAACGGAAAATTTTAACAAAAAAATAAGAGAAAGTAATACCAAATATGCGAGATTATTCACTTTTTATTTTTTAAAATTTATAAATTTAAAGTTTTCAATTATAAACATAAGTATGTTCTTGTTCAGTGTCTTAATGGCCGGTACTGCAGGAACTTTCACGTCTTGTAAGGACTATGATGACGACATCAAGGACTTGCAGGGACAATTGGATAAGAAAGCTTCACTTGATGAATTGAACTCTAAATAAGTACTTTGGAGACTTCTATCGCTGAAGCCAAAACTGAACTTCTAATGTTAAAACAGCAGCACAAGAAGCATTGGACAAAGCAGGACAAGGTGGGGCTTCTTCTGAGGACGTTGCAGCCTTGAAGTAAGCTTTAGAGGATGCAAATACAGCTCTACAGAAACAAATCACAAGCTGGCTTCTCTGGATGCTGTAGACAAAAATATTGCAGATCTGAAGACGGAATTACAGAAAGATTTCATCTCCGATGTAGATTTGAAGGAACTCGCAACTAAGGTTGAAAAATTGAGCGTAGAAGTGATGACCTTGATTGGTCATCGTTTGACAAGTCTCACATTGATTCCGACTACATACATCAATGGTATTCCTTCTATTGAATTACTGTCATTGCAGTATACTCCGCAGGTTTATACTGCTGTAACAGGCCATCAAGACAATGCGAACCCGAGAGATCACGGGCAACTTCGCCCTGTTTTGGACCACAAACCAGTAGCTAATGCCAAATCCCTTAATATCTCTACAGAAAAGAACAAGGTTAGCTACAAAATGAGTCCAAGCATCGGTGTATTGAAAGATGATATTAAACTCTCGCAGTTCGAAGGCATCAAATCTCAGAATGTAACCAAGTCTACTCCTGGAGTCTTGGAGAATGCACTTATCGAAGTAGTAGATTATAGTGTAGATGGTGGCATTTTGACTATACAATACAAGGAGAACAAGGGATATCTGAATGAAAAAATCAGTACATATGGCTCTGCACATGGAGAAGGTAAGCTTGAAACATTCTGGATGGCTTCTCTGCCCCCCCTATTGCTGACAAGAATCTGACAGATGAAGAAGAAAAGGCCGGTAAAGAAGTGTATGTAAGTTCTGAATACAGCCGTATCGAAGAATCTATAGTATTCCCTTATTTGGCTAACAAGCATATTGACTTCTCAAAAATATCTGGCAATTTTGCTGACGAAGAACAAAATGGCAAATATGTTCACTATCATGACTCTATTTGCTTGTACAAATCAGGAAATGAAGAGCTGGTAGACGTTAAGCAAGCGTATGACGAACCGCTTGATTTGAGAACACTGGTAACAGTATGCTATACTTATGCAGAAGACGAACATGGTAGCCACAAGGAATTGAGCAACTACCCCGACTATGGTCTGGAGTTCCGTTTTGCTTTGGCAAAAGCCAAGTATCTGCAGGGTGACCGGAAGACAGACGAACAAGAATTCGGCCGTATCTTGTCTGATGGTTATACTCTGAAGCCTGAAGTTTATGACGTAGAGTTGGGAGACAACGAATATTCCAAAACTTCTATCGGTCGTGAGCCTATCATTCGCGCTGAGTTGTGGGATAAGAACAATGGTAACATGATTGCAGTTCGCTACATTAAGATCTGTTGGACTGGTGAAAAGGATCAGACTATTGCTGCTATCACATTCCCGAACGACACTGTAACTTGTCATGACATGTTCCAGCAGCTGTTCTCTAAGGAAATGAACGAGAAGATCTATCATATGGTTAAGTTCGATAGTGGACAGAGTATGAGTAAAACTCAGTTCCATAACATCTACAAGGACATCGAAATCCTTGAACTTAGAAAAGATGGTAAGAAGATTGACCTCAGCACATTGGCAGAGTCTACAGATGCTTTGAATGACTGGGAAGAAGGAGCAAATAAAGTTGGTAAAGACGGCGGTGAACTCATCAATAATAACAAAGAACTTGTATTCGGTTTCTTACAGGATGCTGAGGACAATACTTCTTTCAACTTGGTTTGGCTATGAATCCGAAGACTGTTGGTACATTGGCTTACAATGCTGCAAACAAGACTTATGCTTCTACATTTGAAATTGATGTTAAGTACGTTGACGGAACTGGTTTGAATGATGACATCAAGCAGACAATTGTTGTTCCTGCACAGAAGTTTGCATACCAAGGTACTTTCTGGAAGAATGGTAAGGGTGAAGGTGTCTTCAATGTGAATCCGATTGTTTACACTACTGCAAATGACGGTGGAACACAGAAAGACCCGCATGTATATCCGGGTACTCCAGACGGTTGTGAGCTTAAAGACTATAGCCACATCGAAGCTGACTTGGTTAATGGCTTTGTATATAAACCGACCAAAGAAAAACCAGCCAACTTGGCCCAATTCATCCAGTATATTCGTGAGTGTGCAGAGGTTAAGTTTATCTTTGACGAAACACGTATGAAAGACCTGACTACTTATCCGCATTTGAAAGACTTTGTCACAAGCGATGACCAAACCCAATTGTGGTATAAGACTAAAGGTACAGCAAAAGACGAAGTTGTAGGTGACAACAGCAACATCGGTAGAACGGATGCAGGAATTAATGATTATATACAATCTAACGATTTGGCTGCCACTATCAATAACCTGATGGGTGCTGATGCTACAGAAAACAAAAAGAACTTGCCTTGGAATTATGATGAAAAATTAGGTAATAGCGTAAATGAATGCTCCAGTATCATCCGTCTCCACGAAAAAGATGACTTGAACGGTACTGATGCCGCCCTCAAGTTGATTGGCAAGGAAGTTCCTGTACAGCTAGTTGTTGCATACAATGACTTCAATGTTATTCCAGTTCAAGAATTTGAGGTACACTTCATCAACCCGTTGACTATTGACGGTTCTATCAGCGACAACTTCGTTGATGCTGAAATTGACGGTAGCTTCTTGAGCGTTGCCAAGAACTTCACATTCACTGACTGGAATAATAAGCCGGTAGCTGCTGCTGTAGCTGACAAGGCCACTGGTGATGAAGTTTATGCACATGCTTTGTATGACTACTATGCTGTGCGTGAAGTTAAGTTCTTGACTGATAAGACCACTACCAGCTTGGCTTGGAATGCTGCAACCAGCACTTATGAGCATAAGGAGGGTACTACTGACGGTAAGTTGCCGACCAATGCTTCGTTGAAGATGATGAACTGGGATGAGACAAAAGCTAAGTCTACTGCTACAGAAGCTAAAGCTGACCCGACTCACTTGGCATACTTCAACAACCATGGTACTCCGGTTAACGTTGACTACAACATGTTCCTGACTGTAAATGTCAACTACAAGTGGGGTGTATTGAGCAAGGATAACCTGAAAGTCATCGTTAAGAAGGCTGCCGGTACACCGAGTGCCAAATAATTAAGAAGAGATTCTTGATATAATTTAATAAAAGGGACGTCCTCTTGCAGGACGTCCTTTTTTTCAATCTTTCATTTATAAATATCAGATATGAAGAAAATACTATTCATTTTGACCGTGTCAGTTTCACTCATCTGCTTTTCTTCATGTAAGAAGTCAGCAGCTACACATCCTTTTCCAGGCAAATTCATCACTGAAACCGGTATCCAATTCAACCTTCGATCCGACTCCACCACCTTGATTCAATATGATGATTCCAGCTCTTACGAGGGTACATGGAGAGCCTATAATCAAGGAGACACATTAAAGTATGCCACTATTGAGTTTGCCGGTTACTTTAACTATTATTATCTGCGTAATGGTAAACTCTATCGCAATGAACATAATATGATACGTCAAGTTCTTGGTGAAGAAATTGAATATCAAGATTAAAACAGAAAATGGCTATTGCTATTCCTCTATTCTTTGGATGAGGAAAAGAATAGCCATTTCATATGATAGTTAACCACACACTTCTATTAATAATCATTTTATGATTATCATCTAATGATTATTGTGATATTTTCTATATATTTGCGTGTAAACTCAATAATCATATGAAAAATCCATTTGTTACGAACGGCTATGTGTCACCAGAATATTTCTGTGACAGAGAGAAAGAAACGGCTAAAATCGTCTCACTTTTGACGAATGAGAATAACATAGCCTTGATTTCCCCACGCAGATTAGGCAAAACAGACTTGTTGCGGCATTGTTTTGGACAGCCGGAAATCAAGGAGCATTATCACACTTTTATCATCGACATCTATGCCACAAGCTCTGTACGCGATTTTGTGAATGTTTTCGGCAAGGCTGTACTGGATGAATTACGTCCAAAAGGTAAATCCGTATGGAGTACCTTCCTGAATGTCCTGGCCTCTCTTCGCTCCGAAATAACATTCGACATGAATGGGCAGCCTACGTGGGGAATCGGTCTGGGAGCTATAACCAATCCCTCTGCAACATTGGATGAGATATTCTCCTATCTGAACAATGCCGGAAAACCATGCCTAATCGCCATCGATGAATTCCAGCAAATAACCAAATATGCAGACGATCCCAACATAGAAGCGGCATTACGGACACATATACAACGCTGTTCCAATGCCCACTTTGTCTTCTCCGGGTCCCATAGGCATCTGATGGGGGCAATGTTTACTTCTCCGACACGTCCATTCTATCAATCAGTTACATTGATAAACCTGCCTCCCATTTCTGTTGATAAATACGCGGAGTTCTGCCTTAAGCACTTTGAGCGGGCAAGCAAACTCTTAGATACATTGGTAGTAACAGAGTTATATGAACGCTTCAATGGTATAACTTCGTATATGCAGAAGGTTATGAACATTTTATTTTCCATGACCGGAACTGGAGAAATATGTATTCCCTCAATGATAGATACTGCCATTAACGACCTTCTAGACTTTTCTGCCGACACCTATGATGCCTTATTATATCAGATGCCCGAAAAGCAGCGTATTGTATTTATGGCAATAGCAGCAGAGGGAAAAGCTAAGGCTATCTCAAGTGGTGGCTTTGTACGTAAATACAAGTTGCAATCTGCAAGTTCTGTCTCTTCAGCTGTAAAAGGACTGCTAGAAAAAGACTTTATTACGTATGATAAAGGTATTTACCAGGTATATGATCAGTTCTTCCAACTTTGGTTGCAAAGGAACAAGCTTTAATGGTTTCTTTCTTGAATCTTATATTCATTCAATTTATTTGTAATTGCAGGGCAAACCATTTATAAATAATTTAGAAATGAGCAGAAATGAAATTACCTTACAAGAGATGTTCTCCTCAGTCATCGGGGAACTCCGGGAAAGCGGCAGGTGGGGGACGGCACACATCTACCAGTCAACGGTGAATGCATTCTCGGCATTCACCAAATGGCAACCGATGTCCATGTGCAAACTGAGCCCGACCGTACTGAAGAGATTCGAAAACTTCCTCAGGCAGAGGAATTGTAGTTGGAATACGGTATCCACCTATATTAAAGCAATACGTTCGGTTTACAACCAGGCGGTGGACAGAAAGCTGGTGCGATATGTACCCAGGCTGTTTGAGCATGTGTATACCGGCACACGGGCAGATAGGAAAAAGGCGCTCGAAGCTTTTGACATAGGCTCTTTGGTGCGGGAGACGGAGATGAGCCTGCAGACCGATAATTCTCCCAACACCCGACAGAAAACAAAAATTTTCTTTGTACTGATGTTTATGCTAAGAGGGATTCCTTTTGTGGACCTCGCCTATTTGCATAAGAGGGATTTACAAGGAAACACCTTGTCTTATAGGCGCAGGAAGACGGGACGGGCACTAACCGTGTCACTCACACCCGAAGCCATGCAGATGGTCAGGATGGTGGCGGACAGGAACCCCGACTCCCCCTATCTGTTTCCCATCCTGCAGAGCGAGGAAGGTACGGAAGCCGCATACCGGGAATACCAGTCGGCACTCAGGGCATTCAACCAGCGTTTGGCAATACTCAGGCAGTGTCTGGGAATGCAGTCGGCACTCAGCACCTATGCGGCGAGACATACCTGGGCCACAATGGCTTACCATTGCGAGATACACCCCGGAATCATATCGGAAGCCATGGGGCACTCCTCCATCACGGTGACGGAAACCTATCTGAAGCCTTTCAGCAACAGAAAAATTGACGAGGCCAATCAAAGGGTAATTTCTTTTGTAAGAAGTGGAGTGTGTACGGTGTAAAAGACGTTACTTCTTTTGATAGGATAGAATAGATTTGTCGCACATTTTCCGGAATCTTCAAACAGAGTTTTGAGGAACGGAATGGTGTTGTCTTTACGGAGCTCACATCGGTTCTATCAATATGCTGTTATTCAACCTTTTGAGCTGAAAATACACACTTCCATTTTTTGAAGGCCTCATTTCATTACTTTCCCATTGTCACTTTTCTGGACTTCCAATCCTCTTTCCAATATCCCAACGAACAGATTTTTACTATTCCAAACAAAACCGGTCTATTTTCTCCTTATTCCCTGATTATTAATGAAATTAACAAGATTTCATTACCTGCGAAGTAACGGAAAAAATCATATATAAAAATGTGAGGAAAAATACTGTAATCGTAGATTTTATTATTTTTCATTTTTTAAATTTATAAATTTAAAGTTTTCATTATGAACAAAAAGTTTTTAAGTGTAATCTTGTTTGGGGCCTTGATGACGGCTACTACAAGTACGTTCACGTCTTGCAAGGAC
The DNA here is from genome assembly GCF_015679285.1 of Bacteroides sp. HF-162. Taxonomy (NCBI): domain Bacteria; kingdom Pseudomonadati; phylum Bacteroidota; class Bacteroidia; order Bacteroidales; family Bacteroidaceae; genus Bacteroides; species Bacteroides sp. HF-162. The sequence goes on along the minus strand of NZ_CP064937.1, from coordinate 1,412,699 downwards.
TATGATGATGACATCGATAATTTGCAGGAGCAATTGGACAAAAAAGCTACAGCTGAAGACTTGAATAGCAAAGTAAGCGCATTGGAAAGTGAAATTGCTGCTGCTAAGTCAAGTGCAGAAGATGCAGCGAAAAAAGCTCAAGAAGCTTTAGATAAAGCTACAGGAGCTGGTACTGTTACAGATGCTGACTTGGAAGCTCTAAAAACTGATTTAGAAGCTAAAATAGCTAAGTTAGCAGCTTTAAAAGATGTTGAGGAACAAATTGCCAACCTTAAATCTGAACTGACCAATGCTATTGCAGGTAAAGCAAGTCAAGAAGAATTGAAGGCTCTTGCAGAAAAGGTGGCTAAATTACAAAATGAGGCATTAAATCTGATCGGCCGTCAATTGACTAGTTTAGTGTTTAAGCCTGATTTCTACTATCAAGGTATTGAAGCTATGTCTGCGTCTACATTTGCATATAATGCTTTGACATTGAAAGTTGTTAATGCTGATGCGGATTTTTCTAAAGATGCGGCAACAATTGCAGCTACGCTGTCTTATTTGACTCCAGGATTGACTGCAGATTATCACATGAATCCGTCTACTGTAGATATAAATAATATCGCAGAACTGACATTTATCTCCGATGATAAGAAATACACTAAAGCTGCAGGTGCAGTAGTGAAAGCTGAAGTTATTGGTAAAAGCTTAGCTCCAAACCAACCAGGTGTTTTGAGAGTAAAAGCAAAATTGACTGACGGTAACATTAAAGACATTGACAAAGATGGACTCGTAACAGTATTGGCTTTGCAAGCTCATTATAAAGATGCCAAAGTAGATACTATAATTACTTCTGATTACGCTGCTGTAAAAGCGCAAGAAATCAAAGATTTAGTATTGGCAAACGCAAAAGTACAACCTAATCATGCTGACGGAGAAGGTCACTTGTATACGACTGCTGCTGAAGCTATTCAGAATGAACCTCAAATTCAAGTTGCATGGAACAGCGAAGGTGTAGATGTTGCTGAATATATTCAAACACACTATACAACAACTACCAATAAAGATATCGCTTGGGATAAAAATGCAAATGAAGGTCTTGTTGAGAAAGATGGTTTCAAGTATATTTATGAATTGGTAGGTTATTTTGCCGGACAAAATGAGACTTCAGAAAGTGCCCATGCAAATTGGAAGGGTGCTATATTGAGACCTCAAATAACCAAAGGTGGTAAGCAACAGGCATTTGGTGCTGAACAAAGCAAAGCAACCATAGGTCGTATGCCGTTGATTCGTGTCATCTTGAAAGATACTGTACAGAACCAAAATGTAGCCGTTGGTTATATTAAAGCTGAAATTACAACAACTCCGGAAGAGAATGAAATTACTGTTATTGATCCGTTCAACTTTACTGAAGGATATACCGTTAATTGCTCTGAAGATAATTTGATTAAGAAATTAACTTGGGATCAAGTGGAAGAACAAATTTTAGCTAAACTTGATATTTCTAAGGAAGAGTTTGAAAATACTTACAAACTTGACGCTACGGATAGCGATGCAAAGCAATTCACTGGGGCAAGTGCAGATGCAGTAGAAGTTGCGAAGAAGATTGGGGTAGTTTCTAAAACAACTGCTGATACGGAAGGCCATATGACAGAAGTATTGCAGTGGACAATAGGAGCTAATGACGCTTATGAACTTTTCACAGAAAAAGCAAGTATAAATGCTGTCGTTCGTTTTGTTAAGGAGAATAGCAATAAAACTGCACACTATGTGTATGTAACATTCAACTGGACACCGAGTCCACGCAATGTTACTCCAGCTGGTACTATTGCCAATACTACAAAACTTGACTATGCTTGGTTTGCAAGTGGTAGTACAGAAGCTAAGAGCGGTTATGATGAAATCCATCAGAACGTAAAAGTACCCAATAAGGGTGAAGGCGCAGATAAGTGTACTTATGTAAATGACCTTTTGAATGTATTTGAAGGCAATAAGGTTACTATCAGTGGAGTAGATGCAGTTTATGCAGATTTCCAAGATAATAAATTAACTAAAACATTCCAGTTCGTTACTCCGCGCATAAAGGATGTTTATGGCGTTTCTAAACATAACAAGTACAGATTATCTGTTTCTACGGATGGATTAACTTTATCTGCAACTAAGTTGGAGAACAATCAACCAACCGGAGCTTCTCAAAAGATAGCAGTAATTAGCAATACTGCTGTGACATATCAAGAAACTGATTACGCAAAAGATATCTTGAACTATGCTGGTCGCACTGAAATGAAAGATGGTGAAACTCTTTGCGGTCGTGTTAAAGTTGTTGCAACAAACGAATGCAAAAAGGACTTGAAATTGAGCAATTATGAATTTGATGTGAAATTTATACGCCCTATTAATGTAACTTCTAAGGATAATGAAGGCTTGAAAGATGCTATTAATGACGGTGACAAGCTTGACTTCAGCAAGGTATTAGCATTTACGGACTGGCGTAATAACAAGGAACAAAATGAGTTCAGTCCGGAAGGATATAACTACTATATTTACTATGGAGTTGAGAAGATTGAAGTAGATGAAGCTAATATCACAACTAATTTGAATGGTGGAACATTGGGTGAAACGTTATTGAGCTCTAAGAGTAATAAGATTAAAATAACATATACTCCGTCTACAGAGCCTATTGATGGTACACATATGGGTATCCTGAACTATAAGAACAATGGTAATGAAGTTGGTAGCTACCAAATTCAAGTTCCTGTAAAAGTAACTTATAAATGGGGTGTTATTGAAGTTAATATTGTTATTGATGTTCACGGAACTGTCTAATCATTAGATTAAATAGAAATCTCCAATAGAAAGAGTGCCTTCAAAAGAGGGCACTCTTTTTAATCTATAAAGACGTCTACATATTGAAATTATGTGGTCAGTTCACTTGGAGTGAAGTGAAGAAGCTATTTCTCTTTCATTTTTTCGCTATATATTTTAATATAGCTCCAGCCTATTGATACCAATCATAATAATATGCCTCCAAAATCACCTAACAAAAGTAGATAAAAGAATGAAAACGATAAAGTCTTTAAGTATACTGTTGTATGTACTTGTTTTGATGACAGCTTGTAAACAAGAAAAGAAAAGAGTAGGAAGTATTGCCCCCAAAACATCCTCTATCATGGTACTCTCACAGCGAGATACAACAACTGTGACTGAGCTTGTAAACCGATTCATGACTTTAGCCCAAAATAAAGAGTATGCCGAAGCTGTAGCCATGCTATACAAAATGGATGCTAAAATTCCTAATCAAGCACCAGAACCTTTAGATAATGAAGACATGCAACATATTAAAACATTATTTGAACTCTTTCCTATCTATAGATATAAAATTGATAATATACAATTTAAAGAAGCTGAAGATAATGAAGTAAGATGCACCGTTTACTTTACCGAAACTAGAAAGACCAATTGGTACTTTAAACCAGTACGCTATCTAGGGAATTGGAAATTATGCATGAAAGATTCAGGAATGGGTGATAAAGCCATCTGATAAACTTTTCAATTCCCATCAAAGACGGCAGACAGCCTAGTCGCGAAGCCGCTACCCCACTCCACGATGATGCACCTGCCCCAGTAGATGTAATTATAGAAAAGTAATCAAAAACGCAAGAAAGGCCCTCCTTTTGTAGGAGAGCCTTTCTTATATTATATTCCACAAATCGTTTTACTACATTTAGAAAAGATACGCCGCAGACACCTGCCAAGTCTTATTCTTGGCACCGATGGCATCACCCGCATTCTTCCACGTAAATGAGTCGCCCATCGGGAGCTGATAGGTCACTCCAACCTGGAGATGCTTCAGCAGCTTCACACCGGCACCCAAATTAAGTGCCACTTGAGCCTTCTTACGGTCTACGTAGTCTTTCTTCTTAAAATCGAAGAAGAAATCGGGACCGGCTGCCACATAAATACCCAACAAACTACCCAAGCCAATGGTATATTTCAGATTTACGGGTACTTCCAGTCCTGTCTGCTTCACCTCGTCCTTGCCGCGCTGAGAGAACAGCAAAGCCCCATCGATACCCAAACCTACAATGGGAATGGTAAACTCAGCCATCGGACCAATAAAGAAACCGGTAGAATTATCCTTGTTTCCCTTATATCCGCCATCCCAATCTATTTTCGTCATATTCACACCACCCTTAACACCCCACTTCAATAGTTGGGCCTGGACAGGCATAGCCATAAGCATACAGCATACAGCTATCATGAAAGCACTAAAAATCTTTTTCATAATCAATTGTGTTTAATATTACGGGACAAATATATGCAAATTCTTCCTAAAGAAACAACATATGTCAGCATTTGTTCATTTACGAGAACAATGAATCACAAAACACATTACCTTTGCAACATAAATCAAGGAAAATGTCACGCTGACAAAATAAAAACTATGATAGAAATCAGAAAGACACTACCCACAGAACTGGAAGTCCTTATGGACATCTTTGAGCAGGCCAAGCGCATCATGCGGAAAGATGGCAACATGCACCAATGGACGGGCAACTATCCCTCCCGCGAACTCGTCATGGCAGACATCGAACAAGGCAACAGTTACGTATGCACCGACGATACCGGAGAAATCATCGGGACTTTCGCCTTTATCCGTGGAAACGACCCTACATATGCACATATCCACGAAGGAGAATGGCTGGAAAACACACAGCCTTACGGAGTCATCCACCGGCTGGCAAGCACAGAGCACAGCAAAGGAGTGGCCAATGCCTGCCTGCAATGGTGCTACGAACAAATCCCCAACCTACGTGCAGATACCCACCGGGACAACCGCATCCTGCAATACATACTGAAGAAACATGGTTTCCAGTATTGCGGCATCATTTTTCTGGCCAATGGGGACGAACGGCTGGCATTCCAGAAAACAGAACGATAGCTTACGCAAACTTCACCTTCAAGTCGTCCACTCCCATTCCCGTAAAATAATCCTCGATAAAGTCCCAACGCTGTTCATCCGTCAGTTTATCCGTTCCAAAGAAGAAGGAGAATAAAGCTATCTGTTCCTGGAATACCTGCTCGTTGGTGTCCAGAATCAGATTGCGGTAATCATCGCCAAGCGCAAGTTCCTGCAGAGTTTCGGGGTCATTGAAACGGACAAATACGCAAGGCGTACCGCCACCCTCCACACTGAACGAAAGGCAGTCGAGCATAGAAAGCAGATTAAGCAGCATATTCAAGTCCGAGAAAGGAGTGCAATAAAACACCAGGCGGTCTCCCTTACTGCCCACTATGCGTTGGCTGAACAGTTTTTGATAGCGCGACAAAAGCAAATCAAAACCTTTGGTCACCGTAAAAGAGAGTTCATTGGAATCCTTCTTTTTCACGCTGCTGATATAGCTTACACTGCGGCCTTCCTCCGTGCGACTCTCCAGCAGGGAACCGATAAAGCGTTTGGCAGAGCGCACGTCCATGCCATGCTCGGCAAAGACAGCCCGCAGTTCTTCTTCATCAAAACGTCCTTTCGACTTTATCAATGCCGTTTTCAGCATCGTTGTCAAGCTCTTGAACAAGGCATCCATCCGTTCACGGATGACGGAGGCATCTTCCTTCAACAGCACCTCATGCTTGCCTACAGACACGGCACGGGCTCCCTCCCACAACGTTCCATTATTCAGTTTCTGTTTGAACTCCTTGTAGCCAAGCTCCGGGAAACGCTCTTCCCAAAGCGCTTCCAGACGTGCGACGTAAACCCCGTCCTCCCCTTCTACCTTTGTCAGATAGCTCTGGAATTCACGGGCAAAGACATCACCCGTCTTGTCCTGGACATATCCTTCAGTCAACAGATTCTTGGGGCTGATTTCAAGCAGATGCCTTCCATAACGCTGCATCAAATCGTCTTCCAGCCAAAGCAAGGCGGTCTTGATGAGCTGTCCCAACTCTGCTTCATACTCCAACTTGTTCTTTGTACGCGGCAGTTTCACCACAAACTCGAAATCAGACAAAGACACCATGATTTCCGGTTTTTCCCCTTTCATGCGGTACACTTCCATGAGCTTTCTCAGAATAAGCACCAGCTGTTCCTGGGCAATGTTCCCCGTCTGATGCAGACGCTTCATATAATAGAAGTCACGCTCATGGTAGTCGGTAGCGGCAATACCCTGTATCTCCGTATCACGCGCGGCACGCCCTATCTCCTGAATATAGTCGACAAACGTACTGGATGGCGCCACATGATATACACGGTCTATATCACTGATATCTACTCCCATACCAAAGGCTTTCGTAGCCACAATCAGTTTCTTGGTTCCTTCCTTGAACTCCTGCACAATGGCAGCTTTCTGTTCCTTGTCCTTCTTGCCATAATAGGAGGCGACCAGACGCCAGTCTGCCGGCTTCACCCACGTCTTCAAGCGCATGTCGATGCCACCCGCAAAAGGATAATAGAGCAGTGTCTTGTGACCGTCCAGGAAGTTTTCGACCCGCGCAGCAACTACGCGCTGCTTTGCCTTGTCGTATGTCTCCCCGTCCTCCATCTCCATCTGACGGATGTCAAAGCCAATATTCCGGCGCTTCACCGTACCTACATAAAGCACACAAGGCTCCATCTGCAAAGAACGGATAGTCTCGAATATCATGTCAGTACCCCCTTTCGGGTTCCAGACAGCCGTAGCAGTCAATGCAAACAACGGGAAACTATAACCGAGAGTCTGTTTCAGCGTATTCAAGTAACGTCCCAAGAACCAATAGTCCACACGGAACTCCTTGCCCCATGTCGTTACCGTATGTGCCTCATCGACCACTACCAGACCGATGCGGCGTTCGCCTACAAAATGCTTGATGTCGTAAGAGAGAAGCAATTCCGGCGAGAGATAGAACAAATCAATCTCCCCCTCACGCACCTGCCGATAAACCTCCATCTTCTGTTCCGGCGATAAATCGGACGAGGCATATGCCACACGCATATACCCCAGTTCTTGCAGACTTTCCACCTGGTCTACAATCAACGCCTTCAAAGGGGAGACCACGATGGTAAGCAGATTATATTCTTTCCCCAGATAGATAGCAGGAAGCTGGAACAACATGGATTTTCCGGAACCGGTAGGGGCAGTCAACAATATATTGTCTATCTTCGTTTCACCTTTCCAAGCCTCTTCAGCCTCCAGTATAACGTTCTCTATCAGCTGTCCCTGCGAAATGCAAAGCTTTTCCTTTCCCTTGAACAAATCATCGTAAATCTCAAGATTACGAAACTGTTCGTAGCCGTAAGTCTCCTTTAAAATCGTGTTCACGGCTTCGCGGCAGTTTTCAGGCAGATGCCTTTCCTTCAAATCCGGCAACCGACATGTTGTTGCTTCTTGTACATCCATTATTATTGTAGGGGGGATTAAAAGAAAAGAAGTAATTCTTCAACCATAGTTATCGGTCTTGGAATTACTTCTCCCTATGTTTCAAAATATTACCAGACATACCGGTAAGTTTTTTCTTTTAAAGCGTATCAATATTCCTCCTCGTTGAAGAAAAAGTCCTCTTTGCTGGGATAATCGGGCCAAATATCTTCTATGCTTTCATAAATCTCGCCTTCATCTTCCATTTCCTGCAGATTCTCAATCACTTCAAGCGGAGCACCCGAACGCATGGCATAATCTATCAATTCATCCTTAGTTGCCGGCCAAGGAGCATCTTCCAGTTTAGATGCTAATTCCAATGTCCAATACATAGTCTCTAGTATTAAAATTGTGAATATTAAGTCCTATTTCTATTTTTCGGCAAAAGTATAACAATTTATTTCACTTGCAACTATTATTCCAAAATATTTCACCTTTTTTGTCGTCTTGATTCATTTTACGGGAAAGGACGAACAAATAATCAGACAAGCGGTTCACGTAAGCCAGTAATTCCGAAGCGATTTCCACCTGCTCGGCCAAAGCAAGAATCCGACGCTCTGCACGGCGGCAAACCGTACGACAAACGTGACAAACTGCCGCACCGCGACTTCCACCGGGAAGAATAAAAGCCGATAGAGGGGGCAAAAGAGTATCCAAACGGTCTATCTCCCGCTCCACCATTTCCACTTGCTCCGGGCCGATGATACTGGCTTCTTTCAGCTCCATTTTCTCCCGGTCTGTGGCCAGATGAGAGCCTACGGCAAAAAGTCTGTCTTGTACTTGCTGCAGAAAATCCTTATCCTTCCCGTCAGGCAGGTACGTGATGAGAAGACCCAGATTGGAATTCAGTTCATCCACCGTACCATACGCCTCAAGGCGGATATGGGTTTTGGGTACACGGGTTCCACCTACAAGAGAGGTGGTTCCTTTATCTCCGGTTTTAGTGTATATCTTCATAAGGAATTAATGTTTAGGGGTTAGGGATTAATGTTTAGCAGCCAGTAAGTGGAGCTAAGCACTAATCACTAACCGCTAATCACTATTGAAACGCCTAAAGATAATCAAAAGTTGACAATATAGTCTTGTTTTATCTTTGTTTTATCGAAGAATAGGATACCAAGGTCATAAAGGTCGAACGTAATACCCGCCCGCCCGTCCTGCTTCATACGTTTCCAGAGGGCAGACATCTGCGGAGTGTAACGGATACCCTCAATCACAAAAACAGACTTTCCCCTGGTACGGGCGGAACAGATGCGGAAGACCTCCTCTACAAAACCGGGACGACGATAATCGTGCAAATAAAGAAAATCAACGGGAACGCCACTCTCCAGAAAGAGCTCGGAAAGGTCGGAAGCCGAGGTATAATCCGCCCCCTCCTTCCCCGCTTTCAGATAGAGGGCAGAAGCGGCAAGCGTACCGGCATCTACAATGGTCTCCGGCTGGGTATAGTTTACCAGACGGAACAGAAGACGTTTTACTTTCTTCGATTCGTACTTCCAACGTCTATCTTTCTCCAGCTCCAGTTGCTTCTGTGCCTTGGCCAGCTCTTCATATTTATAATAAGCCGTACTTTCGTAAATTACATGCGTAATTAGGTTAAAGGCAAAAGGAGAATGTACACCGTAGCCGCAACGGTGCCGAAAACGGTACAGCCAGATAAAAGGCCGTTTTAGAGTAAGCAAAATATGATTCATTATTTTAATGTGCTAATGTACCTTCGAAAGTCACCCCTTCACCCGAAGAATAATTCTCCGTAACAGTCAGGAGTACCTTGTTATCCTCAAAGCGGAGCGTAAGCCCAAGGGCGCTTATCCAGCTGACATAATGTACTTTCAGTTGCAAAGCATCAGGTGACGCCCACGCATAACTGCCTGCTACCTGGAAAGGGCCTTCTATACCCTTAAAACGCCCCTTTGCAGCAACCGAATACGGAGGATAGCCATCAATTGCCGCTTTCGACCATTGCTTATAGCCAAACGGAAGACTGTATGTCTTTCCGTCTTTCTCCACCACAGTCATCACCACTTCTTGCTGCTTAAATTGCAGCTCGATGGATTGCCATCCGTATTTGTTCTCTCCGAGCAGGATGCGCTTGCCTGCGTATTTCTGTGAAAGGGAGGAAGCAGCCTTTCCTTGCACTAACGGCAGTTGATAAGAACGCTGTTTCTTCTGCAGGCGCTTGTAGTCCTTACCGGGCACTAATGCCTGGTCACCTGTCTCCGGCAACAAGCGGTTCCAGACCAAACGACGCTGCCGACGACCGTCTATCAATGTACATTCGGTAATGACCACTACCATATCCTTATCCGGAACAATCAGAATGTATTGTCCCAAAGCCCCGTCAGCACGTACAGCACCCGGATATTCGCAAAGCCACATCTGATAGCCATAATCTCCTATCTGTCTGGTCATCATCTGCTCCACCCAGGAAGCCGGAAGCAACTGCCTGCCTTCCCAAACACCCCGGTTCAGCAGCAGCAATCCGAATTTTGCCAATGACTCGCTCTGGATATGCAGCCCCCAGCCACCGGTATTGATGCCTTCGGGGCTTAGTTCCCACGCAACGTCCGTGATATGCATTGGGATGAAAAGCTTCTGCTTCAGATAATCCAGCAAGGTCATGCCCGTCACCTTCTGCACAATGGCAGAAAGCATATAGGTACTAATCGAATCATATTCAAACTTCTTGCCCGGAGTTTTCACCGGTTTGGCAAGGAAGGTACGTATCCAGTCGGGAGTGAGATTGCGCATATTCCAGTCGGGAGTGACACCCGATGTCATGGTAAGCAGGTCGCGGACAGTCATGTCTGCCAGATTAGCGGAAACCGAATCCGGAAGAAGCTCCGGGAAGAAAGCACCGACACGGTCTGTCAAGCGCAAGCGGTTGTCTGCAATGGCCAGCCCTACGGCAGCCCCGACAAAGGTCTTGGAGCAGGAATACATGGTATGGCGATATTCCGGTGCGAACGGAGCCGGATAGATTTCTCCGATGACCTTGCCGTGACGCACCACCACCACGCTGTGGATGTCTGTTTTCGGCAATGCCATCAGTGAATCAAACAAGGCAGTGACAGCCTTGGAAGGGACTCCTTCTGCCTCGGGTGTGGAACGTGGCAACTCATTGATTTGTGCATGAACTGCCAACGTTCCCAGCAAGCCGAGAAACAAGAAGAAAAAACGTACTCTATTTTTCATAATTATCTAAGATATTTGTTCTACATGCACTGCAAATGTACAGTATTCGGACGCGAAAGACAAATAACTTGATAATTTTGTCGGAGGGGAACGTTCCTATAAGAAATGTATGGTCACCGCCTCTCCCTTGTTCAAATCCAACGGAAATACCGGTTCTTTGTAAGTATGCGTACGTCCTCCTATCTTCACTTGGGCACGGACGGCGCCTGTGGGCATCTTTAGGATGAATTTACCCGGAACAAGAGCGGTAACAACAGCCCTCGTTGCCCGTCCATCCTTCCAGTCCAGGTCTATGGAAGCACCGCCACGTACGCGCATTCCACGGAAGTTGCCGGTAGTCCAGCTATCCGGCAGGGCAGGAAGCAGATGGATAAAGCCTTCATGACTTTGCAGCAGCATTTCGCCGACTCCCGCCGCGCCACCGTAGTTGCCATCAATCTGAAAAGGAGGATGCGAACAGAACAAATTAGGGAAAGTGCCGCTACCATGACCTCCCGTCGCAGTATCGACAGCAGGATGCAGCAAACTCTTGAAGAGTTTCCAAGCACGGTTTCCGTCGCCCAAACGAGCCCAGAAGTTTATCTTCCAAGCACGGCTCCAACCGGTACCCTCATCTCCACGACGGTTCAAGGTCATCCGGCAGGCTTCGGCAAGCTCAGGGGTGGACTCCGGCGAAATCAGGTTTCCCGGATGCAAGCCGTAGAGATGGGAAACGTGGCGGTGTTGCACATCCACTTCCTTATAGTCTTCCAGCCATTCCTGCAAGTATCCTTCCTTACTGATTTGCATGGGCGGAAACTTCTTCAGGTCTGCCTCAAGCTTCGCCACATAGTCCGCATCACAATCCAGCAGGCGGGCGGCGGTAATGACATTGGTATAAAGCTCGGTAAGCAGTTGCACATCCATAGTGGGACCCATACAAATGCTGACGGGAGTCACGCTGTCACCCGGCACATAGAAGCTGTTTTCCGGAGAAGAAGTGGGAGCAGTTACCAGCCAGCCATGCGAAGGCTCCTGCACGGTGGTGGAACTAAAGAACCGGGCGGCACCTTTCAAGACGGGATAGATACGACGCAGATAATTCTTGTCCTGCGTATACAGATAGTGTTCCCACAAATGGGCACACAACCAAGCGCCACCGGTATTGGTAGCTCCCCAGGAGGGGTGTTCACCGGGAGCGGTATAATTCCATACGTTGGTCATCATGTGGAGTACCCAGCCATCTGCCTCATCGCCATAGAAAGTATGCGCACTTGCTTCTCCCGAAGGGACAAGGCGCTCCATCAACGTTGTCAACGGTTGATAGAGTTCGGAAAGACCGGCTTGTTCCAAAGGCCAGTGGTTCATCTGGATATTGATGTTCGTATGATAGTCCCCGTTCCAAGGAGTCGATACTCCATTTGCCCAGAGTCCTTGCAGATTGGGCGGCAGACTGCCGGGGCGTGTACTGCTGATGAGCAGATAGCGTCCGTAGTTATAGTACAAAGCAGCCAATGCCGGCGACTCCTGCTGTGTGAAGCGGAGGATGCGCTCGTTCGTCGGGAGCGTATCATCCGGCGTGGCAGGAAGCGTCAAGGAAACACGGTCGTAGAGGAAACGGTGGGCAGTGACATGGTTGGATAATGAAGAATGGAAAATGGAACATGGAGAATTAGCGGGGGTGGTGAAAGGACGGAGCAAGCTGTCGCAGACTTCCGCATAGCGTTCGCCCGGGAAGTCTGTACCGGCAGCGGCATAGGAGGTAGTGGCAGAAAGTATCAACCAGGCTTCCTGCCCGTTCTTCAAGCAGATACCATTTCCCGGGCTGACAGATGATTCACCACCGTTCTGCACGAGTTGCATCGCCACACGGTATTTCATACCGTCCAAACCGGGTTTACCGCTTTCCAACATGCCGTCCATCAAAAGGGTGTTCCCTTGGACAGTCACCAGGCTATGTTCTGCACGGCTCAAACGGGCAGAGAAGTTCAGAGTCCCTTCATGTCCGGCAACCAGATGAATCAGCATGACATCACGGTCACGGGAAACAAAATACTCACGGCGGTAATCGACATCTTCCAGCCTGAAAGCCGTGTATGCCACCGCATCGCGTAAGTTGAGCCAACGGCGATAGTTGTTTAATGGAGAATTGAGAATGGATAATGAAGAATTGTAGGTAAAATCTATATCCAAATCACCCAATACCTGATAGGTTCCATATCTCCCGTCAGTCTCCTGCTTCTTCGGAACAAAACTGCTGTACATCAGTTCCTGTGCCTCTCGGTTCTTTCCCTCAAACAACAGTTGCCGAATGGCAGGCAGACTCTTCGAGGCATCCGGATTGCTATAATCCGCCTCCATTCCGCTCCATAATGAAATTTCATTCAGCACAATGTGCTCACGGAGAATGCCTCCGTCGGGCATCATGCCCAAGCGTCCGTTACCCAAAGGAAGAGTCTCCTCCCAGATAGCGGCGGGCGATGTATAGTATAGCTGATGATTACAACTGTCGGCAGGCGCATCGGCTGCACGAAGCAGCAACGAGGCTGCAAGCAGAAATAGAGTGGCAAGTGTCTTCATATTGTTTTTTGATTCTGATTTCAGGCTGCAAACTTACCGCATACATTTTGCAGCATTACTGCATACACTTTGCAGCATTGCTGCATACCTTTTGCAGTGACGCTGCAAAGCAATTGCAGTAGCGCTGCAAAAGGTATGCAGTACCACTGCAAAATAGTTGCACTGATTTTGCAGTGGTTACGCACTGATTATAAGTTTATTGCATTTCGAACGAAACTACACCACGGACGTCGGCAGACGAAGCGCAAACGTATGCCTTGAACTTACCCGATTCGTACTTCCAAGCTGCGGAAGCCTCATCGTAGAACTTCAAATCATCCGGAGTAAGGGTGAAAGTCACACTCTTCTCCTCGCCCGGTGCCAGAGCGACTTTTGCAAAATGTTTCAGCTCCTTTACAGGACGAAGCACACTGCATTTATCATCGCCTACATAAAGCTGTACAATCTCTTTTCCGGCAATGCTACCCGTATTCTTCACGGCAACTGTCACCGTCAGCGTACCGTCGGCAGCCATGGTCTTGGCAGAAGCCACCGGTTTGCCATATGTAAAAGTAGTATAGCTCAAGCCATGACCGAAGGGGAAGAGTGCCGGAATCTTCTTGGTGTCATGCCAACGATAGCCCACCAGAATATCTTCCTTGTACTCCTGCTTAATGCTGTCGCCCGGATAACTGAGTTCATCGAAAGCATGTGCACCGCAATCCGTCAACTTGGCAGGGAAAGAGAAGGGCAACTTTCCGCTTGGATTTACCGCACCACTCAAGATGTCAGCCAGAGACTTGCCACCCATGGAGCCTAAATACCAACCTTGCACAATGGCAGGGACCCGGGATACCCACGGCATTTCCACCGCATTGCCGCTGAGAAGTACCAAAACGAGATTCTTGTTTACACCCAGCAAAGCTTCAATCAGTTCATCCTGCCCGAAAGGCAAGCCGTATTCCAGACGGTCGCCGCCTTCACAATCCTGGAAGTGGTTCTTGTTCAATCCGCCTACCAATACCACCAAGTCTGCCTTTTTCGCCATTTCCACAGCTTCTGCACGGAGTGAGTCTACCACATTCTGCGGAATTTCATCTGCACGGCCGTACATCGGACGACCGGCGGCATAGCCTTTCGCATAGGCTACCTTATCGCCATAAGCGGCACGCAAGCCATCCAGCGGAGATACCATATCCTTCACTTTCAGTTCGGAAGAGCCTCCTCCCTGATTCAGCAAGCGTACGGCATTATCGCCCACCACCAGGATATTCTGATACTTGGCTGCATCAATCGGCAGCAACGGAGCACCTTTCTTTACCACCGGAACATTCTTCAAGAGCACAATGCCCTCATTGCCTATCTCGCGGGCAGCGGCATAATGCTCTTCCGTAGCTACCGAACCATAGGGTTTCTGACGGTTCATCGCCGTACGGAATATCAGACGAAGAATACGGGAAGCCTTGTCGTCTATTGTAGACATCGGCACTTTGCCATCTTTCAACATCTGGAGGTAAGGGTTGGCAAGGTAATAATCGTTATAGGTAAATACACTCTCGGACGTCAGACCGTTGGTGTAAGAACCCATTTCAATATCCAGACCGTTGACGGCAGCTTCATAGGTGTCGTGGGCACCGCCCCAGTCGGTAATGACACAGCCATCGAACTTCCAGTCATCTTTCAGAATCTTGTTCAGTGTGAAATCGTTATGGCAGGCGTGCTGGCCGCGAATCTTATTGTAAGCGCCCATAATGCTCCAGGCACCTCCTTCTTCTACCGCAGCCTTGAATGCAGGCAGATAGATTTCATGCAAAGCACGGTCGCTAAGATTCACATCAATATGTCCGCGCCACAGTTCCTGGTTGTTCAGCGCATAGTGCTTGACACAAGCTGCCACTCCGTTCTTCTGCAACTCCTGGATGTAAGGTACGCACATCACACTGGCCAGATAAGGGTCCTCGCCCATATATTCAAAATTACGCCCGTTCATCGGAGTGCGGTAGATGTTGACGCCGGGGCCCAGCAACACATCCTTTTCACGATAGCGCGCTTCCTCACCGATGGCCTTGCCATACTTGGCAGACATGTCCGGATTCCAGGTAGCGGCCAGACAAGTCAAGGCCGGGAAAGCGGTAATGCTGTCATTGGTCCAGTTGGCATATCCCCAGTCATTCCAGTTGATTTCGGCACGGACACCGTGAGGGCCGTCGCTCATCCAAAGCTCGGGAATGCCGAGTCGCGGAACACCCGCACTGCTGAATTTACTCTGCGCATGGCAAAGGGCTACCTTCTCTTCCAGCGTCATCCGACTAAGGGCATCCTTTACACGTGCTTCAATAGGTTGTGCATCGTCCATATAGACCGGTGTCTGTGCAGACACGGTACTGATGGAGCATGTCAATAATAGGGTTGCTAAAAATTTATTCTTCATATCTTAATTGGCACATTAAATTATCATTTAATTTTAATCGTTGTCGTCGCCTTCTCCAGTCCATCAGCCGTAGCCGTCACCTTGACACCACCCGGTTCACCGTTGTTCTGCAGTACCACCAGGCACTTCCCGTAGAAAGCCTTGCGGTGGTTGTCCTTGAACTTCTCCATAGAAATAGGGCTTCCGTTGTCCACTCCGGCTATGAAGCCGGCACCTTCTACGGCAAAGGTCACATCGTTTTCGGCATTCGGACACAAATTTCCATCTTTGTCCAGAATCTCAACCGTAATGAAACTCAAGTCTTTGCCATCTGCCTGAATGGTACTGCGGTCAGGGCTGAGACGAATCTGTGCAGGTTCACCCGCTGTCCGGATTTCCTGCTCGGCCACAGTCTTTCCTTCCTTGCGGGAAACAGCCTTTACCGTACCCGGCTCATACTTCACGCGCCACATGACGTGGAAATCGTCTTTTCCCTTGTTGCGCACACCCTGCGACTTTCCATTCACGAAAAGCTCCACTTCGTCGGCATTGTTATAATATGCCCACAAATCTATGTCTTGTCCCTCCGTCCAATTCCAATGTGGGAAAAGATGCAACACCGCCTTGTCCGGACGCCACTCGGACTGATACATATAGTAGACGTCCTTCGGGAAGCCAGCCAAGTCGATAATGCCAAAGTAAGAGCTACGTGCCGGCCAACCGTAAGGAGTAGGCTCACCGATATAATCGAAGCCCGTCCAGACGTATTGTCCACTGATAAAGTCGTTGTTCTTTACATGGCGCATAGTACCTTCGTGACGGTTGCCCCAAGGAACATGACAGTTGTCGTAGGAGGAGCAAGAGAACGAGGCATCATAGAAAGGCTTGTCCCAACGTTCGGGCCAGATGAACATCGAATCACTCGGCATCCGGTAGTAACCGCGTGTCATCAGGCCGGAAACACTTTCCGTTACGATGAACGGCTTACCGGGGAAGTTCTCGGGAACACCTGCAAACCAGTCGTCATGGTAATTGAAGCCGATAATATCAAGCGCACCGGAACGGAACAAATGATTGTTCGGATTCGGCTCGTTGCAGCCTGCCGTCACGGGGCGCGTGGCATCGAGCTTTCTCACCATATCCGCCAGTTTCTTTGTCAGCAGTGAGTTGACGGACATTTCTCCGTCCTTTGCCAGCATATCCGCACTATGGCCGAAGTTCAAGACCAGGTTGGCCTCTGCCAGACTCAAGGTGTCGGCTTTGGCATCCGTCCACTGCTCCAGCACTTCGTTGCCGATACTCCACATGAAGATGGAAGGATGATTGCGGTCACGCAGGATAAGGTCAGTCAAATCACGTTCGTGCCATTCGTTGAAATAGCGTGAATAGTCGTGGCGGGTCTTTTTCTTGCGCCACATGTCGAAAGTCTCGTCCATCACGATGAAGCCCATACGGTCGCAAAAGTCGAGCAGCTCCGGTGCAGGAGGGTTATGGGAACAACGGATTCCGTTGCAACCCATTTCTTTCAGAATCTCCAACTGGCGTTCGATGGCGCGCGTATTCACCGCAGCTCCCAGGCAACCCAGGTCATGATGCATGCAGACACCGTTTATCTTCACTTGTTCACCATTCAGGATAAATCCTTTTTGTGCATCGAAGCGGAAAGTACGGATGCCGGTAGGAGTATAATAACGGTCGAGTACCTCGCCGGTCTCTTTATTCTTGAGGATGCTTTCTACCTTATACATATAAGGTGCATCAATACTCCAGAGATTAGGATTCTTCAATTCTATTTCCTGCTCCATTTCTGCCGGAGCGACAGGCATCAGCTGAGCTTCCGACACAGCCTCACCTACCACATGACCGTCGGCATCCACTAACCGGGTTTGCAGGACGACATCAATCAGAGGAATAATTTCCGAATCGAACACAACATATGTACCGTCGGCCTGCTGCACGGAATCTTCCGTCTGCGTCTCTACATCGTACTGTAAACTGGTACGTATCTTCAACCGGGCACTGTTCTTCGACACTTCTTCTGCCGTCACGTAGGTACCCCACTGTGCCACATGCACCGGATTCAGTTTCGTCAACCACACATTACGGTAGATACCGCAACCGGAATACCAACGTGAATTGGGTTGTTCGGCATTGTCCACTCTTACAGCAATCACATTCTTCTCCCCCCATTTAATATAAGGAGTCAAATCATAACTAAACGAGATGTATCCATAGGGGCGTGTTCCCAGTTCATGCCCATTAATATAAACGGTGGAGTTCATATAGACACCATCGAAATCTATGCGATAGCGCTTGCCCTCATCGACCTTATCGGCAATAAAAGTCTTACGATACCAACCTATACCACCAGGCAGAGCACCTCCCCCTGTTCCTGACGGATTGTCCCGACTGAACTCTCCTTCAACAGCCCAATCGTGGGGCAAGTTCAGTTTCCGCCAGTCTGCGTCATTATAATCTGAACGGGATGCCGCTGTATCGTCTCCCAAGCGAAAGGCCCAGTCGGCAGTAAAATCCAAGCTACGGTCATCGCCAGCTACCTCTTTAGGAGCATTGCAACCAACCAGCAGGGACAGCCCGATGGCCAAAGACAATATGATTTTATTCATGGTAATAAATATCTAAAAGATTATCGAGTGCCTATTCCTCTCTTACAGCTATTCAGAAGCAGGGAAGTTTCTGGCACCGGGGAACAACGAGACCGGCACCCGGAAGATTTCTCTCCCTGGCACCGTCGTCTATCATTCTGATTATAATTTTATAGTTTGCGCTTTTCCGGCATACTTCACTGTTGTGCCTTTCGCCTTTAAATCGAACGGTTGCGGCTGATCTTTGCTTACCTTCACTACATTGAAAGTACGTTCCTTCAGCATACCAGGGAAGTCACCCGTACGGTCACCGATAACCAGTGTACCTTCAGCATCGTTATAAGCAAAGGGTATAGTGGCATATTGTCCCTTCTCGTAATTATAGTTCACACCTTCATCTTCATAGAGTGTAAATGCACCGTCCTTACCCGTATAGACATAGAATGTGATTTCCGAAGCCGGTTTTTCATCACTGTATTGCATATCCGGACCATAAGGTACAATGGCACCTTCGCAAACGTAGAGCGGAATACGTTCATAAGGAGCATCCACTGTCAGCTTCTGGCCACCGTCCACATACTTGCCGGAGTAGAAGTCATACCAACCGCAGCTTGCCGGGAAATAAACCTCGCGGTTGCGTGCACCGTATTCGTAAACCGGAGCCACCATCAGGGCAGAACCGAACATGAACTGGTCACCTATATTGTTGACGTTTGCATCAGCTGTGAAGTCCATTACGAGCGGACGCATGATGGTATAATCATTGAAATAAGTCATACCTGCCAAAGAATAGATATACGGCATCATGTTGTAACGCAACTTCGTATAATAAACGATGGAGTTGTAGCACGGATGTCCTGCCGGAGCGATATTCCAAACCTCACGGTACGGATACTGGCCGTGTGCACGGAACAACGGGCAGAAAGCGCCGAACTGATACCAACGGGTATTCAACTCTCTCCATTCCTTATAATCAGCATTTTCACGTCCAGTCTTGTTGAATTCCATCTGACCAGCCACATAACGGTTCTCTACACAGAATCCGCCGATGTCCATAGTCCAATAAGGGATACCGCTGACAGCAAAGTTCAGGCCGGCAGAGATTTGTGCTTTCATATCTTCCCAACGGGTAGCGATGTCACCACTCCAGGTGGCAGTAGAATAGCGTTGCAATCCTGCAAAGCCGGAACGTGTTAACAAGAAGACGCGTTTATCCGGTTCCACGCCGCGCTGTCCGTCATAGATAGCTTCGGCATTCATCAGCGCGTATGCATTGAAGAACTTGGCAGAGGGGCCGAGTGCTGTCGGACCGCAAAGGTCCTTGCGGTATTGCAAATCCGTACAGTCGCGTATGTTCGGTTCGCTGGCATCCATCCACCAGGCATCTATGCCGAGAGGATAGTAATGGTCTTGCATCTGCTTCCAGAAGAGCTTGCGTGCATCGGCATCGTATGCGTCATAGAAAGAGCCCAGATAGCCGGGACCTACCCAGTCTTTAATACTGTCTTTAATAGCCTGCTGGTATATCCAGCCTTTTTCGTCAAATTCCTTGAAGTGTTCGGTCGTAGCATAGAACTTGGGCCATACGGAAATCATCAAACGTCCATTCATGGCGTGGATGGAGTCGACCATTCCTTTCGGATCGGGGAAACGTTCGGGGTCGAACTCATGGCTTCCCCAAGAATCCTGCTTCCAATGCAGCCAGTCGATTACGATATTGTCGATAGGAATCTGACGTTCACGGAATTCCTTCAAGGTGGAGAGAACCTCCTCACGCGTATTGTACTTCTCACGGCTCTGCCAGTAACCCATCGCCCATTTCGGCATAATCTGGGATTTACCTGTCAATGTACGGTAGCCGCTAATCACATCGTCCATATCATCACCATAAACGAAATAGTAGTCTATTTCATTCTGCATTTCACCCCACCAGGAGAGTTTGTTCTGTTCTTCATCAGCCACCGGACTCAATGCCCGCAGACCGCAGTAAGAAATTCCGGCGTCAGGCTTCCATTCTATCTTCAACGGAACGCGCTTGCCCGCTTCCAGATTGACAGCAAACTTATAGCTATTAGGATTCCAAGCCGTACGCCAACGTTCGGGAACCACCAACTCATTATCAATATATACTTTCATGTAGCCTGCATAGTAAAGGATGAAGCGGAACAAGCCGCTTTCTGCCGGTTCTATTTCTCCCTCATAAACTACGTCGGACCCTCCGAACGGGAACTCCTCAGGCAAATTAATCACCTTACTCAGATGTGCGGCACGGTCCAGATGTTCAAAATAAAGAGAATCCTCACGACGTACAAGGGTTTCCACGTCTTTCTTGCCCGGAATATATGTACCGGTCAAAGCACCTTCCTTGCCCTCTTTATCATAAAGTTTGAAGACATCACCCAGCTGTGAGTAATCGCGCGGGTCACCGAAACGGCAGAGCGAATAGCTGTCCCAAAGCACACCGTAGTTCTTATTAGACACAATGAAGGGTACAGACACCTTTGTATTATACTGGAACAGTTCCTCATTCTTACCTTTATAGTTGAACTCATCCGCCTGGTGCTGGCCCAAGCCATAGAAAGCCTCATCATTGCCTGCCGACTGGAATACTTGACGTACTGTATATCCTTTCGTACCTTCCACTTCCACCGGAGTAAAGGTCCGCCCGTCAGAGTCTTCAGCCAGAATCTGCTTGCCGCCAGCATCCGTGAAGCGTACCTCACCCGTTGTCTTAGACACAATGGCACATAATTCCGATGTCTTGACAGTCACTTCATCGCCCTGCTCTTCGACCTTAAAGTCGGTCTTATTCTGTTGAGGGATCACAATGAGACTCTGCTCCTTTGAAAATTCCTTCTCAGGAGTAGCCGATACATGAATGAGCTTCTCGCCCATTACTTCTAATCTTACTTTACGCACATCCGTCGGTTGCTGCTGCTTGACTTCCACAACAACACCGTTCTCGGTCTTTTGGAATCCGCCTCCGGAACATGCGGCGAGCATCCATCCGGCAAGCAAATAAACTGAAGTGTTTTTCAATTTCATATTACTGTTTTTAAAGTGAATTTTCTCCGATGTAAAAATAGAAAGTTTCCTTCAAAAACGGGTCCCCCCGATGTTGAAACACAAGGGCGCTTTTGATTACCCTAAAAGACAATATGTTTCCGTAAGGGGTATCTTTTGTTATTTACCCTCTCTTTCCTGATAAACAGAGGGCAAAACGCCGAATTCATCCTTGAAATATTTGCTGAAATACTTGGGGTTGTTAAAGCCCAACTGATACGCTATCTCCGATACATTTTGCTGACTCTCGCGCAGCATCTGCGCCGCTCTTTTCAGACGGATGACACGGATAAATTCAATGGGTGTCTTACCGGTTATCTGCAAGAGTTTCTTGTAAAGATGTACCCGGCTCATACCCAACTCATGGCTCAGCTCCTCTACGGACAAATCACTACGTGCAATATTCGCTTCCACATATTTGATAGCATTTTCCACCAGCTTTTCATCCAACGAAGTAATGGCTATTTCACTTGGTTCGGGGTCAATCTTTGTACGCAGCCTATTCTTACCGCTAAGGTCTATCAGCTTGCGCATACGCAATATCAGTACTTCCATATTAAACGGCTTCGTCACATAATCATCCGCACCGATAGTCAAGCCCTCTACTTTATTCTCTACCGACTGTTTGGCAGTCAGCAACACAAAAGGTATATTCTCCGTATGCTTGTCCGTCTTTACCCTGCGGCAAAGTTCGTTGCCATCCATTACGGGCATCATCAAGTCACTGACAATAAGGTCGGGCTTCAGCTCCGGGATGACATTCCATGCTTCTTGTCCGTTGGCAGCTACTTGAATGGAGAAATACAGACTCAAGCTGTCTTTCATGAAGGCAACAAAATCTTCGTTATCATCCACAATAAGCACCAAGGGCTTCTTCTTTTCTCCGGCCGATTCTTCCTTTTCCCGATTTGTCCCCCCAATCACTTCCAGCGCAACCGCATCTTCTTCGGCCGCTTCTTCCGACAAAGGCGTAGCAACATTCACCACCGAATGCTTGATAGGAATATCCACTACAAATACGCTGCCCGAACCCACATTGTCGAACACACGCACAGCACCACCATGGAGCGTCACAAAGTCACGCACCAAGCTTAGCCCGATACCGCTTCCGGTGGAATGATTATCCTCCCCTTCGTGCTCCGCTTGATAGAACCGTTCGAATATCCTTTCCTTGTCTTCATCCTTGACTCCTATCCCCGTATCGGATACTTTGATTTCCAGAGTTTCCGGAGAGCCCTTCAGCACTTCCAACGAAACATCCACCCTCCCGCCATTAGGAGTAAACTTAAAGGCATTGGACAGAAGGTTCATCACAATCTTGCCCACCTTGTCTTCGTCAAAGGACATATTCAGCCATTCCACCGCCGAAAAGAAAGTAAGGTGCACATGTTTTTTTTCCGAAAGCATCAGAAAAGAGCTACAGATATTACGTACATACGCCACAATGTCTCCTTCGGAAAGAGTAAGGTGCAAACCCGCCATCTCATTCTTACGGAAATCAAGCAGCTGGTTCACCAAATTCAGCAGACGCAATGCATTGCGGTGAATCATACCCAGTTTGTCTTGCCATTTTTCATCTGCCGTCTCCTTCATCATACTCTCCAACGGCGAGATAATCAGCGTCAACGGAGTGCGCAATTCATGGCTGACATTAGTAAAGAAACGGAATTTCATCTGGTTAACTTCCTCGTTCTTTTTGGCATCCCGCTCCATCTGGCGTATCTTGAATTTGTTACGCTCCCTACGCTGCACCGTATAGAAAGCCAGAAACAAACTACCGAGCAATAACAGCACATAACAAGTGTATGCCCATGGAGTCATCCAAAAAGGCGGAAGAATCACTATCTTCAAGCAAGCCTCTTCAGTACCTGCATATCCGTCGCTATTCGTAGCCTTTACTTTCAGCTCATACGTACCGGGAGCCAGATTCGTATAGGTCACACGGTGCATATCGGACATGCTCGTCAACCAGTCCTCATTGAATCCCTCCAACTTATAAAGATACCTCGTCTTTTCCGGTAACACATAATTGTCCGAAGCGAAAAACACCGTAAATACGTTCTGCTTATAAGTCAGCACCACTTCCTTCGTTTCATTCAGCGCTTCCTTCAATATCACATGGCCTGCATACTCTTCGTTCACCTTTACATCCTCATTGAACAGTTGAAATCCGGTAAACATTACTTTAGGTAGTGTACGGTTGTACCTTATGTTATCAGGTCTGAAACGGTTCAGTCCATACAGTCCTCCTACTACGATTTCACCTGTATGCAGGCGTTTAAGAGAACGCTGATTAAAATCACAAGTCTGCAATCCGTCCTTATCGTTATAAGTATAACAACGAAAAGAAATCTGTCCCGTCTTATTGTCCGACAGCAGAACCACATTTATCAGCTCCCCTCCCGTACTGACCCACATTCCTTTATTATCATCTTCCGTGATACCTAATATCAGTAGTTTCGAGAAATCGGATTTTATGGGGACTTCATGTATTTCATCCCGTTGCGGATCGTATACATTAAGTCCCTCGCGTGTAGCCAGCCAAAGCAGTCCTCTACTGTCTTCGTACACCTGATTGATGACCAAATTTGAGAGAGTGGTCTTACCGGACTTTGTACCGGTAAAGTTCGCAATTTTCCTGGTGGACAAATCCATGACAGCTATGCCTGCTGCAGTTCCAATATATAATGTATTGTTGCGCCCTACACAAAGGGATGAGATATAATCCGACACCAGATTGGAATTCCCAGTAGAATAGGTTGTAAAAATTCCCGTTTTAGGGTTCAGGCATTGCAATCCCTGCCCCAAAGTCCCCACCCAGATATTCCGGTCAGCGTCTTCGGCCAGTGCCCATACATTGTCATAAGCCAGTGAGTTCTTGTCATCCTTGTTGGCACGGTAATGGATAAAGCGATTACCGTCATAACAATTCAGTCCGCCCCAAAAAGTTCCTGCCCACAACCGGCCGTCACGACCCTGAAGAAGACAGACAATCACATCGCTTGAAATGGAACGGGGATCTGCCGTATGCGAAAAGGTTTTCCGTTCATCCGTCACCATATTCCAGCGCACCAGTCCACGGTCATTGGTCCCCAACCACACAATATCCCCTTGTCCGTCCTCCACACAATTAATGTCACCCAAATCGACAATGCCAAACTTGAAGCTACTTTCATTGTAAAATGAAACACCTTTCTTATAAGTGCCCACCCACATGGTACCAACATTATCTTCATAGAGAACAGTCACCGTATTGTTGGAAATCGTACGCTCATTATTAGGGTCATTCATCAATCGCACGCTCTCTCCATCCAGACCTATCACTTCAATTCCATCCTGGTCTCTACCAATCCAAATGTTTCCATACTTATCCTGCGAAATGGCCCGTACCATGTTAGAGCGATCGCTCCTGACAGAACGCACCTCCCAGCTTTTCTTCGGCAGATGGTAAACCCACATTCCTTCAACGCTATACATCCAGACACGTTCATGACTGTCAACGAACAAAGTGAAAGTTTCTGATTGATTTTTCCCCCATTGACTGGCAATACCGTCGAAAGTCCATTTTACATTCAACTTCTCCCTATCCAGACAAGCCAGAACTCCATTGCCGAAAGCCAACAAGATTCCCTCACTACATTCCGTCATGTCTGTTATGTTCATCTCTGTCAACAAGGTATCAGTACCAGCCACCATCACCGCATTCTCTTGTCCCGGCTTATAACAGTAAATACCTTTACCCGCCACATAAATCCAGAAAATCTTTTCGCTATCAATATACACAGTGGAAGGATTCCCACTTATCCCAATATGCCACATCCAGCCCTCCACATTGCGGTCGAAAATATCGGATACAGAGTTATAAATGGCATATCCCGCTCCTGTACGTACCCACAAATTTCCAGTAGCATCTTCCTGAATGTCCTCAATATAACTATCCGGCAGCGAATTGCCGTCATCCTTCAGGCTGCGGTATATCCTGGTATCATAGCCGTCATAACGGTTCAGCCCGGAAGCTGTGCCAAACCACATGAATCCATGTGAATCTTTATAAATGGCATTAACCTGGTTATTGGAAAGCCCGTCTTTTACTTCCAAATGTTTAAACATGTAGTTGTGCGAAGCGGCAGTGAAGCAAGCTACCCAAACCCATAAGACAAGTAATAGCAATCTTTTCATTCTATCGGAGATAAGGAACACATATTTTATTGCAAATGAAGCAAAAAGCCGATAAAAAAACAAGAAAAGCCCGTCTTTTTTTATCATTTTATCCCCCTCATTTGTTTCATGGGCAGAAAAAAGAAGGAGAAGTACATTCCTCACGGACAGACTTCTCCATAACCAATCAAAAAAAAACTATATTAACAATTTTGTAACCTAATAAAAACTATCTATATGAAACTTAGAAAACTGTTCTATATTCTATCAAAATGGATACTTACCCTCTTTAGCACCTCTCATAATGCCATCATAGGTATATTTATCACCTATCGTTCCATCAGCACGCTTAATCATAGCAAACGTACCACCATCCCAAAAAAACGGAACCATACCATGATTTTTCGCTTCACGAGTTACTACCTCATTAAATTGTTCGCGAGATTTATTATGAGCCTCTTGATTTTCTCCAAGTCCGGTACGCACCATTGCACCATACTCGCCAAGGATAACGGGAATTCCTTTGTCCACAAACTGAGATTTCATTTTAGCAAATAATTCACTCATCTCAGTCATATCACCAGAAGTAGCATTACGGTTGGAACCTTCGACTTTATAGTCTCCCCAAAAGTAGGCCATCCTCCCCCAATCTTCATCCTTCTCCAAACCACAGAATGTCCAAGGGGTATAGTAATGTACCTCGACCATTAGACGGTCCTTCACCACATCAGTAGG
Source organism: Bacteroides sp. HF-162 (assembly GCF_015679285.1). Taxonomy (NCBI): domain Bacteria; kingdom Pseudomonadati; phylum Bacteroidota; class Bacteroidia; order Bacteroidales; family Bacteroidaceae; genus Bacteroides; species Bacteroides sp. HF-162. The sequence continues at coordinate 1,386,621 of NZ_CP064937.1, read as the reverse complement.
CATGTCGCCAAAGAGATTGTCGGTCTTGCCGATATCTGTAGACGGTCCTTGTACAATAAGATTGCGCACAGCATTGTTACCTCCCGTAGCACGCACAGCATCAATAAAAGTCTGCTCATAAGATTTCAATACAGCCATTTGGGCAGTATTTTCCACATTGGGTTCGTTACATCCGGCAAAAAGCAAATGCTCATCATAGACATTTAATTTATTCGCTATCTGAGTCCATAAAGCTTTTTGCTTCTTGTTATTAGCTTCCTGCTTGTCGGCAGTACAATTGTTTTCAAGCCAACCGCCATCCCAGTGGATATTTACAATGGCATACATATCATTGGATACACAATAGCCTACCACTTCATAAACACGGTTCAGCCATTCATCTTTTACCTTGTATGTCCCTCCGTCTTCTATATACTGATCCCAGGAACAAGGTATGCGTACCGCATTGAAACCAAGCTCTTTCACACTCTTGATAAGTTCCGCCGTAACCTTCGGGTTTCCCCATGCAGTTTCACCTCCAATAGCTTCCAGCGTATTTCCGAGATTCCAGCCTGCATACATCTTTGCCGCCAATGTCATTGCATCACTTTCCATACCCTCATCAGGCAGTTGACCGGCCATTTGACTGACAACAACCGTCTCTGTCAAAGTTCCTAAAGTCAAAGTGATAAGTCCCGAACGAGCAGTTCCATAATTAACTGAAACGATAAAACTCTTAACAGCTTCTGACATTGCAGCACGTGTACTGACCTCTTTTATCCAATCACTATCGACCGCCACTTGTACATCACCGTTTGTTATCAGTGTCACAATATAATTGCCTCCTTCAGCCGGTACCTTTTCCGGGAAAGTAGTCGACTCAACTACCAGTCCATCCGCAGCCGTCTGTTTCACAATAAAATGGCCAACCTCACTACCTCCGGACTTCACCATCACATTTGCTTCCCGGTCACTTGGTTCCGTATTGGCTTCAGTTGTAACCGCATATTTAAGGATAGTGCTCGATGTGGAGTTCTCGGCAGTGACTTTACACCAATCCGGCGCACTGCTGGTTACTTCCAGCGCAACATTCGATTTGATGTTCAATGTACTTGTTCCTCCGACCTTGGAGAAAGTCATTCCATTCATCAGAATTTTTTCAGGAATAGTAATTTCCGGAGTCACTGTTTCGTCATCACTGGAGCACGCACTCACAAAAGAAGAGAGGAAAAGTGCCAATAGCACCAAGCTAATCTGGAATCTTTTAATAATATTCTTCATGTTGTTTTTAGGTATTAAATAATGGTTAAAAGTAATAGCAAAAGTAGCGGAAAAAGTGAGAAATAGCCAAACAGCATGTTATGCCAAACAGTATGATTTGTTACCGAATAGGGTCAGAAAGTAATCAATAGCTGACATCAGGCTTAGCCTGTTTGTCCATCCTGGAATTCACAAGACAAGCAGGGATATCAAAATCCGGTTATTCCGGGCTACCATCCCGACTCAAGCGTTTGCCGCGTAGGCGATGACTTCTACTTGGTCAACAGTAGGGAGGTATCTATGCGCCAACCATCCGCTACAACAACGGAACATTCTACATGATTACCACCAATGTATCGGACAAAGGCAACTTCATCGTCCATACCACCGCCCCGCTTGGTGAATGGTCTGATCCTATCTGGCTGAAACAAGGTGGCATTGACCCCTCCCTCTATTTCGAAGACGGTAAATGTTATCTGGTCAACAACCCCGACATAGGTATCTTTCTATGCGAAATCAACCCGATGACCGGCGAACAGCTCAGTAAATCCAAGCACATCTGGAACGGTACGGGAGGACGCCGTCCGGAGGGTCCGCATATCTATAAGAAAGACGGCTGGTACTATCTGCTGATTTCTGAAGGCGGTACGGAATATGGCCATAAGGTGACGATTGCCCGCAGCCGCACGATAGACGGCCCATACGAAAGCACCCCCACCAACCCGATTCTGACACACATTAACAAAAACGCCCAGAACAGCCCCATTCAAGGCACCGGGCATGCTGACCTTGTTCAGGCTCCCGACGGAAGCTGGTGGATGGTCTACTTGGCATTCCGCCCACAAACGGGTTCCCACCATCTATTAGGACGCGAAACCTTCCTCGCTCCCGTGCGCTGGGCCACCAACGCCTGGCCTGAAGTGAATGGAGACGGGACCATTGCCCTGCAAATGGATGTTCCCACCCTGCCGCAACAAACGTTTGCAGAAAAACCTACCCGCACAGAATTCAAAGATGGTAAATTAGGAGCCGAATGGGTGCACATCCGGAACACTACACTTTCTCATCCGGCAAGTTACGGCTGAAAGCGACTCCCGTCAATTTGGATAACAGCAAGGAAAGCCCCATCTTCGTCGGCCGCCGACAAGAACATATCGATTTTACCGCTACTACTTCCATGCGGCTACAGAAAGCCTCTGCAGGAGATGAAACCGGATTGACGGTCTATATGTTTAAACCTGCACACTATGACCTTTTCGTCAAACAGCAGGAAGACGGGAAACAAGCTGTAGTATTACGCTACCGTCTCGGAGCAATGACCCATATAGAAAAGGAGGTGATTTTGCCTCAAGGTAAAGTGCAACTCCGTGTAAAAGGCGACAAAGACATATATTCCTTTGAATATGCTACGGACGGAAAGAATTTCAAGGAGATGGGACGCATGAATGCCTGCTATATCAGTACCGAAACCCCAGGTGACTTTACGGGAATCACGCTGGGCCTATATGCAGCTTCCGGCTCGACTGGATCAGAGGCGTACGCAGATTTTGAATATTTCGACTACGAGAAATAAGCATATACCCGTTTTTCAGAAATTGAACTGATCAATAATCCTCCATTTAAAAGGAAAGGCTACCCTTCACGGGTAGCCTTTCCTTTTATACCTATTACAACAGACGCCACGAAAGCATCGTCCACCATAGGAGATTACAAAATCTCCAAGTTATCTATTGTTATCTTTACAGCATCCGGTTCGGCAATATCACTGAAGATATCAAAGATATCAATCACAAATACGATTGCACCATTAATGGCTGCTTCCGGCTTATAAGTAATAGTATAAGTACCATCTCCTTTAATTTTAACATCGGACTCACCACTGTAAGAAGGCCACCATCCAGGAGCAGTGTACATCAACCCTGCATTATACTCTTTTGTCAGTGCATCTCCACTCAATCCGCTGATACTGAAAGTCAGCTTCATAGAATAATCAAACGTCAGAGCAGAAAGGTCTACCGGACTATCATTTTTAGTACTACCAAAATCATTGTAGATTTCAATACGGAAGTTATTCTTCTCTCCTTCGAGATGTCCGAACACCAGCTTACTGTTATCTACTACCACCACCTTGGGTTCGGGAGTAGAAGAGCCTCCTGTTGCATTGGGAATAAAATGATAGGCAACATATTCCTCCTTATCACCATTACGTACTCCCAACCACATACTTGTCACATTTCCTGCCATAGTCTCCAGGCGAAGAATACGGAGCTGGTTATCAGAATTGGCAAAGAACATGATGTCTCCACCACCGATATGATAAGAAGGCACACCGCTTTCAAAAGAATAAATACCTTTTTCATCCAGTGTATATGTACCACTTACGGTTGTTCCGTCGGGCATGGAGAATTCATAGGTCATAGCCTTTGAATCCATAGTCAGAGAGAGTTTATCAAGGTCTGCTACTGGAGTTGCCCAGTCAGGATAATTGCCTGCTGTAAAGTTATTCATCAAACTACCATCCAGATTTGCCCAGTCAAAAGGAACATCAGCAGACATATTCCACTGAATAGTGGTACTTACTGTTTGAGATACAGCATCTTTCCATCCGTCGGGCAATGTGGGCTCCGGATCAGGCTGATCCTCGGGTACATAGTTGTCAGCAAACTCTTTAGAGACAAAGTTCCATATCAACCACCAAGCACCCTCACTATTATCACGCATGACAGCCACACGCAGATGGTTTTCATCCAGTTCCAGTATCTTCAGGTCTTTTCTCCAGTTTGTACTTCTATCAGTCCAGCCAGGAGTGTGTAGTAAATCACAATCTGTGAAAGTGATGGTATGGTTCTCTGTGTTCAGCATAAAGGTTCCTTTACTGTCCGTAGTACCTGAAACCGACTCGGAATGTACATTTACATTAGCTCCACCTTTCAAGTCAAAGGTCATTGTACTTGCCCAAATAGCATCATCACCAGTATGTCCCTTGCCCGGATCCCAGTTAGCTTCCCAATTATTCCATTCAGTAGTTTTTGAAGGGTCAGCATAAGTCATCTCACCTGCCGCATAGCCATAGGAACCATCGTCAAATATCCAAACTTTCTCACTGTCTACACCTCCGGTAAGGAATGACCACAATTCATCGTTTACAAAGTCCGCACAAAAAGTACTGATATCAAAAGTTGTAGGTTCACCGTAAATAACACCACCCCGTGTCTCTACACCAAATTTCACAGTATAAGTACCTTCAAAAGGCATCTTTAGTGTCACTTTCTGTTCTTGGCTGCGTCCTTGGGGATGCTCCCACAAAGCAGTGTAATTGGCACCTAACTTACTTTCCAAATAAACAATGTTCGGATTCTTCGAGTCATGAGTAATCGTATAGGCAATACCCTCCACAAGATCATCAGATGTCACTCCTTTGTCACCCAGATCATATTCATCGGGGGAACAAGCGCTGAATATTAGCATCACACTTGCTATAAGCGAATAGATATAATAGTTTAATTTCATACCTTAGATTTTTTTATTTGTTATACATCCATTTACCAACCGGCATTCTGTTTCAGCACACCGTTTGAAAGGTTTATCTGGTTATAAGGTATTTGGCACAAACCTCTTGTTGATACAACCTTACTACTCTGTATAGTCACTACGTCTTCCACGCCACCACTGAGCACAGTACGAGTTTCGGCAATTTCGGAAGCAGCAACTTCCACACCCTGACGAAGCAGATCCCAGTAACGCAATCCTTCAAAAGCAAACTCGTACATGCGTTCTTTCAGGATGTTCTCCTTTGTTGCTGTCACGCGCTTGCTGGTATCACCACCAAAAGCGCGATCACGCACTGCATCCAAATAACTCTGGGCATTAGGACTACCGAGCTCTGCAGCCATCAGTAATACATCCGAATAACGAACTACAATGAAATCCTGATATGGACTAAGTTGATACTCGCCTGCACCTATGTCCTTTCCCATTACTTCATTTATTTCACTCCAAGTACCATCTTCAGCTTGTTGCCAAATAGCAAGTGGCGAATACTTTTTGATAGCATAACCCGTATACTCACGTTGGTCATTATAGAGCAACGAGAAATTATCGTGATCTACAAGGCCCTCAGCCTCGCAGTCAATAATGGACGCCGTACTGCGAGTGTCACCAGATTGAAAACTATTCACCAATTTCGGATTGACTGTACAGCCTCCCCAGCCTTGTCCATAAGGCACCGCAATCAAATTACGGAGTGCAATCATCACCTGCCAAGCATTACCATCAGCATTACCATTATAGTCTGATGTATAGTTGAATTTTTGAGCCAGTACTGTCTCTACATTGCCACGCCCTGCATACGTATTTGTCTTGGTATGGCTACCATCATTATTAGTTGTCCAAGTCACGGAAGCAGCAGGCCAAAGATTCTTGAACTCATCTATCAAACCAAATTCCCCGGAAGCAATCACATCTTCCACTCCTGCTAAAGCTTCAGCTCTAGTAAGCCCAGCAGGTTCTTTACCATAATAACCGGAATAGAACAGATAAACACGTGCCAGAAGAGCCTCAGCAGCATACTTCGTAATATGTCCGTCGTTAGATGCAGCTTGTGCTTTCGGATAGGCATTGGCCGGAATATTCTCGGCAGCATATTTCAAATCACTGATAATGAGCTGGTAAACGTCATCCGGATTTGCTTGCGAAATATTATCAGTAGTAGGAATATCCAACAAAGGGATATTTTCCCATAGACGAACCATATCAAAATAACAAAGTGCACGGATAGCACGTGCCTCTCCTATATAAGTGCCTCTTGTTGCTTCACTCGTCCAGTTAATGTCATCTGCACGGGAAATCAACTCGTTACAACGATAAACAGCGGCATAATAATTTTTCCAATCTGTTTCGTATATGTTCAAATCAGATGTAGACTGTGCCTGATCAAAACGATCGATTACTTGATAATTACGTCCATCAGCAACACCGGTAGCACCAAAACACTCATCCGACATCATCTCTGAAGTCAGATAAAAACCTACTCCCTTATTAGATGTAGTACATTGCCATCCGTCATAACAGCCTACCAAAGCGCGATAAGCGTCACTTTCTGTCTTGTAATAGTTTCCGGTGGAAGATTCCGTCTTCGATTCCACATCCAAGAAGCTGTTTGTGCAGGATGCCAGCCCAAAGCCGAACAATGCCAAAGCCAGTATATTTAATTTGAATTTCATCATTTCTTTCTTGTTTTTGGGTTTATGAGTCATAAGAACTCTTTTCTATTAAAACTTAAGATTAACGCCGAAAAGCACAGTACGCGGACGAGGATAGTAACCGTAGTCAATACCCGATACCCAACTCTTTTTATTGCTGTCTTCCGGACCAAAACCTATTTCAGGATCCATACCATCATATTTGGTGAAAGTAAGTGCATTCTGTACTTGTATATAGGCACGACACTGCGAAATAGCTTTGCCCTTCCAAAGACGGGAGAAATCATAACCCAGCGTAATGGCACTAATACGCAGGAAGTCACCATCCTGAATATAAAGGTCAGAGAATTGCCAGTTGACGTTAGTATCAGTCACACGCGGTATACGGTTACTTGTACCTTCTCCGGTCCAACGGTTGAGGATAGCAGTTGTATAATTTGATTTCTTATTAGTGTGGTTACGATAGCTCTGCACAATCTTATTACCTACAGAACCATTAGCATTCAGCGAGAAGTCAAAACCTTTATAGTCGAAGCCCAAATTGAAACCATAAGTAAAGTCCGGCATACCATTACCTAAGTCCACCTTGTCGTTGTCATCGATAATTCCGTTATGGTCTACATCTACAAACTTCACATCACCCGGCTTCACATCACTTTGCAACACACCGTTCTTGGCAGCAATCCAGTCGTCAATCTCTTGCTGGTTCTGGAAGATACCGGCAGTTTTATACCCCCAAAAGTAACCGATGGCATGGCCGTTGGAAGCGCGATAGAACTCAGGAGAGTTGTCATACAGCTGGTTTGTATTACCATGAATAATGCCATCTTCAGTAGGAATATTTCCTACCTTATTTTTATTGTAAGTACCATTGACACCAATGTTGTAGTGGAAATCCTTACCTATTTCATCATTCCAAGTCAGCGCCAGTTCAATACCGGTATTCTTTACATCACCACCGTTGATGTAAGGAGCACCTGTACCGGCAGTGGCAAGGATAGGAGCCTGTACCAGCCAATCTTTGGTTGTCTTTATATAAAAATCTGCATTCATACCCAAGCATCCATTGAGGAAACGGGCATCGATACCGATATTATATTGCTCGGAAGTTTCCCATTTCACATTCTCGTTGGCTAGACGGCTAGGATAAGCACCCCAGACATGATTGGCAGAGCCAAGGCCCGTACCAAACAAGTAATTGGTAGTAGAGCTCTTGATAGGAGCTGTATATTGGTAGTTATCAATATTCTGATTACCTACTTGTCCCCAGCTGACACGGAGTTTCAGGAAGTCGAGCCACTCGCGGGTACTTTCCATAAATGCCTCGTTCGTCAGTGTCCAACCTGCCGATACAGAAGGGAAGTAGCCAAAGCGGTGACCACTGGCAAATTTGGAAGAACCATCGGCACGCACAGTAGCATTAATCATATAAGTCTCTTTCCAATTCCATCCCAAACGGGCAAAGTAGGAAACGGTACGTGTTTCATCATTCGGTTTACCATCTGCACCCAATCCCTGCTCGGGAGTAGTGGCTGACCCGTTGCTGACAAAAGCGTGGTCCCAATCATCAAATCCTTCTTTCAGGATACCATTTCTCGCCCCTACATAAGTGCCTTCATAGCGGCTGGATTCCATACCAATCAAGGCATTGAAGGAATGTTCACCCAAGGTCCAATCATACTGTGCAGTATTTGTCCAAACCATCGTCAAACCATGAGTCATGTTCTGGTTTACTTTTGTATTCTCCGTATTCTTAGTATAGATGTCAAACTGATAAAGGGGAGTATAACTGCGATACTCACTGGAACCATAAGTAGCACCGAATACAGTACGTATCTTCAAATTCTTAATCGGAGTCAACTCCGCATATACATTACCGGCGAAAGTGGCAGCCTTGTTCTCATTATTAGTGTTGGTCATCATGGAACCATAAGGGTTACCATCAGAATTGTGCCAATCGCTACTACTAGTGTCATTGTAAGGACTATCATACAGATTATTATCACTATATATAGGACTCAGCGGGGAAGTGGCAAATGCGCTGCGCAACGTATTGTTATACAAGTCACCTACATTTGTACCATTATTTTTCTTATATACGAAACTCACTTGTTCACCCACCTTCAAAAGGTTTTTGATGACCTGGTGGTCGGAGTTGATACGGAAGTTATAACGTTCGTAATTGGATACGTCAGCACCACCAACAATACCTTCTTGCTGCATATAACCTAAAGAAAGTGCATACGTAGAAGTGGCAGTTCCCCCTGTCACACCTAATGTATAACTTTGCGTCTTGGCATCATCCTTGAGCATAGCATCAATCCAATCCGTGTCATATATGTTACCATTAGCATCGCGAATTGACTTGAAGCTGTTCCAATCATAAGCGGCATTGCCACTATTCAATGCTTGTTCATCCATGATGGCCATATACTGTTCCGCATTCAGCATATTTGCTTTACGTGCCACATTCTGAATACCATAATAAGCATCCAATGAAACTACAGCCTTACCTTCCTTACCCGATTTTGTAGTAATCAACACTACACCATTGGCCGCCTGCGCACCATAAATAGCTGCAGAGGCAGCATCTTTCAGGATGTCAATACTCTCGATATCGGCAGGATTTAGCGTGGAGATATCGCCACCTACACCATCAATCAAATAAAGAGGAGAAGAATTACCTACAGTTCCCAAACCACGAATGGTCACCTTCATATCAGCACCTGGTTGTCCTGAAGTTGAAGTGATATTCACACCCGGAGTTTGTCCCTGCATAGCCTGCAACGGGTTGTTTGTATTTAGTTTGGCGATGTTATCACCTTTTACCTGAACCGTAGCACCAGTTACCAGTTTCTTCTTTTGGACACCGTAACCTACTACTACTACTTCATCTAGCATTTCCGTATCTTCTTTCAGAACCACGTTGATAACGGATGAAGCACCAACCTGAATTTCCTGGGTTTGATAACCGATATACGAAAAAATCAGCGTCTGCCCTTGTTCTGCATTCACAGAGAATTTACCGTCAATATCGGTAATACCACCTGTAGCAGTTTCTTTCACCTGCACACTGACACCGATCAACGGTTCATTGTCCGTAGCCGATGTCACAACTCCTGTAACGGCCTTGTTTTGAGAAGGATTAGCCTGAAGGCTACTGATTGCAGGTACCAATAGCAACAGTACCCATGCAATGCGGCACAAATGCAAATTTATGCACTTTTCCAAGAATGTTTTTCTCATTGTACATTGTTTAATAGTTAATATCAAAGATTTTATAACGCTCTTTGTCAATGCAAAGAACCTGGACACAAAAGTATGGAGGAACAAGGAAAGAGTGTCGAGAAATTGTTACGAAAAGTATATGATTTCGTTAATCAAGGCTTCTAAAATGTTACTAAAAAAGGTATAATTTGTTTTCCATCCCTTCTCTAAACCTTTTAAAGAGGGGGGGGGAGATTCTTCCCATCCCCCTCAATGCTGGAATTGATTTCATCTCACTTTTCCATCCCCAATATACTTTCTCCGGAATACAAAGAACCATTTCTTTCTAAAAACGTTCTCAGGAAAGTACAACCTAAAACTTAACAGATAATGAAAAAATTAGTAGTATTTGCAGTACTTGCCGCAATCGTGGCAAGCTGCACCAATGACAATCCGCCCCAGATAGAAAAAAGCAGTGAGTTGGTATCACCACGACTCTTGATGGACGTGTCCACAGAAAGCGGACAAAGCCCGCTGACCGGCATACTGACCATCATGCCCTGTAAGGCGGGCACCTCTATTTATTATGGGAACTATGTAAACCGAAAGCTGACACCTTTTTACGGTTACTACCAAGTTAAAGACGGAACTTTCTATAACGATGGCGTCAATCGGGAATTATCCTTACCCGCAGGTCCCTATAACATGATTTACTGGGGAACCCCTAAATACGAGGAGCCGATTTATGCACATCCTCTTATGAGGGACCCGGCCTACATCTTAGGCGAAGACATGTCCCAGCAACACTTTTCCTTATTCAAAATGGAAGCGGACACAACCTATTATCCGGTATTCGACTTGGTACATACCGTCCAACCTGCCAACGTCGGAAGTGAAAACCTGAAAGCATCCCTTAAACGGGTAGTGACCGGACTGAAGGTAATCATCAAGGACAAGAATAACGGCATCCTCAGTTCGAGCATCGACAGCATGGTGGTGCGTATCACTAATATTGCCGGAGAACTAAATTTCTACACTGCCGTTCCTCAGGGAAGCCCGCGCACAGTAGCCTTCCCTCTAGTCCGTTCCATCGACGGTACGCAAATGAGCAATGCCACCGTCATGCTTTTCCCTTCTTTCGGGAAATCAGAATTCCAGATGAACATCATACTGAAAAACGGAAACGTAAAAAGTTTCAAACAAACATTGAACGAACCTTTGAAAGCAAACTCCAAACTGACTCTGACCCTTACTCTGGGAGACATCTTTTCCGAAGAATCATCCGGAGAATTCACCATTGACAACTGGAACGAGGAAAGCCAGACAATCGATGTCCCTTCATTGGATTGAGCTTACCGCATCAAGGAAAGATAGAACGGTGTGCGCCCATCTTATAAAAAGGCAACGTGAACCAGAAAGTGGAGCCCGTGCCTAACTGCGTCCCCCTATCTCCTCTTTCAGTTCCCTCGCAATGTTTTGCGAAATGGCCACTCCCAGTCCGATACCCTGCTTAAAGGAAGCCAGTTTACAAAGCGATTAAAAATCCCCTGCGCATTATAAGATGATATCCCCGTCCCGGTATCAGTAACATAAAAAAGGATATACCCATTTTCGGGCATCCCGTAAGCAACAGTAATGCTACCGGCAGCAGTAAACTTCAACGCATTGCTGATGAAGTCATTAAATACCTACATAATTCTGCGCAGGTTGGTATACAGCAGCAAACCGGGCAATAGCGTAACCGTGGCCATACGCACGTCTTTATTGGTCAGCCTAATACTTGTGGCCTGCTCTATCTCGAACACCATTTTATTGATATCCACATTGGCATAGACATATTCCAATGTGCTGGCTTCTATCTTCGACAAATCCAGAATGTCATTGATGAGCTGCAACAGCAGTTCATTATTCCGTTCTATAATATTGAGATACTCCACCCGTTCTTCCTCGGACACTCCCGTGGCCAGAATACTCAAAAAACCGACTATTGCATTAAACGGAGTACGCATCTCATGACTTATATTGGCTAGGAAAGTCGATTTTATCTGGTTGGATTCCTCAGCCTCCTCTTCGGCCAGACACAGCTTGCACTCCATGATTTTCAAATCAGTAATGTCCTAAGCAGTATAAACAATCCACTTGCGACCATCAAAATTATTGTTCTGGAAGGAAAACCACTCCTTGCTCTTCTTGGTAAAAAAACGTCGTATACCCTCTTGCGGAATCCCCGCCTTGACCAGCTGCTCTTCATCCTCTTTCCTAATTAAAGCTACAGCCTCTGGCATTGTTTCAAAATCCGTCTAGTCTATAGCCTCTTTGGCCGAATATTCAAAGAGTTCCTCTGCCTTTTTATTCCCAAAAGTATAGCGCATCTCATCATTTACATTCTTCACTTTTGTTGTAATGAGAAGATTATCAAGAATGCCTTCCAATATTGCGGATACCCCTCTCCCGGTTCCTTTCCCTCATTTTTTTCATCCGCCTCTTTTTACGTTGGTCCCATCTACTGGGATTGAAACCCAAAACAAAAATGTTTCAGCTATGTTTCAGTAGAAAAAGACAAAACCCTTGTAAAATTTTGATTTATAATAGATTTGTCTACATCCTTTCATGCCCAGACCAGGTACAAACCATAGAAATCATAGGAAAACGAAAGAAAATCCGAAATTGGAGCAAAATAAACTTTCGGATGGCAGAATCAGCCTTTAGTTGGAGTATTATTTAGGTAGAGAGGAAAAGCCCGTATTAGATGAAAACGGCAATCAGGTATATTACGAAAGTGGCAAGATGCAAGGAAAGCCAAAGTTCGCAGTCAAGCATCACAGGCGAAAAGAAAACCTTAGCCTGTATCTGATAGACAAGCCACATACTCCAGCTGAATGACAACAGAACAAGGAAACTTTGGAACTCGCTTCAAAAATACGCGCAGAGCGTGAGCAGGAGTTTAAGGAGAGTATGCTTGGCTACCGCTTAAAGAAAGACAGGACGGTTAATTTCTTGGATTATTATCAAGCATACATAAACAGTTATACAAAGAAAGACATTCGCATGGTGCAAATTGCACTTAGCCGTTTCAAAGACTTCTTGAAAGAGAAATACCCCATGAATGAGTGTAGCATTAAACCGGAACTCATCACCAAAGAAATGATGGAACAGTTTGTAGCTTATCTGCAATCCCGAAGCATTGGTGAAGGTGCTAAAAGCATTTACCAGCGTTTCAAGAAAGTTATTCGCTATGCAATAGAGCATGATGTAATGCTGGAAGACCCTTGCAAAGATGTTACCTGCAAAGTGGATAGTCAGATGCTTCGGAAAGATGTGCTTTCGCCCGAAGAAATACAAAAGTTGGTGGCTTTTCATTATAACAACGAAAACCCTACAGCCAGACGAGCGTTTATCTTTTGCCTGTATTGCGGTCTGCGCTTCTGCGATGTAAAAGACCTTACTTTTAAAAATGTGGATTATGCTAACTGATTATTGAAGTTCGAGCAAAGCAAGGCCAAGGGACATTCTGCCAGTAGGTGTGGTTATTTCTTTGAATGACGTTCTATTGTCTATCATTGGTGAAGCTCCGGCAGATAAGAACTGTTTGATATTCGATTTGCCTACATACGAAAGCTGCTGCAAATCGGTTAAGCGTTGGGTAAAAAGAGCCGGAATAGACAAGCATATAAGCTGGCATTGCTTCCGGCATTCTTTTGCCGTGAACATTCTGAACAATGGGGCAAATATCAAGATCTTAGCCAATCTTTTAGGACACAGCGGATTGAAGCATACAGAGAAATACACCCGTGTGGTGGATAAATTGAAAGAGGAAGCAATAAACAGCTTGCCTGAACTAAAGTTTTAACCACAAAAGATTATCTTTGCGACTATGAACTTTGAAGCATTAGTAAAACATATCAGCACGATACAGAACACGTTGCAGGCACAAGCCGCACACGCTGTAAACCTTGCCCTTACTTCCCGTAACTGGTTTATGGGTTGCTATATCGTGGAATTCGAACAGAACGGAGAAGACCGTGCCACATACGGTGAACAACTGTTGAAAAAGCAGGAACAACGGCTGAAAACAAAAGGTCTGAATGAACGTAGATTCCGTGAATTTAGACGGTTATACCTTGTTTATCCACATCTGAAAGAACAAGTATTACACTACATCATGGCAGGAAATGAAATTCGGCACTCGGCAAGTGCCGAATTACAACAATCTGATAAAGAGTATAATAAATGGATAAATCCAGCAACAAAGATATTCAATAAAATACCTTATACCCACTTAAAACATATCGCAAAAATAGACAACCCGGTAAAACGTGCTTTCTATGAAATGGAAACAATTCGTAGCTGCTGGTCTGTCAAAGAATTGGAACAACAAATAGCGTCTTTATACTATGAGCGTAGCGGACTATCCAAAAATAAAGAAGCCCTCTCCGCTTTAGTACAGCAACAAGCGACCTTATTACAGCCTAAAGATGTTATCAACACCCCTGTTACCTTAGAGTTCTTAGAATTGAATGAACGTGCCTTAGTAACAGAAAACGATCTGGAGCAATCTATTCTTGATAACTTACAACACTTCCTGCTGGAACTTTTATGCAAACCTTTACATAACAATTCTTATGCCAACAAATTTATTATGCAAAGTGACTTAAACTAAATCGCAGCTACAAAAGTAATTATAAAAATATAATCATTTATTTCTTTACATAAGAATTTCATTAATTTAAGTGCGGTGATATTGCCACAACTTAAATTAATGACGTATGAATGATCACTCAACAACTTTTGAAGCAGTCACATCCTCTATGCTGAAAATCTTAAAAGAGGATTTTTCTCGTACAGATAGTACATTGGAAGGCTATGCATGGAAATGGAATCAATTAAGGCAGTTCATGGAGAACAATGATTTGCATTCCCTCACCCCTAAAGTCTGCGATGATTTTTTATCTTCTCTTTATGGTTCTAAAGATTTAACTTCATTAAAATCTGGTGACAAGAAATTTTTATCCGCTATCTTACTCCTGAAAAATTACCTCATTACAGGCCAAGTTATTCCAAGAAAAGTTCCGGTAGAATTGAAAGGAGAGATTGGCAGTTTGATGATGCAATATATATTATCTCGAAGTCAAGAACGCTTGTCCGGACACACTATCTACAATCACAAACAAATATTCCATCGTTTCCTTGATTTTCTAACATCTGCAAAAGTAGCCTCCATAGAACAAGTTGAGATTACCCACATCATTAAATATCTTAATACCATTGGTACTAAATATAAATCTGTAGCAAGTATATCCATCCATATTCTACGTAACTTTTTCCGATATCTATATGAACACAAAATTATAGATATGGATTTAGCGGCATTTATTCCAAAAGATAATTATAAGAAACAGCCTAAGCTACCGTCAGCTTACACTTCTGAAGAAATAAAAAAGATAGTGTCTTCTGTGGATAGAAGTACGACTACAGGAAAACGTAATTACTCAATTATTCTATTAGCCACAATGCTTGGTTTGAGGGCTTCTGATATAGCAAATTTAAAGTTTGAAAATATATTGTGGGAGGATAATGCCATACGTTTAATCCAGCATAAAACAAATAAGGAATTAGAACTGCCACTTCTACCGGAAATAGGCAATGCTATTATTGAATATCTACGGTATGGACGTCCAAAGTCCCAGTCATCATATATATTTCTCTTGGCACGTTCTCCCTATACTCACATAAACCAACCGGTCATATCCCAGATAGCCAAGAAATATTTTCTTAAAGCCAACGTAAATATAAAGAACAAGCATCATGGCGCACATGCCCTTCGACATTCCTTAGCGACACTTCTTTTAGAAGAGCAGGTAAAGCTCCCTGTTATAAGCGAAGTTTTAGGGCATGAGAACACGGAATCAACAAGTTATTATCTAAGAATAGATATCCAATCACTGAAAAAATGCTCCCTTGATGTATCACCTGTATGTGAAAACTTTTATACCCAGAAAGGAGGCTATTTTTATGAATAGAAATTTTAAAGGCATTTACGCCTCATTGATAAGAGAGTTTGTGAGCTTGAAGCGCAGTATGGGATTTAAGTATATTGGGGGAGAGTTTGTCCTGACTTTATTTGATAGATTTACTATTGAAAGAAATGAGACTGCAATAGGTATTACCAAGGAGTTGTCAGATGCATGGTGCAAGGAACGTGACAATGAATCCAATAGTTACCATTATCGTAGGTGCTATATTTTAGGTGCTTTCTCTTCGTTTCTTAACAAAAAAGGAATCCGCTCATATATACCAAGAACCCCGTCATTGAGAAATACCTTTATCCCTCATATCTTTTCATCAAAAGAGATAGAACGAATTTTTACGACATGTGATAATATGCAAAGTGGAAATAATGATATGAGATCCTCTTTTTTTATAATGCCTTCACTGCTTCGCATGTTATACGGAACAGGAATACGCATAGGTGAAGCCTTGTCTCTGCTCAATGAAGATATTAATCTTGAGGAAGAATACTTCATTTTACGAGATACAAAAAACGGCAAAGACAGGATTGTCCCATTTTCCACTTCTTTAGCAGAGGTTCTTAAAGATTATGTTGTACATAGAAACAGATTACCCGTAAAGATATCAGATACTACTCCCTTTTTTATCACACTTAAAGGAAGGGCTTGTGACAGGGATAGCATATATCGTCGATTTTGCAAAATACTCATTCAAGCAAACATTCCCAAAGACCGCATACGTCTGCATGACTTGAGACATACATTTGCCGTTCACTCTCTTGCTAAAATGGCTGAAGAAGGTATGGATTTATATTGTTCTTTGCCGATCCTATCAACTTACCTTGGACATCAATCTTTGCGGGCGACGAATAACTATGTTCGGCTTACGTCAGAGATGTATCCCGAATTAATTAGAAAAATAGATATCATTGGTTTTGATATTTTCCCTAAAATGTGACATTTATGAAACCTACAAATTTTTCAAAATATCTAACAGACTTCCTTCTCCGGTATTTGCCCCATGAAAGAGGAGCAAGTACTAATACGATCCATTCATACAGGGACACATTTACCTTATATCTGGTATACATGGAAAGTAAAGGTGTAAAAGCTGAAAAACTGACAATGGAAAGTATAACAAAAGAGAATATCTTGTCCTTCCTTGATTGGTTGGAAACAAAAAGAAGTTGCTGTACATCAACACGTAATCTTCGCCTTGCTGCCATACAATCATTTTTTAAGTACCTCCAATATCAGAGTTCAGACCATCTATACGAATATCAAGAAATAATGGCTATAAATAATAAAAAGAGTGTCAAGCCTATTATGAACTATCTAACGGTAGAAGAGATGAAGATTCTTCTGCAACAACCAGATACGACCAAACCTAAAGGTCGTAGGGATCTGGCGTTATTGTCACTTATGTATGATACAGCGTGTAGAGTGTCAGAAGTAATAAGCCTAACTCCGCAATGTGTTCGATTAGATGAACCATATACTGTAATAATCACGGGAAAAGGGAATAAAAATAGAGTTGTACCAATGCTTGAAGAACAGTTGGATATACTGAAAATATATATGAAAGAGAATGGATTGTTGAGATCAGAATGTCTACAACATCCGCTATTTACAAACTGTTGGGGCGAAAAGCTGACAAGAGCAGGGGTGGCGAATATACTGGATAGATACATCAAAAAGGCAAAGCTACTTCATCCCACGTTAATGAAGGGGAAAATAAGCTGTCATAGTCTTAGGCATAGTAAGGCAATGCATCTGTTACAAGCTGGGGTTAACTTAGTTTATATTAGAGATATTTTGGGGCACGTGAATGTGCAAACTACAGAAATTTATGCAAGAGCGGACTCAAAAGTGAAACGGGAGGCTATAGAAAAAGCTTATATTAAAGTTGTTCAGGAGGTGGATACTAAACCTATGTGGCAAGGAAATGAAAAGTTAATGGATTTTTTAAAGTCTTTCTGATGAAAATATTATGCAAAGTGATGGAGATAAATCTTTTTATAATTACTTTTGTAGCTGTGATTTAGTTTAAGTCACTTTGCATAATAAATTTGTTGGCATAAGAAATGGGGCATGGATTCTGCTTTGAAGCCCGACAAAAACGTATCTTGATTGATGAAGATTACTTCTTTGCCGACCTTGTATTCTATCATCGCATCTTGAAATGCCATGTCATTGTGGAATTAAAGATAGACAAGTTCTGCCATGAATACGCTTCACAGCTGAATATGTACCTTAATTATTTCAAGGCAGAGATAATGCAGCCGGACGACAATCCACCTATCGGTATTCTGCTTTGTACGGAAAAGGGAGATACATTAGTAAAATATGCCACTGCCGGATTAGACCCGAATATCTTCGTACAGAAATATATGATAGAATTGCCGAGCGAGGAAGAAATCAAGAGGTTTATATTAGGAGTAAATTTTTAATCTTTCATTGAGGACTCCTATTTGTATTTCAATGTTAATTATGTTAAAACTTAAAAATAAAACAAACACAAACATTTTAACCATGTATTATTCATATCCGACAAACTCCTGAAATAAATTAAAGAGGTAAACAAAACATTTATCAACCACATATTCATTAAAAGCTATGAGCCACAATATGATTTTGAACTGCTTTAACATCAACTATTTCTTTTTGGATTTTGGAAATGGATATTGTGTAGAAATGCCTTCAGACAAAAAGGATCTTGATAAATTACTGGATTATCTTTTTTCTCAAAAGGTTGAATGGAAATTTTACGCCACACTTACAGGAAGAAAATGGTTTCATGGAATATATATAACTTTCAAAAATAGAAAACACTTAGAAGTTACTTCTATCATGAAAGACATCTGCATGATATTAAAAATAGACTCTTATTGCTTATGTGAGAATTATACACAATCAATTATAGACATCGAGGGAGATGTAATTGCATTTGCTGATTTTTCAGAGAAGCAAGAATAAGTTATCCTCTTATCAGCCAATTAAGAATGTACAAAAGACAAACATCTGAATTTTATAAGTATAAAACTACAGGAGAAAATGAAGAAATTGATACAACTATTCAATGAAATACATCTAATCATTGAAAAACATGAATATATACGGAAAGAGAAAGGAGACAATTATAATCTTTTCAAAGTAATCAATATGACCAGTGACGAAACAAGAGTACATTCAGCCATGATAGCGGATTTGCTGAATCCGAATGGACAGCACCAAATGAAAGATGTGTTTCTCAAATTATTCATTGAGCGTCTGAATGGGCAAACAGACCATATTGTTTCTTTCACTTGCGATAATGCCAAAGTGGAATGTGAAAAATATATCGGTCCTAAAACAGATACAGATGGAGGAAGACTCGACATTTACCTCACGGACGGGATAAACCATATTGTCATTGAAAACAAGATTTATGCGACTGACCAAGAGAATCAACTTCTTCGGTATCATAATTTTCTGAAACGATGTTCAAAAAATAAGAATGATACACTGTTGCTATACTTGTCTTTAGACGGTGAAGTACACGATATTGATAAAACCACAGGTGGCGAAGAAATAACTTTCTTTACCATATCCTATGCCGATTTTATATTAAACTGGCTGACTGATTGTCGCCACAAAGCAATAGACAAGTCTCTGATACGGGAAGGAATAGCACACTATTTGAACTTAATCAAAATATTGACACACCAAATGGATAAAGAAAAGAATGAATTAATCAATTTGATTAAAAGTAACCCGAAGTATATCAGTTGTATATCTCAATACAAGGATGCCATACGAGAAGTAGAAATTAGTCTGCAAATCGATTTTTGGAGTCAACTGGAAGCGGTCATTGAAGAAAAAGGTTATGAAGTAATTAAAGAATCTTTTAGTGACTACAAATATGCTCTCGACAATCATGAAGACTACATACGCAGATATTATGAAAGTAACAATAAATACCAGTCTCTTGAATTTAAGCTAAAGACAATCGGTGATGATTACCAATTGATGTATGCCGTTCAAGTTGACTGGCGTACATATAGCGGTGTTATACTGAGAGATAAAGAGGGGAAAACAGTCAGACTCTCAATCGCCAAAGAAATACAAAACGAAGAAATACAGAAAGTTATAAATGAAATTAATAAGATTATAGAAGATTTTCATAATGACAACAGATATCATTCGAGTGATTCTTGGCTTTTATGGGAATATACCCATCCGACTATCAATTTCCGAAATCTGAATGACGGAGATAGCCAACGACATTTAAGTAGGATGAAGGAAACGATAGAAAGCATAAGCAAAGATATTATTGAAAATATAAACATGATATTAAAAGAATAGCATGAAAAGATCTTATAAATTTATTGTAGCCAGCGCAGGATGTTTAAGCGCTTTTCTGGTAACTCAAAAACTGGATGGTGCAATACAAAGGGAATGGTGGGAGGTATTTATCCCTATATGGTGTGCAATACCTGCATATTTTATAATTACCAGTCTTTTTATATTTATACGTAATGTATTAACTTCAAGAGATACTTCTGTAGATGAAATATTTGATGGTGAAAGTTATATATCTTCCTTGCCGTATTTTCTTACATTTCCCTTAATGTTTCTACGCTATAACAATCTGATTGTCATGCCGTGGAAGTTTATATTAATCCCTTATTTACCGATGCTTTTAGTTATAATAATCATGGGCATTGCCTTTTTGGTCTATATACCATCTGCAATAAAGAGCTCCTGTAGAGAAAAAGCCCTGAAGCGGTTTCCCCCTGAAGACTTAGAGAAACTGGACTGGGAAAGCATGAAACATTGCCTGCTTGACATAAAATCAGAGCTTCCTCAGTTTGAGTTCAGTGAACCCAATTGGGATTACAGCCGCAAATACACCATTGAAGCCCGAAAGAACGGGTACATCGTAGGAGCTGGGTTCTATTTCCGCAATAATATATATGCTGTTTGTACGTATATATATGGACGCGATGTAAGCCAACTGGATATAGAAGGATTTACGCTCAATCCTAACAATTCGTGGGACTACTTTTCGTGGCTTATCTGGACAGAAGATGAGTACTCCGAATCGCGTTTCAAAAAAGAAATAATTGTACGATTGAAACAGATTAAACCGTTTTTTATATCAAAACAACAAGAAAATGAGAATACGATACCGTCCCTGGAGCAAACTCCAAACAGCTCTATACCGCATAATTGACCCAAATGTAGGATTTCAGATACATTGCATAACATACCCAATGCGTAGCAAGACTGGATATGCTAACGACGACATGCCACGTTATTGGATTACCATAGGAAAAAAAATCATATGGGACTATCCCCAAATATTCACCAAAGAAGAACTGAGAGAACAGTTTTATCCTTGGATGGGAGATACATCCGATATTTCTTGCTTAATTAGAGAATATATTGATTGTCCTGATTGGGAATTACTCACTCATTCATTTGAAGACCGATGGCACTTAGTACCCATACTGATAGCGTGCGATAAACGCATAGGTAAAAGACGCTTGACTTTACTTTTGAAGCAAGACAATTTTGCCCAAGTACATTGGATTATCCGAAAAAGATTGGGCACCTCCCTACTGATTTTGTAATCTATTTTATTTGTCAAACTCCCGGTTCATTCATTTGCATCGGGATATTTTTTTACTAAAACTATCAATTATAGAAGCATTATTTGTATTGGAAATAAACGTGTTCTACAAAAAGCGCAGAAAATCTCGTGAAGATTATCCTGAAATTGAAATCCAAAGAGAAAGATTCTCATATGACCTTTGTCCGGAAGAAGCCCGCCGGTTGATACCTGCAAATATAACTTTGCTTGAAGATTGCGGCATAGAATATGACGGCATTACCTTCTACGCTATTTCCTGTAGGATGATTCAGCAAATGCAATGGTTGGGAGAAGAATGTGGATTGTCTTATAAAACGGATTTTTTGATTACCCACATTCCCCCGAAAGGTATATTGGATGAAGATACGGGTAGCGAGATATTGAAACAAATAATTTTAGAGCGCCAACCGAAATTTCATCTTTTCGGCCATGTGCATTATACAGGAGGACTATGGGAAGAAAAGTGGAGCACAAAGTTTGGCAATGTCTCCACCTTTCAGGCACTTTGCAAAACAAATGATTAATCCGAGTTATAGCGTTTCCCGTTTTGGTCTATAATATGTTGACATACCAGATGGGCTTCTACCCAAAAATCATTTAACCGCAATAAGTCCGGAATGGAGTAAGGTTTGTGAGTGCAAATGTCATGTATGGCATGACACACGATAATATGCTTCAGTTCCGGACGGCGTAAATGTCCTTCTGCCCATGTCACTCCATCATCCCATACATCCACACATTGTAACTGCTCATCTGTCATATCCGATGTGTTTTTGGGTGAATAATTACAAGAACATTCTTCGATTTCGGGAAGTCCCCCATTGTATTCTTCAAGTAAACAACAACAAATTAGTTCTATCATGTAAGCAAAATCGGAGCCATAATAGCTGTCTTCCGGCAATTTCAATATAGACTCCACCCCACAGAACACATACCTCAGTGTACCACAAATGACATAATCGTCATCAAAAGATTCATCTTTGGGGCTATTAATCAATGTACGATAGAGATTTGCCATGCGATGATACATCTTCTTGGTCAAACTATTCAGCAATTCGTTTACCGCTTCAAAGCGTTTGATTTCCTGCGAAGTGGCTTGAAACATCTGGTTGAGAAGCAAACTTCTTGTACCTATCAGATCTTGTATCTTTTCTATCTGTACTGCACCAATGTGCCTTAAATCAAGGCTACCCTTTTCCTGTTCGCCCATGAGCTTTTTGATTTCCGCTTCCACTTCCAATAACAATGCCCGTTTCTTGTCCACATCATTTTCTTGATAGATGTAATCCGCCAAATCGTCTGCATATAAATCCATAATCGTCTTATTTATTTAATGATTTAGACTTTGAGGTTGAGTATATCGCATAAAAAAGGCTTTGAGTATTTCCGTATATCATGGGAAATGAGCAAATTAGATGTGATAAAAAACATTACTCAAAGCCATGAGCAAAATTACAAAAATTCCGTTAGAAATCCGCAATTTTTTCAGTGAGAAACGTCGCAGTGCCGTTATGGACTCATTTACACACCTACTTGAAAATGTCAACTTGGACTGTCGTAGTCTTGGTGGAATGAAGCGTGACAACTGTCAGCTCACAAACCACCAGGTGTTCCCAATATTAGTGTTGCTTCCATTCTTTGCAATAAAAGGGCTCTCACATTACGATGGTTCTGTCCTAAGCCGGATGTTTGGTCGAAAAAAGGATGCACTGTATTCCTATTTGTCACAAGACGACATCAACTGGCGAAAGGTGATATACCGCATAACCAATTGGCTTCTAATGAAAGTGACAATGCGGAACGATCACAAGAAAAGCAAATTGCCGACAGTACTGATAGCAGATGACACAGACCTTCCTAAGGCAGGCTTTCACATGGAAGACATTAGAAAAATTTTCTCACATGTACACCATACGAAACAAAGTTCTATTTGAGTATTTAGAAGTCGTGACGGTTGTGGCTGAAATCACTGAGGCTGGGGCTGAATCTGAAGATTTGAATATGCAGGTCATTGAAAACGACAAGAGGTTGGCTGCTCTTAAAGCCTACGCTATGACAGCCTAAGTCTAAATCCGAAACTTGAGTTAAGTTATTATATACACCAATGGATTGCTTGAACAGGAAGCTTCCGAAATAGTACGCATACAGCGCACTTATACCAATATGGGAGTGTACAACAACAATAAGATGGGTCAATGTAAAAACCTGAGGGGTAAATTTATAAGTTATTATCTTTGTCTCCAAATTCATAGCTTATGGAGTTAAACGGTTATCGCCTTCTTCTTCCTGAAGGCACTTTAGAGTACTTTGATCTTGTTGATGTGAAGGAAAGCGTAAATGAAGTTGTGATCTACCTTGAGGAAAAAAATATCGTTCCTGAGAAGTATACAGATCAGGATACTGAGAGTAAAGGCTTTTATGATCCTGTTATTGTTCAGGATTTCCCTCTTCGTGGCAAGAAGGTCTTCCTTAACATTCGTCGTCGTCGCTGGCTCTTAAAGAAGCATAATGAGTATATCTCTCGTAACTGGCGTATGGTGGCTGAAGGTACTCGTATGACGCAAGATTTTGCGTCTTTTTTAAAAGAACTATATTGATAGCTATCCGATCAGTTGCAAGCTCTTAGGTGTTTTATATGGAGTTGACGGAGATTTATTGGAGCGTCAATACCGTAACCATCTAAGTGGTTATCTCCATTGGGACCAACTTGTTCATGCAGAGGATTGGCTACTATTCGAAAAGAATATCGGTGCTTATATCTGTATTGATGAGGTAGCCCTCTCGCGTGGAGAACTCTATACTGTACTGATCAATAAAGAAGCTCACGGTGGTAAAGGTAGTATGATTGCTATCATTAAAGGTACGGACGTTCATACGGTCACTTCTGTCCTGCTTAAGCTATCCCGTCGCCGCCGTTACCAAGTGCGCGAGATTACTTTGGATATGGCTCCTAACATGGAGCAGATTGCCCGCATCTGCTTTCCTGCGGCCAAACGTGTTACCGATCGCTTTCACGTACAGAAGTTAGCTTATGAAGCGGTGCAGGAGACGCGTGTAAAAGCTCGCTGGGAGGCTTTGGATGAAGAGTCCACTCAGATTGCTTATGCAAAGGCCTGTGGAAAGATGTATCATGCACCTGTTTTCGCTAATGGAGATACAAGAAAGCAGTTGTTAGCGAGAAGTATTTATCTGCTTTACAAGAAGGAATCCTTATGGACTCAGTCTCAAAGAATACGAGCTGAAATTCTTTTCAAGGAATATCCCGATATAAAGAAAGGATATTATCTGTCTATGCGGTTAGGCTTAATCTATCATCAGTGTAAGTTTAAGGATATTGCTTTGACAAGGCTGGCAAGGTGGTATGATGAGGTAGATAAATCAGGGTTCCTCACCTTTGGAAGGGTCGCACGTTCTATACAAACACATTATCTGAATATAATCAATTTTTTTGAAAGGAGGGCAACCAATGCTGCAGCAGAGTCATTCAATGCTAAAATCAAAGCATTTAGAGCACAGTTCAGAGGAGTAAAAGATAGAGTTTTTTTTTATATAGACTTGCTAAATTATAGGCTTAAATATAAAATCCCTCAGATTGTTACGTTGACCCTTGCCCCCCCATCAGCAAACCAACGAGTTACGAGGAGTAGAAAAGAAAAACGGAGAGAGTTTTTCAACTTTCTCCGTTTCAGTACCCAGACCCGGGGTCGAACCGGGATGGAAGTGAATCCACTGGTGTTTGAGACCAGCGCGTCTACCGATTCCGCCATCTGGGCAAGTTTGATTTCTCAAATGCGGTGCAAAGATACAGCTTTTTTCTAAACCTGCAATACTTTTCCTAAAAAAAGGCGAAAAAAACGATAAAACCGACTTGAATCATTCCTTGTTTGTAAAATATGCAGTACATTAGCAGAAACTTTTAAAATCAATAGCATGGTAACCAATAAGGATAATTTCTGTGTAATTATGGGCGGAGGAATCGGCAGCCGTTTCTGGCCATTCAGCCGCAAGACACTTCCAAAACAGTTTCTGGATTTCTTTGGTACGGGACGTTCCTTGCTGCAGCAAACCTTCGATCGCTTCAAGCAGGTAATCCCCATGGAAAATATACTTATCGTAACAAACGACTTATATGCCGACCTTGTAAAAGAACAGCTTCCCGAACTTAAACCCGAACAGATTCTACTGGAGCCGACACGCAGGAATACAGCTCCCTGCATCGCGTGGGCTTCCTATCATATCCGCGCCTTGAATCCGGACGCCAATATAGTGGTAGCTCCTTCGGACCACTTAATTCTGAAGGAAGGCGAATTTCTGGCCGCTATCGAAAAAGGACTGGACTTCGTTTCCCAATCGGATAATCTGCTGACACTCGGTATCAAGCCCAACCGTCCAGAAACTGGATATGGTTATATACAAATAGCCGAAACCGCTGGTGATAACTTCTACAAGGTAAAAACCTTCACTGAAAAGCCCGAACTGGAACTGGCAAAAGTATTCGTGGAAAGCGGAGAATTCTATTGGAACTCCGGTCTGTTCATGTGGAACGTAAATACCATCATTAAGGCAAACGAAGCCCTGCTGCCCGAGCTGACATCCAAACTGGCCCCTGGCAAAGATGTGTACGGAACAGCCCAGGAGAAACAATTCATTGATGAGAACTTCCCGGCTTGCCCCAATGTATCTATAGACTTCGGCATCATGGAAAAGGCTGACAATGTATATGTATCATTAGGCGATTTCGGTTGGTCTGATTTAGGAACCTGGGGGTCTTTGTATGATTTGTCTCCTAAAGATGAGGCAGGCAATGTAGCTCTAAAATGTAAATCACTCATCTATAACAGCAAGGACAATATCGTGGTGCTGCCCGACAACAAACTTGCAGTTATCGACGGTTTGGAAGGTTATCTCATAGCCGAGTCGGACAATGTATTACTGATTTGCAAGAAGGATGAAGAACATACCATCCGCAAATATGTGAATGACGCCCAGATAAAATTGGGAGAAAAATACATTTAAATTAAGAATTAAAGGATAGGTGCCGAAGGTAAAAATAGCGGGAGTTGGATGAGTTCCAACTCCCGCTTCCGTTTATTTAGGGGAGGAAAATAAACCGGTTAAAGCGCTGCACGGATGGCTTCCGCCACAGCTTTGAATTCTTCGTCCGTCAGTTTCAGTTTGGGATTGGAAAAAAGCATATCTTTTTCGTTCTGCATAGGAATCAGATGTATGTGCGCATGAGGCACTTCCAGCCCCAATACCGCTTCTCCTACCTTTCTACACGGGAAGGCCTTGCCAATGGCAAGCGCCACTCTCTTGGCGAAAACATGCATCGCCGCCAAATCCTCATCATTCAAATCGAAAATATAATCTACTTCCTGCTTGGGAATGACCAATGTATGACCTTTTACCAACGGATTGATGTCAAGGAACGCAAAGAATCTGTCATCCTCCGCCACCTTGTAGCAAGGTATTTCACCTGCGATAATTCTACTGAATATTGTTGCCATAGCTATAAATTATAAAATAAGGCAAGCCCGTATGCGGACCTGCCTTCCTTTAAAAGGATATGTTCACTACTTCCAGGTTAATCATGCCCTGCGGAACTTTGATTTCTGCGATGTCACCTACTTTCTTGCCAAGCAGACCTTGTGCAATCGGAGTATTCACGGAAATCTTTCCTTCCTTCAGATTGGCTTCACTTTCGGAAACGATGGTATAAACCATCTTCATGCCATTCTTCACGTTCTTAAGCTCTACTTTATTAAGAATCTGTACAGAATCGGTTTTCAACTTCGACTCATCAATAATCTTGGCGTCGGCAATGGTCAGCTTCAAATTGTTAATTTTCATCTCAAGCATACCTTGAGCTTCCTTGGCAGCGTCATACTCTGCATTTTCCGACAAATCACCTTTGTCACGCGCTTCGGCAATGGCAGCCGATATTTTGGGACGTTCCACTGTCTCCAGGTGTTTCAATTCGGCCATTAATTTCTTGTAGCCGTCTTCTGACATATAAGCCATACTTTTTCCTCCTTAAATGTTATGTTAGTTTTTAATGGTACTATAAACAAAAAAGAATTCCAACATGGTCAGCATGCTGGAACCCTCTTTCCGATTTTCCTTTGCAAAGATAGCCTTTTATGCAATGCGTGTCAAGCATAAAAGGCTGCTTTGTAACATATTTAAACGAAAACTTCTTATTTATAACATGTTACAGCAATGCTTTCACTGCCGCCTCCAAGTCTTTAACACTCTCTCCACGGGCACTCAACTCATTGTTCTTGTTAACCAGGAACACAGAAGGCACATTCTTCACATTATAAGAAGCCGCTATAGACGAATAAATACCATTGCCGTCGCGCACACAAATCCAAGGTAGATTGTCGGCAGTTGTTTTCCAATAGTGCTCGTCTGCATCCAGAGAAACCTGATAAATTTCCAATCCCTGGGCAGCATACTTGTCGTACAAGTCACGCAACATATAATTATGTGTAGCAGAAACGGCACTCTGATAAACAGTGAAGTCCACAATAACAGCCTTGCCCTTCAATTCGCTCAACTTACGTGTATTGCCCTTCATGTCACGTAGGTTAATGTCGATGATGCCGGTTTCGGAAATTGCCTCTTCAGGGATTTCCACCACCTTCTGTTGCGGAGTACGGGTATTCTTCATTCCCTTTATTACAATGTTGTAGAGGTTCTTGGAACGGTCTGCATCCGGATAATAATTGTTCAGGCTGGTTGCCACGGCTGCAAAACACTTAACGTCTTCCTTATTGTTCAGAGGGTCGAAAATCAAATAATTATTCAACTTCTGAAACAAGGCGAAATAGGCGGCAGCCGTATTGGGAGCGGCAAAAATATAGCTGATTTTCACTTCATCCTTATAGTTCTTCAATAAAGAGGCGAGACTATCCTCAAAAACATCAGCGCCTATCTTATGTGCCTGCACCGACTGCAGCAATGCATTCACATTGTCCTGAAGCTTCATCTGCTTCAACGTCAAGTCCTTTATCTTCGAGCTGTTCGGAGAACCTTCGACCGTATAGGCAGTGGCAAAATCGGTATAAGGTGCCCTTACCAAAACCGTTTCCGTCGAATCTACCGAGAAATTAATAACCTTGTCGTCTACCCGCAAACGGTAGAATTCCGGAGACACCGGACGTACCTGCTTGAAGTGGAAAGAACCATCCCCTTTTAGTTTTACAGAATCCAAAGGAACAATACCTTCCAATGCCGAGGCTTCCAAATAAAGCATCTTGCCGTCGGCACCAGACACTTCACCCTCTACTTTGAATTTAGGTTCGGAATTACATGCACCCAATGCTATTGCAGCAAGTGCCATAAAAAAGATTTTCTTCATATCGTATCTTCAGTTTTGTTTTGCAAACGTGCCTGCAAATATACTTCTTTTCAAGTTCAGTCAAAGCATTTTCCCACGTTCTTACATATAGAAAACAGCAAAAAACAACTAAATACAAACTTTTTATCTCATTCCCACCATTTTACATGAATAAATTATGTATCTTTGCACGAATTTTGAAAGAAAATTAGATATAAAACATTTTTTATGATTAACCCAATTGTTAAGACGATCGAGCTTCCTGATGGCAGAACCATCACGCTCGAAACGGGAAAGCTGGCAAAACAGGCAGACGGTTCTGTAATGCTTCGTATGGGCAATACCATGCTTTTAGCTACTGTTTGTGCCGCCAAGGACGCAGTTCCCGGAACAGATTTCATGCCATTACAAGTAGAGTACAAAGAAAAATTCTCCGCATTCGGACGTTTCCCCGGCGGTTTCACAAAACGTGAAGGACGCGCTTCTGACTACGAAATCCTCACTTGCCGCCTCGTTGACCGTGCTCTCCGCCCCTTATTCCCTGATAATTTCCATGCAGAGGTATACGTAAACATCATTCTTTTCTCGGCAGACGGCGTAGATATGCCCGATGCTCTGGCCGGACTCGCTGCTTCTGCCGCACTTGCAGTTTCAGATATCCCCTTCAACGGACCTATTTCCGAAGTACGCGTAGCACGCATCAACGGACAATTTGTCATCAACCCTACCTTTGAACAACTGGAGCAAGCCGATATGGATTTGATGGTGGGCGCCACTTATGAAAACATCATGATGGTGGAAGGCGAAATGGACGAAGTTTCCGAGCAGGACTTGCTGGAAGCTATGAAGGCCGCACACGAAGCCATTAAGATTCAGTGTAAGGCACAGATGGAACTGGCAGAGGAAGTAGGCTCTACCGTGAAACGCGAATATTGCCACGAAGTGAACGACGAAGAACTTCGTAAAGCCGTTCACGACGCTTGCTACGACAAGGCTTATGCCATCGCCGCTTCCGGAAACAAGAACAAGCACGAACGCATGGATGCTTTCGATGCCATCCGCGAAGAATTCAAGGCACAGTTCTCCGAAGAAGAATTGGAAGAAAAGGCAGCCCTCATCGACCGTTACTATCATGATGTGGAAAAAGAGGCGATGCGCCGTTCCATTCTGGACGAAGGCAAGCGCCTTGACGGACGTAAGACCACCGAAATCCGTCCTATCTGGTGTGAGACCAGCTACCTGCCCGGTCCTCACGGCTCCGCTATTTTCACACGTGGCGAGACACAGTCTTTGTCTACAGTGACTTTAGGTACCAAGTTGGACGAGAAGATTATCGACGACGTATTGGAACACGGAAAAGAACGTTTCCTTCTGCACTATAACTTCCCTCCGTTCTCTACAGGCGAAGCTAAGGCACAACGCGGTGTAGGCCGCCGTGAAATCGGTCATGGGCACTTAGCATGGCGTGCCTTGAAGGGGCAGATTCCCGCAGACTATCCGTACGTAGTACGCGTAGTATCCGACATCCTCGAATCAAACGGTTCTTCTTCCATGGCTACCGTATGTGCCGGAACTCTGGCATTGATGGATGCAGGTGTGAAAATTAAGAAACCGGTATCAGGTATCGCCATGGGATTGATTAAGAATGCAGGCGAAGACAAATATGCCGTATTGTCCGACATCCTCGGTGATGAGGACCACTTGGGCGACATGGACTTCAAAGTGACCGGAACAAAAGACGGTATCACCGCCACTCAGATGGATATCAAAGTGGATGGTCTGTCATACGAAATCCTTGAAAAGGCTTTGCTGCAGGCTAAAGAAGGCCGCGAATATATCTTGGGAAAAATTACCGAGTGCATCGCCGAGCCTCGCGAAGACCTGAAACCTCACGCTCCGCGTATCGAGACAATGACCATTCCTAAAGAATTCATCGGTGCTGTCATCGGTCCTGGTGGAAAGATTATCCAAGGTATGCAGGAAGAAACCGGTGCCACCATCACAATTGAAGAAGTGGACAACATCGGTAGAATCGAAATCGCCGGTACCAACAAGAAGAGCATCGATGATGCTATGCGTATCATCAAAGGCATTGTGGCTGTCCCTGAAGTAGGCGAAGTCTACAAAGGCAAGGTACGCTCCATTATGCCTTACGGCGCATTCGTTGAATTCCTGCCGGGTAAGGACGGTTTGCTCCATATCTCCGAAATCGACTGGAAACGTCTGGAAACAGTGGAAGAAGCCGGTATCAAGGAAGGTGACGAAATCGACGTAAAACTTCTCGACATCGACCCGAAGACCGGAAAATTCAAGCTGTCACGTAAAGTATTGCTTCCAAGACCGGAAAGACAAGAAAGACCGGAAAAGAAATAAGAAATCTCTTATTCTTTAAGCATATAAAGCCTGGTGGAGCTCCATCAGGCTTTCTTTTTGTCCATACAGCCAGAATGGCTCCGAAAAAACAAGGCACAATGCTTGCATATTCCAAAAAGATTATGTTTTTTTGCTATATAAAGCCTTATATTCCATAAAGAACCTCAATTAATGTCCGGTTTAAGGAGCCTACATACTATGAATCTTTTCTCACGCTTTTTCCAGGAAAACCAAGAAAAGTTTTTGGCCTTTGCTTATTCTTATCTCAGGGATAAAGCGGAAGCGGAAGACGTTGTGATGGAATCCATGATTGCCCTATGGGAAAATCGAGACCGCTGGGAAGAAAATAGTAACCTGCATGCCCTGCTGCTGACCATCATAAAGAACAAAGCCCTGCACGTACTCGAGCACAAGCAGGTGCGTCTACGGGCGGAAGAAACCATCAGTAGCCACAACCTGCGCGAATTGGACTTACGTATCTCCACCCTGAAAGCCTGCGAACCAGACAAGATATTCAATACGGAAATACAACATATCGTAAATAAGACCTTGCAGGAAATGCCCGAACAAAGCCGGAGGATATTCATGTTGAGCCGATACCAGAACCTGGCAAACAAGCAGATTGCCGATAGCCTGAACATATCACTTAAGACCGTAGAGGCACACATCACCAAAGTGCTGCGAATTCTCCGGCTGAGACTGAAAGATTATCTTATAACTATACTCATTATATTAATATCCTAAAAAGATGCCTCTACGGAATAGGGTTACCGCCCACTTTCCGGTTATATATACAAAAGGTAAAAAGAGCACATTTTAGAAAAGAAACAAATTATTGACAATGAACCAAGAGCTATTATATAAATATTTCAAAGGTATTACTTCCATTGAAGAAGAAAAGATGATACTCGACTGGGTAGACGCCTCGGATGAAAACCGGGACACCTTCCTGAAAGAGCGCATGATATATGACATTTCCTTGTTCTCGGACAAACAGGACAACAATGAAAAGAAAACGGTGCGCATCATGCCGATGCTCCGCTGGACGGCCCGCATAGCCGCCGTCACCATTGTCGCCATAGCCGGTTATTTCATCACCTCCGACTTTCTATATAACAAGGAGGTACAATTGCAAACAGTCACCGTGCCTGCCGGACAACGGGCGCAGATTACCCTTGCCGATGGAACGCGCGTATGGCTGAACTCCAAGTCTACCATGAAATATGCCGCCAACTTCGGACGCAACGAACGGAATGTGGAGCTGGACGGAGAGGCCTACTTTGAAGTAGCCAAAAACAAGAGTATCCCATTCTATGTACATACAGAAACGAACAAGGTAAAAGTTGTAGGAACGAGTTTCAATGTTTGTGCCTATAGTGGGAGCCATGAGTTCGGAACCACATTGGTAGAAGGTGTCGTCGATATCTATCCGGCCAACAGCAGCCAGATAATCACCAGGTTGCAGAAAGACGAGGTATTTCTCAATGAAAATGGAAAATGCAGAAAGACCGTCCTTCCTTCCTATGAATATCTACGCTGGAAAGAGGGACTATACTGTTTTGACGACGCCCCATTCAGCGGCATCCTCAGTAGACTGGAGAAATACTATAACGTAAAAATAACCGTTGCCAGTCCCCAACTGCTGAACTACAGCAGCTTTACCGGCAAGTTCAGAGAGCAGGACGGTATCGAACACATACTGCGGACCATCTCGAAAGACCATCCTTTCAAGTTCCGCATCAACGAAGAAAAGGACTCAATTGTTATATATGAGTAAGAAAAAAGATCGGAAAGTACCCCCATACTTTCCGATCCGAAACAGTCAAAAATCGACCTTAATCAATTTATTAACTTAACACAGTGACAAAGATATGAGAAAAATTTTGTTGATGAGGCTTTTTTATCTAAAAAAATTAGATTTTAAGCAATTATTGCAAACCTATGAAAATCACATTATTCCTTCTCCTGCTTGTTATATTTCAGGTATACAGCGGGAACTGCTACTCTCAGAATGCCAGGGTCAGCATTCAAAATGCCCGGCTGAGGGTAGGGCAAGTTCTCGAGCAAATTGAGTCGCAAACAGAATACTTATTTGTATATAACAAACAGAACGTCGATGTACACCGTACCGTCGACATCCATGCAAGTAACCAAACTGTTTCCAAAGTACTTGACCAAATGTTCAAAGGGACAGACATCAAGTATGTGATGGAAGGCAAAAACATCGTTTTAACCAAAAACAGCAGGAGTGCTGAGGATAAGACAGACACTCTGCAGGAAATGGCTACTGTAAGAGGAAAGGTGACGGACTCCAGAGGTGAACCGATTATCGGTGCCAACATTCTTGAAAAAGGGACCGCCAATGGTGTTATCACCAATACCGAAGGAGAATTTAGCATGAATATCCCTCCTTATGCCACTATTGTCGTATCCTACATCAGTTATGAACCGCAAACCATTGCCCTGAACGGTAGAAACAATCTCCACATCCGGATGGAAGAAAAGAACCTCACCCTGGAGCAGGTAGTGGTAACCGCCATGGGTATCCAGAAGAAAATGTCCTCATTGACCTATTCTACCCAACAGATAAGCAGCAGTGAGCTGACCCGTGCCAAAGAACCGAACATGATTAATACACTGGCAGGAAAGACGGCCGGAGTACAAATCAACAAAACCGCCAATTTAGGAGGTTCTGCCAAAGTCGCCATCCGCGGTGCACGCTCTGCATTTGCCAGCGGCAACAACCAGCCCTTGTACGTAATTGACGGTGTTCCTATGCTGAACAGCTCAACAGAATCCACCTCCACCGTAATCGGCGGTAACAACGATGGATTGAACCGTGATGCCGGTGATGGGATTTCCAACCTGAATCCGGACGATATAGAAAGCATAAACATCCTGAAAGGTTCTTCTGCCGCCGCACTTTATGGCTCGCAGGCAGCTAATGGTGTCATTCTGATCACCACTAAAAAGGGAAAAGCCGGACTGCAGCGCGTTACATTCTCCTCCAACCTGACCGTGAGTCACGCCATCAGTACCCCCGAATTCCAAAATACATACGGTCGCAACGAAGATGGCGGTACGGCAAGCTGGGGTACAAAAAGCAATGTAACCGACTATGACAACATAGGCGAGTTCTTCAGCAATGGCATCACGACTTTCAATTCGCTGGCCATCACTACCGGAAATGAAAAAGTACAAACTTATTTCTCATACGCCAACACCACGGCTAAAGGAATTGTAGACAACAACAAGCTACAGAAAAATAACCTGAACCTACACGAAACGGCCAGCCTCTTCAACAACAAGCTGAAACTGGACGGCATTGCAACACTAATGACCCAAACCGTCAAGAACTCCCCTGCTACCGGCGGCTATTATCTGAATCCGCTGGTCAGCTTGTACAGTTTCCCACGTGGCGTAGATATGAGCACTTACAGAGAAAACTTTGAAACGTGGAATGCCGACCGCAATATGATGACACAAAACTGGATTGAAAAGAATGGAGATGGTACCGTCAGTGAATGGGGACAGAATCCCTACTGGTTGAAAAACCGCGTGCTCAGTAGCAACAAGCGATATCGCGCTATCGCATCGGCCAGCGCCAATCTGCACATTACGGATTATTTCAGCCTGCAGGCACGGGGTAATGTGGATTATATCAGTGATAAATTCGACAATAAGATGTATGCCACTACAGCTCCCAACATCGCCGGCAAATACGAGGACAAGGAAAACGGACGTTACATCTGGTCGGACAGCCAAGAAATCCAAGTCTACGGTGACGTAATGGCCTTGTTCAACAAGGAATTTGATGACTTCTCCCTCAACACGGCACTGGGTGCCAGCATCAACATGAGTAAAGTCAACTCCCTGACAATAGACTCAAGGCTTGCTTCCCTCTACAAACCGAATGTATTTACCGTCCCCAATGTAGTGATGGACTCCAAAGCAGCCGTAAACCAGAGCATCGACAGCAAACGCACGCTCCAATCAGTATTTGCCACCATGCAGTGGGGCTGGAAAGGATTACTATACCTGGACATTACCGCACGTAACGACTGGTCATCCACACTGGCCTACACAGACAGCAAGAATACCGGATTCTTCTATCCCTCCATAGGGGCTACCTGGATTCTTAACAAAGCCTGCTCCCTACCCCAATGGATAAGTTTTGCCAAAGTGCGCGCTTCGTGGGCGGAAGTCGGTAATGACCTTCCGATAGGAATCACCAATCCGGTAGACATCATCATGGTAGGCGGCAGTATCAATGTAAATACCGTAGAACAGCGTGGTGACCTAAAACCGGAAATCAGCAGCTCCATCGAATTCGGTACAGAATGGCGTTTCTTCCACCACCGATTCGGGATGGACTTCACTTGGTATCAGACCAATACCAAGAATCAGTTATTGAGAATGGACAACCCCACGGGCTCCACCTACAAATACCGGTATGTCAATGCCGGAAAAATACGCAACCAAGGCTTTGAGCTGACGGTAGACGCCACTCCGCTACTATACAGAAACTTTTCGTGGAAGAGTCTCATCAACATGTCCGCCAACAAAAACAAAGTAGTGACCCTGCATCCTGACTATCCGGAATTTTCCTACTACGAAGAAGGTTTCAATGCTGGCTATCAGATGCACGTCAAAGAAGGAGGTAGCCTGGGGGATATTTATGGAAATGCTTTCCGCCGTAATGAGGATGGCAGCATCATGGTTGATGAAACCAGCAAAAGGCCTTTGGGAAATACCGGAAACAAGGATTTGCTTGGGAATGCCAATCCTGACTTCACTATGGGATGGAGCAATACACTTACCTACAAAGACCTGGAGCTCTATTTCCTGATAGATTTCCGCTTCGGCGGCGAAGTCATGTCACTGACACAGTCCGAACTGGATGCCAACGGCGTGACCAAAGTCACCGAAGAGGCCCGAACCCGGGGATATGTAGAATACCAAGGACAGAAGTTCAACGACCCGAGAGCATTCTACAGTGCAGTAGGCGGCAGAAATGCCATCTCCGAATATTATATGTACGACGCAACCTGCATCAGACTCCGTGAAGTATCACTGAGCTATTCTTTCCCGAAAACGATACTGGAAAATAGCAGATTCATAAAGGGAATCGACGTATCATTGGCAGCGCGCAACTTGTGCTTTTTCAAGAAGGAAGCACCGTTCGACCCCGATGCAGTGATGTCCGTAGGCAACAACAATCAAGGAGTAGACGTGTTTGGCATGCCTACTACCCGGAATATCGGCTTTAACCTAAGATTTACCTTTTAAAATGAATACCTTATGAAAAACAAGTGCATCATATTCCTTTTCTGCCATAGCATGCTGCTGCTTACAGCTTGTACCGGTGGTTTTGAGAATGACAACGAAATCAAAGGAGGTTTCTCGGATGACAAAAAGGAAATAGACTTCCAGAACTTGACTGCTCCATTCGAACCCATACAGTCGGGTATCTACTTCAATATAGGTTCTGTAGGCTTGAACTGGGTATGGCAGATGACACAATCCCTAAACCACGACATGTTCTCCGGCTACTTCATGGACCCTATTCCTAAATTCATGAAATCCAACGCCTGCTACAACCTGAACTCCGGCTGGACCAATGCTGCATGGCAATGTACTTACGGATATGTCTACACGGAAGTGCAGAAGGCAGAAAAGAACTTTTATGGCAATGACAACCTGAAAGGCTATCTCGGCATTACTGAAATCTTGAAAGTAGAACTGATGCACCGCATTGCCGATACATATGGTCCGCTGGTCTACCACCAATTGGGTGAGGTACCCCGGGTTTACGGACTGCAGGAAGCCTATACACGTTTCTTTGCAGACCTGGACGAAGGGCAGCAATTGATAAGGGAATACCTGGACGAAGGAGGTGACAACAACAAATTCAAAGAGTATGATATGCTGACCAACGGCAAGACCTTGAAGGACTGGTTGAAGTTTGCCAACTCACTGCGTTTGCGCCTTGCCATGCGCATCTCCAATGTGGATGCAACACTTGCCAAAGACCAAGCAACCAAAGCACTGAATGACAATCAAGGTGTACTGGAAGGTGCAAGGGAAACCATCGCTGTAATGGGCAAGAACTATATCAATCCTTTGTGTGCCGTTGCCGGTTGGGGTGAAGTCTACATGAATGCCTCGATGGAATCCATTGTCAACGGTTATGAGGACCCGCGTGGCAAGAAATGGTATAACACCGCCCTGCTCGAAGGTTGTAGAGAGCAATTGTTAGGCATTCCCATCGGCTTACCCATGAAAGACGGTGACGCCAACATTTACAGTTCCTGCTCTTCCCTCAACACAAGCACCATCGGCGAAAAGACCGGAGCCGTATTGATGAGTGCGGCAGAAGTCTGGCTACTCAGGGCCGAAGCAGCCCTCCGCGGCTATACCAAAGAAAATCCCCGCACATGCTATGAATACGGTGTAAGTACTTCATTTACACAGTGGGACTGTGCCGGTGCTTCCGAATATCTGGAAAGCAATAAAACCCCTGCCGATTATAAAGATGTAGTCTCAGGCGGCAAGGTGGGCAAGGACATGAAAGCCTTGATTACCATCTCCCCAAAATGGGAAGAAGATGCAGACATAGAGACAAAACTCGAAAAGATTATTACCCAGAAGTGGCTGGCATGCTGGCCCGAAAGTTATGAGGCATGGGCCGAGCAACGCCGTACCGGATACCCCAAACTTTTCAAGGTCCAAAGCAACACCGGAAAAGTGATTGATACGGATATCATGATCCGCCGCCTTCCGTTCTCGACGGATGCCGCCACTGCCGACCCGGCACAATACGCTACCCTCACGGAAAAACTGGGTGGCGCAGACAATGGCGCCACCCGCCTTTGGTGGGATACGGGGAAAAACTCTTTTTAGAACAGACTCCACGCAACCGTAAGCCCTGCCATCACAATGGCTACCATGCTCATCAGCTTGATCAGGATATTCAAACTCGGACCGGATGTGTCCTTGAACGGGTCTCCTACGGTGTCACCCACGACTGTAGCTTTGTGGACTTCACTGCCTTTGCCGCCAAAGTTGCCTTCTTCCACATATTTTTTGGCATTATCCCATGCACCACCGGCATTTGCCATGAAGATAGCAAGCACGAAACCGCTACTCAATCCGCCAATCAGCAGGCCGAGCACACCGGGAACACCGAAAATAAGTCCCGTCGCAATCGGAGTAATGATAGCTATCAGTGACGGAACCACCATCTCGCGTTGCGCCCCTTTCGTCGAGATTGCCACACAACGCTCATAATCAGGCTCCGTCTCTCCCGTAAGGATTCCCTTAATTTCGCGAAACTGGCGGCGCACTTCGTCTACCATATGGGCCGCCGCACGACCTACCGCATTCATCGTCAATCCACAGAAAAGAAATGCCATCATCGAACCCAGGAACATACCGGAAAGAACTTTTGGATTCATCAACGTCACATCATAGTGATGCATAAAGTCGAAGAAAGTGGCATCTTGAAGAGCCACGGCATCGCCATGAGGAAGCGACAATTCGGTAGCCCCGAGGCGGGTCAGCCCAATACGGATTTCCTCGACATAAGAGGCCAGCAAAGCCAATCCCGTCAAAGCGGCGGAACCGATGGCAAAGCCTTTGCCCGTAGCAGCTGTAGTATTACCCAAAGAGTCGAGCGCATCGGTACGCTTACGCACCTCCTCACCCAGACCGGACATTTCCGCATTGCCACCCGCGTTGTCGGCTATCGGTCCGTAAGCATCTGTAGCAAGCGTGATGCCCAATGTAGAAAGCATACCTACCGCAGCAATGCCAATACCATAGAGCCCCAGACCCACATTAGAGAAGTCGAAGCCCGAAGCAAAGAGATAAGAAGCAATAATACCCATCACCACGGCAATCACCGGAATAGCCGTAGATAGCATTCCCAAGCCTATACCGGAAATTATAACTGTTGCCGGACCAGTCTTTCCGCTTTCACTCAGCTTTTGGGTAGGACGGTAGGATTGGGAAGTATAGTATTCCGTAGAACGCCCAATAATAATGCCTACTATCAAACCTACTATCACGGAGCAGGAAATCCACAGCCAATTGTCCAGTTTCAGCAACCATAAAATAAAGAAAGTGGCAATGACTATCAGAATAGAGCTGAGATTAGTACCGAAAGCCAGTGAGTTCAGCAAGTCCTTCATCTTCGCATTCTCTTTGGTACGCACGGAGAAGATACCGATAATGGAAAGCAATATACCAACGGCTGCAATCAGCATCGGAGCGATTACGGCCTTAAACTGCATCAGCGTATCACCCGAGTGGATAAAAGCCGCAGCACCGAGGGCAGCCGTAGCAAGGATAGAACCGCAATAACTTTCGTACAAATCAGCCCCCATACCTGCCACGTCGCCTACATTGTCGCCTACATTATCCGCAATCGTGGCAGGATTACGCGGGTCGTCTTCGGGGATACCGGCTTCCACCTTTCCCACAAGGTCGGCACCTACATCGGCAGCTTTTGTATAGATACCGCCACCTACGCGTGCAAACAATGCCTGCGTGGAAGCGCCCATGCCGAAAGTCAGCATGGTAGTGGTAATGATGCAGAGTTTATGGGTGGGAGTCATTACCTCTTCCGGAATTACAGCATTCAGCAACAGATACCAGAAAGATATATCAAGCAAGCCAAGGCCAACCACTACCAGTCCCATCACCGCACCGCTACGGAAAGCCACGCGTAGTCCGGCATTCAGCGATGTGCGTGCCGCATTGGCAGTGCGAGCCGATGCGTAGGTGGCCGTCTTCATACCCAGAAAACCGGAAAGTCCGGAAAAGAATCCTCCGGTAAGGAAAGCAACCGGTACCCAGGAGTTCTGCACTCCGAAACCGTATGCCATAATGGAGAAAAGGATAACCAGCCCCAGAAATACCCAGCCCACAATCTTGTATTGTTGGCGGAGGTAAGACATAGCACCTTTGCGCACAGCAGCGGCAATCTTAATCATCTGAGGGGTACCCTCACTTTCTTTCATCATCTGACAATGGAAATACCAGGCAAAGTAAAGTGCCAGAACGGAAGCGGCTGGAACCAGCCAAAATAGGATTTGGTCCATAGCATTTATTCATATTAAAAGGTTGAACGAAAGCCTAAAATTATTGATTTGAAGCGAAATATGCAAACAATTAGGCTATTTTATGCACTAGTTCCATTTCTATAAATAATAAAGACCTCTATCTATAAAAAAATAGATGATGTATCCCCCTAAAATGTATCGTTTATTCTTGGGAAACACATCATCTGTTCAGGTCAAATACATCATCTGTTCGATTAAAATAGATGATGTATTTTATTATTCCACCGTTACAGCCGTACCGCAGGCTGTAACCATCAGCATGCTGCCACTACCTCCTACCGTTTCATAATCCAGGTCTACACCAATCACGGCATTGGCACCCATAGCACGGGCATTTTCCTGCATCTCACGCAAAGCTGTCTCCTTAGCTTCGCGTAGCACTTCTTCATAAGAGCCGCTTCTCCCACCTACCACGTCACGGATGCTGGCAAAAAAATCGCGGAATACATTGGCACCGATAATCGTCTCACCGGAAACGATGCCATAATAGCGGGTGATACGTCCACCCTCAATAGTCGGGGTTGTTGTTACTAACATAATTCATTTTTTTTAGTTGTTGATATATTAGACGCAAGGAATGGAAGAAAGGTTGCAAAGCTTTGCTTGGGTCAGAACATCCGGCTGACACGAACTATACCTGCCACCAGCGCATCTATCTCCTCCCGGGTATTGTAAAGTCCGAAAGATGCACGCACCGTTCCTTCGATACCAAGACGCTGCATCAATGGTTGGGCACAATGATGTCCCGTGCGTACGGCAATGCCAAGACGGTCGAGCAATGTACCCATATCAAAATGATGGATATCACCTACCAAAAACGATATGACACTACCCTTGTCTTCTGCCTCGCCGAAGATACGCATACCGGGAATCTCTTTCAGCCGTTGCATGGCATACTGGGTCAATTCGTGTTCATAGGCGGCAATCTTGTCCATCCCAACCAGCGAAACGTAGTCCAAAGCTTTGGCAAGTCCGGTAGTACCGATATAATCCGGCGTACCGGCTTCAAACTTGAACGGCAATTCATTGAAGGTAGTCTTTTCAAAAGAGACATGCTGAATCATCTCTCCACCACCCTGATAGGGAGGTATCCTATCCAGCCACTCCTCTTTACCATAAAGTACGCCTACTCCCGTAGGACCATACACCTTGTGAGCGGAGAAAACGAAGAAGTCGGCATCCAAGTCCTGCACATCCACCGGCATGTGGGGAATGGACTGGGCACCGTCCACAAGCACCGGAACACCCTGCTCATGGGCAAAAGCAATCATCTCCTTGACGGGATTGACCGTGCCCAGCACATTGGAAACATGTGCCACACTGACAATCCTGGTACGTTCGGAGAACAACTGCCTATATTCGTCCAATAAGAGTTCGCCCTTGTCATTCATCGGAATCACTTTGATGGCTATTCCACGCTTGGCGGCAAGCAGCTGCCAGGGAACAATGTTACTATGGTGCTCCATCACAGAAAGAATCACCTCATCCCCCTCCTGCATAAATTCCTCACCAAAGCTGGAGACAAGCAGATTGATACTCTCCGTCGTACCACGGGTAAAGACAATCTCATTCGTACTACGGGCATTGATGAAACGTCGCACCGTCTCACGCGAGGCCTCGTGCAGCTCTGTAGCCTGCTGCGAAAGGAAGTGCACCCCGCGATGCACATTGGCATTCACCGAATAGTATTCGTCCGTAATGGCATCTACTACCTGGCGGGGTTTCTGCGTAGTCGCGCCGTTGTCCAGATAGACCAACGGCTTGCCATATACCTCACGGGAAAGGATGGGG
This sequence comes from Bacteroides sp. HF-162, assembly GCF_015679285.1. Lineage (NCBI taxonomy): Bacteria > Pseudomonadati > Bacteroidota > Bacteroidia > Bacteroidales > Bacteroidaceae > Bacteroides > Bacteroides sp. HF-162. Next base: position 1,344,700 of record NZ_CP064937.1, on the reverse strand, counting down.
AAATCAGCTCGAAGCCTCTCCCCCAGCCCCTCCCCCGTAGGGAGGGGAGCCAAGATACTACTCTTATTTATATCGTTGTTCATAATGAATCGAAATTATAAGCTATCACTTGCAGATGGCACATCCCTGGCATTTGTTCAGTTCTCCCCGGAAACGCTTCTCTACCAGCAGATGCAGACGGTCCTTCAAAGCATCCAAACGGATGGTGTCGATGACTTCGTTGACAAAAGCGAACATCAGCAGCAGGCGCGCCTCACGCACCGGGATACCACGCTGCCGCATATAGAAGAGAGCGCTTTCATCGAGCTGCCCCACCGTAGCACCATGACTGCACTTCACGTCATCTGCATAAATCTCCAGCTGAGGTTGGGTGTACATATGCGCATCGCGGGTAGCACAAAGATTGCGGTTGGTCTGTTGCGAACTGGTGTGCTGTGCGTCAGGGCGCACTAAAACAAGACCGGCAAAGGCACCTACAGCCTGCTCGTCAAGGACATACTTATAAAGCTCATTGCTGGTACAGTTGGGCACAGCATGGTCGATAGTCGTATGATTGTCCACATGTTGGTTCTTGTCTGCAATGGCCATACCGCACAGATTCAGTTCCGCATGTTCACCGGCGAGCGTCACACGGGTTGTATTCCGCGTAGTTCCGTTGTGCAGGGTCATACCATTCAGCAGTACATTGCTATTGGCTTCCTGCCTTACATACATATTGCTGATACGCACCGTACTGGTGTGGGTCTCCTCCAGTTCATAAAAATCGAAAACAGCATTTTCACCGGCAAAAATTTCTATTACCTGCGTTGCCAGGAAGTTCACACTGTCCATTGCATGGTCACATACTAGCAAGCGGGCTTGCGCCCCCTCCTCCAGGATAACCAGCACACGACGATTTATCATAAAATTGACGTCACCACGCAGGATATTCACCAACTGAATAGGTTTCTCTACCACCACATTCTTAGGAACATAAAACAGAACGCCGTCTTGTACAAAAGCAGTGTTGAACGCCGTCACACCATCCTCTGCCGTATCAGCCAGCTTACCGTAGTATTTCCTCACCAATTCAGGATTCTGTTCGGCCACTTCCTTCAGGCTACCGAAGATAACCCCCTCAGGCAGATGGGATTTGGGCAAAGCTCTGCCATAGAAAGCATCGTTCACCACAAAATAAAGAGCAGTGCTCATATTGGGAACATCGCACTTGAACACTTCAGAAGGATTCACCGGGATTTCCAACCGGTTCAAGTTCAAGCCATAATCCGGCTCAAAGAACTTACTGATATCCGTATATTTATATTTCTCCTCCTTACGGGTAGGAAAGCCCAAGCGCTCAAAGTCGGCAAAAGCAGCTGCACGCGGCGCATTCAGCACCTCGGCACTATGCCGGCATATCATCGCCTCCGTTTGGGAGAAAAGGTCTATATATTGTTGCTCTACACTCATGTTTTCAGATTATGAGTTTATAATTCACTTGCTTCTTTCTTTATCCAATCGAAGCCACGTGTCTCAATCTCCTTCGCCAATTCCGGTCCACCGGTCTTTACGATACGTCCGCCCAGCAATACATGTACCGTATCGGGTTTGATATAGTCCAACAAGCGCTGGTAGTGGGTAATGACCATAGCACTGGTTTCCGCAGTCTTGAGTTTATTGAAACCATCGGCCACAATGCGCAGAGCATCTACATCCAGACCGGAGTCCGTTTCGTCCAGAATGGCGAAAGTCGGTTCCAGCATAGCCATCTGGAATATCTCGTTGCGCTTCTTTTCACCGCCACTGAAACCTTCGTTCACGCTACGGTTGGCCAGCTTATTGTCCAGTTCCACAATGGCACGCTTCTCGCGCATCAGCTTCAGGAACTCACTGGCCGACAAAGCCGGCAGATGGCGGTACTTGCGTTGCTCATTCACGGCCGCACGCATGAAGTTTACCATCGAAACACCCAGAATCTCTACCGGAGTCTGGAAAGAAAGGAAAATTCCTTCATGCGCACGGTCTTCAGGGCTCATGGCAAGCAAGTCCTTGCCATTAAAGGTGATGGAGCCGCGTGTCACTTCGTAAGCCGGATGGCCTACCAACACATTACTCAACGTACTTTTACCGGCACCGTTCTGTCCCATCAGTGCATGTACTTCTCCATCACGTATGGTCAAGTTGATGCCTTTCAATATTTCTTTGCCATTGATGCTGGCATGTAGGTCTTTTATCTCTAACATCTTTATATTTACTATTTGACTATTTACAATTTACAATTTAATCACCCCACGCTTCCTTCCAGCGAAATGGCAAGCAATTTCTGCGCTTCTACGGCAAACTCCATCGGCAACTTGTTCAGCACTTCCTTGGCATAACCATTCACAATCAGCCCCACGGCATCTTCCGTAGAGATACCGCGTTGGTTGCAGTAGAATATCTGGTCCTCACTAATCTTACTGGTGGTGGCTTCATGCTCCACGATGGCCGTTTCGTTTCGGATGTCCATGTAAGGGAAAGTGTGCGCACCGCATTTGTCGCCAAGCAGCAAGGAGTCGCACTGGCTGTAATTACGGGCATTATCCGCTTTCTGTGCCACGCGTACCAGACCACGGTAAGAGTTCTCACTCTTACCGGCAGAGATACCTTTGCTCACAATAGTGCTACGGGTATTCTTGCCCAGATGAATCATCTTTGTTCCCGTGTCTGCCTGCTGATGGTTATTGGTTACTGCCACACTATAGAACTCCGCTGTCGAATTGTCGCCGGAAAGGATGCAAGACGGATACTTCCAGGTAATGGCTGAGCCTGTTTCCACTTGTGTCCAAGACAGTTTACTGTCCACCCCTTTACAATGGCCACGCTTCGTCACAAAGTTATAGACACCACCCCGGCCCTCGGCATCACCGGGATACCAGTTCTGCACGGTGCTGTATTTCACTTCTGCACGGTCGTGCACCACAATTTCCACAATGGCCGCGTGCAACTGGTTCTCGTCACGCATCGGAGCCGTACACCCTTCCAGATAGGAAACGTACGAATCATCATCCGCCACAATCAAGGTTCTTTCGAACTGCCCCGTATTGCGGGCATTGATGCGGAAATAGGTGGACAACTCCATCGGACAACGTACCCCCTTCGGGATATAGACAAAAGAGCCGTCGGAGAACACCGCCGAGTTCAGTGCCGCAAAGAAGTTGTCGCGATAAGGCACCACCGAACCGAGATATTTCTGTACTAAATCGGGATGCTCGCGTACAGCCTCACTGAATGAGCAGAAGATGATTCCTTTCTCCATCAGCGTCTCCTTGAAGGTAGTCTTTACAGACACCGAGTCCATAACGGCATCCACAGCCATACCGCTCAATGCCATCTGCTCTTCCAGCGGAATGCCCAGTTTATTGAAAGTCTTTATCAACTCAGGGTCCACCTCATCCATGCTCCTCGGGCCCTCCTTCTTCTTCGTAGGGTCAGCATAGTAGGATATGGCCTGATAATCTATTTCGGGAATGCGGAGATGTGCCCATGTAGGCATCTCCAACGTCAGCCAGTGGCGATATGCCTTCAGGCGGAACTCCAGCAACCATTCCGGTTCTCCCTTCTTCTCAGAGATAAGCCGCACAACATCTTCATTCAGCCCACGCTCAATGATGTCCGTATGCACGTCGGTCGTGAAACCATACTTATACTTTTCCTGAGTGAGTTCCTTTACATATTTATTGGGTTCTTCTTGTTGCATCACTTCTATAATTACAAATTATGAATTACAAAATCACGGCTCACGGTATCAGTCAAAGTCTCCGTTTACAATCTGCTCCGTAACCGCCTTTGCCGCGGGAAAGAATATCCCGGCAAACTCTTCCATAGGATAATATAACACTGATTCTTTCTTTTTTGTTTTGCCAATCAGCGTATTGTCTCCGTCTATAAATTCGATGACACCAATCAGCAGGCTCGTCAACAGGAGGTACTTCAAAGCCCCCAGACCGGCTCCCAACCAATGATTGAGCCAGCCCAGCGAGACGGCCTCCATTGCCCGGGTCAGCAGAGAAGCCACCAGGGAGAAGAGCAAGGGAACAGCCAGCCAGATGAGGACAAATGCCAGTACTTGCGCCACTGTCATAGAGTCTGTCAATGTGGGGCACAGCTTCGCTGCCAACGAGGCATACAAAGCCTTTGCTGCCAGCAGACCGACAATCAGCCCCAGCAGAGAGGCCAATTGCTTCACAAAACCTTTCATGAAGCCAATGATTGCGCCCAAGCCAAAAGCTACCAATATGATGATATCTATAATTGCCATAGATTAATGTGATAATGTGGTAATGTGCCAATATGCTAATGAGCAAATGGCTGATATGCAAAATGTGCCAATTGCCCTGCGGCATTTTCTTTACGCGCAGCCAATTGGCACATTAGCATATTTGCACATTATTCAATTATAATGTTTGCTTCACTTCTATTTCTTCGTAAGATTCGATAATATCGCCCACCTTGATGTCGTTGCAATTTGTCAGGCTGATACCGCACTCGAAGTTGGTACCTACCTCCTTCACGTCGTCCTTGAAGCGCTTCAAGGCATTGATGGCACCCGTAAAGATTACGATACCGTCGCGTATCAAGCGGGCCTTGTCGCTGCGTTTCACCTTTCCGGTCTTGACCATGGCACCTGCCACCAGTCCCACCTTCGTGATGTTGAACACCTCGCGCACCTCGATGGTTGCTGTAACCTGCTCCTTCAATGTTGGTGCCAGCATACCTTCCATGGCAGCCTTCACCTCTTCGATGGCATCGTAGATGACGGAGTACTTGCGGATATCCACGCCCTCCTGCTCTGCCATCTTGGCGGCAGCACCCGAAGGACGTACCTGGAAACCGACGATAATCGCATCCGAAGCGGCAGCCAGCGAGACATCCGATTCGGAAATCTGACCGACACCCTTGTGAATTACGTTTACCTGCACCTGCTCCGTAGACAGCTTGATTAAAGAGTCGCTCAACGCTTCCACAGAACCGTCCACGTCACCCTTCACAATCACGTTCAGCTCATGGAAGTCACCCAATGCCAGACGGCGGCCCACTTCGTCGAGCGTCAGCATCTTCTGCGTACGCAGACCTTGTTCACGCTGCAATTGTTCGCGCTTGTTGGCAATCTCGCGTGCTTCCTGCTCCGTCTCGATTACGTGGAACGTGTCGCCAGCAGCAGGCGCACCGTTCAAGCCCAATATCAGGGCAGGTGTAGAAGGACCGGCTTCCTTCATGCGCTGGTTACGCTCGTTGAACATAGCCTTTACCTTACCGTAGTTAGTACCTGCCAGCACGATGTCGCCCATCTTCAAAGTACCGTTGGAAACAAGCACCGTAGCCACATAGCCACGCCCCTTATCCAATGAGGACTCAATGATGGAACCGGTAGCACGGCGGTTCGGGTTTGCTTTCAGCTCCAGCATTTCCGCTTCGAGCAACACTTTCTCCATCAGCTCGGGTACACCGATACCCTTTTTGGCAGAGATATCTTGCGACTGATACTTACCGCCCCACTCTTCCACCAGGAAGTTCATGGCAGCCAGCTCTTCCTTAATCTTGTCGGGGTTGGCAGTCGGTTTATCAATCTTATTGATTGCAAATACGATGGGAACACCCGCAGCCATGGCATGGTTGATGGCTTCCTTTGTCTGCGGCATCACGTTGTCGTCAGCAGCCACAATGATAATGGCAATATCCGTAGCTTTGGCACCACGGGCACGCATGGCAGTAAACGCTTCGTGACCCGGAGTATCGAGGAATGTAATCTTACGCCCGTCGTCCAGCGACACGTGGTAGGCACCGATGTGCTGTGTGATACCACCCGCTTCACCGGCAATCACATTCGCCTTACGGATATAGTCGAGCAATGAAGTCTTACCGTGGTCTACGTGACCCATCACCGTTACAATCGGAGCGCGAGGTTCCAAATCTTCCTCATCATCCTCTTCCTCTACGATGGCCTGCGCCACTTCTGCACTTACATATTCTGTCTTGAAACCGAATTCCTCAGCCACCAGGTTGATGGTCTCGGCATCCAGACGCTGGTTGATGGATACCATCATACCAATACTCATACAAGTGGCAATGACCTGAGTAACTGAAACATCCATCATGCTTGCCAACTCATTGGCCGTCACGAATTCCGTAATCTTCAGTACCTTGCTTTCTGCCATCTCCATGTCTTCCAATTCCTGCATACGGCTGGAAGCCATGTCACGTTTCTCCTTACGATACTTGGCACCTTTGTTCTTTCCTTTGGAAGTGAGGCGTGCCAAAGTTTCCTTTACCTGCTTTGCTACATCTTCCTCGCTAACCTCCTGCTTGATGACCGGCTTCTTGAAGCGGTCCTTATTGCGGTTGCGGTTATTATTGGCATTGTTTCCACCAGGCTGGTTTCCACCTTGCGGGCGGCCCCCCTGACCTTGCTGGGCACCTGCGTGTCCACGATCGTTGCCACCACGCTGGAAGTTGGAAGCATTGTTGATGTCCACTTTCTCCTTATTGATACGGACACGTTTCTTTTTGCCATTGGCATCGCCGGCAGCGGTATCCTTCAGCTTGCTATCATCACGGCGGATTTCCTTGATGATAGCTTCCTTCATCTGCTTCTTCTGATCCTGGCGAATCTTTTCCTTCTCTTCACGCTCCTTGCGTTTCTCCTCTTTCGATTTCTTCTTCGGACGTGTGGACTGGTTCAAGGCAGCCAGGTCTATCTGTCCGATGACATTAATCTTCGAAACAAACTCAGGCTGATGTATCTTGAAGATTTCTTCCCCTTCTTCTTTCCCCTCTTTTTCAACCGGTGCTTCTTCAGCCGCCGGTGCGGGAGCAGGCGCTTCTATCATTTCTTCCTTTTTAGATTCTTGTTGAGCCTCTGACACCGGAGCAGGCTCTTCCTTGACAACGGGTTGGGGCTGCGGTTCCGAAACGGACTGCAGTTCGGGTTCAGATGCCGGCTGTATCTCCGGTTGAGGAGCTGGTTCCGGTTTCGGCGTTTCTACAACTGCCGGTTCCTCCACCTTTTTCTCTTCTATCGCTTTTTCCGTTTCTTTCTCTTTTTCTTGAGCTGGAGCAGGTCTACGGTTCAGTTTGTCCAAATCAATCTTGCCTACCGGCTTGAACTTCGGACGTACGTCTTCCGGAACAACCGTCTTAATCTCCTCGGGCTTCGCTTTCTCCTGCGTTTCCTTATAGCCGTCAATAGACACGGACGCCTTGTTGCGGTCCTTGCTCTGACGTTCCTGGCTGAAACGCTCCGACTTTATCTTAAGGTCCTTATCTGTACTAAACTCCTTTTTGAGCAGTTCGAACTGTTCATCCGTAATTTTTGTGTTCGGATTTGCCTCAACGGTAAATCCCTTCTTTTGCAGGAACTCGACAGCCGTCGTAATTCCTACATTTAAATCTCTTGTTACTTTGTTTAACCTTATCGTCATACTAATTTAATGAATTAATGTGCCAATATGCTAATGTGCTAATTGGCTGAGAAAAAAGGAGTGTGCACTTCATCCGATATGCTATCTGCATTGGCACATTAGCATATTACCCACATTACCACATTACTGCTCCTCCTCTTCAAACTCCTGTTTCAAAATGCGCAATACCTCGTCCACCGTCTCTTCTTCGAGGTCCGTCTTCTCAATCAACATCTCACGGGGAGCGTTCAACACAGCCTTAGCCGTATCGATACCGATAGCCTTGATGGCATCGATAACCCAACCGTCTATTTCATCACGGAATTCGTCCAAGTAGATGTCTTCATCCTCTATGGCCTCATCCAACTCACGGAACACGTCGATGGTGTACTCAGTCAACATACTGGCAAGCTTGATATTCAAACCGCCTTTACCGATAGCCAGCGACACCTCTTCGGGTTTCAAGAACACTTCAGCCTTGCGTTCTTCCTCGTTCAAGCGGATGGAAGAAATTTTGGCAGGGCTCAAGGCACGCTGTATAAACAACTGGATATTGGACGTATAGTTGATAACGTCGATATTCTCGTTGCGAAGCTCGCGGACAATACCATGAATACGGCTACCCTTCACACCCACGCAAGCACCTACCGGATCGATACGGTCATCGTAGCTCTCAACGGCAATCTTGGCACGCTCGCCGGGGATACGGGCAATCTTCTTGATGGTAATCAGTCCGTCATTGATTTCGGGTACTTCCATTTCGAACAGACGTTGCAGGAAGACGGGCGACGTACGGCTCAGGATAATCTTCGGATTATTATTCTTGTTGTCCACACGTGCCACTACGGCGCGAGCTGTCTCGCCCTTGCGGTAGAAGTCACTCGGTATCTGTTCGGTCTTGGGCAGCAACAGTTCGTTGCCTTCATCATCGAGCAGCAGCATCTCCTTCTTCCAAATCTGGTAGACTTCCGCATTGATGATGGTACCCACCTTATCAATGTATTTGTTGTAAATACTATCTTTCTCCAGTTCCAATATCTTGGAGGCCAACGTCTGGCGCAAGTTCAAGATGGCACGGCGACCGAAGTTCGCGAAAATAACTTCATCCGTCACTTCCTCGCCCACCTCATAAGAAGCATCAATCTTTTGTGCTTCGGACAATGCAATCTGCAGGTTCGGGTTTTCCAAATCCTCGTCTGCCACTACCTCACGGTTACGCCATATTTCGAAATCACCCTTGTCCGGGTTTACAATTACGTCGTAATTCTCATCGGTACCGAACATTTTCGCAATCACACTACGGAACGACTCCTCGAGTACGCTTACCATCGTGGTTCTGTCGATATTCTTCAGTTCCTTAAATTCCGAAAATGTATCTATCAAGCTGACAGTTTCTACTTTTTTGGCCATAGTCTTATTTAAAACTGATTAAGTATTTAGTGTATTTTATCTCTTCATACGTAAAGGTCAAGTCCTCGTCCACCAGCTTGGGACGCTTGGCACCTTCCTCTTTCACTTTCTTCTGAATGGTCACGACGAAATGCTGTTCGTCGGCTTCCTTCAACACGCCGCTGAGCTTGCGGCCGTCCTTTGTCAGCACTTCCACTTCCTTGCCGATGTGGTTAATGTACTGCTGCAGTACCTTGAAGGGCTGTCCGATGCCGGCCGAACCGACTTCCAACTCATAATCCTCATCCTCACGGTTCAACTTGGACTCGATGTAGCGGCTCAGCTCTACGCAGTCCTCAATCCAAACACCTTCTTTGTGGTCTATTTCCACCAAAATCTTGTCATCCGGGCTGATTGTCACCTCCACAAGGAAGTAGTCCTTTCCTGCCAGCCACTCGTCAACAATCTGACAAACAGTTTTCTTTTCTATCATAGATTAACCATTAGGAACAAAAAAGAGGAGCTTAATCGCCCCTCCACCTTTCATCCGTTTTCGCTTGCAAAGATATAAATAATCTGTTCGACTACAAAATATTAGAGAAAAAAAGATTGATTTAACGGTTCAAACGGGAATTATATTACAGACACGCCCTTTCAACACTTCAAGATAAGGGGTAAAACATATAATCTTATGAGACAGAAGCTTATACTTTATGAAATGAATTATCACGTTCCATACTGCATGAGATGCACATGTCAAGCACAACGAGATGTGCATCTCGAACAACATGAGATGTACATCTCATGCGTACAATCTCTATTGTTTCAGGAAAAGAAGTAAGGAGGTACAAGCGGAAAAAAGATACTGTTGAAAGACAACGCGGAAAAATAAAAGGCCGATAGCTTGTTTCATGCTATCGGCCCTTTTACTATGGTTCTAAAGGTCTAAAAGCCCTTGTCGTATCACTTATTCGGAGTCTCCCACTTCTTGGTATCCGTACAAACCACGTTCACAGTCTGGTCACCCGTCTGGATGCGGAAGTCACCTTTCTCCAGAATCCACTTGCCATCATAGCCTACGAAAGCAAGGTCGGAGCCTTTCAGTTTCAGAGTCACGGTCTTTGTCTCGCCCGGTTTCAGTTCCACTTTCTCGAAAGCGCGAAGACGGCGGGTATCGGGAGTAAGGGAGGCAACGAGGTCACTGCTGAAGAGCAACACGCTCTCCTTGCCGACACGGTCACCAGTATTCTTCACATCTACAGTGAAAGTAAGCACATCATCAGCGGTAAAGTCCGACTTATCCACCTTGAGGTTACTGTATGCAAAAGTAGTATAACTCAATCCATAACCGAACGCCCACTGTACAGATACTTGCGCATCGTAGTTATAAGCGCCTTCCATCTGCTTTCCGATGTGTTCGCACGGTTTGTAGTCGTACGTAATCAGAGAGTTGATTTCCTTCGGATAAGTGAAAGGCATCTTTCCGCTGAAGTTGGCGTCGCCGGCAATAAGGTTTGCCAACGCATCACCGCCGTAATTGCCCGGAAGCATAGTATTGACAACAGCCTTAGCCAAAGGCTCGATGTCAGCAATCAGGCGAGGACGGCCTTCATTCAACACCAGAATGATGGGCTTCCCGGTTTTGGCAAGAGCCTTCACCAAATCGAGCTGGTTCTGGGAGAGGAAGAGGTTCGTCAGGTTACCCGGAGTCTCGCAGTAAGAGTTCTCACCGATGCAGGCAACGATGTAGTCGGCACCGGCAGCGGCTGCTACAGCTTTCTCTATCTCCGGAGTGTTTTCTTCCCACCAGTTGCCACCTTGCTTATAAGTGACACCGGCTTCGTAGATGATATTGTCCGCACCGAATTTATTGGTGAAAGCCTCGAGAATGGTATTATATTGACCTGCATGCTCGTCGGCTTTGTCGCCCTGCCATGAATAAGACCAGCCGCCATTGAGGCAACGCATGGAGTTGGCATTCGGACCGGTAACCAGCAGTTTCTTGCCTTTTGCCAACGGCAATATACCGTCTGTATTCTTCAGGAGTACCAAAGACTCTTCGGCAGCCTGCAATGCAGCAGCGGCATGTTCCGCACTACCGAACAACGGGAAGTCTTTCAAGTCATAATAGGGCTTTTCAAATAGGTTGAGACGGCATTTCAAACGCAGCACACGACGCACAGCATCGTCTATACGGCTCATGGGAACTTCACCTTCTTCCACCAGTTCTTTCAAGAGTGTACAGAACTTCCAGTCGTACGGGTCCATAGACATGTCGATACCGGCATTGATGGCGAGCTTGATGGCTTCCTTCTTGTCCTTAGCAATGTGGTCGCGGCTATAAAGGTTGTTGATGTCCGCCCAGTCGGTCACAATCATACCGTCCCAGTTGAGGTCTTCTTTCAGCCACTTGGTCAGCAGCTCATAGTTGGCATGGAAAGGCAGACCGTTGTTCATGGCGGAGTTCACCATCACGGAGAGGGCACCTGCCTTCACCATTTCCAGATAAGGAGCGAAATGCTTCTCACGCATATCCTGCTCGGTGATGGAAGACGGCGTACGGTCCTTACCGGAAACGGGAACACCATAACCCATATAGTGCTTCATACAAGCGGCAACGTTGTTCCCGCCAATCAGGTTGGGGTTCTCTCCCTGGAAACCGATAACGGCTTCACGTCCCATTTCGGCATTGACGTAGGCGTCTTCACCATAGTTTTCCCACATACGCGGCCAGCGCGGGTCACGCCCGAGGTCAGTCACCGGGGCATACGTCCAGGGGATGCTTCCCGCCTTTGTTTCGTAGGCAGAGATACGTGCACCCTCACGTGTCAGTTCACGATTGAAGGTAGCTCCCATATTGACGCCTTGCGGAAAGAAAGTACCGCCCAGCGTATAGGTAGTTCCGTGTATCTGGTCTACACCGTACACACAAGGAATACCCATCACCTCCATGGATTTCTCCTGAATGCGTTTGATGATTTCCTGCCACTTCTCCACGCTCTGTGCCACACCGTTGGGCACGTTCAAGATGGAGCCTACTTTGTATTTTCCGATGACAGAGTCGAGCATCGCCTCGTCCAACTGGAAACCCTTGGCATTCTCAATGCCTTGGATACGCATATAGAGCTTCATCATCACATCCTGCGAAGGCATCTCCTTGCCCAGCTTGAATTCCTTTTCAAGCTTGTATCTCTTGATGATTTTTTGCAGGTCCTTCACCGTGATGTTCTTCGGGTCAAGGCCGGCAAAGGGATTGGTGCGTTTCTGCAGGAGGTCGATAGTGAGTTCGCACATCTGACCGACTTTCTCGTCAAGCGTCATCTTCTTCAGCAAAGTCTCAATCTGCTGTTCTATTTTCTCGTCTCTTGGAATGGCAGGCGCAACAGTGGTCTGCGCCGTAGCAGTAAGTACTAACCCTGATAGGGCTAAAGATAAGATTAACTTTTTACTCATGGTTGTGATATTGGTTTATAATAGTTGCACTATCTGTTTATACGAGGCACAAAGATAAGAACATCCTGCCATACCAAAGGATACAACAGGATGTTTTTTAGGGTATGATTTGTTATTTTTTCAGACAATCCTACTCTCATCTCTTCAAGAGGCTCATCGGTTCCTGAAGTTTCAGGATGTCGTTCGTCTTCTGTGTTGCGGCAGCTACTTCAGCCTCCAGCGTAGCCTTGATGTCGCGTGAGGAAGCCCCGACGAGGAACTTGTAGTTTCCGGGAGTTACCACCCATGCCGATGCAGCCTCATCATAGGAAGCCAGGTCGGCAGCATTCACTTTCAGCGTCACCACAGTAGTTTCGCCCGGTTTCAGTTCCTTAGTCTTGGCAAAAGCTTTCAGTTCCTTTTCGGGTTTGTTGGCGTCTGCAGCATCGGGAGCGGATACATAAAGCTGAACCACTTCCTTACCTGCTACCTTACCGGTGTTCTTCACTTCCACAGATACGGTATAGACGCCGTTGTCTGCCTTGACAGCAGCCTTGTCATAAGCAAAAGTGGTATAGGAAAGACCGTAACCGAAAGGATAGGAAACCTGCTTGCCAAAGGTGTCAAAGTAACGGTAACCTACGTAGATATCCTCCTCATAATTGGTATAATCCACATCCTTCACGTCGTTCTTCTTCCCGCCTTTGTTCATGAGGTCGGTGCTCACACGCATGTCTATCGGGAAGTTGTCGGAAGAAGCGGCATCTTCAAACTTCACCGGGAAAGTCATTGTCAGCTTGCCCGAAGGAGAAGCCTTGCCACTCAGCACGTCAGCCACACTGTTTCCTCCCTCCTGGCCTGCCTGCCATGCACAAAGAATGGCATCGGGAGCAGATTTCCAAGAAGCAGTTTCAATCACACCACCGATATTGAGCACCACCACTACCTTCTTTCCGGCAGCGTGGAAAGCATCGGACACAGCTTTCAACATGTTCTGTTCCTCTTTGGTGAGGTTGAAGTCGGCTACCATACGGTCAAGGAACTCACCGGAGGTACGTCCCAGCGTCACCAGTGCCACATCGGCCTTGGCAGCCTGCTCGCGGATGACTTGTGCGGAAACAGCCATCTCAGCCGGACGGGTATCGGGCATGAACCACTCTTTCTTATCTTTGGACAGACGTTCTTTCTCGGTTTTCAGGTAAGCTTCATAGCTATTCTTCAGCGCTTCATCCACCACATAGCCGGCATTCTTCAAGCCGTCCAATAGCGAAACGGTATAAGCGCGGTTCACGTTGCCCGAACCTGTACCGCCTGCAATGAAATCGTAGGAAGTGCAACCGAAGAGTGCCACGTTCTTCACGTCGGCAGCCAGCGGCAGAGCACCGTTATCGTTCTTCAGCAATACCATGCCTTCCGTTGCCGACTGGCGGGTTACGGCAGCATGCGCCTTCAAATCAGGCTTGTTGGAGTATTTATATCCCTTGAAGTGGGGAGTCTGGAGAATCATCTCCAGAATACGCTTCACATTCTGATTGAGGATGGCTTCATCTAACGCTCCGTCCTGCACACCCTTCACGATGGCTTCGTACTGCTTGGGCAGACCGGGCTGCAACATGTCGTTGCCTGCCACCATCTGTGCCACGGCATCCTTGCCGCCAAACCAGTCGGTCATCACCATGCCCTTGAAGCCCCATTCGTCGCGCAACATCGTTGTCTGCAACTCCTTGTTTTCCGAAGTGTAGACACCGTTCAGGTAGTTGTATGAGGACATCACGGTCCAAGGAGCGGATTCCTTCACGGCAATCTCGAACCCTTTCAAGTAGATTTCGCGCAAGGCGCGTGGAGATACATGCGCATCCGTAGCCATACGGTTGGTTTCCTGGTTGTTCACAGCAAAGTGCTTGATACTGGTACCCACACCGTTGCTCTGCACACCACGTACGTAGGCGGCGGCAATCTTACCCGACACCAACGGGTCTTCAGAATAATACTCGAAGTTACGTCCGCAAAGCGGGTTACGGTGAATGTTCAGCGCCGGAGCCAACAGCACGTCCGCACCGTATTCCAGCACTTCGTTACCGATGGACTGACCTACACTTTCCACCAGTTCCTGGTCCCAGGTAGAGGCGAGCAAAGTTCCGATAGGGAAATGAGTACAATAGTACGTAGCCGAATCCCCCTCACGCTTGGGGGCGATACGCAGTCCGGCGGGACCATCAGCCAGCACCACAGCGGGAATGCCGAGGCGTTCAATCGGGTATGTGGTTCCTGCCGCACCCGGCACTAGCTTTCTCGTTGCACCGATTACGGCACTGTCACCCGAGAAACCTGCCATACCGGTACCCACTACCAGATGCGCCTTTTCTTCCAAGGTCATGGCGCCAATCACCTCATCCAGAGAGGACTTTCCAAGCTGCGGCACACCCGGTCCGCAAGCTGACAAAACAGCCATTGCTGCTGCCATGGATATGATATTCTTCTTCATAATCTTATTTAAATATCTTCGGTGCGAATTCTGTCAGGTAAATACGCCAGTTCTTCCAGATATGACCTTCTCCGGTTTCATAATATTCATATTTGTAACCCTTCTCGTCCAACATCTTGCGGTAGTCGCTGTTGGCTTGGAACAAGAAGTCTTTATTACCGATAGCGATGTAATAGAGTGCCGGTTTCTTGGCAAACTGGGTTTTCAGTTTGGCTTCAAGGTTGTCATAAATCGGAGACTTCACATCTTTGTTGGGCATGATGGCAGCCGAGAACAGCCCTACATAGTCGAACATGTCCGGATATTGCTTGGAGATGTGCATGGAGTGGAAACCTCCCATAGAGAGACCAGCAATGGCACGCCCCTTCTTGTTGGCCTGTGTACGGTAAGTCTTATCAATTAATTTCACCACGTCGGGGAAAGCCGTTTCGAAAGAACCTTCCATCGTCTTGGGCAGATTCATGCTGGGAACGGCAAAACCCAGTGACGATTCACCCGGAGCAGCTTCCAACGCAGCGTTACCGTTGGTCATTACTACAATCATCGGCTTGGCCTTGCCTTGGGCAATGAGGTTATCCAGAATCTGTGCCGTACGTCCCAGTTCGCTCCATGCGTTCTCGTCGCCACCCATGCCGTGTAGCAGGTAGAAGACGGGGTAGCGCTTGCCGCTTGTCTCATATCCGGCAGGCGTATAGACAGTCAGGCGGCGGTCCATACCCAACGTAGGGCTGTTGTACCATACCTTAGATACCGTTCCATGAGGAACCTTATTCACTTTGTAGAGGTCGATGCGCTCGTCACCACCGATGATGAATACATTCGTCACGCTTGCCACGTCTCGAATCATATAGACGTTGGCAGGGTCATTAATCTTCAGTCCGTCTACCAGAAAAGTGTAGCTGTAGAGTTCCGGTTTCAGCGGTTCGGGAGTAGTGAATTCCCACACACCGTCCTTGTTCTCTTTCAAATCTGCCACACCCGGACCATCAAATTCACCAAAAGGAGTCTTGATTTTCTGCGTAGGCAGGAAGTCGCCGGTTACTTGCACCTTTACGGCTTTCGGCGCCTTCAAGCGGAAAGTTACTGTATTGTTGTCGTGTATCTCAGGTGAGACCACAGGAGCGCCTCCCCAGAGAGCTTGTTGCGCGAAAGTCATCGCACACATCAGCAACAGAGCTGACAAAATAGAAATTCTTTTCATGATACGTATGTTATTTTGTTATTAAATTAGTTATACCGAATCCTCTTATTTGAACAACTTCGGCACGAACTCCGTCAGATAGATGCGCCAGTTCCTCCAGATATGGCCCTCGCCCGTTTCAAGATACTCGTACTTATAACCATTGTCATCAAGCAACTTGCGAAAGTCGGCCACACCTTTATAAACAAAGTCCGTCTTGCCGCATGCGATGAAGTAAAGGGCCGGTTTCTTGGCAAACTGAGTCTTCAGCTTACCTTCAAAGTCGGTATAGACCGGACAAGTTGATTTATCGTTTCCGGTACTTGCACCGGAGAAAAGACCTACATAATCGAACATGTCCGGGTAATACTTGGAAATATTGCAAGAGTGGAAACTACCCATAGAAAGCCCGGCAATGGCACGGTTCTTCTTATTGGCAAGAGTGCGGAAATTCTTCTCTACGAACTTCACGATTTCGGGGAACGAGAGTTCAAAAGCACCTTCTGCCACTTTCGCTCTTTCGTCGGGACGCATGGACGGAGCAACAAAACCCTTGGGAGACTCACCAGCAGCAGCATCTTGCCAAGCATTGCCGTTAGTCATCACTACAATCATAGGTTTAGCCTTGCCCTGTGCAATGAGATTATCCAATATCTGCGAAGTACGGCCAAGAGCAATCCAAGCTTCCTCATCACCACCTGCACCATGAAGCAGATAGAATACCGGATAACGCTTGCCGCTGGTTTCATAACCAGCCGGAGTGTAAATCGTCAGACGGCGGTCCATTCCCAGCGAAGGACTATTGTACCACATGCGACTTACCGTTCCATGAGGTACCTTATTCACTTTATACAAATCGGCACGGTCCCCACCGATGATAAATACATTGGTCACGGTAGCCACATCCCGAATCATGTAAACATTGCTCGGGTCCATCATTCTCAATCCGTCTACAATAAAGGAGTATCCATAAAGTTCCGGCTTCAATGGTTCGGGAGTAGTAAATTCCCAAACGCCGTCCTTCCCCTCTGTCAAATCGGCAATGCCCGGTGCATCATAATCGCCACGAGGAGTCTTAATAGTTTGTGGAGGCAGAAAATCACCAGTAATCTGCACCCTTACAGCCTTAGGAGCTTTCAAGCGAAAAGTAACCGTGTTGTCATCATGAATATCAGGAGAGACAACCGCCGCACCTCCCCAAAGAGCTTGCTGTGCAAAAAGGGTGACACAGCAGACCAGCAGCATCGCTGCCAAACTTAATAATCTTTTCATAATTTCTTATATTAAATGAATTAGCTTCTTGTTATTTAGCAAAGCTGCGACTTACAAAAGGCAGGCACATATAAAGTGCCGAATGCCAATATTCGCTAGTATGTCCGCCGTCCCGCACACGGAACTGGCAAGGGATACCGGCATTACGCATCGCTTGGAAAAACTCTATATTACGGTCCAGCAGAAAGTCATCATCTCCGCAATCCACAAACCACTGTACTGTACGAAGCTGTGCCTTACGCGCATCATCTGCCTCAACCACATACCTGATGCAACTATGTTCCTGCACAGAACGCGTCAGCACAGCCATCTTGTTTGTGGGGTCGGGATCTTTTCCCACCTCCTCACCACTGACGGGGATGTTCATCAAAGCACTCATGGCATAGGCAGCACAATACATATCCGGATAGCGTTGTGCATAGCTCGTCGTTCCACCTCCGCCCATAGAAAGTCCGGCAATGGCACGATGCTGCTTATCACCTTTCACCCGGTAGGTCTTCTCTATATAAGGAAGGAACTCCTTATAGAAGAAATCTTCGTAAGCCCATCCCGGCATGTTGAAGTAGCCGTTCCAGCAAGTGGCCGGATTACCTCCTGCATTGGGGCTGACGATAATCATCTCGCAAGCCTCGCCCGATGCCACCAACTGGTCCATCACGTCCTTCACACGTTGGTCTGTAAACCAACTGGTATTCACCCCCGACATGCCGTGCAGCAAATAAAGGATAGGATATTTCCTATCCGTTTCATTGCTATAGCTTTGCGGCAGATAGATGGTGTAGGCACGGTGTGCTTTCAATACCTGGCTGTAAATGCTGTCGGTCACTACCTTGCTTTGCGGTCCCCATGCAGGATTTTGTGCATTTGCCATCCACAGCAAGCAGACGGCTAAAAGAGAGAGTATCAATCTTTTCATGGTATCGATTTAAAAATGTACTACAAAATAAGCGTTTTCCATTCTAAAACTAATTGATATATATCAGTTTTTCACGCATATACCCCTCATCTCTTCACCATCGGATGCACAGCCACAGGCACTTGCGCCCGCATGGCATCATGCACTTTCTGCTTGCGTGCCTTTGTCACCCTCTGTACCGCTGTACAACGCACATCGGCCGAAGATGCGGCAACCATCCACTGATATTCACCCTTAGCCAACTCCCAAGAGCTGTTTTTCTCATTAAAGGAAGCCATGTCCATCACGTTCCAAGTCAGAATCAGTGTCTGGCTCTCGCCCGGCTGGAGCAAGGCAGTTTTGCCGAAGGCCTTCAACTCCTTGGCAGGCTTGTCAAGTCCCCCATTCGGAGCTTTCACATAGAGTTGTACGGCTTCACGCCCTGCCACCTTGCCGATGTTCTTCACGTTCACCTTCAACTCGCAGCGGTCGGCATCCATTTTGGCGCTCTCTACCGCATATTCAAAAGCAGTATAGCTCAAACCATGACCGAACGGATAGGAAACCTCTTTACCGAAAGTGTCGAAATAGCGATAACCCACATAGATTCCCTCTTCATAGTTAGTGAAATCCACATTTTTTTCCGGTTCCTTCGGTTTCTCCTCTTTCTTGTTCGACTTGAAATTCATACCGGTACCCATAGCAAACGACGGCATCTTGAACTCGTAATCAAAAGGGAAGTTAGCATCCGACAGCGCATCGCCATATTTCACGGCAAACGTCATGGGTAACTTGCCCGAAGGATTCACCTCTCCGGTCAGGATATCCGTGATACAATTGCCCACCTCTTGTCCCGGCTGGAAGGCACAAACCACTGCATCTGCCAGTCCCTTCCAAGAAGCAGTTTCCACCGGGCTGCAGATGTTGAGAACCACCACCAGTTTCTTGCCTGCAGCATGATAAGCGGCAGACACTTGCTTAATCAGAGCCAATTCGTTCTCCTTCAGGAGGAAATCTTCCACACGGCGGTCACAGCCCTCGCCACTGACACGCCCCAGCGTAAGCACGGCAATGTCGTTGGCTTTCACTTGTGCAGCCAGTTCCTCGGCAGTGGGCAGGAACTCCTCGGCACGGGGCAGCGGAGTAAAGGCGAAAGGCGGTTTTCCGTGAGGAAAAAGCCGTTTCTGCTCGTCGGCCATATGCTTCTTGTAGCGGTTCAGCAATTCTTTGTCCACGGTGTAGCCCGCATTGCGCAAACCTTCTACCATAGAAACCGTGTAATAACCGATGCCCGTACTGCCAAAGCCCATGCCGGCAGGAACCATGTCATAGGAAGTAGTTCCATAAAGGGCCACTTTTTTGATGCCGGCAGCCATGGGTAGCGCCTGCTTGTTATCCAGCAGCACGATACCTTCCGCACCTATCTCACGGTCTACTTGCGCATGAGCCTCCAAGTCGGTTTTATTGGGATACTCGTAGCCGGCAAAGGTATGGCTCTTGACCACAAACTCCAGCACACGCTTCACGCTGCGGTCGAGGAGTGCCAAATCCAGTGTACCGTTCTCTACGGCTTCCAAAATAGCTTTATACTGGCGGTCTTGCCCCGGTTGCAGCATGTCGTTTCCTGCTACGATGGAGGTCACGGCATCTTTTCCGGCATTCCAGTCGGACATCACCAGTCCCTTGAATCCCCATTCGTCGCGGAGGATGTCCTCTGTCAGTTCGCGGTCCTCGCAGGTATATTTGCCGTTCACCTTATTGTAGGCGGTCATCACGCTCCAGGGCTGAGACTCTTTGACAGCAATCTCGAAGCACTTCAAATACAGCTCGCGCAAGGGGCGCTGTGTCAGGCGAGAGTCGTTGTTATTGCGGTTGGTCTCCTGGTTGTTTACGGCAAAGTGTTTCAGGCAGGTACCTGTCCCCCGGCTCTGGATTCCGTTGATATAGGCAGCAGCCATTTTACCAGCCAACACCGGATCTTCCGAATAATATTCATGGTTACGTCCGCAAAGCACATTTCGCATCAGGTTGACACCCGGTGCCAGCAACACATCCAAACCATAATCCTTCACTTCCATACCCAAAGTACGTCCCACCTTATGGGCTGCATCCGGATTGAAAGTAGCTGCCACCGTGGTGCTGGAAGGAAATTCCGTAGCATGATAAGTACGGCTGTCGAATTCCCGCTTGGCAGCCATCGCCAACCGGTGCGGTCCGTCGGCAAGATAGGCGGAAGGGATACCCAGTCGGGGAATGTCGTAAGTACGTCCCGCTGTTCCGGGAAACTTGGTATCACTTCCCATCGACATCCCACAACCGATGACGAGGTGTACCTTCTCTTCGAGGGTCATAGCACTGACCACTTCGTCGATATTGTCGGCACGCAGTCTGACTGACTGATTCGAACCGGTCGTCTGTGCAGTCAAGGCAGATGCCAAACAGAGTGAAAATAAAGTAATTGACAATCTTCTCATATATATTATATTTAAAAAGCCACAAAAGAAGCCCCCGTACAATTAGCTGATTCCCACGGGGGACTTCTTCTACAAACAATTAATCAGTTAGAAAAATCTAATTTTGTTTATCTGCATCAGACGACGAAGTTAGATTTTGATTCTTTATACGCTTTACCAACCTGCATTTTGTTCCATATTCGGATTCAAGCGGATCTCCTTTGCCGGAATAGGCAACAAATAATGTCTTTCCTTGAAACCATAACGCGTTTTATCCTTGTTATACTGAATGTATTCTACCGCTACATTATCCGGCTCATCTTTTCCTGCCTTATTTGACAAGATAGGTGTTCTTTCACCCTGATCCTTAAGCAAAGCCTCCGCATCTTTCCAACGGATAATATCCTGATAACGGGTATATTCAGAACAGAGTTCCAGTCTCTTTTCCAATTTAATGGCATCCAGGGTAGCTGTCTTGGCATCCAATCTTGCACGCTGACGCACCTCATTCAAGCAAGCATCAGCTTCGGATTGATTGCCATCCTTCAGGTTTGCTTCAGCTGCCAGTAACAAGACTTCAGCATAACGCATCCAACGATAGTTATTATATGAACACCAGAACCCAGCAGGAGATTCTACATTCGAGAAGCGACGTTTCCACATGAAATAACCTTCATTAATCAAACTCTGCCCTTTGGCAACCTTGACACCCAATTGAGAAATTTGGTCATAGGTTTTCATTGTCTGATTCAACCGATAACCATCTACACCCTCTTCCTGAACAAATGCATCATACAACTTTTTCTGAGGAACCATAAATCCCCATCCGGTACCATTAAACTGATTGTTAGAGCCAGACATATCCAACTTATCAGTGCGCCAATGATTCATCACCTCAAAGAAACTGAACTCATCCATAGAATTACTTGCATCAAAAATACGGTTACTTTCGAGCATACTTTCACAATTATACTCAGCCTTGTAGGTCAAGATATCCTCATAATTTCCATCATAAAGTTTATACTTACCGCTAGCTCTAACTTCATTCAAGACAACAGCAACTTCATTGCATCGTTTGCCTTATCCTTGCGTGCTTTGGCAACCTTTTGGGTGACGATACAACGTATGTCTGCAAAGGAGGCAGCTACCATCCACTTGTATTCACCTTTTGCCAATTCCCAAGCATTGATTTTATCGTTGAAGGAAGCCATGCCCATCACGTTCCAAGTCAGAATCAGTGCCTGGCTCTCGCCCGACTGGAGCAAGGCAGTTTTGCCGAAGGCCTTCAACTCCTTGGCAGGCTTGCCCATACCACTCTTGGGAGCCTTAACATATAACTATACAGCTTCACGTTCCATTAGCTTACCAGTATTCTTCACATTCAAAAAGTAATCACCGTCAATATTGGTAATACAAGCGTTAGTAGTGCCTTTCTCCAGAATACTTACACCAATCATCTGTTCATTTAGGTTGTCTGTCACTATACCTGCCACTTTCAAGGCTTAGGTTTGCGCCTAACTGAAAGAGAGACAATACAGAAGCAGTACGGCAAATAACATATACCGCCTCAAGTTCATATTCTTTATTTTTTCATTTACAAATTAATTTAATTATTAGTTTAGCTTCGTACCATCGTTCATCGCCGTCACCCATACATTCACGTACAAGCAATCTAAGTTAGGTGGGAGGGAAGACCGTTGTTTCAATAAAAAAGATACCTATTTCGCATCATTTTTATAAAACATCTCTAATGCTTCACTATATATTATATCAAGACATCAACTTTATTATTTTCTTCCATGATAAATAAGCTCCTTCGTTTGTGGATCACGTGAGAATTGCATAAAATAATCCCACATCATTTTTGCTGCAGGTTTAAAATTCCAATGTCCATAATCATTGACCGCAACCATCTGAATAAGAGGTACCCCATTTTTACTCAACACACCAGTTTCCATCGAAATACCTTTATTCGTCCAAATTGTTTCACGATTCTCAAGAGTAATACCAAAAATAGTGTCCTTACTAAAATCTGGACGTTCTGTAACCGACATACCATTCATAATCTGATATATTTGCCATGCAGCAAAAAAAGCATTCTTCTGCCAATTATCTTTATTTATAAATGGTACTACAGTATCACTGGTTCCTGTTGCAGAAAAATAGGGCATTTCTACTGCACCACTCTTTTGGATCGCTTCACCCAACAAAGATTGCCGATCACAATCAAACCGGTAACTTCCAGGCAATATACCTGCCGAAAAGCCACCTACCGCAGCAAACAGATATGATTTTCGTATTCCTAATCCTGTAGAAGTGGCAGATCCAGCAGACAAACCTTCTGTGTAGACACGTGAAGCATCAAGCTGAGGATAAGTCTTCAACAAATAATATACAACCTGTTCAATACCATCCATACCCATCCGGGCATAATCTTTACTACCCTGCCATTCAAGTTCCACAACTACAAAATTTTCTTTTGCGCAGAGTTCAATGAAACCAGAGGTCTCAGCTTGTGTACGCGGATCATTCTCATTGCCATGCAGCAAGAGCAATAAAGGTACAGTTCCTCTAGGCGCTTTCAATGTTGCTTCAGGATGAAATTCATACCACAAAAAAGTTCCAGTACCCAGCAAATTCGTTTCCATAACCCGCCGAGTTATCCCCCACTCTTCAGGCATGATATATGGTTCAAGCTCATAAGTTCCATACTTTTCAGGAGTACCTCCCATATACCATGTATGTTTATAATTATTAAAACGATAGTTTTTAGACAACACTTGAACCCAAGCTTCCAAAAAAATCTCTTTCAACGACGCACTTGTATCGCTCGATGAAACTACTTGCAACAGTTCTTCATCTGTATTGACATAGAATGTTAGGTTGCCCTTTACTGCAGTCTTAACAGCCTTATTAAGTTTTACATAAGAGTTGGTCACCTGTTTACTTCTAGCACCAGCAACGAATGTCGGTACAGGACAATCATCTAGTTCATACTTGCCAGGATTACCGCCAATAGTAACTATACCAGCCACAGCCTCAGCGTTCCGTGCTATGGCCTTGTTCACAAAAGTTGCTCCTTGTCCAATACCTATAACTTTTAGATTATTAACAACACGCATACCTTTAAAAAAAGTTTGGAAAGCCGACAAATCTTTTTCCATATCATAAGTATTACCCAAAGGATTCATAACACATACCGATGCAGAAAATTTATGTAGAATACTATCCATCCCCATCTCCTTAATCAAGGATTCAGCTTGAGTTACGTCACAACGTTTATCCGGATATATAAGGAAAAAAGGAGAAAAGCCCGCAAAACGGCCATCAACCTGCGTACAAGTATCACGATACATATATGCTTCTTGCTCTACTTTGGGGAGACGATCCAATATAATTGCATGATGCGGGTCAATACTTTTCCTTTTAATGACAATGTTTCTGACATCATAAACAATCTTGCAAAAACCGTCAGATATACTACGAGTTGTAGAGGGTTGCGGAATTGCAAAATTATTGTATGGTCTGGCTCCATTTTGTTCTCCATCAGCCAACCGGCGGGACATTTTTTTCATAGTCTGAACATAGCTTAGAGACAGATAATTCTTTAAATATGGATAATGTCCACACCATATTCTACTGATACTTCCATCCGTCATCAGTTTCTCCATACGACAACAAGATTGATAAAAAGTTTCTATTGGAGACATTGGTACACATTGCAACCATACCTCTCCTGAGCCGAAAGCATCACCCGAATAACAATCTCCTTGTTCACGGTCAAGAAGAACAATAGAACCCGGTGTATGTCCTGCCATCAGCATAACTTCCAGTTTACGTCCTCCCAAATCAAAAACTTGTCCTTCCTCCATATAACGTACCTTACCAGTATAGTTCACTGTTCGTTCCTTGATAAGTATACTATCGTTACGATGCATCCAAACCTCGTCGAAATAGCCGATACACCCAGCATGATCCGGATGTGCGTGAGTGATAATGACATCATAAGGTTTATTAGTGATACTCTCTACAATCTTATCCAAATCAGCGCAACGAGTACCCGCATCAATCAATGCAGCTTTATCATTACCCTCCAACAAATACATAGTAGTAAAATCCCATGTTTCAAACACCCATGTTTTATCTTTCAGCTTAGATACAGTCACCTCATCATTCTTGAAAACAACTTGTGACCATGTTCCCACAAAAGAAAATAGAACAACTATAAATAATAAACCTTTCTTCATAATCATATATTTAAGAATCTCTTGACACAGATAATACATTATAAACTACATAATCAACTTTCATATAAACTAGAGACAGCCTCCCCCCAGCAAAAAGAGAGAGGCTATATCATCAATCCACATCAATATCCCGGGTTTTGAACAATATTAGGATTTACCTCAATCTCATTTTCCGGATATGGCAGTAATTCATCACGATTAGGTGTCCAACCTGCCAATTCTCTTTCATTCTCTGTATAAGATACAGAAGTATCATACTGAGCATTATATATACCTTTAGCAGTAGTCAAATCATTTCCTTCTTTAGGAACTATAAGGAAGTTTGGCAATTTCTTACCTTTATCAGCCAACACAATAGGTGCATCTCCCCAACGTATCAAGTCTTGGAAACGCACTGCTTCCATAGCAAGTTCTAACCGACGTTCCAGCTTTAAGTCATCCATCGTAACATTTGACTTAGAAGGCAATTGAGCTCTTGTACGTACTTTATTCAGATAAATATCGGCATCAGGATCGTTTGTTTGAATACAGCATTCTGCCATCATCAGCAAGACATCAGCATAGCGAATAACCGGTGTACAGCTCTGATTACCGCACCAATATGACACATTTTCGTCATCTAAGCTTGCCAACCATTTCAAACGGAAATAGCCCTCATTGCCATATCTATTTGCTGTAGAATTTATACCAATGTTCATTCCTACAACTTGTTCAAAGGTACGAATCCAGCTACTTACACGATACCCATCCACTCCTTCTTCTGCTACATAAGCCTCATACAACGATTTAGTAGGATTGAAATAACTATAGCCACTGGTTGCATTAAATCTAAAATGAGAGGACGATTCCGGACCTGCTATAAACCCATAACCAAACGCCCAGTTAGCCAAAATACCATACCAGCCACCTTGTGCATACATATTAGCAGTATCATAATGACGGGTACACTCCAATACATATTCCTTACTTCCATTTCCTGCTGTATGATAGAAAATATTGATATCGTCTTCCAAATCATACTTACCAGAACCAATAACATCCTTGAACAGACTTTTAGCATCAGTAAATTTTTGTTGGTATAAGTAAGACTTGCCCAATAATGTTTTGGCTGCTTCCAAAGTAGCACGGGTACATCCATCCTTATCATCCACACTAGTTTTCGAAGTAAGCACACCGGAATTAATAGCTTCCGTCAAATCTGTTTCAATAAACTCCCACAATTTTTCACGTGTAGAATTAGACACTTTATATTCTTCCGAATTCTTCAACACCCTATCTACCAAAGGAGGATTACCCCAAAGAGTAGTCAGTTCAAAATAGCAAAGCGCACGATAGAACTTAGCTTCAGCAATGTTGCGAGCTTTAATGACACTGTCCTCTGAATTGAATTTTTCTATCACCAGGTTACATAAATAGATCGTAGTATACAGATCCTTATAATAAGTCTCTATCCAGCCATTAGTAGGCATGGCTGCACTTTCAAATATTTCCTGTGCATAAGTCTGGTCTGATCGTGAACCTCCTGTATTAAAATCATCTGCCAAAAGATTCTTCACGAAAAAGCCGTTGGCATATTGCGAAGCTCCTCCATGACCTCCGGAGAAAGCCGTACGCCACGAACGATAAACGGCAGCAATAGCCTCTTCACAATCCTGGTCAGTTTTATAAAAAGCCTCTTCATTTGTCACACCTTGCTGTGGAATGTCCAATAAGTCAACGTCGCAAGATGTAAACGAGATCACACCTGCCATTAATCCCAATAATATTTCTCTTTTCATAAGTTTATTAATATTCAAAAGGTTATATATTAAAATGTTACCGATAATCCAAATACTACCTTTTTTGTTGTCGGATAGTTACCATAGTCTACCCCCATACCACTTGTGGTAGTAGAAGACACTTCAGGATCGAGTCCAGGATATTTGGTAAACAAGAAAAAGTTATCCAAAGATGCATAGACACGTAAGTTGTCTATCATGATTTTCTTTGTCCATTGTTTTGGGAAGGTATATCCCAACTGAATTTGCTTGATACGGAAATAAGAGCCATCGAAAACATAAGCATCAGACAAACCGTATTTATCCGCATTCGTCAGTTGCGGACGAGCATATTTGGCAGAAAGATTTTGTGGCGTCCAACGCTGATCGTACATCTCTTTCAACGAATACAGAATCCGGTTATAGCTGTAGGACATAAACACATCATTACCTACCGAACCATTACCAAATACCGACAAGTCAAAGTTTTTGTAGCTGGCTGTCAACGTAAGACCATAAGTAAAATCCGGCATTGGTTTGCCAATCATAGCCTTGTCATTGGCATTGATAGAACCATTACCATCATTATCTCTGAATACGGGATCACCGTTTTCATTCAAATGGTCTACTTGATAACCACGGAAATACCATACCGGAAAACCTTCCTCAAAAGCAGAGAATGAACCATTGGAAGCCATTGTAGTACTTCCTTCAATACGTCCACCACTAACGTGTGGATCAAGGTAAGTAACTTCATTCTTCAACGTAGCGATGTTTCCTGAAACCGAATAGCTAAAATCTCCAATATTATCGCGCCAAGAAGCTTCCAGCTCAAAACCTTCATTTACTACATT
This sequence comes from Bacteroides sp. HF-162, assembly GCF_015679285.1. NCBI lineage: Bacteria > Pseudomonadati > Bacteroidota > Bacteroidia > Bacteroidales > Bacteroidaceae > Bacteroides > Bacteroides sp. HF-162. The sequence goes on along the minus strand of NZ_CP064937.1, from coordinate 1,317,318 downwards.
ACCAGCATTCATAGGAGCAGCAGAATTTCCTGCCTCATACGGAATAATAATGTTAGATACAATCAAATCTTTCGTTTTCTTCTTATACCAATCCATACTCAAAGAAAAGCGGTCCTTGAAAGCGCGAAGGTCAAGACCAATATTCAATTGCTCAGAAGTTTCCCACTTCAAATCAGGATTATAAAGTTGGGAAGGCTGAGCAGATGTCATATAATTTATTTTACTATTGCTGAAAGGATACCCAGCTGCATTCGTAATCAAGGCATTAGAATATTTATACCCACTCAGATTACTTGTACTACCATTCTGTCCCCAACTGCTCCTCACTTTCAGAAATGTAATAGGAGTGTGATTGTTCTCTGCAAAAAAGTCTTCATTGGATATAGTCCATCCCACCGAAGCAGAAGGAAAGTATCCCCAGCGATTCGTCGGAGGCAATACAGAAGCATCAGCAGCGTCAGCACGCATGGCAAACTGAGCCATGTAGCGGTTCTTATAGTCATAACCCACACGACCAAAGTAAGACAGTTTGCGGTAAATATAATTATGTCCACCGGTACTTTTTACCGCATCGCCGGCCGGCCAGTCCACATCCGCATACAAAAGGTTATCTTTGGCTATCTTGTCTACACCAGCAGACACATAAATCTGGTCAGACTGCGAATAAGACATACCCAACATGGCAGAGATATTATGTGTATCCAACAAGGTGGTATTATAGTTGACAAAGTTCTCCCATTGGTAATAAGTAGTAGATAAGCTGGTGCGAGTTACGCCGTTTCTGTCTTTATTTGAAGCTGAGGCAGAACCATAATACAAATTGTTGTGAGTGTAAGTATTATCCGTGGCAATACGATAACCCAAACGAGTGGTGAACACTAAATCCTTAATCGGAGTAAAATTGGCATATAGGGTACCCATCAGGCTGTTGCCCGTATTCTTCTTGTCGTTCATACGGATAGCCACCATCGGATGTACTTGTTCCATTGTACCCAAACAGCTGTAATAATCACCATTGGCATTCTGTAAAAGTGTAAAACCATTAGCTATCTGTGCTTGCATCTGTGTGGGCAAAGCGTCAGCCGGATAAGTATCAGCAATGTAAGGAGCCAAGGTCATAACAGTAGCTATCATACTTACATAAGAAGTTCCACCACTACCATCACTGATGGCTTTGCTCGTATAATTGGCATAATTGGCAGTAGTACCCACTTTCAGCCAAGGCTTGATCTTGTAGTCAGCATTCAGCATGACAGAAAGGCGCTTGTAGGTATCACGGTCCTCACGAATGATACCATTATCATACAAATTATTAAGTGACAAGAAATATGAGCCTTTGTCATTGGCACCTTGAAAGGTGACTGTATGACGGGAAGCAGGAGAAGCATTAAATGCCACATCATACCAATCTGTTGACGACACTCCATCCCATACACCATTGCTTATCAACTCTCGAATATTAACGTCAGTAAAAGTAGGGTCAGCTTCCTTCATCTGTGTAAGGTACTCCTGAGAATTCAACAATTCAGGACGACGTGCTAGGCTGTTGATAGAATACTGGAAATCGTAAGAGATACTACTAGTACCCTGACTTCCACTTTTGGTCGTAATCAATACAACACCATTACCAGCCTGGGCACCATAGATGGCTGCCGAAGCGGCATCCTTCAATACCTCCATACTCTTGATATTATTAGGGTCGATAGAGCTTAAATCGTTGACGATAAGTCCATCCACTACATACAAGGGGTCAGATGTTCCATTGGAAGAGAAACCACGGATACGGATAGTAGGTGATGAACCCGGCTGAGAAGTAGTAGACACCAGCTGTACCCCGGCCGTCTTGCCTTGTAAGGCTTCTTCGGCACGGGTTATAGAACGATTCTGGATATCCTCGGACTTCACCTGCGAGATGGCACCCGTCACTGAACTTTTCTTCTGTACACCATATCCCACTACAACTACTTCGTCCAATGCCTGAGAATCTTCTTTTAAGATGATGTTCATTACTCCCGCTACGGCTTTCCGTTCAAGAGCGACATAGCCGATATAAGAATACACAAGGGTAGCCCCTTGCTTCACATTCAGAGTATAGTTACCATCAATGTCGGTAATACAACCGTTGGCAGTACCTTTCTCAACGATACTCACACCAATCATCGGTTCGTTCAGGTCATCAGTAACTCTACCATTCACCTTCACCGTCTGGGCTTGTACCAGACTGAAAGGGAGACAAATCAATAGGAAGAGTGTCATAGCCGCAAATCTCTCCCGAGCTGTTTGTTTCAGATTTTGTTTCATTTGATTAAATATTAGATTTATGTTAATAATAAAAAGGGCTCTTAAAAAAATGTCAGAATCCACGCACCGGAAAGGTCATCACCACCTCAAGCAGTTCCTTGTCATGATTGTACTTCATGCCACAATCATTATCGAAAATCATCGTTGCTCCCTTATCAGCTGTATAAGGTTCCCACTCGGGCAAACCTTCAGTATTGGGATTCCCCGTACGGGCAAAGTTCAGCCACGCACTGCTCATCTTGTCCGCCAGCACTTGTGCCGCCTTTCCGCCTCCGGTCATCGAAGCATGGCGCACGACATTGTTGAACACAAAAGGAATCTCCATACAATGCGTGCTGCGGAGTATTCCGTCCATCACGGGTGATTCCCAAGCAAACATATACATATAGACCGGTGCACCTTGCTGTGCCGACTTCAGTTTGGCCTGCTCCACTGCGCCGGGGCGGAAAATGAAGTCCACATCCACCAGGTCCTTGGGCTGATAACCGGGGTAGGCCTGCTCAAAAGCTTTCAGAAAATCATCCGTACGTTCACCATATTTCTTTTTAATCTGCTCCACAACCTGCTCCTTCGTCATGCTCCGCAAAGGCGGGAAGTAAGTGCTTGCGGTAAACTCGTGCAGGGTAGTGCCTATCATCACCGGAATGTCCTTGCTTTGCACCGGAGCCTGAGGGTCGAAAGGCTGTACTGGCAGCACATCGCCATCTACCGTGGGAGCCCAGCCAAAGATAAAAGAAGCCACTCCTTCTTTATCAGCCTCTACACGCATTTTGGCAACGGCCTTTTCGCCTGCGGCAAGCAATTTGTCGTAAGGTACTTTCTGTAATTCATCTATCTGCGAAGCATTCAGTCCCAGCTCCTCCATAACCGCACCGCCAATGCGACGAGAGTATTTCTGCTCCATCGTACGAAGCATAGATCCGCTTTGTACAATGGCTTTATGGAACAAGCCTCTCGCCGACGGTGTGGCAAGCAGCGTAGAGACCTTGCCTCCCCCACCGGACTGACCGAAAATGGTAACATTCCGGGCATCTCCGCCAAAAGATTCTATATTCTTATTCACCCATTGCAGTGCCGCCACCAAGTCAAGCAGTCCGGCATTGCCCGATTTTGCATATTTATCGCCATAGGCGGAAAGGTCGAGAAAACCCAGGACGTTGAGACGATGATTCAGTGTCACAACCACTGCATCCCCTTTCTTTGCCAGATTTGTTCCGTCATACGAGGGAAGCTCCTGACCACTGCCGGCGGAATAACCTCCACCATGCAGCCACACCATGACGGGGCGTTTCTTCCCGTCTTTCAGTCCCGGTGTCCAGATATTCACCCGCAGACAATTCTCGTCAGAATAACCGTCATCCCAGTTGAAGGCAAACGCCTGTTCGTCGCTGTACCATCCCATGCGCTTGCCTTGCGGACAAGTAGGGCCATAGGCACGACTGCTGCGGACACCTTCCCATTTGTCAACTGCCACGGGCGGCATAAAACGTTCGGCTTTGGCATACGGGATACCCTTATATATATAGATACCGTTCTCCACATATCCGGCTACTTTGCCCGATTCGGTTTCGGCAACAGCAACCGTAGAGGAAGCCGTTATCTCCCCCTTCTGCCCGCAAGCAGATACTCTCTCTATTTTAGCTGTCCCTCCGCACGAGGAAAGTAGGATGGCGGAGAATGCTAACACAGACAAGAATTGCTTTTTCATATAATGTATTAGTTTTATGTTTTTATGATTGCAATATTAGCACATTCTCCCCAGAAGTATTTTCTACGCTATCCAAACGGCTTTCCCCGATGTTCAAAACGGCTTTCTCCAATGTTCAAATGTTTGCAGATTTGTTCAAAACATGCTCTCCGGCAGTCTCTCTCTCAATTTTTATGAGTACTTTCGCATCACAATGCAGAGATTTGTTGAACAAAACAAATGGATGACATATCAATGCTTTTAGTCTACACTATATATTATGAAATACATTAAATACCTACTTCTATTGTGTTTAATCACCGCATGCAACCCGTCGGACACAAAGACCGCACCGGAAGGCAGCATCGAAAGCCCTGTCATCACCAATGACCTCTCCAACCAGAAGGTCACCGCCTTTGCCGAAGATGCACAAGGACACATTTGGATAGGAACTTCACGAGGGGTAAACAAATATAATGTACACGAATATCATCAGTATTACTGTACGGATGACTCACTGGATATACCCGATAATCAAATCAACGACCTCTTCCGCGATTCACAAGGCCGGTTGTGGGTAGTCACCGTAAATGGGACCAGCCTATACACAGACAAAGATAATTTCCAAAATATCCCACTGGACTTCCCAAACAAGAACGGCATCCAGATACTTGAGAACAAAGACGGAAAGATTTTTCTGAACATGATGCACAACCTTGCCGTATATAATCCGCAAACACACAAATTTGATGTGCCCATCAAGATATTCGACCCGAACTATACCTTCAACAACCGCTGTTTCATAGACCAGAGCAACAAACTGTGGGCAGTGACCCCACTGTCTCTGCGCCGCTACAACTCCTCCACACTGGCGCTGGAAGACTCCATCCCAATGCAGGGCTTTTCTCCCACCTACTTCTTCATGCAGGCTAACGGAATCCTATGGCTGGCTGGAAACCGCCAGATAGCACTGTTCGACACACATACGCACAAATTCAAGGAAACACCCCAAGCCCTCCGGAGCCATCCGTTGCTGCTGCATGCCAACGTCAACTACATCCATCCCTACGGCAGCAACAGCCTGCTACTGAATACCGACCAACAAGGAATGTTCCTCTACAACTACGTGGAAGAATACATGATACATCAAAGCGAAAACGGTTTTCCCTTCGAAGTACCTCACTTCAAGATAAGCACCATGTTTACCGACTCACAGAAAAACCTATGGATAGGCTCTGTAGACCAAGGGTATGTTGTGCGCTATAACTACAAAGAACGTTTCAACACCAACAACCATCTCAGCTCATACCTGAACCGGAAGTCAGTGCTGTCCGTGGCAGTGGACAAGGAGCGAAATCTCTGGATGGCCACCATGATAGACGGGCTGTACGTTTACAACATGGACAGCCACGCAGTGAAAGAAGTGGACCAGCCTGGACTTCCGGGGAAAAGCGCTACCGACAAACCGGACATCACACGCGTATTCGTAGATGACGAGGGCTACATCTGGCTGGCGGCCCTCTATGCGAGCAAGGTGATGAAATGCAGCTATAAAAACGGCATACTGAAGACAGAGGCTATTCATGACATCTTCCTACCGCTGTCGTTTGCACAAGATAGCCGTGGAACAATTTGGGTGGGTACACACAGCCCTAAACTTTATGCCAAAAAGCGTGAAGAAAAAGAATTTGTCCAAACAAAAGTATTTTCCTGGACGGGAACCTTCATACCCGGACTCCTTCCACTCAACAACGGAAAGATGTGGGCCACTGCCTTCATGAACCCAGTCATGCAAATCAATCCCGACAATTGGGAAAGCGCTGGAGTACCATTCGAGAACACCGACTGGCAAGCTTGTATCCAACGTTCAGTATTCATCCCTACCGACATCTTCGAAGACAGTCGTGGAGATGTATGGATTGGAACCGTCAGCAACGGACTGCTGCACTATTCTGCCGCCACCGGAAAAATCGAGACCATAGAGGGTACACCCTGCCGGGACATCTCTTGCATTGAGGAAGATGCACAAGGCAATATATGGACAGGCACACAATACGGGCTGGGCAAATATGACCGCACCGTAGGGAAATTTACCAACTACTATGCCGCCGACGGCATAGGCGGCAATCAGTTTTACGACCGTTCTTCATGCCGCCTGCCCGACGGGACACTGGTTTTTGGCGGTACGCACGGGCTGACTTTCTTCAACCCTATGGACGTAAGTACCAAACGGGAAATTCCACTGCTCTTCGAGGATTTGAAGATACACAACCGGTTGGCACGCCCACAAGACAGCAAAAGTGTAGACAAGCACCTCTCCTACCGACCGGACATCTGCCTGGACCACAATCAGAATGGTTTCAGCATCTCCTTTGCCGCACTGGACTACTGCGAATACGAACGCGTACATTATTATTACAAGATGGACGGTTTCGACAAATATTGGATTGATGCCCGCAACAACCGCGAGGCCTACTATGCCAATCTGCCTGCCGGTACCTACACTTTCAAAGTTAAAATAACGAATAACGACAAGAGCATTGTAGAAAGGGAAAATTCCATACGCGTCATCGTAAAGCCCGCCCCTTGGCAAACATGGTGGGCATGGTGCACCTATCTGCTCATTGCCGCCGCCATCATCGGTATCTTCATCCGTGCCTGGCTACGCATTAAGCAGGAAAAAGAAACCGCCCGACGCGCCAAACTGGAGAAGGACCAGGAACAACGTGTGAATCGTATGAACATGAGTTTCTTTGCCAACATCTCGCACGAGTTCCGCACCCCACTCACCATGATTTCGGGTCCGGTGACACAACTTTGCGAAAGCCCCAAGATAGAGGGAGAGAACAAGCAGCTACTCTACATTGTACAACGCAGTGTGGGGCGCATGCTCCGTCTGGTGAACCAGCTGATGGACTTCAACAAGCTGGAGAATGACACCCTAAAACTGCGGGTGAAACGGACCGACATCATCTCGCAACTGCAACGTTTTGTAGACATTTTCCGCATCAACGCCAACGAGAAAGGCATCGCACTGAACACTTATGGCCTGGAGGATACTTTCCTCATGTGGCTGGACGTGGACAAGCTGGACAAGATTGTAGGAAACCTGCTTTCAAACGCCTTGAAGTTCACTCCGAACGGCGGAAAAGTGGAACTGTGCTTCGACGTCATTACCCGCGAAGAGGCTGCACGCCTCTTTACGCTGACGGACAAAGACATCGACACACAGTACGTCAAAGTTGCCGTGGCAGACAGTGGCCACGGAATCCCCGAGGAACAGTTGGAGAAAGTATTCGAACGCTATTACCAACTGGACAATCAATCCAAAGGTACCTATAACTGGGGAACCGGTATCGGTCTGTACTATGCCCGTAGCCTGGCGCTGCTGCATCATGGCTATCTGAAAGCCGGCAACCGTACCGAAGGAAACGGAGCCGTCTTCACCCTACTGCTACCGGTGAATGATCTCTCTTATACCCCCGAAGAATGCACTCTCCCCGAAGAGGAACAGAACAAGGCATTTCCGATACAAACGGAAGAACAATATCAACTGGAAAATACAGAGAGCATCCGGCAGCAAAAGCAAACTCTTCTGGTAGTAGACGACGATACGGAAGTGGCTCACTACCTGAAAGCCCTGCTTTCTCCCATCTACAAAATCGTCTGCCGCTTCGATGCCGACAGCGCCTTCAAAGCCATGAACGAAGAAGCGCCCGACCTCGTACTGAGTGATGTAGTGATGCCCGGAAGAAACGGTTACGACCTCTGTCGCCAGATAAAAGAGGACTTGCAACTATGCCACATCCCCGTGATACTGGTAACGGCCAAAGCTACTGTAGAGAATCAGGTGGAAGGTCTGAATACCGGTGCAGATGCCTACGTGACGAAACCTTTCGAGCCCAACTACCTGCTGGCGCTTATCAAATCCCAACTGAAAAACCGCGAGAAAGTGCGCAGCCTCCTGAGCCAGTCCACCCAAACGGATAAGATTGAGGGAAATGTGCTTTCGCCGCAGGACAACACTTTCATGACCGAGCTTTACCACCTGATGGAGAACGAACTCTCCAATCCGGAGCTGGACGTGGCGCGCATGACCGAGCTACTGAAAATCTCCCGTACCAAGTTCTATTATAAGGTAAAGGGGCTGACGGGTGAGAACCCCAGCGTATTCTTCAAGACCTACAAGCTGAACCGTGCCGCCGAATTGCTCAAAGAAGGAAAATACACTATTTCAGAGATAGCGGACATGACGGGATTCAGTACGCTGTCCCATTTCTCGACAAGCTTCAAGAAACAGTTCGGTGTGAGTCCGAGCGAATACAGCAAGTAAAAAGCCGGTCGGTTCAAATTTATTCATTACATTTGTACCATTCTTAAAAAACCTTTTTATCCATGGCACACCGACTGAACACCAACAAACAGTTTATGATAGGCAACGGCATCCTTGCTTTCGCCGTGATTTTTGTAGTTGTCATCTTTGTCTACATGAGCATGAGGCTGCAACAACGGAAAGAAGGAGAACGCAAATTCATCGAGACATACACCATCACACTGACGAAAGGATTTGCCGGAGATTCCACTTCCATATTCATCAACGACAGCCTGCTGGTGAACCGTACCATTGCAGAAGAACCTTTCACCATCGAAGTGAAACGCTTTGCCGAGCAAAACGCACTCATGATTGTAAACAATGCAACTGAAAAGCTTTCCTTATTTGAGCTAAGCGAAAAAGGAGGAGAATACCGGTTCGAGAAGGAAGGGGAAGAGGTAAAGCAGTTAGCAAAAAATTAGGGATAAAAAGTTTGAGGCATTTTGCTCTCATATTTCGGAGTCGACAAGCTGTTTCCTGGCTTACCAACAGCCACTGCAAAGACACCACATAACTTTTGCAGTGGCACTGCAAAGACATTACACAACTCCTGCAGTGACACTGCAGCGATACTGCATACCTTTTGCAGCGTTACTGCAAAACAGTTGCAGTGTCACTGCAAAGGTGTTGCAGCAGCACTGCAAAAGGAGTGCAGTGACAGTGCAAAAGGTATGCAGTGGTTTTGCAGTATCACTGTCTGCAAAACAAGGAACTACTTACCGTGATACACCCATACTAATCTCTAATCATTTATTTTCGTTTGATATTTCCGAAGCTCCGCTCTCAATGCTTGTGCCTTTCCATCAGTCATCCGATCGAGCAAATCCCAGAAACGCTCCCCGTGATTCATCTCGCGGGTATGTGCCAGTTCGTGCAGTAGCACGTAGTCTATCAGATGCTTGGGAAGAAGTACCAGATAATAGGAAAGGTTGATATTGCTTTGTGCCGAACAGCTTCCCCAACGCCCACTGCTGGAATTTATCTTCACACTCTTGTAAGAAAGGTTGTGCTGCATGGAAAGCATATACAAACGGGGCGGAAGAACAATTTTCGCATTTCGCCGTAAAGCTTCCTCAATTACCTTGCGTAGCCAAGCCTGCAACTTCTCATCCGAGAAATCGGCATCAGGAGGACAGATTATCTGCATTTCCCCCAATTCCGAACGGGACAAGAACCGTTCCCGTTGTCCGCTGACCAATGTCAGTTTAAAGAACTCCGTATCAATGCGGTAATCCAAATCAATCAGCTTTCTGACCTGCTTCTGTCTGGCAGCCTTCAGACGCGGACGAAGCTGCTCGATGGCATTCTCTATCTCGGCAAGAGAAGTCCGGGGAGGCACAGTCACGTAAATTCCATCTTCCTTTGTACGGAAAGTAAGACGCCGTGCCCGGGCATTGACCCGGACAAACAAAGGGCCAAGCTCTTTATCTTCTATAATGCGGTTTACTGTCATAAATCAAAGCCTCTCCCATAGGAAAGGGGTGGGAAGAGGCTTTGCAAATGAACAAAGAATCATCCAAAAACGCAAGCAAATACCTGACAAAAGCGGACGGAGTGTCCGATAATGAACACTGCACAAAAACGGCTATCCTTTAACAATCACCATTTTACACTTATGGCACAATAATTGATTAAAGTATGCTGAACTGGTTTCTTTTGAAAAAAGCATTTCTACATGCAACTTTTTCAAGGCAGTTCACGTCTAACTAATAAACACTAAATCACAAAAAACAAAAGAATATGAAAGCTCTAACAACATTTATCGCAATCGCCTTATTGGCATTCAGTACAACCGCTTGTTCACAACAACACACATACCGTTCCGGAGGCTTCGGCAGCAAAACAGTCAAGGCAAGCAAGAACTATGTAACCAAAGACATAAAAGTGGACAATTTCACCAAGCTGAGTGTAGCCGGCAGCCCCGACGTGACCTACACACAGAAGTCCGGCAAACCGACAGTGGAAGTATACACCTCGGACAACATTGTAGACTTACTGGATATCCGTGTCAAGGACAATACCCTCTACATCGGCTTCAAGAAGAATGTCAGCGTATCCTATAATAAACTGGAAGTACGTGTGTCCGCAGAAAAGTTGAACGGCATTGCCGTTGCAGGTTCGGGAGACGTGGAACTGAAAAACGGACTGAAGACAGACAACCTCAAAATCTCTGTGGCAGGTTCGGGTGACATCAATGGGAACAACATCTCCTGCACAGACCTCGATATTTCCATCGCAGGCTCGGGAGACATCAACAGCAGCGACATCACTTGCAATGACCTCCAAGTATCCGTTGCAGGTTCAGGTGACATGAAGCTGAACAACGTAACGGCCAACTTCACCAAAGCATCCGTTGCCGGTTCGGGTACCGCTATCCTGAGCGGCAGCACCCAAGAAGCTGAATACAGCGTGGCAGGTTCAGGTGATTTGTTTGCTTCCGATTTCGTTGCCAAGAAAGCATCCGCCAGTGTTGCCGGTTCAGGCGACATCAAGTGCCATGCCACAGATTTCCTAAAAGTACGCACTAGCGGAAGCGGCAGTGTGGGCTACAAGGGTAATCCGGAACTGGACTATCCGAAAAAAGGACTGTATAAGCTTTAACATTGGAAAATATAGACTTTAAGATTAATGAACCTAAACTAAATTCTCTCTCAAATAATTACCTATAAAGATGACGAAGGACTCCCGCGAGGAAGTTCTTCGTTCTTTGTGCATCCACCCATGCTGGGCGTACAAACAATAAAGGGACGCTGCATCACGCAGCGTCCCTTCTATTTTAGTTAGTTTTTATAAGATTTTGAGAGAATTGAAACTTCACAGCCTCAAGTTGTTTTAATAAAGCACACTAACTATTATGTTTAAAGCAAATGAAAATGTTATTTTAAAAGCAAATGAAAATATCTATTCACTGATTTCCAGACCCTTGTCCACCCGACGCAGGCTATCCATTACCTGCTTTTCATGAGACACGGGCACATCTCCCGAAAGAGCTACCGACGGTGCGGAAATCTGTTTACCGATAGTATCGGCTGCGGCCACCTCCTCTACATCCGAGAAAAATGAATGTTGCATCACATTCCCCATAGAAAGGACCACTGCCACTACTGCAGCGGCTTTGAACAACGGCATGAAACGTGCGGTCAATGTCATGCGCTTTGCCTTGACCACCGGAACTTCTACTTCGGCAAGCACCCGGGCATCAAAATCCTCACCCAAATGCACTTCCTGCTGAAGCTGCTGATATACGAACAAGTCCTTGTAGCGAAGCAAGTGTCCGGGAACATCGTTACCGCTAAAGAAAGCACGCAGGCATGCTTCCTCTTCCAAAGAAGTTTCGCACTGCCAGTAGCGTTCCAAGAGTTGTTCTATATATTTAGAGTCCATAACCTTCTATATCAATAAACGTTTGTTTTACTTTTTGCCGCGCCCTGAAGAGGTTCACTTTTACCTGCTCCTCGGTCAAGTTCAGGACCGCTGCTATTTCTTTATAGCTCTTACCTTCCACATCCCTAAGCTGCATAATCAACCGCTGTTTTTCGGGAAGCTTGCTCATCAACCGATGTATCAACGCCATCCGTTCCTTGTTCACCAGCTTTTCGTAAGGGCTCGATGCATCGGAGACTTGCTCCATTTCGGGGAGTAGCTCCACGGTACGGGAGTCTTTTCGCTCGCTACGGTCTATCGCCAGATTTCTTGCCACAGTCAAGCAATAGGCTTCAATAGAACCAAACTGCGACCACTCGTCACGCTTGTTCCAAACCCTTATCAGCGTTTCCTGCACAACGTCCTCTGCCTCTGCCCTATCAAACGTAATTCTTAAGGCTAACCGAAAAAGCTTATCCTTCAGCGGGAGAATGTCATTGCGAAAGCTGAGTTCTTGCATCTCTAATAAATTGACGGTTAAGTATTCAGAAAGTTACAGCCTATTGCCGTTTTTTTTGAATTATTTTCGGATACGGGTTCCACTGTTCCCGTCGATGGCTGATGCTAAAGTGATTACGACTTCGGACACACCCGCATTCAACGCCTCGAAAGAGTTCTCCAATTTTGGAATCATGCCACCTTGAATCACTCCATCGGCTACATATTGCTTGAATTCCTCCGGTGTTATCTGTGGAATCACGCTATCATCGTCGTTCTCGTCACGCAGCACCCCTTTCTTCTCAAAGCAGAATACCAAAGTAACATCGAACAAGCCCGCCAAAGCCTTGGCAGTCTCTCCGGCAATGGTGTCGGCATTCGTATTCAGCATGTGCCCCTCTCCATCGTGCGTCAGCGGAGCCATCACGGGAACCACACCCTTATGAATGAGGTCTGCCAAAAAAGCAGCATTCACCTGCTTCACATCGCCCACAAACCCATAGTCCACCTCCTTCACGGGACGCTTAACCGAACGGATTACATCCATATCGGCTCCCGTCAAGCCCAGTGCATTGACACCGCGCGCCTGCAAGCCAGCGACGATATTCTTATTCACCAGCCCGCCATACACCATTGTTACCACTTTCAGCGTTTCGGCATCAGTGATACGACGGCCATTCACCATTTTGCTTTCAATCCCCAGTTGGGCGGCGAGCCTCGTAGCTGAGCGTCCGCCTCCATGTACCAAGACCTTGTAGCCTTCGATGGCTGCAAAGTCATCCAATAACTTATAGAGGGTGGCTTCCTCTTCTACAATCTTGCCACCCACCTTTATTACAGTCAGTTTCTCCATTTTATTCCAAATAAGTATATCCGTACAGTCCGGAACGGTAATTAGACAAGAATTCCTTTCCTTCTTCCACAGAGATACGCCCTTCCTTGACGGATTGCGTCACCCAAGTTTCCAGCGTACGTACCAGTTTCTTAGGATTATATTGCACGTAGTCCAGCACCTCTGCCACCGTCTCTCCATCAATCAGTTGGTCAATGGTGTAGCCTTTGGAATTGACAGACACATGCACAGCATTCGTATCACCGAACAGATTGTGCATATCTCCCAGAATCTCCTGATAGGCCCCTACGAGGAAAACCGCCAGATAATAGTGCTCCTTGTCGCGCAACGAGTGCAGCGGCAGGGTCGTCGTATCGGCACGCGAGCTGACGAAATTAGCTATTTTACCGTCAGAGTCGCAAGTCATATCCTGCAAAGTAGCCTCGCGGTCGGGTCTTTCATCCAGCCGCTGTATGGGCATGATGGGGAACATCTGGTCGATGGCCCAGGAATCGGGCAATGACTGGAACAGCGAAAAATTACAGAAATACTTGTCGGCAAGCAGCTTGCTCAACTTGCGGAATTCCTCGGGGCAATGCTTCATGCCGCTGGCAATGGAGTTAATTTCGCGGCAGATACTCCAATAGAGTTTCTCTATCTGCGCGCGCGTATTCAAGTCGACGATGCCATGACTGAAAAGGTCGAGTGCCTCTTCGCGTATCTGCTGTGCATCGTGCCAGGGTTCCAGCATGCTGCGCTGACTCAGGTTGTCCCAGATGTCATACAGTTCCTTCACCAGTTCGTGGGCATCCTCTCCCGGTTCCCAGTCGTCATCCATTTCGGGCAGGGAAGCCGTTTCCAGTACTTCAAAGATAAGCACGGAGTGATGGGCAGTCAAGCTACGTCCCGTTTCGGTAATGATATTGGGATGAGGAAAGCCGTGTTTGTTGGCAGCATCAACAAATGTCGACACCACATCGTTGACATATTCCTGGATGGAATAGTTGACGGAGCTTTCGCTGCTTGAAGAACGTGTACCGTCATAATCAACTCCCATACCGCCACCGGTATCCACGAATTCGATGTTGAATCCCATCTTGTTCAGCTGCACAAAGAATTGCGAAGCTTCACGCAAGGCATTCTTGATGCGGCGTATCTTGGTTATCTGACTGCCGATATGGAAATGTATCAGCTTCAGACAGTCCTTCATGTCCTTTTTCTCCAGGAAGTCCAGCGCTTCAAGCAGTTCACTGGATGTCAGTCCGAACTTGCTGGCATCTCCCCCACTTTCTTCCCATTTGCCACTTCCACTGGAAGCCAATTTTATGCGAATTCCAATGTTGGGTTTCACTTTCAATTGCTTCGCCATCTTGGCAATAAGATTCAACTCATTAAGTTTCTCTACAACAAGAAAAATGCGTTTGCCCATTTTCTGCGCCAACAGTGCCAATTCAATGAAGCTCTCGTCCTTATATCCGTTACAGACCACGAGGGAGTCCGGGTCTGTATTGACCCCTATCACAGCATGCAACTCCGGCTTTGAACCCGCTTCCAGACCTAGATTGAACTTCTTCCCATGGTTAATCATCTCTTCCACCACAGGACGCATCTGATTCACTTTGATGGGATAGATAATAAAGTTCTCTCCTTTATACCCATACTCATCGGCGGCCTGTCTGAAGCAGCAGGACACCTTCTCGATTCGGTTGTCCAGAATATCGGGAAAACGCACCAATACCGGAGCCGCTACATCGCGCAACTGCAACTCGTCCACCAACTCTTTTAAATCGACGGCAACCCCATCCTTACGCGGTGTCACCACAACATGACCTTTGTCATTGATACTAAAGTACGAAGTGCCCCAACCAGTTATGTTGTACAGCTCTTCTGAATCTTCAATACGCCATTTTCTCATCAGTACATTTACTATTAGACTATTTACAATTTACTATTTTCCCACTATAGTGTGTTTTATAAAAGGGGCGACAAAAATACACATAAATCTAATACATCCAGCTCATCGGACTGAAAAATACACATTTACAAGGGATTAAAGTCCTAAAAGTTGGCGTAACCGTTGCACGGATTCGCTAATCTGGCTGCGACTCTCCAGATAACCGGCATCAAAGCGATAACGGGCCTGCGAGTAGAAAGGCGCACGCTTATCCAGCGCCTCCACAATGAAGGTGCGCAAATCTTCGTCCGTCTTGCCTTGCAGGATGGGGCGCTGCTGCTTCGCCACCCGGAGCCGGCGGAACAGAATATCGGGGTGTACATCCAGGAACACCGTCTGCCCGCAACCGTTCATATACTCCATATTGTCAAAAAAACAAGGAGTACCGCCACCGGTAGAAACCACGACATCCTCAAATTCCCCTACTTCATGCAGCATGTTTCGCTCCAATTCACGAAAAGAGGCTTCTCCCCGCTCGGTGAACAATTCACGGATTGATTTGTGAAAACGTTCTTCGATGTACCAGTCCAAATCAATGAACGGCACATTCATTTCGCGGGCAAAAGCCTTTCCTAAAGTAGTTTTACCGGCTCCCATGTAGCCGGTCAAGAAAATACGCATCATATCTGCTACGAGTTACAGGTTTCCTGCAAAGGTAGCAATTCCAAGCTGAAAACGCCTCTGTATCAGAGAAAAATTTTGATACGCTTGCTTAAATCTTCGAATTCCTTTTCTCCTGGTTCACCAGTGGGTGTACCGAAGGGCATCTGTGCAATCATCATCCAGTCGCCGGGCAGGTTCCAGGTGCGGCGTACCTCGTCGTCAATCAAGGGGTTATAGTGTTGCAGGGAGGCGCCCAACCCCATATCTTCCAGCATAGTCCAGATGGCAAACTGGTGCATAGCGGAGGTGTGCTGTGACCAAGTGGGGAAATTATCCTTATAGGAAGGGAATGCTTCCTGCAGCTTCTTGACTACAGAAGTGTCTTCAAAATAGAGCACAGTACCGTGTCCGCTGGCAAAGCAGCCGTCAATCTTGGCTTCCGTCTTGGCAAAAGCCTCGGCAGAGATGCGTGCTTTCAGGGTTTCCTTCACGATGTTCCACAATTTTTTATGTTCGTCGCCCAGCAACAATACAATTCTTGTAGACTGTGAATTGAAAGCTGACGGCACATTCTTTACGGCTTCACGAATAATGTGTACTATTTCTTCATCCAGTACTGGCGAATCGCTGCCGATAGAGTAATAACTACGGCGATGCGCCATGGCTTCTGCAAATGTTCTCTTCATTTTTTGTCCTTTCTTTTTTTATTGAGTCTTCTCTTCTTTATTTTATATCCGCCATACAAAGAAACAAATGAAAGAGTTAAGTTGTTCGGATTTTCTTTTTTACCTTTGTCCGCAGTTATGAAGAAAGAAAAATATTACGTCGTATGGGCGGGAGTCAGCCCGGGTATCTACACTTCCTGGACAGACTGCCAACTGCAGACCAAAGGCTACGAAGGAGCAAAATACAAGTCATTCGAATCACGCGAGGAAGCGGAAAAAGCCTTTGCCTCTTCGCCGTACGCGTACATCAAGCGGTCAGCCCCTTCTCCTGCCAAGACTATTCCCGGCGCCGACGCTCCCCTTCCCACCGCCGTCGCGGAAAACAGCCTTGCCGTAGACGCGGCTTGCAGCGGAAACCCCGGTGCCATGGAGTACCGGGGAGTACACGTCGCCAGCCGTCAGGAAATCTTCCACTTCGGGCCGATGTATGGAACCAACAATATCGGCGAATTCCTCGCCATTGTCCACGGACTTGCCTTGTTGAAACAGAAAGGTTTCGACATGCCCATCTACAGTGACAGCGTGAACGCCATCAACTGGATAAAACAGAAAAAATGCAAGACCAAACTGCCGCGCGACGCCAAGACCGAAGAGCTTTTCTGCCTGATAGAACGTGCGGAGAAGTGGTTGCGCGAAAACACCTACACCACCCGCATCCTAAAATGGGAGACAAAGCAATGGGGGGAAATTCCGGCCGACTTCGGAAGGAAGTAAAAAAACGCGGGCACCCCGGATTCTTCATCCGGTTGTGCCCGCGTCAAGAAAATGATGCGGCCGAGCTTATGAATGAATAGCCGCCATCATGTTTTATTTGCTATACGATGCCTTCACGAAAGGAGCATCAAGCAAGTAGTCAAGACTCTGCTTCACACTCTCTTCTACGGGGCAGCTGTATTTCTCAATCTCAGCTACGATGTGGCGCACGCCAGCAGTATCCGTATTCTTGAAGATAGCATCATAACCTACCATACCACTCTGCCCAATCTCGCGGTGATCCTTGATATGGAGCATGGTGAAGCGTCCGGGATACTTGTTGAAGTAATCCACCGGGCTGTTCTGGCCACGTACTACCCAGTAAACGTCCATCTGGAAGAATACATATTCGGGATTGGTGTGTTGCAGCATGTAGTCCAGCATCAGCTCCTTGTCTTCCACTTTCTGGAATTCATGGGCATGATTGTGGTAACCGTATTTCAGACCGGCAGCCTGGCAACGCTTGCCCACCTCATTGTAATAGTCGCAGTAGGTCTGCAAGTCTTTCAATGTCTTGGGAACGGAGAGATACGGAGTCACGATATACTCCATACCGGCCTCCTTATGGGCAGCAATGCACTGATCCCACCATTTCAAGGCTTCCGTAAAGTCGCCCGAAGCCAGTTCCTCGTCCGACAACCCGTGGGTAGTGTGCGAAGAAAGCACGGTCATACCGCTCTTTTCCACCATCTGCTTGAACTCCTGGGGAGTCTTGCCGTAGAACTTACCGTCATTGTAGTTGGCGGCCTCCACACTGGTATATCCCATATCAGCCAAGTCCTTCAAAATCTGGTCAAGGTTACTACCGTCTTTCACCAAGTCTCTCACAGAGTAGAGCTGTATGGCAACTTCCTTTTTCGTCGTTTCCGGCGTCGTTTCCCTACTCTGGCTGCTACAGCTTGTGGCCATCATGGATAAACACAGTGCTGACAAAATCATCATATGTTTGATTCTCATAGTACTATCTTTTTAGAAGGAATCAGTCGAGAACCTTTACACGGATGTTGCGGTACCAAACATCATCACCATGATCCTGTACACCGATAAAGCCTTCATGGTTTTCGCCACCACAGTTGTTCAACAGTTCAAAAGCCAAAGGCCATTTTTCTTCGCTGAACTTGCTGGCTTGGAGCATATCAGTCCACTGCTTGGTCCACAAGTGATACTCCAGTACATTTTCATCGTTCTGTCCGTGAACTACAGTGCCTTTGTATACCATAATCTTGGCCTTATTCCATTCACCGAAAGGTTTGGCGTTCTGCGGAACAGCAGGAATCATATCATACAAGGAAGCAGCCTGACGGTTGTTGTCCTTGCCCAGCTTGGCATCCGGATGATTGGCGTTGTCCAACACCTGGAATTCAGGAGCAGAGATATAGATGGGTTCCAGCACTTCGTTGCCGTCCTTATCCTTTGAAGTAACTTCCTGAGCCAGATAGAAGATACCGGAGTTACCACCTTTCGAAATTTTCCATTCCAGTTCCAACTCAAAATTCTTGAACTTATGGGCGAAAATCAAGTCACCACCTTCACCGGTCTGTCCTTCACCGGTACCGGTTCCACAGAATTTGAGGCAACCATCCTCAATAATCCACCTGGAAGGCACTTTATCCTTACCGTATCCACGCCATCCGTCCAGGCTCTTTCCATCAAAAATAGTAATATAACCGTCCGCATCAATCGGCAGATTCAGACTGTCCGTTTCAGGCGCTTTCAAAGACTTGGAGTAAGACACCGCAGTAGTAGTAGGAGCTGCGGCTTCTTCCGTAGCGTTCGATTTCTTTGCACCGCCACCGCAAGAGGCGAGCATACCTCCGATAAGGCAACAAGCCAAAGGATAATATATTTTCTTCATAATCTGAAAAATTAAATGATTAGTATTCGTTTATGAGCATCAGAAAACAAGTTCTGATGCCCCTTTTAATGTTTATCTGGGCATATCGGGCAACTTCCAGCCTTCGCGGTAGTTATGCTTGATGAGCTCTTCTGCAAAAGCTTTGGCATTTACCGGATCTGTCCATGTCTTGTCGAAGCTTGGATGGCCGTTGTGTATCTTGAAGCCGTCCTTGATGACTGTACGCAATGTCTCGTCGTCGCCAATATTGGTAAAGCGCATGTTGGCTCCGTCCCATTCCAGTGTCTTGTTCAGGCCCTGCAGACGGATGGCCAATACACCCATTGCCACCATTTCGTTCATCGGTCCTGCTTCGGAGAAGTCAGACTTAGGCATTACGCGGCTGGAAGGACTTTCCTTACAAGCACGTACCCAGTCCATCTCATGACCGCCATTCATAGCCTTCGGTACACGGCGGCAAACCTTCGGTGCATTGGGCACGCGGCCAGAAAGTAACCACGGGTTCTGTCCGTAGCAACCGCAAATCAGCGTATCCTTCGTTCCGTGGAAGATAGTCAGACCGCCACCGCTCTGCATCAGTTGCTTTCCTTCGGGGAAGCCTTTCGGACGGTCGGGCATCATGCCGCCATCATACCAGTGAACTTCCACTTCGGGCATAGCCACCTTCGGCATATTTTCACGTGCGGGGAAAGTCAGCTTCACGTGCTGTGCTTGCGGAGCGCAGGCATTGAGCAACAATGTAGACGAACCTTCTACCTTGGTAGGATACAACAACTTCAAAGCTCTGAACGGCTGGTGCAGGATGTGACAAGCCATATCGCCCAAAGCACCCGTACCATAATCCCACCATCCGCGCCAGTTCCAGGGATGATAGATTTCGTTATACGGATTCATCTTGGCAGGACCGGTGAACAAATCCCAGTTCAGAGTTTTGGGAATGCGGTCTTCCTTCTCGGGAACATTCAATCCTTGCGGCCAGATGGGCCGGTCGGTAGCACATTCCACCTTTGTCACGTCACCGATTTCGCCGTTCCATATCCACTCGCATACCAAGTCGGTACCTTCGTCCGAAGAACCCTGGTTACCCATCTGAGTAACTACTCCCGTAGAAGCGGCCAGGCGGGTAAGCAGACGGGACTCGTATACAGAGTGCGTCAACGGTTTCTGGCAATATACATGTTTGCCCATCGTCATGGCATCAGCAGTGATGATGGCATGTGTATGGTCGGCCGTAGCGATGATAACGGCATCGATATCCTTGCCCATCTCATCGTACATCTTACGATAATCCCAATACTTCTTCGCATTGGGAAGCTCATCGAACACACCTTTCGCGTAGCGCCAATCTACGTCACACAGCGCCACGATATTTTCCGTAGCCTTCACATGATTAATGTTAGTGTGTCCCATACCACCGATACCTACGGCAGCAATGTTCAAACGGTCACTGGGAGGTACGTGTCCGTGACTCTTACCCAAAATGCTGCTTGGAGCAATGGTAAGACCCGCCAAAGCTAAACCTCCGGTCTTAAGAAACTCTCTTCTTGTAAATTTCGACATGGTTCTTTAGATTTTAAAATCGGTTAATATAATTAAGTTTTAAAACACTTCTTATTACAATAGGCATCAGACTACCGTCTTCTTCGGACGGAGCAGTCCGTAACCTTCCTTCATATGCCTCCGGCGCTCCCTAATTTCCTCCAGCGTCTGCAAGTCGCCTATGACGGGCAGGTCGTGGCGGCGCGCATCCTCCAGGAAGGTCCATCCGTATTGGGAAGCAATGGCCGAGTCTCGCATCTGCGGCAATCTCGGATCGCGTTTCCCGCTCTCGATGGAGTCGGCCATAATATTGCATAGCTTATCCAGGTTCTTCCCGCCAAACGGCTTCTCCAGGCGAAGCGTACGGTTCACGCCGTGAAGCTCCACCACGGCAGTCCGGAAATCATGCGTCATGCGCACGATACCTTTTGTACCGATAATGTCCGTATATGCATTATGAGTCTGGTTTCTGGAGAGTTGTCCGTAGACGAATCCTTGTGTAACATCGAAGGCGATGCCGTTCTCGAACGTACCGTGGCACTGTACCCACCAAGGGTCCTTGTAGTCCCACATCCGCATGCCTTGCGCATGCCAGGTCTTGTATTCACTGTCGGCATACCAGCGGGCAATGTCTATGTAGTGCATGCCGCAGTCGTGGTAGGCGGGACCCTCATATTCGTGTCCCTCGCCCGGCGCCAATCCCGGAGTCATGTGGCAGATGCGCAAGATGGCCAGTTCGCCAATTTCGCCTTCATCGATAAACTGCTTCATAGCCTGGTGATACCAGGAGTTGCGCAGATAAAGGTTGACAGCAGCAATACGGTCATACTTTTCAATCAGATCCACAATTTCCCATTCCTTGTCAATGGTATCGGCAATGGGTTTCTCCGTCAGGATGTGCTTATGGCTTCGGACAGCTTTCTCTATTTGTTCTTTTCTGGAATTTGCCAATGCAAAAAGACCAACAGCTTCTACACTCTGGTCGTCAAAGATTTCTTGTTCATCAGATATGATTCTGGATGAAGGGGAAAGGTTTCTTGCCAATTCTCGGGAGTCCGGATCGGTATCGCAGATATATGCGATGTCCCATCGACCGCTTTTTTGCATTTCCTCCCAATACATTTGCCCCATTCTACCGAACCCTATCAAACCAACTTTTATTTTCATGGTAGGCGAATATTAAATATTTACAGTTATAGTATTATCGGGGTCAATTGAATTACATGATTAAGAGTACTTGGACTGATAGTCATAGTAGCTGTCGTCGTAGACGTTGGATATAATTTTTTCATGATATTTGCAATGTTTATGTATGTGTTCTTTGCAAAAATAGGATAATTAGTGATAGAATGGAAGCAAGCAGATATTAAAAAAGCGTAAAAGGCAAAAGAACGCCCTTTATTCATCATTGCCTAACAAGCCGTGAAACACTCTGCCGGCAGCCATCAACACCCACCTACATCATAGATTCTGCGTAAGAAGTATAGAAGAGAAAGAAGAATTAATATGCTGTTTGCAGGAAATTAACTTCCTATTTACAAAGTATCAACAAGAAGGGATACACGAAATCAACACATTGCCTTACAATGAATTAACTTCCTATTTTAGTCATAACAACATAGCACAAGCGGGTGGAAGCAAAGTACGCAGAATTTTATTTCTATGAGAGAGACTGCATATCATTCAGCCTCTTATAATAGCCGTTCTTCTCAAGGAGTTCCTCGTGCTTACCACGTTCCACGATTTCACCTTCATAAAGAACACAAATCTCATCCGCATTCTTGATGGTGGAAAGGCGGTGGGCGATGGCAATCGTGGTACGGGTCTTCATTAGCCGTTCCAGAGCCTCCTGCACCAGTCGTTCGCTTTCGGTATCGAGTGCGGAAGTAGCCTCATCGAGTATCAGGATGGGCGGATTCTTCAGGATGGCACGGGCAATACTGATGCGCTGGCGCTGTCCGCCGGAAAGCTTGCCGCCACGGTCGCCGATGTTGGTTTGATAACCGAGTTCGGTCTCCATGATGAAGTCGTGGGCATTGGCAATCTTTGCCGCTTCGATCACCTGCTCCATAGTTGCATTTTCCACACCGAAGGCAATGTTGTTGAAGAAGGTGTCATTGAACAGGATGGCCTCCTGGTTCACGTTTCCTATCAACGCACGCAAGTCGTGGATGCGAAAATTCTTAATATTCACACCGTCAATTGTAACCTCACCCAACTGCACATCGTGATAGCGCGGCAGCAAATCCACCAATGTCGACTTGCCGGAACCGGACTGGCCGACAAGTGCAATGGTCTGTCCTTTGGGCACCATCAGATTGACGTGCTTCAACACTTCGCGCTTGCCGTCGTAACTGAAGGAGAGGTCCTTAAATTCAATCCGGTCATTCATCCCGTGCAGCGGCAACGGGTTTACCGGTTCCTTAATGGGATTCTCGGCTTTCAGTATTTTGTCCACACGTTCCATGGATGCCAGACCCTTTGGAATGTTGTATCCTGCCTTTGCAAAGTCTTTCAACGGATTGATGATACTGTACAGAATCACCATATAGAAAATGAACGTTGAAGCTTCCATGGAAGTACCATCGCCCAAAATAAGCAGACCACCAAACCACAGAACCAATACAATGAGCAACGTACCGAGGAATTCGCTCATAGGATGTGCCAACGACTGACGGATGGCTACCTTGTTGGTGGCATCACGCAGCTCGTTGCTACATTGTTTGAAACGGTCCACCATCTTGTCTTCGGCTATGAAAGCCTTGATGATGCGCAGTCCGCCCAACGTCTCTTCCAGTTGCGACATCGTGTCGCTCCATTTCCCCTGGGCTTCCAGCGACTTGCGTTTCAGCTTCTTGCCGACCTTTCCCATCAGCCAGCCCATACCCGGCAATACCAGGACAGTAAACAAGGTCAGCTGCCAACTGGTTACAATCAAAGTGGAAAAATAAAGCAGAATCAGGATAGGATTCTTGAGCAACATATCCAGTGAACTGGTAATGGAGTTTTCAATTTCGCCTACGTCACCGCTCATACGTGCAATGATGTCCCCTTTTCTTTCTTCAGAGAAAAAACCAAGTGGCAAGTGCATCACTTTGGAATAGACCATCACACGGATATCGCGTACTACTCCCGTACGCAAAGGAACCATTATAGCAGAAGAACCGAAGTAGCAGGAGGTCTTCAGCATGGTCATGAAAGCAAGGAAGAGCCCCATGAACAGCAGTGTCATCTGCGGCCCGTGTGTCTCAATCATCTGGGTGACGTAGTAGTAGAAGTTGTTCACCGCCACTTCCTTCAAGCTGCCGTTTCCCCACTCCATGAAGTGATATACCTCGGTATTCGCCCCAGTCTTGAAAAGGATGTTAAGGATAGGAATTAACAATGTAAATGAAAAGACGTTGAATATAGCGGACAGCACATTGAGCACGATTGCCCAACCGATATATCTCTTGTAAGGCGACACAAAGCGCCGCATCAGTTGTAGGAATTCCTTCATTGATTGTAGTTAAGTGAATTATAAGGTTGCAAAGGTACAAGAATAAAATGAAAAACATCTAAGTTCGATGCTTATCTCTAAATATAAAACGACAGCGGACTATTAACTAATCCGCTGTCTACATAAAAAATCACTGACCATCAATAGTCATATATTCCTCACAAAATATATTTATGAAAGTGACTGCATATCATTCAGTTTCTTATAATATCCATTAAGAGCTATAAGCTCATCATGCGTTCCACGTTCCACAATTTCACCTTCATAAAGTACGCATATCTCATCTGCATTTTTGATTGTAGACAAACGGTGGGCAATGGCAATGGTAGTACGTGATTTCATCAAACGTTCCAAAGCTTCTTGCACCAAACGTTCACTCTCTGTATCAAGTGCAGAAGTGGCCTCATCCAAAATCAAAATAGGAGGATTCTTCAAAATCGCACGCGCTATACTGACACGTTGTCTTTGCCCACCAGACAAACGCCCACCACGGTCACCAATCATAGTATCATATCCTTTCTCAGTTTCCATAATAAAATCATGTGCATTAGCTATCTTTGCAGCTTCAACAACCTGCTCCATCGTAGCATTCTCGACACCAAATGTAATATTATTAAAAAAAGTATCATTAAACAGAATAGCTTCCTGATTCACATTGCCTATTAATGACCTTAAACTGCTTATGGAAACATCCTTCACATTCTTACCATCTATCAATAAGGCTCCTTCTGTGACATCATGATAACGAGGAACCAAATCTACTAAAGTGGATTTTCCTGATCCTGACTGTCCTACCAGAGCAATAGTCTTACCTTTATGAACCGTCAAATTAATATGTTTCAAAACTGGTCTTCCCTCTATATAACTGAAACTTACATCACGAAATTCCAATTTATTCTCAAAGCCATTTAATGATAAGGGCTGCATAGGATCTTTTATATGGCTCTCAGCCTTTAATATCATGTCAATACGTTCCATACTGCCAAGCCCTAAAGGTATATTATAAAAAGCCTTAGAGAACTCTTTTAAGGGATTAATGATACTATAAAGAATAACTAAATAGAAAATAAAAGTGGCTGCATCCATGGGAGAATAAGTATTACTCAAAATCAATGAACCACCAAACAGCAATACGATAACGATGATACAAGTACCCAAAAATTCACTCATCGGATGAGCTGAACTCTGACGGATTACCATTTCATTCACAGCATTTCTAAATTCATTATTGGTCTTTGCAAAACGCGCAGACATTTTCTTTTCTGCAAGAAAAGCTTTAATCACACGTAATCCTCCCAAGGTTTCGTCCAATTGAGACATTATATCTCCCCATTGGGCTTGTGCCGCTGATGATTGTCTTTTCAATTTACGGCTGATTATTCCCATGAGCCATCCAGCCAATGGAAGAATTATAAGGACAAACAAAGTCATCTCCCAACTTACAGTAAACAAAGTGACAAAGCAAACCAAAAGAGCTATCGGATTACGAATTAACATGTCAATGGAACTGGTTAAAGAATTCTCAACAACAGTAACATCCGCACTCATACGAGCAATAATATCCCCTTTACGCTCCTCAGAAAAGAAACTAAGAGGCAACTCCAATACTTTATTATATACTTGAATACGGATATCACGAACAATACCTGTACGAAGAGGGACCATAATTGCAGAAGAAGCGAAGTAACCTGCAGTCTTCAATAACGTCATAAAAACCAATATACATCCCATCATAACAAGTGTAAGAAAAGCGCCATGTTCCAAAACAAAATTACTGATCCAATAATAAGCATTATTAATAAGAACATCTTTGTCAAAGTTTCCCCAGTCCATGGGCATATATTCATACACTTTAGTGTCAATCTTAAACAATATGTTTAAAATAGGAATAATAGCCATAAAAGAAAAAACGTTCAGCCATTGAGAAAGGAAATTCAGTATCAATGCCCACGTTAAATACTTGCGATACGGCATGATATATCGCTTCATCAAAGAGAAAAACTGTTTTACCATAAGTTTTGATTATAATTAAATTGCTAAATTACACGAAAATACCTAAATACTCAAAATAAAAATTTTAAAAATTCAGAATATGAGAATAAATAGCCATACGCTGTTCTAACATCTTTTTCCAATCATATAAATCTTCTAATTTACGTTTAGCTTGTAAAACAAGTCTACACTGCATGTTACTATCATTAGCCAACCTAATAATCGCATCTGCAAAATCCATAGCTGTATCCGCCTTTAAACACTCTTCATTATCATTAAAACTAATCCCCTCTACTCCTTTAGAAGTAGTAACAAAAGGAATGCCCAAAGATACAGCATCTAATATTTTCATTCTCAACCCACTACCGATGCGTATAGGAACAAGAGCAATACTACCTTTAAGAAAATCACTCAAATCCTCCACATAACCTACAAATTTTATTTCTGGACAAACAGAAGAAAGTCTTACTATATGAGAGCAATCCCACCGTCCTGCAACCCTAAAATCAAAAGAGAATCCTTGCTTATGCAAATAAGGAGCCACCTCTTTGCAAAACCAAGTAATCGCATCTAAGTTCGGATAATGATCTCCACTTCCAACAAACGTTAATCTATGAGTAATTGCCGGAGTAAATTCTTCAATAGAAGTATCTGACATCTGCACCACCGCTGGAGAAGCATAAATACGTTCTTTACGACCAAGAAAATCAATCAGCAGTTGTCTGTCTACTTCAGTCAAAGCAATTACATGCTTATATTTTAGCAAGGCAGCTCGCTCATAGTCCTTTGCCACAGAGAAAAGCATGCGATCTTCATCTGTCATCTCTTCAAACAAAGACATTTCATTAGCATTACGGACATATCTTAATTCATGATGCACAAAAATCGTTTGTACATTTTCCGGCAATAAATATCCTACAGAAATCAATTCATAAAATTCAACCTGAATAATATCATATCCTTGCTTTATAACCTGACAAATATATTGAGCATATCCAGATTCAAGGGGCTCAAAAACCGATCTTAAAAGAGCAGAATTCTCGCGAACTGGATCTAAACCTGATTCCATATCTACCCCCATATTCACAATCTGCCTTCTCATTTTGCGCTCCACAGAAGCCTTCACTCTTTTCAAAACATTGTAATATAATGGATTAAGGACTTCAATATGTACAGATTTCTTTTTAGGCCATTTATATACAAAAAAATCTACATTTGCCCACAATTTTTTCAGGGCCACTATATTTTTATCATGTTCTTCGGATTTTGAGCAAAGCAAAATTGACACCGACATTCGATTACGGATATAATTAACCATATTAAAAAAGGCCTGATTACCTCCTGAATCTAAAGGATATGGAATATAGGGAATTATAAAAAGTATCTTTTTCATATTTTCTCAAAAACTCATTTTTTCAACAAATGGCGATACGCCACGTGTAAAGCGGCAACATAATCTATTTTACCAAGAGCATAACATAAACGGACAAGATCACACAAACTGAAGTTACCACGAACTGAGCAAGACAAAATCGTATGAGTATAAGCTTCTAAAGCTTTTCTCAATCTAGCATCTCTAAGATTGCAAGGATAATGTCTGTTTATCCAATTAAAAAAAAGGCCTGTTGCTCTAAGCTTTTCCTTATCAAAACCTACAGAATTACTAATATTCTCACCTTCTACATTTCGCCAACACACAGCCCTCCCAGGTAGAGAAATAATTCCTTCTGTTAAATCGGCAAAACTTGCCCAAGTAGCATCATCCGAACACCATGCAAACGGAAACTTCACAAAACCTTTTATTTGTTTCCAAACATCACGGCTAAAAACATACTCACAAGCAGCCGAACTAATCTTTCCTGATAACTTATCCAATAAAAACTCATATCCAGAAATCCGTTCCGTTTCAAAAGGAGGATTCTGATATTTCATGTTACCACAAGCATCTATTACCATTAAAGGGAAACGCATACACACCAGCTTATCTCCATATTTCCCAACAGCCTGCATTACTCTTTTAACCCCATCAAACGGCATTATATCATCATCAGAAAAAAGCCAAACCAACGGCTCATTGGATAAAGCAATACATCTATCCCACTGCCCAGGCAAATCTACGCCTCCAAGATTCGTACTAAACCGATGGTAAACAATATCTAACTTCTCATCATAATCATGGACAAGCCCTTCTATATTCTCCGGACTCGCATCATCACCCACATATACAATAAATTCTGAACTATTCTGCTTAAGTATTGAATCCAGAGTTTCTCTCAAAAAACGAGCTTTATAAGCAGGTATAATTATTGCCAGTTTTTTCTCCATCTTTAGTTATAACAATTAATCATATAAAGCAGTCAAAATGCTTCTATCATAGGCTTACTACTACAACTTCATTCCTTTGGCAAAGTATTCAAGGCTTCATTATACACACCAATATACCGTTCTGCAGTATGAGTAATATTCATTTTTTTAGTAACCTCACTAGTCCGCCTCTTCAACTGCATGTACTTTTCATTATCTGTAGCCAAAAGCAAAATAATCTGCGCCAATTCATCAACTGGTATTTCACCCTCCCTAAGTTTAAATAACATACCAGCCATATTACCAGCTTCATCAGCCAACATATTACGAACTTCTCCTATATCACTCGCCACGACTGGAGAACCACTCATCAAACTTTCTATCACAACTAAAGGGAAACTCTCACCCTTGAACCGAGAAGGTAACAATCCCACATCAGACATAGCAAAATAATTCCTGACATCACTTTTGCGTCCCAGCAAATGAATATAAGAAGGAAGGTTTTTACCTTTTAAAAAGTCATAACATTCTCCTTCCCCAATCAATATCAAATGAATCGGTCGCTCTGACTTCCTCCTTGCTATTTTTACAGCCTCTATCGCTTCTATCCAGCCTTTCTCAAAAATAGCTCTACTAACCAATGTCAAACAAAAAGCATTTTCTTCAATACCCAACTCAAGTCTTTTGTGGGGAACAATAGGTATTTGCGGAAGCCCATTTCCTATTTTCCGAAATTGCAAGTTTTGAAATAGGCCCTTAAACGGAAGCAAGTTTTTATCAGCAATATATACAAAACAAGAACAGCTTGGGATCACAAACTCCAATATTCCATCCAAGTTCTTTTTAGAAATAGCTTCATACATACCATGAAGTGTAATAATATGCTTACAAGCACCTTCCTTATTCCTTATAACGCGAGCTACAAAGTAATCCACAGTCCCTTCATGAGTATGAACGATCTCCGTTCCAAGAGCAGAAATTACACCATTAAAGAATTTAACGTCACTAAGTTCGATTAATGGTATATCTCTATCCAGTTTTTTCCTGATTCCTTCGTCATAATTTGCTCTTCTAAAATCAACAAAAGTTACTGCTATCCCCTGCTTTTTCAATTCATTTGCCAAATAAATGGGAAATACCTCTCCCCCACCTTGAATTAAAGAATAGCCGCAAATAGCAACATTCGGACGCCGACATTTTGCACACTCTTTTATCTGATTAAGATCGTATATTCTCTCAACCTCCTCTACCTTGTTTTCATGTTTTCTATCTATACAATGCCGTACTAAGTTATTCTTAACAGTATCAAAAATCGATAAATCTACTGCATAGTTCTGGGCTACAAAACAAGAAACACGAAAAGTTTCAATATAATAATCCAATGTATCTTGAACTTTCAATGAAGTACTATTCTCATGTATTCTATAATAATTGGTCACTTTATTAGTATAGCTGACAGCTCCTCCTCGAATCAACCATAGATAAAATAACCAATCACCACATAAGGACATATCTTTCCAGATAGCAGTAATCTCATCAGGTATAGTACCCACATTTCTAAAAACCGCACTACTGACATTTGGGACTACATTTTTAATCCCAAAAGCCTTATTCACAAGCATGTGAGCCGACATAACAAAAGGAGCATTCCAAGATATTGACGAATCCTTTAGATATCTCTCTATTGACCATATTTTTTTACCATCTTTCATGAATACACTCCTTGCAAAGGAAAGCATTACCGATTGGTGGCGCAACCCTAAAAGTACTTCTTTTAAAAAACCTTTATCACAATAATCATCACTTTCAGCTATCCATATATACTCTCCTTTGGCCAAACTCAATCCCTTATTCCATTGAGCAAAAACTTTTCCCGAATTCTTCTCATTGACTATTAAACGGGTTTTTTGTGGATATTTCTGAGCATATTCAGTCAATATTTCAACACTATTATCAGAAGATGCATCATCCAATAGAATTACCTCAAACTTTTTATACGTTTGGCTATAAATTGAATCCAAACGTTCTCTTAAATATAGAGCATGATTATAATTTGGAACAATAATACTAACTAAAGGTAAACTATCCTGATCCAAAGGAATATCAAGAACATCAAAACAACGATTATTCACTTTAAACAATAGTTCTTTTTCTGAAACTTTCCTAGTAAAATGAAGGAATTTTAAATATGTAAAATTAACTTCATCATAAGAAATCACCTTTTTAAGCAAAGTTACTTTCAGTATTCTATATTTTTCAATAGTGTATATACCATTTCCACGAATCTTCTTCTCATATATAAATGACAAAAATTTACGTCTCCAAAAGGTAATCTTATTTCCATTCATAACAGTCAAATTTTATATAGTCTATTTATGTCACAATACTTAAATTATACCACAATCCGGTTCCTTAAGTTTCTTCTCAATGCACTTTCCCCAGCCTACCGAATGAAACTTTACATCCTCATGAACAAAAACAGAAAGGGATAATGTGCCCGAGAAGCTCCTCATTATACGCACGTGCTATCGGCCATTGTTTTTCACGATTATCAATAGCAATGATTTCATAATCAACACCAATAGTATCATGAATATTCCGGGTTACTTGCTCCAAACGTTCGGGAGATACCGAACAAATTATGATTGAAAGCATAATCTGATGCTATTAGTTTGTATTATTTTGCAATATCTCATCATAAACAGCCAGTCTTCTCTCCAACATTTCCTGAGGATTATAAAGTTCACGCAAACGCTTCAATGCTTGCGTCGCCAGCCTGACTTGCAATTTTTTATCCGCCTCCAAACGAATGACTGCTGCTGCAAAATCAGTTGCGCTATCAGCAATCAAACACTCTTCATTGTGACGTAGGTCAATTCCCTCAACTCCTTTTGTCGTAGTTACAAAAGAAGCCATAGAGGAAACCGCATCCAATATTTTCATCCTCATACCACTACCAATACGAATTGGCACCAGAACGATGCTTCCATTCAAGTATTCCCGCAAATCCTCCACATAACCCACTAACTCCATTTCCGGACATACTGCCTGAAGACTTTTCACGTAACGGCTCTTCCATGTCCCAATCACTTGAAAAACAAATTTAAACCCCTGAGCACGCAAACAAGGGGCTACTTCATGACAAAACCAATCTACTGCATCCTGGTTCGGGTAATGATTTTCACTTCCAACAAATGTCAGACGAACAGAGGCCGGCTTCACAATTCTGTCATAAACAGACTCTATCTGTACCACTGCCGGAGAAACATAAATATTGCATTCTTGTCCAACCAAGTCTGCCAACAATAAACGGTCAATATCCGTCAATGCAATTACATGTTTATATTGACGTAAAGCGGCTTTCTCCATATCCTTAGCAATGCCATAGAGCATCTTGTCTTCATCTGTTACATGAGTAAGGCATTCCATTTCATTTTCATTACGTATATACCTCAGTTCATGATGCACAAACACTGTTTGTACATCTTTTGGCAATAGATACCCCAAGGTTATCAATGGATAGAACTCAACCTGAATAATATCAAATCCACGACGTGAGATGTCAGACACATACTCTACGTATGCCTTGGGAAAAGGTTTAAAACAAGAATTCTTCAACGTCATATTCTTATACGGATGCTCTTGCTGAAAAGAATACAGTTGCCGTTGCATCTTGCGGGAAATGGATTCAGACATCTTTTTTAACCAACGGTAATATCGGGGGCAACGAGTCTTAGGTTCTGCATCTTCTTCCCTAAAAAGATAGAAATCAACATTTGTCCATAAAGCCCTTAAACTTTCGACATCATTCATCTCCTTATTTCCCGGCGAAAGCAACAAAGACACAGACATTTTGTGCCGGATATATTCCACCATATTGAAAAAGGCCTGATTACCTCCAGCAGTCAACGGATAAGGCACACAAGGAAGTATAAAAAGAATTTTCTTCATTATCTCTTTCGATTTCTAAGTTTCAACTTACACATGCGGAATGCCACACTTAATGATACAGAAGGGCAAATATACCATAAACTACGACAAATACCCATAAGATCATGTAATTTATAACGATCTTGCAAACTGTAATGCAATATCGTATGGGCATATTTCTTTATCGCATGCTGTAGTTTTCTATCTTGAAGTCTGTCCGAGTAAAAAACTGAAACCCATTTTATAAATTGCCTTGTAGCTACTATCTTCTCTTCATCATAATTGAAGGAACAACTTATATTCTCGCCCATCACATTTCGCCAACAAACCGGCTTACCAGGCAAAGGAATCATTCCACCTGCATTTTCACCTATGCTTGTCCACGTTGCATCGTCTGAACACCACGCCAATGGAAACTTCACAAAACCGCCTATCCGTTCATATATATCACGAGTAAAAACATATTCACAAGCAGCCGAATAAATTCTTCCTTCCAATTTATCCAACAAAAACTGATAGCCCGAAACCGGATATTCCTGCAATGAAGGATTTTTATGTATTATCTTGCCATTTTCATCTATCACAGCAAGGGGAAAACGGAACATCCCATGCCTCGTACCATAGCATTCTAATGCTTTTATTATACGCTCTACCCCGTCCTGCGGCATCAAATCATCATCTGAAAAGAACCAAATAACCGGTTCTTTTGCAAGTGCTATACAACGGTCCCAATGCCCCGGCAAATCCACTCCACCCAGATTAGTATCAAAACGTCGATAGACAATATTCATTTTATCCGCATAATCAGAAACAATTTCCTTCAGATTCTGAGGACTTGCATCATCACCTATGTAAACAGTAAAACTCCGACAAGTCTGTACGACAATAGAATCCAAAGTCTGCCGGAGGAAGCGGCACTTATATGCCGGAATAACAATTGCTATCTTTTCTTCCATAGAAATCATCCCTCTACAACATTCTTTTTTATCACTTCCAGATAACGTTTTCCATAATGTAAATCCGGTTCCAGATAGTTCCCTTCAGCCCACTCATTCCATGATTTTACAAATGCAAGCCGATGGTCTAAAGGCTTATTCTCAATACGCTTTATCGCTTCTTTCATATGTCGGGCAAAATAAGAAGGTTCAGCGTGATTCAAGACCAACGATTTACCACGGGAACGTGGAGAATGATCCCAGTTAGGAATGATGGTAGGTATAATATTCTCTTCATATTCTTCATCACCCACAAAGAAAGAACTGGCCTTCTTATACTCCACAACCTTAGGAATACGAAATATTTTATGTTTCCATTTCGCATATTTATAAGTCAGAGCAGCTTTCTTCTCAAAGTCAAACAAGCGTACAACATTAATAGCATCAAACCCCATTTTCATAAGTCTCTCTTTTTCTTCTTTCAAATGATAGGTTTGTCCTATGAAATAAACCCCCTTCAAGCCATTCTGCACAGCTAAAGTACGCCAGAGTTCAATGAACTCTTTCATCTCCGGATGATCCAAAGGATGATAAACCATAAACAACGGTTTCTCATCCACTGTAATATAGCGATGGTCTTTAAAAGCAGGTAATACCTCGTGGAAATGAGCTATATAATCTTGTTCTCCCGGATAAAGCTGATTTATCAAAGTATCTTTGCTCTTTATGCCGTGATAAAAGCCCCTCCATGACTCATTAGCCCAAGCCAGACAAAAAGGAAAATCCGGTTCATCAGAAGACAATACTTCATTAAACGGACGCTCTAAGAGTCTCTTTCCATTTCCAAACCAATAATGCCAGTAACAAAAGCCTTCGATACCATATTCTTTTGCCATATCAGCTTGCGCTTTACGTGTTTCCGGCACTCGCAAATCATAATATCCCAAATCTGCCGGCACCTTAGGTTGATAATGTCCAGGAAACAATGGACGTGCCTTTCCTACATTAGTCCATTCCGTAAAACCTTTCATCCACCATCTGTCGTTTTCTGGTATTGGATGAAATTGAGGTAGATAAAAAGCTATAACCCTTGCTTTATTCATTATTGAGATTCAATTAAAGTTATAATGTTTGGAATTTATACCGTTTAGATTTGAAGAATGTCCTCACTAAACGGTAAATACATCTATAAACCTTTAGATGACAATACATCATACGGCGCTTAAATATATGCATAACACCCAATTGCGGCCACGACACATTATCAAACTCCTGCATTCTGGCTAATACATCATTGATAACATCATCTATCAAAGAAGATTGAGGAAGCATCATCAAATGGTCAATCAAATGAATTCCCCGTTCATGTACACAATAAGGAGCTTTATCCCATATTTCTTTTTCTCGCACAAATTTCACTTGTTCATAGACAGTTTGAAAGAGCAGATATTCCTTTTCGTAATTGTACAATTTACCTTGAGTAGTACTTCCTTCACGTTTCAAATAATGATATTTAGGACAGTCTTGCATAACGACTTTCTGCGTTTTATAAAATATCTGATAAGAAACTGCAATATCTTCAAAAACTCTATTTACCGGAAAATATATTCCAGCAAATAATTGACGCTTATACAACTTATCCCACATATAATTTCTTATACGCTTATCTTCTACCAATGTTCGGATAGCTTCTTCACGAGAAAAGCTGGAGAATTGCCCAGAAGAGTGCTTCACTCTGGTCTTTACGGCAGTTTCTATATAATGCGAGCAAATGGATATATCCGCCCCATTCTCTTTCAGTAAGTGATACAAGAATTCGTACATATCCGGTTCAATCCAGTCGTCGCTATCCACGAAACCAAGGAATTCACCTTGAGCTACCGCCAAACCTCTATTCCTAGCTGCACTCTGACCTGCATTTGCCTGATGGATAACCTTTATCCGTCCATCCCTTTGGGCAAATAAATCACAAAGCTCTCCCGAACCATCGGAAGAGCCGTCGTCAATCAATATTATTTCCAGATTCTTATAAGTCTGCCCGCAAATGGATTGCAGGCTTTTCTCCAAGTAATTCTTTACATTATAGACCGGTACAATAATACTTATCAGAGGTAGTGTCTCAGTGTTCTCCATAAGCTATGACAATTACCACAACCGCAAAGTGGCCATCAACGGATAGCCCACCCGCCATCGCAATTTAAACTTACGTACCAGATTCCAAGGCTTGGTTCTGGTCTTACCTTGAAAATACCAGATGTAGTTGTTTACAGCATCCAGTACCCGTGAAGAGGATTCACCGTCCAGATGGGCTTCATGCTTGTGCACATAAGCACGCATCCGCTCCATCAGCTCTGCCGGACGGGAAATGGCTTTTTCAATGGCTCCCTCTACAGCATCCGTTTCAGTGACATTCAGCAAATGATCCCCTGGCATGGTGTTACAATAGGTCACAACCGGCTTGTCCAACATCATCGCCTCAACAATCACAGACGAAGCATCGGACAACAACACATCCGCACTGTTCAGCAGCTTGGCATCAACAAGTCCACTCTCGTGGAAAGTAATATTGGGGTAGGAAGCGGCCAGTTCCTTGTATTTCTTGAGGACTTCCATATCCGAAAATTTCGGATGGAACGAAATTATCCAATCCCAGTTCTTCTCGCGTACCAGTCTCTTGATGGTATCAAACAGATGAGGAGCAGAAGTTATATTTTTTGTAAACGTAGAAGAGTACAAGACTACCGGACGTGCATTATGAGGAGTATGTGCACGTTCCTTCACGAAAGTATCCGCCTTGCACCAGCCAGTTTCATATACCTTAAAGAAGCCGTATTTCCTCTCAAGCTCCTTGAAGGGAAGAGTGCTCGTTTCTCCTTGTGTGCAATAGACATCGAACCATCCACGAACAGAAAAATGGTCATCCTTTTCATCGCCACGCTTATTGATGGGGTAGCCATGGAAAAGGGAGACTTTCACTCCCGGGAAGAAATCATAAATATAATTGCCCGGTGCAAAAACAGCAATAGGCTGATAATCCATCACTTCCTGGACGGATTGAAGCCACCTCTCATCCTGGGCCAACAGAACCGGGCAGTCTGACTCGATAAACCATGCAACATCATCCCCTCTACGCCTGATTTCGTCCTGAAGCGGGCGAAGTATAGGATAGGAATAGGCTACCGAAACGAAAAATAAATAATGCTTCTTCATACACTCAAAATATCACGGCAACGACACAATCGTCACCTCATTTTACCAATAGAACAATAAAATTCAGCCCTTAGTTTGTAACAGTTTTGCTTTCTTTGCTTTAAACGTCTGCAAAGTAAATACAAGAATTCTGCATATACTGCATCAATCCAGAAAAAAAAATGACTTTTATCAACTTTTCTCCAAAAGTTGCTGTTTATGAAGCTTTTTCTTCTCTAAAATATCTATCTTTGCACCCCACTATTTTAAAAGTACTATTTTATGAGAAGAAATCTTTTTCATTGCTCCAACAGCCAACAAGGAGCAACAGATAAAGTGACTCTTTTATTCGGAATCACCATTTTTTTCAAATTCCTGCTATTCGATTTCATCTGGAGCATACCCACCACATTCGCTTCATTCTCTACCATCGAATTTTATGCGACCAAAATAATAGCCACCCTCGTACTTCTCGTCCCCTATAAGTTCTTCCGGTTCTGGAAAACAGAGATAGTCATCATGCTTTTGCTGGATATACTACTGATTGTCAACCTGATGTATTTCCGCACCTACTATACTGCCATTCCACTTAACAGCTATGGACTTTCTGGAAACCTAGCCGATTTCACCGGAAGCGTTTATGACTCTTTCCGCTGGTACGACATCTTCTTCCCTCTATCTACCATTGCCAGTATCCCCCTTTATTGGCATTACAAAAGAAATACCGCCGGAAGAACATCATACAAGTATTACGGAGGGGCTTTGGGAATCGGTATCCTGCTGTTTGCCATCACCACCCTGGCCAAAGGAGGATTCAAGGAAGCATACAACACCGTCCGCCAGAAAGCCTATCTGTGTGCAAGCACCACTTCCATGTATACCGTCTTCGGAAGCCTATGCTATGACCTCATCAACCAGAAGCAGGAGGCCACCCCACAGATACAGCAAGAGATAAAGGAGTGGCTGAGCCAGAAACCCGGACATCACCCTTTGGCCGGACGTATCGGAATCCGCAACAACTGCATCGTCATCCTGGCAGAATCTCTGGAAAGCTGGGTACTCGAAAGGGAAGTGGAAGGGCAAGAGATTACTCCATATCTCAACAAACTGCTGCAAGACTCCACCACCTTATACGCTCCCCACGTACTAACGCAAGTGAAAGGAGGGCGCTCCATTGATGCACAGCTGTTGCTTTGCGCCGGTATGCTGCCTATCAACAGCGGCACATACAGCAGCCAATATCCTGACCACACCTACGGAACCCTGCAGAAAGCCATGCATCAGCAGAAGAACTCGCGCAACTACCTCCTGACCATTGATAAAGTATCGACCTGGAACCAAGGCGTCATAGCCTACAGTTTCGGGACCGACACCATCATTGCTTATCATGACTTTGAACTGACAGAAGCCTTTGGCACGCACAAACGTACCGGAGACGGCTCCTTCCTGGCGCAATGCCGCCAAAAAATAGAGAAGGGGGAAATCTGGAAGAAGGGGGAGAATGTTTACATGCAGCTGGTGACCTACTCCGGCCATGCTCCCTTCAAATTGCCAGAAGAATTGAAAGAGATTCATTTCTCTCCGGCCATTCCACAGAAAATGAATGACTACATGACCACTGCACGCTATACGGACAAGGCGATAGGAAAATTCGTAGAGTACCTGAAAACACTCCCACAATACGACGAGACCCTTATCGTCATCACCGGTGACCACGAAGGACTGGCTACCTACCGTGAAGAATTGTGCAACGCCCCCGGTGGCAAGGGTATCGTATCCGACAAGACATTCACCCCTTTCATCATAGTAAACTCTCCGGTAGGCATGCGTTATGATAAAGTGATGGGACAAATCGATATGTACCCCACCTTACTGAACCTGCTCCAACTGGATGATTACTACTGGAGCGGATTGGGCCAAAGCATCCTCGACCCATGCAAGAAAGGATTCGCCATCAGCCCCCAAATGGAGGTGGTAGGTGAAGAGCCCACCCCGGCAGAAGCCGAGTTCGCCCAAAAAGCATACGATATTTCCGACCAGATGATACATTTTGATTATCTTTGCTCAAAAGCGAAGATAAGCGGCACCTCAAAATAAAAAATGAACAAGTTCATTTTGTTCTGCTTTCGGTTTGCACTATCTTTGCACCGTTCAAAAGAAGTAAAATGTAAATAAAAACAATGAAGGTACATATTCATCCGCATTATGCCGCCTACGAGAGTTATATCCGAGCCATCCCATCGGAAGAATATGAACGGGAAGAGGTTTATTGTAACCGAAGAAACACAGTCGAAAGAGTGCGGTTCGGAGACAAGGACTTCGTAATCAAAAAATACAAAAGACCTGCCCTCATAAACTGTCTCATTTACACTTGGTTTCGCAAAAGCAAAGCGCAGCGCGCCTTTGAATATGCAGAACTTTTTCTGCAACGGGGAATAGAGACCGCCCCTCCGGTAGCTTATATAGAAATCAAAAAGAATGGTTTCTTCCACACCGGATACTTTATTTCCGAATACCTCCCCTACCCGCTTGTAACGGATATGTTCGGTATGGAAATGGAGGAAGAAGAGAAAAAACGGCTAAGACATGACCTCGTAGACTTCACTCTCCAATTACATCTGAACAAGGTCTTGCCACTGGACTATAATCCCAAGAATATATTTTACCGGAAGACAAACGGCAAATATCACTTCGCCCTCATTGACATCAACCGCCTGAAGCTCGGTAAAGTGCCCGGTATCAGAATGTCCATGAATGCCTTCAGCCAACTGGGTATTCCCGCCGATGACTTCATGAAAATAATACCTCTATATGCCGAGCAAAGAGGATTCGATATTGAAGAATGCATATTCTTCACTCTCTTCAGCAGACTGAAATGGAGAAAGCAAAGACAATTTAAAAATTTCGTCAAAAGCAAGCTTCATTTCTGAAATGTCGTATCTTTGTACCAACGAGATTAGAAATTTATGCAAGATTATATCATCCAGTCCATCCAAGAAGGTATCAGGCTCAAAGAAAATATCCTGAACAACCGGCAAATGCTTACCGACATCGAAACCGTCGGCAATCTGATAGTACAAGCCCTTCGACAAGGGCACAAAGTCTTGCTTTGCGGTAACGGCGGCAGTGCAGCCGATGCCCAGCATATCGCTGCCGAACTCGTCGGACGTTTCGTGACCGAACGGGAAGGCCTGCCCGCCATCGCCATGACAACCGACACTTCCATCCTGACCGCAGTCAGCAATGATTATGGCTTCGACCGTGTCTTCGAACGGCAGACTGCAGCTTTGGGAACGAAAGGTGATATTCTGATAGGCCTTTCTACCAGCGGCAACTCTCCCAACGTAGAGCATGCCTTGCAGAAGGCACAATCTATGGGCATCACCACCATAGGGCTCCTGGGAAGGGATGGAGGAAGGTGCAAGGAACTTTGCAATTACCCGTTGATTATACAGCACGCCGAATCTGCCAGGATTCAAGAAGTGCACATTACCATCGGACATATCTTGTGCGGCATCGTCGACAATAAACTGTTCTCCCATGAATAAAGCGATTTTCCTTGATCGGGACGGTACCATCAATGTTGATTTCGGCTACGTTTATAAGACCCAAGAGCTTGAATTATTGCCCGGTGTAGCCGAAGCACTCCGTATTTTTCAGGAATTGGGTTATCTGCTGATTGTCATCACGAACCAATCCGGTATTGGACGTGGCTACTTTACACTGGAGGACGCCGAACAGTTCAACCAGGCACTCGCCCAAGAGTTGGAAAAACATGGAGTTATACTGAACGATTTCTATACTTGCCCTCACGTTCCGGAAGAACATTGCGAATGCCGTAAGCCTTCTCCTTTCATGGTGACGGAAGCGATGAAGAAATATGAAATCGACCCATCCCAATCCTATATGTTCGGAGATAAGAAATCGGATACGGAATGCGGCGAAAGAAGTGGTGTCAAGTCCTTCCGGGTCACCTCTGAGCATTCACTTCTATATTGGGCCAACCAATTAAAAAACAACCTATTATGAATACAGAATTAAACAGTATAAAGGGAAAGAAGGTACTCGTTATCGGAGACGTGATGCTGGATACTTACCATATAGGGAACGTGAAAAGGATTTCTCCCGAAGCACCCGTACCAGTGGTCCGTGTCACCCGTACCTACAATGTATTGGGAGGAGCGGCCAATGTTGCAAGAAATCTGTTGGGACTGGGTTGCTCGCCGTATGTCGTCAGCCTGCTTGGCAACGACCACAACGGAAACACAATGCAGGAGATGTTCGCTGATTTGGGTATCAGAAACGAACTGTTTCATACAGAACACCCAACCATCACCAAAACCCGCGTAATAGGCAACAGCCAGCAAGTAGTACGGCTGGACTTTGAAACAGAAAATGAATGCCTGAACGAAGAGACTGAGCAGAAATTGCTGGATGCCGTGAAGCGTGCACTCCCCGAAGTGGACATTGTCGTGATTTCGGATTATGGCAAGGGAGTATGCAATGATACAGTATGCCAGCAGGTTATATCCGCCTCTGCCGGGCAAGGGAAGAAGGTCATTATAGACCCCAAAGGGACAAATTGGGAGAAATACCGTTCCGCAACCATCATCACCCCCAATCTGAAAGAACTTTCAGCCGTTTCGGGAATGGATGTGAGAAATGAGGATAAAGAAATACATAACGCGGCAAACCGGATACTGAAGGAGTATAACCTTACTTCTCTATTAGTGACACGTTCCGAAAAAGGTATGTCATATATAGCTCCGGAAGCCTCACAAGACATTCCTACCGAAGCAAGGGAAGTATATGACGTTTCAGGTGCAGGCGATACTGTCGTGGCAACTTTAGCAGCTGCGCTGGCAGCCGGTATCCCTATTGCAGATGCCATTTATCTTGCCAATAAAGCGGCCGGCATTGTAGTCGGGAAAATAGGCACCAGCCCCATTCTGTTCAAAGAGTTGCAGGACGAGCTACAAATCGGGAAACCGGCCAGCAAACTTATTCCTATTCCCCAACTTGCAGATACTATAAAACAACTGCGTGCGCAGGAGCGCAAAATCGTATTCACAAACGGCTGCTTCGACATTCTGCACAAAGGACACGTGTGCTATCTGGAAAAGGCCAAAAGACTGGGGGACGTACTTATCGTAGGATTGAATTCGGACAGCTCGGTAAAACGTCTGAAAGGGGAATCGCGCCCCATCAATGATGAAAACGCCCGCTCCACAGTCCTGGCAGCCTTGGAAGCAGTGGACTACGTAGTGATTTTTACGGAAGACACCCCTCTGAATCTCATCAAGACAGTTGCACCGGACGTGTTGGTAAAAGGTGGCGACTATGCCATAGAAAACATTGTAGGCAGGGAGTACGCCCAAGAAACAGTAACTATCCCTTTCGTAGACGGTTATTCCACTACAAAGACGATAGGCGCCATCAACCAAGAGAAGCAATAATCTTTTCAGCGACTTGTTGGGGGGTAATATCCACCATACACTTCTGATAAACAGCCAGCTTGCATTTACCCCGTCCGTCTTTGGTGCACGGACGGCAAGGCAGGGCTGTTTCGAGTATTTCCACCGTAGGTCCCGTAGGGAAACCGAAGGCTGTAGGCCCCATCAAGGCAAAAGCAGGAACACGGAACAAATCAGCGGCATGCATAAAACCCGTATCAGCGCTGATTACCAGATTGGAACGCAACACTATGTAAGAAGACTCCATCAATGAGGTTTGTCCCGCAAGGTTAACTACCCGTTCCGGTGCAGCACTTCTGATTTCCTCACAGAAAGTATCCTTCGGACCAGCCAGAATAACAAATCTAGACTCAGGAAGAAGGGCAACCAATTCTTTCCAATAGGAAACGGGCCAGCGTTTCATTTCCCAGTTGGCAGACGGCACCAGCGTAATCATATCTTTGGTTACAAAGTTCTCATACTTGCTACGTATTTGCATCGGGAAATGCCAGTCGTGATAGTTGTCCGGAAAATGCGTAATTCCCCATTTCTTCAATGGTTTCTGAAAAGACACCATCCCCCTGAAAGGCTTGTCGAAATGGTTGATTCCCAGTTTGAACAACAAAAAGCGTTTGCCTCTCTCTTTGCTCCGCAGAGCAACGTAAGGTTTCACAAAAGGCAATGGAGACACTATCAGCTTCAATATGTTGGAACGGATATTACTATGAGCGTCATAAATGTAGTCGAAATGCTCTTTTCTCAAATCAGCCGCCATTTTCAACAACCCGGCAAGTCCGGTCTCCTTGTCAAACGCCCAGATTTTATCAATCCTGCCATCCATCGACAAGGTCCCCACCATATCTTTCCGGGTAATCCAATGAATTTCCACATCTGCAAACCGTTCACGTATTCCACCGATAATTCCCATACACTGGATAATATCCCCTATCGAACTGAAACGGATAATTAAGAATTTGGTCATAACAAATTTATTAGAATTGCTGATTCGGCACAAAAGTAATAACTTAATTCAAGTTTCGCAAATAGCGATATAGGCTAATCATACAATATAGAACATCAGCCTACACAAAACACAAACATAAAAATTCAATCCAAGTCCAAACTATTGTCTACAAGAAATCTAGAGGTATTATATATCACTCATAAAACAGTATATTTCACACCAATATTGTTTTTGCATATTATAAAATATAAATGTTTTCAAGTAATTATAATCAAAAACTCCATTTATATAAATATCTTTGTACTTATTTTCTCAATTAGCAAAAGATGACAGCTATAAAATCTCAAAACAGATTATTTTCAATCGTTATACCTACATGGAATAACCTTGCTTTCCTAAAACTATGCATACAAAGTATCCAAAGAAACTCTTACTACAATCACCAAATCATTGTACACGTAAACGATGGAAGTGACGGAACCTTAGAGTGG
Source organism: Bacteroides sp. HF-162 (assembly GCF_015679285.1). Classification (NCBI taxonomy): domain Bacteria; kingdom Pseudomonadati; phylum Bacteroidota; class Bacteroidia; order Bacteroidales; family Bacteroidaceae; genus Bacteroides; species Bacteroides sp. HF-162. The sequence continues at coordinate 1,274,079 of NZ_CP064937.1, read as the reverse complement.
ATAAAAAAAGCAGGTATTGATTACACACATTCTGAGCAGAATATCGGAGTATGTTTTGCTATGAATATGATGCGCACTAAAGTCAAAACTGATTATATTCTATTTTTGAATGATGATATGTATGTACTCCCTTTTTGGGACAAGGTTCTCTATGACGAAATAGAAAAACTGTCTGACAATTATTTCTTTCTTTCAGCTACATCAATACAACCACATACACAAAGCGCATCAACCATCTTAGCCAATTATGGAGACAGTATCGAAGCTTTTCAAGAAGATAAATTACTGAAAGAATACATGAACTACAAAATAAACGACTGGATGGGAGCTACCATTCCTCCCAATATCGTACACCGGGACATTTGGGATTTAGTAGGCGGTTATAGTATAGAATACTCACCCGGAATGTACAGCGACCCAGATTTCACCGCAAAATTATATATGTGTGGAGTCAGATTCATGAAAGGGCTACAAGCCAGTCGCATCTATCATTTTGAAACAAAATCAACTACCCGCATACGCAAGAATTGTGGTCAAATGCAATTTCTATTAAAATGGGGCATGACTTCATCCACATTCCGCAAAGTTTTCACTTACAAAGGAAAAGATTTCAAATCCCAAAAGATAGGAACTTTCAAAACAGGAAATAGATTCAAAATAAGCCTAATACGCGGCCGCCTAAAAGCCATATTTTATTTATTAACCAAAGATTTCGGTCCCTTATGGAAATTTTGGAAAAAAACATTTGTCTAACATTTCCCTAAAAGAGCAAAATTATAAAATAGAATTGGAACTTTCTTGCGAAGAATAGGGCTTATCCAAATCCAAATAGTGGAAATTATGCTGTCTCTGCCCGCTTTGTTTCGGTATAACCATGTAGTCTCCATATTTTCGGGTCAGATAGGCGTCATAATCTTGTACTCCCCACACTGTTTCGCCCTCAAACGAAACGGGAGTCGGAGCTCCCAGCTCTGCCTTGGGCATAATACCGCGCATACCGTCGTCATAATCACAGACTAAAGAAGACTTGTCAAAGTCATAGGTGGTCATCACATTTCTGATACTCCTCTGTACGCCGGCAGTAGTAAAAAGTCTCCGGCACAGCAGCGGCAACCATGAGCCGGGACCTTTTCCATGTTTATAAGGGTCGCGGTAGATAAAATAGAGCACCCGCTTGTAAAATTCATACCGAGCAAAATGAATCCTCTGTTTCAGGTTGCTTTGCGGTACACCATCCAATGGAAATACGTCCAAGTAGATACCTCCCAAGTATTTCAAATGCATACGCTCGATAAGAGTCGTATCCGCATCTTGTATCTTGGCAAAAGGTAATGGATAATTCGGATCATTTTCTGCGCAGACAGCCTCATAAGGCTTGGGAAGCCATTCCTTGGAATGAGACATCAACAAATCATAATCAGCCCTCGGCATACCGATATCCAAATCATCGTCCCAAGGGATAAATCCCTTATGACGGACTGCACCAAGCATAGTACCGGCCATTATATAATAGCGCAAACCATGTTCTTTACAAACTTTATCCACAGCAAGCAATATCTTCAAAATACGAAGCTGCAAAGGACGTATATCATAATCTGCCATAAAAATCAGCCCATTAATTAATAAAGTTGTGAAGGAATCAACCGCTGTGCTTGTTCAAAGTCATTCACCGTATCAAGCTCCACAGAAAAATATTCGGTAGTGTCAAGCGCATAGAAAGAGTGTCCTTGCGGTATGAGACGCTCAAAAGCACGTTCATAGAAGATATTATCCAAACCTTCTTTGGTAATCATAACCTCCAATTCCCGGAAAAGCGCTTCTGTATAAGCGGCAGACATCTTCTCGATGCCAATAGACTCGCCAATAGCTCGGGATATGGAGCACGTCTTACTGATTTCCAACACCTTGCCATCATTGTCCGCTATTACCTTGATTTCCTCTTCCCCCAATGTATGATGGTTCAGAGCCAACGCATCCGCTTGACCATATCCAAGCAACTTGGCTACAATCTGCGGGTCAAAAAGGATATCGCTGTCCAGCAACAGAATGTCCTCTTTATCTACATAAGGCCGTGTAAGCCATAAAGAGTAGATATTATTGGTAGAAGCATATTTCTCATTATAGATAAACGTAACCTCCAATGCCGGATAATGAGCTTCCAGAAAGTTCACAATCTGCTGCTGTCTATAACCGGTGACAATGACAAACTCCCGAAAGCCATTCTGCAGCAATGCATCAAAGGCTCTTTGCAGCAAACAACGCTCTCCAACTTTCAACAGACATTTTGGAGTGGTATCAGTCAACGGACGCAAACGCGAAGCTATCCCTGCAGCCAATATAACCGCTTTCATTGTAATGCAATTTTTTTAATGGTGTCAATGACAATACGGTTCTGTTCAGGACGCCCCAAGGTAATACGCAAATGGGTATTGATGTCTGGTTCATTCATGAACTTCACCTTATAATCCTCGTCGGCAAAAGCTTTCTGTAAGCGTTCTTTCAAGACAATCGGATATTTTATAAGGACAAAGTTCGCCACCGACTCATATACCTTGAAACCAGGCAACGTCCCTATCTCCGCTTCAAAGCAGGCGCGACTCTCATTCATCAGCCGTGCTATATTCCGGTAATGCGCATCCGATTTCAGTGCGGCAATAGCAATATCCTCAGAGATACGGTTATAACCCAGATATTTGTTGCTGTATTTGCCAAAGTTGGCCAACTCCTTACTCATAAACCCAAAACCCATGCGCAATCCGGGCAATCCGTAGAACTTGGAAAGCGTGCGTGAAATAATCAGGTTGGGATATTTATCAACCAGCATCTTAATATAGTCCGTATCAGTAGATACGAAAGAGGCATAGGCTTCGTCCACCAAAACGATGGTTGTTACGGGCAACTCAGCCAACAAAGCGTCCAATTCTGCAGAGGTCAGACCGTTACCGGTGGGATTATTGGGCGAAGCGATTAATAAGACCTTGGGATTCTCACGCTGTACCATCTCTTTCATGGCAGCGAAATCATATTTAAAGGTATTGCCATCCTCATACAATGGATACTGCAACGTATGCCCGTCCACTTCATCAGCAATGGATTTATAGTACCACCACGAGAATTTAGGAATGAGCATCGTCTTGTTCCCATCCTCTTGGGTCAGGAAATAGTGGACTGCTTGTTTCAATATATCTTCTCCACCATAACCCAACAGTACCTGCGGTTCATCAATTCCGTAAGATTCAGATAGATAAACAGACAGAATACTCTTCTTGCCTTCGTCGTAGATACGGGTATAGAAACAGAGTTTGTTTATATCAAAATTCTTTAGAGCCTCCACCACCTCTTGCGAAGGTGCGTAGTTAAACTCATTGCGGTCCAAATAATTCATATCTTAGGTTTCTTTTGTTAGTACTTTCCGATAACACTCCATCGTCTCACACGCCATCTGCTCCTGCGTGAAACGCTGTGCCCACTTCAATCCCTCCTCAATCATGGTGGCACGCAAAGAAGGCTCTTGTGTACGGGCAATCGCCGCTGCCAATCCCTCCACATCGTGGGGACTCACATACAATGAATGCTCCCCCCCCGCTTCTTCAAGACAAGAGCCGGTTGCTGCAACCACCGGAATGCCGGAATGCAAAGCCTCAAGAATAGGGATGCCAAAACCTTCGTAAACGGATGGGTATACAAAAGTCTCGGCCGACTGATAAATGGCAGGTAAATCGTCCGAAGGGATACCATGCAGAAAATGTACTCTGTCTTGCAATCCGGCTTTTGTCATAAACTCTTTCAGCTGATGGATATAGGCTGTGGGTCTCCCTACCAGAACAAAATGCAGTTCATCGGGCAGATACTCCAAAGCCTTCACAATGGCCAGCGCATTTTTACGCTCCTCAATGGTGCCCACCGACAAGATATAGCGTTCGGGCAACCGATAACTCCGCATCACCTCCTTGCGCTTATCCTTACCGACACGACAGGCATACAGAGAACTACACCCTTGGTAAATAACGGAAATTTTATCCGCAGGAATTCCATAATAATGTATGATGTCACGCTTGGTACACTCACTCACAGCAATGATGTGGTCTGCATGCTTGCATGCATAGCGGCATTTGTAGTTATAAATCAAGCGGTCGACCAACGAAAAACAATGTGAAAGTCTCAGGAAAATAAGGTCGTGAACAGTCACCACACTCTTTACTTCCCGTACCCGATGGATGGTCAGGGGAAGTTCGTTACTCAATCCGTGGAACAGCCGTATGTTGTCCCGTTTCAAAGTCCTGCGTATACCTCCCACGCGCCACAACGAAGTCATTCCTCTCCAGAGCCAATAAGATGGATAATGTACCGATACCGTTCCCCGGCTTTCGGCCACCATCGACGAGAGTTGCTGATTTTCACGGTGTACCGGAGCATACAACCAATACTCGTTTTCCGGAGCAAAGGCTGACAATGACTGCACCACATACCGGCTGTAATTGCCCAATCCCGTAAAATTCTGCACAGCCCGTTTTCCGTCGTATCCTATTCTCATCTCTAAAAAGTTTCAGCTGCAAATGTACAAGATAATCCTCATATAGCAGTCTATTTCGCTTTCCTTTTTTGACAAAAACACAAATTCACCTATAAAACATAAGATAGAGATGAGCAATCACTTGCTGTCTGTTACAAAAACCAAGTACGGAATCGGGCACATCCCCATTGTTCAATCCGTACTGGCCCATTGTTTTATCCTTCAAACACCTTATCTCCTTCCCGAAAACTACTTTATTCATCATCGGCCCACTGTTATGAACCAATTCAACCACACTAGTGAGCTATTTAGTTCACTCAAGTGAACATTACGGCTCACTAACGTGGGCTGCTGAAGAATCCAAAAGTAAAACGAAAGAATGAAAAGGATGCAACAGAAGAAAGAAGGATACGGAACGGAAGAAAACACGGGTGAGAGCAAAATTTACCCTCACCCTTTTCGATTGCTCTCACCCACCCCTGCAATGCCGATGAATAGGGAAGTTGAAGAAAAGAGTGAGAGCGGTGAGGGCAGAAATGCAAACTTAAAAACGGAAAGAGTCAAATTATTTTCCGGGCATTACTTAGCCACTTTGACGGATTAGTCGTATCTTCGCACGATGGAAAATCGTCGAAAAGAACAGCAGCATTATGAGAGTCATTGTTGACAACAAAATACCTTTCATTAAAGAAGCCATCGAAAAAATAGCCGACAGCGTGATTTATACTCCCGGCAGAGACTTCACTCCGGAGTTGGTAAAAGATGCCGATGCACTGATTATACGTACCCGCACCCGCTGCAACAAGGAATTGCTGGAAGGCAGTAAAGTCCGCTTCATTGCTACCGCCACCATAGGCTTCGACCATATAGATACGGAATATTGCCGTGAAGCAGGCATCGCTTGGACCAATGCCCCCGGATGCAATTCAGCATCCGTAGCCCAATACGTGCAATCAGCCTTACTATTATTGCAACAACTCAAAGGAGTACAACTGTCCGAATTGACATTAGGCATCATCGGCGTAGGCAATGTGGGTAGCAAAATAGCCCAAGTAGGGCAAGAACTAGGCATGCGTGTCCTGAAGAATGACCTGCCCCGGCAAGACAAGGAAGGAGAGAGCGATTTCAGTTCCTTGCAAGCACTCGCAGCAGAATGTGATATCCTCACCTTCCACGTACCTTTATATAAGGAAGGGCCATACAAAACATTCCATTTGGCAGACCATACTTTCTTCCGGTCATTAAAACGCTGTCCCGTCATTATCAATACCTCACGTGGAGAGGTGATTGAAACCAATGCGCTCCTGAATGCCTTAGAAGACGGACTGATTTCCGATGCCATCATTGATGTATGGGAGAATGAGCCTGATATCAATCTTACCTTATTAAATAGAGTGTTCCTTGGAACTCCCCATATAGCCGGTTATTCAGCCGACGGAAAAGCCAATGCCACCCGTATGTCCCTGGATGCCCTTTGCCGTTTCTTTCACATCAAAGCCGACTACCGCATCGCTCCCCCCCAACCCTGGAACCCGATTATTACCGCCGACAGCCTGGCAGAAGCATATCTGCAAATGTATGACCCGAGAAGGGACAGCGAAGCACTGAAAACACATCCCGAACAATTTGAAAAATTGCGGGGAGACTACCCGCTACGAAGAGAAAAAGATGCTTACACTTATATCCCAAAGTAGCACATACATTTAGAGATACAGCCCGATAATACAAAAGACGTCACTATATAAGCTCCTCACGCCTTTACTATCAATGCCGAATCAGAGGAAACTATAGGCAAAACATTACAATATCAATGCAAAAAATACAGTTAGAGAAATCACTCAGTGAAGGATTTATTTTTTATGCAATTTCAACTCTGACGATTGCCATACAATTTCTGTTTTATCTGATTCACAGTCCCCGGCTCGCCATGATGGACGTGGGAGGCTGGATGTTTTATATAACGGCCGCTTGCTCACATGCCGCCTTGTGGGCACTTATTCCTTACATCATATCCTTAATCGTAGCCATTACCGTCCGGCGCCATCAAGCCGCCGCCATCACACACATTATTCTTGTATCATTACTCAATATACTTGCTTACATAGACGGCAGTGTGTACAGTCTTTACAAGTTCCATATCAATGGTTTTGTACTGAATCTCCTGGTTGGAGAGGGCAACAGTGAGATTTTCACATTCAGCTTCTGGCTTTATCTGAAGATTGCAGGAGTATTAGTGGGTATATTTGCCGCCAATACTTTGCTAAGAATACTTGCAGGCCATTGTTATACCCGCTTTCACCGCTGTGGCTTCCGTCCTGTACTTGCCACTCTGATTTTGTTTGCACTATTCTCTAACTTTTATCATGCCTATGCCGCTGTAGCGCAAAAGACTTCAGTGATTCGCAGCGCCCCCTGCCTGCCCTATTACTTCCCGCTTACGGCAACCCGCCTGATGATGAAGTTAGGAGTGGTCTCATCCAAGGATGTCATTAAAATGAACTTCAACAACAAAAAGCAGTCTGCTGACCTCAACTATCCGATAGATTCTTTGAAATACGAAGTCCATTCCAACCCCAAGAATGTAGTGCTGATAGCCATAGACTCATGGAACTACCGCGCCTTTAACCAGGACATTACACCTCATATCAGCCACTTTGCCGACAGTTGCAGCAGATTCACCTCCCATCTAAGCAGCAGCAATGGCACACGTGGAAGTATCTTCGGGCTTTTCTTCAGCCTCTCATCCATCTACTGGACTGATTTTGAGGTATCGGGCATACAGCCCCTGCTCATAGAAGAACTATTGAAGCAGAATTATCAGATAGGTATTTATCCCAGTGCTACAATCGTCAACCCGCCATTTGCCAAAATACTTTTCTCAAAGGTACCCGACTTGCGTACCCATACCGAAGGAAAAACCGTTTATGACCGCGACTGCCGTATTACAGCAGATTATCTGCAAGCACTCGATACGCTGGGCAGCGGTACAAAACCTTTCTTTTCCTTTCTCTTCTATGATTTGGCACACGGATATGAAGTACCGAAGGACAAGCTTTATCGTTTCCAACCGTCCTGGGAGTTCGCCGACTATATGAAACTGAACAACGACATAGACCCTACTCCTTTCCTGAACCTCTACTACAACTGCGTGGCAGAAGCCGACTCACTGGTGGGATGCGTCCTCCACAAACTTGAGGAAAAGAAACTGCTAGACAATACCCTGGTCATCATTACCGGAGACCATGGACAAGAATTCAATGAGAATCATAAAAATTATTGGGGCCACGGCAGTAATTATTCACCGGTACAAACACATATCCCCTTCCTATTATATGAACCGGGAGAACAGCCACATACCTACCATCACCGTACCACGCACTATGATTTTGCACCAACCCTAATGAATAAAGTGCTGGGTGTAACCAATCCGCCTTCCGATTACAGTATGGGGCATTTAATAACCGATACTTGTCCACGGAACTGGCATATCGTGGGCGACAATCTCAATTATGCCTTTATCGTAGAAAATCATACTATTCTGGAAAAACACCCTTCCGGATATATAGAGATCAGCGACAGTGCATTGAATCCCCTGGAAAACTACAAGATAGACAACCGTAAGCTGAACGAGGCCATCCTCTCCCTTAACCGATTCTATAAATAACTGGGAGAGAGGCCTTCCACCAACTCCTCTATCACCTTCGGATAGTATTCATACTCCAGCCGGTGGATGCGTTGCGCCAGCTCCTCCGGCGTATCGCCCGGCAATACGGGGCATTTCTGCTGGCAGATAATGCCGCCTTCGTCATAATGCTCATTCGTATAATGGATGGTAATACCGCTTTCCTTTTCGCCGGAAGCAATCACTGCCTCGTGCACACGGTCGCCGTACATTCCCTTTCCACCGAACTTGGGCAGCAACGAAGGATGTATATTTATCATTTTATTGGGATAAGCATGCAGAATATTGTCCGGCACACGTGCCAGGAATCCTGCCAATACCACAAAATCAATATCATGCTCTCGAAGCGTCGACAAAACAAGCTCTCCACTTTCCCAATCGCTCTTGGCAAACCAGACACAAGGCACTCCCAGCCCCTTGGCACGCTCTAAAACAAACGCATTCTGCCGGTTAGTCAAAACCAGAGCCACACGTGCCGAACCTTTTTCCCGGAAATAACGGATGATATTCTCGGCATTCGTACCACTTCCCGACGCTAAAACTGCGATATTTTTTCCCATAATCCCTCCAATTACTGCACAAAACCGTGAAAAATGTGCAAAAAGGTGCATTTAATTCATCAAATATTTGCGAGGAATGATAAATATTCATTCCTTTGCACCGCAAATTTAAAGAAATAAAACTAATTATTAATTAAAAACTTAAAGTTATGTCTGAAATTGCATCAAGAGTGAAAGCGATTATCGTCGATAAATTAGGCGTAGAAGAATCAGAAGTTACTAACGAAGCTAGCTTCACTAACGACCTGGGAGCTGATTCTCTTGACACTGTAGAACTTATCATGGAATTCGAAAAGGAATTCGGTATCTCTATTCCCGATGACCAGGCTGAAAAGATTGGTACTGTAGGTGATGCTGTATCTTACATCGAAGAACACGCTAAGTAATCTTATCCATTCGTTTATAACATGGAATTAAAAAGAGTTGTAGTAACAGGTCTCGGCGCCATTACTCCCATTGGCAACAGTGTTCCCGAATTCTGGGAAAATCTTGTGAATGGGGTTAGTGGAGCAGGACCTATTACTCATTTCGATGCATCGCTTTTCAAGACTCAGTTTGCATGCGAAGTAAAAGGCTTCGATGCTACCAAATATATAGACCGCAAAGAGGCCCGCAAGATGGACTTGTACACACAATATGCCATTGCAGTAGCCAAAGAAGCGGTAGGTGACTCTGGGCTTGACGTCGAAAATGAGGATTTAAACAGAATCGGTGTCATCTTCGGCGCCGGTATCGGTGGCATCCGTACATTCGAAGAAGAGGCGGGCAACTATGCCCTGACCGGTAAGGAAAACGGCCCCAAATTCAATCCGTTCTTCATCCCCAAGATGATTTCGGACATTGCTGCCGGACAAATTTCCATCATGTATGGTTTCCATGGTCCCAACTACGCAACTTGTTCTGCATGTGCCACTTCCACAAATGCTATTGCCGATGCGTTTAACCTCATCCGTTTGGGTAAGGCAAATGTTATCGTGTCCGGTGGTTCGGAAGCTGCCATCGCCGCTTGCGGTGTAGGTGGTTTCAATGCCATGCATGCATTGTCAACCCGCAATGATTCTCCCGAAACTGCATCCCGTCCGTTCAGCGCAAGCCGTGACGGATTCATCATGGGTGAAGGTGGCGGTTGTCTCGTTCTCGAGGAACTGGAACACGCCAAGGCACGCGGTGCCAAAATCTATGCGGAAGTTGCCGGCGTAGGAATGTCTGCCGACGCTCATCACCTGACAGCCTCTCACCCCGAAGGTTTGGGAGCCAAGTTAGTGATGCTGAATGCGTTGGAAGATGCAGAAATGAAACCCGAAGAAGTAGATTATATCAATGTTCACGGTACATCTACTCCCGTAGGTGATATTTCGGAAGCAAAAGCAATCAAAGAGGTATTCGGACAGCATGCGTATGAGTTGAACATCAGTTCGACAAAATCCATGACCGGCCACTTGCTGGGCGCTGCCGGTGCGGTAGAATCCATTGCAAGCATCCTCGCCATCAAGAATGGCATTGTTCCTCCGACCATCAACCACGAAGAGGGTGATAACGACGAAAACATCGACTATGACCTGAACTTCACGTTCAACAAAGCACAAAAGCGCGAAGTGAACGTAGCTTTGTCCAATACTTTTGGATTCGGTGGTCATAATGCGTGTGTCATTTTCAAGAAATACGCAGAATAATAAGGTCGTGTTACGTAACCAAATAGATAAAATAAGGCTCTTGTTCCGCAAGGATAGAGAGTCTTATTTTTGTTTTTACAGAATTCTCGGCTTCTTTCCACGTGACATCAAGGTCTATCAGCAGGCTTTGCTGCATAAATCCATCTCCATGCGCTCCGAAAAAGGACGTCCCATCAACAACGAACGGCTGGAATTCTTGGGCGATGCTATCCTCGACGCCATTGTAGGAGATATTGTCTACCGCCATTTCGAAGGACGCCGCGAAGGTTTCCTTACCAATACCCGTTCCAAAATTGTACAGCGGGAAACACTCAACAAACTGGCCGTGGAAATCGGACTGGACAAACTGGTGAAATACTCCACCCGCTCCTCATCCCACAACAGCTACATGTACGGCAATGCATTCGAAGCCTTCATCGGCGCCATTTATCTGGACCAGGGCTACGACCGCTGCAAGCAGTTCATGGAAGAGAAGATTTTCAAAAACTATATCGACCTCGACAAGATGTCTCGCAAAGAGGTCAACTTCAAGTCAAAACTCATCGAATGGAGCCAGAAGAACAAAATGGAGGTGTCATTCGAGCTTATCGAGCAGTTTCTCGACGAAGAATACAATCCGATGTTCCACACCGAAGTCCGCATCGAAGGGATATCGGCAGGCACCGGCACCGGTTATTCCAAGAAGGAGTCGCAACAAAATGCGGCACAGATGGCATTGAAAAAAATTAAGGATGCCGCTTTCAAGGAGGAAGTCCAGGCAGCCAAAGAGCGAAACCATTCAACAGAAACCGCCACAGAAGATAATCCCATGGCAGAAACTGTTGAAGAATCCTCACAAGAAAAATTAGCCGAAACAGATTCCCATCCGACGTCCTTGGACAACTAAGTCATTGTCTTCCGTCACCAGCTTTAACTTACCCGCAATCTCCTCCAGCGGTGCAGAAGCTATTTCATTTCCCTTTAAGGTAATCATCCGCCCGAACTGCCCGTTGGCAATCAGTTCCGTGGCATGTCCGCCCATACGTGTGGAAAGATTACGGTCGAAAGGTGTGGGTGAGCCGCCCCGCTGAATATAACCCAACACAGTCTCGCGGGTCTCAATACCCGTCTCATACTCTATCTCTTGAGCGATGTACTCGGCTGCACGCTTCCGCCCGTCCGTCTGTATGCCTTCGGCCACCACCACGATGGAGTAAGGCTTTCCTTTCTTCAGCCGATTCAGAATCGTCTCTCCGATACGGTGGATATTATAGGGAATCTCCGGAATCAGAATCACGTCACCACCGCCCGCCATACCGGAGTATAAGGCTATCCAACCTGCCTTGTGCCCCATCACCTCAATCACCATCACCCGTTTGTGCGAGCTGGCCGTGCTGTGCAGCCGGTCGATGGCATCCGTAGCAATACTGACGGCAGAATCGAATCCGAAGGAAAAATCGGTTCCCCAAATGTCATTGTCTATTGTTTTTGGCACGGATACGATGTTCAGCCCCATAGCGGAGAGTTTGGCGGCTGTCTTCTGCGTACCGTTTCCACCGATGCAGACCACACAATCAAGTCCCATCTCTTTGATATTCCGCACTATCAGTGCCGGTTTGTCCACGTCGGACATCACGCCGTTCTTCTTAAAGGGCTTCTCACGCGAAGTACCGAGCATCGTACCTCCCAAGTTCAGCAAACCGGATAAGGACTTTTCGGTAAACGACTCCACATCCTTGGTCAGCAGCCCCTGAAAACCGCTGTGAATGCCAATTACTTCCATTCCATAATGGTTGATAGCTGTTTTGCATACACCGCGAATGGTAGCGTTGATGCCGGGACAGTCGCCCCCTGAAGTCAAAATACCTATTCTCATGATATTTTTGTTTGAATTATTGTTCTATAGGTCCGTAAAGATAGAAAAAAAAGAGAAAAAAGATAGAGATGCCGATAAATAAGATTATTTTTGCGGTTTAAAATAAGATTTCACAAAGAACGATGAATATTACAAAGTTTCTGAATAAGGTATATTTTGCTCCCCGTCTGAAAGAAATCGAACAATACACCAGCCATGCAGGTGAATTGCAACAGCTTGTATTGCAGCGTCTCATCCGGACAGCGGCAAATACGGAATGGGGAAAGAAGTATGACTATGCCTCTATCCGTACTTATGAAGATTTCAAGAAGCGCCTTCCCATACAAACTTACGAAGAAGTAAAGCCTTATGTAACTCGCCTGCGTGCCGGTGAGCAGAATCTGCTTTGGCCTTCGGAAATACGTTGGTTTGCCAAATCATCGGGTACCACCAACGACAAGAGCAAGTTCCTGCCCGTCAGCCGGGAGTCCTTGCACGACACGCATTACAAGGGAGGCCGGGATGCCGTTGCCATCTATCTGGGACAGAATCCCGAAAGCCGTTTCTTTTCAGGTAAAGGGCTTATCCTTGGAGGCAGCCACGCTCCCAACCTGAACACCAACCACAGTCTTGTAGGCGACCTCTCCGCCATCCTCATAGAAAATATCAACCCGCTGGTAAACTTTGTCCGCGTACCCAGCAAGCAGACGGCCCTAATGGAGCACTTCGAGCCCAAAATGGAGGCCATCGCCCGCGAAACCATCCATGCAAACGTCAGCAACCTTTCCGGTGTACCGTCCTGGATGCTTGTACTCATCAAACATATATTGGAAAAGACAGGAAAGCAGAGCCTTGAGGAGATATGGCCCAATCTGGAGGTGTTCTTCCACGGCGGCGTTGCCTTCACTCCTTACCGCGAGCAATACAAAGACGTGATTCGCAGCAGCAAGATGCATTATGTAGAGACTTACAATGCATCCGAAGGCTACTTCGGAACTCAGAACGACCCTACCGATCCTGCCATGTTACTGATGATTGACTACGGTATATTTTACGAGTTCATCCCGCTGGAAGATGTAGGCAAGGAGAATCCGCGTACCTTCTGCCTCGAAGAGGTGGAACTGAACAAGAACTACGCCATGGTAATCTCCACTTCTGCCGGTTTATGGCGATATATGATTGGGGATACAGTGAAGTTCACATCGAAGAACCCCTATAAGTTCGTCATCACCGGACGTACCAAGCACTTTATCAACGCATTCGGCGAGGAGCTGATTGTGGACAATGCGGAAAGAGGACTTGCCAGAGCATGTGCCGAAACCGATGCACGGGTCATAGATTATTCTGCCGCCCCAGTCTTTATGGACCGGAATGCTAAATGTCGCCACCAGTGGCTGATAGAATTTGCACAAATGCCGGACAGCCTGGAGAAGTTCGCCAAAGTATTGGACGACACCCTGAAAGAGGTAAACTCCGACTATGAAGCTAAAAGACAGAATAACCTGGCACTGCAACCGCTGGAAATCATCGTTGCCCGTCCCAACCTCTTCCACGATTGGCTGGATAGCAAGGGGAAACTCGGTGGACAACATAAAGTACCCCGACTCAGCAACACAAGGGAATACATAGAAGAAATGCTGAAGCTTAATAAATAACAAAATATAAAAGCAGATTTTATCACAAAATAATTCCACCGCCCAGCAGCAGACCGCTTTCATCATAAAAAGCCGCTGCCTGCCCTGGCGCAATAGATTCCAGCGGCTCTATCAAGCGGACATGCAGTAGTCCCTCCACTGTAAGACTTACCTTGCAGTGGTTTGCCTGCTTACGGTAGCGTATCTTCACAATAACCTCGTTTGCACCCAGCACACGGCTATTCTCCACCAGGTTCCACTCTCCCAGCCACATTTCCTGCTTGTAGAGGGAAGAGAGCGGAGCTAAAACGACTTCATTGCTTTCCACTCTTGTCTCTTTCACAAAAACAGCCTTGTTCAGATGGATACCCAAGCCCCTACGTTGCCCTACGGTATAAAACGGATAGCCCTCATGCCATCCCAAGAAATCCCCCTTTTCATCGACGAATCTACCTTTACCGGGTAATAGTGTTTCAGGAACCTCACGCTTCAAAAAGGAACGGTAATCCAAAGGGCAAAAGCACACACCTATACTGTCTTTCTTCGCAGCCACCTGCCCGAAACCACGCTCTGCCGCATACGAGCGCGCCTCATTTTTCGTAATATCTCCCATCGGAAGCAACATACGCTGCAGGATGTCCTGCTTCAATCCCCACAGAAAGAAAGTCTGGTCTTTGTCCTTATCTGCAGCAGGAGCTATATAATACTTTCCTCCGGACAAGACTTTACGCACATAATGTCCGGTAGAAATCCAATAAATCCCCTTTTCATCGGCTATTTTAGCCAACAACGCCCACTTCAGCTCATTATTGCAGACCGTGCAAGGAACGGGAGTACGCCCCATTAGATACTCTTCCACAAAATAGCGGATAATACGCGAACGGAAAAGCTCGCGTGCATCATAGGTAATGTGTTTCATCCCCAGCTTCAGGGCCAGAGCCCGTGCATCTTCCAAATACCCGGTCTCATCTCCTGCCTCATAGAAACGGAAAGTCACGCCAGTCACCTCATAACCGGCTTCCTGCAACCTCATGGCGGCCACGGAACTATCCGTGCCGCCACTCATGCCAAGCAATACACGTTTATCTGACTTCATGGATACAAAAGTAATAAACGAAGGTGAAATCCGTTGCATTTACTCTTATAAAACAGAATATCATTATAGATTTTCACAGATTTATTATACCTTTGTACTCCTAAAAGAACTAATAATCAACTGTTATGGAACATCAACTGACCATTTACAACACTTTAAATAGAAAAAAAGAGCTGTTCGTACCGCTGCATGCACCGCATGTAGGCATGTATGTCTGCGGACCGACCGTGTACGGTGACCCGCACTTGGGACATGCACGCCCTGCCATCACTTTCGACCTGCTGTTCCGCTACCTGACGCACATCGGCTACAAGGTGCGCTATGTCCGCAACATTACCGACGTGGGCCATCTGGAGCACGATGCCGACGAAGGTGAAGACAAGATTGCGAAAAAAGCCCGTCTGGAACAACTGGAACCAATGGAAGTGGCACAGTACTACATCAACCGCTATCATAAGGCGATGGATGCATTGAATGTGCTGTCTCCCAGTATCGAGCCACATGCCAGCGGCCACATCATCGAACAGATAGAACTTGTAAAGGAGATATTGAAGAATGGATATGCCTATGAAAGTGAAGGTTCCGTTTATTTCGATGTAGAAAAATACAACAAGGACCATCACTACGGCAAGCTCTCCGGACGCAACCTGGATGATGTTCTCAACACCACCCGCGAACTGGACGGACAGAGCGAGAAGCACAATCCCGCAGACTTTGCCCTCTGGAAATGTGCGCAACCGGAACACATCATGCGTTGGCCTTCCCCGTGGAGCGACGGCTTCCCCGGCTGGCACGCCGAATGTACAGCCATGGGAAAGAAATACTTGGGCGAGCACTTCGACATTCATGGTGGCGGTATGGACCTTATCTTCCCGCATCACGAATGCGAGATTGCACAATCCGTAGCTTCCCAAGGAGAAGATATGGTACATTATTGGATGCACAACAACATGCTGACCGTGAACGGACAGAAAATGGGTAAGTCTTACGGTAACTTCATCACATTGGAAGAGCTCTTCAAAGGCACGCACCCCATGCTGGAGCAAGCCTACAGCCCAATGACCATCCGATTCTTCACCCTGCAAGCCCACTACCGCAGTACGGTAGACTTCAGCAACGAAGCGCTGCAAGCCGCCGAAAAGGGATTGGCAAGGCTGATGGATGCTGTACATGGACTGGACAAGATTACCCCTGCTGCAACCTCCACCATAGATGTGAAATCCCTGCGTGCCAAGTGTTACGAAGCCATGAATGATGACTTGAACTCACCGATTGTCATCGCCCACCTCTTCGACGGCGCCAAGATGGTAAACAATATCCTGGCTGGAAACGATTCCATCACAGCCGAAGACCTGAAAGAATTGAAGGAAACCTTCCACCTCTTCTGCTTCGACATCTTAGGATTACAAGAAGACAACGCCTCCAACGAAGAGCGTGAAGCCGCCTTCGGCAAAGTAGTGGACATGCTATTGGAAGAGCGTTCAAAGGCAAAAGCCAACAAAGATTGGGCCACATCCGACAAAATCCGTAATGAACTCACCGCACTCGGTTTCGAGATTAAAGACGGTAAGGACGGAAGCGAATGGAAGCTGAATAAATAATGAAAGTATCATAACTCACCGCAGAATCATACAGATTGGGGTAAGTTTTAGGCAGAAGAACAAAAGAATATATTTTTCTCTTGTTCTTCTGTTCTTTTGTCTGAAAATAAAATCCATGTAATATTTTGATATATCCTCGTTAGAATACGAATCCGAACCCAGCATACCACCCTAGTTTCTTCGTCTGATTAGACCAGTTCAACTGTATCTCCACTGGTCCCAGAAAACTCTTGTACATATAGCCGATGCCTACCCCTGCCATATCAGCCGATTTGGAAGAGTCAAGAATCTGATGAAACTTCCCGGAGTTTCGCCCATAACTGCCCATCACTGATATATACTGGTTTTTCAAGATACGCTGTCTGAGGTTCAGCCCTGCAACCAGCAGTGCGGCTTGTGACAGTTCCGCACGGTTGATGCCCGTAAACGGTATCTGCTGTGGCATATAGCGCCCCGGTATGGTTCCCCCCACCATATTAATGATGGCAAAAGGATAATTACCGCTTCCGGACAATACGCGTCCATAAAACGAAGGAGTGACAGTGAACTTACTCGAGGGAGAGAAACATCCCTGCCAACGGGCATCGAAAACAGAAATAGGATTGTTGTCCTTATACTGGAAGAAGTTATCCGTATAGAGATGATAGGATACCGCCCACGACATGCCTTTTGTAGGGGCGCTCCTCTCATTCAAGTTGTTGAACACAAGTCCGGCAAAGTAACTGAATAAGGACGAATTCTCAAACAGTGCCGAAGCTAACGGATCGAGCGACAGCAAATCATGATAGTGGTAGTAATCAAAGTCAATGCCCAGACTGACCTGGATATTGTTCCAGTCCTTCGCCGCCCCCATACGGACCAGTTGATGTGTAAAAGTCAAATCCAGCGCCCGTTTGCCTTCATTGTAAATATTCATATCTTTATAGTCGAACTGATAGGCAAGTCCCGCCTGCCATCCACCGTCCCACTGGTAACTATATCCGAGTCGTGCCAGTGTACGCTTGCCCAGACGGACAGTAAGGCTGACCAGCGACTCGCGCTGCCGGCCGAAATAGAAGTCCGTATTTGCCTGCAACGCCGCCAGTTCTTCTGTATCAAAGCGAAAACCGACATTCAGCTTGTTCTCCCGCACAGCAGGGACGGCTATTTGGGAATCAACGGGAATCTCCCTATCAACAGCCACGCCGGGCAAGCGGAAAGGTCCCGGACGGCGAGGCTGATAATCGTCTGCAAGTCCCAGCTTCCGTTTCAGGGCAAGCAGTCCGTCCCAACTGTCCATGGCAGCACGTTCTCCCCGCACCATCAAAGTGTCGATGGCCTCTTTGGTGAAACTTGCAGCCGAATAGCCGGTGACATCCACCTTTATCAATACGTCGGTATTACGCAAATTCTCACGGTATTTCTTCTCTCCTTGCAGATTGATGATTTGCCCGAAGATGTCTTTCACCGATTTCAGCTCGGAAGCCTTAAGCAGCGGGCTCTGCACATCCACCCCGATAACGTAGTCGGCCCCCATGGCAAGCGCCACATCTACCGGATAGTTATTCACCATTCCACCGTCCACCAACACCATTCCATCCAGGTCTACCGGAGCAAACACACCGGGAATGGACATGCTGGAACGCATGGCAGTAGCCAGTATTCCCTCACGGAACACTACTTCACTACCATTCACCAGATTTTCCGATACGCAGGCAAACGGAATAGGAAAACGGCTAAAATCCACGGAATCCCGGTAACCTTCTGTCAACGTGGAGAACAAACGTGCCAGGTTCTTCCCTTTTATGATACCCGCATCCGAAACAGCGGCAGATTTCAAAGAAAACGGAATAGAGAGTACATAGCGCTCCGACTTCAACCGGTCGTCCAGCAACACATCCTTAGGATTGGGTGCATCCGAGAGTAGGAATTTCCAGTTCTGGGCATTCACCATACTGTCCAATTGCTGCGGGGTATATCCGATAGAATACAAACCTCCCACAATGGCCCCCATACTGGTACCTACCACATAATCTATAGGGATACCCGCTTCTTCAATTACTTTCAGAGCACCGATATGCGCCGTCCCTTTGGCGCCACCCCCACTGAGTACGACAGCCACTTTCGGACGCCCGGACGCCCAAAGAACCATCGGCAAAAACAACAGACAAGCCCATAGTCTATACTTCATCTCCATCATTTACTTAAATACGTATTGGTAAATTTATTCTATTCTGAATCAAACAACCCGCTCCGACAAATAGTTCACTATCAGTCGAAGCGGGTCGCAAAAAACGTTCAAACAATTTATGGAGGATTATCTATAACCCATTTCCAATCAATAAGGTATCATATCCTTCAAGATGCCTTCCTTATACCAAGGGTCATCAATCTCTTTCAATACTTTGCCCATCTCTGCGCAAAGGTCTTTTACGACTTCTTGGTTTTCTTCCAAAGAAAGGTTATTCATCTGATACGGATCCTTTTCATCGTCAAACAACAAGCTTTTGACCAGCGTATGGTTTTCGCGATCAATGTAGAGCGCCAGCGTATAGCGCGCCGATTTAAAGCCGCGCGATGAAGGGAAATAAGAACGGACCATACCTTCCGCATCCTTCTCACCATCCAAGTTCTGGATGTAAAGAGCACCGGTAGGACGTACAATATCTGCCTTTTCATCGAAGAAAAGCGGTGCATAGTTGCGTCCCTGCACCTCAGCCGGAATAGAGTCGGCAAGGCCGGCAAGGCCCAACAAGGTAGGCATGATGTCCGGCGAGGAAAGCATCAAGTCGTCCACGCGGGGTTTAATCTTATTGGGGAAACGCACCAGGAAAGGAACGTTCATGGACTCGGAGTACGGGGAATTCTTCGGGTCTTCCGTATGCTGGCTACACATGGTCTCTCCATGGTCGGAGGCAAACACGACAATGGTATTCTTGTCCAGCCCGAGTTCCTTCAAGGCATCAAGTATCTGACCGAAAGCACGGTCGACACCCGTCACAGAAGCAAAGTAGTAACGTGCACTCTCTGCCTTGAGCATCTTGGAGTCGGCATTCGGACGGACGAGCAGGCTGTCCAGAGGCTGGTCTTTATAGAGACTGAAATCTTCCTCCATACAGTCGTCCAAAGAACGGTACGGACTATGGGGAGGATTCATGCCTACCATAATGAAGAAAGGTTTCTTCGGATCGCGTACATTCCCCTCGTTCTTCAGATAAGACACCACCTTGCCCGATTCGTGTAACGGTGACCACTCGCGCGGGTCGTGGCGACGGCCTTCCGTATCCCAGTAATGCGGATTCTTGTGTTCGTCGAAGGTACCGTAAGAATACCAGTAATTGAACCCATGACGACGTTCTTTCGGCGTATAGGCATCCCATGCAGGTACGCGGTCTTCCACATACTGTCCGGGACGTTCGGGGTCGTTGGGGGTAGGAAAGTCGGCATGCAGTTTGCCAAAGTAGGCGCAGTCATATCCGGCATTGCAGAAAACATCACTCACACACACAGCATCCTCACGCAGGGAGCTGATGGGACGGCTCGAATTGCAATTCAATGGAATACCACTCTTATTAGGATACATTCCCGTCAACAGAGAACCACGGTGGGGACTGCTCAACGGGCAGTTGCTCATGGCAGATGTCAATACCACCGACTCCCGGGCAAAATCATTCAAGCGTGGGGTATGCACCGGGTCATTCCGAAAGTTCACTTTCTCCCGAAAACCTTCCTGGCCCCAGAACTCCATCGCCTGGTTACGGTATTGGTCGGGAAAAACGTAAATGACATTCGACCGGACGGATTGTTCTGCCTGCGGGGCTTTACAGCCCTGCAAGGCGAACAAACCTAAACCACCTAACAAAATATTTAATTGAGTTTTCATTTTTCCAAGTCTCTTTTACGCATCAATCCTTCCAGGAAGTAATAGTCGGCATAGTTCAACGGTACATCAATCTCCGCACCGTGAGGAATACTGCCCACAGAGTGCATCAGGATGAAGTTGCCGTTGGTACCCACCTTAGCACGATAAGAAGGAGAAGCGAGGCTTTCCATAATCCGGTCAGCGGTTTCCTTGTATCCCTTATCCGGCAGATAAGTGCTCAGCTCGTAAAGGGCGGACGCCGTGCAGGCAGCTGCCGAAGCATCGCGAGGTTCATTCGGGATATTGGGGGCATCGAAATCCCAGTAGGGAACCAAGTCTTCCGGAAGATTCTTGTTGTTGAAGATAAAGTTGTAGACCTTTTCAGCCTGTTCCAGGTATTTGGCATCGTGTGTATAGCGATAGCACATGGTATAGCCATACAAGGCCCACGCTTGTCCACGTGCCCAAGCAGACTCGTCGGCATAGCCTTGTGCAGTCTGTCTCTTACGGACTTCACCGGTTTCGGGGTCATAATCCACCACATGATAGCAGCTGTTGTCCTCACGGAAATGGTTAGCCATAGTCGTATCGGCGTGCTTCCGGGCTATGTTGTAGAAAGTGGAGTCGCCGGACAGCCTGGAAGCTTCGAACAGCAGTTCGAGGTTCATCATATTATCAATGATAACGGGACATTTCCAGCCACGTTCAGCCTGCCATCCCTTATCTGCATCCCATGATTGAAGTACGCCTGCTGCAGGGCGGAAACGGGTAGACAACGATTTGGCCGTCTGTATGATGACCGGCTTGTACTCTTCCTTACCCGCAAAACGGTATCCGTTCAGGTAACTGCAGCCAATCATAAATCCCACATCATGGTGCCAGGTAAGGTATTGTACCGAATCCAAATCCTCGGTATACTTCTCTGCCAGCGGCAGCCACTTCTGGTCACCGGTCAGCTCGTACATATGCCAGATATTACCGGGGAAGAAACCGGAACACCAATCGTCGATAGGTACATAGACAATGTTCCCATCCTTATCAATGGTGCGGGGATTAAGGATTTTACCAGATTTCTCGATAATGTCTGTCTGAATTGTCTCCTGAGCCACAGCATTATCAATGTTTTCTTGGATAAAGTTGCTTTCAGCCTGCTTTTGCCCTGCGCAACCTGCCAATACAAGGAGGGAGATTCCCAATGTAGTGAGGACTGTTTTCATAATAAGGGATTTATTTATTAAGAGTTTATGATTTTTCCTGCTGCAAAAGTAGGGCAAGCGTACAGATTTGACCCGCCTAAATAATTCAATTAATGGCTAAAATCGTTACTTTTGCGTCCGGAAGCACATATTTTCCACCCATTAATCACTAATCACTAAACATTAATCATTACCCCTCATGACCGCACAAGAGTTTTTCAAGAACGACCGCTTCGCCACGAATGCAGGCGTAGAACTGATAGAAATAAAGGAAGGATACAGCAAGGCACGCCTGGTTATCACGGCAGAGCATCTCAATGCGGGAGGCCGTACGCAAGGGGGTGCCATCTTCACCCTTGCCGACCTGGCACTGGCAGCAGCAGCCAACTCCCACGGAACATTGGCCTTCTCTCTTTCGTCCAATATCACCTTCCTGCGCAGCAGCGGACCGGGCGATGTGCTGTATGCCGAAGCGCGCGAACGCTACATCGGCCGCACCACCGGATATTACCAGATCGACGTCACCAACCAGGAGGGAAAACTGATTGCCACTTTCGAATCCAGTGTATTTAGAAAAGGGGATAACATCACTTTTTCCTTACCACAGACGTCATCGGATAGCGGTTGCCCCGGACACTCTTGAAGAATGCCTTGGCCGAACCGAAATTCAAATACATGTCCAGGCGAATGGGAAGGTGGTTCTTATCATCGGATACGAAGAAGGTGATGACCTCCTTCTCCTTACCTTTCTTGTACTCTACAAAAGAGAATACCAAGCAGCGGTAAATGGTGTCGTTATTCGCCTTGACCTCCTCCTTGCCGCGGTAAATCAACGTCTGCTCTTCTACCCTGCGCCCCGTGGCCATGGGAAAGAGTATCTTCTGCCCTACCTTGTAGTCTTTAGGGTCATAGGAGCGTGCCTGCGCCAAAATGCTCAACATATCGAAGATGCAGCGACTATCACTGTATTCCATCTCCTGAGCTTCACGCACGGGATTGTGCCAAGTGCGTCTCTGCTTTACATTCGCCAGTCCGTCCGAGTAGGAGAACCAGGCCTCGTCCACCGTATGGCGGCTTCCCTCCTCTGCCGCTTTGCGGAAATAGAGTGGCTCCAACTTGTCGCTGACATAACAAGTTAGCGTATCGCGCATCTTGAAGAAAAAATCGGTCTTTTTACTGCCTACACAAAGCAAGTTAAAGCGGAATGCAGGCTCGGAATGGTAAGTCGTGGCATTGGTAGTGAGGCTTGCCAGCCCCACCTTCTTCCAAATGAACTTCCAATTGAAATATAAATCGTACATGACGTGCTCGCCCGACTGAAAAGCTTCATTCTTTGCAGCACATTGGGCCTGAACAGACTGGGAGGCTCCCAAACAGACTGCTCCCACCATCAATAGAACGAACAATTGCTTCCGCCTAATAGCTATAGCCCCTACCACTATTGCGGCTGCTATTGCCACTGCGGTTATTTTTGTTCCTGTTTTGCTTTTTCTTGTCTTCATCTGGCTTTTGTTTTTTTAGTTCGTCCGGTTTCTGCCTATCCAGAGACTTGGCCTTAATATTCCATTCCTGCGTCAAATCAAAGTTTGCCTTAAGCTCCAAAACCATCGGATAATAGTAAACCATTTCAGGCTGGCGCTTCTCGGCATAATTCCCTGTGTCCCAGACGCCATTCCCATTCGTATCATTTATCAGCCGCGCTCCATATTTGCCCGGATTGAGAAAATAGAAATCGGCTTTCCCATCCACCACCGGCACCGTGCGCAGCACTTTGTCTTGACCGTCCAGCAGTTCCACAAAAGCCAGAGAGTCTGCTCCATGCACATTAAAGAATATCTGCCCGTACTCTTCCAGCTTCTTGGCCTTGAAGTCCTTCTTTATCTTATCGGAAAACAACCCGTACAACCCACGTATGGCAGCAGAATCCACTTCAAATGTATAGCTTTCACCGGGTACCCATTCGGCAAACAGATTATAACGCTTCAAGTCCAAAGAGTCGCGCATAAAGTCGAACGGGATATCCTGCCACAACGAGTCCACTTTCTGTTTCAGATGGAAAGCGGCGGTATCTATGCTTGCCACCGGTTCCGTAAACGACAGAGTAAGATAATCATATACATCAATTGCAGAAGGGGCATACACATCTACAGCCAGGAATTCCGTCGGCTCGGGCTCTTCCACCTCACCTTCTTTCAACTTCTTCTTTTTCTTCTCACGCTCTTTCTGTTCCTTTTCCTTCGCTTCCTGCTTCTGTTTCTGCTGCTTGTCGTATGTCAACTTCGCCAACACATTCAAAGTATCGGTACGGGGCACCAGTTGTTTCAGGCTATCCGTATACAAATAGGTGATACTCATTTTCAGGGAATCCTGCTTATAGAGCAGGGAATCCTTTATCCAATAATGAATCGTATCGTTCCGGCCGGTAGGCTGTTCTATAACAAACGCATCTTCCTCATTAAAGTTCAATCCTTTCAATAAAGGCAACGTGTCTGCCGGAGCAGTGAAATAGAGCGAAAACTTCTCCGGAGTCAACCGTTCGGCCTTCAAGAAACGCTGCGAGAAGGAAAGCTCCTTGAAAGCACGCAACAGGATATCGTCTGGCAGGTAGTGGGTATATTGACGTTCTACAACCGTATCTACTGTCAGCGAGTCTATCCAGGTCGTATCCTGGCGCATGCGTTCTTCCATGGAAGGAATGATGATGGAATCATTGAAAGCTATCACTTCCGTCGGCTGAGAATAGGTAAAATTCTGGTCGGCATCCTGCAAGGCATAGATGCGATACTTGCCGGGAGCCACTCCACGGATAGAGAAGCGTCCGCGACTGTCCGTGCGCCCCACCCGCTCAAAAGGAAGTTTGGTAAAAGCAGAGTCGGTCAGATTGGCATGCAGGCCGACCAGCATCCCTTTCACCGGTTCAAGATTAGCCGCATTCAGCACTGTGCCGGCCACAGCCATAGAGTCGAGGCGGTCGCCCGTAGAGAAAGAATAGAAAAAATTCTCTAAGGGATTCCCCTCATTATTGTCCTGGATGGCATCACCAAAATCGAATGTATAAGTGGTATTGGGTTTCAATGTATCCTGCAGGGTGATGACCACCTTCTTCCCATTAGACTTAACTTCGGGCTGCTGCACCTGCGGAGGGGATATTACAATCTTCTCATTCGGCTTGTCAAGCTTGATAAATTCATCGAACTCAATGGAAAGTTTATTTTTATTGTGATGGAGTGCACCGGGCGTGGGAGTACCGGAAATAAAACGCGGAGGAGTCTCATCATAAGGTCCTCCTTCAATACGGCCCACACTGGCACAAGAATACAGTGCGGCAGCTATGGCAACACCCCCCAACAACCTGCGGAAAAGCGGCCTCATTTTAGTATGGCGTTTACGTTCTAACATGCTGCAAAAATAAAGGTTATCTGCCAATTAGCGGTATGCTTTACAGTATTTTAATCAAAAAATGTCCTTTTGTTCTCATCTATGTATGAAACATAGTTAAAAAAGGAACTGTTTCACACCTTATATACTAAGAAAAGAATATTTTTGCAGACGAAAAACTGAATAGGAGTATTCAGTTTTCTTTTTCCTGCCTTATTTCTAAATTATGAATTGCACACCAAAACGCCTTTCAAGAATCGAAAAAAGAAGAATATAAAATTATACAGAGAACAAAAAGAGTATGAAGAGTAGATTAGTATTATTGGCATGTTGCCTGGCACTGCTCAGCAGTTGCGGACAAGGCGACAAAGGAACGGGTAAAGCTCCCGAATTTGCAGTGATTGAGGCAAAAACCACCACTGCCAACTTGACAAACAGCTACCCTGCTACTATCAAGGGTAAACAAGATGTAGAAATTCGCCCG
This sequence comes from Bacteroides sp. HF-162, assembly GCF_015679285.1. Lineage (NCBI taxonomy): Bacteria > Pseudomonadati > Bacteroidota > Bacteroidia > Bacteroidales > Bacteroidaceae > Bacteroides > Bacteroides sp. HF-162. The sequence goes on along the minus strand of NZ_CP064937.1, from coordinate 1,248,587 downwards.
ATGGTGAGCGGTTTCATCACAAAATTGCACGTCGACGAAGGCGCAACAGTACGCAAAGGACAAGTGTTGTTCAGCATCGACCCCGTACAGTATCAGGCAGCCGTAAATTCGGCCAAAGCTGCTGTTGAAACAGCCAAAGCTGCCGTAAACACACAAGAACTGACTGTAAACAACAAACGTGAACTGAACAAGAAAAACATCATCAGTGACTACGATTTGCAAATGGCCGAAAACCAACTGGCACAGACAAAGGCGCAACTAGCACAAGCCAATGCCCAATTGGTCAATGCCAAGAACAACTTGTCATACACTAGTGTAACCAGCCCCAGTGACGGTGTAGTAGGTAGCATTCCCTACCGCGTAGGTAGCCTAGTTAGTCCTTCCGTAGCCAGCCCGCTGACTACCGTTGCCGACATCTCCGAAATGTACGCCTATTTCTCCATGACCGAACGCCAACTTTTGTCACAAATTCGTGAAGGCGGCAGCATCAAGGAAATTCTGGAAAAGATGCCGGATGTACAGTTGCAGCTCATCGACGGAACCATGTATGCCGACAGTGGCCGCGTGGAGACAATCAGCGGAGTCATTGATCAAACTACCGGTTCGGTAACCATGCGTGCCCTCTTCCCCAACAAGCACAACGTGTTGCGTAGCGGAAGCACCGGCAATGTGGTATTCCCCAACCCTTTGCATGATGTCATCATGATTCCACAGGCCGCCACTACCGAAATCCAGGACAAGCAGTTCGTTTTCGTTCTGCAACCGGACAATACGTTGAAAAATACCGAAGTCAAAGTGTTCAGCTTAGACGATGGCAAGTATTATTACGTGACGGAAGGTTTGAAAGCAGGCGATAAAATCGTTATCGAAGGGGTACAGAACCTGAAGGACGGACAATCCATCACACCTATTACGCCTGCTGAAAAGGAAGCCGAATACCAGAAGGCCTTGAAAGACCAGAAAGAAGGTAACATTCAAACGGCATTCAATTAATGTTTAACGGTTAGTGATTAATGATAAGCGGCTGCGCCATTATATCACACGAGCTTATCACTAATCACTAACCCCTAATCACTAAATAAAATGAAACTAGATAGATTTATTAACCGTCCGGTACTATCAACGGTAATTTCCATCCTGATAGTAATCTTAGGAGTTATTGGTCTGGCGACCTTGCCTATCACCCAATACCCGGACATTGCCCCCCCTACCGTATCGGTAAGTGCAACTTACCAAGGTGCCAATGCCCAAACGGTGCTGAACTCCGTTATCGCTCCGTTGGAGGACCAGATTAACGGTGTGGAAAATATGATGTACATGAGTTCGAGCGCCACCAACAGCGGTTCGGGCGACATCTCCATCTACTTCAAGCAAGGTACCGACCCCGATATGGCAGCGGTGAACGTGCAGAACCGCGTTTCCATGGCACAAGGCTTGCTGCCTGCCGAAGTTACCAAAATCGGTGTAACCACCCGTAAACGCCAGACTTCCATGTTGATGGTATTCTCCATCTATGATGAAAAAGACCAGTACAACATCGAGTTCCTGGAAAACTACGCCAACATCAACCTTATCCCTGAGGTGAAACGTGTCAACGGTGTGGGTGATGCCATGGTATTGGGACAGGACTACTCCATGCGTATCTGGCTGAAACCTGATGTAATGGCCCAATACAAACTTATCCCCAACGATGTGGTTGCCGCCTTGAGCGAACAGAACATCGAAGCGGCTCCCGGCCAGTTGGGTGAGCGCGGTAACCAAACTTACCAATATACCCTGCGCTATAAAGGACGTCTGCAACAGACTACAGAGTTCGAGAACATTGTCATCAAAGCTTTGGAAAACGGTGAAATACTCCGTCTGAAGGATGTAGCAAATGTGGAACTGGGTCGTCTGTCATATGGATTCAACAATATGGTTAACGGACATAAAGCCGTATGTTGCATCATTTTCCAGATGGCAGGCAGTAATGCCACACAAACCATCTCGGATATCGAGGCCCTGCTGGACGACTATTCCAGCAAACTGCCTGCCGGCTTGAAGATAAACATTGCACAGAGTGCCAACGACTTCCTCTTCGCCTCTATCCATGAGGTAATCAAGACATTGATCGAAGCCTTTATCCTGGTGTTCATCGTGGTGTATATCTTCCTGCAGGATATGCGTTCTACGTTGATTCCCGCCATCGCCATTCCCGTGGCATTGATTGCCACCTTCTTCGTATTGAAGCTGATCGGTTTCAGTATCAACTTGCTGACCCTTTCGGCCATGGTACTTGCCATTGCGATTGTGGTCGATGATGCCATCGTCGTCGTCGAGGGCGTCCATGCCAAGCTGGACCAGGGTTACAAATCAGCCCGTACAGCTTCCATTGACGCCATGAGTGAGTTGGGCGGCGCTATCGTCTCCATTACGCTGGTCATGATGTCCGTATTCGTCCCTGTGAGCTTCATGGGAGGTACAGCAGGTACTTTCTACCGTCAGTTCGGTTTGACCATGGCTATTGCTATCGGTTTCTCGGCTTTGAACGCCTTGACCCTGAGTCCTGCTCTGTGTGCTATCTTCTTGAAACCTCATAATGGAGGACACGAAAGTCTGAAAGAGCGTGTAGGCGTTGCCGCCAAGGAAGCGCGCAAGATTATGCTTGCTCGTTATGTCGACTCTCTCGGTCGGTTGATGCGCCCAGGTATCACGTTGCTCTTCGTGACGGTAGCTATTCTGGGCATGATTTTCGGTCTGTTCAGCTTCAGCGAACACCCCATTCTGTGCAGCTTGATGATTATCATCAGTGTGCTGGCGTTGGCAGGCATGACTACCGACAAGTTCAAACACTCCTTCAATGACTCATACAACGGTATCTTGGGCAAGTATAAGAAACAAGTGCTGTTCTTCATCCAAAAACGATGGCTATCGGCAGGATTGGTTATCGGTTCCATCGTATTGCTGGGTGTTTTCATGCAGATTACTCCTACCGGTATGGTGCCCAACGAAGATACCGGTACCATTATGGGTGCCGTTACTTTGCCTCCCGGCACTTCACAAGAACGTGCTCAAGAGGTTCTGAATCGCGTAGACAGTCTGGTTGCTGCCGACCCTGCAGTAGAATCGCGTACCGTCATTTCCGGTTATAGTTTTCTGGGTGGACAAGGTCCTTCCTATGGTTCTATCATCATCAAGCTGAAGAACTGGGAAGAACGCTCCACCATGCAGAACTCTACCATTGTCTATGCCACATTATACATGCGTGCCCAGAAGATTATCAAGGAAGCGCAGGTATTGTTCTTCGCTCCACCTATGATTCCGGGTTACTCGGCTTCAAGTGACATCGAGTTGAACATGCAGGACAAGACGGGTGGTGATTTGAACCACTTCTTCGACGTGGTGAACAACTATACCGCAGCCCTGGAAGCACGCCCTGAAATCAACTCTGCCAAGACATCCTTCAACCCCCACTTCCCGCAATACCAGCTGGACATTGATGCTGCCGCTTGTAAGAAAGCAGGCATCAGCCCCAATGACATCTTGACTACCTTGCAGGGATATTACGGTGGTTTGTATGCTTCCAACTTCAATAGCTTCGGTAAGATGTACCGCGTAATGGTACAAGCCGAACCTGACGCTACCAAGAATATGGAAACACTACAGAGCATCAAGGTGCGCAACGGCAACGAAATGGCACCTATCACGCAATTCATCTCCATCAAGAAAGTATATGGTCCTGACGTCATCAGCCGTTTCAACCTTTACACCTCCATGAAAGTGATGGTGGCTCCCGCATCAGGCTACACTTCCGGTCAAGCTCTGCAAGCCATTGCCGAAGTGGCGCAGGAAAACCTGCCTGCCGGTTTCGGTTACGAGCTGGGAGGTATGGCGCGTGAAGAGGCCGAAACGAGTGGAAGCACTACGGGACTCATCTTCATATTGTGCTTCGTATTCGTTTATCTGTTGCTGAGTGCCCAGTACGAAAGTTACATCCTACCTTTATCCGTATTGCTGTCCGTGCCGTTCGGTCTGCTGGGTAGCTTCCTTTTTGTAAGCGGTATAGGTACATTGGGCAGTATCCCGGCACTGAAGATGATTCTGGGCACGATGTCCAATGACATCTATATGCAGATTGCCCTCATCATGTTGATGGGTCTGTTGGCCAAGAATGCCATCTTGATTGTAGAGTTTGCCCTCGAACGCCGCAGAATGGGTATGAGTATCACCTGGGCAGCCGTATTGGGTGCTGCAGCCCGTCTGCGTCCTATCTTGATGACGTCATTGGCAATGATTGTCGGCCTGCTTCCGCTGATGTTTGCTTCCGGTGCGGGTGCCAACGGTAACCGTACGCTGGGTACGTCTGCCATCGGCGGTATGTTAATCGGTATGATTCTGCAAATCTTCATAGTGCCCGCACTGTTCGTGGCATTCCAGTACTTGCAGGAGAAATTCAAACCGATGGAATGGGAAGATGTGGACAACTCGGATGCAGAACCTGAGATTGAACAATATACAAAATAGTGATTAACGATTAGCGATTATGAAGAAAATAATATGCCTGATGTGCGCAACTGCTTTATTGAGCAGTTGCCACATCTACAAATCATACGACAGACCCGAAGACATAACAACTGCCGGACTGTATCGCGACACGGCGTCCGTGAACGATACATTAGCCGCAGATACAGCCAACTTCGGTAATCTGCCTTGGAGAGAAGTGTTCACAGACCCGCAGCTGCAGACACTTATCGAGCAAGCACTCACCAACAACGGTGACCTGCGCAGTGCCGCCTTGAACGTGAAACAAGCACAAGCCGCACTGATGTCTGCCCGTCTTGCCTATGCTCCGACGCTTGCCTTGTCTCCGCAAGGAACCGTCAGCAGCTGGGACAAGGGAAAGGCTACACAAATCTACTCCCTGCCCGTTACCGCAAGCTGGCAAATCGACCTCTTCGGTCAATTGCTGAACCCGAAGCGACAAGCAAAGGTTAGCTTGAAGCAGACGCAATTCTACGAACAAGCCGTTCAGACGCAAGTCATCGCCGGTGTAGCCAACATGTACTACACCCTGCTGATGCTGGACCGCCAACTGCAAATCACCGAAGGCACCGTCGAGATTCTGAAAAAGAACTTGGAGACCGTGCAAGCCATGAAAGATGCAGGCATCTACGGAACCACTTCTGCTGCCGTAGAGCAGAGCCGCACCGCCTACGCTCAAGTCATGGCATCACTGCCCGACATACGCCAGAGCATACGCGAAACCGAAAACGCTCTCTGCCTGATGTTGCACCAACCGGCACAGAGCATCGCACGCGGTGTACTGGAAGATCAACAGCTTCCTACGGAATTTTCAGTAGGTATCCCCTTGCAGTTGCTATCCAACCGTCCGGACGTGAAAGCTGCCGAGATGTCACTGGCTGCCAACTACTATAACACCAATAGCGCCCGTGCCGCCTTCTACCCGCAGATTACATTGAGCGGTTCGGGAGGCTGGACCAATAACTCCGGTGCAGGTATCGTCAACCCGGGCAAACTGCTGGCTTCTGCCATCGGTTCGCTGACGCAACCCTTGTTCTATCGCGGTGCCAACATTGCCCGTCTGAAACAAGCCAAGGCACAAGAGGAGCAGGCTAAGATTCAGTTCCAAACCGCCCTGCTGAATGCCGGAAATGAAGTGAGCAACGCCCTGCACCTGTATCAAATGGAGAAGGACAAAGCCGTTTCACGCACTATTCAAGTAAATTCTGCCCGCCAAGCTGCCTCAGATACAAAAGAATTGTTTAACTTAGGCACGTCGACCTATCTGGAAGTCTTGTCTGCCGAGCAGTCTTATCTCAGCGCACAGCTTGCAGAAGTATCCGACACCTTCAGCAGCATGCAGGCAGTCATCAGCCTGTATCAAGCGCTTGGAGGAGGAAGAGAATAAAATGAGCGATAAGTGATTAGTGATTAGCGATTAATGAAATAGTAAATCCTAATCACTGACCATTTATCACTAATCATTAATCATTAATCGCTAATTACTATGATAAGTCCGTTAGCTTATGTAGATTCTGCCGCAAAAATCGGCAAGAATGTAACCATCCAGCCCTTTGCATTTATCGAAGGGAACGTGGAAATCGGTGATGACTGTATTATTATGTCGGGTGCAAAAATTCTGCACGGTACCCGCATGGGAAAAGGGAACAAGGTACATCACAATGCCGTTCTGGGTGCCGAACCGCAAGACTTCCATTATACGGGAGAGAGCAGTATGCTGATTATCGGTGATAATAACGACATCCGCGAGAACGTGGTTGTCAGCCGTGCTACCCATGCAGGAAGCGCTACCCGCATCGGTAATGAGAACTACCTGATGGATGGTGTACACCTCTGCCACGACGTGCAGATAGGCAACCATTGTGTACTGGGTATCAAGACTACCGTAGCCGGAGAATGTCAGATAGACGACTGCACCATTCTGAGCAGCAACGTCATTCTGCACCAATACTGCCACATTGGAAGTTGGGTACTGATTCAAGCTGGCTGCCGCATATCAAAGGATGTGCCGCCCTATATCATCATGAACGGTAATCCAGCAGAATACCACGGTATCAACGCTGCTGTGCTTCAACACAAACACCAGGTGAGTGAACGTGTATTGCGCCATATCGTAAATGCCTACCGTCTGGTATACCAGGGAAACTTCAGCGTGCAGGATGCCTTGCAGAAGATTGAAGACCAAGTACCGATGAGTGACGAGATACACAATATCATCAACTTCATCAAGAATTCCAAAGGAATCGTGAAGTAAACACCCTTCTTCGGGCACGAATCACGCAGACAATCATGGATGGACAGATTCTTTTCTGCAAGTCTGCGTAGTTCGTGCCATTTTCTATATACCTCTACAATAGTTCCTGCATAGTCTTTATCCTTTTTTAATGCACACTCATTCCAAGCAGTATGCTAAGTAAAACAAACTGTTTCCTTTAACTAAACATTTTGTTTCCTTATAGAGAACACTTTGTTTCCCTTAACAAAACAGTTCGTTCCATTATATGAAAACAAAGTGTTTTTCTATACTGAAACAAAGTGTTCTCTATGCTGGAACAAAGTGTTCAGTGTTGTGAACTAACGGATTAAGTATATAAAGGGTATTTATTATACTGTTTCTGTAGACAATGGTTTGTCTTGTCCTATAAAAGACGGGGAAAGAAGCAGGAAGCAACCGGGTACGCCCGGAAGGGTGAGGGTAAAATTTGCCCTCACTCTTTTTATTTGCCCTCACTCACCCCTGGAAGGGCGACGAATAGGGAGTTTCAGGAAAACAGTGATAGTGGTGAGGGCAGGTTGAGTAACTTTTTGTTCTACTACTACTCGAAATGCAGGGTACCGAAAAACTCCGGACAATGGAAGTTCGGCTTCTCCAGACCTATCGGATTCCATGAGAGGAAATGGGGAGTCTGGAGCTTATCGCCGCATTTATAAAAATTGGCACGGAGCGTCTTTCCATCCAACGAAGTGATGTCATGCAGGAAGAAAGCGGAATAAGGGATGACCAGAGCCACTTCCCAGGCACACTCACCTACTCTTTCGTCGAAAGCCTCACGTCCCAAAGAAGCCCAACGCTGTACTTTATCGAGCACCTCTTGCGGGGCATGCTGGCGGTTTCCACGTCCGGCACCTGCCCCGATAAGCAGCGTTCCGGCACAATTACACTCCATATTGTAGTACACTCCGTCACCGGCAGGCACAGAGAAGAACTCTACACACGCATCTTCCCAGACCGGACCGTTATCGTGTCCTGCCACTGCGCGTACACTCGCTTCCCTTACCTTGAAATGCAGCAGAATGGCATCTTCCGTATGCGCTATGCGGAACTCCACACTGGGAGCATAAGGAAAAGCAGCCCAATTCACTGTATTTACGGGCTGAAACGCCACTTTCTCTTCATCCAGAAGAGCCGGAACCGACTCTACCGGTATATTGGCCACACTTACTTTCTTTACATTCAATTCTTTCATTTTACTATTTTGGGGATTAATTGCAGACAACGGCAGCATGCAAAGAGCTGCTGCTATCGTCATCAGATACTTTTTCAGATACATGAGTCAATGAACTTTTTCATCTCCGGTGTATGTTCCTCCACGCTCTGCAACAGTTTGAACTGAGCCTTGGTACGAACAAGATTGTGCTCCGGATACTGGATTTTATAATAAGTATCACCGTTGATATAATCTGCCAGGAAGCGTACGCACTGCATGTATGGGAACAAGGCAGCCGCATAAGGCAGATTCTCAATCTCTATCGGCAACAAGAAGGATTTGCCCGATTCCAGATAACCCTTGGTAAATGCCTGGAATATTTCCATATTGAAGTTCACATTATCCAGATTCTTGTCATCTTCCAACCCCGTGTTGGCACCTGAGCGAAGGAAATCGCCATAATCGGAGAAGATGAAGCTGGGCATCACCGTATCCAGGTCGATGACACAAAGCACCGTACCGTCTTCGTCGAACATCATGTTGTTTACTTTCGTATCACAGTGGCATACCCGTTTGGGCAGTTTGCCTTCACGGTACAAGCGTTCTGCCTTACACATTTCATCAGCACGTTTTTCTATCTCATCCAGAAAATACTGCACCTCCTGCACACGTCCCGCCGCATCGGCAGCCACAGCGTCACGGAGTTGCTTCAAGCGGAACTCCATGTTGTGGAAATCGGGAATTGTCTCGCCCAATGTATCTGGAATGTCGGCAAGCATAGCCTGGAAATTACCGAAGGCAGCTCCCGCATAATAGGAATATTCCGGATTTACCGTCTCGTAAGTCTTGGCACGAGGAATAAAAGTCATGATACGCCAGTAGTTCTCACCGTCATACCAATAGGTTTTCCCTTCGGCCGTGGGGATGAAATGAAGTACTTTGCGCTCGACATCGGCCTCTCTTTTCTCTTCCAGTTTCTTACGGATATGCCTGGTCACAGCCTCGATATTGGACTGTAACATCTCTACATTCTGAAAAATGGCATGATTGATACGTTGCAGAACATAGTCCTGCGCACCGGCCTCAGCGGTGGTCACTTTGTACGTATCGTTAATCAGGCCTGAGCCTAAAGGCTTGATTTCACGAACTGTACCCTGCATTTGAAAATGAGATACAATAGATAAAAGGTCTTTCATGATAATAAATGAATTAATTTGTTTACAAAGATACGCTGATAGCCTTATACCAAAAGGCAAGTATCGTTCGGCGCGCTTCCAAAATTATACATTTATCCAAACATAACCACAAAAACCGCCTAATAAATAAGAAGTCTTGTACAAAATATACCTATATTTGTAACTGAAACCTTAAAAACTACCCGAAAAGTGCGAACGTTTATCATCCGGCTGCTTCTTGTTTCAGTAAGCATGATTGCTGCAACCCTGCAGGCGCAGAACATCACCTTCAACCATCTGACGACCGACGACGGTCTGTCACAATTCTCCGTGAACAGTCTTTACATCGATGAAAACGGTGTTTTATGGATTGGAACCCGAGAAGGCTTGAACCGTTATGACGGAGAAGACATACAAACTTACAAGCTGCAGAAGAACAACCCTTACAGCCTTTTCTGCAACACCGTGCTACGCATGGCCGGCAACCGTAACGGAAAAATCTACCTGCTCTGTACGGAAGGAGTAGCCGAGTTCAATTTCGCCACCCAAAGATTCACCACCCTGCTGCAAGGAAATGTGCACAGCATATATTACAAAGAGGCCCTTTTCATCGGAAAACAGAATGAAATCTACCGCTATAACGAGCAGACCGGAAACTTTGACCTTTATTACCAGCTTCCCGGAAAAAGTCTGGAAATCTGCTGTATGCATCTGGACAAAGGACAAATGTGGATTGGAACGACCACCAACGGAGCATACCGCCTGCAACTGGACAAGAACGAGCTGACCCACCCCATCCTGAAAGGCAACATCACCAGCATATACCAAGACAGCGAAGGCGAGTTATGGATTGGCAGCTGGAAAGAAGGGCTGCACCATGTAAAAACCGACGGAACCATCGAAATCTTTGAATACGACGCAAAGAACCCTTACAGCATCTCTTCCAACTTCGTGCGAGCCTGCTGTGAAGACAATCTGGGAAACATCTGGATTGGAACCTTCAACGGTCTGAACCGGTATGACAAAAGTACGGGACTCTTCCAGAACCACACTGCCAGTGATGCCCAGAGCGACGGACTGACACACTCTTCCATCTGGTGCATCGTAAAGGACAACCAAGGAACGCTGTGGCTAGGAACCTACTTTGGCGGCGTCAACTATTTCAACCCCGAGTACGAGATATACAGCCGCTATATGTATTCGCCCATCGAAAAGAAAGGACTGAGCAATCCGGTTGTAGGCCGCACCATCGAAGACAAGAACGGCAATCTGTGGATTGGCACCGAAGGGGGCGGACTGAACTATTACAACCGCCGTACCCGTGAATTCAAATGGTTCCGCCCGGGAAGCGGTCCCAACAGCATTTCCCATAACAACATCAAGGCTCTCTATTATGATGCCTCCAAAGACATCATCTGGATAGGAACCCATCTGGGCGGACTGAACAGACTGGACATACACTCAGGCCGATTCACACACTACCGCATGGAAGCAGACAATCCGGAAACCCTGCCTTCCGACATCATCCGCGACATCGTGCCTTATCAGCACCAGCTGGTAGTGGCCACCCAAAACGGAATCTGCCTCTTCGACCCTGCCAACGGGAAATGCCAACAACTGTTCCAGGACAGCAAAGAAGGCAAAAGAATCAAGATGGTGGCAGACATCACTTTCGACAGCAACGGTACGCTCTGGATTGCAGCCACGGGCGAAGGTGTGTTCAGCTACCGTTTCGATACCGGCAAACTGACCAACTACCGCCATGATACTGCCAACCCACACAGCATCAGCAACAACAATGTAAACAACATTACCCAAGACAGCAAAGGCAATCTGTGGTTCGCCACTTCGGGCAGCGGACTGGACTTATACCGCCCTGCCAGCAACGACTTCGAGAACTTTGACCAAGCGAAGAACGGTCTTTCCAGCAACTGCATCTACGAGACGCAGGAATCCCCCACCAGCGGCAAACTGCTGCTCATCACCAACGAAGGCTTCTCCATCTTCGACTACCGGCAGAAGGCATTCCTGAACTACAGTGCCGAAAACGGTTTCCCAATGACTGCCGTCAATGAGAATGCCCTTTGCGTGACCCGTGACGGAGAAATATTCCTGGGAGGCACGCAGGGAATGATTTCCTTCCATGAAATGGAGTTGAACTTCACGCCGAAACCCTACAAAATCATCCTCTCCCGCCTCATTGTGAACGGAACGGAAATACAAGTGGGAGATGAGACCGGTATCCTGCAGCAAGCCTTGTACTGCACCCCCGAGATTACGCTCAACGCTGACCAGTCCATGTTCAGCATAGAGTTCGCCACTTCAAACTATGTAGCCGCCAACAAAGACGACATCATCTATAAACTGGAAGGCTTCTCCAACGATTGGAACAGCACTCGTGGACTACACAACATCACTTATACCAACCTAAACGCAGGAACCTATAACTTGATTATAAAGCCCAACGGAAAAGACGAGAGCCTTTGTCCGCAAGTCCACCTGACCATACACGTGTTGCCTCCCTACTACAAGACTCCCCTTGCCTATCTTATCTACCTGATAGTGACGGGAATCCTGCTCTGGTATCTGGTGCGTACCTACAAGTCGAGAATCAAGTTGCGTGAATCACTGAAGTACGAACAGAAGCACATCCGTGACGTAGAGGCCCTAAACCAGTCAAAGCTACGTTTCTTCACCAACATTTCCCATGAATTCCGCACCCCGCTGACGCTCATCGTGGCACAAGTGGAAACGCTGATGCAACTCCAGAACTTCACGCCTGCCATATATAACAAGGTGTTGGGCATCTACAAGAACAGCATACAGCTACGGGAACTCATCACCGAGCTGCTCGACTTCCGCAAGCAGGAACAAGGGCACATGAAGATAAAGGTAAGCCCACACAACATCGTGAACTTCCTATACGAAAACTATCTGCTTTTCCTGGAATATGCCAGCGCCAAACAAATCAGCCTCTACTTCGAAAAGGAAACAGACAGCCTCGAAGTGTGGTATGACCAAAAACAGATGCAGAAAGTGATAAACAACCTGCTGTCCAACGCCGTCAAGCATACCAAGGCGGAAGACAGCATCACCCTCAGCATCAAGACCGAAGGCAGCAATGCCGTCATCCGTGTGACCGATACCGGCAGCGGCATAGATGCCCGGGAAGTGGACAAGATATTCGACCGCTTCTACCAGATAGACCCAATGGACTCTACGGATGCAAGCAAGACGGGTACGGGTATCGGCCTGGCATTGACAAAGGGTATCGTGGAGCTCCATCACGGCACCATCCGTGTGGAAAGCGAACTGGGCAAAGGCAGCAGCTTCATCGTAAACCTGCAATTGGGGAACGCACAGTTTGACGAAGAGCAAATAAATAAGAATGCAGACAGTGTGCAACAAATAGAAATTCCCAAACCGGAAAACGATGCCTTGCTCAAGGCAGAGCTGGAAGAGAATGCTCCCATCAAACGGCTCCCGGATGCAAAAATCCTGATAGTGGAAGACAACGACTCCATCCGCGACATGCTGGCAGGTATCTTCAAGCCGTTCTACGAAGTACTGACTGCGGCCGACGGAGCGGAAGGACTTACACTGGTGCGTAGCGAAATGCCCAATATCGTAGTCAGCGATGTAGTGATGCCCAACATGTCGGGAACGGAACTGTGCAAACAGATAAAGAGTGACTTCAACACCTGCCACATTCCCGTGGTACTGCTCACGGCACGTACTGCCATCGAACAGAATATCGAGGGACTGCGCATCGGTGCGGACGACTATATCACCAAGCCATTCAACACCAATCTATTGATTTCTCGTTGCAACAACCTCGTAAACTCGCGCATCCTTCTGCAGGAGAAATTCAGCAAGCAACCGCAAGCCTTTGTACAGATGCTTGCCACCAACCCCATAGACAAAGAGATTCTGGACCGCGCCATGACAGTCATCGAGCAACATCTGGACGATACGGAGTTCAACGTCAACGTCTTTGCCCGTGAAATGGCAATGGCACGCACCAATCTGTTCACCAAGCTGAAGGCTATCACCGGACAGACTCCGAATGACTTTATCCTGACCATCCGCCTGAAGAAAGGCGCTCTGATGCTGCGCAACAATCCGGAACTGAATATCACTGAAATTGCGGACCGGATAGGTTTCAGTTCTTCACGCTATTTCTCCAAATGCTTCAAGGACATTTACCATGTCAGCCCGCTGGCCTACCGCAAAGGAGAGAATGGAGGAGAGGAAAGTACGGAAGACAGTGAAGAGACATCTTAATATTGTACATCAAGCCATCGCATGATACGGTTTGTACTTTTTCTCCCTTCCCTTGTACTTCCTCATACACCCGATTCCACAAAACCTCTTACCTTTGACCTCAGAATTACAATCTAAAGTCAAAGAACTATGAAGCATTTTTCCCCCTTGTGGTCTCTGATTCCCGGTGCAGCCCTGATAGCGGGATGCGGAAGCCAACCTAAAGACAAGACTTCGGAGCACTTGCCGCAGAAGCCCAATGTAGTATATCTGATCGCTGATGACCTGGGTATCGGCGACCTGAGCTGTTACGGTGCCACCAAAGTAAGCACTCCCAACATTGACCGCCTTGCCGGACAAGGCATGCAGTTTACCAACGCTTATGCCACTTCTTCCACCAGCACCCCTTCCCGCTTCGGCCTGCTGACAGGCATGTATCCCTGGCGACAGAAGAATACCGGCATTGCTCCGGGCAATTCCGAACTCATCATCGATACCGCCTGCGTCACTATGGCCGATATGTTCAAGGAAGAAGGCTACGCCACTGCAGCAGTGGGCAAGTGGCACCTCGGCCTGGGTCCTAAAGGCGGTACAGACTTCAACCACTCCATCAAACCGAACACCCAAGACATCGGCTTTGACTATGAATACATCATCCCCGCTACCGTCGACCGCGTTCCCTGCGTCTTTGTAGAGAACGGACATGTAGTGGGCCTCGACCCCAAAGACCCTATCACGGTGAGCTACGACCACAAGGTCGGTGACTGGCCCACCGGTCTCGAAAACCCCGAACTCGTCAAGATGAAACCCAGCCAAGGGCACAATAACACCATCATCAACGGCATCCCCCGCATCGGCTGGATGACCGGCGGTAAATCCGCCCTTTGGACAGACGAAGACATTGCCGACGTGATTACAGACAAGGCCAAGAACTTCATCACAGCCCATAAAGACGAACCTTTCTTCCTTTATATGGGTACGCAAGATGTACATGTTCCCCGCGTGCCACATCCACGTTTCGCCGGCAAGAGCGGTTTGGGCGTACGTGGCGACGTCATCCTCCAGCTGGACTGGACTGTGGGTGAAATCATGCACACCCTGGACAGCCTCGGCATTGCCGACAACACTATTTTTGTATTCTGCAGTGACAACGGGCCCGTCATAGACGACGGCTATCAGGACCAGGCACACGAACTGCTGAATGGCCATACTCCCATGAAGCACTACCGCGGTGGGAAGTACAGCGCTTTCGATGCCGGTACCCGCATTCCCTTCATTGTACGCTGGCCCAATGGCATCAAGCCCGGCAAACAACAAGCCCTCTTCTCCATGATTGATGTATACGCTTCATTCGCCGCCCTGCTGAACCATCCGCTGGAAGCAGGCATCGCTCCCGACAGCCGCGACCAGCTCAACAACTTCCTGGGAACCGATACTGCCGGATGTGACTATATTGTACAACAGAATCTGGACAATACACTCTCCATTATCCAGGGAGACTGGAAATACATAGAGCCCAGCAACAAACCGGCACTGGAGTACTGGACGAAAACAGAAATGGGAAACGCCCCACAGCCTCAACTGTACAATCTTTCCATCGATCCGTCCGAAAAAGACAATGTGGCAGAAGCTCATCCGGACAAGGTAAAAGCCCTCTCCATCCTACTGAAAGAGGTGAAGGAAGCAAAGAATCAAAGCGAAAGGAGATAAAAGTACAAGAGTGTGGTTGCTCGCAAGTTTTGTACGAATTCGTACTTTTTGCGAACTATTAACTAAGGCATTTGTATATTCCATCTCCTACATTTGCGATGTGATTCAACTCTAAAGTGAGTACAAAACGAAGAAACAGCCTTTATTAATAACTAATTAAATTAATATTTATGAAACAGAAAGTAACCTTTATGCTACTTGCAATGCTCTTTTGCTGTGTACTCGGTATACACGCACAGACTGGAGGCCAAGTAAGCGGTAAAGTTGTTGACGCCATGGGAGAATTACCCGGTGTCAGCGTTGTTGTGAAAGGAACCACCAACGGAACTACTACTGACCTGGAAGGAAAGTTCACATTGGGTAACGTAAAATCCTCCGATATCCTTCAATTTTCTTTTATTGGATACAAGACCCAAGACATCAAAGTAGGTGAGCAGCGGACATTCAATATCACATTGGAAGAAGATGCCCAGGCATTGGATGAGGTGGTTGTTGTGGGATACCAGGAAGTTCGTAAGAAAGACTTGACCGGTTCTGTATCCAAAGTCAACATGAGCGACTTGCTCAAGACTCCTTCTGCGTCTTTCGACCAGACATTGGGCGGCCGTATCGCTGGTGTAAACGTAAGCTCAGGTGAAGGTATGCCTGGCGGTACGATGACCATCACCATCCGCGGTAACAACTCGCTAACACAAGACAATACCCCACTTTATATCATCGATGGTTTCCCAGTGGAAGATGCACGCGTAGCAGCTGCTATCAACCCAAACGACATCGAATCGACTGATGTATTGAAAGATGCATCGGCCACAGCCATCTATGGTGCGCGTGGTGCCAACGGTGTCATTATCATCACCACCAAGCAGGGAAAAGTAGGTAAACCACAACTCAGCTATGACGGCAGCTTCGGTATCTCCACCGTTACTAAAAAGCTGGACATGATGGATGCTTATGATTACGTGAAACTACAACTCGAAGTAGATCCTACCCGTGCCACTGAAAAATACCTTCCGCTATACGAGGGACATCAATGGACGCTGGACGACTACCAAGGCATTGCCCAAAACAACTATCAAGACGAAATTTTCCGCACTGCATGGCAGCAAAACCATAATGTTCGTCTGTCCGGCGGTTCGGAAGGTATACGCTACAATGCATCCCTTTCTTATTACGACCAAGATGGTATCCTGCTCAACTCCAATTACGAGCGTCTGCAAAGCCGTCTGAATACTTTGGTAAAACGCGGTAAGCTGACCATAAACTTCAATTCCAACTTCTCTCGTTCCATCCAGAGTGGCTCATCTCCTTCTTCAAGTTCTTACTCCGGCATGAATAACCTCTTCTATAGTGTATGGGGGTATCGTCCGGTTAACTACCCCGGTAAGTCTCTTGACTCTCTGCTGAATGATCTTGTGGACGATGACATAGATGCATCGAACGACTACCGTTTCAACCCCATCGCCGACCTGAAGAACGCTTACCGCAAGTACTACGTCAACAATCTTCAGCTAAATGGCTACGTAGAATATGAGTTTATCAAGGGGCTGAAACTGAAAGTGTCCGGTGGATGGACTTATGACAACCGCCATTCAGATACCTTCAACAATTCCAAGACCCGTTACGGTGGTCCTACATCTACCGACAAAGTGAATGCAGAAGTAGTGCGCCAGCAACGTTTGACGTGGTTGAATGAAAACATCCTGACCTATCAGACTAACTTCAAAAGCAAGCACTTCCTGAATGCATTGCTCGGTGTGACATTACAGAACTCTGACTATGAATATTACTCATTACGCATGAAGCAGATTCCCAACGAATCACTAGGTATGGCAGGCATGAGCCAAGGTACTTTTGACAAGAGTACTTCCACGTTGTCTTCCTGGTCTATGCTGTCTTATCTGGGACGTGTGAACTACAACTATAAATCCAAATATTATGCCACTGCTTCATTCCGTGCCGACGGTTCCTCTAAATTCAGTAAGAAAAACCGTTACGGCTACTTCCCCTCAGGCTCACTGGCATGGAGCTTCTCCGAAGAAGAATTCATGAAGGACTACAAGAAATGGCTTTCAAGTGGTAAGCTTCGCCTGAGCTGGGGGCTTACGGGTAACAACCGTATCGGTGAATACGACTACCTTGCCTTGCTGGACATGATTAAAAGCCATGCCACTACCAGCATGAATAACACAGTATATCCTTTTGACGGCAATAACGCCAACGTCGGTGTAGCCCCCATCTCTCTACCCAATGAGGACTTAAAATGGGAAACCACCGAACAGTGGAACTTGGGTCTTGACCTGGGATTCTTTGACGAACGTATCAGCTTTACTGCCGACCTCTATCGCAAAACTACGCGCGACTTGTTGCTGGATGCCACTCTTCCTTACTCTTCGGGTTATCTGACAGCCATGAAAAACATCGGTAAGGTGCGCAATGACGGTATTGAATTGACTTTGAACACAGTGAATATAGACAATAAAGACTTCAAATGGAGCAGCAACTTCAATATCTCCTTTAACAAGAACAAAGTGTTGGAACTCGCTGAAAACCAAACCAGTTTATTGAGCACTGCCACTTTTGATCAGAACTTTAACAGCCAGCCCAACTACATTGCTAAGATAGGCCAACCGATGGGTATGATTTACGGCTATATCTACGAAGGCACTTACAAGTACGATGACTTTGACAAAAGCGGTAGCAGTTATACGCTGAAAGGTAACATTCCCCACTACGTGAGCGAAAGCAATACACAGCCCGGTATGCCAAAGTACAAAGACTTGAACGGTGACGGCATCATCGACACTAACGACCGTACCATGATAGGACGCGGTCTGCCCATCCATACCGGAGGTTTCACCAACAACTTCGAATATAAAGGCTTTGACTTAAGCGTATTTTTCCAATGGAGCTATGGCAATGACGTTCTGAATGCCAACCGTCTGTTCTTCGATAGCGGTTTCCAAAAGAAACGTGAGCTGAACCAATATGCCAGCTATACCAACCGCTGGACACCGGAAAACCCGAACAGTGATATTCCGGCAGCCACCAACTCAAGTTCTAACCTCGTGATTTCTTCACGTGTAGTAGAAGATGCCTCATTCCTGCGACTGAAAACTGTAACATTGGGCTATACCGTACCAAAAACTTTCCTGAAGAAGTATAAGATTGATAATGCACGCCTTTATGTAGCTGCACAAAATCTTTGGACCATCACCGGATACTCCGGGTACGACCCTGAAGTATCTATCCGTAGCGGAGGTCTGACTCCGGGACTCGACTTCTCGTCTTACCCACGTGCACTCTCCGTAAGTTTCGGTATCAATTTAGGTTTCTAATCCCATTAAAGCACTGAAATATAATATGAAAACAATAAAAACAATAATACTATCTTTGACTTGTCTGGCTATGGTCTCCTGCGATTTTCTGGACAAAGAACCTACTAAGCTGACTCCCGACAATTACTTTAATAATGCGGATGAAGCTCTCTCATTCCTGACCTCTGTATACGCCCCACTGACCTCACAGAACTTCTACGGAAACGAATACATGTTCATGACGGGTGCTGATGACTTGTCCCATTATGGTGGTGGTCGCAATCCGCAAACCAGCGGTGCGATTGCCTGTAACAATGCCAATTCAAGTTCACCGCAATTCAGCAATCTTTGGCAAACACTCTATACGGGTATCGACCGTGCCAATACGTTTCTTGAGAATATTGACAAAAGCAAAGACATATCCGACAAATTGCTCCTGCAGTACACAGCAGAAGCACGTTTCATGCGCGCTTACTACTACTTCACACTGGTACAAGGCTGGGGAGACGTTCCCTTCAAGACAACTTCCACCAGTAGTGTAACGGGACTTGACATTCCCCGTACAGACAAGCAGACTATCTATGATTTCATCACCACCGAAATGTCTGAATGCGCTGAGGGTCTTGCTACAGCCGCAGAACTAGGCTACAAGCCGGGACATGTTTCACGCTCTGCAGCATGGGGTATTCTGGCACGTGTCTATTTATTCCGTGCCGGCGAGCATTTCCGAGACAATGCCAACGGAGACGCTACAGCCATTCAAAATTATTTCAAGCAAGCCAGCACCTATGCCCAAAAAGTAATGGGCGAAGGACATGGCTTAGCAGCCAACTACTGGGATGTATTCATCGACCTTTGTTCTAACCAATACAATACTACAGCCAATGAAAGTATCTGGGAGGCAGAGTTTGCCGGAGACTATACTTCCGAAGTCAGAGCAGAAGGACGTATCGGAAACCTGATAGGCATCAAATGTCCTGACGAATCCAACGATCAATCTTTAATAGACGCTAAAGATCCCGGATTTGGCTACGCATACTTCTGGTCAACTCCGAAACTATATGAACTCTACAAGGATAATGGAGACATCAACCGTATGAACTGGAATATTGCGCCATTCGAATACGTGGAGGCCGTAAGCAAGAAAGGCGTTACAGGACGCCAATTCGAGTACGGTAAGCTGGAAGAAGTGAAAAACCAATATTGGGATGTGTCTTACAGCTATGGCGAAGGTGATTCTTCCAAGAAAACGGGAGATTACGAGAAAACCGAAGCCGACTCAGAAAAGAACTACTCACGTGCTTGCGGAAAATACCGCAGAGAATATGAGGCATACGGCACCAAAAAGAACAAGAACTACACTTCACTCAACTTCCCATTGTTACGCTATTCGGACGTATTACTGATGGTGGCCGAAGCAGAGAATGAAATTAGCTCCTCTCCCACTACACTGGCTTACAAATGTTTGAACGACGTGCGTAATCGTGCCGGCATCGCTCCCTATGAAGAAGGAAGCCTCAGCAAAGAAGCCTTCCGTCAGGCAGTGAAAGATGAACGTGCTATGGAACTCTGCTTTGAACATACCCGCCGCTACGACCTTATCCGCTGGGGTGAATATGTGAAAAACATGAATGAATTAGCTCCCCGTGCCCTTCAAGGCGCCAATGCCAACTGGGCTACGGGACCTAGCTACAGCGTCTATACCTTCTTCCAGATAACAGACGCTTACAATTACTTCCCCATACCGGACAGTGAAATGTCAGTAAACAAAGCCATCACCCAGAATAATCCTGGTTGGTAATCGAATGAGTAAAACAAAGATAATCGTTCCAAATAAATAAATCATATCATGAAACTAAATAAACTATTGATAGCTATCAGCATTGCAAGTTTCACTTTTGCCTCCTGCGAAAGCGAATTCACTAAAGATGCAGAACTGGATGTAAATGTGGCAACCGGAAACGGTATCAGTTTCGACGGTCAGACCATCACCGTAAAAAACGGAACTCCGGTGGAGTTTCATTTCAAGGGTGACCCGGACTTCCTCACTTTTTACAGCGGTGAAGCCGGAAAAGAATATAAATACAGAGAACGTACTACAGTAGACGAAAGTGAGGTGGAAACTTCAACTTTGAAATTCAAGCTGACCCCACAATATGGAAATCCAGCAAACATACTCACCATGTATGTATCCTCCGACTTTCCCGGCATAGAAAAAGGGAACTTTGAAGCCGACTCCGTACTGGTGGAGCAACACGCTTGGGAAACATTGATCCCGGCTTCCGATTTCCCTACTGCAACCAAAGCACAAGACTTTGCCATAGACATGAAGCCCTATTTGGGCAAACGTATTGCCATAGCCATCTGCTATCGCGGTCAAACCAACAGTGTGGCACAAACGAGATTTACTTTTAGCAACATGCAGATATTGAACCAAATGTCCAAGGGACAAGAGACGACTTTCACCGCCGGATCTTTCGGCTTCACCCCTATCAATATGTTGCACCGTCATAACCTGAGCGACCAGAAGAGTATGACTTCCAACCGTGCCTATGGCACAGTCACCAACAACACTTCCGGCATCTGGAACTTCAAGGACATGAACGCTTTCTTCATTCATAGTTCCAACGCCAATACTGAATTAAAATATAGCTGGCTGGTTTCCAATCTGTTTGTTGTCAACGCATGTTCCCCCGACGCAGGCACCGGATTGAAGAACGTTACCCAAAGTCTTGACTCTTATCAATATACCTACAAGACTCCCGGTACCTACACAGCCACCTTTGTAGCCACCAATGGAAACTACAAACAAGAATCTTCCGTGGTACGTGAATATAAAGTGATGGTAACCGAATAATGAAATAAAAACGTTCTATCAACACAAAACTTCTAACCTTAAGTATTTTTATAGACCTTAATCAATTAACTTTGTCAGGGAGGAACCGCGAGGCTCTTCCCTGATTCATAAATCCCCTAATATAACAAAGAATATCAACATGAAAACCCATAACATCAAACTCATTGCAGCAATTGCCTTGTGCATTACATTGACAGGTATTCGTGCCCATGCCTCCGACTTCAAGACCATCTACAACCGGATGTACGAAAAGTACCTCGACCGGAACCCATCGAAAGAAACTATTGGCGGACTGATGAAATCCCTCTCACCAGAAGGAGCATTCGTCACCCTCAACTATCGCGCTACCGATGGTTCCCCACGCAAGCATGTACAAAACCTCATCACCCTGGCCTGCGCCTACCAACATCCAGAGAACACATTCTACCATGACAAAACGCTGAAAGAGTCTTATCTTAAAGCGCTCCGCTTCTGGATAGACACCAACCATCAAGCCAAAAACTGGTGGTATCGTTACATTCCCTATCCCAAAGAACTATCTACCAGCGTAGTGCTGATGAGCCGCGAAATCAATGAAAATCCAGAACTTTTTGACAAGACCATCAAATACCTACGCTGGAGCTACGAGAATGCCGCCCCCTCACACATGACAGGAGCCAACGGCGCCGACATCATCATGGGGTCATTTGCCGCCAGCATCCTGACCGAGAACGAAAGCCAGATGGAAGACTTCAAAGAACGGATGACGCAACTGCTCACCATACAACCCTCCGAAGGCATACAACCTGACTATCTCTTCGGGCAACATTGCGGTCATGGACGGCAACTTTACTTCACCAGCTACGGCAAAGAATTCGTTAACTCCACCCTCGCTTATCTGGAACTCTGCAAGGATACCCGTTTCCAAAGCCCCGGACTGGAATTATTGCAACGCCTCTTCACCGACGGCGTACAATGGATATTCTACAACAAGCAGCATGACCCCAACAATGCAGGACGCTTTATCAGCAGCAACCAATACTCCTCTGCCATAAAAGTTCTGGCCGAAAGAATCTGCAAGTTGAGCAACTCCGATGCACGCAACAACATGAAGCAAGCACTGCAACACATCGGTGGAGACAACAGCCTGACGGGTAACCGCATGTTCTGGCGTTTCGACTACATGGTACACCGCCGCAACAATTATATGACCAGTTCACGCATGACCTCCACCCGTACCGTAGGCAACGAGGCCGGCAACGGTGATGGTGAGTTCAACTATTATGCCTCCAACGGAGTAAATTATCTTTTTGTCACCGGACACGAGTATGACGGCAATTTCTTTAAGATATTCAACAACCGCCAATATCCCGGCATTACTGCCGAACAAGACAATGCCCCCCTTCCCATTCCCGATTGGGGTGAAGGCGGCAATAACGGAAACTGTTTTGCCGGAGGTGTCAGCGACAGTCTTTATGGAACCTGCGGCATGATTTTAGACCGCCGCGGATTACAAGCTCACAAAGCCTGGTTCTATTTCGATGAAGAATTTGTATGCCTTGGGGCAGGCATCTGCAACGCCAAAGGAAAAGCCGAAGTATTCACCACTCTCAACCAATGTAACCGCAACGGGAAGGTACAGTACATGACAAATGGGAAAAAACAGACTCTGAAGAACGGCTCCATACAGACCGTTGCAGACTGGATACTCCACGGACAGACCGCCTACTTCAATCTGCTGCCCCAAACCGAGTACAAAATAACTTGTGATACGGCACTGTTCAGTTTGAACGCCAATCACGGCATCCGCCCGCAGCAAGGGAAATACGCCTACGTGGTACACCCAAGCATCCCTAGCACATCCGCTGCCGATAAATATGCTGCAAAGCTGCCGATAAAAGTACTTGCCAATACGGAAAAAATACAAGCTGTACGTCATGAAAAATTAAGAATAACAGAAATCATCTTCTATCAACCAGGGGAACTGAAACTTGAAAATGGTGACATCCTTGCGACAGATACCCCTTGTGCCCTTTTGTGGAAGGAAAAAGAAAAAAGAATACATATCGCAAATCCACGTTGTGAATCGGAAAATCCTGAAAAAGCAACAATAACACTGATTCAAAACGGACAATCCAAACAAATATTGCTTGAAATGCCGCAAAAAGAAGAAGCCGGAAAAAGTAGCACAGCTTCCTACTAGAAAGAAAAATATGTATCTTTGCAGCCATGAACGAGAACATATTACCTATCCACTTCGCCCCGCTACAAGGCTACACCGATGCCGTCTACCGGCGGGTGCATGCACGCATCTTCGGCGGCATAGAGACCTATTACTCTCCTTTCGTACGCATGGAACACGGAGAAATCCGGCGGAAAGATACCCGTGACATTGAGCCGGACCACAATCCGGGCCTGCACCTCATCCCCCAGCTCATTGCTCCGGATGCGGACAAGCTGGAGCACATAATGTCCCTTTTCATCGAAAAAGGATACCGGGAAGCGGACATCAATTTGGGTTGTCCTTTTCCGATGCTGGCCCGGCGCCACAATGGCTCCGGCATGCTGCCCTATCCCGAAGAAGTGAAAGCGCTGCTCTCCGAAGCCATCGACCGGCATCCCGACATCCGTTTCTCCGTGAAGCTGCGTCTGGGTTGGGAGCAGGCGGAGGAGTGTCTTGCCCTGCTACCGCTATTCAACGAACTCCCCCTCGCACACATCATCCTGCACCCGCGTCTGGGCAAGCAGCAATACAAAGGAGAGGTAGACCTGAAGGGGTTTGAAGCTTTCTACAAAGAGTGCACCCGCCCTCTGTTCTACAACGGCGACCTGCATACCGTGGAAGATATCCGTTCTATCACCACACGGTTCCCCCGATTGGCAGGTATCGTCATCGGCCGCGGGCTGCTAGCCAATCCTGCTCTGGCGCTGGAATACAAGCAAGGAACCCCGATTTCTTCCGATGAAATGGCGAAAAAGGTGGGGCAACTGCACACCGAGGTCTTCAACGCCTATCAAGAGCTACTACAAGGCGGTGAGGCACAGTTATTAATGAAAATGAAAAGTTTCTGGGAGTATCTGTTACCGGACGGAGACCGCAAAGCGAGAAAGACCATTCATAAGACCAGTAAACTGGCAAACTATCAGTCAGCAGTAAGCAATCTGCTCGGAACATATTAAACAACCGTTTCCAGTATCTTTCTCTATAGGAGAGAAAGGCTAAGACTCCTATACCGAATACCCACAACACCCGGATGTATTCACCCAAAACATGGGGATGTATTACCCCAAAACATCCCCATGTTTTATAGTAAAACACCCGGATGTTATGGGGTAAAACATCCGGGTGTTGTGGGTATTCAGTATCAATGTCTAACCTATACTCTCCCTACCTCTTTAACTCTACCTCTAAGCTTGCAGCATCCCGGCAAGTAAAGCGCAACACTGTCTGCTTCTTGTCTGCCGACACCACCTTGCAATAGGGCGTCTCGGCAACCTTCCACTGTCCCTTCAAAGTAACGGTTACGGGAATCTCCTGACTCTCATTGTCAGTCCACGGGCGTGAATAGATACTGCGCTCAATACGTTTTCCGTCTTTGTCGAAAGCCTCGTCACTCGGACCACGATACAAGGCCAGGTCGGGCTGGGAGACAGTCAGAAGAAGCTTGTCCTTATATTCACGTATCATGACAAGGCACGATGTATCGGCTTTCTGCAACAATCCACCGTCGGGCAGCGCCTGCGGAGTCTCGAACAAGACGTAAGAAGTAAGACCGTCTGCCGGAGAGCGTACAATATGGGCGTTGCGGTCTTGTCGGAGAATCTTGTAAGTGGGTTTCTTGGCGAATGCCTTCAAAGCGGCAGCATCCGTGTGGGGCAGCACTGCATATTCGTAGGAAGCGCCTTTCGGGGCTTTGCCATGTTGCAATGTCAAGGACACCCAATCACCGGAAGTAGGCTTGGTGCTACGCTCGCCCACGGTCACTTGCGGGAAGTTCTTCTCGTACCGGGCATCAGGGCGGGAGGCTTTGGAAATGTAATAACCTACGCCGTTAGGGTCTATATAAGTCTGTCCGTCACTCTGATAGGACTCCCAGTATTGACGGGTTTCGGGAGTGGTGGCGGCAAGCTGGAACACGGTGGTTTCCGTGGGATATTCGGTATTCAGGTTTTCGATGTCCGTACCGAGGCATACAATGGTGCCGTCGAAGAAGTGGAACGACTTGCGGGCACGGTGAGAACCGTTATACTTATCATGTTCATGCAGCACCATACCGAAGTTACCGTTCAGATGTGCCTGGGACAAACCGCCGGCAAAAGCCTCATCGGAATAGAGCATCTCCTCCATACCGGAGAAGGTATCGACATTCAATACCCGGGCACGCAACTGGTCGAAAGGCAGATGGATGCTCGTGACACCCGGAATACGATTCCAGTCGAAACCGGCTTCCTGCCAGCCACTGGTGGCAAAAGTAACCATTTCATCGGGTTTTCCGGTAAGAATCTGCATGCTGCCATGTGCCAGATAACGGCCATAGAAGTTGGCGGGGAGATAGTGCTCGGCAGCCCAGAGATAACGGGAATGTCCGCGTACTACGGCAGCCCAGTTGTCACGACGCTGTACGGACACGCAGCCGTAACCCAAGGCCAGATTGCCTTGTGGGTCGGGTTCCGGACGGAAGCCCTGGGCTTCGAGCAACTTCTTCATCTCCAATTCGTGGCGGGTGGAAGCCTTCGGCAGATAGTCGGGCGCATTCTTGTCCGGAGCTTCTGTATAGGCAACCAGGCGCAGATAGGCAGCAGCCATTTCGGGGTCATATTTCTGCTTGCCATCCGGCGTACCGGCAATGGCCATCGTGGCATATTGGATAGGTATCAGACTTCCTCCCCCGTTGGGATGGCGCCCGGACATGGAGAGAGACCATTGCTTCAGGTTGCAATAGAAACGCATGGTGAGAAGCACTTTCTTCACCGTCTCGTGTGCCTGCTCGGACAGGCGGAACTCGGTACCACTCAGCAAGTAAATCATATTAGTGGCACCGTCCAGACCGCCCACTGCATAGGCAGGATAATTGTTGCAATGATGGAAGCAGGCACCGTCCGGCTTGAAAGAACCGGCCAGTCCCGGCGCAGGAAGGCAGCCTTTGTCCAGCCAACGGGAGAAGGAACGCAGGTATTGCAGTTTCTCCGGTGTATCCTCCATAATCAGGATGCTGGCTATGCGGCCTTGCAACTTGGTGTTAAACGTATCTATATCAATACCGTTGACGGCAGGTTCGGGATATACCTCATTGGTGATGGCATACCAGTTGAGCGTACGTACCGCCTCTTCCAGCTTACCTGCCTCACGCAACACGTCCTTCATCAAGAAATAAGCCAAAAACAGACCGCGCATACTATATCCGTAATGGTGGATATTTCCCCAGCAACTGCCGTAGGCAATACCCTGGTCGGTGGCGTTATCGTACATGGCGATGAATTTCTGCTTCAACTCGTGTTTCAGCGCCGCATCCTCCACATTGTTGTAGGCGATGGCGACGCGTTTCATCAGGTTGAAATAGTCGCTTATCTCTATCCCCAGTCTGGAGAACATATCTTTGTCCCAATCGGGTACCATACGTTCGTATGCCTCGGAGTGACGTACGAAATAGATAGGACGTCCTGCTACCTTGCCGTTCTTGTAGGTAATCCGATAAAAATCATACTTCTTACGGATGGACTGCATCTCCTTCTCCGAAAGTGCGGAAGGCGTGTAGAGCATGTCGCGGAAACGTTTCTCCATAATCCGTATATCCTGCTTCTGCGCCTCGGTCACGTCTGTCAGAGGGATGTCCGGTTTCCACAAGGAGTGTTCGTAGATAACCAGCCAGTGGTTGGTGGTTCCCTTATTTACAAACGGTACCTGTAAGTCGGCAGTCTGCTGGCGGGCATCCACCTTGCTGGCAGTAATCAGATGGTCGAAAAAGAGTTTCCCCTTCACGTCGGGGGCTACAATTCGGATTTCGTCCATCCCTTCTTCCGGGGTACCTTGCATATCGCGTTCATAACATACCCATGCTCCGCGCCAACCGGTGAAGTTGATGCCAAAAGGAAAAGAGGTGTATACCTTGCCATCCTTCAAGAACTCAAACCGAATCTGCTTGTCCTGGGCCTGCTCATTGTACACCCATACGATGAAAGCCGAAAGATAGGTGTCTTTCCCCGTCGGGTCTTTCTTCTCAAACTTCAAGTCTTTCTTGATGGACAGTGCGGCACCCGGCTCGAAAGTCCAGCTCAAACTGTAGTCGCCGTCCCTATAATGTTCGTCGCTAATGCCCAACTGCGAACCGGCTGCCGTAGTGACAAACGCCGGAACCTGTCTCTCCTCAAAAGAAAGCAAACGCTCATTCTTCACGATTTGCGCATGTACACTGCCCGGCAGCAACATGCAAACGAGCGCTGCCGCTCCTATTTTCCATTTACTGAATTGCATCATGGCTGTTTATTTAAGGTTATCGATATTTGCTACTTGGAAATCTGCAAAAGAAGTTGTAACTGCATATTCCAATGCATTAGTACGGCACAAAGAAACCCCTCTTTTTGGAAAAGGGGGGGCATAAATCGTACAGAAGAAGGATAAAATAATGATTGAGGCGGATTTCTGCCCCAGCTTCATCAGGGATGAAGTTCTTCGAAAGCCTTGTTTTCCTCTTGTACCGCCTGAATGGTTTCTTCCAGTTCACTAATAGGGAGGTCGAAGTTGTACCAGTCGTTATAGCAGTCGGTGACATACCACTTGCCATCCGTCAGTTCAAAGACCACACGAAGGGAAGGTTCTGATTCATCATAGCCTGCTTCGAACTCCTTATGGGCAGGCTCATTGACAGTAAAGTGAGAAATATAGGTACCTCCCTCCTCTTCGGTAGTACGTCCTTCCTTCAGCGTTTCCTCGTCCAGCAATGCCCACTTCTCGCGCGTGAAGGGAAAAGTCTGTTCCGTCTCGCCGTCATCCTTCAAAAGGACGATGGGAGACTTCAAAGGAAACTTGATTCGGGAATACTGGAATGAGGCACTGGACGTAAATTTCTGGAGGAATGTCTTGAAATCCTCCTCTTCGGCAGCCAGACCATTGAAAGTCGTCAGCATGAGTGCCGCAAACAGACAAAAAACAAAGCGGATAGCCTTCATATACTCGGATTATTTTTCAACGCACAAAGATAATATAAAAGTGATAAAATGCTAAGGCCATGAGGCGATAATTATTATCATCTACGCCGCAAATACTCGTAACCAAACCGACAACGCAAGCAGTCTTTCCTGTCACAATATTCCTTTTGAAGTTGGAGCAATGCCTGCGAGTCGGCAGCGGTAGATACCGGCAAACCGGCACCATCCCAAAGACGGGTCACGTGATTGTTTTCGGCCTTCAAGGATTCAAGGAAACGGGTGGCACGGTCACACAAAACGTCATCGGCCTTGTGCAGGCCGTATGCATAAAGAAACGGGATGACCGTATTGATAGCAATCAGATTCAAAGCACCGTCCCCTACCCGCTTTTCCCTCCGGGGTGAAACTTTTCTGAAATTGAAGTGCTCTTCCCAATACACGGAAGTATTGGCAGCCAGTATCTTCTTCACCGCTTCCAGCGTTTCCGCCTCCATGATACGTGAGAAGAGTGCCTGCTCCTTATGATATAGACTGGCAAGCTGCGCCAGACGTACATGCGGAAAGTTATCGGGACGAAGACGCAGAAATCGCCACTGCTCAACGGACATGGGAGCTGGCAGCTCGAACTTGCGTTGCAGGTAGCGGAATTCTTTCTGAAGTTTCAAATAATAATCATCCGCCTCCGCTGGGACCTCCTCCAGCAGGCCTGCCTGCCCCAGGAAGAAAGCCTCCACTTGAAACAGACTGTCCCGATGCTTGTCTACGGCGCGGAATGGAAGGCGGTTTGCCCATGCCTCGAAAGCATCCCCATTCAGCCCGAAGCTGAAGTTACGAGCAAGAGTAATGAAGAAAACATCCTCCCAATGATGATTGCAGCGTTCGAGCCGCTGGGATATGACATGTGCTTTCTGCTCAAAACGCTCTACCTGCAAAGCGGACAGCCAGGAGTGGACGGTCAGCTTCGGAAGGGAGGCAAGGATGGAATAACAGGGAGGATAAATCTCTGTCTGCCGAAGCTCTTCATAGCGCAAACGGACAGTGTCGGGGCAGGTGAGCACCATCTGGGGAACCAGCTCACCGTTCGTGCGGTACACATCACAATTCGATTCGCCCACTACATGCAGAATGACAGTATCATACGCCTTGTCACAGTCGTGCCTATGGAGCAGCCACTCTGATGCCTGCGTATGCACTTCGACGTTGCCCACCCAAAGCGTACCGTCTATTTTCAGTTTGGCATTAAAGAAATCGGGGCCTGCATTCATGTTCGGCAAACCGGGATCTATCACTTCTACCGGCCGGCCGGAGGTTGTTTGGAGTGCTGACAAAGGAAATATTTTGTGCTTCCAAACATAATGCAGTAGTTGTTCCATGTTAACAAGACGTTAATGTTGAGTACAAATGTAAGAAAAAGATTATCTTTGCGACCTATAGTTTGTTGATAAACTAAATAAAAACAGATAGAAACAATGAAAATCGCATTAATCGGCTACGGAAAAATGGGCAAGGAAATCGAGAAAATAGCCCTTGGCCGCGGACACGAAATTGTAAGCATCATCGATGTCGACAATCAGGAA
Organism: Bacteroides sp. HF-162; assembly: GCF_015679285.1. Taxonomy (NCBI): domain Bacteria; kingdom Pseudomonadati; phylum Bacteroidota; class Bacteroidia; order Bacteroidales; family Bacteroidaceae; genus Bacteroides; species Bacteroides sp. HF-162. The sequence continues at coordinate 1,218,617 of NZ_CP064937.1, read as the reverse complement.
GACTTTGAATCGGCAGCCTTCAAGAGCGCCGACGTTGCCATAGAGTTCACCAATCCCATGGTTGCATACAATAACTATATGAAGGCATTCCAGGCCGGAGTCAAATTGGTATCCGGCAGTACGGGATGGATGGCGGAACATGGAGACGAAGTGAAGAAGCTTTGCACCGAAGGTGGCAAAACACTGTTCTGGTCGTCCAACTTCAGCTTGGGAGTAAGCATATTCTCTGCTGTCAACAAGTACCTCGCAAAGATAATGAACCAGTTCCCTGCCTATGATGTGACAATGAGCGAAACGCACCACATCCACAAGATGGACGCTCCGAGCGGTACGGCCATCACGCTTGCCGAAGGTATTCTGGAGAATCTCGACCGTAAGGACAAATGGGTAGAAGGAACTTTCCAGGCTCCCGACGGGACTGTCTCGGGCTCTACGGAATGTGCAGCCAATGAGCTGCCCATAAGTTCTATCCGCGAAGGAGAAGTACCGGGCATCCACAGCATCCGCTACGACTCCGAAGCCGACAGCATCACCATCACCCACGATGCCAAGAATCGCAGGGGATTTGCCTTGGGAGCTGTCCTTGCTGCCGAATATACCGCCAAGCACGAAGGTGCTTTGGGAATGAGTGACTTGTTTCCATTTTTAAAAGACTAAGACATCATGAGAAAAGCAACACGCACCCAATGGATTAAATTCAGTATAGTCACCCTGCTCTACCTTGCCTTTCTGGTTTGGGTAAAAAGCTGGCTGGGGCTGATTGTACTACCTTTCATTTTTGACATCTACATCAGTAAGAAGATACCCTGGGGGTTCTGGAAGAAATCGGAGAATCCTGCCGTACGCAGCATCATGAGTTGGGTGGATGCCATCGTATTTGCGCTGGTAGCCGTCTACTTCGTAAATATCTATGTGTTCCAGAATTATCAGATACCGTCTTCCTCATTGGAGAAATCCTTGTTGGTAGGCGATTTCCTTTACGTCAGCAAGATGAGTTATGGCCCGCGCGTACCGAATACGCCGCTTTCCATGCCGCTGGCACAACATACACTGCCGGTATTCAACACCAAATCGTACATCGAATGGCCCCAATGGAAATATAAACGTGTACCGGGCTTCGGCAAAGTGAAACTGAACGACATTGTGGTGTTCAACTTCCCGGCAGGCGACACGGTAGCCACCAACTTCCAGCAGACAGATTTCTATACCCTTGCTTACGAAGAAGGAAAACGCGTGTATCCCAACAAAGTGAATATGGACAGTCTGACACGCAAACAGCAACGTACCGTCTATGATTTGTACTACAATGCCGGACGTAACCTCATCCGTTCCAATCCGAGAATGTACGGTGACATTGTCATACGTCCCGTCGACCGTCGTGAAAACTATGTAAAACGTTGCGTAGGCCTACCCGGCGATACATTGCAAATCAAGAAGGGACAAGTATACATCGACGGCAAAGCTATCGAGAACCCTACAGAAATGCAGTTCAACTACTTTGTACAAACAACGGGGCCCTATATCACCGATGATATGTTCCGTGAACTGGGCATCAGCAAAGAGGACCAGACACTGATGACTGACGGTCTGGGCTGGGAAGAGAATCTGATTGAAATGGGATTGGACCGCCGGGATGCCCAAGGCAGGCTGGCACCGGTCTATCATCTTCCGCTCACTAAAAAGATGTACGAGACCCTTTCGGGCAACAAGAAACTCATCAGTAGTATTATCATCGAACCGGGAGAATTCTCGGGACAGATGTATCCGCTGAACCTTTACACCCAATGGGACCGCAACAACTACGGCCCAATCTGGATTCCTGCCAAAGGCGCCACCATCAAGCTGACCGAGGATAACCTGCCCATCTACGAACGCTGCATCGTTGCCTATGAAGGCAACAAACTGGAAGTCAAGGAAGACGGCATCTACATCAACGGTGAAAAGACCGACTCCTATACTTTCAATATGGACTACTACTGGATGATGGGCGACAACCGCGACAAGTCCGCCGACTCCCGATACTGGGGTTTTGTGCCGGAAGACCATGTCGTAGGAAAGCCTATCGTAGTATGGTTGTCACTGGACAAAGACCGCAGCTGGTTTGATGGCAAGATACGCTGGAACCGGATATTCAAGTGGGTGGACAACATTAAATGAAAAAAGGGTGGAAGATAGCAATTACAATCGTTGGAGTGGCACTCGTCGTAGTGCTGCTTCGGGGTTGTGTGGCAACTTCCTATCTTATCCCTTCTTCCGGTATGGAGAACTCACTGTATCAGGGTGAACGTATTCTTGTAAACAAGTGGAGCTACGGTCTACGACTTCCTTTTATGAAGTTATGGGGATATCATCGCTGGGCGGACAGTCCGGTGCAGAAAGAGGATATTCTTGTATTCAACAATCCTGCCAATCTTTCAGAACCCGTGATCGACCGACGGGAAGTCTTTATCAGCCGTTGCATCGGTACTCCCGGAGATACCTTACTGATAGATTCGCTTTTTTCAGTGATTCCTTCCGAAAAGAATGCACCCGACCAGAAGTTTCTTTATTCTTACCCCAGGCAACGGGAACGACAGTTGGATTCATTGCTTTCCATCCTTTCCATCGCTCCCAACCAACTATTGGGACAGGACTCAATAAAGAATATACGTAGTTTCAGCCGCTATGAACACTACTTGCTGGAACAAGCCATGAACGGGAATTGCTGGATAGAACCGATTGTCAAGGAAGACTCCATGGAGATGTTGAAACCTCTGATAATCCCCGGCAAAGGCAAAACCGTACGCGTATATCCGTGGAACAAGACTTTGCTGCGGAATACCCTGGTACTTCACGAAAAGAAACAGGCCGAAATCAAGAACGACACCCTTTATGTGGAAGGCAAGCCCGTGCAGCACTGCCATTTTACCAAAGACTACTACTGGGTAGGTGCCAACAATGCCATCAATCTTTCGGACTCCCGCCTTTTCGGTTTCGTCCCCGAAGACCACATCATAGGCAAGGCGTCTGTCATCTGGTTCTCCAAAGAAAAGGGAACAGGACCTTTCAGCGGTTACCGATGGGGTAGGATATGGAAAAAAGTGGAATGACAAACAAATGAAAGAATAAAAATGAAAATACAAACAATGAACAGTAACTTCAATCGTAAATCGCAAATCATCTAATCGTAAATATACTGATGAAAACAGTTTTTCTTTCTTCCGCCTATTTGGCTCCCATAGAATATTATACCAAACTACTGGCATACGATAAAGTATTCATCGAACAGCATGACCACTATATGAAGCAGACTTACCGGAACCGTTGTACCATTGCTGCACCGGACGGTGAACTGGCCCTTTCCATCCCCACCGTCAAACCGAGCACCCTGAAATGCCCGATGCGCGATATACGTATTTCAGACCACGGTAACTGGAGGCATCTGCACTGGAATGCCATAGAATCTGCCTATAACCACACTCCCTTCTTCGAATACTACAAGGATGACTTCCGTCCCTTCTATGAACAGAAATATGAATTTTTAGCCGATTTCAACGAAGAACTTTGCCACCTCGTCTGTTCCTTGATAGACTTGCAACCGGATATGACACGTACTACCGGATACCGGACTGAGTTTGCTCCGCATGAGACAGATTTCCGCGAACGCATTCATCCGAAAAAGGATTTTGCCCTGGAAGATACAGAATTCTCACCACAACCTTATTATCAGGTGTTTCAAGAGAGACTCGGGTTTCTGCCCAACTTGAGCATCATAGACCTGCTGTTCAATATGGGACCGGAGAGTTTATTGATATTACAGAAGTCCATCACCTAAACAATAAGCACATATTTTCTGTACGATTGTAAATGCAGTGCAACAGATTATTCCGTATTTTTGCAATGTTAATCAAATAAAACACAACGTAATTTTAAATGAATGAATCATGAAAAACTTATTTGACATCAAAGACAAAGTAGTGGTTATAACCGGTGGAACGGGAGTATTGGGGAAAGCCATCGCCTTTCATCTGGCAGAAGAAGGTGCAAAGGTTGTTGTTTTAGGACGCAAGGCAGAAACAGGGGACGCCATTGCCAGAGAAATCAAGGCAAACGGTGGAGAAGCCATGTTCCTGACAACCGACGTGACGAACCGTGAACTGCTGGAACAGAACCTGGCTGATATTCTGAAAACCTATGGACGCATAGATGCCCTGCTGAATGCAGCCGGTGGAAATATGCCGGGTGCCACCATCGCGCCTACGGGTACATTCTTCGATTTGAAGATAGAAGAATTCCAACGGGTGCTGGAATTAAACCTGACCGGTACCGTACTGCCTACACAAGTCTTCCTCAAACCAATGGTGGAGCAGAAGGCAGGCGCTATTGTCAACTTCTCCAGCATGGCTGCTTTCCGCCCCATGACGCGCGTAGCCGGATATGCTGCCGCAAAAGCCGGTATCTCCAATTTCACAGCTTTCATGGCTACAGAAGTTGCCAAAAAGTTTGGCGAAGGTATTCGTGTAAATGCCATCGCACCCGGATTTTTCCTCACAGAGCAGAACCGTGCCCTGCTGACGAACCCGGATGGAAGCTACACGGAACGTGGGCAAGATGTGATCCGCCAAACTCCCTTCGGACGTATGGGCCGTGCAGAAGAGCTTTGCGGAACCATCCAATACCTCATCAGCGATGCTTCCAGCTTTGTCACCGGTACGGTGGCTGTAGTGGACGGAGGGTTCAACGCATTCGCGATGTAAATAGTAAATTGCAAATCATCAAACAATAAATAACATGATTCTTTGTGAACAAACCTGGCGCTGGTACGGTCCCAACGACCCGGTAAGCCTTTGGGACATCAAACAAGCCGGGGCTACCGGCATTGTAAACGCCTTGCATCATATTCCAAACGGGGAAATATGGACAGTAGAGGAAATCAAGAAACGGAAAGAAATGATTGAAGCCGTCAGTCTGCGCTGGTCTGTAGTAGAAAGTGTACCCGTACACGAACATATCAAGACCCAAACCGGAGACTTCCAGAAGTATATCGACAACTATAAAGAGAGCTTGCGTAACCTGGGCAAATGCGGCATTCACATTGTCACCTACAACTTTATGCCCGTACTGGACTGGACACGTACCGACCTCGCCTACGAACTACCCGACGGCAGTCGTGCCCTCCGCTTTGAACGTGCCGCCTTCATCGCCTTCGACCTCTTCCTGCTACATCGCCCCGGTGCAGAAGCCGAATACACTGACGAGGAAAAGACCAAGGCCCGTACCCGCTTCGAACAGATGACGGAGGCAGACAAACAACTGCTTGTACGCAACATGATTGCCGGACTTCCCGGTTCAGAAGAAAGCTTCACCTTGGAACAGTTCCAGCAGGAACTGGACCGCTACAAAGGCATCACTCCGGAACGCCTGCGTGCCAACCTGATCTATTTCCTGCAAGAAATCACTCCGGTAGCCGACGAAGCAGGTGTCATGCTCGTTATCCATCCAGACGACCCACCGTGCTCCATCCTCGGCCTGCCACGCATCATGAGCTGTGCTGCCGATTTCCAGGCACTGATTGACGCTGTTCCCAACAAGAGCAACGGCCTTTGCCTCTGCACCGGCTCACTCGGTGTAAGCAGTGCCAACGACTGTGCAGCCATCATGCAGCAGTTTGCCGACCGCATCAACTTCGTCCACCTGCGCAGTACGCAACGCGACGCCGAAGGCAACTTCTACGAAGCCAACCACCTGGAAGGAGACGTGGACATGTATCACGTGATGAAAGCCTTCCTTGAACTGCAGCAACATCGTGGCGTCTCCATCCCAATGCGCCCTGACCATGGGCACCAGATGGTGGACGACTTGAAGAAGAAAACCAATCCCGGCTATTCCTGTATCGGCCGCCTGCGTGGACTGGCAGAACTTCGTGGACTGGAAATGGGTATAGCCAAATCGCTGTACGAATAAGGCACAAGAAATAGCAAGCATAAGGAAAGAACAGGAAGCCCTCCGTCCGAAACTTTGAAGTTTCGGACGGAGGGCTTCCCTTTATAAGTTTTTTGCCATCAGCCGCCTCTTCTTAAGGCACTGTCTGCCGGCATTTATTTACCTTCTTTTGCAGCAAGCACTTTCCATACAACGGCACTCAGCGCAGCACCCACAAACGGAGCTACAATGAACAGCCACAACTGAGAGAGAGCCTCGCCACCCTGGAACAGTGCCGGACCGATGCTACGGGCAGGATTGACAGAAGTTCCCGTAACAGGAATACAAACAATGTGCACTAATACCAACGTAAGACCAATGGCCAATCCTGCAAGATTACCCGCCCCCTTCTCGGAATCCGTAGAACCTAAGACAACCAGCACAAAGATAAACGTGAACACAGCCTCTGCAATGAATGCCTGCAACATCATTCCGTCAGCAAACCCATTGGAACCGGTAGCCGTAGGACCGCCATGAGCGCCCGTAGACACCAATGCATAAAGAATGGCAGAACCGATAACCGCCCCGATAACCTGAAACACCATATACATGGCTGCATCTTTCCCGCTCATCCTGCCGGACAACAGAACGCCCAGGGTAACGGCAGGATTAATATGACATCCCGAGATTCCTCCGATAGCGTATGCCATCGCCACAACGGACAAGCCGAAAGCAAAAGCCACTCCCAGCGTTCCGACACCTGCACTAACCGCCCCCGCCGCACTTCCGGCAAAGACAGCACTACCACATCCCATCAGGACAAGAACCATTGTCCCGATCATTTCTGCTAAATACTTCTTCATGATAGTTTTATCAAACATTGATTTCTGCAAAAATAAATATAAAAGATGAAAATCTGCCTAAACACGGCGGTAAAAACTCACCCATTACTACAAAACATCACTGCTTTGACTCTAACATCCAGCATATCTGCATCTTCTTTAGCCAACCCGAAGAAACTCAGAAATATAAGAAAACATATTGGCTTGTAAAGAGTACAAAGAAAGGGTGCAACCTCACGGCCACACCCTCCATCTACACTATCTTTGATAATAACCTAAAAGGAAACTTTATTTCCCTACATCATTTCAATTCAAAAGGAACCGTTCCCTTCACATCGGCTGCCGAAGCTGCTATGACAGCCTCGAACTTACCCGGCTCGGCCACCCAAGCGTGCTGGGTGTCATCGAAGAAGCTAAGAGCCTCCTTATCAATGGTAAATGTGACTTCCTTTGTTTCGCCCGGAGCCAGTTTCACCTTTTGGAAACCTTTCAGTTCCTTGACGGGACGAGGCAGAGAGGACTTCTTGTCACTGATGTACAGTTGGACAACTTCCTGCCCTTCGCGCGCTCCGGTATTCTTTACAGAAACCTTCACGGTCAGCGTACCGTCGGCCTGCATGGTCTTGCTGTCGGCTGTGGGCTTGCCATACTCGAAAGTGGTATAGCTCAAACCGTGGCCGAAGGGGAACAACGGTTTCACCTTCTTCTGCTTATCGGCCCAACGGTAACCTACAAAAATACTTTCATTGTATTTGATGTCGATGATGTCCTTGCTCCGCTTGCCGGTATATTCACCCAGGCTGTGGGCCGGGCAATCCTCCAACTTCACGGGGAAGGTAAACGGAAGCTTGCCACTGGGATTCACATCCCCCATAAGGATAGCGGCGAGAGCACTACCGGCTTCGGAACCCAGATACCAGTCCTGAACGATAGCAGGCACTTCGTTCACCCACGGCATGGCAATGGCATTGCCGGAAATGTTGACAACAATCAGATTCTTGTTTGCCTTTGCCAGTGCAGAGATAACAGCATCTTGTCCGTAAGACAAACCCAGACCTTCACGGTCTGAATCCTCACAGTCCTGGCCGTTGCTTTTGTTCAAACCGCCGATGAAGATTACATAATCGGCATCCTGGGCTTCTTTCACGGCTTCGGCTATCAGTTCTTCGGGAGTGCGGTCATCCTTCAGGTTCTGTCCAGTCACCACACCATTATACTCACCGCTTGCATCGCCCACGTAGCCACGAGCATACACCACTTCAGCCTTGCCAGCCACACGCTGCTTGATACCGTCCAACGGAGAAAGCTCACGCTGCACCTTCAGCGAAGAACTGCCACCACCTACAGTCATCATCTTGATAGCATTTTCGCCCACTACCAGAATCTTTTTAGTCTGGTCCAAATCTATCGGGAGCACATTGCCTTTGTTCTGCAACAGTACGATGCCCTCCTCGCCGATGCGGCGGGCAGCCTCGTAATGCTCCGGAGAAAGCATACTTCCCCACGGACGGTCGGGATTCATCACCGTACGGAAGATAAGGCGCAGAATGCGGCGTACCTTGTCGTCCAGCTCCTTAGTACCGACCTTGCCTTCGCGTATGAGGTTCAGGTAGGGATTCGCCAGATAATAATTGTCGTATGCATTGCTGGCACCATTTGAAAGTCCGTTAGTCCAACTGCCGAATTCCATATCCAGCCCATTGGTAATGGCTTGCCGAGTATCGTGCGTGCCGCCCCAGTCGGAAATGACTACGCCGTCGAATCCCCATTCGCCCTTCAATATATCGTTTAATGTGTATTGGTTGTGGCAAAGATGTTGGCCTTTGTAAAGGTTGTAGGCACCCATGATGCTCCACGCTCCACCTTCCTGCACAGCCATCTTGAAGGCAGGCAGATAGATTTCATAAAGGGCGCGGTCGTCCACGATGACATTGGTGGTGTGACGGTTCACTTCGTGGTTGTTCAAGGCAAAGTGTTTCACGCAGGCAGCCACACCATTCTGCTGCACGCCCCGGATATAGGGCACTACCATCTTTCCGGCCAGATAAGGGTCCTCACCCATATACTCAAAGTTGCGTCCGTTGAGCGGTGTACGGTAGATATTGATACCAGGGCCCAGCAAGACCGATTTGTTGCGGTAGCGCGCCTCTTCACCGATACTCTGTCCGTAAAGGAGAGACATTTCGGGGTTCCAGGTTGCTGCCAGACAAGTCAAGGCAGGGAAAGCCACACAGGAGTCATTGGTGCATCCGGCTTGTTCCCACTCGTCCCACAACACATCGGGACGTATACCGTGAGGGCCGTCATCCGTCCATACATCGGGAATGCCCAGACGGGGTACACCCGCACTGCTGAACTTGCTTTGCGCATGAGTCAACTTCACTTTCTCTTCCAGGGTCAGACGGCTCAAAGCGTCTTCCACTCTTTCTTCAATAGGTTTGCTTGCGTCCAGATAGACGGGCTTCTGCTGGGCTGAAAGAGGCAGCGCGACAGCAGCCAGAACCAAACCGAATAATACTTTTTTCATTGTTGTACAATTTAAGTTGTTATATAATTTAAGTAAGTACTCATAATCAGTCCGTACTATTGACAATCCCCAGCAGACAAGGGAATATGACTTATCCCCCCACACATAGGAACTGAAATCCTTACAGCCGTATAGTGAGTATCCATAACATCCGGATGTTGTTGTCCAAAACATCCCCATGTTTTACCCCAAAACACCCGGATGTTTTATCCCAATACATCCCCATGTTTTGCCTTAAAACATCCGGATGTTTTGGGTTCTCAGTCCTATGGTGTGTACAGCTCAGTCCCTACCTCTTTCATGCTAAGTCCCGGCATCTCATCCTCTAGGACTTGATACGTACTGTTTGCAGCGAGGCAGTACCCGCTACTTCATTCCCAATGACCGGATATAACCCTCCTGAACCACACAATTCTTCAGTTTGCATGCCTCGATAAAGTCCATCATCGCCTTGCGGGACATGGCCTGCGCGGGACGTGCCTCACGGATTTCCTTGTACGTGGCACGCGGTGCTTCGGAGAAATACACGATGTTTGCCCAGTTCTCCGGCGGAGTGATGCCGACGAAAGAAGAACCGTCCATCTTCTTGTAGGGCCAGAAGGTATAGCCGATGTTGTTCTCGCGCATCGTCTGGCAGAAAGCGGCCTGCCATTCGTCCGTATTGTGGCCTATCTCACCCATGTACATGGGCAGGTTCACACTGTCGCGGAAGTTGATAATCGTCTGGATGGCAGCTTGGGTAGGTTCGCCTCCGTAACGGTGGCAGGTGTACATTATCTTGTCGTCGAACTTGGAGTCCTTGAAAGGCTTGAAATTACCGTTCCATTGCGAACCGCCCAGCAGGATGATGTGGTTGCTGTCCACCTCGCGGATGGCGGCTACACCTTTCTTATATACATCTTCCAGCTTGCCGTTGAGCTCCTCCATGTTCTCGAAGTAAGGGGCAATGGGCTCGTTGAAGAGTTCGTAACCGAGGATGACCGGTTCGTTCTTGTAGTGGTCGGCTATCCGGCGCCAGATGTCACAGTAAAGTTGCTGGCTGACTTCGCTGTCGAACAGCCAGGGATAGCCGTAGCTGTCGTCGATGTTGTCGCCCGTCTGTCCGCCGGGGGCGTCGTGCATGTCGAGGATGAGGTACAAGTCCGATTCGCGGCACCACTCTACCAGGCTGTCCACGCGGGCAAAGCCGTCTTGGTCGGCAGTCAGCCCCATATAGTCCTCGTCCGTAAACAGTTTGTAATGGAAAGGCAGGCGGATGGTGTTGGCACCCTGCTCCTTGATGAAGCGGATGTCCTCGCGCGTTACATAATTGTCCTTGAATGCTTTCCAGAAGTCGGCCGTAAAGTCCGGTCCCACCAGCTGGCAGAACATCTCATTGATGAAACGAGCGGAATTGGTCTTGTTGAACTTGAACATGTATCCTTCCGGATTCAGCCAGTTACCCAGGTTGGTACCCATGATGAAGAGTTTGGTACCGTCGGGCTTTATCAAGTCCTGACCCTGAATGGTTACGAATGCATCCGAAGTTACTTCTTTTGTCGCTTGTTTCTCACCGCATCCCGCAAGGCCCAAAGACAGCAAGGCGATGGAAATGCTTGTCGCTAATAAATGTTTCATGGCAATAATTTTGGTTATGGTATCAGTTGCGATATTCGCTTTTACTTCCCCAAAGTTAGGAAAGATAAGAACACCTCGTACCGGCGAATCGGGAATAGGTGGAAGAAGTAAAGAAGCACAAACAAACAAACAACTAATAATCAGAAATATAAGTAGAAGAAGAGAAAGGCAGAAAGTGGATTCAAAAAACCGGTTTGACGTATTGTCAGCGTATCTGCATCAGCCGTATTTCAAAGTCCTCGCGCGAAATGCGGGCCTTGTTCTTCACTTTGGCACGGTAATTATAGATGGTGTTTACAGAATAACGGAGGAATTCTGCAATCTGCGAACTGTCGTCGATGCCCAGACGAATCAAGGCGAAAATGCGGAGTTCCGTATTCAGCAACTCGCCTTTACGGAGCACGATGCGTTCTTCGGGCTGCAGCAAGTCATTGAATTTATCGACAAAATCGGGGAAAAGGTGCAAGAAGGCAGTATCAAAGTTATCATAGAGTTCCTTCAGTCCGGTGTCCAGCACCTCACGGGAACGCACCATCTTCAGCAGCTCTTCCATCTGCCCGGCAGAGATTTTCTTGTTGACCATCCGCCGGTAGGTATCCAGCCGGTTGATATAAACGGAGCAGAGATTCATGAAACGGCCCACATACTCCTCCTTGATGTTGTTTGAGAGTTGCAGTTGCTCGTTGGCATGCTCCAGTTTGTTCCGTGCGGCAGAGAGTCGCTGCATCTGCCGGTAGATAAAGCCCACTGCCACCACCAACAGCACAATCAAAGTGCTGATGAGCCAGAGGTACAGCCGGAGCCGGTCATTCTGCTTCTCGCGCATGGCCTGATAAGTGAGGTCTATCAGTGAAAGGATGCCGGCAGTCTGGAGGCTGCGGCTACGGGCGTTGTATCGGTTGGTTTCGTCCCACGAGAAACGGATGTAACGGTAGGCATGCTCCATATCCCCTTCCTCATAAAGAAGTTCCGCCAGGTTCCAGAGTGAGGCATGGTCTGTGATGCTCAGGCGAATATCGGTCAGTGCCGACAAAGCCAGATAGCGCTTCTCCTCCTCCCGGTTCCCGAGCCGGCGGTAGAGCAATGAGCGCTGATAGGTCACCAGCGCATATTCGGGAGTATTGGGCTTGGCATGTGCCAGACGCGTATCATTGATGCTCAAGGCTTCGTCCGGATGGCCTGCAGCGGCCTCCCGCGCCTCTCTTCGTTCCAGGTAGAGGGAGGATGAAGGCAGAAGTACCTGCATCAAAGAATCGTCATAATGGGTAGCCAAAGCCTGATAATGCTTCTTGAAAGAATCGTCCAGCGTATAGAAACTCAGTTCTGTGTAAAGTTTATGACAGGCATTGTAATAGTCCGGCAGCAGATGGGAGGGAAGGGAAGCTTTGTCCGTCTGCCTCAAGAGTTCGGCAGCCTCCTCGTACATACCTGCCGAAGCCATCAGGTGGGCAAGCTCCAGCCTTGTTTCGAGTACCGCATCCTGCCGGCCATAACGCTCTGCCCAATCCAGATTGACACGAAGATAATGGATGGCCGAATCGCAGATATATGTCTTATACTCCTTATAGATTTCCCCATTCCATCGAAAAAAAGAGATATTGGCGGTATCGGTATCCAGCACTTGGCGCTTCAGCCGGGCAATGCGTCCTTCACGCACGGCGACATAGTGCCGGTGCGCCTCGATAGCCTCATCCAAAGAGGACGTCAGCGCAGTAAAAGAGGGCGTGCCGGCAGCAAAAACCACACTTTGCCATACCACGACGGCAAGAAAACAAAAAGTGAACAATCTCCTTTCCATGACCATAAAGTTCATGCAAATATAGCAAGAAATCCTGCAAAGCAGTAGCATCGGAAAAAATAGTTTCCTATATTTGCGTTCTAAACCCCCAAACAAATTATCTATCATGAAAAGCTTAACACCCCAACGGATTGCCGCGGTAGACGTATTCCGCGCACTCACCATGTTCTTCATGCTCTTTGTCAACGACATTCCCGGACTGAAAAACGTCCCCCACTGGCTGATGCATGCCAGGATGGACGAAGACATGATGGGATTCTCCGACACCATCTTCCCCGCTTTCCTTTTCTGTATGGGCATGTCCGTATCCTTTGCCATACAAAACCGGTACAAAAAGGGAGACAACACCCTGCAAGTCGTGGCCCATATCTTCTGGCGGACAGTGGCGCTGATTGCCATGGGACTGTTTTCACTGAACAGCGGAGGCATCGAAGGCGGTCTATCGCACCAATGGTTTTCCATCCTGATGGTCATCGGTTTCTTCCTCACCTGGGGGGTATATCCCAAAGCGGAAGGAACGAAAAAGACCCTTTTCACTGCAATGAAAACAGCAGGCGTGCTGCTGCTCGCCTTCCTCGTCATCTACAAGGACATGAACGGGAAACCGTTCCAGATAAGCTGGTGGGGCATCCTCGGACTTATCGGCTGGACGTATGCGGTATGTGCAGGCATCTATCTGTTCACCCGGGAAAGCCTGCGGAAGAATGCCATTGCCTGGTTCGTGGTCGTATTGCTTGCCGTAGTCAGCCATTCAGACCTGATACCGGGAGAGTACGGCAGCCGGATTATCCTGCTTCCCTTTATCCCGAGTGACTGGACACTGCATGCCTTCGGTATGTCCGGCGTATTGACCTCCCTGCTCATGCAGCGTTATGCCGACCGGGAACGGCCGGGACGATTCATCGGCATGCTTTGTGCCCTCGGCGTAGGAATGCTTGTCCTCGCCCTCGTCTCACACCCATTCTGGATTATATCCAAAATACAAGCCACGCCGACATGGTTGTTCTACTGCCTCGCCATGTTCTTCCCGCTGTTCGGTTTCTTCTACTGGCTGACGGACGTGAAAGGCAAAACCAACTGGTTCGATATCATCAAACCTGCAGGTACGGCAACGCTGACCTGCTATATTATCCCTTACATCTGGTATGCTGTCCAGCAACTGCTGCATCTGCACTATCCCGAGGCATTGGGAAGCGGTGTACCGGGACTGCTCAAGTCCCTCGTGTTCTCGCTTGTCATTGTGGGGCTGACCGGCCTGCTGGTGAAAGGCAAGATTAAACTGAAAGTATAATGTTGAAAGTTCAGACACCCAACGGTGACAACAAGGTGCTGCTGCATTCGTGCTGCGCACCTTGTTCTTCCGCCATCATCGAGTGCATGCTGGCCAACGGCATACGCCCGACCGTATTCTACTGCAATCCCAACATCTATCCGCAGGCAGAATATGAGACAAGGAAAAACGAGGCTATCCGTTTCGTAACCTCCAAAAACATCGATTTCATCGATGCAGACTATGATTATGCACACTGGTTACATACCATGCAGGGCCTGGAGCATGAACCGGAACGCGGCAGCCGCTGCCTGAAGTGCTTCACTCTGCGCCTGACAGAAACAGCCCGCTACGCTTCCGAGCATGGTTTCTCCGTATTCACTACCACCCTTGCCTCTTCGCGCTGGAAAAGCCTGGAACAAATCAATGAAGCAGGATGCCGTGCCGCCGCACTCTATCCGGGCACCCTCTTCTGGGAACAGAATTGGCGGAAGGGCGGGCTCCAGGAGCGACGCAACCAACTGCTGAAAGAGTATGATTTCTATAACCAGCAGTATTGCGGCTGTGAATTCAGCATGCAACGACTGGAAAAGAATAAATAAAAACTAAAGAAAACATGAAGAAACTGACTTTTACATTACTCATCACTCCGACAGCGGTATACCTCTTTTCTGTTCCCTGCAATGCTAAGTGAAGAGCCAAACACGTAGTTTTCATCGGTCTTGATGGCTGGGGTGCCTACAATGAGGCTCTAAGACTCCCGAACTTCAGTCACGTGTATTGAACCATCATAGCATATTTCCTACCATCTTCATCGTTACTGCCAACCACGGAGGCATTGAAAACGGCCATGGCAACAAGACCATGCAGGAAATGCAGGCTCCGGAAAGAACATTAAGAAAGGAGGCGAATTCCACGAAAGCATGATGCAGTATGACGTTGCCTCCACCATTGTCCACATCCTCGGACTGAAACAGCCACAAGTATGGATAAGACGTCCTATGTTGCAGGTTTTCAAATAAAAAAAGCGATCAGCGATAAATGAGCGTCGAAAGATAGTCCTCGGCAAACATCTCGTTTGCCACCTCCAACAGAGCTTCCGAAGTGAGCTGTTCAATGCGATGGAACACGGCTTCGGAAGTTTCGCATTTATTATAATGCAGGAAAGTCTTGCCCATGCCCAACGCATTGTTCTCATTATTATCCGAAGCTACACCGATTTGTCCGATAAGTTGCTTCTTGGCAGCCGCAAGCTGCGAGGAAGTCATCCGGACATCACGCAAGCGTTTCAATTCCTTATATACCAGGCGGGTGCAGTAGTCCAAATCTGCAGGGTCGCAACCGAAGTAGATGCAGAAAGTTCCCGTATCGGTATAGGAAGTCAAGTTGGATTCTACGTTATAGACCAGCCCACGACGTTCACGGAGAGAAACGTTCAATCGGCTGTTCATGCCCGGGCCACCCAAAACATTGTTCAGCAGGTAAAGTGCGGTGCGCTTGTCATCGTATGCATTATATCCCCGGCTGCCAATCATGACATGTGCCTGGTGAGTATCCTTATGCACTACAAGATGCTCGGGTACATAGAGGGGCGGTGGCATACGGCGGTTGTCCACTGCCATGGCAGGTATATCCGCGAGGAGTTTTTCCGCCCAGCGCACCACCTGCCTAAAGTCCAGATTGCCCAGAACAAAAAAGACCATATTGCCGGGATGGTAGAAGCGAGAAGTGAATGCAGCGGCATCCTCACTGCGAAACAGCTTCAGTTGCCCGGGATTGCCCAGAATGTTGCGTCCCAGGGGATGCCCTCTGAATATCAAGTCTTCGAAATCATCGAAGATGAGCTCGGAAGGGTTGTCTTCGTAGGATTGTATCTCGTCGATAATCACCTCCGTCTCCTTCTCGATTTCGCGTTGCGGGAAAGTGGAGTGGAATACAATATCCGTTAACAATTCGAAGGCACGGCCGAAATGCTCGGTCAGGAAAGCAGAGTAAATCACCGTCTCTTCCTTGTTGGTGTAGGCGTTAAGGTCTCCGCCCACATTCTCCATACGGTTCAGGATATGCCATGCCTTACGCTTGGCGGTACCTTTAAATATAAGGTGCTCCACAAAATGCGCCATACCTTGCTCGTTTTCAAGCTCATCGCGCGTACCCGCATCTACAGCAAAACCACAATAAGCCACCTTGGAGACTGAAGGTTCATGAATGATGCGCAAGCCGTTGGACAAGATATGTTGGTTGAAAGCCGACGGTAAATTCTCTTTTAACTTCTTCATTCTGACGTTTCAAACTATTTGAGGCGACAAAAATACAATAAAACTTATTGCCGTTTATAGAAAATTGCAGATATTTGCATATTGCTATAATGTGCTAATGTGATTAATGTGCTAATATGCCAATGACCATGCGGCATCACAGCGCAGCCAATTAGCACATTAGCATATTAGCACATTAAATACATTAAGAGTATGATTGCATCCATTCAAGAGCTTTTGCAGAAAGAGGCACAAGCCGTACTGAACATTCCAGTGACGGACGCTTATGAAAGAGCTGTAGAACTCATCGTAGAACAAGTGCACCGCAAAAAAGGGAAACTGGTAACTTCGGGTATGGGCAAGGCCGGACAAATAGCCATGAACATCGCTACTACCTTCTGCTCCACCGGTATTCCGTCCGTTTTCCTGCACCCCAGCGAAGCACAGCACGGTGACCTCGGCATCCTTCAGGGGAATGATCTGTTGCTACTCATCTCCAATTCGGGCAAAACTCGTGAAATCGTGGAGCTGACACAGTTGGCACATAACCTAAGTCCGGAACTGAAGTTTATCGTCATCACCGGAAACCCTGATAGCCCCCTGGCACACGAATCCGATGTATGCCTCAGCACCGGGAACCCCCAAGAAGTATGCGTATTGGGCATGACGCCCACGACTTCAACCACTGCCATGACCGTCATCGGTGACATTTTGGTTGTACAGACCATGAAAGAAACTGGATTCACCATTGAAGACTACTCCAAGCGCCATCACGGCGGTTACCTCGGAGAAAAATCAAGATCGCTATGCGTAAAGTAATAGGTATCGGAGAAACCATACTAGACATCATATTCCGTGGCGAACAGCCCACAGCAGCTGTCCCAGGCGGTTCAGTATTCAACGGCATCGTCTCGCTGGGACGTATCGGCGTTCCCATTTGCTTTATCAGTGAAACAGGCAATGACCACGTGGGCAATATCATACTCAACTTCATGCGCGAGAACAATATCCCCACAGACCATGTTAATGTCTTCCCTGACGGGAAATCCCCCGTATCACTCGCTTTCCTTAACGACCGGAGTGATGCGGAATACATCTTCTATAAAGATTATCCCAAACAACGATTAGATATAGAGTATCCACAAATTCAAGAGGACGACATCGTTATAATAGGGTCTTATTATGCCTTAAACCCCGTATTGCGCGACAAAGTATTAGAACTGCTGGAACGCGCACACGACATGCATGCCATTATCTATTACGACCCCAATTTCCGTTCGTCCCATAAAGAGGAGGCCATCAAGCTGGCTCCCACCATCATCGAAAATCTAGAATACGCCAACATTGTACGCGGCTCGCAAGAGGATTTCTTCTATATGTGGGGCCTGCAGGAGGCTGACAAGATATACAAAGACAAAGTAAAGTTCTACTGCCGTAACTTCCTCTGTACTGCCGGCGCAGAGCAGGTATCATTGCGCACCGACACGATTTCCAAGGAATATTCCATTCCTCCGTTAGAAGCGGTCAGTACCATCGGTGCAGGAGATAATTTCAACGCAGGCATCATCTTCGGGCTGCTGAAACATAATGTACGCTACAAGGACCTCGATACCATGGACGAAGCTACTTGGGACCAAGTTATCCAATGCGGCATTGAGTTTGCCGCTGAGGTATGCAAAAGTTTCAACAACTCCGTTTCAAAGGATTTTGCAGAGAAGCACAGATAATTTTAAAGTTCAAAAAAGAAATATAAAAGCCTGACATTGACGTTACCCTCTGTGGATAAATTACATATATTTGTGATTAACGACATCAGAGAGGTTACGAATTATGTATAGGAATTTATTGAACTTGCTTGTTTTGGCAGTGCTGCTCCCTTCTTGTAGCGGCACTGCCCCTCACATTTCCGTTGTATGCGAAGAAAACAATGTGGGCAACTGCATTGTGAAATGGGAAATGGCCCCTCTTATCAAAGGGAATGTTAAAGTATATGCCTCGACTAACCCGGAGGACATCCCCGAAGACGTTCCTATTGCCATTGCCAACATCTCCGATCTGAAGATGACCGTCATCACTACCGACCCTACACAGCGATACTACTACATGCTTGTATTCGGTGACAAATACCGGGTAAAGATTGCCACCCGCAACATCAATATCCCCGGCATACAGAACTTCCGCGACTTGGGAGGCTATACGTCCTATCCTACCCAAAAGAAAGTACATTGGGGCATGCTATATCGCTCTGCCGAAATAGACAAATTGGAACCGTGCTCGCGCAAGGAGCTCAAGAATATAGGAATAAGGACTATCATCGACCTGCGCTCATTCGATGAAGCACACAGACAAAGCCCCTTGCAGCAAGAATTCAAAGTGGTGCACATCCCTATTCCTACTGGTGATATGGAGCACATCCTGAAAGGTGTGCAGGAGCGGACAATCAAGAGTGATACCGTCCACCGGATAGTGGAGCGAATGAACCGCGAGCTCATCAGCAACTATACTAAAGAATACCGTCAGATTTTCGATATCCTACTGGATAAGAACAATTATCCCCTCATAATCCATTGCTCTTCAGGCAAAGGGCGCACAGGCATTGTATCGGCGCTTGTGCTTGCCTCCCTTGGAGTGGGCGAAGACATCATCATGGAAGACTACCGCCTCAGCAACGACTACTTCAACATCCCGGCTGCCTCTCGGTACGCTTACCAGCTTCCGGCACGTTCGCAAGAGGCTATCACCACCATATTCTCAGCACGCGCAGATTTCCTAAATGCCGCCATCGAAGAAATGGAACGAAGGTATGGAGATACCGACACCTACCTGCAAAGAGGCATCGGCCTGACGAAAGAAGAAAGAAAGAGACTACAAGACATTCTTTTAGTAGATAATTGACAATGCATAATGGATAATCAGTAGTCAATAAAAAACGATTTTATCATGTAATTACATAATTATCAACCATCAATTATCAAATATCCATTGAAAAGCACTATCTTTGCGTCCGAAATATAAAGATATACAAAAGATTTAATGAAGACATTTGAAGAGCTCGGTGTGTCGCCGGAGATACGCCGCGCCATCGAAGAAATGGGTTACGAGCAGCCCATGCCGGTACAAGAGGAAGTAATTCCATACCTTTTAGGAGAAAACAATGATGTAGTAGCACTGGCACAAACTGGAACAGGAAAAACCGCAGCGTTCGGTCTGCCGCTCATACAGAAGATTAACGTCAACAACCGAATTCCCCAATCACTTATTCTCTGCCCTACCCGTGAACTTTGTTTGCAGATAGCCGGCGATTTGAACGATTACTCCAAATACATTGATGGCTTACGGGTATTGCCCGTATATGGCGGTTCGTCCATTGAAAGCCAGATACGTGCCCTGAAACGGGGTGTACACATCATCGTAGCCACACCAGGACGACTGCTGGATCTGATGGAACGCAAAACCGTGTCCCTCGCCACCATACAGAACGTGGTTATGGACGAAGCGGACGAAATGCTGAACATGGGATTCACGGACAGCATCAACGCTATTCTTGCCGACGTTCCGCAAGAGCGCAATACCTTGCTGTTCTCCGCTACCATGAGCCCGGAAATCGCACGCATTTCCAAGAAGTACCTGCGCGATGCCAAAGAAATCACCATCGGGCGCAAAAATGAAAGCACCAGCAACGTGAAACACGTAGTCTTCTGTGTACATGCCAAAGACAAGTATGCTGCCCTGAAGCGTATTGTGGACTACTATCCGCAGATATACGGCATCATCTTCTGCCGTACCCGCAAAGAAACGCAGGAAATAGCTGACAAGTTGATGCAGGAAGGCTATAATGCCGACTCGCTGCACGGCGAACTGAGTCAAGCGCAGCGTGACGCCGTGATGCAGAAGTTCCGCATCCGCAACCTACAACTGCTGGTTGCCACGGACGTTGCCGCACGCGGCCTCGATGTGGACGACCTAACCCACGTCATCAACTACGGATTGCCCGATGACACCGAAAGTTATACCCACCGCAGCGGCCGTACGGGACGTGCTGGAAAAACCGGGACTTCCATCGCCATTATCAACCTGCGCGAGAAAGGCAAGATGCGCGAGATTGAGCGCATCATCGGCAAGAAATTCATTGCAGGCGAAATGCCTACCGGCAAACAGATATGCGAAAAACAACTGCTCAAAGTGATAGACGACCTTGAAAAAGTGAAAGTAAACGAGGAGGAAATCGCTGACTTTATGACTGATATCTACCGCAAGCTGGACTGGCTAAGTAAGGAAGATTTGATTAAGCGGATGGTTTCGCATGAATTCAACCGTTTTCTAGACTACTACCGCGACCGTGAAGAGATAGAGACAGCAACCGGCAGTGAACGCGGAACAAGAAACGGTGAGCGGAGTGAACACCGAAGCAGTGGCAATCATCAAGCCGAACCGGGCTACAAACGCCTATTCATAAATCTGGGCAAAATGGACAACTTTTTTCCCAGTGAGCTTATCAGCCTGCTGAACAAAAACACCCGTGGACGCATTGAGCTAGGACGCATCGACTTGATGCAGAAATTCTCTTTCTTCGAAGTAGAGGAAAAAGAAGCCAACAATGTAATGAAAGCCTTGAACCGTACCAACTGGAACGGTCGCAAAGTATCTGTAGAGATTGCCGGAAACGAAGGTAAGAATGTCCCGAAAGGCAGACGCACGGGTACAGCCGGAAGCTATGGAAAAAAAGATTCCGACGGCAAGAAGCGCAGCAACAAGGAAGACGGCAAACGGAACGATGCTGCCAGCAGACGTAGAGACAGAGCCGAAAACCCTGCAAACGACAAGAAGAAAGGCAAGCCCAGCCGCGAGGAACGCGGTTATACCAAAGCCCGTGGCAAAAAAGACGATTGGAAACAGTTCTTTCAAGGCAGCAATGACTTCAAGAACCCAGAACCTGACTTCAGTGAAGAAGGCTGGGCAAAACGGACACCGAAAAAGACAATGAGATAGAGGTTGTTATACTTAATTTGCATAAAAGATGAGGAGCGCAGTACATAGCCAATAAAAATTTCATCAATGATAGTATTGCGCGTGTTGTATAAACATTAGGCTGGAACTGCGGAGTAATACGTTACGTGTAGATGGTGGCCGTTACTCCCGGTTACCGTTTACTCAATATGAACCTTATCAATGTAGTTGTCAATGCGAACAAAAAACTCTTTAACAAACTTGATCAAACCCGTGGCGAATGTGTAAGAATCGAAAATCTGGACGTTGAAGAAGATACCCTTCAACCAACAGCAACGAGGTACACACAAAGGAATCATTCTTCTTTGAATAATTAGCTACCGTCTGTTCCAATTCTGATAAACGGTGATTGATAGAATATCCATTCTTTTCAAGCATGAATATCTTATTTCCCATATATCCTACACAAACAAATAGGGAAATAGAGTGCAAGTCTCCTTATCTTCCAAAATACCTTTCTCTTTTAAAATTTTATACAACTGTCCTACGGATTTGGTTCCCATACCAGGAAGTCTGCACAGCGCATCAAACCCATTATATTTTATAAACCGTAAAAGATCCTCAAGTTGGCAGATATTGTATTTTCTAAGTGCACGTAAAGTCCTGAAATTTATATCCAGATTTCCTAAAGGTGTAGCCAGCAGGTGCACATATTCCGATGGAACATCCTGTTCCCTTACAACTATCACTACATTCTTTAAATTCTGTCCAGCATCCTCTTGGGAATGTGCCAGCAAAGCCTCATAATTCCGGCATCTGATATATAAACGGTCCAATTCCTTTTTCCATTCAGAATAGGGCTTCCATTCCAAGCGAACCTGCCTACCCGCTTTCTTATACATATATGCCAGATTTCTGGGAGAAATATTTGTTCTCCTGGAGACAGCCGATACGTCTCCCCCGATAGAAAGGGAGTAAAAAATATCTCGAATCCGAGCATCCTTTATCACTTCTGCCATTTCCTTAACAATCTCCTTGTAGACAGATATACAGATCTTCGGTAATTCCACATAAGAAAGATCTGTTTGCCCAACGGACAGATCTGCATTCGAATATTCCATAATTCCTCCGTTATAATGCAATTATAAAAATCTGTTTATTCTTTATTTTTTTCTCTCAACTTGGAAGGGGATATCCCGTATATTCTCCGGCAGTATGCCGTAAACTGGGAGGGCGAGCTAAAACCTAACTTATCGGATATTTCCTGAAAGGAAAGTTCCGGATCACTAATCATGTCCAACATCTGTTCTGCCTTTTTCCTCTGCATCCATTTATAGGGACTTTCCCCGAAGCTGGAGTGAAATTTTCTGCTGAAGGAACGCTCGGAAACATAATATAAATCAGCGAATTCCTTGACAGAGTTCACCCTCTTATAGTTCTCCATAACAAATTTCTCAAAATGCCGCCGAATACCAGTCGATGCGGAAAAAAACGCCGATAGTTCTTTCTTTGTATAGAAGCCCTTCAGCACCAAGAGCAGCTCCTGCTGTTTCAGCAAATGCATATGTTTGCAAAGCAGCCTTGCCTCCAGATACGTTCCAACAGAATTCAGTACTTTAACAAGAGGTTTCCTGATGGGAAGAATAAAATTATCAGCCGTTTGCTCCTTACCTCTGACAGACAACGAGCCCAAAAACAATTTGTCGCACACACTCACATTCTTGTCCCAAAATAAAAGCATGCATCTCGAACCGATTATAGACTTCATCCGGGTTCCTATGCTTTGCGGAATAAACACCATCTGGTTTTGTAAAATCCGCAAACCTTTATATTTACCCAAATCAAAAATCACCTCCCCTTCAATCATAAAAAGAGTACATGATGACCTGCTGTTATCAATCCGATATACCTCATTCTCCTCCAGCTGCTGACAAGAAAATCCCACGTCCGAATTCATCTGGTAATTCAGGCAAGATAAATGTTCATTCAGATATAGCAATTTCATGTTTTTTGTTTTTTATTACAACAAAAATTAAAGCACGTCTGTTTTTAACAAAATGGACAATTTATTAATTGAAACAGACAAATTTAACATACAAGATGTATGCTGATTAATCAATCAACCTCTGATTTTGACAATCCCTTAGATATAAAGGTTTACATACAGGTCACTAAAATAGGATTCATCATGATATATATTTGAGTCCCTCCCAATACTATATAAAAGTAATACGAAACAAGACTCTCGCAACTTCCACATCATGAATATGTGGCTTATACAAAAAACACCGGAATGTCTCAAAACAAAAGTATATGAGAAACTTTCTTGTCATTTTTTATGTCCCGTGCAAGTTTTCGTCTGCACGGGATATAACTTATTGGGGTAAATATTTCTCATAATCATCCTTTACATCTGGATCGACGACTGGACGTACGGAATAAGTCATGCAACGCCTGTAAACAGCGCTTGTATTAGAAGTAGGCGCCCAACCGGCAGGACCTCCAGTGGAATTAAGCAGATAACGCCCTGCATGAGTATCGCTTCTGGCTTGTGCCACGGCGAAAATGACTTCATTACCCCCAGACTTGCCATCTGTAAAACTGCCGTCATAAATACTTCCAGGCAGCGGTGTGTTAAGGCCGGAACGACTTGCATAATAATATGCAAACCTCAAAGTTACAGCCTCTTTCTGCGACATAATCCGGAATCCGTAAGGAGAAGGGTCAAATACGGTTTTCCCGCCTACATCCTCCGGATTCCCTGTCTGGGAAGGCTGGTTCCATGGATACAGGAATAC
Organism: Bacteroides sp. HF-162; assembly: GCF_015679285.1. Taxonomy (NCBI): domain Bacteria; kingdom Pseudomonadati; phylum Bacteroidota; class Bacteroidia; order Bacteroidales; family Bacteroidaceae; genus Bacteroides; species Bacteroides sp. HF-162. Next base: position 1,194,659 of record NZ_CP064937.1, on the reverse strand, counting down.
CCAGCGGTCTTTGAAATAACTAACAAACCCATGCGGGAAACATTCATACAGCCAGAAACTTTGATGAGAGACGATAGCGTTTGGATGTTCGATGCTCTGTTTCATCGTAAGAGCAGCCCCTCTCGCTTGCTGAGCATCTGTTTTTCCATAATCCACATCATTTCCTCTCTGTTCCCAAAGGAAATCAAATAGCTTGCCACTGCCGTCATAAAAGTTTTTATTGACACGAACATCATGTGCCGGGAACGGGTCTTTCCTGCCCCATTGATATTGCATACCAAATTCCCTATATGCATCTGCACTATACTGTGATTGGACCCTTTCGTATGCTCCCAACAGATGCGACATCAATTGAACCGTTTTCGGACCATCACCTCCCTGACTCGCAACATCCAAGACTGTCGGATACTTGTCAACAATCCAGATATGCCAGGACCAGAGTGTCGGATTCCCCTTGATCTTTCCAGATTTAATTTCTATCAACACATTTCCCGGAGTCTGCCCTGGCTTGACATAAATATATGATCCCGGACCGGAACCTCCCTGTTCGGACAATTCACTGAGTCCCGCTTTTTCTATATCATTATGTCCGCCAGCCTCTTTAATGTCCGTCCACACGATATTGACTCTCCAATCATCATCTGCATCCAACTTATTCAACATGAAATCCTCTTTGCTACCGGGAAGTCCCTGCTTATCACTTAAAACAGCGTCATGATCCAGAAGCTTTTTGTAATACTCATAGGCAGTATTTACCCGGGAAACAGGAATAAAGATCCCTTGCTTTGCTCCCGCTTTAAGCATATATGTATTCGCTTCAGGCTGCACAATTCCGGAAACCAGCTCCAACTCAAATTCTCTTTCCGGAAAAAGACCATCAGGGGAATAAATCTTGAATTTCGCCTTACCGGAGTAAAGACGCGGAGACACCATATCGTCAACAGCTATGAAAGGCACAGGTTTTCCCGAAAGGGAAGGATCCTTCTCATAGAAAAGCGCAAAGTCTTCTATCACATTACCAGCATTGTTGTCAGACAAAGCCGAAACCAACTCAATTTTGTATTCGCTGTTGGCTTTGACATAATATTGCTTCTGTTTGCCATCCATCAGATAGATACTGTTACTAGATACCAGCAATGACTGATGCAGGAATTTGTCAAAGAAGGGGATGGCATTATATTCCTTCTGCAGGAGGCTGAGTTTCCCCGACGCACTTTTGCCGGTTCCCACATGTGTGACGGTCAAAGTATAAGTGGTATTGAAATTATCGAAATACTCCGTATTTCCTGTAATGTCGGGAGCCGTCACCGTGTACTTCCATATTCCCCCGGCAAGTTGACCCGCTTTCTCTATCTTGAACGGATTGGCAGCTTCAGCATGGAAAACGGGTTCCAAATCATGCGGTTCTGTCTTTACATAGAAAGTAACCCTGGCACCTGCCTCTTCTGCCGTAAGCGTCTGCCCGTCTTTCGTTATCACCTTATCTGCCTGCCCATAGCTCTCGCCATACTGATTGACCTCAATAAACTCCAGCGGCCGGCTGCAGGCCTCGTCCGCAAAAATCTGTAAGGTGACATTGATATCCTTAGACTGTTCAAAGCCAAGAAACCATTTCATACGCCCCGCCTTCACATAAGCGGCTTTCAGCGCATCCTGGGCATCTTCCGGCTTTTCCGGCCACATTCGGGATGCATCCACATGTTCTGTGACCGTAAAGGTCACGGTTTTCTCATCGGTCGGTGCGGTCTTATCTGGATCCGAAGGTTTTATAGAATAACCGATCCATGCAGGCAGTCCCTCTATCGTGAACCCCTCCGGCCAAGAAGTCTGCACTTTTGCCGTTAGGCTACCTCCCTCCCTATAAAAAGTGAAATGGTCAGCGCTGACTCCCAGCATATATTGCCCGTCATACAATACATCAGACATCATGGACTCATTCCATACCACAACATTATACATGATGTTGGCGGCCGGTCCTTTCCTAGCATCCTCTTCCGTATCGAATCCCGGACCACCTACAGCCTTGATATTCACCAGATAACGGTGGTTACGCAGCAAGGGAAGGTACTCGTATGTCGCATCAGCCTCGGCTCCAGTACGTTTCAGGTAGTCTATCCGGAAGAAAGTTTCCTTGTCAGGACGGCTCTTATCTGCACCGGTCAGTCCGACAACGATATAAGGACGTTTCAAGTAATTTTCCGTATTATTCTCAGGAAGAGTTTCTCCGTTGGCTCCTTGCGTGGCAGCCGTCGGCGCATTGACCGCCTCCGGAACATATACCTCACGTAACAAGATTTTCTCATCCACTATGGAAGATGTTCTATCAATCTTTCCTGTCACAGCCGGAGCCGGATCAGGAATAGAAGGCTGTTTCGCCTTTCTATTGGCCTCATCCCAGTAAATCCCGTTCTCGAACGGGGAGACCCGTCCCGTCGTATTGGTATTATAAAAAAACACTTTAGTCAGCGTTATCCCTTCAATCCCCCCGGCTTTCTCGTCGAATGTAGAGGCCCCTTCCGACATGTTGCTCAAGTTAAGCCCCACGTCCACACGTGCTACGGCACGGACCAGATAGACAGTTCCAAGTTTGGGAACAGCACCGGCACTGTGATCCACCCTGACCGGGTCCGAGACACCCCACATCGGCAACTCCCCGTCTTTCCATACCCCCTTGTCCGGCATGGAGAAAGTGAAAAGTTGCATGACTTCCTCCCGTGTCTTTCCAGCCAGTCCGTCTGCGTCTGTATTAGCTGACCGGGTGACATTGGCCAGCATCACGAATGTACTGGTATCGCCTGAAGGAGTATTTTTCGCCAACAAGGTCATGGTACCCTTGCCTTTCTTGTCAGCCGGATTACCGGAAGGAATATAGGAGGTCACTTTGGCCTCATATGAAAACTTGTTGTCCTTGTCAAACACAAGTACCCTAATCCTCTCCGCTGCCGTGGAATTCTCCCCCTCCGGTGTAAGGGACCGTGTCAGGGGATTTCGAAGACCAAGTCCTTCGACAGACATGCTGACAGACGTCCAGCCGTCCCTGATAGGCATTTCTGTCCCGCCGTTTCCATACTCATCGAAGGGATCACTGCACCCTTGCACGAGAGGGATTCCCATAGATATCGCCAGAAAAGCGACTATCAAAGTGTAATGTTTGATTCTCATATGTATCTATTCTTTAAACTGTTTTTCTTCGTGATGGCATGACTGGTCATACCTTGTTACCAAGGAATAGCCACCTCCGTATCCTTCCATTCGTCCACAACTATGTCATATTCCATGTTTCCGGGTCCTTTCAGTGTGGCGAAGACACGGTAAATCGTATTACGCCGGATATTGTAATAACCCTTGTCATTCTCGGAAAGATCCGGATTATAGAGCTCGATCCTATACTGCTTATCGAGGTTTTCCATCAGATAATCGATAGATAAGACCAAGGCCAGCGCCCCCTCTTTTCCTTTACCATAGACCCCCGGAGCCACATAAATATAATTAGGTGCCTCTCCCGTATATGGAAGCAGTCTCTCTTTACATTTGGCCACAAAAGCGGATTCTCCGGGGCCCTCGTTGGCGCCTTCATGGAAACTGGGCCTTTCCGGTAGCAATAGGGGATCTTCCATATAGTTGACTCCTCTGATATCTGGGTCACCATTCCCAGTGGCGGTGTATTCCCCGACGGAAGGAAGGACGGAATAACCGCTGGTCTCATTGTTCAGAGAGAGTTTCGTCACTCTGGAAAACGGCAATAAAGGAGACAAGTAGTTTCCCCCGTTATCAACCGTAGTAAGAATAAACTCGACACGGGCATGCATACGTTCCAGAAGTATGCAGGGTGAAAGGGTTACTCTATTATTACCGCTCGTATTGTACGGAACGCGGAAGTTGCATTGGCCTACCATGGGAAGGTACTTCCGGTTTTCTCCTTTTAGATCGTCAGATGTGAAAATTTCGGTTTTCTCTGTCAGCCGTTTAGGATCAGGAATTGTATGTTCCTCCCGGATCTTTTTCAATCCAGACTCGCAATTGACCAGTAAAACAAAAGTATAATTACCACCAGTCAGCTCCAGATCCAGGACAATATCGAAATCCCCTGCATTCACCCCACCCATCTCTCTCATCTCAAAACGGTCAATTCCAGTTACATCTGCCAGCGGATTGGCCGTTCCTTGGGGATAATAGAAAAGGACTTTTTCCAAGGAGTTCCCGATGTTCTTGTAAGCAAAAAGGAGGATATGCTTGACAGTTTTCTCGTATTCTTCTGCACCAATATAGTCCTCCTTCCATTCTCCAAATAAATGTGCAGAAGCTTCTGCCGCCCGGGAAGTAACGGCCCCCCTATTCATTTCCGCTACAATCCGGATGGGAACATCTGGAATGGCTTTTTCCATCTCTTCCGCATCAGACGAACATCCGGTCAATTGTACAATCGCTACGCAGACCACCGTCAACAGCCTCATCACAATTCCGTATTTCATTATCTATCGTTTTTTGTTAATAATCTCAAATCCTTTCTGATATCACACGGAGCATTTGTCTTAAACCTATCCTGACATGATATCAGTTTTCCAATTCTATAGGACGGGAAATGACATTCCAATCCAGAACAGTAGCTTGTACCAGCATCCATGTATCCTTCTCATATTTGAGTTTCAGGGTTATGGGAAAATCATGGTCACATTCTAGACTATACGGCGGCTCACCCGCATCTCCCTGGAACATAATGATGTCATCCACCAGATTTGCTGTATAAAGAATCTCCCCGGTTGTCTTATCAATCAGGGATACGAGTGCGTTCCTGCCCTCTTCCAGTTTCATCAGCGTGAAATCCGCTTTCAATGCCCCTCCAGTGTCACGTACGGCTTGGGTTACATACTCAAAGCGTTCGCAAAGAGCGATCTGACCGTTGAAATCATACACACCGTTGTCATCTTCTATCCTGATAACAAATTCCTCGTCCATGAGGAAAGAAGAACCTATAAAGCTGATTGTGAAGTGTATCCGGTATGTCAATTCCCGCATATTGAAAGTCACCCGCTCGTACACACTCCCCATATCCTCTCGGTTCTCCAGCGATACAGAGGCGAGACCGACATACAGCGATCCGGGGACTGAAGTAGTCCGTCTGTCTTTCAGCCGCAGTGCGACCCGCATTTCCCCCTTGGTAGTAACGCCTTCTTGAAAATCTGAAAAATCATAAGACTCTAGGTCACTGCCACCCCATGCGACAAATGTAAGTTTTCCAGTATGCTGTAATGTGGCAGACAAGGAATAATCCGCTGAAAGGAGTACTTTCTTGTCGGAAAATTCGCCTACCAGCACGCCATTGGCATCAAAGGCAAATACCCGGACCTGCCTGATATCTGACGGATAATTGGGAAATTGTTCGCAAGGGGTTTGCCTATAAAAATGAAAACTGACACCTTGCGGACAACTGACCAAGTCATCAAATACGGCAAAATCACATCCTATAAGACAGTAAGCCGATAACAAGATAAATGCGACAGCATGTACGCTTCTAAATCTCATTTGATATAGTTTATGTTGGGATTATTTAATAGTTTGAAGTCAAACTTTTAGGTTATTGGAGAGGGAAGGGAAAAAATCCACATCCCTCTCTAAAATTGTGTAAGAAATTGTTTGCTGAATTTATCAACTGTTTAATAGTAATATTACTCAAGAATAACATCACGTGAGACAAGGTTCCACTGGAGCACTTTAGCCTCGACACGCATGTAGGTCTCTTCTTTCTCGATATCCGGATTTTCCGGATTTGTCGGTTCATCCTTATCATCAGGTTTTGGCAAATACGGATCTTTAGGATCAGAAGGATCCCATGGCATACCCAATCCCTGGAAAGACTTGATTGTCAACAGATAGGTATTATTACGGCGTGTGTCAGCGTTCACAATCGACTTTCCATCAGCGGTAATAGTCTGACGGTTCCATAACGCACGATATGCACATTTTCCACTTGTATAGGTATAAGCTTTTTGGTCCGGGCTCCACTTACTTTTCTTTGCGGCTTCTTTGCTGGCATAGATAAGACCGTCATCTTCTCCCCGATAGAACGTTGTTCCTTTTGCATAATTATCCATTTTAACCAATGTTTTTCCATCATCATCAAGCTTCCATACTTCATTAGGGATATAAGTTACATAAACCTTGGCATAAGGTAGACGATAGTAACCGTAATTTTTATTTTCAGCTGTAAGCGCTTCCTTTTTTACAGAATTTTCCAAAAAATAAATACCTGCTACATTTTTAGCAGTATTAACATTTTCTGCAACGCCTTTAGCTGCATACATACCAAGATCATTCCGCTGTGGATTGTCCTTCGACAGAAGATTCCCCAAACGGATCAAATTTTCTTTAGCTGAACCTTCCGGTTCTTTGGCCGCCTTAAAATCGGTATATCCATCAATGGCTGATGCAAAGCCATCGTAAAGGCCATCGGCATCTCCAATTGTACGCTTTCCCGCATGGTTACGGAAAAGGTATGTCTTTGCGGCACCGTTGATGGCAGTATACTTGATGTCGGCAAGATCAACCGTTCCTTTTTTATCTGCGGTTGCTTCTTCCAAAGCAGCATCCTTCGCGACCAATCCTTGTGCCACGATACGCTCCACATCAAAGGAGAATACATTTTGAGCCTCACTTGTACCCGTTTTGGCAGCATCCTCGGTAATGCCGGGAACAATAGTTTTCTGCTCAGCTCTCGAAGTCATGACAAACTTGTTGTCTGTGGCGAGAGCGGCAATATTGTCTACTGCGGCAGCTGTACTACCATATGTCTGATCCGCGGCTGTTGCAATATCAGCGGAAAGGGCACCCTTGTTAAACAACAACGCCATGGCTTGAGGGCCGGAATTCGTTTTCCATGGAGCGACCTTAAATGTACCGGCTGTTTGCGTTTCCCAAAACTTGCCAGTCTCATCAGCTGTCTCTCCTAACGTCCATGCTTGTGGGCGGACATTTGAGAGAAGCTGTAAATCTATAAGCTTACTCTCTTCCGTTCTTCCTCCGTAATCTTCCTGATTGTCATTCACTGCTCTGGTTGAGACATCCTTCATGGTGGAAATGTACATTCCCACAAATGTTGTTCCCTCACCCAGATTGTTTACCGGAGGGACATCCTCATTATTACAAGCTGTCATGCCCAGACTTAGGGCTACAACCCCTGCTAAAAATAAATTGTTTACTTTCATAACTTAAACTGTTTAGTAAATAAATAATTTAATTATTAATATATTAAATGCTTTTTCATTCGTTAGCCCCATCATAAAAGTAAGGAATTTTCATTACAAAGGTTCCATATCTTTTTTCAGCAATTCCTCCGCCTTCCGCCAGTCACCTTTCATATTGTGGGCAATTGCCATAGGATAAACAGAACGGCTGTCACTCTTTATTGTGTCCAATATCATCAGAGCCTTGTCCGCATCCTTTTCATACTTTAAAAGCGCATTGGCATAGTTAAGTGTCGCCAACGGATCAGGTGCAAACTGCTCATAAGCCTTCCTATATATATTTACCGGATTTTTTCCTTGTTCAGTATACAGTTGTGCCAGTCTACACATCTCGTACAAGCTCAGGCACCCGGGAACGGTAATAAACATTTCCTCCAGTTCGTCATCCATATAGGGACGTACATCGAAGCTCATGCGGAAGACAGTGCGGCGCAGGACAGGATAAACCGTGGATAGCAAATCAGTATAGACTTTTCCCCCATTCAGAGAACGGATAGCCGTTTCACGGGCCACATCCGTATCATGTTTCCCGATGGCAGACAAAACCTCATTCTTATAGTCCAAAGTAGATGCTTTTATGATATTTCTCAAACCTTCCCAGTCTTCGCCAGCTCCTTCTATTCTATATACGGAAACACTCTTGAGCTGCGGATACTTGCTCAACACATGAGAGGAAAGCGCATGAGTACGGCATTCCGACAAATGTCTATTATAGCTGGATTCGCCTTCGGGAGAGGCGTACCCGGTGATGTGCACCTCACGGAGGCGAGCCCCTTTTATCCGGAGTTCCCTGGACACAAAGCTGTCCAGACGGGCCAGTTCTTCCCGGTTTTTACCGAAGCCTAGAAGAAGTTCGTGCCGTGCAGATTTAAAAGTGACCTTACAGTCAAACTCTTCCTCGTAACATTTTGTCTCCACCTTTTCAGGAATATAAAAATTATATTCGTAGTCTTCCGGTTCGAAAAGATCTATCCCGGTCACCGACATGTTCGTTTGACTCACGCCTCTGCCGCACTCAGCGCATCCGTACATCTCCTCACGGAGAGAGAGATATCCGGATGCCATCCAGCGCTCAAAAGGCAATGCTTCCCGAACAGAAATTCCAGTCCCCTTCAAATCTCCGGCCTTGCGGATATCCTTCACTGGAACTGATGTATCCGGATTACCGCCCAGAGTCTCTCTACGGATAACGGCCTTATATCTTTTCCTTCCAGATATACACAAGGGAAGGAAATCAGTCTTGATTTTGCCGTCAGAGGAGACCAAGGAAGGATAGATATAGACAATCTCCTGGGCACCCAACCGCTTGACAGATCCTGCTATATTGAAAGAGGCAGTAAACACTTTCCCGTCCGTACTACGTCCGACTTTCAGATCTGTATATTCCAGACGGGAATTCCCTCCCCTGACAACTTTATTCCCTGCTTGTCCTGCCAGTGGCAAGCAGTATACATATCCCATAACAGAGAGTATTCCTATATAATAATCTATTGGTCTCATTAATTATGTTTTTTATGTTTATATACGCGACTCGTCATTCATTTGATCATATAGACTATCGAAACTGCAAGCTTTGTAGGTCCCAGATAATCGGCTTTCCCCTTGCCTATCTTTTTCCCGCAAGAAGTACATCTGAATTTGTCATATTTAACACGTGCATAGCCCACTCCCAAAGATGCCTCCACACTGAATCTGCTGGACAGTATCCAATGATAGCCTGCACTGACACCACCACCGTAAAAATATCCCTCGTAACGGTGCCCTTTCATTTCTCTGGAATGGTTCTGAATGATAAAAGGAATATTTATACCCGCCACATTCATTTGGCCTCCGTGGGTATGAATGCCCCAAAATAAGCCGTTGAATGTTTCACAAGTCCAATATCTTACCTCCGGTTGTACAAGCCAATGACTCCATTTCCTTGTCTTATAACGAGTTGCCGTGGCATCATTCTCATAAAAGAAAAAATTCATACCCACCTGAGCGTCCAGAGTCCATTTCTTTCCTAGGGAGAACTCTACTGAAAGATTGGGTGTTAGCAAGGCGTCATAGGCAAGGTTGTTTTTCAACGCAACCTTTTGTGAGAAGGTCTGCAGGCTGGACAGCAGGAAGAAAAAAAAACAGACTTGTTTCATATTGTCACTGATAGTTTTACTAGGAAAAACATACTTGTTTTATGATGTTAACTTTGATAATGCAAAATTATGAATATACAACCATGTTTTTGTTATGAATATTAGACATAGAATTACGCAAAACAGTCTTTTAATCCATACAATGTATGCCATTAAGACAATAATAAGGTATATACTCTTTTGCAAAATATTACCAGAAATATGGCGGGACAGTTAGCACCCACCTTACGAAGAAAAAGGATTGAAAGTCATCCATTCCAGCGTAATGTTCATCGGTTGTATTTCTCCTTGTCCGGAATCCAGCTGTCTATCAAATCCCTATGCTTATCCATCCACTGGCGTACAGCTCTTGTCTCGGTCTCACGGGTTTCCTCTATGGTCCGCATCAAGGAGCTGATCTCGGTATCGGACAGATGGATGTTTCCCAAAAGGGCGGCAACGAACGGATGCTCCTTACTGAATCCTTCCCTAGCAATGGAATGGATTTGCTCGGCCTCCCCATAAACGTTTTTCGAATCTTCCAGCACTCTCAGACAGAAGCGATCAAACATCCAGTGCGGGGTCCATCCGGTCACAACGATCCATTCCTTCTTGTCGATAGCCTTCTTCAGCAAGGCCGTCATGGCGGGACCGCTGGAGATCATGAGCTTGTAGTCCAGACCGTATTCAGAGATGGCTTTCTCCGTGCATTTCATGATACCGGTACCCGCATCAATTCCTACGATCTCTCCGGAAAACCGTCCGGTATGACCGCCCAGCTCCTCTATCATATGGACTGGGACATATTCGGGTACCACAAGACCGATACGGGCACTGTCGTATATCTGCCCGAGGATTTCCAGTTTACCATTGTATTTCCGGAAATAATCGGCATGGGTTACCGGCAGCCAGCTATCCATGAACACGTCTGTCTTGCCTCTTGCCAACGAAGTGAATATGGGAGCTATGTCCGCATTCAAAAGTTCTATTCTGTATCCTTGCTCCGAGAGAATCTCCTTGGCCAGATAGGTGACCGCTATCCCTTCGGCCCAGTTCGCATAGGCTATACGGATTTTCTTGTCAGAAATGTTACCGCATGAGAAGAATATCGTGACAGCCAACGAGACTGTGAAAAATTTCGTTTTGTTTCTCATAATCATTCTGTCTTTCATTATATGTTCTACTCCTTCTATTTTTTTCGTGCTATTCCCTGTGTGATCCGATCAAGCACGATAGCCAGTATTACAACGGCAATCCCTCCTTCGAATCCCATGCCAATCTTCATCTGCGTGATACCTTTCAATACTATTTCCCCCAAACCTCCAGCTGATATCATAGCAGCTACCACTACCATAGAGAGAGACATCATGATGGTCTGGTTGACACCGGCAAGAATAGTCGGCAACGCCAGCGGTAATTGTACCTTGTAGAGCAGCTGCCAAGAAGTGGCTCCAAAAGACCGGGCGGCCTCCACCACATTTTTCGGCACCTGACAGATACCCAGTGCGGTGAGCCTTGCTACCGGAGGCATGGCGAAAATAATCGTGGCAAAGGCTCCCGGCACCGTTCCCAGCCCGAAAAAGAGCACTGCCGGTATCAGATAGACAAAGGCCGGCATAGTCTGCATACAATCAAGTACCGGCTGCAGGACTTTGTTGCAGCGTCCGCTGCTCGCCATCCAGATTCCCAGAGGGATTCCCAGCAGCAATGCCATACCGGTAGAGGAAAGTACCAGAGCCAGGGTCTGCATGGTCTCCTCCCAGAGTCCCATCCCGTAGACGAGCGACAGCCCTAGGAGGGTGAATCCCCCCGTCTCCCTGCCACTCTTGTATAACGCCAAGAAAGTGAGTGTTACGATGGTTATGTAAAAAGGTATCTCGAGCAGGATACACAGTATCCCGTCAATAACGCCTTCCACTCCCAGACTCAGCAGGTCAAAAAATGATGCGCCGTGCTCGGTCAACCATTCCACGGCCATTTCTATATATTCTCCTATCTTTATCATAATTTTATTGCGTTTTGAATGATTTCATTGATTTCTTTCTTGTCTTTTCCCGTCACCTCAATAATGAGTGACGAGAGCGGTACCATCCCTTCAAACTCACGTCGCTCATTAACTACCCAGATGGGCGAGTTGGTCTTCGTCATCAAGGGAAGTATATCCTGCACCACAGTGTCACTTAATACGGAATGTACCTCTTTCTTTATCACAGAGTCTATATTCAGGATATGCTCCTTACGCAACCAGAGAAGATCTTCCAGGCGAACCTCACCTACCAGTATACCATCCGGGTCCACTACAGGCAACACGGTTGTCTTCCGTTCTCTCATCTTTCGAGTCAGAACCTCCGGCCCTTCTTTTCCCAATCTTGCCACCATAGGCTTGTCCACCATAATGGAGGCGGCAGTGACAATCCTACTGCGGTCCACATTCTCTACAAAACACCTCACATACTCATTGGCGGGGGTAGTCAGAATCTCCTCGGAAGTGCCGGTTTGCTGTATCTCCCCATCACGCATGATGGCGATACGGTCACCCAACTTGACAGCCTCCTCTAAGTCGTGTGTGATAAATACGATGGTCTTTTTCATCTTTGACTGCAAGGCCAGCAGCTCGTCCTGCATCTGTACCCGTATCAGCGGGTCCAGCGCTGAGAAGGCCTCGTCCATCAGCAGGACTTCCGGATCGTTGGCCAGAGCACGTGCCAGTCCCACTCGTTGCTGCATGCCTCCAGACAGCTCACTGACCATCAGGTCGGCATATCCGTCTAGCCCGACCAAACGCATGCTTTCTGCTGCCTTTAATTCACGTTCCCTCTTCTCCACCCCTTGCAACTCAAGTCCGAAAGCGATATTTTGCAATACAGTATAATGGGGCAGCAGTCCGAAATGCTGGAATACCATCGCCAATTCCTTCCGGCGCAGGGAACGCAACCGCTCCATCGGTATTCCAGCGATGTCCTCACCGTTGATCAGAATCTCGCCGGAGGTAGGCCTATTCAACCGGTTGATACATCTGAGCAGACTTGACTTTCCGCTTCCCGAAAGTCCCATGATCACAAATATCTCACCCTCCCGGACAGAGAGGCTGGCATTGTTCACGGCAATCGTACATCCAGTCTCCTTCAATATCTCATTTTTACTCTTTCCTTTTTTCAGCATTCTGAAAGCCTTGTTTTTTTCAGAACCGAAAATCAAATACAAATTCCTAATCTCAACTTTGTTCTTATCCATAATTCTTTAAAAATAATATCCTATATTTATATTGAATTTGACACTCCAATTGTCTTCCGTCCCCCCGGACAAAAGCTTCATCCTATACATCCCCCAGCCATGCGTGATTCCTTCCCACAGCATAGTCAATGTAGGAGAACACCTTTCCCATCGTCAGCGAACATCCCGTCACGTTCTCCAAGCTGTCATTGAACCCAGCAATGCGTTTGTTCAGCAAGCTAAAATCATTGTACAAGCAGATACTGTCCAAAAACAACTTGTGTATTTTAAGGTTCCACCATTGATAGTCGACGACGTAGTGTAGGGCGAAATCGGAACGGAACCCCGTCTTCCGTGTGTCCATATTATATAGCCCACCCACCAGTACCGAACCTCCGAGTCGCTGTCTTCACAAGTTTCCGAAATGATATACCACCCGGACATTGCCCTGATGCGCCTCCTTATCACGTCCAGCGATGTCATAGGCATAACGGCTAGCGGGCAGTTCTGTGTCTCCACCAGTTCCGGAAAGGTCAGCATTCTGGAAATAGGCGAGAGACAACTCCCACCGGTTCTTGCGAAAAAAGTATTTTATCCCCATGTCCGCATCGTCCTCGAGACCGGCATAATAGTTCAGATTGAAAAAATAATTGTTGCCTGTATAAGGCAGGATGCCGAAAGGTACTGTTGTCAACCCCATCTGTAGCTAGTGTGATTTGTTGAAGCTATAACCTATCCAGCCCTCCCTGAGCATCCCGTCTCCCAAAGAGGCGGGATAGAAGCGGTAATCTGCGGCTAAATCGAATTTCTTGTAAGAAGCGTTCACATTCAAGCGGAACACGTCGAAATCGAACTCTTCACCATGTTTCCGGTTTTCGGATTTCCAATCCGAGTAATTGCAGTTGAAACGGAGTGTGCCTCCTATCTTTAATATCGTTTTTTCCTGTGCCGCCAAAGGTGAAACGGCTATTATTGCCCCAAAGAATGGCAATAGCAAACTTTCTTTATATCGCATAAAGTTACGTTTTGACAGGGATATTTGTCCGATACCCCACAATGGTTTATAAAATGATTTCTATAAGCAGGACCTGTGTGATTTTTAAGAAGGGATGAAATTTATCCGATGCGCAAAAAAGAATTTATGTGCTAAAAAACAGTAGATTGGAGCCTGCTATTTTTGCAAATATACGAAAAACAAACGGATATACCAAATTTCATTCAAATTACTGTAAGTTCTCGAACTTAGGGCAAAACGGTCTATCCTGACAAGGTTTGCACCATACCACTTGCATCTATATTCAAGCATCACGAGGAACATCCCGAAAGATGTCCCCCCCGACCGCTTGTGCAAGGCCATGGCTACGTTGCTTTCACATTCACGTCCTCCATGCAGACAGTGCGCACTTGGCTATCGTACGTGAGTGCATGGATGATCTTGCGAAGGTTATCTTTGCGGCAGTTGACGACATGCTCCTGCAAACGTGCCACTCTGATAAGGGTCTTATTATGGTTCGCAGAATCTTTGAATCTAAGGTACAGAACGATAGAAATTAATTATACTCTACAAATAAAACCGGCAGCATCCACTACCGGTTTTATCACTCTATTATCTTTTTACGACTTTTTATTTCGTGCTACTTTTCGTGCTGAATGCAACAAGCATCCAGACCATCTTCTCCTGCTCTTTCAAGTAGCTAGTCATCAAATCTGCTGTCACGTCATCGCCAGCTTCATTTGCCAATTCAATCACTTTTCTTTCTTCGCCAATCAGGTAGCCATATGTCCCGAGGATATGATCTACAGCTTCACTGCCACAAGAGATGTCTGACACTTCCTTCACGTTGGCAACCTTCAGGTATTCACTGAACTTATTTTCGGGCACGCCACCCAGCATCAGGATGCGCTCTGCAATTTCGTCAATCTTCTCGGCGGTATCGTCATACATACTCTCGAACTTCTCGTGCAGCACAAAGAAACTGTGTCCCTTGATGTTCCAGTGCATACCGCGCAGATTGGTGTAATGTACCTGGAAATCGGCCAACAATTGGTGCAATGCCGATGCCACACCAGCCACTTTCTTTTCATTCAAATACAAGTAATCTAAAGTTTTCATAATTCTATTGTTTTAAATATTTATACTATTTTTCTTTGGGGTATTACAAAGATAAGGGGTAAATCAAAACTTGTCAAACAGATAATTTCTATCTTTGCATAGACAAATTCTATACATAACCTTCAAATGCCCTGTTCATCATGACTTTACAACAATTGGAATACATCCTTGCCGTCAACCAGTTCCGCCACTTTGCCAAAGCAGCCGAATATTGCCGCGTGACACAGCCCACCCTCAGTGCCATGATTCAGAAACTGGAAGAGGAACTGGATACCCGGATTTTTGACCGCAGCCAGCAACCGATATGCCCCACTCCCGTCGGTATCCTCATCATAGAACAAGCACAGAAGATATTGGTTCAAGCCAACCGTATAAAGAATATTATAGAAGAAGAAAAACATTCACTGACCGGCACCTTCAAGTTGGGCATACTTCCTACCGTGGCTCCTTACCTCCTGCCTCGCTTCTTTCCTCAACTGATGAAGAAATACCCCGACCTCGACATCCGGGTAATCGAAATGAAAACAAACGACATCAAGAAAGCCCTGCAGACGGGAGAAATAGACGCAGGTATCGTAGCGAGTCTGGCAGGTATGGAAGAGCTGCAGCAGACACCGCTGTTCTATGAACAATTCTTTGTCTACGTGTCGCGCAAAGACATCCTCTTCAACAGCGAGGTAATCCGTACTTCGGACCTGAACGGCGAACAGCTTTGGTTGCTCGACGAGGGTCATTGCTTCCGCGATCAGCTGGTGCGTTTCTGCCAGATGAAGTCGGCACGCGCCAGCCAGCTTGCCTATCACTTGGGCAGCATGGAGACTTTCATGCGCATGGTAGAAAGCGGTAAAGGTGTGACTTTCATCCCCGAACTGGCCGTTCTGCAACTGGGGGATATCCAGAAAGAACTGGTACGCCCCTTCGCCATTCCCTGCCCTACCCGGCAAATCGTGATGCTCACTAACAAGAACTTTATCCGCCATACTCTGCTGGAAGCACTGACTAAAGAGATTAAGTCCTCTATACCTAAGGAAATGCTCTCTCTGAAGGCAACCCAAGCCATTGTATAGATTTTATCTATCGGTCCATAAAACCTTTCAATCAGATTTCTTGTTCTATCGGGAAAAAATGCTATATTTTTGCAACGAGAAAAACAAAGAACTAAACCTATAAAAAAAAGAAAAATTATGGAACCGATTATCAATTCCCAACTTCCTGAATTCAAAGTTCAGGCTTTCCAAAACGGAAATTTCAAAACAGTATCCCACGAAGACGTAAAAGGCAAATGGGCCATTTTCTTCTTCTATCCGGCAGACTTTACCTTCGTATGCCCTACCGAACTGGTGGACATCGCCGAGAAATATGACCAATTCCAGGCAATGGGCGTAGAAGTATATTCTGTAAGTACAGACTCGCACTTCGTGCACAAAGCATGGCACGATGCTTCCGAAAGCATCCGCAAAATCAAGTATCCGATGCTGGCCGACCCGACCGGCGTACTGAGCCGCGCGTTCGGTGTGATGATTGAAGAAGAAGGTATGGCCTATCGCGGTACATTCCTCGTGAATCCCGAAGGTAAAATCAAGATTGCCGAAATACAAGACAACAACATCGGACGCAATGCAGACGAGTTGCTGCGCAAGGTGGAAGCTGCGCAGTTCGTAGCCACACATGACGGTGAAGTCTGCCCGGCCAAGTGGAAAAAGGGAGCCGCAACCTTGAAACCGAGCATTGACCTCGTAGGAAAGATTTAATTCCTAAACGGTGCCAAATGTGTTTCCCACTTTGGCACCGTTAGTTCCAATACGAGAAACCGACGGTACCCTCTCGTCCAACCTTAACAGCCCATATTAATCATGTTAGAAACAAGTATTTTAGATCAAGTGCGGAGCGTATTCCAGCATTTGGAAGCCCGCTATATCTTCCATATCACCTATAATCCGGAACACGAGCAAGCCCAAGAGTTCATCGGGTTCTTGAATAATGTGGCAAGTTGTTCCGAGAAGCTGTCCTGCCTATTGACCGAGACCGACAACCCAGGACTGGAATTCACGTTACTGAAAGAAGGTGTGGAGACCGGCATAAAGTTTCGGGGCATACCCAGTGGACACGAGTTCACCTCTCTCCTGCTTGCCGTACTGAATGCCGATGGAAAGGGGAAAAATCTACCGGACGAAGCCATCAGCCACCGCATCAAGGCCCTGCAAGGCCCCGTCCGCCTGCAAACGTATGTATCACTGACCTGCACCAACTGCCCGGACGTGGTACAAGCCCTGAACATCATCACACTCCTGAATCCGCAAATCACTCATGAGATGGTGGACGGCGCCCTCTATCAGGAGGAAGTGGATGCACTGAAGATTCAAGGCGTGCCGTCTGTCTACGCCAACGGCAAACTGTTGCACGTGGGTCGGGCTTCGCTCGGCGAATTGCTGCAAAAGCTGGAACAGACCTTCGGTAGCGCTCCGCAAACGGACGAAACACCCATACAAAGAGAATTCGACGTATTGGTGCTCGGAGGCGGTCCTGCCGGAGCTTCCGCTGCCATCTACTCAGCCCGTAAAGGACTGCGGGTTGCCATCGTTGCCGAGCGTATCGGTGGGCAGGTGAAAGAGACTGTGGACATCGAAAACCTTATTTCTGTTCCACAAACTACCGGAACAGAGCTTGCCAATGCACTCCGTACCCATATAGAGCACTACCCGATAGAGATTTTCGAGGAGCGGAAGATAGAGAAGGTGGAATTGCAAGGCCGGGAGAAGAGTATCTCCGTTATAGGCGGCGAAGTGTTCACCGCACCGGCAGTGATCATTTCAACGGGTGCCAGCTGGCGCAAACTGAATGTGGAAGGCGAAGCAGAGTACATCGGACGCGGCGTAGCTTTCTGTCCGCATTGCGACGGACCATTCTATCAAGGCAAGCACGTAGCCGTCATCGGTGGAGGCAACTCAGGTATCGAGGCTGCCATCGACTTGGCAGGCATCTGCAAGAAAGTAACCATATTCGAGTTTGCCGATACGCTGAAAGCCGACCAAGTGTTGCAGGAGAAAGCCCGAAATCTGCCAAATGTGGAAATCTTCACCTCGTCGCAGACCACAAAAGTCGATGGAAACGGGGAAAATGTAACTTCCATCCGCATCAAAGACCGTCTTACCGGCGAGGAACGCGACTATCCCTTGGATGGTATCTTCGTACAAATCGGTCTGGCAGCCAACAGTGCCCCATTCCGCGACAGCTTGGAAACGACTCCGGCAGGGGAAATCAAAATCGATACTTTCTGCCGTACGACACTTCGGGGAGTATATGCCGCAGGAGATGTGTCAAATGTTCCTTATAAGCAGATAGTCATCGCTATGGGCGAAGGGGCTAAAGCGGCGCTTTCAGCATTCGACGACCGTATCCGCGGAGTTATTTAGGAAATATCACCCATAAAGAAGCATAGGCAGGGAAGCACACGTTAAGGATTGGCAATCTTCAGCTCTTGAATCAGATTACCTGCCTTTCCATATTTCTCAATCATGAACAACATATAACGCACATCCACCCCGATGGTGCGCTGCATCTTCGGTTCATAAAGGATGTCGCTGCTCATAGCTTCCCAGTTACCATCGAAGGCAAGTCCCAGAAGCTCTCCTCTGGCATTGAACATGGCACTGCCGGAATTGCCTCCCGTAATGTCGTTGTTGGAAATGAAGCAAACGCTCATTTCACCCTTTTCATCGGCATATCTGCCAAAGTCACCGGAGGAAAGGAGGGATACCAATTCGGGCTGCACTTCAAAATCCACATCGCCTGCATGGGCTCTGACTTTCTCCAGAATGCCCATCGTGGTGGTATAATAATCATATTTCACTCCGTCGGACGGGGCATAGCCGCACACAGTGCCAAAACTCAAGCGCATGGTGGAGTTGGCATCGGGATAGAAGTTACGGGATGCGTACATCCGCCGCACGGCAGCATTGAACAAGCGCTCATTCCGCTCGATTTCACCGGAGGCCTGCTGGACCTCCATGTTCATCTCGAATAGTTTTGTAATCAGATCGATACCCAGACTGATGGCAGAGTCGTTATATATCTGATAGGTGGTGTCCTGCTCCAAGAAGCGCTTCAATCCACGGGGCGTGGTCAGCTCCGAACGGGCATAAAGGCTGTTTACATAGGCACGCTCGTTGCCTCCGTATTCTGTTGCAATTGTCTGGTAGAGCTCGGGAAGGTAGGTCGAATCCACTTGGGAACGGTATTCTTTCAGCAGTGCCGCGAACACTTCCTTGTCAATGCCCAAGTCCAGATTGGCATACTTCTCAACGATGGCTTTCAGATTGGCAACCACCGTTTTCTCTTCGCCCTCAAAGTCGAAATTAAGGATGGACAAAGCAAGCTGTATCAGCTCCGGGCCGTTCAGGAAAGACTCGGCAAAGTAAGCCCTGGCGCGATAAGCTTCGCGGCGGCTCTTGTAGTTCAACTCCAAATCAGTGAAAAGGTGCAGCAAGTGTTCCCGTTCCTTTGGGGTCTGCTGTATCCATCGGCGGAGTTCGGTTTCCAAGGCACGCTTCTTATCCAGCACATGCAACTTTTTAATGGTACGGTTCACCCCTATGCTGTTCTTCCAGTAATTGGAGCTTTCGTCATATTTGGAAGCATACTTGATACGGATGCTGTCGCGGCTATCCATTTCACGCTTCCAGATGGCCTGCTTCACACCACGGACATCTATCTGCGCCTGGTTGGTGGTAGTCATCATCTCTTCGATGCCGAAAGAGGAGAGGTAGCGTTCCGTGCTGCCCGGATAGCCCAGCGTCATACAGAAGGAACCTTCACGGTAGCCGTCAAGGGAAATCGGGGCTACATATTCGGGACGGTAGGGAACATTGTCGGGAGAATAATCGGCAGGGCGGTTATGCTTATCGGCATAGATACGGAATACGGAGAAATCACCGGTATGGCGCGGCCATTCCCAGTTGTCAGTGTCCCAGCCGAACTTGCCTACCGAGGAAGGCGGTGCAAACACCAGACGCACGTCATTGTAATCGCGATAAACGGAAAGCCAGAACTCGTTGCCTCCATAGTAAGCATCCACAATGCCTACCAACGTGGAGTCCTTGCGGGAAACTTCTTCGCCGATAACCAGCATCACCGAATCGACCGCACTCGTACGCCCCGCCTCATCCATATCCGGCTTTACCGCCCCAAGCACGCGGCGGGTCACGTCTTCCTGACGTAAAAGGAAACGTACATAAAGTTCCGGATTAGGAAGCTCCTCACTAAGATTATGTGCCACAAAACCATCCTTCAGATAGTCGTGCTCCACAGACGAATGCTGCTGTATGCTGCTGAAACCGCAATGATGATTGGTAAACACCAGCCCGTCCCCGGACACCACCACCCCGGAACAAAAGCCTCCGAAGCTGACTACCGCATCCTTCAGCGACGGGCGTTTCGTATTGTATAGCTTATTAACAGGCATCTGCAAACCCAGCTCTTTCATGGTCCGGCGTGTCTGCTTGTTCAGGTTTCCCAGCATCCACATCCCTTCATCCGCTTGTCCCGGCAGAGAGAGGAGGAAGCAGACGGCTATCAGTATAAATCTTAATTTCATGCCAAATAAGTATATTTCTACCCCCTCGGGGGATGTTGTCATTCCGTAATCAGCCTCAATTGCTTGGCTCCCGTACGTGCCTTGAGCCATTCGGCAATCTTTTCCTTCTCGTGAGCAGCCGGGTGTTTGCCGAACTTCAATACGGCAAGGGTCACTGTATCCACCCGTACCGAATCTACCGTCAGTTCAATCGCATGAGATATTGAGACTGTCTTCACCGATGGATAGAGCACCTTCAACTCGGGAATAATCTTTTTGCCCAATTCATCGAAGGTTTTATATCTTTCCAGATTCTGTTCAAGAGTTTCAATCTGCTGTTTCTGCTCCACCAAGCGCTGCTCGCTGTTCTTGTAGAAATCTTCCATCACCATGGCACGGATGGAAGAAATATCCACCGCTTCGTTGTTCATGCCCTGAAGCACAATCAGCTTGGTGTTATCGAGCTTATAGTCCTTCATCTTACTGCGGGCAATGGCAATGGAAGCTTCGGGCACCTCCTGCCCTATCAACACTACACGTATTTCATGACCCTTGCCGTCATGGTGAATCTTCTTGTCCAATACCTGCGTATTCTCAAAGGAGAGTTGCTCGTTGACAAAGCGGTTGGCGGCACTTTCAAAGAAGGTATCCTGAATGATTCCTACCGTCAGATACACAGCAGGGCACATGGTCAGCACTGCAATCAGGATGATGTATTTGCGCACTTTCTTCTCCCTATTCTTGTCTACAAACTCCTTACGCTGGAAGTGCATCACACGCACCCCTACAAAAGTGGCGAGACTGATAAACACGGAATTGATAAAATAAAGGTAGAATGCGCCGAGGAAGTAAATCAGATTGCCCGTTGCCAGCCCGTAACCTGCCGTACAGAGAGGTGGCATCAGCGCCGTGGCAATGGCAACGCCGGGAATCACATTTCCTTTCTCTTTGGTAGAAAGCGCAGTCACACCTGCCAAGCCGCCCATCAAGGCGATGAATACATCATAAATAGTGGGCGATGTACGTGCCAGCAATTCCGACTGCCCTTCGGCAACGGGGCTGACCAGAAAAAATATGGTAGCCGTAGTCACACTGAACAAAGTGGTTATCAGGAAGCTCTTCAATGAACGTTTCATCAGTTCAAAGTCATTCAGTCCCACGGAAAGCCCCACACCCATAATAGGTCCCATCAGCGGTGAGATGAGCATGGCACCGATAATCACAGCGGTGGAGTTCACATTCAGCCCCAACGAAGCCATGAATATGGCGAATATCAGAATCCAAAGATTGGCTCCCTTGAATTCCACTCCCTTACGGATGGAGTCTACAGTTTCCAGTTCATTGTCCTTGTCTTTACGCAAATCAAGATACTCTTTCAGAAAGGTCTTGACGGCAAAGGAGTTTCTTTTATCAGAATCCATAATATTTACGATTTGACGATTTACGATTGAATTTACTGTTTCCTTATCAGTTTGTTGATGACGGGGATACTGCCGAGAGGCATATCACGCCACACGATGTAGACCACAAAGACCAGCAACAATATAGTTCGGTATGCCATACGCAGGTAGATATTATCTATCGGGACATACTCTGCTGCCAGGTAGAGAACTGCCGCAAGTAATACATAGCCGCCAATGGCTTTCAGGTCATACTGAATGGGATACTTCTTCTGCCCCACGAAGTAAGACAGCAGCATGGCGATGCCGTAACCGCAGAAGCCTGCCCAGGCACAAGCCATATAGCTGTATCGGGGAATCAGAAGTATGTTCATCACTACCAGTACCGTGCAACCTATCAGGGAGAAATAAGCGCCCCAACGCGTCTCGTCAATCAGCTTGTACCAGAAGGAAAGATTGAAGTAGATACCCATAAAGATTTCGGCAGCCATCACGATGGGCACTACCCGCAACCCCGGCCAGTAGTCGCGACCGATAATATGGCGCAGGATGTCCAGATAGAACATGACAGCGAGGAATGCCAGCAGTGTGAAGATGATGAAGAACTTCATGGCTTGCGCATACATCTGCTTGTTGTCCTTGTCCCGGCTCTTCCCGAAGACAAAAGGCTCGTATGCATAGCGGAAGGCTTGTGTAAGCATCGCCATCACCATGGCAATCTTGCTGGCAGCCCCATAAATGCCCAACTGTACGGAAGCTTCCGCCTCATCCGGATAGACAAAAGGAAAAATAATCTTATCCGCCACCTGATTCAGGATACCTGCCAAGCCGAGTACCAGCAACGGCAGACAATAAGCAAGCATCCGCTTCAGCAGTTTTCTGTCCAGCACGTAGGCAAACCCACGCAACTCCGGAATCATGCAAAGCATGATGGTAGAGGTACATATCAGATTGAAAAGGAAGGCATAGCCCACGTCATCCCCTTTCATCCCTACATAATAGAGCAGATTCAGTGCAATGTTCAGGAAGATGAACAGCAGTTTGAGTGCCGCAAACTTAATGGGACGCTTCTTGTAGCGCAAATAAGCGAAAGGAATGCTTTGAATAGCATCCATCGCCACCACAATCATCATCATGCCCACGTACCAGGGATGGTCACCATACTCCAGCCATCCGGCAATGGGGTTGAGGAACAGCAATCCCAATGCAAGAAAGGTAAGCGCCCCCACACTCACACTGAGCAATGTCGTGGAGTACACCCGCATCGGGTCATCCTCTCCTTTATTGGCAAAGCGGAAGAAACCGGTCTCCATGCCGCACGTCAACAACACCAGCATGAGCGCCACCCACGCATATACATTCGTCACTACGCCATAGCCTCCGCTCTGTGCGGACATCGCCATGGTATATACGGGCACCAGCAGGTAATTGAGGAAACGCCCCACAATGCTGCTCAACCCATAAATGGCAGTTTCTTTTGCCAATGATTTTAATCCGGCCACTTCTTTAATGGTTGTTATGAACACAAAGGCACGGAGGCACAGAGTTTTTTAGGATAAGAGGAAAGAGAGACTTTATGTCTCCGCATCTCTGTATTCGTTTTCTTAAAATGAATCACTCGTCGCCAAACAAGGTACGCTGGCTACTATAGAGGCTTCGCCCCAGATGCTTGTAGGCAAGCTCCGTCACTTCACGCCCACGGGGAGTGCGTTTCAGGAAACCTTCTTTTATCAGGAACGGTTCATAGACTTCCTCTATCGTACCTGCATCTTCGCCCAAAGCAGTGGCGATGGTAGTCAATCCCACCGGACCGCCTTTGAACTTGTCGATGATGGTACAGAGTATCTTATTGTCTATCTCGTCCAGACCATACTTGTCGATATTCAGAGCCTCAAGGGCAAACTGTGCGATTTCCGTATCGATACTCCCCGAACCTTTCACTTGGGCAAAATCGCGTACACGCCGTAGCAATGCATTGGCAATACGCGGTGTGCCACGGCTGCGGCTCGCAATCTCGGCGGCAGCCCTTACGGAGCAGGGTACATCGAGAATGCCGGACGAACGACGTATAATGCCGCTCAACACATCATCATCGTAATATTCCAGATGCAGGTTGATACCGAAACGGGCACGCAACGGAGCTGTCAACAGACCGCTACGCGTGGTAGCTCCCACCAGCGTGAAAGGATTCAAATCAATCTGTATGCTTCGGGCAGAAGGGCCTTTGTCTATCATGATGTCTATGCGGTAGTCCTCCATGGCTGAGTACAGATATTCCTCCACTACGGGGCTCAACCGGTGTATTTCGTCGATGAAAAGTACATCATTGGGCTCCAGGCTGGTAAGCACTCCCGCCAAATCCCCCGGCTTGTCGAGTACCGGACCGGAAGTTATCTTGAAACCTACGCCCAGTTCGTTGGCTATGATATTGCTGAGTGTTGTTTTTCCCAATCCGGGAGGGCCGTGAAGCAACACATGGTCCAGCGCCTCGCCACGCAGGCGGGCAGCTTTCACAAATATGCGCAGATTGTCCACCACCTTGTCCTGCCCGCTGAAATCCTCAAAATTCAACGGACGGAGAGCGTTCTCGAAATCACGTTCTCGGCTGGTGACGGGCTGCTGGTTGCGTATATCAAAATCTTCTTGTTCCATTCCAGATTCCTTTGTTTTCTGCAAAATAACTAATTTATTTTGAGATAAGCGATAGAAGGAATGATAAAACACTGCCTCTCGTCCATCAACGCTTCATGAACTCCTTCCGCTCCTCGTCCGAAAACTTCTCTATCGCATAGCGCAACATGGTACGGGGCATCGTCCTGCAATGCTTCTCCAAGAATTGCACCAGCAAGTCCTTGTCCCGCTTACCCATCTCCCGGAGCATCCATCCTACCGCCTTTTGCATCAAGTCATGCTTATGATGGAGCAGCCGTTCCGAAAGGGCTAATATATCGATGAAATCACCATTTTTGATAAGAGTATAGGTAGATACCACAGCAATGCGCTGGTCCCAAAGCAGCGGACTATCCGCCAGCCGGTAGAGGTCTTTACGAAGTTTGTCTTTCAAATATTCGCCCACAATGCCGGGGGCAGACAAATCGACCAAATCCCAATTATTGATACGGCCCGTTTGCGAAAGGTAAAAGTCATAAATCTCCTTTTTCCCCTTTTCATCGCTCTTTTTGAATCGCTCCACCAACATCAGCAAGGCACAAAGGCGACACTCGTGCCATTCACTCTGAAGCAAGGTTGCCATTACCCCAAAAGGTTCGTGCTTGTGCTGCTTTGCCACCTGCCGGGTGTTGGGTACCACCACTCCCAGAAACTTATCCCCCTCGCCATACTGCCCCTTTCCGGTCTTGAAGAAACGGGGAAGATACTCCCTTTTCACCGGGTCGATATACGCCTCCAATTCCTGCTGAATCTGTACCGAGATGCACGCCACTTCTTCTGCCGAAAGCACACGTTCGCACAAGACGGTTTCCACTGCTTCATTCTTCTTTTTCATCCTTCTCTCATTTGATTTACACGGATTTGAATTCATCCACCAATGGACAAAAATATAACATTTATATAGAAACTATGGAAAGTTATCTTTAATTTTGCAACCGGTATGTCCAATCCTTAAAACCGTACGACATGTATAAAGCTGTTTTGGGAGCAATCTGCTGCCTTTCTTTCGCACTATCCTTACATGCACAATCTCCACAAGAAAAGGGGTTGCAAAGCATCAGCCGCACTTCGGCCGAGGCTATTGTCGGCTTTCTGGCCGACGATGAGCTGCAAGGACGCGAAGCAGGCATGCACGGTTCACGACTGGCTGCCCGCTATCTGGCATCCTGCCTGAAAGAAGCCGGCATTGCCCCGCTGGAAAAGGACAATTATTATCAACCCTTCGAGGCATACAACAAGGAGCGCCAGCAACGGGGACAGTGGCAAGTGCATCCCGACTCCATCGCCATCCTCGAACAAGGCACCCACCGCATCCTGCAGATGAGCAATGTATTGGGAACCATCCCGGGAGAACGACTGGATGAATATGTCATCGTAGGTGCCCACTTCGACCACCTGGGTACGGACGAGACGCTGGCAAACGACCGGATATACAACGGTGCGGACGACAATGCCTCCGGTGTCTCTGCCGTCCTGCAGATAGCCCGTGCATTTCTTGCCACCGGGCAGAGGCCTCTGCGCACGGTCATCTTTGCCTTTTGGGACGGAGAAGAAAAGGGATTGCTCGGCTCCAAATACTTTGTACAAAGCTGTCCTTTCATCAGCCAGGTGAAAGGTTATCTCAATTTCGACATGATAGGACGCAACAACAAACCCGAACAGCCTCAGCACGTGGTGTACTTCTATACCGCCGCCCACCCCGTATTCGGCGACTGGCTGAAGCAGGACATTGCACGCTATAACCTGCAATTGCAACCGGACTACCGCGCCTGGGACCGCCCCACGGGAGGAAGTGACAATGCTTCTTTTGCCCTGCGCAACATCCCCATCATCTGGTACCACACAGACGGACATCCCGACTACCACCAGCCTTCGGACCACACCGACTGGCTGAACTGGGAAAAAATGATAGAAATAACCAAAGCAGCTTTCCTCAACGCCTGGAATCTTGCCAACGAAAACAAATATTAATCCATTAGGACAAAGTAACGATACATGGTTTTAAATTACATCTGGGTAGCATTCTTCGTCATCGCATTCATCGTGGCCCTCTGCAAACTCATCTTTATGGGTGATGTGGAGATATTCACAGAACTCGTCAACTCCACCTTCTCCTCTTCCAAGACAGCTTTTGAAATATCCCTGGGACTGACAGGAATACTCGCCCTCTGGCTCGGCGTGATGAAAATAGGCGAAAACAGCGGCATGATCAATGCCCTCTCCCGTTGGCTGAGTCCGGTATTCTGCCGTCTCTTTCCCGAAATACCGAAAGGACATCCTGCCATGGGCTCCATTTTCATGAATCTCTCTGCCAACATGCTGGGGCTGGACAATGCCGCTACTCCAATGGGGCTGAAAGCCATGAAGGAACTTCAGGAACTAAACCCGAAAAAGGACACTGCCACCAATCCGATGGTCATGTTCCTTGTCCTCAACACCTCGGGACTGATACTTATCCCCGTCAGCATCATGATGTATCGCTCGCAGATGGGTGCCGCCCAACCCACGGACATCTTTATCCCCACACTGATAACGACTGCCATCTCGACCATTGTCGGTGTCATTGCCGTCAGCATTGCACAACGCATCAACCTGCTGAACAAGCCCATACTTATCCTGATTGGCTGCATCAGTCTTTTCTTTGCCGCACTCATTTATCTGTTCACACAGATTAGCCGTGATGAAATGGGTGTATATTCCACTTTAATTGCCAACATACTGCTGTTCTCCATCATCCTGCTGTTCATCCTCTGGGGGCTATGGAAGAAAATCAATGTATACGATGCCTTTATAGAAGGAGCCAAAGAAGGCTTCACCACTGCCATACGCATCATCCCTTATCTGGTTGCTTTTCTCGTTGGAATCGCCGTTTTCCGCACTTCCGGCGCCATGGATATACTGGTGAACGGTATCGGTTATGTAGTAGGACTATTCAGTGTAGATACCAGCTTTGTAGGTGCCCTACCCACTGCCCTGATGAAGTCACTGAGCGGCAGCGGTGCCAACGGACTGATGATTGACACCATGAAACAGTATGGCGCCGATTCATTTGTAGGACGCATGAGTTGCGTGGCACGTGGCGCTTCGGACACCACATTCTATATTCTTGCTGTGTATTTCGGCAGCGTAGGTATCACCAAAACGAGGAATGCCGTGACGTGTGGGCTGATTGCCGATTTCTCCGGCATCATTGCAGCGATTATTATCAGTTATATGTTCTTCTTCTAAAGAAACTGTCTTAATCACAGGAATGTAATTTCAATCGTAAATCGTAAAATTGTAAATAAAATGATTAGTTATCAGACAGACGGCGTTGAAATGCCCTCCATCAAGAAGCGTGAAACAACGGAATGGATAAAATCCGTAGCCGCCACTTACGGAAAAAGAGTCGGTGAAATAGCCTATATCTTCTGCTCGGACGAGAAGATACTCGAAGTGAACCGCCAATATCTGCAACACGATTATTACACAGATATCATCACTTTCGACTACTGTGAAGGCAACCGCCTTAGCGGTGACCTCTTCATCAGCCTCGATACCGTACGCACCAATGCGGAACAGTTCGCCGATAACAACTACGAACGTGAACTGTACCGGGTCATCATCCACGGCATCCTCCACCTTTGCGGAATCAATGACAAAGGGCCGGGAGAACGGGAGATTATGGAGGAGGCGGAGAATAAGGCGCTGGCGATGCGGTAATTCCAAAGAATAAAAACTCTGTCTTGATAAAGTGCTGATTTTACCAAGACAGAGTATTTAAGGAAAACAAGTTACTTTGCCAACACAACGACAACTAACGGGTGATATTTGTCTGTTCCTGATTCGATGCGGGCATCCACACCATCTATAGTTACTCTAATAAGTTCAACACTGCCATAACCATCATTATACTTCCAATGGGAAATGATGGAATGTTCCTCTCCGTCACCAAAGATATAGGGACAAACAAACGTACGCCTCAATACTTCAGGCTTCTTGTCATATTTATATCCATCCCATAAAGGCAGGCTATGCCTGCCTTATATTTATTTCTTCACCGAGAAGCGATAAATGCAATGGCTGTCATACTTCTCTCCCGGCTTCAGCAATGCAGAAGGCCATTCCGGCTTGTTGGGCGTATCGGGATACTTTTGAGTCTCCAGACAGACAGAAGCACGATGACCGTACACAATACCTTTCTTTCCGGTCAGTGTGCCATCCAGGAAGTTACCGGCATAAATCTGAATGCCCGGTTCGTTGGTATAGACATCAAGCACAATACCCGTTGAGGGAGATTCGAGGGTGGCACACGGGCGGGTGACATCGCCCTTCGTATTGAGTACCCAGTTGTGGTCATAGCCCTTGCCGTTCTTCAACTGCTCAAAGTCATTGTCGATACGGGCGCCAACAGCAGTAGGAGTGCGGAAATCCATATCCGTACCTTCTACGGAAACAATCTCACCGGTAGTCATGAAGGTACTGTCCACGGGGGTATAAGCATCTGCATCAATAGTGAGCAGATAATCCGAATTGGACTTGGAGGGGTCACCGTCCAGGTTAAAGTAAGAATGGTTCGTCATATTGACAACAGTGGTACGGTCCGTTTCGGCACTGTAACGAATGTCGATGGCATCGTCATCTGTCAGCGAGAAAGTGACCTTGCAGGTCAGGTTACCCGGGAAGCCCTCCTCTCCGTCTTTCGACAGATAAGTCAACTCCAGAACCTGACTGCTCAACTGGCGGGCATCGAACACTTGATATTGGTATCCCTTGGGACCTCCATGCAGGCAATGACCGTAATTGTTGCGCGGCAGCTGATACTCTACCCCATCCACTGTAATCTTACCCTGGTTGATACGGTTGGCATAACGTCCGATGGTAGCGCCGAAATCCGAAGGGAACTTGATGTAGTCCTGAATGGAATCGAAGCCCAGCACCACATCACGCATAACGCCATCCTTGTCTGGCACCATCACTGATACAATACGTCCGCCGAAATTCGTAATACAAACTTCCATACCATTCTTATTCTTCAAAACAAACAAGTCTGTCTGCTTGCCATCCACTTCCGTACGGAAGTTGGCAGGTTCCAGTCCAGAAGCAGTCTTTTCACTCGCCTGCTTGCCCGTGCAAGCCGATGCCAATAGCATCACGCTTGCCAACAAAGTCATCATCTTATTCATAAATACAATATTGGTTACTGTTTAGACTATCATTTTTTCAACAAGAACTGCTCCGCACGTCCCGGAGTGAACAGCTCCCACAAAGAAGCGACCGTCCAGCCCGGAGCGAAGATATTGTTGTAATATCCCTTTCCGTTACGTCCGTAATCCCAATTGGTATGCTGCACCACTTCCGGGTAATAGCCTACTTTGGCAATGCCGCACATGTGTCCTTCATATGGCAGTAACTGGCGCATGGAAGTGGAAATCACCTCGGCAAAGTCAGAGAAGCGCGGCTCGTTGTACTCCTTGGAGAGCCAATGCAGCACATCGGCAAATTCGAAGATAAATACATCGATATGGTTATTCTCTACCGACACATTTCCCCAACCACGGGTTTTCAAGCCGATATCTCCCAGCATCTGACCTTCGGCAAAAGGAACATCCCAAGTATAATACCACGACAAAGCAAAATAAGCGGCTTTCTTCGCCAGACCGGCATAGTGCGCACGCTCTTCTCCTTTGGTAACCAAAGCCAGATAATAAGCAGCCGTAGCAGCATACAAGGAGGCTTCCTTGTCCTCGCAGTTGGCATCCAGCGTAGAAGAGAAATAATCGGCTTTGGATATCAGTTCCTTCTCCAGATAGTCTACCGTACGCTTGGCGCTTGCCAGATAACGTTTGTCCTTGAAATACTTGGACGCCATCACCAAAGGCAATGTTGCCGAAGGCGTGCTACCGCCGCTGGCATCCACGACAGAGAAATCATCCTTGAACTTGCGCGGGAAGCTGCCGTCCTCGTTCTGCAACTTGAGGAAGCTGTCCAGCATGCCCTTGATGCGTTTCTCCCATTCGGGGTGTTTACGCTTCTGCTGTTTCTCGTAGTTCAAATAGTTCAAGATGGCATACACTCCCTCGGACTGACGGCGGATGCTATGTCTGGTTTCCTTGAAGCCGCGGTTGTAGTGTACCACTTCGTTGAAGAAACCGGCAGGCGAAAAACCGTTCTGGAGATAAGTGTCAAAGATATGGTTGGCATTGTCCACCAGGTCTTGGCGGTTCTGCTGTTTGCCATACTCCAAAGCATTGAAAGCGTTCAGCAATGTACGTCCCACAAAGCCCACTTCGGCAACATCGGTATTGGCACAAGTAGCAGTCTCCAACTCTACACCGGAATAATAATGAGTGGGGGTATTGCCAACATAGCTTTCCACGAAGAAGTTGCTCATCACCTCCTTCATGCGGTCTACCGTGTAAGGTGTGTCAACCGGTTTCGGACGGTTAGTGTCATAACAATACTCCCAGGTGCGCTGTACGCATTCCGAAAAATCGGCAGCATTCCTTTCGGACACCTCCCAAGTCATGGAGATGCTGTCACCCTTACGAAGCAACTGGAAAGCCTCAACGGCAGGAGCCAGCGTCAATTTGCGGATATATGTCTTCGGTGCTTCCTTATAGGGGAAACCGTATGCCAAGACAGTCATACCATCCACATTGCAGAAACCGGTATATCCGATGGAAGTCTCACCGGACAAGATTACCTCTCCCTCCTTATGAGTGGTCAAAGCTTCCTTATCGAACTTGTCAATACGGATAACCGACATGGACGTACCACTTGCCGGATTGAAAGCTGCCGTCAGCGGAGTGCTCAAACGGTCCTCACGCACCAGCCAACTGTCCGATGTGTGGAAAGAAGGAGCTTCCTTCGGCGAACGCAGGTTGCGGCGATACCAGAAGCCCGGCATGTAGAACTGGCAGTCCGAATGCTTGTAACCGGTCTTTATCTGTTCCCCGTAGTTGAAATACACATTTTCCAGTGCCTTGAGTGTGACGGTAATGCGCAGTTTGCCATCCTTGTCCACCACCTGGCGGATGATGTCCAATGGCAACGTTTCCGAAGCCCGGCAGCTGTACATACCATCCTGCATCTTCTGCAAGGCCAGCGGATATTGCTTGGCATCATTCCCCGGCACTTTCAAGGAAATAGAAGCAGAGATGTCTTCCGGAGCAGCATTTGCCGCTCCTGCACCCGTAATGCCCGTAAAGAGCATTATCCCCAAAAACAATCTTTTTAGTCTCATAGTTACATCTGTTTTATTGTTGTTAGAAAATATCATTCAGACATGAATACATACTTGCCGGAGCCCAATTCGACTACCAGCTTACCGTCAGCCTCCTCCACGGAATGAATCCCCGCCTGACCGGCATCTACCTGTACATGGAAGTCAAGCGGCAGCTTGATCGTAGCGGTTGTATTGGCGGGAATCTCAACGTTCCACTCCAGCTTATTGCCGTCACGTTTCCAGGAACTCCCTATCCTGCCATAAGGCGATACATGCGAAGCATTCACATAATTCAGTTTTTCCGGGAATACCGGTTCCATCAGAATCTGCTTGAACCCGACGGAAGCGGGAGCATTTTTTATACCGGCAAGATCCTCATAGAACCATATCAGCAGGTCTCCCAAAAGCATCACATGGTTTCTTGAATTCATCGCCGGATTTGCCGTGTCACCATTCCATAATTCCCAAATGGTGGTTGCACCCTTCTTAATCATGTAACCCCATGAGGGATAAGTGTCATTGGTCACTATCTTATAGGCAAGTTCCAGTCCGCCGTACTCGGTAAGTCCGCGCATCAGATGCTGGATGCCAAGCACACCGGCACTGACATGTCCCTTACAGTCTTTTTCCGTCTTCTCCACGACATTGGCAAATACTTTATCTTCATATCCATCGGGAACCAGACCCAGTCTGAGGGAAAGCAGGTTTGCCGTCACCGTATTGTTGTCATACTGTGCAGTCTCAGTATTGAAGAATTTCTTGTTATAAGCGTCCTTGACCTTAATGGCAAGTGCTGCATACTCTTCAGCATCTGCCGGAAGTCCGTTCATTTGCGCGAACTTCTCCATCAGTTGCAGAATACTGTAAAACACCGTTGTACTCAACACTTCACCGTTCGTCTTACGGGCAGGGTCCTCCGAATGAATCAGCTCCGGCGACTCGGGAGGCATGCACCAATCCCCGTATTCATCCTTCACCAGAATATAGTCCTTCATTTTGGTCTCCGTCATGTGGTTTACCCAGCGCTTCATGGACGAATAGCGCTCTTTGATGGAGCTATCATCGCCAAACTGGCGGTAAAGCATGTCGGCTACGTAAAAATAGGCAGCCGGCCAAGTTACGTCATCATGGAAGATGGTCCAGTAACGGGGAGATACCACAGAGATACTTCCATTTTCATTCATGGACTCTTCTATATCCACCAGCCACTTCTTATACATCAAGGCATTGCCGAAAATGAAACTTTCACCATAGGCACCGGTAGTGCGGTCGCCCAGCCATCCAAGACGTTCATCACGCTGGGGGCAGTCGGTAGGCATACCGCGATAGTTTCCACGGATTCCCCAATAGGCATTCTTGTGAATTCTGTTAATCAACTCCTCGGAAGTCTCGAACGTACCGTTCGTTGCCATTTCATCATACACCACCTTACCGATGAAATCATCCGCTGCCGGTTCATAGTCCAAACCGGATATTTCCATAAAACGGAAACCATGGTAAACAAACAGCGGTTCCCAAACAAACTCACCGTCAGCGGCAGGAGTATAAATATCCGTGACAAGGGCACTGCGCAGGTTGTCAAGATACAGTTCCGTACCATTGTCCTTCAGCACTTCGGCAAAACGCATAGTAATGGGCTTGTCCTTCTTGCCACGCAGTTTCACCTGCTGTATTCCTACCATATTCTGCCCCATATCCACGATATATCTTCCATCACCTACCGATTTAACGGATATTGGCTTTATCTCCTCCATCACCTTCAGACTCGGAGAGAGCTGTGCCACAAGTTTTCCTTTGGGAGCCTCCATCCGTTCGGCCAACTGCCATCCGGAATCATTATAGCCGCTTTCCGTCCATTTACCCAATTCCAAGCGGGCATCGTAATGTTCACCGTCAAATTCGTTGTTCGCAGTTATAGGACCGTGGTTCGTCGCTTTCCAGGAATCATCGCTGACTACCGACACCGTCTCACCATTGTCGTACTCTATATTCAACTGCGCCATGAGGCGAGGTAAGCCAAAGCCTACCATCCCATTGGCACGCATGGAAAGATAGCGGCCGTTGCCCAGAGCCACGCCTATCGTATTGGTACCGGACTTCAACAAGGGGGTGACATCATAGGTCAGATAAGATACAGAAGCATCGTACCAGGTAGGCAAAGGACCGAATACATCGTTTCCAATCCTCTCGCCATTCATATAGCATACGGAAGAGCCTACTCCCGAAACATAAAGGACTGCACGCTTCGGCTGTGACGGCAAATCAAACTCCTTCCTCAGATAACGTGCCGGAAGGATGGTCCGTTCACCGTCCAGTTCCAAGTTTGTACTGTCGTTCAGTCCAATCCAGCCGGCTTTCCAGTCCGAACTGTCCAGCAAGGACATTGACCAGTGCCGGACATTGCTTTGCGCTTTGTCACCGGTATTTGTCCATACCGTGACACGCCAATAATATTTCTGTCCCGACTCCAAAGGCGCCCCTGCATATTTCACCAGCACCGACTGGTCGGACTCCACACGACCACTGTTCCATACCAGCCCGGCCCCGGTCTGCAAACTCTTTTCCGAATCTGCCACTTCAATCTGATAAGCAGTCTGCATCACATCCTGCTTGCCGGTTGCCAACTGCCATGAGAAACGGGGAGCAAACGAAGCTACTCCTTCGGGATTATCCCGCATTTCGACGGTAGGTTCCACTATTTCCAAGGCACCTCCATTCGATGTTTTACAGCCCATCATAAGCAAGGCCAACAAGGATACTAAAATAAAATTCTTCATACTCGTCAGAATTCAGGTTTCTCCGATTCTGTAGATGCAACGGAGCCTTCTACTGTCGGCCATCCGTCTTCCCAGCTAATCTTATCCAGCATCAATACGCGGCCTTCAGGATTCTTCGTGCTCACCGCATGATAGAAGAACCAGTCATTACCGGCATTGTCCGTCACAATCTCGGAGTTATGGCCGGTGCCCACAAAGGTATTGCTTTTCTGAATCAGCACTTCGTGCTTGTTGTCCATCATGCTACCGCCTTTCTTGTCGACGTAGGGGCCGAAAAGATTGTCCGAACGCCCTACAACGGTAGTGTAGGTACTGTTCAACCCCTCACAGCAACTTCCTATGGAAGCAAAGAAATAGTAATGTCCGTCTTTCTTATGGATATAAGTACCCTCGTAAGCGGTTCCCGCCACTTGCTGCGGTGTGGCGCCTTCCTTCAAAGACAAGCCGTTATCGGACAGTTCAATCGCATAGATTCCACGGAAGCTGCCCCAGAAAAGATATTTCTTTCCTCCCTCCTCTATGTAGAAAGGGTCGATGGAATTCTGCACATTGATTTCATTGCTGCGGAACATCTTCCCGTGGTCCTTGAAAGGTCCCTCCGGTTTATCGGCAGTGGCACAACCGATGCCGCAATTCCACTCGCCTCCCCAAACGGACATGGAATAGTAGAGTACGTATTTATCACCTATCTTGTTGATGTCCGGTGCCCACAAACCGCCGTTCGGCTCAAAATCAGGTCGGGTACGGTCGGTAAAGGCAGTACCTACATATTCCCAATCCACCAGATTCCTGGAACGGTGAATCGGCAGATTACGTATGTCCTCGGTGGCATACAGATAGTAGTAGCCGTCACCGCCCTTTATCACAGAAGGGTCGGGCAAACTGTAGTTTATCACCGGATTGCGATAGACATTCTTCGGCTGTTCTTCCGGCTCGTTTTCTTTTGTCGCCGACGACGAAGAGCATGCCGTCAGGCAACATAATGCAAACATCAGAATTTGTTTCTTCATATTATCCTTAATTATTGTATTATTAAATAATCCATGCCCAACAATGAATTCGCAGAACGGCTATCAGCTTTTTTTTGTATAATCAGCAGTTCATTAGAGCCGTCTTGCAAAGTAACTGTCCCCAAATCCAATACATTCGTTGCCAGCCCGGTACTATACAGATTCAGGTTTTCTTTCAGTTTATGGTTGTTCAGGTACAAATCTATACAACCATAATCCGGTGCTACCGTAAAAGCTATTTTCAACCGATAATTGCCTCCCTTGTCGACTTTAAAGCCTAAGGAAGCTTTATCGCCTTCCTTTGCTTCAGCCCAAAAGAACTGGGCACCGTTACTCCAGTTCATGGCAGGTATACTTTGCGATCTTTCAATTCCTCCGGTCAGCCGAATATCCAAATATTCGCCTTCCACCTTCCTTCCGGCAACGGCTACATTGCTCACCAGATCATTCTTATGCTTTGCAATATCCGCAGATGCTTTAGCAGCTTCCGCCTTGCGGTTGGATTCTCCACCGGGCAGCATATACCAGAAAGTAGTAGGAGCATAGTTGATGACCGTACTGCCCCAATGCCATATCTCCATGTCAAACGTCAATGACTTGCTGAAAGGAATGGCATCCAAACCACGATAGCGCACATTGGAGACGTGCCCACACTGAGTGGAGCCTGTTCCATCCGGCTCGGCAATAAACGGATGGCTGAAAGCATTGTGCATGCACCAGGCATAACCGTAATAGTCTTCCGTACCGGTGCCGAAGTGCGAAGGAAATTCCTCACCGTTCACATACACTTTTTCATCACCTTCGCCCCACCAGTCGGCCAAGGAGTTGAACAAGGTTACCCCATCGCCCACATATACTCCTCTGCCGGTCAGTTTCACGAAATTTACTTCAAAGTGGTCGTCTGTCGTAGGCTTATCCGGATTTGTACGGGTATGCAGATGAGAGAACTCCGTCCACCCCGCACCGAAGTACATACTTCTTTCATCCCATTTCCAAGCCGAGGTGTATGCAGTCAGAGAAGCCTCAACCTCGTCCGTCCCCACATTCTGCAATGCAATCCTGCAATCTTTCTGATAGGGCATTACCCAAAAGCAAGAAAACAGTGAATCGGATGTTACTTCGGTATAAAAAGTCTGAAACGGAGAAAGACGGTTCCCGCTTCCGAAAAAGTCTCCTACCGGTACCCATACAGTTTCGTTTCCATCAAAAGAAATACGCAGAACCGTAGAACGCAATGCCTGGTCAAAGTCTCCGGCATGCAGCTTTACGTCCAGACGGCGAACAGCACCCGGACCGGAAAGGGTCATATCCTGCTCTTCACCGGCAGCCAGCACACTCCGAAGCATCGGTTCTTTCTGCAATCCTCCTATTTCCCTCCGGGATACAGTCAGTTTTCGTTGTACATCTGCCAGTAATTTCGCATTCTGCTTGATGTCCTCCTTAGAGAAAGTGGCTACAGACGTTCCTTCTGCATAAGTACGGTAATTGATGTTGTAATAGAAGCATTCTTCGGAAAACTCGCCGGGTTCCTTGATGGAAGGACTTTCATAGGTAATCTTGCAATGCTTGGCATAAGGTATGGGCAGATACAGATTATGTCCCCTCTGCTTATAGTCCGTCAGTTCCGATACAGAAGCCGAAAGAGGCGCATCTACCAGAGCATGTCCGCTCAATATGCCCAGAACCTCCCCTTCTATTTCGGGAACCTCCTGATTATCAAGATAAAAACGCAGGGTTCCTTTATCCGAATATGCGGCTACAGTCACCCAAAAGCGAGTGATAGCTCCCGGACCGTCCGTATCAACCAGAACAAACTCTCTCCGTCCGTCAATGGAATCAACGCGCAGAAACTGGCTTCGGTCACAATTGGCATACCAAGAGACACTATCTTTTTTGACAGACGCCCGGTCGTAACTACTGAACTGCCTGGTTTCATAATAAGGTTCAGGATACTTTGCCAATGCTTCACAATCCACCATTTCTTTCAATAAAGAAGCAGTAGAGATTGTTTCTGCCTTCTTTTGACAAGCACAGAGGCATGCTATCAGCATATAATAAAACAGTCCTTTTTTCATTTTGATGTCAGATTATCAGTTAATACCTGCGGACGGATAAGAGGGCCACCGATAGAAACCGTTCTCTGGTCGGAAATGGCAAAATCCTTGATGTACGAAGTACGCGGCTGTACCTTCGTGGAATCCCAGTGTGCATGGAAAATATATTTCCAACTGCCGTCTTTGCAACGGAAGGGCGCTCCGTGTCCGGTACCCATCAAACCGTCGGCACGTTGCAAAATCGGGTTTTCCTCGTATTTCTTCCACGGTCCCATAGGACAGTCTGAAGTTGCGTAGCCCACTCCGTAATTTTTGCTTTCAAAGTGATTGGCTGAATAAATCAGGTAATAAATGCCCTCTTTTTTCAGGACGGAAGGGCCTTCGGCCACCTTGGCAGGCTTGTCCTGCGAAAGTTCCCAAGGCTCTCCCACTTTAATGCACTCCGTCAACGTTTCCTGCTTGATGCCGGTCAAATCATCATTCATTTCTGCCACCCAAATGACATTGCCATCTGTGAAACGCACGAAATAAAGGTAAGGCGTGCCGTCATCGTCGATGAAGAGAGAAGTATCAATGCTCTTCTCATCCCATATAGGCTGCTTCACCTCCTGACGGAACGGGCCTTGGGGAGTATCTGCCGTTGCCACACAAATATGCTCTTCGGTGGAGTAGAACAAGTAAAACTTTTTCTTCGACTCGATATAGCAGACTTCCGGAGCCCAGAATCCCCACGTACCGTAGGAGTCGGCGGCCGACAACGCCTGGCCTTCACGCGTCCAGTTCTTCAGGTCATCGGAAGAGAAGCAGGCAAAGCCCTCCCCTTCTACCGTACCTCCGGTGCCGTAAGCATAGTACTTGCCTTCGTAAAGCATCACGTAAGGGTCGGCAATCGGCAGATAGTCTGATTCTACAACCGTCTTCTCCTTGCATCCGGCAAAACAAAGACAAAGCAACAGCAACCATATACAATTTTTCTCCATATCCATCTTTTATTTTACTACTTTGGGGGTCATATAGTCCTTGCTGATTCTCATACGGTCCACACCGTCCACTTTCTCGAAAGAAACATCAGTGATATACATGGCGCGCGGATGGATATTGTTCTTGTCCTTATGAGCATGGAAAACAAGACGAAGCTTGCCAGCCTTGTCTGTGAAGGTGGCACTGTGTCCCACCCCGACCAGTTCTCCGGGTTTCTGCAACAAGGGGTTCTCCTCGTATTTGGTCCAAGTACCCATCAAATCGGTAGCCGTGGCGCAACCTATGCCGTAGAAGGGACTTTCATAACTGTTGGCGGAATAAGTCATATAATAAATTCCGTTGTGCTTGACGACAAACGGACCTTCATTCACACGAGGCCACACTTCCTCCCATGCCTGAGAAACGTGAATGCAAGGATGCATGGTCTCCTTCTTGATAGTCATGAGGTCTTTCTCCAATTCGGCCACCCAAATGTTGAGTCCGTCGTTGAAACGGTCGAAAAAGAGATAAGGTGTGCCGTCGTCATCAATGAACAGGGAGTTATCAATGCATTTCTCATCGGCAATCTGGGGCTCCTTCTTGCTCTGAGTGAACGGACCTGCGGGCGAATCGGCTGTTGCCACACAGATATGCTCGTCTGCCGAATAGTACATATAGAACTTCCCGTTCACTTCGTAGACCTCCGGCGCCCAGAACCAACGGTCGGCCCAGACATCCTTCTTTTGGAGCGCCATGCCCTTATACTTCCAAGTCTGCAAATCATCGGAGGTATAGACTTCAATGCCGTCATCCGCATGGGTGCCGTATGCATAGTAAGTACCCTCGTACAACATGATGAACGGGTCGCCCAAAGGTACCGGTGTTTCAACTCCTTCGACAACAATATCGTCCACATCCTTATAGTCTGAAGAGCAGGACTGACAGGAAGCCAGCGTAGCCGACAGAAACAAATACATACATATAAAATTCTTTTTCATGATTCTCATGGTTTCTATTTCAAAATAAATATTTACATCAAACTCATTTCGTCATCTCCTCGTATAGTGAAGAGGTCTCAGTCATATACTTAGGTTCCCTCAGTCGTATACTTAGATAAGAGTAATTTAAGCACACTGATTACCAACATATTACAGTTTTATCATTCGATGTGCAAATTTCAAGACAAAATGCGGTTCCAACATCCAATCAAGGCTTCACCTGATTGGGAACCTGCCCTATGTGATAATACAGCACTCCCTTATAGGCAGGAGATTCGCCCTCCGAACAGAATCCGATGCGGGACGCAGGGTAGCGGATGTCTAACGTACCCAATTCCCTGCCGTCCACAAACAGATACAGTTTGTCTGCCCGGCGTACTGCACGAAAATTATAGGAGTCTTTCCACAACTCGTGTACGCCTATCTTATAGATATGGCGTTCCAAATCTTCCGCCTCCTTGTTAATGAACCGGATACCTTCTGCCTTCACCGGAGTAAAGGTACAATAATTATACGCAGGATGTTCTGCTACTCCCCCACTTTTGCTCTCTATCGGATACCATTCGCTGCCATTCAGGTACTCTATGTCGAATTTGCCGAACATGTCATCTACAAATTCGGACTTGTTACCTGCTTCATGACGGTTCAGGTAAAGGGTATCCAGCCACGTAGGTGCAGCAAAACGATAATCTTTCTCAATGAAGTCGGTATACTTCACATCCGGATAGAATGTTTGCAGGCATCCTAGTGAAAACTCCTTTTTCCAAGCGTTTTTCCCCTTCTTCACAGCTGTCACCTCAAGCATACGGGTAGCACCATTAAACTGAGCCTTCACATAGTTATCCTTATCCACATAAACCGGATAGCTTCCTGCCTTGTCTTGTCCGGACAAGCCGGACAACTGGAAGCTGAATTCATAATCGTTCAAGAAATCGCCCTTCAACAACTCCTCATTCCCCGAAAGCTGGAAATGCACATCATCGAAGCCGATGGTATAGGTAGCCCCTTCGAACAAGGCAGACTTTGTCTCGTCAAATACTCCGGGAACACCCGCTTCTTCCGCCGGAAGAGCCTCTGCAAAGACATGTTTTCCCGGTGCGGGAATCTCATCCAGCCAAATCTTCAGACAGCCACCATTACGCTCAATGCGCAGATGATGGTACACACCCCAACGGAAATCTTCAGGCAGGGCATAGGATTCCTTATTTTCTTTACCGCCGACAAGTGTACGCAGGTACCAGCTCCGGTTCTCGGCATCCAAACCTACATAAGCACAGTTATCTGCATCCTTCCACCAGGCAATGACGCCGGCTCCACCCTCGGTCTTGACTCCCGTCTCGAACAAGTAAGCCACGGACGGCTGTACTTGTTGCAACACACCGAACGAAGCTGTCTCGCCTTTACCCGCAAAGGTAGGCATCGAAGGTTCGGGATGATAACCTGCCGTGCGGGGGCCGGTGATACCATCCACAAACAACGTCTTGTCGAAGAACTGGACACGGTTGATATATTGTCCCCGATGCTCATTGTTCTTGTTTGCCATATAAATCAGCCACCATTCAAATCCGTTGGGGCCTCTCAGGATATTGGGCTGGCCGGGAGTCATCAGAATATCGTCGGCAATGCCGTCTTTCATATCGAACAGAGAAACGTCGAAGAATTGCGAACGTCCCTTGTTTGTTTCTACGGCAAGCAGATTCGTGCCTTCCTTCAAAGCAGCACGCAGCTTCTTGTCCAGGTTCACGATACAATAATCACGCCCCTGCTTCTCGTAGACAATTGTTCCGTTCAGATAAATCCGGGTATCTCCGTCGTGAGCGACACGCAGTGCCAGATTGCCGGTTTCGCTACCGGCAGAGAAAGTCTTTCGCAACCATAGGGAGGGCGTATTCCACCAAGTACCCAGATGCCGGGTTGTGGAACCTTTCACTTCACGGGACGAAAAGCCGGTCTCCCCCCTCGCCCAGCCGGAGTCATCGTAGGTCACTTTTGTCCAGTCGCCCTCCGGCTTGCTCTCCGTATAAGCAAACAACGGCTCATACGTGCGGCCATACCGCAATAAATCCACTTGCTTCTCCTCCAGTTGTGTCTGATTGCAGCCTACAACCGGATAGCTATATTTATTACCATTTTGAAAACCTAAAGGAGAGTCTGCCTCAGCAACTCCCAACTGATAATTGCCCCACTCTGTAGAGGTGTGGTTGGCATTATACATCATATAGTAGCGGTCTCTATACTTCATGACCCACGGTCCCTCCGCTACTCTGTTATCCATCGTTTCCCATGTATCCGGCAATGAGGCGAACTGACACACCGGTTCGCCGGCAAATTCTGCCGGGTTCTTCATTTTACGTCCCCATATGGTATTTCCATCAGTAAAACGTACCATATACATGTATAGTTGTCCATCATCATCTCTGAATATTTTGGGGTCGATACGGTTATCCATCCATGTCTTCTTGTTCGGTTCTGTATAAGCGCCCAAGACATCTTTGCTCTGCGCATGTACAATGTGAACGGCATGCTTGTCCTTCCCCCAATAATTGACTGACCAGTATAAATGAAAATCTCCATTCAGATAGAACATGTCATTGGCATGAATCTGGTCATCTCCGGCTCCGCTGCCTCTGGTCCAGTCATTGTCCATTGTCACGACATGGATAGGTTTCCCCCAATGAACCAGATCATCGGATACATAGAAATCCCCGT
This sequence comes from Bacteroides sp. HF-162, assembly GCF_015679285.1. Lineage (NCBI taxonomy): Bacteria > Pseudomonadati > Bacteroidota > Bacteroidia > Bacteroidales > Bacteroidaceae > Bacteroides > Bacteroides sp. HF-162. The sequence continues at coordinate 1,152,621 of NZ_CP064937.1, read as the reverse complement.
TTGTACGGACCCCGCCAATATAATATTTGCCGTTATATTTCATTACGCCGGCATCCGCCACTCCCGGAAGTACCGGATTCTGGATGTTCTGCGCAAACAAGCTGCCGCAGCAGGCAAAAGCGAATGATAATAGTAGTTTTTTACAGACAAGCATATGGTATAAGATTTAAGAAAGAAAAGGCTATGCCGGAAGCATCCTGAATAAGAACAGGCTTCCAGGCATAGCCTTCTTTAGTTATTAATAGTTAGGATTCTGAGTAAGATGTGCAACACCACCTACTGTGCTGTTTTCCACCTCATCTCTTGGAATAGGCAGACGTCTGTGCTTGCCGACAATAAAGTTATCAAAGTCTTTGTCACGAGCTTTCAGTTCATCAATTCCAGCCTGGGAATCAAGTAATCCCCAGCGCTTCAAGTCAGCCCAACGCCAACCTTCGAAACAGAGTTCCAAAGTACGTTCCATCTGCAGACGCTTGATAAAGGCATCTTTAGAGCTCAAGCAATCTTTCCACTGACTGTCTTTCAACTTGGCCAGACCGGCACGTTCTCTCACCTTGTCCACATAAACAGCAGCATCGGCAGGATTAGTACCCGTTTCAACAAGACACTCTGCATAGTTCATCAGGATATCTGCGTAACGCATGATACGATAGTTGTTACGGGCAAAATAATCTTCTGCACTACGATAGTAAGAAGTATTGTATTTACGGATATAGCAGTCTTCCGGGTCAGTTCCCCAATTGTCATTCCAATCGGCATTTTCAAATCCATAATATTTCTTCGGCTGGTCGGGGAAGTCTTGCGAAAATCCACGATAAAGGATACTGCCGTACAAGCGCAAGTCATTCTTTCCATCCACACGTTTCTCTTTCAAGAACTCGTCTACCAACCAGCGGCGTGCCTTACCATCTCCCCAACCTATACCACTTGGAGCATAGAACTGAGTACGCTGGAAACCGAATGCCATACTGGCATCATTACCCGTACCACCCTTGTTCTGGTCATCGAACTGAATCTCAAAGATACCTTCCTTGTTGTTCTCGTCCAAGTCAGTGAAATTATCTTCACGATTGGCGATAAGACCGTATAAAGAGCCCTCTTTATCAATCAACCATTGCAATTGTTCCTTTGCTTTGTCATACTTATGTTGTTGCATATAAGCCTTGCCCAACAATGCCTTGGCAGCACCTTTGGTAGCACGTCCCAGATTGGCAGCATCCCAAGATTCCGGCAGATACTGCATGGCAAAAGTCAAATCTTTCTCTACCTGGTCCCATATTTCCTGCTCGGAAGCATCTTCCGGTATATAAGAAGCATCTTTAGGCTCCAACGGCATAGTTCCTTTGTCCCACAACAAATTTACCTGAAAATACCACAATGCACGCAAGAAAGAAGCTTGTGCCAGTACCTGGTTTTTCGTCGTCTCATCCATTTCGATAGAAGGAACATGAGCCAACACCTGATTACAACGGAAAATACCTACATAGAAATGTTCCCAATGTATGTTGTTGCCTTCATAAAAATTATAGTTATTATAGAGAAAACGTGTCCAGTCGCCCAATTCAATCCAAGGAGAAGAACTCCATCCTTCGTCCGAAGTCAAATCATAGCGGAAAGAAAGCCAACGCATCCAAGTGCCTTCCTTATAGAAGAAGCTATAACAAGCATTGACACCGGCTGTCGCATCTTCCGGCTTATTCCAATAAGTATCATTAGTTACTTCATTGGGATTATCAATATCCAATAAACTCGAACTGCATCCGGTGCACAAGGTCAAGGCACCTGCAAGCATTAATCCATAATATATCTTTTTCATAATTTATAAGCTGATTTATAAGTTAAAAGGTCAAATCCAATCCAAACATTACCGAACGGGTATTAGGATATGCAAAACTGTCCGTACCACTGTTCCAAACGGAATTCGCGCCCTTGAAGTCAGGATCCAAGCCGGAATATCCGGTGATAGTAATCAAATTGCTACCGGTAGCAAACAGACGGAGTTTCTCAACACCCAGGTTGGTCAGCCACTTCTGCTTGAAGTTATAACCGATAGAAATGTTCTTCATGCGGAAATAAGAGCCATTCTCCAAGAAACGGTCGGCATCACGGGAGTTACGGAAATCACCGTAAATGATACGCGGGGTATTGGAGTTAGGATTTACCTGGTAAGGTTCTTCACCCTTTTCAAAGCGAATATAGTTAGAGTTGTCTGCAAACAGGCGTCCTTGCCAGCGGGATACGTTGTATATCTTATTGCCGAACTGACCATTCCACATCATACTGAAATCGAAGTTCTTCCACTCTGCATTGAATACCAATGACATTTGCATCTTGGCCCAGGGACTACCGCAATAATCACGGTCGGCATCAGTAATCTCTCCATCATCATTCAAATCGAGATACTTGACATCTCCCAATTGAGGACGCTTTCCCTCAATCATAATGGGGGTACCCGTAGATGTCACATAATTATCAATCTGCTCTTGTGTCTTGAAGATACCGTCTGTTTTTCTCAAATAAAATTCAGCCAAAGATCTGCCCGGTTTAGTTCTTGCCTGACCAGAATCAATATAATCTCTATTAGTACCATCACGACCCAAGCTCAATACTTCGTTATCCATAGTAGTCACATTCAGCAAAGCGCTATACCTAAAGTCCGAAATCTGATCTTTCCAACCAAGTGTAAACTCGAAGCCCTTGTTGCGCAAGCTGGCAGCATTTTTCCATGGAGAACCTCCTTGGTTACCGGTAGAAATGGCAATCGGAGTCTCTGCCAATACATCACTGGTCTTTGAGTTGTAATACTCTGCGCTGATAGTCAAGCGCTGGTTAAGGAAACTGGCATCAAAGCCTACATTCACCGTTTCTTTCGTTTCCCAAACAAGACCTGCATTCACAAGTTTCACCTGAGTAGAACCCGGAACAATAGCACCTCCGAATACAGTTACAATACTCTGATTGATAGTTCCAATATAATCCCAATCGCCAATGGAAGAGTTACCAAGACGGCCCCAGTTACCTCTAATCTTCAAATCATTAATCCAAGGTACATCAAAGAATTCCTCTTTTGAAATTCTCCAGGCACCGGAGAATGATGGGAAATTACCCCAACGATTTTCCTTAGCCAGACGGGAAGTTCCGTCACGACGGAAGGTGGCAGTCAAATAGTATTTATCATCATAAATGTAGTTCGCACGTCCCAAATAAGAAATCATCGCATTTTCACTGATGCTGTTCGTATTCTGCTGGTTGCTCTGTCCGGCATTCAATACGGTCAGGTAATCACCGTTACCCAACATCGGGAAGTTCAGACGGGAAGCCCACAAACCTTCCCACTCATGGTGCTGGTAAGTAGTACCGACTACAGCATCCACATGATGCTTGCCAAAATCCTTATTAAAGTTCAAAGTATGTTCAACCAGCATATTGTAAGTATTGTCACGTGCCTTCTGGCTTTCCGGGTCACGGTGTTCCTGGTTCTGAGTCCAGTTACCTTCTCCACGGAACCATGAATTCTCATAAAAGTAAAGGTCAATACCACCATTGAATTTATAGGAAAGGAATTCGAAAGGCTTGAATTCCAGCCATAAAGAACCATTCAAACGATTCTGACGGAAATGACGATATTCCAAATCTTCACGAGCAATCGGGTTCACACCAAAAGTATTGTATTTGGCAGCATCACCATAGCCATATCCACCCGGATTATTCTCATCATAGATAGGAATGGTAGGCATCATACGCAAAAAGTCATTGTAGGTATTTGTCTGGTTCGGGTCTGTGTTTGTGAGTGAATAAGCCAAGTTTTCACCAAAAGAGAACCAGCCCTTTTTACCTTGTGTATTGACACGGAAGCTATAACGGTCGAAAGTATTTCCATAAGAAACGCCATCATTGTTATAGTAGCCGGCTGATACAAAATAACTACCGGAGTCACCGCCACCGGAGAGTGATACGTTGTAGTCCTGCACCAATGCGGTCTTCAACACTTCATCCTGCCAGTTGGTATCATACTGTGAGTGTTTCTGAGTGCTGTTTACAGTAGCAATGCCATCTTTGATAGCTTCATTATAGGCAATATCATTATACTTGATATATTCTGCCGCATTCATCAAATCAAATTTCGGGCTCCATTCCAATGTTTCCTTTACGCTTACATTCACCTTCATGGGACCTTTCGTACCTTTCTTGGTAGTAACGATAATCACACCATTGGCAGCACGCGAACCGTAGATGGCAGCAGCAGAAGCGTCCTTCAGAATCTGGATGGATTCTGCATCTGCAGGGTTGAAGTCAACTCCCGGGTCTGTAATCATACCATCAATAACCCACAACGGAGAGTTATTACTCAAAGAACCGACACCGCGAATTTCAATAGAGGCATCTTCGCCCGCCCTACCGCTACTGCGTACGTTAATACCGGTTGCCAAACCCTGCATCTGGCTGACCAGTGTTCCTGCAGCGCTTTTCTTCATTTCCTTGGTATCAACAACGGCAACCGCTCCAGTCAAGTCGGACTTCTTCACGGTCTGATAACCGATGACAACCACTTCTTCCAGTGCTTTCGAATCATCTTTCATCACCACGCGCAAGGCAGTTCCCTTATAGACAACTTCCTGCGTAAGCATACCGATATAAGAAAAAACGAGTGTACTTCCTTTCTTTCCACTCACTGAGAAATTACCGTCAATATCGGTAATGGCACCCGTGGTAGTACCCTTCACCAATACATTCACGCCCACCAAAGGCTCACTATTTGCATCCGTCACCGTTCCCGTTATGGTCACATCTTGTGAATAAGCGGTAGCTGCAAACACAACAAAGAATAAGAATAAGATTTTCTTGATCATTTTTTATAGAATTAGATTTTAAAACTATGCGGAAACTAACGTCCGCTTTTAAATACACTGCAGAAAGTGATTAGTCACTTCTGCCAATCATAGAACATTGATTAGGATTTGTTACGTCATAGGCATAGGGGTCATAGTATTATAAATTGTTGGTTTTCGGATGCAAATATATCCGCATAAAGCTAAAATTAATGCAAATATCGCTTCAATCTATGCAATTATAAATCCAAAAAATGCCCCTGAGATGTCTCTCAGGGGCATTTGATTGGATTGTTATATTTAGCAAGCATTCCATGCTATCATTTCACGAAGTCTTTGGGCAGAATACCAAATTGTTTTTGGAAGCACTTGGTGAAATAGGAAGGAGTATTGAAGCCGGTCATGTAGCAAACCTCATTGATTTTGCACTCCCCTTCCTTTAAAAGCTGCGCCGCTTTCTTCAACCGCTCCAGGCGGATGTAGTCATTCGGGGTCATATCCAATATGCCCTTTATCTTCCGGTTCAGGCTCGAACGGCTCATGTTCAGCAGGCTTGCCATATCATCCAGACAGAAATCCGGATTCTGCATATTGGCAACCACCACTTCCTTCAATGTTTTAAGGAAAGATTCATCTGCCTTTGTCATTGCCATACTGCCCGTCTGCACAAAAGGAGAATTGACAAAAGAAGCCCGTAGCTTCTCACGGTTGTTCAGCAGATTGGCCACACAAACTTTCAGATATTCCACGGAGAAAGGTTTCTCTATATATACGTCAGCCCCCAGCTTCATTCCCTCTATTTTGGCTTGAAGGGTCGTCTTCGCCGTAAGCAGGATAATCGGTATATGGCTATAGTCAAGCTCGGACTTCAGATGCTCGCACAGCTCCAATCCATCCATCTCGGGCATCATAATGTCTGAAATGACAAGATTTACAGTATGTTCCTTCAACACCTTCAAAGCTTCCACCCCATTCACGGCAGTCAGCACACGATATTCCGAAGAGAGCTGTTTCACAACAAATGCCTGCATTTCCAGACTGTCTTCCACCACCAAAAGAGTATACCGGTGCTGTTCCAAGGCAGTACCTGCACCACTTTCCTCAGAGGATTCCCCGCCCGTTACCGGTTCTTTATGCTCCATAGCCACCGTCTGCTCGTGCTTCAACGGAAGTGACAGCAGGAAACAGTTGTTCTCCATCGAATCTTCCATGCACAACGTACCCTCATGGAGTTCGGCCAATGAACGGGCAAGTGCAAGCCCGATACCGGTGCCGGGCACAGAGCGCAAGGTACCGGTTTTATACTGGATGAACGGCTTGAAAATCTCCTCGCGCATCTCTACCGGAATGACAAGGCCGTCATTGCATACAGAAAGCAGCAGTCTTTCACCTTCCGAATATAGCCTGATGCGTATATAGGTCTCCGAATACTTTATCGCATTGGTCAGCAGATTGCTGATAATCTTGGTAAGCCCTTCCCTATCAACCGAAGCATACAAGCTTTCGGGAGTCTCTATACTCAATGCCAGCCCCCTTTCACGTGCCAAAGGCTTGAAACGCTTATACGTCTTTTGTAAGAGCTCAGACACGTCACATTCCACAAAATTCAATTGGAAGCCTTGCGTCTCCGTCTTCCGGAAGTCCAGCAACTGGTTCACCAAATCAAGCAGCCGGTTAGTGTTCAGTTCCATGGTCTCCAAATCATCCCTGATGTCATCCGAAACAGAACGAGAAGCCAGTACATTCTCGAGCGGACTCTTTATCAGTGTAAGCGGTGTACGTATCTCATGCGCCACATTCGTGAAGAAGTCTATCTTCGCAGCATATAACTCCCGTTCCTTTTCCCGCTCAAACTTGTCCATAGCCTGCTGATGCTTCTGCTGGGTCCGTTTTCTGAAATAGATAATTACAGCAGCCAGTGAGCATAACGCCAATACCGTATAAACAGCATACGCCCAGGTGGAGAGATAGAAAGGAGGATGAATATGGATGTCGAGCACACGTTCCGTCGCGTTCCACTTGCCATCGCTGTTGGAACCCTTTATACGCAATGTATAGCTTCCATAAGGAAGGTTTGAATAGTTGATGATGGAATTCCGTCCTACCGTATACCAGTCGCGGTCAAAGCCTTCCAGCTTACATTCAAGACCATTCATTTCGGGTGCCTGGTAACTCAGGGCCGCAACCTGGAAAGAGAAAGAATTCTGGTCGGCATCCAGCTCTATCTCATCCGCATAGGTGATGCTCTTCTCCAAAGGAGAATCCGGACTATCCACCGAAAGCCGTTTGTTGAACAGATAAAAATCTGTAATCACTACGGGAGGGAGAAAAGTGTTCTCCACAAAAGTTTCCGGGTCAAAGGCTATGAATCCGTTGATACTACCTAAATAGATGCGTCCCTTCTTGTCAATGTAACCGGACTGGAAATTAAACTGGTTGCTCAGCAGACCGTTTGCCGTGGTATAGACATGCTTGCTCTCCGTGTCGGGATTGAAGCAGACCAGACCATAATTGGAAGTAATCCATAAGTTTCCCCGCTTGTCCTCGACCATCTTGTAGATGGTATTGCTCGGAAATCCTTTCGACATGTCATAACGGGTAAAATTGTCCGTTTCCGGATTGTAGCGGCAGAAGCCCTCACCCAGCGTCATGAACCACAGACGCTTCCTGCTGTCTTCGTAGATACTGATTACCTTATTGTAGGGAAGAGAGGTCGAATCATTCTCATTAGACAGATAATTCCTCCACTGCTGGCTTCTTACATTGTAGCAGAACACTCCATTGGAAAAAGTAGCAAACCACAGATTTCCGTTGAAGTCCTCCAGAATGTTATAAGTAAACATATTCTTCAGCTGAGGAATCCGGGTAAAGTCATCTGTGGAGCGATTGTACTTCAACAGACCGGACGTGGTGCCTATCCACACGTCTCCCGTAGTGGTCCTGCAAATGGTAAAGGCGTCATTGGCGACCATGGAATTCTCACTCTCACCCTTGGCATAATGTTTCACCTGCCTGGTCCGAAGATTCACCCGGTTCAGACCACCGGAGAACGTACCTACCCACAAATCATCCCCGTCCAGGCAAAGGCCGTGGACATTCTGATAAATGGCCGGATGCTCAAAAGGCTCTATCTTTCCGTTTTCCGGATTGTAATTGAACAAGCCTTTGTCTTCGGTACCTATCCACAAGGTGCCATCATTACTTTCACAGATTTCCCGTACACGACGGCCGAAATGCCTGAGATTGTCTCTCGGATAGAACTTCTCGAAATAAGTCCACTGATAAGGGCAATAGTTCACTCCACCGAAATAAGACCCTATCCACATGCCGTTCTCCTTGTCGCAGCAGAGCGAATAAATAGCATTGTCCGATAATGCATACGAATCATCCTGGTCGGGAACGGTCAAATGGGTAATCTTGTCATTCGTCAGATTGTAAATATACAAGCCGGACTCTGCGCCCACCCACAGCTCGTCGTCAGATTTGAACTGCAAAGCCCTCACATAGGTGTTCAGCAGTTTCCGCGTCTTGCCTGTAGTCTGGTTTATCTCGGTCAGCCCGTTCAGCGAGGCGATATACACACAATTATGGGGTCCGCTGACCTGCCAATTGATAATATCATTCTTGAAAATCTCATTTCCTTCCGCGTCCTTGAAAGGCTGCAGAGGAGTTTCAAAGTCAGCTTTCGTATAGTAAAGATTATCCGCATACAAGGCCAGCCAACACGTATTCCCATTCAGCCAAAAGCGGGTTACATTGGGCAGTCCCGAATCGTGCAGATGGTTCAGCAACCTCCCTTCATCCGGTTTATAGCAGAACAACCCCTGGTTTTCTACCGATATCCAGATATTATCGTCCTCGTCACTTCCAATCATGGTGACGAAATCCCTGATGATACTGCCGTTATCACTGGCCTCATCGAAAGCGGTAAAGGAATCCAGTACCGGGTCATAAATAAAGACTCCCCCATCGGTACCAATCCAGATATTGCCCCGGCGGTCCTCGTAGAGCGCAGTTATGAAATTCTTGCCTAAACCGGAATTCTCTTTCTTGTAAATACGGAAAGACAATCCGTCATAACGGTTCAGACCGTCCTTGGTTCCGAACCACATAAAGCCTTTCCTATCCTGCAAAATCTGATACACGGTGTTCTGCGAAAGACCGTTCCGGATATCCATCGTTCTGAAATAGTAATGAACAGCATCCTGCGCACAAACCGGCAATACCGCCCATAGGCACAGACTAAGGAAAAGCTTTATAATCAATCGTTTCATAACAACATTTTTAATGTACAATTTACCATTTACAAAGTATAATTTAACTATGCAGATGACAGCGCAGCCAAATTATACTTTGTAAATGGTAAATTGTAAATGCCCCTATTTCTTAAGTGAATTGCAAATGCGTGTATTTATCTCCTTCACGCGTTTCTCATCCAGCTTTATCACCTTGCGGTCGTAAGTCATCAGACCGTTCACTTCCACCTCCACATCCGTGGTCTGTGTATAGACGGCCGCCGAGAAACCTCTTTTTATCATCTGATACAGCATATCGGCATATTTCACGTACTCATCAGTCACTTCTTTGGAAGAGTTAAACTGAACATATCCCCAGTTGCGATTCGGTTCCCAAAGATGGTCTTTCAAGACAAGGCCAATGCCGCCATACTCACCCAAAACCGTAGCGCGCTGTGCATCATACAGATACATTTCCGGTTGGGGATAGTTGTGAAGGTCGAGCATGTCACCGCAAGTATAATGGTTACCGCCGCTTGCCGGATTCACCAGGCGGGTCGGGTCATACTGTTTCGTCCATTCGGCTATCTCTACCGTCTTGAACTGCCCCCAAGCTTCGTTGAACGGTACCCATGTACCGATACACGGATAAGAGTAGAGGCAATCCATTATTTCTTTCCATTCCTTTCGATAATAAGCTTCGGATTCGGCAGAACGTTTCATTTCTGTCCCGTCGAAATAGCGACGGTTCTGCCATTCCGGATTACGGTCACCGCTCGGCATATCCTGCCATACGATGATACCCAAACGGTCACAATGTGTGTACCAACGTGCCGGTTCCACCTTGATATGCTTGCGAATCATATTGAAACCGAAATCTTTCGTCTTCTGTACATCGTACAGCAAAGCCTCGTCTGTGGGAGCTGTATACAGTCCGTCGGGCCACCAGCCCTGGTCCAGCGGTCCAAACTGGAACAAAGCTTCGTTATTCAGTTCCAGACGTACGATACCATCCGCGTCACGACGGGTGGAGTACTTACGCATGGCAGCATAGCTGTCCACCTTATCCACTACCTTTCCTCCGCTTTTCAGCGTCACTTTCAGCGTATAAAGGAAGGGGGAATCCGGACTCCACAACTTGGCATTCCGGGGCATGGACACCTCCACCGGCTCTGCATTGATACTTTTGCCGGTAGCTACCAGTTGATTGCCGTCATACACATTCACTTCCACAAAGTCGGAAGGGCATGCACTATTCAATTCAGCCCTCACTGTCAACAGATTACGGTCAATATCGGGAGTGATACGGAGATTCTCGATATGTTTTCCGGCAACCGGCTCCATCCATACCGTCTGCCAGATACCGCTTACGGGAGTGTACCAGATACCTTCCGGATTGCTGACCTGCTTTCCACGGGGTTGAGGTCCTTTATCCGTTGGGTCCCAAACCTTTACGACCAACTGATTGTTGCCTTTGCCAGAAAGGGCGGCAGTAATATCGAAGGAGAACGGAGTAAATCCCCCCGTATGGCTGCCTACTTTCACATCATTCACCCATACATCCGTTTTCCAGTCGACAGCACCAAAGTGCAACAGCACTTGTTTTCCCTTCCAGGCAGAAGGAATTTCAAAACTGCGCTGGTAGACCAGTTCCTGGTTTTCATTGATTCTTTTTCCAACTCCGGACAAGGAGGATTCAATAGCAAAGGGAACAAGTATCTGCCCTTCGAACTCTGCCGGAAGATGCTCACCTTTATTTATAACGGCATAATTCCACAGTCCGTTCAAGTTCTTCCAGTCACTCCGTTCCATGATGGGACGAGGATATTCGGGCAACACATTCGCGGGATTAATCTGGGATGCCCAGTCCGTTTTGATTTTATCACCTGCCGGCTTCCATTGCGCCGAGCTTCCGATTGCAAACAACGTCAAGAATGACGATATGAGGAAAAGTCTTCTCATAGTATTATAACTTTTTTATTGATTTCTACGAAAGCAAAGATAAGCCGATTCAGAAAAAAAGAATAGAAATTTCGAGCCAATAAATAGTATTTTTGTGAAATATCAAGGTATTATCGTCTCATTTTATCAAAGGAATCCATCAAAGGCATCTTTCTGACAGTTTTGCCAACCTGCTGACAGAAATACCGTACTCAGTACATTCAAGATTGTAAAGTTACCTTCGATATCGGTCACTGCCCCCATAACCAGACAGACAATGATTAACAAGAAGAATTTCTTTCTCATGCTTCTCTTCCTTAAAATTAATCAATCAAAACGCTTTTTAATATTCAATCACTGCAAAGATATGTCTCTTTTTCAAAAAGAAAAGTAATCACACTAAAAAGTTTTATTTTGATTACATTACAGACCAAATACAAGCAATATGTCTCCAGTTAAAGAAATCCAGAAAATAAGTATGATACCGAATGCGGAAATATAAGCAATGCCAAAGAAGATATATCCGGATTTTAAGATATGACACGTCCCGGCATACAACTTTTTTCGTAACTTTGCACAGTTTTAAAATACACTGAACGAATGGAGTTTAAGTATGACGTTATTGTAATAGGTGCCGGACACGCAGGATGCGAGGCCGCTGCCGCTGCCGCAAACCTGGGCTCGAAGACTTGTCTTATCACAATGGATATGAACAAAATCGGACAGATGAGTTGTAACCCGGCAGTGGGAGGCATCGCCAAAGGACAGATAGTACGCGAAATAGACGCCTTGGGAGGATATATGGGATTGGTGACAGACCAGACAGCCATACAGTTCCGTATACTGAACCGTTCCAAAGGTCCCGCTATGTGGAGCCCACGCGCACAGTGCGATCGCAACAAATTCATCTGGGCATGGAGAGAAATCCTGGAAAATATCCCCAACCTGCATATCTGGCAAGATACCGTGCAGGAAATCCTCGTTGAAAACGGTGAGATTACAGGAGTAGTAACACTATGGGGAGTAACGTTCCATGCCAAATGTGTAGTACTCACCGCAGGAACTTTCCTCAACGGACTGATGCACGTGGGACGTACCATGCTTCCGGGTGGACGTATGGCAGAACCTGCATCCTACCAATTAACCGAGTCCATCGCCAAACATGGCATCACATTCGGACGCATGAAGACGGGAACCCCCGTACGCATAGACGGACGCAGCGTGCATTATGAGGATATGGAAATTCAAGACGGAGAATGTGACTTCCACAAGTTCTCGTTCATGGATACTCATGTACGCCATTTGAAACAGCTCCCTTGCTGGACTTGTTTCACCAATGAAGAGGTACACCGGATTCTGCAGGAAGGTCTGCCAGATTCTCCCCTTTTCAACGGACAAATCCAAAGTATTGGCCCACGTTATTGCCCCAGTATAGAGACCAAGATTGTAACTTTCCCCGACAAGCCGCAGCACCAGCTTTTCCTGGAGCCCGAAGGGGAAACAACCCAGGAGCTCTACTTGAATGGATTCTCTTCTTCATTGCCCATGAACATCCAGATTACAGCATTGAAAAAGATACCGGCATTCAGAGATTTGGTCATCTACCGCCCGGGCTATGCCATCGAATACGACTTCTTTGACCCCACCCAACTGAAACATACGCTGGAAACGAAGAATATAAAGAATCTGTTCTTTGCCGGACAAGTAAACGGAACAACCGGTTACGAGGAAGCTGCCGGACAAGGAATCATGGCAGGCATCAACGCCCACATCAATTGCCACGGCGGAGAACCATTCACCCTTGCAAGAGATGAAGCATATATCGGCGTTTTAATCGATGACTTGGTAACAAAAGGTGTGGACGAGCCTTACCGTATGTTTACTTCCCGTGCCGAATATCGCATCCTGCTCCGTATGGATGATGCGGACATGCGACTCACGGAAAAAGCCTGGAAGCTAGGACTCGCCAAGGAAGAGCGGTACAAGCTGCTGACAGAAAAACGTGAAGCCGTGAACCGGATTATAGACTTCACGCGGAATTACTCGATGAAACCGGCATTAATCAATCCGGTATTGGAGCAGCTCGGCACTACTCCACTGCGCCAAGGATGCAAATTGATAGATTTGATAAACCGACCGCAAGTAACAATTGAGAACATTGCCGAACATGTCAGCGCCTTTAAACGAGAACTGGATAAAATATCCGATAGAAAAGAAGAAATTGTAGAAGCTGCAGAAATACTCATCAAATACGAAGGATACATCGGACGCGAACGGATTATTGCGGATAAGTTGGCAAGATTGGAAAGCATCAAGATAAAAGGAAAGTTTGACTATAATTCCATCCAATCCCTTTCCACCGAAGCCAGACAGAAGCTGGTAAAGATAGATCCGGAAACAATAGCCCAAGCGAGTCGGATTCCGGGAGTATCTCCGAGCGACATCAACGTACTACTGGTACTTTGCGGACGATAGAGCGCAAAGTTCCACGTGAAACAAAGAATTCAACAAACCTATTAAATAAACTGATTATGAGCAAAGAAACGCTTGCTAAAAGCATTCGGGAAATACCCAACTTCCCCATTCCGGGAATTCTATTCTACGATGTAACTACCTTGTTCAAGGAACCTGCCGCCTTGCAGGAGCTCTCGGACACACTGTACGAGATGTATAAGGACAAAGGAATAACCAAAGTAGTAGGTATAGAATCAAGAGGTTTCATTATGGGCCCCATTCTCGCCACCAGACTGGGAGCAGGCTTCGTCCCTATCCGCAAGCCGGGAAAACTTCCTGCAGAAACCATTGAAGAAAGCTATGATAAAGAATATGGCAAAGATACCGTACAGATGCACAAGGATGCCATTAATGAAGACGATGTAGTTTTGCTGCACGACGACTTACTGGCAACCGGTGGAACAATGGAAGCTGCCTGCAAATTGGTGAAGCAGATGAGCCCCAAGAAAGTGTATGTAAACTTCATCATCGAGCTGAAAGAGCTTCATGGCAAGGATGTGTTTGGGGATGATGTAGAAGTGGAATCGGTGCTATCGCTATAAATTTGTCAAACGAAACGACACAGAGGCACAGAGTACTCTTACCTGAGAGTTGATGTTATCCATCATTTTACTCCTCTTATCCTCCACCTTTTCATCATACCATTATGGAAGAACTCAGAACTAACGACTACCTCAAAGGGATTGTATCCAACCTTCCCGAAAGTCCTGGTATTTACCAATATCTGAATACCGAAGGGACCATTATATATGTAGGAAAGGCAAAGAATCTGAAGCGAAGAGTGTCTTCCTACTTCAACCGGGAGCACGAACCGGGAAAGACGAGAGTGTTGGTCAGCAAGATTGCAGATATCCGATATATCGTGGTGAATACGGAAGAAGACGCGCTATTGTTGGAAAACAATCTTATCAAGAAATACAAGCCACGCTACAACGTACTGTTGAAAGACGACAAAACATATCCTAGCATCTGCGTGCAGAACGAATACTTTCCACGCGTATTCAGAACCCGGAAGATAATCCGTAACGGTTCCTCCTATTATGGCCCTTACAGCCATATACCTTCCATGTACGCATTACTCGACCTCATCAAGCATCTGTACCCCTTACGTACATGCCACCTGAACCTCTCTCCAGAGAACATACGTGCCGGAAAGTTCAATGTTTGCCTGGAATATCACATCAAGAACTGTGCAGGGCCTTGCATCGGCAAGCAAAGTCAGGAAGATTACCTGAAAAACATCGCTGAAATCAAGGAAATCCTCAAAGGGAATACCCAAGAGATAGAAAGGATGCTCTTCCAACAAATGCAGGAGTTGGCAGCCGAAATGAAGTTTGAAGAAGCACAGAAGATAAAGGAAAAATACCTGCTGCTGGAAAACTACCGGGCAAAATCGGAAGTGGTAAGCAACGTGCTGCACAATATCGACGTATTCTCCATTGAAGAAGACAGCGATGAAAAGTCCGCTTTCGTCAACTACCTACACATTACGAACGGCGCCATCAACCAGGCTTTCACCTTCGAGTACAAAAAGCGGCTGAACGAAACCAAGGAAGAGCTGCTCTCCCTCGGCATCATCGAAATGCGGGAAAGATACAAAAGCCTTTCACGTGAAATCATCGTACCTTTTGAGCTAGATATGAAGCTGAAAGATGTCGTTTTCACCATCCCGCAACGGGGAGACAAAAAGAAGCTGCTGGAACTCTCCATCCTCAACGTGAAGCAGTACAAAGCCGACCGCCTGAAACAAGCCGAAAAGCTGAATCCGGAGCAACGGACTGTGCGCCTGCTGAAAGAGATACAACAAGAGCTGCACCTGGATCGCCTGCCCATGCAGATAGAATGTTTCGATAACTCCAACATCCAAGGTTCCGACCCCGTGGCCGGGTGCGTAGTCTTCGTCAAGGGGAAACCTTCCAAGAAGGATTACCGCAAGTACAATATCAAGACCGTAGAGGGACCGGATGACTATGCCTCCATGAAAGAAGTCGTAAAACGGCGCTATCAGCGCGCCATGGAAGAGAAAACTCCCCTGCCCGATCTTCTTATCACCGACGGTGGAAAAGGGCAAATGAGCGCCGTAAAAGAGGTGATAGACGAACTTGGCCTGAACATCCCCATCGCCGGGCTTGCCAAGGATGGCAAACACCGCACTTCCGAACTGCTGTACGGTTTCCCTCCCCAGACCATCGGATTGAAACAGAACACCCCCCTCTTCCGGTTGCTGACACAGATTCAGGATGAAGTGCACCGCTTCGCCATCACCTTCCACCGCGACAAACGCAGCAAACGGCAGATTGCCTCCGCACTGGACGAGATAAAAGGCATCGGTGAAAAGACGAAAAGCGCATTGCTCAAGGAGTTCAAAAGCGTGAAGCGTATCCGCGAAGCATCTGCCAAGGAGCTTGCCACCGTGGTGGGAGAAGCGAAAGCCAAAATCATCCAGACCTATTTTTCAGAGAAATAATGACTGATAAATCAGCCTGCAAAACCATGCACACAACGAATTAATTCGTAACTTTGTTCCCTCAAAAAGACAAGAATAACATGAGAGTAGTGATACAACGTGCCGGATACGCTTCCGTCACCATCAACGGAACCTGCAAAGCCTCCATTGGAAAAGGCCTCATGATACTCGTAGGCATCGAAGAATCCGATGGAAAAGAAGATATTGACTGGCTTTGCAAGAAGATAGTCAACCTGCGCATTTTCGATGACGAAAACGGCGTAATGAACAAATCCATTCTTGAAGCAGACGGCGAGATACTGGTTATCAGCCAGTTCACCCTCCACGCCTCCACCAAGAAAGGCAACCGTCCCTCCTACATACGGGCAGCACGGCCGGAAATATCCGTCCCGCTGTACGAACAATTCTGCCGGGAACTGAGTTTAGCATTAGGTAAAGAAATAGGTACCGGCGAATTTGGTGCCGATATGAAAGTAGAACTGATGAACGATGGTCCCGTGACCATCTGTATAGATACAAAAAACAAGGAATAATGACGTTAGAAGAAGCACAGAAACAAGTGGATTCCTGGATAAAGGAATACGGAGTGCGCTATTTCAGCGAACTCACCAATATGGCGATACTGACCGAAGAAGTGGGCGAACTCGCCCGCGTCATGGCACGCAAGTATGGCGACCAATCCTTCAAGAAAGGAGAAAAAGACAATCTCGACGATGAGATGGCAGATGTTCTTTGGGTACTTCTCTGCCTTGCGAACCAGACCGGAGTGAACCTGACAGACGCCTTCTGCCGCAACCTTGAGAAGAAAACCAGACGTGACCAGACAAGACATATCAATAACCCTAAATTGAAAGACCATGGAGAAGAATGAGCCTACCCAGAGTAAGTATGACGCCGCCCTGGCAAAGTACAACACCCAACTGGATGATGCGGAAATAGCTGCACAAGCTGCCAGAATCATTGCAGAAAAAGTGCCGGCAAACAACACGCCGGAGGTAAAGAAATTCCTTTTCAACTGCATTGACCTCACCACACTGAACAGTACGGACAGCGACGAAAGCGTCATGAAATTCACCCAGAAAGTGAATAAATTCGACGAAGAGTTCCCCGACCTGAAGAATGTGGCAGCCATCTGTGTATACCCCAATTTTGCAGAAGTCGTAAAAGACACGCTGGAAGTGGAAGATGTAAAAATAGCTTGTGTATCAGCAGGTTTCCCCTCCTCCCAGACTTTCATTGAAGTGAAAGTGGCAGAAACTGCCATGGCACTGATGGAAGGCGCCGATGAAATAGACATCGTTATTTCGGTGGGCAAGTTCCTGGCGGGAGACTATGAAGGCATGTGCGAGGAGATACAAGAACTCAAAGCAACCTGCAAAGAGCACCACATGAAGGTAATCCTCGAAACCGGAGCCTTGAAGACGGCTTCGAACATCAAAAAAGCATCCATCCTTTCCATGTATTCGGGTGCCGATTTCATCAAGACTTCCACCGGCAAGCAGCAGCCTGCCGCCACGCCGGAGGCCGCCCTGGTTATGTGCCAGGCCATCAAGGAATATCACGAGCTGACGGGTATCAAGGTAGGCTTTAAGCCCGCAGGAGGAATCAACTGCGTGAACGATGCACTGATTTATTACACCATCGTCAAGGAAGTGCTCGGCGAAGAATGGCTGAACAACGAGCTGTTCCGTCTGGGAACCAGTCGTCTTGCCAACCTGCTGCTTTCGGAAATCAAGGGTGAAGAGATGAAATTCTTCTAAGAGAAAGCTGTATTTACCTATAAATAAAGCCTGATGGAGTGGGTTCCATCAGGCTTTCTCATATTATCCACCGGAAACAGTTCCGTCATTTTTCCCGTTCTACCACATAATCCAGATACCCAGCTAGCGCTGCTTTTACCTCCGTATCGGGCAAAGAAGCCAGCAAAGAAAGAGCCCTTTCCTTATAGTCATACATCACTTGCGAAGCATACTCTATACCACCATTCTGCTTGGTAAATTCGATTAAATGGGCTATTTCGCCAGGCGTTGCCTCCCCATTCTTTATCTTTACGGCAATTTCTTCCGCTGTTTTATCCTTCACGGTATTGAGCACATGAAGCGCAGGCAGAGTCAACTTCCCCTCCACCATATCATTTCCGGTAGGTTTGCCTATTTCCTTGCTCTCGGAGTAATCGAAAATATCATCCTTTATCTGAAAACAAAGCCCGATATATTCACCGAACAGACGCGCAGATTCCGCCTTTTCATCGCTGGCTCCCACCGAGAGAGCGCCCGCCTTCGTACAAGCTGCAAAGAGCACGGCCGTCTTCTTGCGGATAACGTCGAAATAGACTTCCTCGGAGAAATGGAGATTGCTGACGTTGGAAAGCTGCAGAAGTTCACCATCTGCCAAATCCTGCCCCAGGCAGGAGACGATGTCGATAATGTCATGGTTACGGGTCATGCCCACTTGCACCAACGCTGTTGCAAGCAGATAATCGCCTGCCAGCACGGCTACCTTATTATTGAAAATGGCATTAACGGAGAGTTGTCCACGGCGTTCAGTACTTTCATCCACTACATCATCGTGTACAAGGCTTGCATTATGGAGAAGTTCCAGTGCAACCGCAGCATGCAGGGTTGCAGGACATACTTTACCGAAAAGCTTCGCAGCCAGAAGCACCAGAATGGGGCGCATCATCTTCCCGTTCTTCTGCCGGATATGCGCAATCACGCTGTTCAGCAAAAGGTTGGAACTGGAAAGGGTACTTTCAAAAAGTTTCTTGAAGTCCTCCAGTTCCTCAGAAATCGGAGATTTTATCAATGATGAGTTGTCCATGCATCGCTATTTGCCTACAAAAATAGTAATAAAACGGTTAATACGGTATTTTTTTGTACTTTTACCATGAAAAAAAGGATTAAATGTATGAATTCAATCGATAAACTGTTTTTGCTCGATGCCTACGCACTGATATATCGGGCCTATTACGCGTTCATCAAGAACCCGAGAACCAACTCAAAAGGATTCAACACCTCGGCCATTCTGGGCTTTGTAAACACCCTGGAAGAAGTGCTTAAAAAAGAGAATCCCACACACATAGGAGTAGCCTTCGACCCGTCAGGCCCTACCTTCCGCCACGAGGCCTACGAGCAATACAAGGCACAGCGCGAGGAGACACCCGAGACCATCCGCCTTTCCGTACCTATTATAAAGGATATCATCCGCGCCTACCGCATCCCCATCCTTGAGGTGGCCGGCTATGAAGCGGACGACGTGATAGGCACGCTTGCCACCGAAGCAGGGCGGCAGGGCATCACCACCTATATGATGACACCCGACAAGGACTACGGCCAGCTGGTATCGGACCGCATCTTTATGTACCGCCCCAAGCACACCGGCGGATTCGAAGTGATGGGTACCGAAGAAGTAAAAGCCAAATTCAACATACAAACCACCGAGCAAGTCATCGACATGCTGGGACTGATGGGCGATGCTTCCGACAACATCCCCGGCTGTCCGGGTGTGGGCGAGAAAACCGCACAGAAGCTGATTGCCGAATTCGGCAGCATCGAGAACCTGCTGGAACACACCGACCAACTGAAAGGCGCACTGAAAACGAAGGTGGAGACAAACCGGGAGATGATTACCTTCTCCAAATTCCTTGCTACCATCAAAACAGATGTCCCCATCCGGCTCGATATGAATTCGCTCGTCCGGGAAGAACCGAACGAAGAAGAACTCCGCAAGATTTTCGAAGAGTTGGAATTCCGCACACTCATCGACCGGATACTCAAAAAAGGAAACGGCAACTCTTCCTCCCCCACCCCAACCTCTCCGACACCCGACCTCTTTGCCGGCACTCTGTTTGCCCAGCCGCAAACCTCCAATCCCGAAAACAGCGCCCCCGTTCAAGGCGATTTGTTTGCAAATTTTGCGGGCGAGGGGACGGGAGCTTCTGAAAATTCAAATCTGAAGCGGTTAGAAATGCTCGATGTAGACTATCAACTCATTGATACAGAAGAGAAAAGAAAGGAAATTATTCAAAAGTTGCTTACAAGCGAAATTCTCTCAATAGATACAGAGACTACCGGAACCGAGCCAATGGATGCCGAACTCGTGGGAATGAGCTTCAGTGACGCCGAAAATCGGGCATACTACGTACCCGTACCTGCTGAACGAGAGGAAGCCTTAAAAATTGTAAACGAGTTCCGCCCCCTCTTCGAAAACGAGAAATCCATGAAGGTGGGACAAAATATCAAGTACGATATGATTATCCTCCAGAATTACGGAGTCCGGGTGAAAGGCAAGCTTTTCGACACCATGCTCGCCCATTACGTGCTTCAACCCGAACTGCGACACAACATGGACTATCTGGCGGAAATCTACCTGCACTACCAGACCATCCACATCGATGAGCTGATTGGAGCGCGAGGCAAAAACCAAAAGAACATGCGCGACCTTCCACCCGAAGATGTCTACCGTTATGCCTGCGAGGATGCGGACGTCACCCTCAAACTGAAAAACGTGCTGGAAAAGGAACTGAAGGAGCAAGGTGCCGAACATCTGTTCTACGAAATAGAGATGCCGCTCGTCCCCGTACTTGTCAATATAGAGAGCAACGGAGTGCTGCTCGATACGGAAGCATTGAAGCAGTCGTCCCAGCACTTCACTGTCCGCCTGCAGGAGATTGAAAAGGAAATCTACGAGATGGCTGGCGAGACATTCAATATCAGCTCCGCCAAGCAGGTAGGCGAAGTGCTGTTCGACAAGCTGAAAATCGTGGAGAAAGCGAAAAAGACCAAGACCGGACAATACGTCACCTCCGAAGAGGTGCTGCAAAGCTACCGCAGCAAGCACGACATCATCGGGAAGATACTGGAATACCGCGGACTGAAGAAACTGCTGAGCACCTATATAGATGCCCTGCCCCAGCTCATCAACCCACGTACGGACCGCATACACACCTCCTTCAACCAGGCGGTAACCGCTACCGGACGCCTCAGCTCCAGCAATCCCAACCTGCAGAACATCCCCATCCGCGACGAAGACGGAAAGGAAATCCGCAAGGCGTTCATCCCCGACACCGGCTGCGAGTTCTTCTCTGCCGACTACTCGCAGATAGAGCTGCGCATCATGGCACACCTCAGCGAAGATAAGAACATGATAGACGCCTTCCTCAGCGGACACGACATCCACGCCGCCACCGCTGCCAAGATATATAAGATAGATATAAACGACGTAACCGCCGACATGCGCCGCAAGGCAAAAACGGCAAACTTCGGCATCATCTACGGCATCTCCGTCTTCGGGCTTGCCGAACGCATGGGCGTTTCCCGCCAGGAAGCCAAAGAGCTGATAGACGGCTACTTTGAAACCTACCCACAAGTGAAGGAGTATATGGACAAAAGCATCCAAGTGGCACGCGAGAACGGCTATGTGGAAACCATCTTCCACCGCAAGCGCTTCCTGCCAGACATCAACTCAAGAAACGGGGTGGTACGGGGCTATGCCGAACGGAATGCCATCAACGCTCCCATCCAGGGAAGTGCCGCCGACATCATAAAAGTAGCCATGGCACACATCTATCAGCGCTTCCAAGCTTACAATCTGAAAGCAAAGATGATTTTACAGGTCCATGACGAACTAAATTTCAGCGTTCCAGAGGCAGAAAAAGAGCTTGTACAGAAAATCGTAATCGAAGAGATGGAGCAGGCATATCGCATGCACGTACCCCTGAAAGCCGATTGTGGGTGGGGAAACAACTGGTTGCAGGCACACTAAACAGCCCAATAACTTTATTTAACTTACAATCAGAAAGCAACAGAAGCAATCCTTTCCAAATACAGTTTGCTCATCAGAATATCCGGCAACCTCGCTGCCGGATATTTTTTATTCACCAATCTTGCCAAAAGGAAAGCATACCGAAACCCTCACTACTGACATATTGATAAAATTTAATCCGATATTTATATTTATGTCAATTTAATACGTACCTTTGCAGCGAAATCAATGACATATTGATAGAAAATAGAAAGTTAAACTAAAAAAGACATAAAACCATGAAAGCAAAAGTATCTTTAAAAACAGTGATTGTTTCAGCACTTCTCTTAGTTTGCGGATTAAATGCCTCAGCCGACAATAAGAGCAACCTCATTTACAATTCGGAAGAAGTAAATGGCATGAAGGTGGCAGAGACCGTATACAAGATGGACGGAAACACGCTTGCCAACTATATGAAGTACAATTATAAGTACGACGACCAGAACCGCATGACGGAAAGCGAAGCCCTGAAATGGAACAGCACCAAGAATACATGGGGCAAGGACATGTGCATCCGCTATGCATACCAAGGCAAGACGATGACTACCACATACTACAAATGGAACAACAAGAAAGGCGAATACATACTGGTTCCCGAGATGACAGTAATCATGGACAACCCTAACATGTAATTGACAAACTCTCTCTTAAAGTAAGAAATCTTATTCCTAACAACAATAACCGAAACCTTTCATAAAAGAGCCGGAATGATTCGCACATTCCGGCTCTTTTATTATATCTTGAAAAACAAATCCTTTCCGTCAGATACCAATAACCTTACACGATTAGTATCCTGGATTGTTTTCTATAATGGCACTGTTTGTATCAATCTCACTTTGGGGAAGCGGCCAAAGTTCATCCTTTCCTTTGATATACTTCATCGTGTTATACACACGGAGATTCAGTGCTTTCCCATCCCAAGAACTACCTTCTGAATATGCCGGATGCCAGTTGTCATCAAATGAAGGCTTGGCATTGGACATAAGCCCTTTTTGATTGGGAGCATAAATCTTACCTGTCATCACTGTAGAAGCCATACCCCAACGACGGAGATCAAACCAACGAAAACCTTCATTACAAAGTTCAACAGTACGTTCGTAACGTAATGCCTTTCGGAGTCCGCTCTGCGAAGTAACTACCACATCGGGCATTCCTACACGATTACGAATTATATTGATGTCCGTTCGTGCTAACTCCAGATTGCCATCAGCCATTTCAATATTGGCTTCTGCCTCTATTAGATAAACCTCTGCTAAACGCATCAAGCCGCAATTAAGATCACTGGTTTCATGGTTGGAGATTGCAGCTCTTTCCAACTCGGCTATATCCAAATATTTCCTCCAGAGATATCCAGCAGGACCTTTAGTGCCATTGGCACCGTATACGCCCTTGGTTCCCTGTGACTCCATGTTTGTCACGTCCTTGCCCGTGCTATAGTCGTGAATCTTTTTACTGGTAGTGGAAGTCTGGAATTCTAGATTGAATATGCGTGAACCAGGTCGCAAACAGAAAAGATCCAGACGAGGGTCCCGGTTTTGCCAAGGGTTCTGCCAGTCATACAGAGAAGATTCCGTAATCGATTTGCCATCCTTGCATTGAAACATATCAACAAATGTTTGTGTAGGACCAAAATAGGCGCATCCTCCCAGTGTACGTGGAGCCATGTAATATGCCTCCTTGGTTTTATTACTGGATATTACCGCATCATACTGCACGGACCAGAGCCACTCATTGCTTGCCTCACCGTCATAACCAAACAGAGCCGTCTGACCGGTTGGCTCTCCTGCCTCATGACTTTCTCCACAATACTGTGTATTGATGGATTCCAATTCAAAGCCTGCCTCCTTAGCCAAATTCAAGGCTTGTTTGGCCGAACTGGCAGCCAAGTCATACTTTTTCCAATTCAAGGCAATACGGGCACGTAACGCATACGCTGCTACCCGTCCGATGCGTGCACTGCCATAGCTTTCTGCTTTATGGCGGAGTGGAAGGTTAGCCAAACACTCGTCGCTAAGATCCGAAAGCAGATTCTCTACAATGGTCTCTCTCGGTGTACGTGGGGTCTGGCTGTCATTTATACCCGCTGTGTGGACCACATACGGCAAGTCTCCATAGTGCTGGCAAGCTTGATCATAACAGAATGCCCGTATGCACAGCAGCTCTGCCCGTATACTCTCTATATCCGTATCAGAGGCTGTGCCACGCAGATTATCCAGCGCATCGAGAAGCTGGTTGATACGTGCCACGGTCTTATACACGCAATTATAAAGCTTGTTTGCCACCGCGTTTTCAGCAGAAGCTCCGGAGGTGATTAATTCCGTATACATAGCCGTGTTGACACGTGTAGCACCAATATCGGTAATATTGTCTGTCACCTTCCACCAGGTGGTGGTGCTGGCACTATAAGCTGTCAGAGATGAGTAAACAGCGTTCAAACCGAAATTCGCCTCTTCCATACTCGAAGGATAAGAGGCAGAAGACGGTGAAGTGAGTGGTTCAAGGTCGAGTGAACAAGCACCGAGACCTAATAGAGACAGCGAAAGGAGTGCTGTATAAATATTGTTTCGTTTCATATCATTTTTTCTTTTTATGTCTTCTTGAATACAGACGGTTTCCCTATTCCGGCTAATCAGAATTTGATGTCAACGCCAAAAGTGAAGGCTTTCGTCTGGGGATAATTGTTTGCCGCACCCAGAGATACCCCATCTGTTGCTGATGCGTTATAGTTGACTTCGGGGTCATAGCCATCCCAAAAGTCAGTAAAAGTCAAGAGATTCTCAGCATTGGCATAAATGTAGGCAGACTTCAGTCCGATGGCTTTCATCCATTTGGAGGGCAGGTCGTAACCCAGCTGCAGGTTCTTCAGACGCAGGTAAGCGGCACTCTTCATCCAGAAGGATGATGTATAGGTGTTGTTACTGCTCTTATAAGAGAGGCGAGGCGTGGATGCATCATGATTCTGCTCCGTCCAATAGTCAAGGTGTTCCTTGCGGTAGGTTCCTCCCTGATAGCAAGGCATCACATAGTAGGAATTGAGATAACCGTCGGCCTTGCCAACTCCTTGCAAGAAAGCCGAAAGACGAATTCCTTTGTATCCCACTCCTAAATTAAAGCTATAACTATAGCGTGGAACTGTACTTCCGATAATCGTCTTGTCATCTGTAGTAATTTTGTTGTCTCCGCTGACATTCCGGTATTTCAGGTCACCGGGATATACGGTTGTACCGAATTGGGGACAGTTGGCATTGATTTCGTCCGCTTCTTCTTGTGAATTGATGAAACCGTCGCATATCAATCCGTAAATGGAGTTAATGGAAGACCCCTCTTGGTTACGAATATCACCGCTTGTGCTGCTTGTGCCCCGCATGTCGGTGATGGTGTTTTTCACGTCGCTCAGCGTAAGGGCGGCATCCAGCGAAAAGTCCCTCGTCAGCTTCTTGCTGTAGCCTACGCTTAGCTCCCATCCCTGGTTTCTTACCTTGCCGGCATTCTGGAAGGGAGCACCCATACCAATGTGGTTGGGGATGTCCAGCTTCATCAGGATACCATCCGTTATCTTCCTATACCAGTCGGCAGTGATGTTGATACAGCCGAACAGTGAAAGATCTATGCCTAAGTCAGTCATGGTAGAAGTCTCCCATGTAAGGTCCCTATTGGAGAGCGAGGTAACAGCAGAGGTCGTGTAAAGATTACCTCCCATAGATATAGAGCCCGTAGAGAGTTGCTGAGTAGTGGGATAATAGGAACTTCCGATATTCTGGTTGCCCAGTTTGCCCCAAGAGGCACGTAATTTCAGATTATCCACTCTATCGCGTATAGATTCCATAAAGGGTTCCTCGCTGATGCGCCATGCTGCAGAGAATGAAGGGAACACGCCATATCGGTTACCCTCTGCAAATCTGGAAGAACCGTCGGTACGGATATTGGCCTCCACAAGGTAGCGTTCCTTGTAGTTGTAATTCAAGCGGCCAAAGAAGGAGTTGATGGCCCATTGGTACTCCCCTCCTCCATTGTTCATGTTCTCAATGTTACCGGCATCAATTTGGTCATATTGAGGGAAGTTGAATACTTGACGATAGGCAGAAAGAGTCTTTTCTGTATAGGTCTGACACTCCATACCTGCCATTACTTTGAAGTAGTGGTCATCCAGCTGTTTCTCATAGTTGGTCAGTGCCTGTGTGTTCCAGTAGAAGTAACGGTAGGCCGATTCTGTAAGCGAGTTGTAGGTTTCGCCGCTCTTGAAGCTGGTAGTACCTTCCGGGTCACCATACGTGGTGACAGAATTCTTATAGTTATGGTTATTCTTGGTGATATAACGTGGAGTGGCTTGAACTGACACATTCCATCCATCGAGAATCTTATAGGTCAGAGCCATCGCCATGGTAGCACGGATAACATTGTTTTTCACAATACCGCCTTCACGCAACAACAGCACGGGGTTATTGCCCATCAGACCATTTGCCCCATTATAAAGACCAGTAGTAAATTGATTGACAATGTTCGGGGTTCGGGTGTTCATATAATTGAAGGCATGTCCTTCGTAGGGAGAACTATTTTTATTGGCATTGTTTACTTGTATGTCAAACTTCATGTCCAGACGGTCGCTAAGCTTGATGTCCATATTGTTGCGTACAGAGATTTTACGGTAAGAGGAATTGACCACTATACCCGTCTGGTCCAGATACCCTATAGAAGTAAGTGTCTTGATACGTTCTGATGAAGAAGTCAGAGTAAGCGTATGCCCATGGTTGAATCCGTTTTCTGTAAGAATCAAGTCCTGCCAGTCTGTATTAGGATAGATGTCCGGGTCAGTAGCCATGCCAGCCACATATTCCCTTATATATTCATCACTATAGGGCAGGTCGGATCCGTCGTTACCTGCTGCCACATTTTCCAATTGCATATATTCCAATGCATCCACTTTTTGAGGAAGCATCGTTGCGCCTTGGAATCCAAAATATCCTTTATAGGATATGCTGAACTTGTCTTGACTGCCACCCCGTTTGGTAGTCACCAGAATGACACCATTGGCAGCACGTGAACCATAGATGGATGCAGATGCAGCATCTTTCAAGACGGACACTGACTCGATGATGTTAGGATCCACTTCATCTATGGTTCCTTCTACGCCATCGACCAACACCAACGGGGCGGCACTATCACCACCGAAGGTTCCGATACCACGTATACGTATATGACCGCCATTGCCGCCTGGCTCACCGCTCTGTGTAGTGACAGTTACACCTGCAGCCATGCCTTGCAGAGCCGAAGATACGTTTGATACTCGACGGCTTGCAAGCTTCTCGCTGTTAAGCGAAGAAACCGAGCCTGACAGATTAACCTTCTTGTTAGTGCTATAACCTACCACTACCACGTCGTTAAGCAATTGTGAGTCTTCATCCAGTACCACATGAATGAAGTTCTCCCCTGCAGTCTTCAGCTTGAGGGTACGGAAGCCGATGTAGGATACGATGAGTTCCGCGTCTTCGATGGTTTCAAAATTGAAGTTGCCGTCCACATCGGTAATGGTTTTCTCGGGAGAATGGGTCACTTGAATTGTAGCACCGGGAAGTGGATTATTGAACCGGTCCACCACTTTACCTTTGACGGGTTTCAGTGAAGCTGCGACTACATTCAACGAAACAAGCAGCCCACAGACACACACAAAGGATTTAATCATTCTTGTTTTCATTAGTTTCTATGATGATTTTAATTTCGGCTGCAAAAGAATGGATGCTGTATTACAGACTTGTGTCACTTCTGTGATTTTGATATGACACCGGATGAGAGCCCGACATATGTAACTTGAACGTAACCCCATAGAAACGACGAAGTAATTTCACTCACCTATTTTTGCTCTCAATTCAAACAACAAATAATTGAAAGAGAAAAGCAATGAACAAAAAGAACATTTTTTACGCCGCATTGCTGCTTATGGCAATAGGGGCAGAAGCTAAAGAGATTAAAGGCAAAGTCATGGCCGACGGCAAGGGGCTGGCCAAAGTTGTAGTAACCGATGGCACCGCATTCGCTCTTACCAGTGAAGACGGAAGCTATATGATTGATGCTGATGAGAAGGCCCACTTTATCTATGTAGTGACACCTTCAGGCTATATGGCTCCTTGCAACGGGGGTACTCCCGTCTTCTATAAGACTCTGAACGAGAACAGCCACGATTTCCAGCTCCATCGCTGGGGAACAGTAGGAGGCAAATACGCCATGATGGCAGCAGCCGATACACAACCGCGCGGAGAGAACGCATTCCATCGGCTTGAAACGGAAGCTTTCCCCGACCTCAAGCAAGTGGGCTTTGAATATATGAGCCAGAATATTCCTGCTTTCGCCATCTTCTTGGGCGACATCTTATGGGATAACCTGGAAATGTTTCCCCACATCAAGCAAGAGATAGCAAAGATCCAAATTCCCATCTATCCGGTTATCGGCAACCACGACCACGACAAGGAGGTGAGCGACGATGATGCCAGTGCACATCTTTATCGGCATTTCTTTGGACCCACTTACTATGCGTTCAATGCTGGAAAAGACTATTATATCGTTTTGGACAATATCCTTTATAAAGGAAACAAGAAGTATGAGGTGGGGCTCAATGATCAGCAGCTCAATTGGGTGAAGAGCTATCTGCAGTACGTCCCCAAAGGGGCTCATCTGTTTGTTTGCATGCATGCTCCGGCATACTTCTATAACGAGAACTACAAGTTGGGACGCGTAGCCGAGTTACTCGACCTTTTCGAGGGTTATAAGGTAGATATTCTCAGTGGTCACACTCATGTACAATGCAACACACAAATCAGAAACAACATTCGTGAGTACAATATCGCCTCCATCGGAGGCGCGTGGTGGTTATGGGACGGCATCTATAGCAAAGACGGTACCCCTATTGGCTACCAAGTATTCGAATCCGGCAAGAACGGAATTGCAAATTATTTCAAGTCATTAGGACATGACCGTGACTATCAGTTCCGTTACTATCCCGTGGGTACAGTACCCGGCCATGAAGACGAACTCTGCGTCAAGGTATGGAATTGGGATAACCGCTGGAAAGTGGAATACTACGAAGACGGGAAGTTGAAAGGCGAAATGAAGCAGTATAAAGGCATGGATCCTGATTATGATTTCTTCCTGCAGCGCAAAGCTGTCACAGAGGGAAAGGATATGAAGGAACGTGGTCGCCAAGCTAACAAGAATGCTTATTTCTTTTTTTCTACAAAACCGAGCGATAAAGCAAAGAAAATAAAAATCGTGGTGACTGACGCCAACGGGAAAAGCTACGAGCAGTCTTTGGAACATTAAGTAAACAGACAGATAGTAATCGGTACCTGATTATGAGCCATTCCCTGCTCCTCGTTATTCAGCTATCGGTTATTATTCGTACCTTTACCCGAAAAAGGAATGCCACATGATACCCAAGACCCTCATTACCTACATCGAGACAGCAATCATTCCCCGGTACAAGGAGTTTGACAAGGCACACAACCTCTCACACGTCCGCACCGTCATCGAAGAAAGCCTTGCCCTCGCCCGGCAATATCCCGAAGCGGACGAACGCCTGGCATACGTCATTGCCGCCTACCATGACACGGGACTGTGCCGCGACCGCGCCACCCACCACCTTGTCTCCGGCGAGATACTGATGGCGGACTCCACCCTGCGGCAATGGTTCTCCGACACGGAAATCCTCCTCATGAAAGAAGCCGTAGAGGACCACCGGGCCTCTACAGACCACGAACCTCGTAGCATCTACGGCAAGATTGTTGCCGAAGCAGACCGTATCATCGATCCGGACATCACCCTGCGCCGCACCGTGCAGTACGGATTGAAACAGAATCCTGCCGCCGACAAGGAGTGGCACTACCAGCGGTTCCATCAGCATCTCATGGCAAAATATGCACCCGGCGGTTATCTGAAGCTCTGGTTTCCCGAGGGCAAGAATGCGGAACAGCTGAAGAAGCTCCAAGCCATTATCGCAGACGAAGGACAGCTGCGGCAAGTTTTCAACCGAATATTCGAGGAGGAAAAGTAATAGCGGTATCAATGAAGCATATGCCCCATTTCATTTCCGACTATGGAAACGATTTGTTTCCTATAATGGAACAGAGTGTTCTCTATAAGGAAACAAAGTGTTTCCTATAACGGAACAAATCGTTTTATCCCGTCGAAACAAGTCGTTTCATACAAGAGAAACAATCTGTTCCGACGGGGTGTAACAAAGTGTTCAGTACTGTGAACTAATACAATAGCTCTATTTAGAAGGTCTCACAAGATAAGTATCCGCCTCCATAAATATAAAGACTTATAGGCGTGCCAACATGAGGAAATCATAAAACTCACAGATGGACTGGCCTTCGGTCTCTGATTCGAAGACAAAGAAGAGCGGCTGCTTTCCCTTATGCAGCTTTGCCGGAATAGAGAGCGAAGCATAGAACTCCCTGCAAGTGCTGCCAGCCTTCACATTCACAAGTCCTATCTCTACACCGCCTTTTGTTGTCCAAGGGCTACCCAGCATGATGCGGATGCGCCCGTCGGTATCTTCAGCCTTCAACCTTAACTGCATCTGCAAAGACTTATCTCGCGGAACGGCATTCATATTCAAGTATTTATATCCTACAATCGACCCACTTGTGTTATTCACCACCGGAGCGAACGGGATTTTGTGGTTGTTATCGCCGGCATAGGGATTATTATCCCGGTACACAGGCCGGATATAAGACCCCGTATACACATAATGGGGATAGACCTCTTTGATTCCTCCGGGATTGGTGTGCCAACAAGCCAGCCCGGCCGAGATGCGCTGCATAGGATTGAGCCCTTCAAGAAGGAAGCCTTCAGAATTGAACTCTCCGCGTGAAATCACGACTTTCCCGCCTTTTCCTTTTTCCACCTTTACATCAATGGCCGACACCATAGCTTGGCGTGCATAGCAATCGGTACCTATCTGGCGATGATAGAACACGTACCATTGCCCTCCTATCTTGCAGATACTGCCATGCGTATTTCCACCGGGCATGGCCGAAGCTATCACATTGCCTTTTTCATCATATTCGCGCGCACGGGCATCGATGATTGTTCCGCCATAGGTCCAGGGACCCAGAGGATGCTCGCTGTAGGCATAGGCCAACGTATAGTTGCTTGCATTGGGCAGACCATCTTCACCCTCAGCGGTAGTACGGCTATAGATAAACACATACTTATCCTCAATCTTGCGGATGGAGGATGCCTCAAAGAAGCGGAATATACCTTCCTGCCGATAGCCTGAAATCATGTTCTCCACCACTTCGGTACCCGGCTTTACCGTGCACATAGTAGTGGGGTCCAACTCCGCGCCATGCGAAATGCCAAATCCCCAATAACCATACACACGTCCATCATCATCGACAAACACTGCGGGGTCGAATCCCAAACAACCGAAAGTCTCGCGAGGACGCTCCTTATGCCAGTTGCATACCGTAAACGGGCCATCGGGACGGTCGCTTTTGGCAATCATGGAATTGCGCCCACCACCTTGATTATTCGGAAAGAGGTAGTAAGTTTTCTTACCATCGGCATCGGTAGTTACTGTCACGTCAGGGGCAAAAAGCACGTCGTCGGTTCCATCAGCATTCAGTTTATACAGTTCGGGCGACTCATTGACTTTAAATATCACGCCGTCATATCTCCAACGGGTCAGGTCCTCTACGGGTGCCGACCACACCACCTGGTCACGTCCGCAATACATCCACTTGAGATTATCGTGCGAACCATAAATATAAAGACGGTACTTGCCGGGACAGTCAGGATCCTCAAACACATAGGGCTCACCATCAGGAATAAATTCCCAAAGCGGCAGATAAGGATTCTGTGCAGATAATGTAAAAGACAGACCGATGAGACATGAGAAAATCATCAGAATTTTTCTTACTTTGTTTTTCATAATCGCATTGATTTATAGAATGATACTTAAATTTATAATTGCGACAAAACTATCAATTTATCATTTTACTCTCGTGCTTTTAATGCAAATTAACATACCCACTTTCCCCGGTAAGTACTATCTTTGCTTAAAAAAGTGAAGATAGGCTGCACCTCAGCATAAAAAATGAACGCGTTCATTTCATTCTGCCTTCGGTTTGCACTATCTTTGCATCCAATTAACTGAACAATAACTAAAAAACAAGATAACACTATGGCATTAAAAGCTGGTATCGTGGGCCTTCCCAACGTAGGAAAATCCACTCTTTTCAACTGCTTGAGCAGCGCAAAGGCACAAGCGGCAAACTTCCCGTTCTGTACAATCGACGCCCAAATGGGGCAAGTGTCCGTACCCGACGAACGACTGACGAAGCTCGCCGAGCTGGTTCACCCGGGGCGTATCGTACCCGCCGTGTGCGACATTGTCGACATTGCCGGACTGGTGAAAGGCGCCAGCAAAGGTGAAGGACTCGGCAACCAGTTCCTGGGCAACATCCGCGAGTGCGACGCCATCATCCACGTGCTGCGCTGCTTCGACAATGGCAACATCGTCCACGTGGACGGCTCGGTGAACCCCGTACGCGACAAGGAAATCATCGACACAGAGCTGCAACTGAAAGACCTCGAAACCGTGGAAAACCGCATCAAGCGCGTAGAGAAAATAGCCAAGGTGGGTGGCGACAAGGCTGCAAAGATAGAGTACGAACTCCTGCTCCGCTACAAGGATGCCCTGGAACAAGGACAAAGCGCCCGCACCGTCATCCCGCAGAACGACGACGAGGAACAATGCGCCAAGCAGATGTTCCTGCTTACTACCAAGCCCGTGCTCTATGTCTGCAACGTGGATGATGTCAGCGCCGCCGGCGGCAACCAGTACGTAGAGCAGGTGCGCGAAGCCATCAAGGGCGAGGATGCCGAACTTATCATCATCTCCGCCCAGACCGAGGCCGACATTGCCGAACTGGAGACATACGAGGAAAAACAGATGTTCCTCGAAGACCTGGGACTGAAAGAGAGCGGTTGCAACCGTTTGATTAAAGCTATCTACAGCCTGCTGAACCTCGAAACCTTCATCACTGCCGGAGAGATGGAAGTAAAGGCATGGACCTATCGCAAGGGATGGAAAGCACCGCAATGCGCCGGCGTTATCCATACGGATTTCGAGAAAGGGTTTATCCGGGCAGAGGTCATCAAGTATGAGGATTATATCAAGTATGGCAGCGAAGCAGCCGTGCGCGAAGCCGGAAAGTTGGGTGTGGAAGGCAAGGAGTATGTGGTGCAGGATGGGGACATCATGCACTTCAGGTTCAATGTGTAATGATATTCATTCCAGATGGCAATGTACTTTCTTTGTACATTGCCATTTTCTAATAAACTCCATACAATAACAATATGAAACAGATTATCTTCCTTTTATTCTTATTGTCCTGTACTGCCGTTTATGCACAACAGCAAGACTCAGTAACCATTCACGGACGGGTGACTGATTACAACGGACAGCCGATAGACAGTGCCAGCGTCTGGTGGCAAAACCCGCAGTTCAATGACATCATAGAAGCCATAACCGACAAAGACGGGCATTACACGGCCCGTATACCCAAAGGAAAATATCAAAGTGCAGCCTCTATTTATCTGCCCTCCTATGCGCACATTGCCATGAAAAGCGGGCTGCCCGAGACTGAACACCGCCTGGAGTTCTGGGCCTGGGATTTCATCGCCGACCGCGACACTACACTCGACATACGTTATCATCGTATGGAAGCTTATGGCCTGCGTGCTTTCCGCATCCCCGGAGCCATGCCTACTTATCAGATATACGTCCGTCCCATGAGCTTGACACGTACCTACCAATGGATGAAAGAAACAAAGCCCGAGTCATTGGTACACGGTGAAAACCTGAGTGACATTGAGCAACAAGAACAAAACGAAGAAGCCAAAGAATGCCAGATGGCTCCCCGCCCCGGGCAACTGAAAGTCACCGTCTGGATAGACGGCGAGAAAGTCCCCGTGCTGATGAAGCAGGAAATAAAAGAATATTTCGACAGCAACGAATATGGCAACGCCTATCTATTGACAGTAGACATGCCCAAGCATCCCAGAAAAGACCTTCCCTACCGTATCTTCAAAGTAGAGCTGGAAGACATGGAGAACGGTGACCGGGGCGAAGGGCTTTACTATATGGAAAAGGAAAACTACGTTCAATAAACCATACACAACAAATGGCAAACAGTAATCTGAAATACCTCATAGCAGGTACCGGCGGCGTAGGCGGAAGCATCGCCGCCTTTCTTTCATTATCCGGCAAAGACGTCACTTGCATTGCACGCGGCGAACACCTTGCCGCCATACGCGGGAACGGTCTGCAACTGCACTCCGATTTGAAAGGTGAACATTGTCTGAAAGTGGCGACATTTACCGCAGAAGAATTCCAAGGCAAAGCGGATGTTATCTTCGTCTGCGTCAAAGGTTATTCCGTAGACTCCATTACGGAACTCATCAAACGTGCCTCACACGAGCGTACAGTGGTAATCCCCATCCTGAATGTTTACGGAACCGGTCCCCGTATCCAACGGTTGGTCCCCGGCGTCACAGTGCTCGACGGCTGCATCTACATCGTAGGATTCGTATCCGGACGGGGAGAAATCACGCAGATGGGAAAGATTTTCCGGCTCGTCTACGGAGCACACCGCGGCACGATTGTTTCCCGTGAAACATTGGAAGCCGTGCAACGCGATTTGCAGGAAAGCGGCATCAAAGCCGAAATCTCCGACGACATCAACCGGGACACATTCGTCAAGTGGTCCTTCATTTCTGCTATGGCCGTCACCGGAGCCTATTACGACGTACCTATGGGCGAAGTCCAGAAACCGGGCAAAGTGCGCGACACCTTTATCGGACTGTCACAAGAGAGTGCAGCTTTGGGCAGGAAGTTGGGTATAGAATTTAAGGAAGACATCGTGCAGTATAACCTCAAAGTAATAGACAAACTCGCCCCCGAAAGTACCGCCTCCATGCAGAAAGATATGGCCAAAGGGCATCAGAGCGAAGTACAAGGCTTGTTGTTCGACATGATTACGGCTGCAGAGGCACAAGGGATTGAGGTGCCGACGTATAGGATGGTGGCGGAGAAATTCAAATAAACTGCCACAATGAACTGCCAAACGAGATAATTTCATACCTTTGTCCCGAACAACCCCGTAATTCAGTAATTTAATTCTTCATAAATATGCTATCACTACTCACCATCAACTGGAACCCCGACCCCGAACTATTCAACTTCTTCGGCATATCCATCCGCTACTACGGTTTGTTATGGATTATCGGCCTCGCTTTTGCCTACCTTATCGTGCAACACCAGTACCGCGACCGCAAAATAGACGAAAAGAAATTCGAACCTCTTTTCTTCTATTGCTTCTTCGGCATACTGATAGGCGCACGACTGGGCCACTGCATATTTTACGACTGGGCCTACTACCAAGACCACTTCGTTGAAATGATTCTCCCCATCAAGCAGACCGCCGCAGGATGGAAAATGACGGGTTACACCGGCCTTGCCAGCCACGGCGGCACGCTGGGCCTGATTATCGCCCTCTGGATGTACTGCCGCAAGACGAAGATGCACTACATGGACGTGCTCGACATGATAGCCGTTGCCACTCCCATCACCGCCTGCTGCATCCGCCTTGCCAACCTGATGAATTCCGAAATCATCGGCAAACCGACCGACGTGCCCTGGGCATTCATCTTCGAACGGGAAGACATGTTGCCCCGCCATCCGGCACAGCTCTACGAAGCCATCGCCTACTTCATTTTCTTCCTGGGGATGGTCTGGCTATACAAACGCGGGCAGAAGAAACAAGAGAGCAAACTTGAAACAGATTTCAGCACCACCAAGCGGAAATCAACCACCGTGCAGGCCGAAGCCTCCCTGCCCTATCACCGCGGTTTCTTCTTCGGACTCTGCCTGACGGAGATTTTCACCTTCCGTTTCTTCATCGAGTTCCTGAAAGAAAACCAGGTGAACTTTGAGGACAACATGACGCTGAACATGGGCCAGTGGCTCAGTATCCCGTTTGTGATTATCGGGGTGTATTTCATGTGTTTCTACGGGAAGAAGAAATGAAACACGGCCCCTTCTTCTATGCGCTCTACACCGGAGTGGCATGCATCATTATCATGGTGCTGCTACAGCCCTTCGGCATAGACCGGGTGGAGCACTACAAGTACCCCATCATCGTGGGCTATGCCGTATTGTCTGCCATCACCTATCTGCTGGCGAGCTTGCTGACAACCTACGCGCTGCGAATGCCGCGACGGGAAGAATGGGACTTCAAACGCAACATTGCCGTCGGACTGCTTATCTGCCCCATTATGGGAGCTTTCATCTGTTGCTATTCTGCATGGGCCTACGCCGGAGACATCCGGCAAGGCTGGTTTTATCCCGACGGACGTTTCACGCTGAAAGCGTTCTGGATAAACAGCGGATATACACTCATCATCTCTTTCTTCCTCACTTTGTTCAGCTACTATATGGAACACAGCCGCCAGCTTGCCAAGCGCCTGCAGGAGGTAATGGAACTGAACGAGGCACTGGCCAAGGAAAAGAAGAAACAGAACCTGCAGATGCCGGAAGAAGCCTCCTCCGAAGCCTGCAGAATTTCCGGTAACCCCACTGCTTCCGGTTCCGCGGAAAGCGCCGCTTCCCCCGAACACATTAAAACAGCCGACAGCCCTCTGCATTTGGAAGGCAACAGCCGGGAGACAGTGGAACTGAAATCGCCTGCAGAACTACTCTTCGTGGAGTCGGACGGGAACTATGCCCTCGTGCACTATCTATATGAGGGAAAAGAAGTACACAAAGCCTTGCGCTGCACCCTGAAGCAGATGGAAGAACAACTGCAAGGAGTGCAAGGCATCATGCGCTGCCACCGAGCCTACATTGTGAATATAGCCCACGTAGAGCATGTATCGGGTAACGGACAAGGTTATCGGCTGACCCTGAAAGCCACCAAAGAGCAAGTCCCCGTATCGCGCCAATACGCCGCAGCCATCTACCGGAGCATCCGTATTTAAGTCCATTCATCCCTCCATTCGTCCCAAACAGCCGTCACACATCACCTTCAGCCGTCGTCTGTCCCACATTCTTGCCCCTACCGGGATTCATCCATAGCTTTGCCAACGGATTTCAAAACGAAAAACTAAAAAGCAAAGTTATATGAACAGAAGAATCGTACTTATCCTCCTCGCACTGGCAGCAACCATCGCTGCCGCACACGCACAGAAAATGACAGAAACCTATCATCAGGACAGTCTGCTGATAGACGTAGAAACCCAAGAAGTCGTAGTGCAAGCCTCTCCCTGCCTCCGGCGCGGCGACCGGAACATCTATTTCCCTACCGCACAGCAGAAGCAGCTTTCCACCAACGCACTGGGACTGTTGGAGAAGATGCAGCTCAACGGCCTGCAAGTGAACAGTCTATTCAACACTGTAGAAGTATCGGGCGGCGGCACTCCCGTCTTCTGCATCAACGGCCGTCCTGTGGAACTGAAGGACATCCTTGCCCTGAAGCCCGATGAAGTGGCGCGTGTGGAGCACAACGACAATCCCGGCGCACGCTTCAAGGATGCAGCCGTCGTCATCAACTACAAGCTGAAACAGAGCATGCAGGGAGGCGGATTCATGGCAGACCTGATGGAGGCCGTGAACACAGTATATGGCGTGAACCGCGTTTCCGGGAAATACAACCACAAGGCATCGGAGTGGAGCGTAAACTACGACATGCAACATGCCGCTTTCAAAGAGTTCTACAACGAGAACCGCGAAGAATACCTCTTCGACGACAACCGCCACGTGCTGCAGCAAGAAGAAGGAATCCCCGGCCGCCTGCGCTATAACCACCACTGGCTCACCCTGAACTACAATTACCTAAAAGCGGACAACCGGATGCTGAACGTGGCTTTGCGCGGCAAGTACCTCAACACGCCCAAGTCCGAACTGGACAGCCGCCTCTACAACCCCGAACTCTCCACTTCCCCCTTGGAATTGCTCAACCACAGCCGCGACCACTCCGCCACAACCGCCCTCGACCTCTACTATCAACACAACCTGCCCCGCCGACAGACGCTCATCCTCGACTTCACCGGCAGCTACACCGACACCGACAGCCGCCTGGACTATCTGATAAGCCAAGACAATGCCTCTTCTCCCCTGAGTCGCCTCAGCAACAACGTGGACGGCAAGAAGTACGCCCTCATCGCTGAAGCCCTCTACGAGAAGTCCGCCTCCCCCACCGACACGTGGAGCATCGGCCTGAAGCAGACCTACGGCTACGCCAACAACCGCTACTTCGGCACCGAGAACACGGAGAACCGCCTGCACAACTCAGAACTCTACCTCTACACCGAATGGAACCGCAAGATGGAAAAATGGAACCTGTCCGTAGGTATGGGCGGCAGCTACCTCCGGGCAAGCCAAGAAGAGCAGTCTTACCATCGCCTGCTGCTGCGCCCCATCCTCCGTGCCGGATTCACCCCCTCGGACCGCTTCACCATCCGATATCGGGGCAGCGTGGAGAGCATCGCCCCCACCCTGGCCGAGCTGAGCTGCGTGGAGCAGCAACTGGACTACTACCAGCTGCGCCGCGGCAATGCCCTGCTCACCCCTTCCACCGAATACCGCAACCGGCTGACCCTAGACTACCACCGCACCGACTGGAGCACCGCCCTCAACCTCAGCTTCCACTACCGCAACAACCCCATCATGGAGCAGACCCGGCAGGAGCAGAACCTCTTTGTACGCGAGATGGCCAACCAGGACAGCTGGCAGAAATGGAACGCCGAATACGAATTCCGCTACCAGCTGATGCACGGACTGATTTCGCTGCGTGCCGCCCTCGGCATGGACTACTTTGACAGCCGCGCCGCCGACTACCACCACACGCACTGCAACCTCTACGCCGTGGTCAACGCCCAAGCTGCCTACAAGTGCATGGCTCTCACCTTCAACCTGCGCACCCACCGTCCCACCCTCTACGGCGAAACGCTGGCCTTGGGCGAAGACCTGCACGACATCGCTCTGACCTACTTCAAGAAGCGTTTCAGCCTTACCCTTGCCATGAACAATCCCTTCATGGACAACTACCGCATAGGCAGCGAAAACTGGAACCGCCGGGCCGGGAATACCAGCTACCAATACGTCAACGAAACCTCGCGTATGCTGCTGGTGAAAGTGACCTACGGCATGGACTTCGGACGAAAACGCAAGACTGCCGCCAAGCGCATACAGAACGAAGATACGGACACCGGCATCCTTAAAGGAAACAAATAGAAGCAAAATAAACATTTCAGCCCCACATAAGCAACATACCTGCCCCTTTCATCTGTGTGGATTTCTCTACTTTTACGGCATCGAAACAGTAACCGTAAATCATATATTTATCATGAAAGAGAGACAACTGATGAAAGGGGCAGCTTTTATGCTGCTGGCAGCAACTGCCACCCCGCCCGCGCATGCCCAACTGAAAACAAATGCCGGCGTGCAATACCTGCTTTCCCAGTCGAAAGACATGAGCCAGGATTTTCTGGACCTCAGCAACACCTATTTCTTCGCCGACAGTCTGGTATCGTTCGACACCTCCACCGGTAAAGGAACTGTCCAGTGGAAACGCCAGCAACTGATGCCCCGCCAGGCATTCAATGCAAACACTTACCTGCACCAGCCCCTCCAGTCGCTGGACTTCCCGGAGACCGCCTACGACAATAACCCGCAACTGACGTTCACCGTCGAGCCGGTCAGCGAACGTACCCTCCGCATCCGTATGCTCACCTCGCCCATCGTACCGAAAGAAGATGCTGACGACCCCATGCTCATAGGAAAGCCCGCCGACGGACGCTCCTTCTGGAAAGCCGAGAAGACGGACAAAGGTACGCTGTACACCTCCCGATACGGCAGCCTGCTCATCCAGAACTATCCCTGGCGTCTGGTACTGAAAGACGCCGACGGACGCCTGCTGACACAGACCCGTTGCTGGAGCGACAACGACTCTACGCAGGTCAAGGTACCTCCATTCAGCTTCATCAAGCGCGGCTCGGATAACTCACGCAGCATCAATCCCGTATTCAGCCTCGCGCCGAACGAGAAAATCTACGGTTGCGGCGAGTCCGCCACCGCACTGAACAAGACCGGGCAGAAGGTCAACCTCTTTGTCACCGACCCGCAGGGCCCCGAAACCCCGGACATGTACAAGCCCATCCCCTTCTTCTTCAGCAACCGTGGCTACGGCATGTTCATGCACACTTCCGCCCCCGTGACCTGCGACTTCGGCTGTTCCTACATCGGAGCCACCAAACTCTTCATGGCAGACGAAGCGATGGACATCTTCATCTTCCTAGGTTCGCCGAAGGAGATGCTGAGCGAATACACCGCACTGGTAGGACGGCCCGAAATGCCCCCCTTGTGGAGCTTCGGCACCTGGATGAGCCGCATCACCTACTTCAGCGAAGCAGAGGGCCGCGACGTAGCCCGGAAACTGCGTGAGAACAAGATACCGAGCGATGTCATCCACTTCGATACCGGCTGGTTCAGCGTGGACTGGCAATGCGACTACGCCTTTGCCGCCGACCGCTTCGACAATCCCCGGCAGATGCTCACCGACCTGAGGTCACAAGGTTTCCGCACCTGCCTCTGGCAACTTCCCTACTTCACTCCGAAAAACAAGTTCTTCCCTGAGTTGGTAGAACGCGGTCTGTACGTGCGCAACGGCAAGGGACAGCTCCCCTACGAGGACGTGGTGCTGGACTTCACCAACCCCGAAACCGTGCAGTGGTATCAAGAGAAGCTCGGCAACCTGATTGAAATGGGTGTAGGCGCCATCAAAGTAGACTTCGGCGAAGGTGCCCCACTGGATGCCATCTATGCCAACGGCCGTAGCGGACTATACGAACACAACCTCTATCCCCTGCGCTACAACAAGACCGTGGCCGAGGTAATCAAGAAGATACACGGCGAAAACATTATCTGGGCACGTTCCGCATGGGCAGGCTCACAACGCTACCCGCTGCACTGGGGCGGTGACGCCGCCACTACCGAAACCGGTTTCGAGGGAACCATCCGCAGCGGCCTCTCCATCGGACTGAGCGGATTCTGCTTCTGGAGCAATGACATAGGCGGCTTCGTGACCCAAAGCCCCGAAAGCCTCTACCGCCGCTGGCTGCCCTTCGGCTTCCTCACCAGCCACAGCCGCGTGCACGGAGCACCTCCCACCGAGCCGTGGTACTACGGGAAAGAGTTCACAGACTATTTCCGCCGTTGTGCCGAACTGAAGTACAAACTGATGCCCTACGTATATGCACAATCCAAAGAGTGCACCGAAAACGGCTGGCCGATGCTCCGAGCCCTGCTGCTGGAGTATCCCGACGACCCGGGTGCATGGCTGGTAGAGGACGAGTACATGTTCGGTTCCAATCTCCTCGTGGCACCCATGCTCGAAGAGGGCAGCGGACGGGATGTCTACCTCCCCGGACGGCAGAAATGGATAGACTACCAGACCGGAAAGGTGTATGCTCCGGGATGGAACCATATCGAGTGCGGCACCCTGCCCATCATCATTCTTGTAAAGGACGGTTCGGCCATCCCCCATATCCCCGTGGCACAATGCACAGACCAAATGAAGTGGGACAAGATTACGTGGAAGAAGTATCTGGCAGACGAAAAGAAAGCCGAAGGGTTGCTCTGTCTGCCGCAGGACGGACGGTTGCAACGAATGTCCATCCCATAATCCCCTATCCTTTCATGTACGAGATGCGCATCTCAAGTTGCATGAGATATACATCTCGTACATCATGAGATGAACATCTCGTGCAGACAAAAGGTATAGATTGAGATAACAACCAAGAATGTTTGCTATGACAACTCACTACATTGAATCCATTAAACCCTAATGAACCATGAGAAACAAGTCACTACTCCTCATTTTCTCTCTGCTGCTTTGCCTGCAGACAAGCGCACAACAAACACAAGCCTTCCAAGATACCACGCTCACCGACGAACAGCGCGTAGACCATCTTCTTTCCATCCTGACATTGGATGAAAAGATAAACCTTCTTTCCACCGACCTCGGTGTCCCCCGCCTCAACATTCCCCGTTGCGGACACTACGAAGGACTGCACGGGCTGACCCTCGGCGGGCCTGCCATGTGGGGCGGACGCCAAAGAACGGAAGATGGGAAAGTAGTCCCCACAGACTGCCCCACCACCATATTCCCC
This sequence comes from Bacteroides sp. HF-162, assembly GCF_015679285.1. Taxonomy (NCBI): domain Bacteria; kingdom Pseudomonadati; phylum Bacteroidota; class Bacteroidia; order Bacteroidales; family Bacteroidaceae; genus Bacteroides; species Bacteroides sp. HF-162. The sequence continues at coordinate 1,110,604 of NZ_CP064937.1, read as the reverse complement.
CAATCCTACGGTCTGGGCTCCACATGGGACACCGATTTGGTGCAGAAAGTAGCGGAACAAGCCGCTGAAGAAGCCCGCTACTACATGCAGACCACCGGTAACAAGCGTCATGCCCTCGTGATGCGCGCTCCGAATGCCGACCTTGCCCGCGACCCGCGCTGGGGACGTACCGAGGAGAGTTTCGGAGAAGATGCTTTCCTCACCGCCCAACTCACCATTGCCAGCGTACGCGGCCTGCAAGGCAATCATCCCCGCTACTGGAAAACTGCCTCTCTGATGAAACACTTCCTTGCTAATAGTAACGAGGACGGACGGGACAGCACTTCCTCCGACTTCGACACGCGGCTGTTCCATGAATACTACGCTTATCCTTTCTATAAAGGCATCACCGAGGGAGGCAGCCGCGCCTTCATGGCCGCCTACAACAGTTGGAACGGCATCCCCATGTCCATCCATCCCTGCCTCGAAGAGATTACCCGCAAGCAATGGGGCAACAACGGTATCATCTGTACGGACGGCGGTGCCTTGAAACTGCTGATTGAAGCGCACAAGAGTTTTCCGAGCTTTGCGGAGGGTGCCGCTGCCGTAGTAAAAGCCACCACAGGACAATTTCTCGACGCATACGTTCCTTACGTCAAGGAAGCTCTGGAAAAGGGATTACTGACCGAAGTCGACATCGACAAGGCTATCCGCGGGAACATCTTCGTCGCCCTCAAGCTCGGCTTGCTGGACGGGGACAACTCCCGTAACCCTTATCTCTCTATCGGAAAGAACAGTACGGAGACACCGCCTTTCATGACAGCAGAAGCCCGCAGGCTGGCACGGGAAGTCACCGCCAAGTCCGTGGTGTTATTGAAAAACAAAAAACTCCTGCCACTCGATGCCGGAAAGCTGCGTAAAATAGCCGTTATAGGCCCGTATTCGGACAAAATCGTGCAAGATTGGTATAGTGGTACCCCGCCTTACGAAACAACGATTCTGAGTGGCATACGCAATGCTGTGAAAGAAGGAACCGAAATCATCCACGCCGAAGACAACCGCATGGGCCAGGCAGAAAAGGCTGCCGCAGCCGCCGACATCGCCATTGTATGTGTAGGAAACCATCCTTACGGCACGCGTGCGGACTGGAAGTTCTCTCCCGTCCCCAGTGACGGCCGCGAAGCCGTGGACCGCAAATCGCTGATGCTGCCCGATGAAGACTTGGTGAAGCTGGTGCTCAAGGCCAATCCCAATACCATACTGGTGCTCGTCAGCAGTTTCCCCTACACCATCAACTGGAGCCAGGAGCACGTGCCTGCCATCGTTCACATCACCCACTGCAGCCAGGAGCAGGGCAACGGACTGGCCGACGTACTCTTCGGCAAGGTAAATCCAGCCGGACGTACCGTACAGACGTGGGTGAAAGACATCATCGACCTGCCCGACATGATGGACTACGACATCCGCAACGGACGTACGTATATGTACCACCAAGGCCCTGTGCTCTATCCTTTCGGCTATGGTCTGAGCTATTCCGACTTTACGTACGAGAAGATTGAATCCGTCAAGCAAGACAAGAAGAACATCCGCGTGACGGTATCAGTGAAGAATACCAGCGGACGCGACGGAGAAGAAGTCGTACAGCTCTATGCCAGCTATCCGGACTCCAAAGTGGAACGTCCTTCCAAGCAGTTGCGCGCCTTCAAGCGTATCCCCATCAAGGCCGGCGAAACCCGGGAAGTGACGCTTACCGTTCCCAAAGAGGAGCTCGGCTATTGGAACGAAGGAAAGCAGATGTTCGTTGTAGAACCCGGAACGGTGAAGCTGCTGATAGGGGCTTCGTCGGAAGATATACGGTTGGAGGGAAAGATCAGGCTATAAGAATGAAAAAGCCATCCCTTAACATACCGACTATAAAAATTAGCGAGTTATGCCACAACAACGTGGCAAACCCGCTAATTACATATTTGCAAGCATAAATGAAGTACAAGGTCACTTTACAATAAACTCATATCTTCCTGCCGCCAGTTCCACCACCCGTACATTCTCGGCCTTGTCAGGTAAAGTGAGTGTAGCTGTACTGTTAGCGGGCACTGTAACTTCATAATGCACACATTTCCCTTTCCATTCCCAGCGAGAAACAATTTCACCGTAAGGCGACCGATGACGAGCTTCAAACCGTTTCAATCCCTTTATGAAATGGGGACGGAGCAGAATGTTTTGAAAACCAGGTTGCGCGGGATCAGGGAAAATACCTCCCAGCCCCTTGTAGAACCAAGCACCTATTTCACCGAACATCATATGATTGTCCGAGATGTCACGAGTAGCCTGCAAATCCCAGTTCTCGAGCAGCGTAGTGGCACCGTTCACCATCCACCAACCCCATGAAGGATAAGTGTCCTGTACAGCCACCTTATAAGCTGTTTCAGCATAACCATTTTCGCTGAGTGCATTCAGAATAGCTTTAGCTCCTAATACACCCACATCCAAGTGAAAACCGTCCTCCTCTACCTTATGTGCCAAGTTAGCTGCCACTTTTCCTATCAACTCTTCGGGCACAATCTTCCATTGCAAGGGAACACTCAATTCGGTTTGTGAACCTTCGGCATAGATGCCTGTTTCTCGATTCAGGAACTTATCATTGACAGCTTGCTTTATCTCCTCCGACAAGGCATTATAATATTCGTAATCGGCCTGTTTGCCGAAGAGTTTGGCAGCAGCGGCCAAAATCTTGGTATCTACATAAAAGTAGACCGAGGAAGTCAGCTCTTTATTGGATTTTGACTTCACCGGCACCCAGTCTCCGCGCCCCCACGTAGTGAGATGATTGTTAGAGATACGCTCCACATAATCCACATAACGTTTGATGCTCTCGTAACAATCGCTCAAGGGCTTGCTATCACCGTAGAAGAGGTAGATATTCCAAGGGATGATGGCAATAGTACTAGTCCAGTCCAGCCCGTTGTCTGTACCATATCCCCATCCACCAGTTGGAATAATATCGGGCAGCACTCCGTTGGGCTGCTGTTCGTCACGATGGTCGGCCAACCATTTTTCGTAAACGGTAATTCCATCAAAGTTATAAAATGCTGCCTCAATGGCAAAATGACCGTCACCAGTCCAACCGTTCTTCTCGCGCTGAGGGCAATCGGTGGGGTAGCCCATCAGATTGGAAAGGTAAGAGTGATTGGCAGCATGGAGCAGCTTGCCTATCAGTGGACTCGAAGATTCCAAGCTACCTACTGCCGGCACATCACTGTGCATGAAGTAAGCAATCAAGCTGTTTTGGTCAAGCTCAATAGGCTTATCTGCCACTACCTCCACATAACGAAATCCCTTGTAATTAAATCGGGGCATGAACTCATCCTCTTCTCCACTCAGAATGAGAATGTCCGTCTGAAAAGGGTCTTTCTCCTTATCGCCTCGAAAGTAGACATCAATGTTCGAGAGATCGAGGCGGCCATTTGGATGTAAGCGTTCGCCATGTTTGATTCTGACCTCCGTTCCCCGTTCACCCGAAACATGAATACAAGTCACACCGGACATATTTTGCCCGAAATCATAGATGTATGTTTTCTCGTCCACTTTGCGGAAAGAGACGGCGGGGAAAATCTTTACATTACGGATGGGATGTACTTGCTGGGCAGTGACATTGGAAGAAGGTACACTCCGATAGGCTACTCCGCGCCACTTGGAATCATCGAATTCCGGAGTGCTCCATCCTTTCTGCTCCAGACGTGCATCGTAGTGCTCGCCAGTATAGATACTATTAAAAGTGATTGCACCCGACGCTGTCCGCCAACTGAGATCGGTGGGAATAGTCTCCACGCTTCCATCGGTGTAAGTAATGCGCAAGTCCAGACAGAAAGCGGGACGGTTGCGCCAAGGGGCACGGTCGAAGTCCCACACTGCTTTGGATTGATGGTTATACCAGCCGCTACCCAAAAGTACGCCAATAGCGTTGTCACCATTCTGTAATTGTGAAGTCACATCATAAGCCACATACAAGTTGCGGCGATCAAAGCGGGTATAGAGAGGGGCAAGGCAGTGGTCTCCTACCTTCTCGCCATTGATGTAAAGCTCATATAGTCCAGCAGCGGCAATATAAGCACGCGCTGACTTTACCTTTTTGCCGGTCTTGAACTCTTTTCGGAAGTAAGGGGCAGGCCCATAATGAATATCCTTGCCATCGCCAATCCAAGCACCTTGCCAATGTTGCATCCCCATCATGCCCGTTTCAAAGTAAGAGACAGGAGAAGCTGTCTCCTTATATTCCATGTCGCTGCAGATTACTTTCCAATAATATCTAGTGAAAGGCTGCAGTTTTTTGCCCGCATAGGCCACAAGCTGATTACGGGAATCGTTCTTTCCACTATCCCACATCCTGCCACAGCCATTGACCACATTCAACGAGTCTTCGTCTACCACAATCCGCCAGGAAGTCTGCACAGCTCCCTGCCTACTATCTTCCATCCGCCAAGAAAGGCGTGGAACGGGATTATCCAAACCTATAGGTCTGTCAAGATGTTCGCTCCTCAGATCAACCAAACGAACCGGAGTCTGCCCTTGTACAGTAATGCAAGCAAAGAATGTGAATAGAAGCAGTATATTTCTTTTCATAACTCCATTGTTTATCTATTCCGTAGTAATCACCAGTTCCTTGCCCTCCCTCAGTTGGTCATGGGTGATAAAGTAACCGTCAATCTTTTTACCGTCATAAGTAATGTCAATAATCTTCTTGCCGCTTCCTTTCTTCACAATCGTAAAGGGACGACCATTCAGATTGAACGTCACTTTATCGAACAAGGGAACAGTAACAATATATTCAGGATCGGCAGGCGAATAAGTGTAAAGTCCAATAGCATTGAGCACATACCACGAAGACATCTCGCCGGCATCATCCATCCCTGCATAAGCCAGCTTGTCGGCACCCATGTCATAGTAGTGGTTCATCAGACTGTCAAGAATGCATTGGGCTTTCTCTTGTTTGTCTATGAAATAATAGGTGTAAGGAATGCTGTGTCCCGGCTGGTTTCCGTGGCAATAGTTTCCGATGAATCCGGTCAGGTTGTGGGCCTCGTAACCTCTCCACGGTTCGCTGAATAAGGAATCCAGTTTAGCCTCCACCGCCTCTTTACTGGGATAGAGCTTAATCATGCCTTCGGGGTCGTGGGGGGCGAAGAAGAGGGCGTTCCATGCATTGGCCTCACGGTACATGTACTGGTAATAGGGATAATACGGATCGAAATCCTGAATCCAGCTACCATCGTCAATCTTACCTCTCCAAAAGCCGGTAGAGGGGTCGAATAGCGTCTTGTAGTTGTTGGAGCGTTCCATCATCAGTTTGTAGTTGGCTTCATCTCCCAGCTCCTTGGCTACCAAGGCTACGGCATAGTCATCGTAAGCATATTCCTGGGTCTTGGTCACAGCCCCTTTGTATTCGTCCCATGTGGGTACATTCACTGTGTCTTTTTCAGCAATCCAACCTCGCTCCATATACTCATCCAAATAGCGACGTCCTCCTTTACCGGGCACCGTAGCATTTTTCAGAATCAACTTATAAGCACGCTCTAGATCGAAATCATGCAAACCACGCAACCAAGAACCAGAAATAAAAGTGGAAGCGTGATCACCATGGAAGAAGGTGGGCATGTAGCCGTCACGCTTCTCACCTTTGTCAATAATAGACCTAATGATGTCAGTAGTCACATCGGGAGAAATCATACCTATGAGTACCAGTTTGTTGCGATAATCGTCCCAAAAAGAAGGGTCAGTGTAATAGTGGAAGCCGTTATTCACTACTTCGCCACGGACATCAGTATATTCATGATTCACATCGCTACGCAAAGCCGGCCATTTAAAAGCATGGAAGAAAGTAGAATAAAACAATCTCTTTTCACGTTCCGTGCCACCTGCAACTTGAATCTTGGAGAGGAGTGCTTCCCAAGCCGCATCAGCTTCTTCTGCCACTTGTGCAAAACTTTTGTTCAACATTTCGGCCTTCAAATTCATTTGAGCATTCTCTATACTCACAAACGAGAAACCAGCCTTCACTTCCAAAGGTTCAACACCTTTGCTGTCGATAAAACGCAGCACAGCCACCTCATGTTTGTCGTCTTTTACCATTTCCACTTGGCCTATTTTATAGTTGGTCTTAGCGTAAAAGTAGATTTTACCGTCGCCATCCTGATAACCCGTGAACGTATTATCGTCAACCTTCTCAATCTTCCAATCACGGACATCATTATTAGAACGGCGGATGTCTACCAATAACGACTTATCGTCGCCCTTCGCGAAAGTATATTTATGGTAGGCACAACGCAAGGTACTGGTCAACTCGGCGTTCACTTTATAGCGTTCCAGATAAACTTGGTAATACCCCGGATGCGCAGATTCCTTCTCGTGACTAAACCCGGAGCAATAATTACCCGGAGCGATAGTTCCCACCACTGGCAACATGGGGACATGCAACAAGTTCCAATGCCCTTTAGCAGTATGTGAAAAACCATAAATCACAGTGTCCTCATATTGATAGCCCGCACCGCTACGAAACTGTGTAACGGGGCTGAGCTGCACCATTGCGTTGGGCAAGGTAGCACCCGGATAAGTTTCCGCACCCCATGTACGTGACTTTATTTTGCGCGTATACCCTAAGTCCTCAGGCTCCCACAAAGTAGCCGTACCCAAGAAAGGATTGACATATTCGGTTAATTTCTTCTGCGTACCGCCACAGCCCGTCAGAACAATCAGGGCGAACAGTAGAAATAAATATTGATTCTGTTTCATCTTTTGTGTTTATTTTATATCAAAAACTGTTGTCTCTAAAAACATTATTTCCAAAATAACTGTCAATTAAAAATGGCTCTAAAAAAAATGTGCCGAAACCCAATAACCAGATTGAGTTTCGACACACTTTTAATTGCTAACTTATTTCAAGCTCTTTTCAAAGAGAGCTTTGGCTTCAATCAAAGTACAACCACTTGTCTGCGTAGTCAGATGGTTGTTGCCGCTATTGTTCATTGCCCAGTTAGTATTATACAGCAAATCAAGTTTATTGATTCCCTTTCGCCACAAAATTTCAGCATTATTGTTAAAGAAAGTGATGAATTTCTTCTTATATATGGGGTCCAAATTCGGTTCCATAATCAGCTGCACATAATAACGCATGAAAATACCCTTAAACAAACCTCCGTCACCATCGCCTTCATCACGAAGTAAATTGTTTCCAGTATCTATCATGCTGCTATTACTGATAGCGAAATTGGCAGCCTTACGAGCATCTTTCAAATAGGACTCTTCTCCTGTGATCTTATACAGTTCGTAAGCAGCACCCAAGAATGTACCTTGGTTATAAGAAAGAGAAAGTGTACTCAACTCACCCGTCTCACCGTTCACATTATCATAGATGGCGCCGGTAGCAGGGTTAAATAAATTTTCACGCTCCCATTTATAAATATTGACAGCCCAATCCAAATCCTCCTGATTCCCGTTAATACGGTAAAGACGAGCAGCAATCAAAGCAGCAGGGCCGTTGGAACAAGCATTTTTGCTCCATAGCTGGTCGTGAGTCCAAGCAATGCCACCACCTGCGTAATCGTTCCAACCGGTCTTGATTTCATTCCACATCTCTTGAGAAGTTTCCAGATACTTGTTTTCATCAGTAACTTCGTACAAGCGAATCATGGTGAGAGCAATCCACTCCATATCATCATAAAAGTTGTTCCAATAACTGCCACCGTTCTTTGCCTTGATACCGACATACCATTTGTCAAACAAGTCGCTGTACTTGCTATCTCCGGTACGATTGTAAGCATCTATCATCACATCCATAGCATGAGCCTGCGGCCAATAATGGAAATCCTTGATTGAACCGTCATTCCCGTAGTTGAAATAATTCTCTTCCGTATTCCAGAAACGATCTATCAGGGTCACAGAACTGCTGTCGGCAGCCGCATCCCAATCTATGGTGTAAAGCCCCTTATCATACATATACTCATCTTCTATCTCGCACGATTGAAGTGCCAAAAGAAGCAGGGGCAGACAAAATAATATTTTTTTCATAATCTCTCCTTAAATTAGTTGGCCAATTCCACTTTATGAGTATAGTTCTCCACATTGAATATCACACTAATCTTGGTGATGGCACCCGGATTGTGGCCATCGGCCGCACCATCGAATTCATTGTTCAGTTTCCACTTCTGATCCCATTGGTTATCAGGAGTCTCCATAATGTAGAAATAAGGATCTTCGGGAGTAGCCGCACCAGGATTAGAGTCTGTAGTATTCTTGGTTCCCCAATACTGTATACTACCATCAGCATAAGTCATCAAGAACTTATAGCGTTGGTCGCGCCCCCATCCTTCTTGCTTGAACTCAATTTTATCCTGACCGCAGAACACACCGTTTCCAACATAAGGCAATTCAAAAGTTGCGGCACCACTCGGGCAGAAGTAGAATTCCATCTTACTTACTTCCCTGACGGTTACAGATGCAATGGAGAAATCCATCTCAATGCGATAAACTCCCGTCTTTTCTACGGTTGTCTCGCCTTCGCCTTCCATAATCTTATTGCCATTGATATAAAACACCTTGGCACCTTCGGCTGCTCTATCTACCAGTTTGTAAGTCTTTCCGCCTTCCAACTTCGTAAAGACTTCGAACTTATCCTTTTCGGGTGAAGCACACGCCACGGCCTTAGAAGCATCCATACCACCTTCAGTAGCACTTCCGGTCAAGTAAAGCTGTGCCGGAATCTCTTCAAATCCCACCAAGCGAGTGATGGTGAGCTTCTTGCTTTCCTTTGCCATTACAGAATTCAAACCTCTGGAAGCCATTACTGTCCAAACAAGTGTACCCGTCTCACCACTGTTCAATCCGGCAGCCGCACCAACCTTGTTCAATGTCTTGTGGCTGATGGTAGCATAGCTCAAAGAACCGCCATTGTCAGAAAGCACTTTGTAAATAGGCTTAGAAAAATCTCCACCTTCTTTATCGAATACCACTTCATAAAGAGGGGCACCGCTATCTTCAGCCTTGGCCGACTCCCATTCAAAGAACAGACTGGCGCTGGCCGACGATTGCAAGACTACTTCCTTGCCGTCAGTGGGTTCATACAACTGATTTACTGAGGAAACTTTGGAATCCTTGTATTCCATGTCTTCCGTACAAGACGTAGCAAAGAGGACTGCCGAAAAAAGAGCTATTGTTGAGAATATTGTTTTCATTGTTCTATTGTTTTTAATGAGTTTAGATACACGTTAATTTCCATATCCCGGATTGTTAGGCGCCAGATTGGGATTCAAATTGATTTCACTGATAGGAACTGCCCAAAGGTAATCTCTTGCCTCTTCGAACTTGCGAGTGTCAAGCTTATTCTCGTCCACGAAGCTTGCACCGCGCACCTTGCCCGACAAGTATTCGTTGCCAGCCTTCCAACGCTTAATATCATACCAGCGCAAACCTTCCATCGCCATTTCTACACGACGTTCGTCGCGAATAATCTGCCTCATCTCTTCCTTACTCTTTCCGGCAGGAAAGTTCAAGGCTGCATCGGCAGTGAATCCGGCACGTTCGCGGATGGGACGGATAGTCTTGTTCCATACCGCTTCAGTCATACCGCTTGTTTCGTGAACAGCCTCAGCATACATCAGCAAGATGTCAGCATAACGCATAGTGATGATATTCATACCGGAATTCTGATCACCGGAAGCCTGCGGATTATAATACTTACGAGTGAAATAACCGGTAGAAGTGCCGTTTCCACCACCATCGTAGGCATCGGTTCCCGAACCCGGACGAATGTTGATGACTACGTCTTTACTGCCATCGTCCACATTGCCACTCCAATCATAGCCATCATAAATGATAGTAGCGGTGAGACGTGGGTCACGGTTATCGTAAGGATAAGCAGGGTTATAATCTGTCCCGGCTTCACTGATAGTCTTTCCACTAAGCATCAGATAAGTGTCTACCAACGATTGCTGCGGCACACGGTTCACGGCACGTCCGCCTCTTGACAAAGGAATCATGTCTACCATCTCACCCCAAGTAATCAAATTGGGTACATAAGAACGATCCATGATAATCTCTTCATTATACTCATTGGCTTCATCAAAAAGCCCGGCATAATCAGGAAATAAAGCATAAGTACCATATTCGCCTTGTTTGTTCATCAGATTGTCGCAATAAAGCATCACATTGTTCCAGTCGCTATCCATCAAGTAGACACGAGCCTGCAAAGCACAAACGGCACCTTTAGTAATTTTGCCCTTGTCTTCTTCGGGCAATTGGTCGCGAGTGGGAAGCGCATCCTTGATGTCTTCCAATTCTTGGTGAATGAAGCTGATAATGGTTTCGCGGTCTGTACGACTTACACTCCGCGATTCTTCCAGCGTGATGTCCTCCGTAAAGAAAGGTACTGCACCATAAAGGTTAGTCAGACGGAAGTAGAGGCTTGCACGGATATAGCGTATCTCGGCAATCATACGTGCTTTAACAGATGCGTCCATGTTGGGTACCAGATCCACCTTTTCAAGGAACACGTGGCAGGTCTTTATACCTCCGTAAAGGTCTTTCCATTCATTCTTGAAGATGTCGAGCGAGGGAGTGGCCATACCTTTGCGAATGGCACGTTGGTCGTCCACACTGCGACCGTCGTAAGCATTGTCACTCAAACTTTCATCGCTCCACATACGGCCTGCATTGTACATCTGGCTGTAAGCCATGTTCACCACATACTGGGCTTTGGTGGTGGAAGTCCAATAAGAGTTATCCGTAAATTTGTTTGTCGGTGCGTTCTCCATCTCGTTGCAACTGCAAAGCATCAGAACAGCCATTCCGGCAAAAGCTATATATTTTTTTAGTTTCATAGTTATCTGTTGTTTTTAGAATTCAATGTCTATACCGAAACCATAGTAACGGAGCGTCGGATAGTTTCTACCAGAATTGGCGCCACTATTACCCATCTTAGAGTCGAACTCAGAAGATTCAGGGTCAATAAACGAGTTATTACTGAAAGTCAGCAAGTTTTGTCCGTTGACATAGATACGTGCCTTTTCCATGCCCACCTTGCGGCTCCATGTTTTGGGGAATGTGTAACCAATCTGCAAGTTCTTCAGACGCAGGTATTTTCCATCCATCAAGAATAGGTCGGAACCTTGTCCGCTTCCGTAGTTGTTTCTGTTGGAAGTAGAACCCGGGGCAGTAAGTCTCGGCCAACGTGCATCGGTGTTGGTAGGAGTCCAGAAATCCAGTTGATGCTTATAGATATTATAAGAGTAATTGGCGTGGAACGGTTCAATCAATTCACCACGAAGCATCATGTCACGCTTGCCCACACCCTGCCAGAACATACCGAAATCGAATCCTTTCCATTCTACATTGTAGTTGAAACCGAAAGTAAGACGAGGGAAGGCATTACCCAAGATAAACTTATCCTTCGAGTCGATGACACCATCTTCGTTACGGTCTACAAACTTCACATCACCCGGCTGTACCTTTCCACCTACAGGAATAGCCGATGCCTCAATCTCCTCGTAGCTTTGGAAAAAGCCGTCCATCTTGTAACCGTAGTAAGACTCCAACGGACATCCTTCACGGGTGATACGGCTCAACTCCTCTATTTGTGAGATTCTTTCGTGACCAGGGTACTTCAGCACTTCATTCCAAGAGTCACCAAGATTGAAGTTGAAGTTATGATTTGCGGCTCCCGTTTTCAAACGATAGTTGATAGAGAGGTCCCAACCTTGATTCTGCATCTCACCAATGTTGTCCATCGCCATATCCGTACCGAATACCGAAGGCACAAGGGGCTTCATTAAAATGTCGCTCGTACGCTTGTAGAAATAGTCGAACGTCACATTCAAAGCGTTATTGAAGAACGAGGCGTCTACACCCACGTTGAAGGTTTTGGTCTTTTCCCAAGTCAAATTATCCTTACCTAACTTAAAACCTGCGCCCGATACTGTCTGGTTGTTGTATGCGTAAGAGTTGTTGTACAGTTCGTAAACAGTAAAACGGTCATAAGTACCAATAGACTGGTTACCCAAGATACCAAAAGAAGTACGCAGTTTCAAGTCACCCACACGTTCCTTGTAAGCCTGCATAAAGTTTTCCTCGCTCAAACGCCAGCCTAATGAAACAGAAGGGAAGAAACCCCATCGGTAGTCTTTATGAAACTTGGAAGAAGCGTCATAACGGAAGCTGAATTCTGTATAATATCTGTCAGCGTAAGAATACCCCACACGTCCCAACAGAGAAGTCAGACTGGTACGGTTGGATTCATCTACAAATGTTTTTCCTGTGATGTTTCCCACAGTACTATTGGTAATGTCTGTACCGATACCCAAGTCGGGATCTACCCCCTTCTTCTCAATCTCATTGCTAGACGAAGTAAACGATTCATTGGTTACTCCAAAAAGCCCGCTGACATTGTGTTTACCGAATGTCTTGTTGTAATCCAACAAAAGTTGGCTATTAATAAGGTAAGCCGTATGATTCCAGTTACTGGTCCGATAGTCAGTATCTTTCACTGGACGTGGTTCGGTAGCCTCTTCATTCAAGTAATAGGATACGCCCAAATTGCGGGTAGAACGCATGTCGTTTATCACATCCGCACCCAACACTCCACGCAACTTCAATCCGTCAATAAGCCGGAATTCAGCATTGACATTAGCGTTCAGATAATTGTTACGATACTTGTTACGGCCACCAGCTTCCAATGCTCCCAATGGGTTAAATTCAGTCAATACATCATTTAACAAATATCTTCCATCTTCCGATTTCATTTTGTAATAATAATAAGTAGGTACACGGGCGGCATCCACTTCCAAACTCCCACCGGTGGTACTTACACTATTATTACGTGTATAAGCCAAAATAGCATTCAGTTTCAAACGTCCCACTTCCGTGCTAACATTGGTACGAAAATTATAACGCTGCACGCCAAAATCACTGTTGCCCACATAATTACTTTCCTGGTCATAATAACCCATGGACACCATGTAAGTAGTTTTATCACTACCTCCAGATACGCTTAGATTGTAATTCTGCTGTAAGGCTGTGCGGACTATCTGATCAAAAAACCAGCTTTCTTCATTTTGATGGGCAGCCAGGTCACGGATTTGATCGGGTGTATACAAAGGAGCCTCTCCAGCATTGGTGGCAGCTAAATTGCGCAAAGTAGCGTTCTGATAGCCTTTCACCGGAGAAAACAAGATATCCGGATTCTGCCATCCCATCATACCACTTAACCGAACTGTCGCACGCTGGTTCTTCTTACCTTTCTTAGTAGTAACCAAAACTACACCATTGGAAGAACGTGAACCATAAATAGCAGCTGTACCGGCATCTTTCAAGATGGAAATGTTCTCAATATCATTGGGATTCAATTTATCGAAACTACCGCCATCAGCTACCAATCCGTCTATGACAAAAAGCGGACTATTGTCATTCACAGTGCTGATACCACGAATATTAAAGTTAGTCTTACGATCATTAGGATTGCTACTGCGCTGCTGGATAACCACGTTGGGCGCAGCCCCTTGCAAAGCATCTGTCATGTTAGCCACGGGACGGTCTTCGATCATGGAAGCCTTTACCTGGTCTACAGCACCTACGGCACTCTTGCGGGTAGTAGTACCATAACCGATAACAATAACTTCATCCAGCACCTTGGTATCCTCCTTTAAGACAACATTCAATTGTTTTTGATTTTTCACAGCAATTTCCTGAGTGGCATATCCCACATAGGAAAAGACGAGAACATCTTGGGCACTACAAACAATGGAATAGTTTCCATCCACATCTGTAATGGTACCCACACCTTCTTTACCCTTAACAGTAACACTCACTCCAATCAGGCTTTCACCTGTGGCATCCTTAACGGAACCTCTCACCGTGGCATTGTTTTGCTGCACCACAGTAATAGTCTCCGCATGTGCATAAACCGCAGGAGCCTGCGCCAGCATAGTCACAGCAGGCAAGGCAATAAGCCAGAACTTATAGTTCCCACCTATCCGAGCCAGCAATGAATTTACTGTGTACACTCGATTCTTTTTCATATTCTTTAAGATTAAACATTATAATAAATCACGATAAAAAAAGGAAAAGAACACAAATAATACCAACGAACAACCAATTCATGCAATTTGTATCCTAATCCTCCTTCCAGCGCACTTTATTGATTTTAAATAATTCCTGTTTTTACAAGCTGTTCAGCAAATCCACTTTACCCTCGTTCACTAATTTCAAAATCAATTCTCCAAACAGCGTATTCTGCCAAGCAAACCATGCACGGGTAAAGTTAGTGGGGTCATCCTTGTGGAAAGACTCGTGCATGAATCCCGTACCGGCATCCGTATCCATCAGCATTTTGATACAAATCTTTATCTCCTCATCATTCTGGCTGGTGAATGCCTTCATCATGATACTCATAGGCCATACCATATCATAACCAATGTGCGGACCTCCGATACCTTCACCGGCTTTACCTTTAAAAAAGTAAGGGTTGCTGCCACTCCACACAAAGCGGCGTGTATTCTGATAGATAGGATCGTTTACGTCCACATCACCCAAATAAGGCATAGCAAGAAGGCTGGGTACATTGGCATCGTCCATTAACAGATGATTGCCGAATCCATCTACTTCAAATGCATAGATTGTCCCAAACTCAGGATGATTGTAAGTGGCATATTTCTTCAGGGCTGCCTCCACTTCGGCTGCCAAATCGGTGCATTCTTTGGCCAAGGATGTTTCCTTGTTTACTTCCGTCAGAATTTCAGCAGCCTTTCTCAGAGAAGAGACAGCGAAAAAGTTGGAAGGGACCAGGTACTGAAGCGTAGTGGCATCGTCCGATGGGCGGAAAGCGGAAACAATCAGTCCCACCGGGTTGACCGGAGCACCCAAGCCGTCGTTATTCAGCGTATCCAGAGCACGTTCCGTCTTACGTTGGAAACGGTAAGGGCCTACACCGTCCTTACGCTGCTGTTCCTTGAAAGTCTTCAGGATAGCAGTAATTGCCTTCATCCATTCACCGTCGAAGATACTGCTGTCACCAGTTACTTTCCAATACTGGTAAGCCAGACGAAGCGGGTAACAAAGAGAGTCTATCTCCCATTTGCGCTCGTGCAGTTCGGGCTTCATATCTGTCAAGTCAGTCATCCAGTTGCCACCCGTAGGTCCGTCGTTGAAAGCATTGGCGTACGGATCAATGTTGATGCAAAGGAACTGACGGCGAATGACACCTTCGAGCATCTCTTTCAATTGCGCATCATTGTTGGCTAACTGCACATATGGCCACACCTGCGCACCGGAGTCACGCAGCCACATAGCATGGATGTCACCGGTATAAACAAAAGTATCGGGTTTACCGTCCAGCATGCGAAAGTGTACAGTAGTGTCAAGCGTATTAGGAAAGCAATTCTCAAACATCCACGCCAACTTAGGATTGGTAAGCAGTTTCTTCACGCGAACAATCTCAGCTTCCACCGCTTTTGAGGTGAAAAGGCGTTTCTTCATTTTTGGACGATTGCTCTTGTAAGCAGCAGTCATCTGAGCATAGTTCTCCACACAAGTGTTGTCACCTTTCAGGATAAAAGTGTCTGCCTTAGCATAGCCTTGCATACAGAGCATGGCAACAGCGCACAAGGTAATGTTTCTCTTTTTCATTTGGTCTGATTCGTTTTAATTATAAAGACTGATTAGCGAACACGGCCAAACGCGCGTACATCTCTACCATGGCGGCTTGTGTCAGCAGCCATTTACGATTGTCGCGGCTCTTGCCGGTGAAATCAGTATTGAAAAGGCCGTTATCTTCACGGGCATGCGTCCAAGCATAGTCCAGACTGCGGGCAAAGGAATCAAGATAAACCTTGTTACCGTCCACCTGATAGAGTTCCATAAAACCACGCAACATAACGGCGGTGAACCACACATCACCCTTCTTCAGCATATGGAACGGTTCTCCCTGTCCGGGGGTGAATTCCATGAAGAAATAATTATGACAAGCAGCAGCAATCGCTTGCGCATCCTTCAGATACTGCCCATTACCGGTAAGCTGATAGAGCAAAGCAGCCGACTGCATCATCTGACCGCTGTTATAGGCAAATTTGGCACGTCCTATCTCACCGTCCAAACGCATGTTGTCGAAGTAAAGGCAGTCTGTTGTGTCCTGCAATGTTGCTTTAGTCCACTCGTACAAACTCTTCCCTTTCTCAAAATAGGAGCTGTCTTGCGTAGCCTTGAAAAGTTTCAGGGCAAAGACGGAACCAGGGGCGTTGGAACAAGTGTTCTTTGATTCCTTCTTCTGTTCGCACCAATAGATACCTCCTCCCAAACAATCGTCCATACCGCTTTCTATAAACTTCCAGATAAGCTTGGCGCTCTGCAGATAGTTCTCTTGGCTAGTCATCAGATAGACGTCTGTGAAGTCAATGCCGAGCCACACGTTGTCATCGTAAAAGCGGTCGGACAACGGAGCGTCCTTGATGTAAGAAGCATACGCTTCGGGCATACGACGAGTATCGAAATATTCAGCAAGTCCCGGAAGCACTTTCTCATCAAGCAACTTCTGATAGTTCCCGAAATCTTTCTTGTTATCTTTAGTGGCCTCCATCAACGCATTCACTGCGGAGAAGGAACCGGAATAAGGCCACAAATAAGAGTAGAGATTGGGACGGTTCTTTTGTTCCTCGGAAGCCAGATAAGTAGCGGTATAGCCTTCCACGTCCGAAGGATAATTCTCACGCAACAGACAAGTGCCCGGTGCGGAATAGTGAGCATATAAGGAATCAAGTGTTTGTGTAGATCTGACCAGCATTGCGTTATCTGCCACAGCCGGTTCTTTCTGTGTCTTGCATCCGGTTACTGCCAAGGCGCATGCCAATAGGCAGAGGAGTGCTTTCTTGGAATTTTTCATCTTTTTTCTACGGCATTAAATTGTTCGACTTGTTTTTCACTCCGTTGCAGGAGTCTTCTTTTATATAATATATAAACCCTATTAAAAACGATTGCAAAAATAGACAGTAAGGTTAAAAGCCAACTATAAATCCGTGACATAACCGTCCACATTCCGGACATGGCAGAATTCTAAAACAAGTTTGTCACAAAACAGACACACCGTTTTCCCCATACTTCGGAAACATCATTTCCCAACAACTGGAAATTCTGAAATACGCAGGGTTGTACAACCGTAGGGTATCAGCGTGATTTCTTGCTCTCCTCCTTCGGCACTGCCACAGAAAGAGAAAGGCTGGGGCCCTGCCATTTCATTATATACTGTCCAAGTAGGGATAAGACGAGCCTTCATCTTTATTTCAACCGGTGCATTTTCCTGATTCCAAGGAAAGTCCAATTGCTGTTTTTGGCTATTGATACTTACTTGGGCCACCTCGTTCATTCTGTTACGGTCAAAATCCACCAATCCGTAGTTCCATGGATCCGAAGAAGTCACCTGATAATAATAAGAACCATACCAACTATCCTTAAACTCTTTCTTTTCCCAATTTTCTTCCATTTTCAGGGCATATACCAACGGACCTCTTTCAATAGATACTGCGTTTTCATACCAAGTGCTAGTAAAGACCTCCATGGGCAGATACAGTTCAATCTTATCATTCCGCTTCCATATACGGTCTACGATAGCTATTTTCCCACCTTTGACAGTTTGCTCCATCTTTCCATTTACCCGTATTTCAGCTTGCTTGCACCACTTCGGAACACGCAGGTGAAATGGAAATTTCACTTGTTTCACCTTATTTCTCACCTCTTTAATGGTAAAAGTTATCTGATGATCCATCGGATAGTAAGTATCTTCACTGATAACCACCGGTACATTATCACCCACATTGGCTGTTACTTCCGACGGAGAATAGACAATGGCTGCAATGCCGTTATCAGGTGTGGCATACCATAAGTGCTGTGTAAATTTTGGCCAACCTTGGTGCATATTCGAAAAACAACATGGGTATCCAGTCAGAGTGCCAAAAGCAAGGTCTGTCCCTTCATGATCCTGGTCGAAGTTGCGACGATGGCGTGTTACCATCACCTGATTCGGTTGCTGGAAATATTGCTTAGTCATAAAGTCATCGGATATTTGGGCTGGTAAAGCATTAAAAGCAATGCGTTCCAAATGGTCGGCAAAGTCTATGTCTCCTGTAATCTCCACCATTTTTTCCAGCGAGTACATCAACTCTACGGCCGAACACAACTCCGAGCCTTGTGTAGGATTGTTTCCATGCAAAGCCTCATCGCCTCCATACATGCCTTGCGGCTGTCCATGGAACCGGCGAATATCTCGAAAGCCTTCCTTGACAGCATCAATATATTTCCGGTCGGTATCTTGCTGATAATAAATAATCGGTTCTTTGATGCCTTGTGCCAAATTAACACAGTGTATAGTGCAGGTTCTGCGCAAGTCTCCCCTATCTACCATATCTATGAAACTGAAACTCTGCCGGTGCAGCAAATGCCCCAATTCAAGCAAAAAATCCTCCCCCGTAAGATTATAAAGCCAATATACAGCTTGCAAATTGTCACAAGCACGGAATTCTGCCCAACTGCTCCAGTGTCCTAAAGGTTTTTGCGGCAAGGTATTCAGTTGATAACGGAAATATTTTGTCATAAAAGCGACGACTCTCTTATCGTTCGTTGCCGAATAATACTGCTGTAGGATTTTCAGCACGACCATACGTGGCCACCAGTCTTGCGAGTTATCACGTTGCAGTCCAGGCTCTCCCGGATAATCTTTTTCAGGACCGAAGAATCCGTCCTCACGCTGGCTCTGCAAAGCCCATTCTATCCAAGGTTGCACTTTGGCTTTCAAGACATCATCATCCAGTATATACGCCAAAGGAAGTAGACCGTCTATCCAGTATGGACCGCGTTCCCACTGGTCTCCATCACCACCTAACCAACCATTGCGTTTGCCCATAACCGAAGGGTAAAGAACATCCATCTGACCACTGGCGCCATTTTTCTGACGAACCAGCATTTCGTGCAACCAGCCTTTAGGTTTGATACTGCCTAAAGGAAGTTCCATTAAGGGCTTACGGAGTAGAGGATAGCGATTATTCTTGTAGTTTCCTTCTACTACCTGGCTCAAAAGAGCATCCACTTGTTTCTCCGCCTCAGGCGTAAACCACTTTTGAGCAGATATTGTAAAGAGATTAGCAGCTAATAAACATACAACAGCAAATATTCTAATTTTCATTTTTCAAGGTATTTGTTATTTCCAATAAATTTACTTCAATAGAGTTGTTAACTTACTCACATTAAGCACTTACACCTGAGAATCATCAGATCCTTGTGTCTGTGGTGACAGACACAAGGATCTGAAAAATGGGAATATAATAACTGTTTATTCGTATACTTCCATTTCATAAATGCGCACATCTTTACCAGAAGCCGATTGCATGGGCTGTGTCACTAAAAGACGCAGGTAGCGAACACTTTCAGACTTATTTAGCGTGCGATTCAGTACATTCTTACCATTACCCGAAACATAGTCCAGTGTGCGCCATTCACCATTCTTGTCGCTCTTACCTTGCAGAAAGCAGGAGGAAGTGACGTAGGAATGGTTTTCGCCGGCAGCGTTCAGTAACTTCCAGCCATTAATGCTTCTTTCACCGCCCAAATCAAAGTCTACGTAGTGGGGCATTTCAGCAATAGCACACCACTTTGTGTTTTCGTCGCCATCTACCATGAAAGCCGGCTTCTCTTTCTCGTTCACATAGCTTGAATAGCCCATTACCATGTCCTGCTTCAGAATGTTCACTCTCTCTGTGGAGCTTTCCGTCTGATAGCGATTGCACTTGTTTGCCGTACGGAATAGTTCGGAAGCGGGACAAACAGAAGTAGCAGCAACATCAGTCAAAGTGGCGGCAAAAATAACAATATCCTTATTATCGGGCAATACCACCTCAGTAGCCCTTTCTGGCAGGTCTATTGCGAACTTAAACATGTAAGTGAACTCATACGGCTGATCGCCTTCACCGGAATGGCGGTGCGTACCCACATAGGCAACTTCAGCATCTTTCAGATAACCTTCCGTATGTCCGGTGTGCCCCCACTGACCGATGAAGCCAGTATAAGAAGGAACAATGACTTCCTGCACATACTTGCCTACGCGGAATATCCCCTTCACATCTTTATCAGAAGCGGCAGCAGCAAGGATATAGAGTCTGTTATAAGTACAGTCGGCGGGCAGTTTCAGTACATTGCCCTTGCAAGCCATACCATTCAGCTCTTCACGTGTCTCCAATTTGAAAGGCACTCCATGCACATTCATCTCGGCAGGTATCAATTCAGCAGCATAAGAATAACCAGACTCAAAGTTGGCAGCAGCCTTGAACTCGTTCCAACTGAAGCACTTCTTATCATAAACAAGGGGCAATGGTTCGGCCACCGTCTGCACCTTTTTATTGGAAGCGAAACGTACCTTGTAGGTCTTAATGCTGTTTGGATTGACTGACACTTCCAAGCGATTTCCTCTGAATGTAGCCTTACCGATGGTCTTTTCCGTACCATCTGCTTCTACAGCAGCCACAAGGTTGTCGGCAAAGACAATCGAGGCTTTCTGCGCCTGCTTGCCTGCAGCTTCATACACGCGTACCACATATTCATCTGAACTTTCGGCTTTCTTTAAGGCTTTAATAAGTACATTCCGGTTATCGGAAAAAGCCAATGAATAGCTCTTACCTAATTCGCCGCGATGCTTTCCAACAACGAACGCCTTGATGCGCTGGTTCAGCAGTTCAGCATTCTCGCGGGTTTGAACTACATCCAAAGCGCCCACATGACCTACCAAGCTGTAAGTAAAGGTATGGTGACCGAAGTCCTGACGATCTTGATAAGCATAGTTCTTTTTTGTCTTCGGAGTGTGCAGCAAAGTGAGACGCAGGGTGTTGTTATCAGGCTTGTCCCAGCCATATTTGCTGTCGTTCATGATGGAAACGCCATAAGAACCGTTAGCGTCCGTTAAATCTGCCCAATATTGAGCATATACTTCGTAAGCGGTCAAGATGTTGTTTCCTCTCTGCACGCTGCCTACGCCCAAGTCGTAAGTGGCCACCTCATTATTCAAATTGAGGGGAAACTCAGCCTTCAACAGAGCGTTGGTAGACTGCCAGTCCACTTCGTTAGTAAAGTCAATGCGGTGGGCCAATACACCTTCATACAAATGGATGTACTGGCGGAAAAAAGAATCATCGTGACGTTTCTCCACGCAGAGAGTCTTACGTAATGCGCCGTTTTCGCAAAGAGTCACTTTCACATCCTCGGTGATGGAGATAGGAGTAGCGTCCACAGTCTCTTTCAATATCTCCCATGCCGGCCATTCGAATGACTTGTTTTCAGTGAAGAGGGCTAAACGAATAGCCTTACCAGCCTTTACCAATTCCTTGTTGTTTCTCTTGTCAAACAGTGAAGTAATGTCACCGTTCTCATTCAATGTCAGTTTGTAGAACGAATTTTCAACACTTGCAGCTTCAACAGCAGGCATCTCTTTTCCTTCGCCGGAGAGGCGGACATCGTAAACTGCGTATCCATTGGCGGGTACAGTGGCTTCTACTAACAAGCGGACCTTTCCATCAGTATATGAAACCAACTGAGAAACCACCAACTTGCCTTGTTCGTTATATACAGCCACACTTTTGGGAAAACGGGAAGCCTCCACTTCGATGATCACCACATCTGCAGCCTTGAAGCCCGAAGCGTTATAGAGCACTACGGGAATCCCCTTGACACGAGTATCAAGCTTGCCTGCCACACTTCCCACAGAATGAGTCAGGATACCGGAGAACTGTTTCAGAGAGAGAAGTTCATCGTTCCAAGAAAATTCATAGGCACGGGGAATGCTGGTACCAGTCAAATCATCGTGGAATTGGTGGAATATGAAGCGCTGCCAAGACTCCGTCAGGCTCTTGCCAGGATATTCGGCAACCCCCAAAAGGGCAGCAGCCACAGAAGCACGTTCAGCGGCATCACCCAAAAGTTCATTTTGACGATTATAGAGTTTCATAGCAGCCTGTGAAGTGTAGCAGCCGGTTCCATGAACGTCCATCAGCAATTCACCGTCAAATACGGGGAGCTCGGGATGGCTGCCATAGGGCTGGTAATCCTTGAACAACTGGTCACTGGCTGCACTGATAATCTTCAACGGACCGTCTCCCTTGATACCTTTCTCCACGGAAGCCACAGAAGCGATGGTAGGTGAACCGCCCACATCACCTGTTCCATAGTAGCGGTAAACGGTATTCAGGGGAGTGCATTTGGAGAGTTCCATCAAATATTTATTTTCTGAAAGGTCTTCATTATCCCAACGACGACCGTAATCATATCCGTGAGCCAGCATGACGGACGCTCCATCCACTCCTTTCCACAGTCCGATGGTAAAGGGATGCTTGCTCTTACCGTAGAAAGGATTGTTACGCCAATCCAGCTTCTGTGAAGAGAAACCTATCAGTCCACAATGGGCAGCAACAGTAGGCAATGTCCAACCGAATCCGAAGCAATCGGGAAGGAAGATGTCGGTACTTTCTACCCCCAGCTCCTTACGATAGAACTCCTGCCCCAGCATAATGTTGCGAATAAACGATTCAACAGACGGCACCAAAGTGTCGGTAGCATCCCAACTGGCCCCACTCACATGCCATCGACCTGCCTTTACAAAAGCCTTCATCAGTTCATATTCACGAGGATAATATTCCTTCATCCAAGCATATTTCACTCCACCTTCAAAATTAAAGATATAGTCGGGGTACTGGTTCAAAAGGAAAAGGTTCTGATTCAAGGTATTCCAAACATAATCCTTAATAGTAGTCTGAATGTCCCAGTTCCACTGCGTGTCCAAGTGGGCATCTGCCACCATGTACGCTTTTGCTTTCTTCGGTGCAACGGTCTGAGCCGATAATTGTCCTCCTGCAACGGCCAACATCACGGCTCCCGCTATCAGATGGGTCTTCCCCATCAGTATTCGTCTCTTTTTCATGGTTTTGTTATTATTGTTTTTTCGTAAAAGATAATGTCAATTCGATATAAACCACCGCATTCTTTGTTATAAATGTGCTGCCTCCTCTAGCCGCAAACCGCTCTTTCACCTTCTCTCTTTAGCCTCCATCCGGCAACAATAGTTTTCTGACATGTGGAATGTTGGTAACAAAAATAGCCCATCCTTCACTCTCATACTGTACAGATTCGCGACATAGATATGTAAAAAGTCGTCTGTGGCATGATTTTATATATTTATGTCATAAATAGCATACATTTCCTACAGAATACAAACTACTTTTGTATATTGTAAAAATCCAAAAGCTAAGAACATGAAAAAACAATTCCTACTCTCGGCAGTTCTCTGCCTCTCACTGACCGCTTTCGGACAGAAAGTACATCAACTGGCCTCACCCAGCGGAAACATCCGCATCTCGGTGGAGCTGACCGATCAAATCCAATATGATGTAACCCAAGGAAATCAAACACTGATGGACAACTGTGTCATTGGTCTGGAAACTGCCAACCACCAGCTGGGCATCCATCCTAAACTAAACAAAGTAGTACGCCAAAATGTAAACGAGGAACTGACTCCCATCGTACCCCTGAAATTCTCTACTATAACCAACCGCTACAACCAATTGCTACTGAAGTTTAAAGGAGGCTATTCAGTAGAGTTCCGTGCCTTTGATGACGGATTCGCCTACCGCTTCCTTACTGACCTGAAAGGCGAGCAAGAAATAATGAATGAAATCCTCCGCCTGAACTTTGTGGATGATTGCCTGCTACATCTTCAGCAACCTGACGGCTTTAAGACTTCCTATGAAGAAGAATATCGCCACCAAACAAGCAGCGAGTGGAAAAACTCCAATCGCATGGCTCTGCTTCCCCTTTTAGCCAGCACACCCAAAGGTGACAAAATCCTCATGAGTGAAACCAATCTGACAGACTATCCCGCCATGTTTCTGAAAAACGATGGACAAGGCGGCATTACCGCCGTCTTCCCCCGTCTGCCTCTTGAATTCGGAGAAGACGGTGACCGCAGTCTCAAGATTCTGAAAGAAGCCAACTGCATAGCCCGTACCGCAGGCAAGCGCAGTTATCCATGGCGTTACTTCGTCATTACCGACGATGACCGCAAACTTATAGAAAACACTCTATCCTATCGCCTCGCTGAAAAGAATGTCATAGAAAACACCTCTTGGATTAAACCAGGACTAGCCAGCTGGGAATGGTGGAACGGAGCCACACCCTACGGCCCCGACGTGGACTTCAAAGCAGGTTGCAACCTTGACACCTACAAATACTTCATCGACTTCGCATCCCACTACGGCGTAGAATATATAGTAATGGACGAAGGCTGGGCCATGAACACCCGCAACCCCTATAAACCCAATCCCTCGGTAGACATACACGAACTCATCCGCTACGGCAAAGAAAAAAACGTAGGCATTGTGTTATGGCTCACTTGGCTTACGGTAGAAAACCACTTTGACCTATTCGAAACTTTCGAAAAGTGGGGTGTGAAAGGCGTAAAGATAGATTTCATGGATCGTAGCGACCAATGGATGGTAAACTTCTATGAACGCGTAGCACATGAAGCCGCCAAACACCATCTCTTCGTTGACTTTCACGGTGCTTTCAAACCTGCCGGATTAGAATACAAATACCCAAACGTACTCTCCTACGAAGGCGTAAGAGGTATGGAGCAAATGGGCGGATGCCGTCCCGACAACAGTGTCTATTTCCCCTTCATACGCAACGCAGTAGGAGCCATGGACTATACTCCCGGCGCCATGCTTAGCATGCAGCCTGAAGTCTACCATTCCGAACGTCCCAATTCCGCCAGCATCGGCACACGTGCCTATCAGATGGCACTCTTTGTTCTTTTTGAAACCGGCCTGCAGATGATGGCAGACAATCCTACCCTCTATTATCGCAACGACGAGTGTACACGTTTCATCACCCAAGTACCCCAAACATGGGACGAAACCATCGCTCTCGAAGCCAAAGCAGGAGAATATGCCATCGTGGCCAAACGCAAAGGAGAACAATGGTATATAGGAGGCATGACCAACAACCGCGAACGTGAACGGGTCTTTAACATCTCCCTTGATTTCCTGCAAGAAGGAAAAAATTATCTCATGACCTCTTTTGAAGACGGCATCAACGCTGACCACCAAGCCATGGACTACCGCAAGCAAGAACAATCCTTGAAGAAAGGCGACCATATCACAGTCCGTTTGGCACGCAACGGTGGATTCGCTGCGGTCATTCGCTAATCATATCCATACCTATCTGCTCCGTACAAATACATTTCTAAGGATACGGAGCAGATACAAAGCAAACTGTAAGCCTACAACTAAAGAAATATATTGCAAATATTGACTGTTTCCACCTTAAAATATATCTTTGCAACTTAAAATCAATACAACAAGCCACATGAAAGACATATACTGGAAAGGCCATACGATTTTATTGCTTATCAGCCTCTTATGCTGTTTTCCGGATTTTGTGTACGCTTACAGCCTACGGCAATTCTCCAATAAAAACGGTCTTTCCAATAGTGCCATCCAATCCCTTTACCAAGATAGCCAAGGTGTACTATGGATAGGAACATGCGACGGACTGAACGTGTTTGACGGCAACAATATCCACCTATATACGCCCGTTGATGTGTCACGCAACCTATTGTCAGGCAACATTATCAGCCAGATCGTAGAATCAGAGCCAGGCATACTGTGGTTACAAACCAACTACGGGTTAGACAGATTGGATACATACCGACAGACCTGCCGGACCTTTACCGAATTCAAGGACAACATCTTCTTGGCACGAAGCAACAACAAGTGCATGTTAGTGCTGAAAGATGACGGAAATCTGTATCACTACCAACAAGAGAACCAGAAATTTCTCCAGTTAAACATCTCTTCCATGGATTTTAATAAAGTACTGTCCATGACCATTGATTCCAACAACCTGCTTTGGATATTCGCAACTGGAAACAACACTCGTTGCTATCGTCTGAACCACACGGGAAAAAGCGTGACACTGATTCCGGAAAAGCCATTTGGACATCACGGCTTGAAGCATGCCTTCATCGGAGAAGATTCAGCCTACTTCATTGATGAAACCTATGCCCTCTACGAATATAGTTTCAGCAACCGACAGTGTTACTACATTGCCGACCTGAAAGACGAAATAGAAAAACGAGGTGAAGTATCTTCCATCATCAAACGAGAAAATGACTTCTGTATCGGTTTCAAAAGCAGCGGCTTGATAGTACTGAAATATGAAGCAAACCAAAAGATTAAATACCGTATAGAATACACTGAAATACAGTCGGGCATCTTCTGTCTGATGAAAGACAAATTTCAAGATATCGTATGGGTAGCTACCGACGGAGAAGGGTTATACATGCTTTACAATGACACATTCACCATGACCAACACCCTGCTCAACACTCCCGCATATCAGGTGAACAACCCGGTACGCAGCCTTTACCTCGACCCACAGCAAACCTTATGGATAGGAACCAAAGGCAGTGGCATATTGCGTATACCGAATTATCTTGTCAACAATACACCCGAAAAACATGATCGTCTCATCACCGGTAACAGCACATTGACCGACAACTCCGTCTACTGTTTTGCACCCGGTGGAAAAGACCGACTTTGGATAGGTACGGAAAACGGAATCAATTATTATTCCTACTCTACCCACCAATTGAAAGAACTGGCGGTACAAGCCAATGGAACCAAAGTGAAATATGTGCACTCCATTGATCAAACCAATGACAGTACACTTTGGATTTCCACCGTGGGCGAAGGAATCGTAAAGGTGACACTAGAAAATCAGAGAAAAGATCCTATTGTGAAGCATGCTACACGGACTTTGGTGAGTAACGGACATATGGCATCAAACTATTTTTTCACCTCCTACCGTGAAAGCAGCTCTACGCTGTGGTTCGGGAACAGAGGGCTCGGAGCCTACCGCATTGATGTACGTACTGGAGAAATGGCACAGTTCCGCTTCAACAACTTGGTAAACAGCCAAACCGCCAACGATGTGTTCGCCATACACAAAAACGAGCAAGGCTACTGGCTGGGCACTGGATCAGGGCTTCTCCGCTTCTACTCAAACGAAGACGGAAACCCAGACAGCATCAGTGCAAAGCTCTACACCAACAGCACCGTACATGGTATCTTGGAGGACAACCGAGGCAATCTCTGGGTGAGTACCAATCAAGGATTAATGAGACTCAATCCCCAAGAACAGACCAAGCAGACCTACAACAACGGAAACGGACTGGCCGTGACCGAATTTAGTGATGGAGCCTTCTACAAAGACAATGCTACGGGAATCCTTTTCTTTGGAGGTGTAAACGGCTTCGTCACCGTGAAGCCCGATTCTTACATCACCACGGACTATATGCCCGAAATCAGCCTGAAAGGACTTTCCATCTTCGGTAAGGAATACAACCTGCATGACTTTTTACATTACAAAGACGGGAAGCCCGTGCTACAACTGGACTACAAACACAACTTCTTCCAGCTCAACTTCCGGATAACAGACTACATTAACGGAAACGACTATTTCTACTCCTATAAACTAAAGGAAGCAAGCGACCAATGGATAGAAAACGGAGTTTCACCCAATGCCATCTTCTCCAACCTTTCCCCCGGAGAATATACTCTGTTTGTGAAATACCGCAACAACATCAACGGTAAAGAAAGCCATCCGCAAGCCTTCACCATTTACATCGCTCCTCCCTGGTATCTCAGTACCTGGGCCTATGTGGGCTACTTTTTGTTAGGGTTACTATTATGTACAGGCATAGTCGCCTATGCATTCTATACCTACCGCCTGAAGCGGCAGCACATGATGAAGAAAATGGAACGACAGAAAAAAGAGGAAGTCTATGAATCAAAACTACGCTTCTTCACCAACATCACCCACGAGTTTTGCACCCCCCTCACCCTGATTCAGGGACCGTGCGAGAAGATACTCACCCACAAGGAGACAGATATCTACACGCACCGCTACGCCAAGATGATTCAGCAAAATGTGGAAAAGCTGAATGGTCTCATTGTGGAATTGCTGGAGTTCAGAAGACTGGAAACGGAAAACAAAATGCTCTCCATACAGCCGCAACCTGTTTCCGAAAAGTTAAGGGACATCGCCGAATCCTTCGGTGACATGGCGGAAAACAGAGAAATGAACTACTGCCTTGACATAGCCCCCGAACTGACATGGAACACCGACCTGAGCTGCTTCAACAAAATAGCCGGAAACCTCATATCCAACGCTTTCAAGTACACACCCGACAAGGGGAACATCAGCGTAACATTGTACACGAAAAACGAACGTCTTATTTTGAAGATAGCCAATACCGGCAAAGGCATCACACCGGAAAATCTCGGAAAGATATTCGACCGCTATAAGATTCTCGACTCCGTGGAGATGAACGGCAAAAACTCAAGAAACGGACTGGGGTTGGCCATCTGCAAAAACATGGTGACCCTGTTGGAAGGAGACATAAACATCGAAAGCACACCGGGCGAACTGACCACCTTCACTGTAAGCCTTCCCTCGCTCCCCCCAAACGGACAAGAAGTACCGCAAACTGCATACGAAGCGGCTTCTCCAAGCATTCCCACCGAAGAAGTGCAAGAATTGCCCGAAAAATACACCCAAGAATTCGACGCAAACAAGCAGACGGTCATGGTGATAGATGATGACCCTTCTATGCTGTGGTTCGTATCCGAAATATTCACAGAGAAATACAACGTACTCTCTTTCAATAATGCCCAAAAGGCATTAGACAGCCTGGAGCAACGACAGCCAGATCTCATCATCTCAGACGTGATGATGCCCGATATAGATGGGTTATCCTTCACCTCCACCATCAAGCAACACAAGCTGTGGAGCCATATTCCCCTAATCCTGCTCTCAGCACTGCATCACGAAGACGACCAAGTAAAAGGACTGGAATCGGGGGCGGATGCCTATGTCACCAAGCCTTTCAATGTGAAATATTTGGAAAAGATGGTCTATCATCTCATCCGCCGCGAAGAAAACCTGAAGGAATATTATAGTTCGGCACTCAGCACCTTTACCTGGAAAGAAGGAAGCTGCTTGCACAAAGAAGAACAAGAATTCTTAGAGAAAATGACAGAAGTCATTGAAAAGAACTTAGCCAATCCAGACCTGCAAGTAGAACTTTTGAGTAAGGAAATGGGCTACAGCAGCCGGCAGTTCTACCGCAAACTGAAACCACTTACTGACAAATCGCCTGCCGACATCATCAAAGAATACCGCCTCTCCACGGCGGAACGCTTGTTAGTCTCCAGCAACTTCACCATCGAAGAGCTGATGGACCGCACGGGATTCACCAACCGAAGCACTTTCTATAAAGCTTTTTCACAACGTTACGGAATGCCACCCCGTCAATACTGCGAACAGCAAAAGAAGAACGTGAAGGAAGGACAGGAAATCACTAATACTTAATCATCTTATACCATCTGTATTTATGAAAAGAAGCTCTTTTTTGAGTATCGCATTCACCGGGCTGCTTGCTACCGCAACAGCACAAACTCACGAACAACCCGAATGGAATGACCTGAACATTTCGGGAGTGAACAAAGAAACGGCATGCCAAACCGCTATTCCCTTTGCCGACGAAGGACAAGCCCTACGCCTGAGCATCGAGGAATCCCCCTATTATCAAACTCTGAACGGTACATGGAAATTCCATTGGGTGGCCGATCCCGAAAAACGGCCGAAGGATTTCTTCAAGCCCGACTACGACGTAAGTGGCTGGGATAACATCAAAGTGCCCGCCACATGGCAGATAGAGGCTGTACGCCATAATAAGCCCTGGGACAAGCCTTTGTATTGTAATACCATTTACCCTTTCTGTGATTACAGTAAAGGAGTACAATGACCCAACGTCATCCAACCTCGCCCGGCAGACTATACTTTTGCCAACATGCCCAATCCCGTAGGCAGTTACCGACGTGAATTCACTTTGCCCACATCTTGGAAGGGCAGAGATGTATTTATTCGCTTCAATGGAGTGGAAGCAGGTTTCTATCTTTGGTTGAACGGTAAAAAAGTGGGCTATTCAGAAGACAGCTACTTACCTGCCGAGTTCAATCTGACTCCCTATTTACAAGAAGGAAAAAACACATTGGCAGTTGAAGTGTACCGTTTCACCGATGGAAGCTTTCTTGAATGTCAAGATTTCTGGCGGTTCAGCGGTATCTTCCGCGATGTATTCCTATGGTCAGCACCACGCACGCAAATTAGGGACTTCTTCTTCCGAACCGACTTGGACGGAGATTATCGTAATGCTACAGTTTTTTTGGACGTGGAAATCACCGGTAAGAAAAGTTCTGCCGAACTCATAGTGAAGCTCTCCGACACAGAAGGAAAGGAAGTGCTATCACGCACTATCCACGCCACAAAAATAGGTAGTACCCATCTGGAATTCGATGTGAAGAACCCACTGAAATGGACAGCCGAAACACCCAGCCTCTACAACCTGACCCTGACCCTAAAACAGAAAGGAAAAGTGACAGACCTACGTAGTGTAAAGGTAGGCTTCCGCGAAATAGAGTTTGCCAAAAACGGACAACTGCTGATTAACGGCAAACCCACTCTTTTCAAAGGTGTCAACCGCCACGATCACAGCCCATTGAATGGCCGTACCGTCTCCAAAGAAGAGATGGAAAAGGACGTACAACTAATGAAAGCGCTGAACGTAAATGCTGTCCGTACCTCCCATTACCCCAACAACCCTTACTTTTACGACCTATGCGACCGCTATGGCATCTATGTATTGGCAGAAGCCAATGTAGAGTGCCACGGCGAAATGCGTCTCTCACACGAGCCACAGTGGGAAAAATCATTCACCGAGCGCAACGAGAACCAAGTGAAACGTTTCCGTAACCACGCTTCCATCGTAATGTGGTCCATGGGCAACGAATCGGGAAACGGAAACAACTTCTCCACTGCTGAAAAGGCCATCAAACGTTTGGATACTACCCGCCCCACCCACTACGAGGGAAACAGTTCCTTCTGCGACGTGACCAGTTGCATGTACCCAAGTGTGGACTGGCTGGAAAACGTAGGCCGTGAACGATTGGAGAAAATACAAAAGGGCGAGATCGTGAAACCTCACGTAGTATGCGAGTATGCCCATGCCATGGGAAATTCCATAGGAAACTTCAAGGAATACTGGGAAACCTACGAACGCTATCCGGCACTCATCGGAGGTTTCATTTGGGATTGGGTGGACCAAAGCCTGCGTATGCCCACTCCCGACGGCAAAGGCTTCTACATGGCCGTAGGCGGTGACTTTGGTGACAAGCCCAACGACGGTAACTTCTGTACCAACGGCGTCATCTTCTCCGACCGTACATTATCTGCCAAATCCTATGAAATGAAGAAGATACATCAACCCATCCGCATAGAAGCATTAGGGAATGGCAAATATAGAATCAGCAACAAGCGATTCCATGCCAATATGGAAGACCTCTACGGGAGATACGAAATAACGGAAGATGGAAGGACCGTCTGCTCAGGCAATCTGGAAGATTTGAAGCTGGAAGCACAGGCAAGCAAAGTCATCACCCTGCCAGACATACCCGCAACGAAGGTACCCGGAGCAGAATACTTTATCAATTTCAGTTTCTGCCAAAAAAGAGATACCGAATGGGCAAAAGCCGACTACGAGGTAGCCACCGAACAATTCAAGCTATCAAGCAGCGAGAAACCTATATTCGTACCCGAAAAAGGAAACATCAATCTAAACGAAACTGCCGACGCATTGGTGGTGAAAGGTGAACGTTTTGAAGCTGTCTTCTCCAAGGAAGAAGGAACTTTATCGGCATATACATTGAATAATATCCCCCTGATAAGTAAAGGACTCGAACTGAACCTCTTCCGTGCTCCCACCGACAACGATAAACAGGTAAGTGGCGATTGGCAACGCAAAGGCCTTTACCAGCTGCAAGCGGAAACCGGCAAATGGGAAACCCACCAAGAAGAGGACAGAATAACCCTGCACATCCGGAACTGCCACAAAGGTAAACTCGGTTTTGAGTATCGCACAGAAATAGAATACACCGTAAATGCCGATGGTTCCATCATGGTGAACAGTGTCATCATCCCGGTATCCGACAGCGAAATCATTCCGCGTGTGGGCTATCGAATGGAACTGCCCGAAGGCTTCGAGCGTATGCGTTGGTATGGACGTGGCCCATGGGAAAACTACGTAGACCGCAAGGATGCCACCCCAATAGGCGTATACGAAAGTACAGTATCCGACCAATGGGTGAACTATGTAAAGCCTCAGGAGATGGGTAACCATGAAGAGGTACGCTGGATTTCCATCACCAACGCCGACGGTATGGGCTTCGTTTTCGTGGCAGGCGACCAAATGGCGGCTTCTGCCCTGCATGTCAGAGCACAAGACATGGCAGACCCCGACCATCTGCAAAAACTGATTCACAAATACGACATCCCGATGCGCAAGGAGACAGTTCTTTGTCTTGATGCCCACAATCGTCCTCTGGGCAACGCAAGCTGCGGTCCAGGCCCGATGAAAAAATACGAACTGCAAGCAACTCCCGTAGCATTCAGCTTCATCATGATGCCTTTGGAAAGAAGCTACACGCAAAGTGAGCTTACCAAGAAAGCACGCGTACAGATGCCTGCATGCATGCCCGTAATGGTAGAACGCGATAACAACGGTTACCTGCAAATGAGTACCGGAACTCCGGACGCGACCATCTTCTACAGCCTTAACGGTAACGAATACCGGGAATACACAGCTCCATTCGAGTTCATTGACGGTGGAAAGATACAAACATACGCTGTTTCTGGAAAATTAGGCAAGAGCCTGGTCAATACTATGGAACTACCCATATTCGTAGACCACTCGGCATGGAAGGTGGTCTCCTCCAGCAGCGACAGCCAAGGAGAAGAGGCGCAAAACGCCATCGATGGAGACCCTTCCACGTATTGGCACACCCGTTGGCACGAACCCATTCCAGAGTTTCCACACAGCATTGTGGTAGACATGGCTTCCCTACTGGTAGTGGACAAATTCATCTACACAGCACGACATTCCAATGATAACGGACACGTCAAAGACTACGAGCTAAGCTTCAGCAAAGACGGAAAAAATTGGGAAAGCACCGTCAAAGGTACATTCTCCAATCTGACGTCTGCCCAAACCATAACATTGGAAACACCCGTCACTGCCCGTTACTTCAAATTCGTTCCCTTGTCCGAAATGCACGGCAGGAAATGGGCTTCGGCAGCCGAACTGAATGTGAGCATCCTGAAAAACATCAGCGGAGCATCCCAGAGACAAATAGTGGTCTCCGTAGACAGCGATGCAGACAACAGCATGAAGCTGGCGGCAGACGGTAACATAAACACCTATTGGCACACGGTACACAACCAATTCTACATAGCCCTACCCTCATGAGATACATCTTTCCCTATCCAAAGAGGCCACTATAAAGGGTATCCGCTACACTCCGCGACAAGATAGCGAAGAAGGACGGATAGCTTCCTATGAAGTATATGCAAGCAAAGATGGAAAAAATTGGGGGCAGCCCATTATCTATGGCACCTTCCATATAGGTACAGCAACGCAAACTATAGAATTTACTCCTTGCCGGGCACGTTATGTGAAACTATTGGGATTATCGGCCCATGACAAAGGAAAGAAAGCTGCCATAGCAGAATTAGAGATAATCTTGGAAGAATAATTTTAGAGGAAAAACTATTAACCATGGAGTTTCAGGGCTTGTGCAAAAACTTGTACAAGTCCTGAAATTCCACGTTTTCTCCTATAAGTAAAAATCACTTTCCCTTCACTATCCGCTTAATATCATTCAGCTTGTTCAGCGCCTCCAGCGGCGTCAAGTTATTCACATCCAGATTCAGTATCTCATCGCGTATCTGGCACAGCACCGGGTCGTCGAGCTGAAAGAAGCTGAGCTGCATACCACCGCGTGTCTCTCCCACTTCCACCATCGGTTTGCTGGAAATCCCCTGCTGGCGGTTGTCTGTTTCCAGTTGTTTCAGAATGTCATTGGCACGCTTCACGATGCTTTTGGGCATACCCGCCATTTTGGCTACATGAATACCGAAGGAGTGTTCGCTGCCACCGCGCTCCAATTTGCGCAGGAAGATGACTTTGTTATCTATCTCCTTCACCGAAACGTTGTAGTTCTTAATACGCTTGAAGCTTTTCTCCATCTCGTTCAACTCATGGTAGTGCGTGGCAAACAAGGTGCGTGCCTTCGCCTTTGGATGCTCATGGATATGCTCCACAATCGCCCAGGCGATGGAAATACCGTCGTACGTAGAAGTACCGCGTCCCAGCTCGTCGAACAGCACCAGGCTGCGGGGAGAAAGGTTGTTCAAGATATCCGCCGCCTCGTTCATCTCCACCATAAAGGTAGACTCGCCCACGGAAATATTATCGCTGGCACCCACACGGGTGAATATCTTATCCACCAAACCGATATGGGCACTCTCCGCAGGCACGAAACTGCCGATTTGAGCCAGCAGCGTAATCAGCGCCGTCTGCCTCAGCAAAGCGGACTTACCCGCCATGTTGGGACCCGTAATGATGATAATCTGCTGCGTCTGGCTGTCCAGCATCACATCGTTGGCAATATACTTCTCGCCGATGGGGAGCTGCTTCTCAATGACCGGATGCCGTCCCTGATGGATTTCCAGCACGTCGTCGTCGGCAATGACGGGGCGTATATAGTTGTTCTCGCGCGCCGCTGTGGCAAAGGAGAGCAGGCAGTCCAACCGTGCTATCTGGTTCGCATTGATTTGAATGGCAGGAATGAACTCGCTCAAAGATTGTACCAGCTCTGCATAGAGTTGTGTTTCCAGTACCAGTATCTTGTCCTCCGCGCCGAGAATCTTCTCCTCGTACTCCTTCAATTCCTGGGTAATATAGCGCTCGGCATTGGCAAGGGTCTGTTTGCGTATCCACTCTGCCGGCACCTTGTCCTTATGCGTGTTGCGCACCTCAATGTAGTAGCCGAAGACATTGTTGTAGCCTATCTTCAAGCTGGGAATCTCTGTCAGTTCGCTCTCGCGCTGCTGTATCTGCAACAGATAATCCTTGCCGGAGTAGGCAATCCGGCGCAACTCGTCCAGCTCGGCACTGACACCGGATTTGATGACACCTCCCTTATTAATCAATAACGGCGGGTCATTGTCTATCTCCCGGTCAATGCGGTCGCGGATAAACTGGCAGATATTCAACTGCTCGCCTATATGGTTCAAGCTGGCATTATCGGCATCCATGCAAGCCGCCTTGATGGGTTCTATCGCCTGCAAAGCCACCTTCAGCGCCACCACCTCACGCGGAGAGACACGCCCTACCGCCACTTTGGAGATGATGCGTTCCAAGTCGCCAATCAAATGCAACTGCTCTTCTATCAACTCTTTGAAATCGGGCTGGCGGAAAAAGTATTCCACCACATTCAGCCGCTCGTTAATCGGCTGCACGTCCTTCAACGGGAATACCAGCCAGCGTTTCAGCAGGCGGGCACCCATCGGGCTGATGGTCTTGTCTATCACATTCAGCAGACTACTGCCACCGTCGTTCATCGACCCCATCAACTCCAGGCTGCGCACCGTGAACTTATCCAGGCGGACATACTTATCCTCCTCGATGCGTGCCAGCGAAGTGACATGCCCTATCTGCGTATGCTGCGTCATGATGAGGTATTGCAGGATGGCTCCCGAAGCGATGATACCGTTCTTGAGATGCTCCACACCGAAGCCTTTCAAGTTCTTCACCTCGAAATGCTTCAGCAGCTTTTCGCGGGCAGATGTCTCGGTAAACACCCAGTCGTCCAACTCGAAGGTGAAGAACTTGCTGCCGAAGTTTCCTTCGAACATCAGCCGCTTGCCACGCTCGAAAAGCACCTCTTTGGGGGCAAAGTTGTTCAGCAGCTTGTCCACATAGTCGAAAGGTCCTTCCGCCGTCAGAAATTCGCCCGTAGATATGTCCAGGAAAGCCACACCGCAGGCACCCTTACCGAAATGCACGGCAGCCAGGAAGTTGTTCTCCCGGTAGTTCAGCACATTGTCGTTGATGGAAACTCCCGGCGTCACCAGCTCCGTGATGCCGCGCTTCACCAGTTTCTTCGTCAGCTTCGGGTCCTCCAACTGGTCGCAGATGGCCACACGCTTGCCGGCACGTATCAGCTTGGGCAGATAGGTGTCGAGCGCATGATGCGGGAAACCCGCCATTTCGATGGTTTTCCCCTTGCCATTGGCACGTTTGGTCAAGGTAATACCGAGGATTTCGGACGCGACGACGGCATCGGTGGAATAGGTTTCATAGAAGTCACCACAACGAAACAGCATGACAGCATCGGGATGCTTTGCCTTCAAGTCGAGGAACTGCTTCATCATCGGGGTAAGGACAATATCTTCGTGCATACAAGTCTTTAATTTTTAATTTCCAAAGCTTTGAGCCAAGAGAGCAGGAAATCGTCAAGTAAGACCCAAAACTTAATGTGACAAAGATAATTCTTTTTTAGAAAACAGCCACGGAGAGGCTTCAAAACCTTAGCAAGCCTTAACAAAGAGACGCATTTTCCTAAAACATGTTATAAAACAGTCTTTTTTATTTGCTTTATTTGGAGATAAGCAAAAAGTTCGTACCTTTGCAATGTATTTTTCATAGTATTAGATTTAAGGTTAACAAAGGTTGGAGTACAGCGGTACTCCTTTTTTTATGCCCATACCTTTCGTATCTTTCCCCTTTTCCCTTACAAAAGTACATATTCACTCGGCGAAACGCCCTTTATCTTCTTGAAAACCTTGTTCATGCGATCCCAACAAGGATGAGCAACAGTTGTCTCCCATTTACTACATTCCCTATTTAAGCAACAATTCCTGCAATACTGCATTTTAAATTCTTGCTTACTAAAACTTATTCGTCCGACAGCCGTTGAATTATCGTCCGACAATTGTCGGACGATAATTCAACGGCTGTCGGACGATAATTCAACAAGTATCGGACGAATAAATCTTAGCAAATAGAGAGATAGATGGCTTACCGCTTGATTTATTTGTGATTATCCGCGCACACAATCAGTACCTCCCCAAAAGAATCAAGTTGCCAATGGGGTCTCATAGAGATTGTCATTGCAACTTCAGGAATGGCAACGTATTTCCACCGGTAGACAACGGCAATTTCCCGTCCCATTTCTCCACAGCCTTTAGTTGAATCAATTCCGGCGTGATGCTTTGTTGAAGGATACGGTTGGCATCTGCCTTACCCTTGGCGGCAGCTACTACCTTTTCCGCCTCGGCTATAGCGGCTTTCTTTTCATTCTCCACCTTCAAGGCATTCTGCACAGCAGTATTCTTTTCGTCAATGGCAGCTTGCAGCACATCGTTGGGTTTCACGGACGACTGTATGTTGGTAAACGTAAAGCCACGGGTACTGAGACGCTCCTTCAGTAATGCCTCCACCTCCTTCTCGAAAGCCGGACGGTTGTTGATGAGCGAATCCGTCTCATAGAGTCCTGCCACGTCCTTATAAGCGTTCTTCACTTCTGTCAGGATAACACTCTGTTCCAATTCTTCGGTAGTCTTGCGATAGCGTAGAAAAACTACTTTGGCATCCTCCCGCTCAATGAAGTATTCTATAGTAGGGTCTGTCTTGAAGATGGTTCCCTTCTTGTCCTGAATGTCGAAAGGTTCGTAGTCTACAATCTGCGCAAATGCAGGATATTCGAATAGCTGCTTGGCAAAACGGTTGTAAACCACCCATCCGGTTTCCACCTTGGCATCATCTACTCCACGCTCACTACCGGCCAGATTGACGATGATGCCCGTCTGTCCCGAATCAATACGCTCCACGGCAAACATGACCAAGAACAATACTATAATTCCAATGACTGCGACTCCTGCCGCGCCTACTCTCACTGTTGATTTGTTTGTGACTTTCATGGTGTTTTCTGTTAGTTTAATGAGTGAATAATGCTCCAAAGATATTTATAATTGTTTGTTCAAGAAAGGCAATCCGGTTATTTTTGGAAGAGAAGAAGGCCTCCCTCCCGCACACAGTGTAGAAAGGAGGCCCATAGTCTCTATATTTTCAGAATTTACTCAGTCACGATACGACCTGCCAACAGTGATTTCTTCAGATAACTTTCAGCACACTATAGGAATTACCCTCACTCCCACTGGACATGGTGCTGATTTCCTTTGCCACTTCTTTCAGTCTTGCCGGATTGCTGTATTTATATATAATTGTAGGATATACCTTTTTACAGAATTCTGTGCCAAATTACTTAAACGTTCGTGTTTGCGAAATAATATTGCCATAATGTCTTGGTTTTTAAAATAAATAGAATAGAAATCGTGTTTTCTTATTTCTCTGCCAATAACTGCACAGATTCACCCGTCATGTGATGGTGCTGTCAAGCTCCAGTCATTGTTCTTTTCGTCCCATTCGTAGCTGAGGTAGCGCAGGACACTGCTGTCGGTCTGCCGATAGACGGCTTTCTGCTTGATGTCGGTGTAGGCATTGCTTTGCTCGTTCCAGAGGGCGTATTCCACAGTGACGTCATCCGTATAGAAGAAGTTAAGACTGTGGTGCTTCTCAAAGCTTTGCGTGGATTCGTTCCATTTCAGCACTTCTTTTTGGGAGATGCGACCGGAGTTGTCGTAAATGTAATTGTACTTCAAGTGGTGGTGCAGGAATTTCTGATTCTCCACTTTGAATACGGTTTGTGTTTCCACACGGCCGTCGTTGGTTTCGGTATTATAGGCAAAGTTGTCTGTACGATTAACGGCTGCTGCGCTTACTACGTTTACTAAAGAGGTCATTGCGATGATTGCTGAAATTACTAAAGTCTTCATAATGGTTCTATTTTTTAAGTTATACATTTTGTTTCAAGTTCTTGTCTTTGGGGGAGTTGTTCCCTTTCGACATTGCAAAGATAGGAGGTGGTAAAAAGCTTTTAGGTTATCGTTACGTTAATGTTAGGTTAACGGAGATATTTATTACTTTTGCGCCCAAAACAAGAACAAAATGAAAACACGTTTCCTCTTATATCTTTCCTTTTCCAATCTATCGGAGACGTAACTGGATAGGCATACAGCAGACTGTCACCACATCTACTATTGAGAAGTACCATCTTTCTTCTATGTCGTCCCAAACGGTTCGGACTTTCTTCGCTTCGAAAAGCTTGATGGCATTATGCTGGGTCATGATATTATGTTTTCAATTTTTAGTTTTAAGCTCTTTGATTGGGTCCTCGTTATGTGACAGAAACAATGCTCTTTCTTCAATTTAATCATAATTTCTGTTTTATTGCATCAGTTGACATAGTCTGTTTTCTTAGGTATAGTACAAAATATATGATTATTTTGACTTAAAACAAATCGCAGTCAATAAATCACTGCACATCATATGACAATAGGGAATAGCCTGCACCACAGACCATCCCCTATCACCTTAATTCTACTTGTGTGACTTCCTCTTACTTCACCACACCGTCCGTCATCGTAAAGCCTTCCAGAGAGCCGGCTTTCACCTGAATACAAATCACACTGATGGCGCTGTCTGCCGCAGCCGACAATTGGCGTTCTCCTGCCGGAGCCACGCGAAGCCAGTCACCCGCCTGCAGTTCTACGGTTTCTCCGTCAACCACCATGGTGCCGCGTCCGGAGAGGACGGCATAAATTTCTTCATTTTGCTTGTGCGAATGCACAAAAGGTACTCCTGCACCAGCCGGCAAATTGCTGATAGATACTTCTGCACCAGTCAGATTCAATGAATCGTGCAACTCGACACGTGCCTCGCCTGCAGGCACATTTACTTTCTGATAGTTCTTCATAATCACTTCTCCTTAGTATGTTTTGATTTACGGCTGCAAAGTTAGCCAACTACCAGACATCGTACAAGAAGGCACTTGAAGCTCAGTTAGTTACCTCCATGTTACCATTATTGGCAAATAAGGAGTTAGAAAAATAAGATTAACAAAAATTATTACTATTTTTGCCGAAAAAGCAAATATCGACTAAACTCTATAAAACATGAAGATTCTGAAAAAAATTTCAAAAGTAATAGTCATCGTAATGGCTGTACTGGCAACCATTTGGTGTGGTTTGTATGTTTATGCCAACTATTTCTATAATGACAAGCAGATTGATGTAGAAAACTTCTACATCGCGGAACTACCGTTACCCCCCTCGCAGTTTGAAGAAGATTTCAAAGAAATACACCAGATTGTCATGGAGAATTATTCATTATACCAGGCCAAGCATCTGAATATGGATTCATTGTATCAAGCTTGTGACGCCCGCGTTCGCCAGGCGCAGACCACCACAGACTACGGACTGATAGTGCAGGAATACATCTCTGCCTTACAATGCGCCCACGCCATTACCTGCTACAAGAGGTACACAGCCAATCAGCGCGTAGCCTTTATAGAGGATTCCTTGTTCGTTGACAAACCCAGTGACTATCTGACAGAATACGGCTTCCAGGACAAAGACCGGATTATAGCTATCAACGGACTCCCCTATAAACAATGGATTGAACAGAACGAAAAATATACCGAAGCATCTACCGTCCCCCACAGACGGCTCCGTACAGCCTATGATGCGTTCCGTAGTTATGCAGACACCCTAAGAAACTATACACTGCTGAGAGGGGGCGATACTCTGACCGCCACCCTTCCCTTGAAACAAAGGGACTATTTTCCGGATAACGAAGAACAAACTGTGGAGAGCAGGATATTACAAGACAGCATTGGTTACCTTACCATCAAAACCATGATGAACCCCGTCATGGAAGATTTCAAGGCGGTCTATCCCAAAGTCAAGGATTTACCATACCTCATTATAGACGTACGTAGAAACGGCGGAGGAAACAGCATGAATGGAGTAAACATCTGCAAGTACTTCATCCGCGAAGCACAACCACACTGCGTCAGCAAGAGCTACATCATGCAGCCCGAAGCCGACGCCTATAAAGGTAAAATCTATCTGCTGACCGACACATATACGCTCTCTGCTGCCGAGAGCTTCACACTCGACATGAAGGAAAGCGGAAATGTCACCCTCATCGGCGAAGCTACCGGAGGGGATACCGGCAATGGCCCCCGTCCTTTCTGTACCAAACAGCGGACCTATTTCCGTATCCCTACCCGCCAGCCGGACGTCTCTTCTAAAGGTTTCCCCATGGAAGGTATAGGCATACCGCCCCATCATCAAGTATCCCAAACCGTAGCAGATTTCATGAAGGATGAAGATACAGTGCTGAATTATGCTGTCGGACTGATAACAGAGAAACAATAATACATTTCCTCAACGAAAAAGAGCCAAGTATCAAAGGTGTGTCACCTCACGATACTTGGCTCTTTTGTATTTGATATATTATCCTTTATTTGGTACTTGCCAACATCAAAGCCGCATTGCTGTCATTCAGTTCGTAAACGGTAGTTTGCGTATAGCTGTCGTAACCATTAGTTCTACTGTTCCAACGGGCATAGTTCAACTCAACTTCACTGTCAGTGTATTCAACATCCAGCTTGAAATAAGGCACCCAGGCTTCCTTTACGCTATCCCACTTGAAAGCTTCCTTGCTCGTCACACGGTTCTCACTGTCATAAGTGTAAGTGTAGCGGAGGTGACGGAAAAGGTGTCCGTCCTCATTGCGGAAGATAGTCTTGGCGGTCATCAGTTCTCCGGTCATCTCCTCGTTTTTCACATAATCGGCAGGAGTTGTCGCGCTTGCAGAAAAGTTCATTACACTTGCCATTACCACTGCCATCATTACCACTGCTTTTGAAAATACTGTTGCTTTCATAATCGTTATTTTTTATTGTTATTACTTCTTTCTCTGAGGAGGTTGTTGTTTCATAACCGCCTTCGCCTATATATAGTCAATCTGCGTGCCAAAGAATTAAATCACTGATTATCAAAGAATAACTATTTTATAGTAATGTCCATTTTCGGACAACTGTCCGCACAAAAACGAACAGCAAAACAAAAAATAAACGAAATATCATGAAAGTATTTCTACATTAGCAATAATATTATGTAACAGTAGTAAATTGTTTGATGATTGTCCCTACAAAAAGCTGATTTATACTTATCTTATCTCAATGGCGGCATCTGAAAACGTGGTGGGGCAATAGTCGCTCCGCCACTGCCCCCTCTATTATCAAAGACGGTGTTACGCAGAATCTCATACAAAATTCCACCTACATCCAGACTTAATTTAAACTTGTCGAAATTATAATAGGGA
Source organism: Bacteroides sp. HF-162 (assembly GCF_015679285.1). Classification (NCBI taxonomy): domain Bacteria; kingdom Pseudomonadati; phylum Bacteroidota; class Bacteroidia; order Bacteroidales; family Bacteroidaceae; genus Bacteroides; species Bacteroides sp. HF-162. Next base: position 1,068,312 of record NZ_CP064937.1, on the reverse strand, counting down.
ATCACAACGGGAACCGTCTCCCAACGACCGCGATAAGCATCGTAATAACGTTGTACTCCAACTTCCATACCAAAACGTTCGGACATATCCAAAGACATGGTGGCACCGTAGCGGTGGGTATCCATCCCGTAAGTATTTCCTATGGCATACGAACCGAAAACCTTAAAAGCTACACGGTCCGAAGCCTGATACCGCAAAGCTCCCGAAGTACTGAAAGCCTGCCCGGTGGAATGAATCATATTTATCTTCATGGCATCTACGCCAAGCTGGAGCGTCAGCCTTTGGTTAAAGGCATGCTGATATCCCAGGGAAGCATTGTTGAAACGTCCGATACCCGGTACGCTGGTCTGCCCACCGGAACCGAATAACATGCCGTGAGGAAACTGTCTTAATACACCGCTTGTACTGTAATCTCCCCGAAATAGCAGGGAAGGATTGGTCTGATAAGGCAGACGAAGAGACTCTTTCAGTGAAAAATCGGGCAGGGAATAGGAGTGCTCCGGATGAAACATGGAAGAAGGGGCAGAGTTTTCAGAAGGAAGCTCAAAAGGAGAGAATAGAGATTCATTGAATTCCGGCTGTATCTGTATACTGTCACGAATGAAACATACACTGTCTTCCTGCGCAAAAAGCAATTGCGGCACAAAAGCCAACAGCAGGCAGATTCCCAAACGGCCACCAAGACAAGAGATACTGACTTTCCGTTTTCTACGCATATACCCTCCTTCTTTATATTCATATAATACTGCTATACAAAAATAACGAAAATAAACCAGAAGAACAGTACATGTACTGCTAAATTATTGCAATATAGAAGGATACATTATTAATTTTCTATCAGTATCAATCCTACTCCTTTCACTGTTTTAATGGTTACCGACTCGTCTTCCGAAAGAAATTTCCGAAGTTTCGTCACAAATACATCCAGGCTGCGGGAAGCAAAGTAATCATCTTCCGTATTCCAGAATTTATCCAAGATAGCTTCCCGGCGGATAACGTCTCCCCGCTTCTCACAAAGCATCTGCAACAAACCTGTCTCGCGCACAGTCAAAGTCTTGTTTACACCCGAAGCATGTTTCAAAGTGGCATGTGTGGCATCCAACACATATTCCTTGCCTATCTTGTAGCATTGACTCGTGTCTTTCGATTTTTCGCCTTTGGAAAGCTTCAATAAGGCGTGGACATGTGCATCCAGTTCTTCGGGAATGAACGGTTTCTTTATATAGTTATTGGCACCGATTTCATAACCTTTTACCACATCTTTAGGAGATATCAGGGCAGAGGAGAACAGAATCGGAGTTTCCCCATCTGTCTCGCGGATACGCTTCACCATCTCGTAACCGTTCATAACGGGCATTTCTATATCAGATACTATCACATCAGGATGTTGTTCTTTCCACTGTTTCAAGCCCTCCTCGCCATTGGCGGCAGCAATCACTTCATAACCGCCTATCATATCTTCCAACCCGCCCTGAACTATATATCTCAAGCTTGCATCGTCTTCTACCAACAATAACTTTATCATAATGCGTTTATTATATATTGCAAAAATAAGGAAAAGAATGAATGCAACAGTCATATTGCTATAAAATAAACGAGGAAAACAACGCCTCTTAACCTAATATTAACGTAGCGATAACTTATGAAGCATGTGCCCCACTCTACCTTTGCAACATCAATACAAAAAATCCACACTATGAAAGCAGATATTTCAATAACAAAAAGCCGAAAAGGGACAGAGATAGTAGTTTCGGGCAAGAGGATTAATAAATACGGCATCATAGCTGCCATAGTATTTGCAGTACCAATGCTGATTCTGTTTCAGTCGATACATGGAGAAACAACCAGCCATCTATCGCTGGTCAGATTCTTCATGTGTATATTGGCAGCTGTCCTGGTAAATCTATTCCTACATAAACTGTTGTTCAGATTGTTTTCGCCGATACGCATGTGGCAATATCGCACCACATGCCTGCTGCCCTTCCTGCTACTGGGTATATTGCCCCTTATATATGGTATGACAAGTGGCAATTATGATGTCACACGATTTGGAATATTACTGGCTGTCATGAGTTTCGACGACCTTTACATCCTCTGGCAATTACGCTCATTCGGCGGAGACTCCTATATTACTGACAAATCAGAAGGATTGAATTTCCACGTGTGGTAAATTTATACAGTCTCAATAGGAAAGTAGAGTGTAAATTCACTGAAGCGCCCCTCTTCACTTTCCACTTCTACCCTGCCGCCATGTGCCAGCATCACCTGCTGTACATAATTCAGGCCCAGACCAAAACCTGCAGCACCGCCCCTTCCACTTCGCCCGACTGCTGCAGAACGTTCAAAACGGTTGAAGATAAGAGACTGGTCTTTTAAGGGAATACCCAATCCGTTGTCACACACCTTTATCTTGCAGAAGCCTTTCTCCGATTCGCAAATAATATCTATCTTTACCTCTTCATGGGAATATTTAATGGCATTGTCCAGCAGATTGCCCAACACTTCACGCAAACAGAAGGCATCGGCATACACCATTTCACAACGATGATAAACGGTCGTAAATTCTACCCTTTTGCTGGTTTTCAGAGAAATTTTGGCAATCATATCATCAAGTAAAGGCCGCAAAGGCACCTCTTCCTGATGGAGTTCCAAATGTCCCTCATCCAGCTTGGTAAGTACCAGTACACGATTGGAAAGGGTAAGCAGATGCTCACACTCTTCCATCATCGCCTGCCGGTATTTCTCTTCTTTTCCGGGCTTACCGGACAATTTGCCGCTATTCAGAATATGAGCTCCCATCAGGATGGAACTCAGAGGAGACTTCATGTCGTGTATCATAGCATAAGTAAAATCCTTCTGGAATTGCTCCAAATGCCGCTGTGTACGCAAAACTTTCACCTGGCCGAGAATACAGTCCAACACCACCAAAAACATCACCCAAAGAGGCAGAAACAGATACCATACGGAACTTATGACGTAGCGATACGGATTCTTCACCACACCTTGTATACAAAGGATGCTGTCCTCCTTCAACGGTATAAACCGGGAAGAAATATCCTGATATTTTGCCGAGGCATATCCTGCTTCCACCACTGTACTATCGGAGGGAGCGTAGTACTGGCGGATACCACTCTTATAGGTCATTCCCAAGGCTTCCAACCTGGAAGCAAAAGCAGAATCGAGGTACTGCACGGAGAGAGGAAGTTCCATTCCGCTTTCATTGATGCTGCGCTGCATAATCAAAGCAGAGCGTAGTCGATAATTCAAATCGACCGGATTGTACATATGTACCACTCCAAAGCGGTTCACCTTATACTTCGACTGCTCTTTCTCCAGAAATTCCCTTTGCTCCTTTGCAAAAGGCGATTCAACACTCTCTTCCCATTCATCCTTTCCATCCCTATCAGTCTGTTCGTAGAGCAAAGAAAGGCGGCGTTTCAAGACCTCGTCATAAAAAGCCGCTTCAAAACAATCATTTACCTGATAGGCAGTTTCTTTGAAAGAAGCACGGTACAGATAGACAAACCAGACTACCATCAGCAGACAGCCGGCAATCAACCCGACAATCGAAAAGACTTTAAAAGAATATTGCTTGCGCACCTGCCGCTGCCGTTCGCTTTGCTTAGCTCCCGTAAGCGTATGTTCTGTCATGTCCAGCAAATGTTGCCCCGAGGCTTCTATATCTGCCCACCGGCTCTCCGATATCTGACTACGTACCTCACCTATCGGCAACCTCATCTTCTCTGCCAGCACATAAAAAGCAGACCGCTGCTTCTCAATATCATTACCTTGTTTAAGTATGGAATCCATTTGCCTGGCCCAACTGTACACCAGAAAAACAACCAAGAGAAGCGTAGGAAGGAACAAAAAGACTATATCCTTGACAAGCGGTATAAAAGGAGAAAACATGACAGCTTCAATGGCCTCTCCTTTCTTCTCATTCAACCAGGCTTTTTCCGAAAGAACAGACTTGAACCGTACATATACCGAACGCTTGCTTCTGTCCGTCGCAGGACGGATATTTACAGTCCGGTCTATATTTTTCCATTTCAGTTTCTTCTCTACCAACCTCGCCATCACATCTAATGGAATGGCGACATGATATACATCTTCGAGAAAGGAAGCTGCCTGCTGATAGTTTAAAAACATCTCATCTTCGAAAGACCTGATACTGTCTTTGGATAGATACGAGTAAAAAGGGATAGTCATGTCAGGAAACGGTAAATTATTAATCTCGTTGTCCACCGTTTCGATAAAAGCCAGACGGAAACATTCGTTCAGTGCGCGTTCCGCCTCTTTCTTGGTATTGTCGTAAGCATACATCATACCACCAATCTGCACCACAATTACCAGTAGCAGCCCTACAATAGAAAGGATATAGAGTGAACGAAGTTTCATCTTACCTATTATTTTGAGGACAAAGATAGCATTTTATCATAGAAAAAGAACTGATACAAAAAAGATAGCCTTGGACTTTTATTTATCCAAAGCTATCCATACAAGTACAATCCCTGCGATAGAGACGTCTACAGAATTATTTGCGAAGAGTCAACTTATCAATCCCAAAGAAACCGGTATCATGTCCCGGAGCCAGTGCAATCGACTCAATCTGCAACTCATTCTTTCCTTTTTTCAAATTGACCCGCCCAAGATTCACCAAAAGCAGAGACACTTCTCCATTGGTCAGACTGACTTCTGGAGTAATCACCTTATCATTTACACGAAGGGCAAATGTACCATAATCAGGCGCCACAGTGAACTGTATTTTCGCATAATAAGTTCCTTCCACTTCACTGTCAAAAACCAATGACAGCTTATCTCCCGGTTTAAACTCTTTCCAGTAGAGCTGCATACCCTCACTCCACAAGGGGTGGAAGTTGGTCTGCAATTCAACGGAACCCATATGCCCCGGACGAGGCTGCATGACTTCGCCCTCCACAACCAGACTCATCCCTGAACCGAAAATATCTGACGGTTGGTTGGCAACCCGTTCGCGTACATCGCTCACAAAGGGTTTTGGCTGTATTTCGCCTCCGGGAAGCATATACCAGAAGGTTATCGGAGCATAATTAAGGTGTATATTCGACCAATCGAATAACTCCATGTCAAAGCGCAGGCTCCGGGTAAACGGAATCGCATCCAAACTACGAACACGGGTATTCTGCGCCAAACCTATGTGAGCATAACAACCATCTCCTATGGGTTGGGCAACAAAAGGATGGTTTATCCACGGTTCATAGCGCCCCCAGGCATAGCCATAATAATCTTCTGTACCCGTTCCAAAGTGTGACGGAAAGGTTTCACCGTCCACATACACCTTTTCATCTCCTTCTCCCCACCAACCCAAGTTGGGGTTATAGACAGTAACCGCATCTCCCACATACACGCCCCTACCTTTAAGATCGGCAAACGTAAGGTCCTGGGCAAACTCATCGCCCCGGGCATGGATATGCGTAAACTGCTGCCATGTGGTACCAAAGTGCATGGAGCGCTCATCCCACTGCCACTTTCCACTAACTGCAGCAGCCTTGGATATCTCCACCGGCTGTTCCCCATAATTGGTCAAGGTAATCGTACAGTTCCGCTCGAAAGGCATCACCCACCACGCACTCATCACATCATCCTGCACGGCCCGCGTATACCACGTACCAGTTGCAACGGGATAATAGCCTACCCCAAAAAACTCACCGACCGGAGCCCAGACAGTTAGTTCCCCATCAAAGGCAATGGACAAGACCGTAGAGCGAAGTGCTTGGCGACGGTCATCGGCATCAATCCGCATCGAAAGACGACGAATGGCACGAGAGCCGTCAATCGTAAAACTACGGCTTTCACCCGGAGCCAGAGAAGCCGCCAGATTGAGCGTACTTTCTCTTCCCGCAAGCGGAGTATCAATACCAGGTGTTCCTTCCGACAGCTTCTTATTGACAGCAGCTATCAGCCGGGCATTCTTCTTCAACTCTTTGGCCGAGAAAGAAATCACCTTGACCGGAGAAGTATAAGTGCGGTAATTGATAGCATAGTATACAATGGTCTTACTCTCAATTTTCCCCTCCGGAGTAATCTTCAAGTCCGGCGATTCGATAGTCACCTTGCACCGCTTGGCATAAGGTATGGGCAAATATAAATTATGCCCTCTTTCTTCCATCGGAGCCTCATCGGGTACTGAAGTTGAAAGAGGTTCTCCACAAAGGACTTGCCCGCTCAATATATCACGTACATTGCCTTCAATTACCGGTTTTTCCTCATTGTCTATGTAGATACGCAGAGTCCCTTGTCCCCGATTTATGCCGGAGAAAGTCATCCAGAAACGAACTATGGCACCGGGGCCTTCGGCATCCATCATCACATATTCCGTCCTCCCTCCGTTCTCTTCCTGGCGGATAAACTGTCCTTGGTCGAAATTACCAAACCAGGCACGCTTATCCGTCATGTTATGCGAACTACGGTCGTAGCTGCTGAACTGCTTACACGTATAGGCATTTTCGGGCCAACGCGCCAGCACGGAACGGTCTGTCATCTCATGCAACAATGTCTTAAGAGAGATAACCGGGTCGGCCATAGCCAAACCGCTATAGAGAAATATCAACTGAATTACAAAAACTAGTTTTTTCATCATAACCGATTATTTTAGTAAATCTCCATCTCATTGATGCGTAACACCTTTCCTCCTGCATGCTGCATAGGACGGGTTATCATCAAGCGTACATAGCGTACCTGCGCCGGAGTGTCAATCATACGTGATACGACATTCTGCCGGTTTCCATCTATATTGTCAAGTGTCTTCCATTCTTCAGTCTGGCTGTTTCTGCCTTGCAGGAAGCAAGCGGAAGTAATGTACCCTTTGTCCTCACGGCCTGCATTCACCAGTTTCCAACCGCTCACAGTTTTCGCCTCACCCAAATCAAAATCCACATAGTTCAACGCACTTCCCACTTCACACCATTTGGTATCGACATCCCCGTCAACGATGCGTTCGGGCTTCTCATTATCATTAAAATAGCCGGAATAGGCGATAATCTTCGCGTCCTTCAACAGATTTTCTTTTTCCACCTCCACACTGTTCAACTCCATCTCATTGTCACGGATGGCTGTATGGAACAAGCTAGTGGCAACCTGGACGGGTTTCAGAGTTTCCTCCACCAATGTGGCAGCAAAAAGAACAACCTTTTCATTCTTCGGAAGTATAAGGCTGGCAGCACCTGCCGGAATATCAACACCGAACTTGAACATATAGGTAAACTCATAGGCCTCATCGGCTGTAGGAGAGTGGCGGTGAGTTCCCACATAAGCCACTTCGGCATCCTTCAGATAACCTTTGGTATGTCCCGAATGTCCCCACTGTCCGACAAATCCGGTATAGGAAGGTACAATGACCTCACTCTTGTTCCCTCCGCACCGGAAAATGGCGGCATAGTCCCCGTCCGTAGCGGCAGCCAGAAAATACAGTTTATTATACTTTTTACCTTCCGGTAGAACAATAGTATCACCATTGCACGTCATTCCGTTGGCGGCATCTTTCTCGCCGAGCTGGAAAGGAATCCCGTTTACAGTCAGGGATTCGGGCAACAGTTCTGCCGCAAACGAATAACCCGACTCAAAATCAGCTTCACCGCGGAACTCGTTGAATGAGGAACATTTATAGTTATAGGACAACGGTAAAGAGGCATACTGCAATTGATAAGCGTCCTCGCCCGATGACTTCAAACGTACCTTGAATGTCTTTATAGAATAAGGCTTTATACTTATAGACAGCCCGTTTCCACTAAATTCGGCCGAACCGATACTCTTTTCAGTGCCATCCGCTTCGCAGACACTGGCAATCTCGCCTGCAAAAGAAAGTACCGCATCCTGCACCTTCTCACCGCCCATCTCATAGACACGCACTACATACTCATCCGAGTTCTCGGCTTTCTTCAATGCCTTGATAATGACATTGCGGTTATTGGAAGAGACGAAAGAGAACTCCTTACCCAATGTACCCCTATGTTTATCGGTACGGAAAGCTTTCAGCTTCTGGTTCAATATCTCCGCCTTCTCCATGGTGACAGCCTTGTCAAGTCCGCCGGCATGACCCACCAGACTGTATGTAAAGCAATGATGCCCGAAGTCCTGGCGGTTCTGGTAAGCATAATCCTTGTCTGTTTCGGGGGTATGCAGCAGGGTCAGGCGGAGGGTGTTGTCGTCCGGCTTGTCCCAGCCGTATTTGCTGTCATTCAGGACAGACACGCCATAGTTTCCACTACGGTCAGTCAAATCGGCCCAATACTGTGCATAGACTTCGTAGGCAGTCTCCGTATTGTTGCCCCGCCTCACACTTCCAAGTCCCAAATCGTAGGTGGCTTCCGTATTTGCCATGTTCAAAGGAAATTTGGCCTTCAACAAAGCATTGGACAACTGCCAGTCCACCTCATTGTAAAAGTCTATGCGGTCGGCACGGCTACCCTCATACAAACGGATGTACTGCTTGAAGAGTGACTCTCCATAACGTTTCTCGATGCAGAGTGACTTGCGCAGCTCACCATCCTCCACCAGTGTCATCTTCACATCCTCTGTGATGGAAACCGGTTCCCGGTCTATGGTCTCCTTCAAGATTTCCCAAGCAGGCCACATGTAGGACTTGTTCTGCGTGAAGAGTGCCAGACGAATGGATTTACCGGATTTCACCAGCTCCTTGCCGTTCTTCTTGTCAAACAACGAAACGATATCACCCTTTGTATCCAGCGTTATCTTATAAATGGAATTCTCCAATGCATTGGAATCCACAGATACCCGGGTGTCAGCCGACGGACCAGAAGTACGGACATCATATACCGCATAACCGGTAGCGGGCACAATAGCCTCTATCAAGAGTCTGGCTTTACCGTCAGCATAGGACAGCAATTGGGCGGCCACTTTCCGGCCATTCATATCATATACGGTAATCCCTTTCGGTTTCTTTGGCAAGGCAAGTTCTACCTCTGCCACATCGGAAACCTGGAATCCAAGCGCATTGTAAAGCACCACCGGTATCCCTTTCACCCTGGTATCCATCTTTCTTGCCACAGCGTCAATGGAGGAAGTAAGAATACCGGAGAACTGCTTGAGGGAAATCAACTCGTCATTCCATGAGAATTCATAAGCCCGCTGTATACTTGTTCCCGTAAGGTCATCATGGAACTGATGGAAAATGAAACGCTGCCAGTTCTCAGTCAATGCAGCTCCGGGATAGGAAGCCTGGTTCAGCCATTCGGCTACAACGGAAGAGCGTTCCGCTGCATCCCCCAAAAGCTCATTCTGACGGTTGTACAGCTTCATGGCAGCCTGGGAAGTATAACATCCGGTACCGTGAACATCCATCAACAGTTCACCGTTGAACTTGGGCAGTTCCGGATGGCTTGCGTAAGGCTGGAAGTCTTTATATATCCGGTCACTCGTGGCACTGACAATCTGCAACGGACCATTGCCTTGCAAGCCTTTCTCTACGGCACGTACAGACTCCAATGTAGATGAACCGCCTATGTCTCCCGTACCGTAATAGCGGTAGACCATGTGAAGCGGAGAGTGGCCGGTCAATTCCAACAAGTCCTTGTTTTCCGACAGGTCCCCGTCCTCAAAACGTTGGTTATAATCATATCCATGGGTCATCATGATGGTAGAGCCGTCTATACCTTGCCATAAGCCGACAGTGAAAGGATATTTGTCGTTACCGTAGAACGGTTTGTTGCGCCACTGCAACTTCTGGGAGGAGAAGCCGATCAGTCCGCAATGGGACGCAATGGCAGGAAGTGTCCAGCCAAAACCGAAACAGTCCGGTAAGAAAATGTCCGTGCTCTCCACACCGAATTCCTTCCGGTAATAATCCTAGCCGAGCATGATGTTACGAATCGCAGACTCTATGGAAGGAACCAGCGTACCAGTGGCATCCCAGCTGGCTCCACTGATATGCCAACGACCGCTCTCTATGAATTTCTTCATCTCTTCGTATTGCGCCGGATAATATTCCTTCATCCAGGCATACTTGACCGCACCTTCAAAATTAAAGATGTATTCCGGATACTGCTTCAGCAGAAACAAATTCTGACTGATCGTGTTCCATACATAATCCTTTATTGTGGTCTGGATATCCCAGTTCCACTGTGTGTCCAAATGTGCATCAGACACCATGTAGGCTTTCGGTCTTTACGCCTGAGCACCATTCTGAGCATAGGTACCGCCACCCATTAGCAAGGCGGATACCAATACTGCAATCTGTCTTTTCATTTTCTGTTTATTTATTGTTTATTGTGTTTAAAGGTTTTATTCATTGCAATTCGCTGATCTCGGCGAAAAGCTCAATCATACAGGCATTCTCCAGTAGACTCTTGAACTGCTCTTTTCTGTTTCCCGACCAATCATTACTAAACAAGCCATTCTCATCACGCGTATAGTTCCAGGCATAATCCGCATTCTCAATCATGGTCTTTATGTACGCCTCATTCCTATCCACCAGATATAGCGCCTTCAAACCTCTGAACAAGATTACATTAAACCAAGGAGTTCCCGGGAAGAATTTCATCTCTCCTGTTGCGATAGGCTGTACCTTCAGAAAGAAACGGCAGGCACCCTCGGCTGTCTGCTGCGCTTCCTTCAAGTAATGCTTCTCTCCAGTTACCTGATAGAGAAGTACACCGGCCTGAATCATCTGCCCGCTGTTATAAGTATATTTGGCCGGATCCACTTTTCCCTGCAAATTCTTGTTGTCCCAATATACAAAGTCAGAAGGGTCACAAAGATTGTCACGGGTCCATTGATAGGTCTTCTTAGCTTGCTCAAGGTATTTTGCATCCTTAGTCAACTTAAACAGCTTCATACAAAGAACAGTAGCCGGAGCATTCGAACAAGTGTTTTTTGATTCTTTCTTCTGTTCGCACCAATAGATTCCTCCCCCCAACTCTTCGGACCATCCGGAATAAATATAGTCATGCAGCTGGATGGCTTTTTCCAGATACTCCTTGTCACCAGTCCGTTCATAGTAATCACAGAAATCAATGGCCACCCAGTCATTGTCATCGTAATAACGATCATTATGACCTGCAAAAGCCGGATACGACTGGTAACAATGGGGAATCCGGGTAGAGTCCCAATAAAGGTCCAGTCCCGGCTTTATCTGCCGGTCCATCAGTTTTCTGTACTTCTTTTGCCCGGAAACCTTATACAAAGAAACACAACCGGATACCAAGGCTGAATAAGGCCACAAGAAAGAGACCTCCTGCTGGTTAACAACAGCGCCGGTATTGGCCGTATATGTAATTCTCTGCTCCGGGTTTCTTGGATAAGTTTCCGTCAGCAGGCCATACTTCTCCACTTTATAGAGAGTAAGTATCTGCTGAAGCAAAAAATCGGCTCGTTGCAGATAGATTTGTTTGCTTGTCTGTGCAGACAAGCAAACCGGTAACGAGAGAGCTATTAATAAAAATAAATTCCTAAGCTTCATATCCAATTCAAGTCAAGTGATTATTATTCCAGCTTCATATCGGCACACATCAGGAAAGCATTGTATGGCCCCCACATGGACATGATGAACCAAAGCTGGTCATCATTGTCTTTCAACGGATGTATGTAAGCGCAATACAAAGCTGGATATCTGTCCGCTTCCGCCAATACTTTCGGCTCGCTCCACTGGACGAGATCCTTCGATGTACAATAAAGAATGGCATGCCTTTTGGTCAAAGGAGTCTCGTCATGATTCGGATCATAATTATAAGTCAGAATCCAACGCTCAAACTTCTTGTGCCATATCAGCGACGCTTCTCCTACGGGACCTCTCAATACCGGAGTAGCGGCAGCCTCATTTCCACGTATCCACTCTTTACTTTCACCGTTCCAGTATTCATAGGCCTTCATATCCAGAAGATCTTTCTCAAGGAAACGCGCCAGATACGCAGCATCACCACGTCCGGCCTGTGTGCCGAGCATATAAATCCATCCGTCACATTTGGCATAAGCCACTTGCGAAAAATGACTGTCGGGAGAAAAAGTCACCTCTTCACGCCGCTCCCATGTCCGACCGTCATCATTGGAAGTATAGACAGAAGAAAAATTGGTAAGCCAGCGTCCATGAGGCGCTCCCCAATCATAGATGTTCATAATATGGACACAATCCGTTTTACCGGCCCGAATAGCACTCGTAGGGATGGAAGTCTGGTATACCTCCGGATTCGTCTTACCGCCCGCACATACCTCAAGCGCCTTACCATCGGCATCAAGCAGCATTGAATCTATTTTAAGACCGTCTGTAAGCTCTGTATCCGATGAAAAAGCCAGTACGTTGGAACGCCAGTTGGAACCATTGCCACCATTTTTATTCACGACAAAACCTTCTCCACTGGTATCTCCGAAAAACATGCCCACACGGTTTCCATCCATATGCCACATTAACCCCAAATCCGTTCCATATACATCAAAGTCAGGTCCGGTATTATTGGGATTCAGCAATGTATCTCCCGGCAAAGGATCACCCGTGACACGGGATATCATACGTACATTATCAATACACAGCGTTTTTTCACTATCAGCATCCTTACAAGCCATATTGCCCGTCAAACTACAGGTAACAAGCCCGAACAGTAAAATTTGTTTAGTTCTCATTCTTATCAATTCCATATACAAGTACACATTCCCACATCTATTCCTTTATTCTTTCCAGGATAATCAGTCCCAGTTCAAACTGGTCCCCACCGTTATTATTTCTCACATGGAAAGTGACTGAATTGGTTTGTTCCGTCAAATTGATGTCTCCTACATGTACTCTGTCTTTAGACACTTCTTTGTCCTTCTTAGTAGAGATCCATCCGGACAGTTGCTTCTGGCGTTGCCAAACCTGGAAGTCGGCACCATTCGGTTTCTCAAAATAGTTTATCAGCACTTTATATTTTCCTTCGGGCACATCGTTCAGCATGATGCGCACTACTCCTCCATGCTGGGTGGTCATACGGATTCCACGCTCATTTGTTACCTGGACACCTCCACCAAGACTCAGCTGCATCAGTTGAGGGAAATAGATATGTTCTGTCGGCTGATATACAGTGCGTAATTCAGCAGTAGGCTCTTCTCTGCCTTGCAATGGCTGGGCTGCATAGAAGAATCCAACAGATGTATAATCTACCGGAAAATTATTTTTTACTTCACCATGTTCCATTCCATGATAGATTTCCTTCTCATAGGACATTTTGTCGGCCAAGAAGAAACGGTATCCACCGGTTCTGGCCATCGGAAGCGAATAATCCAGGCAACCATGGAGGGGGAGGCTGTTTCCTCTGTCCCAACGATCCAATAAAGCATACCAGCCACCGTTGTAATAGTCTTCGGAGCCAGTGCCGTGCAGACGCATTTTATTATCTACGTAAGTACTGTCATCCCCTTCGAAGAACAAGGTCATTCCCGGACGCAGGCCTTGTGCCTGATGGATGGTTCCTACATAATGTCCTTTTCCTTTTTGTGCAGCAAACTTATGGAAAATGCCGAGAGGAGTTTTCTCTCTACGCCATACAGAATAGAACTTACCCTCTTCCTTCACATTACGCTTATTACTGTTATAGTACACTTTAACGTTTACAGAAATAGGAGATTGCTGAATACCTTCTCTCTTTTTATAAATCATCTTCATAGAAGCTGACTTGTCAAAAGGCATTGGCAGATAGCAGTAGTTGGAAGTACCTTGCTTACCCATTAAGATACTCCGCATTGCTCCTTTTCCATAGGCATATCCAAAAAAATCAGCAACGGGGGCATAAATAGCCTCCACCTTCTCATTATCCCATTTAGCTGAAAGAATCACATCTTTGTATAAACCTTCGAAAGATGTTCCGCCATCAATCGACATACCTACAATACGTCCCGGTTCTGCCATCTCAAAGAAAGAAACTTCTTCTCCCGGACTCAGTGTAAATACCTTTTCTTCCGTCTGTACACCAGCTGATTTTCCAAAGGTATAATTCGTTACAGCAGGAGACAAGTCAGCCCATATTCTATTCACCTCAGCCAACAAATCCTTATCCTGCTGTGAGAATTCACCGGTATAGGTTTCCACCTTCTTTTCCGGCAAGTTACGGTATTGTATCTGAATGAATTCCAATTTAGGTCCATCGAAAACAATTTTGCAGGACTTTTTGTACGTAATGGGCAGATAACAATAAAAACCACCAATTTCATTACCACAAACGGGCTTTGTAAACGGATAAACCTTACCGGAAAATAAATCCGAGAACTTTATTTTCAAACCAGGTTCCTTTTCTCCGTCAAAGTAAAAATAGAGCATATTATCTGTCGGTGTAGGCGTCCAAATACGATTGATTACTCCAGGACCCTCCATTTCTGCAATCACCAGTTTATCCCCTTCCTTGCGGAGGAAAGAATAAGTCCCGGCAAAACCATCGTCGTTACCCCATGTTCTGTCATAACTCGAAAACTGCTCCACATAAGAACCGGTACGATACTCGGGCAGTTTATCCACTCTTTTCAATAATTCCAACTCATCTGTCCATCTATATGAGTTCTGAGCCACAGCATACGAGCCTGCCAACAGAATGGCAGACAAAAAAACAGAAATTTTTTTCAGATTTATTTTCATAAATTATTTACTATATGTTTTTTAAAAAGACAAGGAGAGAATGCCTGTTTAAACGGTATCTCTCCTCATTAACAGTATTATTTCAATAGAAAGAATTACCTATGTCCATAAAGTCACATCAATTCTCCTCTTCTGTAAATACCATGGTATTTACGCCAAAGAATCTGGCCCATTGCACATTGTTCGGACCCGGTTTCATTTCGATATAAACCACACCTTCGTCATTAGGCTCGATACCCTTGATCTATACCATTCTATCGAAATTATCGTCATTGACCAAATAAGCAACACCATCGTTCTTTCCAATTACATGATATTCGGTCTCCGTTCCACGGTCATTGATGTGGCCATAGAAATTGAACGTATACTTTGTTCCCTGAGAAAGCCCTGTCACCTTGAAGCCACTGAGCGGAATAGCAATGCCATCGCTGAAGAACATATCTTCAGAAGCTGTTTTCGGAAGGCCCAAGTTATTATTCAAGCCACGAACCAATTCTCCAGTAAACGGTTTGTCCACTTCGATGCCGAAAGTAGTAGGACGACCTCTATGGTCGAGCATATTTACCAATCCGGGGTCTCTGGGATTCCGATAGTTGTTGAACGGAGCCGGAGAATCAATGACACCAAAGTCAATATAACACGTTTTAGGAGTCTTGGTAACAGTCAAGTCACTAAAGTAGCACAACTTGCCATCGGCTGTCTCTACCTTGATAACCGTTTTTCCAACGGCAATAGGCGTAATGACGGCTGCGTTGTTTTCTACACCTTCAATGGTCGCTACATCGGAATCGAGCACGCTCCATTTCAACAGATAGGAATCACCCGCCAAAGTGTCAACGGAAGCGGTGACAGTGACATTCTCGTCAATCTCCACATAAACTGCCGATTGATCGATACGGACAAACTTACGATTGGACAAGTCCACCTCATTATCATCCGAGCAAGACATCAATGTGGTAAACGCTAACGCCATCGTACAAAAAATGAATTTTATTGATTTCATACTTGTTCTCTAATTATTTATTAATATCCGGGAGCTTGTCTCAAATTGGGATTGATGTCCATCTGAGCCTGTGGAACGGGCCATAAATACATCCTTTTGTTAAAGGTACGGCTCTTGTAGTAGGTTCTCTTATAGAAAGCCTTCGGATTGTTCACATCGTCGCTCTTCTCAGAACCGTCATGATTCATACCATAGAGCTTACCACCCAGGTGTTTGTCGGCAATCTTCCAACGACGGAGGTCATGGAAACGGATACCTTCACAATTAAACTCTACCCGACGCTCCTGCTGAATGGCGGCACGCATCTCCTCCTTGCTCAGCCCTTCCTTCAAAGCGGGAATTCCAGCACGTTCACGAATCAAATTCACATACTTATATACATCGGGAGTGGGAGCTGCCGAAGACTCGTTCAATGCTTCCGCATAGCCCAAATATGCCTCAGCCATTCTGTACAAGATACCCGGCTGATATACATGCTTCCCATCTCTGGGAAGTACATCCAAAGAGATTCGCTTGCGGATATTATAACCGTTTTGGGGCGAGTCGAAAGTCATATCCGTATCGCGGCCACCCTGAAGGAAGTCCACACGACGGTTATCAACTCCCAGCCACGCGCCATTATAGATGACGGAAACATAGAAGCGAGGCTCCCGGTTACAATACATATTGTAAGTACCTTCTTCTGTTACCGGACTTACACCGGTTTCCTCATTGGCTAGATTCGAAGGTCCTCCGCCCGGCCACTTCGTGGTTCTATACTCCGTAGTGGTAGAGAATCCATTTTCCACATAACCCGATTCCGGGTTGATGATGGGCGAACCATCCTCGTTATATCCCAATATAGGCATTTCACCGTTCTTCATATAGAAAGCGTCCACCAACTCCTGAGTGACACCCATAGCGGCATTTCCACCGATACCCTTCGGCAGATGATGAGCCTGCCAGTAGTTCAGGTCCACATTTTCGGGGCGTCCGAAAAGAATCTCCTTATTACCTTCTGAGAAGCGTTTCAACGACATGTTATAGTAAGACATGAAGGGGTCAATGCTTCCATCCACATTATATTCATAGTACAGCTTATGTCCGGCTGCTTCGGCTGCCTTTATCAAGTCCAGATGAGCTTTGGCAGCCTTTTCCCATCTTTCCGGTTTGGCTTCGGCATCAAAAAGGAATTCTCCTTCTGAGTTCTTCCAGTCCTTGAGGTCCGGATTGCCATTGAACAACGGACTTGCAGCAAATAACAGTGTTTTGGCACGTATTGCCAAAGCCATGATAGAGGTGGCCCTGCCCCAATCGGTATTATTGGGATAGACAGCGGGCAGATGTTCTGACACTTCCAGCAGCTCTTTATCAATCCAATCTACCACTTCGGCATAGGGTCTTTGGGGCGTCATCATCTCCGATTCGGGCGCATCGACGGCAACAAGCACACCGGGAGTAAACGGTATGGCACCATACAACTCAATCATCAAAGAGTAATAGTAGGCTATCAAGAAGCGGACTTCGTACTTCATCTGGTTGACATAAGATTCCGTCAGGTCTTTTTCTGGAAGTACTTTTGCCTCCTGCAAGAAGATAAGGCCGGAACGTATGCGCTTGTGCAATTCTACCCAATAATAGGGGTTCCATTTTGAGATAGGACTCCAGTTCCCGGTGGTGTAGGCATACACATTGCCCCACCCATACGGCGACCAGTCTTGGGGAATGGTGATATCATCGCCCATGATGTTATAGCCCTGTTCCTTGAAATACCCCCACATGGGGCTGGGAATGGATGAATAGACACCTGCCAACCAGTCCTCGGTCCTTATCTTGTCCGTGAAAATCATCTCCATGGTAAGCTGGTCATCGGGAGCCTTGTCCAAGAAATCGTTACAACTTGTTGTCAATGCCAGGGTGCACGACAATAAGACAGCTTTTGCTATAGATTTATATTTTTTCATTTTCTTCGTATCTTGATTAATTGTTGAAATTGATGCTAAAGCCCACTGATACAGATTTCATCTGCGGGTATCTCAATCCATCGGTCGTTTCCAGTTCGGGGTCCCAAAGCTTGAAGTCGGAGAACGTCAGCAGATTGGTTCCTCTTGCAAACAAACGGCAGCTGCGGATACCGATTTTGGTGGTCCAACGTTGCGGAAGAGTATATCCAAGTTCCAGATTCTTCAGGCGCAGGAAACTCATGTCGCGCAACCACCATGTGGAAGCTTGTTCATTGTTTGCCACAGCCTTATCGCCCATACGGGGCCAGAATACATCTTGCCTCGGATTTTCAGGTGTCCAACGGTTGTCAATGTTCGAATAGATGTTACCAGCACCTAAGGAGGAACCCGGCAACCAGGTCTCTCCGCCCAAGAGCTGATAGGTTTTACCTGTTCCTTGGAAGAATACTCCCAAATCGAACGACTTGTAGCTTACCGTAGCTCCAAAACCATAGACAATCTCGGGAATACGTGTACCGCCAATGGCTGTTGCATCTACTGCGGTCACTTCACCATCCCCGTTCAAATCCTTGTATTTAATGTCACCGGGACGCAGGTTGCTCATATCACTGAATTTTTGTGCGGGAATCCCTTCCTTAAGCATACCGTTTTCATCGAAATCATCTTCCGTAAAGAGCCTTTCCGCTATCAAGCCAAACAATTGCCCTACAGGTTTACCAGTTTGCGAACGGTATGTATCCAAGATGGCGGCAGGTTCGTCTATTTCCACAACCTTATTGTGTGCGTAGGTATAGTTTGCCATAGCGGAAATGGCCCAATCGCTATTGAACTTGTGGTTGACATTCAAAGACACATCAAATCCCTGATTATCGACCTTGCCATAATTGGCCCAAACAGGGCGGTTGAATCCGGCAGAACCAGGCACATTCTTACGCTGCATGAAGATGTCATCGCGCTTTTCCTTGAACACATCCACTACGAGGTTCACGCTACCATTCCATAGACCTAAGTCGATACCGGCATTCATCTTGGTCACGGTTTCCCATGTCAAGTTGTTCACACCGATTTCGCCTTCCGAACGTCCAAGGCGATAGATTTCCGCATCTGTACCCCATCTGTACGAACCGGTATTGACAATGGTAGAAATATAGGCGAAACGTCTGTTACCACCAATGTTACTGTTACCGGCCTTACCCCAAGTAGCTCTCAGCTTCAAGTTGGAGATGACATCGGAAACCGGCTCCATGAATTTCTCGGAAGATACAATCCATCCCAACGCCACGGCGGGGAAGAAGCCGAAGCGCTTGCCTTTGGCAAAGTTCTCGGAGCCGTTGTAACCGAAGTTCAGCTCGGCAACATAGCGGCTGTCGTAAGTATAAGAGAATCTTCCGGCTATGCCTTGGGTACGATAGGGAAGCGCATCACCATTGTCATACTCCTTCTGGTTGTAGAGGAACATGGCGTTCACATCGTGCACTTTGCCGAAAATGCGGTTGTACGAGAACATTCCTTCCAGATAGATGGACTGATCGCCCCATTTAGCTCCTTTTTCATAGCCCAGGAACTCTTGTCCGGTGGTCTGCACATCAGTGATGATGTTGCCCTCTGCATCGCGTGCGGTGGCGGGATTGTAGTAATAGGGGTTCTTGGAACGTGTCACGGAAGTTGCCGAGAACTTGTCAAAAGAGAAGGTTCCCTTGAACTTCAGTCCCGGTGTGATGAACTTCAAATCCTGTTCCAACGATACTAGGGATTCAATCTTATTGTGGTTTAGTTTTTCGTATCCACGCTGTGTGGCCCACGCCCAAGGGTTCTCCTTGTGCATCACACGGGGAATGCGTCCATCGGCATAGATGGCCGGATGCACGTAAGGAGGTACACGCATGGCTTGATAGAAAATGCCCTGATTGGTTTCCGTGTCTCCCGGAGGAGCGTTACGGGTTTGCAGGAACACGCCCACATTGGCACGGAACAAGGTAGTGGGAGTCACATTCACATCTACATTGGAACGTACCGTATATCGGCTCACCTTCAGGGAAGAGTCCCACTCCTGGTTCTTGTCGCGTTCAATAATACCGTTCTCATTGTAATATCCTGCCACCAACGCATAGCGAAGGATGTCCGTACCACCGTTGACGCTAACGTTTGCCTTCGTGTTGTCTGCATGGTCTTTGGAGATGATGTCCCACCAATTCACATCGGGATAGAGTTCCGGGTCGGTCTGATTCTTGTAGTTCAGCAAGGTGGCTTCGCTGGCAAAGGGGGCTCTACCTTGCTCGGCATACATTTCGTTAATCAATTCCAGATACTTCACACTGCCGATGTAATCGGGTATCTTGATGGGTTGCGTAAAGGAGTGTTCGAAGCGGACGTTCACCTGCGGCTTTCCAATCTTGCCGCGCTTGGTCTCAATCATCACTACACCATTGGCACCGCGCACACCATAGACGGCACTGGCGGCAGCATCCTTCAACACGGAAAAGGAGGCGATTTCTTCAGGGTCGATGTCGTGGAGCGAACGCTCGACGCCGTCCACCAATACCAGCGGATTGGTATTGCCAGTAAAGCTACTGATACCACGAATCCAGAAGTCGGAGTTATTGAACCAAGGGTCACCGCTACGCTGAACCGCAATCACACCGGGAACCATACCCGCCAAGTTGTTACTAAGCGAACGGCTGGGAGCCGCGGCAAGTTTGGCCGGCTCTATATTGGTAATGGAGCCGACCACAGAAGCTTTCTTCTGCGTTCCGAAGCCCACTACCACCACTTCGTCAAGGGCTGCCACATCTTCTTCCAAAGCTACATCAAGCACTCCTTTGGAGCCTACCGCTACCACTTTATCCTTAAAGCCAATATAAGAGAATTTTAATGACGGCTTATTACCTTTCAACGTAATCGTATACGTACCGTTGATGTCCGTCACCACACCATTAGAAGGGTCTGCCGCCTCCGTCACATTCACACCGATGAGTAACTCACCTTGTGCATCCATCACACGTCCGGTCACCTTCTTAGGCGACTGGGCAAATGCCGAGATACTGATGCACAACAGTAGCATCAGCATCCAGCCCGCAAATTGCTTTTTGGGAATATTCTTCATTTCGTACCTTTATTAATGATTTATTGAATTTGCTGCTCCGTAGAACTATTTTTCCATAGTCGTGCCAATATAGTGGCACAGTTTTGCCAATATAGAGACACAGTTTTGCCAATATAATGGCAAAACCCCGGATATAAATATCAGCCTATGAACGTATAAAAAAAGAGCGTTACAAAAGTTTACTCGTTGCCCCACAGAGTGGCTTTGTTACCCTTGGACTTACGCCAGGCATCCCGCCAACGATGTATATCAACATGGTTGATGAAAGGTTTCGGAGCACGCTGTGCCTTTGTAGGAGCTTCGGGAAGAGCCACAGCCGAATCTTGGTACCAATAAGCCACGGTAGACAAATCCAACGTCAAGTTGTTGTTGGAGCCATGTTCGATGGTTCCCTTCAGGCTCTTTTCAAAGAAAATGGGATCTTCAATGAAGAATCGGTAAACGTGGGTACGACCCAGCCAGCCTATATCATTGTTCACACGGGGATAACCGAAGTAAGGATGCGAGAAGGCTTCTTTAGGACACCAGGCCGTATTGAAGAAGTCTTCCGTACCTGTACCTATCAGCGAGGGAACCTTTTCTCCATCAATGAACCACATGTCGTCACCTTCGCCATACCACATGGGAGTGGGACAATGCACATAGTAATTGATACCTACAAAGTGTCCCTTGCCTTGGGTTTCCATGAACACATAGTTGCGTTCGCCGGTGGTGTTCGGCTTCTGGGCACCGGTAACTCCCCACTCCGTCTCGCCTTCGGGAAGTGCTTCAGTCAGGTTGTGGTTATACCAGGCATGAAAGCGGCCCATGTCCTTGGGAAGCTTCGCCATCTCCAGATAATCCACGTAGAAGTAGAAAGCATCTATGTTGCGGTCGCTCTGGTTCTCAATTTCAATGCGTGCGCCCTTCTCGAAAGGCATAGCGAAATAGCACGACAGACCGGTACCGTTTTCAGGACCGGCCGAAAGAGGCAAGGATGCGTAGTTGTATCTCTCATCCCAGCCTTGTCCGAAGAAAGGGCCGATGGGAGACTCTACCGAAGGATAATCGTTGCCGTCCCAATACATGCGAATGATAATGTCGTTTCTGCTCAAAGTGGGAGGTGGAGGCGCAATCGTCACCCAAATGTGGTTGATGACTCCCGTTCCCTTGATGTCTGCAATGATGCGTTTCTCACCTGGTTTGAAGGGCTCCAAGTGATCTCTGTTACCTCCGGTAGGATCTGTACTGGAGATTCTTTTGTTTTTTACACCCGACTTCAACTTTGCCAAGTCAAACATTTCGTTCGTCATGTTCGACTGTGCAAAAACAGTAGGAAAGTACAATCCCAGAACAAGGGAGAGTAACAAACTGAATTTTGTAATTCTTCTCATAAATTTTTGTTTACATTGATTAATTAGATGATTAATATTCCAATAAATATGGTTTCTCATTGAATGTTTTCCACAGCAATTCTCCAAACAATGTATTGGCCCATGCAAACCAGCTCCTTGTGAATTTCTTGGGGTCATCCTTGTGGAACGACTCGTGCATGAACCCGGTACCGGCATGCGTTTTCTGGAGCATCTGGATACATTGCTGTAACTCTTCATCGTCTTGAGCAGTCAGGGCTTTCATTATCAGGCTCATCGGCCATATCATGTCCGTACCAATATGATGTCCTCCTATCCCTTCAAAATAAGAACCTTTAAAGAAGTAAGGATTGTATTCCGACCATACAAATCTTCTGGTATTGGCATAAATTGCATCATCCCTATCAACACCACCCAGATAGGGTAACGCCAGCAGATTAGGGACGTTGGCATCATCACTAAGATAAGCCGATCCAAAGCCATCTATTTCAAAAGCATAGATTTTACCGAACTTCGGATGATTCACCACGGCATAAGTCTGCAAAGCATTATAAACTTCTTTACTCAACGCCAATAGTTCATCAGCCAGTACATTGTCTTTGGTTATCTTTTGAACCATTTCGGAAGCCTGCCTCAAACTGGCCACCGCAAAGAAATTGGACGGGACAAGAAAAGGAAAGATGGTAGCATCATCACTAGGCCTGAAAGTAGAACAAATCAATCCGACCGGATTTACTTTATAGCCCACTCCACCCATAGGAACAGCATCTATAGCCCATTCCGAAGTTCTGCGAAAGCTATAAGGCCCGTTACCATCTTTTCTCTGCTGTTCCTTGCAGACTCTTAAAACGGTTTCTATCGCCTTCTTCCATTGCGCATCGAAAGGAGAAGCATCATTTGTCTTTTTCCAGTATCCATATGCCAGGCGAATGGGATAACAAAGCGAATCCAACTCATATTTACGCTCATGAATACCCGGTTTCATCTCCGTATGGTCGCTGTTCCATCTTGTATACTTCGTATCATCATCATAAAAGGCATTGGCATACGGATCCTTCAATATAAAGGAAGTCTGCTTATTGATAACGCCAATTATCAGTCTTTGCAGGTTCTTATCTTCAGACATGAAATCCAAATACGGATATACTTGGGCAGAACTATCCCTTAGCCACATGGCATCAATATCACCGGTAATCACATATGTATCCGGTCGGCCATCCTTTTCTGAATAAAAAACGGTTGTGTCCAACGTATTCGGAAAACAATTCCCAAACAACCAGCCCAGTTCTTCATTCTTGACCTTCTGTTTAAAAGTAGCAATGGCCTTTTCAATGGCAACACTCATGAAATTCCTTTCTGATTCAGGCTTTCTTACTGTTGGAAACGATGAAAAAGAGGTAGCTGTCGAAGCTAAACCTGGATTTGCAAACAGCAAGCTTTCATTCAGTGCATATCCCGCTCCCAAAAGGCCCACTCTCTTTATAAAACTTCTTCTGTTCATGTTATAAATCTATTGATTAAAAATATTATCCTGAAGCAACCTTCTTATCCTAACAAACTAACAACTGATTGAAATACAATTTCAACTGATAAACATCACCCTTATAACCTTCTGATATGTAATAGCGCTCCTCCATCCCTTGCCAGATTCAGTTCAATGATATCCTTTCTTGTAACTTTCCGCACCAGTCTGTCCAGATTGTTTGGATTCCGCTCCACATCCTCCGCATCGGTATAGATCGTTGCTTGGTAGCCCCCCTCACTAAGGAAGTCCAATTTCAATTTCAGATTCCTTTCCGTACCGTTGTTTAGCAAGCCTACCCACCAGTCCGAACCGCTCCTGCGGGCCACCGTGACATGCTCATTCATTTTTGCCAGCGGAACTCTTATCTCATCCCACGTTCCCGGCACGGTACGGAGCACCTCGAACCCCGGTTGACCTTCATAAGCCTTTGGCGTATCGCACAACGAGGTGAGATGGTTTTCCAAAACCACATACATGGCCAACATATGGCAGCGTGTGCTCATTACATGAGGATTTACATACTGTATCTTGAACTCCGAGCGCGGCAGTGCCCTGAACCCTCCCAGGTGATAGTCCGTCGCTCCCGCCAGCATCCTGGTGAAGGGTATCGCAATGTCATGGTCCGCATTCACCAGCGTGTCCCACTTGCATACCTCGTAGTTGAGCGTCCCCTCCCTCGTGAACTCATTCGGATAGGTCCTCACCAGCCCTGAGGGCTTGCTCGATCCGTGGAACTGTATGAAGAGCCTGTGCCTTGCCGCACATTCCAGTATCTCCTCCTGGATACGGATCATTTCCTGGTCATTGCGGTCCATGAAGTCCACCATGAGTCCCCTGACCCCCCATTTCTCATACAGCGTGAATGCCTCCTCCAGCTTGTCATAGAGCGGTCTCCAGTGTACCCACAGATGTATGCCCACCCCCTTGCTCCTTGCATATTCCACAATTCTTGGCATGTTCAGGCATGGTATCGGTTTTGTGATGTCCGCATTGGGTCCCGCCCATCCGAAATTGAAGTTGTCATCATAGTACCAAGGAGTTTCCGCATATCCGTAGATTCCATGTACATCCAAGCCATTGCGCGCAGCAAAATCAATGTAGTACTTGTTCGTGTCGAAATTGTTCCCTGGAGAGAACGTGCTGTCCGGCACGACATTCCCGTTCCACCATGTGAACGTGGTCCGGCAAGGCTTAATCCATGAAGTGTCTTCAATCCTGCATGGTTCGTTCAGACTTGTTAGTATGTTCGTCTCCAGTAATCCTCCTACCCGGTCTGCAACGGATATCACGCGCCACGGGGTACGGTGTGGGAAACTGTCTATTTCAACCTTTATTTTTTCCTGCCCGAGTTTTGGCGAGAGCTTTCCCACCAGTCCACTCTTCTCCTTCACCAGGTACATTCCCGCGTAGTCCCTTATTGCCGCCTCTGTTATTGCCAGGGCCACCCCATTGTCGAATTCGAATGTGGCGGGCATCTCTATCAGCCTCTTCCTTGCGACCTTGTCATATCTTACATGACTGTATACCCCTTCGTGTGTATTTACATACCCGGGCAGGTACATGAGCAACGCCATCGGGTTTCCTTGTAAGTTGAACTGTGTCCTTTCATCGTACATCACGTATGAATTCCATGTTTTCTGCTTGGGAAATTCGTATCTGAATGCTATCCCATCATTGAATGCCCTTACAGCCAGGTTCACCGTTCTCTCCTTCCCGTTCTTCTCCACCAGGGGGACTATCATCTCATTGCAGTGGTTTCTTGCCTTACTGACCTTTCCTACTACCAGCTCGTATGTCTCGTCTATCTTCCTCCTTTGTACCTTTCCCGCCTTGAGTCCTGCCCCGAACTCCCCGCTGTCGAACTCGAATCCCAGCCTTGAGTCCTCCAGCAACTGCTGTTTCCCGTATTTCACGCTGTAAGCCACTTTCTCAGGCGCTATGTCCAGCACAAGCTTCAGCTTCCCGTCGGGAGATGCCACAGAGAACTTCTGCTGGGCTGAAGCGGTACCAAGGCAGAATAGAAAGGAGCATATAATAAAAAGTTTATTCCGTATCATTTCTTTTGACTTTTACAGTGTATTCTACCAATGAGAACTCAATCAATAATCTTGCCCGAAACACTATAGCGCTTCACATCAATAGTACCATAGACAACCTCCAAAGAAGGCTTCCCATGTTTCCATTCAATAGTACCAAACCCAGTATCAGTACTGATGAAGCTCTTGAAATCGCCAATCTTCGAATCTATATACATCGTACCATCAACAGCATCATACCTTACTCCCGTAAGCCCCTGCAACATGCCATAACTGGCCATAGCACGCGCATACCAATGACCGCACTCTATCTCATCAAACGGATTTCTCACCCTTCCGTCATACCGCTTCCGGCATTCACGGACAATATCCAAACCCTTCTCCACTTCACCCTTCATCATCAGATGGCTCGCAACCTGATACTCGATACCGGTCCAGACCTCATTACTATATACGAAAGGCAATGACAGCATGCCGCCTTTTGGCCATGTGCAAAGTAAAAGACCGCCATCCTTCCCACAAGCATAAACTGGCCGCTGGGGATTGAAATGGTCCGTCAGATCATGTTTCAGATTATACTTGTGAACAGCTACCAGATGACTCTTTACCTTTGCATTGTCAAGTACCTCATCCAAACCACATACAGAAGCCATCCACATGCCCAAAATACCGTCGGACAAACAACCGGTACCATATTGGTATTTCGGTCCCTCCTTCTTGAGAAGTTCCATGGCTTCCTCCGAATAACCGCCGCCAAAGGACATTACCTCCACCGGATTGGGAGCCTGAAGGCCCTCCCACTGGATTTTCTGTATGAAGTACTCTCCATCAAAAAGAGAAGTCTCCATATACTTCTTGCCCTTAGCCAGTATAGCTGTATACTCCTTAACAGGTTCCTTCAATGTTTTTCCCATCTCAATAAATGCAGTCAAAGCACCCAAATAGAAACTGGTACACATTCCGTCTGGTCCCCAAAACTCAATATCATAAGTATTGTGATGCGGTTCTTCAAGATAGCCCTTACGCAAAGGGTCCCAGGTACGGATACAATAGTCAAGACTCTTCTTCACCAAGGGGAAGAGCTCTTTCATCCACTGGGTATCCCCGCTTATACGCCATTCACGATATACCTTCATGATGCCCCCCAACTGCCCGTCGGCCGCAGCATGGAAGTTATGCGGAGGTGCAGAAATAGGAAGATTGACTCTGAAGTTCTGATGGCCTTCGGAATTCTGTGCAACGTTGAATTCTGTCTCGCGCAAAGTTCTCTCCAAAGATGGGAACAAATGAGGCAAGGCCTGTGCATAGTTCCATACATGCGTACAGCTTCCGTGGCAGGAACCAAAAGAATCTTGGCAACCTTCCCAAGCCCAGAACCGTCCGTCCCACTGACGCAACACGGTAGGAGATTTTAAAATAGTCAGATTGGCGGCAACTGCCTCCACTACTTCTGCCGGCAGAGTGGAGCTGTAAAATGCATCACTGAACAATTCACTGTTTTTCTTCAACATTCCACTATTCACATCCCAATAACCAACAACGTCATGCAGGTTCTTGAAACGTTCCGAATACCAAGGTCTGTACACAGTCTCTGTATTCTCCTCATCCGCCAGAAATTGCTTTTCCTCTTCAGAAGAGTCTATCACCTGCCAATCACCCCAATTGACCCCCTCAAAATCAGCAAGCAATGTTGCTGCGGAAGACAAGCTATAAAGATTCTCGTTCTTATTGTCCGTCAAGACAAATTGGTCAGCAAGAATATGTCCCCAAGGATATACATCCAGGTCAATAACCTTCACAATGGCCTTCTTACCCTGATAGGCCTTCAGATCCCACACCACTTCATTCAGAGTCTCCGTCTGATTACCTACTGCTGTTTCTACAATCTTTCCGTCCACTACAAGATTCACGGAAGTACGGTCTGTCTGGTTACCTCCACCTACCAAAAACTTCAAGTATCTTTTTCCAATATTGAATTCCGAAGACTGAATGATACCCGTCAATCCGTCACCACCTTTATCGAATGAATTCAGCAATTGCCGACCGACAAAACCGCTTACAAGCTGCTGGCCGGAAGCTGTACCCTTGCAAGGACTTCCAACAAATGCCTGCCCCTCCTTTCGCGCAAAACCGATAGATAAATTGGAATCCGGCAGATACCAGCAGAAGTTTACTTTGACTGTCTTTGCCTCACCTGGCTGTAATGCCATCGGAACATAAACAGAAGCTCCTGGAACAGCACCGTCAACCGGTTGATTACTAGCAATTCTTCCATAACGGATGTTGTCCCAAACAACTGTCTGAGGATCAAACCACGCACCACGGAACCAACAATGGTCTACAACCGCATTATCATTATCCACATAGATTGCCAGTCCGGAACCCTCTTGATTGGATTCCAGAATAAATCCATTCCTTATGCCTTGGATAGTTCCCTGCCCATCTATGAAATTCTTCGTATTATAGGAAAATATTGCTTCAATGGCTTCATCCGAAGTATTCGTAAAACGGTATTCCAACACTCCCACCGGTAGACTGGAGTTATCTGCATCTGTTGGGATAAAAGGACTCCAGCCCGTAATCCTGGCTTCCAAAGGCATATCCTTATCTTTCAAATCTATCAAGGCAAAGGGGAAACGTGTCTGGAAAACGGCCTCCTCAAAACGAGGAAGGCCATATGTCTTATCCCCTCTACCCAGACCACTCTGGTCAGGACCGAACAGCTTCCAAGTCGGCACTTGGCCTTCCAACACCTTTGCCCCGTTCTGTACATCCTTCACACAAATAGCAGCAAAAGTATACGGTTCGTTCATCACATCCGGATGGTTTCTGAGCGAAACATGGGAAATGGCCCCCGTACCCTCAAGACAAAACATTCCGGCACCGATACCACCAATAGGGAATGCAATCTTATCCAGGTATGCATGCCCGTATTTATCGTTAAACAGTCTCTCACCACTGTTATGGGCCTGAGTTCTGGCCGGAAACAGCATAGCCACATTCAAAAAGGCTAATAAAGCTAAAGTCCTTTTTACCATAATGACAATTATTAAAAGTTAGTATTATTATTCTATTTTCCCGAATTTATCCAGGATACGATTATAGGCTTCGGCTGCTGCTCCATTTCCCCAATCATAGATTGTAAACTCACCCATACCTTCACCTGCCGGATTTGTACGGCCGCCATGCCCGTAATTTTCCATCATGAATCCATAATCCTCTGAAGCAAAGAACGGATGAACTTTTTCCCATTGCTGTTTGGTTTGAGGATTTTCAGTACAATACATCATTACAAAAGATGCCTTAAGTGCAGCATATCCCCGTTCTATATACTCTGGCTTATCAAGAAGTTTTCCATATTGAATGATGAGTTCGGAAAAAAGACTTTCGCGTGAATCATTCCATTCACCATCGGCATTCAACACACCAAAACCACCCAATACATTTACATACATGTATGGCGGCTGCCACGATGCTTGAGTCATCAGCAATTCATCAAGTGTACGCTGCCCATAATCAAGATATTCTTTATTTGAGGTAAGACGATAGCACTCCAGTAAGGCTTCAGCTGTCCAGAACATTGAAAAATTATTCTGTTTATGCATATTGTTCCGCAAAACCTTTTTACCTACCAAGTTATCCGAACCGTAACGAGAACAAGACCAATAGGTTTCAAAGTCTTCCCACTTCCCAACCGGGATAATTTCATGGATAACTGCATTCATAGCTTTAAATGCTGCCCGTTTATACTCTTCCTTATGTGTAAGCTCATACAGTTTAAGTAAAAAAGTAACTGATAAAGATGTTTCAGGAGAAGCATTCAAATGGTCCATCGGCTGCATTGTCTTTAAGTCAAGCCAGCCAGGGAAAAAACCATTTTCATACTGTATTCCAAGTAAAGCCATCGCATAATCTTCTGCATAAGCCAAAAGACGGGTATCTTTTTCTAATTCATCATACCACCGAAGCATCAGCAATGCTGTCCAACTCATATCAAAAATATGATACGGAGATTCTTTCGGATTCCAGGTATAAGGATTTCTGTTGGAATTTCCCCAATAATAGGTATTCCACCCCTTGCTCCGATTATACTTTTTACCATCAATCTCTACTTCATGCATTTCCGTACCGATAAGTCCATAGAAAAAACCATTCCTCTGCGGAAATGACAGAGCCAGTTCTTTTGTCAAATTTGCTTTTGCAAGAAGCTCCCTATTACCGATTCTTCTTGCATATCGATATAATCCACTTGCAGAACGCAATGAACTGAACCATGCCTGATTCCAGATAGAACGAAATTCACGTTCATTAATCTCTCCCGGATAATTAGGACTTTGTGTAACATTCACAATAAATACGGGAGCACCCACTTTTTTCCCATCTAACTCAAATTGCTGCCACACATTTTCTGACCATGAATTAAAAGCCCAATTATAAGTATGTTGCACATACTTTTCCAGGCTCTCCTTCACCGGATTACCTTTCACATATGCAGTATGCCCCCATCGACTCCACATAAATTCTAACGGCTTCTTGAAAGGATTCCGCAATACTTCCTTGCTATCAGAATACATCAAATAAAAGCCTATTTCAATATCTCCTTTTGGATAAGTAGTTTCTTGATCACGCTCAAACAGAACGTGTTCGGATACATGGTTATTGCACATTCCGAGAATAAGTGTATTAGAGGATGCGTCCATATCCATATACCATCGTACAGGAGTCCCCTTCTGCATAATATCCAAATCGGGGATAAGAATAAGAGTTTGATGATCGTCTGCTACAATAAGGGCAGGAGAACGGAATACATGTTGATCGATGACATTTCTATCAGTAGGAGTAAGATGTGGCGCCCAATGGAATGAAGGTAAAAAATCCGGCTTTACCGCTATACGCCAATCACCTTGTTGAACAGAGTTTTTAAGCGAAAAAGAAAGGTTTATGTACAAAGTGTTGTTATCTATCACTTTCACATGGCTTTTTCCTCTCTCAATTCCTAATAAATCATACTGTATAGCATCAATAGCTTTACTAAAATTCTTCGGAAAAACACCCTTATTCAACTCAATTCTCTCTTGTGCATCCCAATGCTCTTGAGCACAGATGCCTATGTTGGACATTATCATCCAAACAAAAGTTATAATTAATGTGCGTGTGTTCATGATATTATATTTGTCAATATAATTAAAACTCTCCCATATCAGCCAATTCAGCCTTCATTAAAAAAACATTATAAGGCATCCACATTGACATCGTAAAATATAAATTATCACCAGTTACCGAAAACGGATGAATGTAAGAACCATACAATTGGGCATACTCTCTACCATTAGCAAGCTCATAGGGTTCACTCCATGGGCCAGTTATGTCTTCTGCCGTACGCATAGTTATATTATATCTATCTGCATTGAAATAAGCAATTATCCATTTCTTATGTGTTTCATTATATATAAAAGAAAGTTCACCAACCTTATCT
The DNA here is from genome assembly GCF_015679285.1 of Bacteroides sp. HF-162. NCBI lineage: Bacteria > Pseudomonadati > Bacteroidota > Bacteroidia > Bacteroidales > Bacteroidaceae > Bacteroides > Bacteroides sp. HF-162. The sequence goes on along the minus strand of NZ_CP064937.1, from coordinate 1,037,284 downwards.
TCTATTAATACTGTTGCCTCATTTTCATTGCCTTTTATCCATTGATTAGTAGAAGCATTCCAATATTCATAAGCTGTCTTATTCTCAATATCTGTTTCATGAAACCGTGCTAATTTAGCATTGCTATCCCTCCCCGTTTGAGTACCTATCATATAAACATATCCATCTTTCTTAAAGTACCCTACCTGACCAAAAAAACTATAAGATGAGAAGGTTATATCTTTACATTTAGCCCATGTCAAACCATTATCAGCCGACTTATATATTCCCGAATAATTTGTAACCCATCCTGTCCAATTTCTCATATTAAAATAATGCACATAATCTATTCCATTAGCACGAATAGCAGCTGTTGGGATAGAAGTCCAATCACCATTACCTGACGAATCTTTTCCTCCATATATTATCTCGCGGGCATACCCTTTATCATCAGTAACCATATTGCTGAATGACAATCCATCTTCTAAATCATTATCCTCCGAGAAAGCCAGCACATTACTACGCCAACTCCCTCCGTTAGGTCCAGGATTAGCCGGATTAGGCTTAAAGTCATACCCAAAAGTATCACCAAAGAAAATTCCATATTTTCCGGGCTGCATCTCCCAAATAATGCCAAGATCTGTTCCTCCTACATTCCATTTTGTCGCAGTATTATTAGGACTTGGAAAGTTTTCTCCATTTATTATACTCCCTGTAACACGAGCTATACGAGTAACATTACGAATAAAAAAACCCCAACGGTTATCCACATTCAAAGAGAGCTCTTTCGACATATTACCATCTTTGTAAAAGGCAGCCAATACTAGCCGAAAATTCTGTGGATCTGTTTTTTGAATGGTATAATTGAAAATATAATCAGACGTAAGTTCGCTTTGATTTATCTTAGCTGAATAGCTGTCACCTACACTCTTTCTAACCAGCAAATAATCTATGGCATCAATATCCTTAAAATTCAATGTTGTTGATACAATTTTTGTATCCTTATTTGGAATCAAATAAGTATCCAAAGGTATAATTTCATCAATAGGAATATAAGTTTCAGTTTCTTGTTCAGAAGTACAAGAAACGAATAAAAGTATAAACGAAGAGAATGCTATAAATAATATGTTTTTCATGTCTATTGATTCATTTTTCAATTTATCGTAACCAGATAACCCATTCTTCTTATATCACGAATATTAAAATAGAGAGTGAGCTGACTCAGAAAAATACCAGTAAAAACCCACTCTCTATCATTAACTACAAAATTCTTCTCGAAACTATTCGACATTAACTATTACACCCTCAGAAGTAACAGTAGATGTACGTCCTGTTTCTTGGTTTTCCTCAGTAAAAGTACCTACCAATTTAACAATATAGCGATACTTTTTAGCAGGATCAATAGTGAAAGTATGAGAAGTCTCCTCATTTACCAAGGTTATTCTATCTCTATAAATGTTATTTTCCACTATTTGAATCTGTACTGAAATAGGACGTCTGAAGTCTTCTGGAATTACTGAAGGAATACTCCAAGTCAATGTCACTGCAGTAGCATTATCTTGATTATACTGCACATTCTCAGGCATAGGCATGAAATAATTCAAGCCCTTGTCATCAAGCACATCTCTGTCATAGCAGCTGGACAGTGATAACACTACCAACAATATTGTAAAAATGGTTACTATCTTTTTCATAATTTTCTTCTTAATAGTTAAACATTAATATCCCGGATTCTGCGTATAGTTACCCTTTGAATAATTCATTTGTGGTTGGGAAATTGGGAAGTACTCATCACGACCGGCAGTAAAACGAGCATCATTGAACCAATCGAAGCGAGTTCTTTCAATAGCAAAGTACTCATTCATTGTCTTTTCCAACAACCCCCAACGCTGCAAATCAAAGAAACGATGACCTTCGCAAGCAAATTCAAGACGGTTTTCCCACATTAAGGCTTTCCATGCAAAGTCCTTAGTCCAATTACAGTTAATACCCGGCTGATAAGTAGCAATATGATAATTCATTGTATATGAACCGTCAGCTTGAGTCAAACGAACCAAACTATTGGCAGCACGAGTACGAATCTGATTAATATATGGCAGGGCTTCCATTTCTCTATCCAATTGAATCAAAATCTCAGCTTTCCACAGCAACACGTCATCGTAACGAATCATCTTTTTATTCATAGAATTAAATTGCCATCCATCATAAGCAATACAACCACAATCAGGATGTGGCATATCTTTGATGGGTTTCAAGAAACTATAAGTAATCGGATCACGAGTAGCAGTTGAATGGAATAATAAATCAGGATCATACTTCCAAGGCTGTCCAGGAGCTACGATAGTATGGCTAAATCGGGGATCCCATGTATACTTATCAAAGTAAGGCTTAGCACCAGAATTAACGATATCCAAATTATAAGAACCATCTGAATTTTTAATATATTGACCATAATCATCCTCATTATAATCCTCGAAACGGGGTAAACCGTTTTCATCAGTCTTAAACGCATTAGTCAACGTATAGCTAGCATGGTTAAAGTCACAACACTTAAATACAAAATTACCAGGTTGTATTTCGGGCCACATCCATGGATGATTCAAACCTTCAGCGCGATTAAATCGACCTGCCGTACTAAAATTATTATCAAGAGAAAATTGTAATTCCCAAATGGATTCTTTAGTAGCGTTATCATACTCTACCAAAAAGTTATTACCAAAATCAGATTCCAAACCTACACGACCACCTTCTTGATCAATAATTTTATCAATATAAGGCAAAGCCTCTGCAAGTAATTCCTTATTGATATTTATCACCTGATGACGGTCATCCTGCTCGTAAGCCATATTTAATATTGTCCTAGCAACCATAGCAGTAGCAGCATTACGACTTACACGACCTTTATCCATCTGATCCAAAGGCAATAATTCTTCAGCTTTCTTAAAATCATCAAGAATACGTTGCCATAAGTAGAGATCATTCCCTTTATCCAGTTCACGGTTAGGCACTGCTTCAAAAGCATCTGACATACCTACTACATTCTCATCAATATAAGGTACATATTTCCAAAGTTTTTTCAAACGATACAACGTAAATGAACGGATAAAAAGCATTTCACCCATAAAACTGTTCTTATTAGGCAATTCTTCTTCCGTAAAATCTGCCATTCTTTGAATTGCTGTATTACATCTTTGAATAACTTGATAAGAATTATACCAAGTTCCATCCAATGCACCGGTATTAGGATTTACATAAGTAAAAAGTGATATATTACCAAAGGAACCTACGGCATCAGCAACACCACCACCACCTTTATAACAATCATCTGAACGCATAGAACCACTCCACCAATACATATAAGGAGAGGAATCCAATGAACCCATCTCACACATACGAGCATAGGCTGCTGTGACAAAACCTTCTATATCGCTAGGTTTGTTAAGTATATTTTGGTCCAAAACTTGTTTAGGATTGATATCCAAATATGAATCACAACTGCTGACTCCCAACAGAGAGCATAGAGCAATTGACAAGGTTATATATTTGCTTTTCATAATAATTTATTAATTAAGTTTAAAAAGAAACATTGATACCGAAATTGAAAGTAAACGGTGTCAAATAATGATAAGAAGGTCTTTCAGGATCGAAACTTGTATATTTGTCATCTCCCCAAAACTTCTTCAAAGTAAATACATTGTGTGCAGCAGCATACAAACGCAAGTTACTCATATGCATTTTTTGGATAAGTTTAGTCGGGAATGTATAACCTAATTCAATATTTCTCAACTTAATGTATGAACCATCTTCTATGAACCAAGAAGAGAATCTTTGTTCCTGATTGGCAGTATTATTCGAGATAGCCGGAATATCAGAATTCGGATTGTCAGGTGACCAACCGCCCAACATACGAGTTGCATGATTTTTCCATGCAGGATTGGTGAAAAGCCAAATATCACTCTCTTTCTTCCAGTCGCTATTTACATCATTACCGAACATACCCTCAAAGAACAAGTTCAAATCAAAGCCCTTATAAGCGAAATCAAAATTAAGACCTCCAAAGAAATCCGGGTCATAGCAACCTATCCAAGTTCTATCATATGTTTCATTGATTACACCATCCCCATCCAAGTCCTTGTAGCGAATACGTCCAACTGCTTTACCTGGCTGGTCTGCATGAGCATCAACTTCCTCTTGAGTTTTGAAAATACCATCAGCTACCAAACCATAAGCAGAATTTGGAGAACGGCCTAAAATCAAATCGTGTACACCATCACCAGCATACTTATTGATTACATTGGAAGGAAGGTCAGTCAATTCAGTTTTGTATGTACCAATATTGGCACTAACAGCCCACTGGAATTCACTGGAGGGGTCACTCTTGAAAGATACTGTAAATTCTACACCTTGGTTATTCATACTAGCACCATTAACCCAAGGTTCACCACCTTCACCCATTGCTGCGATATATGGAGTCTGGACCAAGATATCATTTGTTTTCTTATAGTAATAGTCAAAAGAACCAGTCAAACGTTGATTGAAAAATCCAAAGTCAACACCAAAGTCTGTTTGTTTGGTTGTTTCCCATTTCAAATCAGGGTTACCAATCCAAGTTCTTCTATAGCCAGACTGCAAAGCACCAGTTTCTTGTCCCTTAATAGGATAAGCAGTATCAAAATAATTAGTAGTAAATGGAGTAGTTGTGTAACCACGAGGTAATCCTTGTACACTACCATTCGTACCCCAACTGAAACGAATTTTCAGATCAGACAACCAGTCCGCATCTTCCATAAAAGTTTCATCCTTAATTCTCCAACCAGCAGAAAATGCAGGAAATATACCATAACGATTATTGACACCAAACAAAGAAGAACCATCACGACGTACAGTTGCAGACAACAAATATTTACCAGCATATGAATAATTGGCCTTAGCAAAAAGAGAGAAATAAGTATATTCATCAGCAGAACTACTTACATCAATTTCATCACCGGTAGCAACACTAAGACCGGCAAAATCACGATCTTCCAAATAAAGTCCTTCTCTACTTGCATAAAAACCTTCTTGTACATAACGGGTAAACTCACTACCAAATACAGCATCAATATGGTGTTTTCCAAAACTTTTATTATAGGACAAAGTATTAGTCCATACATAATTTAACGGATGGGACTGGTTATTTCTTACATAATTTTTATCATTGCCTCTAAAACCTGTCTCCACATAAGCCCCATCTACTGTTCTACTATAAGAGTTACCATAATTTATACCAAACTGAGTTCTAGCAGATATACCATTCCAAATATTCAAATCTGCAAAAACATTACCAATAATTTTCACATAATTATTGATATTATCTTTACCCATAGTCATTTTACGTACTGGATTATCAAAATCATCAAGTCCTGCAGGTCCTGCCCAATTACCATTTACATCATAAACAGGAACCATAGGTGGCATAATCATAGCCAAAAAGGTTTCCCATTGACTTTTATACTGCAAATAAGAAATAGCTAAGTTTTCTCCTACTTTCAAACGATCTTTAATCAAACTATATTCCGTATTAGCACGTACAGAATATTGTTTGAAAAAAGAATAAATTTGTGTACCTTGGTTGTTAGTATACCCTAATGAAAACAAACTTTTAGCTTTATCCGAACCATTAGAAATAGTCAACTGATGATTTGTAGAAACTGCTGTACGGAAAATCTCATCCATCCAATTTGTATCAGTTGCTTTTACCAATTGATTATTATCCAAATATTCTTTCATTTTCATATTATCCAATACCAGCATTCCATTATCACCTCTATGATACTCATACTCAAAGCCATTGGGTAATAATAGGCCTGAGCCATAAGCCCACTCATCATAAGCAGCAGCGCGGAAGGCAGCAGTACCCCATTCTGTGGCGTTCATCATTTCCGGTCTATTTATTATAGAACTTACAGAAACACTACCATTATAGTCAATGGTAGTCTTACCAGCTTTACCTTTTTTAGTTTGGACTAAAATCACACCACCAGAAGCACGTGCACCATAAATTGAGGCAGAAGCAGCATCTTTCAATACCTGAATAGATTCAATATCTCCTGAATTTATGTCACGTAGATTCAGACCTTCAGCTGGCATACCATCCAATACAATTAATGGAGTAACAGCTCCAGACAAAGAAGAAAGACCACGAATTTGAATGCCTATATCTTCTGCAGGATTACCGCCATTGTTGCTAATTTTCACACCGGCCATCTTACCCTGCATAGCTTTCATAACGTTAGCGGAAGTCTTCTTGATGTCTTTTGAATCCGCCAATGCAACCGATCCGGTTAAGTCAGCTTTTTTCTGAGTCATATAACCAGTGTATACAACGACTTCAGACAACATCGTAGCATCACTTTTCATAATAACATCCAAAGATTTCAAGCCTTTAACAGAATATTCTTCTGTTTTTTGACCAATATAAGAAAAGACTAACACAGCATTATCAGAAGGTATTCTTATCGAATATTTTCCCTCCACATCAGTCGTTGTACCTATAGTAGTTCCTTTAACGACAACATTTACCCCAATAAGAGGTTCATTAGTCCCTTCTTCCAGAACTGTTCCTTGTATTACTCTCGCTTGTTGAATCTCATTAGAAGTATCTACGCCATACTCAGATACTTGAATAGATCCATTTGTCCCCGATGCAGCGGTTGCAAGGGGCAAATTATCCCCTGCATACACTGCAAATGATAGCATTGATGCCAATGCTATGAAACCATTCCTTTTAAAAGAAATCCTCATAATACTTTGATTTAATAGTTAATAAAAAAACAACGTAATTTTAAATATCGGGTATACCCAATTTTACCATCTTGGAATTTCCAAATCGTCCTTGCTCGGCAAAGCCGGGAATTTGGCATGCGGCTCGGCCTGGTACCAGAAAGTGGTCGACGAGATATCCGACTTCTGGTTGTTGTAGCGTCCGTCATGACGCCATCCCAAATCCTGTATCGTGACTTTCAGGTCCTTGTCGAAGCGTATCGGGTCAAGGATATGCCAGCGGTACAGCCCGAAAGCGGTCACTGCACGGTACAGCCCGTCGGGACGGATTACCTGGTGCATGCCGGCATAAGGGGTGGTGAACTCCTGGTACTGGTGCGTCTTCTGGTTCTCGAAATTATACGAGCCGCAGAAGTAGTCTTCAGCCCCGGTTCCACAGATAGTCGGATATTCCTTGTCACCGTCCATGTAGAACTTGATTTCCCCTTCACCCCACCAGCAGTTGTCGTTTACACGCCACGCCAGGTAGGTACCCACATACTGTCCCTTGCCCTTCACACCGTCAATCAACGTGTGCAGCGACCCCTGGGTCGGGTTGGAGCGGCGGAACTGCGCATGGAAGTAGGCCTCGTCCTCGGGAACTTCTGTCAGGGTGTAGTTGATTTGGTAGTACAGACGCATCTCCTCGGCGGTGTTGATGTTCTCCAGCGTGATACGGGCTTTCTTGCGGAAAGGCATCTTCCAGTAGCAGTTGAAGGCGCTGCCCGGATTCACGCAGACGGCCAGTGAGGATAGCTGTGCATATTCATTGTATGCGCTGCAGAAGAAGTCACCCACCGGACATTCGACGGAAGGCTCCTTCTCGTCGTCCCAGTACATTCTCAGGATGGAGAAGCGCCAGTTCCCGGTCGGTGTCATCCAGATCTGCTGGATGGCTCCCGGACCCTCGATTTCCGCAATCGTGATTGTCTCTCCCGGTTTCACGATGATGAAGGGGTTTACCTTCCAACCCTTGCCCAGGTCCTTGGCCGCATGGTGGGCGTTGGCCACATTCCGCTGGTCCTTGTCCCTGACCGGGTCGGCCATGCCGCCCTTGCCCTTCTCGCCCGTGAAGTTCTCGGGGCTAATGGAACGTGTCTTCGCATCGGACAGTCTTGACAGGTTACCCATGTTCATGTCCAGACCGTTGAACGGGTAGTTGCTTTGGGCGTAAACACTCACGGTGACCATGCATAAGGCCGCTAAAATTAATGATTTGATTCTCATGTTTTAAATAGATTAATGGTTTGTATACTTAGTTAATGGTTTCAGCAAGTTTTGCCAGTTCAAGATATTTCTTGTATAGTTTTTCGTAGATGAGGGCTCTTTTTTCATCCGGCCGGTATTCAGCTTCGATGTCCGACCCCATGTGCCTTGTCGCTTCATTGATATCCTTGTACACCCCTGCGGCAACTGCCGCGAACATTGCCGCTCCCAAGGCACAGGTCTGTTCCGAGCGGACCACACGGATAGGCATGTCCAGCACGTCTGCCAGCGTCTGCATCACGAAGGGCGCCTTCTTGCTGATACCTCCGATGGCATTGACCGAATCAATGCGCAGCCCCTGGCCCTTCATATGCTCCACAATACGGCGGGAACCGAAGGCGGTGGCTTCCACCAGCGCACGGAATATTTCCGGGGCGCTGGTACCCAACGTGAGTCCCGCAACGGCACCCTTCACGTTCTGGTCCGCATCGGGGGTACGGCGGCCGTTCATCCAGTCCAGGGCGACAACACCGTCCTCGGAGGGTTCCATGTCCTGGGCCTCACGGGTGAGTTCCACCAGCATGCCGTCCAGAACTTTCTGCCTGGCCTCCCCTCCGGGGATATCTTTCAGTGTCCATGCCAGCATTTTCCTGAACCAGGCGTAGATGTCTCCGAAAGCCGACTGTCCGGCTTCGAAACCGATGAATCCCGGAAGCACCGAACCGTCCACCTGGCCGCAGATTCCCTTGATACAGCGTCCGCCTACCTCGTCTTTGCCGGCAACCATGATGTCGCAGGTGGATGTTCCCATGATACGTGTCAGTATCCCCGGGGCGACGGATGCGCCTACGGCTCCCATATGGGCGTCCAGCGCCCCCACAGCCACGGCGATTCCTTGGGGAAGTCCAAGCCTGTCTGCCCACTCGGGTGTCAGTTCCCCTGCCTTGGTGTCGCTGGTGTGGGTTTCTGTGAACAGATGGGGGAGCATTTCCTTCAAGGCCGGATTAAGTTCTTCGAGAACTTCGCCGGAAGGAAGACCCCAACAATAGTTAAGAAGTATCTCTTAAATTGACTTTAAAAGATTGTTTTGAGATTTTATACTATGAAAAGTTGTATATATATAAAAAATGAGAACAGTAGAAATAGAGTATCTATTTTCTGCTGCTCTCATTAGAGTAATAAGCTATTTAGTAAGTTTTGTAATTTATCCTTTTCTTATTTTTATCCACCTTTTATCCTTTTCTGTTCTATAAATTAAGAACAAAAGAGGGGATAAATAAGGAGGAAAAGAAGTTCTACCCAAAAAGTAGTCCGTTCTTATTTCATAATGTGGTTTATTAATTCTTCCGGTGAAAGAGGTGTGATACCAAAAATATAGCTTTGACCAGACTGAAATGGTTCAGTCAGTTCAAAGTTCTCATAAGCGATACCACCAGGTATCGGAGATTTACTTGCCCAATAAGTATAACGACCATTCACAACTCCTTCTAACTCATTACTTGGATTGGAACAATACCAATATTGCGTTGCTTTTTTACCAGTATATTTCCAATGTGTATGTGTATCTTCAGCATATACAGCTTTTGTAGGGTCTTTCTCATCAGGTGACGCTATAAACCATACACCTCCATTTTTATCTTTTATCATTTCTGCCACTGGAGTATGGTTATGTTCTGTGAAATTAGAATCTTTATAGCTCGGCCATAATTGGCCGGCTTCTTTCGTTTTACCATCTGCGAGATGTAATGTCCTAAGTCTTGCTTTGTTTCCCATAGTAGCTGTGAGTATAAAACGATTTAGCTCATCTGATTCTTCCGTGGTATACGTAGTTAATTCAAACTCATAAGGCTTTCCTTCTGTGAATTTAGTCCGGACATAGATATCCGCACCATTATCAAAAGTTTCACAAAAGAAATACACAGTAAGTGTTTCAACTCCATTTTCCTTTGCTATTACTCCGTGAGCTGGATAATATTGATCTGGGAATGAGGGAGCTTCAGGAGTATTCCCACTCCAAAAACGTTTTCCACGAACATTATCAAGTTGACTCCATTCCAATTCTGAGAGCCCCCTATTATTTTTTGCTTTATCAATTGGTTCAAAAGCAATGAAATTGGTAACAACAAATTCATCATGTTCTAAATAAGGTGTATAGATACGAATTAGCCCACGTGGACCTCCTAATGGAGCAATTCCTATTCGGATACCATTTGCAAATCCCCAAATGGGTTGTGCTTTTGTATTTTGAGCAGGTTGTAACCATATTCCATTTTTTTCTGGAGTTGCTAAAGTTTCCGGAGCTATTTGTAGGTTAGTCTGTCCATAAAGGTAGTGTATTCTGCATGCAAAGAATAAAAGTGTAAATAGAATCTTGGTTTTCATGATTTTAAAAGTTTAAAATTAATTTTTATGTGTCGTTTATGGTAGTTCATATCGTTTTTAGCATGATTTGGTACTGCAAATATAAAAATGTTATAACGAATTAGCAAAATAATTTGCAGATTTAATTTTTATGTTTATATTTGCATCGTGAGAATACGATAAGTGCTACTGATTCAAGAGGTAACCTAAAAGTATAATACTATTATATAGCAAAAACGTTACACAAATATATGTCGTCACTAAAAAAAATATCGCTGAAGGATATTGCTGAAGCTGCAGGCGTTTCAACAGCATTAGTTTCGTTCGTTTTGAATGGGAAAAAGAAAGAGTATCGCGTGGGAGAAGAAACTGCCCAACGCATATTGAAAATTGCCAATGAAATGAACTACCAGCCTAATCTTGCGGCCAAAAGTCTTCGTAGTGGCAAAACAAAAACAATAGGATTAGTGGTTTCTGATATTTCCAACCCATTTTTTTCTCAATTAGCGCGTGTATTGGAAGATGAGGCAACCAAACGGGGATATACCGTACTTTTTGGAAGTTCAGATGAGGATAAGGATAAGATGACCCGTGTTGTTAGTAACCTTATTAATAAAGGGGTAGATGGACTCATCATTGTTCCTTGTGACAATTCTGAGAAATCCATCGCTTCACTTGTGAACAATAATATCCCTATTGTTTTGTTCGACCGCTATTTTCCGGAAATCAATGTCAGCTATGTGGCGTTGAATAACTTCAATGCTTCCTATATATCAACCAAACATCTTTTGAATGCAGGCTATAACGCTCCTTGTATGGTGGCTTATGATGTCAACCTTATCCATATGAAAGAGCGTATCCGTGGTTATAAAAAGGCTATGGATGAAGCCGGTAAGAGAAACTTGGCTAACGTGGTCTTTTTGAGGCAGGATGCTCCCAGAAAGTCCGCAGACCGTTTGTTGCCTAAAATGATTGATGGCGGTGTAGACGCTTTTCTTTTTGCCACTAACATGATTTCATTGGCTTGTTTATATACAATAAAGGACATGGGAGAGGGAATTATTGGTAAAATAGGTTTAGTGGGTTTTGACGGTAATCCGGTATTTGACTTTTTTGATGCCCCTATATCCTATATTCAGCAGCCTATAGATGTTTTAGTACAGAAAGCACTTGAAATACTGATAGATATCATTATTAACGGTAATACAGTGCAGTCTGTGCTTGCCGAGGGAGAATTTATTGAAATGGCTCCTTAGGAGAGCTGTTTTTTTTACATGATAGCTTAATCGATTTAGTTAATTTTTATATTAATCTCAATAAAATCAGTTGAACCATGAGAAATTCAAGATTAATCGGTGGAAAGCCGAAAATTGGTATCAGACCTATTATTGACGGTCGTCGTGGAGGTATCCGTGAGTCATTGGAGGATATGACTATGGCCATGGCCCATAAAGTGGCCGAGCTTTATTCTTCTGTCTTACGTCATAGTGACGGCACTTCCGTAGAGTGCGTCATTGCAGATACAACTATTGGTGGAGTGGCTGAAGCTGCCATGGCGGCTGAAAAATTCCGTAATAGTGGAGTCGGTGTTGTACTTTCTGTAACTCCTTGCTGGTGTTATGGATTCGAAACTATTGATATGGACGGAGAAATGCCAAAAGCCATCTGGGGCTTTAATGGTACAGAACGTCCGGGTGCGGTTTACCTGGCTTCAGCATTGGCAAGCCATACACAGAAGGGATTGCCTACTTTTGGCATTTACGGACGTGATGTACAGGAGGTGACCAATATGGAGATACCGGAAGATGTACAGGAAAAATTGTTGCGCTTTGCCCGTGCAGGTATAGCTGTGGCTACAATGAAGGGGAAATCCTATCTTTCAATCGGCAGTGTATCCATGGGCATTGCAGGCTCTATTCCCAATCCTGATTTCTTCCAAGAGTATTTGGGCATGCGTAATGAGTATGTGGATGCCAGTGAGATAGAACGTCGTGTCCAGTTGGGCATTTATGACCATGAAGAGTTCGCACGTGCCATGGCATGGACAGAAAAGTATTGCAAGAGTAATGAAGGGACAGACTTTAATCCGGAACATCTGGTATATTCCCGTGAAGAGAAAGATGCCCGTTGGGAATACGTGGTAAAAATGACTCTTATTTTCCGTGATATGATGATTGGCAATCCCAAATTGGCTGAAATGGGGTTCAAGGAAGAGTCAATGGGACACAATGCGATTGCTGCGGGTTTCCAGGGACAGCGCCAGTGGACGGATTATAAGCCTGACGGTGATTTTTCAGAAGCTATACTGAATACTTCTTTCGATTGGAACGGTATCCGTGAAGCATTTACTTTCGCTACGGAAAATGATACGTTGAATTGTACTTCAATGCTCTTCAATCATCTATTGACCAATACTGCACAGATATTTGCGGATGTGCGTACTTATTGGAGTCCGAATGCCATAGAACGGGTAACGGGTAAGAAATTGGAAGGTAAGGCGGCAAACGGTTTCATTCACCTGATCAACTCCGGCTCTTGTACGCTTGATGGAACAGGCTGTCAGACACGTGACAATAAACCGGTAATGAAGCCTTTCTGGGAAATTACGGAAGAGGAAGTAGAAGCTTGTCTTTCTGTAACCAAGTGGCATCCGGCCAGTCGCGAATATATGCGTGGCGGTGGTTATTCTTCCCAGTTCCTGACTCGTGGTGAAATGCCGGTAACAATGTGCCGTTTGAATCTCGTAAAAGGTCAAGGTCCGGTATTGCAGATTGCCGAAGGCTGGACAGTAAATTTGGATAAGGATGTTTTCAAGGCTATCAATGAACGTACTGACCGTACATGGCCTTCCACTTTCTTCGCTCCACGTCTGACAGGTAAGGGGTATTTCCGTGATGTATATACTGTTATGAATAACTGGGGGGCTAATCATGGCGCTATCAGTTATGGTCATATCGGTGCTGACTTGATTACTCTGGCTTCCATGCTTCGTATCCCGGTATGCATGCACAATGTTTCTGAGGAAAATATTTTCCGTCCCAGTGCATGGACTGCTTTTGGCGAGGATATGGAAGGCAGTGACTATAGAGCTTGCAAGAATTATGGACCTCTCTATAAATAAAGGAAACAGGCGTTATGTTGAAATCAACCAAACTGAAAAACACTCTGCTGGTAGGTGCAACTGCAATACTTGTATCATGCGGCGGACAAAAAGAAATCAAGATGGGAAGTTATGCTTATGATGCCCAGTTCTTAAAGGACCACGGCATTGAATATACTGAATTGGTATCTGCTGATGGGAATTCTAAAGTGATGGTTATTCCTGCATGGCAAGGCCGTGTAATGACTACTTCTGCTTCCGGCGATGAAGGTGATAGTTACGGCTGGATTAATTATCGTTTCATAAATGAAGGCAAAGTCAGTTCTCAATTTAATCCGGTAGGAGGTGAGGAACGCTTCTGGCTTGGTCCGGAAGGTGGTCCGTTCTCACTTTATTTTAAGGAAGGACAAGAGCAGATTTATGATAATTGGATAGTTCCTCCGGTACTTGATACTGAAGCTTTTGACATAAAGTCGCAAGACAACAGTAGTATCCGTTTTGTGAAAGATACTCGTTTGACAAATGCTTCCGGTACTACTTTTGATATGAATATTGACCGTACTGTATCGTTGATGGATGCCGGTGAAGTGGCTGCCGATTTTAATATCCAGCTTACAAATGATATGAAAATTGTAGCTTACAAGAGTGAGAATAAGATTACCAATACAGGTGACAAGGCATGGACAAAAGAGGGTGGTCTTGTATCTGTGTGGATGCTCGGCTGTTTTAATCCTACACCGACCACTACTGTATTCATTCCTTATAAGCAAGATGCGGAAGGAACAATCGTGAATGATGAATATTTCGGTAAGATACCGGCGGATAGGCTGATAAAGGAAAATGGTATTATCTATTTCAAGATTGACGGGCTCTATCGTTCCAAGCTGGGATTGCCGGCTTCACGGGCAACGGATATTTGCGGAAGTTATGATTCATCAAAAGGCGTACTCACAATCCTGTGGTGTAGTCTTCCCGAAACTCCTTCAGTCTACGTAAATGGTCAATGGGGACCTCAGGAAGATCCGTTTGCCGGAGATGTAATCAACTCTTATAATGACGGTCCGGTAGAAGACGGTTCTATAATGGGACCTTTCTATGAAATTGAAACGTCTTCTCCTGGTGCGGAGCTGGCTCCCGGTGCCTCATTGGTCCATACGCAAAAGGTGATTCATATACAGGGTAAGGATGAACAACTGGCTCCTATCGTGCAAGATTTATTTGGAGCAGATTTGAATGTAATAAAAACAAAATTTCAATAGGGTAACTATATAATAGAGAATTCGTATGGAATCAAATAAAATAATACCGAAAGGAATCCTCTTCCCATTCATTCTGCTCACGACTCTTTTCTTTGCTTGGGCTGTGCCGAATAATCTGACAGATACTATGCTTGCAGCTTTCAAGCGCATCATGAGTATGAGTGACTCAAAAACAGCTTGGATACAGGTAGTGTGCTATTTGTTGGGATATGGATGTTGTGCTGTTCCCGGTGCCTTGTTTATCAAGAAATACACTTATAAATCAGGCGTGATGCTGGGACTTGGTCTATATGCATTTGGGGCTTTACTGTTCTATCCTGCCATGCTTAGCTCGGGAGTGAATGTTGATTTCAGCTTCTTTATGTATCTGCTGGCAATCTTTGTTCTCTTTGCCGGACTTTCAGTTCTGGAGACGTCTACTAATTCTTATGTATTGGCAATCGGTCCTGAAAGTACCGCGACACGCCGTTTGAATCTGTCTCAGGCCTTCAATCCGTTCGGAGCGATTACGGGAGTGGTGATCAGTCAGATTTTCATCCTCTCACAACTGAATGGAATGACAGCGACAGAGCGTGCCCAACTTCCGGCTGAGGAGCTGGCCGCCATCCAGGGGCAGGAATTGAATGCTGTTACTACTGCTTATGTGGTACTTGGTCTGGTGATGTTGGTGCTCTTACTTGCTATTCGGCTTACCAAAATGCCTAATCTTAGTGAAAAAGGTGAAAAAATAGAGTTTGGTGCCACTCTTCGTCGTCTTATAAAGAATAAGAATTATGTATGGGGTGTAATAGCACAATTTTTCAATATTGGTGCACAGATAGCCGTATGGTCATTCGTGATCCGTTATGCTATGGTACAGCTGAATTTTGACGGTGTATTGGCTTCTTTAGGAGATTCTGCTTCTGCAGATGCTGTTGTAAATGCATTACGGGGAGTGGAACCGGTAGCTGCCGCATTCTATAATTGTTGTGAATGGCTTGGATTGAATGATTTGCTGCCACGTACAGCAGAACAGGCTGCAGCTACTTACTATATCATGTCACTTATTCTCTTTGTAGTAATGAGATTCGTATGTACTGCCATGATGAAATATGTGAAAGCTTATAAACTCTTGATAGGACTTGCGCTTCTTGCTGTAATGTGTTGTTTGGGTGCCATGTTCGGCAAGGGCAGTTTCGGCGTCTATTGCCTGATGGGCATTTCTGGTTGTATGTCATTGATGTTCCCGACCATTTATGGTTTTGGTCTTACAGGTTTGGGGGATGATACTAAGATTGGAGGTTCATTCATGGTAATGGCTATTGCCGGTGCTGCCGTTCTGACCCAAATTCAGGGTATTGTCTCCGACCAGACGGGTAGTATTATGGCTGCATATGTTGTACCGGCCGTTGCTTTTGCAGTGATTGCCTATTATGGGTTCTTCATTGCAAGAAAACAAGAATTGACAACCAAATAATGCTTTAGACTATGGAATCAAACAAGAAATACGTTATCGGTCTTGATTTTGGTACGGATTCTTGTCGTGCACTGGTAGTGGATACATATACTGGCCGTGAAATGGCTACGGGGGTAAGTTTTTACCCCCGTTGGAAAGCGGGACTTTACTGCGATGCACACAACAATCGTTATCGCCAACATCCATTGGATTATATTGAATCCATGACAGAGGCTGTACATATAGCTTTATCTGATTTGAAGGAAGAAGAAATTACTTCTATTTGCGGATTATGTTTTGACACAACTGGTAGTACTCCTGCTTTAACCGATAAGGCAGGAATGCCATTAGCTTTGCGCCCTGAATTTGCAGAAGAACCGGATGCTATGTTTATTCTTTGGAAAGATCATACAGCTGTTCGAGAAGCTGAGCAAATCAACGCACTGATCAATCAACGCAACCTTGATTATTTGCTTTATGAAGGTGGTACTTATTCATCAGAATGGGTATGGTCAAAGGTTTTACATATTATTAACACAAACGTCGCTATAAAGGATGTTGCTTATGCTTGGGTAGAACATTGTGATTGGATGACCGGATTAGTAACTGGTAATACTATTCCGGAACAGATCTTTCGTAGCCGTTGTGCTGCTGGACATAAAGCAATGTGGCATGCCAGTTGGGGTCTTCCTTCCGGCGAAGTTCTCGAAGAACTTAATCCGGCCTTGAAGGAAATGCTCCCCCATCTGTTCACAGAAACCCACACCAGCGACACCAAGGCAGGGGAACTGACACCCGAGTGGGCAGACAGGCTTGGACTTCCCCAAGGAATCGCCGTGGCTGTGGGGGCGCTGGACGCCCATATGGGAGCCGTAGGCGCATCCGTCGCCCCGGGGATACTGACACGTATCATGGGAACATCCACCTGCGACATCATGGTTGCCGGCAAAGACGAGGTAGGCGGACGCTGTATCAAGGGAATCTGCGGCCAGGTGGACGGTTCGGTGCTTCCGGGATTCATCGGTTTCGAAGCCGGACAGTCGGCTTTCGGAGACATCTACGCCTGGTTCAGGAAAATGCTGGCATGGACACTGAAAGATATCCCCGGAGGGGAGGCCAGGCAGAAAGTTCTGGACGGCATGCTGGTGGAACTCACCCGTGAGGCCCAGGACATGGAACCCTCCGAGGACGGTGTTGTCGCCCTGGACTGGATGAACGGCCGCCGTACCCCCGATGCGGACCAGAACGTGAAGGGTGCCGTTGCGGGACTCACGTTGGGTACCAGCGCCCCGGAAATATTCCGTGCGCTGGTGGAAGCCACCGCCTTCGGTTCCCGCCGTATTGTGGAGCATATGAAGGGCCAGGGGCTGCGCATTGATTCGGTCAATGCCATCGGAGGTATCAGCAAGAAGGCGCCCTTCGTGATGCAGACGCTGGCAGACGTGCTGGACATGCCTATCCGTGTGGTCCGCTCGGAACAGACCTGTGCCTTGGGAGCGGCAATGTTCGCGGCAGTTGCCGCAGGGGTGTACAAGGATATCAATGAAGCGACAAGGCACATGGGGTCGGACATCGAAGCTGAATACCGGCCGGATGAAAAAAGAGCCCTCATCTACGAAAAACTATACAAGAAATATCTTGAACTGGCAAAACTTGCTGAAACCATTAACTAAATATACAAACCTATTAATTTATTTAAACCATGAAAATCAAATTTTTTATCTTAGCAGCCTTATGTATGGCAACTATAAGCATTTACGCTCAAAATTTTAATGGACTTGACATGAATATGGGTAATTTATATCGCTTATCCAATGCCAAGACACGTTCCATCAGCCCTGAAAACTTTACAGGTGAGAAAGGTAAAGGTGGTATGGCTGATCCAATTACAGATAAAGAAAAAATAAATCAAGCTAATGCACATCATGCAGCTAAAACTTTAGGGCAAGGCTGGAAAGTCAATCCTTATGTAAACATTGGCCCTAACGAAACTTTTACTTTAGCAGAAATCGAAGGCCCTGGTTCTATACAACAAATTTGGATGACACCAACAGGTGAATGGAGAAAAACAATTATTCGCTTTTATTGGGATGATGAAAAAGAACCTTCTGTAGAGTGCCCTATAGGTGATTTTTTCTGCAGTGGTTGGGGACTATATTCTCCATTAAGTTCATTAGCAGTTTGTGTAAACCCTGGTAGTGCGTTCAATTGTTATTGGCAAATGCCTTTCCGCAAAAAATGTAAAATTACAATGGAAAACATTGACCCCAATAATGAAATGAGAGTTTATTACCAAATAAACTACACTTTAACAGAAGTTCCTGAGGATGCAGCTTATTTTCATGCACAATTTCGTCGCTCAAATCCTAATATAAATTCTGACCATGTATTGGTTGATGGTATTAAAGGTAAAGGACAATACGTTGGTACATATATTGCTTGGCAAGTGAATAATAACGGTTGGTGGGGTGAAGGTGAAATTAAATTCTTCATGGATGGTGATAAGAAATTTCCGACAATCTGCGGTACTGGTACAGAAGATTACTTTTGCGGATCTTACAACTTTGAAAATAAAACGACGCATCAATATGAAGAATTCACTACTCCTTATGCAGGATTACATCAGATTATTCGCCCAGATGGAGTTTATCGTTCACAACAACGTTTTGGCATGTATCGTTGGCACATACTTGATCCAATCCGTTTTGAAAAGGATTTAAAAGTTACAATTCAAGATCTTGGATGGCGTAACGACGGCCGATATCTCGATCAGAAATCAGACATTTCTTCTGTTGTATTTTGGTATCAAACTGAACCACATGCTAAATTTCCAACATTACCTTCAGTAGACGATCTAGAAATTGTACGACCTTTTTAAAATACTCTGAGAAATATATAATTATTTATCTAAACATTTTATCACTTTGAATCTATGCTAAATTTTTATCAAAAAAGGACTTTGTCCAATACAATTCGACTAATGACAATATTATATATGTTATGCATATGTCAATTAGCTATTGCACAAACCAAAAACTTCCAAGGTGTCGTAAAAGATGCAAAAGGCAACACATTACCAGGAGTTACAATATTGGAAACTGGCACCAGTAATGGAGTTTCAACAAATATTGACGGAATATTTGAGATAAAATTAAGACCTGGCAGTACATTAACAGTAAGTTATATTGGATACATTACTCGCACCATTCCAACTAACGATAAAACTACTTTTTTAAACATCATTCTTGAAGAAGATGTATTTCAGCTTGATGATGTGGTAGTGGTAGGTTATGGTTCCATGAAAAAAGGTGAAGTAACCAGTGCTATTACATCAGTAAAAAAAGACGATTTTCTTGCCGGGATGGTAAAAAGTCCCGAACAACTCCTTCAAGGAAAAGTAGCAGGTCTTCAACTTTCAAATTATACTGGTGATCCTGTATTAGGACTCGAAATGACTATTCGAGGTGTTAATTCATTATCTGGTAATACTAGTCCATTGATCGTTATTGACGGAATTCCAGGTGGTAGTTTAACAGCTATTTCAAGTGAAGACATAGAATCTATAGATGTGCTAAAAGATGGTTCTGCAGCTGCTATTTATGGTACTCGTGGTACAAATGGTGTCATTGTAATTACTACCAATCGTGCTAAAGCGACTAAACTTTCCATGGAGTATAATGGATCTATCTCATTTGAAACATTTGCAAAACATGCTGATATGTTAACAGCCAATGATTATCGTAGATTAACAGATGATCCTGATTTTCCAGGTATTCAAGATGAGGGAACTACCACTGATTGGGTGGACGCTATTAGTCGTACAGCTATCAGCCACAATCATTTTCTTTCTTTGAAAGGTGGTAGCGCTGAATCCAATTACGTAGCTTCCATAGATTATCGCAAACGTGAAGGTGTCATTCGTCATACAGATCGTGAATCTATTACAGCTAAAATAGGTCTAAATCATAATATGTTCAATAATAAATTACGCTTTCAATTCAATATAAATGATAGTTATGTCACCCAACAACGTGCATGGTATGCAGCCTATTTAAATGCTTTATTAGAAAATCCTACCCGCCCTATCTATGATGAAAATGGAAATTATACGGAATATAAAGTAAATCTTAAACCTTATAATCCGGTTGCCATGATTAATGAAGAATATGATGTAGAAGGATACAATCAATTAATGATGAGCGGGAAAATAACTTTATCACCAATTGAAGGTCTTAATCTAAGTGTGATGGGAGCTATGCAACGTTTTGATCGCATGGAGAATAAAAGCAATACATTTAAACATATGACTACTGTGGTAAACGGAGATTATGGTAATGTTTGGAATTGGGCTGATAATACAATGCAAAAGAATTTAGAATTGGTAGGTGATTATACCAAATCATTAGGTTTACACAATCTAGGTGCCATGATAGGTTATAGTTACCAAGATGATGATGCTAAAGGTATATATCAATGGGCAAAAGATTTTCCAACAGATATGTTTGGACCTTGGAATATTGGTTCTATGAATGATATGAAGGATAATAAGGCAGCTATGACCAGTTATAGAAATACTCATAAACTAATTTCATTTTTTGGTCGATTGACTTATAATTACAATGAAAAGTATATGTTTATGGCCAGTTTACGCCGTGAAGGTTCATCACGCTTTGGAGATAACCATAAATGGGGTTGGTTTCCTGCTATATCAGCAGGATGGCGCATTAGCAAAGAGAATTTTATGCAAGATATCCAATGGTTAGATGACTTAAAAGTTCGCATAGGTTATGGCGTTACAGGTAATGAAGTCACATCTAATTTACTATCCATGTATTTGTTAAATTATGGTGGATATGCATATATTAATGGAAAATGGACACAAGGTGCAGGTCCATACCAAAATCCTAATCCCGATTTAAAATGGGAAACGAAGAGTGAGTTAAATTTGGGACTTGATTTTTCATTCCTAAAAAATAGACTTTCTGGTTCTATTGATATTTATCACCGTGAAACTTCAGATCTACTTTCTACCTATGAAGTACCAACTCCACCTTACATTGTATCAAGTATGATGGCAAATGTTGGAAAAATTAGAAATCAAGGCATCGAATTGTTATTAAGTGGTACTCCTATTAAAACACGCTATTTACGTTTTGACATTACAGGAACATTTTCCTATAACAAAAATAAAATCATTTCTTTATCAAATGGACTTTATCAAAAAGATTATTGGTATGAAGGAGCTACCGGTTCACCAATTCAAACCCATACTCACATAGTAAGAGAAGGTGATCCCGTTGGTAATTTCCATGGTTTCCAGACTCATAGTCTTACATCTGATGGTTTATGGATGGTATATGGTACTGATGGTCAACCCAAATTATTGACTGATGCTGATGATGGCGACAAAAAAGTTATTGGTAATGGTATTCCAACAACTTATGGAAGTCTAAATTTAGCATTAAGCTATAAAGGTTTCGACGTATCTGTTATGTTCCGCGGTGCATTCAATTTTCAAGTCTTGAACCGCCAACGTATGCATTGGGAAACAACCTCACGTATTGGAGAAGGCAATCTACCTCGCTCAGTATTGGAAAAACCATTTGGTAGTAATTCATATGTAAAAGGTGCTCCTGCTATGCAAAGTTATTATGTAGAAGATGGTGATTATGTAAAATTGGATAATATAAATGTTGGCTATACATTTAATCTTAAAAAACAAAAAGTCATTCAACGTCTTCGTCTATATGTAGCAGGCAATAATTTACTCACAATGACTGGTTATAAAGGACTAGATCCAGAAGTTAGTATTAAAGGACTTGCTCCTGGTGTTGAAGGATCTGGTGCAGGCGAATTATATCCTACTACACGTCAGTTCACTGTTGGCTTAAATCTTTTATTTTAACCTTAAAAAATTACAGCAATGTTCAAAAAACAATATATTACTGGTGCATTTTTAGCTGTTATCTCTTTATTCAGTTCTTGTACCAATTTGGATGAAGAAATTTTTAGTAGCATCCCTGAAAAAGACTTTTATAAAACTGAATCTGAATTCTTGGCAGCCATGGTTCCCATATATTCCAGTATGCGTACCTTAACAGAACATTCAAACTGGTGGGATTTAGAAGAAACTACCGATGTTTGTGTTACTCCAGTTAAAAATCATGGCTTATGGTATGATGGAGGTATTTATATTCGCTTACACCAACATTCTTGGATGGAAGAAGATGCACATCTAAACAATATATGGAATGCATTATATTCAGGTGTCTCAAGTGCTAATAGAGTTCTTTACCAATTTGAAAATTCAACAATAGAAATGAATGGTAAAGAAAATTATATTGCAGAATTAAAAGTAGCTCGCGCATTTTATTATTACTTACTACTAGAAGCTTTTGGTAATGTTCCCATTATTGATCGATTTGATGTTCCTGATGGTTATTTACCAGCAACAGAGCCACGGTCTAAAGTTTTTGAATTCGTTGAGTCGGAATTAAAAAATAATATCAATAACTTAAGTGAAGATGTCTTAAACACCTATGGACGTTTTAATAAATGGAACGCAAAAATGCTTTTGGCACGTCTATATTTGAATGCTGAAGCATGGATAGGAACTCCCATGTATAATGAATGTGAAAATTTATGCAATGAAATTATTGCTACTAATAAATATAGACTAGACGGAGATTATTCACTCCCATTTTCTACAAATAACGAATTGAGTAATGAAACAATGTTTGTAATTCCATTCGATGAAACCAAATCAGGTGGTCAAATTTATATGTGGGCACGCAAAACTTTACACTATTCTCAAATGCAAACTTTCAACCTCCAAGCCACTTGGCTTGATGGTGGGTGCGTCGGAGTTCCTACTTTCTTTGATAACTATATAGAAGGTGATAAGCGTTTAGAAAAAACATGGCGCATGGGACAACAATATGCACTTGATGGTACTCCATTATGGACAAATGGTTGGTGCGGAGACCCACAAATGCTGCTCAGTTATACCAAAGATGTTACTAATATTAGTGGAGATGCTACCATGTATCAAGGGTATCGTTTTGGCAAATATGAAATCAAAATAGGTGCAACAGGTACTCCTGATAATGATTATGTCATTATGAGATATGCCGAAGTATTAATGATGAAAGCTGAATGTATACTCCGTACAGGAGGTAGCTCACAAGAAGCTGCCGAATTAGTAAATGAAGTACGTAGAAGAAACTTCGATACAACCAATGAATTAACCGGTTCAGAATTAGAAGCTACCACAATTTATAATGGAGTTCCAGTAAAATATGGTCGTTTTCTTCAAGAACTTGGTGTAGAATTTGCATTAGAAGGCTTACGTCGAAGTCAACTTATTCGTTTTGATAATAATTTCACAAAAGGTACTTGGTGGGAACACCAGCCTACTAATGATACAAAACGTAATCTCATGCTAATACCATTTGATCAGCTACAACGTAATTCTAATTTAGTACAAAACCCTAAATAATACTATCATATTTCAAGCGGAATTTGAAAAATGTAAATTCCGCTTGTATTTTCTAACTAAATATATTATTATAAAAATGAGAAAACTTTTTATTATATGTGCCCTCCTATTCTGCCTTGGTACCGCTTCAGCCCAGCAGAAGTTCTCTGTGGCATCTCCCGACGGGAAGCTGAAGCTTGTGCTGGACATAGCACCTGAGAAAGTGGCTTACAGCGTGAAATACGGGAAACAGCAGTTGCTGGAGGACTCAAGGCTGGGATTCGAGTTCGACAGCGGGGAGTTCGGGGCAGGACTCAAGGCGGGAAAGGTACAAAGGAGGAAGATAGACGAGACATACGAGCTGGTAGTAGGAAAGGTCAGTAAGGCAAGAAACCACTGCAATGAGATGATAGTCCCCCTGGTGGAGAAGAACGGGAAGGAGAGAACGGTGAACCTGGCTGTAAGGGCATTCAATGATGGGATAGCATTCAGATACGAATTTCCCAAGCAGAAAGCATGGAATTCATACGTGATGTACGATGAAAGGACACAGTTCAACTTACAAGGAAACCCGATGGCGTTGCTCATGTACCTGCCCGGGTATGTAAATACACACGAAGGGGTATACAGTCATGTAAGATATGACAAGGTCGCAAGGAAGAGGCTGATAGAGATGCCCGCCACATTCGAATTCGACAATGGGGTGGCCCTGGCAATAACAGAGGCGGCAATAAGGGACTACGCGGGAATGTACCTGGTGAAGGAGAAGAGTGGACTGGTGGGAAAGCTCTCGCCAAAACTCGGGCAGGAAAAAATAAAGGTTGAAATAGACAGTTTCCCACACCGTACCCCGTGGCGCGTGATATCCGTTGCAGACCGGGTAGGAGGATTACTGGAGACGAACATACTAACAAGTCTGAACGAACCATGCAGGATTGAAGACACTTCATGGATTAAGCCTTGCCGGACCACGTTCACATGGTGGAACGGGAATGTCGTGCCGGACAGCACGTTCTCTCCAGGGAACAATTTCGACACGAACAAGTACTACATTGATTTTGCTGCGCGCAATGGCTTGGATGTACATGGAATCTACGGATATGCGGAAACTCCTTGGTACTATGATGACAACTTCAATTTCGGATGGGCGGGACCCAATGCGGACATCACAAAACCGATACCATGCCTGAACATGCCAAGAATTGTGGAATATGCAAGGAGCAAGGGGGTGGGCATACATCTGTGGGTACACTGGAGACCGCTCTATGACAAGCTGGAGGAGGCATTCACGCTGTATGAGAAATGGGGGGTCAGGGGACTCATGGTGGACTTCATGGACCGCAATGACCAGGAAATGATCCGTATCCAGGAGGAGATACTGGAATGTGCGGCAAGGCACAGGCTCTTCATACAGTTCCACGGATCGAGCAAGCCCTCAGGGCTGGTGAGGACCTATCCGAATGAGTTCACGAGGGAGGGGACGCTCAACTACGAGGTATGCAAGTGGGACACGCTGGTGAATGCGGACCATGACATTGCGATACCCTTCACCAGGATGCTGGCGGGAGCGACGGACTATCACCTGGGAGGGTTCAGGGCACTGCCACGCTCGGAGTTCAAGATACAGTATGTAAATCCTCATGTAATGAGCACACGCTGCCATATGTTGGCCATGTATGTGGTTTTGGAAAACCATCTCACCTCGTTGTGCGATACGCCAAAGGCTTATGAAGGTCAACCGGGGTTCGAGGTGCTCCGTACCGTGCCGGGAACGTGGGATGAGATAAGAGTTCCGCTGGCAAAAATGAATGAGCATGTCACGGTGGCCCGCAGGAGCGGTTCGGACTGGTGGGTAGGCTCGCTAAACAACGGTACGGAAAGGAATCTGAAATTGAAATTGGACTTCCTTAGTGAGGGGGACTACCAAGCAACGATCTATACCGATGCGGAGGATGTGGACCGGAATCCAAACAATCTGAACAGACTGGTGCGGAAAGTTACAAGGAAGGATATCATTGAACTGAATCTGGCAAGGGATGGAGGAGCGCTATTACATATTACAAAATTATAAAAAATCATGATACGAATACATGTATTATTACTTGCAAGCCTCCTTTCTATATGGGGGCTTACAAGTTGTGAAAATTCGGATACAGATAAAGTAAATAGTTATAATTTAGAAGTTAACCTTTCTCAAAATGAAATTACTGCGATTAATGGTATAATATCTATCAAAGTATCAATAAAAGAATTCGATCAACTAGCTTATTTAGTAATAAATAAAATTAACGATACTAATAACATTTCTGAGAAATATATAAAATCAAATTTATCACCAGAATATATATTTGAATATATTATAAAAAAGGATGATCCTTCTACATTTTATTTTGAATTTATTGCAGTAGATAATAATAATCAGTCATCAGAAATTTCCAAATTGATAGTCAATAAAGGTATCGTCAATTATTCTAGAGAATTAAAATTTTCAAATTTAAAATGTGTATCCCGTATTACTGGTGCTGAAATAAATGGCACAAACGGATTACCTATTGTAGAATTTGAAGTAAATAATCGTACTAATGAATTATACAATGTAGGTGGTACAGATTTAGGTATTGTTTGGGAATTACAACCCGGACATTATGGATTTTTTTTCGGCGATACATTCGGTAGTGACTTTTATCCAAATTTTGTAAATCCAGGACCCAATGGGAGTAACTGGAGAAGTAATGTTTTGCTTTTCTCTGACGATCAAGATCTTTCTGATGGGCTCACCATTAATGGTGCTGCTATGGATGAAAGTGGTAAAAATGCTCGTGAAATATGTTATGGAGGTAAAGATGGAAGTGGTAATGGAGATTGGACTTCTATTCCCACAGCAGCCATTCGTGCCAATGGCATAGATTATGTTCATTACATGAATATTCGTAATTGGGCAGGATGGATAACTAACTTTTCAAGTCTTTACAAATCTTCAGACAATGGAATTACTTGGACACGTTGCCAAAATGTAAAATTTGGTTCAACAAGTAATTTTGGTCAAGTAAGCTATTTCAAAAAAGACGGATATATTTATATGGTGGGTACAATTACTGGACGTGACAATAAGCCTCACCTTGCTCGTTTTTTAGAAGAAAATATTGAAAATCAAACAGAATACGAATTTTGGAATGGAAGTGGATGGATTAAAGGAAATGAAACTGCAGCCACTCCATTATTCAATGATATATCTGGAGAACTTTCCATCGCTTATCATCCAGAATTTAAAAAATGGATATTGCTCTATTTCAATAGTACACGCTATGATATCTCATTCCGAACAGCAGATCATATTATAGGGGAATGGAGTAAACCACAAAAACTAGTCGATGGCTGGCAATATTCACAATTGTATGGTTCTTATATTCACCCCATATCACTCAAAGGAAATATACTTTATTTCATTATGTCTATGTGGCTACCATATAATACTTATTTAATGTCTGCTGAACTCAAATGTAATCTATAAAAAGAATTTTGCTAAATCACATTAATAATGGGGCTGTGTCTTTGCAGACACAACTCCATTTATCTTGTATTTATTTTTTTCCTGCCCAATAAACTCCCCCCAATATCAGTACCGCCCCCATCAAAGCAACTATAGTAAGCTGTTCGCCAAGCAGAAAAGCAGAACCTACCAGAGTGAAGAGAGGATTCAGATAAATATAGTTGGAAGCTCTTATTGTTCCCAGCTGTTTTAAGACTACGTTCCAGACTACAAAACAAATCAAAGAAGCCAATACACCCAGGAAAAGTAAATTGAACAAAATAGCCGGCTCGAGAAGACGGACAATGTCGAAGTTCCAGGGATGAATCAGAAATGCAGGAAGAATAGTCAATACCCCATAAAAAAATATCTTACGGGTAATAAAAATTATACTGTAACGGTTGGACATTTTTCTCATTATTAAACTATAGAATGCCCAGGAAAAAGCTGCAAGTAAAGTAAGGAAATCACCTAAAGGAGAAATCTTTAATACAAAACTACCATTATAAACCACCAATGCCACACCAACCAACGCCAGCAAAGAACCAGCCATCAATCCACGGGTAACCTTTTCCTTTTTATAAATCCACAAAGAAAGAATGGTCGTGAGCAATGGTGCCGTACAGACAATAAATGCCACATTCGTCGCCAATGTAATCTCCAAAGCTGTATTTTCCGTAAAAAAGTAAAATGAACCGCCTGCTATACCTCCTAAAAACAGCCAAGATTCATCTTTCCAATTATCAGCAAACAGTTTTCGGGGAGAAATAAACCAGATGCCCAGATAAGCTATCAGGAAACGAAGCAAGAATATTTCCTGCGGGGAAAGGCTATGCCCAATCAATACTTTCGTTGAAATAAAAGTCAGACCCCAAATACCTACCGTAAGGACGGCGACAATATGATAAATATAATTTTTCATTGCGTTCATACACTTCCGATAAGTTGCGCAAAGATACGACTTTCTTCTTCAACACAATAACGCGAAGGATGAAATCTTCCCAGACTTCATCCTTCGCTATATCCTAAAAATCTGAGCAAGTATTTACAACTAATTATTCCTCAATATTTTATAAGCAATAAGTCAGGAATATGGTCGTTGTCTTTAATTGTACATTCTAAAGGATGAAGATTTAACATTTTTATTATTTCTTAGCTTATTTGACTTATTATCACCTGTTCGTACAGTCAGAGTACTTCTTCCGAAAGTTGTTCGGGCTCCTCGTCCGTCACCTTATGTTGGTTGACGCCGGGAAAGTAGTGACGCGCGTAAATCATCTGTTGCCGGATGTTGCTGGTCGTCACGTACCGCCCAACATTCTATTAATTTATGAGCGTGCTCTAGCGGGTGATAATAAGTCGGTGAGTTGTCCCATCAAGCCGAAGAGGAACCGGAAATTATTATTTACCAGTTCGTGGTCACCTTCGATGAAGCAGTCCTTGATAAGCGTTCTCATAGCCGATACCTCGTCTTTCTTGGATACGGGCATGAACTTGGAGAACTGCGAAAAAGTTGGTTCTGCCATGAGGGCTACATACATCTCCTTTTTACCGCAAAAGGTTTTCCGAACTCCACCATCAAATAAACCTTGCGCAACTTCTTTTTCTTCCATAAACGTATTTTTTATTTTCCGATAGATATAGGACGGAAAAAAAGAAAGAATGTGGAAAAACGGAAAGGAAAGTGCGGAAACCCCGTGATGTTTTCCACCATGTGTATATGGGAAAGGGGTACGTTATATTTCTTTAACAATATGAAATAGTGAATTTTGCCTTATTTTGTGTCCTTTTATGTAGACACACAGAATAATAAGCCTATTTGTATGAATAAATTTACAATAGACATAGACGAAACATTTAAATACCATTATCGTTCGTTATGCTTGTACGTGCTGCACTATGTCCATGATACGGATATTGCAGAAGACATCGTACAAGATAGTTTTTCTGCCTTGTGGGAGAAATTAAGTATCAGTGGAGCCGAGATAGAAAATGTCAAAGCCTACCTTTATACGACTGCCCGCAACCGCAGCCTGGACTATCTGAAGAAGGAGGAGATTTATGATCCGAATCTTTCCCCTTCTGATTTTGAAGATACGTTGAGCGATGAGGAAGCGGAGGAACGTTCGGTCAGGGAAGCGCGGATGTGGACTGCCATTGATGCCTTGCCCGAACGCTGCCGGGAGATATTCCTGCTGAACAAACGCGACGGCATGAAATACAGGGAGATAGCCGCCAAGTTCCAGATTTCCGTAAATACGGTGGATAACCACATCAGCAAGGCGCTCCGACTGATACGGGAAGGGACACAGAAAGTTTACGCATTCTTATTTAACTAATATTCACAAATTCCGCATAGTGAATTTGTCTGTAATCCCAGTCATTAATACGAAAACCAAAATAAAAGAGTATGAGAACCACGGATGAAAAATGCCTTCATTTTGTCTTGCGCCACTATCAGAAGAACAAGTTGGATACGCAAAAAGCATTGAAGGCTTTCAAAGAGAAATACCAGATAACGGAACAGGAACGGAAATCCTTCCGCTTGTGGTGGATACTTCCCGGTATGGCGGCAGCCATTCTGGTCGCAGTCCTTATTTATCCCCGCTTCCGGGAAAACGGAGCATGGAAGGAGGTAACGGCTTACTCGCACCCCGTGGATTATATGCTTCCGGACAGTTCCTCCATAACCCTGTTCCCGCATTCTTCCGTCCGTTTCCACGCAAAAGATTACCGGAAATCCAGCCGCAAAGTTCACATGGAAGGAAAAGTCGCGTTTTCTGTCAAGCATGACAATGCCCACCCGTTTACGGTAGAAGGGAAACTGTCCCAAGTCAGGGTATTGGGTACTGTCTTTACCGTCGATGAGAGCCGTGCAGACACAGCTATCGTGCAAGTCACATCGGGAAAGGTGCAGTTCTCAGCAATCGGGCAACCGGACGTTGTGATACTGACCGGAGGCATGGCAGCGCAAGTGACGGAAGAACAACCGGACGTACAGGTAATCAAAGAACGGAAAGCGGGCAGCTTTATTTTCGACAACGCCCCACTTCCAAAGGTACTTGAGGAATTGTCCCGATATTATAAAGTCAAACTATCCGCAAGCAATGAGAATAAACGCCTGACGGCCAGCTTCAAGAACAAAAGCCTTGATGAAATAATCAGGTTTATAGAGAAAGTGTTGAATGTAAAGATAGAAAAAGTAAAACAATGAAGTTAACAATCATTGCGATTATATTGTGTGTCTCTCTGGGTGCTAAAGCCCAACAGGATTCAACCGAAATGAAAAAAGCCATAGATGCCATGCAAAAAATGTATTCTGTTCATTTCGTATACGATTCTTCCTTGGCAAATATAAAGCCCAAAGGTATCTTCCAGCGGAGCAGTTCCTTGCCTGAGAACCTAAAAAGGATTTTCAGCGGAACCGGCATCCGATGGGAGATTCAGGGAGAATATGTCCTGCTGTTCCGCCAGAACAACTATACTTTTTCCGGCCACATATGCGAGGATAACGGAGAAACGCTGATCAACGTGACCATTTTCGATTTGAATACCCAAACGGGAACACTGAGTAACGAACAGGGATTTTTCAGCATTACGCTGCCGGAGGGGAAACACAAACTTCGTTTCTCTTATATAGGTTATCAGGATGTGGTGAAGGAGGTGGATTTGACATCCAATTACAACGGTGTCATCTACCTGAAAGAAAGCAATACTTCGCTGAAAGAAGTAGTAGTGGTTGCAGACTTGAACGCTTCCCTCCGCACGACACAGACCGGCAAAGTGTCGCTGACCTCGGAACAGTTGAATACGGAGTTTTCGCTGCTTAGTTCACCGGACTTGGTAAAGACCCTCCAGAATATTCCCGGTGTGGCTTCCGGAACGGAGCTGCTTTCCGGCATGTATGTACACGGAGGCAAGAACGATGAGAACCTTTTTCTGCTGGACGGAACACCGCTTTACCAGATCAACCATTTGGGCGGGCTGTTCTCCGCTTTCAATACGGATATTATCAAAAACGTGGATTTCTATAAAAGCGGTTTCCCGGCACGTTACGGCGGCAGACTTTCTTCCGTAGTGGATGTACGCACCAAAGAGGGGAACATGAAGGAGTTTCACGGGACTTTCTCCTTGGGGCTGCTCGATGGCAGAGTCCAGTTTGAAGGCCCGATCATAAAAGACAAGACCTCGTTCAACATAGCCATGCGAAGAAGTTGGGCAGATCTTTTCACAGCTCCGGCATTCTTCCTGCTCAACCGTTCCAATCCCGATGACAAAAAGAACGTGCGCTATGCCTTTCACGACATCAACGGGAAAATCACCCACCGTTTTTCGGACAATAATAAACTGTCCCTTAGCGTGTATTCCGGAAATGACCTGCTGAAGACAAAAGCCCGGCAGACGTTCGAAGACGGGGAACATTACGACTCCGATTTCAAGGCTCAATGGGGCAACCTGACTACGGCTTTGACGTGGAACTGTCAAATCGTCCCGAAGTTGTCCGGCAGTTTCACCGGTGTCTATTCACGCAATATCTCCATGTATGATTATGTGGAAGGCAGCCGTTTCTTTTCCGACGGGGAACAAACTTCCATGACGGGAATGGAACGGTCCAACCGTTCCACAATCGACGACATGGGATACCGCATGGAGTTCGACTACCGTCCCGGCACGAATCATCATATACGCTTTGGCAGCAATTATCTGCATCACATATATCATCCGCAAAGCACGGCTTCCAGAAACCAGACGGACAGGGATACCTTATCGACAGAAAACGCAAGCAGCTATAAGGGTAACGAGGTCGCTTTTTATGTGGAAGATGAAATGCGGCTGTCCTCCAGGACGAAATTAAACGCGGGACTGCATTACACCCTTTATCAGACAGACGGAAAGATGTACCATTCCTTGGAGCCAAGACTGGCCATGAGTTACCAATGCTCGGAAAAAGCCACGATGAAAGTGTCCTATACGGAAATGAGCCAATTTGCGCACCAACTGTCAAACACCTATCTGAACCTGCCGACAGACAGTTGGGTTCCTTCCACACGCAAAGTTCGTCCCATGCGTTCAAGGCAAGTGGCAGCCGGGATATATACGGAGTTGCCTTGGCATATCAGTTTGAACGTGGAAGGATATTACCGTACCACAAGCCAACTGCTGGAATACGACGGGGGCAACAGCCTGATGCTTCCTGCCGAGAACTGGGACAATCTGGTCAAGACCGGCAAGGGAAAGTCTTACGGCGTAGAATTGTCATTGGCATACAAAGACCGTTACAATGTCATCGAAGCAGGATATACGCTTTCATGGAGCTTGCAAAAGTTTACTGATTTTTATCCCGGCTGGTATTCCAGCAAGTTCGACAACCGGCATAAACTGAACATCGCCTACCGGCATAAGTTCAATGACCGTATAGATGCCTACGCCGCATGGGTTTACCGTAGCGGCGACCGTGCCACCGTCCCGAACCAGTATGTAAACGGGCCCTCTTTTCCGGGCATACCGGATTCAGGCGAACCGGAACTGGTTTACGAGAAACCGAACAACATCACGCTCCCGGCATATCATCGGCTCGATTTGGGTGTCAATTTCCGGCGTACTACCAAAAGGGGATTCGAGCGTATCTGGAACGTCAGCATTTATAACGCCTATTGCCGTATGAATGCGTTTTATACCCGGATAGAGCGTCTGCCCGACGGCGGTTTCAGGGGTAAGGGATTTGGCATTTTCCCGATTATACCCTCGTTTAGTTATACCCTCAAATTTTAAGTGCATGAAACATTTATATCATATATTACTGCCCGTGTATATCGGCTTACTTTCGTCCTGTACCTATCATTTTGAACTGGACGATGTGGGCGCTTCTCCCAGACTGGTGCTATACAGCTATCCGGGAAGCGGCGACACAACGGTAGTCCACCTTTCACGCAGCCTTCCCGTCAGTCAGAAAGGCGAGCTCGTCCGGGGACTGAAGGGAGCGGACGTCCACCTGTCCGTAAACGGTGAAGCGGTACCCCTTGCATGGACGGACGATTCCATACCGGGAGTCCCCGCCCAAAGCTATTACGCGGTAAAGGCGTATGAAGATGGCGACAAGGTCAACATAACCGCAGCGGCAGAAAGAATGAAAGCGGTTTCATCCGCTACGGTTGTCCCGTCCCGATTCCCTTTGACATCAATCAAATTGGCTCTCAAAGACGGTGAACCGAACCTGCTTCAGTTTCGGATAGGCTTTACAGACAATGCGCAGACAAAAGACTATTATGCGTTGAAGGTGGAGCGTAAACAACTGTTCTGGAACGATGGCAAGTATTCGGAAGAAAGCAGTACCCTCGCGTTGAACTTGGACGACGAACCTCTGCTGAATACATCTTCCGGGTTAGACGATATCCTGATGATTGAAAACGGGTTCTACCGGAATTTGTATTACTGGGACGATACGAAAATTAAAGGGAAAAGCTACACGGTTCGTCTGAATACCAATTACGAGGCAGACTATGAAGACGACTTCATAACCCCTGACGGAACCGAACATATCAAACGCCAAGTGAAATACAGAATCAGCCTGTACAGCCTTTCGGAAGAGTTTTACAGGTATCTGAAATCACTGAACGACCAGAAAAACAACGGGCTTGGAAACTCTGAACTGGCTCCCATACGCTCTACTTACACCAATGTCATAAACGGGATAGGTGTCGTGGGAGGATGCAGGATGTTCCAGACGAAATGGATAGACAATTTACAGGAAAACTAAATAATAATAAAAAAAATGAAAAAGACAATTTTATCAATGCTTTTCTTGCTGGCAGGAATAGGATGCTTTGCACAAAAATCCGGCATTATCATCGGTGTGACGGACGGACATTTGGGAAAATATTCGGGATATGCTTACATGAGTACGGGAACGGCGAACAACTCTTCCTACCCCGAAACCCGATGGACACCCGGAGTAGGCTTTAATTTGGGCTACCAGTTTGGCTTCGATCTTTCCAACCGTTTCTGGATTGATGCTTCCATATTGGGAAAAGCCGTTCAGGGAAAAGCAGAGTCCTTCGATTTGAATGGAAACAACGTTGTTCCCTGGTCTGACAAGGCATGGATATGGGGACTTGCTTTGAACGGCTCAATCAATTACCGCATCTGTTCCGGACTGTATGCCGGTATTGGCATTGAACCCACCGGTTATTTCAAAACCGATAAATTGAAGGAAAACTTGGAAGGGCGGGTTTTCGACTTTCCGATAGTCCTCACCTTAGGCTATGAGTTTAAGAACGGCATGAAATTGTCCGCTTCCTACAAGCATGGTTTCAAGCCATTGTATGACAATGCTTTTGCCTCCAATACAAAGAATAACAAAGAGTTCGGCATATCATTATATGTGCCCATGTTTAAATAATAACCAATTATTAAATTTTTTCAATTATGAGAAAAACGCTTTTTAGTCTTGCTTTGGCAATGGCTGTCTTATCATCATGTAGTTCTGATGACATAGTGAACAATCCGATGAATGAGGAGAACCATTCTTTCCCGGCCTCCAGAAGTTTGCATGAAAATATTCTTTCCTTTTCCAGTGAGGAGGAATACAATGCCTTGCTCGATTCCTTGGGCACGTTGTCCGATGAGGAACTTCTGCAATGGGAATCCGGACAGAAAGGCTTCACCTCCATGTACAGGATGCACAGCGAAGCCTTGGGACAGATATTAAACGCCACATGCAAGGAAGAATATGAATCCATTAAGACTGCTTACCAGACTGATTTTATATTCAACGACAAGGACAGCACCGATTTGTCGATATATATGCCGGTGTTGAATGTAAGCAAGGCAATCACATTGACCCCCGAAGGGTTCGTATGTATCGCCGGTGAGAGAAAGAACATGAAGGAGTTTGAAAATTATGACGGATATAAAAAAGAACTTTCTTTACTTTATCCTGTCCCGCTGGGTGTAACGATCGAAAATGGTATAAACAGGGTTTACGTGAAAACGAAGAAAAGAAAGTTCACCGCACAGATTGGTATGCGAGGAAACCAACAGGCTATCCGTGTAAATGCGTCTAAAAAAGTTTTATGGGGCTGGGTGGAATATACGACTGCGTACTATTGGAAATACACGCCTAACGGCCCTGTACAATTTGGTAAAGAAGTGAAAAGCGGTCATGACATTATGATCGTGGGCAATCCTTTCCCAAATGGAGCGAAATTGTATATGTGGACTCGCGGTACCGGTGAAGAAAACTGCGGAATAATGACTGTGCAATTGTAATCCTTATTGAACCGGATTATTCACCAATCATTCGGGACGAATCTCTGATATAGCCAAATGTTCGTCCCGAATATTAAAATTATCATTTTATGAGCAGGAAAGTATTTACTTGTTTTATAGTGATTTTCTTTTTTCTAAATAAAGCCGCTTCTTACGGTCAGGAATTTCAAGTGTCGCGTGACACCGTCAAGGTTTCCGTTCAGGAAGGAAATACTTCGCCTCATAACGAAAGAAGCATTACCCCAAAGCCTTTGGATATACGGAAAGCGGTTGATCTTTCTTCCGGCAGTTGCCCGTCCCAGATAACATTTGACGTGCAGAACCCATATAATCCGACATTCCCTACCGACAAATCGCCTTTGCATGAGGGGGAATATTCGACCTCCGGTATCATTAAAAGCTATCCTTCCGGCTATTTTTACGGCATAGGCAGGCAGGAAAACTTCATCGGCTTGGGAACAATGAACTATGCAGGTATCGGATATGTATATTCTCCCGGTTGCTGGTCATTTAACTTGCAGGCATATACCGTAAAATGGAGTGTCCCCAGACGCGAGAGTCAGCTATTGGGATTGTCCGGGCTGTTGACATATCCCGTCAACGAGAAAATTCGTCTAAACACATTTGCCTCATACTCCTTCATTCTTTCTTCTCCTTTCAGTTCCTCGAATTACGGGGGATTCGTTTCCTATGACATCATTCCCAACTGGGGGATGGATTTCGGCGTCAGAAGCCATACCGATTTTCCGTTGCATAAAACGAAAACGCTTCCGATAGTAGCTCCGTATTTTCAGTATAAAGGCAACAAATTGGGTATTGATATCGGTGGCGGATTATTTAATTTGCTATTCAAATAACCTGCACTGATTTCTATCGTTACTCCTGAAGCGAGGATTATAAGATAAAGGTATTATCTTTTCATCGAAAAACCTCTTTTCTGCTGCTGGTCATAATTCCCTTCCACCACATTGTCAACTTCCCGTCTGGCTTTGATTTGCTCCCGGTTGTCAAATTCACCCTTTTGCCTGGCAGTGAAGTACAGGAAATCCCCTGCCGCCTGATGTGATTGTCTGTCATCCCCGAACAGGTTAAGGGCGTTCTTGATGTCAGATACCTGTTCCGTGTCAAAACGGGACTTGTAATAATCACGGGCAAAACGGATGATACTGTGTACCGCCTTGCGGAAGATGTCGCTTGTTTTTAGCAGCAGGAAACTGAGGCAGCCGATAATATGGCTTTGCCATGCAATCCGGTTCTTGAGTCTCGTAGTTTCCTGTACATGTTCCGTTTCCTTGCGGTTCAGTTCGGACCGGTGTTTGGCCTCCAGTTGCATCAGCTCACGGCTGTGGTCGTTCTGTATGGTCTGGATTTTATCCTGCAACCGTTCGATGGTTTCCTCGTGCGTGGAAATCTCACAGCGCAAATCCTCTATTTCATTTTTCAGGGCTTTCGATTTCCCGGTAGCCCAGCCGACAGCGGCGTTCAGAAGTTCACTTCCTTTTTCCTTGTTCAGTCTGGAGCGTTTCTCGCTGATAGCCCTGTCAAGGTCTTCACTCTGCCGTTCCTTTTCATTTGCCTTTTCGATAAGGGCGTTGGTAATGCTTTCCGTTTCATGCATCTTTTTGTTCGCCATTTCCAGCTCATGTTCCCGGTATTGCCTCGTGGCATCAAGCCGCTTCATTTCCTCCTTCTGCTTCCCAATGATAAAGTCGTTACGTTCCTGATGTTCCTTGCCTGTAACAGCCTTTGACTGCCCACGCTCCATCAGGAGTATGTCGGATGCCAGATTCTGCATTTCTGTCATATCCTTGTCATTGAGCTTGCAGCTCTTGCCTGTGTCATGGTTCATCCAGTCAAAAACGATATGGGCATGGTAATTCGGCTTGAACCATCTTTCGCCGACTTTGAAACTCTCCCTGTCTTCCGCTTCCGGCTGACCGTTCAGCCAGTGTCCCTCGTCCTTGTGCAGGAAGATCTGGAGAGGAGTGATGCCCCAGCGTCTCTGGCACTCCTCGCCAAACTTGCACACATCTGCCAGTGTCGTGTCCGGTCTGATGAGCAACACGCCCTCACGGATTGGCGAGCATCCAGCCACCTTGGTGATTTTCCCGTTCTTGCCTTTTCGTTCACGTTCCTTCTCCTGCATCGCACGTCCTGTCTTTTCCTTGACCATCCGCTTGATGTAGTCATAGTGCGCCTGCAGGTCGGGATTGCCGAAGCCCGGGTTTATCCACTGCTCGTTACCGGCAGTCAATTCGGGTACGATGTAGATTTGAGACTTGCCGATATTGCGCATATATTCGGCAGTTCTCCGGTTATGAGCCCCACTTGATGTGACTCTGCAGGGCTTGATATGTATGCTTGATTTTGTTGCCATTTTTATGTTGATTTGGTTATTAACTAAAGTTGTTTGCCGCTGTTCGCTCATAACCGCTATGGGGTTCTTAGAGGCTGTGCCCATAAGGGAGATTGCAAAGAGAGGGTCACTCTTTGCTCGGGGTTCTCAGGGGTGAAACGCCCTGAGTGGGACGGGGCAACGCCCAGCCCCTCGGGAGAGCCCACAACTACGAAAGCGGAGCGTGTAGTTATAGTGGGCTATATCAAGGGCAAGCCCTTGTCTGTCCGCTACAGCCTACGGCTTCCGCTCTCCTCCATTAAGGAGGGTTTTCATCGCCACTGCCGATTGGGGATGTACTGACCAGTACAAGGTCGAAATCATCTATCAGCTTTTGCAGGACGGGGTTCTTCTCTATCATCCGCCGGAGGACTTTTTCCGCCTCTACAAGATGATTGGCTGTACACATTATTTTACTTTCTCGTATCTGGAAGACAATCCAGTCGGCTATGTCGATATGGGCTGCCTTCTGTTCCGGTGTGGCGTTCTTCTCTATGATGTCAGACACGACAACCTTGCAATAGGTCATGTCCCTGGCATGCTGTTTCCACTCCGAATATCCGTCCGCATCGGGAAAGAGAAGCACGGTTCGTCCGCTCAGCACACGGAGCTTTTCCTCTCTCAACTGGCTTTTGCCGCCTGTCGCCAGCCATACATAACCGGGAAAGAGGGCAGAGCCGATAACGGCACTCTTTTCGGATTCCACCAAGACCGCTACCTTGTCGGGATAGACATTCAGCAGGTGTTCCCCGAACAGGCATTGGGAAAGTTGCCAATCCTCCGGCAGTACCCGTTGCCTTTTCAGTATGCTGTGTATCCAGTCCACTGCCGACACCTCTCCTCCCTTGATACGGTGTCCGTCCTCTGGATTGTACTGCATCACCTTGCCCGTGCGTACCCTGTTTGTGCGGTCTATCTGCCAGAAGATGACAGCCCCGTCACGGGTTGCTCCAAGACGGTACTCTTCCAGCAACCGCTTCAACACTTCCTTTGCCTTGCTGCCGTAATAGGAATCAAGGAGCGAGGAAATGAAGCGGAAGAAGTTGCTGTGCACGCTTTGCGACCTCTCCACATACTTTGGCGGTATGTAGCCTATGCTTGCTTTTGGTGATGTCTGTCCGGGCTTCCGTTCTGACCTTTGCCTGTCAAAAGAGAACCCCTTGTCGGTATGGCATTCGGGGTGGTCGTGGAAATACTCCTTGGGAGTATAATGATACCCGCAACTGCTCTCATGATTGCACCTGCCGACAGACGGATGCAGGAGCATACCGCTTTCATCCACATAACATGTGAAAGAACGCTTGTCCCCGCAATTCGGGCAAGTATGCCGTGTTGCCGTTCCTTTATATTTCTGTAACGAATAGTTGCTCATGGCTTGTCTTTGTTTTTGAGTTTTTCGATTGTTGTCCCGCTGTCCCATTGTCCCGTCCCTATAAGACTTGGGACAGTGGGACACCCCGGGACACCTTGGGACATCAGGCTTCTGCCTGTATCATCCCTTGTACCGTAAATGAAGCGGTTATCCTTTATACAGCTATGTGCAGACTGCTTTTTCATGCCTTATTCTCCTCTTTCCCATATCCTGTAAACAACTCTGCCTGCTTTGTTTCTCTTACTGTCCCGCTTGTCCCATGCTGTCCCACCTGTCCCATTGTCCCACTTCCTGTCTGTTGGGACAGCGGGACACTTGGGACGGCTGCATTCCTGTCCTCCTTGCTGCGCTGGATTATCCGGCTGACGGTGGACTTGCCGCAGTTCACCTGTGAGGCTATCTCCCTGACGGACTTGCCGGACTGGGACAATTGCAGGATTTGGCAATCCCTCTGGCTGGATTCGTTGTCACCCAGTTTCTTCAGGTGTTCCTTTTCCGTTGAATAACCCCTGAACACGAATTGCAGGAAAGCGTCCACCTTCTCAATCTCGTAGATGATTACATTGTCCGCATCGTGGGAGAATGTCCCGTACCGGACTTTGAGCTGCTTCACATAGCGAAGCCCTCCGTCCTGCGCACTCTTCCCGATGGCGAACACGCTGTCAAAGAAATTGTAGAGCCGTTTGCTTCCGGCAAGGTCGTTGGAAGTGATGGGACAGTCCAAAGAGCGTTTGGGTGTATGTGCCAGAACAAGGACGGACAATCCGTATCTCTTTTTGAGGTTGTTGAGCTGTATCATCAGCCGTCCTGCCGCATCGCCTTTCTCCATGGCGCAGCACAGGTAGGTAAGATTGTCAACGATGAAGATTTTGCACCCGGTTTGCAGAGCCATCTGTTCTATGCCTCCCATGATGGCTTCCTCGAAATCGGCTTCCAGCAACGAATTGCAGTCAAGCGATACCCGGTACAGCCTTTCAGGAAAGATGTATGGCGTTCCATGCTCGCTGGTATAGCGTAGCTGGAACTGTTTTTCGGAGAGTTCAAAGTCCAGATACAGCACATCGTCAGTCCGGGCGATACGGTCGGCTATCTGCACGGCAAGGATGGACTTGCCCACATTGGAATCCGCAAAGAGGCAGGACAGTTCCCCCTCATACCAGAAACTGTCCCAGAGCGCACGGGGCGTGGGCAGCAGCGATGCTTCGAGTATCGTCCGGTTGGCGGTCTTGATACTCATCACGCCGATGCTGTCCGGCATCCCGTGCTGTACTTGGGTCGCCCTCGTCAGGTCGCCATGTATCAGACTGATATAATTCTTGTCCTCTTCCATGACGTTTACCAATTACGCGGAGCGGGCTTGCGGCGGTGGGAAGAATATAAGGATTCGCTCAGTTCCTCATCGGACAGGGGTACGGGATTCTTCCGGGAGGATTCCAGCCATTTGTCCAGTTCGTCCCTGTAAAGGCAATATCGTTTGCCGGGCTTGGTGGCGGGAATGCTTCCCTCCGACAGCTTCATGTAGAGCGTGCCTTTGGGAATGCCCAGATATTCCGCCGCCTCTTCCACTGACATGGGGACATGGGTGTCCACCGCCCTTGCGTTGTTCACACTGCGCTGCTCAGTAAGCAGGCTTCTAAGGCTCATCACCTCGTCCCGAAGCTGAGCCACAATCTCCGGGAGGTCGTTGAATGTAATCACTGTTTTTTCCATTTGCGTACTCGCCTCTTTTGTAAGGCTTGGCGCAAAGGACTGGAATGATACAGCCGTGAATATCTCCACGAAAGGTCATTGCAAAATAATTCCCGAATAACGATGCCCAACCGCAAATGACGGGTAAAGTTATTCGGGAATTATTGTATAACAGAGGATTATGAGTTTTGGCTGTTTGTCGTTATTATCGTGATTACTCTAAAACAGGCTTAAATCCGCTTCTCCTGCACATAATCCGCAGGATAATGGAAATCCAGTCTGCCGTTTTCAGGCTCGTCAATGGGAATCAGTGTCTTTAACGGCTCTACCTTGAAGTTCTTGATGGTAGCTATGTCCGTATCGGCAAACTCCCGTGGGAAAAGGGTGCTGATGAAGCGGGCACGGTTATCCCCCGTGTAGTATTTCTTGTACATGAAACGCTCGGAGATATTCCACACGAAATGGCGGAGCGGAATGTTTGAAATATCTTTGGTCAGCCGCCCTTTTATCGGCTTGGGCTTGTAACTGTGGAGCCGCATCCAGTTGTTGACCTCGGCACAGATGTGGTTCACGGTCTCCTTGTCAGCAATACGGGGCATGATGAAATGGATGTATTCCATGACCATAGCGATGCGCTCCTCATTTTCCCGCTGCTCCCTGTCCTCGTAATCGGCACGGTTCTTCTCGTGAAGCTCCGGGGATATGGCAATCTCTGTCGGTTTTATATCCGGGGTCGCTTCTCCACCTGTTGGCATTGATGCCGATATTACAGGCTTGTGTGCATCTTGGGACTGGTCTTCCTGAATTTCTGTGATTTCGGCAGGTGTCTTTTTCCTGCCGAACTTGATTCTGTAGATTTCGTATGTATCGAAAATGACTGTCTGGAAGGAGAAGTAGAGCAGCCACCCCAACAGGTTGCTGCACACAAAGACTATCAGCCTTACAAAGGTGTCTTGGTTGAATTTCTCAGCGACAATCAGTGTCGCTATGGAAGATATTAGGAGGATGGCAAAGCCGACAAATCCTAAAATGATATGTTTGTCTTTTACGGACGGTTCCATATTCTTTGTCTTATTCGGTTGTTACTTGTTACTGTTTTCGCAAATTTAATAGTCTTCTTTCAATTATTACTCATTATCCTTTGTCAGTGGTTTCTTTTTCAATGTTTTTCACCAAATGTCCGGAATCATACTCAATTATCATACTTTAAGTACCAACCAAAATAAAAGGAACGGTTAAAGCTCCAAACAATAACCGCTCCCTCTGAATATCATGGATTTTGAACCGCCTTACGCTTCCTTGCGTTTCAGGGTTATCTTGTCCACGACCTCGCACATCTGCTGTGCCGCCATCTTGGAATAAATCTGCGTGGTGGTAATGTTCTTGTGTCCCAGATAGGCTTGGATGACAGCCATGTCCGTACCCATTTCCACGTGCAGGCTTCCGAATGAATGCCGGGTGCAGTGAAAGGTTATCTTCTTGGTTATGCCTGCCGCCAAGAGCCAGCGTTTGAGTGGTCCTTGCAGCATCTTGTCCTTGAAACCGTCAAAGATAAGTCCCTCGTGCCGTTCCCCAAGCAGTCCGTAGGCTTCATCGCTGATGGGGTTGTGTACAATCTGTTTGGTCTTCTGCATACGGGTGGTCACGAACATCTTGCCGTTGGTGTACGGCTGTATCTGCTGCCAAGTGAGCTGCCTGATGTCGCTCTTTCTTAGTCCGGTCAGACAACCGAAAAGGAACGCCCTTTTCAATACCTCTTCCTCACAAGGCGTTTCGGCAAGCCGTATCAGTTCCTCTTGGCTCAGATGTTCCCTCATGGTGGGAATGCACTCGATGCGGTCTAAGAATCCGTTTGGGTTCTCCTTTATCTTCCTGTCCCGGTAGGCGGTGTGAAGTACCGCACGGAAAGCCGACCAGTAGCCCGCCGCAGAATTGATATGCAGCTTTTGGCTGGTGTGTATGGATTGTGGGGCGTTAAGCAGATATTCCATGAACTTGCGGCACAAATCCACGTCCACCTCCTCAAAGGTGCATTTGCCGTTCACGAACCGCTCGAAATGTTTATAGACGTGCTGCCACTTGATATTCTTCCTGTCTGCCAACCCCTTGAAGTAGGCGAGGAAATCGCCTTTCATCTTGGCTTTGTCAAAGAAGCCGTTGTTCTCGTTGAAGATGGCTTCATAACGCCTATTACGCAGTATCTCCGCTTTTTTCATCATGCGTGCGTTGAAATCACGCTCCTGCTGGTTGGCAGGTTTGGCGAAGATGTAAATCCCAAGAGCTTCACGTGTAATCACCTTCATGGTGGTGTTGTCACGGTAGCCGGGATAATAGTCCAGACACAGCGAATACTGTGTTCCGTTCTTAATCTTGCGCTTGCGCAAGGTAACTGTCTTGCATTTGCTCATATTGATGATGTTTTAAGTTGTACATTTTCGGGGGTGTTCCCGTGTTTACGGTGGCAAAGGAACAACGTGAAACAACCGTGAATACCTCCACGACAATCATTTTGAAATAATTTTCCGGCAATGTCGGTTGCTCACGGTTGTTTCTCCCTTTCAGCCATGACACGCTCCACATCGGAGCGTAAAAGCAGGTTTTTCACGCCTACTTTTATCTTTTCGATGTGCTTCACCTTGACGATATGGCTGATGTTGGCGGAGGAAAGCCCGTAAATCTGCCGGACTTGCTCCACGGTGTAGTAGCGTTCATCGTTCACGAGGTCTGTCCTGCGGAGTTCGTCCAAATGGGATTTGGAGTAATAGGTGCGCCCGTATTCTCTTTTGGTCGGTATCTTGTGGCGGTAGGCGTATGCCCGGAGTGCGGAGGGTTTCATGCCGAACAGTTCTTCCGCTTCTTCAATCAGGAGCCAATCGGTGATATTGCTTGTATCTATAGCCATACCGAAGAACTCGTCAACGTGTTTCTTGCTGTAATAGTTTTTCCCTGCGATGCGGCAGATGGGAATGCGGTTGCGCTTGGCTGTGGTATAGAGCCACGACTGCCTGACCTTGAAGAGCGACATCACCTCCTCGCCAGAATAGAAGTCCAGCACTTCATAGGTTTCCTTTTCCCTTTTTTCTTTTTTGGCAAGCGGGGAAGATGAAGCGGACTTTCTCGGAGTGGAAGTACTGCCGGGCAGGACACGGTGGTAGGGATTGCCCTCCAGCATCCGCTCGATGTCTGTCTTGCGGATAAACGCCATGCGGTTGCTGATACGTGAGGCTTTCAGTTTGCCGAGGGCTACGAGTTTATAGATGTACTGTCGGGAACAGCCCATGAGTACTGCTGCTTTGGAAAAGGTGAGATACTCCTGATGCTGTATCTCCATCAAGGGGCGGACAGCTTTGAAGAGGTTGTTCTTCTGTTCCGTTCTAGCTCGTTTGGCTTCCGCCTGACAAGCCTCGCTGCAATATTTCTGTACCCCGCTCCGGGTTACAAATGACTTGCTGCAAAAATTGCATTTTCTGGTTGTTTTCATGCTGCTTTTATCGTTTACTGGTTCATTCCTTCAATCGTATATCTCTGAAATGGTGAACGGATGTAAACGGAGGTCAACCGTTGTCGCCTTTCTGCACAATGTTACTATTGCTGCATATCAGGGCGGTTGTTGTCGCTCATCGTAAACGGTTGTAAACCCTTGTCAACTGTCCGCACGATGTGGCAAAAAACAAGCTCCGCAAATTCTCCACGTCAGAAATACGTCTCAAAAATATGTGGAAATTTGGGAAGCATCAAAAAGCAGCCGAAAAGTGTTAATTTTTAGAATATTCTGATAGATAAAGACTTACGCTTGAATATTTCTGGTTATTTTTGGTTGTTTTGAGATTCTAAATACTTTTAGTAAATATCCTATTGAATTAATTTAGCTATTATTTGTATTACAAACAAAAAATTAGTTTTAAAAGCACATCACAAATGTAAGTAATAAAAAGTGAATTATCAAGCCTTTGCCATTGTTTTTTATGTTACTTAGCTACAAATCTGAAAATAAACCCGTAACTTT
Organism: Bacteroides sp. HF-162; assembly: GCF_015679285.1. NCBI lineage: Bacteria > Pseudomonadati > Bacteroidota > Bacteroidia > Bacteroidales > Bacteroidaceae > Bacteroides > Bacteroides sp. HF-162. The sequence continues at coordinate 992,407 of NZ_CP064937.1, read as the reverse complement.
GCACCGATATTAACCGGATACTAACCGGTTTTAACCATGGAATAAACAATGTTTTCAACAAAATATTAATAAATACCACTATGGAATACAATTTCAGGGAGATTGAAAAGAAATGGCAGAAAAGGTGGGTGGAAAACAAAACCTACCAAGTAACGGAAGACGAAACGAAAAAGAAATTCTATGTGCTGAACATGTTCCCCTACCCCTCCGGTGCGGGATTGCACGTAGGTCATCCGCTGGGATATATCGCTTCGGATATTTACGCCCGCTACAAACGACTGCAAGGTTTCAATGTACTGAATCCCATGGGATATGACGCTTACGGTCTTCCAGCAGAGCAATATGCCATACAAACGGGACAGCACCCTGCAATTACGACCGTCAACAATATCAACCGATACCGTGAACAGTTAGATAAGATAGGTTTCTCTTTCGATTGGAACCGCGAAATTCGTACCTGCGAACCGGAATATTACCATTGGACCCAATGGGCGTTCCTCAAAATGTTCAACAGTTACTACTGCAACGATAAAAAGCAGGCACGTCCTATCCAGGAACTGATTGAAACATTCAGCCAAACCGGTACTGAAGGAATGAATGTGGCTTGTGGCGAGGAATTGAGTTTTACCGCCGCAGAATGGAATGCCAAGAGTGAAAAGGAACAGCAGGAAATCCTGATGAACTACCGTATTGCCTATCTGGGCGAGACAATGGTTAACTGGTGTCCACAACTCGGTACCGTACTGGCCAATGACGAAGTAATAGACGGTGTCAGTGAACGCGGCGGTTTCCCCGTCATCCAGAAAAAAATGCGCCAATGGTGTCTCCGTGTATCTGCCTATGCACAACGCTTATTGGATGGACTCGATACCATTGATTGGACCGAATCCTTGAAAGAAACCCAAAAAAACTGGATAGGACGCAGTGAAGGTGCGGAGATACAATTCAAAGTAAAAGACAGTGATTTGGAATTCACTATCTTCACTACCCGTGCAGATACCATGTTCGGTGTCACCTTCATGGTATTGGCTCCCGAAAGCGAACTGGTACAGCAACTTACCACCGACACACAGAAAGATGAAGTAAACGCTTATCTGGAACGCACCAAAAAACGTACTGAACGCGAACGTATTGCCGACCGTAGCGTTACCGGTGTATTCTCTGGAAGCTATGCTATCAACCCCTTTACCGGTGAGACAGTACCCATCTGGATAAGTGACTATGTACTTACCGGATATGGTACGGGTGCCATCATGGCTGTGCCTGCACACGACAGCCGTGACTATGCTTTTGCCAAGCACTTCGGCCTCGAAATCCGCCCGCTGGTAGAAGGTTGCGATGTAAGCGAAGAAAGCTTCGATGCCAAGGAAGGTATTGTATGCAACTCTCCACGAGAAGGTGTTACTCCCTATTGTGACCTTTCATTGAACGGACTGACCATCAAAGAAGCGATTGCTGCTACCAAGAAATATGTGAAAGAGCACAATCTGGGACGTGTAAAGGTGAACTTCCGTCTGCGTGATGCCATTTTCTCACGTCAGCGCTATTGGGGCGAGCCGTTCCCAGTTTACTACAAGGACAACATGCCTTATATGATTGATGAAAGTGCCCTACCCCTGGAATTACCCGAAGTTGCCAAATTCCTGCCTACCGAAACCGGTGAACCTCCATTGGGACATGCCACAAAATGGGCTTGGGATACTGTGAACAAATGTGTTGTGGAAAACGAAAAGATAGACAACACCACCGTCTTCCCGCTGGAACTCAATACTATGCCCGGATTTGCCGGTTCAAGCGCCTATTATCTGCGCTACATGGACCCACACAACAACCAGGCACTTGTAGATAAGAAAGTAGATGAATACTGGCACAATGTAGATCTTTACGTAGGCGGTACCGAACATGCCACCGGTCACTTAATATACTCCCGTTTCTGGAATAAGTTCCTGTACGACCTCGGCATTTCCGTAGCCGAAGAACCGTTCCAAAAGTTGGTGAATCAGGGCATGATTCAAGGACGAAGCAATTTTGTCTATCGCATCAAAGATACCAATACATTCGTGTCCCTAAATCTGAAAGACCAGTACGATACTACCCCACTCCACGTCGATGTGAATATCGTATCCAATGATGTTCTGGACCTTGAAGCTTTCAAAGCATGGCGTCCCGAATACGCAACTGCCGAGTTTATTCTGGAAGACGGCAAGTACATCTGTGGATGGGCTGTGGAAAAGATGAGTAAGTCCATGTTCAACGTTGTCAATCCCGATATGATTGTCGACAAATACGGTGCCGACACTCTCCGCATGTACGAAATGTTCCTCGGCCCGGTAGAACAATCAAAGCCATGGGATACAAACGGAATAGACGGTGTACACCGCTTCATCAAGAAGTTCTGGTCACTGTTCTACGACCGCAACGACAATTATCTGGTAACAGATGAACCTGCCACCAAGGAAGAACTGAAATCCCTCCACAAACTGATTAAGAAAGTGACGGGAGACATTGAGCAATTCTCTTACAACACAAGTATCAGTGCTTTCATGATTTGTGTAAACGAGTTGTTCGGGATGAAATGCAGCAAGAAGGAAATTCTGAACCAGTTCATCATCGTTCTGGCTCCCTTTGCTCCGCATGTATGCGAAGAATTGTGGGAGACTCTGGACAATGCAGGTTCTGTATGCGATGCCAAGTGGCCGGTATGCAACGAAGAATACCTGGTGGAAGATACGGTCAACTACACCATTTCCTTCAATGGAAAGGCACGGTTCAACATGGAATTCCCCGCAGATGCAGCATCGGATGCCATCCAGACTGCTGTATTGGCCGACGAACGCTCTGAAAAATGGATAGAAGGCAAGACCATTGCCAAAGTAATCGTAGTACCAAAGAAGATTGTGAACATCGTTGTTAAATAACAGATATGCAAATTACAAAACCAACCAAAGCGGAAGTGACGAGGGAACTGAAGGATTATATCTTCATCACTTTGGGGCTCATCAGCTATGCATTGGGATGGGCAGCTTTCCTCATCCCTTACCAGATTACGACCGGAGGTACTACCGGTATTGGTGCCATCATCTATTATGCCACTGGATTTCCCATCCAGTGGTCATACTTCATCATCAATGCCGTACTGATGACTTTTGCCATCAAGATACTCGGACCGAAGTTCAGTATCAAGACTACGTTTGCCATCTTCGGACTCACTTTCTTCTTATGGTTTTTCCAGTTGCTGGTGAACGGTTCGGACGGCGTCCCTCCCCAACTGCTGGGCGAAGGACAAGACTTCATGGCTTGCCTGATAGGTGCGGCAATGTGCGGTGCCGGACTGGGTATCGTGTTCAACTGCAACGGCAGCACGGGAGGTACGGACATCATTGCAGCCATCATCCATAAATACAAGGATGTCACGCTGGGACGCATGATTATGGCTTGCGACTTCATTATCATCAGTTCCTGCTATGTGGTATTCCATGACTGGCGACGTGTGATATTTGGTTTTGTAACTTTGTTTGTTATCGGATTTGTACTGGATTACATAGTCAACAGTGCCCGGCAATCCGTCCAGTTCTTTATTTTCTCCAAAGAATATGAAAAGATTGCCGACCGCATCACCAAAGAAACCCATCGCGGTGTAACGGTACTCGACGGTATCGGCTGGTACAGTAAACACAACGTGAAGGTACTGGTCGTCCTTGCCTACAAACGCCAATCGGTAGAAATATTCCGGATGGTGAAAGATATAGACCCGAACGCTTTCATTTCCCAAAGTTCCGTCATCGGTGTATACGGAGAAGGTTTCGACCGGTTGAAAGTGAAATAGGGACTTGTATAAGCCACAAGTATAAGGAGAACATAATATGAGAAAGAAATTTGTATTTGCCACCAACAATTCACACAAACTGGAAGAAGTGACTGCCATTTTGGGAGAGAAGGTCGAACTTCTCAGCATGAAGGATATCAAATACGATACTGACATTCCGGAAACTGCAGACACACTTGAAGGAAATGCTTTGCTGAAAGCAAGATATATCTTCGATAACTATCATCTGGATTGTTTTGCCGATGATACCGGTTTGGAAGTGGAGGCCCTTGGTGGGGCACCGGGTGTATATTCCGCCCGTTATGCCGGCGATGCACACAATTCGGAAGCAAACATGAAGAAGTTGCTGAAAGATATGGAGGGCATCGAGAACCGTAAGGCACAATTCCGTACCGTATTTGTACTTATCATCGACGGAAAGGAACATCTGTTTGAAGGCATCGTGAAAGGAGAAATCACGAAAAACAGAAAAGGCGCTTCAGGCTTCGGTTACGATCCCATATTCATTCCCGAAGGATATACGCAGACTTTTGCAGAAATGGGGAATGAACTGAAGAATAAAATTAGTCACCGGGCATTGGCCACTAACAAGTTGTGTAAGTTCTTAATGAGATAATGTTTTTAATGTGCTGATATGCTAATGTGCCAATGTGCTAATGACCTTTCGGCGTGACAGCGCAGCCAATTAGCACATTGGCACATTAGCATATCAGCACATTATAACCCCAGTTGAGCCGATATTTCCAACATCCTCTTAATCGGTTTCACTGCTTTTTCTGCAATCTCAGCATCCACCTTTATTTCCGGTGATTCATTTTTCAAACAATCATAAAGCTTTTCCAGTGTATTCAGCCGCATGTAACTGCATTCATTGCAGGCACAAGTGCTGTCGTTGGGAGGAGCCGGAATAAATGTTGTCTGCGGGCATTGTTTCTGCATCTCGTGCAGGATACCGCTTTCGGTAGCTACAATGTAGCTCTTTTCGGGATGTGCCACTGCATACTTCAGCAAAGCTGCCGTAGAGCCTACCACATCGGCCAGTTTCAAGACTGTACTCTTGCATTCGGGATGTGCCAGTACCACCGCATCGGGATGCTGCCGTTTTATTTCAACAATCTTTTCAACCGAGAATTCCTCGTGTACATGGCATGCGCCATCCCATAATAACATATTTCTTCCGGTAATGGAGTTGATATAATTACCCAAGTTCCGGTCCGGGCCAAAGATTATTTTCTCATCTTTGGGGAAGCTTTCCACAATCTGCTTTGCATTGGTAGAAGTTACCACCACATCGGTCACCGCCTTTACGGCAGCCGTTGTGTTCACATAGGATATCACCGTATATCCGGGATGCTCTTTGACAAACTGACTGAATTTGTCTGCCGGACAACTGTCTGCCAACGAACAGCCTGCCGCCATATCGGGCACCAGCACCTTCTTGTCGGGACAAAGCACCTTTGCCGTTTCTCCCATGAAGTGCACACCGCACATCACGATGATGTCCGCCTCCGTTCGGGCCGCCCATTGCGCCAAAGCCAGACTGTCGCCCACGTAATCGGCTATATCTTGTATTTCACCTTTCTGGTAGTAGTGCCCCAGAATGATTGCGTTCTTCTCCTTCTTCAGCTGCTTGATAGCTTCTATAAGATTATCCATAATTATATTTTTTAATTTCTCTTTCTTCTTTAAAAATCCTTTGATAGTGATGATAGGCTGTTAATAGTGTGGACAAATAAATACGATTTTTCTTGCCCATGAAGTTATTAGTATCAAGCTGAATTTTACTCTTATGCTTATAAACCGGGGTTTTTAAGTTTATCCGTTGATAATAAGACTTCTGCTAAACAGCATTAACATGTTGTTAATAATATGCAAAGTTAATAACTTTAGAGTTATAAACCGATGAAACCAGGCTGAAAAATATGTTGAATGAAGCCTGGAAAATTCTCCTTAACTTTTTTGGTTTGTTCGTTTCACTGCTGTAATATGCAGACCTTTGAATAATGCAAGGATTATTTTTAAAATTGTTTCCCTATTGTATTGACACCTTTTCAACGGTTATTAACCGGGATATAAACGGAAAAAAGTATCTTTGCAGGGAGATTTAAAAGTATATTGTCATGCGTAAACTGAAGATAACTGAACTGAATCGTATTAGTGTAGAGGAATTTAAGGAAGCCGAAAAACTGCCTTTGGTAGTGGTATTGGATAATATCCGCAGTCTCCATAATATAGGTTCCGTTTTCCGTACTTCGGATGCTTTCCGCATCGAGTGCATTTATCTTTGTGGCATTACAGCTATCCCACCCCATCCGGAGATGCACAAAACAGCTTTGGGAGCGGAATTTACCGTAGATTGGAAATATGTTGATAACTCTGTTGAAGCTGTTGATAACCTAAAAGCCGAGGGATACATCGTTTATTCTGTAGAGCAGGCGGAAGGTAGTGTGATGCTGGACGAACTGGTGCTGGACAAGACTAAAAAGTATGCTGTGGTAATGGGAAATGAAGTGAAGGGTGTTCAACAAGAAGTGATTGACCATTCGCACGGTTGCATTGAAATTCCTCAATACGGCACAAAGCATTCGTTGAATGTATCGGTTACGGCGGGTATTGTTATTTGGGATTTATTCAAGAAACTGAGATAATAACAGGGCTGTTAATAAGCTGTCAATATATCGGGTTTGTTGGAGCTATATAGGTATGATGAGAGATTTTATGAACAGTGGTTTATTTTTATAATCAACCACTTTATTCATTGTAAATTAATGTTTTATCTCCTAATTTATCCTTTTTGTTAACCATGTATTCAACACATATCGGTTGTATGTGGAAAACTTGCTGTACAGTTGGTGTCTTTTCTTATTTTTTGTATATTTGCTGAATATATATAAATCATATCGATATGAAAAAGATAATATCTTCATGGATAGGCATTTTTGTAGGTTGTACTATTCTGGCAGCAGGTTTTGTTTACTTTATCAATCCTTATAATCTTGTTCCTGGCGGGGTGTATGGAGCCAGTATTGTGCTTCATAATCTGTTCCCTTCTATTCAGGTAGGTACTTTCGGTTATATGTTTGATATTCCTTTGCTTATCATTTCCGTGCTGGTACTGGGAGCAAAATTGGGAGCACGTACTATCGTGGCGGCACTATTCACTCCGCTTGCCATGAATGTGCTGTCTCTCCTCTCCTATCCTTCTGAAGAAGCGCTCCATCAGTTGGACCCTACACAGTTGTTGGGTGGCAGTCTGAATATGTCCGACCATTTGATGCTGACTTCTGTGATTGGTGCGGTGGTTATCGGTATAGGCTGTGGTATTGTAGTGCGTAGCCGGGCTACTACAGGAGGTACGGATATTGTGGCGATGATATTGCAGAAATATTGTCATATACGTTTTTCAAAGGCGATACTGCTGGTAGATGGCATTGTGGTGGGATTCGGCCTATTGGTTATCGGTTTCGGTATCGGAAATCCGGATGATGCTACACAACCTTCGTGGCATTTGTCTTTCTATTCACTGATAGCTATTTTTGTCACTTCGAGGGTATTGGCCTATGTGATAAATGGGGAGAAGAATGACAAGATACTGTTTGTCATCAGTGATATGCGCCTTACCGCTTTGCACGACTATATTCTTAAAGATTTGGACCGTACAGCCACTTGCATCAAGAGTAGTGGTCTTTATACCAATGTAGACAAGGAAATGCTGTTTCTTGTGGTGAGTTACAAGGAAGTGGTAGGTATCAAGCAGAAGATAAGGGAAGTAGACCCAAAGGCTTTTGTAGTGGTTACCGATGCTTATGATGCATTTGGTGAAGGTTGGAAAGAGCTTCCGATGGCAGGAGAGGTACAACCCGAATAGGTAGTAATAAACAATTGTTCATTCTATTATTAACTGAATATATAGCTTAATATCAATTGTTTAATAACTAATTATTTGTGTTGCTAACATAGTTTTCAACATGGTGTTAACGATAAGTTTTTTGTTTGAATGAACGGTATTGTTGCGAAGTCGATGATGTGGAACTTATGGCATGGTTGCCATAAATTGAGTGCAGGTTGCAAGCATTGTTATGTTTATCGTGGTGATGCCCGGCGAGAGGTGGACAGTTCGGTGGTGGTGCGGACAAAAAACTTTGACCTGCCTTTGCGTAAAAAACGTAACGGAGAATTCAAGATACCATCTGGAACATTTGTCTACACCTGCTTTACTTCCGATTTCTTTGTGGAAGATGCTGACAAATGGCGGGCCGAAGCATGGGAGATGATTCGTTACCGCAGTGACCTGCATTTTATGATGATTACCAAGCGTATAGACCGTTTTTCTGACTGTCTGCCCGATGATTGGGGAGACGGATATGATAATGTAACCATTTGTTGTACGGTTGAAAACCAGGCTTGCGCCGATTATCGCTTGCCCATTTATAAGAGGGCTCCTATAAAGCATAAGATAATAATCTGTGAACCGCTGCTGGAAAGGATAGATTTAAGTACTTATGCTGTTGGCGAATGGATTGAACAGATAGTTGCAGGGGGAGAATCCGGTTACGAAGCCCGCCCTTGTGATTTTGAATGGGTGATGGACCTTCGCAGAATTTGTGTGGAAAATAAAGTGGACTTCTGGTTCAAGCAGACCGGTTCTAAGTTCGTCAAAGACGGAAAGACATATAATGTGAAACGCCAATTTCAACATTCGCAGGCACGCAAGGCGGGAATAAACATCAGTTTATAATTGTCCGCTTTCTACCATCAATATCACCCGTTCGGTCAATGCATCGTCTCCCATAGGGTCGTATTGTTTTTTTAGACTGGCGCCGAAGAGTGCGGCAAAAGTCTGGTAGAAACCGGCTTTGAAAGGGCCCATAAAAGCTTTTACCAGTTCATATCCGGTGGAGTTGGTCTGTCGGTCTACCAGTTTTATCAACAGTTTGCCTTGGGCAAAGGTAAGTTTCTTCATGCGGGGAGTGTATTGCTCCTTCAAGCTTTTCTCTACTGCTTTCATGTGTTTCTGGCGGGCTTTCTCGGTGGGCAGGGTCATCATGTATTCGTAGGTTTCAATGATGGCACGGTTAATCTCCTTGGAGATGGGAAGTACCTTCTTTACGTCACGAATGAGTTTGTAGTACTTGTTCATGTCGCGCTTGTTCTTGAATTTAAGCGGCTTGAAGATGTAGACAGTGGGGAGCTTGACATAAGGGATGGTATCTCCTTCGTAAACGCACATGGGAGTAAGATAGACACTCTTTTGCGCAGCAGACTGTGGTTGCTGCTGTGCAAAACATTTCAGGCTTCCGAGAGAAAGAAACATGATGAGTATTACTATGTTAAGCCTTGCGTTCATGTTGCAAAAGTACACCATTCTGTGTAATGTTGTTGCATCATGTTGATTTTTCCTTGCTCAATTAACTTATTTAAGGTAACTTCGCTTCCCAAAACATGAAAGTGACCTACTATTAATGGAATTACTCAAGATAGGAGTTTTTGTAAGTATGCTGTCAATGACTCCTATGCTTGAAGCTCAAAATATATCCGGCCTTCAGAAAGAACAGCCTTTACTTCTTTTGGAAGAAAATTTGGAACAACTTTCCATCAGGAATGAGGAAGAATACGGTTGGGAAGATGAATTGGAGGAGTTGTCCCGACGTCTGCAAGAGCCTGTCAACCTCAATGCCGCCACTAAACAGCAATTGGAGCAGTTTCCTTTTCTTACGGATATACAGATAGAGAATCTTCTGGCTTATGTCTATATATACGGACAGATGCAGACCATTTATGAATTGCAACTGGTGGAGGAGATGGATAAACGTACCATCGACCTACTGCTGCCCTTTGTCTGTGTGCGGGCAGTGAAAGCGGGTAGGGGGGATCCTGCTTTAAAATCTATACTGAAATACGGGAAACACGAAACATTGGCACGTTTGGATGTACCGTTCTATATCCGTAAAGGATATGAGAAGAATTACCTGGGACCTTCCCTTTACCATTCTTTGCGCTATAATTTTCATTATGGAGATTATCTCCAAATAGGCGTGACGGGAGAGAAGGATGCCGGAGAACCCTTCTTTGCCCTGCACAACAGAAAAGGCTATGATTACTATTCTTTCTATTTTCTGATAAAGAATCTGGGGCGGCTGAAGGCTTTGGCATTGGGCAATTACCGTCTGAGCTTCGGGCAGGGACTGGTACTTAGTACGGATTTTCGTTTAGGAAAAACATTCTCTATGTCTACAACAGAATATCGTACCGGAGGCATCCGTAAGCATAGTTCTACTGATGAGTACAATTATTTCCGGGGAGTGGCGGCAACGGTGGGAGTATTGCCTTACTTGGATATTTCGGCTTTCTATTCGCATCGCTCCATGGACGGTGTGGTGGAGGATGGCGAGATAACTTCCATTTACAAGACGGGATTGCATCGCACGCAGAAGGAGGCAGATAAAATGAATGCCTTTGCCTTGCAGGTGATAGGTGGAAACATGACCTATGAAAAGAACTCTCTGAAGGTGGGAGTGACGGGGATTTACTATTTTTTCAACCATCCTTACAAGCCTCGGTTGAACAAGTATGCAAAGTACAATCTTCATGGAAGTGATTTCTATAATGTGGGCATGGATTATAGGTATCGTCTGGGCCGTTTTGTCTGGGTGGGGGAAACGGCAACCGGCAGTAAAGGCTATGCGTTGCTGAACCGGCTGAAGTATAATCTTTCTTCCGATTATCATCTGCTACTTGTTCACCGGTATTATTCATATGATTATTGGACTTTGTTTGGGCGTTCCTTTGGCGAAAGCAGTATGCCGCAGAATGAGAACGGATGGTATCTGGCAGCAGAGGCCACACCTTTCGCCCGGTGGAAGTTTTTCACTTCACTGGATGTGTTTTCTTTTCCTTGGTGGAAATACCGTATAAGTAAGCCCTCAAAGGGAGTGGATGCCATGTTTCAGGTTACTTATACTCCTCGAAAGAGCCTTTCGATGTATTTTAATTATCGGTACAAACAGAAAGAAAGAGACGTGACGGGTACAAGCGGTGCAGTTATCGAACCTATCTATCACCATAAACTCCGTTATCGGCTGACCTATATGCCGGGAAGATATATCTTTCGTACTACAATAGATTATAACCACTTCCGTCAGCAGGATGGGGAAGGGTATCGCTTTGATAGACGGCAAGGTTATCAGTGTACTCAACTTTGCTCGTACACTTTCCCCTTCCCTCTGTCAGTTTCCGTGCAGGGAACCTGGTTTCATACGGACGATTACGATTCGCGTGTTTACGCCTCCGAGCGTGGATTGTTATATACTTTCTATACCCCTTCCTTCTATGGCAAAGGGTTCCGTTACTCCGCTCATCTGCGATATGATTTGAGTAAGAACTTCATGTTTCTTGCCAAATTCGGACAGACGGTTTATCAGGATAGGGAGACGATTGGTTCGGGCAATGATGAGATACCGGGAAATAGGAAAGCGGACTTGCAGATGCAACTGCGTATCAAGTTTTAGAAACTGTTTTAATTTTATTTTTCAGGTTGCCTCAGAAGAAAACTGAAATAAAATTAAAACAGTTTTTTAGAGTCTTCTCTTTATCTGTCACTTTCTTCCAACATGAAAATTTCATTTACAGTCTTTCCGAATATCTCTGATATTTTCAATGACAGCAAGGTGGAAGGGACATACTTTCCCGATTCTATGGCATTGATGGTTTGCCGGCTCACTCCTATGGCTTCAGCCAATTGCTGTTGGGTCATATGCTTGATGGCTCTTTCTACCCTTAATGTATTAGTCATTGTTGCTCCTCCTAAATTTATAAAGTTCAATGTTGTACTTTATGATGAACAGAAACAATATCATGAACAAGTCTATAAATACAAAATTAAGATATTGCATGTCATAAATCAGCATAGTGCATACTATCAGTAGGGAATACGCTGTTATGGTAGCCCAGATAAGAGAGTTTGAACGAATATTGGCAATGCATTCATCTTCGTCCTTTTCTTTTGAGAAAGCTATGAACAAGAGTGAAACCGTAAGCCCTATCATACTCAACTCGTCGAATAAAGAATTCTTGATAATACCCCAGGGAATTACTGACAACGCGTTTACCTTCAACCAATCTTCATTGCTGCCGTCGAAAAGGCAGATGAAGGACGTGATGGCGAATGGGACAAATAAACACCAACCTATCTTTCTGAAAGTGGTTGGAAATAAATAGTTCTTTCTCATAATACTATGCATTTAGATGCTATCTGCAAATGTAATGTATACTTTACATATAAACAAGTAAAATAGATAAAATGTAATGTATGATTTACTTTTTTAACATGAGATGTATGCTTTATAAAGGGAATATTTTCTTTTATGGGTAAACTTTTGCAAGCCGAACATTGCCAGATACCATAGTTTTCACTTAACTTTGGAGCGGTAAGATTGTTTAAGCATTAATCAAACCGTAAATCGTCAAATCGTAAATAGTATGACTGTCATTTATCCATCTCCCATATTCGGTCCCGTTCATTCTCGCCGTCTGGGAGTATCTTTGGGAATAAATTTATTGCCGGCAGACGGCAAAGTATGCACTTTCGACTGCATTTACTGTGAATGTGGTTTCAATGCCGACCATCGTCCCAAACAGCCGCTGCCCACACGCGAAAAAGTCCGTTCGGCCCTTGAAGCCCGTCTGCGGGACATGCAGCAAAACGGACCTACACCGGATGTACTGACTTTTGCCGGTAATGGAGAACCGACGGCACATCCCCGTTTCCCCGAAATCATAGAAGATACACTTGCCTTGCGCGACAAGTATTTTCCGAATGCAAAGGTGAGCGTACTGAGCAATTCTACCTTTATTCATCGTCCTGCCGTATTCGAGGCTTTGAACAAGATTGACAACAACATCCTTAAACTGGATACGGTGGATGAAGAGTATGTCCGTGTACTTGACCGTCCTACCGGACATTACTCCATCCGGGAGATTATAGAAGGGATGAAAGCGTTCAAAGGGAACTGCATTATCCAGACCATGTTTCTCAAAGGAAGTTATAAAGGACAAGATATGGATAATACATCCGATAAATTTGTTCTTCCCTGGCTGGAAGCTGTCAAGGAGATTGCTCCCCGCCAAGTGATGATTTATACCATCGACCGTGAAACGCCCGACCATGATTTGCAGAAGGCCACCCGCGAGGAACTGGATCGCATTGCGGAACGGATACGGGAAACGGGTATACCGGTAAGTGTTTCTTATTAATAATATACTTATGAAATCAATAGCAATTAAAGATTTAAGCGAGAACTTCTTCGAAGTGATAGGCAAAGAGTGGATGCTGGTTACGGCAGGCAGTAAAGAACATTTCAACACCATGACTGCCAGTTGGGGAGGTATTGGCTGGCTTTGGAACAAGCCGGTGGTGTTTGTCTTTATTCGTTCCGAGCGCTATACGTATGAGTTTATGGAGGAGAACGAATATTTCACCCTTTCTTTTTTAGGAAAGGAAAACCGGAGCATTTACAACCTTTGTGGCAGTAAATCGGGTAGGGAAGTGGATAAGGTAAAGGAAACTGGTCTGAATCCTATCGTTACCGAGCGGGGAAACATTCTCTTTGAGCAGGACCGCCTGGGATTGGAGTGCCGCAAGCTTTTCATTACCGATATGAAAGAAGAACTCTTTCTCGACCATTCCGTCTACGAGCGTTGGTATGGCGGTGACCACGGTGGATTGCACCGGGTTTATGTAGCCGAGATTGTAGATGCCTGGGTAAAGGAATAGCTCCTTTACCACAGTTTCAAGTCATATTCGGCTTCCACCTTCTCTTCTATTTCATCCGGAAGGGCGGGGAAGAAGTCGATACCTGTAATCCGTTCCACTTCGTCCACTGTATTGACGTAGCTGTCCAACGGATGATTGCCTGATGCATTCTTATAAATGAAGCCGATGGCTTTGGGGGGATTGCTGTCTGCACACAGAACGACCTTGAAGAATGCTTCGGGCACTGTAATCTTGTGCTTCTTGCCGATGGTGCGGTGACGTTGGTCATAGAGAATAGGACCGCATACAATGTATATCTTACCTTCTTCTTGTGCCCAACGGCGGCATGACTCTTCCAGTTCTTTCCAGTCGCCACGGTTCAGATTGTGGTTCTGCGGGCAAATGTTTGTCATGTAGAAACTCTCTTGCATGGCTTTCCAGTGCCAGCGGTTGTCACTGGCAGGACACATATGTCCGCGGTCCATGCCGGCTCCTTTGTAGTCATCGGTGGTTACTGCCTCGTGCTCAGGCAGGTCGGGGTCGGGCAGGAACTTGTCTGTACGGCTTTCACGCTCCACCAGTTTTTCGGGAGTGAGTTCCCAGGCTACCCAGTTGGGTATCTTTAAATCCTTGTTGTAGGATACTGTGTAGCCTTTCCTCTGGAGAATCTGTTCGGGGACGTTCTTCAGCTTTGCCGGTATTTCAAGGCGTGTGCCTGCCGTGAGTTCTATCTTGGCAGGCGTAGAAGTCTTTTGCCTGGTATCCGAAAGTATCTTTGCAACGGGTTCATAGGCAAGGCAGACCGCACATATAAACAATATAAGATAATAGACGCCTTGCGATTGTTTCTTTTTTTTTCGTGCCATGCCGGGATTAGTGTTGGATAATCATTTTGGCCCTTTCCAGTGCCACATTTATGTTCGGACAGATATTTTCTTCGCCCAACAGCTCATAGAAGCCCGATTTTTCCAGTACCTTATGTACCTTTTCATTGACACCGGAGAGCACAATGGTTATTTTTTCCTTTTGGGACATCTCACAAAGGCTTGTCAAGTTGTGGATACCGGTAGAATCGATGAACGGAACTTTACGCATGCGGATGATGCGCACTTTGGGGCGGTCGCCCAGCCGCGCCATGATTTCTTCGAATTTGGTGGCGATGCCGAAGAAGTAAGGACCGTTTATTTCATATACTTCCACATCCTCGGGGATTATCAGGTGCTCGTCATTGCTTGCAATGTCCGATTCTGCATTCGGGTCTATTTCATCTTTGATGACGGATATTTCGGTAGTCTCCATGACGCGGCGCATAAACAGCACGCAGGCAATCACCAGACCTACTTCAATGGCAATAGTCAGGTCGAAGATGACGGTCAGGAAGAAAGTAATCAGCAGTACCGTGACATCCGATTTAGGATTCTTCAATAATGCCTTGAACGTACGCCAACCACTCATGTTATAGGATACTATGACCAGTACACCCGCCAGGCAAGCCATTGGGATATACTGTGCCAGCGGCATGAGGAACAGTAGGATAAGCAGCAATACCACTGCATGCACCATGCCTGCTACGGGAGTTTTTCCTCCGTTGTTGATGTTTGCCATGGTACGCGCGATGGCTCCGGTGGCAGGGATACCGCCAAACAGCGGGGTAGCCATGTTGGCAATACCTTGTGCTATCAGTTCCGTGTTGGAATCGTGTTTGTCGCCTATCACACCATCGGCCACGGTGGCAGACAGCAAAGATTCGATGGCACCCAGTACAGCGATTGTAATGGCTACGGGGAACAAGTTCTTTATCGCTTCCCAATCCAGGGCAGGCATCACGGCATCCGGCAGTTCGGCACGGATGCTGAAACGGTCGCCGATGGTATCGATACAATCAATGCCTCCATATACTTTCATCAGCCAGACTGCCACTGTCACCACGATGATGGCAATAAGTGACCCCGGAATCTTCTTCGAGAACCGCGGTGTAATGGCAATGATGAAGATGCTGACAATACTTACAATCGTGTTCCACCAGTTTACGGTATCGAAATGTCGGAAATAAATCATCCATTTTCCTACAAAGTCTCCCGGAACTTTCTCTCCTCCGAACGTCAACCCGAAAATATCGGCAATCTGCGTAGTGAAGATGGTGACGGCAATACCGCTTGTAAAACCTACGATGATGGGATAGGGGATAAACTTAATGACAGCTCCCAGCTTGAACACTCCCAGCAGGATGAGCAGTACGCCTGCCATCAGTGTGGCGACAATAAGCCCCGATTCACCGTATTGCTGGATGATGCCATAGATAATGACGATGAACGCACCGGTCGGTCCTCCAATCTGTACCTTGCTCCCACCCATCAGGGAGATGATGAAACCGGCTATGATAGCCGTAATGATACCTTTCTCCGGTGATACGCCGGAGGCGATACCGAATGCAATGGCAAGCGGGAGGGCAACGATACCTACAATGATACCTGCCATCAGGTCTGCCATGAACAGTTCTTTAGAGTAATTTTTTAAAGCCGTGTATAGCTTTGGTCTGAATCCGAACGCTTTCATTATAATCTACTTTTTTATACGTTTTTTTATACAGAATGTAATGTATATATTGCAAATTGCCTGCAAAAGTAGATAAAATAATGGATATTAGTGAACACAACTGTGATGTATTTTGTTTTCCTTATCAGATATGTGCTATTAATTATGTCTGAAATACCTCTTCGGGTTATCGGTGAAGATAGATTCTTTCTATAAGACGATAAATAAATCCGATGGGGCAGAGGTGTGATTATTCCAAACTAAATTCGTAATTTTGTGTTGTTTATAAACAGTACGAACGACATTTATACGTAATTATATTAACTAATAAAAAAAGAGACTATGGCTAAAAGTGTTAAAGGAACTCAGACTGAGAAGAATCTGCTGACTTCATTCGCTGGTGAATCACAAGCAAGAATGCGTTACACTTATTTTGCAAGTGTAGCCAAGAAAGAAGGTTACGAACAAATCGCCGCTATTTTCACAGAAACGGCTGACCAGGAAAAGGAACACGCTAAACGTATGTTCAAGTGGCTGGAAGGCGGTATGGTGGAAATCACCGCTTCTTATCCTGCAGGTGTTATCGGCACTACCCTGGAAAATCTTCAGGAAGCTGCTGCCGGCGAACACGAAGAATGGTCATTGGATTATCCTAAGTTTGCTGATATTGCAGACGAAGAAGGTTTCCCCGAAATTGCTCTTATGTACCGTAACATCGCCATTGCCGAAAAGGGACACGAAGAACGTTATCGCGCTTTTATCCAGAATATAGAGACCGCCAGCGTATTTGCCAAGGAAGGTGAAGTGGTATGGCAGTGCCGCAACTGTGGTTTCATCTACACCGGTAAGGAAGCTCCTCAGGTATGTCCGGCTTGCTTGCATCCGCAGGCTTACTTCGAAGTAAAGAAGTCAAACTATTGATAATGTCTCCTGCTTGTGCAGGTATGGATAACGGGAAACGCCCGGATGCTTTCTTCAGAGCATCCGGGCGCTTTGTTTAAATGACCATGTTCGTTTTCCGTGCCAGTATAGTGGCGCGAGTTTTACTTTAGTTACTTCCCGACGTGCGGATAGTCTATCGTATAGTGCAGTCCGCGGCTTTCCTTGCGTTCCATGGCTTGCTTGGTTATCAGGTATCCTACGTTTATCATGTTGCGCAGTTCGCACAGCTCCCGGGTAGCCTTGCTACGCTTGAAGAGTGCTTCTGTCTCCTCGTAAAGTATGTCCAGTCGGTTCCAGGCACGTGTCAACCGGGTATTGCTGCGGACAATACCTACGTATGCCTCCATAATCTGGTTTACTTCCTTCATGCTTTGTGTGATGAGGACACGTTCTTCGGTGGAGATGGTACCTTCGTCGTTCCATTCGGGGATGTCTTCGTTGAAGTCATAACGTTCCAGTACGCTCAGTGCGTGTTTGGCTGCCGCGTCGGCATAAACCACGGCTTCAATCAGTGAGTTGCTTGCCAGACGGTTGCCGCCATGCAGTCCAGTGCACGAACATTCGCCGATGGCGTACAGACGGCGGATGCTGCTCTGTCCGTCCAAGTCCACCTTGATACCACCGCAGAGATAATGGGCGGCGGGGGCTACCGGTATGTATTCCTTTGTAATGTCTATACCGATGCTGAGGCATTTCTTGTATATGTTCGGGAAATGCTTCTTGGTTTCTTCGGGGTCTTTGTGTGTGACGTCCAGATACACATGGTCTTCACCGCGCTGTTTCATTTCGTTGTCGATGGCACGCGCCACGATGTCACGCGGGGCCAGTGAGAGTCGCGGGTCGTACTTCTGCATGAATTCTTTTCCGTCTTTGGTGCGCAGCACGCCGCCATAACCACGCATGGCTTCGGTGATGAGGAACGAGGGGCGGTCTCCCGGATGGAAAAGGGCTGTGGGATGGAACTGGATGAATTCCATGTCTTTCACTGCTCCCTTGGCACGGTAGACCATGGCAATGCCGTCTCCCGTGGCTACCAGCGGGTTGGTGGTATGGCGGTAAACGGCTTCGCAACCGCCCGTTGCCATGATGGTGACTTTGGAAAGGAAGGTATCCACCTCGCCCGTCGCTTCGTTCAGCACGTAGGCACCGTAGCACTTGATGCCGGGGGTATGGCGGGTAACGATGATTCCCTGGTGATGCTGGGTAATGATTTCCACAGCATAGTGGTCGGTCAGTACGGTGATGTTGGGGTGTTGCTTCACAGCTTCGATGAGGCTGGTCTGTATCTCTGCACCCGTATTGTCCTTATGGTGGAGGATGCGGAATTCGGAGTGGCCGCCTTCTTTGTGCAGGTCAAACTCTCCGTCCTCCTTTTTGTCGAAGTTCACTCCCCATTTAATGAGCTCCTTGATTTGTTCGGGAGCATTGCGCACCACCTTCTCTACGGCTTCGCGGTCGCTTATCCAGTCACCTGCAATCATGGTGTCCTCGATGTGCTTCTCGAAGTTGTCCACAGCCAGATTGGTGACGGAAGCGATACCTCCTTGTGCAAAATAGGTATTTGCTTCTTCCAGACCTGCCTTGCAGATAAGGGCTACTGTCCCCTTGTGCGCCACTTTCAGCGCAAAACTCATACCGGCAAGCCCGGAGCCGATAACGAGGAAATCGAACTTTCTTACCATAGGATTTAGTGTTTATCGCTGCAAAACTACAAAATAAGTACATTCCTTGTTCATTCCGTAGGGATTTATTCGTAAAAAGACCTACCTTAGCGGCAAAAATCCGATAGAATGAATAGAATCTTTCATGCCCGTATTGCTGTAGGGCAGTTTTTGTTTCTGGCTCTGATAAGTGGTCTTGCCATTTATATGTTGTGGGATAAATACGTGCTGCCTGCGGCGCTTTTCATGCTTTGGCTGATAGTTGTCATCGAGAAGCTGATTCATACTACCTATACGGTGACTCCGGACGGGAAGCTGAAATTGTATTTCGGCCGCTTCTCGCGCAGCAAGGAGATTCTGCTGAAGGATGTCATTTCCGTGGAGCGTGCCTCTTCCATGCAGATAGGACGGTTTGCAGTAATGCGCTACGTACTGGTGAAGTATGGAGCGGGTAAGTGCGAGGTATTGTTTCCGGTCAAAGAGGAGGAATTCATCCGGTTGATGGAGGAACGGAGAGGATGAGCAATATGGTGTGCCCACGTATGTGATTCCGTTTTAATCTGCCGTTATCGGTTTCATGGTAATGTCTCCTGTGTAGCTTTCCGGAGTTGTTTGTATGAACTTTCCCTTTATCTGTTTTTCCGTTTTTGTATATTCACCTACGAATGTCAGCGTATAGGTAGCTACAAGCTTGCTGTAGTGTAGTGTTCCTTTTATGATGAGCCGACAGTGAGGTGGTATGCTGATGGTGGAAGTACTGCTGTTTGGACCTTTGGCTTTTGTTGTTTCGCTGCCATATTTTATTGTTGTCCCGCTTAACGATAGTTCATCTCCAAACATGTAAGGGGCATTGACGAATATGTCTTCTTCCCCCATCCATGCAAATGCTCCGGGGTCGTTGCTTTGGAAGGTGGTTTCCTGCCATGTGTCTTCAAAGGGGGAGTTTGTGGTGGTAATACTGCTGTTCAAATTGTTTTCCATGATGAAAGGCAGGAGTTCTACATCATAGGTACTGAATCCATCCCCTTCTTCTTCAAAAGAGTATTGAATATCTTTGAACAGATATTTTTCAGCATCTTTAATTTCGTCTTTATCATAACAGCCGGTCGTGCAGACAATCAATATGGCGGACAATACGAGGTGGAATAGTTTCTGTTGTTTCATAGCCTTTACTTTTTTGTGAGGATGTACGTACAAAGATAAGTTTATTTTTTTGAAACTATTCATAGTGAGCACTTTATTTTCCTGATAATTTAGTCTTTCTGTAAATGCAGGTAATCTTTGAATCATAAATAAAGCTTAATTTTAGCTCTTCTGTTTGCAGTTTTTCGGATATGGCAGCGTCCATTATGTAAAAAAGAAACGAACATGAATTTGAATTGTGCCATTTTACATGCAGACCCGGAGATTGCCGGAAGGTTGGAAGAGTATATCGACAAGGTTCCTTTTCTCTCTTTGCACGGAAAGTACGGCAATCCTCTTGAAGCGCTGAAGGATTATTATGAGACAAAAGTGGAAGTTTATTTTGTCGGCATCTATCCGGTGGAAGAAGGTGAAATCAACGGAATGGATTTTTGCAGGCTCTTGTCCTCGTCCACTCGTGTCATTTTCATTACAGATACCGACAAGTATGCTGCCGAGTGTTTCCGCCTGGATGCGTTGGACTATCTGATGGACGGGCTCAATTTCTCCACGTTTTTCCAGTCTGTCAGCAAGGCGGCACGCTGGTTTTCTTTGCAAGATGCAGGTACGTCCGACTCCAAGCACAGGCAAGGTCTGGAAGAGGCTCCGAAGGTGATTTACATGCGGTGTGACAACCGCATCATGCGGCTCGACCTGGAGCGGATAAACTACATAGAGGGTTTGGGGGATTACGTCAAGATTTTCTGCAAGGGTGCCTCCAAACCTGTCTTGAGCCTATGCAGTATGAAGTACATGGAGGAAAAACTTCCGGCGGACGAATTTATCCGCGTGCACCGTTCTTTTATTGTCCGCATGGACTGCATCAGCGCCATCGGGCGCAGCACACTGCTCATCGAGCAGAAGGATGTCCCCATTGGCGATGCTTACCGCGAAAGGGTAAAAGGGTATGTGTCCAGGCTGGCAGTGTTGTAATACCCCGTTTTCAGATACTATATACTTTGTTTGTTGGATCTATAGTTCCAGCGTGCTGCATCTATATATGCAACGCGTTGCATATATAGATCCAACAAATGATAATCATTCGGTGTAAAATCCGTGTAATCTGTGGTGAACCGGAACCTTGTATTACTTTAGTTTTGCTCTCGAAATTCTTTCCCCGAACGTCAAGTTCAGATTCAGACTGAACCGGCTTTCCTGCATCAGATTGCTGCGTGAGTTCAGTTGTTTCCGCCACGTGGCGCCCAGCGAGAGATAGGAGTACCGGATGGGGAAGCTCGCCCCTACGCTGGCTTCCAGATACTGCATCTTCCCGCCTTTCAGATTGATATAGGAGTTGCCGAAACCTATTCCGCCCATCAGCTCGGTGGAACGTGCCAGACGTGGCTTGATAATGTAGCTGCCTCCCAGGTTCACTTTGTGCTGGTTCTCGTATTTCATGGAAGTGTAGGAGGAGGAGTTGCGGCTCCAGTCCAGGTAGTTGTAGTCGGCGGTCAGCACCCAGCGTTCGGTGGTTATGCTGAGGCCGGTGCCGAGGTGCATGGGCAGATATTGTGTACGGCTGTGGTATCCTTTATCGAGGTTCTCGCTGGTAGATGAGTTGCTGTAAGTCAGTGTATTGTCGTGGCTGATGGGAAGGGAGGGAGCAAATACCAGCCCTGCCGCCCACTTCCGTTGTCCGGTCGCACCCCATTCGTAATGTATGCCGAAGTCCGCATAAAAGGCCTGTTTAGAAGATTCGTACTTTACGACGGCGCTTTCCTGCGTTTCGCTTTGCGTCACTGTGCCCGCTATCATCCCCAGGTTGATGCCGACCGACAGTTGCCTGCTCAGTGCAAAGGCATTGGTGACGTAGCACCGGTATAGTCCGCCCGTACCCTCAAAGAGCGAGTAGGTGTAGTTGCCGGGCATTCCCTCTATCTCTTCTTCGGTCTGGATGACATAGCCCACACTGCTGTATGGTGCTGCACCTACAAGGGCATACCAGCGCGGCAGGACACGGAAGCCCATGCTGATGCGGTTGGGGTTGCCGGTGAAGTTGGAGCTGTGTTCGCTCAGAAAGGAGTAGCGGGCATATGAGGCAGATACACCCACATCGAACGTGAAGCAGGCGGTGTCCATGCGGGTGATGGCTGCGGGGTTCAGCGTGTTCAGAAATCCGGTACGGTTCAGGGCGATGCCCGTGTTGCCCATGCCGGCATAACGTCCGCCGTCACCGGCACTCAGTTCGCCCACTCCGTACATGGAGGTGGGCAGGTTGGTGGTGTTCTGGGCCACGGCGGTGAGGCTTGCCGTACACAGACTGCACAGCAGAAGGGGAATCCGGTAATGGCGTTTCATTGCTCGTTGTATATTTTGAATCTTACGTCTAATCTGCATTGTCTCTCTTGTTCGGGGTCGTTGGTGAAGATGACCTGGTTGAAGGTGGTGGTGCTTTCTTCGTCTGTCAGACTCATCAGCAGTTTCTGCCGCTTGATGCCCGAAGTGCCGTAGTTGTTGCGGATGAATTCGGTGAGGTCGAAGGAGTAGTAGGTCTCTTTCCCGTACATCTCGTCGATGGTCAGGTCGCCGGTCTGTACGGTTACGCCGTCACTGCCGTATACGTAGTCCTCCAGCACATTGTTCTCGTCCGTGATATAAAGGCGGATGTCATTGGGAAGCTGGCTCACTTCGTTGTAGCTCCGGGCCAGAGGATAGAGGTAGAGTGTGGCGCTCTCTATGGAGACTATCTGTCCGGCACTTCCGAGGCTGTTGAGGTAGGGGAATTCCAGTTGGTTGTAGTAACCCGTCAATCCCTGCATATAGGCCAGGCAACCCATGTCGCTGGAGTGGACGAGGTTCTCTATTCCGCTTTTCAGGGAAGCAAGGTGGGTGCCGGTGGGGTCGTGCCGGATACCGGTATAGGCATAGTCGGTGTTTACGTTGAAAGTCAGCACTTGTCCGGTCCGCTGGTTGGAGACTTCCTGATAGTGGAGGTTGATGCTCATGGCAGAGTCGTTCACCATGAATCCGGTGATACACTGCCCGTCGTTTTCGGGAACAAAGACCAGTCCGGGGAATTTCTTCTTGAACTTGTCTTGGGTATCGAAGTAGTCGTCCTGGGCCACGAGGTCATTCAGCAGTTGTTGTCCCCATGAGTCGGGCAGGCGGACGCTTACTTCCTTCTTCCGCCCCGGGCAGGGGGTGAAGGTAAAGCTGAAGAGCGGGGCATCTTCCGTCGGGAGTACGGTGCTGTTGTAAAGGTCCTCGTCGTTGTCCAGCACGATAGGTTTTTTCAGCCGGTAGATGGAGATGCGCTGTTGCGTCAGGGTATCTCCCCAGAAATGGCCCGAAGGTATCATTCGCAGTACGAGGGAGTCGAGGGTATAGGTATAGTCTGTGTTGGGGGTGAAGTCGGACGTGGAGTATTCGGCATAGTAGGTGGCGGATACTTCTCCCCAGGCGCTGCTCCGGTAATGTCCTAGCTGGCAGATGCTGTCGCCCCGGGTCTCTATGGAGTCTAGCAGGATGGTGCTGATGTCTACCGAGCAGGTGTCTGCGTATACATTATAGAAGGAGCTTTCCACGAGGCTCTTTCCAAGCTGCGAGTTTTCGTCCTGGCAGGCGCAGAAGATAGCGAGGACTGCGAATAAGCTGTACAATGATTTCTTCATTTCTGTTCTTTTAGTTGGCGGCAAAGGAAAGGCAAAACTTTTATATCTTTCTACAAAAATCGGCGTTCGGACGGTTTTTATCGGTAAAGGCGTTTAACGGGAATTTCGGACTGTTCGTCGGTTATTTTTGCCGGTGTGGTTGCGGCGGTTTACTTTTGCGGGCAGAACTTCCGCCCTTCTGAAAGAGGAGGGGAATAGTTTCGGCATCCCGATACTAAAACTATTCTCCTTCCTCTTCAGGGGAACGAGGGGTATGAAAAATTAATCTTTAAAACAATAAACAATGAACAGACTATTGGTAGGAATAATATTGCTGGCCATCGTGTGCATTGCCGGCAGTTGTACGGACGAGGATGAATACACTCAGGGGCAGTGGATGAAGAAAGCCAGCTATAACGGTGTGTACCGCGCTTATGCCTCCGGCTTCACCATCGGCAATTATGGGTATTTGTGTGGTGGCTTCTACGGAGCGAACAAGGATTACCTGAACGACCTTTGGGAGTATGACATGAGCCGGAACAGCTGGACGCAGTGTGCCGACATGCCCGTTGCCGGGCGCAAGGCTGCCGTGGGCTTTGCCGTGAATGGCAAGGGATACATTACGACCGGTTCCGTGAAGGACGGCTCCTCGTCCTACTGTGTGGCAGATACCTGGGAGTATGACCCTGCCACGGATGCCTGGACACGGAAAGACGACTTCAAAGGCGGGGTGCGCGACGGTGCCCTGGCTTTCAGTATAGGCGGATATGGCTATGTCGGTACGGGCTGCAACAGCGACGCTACCGGCAGCGAGAGTGCCTACAAGATGGACTTTTACCGTTTCAATCCCAATGAAGCCGAAGGTTCGCAATGGGAAGCGGTGAGCGGGTATGGAGGCGAGAAGCGCTACTTCGGTACGGCATTCGTCATCGATGAGGTGGCCTACATCTGTTGCGGGCGAAACAACAGTACCGATCTGGTGGATTTCTGGAAGTTCGACGGAAGCAACTGGACCCAGTTGCGTGACATTGCCGATACGGACTCCGACAATGACTATGACGATGACTACGCCATCACACGGTCCGAAGCCGTATCCTTCGTCATCGGTGGAAGGGGATTTGTGGCTACGGGAATACGTAACAGCACTTCCTTGAGCAGCGACTACTGGCTGTACGACCCTGACAAGGACTTATGGTACGGCGATTCCGATGACGACTTTACCCCCATTACAGATGTACATAATTATCCTTCCGGTGCTTCTTCGCGCAGGGCTGCCGTTGGTTTCTCTACCGGCGAACGTGGTTTTG
This sequence comes from Bacteroides sp. HF-162, assembly GCF_015679285.1. Taxonomy (NCBI): domain Bacteria; kingdom Pseudomonadati; phylum Bacteroidota; class Bacteroidia; order Bacteroidales; family Bacteroidaceae; genus Bacteroides; species Bacteroides sp. HF-162. The sequence goes on along the minus strand of NZ_CP064937.1, from coordinate 967,613 downwards.
TGCTGACGGGAACAAGTGGTACCAGCTACTTTGATGATGTGTACGAACTTCTACCCGATGAGGAAGAGGAAGTCTGATTCGCCCCATAACTGAACGGAACTTATGAAGCTGATGTTTATTATGATAAAGATAGGTGTACCGGCTGTGATGGCGGTATGCCTTTCTTGCTGTTCGGGTCATACTGCCGGCGGTGGCAATGAGTTGAAATGCCGGGTGATGGAGGTGGAAGGCGGTTACGGCTACGTGGTGCTGCATGGAGCCGATACCCTGATATATCAACCTTTTATACCTGCTTTGAGCGGTCGCCTGCCATTTGCAACAAAGGTGGAAGCGCTGGCGGCCGGTCGGCTGGTATGCCGTAAGCTTGCCGATGGGCAAGCTCCGGCATTGAGCAGGGAGGAGGTGGAGTCTTGTCTGACAGACACCGGACTCTAATCTTCTAAAGAATCCTTTACTTCGTGATGTATTTCCGAGCAGTCATAAGGGTATCTCTGCATGAATTTACCCTTGAGTACCTTCTTTGTATCGCTACCGGGACGTGAAAGAGTGGCGGTGAATGTCACTTGAAGCCGTTTGTAGTAGATGGTTGAAGTGTATATGTTCCATTTCATACCTACTATGTCTACTTCAAAATGTTTATATCTCAGTTCGTCTTCTTTGTAATACTTGCCTTGGTTGATGAAGAATAACAGTTGTTGTCCCATGATTATTTTTCCGTCTTCTATGTGGTTGGGCAGATAGATGCTACGTTTCTCCGGGTCTATGCTTTTGAAGGTTTCGTCAGAGTGCCCATCGGGTATGAATGCGTATTCTGTCCATTTATTGATGAATGGATAGTAGTCATGCTTGTCGGTTGTGTTTCCCAGATTTTCATTTTTATAGGTACTCTTATCAGGTCCTGTTCCGGCTTCTTTCACTCCGTCACCTTCTTCCACGCTGTATTCGATGGACTCTATCTGATAGAAGTTAGTGCACGGTTCTTGGTGTATGATGATTTGTTCCTTGTAGAGTCCCGTTTTCATCTCAAGGTTGATGATGAGGCTACGGGATTCACCTAAGTCAAAGTTGTCTTTAAAGTGCAGGATGAGATGGCTGTCGGTGTCCCGTTCCAAGTCCCACCATTTATAATGCAGGCTTCCCGTACCTTCCAGTTGTGGGAGCTTGTTGCCATCCATCATGAGGTCTCCCCATGGGGTGGTGATGGAGGTTATGCGCCAGTCGCCGCGTGTTAGGTCTATCTGCAGGGTAGAGGCTTCGCCCTTCACGGTAGTTTCCTGAAAGGGCGAGAGGCGGATTTCATCGCTATCATTGCAAGCCGTCAAGCCGCAAAGAAAAAGAGCGAACAGAAGGATGGGTTGGAATAAGTCAGTCGTTTTCATGTTGGTTATTATTTGATTTATGTCCATTGGACGTGGCATTCTTTGTAAATGCTGCACGACAAAGATAATTATTTCCTCTTTACGGTGTATTCTCCGAAAGAAAGAAGTACTCTTTTTTGCCGGATAATACGGGTTTTATTAACTTGCGCACAAATTAACCACTAATCACTAACCATTAATCATTGATTCCATGAAATACCAAGTTGCCATTATCGGTGGAGGTCCTGCGGGATATACTGCTGCCGAAGCTGCCGGAAAAGCAGGATTGAGTGTCGTACTATTTGAGAAGCAGAGTCTCGGTGGAGTGTGCCTGAATGAAGGGTGTATCCCTACCAAGACCTTGTTGTATTCGGCCAAGACCTATGACGGAGCCCGCCATGCTTCGAAGTATGCGGTCAGTGTGCCCGAAGTATCGTTTGATTTGCCCAAGATTATTGCTCGCAAGCAGAAGGTAGTGCGCAAGCTGGTATTGGGAGTCAAAGGAAAGCTGACTGCCCATGGTGTGACGATTGTCAGTGGAGAGGCCACAGTGACGGACAAGAATCATGTGGAGTGCGGCGGAGAAACCTACGAATGCGAGAACCTGCTGCTCTGCACCGGTTCCGAAACCTTTGTCCCTGCCATTCCCGGCATAGACAAAGTGTCCTATTGGACTCATCGTGATGCGCTGGATAACAAGGAACTGCCCGCTTCGCTTGCCATCATCGGCGGCGGTGTCATCGGTATGGAGTTCGCTTCTTTCTTCAACAGCCTGGGAGTGCAGGTAACTGTCGTCGAGATGCTGGACGAGATACTGGGAGGCGGTATGGACCGAGAGCTGGCGGGTATGCTCCGTGCAGAGTACGCCAAGCGGGGAATCAAGTTCATGCTGAGTGCAAAAGTAGTGTCTGTCATGCCGGATACTGCCGAAGCTTCTTCCCTTATCCAGGTGAATTATGAAACAGCCGACGGTCCCGGTTCCGTCGTTGCCGAACGGCTTCTGATGAGTGTCGGGCGCCGTCCGGTAATGAAAGGCTTCGGATTGGAGAATCTGGGCTTGGAAAGAACGGAGCGCGGAAATGTCTTTGTCAACGGACAGATGCAGACTTCAGTTCCCGGAGTATATGCTTGCGGCGACTTGACGGGATATTCCTTGCTGGCGCATACAGCCGTCCGCGAGGCGGAAGTAGCCATACATTCCATCATTGGCCGGAAGGACACTATGAGTTATCGTGCCATCCCCGGCGTGGTGTATACCAATCCCGAAATAGCCGGTGTGGGCGAGACAGAAGAATCCCTTCAGAAGAAAGGCGTTGCCTACCGTGTCGTGAAGCTGCCGATGGCGTACAGTGGTCGCTTTGTAGCAGAGAATGAAGGAGTGAATGGCGTCTGCAAGTTACTGTTGGGCAGTGACGATACCGTATTGGGGGCACATGTCTTGGGTAATCCCGCTTCGGAAATCATCACGCTGGCAGGCATGGCCATCGAGCTGAAACTTGCTGCCGATGAATGGAAGAAGATTGTCTTTCCGCACCCCACGGTGGGAGAGATATTCAAGGAGGCATTGTAGAACCCATGACTATTGTTTCATATAAACATAAAAGATGAAAACCGTAAAGCTAATCACCTGCGACGATGCCTTCCAGGCACATGTTATTCAGGGTGCCTTGAAGAATGAGGGCATTGCGTCTGTTTTGCATAATGAAAACATGTCTTCCGTGATGCGCGGATATGTCCGTGATGTCACGGGAGTGGATATATTTGTCTATGAGGACGAATATGACAATGCCCTCCGTCTGCTTGAACGGAACCAGATGATTCCGGAACAGTTGAGGTACTGCCCCCATTGCGGTTCGGATGAGATTAAGTTTGTGCTGAAGAAGAGCCATCGGGTGCGTGCTGTGGTGGCTGCTGTTATTGCGGCATTGTCGGCCGCACCTCCGGGCACTGAGCATTGGGAGTATGTATGCAGGAAGTGCGGCATTCATTTTGAGAAGCCGGTGGCGAAAGGAACAATTGAAGAATAATCAGGTGTTTATTCTTTTAACCGCTTTTCAATCCAGTCCCGGTTTTTACGTCCCAATCGGCTTTCCGCAAAATCCAGGAAAGCCGATGTGTCTGTTATATGGGCTTGGATGACACCTGCCAGAAAGTTGAAGAAAGGTTCTTCACTCACCCGGACAAGTAGGTCGGCGAGTAGTACTGACCCTTTCCTATAGAGGGCAAGATGCGCTTCGCGGTCGTTGCGGTCAATACCCCAGATAGGACGGATATGGCGTGTTTCCTTACGGTAGGCGTCGATGTAAGCGGCATAGGCTTTTTCGCCGCGGGCGTGGCGTATGTATTGCAAAGCACTGAATTCGGCAAAAGATTCGTTCAGCCAGTCGTGCCAAGATTCCACCGGAGCCTTGTTCCACCAGAAGTGGCCGATTTCGTGGGCGGTGTTCTTGAGTACATATTCATTGAATGTTCGGGAACTGAGCATAATGAAATTTTTACGGCTGTACCCTCCTGAGGTGCCGGAAGCTGAAAGCAGGAATTTCATGTAAATATCCTCATCTCCCGCAATTTTATAAAGGCGTCGGAAGAATTTCAAGGCATTGTGGCAACATTGAAGTGCCGAGTCTGCACCGGCATCCGGGAAGTCTGTATAGATAAGTTCAATGGTAGTTCCGTTATCATTGATGCGGCGGCTTTTCAGCATGGGTGAAGCCAGGATAACATTGTCGAAATTCTCCCAAGGTTGCTCCATTTCCCACATCCCTTCTTCTGTATGGGAAATAATACCTGAGCCGCTCACCGTATAACCGTCAGTGATGCCGATTCGTAAGTGCGAATAATCTGCCCGGTTACCGTTGCAGACAGGATACCATCCCGTATAGTAACCAAGTTCAATCCAATGGTCATTGAATGATTTTGCAGGGCCCTGCACTTCCTGCATGTAGAGTGTGTAACGGGTATTTATGCGGCAGCGGTCATCGGCTCCTGCCGGCCGGTAGAGGGTCAAGGTCCGTCCGTCGGGAATGAATTGGGCAGGTGCTGGGGCAAGCGTATCGAAACGGTAGGTTATCTCCCGGCTGCTGTGGCGTAGTGTGTCGATACGGGCATGGCGCCATAGTACCAACGAGATTGAGTCACTGTCATGGAAATCGACTTCAAACGAACCGCCAACTTCGACTTGTCGGTTCGGTACATCAATCTGTACGGTTAAGTCATAACTGACAATGCGCGGAGATTCTTGTGCCCGAAGCATGGGGGAGAAAAGGAGGCATATTGTAAAGCTGGCAATTGTAAGTTGTAGTTTCATGGTACATCAATTTTAGAGTGATAGTAACTGGGAGATTTTGCCTATGCAATCTATGCAAAAGTAGTATTTTTAAAGGAATATTAAGATGGATGGCTGGATATAATTTATGAAAAGACTACCTCGTTGTTGTTCATTTGTAAGATTGTCGTACTTTTGCCTTTAAAGATAAATATATTTATGAAAAGGATATTGTTGCTGTTAATTTTATCCGTCTGCCTGCTCCCATTATGGCCCCAAGAGACGGTAACTCCGGTGAAGCCGCTCTCTGCGCGGATTGATGCGTTGATAGAACACAAACTTCCCGCAGGCTCTAATGTGGCCATTTCGGTCTATGACCTGACTGCCGGAAAGCCCTTGTACGGCTATCAGGCGGATAAGCTTTCCCGTCCCGCTTCTACCATGAAGCTGCTGACTACCATTACCGCCCTTTCTCGTCCCGAAGCCGACGAGCCGTTCCGTACGGAAGTGTGGTATCAGGGAACCATTGAGCGCGATACCTTGCAGGGAGATATGTACGTGATAGGCGGTTACGACCCGGAGTTTGATGAAGAGGCGTTGGATTCCCTGGTGGCTGCCGTGGCCCGTTTCCCCTTCTCCGTCATCAAAGGCAAGGTGTATGGAGATGTCTCCATGAAAGACTCCTTGTACTGGGGCAGCGGTTGGTTGTGGGATGACACCCCTTATTCTTTCCAGCCCTACCTCTCACCGCTGATGCTGAATAAAGGAGTGGTAAAGGTTACCGCTACACCCGGCGAACGGGGCGACAGCGCACGCCTTGAATGCACTCCCGCCTCTTCCTATTATACACTGACGAACAAGACCCGAAGCCGTACCCCTTCTGCCGGACGTTTCCGTGTGTCGCGCGACTGGCTGGTGAACGGGAACAACATCACCGTGACGGGCAACGTCGATGCCCGCCGTGCAGGTACGGTCAATATCTTTTCTTCGCAGGACTTCTTCATGCATACCTTTATGGAACGGTTGCAGGCACGAGGCATCCGGTGCATTCCGGCGGCAGAAGCGGAAGTCTCTTACCTTTTCGGTGAGTTCCGGCAAGACAGCCTTTCCGTGCGGATGGCTTCCTATGAAACTTCCGTGCAGGATGTGGTGAAACAGATAATGAAGGAGAGCGATAATCTCAATGCCGAAGCCATGCTCTGCCGGTTGGGTGTGCAGAGCAGCGGAAAGAAGCGTGTCTCTGCCGAGGACGGGCTTTCCGCCATCCGCATGCTGATAAAAGAGATGGGATATAACCCCGATAGGTATAATCTGGCAGATGGTTGCGGCCTTTCCAATTACAACTACATTTCACCGGAACTCTTGGTTTCTTTCCTGCGATATGCCTACTCGCGTACGGATGTTTTCCAGAAACTGTATAAGGCTTTGCCCATTGGCGGCGTGGACGGTACACTGGAGTTCCGCATGAAGAAAGGCACCCTTTCCCACAGAAATGTACATGCCAAGACGGGTTCCTTTACCGCCATCAACTGCCTGGCCGGCTACCTTAAAGCCCGCAACGGACACGAGATAGCCTTTGCCATCATGAACCAGAATGCACTGTCGGGCAGGGAAGCACGCGCTTTCCAGGATGCGGTGTGTGATGAAGTGATACGTTGAGGTTTAGCCATCGTAAAGTTGACCTTTAGCGTCGTAAAGTTAAGGTTTAGCTTCCTAATGCAGACCTTTACGGAGTGAGCCCCAAGAGTAGGGGAAATCATTCCTCTTTCGTATTGCGGTAGCGTGCCGGAGACATACCCAGATAAGACTTCACATACTTCCCGAAGAAAGACTGGTTGGGGAAATTAAATTCTTCTGCAATCTCCTTGATGGACTTGTCCGAATGCTTCAGCCGGTACTTGATGTGTTCAATGGCATTCTCGTTTATCAAGTCCAGCGGTGTACGTCCGCATGCCTGCTTGATGACCTTCGAAAAGTGTTTGGGGCTATAGCAGAGTGCATCGGCATAATATCCTACAGAACGGTGTATGCCGTTGTCTTTGGACAACATCTCTATAAACTTACGCAGGATATAGTCGGACTGTTTGATGCTTTCTTTTGTATCGACTGTCATTTCTGAAGGGTTCACTTCTTTGTTGAGGTGTCCCAACATCTCACAGAAAATGGCAGAAAACAAGTATTGCATCACTTCCCTGTGATAGTGATGAGGCTCGTCGTTTATCTTTGCCATAAGCAGTTCTCGGTAGAATTTGAAGATTTCCTTGTCCCCTTCCTCCCCGACAGACTTTATGGGATTGTTGTGGATATGCATAACGGTATTCCATGTATCCTTCTCCATCTTGACCACGCGTTGTAGGAACTGTGTGGAGAATGCGGCAAGCCTTATCTTGTGCTTCGGGCTTACCATCGCGTGGCTGATAATGGTATTGGGAAGGCCGAGCAGTAAGTCGCCTGCTTCCAGTTGGTAGGTTTTGTAGTTGACGTCCAACTGGATGCAGCCTTCTAGACAGATAGCGATAAGGAAGCATCCCAATCTTATTGTATCTTCATTGTAGGGGCTTCCCTCCAGACTGTTGATTATGACAAAGTCATTGTCTACATAGTCAAGGACATGTTCGCTGTTTTTAAAGTCCGCGATTTCTACGATTTTTATGTTCCCTTTCTCCATATTCTTCCTTTTTCGTTTTGCAAAGTTGGTGAATAATGGGAAATATGGGATGTTCCATTATGCGGCTTTCTTGTTCTATATGTCATTTATAGACAATTCATTAGCCTTAAAAAAGATGAATGTCGAAAAAGGAACATCTTTGGAGTGTAATTGGTCATTATGGCGTTGTTCCTTTCTCCTACTTTTGCCACCAGTTTTAACAAAAATACAATGAGAAAGAGTATGATTACATTAAACAGGAAATGGATACGGCTGATAGGGATTGTCGGTTGTACAATGTGTTTGGCATCTTGCAAGCAGGCATCGGATGCTTCCGGAATGAAACCTTCTTATGCTACCATGAAAGTGGAGGCGACGGACAAAGAGCTTTCCACTTCGTACTCAGCAACGATACGCGGACGGCAGGACATAGATATTTATCCGCAAGTGTCGGGTACCATCGAGAAGTTGTGTGTGACCGAGGGGCAGAAGGTGCGCCGGGGACAACTGCTTTTCATCATCGACCAGGTTCCCTACAAGGCTGCACTCAAAACGGCCGTTGCCAATGTGGAAGCGGCACGTGCCGCACTGGCTACTGCCGAACTGACTTATAACAGCAACAAGGAATTGTATGCGCAGAAAGTGGTTTCGGAATTCAGCCTGAAGACTGCCGAAAACAGCTACCTTACCGCCAAGGCGCAACTCTCGCAGGCCGAGGCCCAGGAGATAAGCGCACGCAACAACCTCTCCTATACGGAAGTGAAGAGTCCCAGCGACGGGGTGGTGGGGGCATTGCCCTACCGTGCAGGGGCATTGGTCAGCCCCAGCTTGCCGCAACCGCTGACAACGGTCAGTGACAACAGCGACATGTACGTTTACTTTTCCATGACCGAGAACCAGTTGCTCGCCCTGACACGCCAGTACGGCAGCATGGACGAGGCGCTGAAGAACATGCCGGCGGCAGAGCTGCGTCTGAACGACAATTCCGTCTACGACAAGAAAGGTACCATCGAGTCCATCAGTGGTGTCATCGACCGCCAGACGGGTACGGTAGTGGCACGCGTGGTCTTCCCCAACGAATCGCGCCTGCTCCATAGCGGGGCATCGGGCACGGTGGTGGTGCCTGCCACGTATAAGAACTGCATTGTGATTCCGCAAGAAGCCACCGTACAGTTGCAGGACAAGACATTGGTATACAAGGTAGTGGATGGCAAGGCCGTCTCTACCCTGATTACCGTGGCAGGAATAAATGACGGACGCGAATACGTGGTGCTGGACGGACTGAAAGTGGGTGACGAGATTGTTTCCACAGGTGCCGGACTGCTGCGCGAAGGAACGCAAGTGAAATGATGATTGCTATTTTATCAACTATCAATGACCCATTAAGATGAAAGGAAATATATTTATAAAACGGCCGGTGATGGCTATCTCCATCTCCGTACTGATTCTGGTGATAGGGCTTATCTCGCTCTTTACGCTGCCGGTGGAACAGTATCCTGATATTGCACCTCCCACGGTGTACGTCAGCGCCAACTACACCGGTGCCGATGCCGAAGCCGTATTGAACAGTGTCATCATGCCGTTGGAAGAGAGCATCAACGGTGTGGAGAACATGATGTACATCAGTTCTACCGCCACCAATGCCGGTTCTGCCACCATACAAGTCTATTTCAAGCAGGGCACGGACCCCGACATGGCTGCGGTGAACGTACAGAACCGCGTATCCAAGGCGCAGGGACTGCTGCCCGCCGAAGTGACGAAAATCGGTGTGACTACCCAGAAGCGGCAGACCAGCTTCCTGCAAATCGGCGCTTTGGTGAGCACCGACGGGCGCTACGACCAGACGTTCCTTGCCAATTACCTCGACATCAACGTGATTCCGCAAATCAAACGTATCGAAGGTGTGGGTGACGTAATGGAGCTGGGTGATACCTACAGTATGCGCATCTGGCTGAAACCGGAACGGATGGCGCAGTATGGACTGGTCCCTTCGGATGTGACCGCCGTATTGGGCGAGCAGAACATCGAAGCGCCTACCGGTTCGCTGGGCGAGAATTCAAAGAACGTGTTCCAGTTTACGATGAAGTATCGCGGACGCCTGAAGAGTGTGGAGGAATTCCAGAACACGGTGGTACGCTCGCAGAGTGACGGTTCCGTGCTCCGTCTGAAAGACGTGGCGGATGTGGAGCTGGGTACGCTGACCTATAGTTTCCGCAGTGAGATGGACAGCAAGCCGGCGGTACTTTTCATGATGTTCCAGACGGCAGGCTCCAACGCAACCGCCGTCAACAAGCAGATTACCGCACAGATAGACGAGATGAGGAAGAGCCTGCCCGAAGGGACGGAATTTGTGACGATGATGAGTTCCAACGACTTCCTCTTCGCTTCCATACACAATGTGGTGGAGACACTGGTCATTGCCATTATACTGGTAATTCTGGTGGTGTATTTCTTCCTGCAGGACTTCAAGAGTACGCTTATACCCTCCATTTCCATTATCGTGTCGCTGGTCGGCACGTTTGCCTGCCTGGTGGCTGCGGGGTTCAGTCTCAATATCCTGACGCTGTTTGCGTTGGTGCTTGCCATCGGTACGGTGGTGGACGATGCCATCGTGGTGGTGGAGGCAGTGCAGTCCAAGTTTGATGCCGGATACAAGTCCCCTTACCTTGCCACGAAGGATGCGATGGGCGATGTGACGATGGCCATCATCTCTTGTACCTGCGTGTTCATGGCGGTATTTATCCCCGTGACGTTTATGGGTGGTACTTCGGGTGTGTTCTATACGCAGTTCGGCATTACGATGGCAACGGCAGTGGGCATCTCCATGATTTCGGCATTGACGCTTTGCCCCGCCTTGTGCGCCATCATGATGCGTCCGTCGGACGGCACGAAGAGTGCGAAGAGCATCAACGGACGGGTGCGCGCGGCATACAATGCTTCGTTCAACGCCGTGCTGGGAAAATATAAGAAAGGTGTGATGTTCTTTATCCACCGCCGCTGGATGGTGTGGACTTCATTGGCGGCTACCGTCGTATTGCTGGTTTACTTGATGAGCACCACCAAGACAGGGCTTGTGCCGCAGGAGGACCAGGGTGTCATCATGGTGAACGTCAGCACCTCACCGGGAAGCACGCTGGAAGAAACTACGAAGGTGATGAACAAGTTGGAGGATATTCTGAAGAGCACACCAGAGATAGAGCACTATGCCAAGGTGGCAGGCTACGGGCTGATGTCCGGTCAGGGAACTTCCTACGGCACCATCATCATCCGTCTGAAGGACTGGGGTGAGCGAAAGGGGAGCGAACACACGTCCGATGCTGTGGTGGCACGCCTCAATGCCCAGTTCTACGGTGTGAAGGAGGCGCAGATATTCAGCTTCCAGCCGGGTATGATTCCGGGCTACGGTATGGGTAACTCCTTAGAGCTGAACCTCCAGGACAGAACGGGCGGTGACATGGCAACGTTCTACGAGGCAGTGATACAGTTCCTGGGTGCGCTGAACCAGCGTCCTGAGGTGGCTATGGCGTATACCTCTTATGCTATGAACTTCCCGCAGGTATCGGTAGATGTAGATGCGGCCAAGTGTAAGCGTGCGGGCATTTCGCCGAGTGTGGTGCTCGACGCGTTGGGCAGTTATTGCGGTGGAGCTTATATCTCCAATTACAACCAGTTCGGTAAGGTATACCGCGTCATGATGCAGGCATCGCCCGAATATCGTCTGGACGAACAGGCACTGGGTAATATGTTTGTGCGCAACGGTACGGAGATGGCTCCGGTCAGCCAGTTTGTGACATTGAATCGGGTGCTTGGTCCGGAGACGGCCAACCGCTTCAATCTGTATAGCGCCATCTCTGCCAACGTGAATCCGGCGGAAGGATATTCGTCCGGTGAAGTGCAGAAAGTGATTGCGGAAGTGGCAGAACAGACATTGCCGCTGGGCTACGGTTACGAGTACGGAGGTATGGCACGTGAGGAAGCCAATACTGGTGGTGCGCAGACTGTCTTTATTTATGCCATCTGTATCTTCCTTATCTATCTCATCCTGGCATGTCTTTATGAGAGTTTCCTGATACCGTTTGCGGTCATCTTCTCCGTACCGTTCGGGCTGATGGGTTCGTTCCTCTTTGCCAAAGTCCTTGGCTTGGAGAACAACATCTATTTGCAGACGGGTGTAATTATGTTGATTGGTCTGCTTGCCAAGACAGCTATTCTGATTACGGAGTATGCCATCGAGCGGCGCCGCAAGGGAATGGGCATTGTGGAATCGGCCTACTCGGCCGCCCAGGTCCGCCTGCGTCCTATCCTGATGACGGTGCTGACGATGATATTCGGTATGCTTCCGTTGATGTTCTCGAGAGGTGCGGGTGCCAACGGCAACTCTTCGCTGGGTACGGGTGTAGTAGGCGGTATGCTTGTAGGAACATTGGCATTGCTATTTGTGGTTCCCGTATTCTATATCATCTTTGAGTACTTGCAGGAGAAGGTTCGTCCGCCAATGGAGGAAGAAGCCGATATGCAGGTATTGCTTGAAAAGCAGAAGAGTGAGGCAGAACGGGCGAAAGATTGAGGAAAATAAAATAAAAACAGATTGGAACAATGAAGAAACATATCATCCTATTGTCCGCCGCCGGTTTGCTGTTCAGCAGTTGCGGCGTGTACACCAAATACAAACCCGCTACCGAGGTCCCCGACGGCCTCTACGGGGAAGAAATAGCCACTTTTACGGAGAGCACCGACGGTTCTCCGGTGGCTCCCGAAGACAGCCTGGACCTTGGCCTGGGCGGCATGGACTGGCACGAGCTTTTCACCGACCCGCATCTGCAGGCACTCATCGGGCAAGGGCTACAGAACAATACCGACTACCAGTTGGCACAACTCCGTATGGAGGAAGCCGAAGCCACCTTGCTGTCCGCAAAGCTTGCTTTTCTGCCCTCCTTTGCCCTTGCACCGCAGGGCACGGTGAGCAGCTTTGACACTCACAAGGCTACGCAGACCTATTCGTTGCCCGTCACTGCCAGTTGGGAACTGGATATTTTCGGTCGTATGCGTAATGCCAAGAAACAGTCGAAGGCACTCTATGCGCAGAGCCGGGACTACCGTCAGGCCGTGCGCACCCAACTCATTGCCGGGATAGCCAATACTTACTATACCTTACTGATGTTGGACGAGCAGCTTGCCATCTCCAGGCAGACCGAAGAGACGTGGCGGGAAACCGTTGCTTCCACCCGTGCCCTGATGAATGCGGGCATGGCTAATGAGTCTGGCGTGTCGCAGATGGAGGCCACATACTATCAGGTGCAGACTTCCGTGCTTGATTTGGAAGAACAGATAAACCAGGTGGAGAACAGCCTTGCGCTGTTGCTGGCAGAGACGCCCCGTCATTACGAGCGTGGTGTACTGGCAGAGCAGCAGTTCCCCGCGGACTTTTCCATAGGGATTCCTGTCCGGCTGCTTTCCTGCCGTCCTGATGTCCGCTCAGCCGAGCGGACACTGGAAGCGGCGTTCTACGGTACCAATGCGGCGCGTTCCGCCTTCTATCCCTCCATTACGCTGGGTGGGAGTGCGGGCTGGACCAATTCCGCCGGTTCAATGATTGTGAATCCCGGCAAGTTCCTGGCTTCGGCAGTGGGTTCGCTGACGCAGCCGCTCTTTGCCCGCGGGCAGGTCATTGCACAGTACCGCATAGCCCGTGCCCAGCAGGAGGAGGCTTCCCTTGCCTTCCAGCAGACATTGCTGAATGCAGGCAGCGAGGTGAACGATGCCTTGACTGCTTGGCAGACAAGCCTATCCAAAAGCGAACTGCTGGACAAGCAGGTAGCTTCCTTGCAGACAGCTGCCCGCAGCACTTCCCTGCTGATGGAGCATGGCAACACCACCTATCTGGAGGTGCTTACCGCCCGGCAGACATTGCTCAACGCACAACTGGCACAGACGGCAAATCGATTTTCTGAAATACAAAGCCTGATTAACCTCTACAAGGCGTTAGGGGGAGGTCAGGAATAGAGTGTCATCATACTACTCTCTCTGCATCTTCACTTTAAATGTGAAGGAAGGGCTGTCCGGGAAGTGATTCCAGGCAGCCCGTTTTCAATGAATAGGAGGGATCAAATGGAGGCAAGTATTTCTCTGGACAAATTATTGCAGTTTTTCACTCAATGCGAACGATAAGCGTTGGCTCGGTGAGAGATCGATTGAAGAAACTGAAAAGGAAACTGAAGCAAAAGATAGTGAGTTTACCGGTAAGAAGGAGGTTTTGCCAGGAATTGATACAGGGATGTAGTAGGTACTGAAATAGCTTGTTGTTGGAACTATAGATGCAGCGTGTTCCATCTATATATGCAACGCGTTGCATATATAGATCCAGCAAACCGGAAATATACATGCAACGCGGCATATCTTTCGGGCGGTTTCTCTCCGCCTTTGAGGGAGCGGTTTATTTATACTGTGCCCAGTCTACATTCTTCATGTCTCCACTTTTGGCCAGCTCAGCGTGCATAGCCAGTGCGGCGCGCAGAGCGTGGGGAGTTTGTGATTTGCCGTCGGTCAGCTTCAGGTAATCCCACAGTATGTTCTTGTAGTCCGGATGGACACAGTTTTCGATGATGGCTTGTGCACGCTCTTTCGGACTCTTGCCGCGGAGGTCGGCCACACCTTGTTCGGTGATGATGATATTGACATCGTGTTCCGTGTGGTCTATGTGCGAAACCATCGGCACGATAGCCGAGATTTTACCTTCCTTGGCAACGGACGGACAAGTGAAGATGGAGATATAGGCATTGCGGGTGAAGTCACCGCTTCCGCCGATGCCGTTCATCATCTTGGTTCCGCCGATGTGCGTGGAGTTCACGTTGCCGTAGATGTCGGCTTCGATGGCAGTGTTGATGGAGATGATACCGAGTCGGCGCACCACTTCCGGGCTGTTAGAGATTTCCGACGGACGGAGCACCAGTTTGTCGCGGAAGAAGTCCATATCCTGGTAGATACCTTCCAGACAGTCGTTCGTTACGGTCAGTGAGCAGGCGCTGCCGAATTTCACGCGGCCTTCGCGGATAAGTCCGATAACGGAGTTCTGGATAACTTCTGTGTACATTTCAAAAGCAGGGATGGTCTTGTCACGTCCCAAAGCGCCCAGTACGGCATTGGCAATGTTGCCCACACCGGATTGCAACGGCAGGAAGGTAGGCGGAATGATTCCGCGTTTCATGTCGGCGGCAAGGAAGTCGGCCACGTTCTGCCCGATTTTGTCGGTCAGCGGGTCGGCGGCGGCAAACGAACGTGCCTCGTCCGGCCAGTTGGTCTCCACTACGCCGACAATCTTTTTCGGGTCTACCTGGATGTAGGGCAGGCCGATACGGTCGCTCGGCTTGTAAATGGGGATTTCGCGGCGGTAAGGAGGGTCTAGGGGTTCGTAGACGTCGTGCAGACCCATGGCACTCTTGCTGTGGGCGGCATTCAGTTCCACGATAATCTGGTCGGCCAGGCGGCAGACAGTCGGAGCGATACCGCCGGCTGCCGTCAGGTAGATTTTACCGTCGGGAGTAACCTCGCATGCCTCGATGATGGCAACATTCACTTTTCCCATGAAACCGTAACGGACTTCCTGAGCCATCTGTGAAAGGTGGATGTCGTTGTAGGCTATTTCACCGTTGTTCACGGCTTTGCGGAAATCGGCGTTGGTGGTGTAAGGAGCACGGTAGCGGATAGCTTTAGCGCGTGAAAGGATACCGTCGCAGGAATCTCCGGTAGAAGCACCGGTGAAGATACCTATCTGGAACGGGTTTCCTTTTGCATGTTCTGCTTCCGCGATTTTTGCTAATTCAGCCGTAACGGCTTTGGCTGTTCCTGCGGGGGTAAATCCGCTCAAGCCGATGTTGTAGCCATGTTTGATGAGGCTCGCAGCTTCTGCTGCCGAAATGTAATTGAGTGCCATAATATAAATAGTTATTTTTTCGTGTAAAGATTCTGAAGGGGCTCGTAATTGGTTCTGCAATTATCGACTGTAAACTATCCGTTCTTTAATATTTTCGTTGAAGTATTTCTGACCAGATAATGGCTTTCCTCGCTTCTTCTGCCGAGTGGATGCCGTATTCGGACATTGCTTCATCAGATTCCTGCGGACGGGATGCCGGGGAGGGAGGGGAAGCCTTTATGGAAGTGTGCTTGGATTTGGCAGACGGTTTGGATACCGGCTTGGGCTTTTCTGTCGGTTTGGGGCCTTCGGGAATAAAGCCTCCGTAAGTGTCTCCGCCCCAGTATTCGGGCAATGGGTTGTCGACGTCGGGCATAGGTATGTCGGGACTCTTGTCAGCGTTTTTATCTGCTTCTTTCTTAAACTGCCTGACGAGTCCGATTACTATGACAGCCGCAACTAACAGAAACTTGAAGACATCTTCCATATTCTTTTTGATTTTCCACCCAAAGATAGTGCAATTATCTCTTATCTTTGCTTTTGGGCAAAGTTATTATTTAATCTGATTACAGCCAAGGAATTGGTAATAAAAAAGGGCAGCTTCACAGCTCCCCTTAATTTTTTTAACCTAAACCTTAACTATGAAAAAATCTAATGTTTCTTTCATTCCACAAATTTGTGAATTAATTTGCTCTATGCCAAATTAACACTCGGAAAATGTTTATTCTCTTAACATTAATTAGCTGATAAGGCGCAGATTGACAACTTGTAATGGCATTTTTCTTTCATTTCATCCGTTTATTGGGAGGGAAGAAGTATCTTTGCGCTCCGAATGACAGATACCAACTTATGATATAAACTGATTTTAAACGAATTGATTATGGAAAAAGTAACGGGAGCAGACTTTAAATCTGCAACTGCTGATGACAACAAGAAGTTGTTTATCGAGACTTACGGCTGCCAGATGAATGTGGCCGACAGTGAAGTGATTGCATCCGTCATGCAGATGGCGGGATATTCGGTGGCCGACACCCTGGAGGAAGCCGATGCGGTGTTTATGAATACCTGCTCTATCCGCGACAATGCGGAGCAGAAGATTCTGAACCGTCTGGAATTCTTCCATTCGCTTAAGAAGAAGAAACGCGGCTTGATAGTGGGTGTGCTGGGCTGTATGGCAGAGCGTGTGAAGGACGACTTAATCACCAACCATCATGTGGACTTGGTGGTGGGACCGGATGCCTATCTTACTCTGCCCGAACTGATTGCCTCGGTAGAGGCCGGTGAGAGAGCCATCAACGTGGAGCTTTCCACTACAGAGACCTATCGGGATGTCATTCCCTCGCGCATCTGCGGAAACCACATCTCCGGCTTCGTGTCCATTATGCGTGGTTGCAACAATTTCTGTACCTACTGCATCGTTCCCTACACCCGTGGCCGCGAGCGCAGCCGTGATGTGGAAAGCATCCTCAATGAAGTGGCCGACCTCGTGGCAAAGGGTTACAAGGAAGTTACCCTGCTGGGACAGAACGTCAATTCCTACCGCTTCGAGAAGCCGGACGGAGAGACGGTTACCTTCCCAATGCTGCTGCGCACCGTGGCAGAGGCAGCGCCGGGCGTACGTATCCGTTTCACCACCTCGCACCCTAAAGACATGAGCGACGAAACTCTCCAGGTCATCGCCGACATGCCCAACGTATGCAAGCACATCCACCTGCCGGTGCAGAGTGGGAGCAGCCGCATCCTGAAGCTGATGAACCGCAAGTACGACCGCGAGTGGTATATGGACCGCGTGGCAGCCATCCGCCGCATCATCCCCGATTGTGGCTTGTCTACGGATATATTCTCCGGTTTCCATAGTGAGACGGAGGAGGACCACCAGCTTTCCCTCTCGCTGATGGAGGAGTGCGGATACGATTCCGCCTTCATGTTCAAGTACAGCGAACGCCCCGGTACGCATGCTTCCAAGCACCTGCCGGACGATGTGCCCGAGGAGGTGAAGATTCGCCGTTTGAATGAAATCATCGCCTTGCAAAACCGTCTCTCTGCCGAGGCGAATGCCCGTTGCGTGGGCAAGACGTACGAGGTGCTGGTGGAAGGTGTTTCCAAACGCAGCCGCGACCAGTTGTTCGGCCGTACGGAACAGAACCGTGTGGTGGTGTTTGACCGTGGCACGCACCGTGTGGGCGATTTTGTGATGGTGAAGGTTACCGAATCCAGTTCGGCTACGCTGAAAGGAGAAGAGGTAGCCGGCTGACGGGATATGACAGAGTACAGTCTCGATGACACTATCGGTATAAAAATAAAAGCACGAACCTCACGGTCCGTGCTTTTCCATATTATAAACTTTAAATTTTATTCTGTCATGGCCAGAATATTCGCTACGTAGTCGGTCTTGTTGTAGCTTACCAAGGTCAATTCGGACTTTGGAACGTCCTGGTTGTAGAGTTTGTAAGCTACCGGCATGTTTTCATCGTTCAATTCATACACACTTTTCTTCATGTCTTTGTCATAAGCCTTGTGAGACTCGTTCCAACGTGCGTAGGACATGGTGATTTCATCATTGCCATATTGGTATGTCATTTTAAAGTAAGGTATCCATTCATCTTTTGCACCGTCCCACTTGGAGGCTTCCTTGCAGGTCAGGCGTTTCTGGTCGTCATAAGAGTATTCATAACGGATGTGCCGGTAAAGTTGTGCGCCGTCTTGCTTAAAGATGGTCTTGGCAACTACTAATTCGTTTTTCACTTCTTCATTGGTGATGAAGTTGTTTTCCTGAGCTTTCACTTCTGTATTCATAACGCTTACGATAGTCATTGCTACGAATGCGACTGCCTTGAATAAATTTGTAGTTTTCATAATCTTTATTTTTAATTGTTGTTACTTACTCTGTTTCTTTTAGACGTTGTTCCCGATTAAAAGGTTGCATTCCAACTAATCTTTTTCTCAAACGCCTTCGCCTAATTATAGTCAATTCCCATGCCAAATATTTAAGTTGTTGATAATCAATGAATAAATGCTTTCGAAAACTGTTCATTATCGGACAGTTGTCCGCTTAATATCGAACAGTCGGTCATTCGTTCCGCCGGCTGGCCGGAGTAAGCGTTTGTTTTCTTAAATCTCCTTAATGGAAGCCCTATAAATCACTTTTTATTTGTTATTTTGCACCAAATTTAGGTATAGTGTGGTCTGTTTCATTTGGGCTGCACTTCCTTATTGGCAGAACGTTCGATGAATAAACTCACTATAAAAGCTTGTCCGTTATGTGGTGGAACGCATTTGGAGCGTGCCCTGACATGTGTAGACCATTATGCCTCGGGCGAAATGTTCCACTTGTGCCGCTGCCGGGATTGCGGTTTCCTTTTCACGCAAGACTTTCCCGTGGAGGCTGAAATCGGTCGTTACTACGAAACTCCTGATTACATTTCACATACCGATACCCGCAAGGGGGCGATAAACTCCGTGTACCACTGGGTGCGCAACTATATGCTGGGACGCAAGGCACGTCTTGTGGTCCGTGAAGCACACCGCAAGGAGGGCCGTCTGCTGGATTTGGGTACGGGGACCGGTTACTTTGCCGATGCCATGCAGCGTCGCGGCTGGCAGGTGGAAGCTGTGGAAAAGAGTGCGCAGGCGCGTGCCTTTGCCAAAGAACACTTCAATCTGGATGTGAAACCCCATACGGCATTGAAAGATTTTGCACCGGGCAGTTTCGACGTCATCACCCTATGGCATGTCATGGAACATCTGGAACCCCTTAACGAAACGTGGGAAACCCTGCACTCCCTGCTGACTGAAAAGGGGGTGCTGATTGTAGCTGTGCCCAACTGCTCTTCCTTCGATGCAAAGAAATACGGGGCTTACTGGGCTGCCTACGATGTGCCCCGCCATTTGTGGCACTTCACACCGGGCACCATCCAGCAATTCGGTTCCAAGCATGGCTTCATCATGGCAGAGCGGCATCCCATGCCGTTCGATGCTTTCTACGTGTCCATGCTGACGGAAAAGCACATGAGGCACTCGTGTACTTTCCTGCGGGGAATGGTGACCGGTACACTGGCCTGGTTCAGCGCGTTGGTGAAGAAGGAACGCAGCAGTTCCATGATTTACGTGTTTAGGAAGAAAGGGTGAGAAAAGGGATTAGGGATTAATGATTAATAGCGACTGATTTACATAACTTGTAGCTTGTAACTCGTAACTTATAATTGATATAATGAAAGGAAAGAATAACTCGGTATCCTATTTTGACATGCAGTTCATTACGTCCAGCATCAGTACGACGCTGGTGTTGCTGCTGTTGGGGCTGGTCGTATTCTTTGTGCTCGCGGCTCATAATCTTTCCGTGTACGTCAAGGAGAACATCAGTTTCTCCGTGCTTGTCAGTGACGACATGAAGGAGAGCGACATCCTGAAGCTGCAGAAGAGGCTGGACAAGGAGGCTTTTGTGAAGCAGACGGAGTACATTTCCAAGAAGCAGGCACTCCGCGAGCAGACTGAGGCGATGGGTACGGACCCGCAAGAGTTCCTTGGCTACAATCCTTTCACTGCCTCCATCGAAATCAAGCTGCATTCCGACTATGCCAATTCGGACAGCATCGCCAAAATAGAGAAACTGATTAAAAAGAATACCAACATCCAGGAAGTGCTCTACCAGAAAGACTTGATAGATGCCGTGAACGATAATATAAGGAACATCAGCCTGATGCTTCTGGGGCTGGCTGTGATACTGACGTTTATCTCCTTTGCGCTGATAAACAACACCATCCGTCTGGCTATATATTCCAAGCGTTTCCTTATCCACACCATGAAGCTGGTGGGGGCAAGCTGGGCATTCATCCGCCGTCCGTTTCTGCGGCGCAATTTCTGGATAGGTGTGCTGGCCGCTTTCATAGCCGACAGTATTCTGTGGGGAACCGCCTATTGGCTGGTGTCCTACGAACCGGAGCTGGTCAAGGTGATTACGCCCGAGGTGATGGTGCTGGTGTCGGGTGCCGTGCTGGTGTTCGGCATACTTATTACGTGGCTGTGCGCTTTACTCTCCATCAACAAATATCTGAGGATGAAGGCAAGCACGCTGTATTATATTTGACGCCTTAAAGTGCATAGAGAGAAAGTACTGTTGGCACGGTACGTTAGATTGTAAATTGTAAATAGTTAAATTGTAAATGTATAGATGAGTAAAGAGAAATTCGCTTTTGATAAGACCAATTTTATCCTGCTTGGCATCGGAATGGCGGTGGTTATCATTGGTTTTCTTCTGATGACCGGTCCCGCGTCTACCCCGATGACCTTTGAGCCGGACATTTTTAGTGTGAGACGCATCAAGGTGGCTCCGGTAGTTTGCCTGCTGGGGTTTGTGTTCATGATATATGCCGTGCTGCGCAAGCCTAAAGGCAGCGGCGTGGGGGAGCAGTAACCCAACCCCTTACACCCTAATAACTTATAACTTATAATTCATAACAGTGGAATGGTTTGAAGCGCTTATCCTTGGGCTTATTCAAGGACTGACCGAATATCTGCCGGTGAGCAGTAGCGGACACCTCGCCATCGGTTCGGCATTGTTCGGTATTGAGGGAGAGGAGAATCTTGCTTTTACGATAGTGGTACATGTGGCTACGGTGTTCAGTACGCTGGTGATACTCTGGAAAGAGATTGACTGGATTTTCAAGGGACTGTTCAAGTGGCAGATGAACGAGGAGACACGTTACGTCATCAATATACTGGTATCCATGATACCTATCGGCATTGTGGGGGTATTTTTCAAGGACGAAGTAGAGGCCATTTTCGGTTCGGGACTGGTCGTTGTGGGCTGCTGCCTGCTGCTGACAGCTCTGCTGCTGTCTTTCTCCTATTATTATAAGCCGAAGCAGAAGGAGAACATCAGCATGAAGGATGCCTTTATCATCGGTCTTGCACAAGCATGCGCGGTGCTTCCGGGGCTTTCCCGTTCGGGCAGTACCATTGCAACCGGTCTGTTGCTGGGCGACAACAAGGCGAAGCTGGCACAGTTCTCTTTCCTGATGGTGATGCCTCCCATCCTGGGCGAGGCACTGCTGGATGGAATGAAGATGATGAAAGGTGAGGCGGTTGCAGGGGATATTCCGACACTTTCGCTGGTGGTAGGTTTTCTGGCTGCTTTTGTTTCGGGCTGCCTGGCCTGCAAGTGGATGATAAATATCGTGAAGAAGGGTAAGCTGATTTATTTTGCCATCTATTGCGCGATAGTCGGTGTCATAACGCTCATATTAAGCTAAAGTCCCCTCCTTGTGTGGGGGAAAGACTGATTACTCCGGAAATCAATAAGAGAAAAATATTAAGTTGTACCATTTTATCCCCCTCCCTACGGGGGAGGGGTTAGGGGAGAGGCCAATGAATTTTAAAGAAGGAGAAGTCCTCTATTTCAATAAACCGCTGGGATGGACATCGTTCAAGGTTGTGGGACATGCGCGTTACCACATCTGCCGGCGGATAAAGGAGAAGAAGTTGAAAGTAGGCCATGCCGGTACCCTCGACCCGCTTGCTACGGGGGTGATGATTGTCTGTACGGGCAAGGCCACGAAACGGATTGAGGAATTCCAGTATCACACGAAGGAGTACGTCGCCACCATCCGGTTGGGCGCCACCACTCCCTCTTACGACCTGGAACATGAGATAGATGCCACCTATCCCACGGAGCACATCACCCGCGGACTGGTGGATGAGACGCTGAAGAAGTTCATCGGCGAGATACAGCAAGTGCCTCCCGCCTTCTCGGCATGTATGGTGAACGGGAAACGTGCCTACGACCTTGCCCGCAAGGGAGAGGAGGTAGAGCTGAAACCCAAGTTGCTCGTCATCGACGAGATAGAGCTGCTGGACGACGGGCTGGGTATTGCCGAACCGTGGATAAAGGTACGCGTAGTATGCAGCAAAGGAACTTATATCCGCGCCCTGGCACGTGACATCGGCGAAGCCCTGCAGAGCGGCGCCCACCTCACCGCCTTGGAGCGTACCCGTGTAGGCGACGTCCGGCTGGCAGACTGCCTCAATCCCCTCGATTTCAAAGAGTGGATAGAGGCGCAGGAGATAGATATTTAGTTATAAGTTATGGGTTATAAGTTATTTGCTATGAAGTGTAGCATACTGCCGGATAACTCATACCCTCTTATGACTAAAACAGACTGATATAAATAATAAATAACTCATAACTTATAACTAATTATGAAACTGTCGCAATTCAAATTCAAGCTTCCCGAAGAGAAGATAGCTTTGCACCCCACGAAGTACAGAGACGAGTCACGTCTGTTGGTGTTGCACCGTAAGACGGGTGAGATTGAGCACAAGATGTTCAAGGATGTTCTGGACTATTTTGATGACAAAGATGTGTTTATCTTCAACGACACCAAGGTTTTCCCTGCCCGCTTGTACGGTAACAAGGAAAAGACCGGTGCGCGTATTGAAGTGTTCTTGTTGCGTGAGTTGAACGAAGAGCTCCGGTTGTGGGATGTACTGGTGGATCCTGCCCGTAAAATACGTATCGGCAATAAGCTCTACTTCGGTGACGACGACTCCATGGTGGCCGAGGTTATCGACAACACCACTTCGCGCGGGCGTACGCTTCGTTTCCTTTACGACGGTCCGCACGATGAGTTCAAGAAGGCGCTCTATGCGCTGGGCGAAACGCCGCTGCCCCACAGCATCATCAACCGTCCCGTAGAGCCGGACGATGCCGAACGTTTCCAGTCTATTTTTGCACGCAACGAAGGAGCTGTTACGGCGCCTACCGCCAGCCTGCACTTCAGCCGCGAGCTGATGAAGCGTATGGAAATCAAGGGTATTGACTTTGCCTACATCACCCTGCATGCTGGCTTGGGTAACTTCCGCGACATTGATGTGGAAGACCTCACCAAGCACAAGACAGACTCCGAGCAGATGATTGTGAACGAGGAAGCCGTGCGGATTGTGAACCATGCCAAAGACCTGAACCGCCAAGTCTGTGCCGTAGGTACCACCGTGATGCGTGCCATCGAGAGCACCGTCAGCACCGACGGACATTTGAAGGAATACGCGGGTTGGACCAACAAGTTCATCTTCCCGCCGTACGACTTTACCGTGGCCAATGCCATGATATCCAACTTCCACATGCCGCTCAGTACCCTGCTGATGATTGTTGCCGCTTTCGGCGGTTACGAGCAGGTGATGGAGGCATACAATGTGGCATTGAAGGAAGAGTACCGCTTTGGTACGTATGGAGATGCGATGCTGATTACAGACCGGTAATTATGGTTGTTTATTTCAGTCTTGGTACCAATCTCGGCGATAAGGAGCAGAACCTCCGCATGGCCGTCCAAAAGATAAGAAAGCAGATAGGGGAAGTGATTTCCCTATCTGCTTTTTATGCTACTGCCCCGTGGGGCTTTTCTTCCGATAATACTTTTCTGAATGCCGCACTCTGCGTAGACACTGCTTTGGCACCTTTGGAGGTGTTGCAAACGACGCAGGAAATCGAGCGGGAGATGGGGCGTACGCATAAGTCTGTCAATGCAGTGTATAGCGACCGTGTGATAGACATCGACCTGCTGCTTTGTTTTGCCGATGACGGTACTCCCGTTTTGCTGGATACTCCCGAACTGAAACTTCCTCATCCGCTGATGCAGGAACGCCGTTTCGTGATGGAGCCGTTGGTGGAGATTGCTTCAGGCGTGGTGCACCCGGTATTGGGAAAGACAATCGGGGAATTGTTGCAAAATCAGTGTTAATCTCTGCTATCTGTAGCGCAGATACAAGATTTCTTTTTTATCTTTGCCCCCGAAAGGCGAAGATAGGCTGCACCTCAGCATAAAAAATGAACAAGTTCATTTTGTTCTGCGTTCGGTTTGCACTATCTTTGCGCCCGAAAACGATATGTGGAGAGATTTGAGTAGCTTGCAACCACAGAAAAAAATGCTAAAACACATCCTTTTCTGACGGCACGTTTGTGTGCCGGATGCATCTACTCCACACACCTCCTTCCGCCATTCGTTGAATTATCAATTATCAACTATCAATTCTCAACTGAAATGGGATATTTATTCACATCCGAATCGGTGTCTGAAGGACACCCCGACAAAGTGGCCGACCAAATATCGGACGCTGTGCTTGACAAACTGTTGGCCTACGACCCCAGTTCGAAAGTAGCTTGCGAAACTCTGGTTACTACCGGTCAGGTAGTGCTGGCTGGAGAAGTGAAAACCAAAGCGTACGTTGACATGCCTCTCATCGCACGCGAAGTAATCAAGAAAATCGGCTATACCAAAGGCGAGTATATGTTCGAGAGCAATTCGTGCGGCGTGCTGAGCGCCATCCACGAGCAGAGCCCCGACATCAACCGCGGCGTGGAGCGACAGGACCCCATGGAACAAGGTGCCGGAGACCAGGGAATGATGTTCGGCTACGCCACCAACGAAACGGAGAATTACATGCCGCTTTCACTGGACCTTGCACACCGCATCCTGCAAGTGCTGGCAGATGTCCGTCGCGAAGGCAAGGTGATGACCTACCTCCGTCCCGACGCCAAGAGCCAGGTTACCATCGAATATGATGACAACGGCACGCCGGTACGCATCGACACCATCGTAGTCTCCACCCAGCACGACGACTTCGTCCAGCCTGCCGACGACAGTGATGCCGCCCAGCTGAAGGCCGACGAGGAAATGCTCGCCCAAATCCGCCGGGATGTAATCGAGATTCTGATGCCGCGTGTCATTGCTTCCATCCATCATGAAAAGGTGCTGGCACTGTTCAACGACCATATCACATACCACGTCAACCCCACGGGCAAGTTCGTAATCGGTGGTCCTCACGGTGACACCGGGCTGACGGGACGCAAGATTATCGTAGATACCTACGGCGGCAAGGGTGCCCATGGCGGCGGCGCTTTCTCCGGAAAGGACCCCTCTAAGGTAGACCGCAGCGCAGCTTATGCAGCCCGCCACATTGCCAAGAATCTGGTAGCTGCCGGCGTTGCCGACGAAATGCTGGTGCAGGTAAGTTACGCCATCGGTGTGGCACGCCCCATCAATATTTTCGTAGATACTTATGGCCGCAGCCACGTCAATATGAGCGACGGTGAGATTGCCCGTAAGATTGACGAGCTGTTCGACCTTCGCCCCAAGGCAATAGAAGACCGCCTGAAACTGCGCAACCCCATCTATCAGGAGACTGCCGCCTACGGACACATGGGCCGCGAGCCGCAGACCATCGTCAAGCATTTCAAGAGCCGCTACGAAGGCAACAAGGACATTGAAGTGGAACTCTTCACCTGGGAGAAGTTGGACTATGTGGACAAGGTGAAAGCCGCATTCGGTTTATAATCAGCATAGCTTTACGGCTATTTATATAGAAGGCTGCCCTTCTGCATCTCCGGAATATCGGTATATGCAGAAGAGGTGGCTTTCGTGTTTTTGCTCGTCACGGGGGCATGGTGGTTTATCAACAAACGATTCTTCTTCTCTCTTTTCCTTATTTTACGAACAATTTTGCCATTGCATTCGTAGCTTACCTGCAAAATGTGCATGGAATGTGTACAGTAATCTCCTCTAAATAGTGTACCTTTGTGAACAACAACGAATATAGGGCTGCCTATGAGATACCTTTTATTTGCTTTTTCCTTCTTTTTAGTAACTTCTGTGCTGTGCCAGTCGTGCAAGGAGGAAGTCACTTCTGCACGTTCCATGCTCGTGGCAGCAGATTCCATGATGTGGAGCAATCCCGACAGTGCTTTGCTGGTGTTGGAACAGATACCGGATTCCCGCGAGTTGCGGGGAGAAGAACGCGCCTTGTATGCGTTGCTGCTGACGCAAGCCCGATACAAGAGTTGTGTGCTGCTGGAGAACGATTCGCTGATACAGATAGCGGTAGACTATTACGAAGGAGGCGGAAAGCAGGAACGGCTGGCGCAAGCATATTTCTATTGGGGATGTGTCTATATGGAAAATAAAGAGTTTCCGAAGGCGATAAGCCTCTATCTGAAGTCGCTGGAACTGATGCCAAAGAAAGACTCTATATTCGTGGCGATGCTGTACAGCCATTTGGGGAACTGTTATAATGAGCAAGATTTACATTCTACGGCAAGGGAAATGTATCGGAAGGGATATAATTTATGTGCAGTGAAGGATTCTGCACGTTCTTTTTATGCATTAAGAGATATTGGAAATACCTTTTTGTTGGAATATCAATTGGATAGTGCGCTTTGTTACTATCAACAAGCTTTAAAAATTGCATCCTCGCTGCAAGACAATGAGTGTTTATCCCTTATTTATAAAAACATAGCGGGGCTTTATAATGAGTTGGGGCGGTATATGGAGGCAGAATCGGCTCTTTCAAAAGCTTTACCCTATTTGACCGTTGAGGAAGATTATACATCGGCTTGTTCTATAAAGGGGGATATTCTAAATTCCTTAAATCGGAATGATTCTGCTGTTTATTATTGGAAAATTGGAGCAAGGTCTTCTAATATATATGTAAAGACATCGTCTTATAATCATTTGTTTGAAGGATATAAAAAAATGAAGGATTGGGAAAATGCTACTGTATATGTTGACTCTTTCATTCTTTTCTATGACTCCATTCAAATGATGAATTATCGTGCAGAACTTGATGAACTGATGGATAATCATTTAATAGAACTTCATAAACGTGAATTGTCTGTCAGAAATCAACGGATAGTTGCAGGCTTGGCGGTTCTTTTTTTGTTATTCATGTTTGTATTGGTCATTGTTTATCTGTGGCGTGATGCCCGTAGGAAAAAGGAGTATATGGCTTTGCAGCAGCGCTTGATGGAAAACCGTGCGGAGGTGATGCTTTTGAATGAAATTCCTGAATCAGCTTCTAATACGAAAGTAGCAGAATTACACAAATTGGAGGAGGAACGATTCAGTATCTGTGTTTCTATATTTAGAACCACCGAGGGAAGTAGAAAACTTGATGAATTGAAGAAAGCAACTGCTAAAATGCAGGTTTCGATTGCAGATGCTTATAGGCAAGTGATGGTGAGTGATATAAGAAAGACTTTTGCCGATGTCATGAAAGATTTGAAGGAACACTATCCCGGTTTGACTAATGATGATTTGCTTTATTGTATATTGTCTTTGCTCCGTTGTTCCAAATTTATTGTTTTATGTATACTGGATGTCTCTTCGGACGCTATAAAAACGAGAAAGAGCCGTATCAAGAATAAAATTGATGAAGAACTGTTCAATCGTATGTTTGACTATTGATAAATAGCGTATTATGATGGATTTGTTACTTCTGTTACATTGCTCTGTTACCACTGTTACCTCTTTTTTGTAGGCTTTCTTATAAAAGATTAAGTTATTTGCAGTATTAAACTTTTAATAACTTAATTAATAATGAGAACAAGAAAACTACTATTGTGTCTATTTGCATTTACTTGTATGAATATAAATGCAATGTCTCAGAAACGACCGAAAAAGATAGATCTTGAAAAAATTGTAGCTTCTTCTACTACAAATAGTAAAGGAACACGTTCTGCTATCTTAGAGGCTTCTGCATTATTCGATTCTAATTCAGAATCAATTATGATAACTTCTCAGAATGGCTTTGCTGATGTCAAGGTTTCAGTTACCAACCTTTTTACTAATGAAACCATCTTTTCTGATTCATACTCTACTTTTGAGATAATACTAAATTTAGCAGGCTTATTAAATGAAGGAGAAGAGTATCGCTTAGAAATTACTATCGGAGATACCGTTTTATACGGGGATTTTATTTACTAACATTATATTTAAGAAAAAATGAAGAAACATTTGCTGTTCGCCTTTTTAGGTGCGCTGGCTTGTTACTCATGCAGTAACAGCTACGATTTGTTGGAAAATGATGCGGAGCTTGCTAAAGCTGCTGAAGATTATGAGCTATCAACCAGAGCAATTAATGAGGAGGGGATACGGCAAAAATTGAGACTGTAGCCGATGAACAAGTTATTCAGGCTTTGATGGATGAGTACGAGCAGGAATTAATGAATAGACAGTCTGTTGCTAAAGAAAGAGTAATGAGAACTGCTTACACTGGAACTACTGATGTAGTAGGGGTGTTCAAAGTAGAGTCATGTGGGACTTATAAAGAACTGACACTTTATCTTGATGCAGAAGATACAAGACAGAATTCTAAGATTGAAGGTTATGTAGGAGATACGTTTGTAGATAATAATGGCAATGTCCGTTTCAAATTCTGCTTGACGGAAGCAACTCAATATTATCCTGGAGGAGTTTTTCTTGTTGACCATATAAATTACAGTCAGTTTGGTGGTACAATGGATATACTTGTTCGTTATCATGATTGTGATGATAAGCATACTGATAATAAAATAATTGATAGCACACATCCTGAATACCAAAGAATTGATCAGCTTGGAGGGTATACTGTCGTGAATTCTAATGCAGCATTAGCCTGGGCTTACCCTCCTTATCCTCGCAATCAATGGGGCTATATTCCTGGAGTTGGTCCTCGAAATTCTATTAAGTATGGAGTTTTAGCTTATGCCTATACTATTGAGGACTTAGGCATGATTTATGTTGATGACGAAGATTCCAGCAATAAAAACTGGCTTAAATCCTATAAGGGATATACATACAAAGATAAATTGTCTGGTGACCAAGGCATGTATGGAATTAATGCTACAGACAACACAAGATATTATGTTTTATTAAACACAAACAAAGGTTTTGCATTGAATAATATATTCCATCCTAATTTTGGAACCCCTATACCAAGACCGTAATAATATGAAATATCAAATATTTTGCTGTTTACTTCTTTTATGCTCTTGTTCCAACTGGGACAAGAGCATTGTGGCAGAAGTGAATGGACATAAAGTTTATTCTTCCGAGCTGTCTCAATTAACTACCCAAGAGACTTTTGATTTGCTTAATACGGCTTATGAGATAAAGATGAAGGCTTTGGAAGACTTGATTAAACAAAAGTTGATAGAGCAAGAAGCCACCGTTGCAGGAAAAACTTTCGAGACTTTTTTGAATGACTATATAGAAAAGGTGATGAGCATTAAAGAAGACAGCCTGCTTGCGGTGTATGGTTCTGTAAATGAGCGAATTCTCCATTCAAGGGAGAGATTAAACAAGATTTCTTCAGAAAGTATTGAAGGAACTATTTCTGTGAAGAATGATATTCGTGCAGCTATCATTCAGCATTTGGCAGATTCATTGTATAATAAGGCGCAAGTTAAAAGATACCTTTATCCTCCTAAACAGCCCAAATGTGTTGTTGGTGATTTGAACGTGCGCTATAGGGGCAATCTGAATGCTGCTACAACTTTCATTGTTGCTTCCGACTTTGACTGCAAACGTTGTGTTGATTTTGAAAAGACATTGAGGCGGATTTATGATAAATACAAGGAGCGGGTAAAGTTTGGATTCATCAATTTTGCTGATGAGCCTACCCTTGCATCCTTATCGTGCGAGGCTGCTTCCAGGTATGGTAAATTCTGGGAGTTCCACGATGCTATTTTTGAACACGAAGCTTTGGTAGATTCATCTTTTATTTTTAATATAGCCACAAATTTGGGTTTAGACTTAGAAGCATATAAACAAGAGTTGTTGTCTGCTCCAAATTATGATAAGGTAAACCATGCTATCAATAAGTTGATGGAACGGGGGCTTTTTGCCACTCCTACCATTATCATTAATGACAGACTAGTATACATCACAAATTCGTATGAGGAACTGACTAGACTCTTAGACCAAGAATTACAAAACAGATAAACTCTGATGCCGATGGTAAGATACCTTATAATTACATTTCTGGCCGGCCTTTCTCTCCTGCTTGCAAGTTGTGAGGAAGTGTTTGATGTCAATATCCCCGATTCTATGCTTGAGGGAATTGTATTTAATGGAGTAATTACAAACGAAAATCCCCCTTATTTCTTTCTTTTGAGGGAACCGGCATTGATGTCGGCTGAAGATTATGCCTATGAGGGTATAGAAGATGCTGTGATGATTGTTACGGACCTTACTGAAGGTATCAGAGATACTATGCAGGTGCTTTATCCGTATGGTGATTACGGTGGAGTGTTTTATGATTTTTATGATTATCATTTAAAGAAGAATACTCGCGAAAGAGTGAACCTCATGTATGATAATGGTTCTGGCAGGGGTATGTATGTCACTACCAAAATTTATGGCATAGAAGGTCATTCTTATCAATTGGATATTTATCACGATGGTAAGCATTATCAGTCCGATGTCCAGAAGATGGAGCCTGCACTTGTCATTACTGATTTGAAGCTGAAATATTTCGACTTTAATGAAAAAGGAGGCAGGTGGGCGCCATGTATAAGTTTCACTAATCCGTCTGAGGTAGATAACTATTATTTGTTCCGGTTATATTCGCGTACTTACAAGCATTTTTCTTTTTCGCGCCCTCACTCTTTGTTGGGCTCCAATACCTTTTGGGAGTATTCTATCTTGAGCGATGAGTATCTTGAAGAGAATGTGGTTGATTTTCTGATTGACGACGGAGAAAATCCTCTGGGTTATCCTCCGGGTTGGGATTATCCCATGGGAGATTCTGTATATGTATGGGCTCAGACCATATCCAAGAGTTGTTATGACGTTTTCGACCAGATGATACGCCAGTTCCGGTCGGATGGTGGCGCTTATACACCTGCACCGTCATCGGTGGGCAGCAATATAAGCGGCGGGGCGTATGGCTGCTTCCGTGTGAGTGCGGTTTCCGAAAAAGGTATTGCAACGGGGGAAAGATGATGCGTTCTTTTTTGTAATCGTAAGAAGATAAAATTAATGAAACTGTTGCTGATTTATTTCTGTATTTTGTTTTTGAGTTGTCAGGCAGTGGTTGCTCAAAAGGCCGTTGTACGAGGATGTGTGACGGATGCCAAAACGGGTGAGATTCTTTCGGATGCCAATGTGCTGGAACGAAGGTCGGGAACGGGGATGGCAACCAATGCTTACGGACTTTATTCCATATCACTTCCCAAAAGGGAATGTATATTGCAATGTTCCATGTTGGGGTATGTTACTTGGAGAGATACCTTGACTTTATCAGGAAATACGGTGGTGAATATCGCATTGACTCCCGATGATTATTGGCTGAAAGGTATCGAGATAGTGGGAAGCCGCAAGCATAGCGGACAATTTGCTTTGGAAGCAAAGGAAATACAAGCATTGCCATCTGTGGGAGGGGAACCGGATTTGATGAAGTCATTGCAGTTTCTGCCCGGAGTGCAGAGTGGCAATGAAGGGACAAACAATATTTCTGTACGGGGTAGTAACCAATGGGGAAATCTGGTCTTGCTGGATGAGGCTGTAGTTTATAACCCCAGTCATGTATTGTCCTTCTTTTCGGTGTTCAACAACGATGCCATCCGTGAGGTGAACTTGTACAAATCGTTCTTCCCGCTGAAGTATGGCGGTCGTTCTTCATCCGTCATAGACGTGCGTATGCGCGAAGGTAACAGCAAGGAACGTGAACGGAGTGCCAGCTTGGGGCTGATAGCCTCGAAAGTGTTGTTGGAGGGACCTTTGAAGAAGAAAGAGGGGTCTTATCTGGTTTCCGGCCGGTTTGGATATCCGGGTGTAGTAGCCGGACTGTTGGGAAGTAACCTGACGTCGAAACCGCAGATGTGGTTTTATGATGTCAATGCCAAAGTGAACAGAACGCTGGATGCTCGAAATCGTATGTTCTTTTCCTTGTATAGCGGAGGCGACCATACCGTGTTCAACAAGCTGGTGAAAGGCTATGGGATGGATTGGGGAAATGCTACGGCTACGATACGTTGGAATCATATACTGAATGATAAGACAAATGTGAATACAAGCGCTGTCTTCAGCAACTATTATTATAAGTACAAATCGTTGTCGGACGGATTGAGATATGTGTGGAAGTCGAACATGCAGTCGTATCAGTTGAAGTCGGATTGGGAGAGGTATCAGAACAATCTGCTGACCTTGAAGGGAGGGGTGAACCTGCATTATTTCACTACGATGCCCGGTGAGGTGGGCAAGTCCGGTAAGGATTCTAACATCACTCCTTCGGAAATGTCGCGCAAGAGTTTGTGGGATGCGGCATTGTATGCCGAGGCAAATTATAAATTCCTGCCCCGTTTTCTTCTGAATGCCGGGGTTAGGCTGTCCGTATTGCATGCACCGGCCTCTACCTATTATGCAGCCAAGACATTTGTGATGCCCGAACCCCGTGCCGAACTCTCTTTTATTCCGAATGCCTCGCACCGGTTTTCCGCATCGTATACACAGGCGGCACAGAGCATACACATGCTTACCACCTCTTCAGTAGGTATCCCCTCGGACATGTGGATGCCTGCCAATGCACTGTTGAAGCCCTCCGTCATGCGCCAACTGGCATTGGGATATGAATACAATTTCCCTGATAAGGAATATACATTGTCACTGGAGGCATATATGCGCCGAACAAACCATGTGGTAGATTATAGGAAAAATGCCGATATTTTTCAGAACGACCGGATAGAGGATGAAGTCGAAACCGGTTCTGCCAGAGGGTGTGGATTGGAATTCTATTTGTCAAAGAATAAAGGAGCCGTGACCGGATGGATTAGTTATACTCTCTCGCGTGCGCGTAACCGTATAGGAGGAGAGGAGTACCGACCGGTGTACGACCGTCCCCATAACCTGAAATTGTTCGTAAACTGGGAAATGAA
This sequence comes from Bacteroides sp. HF-162, assembly GCF_015679285.1. Taxonomy (NCBI): domain Bacteria; kingdom Pseudomonadati; phylum Bacteroidota; class Bacteroidia; order Bacteroidales; family Bacteroidaceae; genus Bacteroides; species Bacteroides sp. HF-162. The sequence goes on along the minus strand of NZ_CP064937.1, from coordinate 934,751 downwards.
CAGACATTGGTCTCTGTCTTCCACTTTCTCCTATGCATCGGGGATGAATCTTACGCTTCCCGTTGGAAAGTATGAATCGGAACATGTACTGGTCTATATTTATTCTGACCGGAATGGTTATCGTGCCTCGGCTTTCCACCAGTTGGACTTTTCGGCAACGTGGCGTATCAGGCAAGACCGTAGCTTGAGCCTTTCCATCATCAATGCTTATAGCCGGAAAAATGTGTTCTCTATTTATGCAGGGAGGCAGGGGCACTTTTCTGTAGGAAACGGGCGTATCTATAAACTGTATCTTTATGGCATCGTCCCTTCGCTGACCTATTCTTTCAAGTTTTGAGATAACTCTTATTTTTTTCCTCCACCGGCAGTACAAACACGAACCTTGCCCCCTCCTTGTACTCCTTGTCCAGCAGCACTTTCCCTTTCAGTCGTTCGGCGATGAGGCGGCAGATATTGAGTCCCAGGCCGGTGCCTTGCTCGAAGTTGTCGGCCTTTTCAAAGCGTTCGAAGATGGTTTCCGAGTATTCCGGGGGAATGCCGGTACCGGTATCGGTGACGGAGAAGGTGACGTATCCGGGATGCTCTGTGAGGGAGCAGTGCAGGCGGATTTCGCCTTGTGTGGTGTGTTTCTCGGCATTGGTAAGGAAGTTGATGAGTATCTGGCACACACGTTGCCCGTCGGTGCTCAGTTCGTAGCAGTCGTCCACTTCGGAGGTGTAGTAGAGCTTCACGCCTTCGGGCGTGCGGTGTTCAACGGTGGTTATGGCTTCCCGGCAGAGTTTGTTGCAACTGTGCGGCGCTATCTTCATGGTGTATCTGTTGCTTTCCAACTCGGCTGCGCTGAGGATGTCCTCCACCAGTGTGAGGAGGAGGTCGGAATTGTGCTGTATGAGATGGCAGAAATCCTGCCTTTCCTCTTGGGAAAGGTTCGTGTCGGGGGAAGTGATGAGTTGTGAGAAGCCCACGATAGAGTTGAGCGGTGTCCGTATTTCGTGACTCATGTTCTGCAGGAAGATGCTCTTTGCCTTGTTGGCTGCTTCGGCTTGGTCGCGCGCTTCGGAAAGTTCCTCGTTCTTGTGGCATAGTTCGAGGTTGACTTTACGTTTGCGGTGGAGGTAGAGCATTAGGAAAAGCAGAGATAACAGTAAAAAGCCGGTGACAATGCTGAAAAGAGTGATGCGGTAGCGCGAGGTGGCCTGTATGTTTTCTATTTTCAGGCGTTCGGCGCCTATCTGGGTGTTCAGTTCGGCGATGTCCGACAGTTGCAGCAGATTGTTTGTCGAATCCAACTGCTGGTAATATTTTTTCAGATATTTGATGGCATTGGGATAGTCTTTGGCGCATTCGTAAATGTAGGCATGTTGTTGCAAGCCTTTCTCGGACAATTGGTCAGCGTGGGTATGGGCCTGCTCATACTGTTTGTCCAGTATGTTCTTGCTGATGTGGGCTATCAGTAGGGAAACGTTGGCAGAGAGCTTGCAGCGGTCTGCCATTTGTACGGCTTCTTTATAACAGTCGTTGAATTCATCTATACGTTTCTGCTTGAACAGTATCAAGCATTTCTCTATCATGGCTTGGGCTATGTTCCGTTCTGTTTTAGCGCTCTTCAAGGCTTTTTCGCAATAGTCCAGTGCGGTGGCGTAATCTTTTTGGGTGTTACGGTAATATTCGGCAAGGTTTGAGTATAGTTGGCTGGGATCCTGGTCGGGCATATTCTTCAGCATATAGTCCAAGGCTTCCTGATAGTATTGGGCGGAGAGGTCGAAGTTTCCGCGTGATTTGTAGATATGGCCCATGGTTCGGATACAGCTGAAGATACCGTAAGGGTATCTGTCGGCAAAAGCTTGCTTTTTCATTTTTTCCGCTTTCTGCAAGGCGAGCAATGAGCGTTGTTGGTTCAGGAAGTAGATGATTTCGCTGCTCCAAGCGTGATAATAATATTGCAGATAGTTATTGGCACGTGAAATCTCTTTCAGGTCAGTGGATGCCTTTTCTATTTTGCTATCATCTTTTTGGGATATATAGAACTGCAGGGGGATGATGTATGCCAGGCATTGTGCTTTTTTGTCACCGAGCTTCAGAGCCTGTTGATACAAAGTGTCGGCCACCAGCAGCCCCTCCTGCTGGCGTGCCTGCTTGGAAGCCCGCTGGTAGATGGGGTAGAGTGCATCGTCTATCTTGTAGGGATTGTTCTGTGCTGCGGAAGGTAGGGACACCCATACTGAAAGCACTAGAAAACATAACCTTGAAAGAATGCACTCCCTCTTTGTTCTATTGGATGGAATAAGCATGTTTTTTCCGGATACTTATTATTATGCCTATGGCATCGCAAAAATAAGATAAAAGAATAAATTACAAGTTTTTTATTTGCATAATTTCTCTATTTACTTGTTAAATAGTTCTTGTCAGGAGTGTTCTTACGAAATTTCCGGTGATAATGCCGCCCTCTACATCATCATATTCTTCCTTATTGAGAACTTCACGATGGCCATCGCTTCGACCTTCAGGACACGGCAGGTTCGGGCGGCAACGACGGCGACCAGGGCGAAAATCCTTTGGGATAAAATTATTTACGATTTGACGATGTACGATTGGAGTTAGTACTGCTAAATAGCCGCGCCTGTGTAGGCATTTATGATACGAGGAGTAATCCCAATCGTACATCGTCAAATCGTAAATCTCTTAATCATTAACTCTTAATCCCTATTCATCATTCATGCGAAAAATCAACAACATCGTGGTGCATTGCAGCGCCACGCGGGAGGGCCATGCGCTCACTCCCGAAGCTTTGGAGGCAGAGCACCGCCGTCGCGGCTTCCGCACGACGGGCTATCACTACTATATCCGGCGCGACGGCACTGTGCTCGGGGCCCGCTCTCTGGAACTGCGGCCACAACAAGCATTCCGTCGGCATCTGCTACGAGGGTGGACTGGATGCCATGGGGAATCCGAAAGATACCCGCACCCCGGAGCAGCGTTCGGCACTCCGGCTGCTGGTACACCAGCTGCTGAAGCAGTTCCGGAATGCCCGTGTCTGCGGCCACCGCGACCTGAGTCCGGATTTGGACGGGGACGGAACGGTGCAGCCACGGGAGTGGGTGAAGCAGTGCCCGTGCTTCGAGGTTAGTAAAGAACTTTAATCCCCCCCTAGGACTCCCTGAAGGGGGAGGGGGATACTCCTGAAGATTGAGCGCGCGCAGGATTGGCGGGAGTATTCTCCTTCCCCTTTAGGGGAACGAGGGGTCTAAAAACACAGAACATCATGAAAATAAGTAAAGAAACTTGGAAAGACATCTTGAAAATTGTGGGTACTATCATCGCTACCATAGCCAGTGTGCTGGGGGTGCAGGCGATGCCGCTCTGATTTTCCGGATGACAACTACCCCGCTTACAGCTTGGTATACAAAGCTACCAAGCGGGGCAGTTTTATGAAAAAAAACAGAAAGCATTCGTTCAAGTTTCGCAAGTCCTCTGTTGAAAGTCAATTATTGGACTTACGAAACTTAAGACTTTTACTCATCAGGAAATACAAAAAAACATGAAGCGAACAATTTATATCCTATTTTGCTGCCTATGGTGTGCAATTGCCACGTTTGCGCAGTCAGACAATATTCTTATCTCTAATGTGACTCCACCTTCCCCTCATGCACAAAGCATGTTGAAGGCAGGACATTTTCCGGTGTCCGGCTATACAGGGGTACCGGATATTACCATCCCCCTCTATACCGTCCAGTTGAAAGATTTTTCCTTTCCCGTCTCTCTTTCCTACAATGCCTCGGGCATCAAGGTAAATGAGGAGGCCACTCGGGTAGGGCTGGGCTGGACATTGAATGCCGGCGGAGTTGTGACCCATACCGTGAGAGGACGTTATCAGGACTTCTGCGAGTGGGGCTATTTCAATGACTCCCCGGATAACCAGCTCCAGGACATTGCGGGCATCTATCATATCGACACTTATCTTACGCAGGGAGCCGGCACTTCCTTGCCGTTCGCTCTACCCCAAGGTATGACCCATGAAATGCTGTACAGAGCTTTGACGAGCGATACTTATGCCAGTTGTGTCGGTACGGAACTGGCTCCTGATGTCTTCCACTATCACTTCTTGGGATATTCGGGAAAGTTCATATTTTCTCACTCGGGCCACATAGTGAAGGAAAGAGAAGACAATGTGCGGATTACGCCTCTTACGGAAAACGATGCTATGGGCCATCCCAAACTGGCCGGCTGGGTCATGACCACCCCCGATGGCACTGAATACCGTTTTGAACAGACTGAACAGACGTTTTTCACAGACCGTCCGCGTGCAGAAAGCTATTCCAGTGCTTTCTACCTGACGCGGATAAAGACAACGGCCGGAGCAGTGGTTACATTCGGCTATAAAACCAGGAATTTCCATTTGGCTTCTTTTGCCAATATTCAGGACAGTCGGATGGAACAATATATCACCGCGGATATGGCTTATTACAAGGTGCCCTATCTGGATAGAATCAGTTATCCCGGTGGCAGCATTAGTTTTGAGTATGCCACAGACCGGTTGGACTACAGTCCGGAAGTGCGCTTGTCGGCTGTTCGCATCAACGACGCTGCAGGCAACAATCTGAGCAAGTGGGAGTTGATTCAGGGATATTTTGTTTCCAATGCCAACATTGGCTTCGATGTGCCTACCCTTGACGAACTGAATCGCAGGCTGCCTAACAGCGCTTATTACAACTCCACATGGAACAACAAGATGTTTACGAAAGATTGGAATACCAAAAGACTGAAACTGACCGGACTCAAACATACGGCAAGCAATGTGGCTTCACCGGAAGTCTATTCCTTTTCCTACAACGAAGCCGCTCTACCCACCAAGTTGTCGGAAGCTCGTGATCATTGGGGATATTATAATGGTGCGGCCAACAAAAGTCTGATTCCTGCCTATTGCTGTAACAGCAATCAAAAGTCTGATTCGGTCATTTTGGAATATGGAGGCAGTGCCGATCGCGAACCCACTCCGGCATTCGCACAAGCATTCCAGTTGAGGCGGGTGACATATCCGACGGGGGGAACGGCGGAATTCACCTATGAATCGAATGTATACAAGACAAATGATTTTGAACAAGACCCCTATAAAAAAGATTTGATGTACCGCGTACAAGAGGTGGTATTGTCTGCCAGCCAGCGCCACAAATACGACAGCTACGGCAATCCTCTGTATGTCTCTGCCGATGGAACCGGAAACATGGTTTTCCTATGGAGCTACCAAGGCATGTACCCGGTGGCAAAAATCGTGAATGCCACGTATGAAGAGGTAAAGGCAGCCCTGGGCACCGCTCCCGAATCACTGTCCTCCTCTTCCAGTCCCGATACGGCACTGATAGACGGACTGAGGACGAAATTGGGCAAGGCGCATGTCACCACCTATACCTATAAACCCCAGGTGGGGTTGCTGACAGAAACTTCTCCGGCAGGAACAACCACTTACTACGGATACGACAACTTCGGCCGCCTGTCAGAAGTCTGGATGCTGGAAGGACCGTCCAGAAAAGTGCTTCAATCCTATGAATATAATTATGTCAATCCCTAAAACAACATGGCTATGAGTAAGATTTTAAGATATATACTATTGATATTCGCTTTGGGCATCTCTTTGGAAATGCAGTCTCAAAGCTCCGGTCCGGCAACGGTCTCGTTCAGCAAGGACAAGAATTATGTGGCTACGCTCACTCCCCGCAACGGGGTTTCCTCCGTGGCTTGCAACAACGGGACAATCAGCAATTACGAAAGCGGCAACGTGCAGGTTTCCATCCGTTACATGGATGGATTGGGACGTCCGGCGCAGCAGGTGGAATACCGCACTTAGCCTGCGGGAAAGGACCTGATAAGCATGCAGGAGTACGCTTCCCTTGATGTGCCGGAAAAGCACTGGCTGCCGGTGGCTTTCAGTGCGGGCGGGGCATATACCGCCCCCTCCTCTGTCACGGCACAGGCACGGGCGAATTACGGCGATACCGCTCCTTATGGCATGTCTTCCTATGAGGAACCCATACACCGGCGTGTCTGTGAGGAGTATGGTGCCGGCCAGCTGTGGCACGACAACCGGGACAACCTCTGTTTCGTCCTTCCCCCGCGCATCCGGGATGAGGGAATCTCACAAGACAAGCTGGATGCACTGGCCTATTGCTATCGGTACGACAGCCGTGACCGGTGCGTGTGGAGGAAGCTGCCCGGCTGTGATGCCGTGCGCTATGTCTACGACAAGGCCGACCGTCTGATTTTCGTGCAGGACGGTAACCTGAAGGGACAAGGCAGATGGCGCTTCACCATTCCCGACGCTCTGGGCCGTACTGTGCTGTCCGGTCTCTGCTCGGACACCCTGCCGGTGGTCGGAAGTCCGGTAGAAGCAGAGTTCACGGGCAGCGGAAGTTATAAGGGATATGCCGTGAAAGTGGGTGGAACCGTCCGTGAACTTTCCGGAAGCAGGTTGCTCACAGTGAACTACTACGACCACTATGACTTTCTTGGCAAGAACGGTTTTCCTGCCTATGCCTACGACAGTTCCATGGAGTCCTCCGGATACGGCACCAAATCCGATGCCCGGGGAATGCTTACGGGCAGCGTGACGGTCTTGGCCGGGGACGGCGCCGGACAGCTTTACAGTGTGGTGTATTATGACCGCCGTTCACGGCCCGTCCAACGGCAAAGTTCCAATTCCCTGGGAGGCAAGGAAACGGAATACACGGCCTATAACTTTACTGGCCAGCCTACCAGGTTGTGCCATGTTCATACTGCCCAAGGCAAGGCTGCCCGTACGGAGGTCCGTACATACTCCTATGACCATGCAGGCCGGTTATTGACGGTGAAGCACAAGCTGGATGCTTTGGGAGAGGTTACGCTCGTGAACAATGTCTATGACGACCTGGGGCGTCTACAGTCGAAGTCGCTGCATGGCAGTGCCGTCAACAAGCAGACCTATGCTTACAACATCCGCAACTGGCTGACGGGGGTCAGCGGAAGCAAGTTCACGCAGAATCTGTATTATAACACCGGAAACGGAGTAGCGAAGTACAACGGCAGCATCAGCAGCATGACTTGGAAGGCAGGCAATGAAAGCACCGTCCGCGGCTATAAGTTCACCTACGACGGTCTGGATAGGATGCTGAATGCTATTTATGGGGAAACGGCAGGCATCAATACGAATGCCAACCGTTTCAGCGAGAATGTGACGGGCTATGACAAGAACGGTAACATCAAGGGATTGCAACGTTACGGGCAGACCGGAGCTTCTGCCTACGGCCTGATAGACAACCTGACTTTTACGCTGAAGGGCAATCGGTTGAACCGCGTGGACGATGCGGTAGCGGTTTCCACTTACAACGGCGGCTTTGGTTTTAAGGACGGCGTGAAGCAGGCGAATGAATACACTTACGACGCTAACGGGAATTTAACTAAAGATTTAAACAAGGGAATTACCAACATATCGTATAATTGTTTAAATTTGCCGAATGCAGTAACCTTCAGTGACGGAAGTACAATTACCTATACCTATGGAGCTGACGGCACAAAGCTAAGAACAGTCCATAAGATAGGCAGCGCTACCACCACTACCGATTACTGCGGAAATGTGGTCTATGAAAACGGAGTGCAGAAGATGCTTCTTACCGAAGAGGGCTATGTCAACCTGACCGGAACTCAGCAGTATCACTACTATCTGAAAGACCATCAGGGGAACAACCGGGTAGTTGTCAACCAGTCAGGCACTGTAGAGGAAACGAACCATTACTATCCCTTCGGAGGGGTATTTGCAAGTACTACGAATGTCCAGCCTTATAAGTATAACGGCAAGGAATATGACACGAAGAAAGGACTGAATTGGTATGACTATGGAGCAAGGCATTATGATGCGGTACTGGGACGGTTTACGACTGTTGACCCTCTGGCGGAGAAGTATTATTCGATAGGGATGTATGCATATTGTAGTAATAATTCCGTACGCTATATTGATCCGACAGGTATGTCCATAAGTCCGATTTATGACGAAGAAGGTAAGTTGATTGGTACAGATGATGAAGGTCTGCAAGGAGAGGCCATTATTATGAACAAGTCAAACTTTAAACAAGGCATGTCTCATGAAGAGGCACTAAGCCATAGTTTAGGGTATAATGGATTGGCAGATGAAGAAGCGCGCTCTAACTACTTGGAGAGTTATACAAGTCTTAAAGACAGACCGGATTATGATGGATATTTGACCTTGGAGGAAGCTAATAAATGGTATAGGGAAGGGAAAGGACAACCTCTATTCACATCTTTAGCAAAAATAGATTTATCAGGGATATACTCTTTAGGAGAAAAATATGTGAGAGAAATAAAAAGTTTTAATTTATTGTTGCATAGTGGCTCCTTAAATGATGGATTAGTATACGGAAACGTTACTTTAAAACGATATCCGAATCATTCAGTAAGAGCTTTTTCTGATAAATATGATTTTGAAATGCACAATGGTCGGAATCCATTGAATTGGGGAAGAAATATAGAAACTATTATAGGAAATAGGGTTGCAGGAAGGGGACAACCATATGAAATAAATATTTATGGAAGTGCTAAACTGACACCATTTTTACCTTGGATAAAATAATATGAAGAGATATGAAAAAGGGATGTATTGTTCTACATTTGCTTTGTAGTTTATTTATTCAAAGTTGCATTTCTGATTCTATTAAGAACTTAGGAAATGGATATTTTTATAGAGATGAAGGAGAGAATATAAAAGATATTCTTTGTCAAAATTCCAATGGTGGAGAAATACCGGCAACTGTACTTGACTATATCTATAACGATGAATATATTATTGCAAAACAGAAGCCTAAATATCCTCAAGAACCTTTATACAAAAGAAAATATGAATATGGAACAAACGATAGTTTATTCTATTGGATAATTTTAAAAACAAACGATGTTGTATTGGGACCTTTGAGTTGGCAAGAGTATTTGGATATGAGATTAAAATACCAAATACCAATTGAGCTATCTTTGTACTGATTTTTTGTCGCAGCGGATGTTCTTCATCCGCTGCTTCTGAATATTAGAATCTCCTGCTTCGATAAGCCAAATGATTCCCTGCTTATATTGCCCCATCTCTATAAGCAGGGAATTTTATTTCATACCTGACGAACGTTCCGGGCGGAGCTTTATTGAACCGCATAGCCTATAAAGTGAACGGGACAGGTAGGAACGCCACGCTTTCCAAATCAGGGAACTGCTCTTCGGGCAATCTTTACATTGTGCGCACCACGGACGAGGACAGGAACGTTTCCTGCCTATTCACCGACAAGCTGGGACGTATGGTATTGCAGCGCCGGGTCATCGGAAGCGACAACCACGACACCTACTATGTCTACGACAACCGGGACAATCTCCGTTTCGTCCTTCCCTCGCGCCTGCGGGACGAGGGAATCTCACAGGAAAGGATGCACTGGCCTATTGCTATCAGTACGACAGCCGCGACCGCTGCGTGTGGAGGAAGCTGCCCGGATGTGATGCCGTGCGCTATGTCTACGACAAGGCCGACCGTCTGATTTTCGTGCAGGACGGCAACTTGAAGGGACAAGGCAGATGGCGCTTCACCATTCCCGACGCTTTGGGCCGTACAGTGCTTTCCGGCCTCTGCTCCGAGCCCCTGCCGGTGGACGGAAGTGCGGTGGAAGCGGAATTCACGGGCAGCGGAAGCTATAAGGGATATGCCGTGAAAGTGGGTGGAACCGTCCGTGCACTTTCGGGAAGCAGGCTGCTCACAGTGAACTACTACGACAACTATGACTTTCTTGGCAAGAACGGTTTCCCCGCCTATGCCTACGACAGTTCCATGGAGTCCTCCGGATACGGCACCAAATCCGATGCCCGGGGAATGCTTACGGGCAGCGTGACGGGCTTGGCCGGGGACGGCGCCGGACAGCTTTACAGTGTGGTGTATTATGACCGCCGTTCACGGCCCGTCCAACGGCAAAGTTCCAATTCCCTGGGAGGCAAGGAAACGGAATACACGGCCTATAACTTTACCGGCCAGCCTACCAGGTTGCGCCATGTTCATACTGCCCAAGGCAAGGCTGCCCGTACGGAAGTCCGTACATACTCCTATGACCATGCAGGCAGGTTGTTGACGGTGAAGCACAAGTTGGATGCTTTGGGAGAGGTTACGCTCGTGAACAATGTCTATGACGACCTGGGCCGTCTACAGTCGAAGTCGCTGCATGGCAGTGCCGTAAACAAGCAGACCTATACTTACAACATCCGCGGCTGGCTGACGGGGGTCAGCGGAAGCAAGTTCACGCAGAATCTGTATTATAACACCGGAAACGGAGTAGTGAAGTACAACGGCAGCATCAGCAGCATGACTTGGAAGGCAGGCAATGAAAGCACCGTCCGCGGCTATAAGTTCACCTACGACGGTCTGGACCGTCTGCTGAATGCTATTTATGGGGAAACGGCAGGCATCAGCACGAATGCCAACCGTTTCAGCGAGAACGTTACAAACTATGACAAGAACGGCAACATCAAGGGATTGCAACGTTATGGGCAGACCGGAGCTTCTGCCTACGGCTTGATAGACAACTTGACCTTTACCCTGAACGGTAATCGGTTGAACCGTGTGGATGATGCGGTGACGGCTTCCACTTACGGTGGAGGCTTCGAGTTCAAGGACGGCGTGAAGCAGGCGAACGAGTACGCCTACGATGCGAACGGCAATTTAACTAAAGATTTAAACAAGGGAATCACCGGAATATCGTATAATTGTTTAAATTTGCCGAATGCAGTAACCTTCAGTGACGGAAGTACAATTACCTATACCTATGGAGCTGACGGCACAAAGCTAAGAACAGTCCATAAGATAGGCAGCGCTACCACCACGACGGATTACTGCGGAAATGTGATCTATGAAAACGGAGTGCAGAAGCTTTTGCTGACGGAAGAAGGCTATGTTACTTTGAGCGACAGCAAGTATCACTATTACTTGAAAGACCATCAGGGTAATAACCGGGTAGTCATCAACCAGAGCGGCACGGTAGAGGAAACGAACCATTACTATCCTTTTGGAGGAGTGTTTGCAAGTGCAGGCAGTATTCAGCCTTATAAGTACAACGGCAAGGAGTTTGACAATAAGAAGGGTTTGAATTGGTATGATTATGGGGCGAGACATTATGATGCTGCGTTGGGAAGGTTTACGACGAATGACAGGTTTGCAGAGAAGTATTATTCGATGTCACCGTATCAGTATGGGGCGAATAATCCGGTAAATAACATAGATGTGAATGGAGATACAATTGTTGTAAATCCTAATCCTAATGGCTTGATAGATAATGTGAGAATGTTTTTTGGATTTGATACCAAGTATCAAAAGGACGTGAAAGCAGATTTGCAGCAACTTAAGAAGGATGATAAGGAAATTGGTGAGATGATTATTGAACTGGAGAAAAGTAAGAATGTTCATTCAATAACAAGGACTAAACGAGGAAAGTCTAATTCTTCAGGATTTGATAGAGAAAAAGCTAAAAAAGACATTCCGCAAGGAAGCATTATAAATTATGACCCTGATGTTAAAACGGATATTAATGGAAATCATCGGACACCAAGAATTGGTTTAAGCCATGAGTTACAGCATTCGTCGGATGTAGATAAAGGTATTATGTCTTATGAAAATATAGGAAATGGAATACCCATGAGAGAAATTCGTGCTATTAATACTGAGAATAAAATTAGAAAAAGAACAGGAGATGCAAAAAGAACGGAATATCGTGGAAGGAAAATACCCCAAAAACTGTTGGAATAAGATTATCCTTATGTTGGGTATTAATCTCTTATTTGTAATGTGTGTACATAAAACAAGTGAGAGGTATGAAGATATGTTTGTTGATTCTACTTGGCAAAGTCCTTTTGTTGCAATGAATATAGAATACAAAGATAGTGTATATTCGATAGTTCCAAGAGAAGGAGATATGTACCTATTTCTGAATGATGGGGTAGCTAATAAGAAATATCGATATGAACTTTTTCCAATTTTATTAGAACAGACATTGGGTATAGACAGCATTACATTTTGTTCACTAAAGGAAATGGACTGTATGGTAACTCCACAGCCATACATAGATTCAATTTATAAAGGAAAAGTAGAAAATCTTATTTCTTTGCTTTTTAATGAGAAAGGTGTACTTTCTGTTGGTTTGTCATATCCAGAAGAAAAATATTTGATTTATTTGTTATTTCATCATGGAGTTTATCTTAATACAGATTGCGAAACTGGAGTTTTGTATATCTTAAATAAATAAGTATTTTATATTCTTGAAATAATCTATTTAATTGCTATCCTAACATCAGATATTACTATATCTTGCATGTTAGGATAGTTTTTTATTTACTTCCCGCTTCCGGAAAGACTACAAGAGAGGAAGTATACACTTACAGCTACGACTATGCTGACAGGGTGAGCAAGGTGGAGCATACATTGGGAGGCAGCAAGATAACCCTCTACGACTGCGATTACGACAAATTCAGGCGATTGTACACCAAGTTGCTGCACGGTTCCGCCACCAACAAGCAGTCGTACACTTACAATGTTTGTAGCTGGCTGACGGGAATCAGCGGCACACGCTTCACACAGAACTTATACTACAACACGGGTGTGGGTACTGCGAAGTACAACGGCAGCATCAGCAGCATGACCTGGAAGTCCGGGAACGAAAGTACAGTCCGCGGTTACAAATTCACTTATGACGGTCTTGACAGAGTACTGAACGCTACCTATGGCGAGACAGCAAGTATCAGCACGAATGCGAACCGCTTCTCGGAGAACGTTACGGGGTATGACAAGAACGGCAATATCAAGGGATTGCAGCGTTACGGGCAACTCTCTTCAACCTCCTACGGCCTGATAGACAACCTGACTCTCACCCTGAACGGCAATCAGTTGAGCTGTGTGGAGGATGCGGTGAGTACCGCTGCATACGGTACAAACACTGCCTTTGTGAACGGTGCAAGCGTCGCAGGGGAGTATGCCTACGATGCCAATGGTAATTTAACAAAAGATTTGAATAAGGGAATTACCGATATTCAATATAATGTATTAAATTTGCCCAGTACGGTATCGTTCAGTGATGGTAGCACAATCACCTATACTTATGGTGCTGACGGCACGAAACTGAGAACAGTCCATAAGATAGGTAGTACAACCACAACGACTGACTACTGCGGTAATGTGATCTATGAAAACGGTACTCAGAAGTTGTTGCTCACCGAAGAGGGTTACATCAACCTGACCGGTACCCAGCAGTATCATTACTATCTGAAGGACCATCAAGGTAACAACCGTGTAGTAATCAACCAGTCAGGTACTGTGGAGGAAACGAACCATTACTACCCTTTCGGTGGTGTGTTTGGCACTGCAGGCAATACCCAGCCTTACAAGTATAACGGTAAGGAGCTTGATACGAAGAAGGGTTTGAACTGGTATGATTATGGGGCGAGACATTATGATGCTGCGTTGGGAAGGTTTACGACGAATGACCCGTTGGCGGAGAAATATTATTCGATGAGTCCGTATACTTATTGTGCCGATAATCCGGTAAAGTTCATAGACCCAAATGGTATGGAATATGCTCCTGGTGATCTGTTTAAGACTAAAAGAGCAGCAGCTAAAGATTGGGGTATGTATTATAATGGTGCATCTATTATACGTAAACGTGAAATGGGCTCTTCTATTTATGAAGTTAAGCAAAAGGGAAAGCTAAAGGGATATTCTTATAGTGCAGCCAATGAAGGAGAGCACAGCGTATCTATAAGCTTACCTCCTAACGGTGAGAGATTTGTAGGATCGATTCATTCGCATGGAGACGCGGACGCAGAGCATATAAATAATAAATTCTCAAAAGCTGATATAAAATATATTGAGAAAACAAAAGAAAATGGTTATTTGGCTACGCCGAGTGGCGATTTGTTAGAATATAATCCTTATAGTAAGAAAACATCAATAGTGACTAGTGATCTTCCTAGTGATCCCAAAGATCCTAAACGAAAGAATAATATTAATCCGAAAGATATTCCTGCTGAAAAGGGTAAACAAAGAATGAAAGAATTGCTACAAAAGCCAGATTTAAACATTCCTGTTAGCCAGAGAGAACATATTCATTGGGTATTTTAAAAAGATAGCAATATGTATAGGACTTATTTTTTTGCTTTAATGCTATTTGCGATGTCATGTACAAACAGTACATCGAAGGTCGGAGAAGATCAACAATCATCTCAACAGATTGAGTATGTAATGAATGATAGTCTCTCAACAGATTTTTATACTGATATGAAAAGCTATGTTCCTGCAGAGGGATTTATACCTACAGCGGATATTGCAGTAAAGATAGCGGAATGCGTACTATTGGAAATTTATGGAAAGGAAAGTATAGAGAAAGAAAAACCTTTTTCTGTTAACTTGGTAAATGGAATATGGGTAATAGAAGGGCATATTCCTAATGGAAATGATAGTGCGCTGACTTTCTGTGGACAATCTTATGTGGAAATAAGAAAAAGTAATGGTGAGATTATAAAGCTTTTGCATACTAAATAAAAAATATTACTCTAATATAAGTTGCCTTTTTTCAATGAGATTTATTTAATTACTATCCTAACATCAGATATGCTATATCTTGTATGTTAGGATAGTTTTTTAGGTCTATCAAATGATGTAGGTCATGCAGGACTACATCCGTACTCTCCGGATGCTTAACAGCACGGGCACTTCCTATCTGGATAACATTTCCTATATGTATTATTTGTACGACAGTCTGGGACGGCTGACCCTGCAGGGGGGAATCCTTCTTCCAGTCCTACCGTGCTTGTGCAGAACAACTTGCTCAGTGGCTACGACATCACAAGTACGGTTTATACTTTCTCCAACAAGCCGTCTGGTGTGACACATACACATACTGCCAGCGGAAAGACCACGCGCACGGAAGTATATACCTATACCTACGACCATGCGGACAGAATAAGCAAAGTGCAGCATAGTCTTGGCAGCACTGCGATTACTCTGTACGATGCGACTTATGACAACTTCGGTCGTTTACTGACCAAGCAGTATCACGGTACGAGCACCAACAAGCTGACTTATACCTACAACCTGCGTAGCTGGCTGACGGGAATCAGCGGCACACGCTTCACGCAGAACCTGTACTACAACACGGGTGTGGGTACTGCGAAGTACAACGGCAGCATCAGCAGCATGACCTGGAAGTCCGGGAACGAAAGTACAGTCCGTGGTTACAAATTCACTTATGACGGTCTTGACCGGATGCTGAACGCTACCTATGGCGAGACAGCAAGTATCAGCACGAATGCGAACCGCTTCTCGGAGAACGTTACGGGTTATGACAAGAACGGTAACATCAAGAGTTTGCAACGTTATGGCCAGACTGGTGCCAGTGCCTACGGCCTGCTTGATAACCTGACTTACACATTGACCGGTAATCAGTTGAGCTGTGTGGAGGATGCGGTGAGTACCGCTGCATACGGTACAAACACTGCCTTTGTGAACGGTGCAAGCGCCGCAGGGGAGTATGCCTACGATGTCAATGGTAATTTAACGAAAGATTTGAATAAGGGAATTGCCGATATTCAATATAATGTATTAAATTTGCCCAGTACGGTATCGTTCAGTGATGGTAGCACGATTACCTATACTTATGGTGCTGACGGCACGAAACTGAGAACAGTCCATAAGATAGGCAGTACAACCACAACGACTGACTATTGCGGTAATGTGATCTATGAAAACGGTACTCAGAAGTTGTTACTCACAGAAGAGGGTTACATCAACCTGGCCGGTACCCAGCAGTATCATTACTATCTGAAGGACTATTAGGGTAACAACCGTGTAGTGATCAACCAGTCTGGCACTGTGGAGGAAACTAACCATTACTACCCTTTCGGTGGTGTATTTGCCACTGCAGGCAATACCCAGCCTTACAAGTATAACGGTAAGGAGTTTGATACGAAGAAGGGTTTGAATTGGTATGATTATGGGGCGAGACATTATGATACGGCGTTAGGAAGGTTTACGACTAATGACAGATTTGCCGAGAAGTATTATTCGATGTCTCCGTATCAGTACGGGGCGAATAGTCCGGTTGTTAATATTGATGTGAATGGAGATAGTATTAGAATTTGCACTGAAACTCAGTCCTTTGGTCACACATGGATTAGTGTTGGTGAAGGATCTAATATGACTGTTTATAGCTACGGACGATACAATGGAACTAATAAAGGGCCAGATAGAAGCTCTAATTCTTTAGGAAATGGTTCCGGTGTTCTTTTAAAGTTAATGGGGGATGAAGCAAAAGCTTACAATGACAAAAAAAGCAGCTGGTGGAATGTCTGTATTTGTAGTAACAGATGTGGCAGATGAAAAAGTTGCTAATATTTTAGACGAAAAGTTTAATTAATATGTCAACTACAATGCCAGATAATCCTAAAAGTGATTATTATAACAGTTCTTCTGCTCGTATTATTGATGAATATAAGCTGACAAGTAATAATTGTACAACAATGGTATCTGACGTGTTGAATAAAAGTGGGTCAAATGCTCTGAAAGGGACAAGGCTACAACAAACAAGTAATTTGGGAACATGGACTACTATTCCTATTGTCAACAGATTTGTTCTTCCAATATCAATGCAGAATCATTTAGTGAGAATATCCAAACCAGGAGGTGTAGTTTATAAAACAAGATAGATTATGAAATGGCTTAGAATTGTGTTTGTTGCCACATTAATAATTCTTTCATTATTAATTATATACGCAATTATTAATTGTGAAATTAGTTATAAATATGAGATTGAAAATCGATGTGGGGATAAGATTGATATCTTATGGGTTGAGGAGTGGCTAAAAGAAACGATTAAAGTGTGGAAGTTTTTTCTATGCTATGTAATCATTAATATCTTTTATTTAGTAGCTTCTCTTGTCAATAGCCGTAAATCTTCAAAAGAAAAATGCAGTTTATCATAAACAAACGCAGTCTCTTTTGTATTGATAATTAGGCCGTCTTGCCTTGATATGAATTGACTATTTTTATCGTTATCCTAACATCAGATATCCCATATCTTGCATGTTAGGATATTTTTTTGTCATATAACAGTCATACCATTTCTAATGTTGTAACTATCCTCCGTGCCGGGCTACACCCTTTTTTGCAGATGGCTATACCATCGCATAGAAAGGGTGTAGCCATCCGGAGTAAAAGGTGTAGCCTCGTGAAATGTGTCCTACGAATGCTTTTGGCGGGGATAATAGCGGCTTGCATAGAATCTGTGTTCCTTTGTCCGCGTCTTGTTTTTATACTGCTTCATCCGAAGAAGAAAAGGAAGCGCAAGAATCTACGGTGGCAGATAACATTACCCCGACAGTATAACATATCATATCCGACCATAAAAATCCATGCCCGAAGACCAATGCTCCGAGCGTGGTGTTTCGTATGGCATTCGCCCAATCGACCTGGTATAATTGGCTGATTTCTATGCAATAAGAAAACAGTAAGGAGATTGCGGCCACTTTGAGTATGGATGCCGAAGGGAAGAGAAAGCGTAATCCCCAATAGACCATAGCTGCCCAAAGTGTATCGCCAATATACTCTGCAATAAATTTAGGCAATGCATTGCCATATTTCCGGGAAGCAAGTCCTGCCAATATGATGACGAAAGTGACGGTTAAGTAAATCCAACGTTTGTATTTCACATCATGATGTTTTAGGTCCATTGCAAATTTATGGAAAATTGACAGATATGAGTGAGAAGGAAGAGCTTTTTCGTATTTTTTCCTATCGAACGGTCTGTGTAAGGCTATAAACAGAAAAGCAAATGAAGGGCAATACTATGACACGTATATGGCCAAAAATAACTATTGGTACAGCATGCATGAACTGAGCCGCATGGACGATGAAACAGGCGACCCCTTGCCGGGTGACCGGAGACTTGCACCTATTCCCGTCGGATTTACCGTTCGGAGCGGTGGCACCCAATGGCTGTTCGAGAACAGCGTCCGCACCACAAATCCGGAAGAACTTTGGAAATAAGACTCTCTTGTTTCAAATCTCCCCGAAATCATGTACCTTTGTGGCGATACCTAAAAAAGGGTGTGGCAAGATGATGAACAAGATAAATTCCGTATGCGTATATTGTGCTTCGAGCACAAAGATAGATTCCGTTTATTTCGATGCAGCCCGTGAGTTGGGCACTCTGCTGGGGCAGCGGCAAATTCGCTTGATTAATGGTGCGGGAAATATGGGACTGATGTCCGCTGTGTCCGATGCGGCACTCCGGGCAGGGGGAGAGGTGACGGGCGTCATTCCCCGCTTCATGGTGGAGCAGGGATGGCATCACACCGGACTTACCCAACTCGTGGAAGTGGAAAGCATGCACGAACGGAAAAAGACAATGGCCGACTTGAGCGATGCCGTCATCGCCCTGCCCGGTGGTTGCGGCACCCTGGAAGAACTGCTGGAAATCATCACTTGGAAGCAACTCGGACTGTATCTGAACCCGATTGTGATACTGAATGTCAAGAACTATTTCGACCCTCTGCTCGATATGCTCCGGCAGGCGGTGGACGAAAACTTCATGCGCGTGCAGCACGGTGCCATCTGGCATGTGGCGCAGACACCGCAGGAAGCCGTGGAACTGATATATACCACTCCCTTGTGGGACGCCTCCATCCGTAAATTCGCTGCAATATGATAGGGCTGTTGATGGCTTGGGCAGTAGTGGGGACGGAGGGGATTCCTATTCCATATTCTCCGAGAATGGACGATGGCATCACCGTGGTCCTTTTGTGCTGTTTCTTTCTGTCGGCCTATGTCTTGTCACGCAGCCGCAAGTTCCTGCTGCAACTGGTGAAGGATTTCCTGCTTCATCGCGAACGTACCAGCATATTTGCCACTTCCACAGCCGCCGATATGCGCTATCTGCTGCTGCTCATCCTGCAGACCTGCATCCTAGCAGGCGTCTGTATCTTCAACTACTTCAATGATATACAGCCGGAACTGGTACACCATGTGCCGCCGGGACTTCTATTGGGGATTTACATCGGTATGTGTCTTCTCTATTTGTGCTTGAAGTGGATGCTTTACTCTTTTCTGGGTTGGATTTTTTTTGACGAAAGTGTTACAACGCTATGGCTTGAGTCCTATTCTACGCTACTTTATTACTTGGGATTCGCCCTTTTCCCGTTTGCTCTGTTCATAGTCTATTTTGATTTGAGTTTGCAGCTGACGATAATAATCGGATTGATTTTAGCCTTTTTTGCTAAAATATTGATGTTATACAAGTGGTTAAAGCTTTTTTGTAACAATTTATATGGCGGTTTACTTTTAATTTTGTACTTTTGTGCCCTTGAAATCATGCCTTGTTTTGTGTTATATCAAGGTGTGATGCAGCTAAACAGTTATTTGATAATAAAATTTTAGGACGTTGAAAATTAAGAAAGTACTTGTGTCGCAGCCGAAACCGGCATCAGAGAAATCTCCTTACTACGACATCGCCGAGAAGTATGGTGTGAAAATAGATTTTCGCCCATTTATCAAAGTGGAGAGCCTTTCAGCGAAAGAGTTCAGACAACAGAAAATTTCGGTCTTGGATCATACTGCCGTTATTTTTACTTCGCGTCATGCTATTGATCATTTCTTCCACTTGTGTACAGAATTGCGTGTGACAATTCCCGAAACAATGAAGTATTTCTGCGTGACGGAGGCCGTTGCTCTGTATATCCAAAAGTATGTGCAGTATCGTAAGCGTAAGATTTTCTTCGGAAACACCGGGAAGATTGACGATTTGATACCTTCCATTGTTAAGCATAAGACTGAAAAGTACTTGGTACCAATGTCGGATGTACACAATGATGACGTGAAGAATCTGCTGGATAAGAATAAGATTCAGCACACGGAAGCTGTCATGTACCGTACTGTCAGCAATGACTTTGCTGCAGATGAGGCTTTTGATTATGACATGCTGGTGTTCTTCAGTCCGGCAGGCATCAGTGCCTTGAAGAAGAATTTCCCTGATTTTGACCAGAAGGAAATCAAGATCGGAACATTCGGCTCTACCACTGCCCAGGCAGTCCGTGATGCCGGACTTCGTCTTGACCTGGAAGCTCCCAGCGTGCAGGCACCCTCAATGACGGCGGCGCTTGACATGTTTATCAAGGAGAATAATAAAGGAAAGTAAAAAGAGAGAAATAAAGAGAGAAATAAGGATTAGGGATTAAGGATAAAGGATGAAAGAACCTATTCACCTCCACCTCCTTTATTCTTTATCCCTAATCCTTTATCCCTAATCCCTAATCCCTAATCCCTAATCCTTGTTTCTCATGCCAAATACCTTGCGTAAGTCCGAACGGTTGGACAAGAAGAAAGTGATAGAGAAGATGTTTGCGGGCGGCTCACGCTCGTTTTCGGTTTTCCCTTTGCGTGTGGTGTATCTGCCGGTGGAGGAGCTGGAGGCACCCGTTTCCATTCTTGTAAGTGTTTCGAAACGCCGTTTCAAGCGGGCGGTGAAGCGCAACCGCGTGAAACGCCAGATACGTGAAGCCTACCGCATGAACAAACACGGACTGCTGGCCGTGCTGACGGAAAAAAAGTGCCGTCTGGCCGTGGCCTTCATCTATCTTTCGGACCAGTTGGTAGACTCTTCTGTCATTGAGGACCGTATGAAGACAGCTTTGGCACGCATTGCCGAGAAGGTAGCGGCAAATGCTGAAGCCGAGCAAACTCCGCAGGTGTCATGAAGCGTCTGCTTTCATATCTGCTGCTGCTTCCCATCTATTTCTATCAGAAGTGCATATCGCCCATGATAGGGCCTTCATGTCGTTTTACCCCCACTTGTTCGCAATATGCGGTGGAGGCCATCAAGAAACACGGACCTTTCAAGGGGTTTTGTCTGGCAGTCAGGCGCATTCTGCGCTGCCATCCCTGGGGAGGTTCCGGATATGATCCCGTTCCATGAATATTCCAGTAGACATACATACACACCGGCTTCCGCAAGTACCCGGAACTGCCATTGCAAATTGCTATCCCGAAACGTTCTCTCCACAGAGCGGCGGATGGTATTCGGTGGGGATACATCCCTGGCATATAGGTCGGAGTGGAGGTGAACACTCCGGAGCCGAAGGTGCTGTGGCTAGCAGGGTGTGCGGCCTGGAGGAGTTAGTGCGCCATCCCCAAGTACTTGCCGTGGGCGAAGCCGGGCTGGACAAGCTGGCAGATGCTCCGATGGATTTGCAGGTGGAAGTGTTCAGGTGCCAGGCATGTTTGGCAGAGGAAGTGGGAAAGCCGCTGGTGATTCATCTGGTGAAGGCGGTTGATGAACTGCTGAAGGTGAAGCGGGACTTGCGCCCGTCGAATCCGTGGATAATACATGGTTTCCGTGGCAAGGCGGCGCTGGTGGAGGAATATCTGAAACATGGCTTTTACCTTTCATTCGGGGAGAAATACCAGGAAGCAGCCTTGTGCCGGGTACCTGCCGACCGGCTGTTCATCGAAACGGATGAAAGCGAAGTTTCCATCGGGGAATTGTATGCACGCGCTGCCGAAGTGCGCGGCATCTCTCCCGAGGAGCTTGGAGAAACACTCCGGAGAAATGTCTGCAAAGTCTTTTTTAAACCCTAAGAGTTGTTTCTTCGAATAAAGAGTCGTATTTTTGCGCAGATTAAAATAGGAATCAAACAATTCATAGATAATCACTTAAATAATTAATCAGATAACTTAATCATTCGATGAATTTTGTAGAAGAATTAAGATGGCGTGGCATGCTCCACGATATGATGCCGGGTACGGAAGAACTTCTGGCTAAGGAACAAGTGACTGCATACATTGGTTTCGACCCTACTGCGGACTCTTTGCACATCGGGCACCTTTGCAGTGTGATGATTTTGCGTCACTTCCAGCGTTGCGGACACAAGCCGTTGGCACTGATTGGCGGTGCTACGGGTATGATTGGTGACCCTTCCGGAAAGTCTGCCGAACGCAATCTGCTTACGGAAGAGACGTTGCAGCGCAACCTGGCCGGTATGAAGGCCCAGCTCTCCAAGTTCCTGGATTTTGATTCGGATGTCCCCAACCGTGCCGAGTTGGTGAACAACTACGATTGGATGAAGAACTTCACTTTCCTCGATTTTGCCCGTGAAGTGGGTAAGCACATCACCGTGAACTATATGATGGCGAAAGATTCTGTAAAGAAGCGTCTGAACGGTGAGGCACGTGACGGTCTTTCCTTCACGGAATTCACCTACCAGCTGTTGCAGGGGTACGACTTCCTTCATCTGTATGAAACCAAAGGCTGCAAGCTCCAGATGGGTGGCAGCGACCAGTGGGGTAACATCACCACCGGTGCCGAACTGATTCGCCGTACGAACGGTGGGGAGGTATTTGCACTGACCAGCCCGCTGATTACGAAGGCCGACGGTGGCAAGTTCGGCAAGACAGAGTCCGGAAACATCTGGCTCGACCCGCGCTACACTTCTCCATATAAGTTCTACCAGTTCTGGCTGAACGTGAGCGACGAGGATGCCAAACGCTACATAAAGATATTCACTGCACTGTCCAAGGAGGAGATTGACGCTCTGACGGCCGAGCACGAGGCTGCTCCCCATTTGCGCGTCCTTCAGAAGTGCCTGGCCAAGGAAGTGACTATCATGGTTCATTCCGAAGAGGACTATAACGCTGCTGTGGATGCATCCAACATCTTGTTTGGCAATGCAACTTCCGATGCACTGAAGAAGTTGGACGAAGATACGCTGCTGGCTGTGTTCGAGGGTGTTCCCCAGTTCGAAATATCCCGTGATGCACTGGCTGCCGGTGTGAAGGCGGTGGATTTGTTCGTGGATAATGCTGCTGTATTCGCTTCCAAGGGCGAGATGCGTAAGCTGGTGCAAGGCGGTGGCGTTTCTCTGAATAAGGAGAAACTGGCTGCTTTCGACCAGGTGATTACGACAGCCGACCTGCTGGACGAAAAATACCTGCTGGTACAGCGCGGCAAGAAGAATTACTATCTGATTATCGCCAAATAGCGGTATCCTAAAGAGAAGTAATTAAGGAAATAATGCTTCGGCAGTAAAAATAGCCCCGAAATATTTGGATATTTCGGGGCTTCCTTTTATCTTTGCACCGCTTTTTAACAGAAAGCCCTATGTTTGGACTATGGTGTAATGGTAGCACAACAGGTTTTGGTTCTGTTTGTCCAGGTTCGAATCCTGGTAGTCCAACTACGATACAGCTAATTGCAGCTAAAAACCCACTAAAATCGCAAGTTTTAGTGGGTTTTTTTGTTATTCTAAATAGGCATCGAAAAAAACAGACACGATTTCGGTGCCAAATTAGGTGACACAGCAACCTCCCTTTACCGCAATCTTCGAAGGAACTCATGAACTACTAAAAAATGAGTGTAACGAAGAAAATCTCAGTTCTGTTCTGGGCAAGAAAGAGCAGAACCAAAAAAGAGGCGAATACAGTCCCGCTGTATTGCCGAGTCACTGTCGGGGGACAAAGATACGACTTTCCCCTGAATGTATCAATACGTCCGGCATCGTGGATTGCCAAGGCGCAGAGGGCTGCCGGAAAGACGGAAGCTGACCGGGAAGCAAACCGGGTTATCGAGGAAACCGGGCTGCTCGTCACTGAAACCGTCGAACGGATTCAGCAGAAACATTATGAACTGAGCATCGAAAACTTCAAGCTGCAGTTCAAGGCCAAGGAGAACGAATACTCCACCATCACCAAACTTTTCGACTATCACGAGGCCGTAGAGCGCAAGAACCTGCGCCCGGGAAGCTACCGCGGATATATCGTCACAAGAAAACACCTGCTCGATTTCGTTCGTATCAAGTTCCATCTCTCAGACTATTCCATAGAGGCCATAGACAAGGCTTTTGTCTATGAGTTCTTCGCCTACCTGCAGGGCTACCGCCGTGAAGGTACGGTTCGCTGTGCCGTCAACGGGGCGCTGAAGCATATCGCACGGTTCAAGCGGATTATGAATCTGGCCATACAGAATGAGTGGATAACGAACAATCCGGTATGCCTGCTGAAGGTGCACAAGGAGTATGTGGAAAAAGGGTATCTTACGGAGGAAGAAATCAGGCGGCTCAAGGCAGTCACGCTGCCGCCCCACTTGGGCATTGCGAGGGACATATTCATGTTCTCCGTCTATACGGGCATGGCTTACGTGGATATTCTGATGCTGACGAATAAGAACATCACGTTGGGGATAGACGGCTCGCATTGGCTCAACTACCACCGCCAGAAGACTTCGCAGCGTGTGGCGGTGCCGCTGCTGGAGCCTGCCGAGGAGCTGATAGCGAGGTATGCCACTTATCACGGAGAGAAGGCGAAGCAGCCCATTTTCCCCGTGCCTTGCAACCAGGCAATCAACCGTTATCTGAAAACCATCGCCAAAGCGGCAGGCATCCGGAAAGACATCACCTACCACATGGCCCGGCACACGTTCGCCACCACTATCACGCTATCGCACGGCATCCCCATCGAGACGGTCAGCAAGATGCTGGGGCATGCCTCGCTCACCATCACGCAGCTGTATGCCAAGATTGTGGACAAAAAGGTGATGGACGACATGGCACAACTCAAAGAGCTTTATGCCAACAAGGGCAAGGAGGGCGACAATCATGCAAGTAATCAATAAACATACATTATCAATATGAAGAAGAGACTTTTTGAACAGAATGCCCTGCAGGCGGCAGAATGCCTGACGGAAATGACAGATAAGGAGTATCTGCGCAGTGCGGACGTGACACGTATATTCTCTATCAGCAACTCCACGCTGAAGCTGCTGCGGACGAAGGGCGAGCTGCCTTGTTACCGCTTCGGGAAAACCTATCTGTACAAGCGCGAGGAGATAGAGGCGTGTCTGGTGAAAATCATAGCAGGAAAGGAGTGAGTATGGCTAAGCAGGGTTTCAGTTACTACAAGGCGGAGACGGACCGCTTTCAGGACATCAAGATAAAGCGCCTGAAGAAGAAGTACCGTTGTGCAGGGTATGCCGTCTATCAGTACGTGCTCAACGAGATTTACCGGGTGAGGGGCTACTGCCTGACGTTCACCGAAGACCATCTTTTCGACGTGTCCGAATACTGGGACATTGAGGAGGAAGAGGTGACGGCCATCATCGGCTACTGCGCCGAGATAGGGCTTTTCGACAACCGGCTGTGGCAGGAGAAGGGGGTGCTGACGGCCAGGAGCATACAGACGCGCTACATCGACATCTGCAAGGTGTGCAAGAAGACACCCGCCATCGAGGAAGACCTACGGCTGGTTGAAACGGAGAAAGCCGCCCAGGCGCCGGAACCGTTGCCGCAGCTTTTCCCGAGGGAAGAGTTGCCGCCGATGCGGATTATCCCGAAAGCCGAGGGAGGTGCAGTGCCGAAAGCCGTTACCGATGTGCCGGGAACCGCTGCGCCGGTGCCTGCCGTTCCGGCTGTAACCGCACAGACGGAAACGGGGGCAGAGGGCGTTGGGAAGCGGGTTCTGTTGGAGCTGGAAGCAAAGGAGGAGGAAGCGTTTCCGGAAGATTTCCAGAAATTTCCGGAAACTTCTGGAAACTTCTCAGAAGAATGCGACAAATCTATTAAGAGTTATGCTAATAAAAACTCCTCCTCAAACTCCCCCTCAAGGGAGGAGGAGGAGAGAGCTTCGCATTCTTCGGGGAAGGAGAGACTGCAGCTACTGTTCAGGTCGATGAGCATTGCCCCGGATGATGTCCGCTGGATAGGCACGATAGAGGGCATCGATACCGACGGCTCGCCGCTGTGGGCGCTGGCCGACGAGGTGCGGCAGAGCCGGGGCAGGCTCACGGTGTGCAGCTACCTGCTGCCTTCGCTTCGCTCGCTGGTGGCGGCGGGGCGGCTCACGGTAAGGCGGCAGGCGGCCGACACGTCCGAAGAATTGCGGCAGATGCTGCGGCAGGTCAAGGTGCCGAGCTACGACCTCGAACGGGTGCTCGAGGCGGCGCAAGGGCAGGAGAGGGCGTTGCGCGAGGCAATCGACGAAGTGCGGAGGTCGAAGGGCAAGATAAACATGCCGGCAAGGTACATCCTCTCGAAGCTGCGGAAGGCGGTGCCTGCCAAGGCTTCGTGAGGGGGGAAGCCGGAGACAAAGTGCGCTCCCGGCGTGTGTGTCGTGAGCGAAAACAGTGGAAAAACGCTCATGTGGTACGCCTCATGAGCAAAAAAACATCGAAAATGACGAATGGACAACAGACGGCAGCCGCTCCGATTAGCGGCAAGTACTACCCTCGCAAGATGGCGCACGGGTGGTGTGTGGCACACCGCATCACGGCATGCGGAGTAACGATTGAGCGCTTCGGCGTGAAGTACCGGACCTATCGGGAAGCTTTCGAGCGTGCCGGGTGGATGAACCGTGAGGAAGCGGCGGCAGCGCTTCGGGCAGCGTCCGGAAACGGGAAGGAGATACGGCCATGAGCACGGAGAAGGTATCGACACTCACCCTGCGGCTGACAGCGGAGGAAGCGGAGCAGTTGGAGCGGCTGAAGGCGCTGGTGGGTAAATCTACCGGCAGCGAAGCGCTGAAATACGTGATGAAGGAGTATCCCCGTTTCTGTGCCCATTATCGGGAGGAAGCGAAGCTGCGGCGGGAGAGGGAGCAGGAGTTTACCGAGATGCGCCGCGCGTTGTGCGGTTATGTCGAGGCACTGCAACGGTTGCAGGCGGTGGCGTTGAGGGAGTAGTGCTGCCACCCGTCGTGCACGGAGCATCCGGCTCTTCGTCCGCCCCTGCCCCCAATGCACGCCGCCAGCCCGCAGGCGGGCACCCAGGCAGCACGCAAAGGGTGCAGCGGCTACGGCGGTACTCCGTCGCGGGCATAGGCAGGGGAGATGGTGTTGCCGCGCGGGCTTCCGGCTTCTGTGGCCGTGCCGCCTCCCCCTTTGGGATTGCTTGTACACGGCGGGGCAGGCCGCCCTGGGGCAGTGTTGCCGCGCTCTCGGTATCGTCGGGCCCGTCGCCCGCCGATGTTACGGCGACCGTATGCTCCAGTGGTATTGCCTTTTTTCTCTGCCGGGGCAGAAAAAAGAGAGAGGAGGGCGAGTTTTTATAACATAATAAGAATATTTTTCAGCCGGGCGCTTCGCTTGATTCCCGGCTGCGCTACGCTAAAAATATTCGCTATTATGTTAACAATACGCCCTTGCTTCTACGTCAGCGCTCCCTCCGGTCGTCAGAGCTGCCGTAATATCGCAGTTCCTCGCCCCCACGCCTGGGGTGGAGGCATCTCCCTCCGGCTTCGCCGGGCTGCATGCTCCCTGCGGAGCGTGTCTCTGTGCGCCGCCTGCCGTCCGGCCAAGCCTTGGGGTGTGTCCGCGAAGCGGCCAATACCTTTCCCACCGGCTTCGCCGGACGATGCCGGGCAGTCTGCACACATCTTTGCACACACATCGGGTAGTTATCGGGTACCCCTAACTATACTTATATATAGTCTTGGCCTGCAATCCGTGGCATTCCGTACAAAAAGACGTACCTTTACTGATGTAAATCAAACCTTTATGCTTATGACCTCCGACGTTTTCCGCACATCCCTACGCAACACCGACACCTGCCGTCCTGCATCCGGCATTGCCCGTCACCCTGCCGCCCGCCAGCTGGAGAACCGTTCCTACGGTTTCAAGGAGCTGGCCGTGCTCTACTTCCCCAACATCGCGCCGGCAAGCGCCAGCATCCGCCTGAAAGCCTGGATAAAAGACAGTCCCGAACTGCTGCAAGCCCTCGACGAAACCCACTACCACCTGACGGCCCGCGTACTGACACCCCGGCAGAAAGACCTGATAGCGGTTGCCTTCGGCTCCCCATTCTGACGTTCTGCCACTGCGTTTGCCACCTATACCTTTATACAGTAACCCCAACCTTCAGCACGCTCATGACACAACCCGCTATCGTTTCCCAACCCATTGCAGCCGCCACTGCCGCAATGTCTACCGCCAATCTGCCGACGCTCCGTCTGGACTGTAACCGAAACGTCAACCTTATCGTAGTGCACTGCACCGCTTCCCGGTGCGACCGCCAGCTTACCCCGGAAAGCCTCGACCGCCTCCACCGGCAGCGGGGTTTCACCGCCTGCGGCTATCACTTCTACATCACCCGGGAAGGCACCGTATTCCCGATGCGCCCTCTCGATACTGTCGGCGCCCATGTGCGGGGCTTCAATGCCCACAGCATCGGCATTGCCTACGAAGGCGGTCTGCAGCCCGACGGGGCCGCCGCCGATACACGTACACCGCAGCAACGCGAAGCGCTGCGCTTCCTCATCCGGCAGTTGCTCGTTTTGTACCCCAAAAGCACCGTCTGCGGCCATCGCGACCTCAGTCCCGACCTGAACGGTAACGGCGTCATTGAGCCGCAAGAGTGGCTCAAGCAGTGTCCCTGCTTCGACGCCTCCACGGAATATGCTCCGCTTTGCGCCGAGGCCTTCCACCGCAACGGGTGACAGAACCGCACGAAAAACACACTCATCCGTACACAACCACACATAGCGGCCGTGGCTATTCCACTGCTCCGTACCTTCGCCAGCGAACATTTAAAACGTGATACCGCTATGAAAACCGCTTTGAAATGGACACTCAGTGTCCTGAAATTCGTATTTACAAACGAGAGTTTCCGCAACTTCATCGCCTCCCTGCTGGGAAAACCGGGTGATAAAAAAGCTGGGAACAAGTAGCCGCCCGACGTGAGTTCCGGAGGAAGCCGCCCCATCACGGAGCGGCTTTTTCGTGCCCGGACAGTAGGTAACAACCGGTAACAATGGTAACAGTCCGTAACAGTCGGGGTAACAACCGGTAACAATCCGGCATATATCTGCACAAATCAGCACGCATCCTCATGAACCGCCCGACTTTACGCGCGTACATGCGTACATTTGTTCTGCTTCTCCACGATGGGGAGGCGTAACATATACATCAACCCTTTAACCCCTATTTTACCATGTCTGTATCCTATTCCGTATCAGCCCGCAAGAATCCTGCGAAACCGCAGGAAGCCCCCAAGTTCTACGCCCAGGTGCAAGCTACTGACGAATGTACCTTTGACGTGCTTACCCGTGCCGCTGCCGACCGTTCCACCGTGACCAGTGCCGATGCCAAGGCCGTGATGGACAACGTGATGAACATTGCCAAGGAAAAGCTGGCCAGCGGTCAGATTGTCCGTATCAACGACCTCGGCTCCTTCCGTCTGGCCATTAGTACCGAAGGCGTAGAGTCTGCCGATAAATTCACCGCTGCCAACATCAAGAAGGCGCGTATCGTGTTTGTTCCCTGCAAGGAACTGAAGGACATTTGCAAGACATTGTCCTACAAGAAAACCTCTACTGTTGCAACCAAAGGCCAAGGCGGCTCCGAGGACGGTGGAAGTGAGAATCCCGGAGGCGGTGGAAGTGATGGCGACCAGGGCGAGAATCCGTTGGGCTAATCCTTCGTTTTCCACGCAAGAAACACTTGAAATCGTCCCGACGAAATGAAAAAACGTCGGGGCGATTTTTTTTTGTCCCGGCAGGATTTGAAAAAACGAAAGCAAAAAACGGCCGGGCGGTGCCGGGCGTATGGATATGTGCTGCCATGGAGACATTCCGGACATTTTTCCGTACTTGCCGCAGGATGATGTAGGGTTGAAAAACATAAGCTAATGCGATGTAAATGTAGATAGCGTTCAAAGAGAGTTACTCTGTGGATTTTCCTTCTTTTTCTTCACAAAGGTAGGCTCCGGCCGCCATGCAATCAAGAACCGGCTGCGCCTATCCGGAAGAAAAAAATCCTGAGCGCCGGGGCGGCGTGCGGTTTTTTCCTCCCGGATTTCTTGCTTGCATGCCGTCCTCCACCTGAATGGGGTTTAGAAAAAAAAGGAAAAAATGTGGTGGGCGTGCGCTGTGATGGTGCCGGTGTGCGGTTATCCCTGCCGTTTGGTGAGCCATTCGGCGGCTTTGCGCAACGTTGCGGCCAGCTTGGTCTTGTCGGTGGCGGCATCATCGAGGCGAAGCCTCCAGCCCGGTTTCTTGTAACGGCACAAGAAGAGTTCCTGCCCGTCGGGCGAAGTCTCCAGCCCGTAGGTGGACGTTTTCAGAATTCGGGTACTGTTGGGGTTGGTCATGGATGAAGAAGCCCGTCATGCCGATAGCGCAGCGTTTAGAGGTTTAGCAGCTCGTGTTCTTGGGCTTGCTCTTATGTTCCTGGTACCAGTAATACAATCCGGCTGCGTTGGCAACCACGATTATAAATGCAAACATTATCAGTGCTCCCATATTATACTCCTTCCTTTTTGTCGCGTACGAGGTACAAGCCCCAGCCCAGTGACAAGGCTACGGCAAGCGTACCTCCCGCGTAGATTATCCACTGTTGTTCCACTTCTCCGAAAATCGAGGTCAGCACCACGGCGGTGGTGATGTACTTGGCTATATCCATCAGCCATTTTCCCAATTCCTTTTTCATGCTTTTGTTTCCGTATTACAGTTATTGATGGCAGGGTGTCTCCCTATTTCAGTAACACAAAGATAGGCTTTTTTCTTGTAAATTCCTAATAATTAGTGTGAAAACTTCCCGTCTCTTGTGCCGCGAATGACGGATTGACAGCTTTTCCACCGCGCACGCCCACCACATTTTTTCCCTTTTTTCTAAACTTCCACCCAGGTGGAGGACGACATGCAAGCAAGAAATCCGGGAGGAAAAAACCGCACGCCGTCCCGGCGCTCAGGATTTTTTTCTTCCGGATAGGCGCAGCCGGTTCTTGATTGCATGGCGGCCGGAGCCTATCTTTGTGAAGAAAAAAAGGAAAATATACGGAGTAACTGCCCGATGGATATGCAGGGGTATGGGAGGCTTCCCGGCATCGTCCGGTGAAGCCGGTGGGAAAGGTATTGGCCGCTTCGCGGACACACCCCAAGGCTTGGCCGGACGGCAGGCGGCGCACAGAGACACGCACCGCAGGGAGCATACAGCCCGGCGAAGCCGGAGGGAGATGCCTCCACCCCAGGCGTGGGGGCGAGGAACTGCGATATTACGGCAGCTCTGACGACCGGAGGGAGCGCTGACGTAGGTACCGGTATTAAATATAATAATATTTATCGAGGGGAATAGCCGGCGCTTGCGACGCCCCCTCGATATGGATTATTATGTTGAATACTAAGAACCTCTCTCTTTTTTCTGCCTCGGCAGAGAAAAAAGGCAATACCGCTGGAGCATACGGCCACCGCAACATCGGCGGGCGACGGACCCGACGATACCGGGAGCGCGGCAACACTGTCCCAGGGCGGCCTGCCCCGCCGTGTACAAGCAATCCCAAAGGGGGAGGCGGCACGGCCACAGAAGCCGGAAGCCCGCGCGGCAACACCATCTCCCCTGCCTATGCCCGCGACGGAGTACCGCCGTAGCCGCTGCACCCTTTGCGTGCTGCCTGGGTGCCCGCCTGCGGGCTGGCGGCGTGCATTGGGGGCAGGGGCGGACGAAGAGCCGGATGCTCCGTGCACAACGCACAATAGGACTGGTGGCAAATCTTTTAACCGGCTGCCATTCCTGAAGGGAAATCTGCTATCAATTTTCATTGGCCAATCTTCTTGAGCTGCTATTGATTGCTATCACCTATCGGCAGGTTCCGGAGTCCATCTGTTGCTGTAGGACTTCGGTTTGCTATCAATCATCCGGAGGAAGCAATCCAAAGCGGATACTGTCTGCATGAGTCATGTCACGAACACTGTCAGGTATGATATTGATTGTATCAGTAGCTTCCGGCCAATCGTCAACGATATGCGGCGGCTTTTCGTTCTCTTCGATAGTCATTCCCGGAGAGCATGCAATGAGACTTACGAGTGTAGCTATGACGGCGAGTATGATACCTGCGATGAGATTGTGCTTTACATTTCGTATTATTCCTTGTGTATAGGGGTCATTTTCCATATTGTTTTTGAATAATTAGTATCAATTGGCTTTGCAAATATACTATTATTAAATACGATTTTTATCCGTTTTTGTCTATTAATTCCGAAATAACTCATACCTTTGTCCTTATAATTAGAGTTCTTTCCAGATTGCGGATGGGTATGTTTGCGTACTATTAGGTGCCAAAATCGGTGCCATGTATGATAAACATGTTTGCTAAGATATTGAATATCATATTGGATTATTAAAGAAGTTTGTTTTCTGGTAGTCCAACTACGATACAGCTAATTGCAGCTAAAAACCCACTAAAATCGCAAGTTTTAGTGGGTTTTTTTGTTATTCTTTCCCCCTCTTGTTGGCACTATAGGTATAGATTTTTTCTTTTTACGAATCTTTGAACGATATTGCTATATAATTGACACAAATTTATACGGTTTCTCCATTTTCTTTTGTTACATTTGCATCGTGTACGCAAACGATGTGTATTTGATGGCTGAAGTTATAACCTATTAAATGTAGTGCAATCATGAAAACGAACTATGAAATTCGCTATGCTGAGCATCCCGATGATGTGAAAAGCTACGATACGAAAAGCATTCGCTGCGATTTCCTTATAGGGAAGGCA
This sequence comes from Bacteroides sp. HF-162, assembly GCF_015679285.1. Classification (NCBI taxonomy): domain Bacteria; kingdom Pseudomonadati; phylum Bacteroidota; class Bacteroidia; order Bacteroidales; family Bacteroidaceae; genus Bacteroides; species Bacteroides sp. HF-162. The sequence goes on along the minus strand of NZ_CP064937.1, from coordinate 902,180 downwards.
TTCTCCCAAAATAAAGTTTCCATTGAGTATAAACTACTTGCAAATCGTACATAAATAGAATATCACTTATTTAAACTTAATAATTTAACGTTATGAATCCGTATTTGAATTTTTCTTTGGAAGGTAAAGTAGCCCTTGTTACAGGTGCTTCTTATGGTATCGGTTTTGCTATCGCTTCAGCTTTTGCAGAGCAAGGAGCAACTATCTGTTTCAACGATATCAACCAGGAGTTGGTAGACAAAGGCTTGGCTGCCTATACTGAAAAGGGTATCAAGGCACGCGGTTATGTATGTGATGTGACAGACGAACCTGCTGTTCAGGCCATGGTAGCCCAGATTGAAAAGGAAGTAGGCTCTGTTGATATCCTCGTAAACAATGCCGGCATCATCCGCCGTGTTCCTATGCACGAGATGGAGGCTGCTGACTTCCGTCGTGTAATCGATATCGACCTCAATGCTCCGTTCATCGTATCAAAGGCTGTTCTGCCTGCCATGATGAAGAAGGGCCACGGTAAAATTATCAATATCTGCTCTATGATGTCCGAACTGGGTCGTGAGACTGTGTCGGCCTATGCCGCTGCCAAGGGTGGCTTGAAGATGCTGACTCGCAACATCTGCTCTGAATATGGTGAATATAACATCCAATGTAACGGTATCGGTCCGGGTTACATCGCTACCCCGCAGACTGCTCCGCTGCGTGAAAAGCAGGCCGACGGTAGCCGTCACCCGTTCGACTCGTTCATCTGCGCCAAGACTCCGGCAGGCCGCTGGCTGGCTCCGGAAGAACTTACCGGTCCGGCAGTGTTCCTGGCATCGGAAGCCTCTAATGCGGTAAACGGTCACATCCTCTATGTAGACGGAGGTATCTTGGCTTATATCGGAAAGCAACCGAAATAAATTTAAGGATAATTGAGAAGGTGATAAAGTGGCAGGATAATGTCACTTGTCACCTTTTTCTTTTGGGCGCGGATTACGCGGATTTCGCGGAAAGGATAAGGAAAATCCGTATAATCCGCGAAATCCGCGCCTAAAAGAAAGTTATACAACTGATTAGGAAAAAGCAATGATTATATGAGAAACTTTCTTTTATTATGTATGGCGGCCCTCTGCTGTCTTGCTTGCAACGATAGCAAGATAGTGACTGTTACGGTAACCAATCCGTTAGCGATGGACCGTTCCGATGAGATGGTAGAGGTGTCCATGACCGAAATCTCAAACCTTCTGAATCTGGCAGACACCGCACAGATTGTGGTTCTGAATGTCGAAGGGGAGCAGGTGCCTTACCAAGTGACCTACGATGACAAATTAATCTTCCCTGCTACGGTAGCCGCCAATGCATCGGCTGCATATACCGTCCAGGCCGGTACTCCCGTCGATGTGGAGGTAAGGGCTTGTGGGCGGCAGTATCCCGAACGTCTGGACGACATGGCCTGGGAGAACGACTTGGTAGGCTTCCGTGCCTACGGTCCTGCATTGCAGGCAAGGGGTGAACGCGGTTTCGGCTACGACTTGTTCACGAAGCGAGGCACTGCTGCACCGGTACTGGAAGACATGTATGCCAAGGAACTGGATGCAGACTCCTGGAAGCAGGTTAATGAATTGCGCAAGACAGACCCGAAGGCAGCCGATGAGCTGGTACGCACATTCTCCTATCATATAGACCACGGTTATGGCATGGACTGCTATGCAGTAGGCCCAACATTGGGAGCCGGAGTGTCTGCATTGATGGTGAATGATACCATTATCTATCCGTGGTGCTACAAGACGCAGGAGGTGCTGGACAACGGTCCGTTGCGCTTCACCGTGAAGCTGGAGTTCAATCCGTTGGCTGTGAAAGGGGATACTGCGGTGGTGGAAACGCGTCTGATTACGCTGGATGCCGGTTCTCATCTGAACCGTACTGCCGTTTCGTATAGCAATCTAAAGGAATCTTTGCCCATTGTTACCGGTATTGTGCTGCACGAACCGGACGGTGCTGTGGTGGCTGATGCCGCCGGTGGTTATATGACGTATGTAGACCCCACTACCGGACCGGATAATGGCAAGATATTTATGGGGGCCGCTTTCCCTGCCGTTGTGAAGGAAGCCAAAACCGTGCTTTTCCCCATAGAGGAGAAGAAGATGCGTAACAATGCGGACGGTCATGTACTGGTTGTCAGCGACTATGAGCCGGGCGCTGACTACGTGTATTACTGGGGCTTTGCCTGGGACCGCGCAGACATCAAGACTGCTGAAGCCTGGAACCGATACATGGCTGATTTTGCACAGAAGGTGCGCAATCCGATGACGGTGAGTATCCGCTAAGTTGATTTTCTTCCTTTTCAGACGGAGAAGCTTGAGAAGCTGGAGGCTTGTAACTGTCCGGGCGAATGACAAGTGTTCTCAGAATAAGCTCTTCCCCTTGTAGACAAGTTCTGCAACGTTTTTGGCCTCCAGTTTTTCCATCAGGCGCTTCCGGTAAGTCTGTATTGTATTGATGCTGAGAAATAGTAATTGGGATATTTCAGAAGTGCTCAGTCCTTGCGAGAGATAGGCGAGCACTTCTTTTTCACGTCTCGACAATTCGGGAAGTGCATGTGGTAGGGTGTTTTGTTTTTCCTTGTCCAGTTCGCTGAAAACATTGCTGAAGTATCTGGTTCCGTTTTTCAGTGTACTGATGGCGTCTCTCAATTCGCTGGTGCTGGCATTTTTTGAAACAGCTCCGTTGATGTTTAGGGTGGATAATTTGGCTATGATCCAAGGTTCTTCATGCATGGTATAGATTAAAATGCCGCATTTGGGTATCTGGCTGTGAAGGTGGGATATGAGTTGGAATCCATTCATATCCGGTAGTTCAAGGTCAATGATGCAAAGGTCGAATCTCTCTTTGAGGGTCAGTTGTTCCACGTCTTTTGCACAAGTGGCTCCTTTGCACGTCACTCCTTCGAGTTGCGAGGCCAATGCGATGATGCCTTCAGCAACAATCGGGTGGTCATCTATTACCAGTATTCTGTATGTTTCTTTGTTTGGTTTCATTCGTTTATGTTAAGCAGTAGGGTGAAAACGTTGTTTTCTGTTGACGAGCATACATTGGCGGTAGCGTTGATGGCTCTGATACGGTCGTTTACGGTGCGCAATCCTATGCCGTCATTGTTGTTTGTTGCTGTTTGTTGCTTGTTTGCATTCTTACCGTTGTCTGTAATTTGCAGGGTATATTTATTTTCATTGTCGGCACGGAGACTGATGACTATATGACTGGCTGAGGCATGTTTCACGATGTTCATGGTGAGCTCTTGTACGATGCGGTACAGCTCATAAGCGGTTTCATTGGGAAGATGGCGTGATGCGTTGTTCTCCGTTGGATGATAGCTGACCTCTATGCCGGTGTTCTCGGTCAGTTTGGCAGCATAACGGTCGAGTATCTGGTCTAGACTGAGATGCTCGAATTCGGGAGGCATCAGTTCGTGTGAGATATTCCGCACGTTGTTTCTCAGTTTGCTGACGAGTGAGGCCAGTTCCTGCTCATTCCCTTTGCCGGCAGAAGTTTCTATCTTCATTTGCAGCCCCAGCAGGTCGTTGGCTATGCCGTCATGCAGTTCCTTGGCAAAATATTTGCATTCCTCTTCCAACCCTTCAATGTAACGGCGTGCCGAGTTCAGTTCGTTTTCTTGCTTTAGCAGTTCAATCTTCTTTTCGGCTATTCGTTTCTTGTGGCGGAGCGTCAACAAAGTAATGAGAGCAAGACCGGACAGAAGGGCTACAGCAATGGAGGCTTTTAGCAGGAAGGCTTGGTGTTCCAGTTGTTCTTGTTGCAGGTGGGCTATCTCCAATTCCTTTTCTTGTGTGTGATATTTCACGTTGAATTCTGCCATTTGTTGCGTCAGATTGTGCTGTGCCAGCGTATCAGTCCACATGCGGGCACTATCCATATAGGTGTAGGCCAGTTTGGGGTTTCCCAAGGCATCGTAGCATCGTGCCATTTGTGTAAATAATGTTTTGGGCTCGGTACCGGTTTTCCGGTTACGCAGCCAGTGGAAGTCCTTCAAGGCGCGGGCATAGTTTTTGCGGTTTGTTTCGGTGGCTGCCCTCGATTGTATGAATCCTATGGCAGCGATGGAGTTGGATGGTACCCGTTGTAGTAGTTTGTTCCCCAATTTCAAGTAGTGGTCTATGGAATCGGGTTGTTCTTTTCGTTCAAAGAGTCTCAGCATGCCGGGCAGGCAGCGTATCTTCCATAAGTCTTCGTTTCCCTCTCCGTGGCAGGCAATGTTCCAGGCTTTGCGGTTGGATTTTTCAGCATCATCCAGCTTGTTCAGCTCAGCCTTTATGGTTGCCCTGATTTGCCAGGTGGTGAAAGCTACGAATGGGTCTTCGGTTCTGGCGGCATGTTCGGTGGCCATGTCGGTATACTTTTCAGCTTCGTCCAGCTGCCTGATATTGAAGTATAGGATGGACACATTGTTGCAGATGTGGGCTATCCAGCTTTCGTCCCCATATTGCAAGGCACTGTCCAGTGCTTTATTGTAATAGTAGAGTGTAGAGTCATTCATTTGGTGCTGACGGTAGAGGAGTCCCAAATCGTTGTATACGCTGATGTGCTTTTCCAAATCATTTATCTGCGGCAGGTAGGGGAGCACATTTTTTTTCATGGCAAAGGCTTCTTCTGTCTTTCCCACATAGACCAGCAGTGTGGCTTGTTCGTTCAGCAAGATGGGATACATGAAGGAGTGCTTTACGTTCCGGGTGGCAAAGGCGCTGTCGAAGCTACGTTGCGCTTCATCGTAGTGTCCTTCTTCCATGAGATTGGCTGCCCGGTTGTAGAAGTGTGCCAACAGAGTGTCTGTTGGTATTTCTCCGGCGTGAAGCAGGATAGTGGTTAAAGAAAAGAGGAGTGATAATAGCTTAGTATGGCGTACCCTCATATCGGTATATTTTAGTGGAATTCAATCTGTGCTTAGTTGTTGCAAATATACGTCTTATTCATTTTGCTTTTTATTGGAGATGCTGAATTTTTTCTGTATGTGGCTGAAAAATCACCTTTTTCAGTGACAAGGAGTGAAAGGAAAAGTTTATTACTTTGCAAAAAATATTAAGCTTTGTCTGGGAATGATAAATGGCCAAAAGTATCTGTCCGGGTTTGAATGGCAGAGTCTTGTTGTCGTGAGATACGGACGGCATTCCTTATACTTTTGTTATTATGGATTTTCCTTAGAGGGATGGGGATAAAACAAGATTTGTAACTTATGAAAATGTTTAAAATGATGGCTGCCTCCATGTTGGGTGTGGCGTTGTGCTTGGGATTCACTGCTTGCAGTGACGATGACGAAAATGAGAATGGTGAGGGTGGCGAAAACACCGCCACTGTGGTCAATCCTTCGCAAGTGTTTACGGGAGGGCTTCCGAAGTCGGTTTCGGGCATGGCGATTTCTCACAATGAAGAAGGGCTGGTGACGAACATTACAACTGAGGATGGGGATAAAGCCGTCTTTGAGTACTTTCCCGCTACTACAAAGGCAGATGTTGCAAAGGACCGAGCAAGAATCACCGTGACGGATGAAGAGGGCGATGTTACAGAACTGAACTTGCAGCTCAACAGCGATGGTTATGTGGAATTTTGCAACTCAATAGACCACGCTGGTACTCCCGATGCCGATGAGTTTACTTGGGAGATGGAATACGACACTGAAGGCCATCTGGTTGTAATGAAACGCTCTGAAAGCGATGGTGAAATAACGAACATCACCTATAAGGATGGAGATGTGGTGAAGACTTCCACACGTTATGTAGCTAGTGGGGATCTCAATGGTGACGGAATTATCGACAGCAATGACGAGTGGGAGTATAGTGCTGCCATAGACTATACGACGGATAATATAACAGCTCCTATCGAGAATAAGGGCTGCCTGATGTTGTTTGATGAAATACTGGATGTGGATATGGACGAGATGATATATGCCTATTATGGAGGCATGCTTGGTAAGGCTACGAAACATCTGCCGCTTGTAGGGCATTATACATACAATGGCGAGGACTCTGTGTCCGATATGTATTTTACATGGACATTGAATTCCGACAGTTATCCTACGGAACTGGTTGTAAAAGACCAGTGGGATGAATACAGATGTACATTTACTTGGTAATTATAAAACATCTGTTTATTCTTGTGGAACAGGACATGAGCCTATAAAATGTAAGGGGTTGCCTTTTGCCGAGACAACCCCTTCTTATTTTATGTGGAATTTATTGTGACAGCAGATGTTGGTAACTTTCTGCTGTTTCAAGTTTATAATACTTTGAATTCATATCCCTCTTCCTTCAGGAAGTCAATGGCGCGCGGCAATGCGTACTGCAGGTTTCCGTTGCACCAGGATTTCAAGGAATCGTGGAAGGTGATGATGGAGCCGTTGCGGGCGTAGCGCATCACGTTGGCTAGCACTTGCGGACCGCGCAGCTTCTTGCTGTAGTCGCGGGTCACGAGGTCCCACATCACAATCTTGTAGGTTCGTTTCAGCGTGAGATACTGGTTGGCGAACATATGGCCGTGGGGAGGGCGGAACAAGAGAGGGTAGAGAACCTTCTCCACATTGCAATTGATGTCCCCACCCATTTCCATGAAAATCTTCGCCTGTTCGGTATTTCCCAGATAATTCTTGGCCGTGTATTCAAATCCACGGATATGGTTGAAGGTGTGGTTACCGATGCGGTGCCCACGCTCAACGACCATCCGGAATTCGTCCGGATGCTTCCGTATGTTGTCACCTACCATGAAGAAGGTGGCTTTGATGTTGTGCTTATCCAGCAGGTCGAGCACCCAGGGAGTTACTTCGGGGATAGGGCCATCGTCGAAAGTCAGATAAACGGCTTTTTCATTGGGGTCCATCCTCCAGACTGCACCGGGATATAGTTTGCGAAAAAACTCAGGAGGTTGTTCTATAAACACGTGATTAAGGATTAAGGGATTAGGGATTTTAAGGATTAGGGATTTTAAGGATTAGGGGTTAAGGATTAGGGGTTAATGATTAGTGATGAACTGCACAGGCTAATCCCTAATCCTTTAATCCCTAATCCTTATTCTCACTCCTTCATTCTGTCCACATACATATTATACAGTTCTTCCACCTTCGGCTCGTAGATTTCGGCGAGCTTGGAGTTGTACTTCTTCATGGCCTTCACCTCGGCATCGAGTACAGCCCAGTGGTATTCAAATTCACGGGTAGAAATCATGAAGCGGTTGTCGTCCAGGCTCAGATACCAGGTCAGGTACTCTACAGCCTTGTCAGCAAGGGCTTTCATCATCTCGTCCGCCTTGGCGGTTTCGCCCAGTTGGTAGTAGGCTTCCGCCATCTGTACGGCACCGTTCTGCCAGTCGTAAGGCACGTTGTAGGCGGGAATCATCTTTTCGGCATAGTCCAGGGCGGCTTTTGCCTTGTCTTTCTTGCCCTCACGCATCAGCTGCTGCACGAGTTGGGAGAAGATGCGACGGTGAGAGTGACACATGCGCATGGCGTTCTCGTCGATATAGATGCCCGGCTTGTCGATGCCACCGAACTTGAACTTGTTCATCAGGTTGTCGTACATCTTTTCGGAGTCTATTGTCACGCCCGTCTTACTGGTGTCGAACGGAGTGAAACGATAGGCAAGACCTTCCTGAACGAAGTGGTTCTCCATGTTCAGCTGGTTCTCCCTGCCTACGCTGACAGCGATATAGATGGGGCGTTCCCAGTTGGCCTCGCTCAGCATTTCGAGCATCATCAACTCGCTCTTGTAGAGGGCGCGTTTGCCTTTCAGCGAAATGTGCATGTAGTCGGGGATTGAGTCGCCCGGTATCATCATGCCGCTGCGGCGCACGGCTTCCTTGTCTACCTTGATGACAATGCTGTCGGTAGGAATCACCTTCAAGTCCTGATTCTTGTTGCGCACCCAGTTCTTGAGGATATTCTTTAGCTCATACGGGTTGTCACCGAATTCTTTCTTTACATTGACCAGTGCTTCGGGATTACCGTCCAGTGCCTGCTTCTCGGCTTCGGCATAGAGCTGGTCGATGCTTTTCTTGTACTCAGGCTGGATGGGGACGTATTCGTTGGTGCCTTCTACGTACTCCATTCGGTCCCACGTGATGGGGAGAGAAGGACTGTCGTAGGCGGGGCGCTTCATCTGGTCGATGTACCAATCGGTCTGCAGGTACGAGAGGTTGCAGGTACGGGCGTCGGTACGGAAACCTTCGGTCTCCTGGTTGTACCAGAGGGGGAAGGTATCGTTGTCACCGTTGGTATAGATAATCGGGTTGCCGCTTTCTTGCAGGGACATCAGGTAGTTCTGGCCGAAGTCGCGTGCCATGTAGCGGTCGCTGCGGTCGTGGTCGTCCCAAGTCTGGCTTGCCATCTGCACGGGGACAAAGAGGCAGGCTACGGAAACGATGGCGGCAGCAGGCAGTTCCTTCATCTTGGCGTAGTCTTGAAGCAGACGGACGAGTCCTGCCACACCCATACCAATCCAGATGGCGAAGGCGTAGAACGAACCGGCGTAGGCATAGTCACGTTCGCGCGGTTGGCTCGGAGTCTGGTTCAGGTAGAGCACGATGGCAATACCGGTCATGAAGAAGAGGAAGAAGACCACCCAGAATTGCTGGATGCCTTTCTGTCCACGGTAGGCTTGCCATAGCAGGCCGATGATACCCAGCAGCAGGGGCAGGCAGTAGAATACGTTGTGTCCCTTGTTGTCTTTCAGTTCCTGAGGCAAGAGGCTCTGGTCGCCCACCAGCCAGTTGTCGATGAACGGGATACCGGTAATCCAGTTGCCGTGTTCAATTTCTCCGCTGCCTTGTATGTCGTTCTGGCGTCCGGCGAAGTTCCACATGAAGTAGCGCCAGTACATCCAGTTGAGCTGGTAGGAGAAGAAGAACTTGATGTTTTCCCACTGTGTGGGCATGTTTACCATAATCATGTTGCCGCATTTGTCATAGGGCACATCGTAACCCTTGATGTCCTGCCAGGCATGGTATTGTTGTGTGTGGGCACTGCTGTACATACGCGGAAACAGCATGTTCTGGGCGTATTCGTACTCAATGCGTCCGGGGATTTCGATGTACGAATCCTTTTCATCGGGTGTAGCTTTCTCCTTGCGGATGAACTTCGTGCCGTTGTACTTGATGCGCGGTTCGCAGTAACCGTCTTTCACGTCCAGCGCCACTTGCGAGGAGAAGGCAGGGCCATAGAACAACGGGCGTGTGCCATACTGCTCGCGTCCCAGGTATTCGCCCAGTGTGAAGATGTCTTCCGGAGAGTTCTGGTCCATCGGCGTGTTGGCGGTGGAGCGGATGACGATAAGTGCATACGAGGAATATCCGATGACAATCATCATGGTGCAGAGCAGCGAGGTGTTCAGCGTGCGTGCCGATACGCGGAATTTCTCTTTGACGGCTGCCTGCGTCTTCGGACGGAGGTAGAGCCACAATGCGGCAATGACAATGACACCGATAACTACCGAGCTGGTACCGTGTCCGTAGAACGGGATACCCAGCATGGCGATAGTGAGTATGAACGAGAGTGCCATACGTGCCTTGTTGCGTTCGGTATAGCTTTCGTAGATACCCCAGATGAGGCAGGCTGCCAACAGGATGATATATACGATGACACCCGTGTTGAAGGACATGCCCAGCGTGTTGACGAAGAGCAGTTCGAACCAGCCGCCCACTTTCACGATACCCGGCACGATGCCGTAGAGTACGGCTGCTACCAGTATGCCCGAAGCGAGCAATGCCAGCAGGGAACCTCGGGCATTGGCGTTGGGTACTTTCTTGTAGTAGTATACCAGTACGATGGCGGGCAGGCAGAGCAGGTTCAGCAAGTGCACGCCGATACTCAGACCGGTCAGGTAGGCAATGAGAATCAGCCAGCGGTCACTGTGAGGCTCGTTGGCAACGTCCTCCCATTTCAGTATGAGCCAGAATACGACGGCAGTGAACAGTGAGGAGAAGGCATACACCTCGCCTTCCACAGCGCTGAACCAAAAGGTATCGCTGAACGTGTAGGCAAGTGCGCCCACCAGACCGCTACCCATGATGGTAACCATCTGGCCGCGTGTGATATTGTTTTCGTCTGTCACCACAAGTTTGCGTACCAGGTGCGTGATGCTCCAGAAAAGGAACAGGATACATGCGCCGCTCATCAGTGCGCTCATGTAGTTCACCATCTTGGCCACGGTGGAGGCATCGGAAGCAAATTGTGAGAACAGGTTGGCTACCAGCATGAAGAACGGTGCGCCGGGCGGGTGTCCTACTTCCAGCTTATAGCCGGTGGTGATGAACTCCGGGCAGTCCCAAAAGCTTGCAGTAGGTTCGATGGTCATGCAGTAGACCGTCGCTGCAATGAGGAAGGTAATCCAGCCTACAAGGTTGTTTACGGTTTTGTACTGTTTCATTCAGATGAAATTCGTTATAATTCAGTTTTGTTTTTTACAAGTTGTTTTGCCATCCGCTTAGTTAACGTATTGGCATATATGGGCGCAAATATAATGATTTCGCTTCTAAATAGGTGACAATAAGCAGCATTATTAGGATAGGTTAAGGGATTTGCTGCATCTATAGATGCAGCACGGTGGAAGTATAGATGCAACGCGGTGGATATATAGATGCAACAATGATGATTCTATAGAGGGAATATCCGGCCGATAAAGGGGATGCGGAAAGGAAGTATCCTCCTTGCTTGTCTAAATGAATCTTTCGTTTATAACCGAAAATCTAGCCTTTTTCGCAAACTTTTTAGGTTATGAACGAAAGAATGGATATACTTAGGAAGTACAATCTCTGGACAAGAGGAGATTTATATTTTCATCGACGAAGTGCAGCTCATCGAAGAATGGGAAAAGTCGGTCAATTCTTATTCGCAGGACTATACCGAGGAGTACGAGCTCTTTATCAGCGGCTCCAACTCACGGATGCTGTCCGGTGAGCTTGCCACGCTGCTTTCGGGGCGATACGTCCAATTTCCGGTATATCCCTTCAGCTATCAGGAGTATACAGAGATAAGGCATCTGGAACAGAACCGCGAGAGCTATATGAATACGGGCGGAATCCCGGAACTTTTTGTCTTGCCCGAAAAGCAGGAGGTGTAGCGCAATTACTTGTCTGCCTTGAAGGACACCATCTTGCTGAAGGACATCAGCCAACGCTACAGCATACGTGACCCCCGACTGCTTGAAGACCTTTTTGCGTTTCTTGTAGGCAATGCCTCTAATTTAGTGTCCATCGGCAACATCGTGAACTATTTCAAGAGCCAAGGCCGGAAGACGGGCTATGATGCCGTGGCTGCTTACATAGGCTATATCGAAGACTCGTTCTTGGCGTATCGTTGTGAACGCTTCGACTTGCGCGGAAAGGAAATACTGTCCGGTACGGCGAAATATTACATCAACGACCTTGTCTTTAAGAATTTTCTCTATCCCGGAACGGCCTATGGGGTGGGTTATAAACTGGAGAATCTTGTCTATCTGGAGTTGCTCAGGGCAGGCTATGATGTCTATACCGGATGTGCCAAAGAAAAAGAGGTGGACTTCATCGCCCGGAAAGGCGACCGTACGATATATCTGCAATCCACCTACATGCTGGTATATGAACAGGCGGTGCGCCGTGAGTATGCTTCGCTGGAGTCGATACAAGATAATTATGAGAAGCTGGTTGTCTCGCTTGACGACTTCTGCCTGCCGTCTCATGAAGGAATAAGGCATGTGCGGGCGTGGGAACTGCATGGGTTGTTGTAAAAGGTGCTGAAAGACGGAAATATCCCTATAACCTTGACAAAAAGTAATGTTTTTTCCGGTTTTCCTGCCGCACTTGGTTTTATAGAAGAACGGATTTAGGATATATTGTGGATATTCAGCTCATAAAGATGCGTTCTTTTTGCATATTCTTCCGCTTTTGTGGGACTTTTATACAGAAATTGGCTACACTTTTAAGCTAAAAAGAGTATACCGTTTTACTAAAATGGGAGTTGCGTTTTAGTAAAACGGTTACTCTGTTTTAGTAAAACGTTCTTTTGCTTTTGCATTTTCGGTGTATCAGGGCTTTCGGAGGTGTGATTTCGATTTATTAGAAGGACGTTCGTTTTGGTATAATGCTTATAACCTGACACTTATGGATTTTCGCTCTCGTATTTCTTTCTGTGTGGATAATCGGTCCGAAATACGGGATTCTCGTGCGATAGAAAATACAAAGTGTCAGAATGACAAAATCATATTTATCTTCTGTAGGTATCAGCCTTAAAAATACTTTCCAATCTTTTTCTTGTTTTCATTCTTTATCGTTAAATTTGCCATCGAAGCAAGGAAGTGTCCTTAGCTTCAATGTTTTGTGAAATGATATTGTAAGAAGCGTTGTGCTTCATTCTTGTCTTTGAGAACCTGAGAAATTTTCGAAACTATACAAGAATGGCATGGACTGCTCCTGCGCTGGTTTCGGCGTGGGTCTGCTGTCTGTTCATTTGTATAGTGGGGTTTTCTCAGGGCCTTCAAAGACGATGGATAGCACGCAGTTCCACGTTCTTTTTTTATATTCAGCAATACTCCCTCCTGAACCAAAGCTCGAATATCGGATCGGAGAAAACATACTTGTTCCCCTCTTTCTCAATGAAATCACGTTCTGTCAGCATACGCTTGTTGCGTGTGATGGTCTGTGCACTGCCCAATTCATATTTCCGCACTACGGGGATGGAGTTGAAGCGGTATTCACCGTCGGCTACAGCACGAAGCATGGCAGTTTGGGCAGCAGTCAGGTTCTCGGTGTCGTTCATGAACATAGGCATGTTGGTGTCTATCAGTTGGCGGGTACGGATTTCGATAATCTCATCTGTCACTTTTTCAGACGTACCGCTCCAGATGAAATAGCACAACTGTTGCAAATACCACGAATGGCATTTCACGATGTCGCACAGTTGTTCTGCTTGCTGTTCGCTGATTTCTTTGTTCGTCCGGTGGAAGGCATTGACGATGAAGGGCACCCATTCCTCTTTCTTTATCTTTTGCAGGAACAGTACTTGTCCGAAGCGGTAGAAGGGGTTAGAAGAATTGTTGAAGATGTCCATCATCATATGCCGCTTGCTTCCGTAAAAGCAATAGGAGACTTGTTGCTGCTTCTGCCAGGCAGAGCGCATTTTTCCCTCCATACTTTTGTAGCCGGGTAGTAGTGCCAGTTGTTGGAACTCGTCGATGCAGACAATCAGGTGTATGCCTTTGGCAGCTGCTATCTTTTCGGGTAGTTCCAGTATCTCCATGACACTTTTTTCTTCCAGTTCCAATTTCAGGTCAAAGGAGAGGGTATCGGTTGGGTCGCTCTTCAATGTGATACTGGGAGAAACGGCTTTAAGAAACTGTTTCACATCTTCAAGCCTCTTTTCAAGGGTGGAGGCGGCGCAAGAAATGACTTCTCGCGCAAAGATGCGGTAGAATTCAGCTTCCGTCTTGATGCTGAATGCATCAATGAAGCAGACACGGATATGCTTGTCTTCTTGTGTCAGTTCGTCCATAGCTACTTTTACAAGCGACGATTTTCCCCATCGGCGCGGTGAAATAAGCATTACGTTGATGCCCGATCCAAGTAATTCTTTCAGTTGCTTTCGTTCTTCTACCCGATTGACGAAACTTTCTTTATCAACCAGTGTGCCGTATTGAAAAGGTGATTTCATAAGCTTTCTGTTCTTGATTTAATGACAAATATACAAATTATACATCAATGTATAATACATCAATGTATAATTTTGTTTGAGCACATGTGCAAAAACACCCACTTTTTGCACATGAAACGGAGAACGTGAGCAAAAAAGCCTTATTTTTGCTCGCGTTATTGATTCCGAATATAATGTTAAATACAAATATACTATGAAAAGTAAGGTTCTTGCATTGATTCTATTATGCGGTGCCGCCTCGTTGGGCGCCAAAGTAAAACTGCCTGCACTGGTGGGCGACAACATGATACTCCAGCAGCAGACTGAAGTGAAACTGTGGGGAACGGCTGCTCCGGAAGCCGAAGTACGCGTTACGCCTTCGTGGAACGGACAGACAATGACTTGCCGTGCCGATAAGGATGGCGGTTGGACGCTTGCCGTGGAGACTCCGGCAGCAGGATACACGCCTTATGAGATAACTTTTGATGACGGAGAAAAAACTACGTTGAAGAATATCCTAATCGGTGAAGTATGGCTTGCTTCCGGCCAGAGCAATATGGAAATGCCCCTGAAAGGTTTTGCTGGCTGTTGCATCATGAACGGAGCGGATGACATCATAGCTTCTGCCGAGAATAAGGGGGTGCGTATGTTCACCGTTCCCAAGCACCAGACTTATGAACCGCAAACCGACTGCAAAGGTAGCTGGAACATATCTTCCATAGAAACCGCACCCGATTTCAGTGCGACGGCCTACTATTTTGCCACTTCGTTGAGCCGTGCCCTCCGGATTCCGGTCGGCATCATCTGTAGCGCTTACGGTGGATCCACTGTAGAAGGTTGGATAAGCCGTGAACTGCTGGAAAACTATCCAGACATATCTCTCAACCCCGATTCCATCGAACGCCTGCATCCCATGCTCCGCCCCATGCTGATGTACAATGCCATGCTGAAGCCGCTTCAGAACTATACCATCAAAGGGTTCATCTGGTATCAGGGAGAGTCGAACGTAGGTCGCCATGAAACATATGCCGAACGCTTGGCCGACATGGTGCAGCTGTGGCGCAAGGAATGGGGGCTGGGCGAATTGCCTTTCTACTTTGCCGAAATAGCGCCGTACGCCTATGGAGGTACCCAGCAAGAGAAAGCTGCTTACCTACGTGAAGCACAATTCCGTGCCCAAAGCCTGATTCCGAACAGTGGTATGATTTCGACAAACGACCTTGTAGAGCCTTATGAGATATACAATATCCATCCCCGCAACAAGACAAAGGTAGGTCAACGCTTGAGCTATCTGGCATTGAACCTTACCTATGGATTGAAGCAGATACACTGTTTCGGCCCACAATATAAGTCATGGACTGTTAAAGGCAGTGAAGCATGGGTTTCCTTCGACCATTTGGAAATGGGTATCTGTCGCAACTATGACCTTCGCGGTTTCGAAGTGGCGGGTGAGGACCGTGTGTTCCATCCTGCCGACAAAGTATGGCTGCACTGGCAGACGAATGAGGTCGTGATTTCTTCGGAAAAGGTGCCCAATCCCGTTGCCGTGCGCTATTGTTTCCGTGATTTCCAGGTCGGTACAATGATTGGCGGGAACGAACTACCCACTATTCCGTTCCGTACGGATAATTGGTGAAAGAACGAAAAGTGTATAAACACTTTCATTATACTATAATATTAGGCGCGGGTTACGCGGAATCACACGGATGCAGTAAACTAAATCCGTGAAATCCGTGTAATCCGCGCCTAAAAGAAAACATCCAGAGGGTTTTGTTCCCCCCTCTGTCTTTCTTATTGTTTCAGCAACTGTTCTGCTGCAAGTACCAGGAACATATAGTGGGATGAACCTCCTCCCAGCACATACTCAGTTTGCTGCCAGAGGAACGGGAACGTGAGGAGTTCCGGGAAGTCGGGACGGATAAGCGCCGTGCCGGAAATGACCCCACCGGGAATGTACGACCAGTCTGCGCGGTTCAGTCCGTAGCCCACAGTGGCCGATTGTGCGCCGACACCCGAGGCGAAGGAAGCCTGGTTGGAGCCCGGGTGGCATCCGAGGATGAAGTTGAGGGCATTGAATACCGGTGCTTTCGGGAATATTTCCGGATAGGCGGTTGTCAGGAAGTAGTGCTGGAAGCCGAAACGCTGTATATCCCAGCCTGCACCCCAGATGTTCGGACGGTAGGGAACGCCATAGGGAGTCTCCTGCACTTGTTTGTTCAGTTCTTGTTCATATCCGGTCAAAGCTTTGCGGAAAGCTGCTGAAAAGGCTTTGGCTTTCTTGTTCTTCATCTGTGCGAACAGTTTTTCCACACGTGCCGTGTACCAGCCGATGCCGCCTATCTGCTTGATGATGAGCTCCTGGTTGTCCAGAATGAAGTCCATATAGGGTTGTTCGCCGGTGGTGAGGTACAGCTCTACGGCTGCCTGCACTTTGGGGAACAAGGCTCTGTTGTTGCCGCTTCCGGTAGAAGCATATACTTTGCGGGCAATGTCGAGGCAATGCACACTCAATGTATCATTGAAACCTTTCAATACACGTGATACGGCAGCCAGCTGGGCAGCTGTCGACAGTTCCCGTCCGGGGTTATCCTCCGTAAATATCCAGCGGTCGTCTTCATTACCGATTTTCCCGTCGGTCATGGCGGCGGCATCACCCAGAAGTACGTACTGGCGCAGGTCGTTGCAGATGATTCCTCGGTAGAGACGTCCCAGTGCCAAGTAGCCATTGACTACCGTAAGGGCGCCGTTCTCTACTTGTTGCAGCAGGTCATTCTTGCCGTCGGGCTGGTGAATTTCCGTCACGCGGTTGATTTGGTCGATGGAAGTCACGTCGAGATTCGGACGGAAAGCTTCGTAGGCCAGTGCCAGGATATAGGATTCTCCGGCTTGGGATTCGATGCGGAGGTCAAAGTCTCCGGCATCGTGCCAGCCGCCTATGTTCACTCCGGGAACCACTTCACCCGGTTTGAACTTGGAAAGGCCCTCTTTCTGGTCGTAGCCGTCGATATGATTGTGTGCCGGTGCCATCTGGGCATCGTCCATGTGGCAGCAGTCGTGCCATACGCGATATTTCTCGTTGACGCGCATGTGGCACATCTGTACGGGAAGGAAGTATTCCAGTACGGGTTGCCATACGCCACGGGCATATACGTCATTGTCGATGCGGAAGATGGGAGACACGGAGGTATTGTATTTAATCTTATAAAGCCCCGGTTCCTTTACATCTGTGAAGTTTACTTTCAGATAGTTATACCTCAAGAATTTACCCCAGTTGGCAGGAGTGACGTTCTTGACAACCTTTTCGCCGTCGGCATCAATGCGGATGATTTGTGCCGTTTCCTTTCTGTTGTCACGTATATCCATTTCGATGACGGCTTCCTTGTCCTGAGTGGGATGATAACCTATCTGTGAAGTCTGGATAACCGGCTGATACATCCAGTCGGCCACTACGTTCGGAGTGATAATCCATTTGACGGCACCTTTGGTGACACCCGGTTTTATGTTGCTGCGCAGTACGAACCAGCCGTTGTTGTGGTTCATACGCCCGTCAAACAGTTGCAGGTCACCGCTCAATGATTCGATGGTAACTTTGTTGTAAGGGTCATCGGGCCGGGAGGTGAACTTGGTTCCTTTGGCATAAGGTTCGCTGATGATGTCGTCTGCCACAATCGGGCTGTAACCTTTTCCTATCAGTTTGTCCATGTCTGCCAGCGATTTTTTGCCGTCATGGTAGTTTCCTGTATGCAGATAGTTGGGCTGGGTTGTCATCAGGGGGGAGTTGGGCTGTTGCGGGAAGATGCCGCTCTGACCGTCCATAATCCAGGGCTTGCCGAAGAGGGAACCCGGGAAGAATTCAAGGTTGAAGCCCACTTTTCCGATGAATTCCTGGGGAATGGGGCGGTCAAGATCTACGGTCACCTCTATGTTTTTACCTTTGCTTTCCACGTTTACCGTATATATAAGGTGGAGGTCCGGGTAAATCATCGGGTTGAATCCGGTGAGATGGCGTGAGGAGTCGGGATAGCACAGCGTGGCGGTGATGCTGTTGTCACCGAGCTTCCGGTCGAGCTGTTTCGGTACGGGTTGCCATTGTCCGGGTGTGGCTTCCAGACGGATATCTCCATTCGTCGCCACACGGTGTCCGTTCATGATGATACATACCCCTCCTTGGTGTCCTTCGGGATAGATATCATCAAAAGCCATGACGTCGACTCCCTGGTTCTTGAAATAACCGGAGGATGTCAGCTTGAAGTCTTGCGCATGCAGCGTACTGCTGCCGCAAAGCAGTGCCAAGACTGATGCAAATAGGAAATGTTTCTTTCTCATAGTATCTATTTTTGAGTTACGAAATTTTCTACTAATATACGGACTAAAAAGGAAACGGATGGCTTTTGTTTGTAGCCAATAACGTTATGAAATGTGTCTTTTTCCTCTATTTTTATGATATTCATTGTTATATTTGTCATACAATGGTGTTTGAACTGCCAGATACCAACGTTTGAGCTAATAAAAGCTGATGTCTGGTAAAACAAGGACTCAGTACCCAAAAACAGCCTTTATCGGAACCAATTGTATCCATTGAAAAAGGATGGTAGTGAGTAGTGGCAACTTGTTTTTTTGTACATTTGCAATGTAACTATGATTAATTCCTTAAATCGCTATATTATGAAACGTATGTTTTCCGTTTTTTTGCTGATTACAGTATGGTTGCTGGTTACACCTTTCCTGCAAGCACAGTCACACGTAGACAAGGTTTTAAAAGATGAAATAACCTCGGACTTGAAAGAGAATATCCTCTCTTTTTGGGAAAGATACAGCGTAGATTCTTCCGGAGGCTTTTATGGTTCATTGGGACGTGACGGTGCCCCGATAGCGGATGCTCCCAAAGGTGGTGTACTGAATGCCCGCATCCTTTGGACTTTTTCAACCGCCTACCGGATGTATGGCGATACTGCCTACCGTAAATTGGCTGACAGGGCGCAACGGTATTTCATAGACCACTTCATTGATTCGCAGTATGGAGGCGTATATTGGCTGATAAAAGCGGACGGTACCCCATTGGATACGAACAAGCAGACTTACGGCTGCTCTTATGCTATCTACGGTTTGTCCGAACATTTTAGAGCAACGGGCAACAATGAAAGCCTGCAAAAAGCCATAGAACTTTACCGGACCATGGAGAGCAGAATCAAAGACCCCGTAAACGATGGTTATATAGAATCTTTCACCCGCGAATGGGGAGTTCCCCAAAAGCTGGGATATGATGGAGATGGCGTTGCCACCAAAACAATGAATACCCATATCCACGTATTGGAGGCATACACAGCTTTATATAAAGTATGGAAGGATAATGGCCTACGCGAACGTCTTACAAAAGTAATAGATTTGATAATAACCAAGCTCTACAATCCACAAACACATCACCTGATATTGTACTGTGATTCGAATTGGAACAATCTGGATGACATCGACTCTTACGGGCATGACATCGAAACTTCCTGGTTGCTGACGGAAGCTGCAGAGGCTCTGGGTGACCCGGAGGTTATCGGGAGGTGCAGGAAGGTAGCATTGGAACTTGCAGACGCCTCCTTGAAAGAGGGCATCAACCCGATGGGCGCCATGATGTACGAACGGCATAAGGACAAAATCAGGAAGGATGCTTCCTGGTGGTGCCAGGCGGAAACTGTGGTCGGTTGTATCAATGCCTGGCAACTGACTGGTGAACAATCTTATTTGGACAGTGCCGTCCGCACTTGGAACTTCATCAAATCACGGATGATAGACAAGGAGTATGGTGAATGGTTCAGAACGGTGCTGGAAGATGGAACTCCCCGCTACAAGGAGCCTAAAGCAAGTATGTGGAATTGTCCCTATCATAACAGCCGTATGGGGTTTGAGATTGATACCAGACTGAAATGACAACCTTTTATAGATTTGATATTATGAAGAATTTACGAATTTTCCAGTTTGGAATAGTTGTATTGCTGTGTGGTATATTATCTCTGCCGCTTTCTGCCCAGACGGAAGTGATGGCATGGAGCAATATCACGGGTGTCCGTGTAGACGGTGAATTGATAGACTTTGAGTCATCCCTGCGTGTCGGAACCTTGAAAGGAGATATGGAGATTACTGGAAAGGAGAAGCAGGTCCGTCCCGTTTTCCATCGTGAGGGGGATATGCAGGAAGTGACGACTACTCTACGAGGTGTAAAGTTCCATCAGAAAGTGACTGATAAGGGAAAAGGCTTGGTGGAGATTTCTATTGATGCGCTGTCGGACACTACTTTGAACCAGACAGCCTATTACTGTATTGCTTTAAGTCCGGAAAACTACGTTGATGCCAAAGTAAGGACAAGTGGCAGGAAGCTGACCGTTACTTCGGCCAATAGGAAGTTGGAATTCAAGTTCAATAAGTCTGTAAAGGCCACGGTTGAAAAAGAGTCTACCGGTACTGTTGTGTATATCTCGCTGATGTCGATTCTGAAAAAGGCTGGGAGAACAGCATTGTCTATGGAACTGCGTGCTTCCGGAGTGATAGATCACAGTGACGCGGAAATTACATTGGATATGCAGAATCCGGGAAGTTTGTTTGCAGGCTTTGGAGGGAATTTCCGCCTGCAGAATCCTGCTGCCGACCCTAAAGTGATAGATTACTGTCTGGAAAATTTGCGCGTAGCTTATGGCCGTGTGGAATTTCCGTGGAGATTGTGGCAACCCGAAGAAGAATCCGATCCTATTGCCGTGGCACAGAATGGGGGACTGAACAAGCGGGTGGAGGAAAGTCTCCTCATGGCAAAGCGCTTGAAGGCAATGGGAATGCCGGTAATACTAAGCTGTTGGTTTCCGCCTGCATGGGCCATTGACGGAGGTCCTGCAAGTTATGCCCGTCAAGGTGGTGTCATTGCTTATCGTCTGGATAGCCGGAAAAAGGAGAAGATTTATAAATCCATGGCAGATTATCTGTTGTATGCTAAACAGCATTATGGTATTGAGTTCTCCATGTTCTCGTTCAACGAATCGGATTTGGGTATTGATGTCCTTCACACGCCGCAGGAGCATGCAGATTTCATTCAGGAATTCGGTGCTTATCTGGCAGGGTTGAATCTTCCTACCCGTATGCTGCTTGGCGACAATTCGGATGCTACGACTTTTGATTTCATCCTTCCTGCTTTGAACAATCCTGAGACTCATAAGTATATTGGTGCAGTTTCTTTCCATTCATGGCGTGGTTGTGATGATGTTACGTTAAGGAAGTGGGCGGATGCTGCCAAAGCGATTAATGTACCACTCTTGGTTGGTGAGGGTAGTACGGATGCCGCTGCTCATGGTTATGCCGAGATATTCAATGAGTCGACGTTTGCACTTTATGAAATCAATCTGTATACGCGTATTTGTGCTATTTGCCAACCACTGTCCATCTTGCAGTGGCAGCTCACTTCAGACTATTCGTTGTTGTGGGGAGACGGCATTTATGGCTCCAAAGGTCCTTTGCGTCCTACACAACGTTTCTGGAACATTAAGCAGCTGGCCTCCACTCCGGCCGATGCCTTGGCCATTCCGGTCAGTAGCAGCAAGAAAAACGTAAACTGTGCGGCTTTCGGAAATATGGTGCGTGGGGAATATGCCGTCCATATGGTCAATAATGGGGCGGATTGCGAGGCGGTCATCTCCGGTATCCCTGCAGAAGTGAAGGAACTGAAAGTCTATGTGACCAATACAAAAGACTGCATGAAGGAAACTGCAGTGAAAGTGGAGAATGGGCAGGTACGGGTACACTTGCCGGCCATCAGTTTCATTACCTTATTGTCTGATAAATAGTTTTGAAATAGAATAATATAAATGATTACTAAAGAATAGTGATATGAATATAACTACATGTCTGTTTACAGTTCTGGGAGGGATGGCCACTTTAGGGCATCCTTCAGAAACTATACGTTTGAATCAGTTAGGGTACTATCCCCAGCAGGAAAAAGTAGCTGTGGTGAATACCGGTGAGGTCCGTGAATTTACCATAGTAGATGCAGCCACGGGTAATCGGGTATTTTCCGGTAAGCCCGGATATATTGCTTCATCTGCTTGGTCGGATAAGAGCAGGACGATATTGGATTTCAGTGACATCACGGCACCGGGAAACTATTTTCTGATGGTTAACGGAGATTCAGTGGCATTCGAAATAAAAGAAAGAGTACTGTCCCCTTTGGCCGATGCAGCTTTGAAATCTTTCTATTACCAACGTACGGGCATGCCCATCGAAGCGACTTATGCGGGTCGGTGGAGCCGTCCGGCAGGCCATCCCGATGACAAGGTACTGATACATCCCAATGCTGCCGGGCCGGAACGTAAGGCGGGAACGGTGATTTCTTCTCCGGGAGGATGGTATGATGCCGGAGACTATAACAAGTATATTGTGAACTCCGCCTATTCCATTGGACTGATGCAGGCGATTTATGCCCGCTTTCCTGATTATTTTATCCGTCAACAGGTGAACATCCCGGAAAGCGGAAACCACACGCCCGATTTGCTGGACGAGATGTACTATAACCTGAGATGGATGCTGACTATGCAAGACCCTGCCGACGGAGGAGTCTACCACAAGCTGACTACCCCTTCGTTCGAGGGATTCATCAAGCCTACGGAGTGTAAGCAGCCTCGTTATGTGGTTCAGAAATCAGTAACGGCGGCATTGGACTATGCTGCGGCTTTGGCGCAGGCTTCTGCCTTGTTTACTCCTTACGAAGAGGATTATCCGGGCTTTTCGACAGTGGCTTTACAGGCTGCCGAACGTGCTTACGCCTGGGCAGAAGCGCATCCGCAAGCGCTCTATCATCAGGACCTCCTCAACAAGCAATATCAACCTGCCGTGGTTACGGGAGCTTACGGTGATCGTAGTGCCGATGACGAATTCTTCTGGGCGGCTTCCGAGCTCTATCTTGCTACGGGAAAGCCCGTTTACCGGGAACAAGTGAAGAAGCATCTGCCGACTGCATATAAGACTCCTTCTTGGGGCAATACCACTGCGTTGGGCGTGTTTGCCTGGCTGCAACCGGGCAGGGAATATCAGGGTGAAGACGTGGAATTGGCAAATGCCATGAAAGACCTGTTACTGGACTATGCTGTCGAGGCTGTGCGGGGTGCTGACCGCTCTCCTTTCCATGCTCCTTACGGCAACGATGCCAAAGATTTCTTCTGGGGATGCCTTGCCGAAGGGTGTGCTAACCAAGCCACTTCACTGGTTTGCGCCTATTTGCTTACGGGCGAGAAGTCGTACCTGACGAACGCCTACCGCAATATGGACTACATTTTAGGAAAGAATGCTACGGGATATTGTTATGTTACCGGTTTCGGGATGAAGAGTCCTCTGTATCCGCACCATCGTCTTTCTACATCGGATGATATAGAGGCACCTCTTCCCGGTTTCCTGGTTGGCGGTCCCAATCCTGGGCAGCAGGATGGCATTGCTTATGCTTCCAACCTGCCGGATGAGTCTTATGCAGATGTGGAGGGTTCGTATGCTTCCAATGAGATAGCCATTAATTGGAGTGCCGCTTTGGTGGCGTTGGTGTCTTCGTTGGATGCTTTGATGTCAAAATAATGTTGCTATTCAGCCTGCTGCCTTATAAATTCGGATGGGCTGATGTTGAACTCTTCTTTAAAATGTTTGGAGAATACCTTGGGGGAGTTATACCCCAAGGTATATGCAATTTCCGAAACTTGCATCTGGCTTTCTGTCAAGAGTTGTTGTGCACGTTTCATACGGATGGTCCTGATGAATTCGATGGGTTTCTTTCCCGTTATCTTAATCATTTTCTTGTAGAAATAGCTGCGTGATATATTCAGGCTGCTGGCCAGCTCCTCGACGGAAAACTCGGTTTCGCTGATATTGTCCTCTACAATCTGGATGGCTTTTTCCACCAGCTGCCGGTCAAGGGGAGTGATGGTGATACGGCTTGGCTCGATTTTAATGTCCTGATTGAATATTTCCTGACGTTTGACGTTCATCTCGATAATCTTGTTGATGCGCAGCTTGAGGACTTCCATATTGAAAGGCTTGGTGATATAGTCGTCTGCACCAACGCTAAGCCCTTCCAATTGGTGTTCTTCACTTGCCTTAGCTGTCAGGAGGATAATGGGGATATGGGAGTAGCGTATGTCATTCTTGATGGTTGAACATAGTTCCAGACCATCCATCTCGGGCATCATGATGTCACTGACCACTAAATCAATATCTTCCTTTTCCAGTACATTTAGTGCATGTTTTCCGTTTGTGGCTTTTAATACATGATACTGCCTGGCAAGACTTTCAGAGAGAAATTTCAAGAAGTCGTAGTTGTCATCTACGAGTAGTATGGTGAATGGATGGGATTCTTCCTTTATTTCCGGTTCTTCGACCGGTTCTCCGTTTTTGGTTTCATTACTGTTCTGGTGCAGGGGTAGGGTAATCAGGAATACAGAACCACAAGGCTGGTTATCCCTGACACAGACAGTACCCTGATGCATCTTTACGTATTCGGAAACAATGTGCAGTCCAATGCCGCTGCCTCCGTTGCTCGACTGGTTTTTGCTCGACTGATAGAATCTTTGGAATATTTTCTCCTTGGCTTCATCCTCTATGCCGCAACCGGTGTCGGTAAAGGTCAGTTCCAGATTTGTGTCTCTTACGGCAATATCCAGTGAGATGCTTCCTTTATTGGGAGTGAACTTGAATGCATTTGACAGGATATTTGTGCATATCTTGCGTATCTTGCCATAGTCAAAATCCATGAATACAGAATGTTGTGGAGCGGTAAGGCTATAGCTGATGTTCCGTTTCTGTGCTATCGGATCGAAAGAGTGGAATATTTCACTCAGAATGATAAGGATGTTGTCATGTTTGCATTTCAGGGTTTCAGCCTTGGCATCCAGCTTTCTGAAATCCAGCAGTTGGTTAATCAATTCCAGCAGATAGTCGGCATTTTGTTTGACTATATCCAGAATGCCTTTACGATATTCGGGATGGTCTACGAAAAACTCTTCAAGCGGATTGATGATAAGTGACAAGGGAGTCCGCAGTTCGTGGCTTATGTTGGCAAAGAACTGCAGTTTCATATTGTTGATTTTCTGCTGCCTTTCATTTTCCACCTCGATGGCCTGCATGATTTGTTTCTGCTTTTGGCGTAAGCGCAGATTGCGGATAATGGACAGAAGGATACACAAAATGATACCGGTATATATGGTATAGGCCCACCAGGTGCGCCACCAAGGAGGGAGTATCTTTATTTTCAGTTCCTTGATGTTGGGGCTCCATATGCCTTGTGAGTTGCATGCCTTGACGGATAAAGTATAGTTTCCGGCAGTCAGCATGGATAGGTTTACTTTGTTGTTTTCGGCATAAATCCAGTTGGAATGAATCTTATAGGCATATTTTATCTTATCCGTTTCCACCAGGTCGAGAGCGGAGAAGGACAGAGTGAATGAATTTTCCTTTTCAGTGAAGGAAAGGTGTTGTGCACATTCAAGTGAGCTGCCGTTCAGGATGTCCGGATGGGGCATTCCGGATTTGAACTCAATACCGGTAAGGTAAATGTTGGCATCATAACTTGTGGTCAGGATGTCTTGTGGAATGATAGTCTGGTAACCTTGAGGAGTACCTATCAGTATATTGCCGTTCTGCAGTTTGAGGATGGCGTGGACATTGGTATCGTTGCATATCAGTCCGTCGCTTACGGAGTAGTTCACGATGGTGTATGTATCGTTTGTTATTTTGATTCGTGAGATGCCGTTGCCGGTGCCAATCCACATTTGGTTGTTGTTGTCTTCCGTGATGGCTCTGACGAGATTGGCGGCAAGCCCGTTTTTCTGGTCAAGGAAGTAGATGGAGTCGTTCTTCTGGTTCCATATGCTCAGTCCGTGTGGATGTCCTATCCAAAGAAGGTCCCGGCTGTCCTTATAGACAGTGAGCATATTGTTCTCCTTGAAACGGCTGGCTTCGGCGTATATATTATAGGCTTGGGTTTCCGTATCGATAATAATGAGTCCTCCTCTGGTTGCTACGTAAAGGGTGCTGTCTTTGTCATAGTACATATCACGGACAAAGAATTCTCCCGGACGGTACAAGATGGTGTCAAACTGCCCGGTTTCCGGATTTAACCTCTGTATATATCCTTTCATGGTACCTATCCAGATGTATCCGTGTTTGTCCACCTCTACTGTATACACATTGTTTTCGAGAAGCTGGCTGTTGTTTACCGTGTATTGTTTGATTTGCCCTTTCGAGTAGCATAGCAGTCCTTTCTGGAAGGTGCCTATCCATAGGCGGTTTTTGGAGTCGATGGATAAGTCGACTACAATATTGGCGGGAGTTGCTATCTTTTCGTATGAATCGGTCACCAGTGAACGTCGGATTAGTCCCGTACCGTCTGTTCCGTAGTAAATGGATTCCTGGCTTGTGTCTTCGCAGAAGGTTAGGATATCATCATATTCCAGGGATTTGTTGCATAGTATGATTTGAGACATGGGGCTATAATAGGAAATACCGTGTTTGAAATTCCCTATGTATATGGTTCCGTCTTTGTCCCGGTAAATGGTATTCAGATTGTTGCTGGCAATGGTGTGCGGTTTCAATGGATTGTGCACCAAGTTGGTAAGAGATTTGGTCAGGGCGTTGTAAACGAACAACCCCATATGGCTGGTAAGTATCCATACGTTGCCGTCTCCCAGGTCGAGGATGCGTTGCACGCGATTGTACTGTATGTGGGTGTTATTGTTTAGGCTGATGTTCTCCCATTGCTGTGTAAAACTGTTCTTGTGCAAAAGCAGGCTGTTTTGGAAGGTGTATACCCATAGGTTTTCGTTTTGGTCTATGTAAATGTGTGGCTCATGATTCTCCAGCAAAGGTCTATAGATGGCGGGAATGGCTATTTCCTTGACTTCGGAAGTCTGCTTGCTGATACTGTATAGGATACCGTTGGAGTACATTATATAAATGAACTGGACACCTATATAGAGGCTTGAAATCTTTTCAACTGCCAGTGGATAGGCTTTGATGGAGCTGTTGTCCATGCTTCGTATGTAAAGTTTGGAATAGTCGTAGGCCCAAAATTCATTCTTGGAGGTTTTTCCCATCCTCAGAATGTTTTTACTGGGGATTTGCAGCCCATCGAGTATGGGTTTATAGTCATTGTCGAATTTACCGGTCTTATAATTATAGATACTGTAGCCGCTGGAAGTCCTTATCCATACATTGTCGTCCGGTCCTTCGAAAATTTCGCTGATGGCATCGTCCGGCAGGTTGGAGTTGTTCTGGTAATACTGCTGGAAGGAGTAGCCGTCGTATTTGTTGAGTCCTGATTCTGTCCCCACCCAGAGGAATCCCCTATTGTCTCTGTAGATGCTTCGGATACTGTTGTTGGAGAGTCCTTCTGTTGTAGAGAGCTGCTTGAACATGACAGCCGGCGGGATTTCCGTTGAGTTACCTTGAACAGTAAGGAGAAAGGTCAGGTTGCATATAAGGAATAGGAGCAGTTGTTTCATGTATTTTCTTTATTAGAAGGATTAACAATATTGTAACTGCAAACTTAAATATAATCCTCCGAACGAGCAAGGGAAGATTTGCGTATTCGCGTGGGATGATATCCTCCGTTTGGTGAAAAATAGTATGCATTTTGTTTCCAATGATCCTATATGGGTTCTATGAAACAAAACCGGATATTAAAAGACATTTTTAAGGCATCTGTGTTTCCTTTAAGAAAAATACATTTGCAGGCAAGATCATTTAAATCCTAATAGTATGAAGAAAGAACTTTTAGCAGTGGCGATGCTGTTGTTTGCCGGCGGCAATCTGTTGGCACAGCCACATGTCAATGACGGTACCTCGTATCTGATGAACCAACCTCTGGACATGAGTACCGATTTCCGTGACTTGAGTAATACTTTGTTTTTTGCAGATCACCTGGAGTCATTCGATGCCAAGTCGGGTGAAGGGCTGGTGAACTGGAAACGCGGGCATCTGATGCCCCGTCAAGCCTTCAATACCAACGGTGCACAGCCCCGGAAAATGAGAATGCTCGATTTTCCTTTCACTGCCTATGAAAATGACCCTAACCTCAAATTCAAGATTGACTTTGTAACTCCGCGTACGGTACGTATCCGTATGCTAACGACCCCGGTGGAACCTAAACCTGCCGCTTCCATTATGTTGGCAAAGGAACCGGGCAGGGATGGAAGCTGGAAAGTTACCGAGACGAATGACAAGATTGTCTATTCCAGTGACTATGGAACCATTCAGATTAACAAGAATCCCTGGAGAATCGTCTTGAAGGATAAAGCCGGACGTATCTTGAGCCAGACTGCCGCTTTGAGTGATGCGGACTCTACGCAGGTAAAATATACACCGTTCTGTTTTGTGAAGCGGGGAAGTGACAATGCCCGCCGCATCAATCCGGTATTTACCTTGACTGCGGATGAAATGATTTTTGGTTGCGGAGAGTCTGCCACTGGGCTGAACAAGGCCGGACAGAAGGTGAACTTGTTTGTTACAGACCCACAAGGGCCTGAGACGGACCAGATGTACAAACCGATTCCTTTCTTTATGAGTAACCGGGGATATGGCATGTTTATGCATACATCCGCTCCCGTGACTTGTGATTTTGGTGCTACCTATATTGGGCTGAACAAAATGTTCATGGGTGACGAGAACCTGGATTTGTTCGTTTTCTTCGGCGAGCCGAAAGATATTCTGGACGAGTACACCGATTTGGTAGGAAAGCCGGGCATGCCCCCCTTGTGGTCTTTCGGTACGTGGATGAGCCGTATTACCTATTTCAGTGAAAAGGAAGGTTATGATGTAGCGGCCAATATCCGTAAGAACAAGTATCCGTGCGATGTTATCCATTTCGATACCGGCTGGTTTGATGTGGACTGGCAGTGTGACTATAAATTCTCCGAGAACCGTTTCCAGAATCCACAGCAGATGTTGAAGGATTTGAGGTCACAAGGTTTCCATGTATGTTTGTGGCAGTTGCCTTATTTCACTCCTAAAAATCGTTATTTCTCTGAACTGATAGAGAAAGACATGTATGTGAAAAATGGAAATGGTGAACTTCCCTACGAAGATGTGGTGCTCGATTTTTCCAATCCGGAAACCGTAAAGTGGTATCAGAACAAACTGGCGGGATTGCTGAATATCGGTGTCAGTGCCATTAAAGTAGACTTCGGCGAGGCTGCTCCACTGAACGGTATTTACGCTTCCGGCAAGAGCGGATGGTATGAGCATAACCTCTATCCGGTGCGTTATGATATGGCAGTGTCCGAGATAACCAAGAAGTTGCACAACGAGAATATAATGTGGGCACGTGCCGCATGGGCCGGTTCCCAGCGTTATCCATTGCATTGGGGCGGTGATGCTGCAACTACGAACACGGGACTGCTAGGTACGCTTCGTGCAGGCTTGTCCTTCGGCTTGTCCGGTTTCTCCTTTTGGAGCCATGATATGGGTGGCTTTGTAAAAGCCACTCCGGAGGACTTGTATTGCCGCTGGATACCGTTCGGTTTTCTTACTTCCCATACCCGCGCGCATGGGGCACCTCCGACAGAGCCGTGGTTGTACGACAGCAAGCGTGTGCAGGATGTCTTCCGCAAGAGTGCAGAGATGAAGTACCGTCTGATGCCTTATGTGTATGCTCAGGCTAAGGAATGTACAGAAAAGGGCTTACCGATGCTAAGAGCCTTGTTTGTAGAATTTTCCGATGATCCGGGAGCATGGAAAGTGGATGACGAGTATCTCTTCGGTTCGCAGATTCTGGTTGCCCCCTTGCTTGAATCCGGTATGACGGGCCGCACAGTTTACCTTCCCGAAGGAAAATGGATAGACTACCAGACAGAGAAAGTCTACGAAGGTGGATGGCACCAAATTGAAGCAGGCAGTCTGCCGATAATCATGCTGGTACGTGACGGTTCGGTACTTCCTCATCTGAAGTTGGCGCAGTCCACTGTTGAGATGGATTGGAGCAAAATGAACCTGAAGGTATACAGTGCTGACAAGAAGCAGGCGGAAGGATTGGTTTGTCTACCTGCCGACAACCGTATTCAGGTTGTGAAAGTGGATTGTGGAAAGGCCAAACCGCAACTGTTGAACCAGGTTGAAGGCACTTCCCTGAGTTTCTGAACTTAATCTTTGAAAATCTATATTGAATTCACCCCTGCCGGTATGGAAGAGAAAGGGATATAGTTACCGAAATCTGTGCCACTATGGTGGCACAGATGTGCCTTCCCAATGGCACGGCAGTGCCTCTATAGTAGCACAAAATTGTGTCGCATATCTTTTTCCCGATGTGCTTATGACCGGGGTATTTGTTAAACCTAAGTATTTAGTATTTATGAGAAATGTGATGAAGTATTTGGGTATCATGTCAGTATCGCTGGCATGTGCCGGACCTCTCTTTGCAACAAGCGTACAGCCGTTTGCAGGTGTCACTGTCGTACAGCAGAGTGTAGTTACTGTGAAGGGCCAAGTGGTGGATGAGAAAGGCGAGCCCATCATCGGTGCTAATGTCATTGTGGAAGGTACGACAAACGGTATGATTACCGATTTGGACGGTAACTTCTCCTTGCAGTGTCCCGTGGGTTCTACGCTGAAGACCAGTTACATCGGTTATCTGGCGCGAACGGTCAAAGTAACCGGGAATATGAATGCTCTGAAAATTATTTTAAAGGAGGATACCGAAACCTTGGATGAGGTAGTTGTTGTGGGCTACGGTACGATGAAGAAATCCGACCTCACCGGTTCTGTGGCTTCCGTGAATGCGGAGGAAATGATGAAGCGGAATCCGGTGAACTTGGGACAAGGTTTGCAGGGAGCTGCGGCAGGTGTATCTGTCATCCGTTCTTCCGGTGACCCGGAAGGAGGTTTCTCCATCCGTATCCGCGGTGTGGCAACCGTGAATGGTTCTGCCGACCCACTCTATGTAGTGGACGGTGTGCAGGTAGGAACTTCTATCGATTTCTTGAATCCTAATGATGTAGAGTCCATCGAAATTCTGAAGGATGCTTCGGCTACGGCAATCTATGGTACTCGCGGTGCCAATGGCGTCATTATGATTACTACCAAGAACGGCGGTAAGGGTAAGGCAAAGGTAAACTTCTCGGCCAACTATGCCCTTCAGTTCAATTCGAATAAGATTGATGTGGCTGATGCGGACTTGTTTGCAAGTGCTGTACGTTCCGCTGTCAAGAATGACGGTATTGCCATGACCAATCTGGCGTATGGCGAGGATTACATAGGCAGACTGAATAGCATTGACTGGCAGGACGAAATGTCACGCACGGCATTACAGCAGAACTATAATCTTTCTGCTTCGGGAGGCAGCGAAAATACCCAAGCCAATTTATCTCTGGGTTATTTGAACAACCAGGGTATCGTGATTGAGTCGAATTTTAAACGCTTGACGGCACGCGCTAATATCACTCACAAAGTGAAAGACTTCCTGCATGTAGGCTTGAACTTGAACTATGCACATTCGGAAAAGATGGGAGGAGGCAACCTGAGAAACTATGCACAAGCCATTCCAACCATGGATTATGTAGAGGACGGTGTTTTCTATTCCATGCCTATTGTGTTGCCCGACGGTACTTGGGGACATTACAAGAAAGAAGGCAATGGAGACGTGAACAAGGGAGCTGACAATCTGGTTGCTGCTGCCAAGACTGCCGACAGTATTAATAAATGGGACCGTATGCTTGCTAGTGCTTTCCTACAACTCGATTTGTACAAAGGGTTGACTTTCAAGACTATTGCCAGTTATAATTATTATACAAAAGGTTATAATGGCTATACAGCCTATAATGATAGAACCTTTGGAACTCAAGACCGTAAGGACTCGTTCTCGCTGAACCAGAGCCAGTCCACTTCACTCGGTCTGGAAGCGTTCTTGAACTATGACTGGTCCAATGAGCATCACCGCGTAAGTGCAATGGCCGGTTTCTCTACCAGCGATACGAACGGTGCCTGGCTGAATTCCAGTGCCAACGATTTTCCGGCAGACAACATCCGCAAAATTTCATTGACCAATGACCCATCGTCTAAGCAAACGGATGGTGGGCTGGATTTGAAGACAAGATTCCTTTCTTACTTCGGCCGTCTGACTTATACTTTGAACGACCGCTATATTGTGACTGCAACGGTACGCCGCGACGGTTCTTCGAACTTTGGTGCCGGCAATCGTTATGGTACATTCCCTTCCGCTTCTGTAGCTTGGCGTCTTTCCGAGGAAAAGTTCATTAAGGATTTAGAACTGTTCAGTAACTTGAAGTTGCGTGCCGGATGGGGACAGACCGGTAATGCGGGCAATGGTACCAACTTGTCCATAGCACAGTTGTCTTCGGCAAATGCAATGTACTGGTTCTTTAATGGTTCGAGTGTGATTAACGGTGCCGGTATTGCCCAGCAGAAAGAAATTGATACCAACCTGAAATGGGAAACCAATGAGCAGACAAATATCGGTATTGACTTTGCCTTTATGAACAATGAGCTTTCTTTCTCTGCCGATTACTTTATCCGTGACGCAAAGGATCTGCTTCTGTATCGCCAGATTCGTCCTTCCACCGGTTTCTCCAATGTCTATACTAATGCGGGACATATCCGTAACTCAGGTTTCGAGTTTACTGCTGCGTGGAACAAGAGCTTCAGCGATTGGAATATCGGCATAAGACTGAATGGGTCTACCCTGAAGAACGAGGCTATTGAAGTCGGCGATCCGATATTCAGCAAGTCAGGGTCAGCACAAGATGGCGACAACTGGGACAACCACTCCATTACACAGAACGGCTATCCTGTAGGTTCCTACTATGGCTGGAAGGTAGAAGGCATTTTCAGAACCCAGGCCGAAATTGATGAAATGAATAGGCTGGCGGTTGAAAAGGGAGTTGAAAGTGGTGTATATCAGGACAAGACTACCCAGCCCGGCGACTATAAGTTTGTTGATTTGAATGGTGACGGGCAGATTACCGATGCCGACCGTACTGTTATAGGCAATGGATATCCCAAGTTCACTTACGGAATGAACCTTACCGCTTCCTGGAAAAACTTTGATTTCTCGATGAACTTGTACGGTGTAGCCGGTATGGATATCCTTTCTTATTCTTCGGCCCGCTTGACCTCAGTCTATGCACCCGACGGCGGTTATCAGAATGTACTGAAGGAATATATCAATAATGCATGGTCATCTTCGAATACCGGCGCCAAATATCCGCGTATCACCAAGACAGACTATAATAAGAACATGCGTGTGTCCGACGCCTACATCCAGAAGGGGGATTATCTGAAGATTTCAAATATTCAGATAGGATATACATTCCCGAAGAATGTGCTGAAACCGGTGAAAATGGAAAATGCACGCGTATTTGCCAGTGTCGACAATGTATGTACCATCTCTTCGTACAATAAGTTCGGCGATCCGGAAGTCGGTGACTCCAATGTATTGTATTCGGGATTTGACGGAGGACGTTATCCGTTCCCGATGTCGGTTACTTTCGGTCTGAGTGTACAGTTCTAATACTAACGGATAAAAAATATGATTATGAAAAACTTATATAAACTGTTGATCGGTGTGCTGGCCTTAAGCACCGTAACGTCTTGTGACGATTATTTGGAAGTGGATCATTACGATATTCTTCCGGCAGATTTCATGTTTAAAACGGAGGAGAATGTCCTTTCCGGATTGAACGGACTTTATGATACCTTTTATACGGACCAGCACGGTTCCGGTGATGACGAAACATGGGGATTCAAGCCTCAGGTATTTGCTGCCAACCATTCTACGATGGACTGTCAGGCTTCCGGTTGGGATGCGGAATGGCAGCGTCATGCCTGGAAACCCGATAAGGGTTCCCTGGAGACTGCATGGCGGATGAGTTATCGTGCAGTGGACCGTGCAAACCGTTTCCTAGCTGGCCTGGAGACGGCGGATGCCTCTATATTTGCGGACAGCAATTCCAAGACCGTTTATGAAGCGCAAGCACGTGCCATCCGCGGTTATAACTACCTTTACTTGACGAAACTTTTCGGAAGGGTACCGATGTTGCTTACCGGTGAAACCTATACTACTTCGGTAGGAAAGGCACGTCCGGAATCCGTGGATGAGACTTATGCGGCTATCGAGGAAGATTTGTCTTTTGGACGCGACCATCTGGACTGGTTACCCATGAATGGTGAATACGGACGTATAACCAAGGGGTTCTGCAAAGCTTATTTGGCCGAGCTGTATATGTTGAAGAAAGACTTTACGAAAGCCAAGACGGAACTGAAGGATATAGTGGACAGTGGAACCTATTCATTGGAGCCCTGCTTCGGTAATCTTCATGCCTGGGATACACATTGGACCAAAGAGTCCGTATTTGAGGTGATGTATCATGAACAAGGATATATGGGTTGGGGAGCCGATTCGTCTTCAGATGCCATGATGTGGTACGGATATATGTGCGCGGCACCCGAATGGGGAGGCTGGGGTTCTCTCTGTCTTTCTTGGGAGTTTGTACGTTCCTTTGAACCGGGTGACAAACGCCGCCAGTACTCTGCTGTTGCCAAAGGGGATACGCATCCCATTACCGGGCAGACTGTAGGGGTGACAAGTGGTTTTGACGGTCTTTTCCAAGGCTCCGAAAATATGCCTACTGTTTATTCCTTGAAATACTGGAGATGCAAGCCAGGTGAGAACAACAAAGTATTCAATCCTATTTCATTGACTCTGAAGCGTTATGCAGGCATCATGCTCGACTATGCAGAATGTTGTTTCGAGACAGGTGACAACGCTACCGGATGGAACATGATACGTCAGATACGTAACCGTGCTTGGGGTAATTTGGAGATGGGAGCGACGATGATTGACCTACCCGCCGACATGTTGAATACCCAGACGGTGGAAGTGCCGGATGCAGAGACCTATTATACAAGCTATAAAGCAGCCAAAGGCTATACTTCTCCGGTATGGAAGGTGGCGCTGATTATAGAGCGTCGCCATGAATTCAATGCCGAGTTCTCGCTTTACCATGATTTGTGCCGTATGGGTATGTGCAAAGAATGGTTTGCCGCCGAATATCCGAAGACAGCAGCCAACTCTTCACAAGAGGCTTGTCTGCAGACTGGTGACTCATTCCGTTTCTTTGAGCACGAGGCTTATCAGGAAATCTTCCCGATTCCGACGAATGAGATTCTGACCAACCCGCTCATCAATCAGGCTGACCAGAATCCGGGATATTGATAAATTATAGATAAACACTTAATAATAAAATATTTGTGAGTGAAATGTCAGGCACCAGTAGTTGTTGTGATAGACGTCAGCGTCTGTCGTGATGAAAGCCGGTGTCTGACATGACAAACACCAGTACTTGAGACGACGAACACCAGTCTCTGATAAACGGGGAATTATACAAGGAAAAGTTTGATGGTTTTAGAGAATAATTATGGAAAGGAAGATGTTTTATTGGATAGCACTGCTGGTTGCATATTGTCTGGCAGGCTGCCGGTCGCATTCAGGGGAGACAGATATGCAGACACGCATGCGTACAGAGATTGTCACGAATGTCAGAGACAGCGTGTTGCCGTTTTGGATGGATTATGCAGTGGCTCCCGACGGCGGTTTTTATGGAACTGTATTGCGGAATGGTACTCCGGTAGTGGATGCTCCGAGAGGAGGGGTTCTGAATGCCCGGATTCTGTGGAGTTTTTCTGCCGCATACCGTACGTTTAAGGATGAGGCTTATCTGAAGCTTGCGGATAAATCGCAACGCTACTTCATTGATACATTTATAGACAAGGAACATGGTGGGGTATATTGGCTGGTCAATCCTGACGGTGAGGTGCTGAATGCTTCCAAATATACGTATGCCATGACCTACGCCATCTATGGGCTGGCTGAACACTATCTGGCAACAGGTAACAGCGAGAGTCTGGATATGGCTGTCGGTTTATATCATACCTTGGAGGAGAAAGGCCGCGAACCGCAATATGACGGTTATGTGGAATCTTTTACTGAAGATTGGAAACAACTGGATAATTATGATAACAATGCCCCTAAGACTATGAATGCGCATTTGCACGTGCTGGAGGCTTATACCCTTTTATATCAATGCTGGAAAGACGACGGACTGAGGAAACGACTCAAGTTCTGCACCGGGTTGTTTATGGACCGTATTTATGACTCTTCAAGGAGGCATTTTAATTTGTTCTTTGATAATGCATGGAACAGTCTGGTTGAGATGGACTCTTATGGACATGATGTGGAGGCGGGATGGCTGCTTTGTGAGGCTGCCCGTGTATTAGAAGACCGGCAACTGATGGATAGGGCGAATCGGCTTGCGCTGGATGTGACGGATGCTTGCTTGGCGGAAGGACTGAGTGACAAAGGGTATATGATGTATGAAAAGAAGGGCGGAAGAACAACCGGCCATGCCTCATGGTGGGGCCAGATTGAAACGATGATAGCTTGTGTCAATGCCTGGCAAATCAGCGGGAATGACGTTTATCTGCAATCGGCCGATACGGTTTGGACTTTCGTAAAGGACTGTATGATAGACCGGGAATATGGTGAATGGTACAGTGATTGTTTTGATGGAGAACCCAAGAAGGATACTCCCAAAGTGAGTATGTGGCGTTGCCCGTATCATACGGTACGCTTGGGAGTGGAAATACATAATCGTTTAAAATAGTATTTATGAAGAAATTTATAGCAGGTGCAGCATCACTGATGCTTTGTATGGGGCTACACGCCCAGGATTTCAAAATCAATCCATCGGGATATTTTGAGAATGGCGGGGCCAATGTGATGGTGTTCAGTGACGTCTACCCTGAAGGACACCAGGGAGGACTGACCCTTGTTTTGAATGGAGACCGCAGGGCTGCCAATGGAGATGTGCGCTTTGAAATCTCGCAAGGGCAGTGGCAGGGATTGCCCAAGATGAGAAGCCGGGTGGTGGATGAGGCTGACAATGAAATCCGTGTCACATTGAGTTATCCGGATTCGGCCAAACATATGGCAGGCTTTAATCCGATGCTTTATCCGGATTTTGTTTTTGGCTATACCATTAAGGTCAAAGGCGAGAAGGATTATCTGGTATTGACCGTTGATTTGGACCAACCGGTGCCCGAGCGGTTTGCCGGCAAGTTGGGCTTTAATCTGGAATTGGTACCTTCCACTTTGCTGGGCAAGCCGTGGATTATGGACAACCGGACGGGAGTCTTTCCCCACCAGGCGATGGGGCCCACCATGAAACAGTCTTCCAACATGGAGCATATCGGAGATTTCAACCCTGGCGGGAAAGCTGATTTGGACCAGTTGCTGTTGGATAGAAAGACTTATAACCCGATGATTGCCGATGATATCGTCTCTGCTCCTTTTGCCGAGGGGAAAAAGTTTGTACTCAATCCTCAGGATGATTTGGCAAAGATTACGATTGAAAGTGAGAAAGGAGACTTGCTGCTGTATGATGGAAGGATAAATCATAACAACGGTTGGTTTGTGCTCCGTTCGGAGTTCCCGGCAGGGACAAAGGAAGGTGCGGTGAAATGGATAATCCGTCCGACAGTCACTAAAGACTGGCGTTATGCACCGGTGGTGCAAGCCTCTCAAGTAGGTTACCATCCTGGACAGAAGAAAGTAGCTGTCATAGAGTTGGACAAACGGGATACAGACTTCAAGCAACCTGCCCTTTATCGCATTGTTGCCGATGGCAGGAAACTGGTAAAGCAGCAGGCTGCCAAGGATTGGGGAGATTTCCAACGTTACCACTATCTGCAGTTCGACTTCACGGAAGTGACGGAAGAAGGGCTCTATCAGGTGATGTACGGCGATGCTGCTTCTCCGGTGTTCCGCATTGCCAAAGATGTGTGGGACAAGGGTATCTGGCAGGCAGAGGTGGAATACTTCTTGCCGGTACAGATGTGCCACATGCGTGTGAACGAAAAATACCGTGTATGGCATGACTTCTGTCATCATGACGATGCACGTATGGCCAAAACCGATATCAACCATATAGACGGATATACTCAAGGAACCTCTACTCTTTGTAAGTATCAGCCGGGTGATTTGGTTCCAGGGCTGAATGTGGGTGGATGGCACGATGCGGGGGACTATGACTTGCGTGTGGAATCCCAGGCAGGCGAGGCCTATATACTTGCCATGGCTTGTGAGAACTTTGGTGCCTATTGGGACGAGACTTCCATAGATTTTGAAAAGAAGATAGTCGAGATTCACCAGCCGGATGGAAAGAATGACTTGTTGCAGCAGGTGGAAAACGGTGCTTTGACGATAGTGGCGGGTTGGAAGGCTCTGGGGCGTCTCTACAGAGGGATTCTGTGTCCTACCGTACGCCAGTATGCACACCTGGGTGATGCGTCGGCCCATACAGACCATGTCAGTGGGACTGCCGACGACCGCTGGGTGTTTACGGAGGACAACCCTGGTAGGGAACTTCAGGTGGCTGCCTGGCTGGCAGGTATTTCACGTGTCTTGAAGGGACATAACGATGCATTGGGAGCGGATTGTCTGGAGATAGCCCGTGAATTGTTCAGGATTACCCGCTGCGACAACAACCGGGTGCTGACAGCCAAGGTACATGCTGCCGTAGAACTTTATCTGGCGACAAAGGAAGTGGAGTACCGTGATTTCGTTTTGCAGCAGCAGGATTTCATCTGCAAGAATATCCGTCAGACGGGTTGGTTCATCGGACGTTTCGACAAGGCTGTGGGAAATGCACGTTTCAGCAAGACTGTTCGCAAAGCACTGCCGGAGTTGCAGGCTATGTATCAGGAGTATAGCAGTAAAACTCCGTATGGAGTGCCGCATGACAGAGGTAACCGTTCTTCCGGTTCATGGGAACCCCAGCATCTGGGCTACAATTACTGTTACCTGCATGCTGCCTATCCTGACTTGTTTGCACCGGACTATATTTTCAATGCTGTCCAATACCTGCTCGGTATGCATCCGGGACGTAATCAGGCAGCGTTTGTAACGGGAGTCGGTGCCGAAACGATGAAAGCTGCCTATGGTGTCAACCGTGCCGACTGGTCTTATATTCCGGGTGGAGTGTCTCCGGGTACAAATCTGATTCGTCCTGACTTGCCCGAATTACTTCATTTCCCGTTCTTATGGCAGGAGGGTGAGTACTGTTTGGGCGGACATGCTACGTGGTTTATGTATATGGTATTGGCATCTCAGAAAATATTGAATGGTAATGAACAGTAAAATAAAGGTAGATAAGTTTGTAATTGTAGCTTTTCTGCTCTGCATGGTCTGCACTATGGCCATGCAGGCAAAAGCTTATGACAATTTTAAGGTATCGGTCTATGTACGTGCCTACGAGGTAGACAAGATGAAGGACATCCATTGGCTGGATTCGACTTGGAATGTGATTTCACAACAGTTGGAAGTGGACAAGATTTATCTGGAAACACATCGTGATTTACTGATTGTGGATGACGCCACCCTGGAGCAAGCTAAGAAATTTTTCCATGACCGGGGAATAGAGACTGCCGGAGGAATTACCTACACCATCAACGAGGCAAACAGTTTCGAGACGTTCTGCTATTCCAATCCCGAGCATCGTGAGATGGTGCGAAAGATTGCAGAACATACGGCAAAGCACTTTGACGAGTTTATTCTGGATGACTTTTTCTTCACCAGTTGCAAGTCGGACATAGAGATAAAAGCCAAAGGTGCGCAGAGCTGGACGGAATACCGTTTGAAGCTGATGACTGAAGCCGGGCGCGACCTTGTGCTGAAACCTGCCAAGAAGGTGAATCCTCGTGTAAAGGTAATCATCAAGTATCCCAACTGGTACGACCATTTCCAAGGTTTGGGCTTTAATCTGGAGGAAGGTCCCCAACTCTTTGACGGTGTCTGGACGGGTACCGAAACAAGGGACCCTGCCGGCAACCAGCATCTGCAGAATTATCTAAGCTATAATATTATCCGCTATTTCGATAATCTGCGTCCGGGCTACAACGGTGGAGGATGGGTGGACTCCGGTGGACTGAATCTAGGCATGGACCGCTATGCTGAGCAGCTGCATCTGACCATGCTTGCCAAGGCTCCCGAAATCATTCTCTTTGCCTATAACCAGCTTCTGGGCGTGAAGTTGTCTCCCAGGTTCCGTACCCCTTGGCAGGGCATGGGCACCAGCTTTAATTATGATGAGATGACTGCCCCTATCCGGCAGAAGGACGGAACTTCCATAGAGCCTACCACCATGGCACGCATTGCGGATGTTGTATTGAAACAGACTGATAAACTGATAGGTAAGTTGGGTAACCCCATTGGCATCAAGTCCTACAAGCCTTTTCATGTGGCGGGTGATGATTTCTTGCAGAATTATCTGGGCATGATAGGTTTGCCGATGGATATACGTCCCGTTTTTCCGAAAGACCAACAAGTGGTGCTGCTGACTGCCCAGGCGGCTCAAGCTCCGGAGCTCATGACCGACATTAGGAAGCAATTGCAAAGCGGACGGGATGTGGTGATTACAAGCGGCTTGCTGAAAGCCATTCCTGAAAAAATTGCCGAAATAGTAGAGTTGCGTTGTACCGATTTGAAAGCTCTTGTCAATGATTTTGGCCGATACGGACAAGCCGGACGCGATTTATTGATACCGCAGGTTCAGTATTATACGAATGATGCTTGGGAAGTAGTCAGTGCGGGCCGTCCGTTGACGGGAGGAGTATCGGGGTATCCTATTTTGTTGAGAGCTCCCTATGCCGCCGGCAATCTATATGTATTGACCATTCCCGATGATATGGGAAATTTATATGATTTCCCGGCAAAAGCCTTGAATGAGATTCGCCGCATTATGAGTAAGGATATGGATGTCTATCTGGAGGCTCCCTCCAAAGTCGGATTGTTTGTGTATGACAATAAAACACTGGTGGTGGAGAACTTCAATGATGAACCGGTGGAAGTGCGTATTGTTACCGATGATGAGGTGACGAGGTTGGAAAATCTGGAGAATGGGGATATTCTGGCTCCCCTTCCTGCCGAACCCGTACAGAGCAGGCGTCCGGTGACACCAAAGAACTCTTTCCGTTTGTCATTACTGCCCCATTCGTATAAGGCTTTCCAATATAAATGACGGGTAAGAAGATTGTCGGATAGTTATTCGGAAGGGTAACGGGAGGTCGGTTCTACAATGGGCCGGCCTCCTTTGCTTCCAGTCATCCGTGAGAATGCTTGTGTTCTTTCAATATCCTGTGCGGCAGTGTCCCGTGCCCCAGCAACTCTATCGGGCAGTTGAAGTTGCGTTCCAGCCATTCTTCCGTAACGCCGGTATCGGGATGGTAGTCCAGGGTTTCGTTGACGCAGGCAATGGACTTGACTTGCTGCAACACCGTGCCGATGTCGTGGCTGACGAGAATAATGGCGCAATCCTTGTTTATCTCTGCCAGCAGTTCGTAGAGGCGGGCTTCGAAACGCTTGTCGATGTATGTGCTGGGTTCGTCGAGAATCACCACCTGCGGGTCGGAGATGATGGCACGGCCCAGGAGGGCACGTTGCAACTGTCCGCCGCTCAAAGCGCCGATG
Organism: Bacteroides sp. HF-162; assembly: GCF_015679285.1. Lineage (NCBI taxonomy): Bacteria > Pseudomonadati > Bacteroidota > Bacteroidia > Bacteroidales > Bacteroidaceae > Bacteroides > Bacteroides sp. HF-162. Next base: position 861,009 of record NZ_CP064937.1, on the reverse strand, counting down.
GCACGCTGCTCCATGCCTTCCAGCCCCATGCGGGCTATCACGGCAGAGGCTTTCTCGCGGTGCCGGGCGGTGAAGCGTGAAGCCAGCGGCTTCTTGCTGCTGAGTCCTGAAAGGATGACCTCCTCTACGGTGATGGGAAATTTCCGGTCGATGCTGCTGTACTGGGGCAAGTAACCCATAGATAATTGACAATTGACAGTTGATGATTGACAATTGGCAATTTCGGAGGGGGATGGGGGGCAGGAGTGATATAGAATTTCCCCGGCGGTGGGTTTCAGCAGTCCCAGTATACATTTGATAAGGGTAGTCTTTCCACCACCGTTGGGACCGATGATGCCCAGAAAATCACGTTCGTAGATAATCAGGTTTATATCATGCAGTACGGTCCGGTTATCGTATCCGGCGCTGAGGTTCTTTATCTCTATAATGGGGGATGCAGGCATAGCTTCTTCTTCGTTAAATGGACAGAATCATCGTTTACTCTTTTACAAGCGCTCTGGCGGTATTCATCATCTCCTCCTCCCAGTCGTATGAGAGGGGATTGATAGCCACCACCCGGGTTCCGGTCTGCTGGGCGATAAGGTCGGCATTGCGGCGGTCGAATTCCGGCTGTACAAAGATGATGCGTACCTTCTCCTTCTTGCAGGAGTTTATCAGGTTCTTCAGATGGGTGGGAGAGGGTTCCTTTCCACCGGCTTCGATAGGAATCTGGTGCAGGTTGTAGTCGCGGGCAAAGTAGGAAAGTGCCGGATGATAAATCATGAAGGCACGGTCGGCATTCGGACTGGAAAGCATCTGGCAGATGAGGCTGTCCGTATGCTCTATCCGCCGGATGAGTGCGTTGTAACGTTCCATGTAGGCGTTTTCATTGGCTTTGTCTATGGTGCAGAGTGCATTCAGAATGTTCCCGGCAATGATTTGGGCGTTGATGGTGGAGTTCCAGATGTGGGGTTCCACACCACCGGCGTGCGTATGGCCTTCGTGTACATGTCCGTCTTTATGGTGATGCGCATGGGTCTCGTCCAGAATAAGTTCCACATTCTCGGACATGTCGAAGAATTGCAGGTGGGGAGCATTGTCCGTCAGTTTTTCCGTCCATGTCTGTTCGAAACCGATGTAGCCGATGCGGAAATAGGCCTTACTTTGCGCGAGGTCGACGAGCTGCTGGGGCGTGGGGTCGTAGGTTTCCGGACTTGAACCTTTGGGCACCATGCTGACGACGGTGAATTCATCGCCGGCAATGGTTTCGGTGAAATACCGCAGCGGCTCGATGGTGACGGTAATCACGGGTTTATCGTCATTCTTCTTGTTCTGTTGGCCTCCTTGCTTGCACGAGAAGAGCAAGGTGGCTATGAGGAGTAAAAAACAAAACTTTTTCATTTACAATTTACTATTTACAATTTACAATTTGGCTGCGCTGTGGCAGGGGGCGTCAACTATTCATTATCAACTATTCCTTATCCATTATCACTTCCTCTTTCCTTCCCCTCAGTATCTCCCGTTTCCCTCCGGGGGGACCTGGGAGACGCTCTACCTTGAATCCTATGGCTTGCAGCATGCGACGTACTACTCCTTTGGCGCAGTAGGTGGTCAGCACGCCATCAGTGCTCATGGCGGCATGGATATTCCGGAAGACTTTTTCCTCCCACATTCCCGGTTGCTTTTCGGGTGCAAAGGCATCGAAGTAGACAACATCGAACGGAGATTTATTAATCATTAACAAACTGTCAATGCTTATTGTTTCGACATCTGCCTGCACTTTTCTCAGTGTGAAATAAGGAGTTATGGCAACTTTTTCTTCCCACGCAGCCCGATGCAGTTCCTCGAACAGAGGATTGTCGCTATATTTTAGCGCATCCACCTCCGGCCATGCAAGCGGATAGAGTTCGATACCGGTATAGTGCACAGGTCTCTTTTCCTTTTCGGCAGTTTCCAGTGTAAGTAGGGCATTCAGTCCGGTGCCGAAACCGATTTCAAGGATATGCGGGCGGGCAGTAGCGGATGCTTTCAGTCCCATGTCGATAAAGATGTGCTGTGACTCTGTACGTGCCCCCTTTACCGAATGATAATGTTCGTTCAGTTCCGGTACAAACAGTGTCGCACTTCCGTCTTCCGTCTTCTCTATGATTCGTTGCATCACTTCTGCTTTTGTTGAATGTTTTTATTTAGTTTAATTCTCTGTGATTCAGCGTGTTGTTGCGCCTATATATCCAGCGTGCTGCATCTATACATCCAGCACGTTGCATCTATACATCCAACGCGTTGTGTCTATACATCTATTGCTCAGACTCACTACATGTCAATAATTCATCATCGAAATGGCTCCTTGCAGTGCCCACAGCATAGCTATGTAGCGCACCAGTTTCCCTGCAAACATGGACGTGGTGGTCAGCATCAGATTACTGCGCATGAAGCCCAGTGCAATGGCTATGGCCTCTCCCACAAAAGGCAGAAAGGCGAAGAAAGCCATCAGTGCCCCTTTCCCTTGGAGGAAATGCTGCATCCGTTCTATCTTTTCCCTTTTTACCTTGAAATATTTCTCAATCCAGTCTATACGTCCCAGACGTCCCATGTAGTAGCACGTCATGCCTCCCAGCGTATTTCCCAAGGTGGCGGAGAGTACGCACAGTGCCGGGCTCAGACCGACCTTGACCAGTGCTACCATCACTATCTCGGAACTGAACGGAATGATGCTTCCTGCCAATAGGGCAGAGATGAACAGACCGACATATCCCCAGTCAATCAGCAGCTGTACGAGTGTATCTACAAAAGCGTCCATATATTGAATCCTAATAGAATGAATAATCCGATAAATGCACAAATGAAGAATATATTGGAACTGCGGCTATTTGTCAGTACAAACAAGTGTCCCGCCAGGATGCTGACACCGATGAGCAGGAAGGACATCAGGTGGACACTCAATGCCGGTTGCAGTCCGATATAGACAAAGATGTAGAAATTCAGCAGGATGAGGAAGTGTAGATAGCTCCGGGTGCGTATCTTGTCTTCATAGCCGGCAATGAGACAGTGTGCCGCGCTGACGATGAACAGAACAAGGAGATACCCGAGGGTGGCGAGTTCCCACGGCTGATAGTCGAACCGGATGGGAGCGAAGGTCACCAGCTCGCGGAAGGGCTGGCAGAAGAGTTCCATTTGCCCGTAGTAGAGGGCGTGTCCCAGCAACAGCCAGTAGGGTACGCTCCATCCTACCAAGGAGGCGAAGAAACTTTTGGGTTGGAGAGACTGGAAGTTGTAGGCGCCTATCCAGAAGATGGGGACAAACAGCATGAGCTGCGGAAAAAGCAGGCTGCCCAGTCCGATGAAGACAAAGGTGTGGAAGAGACTGCCTGTGGGCCGTGCCTGCTGGTAGCTCCTGAAGAGGAAAAACAGTGCCACCAGGAAGGAGGCGGATGCCAAGTCTCCCGCATACAGCATGTGCAGGCTGGGGCAGACGGATATCAGCAGGAAGTAGACAGAAGTCTGTACCGATGCCCGCATCCGGATGATGGCGAACGTATTGTTGAGCTGTATCAGGAAATACCCGATGACGGCATACAGAATAAAGCTGAAGAGACGGTTTGCCCAGGTGGGGATGCAGAAGTCGCAGAATGTTTCCCAAAGGGAATATCCGCTTTGCTGTGTCTCCGTCTCGGGCAACAGAACGGCAGTCAGTATCCAGCAGGATACTGAAATCAAGATAGCGGCGGGTAGTGTGAACCGCCCTGCCGTTATCCGGTTCTGGAATCTCTTCGTTCTCATTTATAAGTCAAATCCGATGTCGCGACGGAAATATTTCTTCTCGAAGTTTATCATGTCGGCCACGCGGTAGCTCTTCTGCAAGGCTTCTTCCTTTGTTTCACCATAGGAGCAGACGGCGATGACACGGCCACCGGCAGTTACGGTCTGTCCGTCTTTGGTGGCTGTTCCGGCATGGAAGAGGATGCTGTCCGTTTCGGCAGCCTTCTCGAATCCGGTCATCACCTTGCCCTTTTCGTAGGCTTCCGGATATCCTCCGCTTACCAGCATGACGCAAGCGGCTGTGCGTGGGTCGAATTCCAGTGTACGCTGGTCGAGGTCGCCCTGGGCAACGCCTTCGAGTAGGTCTACCAGGTCGCTCTTGATACGTAGCATTACACTTTCGGTTTCGGGGTCGCCCATGCGGATGTTGTATTCAATCACCATCGGTTCGCCCTTCACGTTGATAAGTCCCAGGAAGATGAAGCCTTGGTAGCCGATTTCTTCTTCCAGCAGACCGTTTACGGTAGGTTCGATGATGCGGGTGCGTACTTTTTCCATAAATGTTTCGTCGGCAAAAGGTACGGGAGTAACGCTGCCCATACCGCCGGTGTTGAGGCCTTTGTCGCCTTCGCCGATACGCTTGTAATCTTTGGCTACGGGCAATACCTTATAGTGGCGGCCGTCTGTCATCACGAATACGGAACATTCGATGCCGCTGAGGAACTCTTCAATGACTACCGTGGCGCTGGCATCGCCGAACATGCCGTCCAGCATTTCCTTCAGCTCTTTCTGAGCTTCTTCCAGTGTGGGGAGAATCAGCACGCCCTTGCCTGCACACAGTCCGTCGGCCTTCAGTACGTAAGGCGCTTCGAGGGAAGCGAGGAAGTCGAGTCCCTCCTGCAAGTTGTCGGCGGTGATGCTCTTGTAGCGGGCAGTGGGGATGTTGTGGCGCATCATGAAGCCTTTGGCAAATTCCTTGCTACCTTCCAGTGTAGCACCTTTGGCGGTGGGGCCGATGATGTCGATATGGCAGGTGGCAGGGTCTTCCTTGAAGCTGTCGAAGATGCCTTGTACCAACGGGTCTTCGGGACCCACAACAATCATGTCGATTTCTTTCTCAAGGGCAAAGGCCTTGAGTGCGGGAAAGTCTGTCGCCTTCAGGTTCACATTCTCGCCTGCTTCGCTTGTACCTGCATTGCCGGGAGCAATATATAGTTTCTCTACTTTCGGGCTTTGGGCAATCTTCCATGCCAGAGCGTGTTCGCGGCCACCGGAGCCTAATAATAATATTTTCATGGGTTCATTTACAATTTATAATGTACAATTTACAATTTGTCTGTGCTGTGGGACATCAGGTAAGTTGTACAGATTGTTATACTTAATGATTTATTCTCTCTTTTATTCTCTTCTTTCTTCTACCATCTACTCCCTATTTGCACGCCCGCACTGCATAGCAAATTGTACATTGTATATGGTACATTGTACATCAAAGATATTCTTCGAAATATCTTGTTATCTTCTCGTGCAGATGCACACGGTCGCGTCCCAGGACGTTGTGCTTGTGCGTGGGATAGATAAACAAGTCGGGATAGGTACGGGCATCCACGCACGCCTTCATGAATGAAAGGGTGTGCTGCGGCACGCAGGTGTCGTCGTGGTCGTCGTGTATGATGAGCAGATGTCCTTTCAAGTTACCGGCAAGGTTTTTCAAGTTCGTCTGCTTGTAGCCTTCCGGGTTCGTTTGCGGAGTGTCCATATAACGTTCACCGTACATTATCTCATAGTATGCCCAGTCGATGACGGGTCCGCCGGCAACACCTACCTTGAAAATTTCGGGATAGCGCAGCATCAGCGCCGTAGTCATGTGTCCTCCGAAGCTCCAGCCGTGCACTCCGATACGCTCTCCGTCCACATAAGGCTGGCTTTTCAGGAATTCTACGCCCTTCACCTGGTCTTTGCCCTCTTCGATGCCCAGCTGGCGGAAGGTGGCGTTTTCAAACTCCAGTCCACGGTTGCTGCTGCCACGGTTGTCGAGGCTGAATAGGATGTAGCCTTTGTTTGCCATGTAGATGTCCCAGCCGCGGGCATCGTTCATCCAGCCGTTCGTTATCATCTGGGCGTGCGGGCCGCCGTATACGTAGACGATGGCGGGATACTTCTTTGCCGGGTCGAAGTCGGCAGGCTTTATCAGGCGGTAGTACAAGTCTGTCTTGCCGTCGGCGGCTTTGATGGTGCCTACTTCTATGCTGGGCATTTCAAAGCCTTCGTAGGGGTTCTTGGCTGTCAGCAGTGTGTGTTCCCATTGTTTCTTCGGGTTGGTGGACATCAGTTTTATGGTACGGGGGCAAGTGGGAGAAGAGGCATTGTCGATGAGGTAAGTTCCCATGAAGCCGGAGATTTGTGCCGAGTGCACGCCGGTTGGGTCTCCTATCAGGCTGCGTTTGCCATTCTTCAGGTTGACAGCGTAAAGGTTGCTCTGCAAAGGAGAGATTTCCGTACTCTTGATAATGAGCTCTTTCGTGTTCCGGTTAAAACCTACGATGTCTTGTACAAGCCAGGGGCCGGAGGTGAGTTGCTTCAGCAGTTCCCCTTCCGTATTGTATAGGTACAGATGGTTGAAGCCGTCACGCTGGCTTTGATAGATGAATTTGTGGCTGTCCCATGGCAGGAATAGAATGGGAGATTGCGGCTCCACATATTTGGGATGTCTCTCTTCGATGAGCACTTGTTGCAGCTTTCCGCTTTCGGCATCGTACCGGCACAGTTTGGAGTGGTTTTGGTCTCGGTTTAGCTCTATCAGATAGAGGCTTTTGCCATCCGGTGCCCAGGTGATGTTGGTGAAGTAGCGGTCTTTTGGGTCGCCCATGTCCAGGTAGATGGTCTTTTGAGTAGCTGGATTGTAGATACCTACCTTTACCTGATGGCTGAGCATGCCGGCCATAGGGTAGCGTATTTTATCCACCAGCGCTATTCTTGCCGTGATGTCAACCAATGGATAGGGGGTGACCATGCTTTCGTTCATTCGATAGAAAGCCAGCAGGTCTCCAGCAGGATTCCAGAAAGTGCCTTTTGAAATGCCGAATTCATTGCGGTGCACACTTTGTCCGCAGACGATACCTTCCGGTTCGTTGGTGACTTTCAGGGTTTGCCCGTCACTGGTCATCACATAGAGATTATTGCCGATAGTATAAGCCAAATGGCGGCTTACCTCGTTCCAATCCTCATTTGCGGCTTGGGCGGGGCAAGGCTGGCTCCAGATGACTTTTTTCTTCTTCCAGTCGACGAGGGCACGGTACTTGCCGGTGTTCAGCAGCAGGAGTGGGTCTATTTGGACTTGAATACCCTGATTGACGCCTCGGGGTACGTTGACAGCCTTTGCAGCATGAAAGTGACGCAGTTTTCCAAGTCCTTTTTCTTCCAGCAGCGCGTTGGCTTCTTCCAATGTGATGGCAGTGAATTTCTCTCCGGGCTTGGCACCTAATCCTTTGACAGCCCATGTACCTTCTATATTGTCGATGCCAAGTTCCAGACAAGCGGCATCGCCCCACCACTGGTACCACTTGTTTTCGGCAGTATGGTAGGTTTCACCTCCGGGAATAAGGTCTTCCAGGGTCGGCTTTTTCAGTTCTTGTGCCATGACGTTTGTTGTAAACAGAGCAGGCACTGCCATCAGCAGTGCAAGAATGCTCTTACTTATTTTCTTTGCATTCATTCTCCTTGTCATTGTTCGTGTTATTCTTCTTCCTTCTTTCCCGCCTCTCTTCTTTTTCTTTCCGGGTAAGACTCACCCGACTTTGTTCTGCGTTCTCCACCGAATTCGCGTCTTTCCCTCGGTCTGAATTCCCGTTTTTCCCCGTCTTTGAACTCTCTTCTTTCACGCGGACGGAATTCTCGCTTTTCGCCGTCCTTGAATTCTCTTGTTCTGCGTTCACCGTTGAATTCGCGTCTTTCGCCACTGAATTCACGTCTCTCTCCACTGAATCGGGGACGGAATTCGCGTCTTTCTCCGGGTTTGAACTCTTTCCTTTCTCCTGAAGCCGGACGAAATTCTTTGCGCTCCTTGCTCAACTCCTCGCCTTCGGCACGGAATTCCTTGTACTTTCCGTCGAAGATTTCGTACTGGCGGAATTCACATTCCAGTGCACCGTTGAATAAAGGTATCTTGGAGGTGGCTTTTAGCCCGATTTGGTCGAAGCACTCTTCGCGGTAAGATAGAACCCATGCAGTGTTGCCCGTAAAGGCGTGTTTCAGACGCTCGCCAATCATGGAGTAAAGTCCCAGCAGGTCGTTGGTAGAGATACGCTCCCCGTAGGGTGGGTTGGTGATGATGATGGATTTCTCCGCAGGTTGCTCGAATTGCTGGAAGGGTTGCAGCTTCAATACTACATCCTTGCTTACGCCGGCAGCCTTTATATTGTGTGTGGCAATTTCGTTTGCCTTCGGGCTGTTGTCGTAACCGTAAATCTTATGTGTGAATTCGCGTTCCTGACTGTCGTCATTGTATATCGTGTCGAACAGCTCTTGGTCAAAATCCACCCACTTCTCGAAAGCGAACTCCTTGCGGAATACGCCCGGAGCGATGTTGCGTGCAATCAGCGCCGCTTCGATGGGAATGGTTCCCGAACCACACATCGGGTCTATCATGTCGCATTCGCCACGCCAGCCAGTCATCAATATCATGCCGGCGGCCAGCACCTCGTTCAGCGGGGCCTCTACTGCTTCCTGGCGATAACCGCGGCGGTGCAGCGATTCGCCGCTGGAGTCGAGAGACAGCGTACATTTGGTTTCGGCAATGTGTATGTTCAGCAGCACGTCCGGTTTGTTGACACGCACGCCGGGACGTTCGCCGGTCTTCTCGCGGAAATAGTCTACGATGGCATCCTTCACCTTGTAGGAAACGAACTTGGAATGACGGAACTCTTCACTGAATACAACCGCGTCCACGGCAAAGGTCTTGTCCGTATCCAGATAGTCTTCCCATCGGATGGCTTTAATCTGTTCGTAAACCTCGTCGGCATCCTTGGCTGTGAAGTGTTTGATGGGTTTCAGTATCCGGATGGCTGTACGCAGGCAGAAGTTGGCTTTGTACATCATTTCCTTATCACCACTGAAAGATACCATGCGGCGGCCTATTTCTATTTCGTTGGCGCCCAGTGCAGTCAGCTCTTGTGCCAGTACCTCTTCCAGTCCTTGGAAGGTTTTGGCAATCATTTCAAAAGATTGTTCGCTCATCTATTTATTTACTATTTTACTGTTTTTATTCTATTGTTTATCAGTAATTTGCCTCCCGTTTGTTAGGCACTGGCGTCTGTTGGCTCAGACACCGGTGTTTGTTGTGTTGGACACTTGTGTCTGACGTGACAGACACAAGTGCCTGCCAAATGCAGCAATATTGCCTTTTAAACGGGGTTGGGGGCTTCTCATTTCTTCGCCTTTGTCTGTACAATTCTGGCTCCTGCCGGAACATCCTCCGTCACCCAGATGTTGCCGCCCACAGTGGCTCCTTGTCCGATGGTGATACGTCCCAATATGGTGGCGTTGGAATAGACTATCACATTGTCTTCCAGAATGGGATGGCGGGGAATGCCCTTGATGGGCTTGCCGTCTTCGTCCAGCGGGAAGCTCTTGGCACCGAGGGTCACACCCTGGTACAGCTTTACGTTGTTGCCGATGATGCAGGTCTCGCCGATTACCACACCCGTACCATGGTCGATGGTAAAATAACCGCCTATTTCCGCTCCCGGATGGATATCGATTCCTGTTTCACTATGCGCCATCTCGGTGATGATGCGGGGAATGAGGGGGACACCCAACTTGAGCAGTTCGTGTGCAATGCGGTAGTTGCTGATGGCTCGGATGGCCGGATAACAGCTGATGACTTCGCCGAACGACTGTGCGGCGGGGTCACCATTGTAGGCAGCCTCCACATCTGTGGCAAGCACCCGTCTCATGGCCGGCAGGTTGCTGATGAATTTGGCAGCCAATAAAGCGGCTTCTTCCCGTTGGAGCTCGGTACAACAATTGCATTCGCCATCGCCTGCAAAGCAGAGTCCGGCAAGGATTTGTTCGGTCAGCAGGTCGAACAAGCGCTCCACGTTGACACCGATATGGTAAGTCACCGTGCGGCTGTTGACCGTGGAATTTCCGAAATATCCGGGGAAGATGATGGCCCGCGCCAGTTCGATGATGTCGCGCAGCGCTTTTGCCGAAGGCAGCGGATTGCCGTCCGTATGCTGGTGAAACAGTCCCTTGTATGATTCGCTTTCCGATAGCTCATCGACTGCTTGTGTCAAAATGTGGGTAAAGTTGAGTGGACTCATTATGATATCCTTAAGTTTAAAAGTGGAGGCAAAGATAGGAAATACTCGTCAAATATCCTACATATCCCTCATTTATAGTACATATTTACCATATTTGTGGTATTTCCCACGAACCGATTTTGCGCTACTTTTGTCTTGTAAGAAATAACGTACCTCATTCCACTCCGGATTGTTAGTCTTTTCCCTTAGGGGGAATGAGGGTTTTTAAAACAGTTGGATTATGAAGAAGATAGCAGAACGCCTTACCGACCTGGTAGGCAACACTCCCTTGTTGGAGTTGAATAATTATAACAAGAATAAAAGTTTGAAAGCCCGTGTTATCGCCAAATTGGAATATTTTAACCCTGCCGGTAGCGTGAAGGACCGCGTGGCGCTTGCCATGATAGAAGATGCCGAGGCAAAAGGGCTGTTGAAGCCCGGTGCCACCCTCATCGAACCTACCAGTGGCAATACGGGCATAGGGCTGGCTTTTGTAGCCGCCGCCAAAGGTTACAAGCTGATACTGACAATGCCCGACACAATGAGTCTGGAGCGCCGCAACCTCTTGAAAGCTCTCGGTGCGGAACTGGTGCTGACTCCGGGTGTTGACGGTATGAAAGGCGCCATAGCCCGTGCCGAGGAACTGAAGGCCGCCAACCCCGGTTCGTTGATTTTGCAGCAATTCGATAATCCTGCCAATCCGGCAATGCACGAGCGTACTACGGGACAGGAAATCTGGCGTGATACGGACGGTCGGGTGGATATTTTTGTGGCAGGTGTAGGTACGGGAGGCACGGTGAGCGGAGTGGGCGCAGCCTTGAAAGCCAATAACCCGAAGGTAAGGATTGTGGCTGTGGAGCCCGAAGATTCTCCCGTACTTTCCGGCGGAAAGCCCGGTCCCCATAAAATACAAGGTATCGGTGCGGGATTTGTGCCGAAGAACTATAACAGTGCCGTGATAGACGAAGTGCTGCAGGTATCCAATGATGATGCCATCCGTACGGGTCGCGAACTGGCGAAGTATGAGGGATTGCTGGTCGGCATCTCTTCGGGGGCTGCCGTTGCTGCGGCTGCCCGCCTGGCAAGGTTGCCCGAAAATGAGGGCAAGACGATTGTCGCGCTGCTGCCCGATACGGGAGAACGGTATCTTTCGACGTTGTTGTATGCGTTTGAGGAATACCCATTGTAAGAGCAAACATTTCTGCCGGTTATCCGCTCCATCAATGTGGAGCAGGTAGCTGGCAGATGGTATTTATAGTTCGCTTGGTCTTAACCCGAACGACCGGCAGCTCATTTTCTCTACTTTCACTTCCCATATCTTGACATTGCGTACGGCAGGTTCGGCATATTTGCATTCATTCTCCGTGTATTGCTTCATCAGCATGTCGAGTACGCGTCGCTTCTCTTCCATGTCTTCCACGAAGTGTACTTTTCCATGGCAGATGACACTGCGCGACTTCATGCTATAGCTGCATGCCACTTGCCGGTGCATATAGACCAGTTCGTGTCCTTCGCAGAAGGTGATGCAAACTTGCGGGTGCTTTGTTATCATCTCCACTTTACTACCTTCCGGGCCGGAATGCAAGTATATCACTCCGTCTTGATAGGCAAAGTTCATGGGAACCGCATATGGGTTTCCTTCAAGGTCTGTGATGCCCACTATGCAATATGGACATTTGCGGATAATTTCCTCAATCTGTGTAGGGTCCGTAATAGTAATCGTTTTCATCGTGCAGGTCTCATCCCCGGTCTCTCTCTGAAAGAAAGGGATCGGGGATGATTTTAAATTATAGGGTTATTCTATACCAGTGCAAAATCCAGTTGTTTCTTCTCCAGATTGGCGCGTGCCACTTTGACGGTGATGGCGTCTCCCAAGCTGTATATCCGGTTTTTACGGCGCCCGCGTAGGCAGTAGTTCTTTTCGTCGAATTCGTAATAGTCATCGTCGAGGTCACGGATGGGAATCATGCCTTCGCATTTGTTTTCGTTCAGCTCCACGTAGAGGCCCCATTCCGTTACACCGGAGATGACACCGTCGAAGGTCTGTCCCAGGCGTTCGGTCATGAACTCTACTTGCTTGTACTTGATGGAGGCGCGTTCCGCGTTGGAGGCTATCTGCTCCATGTTGCTGCTGTGCTCGCAGAGGGCTTCGTATTTCTGTTCGGACACGGTGCGGCCTCCCTGGTCCAAATACTTGGTGAGCAGACGGTGCACCATCATATCCGGATAGCGGCGGATGGGCGAGGTGAAATGGGTGTAGTAATCGAAAGCCAGACCATAGTGCCCCACGTTATGTACGGAGTAGCGTGCCTTCTGCATGGCGCGGATGGAGACGGTTTCAATCAAGTTCTCCTCCTTCTTGCCCTGGATGTCGTCCAGCAGGTGGTTGATGGACTTGGAGATGTCGGTCTTTGTACCGCTGGTACGCAGCTTGTAGCCGAAACGGGCGATGAACTGTGCCAGGTTGTCCAGCTTCTCCGGGTCGGGGAGGTCGTGAATACGGTATGGCAACACTTTGGCTTTCTTGCCTTTGGGCACGCGGCCTATCTTTTCGGCTACGGTGCGGTTGGCAAGCAGCATGAACTCCTCTATCAGCTTGTTGGCATCTTTCGACTCCTTGAAGTAGACGCTGACGGGTTTGCCCTTCTCGTCAATTTCGAACTTCACTTCGTAGCGGTCGAAGTTGATGGCTCCTGCCTTAAAGCGGTTCTCACGCAGTATTTTGGCAAGCTTATCCAGTTGGAGCACCTCTTCCTGGAAGTCTCCTTTGCCGGTTTCTATAATCTCCTGGGCTTCTTCGTAGGTGAAGCGGCGGTCGCTCTTGATGACGGTATGTACCACGCGTGAGTTCTTCACTTCGCCTTTTTCCGTCATTTCAAAGATGACGGAGTAGGCAAGCTTCTCTTCGTCGGGGCGGAGTGAACAGATGAAATTACACAACCGTTCGGGGAGCATTGGGATGGTGCGGTCTACGAGGTAGACGGATGTGGCACGCTTCTCGGCTTCCTTGTCTATGATGCCGCCCTCTTTCACGTAGTGGGTCACGTCGGCAATGTGTACGCCTACTTCCCAAAGTCCCCCTTTCAGTTTGCGGATGGAGAGGGCGTCGTCGAAGTCCTTGGCATCCTTGGGGTCGATGGTGAAGGTGGTCACACCCCGGAAGTCCTCACGTCGGGCTATTTCCTCGGCGGAGATTTCGGCGGGTATCTTGTCGGCAGCTTTCTCTACGGCAGCGGGGTAGACATAGGGCAGGCCGAATTCCGCCAGGATGGCGTGCATCTCGGTGGTATTGTCTCCTGCGCGCCCCAGGATGTCGATTACCTGGCCGATGGGGTTCTTGGCTTTGTCGGGCCATTCCACCACCTTTACGATGGCTTTGTCGCCCGTCTTGCCGCCTTTCAACTTTTCTTTGGGGATGAAGATGTCGTTGGCAAGCGTACGGTTTTCCGTTACAAGGAAAGCGTATGACTTGGCAACTTCCAGGGTACCCACGAAGGTGTCGTTGGCACGTTCCAGTATCTCGATGACTTCTCCTTCGGCTTCGCGTCCGCGACGCTTGGCATAGAAGGCGATACGCACTTTATCATTGTTCATGGCGTGTGCCGAGTTGCGTTCGGCCACGAATATCGGTTCGCCTCCACCTTCCGGTATAAAGGAATTCTTGCCGTTGCTCTTGCGCTGGAAGGTTCCGGTCATTTCCACGCCGTGGTTGTTCAGCTTGTATTTGTGCTTGTCCACTTCTGTGATGTAGTCGTCCATCGACAGTTCGGACAAGATGTCCATGCACAGCATCTTCAGCGGATGTGTGGTGAGGTGGAGTTGTTCAAAGATGTATTTCAGGGATAATACTTCGTCTTGCTTTGTGTGGAAGAATTCCAGCAGTACTTTGACGAGCTCTTTCTTCTTCATGCGTTTGCCGGCTTTCTTTTCTTTCTTTTTGGCCATAATGTTATGATGTATTTTATGTATAAATAGAGATTCTGTGTCAATCTGTGTAATCTGTGGTGATTACCTCTTGCAAAGTAAACAAATAAATACGTTCCTTCGTTCACTCAGACTTCAAAATATTATCATTCTATTGAAAATAATGAAGGAACGACAGATTGTAATGGATTTATGTACTATATTTGCACACAAAGTGAAGATAGGCTGTACCTTAGACGAAAAGCAGATGGAAATGCAAACTCTGAACAAAAAAGCAGATGCCACACGGGAAAAAGACATTTACCGGGTGACGGTTGTGGGAAGTGTGGTAAACTTTCTCTTGCTTGTCTTCAAATTCTTTGCAGGTATTGTAGGTCACAGTGCCGCCATGCTGGCGGATGCGGTACATTCTTTGTCGGATTTCATTACAGATATTATTGTCATTGTATTTGTGCGCATCTCAGCAAAGCCCGAGGATGAGGGGCACGATTACGGTCATGGCAAGTACGAGACGCTGGCAACTGCCATTATCGGTGTCTTTCTGTTGTTTGTGGGATTCGGCATTTTCTGGAACGGGGCTTCCTCCATTTACCGTTTCCTGCAAGGCGGTTCTTTGCAGGAGCCCGGTATGCTGGCGCTGGTGGCTGCATTGGTATCCATCGTTTTCAAGGAAGTGCTTTATCAATATACCGTTTTCAAGGGTAGGAAGTTGAATTCGCAGGCGGTTGTTGCCAATGCCTGGCATCACCGGAGTGATGCGCTTTCATCCATAGGCACGGCAGTGGGGATAGGTGGAGCCATTCTTTTGGGTGACCATTGGCGGGTGCTGGACCCGGTGGCGGCGGTTATTGTCAGCTTCTTCATTATGAAGGTGGCTGTGCAATTGTTGATACCGTGTGTGGACGAACTGTTGGAGAAATCATTGCCTGCCGAGGTAGAGGATGAGATAATAAAGACAATTCTCTCTTTTCCCGGTATCAGCTCGCCGCATCACCTTCGTACGCGTCGCATCGGCAGTTATTGTGCCATCGAGGTGCATGTGCGTATGGATGGCAGCATCTCGCTGGAGGAAGCTCACGAGACGGCAACGGCGGTGGAGAACAAGTTGAAAAGGCAGTTCGGCAAAGGAACACTGGTCAGCATCCATGTGGAGCCGGTGAAGAAGAGTAACGAGGCGACAAAGTAATAAAGGAGCGCCAAGGTGACGGATTGGATGAAAAGTAATCGGATGAAAAGTAATTAGTAATTTGTAACTGAAGAAGTGAAATCGATTTTAATTACAGGAGCAAGCGGATTTATCGGAAGTTTCATCGTGGAGGAAGCGTTGAAGCGCAAGTTCGGTGTGTGGGCGGGTGTACGCTCGTCCAGCAGCCGCGAGTATCTGCGTGACCGCAAGATACATTTTCTCGAACTGGACTTTGCGCATCCCAATGAACTGAGGGCGCAGCTTTCGGGACATAAAGGGACCTACAATAAGTTTGATTATATTGTTCATTGTGCCGGTGTGACGAAGTGCGTGGACAAGAACGAATTCGATTTGGTGAATTACCTGCAGACCAAATACTTCATCGATACGCTGAGGGAGCTGAACATGATTCCCAAGCAGTTTATTTTCATCAGTACGCTGAGTGTGTTCGGTCCGGTACGCGAGAGGACCTACGACCCGATTATGGAGAGTGACCCCCCTTCACCCAATACCGCCTACGGGCTCAGTAAACTGAAAACAGAACTTTATTTGCAGAGTATTCCGGGTTTCCCCTACGTCATCTACCGGCCGACGGGTGTATACGGGCCGCGTGAGAAGGATTATTATCTTATGGCAAAGTCCATCCGGCAGCATACGGACTTTTCTGTGGGCTTCCGCCGCCAGGACTTGACGTTTGTATATGTAAAGGACATCGTGCAGGCCGTCTTCCTCGGGATAGAGAAGCAGGTGTCCCGCCGCGCCTATTTTCTGGCTGACGGGAAGGTGTATAGTAGCCGTGCTTTTTCCGATTTGATAAGGAAAGAATTGGGCAACCCGTTTGTTATTCGCCTGAGATGTCCGTTAATTGTATTGAAAGTCGTATCTTTGCTCGCTGAATTTTGGGCGAAGCGGCAGAACAAGACCAGTACGCTCAATTCGGACAAGTATAGAATAATGAAACAACGCAACTGGCAGTGTGACATCACACCGGCCGTCGAGGAACTGGGCTTCAGTCCTGAGTACGACCTGGAACGGGGTGTAAAGGAAACCATTGCCTGGTATAAGGATAAGGGATGGCTTTAGATTTATTTAAAAGGGTAGAAACCCGTAAGGGGCTTTTTGCGGTAGAGAAGATTACGCTGATATACAATTTGCTGACTTCCATTCTCATTCTGTTTCTTTTTCAGGAAATGGATCATCCGGTGCAGATGCTTGCAGACCGTGTTGTCATTGCGGGTATGACGTTCCTGCTGATGTATCTTTACCGGCTGGCACCCTGCAAGTTCTCTGCCTTTGTGCGCATAGCCATCCAGATGTCACTGCTTTCCTATTGGTATCCCGACACCTTTGAGTTCAACCGGATATTCCCCAATCTCGACCACGTGTTCGCGTCGGTGGAGCAGTGGATGTTTGGCGGACAGCCTGCTGTATGGTTCTGTGAAAGGTTTCCGCAGATGTGGGTGAGCGAGCCGTTCAATATGGGATACTTCTTCTATTATCCGATGATTCTGCTGGTGGTGGTGTGGTATTTCCTTTATCGTTTCGACCTTTTCGAGAAGGTTTCGTTCGTCATCGTCACCGCTTTCTTCATCTATTACCTTATTTATATCTTCGTCCCCGTTGCCGGGCCGCAGTTCTACTTCCCCGCCATTGGAAGCGACCATGTGGCGCAAGGTATCTTCCCGTCCATCGGTGATTATTTCCATCACCATCAGGAACTTCTTCCCGGTCCGGGCTATGAGCACGGCTTCTTCTACAACCTGGTGGAGAGTTCCCAGCAGGTGGGTGAGCGCCCCACGGCTGCTTTTCCCAGTTCGCACGTCGGAATGTCTACGGTACTGATGATTATGGCATGGCGTGGCAGCAAGCGTCTGTTTGCCTGCTTGTTTCCTTTCTATCTGCTGTTGTGTGGGGCTACGGTCTATATCCAGGCACATTACCTGATAGACTCTATCGTGGGTTTCGTATCGGCTTTCGGCATTTATATCCTGGCCACGTGGATGTTCAAGCGATGGTTTGCGCAGCCGATGTTCCGCTAGTCGGGCACGGTGATTATCTTTCCACTGTCTGTGGGTAATACCAATGTACGCGGATAAACTTCTGCCGGAAGTGAATGCTGGAAGTTTACGATGAGCTGTTTGAGTAGTTTTTTCTTTTTCATAAAGACATATTTATGGGATTCTTTCTTTCTTGGGAAGACGAATATAGGGACTTGTTTCTTTCTGCCAAAGAAACAATGTTTTTTTTCTTGCCTCTTTGTTGGCAAGGTTTTGCCTTCCCTATGGCAAGGCTTTGCCACCGCGTTGGCAAAACTTTGCCATAGGCATGGCAAAAGTTTGCCAAGGGCAAGGCAAGTGATTGGCAAAATTTCTTGCTGACAGACAGTGAGTTATGCGGATGGCAACAAAACGTGTCATCTGCGTCTGAATAGCCCCCCTCTCAGAAGCTATTCAAGAAGGGGCGTGAGGATGATTGCTCAAGTGTCGGACTCGATGGTAAAAATCGTATGCGGTTTTCTCCTATGGCAGCAACGGTTCTATCTCTTCGAAGATGCGGTACAGTTCCTCCTTCGTCTCTGCCCGCAGCATGGCTATCCGGGTGTCGCGGAAATTGGGAATCCCTTTGAAGAGCGGGCTTGCTGCCAGGTGGCGGCGCACGTGCAGTATGCCCCGTCGTTCATCCAGCAGGTTGACGCTGTCTTCCACTTCCTGGCGGAGTACGTTCAGCCGCCATTCGGAACTCAGCGGAGGGAGTTCTTCGCCCGTCTCCAAATAATGCTTCACTTCCTTAAAGAACCACGGGCGGCCGAAGCTGGCACGGCCTATCATGATGGCGTCCACACCGTAGAGGTCGAAGCATTCTTTGGCCCGTTGGGGAGTGGTGATATCACCGTTGCCGATGATGGGAATGTGCATGCGTGGGTTCTTTTTCACCTCGCCGATAAGTGTCCAGTCCGCCTCGCCGGTATACATCTGGGCGCGGGTACGGCCGTGGATGGTGAGGGCGGCAATGCCGCAGTCCTGCAACTGCTCGGCAAGGTCTACGATGATTTTACTGTTGGCATCCCAGCCCAGGCGGGTCTTCACGGTGACGGGAATCTTCACGGCATCTACCACGGCACGAGTGATTTCCAGCATCAGCGGAATGTTCTGTAGCATACCGGCACCGGCACCCTTGCCGGCAACGCGCTTCACGGGGCAGCCGAAGTTGATGTCCAGCGTGTCCGGATGTGCCTGCTCCACAATGCGGGCGGCTTCTACCATGGTGGCGGTGTCCCGTCCGTATATCTGTATGGCTACGGGCCGCTCTTCATCGCTGATGTTCAGTTTCTGCTGGGTCTTGCCTACGGAGCGTATCAAGGCATCGGCAGAAACGAACTCGGTATATACCATGTCTGCTCCGAAGTGCTTGCACATCAGGCGGAAAGCAGGGTCGGTGACGTCCTCCATCGGGGCGAGGAATACGGGGCGTGGGCCCAGGTCTATATCTTTAATCTTCATAATCTAAGCGGATTTGTCCGCAAAAGTACAGAAAAAAGCCTACCTTTGCATACTCTAATTCAAAAAGAAATGATGAAACACTCAATCAGTGACTTCGAAATCATGGCACCGGTAGGCTCGCGCGAATCTCTCGCAGCAGCCATACAAGCAGGTGCCGACTCCATCTATTTCGGTATCGAGAACCTGAACATGCGTGCCCGTTCGGCCAATACCTTCACTATCGACGATTTGCGGGAGATAGCCCGGACGTGCGACGAGCATGGCATGAAGAGCTACCTCACCGTCAATACCATCATATACGACCATGACATTCCGCTGATGCGTACCATTGTAGATGCGGCAAAGGCGGCAGGTATCTCGGCTGTCATTGCCGCCGATGTGGCAGTGATGAGCTATGCCCGTCAGATAGGGCAGGAGGTACACCTCAGCACACAGCTCAACATCAGCAATGTGGAAGCCCTGCGCTTCTATGCGCAGTTTGCCGATGTGGTGGTGCTGGCGCGTGAGCTGAATCTGGAGCAAGTGGCAGAAATCTACCGCCATATCCGTGAGGAGAATATCTGCGGTCCCAGCGGAGAGCAGATACGTATAGAGATGTTCTGTCACGGTGCCCTTTGCATGGCAGTCAGCGGAAAGTGTTATCTCTCATTGCATGAAATGAACCACTCCGCCAACCGCGGTGCCTGCATGCAGGTATGCCGCCGCAGCTACACGGTGCGCGACAAGGAGACGGATGTGGAATTGGAGGTGGACAACCAGTACATCATGTCCCCCAAAGACTTAAAAACTATCCACTTCATGAACAAGATGCTGGATGCAGGTGTTCGTGTTTTCAAAATTGAAGGACGTGCCCGCGGACCCGAGTACGTGCGCACGGTAGTGGAGTGTTATAAAGAAGCCATTCGTTTCTATCTGGACGACACGTTCACCGATGAGAAGATTGCCCGGTGGGACGAACGTTTGAAGACGGTCTTCAATCGTGGTTTCTGGGACGGCTACTACCTGGGACAACGCTTGGGCGAATGGACCAAGAACTACGGTTCTGCCGCTACGGAACGTAAAATCTATGTGGGTAAGGGTATCCGCTACTTCTCAAACATCGGTGTGGCGGAGTTCCTGGTAGAAGCAGCCGAAGTGAGCGTAGGCGACAAGTTGCTGATTACGGGTCCCACAACGGGTGCCGAATTCGTCACTTTGGACGAGGCACGCGTCGATTTGAAACCCGTGCAGACTGTAAAGAAAGGCCAGCATTTCTCGATGAAATCGGTGAAAATACGTCCCAGCGACAAACTCTACAAGCTGGTCAGCGTAGAAGAACTGAAGAAGTTCAAAGGCTTGGATGTGGAGAAACAACGTGGCTAAGTATCAAATAGTAAATAGTCCAATAGTAAATATGAATTATATCTATGAACTTCCCATGAAGGTGCGCGACTATGAATGCGACCTGCAAGGCATCGTCAATAATGCCAATTATCAGCATTATCTGGAGCATACGCGCCATGAGTTTCTGTTGAGTGCCGGCGTCAGCTTTGCCGGACTGCACGAGCAGGGGGTAGACCCGGTAGTGGCACGTATCAATATGGCTTTCAAGACTCCCCTGAGGAGTGGTGACGAGTTTGTTTCCAAACTTTATATGAAGAAGGAAGGCATCAAGTACGTCTTCTATCAAGATATCTTCCGTGTTTCCGACGGTAAGGTCTGCCTCAAAGGCGTGGTAGAGACCGTGTGTGTAGTCAATGGCCGGTTGAGCGACAGCGAACTGTTCGACCGCCTTTTTGCCCCTTATCTCAACCCGTGTAAGTCCGTGTAATCTTTGGTGGAATGAACAGTGACGAACGGATTTGCAGTATAGCTCTCACACTTTGCCCCGGTATAGGACATATCGGGGCAAAGCGTTTAATAGAGGGTATGGG
The DNA here is from genome assembly GCF_015679285.1 of Bacteroides sp. HF-162. Taxonomy (NCBI): domain Bacteria; kingdom Pseudomonadati; phylum Bacteroidota; class Bacteroidia; order Bacteroidales; family Bacteroidaceae; genus Bacteroides; species Bacteroides sp. HF-162. Next base: position 840,449 of record NZ_CP064937.1, on the reverse strand, counting down.
CAGTGCTGCCGAAGTATTCAGTCGGCGGAAGGAGCTTCCCGAAATCATGTCCGGTGTGAATCCGGGGGTAGTGACGGCTCTTGATTGTCCCGCTGCCTTTCTGCGTGCCGAGCAGGAGATGGAGTTTGTAGAGAAGAATCGTCTTTCCTGCCTGACGTTGAAGGATGAGGCTTACCCTTCGCGCTTGCGTGAATGTGAAGATGCGCCGATTGTACTTTTCTTTAAAGGAAACACCGATTTCAACCGCCTGCATGTCATCGATATGGTAGGTACACGTCGTGCCACCGATTACGGCAAGCAATTCTGTATCGACTTCCTGCGCGATTTGGCCGTTCTTTGTCCCGATGTGCTGGTAGTAAGCGGACTGGCCTACGGGATAGATATCCATGCCCATCGGGCCGCTTTGGCAAATCATCTCCCTACCGTTGCTGTCCTTGCTCACGGACTGGACCGCATCTATCCGTATGTCCACCGGAAAACAGCCATCGACATGCTGGCACAAGGCGGACTGCTGACCGAATTCCTTACCGGGACGAATCCGGACAAGCATAATTTCGTCAGCCGCAACCGTATTGTGGCGGGTATGAGTGATGCTACCATTGTGGTGGAGTCTGCCGCAAAGGGAGGTTCCCTTATCACTGCAGAGTTGGCGGAGGGATATCATCGTGACTGTTTTGCTGTTCCGGGACGTGTTACGGACGAATCTTCCATCGGTTGCAACCGGTTGATACGCGACAACAAGGCTGCCCTTATCCAGAATGCGGAAGAGTTTGTGCAGATTATGGGCTGGTCCGTAGCGGAGCAGCCTGCCCGGACAGAAGGTATTCAGCGTAATCTCTTCCCGGAACTGACGGAAGAGGAGGAGCTTGTTGTACGCATCCTTATGCGGCAGGGAGACCTCCATATCAATGCGATGGTGGTGGAAGCGGATATACCCGTCAACCGGATGAGTGCCTTGCTTTTTGAACTGGAGATGAAAGGAGTGGTCAAGGCAATGGTGGGCGGTGTCTATCATTTGCTGACCTAAGCGCAGCAGGTCTCTTGCCTTATATGGACGGTTGCCCGTATTTCATGATGAACTTTTCCGGATGGTCCGTCGCTATGATGTCTACCCCCAGGTCGACCGCCTTCTGGTTCTCTTCCGTCTTGTCGTCCAGCCCCAGGACAAGTGCCAGTACCTGCAGGTTGTGCTCGCGGCATTTCTTTACGAATTGCGGGGTAAGGGAGTCAATCCAGACGACAGCGATGTCGGGATGCAGTTCCTTTACGACATGCTCTATGTCCTTTTCACTTTTGATGTAGGCTTGCAGGGTTCTTACCTCGGGTGCCATTTTTCTGAAGCATTTGGCATGATACTCCTTGCTGAAGGTGAAGTTGCAGTTTTCCAGCATGCCTTCGTCCTTTATCAGATTCAGTAATTGGTGCAGACCGCCGTTGCGGTAGTCGATGGTGATTCTTAAACCGTGCTCTTTGGCCTTGCGTAGCAGGTCGGTAAGGCGTAGTACCCGTTGTCCGGCAAATCGGGGCGCAAACCAAGAGCCGGCATCCAGTGTGTCGATGTCGGCGGACAGCCATTGGGAGATGGCGCCGGTACCGTTGGTGGTACGGTCGAGGGTGGAATCGTGCAGTACGTAGAAGACACTGTCCTTACTGATGCAGACATCGCATTCTATATTGCCTACACCGTATTTGATGCACGAATCTACGGATGCCATTGTGTTTTCGGGAGCAATGGTGGCCGCACCACGGTGTGCGCTGGTCAGGGGTATCTTGGTGGTGGCAGGCCGTTGGGAACATCCTGCGGTAAGTAGGATTATGGAAAGCAATGCGAGTACCGGTTTTTTCATAATGGGCTCAAGTGGTGATGTTTTCTTCTTTAACAGTTATAAAAGCCATCGAAGATAGCTATTTTTTGTCATTCGGAGAAACGTATGGGTATAAAAAAAGGAGTACCGCCGTACTCCAACCTTTGTTAACCTTAAATCTAATACTATGAAAAAAATCACATTACAAATGTAAGGTTTCCATTGTTATCTTCCAAATTTCAGAATGATTCTGCTACTTCTTTTGTATTTCTTTCACTGAATTTTACTGTTTTCGCACACGGATTGACTTTTTGAGAGAGTATGGAAAGAATCTATTCACAGCGTCCCGGATAAGGCAAAAGTTGCAAATCTGTTTCAATCGTTTCACAGAACCTTTCAGCCTTTGAAAAGAGTGATGGAAAGTGGATTTTATTCGGTAATTATCTTCTACTTTTGTTTGTATACAACGCGAAATTATGGGAAAACGCATTCTTATATATGTTCTTTGGCTACTCCTTTTTTGCATGATGTCGGGGCAGGTAATAGGGCAGAATAAGTCGGCGGAATCTCATAGCCATACTTGTAAAACGGTGCTGGCGTTAAAAAATAATTTGCTTTACGACCTGGCCTTGGCTCCGAACATAGAAGTGGAGCTGCCATTGAGAAAGAGGTGGTCTTTGAATGTTGAGTACAAATGTCCTTGGTGGTCTGACAGCGGATGTGGTTTCTGTTATCAGTTCCTTTCGGGAGGGACAGAGGTACGTTACTGGTTGGGAAACCGCTATACGCATGGAATATTGTTCGGACATTTCCTGGGAGCATATGCCGAAGGAGGTACCTATGATTTTCAGTTGAAAAAGGAGAAGGGATACCGGGGGAAGTATTACGCTGCTGCTGGAATAACTTATGGATATGTGCGTCCACTGGCTCGGCATCTGGCGATTGAATTCAGTGTGGGTATTGGATACTTGGATACGGAGTACCGGAAATATACTTCTTATGGAAATGACTTGGTTTGGGTCAGGAGTGGAAAGTATCGCTTTATCGGGCCGACAAAAGCAAAAGTTTCTTTGGTGTGGCTTCTAACGTCGGGGAGATGAGTGGTATGAAAGATGCACGGCATATGATTCTCTGGCTGTTCTTCGGACTGTTGCCAATGCTGGGAAGCTGTGACTTCCGCGATATGCTGGATGATTATCCCGTTAGCGGAGTACAGATTAAATTGGATTGGAAAGGGGTGACGGATAAGCTGCCGCAGACCATGCGGATTATCTTCTATCCGAAAGATACTCAGAGGAGAAAGGTTGAAAGTTATCTGCCTGCCGAAGGGGGTGAGGTGAAGGTACCGCCGGGGAGGTATGCGGTGGTGGCCTATAACTTCAATACGGAGAGTATACAGATACGGGGCGACGAGAGTTATGAGACGATTGAGGCTTTTACGGGACACTGTACGGGGCTGGATATACACGAAGATATGGTTTGGTCGCCCGACCCTTTGTATGTGGTGGCTTTGGACGAGGTGGAAATAAGGCAGAGTGATGTGGCGCTTCCGTTGAACTGGAAGCCGGAAGCGGTAGTGAACCATTATTCCTTTGATATAAAGGTGGAAGGATGGGATAGAATATCGAGCATCATCTGCCATGTGGACGGCTTGAACGGAAGTTACTTTATAGGCAACCGTGCTTGCCATTTGAGCGAGGTACCTATATGTGTGAATACAAAGCGTGAAAACGGGCTTTTATGGGGGTATTTCTCCAGTTTTGTATTACTGAAAGATGCCAAGACCCGTGCGGATAGTCCTATGTTGCTGACATTGAAGATTGTGAAACGAGATAAAACGGTTCAAGAGGTGAAGGTGGATATCACGGAAGTGATTGAAACAGCTCCTCCCTCGGGAGGAGGCGAAGAAGAACCTGATGTGGGCGTTCCTGGGTCGGAAATCCATATCGAGGTTCCCGTACCGGAGGACAAGGTTGTGGTGGATGATTTGGAACCGGGAACCGATGAAGGAGATGGAGGGATTGGTGGCGATGTGGATGATTGGGATGATGAGACGGATGTGGAGCTACCGGTGAATTGATAGCAAACAGACAAATAAATATATTAACTTTAATAACAGACAATTATGAAGAAGGTTTTATTTTTGGCTTTGGCTGCAGCAGCAGTAATGAGTTGCTCGGAAAGTGAGGAGATAGAGAATGCCGGACAAAAGGCGGAGATTAAATTGGGAACAGTAGTGGGTAACACTACGAGAGCCGCAGTGACTGATTTGCCGGAATTGCAGAAGGTAGGGTTCACTGTGTATGCTTATAATACGGGAGCAACAACAATGGCCTCTGTTGCGACTTTTGATGCAATGAAGGAATTCATGGCAGATGTTAAGGTAACTTATAGTGCTCCCGACTGGAGTTTGACTGGGGGAACATATTATTGGCCAATGACGGATAACTTGCAGTTCTTTGCTTACGGGAATCCGGGTACCGGGGCCTTGACGTACAATCAACCGGCTGCTGGTGCTATATATCCTTCCATTACTTATACGGTAGCGGATGTAGTTACCCAAACGGACTTGGTAGCCGCGAAAGCGATGGATGCAACCAAGGCATCAAATGCCAGTGGGGTATCTTTGAAATTCGGCCATATACTGACGCAAATAAATTTCACTGTCAAGGCAGCCGACGCTTTGACTTATAAACTGAAAACACTTACAATATCCGGTGTGCACAATAAGGGAACTTATGGTTTTGATGATTCAACATGGAAGTCACAGGAAGGAACGGCTACTTATGCACATACGATTGACGGTGGTGCATTGGAAGTGAATACAACGGGTGTGGAAGTGAATACAGCCTGGATGTTGATGCCCCAGACGTTGGATACGAACGCCAAAATCAATGTTGTCTATGACATCTATGAGAAAGACGTTCTTCTTGATACTGTAACTTCCGCCATTGACTTGGATGGTACACAAGCCTGGGGTGAAGGCAAAAAGATACGTTATACGCTGACGCTGGCCAATAAGGCGGCAAAAGTAACCTTTGTACCTGAAGTTGGTCCGTGGAGTACGGCTGATGATACGAATGTGGAAAAATAAAAGGCAGTATCCATAATTTTGTGTAAATAGAAACGGGTACTGTCCGCAAAACTGAATTGCTTCTATTTTATTCATTCCCCGAGACTTCTTTATGAAAGTTTTCGGGGAATGTTTCTTTTATGAGTATTATTTATCTATTTTTGTCACTGCAACAAACAAACAAATCTACTTGCCGATGCCCAACTCTTCTGCTTGCGGAGGTAAAAAACAATGCGCTCAATGTCCCAAGGCTGTGGACAATGCAATAATATATGCTTCTCACCCCAGAGGATTCCATCTGCCGGCACGGAAGTGTGAGGAAAATATTGTAATTTTTCTGCTGCAAGGAGAAGTGCTTGTTAACAGTAAGGAGTATGCGGGAACTGTGTTGCATGCAGGTGAGTTCATCCTTCAAGCTATTGGTTCCAAGTACGAAATACTTGCCATGACGGATGTGGAATGCGTTTGTTACCGGTTCAGTAAGCCTGAATTCTTCTGTGAGGACCGGTATAACCATATCATGAAAGAGATTACCCCTCCATTGATATTCTGTCCTTTGACCATTACTCCCGAATTGCAGCTCTTTCTGGAAAGTTCCAAGGCCTATTTGTCCGAGGAGAAAATTTGCCGGGAAATGCTTTGTTTCAAACGAAAAGAACTTGCTTTCATTCTTGGAAATTATTACTCCGACTATGAGCTTTCCATGCTGATACATCCTCTTGCCCAGTATACTAATTCCTTCCATTACTTTGTCTTGCAGAATCATGCCAAAGTCAAGACAGTAGAGAAATTTGCCCAGCTGGGAGGATATACAGTGGCTACTTTCCGGCGTATATTCAATTCTGTTTTTCATCAACCGGTGTACGAGTGGATGATGGAACGGAGGAAGGAAAGTGTGGTTTATGAACTTCGTTATACGGATGCTTCCATATCAGAGATTTGCTATAAATATGGCTTTGAATCGCTGCCTCATTTTTCCAATTTCTGCAAAAAGAATTTCGGGGCTTCTCCCCGTAGCTTGCGTGCCGGCAATTTATCTGAAGTAAGCGGCATGTCATAAAAAAACTCCTCCGGCGGTTTCCCGGCAGAGGAGTCTCTTGTGATATTAATCAAATATAGTGAAAGCTGAGTGATAAATCTGAGCTTGCTCAAAAGGTTTATCCGAAGCGCATCCTATATTATTTGCAGAAAGACCGGATTAGTCTTTCAGTTTCGCAATGATAAAGTCGCGGTTTAAACGAGCAATGTTGCTGATGGAAACATTCTTCGGGCATTCAGCTTCGCACGCACGGGTATTGGTACAGTTACCGAAACCGAGTTCGTCCATCTTGCTCAACATAGCCTTGGCACGGCGCAATGCTTCCGGTTTGCCTTGGGGCAACAGGTTCAGCTGGCTCACTTTGGCAGAAACGAACAGCATAGCAGAACCGTTCTTACAAGCAGCCACACAAGCACCACAACCGATACAGCTGGCAGCATCCATAGCCTCGTCAGCGATGGGCTTCGGAATCAGGATAGCGTTGGCATCCTGGGGAGCACCGGTACGTACGCTGACGTAGCCGCCTGCCTGCATAATCTTGTCGTAGGCCGTACGGTCGACCATCAAGTCCTTGATAACCGGGAAACCGGCAGAGCGCCACGGTTCAACAGTGATGGTATCGCCGTCGTTGAAACGACGCATATAAATCTGGCAAGTCGTAGCGCCGGTTGCAGGACCGTGGGGGTGTCCGTTGATGTAGAGCGAACACATACCGCAGATACCTTCGCGGCAGTCGTGGTCGAATACAACCGGTTCTTTACCTTCAGAAATCAGCTGTTCGTTCAGGATATCCAGCATTTCGAGGAATGAAGTATCGCCCGGGATATCTTTCATTTGGTATGTTTCAAAAGCGCCTTTTGCTTTCGGACCCTTCTGGCGCCATACCTTGAGCGTAAATGATATATTTTTATCCATTTTCTTTAATTCTTTAAATGTTCAACTTCCCGATTAGCTCTTGTAGTTACGAGTCTGTACCTTGATTGCTTCGTAAACCAGCGGCTCTTTCAGCAATACCGGTTCCTTTTCGTCAGAACCCTGATATTCCCAGCAAGCCACGTAGAAGTAGTTTTCATCGTCACGCTTGGCTTCGCCTTCTTCAGTCTGATATTCTTCACGGAAGTGACCACCGCAGCTTTCGTTACGGTTCAGTGCATCGTAAGCAACCAGCTCGCCCATAGTGATGAAGTCGTACAGACGGATAGCCTTGTCGAGTTCTACATTCATACCTTCCTTGTCGCCCGGGATGAACAGTTCTTTCTCGAACTCCTTGCGGACTTCTTTCAGCTTCTTCAGACCTTCCTTCAAGCCTTCGGCCGTACGTCCCATACCTACATATTCCCACATAATGTGGCCCAGTTCCTTGTGGATAGAGTCTACAGACTTCTTACCCTTGATGTTCATCATCCAGTCAATCTTCTCCTGAACGGCCTTTTCTGCAGCTGCAAATTCGGGCAGGTCGGTAGAGAAACGGGGAACTGTAATCTGGTCGGCCAGATAGTTCTGGATAGTGTAAGGCAATACGAAGTAACCATCGGCCAGACCTTGCATCAGGGCGGAAGCACCGAGGCGGTTTGCACCGTGGTCGGAGAAGTTACATTCACCGATGGCGAACAGTCCCTTGATGGAGGTCATCAGTTCGTAGTCAACCCAGATACCACCCATGGTATAGTGGATAGCCGGATAAATCATCATCGGGTTTTCGTATGGGCTGACATCAGTGATTTCTTCATACATATCGAAGAGGTTGCCGTAACGTTGTGCAACGACATCTTTACCCAGGCGGTTGATAGCTTCGGAGAAGTCAAGGAATACGGCAAGACCGGTGTTGTTCACGCCGAAGCCCTTGTCGCAGCGTTCTTTGGCAGCGCGGCTGGCAACGTCACGCGGAACGAGGTTACCGAATGCCGGATAACGGCGTTCCAGGTAGTAGTCGCGGTCTTCCTCGGGAATATCTTTTCCTTGCAGTGTACCTTCCTGCAGTTTCTTGGCATCTTCCAGCTTCTTCGGAACCCAGATACGCCCATCGTTACGCAGAGATTCGGACATCAAAGTCAGTTTGGACTGCTTGTCACCGTGAACCGGAATACAAGTGGGGTGAATCTGTACGTAAGCAGGGTTGGCAAACCAGGCACCTTTACGGTAGCAAGCCATTGCAGCAGAGCAGTTACATGCCATTGCATTGGTAGAAAGGAAGTAGGTATTGCCGTAACCACCGGTAGCGATTACCACAGCGTGAGCGGCAAAACGTTCCAATTTACCGGTAACGAGGTTCTTTGCAATGATACCGCGGGCACGTCCGTCAATGAGGACAACATCTTCCATTTCGTAGCGGGTGTACAGTTTTACGGTACCTACGTTCACCTGGCGGCTCAATGCAGAGTATGCACCCAGCAACAGCTGCTGTCCGGTCTGACCTTTAGCGTAGAAAGTACGTGATACTTGGGCACCACCGAAAGAACGGTTGTCCAGTGTACCGCCGTATTCGCGGGCGAAAGGAACACCTTGTGCAACGCATTGGTCGATAATATTGTTGGATACTTCAGCCAGACGGTAAACGTTGGCTTCGCGGGCACGGTAGTCGCCACCTTTTACTGTATCGTAGAACAGACGGTACACAGAGTCACCGTCGTTTTGGTAATTCTTAGCAGCATTGATACCACCTTGTGCAGCGATGGAGTGTGCACGGCGCGGAGAGTCCTGGATACAGAAGTTGAATACTCTGAAACCCATTTCGCCCAGAGAGGCGGCAGCACTGGCACCGGCAAGTCCGGTTCCTACTACGATGATGTCCAGACGACGTTTGTTGGCAGGGTTTACTAATTTTTGGTGAGCCTTATAATTGGTCCATTTCTCAGCCACCGGTCCTTCCGGTATTTTAGAATCTATCTTAGTCATAATGCAATTTACAATTTAGTCATTTACAATTTGAATTTAGCAAGCGCCGCACAATGATTTTGCAAAGAATACGACAACTACCAGAGCGAAGCAGAGGACAACGATAGTAGAATAGATGTTGGAGATACATTTCCAACGGTTAATCCATACTTTGTTGTTCCAGCCCAAAGACTGCATGGAGCTCCAGAAACCGTGAGTGAGGTGGAACCACAATGCGCCCAGCCAAACAAGGTAAAGCACTACGAATACCGGATTGCTGAAGGTGTTCTGAATGTGATAGACACCGTTGGCTGCATATGCCAGCGTGAGGGTGTCGGCATGCATGCCCATGTTGTGCATCAACTCGGGAAGCTGCATTTTAGCCCAAAAGTTTACGAGGTGCAGGCCCAAACCTACGATTACGATGATACCCAATACGAGCATGTTTTGAGAAGCCCATTCCACAGTCTTGGGCTTTTCCGTAACGGCATAGCGTTCGCTACCACGTGCCTTACGGTTCTGCATAGTCAACCAGAAAGCGTAGATGATGTGGATGATGAATAAGGCAGCCAGACCTACCGTAGCCACCAATGCGTACCAGTTTGCTCCCAAGAACTCACAAACCATGTTGTAGCCATTAGCCGAGACTAATGCAACCAGGTTCATCGCCATGTGAAATGTCAGAAACAGGACAAGGGCGATACCGGTAACGCTCATCACCACTTTCCTTCCTACAGATGAATTACTTAACCACATAAATGATTGAATTTAAGTTATTTAATAGTTTGAAAATTTGTTCTATCAGGATACTTCTGTAAATGTTTCGCAAAAATAGGAGAAATCCAGCGATAAAGCAAGCGATTAAAGAAATAATTCCGTAATCCGGCAGGATGCGAAGTTTGCGGACAAGTAAAAGGTTTACTCGTCCTCCTGGTCTTTGCCTTGCTCTTTGCAGATAATGGAAATCTTTTCTCCGTTTGCCAAACGTTTTCTCAGGGCGCGGGGTGTGTCTCCGAAAGAGTCTTTGCAGAAGTGGGCAAAGTGGGATAGGGAATCAAAGCCATAGCGGGCGCTGATGACTGAAATGCGTTGTTTGGTATATTGCAGGTCGTTCAGAATTCCTTCGCGTTTCTTGTCCAGAATCCACTCATATACCGGGACCCCATACATGTTTTTAAACATACGACGGAATGTGGTGGTGGTATATCCGCCGAGGTGGGCAAACTCCTCCACATTCTTCACTTTGTCGTAGTTCTGCATGACGAAATACTGGAAGCTTTCCGTATAAGTGCTGATGGGGTAGAAAAATGTACTGATTTGGTGTAGTGGATAGTAGCATGTTAATATGTATGCCAGTTCCTGGCATTTCATTTCAATGTATTTGCTGCACGCATAAGGCTGCTCGTTGAGGTAGCAGGCAAGGCTTTTCAGAAGTCCTTCGAGCATGGGAATTGCTGTAAGCGGGGTGTAAATCAGGGGGGCTTCCGAGCGTTTCAGTATCTCTTTGTAACGCTCTTCGCAAATTAGGGGGAGCTCGGTGAACCAATAGACAATATATTCCACTTCGGTTAGAGCCAAGAGCTCTACTTTGGAGCCGATGGCTTGCAGGATGAGCTGGCGACTTTGGAGAGTGGTGCCCGGATATTCGTTACTGTTTACAAGTAATTCGCCTTTCAGCATAAATATCATGCAGTTCTGTGTGCACTTTTCAGCAGAGAAATGTTGTCCCTTGGGATAGTGGCGGTAAACCAATACTTCTTCTGATTTTTGAGGACATACCACACAATCAATCTGTCGGTTGCAGTAAGTTTCCAGTCTCATGAAATGATTAGCAAATTATTATAAATGTGGCAACAAAGATAGAATTTTTTTGTGAAAACTCTATCTATTTGTCCTATCTTTGCGTCAAACTAGTATAAAGGACTTATGAAAAAGGCTGTTTTTTTTGTATATTTTATCTGCCTTGTTGTATCCGGTCTTTCGGCACAGAATTGGGATATCAACACTTTGCACCGGGTTAACAGTTGGGATGGCAAGTTTGTCCGTAACTATAATAAGATAATTTCACGTTCGGAGCCCTATATTGCTGTCGGTGTTCCGGTGGCGATGGCCGTTGCCGCTTGGATAAAACATGATAAGGGTTTGCTGAAAGATGCGGTCTACGTAGGTACAAGTGTGGCGGGGGCTTTTGTTGTGACTTATGGAATGAAGTATCTGGTGGGTCGTGAACGTCCTTATGATAAATATCCCGACAGAGTACATGCATATAGTCATGAAGGCAGCCCGTCTTTTCCTTCCGGGCATACGGCAACGGCTTTTGCCCTTGCCACCTCGCTCAGTGTGAAGTATCCTAAATGGTATGTGATAGCTCCGTCTGCCTTGTGGGCTTGTTCCGTGGGAGTTTCCCGTATGAACGAGGGAGTGCATTATCCGTCGGATGTATTGGCGGGGGCTGCAATCGGTGCAGGATGTGCTGTGGTCAATATCTATGTCAACAAGTGGTTGAATAAATGGCTGTTTGGAGAATAATTTTAGGCGCGGATTACGCGGATTTAGTTTACGTATTCCGCATAATCCGCGCCTAATGTCGGTTTCAAGCCGGCTATTGAATAATGGTACTGTAAATGTCGTCATTCAACACTTTTAGAGCTTGCTGTACGCTCTGGTTCGTATTGTTCATCACCTGGAAGTATTCGTTCATGTCCCATAGGTCACGGGCAATCAAGGCTTTGAGTTGTGTCTTGATGAGCGGTAGGGATTGGTGGTACTGTTTCTCGTCAAACTTGATTTTCTCCTTGTCGGCAAGCGCACGTATTTCGGCAAGGAAGTTATCGTCTATCTCGAATTTCTCGTTGAAGGCTTCAAATTTCTTGTATTTGTTCTGCAGCTCCTTCCGGTGTTTCTCGATGTAGCCGGTAGTGGCTTTGATAACCACGCCTTTGGCTACGAGATTGCGGTGATAGTCTGTGTACTGGGTAGTGTCGATGGGGACGAAAAAGTCGGGCATGATACCTCCACCTCCGTAAACGGTACGCCCCATACGTTTGGTCTGCACTTTCAGGGAGTCGGCAAAATGGATACTGTCCGCATGAATCATTTCTCCATGATTGAAGCGGTCTATCAGTTCCTGATTATATTTATCCTGACTGTTTTCTCCACTCAGACGACCATCGAGGTTGGCGGTACTGTCGTAAGGCTTCTGGATGCAACGCCCCGAAGGGGTATAGTAACGGGCTATGGTCAGACGAATCATGGAACCGTCCGGCAGGTCGATAGGACGCTGTACCAGTCCCTTACCGAATGTGCGGCGCCCTACTATCACACCTCTGTCCCAGTCCTGAATGGCCCCGGTCACGATTTCGCTGGCAGAAGCGGAGTACTCGTCCACCAATACGATGAGGCGTCCGTTCTTGAAGTTGCCCGTACCTTTGGCAAAGAAATCACTGCGGCGCGAAGCCCTTCCTTCGGTGTAGACAATGAGTTCTTTTTGCTTGAGAAACTCGTTGGCAAGGTCGATGGCGGCATTCAGATACCCTCCTCCGTTTCCTTGCAGGTCGAGGATTAGGTCTTTCATCCCCTTTTTCTGCAGGCTTTTCAGGGCTTCTGCAAATTCTTCAGCAGTGGTTGCTCCAAAGCGGTTGATGCGTATATAGCCAATTTTGGGTTGTATCATGTAAGAGGCATCCAGACTGAGGATGGGAATTTTGTCACGTTTTACGTTGAAGTACAGCTGGTCTTCCACGCCACGGCGTACGATGGTCAGTTTCACTTCCGAGTCTTTCGGTCCGCGCAGGCGGCTCATAATATCTTCCGTGCTCATTTTTACTCCGGCAATGGCACTGTCGTTGACGGCTACGATACGGTCACCGGCAAGGATACCCACTTTCTCGGAAGGACCGTTGCTGACGGGTTGTATCACAAGCAGGGTATCTTCTATCATCTGAAATTGTACACCGATGCCCTCGAAATTGCCTTGTAACGGCTCGTTCATTTTCTTTACTTCTTCGGCATTGTTGTAGGTGGAGTGCGGGTCGAGTTGTGCCAGCATCTTGATGATGGCTTCTTCCACCAGCTTGTCTTCATCCACCTTGTCCACATAGAGGTTGGTGATGGCAAACTCTGCCATCTGTAGTTTGCGCAGGGCTTCATTATTCGGCTTTTGCGCTTGCGCCGTCATCGCGCATATACATATTATAATAGTAAATAGTTTCTTCATCATCTCCATTTTAATTCCTAATCCTTAATCCCTAATCTCCATTCCTTCCGGTATGAACATGCTGATGTCCTTGCCGTATTGCAGTAGTTCGCGCACAGTGGTGGAGCTGACGCAGGTAAGTTCCGGCTCGGTGAAGAGCAGGATGGTTTCTATGCCGGTCAGTTTGCGGTTGATGTCGGCAATGGTTTCCTCATATTCGAAATCCTTGACGGTGCGTATGCCGCGTATAATTAGGCTGGCATCTACCTGCCGGGCAAAGTCGATGGTCAGGCAATCGTATGACTGCACAATGATGCGCGGCTCATTCCGGTAGTAGTCCCGTATCATCTGTTCGCGCTTTTCCAGGGGGAAATACGTGTTCTTGTTTTCATTGATGCCGATTCCTATAACGATTTCGTCGATGAAAGTTAGTGCACGGCTCACTACCGAGGAGTGTCCGATAGTAAATGGGTCGAATGTTCCCGGAAAGATAGCTCTTCTCATGATGCCAAGTCTTCTTCTATAACCAAGTTGTTGATAATAAAGTTTTGCCGTTCCATGGTATTCTTACCCATGTAGAATTCCAGCAGTTCCTTTACGAGGTCTGTCTTGCGCAGCGACACTTGCTCCAGACGCATGTCCTTGCCGATGAAATGCTTGAACTCGTCTGGCGAGATTTCTCCCAGACCTTTGAATCGGGTGATTTCGGGGTTGGGACCCAGTTCTTCAATGGCTTTCACACGTTCCTCCTCAGTGTAGCAATAGCTTGTCTTCTTCTTGTTGCGCACGCGGAAGAGCGGAGTTTGCAGGATGTATACATGTCCCTTCTTTATCAGGTCGGGGAAGAACTGCAGGAAGAAGGTGATAATCAGCAGGCGGATATGCATGCCGTCCACATCGGCATCGGTGGCTACGATGACTTTGTTGTAGCGCAGTGTTTCTATGCCGTCTTCTATATTCAAGGCTGCTTGGAGCAGGTTGAATTCTTCGTTTTCATAAACTACTTTCTTGGTCAGTCCGTAGGTATTTAGCGGTTTACCACGCAGGCTGAATACTGCTTGGGTATTCACGTCACGGCTCTTGGTGATGGAGCCGCTGGCAGAGTCTCCCTCGGTAATGAAGATACAGGATTCGGTTTCCTGATCCTTGCCTTTACCGTCACTCAAGTGGTAACGGCAGTCGCGCAGCTTGCGGTTGTGCAGGTTGGCTTTCTTGGCGCGCTCGCGTACCAGCTTGTTGACGCCGGCAATGGCTTTGCGCTCTTTCTCGGAGTCCTGTATCTTTTGCAGCATCACTTCGGCCACAAGCGGGTTCTTGTGGAGGTAATTGTCCACTTCCGTCTTGATGAAGTCTCCTACGTATTTGTTTACTGTGGGGCCGGCGGGCTTGTGCTCCTGCGGCGCGGCAGGCCACATGTTGTTGCTGCCCAGTTTCGTTTTGGTCTGGCTTTCGAACATGGGTTCTTCCACGTCGATGGCGATGGCGGCTACCAGTCCGTTGCGTATGTCGGCATACTCCTGGTTCTTGTTGTAGAATTCCTTGATGGTACGGGCAATGTGTTCCTTTAAGGCAGTCTGGTGTGTACCGCCTTGGGTGGTGTGCTGCCCGTTGACAAAGGAGTAGTACTCTTCACCGTATTGATTGGTATGTGTGAAGGCAATCTCGATGTCCTCTCCTTTCAAGTGGATGATGTCGTAAAGGCCTTCGCTGGTCATGTTGTCTTTCAGCAAGTCCTCCAGCCCGTGGCGGGAGACGATGCGCTGTCCGTTGTAAATGAAGGTGAGGCCCGTATTCAGGTAGGTGTAGTTGCGCAGCAGGGTTTCTACGAACTGGTTCTGGAAGGAATAGTTGTAGAAGAGCGTGTTGTCCGGTTCAAAGAAGATATAAGTTCCGTTTTCTTCTGTCGAGTCTTCGGTCACATCACTCAACAGCGTTCCTTTCTCGAAGATGACGGTACGTACTTTGTCGTCGCGGTAGCTGCGTACCTCGAAACGGCTACTCAGCGCATTGACCGCCTTGATGCCCACGCCATTCAGTCCGACACTTTTCTTGAAAGCCTTCGAGTCATATTTACCCCCGGTATTCAGTTTGCTGACTGCCTCTACCAGTTTGCCTTGCGGGATGCCTCGTCCATAGTCGCGCACGCTGACGCGCAGGCCGTCTTCTATAGTCACTTCTATACGCTTTCCGGCACCCATCTTGAACTCGTCGATGCTGTTGTCCATCACTTCTTTCAGCAACACATAGATACCGTCGTCGTTCTGTGAGCCGTCGCCCAGACGGCCTATGTACATACCGGAACGGACACGGATATGCTCCATGTCGTCCAGGTGGCGGATGTTGTCGTCGGTATATTCTACGCTGGAAACGGGGCTCTCTGTGATATTGTTGTCTGCTTCTTCCAGCGGCAGGGTCATATTGTTGTTATCTTCCATAAGTACGTTATTCCTTCATATTGCGCATTGCGACAAAGGTAATGAGAAATTCGGGGGTTCGCAAAAAAATAATGTCTTTTATGGACTTCTGACAAGCTTATATTCTGGATTTAGAATTTATTTTATTCCCTTCACAAAGCATCTTCTCCGTTTGTGCTGTTCCGTCTTGAAGTACTCCCATTGCGCTTGTACTTTGCCGTTCAATTCCAGCTCCGGATTACTTTCGGCATACTCGAAACCAAGTTGCTGATAGACGGGGATAAGGTCGGAGAACAGCAGTGCATTGACGCCCTTGTTCTGATATTCCGGTTTTACGGCAACCAGCAGCAAGTCGAGCATTTTGGGATATTTCTTCAAGAAGATGGTCTTGGCCAGGTGATACCAACCCATAGGAAGCAGGCGCCCGTGGGCTTTTTGCAACGCTTCGGCGAGGGATGGCATAGAAATGCCTACGGCAAGCAGCTGGTCATCGGCATCGGTAATCAGTGTCACCATGCGAAGGTCGAGGATGGGCAGGTACATCTTGACGTATTGGTCAATCTGCCGTTGGCTCAGTGCAGAATAACCGTAGAGGGGCTGATAGGCTTCGTTCATCAGTTCGAAGATGGCCTGACCGTAGTCTTGGGCAATCTTCTTGGCCGATGTGTATTTCTTTATCTTGAGGTTATACTTGCGCTGGATGAGGTCGGAGATGCGCTTGTGCTTGTCGGGTATGGCATCCGGAATGTAGATTTTGTACTCCACCCAATCGGCATCCTTCTCAAATCCCATGCGCTCCATATGTTGCGGATAGTAGGGATAGTTATAAATGGTGGCCATGGTGCTGAGCTGGTCGAATCCTTCGATAAGCATACCTTCGGCATCGAAGTCTGTGAATCCCAGCGGGCCTTGTATATGTGTCATTCCCCGTTCTTTTCCCCATTCTTCCACGGTGCGAATCAGGGCATCGGAGACTTCCGCATCGTCGATGAAGTCTATCCAGCCGAAGCGGACTTCCTTTTTGTTCCAGGTTTGGTTTGCCTTGTGGTTGATGATGGCAGCTACACGTCCTACGATTTTACCTTCCCGATAAGCCAGGAAATAGTCGGCTTCACAAAATTCAAATGCAGCGTTTTTCTTCTTGTTGAAGGTGTTGAGCATGTCATCGAAAAGGTCGGGGACGGAATAAGGGTTGTTTTTGTATAGCAGGTAGTTGAAACGGATAAAGCGTTTCAATTCCCGTCTTGTGGTTACTTTCTTGATTGTAATTGCCATAGTTGTTCAATATTGAGGTGGCAAAGGTAATGCAAACTGAGAGTAGAACAAAATAAGCTTGCTTATTTTTTATGCCGAGATGCAGCTTGCCTTATTTAAAGATACGTGATAATCTTTAAAATACCGCGTAGAGTGTCTGTAAATTTGCTGTTAGAGGTTGTATATCAGTACCGCTGTGTAGGCAATGTAGCAGAGAATCAGAATGCTCCCTTCCAGCCGGGTGATGATGCGTTTCCCGAAAAAGACACCGAACAGCCAAAGCAGGAGGCTGGCCCCAACAAGTACCCACAAATCGAAATTGGTGATGCCCGTCAGACGCAGTGGAGTGATGGAGGCCGAACAACCCAGCACAAAGAATATATTGAAGAGATTGCTTCCGATGACGTTTCCGATGGCTATTTCGGGGTTTTTCTTCAAGGCGGCTACGATGGAGGTGGCAAGTTCGGGCAGTGATGTGCCGCCTGCTACGAGCGTAAGGCCGATGATGGATTCGCTGACACCCAATCCGCGGGCTATGCCGCTGGCGCCGTCTACAAAGAAATTACCTCCGATGATGAGGCCGGTAAGTCCGCCGAGAATGTATAGGGTAGACTTCCACGCGGGTAACAGTCTGATTTCGTCTTCTTCCTGCAAGTGCTCTTTTTCCGGTTCCTTCATACTTCCATCCCTTTTTGCGATGGCAAAAGTATAACTCAGGAAAATGGCAAAGAAGCATAGCAGCAATAGGCCGTCGGTGATGCTGAGTATGTTCTCCCCACCGCCGTCCAGAAAGACATCGTTGGCACAAATCAGCAGGACGAAGGATGAAAGGATGCAAAGGGGTATTTCGCGTTTCAGTGTATTGCGGGTGATGGCTATCGGGGCAAAAAGGGCTGTACAACCCACAATCATCAGGGTATTGAACGTATTGCTTCCCACCACATTACCAATGGCAATGTCTACACTGCCTTTGAGAGCAGAGGAGATGCTGACGGTGAGTTCCGGTGCGGAAGTACCGAAGGCAACAATGGTGAGCCCGATGACGATGGACGGTATATGGAAACGTTTGGCAACGGATGCGGCACCATCTGTCAAGCCATTGGCACCCAAAAGAATGAGGAGCAGTCCTCCGACAAGAAACAATATATCCATAAGTATGTCAATTTTGAGTACAAAGATAATGCAAACTGGATATAGAATTTTCATGTTTGCATGAAAAAGTTATGTTGATTAGGATAGGAAGTTAAAAACATTCTGTATGTTTGGAGCATTTATTGGGTATGCTTGCATAATTAAAGAATCAAATCAAGAAGTTTATATATGAAGGTTATCCGTACTTTCTGTCTTAGTTGGCTGTTGATGCTGGCGGGCGGAGTGTCAGCTCAGCTGGTAGATAAAGTGCTCAGTGTTTTAGGGGAGGATAGTGTGGGGAGTGTCACAGTGGCAAGGACCGACTCCGATTCGATTCAGTTGTCGCTTGTCCGGCGGGAGTTGGAAACAGCCCGGCTGAACGAGGCGAATTTGCGGATGGAAATGGAGCAGATGAAGTTGGCGGGCTATGCGGCCGATTCGGTGAAACTGGCATTGCAGAAACAACGCATTGATTCGTTGCGGACGGTGACGCCGGGTATTCCGGTGGTGGTAGAGAAGGACACCTTGTTCTATCTATATGCCAAGCGTGGAGGGCATACGCCTCAGCAGCGGGCCAAGGATGTAAGTAGCGTCATCGAAGCATTGGGCACGCGTTTCAGTCTGCGTCCGGACTCTGTTTATTTGGAGAGTACGGATATTGTTACGGACTTGATGTATGGCGAAAAGGTCATCATTTCCTTTACCGATCAGGATGCTTTGTGGGAAAACTGTACTCGCGACCAGCTGGCCGCCAGCAAGAGGCATGTCGTGGTGGACAAACTAAAAGCCATGCAGAAGGAGCATAGCTTGTGGCAGTTGGGTAAACGCATCTTGTATTTTATCCTGGTGCTTGTAGGACAATTCTTCCTATTCAAGTTTACTAACTGGCTGTTCAGAAAGCTCAAACTACGCATCCAGAAACTGAAGGATACCAAACTGAAACCGATCTCCATTCAGGATTATGAATTGTTGGATACGCAGAAGCAGGTCAACCTGCTGGTGTTTGCTGCCAATCTGGTGCGTTATGTGGTCATGCTGTTGCAGTTGTTGCTGACAGTTCCACTGTTATTCTCCATTTTCCCTCAGACCAAGAGTTTGGCTTATACATTATTCTCCTACATCTGGAATCCTATAAAGGTCATTCTGAATGGAATAACCGACTATATACCCAATCTGTTCACTATCTTTGTGATATGCTATGCGGTGAAGTATTTAGTCAGACTGGTGCGCTATCTTGCCAATGAGGTGCAGGCTGAACGGCTGAAGATAAACGGCTTCTATCCGGATTGGGCCATTCCTACCTATCACATTGTGCGCTTCTTGCTTTATGCGTTTATGATTGCCATGATTTACCCTTATTTGCCGGGTTCCAAGTCGGGAGTCTTCCAGGGAATCTCTGTGTTTGTCGGCTTGATTGTTTCGCTCGGCTCCAGTACAGTTATCGGCAATATCATTGCAGGGCTGGTCATAACCTACATGCGACCTTTCAAGCTGGGTGACCGCATCAAGCTGAACGACACTACGGGCAACATCATTGAGAAAACGCCGCTTGTCACCCGCATCCGTACCCCGAAGAATGAGGTGGTGACCATTCCGAACTCTTTCATCATGTCTTCCCATACGGTCAATTACAGCCAGTCTGCCCGTGAGTATGGATTGATTATCCATTCGGAGGTCAGTATTGGCTACGATGTTCCGTGGCGGAAGACACACCAGCTGTTGATAGAGGCTGCATTGAATACCCCTGGAGTGATAGATGATCCCCGCCCGTTTATATTGGAAACTTCCCTTCAGGATTATTATCCGGTTTATCAAGTGAATGCCTATATCAGGGATGCCAACAGCCTTAGCCAGATTTACTCTGATTTGCATCAGAATATCCAGGATGTTTTCAACGAAGCAGGCATCGAAATCATGTCTCCTCACTACATAGCTACGCGTGACGGCAGTGAGACGACCATACCCAAGGATGACTTGCGGGATAAAGGGAAATCATGATTTCCCTTTATCCCGCAAGTACAAGCTTTTTCGTATTCGGTGATAATATTACAGTTCATCTATTATCTCCTGCAAGATCCTTTTCTGTTTTGTTTTGAAAACTTTTCGATGTATTCTTCAGTGTGACTGTATTTTCTTCAACATTTCCGGATTTTCTGTCGCGAAGAGTTTAGTAGGTTATTTGCTGCGCGTCACCGTGTGCAGTACATTTCCTTTCTTGTCAATCATGCGCAGTTCCAGTGTCTTTTTGCTGGCCGATACAATGGAGAAACCCGGTTCGGGGCTGCAGAATACGGTTCCTTCGATGGGCTTCACCTTGCGGGCGAGCGAACCGGCGGAATTGGTGATATAGTCGATGTCGCTGCCTGCCACGCGTACATGCTGGAAGTTGTGGATGTGCCCGCAGATGTACATATCCACCTTGTGCTTGCGCAGAATGGGATCGAGGTGTGCCTGCATATCCGCGCGTTCGCTCTCGTCCTTCGGGGTTTCGGCATAGATGGGATGGTGTCCGGCAACGATAACCCAGTCTTCCTTGGCGGCGCTCAGTACGGAGTCCACCCAGGCAAGTTGCTTCCGGTAGTCCTGCTTGCAGGCATCGGGATAGGTATCGCTTTCATTGCGGTATTTGTCAATCATCGGGGCGGTGTCTACCCAAAGGATGCGGATAGTAGCGCCTTTATCCTCGAATGTCTTGGTATAATAACGGGCAGGCATTGTCCAGCGGCGGCTGACGTTACTGTAGTCGAGCACAGCTTGCGTATTGCCGCGGTATTCGTGGTTGCCCAGCAGGGGGAACCAGTCTATCATCAGCTCCGGATGGCTGTAGATAAGTTCGTAGTTGGTCATCCAAAGAGGGTCGTTCACACTGCGTACACCTTCAAAATGGTGTACATCGCCGGTGGCAAGTACGAATTCGGGGTCTGCGCCGTTCTCTGCCATCTGTCCCATCAGTTCGGCAATGGGTTTCTGGTCGTAGTAGCCGTTGCGGCCGAGGTCGTTGGCTACGTAGAAGTTGAACTTCTTGTCGAAGATGGAGTAATCGGTAATTTGGGCAATAGCCGCGTTGCCGAGTAGGGCAACCAATAATAAAAGGAATAGTTTCTTCATAATCAGTCATCATTAAAAATTAATCTTCACTCCTGCATTCACTTTCACGCCGTAGTATTCTGCCTGCATGGTACGGTCTTTCGTGCCCTGGTAGTAGCGTAGTGGCTGGTTCAGCAGGTTGTTGGCTTCGGCGTAGAAGGTAGTCTTGAATTTCTTTCCGAAGGTATAGCTCGCGTTTACGTCCATATAGTTCACTTTGTCGTAGTAGCGGTCGTAGAAGGTGCTTTCTCCCATTTCGTCGATGAAGTCGGAAGCGAAGTTATAGCTCAGACGCAGGTTCAGGCCGCCTTTCTCAAAGTATAGGGAAGCGTTTGCGGTATGCTCCGGAGAACCTGGCATGCTCAAGTCTTTCTCATTCTCGCGGCCTTCGAAGTTGAAGTCTTCCACACGGGAGTGGGTGTAGGTGTACGTTCCGTAGAAACCTACACATTTCAGAGCGGGAGCAATGAAGCTGAAGTCGCGCTGGTAGGATAACTCTACCCCTACCAGGTTGGCGTTGCCCGCATTCTTGGGTTGGGTGAAGCGGGTGTAGGTGTTACCCTGGTATTCGTAGTTGGTGCTCACCTGGTCTACGATGAAGTCGTCTATCTTCTTGTAGAAGATGCCGGCGCTTATCAGACCGATGCTGCGGAAGTAATAGTCGGCACTCAAGTCGAAGTTGTAGGAGACGGTAGGTTTCAGCTCCGGGTTTCCGATGGTGATTTCGTTGTCGGAACGCTTGATATTCACACTGGGCACGAGGGCCGAGTATTTGGGGCGTGACAAGGTTTGGGTAAACGAACCGCGCACTTTGAAGTCATCGTTTACATTCCACTTGGCGAGCAGCGACGGCAGGAAGTTGATGTAGCTGTTGCGCTGACGGTCGGTCTTACTGGTGAGGTCTTCGTCGGCATCGTAGGTGCGTCCCGTATAGGCAAGGTTGGTGTTCTCTATGCGGAGTCCGGTCATCAGTTCCACGTCTTTTGTCAGTTTTTGGTCGAAGCGGAGGTAGCCGGAAGTCACGGTTTCGCGGGCATCGAAGTTACCGGCAAGTTCTTCCTGCACCTGCTCTTTCTCAAAGAGGGAAGCGTTGTTCAAGTCTAAAGAGCCGGTGTATTCCTTGCTAGCGTAGATGCCTGCCTGGTATTTGTTGTCGGGCATGAAGTTCTTGTTGGTTTGGTCCACTGTATTTGCCAGGCTGTTCGTCATGAAGGCGTCCTCGTTCAGAGGAGAGTATTCGTAGAAGTCCACTTCTTTATCCTTGGTCTTGCGCACCACCTTTGCGCCGAACTTCAGCTTGTTGCCGTTCTTGAAGGGAAGCTTGAAGTTGGCGGAGAACTTCAGGTCCTGCTCCTTGATGTCTTCCTGCTGTTCCGTCAACTCTTTCAGGCTGAATTCATCGTTCAGCGTCATGGTAGAGCCTGCTTTGGGGCTGGCAAACGGTTCGCGTTCGTCGCTCAGGTCCATGTCGAACTTCTGTTTCTTCAGTTGGAAGTCGATGTAGCGTTCGTTGGGACGTTCTTCGCTGGCTTTGGCATAGCTGGCGTGCCAGTCCATGGAGAGTGAGCCGAAGAGGTGTTCGCCGCCGAGGGCAAAGTCCATGGTGCGCTGGCGTTCCAGGCGGGCGTTGCGGTTGTCCGGCGTACCGGCTTTGGTCTGTATGCGTACGGTGGCGTTGCCGTCGGCATCAAGGTCTTTCAGCGTGGTGCGGTAGCGATTCTCCCAGTCGTTGCGGTTGTTGAAGATGCCTTTGAAGGTCAGTTTGTGGTTGGCATCGATGTCCCAGTCCAGTGCGGCAGAGTAGCTCTGGCGTTCGCGGGTGACGTAGTATTGGCGGATTTGGTAGTCGTTGACGTACGTCTTGCCGTCATCGTCCTGCTCCCACACGAATTCGGTGTCGTAGGAGCCGGAAGGTGAGTTCTGATAGGAGGCCGATACAATCAAGCCGAGTTTGTCGTTGAAGAAGCGGTCGCCGTAGGTGAAGCCAAGGTTCAGTTGCGCCTTTTCGCTCACCCAGTTGTAGCCGGTTCCGGCAGTGGCGGCAATGGTGCGCTTGTAGGGGGAGTTCTTGGTGACGAGGTTGATGCTGCCGCCGATGGCGTCGCCGTCCATGTCCGCAGTGACCACCTTGTTTACTTCGATGGTCTGAATCATATCTGCCGGAATGAGGTCGAGCTGTACGTTGCGCGTATCGCCTTCGGCAGAGGGAACGCGGTTGCCGTTGATGGTGACGGAGCTGAGGTCGGCACTCGTGCCCCGTACTTGCCCGAAGCGCGCCTCGCCTTGGTCGTACTGCACGTTGATGCCGGAGATGCGTTTAAGGGCGTCACCGATGTTGGAGTCGGGGAACTTGCCTACCTGGTCGGCAGAGACTACATTCGTAATCCCCATGTTGTTTTTCTGTGAGTTGATGGCACGGCGCTGTCCCTGGAAGGCGCCGCCTACCACCACTTCCTGCAACTCCACACCTTCGTTTAGCACGACGTCTTTCTCCAGTGTGCGGCCTGCGGGGATGGTGATTTTCAGTTCTACGGGCGAGTAGCCCACGTAGCTCACCTTTACTGTATAGGTTCCCGGGTCAAGGTTAGAGAAAGTGTAGAAGCCGTTGACGTCGCTCGTCACGCCAGTGTGTAGTTTCTCGATGTAGATAGAAGCGCCCGGGAGAGTCTGTTTAGTGGCGTCAATGATACGCCCGCGTACAGTTCCTTGTTTCGTGACATTTGCTTTTTCGTCGGCCATGGCTGTATTGCCGGTGGCGGTGAATAAGAGCAGGAATAAGAATGCTCTCAAGATCTGTTTCATAATTGTTATTATCTGTTAATAATCTGCCGCAAAAGTAGGAGGTTGCCGTTACGCGGATTTTGCAGAGAGTTGAAGAACAGGTAACGATTCGGTTACAATGAAGTTACATAAGCTCTTGGAGGTAGTACTCTTTCGGCGCTATCTCTTTTTGTCGTCGTCTGGCAGACTAATGCTAAGGATGCACGAGATGCACATCTCAGACTGCATGAGATGTACATCTCGAACAGTATGAGATGTACATCTTGTGCAAGGAAAGATATAGGGTTTGGTGTCTTATCCGGTAGTCTGGCAGCGGATAAGTACCTTCTTTTCGTCTGCCAGGGTAGTGGCAAAGAGATAAGAGTCTCCCCCTTCGGCCAGTTTCAGCCGTTTGCGCAGTTCGGCAACGGTGGCGGGAAAGTTGCGTACGGTGAGGTTCGCCTTTTTCTCGGCAGCCAACATCTCTTTCATTTCTTTCTTGCTGAAGCCGCAGGAGGAGGAGATTCGGAACTTGCGGCCGGGGAAGTCGGGAAGGAGGCTGTCCGAAGTGTAGAGGTGGCTGTTGGGATGCAGCTTTTTAACCTTATATAATAAGGAAAGGCTGCGGAACGCTCCGGCTTTCAGCACGGAGGCATTCGGTTCGTAGAGGTACGATTTCAGTTGAGGAGTGTAGGGGCATGCACACTCTTTCTCTTGCCCGCGGGTGAAGACAAGGGTTTGGGGAGCCGGGGCGGAGGTGAAGTTGACGCAATGGATGGGGACGTCGTCTGTTGGCAGGCTTCCGCCTTGTCCCAGCAAGAGCAGCAGCTCCTTGCATTCGTTGCCTACGGAGACGATGTGTGCCTGGCGGACATGTTTCAAATCGTTCATGGCAAGGGTGAGGTCGAGCATGGGGGAGAGTTTTATCAGTACGTGCCGTGCCTTCCGGAGCAGCAGGTCTTCCAGGGTGGCTACATCGGGTTCGCAGTCGCCGATGGCTATGGTCTTTCCGCCGTGTCCGTCGCGGCGGGCAGGGTCTATGAATATGCAGTCTACGGGTTCCATCTCTTGCAGATGGCGGACGCTGTCTGCGTGGCAGACGAAGATGTGATTTAGGCCGAGGGCAGGAAAGTTGTGTGCGGCTATCTGGCAGAGGGCTTCCTGGCGCTCTACGTAAGTGGCGTGCCCGAAGCAGCAGGAGAGGAAGGAGCAGTCGATGCCGAAACCTCCGGTGAGGTCGGTAAAAGTGGCGGCTGGTGCAGGGGCGCTGTCCTTCGCGGGATGCTCTTGTTCTGTGCATAGCAGGTTAGCTATGATCTCCGCTTTATACTGTGCCGTTGCTTGGGAGGAGCATTGCTCCAATGAGAGGTGGGCGGGGTAGAGGATGTCGTCGTTCTTCGCCCATGCGGGTATTTTCTCTTTGGCAACCTGCCAGCCGGAAATTTGTGTGATGGCAGCGGGCATGTCTACCGAAGGGTAGCGGCGTGCCTGCAAAGCAAGGCTGCGCACGTCGTCGCGACGATGCTCGCGAATGAAACGGAGGGTGTCTTGGGATAAAGGCATGGCTTGGCTTATTTATTCTGATGCAAAGTTATCTCAAAAAGGGCAAAGTAAGGCATGAATTCGTAGCTTTCTGTCTGATTATTTTTCAGACACAGATGACGCTGATTACGCAGATTAAGAAGATTAAAATCCGTGTCATCTGCGTCAAAGCGATAGCAAAATTAAGTTTTCGGACAAGCTGGGGGTGAGAGTTAAGGGATGACCCGGTATCGCTCCTTCGCCGTCTGCCTGCCGACGCGATTGAAGTGCCACCATTCGCTGGGTAGCGGGTGGAATCCGGCTTCTTTCATTACCTGCCGGAGCAGCAGCCGGTTTTCACGTTCTTGTTCCGTCAGCTTGCCTTGTGCCACGAGCACGGCTTCTTCTGTGATGTGGGCTTCCCTGCCCAGATGGTCTACTGGGGTGCCCATGGGCAGAGGGGTTCCTTTATCGTCGAGTATGCTGATGTCCACTGCCAACCCGTAGTTGTGCAGGCCGCCGCCGCGTGAGGGGTTGGAGACATAGATGTATTTGGAGGTTCCTTTCACTACGTTCCACATCTTCTGCTGTACGGACAAGGGGCGCGCTGCGTCGTAGACGATGAGGCTGTAGCCGGGGTACTGTTCTTTCAGTAGGCGTTGTGCCCGCTTCAGGCTTTTCATGGCATCGGGGTGCAGGTAGGCTTCTTTCAGGTCTTCGTACAATAGGGTTCCGGTGAAGTTGTCGGCACGGGTGTACATCAAGTCGATGGCGATGCTGCTGTCCGCTTCGGCGATGTTGACGAAACCGAGGGAGTCCAGGTAGCGGGCTGTCCGGCTTTTAGCCGGAGCCGGAGGGACGGGTGCCGCTATGGTGTCGACGTACGGGATGGTGGTCTCCGTATCCGGGTCTTGTGTCTGCTTTGGCGCTTGTTTTCTGCTACAACCGCATAGTGAGCAGCCAAGCAGCAGATATAACAAGTAAAAGAAATATCGTTCCATCTTACAAGGCATTCTTGGCGGTAAGGATTGATTTCATCAAGGCTATGTCCGAATCTACTTCTCCCTGCATCAGGTATTTGTTTTTCCGTTGGCAGGTGGCTTCGTAAATCTCTTTTGCCTTTGCCGTATCCTTGTCCCGGTAGAGTGCCAGGGCGCAGAGCAGCCGCTGTTTGGAAGACGTCACATCCTTATATTGCCGGATGTAGGTATCCAGCTCATCGGTATATAATTCTTCTGCCCGTGCGGTCCTCTTTGTCACCAATGCGGTGAAGAGCAGCTCGCAAGCGGTTTCCTTTATCAAAAGCCCGATGACTTCGTGCCGGTGGCTCATTATTTTCTCAAATGCATTGTAGGCGGCTTCCCATTCTTCGCAGTCGAGCAGGCGCGAGGCGCTTATCAAGGCTATGGTGACCTGCAGGGCATCTTTGTAGTTGATGTCTTCCGTTTGGCTGAACCATTCGGCAGGCATGTCCTTAGGACGCATGCCCTCTTGCACCAGTGCGTTGATGCGCAGCTGGGTGACCAGTGCCTGCTTGCTCTTGCTGTCCTTGAGAAGCAGGCGCATGTTGTCGGCATCATTGCCGATGCCGCCCATCTTCATGGGGATGCCGTTCATCCCTGCAAGGAGAATGCCAATCAAAGAGAGCATCAGAAGGAAGAATTTCAGCAGGTAAGGCAGCCCGTCTACGGTCAGCAGGGGGAGGAAGGCAAGGATGGCGGTCAGCAGGTTGGCAAGCACTCCACCCAGGTTGTACAAGGTGGTTGGGATATCTTCAAGAGGCCTTTCGGGTGGGGTAAGCAGGCATTGGCCTCCCGTTCCGGCAAGGCTGAAACGCTTGATGCATAATTTCCCGTCTTTCCGTATGAAGGTAAGGTTGAAGATGCGGAAGGAGACGAAGCGGTAGCCGGTTGCCAGTCCGCAGACAAGATGCCCGCCTTCGTGCAGAAGTACTTGCAGGAAGATGGAGAACAGCAGAATCAGTATGGTTAACAAGGAAACTCCTACCGTCTCCAGCATGCCGGTTTCGGCAAACTTGCTGTGTAAACCGTCGAACGAGTCTCCCAAAACTAGGACTCTTACACCTATTACTCCTACGAAACCGATGCATGCCCCGACCATGAATCCTCCAGCCAATTTAAGTACTTTCTTCATCCTGATATCTTGATAAATGTGTTTGCCGGCAAAGGTAAAGGATTTTATCTGAAATGCAACAGCTTGCCCCATGTATCATAAAAAGAAAGAGATTGTGATTGCCACAACCTCTTTCCGTCACCTAAACCCACTACGCAGGCTACAGATAGGGAATTATAGTAATATAGATACCCGTAATGATGGCTTCTTGCTTTTCTGTCCTTATCTTAGGGTATACTTTCCCAAATCTTTGTTATGTTCGTAATATTTCCGAGTATATCCTATAGATTCCATCTTCTCTTTATTGACAGTTTAATAATCTGCATTTTCGAATTCCACAATATGAGGCAGTATTGGAAATCGGTTATCATGATGCTGGTTTATTCTGTGCTTTTATCAGTAACCAACTACTGACTCGCTTTTTCAATATTTTTGCATATGATAGTTGCGTTCTTGGTATACTCTTTGTCAATCCCATTATGCTGGCAATGGTCGTTTTAAATTTCGAACATTCTGCTCCGTGCCAGCATGCAGGCCCCAACTACTCCAGCCTTGTCTTTTAGCTTGGAAACAGTCACCGTGGCGTCTTTGTTGACCAGATTCAATGAGTATTTCCTTATTGCCGTTTTGATTGGCTGCACTATATAGTCTCCTGTTGATGATAGTGTACCCCCGATTATTACTAGTTCCGGATTGAATATGCTTATTAATCCAGCTATTTGCCTTCCCAGTTTTTGGCCTATTTCTTCCACTATCTCAATGCATAGCAAGTCCTCTTTATTGACTGCGGTGATGATTTCATCCAAGGTGGGCGGATTTTCTGCAGTCCGTTTTGATAGTATGGAACTTTCTCCGCTACCGATTCTTTCCAACAGGATGCGGTGTAGTGCCGATCCTGAGGCTTCCGTTTCCAGGCATCCTTTTTTGCCGCAGTGGCACAGTATTTCATTATCGAAAACATTGACATGCCCGAATTCTCCGGAAAATCCAGATTTTCCCGTGTATACCTTCCCGTCTATGATGATGCCGATTCCGAGTCCCCAGCTTATGTTGACAAAGATGATGTCCTTTTCCCCTTTGACGCATCCTTGCATATGCTCTCCATAGGTCATGGCCCTTGTGTCGTTGTCTATGCAGACCGGGTATCCTATCTTTTCATTCAGTACATCCGCCAAAGGACGCTCTGAAAAGTTGAACATGCTGAAACTATATCCTGATTCCGGATTTACTCTTCCGGAGATGTTGATGCAGATGTTCATTATCTTCTTGTCGTTGATTTCCGTTCCCTTTATGAAGTTTCGGATGAGTGCACACAGTTCTTCCAAAGCTTCCTGTGTATTTTCGAACTTGTATGGTATGTTCATCTTGATTTCCACCATATCCCCCTTGAAATTGATCAGTCCAATGTTTATGGCAAATTTCTTAATGTCCACTCCAATGAAGTATCCTGATTCCGGGTTGAGTCCGTATAGGCTTGGATGGCGGCCGCTACTGGTCTCCAGTTTCCCATAGTCGTTTATATAGTTGTCCTCACACATTTCATTGATGAATTTGGTGGTTGTGGGCACACTCAGATCGAGTTCCTTGGCCAAATCGGTAATAGTGGAGCTCCCATTATATATATAATGTGTGATGATCCTTTTTTTTAAGAGTGCATTCTTGCTCCCGGTTTCCATTTCTTTTAATAAGTTCTGTTTCATATGTATGTATTTTTATGTTATTTACTCTATTTTGTTTATTATATTAATAAATACGGATTTATTATTCTGAAATATTATGTATTTGATTTGTTATTATGTAAATTGTTTTGTAATTACGCGTTAATATATATTAATTGTAGGTTATATATTAATTAAATACTTTATTAAGTCTTGCAAATATAATAAATATATCTATATTTGCAGCGTGATAATTGAATAATAACAATTAATATCTAAAACAATGAAAAACATAATTGATTTTTTATCTTAAAAAAGTGTATTCGATAGGTTTAATATATAATGGTTGATCTTAATTTTATTAATAATGAAAACACGCAGGGATTTTTTAAAGAGGACCGCTTTGTTCGGTGCGTCTGCATTCATGGCCCCTTCATTGTTGGGGCGAGAGGGTGATGGGGATTGCTTCTTTTCTCAAGAGTCTGCCTCTTCCATGCTAGTTCCCATGGGCGATGCACTTAAAATTACCGGCACGTTCTTGGATGAGATATCCCATGATATTCCCCATCAGAATTGGGGGGAAAGGGAATGGGATCAGGATTTCCGGTATATGCAGAGTATTGGAATTGACACGGTCATAATGATCCGGTCGGGTTATCGCAAATTCATTACTTATCCTTCGGCGCATTTGCTGGGCAAAGGGTGTTATATGCCTTCCGTCGATTTGTTGGACATGTTCCTTCGGCTGGCGGGGAAATATCACATGAAGTTCTATTTTGGTTTATATGATTCGGGCAAGTACTGGGATACCGGTGACCTTTCGTGGGAGGTTGAGGATAACAAGTATGTGATTGATGAGGTGTGGAGCAGGTACGGTGAGAAGTACAAGAGTTTCGGCGGATGGTATATCAGTGGTGAGATAAGCCGTAAGACGAAGGGTGCCATTGATGCCTTTCATGCGATGGGCAAACAATGCAAGGATGTCTCCGGCGGTTTGCCGACTTTTATTTCTCCGTGGATTGACGGGAAAAAGGCCGTGATGGGTACAGATAAGTTGACAAAGGAGGATGCGGTTTCTGTTCAGGAGCATGAAAGGGAGTGGAATGAAATTTTCGATGGCATTCATGATGTGGTTGACGCCTGTGCTTTTCAGGACGGACATATCGATTACGATGAACTGGATGCTTTCTTTACGGTGAACAAAAAGCTGGCTGATAAGTATGGCATGAAATGTTGGACAAATGCTGAAACCTTTGATCGTGACATGCCCATCGACTTTTTGCCTATTAAGTTTGACAAGTTACGGATGAAACTGGAGGCTGCCAAGCGAGCCGGTTATGATAAGGCCATCACTTTTGAGTTTTCTCATTTTATGAGTCCTCAATCAGCATATTTGCAAGCAGGACACTTGTATAATAGGTATAAGGAATATTTCAATATTAAGTGATTATGAATTTTATGCTCAGATTGTTTTGCAGTTGTTGTCTGTTCTTGGTTGTCTCAATCATGCAGGCTGCAATTTATCCAGATCCCGTTGAAGGCGTGGTGACCTGTAAAGGCAAAGGGCTTGCTGGTGTTGTGGTGACAGATGGTTTTGACGTGGTGCTGACTGATGCTCAGGGCCGTTATGAGTTGCCGCGCAACCGGGATGCTCGGTTTGTATATCTTTCCACGCCTGCAGGTTATCTGCCGCAAGAGGGTGGTGGGCATATCGCTTTCTTTTTCCCGCTTAAGAAAGGCCGTTTAAAGTATGATTTTGAATTGAAGAGGAATCTGAAAGATGATATGAAGCATGTGTTTATGGTACAGACTGATGTGCAAGTCAGCTGTCAGGAGCATTTAGACAGTTATCGTTCTTATGTAGGTAAGGCACGAGCCTTTATGGAAAAGTATGCCAAGGAGCGTGATGCCTTCGTGTTGGATTGTGGTGACATTGTGGGTAATACTCCTGGTTTATACCCAGATTACATTCAAGTGTCTGGCGGTCTGGGATTGCCTGTTTACCGTATCATAGGAAATCATGATATGGAAATGGGTGTACGTTCTTTTGAACATTCATACAAGACCTATGAGGACTATTTTGGTCCCATTTATTATTCTTTCAATCGTGGAAAGGCACATTATATTATACTAGACAATTGTTTTTATATCAATAGGGATTATCGTTATATAGGTTACATTGATGAACGTACACTGCAATGGATAGAGAAAGATTTGGCTTTGGTGCCGAAAGATCATCTGGTATTTGTAATGATGCATATTCCTTCCAGCACTACCAAGGACATCAAGTTCAATGCCTTGCTACCCGACGAGACAAGCAATGCCAATAGTCTGTATGATTTGCTGAAAGACCATGAGGCACACCTCATTACCGGACATACCCATGTGAACGGTAACGTGGTGTTCAACGACCGGTTAATGGAACACAATACAGCTGCTGTATGTGCAGGCTTTTGGAAATCCATGCTTTGTTCTGACGGTACCCCCCAAGGCTTTGGACTTTATGAGGTAGATGGTAATCAGGTGAAGTGGCACTACAAAGCGGTAGATTATCCGCTGGAATACCAGTTTCAGGCTTATGCTCCGGGTAGTTCGAAAGAGTTTCCCGAAGAAGTGCTGGCCAATGTCTGGAATTGGGATGAGCAGTGGAAGGTAGAGTGGTTCGAGAATGGTACTTGTATGGGTGAGATGACCCGTTGTGAAGGTTTGGATCCAGCTGCTGTAGAAGCTTTTTCCGATCGTGAAAAGATGGGTGCACTCTGGGTGAATGCTTTTCCTACCAATCATTTGTTTAAGGCTGTTCCTAAAGATAAAAAGGCTCGCATAGAAGTACTAGTGACCGATCGCTTCGGTACTGTTTATAAGCAACTTGTAAAAGAATAATTTGAATTTAATCGATAAATTTTATACTATGAAATCTTCGGTCAATATTGGTTATGTAGTTTTCTTGTCTGTTGTGGCTGCTTTGGGAGGATTTCTTTTCGGATATGATACAGCAGTCATTTCCGGTACCATTGCCAAGGTAACCGCTCAGTTTAATTTAGATACCATGTCGCAAGGGTGGTATGTGGGCTGTGCGTTGATAGGTTCTATTGTAGGAGTGCTCTTTGCTGGTATTTTAAGTGACAAGCTTGGTCGTAAACGTACCATGATTCTGTCGGCCATACTCTTTTCCATGTCTGCTATCGGTTGTGCGGTATGTGCAGATTTCAATCAGTTGGTGGTTTACCGTATTGTCGGAGGTGTAGGTATCGGTGTGGTTTCCATTGTATCCCCTCTTTATATATCCGAGGTGTCGGTAGCTCAGTATCGTGGACGCTTGGTATCACTTTATCAATTAGCGGTTACCATTGGCTTTTTAGGAGCTTATCTAATGAATTATCAGTTGCTTATGTATGCTGAGACCCATGCAGGAGCTGCCGATAGCTGGTTTAACTGGATTTTTGTGAATGAAGTATGGAGAGGAATGTTGGGAATGGAGACTTTGCCTGCTTTGCTGTTCTTTGCCATTGTCTTCTTTATTCCGGAAAGTCCGCGTTGGCTGATTGTCCGCAATCGTGAAGAGCGTGCGGTCAATATTTTGGAGCACATTTACAGCTCTTCCAAAGAAGCGTTGGTGCAATTGAACGAAACGAAGTCTGTTCTTACTTCCGAAACCAAATCAGAGTGGTCCTTGCTTTTGTCGCCGGGTATTATGAAAGCCGTTATTATCGGTGTATGTATAGCCATCCTCGGACAGTTTATGGGAGTGAATGCAGTCTTGTATTATGGTCCTTCCATCTTTGAAGGGGCCGGCCTTTCCGGTGGCGATTCCTTGTTCTATCAGGTGTTGGTGGGGCTAGTCAATACCCTGACTACTGTACTGGCTCTTGCCATTATTGATAAAGTGGGTCGTAAGAAATTGGTGTATTACGGTGTTTCAGGCATGATTCTTTCATTGGTATTGATAGGCTTTTATTTTATTGCCGGAGAATCATGGGGCATTTCAAGCCTATTCTTGCTAGTTTTCTTTTTGTTCTATGTGTTTTGCTGTGCGGTTTCCATTTGCGCAGTCGTGTTTGTATTGCTTTCCGAAATGTATCCAATCCGGGTGCGTGGGCTGGCCATGTCCATTGCCGGTTTTGCATTGTGGATAGGTACATACCTGATTGGGCAGCTTACCCCCTGGATGCTCCAAAATCTTACCCCCGCCGGAACATTCTTCCTGTTTGCTGCCATGTGTATTCCCTACATGCTGATAGTTTGGAAACTGGTGCCGGAGACCACCGGAAAATCATTGGAAGAGATTGAACGTTATTGGATGAAAATAAAAAATTGACCTTAATAATAGATATGATGAAAGTTAGAAAAATTTTATTGAGTGGTTGTTTGGTGGCAACTTTATGCTCATGTGGTGGTTCTCAAAACGAGAATTTGAATCTTACTCTATCAAAAGATGCTCTGTTTGATAAAGTAAAAGGTGCTTGGGCCGGTCAGGTTATCGGCTGTACGTATGGAGGTCCTACAGAGTTCCGCTATCTGTCTACTATGATTCCGGATTCGATAGTGATGCCTTGGGGACCGGGTGAAATTAAAAAATGGTACGATGGTGGTGGCGGTCTTTATGACGATGTATATGTCGACCTGACTTTTGTGGAGACTTTTGAAAGATACGGTTTGGATGCTCCGGCCGATTCTTTTGCCACAGCCTTTTTGGCTAAAGAATACCCTTTGTGTCATGCCAATCAGATGGCCCGTTACAATCTTCTTCATGGCTTGACTCCTCCCGCCAGCGGGCATTGGAAAAATAATCCCCATGCCAATTGTCTGGATTTTCAGATTGAAGCGGATTTTGCAGGTATCATGGCTCCAGGTATGGTAAATAGTGCTACTGAAATTTGCGATCGTGTAGGACACATCATGGCGTATGGCGATGGCTGGTATGGTGGTGTATATGTAGCAGCCATGTACTCTTTGGCTTATGTGAGCGATGATGTTGAGTATGTTGTGACGGAGGCGTTGAGGTCTATTCCTCGGGAAAGTCGTTTTCATGCATGCATGGCTGATGTTATAAATTGGCATAAACAGTATCCAGAGGATTGGAAAAAATGTTGGGAAGAAATAGAGAAAAAATGGGGATCCAATGATATTGCTTGTCCAGATGGGGTTGAGATGCCTTTCAATATTGAGACTTATGTGAACGGTGCATATATCATTTTAGGGCTTCTCTACGGGCAGGGTGACTTTGAGAAGACGATTGATATTTCTACACGTGCCGGTCAGGATTCAGATTGTAATCCGGCTTCTTCTGGGGGAATTTTGGGAACAATGATTGGGTATAATCGCATTCCCGAGAAATTCAGAAAAGAGCTGACTGTAGTCGAAGATATTCCTTTCAATAATACAGTGAGCTTTAATAAAGGATGTGAATTGAGTTTTGGGCACGCTTTACAAATGATAGAAAAAAACGGTGGAAAAGTTGGAAGCGATGAGGTGACTATCTGTTTTCAAGAACTGGAACCTGCACAATTGGAGATTAGCTTCGAAGGCTTGAAAGTTGATAAAAAAGTGGTAGTGGAGAATTGGATTGCTAATTTCCCGACCTTCGAATTTGAAGGTGTGGGGGCTGTCATTAAAGGTGAATTGAAAGGTGAGAATGTGCCCGAAGATTACGTTGCTGAACTGGAAGTGTATTTCAATGATAGATTGATTGAGGTATGCAAGCTTCCGCTGAAGTATAATCACCGTAAGCATGAGTTGTTCTTTAATTATGTACAGTCTTATGGCAAATATACCGTGACTTGTAAATGGGTAAACCCCGTTGAAGGAGCAGATATTTGGGTAAGAGATGTAATTTCTTATACAACAGATAAATAATGTGAATGTAAAGGGCTGGTTTAGATGCATGTCGGATAAAAAACGTTCCCAGCCCTATTTAAAAAAGAATGAAGATGATGGATTTTAAGAAATTGGCGAATCAGTATAAGGACGAACTTATGAATAATGTTCTTCCTTTTTGGTTGAATCATTCCCAAGACACCGAATACGGTGGCTATTTTACTTGTCTGGATCGGGAGGGGAATGTTTTCGACACGGATAAATTTATCTGGCTGCAAGGCCGGGAAGTATGGATGTTCTCCATGCTTTACAATAGGGTGGAGAAGCGTCAGGAGTGGCTTGATTGTGCCATTCAGGGTGGTGAGTTCTTGAAGAAATACGGGCACGATGGGAATTACAACTGGTATTTTTCATTGGACCGTGCAGGACATCCGTTGGTAGAGCCTTATAATATCTTTTCATACACTTTTGCAACGATGGCATTCGGGCAACTGAGTTTGGCCACCGGAAATCAAGAGTATGCAGATATAGCTAAAAAGACTTTTGACATTGTTTTGTCGAAAGTTGATAATCCGAAAGGAAAATGGAATAAGCTTCATCCGGGAACAAGAGATCTTAAAGGCTTTGCTTTGCCTATGATTCTATGTAACTTGGCATTAGAAATTGAGCATTTGCTTGACGAGGATTTTTTGGTAGAAACAATGGATACGTGCATTCACGAGGTGATGGAGGTGTTCTTGCGTCCGGAACTTGGAGGAATTATTGTTGAGAGCCTGAATGGCGACAATAGTTTGGTAGACTGTTTTGAAGGACGTCAGGTTACTCCGGGGCATGCCATTGAAGCCATGTGGTTTATCATGGATTTGGGTAAGCGGTTGAAACGCCCGGAATTGATAATGAAGGCTAAGAACACGGCTTTGAAGATGTTGGAATATGGTTGGGATAATGAATTTGGCGGTATCTATTATTTTATGGATCGCAAGGGATTCCCTCCCCAGCAATTGGAGTGGGATCAGAAACTCTGGTGGGTGCATATAGAGACGCTGATTTCATTGCTTAAAGGCTATCGGTTGACCGGAGACGAAAAATGTTTGGAGTGGTTTGAAAAAGTACATGGTTATGTATGGACGCATTTCAAGGATCAAGAATATCCGGAATGGTTTGGCTATTTGAATCGTAGAGGTGAAGTTCTGTTGCCTTTGAAGGGTGGCAAGTGGAAAGGTTGTTTCCATGTTCCCAGAGGGCTCTATCAATGCTGGAAGACCTTGGAAGAGATTGTTCTGGATAAACAATATTAAAAACTAATTCAATTGTTCGATTTTAAATTCTAGTTAAAATGAAAAACAAGTATTTTTGTTGGCTGTTCTTGTTGTTCACTTTGGTAAGTTTAGGTGCAAGTGCCCAAGTGAAGGTAGAGGGTAGTGTGTTCGACGAGATGGATAATCCGTTGATAGGTGTATCTGTTTTTACAGAGAATCGCAAGACTGGTGCAGTGACAGATGTGGATGGTCATTTTACGATTACTGTGCCCAATACTAAAGTGTCATTAACCTTTTCTTATGTAGGATATACTACTCAAAAGATTGCTCTGAAAGATAGAAAGCTTTTGAAAGTGGTTTTGAAAGAGGATTCCGAATTGTTGGATGAAGTGGTGGTAGTAGGCTATGGCACACAGAAAAAAATCAGTGTAACAGGTTCTATTGCTCAAGTGGGTAACAAAGAGTTGAAGAAGGCTCCAAGCGGGACACTTTCTAATATGTTAGCTGGACGTATTCCGGGGTTGATTGCTAAACAAAGCAGTGGACAGCCTGGGCAGGATGGTTCAAATCTTTATATTCGTGGTACAGGTGCTGGTGACGGTAACGCTTTGGTAGTAGTGGATGGTGTGATACAAGATTATTTTCCCTCTTTTTCTCCAGATGAAGTAGAATCAGTTACTATTTTGAAGGATGCCACAGCTGCTGCCGTGTATGGCGTACGTGCTGCTGCCGGTGTAATTTTGGTAACGACAAAACGTGGTACTGTACAAAAACCGACTGTAACGTTGAATTCTTCCGTTACGTTGAGCCAGAATACTAATTTTCCGAAATTTTTGAATGGTCCGGATTATGCCTATTGGTATAATAAAGCTCAGTTGATGGATGGTGTAGCTGAGGAGAATTTACGTTTTTCTCCCGAAGATATTGAACGTATAAATAATCCTGGAGAGAATGAAGAGATCTATGGTAATACAGACTGGTTTGATTTGCTTTTTAAAAATGTAGCTCCTACATATACGAATACGGTTTCTGTTTCTGGTGGTAATGAGCGTATCAAGTTCTTTGCTTCTTTGGGAGCTTATAATCAGGAAGGTATTGTCGAAAACACATCTTATGATAAGTATAATTTCCGTTCAAACTTGGATGCTAAGGTAACTAATAATATTGATTTTTCTTTGAATTTATCTGGGTTTGTAGATGACCAGCGTTCACCGGGTGCTTCTGTTGGTCCGAATGCTTATGCGGGAGTATTCCAACAAGCGATGTTGTCTTATCCTTATTTGAGGCCTTATACCAAAGACGGTATGCCTATAGCAAGTCAAAATACAGCAGGTAATGGTAATAATAACCCTTTAGGTGCCAGAGACTTGTCTGGATATCAATCAAGTAAGACTACTAAGTTTCAAGGTGATATTTCTTTATGTTATAAGTTGCCTATCAAGGGGCTTTCAGCAAAATTGGATGCTGCTTTTTTGAAGAGTCATTCAATGAGGAAAGCTGCAATGACACCGTATAATGTTTATTCTTGGAATCAAACGACACATCAGGGTAATGTTGAAAAAGGGCGTATCTGTTCAATGGCATCTGTCTCACACTGGTACGGTTCCCAGCAGCGTTATACGATAAGACCTACCATTGAATATGCTAATAAATTTGGTAAGCACGATGTCTCAGGTTTGTTCTTGTATGAATATGCCAGAGAAGATTATGAAGGAATATCTGCTGGACGGGAGGATTTTCCGATTACAGATATAATGGATATGAGTTACGGTTTGAAAGTCAGCGAAAATTTAGTCAAGGGCAGTCATAGTAATGACAAACGTGCAGGCTATGTTATGCGTTTTAATTATGCTTATGATGAAAAGTATCTGCTTGAGTTTACAGGACGTGTGGATGCTTCTACTGCACTTCCGGCTCATAACCGTTGGGGCTTTTTCCCTGCCGTTTCTGTCGGTTGGCGAATTTCTCAAGAAGATTTCTTTAAAGAAGCCGTTCCTTTTATGGATAATTTAAAGATTCGTGCTTCTATAGGACGTTTAGGTAGTGATCGTGCTATTGAGAGCACTATGACTTATTTTTCTACAGCAACCTTATCTGCTGACCCCGTAGTCGTATTTGGTACTAATGCTTTGAAAGATATAGGTATGAGTGGGCCTATTTGTCCGGATTTGAAATGGCAATTGACTGATACCTATAATATTGGTGTTGAGTCTAATATGTGGAATGGCCTATTGGGGCTTGAATTGGATGTATTCTACATGAAGACCACTCGTTCTCTGGAAGGTCAGTCTGGGAAATTTCCACCTTCTTTAGGCAGTTACTTCCCGGGATATATTAACTATGGTTCACATGACAATCGTGGTTTTGAATTGGTATTGACGCACCATAATAAAATTCGAGATTTTAATTATCATGTACGAGGCAACTTGTCATGGGCTCGTAACAAAATCTTGAAAGTTACAGAAGATGCTAATGTGCCGATTTATAAACGTGCTACAGGGCAAAGTATGGGACGCTATTTGGGATTCGTTGCAGAAGGATTATTTCAATCGGAAGAAGAAATAGCTCACAGCGCTTTGTTTGAAGGGTCTACAAATACAAAACCAGGTGATATTAAATTGAAAGACATTAACGGTGATGGAAAGATTACTTGGGATCAAGATATGGTACCCATTGGTCGTAGTAGTATTCCGGAAATGGTATTTGGATTAAATTTAGGAGCTGAATGGAAGGGATTTGATTTCAGTATGTTCTGGCAGGGAGCTGCTATGTTCGATGTGAATTTATGCGGTATTTATGATAGTGGAATTCGTGACGATACGTTCTATACCCGTCCGTTTTATGCTGATGGAAATACCCCTTATTATTTGGTGGAAGGCTCTTGGCGTCCTGATAATCCCAATGCAAAATTTCCTCGTTTAGGGATTGAGGCTCGCGATAATGGTGGAAAATTCTCTTCTTGGTGGGTAAAAGATGGTACATATTTACGTTTGAAATCAGTTCAGTTAGGTTATACACTTCCTAAGAAATTGACGGAAAAGGCTGGATTTAGAACTATTCGTGCTTATGTGAGTGGTGGTAATTTGCTGACTATTTGTGGACTGGATTATATGGATCCGGAAATGCCTGGAGTAAATCAAGGATATTATCCTCAGCAGCGTACTTATGAATTTGGTTTAAACATTACTTTCTAAAAATTTAATCAGATGAAATCTATAAAGAAAATATTAACGGTATTCACTTCTACTTGTTTCATATTGGGTAGTTGTGATATTGATCCAACATTAACATCTTCATATCCTTCTGATATTATTTGGTCGAATGAATCTAACTTGATTACTTATATCAATGGTTATTATTCATTGGTGGGTGGTTATTATGGACTTGGAGGTGAAGCTTGTACTGATATGTTGAAGCAGAATAATCCTGTATCTGATTATAATCAATTCGTTTTTGGTTCGATGCCTATAACAACTACTAGTAATATGTTTGATACTTGGGGGGGGAGCCACTCCTCACAATTGTCTTTGACTCGTTTTTTGGAAAATCTAGAAAAGAATCGAACTAATTTTTCAGACTCGATTGCTACACTTGCTGAAGCACAAGTCCGCTTTTTCCGTGGTGTAACTTGTTTTAATTTAGCTAAATGCTATGGTGGGCAATATATAATCTATAGACAACTTCCTGTGTTAGGTGAGAAAAATCATCCGCTTTGTTCTTCTCAAGAAGGTTGGGATTTTATTTATGAGGATTTGAGGTTTGCCGCCGAACATTTGCCTACAAAAGATAAAGTGGAATTGGGATGCTTGAGCAGTGGTGCTGCTTATGGTATGTTGGCTCGTGCTATGTTATATGCTGAACGTTGGAAAGAAGCTTCTGATGCAGCAGCTCAGGTAATGAACCAAGATTATGAGCTATATGAAGATTACGGTAAACTGTTTACCAATTCGCGTTTGGTGCCGGTTGAAAATAAAGAAAGTGTCATAGAATTCGGATATCTGAAGGATAAGTTCACTTATTCTTTTGATTATTTCTATTGTCCGCCAAGTGATGGTGGTTATGCTGAGATTTCTCCTACAGAAGATTTGGTTTCTTCTTATCAAATGGCTGATGGTAGTGAATTTGATTGGGATAATCCTGAGATGGCTGCTAATCCTTATGAAGGGCGTGAGCCGCGTTTTTATGCAACAATCTTGTATAACGGTTGTCAATGGAAAGGGGAAACTTTATATACTTATGAGGGTAGTAAGGATGGTTTTGGCTTGGGAGGAGGTACTACCAGTACAGGCTACTACATGCGTAAGTTGATGAAAGAAGCCATTCAACCCAAAGGCACGAGTTTTACTGGTCAGGGAGATTTGACTTATTATTATATGCGTTATGCTGAAGTGCTGTTAATTTATGCAGAGGCCATGGCGATGCAGGATAAGTTGCCGGAGGCTTTAGATGCTTTAAATCAGGTCAGGAGAAGAGCTGGTTTTACTAAGGATTTAACGGCTGCTACCCAAACAGAATTCATGAAATTACTTCGCCATGAGAGAAAGATTGAACTGGCTTTTGAAGGCCATCGTTTTTGGGATCTTCGCCGTTGGGGGTTGGCATCTACTGTACTGAACGGTACAAGTATGCATGGAGTGAAGCCGATTAAGGTCGGTGATAATGAATTTACATACGAAGTTGTAGATATTGATGGCGGCAAGACCCGTGTTTGGGAAGAACGTTATGCCAGATTCCCTATACCCCTTGGTGAAATAGAACAGAATGAAGCAGTTCAACAGTTTGATGAATGGAAGTAAAAAATCAATTTATTTGCTGAATGTATTAACTTGAAAATAAAAATTAACCATGAAAATATTAAGTAAATTATCAGTAATCGCTTGTTTGTGTTGGGCTACATTGGCATCGTGTGAGTCTCCTGATTATGAAACAGGCCGTACTGCTCAAGTGAACGGACTGATGAGTGTTACCATACAGATTCCGGGAAATCCATCGAAATTTGCAGCCACCAAGACTGGACCTTATGAAGAAAATGAAGAGATTATTGTTAAGGTACCTACGACAGATGAAACCCCGTTAGATCTAACACGTCTTATCTGCATGGTGAATGTAGAACACAATTGTTATGTTACTCCTGCGGTTGGTGGTGAGATGGATTTTACAAATCCTTATCCTATAACGGTAGTGGATGCATTGGGAAATAAGCATCATAACACGATTCGTGTAGTGCCTACTCCTCCGAAGACTAAATATGCTAAATTATGGGAGAAAAATGCCGCTTTACTGAATATGTCATCTAATACTACCGGTTTGGCTTTCTATCAGAACTACTTGGCTATTCAAGAGTACAATGCTCCTATTAAATTGTATGATAGAAATAGCGGTGAGTTTGTGAAGGAAATCCCTGCAGCAAGTACCTTTATGATGAGAGCTCGTACAGATGATGCCGGTCATTTGATTACAAACCGTGAAAATGTTTATGGTGCAGGATTTATGGTCTATTACTATTCAGAGGAGACTCAAGAACATATTAATCTATTGAATTGGACAGCTGATGCAGGATGTCCCGATGATTTGGGTTATAACATGAGTGTGAAGGGGGATGTAACTAAAGGAGTAGCTTATATTTATGGTATGTGTCCTCATAATATGGAAATTTATTATTGGAAATTGGAGGATGGTCAATTGGTAACTCCTGATGCAAAACCGAATGTACTTCGTTATGGCCCTGCTGGTGGCGATTGGACCAGCGCTCCAATGATACAACGTGCAACTCTTGAAGATGATTCTAAGCATTATATTGCTTATAATCGCTATTCTGGCGCTACCGGCGATGACGCTGCTTATAAAGCTAAATTTAGTATGTTTACTCCGGCTTATGAAATTACGTCTTTGAATCAAGACAATCACGAGTATCGCATCTTAGGATTTAATGTGTTCAATATTGAAAACGAGACTTATTTAGCGTTGAACGACCAGCAAGCGGACACTTGGTCTGGTGGCGTTTCTACATTGAGTGTTTATGATATTACCGACCCGTCTAAGATGGAATTGGGACCTGATGATGCAGGTTATGATAAGTTCTGTTTATT
The DNA here is from genome assembly GCF_015679285.1 of Bacteroides sp. HF-162. Taxonomy (NCBI): domain Bacteria; kingdom Pseudomonadati; phylum Bacteroidota; class Bacteroidia; order Bacteroidales; family Bacteroidaceae; genus Bacteroides; species Bacteroides sp. HF-162. The sequence goes on along the minus strand of NZ_CP064937.1, from coordinate 798,340 downwards.
TAGGGGTGAATGGTCTCCTTATGCTACAAGTTATAACTCTTGGGGTGATTTGACTACTGCCATTGTGCCTACAGATACTGGATATGATATTTATATTGCAACTTGTGTGATTGGTGGTGATACATCCCAAACAACAATACGCATGTATAAGATGACTTGGTATCGCCAATAAGAAGTAACATGTAGCTGGTGATTGATAGGCGGGAATTCGTCTTAAGAGTGATAATCCCGCCTATTTTTGTTTTTTGGTTTTTTATTAATTAGTTTATCGGACTTAGATTATGACATGTAAGAAAGTACTTTTTTCCCTTATGGCTTTATTGAATATTTTTACAGTATGGGGACAAAAAGAGACATTGAAATTCAATCAGAATAGAACATTTAAAATAGTACAGTTTACGGATGTCCATTATAAATATGATGATCAGGTCAATTCTCAGGTAGCACTGGATCGTATGAATGAGGTCTTGGATATAGAGAAGCCCGAATTTGTAATATTCACGGGAGATGTTGTGGTTTCTAACGAATCTTTTAAAGGGTTGGATATAGTGTTGGACGTTTGTATCAAACGTAATATTCCTTTTGCTGTCGTATTTGGTAATCATGACGACGAATACGATCATACCCGTCCGGAACTCTATGACTATATTGCGAAGAAGAAAGGCAGTCTAATGCCTACCCGTATAAGTGAGGTGGTTCCGGATTATGTGCTGACTGTGAAATCTTCAAAAGATAAGAATAAAGATGCGGCATTACTGTATTGCATTGATTCTCATTCTTATACTCAAATTAAGTCAGTTCCGGGTTATGATTGGATTAAATTTAATCAGATAGCTTGGTATCGTGAGCACAGTAAGAAGTTTGCAGAAAACAACGGAGGTATACCTCTGCCTGCATTGGCTTTTTTCCATATTGCTCTCCCAGAATATAAAGATGCATTACTGGAAGATAAAAACCGTTTGTTTGGTTGTAAGGGAGAAATGGTATGTTGTCCAACTACCAATTCTGGCTTTTTCACTTCAGTTAAGGAGTGTGGTGATGTGATGGGTATCTTCGTTGGACATGATCATGATAATGATTATGCAGTAGCATATAAAGAAGTGTTGTTGGCTTATGGTCGTTATACAGGTGGAAAAACTGTTTATAATGATTTGTCTTCTAATGGAGCTCGTGTCATTGTTTTGCATGAAGGTGAACGTAGGTTTGATACTTATATTCGCGTAGCTAATAATGAGATGGAATCTTTTGTCACTTTTCCCAACAGCTTCTATTAATAGAAATTATACTTTCAAAAAAGGTTATTATGAAATATTTATTATTGTTTCTTTTTTCTCTGTTTTGTACTGTGAATATGTACTCTAATGAGAAAGTGGGTTTAACATTGATACCTCCCGGCAAAATTTCAAATAAGATAAATTTGGATATACGTGGAGGAATTGTGAATAGGGGTAATTCTCTGCAAACTTATCAAGTTTCCCTTTTTTGGGATAAAGAGAAAAAATCTGCTTTATTGTGTGATACAACTTTGAAAATATCATCAAGTAAATCGGATGTTGTGAAGATTATGATTCCCATGAAAGATAAAGTGGGCAAGCATAAGGTGATTTTGAAGGTGTCTGATGGCAAAAGAGTATATCGTAAGACAAAAGAAATAGAAGTAATTCAATCGGACATTCGTTCCATTCAGCAGATTTCAGGTGCTTGGACCGGAATCTATCATTGGAGTGAAGAGGAAGGTAAGCACTGGAATCAAGATATCAAAAAGATGACCGATAACCATTGGAGAGAGATGATTCGTTCCATGCACAAGATTGAGATGGATATGGTGGTAATTCAGGAAGTATTTCGCCATCAAGCTTATATCGGAAGTTCTACTACCGTTGAGGATTATCCGGGGAAGGCTTTCTATCCTTCTAAATTATATCCCGGCCGTATGGACATTGCAGCTGAAGATCCTATCGAAGCCATTCTCTCGGAAGCGGATAAGCAAGGAATGCAAGTATTGATGGGGGTTGGTATGTTCGCTTGGTTCGACTTTACCCCCGAGTCCTTGGAATGGCACAAACGGGTTGCCAAAGAACTGTGGGATATGTATGGGCATCATGAGTCTTTTTATGCTTTCTATGTATCCGAAGAAAGTGGTGGGGGCCTAAATAACTGGGAACCAGATCCACAACGCAGTAAGGAAAGAAAAGTTGAAATAGTACATTTCTTCAAGGAATTTAAGGAGTTTTGTAGTGCTTTAGCTCCTGAGAAACCCATAATGCTTGCCACTAATAGTTTTGATGTCCCTGTTGGGATGGATACTTATCCGGAATTATTGAAATATCTGGATATTCTTTGTCCATTCGGCTTTGCACGTATGCCGGCAACCGATATAAGCGGCAAAGAGGCTGCCGATTTGTTGCAGAAGGTTTGCGATGAGGCGAATGCGCACTTGTGGTTCGATCTTGAGGCTTTTCTATTCAATCCGGACAATTCTTTGTATCCCCGTCCTATAGAGCAGATTATTCATGATTTGAATCTGTTTGACAATTTCGAGAAGATCCTTTGCTATCAGTTCCCCGGTGTTTTCAACGATCCGGAGATGTCTATCCGTGTGGGCGAAGCGCGTACAATCAACTTGTTCAATGGGTATATGAGATATTTGAAAGAACTGAAATATAGGAATAAAACACGTAAATAAAAAGAAAGTGATGAAGCGCTGTTATCTATACCTGTTTATCCTAATAGAGATGTGTTGCCTGTCGGAGCTTGCTGCTAAGAGTTGTGGCAAGGTTTTCAAAGGGAATGATCCGGCCGTGAGATATGTTGGCAGAACGCTGGTTTCCTCGGACGGGTCGGTATCTTTCGATTGGGTGGGCACCTATTGGGAGACTCGTTTTACGGGCGGAAGACTTTCTTTGATAGTCTCTGAAACCGGAACAAGCTACTACAATGTGTTTGTGGATGATGAACTGCACCGGGTTGTAAAGGTGTGCGGGACAGATACTCTAATTAATGTGGTGTCGGGGATAGATAAGCGTCTTCATAGCTTGAGGATGCAAAAACGTTCTGAGGGAGAGTTTGGAAAGACAACCATCCACCGATTTGTGCTCTCTGCTTCGGGACAGTTGCAGGCAAGTCCTACTGTGCGTACCCGTCATATTGAGTTTATCGGCAACTCGCTTACTTGTGGGTATGGGGTGGATGGTAGGCACCGTGATGAGCCTTTTGGGGTGGAAACGGAAAACTGTAATCATGCCTTTGCAGCCATGGTAGCCCGCTATTATGATGCCGATTATACGTTGGTTGCCCATTCGGGCAGAGGAGTAGCCCGTAACTACGGTGATTCGGTGAGGGTGTCGAAAGTAACGATGAAAGACCGAATGCTAAATACTCTTGATGAAGACCTTACTGTTAAATGGAATTTCACGGGCTATCGACCGGATTTGGTGGTTATAAATTTAGGCTCGAACGATTTTTCTACAGAACCGCATCCTTACAAGAGAGAGTTTGTAAAAGCTTATATGCAGATAATAGCACAGTTGCGCGAGCATTATGGGAATATTCCTATTCTCTGCCTTTATCCGGTTGCTATGCAGGCTCCGGTGTTCAGTTATTATGAAACAATAGTGTCTGAATTGAATGATCCGAAACTCTTTCTGCTGAGGCTGGATGAAGGACTTTATAACAGGACAACAGATTTGGGTGCAGCCTGGCATCCCGGATACAGTGGACATAGGAAAATGGCTATGTGGATAATTCCTTATATCTCGACCCTCATGGGGTGGGAATTGGCTGATAAAATTATTGAGTAAAACAGAAAAAAAGAACAAGAGATGAGAAGACGTGATTTTATAAGATATTTAGGCTTGGGAAGTGTGGCTGTGACCATACCCGAAGCTATGCATGCAGTTCCTGCTGCCGCCACCACATTGTGTTCGGACAAGAAGACCAAGCCTATTTCGGGCTCTTGGTTTGAATTTCAACATTCGGCAGCCGAAGGCGGGTATTGGAATGAAGCATTGGCCCATTTTACTGCCGACCAATGGCGCAGGAAGGTGTTTGAAATCCGTGAGGTCGGTATGGAGTATTTGGTTTTGATGGGAGTGGCTCGTGCCGGCAAACCCTTCTATCCTTCTAAAATTGCTCCTCGGATTCCAATGGGGTGTGATGACCCGCTGGAAGCTGTCCTTTCTGCGGCAGATGAATGTGGTATCAAATTTTTTGTCAGCAATGATTTTTGGGGCGATTTAGATGCTTACAACATGATGTTGGACAAGGGAGTACAGACAGTTCGTTTCCAGGCGATGGAAGAGATAGCTGAGAGGTACAGTCATCATGCGTGTTTTTATGGGTGGTATTTTCCGAATGAAGCCATGCTGCAACCTTATTTTGTGGATGCTTGTGTGAACTATGTCAATGAGACTGCGGCATTTGCCCAACGCCTGACGCCCAATTGTGTGAACCTGATAGCCCCTTATTTTATCAAGGAAGCCCGTTTTGATGATCATTTTGTTCGTCAGTTGGAGAAGATGAATATTGATATCATAGCCTATCAGGACGGGGTGGGAGTGAACCATACTTCATTGGAAGACTCGGCCAAGTTCTATGAAATATTGTATAAGGCGCATGAAAAAGCTTGCAGGGCTCGTTTGTGGGCAGATGTCGAATTGTTTTATTTTGAGGATGGAACCGGTGGTAATTTGCTTCCTGCTGATTTTGGCAAACGCATTATCAGGCAGCTGGAAGCTGTGTCCCCTTATGTGGATAAGGTGCTCTGCTATCAATATTTGGGCATTATGAACAAACCTGATACAGATATTGTGGCAGGGCATCCGGATTCTATAAAATTATATGAGCAATATACAGAATGGTATAATCATTATCAAAAGAAGTGTGAATGAAAAAAGTGTTTCTCTTGACTTTATTGGTTCTGTTTGGTACCTTTGAAGTAAAAGCTGCTTTTAAAAAGAACGAAAAGAGAATTTTGTCAGAGCAAGTGCTGAAGGATAAGGTGAAAGGTGCTTGGGCCGGGCAAACGTTAGGGTGCAGTTATGGTGGTCCCACCGAATTCAAATTCCTGGGAACTATTATTCAGGATTATATTCCCATTCCTTGGAATGAACACATGGTGAAAAAATGGTACGATAGCTTTCCGGGACTTTATGATGATGTCTATGTAGATTTGACATTTGTCGAAGTCTTTGAAAGATGCGGTTTGGATGCTCCGGTGGATTCGTTTGCCGTTGCCTTTAAGCGAACGGAATATCCCTTGTGGCATGCCAATCAGGTAGCGCGCTATAACCTGCTGCAAGGAATGAAAGCTCCTCAGAGCGGGCATTGGAAGAACAACCCTCATGCCCATTGTATCGATTTCCAGATTGAGGCTGATTTTGCCGGAATTATGTCGCCTGGGATGCCCAATCAAGCGGCTGAAATTTGCGATAAGGTAGGTCACATCATGTCTTATGGCGAAGGTTGGTACGGGGGGGTGTATGTTGCAGCCATGTATTCTTTGGCCTATGTCAGTGATGATATGGAGTATATTGTGGAAGAAGCCCTTAAAATCATACCGGAGGAAAGCGATTTTCACAAGTGCATGTCCGATGTCATTCGTTGGCACAAGAAATATCCCAATGACTGGAAGCGTACTTGGTTTGAACTGCAGAACAAGTGGAGCGAAGAAATCAGTTGTCCCGAAGGCATCCACAATTCTTTTAATATCGGTACGAAAATCAACGGGGCCTACATCCTTTTAGGATTGCTCTATGGAGAGGGTGATTTTACAAAAACCATTGATATCTCTACCCGTGCTGGGCAGGATTCTGACTGCAACCCGGCATCGGCAGCAGGTATATTGGGAACCATGATAGGTTACAGCAACATTCCCGAATACTGGAAAGGGACTTTGTATGAGGTGGAAGACCGGCCTTTTTCTCATACAGACATAAGTCTGAACAAGGCTTACGAAATGACTTATAAACATGCTTGTGATATGCTCCGGAAGCATGGAAATGCGAAAATAGGGAATGCTTTTGAAATCAAGCGGGAGGATATTCGTCCTGTTGCGTTGGAAGTGGCCTTTGAGGACCTGAAAGTTAGTGGCAAACTTACTGTTGAAAAATCGATAGATGAGGTGAATCCATTCACTTTCGTAGGCACAGGTCTGGTGGTGAAGGGGTACGTCGCAGGTGCTCTTCCGACAGACTATACGGCCGAAATGGAGGTGTATATAGATGGGAAATTGCATGAGACCACTGCTTTGCCTCAGGAACTCAATCACCGGAAGTGCGAGTTGTTCTTCTGCTACGACTGTCCGGTGGGTAAGCACGCAGTGACTTTTAAATGGAAAAATCCCGTGTCCGGCGGAAAGATATGGATTACCGAAATTATAACCTATACAACGAAATGACAGCCATGAAAAAAAGAATGATTCTGGCAACCTTGTCTTCTTTGTTGCTATGTATGGCAGCTTGCAGCAATAAGCAGCTCCCCACAAGCGAGGATATCTTGACAGAAGCTCGTGCTGTGAAGACATTGAACGCTTATGATGAGATGAATTGTGTGGTGTATGATATGAAGGTAACTCCTGCCTCGCCTAAAAGTTCGATAGACCGTTTTGTCAGTGATGACTGTGTAGAAGGTGCAGGAAGTTTTGAAATCAGATACTCTTTTTCCGGCAATTCTTCCGAAGCGGAATCGGTGTATATCCAGCAAAGTGGTGGAGACTACCGCAGTGATTTATCTTTTCATCCTCTGGGACTTTCCATTTGGGTGAAGGGTAATAAGAACAACAAGGGTACATTCCGTTTTATGATAATTCAAGATGCAGGCATGTTCACCCAGGGGACACTGCACGACAAAGGGCGCTGGCAATTCTTTGAATATGTGGACAAAGAGGTGTTGACTCAAGAAGAGTGGACTCGGGTGGTGATGCCATACGAAGCCTTTACTTTTGTCAAGGGACATGATATGGGGGATAATAAACTGATGCTGAACCGCTTTGAGGGGTATCGGATAGAAGTGACCAATGATGAGGGTGTAATGTGTACCGGTTCGTTCTGCATTGACAATCTGGAGCAGTTGACTTCTTATGCTCCCGAGTTCAAAGGGACTCCAAAGTTTTCCAGTGTGTTTATTCAATTGGACGGGGTATATGAAAACACCGATTGGGATAAGGAGTTTAAAGCAAGCCAAGAGGTGGGCATTGATACCTGGATTATACAGTATGCCGAGGGGTTCAATGACCGTGCAGAAGAAAAAACTTCTTTTTATGTTCCAACAAAACTTCCTTGGGTCACGAAACAATATGATATCATGAACCGGATGTTCGAGGCTGCCAAGCAGAATGGAATGAAGCTTATCGTAGGGCTTTATCCCGGTGATTATAGCAAAAAAGACACTGCAAGCCCCGAGCAATACGACTTCCTCGTAGAGCGGAACAAGCAGGTCTTTGATGAACTGTTTGCCCTTTGGGGAAATCATCCCTGCCTGGATGGTTGGTATATAACGGAAGAGTTTCACGATGGCTCCTATCCCGTGGGGTGGCAGCAAGAACCTTCACTCTCCATGCTGGCCAACTATTTGCAGACGGTGGCGGCTTATATAAAGTCGAAATCTCCCAAGGAAGTCTGCATCGCTCCTGCCTTGTGGCGTGGCATGCCGGCCGATCTTTGTGGGGAGTGGTTCGGTAAGATATTTGCCCAAACACCCGATATTGATGTTCTTTATCTTCAGGACATAGGCGGACGTTGTCTGGTGGACTTTGATGTGGATCTGCCCAATTGGTTTGCCGAAATAAAGAAAGCTTGCGATGCCAACGGAGTGATTTTCGGGGTAGACATCGAGTCGTTTAAGGAATGCTGGTGTCCGAAGATTACAATGCGTACCAAGCCTTGGTCAGAGTTGGAAGAACAATTAAGGGTTGCCGGAATGTTTACCGATCATATTACGAATTTCAGTTGGGCTACCTTTAAGCCGGGAACGGACACTTATGAAGGTTATAAGAGGTATATTGAAGGAAAATGACCTATTGCTGATGCAATAAAATAGCTCATTAGCGGAATTGGTAGTGTTTAATCAATAAAAAACAAATATTTTTTATGAATCAGTTCATCAAAGAAATACAAGAACAACCGGAAATGTTGGAACGTACTCTTGGCTATTATCATTCAAGAGAAGGAAAGGAGCGTTTGGATGCTGTCTGTACTCTGTGGACAACCGGTGACTATGACAAAATAGTACTTACCGGTATGGGAAGTTCTTATTTTGTATCGCAAGCTGCCGCGACCATGATGACCGCTTATAATATACCCGCTTTTGCTATCAATGCCGGGGAGCTATTGCATTTTCAGTCTTCAGTTCTGACAGAGCGCACTTTATTGGTTGCCATCTCACAGTCAGGCGAGAGCTATGAGGTGATTGAACTGCTTAAACAACTTGGTGAACGGCATCATTCACGGTTGACAGTGGTTGGGGTCACAAATGAGTCTGGAAGTTCTTTAGCGGCGATGGCTACTCTCAGTCTGCTATGTAAGGCTGGGAGGGAGGAAATGACATCTACGAAGACATTTATCACCACCTATCTGGTAGTGTATCTGCTTGCAGGAGCATTGGATGGTCGCAGGGTGGATAATGCTCTTTTAGATAGTGTCGTTCGGGAAGTCGGTCTTCAGCTTGAGAAAGGGGGGATTTATTTATCCCGTTCGGTCGCTTTTTTAAGTGGGCATCCGTTTGTTCAAGTGATAGGCAGGGGTACGGTTTTTGCAAGCGCTGCCCAAACCGCCCTGATGTTTATGGAGGCTACCAAGACTCCGGCTTCAGCTTTGTTGGGCGGTGAGTTTCGCCACGGCCCACTAGAGATGGTAGGCCCTGGCTTTATCTGTATCATTTATGCGCATTCACGGTCCGGTGTTTATCGGCAGAGCATCAGGCTTATGGCTGATGTTCTGTCTTTTAATGGTAAAGTGATCCTGGTGTCGGATATCTCCTCCGGCATTGAAAGTGTGAATTTGCTGGAAATCAATGTTCATTGCGGAGACCCTGATTTGTTTGCAATTCCGTCCATTGTTCCTGTTCAGCTGATAGTGAATGCTTGGGCGGAAGAAATGGAACTAGTGCCCGGCAGTTTTACACATGGTGCTAAAGTGACTTCAATAGAATAATGATGGGACGAAGAAAGGTAGCCATAGGAGTCGATATCGGAGGCACAAAGATCAGTGCGGGTATTGTTGGCGGAGAGGGATTGGTTTATGCTTCTCCCCGTACTATTGCAACTAATCCGAAAGAACCCGGCGAAGTAATTATTGCCAATTTGTTTTCTCTGTTGAAAAATATTCTGGCTGATGCTGCGGATTACGATATTCAGGGCATTGGTATCGGGTGTACCGGACCTCTCGATATAGATAAAGGTATACTGCTGGATGTTGAGAATCTTCCCACTTTGAACTATTTTCCGTTGAAAGACACCGTTGAACAAGCATTTCCGTTGCGGGTGATCCTTGATAATGATGCCAATGCGCTGATTTATGCAGAGGCATTATGGGGAGCGGGTCGGAATGCCGGTTCAGTCCTGGGTTTCACTTTAGGAACGGGGATAGGATGTGCTTGGATTAATGGAGGAAAAGTATGGCGTGGGCATTCCGGTTGTGCTGGAGAAGTATGGACATCACCTTATAAAGAAGGGATATTGGAAGATTATGTATCCGGCAATGCCGTCACCCGTCTTTATAAAGAATATACAAAGGAGGAGTTGCCGGCTTATCGTATAGCCGAACTGGCACGGTCCGGTGATAAAATGGCTTTGCAGGTATGGGATGCTTTTGCCCAGGCATTAGCTCATGCTTTGTCATGGACAGTGAATATTACCGATCCCGAAATTGTCATCATAGGCGGATCTGTTCTGAAATCTTCCGATTTATACTGGGACAAGGCAGAGTGGCTATTTCGTAAATTCATTTGTCGTTCAGCAGCCCGGCATACTACTTTGCTGCCTGCAGCCTTGGGAGACAATGCCGGATTTATTGGTGCGGCTGCATTAATATTAAAATAACAAGAAACTATGAGAAAACTCTTTTTTATACTGTTGATATGTAACATGTTGTTTGTCAATGCCCAATCTCTTGAACTGGAGAACTGGAAGATTATCAATTCTTCCGAGCTAAACGCCGGAGCTGCTGAGGTTTCGCAATTGTCTTATCCCACTGCCGGATGGTATCAGGCCACTGTGCCCACTACCGTGTTGAACGCTTTGGTGAAGGAAAACGTATATCCTGATCCGAGAATCGGCCTGAATAATTACCTGATTCCGGATGTGTCGGATGAATTTAATGCCCGGATGGATCTATCTAAATACAACTACCTGAAAAGTGGCCGTAATCCTTGGCAAGATCCATACTGGTATCGTACGGAAGTCGTTCTTCCCAAATCATATAAAGGCAAGAAGGTATGGCTGACCTTGAACGGCATCAACTACCGGGCAGATGTCTGGGTAAATGGTCGTCAGGTTGCTGATAAAAAAGATATTGTGGGTATGTTTCGTCGCTTTAAACTTGATATAACCGGATATGCCCGTGCCGGAGCCAACAATTGCATTGCGATAAAAATTTATCAGGTGGATCATCCGGGCGTCCCGACTCCCGGCACCCAGTTGAAAGTATTCGGTCCTGTACGCGGACATTCCTACGATATCTTTAAGGATGAGACATTGAAGATATCCGGTGGCTGGGATTGTGCTCCCGTGGTTCGCGACCGGAATATGGGTATCTACCAGAAAGTGATAGTGGAAGCCACGGACGAGGTGTTGATTGAAAATCCTTTTGTTATCACTACTTTACCAAAGTCCACTACCATGCCTATGAAGGTTGACACTGGGCTTGCAAAGGTCAATATTAAACTTGAAGTGAGGAATACTTCTGCAAAGCTTGTCGAGGGAAAGGTGAATGCTTGGATTACATTACTCAACGAAGTCAAATTTCCCACTTATACCAAGCATATGGAGGGATACCTCAAGCCAATCAAGCTGACGAAGAAAGTAGCCCTGCGTGCCGGTGAGAGAAAAGTAGTGGAACTGACCCCTGAGGACTTTCCTTCCTTGCTGATAGAAAACCCGTATTTGTGGTATCCGAATGGGTATGGCGAGCAATACTTGCATCACATGAAACTGTCTTTTAGCATCGGTGGAAAAGTGTCCGATACCAAAGAGTTTGATTTCGGAATCCGTGAGGTGGCAAGTGGACTGAACCGGGTGGGAGATGAATGTGGTCGTGTATATTATGTGAATGGCAAGCGGATATTCTGTAAGGGCGGTTGGATACAGCCGGACATCTTGTTGGAGGAATCTGAAAAACGTATCTATGATGAAGCCCGCTTGATGGCAGAGGCGAACATCAACCTGATTGGCAGTGAAGATATGCCGTCTCCTTCTGAAACCTGGTTTGAAAGTTTTGACAAATATGGCCTGATGTGGTGGCATGTTTTCTATCAATGTTTCCGTATGACTCCCGGAACTGAAACTGCTGACAATCCTCTGGATCATGGTCTGGCGGTGGCAGGAGTGGAAGATATGATGCTCCGCTATCGCAATCACCCTTCTATTATTTCATGGATAGGAGCCAATGAGGTCTTGATGAATGAAAGCTTGTACAAGCTGACCAAGGAGAAAGTGAGGAGTATCGATACTACGCGTGTTTATCTTCCGACTACCAGTTTTCATTGGGATGTAGACGCCTTGACTCCTTATCTGAAAGAAGATCTGCCAACAGGTACGACGGATGACGGTGCGCCCGACTATAATTGGGCGCCTTCTTCCTACTTCTTTGATAAAGTGCGTGAGGTCCATTTGCAGATGTTCCGCAATGAACTGGGGATGCCTTCCATGCCGACGTACAACAGCCTCCGGAAATTTATTCCTACCGCGGAGAGTACGGCTAATGTAAACAGCCCTATTTTCCCATTGGATAGCATTTGGGCTGAACATGGTGCTTGGGATGTAAGTAATTATTGCTATCGCTCTTATGACAATGCCATTCGCACAATGTTCGGTGATCCGAAGACGGCAAAAGAATATGCCGACAATGCCCAGTTTCTGAGTGCCGATGGTTATCGCGCTATGTTTGAAGCGGCTAATCACCGGATGTGGGATATTACTTCCGGTGTGATGATTTGGAAGATTAATTCTTGCTGGCCCGATGTGTGCTGGCAGATATACGACTGGTATCTGGCTCCCAATGCTTCTTATTATTTTGCAAAAAAAGCTATGGAACCGGTGCACGTACAGTTGAATGCGAATGATTTCAGGGTTTCTGTGATTAATGCCTCCCATCAGACACTGCAAGACGTGAAAGTGACGGCTAAAGTTATCAACAATGACATGGAAGTGGCTTGGGAGGACTCCCAGCGGATAACTGTTTCTCCCGATTGCTATCAGGAGATTGTTACGGTGCCCCGGTGTGGAAAATACTCTTATAATTACTTTGTGAAGCTGGAGCTGCATGATAAATACGGTAAACTTCTGTCCGAGAACCTATATTGGTTCTATTCCCAGCATATGGATTTCTTTTGGTTCACTTCTATGGAGAAACCGGAATTGAAGGAGGAGGTTGAAGTTACCAAAGAGGAAGGGGAATATGTCTTTTCTATTTGTTTGAAGAACGAATCGGATCGTTTGTCCCATTTCAATCATCTGACTTTGCTGGACGTCCGGGGTAAGGAGATTAATCCGGTATTCTGGAGTGACAATTTTATTACGCTCTTTCCGGGAGATGAAAAGGTAATAACGGCTCGTGTGGCAGTATCCGATGCCGGAGATACACCTCCTGTGTTCTTCCGGGCACGATGATGAATAGATTGAATTTATTTATAATATAGTGTTATGAAAAAAATTATAGTGATTGGCAGTTCCAATGTGGACATGGTGGTGAGAACTTCTCATCTGCCTGCTCCCGGTGAGACGATTCTGGGAGGGGAATTCTTTATGAACCAGGGTGGAAAAGGAGCAAATCAGGCTGTTGCAATAAAGAGATTGGGCGGCAATCTGATATTTATGGCAAAATTGGGGAATGATGTATTAGGTCGGCAATCTGTCGGTTATTTTAAAAAGGAAGGAATTGATACAAGATATATTGCTCTCGATGAAGATTCTGCTTCCGGAGTAGCTCTGATCAGCGTGGACGATCATGCGGAGAATAGTATTGTAGTGGCATCCGGTGCCAACATGTTGTTGAACGAACAAGATGTGGATAAAATGTTGGAGGAAATGTGTGAGGGAGATATCCTCTTGATGCAATTGGAAATTCCGCTTCAAACAGTGGAGTATGCTGCCAGAAAGGCTTTCGGGAAAGGAGTGAAGGTGGTGCTGAATCCGGCTCCTGCCCGCAGTCTTCCCAAAGAATTGTTCCGGCATCTGTACATGGTCACTCCGAACCGCATCGAGGCGGAGATGCTTACGGGCATAAAGATTGCCAATGATGCCGATGTTGAGAAAGTGGCGGAAGAGATTTGCGCGATGGGGGTAAAGAATGTAATTATCACTTTGGGTTCGAAAGGATGTCTTATAAGGGAAGAGGGCGTTTCTTATCGTATAGATGCTTTCAAAGTGGAGCCTGTTGACACTACAGCTGCCGGAGATACGTTTAATGGGGCTTTGTGCGTAGGATTGTCAGAGGGCATGGACTTGAAACAAGCTGCTGTGATGGCTTCAAAAGCTTCATCCATAGCTGTAACCAGAATGGGAGCCCAGTCTTCTATTCCTTACCGTGAAGAGTTGTAATCATTAAAAACAATATTAAATATCACGATTATGTTTATAGTTGAAAGTTACGGATTGGCGGTAGCGTTGTGCTGGGTCACGATGTTATGCTGGGGATCATGGGGAAATACTCAAAAATTGTCAGCCCAAACATGGCGCTATGAATTGTTCTATTGGGATTATGTGATTGGTATACTTCTTTTTTCTTTGGTTTGGGGCTTGACACTGGGCAGCATTGGAGAAGGGGGACGCGGATTTATGCAGGACTTGCAGCAAGTTGGTATGGAGAATTTTTGGAGCGCTTTTCTGGGTGGCGTCATATTCAATGCCTCGAATATATTGTTGTCGGCTTCCATGTCGTTGGCTGGTATGTCGGTTGCTTTCCCGATAGGGGTGGGGTTGGCGTTGGTATTAGGCGTATTTGTCAATTACTTTAGTGTACCGAAGGGGGATCCTGTCACTCTTTTTGGGGGTGTCTTCTTGATTGTGTTGGCCATTGTTTTTAATGGGATTGCTTCCAGTAAAGTTTCTGAAGTATCAGGTCAGACTGTCCGAAAAAGAGGAGTTCTGATTGCTGTCTGCGCTGGTATTCTGATGGCGTTTTTCTATCGTTTTGTCGCCGCTGCTATGGATTTGGAAAATCTGGAATCGCCTGCTGTTGGTATGATGACTCCGTATTCTGCCTTGTTTGTGTTTGCAATAGGTATCTTTATCAGTAACTTTCTATTCAACTCTTTGTTAATGAGGAAACCTTTTACGGGGGTGCCTGTGGCTTACAGTCAATACTTCAAAGGAAATATGAATACTCATTTGGTTGGTATTTTTGGGGGTGCCATTTGGGCGTTGGGAACAGCGTGCAGTTATATTGCTGCCGGAACAGCCGGTGCTGCCATTTCCTATGGGTTGGGACAAGGGGCTACGATGGTTGCCGCATTATGGGGGGTGTTTATTTGGAAGGAATTCAAAGGGGCTTCTAAATCTACTAATCTATTGATTGCCTTGATGTTTATTCTCTTTATTTTAGGTTTGGCGTTAATTATTACGTCCGGTGGCAATTGATCTTTTATTAATTAAAAAAATGTGTATATTATGAAGAGGATTTTTCTGCCAATCCTATTGGGGGTACTGATGATATCAGCCGTACTGCCGTCGGCAGTAGTTTTTGCTGGCAATGATGTTCCTGGCCGACAGAGAAAACAGAAGGTGAAGGAATCTGTTTTGAGGGTGAAGCCCATTACTGGTACTTGGATAAATCTGGCATATAAGGATGTACGTAATAGATATACCAATCCGCAGAGTTTTGATAATACGGATCCGGAATTATGGAAAGCTAAAGTGCGGGAACTGTCAGCTATGGGCATTGAATATCTGGTATTCATGGAAGTTGCCAATGAGGGTAAGGCTTATTATCCCTCTCAATTAATGCTCTGGTGGTATGATAAAGATAAACAGAGTCCTGTGGAAGCCATTCTTGATGAGGCTGCCCGATATGACATGAAGGTTTTTATGAGTACTGGATGGGCAAAAGACCAGGATGATAATTTGCAGGATCCTGCTATCAAACAACGCCAATTGCAAATTATGGAGGAACTGGCCGTCTTTTATAAAAATCATAAAGCCTTTTATGGCTGGTATTTGCCGGTAGAGGATTGTCTTTGCCCCATTTTTGCAGAACATGCTGTACAATCGGTTAATGCATTGACCAAAAAGGCAAAAGCATTGACTCCGGATAAGAAGACACTGATTTCTCCTTATGGTATCGGACTGTCTGATTTTGATAATCCGGAGTATGAGAAACAATTGGCAAAGCTGAAAGTCGACATCATAGCCTATCAGGACGAAGTGGGCTGTGTACGCGATAAATTCATGTTGCCTCGCTTAAAGAAGACTTGGAAACGGTTGAGAGACATCCACAACCGTCTGAATATTGAGATGTGGGCCAATTGTGAGACTTTCACTTGGGAACAGGGAACCAACGACCGTTCTTCGGCCTTGATTCCTGCCGCTTATCCGCGTCTTTTATCTCAACAAGTGGCTGCTTCTGTGGCAGGGGTTGACAGGATTATCTCATTTATGGTTTGTGGAATCATAGAAAGCCCCACGTCAACTTATCAGTTGGGGCAACCGGTGTGGTCACATAAAGTATACAATGACTATATGGCCTGGAAAAGGCGGATTGGCTGCTGGCAATTGGCCGAAGCTGCCTTTATGGAGAGATTGGCTAACGGGGCTACCATTGACATGGTGTTGGGAAAAGCGGATTTGAAGGCATTGCTTGATGGCAGGGTTGCCGAGGAAGACAGTAAAGATGCCCGTTGGGTGAAATTCGAGAAAGGTTATCATGAGCTTGTGGTAGATTTGCAGAAAAAGACCAGACTACGGAAAGTCATGCTTCGTATGCTGGACTATAATTTAGATGGAATAGGTATGCCGCTGAAAGTTTATCTGTTCACTTCGTTGGATGGAAAAGAATATAGATTAGCTTCTATCAAGGATACTCCCCATTTCCCGAACAATCGGCATGATGCATGGATTGAAAACTTGTTATTTGATCAATTGGATGAAAGCATCCGTTATATGAAGGTGGCTTTCGAAGCTTCGCAACAAGTGTATATGGATGAGTTGTTTGTTAATCCGGTGATAAAATAAAGACCAGTTGAGATGAGAGTGAGTTTGTGTTTATTAACGGTGTGGCTGTTTCTTGCTTGTGTAGGCCGCGGGGAAATTGCACCAATTCCTTCTTGGTCAAAATCGATGGCAAAGGAGAAATATATCCTAACCCCCAAAGCACCTGAGGTTCCACAGATTAATAGTCTATGGTGCAGCCTTGGAAATACAGAAAAAGTCTCTGTTCGTGATTTGTGGCATCAAAAGGATTTAGGGGAGTATAAAGGGGGATTTTGGACACAAGTCCCTTATCATGGAGTTACTTTTGTAAAAAAAATCACTCTTGTAGAGTGAACTGAAACTTTAAAATAAATAGTATGGAATTTGCTTTGGATAGATGGATTACCAAGCATAATGCTTGGATTGATGTTTTTGGACCAAACTACATGAGGTGGATATTTCGTGATGTGAAAATGACTATTTTGTTTTTGGGGCAGTTTCTCTTTGGTAAAGTGTTGCAGGTGTTTAAGGCAGGTGTGTTATTGGGAGCAGTGTCTTGCATACTATTTGTGCCAGGGCTAAAGGCAGAAAATTCTAGGCCATTTGTGATACCGGCATTACAGGAGTGGAAAGGCGGGGATGGCTATTGGCGCTCATCGTGTCGGTTGGTGTTGGACCCCCGCTATGCAGCAGAACTCAATCCGGTGGCAAACACATTTGCCGAAGATTTAGCAGTGATGTTTGGCAGGAAATATAAGGTGGCGGAAGGCGTTTCTGCCTGCTCGGGAGATATTTTTTTGACTTTGGCTGGAAAAGAAACAGAAGAGAATCGGGAGAAGTATTATTTGGATGTGTCTGATCGGATGGTGTTGACGGGTGCAACGACGCAGGCAGTGTTTTGGGGAACTCGGACCATTCTTCAAATGATGGAACAGTATGATGGGGCGGTGCCGCAGGGAGTGGCTGTAGATTGGCCCAATTATCCTAAGCGTGGATTTATGTTGGATGTAGGACGTAAATTTGTCCCCATTGGCTTTTTGAGGGATTATGTGAAGATAATGTCTTATTATAAAATGAATTGTTTCCAGATTCATTTGAATGACAACGGCTTTAAAAAGTTCTATGGCAATGACTGGTCGCAAACACCCGCGGCTTTCCGATTAGAAAGTACCGTGTTTCCGGGATTGGCCACGGAGGGGGCTCATTATTCAAAAAAAGAATTTGTTGAACTTCAGATGTTAGCCGAGCAGTATGGAGTGACTGTCTTGCCGGAAATAGATGTGCCTGCGCATTCATTGGCCTTTACGCGCTATAAGCCGGAAATTGCTAGTAAGGAGTACGGAGAGGATCACCTGGATTTGTTTAATCCGGAGACTTATTTGTTCTTGGACAGCTTGTTTGCAGAGTATTTAGGTGGAGAAAATCCGGTGTTTAGGGGTAAAGAAGTGCATATTGGTACAGATGAATACGATAATTCGGATCCTAATGTTGTTGAAAAGTTTCGCTTTTTTACTGATTATTACATTAAATATGTGGAGGGTTTTGGGAAGAAAGCGGTGGCATGGGGTGCATTGACGCATGCCAGAGGAGATCTTCCTGTGAAGTCTGACGAGGTACTATTGGACATTTGGTACAATGGTTATGCCGATCCCTTTGAAATGGCCGAATTGGGATTTGGATTGGTGAATGTGGCATGTAGCCAATTGTACATAATACCATTGACGGCACTCTATTACCACGATTACCTGAATATAGAGTGGATTTTTAATAACTGGGAACCCTATATGTTTGATGATAGAATATTTAGTCGGAATGATAGGCGTGTGAAAGGGGGAATGTTTGCCGTATGGAATGATTACATTGGAAATGGGATTACTTTCAAGGACATTCATCATCGTGCGTATCCTGCTATGCAGACATTAAGCTTGAAAATGTGGACCGGTGCTGTGGATGATTTGTCTTTCGCACGGTTTGATTCTTGCCGTCGTGCTTTGTCGGAAGCTCCGGGAGTGAATATTGGAGCAAAGGTAAAAACGATGGATGGGAAAGTGCTTCAAGTCTCGAAGTTGAAAAGGAATCAAAAGCTTTTGATAGAAGAAATAGGGTATGATTATGAAGTGGCTTTTGATTTCACTGCAAAATCCGCAGATAAGGGCAGTGTGCTTTTTAAATCTTCCAATGCCATTTTGTATCAGAGTAGCCCAAAGTCTGGAAAATTGGCATTCTGGTCAGATGGTTATTTAAATGAGTTTGATTATATGTTTCCTATCGGTCAACGGGTACAAATTGTGATTAAAGGTGACCATACCTCTACAAGTTTATACATTGATGGAAAACTACATCAGACTTTGGATAAAAAGATACTTTATAAAATTGGCGAGGAGGTGGTGTACTACCAGTCCACTCTTGTTTTTCCATTAGCTTTTACTGGAAATTTTAGTGGGCAATTGTTAAATTTGAAAGTACTGCAAAAGTAATTCGAGTTCATGTTACAAGGATCCATTTTAGGTTATTCTTTGCCTTTAATTTGTTGTAAGAATTCATTGGTGGACACTAATGCTTTTTCATCTTTGAAGCATGTGGAAGTTGAAAAAGGATAGTGATAATTCCCTGATTTATATTCAATGGTTGTAATATATCCTGACGGAGATTATGGTGAAAATATTTTGCTGGGTCATACCAAAAGGCCTGGTTGGATATAATGATTAGTGCTAAAGTGCAATTATTAAGCCTGCTTTAAATTTCACTTTTAGCCATTAGCTTGTTACAACAGATATGTAATAAGATGTAAAGTGAAACTTAAAGTAGGGCTCATTGATTATTCTACATGTTGCTTTGAAGTACTTATGCAGAAAACAACTTCTATTATATTCATTCTTCTATGCTTCTTGTCAAGTTGTAGCTTCGAATCTAAAACAGAATTTCCAGCCTTTGATAAGGAGATTAGAGTAGATGGTGAGCAATCTGATACAGAATTGCTGATTAATATGGGATGGATTGACTGTGTTGATACATTCTTGGTAATGACGCATGTCGCCCAAAATGATTTTTGCCATGTATATTCCATTCCTTCGGGTATGAAAAAAATCCATACTTGGGGTTCATTGGGAAATGGTCCTGGCGAGTTCCTACAGCCAATAATTACATACGCTCACGAAAACACCTTCGGTTTGAATGATGTCAATATACAAATGTTGGCAGTGATGTCTCTAAAAGGCAACGGAAATGCTATTGAAATTGAAGAGCTGTCCAGAAAAAAAACTCCTTATAAGCGTGTGCAAGGTGAGCTCAATCCTGCAGATTATAATTTCGTACGACTGGATGAACAGCATTTTGTCTCCCTATTGTGCGGAAAGGACGGTAGTTTCTTTTCCTTACTGGATGCCAATCTGCAGCCTTTACAGAGGTTCGGCGAATCTCCGGTGGGGAACAAAATTTCTGTCCAGTCTTCACGGATGAATTTGAAAGGTTATCTGTCGGTGCATGACGGGCATATGGTGTTTGCGCCTAGCAAACTGCCGTATCTTGCTAAATACCACCTGGAAAATGGAACCATGGTAAAAGACTGGAACTTTTATTTTGATCGGTCTTTTTATGAATGTAAAGACTATAACCTCTTGTTTAGTAAGGCAAGAAACTTTGGGCAGGTGTTGGATTTGGCAATGGATGACCAATATATCTATATTTTGTACTTAGATCAACTTTTAAGCGAGTATGACTATAATGACCCGCAAAAATCCATGGCGAACAAGGTGCTGGTTTTCAATTACTCGGGAGTACCCATAGCCAAGTTGATATTGGATAAACGAATCTATCAGATGGCTTTGTGTACAAAATTGCATAAGATTATCGGGCTGGGGAATCTGCCAGAACCTGCATTTGTTTCGTTTGATGTCGTTTTTTAGATATATAGTCTAGTATTTCCCTTATACACTAGAAATAGGATAGCGTATAATTATATGTTTTAATTTGTATATAACTGATATCCATTAAATTACTGAAGTGTTGATTTGATATCCTTTTTAGGCATTCTACCTTTGAAGCATGTGGAAGCCGAAAAAGGATAGCGACTAATTATAGCTCAGTAGATTTTTAGTGGGGAATTATTAGCTTACTTGCCAAACACGTACTTCGCAACCTTAGTATTAGCCTTGTTCTCATTTACGAAATCACGTTCAATATAGATGTCCGTTACTTTCATTGCATCGTCAATATGGTTAAGTGCTGCATGGACTATATATTTATCAATGCCAGCTTTATTAAGTGCAATGGTAGCCCAACTATGCCTTGCTGCGTAGTATTCCAAATCGTCAATTTCTAATATTGTACAAATTTCTTTTAAGCCGTAGTTGATAGCCTTATTGAAATCCTTCTCGTCAGCATAGTATTGATAGAAATTGAAGAGACGTTTACCAGTCTTATCCTTGTACTTCTCAACAAGAGGCAGGATTAATCTGGGTATGTCAACCTTCATTTGAGCCTTATCCAATCTACGGTCTTTCGTCTTGGTACGATTATAGACGATTGTATAACCTTCCATTTCAGTGGCATTGTAAAGGTCTGCTGAATTGATTCCCATAAGACAGAATGATAGAATGAAACAATCCTTTGCCAAATTATAATGGCAGGTAGATTTGTAGCCTCTTCCATAGCTTCTTTATAATATCTGCGGATATGGCTCTCTTTCTTGTTGCTTCCTGCTTGGGTATTTCAAGTTCCATGAAGGGTGAGTTAGGGATTAGGATTAAATTCTTCTCCTTCTTATTGTATTTCTTCTTGGCTTCATTGAATAACTTCTTAATGCTTATCAAATATAGAGAGAGTGAACGATTGGAAGGTATCCGTTTACCCTGCTGCATTAATCTTTTAGTCCGTATCTCGCGTTCTTTATTCAAGAATGCTTTAAAACTTTCTAAGAAGTCAAGGGTAATCAAATTAATATCCAATTCCTCTTTGCCTATGAAACGGACTAAGGCATTAATGGCAGTGGTGTAGTTAGGTGCACCTTTGATAGTGGTTGAGGCTATCCACTCACGACTGAACTTTATAAAGTCAATGGTTTGTTGCTTCTCTTGTTCTCCACTTAGGTAGTTCATTACATCGTCTAACGTGTAGTTGTTTAACTCAATTTGGAGTTTGGCACACTTGTCATAGTAGCTGTGGATTAAAGCGTCTATATCTTGTTTTATGGGTGCTGAGGCTTTAATCTTGTAGTTCTTTGTTAAATCATTAGGGGTTGCGAATAGGCTTGTTGATATACGTTTCATTCTTCTGTTAAGAGTAAATCTAAGCCTTACGGTGAAACAGTCATTTGTCTTTCTTTGTACTTTAACTACTTCTGGGTTGATTATCAGCATATTACACATTGTTTAATTGGTGAAACAATAGTGAAACAACTGCTCTTTATTAAGGCTAATATAACCAAGCAACAGACCCTTAATCGGAGGTCTCCATGAACTAAAAAAGGCTCTATCTCGTTAGAGATGAGCCTCTTGTTTGTGGACCAGCCTGGGCTTGAACCAGGGACCTCCAGATTATGAGGCTCTAAATTTCATCCTATTAAATTGCAATATGTCAACGTATTAATAATCTCATTGGAAGTTTATCAGTCAACAATTAGTCAACAGCTAAACCTACGGTACAAAGTTAAATATTAGTTTCCTATATTCCAAAGAATTGGGTTGTTAGTATGTAACATTCGTAGTGCTTATATAAAAAAGAAAACAGCATAAGAGTTTCCTCAAATGCTGCCTACTTTTAGTATGAATAAGTTCTTTATTCCACTCTCTGATAAGAGTACTTCTGACCTGTGGGTGTAACTCCGTCTGCTTCCAATTCCTGCACTGATAAGGTCATAGAATTAAGTAACAGAATATCATTGATAATCCATTCTTCTTCATCGCTGTACATTTCATAGAGCTTGTTACCGTCTATCTTGTACTTGCCCACTTCCTTGTAAGAGCTATCTTCTGTACTTGTATATTCAAATGTGCCATCATTCTTATAAGTAACATGGGTAGCAACAGCATCACCGCTTGTCTTCTTCCATTTACCTATAATGAGAGAAGTATAATCATTCTCTCCTTTAATTGTACCGTTGTCAATATCCACTTCAAATGTTACATTCTTCTTAGTTCCATCATAATGTATAATATTGACATTGTACTTCCAAACTCTCTTGGAATTATCTTCTACACTAACCTCAATCTTAGCATCAGCAGGTTCATCATTTAGCTGTGGTACTTGGATATGCCATAAATCTTCTCCCAATTTGAAATTCCGTCTTCCTACAAAGAAGCCTTTATTATCTCTATGGGTGTATATTGCTTCTTCGTGAGATATAAATTCAGAAGTATAGAGAGTTCCTACATTGGAATATCCAAAGCCTTTCTCTGCTATATAGAGCGTATCGCCAGACAATGAGTAACAACAATCATTGTTTATTATAGAATATTGAAATCCAGCAAGTATTTCACTACGCTTAACTTGAACTTCTTTAGTTTGTGTATCATGCCTAAAGAGTAAAGCGAGGTAACCATAATCTTTACCAAAGTAATAGCTTAATGATGCTACAAACTCCTTCGGATTAAAGTACATGGTTTGCAACATGGTTATCTGCTGAATGGTGACATCTTCATATTCTCCATAGCCTTTGTAAATCTTACGATTCCTATTAAATGGTAATTCGTCAGTCCAATTAATAATAGGCGACTTATCTTTTACATTGAATGATGCAAGCCATAGCTTCTCTTCTCGTAAGCCAGAGAAGTTAGCTTGCTCCAAATTGTTCTTATAGTAAGAAAGTAATTCTATGTCTTCATAGTCACTAATGCCATATTCTTTACAAACTACATCTAAAGGCTCACCACCTTCTGGATAAGATTCCATTGGTTGGCTATCCAATTCTTCACTACAAGAGCTAACTCCCATGCTCAATGCAACCAATAATGAAGTTGCTAATAATCTAAATGTTCTCATTGATTCTTATGCAATAAATTTGTTATTGTTTATCCAAAGTCATATGTAAGCTAAAGAACTTGTCATCTGTGCCACCATATTCAATCAATTTATATTTGGTCTGTACAAAGTTCTTTTTCTCCAATTCTAAATTAATGGTTATATTTCCATCAGTCGTTGAATAACAGTTATTAGACACGCGTTGTAGAGTTATCTTAGAAGTGGTTGGTTTGTTAGATAATGTTAATTCTATCTTTCATTTAAGAACTGTAAGTAACACTTCTTGATTGATAAACTCATTGATAGTTTTCTGTTTCTCTTGTTCAGACAGGTTATTAACTTTAAATGCGACTTCAGAAATTATATATGTACCAGAAGTATCATCGCAAGAAGATAATAGCAGTACCACTAACCCTAATAGATGAAATATTTTCATGTGATAGCTGTTTTAGTAATCTGTCTTAACTTGCCAAACAATAGCCAATGAAAGCACCTATAAGGACTATAACTAAAATGAACAGTCCTAACTTAATATCATTTGCATCCATAATTATATAAGACTTTCAGCTTGTTTAAGACACATTTCAAGGAATCCAACCAATGTTGTAGAATCCACCTTGTCGCCTTTAAGTCTGTAAACAGCTATTCTGGCAGAACTGTGTTGATTCAACAGGTCTTTAATTCTATCCAAATCCCTGCGGACTAACTTTGTTAATTCTTTAGATTGTGTGGTATGCTTCATCCCATTCAATTCTATCATAGGAGCTAAAGCATTCATGTTTCTCTCTATTTGAGCAATAAGAGAATTGATTTCATTTACAGCATTGATACCACCAAATAAACCCATAGTGTTTGATAATTAGTGCTTATCTGTTCCCTATGGATAAGCTGTTAAAATAAAAGAGGTGTGGGAACTATATTTGTCTTATCCTGTTTCTTGGGCTTCTCGCATTGCCTTTTGGTACGGATAAAACAATAGCCCCACACCAAAAGGTATATAGTTCACCTAAGCGATGAATATATATCAAATGTGTGGGTGCTATTGTTATCATCTTCGTACCGTTTTTAAATTTTGCGAGAATCTAAGAAACAGAAGATAATTTCAATAACACCTTTCGTTAAATATGTCCTTCCAACTCTCTATCTCCTTAGTTCATTGGAATTGGTGCAAAGATAGCGAAAGGTTCTAAATTAATAGGCATGGAATAAGGAGAAATAGTAATTATTGTGTTACAAAACAGGGAATTAATGGAGTATTTAAGCAGAGTCGCATCTAAACTCTCTAAATCCATGTGGGTATCAAATTCACTTCTCCTCATATAAAGAGTAAATTCTGAATATTCTTACCTGCCTTGAATTATCATCTTTAAGTCAGTATATTGTTGGATATTTAAGAAGTGTTATCTGTAACATGCTTAATAAGAGTTGAGATAATCCTAAAATCTGTAAACTTATGGAATTGACTTACTTCTATAAGGCTGAAATGCCGAACTGTCAAGATTGGACTTTAGATATATCTAAACTCAATATTTCATTGATTTGGGACAGAACCGTTCAGACCACTATAAAGATGTATCTTAATAATCCTGTCCCAATCATTAGAAGCTCAAACAGTCATAAGTCTGCAAGATTTCTTCCTGCCTTAATCCCAAGTATCTCTTAGTAATGGCTACAGAACTGTGATTGAACAGTTCCATCAGCTTTACTAAGGCAAGTTCAGCATTATCGCTGTTCATGTTATAGACCTGCCTACCAAATGTCTTTCTAAGCGAATGACAGCTAAAGTTCTTAATCTTTAACCTGTACTTCTTCTTCACCTCTTTAAGAATGATATTGATTCTCTGAACTGTGAAGATAGTGCCTTTCTGACTTATAAGAATTGGCGCATTGATTCCAACAGGATTTATATGCTCGTAGCACTCTTTAATATGATGTTGTAATTGGGGGTTCAGTCTGATAGTCCTTACTTTGTCTGTCTTCTTCTCAATTACTGTAAACTCGTCAGCATCTAATATCTGCTTCCATCTTAGAGATAGAATATCAGATATTCTTAATCCTGTGAAGCATCCTAAAGCTATAAGAAGTGAGATTTTATAATTCTCGTCTTTGGCTAACTTCCTTATTAGGTTCATTGCATCAGACCAAACAAGATAGTCTGCGGTTGTGCTTGAATATTTAAGTGACATAATGTTCTGTTTTATAAGTTAATGAATAGAAGTGAATATTAATTCTGAGTTGGATTTACTAACTCACTGATTATTAATGGAACATTCACTAATAGTAGAAGTGAATATGATAAAGACACCCAACTTAGAAATTGAGTGCCCTCTACCTTATTATAATTCTCCCTCGTCTGCGAAGCTATAATATCCTGCATCTGTTAATATGAGGTGGTCTGTTACTGTAATTCTCATAAGTCTTGCAGCTTCTTTGACCTGCTTAGTAATCTCCATATCCTGCCTGCTTGGTTTCATGCTACCACTTGGGTGGTTATGAGCAAGAATGATAGCTACTGAATTGGTGAGCAATGCAGCTTGTAGAATTACTCTGACATCTACGGTCGTATCTGTTATTCCTCCCTCTGATATGAGAGTGTAACCTAAAACTTGGCTGGCTTGGTTTAGAAACAAGACTTTGAAATATTCTTTGTAACAGATTGTACCCTCCTTATATGTAGGAAGCAAATATTTATAAGCATCCTCTGAACTGACTACCTTATATATATTCTTGAATTTGGGTTTGTAGGACAGTTCCACTTCTCCCACAGTATAATCTATATCCATAATTTGATGTCTTAATAAGCTGGTAGATATAAAGAAAGGACAACTAATTGAATAGCTGCCCTTTCCTCTCTCAATCAACAATCCACTCAGCCCAAGAACCAAGCGTATTCACTATCTCCTAATTTGGCACGTTGAATGCCTTGTACGAACTCTGTGCAATTAAGATTCCTCTCCAAAAAGTTATCTATGTAACTTGACTTCACAGAACCATTGAGCAGGTTTAAGAGCTGCCAGCCTGTAATGCTGTCCCCTGTACTCTTGAAGTTCGCATCAGAAACGAATGCTCTGCAAGCTGCATTAATCTGACTGTCTCCTAATAATAGACGAGGTAAGCGTTTCTGTTGGTTGGGTGTAAGAGCTTGATATAATCTCATCCTGCCTATTATCTGGCAGAACTCACTCGTTGAGATTGACATCTGCCCAAGTGTCCTTAACAGATGCAGGTCTTTGGATGGGTTGTAAGCATGGAACAGATTCAATGCTGCTGCATATAGTTCCTGTATGCTTAGGACTTCTATCTTATCCTGCAAGCCGTCAGTAGTAAGCATTAAATTTGAGCACACACGATTACGAAAGCCTATGAAGATTTTAAATCTCTCAACAGACTTCTTACTGTATAGGTTAATCTCGTTATATGCTCTCACTCCACCAATGGATAACGCTAAACGATTACCGTATTCATCATGTACAATGGATGGAATTTCAAAACAGAAACACATTCTCTGATAGAACAAAGTTTTCTCTTCGTCTGTCAATTCAGATGCTTTCTTACCTAATGCACTTGGTATTCTGCCATTGATAGGGTGTGAGATTCTAATCTCTGGCATATCAAACTGTTCTCCATGAAAGTAATCCTTAGCTGCATCTACTACTGCACCTATAAAGGATTGGTGGCTTATGGTTTCCTCCATTGATGCAAAACTTGGAATGATGCAGTCTTGCTGTAAGTGCTGTAAGGTTACTTCCTGTGTGTTTGCTTCAATGAAATGGTTTACTCTTTTGGGTGCTGCAACTTCTTCCACAATAATTGCTTCTTCTGCAAACTCACCCATGTTTAATGATTCTCTACGCTGTGCCATAGCTGGCATAATTACTAAATCTCTCATAATGAAATTGAATTAAATGGTTATTGATTGAATGGATTTAACAAGAACAAACCTAAAACACAAGTGAATTTCTTCGCTTGCATCTTAGGCTGTCCTATGTCTTTCCCTAAAGATTCTTTCAAAGGAAATGAGGAGTATTAGTAAATTATTGGCAGACTGTGATAATCGTGCATCGTGCCTGTTCTTAGATTAATAAGAATGCTTATTCCTGTCAGCCGTTGGACTACATTTCTAAAGCATTCTTTTTTATTTAGAGCCATGAGGGGGGATAATAATGTAGTGTACCTCCTCGCTCGTTACACTATAAACTTATGTAATCATCTTATGAGATAGGTTTATGCTTCACCTAAAGCCTCTTGAATGGATTTGATGGTTCGCAATCGCTTTAATTCTTTCACTCCAAGTTGGCGGTAAGCTCTGCCTAAGATTGGATATTCATGTTCTATATCAATGGTTTGCAAGTCAAATGTCATTGGGTTTGCTTTGATTTCACAATATCGTTTGTGTAGTTCTCTGAAAGTTGGCTTTACAATTAATTCCTTGACAAACTTCTCTGGTGCGATATGCCATTTACCTTTAGTAGTTACTATTCCAGATTGGGCATAAGTTTCTCTTAATGATTTGTCTGATTGGTAAACCACAGTAGCAATATAATAGCTGTAAAGCTGTAACTTGGCTACCATATCATTAACGACAAATTTATTCTCTTGATAAGATAGGTAAGATTCAATCCCAACTTTCTTAATCTCATTAATCTGTTGCTTGGTTGCCGCTTCTGATAGTTTGGTATTATTAAGCATATCAGCCCTTTCTTGTGCTGCCTTTACTTCCTTATCCACAATCTGCTCCATTTCTTCAAATGTTGTGTAATGGTCAGTAGCTTTAGTGTTGAAGATATGGACTACTTTATTTCTAAATGGATTGGACTTGGTTCTGATTCTTCCTACAATTTGAGGTATATCCATATCAATGCTGACCAATGTGTGTCTGTTCTGAACATTGCTGACAACAAAGCATAATCCTGTTTCAGAATGGAAGTCCACACCCTCAAATGATTTGGAAGTGATAAAGTTGAATTTCTTGGGAGCGTCAGCAGAACTTGATATAGTATATTCTTCTAAGGTTCTTCTATTCTTAGGATTGTCAGCACAAATAATTCTATAATCATCCTCTGTTAGTTGTGTCTGTTTAAGTATGGCTTTAATCTCTGTAACGCTGTTAATGAAGAAATATGCTTCCTTGCTCTCTATGCCGTTCACATTCAGACAACCTTTAGCTTGGTAGGTCTTGATAAACTTGGCTGCTACCATATAAGGCTTGTCTGTATGGTAAGGATAAACAGTAATATCATCTGTTGTATTCCAATCAGCTATGTATTCTGGAATGTCATTGAAGATTGCTGGCTTCAAATTGTTTGGAATAGGAGTAGCTGACAAGAAGCAATAGGATTTGAACTCTTTAAAGTGAGCCAACACCCCATTAATAGCCTTGTCTCTGAATGAGTATTGTTTAAGGAAGTTGTGGTATTCGTCAATCGTCAGTTTAAAGTCTTTAGGATTGATAAACTCCATCAACTTGTCTATCTTGTCATAGGTGCAGATAATCTTCTTTACTCCAACAGAAGATAAGTAATCCTTTAATTTTTTCTTTAGCTCTAAGGTGAAATTTCCATATAAGCCAAACAGGTTATTAACAACAGGACTTAATCCTGCTCTGCGTTCATGTTTCTTCCAGAACTTCACATTACCATCTGCATCTTTAGTTGGATAGCATTTGTTCTCAATCAGTTCTGTGGTTGGAACAGTAATGATATAATTCTCGTTATTGGTAAGTGCTATGGTAGTAGCACCGCAACCTGTCTTGACCTTATTAAAGATGCAGTTCATAGGGAAGTCCTTCATGGTAAGGAATCCATCTTTCTCTTGAATATCTAACTTGGTTATCATATATTGTTGGCTTTTAAAAATCTGTTAGCTGTAACCCCAATTATAGAATCTTAGATATGTCTAAAGTTCATATAATGGGTAATTTGAGATAGTTCTATAAGGCTGAAATGCTAAACCCAAGAATTTGGAGTAGAGAAGCCCACCTGTCACATGGGCTATCGAACAGGTTACTTCTTTATTTGTTCTGTCAATTTAGTTAGAGCTTCCTTATAAGATTTGGCTTCCATGCTCTGACCTGCAATTGGGGTGAAGTACTTATTCCAATTCTCTTTATTGATATGGTTGATAGTGTTTACAACTATTTCTATATCCTTACATTCAGTAAAGAATGCTTTCAGTCCTGCTCCAAAACGTCCAGTAAACCTATCATTAGAGATGAAGCTGTTAGATTCTAATGCCGCTAAGATTCTATCTCCCTTATCTTGTGTATCTTTGCTGATTTGAACTTTACTAAAGTCAGAGAGTTTCTTATATCCTTGTTGGATTGACTTGATTTGTGCTGCTGTCAGATTAGATGTTCCAAGAGTATAAACATTGAAAAGGAATGCAGGAATATAGCCTTCTTTCCTTTTATTAAGGATATAGTCTGCATTAGTATCTCCTGTTGAAATATTGGAAGCATAAAAATCATCATTAGACCATTTCCTGCCATTGTTACGTATTGATATGTAAGCCAATATATCCATATTCTCTTTAGAGAGTTTTACTGGCTGATAAGTAGCTGTAACATCTTTCAATTCATCAAACATGAGGGCTATTGTTCTATGCTGACCATCGCCACAAACACCGTCGTACTTGTCATAGTCTGCTTCCTGTACTTCAACCATTTTAATCTCGAAATTGCTGATAGTAGCAGAGCCTTCCCCTTTCTTACGAGTAATAGTAGGTCTGTACAACTTTCTACCGCCTAATTTATTCTTAGCTTCTTCCATTGGGAAGTATTCAATAGGCATTGTTTCGATGAATCCCCATGCCTTAATCTTGTTGTAAGATTCAACTACGTTAGAGTTGTCAATTTTAGTGCGGTTACCTTCGATGAACAATAAATTTAAGTTCTTCATGTCTTTGGGGCTTTCAGTGATTAGTCTGTGGCAACGTGCCTGCCAGCTTTCTGAAAGCGGTGCAAAGATATGTCTCTTAAATAGGGTATGTAAGAGTAAGTTTTATATCCCTGTTTTTACGTTGCTGAATATCATTAGGTTAGCATCTTATGAAGTGTAATATTAAAGTCTTTGAAGTCTCTCATCAACTTGTCAAATGTAGCGTTGTTATCTTTGGTACAAACGTATGCAGGGTCACCCATTAGTAATTTACATAGATATAAAGTGCATAAAGCTAAGTCTCTTTCTGCCTGTACAAAGCTGACTCCCTCAGACTTATCAGTTTTGATGGGAAGATAGTCTAACAATGTTTTGACCAAAGAATATTGGATGGTACGTTCTCTCACTCTCTTATTCTCTCTTTCAATGAGACCATGAGAGACAAGGTCATGGGAAGAATAGAACTCCAATAAAGATTGAATGAACAATGAATTGTTAAACTCGAAGGATTTACTGCCTACCTTAATATTCATAGTTAATTTGGTATTGGGTTGCTCCTTCAATAAGTAGAGAATGTTATCAATCTTTGTCCCACTTGTGGTTATCTGATTCTCGCTCCACACCTTAATAATATGATATAAGAATGCAATAAACTCAAATGTAGGTTGAGCTTTTAGCCCTAACTTTTTTATTGCATCCTGTATGTACGTGAATTTATAAAATCCATCTTCTGTAAAGGGTAGTTCTTTTAGATAGATTTCTCTACTACGATAGTATGCAAATGGAGCTTGGAGTGGTTGATAATCGAAGCCATTGAAGCATGGGAAGTTTCTACAATAGATTCTGATATATTCAATGCTCTCCAAAATAGAAGTAACATCTTCATGCTGATATTCATTTTTGAAATCAGTTTCTAAACTACTCTCCATATCAGTCAGCATAGTTTCATCAATCTTAGGGAGCATATCTTGTGGCTCTTCATAAGGGGAGTTTATATATTCAATGAACAGATTATCATCCATAATGCTTTTTGCTCTAATTCAGTACAAAGTTAAAAAATAATCCTCACCTGCATTTGCTGCAAGTGAGGAATTATTAGCTTACTTACCAAACACGTACTTCACAACTTTGGCGTTAGCCTTGTTCTCATTTACAAAGTCACGTTCAATATAAATGTCTGTCACTTTCATTGAGTCGTCTATGTGATTAAGGGCTGCATGGACTATATATTTGTCTATGCCTACTTTGTTCAATGCAATAGTAGCCCATGAATGGCGCGCTGCATAGTACTCCAAATCATCTACTTCTAATATTGAACCAATCTCTTTCAATCCAGAATTGATAGCCTTGTTAAATGTCTTTTCATCCCCATAATATTGATAGAAGTTGAACAGACGTTTTCCTGTGCTATCCTTGTACTTATCAATAAGAGGTTGCACTATCTTAGGAATATCTACCATCATCTTTGCACCATCCAATCTACGAGCCTTGGTTTTGGTTCTGTTATAGATAATAGTGTTCCCTCTCATTTTAGTAGCATTGTAAAGGTCTGCTGAATTGATTCCAATAAGACAGAATGAGAGAATGAAACAATCTTTAGCCAAGTTATAACGGCAGGTGGACTTATATCCTTTCTTCATGTCTTTATAAGGCAGCTTCCACACCTTTTTAATGATGTCTGCTGGAATGGCTCTCTTACGTGTAGCTTCCTGTTTAGGTATCTTGAAGTCCTCAAAGGGTGAGTTAGGAATAAGAATAAGGTTCTTGTCTTTCTTATTGAACTTACGTTTGGCTTCATTGAACAGCTTCTTGATGCTTACCAAGTAGAGGGAAAGGGTGCGGTTAGAGGTCACACGTTTACCTTGCTGCATTAGTTTCTTGGTACGTGCATCACGTTCTCCAATTAAAAATGCTTTGAACTGTTCCAAGAAGTCTAAGGTGATAAGATTTATATCCAATTCTTCCTTACCTACAAACCGTACCAAAGCATTGATGGCAGTAGTGTAATTGGGTGCTCCTTTTATGGTAGTAGAAGCTATCCACTCACGACTGAACTTTATAAAGTCAATGGTCTGTTGCTTCTCTTGCTCTCCGTTTAGGAACTCAATTATCTCATCCAATGAATAATGATTTTGGTCTAATTGCAGTTTTAAGCACTGTTCCCTATAATAGAGAACAAGCCTATCTATTTCTCTCTTAATGGAAGTGTCCTCTTTGAATTTGAGGGATTTAGTTAGGTCTTGTTGAGTTACAAACAGGTTGGTGGATAAGCGTTTTACCTTGCGGTCTAATGTGAATCTAATCTTGACGTTATAAGTTCCGTCAACTTTTAGTTCACTCCTTTTAATCTCAGCTTTAATAGTCAGCATATTAGCTCTATTTTAATTAGTCAACAATTAGTCAACATCTGCTTAAAATAGGAGTAAATCAACCAAGAGCAACAGAGTTATATCTGGAGGGTCTGCAAACAAAAAAGGCTGTATTCCGTTAGGAATCAGCCTTTTAGTTTGTGGACCAGCCTGGGCTTGAACCAGGGACCTCCAGATTATGAGTCTGTTGCTCTAACCAACTGAGCTACAAGTCCGATGCATCCTTGCTTGGATAGCGGGGACAAAAGTAGCATTTTCTATTGAAATATGCAAGACTTTTGGATAAAATTCCTTATAACCTTTGTCCTTAGAACTTATAAGTTCGTTTTGGATTCTTGGGAAACCAGCCTTTTTTCACTCGTTCTTCCTGCTCGAATATCTCCTTGATGGTCCAGAACGAGGAAAATGCAAAGATGCCCAAAAGGGAGGCTATCATGATGTTCTCCGTATAAAGGGAGGCAATGATGCCGCCGATGCCGAGTAAAAGGAAAATCCACCAGCACTTGGTGCCCCAATAATATTCGGCTTTCACAACTATGGGGTGAAACAAGCCGATGATGAGGAATGTGCAGATACCTATGACAAGGCCCGACAGATGATATTCGTTCAAGAAATCCATTGTTGTTCGTTATTTCTCGGGGCAAATAGGAATCTCCTTCTTGATGCTCTGTTCCAGGGAAATCAAGGTCTCGGTAGCGGTTACGCCAGGAATCTCCTGCATCTTGTTGTTCAGCAAATCCATCAGATGCTCGTTGTCGCGGGCATATACCTTGGTCAGCATGGTGTACGGACCAGTGGTGAAGTGGCATTCTACGATTTCGGGAATCTTGCCCAGCTCAGCAACTACCGTCTTATACATGGAGCCCTTTTCCAGCTTGATTCCTACGTAAGTGCAGGTTCTGTATCCAAGGGACTTGGGATTTACATGATAGCCTGAGCCAACAATAACGCCAAGGTCAATCAGGCGCTGTACACGTTGATGGATGGCAGCACGTGACACGCCACATTCAGCAGCTACGTCCTTGAAAGGGATACGGGCATTTTGGGAAATGATTTCCAGAATCTGCCGGTCAAGATTGTCTATTTTTTCCATAATAGTAAATAAGTAAAGTTCTTGTTGTTATCAAATAGTAAGCAAATATAGGACTTTATTTTAATTTATCTATAAAAAGGGACGGAAAAATGAATAAAAGTGAGGGGTAACGATAAGGCGCGGATTACGCGGATTTCACGGATTTAGTTTACCAAATCCGCGTTATTCCTCGTAATCCGCGCCTAAAAGAAGTATCAAGAGGGTTTTGCCCCTCCTTTCGGATTGTTACATTACTTCTCGATACCCAGCAGTTCCACTTCGAATATCAAAGTAGAGAACGGCTTGATTTGGCTACCGGTTTCTCTTGAACCGTATGCCAGGTCGTAGGGGATATAGAGTTCCCACTTAGAGCCGACGGGCATCATGGTGAGGGCCTCTGTCCAGCCTTTGATTACCTGGTTGGCACGGAAAGTAGCAGGTTCGTTGCGCTTGTAAGAGCTATCGAATTCTGTTCCGTCAATCAGCGTACCTTTGTAGTTTACTTTCACCTTGCTGCTGTCGGCAGGAACGGCACCGTTACCCTTGGTGATGATTTTGTATTGCAGACCGCTCGGGGTAGTTACTACACCTTCTTTAGCCTTGTTCTCAGCCAGGAACTTTTCACCGGCAGCTTTGTTGTCAGCATACTTTTCTGCAGTTGCTTTTTCTTTGATGGCATCCATCTGAGTACGCATGTACTCTTGAGCTTTCATCATATCCATAGCACCACCCTTGCCGATGACACCTGCTACGAAACCTGCCAGCAGATTTTCGCGGCTGATGCTCTGTGTGGAGTCGTTGCCGAAGATTTGTTGGTTGAAGCCTTCCACCCATTGCTTGCTGACCATCTGGCCTACTTGCAGGCCGGTCATGTAGGCCACGTCTTTCTTATCGATTTTGGCTGCACCCTCGTTGAAACCTTTTAGGAATTCTGACATCTGGGTTGAGTCAATGCCTTGTTGTGCAAGATACTGGTCCAAACCTTCTGTACGTGCCATACCGATGGCGTAAGACAATGAATCGATGTCCGTCTTTAAATCAGCTTTCGGACTTTGAGCAGTACAAGATGCCATGCCGGCAGCTACTGCAAGAGCCATGAGAAATGTTACTTTTTTCATTTTGCTTTTACTTGTTGTTTATTTAGATAAAATTTTCTGTAATTCAACTTCGAATATGAGCGTGCTGTGGGGGGGAATCATCTCGCCGGCACCCTGCGCTCCGTATGCCAGATCACTGGGGATGTAGAGTTTCCACTTGGCACCTTCGGGCATAAGCTGAAGGGCTTCCACCCAACCGGGTATCACTTGGTTTACACCGAATGTGGCAGGCTGGCCGCGCTTGATGGAGCTGTCGAACAGCGTTCCGTCAATCAGTGTGCCTTCGTAGTGGCATTGTACCTGGTCGGTTGCTTTGGCATAGTGACCGACGTTTCCTTCTGTGATAACTTCGTATTGAAGTCCGCTGGGAAGCGTAACAACTCCCTCGCGTTTTTTGTTCTCTTCCAGGAACTTTTTGCCGGCTTCTATGTTTGCTGCGTTCATCTTCTCCTCCAGTTCGGCGAAGTACTTGTTGACGATGTCACGGGCTTCTGTGTGGCTGATTGCCGTCTGGTTGCCCTCCAAAACGTCTTTGATTGCTTGTGCAAAGTCATCTACTGCAATGCCTTTGGCACCCATGCTTAAAAGATTCTGACCTATTCCAAGGCCGATAGCATAACTGAATTTATCCATAAGATTCTTTTGTTGACGACCGGATTGGTTTCTTTTCCAGTCTATTGCAAATTTACGAATGGCAAAAGTACGTCTTTTATTTGAATGATAAGACTTTTAAGTATTTAATTTTTCTTATTTATATCACAACTTGAACATTCTTCTTATATTTGTCTTACTTTAATAAAGGAAAGGAGCAGAAAATGAAGAACTTGGTCATATTGTCGGGTGCCGGTATGAGCGCCGAGAGCGGCATCAGCACATTCCGTGATGCGGGCGGACTGTGGGACAAATATCCGGTGGAGCAGGTGGCGACTCCCGAGGGGTATGCACGTAATCCGGAACTGGTCATTAATTTCTATAACGAACGTCGCAAGCAGTTGCTCGATGTGGTGCCGAATGCCGGGCATCTGGGCGTTGCCGACCTGGAGAGGGATTTCAATGTAACGGTCGTCACCCAGAACGTAGATAATCTGCACGAGCGTGCCGGCAGTACGCACGTGATACACTTGCATGGGGAACTGACGAAGGTTTGTTCCAGCCGCGACCCTTATAATCCGCATTTCGTCAAGGAACTGGCGCCGGAGGAATATGAAGTAAAGTTGGGCGACAAGGCGGGCGACGGTACGCAGCTCCGCCCGTTCATCGTGTGGTTTGGCGAGTCGGTGCCGGAGATTGAAACTGCCATCCGGTATGTGGAGCAGGCGGACATCTTCGTCATCATCGGCACCAGCCTGAACGTTTATCCCG
Source organism: Bacteroides sp. HF-162 (assembly GCF_015679285.1). Lineage (NCBI taxonomy): Bacteria > Pseudomonadati > Bacteroidota > Bacteroidia > Bacteroidales > Bacteroidaceae > Bacteroides > Bacteroides sp. HF-162. The sequence continues at coordinate 762,269 of NZ_CP064937.1, read as the reverse complement.
CTGCGGGACTGCTGAACTACGTGCCCCGTGCCGCCGAAGTGTATCTGATAGACCCCAAGCCGGTGGACACGCACGTCATGCGTCCGATACATGTCATTCAAAAGGGAGCTTCGGAAGGGGTAAAAGAGTTGAAGGCGCTGCTTGCAGCTACCCAGCCTCCTTTGCCTTAGGACTTAATCTCCTACGTCTTAGGACTTAACCCCTCACGGTATAGGACTTAATATGCAGAACATCCGGATGTCTTTCTCCAAAACACCCGGATGTTTTACCCAAAAACATGGGGATGTTTTGCCCCATTACATCCGGATGTTTTAGGTGAAAACATGGGGATGTTTTGGGTACTCACTCCTATACTGTAGGGAGCTGGGTATAGGGGGGGATTCCCACAAGGTATAGGTCTTGCGGGAACAAAGTATATTTGCCCTCGAAACTTGTGCTATTTCTTTATCACGGCCCGTAATACGAACCAGGCATGATGGGCTATGGTACTCGCCAGTCCGTAATGCCGCGCCATGATGCGGAAGCGTTCGCGCAGGGATGCTTGCCGGTTCTGGGTGGTCATTCCCTCTTCCAGATAGTCGATGAGGGTGAGATGGGTATTGTGCAAGGTCCGTGCCTTCTTCATCACCTGGATGCACCAGTCGAAGTCGGCGGAGAAGCGGTATTGCAGGTCGTAGGGTTCTACAAGGGAAGCTTTGGCAAAGAAGGCCTGATGGCAGACCAGCATGCCCTGCTTGAAGCTTCGCCAGGTAAGCACTTCCGGGGCGGCGAGGCGGCGCATGCGGATGAAGTGGCCTTCCTTGTCCACCAGCTCCGTTTCGCCGTACAGCACGTCGGGTAGTTCGTTGCCGGAGATGGAACGCACCATCTGCTGCAAGGTGTCGTCCTCGTGGAAGCTGTCGCCGGCATTGAGGAAGCAGAGGTAATCGCCGGTGGCAAGGCGGATGCCTTTGTTCATGGCGTCGTACAGTCCCTTGTCCGGTTCGCTCACGATGCGGGTGATGCGGTCGCGGTAACGGTCGATGATGGAGAGCGTGCCGTCTTTGGACGCACCGTCCACAATGATGTATTCCACGTGGTGGTAGGTTTGCGAGATAACGCTTTGAATCGTGTCCTCCAGTACCGCTTCGGCGTTGTAGGTCACGGTGATGATGCTGAATTTCGGGGTGGGGTGGTTATGCATTTCTTCCGGTCACTTTGTTGTAAAGGTCAATGTATTTCTTGGCGACGACGTTCTCCGAATAGTGGGAGATGGCTTTCCGGCAGGCTTGTTCCGAGAGGCTGGGGTAGTCGGGTTCGGTCAGCGTCCAGTAGATGCCGTTGGCAAAGTCTTCCGAGGATTTGTATTGTGCCACGTAGCCGTTGTGCAGATGGTCTATCATCTCAGGGATGCCGCCCACGTTGAATCCGACGCAGGGAATGCCGCATGCCATGGCTTCCATGATGGTGTTCGGCAGGTTCTCTTCCAGCGAGGGGGTCACGAAGATGTCCACGGCATTGTAGATGTTCACCAGTTGGTGTTCGTTGCTGACGAAGTTCAGCGGGTAGACTTTGAATGGAAGCAGGTTTTCCAGTTGTTGCGATTGGTTGCCGAAGACGACGACACCCAACTGTTCCCGGAGTTCGGGATGCTTGTCAGCCAGCAGTCGGCACGATTCTATCAGGTAGTCGATGCCTTTCCGTTTGTCCGTAATCTTCACCGAGCCGAACAGCATGAGTTTCTTGTCTTGCGGCAGTAGGCAACGGCTGCGGGCTTCCTGCCGGTTTCGGGGCTTGAAGAGATTGGTGTTGATGGGGTTGGGGATGCATGTCACGGCATGCCCGCAGAAGAGGGCGCTTGTCCGGGCACGTTCTTCCAGCCAGCGGCTGCAGGTGACGAAGTTGATGTGACGGTTGCGATACAATGCCTGCTTTTTGTGGAAGATGCGGTAGGAAAGGTCACGTTTGCCTCCACCTCCGTGGATGAAGGGGCAGTTGTGGCATTCCTGCTGGTAGTGGGTGCACTCGCGGGCATGGTGACAGATGCCAGTGCAGGGCCACATGTCGTGCATGGTCCAGACGACGGGCTTGCCCGAGGCGAGAATCTTCTCGATGTTCTTCAGCGAGAGCATCCCTTGGTTTATCCAGTGCAGATGGATGACGTCTGCTTGCTGGAATTCGGGCAGTGAGGTGATGTCTGTCCCCGTGTTGGCAATGTCTACGGCAAAGATGTTCTTCTTGTTGAAGCGGTTGGCGCTCCAGATGACGATGCGCTCCCAGACGAACTTCCACACCATGCGCCAGTTATGGTCCAGTGACACAACGGAGATTTGGTCGGTCTGCTTGTCGCGTACCAGCAGCTTGGCTTTGATGCCGTGGTTCTTGAGTGATTCCATCAGACGGCTGGCGGCGATGGCTGCGCCGCCGATGCGTTCGGATGTATTGATAAGTAGTACTCTCATGACTGTTGTTCGTTTCTTCTTTTTTGAATGTTTTTTCTTGTTACAGATGCCGGTCTTGTTTCATCCATTTCCGGATACGCTTTTGCAGCGTTTGCCATATGATGGTGAAGTTGCCGTACCGTAGGTTCAACGCCAGTTCCTCGAACGACCGTGCAATCTTTATCCAGGGATGCCGCCATGCCATGATGCGGTAAACGCTATCCTTGTAGGCTGTGTTCTCGATGACGTGACGAGGGTGCTTCAGTGGAAACTCCACTTCGTGGCGTTTCATGGTGAAGATGCGGCGGTAACCGCGCGGCATGGTGTGCACGGAGCCGGCAAAGTGGGTGGAGTCGGCAGTGGCTCCCAGATTGTTTATCATGTTGCGGGTGGGCACGATGCTCAGACCCGAATTGAACAACATGGAAGCGTGGAAGATGGTTTCGTAATAGGCTTTCCCGTGTTCGCGGTGGCGTTGGCACATGTAGATGAAGTCTTTGCGGTAGCGCCGTGTGTGGATGAGGTTCTTCAGTTGCCGCATGTTCTCCTTGTCGTCCAGGAAGGTGTAGAATTCATCCCATTGGTCCGTCACCCGCCGCCAGCTCGCCCATCCCCAGATGGAGAAGGTGGTGGCGAAGAAGTAGTCGGAAGTGATGTCGGGTGTAATCTCCTCGTTGTTGAATCCGGCAATCATGCTGATGCGTGTGTCGTGCTCATACTTGTCGAGCAGTTCCTTGCAGAAGCCGAAGAAAGAGACGGCGGGCACGTCGTCATCCTCAAGCACGATACATTTGTCCGACAAGGAGAATGCCCACTTCTGTGCCATGTATTCCGATGGGTCGCAGCCGTAGTTCTTCTCTTGGTAGTTGTGGTGTACTTCGCATTCCCAGTCGATGTCTGCCACTACTTTGCGACAAGCTTCTATGCCCGGCATGTCACGCTCGCCGCGCGGGCCGTCCTGATAGAGAAACAGTCGTGCGGGGCGTGCTTTCTTCACTTGTTCGAATACTTGCGCCAGCAGTTTGGGGCGGTTGAAGAAAAGAATCAGTACAGATACATCTACAAGGGCTGGTTTCATGGCAATTTTGTTGGATTAGGAGGTGGCTATATGGTCATTTGGTATGTTGAAAGAAAGAACTGCCGGATAATGATTGTTTATCTTGTCCTGCTCTTCTTCTGTATACCGGTGTAAAGTGGGATAGTTGTACCGTAGAAAGTTTTCCAATCCATCAGGTGCTTTCAGATAAAGTGGACCGAATTTGATTGGTTGTAAATGGTTGAGACTCGTCTCCAAAACATGGTCGGTAGTGGTAATCACATTGTTGTAATACAAAGTTTTCCATGAGTTGAAACAACTTTGCATTATCACCATCAAACGGTAGATTGTCTTTTTAGAGAGTGTCATATCAACTATCCGGTTCAGAAGGCAGGCAACAGCTCCACGATTGGTAGGGTTGGATATTTGACATTTTCCGAAGTGTTTCCATAGCCATACCTCTTTTCCCATCAGGCAGCATTTCAGAAAGTTGACGGCTTCATATTGTATCTTCCTTAATAGCTTATTGTTTGGAATACGGTCAAAAGGGAATATATCGACAAAGATTCCCTGATGCATAGGTACATCTTTAAACATCTCTTCGACAAACAAGGTGTTGTTTTTCTTGACTTTGGCAAAGTAATAAGGACTATGAGGGTCGGTATGTATCCATGAAAGAAAGTATGGTTCTCTCAGTTCTTGGGAGGCTATCTGGAGAAACTTATTGTAGTCTTCCCGTTTCATACCTATATCTATGTCGTCATCCCAAGGAAGAATCGCTTTGTCATAGAGTGCCCCTATTGCTGTTCCGCCGATTACAAAATAGGGAATATTGTGTTTGTCGCAGATGCGCACAATCTCTTCCAGTATTTCGTATAGCACCTGATGTAGTTGGGTCAGTTCTTCTGGGGTATATTGCTTCACCATGGATACCATTTTTGATTGATGTCTGCAAAAATAATGATAATAGTTGAAAGGAGCACTTTCCATTTCAATCTTCTTTTGCGAAATCGGACTTGAGTTTTTCTATCAGTGTGTCGGACTCCCCGCTTACCACTTTCCGGCAGAACATCTTTCCAGACTGCTGCAATACCGGCAGGTCCTCGAGTGTCATCACGCGGATGGATGCGCCGTAGTCTATGTAGTGCAAGGGGGTGAGACGGGTAAGTCCGGGGTATTCTCCCTCTAAAAGAAGCCCTTTTGAGGCAAAAGGGGAGTTGAATACGATGGTCTGTATGCACAGTTCGCTGGGTACAAAGCTGGTTCTGAAATACTTCACCAGCTTCTCCTCCGTGCACAACTTTTCATATACATATCGTGCGCAGGGCAACGTGATGGCCCAATAGTCGGAACCGAAATAGACATCTGCCTGCTTGCCTTCCAAGGGTGCAAAAGGGGCTTTCCGGATGGGGAGTATCTGTACCAGCTTGCGCGATGCTACGATGAGTTTGTTCTTCCACCATATACTCTTCCAAGGCAGGTCACGGAAAGGGTGGTAATGGGTTATCTTGTGCAACTGCTGTTTCACGGTGCAGTGTGTCAGGTTGAAACCGCCGATGAATTCAGTGTCTTGATGCTCCTCAAAATAGCGGTGGATGGCGTTGTTGCTCCATAATGGGTAGTCCTGCCCGCTCAGGCATACTACGCGGGTATAGGGGATACCGTTGTGCAATACGGCAGCAAGCAATTCTTTCTGGTATTCCACTTGTTCCCATCCTCCCCAGCTTATCCGGTGGCGGGGCACGAAAGTGACCTTGTCTCCCAAGGCTTCTTCAAAAGGGTGTATATCGGCATTGAGGTCGATGTGCACGTAGAAGTCTGCCCGGTCATCCAGTGCGGCAACCAGGCGTGCCAAGTGTGGGGCATCCTTGTAGGCGGATATGATGTAGGCTATGCGGCTCATGCTCTTTTTTTCTTTAAGAGGAATTCAATGCTTTCCCGGAAGATGGTAGATTGTAGTTTCCACAAAACCAGTGCATAAAGCCCAGCTACCATAATGATTTTGGCTGCCATATTTAAGTATAGGTTTTCTATGGGCTGAGTGGCATAGTGAGTTGATACTACGAGTACAATGGATAGGGAGAGATAAGGAGAGATGTCTTTCAGCATATCGCGCAGTCTTAATCCTATCTCCCTCTTGACAAAACGGAACCATACAAATAGCCAGCCGATATTGATAATGACGAAAATACGCAGCATCCACTCCAATCCGTATGGGTATATGGCACATACAGCTACTATTTGCAGCAGGCTCAAGCTGATGGTGCTCCACATATAGATAGAAGAATGCCCCCGGCTGATGAGCAGGTTGGAGAACAGATTGATGACGGGAATAAATGCTCCCCAAATACATAACAGTTGCAAGATATCGGCACTGGGCAGCCACTTCTCCGTGATAGTGATAACAATCAGTTCCTTCGAAACCAAACTCAATCCCAGCATGGCGGGGAAAGAGATAAAGGCGGTGAAGCGCAACAGCTTTCTGAATACGGCAAGTTGCCGTGCCTTGTCATCGGCAACACGGGTAAAGACGGGTTGTGCAATGCCGTTTATCATGCCCGTAATCGTGGTATGTCCCATGCCGTTCCACTTGTTTGCCTGCGTAAAGTTACCCACTTCCCGTTCCGAGTAGAACTTACCCAACAAGACGGAAAACAAATTGTTATTGATTATGGTGAAGATATTCGTAATGATTATCTTACTGCTGAACCCTATCATCTCCTTAATGGGTGTGAAGTCGAACCGGAAGTGGGGTCTCCAACGCGAGAAGTAGAAGTTAAGAATCGTCATTACGGTGATGAAAGAGATGCTTTGCAATGCAATCCCCCAATAGGCGAATCCGTTGGCAGCCAGTGTGATGCCCACAATGCCGGAGACTATCAGACTCGAAATGGAGATGATGGTAGTGTCCTTGATTCTGAGATTCTTGAACAGATACGCTCTCGGTGCGATGCTCATGCTTGAGATGACGAATCCGAGGAAAGAGAGACGGGACAGCGGTATCAGCTCGGGCGTATCGTAGAAGTCGGCAATCAGCGGTGCGGCAAAGAAGAGTAATATATATATAGTAGTGCTGCACATCAGGCTGAACCAGAACACGGCGTTGTAATCCTTGTGCAAAGTCTCCTTCCGGTTGGTCAGTGCCGAAATGAACCCACCCTCCTGCAAGGCGGCGGCAATGGCGGAGAAAATGGTAAGCATCCCTACCATACCATAATCCGAAGCATCCAGCAGACGGGCAAGGACTATTCCGAATCCCAGATTTAACAACTGCTGTATGCCGTTGCTGAATCCTCCCCAGAAGAGGCCTTTGGCTGTTTTTTCTTTGAGTGATGTATCGGACATAGTTTATTGGTTGATAAGCCAACGAGTTAACAAGGCCACGAGGCTTTTCCTTCCTCCCTGTAGCCTTGTTAACTCGTTACCTTGTTACTGCTTTATTTCACCTCGCTGCCCGGTTTCACCTCTTTCAGCAGTGAAGTCACCGCCAGCGAGCCGTCATAATTCTCGGCAGAGAGAATCATTCCTTCACTTACCAGCCCGTTCTTGAATTGGCGTGGAGCGAGGTTGGCGATGAACAGCACTTGCTTGCCTACCAGTTCTTCCGGTTTGTAGTGCTGGGCAATGCCGCTGACGATGGTGCGGTTTTCCAGCCCGTCGGCAATCTTGAACTTCAGCAGCTTCTTCATCTTGGGCACTGCCTCGCATTCAAGCACTGTACCTACGCGGATATCCAGCTTTTCAAAGTCTTCGAAGGCGATGGTCGGCTTGATGGGGTTTGCCTTGTAGGTGGCGGCTTCGTTTGCCTTCTTGGTGGCAAGCAGCTTGTCCACTTGTGCCTGGATGACGTCGTCCTCTATCTTTTCGAACAGCAGTTCGGGGGTGCCCAGCTGGTGTCCGGCAGGCAACAGGTCGGTGTGTCCCAGCTCTGCCCAGTCAAAGCTGTCCATGTTCAGCATCTTGCGAAGCTTCTCGCTGCTGAAGGGCAGGAACGGTTCGAAAGCAATGGCAAGGTTGGCGACCAACTGCAACGAGATGTGGAGAATGGTGGCTACGCGCTCCATGTCTGTCTTGGCAAGTTTCCACGGTTCGGTGTCGGCAAGGTATTTGTTTCCGATGCGGGCAAGGTTCATCGCTTCCTTTTGTGCGTCGCGGAACTTGAATACGTCCAGTAACTTCTCCACTTCTGCCTTGACGTCGGCAAATTCTTTCAGCGTCTCGCGGTCGTAGTCGTTCAGTTCGCCTGCGGCGGGTACTACGCTGTCGAAGTACTTCTTGGTGAGTTGCAGGGCGCGGTTCACGAAGTTGCCATAAACGGCAACCAGTTCGTTGTTATTGCGTGCCTGAAAGTCCTTCCAGGTGAAGTCGTTGTCTTTTGTCTCCGGTGCGTTGGCTGTCAGCACGTAGCGCAGCACATCCTGCTTGCCGGGGAAGTCAACGAGATACTCGTGCAGCCATACTGCCCAGTTGCGTGAAGTGGAAATCTTGTCGCCCTCCAGGTTCAGGAACTCGTTGCTCGGCACGTTGTCCGGCAGGATGTAGCTACCCTCTGCCTTCAGCATGGCGGGGAACACGATGCAGTGGAACACGATATTGTCTTTTCCGATGAAGTGTACCAGACGCGTTTCGGGGTCTTTCCACCATTTCTCCCATGTGTCGGGCAGCAACTCTTTGGTGTTGCTGATGTAGCCGATAGGGGCGTCGAACCATACATAGAGCACTTTGCCCTCGGCGCCCTCTACGGGAACGGGAATACCCCAATCCAGGTCGCGGCTCACGGCACGCGGCTGCAAGCCCATGTCGAGCCAGCTCTTGCATTGGCCATAAACATTGGGACGCCACTCCTTATGGTCTTCCAGAATCCATTGGCGAAGCCATTCCTCGTGCTTGTCCAGCGGCAGATACCAGTGCTTTGTCTCGCGCATTACGGGCTGGCTGCCACTGATGGCACTCTTCGGATTAATCAGGTCCGTGGGGCTGAGGCTGGTGCCGCACTTCTCGCATTGGTCACCGTAAGCGCCTTCGGCATGGCAGTGGGGGCACTCGCCGGTGATGTAGCGGTCGGCAAGGAAGGTCTTGGCTTCTTCGTCGTAATACTGCATGCTGGTCTTTTCGATGAATTCTCCCTTATCGTACAGCTTGCGGAAGAAGTCGGAAGCCGTGTCGTGATGCGTCTTTGAAGTAGTACGGCTGTACACGTCGAAGGAAACGCCGAACTCTTCGAAAGACTTCTTTATAAGCGTATGATAGCGGTCCACCACGTCTTGCGGGGTGATGCCTTCCTTCTTGGCGCGGATGGTGATGGGCACTCCGTGTTCGTCGGAGCCGCCGATGAAGATTACATCTTCCTTTTTCAGTCGCAGGTAGCGGACATAAATGTCGGCAGGAACATAAACGCCTGCCAGGTGTCCGATATGAACCGGGCCGTTGGCATACGGCAATGCCGAGGTCACGGTGGTACGTTTGAATTTCTTTTCCATTGTGTTATTATGTATCTCTTTTGTTATGAACGCTTTTAGTGGCACAAAGATAGCTGTTTTCTGCAAAATATGAGTATTCTTCCAGATTCTTTCCAGATTTAGGCTTCATCTTTGCCATACAAAATGAACAAACTTGGTATTGATAATGTAAAAAAACGAAATGACTATGAAACTGGAAAAGTACTTCTTATTATTGGCGTTAGGCGTGTTTGCCTTTGCCTTGCAAAGCTGTGATGATGACGACAACGACGGAATCTCCGTGCCCGCGGAACTGAGTAATGCGTTGGCCAAGGAGCATCCCAATGCCCAGCGTATAGAATGGGAAACAAAAGGTGCATATTATGTGGCTGATTTCCATGAGGACAATTTCGAAAAGGAGGCCTGGTTCACCAAAGACGGTGTATGGCAGATGACCGAAACCGACCTCCGTTATGCAGACCTTCCCGCTCCGGTGAGAAGCTCTTACGAGAGTAGTACCTATTATAATGTATGGAAGGTGGAAGATGTAGACAAGCTGGAACGTAAGGAAATGGCTGTTGTCTACATCATCGAAGTGGAGAAAGGTAATCAGGAAATGGACCTCTATTATTCGGAGGACGGCATTCTGGTGAAGGAAGTGGCCGATGCGCACAACGGCGGTTCTCCCGAAGATTATCTCCCTTCTGATATTTCCGCTGCCATCAAAGATTTTATAGCAGAGAAATATCCCAATGCCCGCATTGTGGATATTGAAAAAGAAAAGAACGGTATGACGGAAGTCGAAATCGTGCACGGAAGTATCAGCAAGGATGTGATGTTCACCGCTGAGGGTGCATGGGCCTATACTATCTGGGATATCAGTAAGAGACATCTGGAGGATGTAGTGAAGAACGCCGTTACGGCTGCCCATCCCGGTTATGTCATTGATGATGCCGACTTTATTGAGACTCCCGATGGCAGTTACTTTTTGGTAGAGATGGAGCAAGGGGAAAGGGAAATCTACGTAAAGGTGACAGCGGAAGGTGAAATACTGCCATAATCTTATACTGAATACTTCCCTTTAAATCAGCGTATTGTATTTACTGCTTGTTTACCTTCTAATGTAAAGCAGTTTACCATAGGGTGTAACGGCCGTTACTCCATATTGTAACGGTCGTTACACCATAGTGTAAAGCCTTTTACCTCGTAGTGTAAATGAAGTTACCGTTTGGGGTAACCGGAGTTATCATGTGAGGTGACCGGAGCCGTCATGTGAAGTCGTACTCTTCTACATAAGCGTCGAAGTACTCCGCCCGTTGGAGTCCTAAGTTACGGGCAATTGCAATGACTTGTTGCTGCTCGGTTGGTGAGAGCAAAGTTTCCCCTTTCCGCTTCTGATAATATCTTCGGATACCCCATAAGCCGATGAGCCGGTAGCGGAACGTGCCGGACTGGCCGACAGAGATGGCTTCTGCCGTATGGATAAAGCCTTTGGCATAGCGCACTTTCTTATTCGAGCAATAATATTTGCATTTTCCCGCTGTGGACTCTATTGCTTTCGGATTCAGTACATATAGGAAGATGTTGTTTGAGGGTGCATACGTATATGCAATCCGGCGCAGGCAGGTGTCAGTATAAGGGCATGTGTCAGTAGCGCATAAGCCGAAGTTATGGGGAACTTTGGAATAATCGAAAGTTTCTTCTTTCATCATTTTTTTGTTTAAAGTTCCGCAAAGGTACAATTAGTTTGGAGATTGATGGGTGCTTCACCTGATATTTGTTTTATCCCGAAAATATTATGTATTTTACGTAACGTGAAATGCGTAACGTAAAACATGGAATCATTCCGCCTTCCGGTTTCCGCATTTCGTCCTCCCCATTCCGCACCCCGTCCGTAAATGCTTCCCGCTTACTTGCCGCAGGACTATATTTGCAGAAAACATTTGCATATTCCCATGAAGACAAACTCTGTGATTCTATTGGTGTTGTGGCTTGCGGCGTGGCCGTTCTGCTGCCGGGGGCAAGGCTATATCAGTTACGACTATCTGCCCGAAAGTTCGTTGAAGGATGACCTCGGCAACGAGTATGGTTCGGGCAGCTTGATGATGGTATCGGGAAGGTATAACCTGCCGCTTTCCGTCAGGCATGACGACAAGGGCAGGCTGGTGGCGTGGTCGGCAACCGTCAATGCTGCCTATGGCGTATTCCATAATAAGGGGCAGGCGCGGGAGTTGAATCCGGACAATCTGCTGAATGCCAGTCTGAATATCTCCCACATCCGTCCCCTGTCCGACAAGTGGAGTATCATAGCCTCTGTGGGCGGCGGTGTCTATGCCCCGTTGGATGGGGTTTCCATGAAGACCCTACTGGCTAATGGAGCAATCATCTTTGTCTATAAACTGCGGAAGAACCTCGACTTGGGCATCGGTGCGGGGTTGACGAACTCTTACGGTATCCCGATGATACTGCCCATGATGTACTTCAGTTGGAGGAATGCCGGCAGGTATGAGCTGAAAGTGGATATGTCCAGCGGCATGAAAGTGTCCGTCGCCACCTGGCTGAACAAGAAGCTGAAGCTGGAACTGACCGCCCTCGATATGGACGGCATGTCTGCCGTGATGGAAGTCGACGGGAAATCGAAAATCTATTCTACCGTCATGCTGAGGTCATACATCAGTCCTTCGTACCAGTTGAGTAGGAAGACGGCTGTTTATCTGGGAGTGGGCGGTAACTGGATACGCGGAATAAGTATGTCGGACCGTAGTTTGAAAGGTTTTCTCAATAACTTCAAGAACGATGAGGACGAGCCTTGCTTCAGACCGACTCTGCGCCTGACGGTGGGATTCAGGTATACGCTGAAATGACAAATGCCATTTTAGTAAAGACAAGAGGTAAAATAGTATCTTTGTCGCAATAACAGACACGTTTTATGGTAAAGTATTTATTAGTAGAAGATGAGCGCTTCGCCTACGAAGAGCTGAAGCGTATGATGCAACGGCTGCGCCCTTCCTGGCAGTTGGCGGGCTGGGCAGAGAGCGTGGAGCAGGCTGTACTGCTCTTGCGTCAGGGCAGCCTGGACTTGATGATTGTAGATATCCGCTTGTCCGACGGGTTGAGCTTTGAGATATTCGAGCAGTGTCCCGTCGATTTGCCCGTTATCTTCACCACCGCCTACGACGAATATGCCATCAAGGCTTTCAAGGTAAACAGCATCGACTATCTGCTGAAACCCATTGAAGAAAGCGACCTAGAAGCAGCCTTGTGCAAGTTCGAGCGCAACAGTGCCCTCCGTTCTGCGGCTCCCGAATATCGGCAACTGGAACTCGGCTACTTGGCAGCCAACAAGAAAAACCGTTTTCTGGTGCAGGTGGGCGATACCTTCCGCTACGTAGAAACTCCGGATGTCGCTTTCTTTTATAGTGAGGACAAGCTGACTTATCTGCACCTCTTCTCCGGGAAACGGTATATCATCAGCTACTCGCTGGACCAGTTGGAGGGAATGCTGGATAGGGATGTTTTCTTTAGGGTTTCAAGGAGCTGCATATCCAACATTAGGTCCATCCGGAAGAGTTCCAGGTACTTCGGCAGTCGCTTGAAGCTTTACTTCGAGCCGGAGTGCCCGCACGAGGTATTGGTGAGCCGCAGTCGCGTGGCCGATTTCTTGAAATGGGTGGACGGAGTGGTATGAGTTATAAGTTATGAGGCATAAGAGATACATATTCCTTTTTATACTGACGGTTTCCGTCTCGTTGCTTGTCATAGGGTGCGTTTATAACGTCATCAGCGGTAAGCCGTGGTATGCGAATATCATGGTGCAGTTCTTTCTGAATCTTCCTTTGTGCATAGGGCTGGGGTTCATCGACTTTGGGGTTATCAACTTGATATATAAAAGACTGAAACAGCGCAACAATGCGGTGAGGATTCTGGTGGATATCGTGTTGACCACTGCACAGGCTGTTCTGTTGACGTACATCTTGAACTTCCTGCTGATGGGCGGGCATGGAAATTTCTGGCATATCCTGAGAAACTCCCTGCCGGTAGTGCCGTGGAACTGGATTATCGTTCTGCAGATAGAGATATTCTTCTATAGCCTGCAACGTTCGGAGATGGAGAAGCAGATGGCTGTCATCGAGAAGGAGAAGGCGCTGTATCAGTTCGAGGTGCTGAAAAACCAGATTAATCCCCATTTCTTATTCAATAGTCTGAATGTCCTTGCCTCCCTTGCTTATCAGGATACCGAAAAGACGAACCGGTTTGCCAAGAAGCTGTCTACGGTGTACCGTTATCTGCTCACTACGCATGGCAGAGCTACGGTGACCGTGCAGGAAGAACTGTCGTTCGTAGAGTCGTATTTATACCTGGAGCATATCCGCTTTGGCGATGCGCTGCATGTGGAGATAGAAGATGATTTGCGGAATCATCATTGTCTCGTCATTCCTGCCAGCATACAGATGCTTGTGGAGAATGCCTTGAAGCATAATATCAGTACAAAGAAGTCGCCGCTGATAGTCCATATATCCATAGGAAACGAAGGGATTACGGTACGCAACAATCTTCAGTTGCGCAACTATGTGGCCAGTAATGGAGCGGGATTGAAGAACCTGCAACGGCAGTATGCCCTATACGGCACGCTGGTGGAGATTCTTAAGGACGAAAAGGAGTTTGTGGTGAAACTTCCCTTTGTGGGCGGAGACGTGAACCGTCTCAACACAATATAGTCCTCTTCCCGAAGAAGAATCTGGAAACGTGCATTTTGTCCATAGCCCACGCCATACCCATGCAGCCGCTAAGAGTGAAGGCGGTGGCAGTGACAAGGAACAGCATCCCCGTAGGGTCGAAGGCGAACACGGGCAGAAACGCCTTGGACAGAATGGTGAAAATGGGTGAGAAAAGGAGTATGACCAGCGTATTGCGCCCTATAAAGAAGGAAAGCCGTTTGGCTTGTACCGGCAGATAGCCGTAGGCTGCCAACAGCAGGCTGATGGAAAGCCAGGTGATGGCGACTCCTGCCAGAGTACCCCTATCCAGATTGGCGGGAAAACAGCATAGTATTACGAATGGAACAATGGCGAAGGTTGTGGCGCGAAAGACTTGTGTAAAACGAAGCCCGCTTTGGCTCACTGTCATGCCGATAAGGAAATAGAGGGCATTGGAGAAGTTCATCAATCCTCCCCAATGGGAAAGGGCAAACAGGCAGACACCGGTCACAACCAGCCGGGAGACAACCGACAGCCGTACATAGCGGAATGTGATATAATAGATGAGGCTGCACAGAATCAGTGTATGCAGATACCAGTAAGGTCCCATCGGATGGAGGAATATCTTGTCGAGCAATACGGTAGGAGTAATGGCATCTACACTTTCGCGTACGGGCAGGAAATGAGACATCACCGTATAGGCCGCCTCCATGCAGGCATACGGAATGAAAATCCATAGAAACTTGCGGAGAAAGCTTCGGGCATCCTTCCGGTTATTGGCCAGATAGCCCGAAATAATCAGGAAAGCGGACATGTGGAACGTATAGACGATTTGTTTCGCATACGGATACTTGTCGCCTATATATACAAGGTGGAAGATAATCATCAGGGTGATGAAGATGCATTTCAGATAATCTATCTCTTTGACACGGCTTTCCATATAGGGTAGTTTTCTGCGTATTGTTATTGATGGCACAAATATATATACTTCCGTAAACTTATTTATATTTTGCAAAGGGATTAAGCTTATTTTCTCTTTTACCGATTGCTTTTATGTATGGAAAATGTATATTTGTGCATGAATCATTAACTTAATGTAAAACAGACTATGATAACAAGCCAATTACTTCACCCGGCCAGTATTGTGGTAGTGGGGGCATCCAACAATGTACACAAACCCGGAGGGGCTATCCTGAAAAATCTGCTTAGCGGCGGATATACCGGTGAGCTTCGTGCCGTGAATCCGAAAGAGACTGAAGTGCAGGGTGTTGCTGCCTTTGCGGATGTGAAGGACATTCCCGATACGGACCTAGCCATCCTTGCCATACCTGCCGCGCTTTGTCCCGATGCGGTGGAGATGCTTGCTGCGGAGAAGCAGGTGAAGGCGTTCATTATCCTTTCTGCCGGTTTTGGTGAGGAGACCCATGAGGGTGCTGTGCTGGAAGATCGCATACTGGAAACGGTGAACCGGTATGGAGCCTCTCTGATAGGCCCCAACTGTATCGGTTTTATGAACTCGTGGCATCACAGTGTATTCAGCCAGCCCATCCCGCAACTGCATCCGCAAGGGGTGGACCTGATTTCCAGCTCCGGTGCCACAGCGGTGTTCATATTGGAGAGCGCCGTGACCAAGGGATTGCAATTCAACTCTGTATGGTCTGTGGGCAATGCCAAGCAAATCGGCGTGGAGGATGTGTTGCAATACATGGACGAACACTTCAATCCGGAAGCGGATTCCAGAATAAAACTTCTTTATATAGAGAGTATCGGTGACCCCGACCGTCTGCTGTTTCATGCATCCTCGCTCATCAAGAAGGGCTGCAAGATTGCGGCCATCAAGGCGGGCAGTAGCGAAAGCGGCAGCCGGGCGGCGAGTTCGCATACGGGGGCCATTGCCAGTAGCGATTCGGCGGTAGAGGCCTTGTTCCGTAAGGCGGGTATTGTGCGTTGCTATTCGCGCGAGGAGCTGACAACCGTAGGTTGTATCTTTACACTGCCGGAACTGAAAGGGAAAAACTTCGCCATCATTACTCATGCCGGCGGTCCGGGAGTGATGCTGACCGATGCATTGAGTAAGGGTGGACTGAATGTTCCGAAACTGGAAGGACCGGTGGCGGAGGAACTTAAGGGTAAGCTTTTCCCCGGTGCGGCTGTGGGGAATCCCATTGATATTCTGGCTACGGGTACGCCGGAACATCTGCGCCTCTGTCTGGAGTATTGTGAGGAGAAGTTTGACAATATTGATGCTGTAATGGCTATTTTCGGCACTCCGGGGCTGGTGACCATGTTTGAAATGTATGATGTGCTGCACGAGAAGATGCTGCATTGCAAGAAGCCGATTTTTCCGATTCTTCCTTCCATCAATACGGCGGGAGCCGAGGTTGCCGCTTTTCTGGCAAAAGGCCATGTGAACTTTGCCGATGAAGTGACTTTGGGCACGGCACTTTCTCGGATAATGAATGCCCCGAGGCCTGCCAATAATGAAATCGAGCTCTTTGGAGTGGATGTTCCCCGTATCCGCCGGATTATAGATTCCATTCCTGCGGACGGTTATATCGCACCGCACTATGTGCAGGCATTGCTCAGCTCTGCAGGTATTCCTATTGTGGAGGAGTTTGTTTCGGACAACAAGGAAGAAGTGCTTGCCTTTGCACGCCGCACGGGATTCCCGGTGGTGGCAAAGGTGGTGGGGCCGGTGCATAAGTCGGATGTAGGCGGTGTTGTGCTCAATATCAAAAGTGAACAGCATTTGGCATTGGAATTCGACCGTATGATGCAGATTCCCGAAGCCAGTGCTATTATGGTGCAGCCGATGCTGAAAGGGACGGAATTGTTTATCGGTGCCAAATATGAAGAGAAGTTCGGACATGTGGTACTCTGCGGCCTGGGCGGTATTTTTGTGGAGGTGCTGAAGGATATATCTTCCGGTCTTGCACCGTTGTCCTATGAGGAGGCTTACTCCATGATTCACTCGTTGCGTGCCTATAAGATTATCAAAGGTACGCGCGGGCAGAAGGGTGTGAATGAAGATAAATTTGCCGAAATTATTGTACGGCTTTCCACCTTGCTGCGCTTTGCAACGGAAATCAAGGAGATGGATATCAATCCATTGTTGGCGACTGAAAAGCAGGTGATAGCGGTGGATGCGCGCATTCGGATAGAGAAATAAGGGTTAGAGATTAGGGATTAGAGATTAAAGGGGCTGACTGTTAATCGCTCACCGCTAATCCCTAATCCCTTTTTCATCCTGCCCAGTCCTCCCTATCCAGATTCCTATATCCGATAGCTTCCGCCAAGTGTGCCGGCTGTATTGATTCGCAGTCTTCCAGGTCGGCGATGGTGCGTGATACTTTCAATATGCGGTCGTAGGCGCGGGCCGAAAGGTTCAGCCGGTTCATGGCAGTTTTGAGCATGGCAAGTCCTTTGTCATCCGGACGGGCGTAGCAGGCAAGCAGTTTACTGTTCATCTGGGCATTGCAATATACACCGGGAATGTCTGCATACCTTGTTTCCTGAATTTGTCGGGCATGTATCACACGCTCTCGTATTGTTGCGCTCGACTCACCCGGGCGAGTGTCTGCCATCTTTTCAAAAGGAAGTGGGGTAACTTCGATTTGCAGGTCTATGCGGTCGAGTAAAGGTCCGGATATGCGATTTAGATACTTCTGTACTTGCCCGGGACTGCAAACGCAGCCTTTGGTCGGGTGGTTGTAGTATCCGCATGGGCATGGGTTCATGGAGGCTACCAGCATAAAACTGGCAGGATATTCCACATTGCATCGAATGCGTGATACAGTAATTTTTCTATCTTCCAGCGGTTGGCGGAGAACCTCCAAAACGCTGCGGTTATACTCAGGCAATTCGTCGAGGTATAGGATTCCATTATGAGCCAGACTGATTTCACCGGGTTGGGGGAAACTGCCTCCACCAGTCATGGCTACTGTGGAAATGGAATTGTGCGGATCACGGAATGGCCGTTTTGAGATAAGTCCGCCACCTTTACCGAGTTTTCCGGCAACAGAATGAATCTTGGTCGTTTCCAGGCTTTCTCCCAATGATAAAGGAGGAAGTATGGAGGGAAGACGTTTTGCCAGCATAGACTTTCCGCTACCCGGGGCCCCAATGAGAAGAATATTGTGGCTGCCTGCGGCGGCTACTTCCAGCGCTCGCTTTACATTTTCCTGCCCTTTCACTTCTGCAAAGTCCAGTTCAAAAGAGCTTTGTTGGGAGTAAAACTCTTCGCGGGTATTGACTTGTGTCGGGGATAATTTTGGTTTTTCGTTGAAGAACTCAATGACATCTTTGATATTCTCCACGCCGTAGACTTTTAGGTTGTTCACTACAGCGGCCTCATGTGCGTTCGAGCAAGGAACTATCATACCCTCAAACCCCAGCTCTCTGGCCTTAATGGCAATGGGGAGTGCTCCTTTGATAGGTTGCAGACTACCATCAAGGCTTAGTTCACCCATCAACAGATAGCGTTCCAGCTTATCGGACTGGATAACTTCGCTGGCGGCAAGTATGCCGATGGCTAAAGGTAAATCGTAAGCTGTACCTTCCTTGCGGATATCTGCCGGTGCCATGTTGATGACGATATTACTGGTAGGCATCCGGTAACCGTTGACTTGCAAAGCAGATATGATACGTTGATGGCTTTCTTTGACCGCAGAGTCCGGTAAACCGACTAAATGGAACATACAGCCTCTGGAACTGTTGACTTCAATGGTGATGAGGGTTGCGTCAATACCTTGAACAGCCGCTCCAAAAACTTTTATGAGCACGTTTTTAGTGATTAGGGGTTAG
This sequence comes from Bacteroides sp. HF-162, assembly GCF_015679285.1. Taxonomy (NCBI): domain Bacteria; kingdom Pseudomonadati; phylum Bacteroidota; class Bacteroidia; order Bacteroidales; family Bacteroidaceae; genus Bacteroides; species Bacteroides sp. HF-162. The sequence goes on along the minus strand of NZ_CP064937.1, from coordinate 743,875 downwards.
TGATGGCAGGATAGGCTACCGTCGGTTTTGTTTTTTGAGTTTTTTTTCACTCTCTTTCTTCTCTTTTTCCTTTTGCTCTATCTCCTCCAGTTTCTTCTTGATGTCTTCCTCACTCATATTCTTCCCTTCAATTTTTCCGGAAGGGCTAAGGAACAGGTTGGCAGGCAATGCTTGTATGGCGAGCTGCTTGATGGGCGCTGTGTTCCATCCGGAGAAATCACAACTCTGTTCCCACTTCAGGGTATCTCTTTTGATTGCTTCTTCCCATTCCTTTCTGTCGATGTCCAAGGAAATACCCCAGAGGGCGAATAGTTTGTTCTTTTCTTCTTTCTTGTAAATCCGGCGCAGGGCAGCGTTGGCTTCCATGCTTTGCGGGTCCCAAGATGCCCAGAAATGTATCAACAGATATTTGTCTTTAAAGCTGGTGCGACTGATTTGTGTACCTTTGGCATTGGGCAGGTTGACGTAAGGGATAGTTTTCCCGATGGATATCTTCTCTTCTTCTTGGATCAGATCAAGCAGTTCGTCCACATACGGACGGTCTTTTAAGCCTCCGGTCATGTGTGCTGTCATTTCTTTGATTAAGGCGAAGTCCGGTTGCGGTTTTTGCACGAAATATTTCTTCAGCAGATAGATACTTACCAGTGAAGAAGGATGGTTGTTGATGAAGGCTTCTGCTTTTTCTTCCAATGCTTTCTCCGAGGGAGTACTCAAGCCTTTCAACTCTTTCTGAAAGGCGGTTAGTTCTTCATTGGGGACATTTCCCGTGATTTCCAGTGAAGTAAGCTCGGCGGCAGAACCTTTTATCTTTATGTTGTCTCCTTTGTCCAGGTAAAGCGGATATTCCGTACCGTCGCTGAATTGCAACCATGTAGAGGCAAGTGTGTCGGTGGTGAGGGTTACAGAGAACTTGTCATCCTTGACAAGCAGTGTGTCCATACGGTTATAGAACTTGTCCGTACCATATATATAAAGGGTATCATTCCCCAGCCCTTTGATTTCACCGCTTAGGTGGACTGAATTCGTGTTTTTGCTGTCGCAGGCAGACAATATAATAAGCAGAAGGTGTGCAAGATAGATTTTCTTCATTCCGGTTCTTTTTCTGATACTTCGTCGCGAAAATACTTCTTTTTGGTGTGAATAAAAAGAAATGCCCGACATATTTCTATGCCGGGCACGTTCTTTTCAGTCTAACCTTTATTATTTGATGATATTCATAAAGTCAGTGTTAGTGAAGTATTTGGCGAATTCCAGGTCAGAAGCAGCTTTCTTTGCCAAAGCCGGTTCTTTTGCAATGGCATTTTTCAGACTGCTGGTTACCATAGATGTATTGTTGGTTCTTGCGCCAAGTACAGCCATCAGGTAGTCAGTGTAAGCGTCCGGCTTTTCGATAGCGGCCAATGTGCTCTTTGCTTTGTTGTAGTCCTTAGCCAGGATTTGTGCCAAAGCTGCACTGTTGGTTTTTGTATCGCCGAATGAGTTAACAGCCTTGTCGTACTGACCTTGAGCAACATACAGATTACCCAATGCCTCGTTCAGCTCCTTAGAACCGGAAGCCTTGCTCAGGTAGCCTTCTGCTGCGGTCTTGTCACCCTTGGTCAAAGCAATCAGACCAAGATTCATGTTGACTTCAGGAGCATCCTTGATAGAGAGAGCTTTCTTGAAGTAGCTTTCAGCCTTGTCAAGATCACCAGCCTGATAAGCCAGTTTACCTAAGTTGTTGTAAGCACGGAAATCGTTCGGGTAGATTTGAGTAGCTTTTGTGAAGATGGCTTCTTGTTTGGTAGCATCTTTAGTCAAGGTAGTGGCATACAGCAATTCTTCGATGTTCAACTGCTTGGCATCGCTGTCGGCGAGGCTTGCGATTTCTTCGTCAGACTTACCGATGATTTCGTAGTTCAAAGTCAGGCGTGAACGACGCAGTTGCGGCAGGATTTCGTCGGCCAAAGTCTTATAAACAGAAGAGATGTTTTTGATTTCTTGTTCTCTTTGTTCAGGATCCTGATACATGGAAAGAACGCGAAGAATCAATTCTTTGTCTTGGATGTTTGATTTGGATACCAGTTCCTGGAAACCTTCCCAGTCTTGAGCTGTATACTTGGTGTCTACTGCTGCATCGATTTTGGCTTTCTTCAAATCTTTGTTGATGATCTTAGCTGTGTTGTCCTGACGGTTTTCAGCCAATGTAGTATTCAAGTCTACACCACCATCAGGAGAAGCGTATGCGGAGATTTCGATGTTGCTGATCTTCTTGTTGGCAGCTTCGTTTATGTTCTTCACTTCTTTGCCGAATTCTTTGGCAGTCTTTAATTCGCTGGCGCGTACGTTGGCTTGTTGGATCAAGAACATGATGTTGGCGTCATGCTTTTCTTTGATGATACGTTGGAAAGCGTCGTCACCGTTGGCGGGGTTAGCGCTACCCAATGTTTGTTCCAGCATCTCAGAAGTGGAAATTACACCGTCAGCTACTTTTACAGCAGGGATGGTGACAGTCTTTTTACCGATTGTAGCCTTGAATTCCAGATACAGTTCGGATTTTGCCATTTCCGGTACATAGTCGAAAGATGTTTTCATCGTGTAGCTGCCGCCCATCTTGTAAGAGATAGTCTGGTCGTTACCTTCCACTTTTTCGCCTTGGAATACGGCAGATTGACCCTTAGCTTCGCCACCGTTCCATTTCAATACTGGAGTCACTTCTACCACAGCCTTCTTGTTGAAGTACTTTTCGGGGAATTTTCCGTTGATTGTAGCGGGAACTTTACCACCTACAGCCTCCAGAACTTGAGGAGTTACGGTGAAATAATCAGATGACAATTCACCCATTTTTTTGCTGCATGATGTCATTAATGCAACAACCATTGCCATTAAAAACGGCAGATACAATTTCTTAGTCATTTTAGGTATAAATTAATTGTTTGTAATTGAAATTTGTCTATTCCATGTTAGTGTGCTGTTTGGGCATGAACATAACAACGCAAAGATATTAAATCCTATTACAGTTTGTTAACCCTCGCAGTAATTTTATCATAATTTAATGAATTTCCCGTTCTTTGCGATACTTTATATTGCGGGGATGGTGTTCTATGATTTCACTGCGCAATCTGTTCCGGTCGATGTGTGTGTAAATTTCTGTTGTAGCAATGGATTCGTGCCCCAGCATACTTTGTATGGCGCGTAGGTTGGCGCCTCCTTCAAGCAGGTGAGTGGCAAAGGAGTGGCGGAAGGTGTGTGGGCTGATGTTTTTGGTGATGTCGGCCTTCTCTGCCAGTTCTTTGATAAGATGGAATACCATGATGCGCGAGATGTTTTTGCCCCAGCGTGCCAGAAATACATAGTCCTCGAAGTCTTTCTTGATTTTCCAGCCTCCATTACGGTCTACGAACCAGTTCCTTATTTCTTTGATGGCACGGGACGATATAGGTACAAGGCGTTGTTTGCTGCCCTTACCTTCTACCTTGATGAAGCCTTCGTCGAAATACAAGTCGGAGATTTTCAGGTTGCACAGTTCCGATACCCGTAGGCCGCAACTGTATAGAGTCTCGAGGATGGCCCGGTTGCGTTGCCCCTCGTTTGTGCCTAGGTCAATGGCGGAGATGATGCGGTCTATCTCTTCCACCGTCAATACTTCTGGAAGCTTGAATCCGATTTTGGGACCCTCCAACAGTTCGCTGGGGTCTCCTTCCAGGTAGTCGGCTATGACTAGGAAATGGAAAAATGACTTGATGCCCGACAAGATGCGTGCCTGCGAGCGGGGATGGATGCCGATGTCGTGCAGTCCGGAGGCAAAATGCTGCAAGTCATCCAGGGTAGTGTCAAGGATAGCGATACCCTCTCCTTCCAGAAAGTGCAGCAGCTTCTGTAAGTCTGTTTGGTAAGCATCCACTGTATTGGGTGAGAGTGCTTTTTCCAGTTTCAGATACTGGTGGTACTTTCTGATTATCAGCGTTTGTTTCTCCTTATTTGTGGATTTTTCTTCTGATTTCATTTCTTTTTTCTACCTTTGCTTCGCGAAAATAGACTGCATTTCAGCAAATTGCAAATAAATTTGCATCTGCTTTCGGTTTGCACTATCTTTGCACCGCAAAGGTATAAAAAATTGTGTTATGAGGATACAGATTATTAATGGCCCCAATATAAATCTCTTGGGCAAACGTGAACCTTCCATTTACGGTAGCGTTACTTTTGAAGACTACCTTGCCGAACTCCGTAAGAAATATGCGGATGTACAGATTGACTATTTCCAGTCCAACATTGAGGGAGAGCTGATAGACAAGATTCAGCAGGTGGGTTTTGATGTGGACGGCATCATTTTGAATGCGGGTGCTTACACTCACACGTCCATCGCTCTGCAAGATGCTATCCGTTCGGTCACTTCTCCAGTGATTGAGGTGCATATCTCTAATGTACATGCCCGCGAGGCTTTTCGTCATGTGTCCATGATTTCCTGCGCTTGCAAGGGTGTCATTCTCGGTTTCGGGCTGAACTCCTACCGTCTGGCCATGGAGGCATTAAAAGATTATTAAATAAAATAGGTATATAGATTATGTTATTGAAGCAAACGAAGATTGTCGCAACGATTTCTGACCAGCGCTGTGATGTTGATTTTATAAAGCAGTTGTTCGATGCAGGTATGAATGTTGTACGTATGAATACTGCACATCTTGGCCGTGAAGGTGCCGAGAAGTTGATTAATAATGTGCGTTCGGTTTCCAACCGCATCGCTATCCTTATGGATACGAAAGGACCGGAGGTCCGTACGACGGTTCTGGCTGAGCCCATTCCTTTCAAGGCGGGCGACCGCGTGAAGGTGGTAGGCAACCCGGAGCAGGAGACTACCCGTGAATGTATCTCGGTATCCTATCCCCATTTCGTCAAAGACTTGAATGTGGACGGCCATATCCTTATTGATGACGGTGACTTAGAGTTGGTCGTTGTAGAGAAGACCCCCGACTATCTGCTCTGCGAAGTACAGAATGAGGCTACTCTGGGCAGCCGCAAGAGCGTCAACGTTCCCGGCGTCCGCATCAATCTGCCTTCTCTGACGGAGAAGGACCGCACCAATATCCTTTATGCCATTGAGAAGAACATAGACTTTATTGCCCACTCCTTTGTGCGCAATAAGCAGGATATACTCGACATCAAGGCGATTCTTGACGCTCATAACAGCGATATCCGCATTGTGGCAAAGATTGAGAACCAGGAAGGTGTTGATAATATCGATGAAATCCTGGAAGTAGCCGACGGTGTGATGATAGCTCGCGGTGACCTCGGTATTGAAGTTCCGCAGGAACGTATTCCGGGCATCCAGCGTGTGCTCATCCGCAAGTGTATTCTTGCCAAGAAGCCGGTGATTGTTGCCACACAGATGCTTCATACCATGATTTCCAATCCGCGTCCCACCCGTGCGGAGGTAACGGACATTGCCAATGCCATCTATTATCGTACGGATGCCTTGATGTTGAGCGGTGAAACCGCCTATGGAAAGTATCCGGTAGAAGCAGTGAAGACGATGACCAAGATTGCCGCCCAAGCGGAGAAAGACAAGCTGTCTGACAACGATATCCGTATTCCGCTGGACGAGAACAGCAACGACGTGACTGCGTTCCTGGCCAAACAAGCGGTAAAGGCTACCACCAAACTGAAAATCCGTGCAATCATCACCGACAGTTACAGCGGCCGTACTGCCCGTAACCTTGCCGCTTTCCGTGGCAAATATCCGGTGTTGGCCATCTGCTACAAGGAAAAGACCATGCGGCACCTTGCCCTTTCCTACGGTGTGGAAGCTATCTATATGCCCGAACTTGCCAACGGGCAGGAATATTACTTTGCAGCCTTGCGCCGCTTGTTGAAGGAAGGCCGTTTATGTCCTACGGACATGGTGGGCTACCTGAGTAGCGGTAAGGAAGGCACACAGACCTCTTTCCTTGAAATCAATGTCGTAGAAGATGCCTTGAAGCATGCTGAAGATAGTGTGTTGCCCAACAGTAACAGATACTTGTAGGATAAGGGATTAAGGATAAGGGATTAGCGGTTAATGATTAATTAATAATTGTGCGCAGAACTAACCCCTAATCCCTAACCCCTAATCCCTTATCCCTAACCTATAATCCATTAACAAAGTGACGATTGACGAATACATTTTGCAGCACATTGATGATGAGGGCGATTACCTGAAAGCGCTCTATCGCGACACGCATGTCAAGTTGCTATATCCCCGCATGGCTTCCGGACATTTGCAGGGGCGTATGCTCAAGATGTTTGTCCGGATGATTCGTCCCCGGCAGGTGCTGGAGATAGGGACTTATAGTGGATATTCCGCACTTTGCATAGCAGAAGGACTGCCGGAGGGCGGGATGCTGCATACGTTTGAAATCAACGACGAGCAGGAGGACTTCACCCGTCCGTGGCTGGAGAATTCCGATTACGCGGATAAAATCAGGTTCTACATTGGCGATGCCTTGGAGCGGGTACCGCAACTGGACCTCACTTTTGACCTTGCCTTTATTGACGGAGATAAGCGTAAATACATAGAGTATTATGAAATGGTGCTCGCCCGCCTTTCCGGCGGTGGATATATCATTGCCGACAATACCTTGTGGGATGGCCATGTGCTGGAAGAACAACCCCATCGCACAGACCTGCAGACAATCAGTATCAAAGCCTTCAATGATTTGGTGGCGCGGGATGCGCGTGTGGAGAAAGTCATTCTCCCCCTGCGTGACGGATTGACGATTATCCGTAAGAAGTAACTGTTTTTCTATCTTTTTCTCAGCAGCCGCTTGCTGAGGTATCTCACCGGATACCATACGGACAAGAAGCCTACAGTGATGACCGTTACGAATACCAGAATAATATCCGTGGCATGTACACTTACCGGATAAGCGTCTACTACAAAACTTCCGTTTCCTCCCCCCAATGAAATCAACCCGAAACGTTGCTGCAGAAAGCACAGCAACAATCCTAAAACGATGCCGGAGAGGGCGCCGAACACAGAAATCATCCTGCCTTCGAACAAGAAGATGCGCGCTATGAGCCGGTCATCGGCACCCAGGTTGCGCAGTGTCTCCACGTCCTCCCGTTTGTCCAGTATCAGCATGGACAGCGAACCGATGACATTGAAGCATGCGATACCCAGAATGAAGGTGAGGAAGAGATAAGAGATGAGTTTCTCTATTTCCATGATGCGGAAAACATCGGCCTGCTGCTCGTAGCGGTTCTGTACAATGAACCGGTCGCCGAGAATGCCTGCTATTTTCTTTTGTACGGAGCCGATGTTGGAACCGGGTTTCAGTTTCATCTCAATGGCAGAAACTTCCGTGTCATAATTGAACAGACGGCGGGCAAAGTCGAGTGACGTCAGTATGTAGCGTGAATCGTATTTTTGCTGGTTGACGGCAAAGATGGCGCCGGGCGAGAAGAGATACTCCCGGTTGAAAGCCGCAGTGGGGTTGGCTATGTTTACCCGTACGTTCCGTTTGGGGGCATAGACCTGCAACGGGTCCACGAACTGAATGCCGGTGCCCAACTCGGATATAAGTTCCACACCCAGAAAACCATAGTCCACCACCGAGTCGCTCAGTAGGAACTTTCCCGTCCCATAGAGCAAGCTGTCGATGGATGTAAGCTGTTCGAAATTGTCCTCCACTCCCTTGATGACGGCCATTGCCTGGCGGTCCTTGTACTGCACCATGGCATTCTCTTCCAGTGTTTCCGTCCACACGTCAATCTCGGACAGGGCGTGTACTTGCCGGATGCACGCTTCGTGCGGGTCGAAAACCTTACCTTCGCGGACGGTGATTTTCAGTTCCGGGTCGAAAGCTGTGAAAAAGCCTGCCACCATGTCCTGAAAACCGTTGAACACGGACAAGGTGCATACCAACGCCAACGTAGCCAATGCCACTCCACACACCGAAATACCGGAGATGATATTAATGGCATTGTGTTTCTTCTTGGAGAAGAGGTAGCGGCGGGCTATAAAGAAGGGAAGGGACATTATTTCAGCAGTTCATCAATTCGTTCCAGATAGTCCAGTGAGTCGTCTACGAAGAACTTCAGTTCGGGGATAATGCGTAGTTGGTGGCGTACGCGGGTACCCAGTTCAAAGCGTATGGATTTCATATTTCCGTTGATGTTGTTGACTATTTCTTCGCTTTTCTCCGAGGGGAATATACTGAGATAAGCGCGTGCCACGCTCATGTCGGGGCTGATGCGTACGGCACTGACGGAAATCAGTATGCCGGGCATGGACTTGGTTTGCAACAAGAAGATATCACTCAGTTCCTTCTGCAGGAGACGGGCTATTTTATTTTGTCTGGTAGTTTCCATACTGTTCATTTTTTTATGCTGGGGTGCAGCCTGTTTTCACGTTAGCAAAGTTACTGAAATATATCGTTCTGCCGACTGTTTATAGCTTTTTTTTCATTCTTTTCCCTATTGTAGGGTTCATTCTTTTCCGTTCTGTCGATGAGATATGCCTTTTCGTAGATTCTATTTGTTGTTCTTGTTATGCTTCCCTAACTTTGATGTCAGTTCGGAGAACTGATGATGAGTGAAGAAGGAAGAGAACCATTCCGTTATAGAAGAGACTCTCTCTAAATAGCGTTTTTTCATGTATTATTGACTTGAGCCGTTTTTACCCGGGAGGGTAGAAACGGTTTTTTTGCGCATCTGACCGGGCTTTCTTGTCTCTTGCATAGGCTTCCGTTGTGTGTTACATAGGCTTCTGTTGTGTTTTGCACGGTGGTTTGTCTTGAGAAGCCTTTGGGTTTATCATGTGCGCACGGCTGTGGTACGCCTTTTCCACAGCGGTGAAGAAGACGTGCCACAGCTGTGAAGAATATGCTTCACAGCTGTGGTTTTTCATCAATATATAGGGGTTGACAGAACAGACATAAGGGAATGACAGAACAAACATGAGGGGATAACGGAACGGACATAAGCACTCGACGCATTCCGTATCAGGGTATGAATAGCGGAATGCGTCGGGTGCTTGTGGGGGAATGATATGATATTTGTTCTTATGCCTTTACATACTTCCTTTTGGCTATCAGCACTGCCACGATGATACCTATCACCAGCAGCGCCAGTGCTCCGTAGGCGATGCCTTCCGTCACGTGCAGGCTGGTGGGGTCAAAGCGCATTTCGATGGTGTGCTGTCCGGCAGGAACATACATTGTGCGCAGGATATAGTCGGCGCGTGCCAGTTCGGCAGGCTGTCCGTCGATGGTTACGTGCCAGCCGTCCGGATAATAGATTTCGGAGAATACGGCAATACCGTCTTGGGCATTGTTTGTTTCGTACGTCAGGCGGTTAGGTGCGTAACTTGTCAGGCGGATGCTGGAGAGGCTGTCTTTATAACTTTCCGTGGTACCTTTCAGTACATCCTTGAAGCGGGCATCCACTACGGCTGTCTCTGTGGGTATGATGCTGTCCAGGGCGTCAATCTCTTCGTTGGCGTTGTTCACATACTGCACCTTGTTTACAAACCATGCATTGCCGTAGGCGTGCGGGTTGAGGATGGGAACGGTTTGTCTTTGCTGTCCTGCAGGGAAGATGAAGTATTTGGTGTTTAGCATGTTCAGTACGCGGAACTTATTGGCATCCACGCTGTCCATCTCACCTCCGGCGGTGGCAATGGCCTTGTAGGCCGCCTGCATTTCGGGAGAGATGTGATGCTCTATCATTTCCTGGTAGCGGCGCAGCTTGGCCGGGTGATAACCGCCGACGCTTTTGTGCCAGTAGGAGGTGTTGTTGTCATCGAAGGTGCTGGTGGCAAAGTTCAATACACGATAGTCCAAGCTGGTATCTTGTAGTATCAGCTCGTCTGTATTTGTCTTGGTGAAGGTTTCCGTACGGATGGAGTGGGGCACGAACTGGGCATCATTCAGATAGCGCTTGTTGACCCCCCACATATCTGCCAGGCAGAGTATGGTGATACCTGCAATGGTCAGCGAGCTGCGCAGCTTGCCGCTTGCATAGAGCCAGAGCAGGCTGCAGCCGATGCCTATGATGATGAAGCTACGCAGGGCGTCGCTGCTGACGAGTTCGGCACGCATCTCTCCCAAGTTGGCAAGGATGCCGGAGAGCTCGTTGGCGGGTATCATCTGCTGGTTGACGGCATTCTGCAGCATCTGTGCCTCTTGGGCGGGCACGTAGCCGGAGCCGATGCTGCCCGGGGCAACGGCAAGCAGCAGGGCGATGCCTGCAGTGAGCAGCAGGCTGATGCCGAGGGGCTTCTTTTCCTGTTTTAAGATTTCCGGCTCTTCGAGCAGGCGTTTCAGGGCAAAGATAGCCAGCAAAGGTATCGTGAACTCTGCTATGACAAGGATGGAGGACACGGCGCGGAACTTGTTGTACAACGGGACGTAATCGATGAAGAAATCCGTCAGCGGCATGAAGTTCTTGCCCCAGGACAAGACGATGGAGAAGAAGGTGGCTCCTGTCAATGCCCACTTCAACGGTCCTTTCACGATGAAGCATCCCAGTACGAACAGAAACAAGACGAATGCTCCGACGTAGACGGGACCCGACGTCATGGGCTGGGTACCGAAATATTGTGTCAGTGAGCCGTACAGACTGCTGTACATCGGGTTTGCCTTGCTCATGGCGGTTTCACTCTGGCTGAGGGCGGCGGATGCTCCGCCTTTGAAGTTGGGCACCAGCAGAGTCAGTGTTTCGTCGATGCCGTAGCTCCACTGGGTGATGTAGTCGCGGTCCAGCCCGCTACTGGTCTGCTTGGCAGCGTCGCCGGTCTGCACCAGTTCGCTCTTGCCGCGCATGGTTTCTTTGCTGTAAGCATAGGTGTGATAGAGGTTGGATACGTTGGCGGCTATGCCGACGAGGGCTGCTACAATCAGTACGGCACTTGCCTTGAAGAACTGGGGCAATGTCTTGGTACGCCATGCTTTCTCGAAGTAGGCTCCCACAAAGAAGAGGATGACGAAGAAGAAGTAATAGGACATCTGCACGTGGTTCGAGGTGATTTGCAGGGCCACGAACAAGGCGGTGAGGATGCCTCCCCACAGCAGTTTCCCACGATAGGCGAGCACAATGCCTGCTATGGTGGGCGGCACGTAGGCAAGGGTGATGAACTTCCAGATGTGTCCGGCAGATATCAGTATGAAGAAATAGGACGAGAATGCCCACATGATACCGCCCAGTCCGGCCAGCCAGACCGGTATGCCGAAGACGCGCAGCAGGATGTAGAAGCCGAGCATCAGCATGAATGTGAGGCACACATAGTCGGGCAGGAAGAGTTGGTAGGCTTTCTGTACCCACTGCAGTGACTTGGTGGAGTCATACGAAGGGGCTATCTGATACATGGGCATACCGCCGAACAGCGAGTTTGTCCAACGGCTGCGTTCGCCCGTCTGTTCGTAATACTCCTTGACTTCTTGTCCTGCCCCTGCTCCTGCAGCCGTGTCGTGCTGAAAGAGAATACGGTTTTCTATATCCGCCGGGAAGAAGTAGGCGAAGGAAAGGAGGACGAATGCCAAGATGGCAATAAGGTCGGGAAGAAGCTTCTTCATGAGTTATAAGTTATGAGTTATCAATTAATCAATTGTGGGGCAAAGATAGTGCAAACCGAATACAGAACTTTCATGCTTGCATGAAAAAGTTTTGTTGAGGTGCAGCCTATCTTCGCTTTTGTGGCAAAGATACATAAATGCAGATTGTTATTGTCACGTTATCGGCAGAATGTTGTACCTTTGCCTTTCCAAAAAAAGATTAAAGTGCTTTAATGGTAATATGCAAGCTTAAATTATTATAGATATGACAATAGGGATAATCAGTGCAATGGACAGCGAACACCGCCGGTTGGTGGAGCGCTTGCAGGATAAGAATACGTCGGGCGATGGTAGTTTCCGCTATGTGGAAGGTACATTGGGCGGTAACCATGTAATCTTGACGCAATGTGGCATCGGTAAGGTGAGTGCAGCGGTAGGAGCTTCGGAACTGATACGGCGCTTTTCTCCGGACTGCATCGTCAGCACCGGTGTGGCGGGTGGTATTGATGCTTGCCTGAAGGTGACGGATGTAGTGGCAAGCCAACGTCTGGTGTATCACGACGTCTGGTGCGGCGACGGTAACGAGTACGGACAGGTACAAGGTTTCCCCGCCTCTTACGAGGGCTGTCCCTCTCTGTTGAGACATGCCTTGTCGCTGAACGAAGCCGGAATGGAAAGCCGCATCCACAGCGGACTAGTCTGTACCGGCGACCGGTTCATCACCAACCGTATGGAGCTGGATACCATCAAGCAACGTTTCCCTGGCGGTCTTGCCGTTGATATGGAGTCTGCCGCCATTGCGCAGACTTGCCATCTGTACAATGTTCCTTTTCTCAGCTTCCGCATCATCAGCGACACACCCGGAGTAGAGGACCATGCTTCGCAGTATGCCGATTTCTGGGGAACCATGGCAGAGCGTTCATTCCTCACGATATGGACCTTCCTCTCCACCCTTCCCAGCAATTTATAACTCATAACTTATAACTTATAACTCATGAAGAAGATTCCCAGTTTTACAATCGACCACATCCGCTTGTTGCGCGGCATTTACGTATCCCGCCAGGATGAAGTGAACGGAGAAACAGTCACTACTTTCGACATCCGTATGAAAGAGCCCAATCGTGAGCCTGCTTTGGGACAAGGTGCTCTGCACACCATCGAACACCTTGCCGCCACCTACCTGCGCAACGACCCGCAGTGGCAGGACAAGATTATCTATTGGGGCCCCATGGGCTGCCTCACCGGTAATTATCTGCTGATGAAAGGTGACTTGAAGCCGCAGGACATACTGACACTGATGCAGGACACCTTCCGCTTTGTTGCCGAATATGAAGGTGAAGTCCCCGGTGCCGCTCCGCAAGATTGCGGCAACTACCTGCTCCACGACCTTCCGATGGCTAAATGGGAGTCTGCCAAATACCTGCATGAGGTATTGGAACAGATGAAAGAGGAGAATATGAAATATCCGGAAAAAGAAGAAAAATAAGGGGTTAGGGATTAAGGATAAAGGATTAGGGATAAGGGATTATTGGGGTCGCATAGACTTTAATATAGGCATAACCCCATCCTTGATCCTTATCCTTTATTATTACACAATCTCAATCCCTTGCTCCTTGCAAAGTTGCAATCCCAAGTCTTTCAGCTTGAATTTCTGTATCTTGCCGCTTCCTGTCATGGGGAATTCCTTGATGAAGAAGATATACTTGGGTATCTTGTAGCGTGATATTTTGCCGATGCAGAAGTCTCGTACATCCGATTCGTGCATATCCACTCCTTCGTGCAGGATGATGAAAGCGCCTACGGCTTCACCGTACTTTTTAGAGGGAATGCCGGCTACCTGCACGTCTTTTACGCCTTCCAGTTGATAGAGGAACTCTTCTATCTCGCGGGGATAGATATTTTCACCACCGCGGATAATCATGTCCTTGATGCGTCCTGTGATGCGGTAATTGCCGTCTTCGTCCTTTATTCCAAGGTCTCCCGAGTGCAGAAAGCCGTTCTCATCAATGACTTCGGCTGTGGCTTCCGGGTTTTTGTAGTAACCCTTCATGGTGTTGTATCCGCGGTTGCACATTTCGCCTTGTACGCCTACGGGACACTCTTCTCCGGTTTCGGGGTCGATAACCTTTACTTCCGTATGTTCAAAGTCGTGTCCTACGGTATTGCAACGTACATCGAACGGGTCGTCTATCCGGGTGGCGGTCATTCCGGGAGCAGCTTCGGTCAGCCCGTAAACGCTGGTCACTTTCATGTACATTTTCTCTTCCACCTGCTTCATCAGCTCTACCGGGCAGAGGGAACCTGCCATGATACCCGTACGTAGGCTGGACATATCGAACATGTCGAACATCGGATGGTTCAGTTCGGCAATGAACATGGTGGGTACACCGTAAAGTGCCGTGCAGCGCTCCTTGTGGATGGAGGCGAGCACTACCAACGGGTTGAAGCGTTCCACCATTACTTCCGTACAGCCGTGTGTCAGGCAGTTCATGGTGGCAAGTACCACGCCAAAGCAGTGGAACAATGGTACGCAGACGCAGAGCTTGTCGTCGGCGGTAAACTTCATGTGCTCACCGGTAAGGAAACCGTTGTTGGCAATGTTGTAGTGGGTAAGCATGACGCCTTTCGGGAATCCCGTAGTGCCTGAGGTGTATTGCATGTTCACTACATCGTGGCAAGTGACCTGACTTTTGAGCTCATTCAGGCGGCTGTCTTCTATATTGTTGCCCAAGAGAAGTATTTCGGCCGTGTTGTACATGCCCCGGTGCTTCTCCTGCCCCACGTAGATGACATTTTTCATATAGGGGAAACGTTCGCTTTTCAGGTGTCCGCGTTGGCAGGTCTTCAGTTCCGGAAGCATGGTATAGGTCATCTGCACAAAGTCACTGTCCTTTTCGCCATTGACGATGCAGAGGGTATGCATGTCGGAGTTCTGGCAGAGATATTCCAGCTCGGACTGTTTGTAGTTGGTGTTTACCGTTACGTAGACGGCACCTATCTTGGCGCAAGCGTATAATAGGGTCAGCCAGTCGGGTACGTTGGCTGCCCAGATACCTACGTGTGTTCCCCGCTCCACGCCGATGGCGATAAGTCCTTTGGCCATGTCGTCCACCCGGCGGTTGAACTGGCTCCAGGTGAAACGCAGGTTGCGGTCGGAGTAAACGATATATTCTTTGTCTGGTGTTGTTTCGGCCCAATGTTCCAACCATTGGCCGAGGGTGCGTTCGTATAACATGATGTGGAAGTTGAAAGTGGAAAGGTGAAAATAGAAAGTATTTATCATTTTCCATTTTCACCTTTCAATTTTCCATTAATTTAAATTGGTGTGTAAACTACTGCAAGTATCTTGGCTGCCTGCCCTTCATAGGCGTGTACGTGGTGCGGAACGATGGAATCGTAATAGATGCTGTCACCTTCTTCGAGCAGGTAGGTGTTTTTGCCGTAACTGATTTCCATGGTCCCTTCCATCACCATGATGAATTCTTCGCCTTCGTGTGAGGAGAGTACAAAGTCACTGTCGTCCGTAGCGGCCACATCAATGATAAACGGCTCCATGTGGCGGTCGGCTTTGGATTTGGAGAGTGAATGATACTCCATATGCTTGCGGCTGTGGATGGCATTGTTGGAGAAACTGATGCTGTTCTGCGATTCGTCCTTACGGCAGACCACGGGACCGTTCTCATCCTGGTCGTCAAGAAAAGTTCCCAAACGTACACCCAGTACACGAGCTATCTTGATGAGGGGAGCCAGTGACGGGAGGTCGATGTTGTTTTCTATACGTTCAATCTGTTCGATAGCAAGTCCCGAACGCTGTGCCAGTTCTTCCATACTGATGGATTGGCTTTCACGGAGTGATTTTATTTTTTCTCCTACAATTTTGCTGGTATCCATAATGATAGTATTTTCTGTCTAAAGGTTATAATTTATAGCTATTAAACCGCAAAAATAAGAGAAACTTTTACTTGATGCAACATTCTGAGGGAAAATATTGCTGAAATATATCCGGTGGTCGGCTTATTTGTATAATATTCTTCTGTTCTGTTTCTCTTTCTTCCCCAAAGTTCTGTTTATAGCCGCTTTAAGTCTTGTTCCGATACGTGCTTTCCTTTGTACGCTTTGCCTGCCGCATTGAAGCGATAGCTTAGGTTCAGGGAGAAGCTGCGCGAGTCCGGGTTTGCCTTTTTCGTATAGGTCAGCCGGGGACCGAACAGCATGAAGGAGCCATACCGGGAATTCCACAGGTCATTGACTTGCAGTCCGAGCGTCAGCCTTTTGTTGAAGAATGTTTTGCGGATGCCGGCGTCTATGCCCCAATAGGAACGTTGCAGCATGGCGCCGAAGTTGCCTTCGCTCTGGTAGTCGGCATCAAGGGAGAGAGTCCACTCGTCCGGAAGCTGGAGACTGTTTTGCAGAAAGAGGTAAATGCTGCCGCGGTTCATATTCTTGCTACTGCCTTGATTGGTGACTTTGAAGAACGGTTGGGCGAAGTAGATGCCGAGCTCCGGTTTCCAGATGCCGACGGTGGGTGACAGATGGGCAGAGGCGGTGAGATACTGCATCCGTTTGAAATTTCCGGTAGTGAAGATGACAACATCCGGATTGTCCTCGTATTCTTTGGTCATGAAGGCAATGGCATTGCGGCGGTATTGGTAGTTAAGTCCGAATTGTACCCACTTGTAAAGGGCCGTGAACTGCAGGTCGTGGTTGGTTTCGGGGGTGAGCAGCGGGTTTCCGCCTTCGTAGATGAAACGGTTGTTATAACTCAGTGTGCTACGTAGCTGGAAGAAGCTGGGGCGGTTGCTTTTGGCTGTATAGCTGAGATTGGCTTGGGCTTTGCCGAGAGGAAAGTCTACCGATAGGTTGGGGCACCAGTCATTGTAAGTACGACTTTGACCGGGCACGTACTCTTCCTGCTCCCAATAGTCGGAGACGGCATGCTCGAAGCGCAGTCCTGCAAGAAGGCTGATTTTTCCTAATGTCAGTGAGTATTCGGCAAAGACGGCGGACTTGCTTTCGTCGATTCGACTGTCTGTATCGGGAAGTATGTGCTGCCGGTTCAGGAAATTGTCATTTCGCCGGATGAAGGTGTAATCGGCGCCGGTCTTCAGTTCACCTTTCCAAAGGGGATGGGTCAGAATCAACTTGGCGGCATAAAGGCGGTTGTCGGCGTGGTTGAAAGAGCTGATGTCGCGATTGCCTTCGGTCTGGCTTTCTTCTTGAGCCTCCTGGTGATTATAACTTTTGCCGTATACCAGGTCGGTGTTGAAGTTTATGTAGAGTTGCTTTATGCTGCCCTGATAGTAGGCATTCAGCTGGTGCCGGCTGGTTTGCTGCAAGTTTTGAGAGGAATGTATGGTGTGATCGGCCAACTCTTCATTCGCCCGGACGGTATATGTCGAATGATCACTGCTGTGATAATCGGGGGTACGATGAAACTCATAGGAGGCACCGAGGCTGTGTTGGGGGGTGAAGTCGTAACTGGCGCTTGCTTTTCCTCCGGCAAGCAGTCCCTTATTATATAAGTGACCCCGGTTATTTACATCCCATTGTATTTCGGACGGTATCTGGTAGCGAACCTCCTGGTGGCGTTTTCTGTTTTCATAATTGGTGTACAGCATGCCCAGTAGGGCCAGTCCTTTCTTCTGATAATTCAGATTGACTTGTCCGTAATGGCTGCTGCGTCTCCGTTGGGTGATTCCTGCACGGAAATTACCGCCAAAACTGTCTCTTTTGTTACGTACGGTGCGTATGCGTACAACGGCTTTAACGGTAGCATCGTACTCTGCACCCGGGTTGGTGATGAGCTCCACTTTTTCAATATCGGCGGCAGAGAGGCGTTGCAGCTCGGAGTTGTCTTGCAGAAGGCGGTTGTCTATATAGATGACCGGTGTCCCTTTGCCAAAAACGGTATACCCCTCATCAGAGGAGCGCAGTCCGGGGATATGTTTCAATACGTCGTTGGCATCATTCAAGGATGCAAGCAGGGTTTGCCGTACGCTTGTCTCCAACTTTCCGCCCTTTAGTCGGAAAACGGGACGGGCGGCGGTGATGACGGTTTCCGCAAGTAGCACGGCATCGGTTTGCAATATCCAGTTGTGGGTACTCCCGGTGGGGCAAGGCTGGCAAAGGGTTTTGTAACCGATGGAAGAAATTTGTAGTAGATAGTTTCCGGGAGCGGGAGGGAGAAGTTTAAAACTACCGTCGCTTCGGCTACACGTTCCTTGTATGAAGGTGGAATCTTCGGAAAGGAGGGCGATGTTAGCAAACTCTATCGGTTGCTTTTCCTCTGTGAGAATTTTACCTCGGATGGAGGGGGTTGTCGGGCTGGTTTGTGCTTTTGTTGTCGTGACGCTCATTAGGAGCAGGGCAAGAATACATATTATCTGTTTCATGTTCCGGTTGTTGTTTGATTTCGGGACACGAAGGTATCCGCTTTCTGCCGGGATGGAAGAAACAAAAAGCGGATAGTTGTCTGACATTTGCCTGACAATAGACTGACAATGCCTTTTCTTACTCTTCTGGGCGGGGAATGGCTATTTTTCTGTATCCATATCTCCGGTAAATGAGATGGACTGCTTGTTCATGGACTGTATATGGATACTGGTAGAACCGTCGGGAAAGACGGTGAGGCTGTATTCATAATTGTCGTCTTCACTGCGAGTCTTGAAGTCTATTTGGGTTTTGCCTTTTTTGAGAGGCTTGGTTGTGTATCCGGTGATGGGGGCGTTGAAGTTTAGACTTTTGCCTCCTCCATAGGGAGCGTTATAGGCCACTCCAAAGTAAGGTAGATAGGAAAAGACAGAGTCATTTCTGACTTCCAATGTATAGTTGGTGGTCAGGCTACGGCTGCTGCCTCTCATCGGTTGCATCCGGTCTACGTTGATTTTGTATTGTCTGGCAGCTATGGCCTCCTTTACTATACGTTCGATACGTGTTTTCTTTTCGCTTCGGCTTTGAGCAGTTGCCGGCATTGCGGCAGTTAGGCAGATTAGCCCTAATAGAATAAGTCTGTTAGTCTTCATGATTCTTATAATGTTTAGGTTCTTATTTCCAGTCCGTAGGCGCGGCCACGGTCTGTTGTTATTCTGAGGTTGCTGTTGTCCTCGACAATGGGCTTCAGACGCCGTATCAATGTGTAAAGCGTTTCGTCTGCATTGTCTTTTCCCGGCCATAGCGATTGGCAGATGTCAGACTTGAAAAGTAGGTGTGAGGAAGAAAGATAGAACATCTCCATCAGTGTATATTGCATGGGTGTGAGCTTCAGTTTCTCTTGCCGCTCATTATAGAAGCAGGCTTCCTGGAGGGAAAGCGAAAGGTTGCCGAAAGTGATGGTGTTTTCCTGCTGTTGCCCGTTACAAGTATCAGCATCAGTCCTTGTGCGCCGACGGAAATAGAAAAAGGTGAATCCTCCCCAGAGGAGGGCGGCCAATAGCAATGTTGCCGGAATTGTCTGCTTGGATAAACTGAACAGCATGGCAGCTGAGCAGCGGGCATATCCTCGGAAAGAAAGCGTCAGTCCAGATGCATCGGCTGTGGTGGAGAGCCATACTAATGTGTCGCTGGCAAGACATCCGGCAGGAATTTCATTGAATACGGTGGCGGGAGCATTCTTTTTCAGTATATGCAGCGAAAGTGTGGAGACATCTTTCAATCCGGTGACGGACAATGCTTCGGTAAAGGCTCTGTGGGAACCGCTTACGGAAACGGGAGTACCCATCACTTCTTGCAACTTGGCATAGGTTTGGATGGTGTCCGCATTCAACCATAATCCCTTGTTCTGCAATACTGTGCGTTGCAGTGCCTGGTTCAGGTCAGAGACCACACGTTGTTCTGCCTGCGAATAGCTGCGATAACCAAAGCCGAATGATAGCAGTATCAATAGAAAAGTGATTGCTATCGAAAGATTTGCTGCTGATACTTTTCTTTTCATGGATACAAAATTAGGTATAAATCGGATTATAAACAAAAAAGGAAGTTTCCTTTTGGAAAACTTCCTTTTTTGATGGTTTTGCCGCAAGTAGATTACTTACGCAAGCCGAGTTCTTTGACGATAGCACGATATCTGGTGATGTCGCGGTCCTTCAGATAAGTCAGCAACGCACGGCGTTTACCTACCAACATAGTCAAAGCTCTTTCTGTACTATAATCCTTTCTGTTGAGCTTAAGGTGCTCAGTCAGACGAGCAATACGGTAGGAAAACAAAGCTATCTGAGCCTCAGCTGAGCCAGTATCAGTGTTAGACTTTCCGTATTTGCCGAAGATTTCTTGCTTTTTAGCAGCGTCTAAATACATAATGTTTAATTAAAAGTTATTATAAATATTCCCTTTCGGGGCTGCAAAGATAGGGATAAACTTTTATATCACAATGATATTCAGCAAAAAAATCATATCTATACTGCATATCTAATCCAAAATCACTAACTTTGTCGCCTGAAAATAATAGGTATTATATGCAAAAGATTAGAAACATTGCAATTATTGCCCATGTGGACCATGGGAAAACGACGCTCGTTGACAAGATGCTTTTGGCCGGAAACCTTTTCCGCAGCAACCAGAGCACAGGTGAATTAATGTTGGATAACAATGACCTGGAGCGTGAACGAGGTATAACGATTCTCTCAAAGAACGTTTCTATCAACTACAAGGACACCAAGATTAACATTATTGATACTCCGGGACACAGTGACTTCGGAGGTGAAGTGGAACGTGTATTGAATATGGCGGATGGATGCATTCTGCTTGTGGATGCTTTCGAAGGTCCTATGCCGCAGACACGGTTTGTATTGCAGAAAGCTCTGCAGATTGGTCTGAAACCTATCGTTGTTGTAAATAAGGTGGATAAGCCAAACTGCCGTCCCGAAGAAGTGTACGAGATGGTGTTCGACTTGATGTTCAGCTTGAATGCAACCGAGGACCAGCTGGATTTCCCCGTTATCTACGGTTCTGCCAAGAATAATTGGATGAGTACCGACTGGCAGCAGCCGACTGATAACATTTATCCGCTTCTGGACTGTATCTTGGAGAATATTCCTGCCCCCGAACAGTTGGAAGGTACACCGCAAATGCTGGTTACTTCGCTGGATTATTCTTCGTATACCGGGCGTATTGCTGTGGGCCGCGTGCACCGTGGCACATTGAAAGAAGGCATGAACGTGTCTTTGGCAAAGCGTGACGGGAGTATCGTGAAATCAAAAATCAAGGAACTGCATACATTCGAAGGTATGAGCCGTGTAAAGGTGCAGGAAGTGTCTTCCGGTGACATCTGTGCATTGGTAGGTATCGAAGGATTTGAAATCGGAGATACGGTCTGCGATTACGAAAATCCGGAGGCGTTGCCGCCCATTGCCATTGACGAGCCTACGATGAGTATGCTCTTCACCATCAACGACTCTCCGTTCTTCGGTAAGGAAGGTAAGTTTGTTACTTCCCGCCACATCCACGACCGTTTGATGAAGGAGTTGGATAAGAATCTTGCTCTTCGTGTGCGCAAGAGCGAGGAAGACGGCAAGTGGATTGTTTCCGGCCGTGGCGTGCTTCATCTTTCCGTACTGATTGAGACCATGCGTCGTGAAGGGTATGAGTTGCAGGTAGGGCAACCGCAGGTAATCTTCAAGGAGATTGACGGCGTGAAATGCGAACCTATCGAAGAGCTGACCATCAATGTTCCCGAAGAATATGCCAGCAAGATGATTGATATGGTGACCCGTCGTAAAGGTGAAATGGTAAAGATGGAAAGTGCCGGCGAACGTGTAAATCTTGAGTTCGACATGCCGTCGCGCGGTATCATCGGTCTGCGTACCAACGTGCTGACCGCTTCTGCCGGCGAGGCTATCATGGCACACCGTTTTAAGGAATACCAGCCGTATAAGGGTGAAATTGAACGGCGTACCAACGGTTCTATGATTGCCATGGAGTCCGGTACGGCTTTTGCCTATGCCATTGACAAGTTGCAAGACCGCGGTAAATTCTTCATTTTCCCGCAGGAAGAGGTTTATGCAGGCCAGGTAGTGGGCGAGCATTCCCATGACAACGACTTGGTGATTAATGTAACGAAGTCCAAGAAGCTTACCAATATGCGTGCCAGTGGTTCGGATGATAAGGCACGTCTGATTCCTCCCGTACAGTTCTCTCTTGAGGAGGCACTGGAGTACATCAAGGAAGACGAATACGTGGAAGTTACTCCTAAATCAATGCGTATGCGTAAGGTTATCCTCGATGAGCTTGAGCGTAAACGCGCAAACAAGAACTGATAAACAGAAGAGTTTTAGTTGTTATATATGAAAGGAGTGCCCCGCCGAAAGGTGAGGCACTCCTTGTTTATTGTCGTCATTCAAACGAAAGTCAATCGATGAATTTTACCTTTGCCGCATTACGGGGTTTGGCAGCGGGCGTTTCATCCGGATAGCCGAAAGCGATACAGTAAAGTAGCTGATAGCCTTCCGGAATATCCAGTTTCTTCAGGTATCCGGCAGCAGCCGGAGTAGAGGTCATGAAGCGCGTGGGACCGCCCAAGCAGCAAGAACCGATTCCCATGGACCAGGCTGATAGAATCATATTCTCACCCAGCAGTCCGCAGTCAATCTGCGAAAGGTCATAAGACGGGTCATTGGCAATAAATACTACTGTAGAAGCGTTGCGAAACATGTTCTTGAATTTCGGGTCTTCGGCGGCTTTGGGATTTTCCTTCTTGTAGATTTCCGTAATGCCGTTGATGAAATCCGGGTTATCCACTACACGCACTTCCCACGATTGCTTGTTCTGTCCGTTGGGTGCATTGATACCGCAATCCAGGATAATCTGCATGGTGTCGCGATTCACGGCTTGCGGTTTGTACTGGCGGATGCTGCGGCGTGACATGATGGTTTCAATCACCGCATTCTCTTTGCTTTCATTTGCATTGGCAGCTTGGGCCTCTTTCTGGACCTGGGCACCGCAACTGCAGAGCAGTAACAAACTTGCGCCTGCCAACATCAATCTGATACTTTTCATATTGCTTTATTTGAATAATGGTTTCTGCAAAACTACTAAAACTTTCGGATTATCAATGAGATAGAGATATTAAAAAAGAAAAAAGGCATCTCCCGGAGGAGATACCTTTTTCATATGTTTCTAACTTTATTGTCAGATTAGAGCTTCGGACCAGCAGCAACCAGAGCCTTACCAGCTTCGTTGCCAGTGAACTTAGCGAAGTTCTTGATGAAGCGGCCAGCCAGGTCTTTTGCTTTTTCTTCCCATTGGCAAGCGCATTCGTAAGTATCGCGAGGATCAAGAATCTTCGGATCTACATTAGGCAATTCAGTAGGAACCACGAAGTCGAAGAAAGGAATAACCTTCGTCGGAGCCTTGTCGATAGAACCGTCGAGGATAGCGTCGATGATACCACGAGTATCTTTGATAGAGATACGTTTGCCGCTACCGTTCCAACCAGTGTTAACCAAGTATGCCTTAGCACCAACCTTGTTCATCTTCTTAACCAATTCTTCTGCATATTTAGTAGGATGCAAGCTCAAGAAAGCAGCACCGAAGCAAGCAGAGAATGTCGGAGTCGGTTCAGTGATACCACGTTCTGTACCAGCCAACTTAGCAGTAAAGCCAGACAAGAAGTAGTACTGAGCTTGTTCAGGGTTCAGGATAGATACCGGAGGCAATACACCGAATGCGTCAGCAGACAAGAAAATTACCTGGTGAGCGTGAGGACCCTTAGAAACCGGTTTAACAATGTTATTGATGTGGTAGATAGGATAAGAAACACGAGTGTTTTCTGTTACGCTCTTGTCAGCGAAGTCAATCTTGCCGTCAGCAGCAACTGTAACGTTCTCCAACAGAGCGTCACGCTTGATGGCAGCGTAGATATCGGGTTCGCTTTCTTTATCCAAGTTGATAACCTTAGCGTAGCAACCACCTTCGTAGTTAAATACACCTTCGTCATCCCATCCGTGTTCGTCGTCACCGATCAACAGACGTTTCGGGTCAGTTGACAAGGTAGTCTTACCAGTACCGGACAGACCGAAGAAGATAGCAGAGTCAGTGCCTTCCATATTAGTGTTGGCAGAGCAGTGCATAGAAGCGATACCACGCAACGGGTTCTTGTAGTTCATGATAGAGAACATACCCTTCTTCATTTCACCGCCGTACCAAGTGTTCAAGATAACCTGTTCGTTGGTCTTCAAGTTGAATACAGTAGCTGTTTCAGAGTTCAGACCCAGTTCCTTGTAGTTGTCAACTTTTGCCTTAGAAGCGTTGAATGATACGAAATCGGGTTCTCCGTAGTTAGCCAGTTCTTCAGCAGTCGGGCGGATGAACATGTTAGTTACGAAGTGAGCCTGCCATGCCACTTCCATGATGAAACGTACTTTCATACGAGTAGCGGGGTTGGCACCACAGAAGGTATCAACAACAAACAGACGCTTGCCGCTCAGCTGCTTAACAGCTTTAGCTTTCAAGTCAGCCCAAGCTTCTTCAGAGCAAGGTTTGTTGTCGTTTTTGTATTCTTCAGAAGTCCACCATACAGAATCTTTGCTGGCTTCATTCATTACGAAGAATTTATCTTTAGGAGAACGACCGGTATAGATACCTGTCATTACATTTACAGCACCCAGTTCAGTTACCTGACCTTTTTCAAAACCTTCCAAACCTGGTTTGGTTTCTTCTGCGAACAGTACATCGTAAGACGGGTTGTGGATAATTTCCTTCACGTCTTGGATACCGTACTTGCTTAAATCTAAATTTGCCATTTCTTTTAATGATTTAAAATGTTGGTATTTGGTTTATAATCTCTTTCTTTAATCTCTTTTTACCTTTGATTTACAAGGGAAAACGGGTGTAGAAAAGCTCTTTTTTTCCTGCTTTTCAGCAGGTCCCTTGTTTTTCGCCTACAAAAGTAATACTTTCTTTTTAAAGAAAAGCTCTATTAGAGAAATTTTTCTCTAATAGGAAATCTTTTATAAAACCATAACAATATCTGCTAACTGAATGTTGCAAATTGAGTGAAATTCGTTTACTTTGCAGCAGATTTTAATGTGCTAATGTGCTGATATGCCAATGTGCTAATTGCCATGCGGCATTACGTACACCACATTTGCACATTAGCATATTTGCACATTAGCACATTTATAGTTATGAAGGTTATCAACTTTGCCGAGACAAATTCTGTCTTGAACCAATACGTGGCGGAAATTCGTGATGTAGCAGTCCAGGGCGACCGTATGCGTTTCCGCCGTAATATTGAACGCATTGGAGAGATAATGGCGTATGAAATGAGTAAGGAACTGACGTATTCTGTCAAGCAGGTACAGACTCCCTTGGGGGTGGCGTCGGTCAGCACACCCGATGACGAGGTGGTGATTGCCACTGTTTTCCGTGCCGGATTGCCTTTGCATACTGGATTCTTGAATATGTTCGACCATGCCGGGAACGCTTTTGTTTCCGCTTACCGTTATTATAAGGATAAGGAATGCCGTACGGTGGATGTACACATCGAATACATCGCTACTCCGGATTTGTCCAAGAAGACATTATTGATTGTAGACCCGATGCTTGCCACGGGAGAAAGTATGGAATTGGCCTGGAAGGCCTTCGTCACCAAGGGGATGCCGGCCAAGTTGCAGATAGCTTGTGTCATAGCCAGCCAGCAGGGCGTAGAGCATCTGGAAAAGCTGTTCCCTGGAGATGAAGTGACCTTGTGGTGTGCAGCAATCGACCCGGAGATGAACGAGCATTCCTATATCGTTCCCGGGCTGGGAGATGCCGGAGATTTGGCGTTCGGTGACAAGATATAAGGTTCATATATCTTTTCCATCAGCCTTTTCCCAAGTGCGGGCCTATAATGACCCGGTTCATAATAATTGTGGATGTCTTCCGTGTATTCGTTGATACCGGTGAAATCAAACACATTCCGTTTTCCGAAGAAGCGCTTTAGCGTCTTTACGTCGGCAGGGTTTATGTTGACCTGCAGGTAGTCGGGACTGATAATGATTTTCACATCGGTATCATGCTTCCGGCAAATCCACTTTATTTCCTGCAACAAGCTGATTTGCTTTTCCCTGAGCACTTGGGGGGCTTCCCGGTATTTCCCGTCTCTATAATTCTTCATTTTCTCTTTGGTGAATTCTCCTTTCCGGTTTTCCCAGTACTTATCTCCCTCTTCCTTTATCATTTTCTCTCTGGGATTCAGCACATCATTGGTTACCGGGTTTCGGGTGGAGCCATAGGGGTTTATAATCCCTTTCATGTAAGGGCGATAGGTATGGAACAGCTTGTAGTCCAGATAGGGGAAGAGAAAGTTCGGGTAGAAGAAGGCTTGGCAGAATTCCTTCTGAAACTTGAAGTTGCTTATTCCCGATATGGCGGGCGGCAGAATGTTGGAATGTCCGGTCAGGCAGCGGTCGTTGTGCAATGATTCCTTGTCGATAATCAGCAGCAGGTTCTTGATTGTTGCACCTGCCTTGTCCAGTGCCCTCAGCTTCAGGCAGACGGCGGCGAGGCTTTCGGCATTTCCGAATAGCCGTACGGCCCTTCCGCCGTGGAGGTATTTCTCCCATTCATGGCATTGATAAGCCATAGTGCAGGAGTTTCCCATGATATAGGAGTCGATGGGGATGGTATCCCGGTTGTTCAGATACATCTGCCACCCCACGTACCCTTCGTTTAGTACAACCGGGGTTTGGTCGTATCGTTCATAGTTCTTCAGGACCATGAAAGGGTCGTCCAGGAAATAGACTGCCAGTAGGGCTATAAAAGGGATAAAAAGGATAAAGAGCTTTTTCATGAAACGTATGGCTGCGTTCCGTTCGCTGTTTTTCTTCATCATGTGTCTTTATTGTCAAAATTGTAAATATATGAAGCTGTCCGAGTTGAACTGTCCCAGTGTGAAAAGTATTATGGCGAGCAGATAATAGATACTCCATCTTACGGCTGTCGGCTGTCGTCCGAGGGCTTCCAGCAAATCATGCTTGGACATGAAATATTCGTAAACCAATATCAGTACGAGTGCGCTTCCTGCCACAATGCTGTTGTGGTCCGGCATTCCGATGTTCATTTCCTTCCAACTGTAATGTACGCCGAAGGAGAGGTGGCTGATGTAGTGGAACGCTTCGGCCATGGAACTTGCCCGGAAGAATATCAGAGATACAGCAAAAAGTAGGTAGGTCCTTACGACGGATAATGTGGCATATAAGCGGCTTCCCAATTGGGCTTTCAGTCTGCGGTGAAATGCTGTGGTCTTCATCTCGTAGAAAATGATGACACCTTGAATTAGTCCGTAGACAGCGAAGTTCCATCCGGCACCATGCCAGATACCCAGTCCCGTAAAGGTCAGCGCCAGACTTAGAAATACGCCCCATTGTCCCCATCCACGCAGGCTCGAGGACAACGGGAGGTACAGATAGTCGCGTACCCAGAATGAAAGCGACATGTGCCATCGGCGCCAGAAGTCGGCAGTGGTCTGTGCAATGAACGGCCGGTTGAAGTTTGGGCTGAGCTTGAATCCCAGCATGCGCGCTCCTCCCAATGCGATGTCGGTATATCCGGAGAAGTCGGCATACAGCTCTATCGGATATAGGAGGCATGCCATCAGCAATTGCACGCCCGAGGCTGTGTATACCGACCCGAAGACACCGTCTATGTATGGGGCGATGGAGTCAGCCAGTATCAGTTTCTTTATTAGTCCCACGACAATCAATCTCATTCCGTAGACCATGGATGTATAGTCCGTAGCTTTGCAGGACTTCAGTTGGGGGAGCATGTCACTTGCTCTTTCTATGGGACCGGAAAGGAACTTCATGAAGAAGAGCATGTATATCATGAAGTCGGGCAGGCTCTTTTCCGGTTCTTCTTCTTGCCAGTAGATTTCTGTCAGGTACGAAATGGCCTGGAAAGTATAGAAAGAGATTCCCAGTGGAAAGAGAATGTGGCAGTCTGTAAGCCGGTCGGCATACCGGAATGCCAACCAGCTTACAACCAGAAAACACACACCTGAAAAATAAATTCCCTTCATGCCGCTTTCCCGCTTGGCCTGTCCTATCCATTTGCCAAGGTAGAAGGTGGTAAGCGTGAGGATGAGGGCCGTTATCAGAAAAGCGAGGTGGTAGAAGCCTATGAAGAGGCAGCTGGCTGTCAGTAAGGTCGCTTTTCTGAATCGTGAAGGAAGCGTATGGTATAGAATGAAAGTACACGCAAACAGTACGACGAAGTTCAGGGATATGAATGACATTTCTTAGTTGGTTTTGGTTAAAATGGCATGGCAGATGTCTCCCACGTTTTTGAGTTTTACAATATCTCTGAAGGTGAAGCGTACATTGAATTTCTTCTCTATCTTGTTTATCAGTTGCATGTTGGTCAGTGAATCCCATCCTTCTACATCCTGGGCGGTGGTTTCATTGTCAAGTACGATGTTCTCTCTTTTCAGTACCTCCCGAAAGATGAGGCTCATTTCATTCAAAATAGTCTGTGTATCCATTGTCAAGTTTAAATTAGTTCTTGTATTTTCTTTCTGTCTGTTTTGCTACTGGTGTTCAGCGGAAACTGTTCCAGACAATGCATATGCTTGGGAATCATGTAGTAGGGAAGCCTGCTACACAGATATTCCTCTATCTGCTGTTTGTCGAGCTGTTTCTTCTCTACGACGAGATGCAGTTCGCACTGGTTGTCGTTGTCGTATTTGGGAATGACGACTATACGGCATTCACCGTTGAAAAAGTTTTTTGCCACATGTTCAATCTCGCTCAGCTCAATGCGAAACCCTTGTATCTTTATCTGTGAGTCTTTTCGTCCGTAATAAATGATGTCGCCGTCGGCGTCCATTTGGCAGAGGTCTCCTGTTTTGTAGTATACTTTTCCATTGGCGGTCTCTACGAGGCATTCTCCGTTTTTTTCGGGAGCATTCCAGTAGCCGCCCATCACTTGATTGCCGCTAATCCATAGTTCACCGGTTTCTCCGGTAGGCAGCGGGCGGCCGTCTGCATCCATAATCAGGGCATCGATGCCTTCGAAAGGCTTTCCGATGGCGACCATGCCGTTGTGATGCTTGCAGGAGGTGACGGGTATCCGATAGGCAGTGCAGTAGATGGTTCCCTCTGTCGGTCCGTATAGGTTTATGAAAGAGGCATTGGGGACGCATTTTCTGAAAGCACCCAACAGCTCCGCGTCAGATGCCTCGGCAGTAACCACCAGATATCTCAGTGCGGGAAGGTGTATCTCCGGAAAATAGGGACGTAGCAGCTGGAGCAGTGAAGGGGCTACGGCAGCGAAGGTCAGGTCGTATTTTTCCAGAGTTTCAATTACGTTGATGTATTTCACGCCTTCCGGAGAAACGGTGTATATGCAAGCACCCAGCGTCAGCGGATACAGAAAGGATACGATGGAAACGTCGAAAGTGAGTTCGAACATCTGCAGCATCCGGTCGTTCCCGTCCAGTTGCCAGCCGAGGCGGTGATAGGCGGTATAGAAAGCATTCAGGTTGCGGCGAGAGATGGGCACTCCTTTGGGTTCGCCCGTGCTTCCGGAAGTGAAGATAATGTAGGCATTTTCCTCTTCTGCCGTATGGAGGATGTCTTCTGCGGCATGGAACGTGGTGGAGTTCTCTGCCTGCTCTATTTCGGAGGTGCATATCAGTTCCAGATTCCGGGTGTCGAGGTTCAAGACATGGATATTCTCGGTATGCAGCACGAGGCGGATGCCTGCTAAGCCGGCAATTCTGTCATTCCTATGTTTGGGGTAGGAAGGATGGAGGATGACGTATGCCTTTCCGCAAATCAGTGCAGATAGTATGGATGCGTATGTTTCCAGTCTGTTTTCTGCGACGATGCCGATAATTTTGTCTTCTCTGTCCTTGAATAGGGAGGATATTTTCTGTACGCAAGTTGCCAGCTCTCCATAAGTGCAGGCAGTGTCTTCGATGACGAATGCCGGCCGGTCGGCATATTTGCCGAAGGCTTTCACGATGTCGCCAATCAAGTCATTTGAATGTTTTTTCATTTACTCCGTTATGTTATAGTTCAGTTTTTGCGGAAGCGATGTTTATCCGTCGTTCATTAAAGACAGTGGTTTCCTGCAATCTCCCTATCGGGCAATCCTTAAGATTTCTAAAAAGGAAGGATATAGTTCGGAATAAAAGAAACTGAGAGGCAAATACATACTCACCACGGAATTACACGGATTAACATAACTAAAAGTTCTTTATTATCAGAACTCCAAAGATAATCTGTGTTAATCCGTGTAATTCCGTGGTGAGTTATAGTACACTCTCCGGGCAGAATGGGTTTGCAAACAAAGTCCTTATTTTGCCCAGAACAGTTTGTGGTAGTAAGTGTCTTCGGCTGACACCTCTTTATAGTAGGGATTGTAGTTGACTTCCGTATTCGGGTATCTCCAGCGGTTCGGCACATTTGTGATGGTACCGGCCACTTCGGGGAAGACCAGGCCGGACGGATAACCGGTACGTCGGATGTCACTCCATGCCTCGCGACTGGCCAGGAAACCGAAATGCAGCCACTTTTGGGTAATGATAGCATCCAGCTTGTCTGCATATTCCGTGCTGTTCCATTTGGCAGCAGCGAAAGAGGCTGTTTCTTCGGCAGTGGGGGCATCATACCGGCGTGCGTTTTCACCCGTACTTACCGAATCGTAATAGTAGTAAAGCGTGATGGACTGGCCGACAGCCTTTTTGAACTCTTCTTCCGCTTTCGCTTCATTCTTTGCCACTCCATACCCCATTTCATAGGCTTCCGCTTTCAGGAAATGGATTTCGGGTGAGGCCATTATCAGCATGTCGAATTTATCGTTTTCCCAAAAGAAACCTTTCTGCGTGATTTGTGAGAAACCGGTGTTGCTGGTATTGACTTCGTCTTGTGCCTGCGAGTTGTAATATTCCGTCAGCTCATCCGCCACGGTGAGGTCTGTGCCCAGATAACGGTGCTCGTCCAATTGACCGGTGTTTTGGTTGGTAATCTTCACGGGATTGAAGTTGAGCAGGATGCGCGGGTCGTCTTCTCCTTTCACATAAACGCCGCTCAGTGGGTCATTGCTGGTCATATCATAGTTGCCATGGCCCAGCATGCGGTCGATGATGGCGCCCGAAGCGAGTCGGTTGGTTACCCAGTCACCCAGTCCGTGGCCTGCGGTGAAGTTCAGTTGCCCAGACTTCTGGTTGACAATGAGAATGTTGTTTTCTTGTTCCTCTATCAACGGATAGGCCGACGGATTTTCCAGGATTTCCTTGATGGCGGTACGGCCTTCCGCCTGCAAGTCTCCCTGCGCGGCTACGCGCAGGGCAAGGCGTAGGCGCAAGGAGTTTGCATAACGTTCCCATTTGTCCATGTCCCCGTTGTTGATAAAGTCTTGTGTATTGAAGTTCCTCGGTGTGGGGATGGAGCGGAACCGCGGAGCAATTTCTTTGAGCTCGTCAAGAATGGTTTTATATATATTCTCGGCCTTGTCATAGTGAGCATACGATTTACCTACATCGTTGGTAAGCGGCAGCGTGCAAGCTTCCGAGAAAGGCATATCCCCGAAAACGTCCACTGTGGCGGCAAAGAAATCGTACAACTGTACTTTGGCGGCAAGATAGAATGCCTCGTCCTGGGCTTGTTCTGCCGCGCTTTCTTCCTCGTAGAGAGATTCCAGCTTACGGAACTGGGCCAGTGCCGAATACACATTGTCCCACTGTCCGTCAATAGCGGGTATATAGCCGGGGGTATACATATCCGTAGTGTTGGAGTAGCCGAAGGTTTGTGCATACTTGCCCGTAAACTGTGAATCGAATCCGAAGAACCGGTTGTATTCGTAAACATCATAGTCCTTTACTTTTTGGAAGACTCCTACCATCAGATTACTGATGGTGACTTGGGTTACTTTGGAGGGGTCTTCGTATTTGCTGTCGAAGTCATAATCCGTACAGCCTGATGTTGTCAAGAGGAATGCTCCCAATGAAACAAGAGATAATATCTTTGTCTTTTTCATACTCTTTGTTGTTTTTTGGATGGTTGTTTTGTCAGAAACTTGCACGAAGTGAAACACCGAAACTGCGGGTAGCTGTGGTAGAACTTCCCACGGTAGCCTGGTTGGCCCAGGATGTTCCGACGGACGACTCCGCATCGTAGTTTTTCAGTGCTTTGTAGAAGTAGAAGAGGTTACGTCCGAAGACCGACACACTCAGCCGGCCCAGTCCCAGTTTGGAAATTATCTTTTCGGGAAACTGGTAGCCGATGGTCAATTCACGCAGTTTGACATAAGAATTGTCGAATACCGAATGGCGGTATGTCAGCTGTTCGGCCTCCGTTCCCCAATTATAGGTGGTGTTGTAGTAATAGCCTGCCGGAATGATACGTGTGTTTCTTTCGCCAGTGGAGGCCACTACACCCGGAAGGATGATGCCGTCGTGGTAGATTATCTCTCCGTTGGGGCCGGCACCCGTGGAAGGGTCTACTTGTACCGGAATTCCGCTGGAATTGTTGTCGCCCGGATAGTAATAGGACAGTCCGCCGTGTTCCGTATCGCGGTACTTTAGGGATTCGGGTGTCAGACCCACTGCGGTGGCATATTGGTTCATTTCGTTGATGACATCTCCTCCGATGCGGAAGTCGATACTGAAATCGAGGAATACATTCTTGTAGGAGAAAGAGTTGAATAGACCTCCTACGCCTGCCGGATTGATGTTGCCGACTTTCTGCAATTCGGTTTGGTTGAGGTAAAGACCTTTATCGGAAACGAGGTACTCACCGTTTTCGTTCACCTGGGGAACCTGCGCATAGATGTCACCCATTGGCTGGCCTTCCACAGCTTGTATTTTTATTCCACTGCCTCCGGAGTTGAGTATTTCCAGATAGGGCACTCCATCGGCCAGTTTCACTACTTTGTTCTTATATACACCATAGTTGGCTGTCAGGTCCCAGCGGAAATCTCTGGTCAGTATGGGAGTGGCACTGATTGATATATCCCAGCCGTGGTTGGCTACCTCGCCCACATTCATCAACACATTCTTTACGCCTGATGTGGAAGGTTGCGGCGTGGAGAGTATCTGGTCCTTTACACGGTTGTTGTAGTAAGATACATCTATACCCAACCGGTTGTTTAAGAACTTGCTTTCCAGACCTATCTCGTATTCGTACTTCTTTTCCGGACGGATATCTGCATTCCCCCATGAAGAGGGAATGGTGTTCCAGGTGAATCCGTTGTCCGAACCTTGCTCGTAGACGATATTGGCGGTATAGGTTTCAGGAGCATTTCCTACGATACCGTATGAGAGGCGCAGTTTTCCATAGTTCCACCATGACGGCATGTGGAAGGCTTGAGTGAAGAGGAAACTCAGATTAGCGGAAGGATAGAAAAAACTCTGGTCTTTTAGGGTAGACGAGCGTTCCTGGCGTCCGGTCAGTTCAAGGAATAGATAGTTGTCCCATCCCAGGCTCAGTGTACCCATATAGCCGGTTTTCAGTAGTTCCATACGTTGCAGGGTACTGCTTGGCGTGTAGCGGCTGGCATTGAGGTCGAACCAGTTTTCCGTGACAAGCCCGCCATTGGTGGAGACCCTCATATTGTTCATATTTTCGTAGCGTCCGGTCCAGCCTACGGTGGCGGCAATGTCGAAGCGGTTGATATTATAGTTGAAGTTCAACATAACATCTCCATAGACAATGTCGTAACGGCGGTTGATGGACTGGAAGCTACCGTTGGGGTCGTATAGGGAATTGGGTTGTTCGCTTTCATATTTCAGTGTTTGCTTCACATCTGTGATATCAGTTGAAACCTGGGCGCGCAGACTCAGCCAGTTGGTTATCTGCCAGGTGGGGCGAATTATACCGATGAGCCGATTCTCTGTCTCGTCGCTATGGTGATGGTACATATTCCACAGCATGTTGTTCACTCCGGTGGCGTAACTGGGGTCGTAGGCCCATGATTCCTCAGGAGTCAGCGTGGCGTTTCCTCCGACAAAGGTATTACGGTATCCCAGACTGGTGACGTAGCTTTGTTTCAGATAGGGAATGTCCAGGAAGGTGGAGAACATGTTGCCGAAACCGCTGTATAGGTTGAGCGAGGTTTGCGGGCGGTCTTCTACATTCTGTACGATGTAGTTAAGGGAGTATTCCAGTTTCAGCGGTTTCGCCAGTTGATACGAACCGGTCAGCTTGAAGTTGTGTTTGGTGAAGCTTCCGGTCAAGGCATTGGGAATCTCGTCCATGAATGTGTAGGAGAAGCGGTTGCTGGTGGTTTCCGTCCCTTGTGAGATGGCGAGATTGTAAGTTTGGGTCCAGCCGGTGCGAAACAACTCTTTCCACGGGTTGTCGGTCAGTGCCTGGTAGGGGCGCATCTTCCCGTCCCAGTAAAGTACCTCGCTACCGTCGTATTTCGGGCCGAAGGACAAGGTGGTGGAACGGAGGCTTTTGTAGCTTTGTCCGTTTAGGGTTCTCTGATAGAAGCCTCCCGTCTGTTTCTCATAATCGCTGTATGCGGTGTTGTAGGTTCCCGGCCCGTATACGGTCTGTACTTTCGGCAGATAAGCCGGTAAGTTTGCCATGACTTGGGCATTGAAGTCCACCGTCAGCTTGCCACTTTTGGCGCGTTTGCTGGTGATGACTACCGCACCGTTTGCAGCCTCCGAGCCGTAGAGAGCTGTGGCAGAAGCTCCTTTCAGAATACTGAGGCTCTCGATGTCCTCTGGGTTGATGTCTACCAGACCATTGGAACGGATTTGTCCGTCGTTGCCAAATTCAGCGAAGTCCGTGCTTTTGCCCGTGCCGCCGTTGCGGATGGGTACCCCGTCCAGAATGATGAGTGGCTGGTTATTTCCAGTGATAGAGGTCAGGCCGCGTACGTTGATGGAGACAGCTCCGGCAGAACCGCCCTGTGTTTGTGTAATGCGGACTCCCGGTGCTTTACCGTACATGGCAGAGGCAAAATTGGGTGCTCCTGCCTTTACCAATTCGTCTGCACTGATGGTACTGATGGCATAACCGACACGTTTCGTATCTTTTTTGATGCCCATTGCCGTTACTACGACTTCTTTCAGTTGCTGGGTATCTTCGCTGAGTGTAATCTTCAGGTCGCCTTGCTTTTTTCGTTTTGCCAGGTTTATCTCCCGGGTGGCATAGCCCATGTAAGCGATAGAGAGTGTTGCATCTGCAGGAACGGTCAGTGTGAAGTTGCCGTCCACATCGGTAATGACGCCGTTGTTGGTACCTTTCTGTATGACGCTGGCACCGATAAGCGGTTCTCCTGTTACATCTCTCACAATGCCTTTAATGGTTCGGTTTTCTTGTGCGAAGGCTGTTCCGGTGAAAAGAAATGCTAATAACCAACTTGCAATAATCAAACTTTTTTGGAAGTGCGACGCTGAATGTGGAATGTCACACCGTTTTCTCATCCTGATTTTCATACTACTGAAAAATAATTGATTTATCTTATTATAAATATTACGTCCTTTCGGCGGATATTTTAGCAAGAGATATGCCAAACGAAAGGCAAGCTATCCTTTCAAGGATGAATAATGTTGATAATCAATCGTTTATTTTTAATTGGG
The DNA here is from genome assembly GCF_015679285.1 of Bacteroides sp. HF-162. Lineage (NCBI taxonomy): Bacteria > Pseudomonadati > Bacteroidota > Bacteroidia > Bacteroidales > Bacteroidaceae > Bacteroides > Bacteroides sp. HF-162. The sequence goes on along the minus strand of NZ_CP064937.1, from coordinate 708,856 downwards.
AAAAGGGAAGTTCGGGTGTTTGTGGTGTGGAGATGTGGAAAAAATCCACAGTAGGTATTCCACAATTTCCCTCTCTTCCCTTGAAGTCTTGTTGTCTACCCTTATTGGTAGCCTTGTTCGTCGGAGGTATGCTCTATCGCTGTAATAAAATCTGGTGCAGTTGCAGTGGTTGCATTTTCTTTTCAGGGTGGGAGTGCTTTTGACCTTTATCTGGGAAGGACTACTCGAACGAAGGAACCATCAGCCTGCGGTTTGTGAGAGAAAGGATAGGTAGGGAGGTACTCTTACTTTTAGGAAATTAATATCATGTTTGCACCTTATTTGTTTCGTGCAAACATAATATTAATAAGAAATGATGCAAGCTATTAATATTGCAACTCAAAAGTGTGGAAGCAAAATGCGCTTCCATACTTTTGAGTTGCTTCCACTGCATCTGAAATGTGCCGTTGGATAAGAAATTTCAGCAGATGAGTGGAAGCAACTTATGCAAAAATCTTAGTGGTTTATTTTACTTCCCACGTATCATTCGTCATCAGTAATTCCTCGAAGTTGTGATACTTCTTCTTGGCAGACACCTCTTCGATTTGTTCATGAACGGCATCGTCGTAAGTAGGAGCTTCCACATCGCGGATAACACCGAGTGCAATCGGGAAGTCGGGACCTTCCATTAGGGCAAGCTTTAGTTGCAGGGTGTTGTCCATGCAGTGGGCATCGTGGATGAGGATATCCTTCTCTGTAATGCCGTTCTCACCGAGTTTCACGACTTTTAGACCAAAGCCTTCCTGCATCAGTCCGTATTCGTTGTTCTCGCCGAAGAGCATCGGTTCGCCGTGTTTCAAGTAGATGGCATTCTTGGCGCGGTCTTCCTTTTTGGCTACGGAGTCATGCGTACCGTTATTGAAGATAACGCAGTTTTGCAGAATCTCGCAAACGGAAGCCCCCTTGTGAGCCATGGCTGCCTTCAATATTTCCACTGTCCCCGGAGCATCGGTAGCTACCGCGCGGGCAAAGAAATGGCCACGGGCACCGAAACAAAGCTCTGCCGGGTGGAATGGATCTTCTACCGTACCATAGGGAGACGACTTGCTGACGAAACCACGCGGAGAGGTCGGAGAATATTGACCTTTGGTCAGACCGTAGATGCGGTTGTTCAGCAGAATCATGTTCAGGTCGATGTTACGGCGTATGGCGTGGATGAAGTGATTACCGCCGATGGCTAGACCGTCACCGTCGCCGGAGATTTGCCATACCGTCAGGTTGGGATTGGCAACCTTGGCACCTGTAGAGATGGCAGCAGCACGTCCGTGGATGGTCTGCATCGCATACGTATTCATGTAATAGGGCAGACGGCTGGAGCAGCCGATACCTGAGATGACGGCATTCTCCCAAGGAGCTTTGCCGATTTCTGCCATTGCTTTGTGTAGTGAGGCCAGAAAGAAGTGGTCACCACAACCCGGACACCAACGAGGTTGTCCTTTTTTATAGTCTTTTGCTGTATATTCGTACATAATCTTTTTAAATTGATAGTTGATAATTGATAGTTGATAATTGGTGGCTGGTCATTGATAATCCGCATATTACGCATGGTTATTATCAATAGTCAACAGTCAATTGTCAATTAATTTATTGAACGCTGCCACCAGCTCGGCAACGACGAACGGCTGTCCTTTGACTTCGTTGAACTGGTACGGGGTGAAGTTGTCTATCTTCATACGTAGATAACCGGCAAATTGTCCGAGGTTCTGTTCGGCAACTACCACCTTCTTGTACTTCTTCAGAACAGCTTCTGTGTTCTTGGGGAGTGGGTTTAGATAAGTGAAGTGGGCGAGGGCAACCTTCTTGCCTGCCTTGTTCATCTCTTCCATGGCCGAATACAAGTGGCCGTATGTACCGCCGAAACCGACAATCAGCAAATCGGCATCGTCTGCACAGCCTTGCACTTCTACATCAGGTACGGGGATTTTGGCCACCTTCTCGGCACGTAGGTGGCACATCAAGTTATGGTTTTCGGGATCGGTGGAGATGGCACCGGTATTGCTGTCTTTCTCCAGACCGCCGAGGATGTGCATATAGCCTTCTTGTCCAGGGATGGCCCAGTAGCGGACACCCGTTTCAGGATTGCGTTTGTACGGAGTATAGTTGTCCTTCATTTCGGGAGTCACATAGGGAGGAGTGATGGCGGGATAGTCTGCCAGTTTGGGCAGCTTCCAGGCGCCGGAACCATTGGCAACAAAGCCGTCGGTCAGCAATACGACCGGAGTCATGTGTTCCAATGCAATCTTGCTTGCCATGTAGGCTGCATCGAAACAGTTTGTGGGTGAAGAGGCAGCGATGACGGGCATTGGGCTTTCACCGTTGCGGCCGAACAATGCTTGTAACAAGTCTGTCTGCTCTGACTTGGTGGGCAGACCGGTAGAAGGGCCACCACGTTGCACGTCGAGCACAACCAGCGGAAGTTCTGTAATGACTGCCAAGTTCATGGCTTCCGATTTCAGACAGACACCGGGACCTGAAGTGGAGGTCACAGCCAGCGCGCCTGCAAAAGCGGCGCCGATAGAAGTGGCGCAACCGGAAATTTCGTCTTCACACTGCACGGTAATCACGCCCAGAGACTTGTGCTTAGAGAGTTCGTGCAGTACATCGGTTGCCGGAGTAATGGGATAGGAGCCGAGGAACAGCTTCAGACCAGCCTTTTCAGCTGCGGCGATGAAACCGTAAGCAGTAGCTTTGTTACCCGTGATATCCATGTATCTGCCGGGAACGGTGGTTTTACTTTCAATCTTATATGTGTGGGCTACGGAAGCATGGGTGTTGTGTCCGTAATCATATCCTGCATGTATAACCTTGATGTTTGCCTCGGCAATTTCGGGCTTTTTGGCGAATTTCTCGCGGATGAAATCTTCGGCTATCTTTAGGTCGCGGTTGAACAGCCAGCATACCAGACCTACTGCAAACATGTTGCGGCATTTCAGCATGGATTTGTTGTCCATTCCGGTGTCGGCAAGGCAGTCTTTCACCATTTTCGAGATAGGGGCGGCGATGACATCCTGCTTAATACCCATTTCCTCTATCGGATTATCGGTCTTGAAAGCTGCTTTTTCCAGGTCTGATTTCTGAAAAGCGTCTGTATCGATAATGATACAAGCAGTGGATTTAGCAAACTTATATTGGGTTTTCAGTGCGGCGGCGTTCATCGCTACCAATACGTCGCATTTGTCACCCGGGGTATAGACTTTCTCAGCACCGATATGTACTTGGAAACCGGAAACACCGGTAAGTGAGCCTTGCGGGGCGCGGATATCTGCCGGATAGTCGGGGAATGTACTGATATCATTGCCCACGGTAGCCGAAACTGTTGAAAAGATGTTGCCGGCGAGCTGCATACCATCGCCGGAGTCTCCGGAGAAGCGGACTACCACTTGCTCCAGTTCTTTGACCATCATGTCGTTTGCCATAACTTACGAATTACTATAGATTAATTTTTGGGGGTTACTGTATTCTATCACTGACCGACAAATTTCGTAAAGTTAATCGGATTAACAAAACTTTTTTCGGAAAATCGACAGAATACATTATCTTTGCATTCGCAATCTACTGCAATATGCAGAATCTATGCAAAAGGTCTTGTAGTTCAACGGATAGAATAGAAGTTTCCTAAACTTTAGATCCGGGTTCGATTCCCGGCGAGACTACAAAAAAGGAGGAAATCCATTTCGGATTTCCTCCTTTTTTAGTTTATAGTTTTTTGTCTAAATTCTTATTTGGCTACTTCTACAGCTGCTTCAGTACCTTTCTTGTTTTTCATCAACAGATATGCGATAGGAGATGCAACGAACAGAGAAGACAGTGTACCGAATACAACACCCAGAATCATGGCGAATGCGAAGCTGCGGATGGAATCACCACCGAGGATGAAGATGCACAGCAACACAATCAAGGTGCTCAGTGAAGTATTGATGGTACGTGCCAAAGTTGTATTCAATGAGTCATTGAACAACTGGAACTTGTCACGCTTCGGATAGAGACCGAAGAATTCACGTACACGGTCAAAGATTACCACCTTGTCGTTGATAGAGTAACCGATAGCTGTCAGGATGGCACCGATAAAGGTCTGGTCGATTTCCAGAGAGAACGGCATCCAGCCCCAACAGATGGAGTAGGCACCCAGGATGATGATAGTATCACAAGCCAATGCGGATACTGAACCGATACTGTATGCAATATTGCGGAAACGGATCAAGATATAGATACCGATGGCAATCAATGCAAGTACAACAGACCAGATGGCTGAAACCTTGATGTCGTCTGCGATACTCGGACCTACCTTCTGGGAACTGATAATACTTCCGCCCGTATGGTTTTCGCGGTCGATGAAGGTTTCCAAAGTGATGTTCTGAGTCAGCAACGGTTTCAATGTTTCGTATAAGTATGCTTCGATTTCAGAGTCGATGTTGTTACCTTCTTCTGCGATACGGTAGTTGGTACTGATACGTACTGTCTTGCCGTCCGTGCCGATAGCGATAACGCTGACATTGGCATCGCCGAACTTGCTGGAGATAAGCTCGCGAACTTGTTCCGGCTCTACCTTATTTTCAAACTGTACTTTGAAGTTACGTCCACCAGTGAAGTCGATACTCTGGCTCAATCCGCGGGTAGCGAGGAAAGCGATACATATCACTATGATAACTCCAGTAGTGGTCAGCCACAATTTGTTTCTGCCCATGAAGTCGAAGTGTACATTCGCCATCAAGTTCTTTGAAATCTTGGAAGAGAATGTCAGATTCAGGAGTTTGTCCTTGCTCATGAAATGGTCATAGAACAGACGCGTCATGAATACGGCAGTAAAGAACGAAATCAAAATACCGATAATCAATGTAGTAGCAAAACCACGGATAGGACCTGTACCGAAGTTGAACAAGATAATACCGGTGATGATAGACGTCAAGTTGGAGTCGAAGATTGCAGAGAAGGCGTTGGAGTAACCGTCAGCCAATGCTTTCTTTACACCCTTGCCTGCACGGAGTTCTTCTTTGGTACGTTCGTAAATCAATACGTTGGCATCTACAGCCATACCCAGTGCCAGCACCATACCGGCAATACCGGACATCGTCAATGCTGCTTGGAAAGAAGAAAGGATACCCAATGTGAAGAACAAGTTCAGTACCAGAGCACCGTTGGCAACCATACCCGGAATGAATCCGTACATAGAGCACATGTAAACCATCAGCAGAATCAATGCTACGATGAATGACATGATACCGGCATTGATGGAAGCTTGTCCCAGTGAAGGACCTACGATATCTTCTTGTACGATGTGCGCAGGAGCCGGCATTTTACCTGATCTTAACACGTTTGCCAAGTCTTTTGCTTGTTCCGGAGTAAAGTGACCGGTAATCTGTGAGTTACCGCCCGTGATTTCATTGCTTACGTTCGGTGCTGAGTAAACATAACCGTCCAACACGATAGCGATGCTCTTGCCGATATTCTGCTTGGTGAGCTGAGCCCAACGGCGTGCACCGTCTGTGTTCATAGACATACTTACGGCAGGTTTACCGTAATGGTCGTATTCGTCTTTGGCGTTAACCACTACATCACCTTCCAGAGGCGCCTTGCCGTTACGTTCTGTAGAACGGATGGCATAAAGTTCAAAAGTTTGGGCTTTCGGATCGTATTCATAAGGAGATACGCCCCACTTCAGACGCAAGTCTTTCGGCATTTCGGCCTGAACTTCCGGCATGGAAAGGTATCTGTTGATTTCAGCAGTATCCTTGTAGTTGGCATAAGCAACAACAGGACCTTGCCCACTGGGGTTGACCTGCAGGATGGCGAACAGCGGGTGTTCTTTCTTTATCTGCGCAAGGTCAACAGCTTGTGTTTTGTTTTCGCCCTTTAAAGCAGCGGCAAGACTGTCGGCTGTGCTGGTAGCTTGTGCTACGGCAGGAATTTCGGTAGCTGCGCTGTCTGCCTCTTCTGTCGGAGTTTCGCTTGCAACGATGGCACGCAACTTGGTGTCGGCAGCTTGGAGATAAGGAGTAACATCTTTTGCTGTGTATGTTTCCCAGAATTCCAGATTGGCGGAACCTTGTAACAATTTTCTTACACGTTCAGGCTCTTTGATACCCGGAAGTTCCACCATGATGCGCCCCATCTTGTCTTCCAGACTTTGGATGTTAGGCTGAACTACACCGAAACGGTCAATACGGGTACGGAGTACATTATAGGAATTCTCAACAGCCGCCTTTACCTCTTCGCGCAATACTTTTTCAACTTCTGCGTCGGTAGATTTCTGAGTTACCTTGTCTTTTAATTGTTGGGTTGCGAACAGCTGTGACAGCGGAGCACCCGGAGCAAGCTTGTGATACTCTCTGACAAACAAGGTGATCACGTCATCCTGGCTTGTGGTAGCTTGTTTGGCGGCAGTGGCCAATGCTTGGTTGAATGCTTCGTCAGTCTTGTTGTCAGCCAATACTTTGATGACATCGGGTACGGATACTTCAAGGATGACGTTCATACCGCCCTTCAAGTCCAAACCTAAACTGATCTCCATCTCACGACATTGTTTCAGCGTCCAATTGCCAAAATACACTTTCTCATTAGCCAGAGAATCGAGGTAGTCCTGCTCTACTTTCACATCGCCTTTTGCAAACTCTTTGGCCTTACTTGTGTAATGGCGAGTTACAAAAGAGAAGGAGAGATAGAACACACACACCAGTGTGAGCAATATCGCAAAAACCCTTACAAATCCTTTGTTTTGCATGTTACTTTTAGTTTATTATGATTACTTTTTAATTAAATTCTGTTGCATACAAGGCTGCAAATATAGCTTTTTTTTCACAAATCTTACTTCATACCGCGATTTTTTAACATCGGGTCTAATTGAGGCTCAGTTCCTCTGAAGTTTTTATAGAGAGTCATCGGGTCTTCGCTGTCTCCTTTTTCCAGAACATTTTGGCGGAAAAGGTCGGCTGTTTGCTTGTCGAAGATACCGTGTTCTTTGAAGGCTTCGAAGGCATCATTGTCTAGAACATTGGCCCAGAGATAGCTGTAGTAGCCTGCCGCATAGCCGCCAATGATGTGGTTAAAGTACGTGGTACGATAACGGGGAGCTATTTCCGGAATCAGCCCCAGTTGGTCCATTGCTTCTTTTTCGTATGCAACGACATCAAGACCTTCGGTGTCAGTCAGGTTATGCAGATTCATGTCGAGGATGGCGGCGGCCAGCAACTCGGTAGTCATGAAACCCTGATTGAACGTTTTCTGGTTCAGTATCTTTTCAATCAGGCTGTCGGGGATGACTTCGCCAGTCTTGTAATGCTTGGCATACATTTTCAGCACTTCGGGTTCGGTGGCCCAGTGCTCGTTGATTTGGGAGGGGAGTTCCACGAAATCGCGTACGACATTGGTGCCTGAAGTACCTTTATACTGGCATTGGGTCAGCAATCCGTGCAGGGCATGGCCAAACTCATGGAACAAAGTTTCTACTTCGTCGATGGTCAGCAGGGAGGGAGTGTCGCCTACCGGCTTGGTGAAGCTGCATACGTTGCATACCAATGGGCGTACGCCGTCTTGTTGCTCACGGTAATTGCTCATCCATGCTCCGCCACTCTTGCCGGGGCGAGGGAAGTAGTCTACATAGAAGATGCCCAGTTGTGAGCCATCGGCGGCTTTCACTTCGAACACTTCCACATCGGGATGATAGACGGGGATGCCCTCGAGTTTGGTCAGTGTGATGCCATAGAGCTTGTTGGCAACGGCAAAGGCGCCTTCGCGTACATTTTCCAGCTTGAAGTAGGGCTTGATTTCTTCTTCTTCGAGATTGTATTTTTCTTTGCGCAGTTTCTCGGTGTAGTACCACCAGTCCCATGCTTCCAGTTTCTCTCTTTTGCCTTCCTTGTCCATCAGCTTTTGCAGCTCGGCTGCTTCGGCTTTTGCCTTGGGGAGTGCATAGCTCCACAAATTGTTGAGGAACTCCATCACGGTAGCGGAATTCTTTGCCATTGTATTGTCCAATACAAAGTTGGAGTAACAATCGAATCCCAGCAATTGCGCCTTTTCAAGTCTCAGGCTTACGATGTCGGCAATGATTTTCTTGTTGTCGTTCTTGTCATTGTTGTTGCCACGGTTGATGTAGGCTTTGTACATCTGCTCGCGCAGCGGGCGGTTGGCTGAATATTGCAGGAAGGGCAGGCGGCTTGCATTGTGCAGGGTGAACAGCCATTTGCCTTCTTGTCCGGTGGCACGCGCTTCGGCCAAGGCGCTTTCGCGGAACCATTGGGGAAGTCCGGCGAGGTCTTCTTCTTTTTCTACATAAAGCTTGAAATCGTTGTTTTCGTTCAGGATGTTGTTGCTGAACGTGATTCCGAGCGTGGAAAGCTGCTTGTTGATTTCGCGCAGGCGGGCTTGTTTGTCGGCCGGAAGATTGGCGCCGGAACGGACAAAACCCTTATAAGTCTTTTCCAGCAGTCTTTGTTGCTCACGGGTCAGACCGAGAGCATCTTTCTGATTGTAGACAGCATCTATTTTCTTGAAAAGCTCCTGATTGAGTGAGATGTTGTCTTCGTGTTCGGCCAATGTCGGGGCCAGTTTCATGGAAAGGGCTGTCAGTTCATCGGTAGTTTCGGCCTCCGTCAGGTTGAAGAATACACCGCCTACACGGTCCAGAGTTGGGGAGCTGTTGTCGAGAGCAACAACGACATTTTCGAAAGTGGGAGCTTCCGTATTGGCAATGATGGCTTGGATATTGGCATTCTGCTCTTCTATACCTTTTTGGAATGCGGGTTCATAGTGCTCCAACTTGATTTTATCGAATGGAGGCACTCCATTGGGTGTTTGAAACTCGGTAAGGAACGGATTGCTTTCCGTCTGGGTGGCACAGGAGTACATCATACAACTTGCTGCTAAAATTAGAATACATTTTTTGAACATTGTTTTCTAAGTATTAAATGTTAAGTATTAATTCTCAATTCTCAATTCTCAATTCTTTTTGGTGATATAACACCATATCGGATAGTGGTCTGAATCCTTGATGGAACGGTCTACTGTACAATTGTAGGCTTTCAGGTTCTTGCTGGTCAATATATTGTCTATCCGAAAATAGAATCTGTTCTGATTGTAAGAAATTCCTAATCCCCGTCCTGATTTGGTGAATGCATCGTCCAGATTTTGGGCGATGGTACGATGAGTATAAGAGATGGGGGTGTCGTTGAAATCGCCACATACAATGATACAAGGATGTGGTGAAGCTGTTATTTCGTGTGCAATCGTGTCAGCTTGCGGTGCGCGGATGGCTGATGCCTCTGCTAATTTACGTATGAGCAGGCGCATACCGCTTTTCACCTTTTCTTTTTCAGGGGATTTCAGCATGTTTTCGTACACGGCTTTATCGGCTTTGGTCAATTTGTTGGACTCCAAATGATTGTTGATGAGGGTGACTGTATCCTCTCCTATTTTTACTTCATACAGTACCGAACCGTTGTACTCGCTGGAATAATCTAGTACACGTGCCGAGAGAATCGGATATTTGGAATAACATGCTATCTTGTTGGTATGCCCTTTTTCCCTGCCCACCGTGTTGATGCGGTGATATGGATATGCCTTGAGTTCCTGTTCCACATCTTTTTGCGAAAGGTGCCGGGATGATTCTGTCGTGGAGTATTCTTGGAGGCAGAGGATATCGGCATTACTTTCTTTTAAATAAGTCAGTATGGGATTCTTGCCATTCTGCTTGATGGCTCCGTCAAATCCCATGATGTTGTATGAGAGTAATTTGAAACTTGTTTCAGGCAACTTGTTTGTATGAAAGTTGATGGGCAGATAAGTGCGTGTCTGTGAATAACAAAGTAGTAATCCTATCAAGGGAAGCAATGCGGTTTTGTAACGCTGGATGACCAGCCAAAAGATGAAGAAGCCTATATTTATCATCAGAAAAACGGGAAATGTCAGTCCCAGGCACGACTGCACCGGATGTGTGACCGGCTGTATGTGCGGACTATAGGCGGTAAACAGTAGCAAGCCCGTAAACAAGGCATTGACCGCCAAAATCAGGAGGGCGACAAAATTACCTAAATACTTCATTATAATAATTGAAAATTGAAAGGTGAAAACTGAAAATAAGAGTGGCGGCTATTTTCTCATTCTCCATATTCCACTTTCCGTTTTCCATTTGTTTAACGTTTACTTGCGTCGAACAAGCTTTTCTTTTCCTCCGTAGTAAGGCTTTCGTATCCCGATTTCTTTAATTTGTCGAGAATGCGGTCTATTTCGTCGGATTGGGCTTTTTTCCGTGCGTTGTAATCATAATCTTTTTGTTTACTGGTACCGTAATGTACTTTCATTTTCGGCTTTCGGGGTTTAAAGCTGACGATGGAAACTAAAGCATCCAGACATTTGTTTATACATGAGGTCAGGTCACTGCCTTTGCTGAGGCTGGCAGCAAACCATAACCCTGCCAGCGCACCTCCCAAATGTGCGATGTGTCCACCGGCATTGCTGGAGGTAATGAATAGCAAATCGGTGCCTATAACGATAAGCGCCAGATACTTCAGTCGGATGGTTCCGAAAAGAAATAGATGTATCGGATAGTTGGGCTCACGATAGGCTGTGGCAGCTACGATGGCAAGCACGGAAGCAGAGGCACCCAGCATGAAAGAGTAATTTATCATGGGGTGGAAGTACGGGAAAATATGATAGGCGGCAATATAGAGCAAACCACCGCAGATTCCTCCCAAAATGTACACACCACGCAGATGCTTTGCAGAAAAGAAGTTCAGGAATAGTGCTCCGAACCAATAAAGCCACAGCATGTTGAAAAGAATGTGCATGAATCCTGCATGCATGAACATGTACGTCAGCAGTGACCACGGTTGCAGAATGAAGCGTGAAAGTGATGCCGGTAATTCCAGCCATTCGAATATTCCCATCATACTCCGATTGAACAATTGGAGCATGACTTCAGTCAGAGTGGTGAATATGAATACCGCTGCATTGATGTAAATCAACTGGATATAGATATTTCCTCTGCGAAAGTTTTCTTTCAAATCAGTTATAATAGTAGCCATTTCCTCTGTTCTTTTTTCTCCAATACATAATCAAGATAAAACCGAATACCATACCGCCCAGATGTGCAAAGTGTGCCACATTGTCTCCTGCGTTATTTGCAAATCCGGCATATAGCTCAATCAGGGCATATCCGATAACAAAATATTTGGCCTTGATGGGAACCGGTAACGGGAAGATGAACATTTGCTGGTTGGGGAACAACATGCCGAATGCCAGCAGAATGGCGTATACTGCTCCCGAAGCTCCCACGGTAGTCATCATATTGAGATATTCCTCCATCGGGATGATGGCCATGCCGGTATTCACGCTGTCATAGGCGGAAAGCACTGTCTCATAATGAATATACTGTACCACCTCCTGAATAATTCCGGCTCCTATACCGCATGCCAGATAGTAGAACAGAAATCGTTTAGGCCCCCATACCTGCTCTAAAATACGTCCGAACATCCATACGGCAAACATGTTGAAAAATATGTGCGCGAATCCGGCATGCATGAACATATATGTTATCAATTGTGCTGCATTGAAATCTTCGGCAAGGAAAAAATGCAATCCCAGATATTGGGCGAGGTCGATGCCGTAGCTTTGGGCGACAATGCTACCCAGAAACATCAGCACATTAATGATTAAAAGGTTCTTGGTTACAGTAGGTATAGTATTCATAATCTGTTGTTTCAATTCATTTTACAGTTCAAAAACAGTTGCCTGTTTTTGCTTTCTCCGGCAAAAATACGAATAAATTCTGTTCTATAACAGAAAAAGCAGATTCTATTCCTTCTTTTTCGTTGTTTTCCAATATTTTTTTAATGTTTTTATTTGATATTCAGAAATATTGCTCTATTTTTGTGGAGGTTTGTGATGAAAAGTAAAAATATCTTTTGTGTAACATATTAATTAATTTTAAGCATTATGAATAAGGCGGAACTTATTAGCGCTATGGCAGCGGAGTCTGGTTTGTCAAAGACTGATTCAAAGAAAGCATTGGATGCATTTATCGCATCAGTCACTAAGGCAATGAAGGCCGGTGATAAAGTATCATTGGTTGGTTTTGGAACTTTCAGTGTGGTGGAAAGAGGAGCGCGTATGGGTATCAACCCCTCTACTAAAAAGCCTATCGAGATTGCTGCAAAGAAAGTTGTTAAATTCAAACCAGGTGCGGAATTGACAGCTGAATAAGAACAGTATACTCAACATACAAAGAGGGGACGTTTTACAAGGAGCGTCCCCTCTTTGTATGTTGAATATCTTGTGAGTCAATAAAAACAAGCCTGCTTGTTTTGTACTGATTTCGGTTTACGCTATCTTTGCACGCAGGAAAATACATTTGAATCATGAATATAGAACAGAAACTGGTATCGTCCGTCATCGGCGGACTGAAAGCGCTTTACGGACAGGATGTTCCTGCCGCACAAGTGCAGTTGCAGAAAACCAAGAAAGAATTTGAGGGACACCTCACGCTGGTTGTATTCCCTTTCCTCCGTATGTCCAAGAAAGGACCGGAGCAGACGGCCCAGGAAATCGGTGAATACTTGCAGGCAAACGAGTCTTCGGTTGCAGCATTTAATGTCATTAAGGGCTTCCTGAATCTGACCATTGCCTCCTCTGCGTGGATAGAATTGTTGAATGGCATTCATGCGGACAAGCAGTACGGTATCGTGGCTGCTACTGACAACTCTCCATTGGTGATGATTGAGTATTCTTCTCCCAATACCAACAAACCGCTTCATTTGGGCCATGTACGCAACAATCTTTTGGGAAATGCGCTGGCTAATATAGTGGCTGCCAACGGTAATAAGGTAGTAAAGACAAATATTGTCAATGACCGTGGAATTCATATCTGCAAGTCCATGTTGGCATGGCAGAAGTACGGGAATGGTGAAACTCCCGAATCATCCGGCAAGAAGGGAGACCACTTGATTGGCGATTACTATGTTTCCTTCGACAAGCATTATAAAGCGGAAGTGAAAGAACTGATGGCCAAGTTCCAAAGCGAAGGCATGAATGAGGAAGAAGCCAAAGCCAAGGCAGAAGCTGAATCTCCTTTGATGAAGGAGGCTCGTGAAATGCTGGTAAAGTGGGAGGCCAATGACCCGGAAGTACGTGCGCTCTGGAAGAAGATGAACGACTGGGTGTATGCAGGCTTCGACGAGACTTACCGTATGATGGGTGTAACTTTTGATAAGATATATTACGAATCAAACACGTACCTCGAAGGTAAGGAGAAGGTGATGGAAGGCCTGGAGAAAGGCTTTTTCTACCGGAAAGAAGATGGCTCTGTATGGGCGGACCTCACGGGGGAGGGGCTGGACCACAAGCTGCTGCTGCGTGCGGACGGTACATCCGTCTACATGACGCAGGATATAGGTACTGCCAAACTCCGCTTTGCAGATTATCCCATCGACAAGATGATTTATGTGGTAGGCAACGAACAGAATTACCATTTCCAGGTATTGTCCATCCTGCTCGACAAACTGGGCTTCGAATGGGGTAAAGGGTTGGTGCACTTCTCTTACGGTATGGTGGAACTTCCCGAGGGCAAGATGAAGAGCCGCGAAGGTACAGTAGTTGATGCTGACGACTTGATGGCGGAGATGATTGATACAGCCAAGGAAACCAGCAATGAACTGGGTAAGCTGGATGGTCTGACAAAGGAAGAGGCGGACAATATCGCCCGTATCGTTGGTCTGGGTGCCTTGAAGTACTTCATCCTGAAAGTGGATGCCCGCAAGAACATGACATTCAATCCAAAAGAGTCCATCGACTTTAATGGTAATACGGGACCGTTCATCCAATATACTTATGCACGTATCCAGTCTGTTCTCCGCAAGGCAAAAGAGGCCGGTATCGAAATCCCTGCTCAGTTGCCTGCCGGCATTGAACTGAGTGAGAAGGAAGAGGGATTGATACAGATGGTTGCCGACTTTGCCGCTATTGTGAAGCAGGCAGGTGAGGATTACAGCCCGTCCATCATTGCAAACTATACGTATGACCTTGTGAAGGAATATAACCAGTTCTACCATGACTTCAGCATTTTGCGTGAGGAGAACGAAGCAGTGAAGGTATTCCGCCTTGCATTGTCCGAGAATGTAGCCAAAGTGGTACGCTTAGGTATGGGCTTACTGGGAATTGAGGTGCCGGATAGGATGTAAACATCGCACTATAAAAGAATAAGCCCGGGGATACTTCTTCGGGCTTATTCTTTTATAGTACAATTTTTATTCTTGTGGTATAAATAATAGAAGTTTAAATTATCGCCTCCTTTCTCCCATTTTATACGTGTAGACTAAGTCCTATTTTGTCTTGCTTGTTTTGGCAGTTGCCTTGGCGGTTGTTTTAGTCGTTTTCGTTGCTTTCACCGCCTTTGCAGTCCGCTTAGACTTGCCCGTATCCTTGTCGCTTTGCAGTTTCACAATTTCCAGACAAGCCTGAAGGTTCAGGTCTTGAGGGATGATGTCTTTAGGAATCTTGTAGTTGCTGCCTTTATAAGCGATGTAAGGGCCATAGCGTCCATTCAGGATTTCCAGTTCCGGTTCTTCCTCAAACTTCTTGATATGTTTCTGGGCTTCTGCTTCTTGTTTCTTTTGCAAAAGTTCAATAGCTTCTTCCAGCGTAACGGTCATCGGGTCCATTGTCTTGGGTAACGAGGCATACAAGCCGTTGTTCTGGATATAAGGTCCGAAACGTCCCGCACCTACGACTACATTCTTGCCTTCATACTCTCCGAGAGTACGGGGAAGTTTGAACAGCTCCAGCGCTTCTTCCAGCGTAATGGTCTCGATGGACATTTCTTTTTTTACCTGGGCGAAACGGGGCTTTTCCTCATCTTCGGCAGTACCTATCTGTGCTACTGGGCCGAAACGTCCGATTTTTACAGACACTTGTTTTCCGCTGACGGGGTCTGTTCCTAGAATCCGTTCGCCTGCCTTGTGGGCGGTTTTCGCGGCAAGTGTGTTTTCTACTGAAGGATGGAATTTCTTATAGAATGTTTTCAGAATGGCGGTCCATTGCTTGTCACCTTCGGCTATTTCGTCGAATTGCTTTTCGACGCTCGCAGTGAAGTTGTAGTCAAGGATGTCCGGGAAGTACTCTATCAGGAAGTCATTGACCACAATACCGGTGTCTGTCGGCATCAGTTTTGACTTTTCAGCTCCGGTGATTTCTGTATGGTTGTTGTCCGTTATTTCATTACCCTGCAAGTTAAGCACATTGTAGGTGCGTTCTTCACCTGCTTTTTCTCCTTTTATCACGTATTCGCGTTGCTGGATGGTGGAAATGGTCGGAGCATAGGTAGACGGACGTCCGATACCCAGTTCCTCCAATTTGCGCACAAGGCTTGCTTCCGTGTAGCGGGGAGGGTGTTGGGTGAAACGTTCGGTAGCGGTGATACCTTCATGTTCGAGCTTCTGTCCTTTTTTCAGAGGGGGCAGTAGGCGTGCCTCATCTTCCTGGGTTTCTACGTCATCATCGTATGATTCGCGGTAGACACGGAGGAAACCGTCAAATTTCACCACTTCGCCGGTTGCAGTGAAAGTCTCCGTCTCGTTGCTGATAGCAATGGTTACGGTTGTCTTTTCCACTTCGGCATCTGCCATCTGCGAGGCGATGGTACGTTTCCAGATGAGGTCGTACAGCTTTCTTTCCTGCGGGGTACCTTCTATCTTGGCATTCTCCATATAGGTGGGGCGGATAGCTTCGTGGGCTTCTTGCGCTCCTTTGGTCTTGGTGGCGAAGTGACGGTTGTGTACGTAACGTTCGCCCATCAGGTTGGAGATGGTTTCACGGCTGGCGTTGACGGCAAGTTCGGAAAGGTTGACGGAGTCGGTACGCATGTAGGTTATCAATCCGGATTCGTACAGACGTTGCGCCACCATCATGGTCTGTGCCACGGTGAATCCCAGTTTGCGGGCAGCCTCCTGCTGCAAGGTAGAGGTGGTGAACGGGGCGGCGGGAGTTTTCTTCAGCGGACGGGTAGTGATGTCGCTGATGGTAAACGTGGCTGCTTTACAGCTCTCCAGCAATTTCCGGGCTTCTGCCTTTGTCTTGAGCCGGTGCGCCAGTTCGGCTTTCATTTCCACTGTTTTGCCGTCAGTGTCCGGAACGAGGAATACGGCGGTAACACGGTAGGATGCTTCGGTTTGGAATGCATGTATCTCGCGTTCGCGCTCTACAATGAGACGGACGGCTACGGACTGTACACGGCCTGCAGAAAGGGCAGGTTTCACTTTCTTCCACAATACCGGTGAAAGTTCAAAACCTACGATACGGTCCAGGATACGTCGGGCTTGCTGGGCATCGACCAGGTTGATGTCAATGTCACGGGGATTTTCTATCGCTTTCAGGATGGCACCTTTGGTGATTTCATGGAAGACGATACGTCTGGTGTGTTCCGGTTTCAGTTTCAGCACTTCGTACAAGTGCCATGCGATGGCTTCCCCTTCGCGGTCCTCATCGGAAGCCAGCCATACGGTTTCTGCCTGCTCGGCTTCTTCTTTCAACTGGGTTACGAGTTTCTTTTTATCCGCCGGTATCTCGTAATGCGGTTTGAAGTCTTTGTCTACATCAATACTGAATTCTTTTTTCTTCAAATCACGTATATGGCCGTAGCTGGAAAGGACTTTGAAATCTTTTCCAAGGAATTTCTCGATGGTTTTTGCTTTCGCCGGAGACTCGACTATGACAAGGTTTTTCTGCATAAATTTCTGTTTTTTAGTGACTCCCGCCACTGAATTCGCCCGCAAAAGTAGGAAAAAAAGATTCTTCCCACCTTATAATATAAGGAGAATTTAGCAAAAATGACCTTTTTTGTTCAAATTAGAGCTCCGGCTTGTGCTGCCCCTATTAAAAGAGGAAGCTTACTCCGCCTAAGAAACTGAGACCTTCTGAAGGGTATCCCCAGTAGTACTGGTAATCTTTGTTCAGCAAGTTGTTCACGCGCGCATACACGGAGATACCTTTGAAGAGTTCGTAGCTGCCGTTTAGATAGAGATTGTTGACGGGGTCTGCCTTGTTGCTCTCCACGCCCTGGCGTGAGATGTGCTGATAACCGATGCCGACAAGCAGTGGGGAGATGGGGCGTACCTTGAGATTGAGATTGCCTTCTACGGAAGGTTTGAAGCTTACTACGACATCAGAACCGTCTGAGTCTGTTGTCCAATGGCGATAGACGGCATTGGCGGCGAGATAGAAAACATCCTTGTAGTTGTAGCTCAGGTCGGCTCCGGCGTAGAGGTTCTTGGTATCTTCTGTGAGGTAAACATTGCTTATCCCGTCGGACTTGACAGTCGGAGTGTCAATCAGGTCGTTTTTCAAATCTTGATACCCGCCGTATAGGTTGAACCACAATCCGCTGACCGGGCTTGCCTTGAAGCCGATGGCTGCGTTGAGCTGTTCGTAGGTATTGTCAAGCTGCTGGTTTGTAATGCCATAAGGCGTAATGGTTTCCAGACGGCGGAAATCGTTCTGCAGCCGTCCTCCCTTACCTTGTGCGTAGAGGATGTAGCTGTCCGAGAAGATGTATTGCATTTCTACGTCGGGAGCGGCGCGGAACTTCTTGCCGAAACCGAAAGCCAGGTCGACGTGTGCGCCGAGACGTATTTTCCAGTCGTCATTCTGAAAGAGATAGTATGGATTGAAGTCTACGTCGGTGTGATTCTCGAAACGTCCGTCGCTGTAGAATGTGTTGTCCATGGCAAAAGCCATGCCGATGGTCTGCTCATCGGAGATGGAACCGGTGACATCGGCTTTGGTGCGCACGATATTCTCTTTGATATTGCTCACCATGAGGTCGTGTTGGCGCTGGTAGACCAACAAATTGGTTTCGGCGCGGAATTGGAGAGGCATATCGTCGCTCGTGGAACTTACCCCGAAATGTACATCACCCGAAACGAATTTCTGCTTGTTGCTGACGAAGTCGGGCAGGAAGTTGAAATTGCTTTGGTCGAACTTTCCGGCAATATTCAAATCGACTTTGCTGAAGGCATGTACATAATCCATGGCAGCATGGGTACGGTAGTAGAATGAATTCCACTTCCCGCCATTATCCGGCAAGTCCAGTTTGCCATCCATGCCATCCATTGTGAATGTCAGGTTGAGGCGGTCTTTGGGGGATAAAGAGAAGAGGTAGTTGGCGCGTACATCGAGGTTACCGTAGTTACCGTATCCCAAACGTATATATCCGGGCAGTGCTTTCGCCTGCGTCTCTTCTCCGGTATAGGCTTGCATGATGCCTGCGGGGATTTGGGTTGCCGGCATCAGGGTGGCGTCATATTCCACCGCCTTTTTGCTGACGGTAGGAGGTTCCACCCTGGGAAGCACGTTCACTTTGGAGGCGTCCATGATGTCCGGATTATATTCTTGTTCCACGACTACCGTACGGTTCATGGTGGTGTCTTGGGGTTGTGTCTGGGCTTGTGCTCCCCAAGAGAGGGAGACAAGCATAGTTCCTGCGAGGATATATTGTTTCTTTTTCATAATGTGCTATATTTCTTACTTCAATTTCTCCAGTCTTTCGTTAATCATGCTTGCTATATCGTCGTCGGCCTGGTAGTTCTGCTGCAGGCTCAATAGGTATTGGCGTGCATCGAGCTTCTTGTCCATGGCTACATATACATCAGACAGAAGTATGAAACTGCGTGCCAGCCAGTAGGCATGCGGTGTACTCTGGTCGATGAAATTAAGGATTTCCTTTTCTGCAGAGGCATAATTACCGGTGTTGTACCATTGTAATGCCACCAGATATTTGGCTTCGGCTCCATAAAGGGTACGGGTGTCTTTGGCCAGCAGTTGAAGGTCATCCATTGCCTTCTTGTCGGCTTTCTGGTTGAGGTATGCCTTGGCACGGTAGTACAATGCCTCGTTCCGGAGCTCCGGAGACAGCTTGGCTTCGGCAAGCAAGGCTGTGGCGGCGTTGATGACTTCCGCATCATCATGCATCAGTGCTCCACAGCGTAGTACACCGATAGCGCCAAGCTGGCGGCGCTCTGCCGTGGTGGCTTTGGCTTGCAATTTCTTGTAGTCGGCCAATGCCAGGTCATATTGCTGGCGGTTGAACAGAATTTCTCCATGCATCAGCAAAGCCTCTTCAGAATATGGGTTATCGGGGTATTCCAGCAGTTTTCCGGCATGTTCCAATACCGCCTCGTCATCTTTCTGCTCTTTGCCTATGACGCAGAGGTAGTAGTGTGCATTCAGGCTGAAAGCGCCTCCCGGATAACTTTGCAGATAGCGGGTGAAGCTCTCTTTGGCAGGTGCGGCTTCGCCTTTCATATATACTTTTTCGGCAGCGATGTAAGTCAGCGAGTCTTGCTCACTGGGTTCGAAGCGGATTTCTCCCGGCATTTGGGCGGCAAGGGCGGCAAACTCATCCACGCGGTTGGCATCTACGTAGATGGACTTCAAGTCGCGCATGGCAAGGCGGGCTTCCTCGCTTCCGGGATATTGGGTGACTACATGTTTGTAGGCTTCTATGGCACGGTCATAGTCGTCGTTCTGGTAGTAAAGCAGGCCGATTTCGGCGGCGGCTTTACGGCTGACGGGGCTTTCGGGGTATTTGGCAAGCAGCTCGCGGAAGGTGGCGATAGCCTGGCGGCTGTTGTTGCTCTGTACGTAGGAGCGTCCCTTCTCGTAGAGGGCATTGATGGCGTAGGGCGAGTTGGGATATTTGGCTGCAAGTCGGTCCAGCATGCTCACCTTTTCCGTATAGTTTTTCTGCATGCCATATACCAGTGCTAATTGATAGACGGCATAGTCTCCGGCGGGAGTGTTCAGGTTCTCGGCTTTGGCGTAGTATTGCTTAGCTTCCTCGAAACGGCGGACGTGCAGGTTGCAGTCACCGATGCGGTTGTAGGCATCTGCCAATGCGGTCGGGTTTTCGCCTTTCTCCAGTTGGACAAAGTTGCGGAAACGGTTCTCTGCCGTCGAATAGTCTTTCTGGTGGAAAGCGATGTAGCCCAGGTTATAGTAGGCAAGGGCAAACATTTCCGTATCCCTCTGCCGGGTGAGTGACAGATATTCGTTGAAATTGCGGGCGGCTTCTCTCATCCGGTTCAGGCGGTAATAAGACTCGCCGAGCCAGTAGAGGGCGTCTGCCTTGGTCTGGAGGTTGTATTGTCCCAGCGTGACGCTTTGGTTGAAGTAACCGATGGCTTGCTCGAACTGTGTGTTGGCAAAAGACTGGGTCCCGAGTTGGAACAGAATCTTCTGCTTGGCTTCCAGAATGGCTTTGCTGGGATGGGAGATGCGGTCGATGGATTTGAGTGCGGCATCGTAGCTGCGTGTATTCATGTACACTTCCACCAGGTAGTTGCTGACTTTCTCGGCATAAGGAGAGTTCGGGAACTCGTTCAGGAATTTTTCAAAGACGGTCACCGATTCGCCGAAAGCGGAATAGGAGGTCTCGTGGATGCATAAGGCGTAGTTATAGGCGGCTTGTTCCTTGACTTTCATATCGGCGTTGGAGGCGGCAGCCTGCTCGAAAGCCATACGCGCTTTGGTCTTGTCTGCCAGTTGCAGATAAGACAGTCCCATGTGCAGGTATGCGTTCTGCGAAAGGGCGTCGTTTTCGGCAGTCACTCTGCCGAGGACGGAGGGGACTTGCGAATACACGCCGCATTGATAATAGGACATTCCCAGCATGTAAAGGGCATCCCTTCTATGAGCGGCAGATTCGGCATTGTGTTCTATATATTGTCCGAAGGACTTTACGGCTTCGTGATACTTCCCGAAATGGTATTCGGCTGTACCGAGGATACGGTTCAGCTCCGCCGTGTGGGTGTAGCTCAGACCGTCGGGATGGGCTGACAGTGCATTCTGCGCCACGATTTCCGCCTTGTCGTACTGCTTCTTCAACAGATAGATTTCGGCGATGTAATAGGGAACCAAGTCCTTGTATTTGGCATTGTCCTGCAAAGGCAGGAAACCGCTGAGCGCTTCGTCATACCGTCCTTGGGTATATCGGATATAAGAGATGTAGTAAGCACAGTCCGCTGCATACTTGCGGCTGGTGCTACGCAGAGTCTCGAACCAGATGGCTGCTTCCTTTACGTTGCCCGTTTTCAGGTAGCAGGTGGCAAGGCGGTAGGTCATGTCGTCTCGCTCCTCGGAACCCAGCAGGTCGAGGCGGGCGGAGTTGAACATGGCGAGGGCATCGTCATAATTGCCTTCGAAGAAGTAGGCGGAGGCAATCAGTGCGTAGATGCGGTTGGCATGGGGAGTATCGGGATATTCGTCCAGGAAGGCACGGAGCAGGTCTATGCTTTTGGGGTCTCTGAGTTCGTATGCGGCGCATACCAGCATGTATTCCGCTTCCTGTCGCTCGCCCGTGTCGGGCAGAGGCTTGCCGTCTGCATTCATCTGGCGTACATAGGCTTGCAACGGGGAGATGGCGGCGGCATAGGCCTTTTGTTGGAACAACGTTTGTCCTTCCTGGTAGAGTCGCTTGGGAGAAGTACTCTTCTCGCTTGTTTGTGCTGAGGCGAGTAAGGGTGCGCAACAGAGTGCTGTGCACAATATTCGGGAGATTTTATGTTTCATTTTCTTTTGTTAGAATAGGTATTTTACAAAAATACGGGTTTTAACCCGGAAATGTTACACTTGTTTGGCTTTTTTAGGATATATACCATAATAGGAACGAATAATCATTCGCTTTTGTTCTTCCGCATGTCTTCCAGGAAGATACCCACTCCTTTGCGGATGGAGCCGAGCCCGAACTCTTCCGTACGGATATCTTTTAAGGGGAGGAAGAAGAGGTCTGCCGCGTCGTCCATCGCCTCGAAGTGCAAGGTGTCCTCCACCGTACAACGGAAAAACATATCCAGCGTGTGTACGGGGAAGCCGGAATAGATGTAAATATTGGGTAGGGAGAAGAGATATTCGGCCTTTGCCACCTTCATGCCGGTTTCTTCTCTTACTTCGCGGGCAACGCCTTCCTCACCGGTCTCGGTCATGTCGATGAAGCCTCCGGGGAGGTCCAGCGTCCCTTTGGCAGGCTCTTTGGCGCGGCGGCACACCAACAGCTCGTCGCGCTCGTTCAGTATCAAGGCGACGGTGGCGGAAGAGGGGTTGAAGTAGTAGACGAAACCGCAGTCGGCGCACTGCTTCGACTTCTCGTTATGAACTTCGAAATGGGCTGAACCGCATTTCGGACAATATTTGAATTGCGAAAGTGGATGTTCCATGATATTTTAGTCTTTGTCCGGGGGACAAAGATAATGGAAACCAGGTGTAGTATGAAAGGAACGGAGTTCTTTTTTATATTACGGGTGCGTTTACAATAGGCTGTAAAGGTGTTTACATTATGGGGTAACGGGCTTTACATTCTTAGGTAACGGTCGTTACACTATGAAGTAAAAGCTTTTACCGAATAGAGTAACGACTTGGTAAAGGTAAGGCGCTGGTAATTAGAGTTAGTAGCATATTTGTTTATTGACTATGTTTCTTGTGCAAATATTATTTCTATCTTTGGGAGTCATTAAATTCTCTGATAGGATGAAAGATTTTGCAGCCATTGATTTTGAAACGGCCAATGAACAGCGTACCAGTGTTTGTAGTGTAGGAGTGGTTATCGTACGCGATGGAGAAATTGTGGACCATTATTATAGCCTCATCCGTCCCGAGCCGGAGTATTATACTTATTGGAATACCCGCGTGCATGGCTTGACGTTGGCAGATACCCAGGATGCTCCTATCTTTCCCGTTGTGTGGCAGGAAATAGCTCCACGCATTGAAGGTTTACCATTGGTTGCACACAACAAGGCCTTTGATGAAAGCTGCCTGAAAGCAGTTTTCCGTACTTACTGCATGGATTATCCGGATTATGAGTTTCATTGTACTTTGCAGGCATCACGTCGCGTCCTGAAAGGATTGCCCAACTATCAGCTGCACACAGTGGTAGCTTGTTGTGGCTACCAACTGGAGCAACATCACCATGCATTGGCAGATGCGGAGGCTTGTGCGTGGATAGCCAAGGAGGTCTTGACTTTGTCAGGCAAAAAGCAAATTAAAAGAGAAAAGATGAATGTAAGAGGAATATCTATGTGCTTGCTATGTGCCGGAGCGCTGTTTGTGGCTTGTGGTAGCAAGAGTGGAAAGACTGCGGAAGTTGCTGGACAAGCCGATACGGTACATGTCGTTGGTGGTGATAAGGATAAGCATGGTTGCATTGCATGGAGTGAGGCTCAGAAAGACTGTATCCGTCTGTGGGAAAAAGGAGTCCGTATGAACGCCGTGGATGATGCGGAGAATAATATGTAAAGGGATGGAAGATTTGAAGATACTGACAGAGTCTGTCTGCCGTATAGCCCGTGAAGCCGGACATTTCCTGAAAGAAGAGCGGAAGAACTTCAGCCGTGAAGCGGTACAGAAGAAACAAGCCCATGATTATGTCTCTTATGTGGACAAGGAGTCGGAGAGGCGGGTGGTGGCTGCGCTTCGGGAACTTCTTCCCGAGGCTGGATTCATTGCCGAGGAAGGCTCTGCTGCCTATCGCGACGAACCCTACTGCTGGGTGGTGGACCCGTTGGACGGGACAACGAACTATATCCATGATAATGCCCCCTATTGCGTCAGCATCGCTTTGCGCGACAAGGATTCTCTGTTGCTGGGAGTTGTTTATGACCCTTGCCGGGGTGAATGTTTTTATGCCTGGCAGGGAGGCGGCGCTTATGTGAATGGAGAACGGATGGAGGTCTCGTCTGTCCGGCAGGTGGAGGACGCCTTTGTAGTGACGGAACTTCCTTATAATTCCGACCGGTATGCACGTACCGGTGAGCATTTGATTCATGAACTTTACGGACGTGTGGCAGGCATCCGCATGACTGGTTCCGCTGCGCTTGCCATCTGCTATGTGGCTGCCGGACGTTTTGATGCCTGGCTTGAGGCGTTTATCGGCAAATGGGACTTTTCTGCGGCGGCGCTGATGGTGCTGGAGGCCGGTGGAAGAATCACTGACTTTTGCGGTAGTGACGACTTTTTGGACGGACATCATGTCATTGCTACTAACGGACCACTGCATCCGTTGTTCTTGAAGCTGGCAAGCGAGGTCTCGCCATTATAGCAAACAAGGCGATGGAGTGTATTGCTCTGTTGCTGTTTTTTTAATACTATACGATGAAAAACATAGTTAAAATCTGGTTCTTTTCTTTTGTCCATCTCTTCTTCCCGCGTCAGTGTGCCGTGTGTGGTGCTATCTTGCAAGAGGGTGAAGAGGGCATCTGCATGAAGTGCAATATGGATATGCCCCGGACAAACTATCATCTTCGTAAGGACAATCCGGTGGAACGTATGTTCTGGGGGAAGATACCTCTGGAACATGCCACATCTTGTTTCTTTTACCATAAAGGGAGTGATTTCCGCCGCATTCTCCATCAGTTGAAATATGGAGGGAGGAAAGACCTTGGCGAAGTGATGGGGCGGTTTATGGCGGCGGAGTTGTCGGCAGCCGGCTTCTTCAGTGATGTGGATGTCATAGTCCCCGTTCCTCTGCATCCGCATAAGCGGAAAATGCGCGGGTACAATCAGAGCGAATGTATAGCCCGCGGCGTTTCTGCTGTCACCGGTATTCCCATGGATACTGCTTCCGTTGCCCGTATGAGGCATACGGAAACGCAGACCCGTAAATCCTCTTATGAACGGTGGGAGAATGTGGACGGTATCTTTTGTCTGCGTCGTGCTGATGCTTTTGCAGGGAAGCATGTACTGATTATAGATGACGTATTGACTACCGGTGCCACCACTACGGCTTGTGCCGATGCGCTCAAGGAAGTGGAGGGTGTGCGCATCAGTGTATTGACACTGGCGGTGGCGGCCTCATAAGTCAGAAACGATAACGGCCGCCTGCTACGATTGTTCCGGTATATCCTACTCCGAATTCTGTGAAGAAGGCAAACCGGCTTCCGTATTCGATGCCTAAAAAGCTGAACTGATAAGCGAATTTTGTCTTGTGAAAGACTTCTTCTCCAAAGCTGTTCCGAAGGAAATAGGCACCGAGCCCTGCTGAGGTATACAGAGAGAATTTGGGGCGGGTAAACCAGTGCCACCGGAAGGTGGGAAGAACATACAGATACCTTCGGTTGTCTTTGGTGTTTTCATCCAAAGCTTCGTAAAGGCTGCTGGCTCTCCCTTTGTTGCCGGTTATTCCTCCGGTTACTCCCAGGCTGATTTTGCGGTTGAATCTATAAATGTAGCTGATGTTCAGGGCACCGTAGTAGTTTGTCTTTTCGCGTGTATAAACTCCGAAACTTAGTACCGGAGCGAAGCACTCCTCGGCCATGCTGTTGGCATCGGTAATGGGCAGGAAACCATAGCTGACGGAAAATTCATGGTGCCGGAACTTTTCTTGGGGCAGAACGGGTATGTCTTGTGCTTTGCAAAATGTACATACAGTCAATCCGATGATTAAAAAAAGTTGGGCTGTTCTCATCATAGTTGTATTTTTGAATTAAATTTCATGGTTCTGCAAATAAAGACAGAAGGTCGGGATAAATTCCCTATAAATATTCCACAAATATATGTTAATTTCATGAAAGATGAAAGGTTTCCGTTTGTTCGTTAAGTGCGGCTGATGGAGAAAACAAAAAAGGCTCGCCTGATTGACGAACCTTTTCGCTCTTCCTCTTGGACTTGAACCAAGGACCCTCTGATTAACAGTCAGATGCTCTAACCGACTGAGCTAAGGAAGAATATGCATTCAAGTTTCTTGCTCTTCCTCTTGGACTTGAACCAAGGACCCTCTGATTAACAGTCAGATGCTCTAACCGACTGAGCTAAGGAAGAATGTTGTTTTTTCTCAAATGCGCTGCAAAAGTAATAGGATATTTTGAAATATGCAATATCTTTGCAAAAAAAATATCGAAGATGGATAAAATAATTGGATTGGGCAATGCTTTGGTCGATGCACTGGCAATCATTGAGGATGATAATATTTTGACGGAGATGCAGCTCCCGAAAGGAAGTATGACTCTGATTGATGAAGATAAGTTCTTGAAAATTAGTGAGTATTTCAGCCGGATGAAGACGCATCTGGCTAACGGAGGTTCTGCCGGAAATGCGATTCGGGCAATGGCATGCCTTGGTGCAGGTACGGGATTCATCGGAAAAGTAAGCAATGACTTTTATGGTAACTTTTTCCGGGATAGTCTGCTGGAGCATGGGACAGAGGCGGATTTATTGCTTTCCACTACCCTTCCGTCCGGTGTAGCCTCTACTTTCATTTCTCCTGATGGAGAGCGCACTTTCGGCACTTATTTGGGGGCGGCTTCTACATTGAAGGCGGAAGATCTTTCGCTGGATATGTTCAAAGGATATGCTTACCTGTTTATAGAGGGGTATCTGGTGCAAGACCATGATATGATTCTCCGTGCCATAGAGTTGGCTAAAGAGGCCGGTTTACAAGTATGTTTGGACATGGCGAGCTACAATATAGTAGAAGGAGACCTTGAATTTTTCTCTTTGTTGGTCAACAAATATGTGGATATTGTTTTTGCCAATGAGGAAGAGGCAAAGGCTTTTACGGGTAAGGAACCGGAGGAAGCATTGGATATCATTGCCAAAATGTGTAGCATAGCCATTGTAAAGGTGGGTGCCCGTGGTTCTCTGATTCGTAAAGGTACAGAGATGGTGCAGGTACAAGCGGCTCCGGTAGAGAAAGTGGTGGACACTACAGGAGCGGGTGACTATTTTGCGGCGGGTTTCTTGTATGGACTGACGTGTGGTTACTCGCTGGAGAAATGTGGCAAGATAGGTTCTCTTCTCTCCAAAGATGTGATACAAGTGGTGGGTACGGAGCTTCAGGTAGCACAATGGGAAAAAATCAAGGAAGAAATTTTATTAATTAATTAGCATATTATCACATAGACATATTATGAAAAGAATTTTAAAGATACGCTGGATGATTACCTTGCTGATTGTAGCAGGAGCCGTTTGTTTTTGGGGGTTTAAGAGTGGTGATAGCCGTAGTTTCCAAATAGCAAAGAATCTGGATATATTCAATTCCATTGTGAAAGAGTTGGATATGTTCTACGTGGATACGATTGATCCGAACAAGACTATCCGTGAAGGCATTGATGCCATGCTCTACTCGCTGGATCCCTACACGGAGTATTATCCGGAAGATGACCAAAGCGAATTGGAGCAGATGCTGAAGAATTCCTATGGTGGTATAGGTTCTGTGATTACTTGGAATCCGAAACTAAAACGTTCCATGATATCTGAGCCATATGAGAATATGCCTGCTGCCGATGTAGGCCTGAAAGCCGGAGATATTTTGATGGAGATTGACGGAAAAGACCTTGCCGGAAAGAACAACCAAGAAGTCAGCGAGATGCTTCGAGGACAAGTGGGTACCAGCTTCAAGCTGAAAGTGCAACGTCCCGGTACGGAGAAGCCGTTGGATTTCGACATTGTGCGCCGTTCCATCCAATTACCGTTCATACCTTATTATACGGTGCTGGATAATAATATAGGTTATATCAACCTCAGCACCTTCTCGGGAAATCCTTCCAAGGAGTTCAAGCAGGCTTTTCTGGACTTGAAGAAGCGAGGGATGACTTCGTTGGTGATTGACTTGCGGAACAATGGGGGCGGCTTGCTGGATGAGTCTATAGAGATAGCCAACTTCTTTCTGCCTCGCGGAAAGACACTTGTGACGACAAAAGGCAAGATTAAGCAAGCCAGCAATACCTACAAAACATTGCGTGAACCGTTGGATTTGGAAATTCCTTTGGCTGTGCTGGTCAATGGCGGAACGGCTTCTTCGTCAGAAATCCTTGCGGGTTCTTTGCAGGACCTTGACCGTGCGGTCATTATCGGTAACCGTACTTTCGGTAAGGGATTGGTGCAGACCACCCGTCCGTTGCCATACGGTGGTACCATGAAGCTGACGACTTCCAAATATTATATTCCCAGCGGCCGTTGTGTGCAGGCTATCGACTACAAGCACCGGAATGAAGACGGCAGTGTGGGGCGTATTCCGGACAGCCTTACTACCGTGTTCCATACGGCTGCCGGACGTGAAGTGCGTGATGGTGGAGGCGTGACTCCGGACATTGCGGTGAAGCAGGAGAAGCTGCCCAACATTCTGTTCTATCTTGTCAATGACAACCTTATTTTCAATTATGCTACGGACTATTGCTTGAAACATCCTACCATCTCTTCAGCAGAGCAGTTTGAAATTACAGATGCCGATTATGCGGACTTCAAGGCGATGGTGAAAAAGGCGGACTTCAAATACGACCAGCAGACAGAGAAGATGCTGAAGAACCTGAAGGAGATGGCCGAATTTGAGGGCTATCTGACTGATGCTTCGAAAGAGTTTGAAGCGCTGGAGAAAAAATTGTCGCATAATCTGGACCGTGACCTTGACCATTTCTCCAAGGACATCAAGAGCATGATTGCGGTAGAAATCATCAAGCGTTATTATTTCCAGCGTGGAAGCATTATCCAGCAGTTGAAAGATGATGATGACTTGAAAGAGGCTGTAAAGATACTGACTGCTCCGGCAAAATACAAGGAAATGTTGAGTGCTCCGACAGTGACGTCAATGTCTCTGCAATAAAGAAAGGAGGCAGCCCCGGTTTTTCTGAGTACCGCTACGAGAGCAAATGAGAATGTTTATGATGAAATAGTATAAGGGCATTCTTAAGAGGATTCTTTTATTTGCTCCTTAATTTATACCGGATAGTCTCTGTATAAGCCTTTTATACACGGCTATTCGGTTAAGTTGTTTGTAGGGTATTAACTTGTTTTATATTTTTGCAGGTGATAATGAAAATATTGACAAGGTTATGAAACGATTGAATTCTCTGAAAGTATGGCTGTCTGTGGTATTGTTGCTTTGCTTCTCTCTTTCCGGACAAGCCCAGTTTCTGCGCACTTCCTACTTTATGGAAGGAAGTAGCCAGCGTATGCAGCTCAATCCGGCCTTGATGCCGGGACGCGGTTATCTGAATATTCCCGCGATAGGTTCGTTGAATGCTACCGTCAACTCCAGTTCCCTGGGGTATAGGGATATTATGGACATTATTGAGAACAGTGATGATAGCGACTATTTCATGAGCAATGACTTTATGAACCGACTGGATGCTATCAATAACTTGAATGTGAATTTGAGTACCGACATTCTGTCTGCCGGGTGGTATAAAGGAAAGAACTTCTGGTCAGTCAATGTGGGGTTGCGTAATGATATCGGTGCTGCCATACCGAAAACCATGTTCCAGTTTATGAATAACATGAGTAGCCTGGAGTTTGGTGACAATATTTCTGACTATTTGGGCATTAACGAAACCATTAATGGACAGAAGCTTGAGATAAATTCCTATGCAGAAGTCGGCGTTGGCTTTGCAAGGAATATAACAGACCGACTGGCTGTAGGCGGTAAGGTGAAGATGCTGCTGGGTATCGGTAACTTAAAGCTGAACATTAACCAGATTCATGTGGAAACTCCTTCTGTGGGCTCTTCAGGAGTGACGAGTAAAGCTTCCATTCAAGTGGATGCAACTTTGGAGAACTCGTCAAAGCTGTTAGAACTTCCCGAGAACGAGAATGGTGATTATATCGATGAAATCGATTTTGGCAGTTTCGGTTTTGCCGGATATGGTGGGGCTATTGATTTGGGAATATCTTACAAGTTACTGGATAAATTGACACTTTCTGCTTCAGTTCTTGATTTGGGCTTTATCAAATGGTCTAAATCGAATACCAGTATAGCGCGAGCCAATGCAGAGCAGACTTATGATCTTCTTGACCCGGCCTCGCAGCAGGAGTTCATAAATATTGTGAACAGCGGCGAGATTCTTAACTATGACATGTTGCAGCTCAAGACAGAGGAAGCTTCTGAGAAGAGCCGTACCCGTGGATTGACTTCTACAATGGTTCTTGGCGCTGAATATGCCTTGCTGAATGATTGGCTGGTAGTGGGTGCCTTGTATACCGGTCGTTTTGCCAAGCCGAAAACTTTGAATGAGCTGACTTTCTCTGCCTGCATCCGTCCGACGAATGCTTTCAATGTAGCTGCCAGCTATTCCGTACTTCAAGGAGCCGGTAAAACCTTCGGTCTGGCACTGAAACTGGGGCCTTTCTTTGCGGGAACAGACTATATGTTCTTTGGTAAGAATACGAAGAATGTCAATGCTTACTTGGGTGTTTCTATTCCTTTGGGAAAACAGAAAACTGCTGAAAATTAATAAATTGGATTTGGATATTATCGCGGATTATCTTTCTATAAAAGAGGATAATCTGCGATTTTGTTTTTACGAAAACGCAAAAAGCTTTATCTTTGCTGGTAAATACCTATAAACAGTACTCATGAGAATTGCAATAACGTTTCTCTTGTTTTTGGTTTTCAGTAGTTTGCTGCAAGCTTCACCCATACCTTTTTCTCCTATAGTGAGGAGCTATTCAGTGTCGGATTATAATGCTGGTATTCAGAATTGGGCCATTGCTCAGGACGAAAGAGGAGTGATGTATTTCGGTAATAACAGTGGGCTGTTGGAATTTGATGGAAGTGCTTGGCGGCTGTATGAATTACCGACAAAAGGAATTGTGCGTGCTATATATATCAGTGAAGATGGAAGAATTTATGTAGGCTCTTACGAAGAATTCGGTTATTTTGTCCGTACTCCTTATGACACTCTTCAATATCATTCATTGAAAAATAAGGTGAAAGATTTTGTGTTTCATAATGACGAAATCTGGGATATTGCTTGCGTTCAAGGAGAAATTGTATTTCAATCATTCGGTTCTCTCTTTTTTTATAATGGAAATTCGGTAGAAGGTATTCGAATGAAGAACCTTCCACTGAATTTGTTCCAGGTTGGAAATACTTTTTATTCTCAAAGAATAAACGGCGGACTTTATGTCTTTGCCGGTAGGGAAATGAAAGAACTTATTCCCAGAAAAGCATTTGGAGATAGTGATGTCCTGGCCGGGCTCCCTTATGATGATGCGGTTTTAATGTTTACCCGTAATCAGGGAGGTTTCCTGTATCGAGATGGGAGGGTAGAAAAATGGGAAACTGAATGTGATGATATATTCAGGAAGCATACCATTAATCGTGCGGTGATGACCAAAGACAGTTGCTACGTTGTTGGCACAATATCTGATGGCATATATGCGTTGGATAAAAAGGGAAAGCTGATTTGGAAGGTCAATACGGATAATAAACTACAGAACAATACTGTTTTGAGATTGTATTGTGATGATGACAACAATATATGGACAGCTTTGGATGAAGGTATTGCCTATATACACAACAATTCTTTAATCTATTATTATGAATCTCCATTTCGTAAAATAGGCATGGTATATGATGTCTTGGTAAGGGAAAATGAAGCTTATATTGCTTCTAATCAGGGACTTTATTGGCTTAAGGATGGAAAGACTGAATTAGTTCCGGGTTTGGAAGAACAAGCGTGGTTCGTCGATGAATGGGGAAAACAGATTTTCTGCGGGCACAACAAGGGGACTTTCTTTATATCAGGACTGAAATCAAAGCTGGTATCTGATGTAAAAGGAGGGATGTGTATGGAAAAGATTGAATTGAAGGAACAATCTTTTTTGTTGGAGGGAGCTTATGCGCTTCTGAATTTATATACGGAGACTGCTTCGGGAGAGTATTGCTTTACTCGGTCCTTACGTGGGTTCAGCCACATGATTCGTCATATAGAAGTGGACCATCAAGGGAATATTTGGGCGAAACATTTAAGGAATGGTTTGTATCGCTTTCGGATTGATTCGGATATGAAGCAGGTAAAGGATGTGCGGAAGTATGAGAGCTTGGGAGAAGTGAAAGGTGGGAGTTTTACTTTGTTCAAAATCAATGGTCGGGTAGTTTTTTCTAATGGGGAATATTTCTATACTTACGAAGATATGACTGATTCGATTGTTCCTTATGAAACAATGAATGAGCAATTGATGGAATTGAAAGGAATCAAGACTGTGAGTCATGCGAACGGAGATTACTATTGGTTTGTGGGCGACAGGACTGTGTATTTGGTGAAGTGTGCGATAAATACTTTCAATATCGAACTTCGGATTCCATATTCTTTGTTTGACGGTCTGGCTGTGGAAGAACGAGGAAGCGTGGTTTATGACAAGAGAAATAATCATTCCTATCTTTGCTTGAATAATGCTATTGCCCGTATTGAAACAGATAGTTCCTCGTTATATAAATCTCAGACTAGGCGTTCTTTATGGATTTCAGAGATGCAGGTTACTGAGGAATTCAGTGATAAACGGAAAACATTGGTCGTGCAGTCGGGAGTCAAGGTCGAACATGAGTTTAATACAGTGAGTTTTACATTGTGCTATCCGGTTTATAACGATTATACTTATAAAGTAAGATACCGGTTGGAAGGGTATTCTGATCAGTGGATACCCGATGGACGCAATTTGCAGAAAAAGTATGCCCGTCTTCCTTATGGAAGTTATGTTTTTCGGGCGGAGATATATGATACTGGTAGAGTTTTGGCATCGGTAGAGTTTCCCTTTGAGATTTTGTCTCCGTGGTATTTGTCTTATTGGGCTGTGGGAAGCTACATTCTGATAGGGTTGTGCCTGCTGGCCTTGCTGCAATATATTGTTTATCGTTTTGTGAAGAAAAAGAAGGATCGTGTGATTGAGCAGCAGCGTGTAGCCCATCAAGCAGAGCTTGAACGGCAAGAGAAGAAGATTATCGAGTTGGAAAAGGAACAGCTTGAGGCCGATTTGCGTTTTAAAAGCAAAGAATTGTCCAGCGTGGTAATGATGAATATCGCTCATCAGGAGTTTTTGAATTCATTGAAAGAGGAGATACAGAAGCAAAAGTTGTCCGGACAGCATAGTCGTAAGAATTTGGATAAGCTTCTCGCTTTGGTTAACAATAATATAGTGTCTGATGAAGAGAGCTGGATAATGTTTCAAGCTAATTTTGACCGTATACATGAAAATTTCTTCCGGAATCTGAAACTTCAATATACTGATTTGACTTCAGGAGATTTACGCTTTTGTGCATTGCTCCGCTTGAATATGCCGACAAAGGAGATAGCGAAGTTGCTCAACATTTCTACACGTGGGGTTGATGCTGCGAGATACCGGTTACGTAAGAAATTCGATTTGCTTCCGGAAGAAAGTTTGACTGATTTCCTTATAAATTTTAAATGACTGTTTTACAGTAAAATATTAATGGAGGAAGTACTAATATTGTACTTCCTCTTTTGTTTTTTAGTGATGGGTGTACTTTTGTTGTAGTGCGGGATGTGGAGATTGTCGCATGCTTTTCTTTTATTTGCAGCAAAATAATATTTCTATAAATTAAAAGCATGAAAGACATGAAGCATTTACTTTTCAAGTTACAATCATTTTTAGTCTTGTTGGTGTTTACTGCCGCTAGTGCGTATGCGCAGAAATCTCCGGTCGATATGAATCGTTTCATCGACGATTTAATGAAGAAGATGACCCTGGAAGAGAAAATAGGTCAGTTGAATCTGCCGGTTACCGGTGAGATTACGACCGGTCAGGCTAAAAGTAGTAATGTGGCCAAACGTATTCGTGCCGGTGAAGTGGGCGGGCTTTTCAATCTGAAAGGCGTGGAACGTATCCGCGATGTACAGAAGCAGGCGGTTGAAGAAAGTCGTTTGGGTATTCCTCTCTTATTTGGTATGGATGTTATTCATGGATATGAAACGGTGTTTCCCATTCCTTTGGGATTGTCGTGTACATGGGATATGAAGGCGGTTGAAGAATCGGCACGTATTGCAGCCATTGAGTCCAGCGCCGACGGTATTTGCTGGACATTCAGTCCGATGGTGGATATTTGCCGTGATGCCCGTTGGGGGCGTGTGTCCGAGGGCAACGGTGAAGACCCGTTTCTGGGAGCAGCCATTGCGCAGGCCATGGTACGTGGTTATCAGGGAAAGGATATGAGCCGTAATGATGAAATCATGGCTTGTGTAAAGCATTTTGCCTTGTATGGTGCCGGTGAGGCAGGACGTGATTATAATACAGTAGATATGAGTCATCAGCGCATGTTCAATGAATACATGTTGCCCTATCAGGCGGCGGTTGATGCCGGTGTGGGCAGTGCGATGGCCTCTTTCAATGAGGTCGATGGCATTCCTGCCACTGGAAACAAGTGGTTGATGACGGATATACTGCGTAAGCAGTGGGGATTTGACGGCTTTGTGGTGACAGACTATACTGGAATTGCTGAGATGACCGACCACGGTATGGGCGATACGCAGACTGTTGCCGCCTTGGCACTGAATGCAGGTGTGGATATGGATATGGTGAGCGATGCATTTGTAGGTACGCTCAAGAAGTCATTGACAGAAGGAAAAGTGACAGAAGAAGCAATTAATGCGGCTTGTCGCCGTATTTTGGAAGCTAAGTACAAGTTGGGCTTGTTCGATAATCCTTATAAATACTGTGATGTGAAGCGTGCCAAGAAGCAAATCTTTACCAAAGAGCATCGTGCTGTTGCGCGTAAGATTGCTTCGGAGAGCTTGGTGTTGTTGAAGAACGAGGGTAATGTGCTTCCGCTGGCCAAAAAAGGCACTATTGCTGTGGTAGGTCCGTTGGCAGACAGCCGCAGTAATATGCCGGGTACTTGGAGTGTGGCTGCTGTATTGAAGAATGCAACTTCTTTGGCTGAAGGTTTGAAGGCGGTAGCAGGCGATAAAGCCGAAATATTGACTGCGAAAGGCTGTAATTTGATGAGTGATGCCGAATATGAGAAACGTGCCACTATGTTCGGACGTTCTTTACACCGTGACAATCGTTCGGACAAGGAGTTGCTGGACGAGGCTCTTGCCGTGGCTGCCAAATCGGATGTTATTGTGGCTGCGCTCGGTGAGTCTTCGGAAATGAGTGGAGAGAGCAGTTGCCGCACGAATCTTGAAATGACCGACACCCAACGCATGCTGTTACAAGAATTATTGAAAACAGGAAAACCAGTGGTACTGGTACTGTTTACCGGTCGTCCGCTGGTACTGAACTGGGAGCAGGCAAACGTGCCGGCCATTCTGAATGTATGGTTTGCGGGCAGTGAGGCAGGTTTTGCCATCGGTGATGTACTGTTTGGTGATGTGAATCCGAGTGGGAAGCTGACTACGACTTTCCCGAAGAGCGTGGGACAGATTCCTTTGTTCTACAACCACAAGAACACGGGCCGCCCTCTTGCCGACGGTGCATGGTTCCAGAAATTCCGCAGCAACTATATAGACATAGACAATGAACCGCTTTATCCTTTTGGTTTCGGCTTGAGCTATACCACATTCTCTTATAGCGACGTGTCTTTGGACAAGACTAGCATGACGGATAAGGGCGAACTGACTGCTACCGTGACTGTGACCAATACCGGCAAGAGAGACGGTGCAGAAGTGGTTCAACTTTATATTCGTGACCTTGTGGGAAGTGTAACCCGTCCGGTGAAAGAGTTGAAAGGCTTTGAGAAGATTTTCCTGAAAGCCGGTGAATCTAAAAAAGTATCTTTCAAGATTACTCCCGAATTGCTGAAGTTCTACAACTACAATCTTGATTTTGTATGCGAGTCCGGTGACTTTGAGGTGATGATTGGCAGAAATAGCCAGGACGTAAAGAAAGCAGCGTTCAAGTTACTCTAACTGATTCTCAAGACGGCAATATGCAGCATTCGAGCCACTGCGTTGAGATGGCATTGTTGCTGCATATTGTCTACATCTTCACTGCAAACGTTTTGCAGTATTTGCTTGGTATATAATCTATCGTATAATGGCAATCGGTTATGGAAATCTTATGGTCGGCTTTGAGGCAGTGAAAGGTATGACGTTCTTGAATATGGGATAAAAAACTTCAGAATAGGATAAAAGCCCCCTTTGCTTTTCTATCTTCTTGCTCTATTATATGAATAGTACCTAAATATTTATTGTACTTTTATATTCCTTATAATCTGTCGTTTATGTTATACAGTAGTAGCAATGATGTACCCCTCCGGTGAACTGTGGTACTCTTGTGGTAGCTTGTTTTTTGAAATATATCAACTTCTCCGGTATGTTTGCAAAAGAATTTTAAATCAATACAAAATGAAGAAAAATCTACTAATTACATGTGTGATGTTATTGTTTGCCATTACTTCGATGGCACAGAACAAAATTACGATTTCGGGTGTCGTTACGGACAAGACAGGCGAAACTGTTATCGGTGCTTCTGTTCGTGTAAAAGGGCAGGAGAGTAAAGGTAGTATTACTGATATAAATGGTAAATATCAGATTGTTGATGTGGCATCTAATGCTACCTTGATTTTTAGTTATATAGGTATGCGTGAGCAGGAGATTGCCGTAAATGGGCGTTCAACTATCAATGTGAAGATGGAAGAGGACAGCCAGCTCATTGATGAGGTGGTTGTAGTTGGTTATGGTAGTGCCAAGAAACGCGACTTGACCGGTTCTATCGTTACTGTGAAAGCGGACGAGATTGCCTCTAAGCCTTCTACCAATCCACTGGCATCCATACAGGGTAAGGTTGCCGGTGTACAGGTGGTGAATACGGGTCGTGCAGGACAAGACCCTGAAATCCGTGTTCGCGGTACGAACTCCATTAACGGTTTCAAACCCCTTTATGTGGTAGATGGACTGTTCACGGACAATATCAATTATCTGAACACTGCGGATATTGAATCTATGGAAATCTTGAAAGACCCTTCTTCTTTGGCTATTTTCGGTGTGCGTGGTGCCAATGGTGTAATCATCATTACTACTAAAAGGGCAAAAATAGGGAAGACGATGGTCAATATCAACTCTTCAGTGGGTTGGAAGGTTATTTATGACCGTGTAGGTGTGACGAATGCCGAAGAGTTTAAGATGCTGTACAACGAGCAGTTGATATCTCAAGGAAGCGACCCTTATGATTATACTCAATGGACTGGTAATACTGATTGGCAGAATGAGATATTCCAGACAGGTTTTCTGACCAATAACAATGTGAGCATTACGGGTGCAACGGATAAGAGTAAGTTTTATTTGGGTTTGGGTTACGTCATGGAAGAAGGTTCCATTAAAACGGAAAAGCTCAATAAGTTTACCGTAAACTTGAACAGTGAATATAGCGTAACCGATTTCCTGCGTTTTGGTTTCCAGCTTAATGGAGTTCGTGCCAAGTATCCTGATGCAAAGGGTGTGGATGGTGCTTTGAAGGCTGCTCCTATTGCTCCTACTCATGACCTTGAATCGGGACTGATACATACGCTGCCCGACTTCCAGCGTGCACAAGTGTGGAATCCTCTTATTGAAACAGAGCTGCGCGGTGCTCACAACAAGTCTGAAAACTATCGCGTGGCAGGTAATGTGTTCGGAGAGATAGATATTCTGAAGAACCTTACGTTCAAAGCAACTTTCTCTATGGACTATGCTTCCAGTCAGGGACGTTCATATTCTCCGCTGATTTATGTTTATAATCCCGATGTGGAGGGGGGGAAAGAACGGTTGACTGAAAGAGAAAGTGTGAACCAAAGCAAGTCTACCTCTCTTGCTGCACAGTCTGACTATGTGTTGACTTATCTCGGACAGTTTGGCAATCATGGATTGACATTGACTGCCGGTCTTACAACCAATTACAATGAGTCTTCCAGTTTGAGTGGTGGACGCAGCCAGCTTGCGGGCTACGGCATTTTGGTGGGCGACGACCCGGACAGATGGTGGCTCTCTACCATCGACGATGTATCTACGGCAACTAATGGCGGTTCTCAGAGTGACAGATTTACCATGTCTTATTTGTTCAGAGTATTGTATAACTACAAGAATCGTTATTTACTTAATGCTTCTTTCCGTAGGGACGGTTCATCTGTTTTCTATAAGACAGGTAATACTTGGGACAACTTTTACTCTTTCGGTGCCGGTTGGGTAATGACCGAAGAGAAGTTTATGCAGAACCAGAATGTAATTAACTTCTTGAAGTTGAAAGGCTCTTGGGGGGTGTTGGGTAGCCAGAATACTGGTTCCGGTTATCCGGCATATGCCACCATTGTTAGTTCGGGTTCAGCTGTGTTCGGTGACAATATCATTGCGGGTAAAGGCCCCAACAAACTGATTTCACCTACTTTGGGATGGGAACGTAATTATTCATGGGAAGTAGGTTTTGACATGCATATGTTCAATGATCGTTTGCAGCTTTCTCCGGTTTATTATAACAAAACAACAAAAGATATGTTGACTTCCATTCCGGGTATTGCAGGTACTGTTCCCGGATTACAGAATGTGGGTGAGATTCGCAATCGCGGTTTTGAACTTAGTGCTTCTTGGAACGACAAGATTGGGGAAGATTGGAGATATGGATTAGGTGCTAATTTGAGCACTATTGATAACAAGGTGCTTTCACTGGTAAACAAAGACTATAATATTATCAGTGGTCCCTCACGTGTTTCCGAAGGTTATCCGATTGGCTATTTCTATGGTTACAAGGTTGAGGGTGTATATCAGAACGAAGACGACATCCGTTTCTCTCCGATTAACTCGGTTGGCTCGGTAACACCGGGTGACTTGAAATTTGCTGATGTTGACGGTAATGGCAAAATTACTGATAATGACCGTACAATGATAGGTAATCCAACTCCTGATTTTACTTACGGTTTTAATGTTAATTTGGGATGGAAGAATCTGGACCTGACTGTTGACATGATGGGTGTTTATGGAAATGAAATTTACCGTAATTGGGGAAGCAGTAGCTATGCACAACTGAATTATCGCACAGAGCAATTGAATCGTTGGCATGGAGAGGGCACTTCCAATTGGGAGCCCTTGCTCGACCCTTCACACAAAATAAATCAGGAGGCTTCCACGTATTTCATCGAAGATGGCAGTTTCTTCAGAATCCGTAATATCGAATTGGGGTATAACTTTGACAAACGACTGTTGAATCGTATCAAGGTACAGTCACTGCGTCTTTACACTAATGTGCAGAATCCCAAGACCTGGAGCCGTAATGGAGGATATACTCCGGAAGTGGGCGGAAGTGCTATTTCGTTTGGTATTGATGGTGGAGGCTATCCTATGCCTACAGTTTATACGATTGGTTTTAATTTGACTTTCTAAAATTATATAGAGACAGACTATGAAGAAGATATTTTATTATATAGCATTTTTAGCAGTAAGCTTTGCACTAACTTCGTGTGAGGATATGTTTGATAGAAAACCGCTTGGACAACAGACAGAGGATGATTTGACTGGTGGTACTTATGAAACACAGGTTTTTAATATGTATGCCAAGTTGCGCGGTTTTCATTTGACAAGCGGCAATACTGCATTGGCAATCCACGGTATGCGTTCTGAGGACGCAGAGAAAGGAAGTACATTGTCCGATGGAGCAGCTACCGGCAAGATGTTCGATGACTTTGAATATTTGGCAAGTAATGGGATGATTAAGAGTTATTGGAATGATAACTATTCATTGATACATAAGGTAAATGATTTGCTTGATGAGATGAGCCAAAATCCGTCATTGACAGAAGGTGACCTCGTCAATAAGGGGGAAGCTTTGTTTGTACGTGCTTTCTGTTATTTCAACCTTGTACGCGCTTTTGGTGAAGTGCCTTTGATTGACTTTAAAGTTTATGATGCAGCTGAGGCAAATGTTCCAAAGTCTTCTGTGGCAAAGATATATGAATTAATAGATTCTGACCTTACGGAAGCCGAAAACAGTCTGCCCAGAACGTGGGAGCAACTTTATGTAGGTCGTCTCACTTGGGGAGCTGCTCGTTCTCTTCATGCACGCACATACATGATGCGTAATGACTGGGGGAATATGAAGGCTGCCGCTGAAGAAGTGATTAACTCCGGTTTATATAATCTGAAAACACCTTATGAAGACATATTCCGAGAAAAAGGTGAAAACTGTAGTGAATCTGTTTTTGAATTGCAATGTACGGCAACAGAATCACAACCAGGTTCTAATGACATAGGAAGCCAGTTTGCTTCCGTTCAGGGTGTACGTGGCGCAGGCGAGTGGAATCTCGGTTGGGGGCAACACACCGCTACTCAAGAATTGGCAGATGCTTTTGAAGAGGGAGATCCGAGAAAAGACGAAACTCTGCTTTATTTTATACGCAACGGCAAGGACGATCCAGAGTCCATACCTGCTAACAAGCCTTATGGTGAGAAACCTATTTCGAATGCTGATGTTATAGCTAAATACTTTAACAAGAAGGCATATACGGACCCGGCGATGCGTTTGAAATTCACAAAGGGAGGATATTGGGTAAATATTCGTCTGATACGTTATGCTGATGTGGTATTAATGGCTTCCGAAGCTGCTTGTGAATTGGGTGATTTGTCTTCTGCCCGTAACTATTTGGAGATGGTGCGCGCTCGTGCTCGTGGCAATAATATCGGAATTCTACCGGAAGTGACGACCAACAACCAGAATGAACTGCGTGAGGCCATTCGTCATGAAAGACGTGTTGAGTTAGGTATGGAGTTCGACCGTTTCTACGACTTGGTTCGTTGGGGTATTGCTAAAGAGGTACTTCATGCGGCAGGCAAGACCGGTTATCAAGACAGACATGCTTTGTTGCCCATTCCGCAAGACGAAATTGACAAGTCGAATGGTGTATTGGTTCAAAATCCCAATTATTAATCTATAAATGTACTAACTACTTATGAAAAAATATATAGTATCTGTGGCTTCTTGCCTGTTTGCATTGTGTATGCAGTCTTGTTTTCAGGATATGGATCATCCTGCTTTCGACTACCCTGAGAGTACAGGTGAAGTACCTACTACCCCTTTGAAGATGTATCTTCCTTTTGATGAAGAGGACATTCGGGATAAAGGTGAATGGGGATTTTTGGTAGCAGATAACGGTAATGCCAAGTTTGCGGAAGACGGAATCGCTGGCATGGCCTATCAAGGTGCTGAGAATGCTTACATTTTGGCCAAGACTCCTTCTATATTGGAAAATAACATGCCCACTATCGGTGATTTGACTGTAGCTTTCTGGATGAGAACCACTAAGAATACTTCTGCGCAAGGTTTGTTCTCTATCCCTAACTCTATTAAATTCTGGGGCAACTTCGACATCTTCTTGGAGAATAATAATAGCGAGACTCAGGCATTTTTCAAGGTTCATATCTTCAATCAGACAGCAAAAGAGAATGATGAAAGATGGGTTGAGGCAAAAATAGATGATATTTTTGGTAGCGAATGGGTGCATCTGGCTTTTGTGTATGATGGCAATACTTCTACCATTACTGTTTATCGTAATGGTGAGGGTGTCTTTACCAAAGAATTGCCAGATTGTGGGAAATTGAAGTTTAATAATGTAGGCGCTTCTTTGGCTGTTGGTGCATTTCAGTTCAGCACTACTCCGAGTCTTACTTCGGGTGCAGGAGCACAAACCTGGGCAAAGAACTTTCCCGGTCAGCTTGATCAGTTCCGCTTATATGACAAGGTGTTGACGGCAACCGAAATTCAGAGTATTTACTCTGGAAAAGAATGAAGCTACACTTTAATCTGATGATAGGATGAAAGTATTATATTTCATAGTATGTCTTTTGTTGGTTGCGTGCGGTGGTGATGATCAACCTGAAGTGAATCAGCCTTTCGAGTTGAAGAATATCATTGTGGGTGACCAACAAAACCAACAGACATTTGAGAATGTTGCTCCCAATGTAGCCATTGTTTTGGAGTTCTCGGATGCTGTAGATGAGGCTTCAGCCCGTAACAATATTGCTTTGAAACATGAGGAGCTTCCCATAAGCTGCGATTATGAGTTCCTGCAAGAGAAAAAAGTATCGATGACTCCTAAGGAGGGGTTTAAAATCTTGTCATCGTATAAATTGATTGTCAATCCGGGGGTGAAATCCACTTCCGGGACACTGCTTTCCAATGGCAAGGTTTGTATGATTAAGACAGGAATGGATGATACAGATAAGTTTGAGCGTATCCCTGATGAGGACTTGTTGACATTGGTACAGAAGCAGACCTTTAAGTACTTCTGGGACTTTGGGCATGAATATTCCGGAATGGCGCGCGAACGTACTACTTCGGGCGATGTCGTTACTACCGGTGGTACCGGCTTTGGCGTGATGGCCATGCTGGTAGCTGCTGAACGGGGCTTTATTACCCGTCAGCAAGCTGTTGAACGAGTGCAGAAGATAGTTACTTTTCTTGATAAGGAATGTACGGCTTATCATGGTGCTTATGCACATTGGATAAATGGCGCAACGGGAGCAACCAAACCTTTCAGTGAGAAAGACAACGGTGCCGATTTGGTTGAGACATCCTTGTTATTTCAAGGTTTGCTTGCCGCTCGAGCCTATTTCAAGGAAAATACGGAAGTAGAAAGCAGGTTGCGTGCCGACATAACCCGTCTTTGGGAAGCTATTGACTGGACTTGGTTCCGGAAAAATGGTGAAGATGTACTATATTGGCATTGGAGTCCCGATTACGGTTTTGAGAAGAACCTGGCAATAAGAGGATGGAATGAGTGTCTGATTACTTATATACTTGCTGCTTCGTCTCCAACACATGCTATCGATAAAGTTGTATATGAAGCGGGCTGGGCTAAAAATGGAGGAATCAGGAATGGAAAATCTTATTATGGCATCACTCTTCCTTTAGGTTCGGATAAAGGGGGACCGCTGTTCTTATCTCAATATTCTTTTCTAGGCATTAACCCACAAGGACTGGAAGACCAATATGCCGATTACTGGATGCAAAATCGCAATCATACGTTGATTAATTACAATTATTGTAAGGAAAATCCTAAAGGATATACGGGTTATAGCGCTTCTTGTTGGGGGTTGACGGCAAGTGACGGCGATACGGGATATTCAGCTCATTCACCTACTAATGATAAAGGGGTCATTGCTCCAACAGCTGCTTTGTCTGCATTTCCTTATACTCCGGAGGAGTCAATGGAAGCGCTGCATTTCTTCTATTATAAGATGGGAGACAAACTTTGGAAAGATTATGGTTTTATAGATGCCTTTAATTTGACGGCAGATTGGTACGATACTCAGTACATAGCCATTGACCAAGGGCCGATAATCTGTATGATAGAGAATTATAGAACAGGTCTCCTTTGGAATTTATTTATGTCTATACCGGAAATCCAACAAGGACTGAAGAAGCTTGGCTTTCAGAGTCCGTGCTTAAACTAAAAGAATGATTATGATGAGAATATTAATATATTTGATACTTTTGCTATACCCTTTTAATTTGATTTCGGGACAGAAAAAGCAGAAGCGGCTTTCTGACGACGAACTTATGACCCTCGTTCAGAAGCAAACTTTCCGTTACTTTTGGGATTTTGCCCATCCTGAATCCGGATTGGCGCATGAACGGAGTAACGGTGGTGCCGAGACAGCTACCATTGGTGGGTCGGGATTCGGAGTGATGGCTATCATTGTCGGCATAGAACGCGGGTTTATCACCCGTGAACAAGGTGCTGAACGTATACTGAAGATTGTTCGTTTCTTGAGCGACAAGAATACCGACAGTTATCACGGCATGTGGGCACATTGGATGAACGGTAAAACCGGTAAGACCATTCCTTTCAGCCGTAAGGATGATGGAGCCGATATTGTAGAATCCGCTTTCATGTTCGAAGGTTTGTTGGCTGCCCATCAGTATTTTATAAAGGATAATCCGACGGAAAACCGTATCCGGGGAATGATTAATAATCTGTGGCGCCAAGCAGAGTGGAATTTTTTCACTCAGGGGCAAGATGTGATGTATTGGCATTGGTCACCCTATAACGGGTGGGCGATGAACCATCAGATTAAAGGTCATAACGAGTGCCACATTATTTATATTTTAGGTGCGTCTTCTCCTACTTATCCGATTGCCGAGAGTGTTTATCATAAAGGCTGGGTCAATGCGAATACTTTTCTGAATGGTCGGGAGTATTATGGCATCAGGCTTCCTCTCGGAAACGATAACGGTAAGGGCGGTCCTTTGTTCTTTACTCATTACTCTTACATGGGGCTTGATCCGCATGGCTTGAAGGACCGCTATGCTGACTACGAGGAACAAATGAAGGCCCATACCTTGATTAACCGTGCCTATTGTATCGACAATCCGAAGGGATATAAGGGTTACGGTGAGAAATGCTGGGGATTGACAGCCAGTGACGGTGATAAAGGCTATTCGGCCCATAGCCCCGGAAATGATCGCGGCGTGATTACGCCTACTGCGGCCCTTTCATCCATCCCTTATACACCGGAATATTCTTTGGAGGCCATGCGCTATTTCTATGAAGAACTGGGTGACCGTCTTTGGGGTGAATATGGGTTCAAAGATGCATTTAATCTGACTGAGGATTGGTTTGCGCCTTCGTATCTTGCCATTGACCAGGGACCGATTATTGTGATGATAGAGAACTATCGCACCGGTTTAATTTGGAAGCTTTTCATGAGTCATCCCGATGTACAGAAGGGATTGAAGAGATTAGGCTTTACGTCTCCTTATTTGAATAAGGCTGATTAGGTTTGGCAGGATTTGATTTTGGTAAATTTTATATAGATTAAAAAGGATTATAACCATGAAAAACGTGCTTTTCAATAGTGTATTGGTTGCTTTCGTATTGCTTGTCGCCTCGTGCGGCAAGCAACCGGAAGCTAAGGTGGAGGTGATGTCGTTTAATATCCGTCTGGATCATGTAGCGGACAGTATGAATAACTGGAAATACCGTAAGGATAATGCAGCACAGATGATTGCTTATTATGCTCCGGACATTGTGGGCATGCAGGAGGTGGTAAAGAATCAACTCAATGACTTGAAGGAGCGTCTTCCTCAATATACTGCCCTTGGCGTAGGTCGTGCAGATGGAAAAGAGAAAGGCGAATATTGCTCCCTTTTTTATAAGACAGAGCGTTTTGAGCTTTTAAAGAACGGAGATTTCGGACTGAGTGAGA
This sequence comes from Bacteroides sp. HF-162, assembly GCF_015679285.1. NCBI lineage: Bacteria > Pseudomonadati > Bacteroidota > Bacteroidia > Bacteroidales > Bacteroidaceae > Bacteroides > Bacteroides sp. HF-162. Next base: position 663,947 of record NZ_CP064937.1, on the reverse strand, counting down.
CTCCCGATTCCATCGGAAAGAAAGGCTGGGATGCGGCATGCGAGCGTATCGTGACTTGGGCTGTGTTGAAAGACAAGGTGAGTGGCAGGAAAGTAGCTGCTTTCAACACCCACTTTGACCATGTAGGTGAGGTGGCACGTCGAGAAAGCGCTAAGTTAATACTCGAGAAGATAAAGCAAATAGCGGGAGAGCTTCCGGTAATTATCACTGGAGACTTTAATGGAACGGTAGACTCCGAGCCGGTCACTATATTGACGGAAGGTGGAATGAGGAACGCTTGTTCCACGGCAAAGGTCGTTTACGGACCGACATGGAGCTTTCATGACTTCGGACGTATTCCGGTGGAGAAGCGCAGGCTGATAGATTTTATATTCGTAAATGCTTCTGTAGAGGTGGAGCGTTACCGCACAGTTGGCGATAAGCCGGACAATGGCTATCTTTCCGACCATGCTCCCGTATTGGTTACTTTGAAACTGTAAAGAGGCACTCGTCTAATTCTATTCTGCATTATTTACAAATCATAAGGGCTCAAGAAACACTTGTATACTGAACCTAATTCAGTCGTATAGTGAATGCCATTCAGTCGTATACTGAATAGGGTTCAGTCGTATACTGAATGCACTGTATTCTAACTGTACTGATAATCAGTAAATTATAAAACGGTATTACGCCTTTGATAAATTACAACAAATAATGAATACATGAAAAATAAACTATCCTGGGGAATTGCCTTGTTGCCCTTTGTTCCTTCGGTTTGGATGCAAGGACAAGAACAGAAACAAGGAATAGGAAACAGGCGTCCTAACATTATTTTTATCATGAGTGATGACCATGCCCGACAAGCAATGAGTATATATGGACATCCCATAGGTAAAATAGCTCCTACTCCCCATATTGACCGTATTGGGCATGAAGGGGCGGTATTTCAGAATAATTACTGTTGCAATTCCATTTCCGGTCCCAGTCGTGCAGCCATACTGACTGGTAAGCATAGTCATAAGAATGGTTTTATGAGGAATGGAAATAAAGGATTTGACGGTTCGCAGCAGACACTGCCGAAGATATTGCAAGCAAACGGTTATGAAACAGCCATTATCGGCAAGTGGCATCTTGTTTCAAAGCCTACCGGGTTTGACCATTGGATGATTTTGAATGATCAGGGAGATTATTATAATCCGTATTTTATTACCGAGGGAGATACCACTCGGCATAAAGGATATGTAACTGACCTCATCACTCAATATTGTGAAGACTGGATGAGTGGGCGCGAGGATAAGAATAAACCTTTTTTCCTGATGATGCATCACAAAGCCATTCACCGTAATTGGGTGCCTGCCGAACGGCATTATCATTTGTACGAACACACGCAGTTCCCTTTACCCGACAATTATTATGATGCATACGAAGGACGTTATGCGGCACAAATGCAGAAGATGAATATATACCGTGATATGTACGAAGGTCACGACTTGAAGATGGTTGCGGGTATGAATAGCGACAGTCTGCTATTCGACCCGTGGCCTCATGCTTTTCTTGGTACGATGGAGCCGGATGAGCGCCGCCGTTTTATGGATGCCTATCGTGAACGGAACAATGAATTTTATTCGAAACAGCGTACTTTCAAAGAGGTGGCAGAATGGAAATATCAGCGTTATTTGCAGGATTATATGGCTTGTGTGGCAAGCGTGGACGAGAGTGTAGGAGAAATATTGGATTATTTGAAGCGTACCGGATTGGATAAAAATACGATTGTCGTTTATACTACAGACCAGGGGTTCTATCTGGGCGAGCACGGTTGGTTTGATAAACGTTTTATGTACGAGGAGTCTTTCGGTATGCCGATGGTAATGAGCTGGCCGGGACATATTAAGCCTGGAACGCAGGTAACAGGATTAACTCAAAATATTGATTTCGCTCCCACTTTTCTCGATATGTGTGGAATTGAGATTCCTGAAGACATGCAGGGAGTGTCATTTCGTCGGTTGGTAGAGGGAGAAAATACTCCACGAAACTGGAGGAAGTCACTTTACTATCACTATTATGAATTCCCCGGTTTTCATAGTGTCCGTGCACATTACGGTGTCAAGATGGAGCGCTATAAATTGATGCATTTTTATGTGGATGACAAGTGGGAACTTTATGATTTGAAGGAGGACCCGGCAGAAATGCATAATTTGTATGGTGAAAAAGGGATGGAGAAGGTTGCTGCAGAATTGAAAGCGGAACTTGCCCGCCTGCAGGAAGAATATGATGTTCCTGAATCTCTGTGCAAATAATAGTGCATATTATTATGACGTATAAATGAAGTTTAGAATGAAAAGAATCTATTTATTAATCATTTTAGTAGTAGGCTGTGTAATGTTGTCTGCTCAACAAGATCCATTTACCAATCGCATACCTTGTCATTTGAAGGCTAGTCGTGTAGGTACAAATAGCGTAGAACTTATTTGGGAGAATGTAGTAGAGGCTGTAAGTTATGAGGTTTACAAGGAAGATACTTTATATAAGACTGTTAAAGAAAATCGCATTACAGTGGAAGGGCTGAATTCGTTTGATATTTACTTCTTCTCAGTGAAGGCTAGGAATAGTCATGGAGAGTTCAGTCGCGAGAGCGAGAAACTTTATGTAGCTACCGCTGAGACAAAAAGGCAAAAGGATAAGCGGATGGCGTGGTGGCGTGAAGCCCGTTTTGGGATGTTTGTCCATTGGGGCCCTTATTCTGCATTAGGTGGGCATTATACAGGACCCACGTTTCTGCAGACAAATGAAAAACATCCTTGGATAGAGGCTGACGGCATGATAAAAGATTACTATTCATGCTATCGTCCTGAATGGGTATCTTCCGATGGGAGTATAAAGACAGACCCAACTACAGGCAAACCTTATAAAAGAGGGCAATATGCCGAATGGATAATGTTTGCGGCTCAAATACCCAGGGATGAGTATCTGAAGCGGGCAAAGGAGGATTTCAAAGCAGAAAAATTCGATGCTAAAGAATGGGTAAGGATGGCTAAAGAGGCAGGGATGAAATATATTGTCATTACTTCAAAGCACCATGATGGCATTGCACTTTTAAATACACCTGTGGGGCATACTATTTTTAAAGATACAGATATCCGCAGGGATATATTGAAAGAACAGGTGAATGAAGCGAGGAAGGCCGGTCTGAAAATAGGTTTTTATTATTCGCAGGCATTGGACTGGAATAATCCGGGGGGGATGGGATGGATTCCGCAAAATGACGCGCCTAATCGGGAAGCTTCCTATGCAGACAAAGCAAAATATACGGATGAAATAGTTATCCCTCATTTACACACTATCATAAATGATTATAAAGTTGATCTTATTTGGTGGGATATGGGAGCAAGCAGCGCTCCCGAATTTAAATATCGTATGATGAAAGCTATCAAGAACATACCTGGTACGGAACGTTTAATTTTTAATGACCGAATGGAGGATAAGCTGACGGGTGATTTTAAAACTCCGGAACAAAGCATACCTGATATGCCTTCCAATGGAGATGGTACAGATTGGGAGACTTGTATGACCTTGAATGACAATTGGGGATATGCTGCCCATGATATACGCTGGAAGACTACAGAGGATGTTCTTCAAAAATTGATTGATATTACCAGTAAAGGGGGGAATTATCTATTGAATATCGGTCCGAAAGCAGATGGTACTTTCCCTGCTGAAAGCATCAATTGCTTGGAGGAAGTCGGCAGTTGGATGAAGGTGAACAGTGAAGCTATTTATGGTACAATACCGAGTCCGTTTGTTAGCCAACTCGATTGGGGAAGAGCTACCAGAAAAGAAGTGGACGGTAAACAGTTTCTTTATTTGCATGTTTTTACTCAATATTGGCCGAAAGACGGCAAACTTCTTGTCCCGGATTTTGGCTCTGGGATAAAACGGGCCTATTTATTGATTGATGCGAAGAAAACTTCTTTACCTATAGACAAAATGGGAGACAATCATATATTTTCTTTACCTTTAGACGCTCCTGATAAAATCAGTACGACCATTGTTGTAGAAACTTTGTGACGTAGGTAGGGCTGTAGTATAATAATATAAATATGGATAATATGATGAAAAGATTAAGTGGTTTGGTGCTGCTGTTGTGTTTGGCGAATTTCCTTTCTGCACAAGACATGCATATGGATACTTATTGTAATCCTTTAAATATCGATTACACGTACATGATTTATAATTCGGATAAGAATATCTCCTACCGTTCTGGTGCCGATCCTGCTGTGGTGGAGTTCCGGGGTGAATATTATATGTTTGTTACCCGTTCACACGGTTATTGGCGTTCCAGGGATTTGCTGAACTGGGAGTTTGTACGTCCGGGCAGGAACTGGTATCCGCAAGGGTGTAATGCTCCGGCGGCACATAATTACAAAGATTCGGTACTTTATGTGACCGGTGATCCTTCCGGTTCCATGAGTATCCTTTATACGGATAATCCGGCTTCAGGAAACTGGGAAGCTGTTCCGGCAATTTTGCATAATCTGCAAGATCCCGATTTGTTTATTGACGATGACGGTAAAGCGTATATGTTCTGGGGTTCTTCCAATGTGTATCCTATCAGGGGAATGGAACTGGACAAGAACCGGCGTTTCATCAAGAAGGGAGAAACGAAAGAACTCTTCAATTTGGATATGCCTAAACATGGCTGGGAACGTTTCGGTGAAAACCATACGGATACTGTATTGGGCGGATATATTGAGGGGCCTTGGCTGACGAAGCATAATGGGAAATACTATATGCAATACGGTGCTCCGGGAACGGAATTCAATGTCTATGCCGATGGTGTTTATGTGGCCGATTATCCGATGGGGCCTTATACTTACCAAAAGCATAATCCGGTGTCCTACAAGCCGGGTGGTTATATGAACGGTGCCGGACATGGAAGTACCGTGCTTGGTCCTGGGGGGCAGTATTGGCATTTTGCTTCGATGTCACTCTCTATCAATGTGAATTGGGAACGTCGCCTTTGTATGTTTCCGGCAGGGTTTGATAAAGATGGCATTATGTATGTAGATACCCGTTTCGGAGACTATCCCCGTTATGCACCTGCCGTACCGGGCAAGGCTGGACAGTTCCGTGGCTGGATGTTGCTCTCGTATGGCAAGCCGGTGACGGCTTTTACTACAAAAGACGAATTTAAGGCAGATGCCCTAACGGATGAACTGACTAAAACTTTTTGGCTTGCCGAGGCTAATGACGAACGGCAGTGGGTGATGATTGATTTAGAGAAACCTGCTGATGTGTATGCTGTTCAGATAAACTATCACGATTATCAAAGTAATATGTACGGTCGCTACGAAGGACTCCATCACCGTTATCTCATCGAAGGTTCTCTTGATGGTGAGAATTGGGATATATTGGTGGACCGTAAGGAAAGTTATAGGGATACTCCGAATGATTATGTTGAACTGGCATTACCCAAGTCTGCCCGTTATATCCGTTATAAAAATATAGATATACCGACACCGAATCTGGCTATATCTGAACTTCGCGTCTTTGGATTGGGTACGGGGAAGGCACCGCAACAACCCAAAAAGTTGGTACTTGACCGCCAAGCAGACCGTCGTGACATCTCCATCCGTTGGGAGGCTGTGAAAGGTGCACAAGGTTACAACATACTTTGGGGCATTGCACCGGACAAACTTTACAGCTCTTGGATGGTCTATGATAAGACTGATTTATTGATGAAAACCCTTACTGCTGATCAGGATTATTATTTTTGTGTGGAGGCTTTCAATGAAAATGGTGTATCTTTACGTTCGGAAGTTAAACATGTAAAATAAATAATAAGATGAAACGTATAATCGGCATCCTTTGTGGATTATTCTTTTTCTTGTTTTCGTTTGCACAAGAAACCTTTCAAAAGGAAACTTATATCTCTTCCCGTGGAGATACATTGTTGTATCGTTTGTTGCGTCCAGAGGTGATGAAACCTGATGAAAAGTATCCTTTGGTGCTTTTCCTGCATGGTGCCGGAGAGCGTGGCAATGATAATGAGAAACAATTGGTTCATGGTGGGCAGATGTGGCTTAATCCTGTAAACCGCGAAAAGTATCCGGCGTTTATTTTGGCTCCGCAGTGTCCTGAAACCGGATATTGGGCATATACGGAGCGCCCTTCATCTTTTGCTCCGGCAGATATGCCGTTGGAAGTGCCTGTTTCTCCTATTTTCCGTACGTTGAAAGAGTTGTTGGATTTCTATCTGGCCATGCCGCAGATAGACAAAGACCGTATCTATGTTATGGGACTTTCTATGGGAGGAATGGGTACATTTGACATGGCTGTCCGCTATCCGGAGATTTTTGCGGCAGCAATACCTATTTGTGGAACAGTGAATCCGGCACGGTTGAAGGCTGGCAAATCGGTCAAGTTCCGTATTTTTCATGGAGATGCGGATAATGTAGTAACTCCTGAAGGATCGCGTGCAGCATATCGGGCCTTGAAAGCTATTGGTGCCGATGTGGAATATATTGAATTTCCTGGTTGTAATCATGGTAGTTGGAATCCGGCTTTCAACTATCCTGATTTTATGGAGTGGCTGTTTAATCAGAAGAAAAAATGATGAGAATATTGTCTGTTATCGGAGCGCTCTTTTTAGGGGGCGCTTTTTTAACTTCTTGCACCACTTCCGGTCGGGTAAGTACTTTTGTGGTATTGCCGGATACGCAGACTTATCTGGAGCAATGTCCGGAGGTCTTCGATTCGCAAGTGGACTGGTTGGTTGCCAACCGTAAGAAAATAGATGCCGTGTTCCAAGTGGGAGATTTGACACAAGATAATTCTCCGGTGGAATGGGCATATATGCAGAAAGCTTTTCATCGTGTCAGCCAAGCAGGAATACCTTATTCTGTCGTATGGGGAAATCACGATATTGGCAGTAAACCCGGTAAGTTTTCGGACATACATAACACTGCAATGGCCAACAAGTATTTTCCTCTTTCCGGCTATAAGCGGAAGAGCTATTGGGGAGGTAGTGCAGATGGAAAGACATTGGATAACTATTTCATAAATTTCAGGTCGGGCGATACCGATTGGCTGGTCTTGAATCTGGAATTCGGGCCTTCTGATGAGGCTCTGCAATGGGCCGATTCCATAGTGGGTATTCATCCGGATAAGCTTGTCATATTGAATACACACGCCTATTTGTATTGTGACAGTACGTTGCATGACGGGAAAGACTGGTGGCGCCCTCAAGGATATGGCATCGGCAAAGAGTCTGGGCGCACAGTGAACGATGGTGCTGGAATCTGGGAGAAATTGCTTCTCAAACATCGCAATGTGATAGCTGTCTTTTGTGGGCATGTCTTGAAAAGCGGAGTCGGCACGCTGGTCTCTATAGGGAAAGAGGGAAATAAAGTGTATCAGATGCTGGCAAACTATCAGCGTGGTGTGGAAGGTAGTAGATTGGGAGGTGAAGGCTACTTACGTATTGTAACTTTTAACCGGAAGACAAGGGAGATAGATGTGAAAACCTATTCTACTTGGAATAAAGCCTACCACCCCTCCGAACATCATAACTTTAAGTTCAAAGAGGTGGACTTTGATAAATATCTACGCTGAAATTTTTCAGAAAATAGATTCCTGTGTCTGTGTGGTCAGCAGTTCCAAAGCCTTGATGCCCATAACGGAATTCCCTTTCTGGTTCAGTCTTGGGCTCCATACTGCGACTGAATAACGCAGTGGATAAACTGCAGCTATGCCGCCTCCTACACCACTTTTTCCAGGAAGGCCTACTAGATAAGAGAACTCTCCGGCTTCGTCATAAAAACCACATGTTTGCATGATGGCATTGATCCTTTTTACCTGAGAGGAGGTCAGAGTGATGTTTTCGAACGCAAAGGCTTGTTTATGGTTGGCGAAAGGTAAAAATGCCTTAGACAAATCATAACAGCTCATCTCTATGGAGCATTGCAGGAAATAGAAGCGGAGTACGCGTTCTATGTCATTGTTTATGTTATGATGATATTTCAACAGATTGGTAATTGCCGCATTCAGGTAGCCGTTTTCGCGTTCGGATAGGGCTACTTCTTCATTATAATCAATCTGGTTGTTTCTGCTGAGTGAACGGACAAAACGGATATATTCCTCTTTTGGATGCTTTAAATGGCTCAATAGAATGTCGGTCATCACAATGGCGCCGGCATTGATAAATGGATTTCGGGGAATACCTTTTTCTACCTCTAGTTGCACTAGCGAGTTGAAAGCAGTGCCCGAGGGTTCTTTACCCACTCTTTTCCATAGATTGTCTCCTTCAAGGCTTAGGCACATGGCAAGGGAAAATACTTTCGAAATACTTTGTATGGAGAAGCCGGTAGTAGCTTCTCCATGCATGAAGGTTTCGCCTTGTATGGTGTGAATGCACATTCCGAACTGGTCCGGATTGATTTTGGCGAGTGCCGGAATGTAATCAGCTTGCTTGCCAATAGTGGCATAAGGCTCTATTTCTTGATGAATACCTTTCAGTATTTTCTGATAATCCATATTATAGTTCTTTTATTTCTCTATATAGTCGCCATTGTCCCTAATGAGTTCTATCAGCTTTTCCACCGCCTCTTCTTCGGGAATGTTCTTTTCGATGCACTCCTTCTTCTTGTAGAGGCTGATTTTGCCTCGTCCGGCGCCTACATAGCCATAATCAGCATCGGCCATTTCTCCGGGACCGTTGACAATGCATCCCATGATTCCTATCTTGAGTCCTTTCAGATGGCCGGTGGCTGCCTTGATACGGGCAATGGTACTTTCCAGGTCGTAGAGGGTGCGTCCGCAGCCGGGACAAGAGATGTATTCGGTCTTGCTGGTACGTACACGTCCGGCTTGCAGGATACCGAAAGCAGTGGCATCCACTACTTTGCCGCTTATGGTTTCTCCTTGGTTGAAGAGAAGGATACCGTCGCACAGACCGTCGAAGATAAGTGCTCCCATGTCTGCAGCCGCTTTGATTTGCAGATTTTCCAGTTCGCTTTCTGCGTAGTGTTCAAAGAATACTACCGGGTTTTTCAGGTCTTCCTTCATCATTTGGTGTACCAGGGCGCGTTGTTCTCCCAATCGGTTGGGGTGATTGCTTTGTGAAACTAATACGACTTCCGGATGATACTTCAGGCAGGCGATGGCTTCGTCATTCAGCCCCATGTACGTGATGAAGAGGAATTTCAAAGAAGCGCCGCAGCTGCTTAGGAAAGGAAGCTGGTCTCCTTTGAAGGCGGGCCAGGCATTGTCCGGTTCCGTTCCGCCGTTACTGTGCTCCATCCAGACATCGGCATCGATGATGCATTGCATGCCTTCCGGAAGTTGCCGGGGGATGGAGCGCCCCGTATAGATATAGTCCGGCATGAATTGCGGGTTGAAGTCCATATCTCCGTCCAGGCGTGCAGCGATGACCACAGGCAGATTGTCTCCACCGATATGGTGTACGGCACCGGTCTTGCGGCGGGTGGGAGAGAGATAATTGAATTCCGGTACATCTGCTCCGGGGATGTAGGGGTGGTCGTGTCGTTGTACAATGTAATCCACCAGTTTGCGGGCTACGGGGATTTCTGCCTCCGGAGCTTCACTCAGGGAAACCCGGATAGTGTCACCCAAACCATCTGCCAGCAGGGCACCGATGCCCAGGGCTGACTTGATGCGCCCGTCTTCTCCGTCTCCGGCTTCCGTTACACCGAGATGCAGCGGGAATCGCATGCCTTCTTGTTCCATTACGGCTGCCAGCAAGCGCACTGTCTTTACCATGACCACTGTATTGGACGCCTTGATGGAAATGACTACATCCGTGAAATTCTCTTGCACGCAGATGCGCAGAAACTCCATACAAGATTCCACCATGCCTTCCGGTGTATCGCCATAGCGCGACATGATGCGGTCGGATAATGAACCGTGGTTCACGCCGATGCGGATGGCAGTATGGTTCTCCTTGCAGATATTAAGGAAGGGGACAAAGCGGTCGTGTATCTTCTGCAACTCCTGGGCATACTCTTCATCGGTATACTCCAAATGTTTGAAAGTACGTGCTGCATCCACATAGTTTCCCGGATTGATGCGTACTTTTTCTACATACTGTGCTGCCACGTCCGCTACCTTCGGGTTGAAGTGAATGTCGGCCACAAGCGGCACCATATATCCGTCCTGGCGTAGGCCTATGTTGATATTCATCAGGTTTTCAGCCTCTTTGATGCCTTGGGCCGTGAGGCGTACATACTCTCCTCCGGCGTCGACAATACGTTTGGCTTGCGCCACACTGGCTTCTGTGTCCTGCGTAGCGGTGTTCGTCATACTTTGTATGCGGATAGGATTGGAGCCGCCCATAGGGGTGGCTCCAATGTTTACTTCTGACGTTTCCCGTCGGGAATAGTTAAATAGATCCACGATGATATTTACAGTTAAAGGATTAAAAGATTTACGATTGGATGATTTACGATGTACGATTGAAATTACTTCTTGGTATCTTCAATCGTACATCGTAAATCATCCAATCGTAAATCAATTGGTTTTGTATTCGTACTTCACATCCTTCAAGTCCTCATTTGCCTTGACTATTTTCTTTTTCAGCCCTTCTTTGTAGGTGGCAAATGTTTCGGCCAATGAGGAATCGCCCAATGCCAGCATTTGTACGGCAAGGATGGCAGCGTTCATGGCACCATTAATGGCAACGGTGGCTACCGGTATGCCCGGAGGCATCTGGATGATGGAGTAGAGGGCATCTACGCCATCGAGTACAGACCCTTTTACGGGAACCCCGATTACCGGCAGTGTGGTATTGGCAGCAATGACGCCGGGCAGGGCGGCAGCCATACCGGCAGCGGCAATAATCACTTTAATGCCGCGTTGGCGGGCATTCTTGGCAAATTCCTCCACTGCTTCCGGTGTGCGGTGAGCAGAGAGAGCGTTCATTTCGAACGGTACATGCAGGTCATTGAGCAATTGTGCGGCCTTCTCCATAACGGGGAGGTCGGAAGTGCTGCCCATGATGATGCTAACGATTGGAGACATGAATCTTTAAATTATTAAAGGGTTAATTTTATAAGGGTTAGGGATTAACGATTAGGGGTTAGGGACTGCGCTATCATTCCGTCCGGTGCTAATCGCTAACCCCTAATCCTTTCATTTCATTCGTTTATCAGCGCTTTGTAGGCTTCGGCATCCAGCAGGCTGTCGAAGTCGGCATCAGCGGCGGGTTTGATTTTGATGAGCCAGCCTTCGCCGTATGGGTCCTGGTTTACCAGTTCCGGCTGGTCGGCAAGGGCTTCGTTTTGCTCCAGAATCTCACCGGTTACGGGCAGGAAGAGGTCTGATATGGTTTTTACTACTTCGATGGTACCGAACACTTCGTCGGCAGCCAATGTTTCACCTTCGGTCGGGATGTCGACAAACACAATGTCACCCAGTTGCTCTTGTGCATAATCGGTAATACCTACATAGGCTACATCACCTTCCAGGCGAATCCATTCGTGTTCTTTGGTGTACTTTACATTAGTCGGGAAATTCATGATCATTAGTTTTTAAGGGTTGATACTATGTAAATTAAAAGTTGAAAATTAAAAATTAAACAAGGCTCTTAAAAGAGGAAGATTCGGAACAGTATGTTGCTCAGCGGGTGGAGTACCAGCAACGAGCAGATAAGCCCTACGGCAAAGCCTCCCATAACTTCGCCCAGTGTGTGGTGTCGCAGGATGATGCGGGCGGTGCCCAGCACGCCAGCCACCAGTATAAAGAGGCATAGCCACCATACGGGATTGTAGCTGAACAAGGCGCTGAAAGCTACCAGTCCACCAATTACGGCTCCGGCGCCTGCCATGTGTTCGCTCAGTTTCCATTTTAAGTTGACAATGACGCAGATTATCATCACTACCAGGGCGGAGAGTATGATACCGGTCATGTACCACGGGATATTGAGCCGGTGCATCATGAGCAGGCAGAATACATAAGAAGTGATGGTCAGAATAAAGGGAATGTATCTCCTTTTTCGTTCCACCAGTTCTTCCGGACTGAAACCGTTGATTTTGCGGAAGATGAAGATAGTCAGTGTAGGCATCAGGATGGTGAAGCAATACACCACGCCCAATACTATCAACTTGTACTGCAACGGCATGATGCGCAGGTACGAGAATATAAACAGAACCAGAAATGCCAGGAAAGGGATGGAGAACGGTGTGAATACCGCCGAAATCACTTTCGCTGTTCTGATTAAAGTTTTATCTGCTATAATATGCTCTTCCACAACCTAATTTTATTTACGATTTGACTATTTACAATTTACTATTTGAATGCACTAATCTTTAAACCTTAATCCCTAATCGCTCATCCTTTTCTCTCATCTTCTCAGTCTTGCCACGGGGATATTCATCTGTTGGCGATACTTTGCCACCGTGCGGCGGGCTATGGGATAGCCTTTCTCCTTCAGCAGCTCGGTCAGTTCGTCATCGGTCAGAGGCTTTTTCTTGTCCTCGTTGTCAATGCACTCTTTGAGTATCTTGCGTATTTCGCGTACAGACATCTCTTCGCCGTCTTCGGTTGTGTAGCCGTCGTTGAAGAAGAATTTCAGCGGGTAGATGCCGTAGTTGGTCTGTACATACTTGCTGTTGCTCACACGGGAGATGGTCGAGATGTCCAACCCGGTGCGTTCGGCAACATCTTTCAGAATCATGGGGCGGAGTAATGACTCGTCTCCTTCGAGGAAGAAAGGACGTTGCAGGTCTATGATGGCCTGCATGGTAGTCATCAGCGTATTCTGGCGTTGCTTCACGGCATCGATGAAACCTTGTGCGGCATCCATTTTTTGTTTGAGGAACATCATGGCTTCGCGGGACTCCTTAGACTGATTGGCCCGGTTCTTGGTGTGTTCTTCCACCATCTCGGTGAAGTCGCGGCTCATGCGCAGTTCCGGCACGTTGCGGTTGTTCAGTGTCACGTTGATGGTACCGTCGTCATAAGTGTCTACCAGGAAGTCGGGCACAATCTGCTGCATGTTCTTGCCGATGGCTTCGCCGAGCGAGGCACCGGGACGGGGATTCAGCTTGCAGATTTCCTTAACGGCTTGTTGCAGGGTATCTTCGCTGATACCTAATTTCTGCATAATCTTGTCCCAATGCTTGCGGGTGAACTCTTCGTAGCACTGGGTAAGAATATCTTCTTCTATATAGTATTGTGGAGGCGAGGGCATGGGCCGTTGCGCTTCCTTACGTCGAATCTGGATGAGCAGGCACTCTTGTAGGGTGCGGGCGCCCAGACCGGCGGGGTCGAAGTCTTGTATAATCTTCAATACTTCTTCCAGCTCTTCGGGAGAAGCGTCGATACCAGCGTAGATGGCGAGTTCGTCGCTGATACTGTCCAGCGATTTGCGCAGCAGGCCATCGTCGTCCAGCGAGCCGATGAGATATTCGGCCAGTTCGCGCTGGTGCGGAGTCAAGTCCTGCTCGCCGAGCTGCTGGCGCAAGGTTTCATAGAAGGAGGTGGCGTCGGAGAAAGGAATTTCTTCTGCCTGCTCCCCTTTGCTGCGGTTGTTCTCCTGCAGCTTGTAGTCGGGGATATCGTCTTCGTTCAGATAATCGCTTAAAGAATCATAGCTAGTGTCTCCACCATCTTCTGAGTCGGTTTCCGCATCGGGTGTGTCGGGGTATTCATCGCCGGGAGTATCCTCCTTGCCCTCTTCCAGTGCCGGATTTTCCAGAAGTTCGGCACGTACGCGGTCCTCTAGTTCCACGGCGGGAAGTTCCAGCAGCTTTACCACCAGAATTTGTTGCGGCGACAGCGTTTGTATCTGCTGTTGCGCTTGGGTCTGTACTTGTCGGGAGCCTTGTGCCATATTTTTATAAATTATTCAATGCACTCATTGTGCATCTTCTTTCAGATATTTACCGCAAAAATAGTGAATAGTTCGATAACACGAAACCTCTCTGATGATATTTAACAAGAAAAGAGAAAACAAGCTTTTGCCAATAGCTTGGCAAACTTTTGCCATGCCTATGGCAAGACTTTGCCAACGCGGTGGCAAAACTTTGCCAAAGGCTTGAAAAACGTTGGCAAAATAGTCTTCTGATTATGAACTATATAGATTAATCTCCTTTTTGTATTATCTTCTTTCAAAGATTATCTATATCTTTGTCCTATAACTACTAAAACAAGGAATGTTATGTTTGCTAAAGAAACGTATGTGCAGCGCAGGGCCCAGCTGAAAAAAACGATAGGCTCCGGAGTGTTACTGTTTTTGGGTAACGATGAGCAAGGTTTGAACTATGAGGACAATACTTTCCGTTACCGCCAGGATTCCACTTTTCTCTACTATTTTGGCTTGTCGTTTGCCGGGCTGTCAGCTCTCATCGACATAGATGAAGATAAAGAAATCATTTTTGGCGATGAGCTGACCATCGACCATATTGTCTGGATGGGTACCCAGCCCACCCTTCACGAAAAGGCTTCTGCTGTGGGAATTTCCGAAACCCGTCCTTTTGCCGACATCGTCGGTTATCTGCACAAGGCTGTACAGAAGGGACAGACCATCCATTATTTGCCCCCTTATCGTGCCGAGCATAAGTTGAAACTGATGGACTGGCTGGGTGTTCCTCCGGCACGTCAGGAAGGGTCTGTACCGTTTATCCGTGCGGTGGTGGCACAGCGCAACTACAAGTCGGCAGAAGAAATAGCGGAAATAGAAAAGGCATGCGACGTGACTGCTGACATGCACATCACCGCAATGAAGGTGCTTCGTCCGGGCATGTACGAATACGAGGTTGTGGCCGAAATGAACCGTATCGCCGAGATGAACAACTGCGAGCTGTCTTTTGCCACGATTGCTACTGTCAACGGCCAGACCCTGCATAACCACTATCACGGCAACCGGGTGCAACCGGGAGACCTCTTCTTGATTGATGCCGGCGCCGAGCTGCCTTCGGGTTACTGTGGTGACATGTCGTCTACCGTGCCGGCGGACAAGACTTTTACTCCACGCCAGCGTGCCGTTTACGAAATCCAGAACGCCATGCATCTGGAGTCTGTTAAAGCGCTTCGCCCGGGCATTCCCTATATGAAGGTGTACGAGCTTTCCGCCCAAGTGATGGTGGAGGGGCTGAAAGAGCTGGGATTGATGAAGGGCAATGCCGAAGATGCCGTGCGCGAAGGGGCGCATGCCTTGTTTTATCCCCATGGACTGGGCCATATGATGGGGTTGGATGTGCACGATATGGAGAACCTGGGTGAGCTCTGGGTAGGCTATGACGGTCAGCCCAAGAGTACGCAGTTCGGCCGCAAGAGCCAGCGTCTTGCCATCCCTCTGGAACCGGGCTTTGTGCATACGGTTGAGCCGGGCATCTACTTCATCCCCGAGCTGATTGACTTATGGAAAGGAGAGAAGAAGTTCATGGACTTCATCAACTACGATAAGGTGGAAGAATACCGCAATTTCGGCGGCATCCGTAATGAGGAGGATTATCTGATTACCGAAACGGGAGCACGTCGCTTGGGCAAGAAAATTCCACTGACACCGGAAGAGGTGGAAGCGTTGCGTTGACAACCACATCCTTAATATACACAGAGAGCCGTTTGTCCCGATAATGCCGGTGGCAAGCGGCTCTCAAATTTAGGGGTCATACAGATTGTATTATGTATGGTTTATGCGTGCAGTTCCAGTACGAACCGTGCTCCCTTGTTGTAGCTGCTGTCTAGTGTCAAGCTGCCGTTCATCTTGGTGGCAATCAGTGAGCAGATGGGGAGTCCCAGGCCGTCGCCTTGCGTCAGGTCTTTCACTTCGGTGAAAGGCTTGAAGATGTTTTCGCGTTGCTCCTCGGGGATACCGCAACCGGTGTCGCTGATGATGAACTGGTGGGTGTGCGCACCACGTTTCTTGAAGTCCAGCCATATTTTTCCTCCAGCAGGGGTGTAATCGGCGGCGTTTTCCAACAAATGCAGCAAGACGCGTTCCAGTTGCTCAGGGTTGATTTTCACATTCAATTTGGGGGCATTCACGGTCAGGGTGACATCTTCTTGTGTCATTCCTTTGATTTTGTCCATGATGCCTTCACAGAAAGTGGAGATATTCTTCTCCTGCACTTCGTAGGGTTCGGACAAGGTGGTTTCCAATTCGGACAGTTCCTGGATATGGTTGGAGAATGCATGCAGGGCTTTTACGCCCGGCAGTGAGGCGTCGAGCGTGTCCAGTGTCGGTTCCATTTGGGTGGAAATGTTCTGGATAAATTTGGTTTTCAGCTCATTGTGCTCATTAGCAATGCTGATGGCCTTCTTCTGTTTACGGGTGAGGATGATGAAACGCAGCAATACGATGGCGCTGAATACCAGTGCGGCGGCAAGGATGGCGGCGAGTATGCAAAGCCCGATGATGATGTACTGCTTGGCGCTTAGGGAATCATCTTTCTCCTGGATAGTGGCCAGGCTTTCATCGTATTTCTTCTTCAGGGCGTTCAGTTCCTCTTGGGCGGTAAGCGCCTTTACGGAGTCGGTCCATAGGATGTACTTGTCGTATGTGCGTGCCACCAGTCCGGCATTGTTTGCCTTGCGGGCAATGCTGATGAGAGTCTTGTAGCATTCGTCTACTTTGGCGTAGTTCTTCTGTTCCTTATATTGCCCTATCAGGCGGTTGGTAGCCGCATCACCTTGTGTGTTCATACCGAAGGTGTAGTAATAGTTGGCCTGCGTATAAAGCAGGTCGTTGCTCAGAGAGTCGTTGTGAGAGGCTTTGGCGGTCTCTTCCAGTTTGGTCAGCTGTTCCTTGGCACGTGCGGGATTTTTCAGGTTGATGTACATCTGCAGGCGTTCCTTGTTGATGCGGAAACGTAGGTTGGGCATGGCCTTGCCCGTTTTCTGTTCGCCGGTTGCCACCACTTGCTCGGCACCGCGCAGCAGTTCAAAAGCTTCTTTATAGTAATTCTCCCGATGGTAGAGGGCGCTGGCATTGACGCCGCATTCCACTGCCTGGGCATACTTGTCTTGCGTGGCAAAGGCATTGTAGGCTTGCAGGAATAGATAGCGGGCTTTGATATATTCTTTTTTCGTAAGATTTTCTTGTGCTTGTTTCATCAATTCGTCTGCACGGTTTTGCGCATGGAGTTGAGTAAAGATGCAGAAAGTCGCTAAGAGAAGTATCGAAATAATTTTTTTCATGTGTACGTTTGTTTTATTTGCTCACAAAGTTAGAATAAAAACTTAGTATTTGAAGCTACTGCCTCCTAAAAATTCTCTCAATAAGGATGTCGGTGGAATTTCTTTGTCCTGCACGGGGGTGAAATATTTGATGAATTTTAGCAACCGGTAGGCTTCTGCGTATTCCGGACAGTTCCGTGGAACACTGGTAAGGATGGGCTCTGCGTGGCAGCGGAGCACGGCGAATTCGAACAAGAGGGCAGAGTTGAACATAACGTCGGCATTTTCCTGATAGGGGAATATCCATTTGTCCTCGCCGGCACGTACACTGGGCCAGCGTGAAATGGTCTCTTGTGCCGAGTAGCCGCGGTAGTTGAAGTCGCGGATGATGCGGCGCAGCAGGCGGTTGTCCGTGGTGGGAATCCAGTTGTGGTCGTCCAGCGAGATGGTGGTCAGGGCAGATACATAAATCTTGTATTTGCTGGCGGCGGGAATCTGTGGTGTCAGTTCAGGGTTCAGGGCATGGATTCCTTCCAGGATGAGGATGGTATGCTCGTCGATGCGCAGCTTGTCTCCCTTGTACTCTTTCTTCCCGAGGTTGAAGTTGAAGCGGGGCAGCTCCACTTCTTCGCCCCGGAGCAATGCTTGTAATTGGGTGTTGAAGAGCTCAAGGTCGAGGGCATAGAGCGATTCGTAATCGTAATTGCCGTTCTCATCGCGCGGGGTGTCTTCACGGTCTACGAAGTAGTTGTCCAGCGAGATGGGGTAAGGACGCAGGCCGTTGGTCATCAGCTGCACGCTGAGGCGTTTGCTGAAAGTGGTTTTTCCGGAAGACGAGGGGCCGGAGATGAGCACGAGCTTCACCCGGTTTCCGTTTTCGCCGCGGTGGTAGATGTCATCGGCAATCTGGGCTATCTTTTTTTCCTGCAGGGCTTCGGCCACGTTGATGAGGTCGGTGGCATGGCCTTCCTCGCAAGCCATGTTGAAGTCGCCTACGTTGCCCAGTCCCATAATGTAGTTCCAGCGCAGGTGTTCCTTGAATACGTCGAGCATTTTCTCTTGTTTCACCACTTCTTCCAGGACATCGGGGTTTGCCCGGTTGGGGATGCGTAGCAGCAGGCCGTCGTAATACTTCACGATATCGAACAGCCAGATGTATCCGGTACTGGGCAACAGGTTGCCGTAGTAGTAGTCTACGGTGTCGCCCAGTGTGTAGTAATAGGTATATAGCGAGCCGGAAGTTTCCAGCAGCTTCACTTTGTCGTTCATGCCCCGTTCGTTGAAGATGCGTACAGCCTCGGTGGTGTGGCATTCTACACGGTGGTAGGGGATGTTCTCGGCAATGATTTCCTGCATCCGTTTCTTGATGGCTGCCACATCTTCCAGCTCTATGGGGCGGCCGATGCGCAGGTTGCAGAAGTAACCTTTGGATACCGGATGCTCTACGAACAGTTTTCCTTCCGGAAACAGCTCGCTGACAGCTTTGTAAAGAATGAAGCAGAGGGAACGGACATAGGTGCGCATACCTGAGGAGTCACGTATGTCGAGAAATTCTACATCCTTATTGTTGTATACACGGAAATTCAGCCCTTCGGAACGGTTGTTGACCTTTGCACTGACTACCTGATAGGGGAAATTTAGATTAAAACCGTAATAAATATCCAAAAGTGAGCTCCCTATAGGGAATTCTTTAGAAATATTATTATTTTTGCAACAAATTTGTAACATGTGTTTCATGATGTCTCGTTTTTAGTGGGTTGACACGTTAAATATAGGACATTATAACACGTGAAGGAATGAAACACCTTAAATAATTAAAGATGGAATATTCTTTTTATGATTTTTTAAAGCTACTCGGCTCATTGGCACTGTTTCTTTACGGAATGAAGATTATGAGTGAGGGGCTTCAAAAATTTGCCGGTGACAGACTGCGGAAGATATTGACCGCAATGACAACCAACAGAGTGACCGGTATGTTGACGGGCGTGCTGATTACAGCACTTGTACAATCTTCCTCTGCAACCACGGTGATGGTTGTAAGTTTTGTCAATGCGGGGTTGTTAACGCTTTCACAGTCCATAGGTGTCATAATGGGTGCTAATATCGGTACGACTGTTACGGCATGGATTATTTCAGCTTTAGGTTTCAAGGTGGACATTGCCGCCTTTGCTCTTCCTCTTCTTGCTTTCGGCATTCCTCTCCTCTTCTCTCAAAAAAGTAACCGCAAGTCTGTCGGTGAATTTATTTTCGGTTTCTCATTCTTGTTCATGGGGCTTTCCTATTTGAAAAACAATGCTCCTGACTTGAGCCAAAATCCTGATATGCTGTCATTTGTGCAGGACTATACCGACATGGGCTTTATCTCCATACTCCTTTTTGTGGGTATCGGTACGGTGTTGACCATGATTGTGCAGGCATCTGCGGCAACTATGGCCATTACGCTTATTATGTGCGCCAACGGCTGGATTAGTTTCGAATTGGGGGCAGCACTGGTTTTGGGAGAGAATATCGGTACAACCATCACGGCAAACCTTGCGGCGCTGACCGGTAATACGCAGGCGAGGAGGGCTGCTTTGGCTCATTTGGTATTCAATGTGTTCGGTGTGATATGGGTGTTGTGTCTTTTCACCCCCTTTACCGAGGCTGTGTCATGGTTCGTGGAGAACGTGATGGGTACTAAAGATCCGGCTGTGGCCGTATCCTTCAAGCTTTCGGCATTCCATACTTGCTTCAATATCTGCAACGTGCTGATATTGATATGGTTCGTGAAGTTTATCGAACGTACGGTCTGTGCCATTATTCCAATGAAGGAGCAGGACGAGGAATATCGCTTGCGTTTTATCTCGGGCGGTATGCTTTCTACGGCAGAGCTGTCCATCCTGCAGGCAAGCAAGGAAATACATCTTTTTGCCGAACGTACCCGCCGTATGTTCGGAATGGTGCAGGACTTGCTGCATACGGAGAAGGATGATGATTTCAACAAAGTGTTCAGCCGTGTGGAGAAGTACGAGAATATCAGTGACAGCATGGAGCTGGAGATTGCCAATTATCTGAATCAAGTGTCCGAAGGGCGCCTGAGTTCGGAAAGTAAGTTGCAAATACGTGCCATGCTGCGTGAAGTGACGGAGATAGAGAGCATCGGCGACAGCTGCTATAACCTGGCACGTACCATCAACCGCAAGCGCCAGACCAATCAGGATTTCACCGAGAAGCAGTACGAGCATATCCATTTCATGATGAAGCTGACGGATGATGCCTTGGAGCAGATGATTGTCGTGGTGGAACATCCGGAGCATGCAGGCGCGGATGTGAACAAGTCCTTTAATTTGGAGAACGAAATCAATAATTACCGCAATCAGCTGAAGAACCAGAATATCTTGGATGTGAACAACAAAGAATATGATTACCAGATGGGTGTTTACTATATGGACATCATTGCGGAATGTGAAAAGCTGGGCGACTATGTGGTGAATGTAGTGGAAGCCAGCAGCGATATAAAAGAAAAGAAAGCGTCTTAGGACGCTTTCTCAAATTCTTCTTTGCCTACTCCGCACAAGGGGCAAACCCAATCTTCGGGAAGGTCTTCGAAAGATGTTCCCGGTTCTATTCCATTTTCAGGGTCGCCTAATTCAGGGTCATAGACATAATCGCATACAGTGCAAATGTACTTTTCCATAAATTTCTTTTTTAGGTTTATTCTTCTATAATAACGTTTAAAAGCCCTTTTTGTTTTATTGTTGAACAAAATAGTCTATTTTTGTTTCTTATTAAAACAACATTTATGAAAATGGCCGACAATCTGTTCTGGGCGATTATGCGGGATGCCATAGAGAATGCCGGCTGTTCCAAATCGGTGTTTCTGGCGAATATGAGCCATGAAGTCTGTACTCCGTTGAACGTAATTGTCGGATTCTCGGAATTGCTGGCCTCTGCATCGACGGGCGAGGAGGAGATACTGTTACTGGAAATTGTGCAAAGTTATTTCTACGTAAAAGACACGGGAACCGGTATTCCTTAGGAGAAGTTGCCACATGTTTTTGAACGTTTCGTCAAGCTGAAGCAGGGAAAGGAAGGTACCGGACTGGGGCTCTCCATTTGCCAGACCATTGTCCGCAAATTGAGGGAGGCGAAATAGGCGTGGAATCGGAAGAAGGGGCAGGTTCGACTTTCTGGTTCACATTGCCGTGGGAGCCTGTAACCGGACCGAAACTGGTAAGGGAAAAAGAGAATCGATGACAGTCAATTAATCACTAATCATTATATAGGTATTGTTTTCCCGGATTATTATTGTAATTCTGGAAGATTTTTATAACCACTTTATTAGCAAGCAGTTCTGAGGATAAGGTAAAAATGAGGTAATGATTTGGCAACCCTGTCTATTTCTACGTTCTGCTGTGAGTTGCTGTCAATGTCTCTCGTCTTGGTACAAAAGTAGCAATAAAAATCGGATACACATCAAAATGTCCCATGATTTTTATCACAGGACGTTTTTTATCTTCGCTGAATAATCCGGTTTAACCGTTACTTCTATTTTCGGCAAGTTGCGGGCTATGATTGCTGAAATTTATACTTTAATCCATACTCTTCCAACTTGCTATACAGCGTTGTACGTCCGATTCCGAGCAATTCGGCGGCAACCTTGCGGTTTCCGTTTGCCTGCTTCAACGCGCGTAAGATGCGTTCCTTGTCCTCCGCATCGTTTCGCAAGGCGAAGCTGACAGGTGAGGTCGGTTTCGTTACGGCAAGTTCCAGATGCTCTTTCATGACAACTCCCGTCTGTGCCTGCAACACCGCGCCCATTATCTTCTGCCGAAGCTCACGGACATTACCCGGCCACGGATGGGTCAGCAATGTCTTACGGGCTTCCGCATCGAACCCAGTCACGCTACATTCCAATTCATTGTTGGCAATCTCACGGAAGAACTCCGCCAACGGCATGATGTCCTCCTGACAGTCACGCAAGGGCGGAACAGTTATCTCGAAGTCGTGCAAACGGTACAGCAAATCCTGTCGGAAACGTTTTTCAATGACCGCTTTCTCCAGATCCTCGTTGGTGGCGGCGATGATGCGGACATTGAAGCTCTTGTCCGTCTTGTCACCTATAGGGCGGTATCTCCGTTCCTGTATGGCACGGAGTAACATCTGCTGGGTTTCCAATGCGAGATTGCCTACCTCATCCAAGAACAATGTGCCACCCTCTGCCTCATTGAAGTATCCTTTCTTTGTGCTGTCCGCACCCGTAAACGCGCCTTTGACATGTCCGAAGAATGCCGAGGGCGCAAGGTCTTTGGAGAGTGAACCGCAGTCCACAGGCACAAACGGTTTCCCTGCCCTTTTGCTCTTATCATGCAGATGGTGGGCGATATGCTCCTTGCCCGTGCCGTTCTCTCCGAATATCAGCACGCTCATATCAGTAGGGGCAACTAATCTTATCTGTTGCATGATTTTCTGAAAGGCGGAACTGTCACGGGCAAAAACGGGCATACGATTTCGTCCGATACTCCGTTCTTTCAGGATGGTATGAAGCAGAGGCATAAGTTTATCCTCCACAAGCTGCTTGGGGATATAGTCCAGCGAGCCGAGTTTCATACTTTCGACTGCCGTATGCACTTCGGCATAGTTGGTCATGATGATTAACGGTTGTGTCATGCCTTCCTTGCGCATCCATCGTAATAGGTCGATGCCGTCACCGTCGGGTAGTCGTAGGTCAGAAACCACGATGTCCCCGTCTGAGGCTTGTTGCAGAAGTTTCTTCGCGGTCGAGAGGTGGTAAGCCTGCACGGTACGGAATCCTTCCCGTGCCAGCAGGTTGCAGACAAACTCGCAATACACGATATTGTCCTCCACCACGATGATTCTTGTTTTATCCATTTTCGTATTTTTCCTTTCTTCTTTTGCCTGCCGGATAATTTCAGCACCTTTGTGCGCCCGTACAAGCTGCTTAGTAAATATCCCACTGGCAAGGGATTAGGTAAGTGTTCTTTGAAAAACCTATCATCACCCGACTTATCCGAAAGGGAAACCGGACGGGGAGTGTAGCATGTCGGGAACGTCGTAAGTCAGTCAGTTACCAGACTGCCACTGAACGGCAAGATGAAACGATGGATATGAGGATGAAAACCGAATTGTTTGAACGACAGTCCGAGCTGCTCTACTTGAAGGCTATGACGTAAGGTAACTGAAATCGTCATACTGCGGTACTGCTCCGGTGTATAGGTACGGACGCAAGCAAGAACTTGCCGCAGAGCAACCATGATAAATGGTAAAGGACGGAAATCGCATCCGACAATCCATCATGCCAACAGTTACTAAGTAAGTAAACGGGGATTACCTAAACCGGAACGCCGTAAGGCTATGAGGTGCAGACCTCTGAATATCCGGCACGGTAACGGAGCCTCCGTAGTAGTCCGGGCAGGGTAACGCCCTGCACATGGCGAAGGGAGGCAGCTAATTTTCTTTAATACAATTTAATGGATAATGTGAGAGACATTATGAGAAGTCCGGAAAGAGTATTAAACAGTCTGAACGAACACAGTAAGGATTCGAGCTACAAGTTCGAACGCCTTTACCGGATTCTGTTCAACGAAGAGTTGTTCTATGTTGCCTACCAAAAGATCGCATCGAACGGAGGTAGCACGACCAAAGGCTCCGACGGTCGCAGTATCGACGAGATGAGCCTTGCCCGGATCGAAACGCTGATAGCCTCGTTGAAAGACGAAAGTTATCAGCCCCACCCGTCGCGGAGGGTGCATATCCCGAAGAAAAACGGGAAAACGCGCCCTCTGGGAATACCGGCTTTTGAAGACAAGCTGGTGCAGGAGGTAGTCCGCATGATTCTGGAAGCCATTTACGAGGGACATTTTGAGACCACCTCGCACGGTTTCCGACCTAAACGGAGCTGTCACACTGCATTACTTCATATTCAAAAGACGTTCAGCGGGGCGAAATGGTTTATCGAGGGCGACATCAAAGGGTTCTTCGACAACATTGACCATGATGTACTTGTCGGAATCCTGCGGGAGCGCATTTCAGATGACCGTTTTATCCGTCTGATACGGAAATTCCTGAAAGCGGGATACGTCGAGGATTGGACGTTTCACAACACTTACAGCGGAATGCCGCAGGGAGGTATCGTCAGCCCGATTCTGGCGAATATATACCTCGATAAATTAGACAAGTACGTGAAAGAGTATATCCGACATTTCGACATGGGAACCAAACGCAGGCCGGGCAAAGAGAGCAACGATTTGGCCAATGAACGAAAACGGACTGTGCGGAAACTGAAAAAGATAAAAGACGGGACTGAGAAGGCGGCTTTGGTCGCAAGACTCAAAGCCATCGAACAGGAACGTGCAGCATTTCCAAGCGGAGATGAAATGGACGGAAGTTACCGCAGGCTCAAATACATCCGTTACGCCGACGATTTTATTCTGGGTGTAATCGGTAGCAAAGAGGATGCACTGCGGATAAAGGAGGATATTAAATCATTCCTATCCGAAAGCCTCGCCCTCGAACTGTCCGAAGAAAAGACGCTGATAACCCATACGGGTAAATCGGCGAAATTTCTCGGATATGAGATTACGGTAACACGGAACAATCATCAACGACGGGATGTGCAAGGACGTCTGCGACGCACCTACGGCAAGCGTGTCCGGCTGAATGTCAGCATGGCAACGCTGCGGGACAAACTTCTGGAATACGGAGCTATGGAAATCAAGCTCCGCAACGGGAAAGAGATTTGGAAACCCAAATGCCGTTCAGGATTGATATTCAACGACGATCTTGAAATCCTCGACCGATACAATCGGGAAACAGTGGGATTTTGCAACTATTACCTGATCGCCAACAACTGCGTCGTACTGCACAACTTCAGATATATCATGGAGTACAGCATGTATAAAACATTTGCGGGCAAATATAGGAGCACGGTACGAAAAATCAACAAAAAGTACCGTCTCAACAAACTGTTCACCGTAAAGTACGAGCAGAAAGGGGTAATCAAGTCCCGAACCTTTTACAAGACAAGTTTCAAACGCCGGACAACGGCGTTCAACGGAAGCTGCGACATCGAACCGTACTCTATTGCAGACGTGAGCCGAACCAATTTGACGGACAGGCTCAAAGCGGAAAAATGCGAATTGTGTGGGGCAACGGGCAAGCTGATTATGCACCATGTCCGCAACCTCAAAGACCTGAAAGGGAAAGAGAGTTGGAAACGGCTCATGTCAGCCCGAAAACGCAAGACCATTGCGTTGTGTCCGAGTTGCCACAGGCTGCGGCATCTGGGAAAAGTTTAGACTGAAAAAAAATTAGTGGAGAGCCGGATACGCCGAGAGGTGTAAGTCCGGTTCGGGGGCGAGTTCTTGGAAACCTGCCGTAGAAATACGGTAAGGCGCCGGGTGCTTAGCCTACATCCAGCACAGCCGGTCACCGCTTTGCATATCGCTTCGTCATCTGGAGTGGCACTTCCATGAAGTTGGGCGTAAAGTTCCCTCAATGGCTGGTCGGCACGGAGAATCTGCCATGAACTTCGCAGATGGTGTGTAAGTGTGTCCAGTTCTTGGAGGTCTTTACGCTGTTCTGCATCCTTGACCGCCTGCATTTCCTTTTCGGTTTCCGCTATCAGTTTGTCCAGCATGACGGATTCATTGCCATAAGATAGCAGAGTGGAAAAATCCGGCTTTTCATCCAATATGCTGCTTAATGCGCATTTATCCGTAATCTCCATCAGTTCGGATATGGAGAACGGCTTGAACAGGCATCCGGCAAATCCACGCCCTATAAGTTCCTCCTTGCTGCAACTGCCCGAAGCGGTTGTCACGACTATGGGAATACTCTTCGAGTTGCCTACATTGGATGAGCGCAACAGTTCCAGCAGTTCAAAACCGCTTATCTCAGGCATATTCAGATCCGTCAGAAGCAGGCTGTATTCCTTTTTTCGTATCAGCTCCATCAGTACCGAAACATTGGTACAGGTATCGCAGTGCATCCCTTCATGGGCATACATTTCTTTCAACATAAGGAGAAGTACCTCGTCATTGTCGATGGCAATCACATCATGGCAGATATGATTATGGCGCATTTGCGCTTGAATTGTCTGTTCCGGCAGTTCCTCGGCTGTCTGCATGGGAATTTCCACCGTGAAGCGGCTCCCTTTGCCTTTCTCGCTTTCCAAGCGTATAGTTCCACCGAGCATCGCCACAATACGCTGCACGATGGACAATCCTAATCCGAAGCCGTCTTTTGCGGCGGCATTTGAAAGACGTTCAAATGCACCGAATACTCGTTGTTGCTCATCTTCGGTCATGCCCGTACCGGTATCTTCAACGATAAGTTTCAGCAAACCGTTATCATAATCCGCTGCCAATGATACACTACCGTTATCCGTGAACTTGATGGCGTTTGACAACAAGTTGTTGCCGATTTGCAGGATACGTTCCTTGTCGGTCAAAACCACCGCATCGGTGTGGCTCTCCACTATCAAAGTCAGCCCCTTGTTCATGGCAATGGGCATGAACTCCGTTTCAAGAATATGCGTGATTGCGGAAATCCTGCAAGGGGAAAGGTTGGGTTGCTCCTTGCCGTTGTCCAGACGGAAGAAATCCAGCAGCGTGTTGAGCATCTCCCGCATACGCTCAGAAGATTGCCGGATATTATCCACATACATGGTGCTTTTATCCGCGCTACAACTTTTCTGCATCAGTCCGGCATAGCCTCATTTTGTCAATCGTATTTTTTCGTGGTAGAAGTAGTTTACGATGACAGGTTTGCCTTTTTCCGAGCGTCCGTATGGCAGATCGTTTATACGATACGGGAAGCCCTGCTCCTTGGCGTAATTTGAAATGTCCTGCTCCAATGCCTGCCAGTATTCAAGCCTTTTTTTATTGTAAATTTTCTCGTAAAGCGGTATGAGGTCAGGATACTTCTCACGGATATACGTCATTATCCCGCCTTTGAACTGCCCGCGTAAATTCAGGTTTTCAAGCCAGATTAAATCAGCATAATCTTTTACCTCCTCTATTATTGCCTTCACGTCTGTTATTCTGGGGAATATGGGCGAGACGAAGCATACGGTGCGGATACCTGCCTCGTATGTCTGACGCATCGCTTTCAGACGGCGTTCAATGCTTACGGCGTTGTCCATATCTGCGCAGAACTGCTCGTCGAGCGTATTGACAGACCATGACACAGTCACTTTGGGAAAACTCTTCAACAGGTCGAGATCGCGAAGGACAAGATCGGACTTTGTGCATATCATAATCTCGGCATCGCTTCCTCGCAGCTCTTCGAGCAGCCTTCGGGTACGGTGGAATTCTTCTTCATACGGATTGTAACCGTCCGTCACAGACCCTATTACAACACGTTCACCGTCGTATTTATGAGGATTCGTTATCGGCTTCCAGTTTTTTACATCTAAAAACGTACCCCACGGCTCGGTGTGCCCGGTGAACCGTTTCATGAACGATGCGTAGCAATACCTGCAGGCGTGGGGACACCCTACATAAGGGTTGACCGAATATCCTCCCACCGGCAGAGAGGATTTGGTCATTACACTCTTTACATCTATTTCCTTTATTGTATCCATATTCATTGTATTCGTCTGGTAAATTGTTCCGGCAATTCCTGAATCATTCTTTCGTCGCCCATAATCGGCAGCAAATCCTCTTTCATGAACACCGGTATGCCATGAGCCTTTGCCTGTTCTGCAATGCTAAGCACCCATTCGGGGCGCGAATATGACTTTCCTTTTCGGTTTCCGGTCTCTGTGCCTATGACAATCCAGTCAATTCCCTCGAAATCAATCTCGCCGATATCATCGAAGAGAGGTTCAAACGTGACATGGTAGTGTCGTGCTTTGATATTCTTTTTCAAATCATCAATCCTCCTTTTCTCGGAACTGCGCGTGACGGTCACGCCCATCCATACGTTCTCGTCGTCAGAGGAGAAACTGATTTTGTCAGGGCGCTTCGTCAGAAAGATATAGGCGTGCTGGGGATTGCTGCTGATCCGCTCGAAAATTTCTGCGTTCCATTCAGGCTTCCAATCGGAGAAATCGCTCATTCCTGTCATGAGCCACACATGAGGACGGGACGTATCGATGATGCGCAGTTTTCGTTCCATGTATTCAGGCACGGAAAAGTCGTCGGTAATGTGGAAACGGCGGCAGTTGTTACGGGCATAGCAGTAAGGGCATCCTATAGTGCACCCTACCACTATGTTCATGTTTTTTATCAGGGATTTAATGCAGACACTCATAACACAACTGTTTCTCCGTCCTCCGGGATAATCAGCCGGCTCATGTCGGCTTCGTGATGCGTTGCCTCATTGCGCAGAATTGCACGGGTGGTCTGGCAATGGTCGATGGCATCCATGTGTTCGGCTATCAGCTTGATATGCGAAGGCAATTCGTCAAGTATCTGCATCACTTCGTTCTCGTCGGGGATGATAGGACCGTCCGTTTTGGAAAATTCGGGAAAGATTGCACCTCCGGAGTTTACCACGATATAGTCAGGATTGAACCGTTCCACGGTGTCTCGGATACATGCTTCCCATCGGCAGTCACCCATTATATAAACGGTCGGGAAGCCCTCGGCTTTTAGCACATAACCTGATACAGGTCCCATCATCTGCCCGATCTGCCCGAAACCATGATGTCCGGTCGTGCGGTAAATGGATATGCCGTCTATTGTTTTTATTTCTTCGATGGGTATCACATTTGTAAATCCGTCGTTTCTGATGGCGTCCGCGTCCTGGGGCTGAACGTAGAAAGGAATTTCTTTGGGCAAATGTGTGGGGACACTCGGCTCGTAATGGTCGATGTGATTGTGGGTCAGGAGCACCATGTCCACGCCTCCGATAATATCCTGAATAGGAATGGTGAGGTGTACCCTCGGTGTTTTATTCACACCGAGGGCCGATATCAAAGTGCCTTTGTCGGCTAAAACGGGGTCAATTAGCATGGTGTGTCCCGCATACCTGATTTTCAAGGTGGCATTGCGCACCAATTGTACTGTGGATGTCTTTTTCATGACTATATGTCTTGTTATTGATTACGGGTGCAAAGTTCGGAAGAATCCGGCGAAACATCTATGCCTGAAAAAACGGTAATTATGCCATTTTGATAAATGAAATTATTATCTTTGCAAAAACGACAAGGATATGGACGAGATAATCAACCCTGATCGACTGGTCAGCGTACCGTTCAACAAGACACGCTGCGGCGTGGATTTTTACATCAATACTGCCATAAACAAGGACATCGGACTTGTGCTGACAGAAAACAAGCGGTTTAAGACAGACTTCTTCAGCTTCTACTTTTTCCGTAAGGCAAACGGATATTTGCTACTGAACTTCCGCAAGATTGAACTGCGCGACGGCATGGTTCTCCTGCTTTCACCCCATCAGCAACAAGAGTGGCATGTAGATGAGACGGCGTTGGATTACACGTTCCTTATATTCCGCGAAGATTTCATGCGTACTTTTATCGCCGACAAGTTCTTCGTTTTTCGCCTTTTGTATTGTTACCAGACAGATACGCCGCCTTACATCAATGCCACACATGACGAAATGAAGGAATATATGCGGCTGCTCGGAAAGATTAAGTATGAGCTGATGAATCCAGTGTCCGATACGTACAATATCATTGTTTCCTTACTATATTATCTTTTGCTGATTATCAATCGTACATACGCTGCCGCCTATTGCTTGCCCGCTGAAATTGCTAAAAACAATTTCGCTTTTCGGTTCAAGGACTTGTTGGAACAGAATATCCGCACCCACCAGCGGGTGCAGGAATATGCAGACATGCTTCATGTCAGTCGCATCACACTCAATAACTCAGTAAAAGCCCAATTCGGAGTATCAGCTACCCATTTGATAAAACAACGTCTGCTTGAGGAACTGAAGAACGAATTGCTATTCTCCAACCGCACTGTCAGTGAAATGGCGGATGATTTCAATTTCTCTGATCCGAGCCATCTCATGCGCTTCTTCAAACAGCAAACAGGCAAAACATTTACTCAGTACATGACGGATTACAATAAAGGCATATACGAATAACTTCTTAATATAGTCGATAGCGGCTATCGAAATATGGTTGTTGATGTTCAGGCGTTTTTGTACTGCATGAACCATTTTACGATTTCTGGATCTTCGTGCGAGCCGAGTAAGAAAGGCTTGTCGGTATCCAGCGTCTTTATCCGTGCCATGTCGTCGGCCGACAGGGTGAAGTCTAATATGTCGAGATTCTGCTTCATGCGTTCCGGTTTCACAGACTTAGGAATAATTATGCACACTGATATTTATCGCGCCCGGACAGGTGTTCGGTGCGGAAGATGACGGCATGCAGTTCCAACCAGATGGCTACCTGCTTATGTTCCATCCCGACCTGCTGCGGAATACACCTCTCGGGCGGATAATGCGTGAATATTCGTTCTTTTCCTACGAGACAAACGAGGCATTGCACCTTAGTGTGGAAGAACGGCAAATCATCATGGATTGCTTCCACAAGATTCAATATGAATTGAACCATCCGATACACCGTCACAGCAAGAACCTCATCACAGACAGCATCAAGACGTTCCTTGATTACTGCACACGTTTCTATGACCGCCAGTTCATCACACGCGACAACCAAAACCGAGACATCCTCGCAAGATTTGAGCGGTTGCTTGACGAATACTTCCATGATGGGGCTGCTAAACGGATAGGCTTGCCCACTGTACAGTATTGTGCAGACAAGCTCTGCCTCTCGCCCAACTATTTCAGTGATTTATTGAAAAAAGAAACAGGTTCAACCGCCCTACATTTCATTCATGACAAGTCTATTGAAATAGCCAAGACGGAACTTGCATCTACAGACGACACCGTTAATGAAATCGCCTATAATCTCGGCTTTCAGTACCCGCAACATTTTACCCGACTGTTCAAGAAAGAGGTAGGTTACACTCCGAATGAATATAGAGCGCAAGTGTCGTGAGAATTGGATTAGTACAGAATATTAGAACCCAACACCTCTCTTGCGCTTAACTTTCTTCCTTCTGCGAAGTATATCCACCATTTCCTGATTGGCTTCCGCATCAGCAGCGTTATAAGATGAGCCACTGCTTTTTAGCAATCCCCAAGAGCCGTTGAACAACTCGCTTTGTGCCGTGCCGGACGGTGCGCTTGGTGTAGCCGTTTCATATATTCCGGCTGTTATTCCCATACGTTCCCTGCATCTGTTGTGCTGCAAAGCCGCGTCAATCTTGGAATAACTGAAACGCCTGTCCACTTTGGAGCCGTTGAAATGGTAACCATTCATGGAGAATACAACACCCTGCACCTCGCTGGTCTGCCCCTTATGCTTGAAATGTACTTCCACTCCCTGCCGTTTCAGGTTGGCGATAAGCACGTTCCAGTTGCCGCATCTGCCGACTTCCATTTTGATGATGTCGTAAAGCGCATATTTCGTCCTGTCTGGCTCTTTCAGGCGGTTGCGTTTGACATTGTCCTTTCCGCCAGCCATATGCAAGCCGTATTTCAAGGTCAATTCCTTGCAGATGCGGGTACTGCGCAGACGCTCGTGCCTGTCCGATATGGTATTGCCGTTGTTGTCTATGCGGTTG
This sequence comes from Bacteroides sp. HF-162, assembly GCF_015679285.1. Taxonomy (NCBI): domain Bacteria; kingdom Pseudomonadati; phylum Bacteroidota; class Bacteroidia; order Bacteroidales; family Bacteroidaceae; genus Bacteroides; species Bacteroides sp. HF-162. The sequence continues at coordinate 632,229 of NZ_CP064937.1, read as the reverse complement.
AAAGCAATATGCACGTGCGGATGCTCCTTGTCGAAATGCTGGGCGATGAAGAACTGCGTATTCTTGATTCCCATCCGTTCCATATATTCAAGCGCGATGCCTGCCATGATACGGTTCGTCAGCCGTAACTCATCCTCTTTGGAAAAACTCAACGCGATATGTCCGACAGGTTTTGTCACCTTATCGTTCATCCGTGACTGGGCATTGAAACTCATGGCGATAGTTTCCAGATTTTCCATAAACAAGCCTTCGCTTGCTACTATCTGCGTATCCTTCTTCTTGTCGATGATGTAATCCACCACACCCTTGAAGTCGCTTCCTTTTACGATTTTCGCCATCATATCCCTATCTTGGTTATAAGTTCATGAATCCTTGCCACTGCCACCTTGCAGTCCCACCGTTCATCGTGGAAGCCTCCGGCGTTTGCCTTACGCGCAAGCTGGTTGAGATTGTTAGCCATGCCGCAGAGTTGGCGGATGTATCCGGCATGTTCCTCCGACAGCCGTTCTTTCACATGACCGTTACGGAAACATTCCCTCATGTACTCGCTTGGTGATACGCCCGCCTCATGCGATCGTGTCAGCAGGCGGAAGTAGTCGGCTGCCGTCATTTTCACTGCGATACGGTATTTCAGTTTCTCGGTTGCTTCCTTCTTGGGGCGACCTCCCTTGTTGCGTTCCTTGTGTTCCTTTGTCTGTTCCATATTTTATTCCTTTTAATTCGGTTACTGATTCAACTGTATAGACCGACGGGATGCCACCTCCTGCAATTTGGATGGTGGGTGGCAAGCGGTTTCGGTACACCCGAAACACAAACTTGCTACCTCCCAATCCTTAAGGAATGAGTTTCGGGCATCTCCCGTTTTTCTCATTCGGGATGTCATAATCCCAACCCTTTCTTCTTGGGTTTTACGATAGTTCTTGGCGGTGGACTAACGGCTAATTTCTGCCGGATTCCACGCAGGTAATCGTTCAGGTCTTTATGCCCTTTGTAGTTGTCGGAGAAGTCGCGGATGCGTCCGGCGAACTTCCTTTCCAATTCCCGATACGCCTTTCTTCCCGCCTCGTCATTGTCGAGCATGCAGTGGATACGTCCATACCCGTGCAGCACATCTATAGCTTTGGAAACATTGGCGGTCGAATTGAGGATGACGTAATCCTGCCTGTCAAGGTCGGGCAAGTTCGAGCAGTTCCTCTTCCGCAACGTGAGGAATGAAAGATAGTCCATCATGCCCTCGAATACAAGGCATTTCTCTCTCGCTTCTCCCTGTTGCCGAATATGGCTGATGTCTTTGGGTGCGACACAGCCTTTGAAAAAACGGTTACGCACTTCAAATCCTCCCGCCACATTCGGAAAACCGATGGCGAAATAGGGCTTGCCGTTATGGGTGAAGTGGAGCTCTTTACATTGCGCCTTTGCCAAAGCGATGTTTATGCCCCGTTCCTGCAAGTATCGGAGCAATGCCGGATGGGTGAGTTCGCCCACCTCCAAATGTTGGAAACTCGGTTCGGATGCCTGCTGGCGAAAAGAGTAAAGCCAAGCCTTTGTCTTGATTGAAATCAGAGTGGAACACAGAACGTTTCCGCCGCCTATGGCGGCAGAAACGTTTTTAGTTACCTTTGCTGTAGGCATAAGAAGCAAGCCGTTTTTTTCTTGGGTTTTCAATCCCACAAAAGAGTATGGCTCCTTGTCCTGCGAATCGAAGATTGGTCGTCAGAGGCCGTATAGAAGAATGCTCATCGACAGGACATGGCTTATGCCATTTATCCATCAACAAGAGTAACGATATTACCATGGCAAAGAAAGCAAAAAAAGTCAAGAGCGCCAAAGGTGCGGAACTTCGGATAGTCAATCCCGATGCGGCTGGGATAGACATCGCGGACGGTATCATGCAGGTCTGCATCCCTGCTGACCGCTCCAAGGACAACAACCGTGCGTTCGGAGCATATACATCCGACCTGCATGCCATCTCGGCATGGCTTAGGGAATGTGGCATAAAGACAGTCGCAATGGAATCCACCGGGGTGTACTGGATACCGCTGTTCTGTCGTCTTCAGGAGGACGGGCTGGATGTCGTATTGACCAACGCAAGGGATGTGAAGAACATAACGGAGAGGAAAACCGACGAGTCGGATGCCGAATGGCTGATGTTGCTGCACCAGTACGGGTTGCTCAAGGCAAGTTTCCAACCGCACAACGACGCCAAACGGATGAGGACACTTACCCGTCATCGTGACACCCTCTCCCGTGAAGCCTCAAGCATGGTCCTGCGTATGCAGAAAGCCATGCAGCAGATGAATATAAAACTTACGCTTGTCCTGTCTGACATCACGGGAAAATCCGGCATACGTATCATCGAGGCCATTCTTGCAGGTGAACGTGACCCCAAGAAACTTGCGGAATTGGCTGACATCCAGTGCAAAACCCCGAAAGAGGAAATAGCCAAGGCACTTGAGGGCAACTGGGAAGAAGACCTCATGTTTGTCCTCAGACAAAACTATGATACTTTCAAACATTATTGTACCCAACTTGGCGAGTGCGATGCAGAACTGGAGAAACTCATGGAAAACTACCGTGCGGAGGTTGCCAAAGTGGAAGATACTTCATATAGCCCGGCAAAAAAACGCCGCGATTATAAAAAGACCAGGCATACCGTGAGCTTCGACGTGGAAAGGAAAGCATACGAAATGTGGGGAGTGAACGTTTTTGAGATACCGGGCATAAGCCACCTGACCGCACTTGAACTGATGAGTGAACTGGGGCACGACTTTACCCGGAAGTTCCCGTCTTCCAAACAGTTCTGCTGTTGGTGCAACATCTCACCGAACACCAAGATATCAGGAGGAAAAAGAATATCAAGCCACGTGCCACACCGTCGGAACAATGTCGGGTTGATTTTTAGAAGTATCGCTTCTTCGCTCGCCAATGCGAAGAACCAATTGGGGAACTTCTACCGCAGAATACGTTCACGGGCCGGAGGTAAAGCCGCAGTCATTGCCACTGCCCACAAGGTAGCCGAGATATTCTTTGCCATGGTTGCAAACCAAACAACTTATAATCCGGAAAGAGTAGGTATAGACGAGAAAGTATTACTCGAAAAACGGATTACAAGATACAAACGTGAATTAGAACGAATTACAGGCACACATATAGAAATTGGCAATGCATGTGTTCCATAGAAAAGATATGGGACGGATGTGTGGTGCCTGTTCCGCTATCTTGCCAAGCAGATAAGGCACATGGTCGGATGCGTACAGTACCCCTGCAAGTGCGATGATGTTACCACCTCTTCCCAGTCCATAATCGAACCACAGGTTGCGGTCGGTGTTCACCTTGAACGAGGCTTCCGTTTCCTGACGGAACGGGGATTTATACCACAGGCAGTTTCCCTGTTGCTTTACGGGCGAATAACCCAAACTTTGCAGATAGTCCGCAATTTTGATTTGTTTTGCTTCTTGGATGTTCATGATATAATTTCTATGGATTTGATGATGACTGTAAAAACGTTGATTTGATGAATGAGATATGTATTGTCCTATACGTTAATGCTTTATATTCTCAACATCTTCTCAACAAACCACTCACAAATAGAGAATCCAACAAACTGATGCTGTTTCCCTCTCAACTTTTCTTTTCGATTGTTGAGAATTTGTTGAGAGTGTATGCTGTTTATTATCAGTATGGTTATATCATTATTCATCAATTCAACAAAAAAAGAATAGTATTACAGGGATTCAAGTTGTTCCCTTGTGACGGTGTAGAAACGACCGACTCTTTTTATCGGCTCATATCGGCACTCCCGATTGTAATTGAATTGGTAAGTGGTATATGTAAGCCCGTTAGAGGCAGGAGTAAGTTTCCAACATTCCTGCAATACCTTTCTGACTTGGTGCTTCTCCACCTTTACCTGCGAATGTACCAGCAAAAGAAGAATGTCGTTGTGGCAGAACGAGAATGTGTCCGTGCCGACACTTTCCATAATGTCAAGGATAAGTTCGCACATCTCTATCTCCAATCGGTTGCGGTTGCTGCGGATAATCTTCTGCAAGGCTTCGGTATGCAGCAAAGAGGGCGCAAACCACATACGGCTTTCCTTTTCGGTGGAAAGTTGTCTGTATTGCAGGTAATACAGAAAGGCAGGTATCTCAGCTTTCAGCTTTTGCAGGAAGTCTGTGTCATCGGATTGCAGACGGTCTATCTTGCGCACCCAATAGCGTGTTTCACCTGCATCAATGATAACAGGCAGATACTCGTTGTTGGAGCATAGCACGAACTTGGCAAAGAACGCTATCTCGTCACGGTCTTTGCCTTTGGCTTCCACCTTGTAGGAAAGTGTGGTGCTGAGGTTCTTCAACCGCTCGCTGTCCTCCCTGCGGTTGAGCAATACCTCGTCCACCACGATGAGCAGTTTTCCTGCCCAGTCGGAATTGAACTGGCTGCGGAAGTCCTCGTTGGTATTGAAAGTGACATTGTTTTGAAACACAGCTTTCAGGAAGTTCAGGAATGTACTCTTGCCCGTGTTGCGTTCTTCTGATACCAACAGCAGGATAGGCAGTTTCTGCACGGGTTGCAGGTAGAGCAATTGAAGATAGTCCATGCCCAATTCATACTGTTCACCGAAGATATGGCGCACCAATGACCGGATACAGGGAAACTCGCCTTGTTGCGGACGGTGTCCTATCGGCTCGTAGAGGTTCAGGAACTTGTCCACCACGGGACGGTAGTCCACATGGTCGGGGACGGTGCAGAAGCCGTCGTACTTCGGCACGGTGGCGAGATAGTCCTTGCCGTAGTCCTGCCGCAGTGTTTCGTTGTTCCACACGATGCGCTTCTTCACATAGCCTCCGTTCAGACGGGGCTGGTTCACTAACTTGTAGAGGGTGGTACCCACACGGATAAACTCCTCATTTTCAAAGTTGCCTTGTTTCATTAGCACTTCATTTTTTTGTTTAATCAGTGCAAAACTCGGCAATTAGCGCAGAACGGATTAACAACTCACGCATACCTCACGTAAGATTTTCTTGGATTTGGCTTTATGACATACAACAAAAGCCCGAAGAAATGCCATTCTAATGGATTTTTCTTCGGGTTTGTCGTAATCGTACGTATGAATGGCAATACACCTATTCACATACTCGTATAAATACATTGTTGGCAATGGGAATACGCATAGGTCTCACTACTTCATGTCGTCATATCATTAGAACTTATGCCTGATAATTAGACATATCCCAACCATTTATACCCAGCGAAAAGAAGATATTTGTTTTCTCTTTTCGCAAGTACAGCCTTTTAAATATGGCATTGCGCACCTGTTCCGCACCGAAGCTGTCAATGCGGAAAGCAAGTGCGACTATCATCGGAAAGCTGAACACATCGGCATGATACCCGTTCTCCTGCCGAACATACTTCTGTACCTCGTATTCTTTTAATGCTCCACTGTTATAGATGTTTCTGATGGCAGAACGAAGTGTCGGAGCAATTACTCCGAACAGTTCCACCAATTCCGGCTCGCTCATCCAAATGTTTGAGACATTCTCCGGCATGATGATATTGCCGGATTCATTCACTGTTATGCTGTTTCTTCTCATACTCATGACATCGTTATTCCGTTAAACGTCTTACTCAGTTTGTCGCCGAACATGGTCAGGTCGTTGTCGAGCTTCTGCGTGGTTATCTTTGCGTAGAGTTGGGTCGTGACTATATTCGTATGTCCCAACACACGGCTTACGCTTTCAATGGGCATCCCCTTGCTCAAAGCTAATGTTGCGAAGCCATGACGACTGCAATGAAATGATATTGACTTGGTTATGCCACATTCCCTTATCATCCGTTTCAACGGTTTGCAGATAGACCAATAGTTCAAGCCGGGGAATATACGATTGTCTTTCTGCATCGGTCGGTAGCGTTCGACAATCTGCAAGGGTATATCCAGCAGCTTCACTTGGAAGGCGACTTTTGTCTTGTGGCGTTTGGACAATATCCACTTCTCGCCGTTCACCTCCACGATGTTGTCATTCGTCAGTTCCTGAATGTCCACGAATGACAAGGCGGTGAAACTGGCAAAGATGAAAATGTCACGGATGTATGCGAGCTTGCTGTCTGCAAACTCATGTGTCATGACCGCTTTCAGTTCATCCTCCGTCAGATATTCCCGTTCTTTCACATTGGGGCTGATATGAAACTGGATGAAAGGATTGCGCGGTATCAACCCGTTATAATGCGCTTTCATGACCACACCTTTCAGCCACATACAGTTTGCCCATATCGAACCGTTCCGCAATCCGGCTTCAGTCGAGAGGTATGCGGCGAACTCCTTGATGAAATCGGGAGTAAGTTCCAACATGGACATATCGCTGCGTCTGTAAAACGACTTGATAAAGGCGGCTACATGGTTTCTTGCCCGTACACGTGCCCGATAGGTAGCCATTACCCTGTCTTTGCCTACCCGTTTCTTGAACACTTCGTTCTCACGGTCGAATGCTTTTAGCAGCGTCTCATACTCGCTGCCGATTCCCTGATAGGCGTTGCGCACCATCTCAGCCGTAACAAATGCCTCGCGGTCTGAAATGCGCTGGTAATGTTTGATGATTTGCGCCTTGATGTTGTCAAGGGCAAGGTTGATGTCTCGTGCCTCGCGGCTCTTGCCTTTCGCCTTGTTTCCTTTCACGTCCCAAAGCGTTTTCGGGATGTTCTGCTTACAACTGAACTGCGCCACAGTCCCGTTGATTGTCACTCGTCCCATGATGGGGACAATACCGTTTTTCTCCTTGCTGCCGTTCACGTAGAACAGAACCTTGAATGTGCTTCTTGCCATACTCGTTTTTTGTTTGCAAAGTTATTACTCAACGAGTTAGACCTTGATATGCCAACCTGTGCCACAAGCTGCCAAATACAACACGGTGTGTTAAAAATCACCATTCGGCGGGTAATGATTTGGAGACCGTTCTTCTTCATAAATCCGCTTTCCTTTACGTTACCTCGATTTTTCGCCTGTCCTCATTTGTCTTCGCAAACGCCTTATTGACAGGCATTACGAAGACATTTGTCCCTTTTTATTCGTCTTTTCCAGAGATTTTTGGTATTTTTGCGTTCCAAAATTAAACCTAAAGACTTGCATGACTGCAATAAAGGATGATTATTATCATGTCGGGCTGACCGACGAACAAGTGCGGAAGAGCCGCGAGGAACATGGAGTAAATTTATTGACGCCTCCTAAACGGCCTTCTTTATGGAAATTGTATCTGGAGAAGTTTGAGGACCCCGTAGTAAGGGTATTGCTGGTTGCCGCTCTGTTTTCTTTGATTATTTCCATTGTAGAGAATGAATATGCCGAGACTATCGGCATTATAGTAGCCATTCTGCTGGCTACCGGTATCGGTTTCTTCTTTGAATATGATGCCGGAAAGAAGTTTGACCTGCTGAATGCAGTGAACGAAGAAACTTTGGTGAAAGTAATTCGTAACGGACATGTGCAGGAGATTCCCCGTAAAGATGTAGTGGTGGGTGATATAGTGGTGCTGGAAACCGGTGAAGAGGTTCCGGCGGACGGTGAATTGCTGGAAGCCATTTCCCTGCAAGTGAACGAATCGAATCTGACCGGTGAGCCGGTAGTGACGAAAACTACCGTAGAAGCTGACTTTGACGAAGAGGCTACGTATGCTTCCAACCGCATTTTGCGCGGTACAACGGTGGTGGACGGACATGGCACCATGCGTGTGGAGGCTGTGGGCGATGCTACGGAAATCGGTAAAGTGGCACGTCAAAGTACCGAACAGAATACGGAACCTACTCCGCTGAATATTCAGTTGACCAAATTGGCCAATCTGATTGGAAAGATTGGCTTTTCCGTAGCGGGTCTGGCTTTTCTCATTTTCTTTGTAAAGGATGTGGTACTGGTTTATGACTTTTCTTCATTTCATACCTTCCGTGATTGGCTGCCGGCCTTGCAGGCTACTTTGCAATACTTTATGATGGCGGTTACCCTGATTGTGGTGGCTGTGCCCGAAGGCTTGCCGATGAGCGTAACACTCAGTCTGGCGTTGAACATGCGCCGCATGCTCTCCACCAACAACCTGGTGCGCAAGATGCATGCATGCGAGACGATGGGAGCCATTACAGTGATTTGTACCGACAAGACCGGTACATTGACCCAAAATCTGATGCAGGTGTATGAACCCAATTTCTATGGTTTGAAGAATAACGGGCAGCTGGGGAATGATGACCTCAGCAAGCTGGTAATGGAAGGTATCAGTGCTAACTCCACTGCTTTTCTGGAAGAAGAGGTGACTGGCGAGAAGCCGAAAGGGGTGGGTAACCCCACGGAGGTGGCACTGCTGCTTTGGCTGAACAGCCAAGGATGCGACTATCTGGCGTTGCGTGAGAAAGCTACGGTTATCGACCAGCTGACTTTCTCTACGGAAAGGAAATTCATGGCTACCCTGGTGCAATTCCCCCTGATTGGGAAGAAGGTGCTGTATGTGAAGGGAGCTCCCGAGATTGTTTTGGGTAAATGCAAGGATGTCATGTTGGACGGCAAGCGTGTGGATGCGGTGGAATACCGTTCTACAGTGGAGGCTCAGTTGCTCAACTACCAGAATATGGCTATGCGTACACTTGGCTTTGCATTCAAGATTGTGGATGATGCGGAAGCGTCTGATTGTGTGTCATTGGTTGCTGAAAATGACTTGTCGTTCCTCGGTGTGGTTGCCATCAGTGATCCTATCCGTCCGGATGTGCCTGCGGCCGTTGCCAAATGCCAGTCGGCAGGTATCGGAGTGAAGATTGTGACGGGAGATACACCGGGTACAGCTACCGAGATAGCACGTCAGATTGGTCTGTGGAAACCGGAGGATACGGAAAAGAACCGCATTACGGGAGCTGCATTTGCCGAATTGACGGATGAGGAGGCATTGGACCGTGTGATGGACCTGAAGATAATGTCGCGTGCACGCCCCACAGACAAACAGCGTCTGGTGCAACTGTTGCAGCAGAAAGGTGCGGTAGTGGCTGTGACGGGTGACGGCACGAATGATGCTCCTGCGTTGAACCATGCGCAAGTGGGACTTTCGATGGGTACTGGAACCTCCGTTGCCAAGGAGGCCAGCGACATCACGTTGCTGGATGACTCCTTCAACAGTATAGGTACGGCCGTGATGTGGGGACGTTCTCTATATAAGAATATACAGCGTTTCATTGTTTTTCAGCTGACTATCAATTTTGTGGCTTTGTTTATCGTTCTCCTGGGTTCACTGGTGGGTACGACGCTTCCTTTGACCGTCACGCAGATGTTGTGGGTGAACCTGATTATGGATACGTTTGCGGCCCTGGCCCTGGCGTCCATTCCACCCAGTGAGAGCGTGATGAAGGAAAAACCGCGTAAGAGTACGGATTTCATTATAACCAAGTCCATGAGGTATTACATTCTGGGAATGGGGTCTGCCTTCCTGGTGTTACTTATGGGAATGCTCTTCTGGTTTAACAGTGAAGAGGGGGGGATGACTACCTATCGGTTGACTGTGTTCTTCACGTTCTTTGTTATGCTTCAGTTCTGGAACTTGTTCAATGCACGTGTGTTCGGCACTTCGGACTCGGCGTTCAAGGGCATTTCTAAATCTTATGGCATGGAGCTGATTATACTTGCCATTTTGGGCGGACAGATACTGATTGTACAGTTTGGTGGAGCTGTATTCCGCACAGTGCCGCTCGATTTTATGACTTGGATGACGATTGTCGTTTCTACTTCGTTTGTTTTGTGGATAGGTGAACTGGTTCGCCTTATCCGACGTTTAACACAGAAATAGTGATGAAAAGAAGAGGAATCAAGAACCTTATTATTGATTTTGGCGGAGTTCTGATTGATTTGGACCGCCAGCGCTGTTTAGAGAATTTCAGAAAGCTGGGATTGCCGGACGTGGAAGTCATGTTGGACCTCTATCACCAGCAGGATTTCTTCCAGAAATATGAAAAAGGGTTGATTACCAGTGCGGAGTTCCGGGAAGTGATTCGTGGAAAGATAGGGAAACCGGTGACTGATGCCCAGATAGATGACGCCTGGAACAGTTTCCTAGTGAGTATTCCTACTTTTAAATTGGATTTACTGTTGGAACTGCGCAAAAAATATGTGGTCTATCTGCTGAGCAACACCAATGAAATCCATTGGCAATGGTCGTGTCTGCACGCGTTTCGCTACAAGGCTTTCCGTGCGGAGGACTTTTTTGAGCATATCTATCTTTCTTATGAGATGAAGATGGCAAAACCGGATGCCGATATATTTCAGAAAGTACTGGATGAGACCGGTATTCTTCCCAACGAGACTCTTTTCATTGACGATTCTGAGGCCAATTGCCGGACAGCGGAGGCGTTGGGTATTTCTACCTATACGCCAAAGGCCCACGAGGATTGGAGACATGCAGTTGTTTTGTGAAACATCGGACATTGGTTCCCGTCCAAGTGTAGCCACTATCGGTTTCTTTGACGGAGTACATCGGGGACACCGCTACCTGATAGAGCAAGTGTGTGCGGTAGCTGCCGGGCGTGGGCTTGCTTCGTCGGTCGTGACTTTTCCGGTACATCCGCGTAAAGTGATGCAGGCCGATTATCATCCGAAGTTATTGACCACCTGTGATGAGAAAGTTTCCCTGCTAGCCAAGACTGGGGTGGATTATTGCATGATGCTTGATTTTACTCCTGAAATAGCCCGGCTTTCGGCACGGGAATTCATGTCCATACTGAAGGATCGCTATCAGATACAAGCTTTGGTAGTAGGATACGACCATCGTTTCGGGCATAACCGCAGCGAGGGTTTTGAAGACTATGTGCACTATGGTCGCGAATTGGGTATGGAGGTGCTTCTTGCGCGCGCGTATTCTTATAGTAAGGAAGCATCGGTAACGGAGGTTACTGTCAGCTCCTCGGCTATTCGAGGTCTGTTGCAGGAGGGAAACGTTTCGGAAGCTGCCGAGTATCTGGGATATGATTTCTTTTTGGACGGTACGGTTGTCGGCGGCTATCAGGTGGGGCGTAAGATAGGTTTTCCTACGGCTAATCTCCGTGTTTCCGATTCTGACAAGCTGATTCCCTGCGATGGTGTGTATGCCGTCCGTGTCTGTGTTGAAGGCAAGGAGTACGGCGGTATGCTAAGCATTGGCTACCGACCTACGTTGGAGAACGGCCCCGATCGCAGTATTGAGGTCCATATATTCCGGTTTGATGCTGACATTTATCAGCAGCCGATGCGTCTTTCCTTTGTGCGCCGCACCCGTCCTGAACTGAAATTCGACAGTATAGAAGAACTTATTGCCCAGCTTCACCGTGACGAGGTGGAGATTAAATCCATTCTTTCTTTATAAACATAAGGCGATAAGGTCATTTATCTCCTTGCAGTTCTATGTATTTTCCCGTTTGAAATGTTTGTTTTCTGTGTATTTATCGTAAAACACGTTTTTTTTATTGTTTTTCGATAAATATTTTCTGTTTTTCTTTGTCATATCAAAAAAAGGTCTTTTATTTGCATATCGAAAAACGATAAATGATTATCGAAAAACAAAATAAAGAACTAATAAAACAATAACGGTATGAAAACTTTAGTAATGACAACAATCTTTGTAGTGACAGTAGTGATAAATGCTTTTGGTGGTAATATCCAGGAAAACTTTGCCTATAATGAAGTGATGAACGGAAATCAGGTGGAGTCCCAGATTGTATATAAAGTAGAGAACGGTAAGTTTCTGCAGAACCATTTGAAATACAATTTCAACTATGATGCCCAAGGGCGTACGATACAGAAGGAAGCGTTGAAATGGAACGAGATTGAGCAGGCGTTTGAACGCTTCTATTGCTTGAACTACAATTATACAGAAGCCGGTACGGATGTGGAATATGCCTTGTGGGACAACAAGACGCATGCCTACTCCGATGTGAAAGAAAAAGCAGTTTATCTGCAGGCGGGAGATGACATCAACTACTTGAGTTACAAATGGAGTAAGAAGGACAACGACTGGAATCTGTTGGTGGAACATGCCACTGCAGAGGAAGACGTATTGCTCCTGGCAGTGAAATAAATGAAGAACAAATATAGAAATGAGGGAGGGGCTTAGGTTATGAGAAGAGCATTTATGAGTATTACACTATTGGTATTGTCACTTTCTACAGTGATGGTGCTGCTGATGGGACTTGTTGCCACAGCTTGACGGATTGACAGAGAAAATGTGTATCTTTGCGAACTTTTAGACGAATAGAACAATGAAAACGGCAATAAAACTAGTATTGATTTACTTTTTGATGCAGCTTATAGGAGCACTGTTTGCAGGACCTTTCTGTCTGCTGTATACGTATTTCGCTTATGGAACTTTCGACATGGACAAGGCTGGTCAGATTGCTGTGGCGCCTACCATGCTGCTGGGCTTTGTTTTCATGGGACTGTACTTGTGGCGCAAGAACTACCTGACGGGAGACAAGCATCTGTATTCTCCGGTGTCAGTCCCTTATCTGGCATGGAGCCTGCTTGCCGGAATGACTTCCATATGTATAATAGGTCTTCTGATGTCCGAACTTACTTTTTTGCCCAATTTGTTGGACCAGACATTTGATATACTGCAATCCGGTTGGCTGGGTATTCTCTGTATTTCTGTTTTGGGACCCGTATTGGAAGAACTGCTTTTCCGTGGTGCCATTACCAAGGAGCTGCTTCGCAGATATAGCCCGGCAAAGGCTATCTTGTTTTCCGGGTTGATATTTGGTATCTTTCATCTGAATCCGGTTCAGATAATAGGTGCTTGCCTCATCGGTTTCTTGCTTGCCTGGCTTTATTATAAGACACGGAGTCTTATGGCATGTATTCTGATACATATCATGAATAACGGCTTGTCTGTCTATCTGAGCCTGAAACATCCTGAAATGGAGGATGTGACACATCTGCTGAGTAACCCGTATGTACTGGTTTGGGCAGTGGTTTTCATATTGTTGCTTCTACTCTCCTTGAAACAACTGAATAAATATAATATATCTGATACTAATACAACAACAACTGAATTATGAAAAGAAGATTGAACATTCTCTGCCTGGTGGTAATGCTTGTACTGAGTTACTCGGTATTGGAGCAGGGGTACTATATCTTTCTGGGAGCCAAGATGGGGGCGCAGACCGGACTGGAGCTGGGAAAGAAAGGGAGTGACATTGCTGCCTACAAGGAACTGATGAACCTGAAGGTTGTCAACCTGATACCTTCTTCCATGGAGTCGTTTGATTTCTTCAGGGATTCCGTCTACAATGAGAAAAGCAGGAGTTATGTGCCTGCAGCCTACTCTTCGTTGATGGTCAGCGTAGATTCTCATGATTCTGTCGGGAAAGTGGTGGCAAAGTATTTGCTGATATATCTGCATTTGGGCTTTTCCCTTTGGGCGGTAGTATTGTTTATCCGCTTGATAATCTCTATCAACAAGTCCGACATCTTCAACTGGCGGAATGTACGTCGGCTGCGTCGATTGGGAATGGCACTGGTTGTCAGCTTCTGCTGTACCTTTGCGTCATCATATCTTGATTTTATAGGTATCGATACCGTATTCTCGCTGCATGGTTACGAGCTGAGCCTCTCAGAATTGGTGAGCACTACCACGCTGGTACTTGGGCTTTGTTCGCTGATTGTAGGTGAAGTGTTTGCCATTGGATTGAAAATGAAGGAAGAGCAGGATTTGACGATTTAATAATAAGAAGAACGGACAGAGATATGAATAAAATCAGAGTATGTGCCTTCCTGGCTTTGGTAGTGTTTATTGGTAGTGTTGTAACGGATATGTTTAGTGGATTTATGGACGGCTGGAATGAGGCGGGCGACCAGAAGGATTTTCATGCCTTACCCTCTGTGTCACTTTTGGTGCGGGCAGATGATACGCTGCCTGCCGATACTTTGATTAGTGCGGCACAGGATACGCCCATGTATTGCAATACAAGTGAGGTATCGGTGCAAGGTTTCCGTAGTACGAAGTGGCGGTGGGTATCGTTCTTGCTGTTTCCTGCGGGACTGTTTGCGCTTTACGGGTTCTATAGTGTGGCGCGGCTGGTGCTTACTGCCACGAAAGGCGAGGTGTTTGTGCACAAGAATGTGCGTCGGATGCGCATCTTTGTCTATGCGCTGATTTCGGTGAGTCTTTTATTCGAGTTGCAGCAATGGGGCATCTATCATGACTTGGCTTCTCAAGTGCGGCTGGAGGGATACGAGGTGTTGCCTTATTCTTTCAAGTATGCTTGGTTCAATTATATGCTGTTGGCATTGTTCACCGAGATATTCGCCATCGGCGTGAAGATAAAGGAAGAGCAGGATTTAACGGTTTAATGTGGGGGGAGGATTATGAAAAAGATAAGTATATTGGGTATCCTGGCTATATTGGTCATTGTTGCAGAGTTTACCTATGCGATGATAGCGGGCTGGGTGGATATGAAGAATAGTTTTCTTGAGGGTTACAATAGTGTAAATGTGCATTCGGGAACTCCACAGCCGGAGTATTCCGGTTTATTTGATAAGGTATATGTGGATGTAAGACCTTTGGAAACGACAGCAGTCGATTCCTTGACGAATCGTTTTGCCGATAAGTCAGTACCTTATCAGGTAAAGAGAATAGGCACTGTGATTGTCCCCACTGTCTGGAGTTCCATAGTGAACTTCTTTGCCATGTTTGCCATCATTCCTTTCTTTGTAGGAATCTATTGTCTGATACGTTTGCTGGTATCCATCTCAAAGCGGGAAGTGTTTACTTCGGATAATGTAGCCCGGTTGCGTTTCTTTACTTATTCGTTTGCTGCATTGTACGGCTTGATGACTTTGCACGATTGGCTGAATCATCTTGAAGCAGTGAAGCAAGTGGCTCTGCTGGGCTATGAAGTGGTTGCATCGCATGATACGGATTTCACATCCCTGGTTATTATAATTCTTTTCACCGAGATATTTGCCGCCGGGGTGAAGATAAAGGAAGAACAGGACTTGACTATTTAAAAGTGAGAGGAGGGATTATGACACTTATGAAACAAAAGGAACCAAAGGAACCAAAGAGACGGATAGCGCTTATTATGAATGTGCTGTTTTATTTCTGTGGACTATGTATTGGTGGCGGCATTGTTCGTAATCTGACATTGTGCTATGAGTTGGGAAAGGATGATACTGCTAATTTTATCTGGCACATATTACCCGAATCAGTAACAATGCTGGTGATGACAATATGTGGCTTGTGTATTTTTCTCATTCTCCGCAATGTGAAGAAAGAGGAAGTGTTTGTTTATCAGAATTCATCTTTGATACAAACCATTGGGGTGCTGATAGCATTGAATGGGCTTTTTCAGGTAACTCTCTCCTGGTTTACTCCCGAAGGAGTACCGACTGATACTTCTTATCGGATATTCGTGTTATTGGGAGTTTTCATCATCTTTATGGGCTATCTTTTTAAGATGGGAGTTCGTATGCGTGAGGAACAAGAGTTGACGATTTAAATAAAAGTGAAGAGCGCGATATGAAGAAAAGTGTGAAATATGGTCTGTATTTCGTTGTCGGACTTGTGGCGGTTTTATTGTTGGCAAGTATTGTCTATTTTCTCCTCTTGTTTCCGGCCTTTGACGGGAAGTGGAAAGTCTATATTGTAATGCCGTGGATGTATCTGTGCATATATGGTTATTACCGGTTGACGAAACGGTACACTGACTGGTGGTGTGAGTGGGAAAAGAATAATTGATAAATAGAACACAATTATATGATTATAGTAAACCTTGACATAATGATGGCCCGAAGAAAGATATCTTTGGGCGAACTGGCGGAGAAGATTGATATTACGCCTGCCAATCTCTCTATTCTCAAAACCGGAAAGGCTAAGGCCATCCGTTTCTCTACACTGGAAGCAATCTGTAAGGAACTTGATTGCCAGCCGGGGGATATACTGGAGTTTAAGGAGGGATAAATAGGGAGAAGAAGGCGCAAGTAGAGGTTGAAATGCTTACCGCCTTAAGAAACTCCGTTTACGTACTACAGTAAACACCTTTACATACTACGGTAAACGCCTTTACATACTACGGTAAACGCCTTTACATACTATGGTAAACGCCTTTACATACTATGGTAAACGTCGTTACTTCATAATGTAAAAACCGTTACATTCTGGAGTAACGGCTTTTACATTATAGGGTAAACATCCGGTAAATATAATCTGCTGATTATTAGCTTATATATTGTCGGTCGTAACCTTTAGATGTCTTTCGCTTTGAAGGCCAGCGCATACATTCGCATCTGCTTTACCATAGACAGCAGTCCGTTGCTACGGGTGGGCGACAAGTGTTCCTTCAGTCCTATTTTATCAATGAAATAGAGGTCGGCGTTCAGTATCTCATCCGGTGTGTGCCCGGAGAGTACTTTGATAAGCAGTGAAATGATTCCTTTCACAATCAGTGCGTCGCTTTCGGCCTGGAAAATAATTTTTCCGTCCACTTCGTCTGCCTGCAGCCATACGCGGCTCTGGCAACCTTCAATCAGGTTTTGTTCCGTCTTGTATTTTTCGTCGAGCGGTTCCTGCTCGTTTCCTAAATCAATAAGAAGTTGGTACCGGTCCATCCAATCGTCGAAATCATTGAATTCGGCAATTACTTCATCTTGTACTTCGTTGATACTTATCATGGAATTTACTATTTACGATTTACTATTTGATTGTCTATTTCTCATTGTAGATGACTTCGAGCAAGGTCTGTCCCACTGCGTTGAGAGTGCCCTTGTCGATGATGTCCATGGTGTCGTCTATCGTGTGCCAGAAGTCACCGAAGCCGGTGTCGCAGTTCGGGTCATAGTTGATGATGTCTACGCAGGGAATCTGCCGCAGGTTGTATACATACATATGGTCGTCTGTCACTTCGGTGCCTTTTTCTTTGGGGAAGAAGTTGCCGAAGCCCAGGCGGTGGGCTGTGTTCCATATCTTGTTCACGTACTTACCGGCGGTTCTTTGAGAGAACTGTTCCTTGTAGAAGGTGGCGTTCTTTCCACCCACCATGTCGAGCAGGATGCCGTAGCGGGCATTATAGCCGTCTACATGGGGTACTCGTCCCCAATATTGCGAGCCCAGGCACCAAGTGTCGTTCTTGTATGCACCTTGATAGAAGTAGGGGATGCCATAGTCTTCGGCGTCAAAGAAGATGATGTCGATGCCTATGGCTGGAGCCTGCTGCTGTAGTTGGCGGGCCACTTCGAGCAATACGCCCACACCGCTGGCTCCATCGTTCACACCCAGGATGGGGCTGTGATGCTTCGTCTTGTCGGCATCCTGGTCGGCATAAGGACGGCTGTCCCAATGGGCACAGAGCAGTACACGCCTTTTGCTTTCCGGATTATAGGCGCCGATAACATTGCGCGCTTTCAGGATGGTGTTGTCGTAAGCCACCAGGTCGGCATGCTGGTTGTATACTTTGGCGCCGAATTCTTCCAGCTTCTTGGCAAGGAATTCTCCGCAGGCTTTGTGGGCGGCGGTGTTGGGCACGCGCGGACCAAAATCCGCTTGGGTCTGTATGTATTGATATGCACTGTCTGCACTGAACTGGGGTACTTGGACAGTCGCTTTGGTCGCATCGCCCTCACTGTCATTATCGGCTGCAGACTTGCTGTTGTTGTTGCTGCATGCCACTATCGCTACAATCAGCAACAGCAGCAACGGGATGAATGTATAATTCCGTTTCATTCTCTTTCTGTATTAAAACTTAGTTTCACTTCTTTCTTTCCAACTTTCAGTGTTACCGCAGCGCCGTTTATCAGCGGTACATTCATGCTGACATGTCCGACGGGAAAATCGAAACATATCGGGTAATCGTATTCCTTCACCAAATCGGCCAATGCGCCATATAGGTCTTTTCCCAGGGACTTGTTCTCCTCGTATTCGGTGAATTGTCCGATGATGAGGCCGGAAAGCTTGTCGAGGACACCTCCCAGTTTGAGATTGTACATCATGCGTTCCACCGCATGTGGGCGTTCTCCCACATCTTCGATGAAGAGGATGGTGCCTTCGGCGGGAATATCGTAAGGAGTACCACGCAGCCCGTAGAACACAGACAAATTGCCGCCGCGCAACACGCCTTTTCCCTCTCCCTTATGATTTAGTTTGTGCCCCGGGCAGACATAACTGAATGCTTCGGTTCCTCCCAATGCCTGCCCGAATAGTATATCCTTCAGTGCTTGTGTGCAGAAGTCGTCTTCCGGTTCTACTGTGAGATGGCGCGCCATGGGGGCGTGCAACGACGCGAAGCCATTCTGCTGGAACAGATTATGGAGGGCGGTGATGTCACTGAATCCGATGAGCCATTTGGGATGCTGCCTGAACTTGGTAAAATCCAGTTTGCCTATCAGATGCACGGCTCCGTAACCGCCCCGACTACAGAATATGACTTTGGCTTCTTCATCGTCCATGGCTTCCTGCAGGTCCTCGAGGCGTTGCCGGATATTTCCTGCATACGTTCCGTTGGAACTCCCCGCGTGCTTTGCGAATACGACTTCCAGCCCCCAGGACTTCAAACGTTTGTAGGCGCCTTTCAGGAAAGATTTGTCAATCTTGCTGGAAGGGGAGAGAACAATGACACGGTCACCTTCCTGCAGATACGGAGGGAAAATAAGACTACCCATACTATATTATCAATCTATTTTGGGCAAAAGTACACAATTCACCACAGATATCACAGATTAACACGGATTTTTAACAGAAGAGAGCGAGGAGAGGGGAATGTGTTCTGTGCAAATTCGTGTCATCTGTAGTGAATATATCAAAATGATATTAAACATATAAAATTTCAACGGGATAAATGCTGCATTTCTCGACATTTTTTTAGATATTTGCTAAAAATCTAACGTTATGGAACCAATACGGAACTTTGCCCAGTTAACAGCCCACCTGAAAACCTTGAATAAGAGGAAACGTATTGCGGTAGTCTGTGCCAATGACCCTAATACAGAATATGCCATATCCCGTGCCTTGGAGGAGGGGATTGCGGAATTTCTGATGATTGGCGATTCTGCCATATTGGAAAAATATCCCACCTTGAAGAAATATCCTCAATATGTCAGTACCTTGCATATAGAAGATTCTGATGAGGCTGCACGTGAGGCGGTGCGTATCGTACGCGAGGGTGGAGCAGATATCCTGATGAAAGGCATCATCAATACCGACAATTTGCTACGTGCCATTCTGGACAAGGAGCATGGTTTGTTGCCTAAAGGAAAGATTCTGACCCATCTGGCCGTGATGCAGATACCTACTTACGATAAACTGCTCTTTTTCTCCGATGCTGCGGTCATTCCCCGCCCGACGCTTCAACAGCGCATTGAAATGATTTGGTATGCCATTCATACTTGCCGCCATTTCGGGATAGAGCAGCCACGTATCGCGCTGATTCATTGCACGGAGAAGGTCAGCGCCAAATTCCCCCATTCTTTGGACTATGTGAATATTGTGGAACTGGCGGAAGCCGGAGAGTTCGGCAATGTCATCATCGACGGTCCGCTAGATGTGAAGACCTCTTGTGAGAAGACGAGCGGTAACATCAAAGGCATTGTATCACCGATTGACGGGGAGGCGGATGTGTTGATATTCCCAAACATCGAATCGGGAAATGCTTTTTATAAGGCTGTATCTCTGTTTTCTCATGCCGATATGGCCGGGTTGCTGCAAGGGCCCTCATGTCCGGTGGTATTACCGTCGCGTAGCGATTCTGGTTTGTCCAAATATTACAGCATTGCCATGGCTTGCCTGACCAGCGGGGTGAAAGAGTCTTAATTGTAATTAGTAATTTGTAGTTCGTAATTTGTAAATCGTAATCAATGAAAATACTGGCAGTAAATCCCGGTTCCACCTCGACAAAAATTGCTGTCTATGAGGATGAAACTCCCCGTCTGGTACTCAACATCCGGCATTCGGTGGAGGAACTTTCCCAATTTCCCCGCATCATCGACCAGTTCGAATTCCGCAAGAAGTTGGTACTGGAAGCTTTGGACAACAATGGAATCCCTTTTGAATTTGACGCTATCGTGGGGCGTGGAGGATTATTGAAACCCATTCCGGGTGGTGTTTATGTAGTGAATGACGCCATGTTGGATGATATTGCCCATGCGATGCGCAGCCATGCATGTAACTTGGGATGCCTGATTGCTTCCGAACTGGCAGCTCTGCTTCCCGGTTGCCAGGCTTTTATTGCAGATCCCGGTGTAGTGGATGAGTTGGATGAAATAGCCCGCATTACGGGTTCGCCTTTGATGCCACGTATCACCATTTGGCATGCCCTGAACCAGCGTGCCATCGCCCGGAGATATGCTGCCGAGCACAACACCCGATACGAAAACTTGAACCTGGTTATCTGCCATCTGGGTGGCGGCATTTCTGTGGGGACACACTGCAAGGGGCGTGCCGTCGACGTGAACAATGCACTGGACGGTGAAGGTCCTTTCTCGCCGGAACGTGCCGGGACCTTGCCTGCCGGGCAGCTGATAGATGTTTGCAGCTCCGGTCGTTTTATCAAAGAGGAACTGAAGAAGCGTATTTCCGGTCGTGCCGGTTTGACGGCACATTTGGGTACGACAGATGTTCCTGCCATCGTAAAGCGGATAGAGGAGGGGGACAAGCACGCGGAACTGGTGCTGAATGCAATGATTTATCAGATAGCCAAGTGTGTGGGCGCCGCTGCTGTTGTGCTTTATGGTAAGGTGGACGCCATTCTGCTTACGGGAGGTATGGCACATTCCGAGTACATCACTTCACGATTGCAGGAGCGCGTGTCTTTCCTTGCTCCTGTTCACGTCTATCCCGGAGAAGACGAATTGGAAGCATTGGTACTGAATGCGCTGGGAGCTTTGCGTGGAGAGCTTCCGGTGCAGGTTTATCGGTAATAAGCATATTTTTTGTGCTCTTTAGCGGAACACTTTGTCTCAACGTACAAAATAGTTTGTTTCCATACAGCAAGACACTTTGTTTCTTTCTTTTGAAACAAAGTGTCTTGCTGTATGGAAACAAACCGTTCCGTTATATAGAGACTCGGTTTATTTACCGTAATCGTCGTACATCATCAACAGATGTGAGGAGCTCCAGCTGAAATGGGGAGCTTTCAGGCGTCCGCCGGTATGGGTTCCGTAGTTCTCGTGGATGGGAGCACCCTCTTTCAGCCCGCTTAGGCGGTCGAAGACTTGCAGCGTATATTCATCTGCCAGCTGGTTGTAGCCGTAGTTGCGCAGTCCGCGGATGGCAAAGTAGGTTTGGTCCAGCCAGATGGGGCCACGCCAGTAGCCGCGCGGATTGTATTTGGGATTGTCGGCGGCAATGGTAGGGAAGGGGATATACGTGGAGAACTTTGCCGTATCTTGAAGTATGGGCAGCATGCTGTCCACTTGCGCCTGTGTGGCAATCCGGGTCCACAACGGAGTGTAGGCTTCGCAGCCCGGCTCTTCGATGAATGAACCGTCCTTCAGACGGCGGTCGCAGAAGAAGTTGATGTTCTTGTCAAAGAAATAGTCGGCTACCTGGCTACTGTAGTCCGGTGCGTCGAAAGGTATCTTCAGCAGGCTGGAGAACTTCTTCAGCAGTTTGCATTCCAGTGCCAGATAAGCGTTCAAGTCCACACTCTCCTGATCCATACTCCAGGCATCCTCGTAGCCTTCGTTTTTCAGCATCACGGCGCCGTCAAAACGGATGGCGTTGTCCATACCGCTTTCCCAGGCGGCAGCTTCCAGTGTTCCGTCGGTAGCACCGTATTCGCACATGCCATTGCGGTTGTGGTCGCGTTTTTCGTACCACCATTTATAATAGGAGAGCAGTTGAGGGTACATTTCGGCAACGAAGGCGGTGTCACCCGTATGGGTGAAGATTTCGTCGACAGCCCAGCATACCAAGGGAGGTTTGCTGTCACGGGCATTGTTCTCGGAGGGGTCGGTATAGATACAGTCGATAATCATGCCGTCCGGTTGCTGGTAGTCGAACATGGCGCGGATGTTGTTCTTGGCCAGTTCGGGGTCGAACTTGGCGGTTCCGGCACTGAAGCGCCAACTGTCCCATGCCCAGAAGCCGACGAAATAACCTACGGCATGGCTCGGGATGATGCCTTCGTGAAGCAATCCGCCGCGGTGTGTCCGCCAATTGGAGATGAGCGTGGTGACGGCTTTCACGGCGATGCGGTCGTATTCGGGCTTCATGTCCTTGCGCAGTATCTTGGTGAGGTAACCTTCCCAACGTTCGGCATTGGCTTGCAGGGCGGGGGTGGGATTATTGAGCAAGCCCGGCAGGTTTTGCAGGCCGGCAGTCATCTCTTTTTCGGAAGTGAAGAAAGAGATGGCTACGTTGACGGGGTAGCGCGGAGAGCGGACGAGGGCTGTATAGTTATTGTCAGTCTTGGCCAGCTCTACATTAGGAGTAAAGGTCACGGTTACGGTTTCGCCACTGGGATGACGGGCGATGACGGAGTTCTGTTCTACGCTGACGGTGATGTCTTTGCCCCATTGGCTACCGGAGAACAGCAGGTCTTCAGCCGTGTCGGCTTCGATGCGCAGCAAGGCGGTCGAGGCACTTGTGAAGTTGAGCCGTTGCGTGATGTTCCCGTGGGTGGAATGTGCCGACATATAGAGCTCGCCGGGGTAATAGCAAGTGGAATCCGGAACAAAAATCTCTTGTGTATCTTTGGCAAAGCTTACGACGGCGGCTGACTGTGCCATCCACTGGCGGCGGAACATATCGAGGCTGAAGGGGCCGCAGAAGCCGTTGACCCATTGTTGCCGTTCGGGCAGCGTGAAGCCCATCCACGAGCCGGCGTCGGTGAACCAACCGTAGCAGCGGTGCAGAGTGTCGGGAGTGTAGGAGATGTCCAGTATGTCGGCGAAGGCATACCGTTTCTCCGTAGTGCTTTTCATGCCGGGGGTGCAGGCTGCGATGCTTGCGGCCAACAATGTGAAGCAGAGTATGCGTATAAATTTGTATTTCATATGAATGAGGTATTTAACGGTTATTTGTGCGCTTGTTCCGCCGCATCATCCTCCGGTGCGAGAGGGGCGAGCGTGAAGTTGTATTTCCATTCGTGCGGAGTGATGGTGTACTCGGGATGAACTTGTGCTCCCCAGGTATTGTCACCGCCTACGCCCATCTGCTTGTGGTCGATGTTGAGCCATACCATATCTTTCTTCTGGATGCTTCCACCGTGGCGGCGCTCCATCTGCGAGGGACGGTATTCAATGTCCTCCATAGGGAAGTTCCAGGCGCTGACGCTTAACGGTTCTTCGCCCACTACCAGCAGACCTTCACCGGCAGCATTGCGCAGGGCCACCCAGCGTACGTCACAATGATTGGCCGTCTCTTGGGCACGTACATACGGATGGAATTGTTCCCACACCGTGGCGTTGTAGAGGCCTATCAATGCTCCCGTCTTGCGGTCGGCATACGTCTCTTGCGGACCACGGCCCAGCCAGGTCATCATTTCATATTCGGCAGGGAGTATCATGCGCATGCCCAGGCGCGGCATTTCACTCAATGGCTTCTTGCCGGGGGTGAAGTGCATGGTTACTTGAACCTTGCCGTCGGGAGTGATTTTGTAGAGAGTCTGCAAATCAGCATCTTGTTCTTCCATGCGGTAGGTCGCAGTGACAGTAGCCGTTTGTCCGGCTTCCGCAACTTCGATATGCTGTAGTTTGGCATCGCGTCCAGCGTTTTTCCAAGTGCCGCAGCGTATCAGATGTCTGTTTGGAATGTCATTGTCAGTCAACGGGCGCCAGAAGTTGGGTCGCAGCCCTTCCTTAATCAGATTCTTTCCGTTGTAGTTCAGCTCTGTCATTTCACCGTTTCGGGTAGAGAAAGCTACCTGGAAGTTATTGCCTTTCACGGTCAATGCTTCGTTGTTGCGGTTTACGGTCAACGTTCCCTCCACCGGCTGAACGGTTTTGGCTGACGGGACGGAAGGCAGTTCCCATTGTTCGATGGCAACCTCGTGTCCTTTCGGTACTAATGGCGCTTCGTGCTTGGTGAATGCACGAAGTGTGAGGAAATACTCCTTGCCGTCGGCAGGCAGCGCTTTCAGTGGCAATTCTATGTTGGCAGAGTTTCTGGGAGTAATCTTGGGGAAATCCATCTCACCGTTCTGAACGGTCTTGCCGTCGCATTCCACTGCCCAGCGGAGGGTATATCCTTCCAATCCGATGAAATCGTGCCAGTTGGTGACCTTTATCTTGTTCGGGGTGAAGGCGAGCGGTTCGAAATGGATGTATTGCAATACCTTCTTCACTTCGTAGATGTGCGGGTGCGGGGTGCGGTCGGCAGCAATCAAGCCGTTGGCACAGAAGTTGGAGTCGTTGACGACGCCTACAAATCCCATGTCGCCGCCAAAAGCCCAGATGTCGTGCTGGTTCTCGTCCTTGATGGCAAACGTCTGGTCCACCCAGTCCCAAATGAAACCGCCTTGCAGCTGGTCGTACTTGTAAATCAAGTCCCAGTAGTCCTGGAAGTTACCTACGCTGTTACCCATGGCATGGGCATATTCGCAAAGAATCATGGGGCGGGCATCACGTTGGTTCACGTGTTGGCGCAACCTCCAGATGCGTGCGTACATGGGGCAATAGATGTCGCTCTTGGAGTTGTAGCCACCCCCTTCGTATTGTATGGGACGAGTAGGATCTATCTTCTTGGTATAGTCATACAGCGTTTCGAAGTGCTTGCCGTAGCCCGACTCGTTGCCCATGGACCAAGTCACGATGGCGGAGTAGTTGCGGTCGCGCGCAATCATACGACTCATCCGCTGCATGAAAGGCACCTCCCAGGCGGGGTAGTTGGCAAGGGTCTCATCTTTGTGGAACATCATGCCATGGCTCTCGATGTTGGCTTCGTCTACCATATAGAGTCCGAATTCCGTGCAAAGCTCGTACCACGCATAGTTGTTCGGGTAGTGGCAGTTGCGTACACCGTTCAGGTTGAACTGCTTCATCAGCTGGATGTCGTGTATCATGGAAGCTACGGTGATGGTACGTCCCTTGTGCGGGTCGTGCTCGTGACGGTTCACCCCCTTGAAGAGGACGGCCTGGCCGTTAATCATCTGCATGCCGTTCATCATTTCCACGGTACGGAAGCCGAAAAGGTGCGTAAAGGATTCCTGCGGTTTTCCTTGTGCATCAAAGGTGCTGACTACCAGCGTGTAGGTGTTCGGTGTTTCGGCATTCCAGGCTCGTGCATTCGGGAACACTTGCTGCTGGGTAAACAAAGTGTCTGTGGCAGAGGTTATGGACTTTTTCCGGTCATAGATAACCTTGTCCTTGTCCATTACCTTGACTTCCACCGTTTCTCCGGCTTTAGGCCGATGGAGGAATACGTCCAGCTTTAGTTCGCCATCCTTGTAGTTGTTTATCAGTTCCGCTGTCATCCGGAAGTCCTTGACGCGGCTCTGGGGGCGGGCGTAGAGATAAACACTCCGTTCGATGCCGCTGTATTTCCAGTAGTCCTGGCCTTCCAGGTAGGAACCGTCGCTATAACGGAATACTTTTACTGCCAGTTTATTGTTGCCCTTCTTCAGCAGGTGGGTGATGTTGAAGTGCGACGGTAGGCGGCTGTCTTCTGCATATCCTGCCAATTCGCCGTTTACCCATACATAGTAGGCAGACTCCACCCCTTCGAAATCAAGAAAGATGTCCATGCCTCCCCAGCTAGCCGGGACGGTGAACTCGCGGATATAAGCACCTACGGGATTGTAGTCGGTAGGCACGTAGGGCGGATTGGGCGGGAACGGATAACGGGTATCTGTATAGATAGGTGCATCGAAGCCTTGCAGTTCCCAGCTTCCCGGAACTTCAATTTTACTCCACTTGCGGGTACTGAATCCGGGCTTGTGAAAGTCTTTGGGGCAGAGGTCATTGTTCTTTGAAAAAAGAAATTTCCAGGTGCCGTCCAGAGTGATACGGCGTTCCGTTGCAGAATTAACGTCGAACCGTACGTCGGCGGGCAAGGCACGTTGTTTCAATGCGTTGGCTTCATTCGTAAACGGAGTGAAGTGGGCGTGCATCGGTTCTCTGTTCATTTCGTTGACTTGCGGGTTTTGCCACGGCTCATTGTCTGCCAGGGCACCGGTGCAAAGCAGCGAAGAGAGAAGAAAGGTATAAAGTTTGGTCTTCATATTATTAATGATTAATTGGAAGTTGAAAATGGAAAATGGGAAACGGAAAATTTTCACCTTTCACCTTTCCATTTTCAGCTAAATAGAACAAAACAATGTCACTAAGAATGGGACGCTGAAGTCTACTACAAATCCATGGAAAATGGAAACTACTACAAACTGCTGTCCGGCTGTCCGTGTGATGATGGGCAGTGTGGTGTCCATCGTCGTGGCTCCTCCGGCAGAGATGGGAGCAAGGTTTCCGAACCATCGTACCAGCAACGGAGCGGCTAGCAGTGTCAGAATCTCCCGGCTGATATTGGCAAGCAGGGCGATGGTGCCCAGCTCGGCTCCCTTGTATTCGGTAATGAAGATACTGGAGAGCGAGTAATAGCCGAATCCGGAACCTACGGCCAGACAGTCCGTTATAGAACGGTGTGTCAGAATCAGGCTGACGGCTGCGGAGCCTGCTAGCGTTCCCAGTATCGTCATGATGGGCAGGAATACCAGTCGCGGATTGAGTGAACGGAAATTCTTCAGGGTTTGCGGGTCGTTACCCACGCTCAGCCCTACACTGAACATCAGCGCACAAAGCGCGTAGTAGCTGATGTTGGTTTCTGCAATATCAAAGGGCAACAGATGGCATACGCCACAAATCGTACCCAGTACGAAAAAGCCCACTATGATAAGACTTCCTTTCATGCCCTTCCTCCTTTCTTGTTATACAAGGCTCTCCACAATGCCCAGGCGGCGATGACGCTTCCCAAGGTTCCTCCCAGGGTGAGTATCACAGCTTCAAGGCCTATGGTATGGAGTCCCTTGATGATTTGCTCGTTGCTTCCGACCTCGATGCCGAGGATAAACAGCAGCAACCAGATGAGCAGGGTGATGATTTGGTGGATTTTCTTTAAGTCCCGTTTCCGTAAGAGATAGCCCAGCAGCATTCCCGTGAGCATTAGTCCGATGATTGTAAACATATCTATGTCGTTTTTTAGTGGCAAAGATAGTATGGTCTATTTTTGCAGGTGCAAAGATAAAGCTTTCAAAGCAAACAAGGCGGCATTGCCGGGGGCGAATGCCGCCTTGATATACTATTTGGGAAAAGGATTATTCGTTTATTTTATTGTTGGTCTGAATCTCCATCAGAGGAATGGGCAGGAAGGAATGGGTAGATGCACTGAATCCGGTTCTGCCGTCAGCCTTCATGGCTTCGTCCAGTTTGCCCCAACGACGGAGGTCATAGAAGCGTGAGTTTTCCAGTGTGAATTCCACCAGACGTTCATGTTCAATCTGTGCTTTAACAGCAGCTTGGTCACTTCCGGTCATGGCAGGCAGTTTGCCGTGCACGCTACGTACTTCGTTAATCAATGGAATGGCTTTTTCTGGATGGCCTTGTTCATTGTAGATTTCAGCCTTCATCAGCAGTACATTGGCATAACGCATCAATGGCATGTTGGTACCTACGTAGTTTTGTGCATAGTCGCTCCAAGTTGAAGGCATGTATTTACGGTAATTATATCGGGTGGCAGAATTCTCATCATAGATGTCATCGTAATTGTACCCCAGAATGTGCCCGCCTTCATAGTAATACGGATCATCAAACATCATGGAACCATAGGCACGGGCATCGTACATGTTACCTTCGGCAATGCGTCCTTCTTTCAGGAATTCGTTGTACATCATGTCGCTGACACGGATTTCGTCCCAACCGGACATGCTGCCCGGAGCTACCCAGAAGTGGAGTACGTGCTTGTGGAAAGTACCGTCGGCCGTACTGTTGGTAAACTGAAGTTCCAGAATGGACTCTTTGCAATTCTTGTTGGTTCCGTCGAACATGCTTCCGTAGTCGGACTCCAGTTCGTAGCCGGTCACTTTGTTGAAAGCGGCTTCTGCCAGCCCCAGGTATTCGGCCTTTTTGTCACTTTCTTCATAAGCACGGGTTAAGTAAGCCCATCCCAGGTAAGAGTAGGCTGCTCCTTTGGTTACACGTCCCGCTTCGGAAGAAGGGCGGTCTTGTGGCAGCATGCTGCCTGCTTTGTCCAGTTCAGCACAGATAAAGTCCCATGCTTCCGTTCTGGTAGACAATGCTTTGTGAGTCTGGGATTCTCCGGTCAGATATTCATTGCGGATAATGATTTTCTCCCAGCTCATAATCAGTTTGAAATGATAGTAGGCACGCAGGAACAGAGCTTCGCCCGTAAGATGGTTCTCGTCATCGGCACTCATCTTCTCACCGCTGGTCTGTACTTTGTCAATACCGTATAATACGTTGTTGGCGTAGTTGATGCCATTGTAATTGTTCATCCAGTATTCTTTGATGCTGGAGTTCTCATTGTTGTAGGTGAATCCGTACAATGCAGCCCATTCCGGATAGTTGTTGACGTCCTGGCCTTTTACCATCTCATCGCTACGGAAGGTTTCCACAACAAACTTGACTTCTGCAACCGTGTAAGAGCCGGTGCGGTTATCCAACTGGCCATATACCGCTGATAGACCTGCCTCTACATCGGCTTTATCTCTCCAGTATTTGTCTGTAGAAAAGTCGGGAGACTCTGTCGTCAGGAAATCATCGCATCCTGCCAGTAAGGCGGCGCATAAGAAAGAGGCTATATATATAATTTTTTTCATTGTCTTCTTGTTTTTAATGGTGATTAGAATGTAACTTGCAGACCTACTACAAATGAGCGGGTGAACGGGTATACAAAGGAGTCTACACCGGTGTCCAGAATGCTTGAAGAGAATTCAGGGTCGATACCGGAATATTTAGTGATGGTAAAGAGATTCTCTCCACTGACATAGAGGCGGCATTTTTCAAGATACATTTTCTTAGCTAAAGCTCTGGACAAGCTGTATCCTAACTGCAACTGGCGAAGGCGGACGAAGTTACCGTTTTCGAGGAAGCGATCGGATTCACGGGTATTTTCATTCGGGTCACCCAGTACAGCTCTTGGCATACTTGTTCCTGCGTTTTGCGGTGTCCATGCATTCATGGTGCTTGTGAAGTAGTTTCTACCGGCGTCCATTCCTTCATAATACAGACGGTTTACGTTGTAGAGTTTGTGCCCCCATGCACTGCCAAACTGGAAGGAAAGGTCAAAGTTCTTATAGGAACCGCTGAATGACAAGTTGGCTTCCACCTTGGGAATACCGGAACCGGAATATACCTTGTCGCCGGAGTCGATGCTTCCATTGCCGTCTACATCCTTGAAGCGGATATCACCGGCTTTGGCACTCGGCTGGAGACGTTCGCCTGCACTGTTTACGTAAGCAGCAGCTTCTGCATCAGTCTGGAATATGCCGTCAGTCTGATACAGCCAGAAGCTGGCTACCGGATAACCTTTCAGTGTTTGGGTTACGAAGTGGCCGTCACCCTTCCAGGCAGAACCATAAAGTACCTGGTTCGGGTCTGCCTTCAACATTTCGTTGTGGATGGTAGAAAGGTTGAAACCGATATTATAGTCGAAACCGTTGATGTTGTCTCCATAGTTCAATTCAAGCTCGAAACCTTTGTTTACCATCTTTCCTACGTTGACAGTAGGATTGTAGATACCTGCAGAAGGCGGCATGACTTTTTCAATCAGTAAGTCTTCCGTTGTGTTGTAATAGTAGTTAAGGCTACCGCTCAACTTATTGTTGAAAAGACCGAAGTCGAAACCGATGTTTTTGGTATCGGTAGTTTCCCAACGCAAATCGTCGTTTACCAGATAGAGGTTGGACATGCCGGCCCAAGGATTACCACCTTGTATGTAGCTCATCCATTGGGTGTTGCTGTTACTCATTGTTGGCGCATAATAGTAGCCCAGTGCACTCTCGCTACCCAGGCGTCCCCAGCTGGCGCGGAACTTCAAGTTGCTGATAGGGGTGTTTTTGGGGAAGAAATCTTCCTCGCTGATTCTCCATCCCACTGCTACGGAAGGGAAGGTACCCCAACGGTTGTTTTTACCGAACTTGGAAGAGCCGTCGGAACGTACAGTCACTTGCAGCAAGTAACGGCTGGCGTATGAATAGTTGAAGCGTCCGAAGAAAGAAGCGCGGTTGTAATCGTAGAAAGTACCTGTGCCGGCAAATGTACCGCCGATACCTGCATCGATTGTGGGAGATGTCGGGTCGAAGAATCCGCCGGGAACCTCGCTGGAACTCAGACTGCCGCCTACTACATCATATTCGGTTTTCTTGCCTTCCACGCTGACAGAACTTTTATCCTGATGGGCGGAAATGATGGAGTTACCTACCATGGCAGTAACGGAGTGCTTGCCGAAGTCTTTCATGAAGGTCAATACATTCTCGAATGTTTGCTTGCGATAGTATGAGTTGTACTCGTAGTTATAAGGATAGAGGCTCGGCTCTTGTGCATTGGCTTCGTATTTGGCACGATGATAACGGTCGTTGTAGTAGTAACCGTCGTACGTATAGCTTGTTTTGAATGTAAGCCACGGGGCGAGCTTCATGGTCAGACCGATATTGCCGGTAATGTCGTAGCCCGTATATTTTCTGTCTTTGTAATGGTCGTCTGCCATGACATTACGGTTGGTTGGGAATTCCATCTTGGTACCGTCTACCGACATGTCGGTCAGACCGTATCCGTATGTTTGGTTTTCGTCGTAAACGGGCACCAGTGGCGAAATGGAGTACATTTCTTTCAAGGAATACTGGGGCTGTTTGCTTTGTGTGACCTTGAAGTTCAAGCTCGCATCGAAATCAAAGATATATTTGTGCGCATTCAGTTTCAGGCGGGCATTATCCTGGATGTAAGAGTTACCCTTAAAGATACCCTTCTCGTCGGCATGCCCATAAGAAAGTGAATATTTGGCAACTTCAGAACCTCCGATGAGGTTTACATAATAGTTCTGTGCGATACCGGTACGGAGCATTTCATCCTGCCAGTTTGTATCGGCACCGGTAGGGTTCTGTCCATTCTTGTACGTAAGATAAGCGGGCTTGTTTGTTCCTGCATTCTCGTACATCATGTTGTGCACTTTCAAGTAGCCGTCTGCATTGAGCATGTCGAACTTCTTGGCTACCGAGTTGACCGTCATATACGTATTAAAGGAAACTTTCAGCTCTCCTTCCTTTCCGTTCTTGGTAGAAACGATGACTACACCATTGGCGGCCACAGAACCGTAAATGGCAGCGGCGGCACCATCTTTCAGGATTTCCATGGATTCGATATCCTGCGGATTGATGGTGTTGATGTCACCAGGATACCCGTCGATGATGTAAAGCGGCTCATTGTCACCCATAGTCTTGATACCACGGATTTTTACAGAAATGCTTGCACCTGCATTACCTCCCGATTTCAAAACGCTTACACCGGCAATTTTACCTTGCAGTGCTTCGGTTGCGCTGGTAGTGGCACGCTTCATCAAATCTTCCGCTTTCACCGAAGAAATGGCACCGGTCATATCACTCTTCTTCATCGTACCGTAACCTACGACTACGACTTCATCCAGCATTTCAGAATCATCTTTCAATGCTATTTTGATGTTCTTCTGCCCGTTGAGGGGAATTTCCTGGGTTACATAACCCACATAAGAGATTACCATAGTTGCTTTGGGAGAGACTGTCAACGTAAAGTTGCCGTCAACGTCGGTGATGCAACCATTACTGGTTCCTTTTTCCAGGACACTGGCACCGATAAGAGATTCTCCTTTGGTATCGGTTACGGTACCGGTTAGCTGGATGGTTTGCGCTAATGCACTTAGCGGCGCTAGACATACAAAGAGTAAGGCAAGTAGTAATACTCTTTGCATTGAGAAATACTGTTTAATTTTACCCATGTGTGATAAAGTTTTTTAAGGTTAATACTTTGTTTTTCACAAGGGCAAAGGAAGCAATATAATTAAAAGGTTGGCTATGACCTTTATCTATAAAATATCTACAAAGGGGGTTGAAAGTACTGTTGTTTAATCTACAATCCGATTGCTAAATCGTTGAATAATAGTATTATATTCTAATATAATCTATCTACAAGAGAGCTTTTCTCTTTGGCTTCGTTTTTAGAAACTCTGAAGGTATTCAACCAAGTCTTCTTCTGTGGATAAGTTCAAAGATTTGCGTAAACGATACCGGTTCATATTGATTGTTTTGGGAATGGTACCGGTTATCATGGAGATTTCTTTGGTTGACAGATTGACGCGTAATAGAGTTGCTAGGTATTTTTCACCTTGCGTCAGATTAGGATGCTTTAGTGCGAGCCGGTCCAGGAATTCCTTGTTCTTTTCTTCTATATTCAGCAATAAGCTACTGTTTGTCTTATCTCCGCTTTGATATTGGCTGATGAAGGCATTCACTTTCTTCAGGTGGGGAATGAGTGTTTGGTTATCCATTTTATAACCCTCTTTAATCATTCCACGTATCTTGTCGAGTAGCTCATTGCGGCTTCTTAGGAACACGGCAAAGCTGGTAACCTCCTGGCGGCTGTCATCCAAAGCACTCTGCACGTTTTTCAGTTCCATTTCTTGCTGTTGTAGTTTCAGTTCGGATACTTCGCGTTCGGAGAGTTCCAGCTGATAGCGGGTTTCAATCAGTTGCAGGTCTTTTCTGCGTTTATACCATTTATATAAGAAGATACTGACAGCCAAACCGAGAATAAGTATGCTGCCCAAGAGCCATAGATTGCGTTTCAGCAGTTCTATTTCATAGATTTGTTCCTGCATTTCAGTGGCATGCTTCTGGTCTTGATATCTTTTATAGGAGATTTCCTGCTCAATGTTACGCAGCTTGTTACTGCTTTGTAGCTCTTTGCTCAGGTGCTGCATTTTCTCCAGGTATTTATAGGCTTGGGCATAGTCACCTATAGCTGCATATACCATGGACGAATATTCGTAATTGTCGCAAATCAGTTCGCGGGCTCCGATGTTGTGGGCATACTCGTAGGCTTTATGCAAGGCTTCCAAGGCTTTGGAGTATTGCTTGTCATAGTAATACTGTTTCCCCATGTTGTTATAGTTTTCGCCAAGAGACCATTGGGCGTCCAGATTCTTGTTGATGGTGATGGCTTCCTGGATGAAAGAAAGTTTCTCTTCCGTATTTCCCCGGTACAGACAGAGGTTGTTCAGGTTGGTTGCAATCTCTTTCAGGTTTCGTTGGGCACGGTTGATGGCCAGCGCACGCTGGAAGAAACGCTCGGCAACAACAAACTCATTCATGAAGTGGTGCATGACTCCACGTTCGTTATAGCATCCGGCTACAGAAGTGGAATCACCGATGACTTTGAATATGGAGGTTGCCTTGTCGTTTAGTTCTATGGCTTTGTTGTAGTCTCCCAGCTTACTGTAGACACGTCCCATGAGGGAGTATAGTTGGGCACTTTGTTGCTTGTTTGCAGGATCGATGTATTTCTGGGTATCATATAGATTCTTGAGACTCAAGTCAAAGTTGCCCAATAGCTGTTCTGCCTGGCAATAAAGGAACATGGCTTGTGCGCGGACCTCACTGGGCTCATCTTCGGGAAACAAGGCAGAAGCCTGAGCTGCATAGTAGGAAGCTTGTTTGGGGTTGTTGTACAGGTATTTCTGTGCTTGGTCAATCAATTTCTGTGCTTGCTGCATGTCTTGAGCTTGCAGTGGGGCAGCTGCTGACAGAAGACATACGAGTAGTAGACATAGGTTTTTCTTCATGGCATCGTCTTGTTTCTGCAAATTTAATTAATTCTTCTTAGAAGTCCGGTTTCCCTCCAAAAAGATTTATCTTTGTGCCTCAAAGATAGCGATATATATGTTATTACCTTATTTGAATAAAGATTTGATAGAGGCAGGATGCGATGAGGCCGGTCGCGGCTGTCTGGCCGGTGCGGTCTATGCCGCTGCTGTTATTCTGCCAACGGACTTTAAGAATGAACTTTTGAACGACTCCAAGCAGCTGACGGAAAAACAACGCTATACCTTGCGTGAAGTGATTGAAAAAGAGGCTCTGGCATGGGCGGTGGGCGTCGTCTCTCCCGAAGAAATTGACAAAATCAATATTCTCAATGCCTCCTTTCTTGCCATGCACCGTGCTGTTGACCAACTGAATGTCCGTCCGCAACATCTGCTGATAGACGGCAACCGCTTTAAAAAATATCGGGACTTGCCGCATACTACCGTAGTGAAAGGAGACGGGAAGTACCTTTCCATCGCTGCCGCCTCCATTTTGGCAAAGACCTATCGTGATGACTACATGAACCGTCTCCACGAAGAGTATCCTTATTATGACTGGAATCATAATAAGGGGTATCCCACCAAGAAACATCGTGCCGCCATTGCTGAGCGGGGCACTACCCCCTATCATCGCTTGACGTTCAATCTCTTGGGGGATGGGCAGTTGTCGCTGAACTTCGGGTAATGATGCTGTTTAGAACCACTTAATCCTTCTGAACCATACGAATGTCACTGCTGATAATATTGCCGACAAAAGTATGATGAAAATAAACGCGTGCGGAAAACTCTCCAGGTGGATGTCCACATTCATGCCGTAGAAACTGGCTATCAACGTGGGAATCATCAGTGTAATGCTGAGGCTTGTCATACGTTTCATGATGGCATTCACATTGTTGGAGATGATGGAGGCGAAGGCGTCCATGGTTCCCGTCAGGATATCACTGTAGATGTTTACGGTATTGTATGCCTGCTTCAATTCGATGACCACGTCTTCCAATAATTCCAAATCCAGATAATTGGTGTCTTGAAAGATGTTTTTCAGCCGTCCTATCATCACTTCATTGCCACGGATGGAAGTGTTGAAGTAGACCAGCGTCTTTTGCAGCTTCATCAGTTGCAGGAGATCTTCGTTGCGGATGCTTTTCTCCAGCTCTTTTTCGGCGGTGGCCACATCGTTGTTTATCTGTTTCAGATACTTCAGGAACCAGACGGCGGAAGAGTAGATGATTCGCAGAATCAAATCCAGTTTATTGTTGACGACTATGTTCTTCCGGCGGGTATGCTGAATGAAGTCCGGTATCAGCTCCGTGTGGTGATAGCAGACAGAAACGATGATTCCGTCATTGGTGATAATGCCGATGGGCACAGTGATGAACGGCACGCCGCGTTGGTTGCTCTGCATCGGGATGCGGAGGATGGTCAGCAGCCAGTTGTCTTCTGTTTCCGTACGTGGGCGCTCGTCCACGTCGGCTATGTCTTCCAGGAATGATTCGGGAACTTTCAGCTCTTCGGTTAGGAATTTGAAATCATCGTTGTCCGGGCATTCTACGTTGACCCAGCAGTTGGGTTGCCATTCGGCCTTTTCAGTGAAGCCATTTTCACTGTAGAGATACTTTCTCATTGTTTGCCTCCTTTCTAGTTGGAACAGAGGCATTGCAGTCAACGTCTCCGTTCGTTTTATTGGTGAATACTATTGCACGTTCGTGGGTTTGAATCGTCCATATTTCTTGTTTTTTTATTTTTTAAGCGTGGCAAAAGTACATAAATCATTTGAAACAGTACGCTTTAACGGCTGTTTTTTGTACCTTTGCAACGCAAAAAACAGGTTCCTACTATAAAAGAACGTTTGTATCATACAAAAAGATTATACAATTAAATTCGATTAATATTATGAGTAAGAAAGCCCTTTTAATGATTCTTGATGGCTGGGGCATCGGCGATCAAGGCAAAGATGATGTGATTTTCAATACACCTACTCCGTATTGGGACAGTCTGTTGGCAACTTATCCGCATTCCGAGCTTCAAGCAAGCGGTGAAAACGTTGGTTTGCCCGACGGACAGATGGGTAATTCTGAAGTAGGTCACCTCAATATCGGTGCCGGACGCATCGTTTACCAGGATTTGGTGAAGATTAACCGTGCTTGTGCCGATGGCAGCATTCTGAAGAACAAGGAAATTGTTTCTGCTTTCTCATATGCAAAGGAAAACGGCAAGAATATTCACTTTATGGGACTGACCAGCAACGGTGGCGTGCACAGCTCTTTTGACCATTTGTTCAAACTCTGCGATATTTCCAAGGAATACGGTATCGAGAATACCTTCATCCACTGTTTTATGGACGGTCGTGATACCGACCCGAAGAGTGGTAAAGGTTTCATTGAGCAGTTGACTGCTCATTGCGAGAAGTCTGCCGGCAAGATTGCTTCCATCGTGGGACGTTTCTATGCCATGGACCGCGACAAACGTTGGGAACGTGTGAAGGTTGCCTACGATTTGTTGGTAAACGGTGAAGGCAAGGTTGCTACGGATATGGTCCAGGCTATGCAGGAGTCCTACGACGAAGGCGTTACGGATGAATTCATTAAGCCGATTGTGAACGGTGGCTTCGACGGTACCATCAAGGAAGGTGATGTTGTAATCTTCTTCAACTACCGCAATGACCGTGCCAAGGAATTGACCGTTGTCCTCACCCAGCAAGATATGCCCGAACAAGGCATGCAGACCATTCCGGGCCTGCAGTTCTACTGCATGACTCCGTACGATGCCAGCTTCAAGGGTGTGCATATCCTTTTTGATAAGGAGAACGTACAGAATACCTTGGGCGAATACCTTGCTGCCAATGGCAAGACCCAGCTGCACATTGCCGAAACAGAGAAGTATGCACACGTGACTTTCTTCTTCAACGGTGGCCGCGAGACTCCTTACGATGCTGAAGAGCGCATCCTGGTTCCTTCTCCGAAGGTTGCCACTTACGACTTGAAGCCCGAAATGAGTGCGTACGAGGTGAAGGACAAGTTGGTTGAAGCTATCAAGACCCAGAAGTTCGATTTCATCGTGGTGAACTACGCCAATGGTGATATGGTGGGACATACCGGTATCTACGAAGCTATTGAGAAGGCAGTGAAAGCCATCGACGAATGTGTGAAAGATACTGTTGAAGCTGCCAAGGCAAACGATTATGAAGTAATCATCATCGCCGACCACGGTAATGCCGACCACGCTCTGAATGAGGATGGTACTCCGAATACTGCCCACTCTCTGAACCCCGTTCCTTTCGTTTACGTTACTGCAAACAAGGACGCCAAGGTTGAGAACGGTGTATTGGCTGACGTAGCTCCTTCTATCCTGCATATCTTGGGTATGGAACAGCCGGCCGAAATGACTGGTAAGGATTTGATTAAGTAAGGCGTCAAGGCCGTAACAATATTTAGACGCGGATTATACGGATTCCACGGATGCTCTTAAAGTTGAGTCTGTGCAATCCGGATAATCCGCGTCTTTTTTTAATAGAATGATTATGATACAGATTGGTGATGTTGTGGTTTCTTTCGATGTCTTGCGCGAGAAGTTCTTGTGTGACTTGGGTGCCTGCCAGGGGATTTGCTGCATTGAGGGCGATGCCGGTGCTCCCGTAGAGCTGGACGAGGTGGAGAAACTGGAAGAGGTGCTTCCGCTGATTTGGGATGAGCTTTCTCCCGAAGCCCGCACCGTGATAGAGGAGCAAGGTGTGGTCTATACCGATTGTGAAGGTGACCTGGTGACTTCTATTGTGAACAACAAGGATTGCGTCTTTACCTGCTATGATGATAAAGGCTGTTGCTATTGCGCCATCGAAAAGGCTTATCGTGAAGGTAGGACCAACTTCTACAAACCCATATCCTGTCATCTCTATCCGATAAGGGTGGGGAACTACGGACTCTATAAGGCAGTGAACTATCATCGTTGGGATGTCTGCAAAGCCGCTATGTTGTTGGGACAAAAGGAAAATCTGCCCGTGTACAAGTTCCTGAAAGAGCCGCTTATCCGTAAGTTTGGTGAGGACTGGTATGCAGAGTTGGAATTGGTAGTGGAAGAGATGAAGAAACAAGGAATCCTATAGTTCTTCTGTATGGAGACGGGTCTCTTCTTTGGAAGAGAAGAGGGATAAAGGAAAAGCCCCGGTCAGCAGGATTATCCTGCCCGTCCGGGGCTTCCTCGTTGTAAGATGTGAGGTTGGTTATTAAATTAATTAAGCGTCAATATTTGCATACGTTGCATTCTTTTCGATGAAATCGCGGCGCGGGCCCACGTCTTCGCCCATCAGCATGGAGAAGATATAGTCGGCTTCGGCCGCATTTTCAAGATGCACCTGCTTCAGCATGCGGTTTTCCGGATTCATGGTGGTTTCCCACAACTGTTCCGGGTTCATTTCACCCAAACCTTTGTAGCGTTGGGTGTGTACTGCGTTTTCCGAACCGCCGCCGTAAGTGTCGATGAACTTCTGGCGCTGCTGGTCTGTCCAGCAATACTCTTTCGCCTTGCCTTTGGTGCAAAGGTAAAGGGGAGGAGTGGCGATGTACAAGCAACCCTGCTGGATGACTTGTGGGAAGTAACGGAAGAAAAGCGTCATAATCAGCGTGTCGATGTGAGAACCATCGACGTCGGCATCGGTCATGATGATAATCTTCTTGTAACGCAACTTGTCAATGTTCGCTTCTTTGCTGTCTTCACCGTCCACGCCGAAACGGATGCCCAGCGCCTGGATGATATTGTTTACTTCGTCGCTCTCGAATGCCTTGTGCCACATGGCCTTTTCCACATTCAGAATCTTACCGCGAAGCGGCAGGATAGCTTGGAACGCACGGTTACGGCCTTGCTTTGCTGAACCGCCTGCCGAGTCACCCTCGACGAGGAACAATTCGCATTCTTCCGGGTCCTTGCTGGAGCAGTCGGCCAACTTACCGGGCATGCCACCACCGGACATCGGCGATTTGCGTTGTACGGATTCGCGCGCCTTACGTGCGGCGATACGTGCCTGGGCGGCAAGAATCACCTTGTCTACAATCAGCTTGGCTTCCTTCGGGTGTTCCTCCAAGTAGTAGGTGAGGGCCTCGCCCACAGCCTGGTCTACGGCGCCCATCACTTCGTTGTTACCCAGCTTTGTCTTGGTCTGTCCTTCGAACTGAGGCTCTGCCACCTTGATGGAGATAACGGCAGTCAGTCCTTCACGGAAGTCGTCTCCTGCAATCTCTACCTTGGCTTTCTCCAGCATCTTGTTGTCTTCGGCGTATTTTTTCAACGTACGGGTCAGTGCACGGCGGAAACCTGCCAAGTGGGTACCCCCTTCAATGGTATTGATGTTGTTTACGTAAGAGTGCACATTTTCGTTATAAGAAGTGTTGTACATGATGGCTACTTCCACCGGTGTGCCTTGCTTCTCGGTATTGATGTAGATTACATCGTTCATGAAGTGCTCGCGTGAGGAGTCCACGTAGCGCACAAATTCCTTCAGGCCTTCTTCCGAGTAGAAGATTTCCTTCTTGGCATTTCCTTCTTCGTCCTTTACGCGAAGGTCGGTCAGTGAAATCTTGATGCCTGCGTTCAGATACGCCAGCTCGCGCATGCGGGTGGCAAGAATATCATAGTTGTAGACTGTCTCCGTAAAGATGGTACCGTCCGGCCAGAACTGTTGGCGTGTACCGGTAATGTCTGTTGTGCCCACTTCTTTGACGGAGTAGAGCGGATGTCCGCAGGAATATTCCTGCTGATAGATTTTTCCGTTACGGAAAACCTGGGTAGTCATGTGTGTAGACAAGGCATTTACGCAAGATACACCTACACCATGCAGACCTCCCGATACCTTATAGGAACCTTTGTCGAACTTTCCTCCGGCATGCAGTACGGTCATTACAACTTCCAGCGCGGATTTCTTTTCCTTTTCGTGATAGTCTACCGGGATACCACGTCCGTTGTCTTGTACGGTGATGGAGTTGTCCTCGTTAATGGTGACTTCGATGTGGTCGCAATAGCCGGCAAGTGCCTCGTCGATGGAGTTATCCACAACCTCGTACACCAGGTGGTGAAGTCCTTTGCTGCTAATGTCGCCAATATACATCGCGGGACGCTTTCTCACTGCTTCCAAACCTTCCAGTACCTGGATGTTTTCGGCAGAATAGCTCCCGTTATTGGAGTGAATCTGTTCTTCAGTCATAATCTTTTTTCCTTATTGTAATAACAGAGCAAATATAGTGAAAATCCTCGGGATATGGTGCTAAACAAACGGATAAATTCGGGTAGTTTACAGCTTTTTAGCACAGAAAAGAAACTTGTGTGGAAGCAGGTAAATAGAGAGGTATAAATGAGAAAGGCCGGACTAAAAAAGTCCAGCCTTGTAATATCTTTTGTGTAACAGTCAACTTAAGCCAGCTTGTTGATATAGATAGCCAACTTTGACTTCAAGTTGTTAGCCTTGTTCTTGTGGATTACATTAGTCTTAGCCAATTTATCCAACAGTTTTGTGATACCCGGATACATTGCTGTTGCTGCAGCTTTGTCTGTAGTAGCACGAAGCTTACGAACAGCGTTTCTCATGGTCTTGCCATAATATCTGTTGTGAAGTCTTCTTGTTTCTTCTTGTCTGATTCTCTTCAGTGATGATTTATGATTTGCCATCTCGACTAATCTTTTTTTAATTCGTTTATTTTTTTATTTTGTAGCCCGTGGGGGAATCGAACCCCCCTTTCAAGAATGAAAATCTTGCGTCCTAACCGATAGACGAACGGGCCATCCTTTGGTGAGCGTTTCCGCTCTTGCAAAGAGTCTTTATTTTTCGTTTGCGGATGCAAAGGTAGAAACTATTTTTGAATTACCAAAACATTCGCAAGAAAAAAATATAGCTTTTTGTTGTCTTTTGTCTTAGAATGGAGTGTTATCTATTGAAAATCAGTGTAATATATGCTTTTATTTTTTTACACTCCTTACCTTGTTTTTTTATTCTTCTCCTTTTGTTTCTCTTCTTTCGGGCTTTTTTTGTAGCTTTGTTATCAGATTGAAACCAGATAAAGAAATCGGGAATGTTACAGAAAACACAGGGAATTGTACTGCATACCTTGAAATATAAGGATACATCTCTCATTGCAGACATCTATACAGAGGTGGCTGGCAGGGCTTCCTTCATGGTGTCCATACCCCGTTCGCGCAAGGCGGCGGTGAAGCCGGTACTCTTCCAGCCGCTGGCATTGGTGGAACTTGAAGCCGATTTCCGTCCTAATGCCACTATATATAAGGTGAAGGAGGCGAAGTCTCTTTATCCTTTTGCCACGCTTCCCTACGATCCCTACAAATCCGCCATCGCTTTGTTTCTTTCGGAATTCCTTTATCGCGCCGTCCGGGAGGAGGCGGAGAACCGTCCGCTGTTTGCTTATCTGTATCATTCCGTCATCTGGCTGGATGAATGCAGGGAGGGGTTTGCCAATTTTCATCTGGTCTTCCTGATGCGCCTTTCCCGTTTTCTCGGTTTGTATCCCAACCTGGAGGATTATCATGCCGGAGATTACTTCGATTTGCAGAATGCTTGTTTCACTCCCTTGCGTCCGCAGCTTCATTCCAATTACATCGCTCCCGAGGAGGCGGCCCGCCTGACACAGCTGATGCGTATGAATTATGAAACGATGCATCTTTTTACCATGAACCGGTTGGAGCGTACCCACTGCCTGAACATTATGAATGAATATTATCGTCTGCATCTGCCGGATTTCCCGGTGCTGAAGTCTCTTGAAGTCTTGAAAGAATTGTTTGATTGAGGAGCGCCAATCTTGCTTGTCGGATGAAACAATAGCTCCTGATTGCGCGAGATGGGCATCTTATGCTGCATGAGATGTATATCTCATACAGCACGAGATGCCCATCTCATGCAATTGAACCCGAATATTTCTTATCTCCTTCGCTATACTTTATCCCAGCAGTTCCTTTACTTTGGCTGAGATGGCGCGGCCTTCGGCAAGTCCGGCAAGTTTCTTGCTGGCTACACCCATCACTTTGCCCATGTCCTTGCCGCTGGTGGCACCGACCTCGGCTATGATTTCCTTCAAGGCTGCTTCCAGTTCTTCGGCGCTCATTTGCTTGGGCAGATAGGTTTCAAGCACCTTTACTTGTGCCAGCTCATCGTCTGCCAAGTCCTGGCGACCTTGCTGTACATAGATTTCAGCGGCGTCTTTGCCTTGTTTGGTCAGTTTTTGGATAATCTTCAAAGCATCTGCATCGCTCAGGGTATCGTTGGCTCCGGGAGCGGTTTTGGCTTCAAGGAATACTTTCTTTACGTTTCTCAATGTTTCGAGAGCCACTTTGTCTTTGGCTTTCATGGC
The DNA here is from genome assembly GCF_015679285.1 of Bacteroides sp. HF-162. Classification (NCBI taxonomy): domain Bacteria; kingdom Pseudomonadati; phylum Bacteroidota; class Bacteroidia; order Bacteroidales; family Bacteroidaceae; genus Bacteroides; species Bacteroides sp. HF-162. The sequence goes on along the minus strand of NZ_CP064937.1, from coordinate 590,141 downwards.
TGTTTTAATGTCTTCGCTGACTTTTTCAAATAAATCCATATTGTTATAGGTTTACTCCTGTTCTCCCGAAGGGGAGGAGGATGGTTTTACATATCGGGAACGGAAAAATCAGAAGGTGATGACTCCCCCTGCACCGCCTTCTGCTTCTTGCGCGGCTTCGGTGGCGAGCTGCCCTTCCTGCTCTGCCTTCATCTTGATGCTGTTCAGCGTGCTTTTGTCACGCAGATAGGTCGGAGAATTCTCTACCATGCTGATGATGTCGGCGTTGTCCATGTCTTCGGGATTGAAGAGATAGATATGGCGACGGCGGCTGCGCTGGGAACGGGCGTTGGCATCCTTGCCGTAGTACACTTCGCGGCGGTTGCGTCTCTGTTCCTCTTCCTCCTCCAGCTCGGCAAGGCGTTGCTGTTCTTCGGCGGTGCGCTGGGTGATGCGGTCGTCCATCTCCTTCATGTGGATGTCCTGGATACCGAAACCGGTGGCAAGCAGGGTGATTTTCACTTTCTGTTCCAGTTTGTCGTCGATGGCCATACCGAATTTGGTCTCGAAGTCGCGGCTGAAACGGTTCATGAATTCCTTTACCTCGTCCATTTCGCTCATCATCAGCTTGTATTGTGAGCTGTAAGAGATGTTGAGGAGTACCTTCTTGGAATTGAAAATGTCGTTGTTGTTCAGCAACGGCGAGTGCTGCGCATTCTTGATGGCTTCGCTGACACGGTTGTCACCTTCGCCGTAGCCGGTACTCATGATGGCTACGCCGCCGTCCTTCAGCACTGTTTTCACGTCGTTGAAGTCGAGGTTCACCTTTCCATGCAGGGTGATGATTTCGGCAATACTCTTGGCGGCTACCGAAAGGGTGTCGTCGGCCTTGTCGAACGCGTCGTCCACGGACAACTCGCTGTATATCTCGCTCAGCTTTTCATTGTTGATGACCAGCAGGGCATCTACGTGCTTGCTGATTTCCTCTACGCCATCCAGTGCCTGGTCTATCTTCTTGTCGCCCTCCCAGCGGAAAGGGATGGTGACGATGCCGATGGTTAGGATATCCATTTCCTTGGCGGTCTGTGCAATGATGGGTGCGGCACCCGTACCGGTACCACCGCCCATTCCGGCAGTGATGAATACCATCTTGGTGCCGTCGTTCAGCATATTCTTGATGTCTTCGATGCTCTCTTCTGCTGCCTTGCGGGCACGGGCAGGGCGGTTTCCGGCTCCCAGGCCTTCTTTTCCAAGCTGTAACTTCACGGGCACGGGAGAGTCCTTCAACGCTTGGTTGTCTGTGTTACACAGTACGAACGTCACGTCGTGTATACCTTCCCGGTACATATGGTTCACGGCATTGCCGCCACCTCCGCCTACACCGATTACTTTAATGATTTTCGGTGAATCGGTCGGGAAATCGAATTGTACTATATCTTCCATAATAACTTAATTTTCTGGCACATTATCACATTATTACTTCATATCGTCGTCCGAGAAGATTTCGTTGGAAATCTTGTTGAAAGTCTTTTCGAACCAGCTGGGGCCTTCTTTCTTTTTCTTCTTTTTCTCTTCCTTTTCGCGCAGCTCCCTTTCTTTTCGCTCACGTTCCTTGCGTTCTTTTTCTTCCCTCTCGCGCTGTGCCTTGGCGGCGCGTGCGGCAGCTTCCTGCTCTTTCAGCGCTTCGTCGTCAACGAATATGTCGACCGGTTTGGGAGGAACATTGGAGGCAGGCTGCTGCACCGGTTTCACCTCTTGCAGGCAGCAATTCTCGTTGCCGGCAGCCAGCAGGCCCAGCAGTGTGTTGTGCATGCCGTCCTTTTGGGGCTCTTCGCTGCGTGTGTGGACGGTGGTCTGTACGAACTTAGCGGTCTTTACCTTTTCAATCTTGCTCACTTTATGGAAGGCTTTCTCGAGATTCTTCAGATTGGCTCCTCCACCGGTAAATACTACACCGGAGAAAAGTTTGTCCTCGTAGCCGGAAAGCTGTAACTGGTTCCATACGTTGGCAAGGATTTCTTCTGCACGGGCTCCGATAATATTGTTCAGCAGGGCCAATTCGAAGGTACGGCCGTCTTCCGACATACATACGGCAGGAGTCTCGGCGTCTTCCTCCTCCTCGTAGAGGGCATCACCGTATTGCAGTTTCAGCTTTTCGGCGTCTTCCTCTTCCATTTGCAGGGAAGTGATGTCGTGGGTAATGTTGTTTCCACCCAGCGGCAGTACGCTGAGGTAGCGCAGGATATTGTTCTTATAGACCAGCACGGTGGTGGTATCGGCACCGAAGTCCACCAGTGCGCAGCCCGAACGCATCTCGTTTTCGGTCAGCACGGCTTTGGCCAACGCAGTGGGGGCTACGAGCAGGTCGTCGGCAATTTCCACTTTGGCTTGCTCGAAGCTGTGTTCGAGGTTCTTTTTCAGCGAGGCGCGCGCCACGATGTTGAGGAACTGTCCGGTGATGTATTTTCCGGCAACTCCTACGGGCTCCACGTGCAACGTGTTGTCTATCTTGTATTCTTGCGGGGCTACATCCAGCACACTCATGTCTACTAGGGGTACATCACGGTTCTCGTCGCAAATCTCGTCTACCAGTTCTTGCGAAATGATGCTCTCTTCCTTCAGCGTACGGCTTACCGCATTCCTCACCGTGCGCAATGATTGTCCGCCGATGCCTACATATACTTTGGCGATGGAGTTGTTCAGCTGGCCTTCCAGCTTGTTGATGATGGAAGTCAGCGCTTGTGCGGTCTTGTCAATGTTGTAGATGGCCCCTTTGTGTATAAACGGGGATGCATCTTCGCATGCATAAGCCAACACCTGGATACTTCCGTCACTGTTCTTCTTCCCTGCGATACCGGAAATCTTGGAAGAACTCAACTCGATAGCGGCGATGAAATCTGTTGTTGCCATATCTATTTATTTACTATTTTACAATTTACAATTTACAATTTACAATTTACTGCGCTTTGATAAGGGATAAATCTCTTTACTCCCTCTTCGTGCAGATAATCTGATTATCGAATTCAACGTTAATGCGGGAGTATTTGTTCCAGCCCACCTGGTTCAAACCTCTTTCGTAGAATGCTTTTACACGTTTCAGTTTCTTTTCAAAACCGGCCATCTTACCCAAATAGATGAGATGGTCGCCGACACGTGGCACTAATTCTATATTTTTGCCAGGCAGTACATGAATCTGTTCAATCTGTGCATTCCAAAAAGAATTCTTCTGCAAAAATACACCAAACTTATATAAATCCCTCATGGCAAACGACTTTTCTACATTTCCGGTCACTACGGCAAGGTGTGCAACGCATTTTGCATCGGGGGGCATTACAGTACCCTTGTTGTCCAGATAGTAGTTTTCGCCATTGGCGCTCATCACGCGCAGGATGGGGATTCGCTGGGTCACTTCGATGCAGAGCTTGCTGCTCGGGGTCTTGTAGCATTCCACCTGGTCGATGAGGGGATGCTTGGCAAGTTCGCGCTCCAAGGTCTTGGTGCGCACGCGTTTCAGGTCTTTCCCAATGGGGCTGATGCCTTTCTTCTCCAGCAGGGTAGCTACTTCCTTCTTCGTGATGAAGCCGGCATATACCGTGTCTTTTATCACCAGCTCTACATCATGGCACACCTGGGTGGCCGGTTTGCGGTTGAGGGCAGTGACAGCCACCACCAGATAGACAATGACAAGCAACAGGACGATAGAAAGTAGAATCCTTTTAACCATGATACTTCTCTGATAATAGTTGGGTGATTTGGGGAGCATAGTTGTCCAGGTCGCCGGCTCCCAGCACTACCACTACTTCGGTATGCTTCTGGGCGAGGAGGCTGAGGACGTCTTCTTTCCTACAAATACATTTCTCGATGCCGGGGCGGAGGTTGTCATAAATCAGCTGACTCGTCACGCCGGGAATTGGTTGCTCGCGGGCAGGGTATATCTCTGTCAGAATCACTTCGTCGGATAGGGAAAGGCTGTTTGCAAAATCCTGGTAGAAGTCGCGGGTGCGGGTGTACAAGTGAGGCTGGAAGATGGCGGTTATCTTCTTGTCTTGGTACAGTTCACGGACGGACTTCAGACTTTGGGCTATTTCCGCCGGATGGTGGGCGTAATCGCTGAGGAATACAATTTGGTCATTCTTCAGCTTGAAGTCGAAACGGCGGTCCACTCCGCGGAAGCTTGCCATGCCTTGCTTGATTTCCTCGTCGGTGGCACCGCTGAGATGGGCGAGTGCCATGGCGGCAACGCCGTTCTCGATGTTGATGCTGACGGGAACACCTAGCTGGATATCATTGATGCGGGTGTCCGGTGCTACGAAATCGATGAAAATTTCACCGTTTCCGATACGGATGTTCTCGGCATGGAAGTCACCTTCATGGCGCGAGTAGGTATAGGTGGCTACCCCTGGCTGTACGTCGGGCTGCATCTCCAGTCCTTTGTGCAGAATCAGGGCGCCGCCCGGTCGTATAAGCGCGGTGTAGTGGCGGAAGCTTTCGAGATAGGCTTCTTTGGTGCCGTATATATCCAGGTGGTCGGGGTCGGTGGCAGTAATGACACTCATCCAGGGTGACAGCCAGTGGAAGGAACGGTCGAACTCATCTGCTTCGATAACGGTATAAGGGCTGGTGGCGGAAAGCAGCAGATTCGTACCGTAGTTCTTCGAAATACCTCCGAGGAAGGCGGTGCAGCCCACGTGTGACTGGTGCAGCAGGTGGGCAGCCATGGTGCTGGTGGTAGTCTTGCCATGCGTACCTGCCACGCACAAACCTTTGCTGCTGCGGGTGATGATGCCCAATACTTGGGAGCGCTTATATATGTCGAAACCGTTTTCACGGAAATAGGTCAGTTCTGCATGCTCTTGCGGCACGGCGGGGGTATAGACCACGAGCGTGCTTGCCTTGTCTTTGCACATCTCCGGAATAAGGTTGATATTCTCTTCGTAGTGTATCTGTACTCCTTCCGTAATCAGGCGTTCTGTCAGTTCGCTCGACGTACGGTCGTAGCCCGCTACTTTCTTTCCTTTAGAGAGGAAATAACGTATCAGCGCACTCATGCCGATACCGCCGGCACCAATGAAGTAAACGGATTTAATTGTTTCTATATTCATATCTTTCATTAAGATGCTCTCCTAATTTATTTCTTAATTAACTTCAATACCTCCTTCGCAATAATTGTTGCCGAGTCCGGTAACGCCAGCTTGAAGATATTCTTGCTTAAGTCTTGCAGCTTCTCGGAGTTGGCGATTGTCTCCAACGCCACCGGTAGCAGCTTCTCTTTCGCTTCCACATCCTTCACATAGATAGCTGCACCCTTATCCACCAGCGCCAGCGCATTCTTGGTTTGGTGGTCCTCTGCCACATTGGGTGAGGGAACCAGGATGACTGGCTTGTGCAGCAGGCAGAACTCGGAGATGGAACCGGCTCCTGCACGTGAAATCACCAGGTCGGCAGCCGCGTATGCATTTGCCATATCCTTAATGAAGTCCGTCACGTACAGATTGGGGATGGCACTAATGCGCGGGTTGCGTACGGCTTCTCCCGTTGTATTTGTAATAGCTTCTCTGACTTGGTCAATGTATATCTTCCCCGTTTGCCAGATGAATTGCACTTCGGGATTGGCGCGAATGACATCCAGTCCGGCACTCAATGTCTGATTGATGGTGCGGGCTCCGAGACTGCCGCCCAATATCAGTATTGTTTTCTTCTCCGGGTTCAGTCCGAAGTATTTCACGGCATCTTCGCGGCAGATGGAGTGGTGGAGCAGATTCTGGCGCACCGGATTACCGGTCATGATTATCTTTTCTGCCGGGAAGAATTTTTCCATACCTTCGTAAGCCACACAAATCTTGCATGCCTTCTGTGCCAGCAGCTTGTTAGTGACACCGGCGTAGGAATTCTGTTCTTGTATCAGTGTGGGAATACCCATCATTCCCGCCATTTTCAGCGTAGGACCACTGGCATAGCCACCTACACCGACAGCTACTTGCGGGCGGAACTCCTTGATGATGCTCCGTGCTTTCCACTGGCTCCGTATCAGTTTCAGCAATACGGAGACGTTCTTCCACAGATGTTTACGGTCAAATCCGGCAACGGGTAAACCTATAATCCGGTAACCAGCATCGGGAACACGCTGCATCTCCATTCTTCCTTCGGCACCTACGAAGAGAATCTCTGCGTCGGGACACAACTCTTTTATGGCGTTGGCAATGGAGATAGCCGGAAAGATATGTCCTCCGGTACCACCGCCACTGATGATAAGCCTCACTCCCTTCCCCGTAGAGAGAGGGGTAGAGTTACTTTGACTTGTATAGTTGTTTGCCTCTTTACTCATATTCTTGTTCTTCTTTATTTTTGTATTATTGGCATACTCGCCATTACTCAATCACTCTTTTCTCCCCTCCCTATAGGGGAGGGGGTGGGGGGAGAGGCTGTTATTCAAACTCCGCATCACTGTTCAGTACCTTTGCTGTCGGTTCGGCGGCTGTTTGTGCCTCGCTGTCGATCGGTTGTTTCAGGTTTTCTGCATTTCCGGTATCCACCAGCATAGTCACTTGTGCATCATGCATCCGTTGTTCCTCCAGTTTGGCTGTATAGCGGCTGACGCTCAGTATCATGCCGATGTAGGCACAGTTGATGAAAGTGGATGTACCACCCTTGCTGATGAGCGGAAGCGGTTGTCCCGTGACGGGTGCCAGACCTACGGCAACCATCATGTTGAACAACGCCTGCGTGACGAGTAGCAAGGCTATTCCGGTAATGAGGAAAGCGGGGAAGGTGCGGTCGCATTTTTTGGCGATACGGCCCACTCGCACCAATAGGCAGACATAAAGGAACACAACGACTATCCCGCCTACCAGTCCCAGTTCCTCAATGATGATGGCATAGATAAAATCGGAGAATGCCTGGCTCAGAAAGTCACGTTGTACGGAGTTTCCCGGGCCCTTGCCTACAACGTTACTCGTAGCTACGGCAATACGGGCATGTGCCACTTGCCCGTCGCCGTCGATGTCGAATTTGGCAGCAGGAACTTCTTCCTTGTTGGTAAAGTCTGCAATACGGGATTTTACAGTGGTAAAACGGTGTCCCATCGGTATATTTTCCAATGTCTTGTCTGGCGTGGCCAGCAGGAAGGCAACAAAGACTGTAACGAATGCCACAATCCCTCCTCCCAGTATCAGTAGGTTCCTGGCAGATACCCGCCCGATGAACATCATTAGGTAGACCGTTCCGAAGAGCAACATTCCCGTTGAGTAGTTTTCCGGCAGGATAAGGCCACAGACTATGCAGGTAATAATCATGATGCGCTTAAAGGCTTTCGGACTTGCACCGTCTTCGTCCTGCCCTTTCGAGAGGATAAAGGCTGTAACGATGACGACGGCCATCTTCGCTATTTCCGACGGCTGGAACTGAATGCCCATGAAGGTCATCCAGCGGGCTGCGCCGTTTACGCGGTCACCGGTAATGAATCCCATCAGCATCACAAAAGCCAGCAGTCCGATGGATATCGGAAGCAAGAATACCGGGAACACCTGGAACCATTTATAGGGGATGTTGTGTACCAGTACTACAATGACGGCACCTACCATCAGGAGAATGCTGTGCTGCGTAATCGGTCCCCAGTGGTCGCCACTCTTGTAGGTCAGCGTACTGGCAGCACTGAATACCTCTGTGATGGAGATGAGGCAAAGGAAAAGGAAAATAATCCAAATCACTTTGTCGCCTTTGAATATGCTCTTTAATAAATCCAATGCTTCGCAAATTAAAAATTAATAATTAAAGAATTACAAGTTGACAGTCTCATGCGGCACTTGTCTTTTATAGTGCTCTGACACATGCTTTGAACTGTTCGCCGCGGTCTTCATAACTCTTGAAGAGGTCGAAGGAGGCACAGCAAGGGCTGAGCAACACGGTTTCACCTTTCTTTGCCAGTTTGAAGGCTGCTTCTACGGCATTCTTCATGCCGGTCTGAACATCAGCTACGGGCAATCCTAAGCGGTCGAAGAAGTCGTGCAGCTTTTCGTTGTGTAATCCCAAATATACCAGGGCAGAGCACTTTTCGCGTACAAGGTCTTCGATTTCCGTATAATCATTTCCTTTGTCCTTACCGCCGAGGATAAGTACGGTTTTGCCGGTCATGCTTTGCAGGGCATACCAGCAGGAGTTTACGTTCGTTGCCTTGGAATCATTGATGAAGCTTACGCCGCGTACGGTGGCTACTTTCTCCAATCGGTGCTCCACTCCCTTGAAGTCGGACAAAGCCTTGCGGATATATTCTTTTCGGATACCGGCCAAGTTGGCCGAGATACCAGCGGCTAATGAATTGTATAAGTTGTGTGTGCCGTGCAGCGCCAGCTCCTCTTGCTCCATATTGAAGGCTATCGGTTCGTTGATTTCCACTTCACCGTCTTCCACGTATGCGATGGCTCCGTCTTCCTTTACGGCAGCGAACGGGTAAAGATGGGCGCGCAGGCCATGCTTGTCCAGTTCGCGCTTGATGATGGGGTCGTCGTTCCAGAAGATAAAAGCGTCTTCCGGTGTCTGGTTTTGGGTGATGCGGAATTTGGCGTCCACATATTTCTGCATACAGTGGTCGTAACGGTCCAAGTGGTCCGGAGTGATGTTCATCAGTACGGCAATGTTGGCACGGAAGTTATACATATTGTCCAGTTGGAAGGAACTCAGCTCAATGACGTAGTAATCATGCTGCTCCGTGGCTACCTGCAAGGCCAGGCTGTTGCCGATGTTGCCGGCGAGGCCGACGTTCAGTCCTGCACTCTTGAAGATGTGATAAATGAGCGAGGTGGTTGTAGTCTTTCCATTTGAGCCGGTGATACAGACCATCTTTGCGTCAGTGTACCGTCCCGCAAACTCTATCTCAGAGATGATGGGCGTACCTTTTTCCTTTAATTTCACAATGAGCGGAGCGTCGTTGGGGATACCGGGGCTTTTCACCACTTCGTCAGCATTCAGAATCAGCTCTTTTGTGTGGTGTCCCTCTTCCCAGGCAATGCCGTATTTATCCAGCAGTTCCTTGTATTTGTCTTTAATGGCAGACATGTCGGAGACGAACGTGTCGAAACCTTTCACTTTGGCCAGTACAGCAGCGCCTGCGCCGCTTTCGCCAGCTCCTAATACTACAATTCTACTCATAATATTTATATACTAATATGTCAATGTGGAAACTATGCTAATGCATCCCACATTATCTAATCTTTAATGTTATAATTGTTATCGCTGCTAGTACAATCGTCACAATCCAGAAGCGGATGGTGATTTTGGATTCGTGGAACAGCTTGTCCGGTTTGGTGAATACCACGCTGCATCCCGGTTCTATCAGGCTCATGGAAGTGCGGAAGTGGTCGTGTATCGGCGTTCTTTTGAAGAGACGTTGTTTCACGCCTTTCCGCTTGCCTGTCTTGTAGTAGAGGCGTTGCAGGATGACCGAGAGGTTCTCCACCAGGAAGATACCGCAAAGGATGGGTATCAGCAGTTCCTTGTGAATAATGATGGCGTATACTGCGATGATTCCTCCAATGGTCAGACTGCCCGTATCGCCCATGAATACTTGGGCCGGATAGGCATTGTACCATAAGAAGCCGATAAGTGCACCGATGAAGGCACAGATAAAGATTACCAGTTCTTCCGAGCCGGGAATGTACATGATATTCAGGTAGCCGGCATATTCAATGTGGCTCGACACGTAGGCGAGTATTCCCAAGGTTAGTCCGATAATGGCGGAGTTCCCTGCCGCCATTCCGTCCATTCCGTCATTCAGGTTGGCTCCGTTGCTGACGGCGGTAACTACGAAAATAGTGATAATCACGAACAATATCCAACCTGCTGTTTGGGCATGTTCACCCATAAAGCTTACTAAGTCGGAATAGTCGAAGTTGTTGCTTTTGAAGAACGGGATGGTGGTCTGCGTTGCCTTGATTTCCTTGGCTGCATGTACTACTTCTATTTGTCCCCCTGGCTTCTCTATTTCTATGTTCTCGCGGATAACCACCTGCGGGCTGAGGTAGAGAGTCAATCCGACGATAAGTCCTAAACCTACTTGACCGATGATTTTGAACTTACCGTGCAGGCCTTCCTTGTCCTTTTTGAATATCTTGATGTAGTCGTCGGCAAATCCTAGCGACCCTAACCAGATTGTGGTAATCAGCATCAATATCATATAAATATTGTCTAACTTGCCCAGTAGCAAGCAAGGAATGAGTGTGGCAAAAATAATGATGACACCGCCCATGCTGGGTACTCCCACTTTGTTCACACCGAATGGATCGATACTGGCATCACGTTGCGTTTCGGTAATTTGCTTGCGCTTCAGTAGATTGATGAACTTGTCTCCCCAGATGCTCGAAATGAGCAATGCCAGAATGATTGCCATCAACGAACGGAAGGATGTATAGCCGAACATGCCCGCACCGGGGAAGTCATATTTGTCTAACCATTGAAATAAGTAGTATAACATAATGTTAATTATTTAATTATTTCATTTAATATCTCTTTGTCGTCAAAATGGTGTTTCACGCCTTTAATCTCCTGATAATTCTCATGCCCTTTGCCTGCAACGAGAATCACGTCTCCCGGCTGTGCCAGCATGCAGGCTGTCTTGATGGCTTCGCGGCGGTCGGTGATGCTGATGGTTTTCTGCATGTCGTCTTTATCCAGCCCCGCCAGCATGTCGTTGATGATGTCCTGCGGCTCTTCAAAGCGCGGGTTATCGGAGGTAATGATGACCCGGTCGCTCAAGCGGGCGGATTCTTTGGCCATGATGGGACGCTTGCCTTTGTCGCGGTTGCCGCCGGCACCTACAACGGTAATCACTTTTCCTTTTCCTTCCAGCACTCCGTGAATGGCGTTCAATACATTGACCAGGGCGTCTGGAGTATGCGCATAGTCCACAATGGCAGTGTAGCCTTTCGGTGAACGGATGGCATCGAAGCGGCCGGTTACCGGACGCAGCGTACTGAGGGCAACCAGTACATCTTCTTCTTTCTTGCCCAGCAATACGGCAGTACCGAATACCGCCAGCAGGTTGTAGGCATTGAATTTTCCGATGAAACGTACTGCCAGCTCGTGGTTGTTGAAGTCAAGTAACATTCCCTCGAAATGAGATTCCAAGACTTTGCCTTTGAAGTCGCTAAGACTGCGCAAAGAGTAGGTGTATACTTTCGAACGGGTATTCTGTGTCATCACGAGTCCGTTCTTGTCATCCAGGTTGGTCAGGCTGAAAGCTCCTTTCGGCAGTTCGTCGAAGAACTTTTTCTTGGCCTTGAGATAGTTCTCCACCGTTTTATGATAATCCAGATGGTCGCGGGTCAGATTAGTGAAAATACCGCCGGCAAACTTCAGACCGCTGATGCGCTTCTGGGCAATGGAATGGGAACTGACTTCCATGAAGGCATACTTGCAGCCGGAGTCCGCCATCTCTCCAAGTAGGCGGTTCAAGGTTATTGGGTCCGGGGTGGTATGTTCGGTCGGTACGGGCTGGTCGTCGATGTAATTACATACAGTGGAAACCAGTCCGACCTTGTAGCCGAAGTAGCGGAAAGTATTATATAATAAGGTAGCAACGGTTGTTTTTCCGTTGGTTCCGGTCACGCCGATGAGTTCCATCTTGGATGTAGGGTCACCATAGAAAGTGGTGGCCACTTTCCCTACGGCATCTTCACTGTCTTTCACCAGAATGTAGGTGGTGCCGGTCTTGAGCTCTTCCGGCAATTCTTCACACAATACTGCGACAGCCCCTTTGTCGATAGCAGCTGGGATATAGGCATGCCCGTCGGTCTGCGTACCACGCATGGCCATGAACAGATGTCCGGTTTCTATCAGGCGGGAGTCTATATTCACTCCCGTTATCTCCATGTTTGTACTTCCGGCAATCCGGACCGGCTGTATTGTTGCCAACAAATCACTTAATTTCATACCTTATTATATAATGTATATCCAAATCTTGTTTATTCTCATGTTAACGTAGTGTCAGGGCTATGGTTTGTCCTTTCACTATCCGACTGCCGCTTGCTATGGACTGGTTCCTCACCCGTCCTACGCCGTTTAGCCTTACTTTCAGTCCTTTGCTCTCTAAAAGGTAGACTGCATCTTTCGCTCCCATACCGACCACGCTGGGCACGGTGCCCGAGGCCAGTTCCTGGTCTTGCAGGATGACTGCCGACGGGGCAGCTTGTGTATGTCCCCACTGCTCCTTTTTCTTTTGTTCGGAGAACTGTTTCTGGACGGGAACTTTCAGATCGTTCAATACAAGGAGCGCCTCGTTCATCTCTCCGGCTTTCACGGGAGGAATCACATTGGTGGTACTGTCTATGGCACTGCGTATGTCAAAACGCAGGTCTTTGGCATAAACTCTTTCCGCTATTTTCCCAAAGACACTACCTGCCATCAGACCGCCTGAAGCTGGTAACCCAGGCTTCTGAATGGAAACGATGCAACTGTATTTAGGTGCTTCCGAGGGGAAATATCCGCAGAAACTTACAAGGTAGTTCACCCGTCCCGACTTATATCCGGCTGCTCCTTGAGAAATCTGTGCCGTACCCGTCTTGCCCGATACGGAGAACTGCTTGCTGCCGGCGGGTTTTGCCAGACCTTGCGATACCACTTTCCGAAGGATTTCGCGGATCTGTGTCAGGGTATGGTCGGAACATATCTTGGGATTGATTACTTCCGTAGGATATTCTTTCACTACCTCACCATCCTTTACCGCTGCTTTCACAAACTTGGGGCGTACCATGACCCCATTGTTGGCTATGGCATTGTAGAAGGTCAGTATGTTCATAGGAGGTACCTGGGTCTCGTAGCCGATACTCATCCACGGTAAAGTCGTTTTGGCAAAATAACGCTCTTTAGGTCCTTTGATGTTGGGCTTTCCTTCACCAGGAATTTGCAGATGAAGCGGCTGGTCGATGCTCATGCGCTTCAAACCGTCCACGAACTTCTGCGGATTATCCTTGTAGTGCTTGTCGATGAGGTAGGAGACGCCCACATTGGAAGAAACTTCCAGAATACGTGTCACATCTATCTTTCCATAGCCTCCCCGGTGCCAGTTGTGGTCTCTCATCTTGCTGCCGTACATATTCATAATACCGTTGCCCGTGTCTACCTCGGTATCCGGGGTTATCTTGCCGTCTTCCAGTGCCACCATAATGGAGGCTGTCTTGAAGGTGGAGCCCGGTTCCAACATATCGCTGATGGCATTACTGTTCATTTCGTAGTAATTGCCGTCTCCGGCTTTCATCATGTTGACAATGGCCTTTACTTCTCCGGTAGCCACTTCCATCAGTACGGCTACCCCGACATTGGCATTGATTTCCTTCAACTTGTCCACCAGGGCTTTTTCGCAGATGTCCTGCATGCCTACGTCGAGGGTGGATATGATGTCACAACCGTCTACCGGGGGAAGGTCTACGATATTCAGGTATTTGTTCATCACCTTCTGACGGTGGGTAATACCGTTCCGTCCTTTCAGCAGGGTGTCGAAGGCCAACTCAATGCCGTTGCGGGCTCCCATGGCTGTATCGGCATAAAGACGGCCCAGGGTTTGGGCTGCCAAAGAACCGAACGGCTTTTTACGCTGGTTGTATATCTGTTCGTGGAAACCGCCTCGGTATTTGTTCATCTTGAATACGGGTAACCGCTTGGCTTCCTTATACTGAATGTAAGAGATGCGCCGGTTGCGGTTGGGAAGAATGTTGTAGTTCCGGCTCTTCATCTCCCGCCCCTTGCGCAGATGGCTTTTGAAGGTGGCGGCACTGATGTCCGGAAAAATCTGATGAAGCCCGATACAGATGGAATCGAAATTGGCTTTCCAGATAGAATCCTTGCGCTGCTGGTCCTTTTTGCGGCGCTTCTCGTCCCTTTCGCCGGACATGAAGTCCATATATATTTTATATTCCGGCAGCGAACTTGCCATCAGTTTACCATCCGAGGACAGGATATTTCCCCGGTTGGGCTTCACCGTTACATTCTCTTTGACGAAGCGGTCGGCTACATCGTGCCAGTACTGTCGCTCGGCAAACATAATCATGGCGCCTTTCACAACAATAGCTATCCCCACCAGCCCCATGAGTAGGACGACGAAGAAGTAACGGGTCATTATGTTTTTTTTATTTACAGCCAATGTTATTTACGATTTAACGATTTACGATGTGCTATTGAAATTACTTTAATCCTCAATTCTCCATTATTTTAGTAAGTACGGTGGATTAGTGGAAGTCTGCAAATCACTTTCTTTGGTGGCGATGTATTCCTCGATGCGCGATTGGCGGCTCCGTTCCATTAATTCCGAACTGCGTGTCAAGGCATCGTACTTGATGTCTATCAACTCTTTTTTAAGGTTGTCTATCTCTATCAGTTGCAGTTGGCATTCGTAACGGTTGTTGATGTAAATAATGATAAGCACCATGATAAGGAACAACAATCCGGCTTGACGGCGGAAGAAGTCTGTGGCCAGAATGTCGCCTCCTATGATGTTTTTCAGTGAGGTGCGTTTTTTCACCTTCTCCGTATTCTTTTCTTCTTGTTTCTTTTCCATTGCTAGTCACTAATCATTCGTTACTCTTTCTGCAATTCTCAGCTTGGCGCTGCGCGAACGCGGATTGCGCTCTATCTCTTCCTCGTCCGGTACAATTACTTTGTTGTTGACCAGCCGGAACGGGGTCAATACGTTCCCGAAGAAATCTTTTTCGGCCTTGCCTTCCACGTTGCCGGTTTTCATGATATTCTTCACCATACGGTCTTCCAGGGAGTGATAGGTTATCACCACCAGACGGCCTCCCGGCTTTAGCGCTTCTGTTGCTGCATACAGCATTTCTTTCAGTGCCTCCATTTCCTGGTTTACCTCAATGCGCAATGCCTGGAATACCTTTGCTAGTTCTTTCTTCTCACGTTCGCGGCCGAAGAGTGGCTTGACGATTTCCAAAAATTCGCCGATGGTGGCAATTCTCTGCGTAGCCCGTGCTTTAACAATGACAGATGCCAGTTTCCGGCTGTTCTTCAGCTCGCCGTACAGATAAAAAATATCGGCCAGCTTTTCTTCTTCGTAGGTATTCACGATGTCGGCAGCTGTCAGGCCGGCACGCTTGTTCATACGCATATCCAGTGCTCCGTCGAAGCGGAAGGAAAATCCCCGTTCGCTGTCATCAAAGTGATGGGAAGATACGCCGAGGTCGGCAAGTATGGCATCCACTTTTTCGATGCCGTGATAGCGTAGGAAGTTGTGCAGGTAGCGGAAGTTGCTGCGTACGAATGTAAAATGCGGGTTGTTCACAATGTTGCGTTCCGCATCCTCGTCCTGGTCGAAGCTCAGCAGCCGGCCGCCGTCTTCCAGGCGGGACAGTATCTCGCGCGAATGTCCTCCTCCACCAAACGTTACGTCTACATACGTGCCGTCCGGACGGATGCTCATCGCATCTACGCTCGGCATCAGCAATACGGGGATATGATATGTTGTTTCTTCTTTCATCATCTGTTGTTTATAGCTTATTTTCGTCACAGCAAATATTTTCGTCTCCCAGCAGCTCTTCAAGAGCCTCACTGAACTCGTCAGGGTTCATGAATGGTTGTTCGGCACGTTCCTTGGCCCAGATTTCTATTGTGTTGTCCACGCCAATGAAGCGGACATCACTTTGTATACCCGCCATTTGCAGGTAACGCTTTGGGAGCAGGATGCGTCCGTTCCCGTCAGGGATCATGATTTCCGCGTCACTTACGAACTGGCGGAAAATCATTTGCTGTTTGGCGTTCCATTTATTCAGCCGGCAGCGAAGTTGGTTTTGGGTGGCAAACCATACACTTTCCGGGTAGAGCACCAGGCAATCCTGATATACGTCCTTGCGCAACACGAGCTTTTCTTCGGAAGCGGCCTGCAGCTGTTTCCGGAAGGTGGCCGGGATGAAAACTCTTCCTTTTGCATCTGCCTTCGCCTCGATATTACCTAAGAATTGTATCATTTCTCACCTTATTATAATAAGCGACGGTAAAAATACACATTTCCCCACAATTCCCCACAATCTTTTAACTAAAATCTTAGGAAGAAGTTTTCAACACCTTGTTGATAGCTTATTCATTTGATAATGAAGCTACTTTTGAAGCACTTTGCTGGTGGGGGAATTTGTGTAGTCTCTTTTGAAAAGATTCAGTTAGAGATGGCGGGTCTTTGGTTTGAAAGTCGCTTGTTGGTGGAATGGTGTCTTGGGCGGGAAACTTCTTTCCCAGCCTTGCGGATATCTAAACCAAGCCTTGGTTTTTCTATCTCAAGGCTTGGTTTGGAAAAACCAAAGTTTGGGATAAAGCTCTTTCTTAACTCTTCCTTGTTTTAGTATTAACTTCTTAACTCTTTTTTGTTAATTTCCCATCTTTTTTTGTGAACGTTACCGTTTGCCGGGAGATGATGGGGAGGAGTGATAATATTCCCCTAGGGTGGTTGATTATTATATTCATCCACAGAATCCGGTGGATAAATCTTTTTTTTACTGTATGCTGTTCAGCGAGTCAAGTTTGTCTTCATTGACCAGCTGTACGTAGTGCCATACCTGCGTACTTGACGTGCTTGCTCATGGCCGGCTGTACGACAAAAACAGCAGGAGCTTCCATTGCCATTGTTACAAATGTGCAGGCTGTAATGGTTGTCTGTTTCTTCATGTTGTTTATTAATCACTCGGTTTTTCTTTAGGTATCTTGGTTTGTATTCTATGATTGTCTGGTATATTTCTTTTTTATCCGGCCAATAAATAAACAATTCTTTGCTTGCCGTATTCTCTTATCTGAAATCCTTCAAGTCATGCTGCAGCTTCTGGCGGGTAAAAAAGATACGGCTCTTTACTGTTCCAAGTGGGAGGTTCAGCTTTTCTGCGATTTCACGGTACTTGAAACCGGAAATGTGCATGGAGAAAGGTATCTTGTACTCACGTGGCAGGGCATTGACAATGCGGTGCATTTCCTTCAGGTCGTAAGCACTTTCTGTGCTGTCAAGTGTGAGGTCATGCGGTGTATTCAGATGATAGAGATTGTCTGTGGTATCTGCAAACGTCTGGTCACGTACCACTTTACGGTAATTGTTGATGAAAATATTACGCATGATGGTATATATCCATCCTTTAAAGTTGGTATCAGGTGTATACTTCTCTTCATTGCCCAGAGCTTTTAATGATGTCTCTTGAAGCAGATCGTTGGCTTCTTCGCGGTTGGAGGTTAATTTATATGCAAAGCGTAATAAGTCGTTTTGAACTCCGAGTAGGTCTTGGGTAAATGTTCTATTATTCATAATGGATGTTTTTTTAATTATTGTTCGTTTTATTGATGATGCAAAGTTATGGATGATTCTTTTTTTGATAGACGGAAATCAAACTCTCTTTGGGGGGAAATCTAATAATTGGCAGTTTTCAGGTGGTTTTGGTTAGCTTTCAGTGCTTCGGATAGCTGGAAAGGTGGAATGTAACCAGAGGTTACTACCTGATTTTTGTAAATAATATTATCGCAAAGTGTAACGGCTTGAATATGTTCGTGCAGAAATATAAAGGCGAGACCATGAAAGGTAGACATGGGATTGTCCCTGCCTACCTTTCTCTCTTTTGATACAACTAAAATTTGTACTCTTCTTAATTTATGGAAATCACTGGTTTTATATGCTGGGTTCTTAAACAAAATCCTTCAAGTCTTGTTGTAATCTTTGGCGGGTGAAGTAAATGCGGCTCTTTACCGTACCTAAGGGTAACCCCAGCTTCTCTGCAATTTCGCGGTACTTGAAGCCGGAGACATGCATGGAGAAGGGAATCTTGTACTCCCGTGGCAGGGCGTTGACAATGCGGTGCATCTCTTTCAAATCATATGCCCTTTCTGTGCTCTCAAAAGCGGTGTCATGCGGCAGGTTCAGGTGATAGAGATTATCCGTGGTGTCCGCAAAAGTCTGGTCACGCACCACTTTGCGGTAATTGTTGATGAAGATATTACGCATGATGGTATATATCCATCCTTTGAAATTGGTATCGGGAGTATACTTCTTTTCGTTATCCAGAGCTTTCAGGGATGTTTCCTGCAGGAGGTCGTTGGCTTCTTCACGGTCGGAAGTAAGTTTGTATGCAAAACGCAATAAATCGTCTTGAACTCCGAGCAGGTCTTTTTTAAATGTTATATTGTTCATATGTGCTATGTTTTTTCGTTAATCATGATATTGCAAGTTTACGGAAGTTTTCTTTTTCAGGCAGACGGATTTCAAACACACTTTAGGGGGAAAACTGTCAATTGATAGTTTTTAGGTGTTATTTGATAGATTTCGGGTGTAGTTTTCTGTCCTTTTTTTGCGATTAATTAAAAAGATGAGTTAATTTTGCACATTCATTTCATCAAAAGAAGAATGGCTGACGACTCTTTATTTTTGATTGACATAGACAAGATACTTCGGGAAAAGGCTCCGAAGAAGTCTAAGTATATCCCCAAGTTCGTAGTTTCTTATTTGAAGCATATCGTTCATCAAGAGGAATTGAATGTCTTTTTGCGGGAGTCGAAAGATAAAGTCGGTGTGGATTTTCTGAAAGCTTGTCTGGAGTTCCTTGATGCCAATATTGTGGTAAAGGGGGAGGAGAATCTGCCTAAAGAAGGGCTTTATACTTTTGTATCCAACCATCCCCTGGGTGGGCAGGACGGAGTGGCGTTGGGTTATGTCTTGGGCTCCTTTTATGGCGGCAAGGTGAAATATATGGTCAACGACCTGCTGATGAACCTGCACGGACTGGCACCGCTCTGCATCCCCATCAACAAGACGGGAAAGCAGGCCAAAGACTTCCCGAGAATGGTGGAGGCGGGATTTGCTTCGGACAATCAGCTCATCATGTTTCCCGCAGGTCTTTGTTCACGTAGGCAGAATGGGGTCATCCGTGACTTGGATTGGAAAAAGACCTTTATCGTGAAGAGTGTCGAAGCCCACCGTGATGTAGTTCCCATCCACTTCGAAGGGCGGAACTCCAATTTCTTTTATAATCTTGCCAATCTTTGTAAGATGTTGGGTGTCAAGTTCAATATCGCCATGCTTTACCTGGCAGATGAAATGCTGAAGAATCGCCATAAAACATTTACTATCACCATAGGGAAGCCTATCCCCTGGCAAACTTTCGATAAATCGAAAAGCCCGGCTGGATGGGCGCAATATGTGAAGGATATTGTATATAAATTGTAGAGAGACCGTATTTATATAAAAGAAGAACTACTAACAGAGAAATATGGAAGATGTAATTGCACCGATAAGCAAGGAGCTGTTGAAAGCGGAGTTGACTGAGGAGAAGCGCCTGCGTATGACCAATAGAAGTCATAACCAGATATATATCATTACTGCCCAAGACTCTCCGAATACCATGAAGGAGATCGGCCGTTTGCGCGAGATTGCGTTCCGCGCTGCGGGAGGAGGAACGGGCAAGTCTATGGATATTGACGAATATGACATCATGGACAATCCGTACAAGCAGTTGATTGTCTGGAATCCGGAAGCTGAAGAAATTTTGGGTGGATACCGTTATATCTTGGGTACGGATGTGCGTTTTGACGAACATGGTGCCCCTATTCTGGCAACTGCCCATATGTTTAACTTTTCGGATAAATTTTTGAAGGACTATCTTCCTACGACCATTGAGTTGGGACGTTCGTTCGTTACGTTGGAGTATCAGTCTACGCGTGCAGACAGTAAAGGTCTGTTTGCGTTGGATAATCTGTGGGATGGTTTGGGCGCACTGACCGTAGTCATGCCCAATGTGAAGTATTTCTTCGGAAAGGTGACTATGTATCCCAGCTATCATCGTCAGAGTCGTGATAAGATTCTTTATTTTCTTCGGAAACACTTTGCGGATAAGGACAACCTGATTACTCCGATGAAGCCGTTACTTCTGGAATCGGACGAGAATGAATTGGCAGCTCTCTTCTGTAAAGACTCTTTTAAGGAAGACTATAAGATTTTGAATTGTGAAATCCGTAAGGCGGGGTATAATATTCCCCCTCTGGTGAATGCCTATATGAGTCTCAGCCCTACCATGCGTATGTTCGGTACAGCCATCAATTACGGTTTCGGAGATGTGGAGGAAACGGGTATCCTGATTGCCGTGGACGAGATTTTAGCAGAAAAGCGCATTCGCCACATCGAGTCATTCATAGCGAGCGCACCGGAGGCATGCAAGCTTACGTCGGGAGCAAATAAGGTTGTATCATAGGACTATCCGGAAGAATGCTTGTCGTCTGTTATACCGCTGGCAAGCTATTCCCGTTTATTTTCCTGTATAAATCGAGTGCAAATACATCTGTCATTCC
Source organism: Bacteroides sp. HF-162 (assembly GCF_015679285.1). NCBI lineage: Bacteria > Pseudomonadati > Bacteroidota > Bacteroidia > Bacteroidales > Bacteroidaceae > Bacteroides > Bacteroides sp. HF-162. The sequence goes on along the minus strand of NZ_CP064937.1, from coordinate 569,864 downwards.
GGAGATGTAATCCAGTACCGCCTGCATTCTTTCATAGAGTGCAGGCGCTTTTATGTTGTACTGGCCCGATACGCGATTGATGAGCAGTTGCGAATATGCCTTTTCTGGAGAACGCACGGCGTCAATCATCAGTTCGAGTAGGGTACTGATGATGCGGAAACCGGCAAGTTCAATGTCCAGTACGTCGCGTGAGCGGTAAATCCTCTTCAGGGAGATGTCTGCACAGTGCTTGTAGGCATTGGCTGGTACCTCGGATATATGGTTGATGAGGCTTCCTTCAAATTCTCCTTTCAGAATCTTTTCTTCATTGTCTACAAAGGCTTGCACGCATTCGCCGATAAGCAGCCCGATAACGCTGGAACGCAGATAGGCTATTTGCTCATTGGTGTCACTTACTATCTCCATCGTTTTGAGCCGGTGTGCTTGGCGCTCTTTCGAGAAATAAGAAAGAAGCAACTCTTTGGTTTCTTGTGTAGTCAGAATTTTCAGTTTGTGAGCATCCTCAATATCCATCATCTGGTAGCAGATGTCATCGGCGGCTTCCACCAGATAGACTAGCGGGTGGCGGGCATATTTCAACGGGGCATCGTTCTGCTTCTCCATACCCAACTCTTCTGCTATGCGGCGGAAACTTTCTTCCTCTGTGATGAAGAAACCGAATTTTGACTTTTTGCCAGCAAGACTCGATGAAAAGGGATATTTCACGATGCTTGCCAAGGTGGAGTAGGTGAGTACAAATCCTCCCTGTCGCCTTCCCTCAAACTGGTGGGTAAGCAGGCGGAACGCATTTGCATTTCCTTCAAAGTGAGTAAGGTCCTCCCATTGGGCAGGTGTCAGTTGGCCCTTCAGGGACATTCCTTTTCCTTCAGAAAAAAAGGTGGAAATTGCTCGTTCTCCCGAATGTCCGAAAGGAGGATTTCCCAAGTCGTGTGCCAGGCAGGCGGCGGAAACGATGGAGCCTATTTCGGTGAGGTAGCTGTCTTGCAGTTCCGGACGGCGGGCAATGAGAGCTTTCGATACATCGTTGCCTAGTGAGCGACCTACACATGATACTTCCAGGCTGTGCGTCAATCGGTTGTGGACGAATACACTACCGGGAAGAGGGAATACCTGGGTTTTGTTCTGCAGACGGCGGAAGGGGGCGGAGAAGACAAGGCGGTCATAGTCACGTTGGAATTCCGAGCGGTTTTCATGGCGTTCCTGATGAAACTCTTCCAGTCCGAAACGTTTGGCAGATATGAGCGTATTCCAATTCATCATGATGTTATTTACGATTGAAGTTACTATTATTTAACTGCAAATGTATCACTATTTTGTATAAAAAGCCGTATTTTCGCCCAAGTTTATAGTGAAACGGAGATGAATTGCGAAACTTGAATTACTCGAATTGTAAGAATAGAAGTAGCCCTAATTGTAAATCGTCAAATCGTAAATAACATCATGTTGAACGTACAAATCATCAATAAATCAAAGCATCCGCTTCCGGCTTATGCCACTGAGCTGTCTGCAGGAATGGATATCCGTGCAAACCTTAATGAATCTATTTCGCTGGCTCCGATGCAGCGGTGTCTGGTGCCTACTGGCCTTTATATCGCTCTTCCGGAAGGATTTGAGGCGCAAGTGCGTCCGCGTAGCGGATTGGCCATTAAGAAGGGGATTACCGTGCTGAACTCCCCTGGAACGATTGATGCCGATTACCGTGGTGAAGTTTGTATTATTCTCGTCAACCTTTCTGCAGAAACCTTCGTCATCGAAGATGGGGAGAGGATTGCACAAATGGTGATAGCGCGTCACGAACAAGCTCTTTGGCAGGAAGTGGAAGTGCTGGATGAGACGGAGCGCGGTGCCGGTGGCTTCGGGCATACGGGTAAAAAATGAATGGATATTGTTCCGTTTTTACGGGCTAAGAATTTATAATTAAATAGATGAGAATCAGAGTAAAAATAATACTTGCGTTGTTGATAGGTGCCTTCTGCCTTACTACGTATGGAGTGCAGGCTGCCAATGTTCAAGCTTCTAAGGAGAAAATGAGCGGGTACGGTCGGCCTGAAAAGGCACGGAAGGAATTGAAGAAACGGAAGAAGTCGAAGAAAGCCGATGTTTCGCCCGTAAAGGAGCTTACCCCCGAACAGCAGCGCCGTTACGACTACTTCTTTCTTGAGGCCGCCCGTCTGAAAGTCCAGAAAGACTATGATGCAGCTTTTGATGTCCTGCAACATTGCCTGACGATAAACCCGAACGCATCATCGGCTTTGTATGAGATGGCCCAGTATTATATGTTCCTCAAGCAGGTGCCGCTGGGACAAGCCGCGTTGGAAAAGGCGGTGGAGAATGCTCCCGACAATTACTGGTATGCCCAGGGACTTGCCAATCTGTACATGCAGCAAAACGAAACGGAGAAAGCCGCTGTCTTGTTGGAAAATATGGCGGTACGTTTCTCGGATAAGCTGGACCCGCTATACAACTTGCTGGAGATTTACAACCGCCAGGAAGAGTATGACAAAGTTATCGGTATACTGAACAAGCTCGAGGAACGGATGGGCAAGAACGAACAGCTCAGTATGGAGAAGTTCCGCATCTATCTGCAAAAGAAGGACGACAAGAGCGCCTTTCATGAAATAGAAAGTCTGGTAGAAGAGTATCCCAACGATAGGCGCTATCAGGTGGTACTGGGGGATGTCTATATGCAGAACGGGAAAAAGCAGGAAGCTTATGAGATTTACAAGAAGGTGCTGGCCGAAGAGCCGGACAATGCAATGGCCATGTACTCATTGGCTTCTTACTACGAAGAGACCGGACAGAAGGAACTATATGAACAGCAATTGGACACGCTGTTACTGAACAAGAAAGTGGCTTCGGACACCAAACTGAATGTGATGCGGCAGTTCATCGTGCAGAATGAGCAGGCAGGCAAGGACAGCACACGTGTCATTACGCTCTTCAACCGTATCATGGAGCAGGAGCCCGATGAGGCACAATTACCTTTGCTGTATGCCCAATATCTTCTTTCCAAAGGAATGAACAAGGAGGCAGGACCGGTTCTGCGTCAGGTTCTGGCGATAGACCCTACCAACACAGCGGCTCGTATGACATTGCTGGGGGAAGCCGTGCGCCAGGAGGATTACAAGGAAATAATGAATTTGTGCGAAGCCGGTGTGGAGTCCAATCCCGATATGTTGGAGTTCTATTTCTATCTGGCCATTGCCTACAACCAGGCGGAACGGACGGATGATGCTCTTGCCATCTGTCAAAAGGCTTTGTCACACGTCAAGGACGATAGCAAGAAGGAGGTCGTATCAGATTTTTATGCCATTATCGGTGATGCTTATCACACCAAGAATCTGCATGCGGAAGCTTATGCGGCTTATGATTCCGCTTTGGTGTACAATCCTTCAAACATCGGTGCCTTGAATAACTACGCATATTATCTTTCCGTGGAGCGTCGCGACTTAGACAAGGCGGAAGAGATGAGCTACAAGACAGTGAAAGCCGAGCCGAACAATTCCACCTATCTCGATACATATGCATGGATATTGTTTGTTAAAGGTAATTATGCCGAGGCGCGTCTCTACATAGATGAGGCGATAAAGAATGATAAAGATAGCAGTGACGTGGTCTTGGAACATTGCGGAGATATCTATTACATGACTGGCGATGCGGAAGGTGCCTTGAAATACTGGAAACAAGCCTGGGATAAGGGCAATCGCTCTGATACGTTGAAACAGAAAATACAAAAAAAGAAATATATATCAGATGAAACTAAACCTGCTGAATGATATGGCAAGGACGTGCCGCCTATTGTCCTTGCTGTTGTTGCTGGCTGTGGGGCTTGCCGGTTGCAAGACTTCGCGTCACTCAAGTTCTCTGTCCGGAGAATCTGCCTGCCTTTCCTCCAAAGTGCAGCTGACGGTACCCCATAAAGATGCCACCCTTACTGTGAACGGTACGATGAAGTTGAAGAAGGAAGAATGCATGCAGATTTCCTTTCTGATGCCGATACTTCGTACGGAGGTGGCACGTATGGAAGTCACCCCGGATGAGATTCTGTTGGTAGACCGTATGGGAAAACGTTATGTCCGTGCAACACGTAAGGAACTGAAGGATGTGCTGCCCAAGAAGGCGGATTTTGCCCATTTGGAGAAACTGCTTTATGCTGCTTCCAAACCCAATGGTAAGAAGGTGCTTACCGGCAAGGAACTCGGGATACCCTCTCTAGAAAAGGGAAAGATTGAACTTTCCAACTTCTCGGATAAGCCTTTTGTACTGGCCCCTACCCAGCTCTCACAGAAATATAAAGAGGTGGAGCTGGAGGAACTGCTGGAAATGCTGATGGACCTTTGATTAGTTGATAATTGATAGTTGTTGGATAATCCCTTATAACTTATGAAGCTTCTCCTTTTCTTCTTTCTCCTCCTTTTGCCGGTTTCTCCGCTCTTTGCCCAGTCCAACAAGCTGATTAAGGAACTGGAAAGCAAGCGTGGTGCCTTGCAGAAACAGATAGTAGAGTCGGAGACGCTGTTGATAACCACCAAGAAGGATGTGGGAAGCCAGTTGAAAGGTCTTGCTGCACTGACCGGACAGATAGAAGAACGCAGACGTTATATTCTGACTATCAATAATGATGTGGAATCCATAGAGCGCGAGTTGTCTTCATTGGGACGTCAGTTGACTCGCTTGCAACGTGACCTAAAGGACAAGAAGAAGAAATATGAATCGTCCGTCCAATATTTGTATAAGAACCGTTCCATTGAAGAGAAGCTGATGTTCATTTTCTCTGCCAAGAGCCTGGCACAGACCTATCGACGCATGCGTTATGTACGCGAATATGCCACTTATCAGCGCCTGCAAGGCGAGGAGGTGTTGAAAAAGCAGGAACAGCTGAACCGTAAGAAGGCTGAGCTTCAGCAAGTGAAGGCTGCCAAGGAAGGATTGCTGAAAGAACGTGAAGAGGAGAAAGTCAAGCTGGAAGCGCAGGAGAAGGAACAGAAGTTGTTGGTGGCCAATCTGAAAAAGAAACAGCGGGGATTGCAGAACGAACTGAATAAGAAACGCCGTGAAGCCAATCAGCTCAATGCACGCATTGACCGCCTGATAGTGGAAGAGATAGAGAAAGCGCGTAAACGTGCGGCAGAAGAAGCGCGCCGTGAGGCAGCCGCACGTAAAAAGGCTGGTGAGAAAACTGCGACTGCCTCTACGTCCGCAAAGCCAAAGGCACAGCCTTTGGATACTTACTCCATGAGTAAGGCAGACCGTGAATTATCCGGGAATTTTGCTAATAATCGCGGTAAGCTGCCGATGCCCATCACTGGAGCGTATATCATTACCAGCCATTACGGCCAGTATTCTGTAGAAGGTTTGCGCAATGTCAAGCTGGACAATAAAGGCATCGATATACAAGGGAAACCGGGTGCCCAAGCCCGCGCCATCTTCAATGGTAAAGTGGCGGCTGTCTTTAAACTGAACGGACTGTTCAATATCCTTGTCCGTCACGGGAATTATATATCCGTCTATTGCAACTTGTCATCGGCCTCGGTGAAGCAGGGCGATGATGTTACCACCAAACAGACCCTCGGACAAATCTTCTCGGATGGGGCCGACAATGGTCGTACGGTGCTACATTTCCAATTGAGGAAAGAGAAGGAAAAACTGAATCCGGAGCCGTGGCTGAACAGATAATGATAATTTAAATTTTCACTCCTTCCAGCAACTCCAAATACATTCCTATCGCCTCCTCTATCTCCTTGACAAAGATAAATTCATCGGCAGTGTGTGAACGGGCACTTTTCCCTGGTCCCATCTTTAGAGAAGGGAACGGCATCAGTGCCTGGTCGGACAAGGTCGGTGAGCCGAAAGGAGTACGTTTCATGGTAATAGCCTTTTGCACTACCGGATGCTCCGGAGCTACGTGTGAAGAGCTTAGCCGGAAGGAGCGGGCTTTGGCTTCACACGTGATGTGTTTCTGTATTTCATCGAATAGCTCCTGATTGCTATAACACTCGTTGCTGCGAATGTCTACGACAAAAGTACAACGGTCGGGAATGACGTTATGCTGTGTACCGGCGTTTACCATGGTTACGCTCATTTTCACGGGACCCAACAGGGAAGATTCTTTTGGAAAACGGTAATCACGAAACCAGGCAATATCATCCAATACCTTATATATAGCATTATCTCCCTCGTTTCGGGCAGCATGTCCCGATTTTCCGGTAGCAGTTACGTCCAGCACCATCAATCCTTTTTCTGCAATGGCAGGTTGCATCTCTGTCGGCTCGCCTACAATGGCAAACTGTATGGGAGGGAGTTCCGGCAATACGCATTCTATTCCCCCCTTGCCTGATACTTCTTCCTCACACGAGGCAAGATATATCAGATTGTAGGCCTGAGTGGTGCGGCACAATGTCAGGAATACTTGCAGCAGGCTGACTACACTGGCTCCGGCATCGTTGCTGCCCAGCCCGTAGAGCTTTCCATTACTTTCCAGCGTTGGTTTGAAAGGATCTTTCCGCCACCCGTTGACGGGTTTTACGGTGTCGATATGGGAATTCAGCAGCAAGGTCGGTTTCTTTAGGTCGAACATCGGGCTGAGGCACCATACATTGTTGCCTTTACGTCCTGTTGCCATGCCTTGCATTTCGATATAGTTCTGCAGATAATCCGCCGCTTTCTCCTCGTCGCGGCTCAAGGAAGGAATGGCTATCAGTGATTTGAGCAATCCGATTGCTTCGGAAGTTAAAGTCGGTATATCGTAAATCATATTCGGTAAATAAATAATCCTGCTGCAAACTTACGAATAAAAAACGGAAAGGAGTACCCATATTGAATAATTACCCGCTAATATCGGATTAGTTTCAAATGAAACCACTACCTTTGTACCGTATTTACCAATATCAAAAGTTATGACTTATCATCATTTGTCTGTTCTGGTGCACCGCCAGGCAGAGAAGTATGGAGACAAAATAGCCCTGAAATACAGAGACTATGAAACTGCACAATGGATACCCATCTCTTGGAAAGAGTTCTCACAGACTGTACGCCGGACTGCCAATGCAATGGTGGCTTTGGGAATAGAGCCGCAAGAGAATATCGGTATCTTCTCGCAGAATAAACCCGAATGTCTCTTTACTGATTTCGGTGCATTCGCCAACCGGGCGGTGACTATACCTTTGTATGCTACCAGCTCACCGGCTCAGGCACAGTATATCATCAACGATGCACAGATACGTTATCTGTTTGTAGGCGAGCAGTTCCAGTACGATGCCGCTTTCAGTGTGTTCGGATTTTGCCAGTCTCTGCAGCAGCTCATCATCTTCGACCGTGCTGTGGTGAAAGATCCGCGCGACATGACTTCCATCTATTTTGATGAATTTATGGCAATGGATGAAGAGTTGCAGCACAATGCCATTGTAGAAGAACGTACAGCAGCTGCCTCAGATGATGACCTCGCCAATATCCTTTATACTTCCGGTACTACCGGTGAGCCGAAAGGTGTCATGCTCCATCATTTCAATTATAGAGAGGCTTTCCGCATTCATGATATCCGATTGCCTTTCATAACAGACCAGGATGTTTCCATGAACTTCCTTCCGCTGACCCATGTATTCGAAAAGGCATGGACCTACCTTTGTATACACCGGGGGGTGCAGGTCTGCATCAATCTCCGTCCACAAGATATACAGACTACTATTAAAGAGATACGTCCTACACTGATGTGCAGTGTACCCCGTTTTTGGGAGAAAGTCTATGCCGGTGTGCAGGAGAAGATTTCCCAGGAAACCGGTCTGCGTAAGGCGATGATGTTGGATGCCATCAAGGTGGGCAGGACGCATAACATTGATTATGTGCGTCAAGGAAAGACTCCTCCGATGATGCTTCATCTGAAATACAAGTTCTACGAAAAGACCATTTATGCTCTGCTGAAGAAGACGATAGGTATTGAGAACGGTAATTTCTTCCCTACGGCAGGTGCTGCTGTGCCCGATGAAATCTGCGAGTTTGTGCATTCTGTAGGTATAAACATGGTGGTGGGCTATGGTCTGACGGAATCTACGGCTACCGTTTCCTGCTTCCTCAACGAAGGCTATGAGATTGGTTCCGTAGGTACGGTGATGCCTGATGTGGAGGTGAAGATTGGCGAGAATAACGAGATACTTCTTCGTGGTAAGACTATCACTACCGGATACTACAAGAAACCGGAGGCAACGGCTGCTGCCATCGACCGTGACGGTTGGTTCCACACGGGTGATGCCGGTTATTTGAAGGATAGTCATCTGTATCTGACGGAGCGTATCAAAGACTTGTTCAAGACCTCTAACGGAAAATACATTTCGCCGCAGGCATTAGAAACGAAGCTGGCTATTGACCGTTACATTGACCAGATTGCTGTCATTGCCGATGAGCGTAAGTTTGTTTCCGCTTTGATAGTTCCCGTTTATGGCTTTGTGAAGGATTATGCCAAGGAGAAAGACATTGCATACGGCAATATGGATGAGTTACTGCAACATCCCAAGATACAGGCGTTGTTCCGTGCCCGTATCGATACCTTGCAGCAGCAATTTGCCCATTATGAGCAAGTGAAGCGTTTCACACTTCTGCCGGAACCATTCAGCATGGAGCGTGGGGAACTGACGAATACGCTGAAGCTGAAACGTTCTGTTGTGGCAAAGAACTACAAGGAGCTGATTGATAAGATGTACGAAGAATAAAACTTTGTTTTTTTGTTTATAACCGTCCGACCTGGGGTGAATCTTTTTCATTCCGGGCCGGACGGTCTGTTTTTTATCTCCTTCTTCTGAACAGAAAGAAACTACCCCCTGCACTGCGAGAAACTAATCATCTGTATACTGCTGACTGGCAGTTTTTATGCTTCTTATTATTCTTACAACAGCTGTTGTAAGAAAAGAACACAGCTGTTATAAGAAAAGAATACAGCTGTTGTAAGAAACTAACATGACTGTGATAAGAATAATGAGATGCGAGAAAATAGTTAGTTTGTCGCAATGGAGAGGTTAATTTGCCGCGGTGCCGGGGGGGATTCTCTTGTAGATAATGAAAGCCTCACTCTTAGGCGAGGGAGAGAAGGGTGATGCCGTAATCTGCTTAAAACCATGCAATAAAGCACCGGTTCTGCCAGCAGCTTTTCTTCATTAACTTTTATTAGCAAATAATTCGTCCTTTTCCGATAGGGTTGCGGTTGTGCCCCCGGTTTTATATACGAGAGCTTGAAAGAAATCTGCAGAATAAAGACATTTGGATAAGCTTAAATATTAACCGTAACATACTAATAGCCTATGAAGCATACAAAGAAGAAGAAATGAGAGGAACAGTCAATCAGACTGGCCGATCGGGATAACAGATTTCCGAGAATCTGTTTATTAACTTAACACATATTTAATCTAATATTTATTTTCCGAAAAACAGCTTATGAAAAAAAGACTTATGCTAACCTTGGTTTGCCTGATGGCGGCCATTAGCTGGGTAGCAGCCCAAAATTCCCCCATTACCGGTATCGTTATTTCAGCTGAAGACAATGAACCGATTATCGGAGCTTCCGTATTGGTAAAAGGAAGTACTACCGGAGCCGTAACAGATTTAGACGGCAAATTCACTATTACAGATGCACCCGCAGGTGCCACGACACTGCAAGTGTCTTTCGTAGGTATGATAACACAAGAAGTTCCCATCACTCCGGGAACGATAAGAGTCACATTAAAGAATGATGCCAAGCTACTGGATGAAGTGGTGGTAACGGCATTGGGTATTGCAAAGAAAGAAAAATCACTGACTTACTCTACTCAAGTGGTGAACGGCGACGAATTGGTTCGTGCCAAGGACCCCAACATGATGAATGCGCTGGCCGGTAAGACGGCAGGTGTGCAAATCAACAAGAGTTCTTCCGGTCTGGGTGGTTCTTCCAAGGTCATCATCCGTGGTAACCGTTCTGTAAGCGGTAATAATCAGCCTCTTTACGTGATAGACGGGGTGCCGTTCGGTTCCTCCACTAACGAAAATACTTCAACTACCATTGGTGGTGATAATGACAGTGGTAACTACGACCGTGGCGACGGTATCTCCAATTTGAATCCCGATGATATTGAGAGTATGAATATCTTGAAAGGTCCTGCGGCAGCCGCTTTGTATGGTAGCTCGGCTGCCAACGGTGTGGTAATCATCAATACCAAAAGAGGTAAAGAAGGTCGTGCCAGCATTTCTTTCAATACCAATACCACTTTTGATATGGCTGCCTATGGTATTCCCGAATTCCAGAATCATTATACCGGCCAAACGACCAGCTGGGGCGGTAAGATAAACGGTAGTCCCGACTATACTGACGATTTCTTCAAGACGGGTGTTACCACTATTAACTCTCTTTCTTTAAGTATGGGTTCAAAGGCTATGCAGACTTATTTCTCCTATGCCAATACTTACGGCAAGGGTGTGGTAGAAGGCAACCGTTTGGTGAAACATAACTTTAATTTCCGCGAAACAGCAAATTTCTTCAATAATAAGTTGACGGTCGATGCCAACGTCAATGCCATGTATCAGAAAGGAAACAACCGTACCACTTCAGGAGGTTATTATATGAATCCTTTGGTCGGTTTGTACCACTTCCCGCGTGGTGGTGTAGAGGGTGGTAAAGATTTTAACTACTACAAGGATAACTATCAAGTGTTGAATACCGGACGTAATATTATGGATCAAAACTGGTATAAGACTTCCGGAACCGATATGGAGCAAAATCCTTATTGGCTTATCAACAAAGTGCCTAATGAAGATACGAGGTACCGTACTTTGATAAACCTGAGTGTGAAATACCAGATTAACGATTATTTCAGTATCCAGGCTCGTGGTAGCGCCGACTATATAGTGGATAAAGACAATACCCGTATGTATGCAGGTACCAGCCCTATCCTCTGCGGTATGAATGCTGCTGGAACCGGAACCAATGGCCGTTACAGCTATAATGAGCAAAGTGAACTTTCTACTTATGGAGATGTCCTCTTTACGTATCAACAACAGTTCGAGAATTTCAGCTTTAATGCATCAGTCGGTGGCAGTATCAATGATTATAATGGCAATGGAACCGGTTTCGATTCCTATCCGGGTACACTCTCCATTCCCAATGTATTTACGATGCAGAATGTGACTCTCAATGCAGGCTCTTTGAGTGATTGGAGAAAACATACACAAAGCCAGAGCGTGTTCTTTACCGGTCAGATTGGTTTAAAAGACCAGCTTTTCCTTGACGTGACGGCACGTAATGACTGGACTTCTACCTTGGCCTATACCAAGTATAAGAACAAGGGCTTTTTCTATCCGTCAGTAGGTCTTACCTGGTTGCTCAACGAAACTTTGAAGTTGCCTTCCTGGATTAGTCTTGGGAAAATCCGTGGTGCATGGTCACAAGTAGGTAACGGTTTGGATACCTATCTCTCCAATCCACTTAATACGATTACAAAGAACGGCAGTATCAGCTTTAATACAACTTCTCCTTTTGATGAGTTGAAACCTGAAAAGACGACTTCTCTGGAATTTGGAACCGAATGGCGCTTCTTTGACAGCCGCTTGGAGTTTGATTTTACTTACTACAAGACGAATACAAAGAACCAGCTCTTCACCTTGCCCGCTCCTTCCGGTTCAGAGTATAATACCTATTATGTAAATGCAGGTGACATTCAGAACAGTGGTATAGAAATTATGATGAACGCCACTCCGGTGATGACCAATAGTTTCCGTTGGAAAACCGGCGTCAACTTTGCCACCAACAAGAACGAAGCCAAAGCATTGGCCGGTGAAGCATTGGGATATTTCCAATTCAGTGGCGGTGAGAGTAATAATGTATGGAGCCGTCTGGAAGTAGGTGGTTCGTTCGGCGACTTCTACGGAACAACTTTTGAACGTGATGATAACGGTAAAATCAAGTTTGGCGATGACGGTCTGCCATTGGTGAACAAATCCGATCCTAAAAAGCTGGGTAACTCAAATCCTGATTTCAATTTAGGATGGAGCAATACGCTTACCTGGAAAGACTTCTCGTTGTATTTCCTTATTGACGGACGCTTTGGTGGTAAAGTGATGTCACTGACAGAAGCCGACCTTGACCAGCAAGGTGTGAGCAAGGCTACCGGTGATGCACGTGACCGTGGATATGTGATGCTCGAAGGGCATAAGATATCCGGAGAGCAGGCTATACAAGATTTTTATAATCTGGTGGGCGGACGTGCCGGTGTGACAGAGTACTATACTTACAGTGCCACTAATATTCGTTTGCGCGAACTTTCCATAGGATACAATCTGCCCCAGGCATGGCTGACTAAGATTGGTGTTATCAAGAGTGCACAAATTTCGCTGGTGGGCCGTAACTTGTTCTTCTTCAAGAACAATGCTCCTTATGATCCCGATGGTATGCTGTCTACCAGCAACCGTTTGCAGGGTGTCGATGTGTTTGGTATGCCTACCAACCGTTCGATAGGTTTCAACTTGAAGGTTAACTTTTAAATAGACTTATAATTATGAAGAATATATTGAAATATACGGCAACTGCGTTGCTGGCAGCTTCCATGTTTACCGCATGTACCGGTGCATTCGATGACTTGAATACCAACCCGAAAGGAGTAAGTGACGAAGAATTGAAGCAGGACAACAACTATATAGGCATGCATTTTATTCCGATGATGCAGTCCATCTATTATAATAATGGCGGTGGTACTAATCCGTGGGAATATCAGCTGATACAGAATCTGAATGCGGATATGTGGTCGGGCTATGTAAGTACGGCTACTGCCTTTGCAGGTAATGTAAATAACATTACTTATGCGATGAATGCCGGATGGAATGATAACTGCTGGGATTATGCTTATAATCATGTGATGTCCCAGAGTCTTAAAATTACGCGCAAATGTGAGAAAGACATGGAGACATATTCCCATTTCGCAGCCATCAATACCATTTGTCGTGTGATAGCCATGTCTCGTTTGGCCGATCAATACGGGTGTATTATCTATACTCATTATGGTGAATCGGCTACAGGTGGTACTTATGATTCCGGGCAGGATGTTTACAAGAAGTTCTTTGAAGAACTGAGGGAGGCTGCTGATGAACTGCGTGCAGTGAAGGACAAAGATGTGGCTTCGTTCGCTCCGTTTGACTATGCTTATGGGGGTGACCTCAATAAATGGGCCAAATTGTGTAATACTATCCGTTTGCGTCTGGCCATGCGTATCGTGAAATACGACGCTGCATGGGCAAAGAGCGAGGCTGAGGCTGCCATGAATGATAGTAATGGGCTGATTGAAACCAATGATGCGAATTTTGGTATTGCTGGAAACGGTTATGTGAACCCGCTTTACGGCCTGGCCTTCAGCTATGGCGACTGTGTGCTCAATGCCAATATTCCCTCTCTGCTGGGAGGGATGAATGATGCCCGTTTGGAAAAGTATGCCACAACAAATGCTGACGGTGATTTCTTCGGTATCCGTAATGGTGTGAAAGGTTTGGAAGAGGGCAAGAACTCGGATAATTACAAGGCGATTGTGAGCAAACCTAATCTGGTTGCAACGTCTCCGGCTATTTTGGCTACTGCCGGTGAAACGATTCTTCTGGAAGCTGAAGCTGCCCTGCGTGGTTGGAATGTGAATGGTAAAGGTACTGCTAAGGATTTGTACGAGAAGGGAGTGAAGGCTTCGTTTGAACAATGGGGAGCTGCTGTAGGCGATTATTTGAGTGGCACTACTACTGCTGCTGCTTATGTGGATCCTATTATTCCGGCAGCCAGTATCGAAGGTCAAAGCAAGGTGACCGCTCAATGGGATGAGTCTTTGAGCAACGAGGAGAAATTTGCCAAGATTGCTACACAGCGCTGGATTGCTGTCTATCCCGAAGGTATGAACGGTTGGGCCGAGTTGCGTCGTACCGGTTATCCTAAACTATTCCCAGTGATGGTAAATTACAGCCAGGGTGAAATTGATACTGACCTTGGACCACGTCGTTTGCCTTTCACCATTAATGAAAAGGACAATAATCCTACCGGTTATGCCAAAGCTGTCGAAATGCTTGGTGGTCCTGATAATGCGGCAACCCGTGTATTCTGGGATGTGAACAAATCGAATTTCTGATATCCTTACTGAGTAAAAGGTATGCCGGAGACAACTTCGGCATACCTCCTTAATCTCTTGAAAGGGAATCATTTTATTTTGATAGATTTCAAATATCTTCAGATAGAGTTTAAACCTCTGTCTGACTATTCTTGCTTAATATTGTAGCTTGATTTATGTTAGCTGAAAAGAACAAGTTTCGTGCGAAAAATTGAATTAAACTTATTTACTGTATATGAGGAATATCATTAAACCTCTCTGCTTGTTGACCGGTCTGCTTTGTACCCCGGCTGTTTGGCTTCATGCCCAAGTAGATGAAAAGTTGAAAGCCGACATCGTCAGTACGGGTTACGTGCACAGTCCGTTGCCGCTCGACGAGACAAAGGCTTTCGAGACATTCGGCTTGAAAAAGAAAGTGTTGGAAACTATGATGCTGTGTGATATGGAGGATTTCTCCAAATGGTCGCACAAGGGCATCGGTAAGATTGGTTTGACTGATGAACGGAGCAAGTCTGGCAAGCATAGCCTGCGTCTGGAAGCTCCTGCCCATCCGGAGAAGATTCTCGGCTGGGGGTTGGGACGTGGCACTTGCATGGCCTCTTATGATATAGGAGGTGTGAACTGGGAAGGTTACAACCGTCTGAAGTTCTATATCTATCCCACGTGCGAAGGGGCACGCAGCATTTACCTGAACCTCTATGTGGAAAATGACGGAGAAATAAAAGTACCCGACATTTACGGTCGGGAAGGATACCACGAAATCAACTTGAAAAACAACCAATGGAACGAATGTTTCGTCGAGATGTCCGGGCTGGCGCGCGACAAGGTGACCAAGATTTCATTTGTTATCGAAGTGTTCGGCAAGGAACGCACTATGGGAGATTCCCTCCGTTTCGATGTGGATGCCGTGGAATTGCAGAAAGTGGAGAATCCGGAAACCGTGAAAGGCTGGATGCCCGCACAAAACCGCATCATCTTCTCTACTACTGGTTATGGCATAGAGAGTCCCAAGAGCGCCATTGTCAATGTGGAAAAGCACGGCGGACAGTTCCAGTTGAAGGATGCCGCGACGCAGGCCATTGTCTATACCGGCCCCATCCGTAAGGAAAAGACCGGTCTGGGAGAGTTCGAGACGATAGACTTTTCCGACTTCAAGACGCAGGGACGTTACGTCATTCAGGTAGGGGATGTCACCACCTTGCCTTTCTATATCCATAAGGATGTGTGGGAGGATTCTGCCTGGCGGATGGTCAACTTCCTGTTTTGCGAACGTTGCGGTTATCCCGTTCCCGGAAAGCACGGGGCTTGTCATAATGACTTGCATGCCACTTACAACGGACATATTATTCCTATAAACGGAGGATGGCACGATGCTGCCGACATGTCCCAACAGACCTTACAGACGGGAGAAATAGCCTATTCCTTGCTCTTGATGGCCGAACGCGCCAAAGAAAAAGGCAATGTCGACTTGTACAACCGCCTGATGGAAGAGGCTTTGTGGGGAATGGACTATGTGATGAAGACCCGGCTGGGCGATGGTTACCGTGCACAGACGTGGGGTACCAATCTATGGACTGACGGTGAGGTAGGTACCGACGACGATGCCGGCCGCCGTGAACTGCTTGTCCATAACGGAGCTTTGGAAAACTTCCTGCTTGCAGGAATTGAAGCGTATGCCTCCATGATGGTTGAGAAGGATGAAGCCCTCAGGAGCAATCTGAAAAAGATTGCAAAGGAAGACTTCGGTTATGCCATGAAACGCTTTAATGAGTTGGGCTTTGCCGAACTGATAAAGAAGGGTGGGGGACATGCCGCCATGGCATCCGAAAGCCAGTATCACGCCAATATTTCATGGGCAGCCAGCATGCTCTACAAGCTGACCGGCGAACAGCAGTATGCCGATGAGGCCGTGAAGGCTATCCGCTACACCTTGCAGTGCCAGCGCACCGAACCGCTGAAAGACAAAGACAAGACCTGCGGCTTCTTCTACCGTGATTTGGCCAGGAAGTCCATTGTACATTATACCCACCAGTCCCGCGACTATGCCTATATGGAAGCCCTTGCCGCCCTTTGCGAGACACAGTCCGGTCATGCCGAGTATGAGCAGTGGATTCGTGCCATGAAACTCTATGGCGGTTATCTGAAGAATATCATGAAGTATGTATATCCTTATGGAATGGTGCCCAGTGGCATCTATCACAAAGATGAAGTGAAGGATTCCGCCAACTTCTACGCCGTTCAGGTAGGGATTCGCAGCGGTGCCGATAAGGATTTCGAGGAACAACTCGAAAACGGTATTCGTCTGGATAAAGAGCATTATTTGCGCATATTCCCCGTCTGGTTCTCGTTTAAGGGAAATATTGCCGTACATTTGTCTACCGGTAAAGCTGCCGCTATCTGTGCCAGGGTACTGAAGGACAAGGAACTGAAAGACATTGCCGAACAGCAGCTCTTCTGGGTTGTAGGCAGGAATCCTTTCGGACAGTCCATGATTTATGGGGAAGGCAGCAACTATCCGCAGCTCTACACGGCATTGCCCGGAGAAACGGTAGGAGAGATACCCGTAGGTATGCAGTCCTATTTCAATGAGGACACGCCCTATTGGCCACAGTTCAATACGGCTACTTATAAAGAGGTGTGGGGCTCTTCGGCAGCCAGATGGCTGATGTTGGTTTCTGAATTCTAAAGCAAGATGATATGAGTGACAAGACTGTTTATTCACGGCGCAACCTGGCCATCGACATGCTGAGGGCATTGACCATGTTCATCATGATTTTCGTCAATGACTTCTGGAAAGTGCATGACGTACCCCATTGGCTGGAACATGCCGTCTATGGTGAGGATTTTATGGGACTGGCGGATATTGTATTCCCCTGCTTTTTGTTTGCAGTGGGAATGTCCATACCTTACGCCATTGAGCGCAGATATGCCAAGGGCTTCTCGGCAGAGTCCACCTTGGGGCATATCCTTTCCCGCACCTTTGCCTTGCTGGTGATGGGTGCGTTTATAACGAACTCGGAGTTCCGGCTTTCACCGGAAGCTCCCTATCCGATAGGAGTATACTGGTTCCTGATGGCCATAGGCTTTATCGGTGTGTGGAACCAATATCCGAAACCGGCTTCCGGCACTCAGAAGAACCTTTTCCGTGCTTTTAAAATAATCGGAGTATTGGTTCTCCTTTACCTTGCCTTCACGTTCCGCAATCCGCAGGGAGGTGCATTCGGTGCCTATTGGGGAATATTGGGCTCCATCGGCTGGACCTATCTGGTATGTGCCGTAATCTATATCTTCAGCCGTGACCGGTTGCAGTATCTGCTGCCTGCCTGGGGTGCCTTTATCCTGATATGCCTGCTGGGTACGCCTTTGCGCGAGGGCTTTGGCGGTGAGGCTATCCTTGCCTTTCCCGAACGCAACTTCTATCAGGGCATGTTGTCCATTCTGCATATCGGCAACGGGGCTTTGCCCGCATTTACAATGGGAGGTGTCATCCTTTCCATTCTCAGCGCCCGCTATGCCGGCAAGGGTGACGGCTGGAAACTCTGCAATGGGCTGACGGTTGCCGTTCTGCTTCTGCTGGTCGGAATTGGGACACACCATTTCTGGATTGTGGCCAAGATGGGTGGCACTCCTCCCTGGGTGTTCTATGTGACTGCCATTTCCGTGGGGCTCTACACACTGCTCGGCTATCTGGTCAGCCATCAGGTCACAGGTTGGTTCAACCTGATACGCCCTGCCGGAACGGCTACGCTGACCACTTATCTGGTACCTTATGTCTTCTATGGCTTTGCTGATGTGACCGGTGTTGTCCTGCCGGACTGGTTCACACATGGATTCATGGGGCTGGTCAACTGCCTTTGTTTTGCCTTTGTGGTAATCGGCGTTACCTGGGTGATGGAAAAACTGCATGTTAAACTTAAAATTTAGATAGAATGAAAAAGAGCTTTTTACCTGCATTCTTGCTGCTGTTCCTTGCGCTGGGCATGTTCTCGTGCCAGCAGGGAGCTAAGGAAACAACCAAGGAATATCCCATGTTCTGGACGTGGCTGGACTATCGTCCCGGCATGAACTTCGACTCCATCTGCCAAGTGATGAACGACATCGGCATGGATGGAATTATGCTGAATGCGCCGACTCCCGACGATTACCGGGCTGCCATACCGGTTGCCCATAAACACGGAATCGAAGTGTATGCCTGGTTATGGACCATGAATCTGGAACACGACCGTGACAAGATATTGAAGGAGCATCCCGAATGGTTCAGCGTGAATCGTAACGGCAAGAGCCTGGCAGACACTACCGCCTATGTAGGCTATTACAAGTTTCTCTGCCCGGCATTGCCCGAAGTCCGCGAGTTCATCAAGGAAAAAATCAAGGCCTACTGCGAAGTGGAAGGCTTGAATGGCATTGCCATCGACTATCATCGTTTTGTGGATGTGGTGCTTCCCACCACCTTGTGGCCCCATTATGGCATTGTGCAGGACCGTGAATACGCTGCGTGGGATTACGGTTACCATCCGGAAATGCTCAGGTTGTTCAAGGAGCAGTACGGTTATGACCCCCGCGAGCAGGAAGACCCTTCCCTCGATGTGAAGTGGCGCCAGTTTCGTTGCGACCAGATAACCGAAGTGGCCAATATGATTGCCGAAGTGGTGCATTCCTACGGCAAGACAATGGCTGCCTCCCCGTTCCCCACCCCGAAGATGGCTTCACGCATGGTGCGTCAGGACTGGGGCAAATGGAATCTCGACATCGTGTTCCCGATGGTTTACCATACCTTCTATACGGGTGATGCCAGCTTCATTTCCGACTGTACGGTTGAGAATGTACGCGACAAGAACGATATGACTACACTGTACTGCGGCATGACCGCCACCGACGGCCCGATGATGTTCGAATGCATGGATGCCGCTCTCAACAACGGCGCCCAGGGAATTGCCGTATTTACCATTCATGGACTGCGTTCTCCGGAGGTGAAGAGGCAGTTCAAGGCTTATACGGACAGTGTCAGAGCCGTGCGTGCCGCCAATGGCGGGGTGATAAAGGCTACCCATCCCGAAGTGGCGGATCCCGACCCCTTCAAGCATGAAGGCATTATGAAGCTGATGCAGGAACGCATGCAGCAAATCATAGCCAAGGCTGCCGGCAAGGAAGAGCCGGCTCCGCTGGCATTGGGCGAGTACAAGGAGGTGGATTCCTATGACGCGACACGCTGCTACCAAGTGGTGGATGAGAATAGCAAGACTACTTTTGACGTGACATTCTATCTTTACGGCGACGTTGTTTCCGGTTGGGATGTAGCAGTAGCAGACAAGGCTTCTACTAATAAGAAATGAAAGGACGTTTTATGATAGTGAGAGATTACGGGAGCAAACTCCTTCTGCTCTTGGTGTTTTCAATGGTAGGCATGGTTTGTTGCAATGCCCAGAGTGGAAAGAGCTTGTGTGTAAAGAAAGTAATGTGTACGGCTTCACCGGAAGGTGAGGCTGTGCCGTCCTTGCTGGACGAGAACGGGATAGAGTTTCAGCCCCTTGATGTGGTCAACTGGAAAGATTATCCCTACAAGCCGGAAGTGAGTTTCCGCATAGCCCATACGGGGCGCGAAATCCTGCTCCACTACAAAGTGAAGGAAGCCAGTGTGCGTGCAGTGGCCTCCGGAGACAATGGCCGGGTATGGGAAGATGCTTGTGTGGAATTCTTCGTATCTCCCGAAGGTGACGACCGCTATTACAATTTCGAATGTAACTGCGCCGGCAGGCTGCTGATTCAGGGAGGTGCAATCAATGAGCGCCGTCCTACGGCGAGTCAAGAAGTGCTGGGCATGGTGAAACGTTGGAGCTCGTTGGGCGGCGAACCTTTCGAGGAACGTTTGGGCGAGTGCAGCTGGGAACTGGCCATGGTTATTCCCGTTTCCGCTTTCTTCCAGCATTCCGTCGGTTCTCTGGACGGAAAAACAATGAAAGGGAATTTCTACAAGTGTGGTGACAAACTCCAGACTCCCCACTTCCTTTCTTGGAGTCCTATCGGGCTGGAACGCCCCATGTTCCACTGTCCGGCCTTTTTCGGCACCTTGTCTTTTGAATAAATCTTTAGGGTGTTTTGGTGGAATCATTTGCCGTTAGCATTACTTATTGGATTGACAATTGCGGAATTATGTGTTTTTTTATACCTTTGCACTTCCTAAATTGTAAATGCATATATGATTACCGCAGAACAACTGAAAGATATCAAAGAACGTACCGAGGCGTTGAACCGCTATCTGGACATTGAAGGAAAGAAGATACAGGTGGAAGAAGAGCAGCTCCGCACCCAGGCTCCCGGTTTCTGGGATGACCAGAAGGCTGCCGAGGCTCAGATGAAGAAAGTGAAAGGCTTGCAGCAATGGATTTCTGGCTACAATGAGGTAAAGACCTTGACTGACGAGGTACAACTGGCTTTCGACTTTTACAAAGACGAACTGGTGACTGAAGAGGAAGTGGACGATGCCTATGCCAAGGCAATCACTGCTGTCGAGGCCCTCGAACTCAAGAATATGCTTCGCGAGGAAGCCGATCAGATGGACTGTGTGCTGAAAATTAACTCTGGTGCCGGTGGTACGGAGAGCCAGGACTGGGCAAGCATGCTGATGCGTATGTATCTGCGCTATGCCGAGACTCACGGCTATAAGGCCACCATCGCCAACCTGCAGGAAGGAGACGAGGCAGGTATCAAGACTTGTACCATCGAGATTTCCGGCGATTATGCCTACGGTTATCTGAAAGGTGAGAACGGTGTGCACCGCCTGGTGCGTGTTTCGCCCTACAATGCCCAGGGCAAGCGTATGACTTCTTTTGCATCCGTGTTTGTCACTCCCTTGGTAGATGATACCATCGAGGTGAATATCGAACCTGCCCGCATGTCATGGGATACCTTCCGAAGTGGTGGTGCCGGTGGACAGAACGTCAATAAGGTAGAGTCCGGTGTCCGTCTGCGCTATCAGTATAAGGACCCATATACGGGCGAAGAGGAAGAAATCCTGATTGAAAATACCGAGACACGAGACCAGCCCAAGAACCGCGAGAACGCTCTCCGCCTTCTTCGTTCCATGCTCTATGATAAGGAACTCCAGCACCGCATGGCCGAGCAGGCAAAGGTGGAAGCCGGTAAGAAGAAAATCGAATGGGGTAGCCAGATTCGTAGCTACGTCTTCGACGACCGCCGCGTGAAAGACCACCGTACCAATTTCCAGACCAGCGACGTGAACGGTGTGATGGACGGAAAGATAGACGGCTTCATCAAAGCTTACCTGATGGAGTTTGCAGGAAGTGGCGAATAAATTTTCTCCCTTTCATTTGCATTCTTCCCGAATTTCTTCTTACTTTGTTCATCGTTGAACTTTAAACTATAAAACACACCATGGGAAAAAGTAAGAAGAAAGCAATGCACAGCCAGAAGGAAGAGCAACAAGCCAAGAAAGTGATGATGACGATGGGAGTAATAGCCATTGTATTGGTCATCGCCATGTTTGTGGCTTACTCTTACTGGGGCTGATAAAATCACTGGAAACGACATGCCGCAGGAGATAGAACGGAAATTCCTCGTGACGGGAGAATACAAGCCACAAGCGTATGCACACAGCCGTATCGTACAAGGATACATCAGTAGTGCGCGTGGACGGACGGTACGGGTGCGCATCCGTGATGAGCGGGGATTTCTCACCATCAAGGGTGCATCCAATGAATCGGGAACCAGCCGCTACGAGTGGGAAAAGGAAATCCCACTGTGCGAAGCGCGGGAACTGCTGAAATTGTGCGAACCGGGTATCATCGACAAGACCCGTTACCTTGTGCGTAGCGGACAGCATACTTTTGAGGTGGACGAGTTCTATGGCGAGAACGAAGGGCTGACTGTGGCTGAGGTGGAACTCTCCTCGGAAGACGAGCCTTTCGTGAAACCTGCATTCATCGGACGGGAGGTGACGGGAGACATCCGCTACTATAACTCGCAGCTGATGAAACACCCTTTCACCACGTGGTAGCAAACCAATTGTATGCCGTACTTGTTTAATCGTCATGGAGAAACTTTACGACTACCTGCCAAGAGAACTGGTCACCTTCCTTTTGGTCACCGTATTCTCTTTACTCATCGGGCTTTCACAGCGTAAAATCAGCTTGAAGCGCGAAGGGGAGACTACGCTTTTCGGTACCGACCGCACCTTCACCTTTATAGGCATTCTGGGCTATCTGCTCTATATTCTCGACCCTACGGGCTATCGTCTGTTTATGGGAGGAGGAGCCATTCTGGGGCTATTGCTCGGACTGAACTATTATGTGAAGCAGTCACAGTACCATGTGTTCGGAGTAACCACCATCATTATTGCACTCATCACCTACTGCATTGCTCCCATTGTGGCCACGCAGCCGTCGTGGTTCTACGTCATGGTCATAGTGACCGTCCTGCTCTTCACCGAGTTGAAGCATACCTTCACGGAACTGGCCCAGCGCATGAAGAACGACGAGATGATTACGCTTGCCAAGTTCCTTGCCATCAGCGGCATTATCCTGCCGATGCTGCCCAATGAGAACCTTATTCCCGGCATCAACCTGACGCCATACAGCATTTGGCTGGCCACAGTGGTTGTATCGGGCATTTCCTACCTTTCTTATCTGTTGAAGCGCTACGTCTTCCATGAGTCGGGCATTCTGGTTTCGGGCATCGTGGGAGGCTTGTACAGCAGCACGGCTACCATTTCCGTACTGGCGCGAAAGAGCCGTAAGTCGTCTGCGCAGGATGCTCCCGAATATGTGGCGGCCATGTTGTTGGCGGTCAGCATGATGTTCCTCCGTTTCTTGATATTGATAGGTATTTTCAGCCGGGAGACGCTACTGGTCATTTATCCCTACTTGCTGATAATGTCGGTGGTGACGGCAGCCGTGGCATGGTATCTGCATTCCAAGCGGAAACGGGTGGACGACGGCATGCGTGACACGGAGAACGAGGACAGCAGTAACCCGTTGGAATTCAAGGTAGCGCTGATTTTTGCCATGCTGTTTGTGGTGTTCACTATCTTGACCCACTATACGCTGGTGTATGCCGGTACGGGTGGACTGAACCTGCTCTCTTTCATTTCGGGGTTCAGTGATATTACTCCTTTCATTCTGAACCTGCTTCAAGGAACAGGCAGTGTGGCGGTGCTGGTGATTACGGCTTGCAGTATGCAGG
The DNA here is from genome assembly GCF_015679285.1 of Bacteroides sp. HF-162. NCBI lineage: Bacteria > Pseudomonadati > Bacteroidota > Bacteroidia > Bacteroidales > Bacteroidaceae > Bacteroides > Bacteroides sp. HF-162. The sequence continues at coordinate 546,576 of NZ_CP064937.1, read as the reverse complement.
CTATTGTCAGCAATATAGCGGTGAACATGTGCTATGCGTTATTTTTTGCCGGCAGGAAAAGCCCTTTGCGCCCGTGGATATTGGGGGGATTTGGTTGTGTTATTGCCATAAATATCTGTCTGTTACTTTTCTTCTATTTTCTCTAAATAGCTTTCTTTTTGCTTTTTTAACTCCGAAAGTCTCGTAAATGCATGAAAAGAGGCTATTTTTGTCGAATTCACTGTGACAAAACTCGAACGGGAAACGTCTAATACGAAGACAATAAAGAATAGTCACTAAAAATAAAAACGCAATGAGAATCAAATGGACTGTGCTGCTATGGATGCTGATGATTTCGGGCCTGGTTGCAGCGCAAAACACGGCAAACACTTCTTTTCAGGTTAAAGGAATTTTGCTAGACTCGCTCACCCAGGAGGGTGAACCTTATGCTACCATTAAAATCGTGAAGAAAGAGGCTCCTGCAAAAGCGCTGAAAATGCTGGTAACGGACATGAAAGGTCAGTTTCAGGAGAAAGTACCCGGCACGGGCAACTTCGTGATGACCATCACTTCCGTGGGACGTACTCCCATCGTGAAGAACTTTTCTGTGAAGGCAGGGGAGAAGCTGGTGGACTTCGGTACGCTGTATATCGTAGATGCCTCCAATGAGTTGGGACAAGTGGAGATTGTAGCTCAGAAGCCTCTGGTGAAGGCAGATATCGACAAGATAGAGTACAATGTGCAGGACGACCCTGACGCCCAATCGAACTCTGTGCTGGAAATGCTTCGCAAGGTACCGTTGGTAACGGTGGATGGCGAGGACAATATTCAGGTGAACGGGAGCAGCAGCTTCAAGGTATACGTCAACGGAAAGCCCAACAACATGATGAGCAACAATCCGACGGAAGTGCTGAAGAGTATGCCTGCAAACAGTATCAAGCATATTGAAGTGATAACCAATCCCGGCCCCAAGTATGACGCCGAAGGTGTGGGAGGGATTTTGAACATCGTCACCGTGGGCAGCGGAGTCGAAGGCTATACGGCTACGTTCAGTGCCAACGTCAGCAATCGCGGTGCAGGCGGCGGGACATTCGGTACCATCAAGAGTGGCAAGCTGACCGTCAGCGCCCGCTACAATTACAACTACAACGATCAGCCCCGCAACTATAACAGCGGTAGCCAGCATGTGACACCGGAAGCTGTTACGGAGAATTCTTCCAATCTGGACTATGACGGCAGCAACAAGGGACACGGTTCTTTCCAGTCGGGCAGCATGGAGGCCAGCTACGAAATAGATACATTACGCTTGGTTACCATGTCTTTCGGACTTTGGGGTGGTGGGAATAAGAGTAACGGCTCTACGGACTACATCGCCACTTTCCCGGAGAGCATGAACGCTGCTCCCATTTACAGTTATTCTGCCTTTAACCGCAGCAAGTCTTCCTGGTATTCTATCGACGGAGGTGTAGACTACCAGCGTCTGTTCAAGGTGAAGGACCGTATGCTGACGTTTTCTTACAAGATAAACACCCGTCCGCAAACATCGGATTCCTATACGGAATATGAAATAGACAATGGCTATAACCCCGATTGGGCAGACTATCTGAACCGCTTGAAGAACCTGCATAACGACGGTGAGCAGAATACCACGGAGCATACGTTCCAAGCCGACTATACCACGCCTATCGGTAAGCTGCATACACTGGAGGCAGGCGCCAAGTACATTCTGCGCAACAACTCTTCGGAAGACGACCGTTTTGATGCGGACGATACCGGAAAGTATGAATACAACAAAGACCAGAGCTCGCACTACAAGCATTTAAACGATATCATTGCCGCCTATCTGGGATATGGGCTGAAGGTGAAGAGACTTTCGGGCCGTTTGGGATTGCGCTACGAGCATACCATCCAAGACGTGAAGTATTTGGTGGGCCGGGGTGAGGATTTCACAAAGAACTTTGACGACGTAGTGCCTTCCGCTTCCATCGGCTACAAGCTGACGGATATGTCCAATCTGCGTTTGGGATACAACATGCGTATCTATCGTCCGGGAATCTGGTCTCTGAATCCTTATCTGAATGATACGGATCCCTCCTACATCAGCCAGGGTAATCCGGAACTGGACAGTGAGAAGAGCCATGCTTTCAACTTGAGTTACAGTAACTTCACACAGAAGTTCAACATCAATATCTCGGCCCGCTACTCGTTTACCAACAACAGTATTGAGAATGTGACAAGGCTCATGCCCGATACGGAGATTGAGGGATTGAAGAACCCCACGGGCAAGGATGTGCTTTATTCTACCTATGCCAACATCGGCAAGACCCGTTATGCCAGTGTGAACGGTTACGTCAACTGGAATGCCACTCCACGTACACGTATCTACATGAACATGAGCGGCAATTACTCTTATCTGGAGGGCAGTGAAGGCATGCGTAACGATGGCTGGAGCCTCTTTGCCTACGGCGGTGCACAGCAGACGCTGCCCCATGACTGGCGCATCAGTCTGAATGTCTTCGGACAGACGCCGTGGATTATGCTGCAAGGTAAGGGCAGCAGCTTCTTTGATTATGGCTTGAGCGTCAACAAGTCCTTCCTGGACAAGCGCCTCACCTTGTCTGCCTTTGCCAGCAACTTCTTCAAGAAGTATATGGACCAAAGCTCCACCACCGAAGGCAACGGTTTTATACGTGAAAGCAACTATAAGTACAGCCGCCAACGTTTCGGCATAAGCGTCAGCTACCGTATCGGTGAGCTGAAGGCAAGCGTGAAAAAGGCTGCGCGCACTATCAGCAATGATGATGTGAAGAGCGGTGGCAGCGGTTCCGGTGGTGGTGAATAAGTTGTAAATACATTGTCAGGCAAATGACTCGTAGGACACAACAGATGGACGGGATTTAGGGTGTTGAATTGCTAAAAATCCCCTTCTGAAACTTGTACCTCTCTATTCTTCAGAGAATACAAGTTTCAGAAGGGGATTTTTTATGATAGTAACTTACTTGCTGACTGTTGAGAGCCCCAACTTCTTCAGCCCTTTCTGCACATCCGGATGGCTCATGAAGAGCTTCCACAGCAGCCCTGACCGATAATTCTCAATCATGACGGCTATCGGGCCCTGGTCAATGGCGAGGTAGCGCTGCGGAAACCAGTTGTCCGTTTCGCTGAAAGCATCGTAGAAGCCATAGGGGCCGAAGACCTTATCTCCCATCTCGTAGAGGTGGCGCATCACTTGCAACGACTGTTCCGGAGTATAGACGATGGATGACAAGGCGGCAGTTGGAGAGATGACTCCCTGGTCGTCGCGTTCGTTGGGAGCGTGGGCGGCATATCCGTTGACGGAGTAGCTGGCTGTCAGTCCCCAGCAGTCGGGCCCGAAACCTTTGTAGTGCTTGGGGTTGCGGACACAGTAGGCACGGTTCACAAGCGTCAGGTTACGCATCTCGTCGAAGTAGTTGGCGCAGTATTCATCCTTCAGCCCGATGGGGTCGAGGCCGAGGAACGAGTATTGTGCCCAGAAGAGCGGTCCGGCTTCTGTGCCTTGATAGCGCAGATGCAACTCGATATTCTCCACTTTATGAGGGTCTACAATGGCCCCGTTCTGCGCCCAGCCCTCGTGATAGACTGCTGCAGGCACGCCGTGGGTAGGCGAGGCGGCGGCAAGGATATACATGATGAGGCATTCGTTGTAACCGTGTACGGGAAAGTTCATTTCCCAACCGTATTCCGGACTCCAGTGCCAATAGAGCACGTTCTGGCCGTTTTGGCGGTAGAAGTTCCAGTCCACTTCGCGCCACAGCTTGTCGATGCGGGCGGCGAGGGCTTGCTCGGCGGGCGAACCGTCGATGTAGTACTGGTGGACGGAGAGCAGGGCCTGCATGATGAAGGCTGTTTCTACCAGGTCGCCGCCATTGTCTTTCTGCCCGAAAGGTTTCACTTTGCCCGTATCGCCATACCACCAGTGCGGGTAGGCACCGTGGAAACGGTCGGCGGTTTCGAGGAAGGAGACGATTTTCTCCATTCGTTCCAGCCCTTCCTGGCGGGTGACATAGCCGCGGTCTATACCGGCAAGTATAGCCATGATGCCGAAACCGCTTCCACCGGACGTGATTACGTTCTGGTCGTTCTCCGGATAGACACCGTCCATGTGGATGCGTTCGCGTGCCAGTCCGCTGTTGGGCTCGGCACCTTCCCAGAAGTAGTTGAAGGTGCGACGCTGCACGGTGTCCATCAGGGCATCGTCGCTCAGCCGGTCTTCTTTGGCGGCGGGGCTTTTGCATTGCGTGAAACCGAGCAACAGCAGGAACAATAATAAACTGTATTGTATTTTTATTGTACCAATGCTTACTTGTTTTTTTATCATTTACTTATCTATATTCATTGCACGGTCAATTCAACAAGTATAGGACAGTGGTCGGAAAGGTAGCTGTTCTCCGGTTTGTCTTGGATAACGCGGTAGCGGTCTATCTTTGCGCCTTTGGTCACGAAGACATAGTCCAGCAGTACGCGTTCCTCCACCGGCAGGCGGCCGAAGTCATGGAAAGACCAGGACGGACCGTAGGTGACGGCAGCTGTCTTTGCGGCATTTTCCATTCCTCCCTTTTCCAGCGTTTGCAGAGGTTCTTCACCGGGCGTACAGTTAAAGTCACCGGTGATGATGGCGGGCATGCCCGGTGCTATCTCCTTGATTTTGTCGAGAATGAGTTGCACGCCCTCTTTGCGGGCTGTCTTTCCGTCGTTGTCCAGATGGGTGTTGAAATATACAAACTTTTGTCCGTTGTTCTTTTCCTGCAGTATCGCCCAGGTGGTGACACGGTTGTAGGAAGCGTCCCAGCCCTTGATGCCGATAGTTTCGGGTTGCTCGCTGAGGGAGAAATTGCCGTATTCCACCAGTGTAAACCGGTCGGTCCGGAAGAATATCGGGCAGTATTCGCCTGCTTCCTTGCCGTCGTCGCGCCCCACGCCGAGTGCTGTGTATTGCGGCAGCCCGCGTTTCAGGTCTTCCATTTGGTTGTGAAGCACTTCCTGCATGCCCAGCAAGTCGGGGCTGTAGTAGGCTATCATACGGCAGGCGTCACCCTTGCGGTAATTCCAGTTGTTTACACTGTCCGAAGGAATATCCAGGCGGACATTGAACGTCATCACTTCCAGCGGCTGTCCGTTCTGTACGGAGGGCTGGCTCTTGCAGCTGCCAAGGAGCAGAATGCTGCAAAAACAAAGGAGTAAAGTAGTATATCTCATGTTTTCTTGTTTTTAGAGTGCAATATTAAATATTTTATTTTATTTCAGCGTCAGTCGGGCTGTCTTTTCTGCCTGGCTGCTGCCACCTATCATCACATCGAACTCTCCTGGTTCGGCCACGTGGTTGAGGTCGTAGTCGTAGAAGCGGAGCAGCTCAGGGGTAATCTTGAAGGATACGGTCTTGCTTTCGCCCGCTTTCAGGAACACCTTTTCAAAGCCTTTCAGCTCGCGTACGGGGCGGGTAATGCTGCCTACGAGGTCGCGGATATAGAGCTGCACGACTTCTGCGCCGTCACGCTTACCGGTATTGGTCACGGTGACTACGGCAGTGGTGGAGCCATTTTGCCCCATGACCGGGGTACTGAGGGCGATGTCGCTGTACTGGAAAGTGGTGTATGAGAGCCCGTATCCGAAGGGATACAGCGGTTCATTGTCCACATCCAGATAGTTGCTGCGGAACTTCTCGAACCAATTACCGGCAGCCAGCGGGCGACCGGTATTCTTGTGGTTGTAGAATAAAGGTATCTGCCCTACGTTCTTCGGGAAAGTCATGGTCAGCTTACCGCTTGGGTTCACGTCACCGAACAGCACGTCGCCGATGGCGTATGCTGCTTCACTGCCACCGAACCATACGTTCAAGATAGCGGGCACATGTTCCTGCTCCCAGGTGAGCGTCAGCGGCCGGCCGGTGAAGAGGGTCAGTACAACGGGCTTTCCGGTCTTCAGCAAGGCTTCCAGCAGGGTGCGTTGCACGTCGGGGATATCGAGGTCGGTACGGCTCGAGCTTTCACCGCTCATTTCGGAAGACTCGCCCAGGGCGGCTACAATCACGTCGGCACCGGAGGCCACCTTCAAAGCTTCGTCCAGCAGTTCCTTATCCGTACGGTTGTCCCGGCTCAGCGATCGGCCGAATAGGGTGGCGCGTTCCTCGTAGGCTACATCACCGATGAGGTTGCTGCCTTTGGCGTAGGTGATGTTCACCCGGCCGGCTGTCATCTCCTTCAGTCCTTCGTACAGAGAGGGATAGTCGTTTAGGCGTGCGGCAACACTCCAGGTACCGGGCATGTTGCTGCGGGTATTGCCCAGAGGGCCGATGACGGCGACGGTGCCTTGCTTCTCTAAGGGAAGGACAGGACGAGAAGACTTCTTGCCTTGTCCCTCAAAAGGTTCGTTTTTCAGCAGCACAAAGCTTTCGGCGGCAATCCGGCGGGCAGCGTCGCGGTGCTTGCGGGTGAAGATGTCGCGTGCGGGACGGCTGAGGTCGCAGTATTTGTAAGGGTCATCGAACAGCCCTAACTTGTATTTCGCTTCAAGGATGCGGCGGCAGGCTGCATCCAGCGTCTTCATGGTTATTTTGCCTTCGGTGAGCGACTTTTTCAACGTGCCCACGAAACCTTCGCTCACCATATCCATGTCCACACCGGCGTTGAGCGCACGGGCGGAAACGGTCTGCAGGTCACCGATGCCGTGCTCCACCATTTCGGAGATACCGGTAAAGTCGGTCACCACAAAACCGCTGAACCCCCATTGTTTGCGCAGCACGTCTGTCATCAGCCAGCGGTTGGCTGTGGCGGGCACACCGTCCACTTCGTTGAAAGAGGCCATTACACTGCCCACTCCGGCATGGACGGCTGCTTCATAGGGGTACATGTATTCGTTGAACATGCGGTTGCGGCTCATGTCTACGGTGTTGTAGTCGCGTCCGGCTTCTCCGGCACCGTACAGTGCGAAGTGCTTGACGCATGCCATGATTTCGTCGTTCCGTGTCAGTTGGTCGTTCAGGTCTTTTCCCTGATACCCCAACACCATGGCGCGGGCGATGGCACCTCCGAGGAACGGGTCTTCGCCCGACCCTTCGGATACACGTCCCCAGCGCGGGTCACGGCTGATGTCCACCATCGGGCTGAAGGTCCATGAGATGCCGTCGGCACTGGCTTCTGTGGCGGCGATGCGGGCAGACTGCTCGATGGCTGCCATATCCCACGTGCAGGAGAGGCCGAGGGGGATGGGAAAGATGGTCTCATAGCCATGTATCACATCCATGCCGAACAGCAGGGGGATGCCCAGGCGGGAGTTCTCTACGGCCAGTTTCTGTACGTCGCGTATCTTGGCTACTCCTTTCAGATTGAAAAGCCCTCCCACGAGCCCCTGCTCAATCTTCTTGGCCACGTCGCTGCTCTTTGCCTGACCGGTGGTGATCTCTCCGGTCACGGGCAGGTTGAGCTGGCCGATTTTCTCTTCCACAGTCATCCGGCGCATCAGTGCGTCGACGAAGCGGTCCATGTCCTGCGGAGACTTCTGCGCCTGCACGGTGGCGGTGACGCCTATTAAAGCGGTCGCGAGCAGCAGACTTGTTCTCTTGAAAATTTTCTTCATATTCATATTGAATTAATTGTTTGTAAGTATGTTCCCTTCATTGTTTTTAGATTGCCGTCACTCTATTGCAGTAGCGCTATGACTTCTTTGCAACGGTGCTGCAATTTCTCTGCAGTGATACTGCAAACGGTTTGCAGCGCTACTGCAACTGCTTTGCAGCGACACTGCAACTGTTGTGCAGTGCTACTGCAACACCTTTGCAGTGCTTTGATTGCAAGTAAGTTATGAAACAGACCTTTTGCCATTGATTGGGCCGGCTGTTTCCTTTGGCCGGGTATCAATAGTCGGGGTTCTGCACCAGTACTCCGTTCGATTTGTCTATCTCTGTCTGGGGCAGAGGCAGCAGCGCATTCTTGTCTTGGTAATTCTTTCCGGCAGCTTGCAGCACTTCTTTGGCAATGCCCCAGCGCACGAGGTCGTAGAAGCGGTCGGGTTCCAGTGCCAGCTCTACGCGGCGTTCGTGGCGAATAGCGTCACGCAGCACAGACTGGCTGGCAGATTCTACCTTCGGAAGCACGTCTGCCAGTGTGCCGCGGGCATGGGCGCGTACTTGTTCCAGATACCCGGCGGCTTCGCCCGTTAGCCCTTTCTCGTTGGCGGCTTCGGCAGCCATCAGTAACACGTCCGGGTAGCGGATGAGGCGGATGTTTACCCAGAAACCCATGCGGGTGTACTTGCGGCGCAGTGTCGGGTCCGTGTAGGCCTTCTTGTTGAAGTAGGCACCCATGGCGGTGGATACGGGTGACTCGCCATAAGGCTGGTTGGTGTTCTCCGGTGTGATGGGCTCGTCCGTGCTGCGGCGGAAGTAGAGCAATGTGGCGTTCCGGCGCGGGTCGCCCGGTTCAAAAGCTTCTCCCATCAGTTTGGTGGCCATGTGCCAGCCCCATCCCAGGTCCCACTCGCCGGCTCCGCGCACCCCTTGCACCTGGCAGAACTGGCTGCCGATGCTGGCATCCTCTTTCATGGCATCGGTGGCTTCGCATTGCAGTTCGAAGATGCTCTCACCGCAATTCTCCCCTTCTACGGTGAAGACTTTGTCGACCGGTGTATTCAGGTTGTAGATGCCCGACTTTATCACTTCGGTGGAGGCTGTGTACATATTGTCCCAATCGTTCCGCATCATATAGGTGCGTGCGTGCAGGGAGCGTGCGGCGCCCCAGGTCAGCCGTCCCGTATAGTCGCTGTCCCACCGCAGGGGCAGGCATTCTTCGGCTTCGGTCAGGTCTTTGTCAATCTGTTCGTATATCTTTTCCGCCGTGGTCTTGGGCACGTTGGCATCGGAGGCTTCCACTACCTTGATGGTGACCAGCGGCACTTCGCCAAAGGCGCGTACCAGGTTGAAGTAGCACCAGGCACGGAAAAAGAGCGCTTCGCCACGGTTGCGGATGGCTTCGGTGTCGTCCTTGTGTCCGCTCTTCTCAATGTCGTCCAGGATTTCGTTGCACTGGTAGATGATTTTGTAGTTCTGTCCCCAATAGGCACTCAGAGGGCCGTTGGAGGCAGTGTATTCGAAGTCGTCCCACATGGCGACCTCGTTGCTGCCGTCGCCGGCATCACTGCCTTTCTCGGAGTCCTCGCTGCGCACCATGTGCACCATAAAAGCAGGAATACCGGCAGTGATGTCGTACGAGCGCATCAGGTAGTAGACGTTGAATATCTTCCCGCCTACAAGGGCGTTAGGAGAGTCATCTTCCGTGAACTGCCCCAGCGGGTCGCGGTCCAGGAAGTCGTTGCAGGATGTCAGTGAGAGGGCTGTTGCACCCACCAGCAATGTAAATATGTATTTTATCAGTTTCATAAATTTATATTTTTCATTCCCCGTTTCCTTTGAAGGGGTCGGGGGAGGTTTGAAGTTACTCTTTCTTATTTAGGGGAGAGGCTTTTAGAACGTCAGATTAAATCCGAACGTATAAATCGCCGGCATCGGATAACTGCCGTCGTCCACCCCGAAAGCGATGGCCGATCCGCCCAGTTCCGGGGTATATCCGGTGTTGTGCTTCCAGGTCTTCAGGTTCTGTATGTTCACGTAGAGCTTCAGTGCCTGCATGCCTATCTTCGAAATCAGCGCCTTGTCGAAGTTGTATGCCAGCGACATGTTACGGATGCGGAAGAACGAGCCGTCCTCTATGTAATACTCGGAGTTCAGATTGTTGATGGTATGCTTGGTGTTCAGCAGTGGCTGGGTGTTGCTGGTACCCTCGCCGTGCCAGCGGTCCATGCGTTGCTCCATGAAGTTGAACTGGCTCCAGTTGTAGTTGTCCCACGTGCGGTAAATCTGATTGCCGCCCTGCCCCATCATGTCAACGGCAAGCTCCCAGTTCTTGTAGCCCAGGCCGAGCGTGAAGCCGTAGGTGACATCGGGTGTAGGATTACCAATCATCGTACGGTCTGCCGTGGTGATTTCACCGTCACCGTTCACGTCGCGGAATTTCAGGTCGCCCGGGGTGACGGTTGCCAGTGTGTTCTTGGGAGAGTGCTCAATCTCCTCCTGGGTCTGGTAGACGCCTTCCACCTTGTAGCCGTAGAAGTAGCCGATGGGGTATCCTGCCATTGTGTAGCTCTGCTGCTTGTCTCCGGCTATGATGGAGTAGCCTTCCTGCACGAGGCTCAGTACCTTGTTCTTGATGGTGGCAAGGTTCATACCGATGTTGTAGTTCCAGTCGCCTATCCGGTCGCGCCAGCTCAAGGCAAGCTCTACGCCCGAATTCTCGATGGAGCCGAGGTTTCCGATACCCGGTACGGTGCCCGAGATGCCCGGCACTTCGGCCAGCAGGTCTTTGGTTTTCTTCTTGTAGTACACCCCTTCAAAGTGCAGGCGGTTGCGGAGGAAGTTGGCTTCTGCACCGGCTTCCCAGGCTTCCACCTTCTCCCAGCGCAGTTTGGGGTTGGGCAGGTAGGCAAGCTGGTAGCCCGGATAGATGGCAGACGGGGTACCGAACACGGCGGAGTAGGCATTCGTCAGCAACGGTTCGGCGGGATAGGCACGATCCAGGTTCTGGTTGCCCAGTGTGCCCCATGAGCCTTTCAGTTTCAGCATGTCCAGCCAGGTGATGTCCTTCATCCATGCTTCCTCGCTCATCAGCCAGCCCAGGCCGACGGAGTAGAAGTTCTGCCACTGGTTGCCGGTGTAGGAGAAGGCGGAAGAACCGTCGCGGCGGTAGGAGCCGTTGAACAGGTACTTGCCCTTGTAGTTGTAGAGCACGCGTGCCAGCACGGACACGGTGGAGCGCTCCCACTGCGTACTGCCGTTGGTGGCGGTGGCTGCGTCGCCGATACTTACGTACCATTTGTCGGGATTGTCCGGAATGACCAGGCCTACCCCTTGGGTACGGGCGCCGTTCAGATTCTCGAGCTTGTTGTAGTAGGTGGTGAAACCGGCTGTGGCCGTCACGTTGTGGTCTCCCCAGGAGTTGGTGTAGGTCAGCAGATAGTCGCTCTGTACCTTCATTTCCGTCTCTTTGGCTTGGGACACTCCGGTCTTTCCGTTGCCCAGCGTGGCTATGTCTCCCTCGACGCTTGCGTCATACACTTGTATAATCGGGGTATACGTCCGCGTGTTGTTGCTGGCATAGTCCAGCGAGAACATGGCTTTGAACTGGAAGTTTTTCAGGAAATCCCATTGACCGTACACGTTGCCCGAGCCACGGTAGTTCTCGGCTTTCGTGGTATTCGCCTTTAGGTCCACGTCCACCATCGGGTTGTTCATCTGTGCCTTCTGGAATCCGGGCAGTGAGGTGTAGAGGCCGTACTCGGAGTTGAATACATGCGCCACCGGAGCTGCGCGCAGGGCTGTAGCCACACTCTTCGTGTCGGCGGGCAGCATGCGTGCCCCGTTGAATTGGAAACCTACCTTGAGGTTGTCCGTCACTTTATAGTCGTTGCTGATGTTCAGCGTGATTTTGCTGTACTTCTCGTGCTTGATGTTGCCTTGCTCGTAAGCATAGCCCGCACCGAGATAGAAGCTGTTCTTGTCCGAGGCACCCGTGATGCTGATGTTGTTGTTGGTGATGAACCCGGTCTGGAAGATTTCATCCTGCCAGTTGGTGTTTCCCGTCCAGTCCGAGAAGTTGTATTCCGGGTTGCCTTCATTCCTCAACTGTTCGTTGTACAGCAGTTTGAATCCTTCGGCATCCGTCAGTGCAATTTTGTCGGTGACGGACTTGAAACCGAACGAGCCGTTGATATTGACGCGTGTCTGTCCCTCTTTCGCCTTCTTGGTGGTGATGATAATCACACCGTTGGCACCGCGCACACCGAAGATGGCGAGCGACGACGGGTCTTTCAGTATCTCCATGGATTCGATGTCCTGCGGATTCAGGAAGTTGATATTGTCGTTGAACAGTCCGTCCACGACATAGAGTGGCTTGTAGCCGTTGATGGAGTTTGTTCCGCGTACACGGATTTCCGGGTCGGAGCCTGCCTTGCCGGAGTTTATCACCTGCACGCCGGCAATCTTGCCTTGTAGTGCGGATACGGGGTTGACCACCGGCTTGTTGGCGATTTCGTCGCCTTTAATGTTGGTGATGGAGCCCGTAAGGTCTCGCTTCTTGGCGCTGCCATAACCGATGACCACGGTTTCGGCCAGCATCTGCGAGTCGTCTTTCATCTGGACGTTGATTACCGACTGGCTGCCTACCTTGACAGCTTGCTTCACCATGCCTACATAGGAAAAATCCAATGTGTTCTCCGGGGTGGCCTGGATGGAGTACCGGCCGTCTATGTCGGTAATCACGCCATTGGAGGTTCCCTGCACCAATACGGTGGCACCAATCAGCGGGTCACCCAGGGCATCGGTCACGGTACCGGTTACTGTTTTCTCCTGCGCCGATGCGGCGGTACTTGCCAGCAGGCACACCGTCAGAAACAGGTTTCTCAGTCTTCCGGTTTTCTTCTTGGGAAGGTTTAGGTTCTTCTTCATTACATTGATTTTTTAGTGGATAAATCATTCAGTTTCTCCTCTGAACAATCAAAATGCAAAAAAGATTTGGTGACGGTGTTAAAAAAGGGCAGCCCGGTTCTTGCGGACTGCCCTCTTACCTAAAAGCAAAACTATACCTATTTCAACTCAAAACTCGTAGTCTTTACATCGCGGCTGTTGGGTCCAATCATTACGTGGAACTCGCCGGGTTCGTATACATACTGTATGTCGTAGTTGTAGAACTTCAGCAATTCGGGGGTAATGGTGAAGGTCACCTGCTTGCTTTCGCCTTTCTTCAGGTGGATGCGCTCGAAGCCTTTCAGCTCTTTCACGGGGCGGGTAATGCTGCCCACCAGGTCGCGGATATAGAGCTGTACGATTTCATCTGCATCGTAGTTGCCCGTATTGGTTACGGTTACGGAAGCGGTCAGCTTGCCGTCCGCATTCAGTTGCTTGGAGCTGAGCGTGATGTCACTGTATTGGAAGGTGGTGTAGCTCAAGCCATAGCCGAAGGGGTACAACGGGTCGTTACTCACATCCAGGTAGTTGCTGCGGAACTTCTCGAACCATTTGCCTTCTTTCAGAGGACGGCCGGTATTCTTGTGATTGTATGCCATAGGCAACTGGCCCACATTCTGTGGGAAAGTGGTGGTCAGCTTACCGCTGGGGCAAACGTCTCCGAACACTACGTCGGCAATGGCGTCGGCAGCTTCACTACCTCCGAACCATACATTCAGGATGGCGGGAACATTTTCATTCTCCCAAGTCAGCACTACGGGACGTCCAGAGAACAATACCAATACTACGGGCTTGCCCGTTTTCAGCAATGCTTCCAGCAGGTGGCGCTGTGCGTCCGGCATTTCCAGTTCGGAACGGCTGCTGCTCTCACCACTCATCTCGGAAGACTCGCCGAGGGCTGCTACGATGACATCGGCTTGTGCGGCTACTTTCAGGGCTTCGTCCAGCAGTTCTTGATCATTGCCACGGGGCAGTTCACGGCCGAACATCGTGGCGCGTGTCTGGTAGTCGGCATCGTACATCAGGTTGCTGCCTTGTGCATAGAGAATGTTGGCCTTGGAGCCGACAGAATTCTTGAAACCTTCCAGCAGGGTGCTGTATTTGTCTGCTGTGGCTGCCACACTCCAAGTGCCCGGCATGTTGGCACGGGTGTTGGCAAGTGGGCCAATCAAGGCGATGTTGCCTTTGCGTTGCAAGGGCAGTAGGTTGTCCTGGTTCTTCAGCAGCACGAATGTCTCTGTGGCAATCTGGCGGGCAATGGAGCGGTGCTCGGGAGTGAATACTTCTTTTTCGGCACGCTTCACGTCGCAGTATTTATACGGATTGGCAAACAGTCCCAGCTTGTATTTGGCTTCTAGGATGCGTCGGCAGGCTTTGTCAATGTCGGCCTCAGTCACTTTGCCTTCTTTCAGGGATTTCTCCAGTGTGCCGATAAATCCGTCGGCTACCATGTCCATGTCTGTTCCGGCGGTCAGGGCACGTGCGGATACTTCCTGCAGGTCGCCGATTCCGTGGTCTATCATTTCGGAGATGGCTGTATAGTCTGTCACCACGAAGCCGTCGAAGCCCCATTGGTTGCGCAGTACGTCGGTCAGCAGCCAGTGGTTGGCAGTGGCGGGTACTCCGTCAATTTCATTGAAGGAGGTCATGGCACTACCTACGCCGGCCTCTATGGCAGCCTTGTAGGGAGGGAAGTATTCGTTGAACATACGGTTGCGGCTCATATCCACCGTGTTGTAGTCGCGGCCGGCCTCTCCGGCGCCATACAGTGCGAAGTGCTTTACGCAAGCCATTATCTCGTTGTTGGCACTCATATCCTTACCTTGATAGCCGCGAATCATGGCTTGTGCAATGGCTGAACCCAGGAATGGGTCTTCACCGTTGCCTTCGGATACGCGTCCCCAACGGGCATCGCGGCAGATGTCTACCATCGGGCTGAATGTCCAGCAGATACCGTCCGCACTTGATTCGATGGCAGCTATACGGGCCGATTTCTCTATGGCTTCCATGTCCCAGCTACACGAGAGTGCCAGGGGAATGGGGAATACCGTTTCGTAACCGTGAATCACGTCCATACCGAACAGCAAGGGGATGCCCAGGCGGCTGTTCTCTACGGCCAGTTTCTGTACTTCGCGGATGTTTTTCACACCTTTCAGGTTGAACAGACCGCCGACTTCACCGTTGCGGATTTTACTGGCAACGTCGCTGCTCTTGGCTTGTCCGGTAACGATGTTTCCCGTCACCGGCAAATTGAGCTGACCGATTTTCTCGTGCAATGTCATTTTGCCCATCAACTCCGTAATGAACTTGTCCATGTCCTGCGGAGTGCCTTGGGATGTGCTTTCTTTGGGCGTTGCCGTCACGGTGAGGGCAGAGAAAGCCAAGGCTGCTAATAATGAGTATTTCTTCATGCTATATAGAAAATTATTTAGATGCGATTTGTTGGAAGCCTAGCTTCTGCAGACCTTCCTGGATTTCGGGACAGCTCATGAAGAGTTTCCACAACAATCCGGTGCGATAGTTCTCGATCATCGGGGCAATGGTGCACTGGTCGATGGCCAGATAGCGGGGCACTGTCCAGTTGCTTGCTTCGGAGAAGGCATCGTAGAAACCGTACTTGCCCCAAATCCAGTCTCCTTTGGAATAGAAATACTTCAGCGCACGCATGGATTCCTCCGGTGTATAGGGGAAGCTGGACAAGGCTGCCGTCGGTGTGATGACGCCATGATCATTGTCACCCGGGCAATGGGCTGCATAGCCTTGGGTAGAGTAGCTGGCTGTAAGTCCCCAGCAGTCCTTGCCGTAGCCTTTGAAGTTCTTCGGGTTCTCCACGCAGTAGCGGTAGTTGGAGAGGGCATGGTTGCGCACCACGTTCCAGTAGTTGGCATAGCGGTCACTGAGATTACGCGGGTCCAGACCGATGTACGAGTATTGTGCCCAGAATAAGGGGCCGCCCAGTTTCTCGGCTCCGTTGTGTTTCAATTCCAAAGGCAAGCCGTAGGGGGCAGAGTCGGACTTGATACCGCCGCCGCGTGCCCAACCGTTGTGGTAGGCCGAAGCTGGAACGGGATAAGTAGGGGAGGAGGCTGCGAGCACATACACAATCAATGCCTCGTTGTAGCCTTCCAGCGGAAAGTTCATTTCCCAATTGTATTCGGGAGACCAGTGCCAGTAGATGACATCCTTGCCATTCTGATACCAGCTGAACTCCATCTCTTTCCACAATTGGTCAATCTTTTTTGCCAGTTTCTTTTCCTGCTCGTTACCGTCGCGGAAGTATTGGCGCACGCAAAGCAAGCTTTGCATCAGGAAGCAGCTTTCCACCAGGTCGCCGCCATTGTCCTTTTGTCCGAAAGGCTTCACCTCTCCGGTCGGACCGTACAGCCAGTGGGGCCATACGCCGTGGAAGCGGTCGGCGCGTTTCAGATAATCGGCAATTTGGGTCAGGCGCTTCACGCCTTCGGCTCTGGGGATAAAGCCACGCTCTATACCTACCAGCAGACCGGCAACACCGAATCCGCTGCCACCGATGGTGACGACGCTCTGGTCTTTCTCGGGATATTCTCCGTCTAGGTGAATGCGTTCGGGTGCCAGTCCGGAAACCGGTTCCGCACCGTCCCACATGTAGTTCAAATGTACCTTTTGGATGTAATCCAGCATTTCGTCATCCGAAGCGAATGATTCGGGACGTACTTCCTCTATGTCGGGCTTTTCTTCTTTTCCGTTCTCTTTCCCGCTTTCCTTCAGGTCGGAAGAGCAGGACGCGCAGCTTGCCAGTGTGGAAATTAGGAACAAAGCCAGCACATGTATCATTATTGGTTTTTTCATATCTTTATTTTTTGTGTTTAATTTTTTGTCGTCTTGCACAATGGCGAGCGTCCGTTTTCGTTCAGCGCTTCGACAGTGAAGTAATAGTCCGTGTCTGCATCCAGTCCGCGGAAGTCATATTCCGTCTGTCCCAGTACCGTGATGGCATTGTACATCTTGCCTTCGGCAGTGCCGTAGTAGATGTTGTAGCCATAAGCGCTTGCTTCGGGTTGCCAGGAGATAAGGGCATTCCGGCGGTCTTTCTTGTCACGTTTCACGGTCAGTCCTTTTATGGTTTGTGGGACATCACCGTCACCGTTTCCGAAGACGCGGAAACCGGACAAGGCGACATTTCCCGTAGGCATGTGTACATTCTCGTATTTCAGATAACGGGCATGCAACGGCTCGTTGAGTTCGATGTAGTCATGCGGACAATCCTTGTCACTGTCACTCTTGTCTATGACTAATGTCCATTCTTTTCCATCCTCGGAAGCAAAAATACGGTATTGGTGATAGATATCCATGGCACGGTTGTATTGGACCGCTTTATGGTCGTAGAAGTTTAATTGCACGGCACGTATATTCTTTGTACTGCCCAGGTCTATCCTAGCCCATTCGCCGGGATTACCGGAGCGTGCTGCCCAGTAGGTACGCATACTTTCGTCTGTCAGGTTGGAAGCTACGTGGATGCTGTCTGTGGAAGAAACCTCTACTGGCTTGCCGTAGGACAAAAGCATCCATCCCGTAAAGCGGTCTTCCGGATTCTTTATGTCCATCGGTTCCGCCCAGTTGGGGTAGTCACCGAAGGCAGTGGATGAATACATGGTACCATCCTTGTCGAAAGCCACAGGATAAAGACCGATGCGGCGTTCGAACTTATATTTCAGGGAGAGCATGCAGGTGGCGACATGCCAGTAATTGCCTTTCACGTCGCGGAACGTGCCTCCGTGACCGGCACCTTGCACATATCCTCCCGGCTTGTAGCACATCGGGTTATGCTTTTGATAGACAAACGGGCCCAGTGGGGAATCCGAAACATATACGCCGTCGGCATATACCTTGAATTCCGTACCCGGAGCGCCATATTGGAAATAATATTTGCCATTGTGCTTAGTCATGTAAGCACCCTCTGTAAATGGACGAAGCGTGACTTCGTCGTCATTGTTCATGCCGAAGCGTTCCCAGCCGTGTTCTTCAGGACGGAGCATCATGATGTCGTGAATCTTACTGATGGGGTAGAAATCATTCCGGTCCAGTTCCACTGCCTTTAGCGGGTATTCATTGCTGGAGCCATAATACATATATAGTCTGCCGTCATCGTCCAGAAACATGCAGGGGTCCCATGTGGGAAGCACATTCTTTTCGATGGCACGTTTGAAACGTCCCGTTTTGGGGTGTGTGCTGTACCACACGGCTAGACCTTCGTAAGTGGAGCCGGTATAGAACAGTGTATCACCGCTTACATAGGCTGCCGGCGCGCACTGGTCGTCATCTGTAGGCTTGCGCTGGAAGCTGGCAGGAACGAAATCCCAATCCACCAGATTCTTGGAATAGTGAAAACCGCCCTGGTTGGTGGAGAACAGAAAGTATTCTCCCTTGTATTCTACCGCCATTGGATCGGCGGAGGAACGGAACGAACCATTGGGGCGCACATTGTTGTTGAAAGGCTCGAAATTGTAACTGATGTTCATCGGATTGCAGAAGGTTCGCGACAGAGGCGCATGCGGGTCATACCATCGGGTCGCTTGAGCCGGACGGCGGATTGTGGTAGCCTGGTGTACCTCATTTTCCATTATCACCTCAATATCGGTTTCATCCAGTGCCAGGATTCTGTTCACTATCTTTTTTCCGGGATAGTAGACATACAGATGTACGTCATTCTTCGCTCCTTTGATGGCAAAGCTGCCGTCGTGGGCAGTGGTATTGTGCATGGGACTTGCAAAGAACATGACTGTAGCACCTTCAAGCGGTTGTCGGTTACTGTCCAATACGTGTCCTTTTACAATACGGTCTTGGGTCACAGTAATGTAGTAGTCGCTAACCTGCCCTTTCACAACTTTAATGGAATCATCCGTGGTTGCCTTTGCCGTCAGAGCGGCAAAGGCTATTCCACAGCTGATTAAGATTTTTCTTATCATGGTATGGATTTGGAATAAAGATTGCTTTGAATTAGTCAATCGGGTCGAGCTTCAGGTCGGGAAGATCATCAAGCTGATTGGATGGAAGAGGCCAGTACGTCTTGGCTTCAGTCCAACCTTTCGGTCCGAGTTCTGCAGCTGCCTTTCCGGTACGAACCAGGTCGACATAACGGTTGCACCATTCATTGCAAAGTTCCATACGGCGTTCATCCAATACGTCATCCAATGTGACACCGCTTTTGGTAGGCATTTCAGCGCGTGTACGAACCAGATTATAGCCGTTGTCACCGTCTTTTCCTTGGCGAATCTTGGCTTCGGAGTTCATCAGTAACACTTCTGCATAACGGAAGATGCGCACGTTGTTGTTGGCACCGTAGTCAGTACGCGGTAAGGTCATCTGATTGTAGGGAAGATACGCCTTTCCATTCCAGCAGTCAGTCATGGTGCCGGATGTTGCACCGACTGTCCAGCCTTCACGGGTTTTCTGTCCGGCTCTCAGGAAGGAGGTTTCGGCACGTACGGTTTCGCCGCGTGCATCGGCCCATGCCACGAACTCTGGTTCATAGCCGATGAAGTTCCATCCGCCTAAGCTCGGTTCGGCACTGTTGGGGCTTGTTATGGTAGTTCCTTGGAACGGGAACCAATTGTCAACGCCCAGATAGTCTCCTGAGCCGTTGCCATAGTCGGTCACTTGGCACTCGAATAAGGACTCGTCACACAACTTTCCTGGAATCTTGAACAGATTATAGAAGTCGGGATATAGAGAGAAGTTGCCGTTATTGATGATGTCGTCCGTCAAGGTTTCAACTTGTGCATAGTCTCCCTTCAAGAGGTAAATCTTGGCAGCCAGCATTTCGGCGGTAAAGGCTGTCACTGCGCCTTTATGCTCCATCTGGTTGGGACGCATACGGGGTAGTTTCTCCATTGCGTAATTCAAATCCTCTTCCAGCATATAGTCATATACTGAATTTACATTGGAACGACGGAAATCAGTCTGGTAGTTGTCTCTGTAGATTACAATAGGTCCGAAGTTGGTAACCAACTGATAGTAAGCCCATGCACGAATGGTGCGTACTTCTCCGCAATAGGTCTCATACGAAGTGTAGTCGTTGCTTCCGGGGGGCAGGTGTTGGGCATAACCGTTAAGGGACTCCAGGGCTGAGTTGGCTGTACGGATAATTTCGTAGAAAGTGACCCAAACATTATTGAGCGCCCAGAAAGAGTTCGTATAATTGAAGTGGCGGCCGAAATCTACGGCTGCTCCCTGGTCATCTGTACGCCCTGACCATACGTCACCGTCACGAGTGAACATGATCAGTGCATTGGCCCAGTGCATGGCTGATGTGCGCACTTTGGAATACACGCCGACAACGGGTTGATACATGTTGCCCGTATTGGTGAAGTCCACGCTTTGTTCCGGTACCTTGTTTTCCGGATCGATGTTGATGAAATCGGAACAAGCAGTCGTACTACCCAGCAGCATCATTGCCGGGAGGATATATGCTAATGTTTTCTTTATGAATTTCATTGTTATATGTTTTTAGTGTTTTGGATAGTTTAGAAATCAATCTGCACTCCGAAAGTATAAGTCGAAGTCAAAGGGTATACTTCTGTATCCCAACCTTCGGCATCCGACAATTCAGGTGTGAAGCTGTTTGCCTTGAATGTTGTGAACGGACGGTCAGCTGTCAGAGAGAGGCGGATGCCCGGCATTACGTAGCTGCCAACCTTAACATTCTTGAATGAGTAGCCCAACGTGATGTTTTGGATACGGAAGTAGTTGGAGCTTTCTACAAAATAAGAGGCATTGTTGCTGTCCGAGGTATTCCAAGTCTTGAGCAATGCTTTGGCAGACGGATGTTCATTGGTGGAACCCGGTCCGGTCCAGCGGTTTTCGTACTGGGCTTTGTCGAAGTTGTAGTCGGATTGTGCATAGCGCAAAGCACGTTTTCTGTTCCACAATTCTCCACCGGCTTGTCCGTAAGTAGTCAGGTTAAAGTCGAAATTCTTATAAGCGAATCCGAGGTTGAATCCGTAAGTGAAATCGGGGATATAAGAACCTAGTACCTGCTTGTCGCTTCCGTCGATGACGTGGTCTCCATTTACATCCTGGTATTTGAAATCACCTGGTTCGAGGCCATTGGCTACAGCAATCGGGTCGGCGGCACATTCTTCCGGAGTCTGGTAGATACCGATAACTTTGAAACCATAATAAGAGTTCATTTTCTCGCCTACCATGTTTACGGTCTTGCCACCCTTGATGATGGTCATGTTGTCTTTCAGGCTCTTTACCTCATTGTGCAGATAAGAGAGGTTGACGCCTACGTTGTAGGTGAAATCCTTACCGATTTTGTCGTTCCAGTTCAGTGAGAAGTCGATACCGCTATTCAGAATCTGTCCGTTGTTGCCTGCGAGGGTTTCATTTTGCATGGGTAGTTTCGGAGAGATAACCGCATTGTCAGTCAGACGGTAATACCAGTCGATGTCGGCACTCAAACGGCTGTTTAAGGTAGAGAAGTTGACACCTACGTTGGTTTCGTTTACGACTTCCCAACCCAGCCAGCTGAAGTTGGTGGAGTTGATGAAACCGTCAAGAGCAGTTCCCAATACGGCTTGTGTGTTCTGGATACTTGCGAAGCCTGCACTTGCGGCAATCTTGTCGTTACCCAGCTTACCCCAGCTTGCGCGGAGTTTCATGTAGTCGAATATATTTTGATTCTTCATGAACGGTTCTTGAGAGATGACCCATGCGGCACCGACAGAGGGGAAGTAACCCCATTTGTCGTTGTATTTGGAAGAGCCGTCGGCACGGAAAGTGAACATTAACATGTACTTGTCAGCGTAGTTATAGTTCAAACGTGTGAAGTAGGAGAGACCGCGGTATTTCCAGCCGTCATCTTTTACGGTAGCGCCTTCCTTGTTACCCAAGGAGATATATTTCCAGACATCCTCACCTTCGGGAACATTGGTAGCTGTACCTTCCAGTGACTTCATCTGTTCCTGACGCATGGATACACCCAGCATGCCGGTGAAGGAGTGCTGCCCCCACTTGTCGGTATAAGTGGCCACGTTGTCCCATACCCATTTGTTATAGTCGGTATTCTTTTTGGTCAGGCAGGTAGTGGCCTGTTGCTGGTGAGTGCCGATGTAATAGGTCGGTGTGAAGTCTGTACCACGGATAGCACGATAGTCGTAGCTGTAGCTCGTACGTACATTCAGCTTGTTGGGGAGGAGGTTGAGCTGTGCGTAGAAGTTGCTCAACACCTGATAGACATCATTACGGTTGTCGTAATAGTTGGCTGTGGCAACGGGGTTCTTGAAGTTGGAACCCAGACCCACCTGTTCGGGTGACGCATACTTGTCGGGGAAGATGGTGTCATCGCGGGTATTGTCGAACACGGGGATGATGGACGGAGTGTTGAATGCCTGTTGCCAAGCTGCATTCTTGGGCAGTTGCTGCTGTGAGCTGCTGAATACACCGTTGAATCCGAGCTTCAACCAGCTGCGTGCATCGAAATCCAATGCAGCGCGGAAGTTGAGACGGCGGTAGTAGTTGTCAACATCCATGATACCGTCTTGTGACAAGTAGCTCATACCGGCAGAATAAGTGGCCTTTTCCGTACCGCCGGATACATTGAGACTGTGGTTGGTCATCATGGCTGTACGTAATAGCTCGTCATACCAATTGGTGTCTGCATTGAACTTCAGGGCATTGAGGTCACCTCCGAAGGTCTCGATAGACTTTTCGAAGATGTGCCCGTAAGAAGCAGCGTCCGCTTCCATCAACATGGTGGCATATTCGTGGGAGTTACACATTTCCAGCAGGTTGGTTGCTTTCTGGATACCTACGTAGCCATTGTAGGTTACTTTGGCATCCTGATTGCGTGCACCACGTTTGGTAGTAATGATTACAACGCCGTTGGCGGCACGAACACCGTAGATGGCTGATGCAGATGCATCTTTCAGAATGGTCATGTCCTGAATGTCAGAGTTGTTCAGGAAGTTGATGTCATCGTAGAACATTCCATCTACTACATAGAGAGGAGAGGTATCGCCAAAAGAACCCATACCGCGGATAGTAACTTTGGGGCCGTCGCCCGGTGTTCCCGAATTGATGATGTTAACGCCTGGTACCTTTCCCTGCAATGCTGCCATTGGAGAGGAGGTCGGAACATTAACTAATTCTTTTTCTTTAACGACATCAATCGGAGCTGTTAAGTCTTTCGCTTTGGCTGAACCGTAACCGATGACAACGACTTCATCCAGCAGTTGCGTATCTTCCCGCAGCCTTACATTGACAACGGATTGTCCCGCAGCACTTATTTCCTGCGGCAACATGCCTAGATAGTTAAACACAAGTGTTGCCTCTTCAGGGACACCGTTAAGTACATAGTTACCGTCGAGGTCGGTAGCTGCTCCAATAGTAGAGCCTTTTACTACAACCGTGGCTCCGATGATCGGTTCATTGTTCTGGTCAACAACAGTTCCTTTAACTGTCTTTGTTCCTTGTGCCAAAACTGTCAGTGGCAACGAGAACAAAATCATGAATAGAAGAAATAATGTTTGCCTTCTCATAACTAAATTTAAGAGTTAATAATTCTGCCGGCAAAGAAAGTAATAACGGCAAGTAAGGCAAAAAAAATCACTACCACGATAATACGCTTAGAGTAAAAAGGGGTACTGTTTTACTACGTTTTAGTGTAGCTTATTTCTAATAATCAGTTTATTATGATAGAATGGTTTGTAGCTGTATTATTTCAAGTCAATGAGAAAATCTACTAATCCCGTTCCGTCGGGGATATCCAGCTTCTTGCGCAGACGGTAGCGTGCTGCCTCCACTCCCCGGATGGTAAGGTTGGTCATTTGCGCAATGTCTTTCGTAGAAAGGTTTAGGCGCAACAGTGCGCAAAAACGCAGATCGGTGGCGGTAAGGCTGGGATAACGTTCGCGCAGGTTGCGGAAGAATTTCTCATGAATTAGGTCGAAATTGTTCTGGAATACGTCCCAGAACTCTTGTGTCTCGATGTTTTCGTTGATGAGCTTCAGTAGAGATTCGAGGTTCTTGCGTCCATATTGCCCTTTTACCAGGAATTCTTGCACGGCAGCACGAAGTTTCTCCAAGACTTCGTTCTTGGCAAATACACCCAGCGCCATGCTGGCAAGGTCTTTACTCTTTGCTGACAGCTCGGCTTCCAGCAATTGTTGCTGCTGTAGAGTTATCAGATGTTCCTGCTCACGCATCTTGATGTTCTGCTGCATCTGCTCAGCTTCGTACTCTTTCCGTTTCTTTTCCATGGCACGGTTGGCGCGCCACTTGGAGAAGAAGTAGAGAAGTGCAATGAGAACTATAAGATAGAGTGCAAAAGCATAATAGGTGAGGTAGAAAGGACGGGCTATGGCGAAATGATATTCCACTTCACCGATTTTCTGTCCCAAATCATTATAGGCTTCTGCTTGGAATGTGTATTCTCCGTAATCCAGGCTACCGTAGCGGATTTCGGGCTCTTTTAGGTCTGATGTCAGAGCCATGCCTTGTCCTCCTTGCAGGACATAATGGAAATGTACGGACAATTTATTGTAATGCGGCAGGCTTACCGAGAACAGCAAATCCCGGTAATTGCTTTCCAGTTCGACATTTCCCTGCAGAGGCAGGCGTTTCTCCTTTTTATCTGAAGAAGAGCAAATGACAGAGCTCAGTGATAGGGCGGACTCCAACGTTGGACTGAGGCTGTCTGTGTTTTTGCTGTAACTGGCGATTCCGTTATTTAGATTAAAATAGACAACGTCATTGTCAACGAACACATTGTTGTAGTTCTCTATACATGGAGAATCAAACAGTTCGATGAGAATGCGTTGTTTCACGATGTACTCTCCTTCCGCGTACTCTACCAGTGCATACTCATGTGAACCGGACAGCCAGAAGCGGTCGTTCGTGACGGATACCACAGAATGGGCATTCCTGATGTAAGGCAGAATGGTATTCAGCTTTTGGAAGGGGATAATCTGCCGGGTGATGTCGTCATAGGTATAGAAGCCATTGGGACTGGAAAAGACGATACGTCCCCGCATTTTCATTACTTGGATAGGGCCGATGATATATTCCGAGCCTAAATGGGAGATGTGCCGTACGCTTTTTACAGCCGACAAGTCATCGCTCAAGACTATTTTATAGACTCCCTGATACATGTGTGAAGCCCAGATGACACCGCTTTGGTCAACC
Organism: Bacteroides sp. HF-162; assembly: GCF_015679285.1. Taxonomy (NCBI): domain Bacteria; kingdom Pseudomonadati; phylum Bacteroidota; class Bacteroidia; order Bacteroidales; family Bacteroidaceae; genus Bacteroides; species Bacteroides sp. HF-162. Next base: position 521,882 of record NZ_CP064937.1, on the reverse strand, counting down.
TCCAAGTGCATGACCGGTGCAATGAAGCCGTCTACGACATGCGAAAAGGTCCATTGACCGTTCTTCTTTTTATAGATACGCAAATTGGCGTAGGATGATTCCAACAGTATCTCTTCGCCATAGAGGGTGCACTTAATCAGACACGTACTGCTGTTGGTATTGCTTATGACGGAAACGTTCCCTTTTTCGCCTATTAATAAGGTATGGGCATTGTTACCTGCAAAGAGTTGCCCGTCAATGTCCTTTACATACCAGTTCTGTCCTTCGCTATGGGGAAGCAAACGCATATTTCCGGTAATCTGGTGGTATTCGTACAAGCCCTGGTTGGTGGCCAGATAGAAACAGTCACCCCGGTGGGCTATGTCGTACACCATACCCAGCTTGGTTTCATGGTTGGCAGGGGTCAGTAGCATGACGGGGGAGTTGTGGTGGATGTATGCGATGCCGTCGTCCAATGCTGCCCATACGTTGTTGTCTTTGTCACAGAACAGTCCCAGGACTGTGTTGTTGTCCAAACGGTTATCCAGATTGAAGTGCCAGAGGCAATGTCCTTTGCGGTCGATGGCGTATATGCCGTTTAGGACTGTACCTATCATGAATATGGAGTCATTGGTCATGACGGCGCGGTTCACCCGCTGTTTCTTCAGCTCTGCATCAATGTCTGTTTTCCAGGGGGTGATGTCACCCGTGTAGCGGAACAGTCCGTTGTTCTCCGTGACCATCAGGAAGCTGTTGTTTCCGTCGGGCAGTAATGCCACTACATTGTCATCGTTCACTTTGCTGCGGGGAAAGAGGTGATGGAACTCCTTGCCGTCGAATTCATAGAAGCCTTCATCAATCATTTGTGTGTAGATATGTCCGTTTTGGTTGTAGAAGTAGAGCGGCTGTTGTTGTCTGTTGCGGAAAGCGCGTACCATTTTCCCGTCGTAGGAGAACCATGCGCTGAACGACTGGAAGTAGATGCGGCCGTCCAGCTCTACAATGTTCCATATCTCGTTGTTCTCCATGGGGAAATTCTTCAGGAATTTGCTCAAAGAATGGTACCGGAGAGTGCCTGCCTCCGAATACTTGAAATAGCCGAATTCCTCGAATGCCCCCACATAGATGCGATCTTCCTTGACGTATACTGAACGTACAATATGGTTTCCCGGTACTTTGTGTAGTGTCCAGCGATAACCGTCATATACCAGGAGTCCTTGGCTGTTGCCGAAAAACATTTCGCCGTTGCTACCTTGCGCACATGCCCAGTTCTGATAACCGGCTTCATAGTCTTTGGCAAGATAGTTGGTGACGGCGGGCATGAAGGAAGAAGCCCTGGCCTGGATGAAGAGAATAAACAATAAAAGGCACACTACCCAACGCTTGAAAAGCATCGGTCTTATCGTATTTTGTTTCATTTTTTAGGTTAATCGAAGTGTTTCTTGGAAGCAAAGATACAATAAGTATTCTAAATATTGTGTTTTGATGAGATAAAAAAGGTACTTGAAGCAGTTAGGGAGGATGCTTCTTAATGAATATCCTCCCCTCTTAGTTGTTTGTCTTTTGAAAATTATTATAGGGATTGTGCGGATGATAGGACTCGAACCTACACGCCTCACGGCACCAGATCCTAAGTCTGGCGCGGCTGCCAATTACGCCACATCCGCGGAATAATTCCGATTAGCGGTGGCAAAGATAGAAAGAATTTTCGTTTTGGCAAATTGTTTTTTAGATAAAGTCGTTTTAGGAAGTCACTTTCAGCATTTTTCTTGCTTCCTCAATGATGGTATCCAGGTCATTGTTCTCATCTTCTTTGCTCATATCCACCTTTTTGTCTGGGTCGATGCCGAACTCGATATGCTGTTTTTGGGCATCGAGGTGCGGGCTGGCAGAAAAGCGTACTCCCCATCCGTTGGGCAGTTCCGAAGAGAATGGCAGGCCCGACCCTCCGCCGGTTTTATCACCAACCAAGGTGACATTGGGAAAACAGCGCATGGAATTGACAAAATCATTGGTTGCACTATAGGAATGACGATTTGTCAGGACAATTACCTTTTTTTGCCAGCGGATACTGTTGGAAGGTTCTACATAAATGGGAGTCGGATCTGAAAAATCGCTATGGCCTTTGCCAGTTTTGTGCTGAATATATCCCGTCAGTACTTTTTTATTCGTGAAACGTTGTACCATTCGGGTGGCGTTTGTCAAGTTGCCGCCACCGTTGTTGCGCACGTCGATAATCAGGCCATTGCAAGCGGAAAGGTATAACAGAATCTCATCCAGGTTGCCGTTTCCGATGCCGCTGGAGAAATCACCGTAATAGATATATCCTATGTTGTCCTCCAAGATGGTATATTTGGCGCCTCCGGCAATGCGGTAGTCTCTTCCCAGGTACTTTTCAATGATACTTTCGTTGAAGTTACGGGGATAATCCAGATACCAGTCCCAGTAGCGTGCCATGTTGGAAGAAGAGTACAAGTTGACATGTCCGTCTTTCAACTCGGCAAGCATGTTACCTAATATTTCAAATAGACCGTCGTAGCTCATTCCCGGGGTGATGAGCGGTTGGTACTTGTCATGAATGGCATTCCAATCTATTTGCTTGTAGTCCAGGAAACAGTACTGTTCGTCTATTATTTTCCACAAGGCTTCGAAATTGCCTTGTGGGGTATTGTTAACCTCTTCCTCACGAATACATCCGTTCAATAGGGGCAGTAACATGAGTAGGGCACTCCAAATTATTAAGATATATATTCTTTTCATGCACATTATCCTTATCGTCTTATCATTTATCACCTTGTCACTTTTTACTTTCTCTTGTTAGGAAACAGATAGAGTTCCTTTACGAACCCCACCATGAATACGTGCGAGTAAGTATGTGTCTTTATTTCGTTTACTTTGGACTGTTGTGCGTCCCATATGTAAGCAAAACGCATTCGGGCACGTCCCACCGGAAAGTCGGCGGTTAGCATTTGTCTCAGAGAGGGCTGGTTGTGCAGGGAGGTGAAGTTCACTACTCCGTCCCAATGTCCCAACGTAAATATCTCGTAGTAGGACTGTCCATAGTTGGGCATGAACATGATACCTGCCAAAGGAAGATTCACCTGATAGCGTAGTGTGATGGGACGGTTCTTGATGCGTAAGTCCCAAATAGCCATTCCCGATGCGGCAAGGTTGATATAGGCACGTGCTTGGGCGGGGTTGTTTCCGTTGCGCAGATTATAGACAAAGCCACCGTTGAAGTCGCCGACTCCTCCGGCAAGCAGTTTGAAATTGCCCGTGATTGGAAAATTATAATGCAGGCCGTAGTTCCAGTTGGCCAGTCCGGAGAATGTATTGTTATTGTCTACTTTATTGTGTGTGTATCCCAAGTCTGCCTGGAAGAAAGTTTGCAGAGATACGTTGCCGCCCATCAACCGTGTCATCCGCATGCTTTCGCGGGAGATACGGAAATCGATTCCCTTGTACTCCTGAGGTGAAAGATAAGTGTCGAACACGTTGGTGAAGCCGATACCATACATGGTGGCACGAGTGATGATACGGTTGCGGTTGGTGGAGTCAGCCCGTAGCTCCCGGTCGATGCTGCATTGTGCTTCTTGTGCTTTCAGTCCGGCACTTCCCAAGAGCAGTCCGCATAGGATTATTATCTTGTATACGTACATATTAAATTCTCAATTACAAATTAGTAATCGTCAGCCAATCCCTAATCCTTCATTCTCATTCTTCATCAAAACAGCTTCATCTGTCCTGTCAGCTCGTCCAGTATGTCCCCTTCACTTTTACCGTGGTCGGGGTCCAGAATTTCCGGTTCTTCATCCGTTTCCTGCTCTTCGGTTTCCTGCGAGGGTTCCGGTTGACGGGTAGGCTCCAGTTCGTTGATGGTTTCTATAGTATAGGTGGTTAGGCGCTTGCCTTTTGCTTTGAAGCCTTTCACGGCGATGAATTCGTCTGCTTCCACCACCATCGGCTCTCGGAAATTGTCGTGACCGCCAAACACCACTTCTAAACGTGGGTAGCACTCGTCTGTCAGCAGAATGAGGCTGCTGTTCTTGTTTTCTCCTAAATAGTTTTGCTTGCGGGCGGTTACTTCGAAGCAGAAACGCTTGATGTAAGGATAGTTCTGCTGGTCGGCATCGTAGAGTACGGCGGTCCATACTTTGTTCGGATCGTATTTCTCCAATACGCGTATGCCGTCGTCATAGTGATTGTTCAGGTCGAAGTTGGTGGCATAGAACTCTCCGCTGTTCTGTACGACAAGGATGGTGTCTTCGCTCTGGAATTCTCCGAGATATTCTCCGCGACCGTCGTAGTTGAGGCGCAGCACGTCACGGTCGAACCAGACTTTCCGTCCGCCCAGGGTGGAGCCTCCGCGCTGTTTCAAGGCTATCTTGTGTACGGGGAGTTTCGTGAGTATATTTCCCATGGCCTGCCGTCCCTTGATATTGATATTGCTGAAATCCTCCTCGAAGATGATGCGGCGTACGCGGGGATTGGGTTTCAGGGTTACCTTGATGATTTCGGCTTCGCCGTTGGGGTTGGCGGTGAAGTAGGTGATACGGGAGTCGGGGGTGCCCTGCGTCACATCGTATTCGCGGTCACGCACCACGGAAGTGACGGCAAAACGCTTGATATAGCTTGTCCCCTCCTTACCGTCACGGTAGCAGACATTGTAGATGGTACGTTTGTCGTTCTTCTTGAAAATGTTGGCATAAAGTATATTCTTGCCTACGAACTTCTTGTCGGCCACTGGGGTAATGATATATTTTCCATCGCGGAAGAAGATAATCACGTCATCTATGGGCGAGCAGTTGCCTATGAATTCGTCTTTCTTCAATCCAGTTCCGATGAACCCCTCTTCGCGGTTGATGTACAGCTTTTCGTTGGCTTCGATGACTTTGGTTGCCTCGATGGTGTCGAAGTTACGCAGTTCCGTGTGGCGGGGGAAGCCTTTGCCGTACTTGTCTTTCAGCATACGGAACCAGTCGACGGTATATTCCACGATGTTTGCCAGATGGCGGTCTATCTCCTCTATGTCCTTCTTCATGCGTGCTATCAGTTCCTCTGCCTTGTCGGAGTTGAACTTGAGGATACGTGCCATCTTTATCTCCATCAGCCGGAGGATGTCTTCCTTGGTCACTTCGCGGATGAAAGTCGGGTAGTAGGGAGTCAGGCGCTCATCGATATGTTCGCAGGCGGCATCCATGTTTTTGGCTTGTTCAAACTCCTTATCCTTGTAAATACGTTCTTCAATGAATATCTTTTCGAGTGAAGCGAAATGCAGGCTTTCCAGTATCTCTCCCTTACGGATTTCCAGTTCCTGGCGTAGCAGTGCCAATGTGTTGTCGACTGATTTGCGCAATACATCACTCACGGTGAGGAAGTGGGGCTTTTGGTCGTCGATGACACAGCAGTTGGGAGAGATGCTCACTTCACAGTCGGTGAAGGCATAGAGGGCATCGATGGTCTTGTCGGATGATACACCCGGGGCTAGATGCACTAATATTTCCACACTGCCGGATGTCAGGTCCTCTACCTTACGTATCTTGATTTTTCCTTTTTCGCTGGCCTTTACGATGGAGTCGCATACACTGGCCACCGTTTTTCCGTAAGGAATTTCCTTAATGGCAAGTGTCTTGTTGTCTATCTTTTCTATTTTGGAGCGCACGCGTATCGCACCGCCACGTTCACCGTCGTTGTATTTGGATACATCGATACTGCCTCCCGTCTGGAAGTCGGGGTACAGCTTGAATTCTTCGTTGTGCAGATAGCTGATGGAAGCGTCGCACAGTTCATTGAAGTTGTGTGGCAATATCTTGGACGACAAGCCTACGGCAATACCTTCCACACCTTGTGCAAGCAGCAGTGGGAATTTTACCGGTAGTGTAACCGGTTCTTTGTTTCGCCCGTCATAAGAGAGTTTCCATTCGGTGGTCTTGGGGTTGAATACCACGTCCAGTGCGAACTTGGAGAGACGTGCTTCGATATAACGGGGGGCAGCGGCGCTGTCACCCGTCAGAATGTTACCCCAGTTTCCCTGGCAATCCACGAGCAAGTCCTTTTGTCCCAGTTGTACCAGAGCATCGCCGATAGAAGCATCACCGTGCGGATGGAACTGCATGGTATGTCCTACGATGTTCGCCACCTTGTTGTAGCGCCCGTCTTCCATGCGGCGCATGGAGTGGAGGATACGCCGCTGTACGGGTTTCAGACCATCCATGATATGGGGTACGGCACGTTCCAATATAACGTATGAGGCGTAGTCCAGAAACCAATTCTGGTACATGCCGCTCAATTGGTGTTTTATATTGGCATCCTTTGCGTCCGCAGGTTTGTAATCCGAGTGTTCTTCGCTCCCGGCCGGGAGTTCCTTGTCCAAATCATCTTTCGGTGCTTCAAAATCTTCGCTCATATTTGTTCGGGAATTGTCTATTCTATGATATTACTGATTTTTCAGTTGCAGGCAAAAATACTAATTTAATTCTATTATAGGAAACCGGTACGATAGTTTTTTAACTGTATGCCTCAACGCGCCGGTGTTTGCTTGGCTACATTCAATGCTCAATTTGCTGTGAGCCGGTATTCGGTCCGTGGACCACCAGTTTTCCATCCGGTTGGATTTCTGCCGGGTCAATGAATACCATTCGTTCATCACCAGTGGTTTCGGTGCGTCCATGATAAACGCAATAGAGTCGGTTGTGAATATCAATGAGCATACAATGCCCGGTTCCGGTCACGATGCCGCCTTGCTCTGTGTTCGTTTGTAGCACCGGATTGTTGGCAGCTTTTGTGAATGGTCCTAAGGGGTTCTGGGAGGTAGCATAACCCACCGCGTAATTTTTTCCTCCGAAAAAGTTTGCAGAGTACAGCATATAATAGAGATTTTTGTGCTTCACGATATACGAGCCTTCTGTCCAGCGTCTGTTGACTTCATGTGAAGTCACCGAGCGGTTTTCCCATTCCGCTTGAGGGTCGTCCATTGTCTGGGGTGGGCAAAGCAGTGCTACCGGTTCTCCGATGATACCGGAGAAATCTGGTTTCAGTTCCACGCCGTAAATCCAACTTTCCTCAATCTCGTCAAACCAGCCCTTTTCTTTAGCCCATGCTGAAACTTCGCTTTCAACGGCATGTTTGTAGCAGCAGCGGGAGTAGTAGAGGTAGGTCTTTCCGGTAGCATCGTCAAAGAGTATGTTTGCGTCGATGATAGGATAGCCGGGGTCGAATACCGGTTGGTTGAACAGGTCTTTGAAAGGACCCGTAGGCTTATCGGCTACGGCTACACCGATACGGAAGTTCTCTTGCTCTTTAGTGGGATTTTCTTTCCAGTTGGCGCTGAACCATAGGTAGTATTTGCCGTTCCGTTCATACACTTCGGGTGCCCAGAAACAGTCGGTGGCCCATGAGTCGGAGGTGCCGCCTTGATAGATGGGACCCTCGTCTGTCCATGTCACCAGGTCATCGGAGGAGTATACTTTAAAACCGTTCGATACTCCGCCCGTTCCGTACATATAGTATTTGCCGTCGGAAGCTTTCAGTAGGAATGGGTCTCCGAAGGCCATGGGCAGGGGATTCTGATATGCTACTTTTTTGTTTCCGCATGATGGTGACAGCAAGGCCAGTAAAAACAGTGTCAATGTGAAAAAAATGTGTTTCATCTTGTTATAATTTTAATGGTGAAGTAATGAAAAGTGTTTGTATCCGCAAAGTAAACATAATATAGGGAAAGCAGCAAGGAAATTAGATAGAATGCAATCTTTTCATTATTTTTGTGCATCATTCCAAATAATTCTTTGATGGGACAGTCATTTTCGGATATATCGCTATACCACGAGTACCGGTCGGCGAGGGAGATAAAACATTTGGTGTCACAGAAAACCTGGGACGACCTCAATCTGGATGATTTTTTCGAATGGGCTGACCGTACTTCTTCTTGTGTGGGCCGACAGTACCTTTACGACGTGTTGCATTACAACCGTCTTTCGGAGATTTCGGAACAAGAGGAGGTGATTCGCAAGCTTTCTGCCGACAAGGAGTTGCGTGCAGGAATCCGGTCGGAGTTGCGGAAGCTGGATACGCCGGATGCTTATACCATTGCATCGTTGTTCTCCATTTCCCATCCCGTGTATTCCCGCCGCTTTTACCGTTTGCTGACTATCTTGCAATTCGTGCCTTTTGTTTTGTTGGGAATGGTTTACATTACGTCTTCGCTTTATGTTCTGGGGATTTTGTGCACATCGGTATTGGTGAACATGGTACTGCACTATCACAGCAAGGCTCGGATTCAGGGCTATTTCTTTTCCATTCCTCAGTTATGGCAGTTGCTCAGGCAAGCGGAGAAGTTGGCACAGATTCCGTTGTGTGCATCCGTGCATCGGGATATCCAAAAGACTTTGCAGGCATTGCATCCGTTGCGAAAGAAACTTTCCACTTTCCGTTTCAGTATCAGACTGGAGAGCGACATCGCCATTTTCGCTTATTTCTTCACCGAGATAGTGAATGTGTTTTTTCTGCGGGAAGTTATTCCGGTTTCCAAGGCTTTCTTTCTATTGCAGGGTAGACAGGAACAGATTGAAGAGGTTTTCCGCTATTTCGGACTGGTGGATGTGCTTTGCTCTGTTTCCGAGCTCCGGGATGGGCTGCCCTATTATGTTTTACCGGAAGCTTGCGGTGAGGGTGAAACATTTCATGCAGAGGGGCTTTATCATCCGCTTATAGAACGTTGTATCCCTAATGACATTACACTCTGTGGCAAATCTGTCCTTGTTACCGGTTCCAATATGTCCGGTAAGACAACTTTTATTCGTGCCATTGGACTTAACCTGTTTTCCGCACAAGTGCTCCATACTTGTTTTGCCCACAGTTTCCGTTTTCCTATGGATGCTGCATTATATTCTGCTATCCATCTGGAGGATAGTCTGATGGAAGGAAAAAGTTTCTTTCTGCAGGAGGTGCAAATTGTTCGAGAGATGCTGGAAGCCGGAAAGGAGTGTTGGCGGTTTTTCCTGCTGGACGAGTTGTTCAAGGGAACGAATACGGTGGAACGGATAGCTATAGCCAAAGCTGTGCTGTCTGCTTTGGCGTACAAGAACAGTATTGTGTTTGCTTCCACTCACGATGTCGAACTGGCTTCCTTACTTGAGGACGAATATGAATTGTTTCATTTTTGTGAGTGTGTTGCCGACAATACATTGTCTTTTGATTATAAGTTGAAGCCGGGACCGGTGACGGAACGTAATGCCATCCGGATTATTGAGATGTGCGGCTATCCGCAGGAAGTAGTCAGGGAAGCATATCGGCTGGTTGGAAAGGGTGAAATGTAATATTTAATGTCTTCTTGTAGGTGGAAGTAATGAGGGTAAGTATTTTGCTTGTATCTATTTTCAAGTGTAGAAACGCTCGTATCCTACCAATAGGGAATTGTAATTTTATGCTTCGGTGCGTCCGTTCAAAAGGTGGAATAAGATAAATTAATACCCTCTGTGTCCTACTTACGATATAAATCCCTATCTTTGTGGCGCTTTTTAGCTGAAAATAAGATTCAAATTAATTTAGATACAACAGAAAATGGCACAAGAAGACGTTTTTAAGAAACTCGTATCACACTGTAAGGAATATGGTTTTGTGTTCCCTTCCAGCGAGATTTATGATGGACTGGGAGCTGTGTATGACTATGGTCAGATGGGTGTGGAACTAAAAAATAACATCAAGCAATACTGGTGGCAGAGTATGGTACTGCTGCACGAAAATATTGTCGGTATCGACTCAGCAATCTTTATGCACCCCACCATCTGGAAAGCCAGCGGACACGTAGATGCTTTCAATGACCCTTTGATTGACAACCGCGATTCCAAGAAACGTTATCGTGCCGATGTGTTGATAGAGGACCAGCTTGCTAAGTACGATGACAAGATAAACAAAGAAGTGGCCAAAGCTGCCAAGCGTTTTGGTGAGGCTTTCGATGAGGCTCAGTTCCGCAGTACCAACGGGCGTGTGTTGGAACACCAGGCCAAGCGTGATGCCTTGCATGAACGCTTTTCCAAGGCTTTGAACGATAATAATCTGGACGAACTCCGTCAGATTATCCTTGACGAAGAAATCGTTTGCCCTATCAGTGGCACAAAGAACTGGACAGAGGTGCGTCAGTTCAATCTGATGTTCTCAACAGAAATGGGCTCTACCGCCGATGGTGCCATGAAGATATACCTTCGTCCGGAAACGGCACAAGGTATCTTCGTAAATTACCTGAATGTACAGAAAACCGGTCGCATGAAGATTCCTTTCGGTATCGCCCAGATTGGTAAGGCTTTCCGTAACGAAATCGTAGCCCGCCAGTTCATCTTCCGCATGCGCGAGTTCGAGCAGATGGAAATGCAGTTCTTCGTGAAGCCGGGTACGGAGCTTGACTGGTTCAAGACCTGGAAGGCTACTCGTCTGAAATGGCACAAGGCGCTGGGCTTTGGCGACGACCATTACCGTTTCCACGACCACGACAAACTGGCACACTACGCCAATGCTGCTACAGACATCGAGTTCCTGATGCCTTTCGGTTTTAAGGAAGTGGAAGGTATTCACAGCCGTACTAATTTTGACTTGTCCCAGCATGAGAAATTCTCCGGTAAGAACATCAAGTATTTCGACCCTGAAACCAACGAAAGCTATACTCCGTATGTCATCGAAACCTCGATAGGCGTAGACCGTATGTTCCTCAGCATCATGTCTGCTTCCTACTGTGAAGAGAAGCTGGAGAACGGTGAAACGCGCGTAGTATTGAAACTTCCCGCTGCTCTGGCTCCGGTGAAGCTGGCTGTGATGCCGTTGGTAAAGAAAGACGGACTGCCCGAAAAGGCACGCGAAATCATTGACAACTTGAAGTTCCACTTCCATTGCCAGTATGACGAGAAAGACTCCATCGGCAAGCGTTACCGCCGTCAGGATGCCATCGGTACTCCGTACTGTGTAACTGTGGACCACCAGACATTGGAGGACAATTGCGTGACCTTGCGTAACCGTGACACCATGAAGCAAGAACGTGTGGCTATCTCCGAACTGAACAATATCATTGCAGACCGTGTAAGCATTACATCACTGCTGAAAACGTTGCAATAAACCGGTTACGGAATAGACTGATGCGTGAACAAACTGAAATAGTAAATAGTAAAATAGTAAAATAGTAAATGAAAAAGTCCCTTTTGTTTTTGCCTTTCCTGCTGTTGCTGGTGGGTGCTTTTATTTCTTGTGAAGAAGTGGAGGAGGCTGGGAAGTATGATAACTGGAGAGAACGCAATGAGGCATTTGCTGACTCGATAAAAAGGCTGACTGGCGAGAACTATGTTGCCACAGCAGAGCAGGCTGATGCTATGGAACTCGGGAAACTGTATGCCATACAGACGACTGCCAGCACTACCGAAGGTGCCCAGTATGTATATTGCAAGAAGCTTGTGAAGAATGAAACAGGGGAACGTCCGTTATATATGGGATACCATTCTACTGTCAGTGCTTTTTATTACGGAACTTTAATTGTCGGTGATCAAATTGACGGAAATTTTGATGGGTATAGTGCTTTGGATACTAATATTCCATTGAATTCGTTGAAAGCACCGACAGCTTTTGATTCCCCAACCACTTTTGGTGTTGCAAATGTAATTCCCGGATGGACAGCAGCCTTGCAGTTAATGCGGGTAGGCGAGCGTTGGATGCTTTATATACCTTGGCAGAGCGCCTATGGATCCAGTGGTAATAGTGATGGAACAATCCCTGGATATACCGCATTGACGTTCGATTTGTTGCTGGAGCGCATCGTAGAATAACCGGTATAAATAATAAAAAAGTGGTGAAGATTTTTCTTCACCACTTTTTTATTATTTATAATAGAGGAGTCTATATTTTCTTCTTGATGGCCTTTACCCAAATCTTGTATCCATCCTCATTCAAATGCAACCCGTCGTTGGTTAGTTCGCTGCGCAGTACATTCGTTCCCTTCTCTGTAAACAAGGGGAAGAGGTTGATATAAGCGATGTTTTTTTCTTTGGCAAGTGCTTCCAAACGAAGGTTGACTTCGGGGATTATATCGGTTTTCCCAGTCAGGCTTTTGTACCGGCCGAAACTTTCATTGAAAGGAAGCAGGCTTTGCAAGTATAGTTTCGTATCGGGAGATTCTTTCTGAATACGTTCCACGGTTGTACGAATCATACTTACAATGCTGTCCGACGTCAAATTGTGGGAAATATCGTTGACTCCGATAAGTAGGAACAGCTTGGCGGGATGTCCGGGGAGTATCTGGTGCAGACGGTCGTAGATACCCATCACTTCGTCACCGATAATGCCACGGTTGCGTACGTTCTTCTTGCCGAGGCGTGCCGACCAGTCACCACCGCCTTCAGTCAGGCTGTTGCCAAGCATGACGATGTCTTTGCTTGTAATGGCAGGCTCATCCATAAACTGTAGGAAGCGTTTGTAGTAATGGTCTGTATAGATGTGCGGAACGGGACAGATGGAAGCGGCTACAGCGTTGGCAACCAATGAACGCAGACGAACCACGCTATGCCCGTCTTCCGGATGCACGGCATTGATAAGCAGTATGACAGAAGTGTCATTGTCTGGGTCAATAACGATGGAAGTACCCGTATATCCGGTATGGCTATAGGTGTTCGGGCCGAATAAGTCCCCGTTGTTAGAGGCGTATGCTGTAAAGCAGTCCCAGCCGAGAGTACGTCCCAGACTGGCTGTGGCGCGTGGCACGGTACGCATGTTTTTTACACCCAGCGGGCTCAGGATACGGCGGCCGTTCCATTCGCCTCCGTTCTGCAGGGCTGCGCAGAGCACGGCAATATCTTCGGCACAGGAGAATACTCCGGCGTTGCCGCTGATGCCTCCGTTCATGATACGGGCCAGCGGGTCGTGTACTTGTCCGCAGAGGACTTGCCCGTCAGGTTGTTTTTCGGTTGGCGCGATGGCATTGTGCCAGTTTCCTTCGGTGATACCTGCCCAGTTTGCATCTGTTGTATTTATCCATTTGCCATTCTTGTCACGTTGGCAGGGCAGATAGTCGGTATGCTCCATGCCGAGTACATCAAATATGTTTTCACAGGCAAAATCACGCAGACTTTGGCCGCTTATTGTCTCGATGATATGCTGCAGGGTGATGAAGTTGAGGCAACTGTATTGGAAATCTGTCTGTGGCTTGAAGTCACGTTTGCAAGTAGCGATGTATTCCATAAGACCATCCGGATTGGGGGAACCGTATTGCTTTTCAAGTTCGCCTACCGGTGCGTATGGGGGCAGTCCGGAAGTATGTGTCATCAGGTCGGCAATGCGGATTACCTTCTTCTCTTTGCCGTCTGCACTCTCCCAATTCTTAAAATTGGGTATGTAGAGGCTGACGGGGTCCAGCATGCGGAGCTTGCCGTGTTCTGCCAGTATCATTGTACATACGGCAGTCGACATGGATTTGCTGCATGATGCCATATCAAAGATGGTATTGGTAGTCATTGGCTCTACACTGGGGTAGATGCGCTTGTTACCATAGGCTTTCAAGTATGCCATTTTCCCATTGCGCACTACGGCAAGTACGGCGCCGGGAATATCCTTGTTGGCGATAGCCGTTTCAATCGCTTCATCGGCATACATCAGTTTGCGGGAGTCCATTCCCACCTGTTCAGGAGCTACACGCTGCAAAGGCTGCGCAGTGGCAACTTGCAGACAAAGAGAAAAAAGAAAAAAACAGATTGCTTTCATAATAAAAAGATTTGCCCCGCCCCCCCTATGAAAGGGGTTTTGACACATTCTTGAAAGGGGAAGGGGATAATTAATCGGGTTAATTGTTCTTGAAACTATTCTTCTTCCTCTTTAGTGGCACGAGGGGCTCTGTACGCATCCACTGCCTTCTTCACCGAGCCGTGCATCAACAGCAGTGCCTTGGCTTTGCCATAGTCCAGTCCGAGTTCCTCTACAATCATACGGGTACCACGGTCCACAAGCTTTTTGTTACTGAGCTGCATATTCACCATTTTGTTGCCTTTCACGCGTCCCAACTGTATCATGACGGAAGTAGTAATCATATTCAGTATCATTTTCTGTCCTGTTCCCGATTTCATGCGTGAGCTTCCCGTCACATATTCAGGCCCTACAATCATTTCGATGGCTACATCTGCCTCTGCTGCCATTGGAGAGTCCGGGTTGCTGGTGATACAGCCGGTCAGTATGCCGTGTTCGCGTGCCTCGTGCATGGCACCAATCACGTAGGGGGTGGTACCGGATGCAGCAATACCGATGACCGTATCCTTATCTGTAATATTGCGTTCCGTCAGTTCTTCCCAACCGCGGTGAATGTCATCTTCGGCATTCTCTACCGGATTTCTCAATGCAGTGTCACCACCGGCAATCAAGCCGATAACCAGCGTGGGGGGCATACCGAAAGTCGGTGGAATTTCCGAAGCGTCGAGTACGCCCAGACGTCCACTGGTACCCGCACCCATGTAGAAGATGCGTCCGCCTTGTTTCATGCGGGGCACAATCTGGGTTACCAACTTTTCTATTTGAGGGATTGCCCTCTGTACGGCAAGCGCCACTTTCTGGTCTTCGGTATTGATGTCTTCCAGAATTTCACGGACTGATTTCTTTTCCAAGTCATTGTAGAGCGATGGTTGCTCTGAGATTTTTACGAACATAAGGCTATTTACTATTTGACGATTTACTATTTACGATTTGTCACTTTCAGTTGTGATATTTGATGAGTCCTTCCATGGGGCTCTTGATGATTGCACCCAGTTGGATACCCATTTCTTTGGCAGCTTCTGCCAGAACTTCCTTGTAATAGAAGGCTACTGAACCGATGAAATGTACTTTTTGATGCTGATAGTCTTCATATTGCATGACGTTGCGTTTAAGGAATGCCTTAAAGCTGTTCAGTACCAGAGCGCGTACACAAGGTTCACCCAGATTCTGTGCAAGAAACGGTGACAAGCTTGCCAGGAAACGGTTGGGGAAAGGTTTACGGTAGACACGGTCGATGATATCAGCAGGTGTCAGGTCGAACTGTTTGAGGAATTTTTCTTTAAGTTCAGGTGTCATCTGATTTTTCAAGATATCGCCTACTAGTAGTTTGCCTAAGCAGGCTCCGCTGCCTTCGTCTCCCAAGATGAATCCGAGAGGAGATACATTGGTGACAATGCTTTTCCCGTCATAATAACATGAGTTGGAACCGGTTCCCATGATGCAGGCAATGCCTGAGTCATGTCCGCAGAGGCCACGTGCGGCAGCCAGCATATCGGTATTGACTTCCACTTCATTTTTCACATTGAGGTGTTTGGTAATGGCACGGTGCACCATACTTATCTTGTCGGGAAATCCGCATCCTGCACCATAAAAGTATACGGCATCTAGTTCACTTGTTTTCAGCTGAGGTAATAGAGCTGTTGCTATTTCATTACTGATTTCCTCTTCCGACTGAAAGAAAGGGTTTGTACCCTTCGTGAATATCTGTTGGATAAGTACTCCATTCTCTACAACACACCAATCGGTTTTTGTAGAGCCACTGTCTGCTATTAAAATCATATAAAATAGTTTTTAAGGATTAAGGATTAGGGATGATGGATTAAGGATTAGGGTATTGCATATAATAAAGGTGATATCATTAAACATTAATCCCTAATCCTTCATCTTTATTCTTATATCTTGATATATATTTTTCGTTTGTACAACTGGTAGCCGATACACCAGTTAATGGCGATAAACAGCAAGGCAAAGGCAAGGGAACCGGCGGTTTCACCGAAAACGGGCATGAGGACTATATTATATAAGAATCCGTGTATACTGATGCTGCCGTCTCCCCACGGGAAGCTGATGCTACCGAAAAGTATGCTAAGTACGCCGCCCAATACATACATGAACAGCGGATTCACACCGAATGCCTCGAAAAACATGCTCCACTTCTTATAGCCTTTCACATCAATAATCCAGATAAGCAATGCCAGAAAACTGGATGCCAGTCCGCAAGTGACGAGTACGTAGGTAGGAGACCATATTTTCTTATTGATAGGACAACCGTAGTTTAGCAGGAAACCGGAGAAAGTAAGGATAACACCTACTAGAAACAGTGTGATAAGCTGCGAATTGAGAAATGAGGCACGGTTTTCTGACTTGTTGCCGTCCAGCATCAGCCGTCCTACACAGAATCCCAGCAACACGTGTGCAATGGCAGGGATAGTACTTAACAAACCTTCGGGATCTATGCCGTTATCCTTGTACATGTGTGCAGGGGTTAGGATAGCACGGTCTACCACGGAAAGAATGTTTGTTTCATTATAGGCAAAACCGTTACCACACATCAACAGTATGAAGTAACCTATCAATAGGCTGGCGATCAGATAAGGTATATGTTTATGCTTCATGGTTAGTGCAATGATGGAGGCTGCACCGTAGCAAAGGGCCAGCCGTTGCATGACACCCAGGATACGGATACGGTCGAATGTCCAGACGGAAGCCCATAGTTTCTCTCCGAAACTGAGGTCGTCCGGAGCGGAAGCCCAGTAATAACAGAAACGCGAGAACCAGCCGATGGCCATGCCTATGAGGAAAATGACGATGGTACGTTTCAGTATCTTCATGCCGGTGGTGTGGCTGAACTCGAAGTTGTATTTCTTCAGGGAAATGTACGTAGAAATTCCCATGATAAACATAAAGAAAGGAAAGACGAGGTCGGTGGGAGTCAGGCCGTTCCATTCTGCATGTCGCAAGGGGGCATAGATATGTCCCCACGAACCGGGGTTGTTTACCATAATCATACCTGCGATGGTGACACCACGAAGAATGTCGAGTGCAAGGATGCGTTTGCTTACTTTTGTACTGTTCATTGTAATATTTGTGTGTTAAGTTATCAATCCTAATTATCAGCCGCCTTTGTACATTCGTCTACCAGATAAGCGATGGATACGTAGGGGATACCTGAGTTTGTTGTCAATCCGATTTCACAAGTGCGGCTGTTGGAGTAGCCTATACTCACTCCGGATGCTTCTATTTGCGGTCGGAGTTTGCGTAGGGCGTACGAGTTCAGCTCAGGATAGGTGAATCCCCGGTCTCCGGCAAAACCGCAGCAACCTACTTCTTCCGGTACGATGACTTTACTGGAGCAGAGACGTGCAAGGGCTATAATGGTATCTGCCAGTCCCATTTTCCGCATGGAGCAGGTGATGTGGACTGCTACGGGGCGGTTGATGGGTGTGAAAATCAGCTTGTCACGTAAGAATGTATAGATGAATTCCGCAGGTTCATATAGTTTCATCTTCTTGATGCACTCGCGCATGCGGTGCAGACAAGGGCTTTGGTCACAGAGGACGGGGTATTTGCCTTGTTCGCTGGCTTCCCAAAGTGCGGCCTCCAGTTCGGCTGTCTTGCGGTCGGCAATGTCCAGCATCCCTTTACTTTCCCAAATGGTGCCACAGCAAAGTTTGTCCATGTCTTTCGGGAAGATGATTTCGTAATCGGCTTTTTGTAACAAAGACACCATTTTGTTTACCAATGGCTGCTCTACGGGAGACTTCTTGGCCAGACCCATAGTCTGGTTGATGCAGCTGGGGAAATAAACTACGGCCTCTCTTTCCTTGCCCCCTTTTCCGTAGGGAGGGGGAGTAGTTACTTTTGCTTTATTATAAGGACGGAGGGGTTTTGGCATAGCCGGCGTCCATAGAGGTATGCCTAATGCATTGTGCAAGCCTTTGGTAATATTGCTCATCGCCTTTGTCCCTAATAGTGAATGTCCGAAGTTGGCTAAGGACAATACGGGACGCAGTGTACTCTTGACACCAGCGAAATGATTGGCGACAAAGTCTCCGGTTTTGTATCCCAGACTGCCTTTGGGCAATGCTTCCTGGCGGATTATATGGGTAAGGTCACCCGTATTGATACCCATCGGACACGACATGGAGCAGAGACCGTCTCCGGCACAAGTCTGGTTGCCGGGATAGCGGTATTGCTTTTCGAGCAGTGCAAGGCGTGTCGGGTCCTCACCACTTTGTTTCAACCGGGATATTTCGCGCTGCAACACGATGCGCTGGCGCGAGGAAAGGGTAAAGCCGCAGGAGAGACAGTTGACTTCGCAGAAACCGCACTCGATACACTTGTTTAATTGAGAATAGACAGTTGATAATTGAGAATGGGGTACAGCGTCATTGTCAATTGTTCCTTTTCCATTTTCCATTAATAAAGGCAGCGGCTTGAAGTTCTTGATATGGCATTGCGGGTCATCATTGAATATGACACCGGGGTTTAGCAATCCTTGTGGGTCAAACAGCTCTTTGACGGCTTTCATGGCTTTGTAGGCGTCATCTCCCCATTCATGGCGGACAAAGGGAGCCATATTCCGGCCCGTACCATGCTCGGCTTTCAGGGAACCGTCATATTTATCTACTACCAAGTTCTTGATGTCATTCATCAAATCTTCGTAACGTTTCACTTCTGCTTGGGTACTGAAGGATTGGTTGATGATGAAGTGGTAGTTGCCTTCGAGAGCATGGCCGTAGATGCAGGCGTCATTATATCCGTGGCGGGCTATGAGCTGTTGCAGTTCTGCCGTTGCCTCCGGAAGGTCTTCAATGTGGAAGGCGATGTCTTCGATGAGGCAAGTGGTTCCCGGCTGGCGGGTACCTCCTACAGAGGGGAAGATGCCGGAACGGATGGCCCAGAATTTGGAATATTCCTCCGGACGGTCAGTGAAGCGTACCGGAATATAAGTTGTGAAGGCTTGCAGGCATGTTTCGATGGTGGATATGTTTTGTCGGAGTTCTTCGGGGGTACGGGCTTTGGTTTCAGTTAGCACTGCGGTTAGCCCGGTTTCGTCGCCCGGCTCTACGTCGGGGAGGGTGGAGGAGGCAACTTCACCTTTGTATTTCAGGAATATGGGGTCGTTGACGGAAGAAAGGCTCTTGTAGTCCAGCATTTCAGCCCCTTTTACTGTCCATTCACCGGTTTTGCCGACCAGCTTCTTCATGGCTACCACAGCGCGGCTCGCTTCTTTTATGGTCTTGAAGTAGAGCATAGCACAGGCTTTGTAGGGATAGTCATATTCGGTCTTCATCGTCACTTCCGAAAGGAATGCCAATGTACCTTCGGAACCTACCATGAGGTGGGCGATGATTTCGAACGGGTCATCAAAACGGACAAAAGGCAGCAGATTGAGCCCAGTTACGTTTTTGATGGAATATTTGTAACGGATGCGTTCAGCCAATTTTTCGTTGGTACGTATTTCGTCACGCAGTGCGCAGATGCGGCGGATAAAGTTGCGGTGGGTCACTTCGAAGGAGGCGCGGCTGGCGGGATTTCCGGTATCCAGCAGGGTACCGTCCATTAGGACGATGCGAGCGGAAACAAGCACTTTGTCGCTGTTGGCATGCGTGCCGCAATTCATGCCGGAAGCATTGTTCATGACTATACCGCCCACCATGGCGCTTTTTACCGAGGCGGGATCCGGTGCAAACTTGCGGCCGTAGGGGGCCAGCAATTCGTTCACACGTTGTCCGATGATGCCCGGTTGGAGGGTTATCTGTTCATGGTCGGCAGATATGCTGTATTTTTCCCAATTCTTGCCGGCTACGATGAGGATGGAGTCACTAATGGCTTGTCCCGACAAACTGGTTCCTGCCGCTCGGAAGGTGACTGGTAACTCGTGGCGGCTAGCCAGTTTCAACAGTTGTGAAACTTCGTCCTCGTCTTTTGAACGGATTACAATCTGAGGAATTAGGCGGTAGAAACCGGCATCCGTACCCCAAGCCAGCCGGCGAAGTTCGTCGGTATAAATTCTTTCCTGCGGAATGATTTGGCTTGCTTCCTGCAGGAAAGCCATGTAACTGCGCTCTTTCATATCTGTTTTTTTACTATCGTATCATTTCTCTTCAAAGTAGGCTATAAACAGGGCTGATGGGGATACCCTCAGTATGATTGCTATCTTTCCTCTTTGTTCGTCTGTAAAACTATTTATATAAATAATACTTTTTCGACAACTTACGAAAGTCTTCGGCATCCTTATACCAGTAGTCGCGTATATCTTCCCAACGGTTCCGCTTCGAAAAGCGTTCGCGTATCTGCCGCGAACCACTTACCTTGTCGAACATCGAGAAACGTCCCTTGTCGGCATGGTCAAACACGGCACGGTCCGGATAGAGGGCGGCGACTTCCTGCATGACCAGGAATTGCAGGTCGCTCAACGGTGCTTTGCCGAAATCCATGATGTGCACTTGCACACCTTGCAGCAACTCGCCTTTGCCTACACTGTAGAACGGTTTCAGGTACATCGGTCTGAAGATAACCCCCGGTACGTTCAGACGGTTCAGGTTTCCGGCCAGCTTCTCTGCTTCCACCCACGGTGCGGCAAACATCTGGAACGGAATGGTATACCCCACACCAATGGACATATATCCCAGCTCTCCCAGGATTCCGCTGACGGGATAGAAGAATGCAGAATGTGGATGTGGAATGTGTGGAGAGGAAGGAACCCATTGCAGTCCGGTTTGGGTATAATCCATCTTGCGTTTCCAGCCTTTCATCTTCACTACGTGGAGATTGCATTGTTCCCCATCCTTCAACATCTTCTCGCCATTGAGCATCAGTGCCAGCTCACCGCAAGTGAGAGCGTAAAGGTACGGAATTTTAAACTGGCTTACAAAAGAAATGCAATCATCTTCAACTAAGTTACCCTCAATTTTCAATCCGCCTACAGGATTGGGCCGGTCCAGCACGATGAATTCCTTGCCGTTTTCGGCAGCGGCTTCCATAGCCAGTCCCATGGTGCTGATGTAGGTAAAGGAACGGCAACCGATGTCCTGGATGTCATATACCAATACATCTACGTCTTTCAGCATATCCGGTGTGGCCTTGCGAGTCTTTCCGTAAAGCGAATATACGGGCAGTCCGGTAGTCGCGTCTTTGATGTCCGTTACATGGTCGCCTGCGTGCACATCACCGCGTACGCCGTGTTCGGGGCCATAGAGTGCCACAAGATTTACGTTCGGGGCCTCGTGCAGTATGTCGATGGTAGACTTCATCCGGTTGTCCACTCCCGTCGGATTGGTAATCAACCCTACACGTTTACCTTCCAAGCATCGGAAATTCTGTTCTTTCAGTACTTCGATGCCGGTCTTTATTCTTATCTTCTGTGCCTGCATCGCACCTCCGCAGAGGAGGCAGAGCAAGGATATTATAATAATCTTTTTCATCGCTAATCATTAAACATTAATCACTTTTTCCCATATTCCGGGTCTATTCTTCTGTCTGCAAAAATGGTGACAACAACCGTGGCGAAACAGCATATCATCACCAACCAGAAGAAGTCGATATATCCGATAGCCTCCTGAATGTATCCCGCAAACATCCCTGGAATCATCATGCTCAGTGCCATGAATGCGGTACAGATGGCATAGTGGGAGGTCTTGAATTCGCCTTCGGAGAAGTACATCATGTAGAGCATGTAGGCCGTGAAACCAAAGCCGTAGCCAAATTGCTCGATGGCGATGGAGGTTGAGATGGCAAACAGATTGTCGGGCTGGGCAATGGCAAGATAGACAAACGTCAGGCATGGTAGAGTCATACATCCTGCCATCCACCAGATGGATTTTTTCAATCCGATGCGTGATGCGAATAATCCTCCCAGAATACCGCCCAGGGTGAGGAATATGACTCCGATGGTGCCGTATACGATACCTACTTCTGCAGTCGAGAGTTCCAGACCTCCCGATTCTTTGGAGGCCACCAGGAAGGGCATACACATTTTGATGAGGAATGCCTCAGGCAGGCGGTACAGCAACATGAACACGATGGCCAGCAATGCACCTGGTTTGGTGAAATAGGTGGCGAATGTTCGTCCGAATTCTCTGAATATGGCTCCTGCAGTGGCGGCATCGGCTGCCAGTGTAGACTTGTCCGAAGCGGGTTTGGGGACTGCAAAGAGGTGATAGAACGTCACCAGGCTGAACAGAACGGCTGTAACCAGCATCGTGATGGTCCATGACAGCGGAATGTTTTCGGTTCTCAGTTCGATGGCGCCGGCAATGGCTACGAGCACGCCTTGTCCGAAGATAGAGGCGAGCCGGTAAAACGTGCTTCGGATGCCAACGAAGGCTGCCTGGTCACTCTGTTTCAGTGCCAGCATGTAGAAGCCGTCGGCGGCAATGTCGTGTGTGGCAGAGGCAAAAGCCGTGATGATGAACAGCATCAGCGTGATGCTGAACATGCTGATGGGGGTTGTTCCGGCCGCCATAGTCGCCTCGTCCGGCCGTGGAATGGACAGCGTCAGCAGGATGAATGCCACAGACATCAGAATCTGCATGGAAAGGGTCCACCATCTTTTGGTCTTGATGATGTCGACAAACGGGCTCCAGAAGGGTTTGATAGTCCATGGCAGATAGAGCAGGCTTGTGAACAAGGCCATTTCTCCGTTCGGTACGCCCATTTTAGTAAACATCATCACGGAGATGTTGTTTACGATAAAATATGGAATGCCTTGTGCAAAGTACAAGGTGGGTACCCATGCCCATGGCGATATGTTTTTTGTATGGTTCATGATATTGATTTATTGTGTTCTATTCGATTATTCATACAGCTTGTCAATGCTGGCACCTATATAGTAGTGCAGCAGTATTGCATCATACTTATACCCTTGCTCGCCCATCACGGCTGCACCTATTTGGCAAAGTCCCACACCATGCCCCCAACCGGCACCGGTGAGGATGAAGCGTCCGGGAATGTCTTCGGCGGACAACTCCTCTTTGTCTACCACGAAGGCAGAGCTGTAGAGGTGTGAAGTGGAGAGCGTGCGGCGGATTTCCAGTTCCTTGCCGATGGTGAGTGTGCGTTTGGTTCCCACAATCTTCAGTTTCCAGAGGCGTCCGCTGGTTCCGCGGGCTATGGGGATAAGGTCGATGATTTGTCCGTAGTCAATGCCTGAACGTTTCAGAATGAGGGCTGAAAGCTCTTCCTGGGTATATTCCACTTTCCAGCGATAGAAGTCCGTAGTCTCCTGGTCATAGTTATTGAGTACCTGTGAGAGGATTTTCTTGTCGGTGGTGTTGCAGAATGCTTCGGGGGAGGTACGAATCCAGCGGTCCGCTTCGACTTCCTGCGTCAAATCGGGCAGTGTGGCGTGCGTTTTGCTGTCTCGTTGTTGGGCAAGATAGGGGTATTTGATGTCTTCCCAGCAGTATTGGAACTCCTCGAAAGCACCGCCGCAGCATTTGGAGAAACGGGCGTCGCAAATCTTACCATCAGATGTCAGTACCTGGCCGCGGGTAGCGGAGATGGCTTGTTTCACAATATCGGTAGAGGCACGTGTAATGCCCTGGTAGCGTTGACAATGGTCGTCGGCGCATACATCGAAACGTGTGTGGTCTTCTCGGTCGTACCAGCGAATCAGCTCTTCGTCGGTCTGCGTAAAGGCCGAGTAGTTAGCTTGGGCTTCGGTGATTTCCTTATTCTTTTGTATTTGTGCCAGTAGCCAGCTTCGGGAGATGACAGCGTGTGCCTTGAGCAGCTCCAGAGAAGCGGTGGCACTCATCTCGGAGGAGATGACGCTGGTCAGATAATCTTCTACATGGATGACGTTGATGCCGGTGAGCTTTCCATTCTCAACGATGATTTTGAGGGCACCCAGAAAACACTGGTCTTCTTTGCGCTCCCAATGGAAATTGATGCCGATGGTAACGTCCAATAGTTCGAAGGCATCGGTCTGCTCGTGTTGCGGTTCGAACAGCAGTTCGTCATACTGGCGGCCATTCCAGAGAATCTTGCCTTCGTCGTAGGTCACTACCTGCTTGCCGCTGACTTCCGTTCCGTCTATGCGATACGGGTTCAGCAAAACGAATTCTATCTGCGGTTCAAACAGAATGCCTACTTGTACTTTGGGCTCTTTCATAATGGTATTTCTTTAAAATTAGAGTTTTAGGATTTCAGAAGTCATATTTTTTCCCTGATACGCTGCCGTACCTTGTGGAAGTCTGTGGCAGAGAGGCATACTTCACTTAATATCTGTGCCACATCTTCCGCAGTGATTTTTAGGAAATCCTTTTCTACGGGGGTGATAAAGACACCTCCCAAGTCAACGGACGCCGGACTGCTCAATAGGTTGGCTTCTCCCTCGGCGGTGTAGCAGGTGGGACGGTGCTTCTCGCGCGGGAAGACAAAGACCACCCAACGGTCGGCCTCGTATAGGACCAGTACGTTCATCATCGGTTCGTCTTCCTCGGGTTTCACGTCCAGAGAGCGGTAAATGATGTCGAACAAGTCTGCCGCGTCCTCTTTGGAGATGGATTCAATCACAAGTGTGGCACGGGGAGCGTCATTGAGATACCATAGCGTAGCCTTTCCATAATCGGCTATCTTTCCGGCAACTTGTCCGCGCCAGTCTTTTTCGATAGGCATGAATCCTTTGTTTCCTGCTTGGAAATGAGCATGGTCGGGGGCGGAGGCGCCACATCGGGGACCGTTGTAGAAAATGGTATATTCCGTCAGCGCCTCGGCCAGCTCCAGCACATCGGTGAAGCGGGAAGCGATGCGTTGGGGAGTATGCGCCAGTTCCGGTATCGTCAGGTGGCGAGGGAAAATGGGGAACGGATTCACCAGAATATGGTAGTGCCCGCCAAATGGGATACCTTTCTGTACCGGTGGCAGGTTTGCCGGGCACAGAAAGCATTTTCGTTCCTGAATGGACTTGGCATCCACCTTGGCACCGGAGGAAACGATGCGTGCCGGGTTGAACTGTACCTTATAGGGTATGCCGTTTACATTCAGCTCTTTCACCCGCACACCGGAGAGGGCAGCATAATTGTTGCGTGCCGTCTCCCAGGATGCCAGTTGTCCGGTTAGAAGATTGTGTATCGTTTGATTCATGAGCTTGTCTGTTATTTGATGATTTACGGTGTGCAATCACTTTTTCTTGTTCATTGCTATGCGTGCTTGGAGTTCCCAAGTACGGATACGATCTTTGTAGAGGTTGTGTCCGTTCATTTTTACAATATCCAGTGAGGCGTCGGAATTGTCGTCCCAACGGCGGCAGAGGTAGACCACGTCGTACACACGTCCTATCTGGTATTGACGGGAGAAGTTCAGTCCTAGTGCATAATCTTCGCCATAGCTGGTATTGGGTATTTTCACTTCGCGCAGCACCGGGGTATAGAAGGCGCGTGGGGCACCCAGGCCGTTGATGCGGAGGGCGTTGTTGCGTCCGTTTGCCGGAGTCCATTCCTTGTGGTCGATGATGCCCGGAGCAATCATGTTCATGTTGAAGTCCGTCATCATATAGGTGCCTACCACCATGGCGCAGTTCTGTTCGTAGAAGGCACGTACCATGATGGCGAGTGTGTTTTCGTCTTTGTATACGTCGTCGCTGTCCAGCTGCACGGCAAACTTGCCACACTTGGGGTGGTGTACACCTACATTCCAGCAACCGCCGATACCGAGGTCGTTGCGTTCGGGGACGATATGGATGAGGCGTTCGTCGTCCTTGAATTCGTCGATGGCTTCCGTTGTGCCGTCTGTGGAGTGGTTGTCGATGATGATAAGATTATATTTGAAGTCTGTCTTCTGCATCAGTACCGACTTGATGGCATCGCGGATGGTACGGATACGGTTGCGCACCGGAATGATGACCGAAGCTTCATACTCAAAGTTACCGGCAGAGAACTCAATCTTCTTGAACTCCGGTGCCAGATACCCCCCGATTTCTTTCAGATGTTCGGTACATGCCTGCTCCATCTCAATCTGGCGGTCACGGTTTTTGGGGTCTACATAGTCGAAAATCTTTTCGCCGCTCTTGCGGGTATCGTTTTCCACCTCGCTGTATAAGTATTCGTTGATATGTACCAAGTCTGAATGTTGGCTCAATTTCAAGCGCAGGTCGTAAAGTCCGGCGAAGTTGTAGTCAGACTTCATGTGTCCGGCGGCTTCCTTTAGTTTTTCGGTGTTGAAAAGGAGCAGGGAGCCAAAGTTGAAGTCATCCCTCAAGGAACCGAATTGGTAGTCGATTACCGGAGCGTTGCTCTGCTTGCCGTCTGCTATTTGGTAGTGGTCGGCATATACCATACCGGCGCTTGAATCTTCAAGGATGTGTATCATACGTTCCAGTGCAAACATACCCATTTCGAGCGTAGTCTCTTTGGTATAAAGCAATGTGTATTCTCCTTTGGCTGCATTAGCAATAGCTTTGAGGGTTGCACTGCTGTAGGGCATGTCAACAAACAATATTTCGCAGCCCGGGAGCGATTCCAGAGTGGTATCGGTCGTGATTAACCGGATTTCTTCTATAAGTCCTGTCGCCTGTAGGCTGTTCACTGTTTTTTCTACTTGTTCTTTTCCTGCGTAGGGAAGAAAGCAACTGATTTTATTCATGATATATCTTTTAATTTTTAATTTTTAATTCTCAAAAGTCCCGTTTC
This sequence comes from Bacteroides sp. HF-162, assembly GCF_015679285.1. Taxonomy (NCBI): domain Bacteria; kingdom Pseudomonadati; phylum Bacteroidota; class Bacteroidia; order Bacteroidales; family Bacteroidaceae; genus Bacteroides; species Bacteroides sp. HF-162. The sequence continues at coordinate 495,498 of NZ_CP064937.1, read as the reverse complement.
TCCACTGGTTGCCGTGAACAGCACTTCGTGGCCGTTCAACGGAACTACGGTACTGATAAGTGAATTTCCTATTTTATGTTTCCACAGTACTTTGCCTGTTTTTCCTTCCAGTGCGAAGATAAGTCCTTCTTTGGTACTGCCAAACATGACCCCCTCTTTTTCTACTTGCATGGAGGGGGCATGCTCGTAACCGAAGCCTACATGGGTTGCCCACAACTCCCGCGGAACATCTTCCCGGGCTGCATAGCAGACAATGCTGTCATTCATTGTTTTGCTGTAGATACGTTCACCGTCTTCGGAAAGTCCGATGGTCTCGCGCACCATAGACTGAAAGGTGCGCCACACGGTATTGCCCGTGTGGATGTCTATGGCGGTCATGGCGCGTTGCGGGTCGGTAATGAATACTTTACCGTCGGCAGCTACCGGCCATACGGCGGCAGGAGAGAAGTGCATGCGGGTCAGTCCGCCCGTCCATTTCCACAACTCACGTCCGTCAGTCTTGTTCAAGGCATACAGTGTATTGTCCCATGCGCCGAAGATGACCTTGTCTTCCGTCACCAACGGCTTGGTTTCGATGTAGCCCTTTACGCCGGTGTAGGTCCAGATTACTTTTCCCGTATGGATGTCTATGGCGCGGAAAGTGGCATCACTGGCACCGATGTAGGCGGTACCGTCTGCGATGGTCACGGCTCCGAGCACCGGTTCGGCGGCTTCTACCGTCCAGAGCAGGCTGCCGTCTTTGGCGTTCAATCCGTAGATGCGGCGGTCGGCAGACCCGAATACAACGATACCCTCGCTTACGGCCGGAGTACCGACAATGCGCTTGCCGGCTTCAAAGCTCCATAGCTTTTTGCCGTTTTTCAGGGTGTAGGCTGTCAGCCTTCCCATATCGTCTCCTACGAACACTTTATCTTTTTCTACGGCGGGAGAGCAGTAAATGCCTGCGCCCGTCTGTACCATCCATTGCTCCTTTACTTGCGGATATTCCTTGTTGACCGAGAAGTCGGGATATTTCTCTGCCTTTCCGTTGCGGTCGTAATACTGCTTGGTCAGCGAGAATGCTGTCCACTGCTTCTTGGGTTCGCCGATACGTTGCGTGTATACCCGGATGGAATCCCCGGTTACTTCATAGATGCCGTAACCCGGTTTCCTTTCTTTGTCGCGCAGGTTGCTGCGCATCAGTACGCCCGGAATGCCGTCGTAACGTAAATCCCGGTTGCTGTGGTAGTGTCCGCCGATAAACAAGCGCACGTTGTAGGGGCGGACGGCATCCGTCACCTCATACCAATTGTCCACATCACCTTCCATTAGTGGGTAGTGGGTGACAAGTATCACCGGTTTGTCTTTGCCGTTTTTATCCATTTCTTCCGTCATCCAACGGATATCTTGCGGCACTACATGCCCGTAGGCCATACGCATCAGCGGACCGGAGTTGAAGCCGAGGAAAAGGAATCCCTTATGCTCGAACTCGAAGCGTTCGCCGCCAAAGATTTCTCCGAAAGCGGTACAGCCGGAGTCGCTCCATTTCGTTTCATGGTTGCCTAGGACTACGTGGTAGGGGACCTTCAGCAAGTCAAGGCACGATTTCACTTTTTCCATGGTAGTACGATCGCCTTCTTCGGTCAGGTCGCCCGTCACCAGGACAAAGTCGATACTGTCGGTGGCATTAATCTGTGCCACGGAACGCAGCAGGTCCTCTGTGGGATTCGGATTGTTCGGGGTCAGATGAATGTCTGTCAGTTGGGCAAAACGGAATGTTCCTTGCTGTGCCTGCATCCCCAGGGGGAGCAGGCAAGCCATCAGGACGATTATTAACAGTCTTCTGTTCATAGATGATGATTGGTTGATATTACTTGTTGTCGTTGAAGAATGTCAGTACAGCATTCATGAGTGCCTCTCTTTCAGAATCAGTACGTATGGATTCAAAAGGGAATCCCAATACAAAAGTCTTGTAGTCGCCCTGGTAAGCCACACCGGCACTTAGGTTGTTTTCAGAATACCGCATCACGGTGTGTGCATCTTTGGTTGCCGGTTCAATGGCGTCCGGTGATTCCACCACATACGAATCGGCATTCAGCTCATTGTGATAGGTATAGTTTCCTGAAAGGGCGGGGAACGGAGAAGCTACGCTTTTCACCTTACCCATTGTAGCCGCTTGTCCCACACGCCACTTATATTTCAGTACTTCCATCGCAAATCTCTTGTCGGCTTCGTCGGCAGTTGCAAGGCGGTTGTCCCATAAATCCGTTCCTACAAAAGCGCCCGAAACAAAGATATTTCCACCTTGCTTACAATAAGCCACAATAGCCTCCTGCATCGGTTTGCTGAAAGTCTTGAACTCCAACGGTTTTACGCCTCCCCGTCCCATCTTGGTCTGGCATTGCTTCCCAAGTATCAAGTCCACATACCTATACTCTTTCATATCTACCGAAGTATTTTTATCTCCCCTTCCTACGGGGGAGGGGTTGGGGGAGAGGCTTTCGTTACTACACGATACAAATGAATATCCCGCTTTCAGGATAGCGGCACCATGTATGGCAGGATAATCGAACGTATTTCCTGCGATGACTTGGGTCTCGTAATTCCCATAGCTGTCGCCAAAACCGGAGGCATCGTCGTCCATCCAGGGAATGGAACGGCGGTATTCCTTCATCTTGCCAATGTAGCTGATGTCCCGGATATAGGGGACCCCGTGGTCCTGCTCATCCAGAAATCCGGCAAGGAGGGTGTCGGCGGGGGCGGGGGCCGTAAAGTCGGCAGGGGCACTGATACGGTCGAATCCGTTTATCACCAATACGGTACCTTTGGAATTGAACGCCCGTCCGGTGGAAAGAATTTCGGAAGGAAAACTCTCGCCGCCCTTGTTGACAGCGGTTACCTTGTAACTGCATACCATGCCGGCGGGGAGCGTGGTTCGGTAACTGTTGCCGTCCACCAATACTCCGTTGTCGAAATCCCCGTCGCCGATACGGGTATAAACAATGTATTTCTCTGCTACGGCAGTTGGTTCCAACGCATCCGCTACGGGTTGCCAGGTCAGTTCCACTTCGTTCTCGCTGGTCATGCGCAAGGCCATGTGGTCTACCGGTAACGGTTGCACTACATAATCCATGTTGTATTGTGAGCAGAGGAACTGAAGCATACCTTTGTAGATGGCGCGGCTTACGGTGAAACGGAAACGCGGGTCCAGTCCGTAGCGCATGTCTGCAAAGTTTTGATGGGAAAGTAGTTCGAGTAGCATGGTAGGTACGCGGGGTACACGGGCCTCATAGTAGGATTGGTTCCATTTGCCCCGGCGTGTCCATTGGGGTTCGTAGAGGGTACGCACGTCACGCACGATGTTGGACTGAATCAAGTCTGTCAGGTCGTGGCTCAAGTAGCGGGATGCTCCGTTGGCGAATTTCTCATTGTAGGCGTTGGTATAGTAGATGCCGAGTGTCCCGATGATGGAATCGTTCAGTGTAGTTCCTGCATCGGAGTGGAAGGCAAAGGCCATGTTGACAGGGATGTTCAGCCCTTTTTCCGTCGGGTTCACGGCAGAGCCTCCGGAAAGGTAGTTCACCCAGATACCACGGCATTTATAGTCGTCGGTATAGTCATTCTTGCCGTTGCTTTCTGAATATACACTGTCCGGTATGCCTGCCCATTGCAGCCAGTAGCGGGCGGCTTCGCAGAAACGGGGATAACCGCTGACTTCTCCCCGGGCTATGTTCCCCATGCCGCCGCCTATCTTCACGGCGTCGGCAGTGATGATTCTTCCTACTTTGGAGGAAAGGTTGTTCAGAACGACTTTGCATTCATTGTTCCGGCCGGCATTGAAGCCGAAGGTGCCGAGGTAAATCCAGGTGCCGCCTCCCATTTGCTGGTTTACCTTGAACTGCGTGGTGCCGCCTTTGTGATAGACGGTGTAAAGGGCATCGTCCGCGCTGTTTGGCAAGGTTTGGTAAGAGACGTATACGGCGTATTGTCCGGTCGAAGGGATTTCGGGAATCCATTCGGCGGTGCTTGCGTTTCCTTTCTTGATGGTTTCTATGGCGCGGTAGGTGCCTTCCTTGAAAGGATTCTCAAAGTCTATGTATTGGGGGCGCAGGTGGGCGAAGCCTTGTCCTTCTCCCTGACTCCAGAGCTTGTCACCGGAATTTTCTGTATAGACGGAACGACCGGTCAGGCAACCGTCATTGTCTACGATGACTTCTGCCGTCTGGCAATCGCGTTCGCGGGGAAGCAGCACATTGGCACCGGCATTTTCCAACATCGGTACGAGGAAGGGCAATACGTAGCTCTGGGTGTAGAGGTCTTCCACTGTCTGGAAGATACGCGCACGCTGCCATTCCCAGCGGTCGAGTTTTGATTCGTAGTACCAGCCGTGGCTTTGCCATAGGGCGATATGCCGGTTATACAAGCCGTTGGTGGGGGTGTAGGGGGAGGAAACTTCGGTAACCAGAGGCTTGGAAGCGACGGGGCTGAATGTCTTCGTCTTTTTGTCTTTTTTACTGCGCAGGGCTTGGGGAACCAGTTCTTCGATACTGCGCTTGTTGGTACGGATTTGCAGCTTGTATTTGGCAAACTCCGCCGGCAGCAGGGCGCTTACGCCTTGGTAGATTTCGGCCACATTGTCCTCACGGAAAGGAATATAGGCACAGTTCATGTTGGCAAACAGTTGCAGTGTATTTCCTTCCACAGCCACTGAGTCGATGCTGATACGTCCTACGGAAACTTCTTTTCGTGCGGTGGTATCCAGGAATTTCCCGATTGCCTGACGGACATCCGTCGGAAGTCCTTGCGCGCCTCCCGCGTGGGGGAAGAGGGAGGCGGCAAGCAGACTAAGTAAAAACTGACGTCTTACATTCATAGATGATGTATTAAGTTAATTGTTCTTTTTATCTTTCTTAATCAATAGACAGAGACCGATGAAAGTGAACAGTGCATTGAAAATCAGCAATTCGTAGCTGAATTGATAACCTCCGAACCAGGCTTCGGAATTCTTCTGCAGAATGAAGCAGAGAACCGGGGAGGCGATGGCAACTAACGGGATGTACTTGTCACGCACTTGTTGTTTCATGAAAATGCCGAAAGCAAACAGACCCAGGATAGGACCGTAGGTATAGCTTGCCAGAATATATACAGCGTCGATGACACTGGTGTTGTTGAGAAGATTGAATACGAAAATGGTGATTCCCATGACAACCGCCATGCCGATGTGCACTTTCTTGCGCATCTTCACAACCGTCTCTTCCGACTTGCCTTTCGTTCCCAGAATGTCTACGGTGAAGGAAGTGGTCAGCGCGGTGAGTGCCGAGCCTGCGGCTGAATAGGCAGAAGAAATCAGGCCGATGATGAACAGTATGCCCACAATGGCAGGGAAATAGTTGCCGGTGGCAATCAGCGGGAACAGTTCGTCACTCTTCTCCACCGCAATCTGCTGGTTGGCGGCAAAGATGTAGAGCAGCACGCCCAGCATCAGGAAAAGCAGGATGACGAAGAACTGCGAAATGACACTGGTAATCATGTTCTTCTGTGAGTCCTTGAAGTTCTTGCAGCTCAGGTTGCGCTGCATCATGTCCTGATCCAGCCCGGTCATGGCAATCATGGTGAAGGCACCGGCGAGGAACTGCTTGAAGAAGTACTGCTTGCTGTTCACATCGTCGAAGAAGAAGATGCGGGACATGTCACTGTCGGCAATGGTGCTTACCATACCGGTAAATGACAGATTGAGGTCGGAAGCGATATACCAGATGCAGAGTACGACCGACACCACCAAGCAGAATGTCTTCAGAGAGTCTGTCCAGATAAGAGACTTTACGCCACCCTGGAAAGTGTACAACCAGACCAGTGCCACGGTGATGGCCACGTTCAGTAGGAAAGGCAGTCCGAAAGGTTCGAATACCAGCAGTTGCAACGTCAGGCATACGAGGAACAGACGGACAGCGGCACCGAGCATTTTGGAGATGAAGAAGAACCAGGCACCCGTGCGGTAGGAAGACATGCCGAAACGGTTCTCCAGATATTCGTAGATGGATACCAGGTTCATTTTGTAGAATAGCGGTACCAGCAGATAGGCTATGATGAGCTGTCCGGCAATGAAGCCCAACACCATTTGCAGATAGCCGAAGCTGCTGGCGGCAACCATGCCGGGTACGGATACATAGGTCACACCTGAAATGGCGGAACCGACCATGGCGAACGCCACGACATACCAGGATGACTTACGGTTACCGACAAAGAATCCTGCGTTGTCAGCCTTTCTTCCTGCAATATAAGATACCGTGAACAATATCACGAAGTAGGCAGCGATGGTAATGATTACGGAAAGTGGAGTCATGAGGTTATTTACGATTTTATGATTTACGATTTACGATTGAAATTACTTCTTTTGATGATATGTACGACTTTGATTATCCTATGTACGCTCTGACGTTCTCTTCCAATTCACGTTCATTTTTTAATCGTAAATCGTAAATCGTCAAATCGTACATCCCTTTATTCTTCGTAGAGCAGGTAGGGCTTGCGCTGTACCTTGAATTTCTCTACGTCGTCTTTCCATCTTGCCTTGATTTCTTCGGCGCTCTTCCCTTCCTTTATCATTTTGCGCACGTAGTCGGTGCCTATCAACAGTTCGAAGAAGGAACGGAAGAAGTGGTCGTCCATGTTCAGATTCCGGTAAGCGTCTATCACGTAACTCAAGTCAATACCGCGTTTCCAGATTTCCTCGTCGCTCATGTTGCTCAGGTTCACGCCGTGGCAAAGCTTGCCCAGCTGGGGCGGATTCTTGGCTCCGGGAACACTGCGCGGGGTGAAGCTGTAGCTGTAGCCCGTCATGTTGGGATGCCCGTAGACCTGGAAGGGGAGGTCGGTTCCTCTTCCCAGACTGACCGGAGTGGCCTCGAAATAGCAGGTCGAGGGGTACAGATAGATGGACTTCATGTTCGGCAGATTGGGGGACGGGGGAATCGGCAGCTTGTATAGGGTCTGGTGCGTATAGTTCTTGCAGGGAATGACGGTCAGGTCGCAAGTGCGTGACGCCGGCAACCAGCGTTCGCCGTTTACCATCAGGCCCAGTTCGCCCAGCGTCATGCCGTGCACCACGGGAATCGGCAGCCAACCTACACCGGATTTATATTTCATGTCCAGTATCGGGCCGTCCACGTAGTGTCCGTTCGGATTGGGGCGGTCCAGTATCAGCACCTTACGGTTGTATTCTGCACAAGCGTCCATCAGCCGGCACATAGAGGCATAATAAGTATAGAATCTCAGGCCTACATCCTGGATGTCTACCACAAGGATATCGAACTTGCGCATGGATGCTTCGCTTGGTTTTCCGGATTTCCCGTCGTACAGCGAGAGGATAGGTACTCCGGTCTTCTTGTCTACCGAGCTGGACACGTGTTCGCCTGCGTCGGCATCTCCTCTGAAACCGTGTTCAGGGGAGAAAATGGCTACTACATTGAACTTGTTTTCCAGCAGAATGTCCAGCAGATGCTTGTCTCCTATCATTCCTGTATGATTGGAGAATATGGCAATTCGTTTATCTTTTAGGATTGGAAAATACTCGGAAGTCTGTTCATCACCTAAAATAATTCGTTCTTCTTGTGCCCGGCACAGTAAAGAACTACATAGCACAAAGGCTAAAAGCAGCAGTTTCTTCATAATAGTATTATTAAGGAGGACGTTGTTTGCAACAAAGATACGGTTTATTTTAATATCAAAAACACTTATTTGGGTATTTTTAGTATTATCAATCATAATTTGCAAATAGTCAACTGTTCACCTTATTAATAATGGTTGAACTGCATCAACTGCGTACGGAAATACTTTTTATAAAAAGAGTGAGGGCCAAGTTTGCCCTCACTTTGGTACAATCGGTGGGAGTGCCGGTTCATTCTTCTATTCTTACCAGATGATAAAGTGTTCCCCGGTTCGATTTCTTGTTGAGGATGTCCAGCTTGCGGAGCGTGCGCCCGAAAGCTGCTATCCGGTTGATGGCCAACTTATCCCTCGTTTTCTGTTGCAGGTCGTTGAAAATCTGCATGGCTGTGAGCCATTCGCCTTCTTCGCTCTCCTCCGCGCCACGGAAATGGCAAAGGAAAAGTTCTTCCAATGGGTCTACCCGCTCGAATTCCCGGTTGTACTCCTTTACGATTGCTTCGTCAGTGTCGTCCAGCCAGTAGCGTTCACCCTTCATGATGTCGTGCATGGCTTGGGCATAGAGCTGGTGATAATTGATAGTGACGTTTGTCTGGATAGGACCGGTCACTTCGATGCAGATGAAACGGCGACTTCCCGACGGGTCGGTCAGCAGGTCTTTCAGATTGCTGGTCCCGATGAAGGAGGCATAGCGGCGCATTTCCTGAATAGTGGTACCGTAGGGCTTTCGCAGGTTGGCAACCGGTTTTTGCAGGAGGTGCTTCAAGAAGCCTTGCTGATTGGCGTTTATCTGGTCGAATTCGTCGATGTTAATCAGAAAAAAGCGGCCAAGGCTGCGCTCCGCTTCCTGCTTGCTCTTGAAGTCGATACTGTCGGTGTAGCCGAAACGCAGTTCCGGTGGCAATAGGATGCGGCAGAAAGTACTTTTGCGGTAACCTTGCGGACCTACGAGCAGGGGCGAGGTATTGTTGCCGTGCTGTTTGTCGGTTCCCCGCCAATGTGCCACCATGCCAAGAAACCACCGGTAGAACAGTTCCCTCCAGTGGGGATTGTGGCAGGGCACGAGGTCGGCCAATGCGCGGATGCGGTCTTTGCCGTCCCAGCGTCCGGTGTTATAGAGATATTCTTCGATGGGGTTGTATAGCGGCACGTAGTCCGAAGACAGGAAGCGGGTGATGTCGCGGTCCCACACACGTACTCCCTCTTTCAGTGCCTTCATGGCGATGCTGCTGCGTACGCGCTGGTCGGCAGGTTGGAAGTAGAAGTGGATGGAGTCGCGCTGCCGGTATTCCAAGTCGCCAAGCACGGTGTTGTAGCGGAATTCGTAGCGGCGTTTCATGAACTCCTCCAGCCGGAAAGCAGTTTCCTGGTCTTTGTTCAGGCTGCTGCGGGTGCCGAAGCCTTTCAATTCCCCGTAAAGGTTATGCAGCGTCAGGCGTACAAGGGGTTCGTCTGCCTCCCGGTAGTAGTGCATCAGTGTCTGGCGCACCGCTTCTTCTTCAGGAATGCCGGCTTTGAAGCAATGTTCGGCAAGGCGGGACAGCAGCGGGCGCAGGTCGTCGCCCCGTCGCCAGTTGTCCAAATCGCGGAAGGCACGGTCGAGGGCGGCCTCGAAGAGCAGGTTGCATGTGTCCGCCACTTCGTAGCCGGGAGTCATTCTCAGCAACGGATTGCTTTCCTGCTGTTTCCGTTGGCGGTAGTTGTCTTCCGAGGGCAGGGCGCAGGGCTGTTCCAGGCAGAAGGCCACGGCGGTGGGGCTATAATAGGGCTGTTCGTCCACGGTCATCCGGCAGCTTTGTAGGAGTGGAGGAGCCTGGAGGGTGATGGGGAAAGGGAGAAGGGGTTGGTAGCACTTCACTGCCAGGCGGTAGGCGTGGGCGTGGAATAAGGCGATATCGTCTTCATTCTTTGGAAGCCCTCCGTCGGGCAGGGTGAAGCGTACCCATATTTTGGCGCTTCGTCCGCTGGAGCCACAGAAGGCGGCAAAGGTTTGCGGCAGCAGGGCGGCTTGTTGTTTCACCAGTTCGGCTTCGGCCACCCCGGCCAGATTGTTTACTTCCAGTAGTATCAGCCCGTTGTAGGTCTTTATCCGATGTTCTCCTGCTTTGGTGCGGGTCATTTCTACGGCGGGATAGAGACGCGGCAGTCTGTCGATATGCTCATATCGGGCGTTGGTCCCTTTCAAATGCGGGATGATGCTACGCAGCTCCGTAATGTATCCGGTCTTGTTCTCGGTTTTCAGCTTTTCCATCAACATGTCCGTTTCTTGTGTGCTGACGGCCTCTTTTCCGCTTTCGCGTTCCTCTCTGATCAGTGTGATTTTCATTCTTTATCGTGTATGTAATATTCTTGTAAAGATACGCCGGGAAAGGGGGGGATACAAGCTTTTCAAGGATTATTTTCCGATTGGCTTCTTTTTTGGGGTGGAATGTCTATATGTTTCTTTTATAAAAGGTGTTTGTTTCTTTGCTTATCCCCATAGTTTTGTCTATTTTTACACCAGAGTTTATGAACAGTCCACTAAAGTGGTCTTTCTTGTTCATATTAGTGAACGGAGCAGCTCACTACAGTGAACGGTTCTGCTCACGGGCTGGGCTGTGATATAACCTTTGTACTTCAACAGACTGCGTACGTACTTCGCACGTGTTCCGTGCAGTGCTTTATCGTATAATGTAACCCTTTAACGCAGTTTGAACTATGGCTATTTTGTTTGATTGGTACGAGAATCCGGACTCGTACGACAAATCTCCGGAAGATAAAATCCTTCATCCCCGTCTCCGCCTAAATGGGAGCAGGTCTACCGATGAATTGCGGCGGGACATCCAGGCACGTTGCTCATTGACAGAAACCGATGTGACGGCTGTGCTTGATGCTGTGTCGCACGTCATGGGCAGGGAACTTGCCGAAGGAAGGCAGGTGCATCTCGACGGCATCGGCTACTTTCGCGTGTCGCTCACCACGACCGAACGGGTAGTGGCTGCTACCAAGCGTAAGTTGACGAAGGTGAAGATGGCGGGTGTGAAATTTCGTGCCGACCAAAAACTGAAAAATGAAATTGGTACCATCAAGGCAAAGGCTTTGAAGGCAAACGAGCATTCGGCTAAACTGACGGATAAAGAGATAGACCGTCGGCTGACCAACTATTTCGCCACTCGCCCTTTTATGACACGGAATGACTTTCAAAGCGTTTGCGGCATGATGCGTACTACTGCCATGCGGCATATCCGTCGGCTGCGCACCGAAGGAAAGTTGAAGAATGAGGGAACAATGCTGCAACCGATTTATGTACCCGTTTCAGGATATTACGGTAAGAATGAGTGACTTATAACTTTGAACGAAGAAATCTTGTGGTGAGGGCAAATTTTGCCCTCACTTTTTAAATTTGCTCTCACCCACCTCTTGAATGCCGATGAATAGGGCGATGCGTGCGAAAGGTGAGGGTGGTGAGGGTGGATGTGTGAAATTTAGTTTAGTTTGATGGGCGGCTGAATATGGGTATTCCCATACGGTGTATATGTTCCAAAAGGTCGGCATTCTTTAATTTGCCATAGATGGAAAGGTCTACGCTGTAAGGCAAAAGCAGGTCGTCTATTTCATCGGAAAGGCTGCTTAAAGTATTATACGTAAGTCTGTCTCCCATCAGCGTGATGTCTATGTCAGAAAAAGGCTTGAAATTTCCTTTGGCTCGTGAGCCGTACAAAACAGCCTGCTCTATTTCTTCATGTTTCCGGAAGAGATTGCATAGCTTTTCCAGTTCATTGTCGGTCAATCCGTACATAGCTCAATCGAATAAGGATGGTGTATTCAAGGATTGCATTTTCTCTTCAGAGACTACATCGTTGTCATGATTGTGCGATGTCAGATTTCGGGCTTCTATAGTCTCCGTCCATTGCTTGTCATCAATCAATCCCATTTCAAGGGCTTTGCGTATGGCATCACGGGAGCTGCGGATGTCGGTATACCCCTGATATTCTGCATAGTCCTTCATCACTTTCCAGGCCAGTTCGTGGGTATATTCAAAACGCTGTATCCATCGTATGTCTTGCTGTACCATGATAGCTGTCTGTTTTTAAGTAAGCAAATATAAGCTTCTTTTGTGTAACGAGCAAATGGATGGGGGCTTTTTCGTGAAAGCTGTCTGGGGCTATTTTGGAGAAAGGCTGTTTTTAGGTGTGGAATAAGTTCCTGAATTTGTTGAGCCGATGTCGAAATAGTTATATATGTATGTTCTGGTTCCACATGCATTTATGAAATCAACCGTTACGCAAACTCGTTCAATTTCATGACTGTTCCGACTGCTGAAAGTAGTGAAATAATATCCTTGCATGTCTACCTCCCAATCGCAGTCAACACTCCAATGAAAATCATGCGCACCTTCAGGAATAGGATTCAATCCGCATTCACCTCCGCTTTGTGACAGATAGCCATATATAATGTCATGGTCATTTTCTTGTATTCCTGATACATTGAAAGTAATTGGTTTGGAAAACTGAACAGTGTATTCCTTTGTGTGTACTATTGCGGTTAAGGTCGTATAAATGGAACTGCCTCCGGGTGTCCCTAAATTATTCAGGGTGATAGCAGGTGATGCCTGATTTAATTGCGAATATAAATCGTTGCCAACAATCCAATCCACTGTTGCTTTTGTGGGAAAATTCTTGATACTGAATGTCCCGTTGTCACAGATTACGTCAGGGCCAATCAGTTGCATTGATGTCTTAGATACACTCAAAGGTAGCTCATTGGTAAAATTATCGGTTTGATTTTTATATTTGTAGCTCACTTTGACACTTGCGTTACCGGGTTGTGTCGGTACGATTGTTACCGTAGAGCTGTTCTGACCACTTACTATCTTAATATTCTTCCCGGTCCAATAAAATGTATGTGCCTTGCTGTCATTGATGGAATATATGTATTCTTTATATTGTTCAATATTTCTGTAGCCATCTATTTGAGGACCCATATTGGGAAAACTGATATTGCTTTTCCGAGCCATGAAATACTCTTTTGCTCCGATAGAATTTATGTAGAAATCATGGACTTCTACTCCGACATCGCTGTTCTTGAAGGCTTGCTTTGATTTCAAATTTATTTGGAATCTACTTTGTGTGACAGATGCACTTTGAGAGACTTCAGCGAATAGATTTTTATCGTAAGTCCACTTTATGCCCGTATCTTTGTTTATGGAATAATTGCACCAAAGTGTTATCGTATCTCCCAATTCAAATGTTGAAGGGGCATTGATTGGCATAGGTTTCATTTTGACATTGATGTTTCTTAGATCTGCGGTAAGTTCGATTGTACTTTTTTCAGGACGTACCATCAGGGTAGAATTACTACCTGCTTTAGTCCATAATACATTTATTGGAAAATGTTTTTTTCCTGCTGGAATTTGGGTTACCCATGTACTCTCGAATCGTTCTTGGTAGTTTGTTTTGAATCGTGCTTCTCCACCGACTGCTGAAATTCTTATACCTACAGATTGTTTTTGTATAGGAATACTTAAATCATAAGTGTAGTAACCATCACTAACATAGGGGTTCATTTCGCCCGTAATAGTACCGCTTATGTAGGAAGCACGTGTTGTGACATCAGAATAGAAATCCTTATCTTGTAACTCGTCTGTTTGTTCTTCTTTGTTGCAACTACTATTGATGAAGCAGATTAGTAGTACGAAAAATATGTTCTTCTTTTTCATGATATGTTTCTTGTTAGTATGTTATGAACGAAGGGAAAGTATATGATATTGATTTATGGTTCCTTTTAGAAGGTGCTATTCGTGTTTCTATACACCTTTTAAAGGGAATAACAAAAGCGTCCATACATTTGTATTTAGATACATGGAATGTATGAACGCTTTAATTAAATCCAAACGAGGTACAGCGCGATATGCTGTTTTTAGTTGATTACCAACCCGGATTCTGCTTCATGTTTTTATTCAGGGTCAACTGTGTAGTTGGAATCGGGTAGAAATAATGTTTGGCTTCATAAGTACGGATTTGTGCATCGGAGGCATCTATATATCCGTTCTTGGTCGCTTCTTCACAGTCAGGCACATTGCTTACGTTGGCGCCCAACATGGTGTTCGGGTACTTGGTTGAATCCAATTTGTCGAGCTGGTGCCAACGGATTAAATCCCAATATCGGTACCAGTTATCCATAATCAGTTCGCAACGGCGACAGCGGCGTATCTCCCAAATCAGATTGCTTACTCCCATATTATTGGCAGGATCGGCATCTGGAGTAGTTGTCATAGCCGGCAGGCCGGCACGAGCTTGAAGCTTGTTTATGGAGTTGTTGAGATCGTCTTGTGTGAGAGAACCCATTTCGGCTTTGGCTTCTGCAAAGTTCAGATAAATAACTGAAATCCAATAGAGCGGGCAGTCGGTGTATTGGTAGCCGATGTTGTTTCGGTCGCTTACACTCAATTCTTCGGGGTTATCATACTTGGCGATGCCATAACCGGTCGATGTGGTGAAGGCTGCTACACCGGCACGGCTGTAGGCGTGGCCTCTGAAAGAAAGTACCGGGTCAAGAATTTCGGACAGGCGCTTGTCGCGTACGGCCAAAACCTCTCTTATAGAGTAATTTTTGTCTGCATCCAATACGGCTGCATCGTCCTTGTTTTTCGAGGTTGTTGCCAACGGTTTTCCATCAAGGAAAAGGAAACTGTCGAATGCGTCCTTTGAAATGCCGTGCGTACCACTTGTGTTGATTGTGTAGTCAATGGTGGAGTGCCTTAGCGAACTTTGTGCATAAGGCTTGTAGAAAATCATTTCCGGATTGCTTGCCAGGCTGACAGAATTATAGTTGGCTTTGTAACTATTACTTAGAGAGTAGTTTTTGGCCATAAGATATTCGCAGGCTGATACACATTCTTGCAAGTATTTGTTGGCGCGGCTCTCATCAGCGGCTTTGCCATTCTCGGCTTGAGTGCGATATTTGCAGTATGTACCTTCATATAAGGTGATGTCTGCTTTCATGGCATATGCCATGTCGGTGCTGAAACGTTGCCGATTGCTGTTTGCGGTAATGTGTTCGCACGCATAATTGATGTCTGCCAGCACATGGTCCATCACTTCATCCCGGTCGGTGCGTGGTCCGTAGAGGGCTTCGTTGTCGGCTGGGTCGATAACTTTGTCTATCCATTGAACATCGCCGTACATACGGACCAACTGATAGTATTCCCACGCACGGTTCATGCGTGCAAGACCTTCATAGTGGGCCTTTGTTGCTTCATCAAGAGAGGAAGACTGTACACCGGCAATGATATAGTTGGCGCGTCGGATTTCTGTGAAAGGGGCTGACCAGTTTGTGGAAGATGCGACCACGTTAGTGTAAGTCCAGTTATGGCTTTCTGCATCTACCTGGTCATCGCTTATTGTTTTGAAGTAGAACCATCCTCCACTGGCTCCGTTGCCAAAGCCGGTAAAGTTGTTATAAAAAGTATTGCACTGATTATCCAAATTATCGGTGTTGCTCCAGTATGCCGGAGTATTCGTGAAGGTATCCAAGGGGGATTTGTCCAGCAAATCGTTGCAACCGGTTAACATCGCCAGCGCTGTGACCCCATATATAAATAATTTCTTCATTGTTCTTAAGTTTTTGAGGTTGTTATAATGTTACCTGGACTCCAAATGAGAATGTGCGTGTAATAGGAGCTATACGTCCCCATCCACCGGCTGTAAGTCCATTGCCTGTACTGATTTCGGGGTCGACTGGAAGGTCATTCCCTTTGTGGAGCAGAAAGAGGTTGCTGCCACTGAAGTAGATACGTGCTTTCTCAATGTAGGCTTTGCGTGTCCACTCTTTCGGAAGGGTATATCCCACAGTTACGTTCTTCAGACGAAGATAGGACATGTCTGTCAAATAGCGGGATTGGGGATAGTAGTTGTTGCAGCCGTTAGCTATACCGGATACGGTACCTCCACTATTATTTGTACCACGATAAAGACGTGGATAACGGTTGCCTTGATTTACCTCATAACCGGTAATGGCGGTATAGTCTGAATTCCAAAGCACTTTGTTATAGCTTGTTTGGTGGGAATAGATGGCTACGTCGGCATGTACCATGGCGGGAAGGTTTAGGGAAGAAGTCGTCCAGTCCTCACGTTTGCCTACACCTTGGAAGTAGAGGTCAAGGTCGATACCTTTCCACGCTCCGCCTAAATGGAAGCTGTATTCGTAGCGTGGCATAGAGTTTCCGATGACTTTCAAATCGCCGTGGTCGTCTGCTGTGCCTTTTCCACCGTCAATCTTGCCATTGCCGTCCAAATCCTTGAACTTGACGTCTCCCGGGCCGTAATGGAAATTACCGGATTCCAGTCCTGCCTGGCTTGCAATGCCGTTTGCATAATTCCATGAACCGTCTGCATTTTGGCTGGTGAAGTCTTTTTCCTCGAAGTAACGGTCGGTTTCAAAACCGAAAATGTCACCGTAGGTTTTACCGGTGTAATAGGTGCTGAGCAGTTTGGAATCATTGTCCCACTTTGTTACTTTAGTCTTGGAGTCACCGATGTTGAAGTTGGCATATACGTCGAAGTCGCCGAAGGTATGGCGCCAGTTCAAGTTCAACTCCCATCCACGTGTACGTAAGGTACCGGCATTTTCATAAGGAGCAGAAGCACCCAGAGTGTTCGGCAATACTTGTGCCGGTGCCAGCATGTCACGATTCTCACGTTGGAACCAGTCGAAACCTATAGTCAGTTCGTCATTCAAGAGACCCAGGTCAAGACCTATATTGAGGGTGCGGATACGCTCCCAGGTCAAAGTACTTGATACCAAATCCGGCATGTTATACATGGTCAGGAGATTAGCGTTGGCATTATTGTTTTCAATCCAATAGATATAGCCGGTACTTTTATTGTTCAACCGTTGGCTTATTAATTGTTCGAACATGTAGTCGCCCACAGCCTCGTTGCCGATTTCGCCAAAAGAAGCACGCAACTTACCATTGCTGACAATATGTTTCAGTGGGGCGAAGTAGGCTTCTTCGGAGAAGCGGTAGCCGATGGATGCAGAAGGGAAGAAGGCCCACTGGTCGGTATGGGGGAAACGGGAAGAACCGTCGTAACGTCCGTTCAGTTCCAATAAATAAATGCCTTTGTAGTCATAATTGATACGGCCGAAATAACCGGCAGAAGCGCGGGATGTATGATTCCAACTCAAATCTTGTCCATCCTTGCCAGCCATATTCAGTTCGGGGTATCCCTCTTGATCGTACATCACATTGCGGGTACCATACAGATATTTGTATTCCTCTTCTTCTGCGTTGACACCTGCCATTACATTCAGATTGTGTTTTTTGGCAAATGTTTTGGTATAGTTTACGTATGCGTTGGCCGTCCATGTGTTCTGTTTGGAAAAGTCTCTCCAGATACCGCTATTGCCTTTAGTGACGATGTAAGAGGGTACCGGTTTCCCGCTCCAATTGATGCCGTAAACGGAGTTGTCCTGCGAACCGCTGTTCATATTCTGAATGGCATATGTAAAGTCTGCATTAAGGGTCAGTCCTTTAACGATTTCAGCTTTCAAGAAAGTGTTCATACGGGTCAGGTCTGTTGTCACTTCACGATCGGCAGCTTGCTTCTGCATGGCCATGACGCGTGTGTCATAGCCGTCGATTGTGCCCGAAGGAATGAAATAAGAACCCCAACGCCACAAATATTGGTAGGTGTTGGCCCATGTGTCCGGGCGTTTATAGTTCTTACGACTATAGTTGATGCGTGCACCCACCTGTAGCCAGTCGTAAACATTAGTGGTGACATTGACTGAGGCATTGTACTTTTTTAGTTCGTCCGGGTGAATCTTCATCTGTCCTTGCTTTTCGTTGTAGCCGAAAGATAGGTAGTAATTGGTCTTACCAGATGTTCCTTGTATAGAAACATTGTGGCTCATGGAAGGAGCAGCTTTGTTGAAGTAGATGTCCTGTACATCCCAGTCAGCATAATAAAAAGGAGTGCCGTCCAATACGATATAGTCACCCACGTTACTATCGCTTTGGTAGAGGTTCATAGGACGGTAGCCGGTCTTGCCGCCGTTCTGTTGCTGCCACTTTTCGGCGTAAGGTAACAATTTGTCGAAATACATACCGAACAATTCAGGCATACCGGCACCACCGTTCATACTGGCTTCGATACCCATCTTTAATTGTGTGGGTACATCGGGATAGTCCGGCAGGTAAGTAGCTTGATCCCATGCAAAATTGTTGCTGTAATTGATGGTAACCTTTTCGCTAGGCTTTGCGCTCTTGGTATTGATTAGAATCACACCGAAAGCGGCGCGCGTTCCATAAATGGAGGAAGCGGAAGCGTCCTTCAGTACGGAAATATTTTCGATGTCTTGCGTATCGAGGAAAGAAATGTCATCCATCGGAACGCCGTCCACTACAATGAGTGGATTGCTGACTTCTCCATTACTCAATGTCCCCAAACCACGTATACGCATGGAGGCTGTCTCGTCGATGGCACCACTTGTGGTGAGAATGCTTAGTCCCGGAACAGCCCCTTGCAATGCTTTGGCTACATCTTGTTGTGGACGACCTGCCATTGTCTTGTTTAAGTCCACTGTAGAAACTGCTCCTGTCAAGTTAGCCTTCTTTTGTACACCGTAGCCTACTACTACTACTTCATCCAGCATCTCGGTATCTTCTTTCAGAGTTATTCTCATCGTTTTGGCTGCCTTCACTTCTTGTGTCTGATAGCCCACAAATGATATTTTTAGTGTTGCTCCCGGTGTTATGGTCAATGTAAACTTACCGTCTAAGTCGGTAATTCCGCCGTTGGTAGTCCCTTTTTCTACTACGCTGGCACCGATAATCGGTTCGCCGGCTGCATCGACAACTAAACCGCTGATGGTGATAGCTTGTAATTGTTCTGTTACACCAAGCGATTTATCAGGATTGGCTTGTGCAGCCATCACGTTGCCGCTACTTAATAACAGTGAGCTGATTGCCACTGCTGTGAGGAGTTTGCTATGTGTTAGTCCTCGTTTTTTGTGATCTTCATTCATAAATGATTGATGATTTGTTGTTAATTAAATACTTCTTAAATTTGGGGTAAGGGTAATAAGGGCCGAATAGTGAGACTATTCAACTTGCAGGATTGTTTCTTCTTCCATAGGCATTTTCTCTTTTTAAAGGTTCATAACTTTATATTATCTCTTGTTTTCCTATTTGTTTGCTAAGTTCAGACGGAACTTGGAATTCAGTCAGATAGTATCTTATTGTTAGTCTGTTATCGTCTTGTTTTGACTAAAACGCGGTTGCGTTGGAAAAGTGGGAATACTTTGTTGGATGATTGAGGATATGAGCAAAAGGGAGATGTATGGCCAGTAAAATGATTTTTTCTTGAAATAGCCTTGGAAAGATTAAAAAAAACTATATATTTGTATTCAATTCTAAAACTAACTACCTATGAAACTAATTGCAGAAAGTGGTTCTACGAGAACAGAATGGGCGCTGGTTGAAGATAATCGTCTGATACAGCGAGCCTTCACAGAGGGCTTAAATCCTTTCTTTCAAACGAGAAGAGAGATTAGCCGAAGTGTGCGGTTAGGATTACCCGAGCATTTTTTCAAAAGGAAATTGGAACAAGTCTATTATTATGGTGCCGGATGTACTTCTTATGAAAAGAAAAATGTATTGGGAGCTTCATTGGTAGCACAATTCAAAACTCCAATTCAGGTAGAGAGTGATTTGCTGGCAGCTGCACGTGGCTTGTTCAAATGCGAGGCCGGCATTGCTTGTATTTTGGGAACCGGCTCAAACTCATGTTTTTATGATGGGAAAATCGTTGTAAAGAATGTCCGGGCAGGAGGTTACATCCTGGGGGATGAGGGTAGTGGTGCTGTATTGGGCAAAATGTTCTTGTCTGATGTACTGAAAGGTTTGGCTCCTAAAGATGTAACGGCGGATTTCTTTGAGAAGTTCCGTATAAGTCCGAATGAGGTTATGGAATCTGTGTATAACCGCCCGTTCCCCAATCGCTTTTTGTCTACTATATCTTATTTTTTGGCTGATTATACCAATGATGACTATGTATTTGAGCTGATTACCGGTAATCTGAGAAATTTCTTTACTCGTAATGTCTGCCAATATGACTACAAAAATTATCCTATTCGTTTTGTGGGTTCATTGGCTTACAGCTACGCGACCATTTTGCGGGAAGTTGCCCGTGAATTTGGCATCGAACTGGAAATCATTGAAGAAACACCAATGAATGGCCTGATTGAATTCCATTCTTTAAATATAGAAGAACCTTAAATTCTTTATATAATAAGGTGTATAACCTCCTTTTTGCAAATGTATAAATATAAAGTTAAATAAATGCAAAGGAATGTTCTTGATATTAAATAATAATGTATCTTTGTTAGGACGAAATGAATGAATCATTTCTCACCTTTGTTAATAACGAGTTTTTTATCTCTTAAAACAACCAATAGAGTTAAGTAATTAACAAGATTTTAACCTTGTATAATATATAACTAAGTTCCGTCTGGACTTGGTAAATAAATAGAAAAAAGAGAGATAATATAAAAATGTGAACCTTTAAATAAAGAAAACGCCTATGAGAAATTAAAGAAGCTTTCGGAAATAGTCTGACTAATCCGAACTATATGATTCCCTTACCCTAATTTTGAAAAACTGGTTTAATTAACAAAATCATCAATCACTTATGAATGAAGATCGCAAAAAACGAGGACTTGCCAATGGTAAGTTCTTTACGGCGGTGGCAATCTGTGCTCTGTTTTTAGGCAGTGGCAACGTGATGGCTGCCCAAACAGCATCCAACGACTCACAAGGAGTACAAGAACAGATGCAATCTATCTCTGTAACTGTCACAGTTGTAGATACAAAAGGTGAACCTATTATTGGTGCCAATGTCATTGAGAAAGGTACGACCAATGGTGGCATTACGGATTTGGATGGAGTTTCCAAATTAAATGTAAAGCCCGGTGCTATTCTGCAAGTATCATTTGTGGGATATACTACTCAAGAAGTTAAGGCAACTTCGGTAATGAAGGTTGTTTTGAAAGATGATACGGAATTGTTGGATGAAGTTGTCGTAGTAGGTTATGGTGCACAGAAAAAAGTGAACCTGACTGGTGCGGTGGCTTCCGTGGACGTGAACAAAACAATCGATAGCCGTCCTATCACGGATATAGGTCGTGCCTTGCAGGGGGCTGTGCCGGGATTGACCATCACTACCAACTCCGGTGAGATAGGTGGTGCGCCTACTATCAAGATTCGTGGTAGTATCGGTTCTCCAAACGGTGATTCCAAACCTTTGATTCTTGTAGATAATGTGGAAGTAACGGATATTTCTATGGTGAATCCGGACGATATTGAAAGTATTTCTGTATTGAAAGACGCCGCTTCTGCTTCTATTTACGGTGCTCGTGGTGCATTTGGCGTATTGCTGATTACCACAAAATCAAGAAGTAAACATGAACGTCTTTCTGTAAAATATACCAATAACTTCGCATGGCGTACGCCGACCAAGACACCCGAACAACTTCCGGGATGGCAGCAGGCTGATATAAACTTGCAGGGTGTAATCAATCAGACTAAGGGATCTGCCGCATTTTATAACGTAGTGGGTAATATGCGTGTGGATGCTACACATGTGCAGAAAATGAAGGATTACTGGGATAAATATGGTTATGGTGACCAGTTTGGCCGTGAGATGGAATTGGGTCGTGACTTTGAGTTCCGCGATGGCGGTATGTTCTTTATCCGCACTTGGGACTGGTATGATGAATACATCAAGGACTGGGCTCCGCAGCAGAACCATAGCCTTTCTATCAACGGTGGCAACGGAAAGACTAATTACAATATCGCTTTGGGTTATCTGAGCCAGGATGGTATGATGAAAATCAATTCGGATGATTATACACGTTATAATGCTAATATCTCTTTGAACTCTGAATTGAACAAATATGTATCTGTCCGTACAGGTGTCATGTTTACCCGTTCTGATTATGACAAGCCGTTTAATTATGGGAGTGATTTGTATGATCCAATGTACTATCTATATCGTTGGCAGCCGATGATGCCTTACGGTACTTTTGAGGGTAAGGAATTCCGCAATGCTTTGACAGAGTTGAAGAGTGCTCCTACTACAACCAAAGAACGTGAATATCTCCGTTTGGCGGGTGGTGCAACAATCAAACCTATTAAAGATTTGACAATTGATATTGATGTTGCTTACAGTACAGTGGAAAATCGCTATAAGGAGTATGGTACGCCGAGCTTGACCAGTGGTTATGAAATCTTCACTGCCCGTCCGTCTGTTGAGGCATTACGTGATTCTTATGGCAGTTATCTATCTGCTGCTACTTATGATTATGTATATCAGGAAACCGGACGCACGGAGAATCTGACAGCTAACTTCGTGGCAACTTATGCCAAACGCTGGGGAGATCATGATTTTAAGGCGATGGCAGGTTCCAGCCTTGAAAAGAGCGAATATGAATATTACTGGGCACAACGCAAAGGTCTGCTCGACCCTGCAAAACCGGAATTGAATCTGGCTACAGGTGACCAGACTACAAGCTCCTCGCATACATGGTGGTCTGTAGCAGGCTTCTTCGGACGTCTTAATTACTCTTACAAAGACCGATATATGTTGGAGTTGAACGGCCGTTATGATGGTTCCTCCCGTTTCCCTTCGGGCAACCGCTTCGGTTTCTTCCCCTCTATGTCTGCCGGTTACCGTATTTCTGAAGAACCGTTCATGCAGTCGTTGAAACCTTATTTGAGTACTTTGAAGGTTCGTGGTTCTTGGGGTATGATTGGTAATCAGGATGTAGGTACCGACCGTTATATCTCCACTCTGTCCACTTCTGTTGACAGTTGGATTATCGATGGAAAGAAAGTACAGTCAACGCAAAAACCGACTATTGTGTCTTCAACCCTTACTTGGGAGAAAGTTACTACACTTGACCTTGGCTTGGATGCCCGTTTCTTCAATGATGCTTTGGGAGTAACGTTTGATTGGTATAACCGTACTACCAGTGATATTTTGACTACTGCTAACCTGCCTGCCACATTGGGTGCTGCCGCTCCATATGAAAATATGGGTACTATCCAGACCAAAGGATGGGAGCTTGCCATTGACTATCGCCATACCTTCAAGAATGGTCTGCACTTTGGCGTGACGGCTTCTGTTGCCGATGACAAGACTGAAGTAACCAAGTGGACGTATAATACAAAGATTCCTTCTTATGGAGCTACCGGATGGTGGGATAAGAGTGCTTATAAAGAAGGTATGGTTTTGGGAGATATCTGGGGCTTGCAGTTCGACCGTTTCTTGACGGAAGATGACTTTAATGCTGACGGTTCTTTGAAAGCCGGTTTGCCCGACCAGACTAAAGTATTCCCTGCCGGTTATCAATTTGCTCCCGGTGATGTGCTTTATAAAGACCTCGACAACAACGGTGAAATCGTAAAACAGACCAATACAAATGACAAGGGTGACCTTAGTGTTATAGGTAACGCCCTGCCGCGTTTACAGTTTGGTTTGAATTTGGATGCTGCTTGGAAAGGCTTTGATATAAGCATGTTCTTCCAGGGGGTAGCCAAGAGAAAACTTTGGGCGGCAGGTAACCAGGTATTGCCAGGCTTTACTACCGGTGAACCCTTCTACAAAGGTGCTGAGGATTATTGGACTCCCGAAAACACAGATGCTTTCTATCCCCGTCCGATGGATTACCAGCAGTCTGCTTCGGGTAACTATAGCGTGAATGATCGCTATTTGCTGAATATGGCTTATCTGCGTCTGAAGACATTTACTGTGGGATATTCTCTTCCTAAGGTTTGGTTGAGTAAATTCAAGGTGCAAGGTTTGCGTGTTTATTTTACAGGTGAAAACCTTTTCACCATTGATGGTGTGAAACCTGCTATCGATCCTGAAATAGGAATACGTACGGCCAATGGTAAGAGTGACCAGCGTAACTTTGGTCGTAGCTATCCATATCAGAAGACAGTGTCGTTCGGTATTCAGCTTAGTTTATAATCTAATAGTAATTGCAGTTATGAAAAAGAAAAATTTATTATACATCGTTTGTGCGTTGGCAATGAGCTCGCTCTGCGGTTGCGACGATTTTTTGGATAAAGACCCGCAGGACAAGCAGACCAATGACACTTATTGGCAGACTGAAACTTCTTTGCGTACTTATGCGCAAGACTTCTATTCTTCCTACTTTACAGGATATGGTACCGACTATACAGTTTTTGCCGGTTATTTCTCTGGAGATGATTATACGGATGATTTTATCAATCTGAATAATGCAAATACAAACGGTTCAGGATATATTTATTTCTCCACTTCTGCCACTACGGACTGGAATAGCCGGACCGGAACTTGGTCGGATAATTATAGTGTTATTTATAAAGCCAATGTCATGCTTGAGAAGATTCCCGGAATGAATATTTCGGACGAAGCCAAGAGACACTGGGAAGGTATTGCACGCTATTTCCGTGCAATGGCCTATAGTACGCTGGCAAAGTATTATGGCGGTGTTCCTTACTACGATAAGGTGACAGACCCGGCAGACCCGACTCTTTATAAAGACCGTGATTCTTATTTGTATGTAGCGCAGAAGATACAAGAGGATTTTCAATATGCATTGGATAATGTACGTACGGATGATACGAAGCGCCAAGTCAACAAATATGTGGTTGGTGCGTATATGTCACGCGAAATGCTGTATCATGCCACATGGCTGAAGTATCACGGTACTACTGTAGGTCCTACTTCAGAGAAGGTGGCGGATGGTGATATTAAGAACTTGCTGCAAGGAGCCATTAATGGTGCAGAGGTCGTGATGAACTCTGGTATCTATTCAATAGGCAATACCTATAATGCTTTGTTTACTACGGACGATTTGGCTAACAATCCGGAAGTCATCTGGTATCGTGAATATACAAGCGGTTTGCAGTGTAATGCTTTGATGTCCTACAATGGCCCGGAAGATCAGACTCAAGGTGGTGTTACGCAAGATGTAATCAACACTTATCTTTGCAGTGACGGTTTGCCGATAGGTCAGTCTCCGCTGTATCAAGGTAAGGAAGATCCGAGTATTCAGAAGTCATTTCAAGACCGTGACCCGCGTTTGTATCAAACTATTGCCGATAGCCTCCGTATCATGAGCGCCATGGGTACAAATTATACCGAAGGTACATCACCAACGGGATATCCTACCAAAAAGTTCTTGAACGACGAGTGGTGGGTGGCTGGTCTGGATTATTGTACCGGTAGATTAAGTCCGGCTGATGCGCCGTGTATCCGCTATGCGGAAGTGTTGCTGAACTATGTAGAAGCACGTTATGAGATTGCTCAAGTGGGGGGTAACATTTTCTCGCAGAGTGACCTTGACAAGTCTATCAATGAACTCCGTGACCGTCAGTTGACGAAGTGGGGAGATACTGAAGCCAAGACAATGCCGAAAGTTCAACTGAATGGCGGCAACTTGAGTGTGAATGGGGTTGTTATCAATGACCCTGCCCGTGACCCTGATGTCAATCCGGTTTTGTGGGAAATCCGTCGTGAGCGTCGTATTGAGTTGATTATGGAAGGCCGTCGTGGTGAAGACCTCCGTCGTTGGGCCAAGTTTGAATACTTAAACTCAGAAGATGCAAATGGTTATCCTACCATGTCTTTCCTGGGTGCTTATGTCAATATGGCCGATTATCCGGAAATATCTTCAAAAGATGATTCCGGCAAGAGAGTGCTCTATCTGTTCGACCCAGAGAATCCGGGTAATGAGGATACTGAAAAAGGGTATATTTATTATCTTCGTGAAAAGGAACTTCGCATATTCAAGGCTGGTGAATTGAATTCGGAACGCTACTATTTGCGTGCCATACCGGCTGCACAGTTGACTATTTATGAGAATAAAGGTCAGGCGTTGACTCAGAACCCAGGTTGGTAATATTATAAAGTAGATTATAAAAATAAGGGATGTCCTCACAAAACGAGGACATCCCTTATTTTTTATTCATTGTTCTCTTACAGTGCCTTTTCCTTAATCAGGTATTCTGCAATCTGCACCGCATTCAGTGCAGCCCCTTTTTTGATTTGGTCACCTACAATCCAGAATGTCAATCCGTTCTCATTGCTGAGGTCCTTACGGATACGACCAACGTAAACCGGGTCTTTGCCGGCGAGGAACAACGGCATGGGATATTCTTTTTCTGCCGGGTTGTCCATCAGAACCAAGCCGTCGCCTTTGGCAAATGCTTCGCGAGCTTCTTCAGTGGAGATGGGACGCTCTGTCTCTACCCAGATGCTTTCGGAGTGGGAACGGAGGGCAGGAACACGTACACAAGTAGCACTGACTTTTACGTCAGAGTGCATAATCTTGCGTGTCTCGTTGTACATCTTCATTTCCTCTTTGGTATAGCCGTTTTCGGTGAATACGTCGATTTGCGGAATGAGGTTGAATGCCAGTTGGTAAGCGAATTTCTCAACGGTTACGGGTTCGCCTGCCAATACCTGGCGGTATTGCTCGTACAACTCGTCCATGGCAGCAGCGCCGGCACCACTAGCAGCCTGATAGGTAGAAACGTGTACGGTCTTTATATGGGAAAGCTGTTCGATGGCTTTCAGTGCCACTACCATTTGGATAGTAGTACAGTTGGGGTTGGCGATGATGCCGAGAGGACGTTCTTTGGCGTCGGCGGCATTCACTTCGGGCACTACCAAAGGTACATTGTCGTCCATACGGTAAGCGCTGGAATTGTCAATCATCACTGCTCCGTACTTGGTAATGGTTTCGGCAAATTCTTTGGAGGTGCCTGCGCCTGCGGAAGTGAAAGCGATATCAACCCCTTTAAAGTCATCATTGTGTTGCAAGAGTTTCACCTCGATCTGTTTACCGCGGAAGGTATATTTGGTTCCGGCACTGCGTTTAGAACCGAACAATACTAACTCGTCCAACGGGAAATTTCTTTCATCGAGCACTCGCAGGAACTCTTGTCCCACGGCTCCGCTTGCTCCAACAATAGCTACTTTCATTTTTCTTTTGTTTTAAATTAAGTTTATAAAAAAGTGAAATACTATCTCTAAAAAGATAGAATCGGTCGCAAATTTATAACAAAATGCTGTATAGCACCGCATAAAGTGAAAAGTTTTTCGTTATTTTGCATTCAAAACCTAAAACTTATAGCCTATGGATTGGTTTGACTTCAGCTTGAAACTTCCCATCACCGACCCTACATGGATATTCCTCCTTGTACTCCTCATTATATTGTTTGCTCCCATATTGTTGAATAAGCTTCGTATTCCGCACATTATCGGAATGATACTGGCGGGGCTTGTCATTGGGGAGCATGGTTTCAATATCTTGGTGCGTGACAGTAGTTTTGAGCTTTTCGGCAAAGTAGGCTTGTATTACATCATGTTCCTTGCCGGTCTGGAAATGAATATGGGGGACTTCAAACAGAACCGGGGCAAAGCGCTTGTACTGGGACTCTTGGCTTTTATTGTGCCCATAGGCATAGGCTTGGTAACGAATATAGCTTTGTTGAAGTATGGGGTACTGACCTCTGTCCTACTGGCAAGTATGTATGCGTCGCATACGCTGGTGGCCTATCCCATCGTGATTCGTTACGGTGTGTCGCGGCATCGCAGTGTGAGTATTGCAGTGGGGGGGACGGCGGTTACGGATACACTCACTTTGCTGGTTCTGGCCGTTGTGGGTGGTATGTTCAAGGGGGAGTCGGACGGCTTCTTCTGGGTATGGCTTGTCATAAAGGTTATCTTCCTGGGTATTTTGATTGTATATCTGTTTCCACGCATAGGCCGTTGGTTCTTCCGGAGGTACGATGACAACGTGATGCAGTTCATATTTGTGCTTGCCATGGTTTTCCTCGGAGCCGGATTGATGGAGTTTGTGGGGATGGAAGGTATCCTGGGTGCTTTCCTTGCAGGTTTGGTTTTGAACCGGCTGATTCCGCATGTCTCTCCGTTGATGAACCATCTGGAGTTTGTGGGCAACGCCTTGTTTATTCCCTATTTCCTGATAGGTGTGGGTATGTTGATTGATGTGCATGTGATTTTCGGTCATGGCGATGCTCTGAAAGTAGCGGCTGTAATGATTGTGGTGGCATTGGCAGGTAAATGGATTGCCTGCTGGCTGACACAGAAAATATATAAAATGGGAGGGATTGAACGGGAGCTGATGTACGGATTGAGCAATGCACAAGCAGCGGCAACGCTGGCGGCTGTGTTGGTGGGGTACAACATCATTCTGCCCAATGGGGAACGCTTGCTGAACGATGATGTTTTGAATGGTACCGTCCTGCTGATTCTTGTAACTTGCGTTGTGAGTTCGTTCATTACGGAACGTGCCGCACGGAAGATTGCCATGGAGGAGGCGCATCTGGAAGAAAACCGCTCCGTGGAAGCGGAGAAGATATTGATTCCGATAGCCAACCCCGATACGATTGAAGACCTGATAAATCTTTCTTTGGTGATACGCGACCCGAAGCAACGGGATAATCTGTTGGCACTGAATGTCATCAACGACGATAGCAGTTCTGAAAGTGCCGAATTGCGTGGGAAACGCTATCTGGAAAAGGCTGCTATGATAACGGCCTCGGCAGATGTGCCGTTGAGGCAAATCACACGTTACGACTTGAATATCGCTTCGGGCATTATCCATACGGCAAAAGAATATGCGGCAACGGATGTCATTATAGGTCTGCACCGTAAGGTCAATATTGTGGATTCATTCTTCGGTATGCTGACGGAGAATCTGCTGAAAGGCTTGCATCGCGAGGTGATGGTTTCCAAATTCTTGATGCCTATTAACACAATCAGGCGGGTGATTGTGGCGGTACCTCCGAAAGCCGAGTATGAGGCGGGATTCCTGAAGTGGGTGGAACATTTCTGTCGGTTGGGGAGTACTTTGGGTTGCCGGGTGCATTTTTATGCCAATGAAGAGACTACCGCCCATCTTCAAGGGCTGGTGAAAGCCAAATATGGACAGACATTGACTGACTTTTCTCGCCTGGACGATTGGGGGGATTTACTGATATTGACCGGACAAGTGAACTTTGACCATCTGTTAGTGATTATCAGCGCTCGTCGGGGCTCCATCTCCTATGACAGCTCCTTCGAGAAGTTGCCGGCACAAATCAGTAAATATTTTGCAAACAATAGTCTGATTGTGTTGTATCCAGACCAACTGGGTGAACCGCAGGATGCGGTATCCTTCTCAAATCCGCGTGGCAACAATGAGTCGCAGCATTACGAGAAGGTAGGCAAATGGTTCTATAAGTGGTTTAAGAAAAGCTAAAATGGAAGATTGGAAACAGCGAACACAACTCCTGCTGGGAGATGAAAAGATGGAACGGCTATGCAAGGCGCATGTACTTGTCGTAGGACTGGGTGGTGTAGGTGCTTATGCGGCCGAGATGCTATGCCGTGCCGGAGTGGGGCGGATGACGATTGTCGATGCCGATACCGTGCAGCCAACGAACATAAACCGTCAGTTGCCGGCTCTGCATTCTACCCTGGGGCAGAAGAAGGCGGAGATATTGGCATCACGTTTTAGGGACATTAATCCGGCTCTGGAATTGAGAGTGTTGCCCGTATTCCTGAAAGATGAGAACATACCGGAACTGCTGGATGCTGCGGCTTATGACTTTGTGGTGGATGCCATTGATACGCTTGCTCCAAAATGTCACTTGATAGTGGAAACCATGAGGCGGCATATCAAGATTGTGTCCAGCATGGGGGCGGGAGCAAAGAGTGACATTTCGCAAGTGCGCTTTGCCGATATATGGGATACCTATCATTGTGGATTGAGCAAGGCTGTGCGTAAGCGTCTGCAAAAAATGGGCATAAAGCGGAAACTTCCAGTTGTTTTTAGCACTGAACAGGCTGACCCGAATGCCGTTTTGCTGACGGACGACGAGATGAACAAGAAGTCCACCTGTGGAACAGTGAGCTACATGCCTGCAGTTTTTGGCTGCTATTTGGCCGAATATGTAATTAAAAGACTATAGTAATAGCACTTGAAAGAAAACTATCAAATAGTAAATAGTAAATTGTCAAATTGTAAATAGCCTAGTGATTCATTTAGAGAATATAACCAAGAGTTTCGGTAACCTGCAAGTGTTACGGGGTATTGACCTGGAGATAGAGAAAGGGGAGATTGTCAGCATTGTAGGCCCTAGTGGAGCGGGTAAAACTACCTTGCTGCAAATCATGGGTACGTTGGACATGCCGGATGACGGTTCAGTGGTTATTGACGGTACACAAGTCAACCGTATGAGGGAGAGGGAACTTTCCGCATTCCGCAACCGGCATATCGGCTTTGTGTTCCAGTTCCACCAACTTCTGCCGGAGTTTACGGCTTTGGAGAATGTAATGATACCGGCCTTTATTGCCGGAAAAGGACAGCAGGAAGCCAAGGAAGCAGCTACGGAAATTCTTGAATTCATGAGGCTTGCCGAACGGGCCTCCCACAAACCGAATGAGTTGTCGGGAGGTGAGAAGCAGCGTGTGGCGGTGGCCCGTGCTCTCATTAATCATCCGGCAGTGGTGCTGGCAGATGAACCTTCCGGCAGTTTGGATACCCATAATAAGGAAGAACTGCACCAGCTCTTTTTTGATTTACGTAACCGTTTCGGACAAACGTTTGTTATCGTAACCCATGATGAAGGACTGGCGCAGCTCACCGACCGGACGATACATCTGATAGACGGGGAAATCAATAAAATGGTCTGAGCCTGTCAGTGCGGTTTTTCCAAGTTCGATATGGTGGTTTGCCTCGTTGAGAGAGTGGCATGTTATTCAAAGCAGATGTAGTGGCTGATTCTCTCTAAGTCGGTATCGGAGAATTCCTCGTAAAGTGCAAAAGGTTTCAGGCTATGAAGGTCGCCTTTCTTCTTTCGGTATTCTACAAAGGCCTTTGCCTGGTAGAAGTTGATGTAAGGATGGTTGCGCAGCCTCTCTATGCTACTATGGTTCAGGTTGATGAGGCGGATGGCTCGGGTGTCGATGGAAAACCAAGACTGCAATTGGCTGGTGTCCAAATGGATTTCTTGTAGTTGCGTGATGTCGTAGAACCCTCCCAAGCGTTGCCGGTAACCGATGATTAGACGGGCAATGCCGCTACCGATGCCTGGTATTTTCTTCAGCTCTGTGGTGTCGGCGCGGTTCAGGTCGACAAGGATTCCAGCCGGATATTTTTCCGGTGCAATTCGGGAA
This sequence comes from Bacteroides sp. HF-162, assembly GCF_015679285.1. Taxonomy (NCBI): domain Bacteria; kingdom Pseudomonadati; phylum Bacteroidota; class Bacteroidia; order Bacteroidales; family Bacteroidaceae; genus Bacteroides; species Bacteroides sp. HF-162. The sequence continues at coordinate 464,632 of NZ_CP064937.1, read as the reverse complement.
GTAGCAGCGCTATTATTACTCGAAGGAGAGTTGTACAACTGGACGGTTCTTGTCTCTGTGTCTTCCGGAGTGATGTGGATATAGGGCAGGAGTGTCTGATATTGTTTTTCTGTCATTCCATATATTTTCCGGAAATTTTCTGCCTTATGGAACTTCCCTCCTTTACTACGGTAGCGGAGTATGTTCCGCGCCATCCATCCGGGCAGTCCCAGTCGGCAAAAAGTAACGGAGTCGGCAGTATTGGGATTGAAACGGACCAGGGAGACGGTTGTCGGTTGTTTTGGAGAGGAAGAATTAAGTCTGTTGTCCCATTTTTGTTCCTTTTCTTGTATGGATGCGATGAACGATTCGTATTCTGCCATGGCAGTGGCCTGCCGCCGGATTGCTTCATCGGAGAGAGGGCGGTGTTCTCTTTGGTATATATAAATATACCCGGAGAGAAAGACGAGAATGATGCCGATAATCAAAACCAGTATTCCGCGCCTTTCTCCCCGGGAGAAATAAAGGAATTCTTTGAAGGGGTTCTGCATGATGGCCTATTTCAGAAAACCCAGTTCATTGATAAAAATCAGTGCAATTCCTATAGGAGCAATGTATTTCAGGATGAATATCAATAGCTTGTAGACGGATACTTTCAGAGTGCCGTTGTTGCTGACTTCTTCCCATACGATTTTCTTGTCCAGATACCAGCCTATGAAGATGGAAATGAACAAACCGCCTAACGGTAACATTAGCTTGGCCGTTACAAAATCGAACAAATCGAATAGGTTTAACCCGAATACGGTATAGCTCTTGCCGATACCGAGAGACAGTGAGCAGAATACTCCTAAGAAAATACAACCTGCTGTCACATATCTGGCTGCTTTGCTGCGTGAGAACTTGAACTCTTCATGCAGATAGGCGGTTACCACTTCGTGCAGGGAAATGGTGGAAGTAAGTGCTGCCAATGCCAGTAGGATATAGAACATCAGAGACAGCAGTATCGCCAGCCAGGGAATATTGCCGAACGCTTGCTGAAAGACATTCGGTAGGGTGATGAATAGCAGGCTGGGACCCGCATCCGGTTTGATACCCACAGAGAAGGCGGCAGGGAAAATGATGAATCCTGCCAAAATAGCTACCATAGTGTCGATGGCGGCCACGTTGAGTGCCGTTTTGGGCAGGTTCGTATCATTGCGGAAATAGGAGGCATATGTACAGAGACATCCCATCCCCAAGCTCAAGGAGAAGAATGCCTGGCCCATAGCTCCAAGGAACACATTGCCGTCCACTTTGCTGAAGTCCGGTTTCAGCAGGAATTCAATACCTGCTCCTGCTCCGGGCAGAGATATAGAGCAGATGGCAAGGATTATCAATAGGACAAACAGCATCGGCATCATGATTTTGGCTGATTTTTCAATACCTTTTTCCACTCCTTTGACAATAATGAGATGGGTGGCCAGCAGGAACAGCACCAGCCAGATGACCGGACGCCAGGGGTTGCTGACAAAGCTGTTGAAGGATGCGATGAAATCGGCTGCCGATTTCCCGGCAAAACTGTTTGTGGCTGCTTCCCCGATAAACTCAAGCGTCCATCCTGCCACAACGGAGTAATATCCCAGAATAAGGAATCCGGCCAGTACGCCCATACGTCCTACCCAGCGCCAATGCGTGCCGGGTGCTAATTTTTGATAAGCCCTTGCTGTATTGGCACGCGAGCGCCTGCCGATGAGGAATTCTGCAATCATGATGGGGATGCCGAGAATGAGCACGCAAACCAGGTATACAAGGATAAATGCTGCACCTCCGTGATTCCCGGTCTCAAACGGGAAACGCCAGATGTTACCTAAACCGACTGCGGAGCCTGCCGAGGCAAGTATGACACCTAATTTGCTTCCGAAGTTGGCTCTGTCACTTTTTGTCATAAAACGTAGATTTTTCTTTCAATTCGTTATTAATACCACCTAAAACATGCAAATATAGAAAATGTTCTGTACTTTTGCGCACAGTTCGTTGATTATTTGGTATATGCTATATTATATTAAGAAATATCCGGTGTCGCTTTTTATTATTCTGACGGTGATTTATCTTTCATTCTTTAAACCGCCTTCTACAGAAATAAGCAAGATTCCCAATATAGACAAGGTGGTGCATATCTGTATGTATTTCGGCATGTCGGGAATGCTGTGGCTGGAGTTTCTTCGCGCTCACCGGAGAGACAACGCCCCTTTATGGCATGCATGGGCAGGGGCGTTTGTCTGTCCCGTTTTGTTCAGCGGAATGGTGGAGTTGCTGCAAGAATACTGCACGACATACCGCGGCGGAGACTGGCTGGATTTTGCGGCCAATACCACGGGAGCGGTGCTTGCATCAATGGTCGGCTATTTCATTTTAAGGCCAAGGATGAAATAGGATTATAAGTATTCAACTACGGAACTTAGCTTGATGCCGTTCGACCCTTTTATCAGAATTGTTTTCCCACAAGGTTTCTCTCTTTGCAGCTCTGCGATGAGTGCGGTTACATCGGGATAACTCTGATAAGAGTGGCGTGTGGCGGCAAACAATTTCCCAACAAGAGCTACGTCCTTGAATCCGCATTCTTCCAGATAGTCTGCAATCTTCTGGTGCTCGTCGGCACTGTCTTTACCCAATTCCCGCATATCTCCCAATATCAGCATTTTGTTTTTGGCCTGCATGTTCCGGAAGTTACTGATGGAAGCCATCATGCTTGTGGGATTGGCATTATAGGCATCGATAATCAGTGTGTTGTCCGCTGTTTTTTTCAGTTGTGAACGGTTGTTTTGTGGGGTATATCCGGCCAGTGCTTTATCTATTTGCTCCGGTTCCACACCAAAAAAATGTCCGATGGTGACAGCTGCCAGAGCATTGGGGAAGTTATATTCACCGATAAGTTGGGTTTGTACTTCGTGATATTTGCTTTCGTTTCCCGTTTTCCACTCGAAGGTGAGGTAAGGAGAATTGCCGGTGACGTGTCCGTTGATGTACAGCTCGTCCTCGCTGCCGTAGGCAATCTGGTGGAGTCCGTAGGCTATCTTTTTCAAGTAGGGGTTGTCGTTATGGATGAAGATGGTAGCTTCTTTCCGCGTCCGCAGATAGTCGTACATCTCTCCTTTGGTCTTGATGACTCCTTCAAAAGAGCCGAATCCCTCCAGATGGGCTTTTCCTACGTTGGTAATGATTCCGTAGTCAGGTTCGGCTATCTCTACCAGCTCCTTGATGTCTCCCGGGTGGCTGGCGCCCATTTCCACTACGGCAAGTTCGTGTTCAGGGCGCAGGCGGAGTAAGGTGAGGGGAACACCGATGTGATTGTTCAAATTTCCCAAGGTATAGAGCACGTTGTGAGTTTGCGAAAGTACGGTGGACATCAGTTCCTTGGTAGTGGTCTTTCCGTTTGTACCCGTAATGCCGATGATGGGTGTACGCATCTGCCGACGGTGGTAATTGGCAAGTTGTTGCAAGGTTTTCAAGCTGTTTTCCACCACGATGTATCGTGTATCGCCTGCGGGGGCATAGGCTTCTTCATCTACTATGGCATAAGCACTTCCGCTTTCCAGCGCCCGGGCGGCAAAGGCATTTCCGTTGAACGACTCGCCTTTCAGTGCAATGAATAAAGAACCTTGGGGGCAGTTACGGCTGTCAGTAGTGACACTGGTACATGTTAGGAATATCTGATGTATAGCTGTTATATTCATGACTTTATAATTAAATCAATCTGTGTGAATCTGTGTAATCTGTGGTAAACCATCGTGCAAAGATATAGTTTTAATCCTCTCCCTTCCCGGGTACAAGCAAAAAACTTATCAGTTTTATGAGTTTATGTATTTTGAAACCACTTTTTTGTTTACATTTGCAGGTACTATATAGAACAGACTGCCTATGGAAATTACAACTGCCCGATATATAAATGTCAACGGTTCGCTGCTTGACCTTTCTCAACCCCGTGTCATGGGCATACTGAACGTTACTCCAGATTCCTTTTATGCCGGTAGCCGTACACAGACAGAGGCGGAAATAGTACGCCGGGTGAAACAGATAGTTTCGGAGGGAGCGGCCATTATTGATATAGGCGCTTACTCTTCCCGTCCCAATGCCGACAATGTCTCTGCCCGGGAGGAGATGGAACGGCTGCGTATGGGGCTGAAAATACTTTTTGAGATACAGCCGGATGCTGTGGTGTCGGTAGACACTTTCAGGGCGGATGTGGCAAGAATGTGTGTGGAGGAGTATGGGGTTGCCATCATCAACGATATTGCGGCCGGTGAGATGGATGCGGATATGTTCCATACCGTTGCGGCGTTGAATGTGCCTTATATTATGATGCACATGCAAGGCACTCCGCAAAGTATGCAGCAGCATCCTCATTACGACAATCTTCTGGAAGAGGTTCTCTTGTATTTTGCACGCAAGGTGCAGCAATTGCGTGACTTAGGTGTGAAAGACATCATTCTGGACCCCGGTTTCGGCTTTGGAAAGACAATAGAGCATAATTATGAATTGCTGTCCCATCTGGAAGATTTCCGTATTTTTGAGTTGCCTTTATTGGTAGGTGTTTCACGTAAATCGATGATATACCGCTTGTTGGACATTACTCCTCAGGAGGCGCTGAATGGTACTACGGTGCTCGATACCATCTGTCTGCTGAAAGGTGCTGACATTCTCCGCGTACACGACGTGAAAGAAGCCGTGGAAACCGTACGGATTGTGCAAGCTATGCGAAATAATTCCTAGTCCCTAACCCCTAATCATTCGATATCGTGTTTTTTGAATTTGGAATAAAAGATTTTATAGATATTCTGTTAGTGGCTTTTTTGCTGTACTATACGTATAAGCTGATGAAAGCCTCCGGTTCTATAAATGTGTTTACGGGTATCCTGGTGTTTATCTTGATATGGCTGGTGGTATCGCAGGTGCTGGAGATGAAATTGCTCGGTTCTATCTTCGACAAGCTGGTCAGTGTAGGCGTGCTGGCGCTTATCATTTTGTTTCAGGACGAGATACGGCGCTTCTTGCTGACACTCGGCTCGCATCAGCATGCCAGTGCGCTGGTGCGCTTCTTCACCGGTAACAAGAAAGAGAAGCTGGAACATGACGACATCATGCCGGTGGTAATGGCATGTATCAGTATGGGGAAGCAGAAGGTTGGTGCCCTGATTGTCATTGAACATAATCTGCCTTTGGATGATGTGGTGCGTACGGGAGAGATTATCAATGCCGATATAAACCAGCGTCTGATTGAGAATATTTTCTTTAAGAACAGTCCGTTGCACGATGGAGCGATGGTTATCAGTAAGAAACGTATCAAAGCGGCGGGATGTATCCTGCCTGTTTCCCATAATCTGGACATTCCTAAGGAACTGGGGCTGAGGCATCGTGCTGCCATGGGGATTTCCCAGGTGTCTGATGCGCATGCCATCATTGTATCGGAGGAGACCGGAGGCATTTCAGTGGCTTACAAAGGACAATTCTATCTGCGTCTGAATGCAGAGGAATTGGAAAGTTTGTTAACAAAGGAAAGCTGAGGTGTGACAAAATCTCCTATTTTTACGTCATATAACTATGATATAAAAAACAATATCTTATAACTAATAACTGAAAAGGATGGATAGACGAAATTTCTTGCGGACGGGAAGTCTGGCGATGTTAGGTTCGCTGGCAGTACCCTCGTTGGCTATGCCTGCGTCAGTACGCGGAGCTTTAGGAGGAGCAGATAATCAGTCTGCCGTAGCTTCGGCAATGGTTCACTTCGGTGTGACGGAGGCTGACTTGAAGAAAGTGATGGCTGCCGCTCTGGAAAAAGGCGGCGATTATGCTGACCTTTATTTTGAACACACATTCAACAACAGTGTGGTTCTGATGGACGGCAAAGTAAACAACTGTGGAGCTAACATTGACTTCGGTATGGGCGTACGCGTATTGGCAGGCGACCAGACGGGTTATGCTTATGTGGAAGGGGTAACTATGGAAGAAATGCTGCGTGCTGCACGTACTGCTGCCCGTATCGCCTCTTCGGGCAAGGCCGGAAAATCTGTAGGACTGACGGAAAAGACAATTGCCAAAAGCCGCTATGCCGTCACTGAACCTTGGGAGGACGTGAGTGTCAAGGCAAAGATACCTTATTTAGAAAAGCTGAACGAAAAGATTTTCTCTTTGGACAATCGTGTACGTAAGGTGCAGGCTTCTCTTTCTGACAGTACATCGCACGTGCTGTTCTGTAATTCCGAGGGCGTGAGCTACTACGACTACCGTCCGATGGTTTCTTTTATGGCAGTCTGCATCATGGAAGAGAATGGAAAGATGGAGAACGGTTATGCCGGTCGTTCTTACCGCAAGGGTTTTGAATTCATGACGGATGACATCGTGGATATTATTGCACGTGAGGCGGTGGATAAGACTGCTATCTTGTTCAAGGCTGTGAAACCCAAAGGTGGCGAAATGCCCGTCGTGATGGGGGCTGGCGGTTCGGGTATCTTGTTGCACGAAGCCATAGGACATGCTTTTGAGGCTGACTTCAACCGTAAACGTACTTCCATTTTCTGCGACCTTTTGGGAAAGAAGGTGTGCGATGAGCATATCAACGTGGTGGATGACGGTACCATCGCCTTCAATCGTGGAGCCGTGAATTTCGACGATGAGGGTGTGGAAGGTCAGAAAACCTATATCGTGAAGGAAGGTATCCTGACCAGTTATCTGCACGACCGCATCAGTGCCAAGCATTATGGGGTGGCTCCTACTGGAAACGGACGTCGCGATACTTTCCGTAATACTCCTATCCCCCGTATGCGTGCCACTTATATGGAAGCCGGCAATATGAAGGAAGCGGACATTATCTCCACCGTGAAGAAAGGTATCTATTGTGACCAGTTTACCAATGGCCAGGTGCAAATCGGTGCCGGAGACTTTACCTTCTTTGTGAAGTCGGGTTACTTGATTGAGGATGGCAAGCTGACGCAGCCCGTCAAGGATATAAATATCATCGGTAATGGTCCGAAAGCATTGGCTGACATCACGATGGTGGCAAATAACGATAAGATTGACAACGGTACTTGGACTTGTGGTAAAGACGGTCAGTCTTGTCCCGTTACCTGCGGTATGCCATCGGCACTAGTCAGCAAGCTGACTGTAGGAGGAGAAAGTTAATTATCAACTATCAATTAAAGACATGATTACAGACGACAATAAGAAATTGGCACAATGGGCAATGGAATATGCCTTGAAGAACGGTTGCCAGGCAGCCAAACTGGTGCTATATACAAATTCTAATTCTTCTTTTGAACTGCGTGACGGCAAAATGGACCGTTTGCAGCAGTCTACGGAGAATGGTTTGGGATTGAATCTTTATGTGGACGGACGTTTCGGCTCTTTTTCCACCAATCGGCTGGATAAGAAAGAATTGGAAACTCTTATCACGAATGGTATAGAGTCTACCCGCTATCTGGCGGTGGATGAGTCGCGTATGCTGGCCGACCCTGCACGCTACTATAAAGGAGGCAAGCCTGACTTGCAGCTTTTTGATAAGAAACTCTATGAAGTCAACCCGGATGATAAAGTGGCGATTGCCCGTGCTGCTGCAGAGGAGGTATTGGGCAAGGATGAGCGTATCATTTCGGTTGATTCTTCTTATAGTGATGGTGAGGGTTCTTCCTATCGTTTGATAAGCAACGGATTTGAAGGCGAGTCGAAGAGTACCTGGTTCTCTGTCTCAGCCAGTGTATCCATTAAGGGAGAAGGTGAAGCGCGTCCTCAGGATTACTGGTACGACTCGGCTCTGTTCTATGATAAATTGACGAAGACGGGAATCGGTGCCAAGGCATTGGAACGCGTATTGCGCAAGCTGGGACAGAAGAAAACAAAGTCGGGTAAATATACAATGGTGGTTGACCCTATGAATGTGGGAAATCTGCTCAGCCCGATGCTAAGTGCATTGTATGGCAGTGCTCTGCAACAAAAGAATTCCTTCCTGATGGACAAGCTGGATGCGAAGGTGGCTTCGGACCTCTTCACGTTGCGTGACGAGCCGCATGTCATCGGTGCAAACGGTTCGCGCTACTTCGATAATGAGGGTGTGGCTACTGAACCCCGCACTGTCTTTGATAAGGGGGTGCTGAAAACTTATTTCATCGATACCTACAATGGTAAGAAGATGAATATGGCTCCTACTATCAGTACGCCTTCACGCCTGATTCTGGTACCGGGTGATAAAGACCTGAACGGGTTGGTGGCAGATGTTAAACAAGGCATTTTGGTTACGGGCTTCAATGGCGGTAACAGCAATAGCAGTACCGGTGACTTCTCTTATGGTATAGAGGGGTTCCTTATTGAAGACGGTAAGCTGACACAGCCTGTCAACGAAATGAATGTGACGGGTAACATGGTTGCTTTGTGGAATTCCTTGGTTGCTGTGGGCAATGACCCTCAACCAAACCGCTCATGGCAGATTCCTTCGTTGGTATTTGAGGGAGTCGACTTCAGCGGATTGTAATGCTAGTTCAACATCAAGCTCATATATGGGCTTGATGTTGCAAATATTTTTTCGGTGAGTTCACCGATTGTAAGTGCCAAGTGGCTGCCTGGCAGACGCTTGGCACTATTCATACATTTACCATTGTTGAGGTAGTAGTAACCGTTATTGGCACTGACTTGCTCATCAGTAAGATGAATGCTGAGTTCCAGTTCCGGATGGACCGTAGCATAGAGTTGCAGCATGGTTTTGGCATTGATGATGCGTGCCATGCCCAAAAGTTGGCTTTTATCGGTAGTGGGAGGAGTGAGAACCCGGATGGACGGGAGATTCAGGCTTTGGCAGATATGTTGAAGCAGTAAAGTGTTTGTTACGGGAGTATCCGACACGATTTCTCCAATGTGCCAGTTGGCTTTCCCTATCGGATAGGTAATGGCCAAAGCCGTGATTTCCTTCCCATTGCTCAAAGTGCAAACGAAGCCCTGCCCCAGTTGTAAATCGGCAATGATAACCTGAAAATCCTCTTTCGTATGCTGAATGCAGCAAGGGCGCTCCCGCAATTTCCGGTCGAGATATTCATATCTTTTTTCACTATACTCGGCAGACATTTCCAAAGTAAGGCCCGTATCGGCTGCCGGTATGCCGGAAGCGATAAAAGTCTCTTCGGCATAGCGGAATACGGGTGCATAACCACTGCGGGCATAGTAGTCGAACAGCCACGGCTCTGCCGGTATCAGGGTGGATAAGGCGACATTATTGTGTAGCATCCGTGCAAAGGCTTGTGATAACAGCTCGTGCATTACGCCCCGGTTACGGTAATCAGGGTGTGTGCAAGCGCCGGATATATAGGCTGTATGAATATCTTCTCCTTCGAACGTCATAGGATAAGGCAACATTTGTAGGGAGGCAATCACTTCTTCGCCGCTTTGGATGGCAATATTGATATCATTGTTGTAGCGGAGCCGAAAATACAATTCAGTAAATTCCTCACTATCATTGAAACAGAGCTTCCATAGCTTCTTTACCTTTTCCCGCATCATCAATCCCTTATTCTTTTAATCCTTAATCCTTACTCTCACCACTTAATCGCTTCCACCGGCTCGTCTTTCAGACATGCTACGTATTTTTCCAGAATAATGGCAGGCTGGTACGAAAGTTTGGCCTTGCGCAATCCTTCAATACCCAAATCCTCTTCACGGTTGAGGTAGACATATTGTTCGGGGATGTGGTTGGCAAATTCATAGTTAATCATTGCGTATGCTCCGTCTATGCTGGTATCGGCCTTTTCCACATGTACCCCGAAGGTATCTTGGTTGATGGGCATTCCGAAAGTGAAGGCGGCAATTTTGCCGTCTACATGCAGGATGCCTCCGGTCAGTCCCAGTTCTTCAAAATTGTGGAGGGCGTAGACCAGTGCGCGACGTTCGTTGCCCGTTCCTTCATGCTGGTCGCAGTTGTTGGCCTTACACCATTCAGCTTCCAGGTCCAGACATTCCTGGATGCGGTCGGGAGTGATGGGAGTATATTCGTAATTATAGGTGCGTTTAAATTTGTTGACATGATTCCGTTTGGACTGGAATTTCTTTCCGGCAAGCGTAGCGAGCTCTGTACGCAGATAGAGGTAATCGGCATAATCCCGGTCTGCTGTGAACTGGAATTTTCCGGGCATGAAGGCTTCCAGTTCCGAGCACATGCCCGAACATATTCCCAGCAGGCAGAAAGGTTCTCCTTCCCGGTGTGCGTCTTCGACCAGTGCGTCCAGTACTTTTGTCAAATCTCCGTTGCCTATCGGCATCATGTACACCAGTTCGTCGTTTGCCCAGAATTTCAGTAGGAGGAAGCCGTCCATGATGGCAAACTTTGTATTGTATAGAAAACGCCAGCTGCATAGGTTGGAGAAAGAGAGGTCGCAATTCCGTCGCGGACTGTTCTGTGTATAGGAGGTAATCAGTTTTTTGTCTTGTAATTCGATATCTTTAAATGAAATCATACGTTGTTTTTAGTTGGTTATGATTATAGATAACAAAAATAAGAAGATTTTGTTAGAGTAGCCCTAATAATCGCAGGATAGTTGGGGTCAGCAATGCTGTGAAGATACCGTTCAGGGTCAGGCCGAGGCTGGCGAATGCGCCGTATTTGCGGCTGATGTCCATGGCAGTGGAAGTTCCTACCGCGTGGGCGGCGGCTCCCAAGGAAAGGCCTTGTGCCATAGGACTGCCGATGTGGGTCAGTTTCATGGTCTTGAAGCCCAGTATTCCTCCCAGTAAGCCTACGCAGACCACTACGGCGGCGGTAAGTGAGGGAATGCCGCCCAGCGACTTGGTTACTTCCATGGCTATCGGCGTAGTGACCGACTTGGGTGCCAGGGAGTAGATTATCTCGTCGGAAGCCCCCATCAATTTAGCTATCAGCACGACAGAGATAACTCCCACAATGCAGCCGGCAAGTTGTGACAGCATGATGGGGAGCAGTTGTTTCTTAATCGTTTCCAATTGGAGGTATAGGGGGACGCCCAGAGCTACAACAGCGGGCTTTAGCCAGAATTCTATCAGATGTCCTCCTTCATTGTAGGTCTCATAACTGATATGTGTCATCTTCAGGAAGACAATGAGGATGGCGATTGTCAGCAGGATGGGGTTCAGCAACATGATGCCGGTCTTTTTCTGCAGGAGTTTGGCTAGAAAGAAAATCCCGAAGGTGACAGCCAATAGGAAAAATTCGTTTTCTAAAAAGTTCATTTGATTTTACGTGTTAGTTGGTGAACCCATCCGGTGACTACAATCACCAGCAGGGTGCTGATTATGGAAGCGGTTACTATCGGCCAGAACTCGGAGGCGATGACATCGAAGTAAAGCATGAGGGCTACACCGGGCGGTACAAAGAAAAAGCCCAGGTTGGCAACCAGGAAGTCGGACATACCCTGCACCCAGTGCAGTTTAATCCAACCCAATTTCAAGAATAGGGTGAGCAGCAACATACCGATGATGCTGGAAGGCAACTTGATACCTGTAAGGAAAACAATCAGTTCACCCAAAGCTAAGCATCCGAAAAGGATGGCGCATTGACGAATCATACTATTATAATACCTATTGTTATATGTTGAAAACGCTGCAAAGGTAGGTATTCTATGTATTGCTTGTTATCGTTATAACCTGATTTTTTTCATGTCGTTTGCAGAGTCGGGTAGGTTATTCCTGCCGGACGGGTAATTGTTTGTTGCAGAGGGGTACGTGCGCGTACACACGAATGCGGGGAACAGCTAATGTTAAATAATATAATAATTATGGACTGAACAGTAAAAAGACCGACATTTGCAATGTAGATATTGCAAAATTGTGTACTTTTGCGGCGTGAATAACACATACTGCCGATTCTTAATAGACAATTAAAATATCATGCAAAGATTAATTAATGAAATTGTTGAGCGCGCCAAAGCAAACCGCCAACGAATTGTTCTTCCCGAGGGTACGGAAGAACGTACATTGAAAGCTGCCAATCAGATATTGACTGATGGGGTGGCCGACTTGATTATCCTTGGAAAACCTGCTGAGATAGAGGCTTGTGCCAAAGAGTGGGGATTGGGGAACATCAATAAGGCTACCATTATCGACCCGGAAGACCATCCTAAGAAAGAAGAATATGCCCAGTTGCTTTGCGAACTTCGTAAGAAGAAAGGCATGACCATCGAAGAGGCTCGCAAGCTGGTTGTCGACCCGCTTTATTTAGGCTGTCTGATTATAAAGAATGGAGATGCTGACGGCCAGTTGGCAGGTGCACGCAACACTACGGGCAATGTACTTCGTCCTGCTTTGCAGATTATCAAGACTGCTCCGGGCATCACTTGCGTTTCGGGTGCCATGCTGCTGCTGACGCATGCTCCTGAATATGGAAAGAACGGCATCCTGGTGATGGGTGACGTGGCTGTGACTCCGGTGCCCGATGCAGAACAATTGGCACAGATTGCCGTATGTACGGCACGTACAGCTCAGGCAGTTGCCGGTCTCGATCCGAAAGTTGCCATGCTGAGCTTCTCTACCAAGGGCTCTGCCAAGCACGAAGTGGTGGATAAAGTGGTTGAGGCATTGAAGATTGCCAAGGAAATGGCTCCCGACATTGCCATCGATGGTGAGTTGCAGGCCGATGCTGCTTTGGTGCCGGAAGTAGGTGCAAGCAAGGCTCCGGGTTCTTCCATTGCCGGACATGCCAATGTACTGGTTGTTCCCAGTCTTGAGGTGGGTAATATTTCCTATAAGCTGGTACAACGTCTGGGACATGCCGATGCTGTAGGTCCTATCCTGCAAGGTATTGCCCGTCCGGTGAACGACCTTTCACGCGGTTGCTCCATCGAGGACGTTTATCGCATGATTGCCATTACTGCAAATCAGGCTATTGCAGCCAAAAAGAACGCTGAATAACTTCTAAATCTGATATATAATATGAAAATCTTAGTATTGAACTGCGGTAGCTCGTCCATCAAGTACAAATTGTTTGATATGGACCGGAAGGAAGTTATCGCCCAGGGTGGTATTGAAAAAATTGGTTTGAAAGACTCTTTCCTGAAGTTCACCTTGCCCAGCGGTGAGAAGAAGATTCTTGAAAAGAATATTCCCGAACATACTGTAGGTGTGGAATTTATTCTGAACACCTTGACAAACCCTGAATATGGAGCCATCAAGTCTTTGGACGAAATCAATGCCGTAGGCCACCGTATGGTGCATGGAGGCGAAAAGTTCAGCGAGTCTGTACGACTGACGCCGGAAGTGCTTGCCGCCTTCACTGCCTGCAACGACCTGGCTCCGCTCCACAATCCTGCTAATCTGAAGGGTGTAAATGCAATATCTGCTATTCTGCCGGATGTTCCGCAGATTGGTGTATTTGATACGGCTTTCCACCAGACCATGCCGAAGCATGCCTATTTATATGCCGTGCCTTATGAGCTTTATGAAAAGTATGGTGTACGCCGTTACGGTTTCCACGGGACATCCCATCGTTATGTATCACAGCGCGTCTGCGAATTCCTGGGTGTAGAGCCGGCAGGAAAGAAGATTATCACTTGCCACATCGGTAACGGCGGTTCCATTACTGCCATTAAGGACGGCAAGTGCGTGGATACCAGCATGGGCCTGACTCCGCTTGAGGGGCTGATGATGGGTACCCGCAGCGGTGATATCGATGCCGGTGCTGTTTCCTTCATTATGGAAAAGGAAGGTCTGGATGTAAACGGTATATCCAACCTCCTGAACAAGAAGAGTGGTGTGCTGGGTATCTTCGGTGAATCCAGTGACATGCGCGACCTGGAAAATGCCGTAGCTGCCGGCAATCCGAAGGCTGTCCTGGCTGAAGAAATGTACTTCTACCGTATCAAGAAATATATCGGTGCCTATGCCGCTGCTTTGGGTGGTGTGGATATCGTAGTATTTACCGGTGGTGTCGGTGAGAATCAGGCAAGTGCCCGCTGGGGTGCATGCGAAGGCCTGGAATTCATGGGTATAAAGCTGGATGCTGAGAAGAACAAAGTACGTGGTGAAGAAATGGTTATTTCTACCGAAGATTCTCAGGTGAAGGTAGTGGTAATCCCCACTGACGAGGAGCTGATGATTGCTTCGGACACGATGGATATTCTGAAGAAGTAATATCGCTGTAATATCTCCCGGTTCCGGCTTCCCGGAGTCCGGATGTGGTTTCGCCCCTGCAAATATGTAATGTATTTGTAGGGGCGAAATGTTTTCCGAATCCTTTAAAATTGCTATCTTTGTTACTCGGTTAAAAACAATAAAGGCAATTTTCCGAATAACTTTAAATAAGAACTGCTTATGAAACGATTAATGTATGTGTTGTTCTTTGTACTGCTGACCAGCGGCATGGCCTATGCCCAGCAGGCGAAGTACGTGTTTTATTTCATCGGTGATGGAATGGGTGTGAACCAGGTGAACGGTACGGAGATGTATCTGGCCGAACAAGAAGGGCGCATCGGTGTAAAGCCTTTGCTGTTCACTTCTTTCCCGGTTGCCAGCATGGCGACTACCTTCTCTGCTACCAACTCTGTGACTGACTCTTCTGCTGCTGGAACAGCCTTGGCTACCGGTGTTAAGACTTACAACGGCGCTATCGGTATGGACGATAATAAGAGTGTGCTCCAGAGTGTGGCCGAGAGAGCTAAAAAGTCCGGTAAGAAAGTTGGGGTAACTACCAGCGTCAGCGTGGACCATGCTACTCCCGCCGCATTCTATGCCCATCAGCCGGACCGTGGCATGTATTACGAGATAGCCCTCGACCTGCCGAAAGCCGGTTTCGACTTCTATGCAGGCGGTGGTTTCTTGAAACCGACTACCACTGTCGACAAGAAAGAGGCTCCGAGCATCTTCCCTATCTTTGAAGAAGCCGGTTATACCGTTGCAAGAGGCCTTGACGAATATAAGTCGAAGTCTGTCCAGGCGGACAAGATGATTCTTATCCAGAAAGAAGGGGCAGAGCCTTCTTGCCTGCCCTATGCCATCGACCGCCAGGAAGGCGACCTGACACTGGCCGAAATTACCGAGAGTGCCATCTCTTTCCTGACCAAAGGCAGTAACAAGGGTTTCTTCCTGATGGTTGAAGGTGGAAAGATTGACTGGGCCTGCCACGGAAACGACCCCGCCACAGTCTTTGAGGAAGTGGTGGATATGGACAACGCCATCAAGGTGGCTTACGAGTTCTATAAGAAGCATCCCAAAGAAACGCTGATTGTGGTAACTGCCGACCATGAAACCGGCGGTCTGGGGCTGGGTACCGGTAAGTACGAGCTTCAACTGAAAGCCCTTGCCAAGCAGAAGCAGTCTCAGGATATCCTTTCACGTTCCATCACGGACTTACGCAAGATGCGCAAGGTTATCAACTGGCCGGAAATGAAGGAATTCCTGGCAGAAAAGATGGGTTTCTGGAAAGAACTGCCGGTAAGCTGGGAGCAGGAGAAGATGCTGCGTGATGCTTACGAAGAATCATTTGTGAACAAGCATGTAGTGTTTGAGGAAAGTCTTTATGCCAAGACTGAGCCCCTGGCCGTTGCCGCCAAGAAGGTGATGAGCCAGATTGCCATGGTAGGCTGGACCAGCGGTGGCCATACAGCCGGATATGTGCCGGTATTCGCAGTAGGTGCAGGTTCCAAGCTGTTCGTGGGTAAGATGGACAACACGGAAATCCCGAAACGCATAGCCAAGGCTGGCGGATACAAATAATAAAAGGTCACCACAGATTACACGGATTCTCACAGATTGGAAGCTCTGAAATCAAGTATAAGAGACTAATCTGTGAGAATCTGTGCTATCTGTGGTGGCTGTCAATTTATTCCTTAAGGTCCTTCTTTATAATTTCATCCATCTCCCGGATACGTTTCTCCCGTTCCTTGGCGGATTTTATTTTCTGGTCCTTGTATCCGGTATCTGTCCGTTCGGAGACCTCTTCGCTCCATTCCTCGAATTCATCCGTTGCCGGACGTCCGTGCGGGTCTATGTTCTCTTCGGCAATCGGGTCGTTTCTGTAAATCATATCATCCATGACGCTAATGTTTTTAATGTTATGATATTACTACAACCATGCCGGGAAAAAGTTCCGGTGACCTTCACTTTTTTGTAATCATTTATAAGAATAAACGTTTTATAGCGCGGGCAGCAGGTACTTCCATATTAGATTCAGCTCTGCCTGCATGTCGGGGATGTTGGCGGTGACGGCAATGACGGCATCCTTGTCCGGCAACACCAGTATGTATTGTCCGTTGGCACCATCGGCACGGTAGGCGTTGTGGCGGCAGCGCCACATCTGGTAGCCGTAGCCCTGCAGCCAGTCGCTTGTCTTGGCGCTCATCTTCGCTTTCTTCAGCATCTCCGGTTTCATGCCGGCGGGCAGTGAGGGCACTTGGCCGGCAGATGCCTCCTTTACCCATTTTTCGGGCAGAATCTGCTGTCCGTTCCAGTTTCCTTTCTGCAGGAACAGTTGTCCCATCTTGGCAAGGTCTTCCGTTTTGAGGTACAACCCCCAGCCTCCGGTATTGATGCCTTGCGGGCTTTCCTGCCACCGGGCGTTGACGATGCCAAGCGGGCGGAACAGACGGGGATAGAGATAATCCACCACTTTCTCGCCCGTCACTTTCTGTACGATGGCTGAGAGCATGTAGGTTCCCAGGCTGTTGTAGGTGTAGAAGGTACCGGGCTTGTGCTCCACGGGGAAGGCAAGGAACTCCTGCACCCAATCGGCGTCCGCCTTTTTGCGTACCGTTCCGGTGGGGTCGGTGTCGTGCCCGCAGTTCATGGTCAGCAGGTCGCGTACGGTCATGGCTGCCAGATTTTCGCTGACGGTTGCCGGAAGCTTGCCGGGGAAGAAGGAGATGACCTTGTCCGTCAGCTTCAGCCTGCCTTCGGAGGCAGCAAGTCCCACGGCGGTGGCGGTGAATGTCTTGCTGACGGAGTTCAGGATGTGAGGCTTATCCTCTTTCCCTTCGCCCATCCATTCTTCGGCAATGACATTGCCGTGTTGCACAATCATGATACTGTGCAGGTCTTGTCCGGCTTTCTTTACGGCATCCAGATATCTGTTCATGGCCTTGTCCAGCTTCGGAGTAGCGGCGGTGCGGGGCAGGCCCTTGGTCAGTTGGTTGATGGAAATCAGCTTTATGTCTTTGTCCTCAATGGCTTTCCGGACATGGGGGCTTGTCAGCAGGTCGGTCACTCCCTGGCGGTCCAGCGCCACGTCCTCATATCCGACGTGGAAGACGGTTTTCATTTCATCGTTGTCCAGTGCCGGGTGGTCTAAGAAAAGGTAGCGCTGGTCCGGCTGCAACTTCTCCAATGCTTTGATGAAGCTGGCCTCCTTTTCTTCGGCAGTTCTTTTGGGGCCGTCGTATCCGATGTAGGTAAACCGGTAGTCCTTGGAGGAGTCCATGCGGTCGATGGACGGCAGGTTGTATTCTTTGGCGAGCCGTTGCACCAGCTCGTTCACTTCCTTGCTGAAACCGGTGGAGAGCATGTGTCCGGACAGATGGCTGAGTTGCGGAATGCTTTTCAGCGTCGTCTCTATCTGCGCGCGGAACTCCTGCTCTATCTCCTTGATGTCCCATTTCTGCTCCATGATGGACTGTCCCGGATAAGCGGGGTTAGGGGACATCATCGGGTAGAAATAGCCGTTCTCGTCCGTCAAGCTGGGGCAGTGGGTCAGCGGACGCCACTTCACGTTCTCCCACTCGCTGGTGATGACGAGGTGCAGGCCGACGTCCAGTCCCGGATTTTCTTTCAGCATCTTGATGGCTTCCGGATACCAGGCTGCTACGGGCATCACTTCCACGCTGCGGGCAATACCCGAGCGGTAGGTCTGGATGCAGGCTTCGTTGACGGAATGCAGGGCGCCGAGATCATCAATGCGGATGACAAGTGTCGGGGCGCCGGATTGTCCCCATACCGGCAATGCTCCTGCTGCGAGCAGGCATCCGGCAATCATGTTTTTCAGTCTTAAAGGTTTCATGGGTGGTAATGGTATGATGGTTAACAGTTTGGCAATGCGGGTTATAGCTTCGTCTCTCCCTCCACAAAATTCTCAAGGAAGAGGTTCTCGCCGTCAAAGACGGCGTACGAGAAGTAGTTTATCCAGTCGCCGAGGATGAGGATGCGGGCGGTACTGCTCAGCATCAGGTCGAGTTCGATGTGGCGGTGACCGTAGATGAAGTAGTTGATGTTGGGATGGCTTTTCAAGTATTCCTTGGTGTAGAGCACCAGGTATTCGTTGTTTTCTCCCATGTATGCGGGTTCTTTCCCGTCTATGCGTTTCAAGCGGCTGTGCTTGGCCCAGTTCAGTCCCAGCTCCATGCTCCAGCGGGGGTGCAGGGCAGAGAACAGCGTCTGTAGGGTACGGCTGCGGAACATGGCGCGCAGCATCTTGAACTTCTTGTCCGGGTCGCCCAGCCCGTCACCGTGGGCAAGGTAGAACTCTTTTCCGAAGATTTCGGTGGTCAGCGGTTCGCGGTGTATCATGACGCCGCACTCCTTGGTCAGATAGTCGCCGCACCAAAGGTCATGGTTTCCCGTGAAAAAGTGGACTTCCACTCCCAGGTCGGTCAGTTCGGACAGCTTGCCCAGAAAGCGGGTGTATCCTTTGGGCACTACGGTACGGAATTCGTACCAGAAGTCGAACATGTCTCCCAGCAGGTATACGGCCGATGCCTTGTGCTTGATGCTGTCCAAGAAGTTGACCAGCCTCCGTTCTTGGGTTCGTCCGTGTTCGATGGCTCGTGAGCCCAGGTGAGCATCCGAGAGGAAATATACATTCTTCATTTTCAACTTTCCATTTTCAACTTTGAACTTTCAACTGATTTAAAGGAATCCCAGTTCCAGTTTCGCTTCTTCGCTCATCATGTCCTTGTCCCACTCGGGTTCGAAGACGAGATTGATGGTGGCGGAGGTAACGTCGTCGATGGATTCCACCTTCTGGCGCACATCTTCCATGATGAAGTCGGCTGCCGGACAGTTGGGGGCAGTCAGCGTCATGTCGATGGAGGCTTCTCCCTGGTCGGAGACGTCTATTTTGTAAATCAGTCCCAGGTCGTATACATTTACCGGTATTTCCGGGTCGAATACGGTCTTGAGCATGGAGACTATTTTCTCTTCTATTTCAAATTTGGTCATATTCGTAGGGTTTTATATATAGGTTTTCAAAGAACAAAGCTATGGAATTTAATTGAAAATGCAAAGGAACGCCCTCCTTTTCATTACTTCAGAAAGGGTTTGACGGTGGGGAAACACGCTTCACCCGCTGGGGGAACTCCCTTTACCCCTGGGGAAACTCCTTTTACAATAGGCGGTAAAGGTCTTTACAATATGGGGTAAAGGGCGTTACAATATAGGGTAACGGCTTTTACATACCGCGGTAACGGCTTTTACATTGGCTGGTAAATAGCAGGTAAATACAATGTGCTGATAGTTAGTGTTATGACCGCTTTTGTCTTTCGTATAGTATGTCCGTAACTTGGATTATTTATAGCAATCCTTCGTCGTTGAAGCTGTAATGGCTTCCGTCCGTGACGATGACGTGGTCGGTCAGGTGTATGTTCATGGTTTGGGCGGCTTTCCTCACGAGTTCCGTCAGCTGCCGGTCGTCGTTGCTGGGGTGCGGGTTGCCGGAGGGATGGTTGTGGATAAGGGCTATCTGTGTGGCGCGTTGCAGCAGGGCTTCGCGCAGGATACTGCGCACGTCGGCGGTGGTCTGGTCGATACCGCCACGGCTGATGCGTACCTTGTCTATCACTTTGGCGGCGTGGTTCATAAGCAGTACCCAGAACTCTTCTGTGGCAAGGTCGCAGAGCAGGGGATGGAACAGCTCGTAGATGTCGGCGGAAGAGCGGATGGCAGTACGTCCGGAGCGTTCCTGCAGCTTGCGGCGTTTGCCTAGTTCCAGGGATGCCATGACGGTGATGCTTTTGGCGGGGCCCATGCCTTTGAATCGGGAGAAGTCCCGCACCTCCCATTTGCCCAGGCGGTTGAGGTCGTTGCCGCAGGCGGCGAGTATGCGCTGCATCAGTGTCACGGCGGTTTCTTCCGTATTGCCGGAGCCGATGAGGATGGCTAGCAGTTCGGCATCGCTCAAGGCTTCCGCCCCTTTCTGCATCATCTTTTCCCGCGGGCGGTCCTCTGCAGCCCACTGGTTGATATTCAGTTTCTCCATATCATCCCTAATCCTTAACCCCTAATCCTCCTTATTTGTAAAAGTTCTTTTTGAACGCCTCGAACTCGTCCTTGCCAAGTATGCAGCGGTTCCACCAGGCGCGCAGGAACCCCGTCCCGTATCCGATGAGCTGGATGAAGGAGGCGGCAACGGAGTAGAGCCCGATGCTGAGGCTACGGTTCCGGATAGTGGAATCGATGCATACCAGAAGCGCATAAAGAGCGATGGGCAGCAGGCTGTACGGACAGAAGAGCGTTCCCAGCAGGAATATGGCCACTCCCAGGGTAAATGCGGCCGGCAGCAGGTGGACGAGCTTCAGTGATTCCGGATACTTCTTGTACAGATTGATGCGGGCAATCCCGGAATTGTGTACCTGCTTGAAGAACTTCCGGAAGTCTGTCCGGCGCTTATGGTATACCCAGGCACCGGGGAACAGCCGGCATGTATATCCTCCCTTGAAGATTCGGATGCTGAAGTCGATGTCCTCCCCGAAGCGCATCCGCGAGAATCCGCCCAGGGCTTGGTACACTTCCCGCCGCACACCCATGTTGAAGCTGCGCGGATAGAACTTGTCCATCTTCTTCTTCCCCCCACGGATACCGCCGGTGGTGAAGAAGGAGGTCATGGAGTAGTTGATGGCTTTCTGTATGTCTGTGAATGATTCGTGCGCGCGGTCGGGGCCTCCGAAGGCATCGGCGGCTTCGTGCTGCAGCTCTTCTTCCACAGCAAGGAAATAACCTTCGGGCAGGATGCAGTCCGAGTCCAGTATTATCAGGTATTCGCCCTTGCTTCGTTCCGCCCCGTAGTTACGGGTCTGCCCGGGGCCGGAGTTGGGCTTGTCATAGTAATGCACGTCCAATAGTTCCTGATACTTCTCTGTGACCGGCTTGCAGGGGATGGAGGAGCCGTCCTCCACCACAATCACTTCAAAATCCTTGAAACTTTGCTGCGTCAGGCTTTGCAGCAGTTCGTCTACCTCATCGGGGCGGTTGTATACGGGGATGATGACGGAGTATCTCATGGGTATGGCTCTATGTTTTGGTTATCTCCGCAAAGATATATCATTTAAGCTTTGCAGATGAATAAATGGAAAGAAAAATCCCCGGATGCCAAGTGGAGCACCGGGGATGATATGAAAAGGGCATTTGCCTGATTTCCAAAAGGGCTTATGCTTTTACGCGGCTTACGTAAGAACCGTCGCGCGTATCGATTTCGATAGTCTCGCCTTCGTTGATGAACAAGGGGACGCGGACTGTGGCGCCGGATTCTACTGTGGCGGGCTTCAGCGTGTTGGTGGCTGTGTCGCCTTTCAGTCCCGGTTCCGTATAGGTAATCTTCTGCTGAACCTTGATGGGCACGTCGGCATAGAGCACGGTTTCTGTGGAAGCGTCTGATACCACGTCTACTATCATTCCTTCGAGCAAGAAGTCAACACCGTTGATGAGGTCGTGGGCGATGGGAATTTGGTCAAAAGTCTCCTGGTTCATGAATTGGTAGTTGTCACCGTCATGATAGAGGTATTGGTGGGGACGACGTTCTACACGCACGTCTTCCAGTTTCTCACCGATGTTGAAACGACGTTCCAGAACGTAGCCGTTCACCACGTCTTTCAGCTTGGTACGCATGAAGGTATTACCTTTTCCCGGCTTTACATGCAGGAAGTCGATGCAGAAATACAGCTTGCCGTCCATGCGGATGCAAGTTCCGATTTTAATGTCTTGGGCATTAATCATACTTATAGTCTTTAATATTATTATATTGGTATTTACTTCTTTAGTGCTGGTTTGCGGGTGCAAAAGTAATGGAATTCGGTAAAAAACACAAAAACTTTTGAGAGAAAATGAGTTATCTCTTGGTTTATTTGAAAAAAGTACCTATTTTTGCAGCCCGAATTCGTGAGAATAATAACATAAAACAAGATACAGTAATGAAAAGAACATTTCAACCCTCGAACAGAAAGAGAAAGAACAAACACGGTTTCCGTGAGAGAATGGCTACAGCAAACGGCCGCAGAGTATTGGCAGCACGTCGTGCTAAAGGCAGAAAGAAACTGACTGTTTCTGACGAATACAACGGAGTAAAGGCATAATAGTCGTTCTCGTTCGTATTAAAGAAATAAGGGAGCTGCAAAAGACTGATTCTGGTCTTTTGCAGCTTTTCTTATGTATTGTGCCCGCTTCTCCGGAAAAAACTATTGCCAACTCCGTGTACTATGTGGTGAAAATTGTATCTTTGTCCCAAATAATGCATTATCGATTATGACAATAAAAGATTTTTTCTCTTTCCGGCAGAACCGGTTCTTCTGGGCGAACATCCTTGCGATGGCCGTTGTGGTAGTGGGATTGCTGTTCGGAGTGCTGAAAGGACTGGATATATATACCCGCCACGGCGAGGCTGTGATAGTGCCCGATGTGAAGGGCATGGGAGTGGAGGAAGCCGAGAAAATGTTCCGTAACCGCGGCTTGGTCTGCATCGTTTCGGATTCCAGTTATGTCAAGACTCTTCCTGCCGGCTGCATCCTCGAATATAATCCGGCAGCCGGACAAAAGGTAAAGGAAGGACGTACCATCTATCTTACGATCAATACGATTGAAGTCCCTCTGCACATAGTGCCCGATGTGGCGGACAACAGTTCGCTGCGGCAGGCGGAAGCGCGTATTCTGGCTTCGGGCTTCAAGCTGGCCGAGATACAGTATATTCCGGGTGAGAAGGACTGGGTGTATGGCGTGAAGTATAAGGGTCGTCAGCTTTCCATCGGCGAGAAAGTGCCCACCGGCGCAGTGCTGACGCTGATGGTGGGAGATGGAGGCGCCTTGAAGGCAGACTCCCTGGGAGTGGATTCCGTGGGAGGTACCGTTGAACCCGTGTTGTCCGAAGACTCTGCGGCAGATGAGTCCTGGTTCTGATAAACATCTGACTCCAATCGTAAATTGTAAATAGTCAAATTGTAAATGCCGTGATGATAGAAGAATTGCCGGATGATATAGATAATGATGAGCTGGACGACGTAGAGCCGGTGGGTGACGAGGCGCAACTCTATGAACACTTCCGTGTGGTGGTGGACAAGGGGCAGGAGATGATGCGGGTGGACAAGTATCTGTTCGACCGCTTGACGAACTCTTCGCGCAATCGCATCCAGAAGGCTGCCGATGCAGGCTTCGTGATGGCGAACGGCAAGGCTGTGAAAAGCAGCTATAAGGTGAAGCCGATGGATGTAATCACTGTGATGATGGACCGTCCACGCTATGAGAATGAAGTCATCCCCGAAGACATCCCCCTTGATATAGTATATGAGGACAAGTATCTGATGGTAGTGAACAAACCTGCCGGTCTGGTGGTGCACCCCGGTCATGGCAACTATCACGGTACGCTTGTCAACGCCATAGCCTGGCACATGAAGGATAATCCCGATTATGATGCCAATGACCCGCATGTGGGACTGGTGCACCGCATCGACAAGGACACCTCCGGCCTGCTGGTGATAGCCAAGACTCCGGATGCCAAGACGAATCTCGGCAACCAGTTCTTCAACAAGACGACAAAACGCCGTTACCGGGCGCTGGTCTGGGGAAATGTGGAACAGGATGAAGGGACCGTTGTCGGCAATATCGGCCGTAATCCCAGAGACCGCATGCAGATGACCGTCCTTCCCGACGACCAGGGAAAGCATGCCGTCACCCATTACCGGGTGCTTGAACGTTTGGGATACGTCACATTGGTGGAGTGTATCCTTGAAACGGGACGCACCCATCAAATCCGTGTGCACATGAAGCACATCGGACACATACTTTTCAACGACGAACGTTACGGCGGACACGAAATCCTGAAAGGAACCCATTTTGCCAAATACAAACAATTTGTAAACAACTGCTTCGACACTTGTCCGCGGCAGGCATTGCATGCCATGACGCTGGGGTTTGTGCATCCCGTCACCGGAGAAGAAATGTACTTCACTTCGGAATTGCCCGATGACATGACCCGGCTGATAGACAAATGGAGAGGCTATATCAGTAACAGAGAATTAGAATGAAACGCACGATTGCTATTGTAGCCGGAGGAGATACCTCCGAATTCCACGTCTCCCTGCGTAGTGCACAGGGGATTTACTCCTTCATCGACAAGGAGAAGTATACCTTATATATTGTAGAAATGCACGGACTGGACTGGCATGTACAGCTGCCCGACGGCGCCAAGGCTCCGGTAGACCGCAATGACTTCAGCTTCGTGCTGGGTGGCGAGAAAGTGACATTCGACTTTGCCTATATTACCATCCACGGAACTCCGGGTGAGGACGGCCGTCTGCAGGGCTATTTTGATATGCTCCATATCCCTTATTCGTGTTGCGGAGTACTGGCAGCGTCGCTCACGTACGATAAGTTTGCCTGCAACCAGTATCTGAAAGGTTTCGGTGTGCGCATTGCCGAATCGTTGTTGCTGCGCGGCGGACAGTCGGTGACGGATGAAGATGTGATGGAGAAAATCGGTCTGCCTTGCTTCATTAAGCCCAGCTTGGGAGGTTCCAGCTTCGGCGTGACCAAGGTGACGGCGAAAGAGCAGATACAACCTGCCATAGCCAAGGCATTTGCGGAAGCGCAGGAAGTACTGGTGGAGGCCTTTATGGACGGAACCGAGATTACCTGCGGCTGTTACAAAACAAAAGACAAGTCCGTAGTGTTCCCCATTACGGAGGTGGTGAGCTACAACGAGTACTTCGATTATGAAGCTAAGTATAATGGTGCGTCTGACGAGATTACTCCCGCCCGCATCTCGGACGATTTGACCCGCCGGGTGCAGACGCTGACTTCTGCCATTTATGATATACTCGGGGCCTACGGCATTATCCGTGTGGACTATATCATTACCGAAGGGGAAAAAATCAATCTGCTGGAGGTGAATACCACCCCCGGAATGACTGCCACCAGCTTTATTCCCCAGCAGGTTCGCGCTGCCGGAATGGAGATGAAGGATGTAATGACAGATATTATAGAAAACAAGTTTAAGGATTAATCATTATTCATTATGAATGCGAACGTGGAATTTGATGAAATCCGTCCTTATCATGATGAGGAACTTCCTCAAGTCTATGAGGAACTGATTGCCGATGCGGCGTTCCGGCAGGCAGTGGATACTGTGATGCCGGGTGTACCTTTTGAAGTATGGTCGCAGAAAATGCGCGCGTGTAAAACCAAGCTGGAGTTTCAGAAGACTTTCTGCTATGGGCTTCTGTGGAAGCTGGCGAAGGAGGCTACGGATGGATTGACTCTGGACCATACAGCGTTGCCGGACAAGTCGGCAGCATATACCTATGTCTCCAACCATCGCGACATTATTCTCGATTCCGGTTTCTTGTCCATTCTGTTGGTAGACCAGGGTATGGATACGGTAGAGATAGCCATTGGCGACAACCTGCTTGTCTATCCGTGGATTAAGAAATTCGTGCGTGTCAACAAGTCCTTCATCGTGCAGCGTGCGTTGACCATGCGCCAGATGCTGGAGGCTTCCGCACGCATGTCCCGCTATATGCACTATACCATCAGTGAGAAGAAACAGTCTATCTGGATTGCACAACGCGAAGGGCGTGCCAAGGACTCCAACGACCGCACGCAGGACAGTGTGCTGAAGATGCTGGCAATAGGCGGTGAAGGCGACGTCATTGACCGCTTGATGGAAATGAACATAGCTCCGCTTGCCATTTCCTATGAATACGACCCTTGCGACTTCCTGAAAGCGCAGGAGTTCCAACTGAAACGGGACATTGAAGGCTATAAGAAAACGACGGCTGACGACTTGCTGAATATGCAGACCGGACTGTTCGGCTATAAAGGGCGGGTACATTTCCAGACGGGTGCCTGCATGAATGATGAATTGGCGAAGATAGACCGTTCACTTCCGAAGCCCGAACTCTTTGCACGCATGTCTGCACTGATAGACAAACGTATTCATGCCAGCTACCGGATGTATCCCAATAATTATGTGGCGCACGACCTTCTCGAGGGGAAGGAGGATTTTTCCGACCATTACACTGCCGGGGATAAGCAGCGCTTCACGGCCTATATAGAACAACAGTTGGAGCGTATCTCCATTCCCAATAAGGACGTGGACTTCCTGCGCGGAAAAATGCTGCTGATGTATGCCAACCCGTTGAAGAATTATCTGGCGGCTATAAAAGAATGAATACATGAAGAAGTACTGTGATTGGTGGCTTTTGCCTTTGTTGGCCTGTCTGTTGACTGGTTGTGGCGATGATGATTATCATTATCCTTCCGTGAAGCTGGAGTTCCTGACTGCCTTTTCGGGGGCTGACGGCTATCTGCAGTCTGTTGTGACGGATGAAGGGGAAACCTTGCCGGTAGTGGAGGACAAGACAAAGACGAACATAGAGGCAAACGCCTCGGTACGTGTCATCAGTAATTATGCTTCGGAGGTAACTGCCGATGGAACTGCCGGTGCGGTGCTGTATGCCTTGAGCGGTGTTCTTTCTGTCGCTCCCCAAACGGCTGACAAGTTCGAGGAGGGCGTCAGGACAGACCCTACTGATGTGCTGGGTATCTGGATGGGACTCGACTATCTCAATATGACACTGATAGTCAAGGAGAATGGTGAGCATAAGTTCCATTTTGTTGAGGATGAAGTGATTGTGGATACTGCTATCGGGTGTAGTGAAGTATATCTGACGCTGTATCATGACGCAAAGGAGGAGGTAGTGTCTTATACCAGACGTGCCTACGCTTCCGTACCTTTGCGGCAGTATGCGGCAGTGGGTATACAGAAGGTTATGGTTCATTTCAGTGTGCACACTTATTCCGGTGACATCAAGACTTACGATTTTGTTTATAACCCTGACTAAAATGAAATATTCGATGAAGACATTGTTCGCGGGCTTTTGCCTCGTTTTTACCACCCTCTTTTCCTGCCAGCAGAAGGAGGGACAGTTCAAGTCTGTTTCGGTAGATGACTTTTCCACATTGATAGCCAATCCGGAGGTGCAGCTTCTGGATGTGCGTACTGTTGCCGAATACTCGGAAGGACACGTGCCCTACAGTATCAATATCAATGTGCTGGATGAGTCGTTTGAAACGATGGCCGACTCCACTCTGCAGAAGGACAAACCGGTTGCAGTATATTGTCGTAGTGGTAAGCGTAGTAAAAAGGCCGCTGCCATACTGAGCAAAAAAGGATATATAATCTATGACCTTGACAAAGGTTTCATCGGTTGGGAAGAAGCGGGCAAGGAAGTGGAAAAGTAATAGCGGTGCAGCTGAAATGCATTTGCTATAATTTCTTTTTAGGCGCGGATTACGCGGATTTCACGGAAAAATTTAAGAAAAGAATCCGCGTTTTCCGCGTAATCCGCGCCTAAAAAGAATAAAGTAGTCTTGTCCTCTGGTTAGAGGCTTTCAAGCAGTCTCTTCAGCACCACTGTTGCTGAAATCTCCCGGTTGGCCGCTTCGGGGATTACGATGGACTGCGGGCTTTCTATCACATCATCCGTCACAATCATGTTGCGTCGAACCGGCAGGCAGTGCATGAAGTAGGCATTGTTGGTAACGGTCATCTGGCGCTCGCCTACTGTCCAGGTGCGGTCTTTGCTCAATATTTGTCCGTAGTTGTCGCCTGTATAGGCCGCCCAGTTCTTGGCATAGACAAAATCGGCCCCTTCAAAAGCTTTCATCTGGTCATATTCTACGCGGGCATTTCCTACGAACTTGGGGTCGAGTTCATAACCTTCGGGATGTGTAATCACAAAGTCATAATCAGTTGCATTCATCCATTCGGCAAAGGAGTTGGGGACAGCCTGAGGCAATGGACGCGGATGTGGAGCCCATGTCATCACTACTTTGGGGCGTGCCGTCTTCTTATATTCCTCAATGGTTATCAGGTCGGCAAAACTCTGCAGCGGATGGCGTGTGGCAGCCTCCATGGAGAATACCGGCCGGCCGGAATGCTTGATGAACTGCTCCAGTATCACTTCGTTGTAATCGTCTTCCTTACTTTCGAAACGTGCAAAAGAACGTACGCCGATGACGTCGCAATAGCAGCCCATCACGGGAATGGCTTCCAGTAAGTGTTCCGGTTTGTCACCGTCCATGATGACGCCACGCTCTGTCTCCAGTTTCCAGGCTCCCTGGTTGATGTCCAGTACAATGACGTTCATGCCCAGGTTCAGTGCCGCCTTCTGTGTACTGAGGCGGGTGCGCAGGCTGGAGTTGAAGAAAATCATCATCAACGTTTTGTTACGTCCCAGTTCCACATATTTGAAACGGTCTTTTTTAATCTCGAATGCTTCGTCCAGTGCAGACTTCAGGTTACCGATGTCCTGCACGCAAGTAAAGTTCTTCATATTTACAGTCTTTTTAGTGTATCTATATCTTTGTTATTCGGCTGTCAAGGTCTGGTCTGTCCGGAACCTTCAACAATCCATTTGTATGTGGTGATTTCTTCCAGAGCCATCGGACCGCGGGCGTGCAGCTTCTGTGTGCTGATGCCGATCTCGGCACCGAGCCCGAATTGTGCGCCGTCGGTGAAAGAGGTCGGTGCATTGACGTATACGCAAGCGGCGTCCACTTCCCGGCAGAACCATTCGGCACGTGTCTTGTCGTCCGTAATGATGCATTCGCTATGTTTGGAACCGTACTCCCGGATATGTGCCAATGCTTCCTGGAAAGAATTCACGGTTTTAATGGCCATCTTGTAGTCCAGGAACTCTCTGCCGTAGCAGTCTTCAGTGGCAAGTCTCAACAGCTCGACGGGATATTTGTCACGCAGACTGTGGTAGGCGGGTTCATCGGCAAATATCTCTACATTGCTTGATTGTAGCGGCAGGCATAGGCCGGGCAAATCAGCCAGGCTGTCGGCTTCGATAATCAGGCAATCCAAAGCGTTGCATACACTGACACGGCGTGTCTTTGCATTGGCAATGATGGATGGACCTATGCTTATATCGCCATAGCGGTCGAAGAACGCATGGCATACGCCGGCACCTGTCTCTATAACCGGTACTGTGGCATTCTGGCGTACGAAATTTATCAGGCTGCTGCTGCCGCGCGGAATTATCAAATCTACATAATCGTTGGCATGCAGTAGTTCGGCAGTCGCTTCTCTGTCGGCAGGAAGCAGTTCTACGATATGTGTATCTACGTTGAAATGCTCCAGTACCTCGTGTATCACGCTGATTATGGCACGGTTGGAATAGTCTGCATCGCTTCCGCCTTTCAGAATACAGGCATTGCCGCTTTTAAGGCAGAGTGAGAAGACATCGAAACTGACGTTGGGACGAGCTTCGTAGATAATGCCTATGACGCCGAAAGGTACACTGACCCTTTTTATCTTCAATCCGTTGGGTAATACGTTCTCTTTAAGGACTTTTCCCAGAGGAGAAGGGAGGGCAGCTACGTTGCGGATGTCCGCAGCGATGTCCTGCAAACGGCTTTTTGTCAGTTTCAGGCGGTCGTATTTAGGGTCGGTAGAAGGCATACGCTCCAAATCCTTCTGGTTTTCACTCAGAATGAAGTCTGTTTTGTTTATGGCAGCGTCTGCAACAGCCAGTAATATTTGATTGATTTCTTTGTCGCTCAACGCTAACATGTTACGGCTGGCATCTTGTACGGCGACAAAAGTTTTGTTTAAGTTCATTTTTTTATTGAATATAGAGTGATAAATATGCAAGTATATATATTGTGGGATAGTATCCGTCTGTGGCTTATTCTATATATAGGTAGTCGTAGTGCACTACGGGTTTCTTTCCATGTTTTCCCATCGTTTCCCGTGCCTGGCTGGAGTCACAGTTGGCTTTTCCCACACCGATGGGTTTACCGCCGAAGTCGATAATCCGTACGATGTCGTCCTTCTCGAACTCGCCTATAACGTCAGTGATACCTACCGGTAGGATGCTTACTGCTTTGTCCGAGAAGAGCAGTTCGGTGGCACAATGATTGATGTGCAGTTCCCCTTTGGCAAACCCTTCGCTGTGTGCAATCCATTTCTTGATGCTCGATACCGGTTCCGGAGATGGAATGAAACGGGTATAGTTTAATTCTTCATTCTTCATTATTTTCACGAGGATGTTGTCCCGCTTCCCATTGGCTATGATTACTGTGATGCCCTCATCCGCCACTTTGCGGGCAATGTTGGTTTTTGTCAGCATACCGCCGCGTCCGAAGCTGGATTTGGAAGTTTGTATGTAGGAGGAGAGGTCTTTGCCTTGTTCTATTTCACGGATGACCTGAGAATTCGGGTCGGCGGGTGAACCGTTGTAGATACCGTCTATATTGCTGAGAATGATTAGTGCCTGGGCATCCATCATGGAGGCTATCAGGCCGGACAGCTCATCGTTGTCGGTGAACATCAGTTCGCTCACGGAGATGGTGTCGTTCTCATTGACAATAGGAATGACGCCGTTCTCCAGCATTACGGTCATACAGTTTTTCTGGTTGAGGTAATGGCGGCGGGTGGAAAAGTTCTCTTTCATTGTGAGCACTTGTCCCACGGGGATTCCATGCTCCCGGAACAGTTCGTAGTAACGGTTGATGAGCTTGGCCTGCCCTACAGCGGAAAAGAGCTGGCGCTGGTCTACGCTGTCCAACTTCTTGGTGGGGCGCACTTCGCTACGTCCCGAAGCAACGGCTCCGGAAGAAACAAGTATTATTTCTATGCCGGCCTTGTGCAACTCGGCTATCTGGTCCACCAAAGCGGACATGCGGGTGACGTCGAGAGTGCCGTCACGACGTGTCAAAACATTGCTGCCTACCTTGACAGCAATTCTATTGAAATCAATCTCCATTTTCTCTCTTTTCGTATTCACGGACTACTTCCATGGCGGCTTCGTAGTCCTTCTCATTGACGAGAACGGAAACATCTACCGCAGTGGCAGGCAGTACAACGTTTACTACCATTCCGTCTTTTGTTACAGCTTCAATATCACTATTTCCCAGCAGGCTCTTTACAAGTTCTGCTTCCCACGGTGAACCGGTGAACACCTCAACGAGTTTGCTTTTATCTTCTTCTTTCATGATGGTAAGAATTTAGAGGTTTCTGTCTTACAAATATAACAAATGTTTTTGTTTTAATGTTTAATGCTGACGGATTTATAGTTCAATCCTCTCAACTCTTATCGATTCATTCAGGAAAGTAGAAGCCGATTCTGTGAATTTCTCCTCCGATTCCGTGGTGCGGTAGACGCATCTTCCACCTTTGGTACATTTTTTGTCCATTTCCGGATGACGGTGAAGATAGTCTTTCAGACTGTCTGCCACCAGTTCCCCTTGGGTGACGGTCGTGATGCCGTCGGGCATGTATTGCTGTATCTTGGGCAGCAGCAGCGGGAAGTGCGTGCAGCCTAGAATGACGGTATCTATCTGTGTGTCTTTGGCCAGCAGGTTGCCGATGTTCTTGCGTATGAAGTAGTCGGTACCCTCACCTTGTGCCTCGTTGTTTTCTACGAGGGATACCCATAGAGGGCAGGCTTCACCGCTCACTTTGATGTCGGGGAAGAGTTTATGCACTTCCAGCGGATAGGATTCAGACTTGATGGTTCCTGCTGTGGCAAGCACTCCCACATGGCGGCTTTGGGTTATGTTCCCTATGCATTCTACGGTTGGGCGGATTACTCCCAACACACGACGCATTGGGTCGAGGCGGGGCAAATCATTCATTTGTATGTTGCGCAGGGCTTTTGCCGAAGCTGTATTGCATGCCAGGATGACGAGATGGCATCCCATCTCGAACAGTTTGGTGACTGCCTGCAAGGTGAACTCATAGACAATCTCGAATGAGCGGGTCCCGTAAGGCGCACGTGCGTTGTCGCCCAGGTAAATGTAGTCATATTGGGGAAGGACTTCCCGTATCTTGCTTAGGATGGTCAGTCCGCCATATCCGGAATCGAATATTCCGATGGGACCGGCTGCAGAAGGTAATGTCTGTTTCATGCGTTCTAAAGGCTATGTACCATGCAAAGATAATTCAAATTTCTCAGTAATGTATAAAAAATAAGCGCGGATAAAACTATCCGCGCTTGCTTTATCATAAATAATTCTATTATTTAATGCCCAATTGCGTTTTGACTTTGGCAGTTACATCAACGCTCTGTGCTCCTACGAATGGTATCGGGGTACGGGCTAAGTCAAAAATGTAGACAACACCTTCAGTTTTGCCGACAGCTTGGATGGCTTCGTCCAGTTTCTTATAGATGGGAGCCATAGCATCTTGCTGTGCTTTCTGCATACTTTGATAAGCTTCTTGTTGGAACTGTTCCTGACGTTGAGCCATATCCTGCAGCTCTTTCTGACGTCTTTCTGCAATGTTTTTCGGCAGAGAGTCGGCTTGTGCCAGGAATTCTTGGTACTTCTTTTGGAATTCTTCGTTGGTACGCTGCATTTCATCCTGGTATTTTTTAGACATGGCGTCCAAGTCAGCTTGGGCTTTGGTAAATTCAGGCATAACAGCGATTACATCTTGAGAATTCATGTGAGCGAATTTAGCTTGCGCCATAGCTCCCAGCGGGAGGGCGAACATAACTACGAGTAGTGCGATTTTTTTAAGCATAATGTTTATTATTTATTTGAATGATTATTCGTCGGGGGCAAATATAGCGCAAACTGAACGCAATACAAAATAAGCAAGCTTATTTTTAATCTTGAATGCAGTCTATATTCTGAAACAAATGTATGAAATTAATTTGAATATCCCAGTTTTGCAAGTACTTCATTGCTGACGTCAATACTTGGCGAGGCAAAAATGATACTTGATGCGGAAGCACGGTCTACAACTACCGCATATCCGTTCTGTGTAGCAATTTCCTTTACAGCATTGTATATTTCATCTTGAATGGGTTGCATCAGACTTTCACGTTTTTTATACAGTTCGCCTTCCGGACCGAAGTATTTGCGGCGTAGCTCGGCTGCCGATTTCTCTTTAGCGACAATCTCTTCTTCCTTTTTGCCTCTTTGTGTTTCAGAAAGGGAAGCAATCTGAGACTGATAGTTCTTGTACAGAGTCTTGGCTTCTTCGGAAATCTTTTCGACTTCACTCTGCCATTGTCTGGAGGCTTGTTCCAGTTGTTCATTGGCACGTTCGTAAGCAGGAATATTTTTCAGGATATATTCCATGTCAATCAAGGCGAACTTCTGTGCACCGGCTGTTATACTTACTGCAAACAGCGTAAAAAGGATCAATAAACTCTTCTTCATAACGATATTTATTTAATTGACGATGGATAATTGTCTATCGTCCATTGCTTAGAATTCTTGTCCCAGGATGAAGTGGAACTGGCTACCGCCATATTGCGAGGAACCCATTATTTTGTCGAAACCGTAAGCCCAGTCAATCCCCATCATACCAATCATCGGGAGGAAGATACGGACACCGACACCGGCTGAACGTTTCAACTCGAACGGGTTGAACTTATTGACATCATGCCATGCATTACCGGCTTCCACAAACGTTAACGCATAAATACTGGTACTTGTTTCGAGCATCAAAGGATATCTTAATTCCAGTCCGAGACGTGTATAGGCATAACCTTCAGAACCGTATGGAGTCAATGAACTGTTCTCATAACCACGAAGTGCGATACTTTCTGTAGCATAGCTGGAGTAGCCGGTCATACCGTCACCACCCACGTCAAACGTTTCGAACGGAGACTTTTTGTATTTGTTGTAATGTCCCAGCAAACCGAATTCTACACGTCCCATCAATACCGGAGTACGTTTAACGGTAATCGGATCCATTAACGGGATATAGATTTTGGATTTGAATTTCCACTTGTGGTATTCAATCCACTTGTGCATCTTGTTCATGTCTTCCTGGCTGCTGGTGCTGTACTTGCTGTAATCGGTACCGTCGAACAGAGAGAAAGGCGGTGTGATTTGTGCAGACAACGAGAACTCGGAACCTTGGCGCGGATAAATCGGGTTGTCGATAGAGCTACGGGACAAGGTCAAGTTGAGGCTGAGGTTATTACACTTACCGTTGGTAACCGGGAAGTACTGCCAGTCACTCAGAACATAGCGTTGGTAAGACAACTCGGCTGTGAATTGGAAATAGTCATCCGGCCACTTCAAGCGCTTACCGAACATCACTGCAAGACCATACATCTGGATAGATTTGTCCGGGTCGTAATAGTTCTCGTAGTTGTTGTAATTGCCGTAGTTGTACATACCGTAGCCATACATACCACTATAATAGCTGTTGTAATAGCTGTTCATGTAGGCCGAATTGTAATAACGGCTACTGATGTCGGTCTGGCGGGAATAGAAAGCCGATACGGAGAATGCATTCGGGCGTTTACCGCCAAACCACGGGTCGTAGAATGAAACGCTGTATGACTGATAGTATTTGGCATTGGTCTGGCCGCTGATGGTCAATGTCTGGCCGTCACCTTGCGGGAGGATACCGCGGTAGTTCTCACCCGGGTGAAGCAGGTTGGCCAGAGAGAAGTTAGTGAACTTCAGACTTAACTTACCGATAATACCTGTTTGTCCCCAACCGGCGGAGAACTCTACCTGGTCGTTGGCTTTGGATACAAGGTCATAACCGATGTCTACCGTGCCGTCTTCCGGTCTCGGCTGGATGTCGGGTTGGATTTGTTCGGGGTCGAAGTGTCCCATCTGCTGGATTTCACGCATGGAACGCATCAGGTCTTCACGGCTGAAGAGTTCGCCCGGACGGGTACGGAGTTCACGGCGTACTACGTTTTCATACAAACGGTCGTTACCGTTGATGCTGACTTTATTGATGGTAGCCTGGCGGCCTTCGTAGATACGCATTTCCAGGTCGATGGAGTCGCCCACGATGTTTACTTCCACCGGTTCGAGGCTGTAGAACAGATAACCGTTGTTGTAGTAGAGGTTGCCGATGGCATCGTCATCGGTCATTGTACGTTCTTCAAGTAACTTTTGGTTGTAGACGTCACCCTTCTTCATCTGGAGGAGGAAGTTCAGTTGTTCGGAAGGATACAGTGTGTTACCTACCCAGGTTACATTGCGGAGGTAGTATTTCTGTCCTTCCTCAATCTGCATGAAGATGTCTACCGTGCGGTCATCGTAGGGCTTGATACTGTCTGTCACGATGATGGCGTCACGATAACCCAGTTCGTTGTATTTGTCGATAATCAGTTGTTTGTCCGCTTCGTAGTTGTCCTCAATGAATTTCTTGGTGCGGAACAGATTGAGCAGCTTGCCCTTTTCGTTTGTTTTCTTCATCACACGCTTCAGCTTCTTGGTCGTGAGGGCCTCGTTGCCTACAATGGTGATTTGATGTACTTTCACTTTCTCCTTCTTGTCGATGTCGATGTTGACAATCACTTCATTCTTCTTTTCCGGATCATCACGTTGGGTGATGATTACATCTGCATTCTTGAAGCCCTTGTCGTCAAAGTAGCGCTTTATCAGGGTCTTGGCGCGGTCCACCAGGTTAGGTGTAATCTGACCGCCCTTTATCATGCCGATTCTGCTTTCCAGGTCTTCACGCTCAGACTTCTTCACACCGTTGTAGCGTATGTCGGAAACACGCGGACGCATGATCAGATGAATGGTCAGCCAAATTTGGTCGCCTTCAATCTTGTCTGCTGTAATTTCCACGTCAGAGAACAGACCGTGGCGCCAGTAGCGCTTACAAGCTTGTGTAATCTCGTCACCCGGCACGGTGATAGTCTGCCCTTTGGATAGTCCGGACAATCCGACAATTACATAATCTTCATAGTTCTGGGCTCCTTCGACCTTAATGTCGGCTATTTCATACTTCTTGGGGGTTCCCGAATAGAGTATAACCGGCTTTTCGGTTTCATCGGTGTTGTTTACGTCCTGTGCTGCTGTTGTCAGTGCGCAGCCGAAAAGGCAGACAAACGTTACGAGTATGGAGAAAATACGATAGTGCATCTTTTTATTTACTATTTTACAATTTACTATTTACTATTTGTGTGTCCGGTGATTAATTGATTTGCTCGCTGGTCTTGCCGAACCTGCGTTCGCGTTTCTGATAGTCACATATGGCTTTGCGTAGTTCTTCTTCACGGAAGTCGGGCCAATAGGTATCACAGAAATAAAGTTCCGAATAGGCGCATTGCCAGAGCATGTAGTTACTGAGGCGGAGCTCTCCTCCGGTACGTATCAGCAGGTCGGGGTCGGGCATGAAGTGGGTCGTCAGATGACGGGATATGAGCTCACTGTCGATTTGTTCGGGTTTCAACTCACCTTTCTGTACCAAACCGGCTATTTGCCGGGCAGCCTCCGTTATTTCCCAGCGGGAAGAGTAGCTCAATGCCAGCACCAGGCACATTCCCGTGTTGTGGGAGGTGTGTGCCACGCAAGTGTTGAGCCGTTGCTGTACGTTGGCTGGCAGTTTTTCAATATCTCCTATTACTCGGAAACTGATATTGTTCTTCATGAACGTCTCTTCCTCTATGGAGTCGAAGAGTAGCCCCATCAAGGCAGCTACCTCGTCCGACGGACGATTCCAGTTCTCGGTAGAGAACGTATATAAAGTAAGGTATCTGACTCCTAATTTAGCGGCTTCCTCTGCAATGACGTGCACAGTCTCTGCGCCGGCCTGATGTCCATAGCTGCGTTCGTGTCCACGCTGCTTGGCCCACCGTCCGTTACCGTCCATGATAATCGCCACGTGCTGGGGTATCCGGTTTAGATCGATTTCTTCCTTATATGACATCATTATTATTGTATTTCGAAGCCCAATCTGTTAAGACGTCCGCGCCATACTTCATTTTTGGTGCCGTTACCGCCGAATATCACCCAAATGAAGTCCCGTTTGTCTGCCGGGGCCACAGTTTTGTCTTTTGTCGGTTCCATTATAATGGAGTACGCGCCTTTTCCTTTGAATTCCTGGGGTAACAGGAATTTGGTTTCTGTCTTGCTCCATGCAATGCCGGTGATGGAGCTGTAGATAGCGTCAAGTTCCCCTCCGAAGCAATAGAACATGCCGCCATAGTACATGATGGCTGGGTTGTCCATGCCGGGACAATATGTGTCATACATGGTGTTGGCCAGGCTTGCCCAACCTTTGCCGTCCAATGAGAACCAAGGTGTTGTCTCTTTTTCGTTGGCTAGCGGCATTCCTGCCAGAACCACCTTCTCTACACCATTGCCGGTGCTGGTCTGGGTGGTGGATATGTTTTCGGTAGGGAATCCTGCCGGGACTTCTTCAAGGATAAGGTTGTCAGCAGTGTTTTCCGCTTCCCAATTCTTTCCGTCTTTACAGATGTTGAAATATTGCTTTCCGTTGATTTCCACAATACCCGAGAGCCGGTCGGAGAAACCATTGATGAGGACTATAACATTGTCTCCCAATGTAGTGACTTCTGTCCAGGCGGCGCCGTTGGTGGAACTGAATACTCTTTTGCTTTCTGTAACCATATAAAGCGCACTGTTATACTCTACGGCAGATGTCAGCTTTACGTCTGAGGGGAGGTTGCTGACATTGACTTTGCTCCAGTTGTATTTATCGGGCGCAGTCGATGTCTTGTAAGCAGTAGTGTTGGAAGTGTAGACAAATAGTTCGTCTCCCAGTACAACCGCTTTTTGCTGACCTGAATTGATGGTATTGGAGAATACATTTCCTCTTTTCTGCATGTCTGTCCAAACGAGTGAGTCCGGGTCTTGCAGATGTACATTAACTTTCAGTTTATATTCGCGGACTGTAACGCCGTCGGCGGCATGTGCTTTGAACAGCATGCCGGCATCGTTGTTCATGGCGGGTCTCAAATCCACGGAGTCCGATATGACGAATACCGTGTCGGTAGGCGAGCCTGAAGTTATCCAACCGGTAACGGTCATAGTATCAATCAGAATACGGTCAATGATGGTGTCTGAACCTACAGGCAATGAGTCTCTGTTATAGATGAGTCTATTGAGCTGGTCAATTGTAAATTTGTAATGTTTGCCATGTATGGTATCGATACCAAAAGCATGTATAGTAGCATCGGAGCTGAATTCATAATTGTCGTCAGAGTCAAGGCATGAACTTAGAGCAAATGACACAATAAGAAAACTCACAATTACTGATAGAAACTTTATTCTCATTTTGAAAGTTAGTGTTTATTTACAAGTTGCAAAAATAGGAACATTTTTTTCTATAAACAGCTTTACGGGGAAGTTTTATATAAAATTATAGATAATATCCCCCTTTTTCTCGATAAAAAAGCCCTGAAATGAGGCTATTGACTGTTTCTTGAGGCCGTATAATGGCGAAAACTCCTGCCAAAAGAATACTCTGTTGCAAATGGATATCCGTCACTGATTTCGGGTGCTTTGACGCCGGAATGAAGAAGGTACGGAGCTTCTTCCACAAAGATTTCGTCCCACAATCCGGCATCAATGAAGGATTGGAGCGTTTGGCTGCCACCCTCTACCAAAAGGGATTGTAATCCGCGTGTATACAGCGTTTCCATGATTTCGGGGAGTATATTCTGCCGGTAGTCGCTGACTGGCAGATACTCTACATTCGGTAGCGGAGCGTGCGGGGCTTCTGTAAAAACGAGGGTCGGCACGCTACCGTCAAATAGGTGAAGGTTGGGGGATAGCTTTTGTTGCCGGTCCAGCACGATACGTACCGGTGAACGACCATACCAATGGCGGACATTCAGGCCGGGATTGTCCAGTTCAGCCGTACGGGTACCTACTAATATGGCACTGTGCTCTGCCCGTTTCTTGTGTACCAGCATCGAAGTCAGCGGGCTGGAGAGGATAACCGGTTTACCGTCCGTGCGGGAGTAATCGATATATCCGTCAGAAGATTCCGCCCATTTCAGGGTGATGTAGGGGCGTCGCAAGGTATGGAAAGTGATGAACCTGCGGATGAGCTGCCGACATTCTGTTTCCAGCACTCCGACAATAACTTCACGTCCGGCATCCTTCAGTTTCTGTATGCCCCGGCCCGCAACCTTAGAGAAAGGGTCCCGGCACCCGATGACGATGCGTGGAATCTGCTTCTCGATGATGAGGTCTGCACAAGGAGGAGTTTTGCCATAGTGCGAACACGGTTCCAGGCTGACATAGATGGTGGAACGTTTCAGCAGGGACGTGTCTTTCACGGAACGGATGGCGTTGACCTCGGCGTGGGCTTCTCCACAGCGCACATGGTATCCCTCGCCTATGATTTTCCCGTCACATACTATTACCGCTCCCACCATCGGGTTGGGTGCTGTATTGCAAAGTCCGTTTTGTGCCAGTTGGATGCATCGCAGCATATATTTCTCTTCTTCTGAATTCATATCCTTGCTTGTCTTTTGGTTGAATAATCAAAATTAATGATTACTTTTGCAGCCCGAATAAAACCGGACTCCGAATGAATGTAACCGTTTCACATATCCGCAGTGCTTTGCAGGAGTGCTATCCTCCCCGGGAGGCAGCCAATCTTTCCCGTATTGTCTGCTGTGAAATGTTAGGTCAGAGTCATATTGACTATTACCTGGGCAAAGATATGATTTTATCTCCAAAGGATGAAAAGGAATTGGAAAGCATTCTTTCCCGTCTGTGCAATTTTGAGCCCATACAGTATGTGCAGGGTACTGCCCGTTTCCTGGGACGTACTTTTCGGGTGGCTCCGGGGGTGCTTATTCCCCGTCCCGAAACGGAAGAACTGGTGGAGAGGATGCTGGAGGAAGTCGCTCCGGCTTCCCGTATTCTCGACATTGGCACTGGAAGTGGGTGTATTGCCGTCACTTTGTCTAAAGAGTTGCCGGAAGCGGAAGTAACTGCTTGGGACATTTCCGGAGAAGCTCTTGCCATAGCCGGCGACAATAACCGCCTTTTGCAGACCTCCGTACAATTTGTACAGCGTGATGTCCTGACGTATCAACCGGCTGAGGATGAGTTCTTTGATGTAATCGTCAGTAATCCACCTTATGTTACGGAAACAGAAAAGCGGGATATGGAACCAAATGTCTTGAACTGGGAACCTTCGGGAGCTTTGTTTGTTCCAGACAGCGACCCGCTCCGTTTCTATCGGCGTATAGGTGAACTGGGACGGAGCATGCTGACGGTCGGCGGCCGACTCTATTTTGAAATCAACCGGGCATTTGGAGAGGCTGTCGCTTCGATGCTTCGCAAGCAAGGCTATACGAATGTCCGTATCCGAAAAGATATTTCCGGCAACGACCGGTACGTAATTGCAGAACGATGATAGAAATAACTGAAACTGAAGCTTTGAACAGAGTGGCGGCATATTGCTCCACTGCCGAGCATTGCCGGGCGGAGATTGCGGAGAAACTGCAACGCTGGGGCATTGCCTATGATGCCATAGACCGTATCATCAACCGTCTGGAACAAGAGAAGTACATTGATGAAGAACGCTTCTGCCGTGCTTTCATCAATGACAAATACCGTTTTGCCAAATGGGGCAAGATGAAGATAGGGCAGGCGCTCCAGTTGAAAAAGATATCCTCATCTGTCTATTGGCCCTATTTGAACGAGATTGATGAGGAGGAATACCACGCCGTCTTGCAGAAACTGCTGGCGGCAAAGCGTAAAAGCGTCCGTGCCGAAAGTGAGTATGAGTTGAATGGCAAACTGGTGCGTTTTGCCTTGAGCAGGGGGTTTGAAATGAAGGATATATGTCGTTGCATAGAGGTTTCTGAGGAAAATGACTACTCCGAATGAAAATTATCGGCTTTCTCTTTTTTATTCTCATTCTGTTTCCGTATTTTTGTGCCATATTTATCATATATAGATTAGTTTTGCTATGAAAACTTTAGAAAGATTGTTTGCAGAGAAGTTGCTGAAGATAAAAGCGATTAAACTACAACCGGCTAACCCGTTCACTTGGGCATCCGGATGGAAGTCTCCGTTTTATTGTGATAACCGCAAAACCCTTTCTTATCCTTCTCTCCGTAATTTCGTAAAGATTGAAATTACGCGTCTGATTTTGGAACGTTTCGGACAGGTGGATGCCATTGCCGGTGTGGCAACGGGAGCTATCCCGCAAGGTGCCTTGGTGGCCGATGCATTGAACTTGCCGTTTGTATATGTACGCTCCACTCCGAAAGACCATGGACTGGAGAATTTGATTGAAGGTGAACTTCGTCCCGGTATGAAGGTGGTAGTCGTGGAAGATTTGATTTCTACGGGTGGAAGCAGCTTAAAGGCTGTAGAGGCTATCCGCCGTGACGGATGTGAGGTCATTGGCATGGTGGCTGCCTACACTTATGGTTTCCCGGTTGCCGAAAAGGCTTTCAAGGATGCCAAAGTGCCTTTGGTGACGCTGACCAATTACGAGGCTGTGATGGAAGTGGCACTGCGTACGGGCTATATCGAGGAAGAAGATGTGGAGACTCTGAATGAATGGCGTAAAGACCCTGCACATTGGGAATCCGGGAAATAAGGACTTATTTGTAAAAATGTTAATATGGATAAAAGAGCCATTCGGATAGATTCTGTCCGGATAGTTCTTTTTTCTTTTTGAATACGATTGATTATGACGAAATTTGAGAGTGGAGTGAAAGTTGTACCGGCTTCACAAGAAGCTGTTTATGAAAAACTTTCCGACCTGAGCAATCTGGAGAAGGTGAAAGACCGTCTGCCTGAAGACAAAGTGAAGAACTTGAGTTTTGATGCGGAGAGCATGACGATAGAGGTGGCTCCCGTGGGAAAGATTACGTTGCAGATTGTGGAGAAGGAACCTTGCAAGTGTATCAAGTTTGCAACAACCACTTCACCGCTGCCCTTCAATCTGTGGATACAGATTGTACCCATCACCGAAACCGAATGCAAAATGAAGCTGACCATCGGCATGGATATAAATCCGTTTATGAAGGCCATGGTGCAGAAACCCTTGCAGGAAGGATTGGAGAAGATGGCAGATATGCTGGCGATGATACAATATTAATCATTAATCATTAGAAACAACGTGGCTCAGAAACTTTGGGAAAAATCCGTTCAGGTAAATAAGGATATCGAACGCTTCACGGTAGGCCGTGACCGTGAAATGGACCTTTATTTGGCAAAGCACGATGTGCTGGGTTCCATGGCGCACATCACAATGCTCGAAAGCATTGGCTTGTTGACGAAGGAAGAACTGCGGCAATTGCTGGCCGAATTGAAGAAAATCTATGCGATGGCCGAGTGTGGAGAATTTGTGATAGAAGAGGGAGTGGAAGACGTTCACTCACAAGTGGAACTTATGCTGACGCGCAACTTGGGTGATATAGGTAAGAAAATACACAGCGGACGTTCGCGCAACGACCAGGTGTTGCTCGATTTGAAGCTCTTTACCCGTGCAGAGATAAAGGAAGTGGCGGAGGCTGTGGAACAATTGTTCCATGTGCTGATTATGCAGAGCGAACGCTACAAGGATGTACTGATGCCGGGCTATACACACTTGCAGATAGCCATGCCGTCTTCTTTCGGACTTTGGTTTGGGGCATACGCCGAGAGCCTGGTGGACGATATGATGTTCCTTCAGGCAGCTTTCAAGATGTGCAACCGCAATCCTTTGGGTTCTGCTGCGGGATACGGTTCCTCGTTCCCGCTGAACCGTACGATGACTACCCGTCTTTTGGGATTTGATTCCCTCAACTACAACGTAGTGTATGCCCAGATGGGGCGTGGCAAGATGGAGCGTAATGTAGCTTTCGCCCTTGCCAGTGTGGCCGGAACCATATCGAAATTGGCTTTTGACGCATGTATGTTCAACAGTCAGAACTTCGGTTTTGTGAAGCTGCCGGACGATTGCACTACCGGCTCCAGCATCATGCCTCACAAGAAGAACCCGGACGTCTTTGAACTGACGCGTGCCAAGTGCAACAAACTGCAATCCCTTCCCCAGCAGATTATGATGATAGCCAACAATCTTCCTTCCGGCTATTTCCGTGACTTGCAGATTATCAAAGAGGTCTTCCTGCCTGCTTTTCAGGAACTGAAAGATTGTCTGCAGATGACGACTTACATCATGAATGAAATCAAGGTGAACGAACATATTCTTGATGATGACAAGTATCTGCTTATTTTCAGTGTGGAGGAAGTCAACCGCTTGGCACGTGAAGGGATGCCTTTCCGCGATGCCTACAAGAAGGTGGGACTGGATATTGAAGCCGGAAACTTCTCGCACAGCAAAGAGGTACATCATACCCATGAAGGCAGTATCGGGAACCTTTGCAACGATGAAATCTCTGCCTTGATGCAGAAAGTGGTGGAGGGTTTCAATTGTGAGACCATGCAAGCTGCGGAGAAAGAGTTGCTGGGCAGGTAAAAGGTCCTGCGGGTTCAAGTCCCGCTTCGAGTACTGTACTTTTATAAAAAAAAATTTGGCAGAAACGGGAAAACTGTTTATCTTTGCACCCGTTCTCCAAATGCGGAAATAGCTCAGTTGGTAGAGCATAACCTTGCCAAGGTTAGGGTCGCGAGTTCGAGTCTCGTTTTCCGCTCTCTTTTCCCTTTTTAGGATGCTCGAATGGTGGAATGGTAGACACGAAGGACTTAAAATCCTTTGGCCATTGCGGCTGTGCGGGTTCAAGTCCCGCTTCGAGTACTCGATTAAGCTCTGTGAATCATTGATTTGCAGAGCTTTTTCTTTATAAGCTCTTGATATGAAAGACCGTTTCCCTATAGCGAACAAAGTGTTTCCCTTAATAGAACAAGTTGTTTCATTATGGCGAACACTTTGTTTCCCTTAACAGAACATTTCGTTTCATCATATGAAAACAGACTGTTTTTCCTTATTGGAACAAACTGTTTCTCTATACTTGAACAAAGTGTTCATCTCTGTGAACTAACAAACTAACTAT
The DNA here is from genome assembly GCF_015679285.1 of Bacteroides sp. HF-162. NCBI lineage: Bacteria > Pseudomonadati > Bacteroidota > Bacteroidia > Bacteroidales > Bacteroidaceae > Bacteroides > Bacteroides sp. HF-162. The sequence goes on along the minus strand of NZ_CP064937.1, from coordinate 420,764 downwards.
AATACTATAGTAGATGATATGCGCGTGGCACTTGGTAATATGTGCTTGCAGATGAAATAAAAGAATCTATATAAATAGCCTCCTCTTTATTGTTCAGAACAGCTTGGGGCGTTTGTTATTGAACCGATAGCCGATACCCAACATCAGATAATTGGGCTCATGAAATTCCCGGAGGTTATATCCTATATGGAGATACGAATTGCGTGTTACGTCTATTTTCAGGGCAAGAATCTGATAGAAAGACTTCATGTCACCGCCGCCGTGCAGAACATTGGCTCCCAGACCGATACCTACCGTGAAGTAAGGCATGACAAATTCTCCGCGGGCGGATAAGCCCAATGCCATCTGCTTCTTGGCGGGCGGAGTATAGAAGCCGTTCTCTTCTTCGTACGATTCTTTCATGTTCGCACTGTGGTCGTATACGCCGTCCAGCGCCACACCGGCACGGAATTTATAGCCGAAGTTGTACATGGGTGCAAAGCTGAAACCGAACACGTTGTAAGTGCCGGGTGCGGGTACCTGGCCACTACTGCCCTCATGGGCCACTGCTTTCTTTCGCCAGGAGCCGAACAAAGTCAAGTCGTAGCTGACGTGGCGGGGGAATGGAGGAACGATAGGGCGTTGCCATGATTGGGCGAGTTCATCTGCTCTGCGGTTAAAGTTATATACCAGTCCCACTTTGCAGTCCACCGTGTTCAGGCCGGAGTTGGGATATTGGGTGTTTCCGTTGGAAAAGTGGCTTCCGGTAGCTCCTATCATCAAGTCGAACTTGGGGGAGAGTGCCCACTTTAAGTAGAGGTTCACATTGAGATAGGCATTCACTTTCGAGCCGATAATCTGGTTCTCCGGGTTGTCATATTCATCGTAGGGTTTCCAGCCGAACGATGCGCCGAAGTTCCATTCATAGTTCAAGGATATGCGGGGGCTGAATTGGGCGATGCGTCCCCCTTGAAACAGATAGACCGCCAGCGGGTTGCCCAGCTCTTCCGGATTGCCGAAGTTGAAATAGCCGACTCCAATCCCTTGATAGGCTCCTATATAAGCCTGGTCGGCAACGGTGTGGGGACGGAGCTGGAAGGAGTATTTCAGATGGCCGGCATAGGCATTTTTCATGGCCTTGTATTGGTGGTTGGAGTACTCCAGAAAAGGGTTGGTCTGAAAAATATAGCCAGCACGCCCTTCTACGCCTAATCTGTGGATGAAGCGCTGTGAGAAAGGGAGTGTGTCCCGTTTGTATTCCGAATGGCTATCGGATGTCCATTGTTGGGCGTATATTGTATCAGACAAGAAAAGTACCGCTCCTAAGAAAGCCAGTATTTTCCATATCTGCATGCTATTTTTCATATGCCGTGTCGGTCTTTCTTGTTTATAAATGTTCCGAGTGAAGTTTAATTTCGTGCAAATATAGTTTTTTTATCCTTTTGACATTCACAATGAGACAACTATTTGTAAAAAGAGGGGGTAAAACTGAAATCGCCAATAGAATGGCCGACTTCGGTTTTACCCCCTCCTTATTCATTCACCCGGATGCTGTCTTATGATTCGGATGCTGGGTGGCGAGCATTATTTCCGGTCGTTCTCCCGGATTTCCACCCGGCGGATTTTCCCGCTGATGGTTTTGGGGAGCTCATCAACAAATTCGATGACACGTGGGTATTTGTAGGGAGCCGTCACTTTCTTCACATGGTTCTGCAACTCCTTGACAAGCCCTTCTCCAGCGCGTGCCTTGTACTCTTTTGCCAACACAATCGTAGCTTTTACCACTTGGCCGCGGATTTCATCGGGCACACCGGTAATGGCACATTCCACTACGGCTGGGTGGGTCATCAATGCACTTTCCACTTCGAACGGACCGATGCGGTAGCCGCTACTTTTGATGACGTCGTCGGCGCGGCCTACGAACCAGAGGTAGCCGTCTTCGTCCTTCCAGGCTACGTCTCCCGTGTAGTAAATGCCGTTGTTCCATGCCTCGTGGGTGCGGTTGGCATCGCGGTAGTATTCCTTGAACAATCCCAGCGGTTTGCCTTTGTCGGTACGGATTACAATCTGTCCCTGCTCACCGGCTTCCACGGAACGTCCTTCGTGGTCTATCAGGTCTACCTCGTATTGCGGATTGGGCAATCCCATGCTGCCGGGTTTCGGTTCCATCCATGGCATGGTGGCAACGGTAAGGGTCGTTTCGGTCTGTCCGAATCCCTCCATCAGCTTGATGCCCGTCAACTTCTTGAAGGTCTCGAATACGGCGGGGTTCAATGCTTCTCCGGCGATGGTGCAGTATTCCAGACTGGATAGGTCGTACTTCGTGAGGTCTTCGTGAATGAGGAATCGGAAGATGGTGGGCGGCGCACAAAGCGACGTGACGTGATAATCTTGTATCTTCTCCAGTATGGCTGCGGGAGTGAATTTCTCGTGGTCGTATACAAATACGTTGGCGCCGGCAATCCATTGTCCGTAGAGCTTGCCCCACACGGCTTTTCCCCAACCGGTGTCGGCAATGGTGAGGTGTAGGCTGCTCTCTTTCAGGTTGTGCCAGAAGCTGCCGGTGACGATGTGTCCCAACGGATAGGTGAAGTCGTGGGCCACCATTTTGGGCTCTCCGGTAGTGCCGCTGGTGAAGTACATCAGGGAGATGTCATCGTTCGTATTCGGATGTTCAGGTTTCACGAAAGGAGCGGCAGCCTCGATACCTTTGTGAAAGTCTTCGAATCCTTCGGGAATTTCCGGCCCGACGCTTACGAGGCGTTTCACAGAAGGAGACTCCGGCATGGCTGCCGTGATATGGTCGGTGATGACGCTTTCGCCGGCGCAGACTATCATCTTGATGTCTGCGGCGTTGCAACGGTATACGATGTCTTTCTTCGTCAGCAGGTGGGTGGCGGGAATCACCACTGCACCGAGTTTGTGTAGTGCCACAATGCTGAACCAGAATTCGTAACGGCGCTTCAGTATCAGCATCACCATGTCTCCGTGGCCGATGCCGAGGCTTTGGAAATAGGAAGCCGTCATGTCTGTGTACCGTTTCATGTCGGCAAAGGTAAATTGCCGGCATTCGCCCTGGTCATTGGTCCACAACAGTGCGGGTTTGTCGGGTTGCTCGGCGGCCCAGGCATCCACTACGTCGTAGCCGAAGTTGAAATTCTCCGGTACGTTTATCTTCAAGTTCTTGATGAAGTCCTCCTGTGAGGTGAAGGATGTTTGAGATAAAAATCTTTCTACCATAACTTTATTACATAATTACTGCCAGGAATTTTACAGTCTTTCCGTCAAGCGCCTTCATGCCGTGCGGCAGTTTGGAGTTGAAGTATAGACTGTCTCCTTCGTTTAAGATTAAGTCTTTGCCGTCGATGCTGACCATCATACGGCCTTCCAGTACGAGGTTGAACTCCTGACCGGCATGGCTGTTGTAATGTATCGGCTCGCTGTCCGGTTTCGGTTCTACGGTCACGATGAACGGGTCTGCCGTGCGGTTGATGAAACCGGCTGCCAGTGATTGGTATTTATATGCCTTGGTACGTTCTATACTGGTTCCTTTTCCGGCACGTGTCAGGAAGTAGGAGCTCATTTTGGGCTCTTGCCCAAACATCAGTGCGTCCAGTGATATGCCGTAGTGCCGTGCTATCTTCTGCAGCATGCTGACCGAGATGTCGAATTCTCCGGTTTCGGCCAGGCGGTACTCTTCTGCAGAGATGTCGCAGTCGCGGGCGATATCGTCGGCAGTCAGTTCCAATACGTCACGCAGTCCGCGCAGGCGTTCGGCTATTTGTCTGATTTGTTCGTCCATAATTATATTTGTTTTAAATGGGTTGTTATTGAAATACACCGTTACGCCGCAGGGCATTGGCATATTGGCACATTAAATACTCGCTTTGATAGCTTTAATCACAGTGGAGGTGAATCCTTCGTGTTCCAGTTCGTTGATTCCCTTGATGGTAATTCCTCCGGGAGTACACACCTTGTCAATCTCAACACTGGGGTGTGTGTTACTGTTCAGAATCAGCTCGGCTGCTCCCTTCACGGACTGTGCCACCATGCGCATGCCGTCTTTGGGGTAGATACCCATTTCAATGCCGGCCTGCATAGCTGCCTGGATGTACTTCAGCACATAGGCGATGCCACAGGAAGTCATGGCGGTGGTTGCCGCAATCTTTTCCTCGGGAATGAGCATGGCAAGTCCCATCTGGTTGAAAATGTCCAGCATCAGCTGCTCCTGCTCCTTGGTGGCATTGCGGCTGGCGATGAGTGTCATACTTTCCATTTCGCTGATGGCTGTATTGGGAATAAGGCGGAACATGGTCATTTCCTTGTCTGCTACATAGTGTGTCAGTTCTTCGAAGGGAATACCGGCTGCAACGGAGATAAGAATCTGTGTGCCTCTCAGTTTCAATTCCTTTACCACAAGTTTCATCAGCCATGGCTTCACGGCAAAGATTATCATATCTGCACCGGTCACTGCTTCCTGATTGTCGTTAGTCACTTGCAAAGCGGGGAATTCTGCCTTCAGTTTGTCCAGCTTGTCCTGGGTGGGGTTGGAGACAATGATGTCACCGGCAGGGATGATTGTTCCTTTTGCCAGCCCGCGGGCGATGGAGCCTCCCATATTTCCGGCACCGATAATTGCTATTTTCATATTTTCTTGTTGTTAAAAGAGTTGTCTGTTGGCAAAGGTAGATAAATTAAAGAACTTTCTTGAAGCGTTTCAAGAATTCCTTTGCTTCGTCCATGCTGAGGCACAGAGGCGGCAGCAGGCGGAGCACATTCGTACCGCTTACGCCGGTGAATACATGTTGCTCTTTCAGCAGTCTTAGGCGCAGTACCTTGATGGGGGCTTCAAATTCCAGTCCTATCATCAGTCCTCGTCCGCGAACATCCTTGATTTGCGGGAACTTTCTCAGTTCTGTCATCAGGAAGTCACCGACTTGCGCTGCATTTTCTATCAGTTTTTCTTGCTCTATGACGTCCAGTACGGCAAGGGCGGCACTGCAAGCCAGGTGGTTTCCACCGAAAGTGGTTCCAAGTTGCCCGTATACCGGTGTAAACATTGGGCTGATGAGTACGCCTGCCATCGGGAAACCATTGCCGATGCCTTTTGCCACGGTGACGATGTCGGCTTTGATGCCGTTGTACTGATGGGCGAAGAACTTGCCGCTGCGTCCGTAGCCGCTTTGGATTTCATCGAGAATCAAGACCGTGTTGTGTTCCGTACAAGTCTGGCGGAGAGCCTGCATGAATTCGTCTGTCGGCAGTTGGATGCCGCCTACACCTTGTATGCCTTCGATAATCACTGCGCAGACATCTCCTTTGGACAATTCGGCCTTCATGGCTTCGATGTCGTTCAACGGGAGGTAGGTGACGTGCCCGCAGTTGTTGATGGGAGCGATGATTTTAGGATTGTTCGTTACTTCCACCGCCAGTGAGGTACGTCCGTGGAATGCTTTTGAGAAGGATATCACACGGGTACGGCCATTGTAGAAAGAGGCGAGTTTCAAGGCGTTTTCATTGGCTTCGGCACCGCTGTTGATGAGGAAGAGTGAGTAATCATCATAGCCGCAGACCTTTCCCAAACGCTCTGCCACTTGCTGTTGCAGCTTGTTGATTACTGAGTTTGAGTAGAATCCTAACGTAGCAACTTGATTGCTCACCATCTCTACATAATGTGGATGTGCATGTCCGATTGAGATGACTGCATGGCCACCGTAGAGGTCGAGATATTCGGTACCGTTCTCGTCCCATACATGGCAGCCTTTTCCTTTGACGATGTTGATGTCAAAGAGAGGGTATACGTCGAATAAATTCATTTTTTTTTAGAATGCAGAAGGTTTCAACCGTAAACCTACGGTCTCTTCCAGGTTAAACATTAAATTCATGTTATGGACAGCTTGTCCGCTGGCGCCTTTCAGGAGGTTATCGATGCAGGAAATGATAAGCAGTTTGTCGCCGTGCTTCTCCAGATGGATGAGGCACTTGTTGGTGTTTACCACTTGCTTCAGGTCGATATTCTTCTCCACGATGTGGGTAAAGGAATCTTTGGCGTAATATTCTTCGTACATGCGGACGATTTCTTCCAGGGCCACTTTGGTCTTCACCACAATGGTGGTGAAGATGCCGCGCGGGAAGTCGCCGCGGTAGGGGATGAAGTCAATGTCCGCATCAAAGCTGTTCTGCAGCTGTTTGAGCGATTGCTTGATTTCGGGCACATGCTGGTGCTCGAAAGCTTTGTAGACACTCATGTTGTTGTTGCGCCAGCTGAAGTGGCTCGTGGCGCCCGGTTTCACACCGGCGCCGGTACTTCCGGTAATGGCGTTCACCATGATATCATCATTCAGCATCAGATGTTTGGCAAGCGGTAGCAGCCCCAGCTGTATGCAGGTGGCAAAGCAGCCCGGATTGGCTACGTGCTTCGCTTTGCAGGTGGCACGGCGGTTCAGCTCCGGCAGGCCGTAGATGAAGTCGTGTTCGGGAGAGGCTATGCGGTAGTCCATGGAGAGGTCGATGATTCTCAGTTCCTCGGGCACGTTGTGGCTTTCGAGGAACTTCTTCGTGTCGCCATGTGCCGTACAGAAAAAGAGTACGTCGATTTCTTCCAGCGGGAGCTGGTCGGTAAATACCAAGTCTGTTTCGCCGTACAGTCCTTCGTGTACGTCGGTAATTTTGTTGCCGGCGTTGCTTGAGCTGTTTATGAAAACGATTTCCGCTTCCGGATGGTTGAGCAGCAAACGTATCAGTTCGCCTGCCGTGTATCCGGCTCCGCCGATGATTCCTACTTTAATCATTTCGATAATATCTATTTGGTTCTTGTGGTATAACAATTAGCATTATAATGTATATGGGTATGCCTGCAAATGCAGTAAAGATCGTGGCGAACGTATAAACGATACGCACCAATGAGACATCGAGTCCGAAAAAGTTTGCCAGTCCTGCACATACGCCTGAAAGCATCCTTCCAGTCCGGGGACGTGTCAGTTTTTGCTTCCTGCCGGTCATTTAGATTTTCTCGTCTTTATGATTTGAATAATAAGCACGCAGTGCTGTGGAGGTTACTTTGATGAAGCCCTTGGCATCTTCTGCCGTCCATCCTTTCTGCATCTCACCGTATTCACCAAACTTGTTTTTCACAAGGTCATCTTTGCTTTCTACACCTACGGTAGAAAAGCAGAGCGGGTGAAGTTCGAGGATAGCCGTACCGTTTACGTTGCGTTGCGAGGATTCCAGCATGGCTTCGATGTCGCGCATTACTGGTTCCAGATATTGGCTTTCGTGCAGGAACATGCCATACCAGTTGGCTACCTGGTCCTTCCAGTATTGCTGCCATTTGCTCAAAGTGTACTTCTCGAGGAACTTGTGTGCTCCGATAATCAGCATAGGTGCGGCAGCTTCGAAACCTACGCGGCCTTTGATACCGATAATCGTGTCGCCTACGTGCATGTCGCGACCGATACCGTATGCCGCACCAATCTCTTCTACCTTCTGGATGGCTTTGATGGGGGCGTCGAATGTCTCGTCGTTCACGGCTTTCAGCTCACCTTTTTCAAAAGTGAGGCGCAACTGCTCGCTGCCCTCTTTGGTGCAGTGCTTCAGATAGGCGCTTTCGGGCAACCCTTGCGCGGAATCCAGAATCTCGCCACCGCAAATGGAAGTGCCCCACAAACCTACGTTATAGGAATATTTCAGTTTGGTGAAGTCGGCGGCAAAGCCGTGTTTGTTCAGATAATCAATCTCTTCCTGACGGCTCAGTGCCATGTCGCGTGTCAGCGTGATGATTTCCACGCCCGGAGCCATGACGAGGAAAGTCATGTCAAAACGAATCTGGTCGTTACCCGCACCCGTAGAACCGTGGGCGATGGCATCCGCGCCGATTTCGTTGGCATAACGTGCAATGGCCAATGCTTGGAAGATACGTTCGGAACTTACAGAAATAGGATAGGTACCGTTACGCAAAACATTGCCGAATACCATGTATTTCAAGCTTTTCTCATAGTATTCCTGCGTCACGTCGAGGGTGACGTATTCTTTGGCGCCCAGCTTGTAGGCATTTTCTTCGTTTGTCTTCAACTGTTCAGCACTGAAACCGCCCGTATTGGCACAAGCTGCATATACTTCGTACCCTTTTTCTTTGGTAAGATACATCACCGTAAACGAGGTATCCAAACCTCCGCTGAATGCGACTACTACTTTCTTCTTCTTTTCCATATCCTTAGTATTTTTATATTTTATCCTCTTCGTGCAGCTTCGGGTCGTAAAGCATTGCTGTGCAAATGCAGAATTTACGGTTCTTAGCTACCAATATATCATGGTTGATACAGCCTTCGCAACCTTTCCAGAACGATTCGTCATCGGTCAGTTCGTTGAAGGTGACGGGCACATATCCCAGCTCGGTATTCATTTTCATGACAGCAGCTCCGCTGGTGAGACTGAAAACTTTAGCATTAGGCCAGCGTAGGCGTGCCAGGCGGAAAGAAGCGGTCTTGATACGTTTTGCCAGCCCCAGTCCCCGATATTTGGGGTGTACTATCAAACCGGAGGTTGCTACATATTGCTTGTTACCCCAGCTCTCTATGTAGGTGAAACCGGCAAAATCATCTCCACACAAGGCTATGATAGCCTTTCCTTCTTTCATTTTAGTAGCTACGTATTCGTGTGTGCGTTCTGCGATGCCCGTTCCGCGTACCTTGGCAGCTTCCCGGATGGTATCCAAAATCTTGTCTACGTAAACTTCATGTGAGGCGTCAGCCACCATCACATCAATTTGTTTCGAATCCATTTCTTATTTAATTTCTTGTTTTTTGTTGTTATCTATCATTTAATGTTCGGGATGATTTGCGATAGGAAGCTGCGTACCTCGTCATGTGACGCTGCTTCGTGCACCACCAGCATGATGGTGTCATCTCCGGCAATGGTACCCAGAATGGCGGGACACTCTCGGTTGTCGATGTCGTAGGCCATGCTGCTGGCATATCCGGGCCGGGTACGGATGACGGCAATATTGCCCGAAAATTGAAGTGAAACGAATCCGCTTGTCATCAGCATTTCACTTGCACTCTGGTCGTTCGAACGTTTATACATGATGTTGTTGGGCAGCACATATACGTATTTACCGTTCATGTTCGCTGCTTTCGCTACTTTCAGCTGTTTCAAGTCGCGTGACAAGGTGGCTTGTGTCAGTTCAAAGCCTTCCTTGCTCAAAGCTTGCAACAGTTCTTCCTGAGAACTGACGTCTTTGCTTGAGATAATCATCTTGATGGCGTCTAACCGATTGGCTTTTTTCTTCATTTTCTGTATAATTATTCTAAGAGTAGTGCAAAATTAGGGATTATTTCGGAAAGAATATGCAAAAATGAGAGCTTTTTTATTCTTTTTATACATCGGGCGTACTGTATATGTTGTTTTTGTTCTCTTTGTTGGAGTCTTGTTTGTTCTTTTACGTTATTGGAGATTGTTTCCGTATGTCTTTGGTAAATGTTGATATAATATAGAATAGATATGCAATTGTCAAATCTGACACCCTTTCAATCAAAAACTGTACAAAAATTATATGCATAGAAATAGAATCCCTCAGGTTTTTACGTTGGTCCCAGATTGTTACGTTGCCCCCCCCCTCTCTTATGGTCGGGAAACCGGAGGAGAGGAGGGATGAAATAAAAAAGGCTTAACTTCTAAAAGTTAAGCCTTTTCTGTCGGAATGAGGCGACTCGAACGCCCGACCCCTACGTCCCGAACGTAGTGCGCTACCAACTGCGCTACATTCCGATTGCTTTTGAAAAGTGGTGCCACCAGGAATCGAACCGGGGACACAAGGATTTTCAGTCCTTTGCTCTACCAACTGAGCTATGGCACCTTTTTCGTTTGCGGGTGCAAAGATAAAGAGTTTTTTTTATACCGCAAGGCTTTTTGAGGAAAAATATCTAAAAAAGGTGCCTCTTGCTCTATGGAGCGAGGCACCTTACTTCTAAAAATCATTTGCTATCGAAGACATCAGTCGATATTCGGATTGATGCTCTGCCAGTCTTTGATGGCAGGCAGTACACCCATTTCTATCACCTCGTCACGAAGTGTGCAGAGATGGGCATAGCTTTCTTTCAGTTTGGCTTCTTCTTCGGGTGTGCCGTTCAGTTCCTTGTAGTGTACACCGTCTTTGGTAATTTCAGTTTCCATTGCCATCATGATGTGGTCGAAGCCGTGGCTGTGTACATATGTACCGGCAGGCCAGCGGAACGGTTTGCCACCCATCGCTGCAGCTATCATTTCGATAGAGACGTATGCCGGACTCTGGAAGGAAGAACGTCCACGGAGGGCGATGATGTTGGCACCGCCTTTGGTTACCTTAGTCTGGATTTCGACCCACTGCTCTTTAGTCAGGGCAGGGGTACCGATGATATCAAGTAACGGTTTACCGTCCACCTTGGCGGTAGAGGCATATACAGCCATCTGTTCACCATGACCGCCGTAGGTACGGCAATTTTCGATTTTGTCGGGGGCAATGCCGAAGTGCTTGGAAAGTTCACTGCGCAGGCGGGTGCTGTCGAGGGCAGCCAGTGTGGTCACTTGTGAAGGTTTCAGGCCGGAATACAATAGGGTAATCAGACCGGTGATGTCGGCAGGGTTGAAAATGACAACCACGTGCTTCACATCCGGACAGTAGGCTTTTACATTCTTACCGAATTCTTCGGCAATAGCGGCATTGCCTTTCAAAAGGTCTTCGCGGGTCATGCCGGCCTTGCGGGCGGCACCGCCTGATGATACCACATACTTGGCACCGGTCAGCGCTTCTTTGATATCGGAGGTAAATGTGATGTTCATTCCTTCGAATCCGCAGTGGAACAGCTCTTCGGCCACACCTTCCAGTCCGGGAGTATAAGGGTCGTACAGACATAGGTTGGGAGTGAGATGCATCATGATTGCAGTCTGTGCCATGTTTGAACCGATCATGCCGGCTGCGCCGACGATTGTCAATTTGTCATTTGTCAGAAATTCCATAATCTTTTTTATTTAAAGGTGAGTAATATCTTTTCTTGCTGATTGTCACGATACAAAGATAACCCTTTTTGAAGAGAGTTGTTCATAGAAAAAAGTTATCTTTTAGAGCAAAAAGTTATTTCTTCTTTCCGAACTGCTGTATTGTACCTAAATTACTTATCTTTGTTGGGAAAATGAAGATAAGTAAGAAACTATGAGCATTGAGTTAGGAAAGTACAATACGCTGGAAGTGGTGAAGGAGGTAGCCTTCGGCATGTATCTGGACGGTGGCGAAGAAGGTGAAATTCTGCTTCCGTCGCGTTATGTCCCCCAAGACTGTAAGGTGGGAGACAAACTGAACGTTTTTATATATCTTGATAACGAAGAACGTCTGGTAGCCACTACTCTGACACCGTTAGTGCAGGTCGGGCAGTTTGCCTGCTTGGAGGTGGCGTGGATAAACCAGTATGGTGCTTTCCTTAACTGGGGATTGATGAAGGATCTTTTCGTCCCCTTCCGCGAACAGAAAATGAAGATGCAGGTGGGAAAGAAGTATGTGGTTCATGCCCATTTGGATGATGAAAGCTATCGTATCGTGGCATCGGCCAAGGTAGACCGTTATCTTTCCAAAGAGAAGGCCGCCTATGAGTCGGGGCAGGAGGTGGATATCCTGATTTGGCAGAAGACGGATTTGGGATTCAAGGCGATCATCAACGATGAATATAGCGGCTTGCTATATGAGAGCGAGATATTTCAGCCACTGCACACGGGCATGAGGATGAAAGCCTATGTGAAGCAGGTACGTGAAGACGGCAAGATAGACCTGCTGCTTCAAAAAACGGGGCAGGCTAAAGTAGAAGATTTCTCAGCTACGCTGCTGGACTATATCCGTGAACAGGGCGGACGGATAGCTTTGAATGACAAGAGTCCGGCAGAAGAAATCTATGCAACTTTCGGTGTCAGCAAGAAAACCTTCAAAAAGGCTGTGGGAGATTTGTACAAAAAACATCTGGTTGTATTGGAGGAAGATGGAATCAGGATTAGGAATTAGTCCCAGTCATTAGGAATTTCCCTACTTGTAAATAGAGACAATCATTAGGGAGGGGAATTTCCTCTCCCTATTTTTGTCGTACAATAAAAAAAGAAAAGTCATGATACGTCATTTGATATTAAGTGTTTGTCTAGTTCTGGTAGCGTTTCCCGCAATAAAAGCGGCGCCCATAGACGGAATCCGTATAGAAAGTCCATACCGTAGAGTGGTGGTATTGGTCGACGGACAGCAGGTTTGCCTGCCTACTTTCAGTTGTTTTGTAGCCAATCTGCGTGGTAGTTGTCGGGTAGAGGTTTATGAAGCGCCATCCCGTGGGGGGAATCCCCGAAGAGGAAAACTCCTATATGATGAACGTGTGCATTGCTCCATCAATGAAGTGGAAGATATTTTCATTCCAGAGGACAAAAGACCTGGTGGAAACTGGGGTACTTCTAATCATCACAAGCCTGGCAGACCCGGTGACAGACCGTCAGGGGGCGGGCAGTATGAACGGGTAATGTCTCCCTCTGCCTTCGAACAGTTTATGGGGCTGATGGAAAAACAGAGTTTCGATTCAGACCGTAAGGAAGTGCTCGACCATGCCTTGCTGACCTCTTGGTTCACTACTGACCAGTGTATCCGTCTGATGGATTTTTATCGTTTCGACAGTGAAAAGAAGCAGTTGATGAAAAAGATTTATCCTAAAATAGTCGATAAACCGAATTTCTATTATGCGATAGACAAGCTGACCTTCTCGTCGGACAAGAACGAGATAAATGCCTTCATCAAACAATGTCATGAGAAGAATAACTAAAAAAGGAGGGATTATGAAACGGATTATATTTATATTTCTTGCCGCTATGATGAGCACAGCTGTTTGCAGTGCGGCAATGAGCAACAGCAAAGTGCGTAAAGAGACCCGCTTTCTTACGGACAAGATGGCCTATGAATTGAACCTGAATACAGAACAGTATAATGACGTGTACGAAATAAACTATGATTTCATTTCCGGTATACGCTATCTGATGGATGACGTTCTTCGGGGGGAGGAATGGGCCTTGAATCGCTATTACGATTATCTGGATGTGCGCAATGACGATCTTCGATGGGTGCTGAATAACCGGCAGTATGGCCGTTTCATGCAGGCCGCCTATTTTTGCCGTCCGGTTTATGTAAGTGGTGGGCGTTGGTCTTTTAGGGTTTACATCACTTACACCAACCATAATCATTTCTATTTCCCGCGGCCGTATCATTACCGTACATATTGCGGTGGGCATTGTCGTACGCACTATCACAACAGCTATTATCGTGGTCGTTACCATCATCCGCACTATACCGATTCGTGGAGCATTCGGAATGATAAGTCGTACCACACCAGCCGCCGTTCAGATTTCGGTTCGGTGAACATCCGCCCTAATTCGCATAAGCGTCCGGTAGGCAGGGATGATGTATATACCACGCGACGTAGCAACGGTAGTAATAATCGCATTAGTACAGGTACACGTAACAGCAGTACGCGACGTAGTAGTGTGGATAGTGGCAGAAAGTCGAGTAAAGAGAAAATAGAAACCACAAGAACTAAAAATAATGATAAGAGCCCCAGCCGTAGCAGGGTAAAGACGGAAAGTAAGGAAAGAAGAAATGCTTCCGGCGTACGGAATTCCGAAAGCCGTCGCAGCAGCTCTTCAAGCACTACCCGCAGTAGCTCTTCCCGTTCTTCGGAAAATACAAGGAGATAGAAGAACAAAAAACTCCCCTCTCGCCTGCATGAAGCAGGGAGAGGGGAGAATCAAACACAACAACTAAAATTATACTTCGTTTTTTACTCAATCGGTTCTCCTTTATAGAAATCCAGAATCTTGGTACGGAACAGATAGTCATACTTGGCCTGCAGTTCGTCTGATTGGGATTTCATAAGGTTTTGTTTTGCTTCATTGTATTCCACGGCATTTGCTTTACCATTTTCATATTTCTCGCTCATCAGCTTGAAAGATTCTTCGCTGGCAACGGTGGCTGTATGGCTGCTGGTATATTTGCTTTCGGCAGCGGCGGCGTTGTACCATGCTTGCTGGATTTCCTTGTAAAGTGTCTTTTTGGCATTATCCAGTTGCAAGGCATAGTTTTCACGTTGCAGGCGTGCCGTGCGCACCCGGTTACGGGTAGAGAGGCGGTTGAAAATAGGTACGCTGAGGTTGAAGCCTACATATTTGTTGAAGTTATCGTTCATCTGCTGGCTGAAGGTGCGGTCAATGGTAGAATAGTAATTTGTACCGAGACTACCGTTCAAGCTCAGTTGTGGGTAGTAGTTGCTCTGGGCAATGCGGATGCTATGCTTGCTGCCTTCCAGACGGAACTGTGCCGCCTGAATGGAGGCTTTGCTTACCATAGCTGTTTGGAATATTTCATCCGGAGGAGTGAGAGGAACCAGCTCCAGATTGACTGCCGGAGATTCCAGACTGAACCCTTCAGGTGTTTCCAGCTCGATAAGCTGGCTGAGGTCGAGCAGAGCCAACTTATAATTATTGTTCGTCTGTACCACATTCATCTCGTCTTGTGCCACACGTGCTTTGGCTTCTGCCAGTTCTGCCGGAGAAGCCTTGCCCAGTTCTGCTAGCCGGCTGATACGGACATATTGCTCTTTACTCAGTTGTACTTGTCCCAGCGCCACCTGGTGGAGCTCTTCATTGAACAGCACTTGCAGGTAGGTCGAAGCTATATTGATGGCAATATCTTCCTTGGCTTTGTCCAGGTCGGCAATGGCAGCTTTGAGGTTCAGTTTGGCCAATGCATACTGGTGGGGAATTTCCAGACCGGTAAAAATAGGTATGCTGGTATTGACGGACATGTTGGTTCCGTGACTGCTGGTGTTGACGTATACAGTGGAGTAGTCTCCCGTATCCTCGTTCTTGATGGCTGTTTGCGTACGTCCCCAGTTCCAGCTCTGGCCGGCACTGGCATTCAGGTTCGGCAGTCGTGCCCATTTGGCTGTATTTACCTCGACAGCACTCTGTTCGGCAGCGTTGGCTGTTTGGCGGATACTGATGTTATGCTCGATGGCATAGTCTATGCATTGGCGCAAAGACCAGCGTTCCTGCGCCTGCACTGAGATACTGCCGAATATGGCGAGGTATAAGAATATCTTTTTATTCATGTCGTATATCTTTTTAAGCTATTCCGTTTGTTAATCCTTTTTCTCTGCACCGCGAAGCTTATCCTGGGCACTGATGCCGCTTTTGATGGCAATCTTTATGCCGTCGCTCATGCCGACCTGTATGGGACGGCGTTCGAACTTTTGTACCGGTACGCTGTCCGTCATTACATATACAAAGGTACTGTCCCCATTGAATTCAACAGTACTTTCCGGAACAGCAAGCGTTTTTTGGGCACGGTCCAATACGATTTCTGCGTTGGCAGAATAGCCGGAACGTATCTGTACGCTGTCCGGTGCGGCAATGGCAGCTTTGATTTCAAACTGGTTGGCACCGTTTTCTTCCACACCCTTCGGAGATATGTATTCCAGTGTGGCATCGAACGAAAGATTCTGCAGGGCGCCGATTGTCAGTTTCACCGGCATACCTTCGTGTACACGGCCCACTTCCGTTTCGTCAATGTTGCCGCGGAAAATCAAATCGTTCATGTTAGCAACGGTAGCGATAGTGGTTCCGTCATTGAAGGTGTTACTCATGATAACCGAGTTACCGACTTTGATGGGCACATCCAGAATCAGACCGGTAATGGTGGAACGAATCAGCGTACTACTGAAAGAGGCGCTGTTCTTGGTGATGCCTTCCTTTACAATTTCCAAGTTGTCTTTTGCAGTCTGCAGTTCCTCGCGTGCTTGCTTTACACTTACCTCTCCTTTTTCATACTCTTCAGCGCTGATAAGCTTGTCGTTGTACAACTTCTGGGTACGTGCGAAGTCTGTTTCGGCTTGGGCAGCGTTGATTTCCGCCAACCGTACGCGGCTTTCGGCTGAGTTTAATGTGCCTAGTTCTGGAATAACCTTCACTTTGGCAATCACTTCGCCTTGTTTTATGCTTTGTCCGGCCTCCTTGTACACTTCAGATATGATACCGGAAATCTGCGGTTTAATGAGTACTTCGTCTCTTGGTTCCACTTTGCCGGTGGCTACGGTGGTCTTTTCGAGGTCTGTCACTTCCGGAACTACTGTTTCGTATACCTTTACTTTAGGTTGGGACTTCTGATATAGGAATATAAATGTCCAGATAAACAAGGCAGCTATTACTACCAATAATGCAATTTTCAGATACTTTTTAGTTCTCATCTTATATTTATGATTTAATTATTTACTATTGATATAGTAACCATTGTTTCATGGTTTACGGTTGATAATCTTTTATAGGTTTATTCATCCCTGATTGCTTCAATTGGTTTGATTGCCATGGCGCGATAGGCAGGTGCCAGTCCGGCAAGCACTCCCAATGCGATGAGGAGGATGCAAGTTCCGATAGCCAGTCCGAATGAAACCTGGTAGTGGGTTTTGATAACTCCAGGGTCGTTGGCAGCCTTTTCAAGTATTTGCAGTACAAATACGGCAAAAGAAATGCCTGCCATACCCGCTATAGTGGTCAGTACCATGCTTTCCGAAAGAATTTGTTGCAGGATGTCTTTAGGACGGGCACCGATGGCACGCCGTATGCCTATTTCCGTAGTACGCTCCTTGACGGTTACCATCATGATATTCGATACGCCGATGGCTCCGGCGAACAATGTACCCAGACCTACCATCCAAATAAGAAAGTGTACTCCGGTCATCAGGTTGTCCATCATAGAGAACATAGCTTCCGCATTCAGGAACATGACGGCTTGTTTGTCATCGGGAGCAATGTAATGCGCTGCTTTTACGAGGCGTTCCACTTCGGGCTGTACGTCTTTTACTTTTATTCCCGGTTTCATGATGAAACATACCACATCCAGTTTCTTTCCGAGGTTGTAGGTCTGCTGCATGGTGGAGAAAGGCAATACAATGGCTTCGGAGGCTTGTCCTTGTATGTTGACATTGCCTTCGGATGAACACATTCCGATAATCCGGTAATAGATTCCGTTCACCCGAACGTATTTGCCGCAGGGGTCTTCTCCCGGTTTAAAGAGACTTTCGTATACACGTTTGCCGATAACACACACTTTACGTGACTCTTTGATGTCGACGTCGTTGATAAAACGGCCGTAAGTCATTTCCTGATGTTCTATCTGCTCATACTCCGGGTACAGCCCCTTTACACTACATTCATATTTGTTTTCTCCATAGACAGCGGTCTGTCCCCAAAGGGCAAATGAAGGCGTGGCGAGTGCGATGCCGTCCACACTGCGCACACGGTCCACATCTTCCATCTCCAAGTCCCACCAGCGTCCCTTGCGGAATCCCTTGTAGGCTTCGCTTGTCTTTTGTGCGGCGATAAAGCCCGAGTTGGTCGCAAATCCTTCGAACTGGGATTTCAGTTCTTCCTGCATGCCTTGTCCGCCACCGATGAGTGCTACCAGCATAAAGATGCCCCAGAATACACCGAATGCAGTCAGCAGGCTTCTTGTCTTGTTTCTTGTTATTGTGATGAGGATTTCCTCACATGTATCTATGTCTATTTTCATAATCTTTAATCTGCTCTAAGTGCTTCGATAGGACTGATACTCACGGCTTTCTTTGCCGGGAAGAATCCGGCAAGTGTACCTGCTATGATGAGGGTCAGTGTGGCTTGGACGGCAATGCTGAGGTCTACGGTGGGATCGGAGAACATGGTCTGCTGGAACATGCCGGCATCCATCGTCTGGTTACCGAAAGCAGAGTTCATCCATTCCGTCACCCCGATGCCTGCCACCATACCGATATAACCGAATAGCGTAGTGATAGTCACGCTTTCCACAATAATCAGCCAAAGGATGGAGAAGGGCTTTGCTCCCAGTGCCTTGCGGATACCGAATTCACGGGTACGTTCTTTAACGGTAATCAGCATGATATTCGATACACCGACAATACCGCTCAACAAGGTAAAGATACCGATAACCCAGATGGCGGTGCGTAGAATACCCATTGCGTTTTGGGCTTGCAGATAGTTGGTGAAACGGTTCCATATCCAGATGGCGCTGTCGTCGGTAGGGTCGAAGCGATGGTTGGTGGCAATGGCTTTACGGTATTCTTTTTCAAAGGCCTCATTGCTTTCTATACTGCTCAGGTTCTTGGTCGTGAAGATGATGTTATTCAACTTGTCTCCTTTATTGTAGATGGTCTGTAAGGTGGAGAAAGGAATGTAGGCCTCGTTTGCCTCGCGGTCTCCCTGGTCATTGTAGAGCCCCACTACCTGATAGGCCACTCCACCTGCATTGACAAATTGTCCGATAGGTTCGGTATGTGTTTTGCCGAAGAGGATATCTGCGGATTTCTTATGGAGGATGATTACTTTACGCCGGTCTTTCAGATCGCTGTGGTTGATGAAACGTCCGTCTGCCGTCTTCACGGTTTCCACTTCTGTGTAGTTAGGGTATACGCCCAGCAGGGAGATATTGATATATTCTTGTCCAAAACTGACGTTTACATTGCTCTGGCGTACTGTGGCACCGGCACTAATGACATTTTCTGTAAATTGCTTTTCCGTGTCGTCCATGTCCCGATTGTCCAGTTGGATGAAACGTCCTTCCTTCAGACCGTCGTATGATTTGGTAGTCCAGCCGGGAAAAATGCGGATGGAGTTCAAGGCACGTTCCGACGCATTCTGTTCGAAAGCATGTATGATGCCGTTCCCGGCTCCGAGCAATACGATGAGCATGAAGATGCCCCATGCTACGGCAAAGCCCGTCAGGAACGTACGCAGCTTGTTACGTTTGATGGTTCCGTATAT
Source organism: Bacteroides sp. HF-162 (assembly GCF_015679285.1). Classification (NCBI taxonomy): domain Bacteria; kingdom Pseudomonadati; phylum Bacteroidota; class Bacteroidia; order Bacteroidales; family Bacteroidaceae; genus Bacteroides; species Bacteroides sp. HF-162. The sequence continues at coordinate 401,933 of NZ_CP064937.1, read as the reverse complement.
TTCTTGCCAAAGGTCTATCATTGATAATTAAAGATTAAGAATTAAAAATTAAAGAAAGAAGGGAAAGAGGGCTCTTCCTTCATTATTTCATGAACCCGTCTTTTCCGAACGGGCTTGCATCGTGATTCAAGTTTGTTTCGATGCTGCCTATGACGCCGTCTTTGATGTGGATAATCTTGTCCGTCTGGTTGGCAACGCCGCTTTCGTGGGTCACGACTACGATAGTCATGCCCGTATCGTGCAGTTCCTTCAGAATCTGCATCACCTCTACGGAAGTCTTGCTGTCGAGCGCGCCGGTAGGTTCGTCGGCAAGGATAATCTGCGGCTGGGTGATGAGGGCGCGGGCGATGGCTACACGCTGTTTCTGTCCGCCGGACATTTCGTTGGGCATGTGGTGTGCCCAGTCTTTTAAGCCCAGGCGGTCGAGGTACTCCAATGCCATCGCATTGCGTTTCCGTCGGCTCACTCCTTGATAAAAGAGGGGAAGTGCCACATTTTCTACTGCGTTCTTGAATGAAATCAGATTGAAGGACTGGAAGATGAAGCCAATCATGCGGTTGCGGTACTCGGCAGCCTTCGTCTCGCTGAGATTTTTGATAAGAGTACCGTTCAGATAGTATTCTCCGGTGTCATAATTATCCAGAATGCCCAGTATATTGAGTAAAGTGGACTTTCCCGAACCCGATGAGCCCATGATGGAAACAAATTCACCCTTCTGAATGTCGAGGTTGATGCCTTTGAGCACGTGCAGTGGTGCTCCGTTGTAATAGGTCTTGTTAATGTCTTTTAGTTGTATCACTGTTTTCCCTGTTTTTTTGCTTTACTCTTATTAATTTTCACTATTAGACGCAGCTATGCTACGAAAAGTTGCAAAAGTTGCAAACTTTTTTAAAAAAAGATTTTGCAGTGTCGTTTTTCTTTGTGATTTTTGTAACCATGAATATGATTAACTAACCCTTTAAACAAACGTAGTATCATGAATTCAAACATGGAAAAGCCCTATGTAGTGGGCATTGACATAGGCGGAACGAACACCGTCTTTGGTATTGTAGACGCACGCGGAACTATTATTGCAAGCAGTTCCATCAAAACCGGAGCTTATGAAGACGTCAATGATTATGTAGACGAAGTTTGCAAGAATCTGTTGCCGCTCATTATTGCCAATGGCGGTGTAGACAAGATAAAAGGTATCGGTATCGGCGCTCCTAACGGAAACTATTACAGCGGTACCATTGAGTTTGCCCCGAATCTTCCTTGGAAGGGCGTAATTCCTTTGGCTGCCATGTTTGAGGAGCGTTTGGGTATTCCTACCGCTTTGACAAACGACGCCAATGCTGCCGGTATCGGTGAAATGACTTACGGTGCGGCTCGCGGTATGAAAGACTTTATCATGATTACGCTGGGCACCGGTGTAGGTAGCGGTATCGTTATTAACGGTCAGATGGTATATGGCCATGACGGTTTTGCCGGAGAGTTGGGACATACTATTATCCGTCGTGAAAACGGTCGTCTCTGCGGATGCGGACGTCACGGTTGTCTGGAAACTTACTGCTCGGCTACGGGTGTGGCACGTTCTGCCCGTGAGTTCCTGACCAAGAGTACCGAGCCAAGCTTGTTGCGCGACATTCCAGCAGAAAACATTACTTCCAAGGATGTGTATGATGCAGCTGTGAAGGGCGACAAGATTGCTCAAGACATTTTTGAGTTTACCGGAACTATCTTGGGTGAGGCTTTGGCCGATTTCATTGCTTTCTCCAGCCCGGAAGCTATCGTACTGTTCGGTGGTCTGGCAAAAGCGGGCGACTATATCTTCAAGCCTATCCAGAAAGCCATTGATGACAATGTATTGAATATCTACAAAGGCAAGACTAAGTTGCTGGCTTCCGAGTTGAAGGACTCTGATGCCGCTGTGCTGGGTGCCAGTGCATTGGGCTGGGAGCTGAGAGATACCAAGTAATCGATATCAGGGAAACTGATAAAGGAGGGGGATGTGTCAAAACTCCCCTTTTCTCGAAATCACCCTCGCTACAACTACCTGTGGCGAGGGTGATTTTTAGTTTAGGAGAGTTTCGACACACCTTTTTTCTTTAGTGGCACATATTCCTCAGCAATAAAGTTATGTCACAAGTTGCTTCCACACTTCCACCCATTCTCTGTATCCCTTTATTCATCGGGGTTGCGGATGCTGTGGAAGCAACTTGAAAAGGTGGAAGCAAAAGTTGCTTCCACCTTAAATTTACACCAAATAATCTATTAATATATTGTAGTACAATAAATTAATAGGATATGGAGCAATTTGCCAATATCGTGTAAACAAGCTATTGGTTTCCTGCAAACACGGTATTAACTTTGTAAAAGCCCGTGCGATAATAGGTGGAAGCCAGGCATTCGGTATGGATAAGATAGGTATTCAGTATGGAAAAGCTATGCCTATGACAGCTGTTTAACGGCCGTGAGGCGCTCGTCTAACGGCCATAAAGCGCTTTGTTGACGGTCGTTAGCAGAGCGCCTTACGGCCGTTGGGCGCTGATAAACTAACGTATCAGCAAGAAGAAAGGCTTATGTGAAAGGAAAGGAGCGCAGGCTTACAGTGTTTGGAATGAGGTCGTAGGAGTAGAGTATTGCATGGTGTATGCATACTGTGTATATTACTAAAAAAGGGAAACTGACATTGTCAACTTCCCTTTTTTATTTCGAAATAGGAGTCTGGAATTAACCGTTAACTCTTTTTTCTTTGATTCTTGCTTTCTTACCGGTAAGAGCGCGCAGGTAGTACAGTTTAGCGCGACGAACTTTACCCACTTTGTTCACTTCGATGCTGTCGATAGCCGGTGATTCAATCGGGAAAATACGTTCTACGCCTATGGTTCCTGACATCTTACGTACTGTAAAACGTTTCTTGTCTCCATGTCCGGCAATCTTGATAACAACACCACGGTACAGCTGTACACGTTCCTTGTTACCCTCGACAATACGATATGCTACTGTTACAGTGTCACCTGCCTTGAAGCTCGGGTGCTGTTTTCCGGTAGCAAATGCTTCTTCTGCAATTTTAATTAAATCCATTGTTTTTATTATTAAATTGTTTCATCGTTACAACGCAACATACCAGGCTTCTCTCTTGGTGTCCTGACAGCGATTGCGCGAAAGCGGTGCAAAGGAACGAATTATTTGCCAGATACACAAGTGCTTCAAGTTTTTTTTCGCCAGTTGGGATGATTTTTGAGCATTTCATTCTGCTAAACGCAAGTCCAAATAATCGGTTAATTGTGTGGCTCAGTCGCAAAAGAAAAGTATATTTGTAGCAATTTAAAACTAAATGAATATGAAGAAACAAACTTTCAGTCTCCTTTCGGGGGCAGTGTTGGCGGTTGCGCTTCTATTGGTTTCCTGCCATTCTTCCTACGAAGTAACCAAGGTAGAGGGAGGCAGAATTCCCATGAACTCTGTTTGGGACGCCGAGCCGGATGCCGAAGCCGTGGCTTTGCTGGCGCCTTACAAGGCCCGGATGGACAGCGTTATGTATCATGTGGTGGGAACCGCAGAGATGTCGATGGACAGATTCCGGCCCGAAAGCCTTTTATCCAATCTGATTGCAGACGTGCTGCGTGAGGCTGCGGTGGAAGTGTTGGGCAAACCGGCCGATATGGGGCTAATCAATATCGGTGGAATCCGGAATTCCCTGACGGAAGGAGACATCACTACCGAAAACATCTATGAGATATTGCCTTTTGAGAATTCGCTCTGTGTGCTGACGATGAAAGGCTCTGCCATGAAGCACTTGTTTGAAAACATTGCGGTGAGACTTGGTGAAGGGGTGAGTGGTATACAGTTGGAAATCAGCAAGGATGGCAAGCTGCTCCAGGCTTCCATTGCCGGCAAGCCGGTGGAGGATGACCGTGACTATACGGTTGCCACGATTGATTATCTGGCTGATGGAAATGATGGAATGACGGCTTTCCTGCAGGCGGATAAAAGGGAGTGCCCGGATGGGGCTACACTGCGCGGTCTGTTCATGAAGTATGTGGAGAAGCAGACGGTAGCCGGCAAGAAGGTGACTTCGCGCATGGAGGGAAGAGTGGTCATTAAAGAGTAAGCATTAAAAAAACAGAAGTTCTATGAAACATATATATTCCTTGGCAGCCCTGCTGCTTTTCATGCTCCCCGCATCGGCACAACAAGAGGGGCGTATCATTACTGAAGAACCCCTTTGTCTGGTGTCTGCCGACTCTGTATCGTCCGGTCAATCTGGAAAACAACTGTTTATCCTGCACACCAGCGATATGCACAGCCGTATAGAACCCATCAGCGCCGAGGCTGCCGACGAGTATGCCGGGATGGGCGGTGTGGTGCGCCGTGCCGGTTTTGTAAAGCAGTTTCGCGGCAAGCATCCGGATATGCTGCTGCTGGATTGCGGAGACATCTCGCAAGGCACCCCTTATTACAACTTTTTCAAAGGCGAGCTGGAGGTCAAGATGATGAACCTCATGGGTTATGATGCCATGACGATAGGTAATCATGAATTTGATTTCGGACTTGAGAATATGGCGGAATTGTTCCGTATGGCGGATTTTCCCGTAGTCTGTTCCAATTATGACGTGACGGGTACGGTACTCGAAGGGCTGGTGAAGCCTTATATCACCTTGGTGCGCGAAGGGGTGAAAATCGGAATCTTCGGCCTGGCCCCCAAGATGGAAGGGCTGGTGCAGGCGGATAAATGCGTAGGCATTGTCTACAACGACCCGATAAAGGTGGCCCAGGAAATGACAGACCTTCTCAGGGAGAAGGAGAATTGCGAGGTCGTGATTTGCATGTCCCATTTGGGTATCCGCAGTGCAAATCCCGAAGGCGCTTCCGACGAGAACCTGGTAGGTAAGACGCGTGGCATTGATGTCATTTTGGGCGGACATTCGCATACTTTTATGGAAAAGCCTGCCGTTTATCTGAATGCGGACGGCAAGAGCGTTCCCGTGCTGCACACCGGAAAGAGTGGCATCTACGTAGGAGAAATGGTACTTACTTTAACTGAAAAATAGCATGATGAAAAGACTCACCCTCCTTTTATGGGTTGCAGGATTGTTTATATTGGGATTATCTTCACTTCACGCCCAGACCGGAGGCCCGTTTCTTCCTTCGGCTGCAGACAACTGGTGTCGGCAATGGGTGGACTCCGTGTTGTCAGGCCTGAATGTACACGAAAAAGTGGGGCAGCTCATCGTTGCCACCATTCCGGCCAGAGCAGACAAGGCCACGAAAAAGCAGATGCGCGAGCTGGTAAAGAAATACAAGGTCGGTGGCTTGCTGTTTTCCGAAGGTACTCCGGAAGAGCAGGCTATCTTGACCAATATGGCCCGGAAGGATGCCAAGATTCCCGTTATGGTTACTTTCGATGGAGAGTGGGGACTGTCAATGAGGCTGAAAGGCGCTCCGGACTATCCCCGCAATGCTGCCTTGGGATGTATCGAGGATAATGGCCTGATTGAAGAATATGGACGTGAGGTGGCCCGCCAGTTCCGCGAATTGGGGGTACACGTCAATTTTGCACCCGATGCGGATGTCAATACGAATCCGCTGAACCCGGTGATACACGTACGCTCCTTTGGCGAGAACCCGCAGCGGGTGGCGGAAAAGGTGGTGGCATACGGCCGTGGGCTCGAAAGCGGGGGCATACTTTCCGTTTGCAAGCATTTCCCCGGGCATGGCGACACGGATGTGGATTCTCATAAGGCGCTTCCCGCCTTGCACTACGACCGTGTACGCCTGGACAGTGTGGAACTTTATCCCTTCAAGGAAATGGTACGTGCCGGATTGGGGGGTGTCATGGTAGGCCATCTGCAAGTGCAGGCGCTGGACCCGGACGGGGTGACTCCTTCTTCCTTGTCGCGGAATGTGGTGGCCGGGTTGTTGAAGGATGAACTCGGCTTTAAAGGGCTGGTGTTTACCGATGCCTTGGACATGAAGGGTGTGTCTGCCATTCCGCAGGTAACTACCAAAGCACTGCTGGCGGGAAATGATATGGTGCTGGTACAGTTCAATACGAAGAATGCGGTGCAGGAGCTGGTAGATGCAGTGGAGTCGGGACAACTGAGTAAGGACGAACTTGATGCCAAGTGCCGCAAGGTATTGATGTACAAGTATATGCTTGGCTTGAGAAACCGCCAGCCGCAACTTCGGGTCAGCGGAATGAGCTATCGCATCAATACGGAGGAAGCGCAGGCGTTGGCTGCCAAGTTGCGCCGTTCGGCAGTGACTGTATTGAACAATTATTTCGATGTCCTCCCGCTGGCACCGGTGGAAGGTGATATTGCCGTGCTCAGCATCGGAGAGGAGGAGGCGGATGCTCCCTTTGTGGAAGCTATGAAAAAGAATGCAGGCATCAGCCATTTCCACTTGCCTTGGAATGCCGATGAGGCTCTCTGGCAGGAAGTGCAGGGGCAGTTGGCTGCTTTCCGTCGCGTGGTTATCAGTATCACCGGTTCGGCTTATGTCAGCGACCGTGATGTGGCCTTTCTGGAAGGCTTGAACCTGCGTGCTCCGCTGGTCTATACTTTTTTTACCTCTTACCGTACATTGCAACCTCTGGTGCCCGCACTTGCCAAATCCAGCGCTGTGGTGCTGGCACATTCGGCAGAGACGGATTTGCAGCAATACGTGGCTGATGTTCTTTTTGCCAAAAAGCCGGCCAGTGGCAGAATGTCGATGAGTATCGGTAAACTGTTTCCAGCGGGAACGGGTTGTATGATTGAGCCGGGCATGAAACCGGGGAAGACTGTTCCGGAAGATTACGGCATGAAGTCGTATGTGCTGCAAAGTATCGATGCCGTTGCCCGAAAGGGACTGGAAGCGGGAGCTTATCCCGGTTGCCGCGTGCTGGTGTGGAAAGACGGACTGCCGGTATATGACAAAGGCTTCGGAACCCACTCTGATAAGGATACCACTACTGTCCGTTCTTCGGACCTTTTTGATTTGGCTTCGCTGACCAAGACTACGGCTACGTTGCTTGCCGTCATGAAACTGTATGATGAGGGCAAGATAAAACTGGATGACAAGGTTTCCGCTTATCTGCCCTTCTTGCGCAATGGCAACAAGCGGAACATTACTATCCGCGAACTTTTGTTCCACGAATCGGGGCTTCCTCCCTATATCCGTTTCTACCTGGACATCATAGACCCGAATTCGGTGCACGGCCCGTACTCCCAGAGTTGGGTGGACGAGTGGCATCGTACGCAGGTAAGCGAGCATAGCTATTACTGTTCCGACTTCAAGTTCCGCAAAGGGATGGTGTCCGACAAGAACACACCGGTCCATGCCCTGCACATGGCAGATGGCATGTGGCTGAACAAGAGTTTCAAAAATTCCATCCTTCAGCGAATAGCCAAGTGCGAGCTGGACGGCAAACGTTATGTTTACAGCGACCTCGGCTTCGTGCTGTTGCAGCAGGTAGTGGAGAAGGTGACGGAGCTGCCGATGGATTTGTACCTTGCCCGTGAGTTCTATGCCCCGATGGGATTGCAACGTACTATGTTTCTGCCTTTGACGAAGTTCACCAAAGCGGAAATCATGCCCACGGCATCCAATGACTTCCTGCGTCGCCAGGATATATGCGGATATGTGCATGACGAGACTGCTGCCTGCATGGGTGGGGTGTCCGGTAATGCAGGACTTTTCTCTACGGCCGAAGAGGTGGCAAAGGTTTATCAAATGTTGCTGAACGGCGGTGAATTCAATGGCAAGCGTTTCTTGAGTGAGGCAACCTGCCGTTTGTTTACGACGGAGAAATCTGCCATCAGCCGTCGCGGTCTGGGATTCGACAAGCCGGATGTATCCATTGTGAAGCGCAGCCCTTGTGCTCCTTCCGCTCCGGAAGCGGTATATGGACATACCGGATTTACCGGTACTTGTGCTTGGGTGGACCCGGAAAACAAGACAGTGTATGTATTCCTCAGTAACCGCTTGTGCCCCAATGTATGGAACACGAAACTGGGTGACATGAATATAAGAAGAGATATCCAGGAATTGATTTATAAAAGTATTATTCCGCAAATCCCCTAAAAACAATCTATCTATAAGGAATGAAGAGAATATACCTGCTTGCCTATATCACTATATTGTGTTGTCTTTGTCCGCTTCTGAAAGCGCAGCTTGGCCCGATGCCGTTTACTCCGGTGCCGCCGAACGATCCTTCGCTTGTACGTCTCTTGAACAGTGACGTGCGGTGCAGGCAGTGGGTGGATTCCGTCATGCAGCGTCTGACTCTGAAAGAACGCATCGGACAACTGTTCATCTATACGATTGCCCCCCAGCAGGACAAGGCCAACAAGGAACTGCTGCGTAAGGTGGTGGAGGACTATAAGGTAGGCGGTCTGTTATTTTCCGGCGGATTGATGCAGAACCAGGTGATGTTGACCAATGAGGCGCAGCGGATGGCGGAAGTTCCGCTGATGATTACCTTTGACGGTGAATGGGGACTGGCTATGCGCCTCCGCGGTACTCCGAACTTTCCGCGAAACATGGTGCTGGGCTGCATACAGAACGATACACTGATTTATGAATATGGGCGCGAAGTGGCCCGCCAATGCCGTGAACTGGGGGTGCAAGTGAATTTTGCTCCTGTAGCGGATGTGAATATCAATCCCAAGAATCCGGTTATCAATACCCGTTCCTTCGGTGAAAGTCCGTTCAATGTGGCGAACAAGGTTGTTGCCTACTCCAAAGGGTTGGAGGATGGTGGTGTACTTTCTGTCAGCAAGCACTTTCCGGGGCATGGGGATACGGATGTGGATTCTCATAAGGCGTTGCCCGTGCTGCCTTTTACCCGTGCCCGTCTGGACAGCATAGAGCTTTATCCTTTCAGAAAAGCCATTCGTGCCGGATTGGGAGGAATGATGGTGGGGCACTTGGAGGTGCCTACCATAGAGCCGCAAAAGGGGCTCCCGTCTTCGCTTTCGCGTAAGGTAGTTTCCGGTCTGTTGGTGAATGACCTCGGCTTTCAGGGGCTTGTCTTTACGGATGCCCTTGCCATGAAAGGGGTATCGGGCAATGAAAGCATCTGTTTGCAGGCGCTGAAGGCTGGCAATGATTTGCTGCTTGTCCCCCGACGTATAAAGGAAGAAGTGGAGGCTGTGCTTGTCGCTGTGAAAAAAGGGGAGCTGACAGAGAAAGAGATAGAGGCGAAATGCCGTAAAGTACTGAAATATAAATATGCCCTTGGGTTGAAAAAGAAACCCCATGTACAGCTTTCAGGTTTGGGGGCCCGCATCAATACTCCGAAAACGCGTGATTTGATGTGCCGGCTGAACTTGGCGGCCATCACTGTGCTGGATAACCGGGACGAGGTACTTCCGCTGGACCCTTCCATCGGTGAAGTTGCCGTGCTCAATGTGGGAGAAGCGCAGGAAATCCGGCCGTTCCTCAAAGAACTGTCGCAGTATACCCGTCCTGTGGAGTTCCATTTGGGCAAGAATCTGCCGGAGGCTGACGGGAACCGTTTGAGGAATGCGCTGGCCAAGTACAAACGTATTCTGGTCTGTGTCACCGAACACCGTTTGACGCCCTATCAGAATTTCTTTGCAAAGTTCGCTCCTGACGTACCGGTGGTTTATCTGTTCTTTATTCCTGGCAAGCAGGTATTGCAGATAAAACAAGGGGACGCTGCTGCTGAAGCGGTGATTTTGGCACACTCCTCCAACGAGGAGGTACAGCGGCAGGTTGCCCGGATTGTTTATGGCAGCGCTTGTTCAGAGGGACGCTTGTCTGCCAGTATCGGTAGTCGGTTTGCTGCCGGTGCGGGAGTGACGCTGACTCCTCAAAGTACCCCCCGCTTTGTACCCGAAGAGCATGGTATGAATTCCCGTCTGCTGGCTGAAATAGACAAGATAGCTGAAGAAGGCATTCGTGAAGGGGCTTACCCCGGTTGCCAGGTGGTGGTGCTGAAGGATGGCAGGGAGATGTATAATAAAGCTTTCGGTACCCACGTCTGGAACGAGGCCGGAAGCAAGGCGCTTCCCGTAAAGAAGACGGATGTATACGACATCGCTTCGCTGACAAAGACCACAGCCACGCTGCTTGCTGTGATGAAGTTGTACGATGGCGGACGCCTCAATCTTACAGACCGGGTGTCGGATTATCTGCCTTTCCTACAGGATACGGACAAGAAGAATATTACGGTACGCGAACTGCTGATGCATGAATCCGGTCTACCTTCTACCTTGCTATTCTATCAGGAAGCGATTGATGAAGAGAGCTATACCGGCACTTTGTTCAAGGCACGTCCCGATGCCCGGCATTCCGCACGCATCGGACGGCAGACTTGGGCGAACCCTAAGTTCCGCTTCCGTCAGGGACTGACGTTGAAGGTGCAGACACCGGAATATACGATGCAAGTGTCCGACAGCCTTTGGCTGAACCGTTCTTTCAAGCAGGAGTACTTGCAGAAGATTGTGGATACTCCGCTTAGAGATAAACGTTACCGTTATAGTTGTGTGGGCTTTATCTTGTTGCAGCAGTTGGTCGAGGCGCGCACCGGCATGTCTATGGACGAATATTTGGCCAAGGAATTCTATACTCCGATGGGATTGGAGCGTACGGGGTATCTTCCTCTGCGCTTCTTGAAGAAGGAAGATATTGTACCTTCATCAACAGATCCTTTCTTGCGTAAGACTACCTTGCAAGGATTTGTACATGATGAATCCGCAGCTTTTCAGGGTGGCGTTTCCGGTAATGCCGGGCTGTTCTCCACTGCCGAAGAAGTAGCAAAAGTCTATCAGATGTTGCTGAATGGGGGTGAACTGGACGGTAAACGCTATTTGAGCAAGGAGACCTGCAGGGTATTTACTACCACTGTCTCAAGGATAAGCCGCCGGGGGCTGGGATTTGATAAGCCCGACCGGCATAATCCCCAGAAGAGTCCCTGCGCAGAGTCTGCCCCTGCTTCTGTCTATGGTCATACCGGTTTCACGGGTACTTGCGCCTGGACAGACCCGGAGAACGGCTTGGTTTATGTCTTTTTGAGCAACCGCACCTATCCGGATGTGTGGAATAACAAGTTGATGAGGCTGGATATAAGGACGAGGATTCAGGAAGCTGTATATAAGGCGATGCTGGGAGGAAAAAAATAACTGGTAGAATTAAAAAGAGCCTCCCTTGCTCACGCAGGAAAGGCTCTTTTCTTCTTCAATTTTGAAACAATTAAATTCTATCTGTTAAGCTTTAAGTGTGTGTCTTATCAGAACGCAATACCTACGCGCAGACCGAAATTGCTCAAACCGTCTACGCTGTACGTAAAGAGGTCACCTTTGTTCGTACCGTAGCTGTAATAGGCTGCGAAATGCAAGCCCGGTCCATAAGCCCAAGGATACACATTGAAACCAATTTCAGGAGATACATAGAAACCCCATGTATCTTTGTTGGCTTCGAATACGTTGAAAGTTGACTTCAACTGTGCATATTCAGCACCCAGTTTTACACCGGCATACGGCTGGAATGCACCTCCACGGTTCCATACATAGCGGGAGGCCAGACCGAAAGGCAACTGGAATGCAGTGTGCTGCTGGTCGGTATTCAGACTGCCGCCTTCGCCTACGGGAAGTGTCTGGCGACCGAAATACTCATGGTTGCTATGGTAGTTCAAGAAAGCTCCCAATGCAAAATTGTCTGTCAGGAAGTAACCGCCTTCAAAATTCATACCCCAGCCGCTTGATTTGTCGGCGAAGTTGTTGCTGAGGGGAAAGTTATATTGCCAGTCGATATTGGCATAACCGTTATCGGTCATCTGTGCCTTCGTCGGTAGGGCGAAGACGAGAGCAAGAGCGGCAACCGCAAATACTCTCAAGGAAAGATATTTTATTGTTTTCATACTTTGTTCTTGTTTTTTGGTTCAATGGCAACTTCTCAGTCCGGAAAGGATGCTGCCGTATTATTCTTGTTACCTTAATATTGGGTAACCCGTCATTTGTCACTTATAGCTCGTAGCTTGTCACTACTTGTTAGTCAGGTAAGTTGATTGAGTGAAAGCTTGGTTCACACCTTGCACGGCAAGTTTGGTATTGACAGAAGTAGAACCACTCAGCAAGCCGCTCATATAGCTGGTCCACAGAACAGGAAGTTTCTCGCTCTGGCCTTGCGGCGCCTCCAGATTCAACAATTCGCTGATAAAGGAACCGGTACTGTAGGAATAGTTCACGGCATAGGGATAATACCATCCGCCCCAGTTGCCCCAGTAAGGAGCATCCCAGTAGCCTGGATAGTTCCACCACCATTCGGGACGTCCGTAGTCGGTGAAGTAATAGGTACTTCTGACATAGCTTACCTGCAAGCCAAGGTCGGCTTCTTCCCGGTCATCCACACGGATGTAGCCGCGGCTGTTCATGTTAGCAACATAAGCGCTGAGAATTTCCTGGGCATTCTCATCTTTCCAGTATTCGGCGTTTTCCTTATCACCGATGACCAGAATGCTGTCCGGCAAGTAATAAGTTTCGAAGGTTTTGAAATCCGCCTTCTTGTCATAGTTGGTATAAACCAGATAATTATTGTCCAGCTTATCCATGTCAGGGTCTTTTTCGCAAGATGCAAGCGTCACTGCAAAGACCGCTAATAATAGGGGAATAAATTTCTTCATACTTTTATAATTGTTTAGGTTTAATATAAATTCCTGCCCTATGGTACCTTAGGCTTTTGTGAGAAAAAACAAGATAGGATATAAAAGGTTCACGTAGAGGTATGTTAAAAGTGATAAAGGAATAGGGTGACAGCACTTTTAACGTAACTGTCACCCTATTGCACTTATCATGTCATTACTTTATCACCCTATCATCTTTTCCATATCCGTGCTGTCCATCCTCCTCCGGGTGCCATGTGTATGTTCAGCTTGTCTCCCGAGGTCACGGTGCGTACTTCTTTCTTGTAGTCGGTTGCTTCCCGGTCGGCATTGATGCCGTCGGAAAAGATTTCGGCTTCGTAACTTCCTTCTCCAAGGAAGGAAAGGTCGATGGTACAGTCGCGTGGTGTCCAGTCGGTCATGGAGGCGATATACCAGACGTCTCCCTTGCGGCGTGCCAGTGTAAGGTATTCGCCTACTTCACCGTCCAGTGCCACGGTCTCGTCGAAAACGGTAGGCACTTTGGCAATGAAGTCCGTGCATTCCTGCTCCTTCATATATTTGCTGGGGCTGTCGGCAAGCATTTGCAGCGGGGCTTCGAAGAGGGTGTACATCGCCATCTGGTGGACGCGTGTACCCTGGCTCATCGGATGGTCGTTGACGGCACGGAAGGTTTCGCGGGTTGCGTTCATCATGGCTCCCGGTGTGTAGTCCATCGGACCTATAAGCATGCGCAGGTAGGGAGCAGTCACGTCATAGCGCGGGAAGTTGTGGAGGGGGGCTCCGTTCACTATCGGTTCCCATTTGGCGTTCTCCAGTCCCTTTACACCTTCAAAGTTTAGGACGTTGGGATAGGTGCGCTGTATACCGTATGGCTTGAGTCCATGCAGGTCTAATACCAGGCGGTGCTCGGCGGCGCAGGCTACAATGCGTTCTACGGACTGTACTAGTGGCTGGTCGTCACGGTCGAAGAAGTCTATCTTGAAGCCTTTGATACCCATCTGTGCATAGTGGCTGAATGCGGCTTCCGTATCTTTGGCAGAATTTCGCCAGCTTGCCCAGAGAATGATGCCGACGCCCTTCTGGTTTCCGTAGGCTACCAGTTCCTTTAAATCGATATCCGGATTCAGGTCTTTCAATAAGGATTCGTTTCCGCTCCAGCCGTCATCGATGATGATATATTCCAGGTTGTTGTCGGCGGCAAAGTCGATGAATGCCTTATAAGTCGGGGTGTTCATGCCGGCTTTGAAGTCTACTCCAGTCAAGTTGCAGGTGTTCCACCAGTCCCAAGCCACTTTGCCGGGTTTAATCCAGGAAATGTCTTTGATGCGGCAGGCGGAGGCAAGACACTGTGCCATGTCGTTGTCGGCAAGCTGCGTGTCCTTTTCGGTGACGAGTATCACACGCCAGGGGAGCTCCTGCTTGGCACAACGGGCGATGTAGTCTGCACGCTTGGTCGGTATCAGGTTCAGCCGGTTGTGTCCGCCGATTATTTCTTCCAGCGGATAGGGGGCAAATGCTGCCTGCACTCCTTGACGTGTCTGAGGATTTACAGTGAGGAACATGCCGGGATAGTTTTCCAATCCGGCTTCCATGATAACGGCTTTCTTTCCTCCGTCCAGGCAAACCATCAGTGGGGTGATGGAGAGTGAGTCGGTGTGCATTTTGGACAACGGGGCTTCGTCGTAGTAAGACTCGAAGGAGAAGCAATAGCGCTCACCGTTGCGGTTGTCGTTTATGTAAGGTACAAATGCCTGGTAATCCTTGTCGAAATTGAAGTCCGCAGTTTCGTTGAGGACGATAAACGGCTTGTTCTGTTCGGAAATGAAGCGGTAGGCAGCACCGTCATCGTATGCGCGGAACTGTACGCTGTAGCCTCCGCGGCATTTCAGTGTCAACTGGTTGTAGACATCCTCCACACTTGCCTTTTTGTAGAGGGGAGTGGGGAAGGAGGACTCCACAGACTTGCGTTCTGCACGGATTACTTTTACATTTTTACCGAAAGTTATTGCTTTCTTGGCTGATTTTTCATCTCTGCCTTGCAGGGCAATGGCAGAGGGTTGCAGCACTGTGGTGCCGTCGTGTGCTATCTGCCAGGTGAGGGCTTCTCCGGCATCTACCGTAACGGATAGTTTTCCGTTGGGTGATGCAAGTTGGTATTGCTGTGCACGGACCGTGCCCAAGCAAAGGAATAATAAACAAAAGGTTTGAATAAGGAGGCTTTTCATGTTGATTTATTTTTGAATGATTTTCTTTATCTTCTCCAGTTCCTCGGCAGAGAAGTCTGTATTTTCAGTCGCTTTCAGGTTATCTGCCAGTTGGGTAACGGAGCTCGCTCCGATGATGACGCTTGTCACCAGGTCGTCCTTCAACAGCCAGGCAAGTGACATCTCGGCAAGGGTTTGCCCGCGTGAGGCAGCAACTTCGTTGAGTGCCTTGATTTTTTGCAGCGTCTCGTCGGTCAGTGCTTCTTTCTTCAGGAAAGCCCCCTTTGCCATGCGCGAATCTTCGGGAATACCATTTAGGTAGCGGTTGGTCAGCAGGCCCTGCGCCAGCGGGGAGAAGGCGATGAAGCCGGTTCCGTTCCCTTTGGCTTGCTGCAGGATACCTTCTTCTTCCGGTTCGCGGTTGAAGAGATTGTATCTGCCTTGATAGAGCAGGCAGTGTACATCCCGTTCTTCCAGGTATTTGTAGGCAAACTCGGCCGCCTCTTTGGGATATTTGGAGATTCCTACATAGAGTGCTTTGCCTTGCCGTACGATATCAACCAGTGCTTGCAGGGTCTCTTCAAGCGGAGTATCCGGGTCGTAGCGGTGGGAGTAGAAGATGTCCACATACTCCAGGTTCATCCGTTTCAGACTTTGGTTGAGGCTGCTCATCAGGTACTTGCGTGAGCCCCACTCCCCGTAGGGGCCGGGCCACATGTCGTGTCCGGCCTTGGTGGAGATGAATAGTTCGTCCCGATAGGGCATGAAGGATTTCTTCATAATCATTCCGAAAGTCTCTTCGGCGGAACCGTAGGAAGGACCGTAATTGTTGGCGAGGTCGAAATGCGTGATTCCACGGTCGAAGGCATAGTGCGCCATGGCCTGAGAATTGGCAAATGTGTTCACGTCGCCGAAGTTGTGCCACAATCCGAGCGATATTTCTGGCAGCAGGATGCCGCTTTGCCCGCAACGGCGGAATTTCATACCGTTGTCATAGCGTTCGGGCGTTGGAGAATAAATAGGGTTTATCATGATATTGTATTTTGTGGGTTATCCCATTATTACTTCTACTGTATGCGTGCCCGGCAGATGCTTCACTACATTGCCTTCTACCGGCTTGCCGTCTACCGTGACGGACTTGATGCCTTTGCACACACCATCGGGATTCTTCACGGTAATATGATATTCCGCTCCGCGGAACTTGCGCTTCACGTTGAAGCCTTTCCAGTCTGACGGGATACAAGGATTGATTTCCAGACCTTCATACGAAGGCTTGATGCCGAGTATGAATTGCGTGATGGCATACCACATCCAGGCAGCCGTTCCCGTCAGCCAGCTGTTCTTGCCTTCACCGGGGCGGGCGGCGTCCTTGCCGGCCACCATCTGGCAGCATACGTAAGGTTCTACTTTATGCAGGGCACTGTGCTCTTCGGTGTACGACGGGCATATCTTGCGGAAATACTCCCAGGAACGGTCACCCCGTCCCAGTACGGTTTCTCCGATGATGACCCACGGGTTGTTGTGGCAGAAGATACCCGCATTTTCCTTGTAGCCGGCGGGATAGGTGGAGATTTCTCCATACTCCACAACATAGCGGGTGAAGGGTGGATTGTTGAGTACAATACCGTGTTCGCAGTCCAGGCGTTCCTTTACGGAGTCCAGTGCTTTTTCTACCATGCCTTCTTCTAGTCCGATGCCTGCCATGGTGCACCAGCCTTGCGATTCGATGAAGATTTGTCCTTCTTCGTTCTCTTTGGAACCTACCTTGTGGCCGAAGTAATCGTAGGCGCGCAAGTACCAGTCACCGTCCCAGCCATGTTTTTTCACGGCTTCCACCATGTTCTCTATATAGGTTTGCGCTCTGTTTGCTTCGTCGTCTTTACCCAGGCGGCGGCACAGCTCCACGTAGTCGCGTCCGCATACCACGAACAAGCCGGCAATCATCAGCGATTCTGCCTGGCTGCCTTCCGTCTGGTTTTCCGTGGTCTGGAAGGATTCATTCGGGTCCCAGGAGAAGCAGTTCAGGTTCAGGCAGTCATTCCAGTCGGCACGGCCGATGAGGGGCAACATGTGGGGGCCGAGGTTCTCGATGACGTGGTTGAAGGAGACGCGCAGGTGCTCGAACAGAGACACTTCCGAACCTTCTTTGTTGTCGAAGGGGACGGGCTCATCCAGGATACTGAAGTCTCCCGATTCCTTGATGTATGCCACCGTACCGAAGATAAGCCACATGGGGTCATCGTTGAAGCCGCCGCCGATGTCGTTGTTGCCGCGTTTGGTCAGCGGTTGGTATTGGTGGTAGCATCCTCCGTCGGGGAATTGGGTAGAAGCTATGTCGATGATTCGTTCGCGGGCTCGTTCCGGTATCTGATGCACGAAGCCCACGAGGTCCTGGTTGGAGTCGCGGAAACCCATTCCACGACCGATGCCGCTCTCGAAGAAAGAGGCGGAACGGGACATGTTGAAGGTAATCATGCACTGATACTGGTTCCAGATGTTCACCATGCGGTCCAGTTTTTCTTCGTCGGTCTTTACGACGTAGATGTCCAGCAGGCGGTCCCAGTAGGCTTTCAGTTCGGCAAAGGCAGCATCTACTTTGGCGGTAGTGTCGAAGGCCGAAATCATCGCCTTAGCCTTTACCTTATTTATAATAGGTGAAGAGGGTACACTCTGCTTGAACGCTTCATGCAGAGATTCTTCACGTTCCTCGAACTTTGCCTCCTGCTTGTTTTCCACATAGCCCAGCAGGAAGATGAAGTCGCGACTTTCGCCGGGTTGCAGTTCTACTTCCAGATAGTGCGAGGCGATGGGACTCCAACCGTGGGCAATGCTGTTGCCCGGTCTGCCTTCTACTACCCGTTCCGGGTCAGCAAACTCGTTGTAGAGTCCCACGAATGTTTCGCGGTCGGTATCGAAACCGTCTACGGGTGTATTGACACTGTAGAAGGCGTAGTGATTGCGGCGTTCCTTGTATTCCGTCTTGTGGTAGATGACAGACCCGTCCACTTCCACCTCTCCCGTGGAGAAGTTACGCTGGAAGTTCTCCATGTCCGTAGCGGCATTCCACAAGCACCATTCGGCAAAAGAGAATAGTTTGAGTTTTCTCACTTTGGCAGAAGTGTTCCGCAAGGTCAGCTTCTGCACCTCTCCCCAGGTCTTCAGTGGGACGAAGAAGAGCAGGCTGGCTTCGATGCCGTCTTTGGCTCCGGTGATGCGGGTGTAGCTCATGCCGTGGCGGCATTCGTAGCTGTCGAGTGCGGTCTTGCAGGGCTTCCAGGTGGGAGACCATACGTTGCCGCCTTCATTGATGTAGAAGTAGCGTCCCCCGTTGTCCATCGGCACGTTGTTGTAGCGGTAGCGGGTGATGCGGCGGAACTTGGCGTCCTTGTAGAAGGAATAGCCTCCGGCGGTATTGGAGATGAGTGAGAAGAAGTCTTCATTGCCTAGGTAGTTAATCCATGGCCAAGGTGTCTTGGGGTCGGTAATGACGTATTCGCGGTTGTCGTCATCGAAATATCCGAATCTTTTGTCTTGCATATTATTTCTTGTATTTAGTTTGCATTCTTCGTTAGTTGTGGCATCCGGCCATTTTCCCGGAAGCACGCTTCAAATTTAAAAACTTTTCTCCTATCACCCTTGTTTGCCCGGTGTGTTTTTTCCCCTCGGAAACATGAAGTACCGGAAAAAGATACAAAAGTATCACCGCACGAATCTTTTTCGCTCTATCTTTGTAAACACATTTTATGATTAACCGATATGAAACACTTATTCGCATTTCTGTTCCTTCTTGGAATTACCTTTTCTCTTTCTGCCCAATCCGTCCGCGAACGTATTTTGCTGGATGACGGCTGGCAGTTTGCTTTTGGCAATGCTTCCTCACCGGAGAAAGACTTCGGCTGCGGAACGGAGTACTTCAACTATCTGACTAAAGCAGCCTCTATCCATAATGAGGGTCCTTACTCCCCTAAGTTCAATCCGGAGAAGTGGGGTGTGGACTGGAAGACGGTCAACCTTCCGCATGACTGGGTGGTTGATTTGCCTTATGCCAAAGAGGCGAGCCACAGTCATGGCTATAAAGCCGTCGGCTATAAATTCCCCGAAAACTCTGTGGGATGGTACCGAAAGACCATCACCGTGCCACAAGAGGACCTCGGCAAACATCTTTATCTTCAGTTCGACGGTATCTTCCGTGATGCCCGTATCTGGATAAACGGTTTCTATCTGGGACACGAACCGAGCGGCTATGCCACGCAGGTGTATGACATTACGGAATACTTGAATTACGGAGAGGATAATCTAATCTGCGTCCGTGCGGATGCCACGCTCGAGGAGGGCTGGTTTTACGAGGGTGCGGGCATCTACCGCCATGTATGGCTGAACAAGACGGCGCCGTTGCATGTGGCTCCTTTCGGAACCTTTGTGCACAGCACGCTGGCCGCACCTTTTGACAAGGCCAAGCTGACGATAGAGACCACTGTTGAAAACTCCGGTCTGCAAACGGAGGATTACCGCCTCTGCCATATCCTCCGGGATGCCGACGGCAAGGAAGTGGCACGCTGCGAAACGGCCGGTCAGCCGGTACTGCCGAAAGACCGCCAGCTCACCGTCGGTGAAATAGCGCTGGACAAACCTCATCTTTGGAGTGTGGATGCACCTTATTTATATACACTGCTTACGGAAGTCTATCAGCATGGCAAGCTAGTGGATGCTTATACCACTACTACGGGTATTCGTGACATCCGCTTCGATGCCGACAAGGGCTTCCTTCTGAACGGACAGCCTCTGAAACTGAAAGGTGTGAACATGCACCAAGACCACCCCGGAGTAGGTGCCGGCATTCCCGATGCCCTACAAGTGTACCGATTGAAGGAACTGAAGAAGTTCGGCTGCAATGCCTACCGTTCTTCCCATAACCCGATGACTCCCGAAATGCTCGATGCCTGTGACCGCCTCGGCATTCTTGTGATAGAGGAAAACCGTCTGACGGGTGTCAACGAAGAACATACCCGCTTGCTGAAACGCATGATAGACCGCGACCGCAACCATCCGTGCATCATCCTTTGGAGCGTAGGCAACGAGGAGTGGGGCATCGAGTGGAAAGAAAACGGTACACGCATTGCTGCCACGATGCGTGAATATTGCCACCGTTTCGACCCTACGCGCCTCATGACCGTTGCTTCGAGCAGTGGCCCTGCCATCTTGATTCCCGCAGACGTGGCCGGTTATAACTACATCCTTCAGAATCCGGTGGAGCAGCACCGCAAGGATTATCCCGGCCGCCGTGCGCTCGGTTCGGAAGAGACTACGGGCTGTGGTACGCGCGGCATCTACTTCGATGCCCACGACAAAGGCCACATGGTGGCGCACAACCGCAAGCTGAACGGACCTGACAGCCTGCTGAACTGCATCGAGCGTGGCTGGAAATTCTATGACGAACGCCCCTACCTGGCAGGTCTTTTCTATTGGACGGGTTTCGACTACCGCGGCGAGCCCAACCCCATGAAGTTCCCGGCTACGGGTTCACAATTCGGCATTCTGGACTACTGCGGTTTTCCCAAGGACGAAGCCTGGTATCTGAAGTCCTGGTGGACGGATGAGCCGGTGCTGCACATCCTTCCTCACTGGAATCTGCAAGGTCACGAAGGTGATAGCATCGATATTTGGGTATACAGCAACTGCGATGAAGTGGAATTGACTGTGAACGGCAAGAAACTGGATCGCAAACCGATGCCCCGAAACGGCCATCTTTCCTGGAAAGCCGTTTTCCAGCCCGGTGCAGTGAAGGCTGTAGGCTATAAGAACGGCAAAAAAATATTGGCCCGTACTGTGGAGACTACCGGTGTTCCTGCCCGTATCTCCCTGACGGCAGACCGTTCCGTCATTCAGGCAGACAATCGGGATGTGGCAGTGTGTAACATTGAGTTGCAGGACAAGAAGAAACGTTTTGTCCCCACTGCTTGCAACGACTTGACGATAACCGTCTCCGGTCCGGTACGCATCCTTGGGGTGGGGAATGGCGACCCCGCTTATCAGGCTACGGAACGTCCGGCCGACACCGATGCCCGTACCTATCAGGTAAAGGCATTCAACGGACTTGCACAGGTGCTGTTGCAAAGTACCGGCGAAGCGGGAGAAGCCACACTGACGGTCGTTTCGGAAAATATGCCGGAAACTTCCTGTGTCTTGAAGTTGCAGAAGTAAGCGGTTTGTCATTCATATCATCCGGCGAAGCGGAGACCTTTCTTTTGTCTATGGGGCAAGAGAGGGATCTCCGCTTCTTTCTTCCTCAAACTATAGTGTGTAAGTGTGCGAGATGCATATTTCGTGTTGTATGAGATGTGCATCTCATACATCTTTGCATTAGAGCTTAAGGGGGAGAAGAACGGAAATTGTGCTTTTCCGGGCAGGACTTTCCCGGGTGTCTGTTCATATATTATCCCTAAATGTAACAAATGGTACTGTTGTGGGATTAAAAAGAATGAGTATATTTGCGGCATGATATTTTTTTAACCAATGCCTATGGAAAACCAGAACTATATCATGAGGGAGATAACCCCTCTGTCGGAACGTGACTGTTTCTATATTGCCGACCGTCACAAAACAGAATTTACCTATCCCATCCATTGTCACGCAGAGTATGAACTGAACTTCACGGAACATGCTTCTGGCGTCCGCCGTGTGGTGGGCGATTCTGCCGAGATTATCGGTGATTATGACCTGGTGCTGATAACCGGCAAGGAGTTGGAGCATGTATGGGAGCAACATGAATGTACCTCCGGGGATATTCGGGAGATTACCATCCAGTTTTCTCCCGACTTGTTCTTCGGGAACGTTGTCAACAAGAACCAGTTCGACAGTATCCGCCGGATGCTGGAGCGTGCACAGTGCGGACTTAGTTTCCCCATGCAGGCCATCATGAAGGTGTACAACTGGCTGGATAAGCTGGCTTCCGAGGAGCAGGGCTTTTATGCCGTGATGAACTTTCTCCGTATCCTTTACGAACTTTCCCTCTATGACAATGCCCGGGTGCTGTCCAGTTCTTCGTTTGCCAAGATAGAGACTTTCTCTGACAGCCGCCGGGTACAGAAGGTGCAGAAATACATTTCCACCCATTATCAGGAGGAGATCCGGTTGGCTTCATTGGCCGATATGGTGGGCATGACACCGGTCTCTTTCAGCCGTTTCTTTCGCCTGCGCACCGGCAAGACGCTTTCCGACTACATTATTGATATCCGTCTGGGCTTTGCCACGCGTATGTTGGTAGATTCCACGCGTACCATTGCAGAGGTGTGCTATGACTGCGGCTTCAACAATCTGTCCAATTTCAATCGTATGTTCAAGCGGAAGAAGGGATGCTCGCCGAAGGAATTCCGTGAGAATTATCGGAAAAAGAAGCTGGTGATATGATAAGAAAGTATTGGTATTCTTCATTGGAAGTGCCTATTTTTGCACCAATGATTAATACTAATATCTGATATCATGAAAAGAGTTTTTTCCTTATTCTTATGTCTGCTGTGTGTATGTGCTGTGACGGCGCAGATACGTGGCAATGAAATCCGTGTAGTCGTTTCACCCGACCATAGCGATTGGGTGTATCGTCTGAATGAGAAGTGTACGTTTACCGTCCGGGTGCTGAAGGCACAGAACCTCTTGCCCGATGTCAAGATTGACTATGAACTGGGGCCCGAGATGTATCCTACTGAAGTAAAGAAAGACATGGTGCTGAAAGATGGTACCTTGAAGTTGCAAGGCACGATGAAGACTGCAGGCTTCTTGCGTTGCAAGGTCAAGGCGTATGTGGACGGCCGGACTTATGAAGGGCTGGCTACATCGGCCTATGCTCCCGAGCAGCTGCAACCTGTGGCGAAACTTCCTGCCGATTTTCGGGATTATTGGGCCAAGACCTTGGAAGAGGCGCGCAAGACTCCGTTGAATCCCCTTATGACACTGCTTCCCGAACGCTGTACGGAAACGGATAATGTATATCAGGTCAGCTTCCAGACAAAAGCTTGGGGAGGACGTTTTTACGGTATTCTCAGTATTCCCAAGAAAGAAGGGAAGTATCCGGCTTTGCTGCGTGTGCCCGGTGCGGGTGTCCGCCCTTATGCGGGAGATACGTATACGGCTCCTGGAAAGGTGATTACATTGGAGGTGGGTATCCACGGCATTCCCGTCACGATGCAGCAGTCTGTATATGATGCGCTGGCAGGTGGGGCGCTGAGCAATTACTGGACGTTCGGCCGCGACAGCCGGGATGCTTCTTACTATAACCGTGTGGTGGTAGGCGCTTTGCGTGCTGTGGATTTTATCTGTTCGCTGCCGCAGTACAACGGGAAAGCGCTGGGTGTTACGGGCTCCAGCCAGGGCGGTGCCTTGTCTGTGATTACGGCGGCTCTTGATTCACGCGTTACTTTTCTGGCGGCTGTTCATCCTGCCTTATGCGACCACGAAGCATTCTTCAAGAAGCGTGCTTGCGGTTGGCCCCATTATTTCTATTATTACGGTACTCCCGATGAAAAGCAGCTTGAAACGGTACGCTATTATGATACGGCAAACTTTGCCTGCCTGCTGAATGTGCCCGGTTGGTTCAGTTGGGGGTATAACGATGAAGTCTGTCCTCCCACTTCCATGTATGCAGCCTACAATGTGATTTCTTCTCCGAAGGAATTGCATCTTTATCTGGAAACCGGGCATTACTGGTATCAGGAACAGTGGGATGAATGGCTGGATTGGATACGGAGACAACTTAATGTGTCAATGTGATTAATGTGCTAATGTGCTAATTGGCTGCGTAATATTTATGCTGCGCCATCATGCCGCAGGCTATTGGCACATTAGCACATTTATCTGATAATATAGTATCATTTTTTATGATATGAGCCGCGTATCTTTGTGTATCGCTTAAAAACTGATAATATGAAGAAACAATTCTTTTTGCTGACAGTACTTTTATTCTTTTTGGGAGCATGTGCCCCTAAGCCTGCGGAGCATTCGTTTATTAAGGTCAACGCCGATGGACAGTTCGTTCGCGACGGAAAACCCTATTATTTTGTAGGTGCCAATTTCTGGTACGGTGCTATTCTTGGTTCCGAAGGTGAAGGCGGCAATCGTGAACGGTTGCATAAGGAGTTGGACTTTCTGAAAAGTATTGGCATCAACAACCTGCGCGTATTGGTGGGTGCTGACGGTGAAAATGGCATAAAGACGCGGGTAGAGCCCTCTTTGCAAGTGGCACCGGGCGTCTATAATGATACTATTTTAGCCGGATTGGATTATTTTATGAATGAACTGCGTGAACGTGATATGACGGCTGTCCTCTATTTGAACAATTCCTGGGAATGGAGTGGTGGCTATTCCGTTTACCTGCAATGGTCTGGACACGGTGATGCCGTGGTACCTGCCGTAGACGGATGGCCCACCTATATGGAGTATGTCAAGCAGTTCCCCCAATCGGACAGCGCGAAGGCTTTGTTTGCCAATCATGTCAATTATATTGTTTCACGCACCAATAGGTATAATCAGATAAAATATGTGGATGACCCTACTATTATGTCCTGGCAGATTGGTAACGAGCCTCGCGCTTTCTCTGACGAGAACAAGGAACCGTTTGCCCGCTGGATGGCCGATGTGGCTGCACAAATCAAGTCACTCGACCCGAACCACATGGTGTCTTCCGGCAGTGAGGGCTCGTGGGGATGCGAAATGGATATGAGTCTTTTCGAGAAGATTCATGCCGACCCCAACATCAATTATCTGAATATCCACATCTGGCCTTACAACTGGAGTTGGGTGAAAGCGGACAGCCTGACGGAACTTCTTCCGCGTGCCAAGGAAAATACTAAGAAATATATAGATGACCACATGGTCATTGCCCGGAAGTACAGCAAGCCGATTGTTCTGGAGGAGTTCGGTTTTCCCCGTGACGGCTTCAGCTTCTCCAAAGAGGCACCGACCACTGCCCGCGATGAATATTACCGTTATGTATTCGACCTTATCCGCCAGGACCGTGAGAGCGGTGGACTCTTTGCTGGATGCAACTTCTGGGCATGGGGCGGTTTTGCCGGACAAAATCCCGACCATGTATTCTGGGAAAAGGGGGATGACTATACCGGTGACCCGGCTCAAGAACAACAAGGACTGAACTCTGTCTTTGCCACAGACAGCACTATTGAAATAATTAAAGCGGAAAACCGGAAGTTGCAAAATTGAACCTATCTGTGTTTTTCCGTGTAATCCCTGCCTGAAAATTAGAATGTAAGCGTGTACAAAGCGTTTGTACTGTTATTAAGAAAGATGTATAACTCTAAATACTAAGTGTGATATGAAAAGCATATGGAAAGTTATGTTGGCGGTTTGTTGCCTAGGTATGGCCATTGGTTGTGGAACAAACCCGTCGAAGAATGAAAATGTAAAGGAAACGCTACCGACATTGGTGGTCAATGGTACGCAGCTGATGAATACCGAAGGCGATACGGTGGTATTGCACGGTGTCAGCTATGGCTGGCATCAGTTCTGGCCTCGTTTCTACAATGCCTCTTCGGTTGCTTATCTGGTCAATAACTGGAGCGCACAAGTGCTTCGGGCCTCTATGGGAGTGGATTTGGATAGCGCCTGTTATGTGAATAAGCCCGAGTTCGGTATTGAGTGTGTTACGAAAGTGGTGGATGCTGCTATCGAGAACGGCGTTTACGTCATCATCGACTGGCATAGCCACAATCTGCGGCAGGAAGAAGCAAAGGAGTTTTTCACTCAAATGGCTACCCGTTACAAAGGGGTTCCTAATGTTATCTATGAGGTTTTCAATGAACCGGTGGAAGACAGTTGGGAGCAGGTGAAGGCATACTCTGTGGAGGTTATCAAGACGATTCGTGCCATAGAGCCGGATGCCGTTATCCTCGTAGGTTGTCCGCATTGGGACCAGGATATCCATTTGGCTGCAGACGATCCTATTACCGGATATAGCAATATAATGTATACACTCCACTTTTATGCCAATACCCACGGACAGTGGCTGCGCGACCGCGCCGACTATGCTCTGGGCAAGGGCTTGCCGATTTTCGTTTCCGAATGTGCCGGTATGGAGGCAAGTGGGGACGGCCCCATCA
Source organism: Bacteroides sp. HF-162 (assembly GCF_015679285.1). Taxonomy (NCBI): domain Bacteria; kingdom Pseudomonadati; phylum Bacteroidota; class Bacteroidia; order Bacteroidales; family Bacteroidaceae; genus Bacteroides; species Bacteroides sp. HF-162. The sequence goes on along the minus strand of NZ_CP064937.1, from coordinate 376,026 downwards.
ATAAAGAAGAGTGGGGGAATTGGCTGGAGTGGATGCAGCGGCATTCCATCAGCTGGGTGGCCTGGTCTTTGTCTGACAAGGATGAGACTTGCTCCATGTTCTATCCGTCGGCTTCTTCCGAGGGAAACTGGAAAGATGCAGACATGAAAGAGTGGGGGAGAATGGTTCGTGACGAATTGACGACACTGAAAAAATAGCCCTTTAAAAACAATATGATTTAACCATTAATAATTAAGAAAAAAGAATTGTGCTTATGGAAGAAAAGAAGAATGATGCTGTGAAAACATGAATTGTTTGGAAGTAATTTTAAGTGTCAACGCCTTGATTGCATGTCACGGTTTCTTGACTTACTCTCATTTTGTTAACTAAAAAAATCTTCTTTTGGGAGGTTTTGTGTTTGTTTTAAATCTAAGAAATGCAGTATGAATTTAAATTTTAGAAAGACAGCGCTGCTTGCGGGTATATGTTCGGTGTTCAGCCTGGGTTATACCCCTCAGCTTTTCGCAGTATCATCGGTGGATACCGTTGAGGCAGTGCAGCAAACAAAGAAAATTACGGGTGTCGTCAGCGATGCGATGGGCCCTATCATTGGTGCCAATGTATTGGAAAAGGGCACTACGAATGGTGTAATTACCGACATTGACGGTAATTTTGCCTTGAATGTGAAACCGGGAGCTACCATCGTGGTTTCCTTTATAGGCTATGTCAGCCAGGAAATAAAGATAACGGACCAGACAACGGTGAACATCACGTTGAAGGAAGACTCTGAAATGTTGGATGAAGTTGTTGTGGTAGGTTACGGTACGATGAAGAAAAGCGACCTTTCCGGTGCTTCCGTTTCCATGAGTGAAGACAAGATTAAGGGCTCTATTATTACCAACCTTGACCAGTCATTGCAAGGACGTGCTGCGGGTGTGACGGCTGTCAGCACTTCCGGTGCTCCGGGCTCTTCCTCTTCTATCCGTGTACGTGGTCAGGCCACTATCAATGCCAATGCCGAGCCGTTGTATGTAATTGACGGTGTGATTGTACAGAGTCAGGGACAAAGCGGTTCATCTTATGGTTTGGGCGATGCATTGGGTAATGGCTCGGTTTCCACCATTTCTCCGCTTTCCACCATCAACCCTGCTGATATCGTCAGTATGGAAATTCTGAAAGATGCTTCGGCAACCGCCATTTACGGTGCGCAAGGTTCCAATGGTGTGGTTTTGATTACGACCAAACGTGGTAAGGCGGGTGAGGCTAAGTTTACTTATGACGGTATGTTTGCCGTTCAACGCCAGACAAAGCGCCTGGATATGATGAATCTGCGTGAGTATGCCACTTATTATAATGATTTGGCAAACATGGGTGAAATCTCTGACCCTAGTAGTTATTATGCTGATCCCTCTCTGCTGGGAGTAGGTACAAACTGGCAGGACGCCATCTTCCAGACTGCTTTGCAGCATCAGCACCAGATTTCGGCACAAGGTGGTACAGAGAAGATACAATACTACGTATCAGCTTCCTATATGGATCAGGACGGTACCATCATCGGTTCAAACTTTAACCGTTACAGCTTCCGTGCCAACTTGGATGCCCAACTGAAGAAGTGGTTGAAACTCGGTTTGACTGCCACCTATACAGCAACGGGTGATGACCTGAAACTGGCAGACAGTGATGAAGGTTTGATTAACTACTCGTTGACCACTCTTCCTGATATACCTATCTATAATCTGGATGGCAGCTATGCCACCGTTGTTCGCGAAGGCTATACGAATCCTAACCCGATTGCCCTTGCCATGATGGATGACATCCTGCTGGACCGTCAGAAACTGACAGGTAATATTTTCTTTGAGGTCACTCCGATTAAAAATCTGGTATGGCATGCCGAACTGGGTTATGACATCAGTTCCAGCAAAGGTGAACGCTACAAGCCGATGGTTGATTTGGGTGGATGGGTACGTTCCAGCAATGAAAGCAGTATCCAGAAGAACAGCAGTACATTCTGGCAATTGAAGAACTATGTGACCTATTCCGGAAACATAGGCGACAAGCATCATTATACGGCCATGGTGGGTCAGGAGTGCTGGGAGTCCAGCTATGACTTCACGAGTGTGTTCAATAGCGGTCTGCCTTCGGATGAAGTGCACAATCCGGCCTTGGGTACGGGAACACCGACTATCAACGCAGGTTTTGGAAGTTCGTCCATGGCATCTTTCTTTACACGTCTGACTTATAACTATGCCGACCGTTATCTGGGTACTTATACCTATCGTTATGACGGTTCTTCAAACTTCGGCCCTGAAAACCGTTGGGCAGGCTTCCATTCGTTGGCTGCTTCCTGGCGCTTTTCCAATGAAACGTTCTTTGAACCGTTGAAGAAGGTAATCAGCAACGGTAAGCTGCGTTTGGGATGGGGACAAACAGGTAATGCCAACATCGGTGGTTATGCCTGGGGTACATCCATGAATCGTATGCCTTCTGGTCTGGGTATGGGGTATCGCCCCTCCAATATACCGAACACTTCCATCAAATGGGAGTCTCAGGAGCAATGGAACGTCGGGGTGGATTTGGGATTCCTGCACGACCGTATCAACCTGACGGTAGAGTGGTATAAGAAAACTTCCAGTGATATGTTGATGCCGTTGCAATTACCTTCTTATATGGGTACTTCCGGCAATGGTTCTTCTGCATTGGCTGCTCCGAAAGGTAATTATGGTGACATAGAGAATACCGGTTTTGAAATCTCTCTGAACACGCATCCCATTACGGGTAAGTTTGAATGGGACTCCGATTTCCAGATTTCTTTCAACAAGAACAAACTGAAAGGATTGGCAGGTACAGCCAATGCCCAGATTGTAGGTTACGGACAGTGGACCGATGTAGTCAGTGTGTCCAGTGTAGGCGAATCACTTTATAACTTCTATGGATTTGTCTGTGATGGTGTTTACAAGGACCTGGAGGACCTTCAGACTTCTCCGAAACCTGCCAAGTACCCGGCAAACGGTGTATTTGACCGTACCAATACCGTATGGGTGGGTGATGTGAAATATAAGGATATCAGTGGTCCTGACGGTGTGCCCGATGGCGTTATTGACGACTATGACAAGACCAATATCGGTTCTCCGATGCCTAAGTTTACTTTTGGCTGGACCAATACTTTCCGTTACAAGAACTTCGACTTGTCCGTTTTCATCAACGGTTCCTATGGCAACAAGGTGTACAACTACCTTTCCATGAAGCTGACGCATATGAACTCTCCATGGACCAACCAGTTGAATGCTGTAAACGGACGTGCACAGCTTGTTCCTATCAATCCGAACAAGGTCTACGAAGATGGAACCATGTGGTATAATGATGTGTCTAACGTCATGGTGGCAAACCCGGGAGCTTCCATTCCACGCGCCACTATCAATGACCCGAATGACAACGACCGTATCAGTGACCGTTATATTGAAGATGGTTCCTATATCCGTCTGAAGAATATCTCTTTGGGATATACTTTCCCGAAAAAGACGATTGACAAGCTGGGGCTGAGCAACTTGCGTATCTATGCCAATATTCAGAACCTGCTGACCATTACCGGTTATGATGGCTATGACCCTGAAATTGGTGCCAGTACTTCAAGCGTCAATGTATATGGTCTGGACAACGGACGTTATCCGTCTCCTACAGTTTATTCATTCGGCTTGAACGTTTCATTCTAACACTTTAATTTGAAGAAAACATGAAAATCAGATATATTAAATATTGGGCGTTTGCAGCTGTACTCGGTATGGGAACAGTTTCATGCGAAGATTTCCTGGACCGTCCTACTGAAGATAATTATAACGAATCGAATTTTTACCAGAATGACGAGCAATGTGTGCAAGGAGTCAATTACCTTTATAACTCACCTTGGTATGACTTTCAGCGCGGTTTTATTAAAGTCGGTGAAATCTTGTCCGGAAATGTATACGAGGGAAACAGCCCTTACCTGAATTTTACGGTGAATGGTACGGATGAGAACCTTGTGAATATGTCCTATTCTTTGTGGGCAGTTATCGGTCATGCCAATACCGTATATACTCGTTTGAAGACGGCAAATGCGTCAGAAGCTGTGAAAAATCAGTGTATGGGCGAGTGTCTGGCATGGAAAGCCATGGCTTACTTCTATTTGGTACGTAGTTTTGGGGCAGTACCCATTATCCATGATAATACGGCTGAATTGAATTCCGGTAATTATAACTCCAAATTCAAGGTGGAGACAGCCGATGTGTACGAGTATATCATTATGACTCTGGAGAAAGCTATGGAATTGCTTCCGGCCAGAGGCGAAACGGGACGTATTGACCGTTATTGTGCCGAAGGTCTTTTGGCTAAGGTGTATCTGACCAAGAGTGGTCTTTCCGGTACCCGCAATGCGGATGATTTGGCAAAAGCGGCAGAATATTCCAAGGATGTAATTAATAATTCCGGTCGTAATCTGCTGGCCAACTATTCCGATGTTTTCCGTTTGGCTAACAACAAGAATGAAGAGTGCCTCTTCTCTTGGCATTGGTCAGCAGGACGTGACCCTTGGACACAGCAGAATACATTGCAGTCGGACTTGGCAATGGTGGGATTCGATGAATTTGGTGACTGCTGGGGCGGTTATGCCGGTCCGTCGGTTGATTTGCAGGATGCATTTGGAATTTCCGCTTTGGAAAGCCCTGAGACTCGTTCGGATACGGATACCCGTCGTAAGGCTACCATGATGATGGCAGGTGATGTATACAGTTATTTCTGGCAGGACAAGGGCGGATTCGATTATCTGCGGTTTATCTATGATGCCGAATATGGCAAGGGTGGCCCTAATGGCGATTATCAGTCTCCTACCGGTGCCAATCATGTGAAGCATCTTTATGGTAACAATAATGACCATCTATTGGGCTTGGGCGTATCGGCTGGTAATATGTACAGCGGCCTGGCAACCCATATCCTGCGCCTGTCCGATATCTATCTGGTATATGCCGAGGCGAAAATGGGACTGGCTACCTCTACTACAGACCAGAGTGCACTGGATGCTTTCAATGCAGTACGTGGCCGTGCCATTCCGGGAGTTACTCCGAAAACCTCCATTACTTGGGAGGACGTCTGGAAGGAACGTCGGCTGGAACTGGCTTGCGAAGGTGACCGTTGGTATGATTATGTACGTTTGGCATATTATGATTCCCAGCGTGCTATCAATGAGCTGAAGGCGCAGCGCCGTGATGTTTATTATAATCTGGGCACTACCTACAAAGCTTATTATGAGAATGGTAGTTGGACGGTAAATCCGGATGAAACTCGTTACAACCCGGATGCAAAGGCACCGAATGTAACAGTTTCCAGTTTTACATTGCCGTTCCCGACAGAAGACGTGGTGTTCAATCCTAATTTGATGAAAGACCCGGTACACGTAGATGTGCGTTCTGAATTCAGTTATTAATTTAATGCTTGAAAAGATGAAAAATAATAGATATACGAATTGGTTCTTCGCGGCAGTTGTTGTCGCAGCAGGCTTTTCCATGGCAGCTTGTGAGGATGAACCGGATAAATATGAGGTGGCAGGCGGAAAGCCTATTTTGAAGTATGTTCGTGTCCCTGATCCGGCTGCGGCAGATTCTTTGCTGACCGGGGCCTATATGGCGAATACGATTTGTCTGGTCGGTGAGAATCTGCGGAGTGTTTACGAGCTCTATTTCAATGACCAGAAGGCGATACTTAATACAAGTTACATCACTGACCATACACTTATGGTAGATGTTCCGAAAGAGATTCCTTCGGTAGTGACCGATAAGATTTATATGGTGACCAGAGCAAAAGATACCATAGATTATGACTTCAAGGTGTTGGTTCCGGCTCCTACCGTGAACTCCATTTCTTGTGAGTTTGCAAAGCCGGGTAGTGAGGTGACACTGATTGGTGACTATTTCATTGATGACCCGAATGTGCCACTGACCATTACGATGGCTGGTAATGTGGAAGTGACTAATATTACGAACATAACCAAGACTGCGGTCAGTTTTATTCTTCCGGACAATGCTCCTGCAGGCTATATCAACGTGAAGTCTATTTACGGTACCGGACGTTCCAAATTCCGCTATCATGATACCCGCAACATACTCTTTGACTGGGATGGCTCTCATGGCGGTATGGCTATTGCTCATGGTTGGCGTGATGGTAGTGCGGTATTGAAAGAAGCCGATGAAAATAGTATTGATGGTGCATATATTCGTTTTGCCGGGGAACTTAAAGGGGGAATCGGTGCTACTTGGGATGAAGAACATTTTTCATTCAATTACTGGCCGGAACCGTCTGCCGGTTATCCCGAACTTTCTGCACGTCCTGAGTTTGCAGAATTGCTCGAGGAGTATGGTGTCAATGGTTTGCAACTGAAATTTGAGGTGAATATTCCTTCTTCCAATCCGTGGCAGTCTTGTGCTCTGCAAGTAATGTTTACTGGTAATGATGTGGTGACGTATGCGACCGGAAACAATGCTTACTTTAGTGATACGAATGTGCCGCGAGGTTTATGGTTGCCCTGGAAGAATACGGGTTCCTATGATACGGGCGGTAAATGGACAACCGTTTCCATGAATCTGTCCGAGTTCAACAAGACGCATGAAGGCAATAAGTGTGATAGGGCTTTTGACAAGACTATGCTGACCGGATTGACATTCTTTGTCTGGGCAGGTGGTGTGGAAGGTAAGGATTGCAATCCGGTGATTATGATTGACAACATCCGTGTGGTACCTATTGAATAACCTTTTAAATAGAATACTGATATGAATAAAACATATAAATTTCCGGCACTGTGGATGATGTGCCTGATGCTCTTCAGTTGCTTGACGTTTACGGCCTGCGACAATGGGGATGATGAAGATACCAACCAATATAAAGGGGGAATCAGTCTGAATGTATTCGGACCGAGTCCCGTAGCTCGCGGCGGTGTACTCCGTTTCCTGGGCAGTGGCATGGATAAGGTGACTGCGGTTGCTATTCCCGGTTGCGACGATATAACAGACATCGAAGTGGTCAGTGATACGGAAATCCGTGTCACTGTACCCCAGACAGCCCAGCCGGGTTTGGTTGTCTTGAAGACACCGAAAGGGGATATTACAACAAAAACAGAGTTGACATTTACGGAACCGATTGCTTTAGAGGCTTTTGCACCGGCAGAAGTAAAGCCTGGTAGTGAATTGACCATTACTGGTGAATACCTGAACTTGATTAAAGAAGTGATATTTGCTGATGAGGTAACAGTGCCTGCTGATGAGTTTGTCAGTCAAAGCCGTCAGGAGATTAAAGTTATTGTTCCTGATTCTGCTCAGACCGGTAAGTTCATCTTGTCTGATGGAGCTGAAATCCCCAATTGGATTTATACTGAAGAGGAACTGGAGGTTACTTTGCCATCGGTAGAGGCTCCACTCGACCTGGTGGATAAGAAGCCAGGTGATATCATTCGAGTTTCTGGTAAAAACTTTGATTTGGTGAAGAAAGTACAGATGCCGAATGGGGATGAAGTTGAATTTACGATGACTGCCTCTTCCGAAGGAGATGAACTTACTTTTACGTTGCCGGATAATGTCTCGGACGGAGAAGTTACGGTACTTCCTGCTTCGGATGTAAAAGTTGTGGTTGCTACTGTTGTAGTAGCTATGCCTTTGAACGTAGTGGCTGTTCCTGCTATAAACTTGCGTGGTGGAGATATAATTACCCTGAAAGGTGCCAATATGGATTTGGTGACTGATGTAACGTTTCCTGGTGTAGAAGAAGTTGTAGGATTGGAGTCACAGAATACGACTGAAATAAAGGTCTTGATGCCGGCTGCGGCTATCAGTGGTGATTTGCAATTGAATACAAATAGTGGAAAAGCAACTGCCGTATCTATTGCAACGGCAAAGCCGGAAAACATTTCTTATAGTGCGGCGACGGTCCCGGCAGGAGAGGCTTTGACTGTCAAAGGAGTAAATATGGATGTTGTTTCGGCTGTTGTATTCAGTGGTAATGTGGAAGTTACCGTATCCGATGCCACTGCTACTGCCATTTCTTTGACTGTACCCACAACTGCCGAAACTGGGGCCTTACTCTTGAAGATGGCCAATGGTGAATCTGTAGAAGCACCGTCTCTGACAATAGAGAAACCGGTATGTGCCTATTTGCCGGCATTGCCTGACAAATTGGTTCGGGGACGAATTATGGAACTTGAGATTGTTAATGCTGATAAGCTGACAAATGTATTGCTGAATGAGGCTTCAGTCCAGTATATCAATGATGCGGCTAAAGGGGTATTGATGCTGAATGTACCGGCTGAACTGGATGGAACTTATAGCCTGAAACTGATTTCTTCAAATGGTGAAATTGCTTATGATGTTCTTGTGGTTGCCAATGAAGAAACAGTTTGGGCTGGTCCGCTCAATATTAGTTGGGGCGATGGAGGACGTGTATTGGTACCGGCTGCATCTTTTGCCAAGGTAACGGCAGGTACTGTCATGAAAGTCTATTTCGATCAGAAAGACCAGACTTGGGCACAGGCTCAGTTTAACTATGGCGATTGGAGTGGCATAGCTTTCTCTTTGTTTGATACGACTATGGTACCGACAGACATTTACGGCTGGAGTTTCGAGAGCCGTGTGATGGAGTTGACATTGACTCAGGAGATACTTGATAATATTCAAGCTAAACAAGGAGATTGTGAAGACCAGACAAATGTAGGTATCATTATTCAGGGCAGTGATTTGACGTTTACAAAAATAACGATTGTAAATTGATGAATTGTGGCTTGAAGAATGTGACTATGGATGCCCTGATTAAGAACGAAATAAAATCATAATTAAGATGAAGAAACTGAATATAAAATGGATGCTCTCGTTAATAGCAGCTTTTATTTTTGCCTCCTGCGATACTGATGTCGATCATGATATCCCTGCAGTGGATGCACCGGTATTGGTGTCTACTACTCCTGAGAGTGGAGCTGCCAAAGTGAAAACGGGAGAAATCACCATTGAGGTGAAATATGACAAGAATATATTCTTTGCAACGGACAATCTGAGCGAAATCCAGTTTACCGGTGGTGAACTGATAAGTGCCGATGTGCTTGGCGCAAGCAATATACTGACTGTAAAAGTGAATGTTCCCAAGCGAGAGACGGCTTGTTCTCTTTCTATTCCCGAGGGAATAGTAACAGGACCGAACCAAATGCCTGCTCCGGCTGTATCGGTTCAGTTTTCTACTGTCGCTTTGGACAAGACACTGGTTGCCGCTACTTCGGCTAAAGCTGTGAAACTGTACAATTATCTATTGGATAACTTCGAGACGAAGACACTTTCTGCCATGATGGCCGATGTTGCCTGGAATACGGAAATGTCCGAAAAGGTGTACGGATGGACTGGAAAATATCCGGCTATCAACTGTTTCGACTATGTTCATCTGCCGGCATCTGTAGCTGGAGTAGACTGGATTAATTACGGTGACATTACTCCTGTTAAGGATTGGTCTGACAAAGGTGGCATCGTAGCTGCCATGTGGCATTGGAATGTACCCAAGAAAGTTGTAGGCGAAGCTTCTTCTACCCAAATATGGAAAGGAGAGACGGTAATGCCGGGTGATTGGAGTGGAAATGTACAGATGACGGATGATGCTGCAAAAGCTGTCTTTGCTGATGCGCAAGTGGGTCAGGTGATACGCGTGGCTGTGAAAGATGTGGCAGAGGGGGCGCAAGGTTCGTTCAAAAACAGTGGTTGGAGCGAGATTGCTTCAGGAACTGATTATTTTGACATATCCGGGGACTATACATTGGTGATTACCGAGGATATTTTGAAATCCCTGCAAGAAGGTGGTCTCATCATTGGCGGACATGATTATACAGCAGTTGCTGTTTATCTTGAAAGTAACGGTACAGCTCTTGACCCGAACAAGGATTATGCCTTCTATAAGGCAGATACGGAGTTTGACGCTGCCAATGCCACGGTGGAAGGCACTTGGGAAAACAAGGTATTTACCGAAGATTTGAAAAATACTGCCGCTTATTTGAAACTGTTGAGAGATGCGGATATTCCGATATTGTGGCGTCCGTTCCATGAGGCAGCCGGTGGCTGGTTTTGGTGGGGTAAGGATGCTGTCAGCTTTAAATCTCTGTGGATTGCTATGTTCAACTACTTCAAGGCAGAAGGACTGGATAATCTTATCTGGGTATGGACTACCGAGGGCAATGATGCTGATTGGTATCCGGGAGACCAATATGTAGACATCGTGGGACGTGATATTTATAATAAGGAAACTGCGGATTGTGTTTCAGAATATACTTCCATTGCCGGAAATTATGGAAATAAGATTGTTTCGCTGAGTGAATGTGGTACGGTCGGACTTATTTCCGAACAATGGGCATCTGGTGCGCGTTGGAGTTGGTTCATGCCGTGGTATGACGGAACAAATGAGGACGGCAGTCCGGTAGTCCATGCTGATGAAGCATGGTGGAAGGATGCTATGAACCAGGAATTTGTCGTTTCTCGTGATGAGCTTCCTTCTATGGAATAGCAATTTTTAATAATAAAATGGAAAGGGGTGTCTCTGGTTAGTATCGGGGCAACCCTTTCTGTTTTTTATAGCTTTTAGTTGTCGGTTGTGGAATTCATGCTTTATACTTTTAGGGGAAATAGTAATGGATGTTAAATGAGTGTCGTTATTTGATAAGATAGTATTATAAAGTTTGTTGTCAAAAGTCTACTTTTGTCAAGCCTGATTGAAATTTGATAATAATCATATAATGTTTAACCGTTAATGAAATGAAAAATGCTTATGGGAAAGGAGTAATATGTATACCAACCACTTTATAAATAAGGTATATTTAATTTTTCCTCAAAAAGAGAAGTTTAACCTTATATTAAACGGTAGATGCCGCCAGGCAATACCAATTCATTAATCTAAGAAAAATATAAGTATGAATTTAAATTTCAGAAGAACCGCGCTGCTCGTAGGTATCTGTTCGGCTGTCAGCCTGACTTATACTCCGCAACTTTTCGCCGCATCGGTCGATGCAATAGATGCTGTGCAGCAAGCAAAAAAAATCACAGGTACTGTAACAGATGCAATGGGACCGGTTATCGGTGCTAATGTATTGGAAAAAGGCACCACAAATGGTGTTATTACTGATATTGACGGTAATTTCACATTGAATGTTCAGCCGGGAGCAACGATTGTTGTGTCTTTTATCGGTTATCAGCCGCAAGAAATCGTAGTAGGCAACCAGACTAATTTCAAAATTCAGCTGAAAGAAGATACGGAATTGCTGGATGAAGTAGTCGTAGTAGGTTATGGTATTCAGAAGAAGAAACTGGTGACAGGTGCTACGGTTGAGGTAAAAGGTGAAGACATCGCAAAATTAAATACCACGCAGGCATTGGGCGCTTTGCAAAGCCAGTCTCCGGGTGTAAATATTCAGGCCGTTTCCGGTCAGCCAGGCGATGGATTTAAAATTAATATTCGTGGTGCTGGTACTAACGGAAATACAGCTCCAGTTTACGTCATTGATGGTGTAGCCGGTGGCGATATTAACGCCTTGAATCCTGCCGATATTGAACGTATTGATGTGTTGAAAGATGCTGCATCTTGTGCAATTTACGGTTCGAGCGGTGCCAACGGTGTTATCCTTGTTACTACGAAGCAGGGTAAGGTAGGAAAGGTTTCTGTATCTTATGATGGAAACATAGGCTGGGCAAATGTATATAAGATGCCTGATATGCTGAATGCCAAAGAATATATGGCGGTAATGGATCAAGTAGCCTATAATAATGGAGGCCAACCGTATGATTGGTCAAAATTCGTAGATGCTGATTTGCTGACTGCTTATCAGAATGGTACCAATCCAGGTACAGATTGGGTAAAAGAATTCCGGAATAAAAATGCTGTGGTTACTAATCATGCGTTGAATGTAACAGGTGGTTCTGAATTCTCCAAGTTTTCGACAGGTATAGGCTATCAGTATCAGGATGGTGCATTCGGTGGTCCAGTGAAGACTGACTATCGTCGTTTTACTTTCCGCATTAATTCTGAGCATGTGATATACCGTAAGGGAGATATGGATGTGATAAAGTTTGGTGAGAATATATATTATCAGCACAAACAGAATCAAGGTGTGCAGTTAGGTAATCAATATTCGAATGACCTTTCTAATGCTTTGCGTGCTATTCCTCTGATTCCTGTATATAATGAGAATGGTGATTTCTTCATGTATGATGATTTGAAGAATTTTGGAACGAGTGCTAATGGTATACTTGATTATACTGCATATGCTTCTAATCCGATGGCTCACATGGTATATAATCAGGCTGGGAATAATAAGAATAAGAATTTTAATCTGAACACAGCGGCATATCTGGAAGTACAACCACTTAAGAATCTTATTTATAAAGGTCAGGTTAGTTACAAACAATGGTCAAGTTCATGGCGCTCATATCTTCCTGTTTACCGCATTAATAATCAGGGGGATAGCCGTGATAAAGACCAAACGATAAATAACGTGTCTTTGGGTTGGAACTGGAGTTTGACTAATACGTTGAGTTATCGGTTTGATATTACAGACTTACATCATTTTGATGTTTTGGTTGGTACAGAGTATTCTAAATCAAGACCAACTTATGGCGAATCAGTAGAGGCAACCGGTTATAATAGTGCTTTTGGCGACTTTACGCATGCTTATTTACATAATACAGAACGTAAAGCTACTGCTACAGTAGATGGTTATCCCTCGGATTATGGTTCTAAGATGTCTTATTTTGGACGTCTGAATTATGACTTTAAGGAAACTTATATGTTTTCTGCTATCATTCGTGCCGATGGTTCGTCTAAGTTTGCGAAAGGCAATCAATGGGGATATTTCCCATCATTCTCTGCTGGTTGGGTTATTTCAAACGAGGCTTTTATGAAGAATACTGCTTCTTGGCTTGGTTTCTTGAAAATCCGTGCTGGTTGGGGACAGAATGGTAATGACAATATCCCTAATTCAAATTGGCGTGCCGGTTACGAGTTTGGCGATTATGGCCTTTATACATTTGGCTCAGATAAGAATGGAGGTACAACCGGAGCTTACCCGAATCGTCTGGCTAACCCCGATTTGACATGGGAAACTTCAGAACAGACCAATATCGGTATTGATGCCCGTTTCTTGGATAACCGTCTGAGTTTTACCATGGACTGGTATAACAAGCAGACGAAAGATTTGTTAGTGGAAGTGGGTACCAATGCGGCTTCCGGTTTCTCTTCTCAATATCAAAATGCCGGTACGGTAAAGAATACTGGTCTTGAACTTTCAATGGGCTGGAGAGATCAGATTGGTAAGGAGTTCAAGTATGGAGTGAATGTCAATATGGCCTATAATAAGAATGAAGTGACGGAGGTTAATAACGCCAATCATTTTATTGAAGGCGGTAATGATTTGTTGGCTCAGAGTACGGGTCGGTTTGTCCGTATGGAAGAAGGACATCCTATTGGCTATTTTTATGGTTATAAGACGGACGGTGTCATTCAGAACCAGAATGACTTGCAGGCATATCTTGACCAGAATTGTAAAGGCAATGCGGCAAACTCTAAGCAAGGTGCAAGTATTAAACCGGGCGATTTGAAGTTTGTGGATGTTGATGGAAATGGGGTGATTAATGATGATGATAAGACTGATTTGGGTAATCCTCATCCTGACGTGACAATGGGGCTTACGTTAAGTGCGGAATATAAAGGATTTGATTTCTCTGTAACAACCTATGGCGCTTTTGGTGCACAAGTGGCTCGTTCTTGGAGAAAGTTCTCAGACGGACAGTATGAAAACTATACGACAGAAGTTTACGATTACTGGCACGGAGAAGGAACCTCAAACAGATATCCGCTGCTTGCGCCGGGAAATAGTGGACAGAATTTCCAGGCCATTTCAGATATTTATATTGATGATGCCGACTATGTTCGCATTCAAAATCTGACAATAGGATACGATTTCAAGAGAATTTGGAAGAACTGTCCGTTCCAGCAACTTCGTGTGTATGCTGCTGCACAGAATCTATTTACTTTTACCGGTTATAAAGGGATGGATCCGGAGAATGGTAGAGCTCTCAATGACAAAGAACCGTGGGTAACCGGTGTTGATGTAGGTAACTATCCTCAACCTCGTACTTATATGGTAGGTGTTAATGTTAAATTCTAAAATTGATACATGATGAAAAAAATAGCATATTTAATAGGGGCAGCTTTGATGATGGCAGGAACGTTTACTTCTTGTAGTCTGGACTCGATGAGTCTAACGGAAAAAGATACGACCAATTTCCCTAAAACGGCTGAAGATGCCAATCAGGCTTTAGCTGCCATATATCAGAACCTGAATAATGTCAATGCTTTTCCGCAGCAGTCTTTCTTGTATAATTCCCTGCTGGCTTGCGATGATATGTTGGGTGGTGGTGGTCCCAATGACAAGTTGATGCAATCTTTAGACCTTCTTTGTAATACGGGTACAAATGCTACGCAGGATTACTGGGTGGCTCGCTATCAAGGAATCAACCGTGCCAATACGTTGTTGGAGGCTCTTGCCGGTATTGAAATGGATCCGGAAGTAAGAGCGCAGGCTGAGGGCGAAGCCAAGTTTCTTCGTGCTTTTTATTACTACGAGTTGGCTTCCATGTATGGCCGTGTACCTTTGGTGATTACTGCTTTGTTGCCCGAAGATACTACTCCTCCGACTGCCGCTGTTATCTGGGGGCAGATTCTGCAGGATCTTCGCGATGCGGCTGCAAATATGCCGGCTGTTCGTAAATCGGATGGGCATGTTGATAAATATACGGCTGAAGCTATGTTAGGACGTGCTTGGTTGTATTATACCGGCATGTATGGCAATGGTGAAACTCTGAACGATTTGGTTAGTACGAACTATAGTCCGTTGACTTCAGTTGATTTGCCTGATGGGACAACTTTGACCAAGCAGGATGTGATTGGATATATTGATGATTGTGTGAATAATTCCGGTTATAGTCTTGTTCCTGAGTTTCGTAATTTGTGGGCATATACCAATAGATGTACGGTAGAAGATTTTCCGTTTACTGCCGGTCAGGGGCTGAAATGGGTAGAAGATGATGCAGCGGTAAATCCCGAATCCATGTTTGCCATTAAATATAATAAACTTGCATCTTGGAGCACTACTATCGGTTATGGTAACGGTTATGCTCTGCATTTTGGTGTACGTGGCAATGATCAGGCCAATTCTTTCCCCTTTGGACAAGGATGGGGGGCCGGTCCTGTAGCTCCCAATCTTTATAATGATTGGAGTGCGGCAGAACACAATGATGCCCGTCGTCCGGCCTCCGTATTCAAGACGGAGGATATGCCGAGTTATAATAAAGGTGGTGGTGACGGCTTTATCCAAGAAACAGATTATTATCAGATGAAAATAGGTTCTATTATGGCTTATAATACGGGTGAGGCTGGAAATAAAACGATTGAACCGGTATTTGAGAAGATAATGTATGGTGCCGACGGCTGGATTAATGATAATCTGATGCAAACCGGTTCTATTCATGATTTGGTTTTGATTCGTTTTGCGGATGTATTGTTGATGCAGTCTGAATTGAAGGAAGATGTTAGCGGTATAAACAGAGTGCGTAGTCGTGCCGGACTTGAACCTATTGGTACATATTCGTTGGCTGCATTGCAGAATGAACGCCGTTGGGAACTCTGTTTTGAAGGTACTCGCTGGAACGATATTCGCCGTTGGCATATTGCTGCCGATGCCCTTGAAAGACAGACGGGAGCAAAAGTTTATACAAATGGGGTTGAAAGCCGTAATGTGGCGCAGAACGGTGGTTATGCCGCACGTTATAAGGCTACGGCAGGTTTCCAGAAGATTCCCGAAAACCAAGTCCTCTTGAATGAAGGAAAGGTAGAACAAAATGCGGGTTATACGGATGCAAGTGCTGAGTATAATGGTTGGCAAGAATAGAATATGAATTTAAAATGAAAAAAGATATGAAAAAGATATTATTCGCAATGCCTTTGTTTGCAATGCTGCTGGTGGCTTGTGATCCGATAGTGGATGAAATCAGTCCGGATCCTAATGTCACACCGGAAAATCTTACTTTTGAACTTGTAGCCAAGAATCAGGGAAACAACAACATTCGGATTGTTCCTACTCCGTCACGTTATGTGAAGGTTTATGATGCTACGTCTGATACCAAGTTGGCAGAAGGTACGGCTCCGTCGGTTCAAGTAGCTCCTCCTAATAAAGAATTGCAAGTGTATATAACAGCCATTAATTCGGACGGCTCCATTACAAAATCGGCTTCCAAATCAATAGCAGTAACGGAGTACACGGATCTTCCTGCTATTTATGCTGATATCTTTGGTACAACTCCGGATGGTGGTTATGGCACAACAACTTGGACTTGGAATACAGAAGCCGAAGACGGCTGCTGGGGTAATGGTGGATTTCTGTCAAACACAGGTCCCGGTTGGTGGGTTGTCCGTAGTGGAGAAATTGATGGGCAGGCTATAGGTGCGGGACTACCTGATGACGGATTGAATGGTTGGTTCTCGCTTAGTCTGTCAGGTGTCCAGACAAGCCGTGGTGAAAGTGGCTCTGTAAAAGTTTCAGAAGATATGGTACAATCTGGATGGGATGTAGGTACAATTGAATTTTCTGGTACTATTCCTTTGTTGGGCGTACAACCTAATCAAGGAAATGCACGTCAGTATGTATATCACATCTTGAAAATCACAGAGGATGAACTTCGGCTTTGCGCACCTGAGCCAGGGGTGACTTCTGGAGGTGGTACCGCATGGTTCTGGAATTTCAAGAGAAAATAGTCAATATTGGATGTGCGGGCGGGTAATATCCGCCCGTATTCCTCAAGTAATAATCACATAAAAAACAAAGTGGTAAACAATATGTTTTGACAGCGTGTGAACTAGGATTCTCCATATTGTTATTTCTTGGCTCGTGGAATTTATCGTGTGATTGCATTAGAGATTATACGACATAGTCTAATTGGGGAACGTTTGTCGTAGGAAGTACTTTCAGAGCGTCAAGAGGATATCTCAATTTGGTTTATATAGGAGATCTTCCTTATACTCAAAGCATAGTTCAAACACTTGGTACTACTTTTACATTAATCCAGGCACATATACTATAAAATCTTTGAGTGCTACCAATGGAAATTATATTTATTGGGAGTATGGAAATGTTAGACAACCGCTTTCTGCAGGTAGGGCTTTCACAGTTCCTACGTCATTCTTCTCCACTGTGTTTTCTAAAGGAGCACTTTAAAATAATTAGATCTTATAAATAAGCTATTAAATTCAAAGCAGTTGTCGTTACCTCCGACCTCATTAGTCGTCCGTAACATCGGATAATTGTAAATGCATTAACCGAATAGTACAATTGTTTAATGGTTAAATCAGGAAAAGGCGGGTCGTGAGATTCGCCTTTTCGCATTCTTTCTCTATTGCCTTTCTGCATACAATTCACATTTCTTTTTGCATTACCCTTGATTTCCGGGCGCAGAATGTTCCTTTTTATCCCTTCACCTCCTTCTCCTATCCTCCTGTTCATCGGCTTTTTCGGTGAAACTGCTTTCCACCCTCATCGCCCCGTTTTTGCATCGCGCGACACACCGTAGTATCCCGGCATGGCCCGATAGATGGGTTGCGTGGGTTTCCCTACATTCTTCAGCTTGCCTTCTTGCTGCAACCGTTTCAGGTGGACGTTTGCGGTGGTGCGTGCCATGCCGCACAGCGCTTGGAAGTCACTGCGAATCAGCACGTCGTGGTCGGCAAAGTATTCTTTCAGCTTCATGTCTATCTCCACTTCCGAAAGCTTCAGGGAGTGGCGGGTGTATTTGCTGCGGATGGCACTGACTCCCGTCATCGCTTGTTTCAGCCTGACGTCGGGACGGAAGCTGATGCTCTTCAGCCGGAGTTTCAGGTGCTTGTTCGGGGTGCTGCGGGTCACTTTCTGTGTGGCTTCCAGGGTGGGGGCGAAGTAGCCCAGCCCTTCGATGTGCACCTCGTGCCCGTCGCGCAGTTCTTCGCCGCAGATTTGCGTCAGACAGTCTATCGCGTTCATTACGTCGCCCACCGTGAGCGAGCTGCGGGCATGTACGCGGTTGTAGAGCTGCCGCATGGTTATTTTCCCGTTGAGCAACGGGCGAGGATGGAGGCCTCTTTCTTCCGGGTCTTCCTCATTGGTGCCCGGATTCTCGTACCAGTCATATAGTATTGCCATATCAATAGGTTTTAGTGCGTTCAACGTATTTGCTTCTTCCCTCGGAAGTGTCTTTCTATAAGTGAACGACCCCGGTCGGCCGAACGAACAACTCTGGCTGTTCGATTGAACGACCTGGGTCAGCCGATTGGATAACTCGGGTCGTTCACTTATAAAGAATCGTGTAAAAGTACTGAAAATAAAGGGCTCTGCAGCATAAATAAGTATGTTTGTCGGCAGGAATGATTTTTGAAGAAAGCGGGACAACTGATAGCCTTTTCCGAAAGGCTGAAACATGCACAAAAAGAAATACCGAAACCGGGAGGAACGGGAAGAAAAGCGCCGCCGGAGCGCGAAAGCTGTAAGCGCACAACGAGGCTTTTTATCGTGTCAGTCTTGCCGAGGAAGCGGTCTGCAACTTGTTCCGTGCTCCGTTTCGGCAAAGAAGAGTCTTGACCTGACTGCTGCCGATATCTTCGACGAGCTGCAAAAGGCGCATCCCGCCCTGATGCGTGGCAGCAATCCCATGCAGTTCGGTTCAGTGCAGCTGCAGGCGGGACTGAAACGTCTACGGCAATGTATATGAGGTGGTGAGAAGGAAAAAGAAGTTTCACCAGAAAGGGCTGAATGATAGGGAAATAATGTGAATACTTATATACTAAGGCGGTCTTGTCCACATAGAAATAACCGCCTTTGCGCAGCTTCTCAAAGTCCTGGATGCCGATGTGATAAATATTTTCGCTCCTAATAACTGTATATTTTATACTTTTCTATAAAAGTAACTTTTTTATAAGAACAAAACAAGCGAAAGTTGCGATTTTCACTACTCCTTGTCGGATAAAAAACTTATCTTTGCGATTGAAACAATCTCTCGTTAATGATATGAAATACACATCATACTCTTATCCTTCAGGCAGGGCGGAAGTGGCTGCATTTGTTGTAACCGGCGGAGTGACGGAATACCATGTGATGATACATGCCACCGACCCGAAACAGACCTACCGTGAGCAGATGAATGCCGTGCTGGATGCGTATGCCGCTTTACTGAAAAAAGAATTGCCCGGAGCCGTGGCGGTTTTTAAAAGATATTTCTTGAGTGATGCCGCCAACCAGGCGGAACTGTTGCTTGCCGCTACGGCGGAAAGCTCCGATTGCGCGCTGTCCGTGGTGGAACAATCGCCACTGGATGGTACCAAGATTGCTTTGTGGGCATATCTGCAGACCGATGTGCAGACACGAGTGCTGCCAAACGGACTGTATGAAGTGAAACACGGTGCTTATCGCCAGCTCTGGATGGGAGGCAGCTTCAACCGTGCCGCCAATTCGGAATACCAGATGCGTCTTTTGCTCAACGACTATGCTATGCAACTGATGGAAGAAGGGTGTACCTTGGCCGACAATTGCCTGCGTACCTGGATATTTGTGCAGAATGTGGATTGCAATTATGCCGGTGTGGTCAAGGCGCGCAATGAGATGTTTGTCACTCAGAACCTGACGGAGAACACGCACTATATTGCCAGTACCGGTATCGGTGGGCGTCATGCCGACCCGAAAGTATTGGTGATGCTTGACGCTTTTGCCGTAGCGGGATTAAAGCCCGGACAAATCAAATATCTCTATGCCCGCACACATCTGAACCCCACTTATGAGTATGGAGTCAGTTTCGAACGGGGAACGGCGGTGGATTACGACGACCGCCGGCAAGTACTCATTTCCGGTACAGCGAGTATCAACAACCGTGGGGAAGTGATGTATGCCGGAGATGTACGCCGTCAGACAGAACGGATGTGGGAGAATGTGGAGGCTTTATTGAAGGAGGCCGATTGTGGCTTTGGAGATGTGGGGCATATCATTGTCTATCTGCGTGATATGGCGGATTATACCGTAGTAAAGGAGATGTTTGATGAACGCTTTCCCGATACGCCGAGAGTGATTACGCTGGCTCCTGTCTGTCGCCCGGGGTGGCTGGTGGAAATGGAGTGTATGGCGATGAAGAAAATCTCTGATTAAAAATATTATCTTTGGTTAATTGAATATTAGGCTGACAGTTGGTAAACGCCTACCTTTGTTGAAATTCTAATGTATAAGGATGAAAACACGTATCTTGCTTTTTTGTATCAGTTGCCTTCTTTGGGCAAGTTGTGGAAATTCCGGACAGAATTATGTGATTGAAGGAACGTTGCCGTCGGTGAAATACGACGGGGAATGGATATACCTCGTGCCGATGGAGAATGCACCGGGGCGGGTGGATTCTGTAAAGATAACCAATGCCTCTTTTTCTTTTTCCGGACAAGGGGAGGAGATGAGGGTGTTGCGTCTGCGCCATCTGCTGCGTATCTACATCCAGGAACTGCTGGTGGTGACGGAGCCGGGAACCATACATGTGAAGGCCGACTCTGTCGGTTCGGTAACGGGCACTCCGCAAAATGATGCCCTTCAGAAATGGAAAGAGGGGAGGGAAAAGAAGCAAGAGGCTTACCATTTCATCCGGACGGGACTACGGAATGCCACCGGAAAAGATTCACTGCATCTGATACGGATACGTGACAGTCTGAGGATGCAGGAGCAGGAAACGAACTTTCTGTTTTTGAAAGAGCAGGGAAACAATACGTTGGGGACATTCATGCGGAAGATGGTGCGTGGCTCCTTGACGGAAGAACAACAAAAACTGTTGGATGAAAGCTTGCAGAAGGAAATACATTGAATGGGGAGCGGCAGGAATCGGTGCTTTGGCGTTGTTTCTTTTTTTCTTCCGGATATTGCCCTATCATCTGTTCCATCGGGAGCAGACACAGCTCTTTTTGCTTGCCACCGAAC
Source organism: Bacteroides sp. HF-162 (assembly GCF_015679285.1). Lineage (NCBI taxonomy): Bacteria > Pseudomonadati > Bacteroidota > Bacteroidia > Bacteroidales > Bacteroidaceae > Bacteroides > Bacteroides sp. HF-162. The sequence continues at coordinate 354,995 of NZ_CP064937.1, read as the reverse complement.
CATTGGCCGGGTATCTGCGGCATCCGGCGGCTCTGGCACGTCTGTCAGGAGATTTCCTCACTCAATTCTTTTATTACGAAGGGGGTGGCCCGACCATAATGGCTGTCGTGCTGTTGCTTTGGGGAGTGGTGGTGTTTCGTTTGTTGGCTCCGTACATGGGACGTTGGGCGTGGATTCCTACGGTGTTGGCGGTGGCTTGGGAGGCAGGAAGGCAATGCGGATTGAGTTATCCGCTTTCCGGCACAATCGCTTTAACCGGTATCGGAGGTATTTTGTTGTTGTGCCGTAGCTGCATGCGACGTTCGTGGAAGTCGGGCTTACCGGTAAGCATATTGGCGGTATTGTCCGGCTATTGGCTGTTTGGCTGTGGCGATTGGTCGTCACGATGGTACAATATGCCCGATTTAGGGCGGGAATATCTTTTGGCGTTGGATTCGGAAATGTATTTCGGCCGTTCGGAAAAAGTACGGAAACTGTTGGCAGAGGGTGAATACCGTTCTCCGTTCACTGCCTATTATTATAATTTGCTGAATGCACAGCAGAACCGGCTTCCCGACTGGCTGATGGATGGTTATCAACCGGCTTCGCAAGGGCTGTTTCTGCCCGTGGCTCCCCATTCTACCTACCTTACTATTTATGCAGCCAATGAAGTCTGGTTTGCGTTGGGAGATATGACGATGGCTGAACATGCCGCCATTTTGGGAATGATTTTTTCTCCGCACCACACTGGGGCAAGAGCTGTCAAGCGTTTGGCGGAAATCAACCTGGTGAACGGTGATGAGGCGGCGGCCATGAAATATCTTCGTCTCCTGCAAAAGACAATGTGTTACCGTGATTGGGCAGAACGGCGTATTCCCGGAAAACAGACGGCCGAAGTTTGCCAATGGCTGGAACGGAAGCGGTTGTTGTTGCCTGCAACGGATACTTTACGTTCTTCTGCCAACATTCCGCTTTCACTTCGTCATTTGTTGCGTAACAATCCTGATAATGTGTTGGCATGCGATTACCTTCTCTGCTTTGATTTGCTGAATAAGGATATTGGTGCTTTCGCCCGGGATTATCAAGAGTTTGCTGCCCATCGGATACCTTCCAGACTATATGCCGAGGGACTGCTTGTCTATCTTGCGGGCAACAAGTCTCCACTGGATGAAGTGAGGAAGTGGAATATTCCGCCTCAGGTATTGGATGAGTTTGGCGATTATACCCGACTGTACGAGGCGAATGGTGGTAATGGTGCCTCTTTGCAAGCCAAATACGGAAAAACATATTGGTTTTATTTCCACTATGCTACGATGAAAAAGGAGAAGTGATTTATGATGAGCGATGAATAGAGATATGAAATATATACAGGTTGTTGTGGAGCTGTTGCTGTGCTGCTGCCTATATGCTTGTAGTCCCTGTCCGGAGTCTGTACAGCCTGCAGACCGGTTATTGGAGCTCTATCCTGAATATCAGGATGTAACCATTCCCTGCAATGTGGCTCCTTTGAATTTCCTTGTGCGGAATGAAGGGGTGGATGCGGTGTGCGTGAGTGTAAAGGGAGCATCGGACAGCTTGCAGATAAACGCGCGTGGGAACAAGGCGGTGTTTCCCTTGAAAGCCTGGCGTGCATTGTTGGAAGCGGAGAAGGGGCATACTTTGGAAGTGACTGTTACTGCCCGTACCAGCGGTCGCTGGCTACGCTATCCTTCTTTTGCATGGCAGGTGGTGGCGGACAAGCTTGACGCCTATGTCAGTTACCGTCTGATAGAACCCGGTTATGAAGTATGGAATGCCTTGCAGATACGTGAACGGTGCATTGAGAATTTTGAAGAGCGTATTTTGGCGGATAACAGTCAGACAGACGGCAAATGCATGAACTGTCATGTGCACGGAGGAAATAGTGGCAACCTTTCGATGTTCCATCTTCGGGGCGAGGGAGGGGGGACTATCCTGAACCGTGACGGCAAGCTCCGTAAGCTTGCCTTGAAGAATGGACAGATGATATCTGCGGCTGTCTACGGGGATTTCCATCCTGACGGGCGGTATGGTGTGTTCTCGTCTAATGTGATTATTCCCATGTTCCATACGGAAAGTAACCGCCGTCTGGAAGTTTACGATACCGTCTCCGATTTGGCTGTCGCCGATTTTGACGGAAACCGGATGATTGTGTCTCCGCTTACGGCGGATTCCACCGTATTAGAAACTTTTCCCACTTTCTCTGCCGACGGGAAATGGATATATTACTGCTCGGCTCCAGCTGTTCCATTGCCGGACAGCGTACAGCAATTACGCTATTCGCTTTGCCGCATTGCGTTCGATGCCAATCACGGCACCTGGGGCGACCGCGTGGATACCCTTTGGAATGCCCGGCTGGAGAAAGGCTCCGTGTGTCATCCGAAAGCTTCACCGGACGGCCGCTACCTGCTCTATACCGTTGCTGATTATGGAACATTCCCCATTTGGCACCGGGAGACGGAATTGCAGCTGATGGATTTGCAGACGGGTGCCATCGATTCCCTGCCAATGGTCAACTCCAACCGTTCGGACACTTATCACAGTTGGTCGTCAGGTAGCCGTTGGTTTGCCTTTGCCAGCAAGCGGGGTGACGGGCAGTACGGGCGGGTTTATTTTGCCTATCTGGATGCCGAAGGAAAGGCGCATAAGCCTTTTGTGCTACCCCAGTCCGACCCTGAAAAAGACGATTTGACATTGAAATCCTACAATATCCCCGATTTGTCGGCCACTCCCGTTCCTTTTGATGCTTCTTCCATCAAGCGGATAAACCGGCAACTGAAGGCTGAGGAATTCAAATGACAAGACATACAGAGAGTAACAGATTGTAAATAATAAATTGTAAATAGTAAATGTTCTTATTTCTGAAAAAGACTTGGAAGATAGGGCTGTCGATACTTTTCGGCGTAGCGGTGCTTCTCTTTTGGGGAAACGTATATCCGGCCCATATTTCCTATCAGGAGCAGTTCCAGCTTTTCTTGTTCGATGCCGACTACTGGTGGAAACGGATAGCGGTTCCCGGTGGGTTGGCCGATTATATCGCTGAGTATCTGACGCAGTTCTATTATCACGTGTGGGCGGGAGCTTGTATTCTGGCTTTTTTGTACGTGTTGTTGCAACGGTTGGTTTGGAAACTGGCGAAGGAGCAGGGTGCGGCTGATGTGTATTATCCGCTGAGTTTTCTGCCTATCATTGTCTTGTGGCACTTCATGGGTGATGAAAATGCGATGCTGTCATTGGTGGTGGCTCTGCTGTTAGCATTGTCTGCATCCTGCTGGTATGCGGATTTAAAGGGGAAGTGGCTGCGTGTGGCGTACATTCTGATAGTCCTTCCGCTACTTTACTGGACAGCGGGTGCGGCACACTTTATCTTTATGGGCTGGGTGATTGTACGCGAGTTCTTGTTGAATCTTAAAGGTAAGAATTTCTGGGGTGGTGTCGGAGTGTTCTGGGGGGTAGGATTGTGGGGTATCGGCTGTCCGCTATTGGCAAGCATGTGGGTACAATTTCCTATTTACCGTCTGATGGGCGGTATAGGATATTACCGTTTCCCGGCAGTGATTCCCTGGATAGAGATAGGGCTTGCCGTATTGCTGGTTGTCCTCCCTTTCCTGCTGGCCGCTTTGCCCGCTTTGAAGAAGAAACCGGTATTTTATGGAGTTCTGCAAGTGGTGGCGGTAACATTGTTCGGTTATTACTACGTGGCAGCCGGTTGCGATATGGATAAAGAGGAAGCGATGGAGTATGACCAGCTGGTACGTAATAAACAATGGCAGGAGGTTATAGAAAAGGCAGAAGAGAAGTCGCCGGTTTCACCTTTCGGCGTGACCTGCCTGAATCTTGCTTTGGGAAAGATGGGACAGATGGGCGACCGCATGTTCGAGTTTTACCAGAACGGGACGGAAGGGCTGCTACCGGAGTTTCAGCGTGACTTTACTTCGCCGTTGCCCACCAGTGAGGCGTATTATCATTTGGGGATGGTCAATACGGCACAACGTTTCACTTTTGAGGCGATGGAGGCCATACCTAACTTCAACAAGAGTGGCCGTTGCTTCAAGCGTCTGGCAGAGACGAACCTGATAAACGGGCAATACGAAGTGGCAGCCAAGTACCTGCGTTTGTTGAGGAAGACAATCTTCTATAAGGATTGGGCGGAGGATGCCATGACCTATCTGTATAATGAGGAAAAAATCAATGCCCACAAGGAGTGGGGTTGGTTGAGGCAGATACGCTATACGGAAGACTTCTTGTTCAGCAGCCAGGAAACGGACATCATGCTGGGGCTGCTTTACCAGCACAACCACCGGAACCGGATGGCATTTGAGTATATGCTGGCCTATGTCCTGCAGCAACGTGATTTGGAACGTTTCATGAAGTACTATCCGCTGGGTAAGCATGCCGGCTACGACCATATTCCCCGCAGCTATCAAGAGGCGTTGATATATGTATGGACACAGACGCACAAGAACTTCCAGGGTATGCCGTGGAGCATTTCGCCCCAAGTGGTGCGGGATGTAACGGAATTTGCGCGGATATATACCTCGCAGCAGAATGCCCGGCAGATGTTGGAGGCGCGTTTCGGCAGTACATACTGGAATTATTTGCTACTAAGAAAGTAAAATGAAAAAGATGAAGAATATAGCTGTTTGCATAATGGCTGCATGGTGGTTTGCCGCTTGCAGCAATTCGGTGACTTCCCCGGAAAGGGTGGATGAATGGCCGGATATCTATCCTGACTATATCGGTGTGACTATTCCTGCAACCATTGCTCCCATGAATTTCAATTGTATTGGCGGAGCGTACGAACGTGTGGATGTGACCGTGATCGGAGGAAAGTCCGGAGAGATGCATGTTAATGATAAAATAGTATCATTTCCGCAAGAGGCATGGCTAGAGCTTTTGGAGGAGAACAAGGGTGATAGCCTTCAGTTTACGGTATGTATCCGGAAAGATGGCGAGTGGAAACAGTACCGCTCTTTTCCCATGTATGTCAGTCCGTATCCTATAGATTATGGGGTGGTATACCGCAAGCTGGCTCCCGGATATGAAGTTTATAGCAAGATGGGCATTTATGAGCGCGACCTTTCTTCGTTCGAGGAGCGTTCCTTGCTGGAGAATACCATGGTGCCGGGCATGTGCCTGAATTGTCATGCTTTCAACAAAACAAATCCGGACCATCTGAGCCTGCATGTCCGTGGAAAGAACGGAGGGACCTTGATGCAGATAGACGGGAAGCGCGAAATGCTGGATACGAAAACGGATTCCACTCTCTCTGCGGCTGTATACCCTTATTGGCATCCAAGCGGCAAATATATTGCCTATTCTGTCAACAATACGCGCCAGTCTTTCCATGCTGTGAAGGATGAACGTGTGGAAGTGCTCGACTTGGAATCGGATGTACTGGTCTACCATCCCGAGACACATGAATTGCTGCTCTCCCCCTTGCTTCAGAAGAAGGAAGTCTTCGAGACTTTTCCCGTGTTTTCACCGGACGGACGCAAATTGTATTTCTGTGCAGCGGAGGCCAAGCCGATACCGGCGGAATATAAGGAAATACGTTATAGCTTGTGCAGTATAGATTTTAACCCGGAAGACGGGACATTTGGCGAAACGATAGATACGCTGGTCAATGCGGCAGCTATGAAGAAAAGTATCTCCTTCCCGAGACCTTCGTACGACGGCGAATATATCATGTTTACTTTGTCGGATTACGGGAATTTCTCAATTTGGCATAAAGAAGCCGATTTATGGTTGTTGGATTTGAAGGATGGCGGTATGCGTCCCATAAAGGAGGTGAACAGCGATGATACGGAAAGTTTCCATAATTGGAGCAGCAACTCTCGATGGTTTGTGTTCAGTAGCCGCAGGGGAGATGGGCTTTATACCCGTCTGTATCTGGCAAGTATGGATGAGAATGGGGTGGTGGGTAAGCCTTTTCTGCTTCCTCAGGAAAATCCGTGGGAGTATTACGACCGTCTGGTTTACTCGTACAATGTTCCCGATTTTACAAGCGAATCGGTGAAGCTGGAACGCCGGAAGGTGGAACGGGGAATTGTCTCGCGGAAGCGCGTTCCGGTGAAAGTAAGATGATACGTTTTTTATATTCTGTTTTTTAATATAGTAAAGGGATAAAATTGTATCATTTTCTCTTGGTGCAATCCGCTATCTTTGTACTAGGAATTAGTGGTACCAATAATAATACCGTAATTGAAAAACATGGATATGAGAAAAGTAAAATTTGTTACGATGATGCTGGCGGTGAGTCTGTTGACCGCCTGCGGTTCTTCCAAGAAAGAACAGAGTGTGAATGAAGAGACGGCTGCTGCACGTACGCAGGAAACGGAGAGATTACTGGCTAACTTGAAGAAAATCCCTTCCAAAGGTATCATGCTCGGCCATCATGACGATACGGTATATGGTATCGGCTGGGAAGGTGAGGAAGGCCGTTCGGATGTGAAAAGCGTGTGTGGCGACTATCCGGCTGTCATCAGTTTTGATTTGGGAGAGTTGGAACTAGGGAATGCCGCCAATCTGGATAAGGTGCCCTTCGATAAAATCAGGAAAGAGATAATCAATCAGTATCAGCGGGGCGGCATGGTTTCGCTCAGTTGGCATGCGCGCAATCCTGAAACGGGCGGTGATGCCTGGGATGTATCGGATACGACGGTGGTGAAGTCCATCCTGCCCGGTGGAGAGAATCATCAGAAGTTTGCCGGCTGGTTGGGAGGAGTGGCCGATTTCCTTCATTCGTTGAAGACGGCGGACGGCGTGAAGATACCCGTACTTTTCCGTCCCTGGCACGAACACAGTGGCAGCTGGTTCTGGTGGGGCGAGAAACTGTGTACCCCTGAAGAGTATAAGACATTGTGGCACATGACAGTGGACACTCTGCAGGCCAGGGGAGTGGATAATGCACTCTATGCTTACTCTCCGGGCACGGAACCCAAGGACACAACGGAATATTTGAAGAAGTATCCGGGCGACGAGTTGATAGACGTTATTGGCTTCGATACCTATCAGTTCGACCGGGATACCTATCTTGCCGGGATGGATAGGGCACTTTCCATTATCGACAGTATAGGGAAAGCACACAATAAGGTGATTGCTGTGACCGAAACCGGTTACGAAGGAATCCCCGATGCCAAATGGTGGACAGGTACTCTGCTGCCTGCGTTAAAGAAATATTCGCTTGCTTATGTGCTGGTGTGGCGCAATGCCCGTGAAAAGGTGACCCATTACTATGCCCCCTATCCGGGACAGACATCTGCGGAGGATTTTGGGGAGTTTTATAACAATCCCAAGACGCTGTTTGCAGCCGATGTAAATCTGTATCAATAAACAAACAATCAATATAACAGACATGGAAGCTTTTAAAGAAAAGGTAGAGAGGCTCTTTCAGAAACACGAAGAGCTGATTACGAGAAAGAATGTGGCCGTGGAAGACGGCAATGGCATATTCACACGTTATAAATATCCGGTAGTGACGGCTGCTCATACACCTGTATTCTGGCGGTATGATTTGGATGAGAAGTCCAACCCGTACCTGATGGAACGCATCGGTATGAATGCGGCCATGAATTCGGGGGCCATTAAGTGGAATGGCAAGTATCTGATGGTGGTACGTGTAGAGGGCGCTGACCGCAAGTCGTTCTTTGCCGTAGCCGAGAGTCCCAACGGCATTGATAATTTCCGGTTTTGGGATTACCCTATCACCATGCCTGAAGATACGATTCCGGCAACGAATGTATACGACATGCGTCTCACGGCTCATGAGGACGGCTGGATTTACGGTATCTTTTGCGCCGAACGCCACGACGACAATGCGCCCGCCGGTGACTTGTCATCGGCTACGGCTACAGCTGCCATTGCCCGCACCAAGGATTTGAAGAATTGGGAACGCCTGCCCGACCTGAAGACCAAGAGTCAGCAGCGCAACGTGGTGCTGCACCCGGAGTTTGTAGATGGCAAGTATGCCCTCTATACCCGTCCGCAGGATGGCTTTATTGATGCCGGTAGCGGTGGTGGTATCGGCTGGGCGCTGGTGGATGACATAACCCATGCCGAGGTGAAGGAAGAGAAGATTATCGACCAGCGCTACTATCACACCATCAAGGAGGTGAAGAATGGTGAAGGTCCGCATCCCATCAAGACTCCGAAAGGCTGGTTGCATCTGGCTCATGGTGTCCGCGGTTGTGCCGCCGGATTGCGTTATGTGCTTTATATGTACATGACTTCTTTGGAAGATCCGACGAAACTGATTGCCACTCCCGGTGGGGCCTTTATGGTACCCGAGGGTGAGGAGCGTATAGGTGACGTAAGCAATGTGCTTTTCACCAACGGCTGGATTGCCGATGAAGACGGAACTGTATTTATTTACTACGCTTCTTCTGACACGCGGATGCATGTAGCCACTTCTACCATTGACAAGCTGGTGGACTATTGCATGAATACGCCTGCTGACGGCTTGTCTTCATCAGCCTCGGTAGAAACGTTGAAGAGACTGATAGACAAGAATCTGCAGATAATGAAATAATAAAAATACAACATACTATGGCAACACTAAAAGAGAAAATCGGTTATGGTTTTGGGGATATGTCTTCCTCTATGTTCTGGAAAATATTCTCCTATTACTTACCGTTCTTCTATTCGAATATTTTTGGCTTGAGCTTGGCTGATGCAGGATTGCTGATGCTGGTGACACGTATTTGGGATGCAGTGTCCGATCCGATGATGGGAGTCATTGCAGACCGTACTCATACGCGTTGGGGCAAATACCGTCCTTATTTATTATGGATTGCAGCTCCTTTTGCCATTGCTGGGATTTTACTTTTTACAACGCCCGACATGGGGACAACGGGTAAGCTGGTATGGGCTTATGTCACTTACATCCTGATGATGACGGTATATACGGCAATCAATGTACCATACGGGGCTATGCTGGGAGTAATGACTGATGATTCGAATACAAAAACGGTTTTCTCTTCTTACCGTATGTTTTTTGCATACGGAGGTAGTTTTATCGCTTTGGGAGCATGGGAGCCATTGTGCAATTGGTTTAAATCAATGGACTATAGCAATGCTTCCAGTTGGCAATATGCCATGGTATGTATTGCCACGCTCTGCTTTTTAGGCTTTCTGTTTTGCTTTAGCATGACGCGCGAGCATGTCAAGAGTGTGGCGTCCGAATCTATCGGCAAGGATGTGAAGTCGCTGGTGCGCAATTCGCCTTGGTGGATATTGAACGGTGCGGCGTTGCTGTCGAATTTCTTCAATACGGTGCGTGGAGCTACTGCCGCCTACTTCTTCAAGGACTATATCAGTGCCAATGCATTCCTCGATTTCGGGGTATTCAATCTGGTGTTGTATGCCGGTCTGTTCCTGATGGTGGGTGAAGTGTGTAATATGATTGGTGTGGCGCTGGCTGTGCCTCTTTCCGTGAAGTTTGGAAAGAAGTCAACCTATATCATTTCGCTCGTGTGCCTGGTAGTATTCAGTGTGCTCTTCTTCTTTGTGCCGAATGACGGGCTGGGATGGTGGCTGATGATGATTTTCCAGGTGCTTATCTCCATTTGTACCGGTATCGTATCCCCGCTTATTTGGAGTATGTATGCCGATGTGGCCGACTATGCCGAGCAGAAGGACGGTACGTCATCTACAGGGCTGATATTCTCTTCTGGCTCTATGGCACAGAAGTTCGGCGGTGCATTTGCTGGCTGGGCAGTAATGGCGCTGTTGGCATTCTTTGGTTACAACACTGCAGAGAATGCTGTGCAGACGCCCGAAGCGCTGGATGGCTTGAAGTATCTGATGAGCTTTATTCCTGCTGCGATAGCTGCACTTTCCATTCTTGTCGTATTCGTCTACCCGTTGAACAAGACGCGTATGGCAGCCATCAATGCAGACTTGAAAAAGCGTCGTGAGAACCTTCAGCAGAATAACTTATAACTTAAACTCATAGAATAGTGGATATCAAGAAGATGAAGCAGGAGATGGAGGAGGAGTTGGTCTCCAATATCCTCCCCTTCTGGATAAACAGAATGACGGATGAAGTGAACGGCGGCTTCTACGGCCGTATCACGGGTCGAGAGGAGGTGAAGCCCGAAGCTGAAAAGGGGGCCATCCTGAACGCCCGCATCTTGTGGACCTTTTCGGCTGCATACCGCTTGCTGAGGAGGCCGGAGTATCTGGAAACGGCTACGCGTGCCAAACGCACTCTTATCGACCGTTTCTACGACAATGAATTTGGCGGAGTTTACTGGTCTCTCGACTATAAAGGCAATCCGCTCGATACCAAGAAGCAGATTTACGCTTTGGGTTTCGCCATCTACGGGCTGAGTGAATATGCTCGTGCCACGGGCGATGATGAAGCACTGGCATATGCCATCCGCTTGTTTGAGACGATTGAAGAGCATAGTTTCGACCCCGTGAAGAACGGTTATTGTGAAGCCTTGACCCGCGAATGGGGAGAGATAGCCGACATGCGCCTCAGCGCCAAGGATGAGAACGAGCGCAAGACGATGAATACCCATCTGCATATTTTGGAACCTTATACCAACCTTTTCCGGATATGGAAGGATGCTCGTCTGGAGAAGCAGCTTCGTAATTTGATAGGTCTTTTTACTGAACGGATTCTGAATATCAAGACCGGCCATCTAGAATTGTTCTTCAATGATGATTGGGTGAGCAAGTACCGAATTGTCTCCTACGGGCACGATATCGAAGCTTCCTGGTTGATACACGAGGCTGCCCTTGTTCTGGGCGATAAGGAGCTCCTGGAGAAAGTGGAACCACTTGTAGAATACATCGCTGCCGCTGCCGATGAAGGATTGACGCCCGACGGCAGCATGATATACGAGACTTTTCTGGATAAGGGAAAGACCGATACCGACCGCCACTGGTGGGTGCAGGCCGAGAACGTAGTGGGACATGCCAACCTCTACCAGCACTTTGATGACGAAGTGGCCATGCAGAAGGCTCTCCGATGCTGGGGTTTCATCAAGCAGCATCTGGTAGACTACAAGTACGGAGAATGGCATTGGAGCGTGCGTGCCGACGGCACGGTGAACACCGATGATGACAAGGCGGGGTTCTGGAAATGTCCGTATCACAACGGACGTATGTGCATGGAAATTATTGAACGTTTTTCATAGGTTTTCTATCATAAGAAGATGAATAGATTGATGGTTTTGGGGATTCTTGTCTGGATGGGGATTGCGCTGCACGCGCAATCTCTTTATCCGGACTTCAGCAAGCTGAACTTCGGGTGCGACGGAAACAGCATTACCGCAGGCGAACAATGGTCTAAGACTGTAGTGGATAAACTCGGATTCGCTACACATCACAACGTGGCGGTCGGTTCTGCCACATGGGCATGCCATCCCGATACTCAGGATTATGGTAGCGAAGCTTTTGCCGGCATCTCCAGCGGTTGGCAGGCTACGGAGGATAAGCATGAGTTGCAGATGCGGCACAACAACGTGTCAAAGGTGCATATCCAGAAGTTCATAGCCGAAGTGGAAAGTGGAGCTTACCCTGCGCCCGATGTCTTTGTGTTCTCTATGGGAACGAATGACCGTAACTTGGGTAGTGCCGAAGAGGCCCTTAAAGGGAAGACGCTCGATGAAGTAGATGTCAACACCATGGCGGGCGGTGCCCGTTGGTCCATTCAGACCATTCTGGAGCATTATCCCCAATGCCGCGTATTCGTGTGCACGCCGATTCAGACCGGCAACCCCGAACACAATGCACTGAATCTGCAGAAGATTGCCATCTTGCGTGAGTTGTGCCGGGCGCTTTCCGTGCAGCTGATAGACTGTTACTCCAACTGTGGTATCACCGAAAAGTTTGAGCAGCCTTCCGGTAGCGGGCGCTATCTGCGCGACGGGTTGCATCCCGACAAACCGGGGCAGGAGCTGATGGGCCGTTACATCGCGAAGGAGATACGGAACCATTTCTTTTAGTTCCGTTCTGCATATTCCGGTTGGAATAACTTATCATTTAGGGCTTGTAAAGCCCTTTTTTGGTCTGTATTCTTAATGACGAATGCCACATCATTATTGCTGCTGCCATATGAAATCATCCGTAGGGGGATGTCCTTTAGCGCCTCCATAATCTTTGCCTCAAACCCGGCATATTCCCATTGCATGTTGCCCACCACGGAGACAATGGTCATGCGGTCTTCTACCAATACATGGGCATATTGGCGTAGTTCGGAGATGATGTTTGATAAACGAGTGCAGTCGTCTATAGCCACAGATATGTCCAGATTGGAGGATACCAGCAGGCAGAGGGGGGTACGGTACTTGGCAAAAATGTCGAAAATCTTGCTGATGAACAGATAGGGACACAGATTATGGTTCGATTCGAACTTTATGTATATGATGTGGTCCTTGGCGGCTATGGCCTTGATGATATTGTCGTCCTGCAGGTTGGAAATCAGCGTGCCTTCTGCCGATGGTTCCATAGAGTTAAGCAACCGGACGGGAATATTCCTTAGGCGTGCCGGAGCGATACAGAAAGGATGCAGTATCTTGGCACCATAGAAGGCCAGTTGTTCGGCTTCGTTGAAGCTGAGGCGTTTCACGGGGCGGGTACCTGACACCTCGCGCGGATCATTGTTGTGCATGCCATCTATGTCCGTCCATATTTGTATCTCGTCTGCTTGGAGGGCGGTGCCAATGAGGGAAGCAGTGTAATCACTGCCGCCGCGTTTCAGGTTATCTGTTTCGTTATAGGCATTCTTGCAGATGAAACCCTGAGTGATGAAGAGATTGATGCCGGGATGGCAGGCAAGCTGTTCTCGGAGTTTTTGTTCTATATATTCCAAGTCGGGTTCGTTGTCGGGGCCGGTACGCATGAAGTCGAATGCACAAAGCAGTGCATTGGGAATTTTCAGCTCGCGCAGGTAGAAATGCATCAGAGCGGTACTGATAAGTTCGCCTTGTGCCAGCACCTCCTTCTCTTCGACGGAGGTGAAAGAGTTCTTGGTAAATTTCCATAGTTGCTGGAAGCGGTCGAGGATATAATCTATTGCTTCCCGTTTCAGTTTCTCGTCGGTCAGCAACCCATTGGCAAATTCGATGAACTGGAATTCCAGCCGGGTGATGCGGTCGTGGGCTTGTTCCATTTCACGGTTGAATAAGTTGGCGGCAATCTCCTCCAGATGGTTGGTAGTGCCTGCGGTGGCAGACAGTACCACAATCTTGGGTGTTGCATCTTTAATGAGTGTTGCTACATGTTTCATTCTCTCTACGGTGCCGACGGAAGTTCCGCCGAATTTACAAACTTTCATTTCTTGTTTCTTTTTTAACAGTTTCATAATTGCATTCATCCGGAGGTTCTTTCTTCCGGCTTTTCATTTTAGGTGGTCTCTTCCCAAAATGAAAGGGGGGGGAGGACGGGGCTTGCCACCTGAGCTTGGCCTGCATAATGCCGTTGTAGCATTGCCGTGGTGGGATATTCATGCTCTGGCTGGTAGCAGGCTCTTGTCCTTTCATTTATAAAAGTTCAAAAGATGTGCCGTCGATATTCGGGAAAAGCCTTATATTTGCACACCCCTGTTTTTACCGTTATCAGTTTAAAAACTTATCGAATAGATATGAGTAAGATTCTAATCATTGATGATGAAGTGCAAATCCGTACTCTTCTGACGCGTATGATGGAGTTGGAGGGGTATGATGTCTGTCAGGCCGGTGATTGTAGGGCTGCCCTGAAACAACTGGAACTCCAAAATCCTGATGTTGCTTTGTGCGATGTATTTCTGCCCGATGGAAATGGGGTGGACTTGGTGTTGGCTATCAAGAAGGCGGCACCCAATGTGGAAGTCATTCTGCTGACAGCGCATGGCAATATCCCCGATGGAGTACAAGCCATCAAGAACGGTGCTTTCGACTATATCACCAAGGGAGACGATAATAACAAGATTATTCCTCTGATAAGCCGTGCCGTAGAGAAAGCGCGTATGAATGTACGGTTGGAAAAACTGGAGAAGAAGGTGGGGCAGACGTACTCTTTTGATTCTATCCTGGGAGAATCCAAAGTTCTGAAGGATGCCGTTTCATTAGCTCAGAAGGTGTCGGGAACTGATGTTCCTGTACTGTTGACTGGAGAAACGGGCACGGGTAAGGAGGTATTTGCCCAGGCCATCCATTACAGTAGTAAGCGTGCACGGCAGAATTTTGTAGCGGTTAACTGTTCTTCGTTCAGCAAGGAGTTGCTGGAAAGTGAAATGTTCGGTCATAAAGCCGGTTCGTTTACCGGTGCATTGAAGGATAAGAAGGGACTGTTCGAGGAAGCGAACAATGGGACTATTTTTTTGGATGAAATCGGTGAGATGGCGTTTGAACTGCAAGCCAAGTTGTTGCGTATTCTTGAAACCGGTGAGTATATTAAGATAGGTGATACGAAACCTACCCGTGTCAATGTCCGCATCATTGCCGCTACGAACCGCAACTTGTCCCAGGAAATTGTTGCCGGACGTTTCCGTGAGGATTTGTTTTATAGATTAAGCGTATTTCAGATACATCTGCCGCCATTGCGCGAACGTGCAGGTGATATCCGGCTGTTGGCGAAGGCCTTTATAAAGAGTTTTGCTGAACAGCTGGCGCGTCCGGTGGTTGAAATAGCTCCCGCATTTCTTGAAGCATTGGACTCCCAACCGTGGAAGGGAAATATCCGTGAATTACGTAATGTGATAGAACGTAGTATGATTGTTTGCGAGAGCGGACATCTGGACATTGCTGATTTGCCGTTTGATATTCAGAATGCCCATTATGAACACTCCAATGATTCAAGTCCCGGCAGTTTTGAACTTTCAGCTATGGAACGCCGGCATATTGCCCGTGTACTGGAGTATACAAAGGGGAATAAGACAGAAGCAGCCCGGTTATTGAAAATAGGTTTGACGACGTTGTATCGGAAGATTGAGGAATACAAGATCTCAGAACGCCTTCTATAATAGGGGGCTCAGTATACGACTGAGGTACCTTCGATATAGGACTGTGGCAAGATTATTTTTGAAACAGTCTTAGAAGCAGAAAGTGCCTATGGACTAAAACATATCAAAACAGGTTGCACCTTTTCAAAATGAAAAGGTGCAACCTGTTTCTTTTTATACTTATGTAGTTTGTATTTTGTTGATAATTAATGATGTATGTCATGCGCGCTCTTTTTGGCACATATTTGGCATATTCCCGGCAGACAAAAATATGTAGTAACATTTTAAAAGGTAAAAACATGGGAATAACAGTATCATTTATTTTTTGCCTATTGAGCGGCTTGTTCGCCTTTTGGCTTTTCTGGAAATGTGTAGATTGGTTTGAGAAGATTTAAAAGAGAGAATTATGTACACAGCTTTATTTGTATTAGGTATTGTAATGTTCGGGTATCTGACTTATGTGCTGATAAGACCCGAAAAGTTTTAATGAATGGAGAGTGGAGAAATGAACACTGAAATTTTAGGTGTAGCCTTGCAGATTGTTCTGCTGATTGTGATATCCTATCCTCTGGGAAAGTATATTGCCAAGGTTTACAAAGGCGAAAAGACATGGTCGGATTTCATGAAGCCGGTCGAGAGATTGATTTATAAAGTGGCCGGAGTCAATCCGGAGGAAGAGATGAACTGGAAACAGTTCTTGAAAGCCCTGCTGATTCTGAATGCCTTTTGGTTTGTATGGGGCATGGTGCTACTCTGTACACAGCAGTGGTTGCCGTTAAATCCGGATGGAAACGCTAACCAGACACCGGATCTGGCATTCAATACATGTATCAGTTTTATGGTGAACTGTAATTTGCAGCATTATTCCGGTGAAAGCGGACTGACATATTTTACACAGTTGTTCGTTATTATGTTGTTCCAATTCATTACCGCCGCTACCGGTATGGCAGCTATGGCAGGTATCATGAAGGGTATGGCTGCTAAATCGACGAAGACTATCGGTAACTTTTGGAAGTTCTTGGTTTTGAGCTGTACACGTGTATTATTACCGCTTTCGTTGATTGTGGGCTTCATCCTCATTCTACAAGGTACTCCGATGGGATTTGATGGTAAGCTGGAAGTTCAGACGATGGAAGGGCAAACCCAGTTGGTTTCACAAGGTCCTACGGCAGCCATTGTTCCTATCAAGCAATTGGGTACGAACGGTGGCGGTTACTTTGGATGTAACTCTTCACATCCGTTGGAAAATCCTACTTACCTGACGGACATTGCAGAATGCTGGTCTATCTTGATTATCCCTATGGCAATGGTCCTTGCACTTGGTTTTTACACCAGACGCAGAAAGATGGCCTACTCTATCTACGGCGTAATGCTTTTTGCTTTTCTTGTCGGTGTTTGCATCAACGTTTCGCAGGAGATGGGAGGTAATCTGCGCATTGATGAGATGGGAATTGCCCAAGACAATGGAGCAATGGAAGGTAAGGAAGTCCGTTTAGGGTCTGCTGCTACTGCTCTTTGGAGTATTGTGACTACAGTTACTTCCAATGGCTCTGTAAATGGTATGCATGATTCAACGATGCCTCTTTCCGGTATGATGGAAATGCTGAACATGCAGATTAATACGTGGTTTGGAGGTGTGGGTGTAGGTTTCATGAACTATTATACATTCATCATTATCGCCGTATTCATCAGTGGACTGATGGTGGGACGTACTCCGGAATTCCTCGGTAAGAAGGTAGAGGCGCGTGAAATGAAGATTGCTACCATTGTGGCACTGCTTCATCCGCTTATCATCTTGGGCGGTGTGGCACTTTCTTGCTTTTTGTTCGCTCATTATCCTGAATTTGTGGCAGGTGAAGGCGGCTGGTTGAATAATCCCAGTTTCCACGGACTGAGTGAGCAGCTTTATGAATATACTTCGGCTGCGGCCAATAATGGTTCTGGCTTCGAAGGATTGGGCGACAATACTTACTTCTGGAACTATACTACCGGCTGGACGCTGATTTTAGGACGTTTCTTGCCTATCGTAGGTCAGGTAGCCATTGCTGGTCTGTTGGCCGGAAAGAAATATGTTCCGGAGAGTGCCGGTACGCTGAAGACGGATACAGTAACTTTCGGTGTGATGACTTTTGCCGTTATCTTTATTGTGGCTGCCTTGTCATTCTTCCCGGCACATGCATTGAGTACGATTGCTGAACATTTCAGTTTGTAATAGTAGTTTGTAAAAAGTAATTTCATAGGTATGAAAGATAATAAATCAGCTTCTCTGTTTCAGAAGGAGCAAGTAATGGAAAGTTTGAAGCAATCATTCGTGAAGCTGAATCCACGGGTGATGATAAAGAATCCGATTATGTTTACGGTGGAAGTCGTAACGGTTGTCATGCTGATTGTCTGTTTCCTTTCATTAGGTACTTCGGAATATGGAGCGTTCGGATATAATTTCTTGGTATTCATCATCTTGTTTGTGACGTTGCTGTTTGCTAATTTTGCTGAAGCCATTGCTGAAGCGCGTGGTAAGGCCCAAGCTGACAGCTTGCGTAAAACCCGTGAAGAGACTCCGGCTAAAGTGCTGGTTGACGGTAAGATCCATACCGTTAGCAGTTCACGTTTGAAGAAAGGTGACTATTTTATTTGTGAAGCGGGAGATACGATTCCTGCCGACGGTGAGATTGTGGAAGGTTTGGCTTCCATTGATGAAAGTGCCATTACCGGTGAATCTGCTCCGGTAATCCGTGAGGCCGGTGGTGACAAGAGTTCCGTAACTGGTGGTACAAAAGTTCTTTCTGATAAAATCAAGGTACTGGTGACGCAGCAACCGGGTGAGAGCTTTCTTGACAAGATGATTGCTTTGGTAGAAGGCGCTACTCGCCAGAAGACTCCGAACGAGATAGCATTGACTATTCTTCTGGCCGGTTTCACCTTGGTATTCGTCATTGTATGTGTGACGTTGATTCCTATGGCCGACTATACGAATATCGACCATCCGGGAACTTATATCTCCATTGCAGCCATCATTTCTTTGTTTGTCTGCTTGATACCGACTACTATCGGCGGACTGCTTTCTGCCATCGGCATTGCGGGGATGGACCGTGCTTTGCGCGCTAATGTAATCACAAAATCCGGTAAGGCAGTAGAAACAGCCGGTGATATCGATACCTTGTTGCTTGACAAGACCGGCACCATTACAATCGGTAACCGTAAAGCCACCAAGTTTCATTCGGCTTCGGGTGTTGACGAGAATTTGTTCGTAGAGGCTTGCTTGTTGTCCTCACTTTCTGACGAGACTCCGGAGGGTAAGTCTATCATTGAACTGGGACGTGAAAACGGTCATCGTATGCGTGATTTGAATACTACCGGTGCTCATATGATTAAGTTTACAGCCGAAACAAAATGTTCGGGTGTGGATTTGCAGGATGGTACTCAGATACGTAAAGGCGCATTCGACGCTATTCGCAAGATTGTGGAAAATGCCGGAAACAAGTTCCCGAAAGAGATTGAAGAGGTGATTGCTGTAATTACCAGCAACGGTGGAACTCCGCTGGTGGTATGTGTCAATCAGAAAGTTACTGGGGTAATTGAGTTGCAGGATATTATCAAACCGGGCATTCAAGAACGTTTTGAGCGTCTTCGCAGGATGGGTGTGAAAACTGTGATGGTGACCGGTGACAACCCTTTGACAGCCAAATATATTGCAGAGAAAGCTGGAGTAGATGATTTCATTGCTGAAGCCAAGCCGGAAGACAAGATGGAATATATCAAAAAAGAACAGCAGGCCGGTAAGCTGGTGGCTATGATGGGTGACGGTACAAACGACGCTCCCGCCCTTGCACAAGCTAATGTGGGTGTGGCAATGAACAGCGGTACGCAGGCAGCCAAAGAAGCTGGTAACATGGTGGACCTTGACAACGATCCGACGAAGCTAATTGAAATTGTGGAGATTGGCAAACAGTTGTTAATGACACGCGGTACGTTGACTACCTTCTCCATTGCGAACGACGTTGCCAAGTACTTTGCTATTATCCCTGCTTTGTTTATGGTAGCCATCCCTCAGTTGGCTCCTCTGAACATTATGGGACTGCATAGCCCTGAAACGGCCATTCTCTCGGCTGTCATATTCAACGCTATCATTATTCCTATCTTGATTCCGTTGGCTTTGAAAGGTGTTCAGTATAAGCCGATCGGTGCCAGTGCGCTACTTCGTCGCAATCTGTTGATTTATGGTGTGGGTGGCGTCATTGCTCCGTTTGTCGGCATCAAACTGATAGATATGATAGTTAGTCTGTTTTTTTAAAACTTGGATAAAATGAAAACTCTTTGGAAATCATTTAAAATAACAATTGCATTTTGCATATTTTTCTCTCTGTTCTATATCCTTGTCTTGTGGATATTTGCACAGTTCGCCGGTCCCAACAAGGGAAATGCAGAGGTGGCAACACTCAATGGTAAAGTGGTAGGTGCAGCCAATGTAGGCCAGATGTTTACGCAAGATATTTATTTCTGGGGACGCCCATCTGCGGGTGATTATACAGCCGATGCTTCAGGTGGTAGTAACAAAGGACCTACGAACGATGAATACCTGGCAGAAGTGGAAGCCCGTATCGATACTTTTCTGGTACATCATCCTTATCTGAGCCGCAAGGATGTGCCTGCTGAAATGGTAACCGCCAGTGGTTCCGGTCTAGACCCACATATCACACCTGCTTGTGCTTATGTACAAGTGAAGCGTGTGGCTCAGGCACGTGGCATGAACGAGGCTGAAGTGAAAGCCATTGTAGACAAGAACATCAGCAAACCCTTTTTGGGGGTGTTTGGTACGGAAACTGTCAATGTGCTGGAACTGAACATTGCATTAGAAGAAGCCGATCAGAATAAATAATTTTTTAGTTGTGTTTGTCATGTGTTATGGGCAGGAGCGGAAGTATTTCTGTTCAGGCAGCGAAAGACTGTCATTTTACAGGGGGAGCCGAAACTTCCTTCCTGCCTTTCAACGATTGATTAGTAATGGTAAATAAATAGTTGGATATGAAAAGTTTAAAAATATCAATTCTAGTTTTTGCGAGTATGGTAGCTGCTTGTTTTATGGGAACCGGCAAAGTGCAAGCTCAGGAATTTACAATACAAGGTGATTTAGTCAGTTCTTATGTTTGGCGCGGCTTTTACCAGACGGGAGTCAGTTTTCAGCCCACTTTGGGTTTTGGGGTCGGTGATTTTTCTTTGACGGCATGGGGCTCTACCGATTTTGACGGAGTTTCTTCAGGAGAAGGGGCTGCGGCTAAGGAGATTGATTTGACGGCTGCCTATGCTTTGGGAGAATCAGGTCTAACTTTTTCTGTTGCCAGCTTGTGGTGGGGCGGACAAGGAGCAAGAAAGTATTTTAATTTTAAGAGCCACGAAACAGCTCATCACTTTGAAGCGGGATTAGCCTATACATTGCCGGTTGAAAAGTTTCCTTTGTCAATCGCTTGGTACACTATGTTTGCCGGAGCTGACAAAGATGACAAAGGCAGGCAGAATTATTCTTCGTATGTTGAACTCAACTATCCGTTCAGTGTTAAGTCTGTAGATTTGAACCTGACTTGCGGATTTCTGCCTTATGAAGCTGGGGTAGGAGTATATGGCGTTCCTAACAGCGGGTTTGCCGTAACCAATGTGGCACTGAAAGGTATTACGGAAATCAAGATTACTGACAATTTCTCAATACCTGTATTTGCACAAGCCATTTGGAACCCTCGTATGGAAGATGCACATCTGGTATTCGGCTTTACTTTAAGGCCATGATTTATTTAGATATAACTTTAGAACTCATGAATTAGTGTTGGATGCCCGTGGCGGTCGTGATGATCGTTACGGGTTATATGGCATATATAGGACAAGTAAAAAAACAGAAGAAATGAGTAGGGAAGAAAGCGTACAGCATTTTCTTGATTTGATTAAAAAGTCGCGGCGTGGCAAGTTCAAAGTCTACATCGGCATGATTGCCGGTGTAGGTAAATCTTATCGTATGCTTCAGGAAGCACACGAGTTACTTGACAACGGAGTAGATGTGAAGATAGGCTATATAGAGACACACGGGCGTGCCGGTACGGATGCCATGTTGGAAGGATTGCCCGTTGTTCCTCGTCGTAAGATATTCTATAAAGGGAAAGAGCTGGAAGAAATGGATTTGGATGCCGTTATCCAGATACACCCTGAGATAGTAGTGGTGGATGAACTGGCACATACCAATGTGGAAGGTAGCCGGAATGAGAAACGCTGGCAGGATGTGATGGATTTGCTTGATGAGGGTATCAATGTGATTTCCGCCGTTAACATCCAGCACATTGAGAGTGTCAATGAAGAAGTGCAGGGCATTTCGGGTATTGAGGTGAAGGAACGTATTCCCGATAGCGTTTTGCAAGAGGCAGATGAGGTGGTGAATATTGACTTGACTGCGGAAGAATTGATAGCCCGTCTGAAAGCTGGAAAAATTTACAAACCGGAAAAGGTCCCTACTGCCTTGAACAATTTCTTCAAAACGGAAAATATTCTCCAATTACGTGAACTGGCTTTGAAAGAGGTGGCTTTACGGGTGGAAAAGAAGGTGGAGAATGAGGTGGTTACCAGTGTGGGAGTCCGTCATGAGAAGTTTCTGGCATGTATCAGCAGCAACGAGAAAACACCACGACGCATTATTCGTAAAGCTGCACGTTTGGCAACCCGCTACAATACTTCGTTTGTCGCCCTTTATGTACAGACTCCCAGAGAAAGTACTGACCGTATCGGTCTGGCAAATCAAAGGTATTTGTTGAACCACTTCAAATTGGTGACTGAACTGGGGGGGGAGGTTGTTCAGGTACAATCGTCGGATGTGTTGGGAAGCATTGTGGATACTTGTAGGGAGAAACAGATAACAACTGTCTGCATGGGAAGTCCGTCACTTTCTTTTCCGAAATCATTGTTTATGATATTGAAATACCGAAAATTTGTGCGTGATTTGGCACAAGTAAACATAGATTTGATTATACTTGCATAATATTAATTCTTAGGAACATTATGAATATTCGTACAAAATTGATACTCAGCGTAGGGGTGTTGGCTGGAATGATTATTTTGCTAGTTGCTCTTTCTGTGGTGAATCTACAGATACTGACGGCTACGGAGCCGGATAGTCCTGCTGCTGTACCGGGATTGCAACGTGCATTGCTCTGGATTTCTGTGATAGGTGGGGTGTGTATTTTTGCCAGTATCATATTATTGGTATGGCTTCCCCGTTCCATCAGCAAACCTATTCAAGAACTGACACGTGGGATTCTTGAAATAGCGAACCATAATTATGAGAAACGTCTGGATATGAGTGGACACGAAGAGTTTCGTGAAGTGGCTGATGGTTTTAATCGGATGGCGGAACGACTGACGGAGTATCGCGCCAGTACGCTGAACGACATACTTTCTGCTAAGAAATTTCTAGAAGCTATTGTGAATAGTATTGATGAACCTATTATTGGCTTGAACCGTAATAGGGAAATTCTCTTTATCAATAATGAGGCTTTAACTGTGCTGAATTTAAAACGGGAAGAGGTAATTCGCCGTTCGGCTGAGGAGCTTTCTTTGAAGAATGATTTGCTTCGCCGTTTAGTTCGTGAATTGGTAACTCCGGGTGAAAAGAAAGAACCGTTGAAAATTTATGCAGACAATAAGGAGAGTTATTTTAAAGCTTCTTACATTACCATTATAAATACAGAGGCTGATGATGACGAACCTCATAATCTTGGTGATGTAATTTTACTGAAAAATATTACAGAATTCAAAGAACTGGACAGTGCCAAGACTACTTTTATCTCGACTATTTCTCATGAACTGAAAACGCCTATATCCGCTATTCTGATGAGTCTGCAGTTGTTGGAGGACAAGCGGGTAGGGGTGTTGAACGACGAACAGGAGCAATTGTCGAACAGCATCAAGGAAAATGCTGATCGCCTTCTTGGGATTACCGGGGAATTATTGAACATGACGCAGGTGGAAGCCGGTAAATTGCAGATGATGCCTAAGATAACGAAGCCCATTGAACTGATAGAGTATGCTATCAAGGCCAATCAGGTACAAGCTGATAAATTCGGCATTCAGATAGAAGTGGAGTATCCGGAAGAAAAAATGCCTAAATTGTTTGTCGATAGCGAAAAGATTGCTTGGGTACTCACCAATTTGTTGAGTAATGCTATCCGCTATTCCAAAGAGAACGGGAGGGTGGTTATCGGCGCCAAGCATGACGAGGATTTTGTGGAAATGTATGTGCAGGATTTTGGAAAAGGTATCGACCCGCGTTATCACCAGAGCATTTTTGACCGTTATTTCCGAGTGCCGGGCACTAAAGTGCAAGGTAGTGGCTTAGGACTTTCCATTTCGAAAGACTTTGTGGAAGCTCATGGCGGTACATTGGCTGTCCAGAGTGAGCTGGGTAAGGGGAGTCGCTTCGTTATCCGGTTGAAAGCGTAACGTTTTCTATTTTTTACGGTACTGTTGCGGAGACATGCCGGTTTGTTTCTTGAAGAATGTTCCAAAATAAGAAGCATTGGGAAAATTGAAGAAGTCGGCGATTTCCTGGATGTTTTTCTGGGTGTTCTTGAGTAGTGAGATGCTTTTACGGATGATGGATTTAAATATCAGTTCCTGCACCGTGAATCCGCAGACGGACTTGGATAGTGCAGAGAGGTATTTGGGTGACAAGCAGAGTTTGTCTGCATAAAACTCTACGCCGCGTTCTTCCGTGTAGTGTGCATCTATCAGCTGAATCAGCCGGATAAAGATTTCATGTTTGTGGCCAACCGTTGTTTTTAGGTTCATCAGTTTACGGTTGTAAATGGAACAGATGCGGTATGTAAGTCCCAGTAGAAGCAGTCTTTGTTCGTAATCATTAAAGGTGTTGTTGTCCAAGTGCAGGGTATTGTCCAATAGGGACATGTATTTCAAAACTTCTTCTTCATCTCCGGTGTTCCATACGTAGCATGGTTCAGTCCGGAGCTGCATGTATAGGTACATGGCTGCCACTGAATTGCCTATGATGTCCCGTATCGGTTCTATCTGGTAAATGAATATGAATAGTTGCAGGTCTTCCGATTCGCTCAACACTTGGAAGAGAGAATCTTCCGGGATGAAAACTGTTTCGCCAGCTTGGGCCGAGAATGCTTTCATGTTAAGTGAAAAGGTGAAGTTGCCTTGGCGGCAGACCATCAGTCCTGCTCCATTAATCATAAAAGGTTTTTTCAGGGAGGCAGGAAAGGAGCAGAGCATACCTTCTGAACTACAAATGTTTTCTCCGTTTGACAATGCGCGGTCTAAGTGGGATAAACGTTCTTGTTGGGTATCCATAACAGACAAAATTACAGGTTATACTGAAAATTGTCTGCTAAGTTAGTAATTTTCGTTTAGGATACCGCACGACAAGCACAAATATCATGCAAAACAAGCAGGCGTAGAGTGTCCATCCTGCCATTTCCTTTACAGCAGAGAGGGTGGCCTGCACTTGGATGCGTCCTTTGGTGGATATGGCAGCCATGCTGATTGCTTCTTGTTTACTCTTTCCCTGATATTGCATACCTTGTACGGTCTGGGTAAACGAGGTGGATGCTTCGGGGTGCAGCATGTCTACATTCTGTGCATAGCGGGTGACGTAGTGCTGTTGGCGTTCTTGCAGTACATTCGTATAGAGTGCGGCTCCGATGCTGGGAGCCAATACCATGCGTACGGTAAGCATGGTACATATCCAGGAAGAAAGATATTTGTAAGGCATGCGTTGGGTGGCGTAGGTTGGAATCAGCGAATAGAGGAACATCATACCGGTAGAACGGATGATGACCGGATACTTCATCCGTTCGTACAGTCCTGCACCTTGTACCTCGAAATACATGAACATGGCGGAAAGCCCCAATAGAAGGAAACCGGCGGCAAAGAGATATTTGAAGTGTACGCCTTTTACGCTGAGCCAGATGGTGGCTATACCGCCGATGAGGTAGCCCAGCATGGACCAGTTGCCCAGGGTGGCATTCTGGAAGTTGTCCAGTTTCATGCCTATGCCCGTGAATACATTGACAAACATGGCGCTGGAATTCAGTACCATTAACAGAAAATAGAATAGGAAACCCATACGGATGGTACGCAGTTTGAATACATCGAGCTGATAGTAAGGATTGCGCTGGGTAGACTCGATATAGAGAAATATGCCGCCAGCAATGATGGCGCAGACTGTGGCCCATTGTATGGTTGGGTCATCGTACCAGTCGAGCACTTTGCCATAAGTAAGCACGTAGGTAATGCAGGCCAGTGTGATGCAGAAGATGGAGGCATTGCCGAACTGCTTGAAGTTGATGGGGAAACGGCGGGTGGTATATTTATGATAAGGCATAGTAATGAAGGTGATGAGGATACAAAGTAATAGTAGCCCCATCATAAAGTAGTGTATGTACTGCCATTCATATTCAAAAGCGAGCCAGGCGGTGAGCGAGGTTCCCAATTGCCCCAGTACCATGAAGAATAGGTAGATGGCGGGTTGTGCCGCACTCCGTTCGATGTCCAGCTTGTCCCAGCCTTCGTCAGTTGTGGGCTCGTTGCCGGGTGTAATTTTGTCGTACGCCTCGATATGCCCTGCATACTTTATGAGGGTGAAGAGGTTGACCATCATCAGCACCATTCGTAGGAATCCCATAAAGATGCTGCATAGTGCCAGCAGGAAAACGCTGTCTGTCTTGGCACAGATATAGCTGAAGATGTACATCAGGGAGAATCCTGCCAGGCACATCATTTTCTGCCGGCGTATGACTACCAGCCTATACAGAAAAGGGCAGAATGCTGCCATGCCAATGGAAGTGGCGAAGTTGGCAAACTGGATATGCTCGGAAATGATGCCGAGTTCGCTTATCATTTCGGTGCTTGCCACCGAGTAGGTACCGCCCACAGTCAGTATCGGCAAAAAGAATACGAATAGGATGATGATACCTACCGGTTTGGGTACCCAGTTGTAGAAAGGATAGTTCTTGGGGTATGAGGGCATGGGGATAAGGGTTAAGGGGTTAGGGATTAAGGGTTAAAGATTAAGGATTAGGGGGTAAGGATTAAGGAGTTGGTTGCCTTAATCCCTAACCTCTAATCCTTAATCCCTATTTTTTTGTTTTCGCTTTGACTATTACCATCATACCGGCGGCAAGGCTACTGTTGTCTTCTTTAGACAAATCGGTAAAGTCGATGCGGACTGGGATGCGTTGTTGTATCTTCACGAAGTTACCGGCAGAATTATCCGTGGGCACTAGGGAATACTTGGAACCAGTGGCTCCGGAGATAGCAGTGATTTTCCCTTTGAACTCTTTGCCGCTGATGGCATCAACGGTAATGACTACTTCTTGGCCCAAGTGCAGATTCTCAATTTGGGTTTCCTTGTAGTTGGCTATAATCCACTTTTGTGTGTCAGGCAGAATGTAGGTGATGGTTTGTCCGGCAGTAATGAATTGTCCTTCTTCAAGAGTACGCCGTCCCAATTTCCCATCACAAGGAGCTACTACTACGGTGTAGGAGAGGTTCAGCCGTGCCATTTCGAGTGCGGCTGTTGCCCGTTGTATGGCAGCTTCTGTATTTTCACGGCGATGTGACACTTCGTTCACACCCGACAAGGCAGCTTTCTGTTGTCGTTTCACAGCTTCCAACTTCTTGTGGGTAGCTGCATATTCGGTTTCTATCTGTTCCAATTGAATGGGGGTGGCAGCGTTTCTCTTCACCAAGTTCTGGTATCGCTGGCGGTCTTTCTCCAGCTTGGTAAGGCGGATTTCTATCTCTGCTATGGAGGCGTCGTAGACAGAGGCTGTAGTTTGCGTGGTTTGTAGTGTAGCACCAATGACTGTGGCGCCGGCTTGTGCATCCTTGAGTGCAGCTTCAGCTTCCATGACTCTGATTTTATATTCCCGGTCGTCCAATATAAGTAAGGTATCTCCTTTGTGTACTTCTTGGTGTTCTGTGAAACAAATTTTCTTGATATATCCTGATGCGCGCAGATTGACGGGAGATATGTATTGTTCAATCTGTGCATCATTACTGGTTTCCGTCCGTTTGTAGTTCAAAAAGAGGCAGGTCACTTGAATTATTCCCCAGATAAGGATAGCTATTCCTAATAGGCTGACAACGATTTGCCAACGGCGAAGCTTCTTCAATTTCCGTGCTTTCTCTTGATGGGTACTTGCGGTGTTATTGTTCTCTTTTGTTTCCATATCTTCTATATTATATTGTTTACTCATTATTATATATATATCCGTCCTTGAATACGGACTCTATTCATCTTCCTCTTTAAGGAATTGAGGGGCTCAACGTCTCCAGCTGTCCCGTCAGCTTCAGCAAAGTCAGATTGGTTATCCGGTAATTGTAGTGGGCACTGATATAGTTGTTTTGGGCTTCGCTCATCCGCATTTCGTCCTGCAACACTTCGGTCATTGAGGCGATTCCTTCCCGATAACGGTCCATGGTAACGGTATATACATCTTCAGCAAGCAGATAATTGTCCTTCTGCTTCTTAAAGTTACGCTGGCTGTTCATCAGGTCATTGGTAGCATTCAGATATTGTGTCTGAAGATTTTTTCGGGTATTCTCTTGAGCGAGTTTGATGTTCTCTATGTCAATGGTTGCCTTGCGCATCTTGTAGCGTTTGTCCAGTCCGTCGAAAATGGGAATGCGTAAGGAGAGGCCCACTCCATAGGAGCGATACCAATGGTTGGAAGGGCCGGAATGGAACCAATGGTAAGCTTTGTCTGTATAGGCGGAGAACATCCAGCTTCCTGTCAGGTTCAAGGAGGGGATGTAACCGTTGCTGATTATTGTTTTTTGCTGTTCAGCAAGTTGTTTTTGTGATTGCAACAGCTGGAGTTCATATAGTGTTTCGGACAGCCCGGTGAGTGCTGCGGGCGTAATCGTTTCTGTATTCACTGGTACCAGTGCTATTCTTTCTTCCGCCGGATAGTCGATAATGTATTTAAGTAGATTCAGCTGCTGTTCCATCATGGCTTGTGCGTTGTCGTGCTGCACCTTGAGGTTCTCCAAGTTGATGTTGACGCGTTTCACATCTACTTCCATAGCCATGCCGTTGTCATAGAAGGCTTGAGTGATATCTCTCAACTCTTCCAGGCGAGTGATATTGGCTTTTATCAAAATAATCTGTTCAGCTGTAACCTGTCCTAAATAGTACATTTGACTAATTTGGAGGATGAGGTCTTCTCTTGCCTTTCCATAAGAAAGGCGATTCATCTCATCCATGGTTTTGGCTATGGATAGAGTGGTGTAGAGTGTCTGGTTATAAAGTGGTATCTGCAACTGTAATCCAAAGTTGGCGTTGTATTGCAAGGTTTGGGTTACATTGTAGGGATTGCCATACGCTGAACCGTCGGTAACGGAGACGGGTGGATCGATATTGTCGTTATAGTTGGCAAAACCATTGATTTGGGGCAGCAGTTTGGCTCGATTCTCAGAGATGCCGTATTTCCCTTTTTGTATTTCCTTCCGTTTGCTTTGCAAGGACAAGTTGTTTTCGATACCTATTTTGAGGCAGTCCTCCAAGGTTAGGGTATCTTGTGCTTTTGTGCCTAGTGCAAGCAGACACAGAAAGGAAAATGTGAACAGTTGTCTTTTCATAATAGTCACTTGATATTTGCACACAAAGTTAGTGGCTTAAAATGCAAGAGGACTATCCATATATCAACTGTTTGTATTCATATTTTCCTTTTTACTATAATTTGAAAACAAACCATAGCGCAAACCGAGTACTAAAAACAAAAAAGACCGCCAAGAGTGGAAGCCTCCTAACAGTCTAAATCTTCTTTGTAGCGGGACCCGGGATTGAACCGGGGACCTCATGATTATGAAACCGGGCTGTACCGATGTCTTCCTATTTCTTTGCGTTTCACGCTCTTACTTAAATGGCTCTTTTTCAAGGGCAAATATAATATTTCTTTTTCATCCGTAATCACGTTATTTCTTCTGTTTTCCGGTGATTTGTGCAATTTTCGTGCAAATGGTCGTTTTTAGCCCCAATTTCATATCAGATACCTAACACTATATTCGCATCAATATTGAGTTTCCGGCTTATTTCACGAGCTACTTTAAGGGTAGGCTCGCAACGCCCCGTAAGATAGTCGCTGACACGTGAAGGACTTACTTCAAGAAGTTCTGAAAGTTTCACCTGATTCAATCCCATTTCATACATACGAAGTTTTATCACATCCACTAAAGAAGGTGATTTTATCGGATAGTGTTCATCTTCATAATCCGCAACAAGTTCTGACAACAAATCCAATTCTATCAGATTCTTGTCATTCAAAGGCGTATTGTCATCAACCAATGGCAGAAGTTCTTCTATTCTCTCCATTGCTGCCTTATAAGCAGTTTCATTTTGAATCTTTGCCATACGTCTATATATTTTTAGCGTCAATTACATCATATTCGGCATGAGTACCGATAAAGCGAATCAAGATTTTGCTTCTCGCTATTATTCTCATGCTCTTTGTTGTTTATGCAAAAGTAATCTCTTTATTATTGAAATACAAAACATTCTACTGAATTTCAGAATATATATATTCGATGTTACCTTAAAATATTTCCAAAACAATACTGCAAACGTTATTAAAAAATGCCTGTAAATACCTTTTGAAAGCCCCGTTTAACTTATAATTCCCAAAATTGGAGGATATATTACCGGTAAACAATTCCGTTTACAAGTAATTCAAACATCATGATTAAAATCATTAAAAACGGCGTTGTTGTGTCGGTTGTACTCGACACTCGCACCATTAATAAAGAAGGTACTTATCCGGTAAAAATCAAAGTGTATTATCAGGGCAAACCAAAGTATTATTCAGTCGGTATCTGCTTGACTTCAAAAGAAGAACTTGAAGAAGCGCTTGAAGGCAAGTCCAAAGAGTGCAGAGATATTCAGGAAGAAATCGGGAAGGAACTCAGCCGTATTCTAAAGAATGTGGAATATCTGGCCGAACGCGGAACTTTCTCTTTTGACCGTCTGAATACAAGACTTGGAAAAAACATCGGCGGTACTATCAATGAAATGCTTGAAGCCAAGATAAAAGAACTGGATGAAAACAACAAGTTTGGTTCCAAGACTTTTTATCAAAGTACGCTCTCGCTGATTAAGCGGTATAAAAGGAATAATGTACCAATTCGGGATATTACAGTTGAGTGGCTGCGTGATTTTGAAAAATTCTGCCTGAAAACAGTCAGTCAGACAACTTTGGCTATCAATATGAGAAATATTCGTGCTATCATGAATATTGCCAAATCTGCCGGAGTGATTAGAGAGGCTGATTATCCTTTCGGGAGAGGCAAATACCAGATAAAGGAAGGTGTAGGCAAGAAAAAAGCACTCAACAAGAAACAACTCAAAGCTATCGCCAATTATTCGGACGGTAACAAGTTCACTGAGTTTTATCGTGACTTATGGCTATTCATCTATTTCTGTAACGGTATCAACGTTGCCGATTTGATAAACCTAAAATTCTCTGACATTCAAAACGGAGAAATTTCGTTTATTCGTGAAAAGACCAAAGACAGAACTCGTGACACAAAACGGATTTATGCACCGATAACTCCTGAAATGCAGTCTATTATTGAAAAGTGGGGGAACAATCCGAGAAAGAGTATTTATATATTTCCTTTTATGAAAGCCGGTGATGATGCTTGGGAACATGAGAAGAAAAAGAAGAATCTCACCAAACATATAAATGACAGAATGAAAGTCATCGGTGAAAAGCTGAACATAGGCAAGATTACAACATACATGGCGAAACATCATACAATCTCTATCTAATTGAAAATTAAACAGTTATTTCTGTTTAATTAATATCAGGTAACGATTTAGAAACGAGCGAATTACAATATTCTGTTTTCTTTTGCCTCTGTCAAAGAACGATTCTTTCAATGCAAATATACACTTTACTTGTGACAAAAGCAATCTTTTTCTACATTTAATCGACTTACAGTCAGCCTTAAAGAGGGTATCTGGTCTCATTCCATCTTCTTCCTCAAAAATAACATAGCAGTCTAAATTGGTTTATGTATGGGATAGGTCTTGTTCATTCGATCCGGTAGACTACTATACATAAAAGTATAAAGGCGAGATACGACAAGGAGATGCCATGCTTTTGTGTAAGGGGAATCTCTCTTAGCTTATCGCAGACCATGTATAGCTAAGTGTTTTGAGAATAAACAGTCTGTAAAAAACGGAAAGACACCGATTATGGGCCGTATCACCATCAATGGAACCCAAGCCGGTTTCAGTTGTAAGAAAGAAGTGTCCCTCGCTTTGTGGGACGTCAAAACCAACCGGGCCAAAGGCAAGTCCGAGGAGGCCCGTACACTCAATCAGGAGCTTGACAATATCAAGGCGCAAATCACCAGGCACTACCAGTACATCTGCGACCACGACAGTTTTGTTACAGCCAAGAAAGTCTATAACCGCTATGTCGGCTTCTCAGAGGAATGCCACACCCTTATGAACCTTTTCAGGGAACAGCTGGAACCGTATAAAAAGAAAATCGGCATAGAGAAAGCCGAAAGCACCTACTGCGGTCTGGTTGCCGATTACAAGAGTCTCCTGCTTTTCATGAAAAGCAAGAAGAATGCAGAGGATATTGTCATCGAAGAACTTGAGAAATCATTCATCGAGGATTACTACAACTGGATGCTCGGTACATGCGCTTTGGCAAACTCCACTGTCTTCGGGCGTGTCAATACCTTGAAGTGGCTGATGTATATCGCGCAGGAAAAAGGCTGGATACGGGTTCATCCGTTCGCATCATTCGAGTGTATGCCCGAATACAAGAGGCGTTCTTTCCTTTCCGAAGAGGAACTGCAAAGGATAATCCATATAGAACCGAGATACAAACGCCAGCGTGCCATGCGCGACATGTTCCTGTTCATGTGCTTCACCGACTTATTACAGTAGAAGCAAGAAAGAGAAAAGCGATGTAATTGATTGAAATATAGAAATGTACGTCTTTTAGTGTCTTTGGGTGTCCGATAGTGAAATAGCAGGAAAAAGCAGATTTAAGCAAACTTTCCGTTTCTAAATCGTTACCCATTGAGATTAGAGAAAAACACAGCAAACCAATGACCTTGAACGTCTGGTTATAACACTGTTTGTCTGCTTGTTACATTGTTCAAATAACTCACAGAGAAAGTAATTTTACGAACTTAAAATGTGAGCGTTATGAACAACGAACTGAAAGTGTCCTTTTACCTCAAACGGGAAGGAAGTACAGAAAGAACAGAAGTAAACCCCGATGCCCTTTATCCGGTTATCGGAAAAATCATTATTGGCAACTCTATCGCCCAATTCAGTTCCAAACTGAAAATCGAAGAACGGCTTTGGAGTGTTAAATCCGGTCGGGCTACCGGAAAAAGTCGTGTAGCCGTTGAACTCAACAGAGAGATTAATAAAATTAATCTCTCCATACACACGCATTACAGGGCTATTTTAGAGCGAACCGGAACAGTTACAGCCCAAGAAGTTAAGAACGCATTTCAAGGGATTGCGACCGCACAAAAAACACTGCTTACTCTCTTTGATGAAATGATGCAGGATTTCCAAACACGCATCGGAATAGACCGTTCCCAAGCCACTTACCACAAATATGTTACCATCAGAAAACAAGTCAAACGTTTTCTGAAAGTCAAGTATAATGTTCAGGATATACCCCTGAACCAGTTAGACCTGACCTTTATCGAAGCGTTCGATTTTCATTTAAGAGTGGAAAGAAAAATGACGGATGAAACAGTTTCCGGTACTATGTTGGTGCTTTTCAAAGTCGTGCGTATCGCCCTGCATCGGAAATTGATTATCAATCCTCCTTTCTTTGGCTACAAGTTGAAGAAGCCCGATTTCAAAATACGCTCACTCACAAAAGAAGAGTTTCAAAGGCTTATATCCACTCCGATAGAATCCAAAAGCCAATGCTTTATCCGTGATATGTTCGTATTCGCAGCCTTTACGGGGCTTCCTTACATTGACCTGAAACAACTTACTTGGAAAGAAATTATTACCGAAGAAGATGGTAGTCTGTGGATTTCCACCGACAGACAAAAAACCGGAATACCATTTAATGTTAAATTGCTGGATATACCCGTACAGATTATAGAGAAATACAAAGGACTGGCAAAAGGAGAAAACGTATTTCCCATGTTAGGACCGGGACGTATTAATTATGCGCTGAAAATTATCGCTAAACTCTGCAATATCACAACCAAACTAAGCTTCCATGTCGGGCGGCATGTTTTCGCTTCCGAATTATGCCTTTCGCAAGGCGTACCCATTGAAAGTGTCAGCCGGATGATGGGGCACAAGAATATTCAGACTACCCAACGCTACGCACGTGTCAATAATGAGAAGATAGGCAATGATATGAAATTGCTATCTCTCCGTATCTCCGATAAATACACTTATGTCGAACAATAAATTCCATATAACAATGAAAACAAATAGAAGTACTTTCGCTATATTATTCTACCCGAACACCAGTAAAACCAAGAAATCAGGAGCTTGCCCGATAGTCGGGCGTATCACTGTGGATGGTAAGAACACCACATTCAGCACCGGATTGGAAATAATGCCCGACAATTGGGATAATCAAATAGGGGCTGCAAAGGGACAATCTAAGGAATTAATATCTATCAATAAGCAAATAGAAAAGCTTCATAAAGAAATATCTTCCCATTATAACAATATGGTGAATAACAATGGTTACGTTACTGCCGAAGCTCTTAAAAATGCGTTACGTGGTATCGGTGTAAACCGTAATACCTTGATGCAGGAATTTGCCGAACTACTCGATGAAAAACGGAAAAGTATCGGAATACGGATAACTGAAAGTACATTTCCGGTATATACCAATGCCTACCGACACATGAAAGAGTTCCTCCAAGAAAGGTATAATCTTTCCGATTTGCCTTTTGGAAAGATTGATACTCCATTTGTAGAGAGCTATTTCCATTATCTGAAAATTGATTTGAAAATGACACCCCGAACAGTTAAAACTAATATGAATCCATTTCGTCAAGTTGTTGTAAGGGCTTGTAATAAAGGAGTTCTACGTCAGAACCCGTTCTTTGATTTTGTCCCTGAACGGGTAATTCCTAAACGTCCGTGGCTCTCTAATGACGAGATACAACGAATGATGCAAGCCAAGCTCAAACTTGCCACATGGCGTTTTACCCGTGATATGTTTATTTTTTCGACCTTTACAGGAATTTCAATCATTGATTTACGAAATCTGAAACATTCCAATATTCAGGAAATGGAAGACGGTAGCCAATGGATTATTCTTGACAGGCAAAAGACCGGAACAACTTCGTATATCCCACTGTTGGATATTCCTAAACGTATTCTTGAAAGATACAGAAATACGGAGTTTGCCGGAACAGATGGGAAAGTTTTCAAATTACAGCACCATGTTTCTATGAACTGGCAACTGAAACGTATTGCTAAGGCTGCCGATATAGACAAACGGCTGACGTTCCATATGAGTCGTTTCTCGTTTGCTACGACCGTCTGCCTGACGCAAGGTGTTCCAATAGAAAGCCTTAGCCAAATGATGGGACACCTTTCAATAAAGACTACTCAAATCTATGCGGAAGTTACCCGTACCAAAATCAATGAGGATATGACTAACCTTGCGGAACGGATTGAGGGTAAATATGAACTGGCAGAATAAGCAACTCCCAAACCAATATATTTTTTCCTTTTTTTCTCTGATACACGTTCACTATATGGAAAGAATAAATAAGGCAACACTTTTTGTAAATTTACTCTTTTTCGGGACGAAAAAGGAAGAAATTTACAAAAACCGCTTGCGGCTCGGTGTTGCCGTTTTATTCTTGGAATATACCTTTGTGTTCAGAGAAAGAAAGGATTAACTAAGATTATTCCATTGAAAATAAGATATTAGATTGGTTATCGCTATTGCGTAATTTTCGCCATCTATGGAATAAAAGCCTAACTTCTTGGCAAATGCACTGCTTTTGATGTTGGCACACTCAATGCCGATATAATTGAAACCATATTTCCGGGCTACTTCGGTCAAGAACCTAAGAAAGTGTGTTCCATGTCCTATCCGCTCTTTAATGAAACCCAATCGGGCGATAATCAGGCAATCAGGTGGAAAACGACTTTCAATCCTCCTGATACGCAAATACAAATCTACCCGGCTGTTTCTCCGGGTGGCAATTATATTATCCACCGTCAGGCAAACGAGTGATTTTCGATACTTGAACCGTTCCATCAGATAGCGGTCTATGTCGGCTCGTAGTTCTTCGTATTCAATCATCTTCTTATTCCTTTCTTCTTTTTCTTCTTACGTTTCTGTGCCTGTAATTCTTCCGCTAATGTTGCATCGTAGCTGCTGCCATCTCCCAATGAAAAGATAGATAACAGAGAATCGCCGCTCTTATTATCTCCCTGATTAAAAGAATGATACTCATTTCGCTTGCTATCAATATTGCAAGAAATCATGTTTTCTTTTTCACCGGATTGGAATACTTCTTTTTTATTTTCGCCAGTAAAATGTTGTTTTGGTTCTTTCAAATCTTGTTCCTGTAATTCAATCTGTTCGGAAATAGAACCGTTCTTCATGGTATTGGCATACTCAAAGGATTCTGATAATTGGCGGTTATAGCCGAACAGTTTATCAAATCCTTGCTCTGCCTGTTGGAACAGGTTCACACGGTCAAAACCACCTTTGATAACTCCGTTCTTGGTGTTCTTGTGGTTGGTTAGTGGAGATAGCTTCTTTTTATTAGCTTGGTCTTTCCGGCTCACAATCAAATGGCAGTGCATATTCAGTTCGTTATCGGAACGGCTACGGTCAAAATGTATCTTCCCGTAAAACTTTATATCCGCTTCGGATAGTCCTTTGTTGAAGTTCTTGGCGTATTCAGGAATAAAGACTTCCCGAATATACCGTTTCATTGCTTCGGCTTTCTCTTGTTCAGTATTCCCCATTGCCCGAAGTTCACTTTCCGATGGGCTGACATGGATGGCAAAAAACTTTGCATCCGTTTTCAACAGTTGCCCGATATTATTATCTATATCCTTAATAACCTTTGATTTGTAGATATTATCATCCGTCAGGTTGAAAAAGCCATCGGTATAGATACCCTTTTCCATCCGTTCCAAATCTTCATGCTCCATATATGAAGCTAATTGGCGGCTACTTCCTGCATTGTTGTATGTTCCGCTTGATGGTGGGGCAAAATCTATGTGCATGGTTCTATGTGTTTATCAGATTAATGATTTCCGCTTTTAAGTTCTCTTTCCGTTTGCTATCCATTACTCCACAAGCGGACAGTTCCGAATAGAGTTGTATCAGTTGAAGTAGCTTCTTGTAATCCCGTTGGTGTATTTGATAGAGTGCGTTTAGTTGCTTCCCTTGTTGGTTGATTATATCGGCATGTTTGCCAAATTGCTCACTTACTTTTTGTAGTACGGCTGTTTGTTTCCCCTGACTGGATTCCAGCCACGAAAGAATAAGTGTTTCCAATGTCTTGCCAATGGTATCAAACCGAACTGCAATAGAATTAGCGGTTCGTATCATGGGATTCAGTTGTTCCTCCTCGTAGTGTCGGATGAAGCGGATAATATCGTCCTGCCGTTTGTTAATTTTCGCCAGTTCCGATTTTACGGATTCCGGTGATTCCGATGGGTTGATACAGGCTTTATCAATATAGACAAATGCCAACCGGACTATTTCCCCTTTTTTCATCGAATAGCGTTTACAGAGCTTATCTATTAACTTACTCGTTAGTCGGTCTATTCCGATGGTGGTAAGTGTGGGTATATTATTGGTCTTATCCATGATTATAACTTTTTTATAAAGAAAGTGAGGGCTATTCAGTTGATTATAAGCGAAATACGTTTTCGACTTATAATCACTGTTATAAACGGTTACGAATGTAACCTCTTAAAGCCGAAGGCTTTGCCCCGCAGGGCAAGAGGGAGAACAGGACAAAGTCCAGTTCCCTCTTGCTTCATTTAGCGAAACGAGCCGAGCCACAAGGCGAGGCGGTTTCTGCTAAATGGGGAGCGGTGGCACATCATCAGGCGGTAACATTACCCGTCTTGTTTTGCAGTGGTTTGCTTATCGAGTTGGTTTTCCTTTTTGAACCGTTCATAGGTCTTACTTTCGGCATTTTCTTGAATAAATGTCCGGATGTCTGCTGCACGGTAATAGGTCTTATGGCTTATCGTGAAATAAGGGAGTTTGCCACTTACCCGATACCGTTGCAGGGTTCGGAAAGATACTTTTAGCAGGAAAGCTAAATCCTGATTGTCGAGTATCTTATCATTTTCGTCCAATACCTTGTCAGTATTGATAAGCGATTTCAGGTCTTGCCCGATTTCAGAGAGTTTTTTAGATAGTCGTTCCATCCACTTGTCGAAGTTTTCGTTGTCTATATACATTTTGCTTCATTTTTTAGTTGAACATTAAGTTTTCCAATCGATTGATGAAGCAAAGGACGGAAGAATAAGGAAATAAAAATAGAGGAGTCCGGTATTGACCCCTCTATATTATAAATGCAAATTATTATTTATCAACCTGTTGCAAAATCATCTTTTTTCATCTTTATTTTTCAGTACTTCCGCTTGTCGTTTCTTATATTCTTTAATAAGGACGGCTTTTAAAGCATCCAATGTTTTGGTGAGATTACATGATTTGCGTTTGAATAGTTCGTTTTGACGGTCATAGATACCGTTAAAACTAAATCCGAAAGCCTGTTCAAAGACATCCGAAAAAGCAATGATAGTTGGATGCTTGCCTGTGTTGTCGGTGATGCCACCCAACAGCATCAGGGCTGAAAGAATTTCGGTCATACCCATGATTCCGAGATTAGGAAACTTAGGTATAACCGATAAAGGTGATTCAAATGTCAATGGAGTTGCCGAAGGAAACGATTTGGGATGTGTGATTTTGAAATTTAGTAGTTCCTGTTCTGCGTTAATAATCGCCAGTGTCTTTTGTAAGAACCGCTTTTTAAGCGCATTTTTCCCCCTGCCCGTAAAGAGATGCTGTTTCAAGTGAAGCTATCTCAATACGGGTAGCTACAAGAATCCGGTAAGTAGTTGAATAATCCTCTCCATCCCCCACTATTCTTATTTGTTCGACAAATTCACCATAGGCATTTTGCATTTCTTGGTTAGTTACTTTCTGTGAGGTTTCAGACAATAGTCCAAATATCCTCGTTTGTAATAAATCATTCATAAGCAATCTTTTTAGAGTAAATGAATTGATTATGAAAAATGCATTTTTCAAATTGATAGAGAATCTATTTTTAATCAATTTTCAACAACTTAGTAAATCGGGATTCTACGCATATGCTCATATCTGTTGTTAAAAATTTGCCATTAAAAAAAACTGAAAATATAGTGGCTGGAGTAGGTACGGCTTGTGCCTGTTCCATTGTTTCCAACTTTATTACTTTTAGTGGAATATTATGTTCTTGTGCTAACACCCAGAGAGAACCATTTACATAGTAATCTGTAAAAGGACAACGATTTGTGTAATATACAACCAGTCCATTCTTTTCTTCACACTCTCCACTCTTTACACATTCCTTAAAAGATGGCGGCGGTGCATTATTATCGAATTTCAGCCCTAAGAGTGAAAATCCGTTTGGCAAATTTTCAATAATATTGAATCCTTGTTTAAGTAACCATTTTGTATCACTCATAAAGTGAAACTTTTTTGTTCCAACAACCGTAACCAAACCATTTTTACCTTGTGTTTTTGCATCCTCAATAGCGGATTGAAGCAATGCTTTAGCGTGCCCATTTCCCTTATATTGTCCTGATACCCAAAAGCAATTTATCATCAAATAATTGGAAGCATCAACCGGAATCCAAGCCTTTTCAGCAGGGACATATTCTATAAAAACTTTTGCTCGTGCATCTAATCGTCTGAAAATATATCCATTATCAAACTCTTTTTTTAGCCATGCTTTTTTCATTTCATAGCCTTTTAAACATTTTTTATCGGAAAATGCACAGCAGATATGTTCTGTATCTATATTTTCTTTTGTAAGTGTAATGTATTTTGTTTCCATGACTTAGAATAATGATGGTTGTTCATATATTTTAGGCTCGTAAAATCTCATTTTAGTTTCTATCCCCAATTTGATACATAGGTTATAGAATACATCTGACAGTTTCTTATAATCGTAACTGTAACAATCATATCGTTCACCAAATGCTGATTGATATTTAGCTTTTATTGTGGGGAACTGATTGTCTAATGCCATATAGAAATATTCTCGTGACCCTTTTCGGAGTGTCACACCAAACATAGGTAGTATATAAGATACACCCGAATCCTTTGCTTGTCTGATTATTGTTTCTATATTTTCTATTGTATCATTGATAAAAGGTAATATAGGCATTAATGTAACTCCTGTATAAACACCTTTGCCTGCTAACACTTTCATCGCATTATAACGCTCCGATGTGGGTGGTGCATTAGGTTCAATTTTTTTTGCAAGCGAATCTGTTGCACTGGTTATTGTAAAACTTACGGCTGCATACGTTTTTGATATTTCCTGCAAAATATCTATATCACGCTCTACTAAATTACTTTTGGTTATTATATGGACTGGGAATTTATATGAAGCAATAATTTGTAGAGCATTCCGGGTTAATTGCAGTTCTCTTTCCATTGGCATATATGGGTCATTCATAGAACCTGTACCTATGGTAGCTCTGTTTTTACGTTTACTTTGTAATTCCTTTGTCAGTAATTCTAAAGCGTTTTGCTTAACTAATATTTGCGATATATCTCCAACTCTGTAACATTCGCTTCGTGTATCACAATAGATACACCCGTGTTGGCATCCCCTATACAAATTCATGTTATAAGTAATGCCAAACCAAGTATCTTGTTCCCTTAGTTTCGATAGAATTGATTTTGTTTCAATATATCGCATAATCTTTTTATTGTACTTTCCAACGTTTAAGTGTTGGAAAGTAAATTTTCATATTTGTAATAGCGTCCTCTTTAGTATAAACTACCTCAGAATCTTTGTTAAACTCATCTACAAATTGCGCACAATGCTCTATCATTTGCTCCATTGTGCAATCCATCGTAAATGCTCCGTCCTTAAAACAATAGCAGCAATATTCCTCATTTCTGCTTCCATCAGAGTTTGTTCCTAACTCGTCCTGATTTTGTAGCGGCATTCCGCAACTTTGGCAATACTTGTCCTCCATAAATGTTCTATTTTATTGGCATATAAATTTTTGTAATGTTTTCTTTGCTATTTTCAGTTCTATAACTAATATATTCTTCAAAAGCCATCCCATGCCGTATGGTGTGTTCAAAATTCACACTAATATTGTTATATAACTCTTGTAGCCCTGAACAACTCCCCTTTAACGTGTAAACCGCATACTTACCTTGTTGCAACCGAATTGTTCCAAACTCTCCAGTTGGAACAATCTTTTTTTTCACCGATGCACAAGCATAAAATCGGCATTGGTTATAGTTAGTTACGTTTGGGTCATCAAAACTCAATCCGATAAAACGAGTTTCAAGTGTTAAGGCTTGATTGTCTTTTAAAAACAGCATCAATTTATTCCATGCTATTTCATAAGGCTCTGCTTCACCATACTTTCCAAATATGCGAATATAGACCAACTCCAATCCTTCAAAATAGCATATTTCGGCTTGAAGACTACTTCTATTTCCACTACTTTGTACGTAGCCCTCTAATCGAGATTGTAACTCATTAATGTATGCTTTAGGAGATATACCAAACTGTTTCTTAAATGCTTTTGAAAAAGACTGTGGATTATCATATCCTACCATTGATGACAATGTTGTCAAGCTCATTTCTTCGGTTTGCATATATAGTACAGCCCGTTCAATACGTTGCCTTGCCACATAAGTATATAATGATTCATTTAGGGCAGAACGCATAATACGAAGTAATTGCCTTTGAGATACGTTTATTTTATCGGCAATGACATCCAACTGTAAAGGCAAATGCAGATTTGCACTGATATAATCAATAACCTGATTAACCTTTTGCTGATATATGTTTTCAGTACTATTTCTCATTGCTTCTGTTATTTGCAACAAAATTACTCATTTTGCTATGAGCAAATGTTGTCCAATCTCGCCAAATTAATATTTTATTCCCAAAGGAGAAAATATATTAGAAAATAATCGTACTTTTGTGAGAAAGTTATTTGAAGCAATGGAAAAACACAGCAGACTAAAGAAGTTCGCTCGTTTCTATATCGTTACCCATTGTTCTTTCTTTTTCTTCTAAATATCTATTTATCAATAGATAAAACTAAAATATTCTACTGTTTTACGGGTCTTTCCTATGTGGACTTGAAAGCCATAACATACGATAATATCCATACCGACTCCGACGGCGGTACATGGCTGATGGGCAACCGTATAAAAACGGGAGTGGCGTATGTCGTAAAATTATTGCCCATTGCTATTGAACTGATTGAAAAATATAGGGGTACGGATGAAAAGAAAGACTCCCCGAATGTGTCTTTCCGGTAGGTGAATACAATGCCATGCGGCTCAGTCTTGGAATCATAGGCAGGAAATGCAACTCCGGGGCGAGGTCACCCCGCACATCGGACGCCACGCATTTGCCGTTCTGGCCATACTCAAGGGGATGCTGCTGGAAACTCTTCAGAAAGTGTTTGGGCATAAGTCCATCACATACGTCCTGCGCATCCATTCACTTGTCCGGCGCAGGCGGGGCAATCTTTTTCTGGAAGTCGCCCATCTGTACGACCAGCGTGCTGACCAGCTTTCTCAACTCCTAATACGCGCTTGTTTCAATAATTGTCAGTTCCATACTAAAATTCTTTTTAAGATTCTGAATATGCGACAAAGTAACGCACATCCTATATCCTTTCCAAACAGATAATATCAGAGTCTTCCGTTGGCGTGCATTGGCGTATCCAACGTTAAAAGAGAAGGTCCTTCACCTGCATCCATGCGGCAACGGAACTTCCATTCCCTTACTTGTTTTCCATAAATTTATAGGATTAATTTCTGGTGCATGATATTAATAGTCATTATTCTGTCTGCTTTTTTTGCTTGCATAATTGCAGCTAACAGTTATCTATTCCAGAACGCATTGTTATGGAAAATGGCAAGCTGTTTTGTTGGTTTATGGATATTGTGTATGATAATTACCGTCTTCGTTTGTCGTAAACTTGAATGCTCTAATTAAAACAGTACGGTTGTCATGCTTTGTGTGTTTTATTATAAATATTATGAATTATTTGGAATTGATATGTAATATAGATAATTTTGCAGT
Source organism: Bacteroides sp. HF-162 (assembly GCF_015679285.1). Taxonomy (NCBI): domain Bacteria; kingdom Pseudomonadati; phylum Bacteroidota; class Bacteroidia; order Bacteroidales; family Bacteroidaceae; genus Bacteroides; species Bacteroides sp. HF-162. The sequence continues at coordinate 312,718 of NZ_CP064937.1, read as the reverse complement.
CGGGAAATGGTTTCGGGAGGTTTACGCCTTCCGAATGAAAAGGGAACCCGGTGAAAATCCGGGACAGTACCCGCTGCTGTGAGTCCACAAAAACGGACATCGAACTTTTGCCACTGGTGTAATACCGGGAAGGCACGATGACCGGGACGAGTCAGAAGACCTGCCATGACCGGAATGAGATTTACACCTGCGGGATATACGGGTCGTAATCAAATAAGGAATAGCTCATCGGCCATTCAATATTTGAAGACAGACATATTCCCGTTCGTGTAAGTCCGCACGAACGGGAATTTTTTGTGTTTGTTAATAATATGTTTTACATTAAAATGAGTGACCTATGAAAAGAAAATTACGCTTTCTGGCAGGTGCCTGTCTATTTACCGCAACCGCCTTGTTCTCTGGCTGTAGCTCGGACGATGACTTTTTGATGGACCCGGTTGATTCCGGAACTTCGCAAACCCGTGCTGTGACAAATTCGGACGGTACTTTAACTATCACTTTCGATGATTTCGATCCCGGCATGTTAGCAGGACCTACCTCGGCCGGAGAAAATCTTTATTCGTACCAAGGGTATCCTCAAGTAACCACCATTTACGACAATACTCCGGAAGAATATCTCTTCCTTTCAATGTTTAATACTGTAGGTGGAAGCACAGAGTATTCCAGCGGCGGCATCGCACTTTCCAACTGGAACATCCGCTCCAATCAGTCGGGAAATACCGGAGACTGGTGGTATTCTTATCTAAACCAATGTTCTGTCTATAACACTGCGGTGGAAGCGGAAGGACAGAATAAGGAAGCCGGGCACAGCGGTTCCAATTTCGGTGTCGTTTACGGATATGTGGATGCTTACAATCAGGCATGGATGGCTAAACCAGAATTTTATTTCAATGTTCCCCGGAAATTGGTCGGCCTGTGGATCTGCAACACCTCATACACTTATGGTGTCATTACTTATGGTAATCAGTTCGGTTCTACGGGGGTAGCGACTCCTCTGAAAGAGATGAAAGGGTATTTCCAAGTGAATCTGGAATGTTATGATGCGAATGGCGGTCTGATCCGCACTTACAAACGTCTTTTAGCCGATTATCGTAACGGCCAACAACAGGTTGATCCTATCACGACATGGGATTATTGGGAAATCAATGCCGAAGGGGTGCAAAGTGTGAAATTCAACTTCGAGGGTTCGGATTCGGGAGCATACGGTTTGAATACTCCGGCTTATATCTGTATTGATGATATCACCATACAATAAAAAGAATACAAGGATATCCCTTCTGTCGGGGGTATCCCTGTTATTTTTCTAAAATCCACACATCATGCATCGTTTTCACTATTTTATTATTTCTGCCTGTATGCTGTTCACCTCCTGCAACAAGGATGAAGTCATTACCGAAGAAGTAGGAGGACAACCTATAATAGAACTTGACAGCGAGACCGGTATTTACACGGTCAAGGTCGATCACGAATTGACTATCGCCCCGACATACCAGAATGTTGAAGATGCTCTTTTTGCTTGGACGATAGACGGTACGCTGGTTTCTTCGGGTCCGTCTCTTCAACGTACATGGAATGAATGCGGGGATTTTTATGTCAAACTAAGAGTAGACAATGCGGAAGGCTATGCCGAAGAGGAACTGAAAGTAGAAGTGAAAGAACTCACCCCTCCGGTCATCTCACTGGCACTACCTTCGCAGGGGCTAAAAGTCGTCCGGAATACCGATTACACATTTACTCCCGATATTCAGCATTCGGATGTCGAAGGGTTCAAAATCGAATGGGTACGGGAAGGAAAAATCGTTTCCACCGAGAATACTTATACTTTCAATGAAAAAGAACTCGGTGTTTATACGGTGACAATCAACGCTTCCAATATAGATGGGACAACAACGAAAGACGTAAGCGTAGAGGTCGTGGAAACGATGCCCTACGTTGTCAAATTCCCGACCCCGTCTTACCTGCAAACATCCACGGACAGGTACACTTTTGCCGACCGTCCTGTTTTCCTGCGTCCGTTGTTGGAGTATTTCGACAATCCCCGTTTTGAGTGGAGTGTGGACGGTCAGGTCATGGAAGGAGAAGTGGAACGCATGTTCAAGTTCACGCCGTCCGCACCCGGAGAATACACCGTCTCCTGTACTGTGTCGGAAGACACACCGACGGAAAAAATAAGCAGGAATATCGACAAAGGGAAAACGGCTGTCACTGCCACCGTAAAAGTCGTTTGTGTGGACAAAAAGGAACAAGACGGCTTCCGGGCTTCGGGAAGTTCCAAGCTCTGGAATAAAGTCTATGAATATACCCCAGCTCCCGGCCAATTTATCAACGAGACGAGCACGATAGGCGGTATGACCGGCAACGAAACATCCCCTGAAGCGGCTGTCGCATGGGCAACACAGCGTTTGAAAGACAAACTGCACGTCTCTTTAGGTTCTTTCGGGGGTTATATCATCGTCGGCTTCGACCACAGTATTCCCAATTCGGGTAACCAATATGATTTCTGTGTTCAGGGGAACGCCTTTGACGGCAGTTCCGAACCGGGTATCGTATGGGTCATGCAAGATATAAACGGAAACGGATTGCCGGATGACGAGTGGTACGAACTGAAAGGATCTGAAGCAGGCAAGGAAGAAACAATACAGAATTTTGAAGTGACCTATTACCGTCCGGAAGGCAAAAAAATGGATGTCCAATGGATCAGTTCCGACGGTAGAAACGGCTGGGTAGACTATCTGTCCGCTTATCATACACAAGACTATTATTATCCGGCTTGGATTTCGGAAAACAGTTATACCCTGACAGGCACTTGTCTGGCCGCCCGCAACACCCAAGATTCTCAAACCGGTTATTGGGATAATCAGAGTTATGACTGGGGGTACGTGGATAATTTCGGAAACGACCAGATAGAAGGCGGCAGTACGGTGGATGGAAGCGGACAAAGGAACGGTTTCAAAATTTCCAATGCCATCCATGCCGATGGAACGGAAGCCAATCTGCAATATATTGACTTTATCAAAATACAATGCGGTGTTCTGGCCAAAAGCGGCTGGCTGGGCGAAGTTTCTACGGAGGTATTTTCTTTTGAGGATCTAACCAAATAATAAAAATTACAAGTATGAAAATTTATTTTCTTCCCATGCTCCTATCCTTGTTCTTTTTGGGAGCGTGTGACAAAAACGATGAAATTATACCTGAAGATGCAGATGAAAATTTCATCACATCGGTCGTGATGACCGTGGACGGGAAATCGTACACGGCCGACATTACGGACAATACAGTAACAATAACCGTTCCCTATACGGTATCGCTGAACAACGCCGAAGTGGAATTCAAGTACACAACTTCTGCAACAATCATACCTGATCCTGAAACGGTAACGGACTGGGATAACGAACGAACCTTCCGGGTGACATCCTATAACGGAGATGCCCGCGAATATACCTATAAGGTCGTGAAAAGCGAGATAGAATCTGATGGAGATGTGGAGTTGAAGACCACCGAGGAGGTAGCTTCTTTTGCCGCAACCAAAACAACCGTTGTCAAAGGGAACCTGATTATCGGCTCTGATGCGGAAGAGGCAGAAAAAATCACTGACATATCTGCATTGGCATCTTTGAAAGAGGTTACTGGCAACATTGTCATTCGTAACAGTTACAACGGTGCAGACTTGACAGGGTTGGATAATATCGTTTCTGCCGGAGGTTTACAGGTAGGTTCGACCGATGTCGCCTCGAAAGCTACGGAACTTCACATGATTTCCATGAAAGCATTGGAAACGCTCTCCGGAGACATATCGGTATATAACGACCAAGTGACGTATGTCCTATTCGAGAAACTGGCAACTATTGAAGGAAGCGTGATGTTCAATGCGTCGTCGTTACAGAGTTTTGAGTTTCCGGTTCTGACTACTGTAGGTCAGGATCTGAATCTTCAAGGACTCAATGAAGAGAACACAGCAGCCGGTTCGATTGCGTCTTTGGAAATACCGGAACTGACAAGTGTCGGAGGGGTCTTGTCCGTAAACAATCTTGCCAAGCTGACTTCCATGAGCTTCCTTAAGCTGAAAGAGACCGGTGGCCTTGATTTCCATACCGTCCCCGTGATGTTGGAAACCATCAACCTTCCGGAAATCGAAACAGTAAACGGAAGTATTATTATGGAAGCCAATATGGAAGCTCCTCCTACCGGTAGTTTTGTTCCCCAACGAAATGACGTGCTTCAGGCTTTCGGTGGAATGGACAAACTGACAACGATAAAGGGACAGATAAAGATAAAGAATTTCACGGCACTCAAACAACTTCCCGACTGGAGCAAGATCACCACACTTGGAAGCATCACGCTGGATTATCTTGAAGATGTGAGCGGAACACTGCTGTTGCCGAACGCCCGATTTGAAACCTTCGGAGAAACAGCGCCCCAGATTGAAATTATAAACAAGGTGCAGCTCTCCAAAATTGAAACAGCCGAAGATTTGTCAAATGTAAATTTTGTCATCACCAGTCTCACGAATAATAAGTTCCCTGAAATCACGTTCAAGAATATCAAAGACTTCACTTGTAAGCCAACCACCAACAATACCGATTATACCATATCGACAATTCAACATGTATATGGAAATCTAAATGTGACAGGCCAAATGCGAAGCAATGCCAAATTTCCCGACTTGGAAATCATAGATGGATATGGATATATCCAAATACCCATGTTTGCTTCAATCACAATGCCAGTCTTGAAAGAAGTGGGAGGACAGTTCTATTTATCTGGAAATTTTACCAGTTGTAACTTGCCCTTACTATCCAAAGTTTGTTGTTCAGCTTCTCCTGTATATTATAAAGAGGGAGAGGGTTCGTTAGCAATATCTTTACAAAGTAAATCGCTGGATATTCCGGAATTGCTTCACGTAGGAGGTGAAGGGTTGTTCGTTAATAAAGCAACAGGCATTACTTGTGATAAATTACAGACTATAGATGGTACGCTACAGATAAAAAGTGCGACTTCTCTTTCTCAGGAAACACTTTCCATGGAGAAGTTGGAGACCTTGCATGGGGTTGTTTTTGACGGTTTGACGAAATTTACCGACTACACTTTCTTCGGCAAGTTTATAGAAAACGGAATGATTACGGGGGAAAGTTGGAGCGTGACGAAATGTGGGTATAACCCAACCTTCCAAAATATGAAGGACAAACAATATACGCAGCAGGATTAAACCTTATACCTTAACCAGAGTACCCGTAATGATTCGGGTACTCTTTTTTATCCGAATGACAATGAGCAGAACAATACAACGGATTTGCCTTTTTCTTTTCTGCCTGCCAGTTTTCGGCAGTTGCATGAAATGGGATTACGGAGAGATGGAAGATTTCTCTGTATCGGCCTCTGGTCTTTTCATTACCAACGAGGGGAATTTCCAGTACAGCAATGCCACGCTTTCCTACTACGATCCCGCCACGTGCGAAGTGGAGAATGAAGTGTTTTACCGTGCCAACGGGTTCAAGTTGGGCGATGTGGCCCAGTCTATGGTTATCCGGGACGGTATAGGCTGGATCGTGGTGAACAACTCGCATGTGATTTTCGCCATCGACATCAATACTTTCAAGGAAGTGGGCCGTATCACAGGTTTCACCTCACCCCGGTATATCCATTTTCTGTCGGATGAGAAAGCCTATGTGACGCAGATATGGGACTACCGTATCTTCATCATCAACCCCAAGACATACGAGATTACCGGCTATATCGAATGTCCAGACATGGACATGGAATCGGGTTCCACCGAACAAATGGTACAATACGGCAAGTACGTCTATGTGAACTGCTGGTCGTACCAGAACCGCATCCTGAAAATCGACACGGAGACGGACAAGGTCGTGGACGAACTGACCATCGGCATACAACCTACTTCGCTGGTCATGGACAAATACAACAAGATGTGGACCATCACGGATGGCGGTTACGAGGGCAGCCCATACGGTTACGAGGCACCGTCTCTCTATCGTATAGACGCCGAGACTTTCACCGTAGAGAAACAGTTCAAGTTTAAGCTGGGCGACTGGCCTTCGGAAGTCCAGCTCAACGGTACACGGGATACACTTTACTGGATCAACAACGATATTTGGCGAATGCCGGTGGAAGCCGACCGTGTTCCCGTCCGGCCTTTTCTGGAGTTTCGGGACACCAAATACTACGGCCTTACGGTCAATCCCAACAACGGGGAGGTATATGTGGCCGACGCTATTGATTACCAGCAACAAGGTATCGTGTATCGCTATTCGCCGCAAGGCAAGCTGATCGATGAATTTTACGTGGGAATCATTCCGGGAGCTTTCTGCTGGAAATAACGAGGAAGGAGGACAAAAATGAAAAGACATCTTATTCTATTGTTCGTGGGGGTAAGCCTGCCCTTTCTGCTTGCCGCCCAGCAGAAAAATTCCGTCAGCATTACCAAAAGGGTACTACGTATTCCGGAGGTTACGGTGGTGGGCAAACGACCTATGAAGGATATAGGCGTGCAACGAACCCGTTTCGATTCCATCGCCATGAAAGAGAACATCGCCTTGTCTATGGCCGATGTGCTGACATTCAACTCATCCGTTTTTGTCAAGAACTACGGACGCGCCACGTTATCCACCGTGGCTTTCCGGGGTACCTCTCCCTCGCATACCCAAGTGACGTGGAATGGTATGCGCATTAACAACCCGATGCTGGGCATGACGGATTTTTCCACCATCCCTTCTTACTTTATCGATGATGCCTCGCTGCTGCACGGAACGTCATCGGTAAACGAAACGGGCGGCGGCTTGGGTGGTCTGGTCAGGCTCTCCACTTCTCCGGCCAACCATGAAGGGTTCGGGTTGCAGTACGTGCAGGGAGTGGGGTCGTTCAGCACGTTCGACGAGTTTCTCCGCCTGACCTACGGTGACAAACACTGGCAGTCCTCCACCCGTGTGGTGTATTCCTCTTCCCCCAACGACTACAAATACCGAAACCGGGACAAGAAGGAAAACATCTATGACGAGGACAAGAACATCATCGGTTCCTATTACCCGACGGAACGCAACCGCAGCGGGGCTTATAAGGATCTGCACGTCTTGCAGGAAATTTATTATAACACGGGCGAAGGCGACAAGTTCGGGCTAAACGCCTGGTATATCAATTCCAACCGGGAACTGGCGATGCTCAGCACGGATTACGGGAACGACATGGACTTCGAGAACCGCCAAAGGGAGCAGACGTTTCGCGGCGTCCTCTCGTGGGATCGCGTGCGGGAGAAATGGAAGGTCGGTGTAAAAGGCGGCTATATACACACATGGATGGCCTATGATTACAAGCGGGACAAGGGAAACGGCGAAATGGCTTCGATGACCCGCTCACGCAGTAAGATTAACACGTTCTACGGAAGTGCGGACGGGGATTATGCTCCTTCAGAGAAATGGCTGTTCACGGCCGGTGTTTCCGTACACCAGCATTTGGTGGAAAGCGCGGACAAAAATATCATCTCGCAGGAAGGTAACAAGGCTGTTGTCGGGTATGACAAGGGACGTGTCGAGTTTTCCGGTTCCGTTTCTGCGAAATGGCGGCCTGTCGATCGTTTTGCCGCCTCGCTTGTCCTTCGCGAGGATATGTTCGGTACGGAATGGGCCCCGGTTATCCCGGCTTTCTTCATCGACGGGGTACTGTCGAAAAAAGGCAATATCGTGGCGAAAGCATCCATCTCCCGGAACTACCGTTTTCCCACGCTGAACGACCTCTATTTTCTGCCGGGCGGTAATCCCGACCTGAAAAGCGAGCACGGCTTCACATACGACGTGGGGTTGTCGTTCTCGGTGGGGAAAGAAAATGTATATGCTTTGAGCGGTGGTATCAACTGGTTCGATTCGCACATCGACGACTGGATCATCTGGCTACCCACAACCAAGGGATTCTTCTCCCCCAGAAACCTCAAAAAGGTACATGCTTACGGGGCAGAGACCAACGCCCACCTTGATATAATGCTCGGAAAGGACTGGAAACTGGATATGAACGGAACTTTCTCGTGGACTCCCTCGATCAACGAGAGCGAACCGATGAGTCCGGCAGACCAATCCGTCGGCAAACAGTTGCCATACGTGCCGGAGTTTTCCGCAACGGTGACCGGACGTCTGTCATGGCGGACATGGAGCCTGCTTTACAAATGGTGTTATTACAGCCAGCGTTATACCATGTCGAGTAATGACTATACCCTGACGGGCTATCTGCCCCCTTACTTCATGAATAACGTGACACTGGAAAAACAGCTCTCTTTCCGATGGGCCGATCTGTCGCTAAAGGGCAGCATCAACAACCTGTTCGATGAAGAATACCTTTCCGTATTGTCCCGTCCCATGCCGGGCATCAATTTCGAGATATTCATCGGCATAACACCCAAGTTCGGAAAAAACAAAAATAGTAAACGATAATCTGCATCAATATGAACGCATTAAAGAATTTAAGCCTGATTTTGTTGCTTTCTCTGGCATTTACAGGCTGCCACAACAAAAGCTCAAAAATCAATGATTTCAACCTGCTGCTTTATGCTCCCGAATATGCCTCCGGCTTCGACATCAAAGGGGCGGGCGGGAAGGAAAGCGTACTGATAACCGTCAGGAATCCCTGGCAGGGAGCGGACAGTGTAACCACATGGCTGTTTATCGTCCGCAACGGTGAAGAGGTTCCCGAAGGGTTTGCAGGACAGGTACTCAAAGGAGACGCCAAACGTATCGTGGCGATGTCTTCCACTCATATCGCCATGCTTGACGCAATCGGTGAAGTCCGGTGTATAACCGGCGTTTCGGGAATCGACTACATTTCCAACCCAGACATCCAAGCCCGCCGCGACAGTATTGGCGATGTCGGCTATGAAGGGAACATCAACTACGAGTTGCTGCTCTCGCTCGATCCCGACCTCGTTCTGCTCTATGGGGTGAACGGCGCAAGCGCAATGGAAAGCAAACTCGAAGAACTCGACATACCGTTCATGTATGTCGGCGATTATCTTGAAGAGTCGCCTCTCGGCAAGGCCGAATGGATGGTAGTGCTTTCAGAAGTCACAGGAAAACGTGAGAAGGGTGAAAAAGCCTTTGCCGCAATCCCGGTCAGATACAACGCCTTGAAAAAGAAAGTGGCCGACAGTACCCTCGGCACTCCTTCGGTTATGCTTAATGTTCCCTATGGCGACTCGTGGTTCATGCCTTCAACCCAAAGTTATGTAGCCCGCTTGATTACTGATGCGGGAGGCCGCTATATCTACCAGAAGAACACGGGAAACGCTTCTATCCCCATTGACTTAGAAGAAGCATATCTGCTCGCGTCGGATGCGGACATGTGGTTGAACGTGGGAATGGCGAACTCCCTTGACGACTTGAAGGCATCATGTCCGAAATTCACCGATACCCGATGTTTCAAAAATGGAGAGGTGTATAACAACAACGCCCGTACCAACACAGCCGGGGGTAACGACTATTACGAGTCTGCCGTCGTGAATCCTGACATCGTGCTCCGCGACCTCGTGAAGATATTCCATCCTGAACTGGTGCAGGAAGAGTGTGTGTATTACAAGCAACTGAAATAGATGCGTTCCCGTTCGACTATATTATTCTCCATATTGATTACGCTCACGGTCGGTCTTTTTTTACTGGACTTGGCCGTGGGAGCTGTCAACATTCCGATCCGCGATGTATGGGCAGCACTGACCGGGGGAAATTGTTCCCGTGCCACGGAAAAAATCGTACTCAACATACGCCTCATAAAAGCTATAGTGGCACTGTTGGCCGGGGCTGCCTTATCGGTCAGCGGTCTTCAGATGCAGACCCTCTTCCGTAATCCTCTTGCCGGTCCCTATGTCCTTGGCATCAGTTCCGGTGCAAGTCTCGGTGTGGCACTTGTGGTACTTGCCGGGATCGGTTCATCAATAGGCATTGCCGGAGCAGCGTGGGTGGGTGCGGCTGTCGTGTTGCTCGTGATAACTGCCGTCGGACAGCGAATAAAAGACATCATGGTAATCCTGATTCTGGGCATGATGTTCTCATCGGGCGTAGGTGCTGTCGTGCAGATATTGCAGTACCTCAGCAAAGAGGAATCGCTGAAAGCCTTTGTCATTTGGACGATGGGGGCTTTGGGTGACGTCACCTCCGGACAACTTCTGATTCTTGTTCCATCGGTGTTTGCCGGACTGCTGTTGGCTGTACTGACCATCAAACCGCTTAACCTCCTGCTGTTCGGAGAGGAATATGCCGTAACAATGGGACTGAATATTCGGCGTTCACGCAGCCTGTTGTTTCTCTCGACAACGCTGCTCGCCGGAACGATAACCGCTTTTTGCGGTCCGATAGGTTTCATAGGTCTCGCTATGCCTCATGTCACAAGAATGCTTTTCCAAAATAGCGATCATCATGTCCTTCTGCCCGGAACAATTCTTTCGGGAGCATCGATATTGCTTCTTTGCGACATCATTTCTAAAATATTCACCTTGCCGATCAACGCCATTACAGCTCTATTGGGAATCCCAATCGTCGTATGGGTGGTTTTACGCAACAAATCCATCACCGCATGATAGAATTACAGCATTTTTCCATAGGTTACAAAGAAAACTCGTTGCTCCACGAGGTAAATGCCACGATAAAAAAAGGTCAACTGACAGCCCTTATCGGAAGAAACGGGACAGGAAAATCGACGTTGCTCCGCGCCATAGCCGGTCTGAACCGGTGTTATTCCGGAAAAATCATTCTCGACGGGCACGACATCGCCTGCATGAAAACCGAAGATATGGCAAAAACGCTGGCTGTCGTCACGACCGAGCGCACGCGCATCGCCAACCTGCGGTGCAAGGATGTCGTAGCCATAGGCCGTGCTCCTTATACCAACTGGATAGGTAGGATGCAAGAAACAGATAAGGAGATAGTCATGCAATCGCTCATTTCGGTGGGAATGGAGGCTTATGCAAACCGCACGATGGATAAAATGTCGGATGGCGAATGCCAGCGTGTGATGATTGCTCGTGCATTGGCACAGGATACTCCTATCATTCTCCTTGATGAACCGACTTCCTTTCTTGACATGCCTAATCGCTACGAACTTGTGGCGTTGCTTCGTAGGCTTGTCCACGACGAGAAAAAATGTATCATGTTCTCGACACATGAACTTGACATCGCGTTGTCCATGTGCGATTCGATAGCATTGTTAGATACCCCGAATTTAAGTTGCTTGACCGCGTCTGAAATGCAGAAAAGCGGATACATTGACAGACTTTTCCAAAATGAAAACATCCGTTTCGACTCCTTATGCGGTACAATGATTTTGAAACAATGAGTATATACACTGTAGAAAATTTTACTTCAGACATCACTGTTGAAGGATACATCGCCGAATTCCGTGACGAACCACATTTTCTTGAACTTTGCAAACAATGTACCAATTACGGTAAAAGTTGGGGGTGTCCTCCATTTGATTTTGATACGGAATCGTTTCTCCGACAATACAAGTATGCACATCTTATGGCAACGAAGATAATCCCTGAAGACAAAGATATTCCGATTGAATATACACAAAAACTCATTTTACCGGAACGGATACGAATCGAGAGCGAATTATTGGATATGGAACGGAAATATGGAGGGCGTTCATTTGCCTATATAGGTAAATGTCTTCACTGCTCAGATAACGAGTGTACGCGTAACTGCGGCACACCATGCCGACACCCGGAAAAAGTGCGTCCGTCACTCGAAGCCTTCGGATTTGACATAGCCAAAACGCTTTCTGAACTTTTTAACATCGAACTTCTTTGGGGAAAGGATGGCAAATTACCTGAATATCTTGTTCTCGTAAGCGGATTTTTTCATAATGAATACGAACTTTGCAACATAGCATACTAATGATTCGGACATGAAATAAACAGACAAACTAACCACATTCGGTTCAATCTGTTTTGTGATTTCAAATGAATTATAATTAGATATGTAAAAAGCGACGCTGGAGCTTGAAATAAGTAACGGTTTATCGGTGTATTCTCCGTTAAACCGTCCTGTTTTCGTTAAACGAAAACACAACTTGCTGTCCGCAGGAGCGGACCACATTTATCCAATAATTATTGTGTATTAGCCCATTGTATGGCTATTCTCCTGTGATTTACGAGGCATTTCCATCAGGTGTTTGCCGGCTGCTCTCCCCATAAAAGGGTGGATATCTCTCCATAATCATATGACTTACGTCCATAATTCGGGAATAAGGAGGCGAATATACGGGAAATCTGCCCTTTACATGCCCTATTGTCCATTAATGGATTGTTACTTCTACACATCTACAAATGGAGAGCGGCAGTGAGCCGTATATGGTTTATGGTTTTTCTGCATTATCTTCATTAATGGATTACTACTTCTACACTTCTGCAAATGGAGAATGTAGCCGTGTACACCTTATGGTCTTCCTTCATAATTCTCCATTAACGGATTAATACTTTTACACTCCCATAGACCGATAATTTAAGAATCCGTATCCGGACGGATGCGCGCTCTCACGCCTGCCCATAAGGATTAAAAAGGAACGGTGGACAAGGAAACGGAATCCCGCTCGCTTTTCCACACCACTACGGGCCTCTGATGTCGCCTCCGCATAGGAAGAACCGTCCGAACGGAACGGCATCTCCGTCCCCCCCGTCATGTGTATCATGACAATAACTGACTTTGGATGACTATAAGTGACAGGTGGTTTCATCCTGTTCTCTTCTTCCTTTATTTTGTATTCCGAGACAATACCAGTTGTGTAATTTAATAATTTAAGATTTTAAAATATGGATTCAGAAAAGGAAAAGAACCGGCTTTCCGATATCGTTCTCGAGAGGGTCGGACTCACGGGGAACCTTCTGTCAGCTCCCGTTTCCCCATCCCTGGAACCAGTGGTGGAGATACCAAGTCATGGAAGTCAGGTCCGGGCAGGGAAAGTGACAGGTCCGGAGGAATACAAGAGGAGGTTTCTGGTTCCCGCTCCCAGAGCCGCTGAGTGGAAGACCGCCTACATTGATGGGAGACTGCACCGCCGGATCGCCATGCTGGTCAGGGCCGCCGGCTGCGGCAGCATCTCCGGTTTTATCATCCGGTTGTTGGAACTCCATATGGAGGAACACAGGGAGGACATCGCCTCCCTGCTCGGTGAGGTCTACCGTCCCTGGGATGAGGACGGACAGCCGGGAGGAACACCTCGCCGATAAAACGTTGTCATTGTCCAAGAAGGCATATCATGACAGGAAAGAACGTAAAAGAGCGGATTGGTCTTGGCGGGATGGACGCGGACCGCATCCGTGAGATCATGGGGGAAGCGCCTGCCTGTCCCCGGAAGAGACGTGGAACGTCCGGTAACGACATTATACGTCCCGCAAGGAAAAATGGCCCCATGCAACCGTCCGTCTACGGGGAGGAATACCTGCATGGCATTGCGGGCGTGCAGCGTCGGTCGCTGCATATTCCCGCCGCCCTGCACCGGAAACTGTCCATCCTGGCGGGAGCCTCGAGAAACGGAAAGGTCACTCTGGAGGGGTTCATCAACCACCTTGTCTCGCGGCATCTGGAAGAATACAGGGAAACGACGGACATGATTCTGGAGGAGTCCCTGCCCGGCCCGGTCATAAAGGCTCGTCCCCCATGACAGGGGATCTCCCCCGATGGGAGCATTATTTTTGTTTCTGAAACAATAGTGTTTAACTTTTAATGAAAAAGAAGTATGATGAAAAAAGAAAAAGAGTTGTTGGTTGCCATCGCCAGCCAGAAGGGTGGCGTGGGAAAATCCGTCTTTACGGTACTGCTGGCCAGTGTCCTGCATTACCGCAAAGACGTGCGTGTGGCGGTTGTGGACTGTGACTCCCCGCAGCACAGCATCGCCCTGATGCGTGAGAGGGACATGGAGAATGTCATGAAAAATGATGACCTGAAGGTGAACCTGTACCGGCAGTACGAAAGAATCCGTAAGCCTGCCTATCCGGTCATCAAAAGCGACCCGGAAAAGGGGGTGGAAGACCTGCGGCGTTATATGGACGAAAAAGGGGAGACTTTCGATATCGTGCTCTTCGACCTTCCCGGAACGCTCCGCAGCGAGGGGGTGGTTCATACCGTTGCCGCGATGGACTATATCTTTGTCCCGCTCAAGGCGGACAATATCGTCATGCAGAGTTCCCTGCAGTTTACCAAGGTGCTGGAAGAGGAGCTGATCGCCAAGGGGAACTGCAACTTGAAAGGAATCCGGCTGTTCTGGAACATGGTGGATAGAAGGGGACGGAAGAATTTGTATGATGCCTGGAACCGGGTCATCCACAGGATGGGGCTGCGGCTGCTGTCCTCACACATTCCGAACACCCTCCGCTACAACAAGGAGGCGGACCCTGTCTGTAAGGGTGTCTTTCGTTCCACGCTGTTTCCACCCGATCCCCGTCAGGAGAAAGACTCCGGCCTTCCTGAACTGGTGGAGGAGATATGCCATGCCATCGGTCTGGAGGAATCCGATACCGAGCGGTAGCGGATGATAGGATACAGACACCTTGAATAAGGGCTTTTAGCCTAAGATAAAGTAAGATAATTGCATGATAATAAGTTTTTTACAGATGTGACTTCTCCTATAAAAGCATTACCTTAGTAGTGTAATGTGCGCCAAGAGGTCACACAAGTAATTGTTCAGCATCGTGTCTGAACCTATTGTTCCATCAATAGTAGCCTGAAGAGGCGTACGTGACTGGCAACGGTCGGGTGCGAAGCCCTCTTGACAACGACGTTCCAACCTAAGCATCATAGGCGAAGAATGTCAAAGCTGACTGATATGAGTAACCTAAGTGAATCGCCGTACCATCGTGACTATGAATTAGCTCACGGATATTTATGGGCCATTCCAAAAGGCAAGCAGTCAGGATAGTACGCTGTTACATCGTGCTACACGGATGTCGCACTGCTGGTGGATAGGCGGAGTCTAAGTCGGTCGTCAGTTATTTGTGCGAAACTTGGTAAGCCCGTATCTCTCCCGTCAGCCAATAACCGATGGGTGGCCAATTGTAAGAGCGGCCGAATGAGGTGCGGGTAAAGGATTGTGGAGAAAGCGAATGCCATGGTGTAATGCCCTGGATAAAGGTTTCAACGTCACCCTACGCGAAAGCGGGCAGACTTCCACAGGGTAATTCTTTGTGAAACGAATTGTAGAACTTCAAGTATAAAGAAACAGCAAAGGAACAAGGCGCAAGCCGAGTGTGCATCTTCAGCCGGACGCAAAACCGTGTGGAAAGGAATAGACTTCGCACGATGCGAACGTAAGGTATCAATCGTTCACTGACTGCTATGTTCGGTATTAATGCAGACTGAATCCTTAATCATTTATCCAAACTCTTGAAATATCAAAGCCTGATTTAAGTGCAGATAACTGATAGAGTTTGGATAAATGGAAAGTTTGAATAAAATACATTATTATCAATTTCTACAGATATTTTTCCTTGCGCTCACACCCCACTGCATATTTGAGAAAACAGAATGATTTAACATACTATTTTTCATATCCAATCTTTTTTAATACTCCCCATGATAATACTCACTATAAAAAGTCCAATCGAATAATTTTACGCGGTGATAAATGAAATTAATAGAAAGCGATTACCTTTGAAGAAAAAGTCTGTAATTTGGTCAAGAGAAAAGTACAATAGGTCAAAACATGGATATTATAATTCGCTTTATTTGCACTACCATTTTAAATCTAATTGTATTAATCCTTATTATAAACTTTAATATCTGCACTATGAAGAGAAAAGTACTATTAAGCACATTGTTTCTAATACTACATTTCACTGTAGCATTAGCACAGCAAGTAACTATTTCAGGGCAAGTGTTGGATGAGAAGAGTGAACCTCTTATCGGTGCCACGATAAATATCGAAGGTACCACCAATGCAGTAATCACCGATTTAGAAGGAAAGTTCACGATAAAAGTACTTCCTTCTGAAAAACTGGTCATCAGTTATCTGGGATATAAGCCCAAAACTATCACTATCGGAAAGAACCGAAGATTTGATATCATTCTAGACCCTTCAGTCACAGAGATGGATGATGTGGTTGTTGTAGGCTATGGTAGCCAGCGAAAAAGTGATATTGCAACCGCCGTTGCTTCTGTGAATATAAAAGATATTGTAAACAGTAGTTCTACGCAGACGTTGCAAGCACTACAAGGCAAAATCAGCGGAGTACAGATTATCCCCACAGACGGTTCATTGTCAAGCGGAATGACTTTCAGAATCAGAGGTGTCAACTCCGTCACAGGAGGAACCCAGCCTCTCTTCGTCATTGATGGTGTACCAATGCCTACTCAACAGATCACCAATGAAGATACCGAAACGGTAAACAATCCTCTGCTGGGACTGAATCCAAATGATATTGAATCCAATTTGAATTATTGGAATCCTCGTCCTATCAAAAAGGATAATCCATATTTGACCGTCCAAAGGAAGCTCTCTCCACAGACTGTGGAGGATTTCGCCAATAGACTGTTCATCTACCAGGTAGGAAAAAACAATCATATCGGCTTTCCATTCCGCAAACCCTCCCAGATGGAAATCCTTAACTTTGAAATGAGGAACTATTTTGCAGAGACCAATACCAATTATAAAGCCTTTGCCACGGGTGGTGACAAGGCACAAAGCTGTTGGATGGCCAATTTTGTTCCTTTTGACAAGGTTACAGACATATATCTCTTTGAATCCGCTATTGACGCAATGAGTTTCTACGAAATAAACCATTATACTAAAGAAACCACATGCGCATTCATAAGCACGGGGGGATATGTCACCAAATCCCAAATAGAGAATATAAGCCGTATATTCCCATCTGATAAGGTAAAGTGGAATTGTTGCTATGACAATGATGCCAGCGGTAATGGTTTTGACATCACCACAGCATATTATCTCAAAGGTGAGGAATGTAAAGCTTTTGCAAGGACCAACACTGGAGACACATATAAGACCATCTATTTAAGTTTCCCGGATGGAAACACACAGACCTTCAAAGAAGATGCATTTTCCTCCGGCGAGTATCTTAAACAACATGGTATAGACAATGTAAATATCATCAAACCTTCACGGTACAAAGATTGGAATGAGCTTCTTGTCTATTACAAAAGATTTGATTTGAACCTGGGTCCAGGAATGAAATTCATCCCGGCTATCGAAAAGACCATATCCCAACTGAATCTAAGAGGATATGAACAATTGGCCAATAGTATCAGTTCTTCCACAAAAGAACTGGCGGATTCTCTGCTTGAGCAAGCCAATTACTGCATTTCCGCACCTCTTGCCGAGAGCGGCGCTTATACTCTTATGGTAGACTGTAATATCTTCATGGGGCTGGACACGATGGTACCGGTACCAAGCAACTTATATGTTATAGAAAAGTGCACGCAAAAAAAGATATCGGCACATGCCATAAATGAATTTCTTAAAAAAGAATATATAAACATTTTTAGAGACATGAGTTCATCTGATTTCAAAAATTTTCTAGAGAAAGACATCCTAACTTATACAAAGGGTGCTGTAGAAAAGAATTTTGAGAAAGTGATATTGACTTTCGGATGGAGCCTTAAACCTTCAATTCTAAAAAAAAAGAGTTTTGACTTAGAACATGGTATATAGCATAACAATACAGCATGATACCATAATAGTAGCTGTTTCAAGCAGACATGTTGTCACAATTCCTGCCAGGTTTAATGGAATGATTCTCGGGCTTTGGAACTTGATACAGATTTTCGTTGCCTACTGTAATGAGAATCCGAATTGGGTGAGTAATGTCCGGTCACTGTGGGGTGACCGATTCAAATAGGGACAGGTATGGAACGGATGCCTATTCATGCCCCTATTATAGCTGACACATGGACTTTTATACATTCTTGCACTTTTTAAGTGGGTAAAAAAGTACTATTTGTATTTTATACAAAAAATTGTTTGCTTAATGAAATGGAACATACATTGCCAATGATATTTAATACCTATATATAGGTATTAGATGCGTTTTTATACCCAAAAAATGGTATTTTTATAATCTTTTGTAATATCTAATTTTGCGTCCTAAAATAGATCTTTTATCGAAGAGAGATACAGTTTCCTTATATTTGAACTGGGGCTTCTGTAAAGTGCGATAAATATGAGGCTGGAACGGAGCTATCAGAAGAATTTTGGAGAAAATCCGTTTTTTAACTTAGTTAGATCTATCAATGAAAATATAAGTATTTATCTGCGTTGTATTAAGATATAGCATATCAGAACTACAACCATCCCGTTTTTTATTTAGATTTGCAGTTTGCTTTTAATCACTCAAGATCCGTATTACTATGTATGGAACTTAAATAAAGTACTAATATATATTGGATTTTCCTAAATATAATGCAGTTGCTATATTGTTAGACAACAGACGGTTGAGGTCTGTGAGATTATGCAACGGCACCAACAAAAACAACATGTATTTTTAATAATTTTAGTTTTGTTACACACAATGGTTTGTTTTAATTTAAAATTTACATATAATTTTGCATTATTAATAAATATGATGTTACTTATGAAAAAAGGTATTTTGGGGTGTAATATTATATACTTGTTTATACTTATTTGCATAGGAATTGCCCTCCCTATCAAATCGCAAAACAATTACAAAGTAAAACTTACAGGCACTGTTTATGAGTACGACCACAACAACAAGCGTTTGCCTTTAGAATTTGCAGCTGTGTCTATTCCTGAAATTGCACTAGGGACAACCTCTGATGAAAATGGTAGATACATACTGGAAAACGTACCTACTGGTAAAATTCGTATGCAAATTCAATATTTGGGCAAAGTCTCCATTGACACCTTAATAAATGTAAATAAGGATTTGGTTCTTAATTTTACAATGAGGAATGAGGATTTTAAGTTGAAAGAAGTTACAGTAACTGCAACCAACAGCCGTTCAGGCAAATCCACATCTTCTCACATTTCCCGCTCTGCTATGGACCATATGCAAGCGACCAGTTTATATGATGTAATGTCATTGATGCCAGGTGGAATTTCACAGAATCAAGATATGAGTTCGGCACAACAGATTAACATCCGTCAAGTTTCCAGTTCCAGTGGTCCGGAAGCTCCGATGAATGCTATGGGCACCGCAATAATTCGTGATGGTGCCCCCATCTCAAATAATGCTAATCTATCTGCGATGAGCCCTACGGTATTAAGTGGTACGGAAACACCCGCTTCATTGGCCGGAGGTGCCTCGCCGGCTGGTGGAACCGATGTTCGTAGTATTTCTACTGAAAATATAGAGTCTATACAAATCGTTCGTGGTATCCCTTCTGTTGAATATGGTGATCTGACCTCAGGAGCAGTAATTATTAATACAAAAGCTGGTCGTGAGCCGCTACGTGTCAAAGCAAAAGCCAATCCCAATATCTATCAGGTGTCTATGGGAACCGGTTTTGAACTTGGAAAAAAGAAAGGCGCTTTAAATGTAAGTGCAGATTATGCTTATAATACGAATAATCCAATATCCAGTTACCAGCACTATCAGCGTGCCACAACAAAGTTGCTCTATTCAAATACTTTCTTTAATAATAAGTTACGTACCAATTCCAGCTTTGATTTTATTTATGGTAAGGATCAACGTGAACGTAATCCTGATGATGAACAAACTAAAACAGCTTCGGAAGGCCGCGATATAGGTTTTACTTTGAATACCAATGGTACATGGAATATAAATAAGGGCTGGTTAAAAACACTACGCTATGTATTGTCAGGTACGTATATGGATAAAGACAGTTATTATGAAACCGTATACAGTTCTGCTACATCTCCTTATTCCATGACCACTACAAACGGTGCGGTACTTAGTAACTTTGCAGGTCAGCATATCTATGATGCCAATGGTAATCAAATTACTAATTTTGGACCGGAAGACATAAATCATTATGCTGTTTATCTACCAAGCAGCTATTTGGGACACTATGAGATCGATAGTCGTGAAGTTAATTTGTTTGCTAAAGTGACGAGTTCTCTATTCAAGGCGAGCGGTCATGTAAACAACCGCATCTTGATTGGTGCGGATTTCCGGAGTGACGGTAACGTTGGTAAAGGAAAAACTTATGACCCAAGTACTCCTCCTTATCGTAGTCAATACGGTCATAATTCATCTTTCCGTCCACGTAACTATAAGGATATTCCTTTCATTAACCAATTTGGTGCATATGTGGAAGATAATTTCAAATGGTCCATAAGCGGTACGCATGATTTGAACATTCAGGCTGGTGTGCGTTATGATCATACCTCAGTAGTAGGAGGCATTTTCTCGCCACGTGTAAATGCATCCATTGATTTGATTCCGAATCTATTAAGTCTTCAGGGAGGTTACGGTATTGCTGCAAAGATGCCTTCTCTTCTCTATTTATATCCAGAAAATGCATATTTTGAATATATCAATATAAATGAGCTTACCAATGAAAATATTCCGGAAAGCCAGCGCTTGTTTATGACTACCACAGAAGTTCGGCAAGTAGATAACTCAGATTTGAAGATTGCCCAAAATCATAAAGCAGAAGTCGGTTTTAATTTACGAGTGGGTAAAACCAATCTGAATGTAATAGCTTATAAGGAGCGTCTGAAGGATGGTTATGTAATGAGCCAAACCTTCAACACCTTCAATACATTTATCTACAATGAATACCAGCGCACAGAAAACGGGATAGAGCTTAGTAGTAGCCTACCGGTATTGTCTACTTATGCAAAACCAACTAATAATTTAAATATAGAAACTAAAGGTTTAGAATTTGATTTGAATATCGGACGTATTGATGCTATCCGTACGGCCTTCCAAATAAATGGCTCATGGATGCGTACTAAGAGTTGGCGTCAGGGTTATAGCTTCTATGACAATAGCGAAGATGCTGCTTCAGCCCGTAAACCGGTGGCCATTTATTCTCAAGAAGGCAATGCAAGTTACAAACAACAATTTGTAACGACTTTACGTGCCACTCACAATATCCCGCGTATCGGTTTTGTTGTTACGATGACAGCACAAGCTATTTGGCAGCAGTCTAATTGGAATACATTTGGAAACGATTCTATACCTGTGGGCTATTTAGCATTGGAAGATGCGTCTGTAAATATGTTTCCCAAGGGGAAATATACCACTACCCAGCAAGTAAAGGATGCAGGATATGGATATATGTTGAATAATGTAAGTCATAATAATGCTATAAAAGAATCATACAGTCCTTATTTTTGTTTTAACTTGAATGTAACTAAAGAAATTAGCAATATGCTACGTGTTTCTTTCTTTGCCAACAATATGTTCAGAAGTTATCCGCGCAGAGAATCCAAACGTAATCCGGGTTCATATATTCAATTGAATAACCGATTTTTCTTTGGGCTGGAATTATCACTCACTTTATAATGTTTAGGAAGTTATGAAAAAATATTTAATATATTTGTTTACATTGGCAAGTACCCTTTTGATAGGATGCGATTCGTTCAGGGACATGTCTGGCACAGCAGAAGTGAATCCTATCACAGTGGATGTATATTTGGATATTACCGTTGAAAATATATCCACACTGAAAGATCTGACTGTAAAGTTCGACAATTACGATGAAGATTTACATTATGTAAAAGAAGTAACTGATAATAGTGTGAAAGTTGACGGAATTATCCCCGGAATTTATTCGGTAACAGTATCCGGTACAGCGATCGATACAGAAAACAATGAATACTACATCAATGGCAATTCTGTAAATGCGGCATTATTTAAGCATGGTAGCGCATTGAATATTGAAGTACAAGGGCTTAAAGTGAGCCCATTAATATTCAAGGAGATTTATTATTGCGGTAGCCGTCCGGAAAAAGGAGGAGTCTATTTCCGAGACCAGTTCTATGAGATATACAATAACTCTGCTGACATTTTGTATTTGGACGGTATTTATTTCGCAAATTTAACTCCGGGTACAGCTACCACTAAATTACCTATTTGGCCGGAAGCGGACGGTAATAATTATGCATATGGAGAACGTGTGTGGAAATTTCCAGGAAATGGAACCGAATATCCGTTAGCGCCAGGTGAATCTTGCATCATTTCTCAATTTGCCGCTAACCATCAGTTGGACATCTATAACCCTCAAAGTCCTATAGACGGCAGTAGTTCTGAGTTTGAGTTTAATATGAATAATCCAAACTTCCCTGACCAGGCAGCTTATGATATGCAACATGTTTTCTACCAAGGAAAAGCAGAGATGGGAAGTATACCACAATATTTGACATCCGTATTCGGAGGTGCTTATGTGATTTTTCGTGTTCCTGAAGGAGAAGCTTGGGATCCGGTCAACGATGAAAATATGAAGACAACAGATCTTAGCAAACCGAACAGCAATGTTTATTATGCAAAAATACCTATTAAATATGTATTGGATGCTGTTGAAGCAGTAAACAATGAGTCAAAGATGAATGCAAAACGTGTCCCCGGTGTACTTGATGCAGGTATTACTTGGGTAGGAGCTACTTATTGCGGTTTAGGTATTGCTCGCAAATTGTCCACAGACGAAGAAGGTAATCCTATTATTCGCGAAGAAACAGGTACATATATATATCAGGATACAAACAACAGTACGGATGACTTTGAACGTGGCGTTGTTCCTGTAATGCGTCGTAATGGAGCAAAAATGCCTTCATGGAATCACACATTGTAATAATTAACTAAAAAGACAGAACAATGAAAAAACAATATATGAACTATATGAAAAGCTGCCTGCTGGTAATGATAGCCTGCCTTGTAAGTATGGTGGGAGCGGCACAGGGCTTCTCTCCCGCCGCTATGGAACAATTGAAAACAAGACGACTATGGTCTCATTCACAGAATGCTGCCGGTATGCCATTCGATGATATTCAGAATTATTCGAATGTTATATTGGGATATGACTTACAGGACGGAAACTATTGCCGTCCGCAAGAGGGGCAGAAAGAGGCTATCGTAGGTGTATCCAGTGAAGGCTTTATCAATCTGAAAAATGCATATGTGTGGGGAGCATTTAATTTTGCACAAAAAAATCTGACAGATGCCGGATATAACGCCTCCATTGCCGATCCATTCAGGGGAATGCCTTACTATGTCGCAGACCAGCACTTAAGTAAATGGAGAAATCAATATTACGATCTGAAGTTTCGTGCAGCTACTCCTTTACTTGGTAATCATTGGGCATTGGGGTTGGAAGGTAATTATGTAGCTACATTAGCTGCCAAACAGCGCGACCCGCGTGTGGATACCCGTTTTTATACGCTGGGACTGACGCCGGGGATTACTTACAAGTTGAATAATTCACACAAGTTTGGTGCAAGTTTCAAGTATAGTTCTATCAAGGAAGACTCAAGAATGAGTAATGTCAACTCTTATGTGGATCAGGACTATTATATATTATACGGTTTGGGAACAGCCATAAAAGGAATAGGCAGCGGTGTAACCAGCAATTATATTGGAGACCGTTTCGGTGGAGCTCTCCAGTACAACTTCAGTATGCCCTCTTTCAATTTACTGCTTGAGGGCAGTTACGATGTAAAAGCGGAAACTGTTCAGCAGAGCTATACGACTCCTAAAAAAATAGCCGGTGTAAAAGATAAAACTGCTCATGTTTCTTTAACGATGATTCAGGAAGGAAAGGACTATACCAATTATATGAGAACCACATATACAAATCGTAACATCGATGGTATTCAGTATATTTCTCAACGCGATAACTCTGAATCACAAAGTGGCTGGGTGGAATTATATAATAACATCCGTTCTACGTACAAGGCACAAACCGCTTCTCTTAATTATGCATTAAGCAGAAACCGCGGGAATGAATATAGTTGGAAAGCAGAATTAAATGTGAATTATACCAAGCAAGACGATGAATATTTAATGCCTAATTCTGTACAGAATGCAGAAAATTTATCTTTAGGCTTAGGTGGCAAAAAAAATTTTGTTTTAGGCAATAGTTTGAATCGCAGGCTTTTAATAGATGTTCATGTTGCGTATAACAATAATCTGGGAGGTGAATATGTATATGGTGGCAGCCATGCAGACTATCCAACTGTAACCGAATTACAACAAGGGCTGACTAATTATTATACCTGTGATTACTATCGTATTGGCGGGTCGATAACGTATTCGCAACAAGTCAGAGAAAACAGACGTATGAACTTATTTGCAAAAGTTGTATTCGATCGTGTAAATACCTCTGACTATGATTATGATGGGCGTACTCATTTATCGATAAGTTTAGGATGTAATTTTTAATGCTACATAACGAAATCTATATTACAAAACATGCGTAAATTAATAACTGGAAGTTTGATGCTCTGCAGCATATTATCTCTGCGGGCACAGACATTTGTTAAACCGGCTGTGAAAGTAAAGGACACCTCTTTTGCTGTAATTACAGATAAAGGGACATTTCAGGCTTGTGAAGCCGAGCTTAAAGCCTATCAGGAGATTCTAGGAAAGGAAGGGTTGCCTACGTTCATCGTATACAATGAATGGAATAAACCGGAAGATGTAAAGAAAGTTATTGTTAAACTCTACAAAAAGGATAAATTGGAAGGAGTGGTATTTGTCGGTGATATCCCTATTCCAATGCTCCGCAAAGCCCAGCATATGACTTCCGCTTTTAAAATGGATGAGAAAAACAATGACTGGAGAGATTCTTCAGTGCCCAGCGACCGTTTCTACGATGATTTCGACCTACAATTCGATTTTTTGAAACAGGACAGTGTCGAAAATAATTTCTTCTATTATAATTTGGCTATAAAATCTCCACAGCAAATTCGGTGTGACATATATTCTGCACGTGTCAAAGCTGTTGATAACGGCGAAGAACCGCATGCGCAAATCAGCCGCTATTTTAAAAAAGTGGTGGCTGAGCACCAGATAAACAATAAATTAGACCAATTCTTCTCCTATACAGGTGATGGCTCTTACTCTAACTCATTGACTGCATGGACACCGGAAACCTTTACTATTCGCGAACAAATGCCGGGCGTATTCGATAAAGAGGGACGGGCCCGTTTCATCCGTTATAATTTCAGCGATTATCCCAAGGACGATGTCATTAATATGCTGAAACGCACAGATCTGGACTTGTCTATTTTTCATGAGCATGGTATGCCCGAACGTCAATATCTTTCCGGTAGTCCCGCTACTAATAGGTGGAATGCTCATGTAGATGCAATGAAGTACTATTATCGTGGTTTAGCGCGTAGAAAGCAAAACAACAAAAAGTCTTTCGACGAAATGCTGGATATGATGAAAAACACATACGGTTTGGACACTACTTGGATTGCAGGCTATGATGATCCCAAAGTAATTGCAGAAGATTCTTTACTAGACCTGCGCACCGGTATTATCCTGTCGGAAGTTACAGAGTTTAAGCCTAATAGCCGTATGGTAATTTTCGATGCATGCTATAATGGTGATTTCCGGGAAAAAGATTACATTGCCGGACGTTATATCATGTCGGAAGGAAAATGCGTAACTACTTTTGCCAATTCAGTCAATGTACTGCAAGATAAAATGGCAAACGAAATGCTCGGCCTGTTAGGTATGGGAGCACGAGTGGGGCAATGGGCTAAATTGACGAATATTCTCGAATCGCACATTACCGGTGACCCTACTCTACGTTTTCATTCTATCAATGAGGTAGATGCCAATGCTTTGTTCAAAGAACCATATAGCGAGTCCCGCATGTTGGAGTTATTACAGTCGCCCTATGCCGACATACAGAATTTTGCTTTGCACAACCTTTATCGCAATGACTATCCGGGTATTTCTGATTTATTAAGAAAAACTTTTGAAACTTCCTCGTTCATGATGGTACGTTTCACCTGCTTGGCATTGCTTGAGAAGATTAGTGACAAAAACTTCCGGGAAGTCTTACACTTGGCCATTACGGATTCCTATGAATTTATTCGTCGCACCTCTGTTCGTATGATGCAACATGTGGGACTGAACGAGTATGTTTATCCGCAAATCAAAGCCTATGTAGAAGACAACCTATCCGAGCGTGTGGCATTTAATGTGAGTTTGGGGCTTCAAGTCTTTGATCAGGCAGCCGTACAGGCGGCAATTGATAAAGTAATGGCTGAGACCTATGTGTTGCAAGACAAGGAGGAGATGCGTAAGGTTTTGGAGAATGCCAATAATAGTCGTAGCATGCAAAAAGAGTTATTAAGCAAAGAAACTTCCGAACGTTGGCGCATCCTTTATTGCAATTCTCTGAAAAATCATATGGCACATGCCTGTGTAGACGGCCTCTTGGCTTTACTTACCGACTCCAGTGAAAGTGAAAAGCTAAAAACCTGTTTATTGGAGGCTTTTGCTTGGTTCACTCATTCTTATCGGAAGCCTGACATCCTTCGGGTATGCGATCAACTGAGAAAAGATAAGAGCTTATCCGAGAACCTTCGTGAAGAAGCCGACCGTACATATTACAGACTTAAAAATTAATTGGCCATGATTAAAAAAATAATATATCTGGCATTTCTTTTGCCATTGGCAGGAAATGCACAAACAACAGTCATAAAGCCATTGGTCAAACAACCTACCGCTTTTGCTATCATAACAGATAACCAAACTTATGCAAATACCAAAGATGCCATGCATCAGTACAAAACTGCGGTTGAAGATGATGGTTTGGCAACTTATCTGATCAGCGGTGACTGGCAAAATCCAGATCAAGTCAAACAGATAATCATCAAAACATATCAAGAATGCCCTTCATTGGAAGGTCTGGTTTTAATCGGCGATGTGCCTGTCGCATTGGTACGTAATGCGCAACACATGACTACTGCATTCAAAATGAATGAGAAAGCCTTTCCTTGGGATCAGTCTTCCGTACCTACCGACCGCTTTTATGATGATCTGAACTTAAAGTTTGAGTTCATCAGGCAAGACTCAGTAAATCATCAGCATTTCTACTACAAATTGACAGAAGACAGTCCCCAGCGGCTAAATCCTACTTTCTATTCAGCTCGTATCAAGTATCCGGAAAAAAAGGAAGGGGATAAATATGCGGCCATTGCCTCATATCTGAAGAAAGCTGCTGCTGCCAAGGCAGATAAGCATAATCAATTAGATCGGGTATTCTCATTCAATGGTGCTTCTTACAATTCCGATTGCCTGATTGTATGGATGGATGACGAAAAAGCTTATATGGAGAACTTTCCATTAGCTTTTGGTCGTCAAATGGGATTCAAACATTGGAACTTCCGAATGAAACACCCTATGAAATATAAGTTATTCAGCGAATTGCAACGAAAGGACCTTGACTTATTTATGTTTCATGAACATGGAATGCCAACAGGGCAGCTTATTAATGATGAATTGGCATGCACTGATTTCAATAATCGTTATAAAATGTTGAAGAGTACACTTTATAATGCAGTCATGTCCCATGTTGGAAAACGTGACAAAGACACCTTACGTATTCAGATGCAGGAAAAACGACAAGTGAATGAGGTGTTTTTTAAAGACCTGGACAATCCTAAGTTCTGGGAAGCAGACTCTCTTCACTACGCTGATGAACGTATCGTAACGGAAGATTTAATGAAGAGAAATCTTTCCACTAATCCGAAGATGATAATGTTTGATGCGTGCTACAACGGTTCTTTTCACGAAAACGACTATATAGCAGGACAATATATCTTTAATGACGGTCAGACATTAGTAGCACAAGGAAATACCCGTAACGTATTGCAAGACCGCTGGACTATTGAAATGATTGGTTTGTTGTCCCATGGTGTACGAGCCGGGCAATACAATAAGCTAATCGTATCACTTGAAGGTCATTTGTTTGGTGATCCCACTTTCCGTTTTGCTCCTATCGAAGCCAATACTTTAAGTACCGATATAACAATACACAAAGATGACAAAGCCTATTGGAAGAATTTGTTAAACAGCCCATACGCTGATGTACAAAGTTTGGCCATGCGTATGCTGGCTGACGCCGATACCCAAAAGGAATTATCTCCGTTGCTCCTGAAGAAGTACCGGGAAAGTGGCTTCAATACGGTTCGTATGGAAGCTATCAAGTTGTTGAGCCGTTATCAGGACGACAACTTCATCGAAGCATTACGCGAAGGTTTGAACGATACTTATGAAATGGTAGCTCGCCAAAGTGCCATTTATGCTGGATTTGTAGGTGACGATTCCTTATTGCCCGCTATTGTGGAAGCATTGGTCGAACATAATGAACGCTTACGCGTACAAATGAGTGCCAACAAGGCTTTAAGCCTTTATCCGAAAGAGAAAGTAGAAAAGACAATAGAAGACTTTTATGCAAAAGTTGACCGTTTGAATGAAAACGAAGAGAAAAAACGATTACTAAGAAGCCTGGAAAGAATGTTTGTACAAGAGGCAAAAGTCCATCAGACCTTGATGGATGTAGCTGCACCGGAAGCAAAACGTATCAGTGCAATCCGCAATGTGCGTAACTATACATTCCATTTCCACGTGGATGATTATTTGAATGTAATTCGTGATGCCGGTAATCCACAGGAAGTACGTGTAGTAATGGCCGAAGCATTAGGTTGGTTTACTAATTCTGTACAACGGCCACACATTCTTGAAGAAATAAAGAAGATGCAACAAACAGCCAATCTTCCGGAAGATTTAAAAGCAGAGCTTGAACAGACAATCAAAAGATTAAGTTTATAAATATGAATAAATACATCCTTTTGGCAATTACCGCTTTGTGCTTACAGGATATGCAGGCGCAAACAGTTGTACATCCTAGTATAAAAACAAAGACTACTTTTGCAATTGTAGTCGATCAGAAAAGTTATGATGAAGCGAAAAGTGAAATTGATGCTTATCGTACCAGTATAGAAAAAGAAGGTTTAGGTACTTACTTGCTAATTGATGATTGGAAAAGGCCCGAACCTATTCGTGAGCAACTTGTCAAATTGCATGAGAATGAGAAAACGCCTTTGGAGGGTTGCGTATTTATAGGTGACATCCCTATTCCAATGATTCGTGATGCACATCATCTATCTTCGGCTTTCAAAAGGTCTCCCAAAGCCAATTGGCAGAAATCAAGCGTTCCTTCCGACCGTTATTATGATGACTTCGGATTAAAATTTGATTATATTAAACAAGACAGTTTGATACCTGACTATCATTATATGACATTGCGTGCTGATTCTAAACAGTATATTTCACCGGATATTTATTCGGCCCGTATCCGTCCATTACATTTAGAAGGTGAGAACCGTTATCAGATGCTACGCGATTACTTAAAAAAGGCAGTTGCCGAAAAAGCAAAGCAAAATGCATTTGACCAACTGACTATGGCCCGTGGCCATGGTTACAATTCTGAAGATCCTTTGGCATGGAGCGGTGAGCAAATAGCCTTACGTGAGCAATTGCCGCAAATATTCAAATCGGGTAATACAGTGAAGTTCTATGATTTTAACATGCGCTATCCGATGAAACCATTATACTTGAACGAGATTCAGCGCGAAGGATTAGATGTCATGCTATTCCATCACCACGGTGGCCCCACCATGCAGTATATCAATGGCTATGAAAATGGTTCCGGTATTAATTTGAGTATTGAGAATGCCAAAATATTCTTGCGAAGCAAAGTGCCTTCATACGCCAAGAAACATGGGCGTGAAGCTGCTATCAAAGAATATGCCAAGCAGTATGGGGTGCCTGAAAGTTGGTGTGCGGAAGCTTTCGATGAGGAGAAAATAAAATCGGATTCCATTGTAAACCGTAATATGGATATCTATACTGAAGATATTCGTCTTTTGACTCCTAATGCGCGTTTTATATTGTTCGATGCTTGTTTCAACGGTTCTTTCCATTTGGATGACAACATTGTAGGCTCTTATATATTCAATAAGGGTAAGACCATTGCTACTATGGGATGTACGGTTAACACCATTCAAGATAAATGGCCGGATGAATTTCTCGGCTTGTTAGCTGCCGGTATGCGCATCGGGCAGTTCACTCGTTTTACCTGCTTCTTGGAAAATCATCTGATCGGTGACCCGACTTTTCACTTCACCAATAATGCCGGGCTGGATATGGACATCAACCAAGCTTTAGTTGCGCAGGAAGGAAATGTTACATTCTGGAAAAAACAGCTGAATTCCCCTATGGCTGACATGCAGGCAATGGCGCTCCGTCAATTGTCAATGGCAAATTATAGTGGTCTCGTTGAGTTGCTGAAGAAAAGTTACCACGAATCGAACTATTTCGTTGTGCGGTTGGAAGCATTACGCCTATTAGCTTTGAACTATCCGACAGAGGTTGCCGATGTATTGCAGACAGCCATGAACGACAGTTATGAACTGATCCGTCGTTATGCGGTGGAATACGTTGAAAAGAATTGCAATCCGGAATTGTTGCCGGCATGGATAGAAAGCTATTTATTACGCGGACATGAAAACCGCCATCGTTTCAGAATTTTTAGTGCTATCAACACGTTCGACCATGATATGGCTTTGAATGAATTGAAGAAACAGGCTGCCGATTGGTCTTTCTACGATTCTTCCTATGTGAATGAATTGTTAGAATACCTTCCTCGCCAAAAGAAAGGACTTGAAAGAGATTTTGCACTTATTGACAGTCCGGAAAGTACTACCAAACAGATACAAAGCGAAATAAGTAGGTTCCGAAATAAACCTATTGCTAAAGCTATTGAGCCATTACTGAACATTATAAAAAATGAAAGCCAAGAAGAAGAACTTCGCATATTGGCTGCTGAAACATTAGGCTGGTATAATTTATACTATAATAAAGCAGATATAATCAAAGAACTTAACACATTTAGAACTTCCAATCAAAAGCTAATGAACGAAGTTACCAAAACAATTAATAGGCTGAAAAGTCAAAATAGGTAGAATCATCCAAACGATGAGATAGACCGGATCCAAAGGGCGGTTCTGCCATTCCTGAGCAGCCTGGTTGACTTTGTTCGTGATGATGGAAATAGCTGATGTGGACAGTTCTATCTCATAGATTTCACGCATCTCCTCTTCTATGTCTGACACGCTCATTCCTTTGGCATATAGGGAGATAACAAGTTTTTCTTTAATATTATCGACACTATACAGGGACATTCAGTAAATGTCTATAGTATAACTCCTCAACCAGTTCCAGACACCAATCATTAAAACAGGGATATTCCTAAAATAATAAAATTTAAGGCAACTAATTCATTGCGAGTTAGTTGCCTTTTTTGTATCTTTAAGCATTCCCCCCAAAAAACGGTTTGACGGCCAAAACGGGGGTAATCTAAAATAAAAACACATGGTAAAGATACAAAAAATCTCAGAAATCGAACCTCGTTTAGGTTTTACCGAGTTCGATATGCTAAAAAAATATCGTCAAAGTTTTGCAACGAGTGAATTAGGTCGCCTCCATGCTCTGTTTCCTTTCTCGGAACTGGCCCGACAAATGCATTTGAAGTCCTCTGCTTTGGGTCGTAAAAGTTATTTTTCTCCCGAAGGTAAAATAGCCTTGATGGTCTTGAAGTCCTATACCAACTTTTCCGATGCACAACTGATTGAGCATTTAAACGGTAATATTCATTACCAGTTGTTTTGTGGTGTTCAGATTGATCCGCTTCATCCACTAACCAATCCTAAAATCGTTAGTGCAATTCGTCAGGAACTAGCGCATCGCCTTGACGTTGAGCCCCTCCAGCTCATTCTTGCCGAGCATTGGAAACCTTATCTTGAGAACCTTCATGTCTGTATGACCGATGCCACCTGTTATGAAAGTCATCTGCGTTTTCCTACTGATACCAAACTCTTATGGGAAGGTATTGTATGGCTTCATCGTCATCTGTGCAAACATTGCCAGACCTTGCACATACAACGTCCCCGTAACAAGTATCTTGATGTACGCCGTGCCTATCTTGCTTATAGCAAACTGCGTAAACGCAGGAAATCACAGACTCGTATGATTACACGAAGGTTACTTCAGTTATTGGAAAATTCAATACTGCCAACAGATAATCCAAATGATCGCCTGTCATAATATAACAGGCATTGTTCATTACATAATTGTTGGCATCATATGCAAAAGCCATTTGGTTTCCGATTATTTTCCATACAATTTTTGGCTTAGAAAAATCCTCCCAATAACTGATGCTATCTTGTGTTTCAAACCACTCGTTACTAGTTTTCTTTCGGGCTTTTATTTTTTTGCCATTAACAATATGAGTTTCTCCTGTTTGTTCTAAACGCTCTATGCCAATTGACAGAAGATAATTTTTCACCGCAGGATAACTTTCTATATCATAATGCCGCGAAGGAAATGTGGCTATAATCCACAAGTCCGCCCATTCATATTCATATCTCTTGATATCCCTGCCACGAAGAATCGGTCGTATAAGTTCAGCCGTCCGAACACGTTCATCTTCTGTTTGACAATTCGCTAGTATCTCATCACGCTTTTCGGTAGAAATGATAAAAGCATCATTGAAACCAGTTTTTATCCCATAGTTGATTTGGATGTTCCAATCCTTCAAGGGTATTCCCACAGACTCAATCTTCTGCTTGATGCTCTGTTCAATGGGAGACAATATCACCCATGGGATAGAATCTGCAAAGTTACACTTCACGCCTTGTTGCTGCACGAAATCGCTCAAATTATTCAAGCCATTCGAATCTTGTACCAAACAAGCTTGTGTGTTAAAAATATTTGCTGCTTTTTGAGATAAAAGAATATTTGCTTCTACCGTTATTGCATCGAATATTTTTATACCTGCAAAATCTACCAACATAATAGGATTGGTCTTGCTTGCGAAATAACCTCGCAAGGCTTCACCATACCCTGCACGCATCCATTTATTAGACGTGATATAGCAAAGAAAACCATTGGGAGTAAGCAGGTTCATACCCAACTCATAGAAGAGGCAGTAAATATCACCAGTGCGTGCATAAGTTATGTAACCCATGCATTCTAATACATCGGCACTCTTACCCATAGATTGTAACTGAATGTAAGGTGGATTGCCAATGATACAGTCAAATCCCAAGAAGTTGCCTTCGGCATCGAGTACTTCTGGAAACTCTATACGCCATTCGAATGCACCAAGATAAATTTTGTTGGAGCGTATTTCCTCAAATATATTTTCTAAAGTCGCAATTTCTTTCTTTAAATCGGCAATGCGCTTGTCCGACGCTTTCTTTTCCTTTTTTGTCGGTTCAAACAGTTGAGGCGCTTGTAAGTTTGCCAACTCAGAGCGGCGTTTGTTCAATCTAACCAATCGTGCATCCCGGCGGTTGATCTCTGTTTTCAGTTTCGACTTGATTTCTGTTATAAACGTTTCCAAATCCTGCTTTTCGCTTTTACTTTGGGCATTTTTATATTTAGCTACAGCCTCCTTATATTGGCTGATGCTGATACTAGACTCTCGCAGTACGGTCTGAATACTGTCTGTCAAAGCGAATCGGTGAAGCAAAGAATTTCCACATTTGATGTTAATGTCGATATTTGGTAAGGTTTCTAAATAAGTGTAATTACTTTCAGCCGTATAGTAAGCATTCTTCAACAATTCAATCCACAGTCGTAGGCGGCAAATCTTCACAGAGTTGGGGTTAATATCAACGCCAAATAAACAGTTCTCAATGATTTGACGCTTCTCCTTGAAAAGAGTTTCCTGCATGCGGCGACTTTCCGCATTGAGTGGGTTGTAAGCAAATAAATTACCTTCGGTATCGGTAACAATCAGCTCGTCATTTTCAATGGCAAGTTGATAGTCCGCTTTGCGGATACGCTTACCGGTAGCATCTACCAAAATACCTAATTCGTATTTCAAGAGTATCAGTTCATTGAGAGCAGACACAAGAAAGTGACCCGAACCAACAGCTGGATCACACAGTCGCAAACTGTTAATTAGTTCATTAGCTTCGACTATATTGTCAATATGGTTGTATAGTTCTATACGGGTGGTACAATTCCAGCCATAATAACCATTAAACTTTTGCAACACGGTCTTGGTGATTGCTTCACGGCACATGAACATAGTGATAAAGCCTGGAGTGAATACTGAACCATCCTTGTGACCATTTATTTTCTCGAATATAAGCCCTAAAACAGAAGCATTGATGAGTGTTTTAGCCTCTTCTTGCACTTCTTCACTGCCTTCGCTCGCAAAGTTATAAGCGTCGAGAAAAGCAAACAAATATTGCAGGGTGGGTAATGCGTTGACTTGTAGATTGCGTTTTTTATTTCGTAATACGCTACTCGCCAAGACAGGAAGTACCGTACGTTGTGAAAGGCTGTTTATCTTAATTGTTTTACTTTCCAAATCTGTCACCTCGAAAAGAGAACTGTTAAGATAGGGAACGTAAGCAAAATCACGCATAATGGAGTGTGTGCGGCTGCCCATGTCACGTGCAAGCACTTGGAAAAAGAGTGTGTTGAGATCATCATAGTCATGAATCTTAGTTATTGAAAGAAATTTATAGATTGCATCTCCATTGTGGTATTTCAACATCTGAGCCTCCAACAGTTTCAAGAAAAGGATACGATTCATCCAAGTAATACACAATTCCATTGCAACATTGAATAACCGTTCCTCATAATCATTCCCATACAAACGACCATTTATGTGACGCAAACAATCTTCTGCATCCAGTTGGTTAATAGTATTCTCTAGTAATGAAGCCTCGTCACGCCGTTCCACAGCTTTGCGTACAATCACGGTTTTATTATTCTCTTTGCGTTCCTCAATACCAATAATGTGTAGCAGCTCAGTGTAGAATCCACGGTTGAGCGAATTGCTGTCATTTTGGAACGATAGCTTCAAAAGATGTGTATCGCTGAATATCTTATAAAGTTCGATAAGTTTGCGTGAAGCGCTACTGTCTGTTCTATCAAGCAGGTGTTGATAGTCTTGTAAGTTGAAGTAAGTGTATTCAAGGCTATCTTTCACCTCCTCAATATAGGTTGTTGCAATTTCAGTATAGAAGAAATCGGTTTTGTTACTGGTTTTGCGTCCATCCACAAAGTCTTGAAACTCACGACGTAATTGTTTGTTCTGATAGAATTTGCGTTCAAACTCATGGGCATCAAAAATAAAGAATTCATGAATATTAGTAGCGATGAGATATTTAATATCATTGTTCTTCTTATTGACACGTTCTTTAAGATAGTATAGCAATAATTCCTGCAAAGCCTTACGATTAAGATTGTCATTAGAAATCATCTCACCTTTGTTGGTGGTACTCTTTACTTCAATCAATAACCCTATATTGGACTTGATAGTTTTATCCAATCGGATAGCCAAATCAATATCTTCTTCGGGAGCCATGTAGTATGGCTTGTAGAACGTTTCACTCAGAAAATTACGTAAATGTTCTTTTTGCGTGTGTTCTCTTTGCCCATCCACAATATTGTCTCTCAATGTGCGAAGGGCATTTTTGAATAAGTCAAAATCTGTTGTTTCAATCGCAACCTGTCTATATGCTTTGTTCAAAACTTGATTCGGTTTGAGTAGTCCCATAATGTTTGGTAAATGAGTTAATAAA
This sequence comes from Bacteroides sp. HF-162, assembly GCF_015679285.1. Taxonomy (NCBI): domain Bacteria; kingdom Pseudomonadati; phylum Bacteroidota; class Bacteroidia; order Bacteroidales; family Bacteroidaceae; genus Bacteroides; species Bacteroides sp. HF-162. The sequence goes on along the minus strand of NZ_CP064937.1, from coordinate 277,168 downwards.
ATACAAAGGTAGTCTAAAAACTTGATAATAAAGAATGAACGTATTGGTTTAACGAAAGTTTGTTCTACTGCCAGCCATTATCAACAAACAATAGCAGCAGTAGATTTGACATGATTCTACTTATTATATTGTAATAGCCAGCCAAAGTAATCTTTTCACATCCGGATCTATCACAGGTTGGATAAGTTGTTAACCTGAAGGTAACCGACCTGATGGTATAGGAACAGGAAGAAGTCTGTAATCATGGCATTTACCCGGATAGAGAAGCCACATTTTTTATTGCCGGACTTCCGGCATTGCCTCATCCATGTGTGAAAAGGAGTCTTTTCTTTCACCACAACGTTCCTTTCACATACCCAAAGGGGGTAGTGGATCCAGACCTGCTTCGGCTTTCTTTTTCCTTCCCATATGACAAAAACCGACTATCCATGACTATTCCTGCCAGTGTGCCGGTCGTGCTTGCCTCTCATGGTTTCTTCCCTTATATTCGCACTGATATTTAAACGAGTTGAAAATATGGAAATATGCTACATCGAGGCCGGTGTCCTTGAGAGGATGCTGGCGCGCGCCGAGAACCTGTCCGCACGTGTGGACAGATTGTATGAGAGAAACCGCTGTAAGGAACCCGGAGAGTGACTGGACGGCCAGGATGTCTGCCTGCGCCTTGACATCTCGCCGCGTACCCTGCAGACTCTCCGCGATACCGGACGGCTGGCGTTCACCCGCCTCCAGCGCAAGTTCTATTACAAGCCCGGGGATGTGGAGAAGTTGATGGTCTACGTCGGCATCAGACGCAAGGAGAAGGAGGTGAGAGAAAGAAGGAAGAACGGAAACCTTTAAAGAGCGGAAGAGATGGAAGGCATTATCGACAAGGAGAACGAACGTGTCCGCAGGTTCTTTGCCCTGCTGGACGACATGGAGAAAAAAGTGGAACGTCTTGCCCGTGACAACCGTCCTCCCTTCAACGGGGAACGGTTCCTGACCGACAGGGAGCTTTCCGGGATGTTGAAGATCAGCCGCAGGTGCCTGCAGGATTACAGGGACCAAGGACGGATTCCCTATATCCAGCTTGGCGGGAAGATCCTGTACAGGCAGTCGGACATCGAGAGGCTGCTGGAGGAGAACTATCACCCTGCATTGGTATAATATCGTATTTAAGTTTAAGGATTGTCGCCGGAATTGCATTTACGATTCCGGCGGCAGTTTTTATTTAGCCTGCGGCTTCCTTGCCGGCCGCGGGCTTTCTTCTTTCCATCAGCCGGTTCATGTCCGAGGATATCTTCCGGTCGGTGACCTGGGCGTAGACCTGCGTGCTGTCGATGTTCGTGTGGCCCATCATCCTGGCGATGCTCTCTATCGGAATACCTGCGGTCAGTGTCAGGGTCCCGAACGAATGCCGGGCCATGTGGTAGGACAGGTTCTCTTTCATGCCTAATGCCACGCCCATTCCATGTACCTCATACCAGAGGACGTCGCGGACCGGCAGCGGGAATACCGGCCTGTCGTCATCCGTGGTGTTGTAAAGCTCCAGTATCTGTCCGGCTATGGGATGCAGCGGGATGAACGCCTCCACGTCCGTTTTGGCGCGGCGGATGCGGATATACCTTCTTCCTTCCGAAGTCGTTCCGATGTGACGGGGATGGAGAGCCCTCGTATCCGCGTAGGCCAGACCGGTCAGCGAGGAGAAGATGAACGTCCTGCGTGCCAGCTCCATCATCGGGTCGGGCAGCGGGGTTTCCATCATCCGCTTCAGTTCACTGCGGCTGATATGCCTTAGTTTAGGTGTTTCTTTCCTCTCGTATGCCACGTCCTCTATCGGATTGGCTCTTAGTATTTCCCGGTCCACGGCGATGTAGATGAGCCGGTTGAGCCAGCACAGGCAGTGGTTCACGTGTCCGTTCCTGTGTCCCAGCTCCTTCTTGAGAAAGACCTTGAACGATTCGGCGAACTCCTCGGTGATGTCCGAAAAGGCGATGTCCTTCATCCCGCGGGATTCGATGAACTGCCTGAGGTTGAGCTGGGTGGTCTTCGACTGGCGGTAGGTGGAAGTGGAGTTGATCTCCTTGGAGCGGACCCTGAGCCGTTCGCGTTCCACCTCTCCGGCCTGCAGGAGGTATTCCGGTACGGAATTGGCGCCTGACACGGTGGTCTTGAGCAGTTCGGCCGTGACCACTCCCTGGTTCCTCAGCAGGTTCCCGTACGCCTCTTCCAACCGGCTGCGGAAGGCGGCAAGGCGGTTGTTCTCCCTGGCTGTTTTGATTTCACACTTCTTGCTGTCCCAGTCCCCGGGTTTGCAATAGACGCCTGTCGTGACTGCCGATTTCTTTCCGTCGATGCTGATCCGGCAGAGGACGGCGGTCGTGCCGTCCGATTTCACCTTGTTACGGTTGATGTAGAATAAGAGCTTGAATGTACTGCGCATGATAATGATTGTTTAGGGATTAAAGGATAAGTTTCAAATCGCGGGTTGCCTCGACGAACCTGTCCATGTCCTCGAACAGCTTCTTCGGGGTTACGCGCGCGTATATCTGGGTGGTCTTTATGTTGGAGTGTCCCAGCATTTTGCAGATGGTCTCTATCGGCACTCCCTCCTCGAGCGTGACCAGCGAGGCGAAAGAATGCCGTCCCATGTGGTAGACAAGGTCCTGGCTCAGCCCTGCCATCAGGCGCAGGGATTTCATATTGGCCCTGAGCGTGTGGTAGTCCTGCGGCGGGAAAAGAGTCTCGCGGGTATCGTCCCGGTATTTCTCAATCAACGCGACGGCTTCCGGAAGCAGCTTGACACGTCCGAGGTAGTCGGTTTTCTTTCGCTGGTATTTCAGCCAGAGGCTGCCCTCGTCATCCCGGAAGAGGTTCTTCCGGGTGATGCTTACCGCATCGGCATAGGCGGTGCCGGTGTAACAGGCGAAGAGGAAGAGGTCCCGGGTGATGACATGTGACCTGCGTTTTTCCGGTATCTCCAGATCACGCAGCTTCTCGAAATTCTCACGGCTGAGTGCTTTCGGTGTTGTCTCCTTCTGCTTGGGCAGCTTGAAGTGGCAGAAATGGTATTTCTCCGAGTGGCCCTCCTTGTAGGCGATGCGGCAGATCTTTTTCAAGATGGCCAGGTAGCCGCGAAGCGTGTCCACGGCATATCCCTTTTCCAGAAGGATGAAATCCTGATAGTCGCGGATGAACTGCTCGTTGAGCTGCCCGAAGACAAGGTCCGGAACCTTGAATTTCGCCTTGATGAATTCGGAAAGCGTGCGGTAGGTGAAGAGGTAGGTCGAGAGTGTGGTGGGCGCACGGTCCACACCGACACGGGCCTTCATTTCCCCGTTATGCCGGTCGAGAAGTTTGAGCAGGGTCATCTGCATGCCCGCATTGCCCTGGAACATGTCCCTGACCGCGGCGGCATCGAAATCCCTTTTTCTTTCCATGAGGGAATTGAAGGCCGAGTGTACGGCAAGCAGCAGTCTTTCTATTTTTTCATTGGTCTCCACCGCTTCCCGGCTCTTGCCGTTCAGCCGGCTCTCACGCGCGTTCCACAGCCCGGGGGTGCAGGAGAGCTTGCAGCTGAACTGCGCCATCGTGCGGTTGAGGGTGATCCGTCCCATGATCGGGGCTTTGCCGGTCTTGTCCGGCTCGCTCTTTTTCAGGTAGAGCAGCACCTTGAATTTTTCCACTTTCATAACGCTCTTTTTTAGGTTGTAAAAATACTCCTTTGAAAAGCGTCCTTTGGCATGCAAAACATTGAGAAACAGTGAATACAAATCCGCTTTGTTCTTATCGGTAAAAATTCGGTTACCTGCCGTCGTTTCCGAAACAGGCGGCTAACAGTCTGGTAACTGAAACGTCGCAATATTTTGTTTTCTTTTGCAGGTCTGTCTGTTCTGCAATTCTCGCAAAATGCTTAATTATAAACGTTTTACGTTTAATTATCGTCATTCTGTTTTTTATTGCATTTCTAAATATTACTTACGTTGCACGCCATACTTATGCTACCGTATTGAGAAACGAGGGTGTTCCGGTGTCTATAATATCACCTATGTTGGGTCATACAAGTATAACCACTACTGAGATATATCTTGCCGATTTGGAGTCTGAAAACAGAGCCAGAAATGCGAGTTTATTGAGCTTTTAATGTCCGTATTTCTCTTAATTTTGATAGGTCAAGCATACAGTCCGATTCTCTTGTTTAGTGGAGAATCGGGCTTTTTTTATGCAAAATTACCGGTGCGAGAGCTTAATTATGGTTAAGAATATAGTTAAAATACCTTTTTCTTTTATATTCCGGTAAAAAAGAGGATATATGTATTAACCGAAAATTCAACTATTCGGAATATTACTAATTGTCAAAATAAATAAAGTTATGACACGAAAGAAAAAAGTAAAAGAAGAACAAGCGGTGACTGCCGAAGTCGTAGAGACTAAAAAGAAATCTTCAAAGAAAGCACCAAAGACTAAAATGTCTGCTCAAAAAGAAAGCATACAGGAAACCGGTGTTCAAGAGCCGATTGTCAAAGAAGAAAATACGAAAGATTCTTTTAAAGACAAAGATTATACAATCGATGAGCTTATAGATATGTTAGGACCAGATATTGATTGTGAGGATGATACAGAGTTTTCATTAACGGAAGATACTTCTTCACAAGAACAGGAATACACAATGGAGGATATGCTTGCTGTATTGGACGAGTCAATCGATAATGACGATGAAGAATGTGTTTCAGATGAAATACTTGATAAATTCGACAAGGCACTCGAAGAAAAAGGTTTGGGCGATGATTATTTTCGGAAGAAAGAAGAACGGCTTAAAGAAATGGAGCTGGAGCATGAACTTCACGAATTCGCCATTGATGAAATGCTGAATGAATAAGAATATCTAATTTTGTAACCTGCAACAGTCTCTTTATGAGATGTAACTTTGTGATGTGCCTTATTTTTTCTAATTTTGTATCGTCATGGCAACATGGCGGACATATTAGAAATTTAAGGTACACGAAAGTGTTTAACTGATTCTCCGGAATAAAGTCTGGTAAACTATTAACGAACGGGAATAAGTTAGCATCTCTCGCGTCATATCCATATATGGCGTGGGGAGACTGTTGCTTGTTTTAGTTCAAGGGTTTTACCAGAGCCTATTCCGTAAAATAAGTTAGCAGCCCTCACGCTTTCGCATTTTATAAACTTCTTCTGTGTGGGCGGGGAGAATGGAATAAATACTGGTAATTATGAAGAAAAATTATTGTTTTGTTTTAAGTTTGTTCCTGTTTGGAACAATGTTGTCAAGTTGCGAAAAAAGTGGGAACTATCAGGAATTTGACCGTAATGAAATTTACAAGCATCTTTCCTCTGTAAATGTTCGCGATGCAAAGATGATTTATACGAAAGAAGGTACTAATACTCGTTCTGGGGAGTCTGGAACTTTTGGTGGAGTGTGGAAAATTGACCAAAATGGCAATGAATCCAAATTAATAATCACAGGTTCTGACGGCAAAACAAATGTTTTGAATATCTATGAAATCAACAAATTATCAGACAATGTATTATTGATGTACCCCGATTTTTTTGATACAAATAGAATCCGCGAGGAATGGGAAAAAGCACATAATGATGACCCGTCAAATTTTACGACGAGTGTTGGACCTGATGGAAAACCTATACTACATGGTGCAGATACATACTACGCAATGCTTTTGAATAAAGAAACTGAGAAATTATATCGTTTTCCAGAAAACCTATCAACACCTGGTAAGAACGATAATATCTTCACTGACAAACAAGGTAATATCTATTACAAAGGCTATCTGAAAGGTGAGCAGGTATTAAAGTTGTCGCCTGAAACAATGACTATTGAGGGTTTGTTGCCAGATGATATACGTTTTGATAATTTTTCGGTAACAGGTGATGGTTTCATTGTATATTGGCAAGGATTTGAGCAACAACAGAATTGTCGTGTGAAGTGCCCCGGTGGTAGAATTTATCCGATTTCAGATATTTATACATTTGTTTTCAACGGTGATTTATATTCAGTTCGTGACAAAGAGATTATCAAGTATGAAACTATCGGTAATAATGATTTAGAAGAAAAAACAATATGTACCATACCTGATGAACAATTCAATGGGTATTGGCGATTTGTACCTAATCATGTACGCAAAACAATGGTGCTGAATGAACATTATGAGTTTGACGGAGAAAAATGTACAAAACTTGATAAGCAAATTAATATTGGAGATATTCGCACAAATAAAGCATGGTACAACCATAGCAATACAACTTTCTCAAAAGTAGCAATGAAAGATTATCAAGAATCTCAGTTTCAAATCTTGGACTATGAAATACAAAGTCTTTCGGCGAGTTCAGAAAGTCCGAATATCGCATTTACAGGTTTTAGATATTCGGACGGTGTAAATGTCGTAGGAACTATCACAGAAACAGATGAAGTTATTATCGATAATGTTGCAGAAAACGGAAACAGAATCATCAATCTTATTTCGTTGAACTAATATCAACTCAAAATAATATCCTCTTGTTGTGTCTATACAGCAAGAGGATTTTTTTATGCCTTAAAATCTGAACTATCGGAAAAACGAGAGTTCTATATGTGCTATGTTTCTCTAAATCAAGCAATATTTACGTTTCTTATTTAGCTCCATACAATCTGAGCTTACTATATACCCATACCCAAAATAAGGCTGTTTTCGTCTCACGTATTGAGCTTTTCTCTTGCCTCTAATACTTGGTATAAAGAAGCACGAGCATATCTCGAATATGAAAGAATAAATAAAAGTAGAAAATTATTACATGGTGAATAAAGTGAGTAAAGTGAACTATATTTTATAAAAAGTATAAGGTTTTATATCGTTATATGGTCTATAAAATAAGAATATGCTCTATTATAAAAATATAGTTCACTTTACTCACTTTGTTCACTTTTATCTTTTCTTATAAAAGGATTTCTGTAGGACAATTCTTTATATCAAAGTTTTCTATGGCATTCCATAAGTCTTCCTGATATTCATATAATGGCTCTATCAGGACTTGTGGTAAAATAGCCTTGTCTGATATTGGGGCGAGACGGAAACCGGAAGTTTCAAACTTGCGTCCAATCTTACTTTCCATTCTATAAGATTCAACGACCTCAAAAGAATATTCTCCTAAAAACTTCAATCTGCAATATTTTTGAGGATACCAGCCGATACAGATTATTTCATTTTTGCATAACGAAGAAAACTTGAAATAGTCCATTCCATTAAATCCTTTCTCTATGTCAAAGTCCGTATTGGTCTGTTTGTATTCGTGGCAGAATGTTTCCCAATCCTTATATCCTAAAGCGCGAGCCATGAAAGATAATTTTCCAACATCCGGCTTTCTTTCCTTGTCTGCATCCTTATCTCCCCAATAACGACGTAATGTATCAACGCTGATAGTTTCAGATTGCTGGATAACGCTTCCGTCTTCATATTTTGGGAGAGGAAAATTTGTATTGCTCTGTTTCTTTATATAATCGCATAGGTCAGAGTATGCATTGTCTGAACTCAAATCTATATTAGAAACTCTTACTAACTCGTTTTTTAAAGTTTCAAACCTCTCTTTGTCTATCGGTATTCTTTTCTTTGCCATATTACTACATGATGTTTATGGCAAAAATACAAAACGTAGCCAACTAATCAAATATATTTCATGCCTGAACGTGCTAAAATCAATAATTTCTTTTCGGTAATATATGTAACAAACTAATAATTAGTCTGATACAATCGTGCCTGAATGTGCCTGAACGTGCCTTTTTATGCCCTTCCAAAAGTTGCCGAATTTTGCACCAGAAACAAAAAACAAAAGGTATGGAACATCAAAAAACAAGTTATGACACGTTGCCGGAACGGATAGATTATCTGATTCAGGAAATATCAGAGATAAAAAACATTCTGACGAACAGAATAGAAAAAAGGGAAGAAATCCCCAAATATTTAAGTACGGAAAATGCACTGGCCTATTTAAAAAAGACAGGTTTTCCAATGAGCAAGTCCCAATTGTATAAACTTACATCTTGTGGAAGAATGCCTTTCCATAAAAGTGGTAATACATTATTGTTCATTCCAGAAGAACTTGACAAATGGTGTGAAGATAAAATTCAAACCGTATCACATGAAGAAAATGAGTTGCAATTATTAATTAAAAGTCCTTTAAACAAATGGAAGAAAAAAGTATGATGAAAAAGTTATTAACGCAAAGAATCAAGAAGACGGAAGAGATACCCAAATATCTATCCATTAAACAAGCCAAACTTTACTTGGAGAAAAAAGAATTTTTGGTGAACGAGTCGAAACTATATAAGATGACTTCGGAAAGCAAGATACTTTTTTATCAGTTAGGAAACCGGAATTACTTCTTTCCTGATGAACAGGAAGAATGGCTGCAAGAACAACTCGGAATGAAAAGTGAAACGAGCCGATACTTTACAGGACGAGATACAATTAATTATATTACAAAATCGGCTCAATTAAAAAAAGAAAAAATGACAACAATCAAAGATTTGAAACAATTTATTAAATTCTGGATACATCAAAAATGTTTGATTTTCAAAGGGCAAAGCTTTAAGTATGAACCTTTTTGGAATGAATATAAAGAATATTGCTCGAAACACAATTATCCAATACCTGACGAACTGTTGTTTTGGACTATACTCGATGATTGTGGACTCCAAATCGATGTAGATGAAAAAAGAGAAATGATAGTTATATTGTCTCGCTAATAAAATTTTAAACATTAATCAATGGAACGGAGATTTTAATAAAATTTCCGTTCCTCTAAAAAAATAAATTATGTGTGAATTCAAAAAAACAAAAGAAAACCCTCCAATAGCTCTTAAGAATGCTGTGTTGAAAAATAGCGCATACACAACATGGGATGAAGCAAAAAAAGAATGGGGGTTTGATAAATACTATTATAATACAACTCAAAGAGTATGTTGCCCATGCAGTCTCCGAGAAATAAAGCATATTGTTGCTATAAAAAATAAGATAACGAATAAAGTTTTAGAAATAGATATTAAATGTGCGGAAATTTATTTTGGATTCAGAGAAGGAAAAAAAATCAAGGAGTCAATACAAAGATTATGTAGAAATATCGATTTAGGAATGGACAGAGTTGCACTTGATTATCTGTTTAGAAACAGGTGTATTGGAAATATTAGTTATAATGATTATGAGATAGCAAAAATGAGACGTGAGTCAAAGCACTATTATTCAGACCGTATAATTAATGCACGTCAGGAGATAAATCATATATTAATGAATTATACAAATTATGAGCATAAAGAAAAATTAAAGCAGATTGATTATATGATTGGAGTTTCTGAAGAATATCCTCTATTAAATGTAGACTCATTAATTACAGCCCGTCAAACATTTCTAATCAATGGCGTAGTGAACATGGAAGAATTACATGAATTTATGAAAATCACAGGTAAATATGGAGCATATTATTCGGAAAAACAAAAAGTTAGAATATTGGATGAATATTTTAATCGCAGGTGGCATAATGCTTTGAGTAGATTCGTGGACGAACGAGAATATTGGGACAAAATTACATATTTTACCACCCTTACAACTAAAGAAGAAGCAAAAGAAAGAGTAATGAGTAAGAAACGAACAAGAAAACCAAAAAAGTCTAAAGTTGAAAATGAAATTCAAAACATCAATCTTGCGGAAGGATTGGAGGATACTGTAATAGATTTAAATTCAGATGATTGTATTGACTATTACGGTGATGATTGGGATGAGGAAAATTTTGATGAAAGTAAGTTTGCGTTTGGTACGGAATCTATGCATCGAAAGTTCATGAATATATTATATGAGTGGATAATAGAGGATATGAAGAAAAAGGAGATTAGAAAAACTAAGTTATCTACAAATCAGTCGTATTCATTAGAGGATGTTGTTTACTTCATCGATATTCCTATTATTACGAAAATATTTAAGGAGGTATCTTGTTCTTCTTTCTATCAGCTAATGGTTGAGGAAGGTTTATCTCTTAAATATTCATGCCAGATTCTTGATTGGCTGATACGTAATTCTGATAAAGGTGTAAAAAAATCAAAGATGGTAACAATGAAAAATATGCTAAGGTGCTATGGATTCAAACTTATGCACAATGATAAAATAACTCGTATTTTACCATCAAATGATGAAGAGCAAATACTTTTAACATTCTAAACGATTTATTTTTAGATACAAAGATTCAAGATGTACTTTAAATACTCTTGAATCTTTGCCTTTATATATTTTTAGAAGCAGATTATCAAATTGCTTAATGGTGAGATGCTCTTTCATGAGGTATAACTTTATAACTTGAATACGCTTAATCTGTTTGAGAGTGTTCTTGCTTGAAAGTCGATTATCAAATCACTTAATGGTGAGATGCTCTTTCATGAAGTATAACTTTATAACCAGAATATGCTTAATTGGCTTGAGAGTGCTCTTGCTTGAAAGTCGATTATCAAATCACTTAATGGTGAGATGTTCTTTTATGAGGTATAACTTTATAACTTGAATATGCTTAATTGGCTTGAGAGTGCTCTTGCTTGAAAATAGATTATCAAATCACTTAATGGTGAGATGTTCTTTTATGAGGTATGATTTTATAACCAGAATACGCTTAATTGGCTTGAGAGTGTTCTTGCTTGAAAGTCGATTATCAAATCACTTAACGGTGAGATGCTCTTTCATGAGGTATGATTTTATAACCAGAATACGCTTAATTGGCTTGAGAGTGCTTTTGCTTGAAAGTCGATTATCAAATCACTTAACGGTGAGATGCTCTTTCATGAGGTATAACTTTATAATTTGAATGCGCTTAATTGGCTTGAGAATGCTCTTGCTTGAAAGTCGATTATCAAATCACTTAATGGTGAGATGCTCTTTTATGAGGTATGATTTTATAACCAGAATACGCTTAATTGGCTTTGATAGTGCTTTTGCTTGAAAGCCGATTATCAAATCACTTAACGGTGAGATGCTCTTTCATGAGGTATAATTTTATAACTTGAATACGCTTAATTGGCTTGAGAGTGTTCTTGCTTGAAAGTCGATTATCAAATCACTTAACGGTGAGATGCTCTTTTATGAGGTATGACTTTATAACTTGAATATGCTTAATTGGCTTGAGAGTGTTCTTGCTTGAAAATAGATTATCAAATCACTTAATGGTGAGATGTTCTTTTATGAGGTATAACTTTATAACTTGAATATGCTTAATTGGCTTGAGAGTGCTCTTGCTTGAAAATAGATTATCAAATCACTTAATGGTGAGATGTTCTTTTATGAGGTATGATTTTATAACCAGAATACGCTTAATTGGCTTGAGAGTGCTTTTGCTTGAAAGTCGATTATCAAACCACTTAACGGTGAGATGCTCTTTCATGAGGTATAACTTTATAACTTGAATATGCTTAATTGGCTTGAGAGTGCTTTTGCTTGAAAGTCGATTATCAAATCACTTAATGGTGAGATGTTCTTTTATGAGGTATGACTTTATAACTTGAATATGCTTAATCTGTTTGAAAGTGCTTTTGCTTGAAAGCTGGTTGTCGATAGTAATATTACATGAAAACAAGAAAATTGTAAGATATGTACTTCTTACTCAATTTTATCGCGATGAAAAGAGGTAATTACCGGTGTGTAGCTTATCTCTTTTCTCATATTCATTTGTGCAAGATTTCGTGCAATAAAATCATTTGAGAATGATTTTATTGTGATTCAAGCCTCATCATTGGACATCTTAAGTCTTGTCTCGAACATTACCGTTAAGAAAAGCCAAGCAACGAAAAGAAAACAGAAGAAAGAGATTTTAAAGTAGAATTATCCTACGATTTCATTGATTATCAGTGCTTTACATCGAAATTCGTGCAAAATCTGTGCAAATGCCCTTATAAACAAAAAAGACAACCAAGAGTGGAAGCCTCCTAATTGCCTAATTTACAAGCCTTTCGGCTTAGTAGCGGGACCCGGGATTGAACCGGGGACCTCATGATTATGAATCATGCGCTCTAACCAGCTGAGCTATCCCGCCATCATTTCTCGATTGCGGGTGCAAAGATATAGCTTTTATTTAAATTGCCAAAACTTTTATGGATATTTTCTGCTTTTTCTTTTGCTGATAGGGTGCTGAAGTGGTTTGCAGTACTTTTTATTAAAAGTCTTTGTATAACATTATCAATGAATTAGGGGTGTATGGAAAGGGAGGTATAAATAAATTTGATGATTTATTTTCTGTAATTAGAAAAAAGTATTTATCTTGGCTGGCGCAATAAAAAGCAGAATAGACTATGGAAAGAAAGAAAATACATTTGGAATATCTCTTGAATGCGACTTCTAAAAGTATTCTTTGGGCAGCGATAAGTACCCCTACTGGTTTGGAGGGCTGGTTTGCTGATAGGGTTCAGTCAGACGATAAAACAGTAACCTTTTTTTGGGGAAAAACAGAAAAACGTGATGCCGAGATTATTGCCGTGCGGGCGTATTCATTCATCCGCTTCCGCTGGCTGGACGATGAGAACGAGCGAGAATACTTTGAACTGAAGATGACAAACAATGAGTTGACCAATGATTTCGTATTGGAGATAACAGACTTTGCCGATATAGACGAGGTGGGTGATTCGCGTGAATTATGGGAATCGCAAGTGGATACTTTGCGAAGAACTTGTGGTTTTTAGTTAACTTTAGATTAAAAATTTCCCGTACTCCCTTTTTTTGTACTACTTTTGTGCTCTCATTGCATGAAACGAGTAAAATGCTGCGCATAAAAAAGTTAGATATATTTGTTTTGAAGAGCTTTTGCATGCTCTTTATGGGTACTTTCTTCATCTGCCTCTTCATCTTTATGATGCAGTTTTTATGGAGGTATGTGGACGAAATGGTAGGAAAAGGATTGGAGATGACTGTCCTTGCACAGTTTTTCTTTTATTCTGCGCTTTCGTTGGTACCTGCGTCGTTGCCGCTGGCTATTCTGCTGGCTGCCCTTATCACCTTTGGAAATTTCGGAGAACGTTTTGAATTGCTTGCCATGAAGGCGGCCGGTATTTCTTTATTGAAAATCATGCGGCCACTGATTATCTTTATTTGTTTCATCTGTTGTGTCTCTTTCTATTTCCAAAATGTCATAGGACCAAAAGCCCAAACAAAATTATGGACTTTGCTTATTTCCATGAAGCAGAAGTCTCCCGAAGTGGATATTCCTGAAGGTGTGTTCTACGATGAAATAGATGGTTATAATCTGTATGTGAAGCATAAGAACCGCAAAACTGGTATGCTGTATGACGTACTGATATATAATTTTGAGAAAGGTTTTGAGAATGCTCAAATTATCAAGTCTGATTCGGGACGTCTGGAGATGACGGCTGACAAACAGCATTTATATTTGCATTTATACAGTGGTGAGCAGTTTGAGAATTTGAAATCGCAGAACATGAACCAAAGGAATGTGCCTTACCGGCGTGAGACATTCCGCGAAAAGCATGCAATCATTGAGTTCAATTCGGATTTCAATATGGTGGATGCAGGTATCATGAGTAATCAGTCCAACAGTAAGGATATGAAAATGCTGCAGGCGGACATTGACTCCATGAAATTGCAGAATGACAGTGTGGGGCGTGGTTATTATAAAGAAGCTATGGCAGGAACTTATAAGGTGACAGCCAGCTTGTCTAAAGAAGATACATTGAAGATTGAAAAGGCCTATTTAGGGGAGTACAATGTAGACAGCCTCTACAATGTGGCTACACTGATGCAGAAACAGAAGGTTATATCCACGGCCGTCAGCCGTGCAGAGAGTGCGGGGAGTGACTGGAGTTTTAAGAGCTTTAATATATCGCAGACTGAAAGCAGCCTTCGACGGCACATGACTTCCTGGCATGAGAAACTGACTCTTTCTCTGGCATGTCTCATCTTCTTCTTTATTGGTGCGCCACTCGGAGGAATTATCCGTAAAGGAGGCTTGGGAATGCCGGTGGTGGTTTCTGTATTGATTTTTATTATCTATTACATCATCAACAATACAGGGTATAAGATGGCCCGTGACGGACAGTGGGTTGTCTGGATGGGTATGTGGACCAGTACTGCTGTCTTGGCCCCATTGGGTGCGTTCTTGACATATAAATCCAACAATGATTCAGTGGTATTGAATGCTGATGCCTATATAAATTGGTTCAAGAAGGTCGTGGGCATTCGCAGTGTACGCCATCTGTTCCGTAAGGAAGTAATCATCCATGACCCTGATTATACACGTATTCCGGAAGAACTGAAGGCTTTGTCCGTAGACTGTCGTGAATATGCTGATAGAAAGGGGTTGAAACGTGCTCCCAATTACTTTAAATTGTGGATGACTGATAGCCAGGATGAGGCAGTGGAAGATATTAACGAACGTTTGGAGAGTCTGATAGATGAGATGTCGAATACAAGATCCGTTACTTTGTTGACAGCGCTGAACACCTATCCGGTCATCCCCGTCCATGCGCATGTCCGTCCGTTCCGCAATTATTGGTTAAACTTGCTCTGCGGTATTGTTTTCCCGATAGGCTTGTTCTTTTATTTCCGTATCTGGGCATTCCGTATCCGTCTGAATAAGGATATGGAGCGGATTATCAAGACAAATGAAGATGTGATTGGAATCATAGAAAGAGATCAGAATAAATAAAAACAAAATAGATTATGGAAAATGTAAAGTTGAATACGATAGAAGAGGCCATTGAAGACTTCAAAGCCGGTAACTTTGTAATTGTTGTGGATGATGAGGACCGTGAGAATGAGGGTGATTTGATAATTGCAGCAGAGAAGATTACACCGGAGAAAGTAAACTTTATGTTGAAACATGCCCGCGGTGTGCTTTGTGCTCCAATTACAGTTTCGCGTTGCAAGGAACTGGATTTGCCGCATCAGGTATCGGATAATACTTCTGTATTGGGTACTCCCTTCACAGTTACTGTTGATAAATTGGAAGGCTGTAGTACTGGCGTTTCTGCGGCAGACCGCGCTGCTACTATCCAGGCGTTGGCCGATCCGGCTTCTACTCCGGCCACTTTCGGGCGTCCTGGCCACATTAATCCGTTGTATGCCCAGGAGAAAGGTGTGTTGCGCCGTGCTGGACATACGGAGGCGGCTATTGATATGGCACGTTTAGCTGGACTTTATCCGGCGGGAGCCCTTATGGAAATAATGAATGAGGATGGTACAATGGCTCGTTTGCCCGAATTGCGTAGAATGGCAGATGAATTTGGCTTGAAATTGATTTCCATCCGTGACTTGATTGCCTACCGTTTGAAGCAGGAGTCTATTGTAGAAAAAGGAGTGGAAGTGGATATGCCTACAGACCACGGTCATTTCCGTTTGATTCCTTTCCGCCAGAAGTCGAACGGTTTGGAGCATGTAGCTTTGTTCAAGGGTACTTGGGAATTGGATGAACCGATTCTGGTGCGTGTACATTCTTCTTGTGCCACTGGTGATATATTCAATTCCAAACGCTGTGATTGTGGCGAGCAGCTGCATAAGGCAATGGAGATGATAGAGAAAGCCGGTAAGGGGGTAGTTGTATATCTGAATCAGGAAGGTCGCGGCATTGGTCTGATGGAAAAAATGAAAGCATATAAATTGCAGGAAGAAGGCATGGATACTGTAGAAGCTAATATTTGCCTGGGACATCTGGCAGACGAGCGTGATTATGGTGTAGGTGCCCAGATTCTTCGTGAGATAGGAGTGCACAAAATGCGGCTGATGACCAATAATCCCGTGAAGCGTGTAGGCTTGGAGGCTTACGGTTTGGAAATAACGGAGAACGTAGCTATTGAGACTACTCCGAATCCATACAACGAGCGTTATCTCCGTACCAAGAAAGAACGTATGGGACATACACTTCATTTCAATAAGTAACTGTCTTTTTGTTTTCTTATATCAAAGAAAATCGCTTATTTTGCAACCGGATTTGCGTAACAATCATTAAATAGTAACAAAATGAACCAATTATCAGATCGTTTAAACAGTTTGTCGCCTTCTGCGACACTGGCTATGTCTCAAAAGAGCGCAGAGCTGAAGGCTCAAGGCGTAGACGTAATTAACCTGAGTGTGGGAGAACCGGACTTCAATACTCCCGACCACATTAAAGAGGCTGCGAAAAAGGCGATAGACGATAACTTTTCTCGCTATTCTCCAGTGCCGGGTTATCCTGCCTTGCGTAATGCAATTGTAGAGAAGTTGAAGAAGGAAAACGGTCTGGAATATACCGCCGCACAAATTTCTTGCGCCAATGGTGCCAAGCAGTCGGTTTGCAATGCAATCCTGGTATTGGTAAATCCGGGTGACGAAGTAATTGTACCTGCTCCCTATTGGGTCAGTTATCCGGAAATGGTAAAGTTGGCTGAGGGTACGCCGGTTATCGTACCTGCCGGTATCGACCAGGACTTTAAGATAACACCTGCACAGCTGGAGGCTGCCATCACCCCGAAGACAAAGGCGCTGATTCTTTGCTCTCCCTCTAACCCTACGGGTTCGGTGTACAGCAAGGAGGAGTTGGCAGGCCTGGCCGCAGTATTGGCAAAGTATCCGCAGGTTGTTGTGATTGCCGATGAGATTTACGAACATATCAACTATATCGGCAAGCATCAGAGCATAGCACAATTCCCTGAAATGAAAGAGCGTACGGTCATTGTGAATGGTGTTTCCAAAGCATATGCAATGACTGGTTGGCGTATCGGTTTCATTGCAGGTCCGGAATGGCTTGTGAAGGCTTGCAATAAATTGCAGGGACAGTATACCTCCGGTCCTTGTTCTGTATCTCAGAAGGCTGCTGAGGCTGCTTATACGGGTACACAAGCTCCGGTGGAGGAAATGCGCAAGGCTTTCGAGCGTCGTCGTGATTTGATTGTAAAGTTGGCCAAGGAAGTTCCGGGTTTCGAGGTGAATGTACCGGAAGGTGCTTTCTATCTGTTCCCTAAATGCGATTCATTCTTCGGTAAATCTGCCGGCGAACGTAAAATCAATGATTCAGATGATTTGGCCATGTATCTGTTGGAAGTGGCTCATGTGGCTTGCGTAGGCGGTGCTTCTTTCGGAGCTCCTGAATGCATTCGTATGAGTTATGCAACCAGCGATGAAAATATAGTTGAAGCTATCCGTCGTATAAAAGAAGCACTGGCTAATCTGAAGTGATTCTAACTTCTTCTACAAACTTATTTTAGCAAGACATCTGTCATGCTGTCACGAGCAGTTCGTTTCATCAAAGCGGACTGCTCGTTTTGTTATGGCAAACACTCTGCTTCATTATGGCAAATACTTTGTTTCATTATAGCGAACACTCTGTTCCATACAGTATAAACACTTTGTTTTATACTGTACGAACATTTTGTTTTCTACAGTATGAACACTTTGTTTTCTACTTATGGAACAAAGTGTTCATGTCTGTGAACTAATGTGTTATCCGTATATAGAAAATAACAATGAAGGGTTTGAAGGTACTGAATCTTACGTGGGGGATATAAAAAAGCGCAGGCAGTTTATCTGCCCACGCTTTTGTTTTTGATACTGGGATTGTATTATTCTCCCGGATGAATTGCTTCAGAAGGACAAACATCTGCACAAGTACCACACTCTGTGCAAGTCTCAGGGTCGATATGATAGATATCACCTTCAGAGATAGCGCCAACCGGACACTCGTCGATACAAGTTCCGCAAGCAATACAATCGTCACTAATTACGTAAGCCATTTTCTTTTAGATTTAAATTATTATTAGTACTAATTCGTTCGGCAAAAATAGTGGTTTTCTTTATTACTTGCTATCAATCTTGATTAAAAACGTATAATTTGTATGTCGTCTAAATAAGGAGTCGAGAAAGCGGCATAGCATACTGCAGAGACTGAAAAATGTTCGTTTTTGAACTTCGTAAACGAATTGCTCTGATACTATTGGCTTTAGCTGGAACTTAAGCAGGTTTTCAGCTTTTAAGAAAGAGTCGGATAGGTAAAAGTAATCACTGCGATTTCTCCTTCTTCGACATTCTCGGTTTGATAGGTACCTTTGAAATGTTCAAAGAACAACTGGTTGATTTTCTGTTGCACTGATACTTTTTGAGAGGCAAACCTGGGATCGGCTATCGGGCTGTTCTCTATCCGGCATGCTATGATGTGTTTGTCCGGATGGTTGACCAAGAACATGCTGATTTTGCGCGTTTCTTTACAGTCGTTCGGATAAAGCAGCATACTTGTCACTATTTGTGTAAGGCGGTTGACGTCGGTATGGATACGCGCATCTCCTACCTCCACTTGTAGTTTCAGGAGGATATGGCCTTCACTGCGCATTTGTATTAGAAAACCTAGTTCGTTGCACCATTCTTTTACATAACAATCCTGCAATTGAAATTTCATCATATTCGCTTCCAGGCGTGAGAGGTCCAATACGTCGTTTACCAGTTGGATAAGCTCACCCGAATTGGCCTGGATAATACCGGAATACTCTTTTCGCTCTTCTTCATCCAGCTCGTTGTCGGTGGAAAGCAGTTGGGAGAAACCGACTACATTGTTCAGTGGAATACGGATATTATAACTCATATTGGCAAGGAAACGGCTTTTTACTTCGTTGGCTTCTTCGGCAATAATTGCCAATTTACGCATTTCCTTCTCATCTTGTTGCAGCCGCTTCCTGCTTCTATACATATGTAGGTTGAAAAGTAACAAGGCTATAATGATGATAATGGAGGTGACCAGACAGATACGGTGAAAACTGGCTTGCCGCTGTTCTTTTTGGAGAAGCAGTTGGTCCATATTATATAGGCTTTGTATCTGTTCTATCTGTGAGGTGGAGAATACTGTATATAACGAATCTCTTGCCTTGGTTATTTGTTTATAGATAGGAAGTGCGTCGTCCGGAAACCCCATCTTTACTAGTATATCCGCTTTCTGAAGTCCATAAATCATGGCATCATCCAGTGAAATAGGGGTTACAAGTTCAATGGCGTCTTCTAAATAAGCCAACGCTTTGTCGTATTCTTTTGTCAGTTGGTAATATTCGGCATATGCTGCCAAACGTATCAACCGATAAGGAAGAAATGAAGATGTACTGAGATGCCGTTCTGATTGCTGCAAATATTCCCATGCTTCCGCAGGCCGTTGAAGGCGGGTATAGTAAAGGGCGTATTGTAAATCTATGAGCAGATACAAATTGGTATAGCCGTTTGTCAGTACGGTGGTGCCTTCTTCCTGCAATCTATTTTTGGCATTGTTGAGTTCCTCCAGATACCGGAACATGTTGCCATTGTCATGCAGATATGAGTAAGCCAGTACCGCTTTTGTCAATAAATCAATCTGAGTGGCAAGGGAGGAGTCCGGATTTGTCAGTTCAAAAGCCTTGTTCAGGTAGGTGATTCCTTCTTTGTAACGTAAGGTATTGAAATATCCGGTCATCAGGCATAGGCATGTTTCGCGCATACCGTCATGGTTGCCGAGACTTTGAGCTTTGTCGTACATGTCTTGTGCTTGTTTGAGGGCTAATTCAATCTTCTGGCTGATGATATAGCATTCTATCATCATCTTTTTGCCTCTGAAGTAATGGCGGTAGTAGTTGTGCTCTTCAGACAACTGTTCGAGCCTCCTCAGCCATTGTTCTGCACGTTTTTGGTCCAGTAGATTGTAGTAATAAATAATGTGCGCATATATGGCGGCACTCTGGTAATGTACATTTTTCTGAGCGATGGTCTCTTCCAGTAATTTGTTCTCGTAATAGATGAATGTCGGTGACAGTTGGTCAAGCAGTGCTATCTGATATAGAGTTCTCAATCTGGTGGTATCGGCTGGAGAGGCTAGATATATACGTAGCAGGCTATCCTTGACTTCTGCCCGTCGCACATCTGCGTGTGCGGACGGTAATAGCCAGCATAAGGCAATGAGCAATGTAAATATCTGTTTCATTTCTTATGCTCCTTTCTGCCTGTCTGGCTTATGGGGTGGGTGAAACAGAAACGTGAGCCTTCGGTATACTCTGAATCAATCCATATTTGTCCGCCGATATGCTCTATGATAAGTTGGCATATGGAGAGTCCCAACCCACTGCCTTGAGCATTCTCATTCAGCTTTTCAAAACGTTGGAAAATGTTGGCTTGCTTGTCTTTGGGAATGCCGCAACCGGTATCTGTTACGGTGAATAGTACGGTATCGTCCGTTTCTTTTTCCAGCTTTAGGACAATGCTGCCTTGTGGGGTAAATTTGGTAGCATTTATCAGTAGGTTAATCAGGACTTGCTGCAGGCGTGAGTCGTCAGTCTCGATGGGCATTTCTTCCAGCTCGGTGGTGAATGTAAGTTCAGCTTGTGTCTGTTTCACTTTATTCACAGTGTCTATCACATTTCTGCATATGCTTACGGCATCATGTTGTACAATACAGAATTGCAGTTTGCCGAATTCAAGACTCGATAGATCTATCACGTCGTTAATAAGCTTCAGCAATAGTTCTGAGTTCTGTTGGATAACTTCATTGCATTGACGGCGTGTCTCATCGTCCAGTCCCTCTTCCGTCAATAGGGATGAAAAGCCCGATAACGCATTGAGCGGGGTACGGATTTCGTGGCTCATGTTCGAGAGGAACACGCTTTTTGCACGCATGGCATTTTCGGCATTTATCCGTGATGTTGCCAGTTTTTGGGTGGAGAGCTTCACCTTTTCCCGCTGCCTTTTGAGTAGGATGGCAAGTAGAACAAATAACGTTACTAATGCCATCGTTCCTACCAATATGCTGGTTATGATTTTATTGTATTCGTTATTGCTGGCCGTCTCTATCTTATCTACCTGGTATTTTGCCTTTATCGTATTGATTTGCCGGATATAGTTTTGTGAAGCGAGTGTATCTATAGGAGGATACAATTCCTGGTAGATTCGGCAGGCTTCCATGGCCATGCCTTGTATTTTGCAGAGATAGATTTTTTCCAGCGAAGTCCAGCGGTAATAAGTGGAGCGTTTATTACCGGAGTATTCTGCTTGCAATTTGGAGTAGATGTCCAGAGCTTGTTTCCAGTATTGTTTGTCCAAATTTCCCATGGCTCTATAGTAGGCAGCAGTGGTATAATCCAAGTGAAACCGGTAGAACTTTTCTGGGTGCAGTTGGTAAATGGAGTCTATTTTGTGGAGCCAGATGTTTGCTTCATCAAGATAGTCTTGTGAGAGGTGCCCATGGGAAATGGCAAAATTCGTCTTTTCGATGCAGAAAAAGAAGTCTGTCGGGTAGTCAGGCTCTTGATATAATATTTTTTCCAGCTCTTCCAGGATTTTCTCTGCTTCTTCCAGACGTCCTTTCCGTTGCAGAACGTTGGACATTTTTAAAAGAAGCTGTGCCCTATATGGATGCTGGTCTGAAATGTTGGATAGTTCAGTCAAAGCATCCTGGTATGATTCCAGGGCTTTATCCCCCATGTTGGCTATTGTGTTATAGGCGTCTCCAATGGCCTGGTTGGCCACTACCATACCAAATTGGTAGTCTGTAGCTTTGGCTTCTTCGTACATAAGTTGTGCCCGGTTCGTTGCTAAGCTGATATCGCCGCGCAATGTGTAGGCATTGGCCAATTGAAGTTGTAATAGAAAATACGTCGTTCTATCTTCATTTGATTGTAGGGTGGGAAGAAGTTGCTCACTCCACGTAATGACGCTGTCTATGGATATGGAGTCATCATAGAGAACTTGTCTTTTGACCAATGATTGCAGAATACTCTGCTTTTCTTGATTGGCTATTGTATGTGCTGATAAGACAGAAGTATACAATAGCTGCCCCAATAGCATCCATATAATCATTTTTGTTCTCAAATGTTTGTTTGCCTCTTTTGTTTATTATTGGCAAAAATAAATATAAATGAGTAAATAAAAAATTAAATAGATGCTTTTTTCTCCTTTATACTCAATTTGTTAGCAACTTTATGCAGTCGATTGGAAGGAATTAATACAGTTCCAAACCAAACTCTTCTTTTAGTTGTAGTAGGGCACTGTTCTTTTGTGCCATCATCTGGAATTTTTCAACGCGTCCGTAGGCACGTACCTTTTCAGTAGGAGCACTAATCCGGACAGTCATGGTGACTTTGCGGTTCTTTAGCCGGGTACGTAGGTAATTTTGCAGAGTGGGTATCATGCCGGTAAATTCCTTGGCAACGATTTCATTGTCTACTACAGCCTCAAAAGTTGTGTCATTTATTAAAGTGATGCGCATGTTCTGCATGCGCTTGGCTATGGCTACTTGCTCCTTGGGCATACGTCCGGCATACTCCTGCCAGTAATAGTTCAAATCCCTTTCATTGAAGATGTAGTCCTCTTCTGGTTGTGCTGCTTGGTGGGCGGCAGTAGAGTTGGATGAAGGGTTTCTTTGTTCCTCTTCTATATGGGGGCGTTTGATGGATACCCCTAATCCGGACATTTTCATGACCGGAATTTTTTTCTCTTCTCTCCCTTGTGCCATTAATATGGCAGCAGGTGTAGCATGTGGAGTTGTAGTATTGCCATGCTGCGTAGCAGCAGGTTGAGGAGTTCTGTTTGGTTGTACTGCCGGCTGTACAGTTTGTTGGGGCATGGCAGTAGTGGCTTGTGGCTGCTGAACGGCGGCAGGCTGCGTGAATATGGGTTTTATAGCTTGTTTAGGGCTGCGCCCATTGGTACCGTCGTCCTCCTCGGCGGTCAGTTGTGCCACTTGTATCAGAGTAAGCTCTACCAGTAGCCGTTTGTTTTTACTGGCACGGTAGTTCAGGTCACAATCGTTGCAGAGCTTCATGGCACGGTAAAGAAAAGGGAGGGGGCATTGCTGTGCTTGTGCTTGGTAACGTTCGCGGATGCTTGCGCCCACTTCAAGCAACGGCAGTGTCGCCGGGTCTTTGCTGACAAGCAAGTCGCGCAGGTGGGATGAAAGTCCGGTGATGAAGTGGCTGCCGTCGAAGCCTTTGTTGAGCACATCATTCAGTAATAGCAACGCGTCACTGATTTTGTTCTCAAGAAAGAATCCGGTTAGTTTGAAGTAGTATTCATAGTCCAGCACATTGAGGTTTTCAATCACGCTCTTATAGGTGATGTGTCCTCCGGTGAAGCTTACCACCTGGTCGAAGATGGATAGTGCGTCGCGCATACCGCCGTCTGCTTTGAGGGCAATGACATTCAACGCTTCCGGTTCAGCAGTGATACCTTCTTTGGAGGCGACATATGCGAGGTGTGCTACGGTATCTTCCACACCAATCCGGCTGAAATCATATATTTGGCAGCGTGAAAGGATGGTGGGCAGTATCTTGTGCTTCTCGGTAGTGGCAAGGATGAATATGGCATGGCGTGGAGGCTCTTCCAGTGTTTTCAGGAAAGCATTGAAAGCCGAGGTGGACAGCATATGTACCTCGTCAATGATATATACTTTGTATTTACCTATCTGAGGTGGAATGCGTACCTGCTCCACCAATTGGCGGATGTCATCTACAGAGTTGTTTGAGGCGGCATCCAGTTCATGGATATTGTAGGAGCGTTGCTCATTGAAGGCAGTGCAGGATTCACACTGGTTGCATGCTTCACCGTCTGCTGTGGGACTCATGCAGTTGATTGTTTTAGCAAAGATACGGGCACAGGTCGTTTTTCCCACGCCTCTCGGACCGCAAAAAAGATAGGCATGCGCCAATTTTCCGGTGGCAATGGCGTTCTTCAAGGTAGTGGTCAGTGCACGTTGGCCTACCACAGACTCAAAGGTCGAGGGACGATATTTCCGTGCAGATACGATATAGTTTTCCATATTCGGGATATTCTTTGCTTTTTGTGCAAATGTACACAAAAAAAAGAAATCTTTCGGTTATTCCTCTTATCTTTGTGACGTGAAGTTATATGATGGGCAAGTTCCATCATGAATGATAAATTGCTAAATAGTAGATAACGAGATGGATAAACTTGCTTCTCTCTGGTCTTTTGTCCGCAAGCATAAATATTTGATTACGCTTGCGTTGTTTGCTGTAATTATCGGGTTCCTGGATGAGAACAGTGTTGTACGCCGTTTGGGTTACGCCCGGGAAGAAAGCCGTCTGCGCGATGAAATAGAAAAGTACCGCAAGGAATACGAGGAGAATACCGAACGGCTCAATGAACTTGCCGTCGACTCCGGTGCCATCGAACGGATTGCCCGTGAGAAGTATCTGATGAAAAAGCCCAATGAGGATATTTATGTATTTGAAGAAGATATAGAAGAATGAAACAACTGATACCCGCCCTTTTTGCAGTAGGGGCCGTGATGCTCCTGGCTGGAGCTGCCGTTTATATTACGGGCTGGCCTCTTTCACCTTATATATATACTGTCGGTGCTACGATGGTTGCTTTGGCACAAATCAATTCTCCGTCCAAGTGTAAAAGTCCCACCGTCAAACGCCTGCGTCGGCAGCAAATATTCGGTGCACTTTTGCTGGTGCTTACGGGGGCATTCATGCTCTTTACAAGGGGCAATGAATGGATTGTGTCTCTGACGATAGCCGCCATTCTTGAGCTTTACACTTCGGTACGTATTCCACAAGAGGAGGCGAAAGAAGGTTTAAGCTAAATCCGGAACATATATTCTGCATAAACAAGAGGGGCTGAACTCTTTTATAGAGCCAGCCCCTTTCTCATTTAGTTAATCTTCTGCGTTATCCGTCTATCTTTTTACCTTTTCTACTGTCAGAACTGCCGAAGAGATACCTGCCGTTACGTCAACAGTGAACCGGTAAGCAACACCGTTTTCCAAACTTTTGCCTTTTACGAGTCCCAAGTTGCCGGCATCACGTCCATTGGTACCGTCACCTATAAATACTAGGTCACTGGTGGTAGACAAGGCATCGTTTTTATATTCACCTCCCCAACCTTGCTGGTGGAAGAACTTGAAGTTGATGTCATCTGATTTGATTTGCTCTCCCGCTACTACCGTCACCTGATATTTCTTTGCTTCAATCTGTGACATGCAGAGCCCTTTCTCTGTGGTCCAACCTACGGCATTGGTTGCTACTGAGGGCTTACCGATGCCATCACCGATAATCCAAAGGGCACCGGTTCCGTCATCGTTCAGTGTATCGGTACTTGTTCCGTTCATTTTCAATACTTCCAAATAATTTAGGTCCAGATTGGCAATGATACGGTAAGTTCCGTCGATGGGTAAAAATTTCAGTGAACCGTCTTCATTCTTTTTGAAGAAGTCGGGATCTATCCAGTACTGGTTGAAGTTGGGAATATCTGCGGTGATGTTGTCCCCTTGTTTCAGGTTGAGGTCGATGCTGTAATGGTTATCATCCACCATTTCCATTTCAGAGCCGTTCAGTAACAATTTCACGAAAGGGGCGGCCGCATAAGTCAGCGTGTTGAAGGAGATGGAATACTTCCCGGCTGACAGACTGGAGAAAGTAATCTCACTGGAAGTACCTTGTGTGATGGCACCGTTACTCCATCCGAAATTGATTTCATTGCCGTTGGCGCCTACTTTAGGAGCTTTGATGTAACCTTTCACTTTTTGTGCAAATTCACTGGTCACACTATACTGATTGGCTGCGACTTTTTCCATGCGGTATTCTTGGTCTCCGGAAATCAGAGTCAGGTAGGGGAAGTCCGGACGACTCAGCGCCACGTCGTAGTTTTTTTCTGTAATCGTAAAGTTGATGTTCTGCAGGATAAACTTCAGTGTAGCTGTTCCGTTGGGAATGTTTGCCAGATAGGGAACATATATTTTCCCGTTATACTCTTGTCCGCTAACTTTGGTACGGATTACAGTTTCGGAAACCATTTCGTCACTGAAGTATAACTGTGCTTTCAGTGTAGAAAGAGGTACATCTGCGTCCGAAGCTTTGATTGTAAAAGGCAGACTGTCGCCGAACAAGGCTGAAGAAGGTTCTGCCTGAAAGTCCATTGTCGGGTTGCCGGGAACCGGATCGTCATCGCTGCAGGCATTCAGCATGGCTATGCTTGCCAATGCCATCAGATAGTATTTAAAGTTTTTCATTATAATCTTCTGTTTAATTTGTTAGTCTTATTTTTTCCAACGATAAGAAACGACTGCTTTAGCCGGTACTTCGTAGGAGAAGTAGTGAGTGCCGTCACTTACAGTAATTCGTTTGGCATCTGCATTGTTGTTTGCCAATACGAAGGCATAGGTGCCGTCAGTGTTTTCAAAGGCCGAGTAGGTGACCCCATTGGCAGTGTAACCAGTCGTTCCGATACGTACAGCACCTGGTTTCACGACTGAAGACATGTGGCCGATAAGGTAATAATGGGAATTGCGGACAATTTTAGAATAGTTTGTATTGTCGATATCTACTGCACCGTAGCAGGTCTTGCAAGAACCGTCTGAAGGGCTTACCGGTCCCAGGTCACTGTCTAACATCAGGTTCCACACAATGGCACCGCGGCACCAGTTGTTGGCTGTCCCCAATGCTATTTCTTCCATATCGTTAAGCAGACGTGCTTCTAAATCGCGGCCGGAGTTCCAGGTGCCGATGGATGTTTCTGTGAAAAGCAATTCCTTGTTGGGGTAAAGCTTATGGATGTTCAGCAGTTCGGAACGGTTACCGCCATAATTGTGGTAGGCAGCACCTGCAATGTACTGTGAGGCTTCCGCATCATCATAAATCTTGGTGGGGTAACTTTTTTGATCGGCCAGATTGTCGTAGTTATAGTTATGGTCGAAAACATAAATCTTTGTGGCAACTCCGGCTTCTTTGAAAGCGGGACCCAGGCCGGTCTTGATGAAGTCACGGGCTTCTTCCCATCCCATAAACAAGGATGCTGAGTTACCGTGGTTCAGCGGTTCGTTCTGCGGAGTCACAGCGTGGATTTTGATACCTTCCTTTTCGAAAGCTTGTATCCATTTTACGAAATATTCGCCATACGTTCTGTAATATTCGGGGTTCAAGTGTCCGCTGGTCCATGAGTCAAAGGGTACACGTTCTTCCAGGCTTTTCACTTTCATCCACTTCGGACATGTCCATGGAGCAGCAATCACTTTGACAGTAGGATTGATTGCTAGAATTTCCTTCAATATAGGAATTACATACTTGGTGTCTTCCATCGGAAGGGCAAAGTGCTCAAGTCCCTTTTCGTCACAGCAAGTAAATTCACTGAATGAGAAGTCGGAACAACCGATGGCAATACGTACATAGCTGAAGCCGTAGCCTTCTTTATCCGAGAATGTCTCAGTCAGAAACTTCGTGCGGTTCTCTTGTGTCATTTGCATCAGGTTGTAACTGGTAGAGCCAGTAATGGCTGCGCCAAAACCGTCCATTTCCTGATAACGGGTGGTGGGGTCGAGTGTCACGGTAGAAGGTGACATGTTGCTTCCGGTGCCGAAGGCCAGTCCAGACTTTTTCAAGTCGTAAGTACGGCTGGTGTTCGTCACATAGATAGTAACATCTTTTGCCTCTTCTGTAGGTTGGTCTGGTGTAGGAGTGACGTCACTGTCATTATCATTGCCGCAGGCTGCCAATACAGCGAAGCAGCCTAATGCGGTAGTGAATATATTTTTCAAATTCATATTCTATTGATTTTTATATTACTTTTTATTGTTAATAGCCTGGATTCTGTACCAAATTCTCATTCTGGTCAATGGCTCCCTGAGGGATTGCGAGTAGATAAGAGTTTTCATTAAACAAATTCTCTTGTGCAAGGCGGCCACTGTCTTTGGCATAAACGGCGTTCATCACTTCTTCTACCTTATTGAGGCGGCAAAGGTCGTACCAGCGTTGTCCCTCAAAAGCAAGTTCCATACGGCGTTCGTCCATATAAGCTTGGAGCAATGCTTCTTTACTGCTACGGGTGCTTTGTGGAAGTTTACCCAGTCCGGCACGGTTACGGATGCGGTCAATAATGTCGGCTGCACCGTTCAGGTCGGGAGTTTCTCCCATAATTTTGGCTTCAGCCTTAAGAAGTAGGATGTCGGCATATCTCAGATAAATGATACTGTTGAAAGCAGAGCGGCATTTGTACATGAAAGCATAATGGTCTGCCGGATAATAGTTGCTCCATCCGCACTCGTACCATACAACAGACTCATTGTAGCGTTTCGTGTCTCCTTGCTCCTCATAGAGGCGGATAAGGTCGCGGGAAGGAGTAATCCATTTGGCCCAGGTAAAGCTTTCATCCCAGTTGCTTAAGTTGCGGCCAAACATCCACGTACACCAGTTACCTGAACCAGGAGGAAAATGAGCTTCGAGAATAGCTTCTTTAGTATTGCGTACCCGGCAGTCTTTTTTTTCTGTATCATAAGCCCAAAGGTCGCTGAAGTCTTCTACAAGGTCGAAGCCGTCGGCAGCCAATTCGTCGGCATATTTAATAACTTTTGCATAATCGCGCAGAGGCTTTTCTGCATAGACTTTGGCAAGCATGGCACGTGCCACCGATTTGGTAAGTATGCTCTTGTCGGATGCATCGTTTGTCGGTGTGTTGGGGTTTTCCACAGCTTCAGTCAAGTCTTTTTCTATTTGGGCATAAGCCTCTTCAGCTGTATTCTGTGGAGGAAAGTAGGTCGGGTACATCTCTTCTACGTTGTCTTCGGTGATGTCACCACCCACGGTAGTGATGACAGGGAAATTCCCCCATAAACGTACCATATCGAACATTACCATGGCACGGAATATCTTGGCTTGTGATTGATATTTGTCACGTTCACTGTCGCTGAGGGCCTTGAGTTGCTCACAGCCTACGATGATACGGTTGGCTTCGGCAATATCACCCAGAAAACGGTCCCAGTCACGTTTTAGTACGGAATTAGATCCTTCAATGGAATTGGTTTCATAAGGTACTACTTCTGCACCCGTTGTTCCGGCGTATGCATTGTCGGAGTGGGCGTCACCGATAAGCAGTTTGTCGACATACCAGTGCTCCTGCTGGTCGCGGAATTTTTTATGAAGGGTTACCATTGAGGTTTCCACATCTTGCACACTGTTGAAAATAGGTTTTTCATCTGTTTTGTCCACTCCTTCCGTTACATCCGAGTAGCTGTCTACCGGATTATAGTCTAGATCACATGAGGTTGCGGTTAGTGCCAACAGTACACCGCAAGCTATACTTTTATATATATGCTTTGATTTCATAAGTTATTTCTTCTTTTTTTTTAGAATTCAACATTGATACCGAAAACGAATGCTTTACTCTGTGGATAGGTTCCATAGTCGATACCTTGTACGGAACCGCTGTTGCCATATTGGTTTACTTCAGGGTCCATACCGGAATAACTGGTCCAGGTTAGCAAATTGCTTGCAGTGAAGTAGGGTTGTACGCGGCTGATACCCCATTTCTTAAACTGGCGGCAACGGATGTTGTAAGAGAGTGAGATGTCTTTGACACGCAGATAACTGCCATCTTCTACAAAGTAAGTGGAGTTCTTGATGTTGAAGTTGGCTCTCGGAACACTGGTAATCTGTCCGGGAATCCTCCATCGTTTCAAAACTTCTGTTGATTGGTTTTTACCGTCATACATACCTTCGGTTTCCATGCGGGACACATTGAAGATGTCGTTTCCGTAGCTTCCTTGAATGAAGATGCTCAGACTAAGGTCTTTCCAAGTAAAAGTGTTCGTCAATCCGTAGATGAAGTCGGGATTCGGATCGCCGATATAGGTACGGTCAGAAGTGGAAATTTTGCCGTCTTCGTTGAGGTCGCGATAAATCAAGTTACCGGTTTCGGGATCTACACCGTCACTGATGTAGCCGTAGAAGCCACCCAAAGGACGTCCCGGTTCATTGCGTACGATGTTTTCCTTTACTACCTCGGCACTGCTTGCTGCTGTATAGACTTTTTGTAATGATAGCTTAGTCAGCTTGTTCTTGTTGAAAGATATGTTGAAGTCTGTGTCCCAAGAGAATTCGCCGGTCAGGTTGTGAGAATTGAGTGAGAATTCAAACCCTTTATTGGTCATCTCGCCTTCATTACGGGTGATGCTGGTAGTTGCTGCTGCACCTGCAGGCAGACTTACATTCATCAACATGTCTGTTGTCTTCTTGTAATAGTAATCCATGCTGAAGGTCAGTCTATTGTTCAGCACAGTTAAGTCAAGACCGATGTTGGTTTGGCTGGTGGTTTCCCATTTCAGGTCACTTGTTCTAAGGTTGGCTTGGCTGATACCGGGAACTGCATGGTCGTTGCCTTCTTCAAACCACGGTATGCGGTTGATGTTGTAGCGTTGCAGATATGAGTAATCACCTATGCCGCTTTGGTTACCGGTCTGTCCCCAGCCGCCGCGAAGCTTCAAGTCATCAATCCAAGTAATGTCTTTCATGAATTTCTCTGACGAAATACGCCAGGCAGCCGAGAAGGAGGGGAAAATGCCCCAGCGATGGTCGGGATGCAGCTTGGATGAACCGTCGGCACGCATGTTCATGGTAAGCATGTACTTGCTGTCATAATTGTAGGACACACGGGCAAAATAGGAAGAGATAGCCCACTGTGAGGCTCCTGATCCGGTACCGTCCCATGAAATTTTATTGGCGGCATTCAGAGTGTGTATTTTATCGTCCCGGAAGTGTGAACCATTAATATAGCTGTTGGTATAGTCTGATTTGGTGTAGGAAGAACCTGCCATGACGTCGATGCCATGTTTCTTGATGTTGGTGTTGTAAGTCAATACATTATCGAAAACCAATACGGTATTCATGTTTCGGTTGTCAGAGGCTGTTCCGAAACTGTTGCGTCCGTCGGTAGTTGATATTGGATCGAGAAATGTAGTGCTTACACCGTTGCGGCGGTCCAGTGCTACAGATGATTTCAACTTCAGGTTGGGCAGGAAGCTGATGGTAGCGGCTCCGGATGCGATGAGGCGGTTTTCCTTGTTTTTGTTGTTTTTCTGGCGGGCTAGGTTTTCCATCGGGTTCATGATATTTACCCCATAGAAGTTCTTATTGTATTGATTCGGCTTTTCAGGGTCCCAAATAGGAGCATAGGTCGGTGTATTGATAACCGAAAGGACTACACCTCCACGGTTGGCACCTGTTCCGGAAATGATGCCGGTGTTTCCGATGTTATCGGAGTAGGAGATATTGGCACTTACATTCAGCCAACTGCGTATTTGGTTGTCGATATTGGCACGGAAGCTGTATCGTTTGAAGTACGTACCTTCCAAAATTCCTTTTTCATCCAGATAACCGGCAGAGAGGAAGTATTTCATCTTTTCGTTTCCGTTAGACACGGACACTTGATAGTTCTGAGTCTGTCCGGTTTTGTAAACCTCGTCAAACCAGTCTGTTTGGTCTGTTAAACCTTCAAGGTCAGCGGGATTGACGGCGCCAATCTCTTTCTGTAATTCACGGTATTGTTCTGTATTCAAAGCCTCCATGCTTTTGGCCACTTTCGTCATACCATATTGTACGTTCAGTGCTACTTTGGCATTGCCTTCTGCTCCGGCTTTGGTCGTAATTAGTACTACACCGTTGGCTGCACGCGAACCATAGATGGCTGCCGATGAAGCGTCCTTTAAGATAGAGAGGCTTTCGATATCATTGGGTGATAAGAAGTTGATATTGTCTACAGGTACACCATCCACTACGTAGAGCGGGTCGTTGCTACCATTGAATGAGGTGGTACCACGTACACGGATACTCATACCACCGCCCGGTTC
This sequence comes from Bacteroides sp. HF-162, assembly GCF_015679285.1. NCBI lineage: Bacteria > Pseudomonadati > Bacteroidota > Bacteroidia > Bacteroidales > Bacteroidaceae > Bacteroides > Bacteroides sp. HF-162. The sequence continues at coordinate 245,590 of NZ_CP064937.1, read as the reverse complement.
GCCGCTGGGCTGCATAACCGACACACCAGCTGCTTTGCCTTGTAGGGCTTGGGCGGCCGATACAATGGGGCGCTGATCCAAATCCTTTGTAGAAACCGTAGATACGGCAGTGGTTACGTCTTTGCGTTTTACACTTCCATAGCCGATGACTACCACTTCGTCCAGCAGTTCGTTGTCTTCCTGCAATGTGACATTCATGTTGGTGGTTGCTTTTACCTCCATCGTTTTATAGCCGATGAAAGATATTACCAGTGTGGCATTTTGTTCTACACTTAGGGAAAACTCTCCGTCTAGATTGGTGACAACACCGTTTGTTGTTCCCTTTTCCAATACAGATGCGCCGATGACCTCCAGGCCTGCGGTATCTACTACTTTACCCGTAGCTGTCAATCGTTGGGCAAATGCATTTGTTGACATTAGCAGTACGAGTAATGTCAGAAGGAGCTTGTAACTCCGCGTAAGAAGATTTCTTGTAATCATTCTCATAGTACTTTTATTAAAAGATTTGATTTATTTAGAAAAGTATGTTCTAATAGGGATTAGTTGTTTTTCCATAGTACACTTTCCTTTCTGTTTGCAAAGATAGTGGACAACCCTATTTGTCTGATAGGTGGGTAATGTGTGGAAGTAAGTCTGTATAAAATTTAAATATCATAAAATCAGTGTATTATAATGTTTGTGGTTAGTGGGTAAAGTAAAGGTTTGCTACGATGGAAGTAGGTTTGGACATACTGTGTTATTACTTCAAACGATCGAAATAGCTCTTAATTTTAGTGTACTTTTTTAGGGTAGAAGTAGCTTATCTTTAGATAGATTAATTTATCTTTGTGCTCTCTGCTTTATGTAAATAATAGAAATGAAAAGAAAAATCATAGCTTTGCTGTTTTTGCTGGTGGGGTGTACTTTCCTGAATGCGGCACCTTACAGTGAAAAGATAAAAGAACTACTGGTACGCCTTGACTCTCTGATTGCGCAGAAAAACACGTTTGTTATGCTTAAAGAGGCGAAGATTGCTCAGTTGCACAAGCTTCAAAAGGATGTGCGTACTTTGGAGGAGAGATATTGGCTGAATAAAAATCTTTATGATGAGTATTGTGTCTATAATGCCGATTCTGCAATGAATTATGTGGTAGATAATTTGGATATAGTTTATAGGCAGAATGATAAATACCGGCAGATGGAGTGGAAGATAAAAAAGTCTTTTCTGTTGGCTGCCACCGGTTTGTTGAAAGAAGCCCAGGATGAATTGCGCGGAGTTTCAGGCGGTTCGCTCCCCAAAGAATTGTTAGTGGACTATTATGGACAAATGCTGTATCTGTATTCGCATTTCAATCAGTATACCGGTAGTGAAATGGCCACTTTGCATGAACATTATGCACAGTTGGAACGTGTTTACAAAGACTCCTTGAATATGGTTCTTACCCCTGAACATCCCTTGTTCTTGTGGTATAAGGGGCAGGTAGTGCAAGGTACGGACAGTATGTATGTTTTTAAGGAGCGTTTGCAGAAGGGAATCTTTAATTCTGCATTCGATACTCGGCGTGATGCCATGAATGCTTACGTGCTGGCTTGCTTTTATCGCGAGTCCGATGAGCAAGAAAATTATCTGACTTACCTGATATATTCTGCTATGGCCGATGTACGTATCTCCAATAAAGATATTGCTTCGCTGGAAGAGCTGGCGGGGGTGCTTTTTAGTTTGGGTGATATTGACCATGCCTATGTCTACATGAGTTACTGCTTGCAGAATGCCTTGGCATATCGGAACCGGGTGAGAGTAGTAGGCATCTCTGCGGTGCAGGACACCATTCATCAGATTTATCAGGAACGTAATCAGAAGCAAGAAGCGCGGTTACGTATGTATTTGGTATTGGTCAGTGTCTTGTCCTTGATATCCTTGTTTGCTTTTCTGTATATATATAAGCAGATGAAGCGGTTGAAGCAGTCGCGCCAACAGCTGAATGAGGCAAACAACCGCTTGAATAAGCATGTGGAAGAACTTTCGAAAATGCACGGACAAGTGGCAGAAACGAATGTACAGCTTACTTCTTTGAATGAACAGCTGAGAGATACCAATAATCAGCTTCGTGAATCCAACTATGTGAAGGAGGAATACATAGGTTATGTTTTTTCCATTTGTTCCAATTATATCAGCAAGCTGGATGAGTATCGGAAAAATATCAATCGTAAGCTTAAGGCAAATCAGTTGGAGGATGTGAAAGCATTAACCGATACTCATTCTATGGCACAGAATGAGCTGAAAGAGTTCTATCATAACTTTGATGCTATCTTCTTGCACATTTATCCGGATTTTGTAAGTGACTTCAATGCCTTGCTCCATCCTGACGAGCAGATTGTGCTAAAAGATGGTGAGTTGCTGAATACGGAATTGCGCATTTATGCTTTGGTGCGTTTAGGTATCACTGATAGTGTGAAGATTGCCGAATTCTTGCATTATTCACCTCAGACCGTTTATAATAATCGTTTGAAGACACGTAATAAGGCTATCATTCCTCGGGAAGAGTTTGCTGCCGCTGTGCGTTCTTTGGGTAGGGCACAGAAGTGGACTTGATAAAGGCTTCTACTGATTGTCGCTGTATGACGTATAGATGGTAGCTAAGAATTAGGATACAAACTGCGATGTACCACCTTATTTTTCCCTAAGAACTAATCCTTCCACACCCGTGTTTCTTTCTTACCACAGCTGTGGTAAGAAAGAAACACGGGTGTGGAAGGAAAGCAACATATCTGTGGTGAGAAAAGTTGTTCATTAGTTCCCGTTTAGTTTCCGTGCTTTCCGGATGTAGCCTTTCGCAGGTTTATTGTCAGTTCTCTTTGTGATTCGCAAGCGCGGTGCCGGCCGTTCAGTGGTCTATGTCAAGGTATGAATTGGAGCTTGTATTGCGCGCGCGTATATATATAATGTGTCCCTTCCTTTCCTTATCCCAGTTTCCTTTAAAAAACATGCTTTAAAACATATCTATCAATCAGTGAGTTATGAAAAAGTTCATGGAATCTCTCAAAAAAAACCGTGTATAAATTTTGCAGATGTCCATAAAAGGCCTACTTTTGCATCCGCTTTCGGGAACGAAGGCGGCGATGTTTTGACATTCTGACAGTAAAACGGAGCGGTAAGCTTCCATTTTTCTCTTCTTTGCCATCGGTTTCTTCCGGAACTTCGGCCTTGGAAAAGAAAAATGAAAAAAAACTTCTGAAAATATTTGGAAGTTATGCTTTAAAGTTCTTACCTTTGCACCCGCTTTTGAAAATGAAAGCAGCGCGAGTTGACATTCTTTTAAAAGAAACGGTGCCTGGTTCTTCTTTCTTTTTCTTTTTGCCTCCCTTTCGACAAGAGAGACGACGAGGAAAGAGAAAAGAGAGAAAAAAAAGAAAAAAAACTTCCGAAAATATTTGGAGGATATACTTAAAAGTTCTTACCTTTGCATCCGCTTTCTGAAAAGAACAGCAATCGTGAAACGAGCGATCTTTGAACAGATTTACATAAACAATACAAGTAGTACAAGAGCAAGGCTTTTCCTTATCAATGGGGAATTGCCTTGGGTAAAACAAGAGAACCGTCAATACTTATTTTATATAGGTAAAGATAAACTTTTGAATTCGAGCGTCCTGAACAGATAACAAGCTGTCGCATTTTGATTTTTTTAATTTGCGCAGTCACGATACTTTTACAATGAAGAGTTTGATCCTGGCTCAGGATGAACGCTAGCTACAGGCTTAACACATGCAAGTCGAGGGGCATCAGGAAGAAAGCTTGCTTTCTTTGCTGGCGACCGGCGCACGGGTGAGTAACACGTATCCAACCTGCCGATGACTCGGGGATAGCCTTTCGAAAGAAAGATTAATACCCGATGGTATATCTGAAAGGCATCTTTCAGCTATTAAAGAATTTCGGTCATTGATGGGGATGCGTTCCATTAGGTTGTTGGCGGGGTAACGGCCCACCAAGCCATCGATGGATAGGGGTTCTGAGAGGAAGGTCCCCCACATTGGAACTGAGACACGGTCCAAACTCCTACGGGAGGCAGCAGTGAGGAATATTGGTCAATGGACGAGAGTCTGAACCAGCCAAGTAGCGTGAAGGATGACTGCCCTATGGGTTGTAAACTTCTTTTATACGGGAATAAAGTTAGGCACGTGTGCCTTTTTGTATGTACCGTATGAATAAGGATCGGCTAACTCCGTGCCAGCAGCCGCGGTAATACGGAGGATCCGAGCGTTATCCGGATTTATTGGGTTTAAAGGGAGCGTAGGCGGATGCTTAAGTCAGTTGTGAAAGTTTGCGGCTCAACCGTAAAATTGCAGTTGATACTGGGTGTCTTGAGTACAGTAGAGGCCGGAATTCGTGGTGTAGCGGTGAAATGCTTAGATATCACGAAGAACTCCGATTGCGAAGGCAGCTTGCTGGACTGTAACTGACGCTGATGCTCGAAAGTGTGGGTATCAAACAGGATTAGATACCCTGGTAGTCCACACAGTAAACGATGAATACTCGCTGTTTGCGATATACAGTAAGCGGCCAAGCGAAAGCGTTAAGTATTCCACCTGGGGAGTACGCCGGCAACGGTGAAACTCAAAGGAATTGACGGGGGCCCGCACAAGCGGAGGAACATGTGGTTTAATTCGATGATACGCGAGGAACCTTACCCGGGCTTAAATTGCAAATGAATGTTCTGGAAACAGATCAGCCGCAAGGCATTTGTGAAGGTGCTGCATGGTTGTCGTCAGCTCGTGCCGTGAGGTGTCGGCTTAAGTGCCATAACGAGCGCAACCCTTATCGATAGTTACCATCAGGTTATGCTGGGGACTCTGTCGAGACTGCCGTCGTAAGATGTGAGGAAGGTGGGGATGACGTCAAATCAGCACGGCCCTTACGTCCGGGGCTACACACGTGTTACAATGGGGGGTACAGAAGGCAGCTACACGGCGACGTGATGCTAATCCCTAAAACCTCTCTCAGTTCGGATTGGAGTCTGCAACCCGACTCCATGAAGCTGGATTCGCTAGTAATCGCGCATCAGCCACGGCGCGGTGAATACGTTCCCGGGCCTTGTACACACCGCCCGTCAAGCCATGAAAGCCGGGGGTACCTGAAGTGCGTAACCGCGAGGAGCGCCCTAGGGTAAAACTGGTGATTGGGGCTAAGTCGTAACAAGGTAGCCGTACCGGAAGGTGCGGCTGGAACACCTCCTTTCTGGAGTGACGTCTCGACTCGATCGTTGGTTCTTGAAGTTATGCTTCCATAAGAACCTCTTGTACTGCGCGTACTTGTTTATTAAAATATACGAGAAAAGTAGAAGCCGAGCCGTAAGGCGAGGGTTTGACTGACAGTCCTATAGCTCAGTTGGTTAGAGCGCTACACTGATAATGTAGAGGTCGGCAGTTCAACTCTGCCTGGGACTACTTCTCAGTTGGTGACCGACCGGTTACGATTTAGCGGGTCTTTCATCAATGGTGAAGGGGGATTAGCTCAGCTGGCTAGAGCACCTGCTTTGCACGCAGGGGGTCAACGGTTCGAATCCGTTATTCTCCACTTCTCAAGATTAGGCATTATTTTAAATTCTTAATTCCTAATCCTTGACAACGATCTTTGACATGATGTGACCAAAAAAAGTAAAGTTGAAAGCTGAAAGTATATATCGACCATACGTGATCGGTAAGACAAAAAGTAAGTAAGGGCACATGGCGGATGCCTTGGCTCTCGGAGGCGATGAAGGACGTGATAAGCTGCGATAAGCCGCGGGTAGGTGCAAATGACCTTTGATCCGCGGATTTCCGAATGGGACAACCCGATATCCTGAAGGGATATCATCCCGCAATGCGGGAGGCTAACGCAGGGAACTGAAACATCTTAGTACCTGCAGGAAAAGAAAATAAATAATGATTCCCCCAGTAGTGGCGAGCGAACGGGGAACAGCCCAAACCATCCATGTTACGGCATGTGTGGGGTTGTAGGACCACGTTGTGGCAAGAAAGTTGGTGAGCAGAATGTTCTGGAAAGTACAGCCATAGAGCATGATAGCTGCGTATGCGAAGCCAACCGAAGCCTAGTGGTATCCTGAGTAGCGCGGAGCACGAGGAATTCTGCGTGAATCTGCCGGGACCATCCGGTAAGGCTAAATACTCCCGAGAGACCGATAGTGAACCAGTACTGTGAAGGAAAGGTGAAAAGCACTTCGAACAGAAGAGTGAAATAGTTCCTGAAACCATGTGCCTACAAGCGGTCGGAGCACTTTTAGTGTGACGGCGTGCCTTTTGCATAATGAACCTACGAGTTACTTTTTCCGGCGAGGTTAAGGATCTCAGATCCGCAGCCGAAGCGAAAGCGAGTCTGAACAGGGCGTATAGTCGGAAGGAGTAGACGCGAAACCAAGTGATCTACCCTTGGGCAGGTTGAAGGATGGGTAACACCATCTGGAGGACCGAACCAATAAGCGTTGAAAAGCTTCTGGATGACCTGAGGGTGGGGGTGAAAGGCTAATCAAACTTGGAGATAGCTCGTACTCCCCGAAATGCATTTAGGTGCAGCCTTGACTTATACTGACATGAGGTAGAGCGACTGATAAGATGCGAGGGCTTCACCGCCTATCAAGTCTTGACAAACTCCGAATGCGTGTCAGTTCTATGTCAGGAGTGAGGGCATGGGTGCTAAGGTCCATGTCCTAAAGGAGAACAATCCGGACCAACAGCTAAGGTCCCGAAATGAATACTAAGTTGAACTAACGAAGTCAGATTGCTAAGACAGCTAGGATGTTGGCTTGGAAGCAGCCATTCATTTAAAGAGTGCGTAACAGCTCACTAGTCGAGGAGTTTGGCGTGGATAATAATCGGGCATAAGTATTCTACCGAAGCTTTGGGATGAGAAATCATCGGTAGGGGAGCATTCCACTCAGCGTCGAAGGTAAGGCGTGAGCCTTGCTGGAGCGTGTGGAAAAGCAAATGTAGGTATAAGTAACGATAAAGGGGGTGAGAAACCCCCTCGCCGAAAGACTAAGGTTTCCTGATCAACGCTAATCGGATCAGGGTAAGTCGGGTCCTAAGGCTCAGCCGAACGGCGAGGCCGATGGCAGAACCGGTTAATATTCCGGTACTACCTTAAGGAGTGACGTGGAGACGGAGTCGTGACAGCGCCGCGGACTGACGGAATAGTCCGTTGAAGGGTGTAGATGTTGATTGTTCCAGGCAAATCCGGAATGAGAGTCGAACCTGACAGTATGGAGCGTCCTTCTGGACAATCCAATAGTGCGTGTAATCATACTTCCAAGAAAATCCGCTAAACTTAATCCTTACGGTACCCGTACCGCAAACGGACACACGTAGTCGGGTTGAATATACTAAGGCGCTTGAGTGATTCACGGTTAAGGAACTAGGCAAACTGACCCTGTAACTTCGGGATAAAGGGTCCTCAAGCAATTGAGGCGCAGAGAATAGGTCCAGGCAACTGTTTAACAAAAACACAGGGCTGTGCAAAATTGAAAGATGAAGTATACAGCCTGACACCTGCCCGGTGCTGGAAGGTTAAGAGGAGACGTCATCGCAAGAGAAGCGTTGAATTGAAGCCCCAGTAAACGGCGGCCGTAACTATAACGGTCCTAAGGTAGCGAAATTCCTTGTCGGGTAAGTTCCGACCTGCACGAATGGTGTAATGATCTGGACGCTGTCTCAACCGTGAGCTCAGTGAAATTGTAGTATCGGTGAAGATGCCGATTACCCGCGATGGGACGAAAAGACCCCGTGAACCTTTACTATAGCTTAACATTGAATTTGGGTAATTGATGTGTAGGATAGGCCGGAGGCTTTGAAGCGGGCACGCCAGTGTTCGTGGAGCCGCTGTTGAAATACGGCCCTTTGATTATTTGAGTTCTAACCCGCTGTTGCGGGGACACTGTTTGGTGGGTAGTTTGACTGGGGTGGTCGCCTCCAAAAGCGTAACGGAGGCTTCTAAAGGTGCCCTCACGACGATTGGTAACCGTCGGCAGAGTGTAATGGCATAAGGGCGCTTGACTGGGAGACTCACAAGTCGATCAGGTAGGAAACTAGAGCATAGTGATCCGGTGTTTCTGTATGGAAAGGACATCGCTCAAAGGATAAAAGGTACTCCGGGGATAACAGGCTGATCCCTCCCAAGAGCTCATATCGACGGAGGGGTTTGGCACCTCGATGTCGGCTCGTCACATCCTGGGGCTGGAGAAGGTCCCAAGGGTTGGGCTGTTCGCCCATTAAAGTGGCACGCGAGCTGGGTTCAGAACGTCGTGAGACAGTTCGGTCTCTATCTATCGTGGGCGCATGAAATTTGCGTGGCTCTGACACTAGTACGAGAGGACCGTGTTGGACTGACCTCTGGTTTACCGGTTGTGCCGCCAGGTGCATTGCCGGGTATCTAAGTCGGGATTGGATAAGTGCTGAAAGCATCTAAGTACGAAGCCAGCCACAAGATTAGATTTCTCAGGGTCGTTGTAGACTACAACGTTGATAGGACGCAGGTGTACAGGCAGCGATGTCATAGCCGAGCGTTACTAATTGCCCGTTCACTTTTTGCCTTGCCTTGTATGGAGGTATATACGTTCAGCCATAAATGAATGCTTTGCTTTTTTCGCATCATGTCTACCTTATTCAGGTGACTACAGCACCGGGGTTCCACCTCTTCCCATTCCGAACAGAGAAGTTAAGCCCGGTCACGCCGATGGTACTGCGTAACAGTGGGAGAGTAGGTAGTCGCCGTTTTTCAGAAGAAGCCTCCGTGTCTGATAAGGATACGGAGGCTTCGTTCGTTTACATATATCTCCTCTAACATTCCGTTTCTACCGCTAATCACTATACCTTATTATATATAATTATTCATCGTATGTTCATCAGATTAATTCCCGAATTAAGGTACTAAATGAATGATTAAAAACGCTTAGTTCGTTTTCTTTACATATACTTGGATGCTGGTATGGATTGTTCTTGTGTTTTAGTTCATGAGTTTTCTGCTGATTTGTAGTGATATCTGGGTGAAATGAACATAAAAAAATGAATATTTTACTCTAAATACTACATAATGAGGATAATTATTCGTATCTTTGTCGCCCGAATAAACAAAAGAAGCTTTGGGAAAGTTTGATAAATACAAAATAGACCTGAAAGGTATGCAAGCAGATTCATGCAAATATGAGTTTGTGCTAGACAACCTTTTCTTTGCCAATATTGATGGACCGGAAGTGCAGAAGGGTAAAGTCAATGTGGTGTTAGTTGTAAAGAAAACATCTCGTGCTTTCGAATTGAACTTCCAGACAGACGGAATGGTGTGGGTGCCATGTGACCGTTGTTTGGACGATATGGAACAGCTTGTCAGCTCGACAGATAAGCTGCTGGTTAAGTTCGGTCATGAATATGCCGAAGAAGGTGACAATCTCATAGTAATTCCCGAAGAGGAAGGTGAGATTAATGTAGCATGGTTTATGTACGAGTTTGTAGCTTTGGCCATCCCCATGAAGCATGTGCATGCTCCGGGTAAGTGTAACAAGGCAATGACCAGCAAATTGAGTAAGCATATGCGCACCACTCCGGATGATGATATGGCTGAGGATACATTTGCTCCGGAAGAAGAGGTGGAGCTGATGAATGAAGAAGAAACGCAGGTAGACCCGCGTTGGGACGAATTAAAGAAAATATTAGATAACAATTAAAGATTAAAGAAAATGGCACATCCTAAGAGAAGACAGTCAAAAACAAGAACTGCGAAGAGAAGAACTCATGATAAAGCAGTAGCTCCTACACTGGCTATTTGCCCGAATTGTGGTGAGTGGCATGTATATCATACTGTATGTAGTGCATGCGGTTACTATAGAGGTAAGCTTGCAGTTGAAAAGGAAGCTGCCGTATAATTACGGTCAGTTTGACTAAAACTTATACTTGAATATCGGGCGTCTAAAAAGATTTGTAATTTAATAAGCAAACCTTTTTAGACTACCGTTGTTTCAGTAGTTCTATAAGTAAACAAGATTTTAATGGAAAAAATAAATGCAGTAATTACAGGAGTCGGCGGTTATGTACCTGATTACGTCTTGACAAACGACGAAATCTCAAGAATGGTGGATACCAATGACGAATGGATTATGACTCGTATCGGAGTAAAGGAAAGACGTATCCTGAATGAAGAGGGGCTAGGTAGTTCCTATATGGCGCGTAAAGCTGCCAAACAGCTGATGCAACGTACTGGCGCAGACCCGGATGATATAGATCTGGTGATTGTAGCTACTTCTACTCCGGATTACCACTTCCCTTCTACAGCTTCTATTTTGTGTGATAAGCTAAGGCTGAAAAATGCATATGCTTTTGACTTGCAGGCAGCCTGCAGCGGATTTCTCTATCTGATGGAGACTGCGGCCAATTTTATCCGTTCTGGTAGATATAAGAAGGTTATCATTGTGGGAGCCGACAAGATGTCGTCAATGGTTGATTATACAGATCGTGCTACTTGTCCTATCTTTGGAGACGGCGCTGCAGCTTTCATGCTCGAGCCGACAACAGAAGATGTAGGTATTATGGATGCTATTCTGAGAACCGACGGCAAAGGTTTGCCTTTCCTGCATATGAAAGCGGGTGGTTCGGTTTGTCCTCCCTCTTATTTTACTGTAGACAATCACATGCATTACATTTATCAGGAAGGACGTACTGTGTTTAAGTATGCCGTATCCAATATGTCGGATGTTAGCGCGGCAATTGCCGAGAAAAACGGTCTGACAAAGGATAGCATTGACTGGGTGATTCCGCACCAGGCCAATCTTCGTATCATCGATGCTGTGGCACATCGTCTGGAAGTTCCTCGTGAGAAAGTGCTGATTAATATCGAACGTTATGGCAATACTAGTGCTGCTACGTTACCTCTTTGCATCTGGGACTTTGAAGATAAGCTGAAGAAAGGCGACAACCTTATTTTCACTGCATTCGGCGCAGGATTTACCTGGGGAGCTGTGTATGTGAAGTGGGGATACGACGGAAAGAAGCAGTAACATGCTATTGCTGAATATAATATGATAAAAACGCATCCTATCTCGATTCGATGCGTTTTTTTGTCTCAATTCAAATACTGAAGTCATGCACAAAGCAGGTTTTGTAAATATCGTAGGAAATCCGAATGTAGGCAAGTCCACATTGATGAATGTTTTGGTAGGTGAGCGTATTTCTATCGCCACTTTCAAGGCGCAGACCACCCGTCATCGGATTATGGGCATCTATAATACGGATGACATGCAAATTGTGTTTTCGGACACTCCGGGTGTATTGAAGCCAAACTATAAGTTGCAGGAGTCCATGCTGAATTTCTCCACTTCGGCATTGGCGGATGCGGATGTGTTGCTGTATGTGACAGATGTGGTTGAGACTCCCGACAAGCATAATGATTTTGTGGAGAAAGTAGGACACTTGGACGTTCCGGTATTGCTGCTTATCAATAAGATTGATTTAAGCAACCAGGAAAAGCTGGTGGAACTGGTGGAAGCATGGAAGGAATTGCTGCCGAAGGCGGAAATTATTCCTATCTCTGCTACTTCGAAATTTAATGTGGATTATGTCATGAAGCGGGTGAAGGAACTGTTGCCCGACTCACCTCCCTATTTCGACAAGGATCAGTGGACGGACAAGCCGGCGCGTTTCTTCGTGACCGAAATAATCCGTGAGAAAATTCTGTTGTACTACGATAAGGAAATCCCTTATTCGGTGGAGGTGATGGTAGAACAGTTTAAGGAGGAGGCAAAGAAGATTCATATCAGTGCCGTAATCTATGTGGAGCGTGATTCGCAAAAAGGTATTATCATAGGCAAGCAGGGGAAGGCTTTGAAGAAAGTGGCTACTGAAGCGCGCCGTGATTTGGAGAGGTTTTTCGGGAAAACGATATTCCTGGAGACGTTTGTGAAAGTTGATAAGGATTGGCGGAGTTCGGACAAGGAACTGCGTAATTTTGGTTATCAGCTGGATTAAGAGTTATTCATACGACTGTGACAGTCGCAAAAAACAAAGAGTGTGAACTATGGGAAATTTAGTTGCAATCGTAGGACGTCCCAATGTGGGAAAGTCTACATTATTTAACCGTCTGACCAAGACACGTCAGGCAATTGTGAATGAGGAAGCGGGAACCACCCGTGACCGCCAATATGGAAAGACCGAATGGTTGGGACGTGAGTTCTCCGTGGTAGATACCGGCGGTTGGGTAGTGAACTCTGATGATATTTTCGAAGAAGAGATTCGTAAGCAGGTATTGATGGCGGTGGACGAAGCCGACGTGATACTGTTTGTGGTGGATGTGATGAACGGGGTTACGGACCTCGACGAGCAGGTAGCTGCCATCTTGCGTCGTGCCAAGAAGCCTGTGTTGCTGGTTGCCAATAAGACTGATAATCATGAACTGCAATACAATGCCCCTGAGTTCTATAGCTTGGGTTTGGGTGACCCTTATTGTATTTCTGCTGTAACGGGTAGCGGTACGGGCGATATGATGGACCTTATCGTCAGCAAGTTCAAGAAGGAATCTGATGAAATTCTGGACGAGGATATTCCCCGCTTTGCAGTAGTGGGACGCCCTAATGCCGGAAAGTCTTCCATAGTCAATGCCTTTATTGGAGAAGACCGTAACATCGTGACGGAGATTGCCGGTACCACGCGCGATTCTATCTATACCCGCTACAATAAATTCGGTTTTGATTTCTACCTGGTAGATACGGCGGGTATCCGTAAGAAGAACAAGGTGAATGAGGATTTGGAGTACTACTCCGTAATCCGTTCCATTCGTTCCATTGAGAATGCAGATGTATGTATTTTGATGGTAGACGCTACGCGTGGCATCGAAAGCCAGGATTTGAATATCTTCTCCTTGATACAGAAGAATGCCAAGGGGCTGGTGGTTGTGGTGAACAAGTGGGACTTGGTGAAGGACAAGACTGTGAAGGTGATGAAGACTTTCGAAGATGCTATCCGCAACCGTTTCGCTCCGTTTGTGGATTTTCCTATCATCTTTGCTTCGGCACTGACCAAACAGCGTATTCTGAAGGTATTGGAAGAGGCGCGTGATGTGTACGAAAATCGTATGACGCGTATTCCGACAGCTCGTTTGAACGAGGAAATGCTGCCGCTTATCGAGGCGTATCCACCCCCTTCAATTAAGGGTAAGTATATCAAGATAAAGTATATTACGCAGTTGCCCAATACCCAGGTGCCGTCATTTGTTTATTTTGCAAATCTTCCACAATATGTGAAAGAGCCTTACAGACGATTCCTGGAAAATAAGATGCGTGAGAAATGGAAGTTGACCGGAACTCCGATAAATATCTATATCCGGCAGAAGTAAAATATATCGTGATGATATAGTCGATTCTATTAACTGGTTTTATGAAGAGAAAGCGTCCGGAACATAGCTTCCGGACGCTTTCTTATGTAATAGGTTAGAAAATGAGGTGTGGTTTTATCCTTCAAGGTTCTGTATCTCCACTTCTTTGACTTTCCGGAATAGGTCAGATGCAAATATGAAACTGTTCAACCGCTCGTTGGTAGAAGTGAAGATATCGTCTTTATTGCCTTCCCATTCTTTGTGTCCTTCGTAAATATAGATGATTTTTTCTCCGATACCCATTACAGAGTTCATGTCATGAGTGTTGATGAGAGTAGTCATATTGTATTCTCGGGTTATATCTTGTATCAGTTCGTCGATGACAAGCGAGGTCTTGGGGTCAAGTCCTGAATTCGGCTCGTCACAGAACAAGTATTGCGGGTTTAGGGCAATGGCACGGGCAATGGCTACGCGTTTCTGCATACCGCCGCTGATTTCTCCGGGAAATTTGTCTTTGGCTTCAATCAGGTTTACACGCTCCAAGCAGAACATGGCACGACGAGTCCGATCGCGCAGGGTATCGTTGCTGAACATGTTCAGTGGAAACATCACATTGTCCAGTACCGTCATGGAATCGAACAGCGCGGCACTTTGGAAAATCATTCCCATTTCCCGGCGGAGCGCTTTCTTTTCCTTCTTTCCCATGGCGAGGAAGTTGCGGTGGTCATACAACAATTCTCCTTTGTCCGGTGTCAGCAGACCCACGATACATTTCATGAGTACGGTTTTTCCCGAACCGCTCTGCCCTATGATTAGGTTGGTCTTTCCATTCTCGAAAGTGGCATTGATATCTTTCAGTACCTCTTTTTCTTCAAATGATTTGCAAAGTCCTTTCAGTTCAATCATCCCATTAAAAGTTGAGTTAATATTAGGTCGGCGAATAAGATAAGTACGCTGCTGCATACTACGGAGTCGGTGGACGCCTTGCCCACTTCGATGGAACCGCCTTCGACGGTGTAACCGAAGAATGCCGATACGCTGGCAATGATAAAGGCAAAGAACAGTGACTTGATGATGCCGCACCAAATAAACCATTCGACAAACATGTACTGCAAGCCGTATTCCAAATCTACCGCCGACATGATGCCGCCGAACCAGCAAGTACAGAAGGCACCTATGATGCCGGCGAATATACTGAACGTCACCATCAGTGGAATGGTTGTCACCATAGCGGCAATTTTCGGTAGGATAAGATAGTTGGCAGAATTGACACCCATAATTTCAAGGGCGTCTATCTGCTGGGTGACCCGCATGGTGCCCAGCTCCGAGGCGATGTTTGACCCGACCTTTCCTGCCAGAATCAGACACATGATGGAGGAGGAGAATTCCAGCAGCATGATTTCACGGGTTACATATCCCACTGTCCATCGGGGCATGAAGGGACTCTCGATGTTCAACTTTATCTGTATGGTGATTACAGCTCCGATGAAGAACGATATCAGCAATACGATGCCGATAGAGTTCACGCCGAGCTGTTCCAACTCGTTGACATATTGGCGGAAAAACATACGCATACGTTCGGGACGGGCAAATACGCGTCCCATCAGTATGATATATCGTCCCACTGTCTTAAGTGCTTTAAACATAACATATAAGTATTTGAATGCAAATGTACACTATTTCGGCTTATTTTTGCTACATTTGCGGCGAAAACCTTTAGAGTATGGAAGAAGAAAAAGGCATAAAGAACAATGTAGAGGAAGTTAAGGAAAATCTGCAGGCCGGACCAAGCTTGACTGCCGGGGCAGAGCCACGGGAGGAAGGTAGCATGGTGCTGCGTACGGAGGATTTGGTGAAAAAGTACGGAAAGCGTACGGTAGTGAGCCATGTGTCCATTGATGTGAAGCAAGGGGAGATTGTCGGTTTGCTGGGGCCGAATGGCGCCGGTAAGACAACTTCGTTTTATATGACCGTAGGGCTGATTACTCCCAATGAGGGACGTATCTTCTTGAATGATTTGGATATAACGAAATATCCGGTATACAAGCGTGCGCAGACGGGTATCGGTTATTTGGCGCAGGAGGCTTCCGTGTTCCGTCAAATGAGTGTGGAAGACAATATTGCATCTGTACTGGAAATGACCGACAAGCCTTTGGAGTATCAGAAAGACAAGCTGGAGAGCCTGATTGCAGAGTTCCGCTTGCAGAAGGTAAGGAAGAACAAGGGTAACCAGTTGTCAGGTGGCGAGCGGCGCCGTACAGAAATTGCCCGTTGTCTGGCCATTGACCCCAAATTTATTATGTTGGACGAGCCTTTTGCCGGTGTAGACCCGATTGCAGTGGAGGATATTCAGCAGATTGTGTGGAAGTTGAAAGATAGGAATATCGGCATTTTGATTACTGACCACAATGTGCAGGAGACGCTGAGCATTACCGATCGTGCTTATCTGCTATTTGAAGGAAAAATTTTGTTCCAGGGTACGCCGGAAGAGTTGGCCGAGAATAAGATTGTACGTGAAAAGTATCTGAGTAATAGCTTCGTACTTCGTCGCAAGGATTTTATGAAGTAATCCCGGATACTGTCGATTGATAGAAATAAAAAAAGACCACTCATTCAGTGGCCTTTTTTTATTTCTCCTTAAATCTCTATGATTAATATTTTGGAGGTCTTGCTTCTTTCACTACCATTTGGCGGCCGAAGAATTCAGCACCGTCTAGTTCGGCAATAGCTTTAGCTGCAGCAGCGTCATCTTCCATTTCTACAAAAGCGATGCCTCTGAAACGTCCGGTGGTGCGGTCATTGATAAATTTTACAGAAGATACTGTGCCGTAATCTTCCATTGCCTTCTGCAGGTCACTCTCCTTAACGCGGTAGTTAAGGTTTCCAACATAAATGTTCATAATGAAATTGATAAAATAAATATAATGAATAAAACTCTCTTGGAAGGAAGGCTGAATAATAAATGGATTACAACGACAGAGAGTTTACAAAAGCGTTCTTGAAAACGGAAGTAAAAACCATGTAATGGAAATCGAAAAACTAATGCGCCATCATTCCGCGACAAAGAAACGCATAAAATTCGGATAAACAATGTTTTTCCTTAATTATTTTTGTAGATTGTCGTGCCTTCGGGCAACTCCCATTTCTCTTCATAGAAACTGGACGGTTCGGTTTATCATCGTCTTTTCCCTGAGTATCTTTCCCATAAACGTCCTCCGTTGTCAGTCCGATGGTTGGGCTCTTCTACCGCTCTATCCAAGAATTAAACTGAAATAAATCGGCAATGTTCTTTTGATAATTGAAAGAATAACGCTAATTTTGCACGCCCATTTGAGATATGGAACAAAGTATAAATCAAATAAATAATTGTCAGAATGAACGTTTCATTACAAAACATTGACAAAGTAAGCGCACTGCTTACTGTAAAGCTTGAGAAAGCAGATTATCAGGAAAAAGTAGACAAATCATTGAAGAGCTTCCGTCAGAAGGCACAGATTCCCGGTTTCCGTAAGGGAATGGTTCCTATGAGCTTAGTTAAGAAAATGTATGGTAAGTCTGCATTGGCTGAAGAGGTGAACAAGCTGCTTTCAGAAACAGTATATAAGTATATCCAGGACAATAAGGTAAATATATTGGGCGAGCCTTTGCCCAACGAAGACAAGCAGCAGGAAATTGATTTCGATACTATGGAAGAGTTCGAATTCTTGTTTGATATTGCTTTGGCTCCGGAATTTAAAGCTGAAGTCAGTGCAAAAGATAAGGTAGATTACTATACTATTGAAGTTACAGACGAAATGGTGGATAACCAGGTCAAGGCTTATACTCAACGTAACGGCAAGTATGACAAGGTAGACGTTTACGAGGACAATGACATGCTGAAAGGTTTGCTTGCTGAACTGGATGAAGAAGGTAATACCAAAGAGGGTGGTATTCAGGTGGAAGGCGCTGTAATGATGCCTTCGTACATGAAGAATGATGAACAGAAAGCTATTTTTGCTGGTGCAAAAGTGAATGATGTGCTTGTATTCAACCCGAATACTGCTTGGGACGGAAATGTTGCCGAATTGTCTTCTTTATTGAAGATTGACAAGGAAGCTGCTCCCGAAGTGAAATCCAATTTCAGCTTCCAGGTAGAAGAAATCACACGCTTCGTTCCGGGTGACTTGACTCAGGAAATTTTCGATCAGGTATTTGGCGAAGGCAATGTGAAAACGGAAGAGGAATTCCGTGCCAAAGTGAAGGAAGTTATTGCCAACCAGTTCGTGGCAGACAGTGACTATAAGTTCTTGATTGACGCACGTAAGATGCTGACTGAGAAAGTAGGCAAGTTGGAATTCCCGGATGCATTACTGAAGCGCATTATGCGTCTGAACAATCCTGACAAGGAAGAAAGCTTTGTAGAGGACAACTATGACAAGAGCATCGAAGAGCTGACTTGGCACCTGATTAAAGAACAGCTGGTGAAAGCCAATGATATCAAGGTTGAGCAGGAAGATATCACAAACATGGCTAAGGAAGCTACTCGCGCACAGTTTGCACAATATGGTATGATGAGTGTACCTGAAGAAATCCTGGAGAATTACTCAAAGGAAATGCTTAAGAAGAAAGAGAGTGTAGAAGGCTTGGTTAATCGTGTGGTTGAATCTAAATTGGCTACAGCATTGAAGTCTCAGGTGGAACTGGAGCACAAGAATGTTTCTGCTGAAGAGTTCAATAAGATGTTTGCGTAAGAGCAATGTGAGCCTACGGCTAAAATTTATAAAGAAACACAGAGTTTGACAAACTATAACTCTGTGTTTTTTTGTGTCTCTGTGTTCTTTTTTGTTTCTTTGTATCCTTATAAATTAAAAAAATAGAAAGAAATGGATGATTTTAGAAAATACGCTACCAAGCATCTTGGTATGAACAGTTTGGTACTGGACGATGTGATTAAATCACAAGCCAGCTATTTAAATCCCTATATCCTCGAGGAACGCCAGCTCAATGTAACACAGTTGGACGTGTTTTCCCGTCTGATGATGGACCGCATCATCTTCCTCGGTACGCAGGTTGATGACTATACGGCCAATACTTTGCAGGCTCAGTTGCTTTATCTGGATTCGGTGGATCCGGGCAAGGATATTTCCATCTATATCAATTCGCCGGGCGGTTCAGTATATGCCGGTCTGGGTATTTATGATACCATGCAGTTCATCAGCAGTGATGTGGCTACTATCTGTACAGGTATGGCTGCAAGTATGGCAGCCGTACTGCTGGTTGCCGGTGCTGAAGGCAAACGCTCCGCATTGACCCACTCCCGGGTGATGATACACCAGCCGATGGGAGGTGCCCAGGGGCAGGCTTCGGATATTGAAATCACGGCACGTGAGATCCAAAAGCTGAAGAAAGAACTTTATACTATTATCGCTGACCACTCCCACACTCCCTTTGACAAGGTATGGGCGGATTCTGACCGTGACTACTGGATGACAGCCCAGGAAGCCAAAGAATATGGTATGGTAGATGAGGTTTTGATTAAAAAATAATATGGCAGATTCAAGAAAAAATAAAAATAGATGTAGCTTTTGCGGCCGCACAGAAGATGAAGTCGGATTTCTCATAACGGGGATGAATGGCTATATCTGCGACAGTTGCGCCACCCAGGCCTATGAAATTACTCAAGAGGCTTTGGGGGCTGGCAAGAAGGCAAGTGCCACGAAGCTGAATCTGAAAGAACTTCCTAAACCCGTAGAAATAAAGAAGTTCCTCGACCAATATGTCATTGGTCAGGACGATGCCAAGCGTTTCTTGTCTGTGTCGGTGTATAACCATTACAAACGCCTGCTCCAGAAGGACGGCGGTGATGATGTGGAGATTGAAAAATCGAACATCATCATGGTAGGCAGTACTGGTACGGGAAAGACGTTATTGGCGCGTACTATCGCCAAGTTGCTGCGTGTTCCTTTTACTATTGTAGATGCAACAGTTCTGACAGAGGCAGGTTATGTAGGCGAGGACATTGAAAGCATTTTGACGCGTCTGCTCCAGGTGGCGGATTATAACGTACCCGAGGCAGAGCAAGGCATTGTGTTTATTGATGAGATAGACAAAATAGCACGCAAGGGTGATAATCCTTCCATAACGCGTGATGTGAGTGGTGAAGGCGTGCAGCAGGGATTGCTGAAATTGCTGGAAGGTTCTGTGGTGAATGTTCCTCCCCAGGGTGGGCGCAAACATCCCGACCAGAAAATGATTCCGGTCAATACCAAGAATATTCTGTTCATTTGCGGTGGGGCTTTTGATGGCATTGAAAAGAAGATTGCCCAGCGGCTGAATACACATGTTGTCGGGTATAGTGCTGTACGCAATACGGCAACCATTGATAAGAGCAACATGATGCAGTACATTGCTCCGCAGGATTTGAAGTCGTTCGGACTGATTCCCGAGATTATCGGCCGCCTTCCGGTGCTGACTTATCTGAATCCGTTAGATCGTGCGGCATTGCGCTCCATTCTTACGGAACCGAAGAATTCCATCATCAAGCAATACATCAAACTGTTTGAGATGGACAATGTGAAGCTGACTTTTGAAGATGCTGTATTTGAATATATCGTGGATAAAGCAGTAGAATATAAGTTGGGGGCCCGCGGCTTGCGTTCCATTGTGGAGACAATTATGATGGATGCCATGTTCGAAATTCCGTCAGAACAGAAGGGGCATTTTGTTGTGACGTTGGACTACGCCAAGCGCCAGCTTGAAAAGGCAAATATGGCACGACTGCAAAGTGCTTAAGAATCAGATGGTAATACGGGGTAAAACCGACTATTTTGCTTTTTATTGAAAAATATTCGATGGATTATGCTTGAAATTTAAGAAGTTGTTTATAACTTTGTTAGGGTGCTTTGTGAAAACATGGCGGAGTACCACTATTAAAAGTTAACTCAATAAACAACAACCTAATGAATCATGGCAGGGAAGAAGATTAATTTGACAGACCAGCTGAAGAAATACTTCGGGTTCGATACATTTAAAGGAAATCAGGAAGCAATCATAGAGAATCTGTTGGCGGGTAATGATACATTCGTGTTGATGCCTACCGGTGGTGGAAAATCTTTGTGCTACCAACTGCCGTCCTTGTTGATGGAGGGCACGGGTATCGTGATTTCTCCTCTGATTGCCTTGATGAAGAATCAGGTCGATGCGATGCGTAACTTCAGCGAAGAGGATGGGATAGCCCACTTCATCAATTCTTCCCTAAACAAGAGTGCGATAGACCAGGTTCGGTCTGACATACTCAGTGGTAAGACAAAGCTGTTGTATGTGGCTCCGGAATCACTGACGAAGGAAGAGAATGTGGAGTTTCTGAAAACGGTGAAGATTTCGTTCTATGCCGTGGACGAAGCCCATTGTATCTCTGAATGGGGCCATGACTTCCGTCCTGAGTATCGCCGTATCCGTCCCATTATCAATGAAATAGGAAAAGCCCCTCTGATAGCGTTGACTGCGACGGCCACACCGAAAGTGCAACATGACATCCAGAAGAATCTGGGTATGGTGGATGCGCAGGTGTTCAAGTCATCGTTCAACCGCCCGAATCTTTATTATGAGGTACGTCCCAAGACTGCAAATGTAGACCGGGACATCATCAAGTTCATTAAGAACAATCCCGAAAAGTCAGGCATTATCTATTGCCTGAGTCGGAAGAAAGTGGAGGAACTTGCTGAAATCCTGCAGGCAAACGGAATCAATGCCCGTGCCTATCATGCTGGAATGGATTCGGCTACACGAACACAGAACCAGGATGATTTCCTGATGGAAAAAATTGATGTGATTGTAGCTACCATTGCTTTTGGTATGGGGATTGACAAACCGGATGTGCGCTATGTCATCCATTATGATATACCCAAAAGTCTGGAAGGATATTATCAGGAGACCGGACGTGCCGGAAGAGATGGAGGAGAAGGGCAGTGTATTACTTTCTATACCAATAAAGACTTGCAGAAGCTCGAGAAGTTTATGCAAGGCAAACCTGTAGCAGAGCAGGAAATTGGCAAGCAGCTTCTGCTGGAGACTGCTGCGTATGCCGAATCTTCCGTATGCCGCCGAAAGGCGTTGCTTCATTACTTCGGCGAAGAATATATGGAAGAAAATTGTGGTAATTGTGACAACTGTTTAAATCCGAAAAAACAAGTGGAAGCTCAAGAATTATTGTGTACCGTGATTGAAGCTGTTCTCGCGGTGAAAGAAAATTTTAAAGCGGACTATATTATAGACATAATACAAGGTAAGGAAACTTCAGAAGTGCAGGCGCATCTGCACGAAGATCTCGAAGTATTCGGCTCTGGCATGGGCGAAGAAGACAAAACGTGGAATGCTGTGATCCGTCAGGCGCTTATTGCCGGCTATCTGAGTAAGGATGTCGAAAACTATGGCTTGCTGAAAGTGACGGATGACGGTAGGAAGTTCCTTAAACATCCTAAATCATTCAAGATAGTGGAAGACAATGACTTTGAGGATGTGGAAGAAGAAGCACCTGCACGTGGAGGCGGTGCGTGTGCGGTAGACCCGGCATTGTACTCCATGTTGAAGGACTTACGAAAGAAGTTGTCCAAGAAGTTGGAAGTGCCTCCTTATGTTATTTTCCAGGATCCGTCTTTGGAAGCAATGGCGACCATATATCCGGTAACTTTGGACGAGTTGCAGAACATACCGGGTGTAGGAGCCGGAAAGGCAAAACGCTACGGCGAGGAATTCTGCAAACTCATTAAGCGTCACTGTGAAGAGAATGAGATTGAACGTCCTGAGGACTTGCGTGTGCGTACTGTAGCTAATAAGTCAAAAATGAAGGTGGCCATCATTCAGGCTATTGACCGTAAGGTGGCGTTGGATGACATTGCCATGTCAAAGGGTATTGAGTTTGAAGAGTTACTGGATGAGATAGAAGCTATCGTTTACTCCGGAACGAAATTGAATATCGACTATTTCTTGGAGGATATTATGGATGAAGACCACTTGCTGGATATCTATGATTATTTCAAGGAATCTACCACTGATAAGATTGATGATGCTCTGGATGAATTGGGTGATGACTTTACGGAAGAAGAGGTACGTTTGGTACGCATCAAGTTTATTTCAGAGATGGCAAATTGATTGGCTTTAGTTGATAAAAAAGAAAAAAATGTTGCGTGCAAGTATACGGAATGGAATAAAAACCGTATATTTGCACGCAATAAATTTTAAACGCATAGCCCTATGTCATTTATTGCTGATAAGATTGTAATGGATGGATTAACTTATGACGACGTACTGTTAATCCCCGCTTATTCTGAAGTCTTGCCCAAAACTGTCGAACTCTCGACTAAGTTTTCACGAAACATTGAGTTAAAAATCCCGTTTGTAACTGCTGCCATGGATACGGTTACCGAAGCGAAGATGGCTATTGCCATTGCCCGTGAAGGTGGTATCGGAGTTATTCATAAGAATATGTCCATTGAGGAGCAGGCACGTCAGGTAGCTATTGTGAAGCGTGCCGAAAACGGTATGATTTATGACCCGGTAACTATCAAGAGAGGTTCTACGGTGGCTGATGCGCTGGCTTTGATGGCTGAATACAAGATTGGTGGTATTCCGGTGGTAGATGATGAAAGATATTTGGTAGGTATTGTTACCAATCGTGACCTTCGTTTTGAGAAAGATATGAATAAGCGTATCGACGAGGTGATGACCAAGGAGAACATCATTACTACCAATCCTACGACGGATATGGAGGCTGTTTCTCAAATTCTGCAAGAACATAGAATTGAGAAGTTGCCGGTAGTAGATAAAGACAACAAATTGGTAGGTCTGATTACCTATAAGGATATTACCAAGGCAAAGGATAAACCTATGGCGTGCAAGGATAGCAAAGGTCGTTTGCGCGTTGCTGCCGGAGTGGGAGTGACGAATGACACTTTGGAGCGCATGCGGGCTTTGGTGGATGCAGGGGCGGATGCCATTGTCATTGATACGGCTCACGGACATTCTAAAGGGGTTATTGAAAAATTGAAAGAGGCCAAAGAACATTTCCCTCATATTGACATTGTTGTTGGTAATATTGCTACCGGTGAAGCTGCAAAGGCATTGGTCGAGGCTGGTGCTGATGGAGTAAAGGTGGGCATCGGTCCGGGGTCCATCTGTACTACCCGTGTAGTTGCCGGTGTGGGTGTTCCCCAGTTGTCTGCCGTTTATGATGTGGCAAAGGCACTGAAGGGCACGGGTATTCCTTTGATTGCTGATGGCGGTTTGCGTTATTCGGGCGACGTGGTGAAGGCGTTGGCTGCCGGTGGTTACAGCGTGATGATCGGTTCGCTGGTTGCCGGAACGGAAGAGTCTCCGGGCGATACGATTATTTTCAACGGTCGTAAGTTCAAGTCTTATCGAGGTATGGGATCGTTGGAAGCTATGGAAAATGGTTCCAAGGACCGCTACTTCCAAAGCGGTACCAGTGATGTGAAGAAATTGGTTCCGGAGGGCATTGCCGCCCGCGTTCCTTATAAAGGCACTTTGTATGAGGTGATTTATCAGTTGGTTGGCGGTCTGCGTGCCGGTATGGGATATTGCGGTGCAGCCAATATAGAGAAACTGCACGATGCCAAGTTTACCCGCATTACTAATGCAGGTGTACTCGAAAGTCATCCGCACGATGTATCTATAACCAGTGAGGCACCGAACTATAGCCGTCCTGAGTAAGATAATAACAAAATAATAGTGAATGCCTGGAGAGAGATTGCCGCTTTCCGGGCATTTTGTTTATATTTGCAGCCGTATAAAAAGAACGGATGGTGCTTATGGTTAGATTGCTTTGGGTGTTTGTCTTCCTTGGGTTCGGATTGGCTGTTTCGGCTCAGGACGATCCGGTATTGATGCGTATCAATGGAAAGGAGGTCCTCCGTTCTGAATTCGAACGTAGCTATAATAAGGACGGTACCTCTGTCGGTGCAGGCCGGAAGGCATTGGATGTATATGTGAATAAGTTTATAGACTTCAGGCTGAAAATAGAGGCTGCCGAAGTTGCGGGATTGGATACTTCCTGTGTTTTCCAGAAGGAGCAGGATGAATATCGCCGTTGTCTGATTAAATCATACCTGACAGATGAGAAGACGGCAGAGCAGGCGGCACGGCAGTACTATGACAAGATGAAATCCGACCGGCGTGCAGGTCGGGTATATGTGAAGCATATTTTTAAATATCTCCCCCAGAATATTTCCGGTCATACCTTGCGTGAGGTGGAGTTTAGGATGGATTCTATCTATAGGGCTCTTGCAAAGGAAGGGGAAAGTACGCCGTCTTTCGATGCTTGCGTCGAGCAATTTTCCGATGAGAAGAAAGCGTTTTGGGTGGGTTGGCTGCAGATGCCGGCGGAGTTTGAGGATATTGTATTCGGGTTGAATGCCGGAGAGATTTCTCGTCCGTTCCTCACTCCTCAAGGCATTCATATCGTGAAAGTACTCGAACAGCAGGAAATCCTTCCTTTTGAGAGGATGAAGGACAAAATCATCCGTTGTCAAACCCGTCGTCATGGAATGGATAAAGGAACGCGGGCTTTTGTGGAGAAACTGAAGAAAGAGTATCACTATATGCCGGATAAAGCCGGTATCGACGAACTGCTGGCTAAAGGAAGCACTTCCCGTACATTGTTTACATTGGATGGCAAGGCATACGGTGGAAAAGAATTTGTCGGATTTGCCGCTGCTTATCCGGCAGGGATGCGCAGACAGTTGGAGGCTTTTACAGTAAAAACGATTCTGGACTATGAAAACTCCCGTCTGGAATGGAAGCATCCCGAATTTTGTGCGTTGGTGCAGGGGCATCGTGACAGCATGTTGCTTGCCGAAATCACTGACCGTGAAGTGGGAAAGAGGAGTGTGGTGGATGAAGCGGGATTGAAAGCATATTTTGAGGCGCACCGTTCGGACTTCCATTGGGACGAACCGCGTTATAGGGGTATTGTGCTGCATTGTACTACCAAGCGAGTGGCGAAGCAAGTACGGAAATTTCTGAAACAGATTCCGGAAGAGGAGTGGATGGATGCCATCCGTCTCACTTTCAATGCCGGCGATACTCCCAAGGTGCAGGCAGAGCAAGGATTATTTGCCCCCGGTGATAATGCATATGTGGATGATTTGGTGTTTAAAAGGAAGGATGCGACTCCGGTTTTGTCATTTCCCTTTACTGCTGTACAAGGTCGTAAGCAGAAGGGACCGGACAGTTGGCAAGAGGTGCGAGAGCCGCTCGTAACCGCTTATCGGAACTATTTGGAAACGCGTTGGGTGGCAAAGTTGCGTGCTGCCGGTAAGGTTGAAATTGACCAAGAGGTTTTAAAAACCGTTAATAATCACTGATGCAACCGATTAAAACACTATCTTCGTACCTCAAAACGAAGTAAATATCAGTTGGTGATGCGAACAACCTGCTTTGGGCTTTTAATTTTCCTTCTCTGTGTGGCGTGCAGCGAGCGGCACGACCATAAAGGGCGGACACCGTTAGTGGAGTTGGACGGCAATTTCCTTTACCGGGAAGATTTGCAATCGGTACTTCCGACCGGTTTGTCCAAAGACGACAGTCTGTTGTTTGCAGAACATTATATCCGTAATTGGGTGGAAGATATTTTGTTGTACGATAAAGCGCAGAGCAATATTCCCAATAACGGTGAGATTGATAAACTTGTGGAGAATTATCGCAAAGCATTGATAATGCATACCTATCAGCAGGCTTTAATACATCAGCGACTATCAGAGGAGATTTCAGAACAAGACTTGACGGAGTATTACGAGAAGAATCAGGCGCTCTTCAAAGTGGAACGTCCGTTGATGAAAGGCTTGTTCATCAAAGTTCCTTTGACAGCCCCACAGCTGGGCAATGTTCGTCGCTGGTACAAGATGGAAACCCGTGAGGCGGTGGAACATCTGGAAAAGTACAGTCTGCAGAATGCTGTGAAGTATGAGTATTTTTATGATAAATGGGTGCAGGTATCGGAAGTACTGGATATGCTGCCCTTGAAGGTTTCTGATGTGGACGAGTATCTGGACAAGAATCGCCATGTAGAGCTGAAGGATACGGCTTTCCATTATTTCCTGAATGTGAGCGATTATCGCCCGGTGGGAGAGCAGGAACCCTATGAGTTTGCCCGTAGCCAAGTGAAGGATATGCTGCTGAACGTGAAGCAGGTGGAATTCATGAAGCAAGTGAAGGATGATTTGTATCAACGGGCGGTGAAAAGAGACAAGATTAAATATTATTTAGAATAAGACACCAAGAATGAAACAGTGTATGAACTTTAAGTTTGTAATTTTATTTGCCTTGACGCTATTAGTCGGTTCTACCGTTTATGGACAAGACAACGTGATTGACGAGGTAGTGTGGGTAGTAGGTGACGAGGCTATACTGAAGTCCGAAGTGGAAGAGGCACGCATGAGTGCATTGTATGAAGGACGCAAATTTGACCGTGACCCTTATTGCGTGATACCTGAGGAGATAGCCGTGCAGAAACTGTATCTTCACCAGGCTGCCCTCGACAGTATCGAAGTATCCGAGAGTGAGGTTATCCAGCGTGTGGACTATATGACGAATATGTATATCGCCAATATCGGTTCGCGTGAGAAAATGGAGGAATACTTCAACAAGACTTCCAGCCAGATTCGTGAAACGCTGCGCGAGAATGCCCGTGAAGGATTGAAGGTTCAGAAGATGCAGCAGAAACTGGTGGGCGAGGTTAAGATAACTCCGGCCGAGGTGCGCCGTTACTTCAAGGATTTGCCGCAGGACAGCATTCCTTATATCCCTACCCAGGTGGAGGTGCAGATTATCACTCAGCAGCCTAAGGTCCCTTTGGAGGAAATAGAAGATGTAAAGAGACGTTTGCGTGAGTATACCGACCGTGTCAATAAGGGTGAAAGCTTTTCCATGTTGGCTCGTCTGTACTCTGAGGACCGTGGTTCGGCCATGCGTGGCGGTGAGATTGAATTCTCAGGACGCGGTATGCTGGACCCCGCTTATGCCAATGTGGCTTTCAACTTGCAAGACCCCAGCAAGGTTTCCAAGATTGTAGAGTCTGAATATGGTTTCCATATCATTCAGTTGATAGAGAAGCGCGGTGACCGTATTAAAACACGCCACATTCTGTTGAAACCGCATATTCCGGAAGAAGCTCTGGCTGCCGGTTGTGCCCGTTTGGACTCTATTGCCGATGATATCCGCAATAACAAATTCTCTTTTGAAGAGGCTGCCTCCGTGCTTTCGCAGGATAAGGATACGCGCAACAATCATGGTTTGTTGCCGAATCCTAATACGAACACTTCCCGTTTTGAGATGCAGGAACTTCCCCCTGAAATAGCCAAGGTGGTGGATAAGATGAAAGTGGGCGAAATCTCCGAAGCCTTCACCATGATTCCGCAAAAGACCGGAAAGGAAGAGTGCGTGATTGTGAAGCTGAAGAGCCGTACGATGGGACACAAGGCTACCATTGCCGATGACTATCAGAACTTGAAAGAGATTGTGTTGGAAAAACGCCGCGACGAAGTGCTGGACAAGTGGATTCGTGAGAAGCAGAAGCACACGTATGTCCGTATCAAGGATAATTGGAAGAATAACTGTACGTTCAAGTATCCGGGCTGGATTAAAGAATAATCCGGAAGGATTTACATAGATTTGTATGCAAAAGAAGAATACAAAAAATCATTTCCTGAACAAGCATAGATACCTCCTGGTAGGTATTCTATGCTTGTTTGGCATCTGTCTGCTGAGTGCGCAGGACAAGAAGAAGAGTACTGGTGCACCGGAGAAGAAGAAAGTGGACTCAATTGAACAGAAAAAGACGGAGACGCCGGAAAAGAAGAAGACGCGCGTCGATTTGTTGTACGCAGATGAGGCGCAGGCGGACAAACAGTTGCGTCCTGATGTGCAGGTACTCATCGGCTCGGTGAGGATGAAGCATGACAGTATGTACATGTTCTGTGACAGTGCGCTGATATTCGAAAAGATAAATTCTGTGGAGGCATTCGGCAATGTGCGTATGGAGCAGGGCGACACCTTGTTTATCTATGGAGACTATCTGTATTATGACGGCATGTCGCAGTTGGCCATGCTGCGTGAGAATGTACGTATGATAAATCGTAATACGGTGCTGACAACTGACAGTTTGAACTATGACCGTCTGTACGATTTGGGCTATTACTTCGAAGGCGGTACGCTGACCGACGAGGATAATGTGCTGACTTCCGAGTGGGGAGAATATAGCCCTGCCACTAAGTTGGCTGTCTTCAACCACGACGTGAAGCTGGTCAACCCGAAGTTTGTTTTGACTTCGGATACCTTGAAGTATAGTACAGCTACCAAGATTGCCACAATTTTAGGACCCTCCGACATTGTGAGTGACCAAAATCATATTTATTCCGAACGTGGCGTGTACAATACGACTACTGAGCAGGCAGAACTGCTCGACCGTTCCGTACTGACTAACGAAGGCAAGAAACTGACCGGTGACAGCCTTTTCTACGACCGCATCTTGGGATACGGCGAGGCTTTTGACAATGTACAGATGAATGATACGGTCAACCGGAACATGTTGACTGGCGACTACTGTTTCTACAACGAACTGACCGGAAGCGCCGTTGCCACCAAACGTGCCGTAGCTATCGACTATTCGCAGGGCGACAGTCTGTTCATGCACGGTGATACTTTGAGGCTGATTACCTACCATATGAATACCGATTCCATGTACCGGGAGATGCGTGCCTATCATAAGGTGCGTGCTTATCGCACGGATGTGCAGGCCGTATGCGATTCGTTGGTGTATAATTCCAAAGACTCTTGCATGACGATGTATACCGACCCTATTTTGTGGCACGGGGAACAGCAGTTGTTGGGCGAGGAAATTAAAATTTACATGAACGATAGTACCATCGACTGGGCGCATATCATCAACCAGGCCCTGACGGTAGAGAAAAAGGACAGTATTCACTATAACCAAGTTTCCGGTAAGGAGATGAAGGCTTTCTTCATAGATGGAGACATGCGTCTGGTGGAGGTAAACGGCAATGTACTGGTGGTGTATTATCCGGTAGAGGAGAAGGACAGTTCGCTGATTATGATGAACTATTCGGAAGGCGGACTTTTGAAAATGTACTTGAAGGAGAGAAGGATGGAGCGCGGAGTCTTTGTTGGAAAGACTACCGGTACAGCCTATCCTCTGGACCAGATTCCACCAGATAAGAGCAAGCTGCCTTCTTTTGTCTGGTTCGACTACATCCGTCCGCTCAACAAGGAGGATATCTTCGAGTGGAGGGCTAAAAAAGCAGGTGAAGTATTGAAGAAAAGTGACCGGAAACCTGTAACTTCGCCAAGGAATATGCATATTAAACGAAATAATAAGTAGCGTCATGGGAATGTTTGCAATGCGGAAGCCTCGTGGCTTCAATCATAGCTATATCTATGTGGATGAGCGGAAAGAGAAGTTGGCGAAGATGGAAGAAAACGCCAAGCGTGACCTGGGTATGCTGCCGGAAAAGGAATTCTCGCCCGAGGATATACGGGGCAAATTCATAGAAGGAACAACTCACTTGAAGCGGCGCAAGGAGAGCGGACGTAAGCCGATGCATTTGGGCATAATCCTTGTTGTCATAGCTGTGCTGATTTATCTGTGGTATGCCATCAGTAACGGAATCATTTAATAATGATTAATCATTAATCCCTAATCATTAAACATTATCATGAGCGATATCATTCATTTGCTGCCCGATTCGGTTGCCAATCAGATTGCTGCCGGAGAGGTGATTCAGCGTCCGGCATCTGTTGTGAAGGAATTGGTGGAAAATGCAATTGATGCCGAAGCAGAGGAAATACATGTGCTGATTACCGATGCGGGCAAGACCTGCATTCAGGTGATTGATGACGGAAAGGGGATGTCCGAAACGGATGCGCGTCTTTCTTTTGAACGCCATGCAACTTCAAAGATACGCGAAGCTGCCGATTTGTTTGCCCTACGCACCATGGGCTTCCGTGGAGAAGCGTTGGCTTCCATTGCTGCGGTAGCTGAAGTGGAGTTGAAAACACGCCCAGCCAGCGAGGAGCTGGGGACGCGACTGTTGATTGCCGGCTCTAAAGTCGAGAGCCAGGAAGCCGTTTCCTGCCCTAAGGGAAGCAATTTTTCCATCAAGAACCTATTCTTCAATATTCCTGCCCGGCGTAAATTCCTGAAAGCCAACTCTACGGAGTTGAGCAATATCCTTACGGAATTCGAGCGTATAGCGCTGGTGCATCCTGAGGTAGCCTTCTATCTGTATAGTAATGATACGGAATTGTTCAATCTTCCGGTAATGCCTTTGCGGCAACGCATCATGGCAGTTTTCGGAAAGAAGCTGAATCAGCAGTTGCTGTCCGTAGACGTTAATACGACGATGATAAAGATTTCCGGTTTTGTTGCCAAGCCGGAAACCTCGCGCAAGAAAGGAGCGCACCAATACTTTTTTGTGAACGGGCGTTATATGCGTCACCCCTATTTCCACAAAGCGGTGATGGACGCTTATGAGCAGCTGATTCCTGCCGGTGAGCAAATCTCCTACTTTATTTATTTCGAGGTAGACCCTGCCAATATCGATGTGAACATCCATCCGACGAAGACGGAGATTAAGTTCGAGAATGAGCAGGCTATCTGGCAGATTCTGTCGGCTGCGGTCAAGGAATCCTTAGGCAAGTTTAGCGCTATACCTACTATCGATTTTGATACCGAGGACATGCCGGATATTCCTGCATTCGAGCAGGCTCGTCCGATAGAGCCTCCGAAGGTACACTATAACACGGATTTCAATCCCTTCAAGACGTCTTCCGCTTCTTCCTATGGAGGCGGTGGCAATTATTCGCGCCCCAAAGTGGAGTGGGAGGGGCTTTATTCCGGTTTGGAAAAAGCCAGCAGGATGAACGAGCCGATGGAGGAAGAGCCTTTTGTAGAGGATACGGTTACCGGTACGGCTCCAAGAGAGGAGGAGAGGGTTCCTTATTTCCAGGAAACGGTTCCTTCCGGGGCAAGCGCCTCTTTCTATGGCAATGAGGCAACGGTAGAGAAAGGAGCGCAACACTTCCAGTTCAAGGGGCGTTTTATTCTGACTTCCGTTAAATCGGGTCTGATGCTGATAGACCAGCACCGGGCGCATGTCCGGGTATTGTTCGACCGCTATATGAGCCAGATTCGACAGAAACAAGGCGTATCCCAGGGGGTATTGTTTCCGGAGATTATCCAGTTGCCGGCTTCGGAAGCTGCCGTATTGGAAAGTATATTGGAAGATTTGTCGGCAGTAGGCTTCGATTTGAGCCCGCTGGGTGGCGGCAGCTATGCCATCAACGGCATACCTTCGGGCATAGAGGGGTTGAACCCGGTAGAATTGGTCCGGAATATGGTACATACTGCTATGGAAAAAGGGAATGACGTTAAGGAAGAGGTGCAGACAATTCTTGCATCGACCTTGGCACGTGCTGCGGCCATCGTCTATGGACAAGTGCTGAGCAACGAGGAAATGTCCAATCTCGTGGACAATCTGTTTGCATGCCCATCCCCGAATTATACTCCGGACGGAAAGACGGTGCTGGCGACCATTAAAGAAGACGACATAGAAAAGCTTTTCTCCAAATAAGGAAGAGTACTTTCTTTTGCATCAAGGCAAAAAAAGTACAAATATTCAGAACCTTTTAGTTCTGTTGGCGTTAATTAGACAGTTTGAATGATAAAGAGTTTAATTAACCACTTAACTATTTTAAGGTATATGAAAAAGATTCTAATGTTACTGGCTTTAGCTGGTGTGTCTTCTGTTGCCATGGCGCAGCAAAAGACTGAAGTTGTGGAAGAATTTGGTGTTATCCAGGTTCAGGATAAATATCAGGTAATCACTAATCCGTTCTGGAGTAATTGGTTTTTCTCTATAGGCGGTGGTGCCGAAGCAACTTTTGGAGATAATGATAAGGCAGGAAGTTTTGGCAAGCGTATCAGTCCGACGCTGAATTTTGCCATCGGCAAATGGTTCACCCCGGGACTGGGAGTACGTCTGCAATATAGCGGCCTTCAGGCAAGAGGATATACGTATGATGCAGGTGCTGACTACGTGAAAGGCACTCAGATGGATGACGGCTACTACAAACAGCGTTTCGACTATATGAATCTGCACGGAGATGTGATGTTCAATCTGAATGCGCTGTTTGGAGGATACAACCAGCACCGTGTGTATGAAATCATTCCTTATGTAGGTGCTGGCTTCACTCACAACTACACAAAGCCTCACCGCGAAGCTCTGTCTGTAAACGCGGGTATCATCAATCGCTTCCGTATTTCCAATGCGATAGATATTAACCTGGAGCTGAGCGCAATGGGCGTTGAAGATAAGTTCGATGGCGAAGTTGGCGGCGATCATGGATATGATGGCGTGCTGAGTGCAACGGTAGGGTTGACATACCGTTTCCCCGCCCGTGGATTCCGTCGCCCGATGCCTCAGTTGATTTCTCAGGTAGAGCTGGCTGCCATGCAGGCACAGCTTGCAGAGATGGGAGCTGCCAACCAGCAGCTGCAGAATGCATTGGTGGCTGCACAGAACCAGCCGGTGGCCGAAGTTACGGAAACCGAAGTGATTGTTCCCGATCCGGATATAGCACCGCGTACCGTATTCTTCAATATCGGTTCTGCCGAAGTCTCTCCACGTGAAGCAATGAACTTGTCTTATCTGGCAGACCAGATGAAACAGTTCCCGAACGCCACTTACACTGTAAACGGATATGCAGACTCTGCAACCGGTACGCCGGCATTCAACAAAGAGTTGAGTTTGAAGCGTGCACAAGCCGTGGTCGATGTATTGGTAAAACAATACGGAATTCCTGCTGACCGCCTGAAGGTGGATGCCGGTGGTGGTGTCGATAAGTTCGGACAGCCGATTCTGAACCGTGTGGTATTGGTGAAATCTGCCAATTAGAAAGCTACAAGCTACAAGGAGTTACGAGTTATAGAAATGAGAAGGGGCATGCGTTATTATGACGCATGCCCCTCATTTTTTGTAACCAGTAACTTGTAACAGGTAGCTCCTTGTAACTCGTAACTTCTGTAACTCGTATCTCCTATCCCTTATTCTCCGCCGAATTTCTTTACTTGCTCTGCAATCAGTTCCGCATCATCAAAGTAGTTTATCTTCATAGCCTTGCGTACATCGTCCAAGGTTGCGGCAGCGGTTTCCCTGGCAGTT
Organism: Bacteroides sp. HF-162; assembly: GCF_015679285.1. Taxonomy (NCBI): domain Bacteria; kingdom Pseudomonadati; phylum Bacteroidota; class Bacteroidia; order Bacteroidales; family Bacteroidaceae; genus Bacteroides; species Bacteroides sp. HF-162. The sequence goes on along the minus strand of NZ_CP064937.1, from coordinate 212,038 downwards.
TCGCAACCTTTCTTCAGCATGTCGTAGATGGCGGGGATGTCTTTTTCAAACTCCTTGCGGCGGTTGCGGATAGGCTCCAGTGTCTCCTGCATAATTTCGTTGAGGAACTTCTTCACTTTCATGTCGCCCAGACCGCCACGTTGGTAGTGGGCTTTCAGTTCGTCCAGATTCGGATATTCGGGCAGATAAAGGCCGAAGTGTTCCGGACGGCAAAAGGCATCCAGGTAAGTGAATACGGTGTTGCCTTCCAATTTTCCGGGGTCTTGCACACGCAGGTGGTCGGGGTCGGTATACATGCTCTTCACCTTCTTCTGCACCTCGTCGGCAGAGTCCGAAAGATAGATACAGTTGCCGAGGCTCTTGCTCATCTTGGCTTTGCCGTCCGTTCCCGGCAGGCGCAGGCAGGCTGCATTGTCGGGCAACAGGATTTCCGGTTCCACGAGGGTTTCACCATATATATAGTTGAAACGGCGTACGATTTCACGAGCTTGTTCAATCATCGGCTCCTGGTCTTCGCCCACGGGCACGGTAGTGGCGCGGAAGGCGGTAATGTCCGCTGCCTGGCTGATGGGGTAGGTGAAGAAACCTACGGGGATGCTTGTCTCGAAATTACGCATCTGGATTTCGGTCTTTACCGTCGGGTTGCGTTGCAGGCGGCTCACGGTCACCAGGTCCATATAGTAGAAGGTCAGTTCGCAGAGTTCCGGTATCTGGGATTGGATGAAGATGGTACTCTTCGTCGGGTCCAGTCCGCAAGCCAGGTAGTCCAGTGCCACCTCGATGACGTTCTGGCGCACCTTTTCCGGATTCTCCATATTGTCCGTCAGCGCTTGTGCGTCGGCGATGAAGATGAAAATCTTGTCGTACAAGCCGGAGTTTTGCAGTTCCACTCTTCTTCTCAATGAGCCTACATAGTGTCCTATGTGCAGGCGTCCTGTGGGGCGGTCGCCCGTAAGGATGATTTTTTCTTTTGCCATATTATGTATTTTTTAGTTTCTTCATTGTATAAAAGCCATTAAGACCGGCAAAGATACCTATAATTATCGAAACCTCAAGGGATGACGCTTTCTTTCCTTTTCACGTATACCTTATGGCTTCCGATGCCGCTTGTATCGATTCCGCTGCCGGGAGTATGTGCCCATTTGCGCAGTTCCACGGTGGCGGTGGAGCGGACGAGTCCGGTCAGTTGCCGGTAGATGCTGACAGTAAGGAAGGCATGCTTGTCCAGATACTGATGCGCCAGAGCCAGACGTTGTTCGGGGGTGTATTTCTTCGACGAGCGTGCGGGTTTCCAGGAGGCACGTTCCAGTTCGCACCAATGGTTGGTTTCTCTAATCAAGGCCTTGTCTGTGCGGAAGTTCACGCCACTTACGTAGATGCTCCGCGCGTTTCGCTTCGTGGTGCTTTCTTGGGGCTGTTCGCGTTCCTTGTCGGGGTAGATGGACAGTGCGGGGGTGAATACGCCCAATCCTTCTATCTTCACCGAGCGTCCCATTCCCATTTCGTGGGCCAGGGCTTCGCCCAGCTCGCAGATAATTCCTTCGGTTACGCCTTTCGAGAATCCCGAGGTCATGGCGATGTATTCCGCCAGTTCGCGCGTGCCGGTCTGTCCGGTCATCACCATCTTGGGGTAGGTGATTGGTTCGCCCGTGCCTTGCAAGTCGGGCATTTCTTTCATTTGGTAGCGTGTGGTCATTGTTGCGTTCTCCTTTCTTTTCTTTCCTTCGTTGCAAAGTCCTTTTCCCTGCGGAGCAAAGTTCTTTTGGTGGCGGAGAAATCTTAGAATAAAGCCTTTATTCCAAGGAATAGAAATTTTATTTTTAAGAATAAAGGCTTTGTTTGTAGAAACAGAATCCTTGTTCTATTTTTGTATAGGCACAAAGGTAAGTTTCCGTGGCGAGAAAAGCAAGTTTTGGTGGGGAGAATCTTCATATTTATCCGCAAATGCCTTTACTGAGATATAGTCTTTCTTTTTTATATGGAATCGCATTTTTCGGAAAAAGATTTCGGTTGTGGGCGACGGCCGCTCTTCTATTATGGAGGATGACGTTTCTTTTATGCAAAAAAATATGCCACAATTTGCTCTTTTCGTAAATAAGTCGTTACTTTGCACAAATTTTAAAGAGACTATGCAATCGCAGGAAATGAGAAGCAAATATAACCTCCGTTCGAATGAATTTCATTCGGGAGCCGTCAGTTTCTCTTTTTTCGAGAAAGATATTTTTAGTTCTTTGGTAATGCGTTAATCCTTTATTGGGTGACGCATTTTTTTTGTGAAATAGCTACAACTCGTAGTTCGTAGCTTGTAACTCGTAACTTAATAGACAACAAGAGAATATGGAAAAGAATTTAAAGAAAGTGCTTGTCTTGGGTTCTGGTGCGCTCAAGATTGGTCAGGCCGGAGAGTTTGACTATTCCGGTTCGCAGGCGCTGAAGGCGTTGCGCGAAGAAGGTATCGGTTCTGTTTTGGTAAACCCGAACATTGCTACTATCCAGACATCGGAAGGTATCGCCGATCAAGTTTATTTCTTGCCGGTAACTCCTTATTTCGTGGAAGAAATCATCAAGAAAGAACGTCCCGACGGCATTTTGCTGGCATTCGGCGGACAGACGGCGCTGAACTGCGGTACGGAACTCTATCAGAACGGAATTCTTCAGAAATATGGCGTGCGCGTGCTGGGTACTTCCGTTGAGGCGATTATGTACACCGAAGACCGTGACCTCTTTGTGAAGAAGCTGGACGAGATTCCGATGAAGACTCCGAAGAGCCACGCTGTGGAGAGCATGGAGGACGCACTGAAGGCAGCCCGCGAGATTGGCTACCCCGTGATGGTGCGCTCGGCTTATGCTCTGGGTGGACTGGGAAGCGGTATTTGTCCGGACGAGGAAGCCTTCATTAAATTGGCCGAAAGCTCTTTCACTTTCTCCAAGCAGATTCTGGTAGAAGAGTCTCTGAAGGGTTGGAAGGAAATTGAATTCGAGGTAATCCGCGATGCCAACGACCACTGCTTCACGGTGGCAAGCATGGAAAACTTCGACCCGCTGGGCATTCATACGGGTGAGTCCATCGTAGTGGCTCCCACTTGCTCATTGACCGACGAGCAGGTGAAAATGTTGCAGGAGCTCTCCACCAAATGTATCCGCCACCTGGGCATCGTGGGCGAATGTAACATCCAGTATGCGTTCAACGCCGAGACAAACGACTATCGTGTCATCGAGGTGAACGCCCGTCTGTCCCGTTCTTCCGCATTGGCTTCCAAGGCTACCGGTTATCCGCTGGCATTCGTGGCTGCCAAGATTGCGTTGGGCTATACGCTCGACCAAATCGGCGAGATGGGAACTCCCAATTCTGCATATGCTGCTCCGCAACTTGATTACCTGATTTGCAAGATTCCGCGTTGGGACTTGACGAAGTTCGTAGGTGTCAGCCGCGAAATTGGCTCCAGCATGAAGTCGGTAGGCGAAATCATGTCTATCGGACGTTCCTTTGAAGAAATTATCCAGAAGGGCTTGCGTATGATTGGTCAGGGAATGCACGGATTCGTGGGCAATGAGGGAGTGGAGTTCGATGACTTGGATTACGAACTGTCACATCCCACCGACCTGCGCGTCTTTGCCATTGCCGAGGCTCTGGAAAAGGGATATGCCATCGACCGCATCTTTGAGCTGACCAAGATTGACCCCTGGTTCTTGGGCAAGCTGAAGAACATCGTAGACTACAAGCAGAAACTTTCCCAATATAATAAGGTGGAAGACATCCCCGCCGACGTGCTGCGCGAAGCCAAAGTGCTTGGCTTCTCCGACTTCCAGATTGCCCGCTTCGTGCTGAATCCGCAAGGCAATATGGAGAAGGAAAACCTTACCGTACGCGCCCGTCGTAAGGAGCTGGGCATCCTGCCCGCCGTGAAGCGCATCAATACGGTGGCTTCCGAACATCCGGAACTGACGAACTACCTCTACATGACGTATGCCGTTCAGGGTTATGATGTGAACTATTATAAGAATGAAAAATCAGTGGTTGTGCTTGGTTCGGGCGCTTACCGCATCGGTTCGTCTGTAGAGTTCGACTGGTGTTCGGTGAATGCCATCCAGACTGCCCGCAAGCTGGGCTACAAGTCCATCATGATTAACTATAACCCCGAAACCGTTTCTACGGACTACGACATGTGCGACCGTCTCTACTTCGACGAGCTCTCCTTCGAACGTGTGCTCGACGTTATCGACCTGGAGCAGCCGCGCGGTGTCATCGTGTCCGTGGGTGGACAGATTCCTAACAACCTGGCTATGAAGCTTCACCGCCAGTCAGTTCCCGTGTTGGGTACTTCCCCCATCTCCATCGACCGTGCCGAAAACCGTAACAAGTTCTCTGCCATGCTCGACCAGCTGGGCATCGACCAACCGGCTTGGCAGGAACTCACCAGCCTGGAAGATGTGAAAGGCTTTGTAGAGAAGGTGGGCTATCCGGTACTGGTGCGTCCGTCTTACGTGCTCTCCGGTGCTGCGATGAACGTATGCTACGATGAAGAAGAACTGGAAAACTTCTTGAAGATGGCTGCCGAAGTATCTAAGGAATATCCGGTGGTGGTATCCCAGTTCTTGCAGAACACTAAGGAGATTGAGTTCGACGCTGTTGCCCAAAACGGTGAAGTGGTGGAATACGCCATCTCCGAGCACGTAGAGTTTGCCGGTGTACACTCCGGTGACGCTACGCTGGTATTCCCGGCACAGAAGATTTACTTTGCAACGGCACGCCGCATCAAGAAAATCAGCCGCCAGATTGCGAAGGAACTCAATATTTCCGGTCCTTTCAATATTCAGTTCCTGGCACGCAACAACGAGGTGAAGGTTATCGAGTGTAACCTCCGTGCATCGCGCAGCTTCCCGTTCGTATCCAAGGTGCTGAAGCGTAACTTCATCGAGACTGCTACCCGCATCATGCTGGACGCTCCCTATACACAACCGGACAAGTCGGCATTCGACATCGACCGTATCGGTGTGAAGGCAAGCCAGTTCTCCTTCTCCCGTCTGCACAAGGCAGACCCGGTATTGGGTGTGGACATGTCGTCTACGGGCGAGGTAGGCTGTATTGGCGACGACTTCTCCGAAGCATTGCTGAATGCCATGATTGCTACCGGATTCAGAATCCCCCGTCCCGAGAAGGGCGTGATGTTCTCCTCCGGAGCCATGAAGTCCAAGGTGGATTTGCTGGATGCCAGCCGCATGCTCTTTGCCAAAGGCTATAAGATTTATGCTACGGCAGGTACAGCCGCTTTCCTCAACGCCCATGGCGTGACGACGGAAGCCGTTTACTGGCCGGATGAACGCCCGGATGCGGAAAACAACGTAATGACGATGATTGCCGACCATGCCTTCGACCTGATTGTCAACATTCCGAAGAACCATACGAAACGCGAGCTGACCAATGGCTACAAGATTCGTCGCGGTGCCATCGACCACAACATTCCGTTGATTACCAATGCCCGCCTGGCAAGTGCCTTTATCGAGGCATTCTGCGAAATGAAGCTGGAAGATATCCAGATTAAGAGCTGGCAGGAGTACAAATAAATTGTTTGCTCTATAAACGATTGCAGGAGCGGAAAGCCGAAAGGTTTTCCGCTCTTTTGGTATACTGCGTTTATTTCCGTATTTTTGTTCGGGGCTGAGTCTCTGTATGAATCAAAAGAAGAAACAATATGAATGAAGTGGAAAAAATGCGTAGCTCCCAGTTGGCGGATATGTCCGTTCCGGAGATACAGGTGAAGTTCGAGCATGCCAAGCGCTTGCTGGCAAAAATGCGTGTGATGAGTACTTACGATGAGGATTACCGGAGCTTGCTGGAGGAGCTGGTACCGGGCATTCCCGCCACGTCCGTCATCTGTCCGCCGTTCCATTGCGACCATGGGGATGGTATCCGGCTGGGTGAGCATGTCTTTGTCAATGCCAATTGCACTTTCCTGGACGGGGGATATATCACGATTGGTGCCCATACGTTGGTCGGTCCATGCGTACAGATATACACTCCCCATCATCCGATGGATTATATCGAGCGTCGTACGGAAAAGGAATATGCCTATCCGGTGACGATAGGAGAGGATTGCTGGATTGGCGGCGGTGCCATTTTGTGTCCAGGCGTCACCATCGGCGACCGTTGTATCATCGGTGCGGGTAGTGTGGTGACGAAAGATATTCCATCCGATAGCATAGCCGTTGGCAATCCGGCAAAGGTTATCCGGAAAAATGAGGCAAAAAAGTGAACGTACTAAATGCTTGAAAAACAGAGTGTGTCGCTAAATGACTAAAAAAATATCGAAAAATATTATGCAAAAGTTTTGGTAATGTCAAAATAAGCTGTACCTTTGCATCGCTTTTGAAACGGAAGTGTACGGGCGTTTAGCTCAGCTGGTTCAGAGCATCTGCCTTACAAGCAGAGGGTCGGCGGTTCGAATCCGTCAACGCCCACACAAAATCCAAGCACTTTCGTTCATCAAAAGGGCGTTTAGCTCAGCTGGTTCAGAGCATCTGCCTTACAAGCAGAGGGTCGGCGGTTCGAATCCGTCAACGCCCACTGGAAATTTTCATTCGAAGGTGGTCTTGCAAGCGATTGTAAGGCCATTTTTTTATCCATTAACTTCCTTTTCTTAAAATCTTTATTCTTTATGTCTTGTTACTCAGAAAAAAGCAGTAATTTTGCAGTCCGATAATTATCATCATAAATACGACGTATGAAACTTGATTTACTTACCGCAATCTCTCCGATTGACGGTCGATACAGAGGCAAAACAGATGTTTTGGCTGCCTATTTTTCAGAATTTGCACTGATTAAATACCGTGTACAAGTTGAAGTAGAATACTTTATCACGCTGTGTGAGCTGCCTTTGCCGCAGCTGAAAGGGGTGGATAAGGGTGTTTTCGAAACCTTGAGAAACATTTACCGTAACTTTTCCGAAGCCGACGCGCAACGCATTAAGGACATTGAGAGCGTGACGAACCATGATGTGAAGGCTGTGGAGTATTTCTTGAAAGAAGAGTTTGACAAGTTGGGTGGTATGGACGACTATAAGGAGTTCATCCATTTTGGCCTGACTTCACAAGATATCAACAATACGTCTGTTCCTTTGTCTGTAAAGGAGGCGTTGGAGCAGGTGTACTATCCTCAAATAGAGGAACTGATAGCGCAGCTCCGTGCTTATGCGGAAGAGTGGGCCGCTATCCCCATGCTTGCCAAGACACACGGACAACCGGCTTCGCCTACCCGTTTGGGCAAGGAGGTAATGGTGTTTGTCTACCGTCTGGAACGCCAGTTGGCAACGCTGAAGGCTTGTCCGGTGACAGCAAAGTTCGGTGGCGCTACGGGTAATTACAATGCCCATCATGTGGCTTATCCGGAATATGACTGGAAGGCATTCGGCAATAAGTTCGTTTCCGAAAAGCTTGGCTTGGAACGCGAGGAGTATACTACCCAGATATCCAATTACGATAATCTGTCTGCCATCTTTGATGCCATGAAGCGCATCAATACGGTGATGATTGATATGAACCGTGACTTCTGGCAATATATCTCTATGGAATATTTCAAGCAGAAGATTAAAGCCGGTGAGGTGGGCTCCAGCGCGATGCCGCACAAGGTGAACCCGATTGACTTTGAAAATGCGGAAGGAAACCTGGGCATGGCGAATGCTATTCTTGAGCACTTGGCGGTAAAACTGCCGGTTTCCCGTTTGCAGCGTGACTTGACGGACTCTACCGTGCTCCGCAATGTGGGTATGCCGTTCGGGCATATCATTATTGCCATACAAAGTTCTTTGAAGGGTTTGCGTAAGTTGCTGTTGAACGAACCGGCCATCTACCGTGACCTGGACAATTGCTGGAGCGTGGTGGCCGAGGCTATCCAGACCATTCTGCGCCGCGAGGCCTATCCGCATCCTTATGAAGCGTTGAAAGCGTTGACCCGTACCAATCAGGCCATTACGGAAGCGTCTATCAAGGAATTTATAGAAGGACTGAATGTGAGTGAAGAGATAAAGAAGGAATTGCGGGTGATTACCCCCCATACTTATACGGGAATTTAAGCAACGACAGAAGTGTGCCGGAGGAATTTCAACTTTTTGGTCCGGCAATTGTTATAGAAACATATAAAATTCAAGGTATAATAGAGACAATGAATGGCCGTGAGGCCAAGGTTTAATTTTATTCGAATAAAAAAACAATGAGTACAGAAAACGAAACTTGGCGTGATGCTTCTTCCTCAGAGGAGAACTCAGGTGCCGGCCGCGATGGTAACCAATTTAACAAGGAAGGTGGCTACAGCCGTCCGTCTTACAACCGTGATAATGGCGACCGTCCTTATCGCCCCAGATTTAACAGTGAAAACGGCGACCGCCCGCAACGCCTTTATAACAGTGACCGTCCTTATCGCCCACGCTTTAATCCTGGTGCGGACAATGGTGACCGTCCGCAGCGTCCTCGTTACAATAATGATAATGGCGACCGCCCTTATCGTCCGCGTTATAACAGCGAAGGCGGCGACCGTCCGCAACGTCCTTATGGAAACAATTCGGGGGACCGTCCTTACCGTCCGCGCTACAACAGCGAAGGTGGCGACCGTCCGCAACGCCCTTATAATAGTGACCGTCCGCAGCGCCCGCGTTATGGTAATGAAGGTGGTGACCGTCCGCAACGTCCTTATAACAGTGATCGTTCTTATAATACAGACCGTCCCTATCGTCCGCGCTATAACAGTGAAGATGGCGACCGTCCGCAGCGTCCTCGCTACAATAATGAGAGTGGTGACCGTCCTTATCGTCCACGCTTCAATTCGGGTGGTGGAAGAGCTGGCGGATATGGTAACAGAGATAGCTATAGCCGTCCTGTCCGTCGTTCGGCCGATTATGACCCCAATGCTAAGTACAGCAAGAAGAAACAGATAGAGTATAAGGAGCAGTTTGTGGACCCGAACGAGCCTATCCGTCTGAATAAATTCTTGGCCAACGCCGGTGTTTGCTCCCGTCGCGAGGCTGATGAATTCATCACTGCCGGAGTCGTTTCTGTAAACGGGGAGGTCGTGACGGAATTGGGAACCAAGATTAAGCGTGGTGATGAAGTGAAGTTCCACGACCAGACGGTCAGTATCGAACGTAAGATTTACGTCCTGCTGAACAAGCCGAAAGATACAGTGACTACTTCGGATGACCCCCAAGCACGTCGCACGGTGATGGATTTGGTGAAAGGCGCTTGCAACGAACGTATTTATCCGGTAGGTCGTCTGGACCGTAATACTACAGGTGTGTTGCTGCTGACAAATGATGGTGACCTGGCTTCCAAGCTGACGCATCCCAAGTATCTGAAGAAGAAAATATATCATGTGCATTTGGACAAGAATCTGACAAAAGCCGATATGGAGCAAATTGCGGCCGGTATTCAACTGGATGACGGAGAAATCCATGCAGATGCCATCAGCTATACGGATGACGTCAAGAAAGATGATGTCGGCATTGAAATTCACTCCGGTAAGAACCGTATCGTGCGTCGTATCTTCGAATCGCTGGGATACAAGGTGATGAAGCTGGATCGTGTATATTTTGCCGGTTTAACCAAGAAAGGCTTGCGCCGCGGCGAATGGCGTTACCTCACGGAGCAAGAGGTGAACTTCCTGCGCATGGGTTCTTTCGAGTAATATATAATAAGGTATAATAACTGTTTTATGGAAAAGATTAGTAGAACAAAGGTGGTTGACCTGCTGAAGCGTGAAGATTTTGGCGCTATGGTCAACGTGAAGGGCTGGGTTCGTACCCGCAGAGGTAGTAAGCAAGTAAACTTTATCGCGCTGAATGACGGTTCTACAATAAATAATGTGCAGATTGTAGTAGACTTGGGTAACTTCGATGAGGAGATGCTGAAAGAGATAACTACCGGTGCTTGTTTGAGTGTAAACGGTGTGCTGACGGAATCTGTCGGTTCCGGTCAGAAGGCCGAAGTGCAGGCCCGCGAAATCGAAGTGCTGGGAGCTTGCGATAACACGTATCCGTTGCAGAAGAAAGGACATTCCATGGAGTTCCTCCGTGAGATAGCCCATCTGCGTCCCCGTACCAATACGTTCGGAGCTGTGTTCCGTATTCGTCACAATATGGCGATTGCCATTCACAAGTTCTTCCATGACAGAGGGTTCTTCTATTTTCATACTCCGATCATCACGGCTTCCGACTGCGAAGGCGCAGGCCAGATGTTCCAGGTAACTACGAAGAATCTGTATGACTTGAAGAAGGACGAGAATGGTTCCATTATTTACGATGATGACTTCTTCGGAAAGCAGGCCAGCCTGACAGTTTCCGGACAGTTGGAAGGCGAACTTGCCGCTACTGCATTGGGAGCCATCTATACATTCGGTCCTACGTTCCGTGCCGAGAATTCCAATACTCCCCGCCACTTGGCAGAGTTCTGGATGATTGAGCCGGAAGTGGCGTTCAATGATATTACGGACAATATGGACTTGGCGGAAGACTTCATCAAGTATTGTGTGCAGTGGGCTTTGGACAACTGTGCCGACGATGTGAAGTTCCTCAATGACATGTTTGATAAGGGCTTGATTGAACGTCTGCAAGGTGTCTTGAAAGAAAGCTTCGTGCGCCTGCCCTATACGGAAGGTATCAAGATACTGGAAGAGGCTGTTGCCAAAGGACATAAGTTTGAATTCCCGGTGTACTGGGGAGTTGACTTGGCTTCCGAACACGAGCGCTATCTGGTGGAAGACCACTTCAAGCGTCCGGTTATCCTGACTGACTATCCGAAGGAAATCAAAGCGTTCTATATGAAGCAGAACGAAGACGGCAAGACCGTGCGTGCCATGGATGTGCTCTTCCCGAAGATTGGGGAAATCATTGGCGGTTCCGAACGTGAATCGGATTACAACAAGCTGATGACGCGTATTGACGAACTTCACATTCCGATGAAGGATATGTGGTGGTATCTCGATACCCGCAAGTTCGGTACATGTCCCCACTCCGGATTTGGTTTGGGCTTTGAGCGTTTGTTGCTGTTCGTGACGGGCATGACGAATATTCGTGATGTTATACCGTTCCCACGTACGCCGCGTAACGCCGAGTTCTAGGTTTTGGAATATACAAACTGGATAAAATCATCCGCACAAACATTCTGTTGTTTGTGCGGTTTTTTTATATCTAAAAATGTTATAATCTCAAAATAAATCCGTATATTTGTGTCTAACGGAACGACATAACGTTAACCAACATCATACGAATATGAAACGGAACTATTTCTTTACCATGCTGGCAGCGGTGCTGCTTGCGGTAGCGGGAGCCAATGCGCAGGAGAGCGCAGAGTTTAGGCCTGCGGAACTGGCAGGAATTTGGCAGTTATGTCATTATGTGTCTGAAATCCCGGATGTTCCCGGGATATTGAAACCGAGTAACACCTTTAAAGTGCTGAGTGATGACGGCCGTATTGTCAATTTTACAATTATTCCAGGTAAAGATGCCATCATCACTGGATATGGGACTTATCAGCAGCTGACGGATAATTCCTATAAGGAAAGCATTGAGAAAAACATCCATTTGCCCATGTTGGACCATAAAGACAATATACTGGAGTTTGAAATAGGGGACGACGGGGTAATGTACCTGAAGTATTTTATAGCTAAGGACTTGAATGGTAATGAACTGAATACATGGTTCCATGAAACATGGAAGCGGGTGGGCATGCCTGCAAAATTCCCCGAAGACCTTGTCCGTTGATATTTCTTTCTCTTTCCCGTTTCTTTCTCATGCAGCTTTGAAAGCCTTCTATGACGGCACCGACCGATGAAGGCCGCATCATAAAGAGTTGTTCTGCGGAGATTCTTCCCTTTCTCCGCAGGATAACTTTGTCTGTTGTATATCAGCCAAGTGGCTCTCTAAAAAAAAAGTGGAAAACTTTTGCCAGTTCTAAGAAAAACCGTACCTTTGCAAGCCGATTATTATCTCGAAAGGATAAGCATTTAATTCATAGCGAGTTAATCTTCCATTGTCCGGGATGACTGGCTTGCGGTGAAGAAAAAATTTAGTAGTAACATTTTAAAAAACAATTAAGAGTGGATACTTTAAGTTACAAGACCATTTCTGCAAACAAAGCTACAGTGACTAAAGAATGGGTCATTGTTGACGCTACAGACCAGGTATTGGGCCGTCTGGGCGCAAAAGTTGCGAAACTGTTGAGAGGAAAGTATAAACCTAACTTTACCCCTCACGTAGATTGTGGCGATAATGTAATCATTATCAATGCCGACAAAGTAAAATTAACCGGTAACAAGTGGAATGACAAGGTATATCTGTCATATACAGGTTATCCCGGCGGTCAGAGAGAAATCACTCCTGCCCGTTTGCAGGCAAAACCGAACGGTGATGACAAGTTACTGAGAAAAGTAGTAAAGGGTATGTTGCCTAAGAACAAGTTGGGCGCAAAATTGCTGGGCAATATGTATGTATATGCCGGTAGCGAGCACAAACACGATGCTCAGAACCCGAAAATGATTGATATTAACATACTTAAATAAGAGATAATGGAAGTAGTAAATGCATTAGGCAGACGTAAAAGTGCAATTGCACGTATTTTCGTAAGCGAAGGTACCGGAAAGATTACTATTAATAAGAGAGACCTCGCAGAGTACTTTCCATCAAGCATTCTTCAGTATGTAGTTAAACAGCCGTTGAACAAGCTGGGTGTTGCTGAAAAGTACGATATCAAAGTGAACCTCTGCGGTGGTGGTTTCACTGGACAGTCTCAGGCTTTGCGTTTGGCAATTGCCCGCGCACTGGTGAAAATCAATGCTGAGGACAAGGCTGCTCTCCGTTCTGAAGGCTTCATGACTCGTGATCCTCGTTCTGTTGAACGTAAGAAACCGGGACAACCGAAAGCACGTCGTAGATTCCAGTTCAGTAAACGTTAAGAGTTGGAGAACGGTTGGGGCGGACAAGTTGCTTAATTCTCGACTTTCACCTCTCAACTCTCAACTGAAAAAGCGTTTAGTATCTAAACTACCGGGACTCTTCAGATTTAGACTACCCGGCGGTTGGTTTAGAAGAAACAAAAAAGAAAGTAAACGATTAATTTAAAAGAAAATGTCTAGAACAAATTTTGATACATTATTGGAAGCCGGTTGCCACTTCGGTCACTTGAAAAGAAAGTGGAACCCCGCAATGGCTCCTTACATCTTCATGGAGCGCAATGGTATTCATATCATTGACCTCAACAAGACGGTTGCTAAAATTGACGAAGCTGCTGAAGCTTTGAAGCAAATCGCTAAATCAGGAAAGAAAGTCCTGTTTGTTGCTACTAAAAAACAAGCTAAGCAGGTGGTTGCCGATAAGGCTGCATCTGTAAATATGCCTTATGTAATCGAGCGTTGGCCGGGTGGTATGTTGACTAACTTCCCGACTATCCGTAAGGCTGTCAAGAAGATGGCTACCATCGACAAGCTGACAAGCGACGGTACCTATTCAAACCTCTCCAAGAGAGAAATTCTTCAGATTTCACGTCAACGTGCAAAGTTGGACAAGACTTTGGGCTCTATCGCTGACCTGACTCGTCTGCCGTCTGCTCTGTTCGTTATCGACGTAATGAAGGAAAATATCGCAGTTCGTGAAGCTAACCGTTTGGGTATTCCAGTATTCGGTATCGTTGATACAAACTCTGATCCTACGAACATCGATTTCGTAATCCCGGCAAATGATGACGCTACTAAGTCAGTAGAAGTTATTCTTGATGCCTGCTGTGCTGCTATGCAGGAAGGTCTGGAAGAACGTAAGGCCGAAAAGGTAGACATGGAAGCTGCCGGTGAAGCTCCTGCCAACAAAGGCAAGAAGAAAGCTACAAAAGCAAGACTCGACAAGTCCGACGAGGAAGCAATCAATGCCGCTAAGGCTGCTGCTTTCATGAAGGAAGAAGAGGCTTAATCATACTGTTGAGAGTTGAGAATTGAAAGTTGAGAGTTACTTTACGGCAATTCTCAATTCTCTATTCTCAACTCTCAATTACTTTATAAGGATATTATTAACAATTAAAATAAAAAGATATTATGGCTGTAAGTATGGCTGATATAACCAAGCTCCGCAAGATGACCGGTGCTGGTATGATGGATTGCAAGAATGCTTTGACTGAAGCTGAAGGCGATTTCGACAAGGCAATGGAAATTATCCGTAAGAAGGGACAAGCTGTTGCAGCTAAGCGTTCAGATCGCGAGGCTTCTGAAGGCTGTGTGCTGGCTAAGACTACGGGTGACTTTGCCGTTATCATCGCTTTGAAGTGCGAAACTGACTTCGTGGCTCAGAATGCTGATTTCGTGAAACTGACTCAGGACATTCTGGACCTTGCCGTAGCTAACAAGTGCAAGACTCTGGACGAAGTAAAAGCTCTGCCGATGGGCAACGGTACTGTACAGGATGCTGTAACAGACCGTAGCGGTATCACTGGCGAGAAGATGGAGCTGGATGGTTACATGACTGTAGAAGGCGCAAGCACTGTGGTTTATAACCACATGAACAGAAACGGTCTCTGCACTATTGTTGCTTTCAACAAGGCTGTTGAAGAAGGACTGGCTAAGCAGATTGCCATGCAGATTGCTGCCATGAATCCGATTGCGGTAGACGAAGATGGTGTATCTGAAGAAATCAAGCAGAAGGAAATAGATGTTGCTATAGAGAAGACAAAAGCTGAACAGGTACAGAAGGCTGTTGAGGCCGCTTTGAAGAAGGCTGGTATCAACCCGGCTCACGTGGACAGCGAAGACCACATGGAAAGCAACATGGCCAAGGGCTGGATTACTGCTGAAGACGTGGCAAAGGCAAAGGAAATCATTGCTACTGTTTCTGCTGAGAAGGCTGCACATCTGCCTGAACAAATGATTCAGAATATTGCTAAGGGTCGTCTTGGCAAGTTCTTGAAAGAAGTTTGCTTGCTGAACCAGGAAGACATCATGGATGGCAAGAAGACAGTTAGAGAAGTCTTGAAAGAAGCTGATCCTGAATTGAAGGTTGTTGACTTCAAGCGTTTTACTTTGCGCGCTGAATAATTCCGCTTAGAAACGATTCTATAAAAAGAAGTGGCCGTATATGGAGTTGAATTCCTAAACGGTCACTTTTTTTATGCCTCTACAGTTGCAGTGAGACGGATGATGGTTTATTTATCCTACGGGTTTAGTTTGCGTGTATCCTTCAGCTTTCAGCAGGTCGATGACACGCTGTTTGAAGTCGCCCTGCACAATGATTTCTCCATCTTTGGCACTTCCGCCCACTCCACATTTACTTTTCAGCAATTTGCCCAGTTCTTTCAGGTCATTGTCGGTGCCCACGAAACCGGTGACAAGAGTGACGACTTTGCCGCCCCGGTTCTTGCGGTCCAGCTGCACACGCAGGCGTTGTTGTGCAGGGGCGAGAGTAGCTTGTTCCTCATCGTCATTCATCTCATAGTTGTAGTTCGGGTTGGTGGAATAGACTATATTCAACCGTTCTTTCCAATCATTATTCTTCATACTTCTTTCTTTTAAACTTCCCAAAAGTACGATATTATGTGGAATTATGCAATTAGAAATTATGTTAAGCTTTTGTTGCATCCGTGTTACTGATTAGAAAAAAAGCACTACTTTTGTCAATCGCAATATTGAGAACTTAAATAAGAAACTATGAGCAGTCCGTTACAGAAAAAAGAAACCATGAAGGTGCCGGAACCTACCTTGCGCCGGCTTCCGTGGTACCTTTCTAATGTAAAGTTGCTGAAACAAAAGGGGGAACGATTCGTGTCATCCACCCAGATTTCCAAGGAAATCAATATTGATGCTTCACAAATTGCCAAAGACCTTTCGTATGTCAATATCTCGGGGCGTACGCGTGTGGGCTATGAGGTGGACACGCTGATAGCTGTACTGGAGGACTTCCTGGGATTTACCAATATACACAAAGCCTTTCTGTTCGGTGTCGGAAGCTTGGGAGGTGCCTTGCTGCGTGACTCGGGCCTAAGCCATTTCGGTTTGGAGATAGTGGCTGCTTTCGATGTGAAGCCCGAACTGGTGGGTACGACACTGAGCGGCATCC
The DNA here is from genome assembly GCF_015679285.1 of Bacteroides sp. HF-162. Lineage (NCBI taxonomy): Bacteria > Pseudomonadati > Bacteroidota > Bacteroidia > Bacteroidales > Bacteroidaceae > Bacteroides > Bacteroides sp. HF-162. Next base: position 195,962 of record NZ_CP064937.1, on the reverse strand, counting down.
CCATCTATCACTCGGACGAGTTCAAGCAGAAGATGCAGGAGTACGATGTCAATATAGGCGTGCTGACGGTACCTATCGAAATAGCCCAGCAGATAACGGATTCCATGGTAGAGGGCGGTATCAAGGCCGTATGGAACTTCACCCCGTTCCGTATCCGTGTTCCCGAGAACATTGTCGTGCAGAACACTTCCCTTTATGCCCATCTGGCCGTGATGTTTAACAGACTGAACTTTAACGAAATCAAGTAATGAAGATTATTGCTGTAGGGATGAACTATGCTCTGCACAACAAAGAGCTGGGACATACACACGAGAATAAGGAACCGGTTATTTTTTTGAAGCCCGATTCAGCTATACTGAAAGATGGCAAACCTTTCTTTATCCCCGACTTTTCCAACGAAGTGCATTATGAGGCAGAAGTGGTGGTACGCATCTGCCGTTTGGGCAAGAATATTGCTCCTCGCTTTGCCCATCGCTATTACGATGCGGTGACGGTGGGCATCGACTTCACGGCACGCGACTTGCAACGTAAATTCCGTGAGGCGGGTAATCCGTGGGAGCTTTGCAAAGGTTTCGACAATTCGGCAGCTATCGGCACCTTTGTTCCTTTGGAACAGGTGGGCGGCAATGTACAGAATCTGGACTTCCATCTGACGATTGATGATAAGGAGGTGCAACGTGGCCATACATCGGATATGTTGTTCCGGGTAGATGATATCATTGCCTATGTCAGTCGCTTCATGACCTTGAAAATCGGTGACTTGCTGTTCACGGGTACCCCTGTGGGAGTAGGTCCCATCAGCATCGGACAGCACTTGCAGGGCTATCTTGGAGAGGAGAAAGTGCTCGACTTCAATATCCGCTGATTATCTTCGTCTTGTTTTTTCTTGTTACCTCGCTTTTTTTCCGTACTTTCGTATCAACTTAAAGAAGCAACGATATGAAGATACGTGTAGGTTTCGGCTTTGATGTCCATCAACTGGTGGCAGGGCGCGAACTTTGGCTGGGCGGCATCCGCCTGGAACATGAAAAGGGATTGTTGGGGCACTCGGATGCAGACGTGCTCATCCATACTATCTGTGACGCATTGCTGGGAGCGGCGAATATGCGCGACATCGGCTATCATTTTCCCGATACTGCCGGTGAGTTCAAGAACATAGACAGCAAGATTCTGCTAAAGAAAACAATAGAACTGATAGCTGCCAAAGGCTATTCGGTGGGTAACATTGATGCCACCATCTGCGCTGAGCGGCCTAAGTTGAAAACCCATATTCCCGAAATGCAACGTACGCTTGCCGCGGTGATGGGAATAGACGAGGATGACATCTCCATCAAGGCCACCACCACGGAGAAACTCGGCTTTACGGGCAGGGAGGAAGGTATATCCGCCTATGCCACTGTATTGATAGTGAAGGAATGACATGAAATAATATCAACTCAATTTAATCATCCACTTATATGAAGAAAATCTCCTTGGCCTTTTGTCTGGCACTTTTATCCTCCTTGTTCTGCCTGGCACAAGTATCGCCTTTGCAGTTCAACAAGAACGGAGAGTTTAAAATCGTTCAGTTTACAGACATCCACTTTAAGTATGGTAATCCGGCTTCGGACATTGCTTTGAAGCGTATTGGCGAGGTGCTCGATGCCGAGCGCCCCGATTTAGTAGTCTTTACCGGTGATGTGGTCTATGCCGCACCTGCCGATACGGCTATGCGTAAGGTGCTTTCCTATGCTACGGACCGTAAGATTCCTTTTGTTGTAACTTTTGGCAACCACGACAACGAGCAGGGAAAAACACGTGCCGAGCTTTATGACGTTATTCGTTCCATGCCTTTCAATATCCAGCCCGACCGTGGTGGAGTAGAATCTCCCGACTATGTCCTCACACTGAAATCCTCGGACGGCAAGAAGGATGCAGCCCTGCTTTACTGCCTGGATTCCCATTCCTACTCCAAACTGCCCGATGTAAAGGGATATGACTGGCTTACTTTTGACCAGGTGAACTGGTACCGTCAGCAGAGTGCCGCTTATAAGGCAAAGAACGGTGGGCAACCTTTGCCTGCACTGGCATTCTTCCATATTCCTCTGCCGGAATATAACGAAGCCGCTTCCGACGAGAACGCCATACTGATAGGTACCCGCATGGAAAAGGCTTGTGCTCCGGAACTGAATACGGGCATGTTCACTGCCATGAAAGAGGCCGGTGATGTGATGGGGATGTTTGTCGGGCACGATCATGACAACGATTATGCCGTAATGTGGAAAGGTATCCTGCTGGCTTATGGCCGTTTCACCGGTGGCAATACCGAGTACAACCATTTGTCCAACGGTGCACGTGTCATTTTGATGAAGGAAGGTGCCCGTACTTTCACCACCTGGATTCGTCTGAAAGGTGGCGAAATTATTGATAAGACGGTCTACCCCGACAGCTATATGAAGGACGATTGGCGTAAGCGTCCGTTGGTGACGGAATAAGGGTGAACTTAAAAAGAACGATATGGACAAGATAAGAACCGGATTAGCCGCTTACGGAATGTCGGGACGTGTTTTTCATGCTCCCTTCATCTCCACCAATCCTCATTTTGAATTGACTGCCGTCATGGAGCGCAGTAAGGAACTCTCCCGGGAGAAGTATCCCGACGCTTGTATTGTGCGGAGTTTTGAGGAACTTATCGGAGTGGAAGGGTTGGATTTGGTTGTCATCAACACACCGGACAGCACTCATTATGAGTATGCCCGCCGCGCCCTCGAAGCAGGTAAGCATGTGGTTGTGGAGAAGCCTTTCACCACCACTGTGGCAGAAGCTGAGGAACTTGTGGCATTTGCCGCAAGCCGGGGGCTGACCTTGAGCGTTTACCAGAACCGCCGGTGGGACTGCGATTTCCTGACAGTTAAGCAAATACTATCCAAAGGCTTGCTGGGACATCTGGTGGAGTTTGAATCTACCTTTCCCCGTTATCGTAATTTTATCAAGCCGAATACTTGGAAGGAAACCGGACAAGATGGCGGCGGCTTGACCTATAACCTGGGTGCTCACGTCATAGACCAGGCTGTGCAGCTGTTCGGTATGCCCGAAGCCGTCTTTGCAGATATTGCCACGTTGCGCAAGGACAGCAAGGTAGACGACTATTTCATCATCCATTTGTTACGTCCCTCAAAGGCGCCCGAAGTGAAGATAACGCTGAAATCCAGCTATCTGATGTGTGCGAGCGAACCCCGTTTCGTCCTCCACGGCAGGGAAGGTTCTTACGTAAAATATGGTTTCGACCCGCAGGAAGCTGCCTTGACCGAGGGCGTATTGCCCGGCACTCCGCACTGGGGCGAGGAGGACAAATCCTCTTGGGGACTGCTTTATACGGAAAAGGACGGTAGAATCGTGCATGAACCTTATCCAAGTCTTCCCGGTGATTATGCAGCTTTTTATGAGAATATCTATCGGCATATCCACCACGGCAAACCTTTGCAGAGCGATGCCCGGGAGGTGGTCGGAGTCATCCGCTTGATAGAAGCAGCCTGGGAAAGCAGCCGTATGCAGTGTGTGGTTCGTATCTGATCCTTTACCCGGTAGGGACGTGTAACTTCACATGTGTCAGCCGGGTATATTTGGTGCTTCCTATCATATAGGTACGTGCTATGCGTGCCGATGCTATTTCCATGATTTCCCCTACTTGGTAGGCATGTTCCACGGCAGGCAGTTGGCATGATTTCCGGCTTGCCGTGCGTGCGTTCATCCGGATGCTGACGAAGTTGCCGACGGAGTCTTTCAGTTTCAACACTTGGCGTACGTAGAAATAAGGAGTGGTTCCTTTGAGCTGCGTCTTGTAGGGGTTGTCTTCCAGTCGCACGCTGAGTACGGTCAGTGTCAGGTTCTCCACTTTTTCCCCTTCCTTCCCCAGAAAACGTCCACCGGTGGTTTGGTACGTTTTTCTTCGTTGTATGTCGAGATGGACTGAATGGTAAATCTTGGCAATCTGTACGAAACGTTCCTGCTTGGGGATGCGTGGCTGGAATTTGAAGGCTATCCACGTAAGATAGGCAGGGTCTATACGGAGAATTTCGTGCAGGAAATGCCCGTGGTATTTGCCTATGGAGATAATGTCGTCCCCTTTGCTCTGCATTCTTTTGGCATTGTACTCCACAAGCAACAGGCTGCGCGGTGAGTAGAAGCATAACGTGCTTGCCATCCGCAGCGTTTCGTGAATGTCGGTGGAAAGGTCGCAAATGTAGAAGATGGACTGTCTCCCGGGCAGTGGAGAGTAAATCCACAAAGTATATTGGAGATGCTCCGGCCGGGGCAGTACGATAAGATAGGCGCCTACTTCCTTATAAGAGGCTCTCCCTTGATTGTATGCATTCAGTTTACTATACAATAAGTCTTGTTCAGTCTGCGGTATACCGGGTATGATTGGATTTGCCATAGCTCGGAATAATTTATTCCAAATATACATTTTTGGAATGAAAGAAACAAGGGGAAGCCAAGAAATATCAGAAGCGTACCATCAATTCCAATACTACTTTGTCTTGTTCCGACTCCTTCGCTATGCTGTTTTTGGCATAGAAGTATTTCTCGTAATTCAACCGGAGGTCTGTGCGGAATGCTTTGCTGAGGCTGAAGGTGATGCCGCCTGTCAGGCGTTGGCGTTTGTAGTCGGTCACTGTCAGCCTGCCGGTTTCTTCATCGGTGGTTTTGGCGTCGCTCTGGTCGGTCATCATGTCGTAGCGTAGCAGGAAAGACATTTGGTTGAATACTTTTCGTAGCGGCAGGTCGTAGTTGATGAAAGTGTTGACGGCGTGTACATCTTTGAAAGCGTTGTCGGAATATTGCTTGTACAAATATTCGCCTTCGATATGGAAACGGCCGGTTTCATAGTAGGCACCGATGTCGTAGGATTGCATACGTACTTCTTCCGGCTGGATGCTCTGCACGCTCAGTGCCAGGTTCAGTCCTTTGGTGAAGAGAAATTGGGCTTTGGCGGAGTAGTTCACTTCCTTGTGCCATTCTTTCTGGTTAGTCAGTCCGGAACCGTTGAAAAGTCCTCCTTCCACAGTGATAGGTACATCGGTAGGCAGGGTATATCCTACTGTGAACCCCACGTCCCGTACATTGCCCACTTGCTTGGCGATGAACGAGCGGTTGGGGAAGTATTGCTGGTGCGGTGAGCGGTGGGCGTCGATGGTGAAGGGGACGCGCATTTGTCCGGCGGTGACTGTCAGTCCTTTTGTTGGGAAAAGCCGGGCGTAGGCATCCAGCATCTTGATTTGACCTTCGTCGGAGAGGTCTATCTCGGCTTTGTAGGCTACGCTGGGCAATACGTTACCCGTCACGCTGACGCGGGCATTGCGTACTTCGAAACGTCCTGCACCCATGGTGGTCTGATATTCGTATTTGGCGCGGATGGTTCCGTGGACTTCCGGCAGGTAGTCTTTGGTTTCCATCTTCTCCTTTTCAATCTTTTTTCCGTCCTCGTTGATGGAGGGCGTTTGGGCAATTGCGGCCAACGGCAGCAGGGCAATCAGTACTGTCAATGCACTTTTTTTCATAATCTGTTGTTGTCGAATGATTTGTCGGCGACAAAGTTCGGACATACGTGTTGTGTTTTTGTGTCATATATGTTGCATTGTTGTTACAAAAACTGTTAGAGAGAAGAACTGTGATAGGTGCCGTTTTAATCTTTTTATGGCTTGATTTAGTTTCTTGCTTTTATTAAAACGTTGGTTGTTAGGATTATATGTGCACTGAGCAAAAGTTTCAGTCTGAAATATCAATGAAATATTCCTATCTTTGAAGAAAATATCAAGAACGTTTGTTTTAGAACTCTGATGCTTATGAAAAGACAGTTGTTTTTAGCAGGAATAAGTTTGATGCTGGGGGGCATGTCAATGCTTGCCCAAGATATATCTCCGGTGAATTCCGTTTCTTACGAATGGAAGAGCGTACCGATAGTGGGAGGAGGCTTTGTGGACGGTATTGTTTTTCACCCAGAAGCTCCCGGTATCCGTTATTGCCGCACCGATATGGGAGGGGCCTATCGGTGGGATGCTGCTTCCTGCCAGTGGACGCCCTTGTTGGACTGGATAAGTCTGGATGAAAGCAATCTGCAGGGAGTGGAGAGCATTGCCATTGACCCGCAGAATCCACAGAACGTGTATATTGCCTGCGGTACGTATACCAGTAGCTCCAATGGGGCCATACTCTGTTCTTATGATGGCGGCAGAACCTTTGCTCGCGTTGATGTGCCTTTTACGATGGGTGGCAACGAGAATGGGCGTGGTAATGGGGAACGGATGATGGTGGACCCGCAGAATGGGAATATCATTTATATGGGAACCCGTTTGCATGGCTTATGGCGCAGTACGGATAAGGGGAGGAGCTGGGCACGGGTAGCGTCTTTCCCGAATGTCTCCGAGAAGCTTAATCCCGTCGACCGTGCCGCATGGGAGAATCGCGGCAGTGGTATTGTCTGTGTTGCCTATGATGCACAAGGCACTCGCGACGAGCGTGGCACCCGTGACATTTATGTGGCAGTGTCATTGATGGGCAGGGAAAATCTGTTTGTGAGTCACGACTATGGTGAAAGTTGGCAGCCGGTCGGGGGACAGCCGATGCAGTATCGCCCCACGCATATGGTCTTGACCGGTGACGGGCAATTGGTTCTGACGTATGGAGATACTCCCGGTCCAAGCCAGATGGGGGATGGAGGTGTGTGGAAATACGATATCCGTAAAGGCAAATGGACAGACATTTCTCCCGTCAGACTGCCAGGTGGCGAAAAGGCAGGATTTGGCTATGCAGCCGTATCTGTAGATTCTCGTAATCCGAAGCATCTGATTGCCAGTACACACAGTCTAGGGGGCAAGCACGGTTATAAAAGTGATGAGATGTTCCGTACGACTGACGGTGGCAAGAGCTGGAAACCGATTTTCAAGACGGGATATGAGTATGATTATTCCAAAGCTCCCTATACAAAGGTAGCGCCCCTACACTGGATGTTCGACATAGAGATAGACCCTACCGACGCTGAACATGCCATGTTTACCACCGGTTTCGGTGGCTGGGAAACTTTTAATCTCTCTGCCGTGGAACGCGAGGAACCGGTGAAATGGAGTATCATGTCTGCCGGTATCGAAGAGACCGTGCCTCTCGAACTTTATGCTCCCGAAAAAGGGGCGCGCCTGATTTCCGGTATCGGTGATTATGGTGGCTTTACGCATTTCGACCTCAATCGACCCGATTCGTTGGGCAGCCATGCCAATCCTCATTTCGGAAATACGAATGGAGTGACAGGCGCTTGGCTGAAGCAGGATTTGGTAGTCAGGGTTGGTACACTGTTTGGCCATCAGCCGGATGCAAAGACTATCTCATATTCAGAAGATGGGGGCAGGCACTGGACTATGTGTGCCACCGTTCCAACAGAGAAGTCTCGTAATGGGCATATCGCCGTGGCAGCAGATGGCTCTTCTTGGATTTGGATACCCGACCGCTCGAAGGCTTATCTGACCCGTGATAAGGGGGCTTCTTGGCAAGTTTGCCGTGGTTTGCCTAAGAATATCCGCGTCATAGCAGATAAGGTGAACCCCAAACGTTTTTATGCTGTAGATGCTGTGGCCGAAATATTGTATAGCAGCGAGGATGGTGGGGCGACTTTTCATGCCGACACATTGAATTTAACGGTTAAACGGTCCCAACGCGGTAATGCCGGTGCCGCTGTACGAAGAGGAGATCTGCGTGGAGGGCAAGACCGTATCTATGCTACTCCCGGTCGTGAAAAAGATTTGTGGATTGCAGCTTATGATGGTTTGTACCACTCTGTCACTTCAGAAAAATTTGATTTCCGTGTTTTGGATAAGGTACGTACCATCTATGCTTTTGGCTTCGGCAAGGCAAAGCCGGGTAATGATTATCCTGCCATCTATCTGATAGGCGTAATCAACGGGCAATATGGTTTCTTCCGTTCTGACGATGCGGCTAACTCTTGGGTACGTATCAACGATGATGCCCATCAATATGGCTTGGTATTGCATATCTGCGGTGACATGCAGGAATATGGACGGGTTTATATAGGGACACATGGCCGGGGAATTGTGACGGGAGTACCCGCGTCATAGCTTTTCTTCATGCAGTTCATGTAATCTCCTTTGTGCCTACTTTTCATCAAGTCCGTACATCTGCAGCCTTTATGGGCACTGAGATGATACGGACTTTTAGTTTCTTATATTGTCATTATGTACTGTAGGTTACTGCCGTCATTTCGGTATTTGCAGTCATTACCTCCATAATCTCTTCTCTTACGAATATTGTCTTTTCATTTAGTATAAATTTAGTCAACATCCGTTTGGAAAGTCTTGTGACTGTATGATATATTACTTTTTCAAAGAAAATATTTTTCGTTCGTTTATATTTTAATATATTTGCATTCCAATCTTCCCATCATTTGTTAATAAATGTTGGCTAGTGTTTGATGATGGTATTGCATAACCTTAAATGAAACCTAATGGTACACTTGTATAGATATATCATTTTTATAATTGGCCTTTGCACTACCCAACTGGTTTCCGCATACGGATTAAGATTTCGTGGCGCGGTCAGTCCTATTGATCAAAGAACATCCTATGATGTGTTTGCTCATAGTTATCCTTCTTTCAGAGACTATTTTGACTTGGAGTTCAATATAGCTTTGTATTCTACCGAGAGCGTCGGTTATATCTTGCGTGTTAAGGGGAAGGATGAAGGACAGATTTTCAATCTTTTTTTTGATTTTCGTGGTGATGATATCTTGTTCCGTTTGAATCAAGAGGGGAAGTGTGTGTTGATAGCCTTGCCTGTCAATAAGGCTGGAGCGATGAAATCCCATTGGTTTAGGGTGAAGATAGCCTTTAACTTGAAGCAGGATGAGATTACTCTCAAGATTCATGATCAGGAAAAAGTATGCAAGGGTGTAGCACTTGCCGATGAGTTCAGCCCGAAAATAGTGTTCGGTAAGAGCGACCACATTATTGACGTTCCAGAGATAGCTATTGATAAGTTGGTTGTGCACGCTGACCACACTTACACGTTTCCTTTGGATGAGGCGGAAGGAGAATCGGTTTTTGACCGGGAAGGGATTCTTTACGGTAAAGTGGAAAATCCGGTGTGGCTGATTAATGAGGCCTTTCACTGGAAGCGGGAGGGCGGTTTTGCGTCGGCTTCAGAAGCAGGTTCTTGTTATAATATTGGTAGAAATGAGATTTATTATTTCAATCGTGATTCGTTGTTTGTCTACAATATGGAGACGGGAAATATTTCTGCCAAGGCTTTTACCGAACGGTGTCCTGTGAAGTTGTTTCTTGCCGGTAGTTTCTTTGACAGTGCCAGTGAAAGGTTATATGTCTACGAGGTATATACAGAGAATGGGGATGCGGAGCCTATGATAGCAACTCTAGACTTGAATACATTGGGCTGGAGAGTAGAGAGTTACAGTCGGCTCAGCATGCAGTTGCATCATCATTGTTCCTATTATGATGCAGTCCGCAAGCGTTACACCATCTTCGGTGGTTTCGGCAATATGTATTACAGTAATAAATTCTATATATTCGATCCGGAAGAAGCGCGTTGGGATACACTTGGTTCTCTATCCGGTGATTTTCTTTGTCCCCGTTATTTCTCTTCGGCCGGTTATTTGGACAGTAACCATTCTGTCTATATTTTTGGCGGTATGGGCAATGAGTCGGGTGACCAGGTAATAGGCCGCCGTTATTTTCACGATCTTTATAAGGTGGATTTGCAAGAGATGCATGTGCAGAAACTTTGGGATATTTCGGAAGGACAGCCCAATGTGGTGCCGGTGCAGGATATGCTGATACAGAATGATTCTTGTTTTTATGTCTTGCGTTATCCCGAGAGTGTGTCTAACTCGTTTTTGCATCTCTACCGTTTTCTTATAAAAGATGGCAGCTGTCAGATATTGGGTGATTCCATTCCCATTTACTCTGATAAAATCACGACAAATGCTCGTCTTTATTATAACGAGCGTTTAAGCAGGCTTTTTGTGACGGTGCAGGAAACACGTGATGACGTATCTTCCAAATTTTCTGTTTATTCGTTACTCTTTCCACCGGTTTCTCTTGAAAAATATATTGCGAATAACAGTGGAGGAAGTGTTTCACGTGTATGGCTAGTGCTGGCGGTCGCGGTTGTAGTTGGTGGAGGCGTATGGATAGTGTACAAGTGGCGCCGAAACTCCGGTAAGGGCGAGGCCGGCAAAGCTGTGAGACAAGACAAGGAACAGCTTCTTGATGCTTCTGATACCACTAAGATGGAGAGGCAGGCAGTAGATGCGGGAACTGCCAACTCCATGTATTTATTCGGTGATTTTTCCGTTTTCGACCGGAGTGGTCGCAACATCTCTTATATGTTTTCCTTGCGTATCAAACAAATATTCTGTCTCATTTTGCGTTATAGCGATGCCGACGGAATTTCTTCCAAACAACTGAGTGACTTGATATGGCCCGACAAGCCAAAAGATAAAGTGAAAAACTCGCGTGGAGTAGCCATCAATCATTTGCGCAAGATTCTGAAAGAACTGGATGGCATAGAACTGGTTTATGAGAAAGGATGTTTTCGTTTCACGCTGTCTTCTGTCTTTTATTGTGATTATCTGCGTTTTATGGCGATAGTTGCTGAAAACCGGGTAGAGAATTGCCGGCAAGAGTTCCTGCATATTGTAGGGCGTGGCAAGTTTGTCGGCTTTATGGACGATCCGTTGTTCGACGGTTTTAAGCAAGATGTGGAGTGCCGCCTGGAAGTGCTTGTTTTACAGTTGATGAAAGAGGCTTTTGAGGCTCAGGATTATTCGGAAGCTGTGAGTTTGGCTGAAGCGGAATTCAATATTGATCCGGTGAACGAAACAGCCTTGTCTTGTTGCATCAAGTCACTTTTCATGCTTAAGCATGAAAATGCTGCTATTGGTACTTATCAAAGATTTGTGGCAGAATACAAAAAACATACGGGGGAAGACTACCCTACTCCTTTCAGCCTTTATTGGAATTAGCTTTCCCGGTATGCTGCATCCGGTATTTTTTGTCTTTGCTTTTTCTTTTATTTTTCTGTCTGCTTTCCTGAAGTTCTTGTTGTTGTTCTTATATGCAATTGAAAAGTATTTATAAAATATTTTTAAGTTTAGGCACATATGTAGGCTATCTCAGTCGTATACTGAGATAGCCCATTATTTCTCCTCTGATAATTAGGCTCCCAAAATCGATGAATTCAATATGGTAAATGAAGACAAATGGGCTGTTGAAAATAAAGATTTAGTAGGACTTATACGATAATTGTTTTATTCGCGGCACTACTTTTGTGGCTTAAAGTGTTAGGCGAAGTCTGTACTTTCTTTTATGGGTTAAAATGATCTGGATTAATGTTTTTTTTATGCCATTATACCCAAATTAACCCTAAAATTAACCCATGTGGAATCAATTTTGCAAATAAGGGGGCGATTTGCAACACCCTGAGGCTGATGTGGGCGATTGGCATCGGCTCCTTTGTTATATTAACTTCTAATTAATAATTTAAGCTATGAAACAGTTGAAAAAGCTGAAAGTTTTTGGACTGATGGCCATGCTTATAAGTATGGTCATCATGGCGAGCTCTTGTTCGGACGATGATACGGGCGGAAGGGCTTTATCTTATGGAAAGGTGACGGGTGTCGTCACGGATGATTTATCTTCCCCTCTTGAAGGGGTCACAGTTTTAGTCGATGGTTCCGGTATAACGGCTGCACCGGACGGTCCTCAGACCACGACAAATTCGCAGGGTGTATATACACTCGAAAATATTTCAATAGGTACACATATAATTACATTTACGAAAGCCGATTACCAGACGGTAAGTGTTACCGTTGTGGCAGGAAAATTCAATGAAGAACAAGTGGCTGAAGTTAGCCCTAAAATGGAGTATGCAGCCGCAAAAATCAAAGGAAAAGTAGTTGATGCAGGAAAGGGAAATACTCCGTTGGAAGGAGTGACGGTCAGCATCAGTTCCACACAGACTGCCACCACCGGAAGCGATGGTACATTTGAAATTGGTAATTTGCCATTGGCAGACTACACCGTTACTTTTACCAAAGCAGGCTATGCTTCCATTGCGAAGAAGGTAGCTATAGCTGACTTTGTGGATGGCATTGCCACTATAGAGGTTCGCATGGGTGGGACAGAAATATTGCGCGGACTAACTCTTGATGATTTGAAAGCTGCAGAAAAATGGTATTATAACGAATACCGTGGCGGACGAAACGCTGAAAGCTATCCCCACTGGGATTGGGCTTGCAACTACATGTGTACGATGGACTTCCGTGGCGACTGGGAAGAGCAGAACGAAGGAACCACTCTCCGCATTCGTAACAATGAAGAGGACCGCAAGAATCCTGCTGACTTGGAGATATTCGATTCCTTTGTATTCGGAAGCAAGCTGATTACAGAAGATAACTACATGATGACCCTCCAGATCCGTACGCACAGTGCCGACGAAGCTGCTCCGGTATATTATGGCGTGCAGGTGGTAGACCTGACTGCTACCGATCCGAAGGCTGAGATGGTGGGTGATGTCAGAACCTATGCCTCGGAAAATTACATTTCTGTTCCAGTAGACTTGAGCAAATACATCGGTAAGGAAGTAATCATTGCCATCGGTACATTCCGTGCCCAGACTGGTGATTACTGGAAGCAGTTGGTATTGCGCCGCATCGCTTTTGCTAAAGAAGCCGTTGAAGGATGGGGCTGGTTGCCCGGAACATCGGTCGAAGAGTTGGATGGTTGGGAGATGACCCGGGAAATGGTACGCTCTACCATGCCGCAAATGAAGTCGAAGTTCACTGGCTTGAGTCCGGTTGAGGGAAATCGCGATAACTATGTGGACGCCTATCGTGCATGGCGCGAGGTGGACCATATTTGTGCCGAGTGGTCGTATATGCCGCTCAGTAAAGATCCTGAGGTATTCCCTTCCGAAGGCTATCTGATAAAGACACGTAGTGGAAACAACGTAAGTACCACCGTTCCCGAATCTTATTTCTATGCCAAATTCTCCATTGCGTCTGGGTGTGATAGGATGACATTGAAGACTCGCAACTTCAGTGGAACGAATGCTACCTTCTTCAAGGTGACAGCTATCCGTATGGACGGAACTGTCGTACACTTGGCACCTGCATCCCATACGGCTCAGTTTGCTGAGGCTGCTGCCGACGGTTGCTGGAAATTTATCCATCAGGCCGGAGGAAAGGGGGATCCGGAGGCATATGCCGATTTTGTCTATGATTTGTCTCAGTTCAACGGAGAAGATGTAATGTTGACTATTGGTGTCTTTAAGGGAGAAGAGAACGGCGACGAGAACAAACTGGTGCTGCGTGACATCACAATGGAGTGACAAACTGCTGATATTTAATTTTTTTTGTTTTTCCCTCTTTATCTCCTTTTGCATCTTGTGAGGGGAGAGACGGGGACTGAAGAAACTAATTGTATGAATATAATGAAAAATTTATTTACTTTATTGACTTTGCTCTTATTGACGTTAGTGGCTTGCAGTAATGACTCTGCTGTTGATGAAAAGCCGGACAACGGAGGTACGTATGTTCCAGGTAATCTGCCGGTGCAGAATGTGGCACGTGCCATAGAGCTGATTGACAATGCTGTAGAGTGCTATTTTACGGGTACGGGCATGGCTATGTCACGTTATTATAACCCTTATACCGGAAACCGTTCCAGTGAGTTGGGCAGTGTGTGGATGTACACTAGCTCCATTGAGGCCGTGAATGCTGCGATGAAAGCCATGAAGACCGGGAAGACAAAGGGAGAGACGGCTCTTTATGACTCTCACTTTAACCGCTACAAGGAACTTTTAGCTCAACTTTATGACAATCTGGAGTTTTATGCAGGTACTTTTACGCTGACCTCTTATACGCAGACCAAACAGTGGACGGTATACGGCGTAAACCGCGGCAACGGCAAGGGAGCTGCACAAGTGGAAGGTACCCTCAATGTTTACGATGACCAGATGTGGCTGGTGCGTGAACTGTTGGAATCCTATCATATTACTGGTGAACAGCGCTATCTGGAAAAGGCAGAATACCTGACAGAATACGTGCTTGACGGTTGGGACTGCACCCTTGATGAGCAAGGTAGTCCATTGGGAGGCATCACATGGGGACCGGGGTATATCACCAAGCACTCTTGCAGTAATGGCCCTATTGTCAGTCCTCTGGTGTGGCTGCACGAAATTTACAAAGGAAAACCTGACGAAGTGACCTATGGCTACGTGGCTGCCGACAACAGTCGCAAGCTACGCACTGAGAAGAAATCTGACTATTACTTGAATTTTGCCAAAGCTGTTTACGATTGGCAGAAGAAACATTTGCTGAGACCAGACGGGGTGTACGACGATATGATGGGTGGTTATGATTCACCGGACATAAAATATGTTACCATTGATGGTGAACGCTACCGGACTGGTTCCAAACTGCGTGATCGTGTAGGTCCGGCCATCACTTACAATAGTGGTACGATGCTTTCCGGTGCTGCCGACCTTTTCAGAGTTACAAGCGATGCGACTTATCAGACGGACTTGGCGGAATTGACCGATAATAGTTTTGCTTACTTTGCCAAACCTGAAGCTGCCAAACCGGGCTGTTATACATTTGATGTCAGCGGATTCTGCAACTGGTTCAACGGTGTACTGATGCGTGGGTATGTGGATGCTTATTCAACCCACACTGCTGCCGCAAGCTGTATCGAGGCATTCCAGAATAATCTGGATTATGCCTACGAAAACTATCAATACAAACATATGCTTCCCACCAATCTGCTGGTGGGGTGGTACAAAGCTGAAAAGAACAAGAACAACGTGGAAGGAATGTTCACTTTTGCTTTTGCCGCCGAATATGCAGTGTTGGCGAATTATGAATGGAGCAAGAAATAATTTTAAAATTAATGGACTATGAAGAATTTTAGCAAGATGCGACAAGGATTATCCTACATGGTAATGGCATTCCTTCTGATGCTGATTCCGGCAGGTGTTTTCGCACAAAACTCTATTTCCGTTTCAGGAATAGTTATGGATGACACCAATGAACCTGTCATTGGCGCTGCCGTTATGGTGAAGGGCACCACTATAGGTGTCATTACCGACATTGACGGACGTTACACCATCAGTACTCCTGCAGATGGTATTCTCAGTTTCTCTTATGTGGGATTGAAGGACAAGGAAGAGAAAGTGAACGGACGTACCACTATCAACATCATTATGCAGACTGACTCCAAGATGATAGACGAAGTAGTGGTGATAGGTTACGGAACACAACGCCGCGGATC
Source organism: Bacteroides sp. HF-162 (assembly GCF_015679285.1). NCBI lineage: Bacteria > Pseudomonadati > Bacteroidota > Bacteroidia > Bacteroidales > Bacteroidaceae > Bacteroides > Bacteroides sp. HF-162. Next base: position 180,630 of record NZ_CP064937.1, on the reverse strand, counting down.
GGTGACGGGTGCCGTTTCTGCCGTCAAAGGGCAGGATATGATAAAGACCAAGAACGAAAATCCGCAGAATATGCTGACAGGACGTATTCCTGGTTTGCGCGTATGGCAGAAGAGTTCTGAGCCCGGGACTTTCAATAACAGTTTCGATATTCGAGGTATGGGATCTCCATTGATTATCATCGATGGAATTCCTCGGAGTACGGAAGAATTCCAGCGTTTGAATGCAATGGATATCGATGATATTTCTGTGTTGAAAGATGCTTCTGCCGCTATTTACGGTGTACGTGCAGCCAATGGTGTAGTGTTGGTGACCACCAAAAAAGGAGGAGCTGGAAAAACGGAATTCTCTTACAATGGTTCCTACACTTTCCAACAACCTTCACGTATGCCTGAACTGTGTGATCCTTATGAATCTATGACGCTGTTCAACGAAATGTCGATGAATAACATCAATGGCGGTTCATGGGTCTTCAGCGAAGAGAGCTTTGAAGCATTCCGTAACGGTACGCGCCGTACGACGGACTGGAATGACTTGATTATCTCTAATGTGGCTCCACAGACACAACACGACATCAGCATTTCCGGTGGCAACGAGAAGACGAAGTTCTATATCAGTATGGGCTACTTTTACCAGGAAGGTATCTTCCGTTCGGGAGACTTGAATTATAATAAGTTCAACCTGCGTTCCAACATTTCAACTGAAGTTGCTAAAGGTATAAAATTCGAACTTGGTGTAAGTGGCATCTCCGACGAACGCAATACGCCTTACTGTAGCGCACAGGATATCATTCGTAACTATTGGCGCCAAGGTGTACTTTATCCTGCATACGCTGATCCTGAAGGGACGATGTTGAACTACAACGGTTTGGACATGGAACAGAATACTGTGGCTATGATGACGGCCGATATTTCCGGTTACAAGAAGTACAAGCAGAAATATTTCCAGTCTTCGGCTACTTTGACGGTAGATTTCAGTGAATACACACCGGTATTGAAGGGATTGACTGCCAAAGCTATGTTCAGTTACGATTATCGTGCTGACAACAACGAGGCTTTCCGCAAAGAGTACTACCAGTATGCTTATGACGAGCAGACCGGTACCTACAATCAGAAGGTTTATAACGAAAGTTCGCCCAGCAACATGCGTCGCGAGTTCTATGACAAATCACAGATGTTGGGACAATTCACAGTGAACTACGACCGCACTTTTAACGATGTCCACCATGTGGGTGGTGTTGTCGGTTGGGAGGTACAGAAGCGCAACGGTGACAACTTCTACGCTGTCCGCGACCTGGCATTCTCTATGCCTTACCTGCTGGCTGGTGTGACTGAAGGACAGATCGGCGCCATGCAGACTGGTAATAATGATTTGTATGAACAAGCTAACGAAGCTTTGATAGGTCGTGTCAACTATTCGTTTGCCGACCGATACCTGCTGGAAGCACAGTTTCGTTACGACGGTTCCAGCAAGTTTGCCAAGGGGCATCAATGGGGTTTCTTCCCTTCAGTATCGGCTGGGTGGAGAGTATCCGAAGAACCTTTCTTCAAAAGCATAGATGCTTTGAAGTTTGTCAATCAGCTGAAGCTGCGTGCCAGCTACGGTGTGCTGGGTGATGATGGTGACTTGAATTATGACTGGGCTATGGGGTACACTTATCCTGCAACCAGCGGTAACATGTCTAATGGCGACTATAACGGTTATTCACCGGGCTATATCTTCGGTGGCAAATTCATCAGTGCAGCAAGCCCGATGGCATTACCTAATGAGAACATCACTTGGTTCAAGTCGAAGACATTCGACGTGGGTTTCGATTTTGAAGCTTGGAACGGTCTGCTGGGTGTTTCGTTCGACTATTTTAATCGTCTGCGTACTGGCCGTTTCGCTCGCCGTACCGGTGATTTGCCTACGGTGGTAGGTGCTTCTGCTCCGCGCGAAAATTTGGACAGTGACCGCCAATTCGGTATGGAATTGGAATTGACCCACCGCAACAAGATTGGACAAGTGGCCTATAATCTGAAAGGTATTGCTACCGTTACCCGTCAGAAATACCTGACTGCTTCGGAAAAAGGTCCTTGGGCCAATTCCTACGATCGTTGGCGTAATGACAACTTGACGAACCGTTATCAGGGAGTACAGTTCGGTTATACTTCTGCCGGACGCTACACCAGCTGGAATGATATTTGGAGCTATCCTGGCTACAAGGAACGTGACATTCTGCCGGGTGACTACAAATATGAAGACTGGAATGGTGACGGTGAGATTAACGGTCAGGACGAACATCCGTTTGCCTTTGACCAGACTCCATGGTTGCAGTTCAGTTTAAATGCCGGCTTGCAATGGAAGAACTTAGATTTCAACATGCTGTTGCAAGGCTCTGCGCTGGGTTCTATGGAGTACAAAGAGCCTTTGCATGAAATTTGGGGTAAGAACGGTGGCGGTGCATTGACACAGTTTCTTGATCGCTGGCATCCCGTAGACCCGAAGGCCGATCCCTATGACCCTTCTACTGTCTGGACTTCCGGTCACTACGCCTACACAGGTCGTTGGGCGAAAAACAATTCAGCTTTCAATCGTGTAAGCACCGCTTACCTTCGTCTGAAGAGTATCGAGCTGGGTTATACATTCCCGAAATTGAAACAGATTCCCAATGCCAGTCTGCGTATTTATGCCAATGCTTACAACCTGCTGACATTTACGGGTGTGAAATTTGTAGACCCTGAGCATCCCGATGATGATTTGGGACGCATGTATCCGTTGAACAAGACCTATACATTGGGAGTTTCCCTTTCTTTCTAATTAATGATATAAACCTAAAAAATAATAAATATGAGACATAAACTGATATCCGCGATGTTGTGCATGACTCTTGCCACTTCATGTGTCGATATGGATATTGCTCCCAAAAATATCGTGACTTCCGAGTCGTTGCTTTCCAATGAGTCTGGTATGGACATCTATATGGCACGTTTGTATAGCAATATGCCATGGGAAGACTTTAAATACCTCTCACAATGGGGGGTGAACTTTAATGGTTGGTTGAATGCCATGGGTATTGACGGTACTGGTGAAGCCATGAACAGGGACGGTATTTGCTGTGCGTTTACCGGTGAAGACAATGCTTACTGGGGCAAGGCTTTTGAATTGTTGCGCGATGCCAACTTCCTGCTTGAGAACCTGCCGAAATATCAGAGTTCCTATGCAGAAATTACTTACAACCACTATTTGGGCGAAGCCTATTATGTGCGTGCCACAGTTTTCTATGCCATGGCCCGTCGTTTTGGAGGTATCCCTTTGGTGACAAAAGTCATCCAGTATCCTGGAGACGGAAATTTGGAGGTTCCCCGTGCCAGTGAGGAAGAAACATGGAACCAGGTTTTGGCAGATTATGACAAGGCCATTGAATTGATGATGTCTAGTAGCCCCAAGAGTGGTTACAGTAATAAGTATGTAGCATTGGCTTTCAAGTCAGAAGCAATGCTCTATGCCGGTAGTGTAGCTAAGTATAATGAAACGGTAACTGGACGTTTGACCGGTTTGGGTACCAAGACGGGAGTACGCGTGATCGGATTCGATGAGGACCGCTGGCAAGAGGCTTCCAAGAAGTATTTCACTGAAGCCTACAAAGCCGCTTCCGAGGTGATTAAAAGCGGTGTATACTCACTTTACAAGAAGAAATGGGCCGCTAATGATCCGGAAGCACAATATCAAAATATGGTGGATATGTTCTCCGATCTTAGCAATAATCCTGAGAACATCTATGTGAAGGAGTACGTTTACCCCACCAGTACTCATGCTTACGATTCTTACAACTTACCGCTCACCTTTAAGGCTCCGCTGAACTGTGGTGTTTGCCCGACAGCCGACTTTGTTGAGTTGTTTGATGGTTTCGACCGTTATCCCGACGGTACCTTGAAGGTGACGACAGGCAATTCTTGTACCGAAGGTAATTACGTTATGTATGATAGTCCCATGGACTATTACAAGAATGCTGAACCTAGATTGCGTGCTTACGTCATCTTCCCTGGTGATGTGTTTAAGGGTAAGGAAATTGAAATTTATGCCGGTGTTTATACGGGGGCCGCGCCTGTCAAACCGCTTCTTAGTGACTATTCGTATGGTGCTGCCACTACCAAGTACAATCATCTGAGTGCTTATAAAGAGAAGCCCAAAACGCTTTATCTCAGTCCGAAACCTGAAGATCAGCAGGAAATTGTAACCCTGCCTGATGGCTCTACGATGAAGGCTGCTGGCCAGAACGGTCCTTTCTATGAAGATGGTGGAAGTGCTATGACCGGTTTGCTGGCACGTAAATGGTTGAACCCTGATCCTGCATTTGTTCCTCGGGAAGGCAATAGTGCACAACCTTTTATTTTGATGCGTTATGCCGAAGTGCTGCTGAATGCAGCCGAGGCTGCTGTGGAACTTTCGTTAGCGGGCGTCTCTTCTCCTGATGGTACAGATATGTTGAGTGTGGCAACGAAAGCCATCAATGATATTCGTGAGCGTGCCGGTGCCCGGTTGTTGACTGCCTCGTTGACTGGTACAACAGACAGCCGTGATATCGTCCGCAAGGAACGTCGCAAGGAGTTGGCCTTCGAACATAAGACCAAATGGGACTTGCGTCGCTGGCGTGTGAATCACTATGAAGGTCGCGATGGATTCTGGGGTGAGCAACGCAATAAGGACCGTTTCAGCAACACGACTCGTTATCGTTTCCGTGGTATCTATCCGTTCTATTCGACGGCGACCGGCAAGTGGTTCTTTGATGTTTGTTTCAACTATACGACTGCCGGTGACAAGGACTTCGGTTACACTCCGGTGGACTATTATTTCTCGATTCCGGGTGGTGAGGTTTCTAAGAGTCCTGTGATTGACCAGCAGCCTAATCGATAAAACTCAATAATTAAAAAACTTAAAACGTATGAAAAAGACAATATTTTATAGCTTATTCAGCGCCTTGTTCATGTTAACCTCATGCAGCATGTTCGAAATAGACAACTATGAGGAACCGGCAGAAACAATTTGGGGCGAAGTGGTAGATGAAGCAACTGGTAAGCGTGTATTGACCGACCAGGGCAGTGAGGGTATCCGTGTCCGTCTGACCGAATTGAGTTGGGGTGACAATGTGCAACATAATCCCGATTTTTACTGTATGATGGACGGTACATTCCAGAACACGAAGCTCTTCAAAGGTGAGTATAATGTCCGTATCGACGGCCCGTTCATTCCATTAGTGCGTGAAAATACAGACGGTACCTTGCTCCATGATGGTTCCGTCAATACTGAAATCAGTGGTACGACGAAAGTGAAATTTGAAGTACAGCCCTTTCTGAACGTTGAGTTTGTAGGTGATCCGCAGGTGAGCAATGGGGTCATCAAGGCACAAGTACGCGTGACACGCGGTGTGTCGGATGAAGTTTTCCGTGAAAAAATCCAGCCGATGGGCAATTGGAAAGACGAATACTTGAATGTAACTGACATCCAGTTCTTCGTCAGCTACTCAAACACAGTAGGCTACCGGGCACGCGACGAGCGTTGGTCGAGCAGCATCAGCTATGAAGGTAAGAGTTTCGAAGATTTACTGGGTAAGGAAGTTATTGTCCAGTCTAACGGCAGTATACCTTCGGGCCGCAAAGTGTTTGTACGCGCTGCCGCACGTATTAACTACGACACACCTGTAGGTAGCGGCACACGCCGTTGGAACTACAGTGAGCCGGTAGAAGTACTTATTCCGTAGCTTGATGGCATACAGCCGAGGCTTTGCTGCTATAGTGCCAAAGCCTCGGCTGTTGAGCAATCTTTTGCCATTATAGTGGTAAGGACAATGATTAATACCATAAAAACAAGAAACCAATATGAAGCAAAAACATTTTTTGATAAGTTTGGCTGTCTTGGCAATAGGCATCTCTGTAGATGCTCAGACCAAGGACAATGTTAAAACCACTTTTCAAACCTCACGCGAGTGGAAGCCTTCTATAGACAATAGGGCCGATGCGGTGATGGTGTATGGAGTAGGGGGAAATCCTTCGGATAAATCACGCAAACTATCTTTTGAGGAACGGGTGAAGTCCTGGAAAGAGCGTGGATATATCATACACTTTATGACCGGTATTGCTTGGGGTGAATATCAGGACTATTTTACCGGACAATGGGACGGGAAATGGCATTTGGATGAGGGACAAGTCACACAGACTGGAGATACGATATGGCACGGTCACATGGTGCCCTATATCGTACCGTCGGAGAATTTTTTAAGTTATCTGAAAGAGAGACATGTGAAGAGGGTAATCGACGCCGGTGTGGATGCCATCTTCATGGAAGAGCCTGAATTTTGGGCAAGAGCCGGTTACAGTGATTCTTTTAAGGAGGAATGGAAAAAATACTATGGCTTCGAGTGGAGACCGCAACACGAGTCTCCGGAAAATACTTACTTGTCGAGCAAACTCAAGTATTACTTGTACTATCGTGCACTGAATGAAGTTTTCACCTTTGCCAAAGAATATGGTAAAAGCAAAGGGATGGACGTGAAGTGCTACGTTCCCACCCACTCGCTGGTGAACTATTCGCAATGGCAGATTGTCAGTCCAGAAGCAAGCCTTGCCTCACTTCCTTGTGTGGACGGTTACATTGCTCAGGTGTGGACCGGAACTTCGCGTGAGCCGAATTTCTTTGACGGTCGCAAACGTGAGCGTGTGTTCGAGACTGCCTATCTGGAGTATGGCTCTATGGAGTCAATGACTGCTCCTACTGGTCGCAAGATGTTCTTTCTGACCGACCCTATCGAAGACTGGCCGCGTGACTGGGCAGATTATAAGAAAAACTATCAGGCTACCTTTACTGCACAATTACTCTATCCCAATATAGCCGATTACGAAGTGATGCCTTGGCCGGAACGTATCTACGAAGGACTATATCGGACAAGTGCCAATAGCGACAAGAAAGAACGTATTCCCCGTTTCTATTCCACACAGATGCAGGTGATGATTAATGCCTTGAACCGTATGCCTCTGACTGATAAAGAACTGACCGGAAGCAAAGGATTCAGCGTACTGATGGCAAACTCCTTGATGTTCCAGCGTTTCCCTACGCACAACGGATATGAAGACCCACAATTGGCGAATTTCTACGGTCAGGCGTTGCCTTTGCTCAAACGAGGGGTACCCGTCAAGACCGTCCACATTGAGAACCTCGGCTATAAGGAAGCGCTGGCTGACACAAAAGTGTTGTTGATGACTTATGCGAACATGAAACCGCTTGAGCCTGAAGCGCACAGCCACATAGCCGATTGGGTGAAGAAAGGGGGAGTATTGATTTATAGTGGAACGGACAACGACCCTTTCCAGAATGTAAGGGAATGGTGGAATACCAACGGGCATAACTATGCTACCCCTTCCGCACATCTTTTTGAGCAGATGGGGCTTCCTGCCTGGCCGAATCAGGGAGAATATAGTTACGGTAAGGGAACTGTATGTGTTATTCGTACCGATCCTAAAGATTATGTCCTGCATGAGGGTGGTGACAAATATTTTTTGTATCTTGCGGCCCGGATGTACGAGCAGAACGCGAAAGCGGGAAAGCTGGAGTTCAAAAACAACTTCTATCTGCAAAGGGGAGATTACGACTTGGCTGCTGTGCTTGAAGAGAGTGTGAGCGACGAGCCGTTTACTGTGGAAGGATGTTTGATTGACCTTTTTGATCCCAAATTACCGATATACACTTCCAAGCGGATAAATCCGGGTGAGCAAGCCTTGTTGCTGAATGTAGAACGTGTAGCCGGTAAGAAGAAGCCTCAAGTGCTGGCTTCGGCAAGTCGCGAAGAACAGGAAGAACGCGGAAAAGGCTGGTATTCCTATGTGGCGAAAAGTCCTGCCGAGACTTCAAACGTATCGCGGGTACTGTTGCCGAGTTGTCCTAAGAGTGTGACAGTCGATGGCAAAGAAGTATTCGATACCAAGCGTTGGCATGCAGCAAGTCATACCTATTTGATAGAGTTTGAGAATAATCCTGACGGAGTGTCGGTGAAGTTTTGCTGGTAATCTCAGACCTTTTATTTTTTAGCATTTAACAACATAAACAATTATATTATATAAACGATATGAGAAAAAAGCTTTTATACCCCTTGTTGGCATCATGCCTTTTTGCGTGCAGTGACAAGGATACGTCTTATGAAGTCGTCAAGAATGACTTGAGAGCTCCAGCCTACCCGCTTGTTACCATCGACCCTTATGCCAGTGCATGGTCCATGAGCGATAACCTTTATGACAGCCCCGTTCGCCATTGGACGGGTAAGGATTTCCCTCTGATTGGCGTGGTGAAGGTAGACGGTGTTTCCTACCGTTTTATGGGGACTGAAGAATTGGAGATGAATGCAATCGTGCCCACCTCTCAGCAAGGGGAGTGGACTGGACGGTATATCACAGACAAGCCCGCTGGCGACTGGACATCTGCCGATTACAATGATTCCGGATGGAAGTCGGACCGTGGTGCCTTTGGTACCAAAGAAAATGAGCCTACAGCCAAGACCCAATGGGGAACCCGCAATATCTGGGTGCGCCGTACGGTAAATATCGACCGCGATTTGACCGGCATACCTGTCTATCTGGAATTCTCCAATGATGATGATGCCGTATTCTATATCAACGGAGTGAAGATACACAGTACGGGAACCACATGCAATAAGAACAAGGTCGTGAAACTTTCCGATGAGGCTTTGGCTGCTTTGAAACAAGGAGACAACATCATTGCCGCCGAGTGTATCAATCCGGTCGGCAACGGTCTGCTCGACTTCGGCCTGCAGATTCCGAAACATCAGGAAACCGTGTTTGGCAACACAGCTGTGCAGACCTCTGCTGACGTGCAGCCCATGCAGACACACTACGCTTTTACCTGTGGTGATGTCGACTTGAAAGTCACTTTCACGGCACCTCTTTTCATGGAAGACCTGAAGCTGTTGAGCCGCCCCGTGAATTACCTTACTTACAGTGTTGCTGCCCGTGATGGCAAGGAACACGATGTGGAGGTGTACTTTGAGGCCTCGCCGCGCTGGGCGCTCGACCAGCCTTACCAGCAATCTGCAAGCGAGGGATATGAAGCTGACGGGCTGCTTTACTTGAAGAGCGGAAGCAAAGAGCAGAATATCCTGGCTAAGCAGGGCGATGACCTTCGCATTGACTGGGGATATTTCTACATGGTTTCCGGTAAAGAAAACACAGCATACAGCATCGGCAACAGTACCGAACTGCGCAAGAACTTCGTGAACGGCACCTTTAATTCAGCTTCGCTTGCGGGTGAGGACAGCAACGGGAATATGGCCTTGGTGCGTGACTATGGTAAAGTGAGGAAGGTTACCGACAAGATAATGCTGGGATATGACGACATCTATTCCATCCAATACTTCGGTACAAACTTGCGTTCTTACTGGAACTCGAGAGGCGACCGTACCATCGAGTCGGAAATGCTGGCCGCCTACAATGAGTATGACGAGTTGCTGGCACGCTGCTATGCCTTCGATAAAAAGTTAATGGAGGATGCTTCTGCCGTAGGCGGCAAGGAATATGCCGAACTCTGCGCGTTGGCCTACCGTCAGTCCATTGCCGCCCACAAGCTGGTGGAAGCTCCCAACGGTGACCTTTTGTGGCTGTCGAAGGAAAACAACAGTAACGGCTGTATCAATACGGTGGACCTGACCTACCCCTCGGCTCCCCTCTATCTGATCTATAATCCTGAACTGGAGAAAGGCATGATGAACGGTATCTTCCATTATAGTGAAAGCGGCAAATGGACCAAGCCCTTCGCCGCCCATGATTTGGGTACCTATCCTCTTGCCAACGGACAGGTTTACGGAGGCGATATGCCGGTTGAGGAGAGTGGAAACATGCTGATTCTTACGGCTGCCATTGCTGCCGTAGAAGGCAATGCCGACTATGCTGCCAAACATTGGGAAGTGCTCACCACCTGGACCGACTATCTGGTGGAAAAGGGACTCGATCCTGAGAACCAGCTCTGTACCGACGACTTCGCCGGACACTTTGCCCATAACACGAATCTTTCCATCAAGGCAATTTTAGGGGTGGCCTCTTATGGCCGGTTGGCCGAAATGCTCGGCAAGAAGGATGTTGCCGAAAGCTATACAACGAAGGCCCGTCAGATGGCGGCTGAGTGGGAACGTATGGCCAACGACGGCGACCATTATCGTCTGACCTTTGACAAGCCGGGTACCTGGAGCCAGAAGTACAACCTTGTCTGGGATAAATTGCTCGGACTGAACATCTTTGACACAAAAATTGCAGAAATGGAGATACCTTATTATCTGACGAAGCAGAATATTTATGGTTTGCCTCTGGACAGTCGTGAGACTTATACCAAGACCGACTGGATCATGTGGACTGCTACAATGGCTCCTGACCTGGCCACTTTCCGTGAATTCATCGTTCCTCTGCATAAGTTCATGAACGAAACGATAGACCGCGTGCCTATGTCCGACTGGGTGTTTACCGACAAGCCCAATTGGCGTGGCTTCAAGGCCCGCTCGGTAGTAGGCGGATATTACATGAAAATGCTTGAAGGCAAGCTGATTGGAAATAAACAATGACAAAATCTATTAAACGAATGAAAAGACTTTTTGCATGGGGAACCGCCCTCCTTCTTGTAGGCGGTATGCAGGCGGCCTTACTGCCGGTTGACGAGCCGATTACTCCTGTTGATTACGTCAGCACCTTGGTTGGCACGCAATCCAAGCATGCCCTTTCTACGGGCAACACTTATCCTGCTGTGGCAATGCCTTGGGGTATGAATTTCTGGACACCACAGACCGGTACTATGGGGGATGGATGGGCTTATACTTATGATGCCGACAAGATTCGCGGATTCAAGCAGACACACCAGCCCAGTCCGTGGATTAACGATTACGGACAGTTTGCCATTATGCCTATCACCGGAAAGGTGGCTTTCGACCAGGACGAGCGTGCCAGTTGGTTTTCTCATAAAGCCGAGACCGCCACTCCTTATTATTATAAAGTCTATCTTGCCGACCATGATGTGACGGCGGAGTTTGCTCCTACCGAGCGTGCCGCTGCCTTCCGTTTCACTTTCCCTGAAACGGAGGAAGCCTATGTGGTGGTCGATGCCATGGACAACGGTTCTTTTGTGAAAATCATTCCGGCTGAAAAGAAAATCATAGGCTACACCACCAAGAACAGTGGTGGTGTGCCAAGCAATTTCAAGAACTACTTTGTATTGCAGTTCGATAAGCCTTTTACTTATACTGCTGCCGTGAAGGACGGAAAGATTGCCCCCCGTACCACCGAGGCAAGTGCCAATCATGCCGGTGGCATCATCGGTTTTCATACCCTCCGTGGCGAGCAGGTGAATGTACGTGTGGCTTCCTCGTTCATCAGTCACGAGCAGGCCGAGTTGAACTTGAAGGAACTGGGTGACCGGACGCTTGAAGAGGTGGCGAAAGCCGGGCGTGACGAATGGAACCGGGTACTGGGCCGCATTGAAGTGCAGGATACCGACCTCGACCGTCTGCGTACTTTCTACTCTTGTTTCTACCGTTCTGTGCTTTTCCCGCGCAGTTTCTACGAGATAGATGCGCAAGGTCAGGTAATGCACTACAGCCCCTATAATGGTGAGGTGCTGCCCGGCTATATGTTTACCGACACCGGTTTTTGGGACACTTTCCGTTGTCTCTTCCCCTTTCTCAACCTGATGTATCCATCCATGAATGCCAAGATGCAGGAAGGATTGGCCAACACTTACAAGGAGAGCGGTTTCCTGCCCGAATGGGCCAGTCCGGGACACCGTGGTTGCATGGTGGGCAACAATTCCGCCTCTGTGGTGGCGGATGCCTGGCTGAAAGGTCTGCGTGGCTACGACATCGAGACATTATGGAATGCTGTGAAGAGCGGTACGGAGAATGTGCATCCCGAGGTTTCCTCTACCGGACGCCTGGGACATGAGTATTACAACAAGCTGGGTTATGTGCCCTATAATGTGGGTATCAACGAAAATGCAGCCCGTACGCTGGAGTATGCTTATGATGATTGGTGCATCTACCAGTTGGGACTTTCGCTCGGCAAGTCGAAGAAAGAACTGGCTCCTTTTGCCAAACGCGCGCTGAACTACCGGAATCTTTTCGACCCTGCCCATAAGTTGATGCGCGGCAAGAATGAAGACGGTACGTTCCAATCGCCTTTCAACCCCTTGAAGTGGGGTGACGCCTTCACCGAAGGAAACAGTTGGCATTATTCGTGGTCGGTTTTCCACGATCCGCAAGGACTCATTGACCTGATGGGTGGCAAGGACTCCTTCAACCAGATGATGGATTCCGTGTTTGTGTTGCCGCCTGTGTTCGACGAAAGTTATTATGGCAGTGTCATCCACGAAATTCGGGAGATGCAGATCATGAACATGGGCAACTACGCTCACGGCAACCAGCCCATACAGCACATGATTTACCTCTATAACTATTCCTCCCGGCCGTGGAAGGCGCAGTACTGGCTGCGTGAGGTTATGGAGCGTATGTACAGTGCCAATCCCGACGGCTATTGCGGTGATGAGGACAACGGCCAGACATCTGCTTGGTACGTGTTTTCAGCTTTGGGATTCTATCCCGTCTGTCCGGGTACAGATCAGTATGTGCTGGGTGCTCCTCTTTTCCGTTCTGTGCGTCTGCACTTGGAAAATGGCAAGACTGTGACGATTGAAGCTCCTGAGAATAGTCGTGCCAACCGCTACGTGCAGAAACTTACAGTGGATGGCGTTGACTATACACGCAACTTTCTGACACACGAGCAACTGACGAACGGCTCCTCGCTGCGCTTCACTATGGACAATGTGCCCAACAAACTGCGTGGGACAGGAGAGGAGGATGCTCCTTACTCCTTCTCGAAAACGCTTAAAAAGAAGAAGTGACCTCAAAGCCAAAACCATAGCAATTAATGATGAGGGTGTGCCGAATGTCTGACGGAGTGATAGCTGAAAAACGTTTTGACACACCCTCTCTCTCTTACGATAAATCACTGTTTGAAAACCCTATTTACCATGAAACTTAAGAAACTTACTATTTACTGCTTGGCATTGTTTTGCTCCTCTTCTTCTGTTTATGCGCAATCTGGTGAAGAAGTTCAAAAGAAACGTAGCGGCAATCCGATTTTTCCCGGTTGGTATGCCGACCCTGAGGGAATAGTGCTGGACGGGAAGTTCTGGATTTATCCTACATATTCCGCTCCTTATGATGAACAGACTTTTATGGATGCCTATTCTTCGCCCGACTTGGTGCATTGGACCAAACATCCACGCGTGCTTTCAAAGGAAAATATCCCATGGTTGCGCCGTGCTTTGTGGGCGCCGGCTGTTATCGAGGCCAATGACCGCTATTATCTTTTCTTCGGAGGGAACGATATACAGAACAACTCTGAGATTGGCGGTATCGGTGTGGCTGTGGCAGACAATCCGGCAGGTCCTTTCAAAGATGTGCTGGGCAAGCCCCTGATTGATAAAATTGTGAATGGCGCACAGCCCATCGACCAGTTTGTGTTCCGTGATGACGATGGCACTTACTATATGTACTATGGCGGATGGGGGCATTGCAACATCGTGAAACTGTCTTCCGATTTACTTAGTGTCGTTCCTTTTGATGATGGCACAGTCTATAAAGAAGTGACTCCTCAGGACTATGTGGAAGGTCCTTTCATGTTGAAACGTAACGGAAAGTATTACTTCATGTGGTCGGAAGGCGGTTGGGGAAGTCCCGACTACCGTGTGGCCTATGCCATTGCCGACTCTCCTTTCGGGCCGTTCCATCGCGAGGGAATCATTCTTCAGCAGGATGCCGATGTGGCTACCGGTGCCGGACATCATTCAGTGGTGCGTGGAAAAGGTAAGGACGAATGGTACATCATTTACCACCGTCGCCCGTTGGGAGAAACGGCAGCAAACAGCCGTGCCACCTGCATTGACCGGATGTACTTTGACAAAAAAGGAAAGATAAAGCCGGTGCGCATGACTTTCGAGGGAGTGAAAGCTACCACCCCTCCACTTGACTAATAGCAATTTTCAATTCAAATTTATATAGAAGAAATATGAGTCTTAATTCCAAAAAGATTTGTTTCAGCCTTGTCCTGGCTGCGGCTGCCGGGATGGTTCAGGCTGTCAATAGTAGCTGCCTTCTTGCCAATGCGGGCTTTGTAGCCGTGCAGGATAATACGGTATCTGCCGGTAACTATACCTCTAACCGTCCTAAAGAGAAACAACGACTTTTCCGTTCCACTGCCGTGGAGAAAGAGATTGTCCGTGTACAGATGCTTTTGAAGAACCGCAAGCTTTCCTGGATGTTTGCCAACTGTTTTCCAAATACGCTGGATACTACTGTGCACTTCCGCAAGGGCAGCGATGGAAAGCCTGATACTTTTGTATATACGGGTGACATCCATGCTATGTGGTTGCGTGACTCAGGGGCGCAAGTATGGCCATATGTGCAGCTTGCCAATAACGACCCGAAACTGAAAGAGATGCTGGCCGGTGTTATTCTACGCCAGTTCAAATGTATCAATATCGACCCATATGCGAATGCTTACAACGATGGTGCGCTGCCCGATGGGCATTGGATGAGTGACCTTACTGACATGAAGCCCGAACTGCATGAACGTAAATGGGAAATCGACTCGCTTTGTTATCCTTTACGGTTGGCTTATCACTACTGGCAGGTGACGGGTGACACTTCGGTTTTCGGTGCTGAATGGCTGGAAGCCATCCGCAATATTTATACTACTTTTTGTCAGCAGCAGCGCAAAGAGGGTGCCGGTCCCTACAAATTTCAACGCAAGACGGAGCGTGCGCTCGATACGCTGAACAATGATGGTCTGGGTGCTCCTGTCCGTCCGGTGGGACTTATCGTGTCCTGCTTCCGCCCGTCGGACGATGCCACAACGCTTCAGTTCCTTGTGCCTTCCAACTTCTTTGCTGTCACTTCCTTGCGTAAGGCTGCCGAGATTCTGGAAACAGTGAACAAGGAGACTGCTTTGGCTGCCGATTGCCGTGCCTTGGCCGATGAGGTGGAAATGGCTTTGAAACGCTATGCAACCTACAATCATCCTGAATTTGGTACCATTTATGCTTTCGAGGTTGATGGTTTCGGTAATCATTTGCTGATGGACGATGCCAATGTGCCTAGCTTGCTTGCCATGCCCTATCTGGGAGATGTAGACGTCAATGACCCTATTTATCAGAATACCCGCCGTTTTGTGTGGAGCGACAGCAATCCTTATTTCTTCTGCGGCAAAGCCGGTGAAGGTATCGGCGGACCGCATATCGGCTATGACATGGTGTGGCCTATGAGCATTATGATGAAAGCTTTCACAAGCCGGGATGATGCCGAAATCAAAACTTGCATCAAGATGCTGATGGATACGGATGCCGGTACGGGCTTCATGCACGAGTCGTTCCATAAGGATGATGCAACTAACTTCACCCGCCCTTGGTTTGCTTGGCAGAACACCCTTTTCGGTGAGTTGATATTGAAGTTGGTTAATGAAGGGAAGGTGGATTTATTGAATAGCATTGATTAAGATATAACATGAAGAACTTATATACATGGGTGGCTGCCTTCCTTTTCGTGGCATTGGCAATTTCGGTTATGGCTTGTACTTCTGCCTCTTCTGCTGGTACGGTGACGGTGGTTGACCGGCCGGATATACATGCTGTCAATACTAATTATATGGGTTACCGTGCCCCGCTTCGTCCATTGAACTTTATAAAATTGCCAGTAGGCAACATCCGTCCCGAGGGGTGGGTAAGGAAATTTCTGGAGTTGCAGCGCGACGGCCTGACCGGACATTTAGGGGAAATCAGTGCTTGGTTGGAAAAGGATGACAACGCTTGGCTTACGACCGGTGGGGACCATGGTTGGGAGGAAGTTCCCTATTGGCTCAAAGGGTATAGCAGTTTGGCATATATTCTGAATGATCCGAAGATGATAGAAGAAACCAAATACTGGATCGAAGGCGTATTTGCCAGTCGCCAGCCGGACGGTTATTTCGGCCCGGTCAACGAACGCAATGGAAAACGCGAACTTTGGGCACAGATGATTATGCTCTGGTGCCTGCAATCTTATTACGAGTATTCTCAAGACCAGCGTGTCATAGACCTGATGACAAACTACTTTAGATGGCAGATGACGGTTCCCGACGACCGACTTCTGGAAGACTTTTGGGAGAATAGTCGTGGAGGCGATAATATCATTAGCATTTACTGGCTTTACAGTCATACGGGAGATGCTTTTTTGCTCGAATTGGCCGAAAAGATTCATCGCAATACTGCGGACTGGACTCAGTCGACCTCTTTGCCCAACTGGCACAACGTAAACATTGCCCAATGTTTCCGTGAGCCTGCTACTTATTATATGCAGACCGGTGATTCTGCCATGCTGAAAGCCTCTTATAATGTCCATCGACTGATTCGTCGTACTTTCGGGCAAGTGCCCGGTGGCATGTTCGGGGCAGATGAGAATGCCCGTTTGGGATATATCGACCCCCGCCAAGGGGTGGAAACCTGCGGGCTGGTTGAGCAGATGGCTTCTGATGAAATTATGCTTCGCATAACGGGCGATCCCTTATGGGCCGAGCATTGCGAAGAAGTTGCATTTAACTCTTATCCGGTTGCCGTGATGCCGGATTTTAAAGCGTTGCGCTACATCACTTGCCCGAACCATGTCGTCAGTGATTCCAAGAATCATCATCCGGGCATTGACAACCGCGGACCGTTTCTTTCGATGAATCCTTTCAGCAGTCGTTGCTGTCAGCACAATCATGCACAAGGCTGGCCCTACTTTGCCGAGCATCTGGTTTTGGCAACTCCCGACAATGGAGTGGCAACGGCTCTTTATGCAGCTTGCAAAGCTGTGGTGAAAGTAGCTGATGGAAAGGAAATCACTTTGCACGAAGAGACGAATTATCCTTTTGAGGAAGACATCCGTTTTTCTGTCTCTACCGAGGGAAAAGTCGTCTTCCCGTTCTATTTCCGAATCCCTTCATGGACTCAAAAGGCGAAAGTGTGCGTGAATGGTGAGGAAGTGGATGCGGTTCCCGTGGCAGGGAAGTATCTCTGCATCCATCGCGAGTGGTCGGATGGTGACTGTGTGGAATTGACGTTTCCGATGTCTTTGTCCATGCGCACCTGGCAGGTCAATAAAAACAGCGTAAGTGTGGATTACGGTCCTCTCACGCTCTCTCTTAAGATTGCTGAGAAATATGTGGAGAAGGACAGCCGCGAAACGGCCATCGGTGATTCTAAATGGCAAAAAGATGCTGACCCTCAAAAATGGCCCACTACTGAGATATATTCCGGCAGCGCGTGGAATTATTCGCTGGTGTTGGACAAGACAGAACCCTTGAAACACTTCGAGGTAATCCGTAAATCATGGCCGGCCGACGACTACCCTTTTACGGTGGCCAATGTACCTTTGGAGGTGAAGGCTGTCGGCCGATTGGTTCCCGAATGGGAAATAGATGAAACCGGGTTGTGTGGCGTGTTGCCCGAAGAGGATGCAGCGAGAGGCGACAAAGAAGAAATCACACTCATCCCTATGGGAGCTGCGCGGTTAAGGATATCTGCGTTCCCGAATACAAGAGAATAAATTGATGAATGATGCGGACAGTAGTGAAGTGCTGACATCTTTAACTCCTGACTTGCATAAATAGAAAACTTAAAATAAAATGAAACGTATTGCTTTTTTGGATTACGTGCGCGTGTTTGCGTGCTTCTTGGTCATGTTGGTTCATGCCAGTGAGAATTTTTATGGAGCTGCCGGCTCTACAGATATGGTAGGACCGCAGTCTTTCCTTCAGAATGAGGCCGATAGGTTGTGGGTATCAGTTTATGATGGTTTCTCTCGTATGTCTGTGCCTCTGTTCATGATTGTTTCGGCTTATCTGCTTGCACCGATGAAGAAAGGACAAAGCTGTTGGCAGTTTTACCGCAAACGTTTCCTGCGCATCATGCCGCCGTTCGTCTTTTTCATGGTACTATATAGCACGTTGCCCATGTTGTGGGGACAGATAGACGGCGAACAATCTCTGAACGACCTTTCACGTATCTGGCTGAACTTTCCTGCGCTTGCCGGGCACTTCTGGTTTATGTATCCGTTGATAAGTCTTTATCTGTTCATTCCGGTCATTTCACCGTGGCTGGAGAAGGTTTCGGCCAAAGAAGAACGTTTCTTCATCGGATTGTTTCTGATTTCTACTTGTATACCTTTCCTCAACCGTTGGTTTGGTGAAGTATGGGGACAGTGTTTCTGGAACGAATATCACATGTTATGGTATTTTTCGGGTTATTTAGGCTATCTTGTGCTGGCACATTATATCCGCGTGCATCTTACTTGGGGGCGCTCCTTGCGTCTGCGGGTCGGTTTCTTGCTTATGCTGGTCGGCGCGGCGGCTACCATATGGTCGTTCTATGTCCAGGCTGTTCCAGGAGTGGTTCATTCTACACCGGTCATTGAGGTGGGATGGGCTTTCTGTACCCTTAATTGCGTGGCGTTGACGGCAGGCACATTTTTGTTGTTCGGCTGTATCAGCATTCCGCAGCCTCCGCGCATCATTGCCGAAATGTCTAAACTCAGCTACGGCATGTTTCTTATGCACATTTTCTGGCTTGGCTTGTGGGTGTCGGTGTTTAAGTCTACATTGGGATTGCCCACTGTGGCTGCCATTCCGGTTATAGCGGTATGTACGTTTATCAGTTGTTTCGTGGCAACCAAGCTCATCTCGTTGATACCGGGCAGTAAATGGATTATCGGGTAAAAACCTTGTATTCGCTTTCCCGTTGAAGGCTCGGGAGCTGTCAATTGCCTGCTGCTAACCTCACTGTAGTAGGGGCGTAGCGTCACTGCAAAATGGTTGCATTCTTTTTGCACTGATTATCTGCTGATTCATAAATGGTTATGCTAAGAGGAAAGGAGGTGTAATCAAAGACAGATGCGTAATTGATAAGAAAACGCCGGAACACCTATGAGGTGCGGTAGTGCGAAGGAAAGAGGTCTTACCGGAAAAGCCGATGAATAGGAAGGTTGAGGAAGAAGGTGAAGGCTGTGGAGGATGAAAATACTCTCTCTTTAGCTGAAAAGCTGTGTATTCTGCTTGAAAACGTGTACTTTTGCAGATTATATGAATGAATGGCAGAATATGAACAAATCCGAAAAGCGAGTATTAGTGGGAATGAGTGGAGGTATAGACAGTACCGCCACTTGCCTGATGTTGAGGGAACAGGGCTATGAGATAGTCGGCCTCACCATGTGGGTGTGGGGAGACGAACCGGTGGAAGCCCGCAACCTTGCCGACAGTATGGGAATTGAACACCATGTGGCAGATGAGCGTGAGGCTTTCCGGCAGATTATTGTTCAGAACTTTATCGATGAATATCGTCGGGGGCGTACTCCCAATCCTTGTGTGATGTGTAATCCGTTATTCAAGTTCCGTATCCTGACGGAGTGGGCGGACAGGTTGGGGTGTGCGTTCATTGCTACCGGGCACTACACCCGTCTGGAGGAACGGAACGGGAAGGTTTACATTGTTGCCGGGGATGATGATAAGAAAGACCAGTCCTATTTCCTCTGGCGACTGGGGCAGGAGGTGTTGAAGCGATGCATCTTCCCGTTGGGAGCATCCACCAAGATGCAGGTTCGCGAGTATCTTCGTGATAAAGGATATACGCTCAAGGCGGAAGAAGGGGAAAGCATGGAAGTCTGTTTCATCAAGGGAGACTACCGCGACTTCTTGCGCGAGCATTCCTCGGAGATAGACAGTGAAGTGGGGCCGGGATGGTTTGTCAATTCGGAAGGCGTCAAACTGGGGGAGCACAAAGGATTTCCTTACTACACTATCGGACAGAGGAAAGGCCTGGAGATAGCTTTGGGCAAACCTGCCTATGTGCTGAAAATTAATCCGCAGAAGAATACCGTGATGCTGGGCGATGCGGAACAATTGAAGGCCGGATATATGCTGGCCGAAGAGGAGAATCTGACGGATGAAGACGAATTCTTTGGATCGGAAGAACTCACCGTGCGCATCCGTTATCGCAGCAAACCTATTCCTTGCACCGTGAAGCGCCTGGAGGACGGGCGTCTGCTGGTGCACTTCTTGTCGGAGGCTTCTGCCATTGCTCCAGGACAGTCTGCCGTGTTCTATGTCGGCCGGCGTGTGGTTGGAGGCTCATTCATCGCTTCCCAACGGGGCATCGGGATGTTTCTTTAATTTTTAATTTATAATTTCTAATTGTGAAAAGACTTGTACTTCTTTCAGCCTTTGTCCTGTTTGCGGCGGGAGCATCGGCACAACAAGATACTTTGAAGTATCGTATCAGCCTGAAGGATAAGGCTGCCACCACGTATTCGCTGGAACATCCGGAAGCGTTCCTTTCTGAAAAGGCGATTGAGCGTCGCCGGAAGCAGAATCTTCCGATAGACTCGACAGACCTTCCGGTATGCCGTAAGTATGTGGATGAGATTCGCAGGCAAGGCGCGAAGATTGTCGTTACCGGCAAATGGGAGAATTTTGTTACAGTGTCCTGCAACGACTCTGCATTGATAGAGCGTATTGCCGCCCTGCCTTTTGTTCGGAAGACGGAAAAGGTCTGGATAGCTCCCGGAGGTGACGGGCCGTTCATGGCGACAGAGCGCGACTCTCTGATAAACCGCCCGAGCGTGCATCCCGACAGCATTTATGGATTGGCTGTCGACCAGATACGGCTGAGCAATGGCGATAAGCTGCACGAAGAAGGCTTCAAGGGACAAGGAATGACGATTGCCGTTATCGACGCGGGTTTCCACAATGCCGACAAGATAACCGCTATGCAGAATATCCGCATCCTGGGTACGAAGGATTTTGTGAATCCCCAATCGGATATATTTGCCGAAAGCAGCCACGGCATGGCGGTGCTCTCGTGCATCGCCATGAATCGCCCCGGTGTCATGACCGGTACAGCTCCCGAAGCTTCTTTCTGGTTGCTGCGTAGCGAAGACGAATACTCCGAGCATCTGGTAGAGCAGGACTACTGGGCTGCTGCTGTGGAATATGCCGATAGCGTGGGAGTGGATGTGCTTAATACTTCATTGGGATATTACGCTTTCGATGATAAATCCAAGAATTATAAGCTCCGCAATCTGGATGGGCACTATGCGCTGATGTCACGTCAGGCATCGCGCATAGCCGATAAGGGCATGGTATTGGTATGCAGTGCCGGAAATTCGGGCACCGGTTCTTGGAAGAAGATTACGCCTCCGGGCGATGCCGAGAATGTGCTGACGGTGGGTGCTGTCGACAAGGAAGCTGTTCTGGCTCCTTTCTCGTCTGTAGGGAATACGGCAGACCATCGGATAAAGCCGGATGTTGTAGCCGTCGGGCTGGGTGCCGACGTTATACGTACGGACGGCAACCAGGGAAGGGCGAACGGTACCTCTTTTGCCTCACCCATTATGTGCGGCATGGTGGCTTGCTTGTGGCAGGCTTGTCCCGAACTTACGGCAAAAGAAGTGATAGAATTGGTGCGCCGTTCCGGTGACCGTACGGATTATCCTGATAATATCTATGGCTATGGCGTGCCCGATATGTGGAAGGCGTATCAGGATTATCAGTCCGAAAGAAACAAATAACGAGAATTTCTGTTGGCTTGCCAATAGTGTATTGTCACTTTATCACGAATAAAGTACCGCTTTATTACGGATAAAATTTTATAAAGTTATAACTGGTTGAATGATAGCTATATGGAAGCCTTGTCTTTACAAGAGTTGAATGCCCTTGTGCGCCGTAGTCTGGAGCAGTGTCTCCCCGATGAGTTTTGGGTGCAGGCAGAGTTGAGCGATGTGCGTACCAACAGTACAGGGCATTGCTATCTGGAATTTGTGCAGAAAGATCCCCGTAGCAATAGTCTGGTAGCTAAGGCGAGAGGCACCATCTGGGCAAATGTGTTTCGGTTGCTGAAGCCCTATTTTGAGGAGGCTACGGGGCAGGCATTTGTCTCGGGCATCAAAGTGCTGGTTCAGGTCACTGTCAGTTTCCACGAACTTTATGGATATAGTTTGACAGTGCAGGACATAGATCCCACCTATACGTTGGGCGATATGGCGCGTCGCCGCAGGGAAATATTGAGGCAGCTTGAGGAGGAGGGAGTCCTCACTCTTAATAAAGAACTGGATATACCCCGCCTGCCACAACGTATTGCCGTCATATCTTCACCGACGGCGGCGGGCTATGGTGACTTCTGTCATCAGCTGGAAAACAATTCCCGGGGGTTCTACTTTTATACGGAGCTGTTTCCTGCCTTGATGCAGGGTGACCGTGTGGAGGAGTCTGTCCTTTCTGCTCTCGACCGGGTGAATGCACGCTTGTCCGAGTTTGATGTGGTTGCCATTATTCGCGGTGGAGGCGCCACGTCCGACTTGTCCGGTTTCGATACCTATCTGCTTGCTGCTGCTTGTGCACAGTTTCCGTTACCTATCATAACGGGTATCGGTCACGAGCGGGACGACACGGTGCTGGATTCTGTGGCACATACCCGTGTAAAGACCCCTACGGCCGCCGCCGAGTTCTTGATAGACCTCATGAACAATGCCGCCGATGAACTGGAAATGCTTGTTTCCCGCTTGCATGAGGGGGTCAGGAATCTGTTGCAGCAGGAACAGCGCAAGTTGTCTGTCTGCAAGAACCGGATTCCTTCTGTCTCATACCGCTGCATATCCGATGCAAAAATGGCTTTACTGACTGCGCGGAAAGATGTAGTGCAAGCTGTCACTTCCTATTTGTCCCGCTATCGCCACCGTCTGGAATTGTTGCAGCAACGCTTGGTGGATGCTTCACCGGAAAAGCTGCTTGCCCGCGGTTACAGCATCACGTTGAAAGACGGGAAGGTTGTGAAAAATGTCGGCTTGCTGAATGAAGGAGATGAAATCACCACCCTGCTCCAAAAAGGAGAAGTAACCTCAATCGTAAATCGTAAACCGTCAAATCGTAAATAATATGGTGTCCAAGAAAAAAGAAACCTACTCCGAAGCCATGGCACGTTTGGAGAAAATTGTCGGCCAGATAGACAACAATGAACTGGAGATAGATGTGCTTGCTGAAAAAATAAAGGAAGCAAATGGAATTATAGCATTTTGCAGCGATAAATTGACCAAAGCTGATAAGGAAATTGAAAAATTACTGTCGGAGAAGCGGGAATCTGAAGAATAAAAGCTATTTTTGTTGCAAAATGTACGTAATAGAAGTAACTAATACTTTGAGATATGAAAGAACTTGATTGGGCTAATCTGCCGTTCGGATACATGAAGACAGATTACAATGTGAGAATTTACTATCGTAACGAACAATGGGGCGAACTGGAAGTTTGCAGCGAGGAAACCATTCCTATGCATATGGCTGCCACTTGTTTGCACTACGGTCAGGAAGCGTTTGAGGGTTTGAAGGCTTTCCGTGGCAAAGACGGTAAAGTGCGTATCTTCCGTTTGGAAGAGAATGCAGCCCGCCTGCAATCCACTTGCCGTGGCATCTTGATGCCGGAACTTTCTACAGAGCGTTTCAAAGAAGCTATTCTGAAGGTGGTGAAGCTGAACGAGCGTTTCATTCCGCCTTATGAATCGGGTGCTTCTCTGTATATCCGTCCGTTGCTGGTGGGTACCGGTGCACAAGTAGGCGTACATCCTGCCAGCGAATATCTGTTTGTGGTGTTCGTGACCCCGGTAGGTCCTTACTTTAAGGGTGGATTCTCAACCAATCCGTATGTCATTATCCGCGAATTCGACCGTGCTGCTCCATTGGGTACCGGTACTTATAAAGTAGGTGGTAACTATGCAGCCAGTTTGCGTGCCAACAAGAAAGCGCACGATTTGGGTTATGCCTGCGAGTTCTATCTGGATGCCAAGGAAAAGAAATACATGGACGAATGTGGTGCTGCCAACTTCTTTGGTATCAAGGACAATACGTATATCACTCCGAAATCTACTTCCATCTTGCCCTCCATCACCAACAAGAGCCTGATGCAGCTGGCAGAGGATATGGGTATGAAGGTAGAGCGTCGTCCGGTTCCTGAAGAAGAATTGCTGACTTTCGAGGAAGCGGGTGCCTGCGGTACAGCTGCCGTTATCAGCCCCATCGAACGTATTGACGACGTAGAGAACGGCAAGGCATACGTTATTTCCAAAGATGGAAAACCGGGACCGGTATGTACGAAGCTTTACAACAAGCTGCGTGCCATCCAGTATGGTGACGAGCCAGATACTCATGGTTGGGTAACGATCGTTGAATAATACGGTAATGTCTATCGTATAAGACTTGCCGGGACTTTGTTTTTATACTTTTAGGCACGGATTGCGCGGAAAACACGGATAGATTTAAGAGAAACCGTGAAAATCCGTGCAATCCGTGCTTAAAATAATATGTTTTATGTTTCAATACTTCTTAAATGGGAAAAAACAAGTTAGAGAAGTTTGCCGATATGGCGAGTTATCCGCATGTTTTCGAGTATCCGTATTCCGCGGTAGATAATGTGCCGTTTGACATGAAAGGAAATTGGCATGGGCAGTTTTTCAAAAATGACCATCCTATTGTTCTGGAACTGGGCTGTGGTAGGGGAGAATATACTGTCGGATTGGGACGCATGTTTCCCGATAAGAACTTCATCGGAGTGGATATAAAGGGAGCCCGTATGTGGACGGGAGCTACCGAGTCGCTGCAATCGGGCATGAAGAATGTGGCCTTTCTGCGTACGAATATCGAAATCATCGACCGTTTTTTTGCTTCGGATGAAGTGAGTGAGATCTGGCTTACTTTCTCGGACCCGCAGATGAAGAAGGCTACCAAAAGGCTTACTTCCACTTATTTCATGGAGCGCTACCGCAAGTTCCTGAAGAATGACGGTATCGTTCATCTGAAGACGGACAGCAACTTCATGTTTACCTATACCCGGTACATGATTGAAAGAAACCGGTTGCCGGTGGATGTGATGACGGAAGACTTATATCACTCCGGCATGGCTGATGAGATACTCAGCATCAAGACCTATTATGAACAACAATGGCTGGATCGTGGTTTGAATATCAAGTACATCAAGTTCCATCTTCCGCAAGAGGGCGAGTTGCAGGAGCCGGATGTGGAGATAGAGCTGGATGAGTATCGCAGTTATAACCGTAGCAAGCGTAGTGGACTGCAAACCAGTAAATGATGTGAATCAGTGGTTAAAACTACTGCTGATTCGCATAAAATATAGTAAATAGTAAATCGTCAAATAGTAAATACAATGACATTATATCCAAAATTAATCCTTGATGCATTGGCAACAGTGCGTTATCCCGGCACTGGAAAGAATCTTGTTGAGGCTGAGATGGTGGCCGATAACATGCGGATTGAAGGGATGAAGGTCAGCTTCTCGCTGACATTTGAGAAACCGACCGATCCTTTCATGAAGTCGATGGTGAAAGCTGCCGAGACGGCTATACATACGTATGTTTCTCCCGAGGTGGAGGTTGTGATTACGACTGAAAGCCGTCAGGCGGCACGTCCGGAAGTGGGTAAGCTATTACCTCAGGTGAAGAATGTTATCGGAGTGTCTTCCGGAAAAGGTGGGGTAGGCAAGTCCACGGTTGCTGCCAACCTTGCCGTGTCTTTGGCAAAGTTGGGTTATAAGGTGGGTCTGCTGGATGCTGATATCTTCGGACCTTCCGTTCCTAAGATGTTCCAAGTGGAAGATGCCCGTCCGGTGGCGGAGAACATTGGTGGACGTGATTTAATTGTTCCGATAGAGAAGTATGGTATCAAGCTGCTTTCCATCGGTTTCTTTGTCGATCCCGATCAGGCCACCTTGTGGCGCGGAGGTATGGCAAGCAATGCTTTAAAGCAATTGATTGGTGATGCCGACTGGGGAGAACTGGATTATTTCCTTATTGACCTTCCTCCCGGAACGAGTGACATTCACTTGACTGTGGTGCAGACATTGGCGCTGACGGGGGCTATCGTTGTCAGCACGCCGCAGGCTGTGGCGCTGGCAGATGCACGCAAAGGCATCAATATGTTCACCAATGACAAAGTGAATGTGCCTATCCTCGGTTTGGTAGAGAATATGGCTTGGTTTACACCTGCCGAACTGCCGGAGAATAAATACTATATTTTCGGTAAAGAAGGAGCCAAGAGGTTGGCGGAAGAGATGAATGTACCGTTGCTGGGGCAGATACCTATTGTACAGAGCATCTGTGAGAGTGGTGATAAGGGCACTCCGGTTGCTTTGGATGAGAATACGGTGACCGGGCGTGCGTTCCTGCAACTGGCTGCCGCCGTAGTCCGCCAGGTAGACCGCAGAAATATGGAAATGGCACCGACACGGATTGTGGAAGTGCATAAATAAACATGGATATTTCCTTTATGAAAAAGGAGCAATTGCCCGTCGCCGGGTAACTGCTTCTTTTTCATTTAAACTTGTTTGGAGAGAGAATTAGTTTATTTAGTTGGAGTAACAGTGGCGTTCTGAACAGCAGGACTCTTTTCCGGTTCTTGCAGACGGAACATGATGGGAACTGTATATTTTACATTTACAGCTTGTCCTCTTTGCATGCCGGGCTTCCACTTAGGCATAATGGTAGTCAGGCGGATTGCTTCGGCATCCAGCAGAGGGTCGGCACTGCGGAGAACTCTGGGATTGATGATGTTGCCCTCTGTATTTACGATAAACTGTATGGTAACTCTTCCCTGAATCTTAGCTTGCTGTGCAGCTGCCGGATATTTGATGTTTTTGCTGATGAATTCCATCATTGCGGGCATACCGCCGGGATATTCGGGCATTTGTTCTACAACTTCAAAAATGGTTCCCTCCTCCGGTACCGTTGTACCTTCCGGAGCATAACCCACTACCACCAGTTCATTTATTTTGTTTTCAATGGGAGCATACTTCACCGGGGTCTTGTCTTCTGTCAATCGGAACATCACTGGTACCGTAAATCTTACGCGTACTGCTTCTCCGCGTTGTGTACCGGGTTTCCATTTAGGCATGGCACTGACTACGCGCACGGCTTCTTTGTCCAATTCAGGGTCAACGCTACGCAGTATTTTTACATTGGTAATACTTCCATCCTTCTCCACAACAAATTGCACGATACCCCGTCCTTGTATACCTTTCTTCATAGCTGCTTCCGGATATTTGATGTTCTTGCTCAAGTATTCCATCAGTGCAGGCATACCTCCACCAGTGAATTCGGGCATATGCTCTACTACCTCGAAAATCGGATTGTCTGGAGTTCCCGGGTCGCTTTGCATGACTTCATTCCATTTCTCATTGTAAACGATTGTCCAATTCGTTTTGTTTTCTTTGGGTAATCTTTCATCAGTGAAAGAGATGCCTTTCTTTTTGTTTCCGTCTTGATATAAGAATAATAATTTTGCTTTGGGAGAGGCTTTGAATTCAAAACTTCCATCGGCTTGGGTAGTGACTTCGGTAGGAGTAGAATTAGGAACACTTAGTATTTTCACACCTTGTATTGGCTTTCCATCCTTGTCCACTACCTTTCCTTTGTAAGTCACGGTTTTTGTGTCTTGTTCCGGTTGGGGAGCTACTTGAGGGTCTTGAACTTCCGGTGCCGGTTGTTCGGTTTGGGGATCTACAGCTTCTATGACTTCCACCGCAATCTTCTTTGTGGTACGCGCTACGGTTTCGATATTGCTGACAATCATAAGTAAGGCCGCTAAAGGAAGGAACATCAAATATTTGGTTCTTCCTATTTCTTTGGTTCTCTTTTTGTTCATCATCTTGATGCGTTTTTTTAGAGGTAAAACATTGAAACTGTTATAGATGGTTGCTGCAGCCTTTTGATGTGACAATCCTAACAAATGGTATTGATAGGTTTTGGAGTCATAGCCGTTTTCCAATACGCGGGCGTCGGCCATATATTCCAGATTGGTACGGATTTCCCGTTTCATGAGCCAGGCAAATGGATTACACCAGCAGAAAATGCACACCAGTTCACTGATGATGACATCAATGGAGTGCCATTGCCGGGCATGTGTCTGCTCATGGGTCAATATTTCGTTGAACTCCTCTTCCGTATGCGAGGACGGGTGGATAAAAATCCAGTGGAAAAAAGAGAAAGGCCCGTCTGCTTTGGGAAGTAGATGTATACTTGTGTTGCCTATTTGTATCTTGCGGCATCGGCATGTTAGGCGGATGATGCCTGCCAGTTGCATGATGAGGCGTATCATCAGCAATGCCGCTATTCCCCAATAGGCGATATTGGCATATTCTGAAAGGATGCTTTTCCAGTCGGTCGGAGCCACTTCTGTGCCTACTGTGAGTTCCGGTAGCACAACGCTGGCATAGAGATCTGCCATGGCCACCATCGGTTCCTGCTCCGTAATCCACGTTTGTATGTTCAGCAAAGGTACGGCAGCGGAAACGGCAAAGAAACAAAGCAGTGCGGTTCTGCGCCAGCCGAAAAATGTGTCTTTGTAGAAGAACAGCCGATAGAATGCATAAAACAGTACTATCGCTACATTCACTTTCAGAAAATAGGCTAACATGTTTACTCCTTTCCTTTCTCTATCATATCTATAATGTCTTTCAGGTCATTGGCCGAAATCTTCTGGTCTTTGGCGAAGAACGAAACCATTTCCTTATAAGAATTTTCAAAGTAGTTGCGCACAAAACCGCTCATAAAGGTACGTTTGTATTCGCTTTCGCGTATAAGCGGGGTATACTGGTAGGTATTGCCTACACGTGCGGCACGGATATACTGCTTGCGCTCCAGGTTTTTCACAATAGATGCTACTGTTGTGTAGGGAGGCGCCGGTTTGGGATATTTGGCAACAATGTCTTTTACGAAGCAACTGCCCAGTTCCCAAATGTACAACATTGCTTCTTCTTCTTGTATCGTTAACTTTTCCATGGATAAAGTATTTAAATGAATTCAATACAAATCTACGAATATTTCGTAAACTGGCATCAAACAGTGAGTTAATTAATCTAAATGCGTTTACTGTATGTATATTCTTTTGTCTGATTGAAAAGAACATGGCTGTTGATAATCTTCTTTTGGTTAAGATTGTCTATCTTTGTTGCAATTAATTCTTTTACCTTAAATAAAGCAGAAATATGGGAACAGTTAAATCGTTGTTGCTGGGAATGTGCTTCGTATTGGGTGCATGCACAAGCCAGACTTCTACTGTGCAAACCACAGAGAAGGGAACTCAATGGGAATGGCAGAATGGTACCATTGTTGTCAAGACTCCCGAGCGTCCGGCAGGACAAAAGAGTGTATTGGGACTGACTACTCCGAAGCTGGAGGCAGTGCGTGTGGGTTTTGTTGGTTTGGGTATGCGTGGTCCCGGAGCAGTGGAGCGTTTCACTTATATTCCGGGTACGCAGGTAGTGGCTCTTTGTGATTATGAAGAGGCCCGTGCAGATAAATGTCAGGAGCTCTTGAAGAAGGCATCCATGCCCAAAGCCGCCGTCTATTCCGGTGACAAGGGATACGAGGAACTTTGCAAGCGTGATGATATAGACTTGGTTTATATTGCTGCGGACTGGCTGCATCACTTCCCCGTTGCCAAGTGTGCGCTGGAGAACGGAAAGAATGTAGCGATAGAAGTGCCTTCGGCCATGAACCTACAGGAATGTTGGGACTTGATTAACTTGAGTGAGTCTACCCGCAAGCATTGCTTCATCTTGGAGAACTGTTGCTATGACTGGTTCGAGATGAATACGCTGAACATGGCGCAGCATGGCGTATTCGGTGAAGTTATCCGTGCACAAGGTGCTTATATACATAACTTGAGCCCGTTTTGGGACTATTACTGGAAGAATGGAGAAAATGACAAGTTGGGCTGGCGTTTGGACTACAACATGAAGCATCGCGGTGACGTGTATGCCACTCACGGCCTTGGTCCGGTGGCGCAAGCACTGGATATTCACCGTGGTGACCGTATGGAAACGCTGGTAGCCATGGATACCAAGTCTGTGGTGGGCAAGGAGTTGGTAGAGAAAAGAACCGGCGAGGAGTGCAAGGAATTCCGTAACGGTGACCATACCACGACCATGATTCGTACAGCCAATGGAAAGGTGATTGAGATTCAGCACAATGTAATGACGCCACAACCCTATAACCGTCTGTATCAGCTTACGGGAACCAAGGGATTCGCCAACAAATATCCGGTAGAAGGGTATGCGCTTGACGCTGACCAGCTGAGTGCATCGGGCGTTCAGCCCAAAGTGGATGATTTGAATTCACACGGTTTCCTACCGGAAACGGAGATGGAGGCACTCGTGGAGAAATACCAGCATCCCATTTTGAAGAAGTACGGTGAGATGGCGAAGGAAGTAGGAGGTCATGGTGGCATGGACTTCGTGATGGACAGCCGTCTGGTATATTGCCTGCAGAACGGTCTTCCTTTGGATATGGATGTATACGACCTTGCTGAGTGGTGCTGCCTTGCAGAACTGGGAGAACTTTCCATGGACAACGGTTGTGCGGCTGTGGCATTCCCCGATTTCACCCGTGGTGAATGGAATGTGGTGAAAGGCTACAAGCATGCGTATGCAAGTCCGGAAGAGGAAGCGGCTGCTATGGAGAAGGCAAAGGCATTCACTGCTAAACTGAAGGAGCAGGGAGCCAAGGAATGGGCTGAAAAGTAATAACGGTATACTGATAAAACAAAAAACAGCAGGCCTATCCCTGCTGTTTTTTGTTTTATCAGTTTGTCATTTAGTAACTTTCAATAATTCCTCCTTCATCTTTTCCACTCCCGGGAAACCAGTTTGCCTGAACGTGGTGTTTCCTTCTCGGTCTACAATCAGATAAGTCGGTACCCCTTCTATCTTGAATGCGTCCGAGAGGTATTTCCATTGGGTATCTGTCAGGCGGAAGTGTTCGCCGTGGATGTCGGGAATCATATTCTCCCAGGTCTTCAAGGGGGAGGTTTCACCGGTGATGTACAGATATACAATGTCCTTACCTTTCAGTTCCTCCTTCATGGGGACCATCATCTTGTTTGCCATACGGCATGGACCGCACCAGGTGGCCCAGAAATCTACTAACAATACTTTTCCTTTGAATTTGCTGATGATGGAAGTAAACAACTCTTCGTTGTTGACGTTGGTATCCACTTGGTTGATGGTGTAACCCGTCTTTTTCTTGTTGGCTTCGAGCTGTGCAAGCAACTCGTCATTGGCGGCAGTCAGCATTTCGCGGTATGCGGCGGGCATGGCGGCAACGGTTGCCTTTTGCTCGTCGGTGAGTGGGGTGAAGTTCTTGATACCCCGGTAGAGGGTGACATTACGGGCTATATCGAAGAAGATGCCTTTATCTGTTCCCCATGCTTTGGCCAGTTCCTCGCTCCGTTCTACATTTCTTGGAGCCATTTGTACATACTGGTTGGACAAGACTGCCTGCGGTACATTCAATATGCTCATGTCCTCGTCGGACACGTAGTTGGAGGGCACTTTCCGGGAAAGTTCCTGATAGTAGTTGTTTGCTTCCTCCCGTTTGATGAGATTGGCTTGTAGGGCAGCCGATGTCAAGATGCTGGCAACGGAAGACAGCATGGCATTCGTAGTCAGTTTGTTATTGATGGTCAGAAGTTGTCGGGTAGAAACACTGTAAGGCAACTTGTCTATTGCTTCTTGTGTTTCGCCGGATATTTGGAGTACGTATGTTTTGGCTGCATCAATATCCTTGCCAGCCAGTGCAGCTATGTTTTGATAGAGCTTGTCTTGCATGTTGATGTCGGGGTGGTTTCCGTTCAACTCTTGTGCCACGGTTTCTAGAGGCCCGTTGATGTATACCATTTCTCCATAGGGTTTCCCCTTGCTGTGGAATTTAGACTTGCGTCGGGAAGCTTCGCGTAGATTGACGTATATTTCTGTTGTCTTGCCCGGTTCCATGAAGAACTGGAGCATATGTTCTCTACCCAGATACATGGTACATGGGGTAGTGCCGGGCAACGTTACTTCTTTGGTGAAACTGCCGTCAGGCTGGATGTCGAGTGGTATGTCCATGATGTCTCCTTTGATATTCTCCCACACGGCAATACTGATTGGCATTGCCATATTGGGGCGTGAATCCAGGAGTTTCCCTTTCAGCATGGCTTTTCCATATTGGATGACCGGTTCGGGAAGTTCGGCATTAGGGTCGGTTTTGTGCACTACGGCGTTTTGGGGAAGTGCCAATTCCGGCAGTTTCTTGCTTTTCAGCTGTATTCCCCAGATGCTGAATCCGTTTTCCACCTTTTCGCCTTCGGTGAAGTCGAAGGAGGTAGCATTGTCGGATAGGGGAGGAAAGACCAGTTGGAATTCCGCTTCGCCCGATTCGGGCATCCAAAATTCCTTGCCTGGTGTGATGCCTATGCCGGAACGCAGTTGGTAGGTTTCTCCGTTATTGTCTGTCAGGTAGCTGTCGGGTGCAATCTGTATCCAGTACTTGGGACGATACTTGGCATAGATGTGGAGCACGGTTGCCGTGTCACTGATGACTACTTTGCTCACTTCGATGGAAGTCGTGTTTCTTACGATGAACGGTGGTTGGTCAATCACACGGTTTTTGGCTTGCAGGGTACAGCAGATGCACAGTAGGAAGCCTGCTAAGAGGAAATGGATGTGTTTCATATGAATTGTTTTTTGCGAAAATACGAATGTTTCGTAAAGAAACAAGCACGTGGGAGTTAATTGATGTAAAATGCTTCCATTTCTTCGTTTTTCAAAGAAACCTTGTATCTTTGCCGTCTGATACTTAACACTTAATATCTTGTCATATGAAAACCAGAATTCTTCTGATGGGCTTGTTGTTGGCTGCTGTTGCCGATGCACAGACTGTCTATCATGATGCTTCCGCCTTCCCCCTTTTGGGCAAAGCAACAGAATCTACCCTTACCCGCTATGAGCGTCTGCCGGACTCTCTGCAGAACATCTCCCGCAAGCCTTTGTGGGACTTGGGCCGCAACAGTGCCGGACTTGCCGTGCGCTTCCGTTCCAACTCTACAAGCATTTCCGCCAAATGGGAAGTAAGGAACAATATGAGTATGAACCACATGACGCCTACCGGTATTAAAGGCCTCGACCTCTACTGCCTGCAAGACGGCAAATGGATATTTGCCGGTAGCGGTCGTCCGTAGGGCAAGGTCAGCAAGGCGACTATCGTAAGCAATATATTGCCCGAGGAGCGCGAATACCTTTTGTACCTTTCTTTATATGACGGGGTTACCTCGCTTTCCATCGGAGTGGATTTCCTATCTGCCATCACTCCACCGGCAGTGGACTTGCCGAAACGTGAGAAGCCGGTAGTATTCTATGGTACCAGCATCTTGCAGGGAGGCTGCGCTTCCCGTCCCGGCATGGCACATACCAATATTCTGGAACGTTGGCTCAATCGTGAGTGTATCAATCTGGGCTTTAGCGGCAATGCCTTGCTCGACCTGGAGATTGCCGATGTCATAGCCGGTGTGGACGCTTCTATGTTTGTCCTCGACTTTGTGCCCAATGCTACCGTGGAGCAAATGAGAGAGCGTGCCGATAAATTCTATACCATTATTCGCAGCAAGCATCCCGATACGCCTGTTCTTTTCGTGGAAGACCCTCTCTTTACCCACTCTCCTTTTGACACCAGGATTGCCAAGGAGGTGAAGGACAAGAATGAGACATTGAATGCCTTTTTTCGTTCTTTGAAGCAACGTGGAGAGAAAAACATCTATTTCCTTTCTTCCCGTGACATTATTGGCCACGACGGGGAGGCTACGGTAGACGGCATTCATTTTACCGATTTGGGCTTTATGAGGTATGCTTAGATACTTTACCCAATATTAGAGAAACACATGCGACCGTAATTAGGTATTACAGCCCCGTTTGTCTGTTTGCTGCCTTGCCGATGCTGTAGGGCAACTATTTGTTTCCTTTAACAAAACAGTCTGTTTCCTATAAGGGAACAGACTGTTTCAATATGGCGAACAAACTGTTTTTATATATTGGAACAAATTGTTCTGATACGCTGAAACAAAGTGTTCAAACGTATGTGAACACTTTGTTTCGTAGGCTTGGAACGATGTGTTACGCTTCTATACTCTTATGCTTCTTATACTCTTCAATTACATGTTTCCTGCTCTGCAATATCTGCCAGCGATATACCAGACACGTGGTGATGAAGTAGAAGCCCGTTTGTATCCATAGTGCCTGATACTCGAAAGAGACTTCATTGAGTGTGGCTCCCATACTGTTGATGCGTACGTAGCCGTTGATGCCGAAGGTAGAAGGGAAGATGTACGAGAAGTACTTCCAGAAAGCAGGCATGGCGGCTCCCGGCCACGAAATGCCGGAGAGGAACAGCAGCGGCACTGAGGTGAACACGAACAGCAGCATGCACGTTTCGCGGTTGCGGATGGCAATGGATGCTGTCATGGCAAAGAAAATACAAGCGGCCAGGTAGGGCAGGGTGAACAGAGTCAGGACACCGGGTATCGCTATTTGGTTGAGGCTGAAAAGCCATGGAACCACACACAGTATATATACCGATACCAGTGAATATACCATGAAGTAGCTCAGCCCTTTTCCCATCACAATGCGTAGTGTGCCGTTGTAGTGGCGGTTGATAGGCACCAGGTCGCGGAAGCGGTTCTGTTCGCGTGCCGTCCCGGCAGACAAGCCGATGCCGAGTAGCAGCGTTTGCTGGATAATCAATACCAATACTGCCGGAATCAGGAAAGCGGCAAATCCGTTGGTCGGATTATAGAGGGCGACATCCTCATACTCTATCGGGTAGGCGGTAATCTTGTCCTGGCGGTCGGTGGTATTGGCGCTTCGCTCCACTTTGATGTCTGCGTTCATGGCGAGCGACACGTTGGTGTTGGCGGTCAGCAAGGCTTTGTAATACAGCAGTCCGCTCATGTCGCAGAAGATACTGACCTGCGTCTGCTTACCGCGTACAATGTCGTCGCTGAAGCTGGAGGGGATGTAGATAATGCCGTATGCCCTGCGGTCTTTCAACATCAGTTTGGCTTCTTCCATATCGGCGCAGTAGCTCACGAGGCTCACTTCGGGACTGGAGTCCACTTTCCGCAGGTATTCGCGGCTCAACGAGGAGCGTGAGTCATCCACCACGACAGTGGGCACTTCGTGGATGGTTTCGTTGGTATAGATGAAAGCATATATCAACGGATAGACCAACGGAACGAGCACGAAGAAGATGAGCACGCCCTGGTCGCGGAAGGTTGTACCGAATTCCCGTTTCCATATATAGAACAAGTCATGAATGCCTTGTATCATTTTCTGTCTGAACGTCAGGTCTTTCATTAGGGCATGTATTTATAGTAAACCAACGCTCCTTTCAGCCTATGGGCTATAAGGAACGGGAGCATCATGAAAATAAGCAGCGCTACGTAGTTGACCCACGAGTAAATCATGGGGTATCCATTCAGTGCCTGGTCCACATAAATCAGGAAATAGTGGCGCAGGGGGAACAGATTTGCCAATGCCTGCAATACGGGGTGCATGCCCATGGCGGGGAATGACAATCCGCACATGGAGAAAGAGAGTACGCCCCATAGGGAAGCGAAACTGAGTCCCAGACGCAGGGTAGGCAGGGTTCCTATCATCAATATTCCCATGCCTTGCGATGCCAGCACCAGGCAAAGGGTGGCAAGCAGCATCGGCAGGATGCCGCTGTTGCAGGGAAAATGGAGGAAACCGTAGAGGTATACATTATATAATATTCCCATCAGGAAGAAGATGGCGGTATGCGGCAGCAGTTTGCCGATAAGGGAAATCCAGATGGAGTTGTTGCCCATGCGCAGCCATTCGCGGGCCGTGCGGTCTTTTATCTCAACTCCGATGGAATAGACGGTCACCATGAAGATAAGCAGCATCAGTACACCCGGTGCAAAGGTGTTGCACAGATATACGGAGTAGTTCAGCCACGGGTTATTGAGTGGATGCGTATCTATGACGATGGGCTGGAGGAAGGCCATCGCTTGCTCCTCGGTAGCGCCTTTGGCATAGAGGGCGGTGCGGGCGGCGGCTCCCGATGCCAGTTCGCTCATCATCTTCATATCTTTGAAGAGCAGTGAGCCGGCAATGAGTAGTGTGTTGTTGGTGTAGAACGAGAGTTTGGGCTGCCGTTGCGCCTGCGCCTTGGCGGAGGTGCCTTCGGGTATATAGAAGAAGCCGTAAATCTCTCCGCGCTGCATGGCGGTGCGGGCTTCGTTGATATTGGGATAGCGAGCCACGACGGCTGTCTGCTCAAAAGCGTCCAAGTTACGTATCAGCTGGCGTGAAGTGGCACTCATGTCCTGGTCTACCACACCTACGGGCATGTCCGTAGGAAGCCCGGAGTCCATCAGCGTGGTGAAGAATATGTAGCAGAACAACGGTGCTATCACCATACAGAACAGATAGAGCGGGCGGGAAACAAGACGGCGGCATTCGCGTCTTGCTACATTCCACAAAGCCGTATGTTTCTTATCTCTTTCCATCATCCTCCCCAATAACTCATAACTCCTTTTATTTCTCCAATATCACACTCATTCCCGGACGCAGTCCTTCCACCTTCTCTTGCGGAGCGGCTTTTACTTCGAATGTTTTCAGGTCGAACTGGCCGGTAGTCTTGGTCGCTTTCCAAGCGGCATATGTGCCGAGGTCTTTCATGTAGTACACTTTCAGGCAGATATTCCTATCGAGGGCAGGGATGAACGCCTCGAATTCGGTATTCATACCCAACCCTTGCAGCAAGTCCTCGCGTACATTGAAGGTTACCCACATGTCATCCAGAATAGCGATGTTCATAATGGGAGCACCCGTGCCCACAAGCTCGCCTACTTTGGGGAATATCTCGGATACCTCACCGGCAGTCTGTGCAATCAGGTAAGTTTCCTTGATGTACGATTCAACTTCGGCCACAGCTCCTTTAGCACGTTCCACCAAGGCAGCGGCAGCGGCTTTGTCCTCGCGTTCCGCACCGTTCTTGGCCATATCATACTGGGCTTTGGCGGCTTTCTCTGTAGCCTGGGCTGCATTGCGTTGGGCGGTAACTTCGTCAAGCTTTTGTGCAGACATCACGCCTTGGTCGTGCAGGTTCTTCACACGCGTGTAGGATTTTTCGGCAATCTCCAGTCCGGCCAGTGCCTTTTGCCACATTTCATAGGCAGCTTGTATCTGTTCCCGACGGGCGCCTTTCAAAGCTTTTTCGTTCTGGGCCTGGGCTGCCGATTCGGCGGCGCGTGCTTGTTCCAGTTTGGCCTGCACGTCCGGAGCCTCCAAAATGGCAAGGGTGTCTCCGGCTTGTACGCTTTGTCCCTCTTTTACACGAAATTCCAGAATACGTCCCGGCACTTTGCTCGATACTCGATACTCCGTTACTTCTGCTTGTCCTTGCACAATCTCCGGCCCTTTACGCAACATGAAGAAACCTACAAGGGCAACGATGGCAATAACTCCCGTCAGTGTGAGGAATGCCAACAACATGTTGCTGTTTTGTGATTTTGTATCTAACATATTATTTACTATTTACAATTTATGATTGAAGAAACGATCAATTATCAATTGTCAATTCCCCCGTTGCCTTTCTCAGATAGATTTCCGTCAGTTTTACGTCAATCTGTGCGTCTATCTTTTCCGATTGAGCAGAAAGCCATGCGGTATGCGCTTCGAGTACATTGCTGGCGGGTATAACGCCTTCCTCAAAGCCGAGTGTGGCGTATCTCAGGTTCTCGTTGGCTTTTTCCAGGTTCTTTTCGGCCATGGTCAGTTTTTTGGCAGCTTCGTTCACTTGGAAAGCAGACTGGTTGACCTGCAGCTCTATCTTTTCTTTGGCGTCATCCAACTGGTATTGGGCGATGCGTGCTTCCGATTTGGCTGCTTTTACTTTATAGATGCCTTCGCCCCAGTGCCAGATGGGTACCGATACCATGACACCCACGTTCCACATTCCTTTGAACTTCTTCTCAAAACTATTGAAGACGGAAGGGTTGGTTGCCATATAGCTGCCCATTAGTGCTATGGAAGGAAGATATTCCGAACGGGTGACATTTACTTTTTGCTTGTAAATCCGTGTGGCAAGTTCCAGGCTGCGTACTTCGGGGCGAGTGGCATAAACGTTGTTGATGTCGATGGCACCGTTTTTCAGAGTTGTGGGGGCCAGGTCTTCCTTCTGTTCGTCTGCGAGCATGATAGGAGTGGAAAGGTCAAGACCACACAGTTGGCACAGCAGCATCCGGGCAAGGCTCAAGCCATCGGTTACTTTGGTCAGAGTCATTTCGGCTTCATTCACTTTTACTTTGATGGAGAGTCCGTCTGCTTTGGTGGCAACGCCTTGGGCAATCATTTTGTCGACGTCGCTGTCGAGTTTCTGCAGTAGTTTCAGATAACCTTCTGCCAGCTTCTTTTTATGGGCAAGGGATACTACCTGCCAATATGCCTGGTCTGTACTCAGGATTACTTCCTGCATACCGGTGTTGTGCTGCTGGCGGGCCAGCTCTTCGGCGTATTTGGTGATTTTATTGTAGGCACGTATCTTGCCGCCCATATATAGGGGTTGGGTCAAGGTCAGTGCGCCCGCATACATGTTGCGGGTGTCTGTACGAAAGGCGTCAACCAAGGATTGGCCTGCACCGTCGAGGGCACCTACCAGGCTTTGTCCTAAAGCCGGCAGTTTCCCCGCTATTTCAGGATGAAGCTGCGCTATGACTTGGGCGGCTTGTTGCAAGGGGCCGCTGAGGTTTGTACCCAATCCGGACAAGGCCCCTTTTTGGGCATCACTGAGGATAGACAACTCTTTTTGGCTGCGCATATATCCACCGGTGGCCGAAATGTTGGGAAGGTAATTGGTGAATGCCGCCTTTTTTTGATAATGTGCAGCGTTGATTTTTTCTTGGCTTATCAGCAGTTCTTTGTTGTTGGAAATTGCCAATGCACGGCAACTATCCAAGCTCAATGCTTCCTGGGCCTTCACGGGGAAGGACAGGTATGCCAAACAGATGAAACAGAAGAACTTTTTCATTGGGCTATACATTAATTAAGGTGATGAATCGGTTACTTATACAACAACAATAATTGCATAAACAACGATGCAAATGTATAGGCTTTCAATGATATTGCAAAATAATTTAGAAATTTTTTTAGGCATAAGAACAAAAGAACACATTTTGCAGCGTTACGAAATCAGTAGTATGCCGCATGTTTTATGCTCTTTTGTTCTTACTTGTCTGAAAAATGTATTAATTCAAGTTGAATGATTGTGAACCGATAAGGGTGCCGTCAGTAAAAATGTCTACGCGGTAGGTACCTGCATAGAGGTATTCTTCTACATCCCAATATACGGTGACGGTTTGCTCTTCTCCGTTGTATTCTATATACTTCTTGATGGAATATACCAGTTCCCGGTTCTCGTATGGGAAGGTGTTTGAGGGACTTTTGGTCAGCACGTCATTGTCCGGTTTGGTGATGCGGATGTAGAGGGTGCGTTCGCCGGTTTCTGCAGTGATGTTTTTCACGATGGAGAAGTTTATTTTGAACTTCACGATGTCTTTCACTTTCTTGGCAGTCTTGCCGCGTTTGTTGGTGGGCTGCACAGAGATGTTGGTGGCGTCCAGTTGTGCGGCAAGCGTCACTGTCTTGGTCAGGTTCTTCTTTTCTTCGGACAAGTTGCTGATTTGCCGGGAAGCGGCGTTGTACTTTTGGGTGACATCGGCTATGATTTCCTTCTGTTGGGCAGTCAGGCGGTTCAGCGAGTCAATCTGGTTGATATAGCCTATCATGACTTTGCGGAGAGAGGTCAGTTCCTTCTTCAGACGGCGTATCTCGGTGGCATTGCTGCTCTTCACGGTGCGGAGTTCTTCCAATAAACGTTGGGTCTTCAGTTGTTCCTGCTCCAAAAGTACGGAGAGGGAGTCGTTGGAGACGGTCAACTTCAGTTCGTCATATTGTCTGGCGAAGTCTGTGTATTGATTTTCAAGGTCTTCTTTATCCAGATTGAATTCCATCACCAGTTCCTTGTTGGTTTGCTTTTCGGAAATCAGCAGAATGGTAACTCCTATTAATAATAAGATAAGGAGGCTGCCTGCCACGATGAGAAGTGTATTCTTCTTAACTGCCATTTTTGATAATAATTAATGGTTAAGTGATTAATGGTTGGTGACTGATTATTCGTCTTACGTTCACTAATCGTCCGCAAAATTAATCATTAATCATTAATCATCGTCCACTAATCGTTGGCTAAATGTGTATTTAACTAAAATTATTACGGAAATATTTCTCTAATTACGAAGTTCGCTGTACTTTTGTATCATCTTTAAAGAATACTTATAAACAAAAAACTTTAGAAATTATGTCAAAAGTAACCGTAGTAGGTGCAGGTAACGTAGGTGCTACATGCGCTAATGTGTTGGCCTTTAATGAAGTGGCTGACGAAGTGGTAATGCTGGACGTGAAAGAAGGCGTTTCAGAAGGTAAGGCAATGGATATGATGCAGACTGCTCAACTGCTGGGCTTCGACACCACTGTTGTAGGTTGTACCAACGATTATGAGAAGACTGCCAACTCCGACGTTGTAGTGATTACTTCCGGTATTCCCCGTAAGCCGGGTATGACTCGTGAAGAATTGATCGGTGTTAATGCAGGTATCGTTAAGTCGGTTGCACAGAACATCTTGAAATATTCTCCGAATGCTATCCTCGTGGTTATTTCTAATCCGATGGATACCATGACCTATCTGTCATTGAAGTCTTTGGGCTTGCCGAAGAACCGTATCATCGGTATGGGTGGTGCTTTGGACAGCTCTCGTTTCAAATATTTCTTGTCTCAGGCTTTGGGCTGCAACGCCAACGAAGTAGAAGGCATGGTTATCGGTGGTCACGGTGATACTACCATGATTCCGTTGGCTCGTCTGGCTACTTACAAAGGACAGCCGGTAAGCACACTGCTGAGCGAAGAAAAACTGAACGAAGTAGTAGCTTCTACCATGGTAGGCGGTGCTACACTGACTAAGTTGCTGGGTACTTCTGCATGGTATGCTCCGGGTGCGGCAGGCGCTTATGTAGTTGAGTCTATCATCCACAACCAGAAGAAGATGATTCCTTGTTCAGTATATCTGGAAGGAGAATACGGTGAATCAGACATCTGTATCGGTGTTCCCGTAATCCTTGGCAAGAACGGTATCGAGAAAATCGTTGAACTGGAACTGACTGCTGACGAAAAAGCTAAATTTGCTGCCAGCGCTGCTGCCGTTCACAAGACAAATGCTGCTTTGAAGGAAGTAGGAGCTCTCTAATTGAGGGTAACTTAAAGAGAAATAAGCAAGCCTCACGGACTTTTTCTGACAAGGAAAAGACGTGAGGCTTTTTTTATCCCCCAAAAAGAATCATTATGAAAAAACTACTATTAGGTATTGCTGCCGCTTGCCTGGCAGGTTTTACTTTTGCGCAAGATGCTCCGCTCTGGATTCGTCATAGTGTTATCTCTCCCGATGGGACCACCATTGCTTTTACGTATAAGGGAGATATTTATACGGTGCCGGTTACCGGTGGACGTGCCATGCAGATAACTACCAATCCTGCATATGATACGGATCCGGTATGGAGTCCGGACAGTAAGCAGGTTGCTTTTGCTTCAGACCGTATGGGAAGCCTGGACGTCTACATTGTGTCCAAAGACGGAGGCGAACCACGACGGCTGACTACCCACTCGGGAAGCGAAACACCGCTTGCTTTTACAGATGCCGGACATATCTTGTTCTCTGCGGGCATCATGCCGTCTGCTGAGGCTGTTGTCTTTCCCTCTAACGGGCAGTTCAACCAGGTCTATCGAGTATCAGTGGAGGGAGGGCGCCCGACGATGATTTCGTCCATGCCTATGGAGTGCATCTCCATCAATAAGGAGGGAGCGATGTTGTATCAGGATAAGAAAGGTTACGAGGACTACTGGCGTAAACATCACGTATCGCCCATTGCTCGTGACATCTGGATGTATACTCCAGGAAAAGAACCGCAGTACCGCCAGCTGACCACTTTCGGAGGAGAAGACCGTGAACCGGTTTGGGCTCCTGATGGAAAAACATTCTACTATCTGAGTGAGGAAAACGGCTCTTTCAATATCTACCGACGTACTCCCGGAGATGCGAAGGCCGTGCAGTTGACGCACTATACCAAAAATCCGGTACGCTATCTCAGTGCCGCTACGGACGGAAGGTTGTGCTATGGATTTGATGGTGAGATTTACACCCTGCTTCCCGGTGGAGAAGCGCAAAAGGTGAACATCAGCATTGTTTCCGACAGAAACGACAAGGACATTATCCGCCAGATTAAGAGTAGCGGTGCCACGGAAATGGCAGTGTCTCCGGATGGTAAGGAAGTGGCTTTCGTTTTGCGCGGCGATGTCTACGTCACTTCAGTGGAATATAAGACTACGAAGCAGATAACGAATACTCCTTGTCAGGAACGTACCGTAGACTTTGCCCCCGATGGGCGGACACTGGTTTATGCTTCCGAACGCGGCGGGCTTTGGCAACTT
This sequence comes from Bacteroides sp. HF-162, assembly GCF_015679285.1. NCBI lineage: Bacteria > Pseudomonadati > Bacteroidota > Bacteroidia > Bacteroidales > Bacteroidaceae > Bacteroides > Bacteroides sp. HF-162. Next base: position 138,122 of record NZ_CP064937.1, on the reverse strand, counting down.
TACACTTCGACGATTGTGCGTAAGGACGAGAAGCTGTTTACCTATGCCACAGAGCTGAAGGAAGAACGCCTGACAAACTCGGATGCCGCTTCTTTCCAACCCCAATACAGCCCCGACGGTAAAGAGATTGCTTTTCTCGAAAACCGTAGCGCCATCCGTGTCATCAATCTGAAGACGAAGGCTGTGCGTACCGTTATGGATGGCAAGTACCAATACTCTTATTCGGACGGTGACCAGTGGTTCCAGTGGAGTCCGGACAGCAAATGGATTCTTTCGGACTATATCGGTGTAGGTGGATGGAACAACAAAGATGTTGTGCTGCTGAATGCCGATGGTAAGGGTGAAATGGTGAACCTGACCGAAAGCGGATACAACGATGGCAATGCCAAATGGGTATTGGACGGAAAAGCCATGATTTGGACCAGTGACCGTGCGGGGTATCGCAGCCACGGCAGTTGGGGAGCCGAAGACGATACTTATATCATGTTCTTTGATGCTGAAGCATACGACCGTTTCTTGATGAACAAGGAAGAAACCACTTTGCTTGAGGAAGTGGAGAAGGCAGAGAAGGAAAAAGCCGGGAAGAAAGACGAAAAGGATGCCAAGAAGAAAAAAGAGGATGCCGACAAAGATAAGGAGAAAAAGGTAGAGCCGTTGAAGTTCGATCTCGCAAACCGCTTTGACCGTATTGTACGCCTGACCGTCAATTCCTCGCATATGGCAGATGCCATGCTTTCTGCTAAAGGGGATAAACTCTATTATCTGTCTGTTTTTGAGGATGGGTACGATCTTTGGGAGCACAATCTGAAAGAGAATGTTACAAAAGTTCTTTTGAAGAAAGTAGGTGCAGGCGCTTTGCAGCCTGACAAGGAAGGGAAGAATATCTTCCTTTGTGCCCGCGACGGAATGAAGAAGATAGAGATTGAAGGCAGCAAGATTTCTCCAATTGAATTTGAGGCTTTCTTCGATTACCGTCCTTACGGTGAGCGTGAATATATCTTCGACCACATCTGGCAGCAGGTAAATGATAAGTTCTATGTGGCAGACTTGCAAGGTACGGACTGGAATGGATACAAAGAAACTTATAAGCGCTTCTTGCCTTATATCAACAATAACTACGATTTTGTGGAAATGCTGAGTGAGATGCTGGGTGAATTGAACGGTTCTCATACGGGAGCGCGTTATTATGCTTCGGGCGCAGCACTTCCTACGGCAGCTTTGGGAGTGTTCTATGATGAAGCTTATGCGGGCGATGGACTGAAGATTAAAGAAATTATAGCTCAGAGTCCATTGACGAAGAAAAAGACGGATGTCAAGCCGGGCTGTATTATCGAGAAAGTGGATGGTGTTGCCATTAAGGCTGGCGCTGATTATTTCCCGTTACTCGAAGGTAAGACAGGCCGCAAGGTGATTCTCTCGGTCTATAATCCTGTTACCGGAAAGCGGTTTGAAGAAACCTTGAAGCCCATATCTTACGGTGCCCAGAATGAGCTGTTGTATAAGCGCTGGGTGGAAAACTGTCGCAAGAAGGTGGATGAATATTCCGGTGGGCGCATTGCTTATATTCACATCAAAGGTATGGATAGTCCGAGCTTCCGTAAGATTTACTCCGATTTGTTGAGCGAAAGCAGTCGTAAGAAAGAGGCTGTTGTGGTGGATACCCGCCATAACGGAGGCGGATGGCTGCACGAACAAGTAGCGACGTTACTTAGCGGCAAGGAGTATGAACGCTTTGTGCCGCGCGGCCAGTACATCGGCAGCGATCCTTTTGATAGATGGCTGAAACCTTCGTGTATGTTGGTTTGCGAGGATAATTACAGCAATGCCCACGGTACTCCTTTTGTGTACAAGACGTTGGGTATCGGTAAGCTGATAGGTGCTCCAGTGGCAGGAACCATGACTGCTGTCTGGTGGGAAAGCCAGATTGATCCAAGTATTGTATTCGGTATTCCGCAGGTAGGTTGTGTGGATATGCAGGGTAACTATCTGGAGAACCGGACTTTACAGCCGGACATCTTGGTTTATAATGAGCCGGAAGCTGTTTTGAAGGGAGAAGATGCACAGCTGAAAGCGGCGGTGGACCACTTGCTGAAGGGGTTGCAACAAAAGAGATGAGTTGTTAAAGCGCTGATTTTTATATAGAACTCAGATTATTTAACGTGAGTCCGACGAATTCAGACGCTCTGTTGATTCGTCGGATTCATGTTTTTTAAAGTTTTCTCACGTCAGTGTTCTATCTGCAAGAGTATATGACTGAGTTCCCGACATATAGGGACTTAGCCCCTTTCACATTACGACTGTAACCCCTAAACATCCGGATGATGTCTGTGAGAACACCCGGATGTTAAATCAAATTTAAAAGCTTTTGGTTGAAAATATACATTCTTATTGCTTCTACGTCTGGACTTGTTTTATTCTTCTGTCGCGTGTTGAATCAGTTATCGGCTACAGGTGGTAGGTATCTCATTTCGGTATGTCGTTTTCATCTATTCCCAGCCGAAACAAGGGCTGAATAATAATCTGTATTGTTTACAAATAGTGTGGGCCTGAATAGAGTCGTATTCTGAACCTAATTCTGTCGTATAGTGAATGCCATTCAGTCGTATATTGAATAAGGTTCAGTAGTATATTGAATGTGTTGTGTTTAATGGTGTTGATAATCAGGTTGTTATAGACTTTCATTTCGTCCTTAATAAAATGCGACAAATTGCCGGAATATCATTGCGCTCATTTCGCAGTGGATACGAATAAGAATTTTGGGAAGTGATATAGGCTTATCTGATATCTGCCCCCCACATCAGTTTATTACGAAGCGTATCAAAAAAGATGTGGTTGTACCGCTTGACTACCTTTATGCTATAGTCGGCGCGTGAGATATGCAATCGGGTCGTTTCTTTGCAGGACTCGCTACGGCCGTCGATGGCAACCAAGAAGTTATGGCTGCGGCTTTCCACATCAAGTGTAATTTCCCAGTCGTCACAAATGACGATGGGACGGACGTTAAGGCTGTGTGGAGCCACCGGGGTGATGGCGATGGTTTTACTGTGGGGCACGATGACCGGACCGCCGACGCTGAGTGAGTAGGCGGTGGAACCGGTAGGTGTGGAGATAACCAGGCCGTCAGCTTGATAAGTGGTCAACGGAGCGCCATTGATGGCGGCGTGGATACTGATCATGGACGAACTGTCCCGCTTCAATACGGCTATCTCATTGAGGGCGTAAGGGGATTGCATCAAGCGTTCATCGTCGCACCTCAGTTGCAGTACACTACGCTCTTCTACCTTATAGTGATTGTTGTAGATTTCATCGAAGGTCTCTTCCATCTCTTCCGGTGAGATGTCGGCAAGGAAACCCAGCCGGCCGGTATTGATGCCCAATATGGGGATATTCTTCTTTCCTACACGGCTGGCTGCTTTCAGGAAAGTGCCGTCGCCACCGATGCTGATAACCATGTCGGCACAGAAATCATTTCCGTCAAACAATTCGGCGTCAGGTATGTTTAAATGTAAATCGGCAGTCAGGAAGTGATGGAATTCCCGGCAGATGCAGAGCTGTGCATTATGCTGTCTGAGCAACCGGAAGAGGTTTTCTGCATGCGAGGATTTCTTTGCTTGGTAGGTATTTCCGAATATGGCAAATTTCATAATCAATTCTGTTGGATTGAAGTGCAAAGATGCTATTTTTTTCTCAGAATGCTGCCAATATATAACTATTATTTGTACTTTTGTCCCAAACTATAAACCGAATTATGACTAGATTAAGCGTTAATATAAATAAGGTGGCAACGCTGCGCAATGCCCGTGGAGGTGATGTCCCGAATGTTGTGAAGGTAGCGCTGGATTGTGAAGACTTTGGTGCTGATGGCATTACGGTGCATCCCCGTCCTGACGAGAGGCATATCCGCCGTAAGGATGTATATGATTTGCGGCCGTTGCTGCGGACAGAGTTCAATATCGAGGGGTATCCTGCACCCGAATTTATGGATTTGGTCTTGAAGGTGAAACCGCATCAGGTAACTTTGGTGCCCGACAGCCCTACACAGCTGACTTCAAACGCAGGCTGGGATACCAAGACCCATTTTGACTTCTTGAACGAAGTGTTGGATGAGTTCAACAATGCTGGTATCCGTACTTCCGTATTTGTTTCCACCGATGCCGAAATGATAGAATATGCTGCCAAAGCCGGTGCCGACCGCGTGGAGCTATATACGGAACCTTATGCTACGGCTTATCCCAAAGGACGGGAAGCGGCTGTAGCTCCTTTTGTCGAGGCTGCCAAGGTGGCCCGCAGCTTAGGTCTGGGGCTGAATGCCGGACATGATCTGAGCCTGGTGAATCTGAATTATTTTTATCAAAACATTCCGTGGCTGGACGAGGTGTCCATCGGGCATGCGCTGATTAGTGACGCGTTGTATCTGGGATTGGAGCGTACGGTCAAGGAATATAAAAACTGTCTTCGCTGATGAATGTAATGTTGTTATTGGCCCAAGTGGCTCCGGCACTGACTGACTCTATTGCAGGTGCCAATCCGGTACTGACACAAGTAAACGCTTCCGACGAAATGAATTTATGGAGCATGGCCGTCAAGGGCGGCTGGATTATGGTTGTCCTGGGCTTGATGTCCGTACTTTGCTTTTACATCTTGTTTGAACGTAATTATGTTATCCGGAAGGCGGGGAAAGAAGACCCTCAGTTCATGGATAAAATAAAGGATTATATTTTGGGTGGGGAATTGAAAGCTGCCATTGCTTATTGTCGCAGTGTGGATACTCCCTCGGCCCGTATGATTGAAAAGGGTATCAGCCGTTTGGGACGCCCGGTGAACGATGTGCAGGCTGCCATCGAGAATGTGGGTAATATTGAGGTTGCCAAACTGGAGAAGGGAATGACGATTATGGCCACGATTTCCGGTGGCGCTCCTATGCTAGGCTTCCTTGGCACGGTGACGGGTATGGTACGTGCGTTTTGGCAAATGGCAAATGCCGGAAATAATATTGATATAACGTTGCTTTCCGGTGGTATTTATGAGGCGATGATTACTACGGTGGGCGGTTTGATAGTCGGTATCATAGCTATGTTTGCCTACAATTACCTGGTGACATTGATAGATGGCGTGGTCAATAAGATGGAAGCCAAGACAATGGCATTCATGGATTTGTTGAACGAACCGGCGAAATGATTAATTAAAGAATTAAGAATTAAAACTTAAAGGCGTGTTAAAACGTAGAGCTAAAATATCACCCAATTTCAGTATGGCGTCCATGACGGACCTGATTTTCCTGCTGCTGATTTTCTTTATGATAACATCTACCATGGTATCGCCCAATGCTATCAAGGTACTGCTGCCGCAGGGAAAGCAACAGACTTCTGCGAAGCCTTTGACAAGAGTTATCATAGATAAGAATCTGAATTATTATGCTGCTTTTGGCAATGACAAGGAACTGTCTCTGACGCTTGAAGAATTGACTCCTTTCCTACAATCGTGTGCGGAGAGGGAGCCTGAAATGTATATAGCTTTGTATGCTGACGAAACAGTGCCTTACCGGGAAATCGTGAAGGTGCTGAACATTGCAAACGAGAATAAATTCAAGATGGTGCTGGCTACACGACCACCGGAAAACTAAATCGTACATTGTACATGGCTAAATTGTAAATGCAATGGTGAATCGGAAGAAAGGAAAATATATAGGTATGGCAGGTGCACTTGTGGTGCATGTTGCCATTATTGCCCTTCTGATACTGGTAGGATTCACACTGCCGGAACCCTCGGAAGAAGGCGGTGTACCCGTTATGCTGGGAGAGGTGCCCGATGCACTGGGCGCTGCCGACCCTTCTTTAGTAAAGGTGGATGTCATGCCGGAGGAAACCGCTCCTCAGGTACAGGAAACGGTGGAGCAGGACATCATTACGCAGGAAACTGAAGAAACCGTTGCCATAAAGCCTAAAGCCGAACCCAAGAAAAAGAAGGAGGTGAAGAAACCGGAAAAGACGGAAGCCGAAAAAGCGGAAGAGGCTCGCAAACTGGCAGCGGCAAAAGCCGAACGGGAACGTAAGGAAGCCGAGGAAGCTGCCCGTAAACGGGTAGCTGGCGCTTTTGGCAAAGGTGCCCAAATGGGTAGTAAAGGCGATACGGAAGGCGAAGGTATTCAAGGAAGTCCTACGGGAAATGCTCCGTCCGGAGCCACTTCGGGTACGGGAGGCTACGGCTCGTTTGATTTGGGCGGACGTTCTCTTGGTGAGGGCGGATTGCCGCGGCCGGTATATAATGTGCAGGATGAAGGTAGGGTTGTGGTGACCATCACAGTGAACCCTGCCGGACATGTGATAGCAACCAGCATCAACCGCCAGACCAATACCGTCAATCCCGCATTGCGGAAAGCGGCGGAGGATGCTGCCAAGAAAGCCCGTTTCAATGCGGTAAGCGGCTTGAACAATCAGACGGGAACAATAACGTATTATTTTAATCTAAAATAAGAGGAGGAACAATTATGGGTACAGTTTATGTCTTTTTTGCTGACGGATTTGAAGAAATAGAAGCTTTTACTTCTGTGGATGTGATGAGACGCGCCGGACTGAACGTAGAAATGGTGACGGTAACCCCTGATGAAATAGTGACGGGAGCACACGATGTTCCGGTCTTGTGCGATAAGAATGTAGTGAACTGCGACTTCTTTGATGCAGAGCTTGTATTATTGCCTGGCGGTATGCCGGGTGCGTCCACTTTGGAGAAGTGTGGAGAACTGCGTAATCTGTTACTGCGTTTTGCCCAAGAGCAGAAACCGATTGCTGCTATTTGTGCGGCTCCTATGGTATTGGGTAAGCTGGGATTGCTGAAAGGCAAGAAGGCTACTTGCTATCCCGGCTTTGAACAGTATTTGGAAGGTGCCGAATGTACGGGTGCTCCGGTAGAAAGAGACGGCAATATCATCACTGGTAAAGGACCGGGCGCTGCCATGGAGTTTGCATTGGCCGTAGTGGAGCTGTTGCAAGGCAAAGAGAAAGTGCAGGAACTGAAAGAAGCCATGTGTGTAACGGATTTATGATTTTAAATCATAAATCATAAATCATAAATCATAAATCATAAATCATAAATGGTTCAGTATGCTCTGATTGTTGCCGGTGGTAAGGGCTTGCGCATGGGGACCGAACTCCCCAAACAGTTTCTCCCGATAGGGGGGAAACCTGTTTTGATGCGCACTCTGGAGGCGTTTTATGACTACAATGCTGAGATACGGATAATATTGGTGCTTCCCCACAGCCAGCAGGATTACTGGAGGCTGCTGTGCAGGGAGTACCGTTTTTCATTGCCGCATGCCATTGCAGATGGAGGGGAGACGCGGTTCCACTCTGTAAAGAACGGTTTGGCTTTGGTCAAGACACCAGCTTTGGTCGGTGTGCACGATGGGGTGCGTCCGTTCGTGGCCCGGGAAGTGATTGCACGCTGTTATGACTTGGCGGCCGAAAAAAAGGCCGTAATTCCGGTAATCGGTGTGGTGGAGACCGTTCGCCGTATGGAAGGGAAAGGCAGTGTGACTGTCGGCAGGGATGATTATAGATTGGTGCAGACTCCCCAGGTTTTTGATGCGAAACTGCTGAAAGCGGCATACGAGCAGCCTTATGCACCCCATTTTACCGATGATGCTTCTGTGGTGGAGGCATTGGGCGTATCTGTCTTTTTGACGCCGGGAAATCGGGAAAACATTAAAATAACCACTCCTTTTGATTTAAAAATAGCCACAGCTCTGATAGGTTCATGTTCGATTTAGCCACGCGTGACATAAAATATTTGTCGGGCGTCGGGCCGCAGCGTGCTTCGGTGCTCAATAAGGAATTGGGCATTTATTCCTTGCACGATTTGCTATATTACTTTCCATATAAATATGTAGACCGCAGTCGGATTTATTATATTCAGGAGATCGATGGGACAATGCCCTATATTCAGCTGAAAGGTGAAATACTAAGTTTTGAGACGGCTGGAGAAGGGCGCCAGCGCAGGTTGATTGCTCATTTCTCGGACGGTACGGGGGTGGTGGACTTGGTTTGGTTCCAGGGCATCAAATATTTGGTTGGGAAGTATAAAGTGCATCAGGAATATATTGTGTTCGGAAAACCGACCTTCTTCAATGGTAGAATCAATATGGCTCATCCGGATATAGACTCTGCTTCGGATTTGAAATTGTCGTCCATGGGGTTACAACCTTATTATAATACGACTGAAAAGATGAAACGGAGTTCTCTCAATTCGCATGCCATCGAGAAGATGATGAATACGGTGGTGCAGCAGTTGCGTGAGCCGTTGCCCGAGACCCTTTCTCCCGCTATACTTGCCGAGCATCATCTGATGCCGTTGACGGAAGCTTTGGTCAATATACACTTTCCCGCTAATCCGGATTTATTGCGTAAGGCAGAGTATCGGCTGAAGTTTGAGGAGCTCTTTTACGTACAGTTGAATATCCTGAGGTATGCAAAAGACCGTCAGCGGAAATATCGCGGTTATATTTTTGAAAGGGTGGGCGAAGTGTTCAATACCTTCTACTCCCGTAATCTTCCTTTTGAGTTGACCAACGCACAGAAGCGGGTGTTGAAGGAAATCCGTAAGGATGTAGGCTCAGGAAAGCAGATGAACCGCTTGTTGCAAGGGGATGTGGGAAGTGGAAAGACGCTTGTCGCACTGATGAGTATGTTGATGGCGCTTGATAATGGTTTTCAGGCATGCATGATGGCACCTACCGAGATCTTGGCAAATCAGCACTATGAAACCATCCGTGAGCTGCTGTATGGAATGGAGGTACGTGTGGAGCTGTTGACCGGTTCTGTCAAGGGCAAGCGGCGCGAAGCTATCCTTGCCGGTTTGTTGACGGGAGACATACATGTCTTAATAGGTACCCATGCCGTTATTGAAGATACGGTGAATTTTGCTTCGCTCGGTTTGGTTGTGATTGACGAGCAGCATCGTTTCGGTGTGGCCCAACGGGCACGCTTGTGGACAAAGAATGTACAACCTCCCCATGTATTGGTGATGACGGCAACCCCGATTCCCCGTACATTGGCAATGACGCTTTATGGCGACCTGGATGTGTCTGTTATCGATGAATTGCCTCCCGGACGTAAACCGATTGTCACTCTTCATCAGTTTGATAGCCGTCGGATAAGTTTATATCAGTCCATGCATAAGCAGATTGCCGAAGGCCGGCAGGTCTATATTGTCTACCCGCTGATTAAGGAAAGCGAAAAGATTGACTTAAAGAACCTTGAAGAAGGGTATCTGCATGTTTGTGAAGAGTTTCCCGAGTGTAGGGTTTGCAAGGTACATGGAAAGATGAAACCTGCTGAAAAGGATGCTCAGATGCAATTGTTCGTATCCGGCGAGGCACAGATAATGGTGGCTACCACCGTGATTGAGGTAGGTGTAAATGTGCCCAATGCTTCGGTGATGGTGATTGAGAACGCCGAGCGTTTCGGGCTGTCCCAGCTTCATCAACTTCGGGGACGTGTAGGACGTGGAGCTGACCAGTCCTATTGTATCCTGGTTACCGGCTACAAGTTGGCAGAGGATACAAGGAAGCGTTTGGAGATAATGGTGCGGACTAATGATGGCTTTGAAATAGCGGAAGCAGACTTGAAACTGCGTGGTCCTGGAGATTTGGAAGGGACACAGCAGAGCGGCATTGCTTTCGATCTGAAGATTGCCGATATAGCCCGTGACGGACAACTGCTGCAATATGTCCGTGAAGTAGCGCAAACGGTGGTGGATACAGATCCACATGGCATGTTGCCTGAGAACGAGGTCTTGTGGCGACAACTGAAAGCGTTGAGAAAAACGAACGTTAATTGGGCTGCCATTAGCTAAAAAACGGTTAAACATGCACTTTTATTACATTTTATGTTGTAAAACATGTTTGCTTGTAAGTCTCCTATCTATAGGGGATTAAGACATCTTTGCGAGCTTTACATTTTCCTCCTCTTCGAAAAAATAGTTAATGACTGATGTCGTTTTTCAGAGAGAAATGTTACCTTTGAGAGAATTTTTGAAAATCAATCTGGATATTCGCGTAGAACAAGTGGTGTTTGATTTGCCGAGATGCTTGCAACGGATATCAAAATGAATGACGAAACGGATGAATTTTAATTGGATAAAAACTGCTTTATTGGCTGCGACGGCAATGGTTAGCTTGAATTCTTTCTCGCAGGACTTGATTGCCCGCCAAGCCCCCGTCGACAGAAAACTTAAGAGTGTAGATTCACTGGCTTTGCAAAAACAGATACGTGCGGAACAATCATTGTATCCGGGTTTAGATTTGTATCCCAACTGGAACAACGAATTCGTACAAGCCTATGGCAATGCGATTGTGCCTGAGAGCTATACATTTGATTTGACCGGTTTCTGTATGCCTACTCCCAATACCCGTATCACAGATGTATTCGGTTACCGTCCCCGGAGAAGAAGAGCTCATTATGGTTTGGATATCAAGGTGTATGTAGGCGATACAATCCGTGCGGCTTTTGATGGAAAAGTACGCGTTGTCAAGAATCAAGGTCGTCGTGGATACGGCAAATACGTCGTTATTCGTCACGACAATGGTTTGGAAACCGTTTACGGACACTTGTCTAAACAATTAGTTGATACAAACCAGTTGGTAAAAGCTGGCGAACCGATTGCATTGGGAGGAAATACCGGACGTTCTACCGGTTCACACCTTCACTTTGAAACCCGTTTCTTGGGTATTCCCATCAATCCTGCGCTTATGTTTGATTTTGAAAAGCAGGATATCGTAGCTGATTCCTATACTTTCCATAAGACAAAAGGCTCTTCCGGTACGGCGCGTAGCATGGCATCGGGTGAAGGTCTGTTCTATAAGGTGAAGAAGGGAGATACATTGGGCAGGATTGCCGCCCGTCAGGGAACCTCTGTAGACAAGCTCTGCAAGCTGAACAGAATTACGCGTAAAACAATCCTGAGACCGGGACAAGTATTACGCTGCTCATAAAAACGTAAACAATCTCTATAGAAGAGGGTACTTTAATAGATTTTAGAGTGCCCTCTTTTTCTTTTTCTTTAATTATTCCTATCTTTGCAGCGCACTGTGAAAATAGGCTGTATTCCAGCATAAACAAGCAAGGAAATGAAAGATACCAAGCAACAGTTTGAACATGTCATTGCGGTTTGCCGTGACTTGTTCTCCAAAAAACTTCATGATTACGGTCCGGCGTGGCGCATTCTTCGTCCGTCTTCTGTGACAGACCAGATATTCATCAAAGCTAACCGCATCAGAAGCATTGAAACGAAAGGAGTGACTTTGGTAGATGAAGGCATCCGTTCTGAATTCATAGCTATTGTCAACTACGGAATTGTAGGGCTGATACAGTTGGAGCTTGGATATGCCGAGGCTGCCGATATGACCAATGAAGAGGCATTGGTGCTGTATGATAAATATGCCAAAACCTCTTTGGAGTTGATGCTTGCCAAAAATCATGACTATGATGAGGCTTGGCGCAGTATGCGTATCAGTTCGTATACGGATTTGATATTGATGAAGATTTATCGGACAAAGCAGATTGAAAGCTTGTCCGGAGCGACTTTGGTTTCGGAAGGTATTGATGCCAATTATATGGATATGATTAACTATTCTGTATTTGGTTTAATTAAGATTGAATTTGGAGATTGACAAGAAACATATTATCAGGAAAGTTTGGGTGAACCTCTGCCGTTTTCTGTTGGGGGCTTTGTTCATATTTTCCGGATTTGTGAAAGCCGTTGATCCGTTGGGCTTCTTCTATAAAATTCAAGATTACTTGACGGCTTTCGGCATGATTTCCTGGTTTCCTTCTTATGCACCTTTGCTGGTAGGGATAGTGTTGTCTGCCATAGAGTTTAGTGTAGGTGTTTTCTTGTTTTTGGGTATACGCCGGAAGGTGGCATCTGCATTGGCGTTATTGCTGATGGCTGTAATGACTCCGCTAACACTTTATTTGGCTTTGGCGAATCCGGTATCTGACTGCGGATGTTTCGGTGATGCGTGGATATTGACCAATTGGCAGACTTTCGGCAAGAACGTAGTCTTGTTGGTGGCGGCAGTATCTGTATTCAAGTGGCAGGATTTACTGGTACGTTTCATTACTCCGAAGATGGAGTGGATGATTTCCATGTATACGTTTCTATTTGTGTTTGCGTTGTCCTTCTATTGCCTGGAGAATTTGCCGATACTTGATTTCCGACCTTACAGAATTGGAGCGAATATCAAGGAGGGCATGGAAATTCCGGAAGGTGCTAAACCAAGCGTGTTTGAAAGCCGGTTCATTTTGGAAAAAGGAGGAAAGCGTCAGGAATTTACATTGGACAACTATCCGGACAGTACATGGACGTTTGTAGAATCACATACGATACTGAAGGAAAAAGGTTATGAACCTCCCATTCATGATTTTTCCATGATGAGTCTGGATACATGGGAAGATATAACGGACAGCGTACTGTCGGATAAAGGATATACGTTTCTGCTGGTTGCCCATCGGATAGAAGGAGCGGACGACAGTAACATCGACCTTATCAATGAAATATACGATTACAGTGTGGAGCATGGTTATGGCTTTTATGCCTTGACTTCATCTCCGGAAGACGAGATAGAATTGTGGCGTGACAAGACTGGAGCAGAATACCCTTTCTGCCAGACAGATGATATTACGCTGAAGACCATTATCCGTTCAAATCCTGGTCTGTTGTTGGTAAAGGACGGAACAATTTTGAATAAGTGGAGTGACAACCGGCTGCCTGATGAATATGTGCTGACCGATAGCCTGGACAAGTTGGAATTGGGCAAGCAGAAACAGGAAAGTGACTTACAAACAATAGGCTATGTGTTGCTGTGGTTCATCCTTCCTCTGATGATGGTGCTTTGTGTCGATATTTTAGTCGTAAGGCGTCGGGAGAAACAACGCCTCAGACAACAATAGTATCAAATAGTAAATAGTAAATTGTCAAATAGTAAATACATTAACCCTTTTAATAATAAAAAAAATGAGAAAAAACATTGTTGCAGGAAACTGGAAAATGAACAAAACCCTCCAAGAGGGTATTGCTCTTGCAAAAGAACTGAATGAAACATTGGCTAACGAAAAGCCTAACTGTGATGTAATCATCTGTACTCCGTTTATCCACCTGGCATCTGTTACTCCTTTGGTAGACGCTGCCAAGATTGGTGTAGGTGCAGAAAACTGTGCAGACAAGGAGTCAGGCGCATATACCGGCGAAGTATCAGCTGCTATGGTTGCTTCTACTGGTGCAAAATATGTCATTCTGGGTCACTCTGAACGTCGTGCTTACTATGGTGAAACAGTTGCTATTCTGGAAGAAAAAGTAAAATTGGCTTTGGCTAACGGTCTGACTCCGATTTTCTGTATCGGTGAGGTATTGGAAGAACGTGAAGCAAACAAGCAGAATGAAGTGGTAGCTGCTCAGCTGGCTTCTGTATTCTCTTTGTCTGCCGAAGATTTCTCTAAGATTATCTTGGCTTACGAGCCGGTTTGGGCTATCGGTACCGGTAAGACTGCTACTGCAGAACAAGCACAGGAAATCCACGCTTTCATCCGTTCATTGATTGCTGAAAAGTATGGTAAGGAAATCGCTGACAACTGCTCTATCCTTTATGGTGGTAGCTGCAAGCCCTCCAATGCAAAGGAATTGTTTGCCAACCCGGATGTTGACGGCGGTCTGATTGGCGGTGCTGCCTTGAAGGTTTCTGACTTCAAGGGTATCATCGATGCCTTTAATTAATGGATAATGGAGGATTGATAATTGATAATGGGGATGTGCCCGTTGTCAGTTATCAATTCCCTTTGTTTTTCATTATCAATTATCTACTATCAATTATCAATTATGAAAAAGCTTGGTTTACTTTTAGTTGCATGTTTCGTTTTTGCAACGATTTCTGTAGCGCAGAACAATATTGTGAAAAGCCTGGAACGTAATGTACCAGGACAAGGCAGGGTGACTATCCATCAAGATGCGCGCATTGCGGCATTGATAGGTTCAGAATATGTACCTGCCGGTTCGGATGAGCAGAAAGTAATTAAAAGTTCGGGTTACCGCATACAGGTTTATGCAGGGAATAATACCCGTCAGGCCAAGAACGAAGCTTATGCGGTAGCTACCCGCATCAAGGAACATTTCCCCGAACTTACAGTTTATACCTCTTTCAATCCTCCTCGCTGGTTGTGCCGTGCAGGAGATTTCCGCAGTATCGAAGAAGCGGATGCCATGATGCGTCAGTTGCGGGCTACCGGTGTATTCAAGGAAGTCTCTATTGTGAAAGAGCAGATAAATATCCCTTTATAAAGAATATCATGTTAGGAAAAGAAGAAATTGTATCTCCTTCATTGGATGAACTGAAGGAACATTATCACCGCATCCTTACTCTGCTGGGTGAAGATGCCGGACGTGAAGGTTTGCAGAAGACACCTGAACGGGTTGCGAAGGCCATGTTGTCGTTGACGAAAGGGTATCATATGGACCCGCACGAGGTACTCCGTTCAGCCAAGTTTCAAGAAGAATACAGTCAGATGGTGATTGTGAAAGACATTGATTTTTTCTCACTTTGCGAACATCACATGCTTCCCTTCTACGGAAAGGCACATGTGGCATATATTCCTAACGGCTATATTACCGGACTGAGCAAGATAGCCCGCGTAGTGGATATTTTCTCTCACCGCCTGCAAGTGCAGGAACGTATGACTCTCCAAATAAAAGAATGTATTCAGGAGACGCTGAATCCGCTGGGGGTTATGGTTGTTGTGGAGGCTAAACACATGTGCATGCAGATGCGCGGAGTAGAGAAACAGAACTCCATTACCACTACATCCGATTTTACCGGAGCATTCAACCAAGCGAAGACCCGCGAGGAATTTATGAATTTAATCAGGCATAATTCTTGATAGAAAACTCTCCGAATTGAATTTAAAAATTCAGGATGACTCTGTCTCCCAGTCGCTTTGCCATGATGCTTTTTACTTTGTTCAATTCGTTGTAGCGCTCCATGATACTGTTGCATTGAGTTTCATCGTTGGCTATGGTAGGGTTTTGCAATGCAAATAGAGTATGCTTCAATTCTTCGCAGACGATGGCATATTTGAAGTTAATCATTAACCGTGGTATTAGCTCATAAAGGCGTTCTTCGTCCGTCACCATTTGTTCTATCTGTGATTTCCTTAACTGATAGCGGTTGCTGATAAGCTCCACGCTCAGCTTGCTGATGACGGGGTCGGGATGCGCCACAAAATACCGTTCGGCAGTAAAGCCCTCATTGTGGATACGTTCGGCAGCCTCTGTCAGGATTTGCCGGTGAAGCGGATTATGGAAGGCAAGCTCGTCTTCTTTTAAATCATTGACTATATATTCAGTTACAGTGATAGGAGTTTCCTGCCCCTCTTCATTGGTGACATTGCACATCACCCGCTCGCCATAGAGCACTACCATCTTCAGAATAAGCCGTTCGTATTTATAGAACTCCTGGCCTTCCTTGCCTTCCTGCGGGATGAAGGATACATATTCTTCCTGGGGTAGAAAAGGTGGAGGTGTTTCGGAAGGGAGACTGGCAGGCAGTGATTCGGGCGGGTAGCCGATAACTTGCTGTGCGTCGGGGGGGGCAACTGTGGCTGTTTGACTGCCATTGATGCCTGCTTCTGCATTGGCTCTTGAGGCATTGGCCGACCGACGCTCACGTTCTGCTCGCTCAGCTTGTTGCTCGGCTTGCTTTTCGCGACGTTTGGCAACCTCAGAAACCAGCAGTTTGTCTTCTACGTGCAGTAATTGGGCGCACTCCTTGATATAGACATCGCGCACAATGGCTTCGGGAATGATGGAAATGCTCTGCACAAGGTTTCCTATAAGCTCGGCGCGCTTGATGGGGTCTTTTCCTGCATCTTCAAGCAACAGATTGGTTTTAAAGCGGATAAAGTCCGTTTCATTCTCTTGTATGAAATTCTGGAATTCCGTCGCATTGTGTTTGCGAGCAAAGGAGTCCGGGTCGTCCCCGTCGGGCAGGAGGCAAACTTTGACGTTCATGCCTTCTTCTAGCAACATGTCAATACCTCGGATAGAGGCCTTTATACCGGCAGCATCACCGTCGTAAAGTACTGTCATATTGTTGGTGAAGCGATGAATCATCCGGATTTGTCCGGGTGTCAATGCTGTACCCGAAGAAGCAACCACATTCTCTATGCCCGATTGGTGCATGGAAATGACGTCTGTATAACCTTCGACCAGAAAGCAACGATCTTGTTTCATAATGGCTTGTTTGGCAAAGTATATGCCGTACAGCTCGTTGCTTTTATGATAAATTTCCGATTCAGGCGAGTTGACGTACTTTACCTTGACGCCTTTGGTGGCACCGGCAAGCACACGTCCTCCGAAAGCTACCACCTTGCCGGAGAGAGTGTGTACCGGAAAGATAACCCGCCCCCAGAAGCGGTCACGCAGTCGGTGGTCGTCTGTTTCGTAGCAGAGGCCGGTCTTGACGAGATAGTCTTTTTTGTATCCTTTCTTTAGGGCTTCTTGAGCGAGTGCATCGTGGCTCTCGGTACAGTAACCTAACTGGAACTTCTCGATGATGTCATCGCGGAAGCCGCGGCTGCGGAAATAGGCCATACCGATACTCCGTCCGTCTATGTGGTTCTTTAGGATGTTCTGGAAGTAGTCGCGGGCAAAGTTGTTTACGATGAAGAGGCTTTCCCGTTCGCTCTGTGCTATCTTCTCCTCACTGGATAGTTCGCGTTCTTTGATTTCAATGCCGTATTTCTTAGCAAGATATTTCAGTGCCTCAGGATAAGACATCTGTTCGTGTTCCATGATGAAATGCACTACATTTCCTCCTTTTCCGCAGGCAAAGCACTTGCAGAGCCCTTTGGCGGGGGATACATAGAAGGAAGGGGTTTTGTCATCGTGGAAGGGACACAGTCCTACATAATTCACACCGCGTTTGCGCAGGGTAACGAAGTCCGATACTACATCGTATATTTGTGCGGCATCAAGAATTCTGTCTATAGTGGGTTGGTCTATCATGAAAGCGGTTCTATTAACAGTGCAAAGATAAAAAAAATCCCTCGTTGAGGACGAGGGAACCTGATGTTTTCACAATGGACATTTTATCTATTTAATCTTTTCTCTGATTTTGGTCAGATACTTCTTCATGCCTTCCGCATCCTTGTTGTTGATGATTTCCAGCAGATTCTTCAGTTCCAGACGGATGTTCTCCACTTGTGAGGGAGTGCGCGGGTTGAAGAGAATTTCTTGGAGCAGGTAATCGTCTTCACTCAGCAATCCTTTGGCGATAGCCATGTGCTTTTTGAATGTAGTGCCCGGAGCTTCCTGGTGTTTCATGACTGCCGAAAATACGAAGGTAGAAACAAAAGGGATGGACAGCGAATAGGCTACAGTCTCATCATGTTCGTCGAATGTATATTCAAAGATATTTAGCTTCATTGTCTGGTAAAGGTCTTTAAAGAAAATTTTTCCCAAGTGGTCACCTTCGCTGATGATGATGGCATTCTCTGTATTCAGATTACTAAGACTGGCAAAAGTCGGGCCGAACATGGGGTGTGTCGATACATATCGGAAACCGCTTTCTTCGTAAAATTTCTTCAATCCGGTCTTTACCGAAGCAATGTCACTGATGATGCAGTCCTTAGGCAGTACTGGCAACACTTGGCGGAAGGCGTCCAGTGTGTATTTCACCGTAGCTGCATTGATGACTAGTTCTGGTTCGAATTCCTTGATTTCTTCCAATGTAGTGAAACGGTAGGTGTTGTAGACAAAACGCAGTTGGTGCGGGTTAACGTCGAACACAGCCGTCTCGTGCTGGAAACTCAATATATCTGTAAAGAAAGAGCCCATTTTTCCGGCTCCAAGTATTAATATTCTCATGATGTTTAATGTGCTAATGTGTTAATGTGCTGATGTGCTAATTGCCATGCGGCATTACTGCGCAGCCAATTAGCACATTGGCACATTAGTACATTAAATAATTACTTATTTATAATTTCCATTTGTTGCCTCACACTCTCTTCGTGTATCGCCTCAAATACCTTTTTGATGAACTCGGCATCCATACCGCACAATGCACCTTGCGAGCCGCGTTTCTCAAGGATTTCGTTGTAGCGTCCGGTTTGTAGGATGGTCATATCATGTTCCTTTTTGTAAGTGCCGATTTCTCGTGCCACACGCATTCGCTTGGCCAGCTCTTGAATGAGATTGTTATCACATTCGTCAATCTGCTTACGTAATTCACTGAGGTTTTCAGTGCTTTGCGTTTCCTTGCGGATGACGAGCAGGTTGAGGATGTAATCTAGCACATCCGGAGTTACTTGTTGTGCTGCATCGCTCCAGGCACAATCCGGGTTGCAGTGACTCTCGATAATCAGTCCGTTGAAGCCCAAATCCATAGCTTGCTGGCAGAGTGGAGCTACCAGTTCGCGCTTTCCACCTATATGGCTGGGGTCGCAGATGATGGGCAGGTTCGGGATGCGTCGGCGCAACTCAATGGGGATATGCCATTGGGGCAAGTTACGGTAGAGCTTCTTGTCATAGCTGCTGAATCCGCGGTGGATGGCACCTAGGCGTTTCAGGCCTGCATTGTTGATGCGTTCCAAAGCTCCAATCCAGAGCTCCAAGTCGGGATTTACCGGATTCTTTACCAGTACCGGGATATCGACGCCTTTCAGTGCATCAGCAATTTCTTGTACGGCGAAAGGGTTGGCGGTGGTACGTGCACCTACCCAAAGAAGGTCAACTCCAGCCTTTAGGCATTCGTATACATGTTTGGCGGTGGCTACTTCGGTGGAAACGTACATGCCGGTTTCCTTCTTTACCTCTTTCAGCCAGGTAAGGCCGTCTACACCGATGCCTTCGAAACCGCCCGGTTTGGTACGCGGTTTCCAGATGCCGGCACGGAATAGTTTGATGCCTTTGTCTGCCAGTTGTTTGGCAGTGCTCATTACTTGTTCTTCTGTCTCTGCGCTACAAGGGCCGGCAATGATGAGGGGGCGTTTGTCCTCAATGCCGGGAAGGGTGATGGGTTCTAATTCGAGTTCCATATTCTTTGTTTATTAGTTTTTTAAAGTTTGTTGTATGAATGTCTCTTTTTCACTGTCCGTTTTCCTATATGGGAATCGTCGTTTCCCTATATGGGAACTATCGTTACCCTATATGGAAAATGCATTTACCTGCCTTTGAAAATACAGGTAAACATAAGGGTATGATTCTTAATATACTATATCCTATGTGCTAATTCATTATCTCCTTGATGCGGCTCAATGCTTCTGCCAGCTTTTGGTCCTTGCAGCAGAGGGAGATGCGGATGTATCTCTTGCCGTTGCTGCCGAAGATAAATCCCGGGGTGATGAATACACGCGCCTTGTGCAGCACGCGTTCCGTCAGCTCCTCCACATCTGCACAGGTGTCGGGTATTTTGCCCCAGAGGAACATGCCTACCTGGTTTTCATCGTACGTGCATCCCAGGGTGTGCATGATTTCGCCTGCCAGCCTGCGGCGGTTGCGGTAGTTGGCGTTGTTGCCGTCATACCAGTCGTGTTCGGCTTCCAGTGCAGTGGCGGCGGCGAGTTGCATGGCGCGGAACATGCCGCTGTCGATGTTGCTCTTCACTTTTAGTATCCATTGCACGAAGTCGGCATTAGAGGCAAGCATGCCGATACGCCAGCCCGGCATGTTGTGGCTCTTGCTCATGGAGTTGAACTCTATGCAACACTCCTTGGCGCCGGGGATGCTGAGGATACTGATGGGGTGTTCGTTCAGGATGAAGCTGTAGGGGTTGTCGTTCACGATGACGATGTCCTTGCGGCGGGCAAAGTCTACCAACTTCCGGTATAGTTCGGGGGTGGCATTGGCTCCGGTGGGCATGTTGGGATAGTTGGTCCACATCAGCTTCACGCGGCTCATGTCCATTTGTTCCAGCTCGTCGAAGTCGGGCATCCAGCCGTTTTCTTCTTTTAGGTTGTAGTTCACCACTTCGGCACCGAGAATCTTGCTCAATGAGGTGTAGGTGGGATACCCCGGATTGGGCACCAGCACTTGTTCGCCGGGGTTGACAAAAGCAAGCGTCACGTGCAGGATGCCTTCTTTGGAACCGATAAGCGGTTGTATCTCTGTGTTGGGATTCAATGCTACGCCGTACCACTTCTCGTACCACCGGGCAAAGGCTTGGCGCAGTTCGGGGATGCCCACGTAGGGCATGTAGCCGTGTCCATCCGGGTTGCAGGCGGCTTCGCAGAGCGTTTGGATGGTCTTTTCAGAGGGTGGCATGTCAGGGCTTCCGATGCCCAGACTGATGACATCCTTGCCTTCGGCGTTCATTTGCGCCACTTCTTTCAGTTTCTTCGAGAAGTAGTATTCGCTTACGCTTGCCAGACGTTCGGCTGGCTTTATCTTAGATGTTTGATTTTCCATCTTCATATTCTCCTAATATTTTTAGTTCTTTGGTCAGCGGTGTGATTGCTGCGATAGATTGTTTGTATCTCAGTACATTGTCGAACACGACATCTACGTAAAACTGATACTCCCATTCCCGTCCGATGATGGGGAGGGACTGTATTTTGGTCAGATTGATTCTGTAGAAGGACAAGATGGACAATACTTGAGAAAGGCTTCCTTCGGTGTGGGGCAGTGTGAACACCATGCTGGCCTTGTTGACATCCTTGCTGCGGTGCCGGTTCAGTTCATCCACCTGCCAAGGGTCGGCTACCACAAGGAAGCGGGTGAAGTTGTGCTTGTTTGTTTCGATGCCTTCCTGCAGAATCTTCATGCCATAACGCTCTGCGGCTGCTTTGGAGCAGATGGCAGCATGGCCTTTCAGGTTTTCTTTTTGGATGATTTCGGCACTGCGGGCGGTATCTTCGCCTTCCACCACTTTTATACTGGGGTGCTGTCCGAGGAATTCACGGCATTGCATCAGGGCGATAGGGTGGGAGTTGACTTCGGTAATATTAGCCCAGTCTTCATCGGGCAGGCAGACAAAACTATGGGAAATGCGCAGCTTGTATTCGCCAACAATCTGTGCACCACTTTGGCGTAATAGCTCATTGTTATGTAGCAAACTACCTGCAATGGTGTTTTCTATTGCCAGCATTCCTATGGTCTGACTGTCTTTTTTGATGGCACTGAACACGTCTTCAAAGTTGGCGCAACAGATTAACTCTATTTCTTCTCCTTCGAAGTACTTGTGTGCGGCGATGTCGTGATACGAGCCTAATGTTCCTTGAATGGCTACCTTTCTCATTATTCTTTATTTTCTTGGTTATGCTATAAAAAAAATCCCGCTTCCATACGATGGAGCGGGATTCTGTATATTTACTTGTTTCTCTATTCAGTCCTTAAGCATCACTGTCACTTGATACATACAAACTCCCGCTCTACTTTTTGGCTAAAGTAAAAGTAAAAAAAGAAGTAATATGCATAAGTAAATGACTTCATACTTGTATTCTCTGTTTTTGAATTACGCGACAAAAGTAATGCTTTTCTTTTATATACAAACAAAAAACAATGTTTTTTTAGGGATAGTAGCAATTTAACTTATTTCCCTTTAATTTGTACAATGACTTGAACCGGACGATGGTCGGATGAAATGGTGTCTTCTATGACTTTCCGGTATTGTACGTCAAACCGATACCCATTCTTGGAATAGCCGTAGATGTAGTCTATACATCGGTTGGGACGGTCTGCCGGGAAAGTATAAGAGGTTGTGTCATTGAGGGTGGCAAAATGTTTTGCCAATTCCAGCTGGGGAGCGCTTGCTGGTGCAGAGTTCATGTCGCCTGCCATAAAGATGGGCTTATCGACGTTTTGCAAGGCTTTTTCTATCAATGGTACGGCAAGGAGCTGGTCTTCTGGAGTGAGGGACTGGTGTGTGGCACAAAATACATAATCTTTAAATTCTGCAATAATGAGGGTGCGTTTTTCTTCCCGTCCGGGCATTGGAATGATTTTGTATTTTATGGGTATCTCTCTGGAGAGGATTCCGATGCCGTAGCTTCCACCCTGAAAAGGAATGGCTGCTGCATAAGTCCCGTGCATTCCGGTCAGTTTTTCTAGTTCTCCGAGAGCATGGATTCCTTTGTTGCGCACCGTAACACTGTCAAGTTCCTGCAGGGCGACTATGTCCGGAGAAGTTTGACTGATAACATTGGCAATGCGTCGGTAATTGTACTCCTTGTCCATACCGATGCAATTATGTACGTTATAGGACAATATGTTCACTTGCTGTGCATGGGCAGGTGCGAACATCAGTACAAAAAGTACTGATAGAAATAAATTTCGTTTCATTGGCGGCAATAATTGAATTTGTTATAATCCTAGGATATTACCGGTACTTCCCCCCGGTTGGTTACCATATTGTCCGTTAAAGTTCTGTATCTCTTTAGGATTGAGTTCCAGTCCTTTCTTCATGTCTTCTGCAGAACCTTCCTTGTCGCCGTTCAGCAACTTGGCACGTCCGCGCTCATGATAGGCCTCTGCGAAATTAGGGTTCAGTTCTGTGGCTTCCGTAAAGAGCTCGATGGCTTCTGCCAGCTTGTTTTGGGTGATGTAAAGCTGTCCTAAGTAGAGGAAGGCTTGTTCGTTGAAGGGATTCAACTCCGTCACTTTCTGATAGCTGCTTTCTGCTTTTTCTTTGTTTCCCGTAGCTTCTTCTATCTTTCCGCGGAGCAAGATGGCACTTTCGTCTTCCGGGTCTTGTGCCAGAATGGTGTCTATGTCTTCCATCGCTTCCTTGTATTGCTGTATTTGGACCAGTGCTTCGGCACGGAGCAGACGTGCTTCGATGAAATCATCTTTCAGTACGATGGCTTTCGTAAGATGAGCGATGCACATGATGCCGTCCCCTTGCCCATTGTCTGCTTTGCCTAGCAGGTAGTGTGCCATGGCGTTGCCTTCTTCTATTTCGATAGCTTTCTTTGCCGCTCCTGCCATGGCGGGATAGTCTTCCAGCATGTAGCATACGTTGGCTAGACTGAGGTAGG
Organism: Bacteroides sp. HF-162; assembly: GCF_015679285.1. Classification (NCBI taxonomy): domain Bacteria; kingdom Pseudomonadati; phylum Bacteroidota; class Bacteroidia; order Bacteroidales; family Bacteroidaceae; genus Bacteroides; species Bacteroides sp. HF-162. Next base: position 115,107 of record NZ_CP064937.1, on the reverse strand, counting down.
TGGAGGTATGTTCCGGCTCTATTTCGGTCATACGTTCCAGCAGTTTGTGTGCCTCGTCCAGTTCGTTGGTCTGGGTGTAGACTTGGGCAAGGTAGCCCATGGTCTCAAAGTCTTCTTGAATGGCAAGGGCTTCAGTGAAGCATTTGATGGCGTAGTCTGTACGGCCCATGCGTTGTGCACGCATACCGTCATACTTGAATATCTCAAAATTCTTCTGCTCGTTTTTTTGTTTCTCATTTGCCGGACTGTCTGACTTGCCGGAGAAAAAAGATTTAAAGAATCCCATAGGTGATTAAAAATTAAAGAATTAAAAATTAAAAAGGAAAAGGAGGGGCATGGCTGATAAGAGATGTTCCTCTCAGCGGCAGGACATTCTTTTCCAACGGCAAAAGTAATGAATTATTTTTTGATTTGAAGCATTCCGTTGACAGCAATTACCTTACCTTCGTCCAACAATTCATGTAACACATCGATGAGCATGTTTTTATCGTCCGGTATCTGTTCTGCCAAAGTGGCTGGAGTTTGTGGTTTATCAGATAGGGCTTGAAGAATCTTTTCAGAAAGTTCCTTTTCCGAAAGGTGGCCGGAAGGTTTCTTGTTCTTCAAATTGATGCAAGTGTCGCACTGCCCGCAGTTATGCTCGTTCTTCTCTCCGAAGTAGTGTAGCAGCATTCGACTACGGCACACGGTATCGCTGCTCACGTAATCCAGCATGGCACTTATGCGTTTCTCATACCGCTCTTTGCGTTCCTCGTACACGGCGGGAGAGATTTGCAGGTGGCGCATTTCAACCCTCTCTCGCGTGTATATTATATATGGTGTCTTTTTGCGGGGGATGTAACTGACGATACGTAGCTTGGCTAGGTGGATGAGCTGTTCATACACTTGCCGGCGTGTGAGTCCAGTGCGTATGGCCAGTGAATCTTCATTGATGAAAGCATGGTCTGTGAAGACCCCGGTATAGGAGCGGAGAATGGTTTGGATGAGTTTGTCCATATCTTCGCCGAGCTCTCTCAGTTTATAAAGTTCGTCTCGACGGATAGTGAACAGTAGCCGGGATGCATTGTCTTGTTCGTCTGTATATTCCAGGTATCCCGCTTGTGTCAGAATCTTCAAGGCACTGTCCACGGGAACGGGGAAGTACTTGAACTTTCGGCAAAAGTCTTCTATATTGAACTCGCGTACACAGCCTTGTCCGTCTCCCATTGCCATCTGGTAATAGTATTGAAGATGCTCATATACTTCCTTTATATACTCTTTTTCAGGAAAGGTGTCGGGAATGCGTTTGTGCAGTGTTGCCTTATCCGACTTGGCGTAAAGGATGACCGCGTAGGCTTTTTGTCCGTCCCTTCCGGCACGTCCTGCTTCCTGGAAGTAGGCTTCTATGGAATCGGGCAGGTCCATGTGGATGACAATCCGTACATCCGGTTTGTCGATACCCATACCGAATGCATTGGTGGCGACCATGACGCGGCTTTCTCCCGTCTGCCAGCGTTGTTGGCGGATGTCTTTGGTGGCATCGTCCAGTCCGGCATGGTAGAAATCTGCGGTGATGCCTTCGTTGTGCAGCAGTTCGGTAATTTCCTTGGTGCGGCGGCGGTTGCGCACATAGATGATGGCGCTTCCGGGCATACGGCGCAGGATGTGCAACAGCTCTCCCGTCTTGTTTTCCGTCTTGCGGACGATATAGGCAAGGTTTTTGCGTTCGAAACTCATGCGGAACACATTTTCCTCACGGAAATGCAGACGGGCCTGGATATCTTTCACTACTTCCGGAGTGGCGGTGGCTGTCAATGCCAGGATGGGTACGCCGGGCAGAAGTTCGCGTATTTCGGCTATCTTCAGATAGGCGGGACGGAAATCGTAGCCCCATTGCGATATGCAGTGGCTTTCGTCTACCGTAATCATACTGATTTTCATCTTCTGCAGTTTGGTGCGGAAGATTTCAGTATCGAGCCTTTCGGGGGAGATATAGAGGAACTTGAAATTGCCGAATATACAGTTCTCCAGTGTGACGATGATTTCCTGCCTGCTCATGCCTGAGTAGATGGCAAGCGCCTTGATTCCCCGCTTTTTCAGGTTTTGTACCTGGTCTTTCATGAGGGCAATCAACGGAGTGATGACCAGGCAAAGTCCTTCTTTAGCAAGTGCCGGAACTTGGAAAGTGATGGATTTTCCTCCTCCCGTGGGCATTAGTCCCAAAGTGTCCCGTCCCTCGGTAATGCTGTTGATGATATCTTCCTGGATTCCCCGGAAGGTATCGTATCCCCAGTATTGCTTCAGAAGCCTCACCTCCAATCCCTCCCCCATAGGGAGGGGAGTTTTGAAGTTACTACTGCTGCTCATGGTCTTATTGAACTTTCTTGCTACTTCTTATCGTTGAATTGATATTCTTTCCTTCTCTATGCTAATAGTAGTGATTACTAATCTTATAGCATCAACCAATTTTCATCATTTCCTTAATATAAGGAGACTATTCTTATTCCCCTCCCTGTGGGGGAGGGGTTAGGGGAGAGGCTTTCAGTTCGGCTTTATGTCTTCAATCTGCAACTGCACTTCACCCCTCTTATGGGTATTCTCTTCAATGGAATAGCAGATGTCGAAGGAACGTTTGGTCTTGATGAAGCGTACGTGGGAACTTTGCCCGAAAGCGATGCCGTTCATTACATTGTTCGATTTATTATCCACCAGTTCTAGCTTGATATGTTCCTGGTCGCGGCCTACGACTTTGCTGGTACCATAATCATAGACATTGTGCGTACAGAAAATGGGTTTGGCATTGTCCGGTCCGAATGGATTGAATTTCTTCAAGTCGCTGAAGAATTTCGGAGTGATGTCTCTGAAATCAATCTCGGCATTGATGTCGATGACGGCGCATGTCTGTTCCGGCAGGATATTTTGTGATACGAACTCTTCGAAGCGTTCGATAAAGGCCGGTACATTTTCCACCTTCATGGAAAGACCGGCGGCGTAGGTATGACCTCCGAAGTTTTCCAGAAGGTCGCGGCAGTATTCAATGGCTTTGTAGACATCGAATCCGGAGACGGAACGGGCAGATCCGGTTGCCATGTCATCCGTACGTGTCAGTACTACTGCCGGCCGGTAATAGATTTCCGTCAGCCGGGAGGCTACGATGCCGATGACGCCTTTATGCCAGTCTTCATTGTACAATACGATGGAACGTCGGTCGGCAAGTCCGTCCAGGTCAGCTACAATCTTGTTGGCCTCCTCGGTCATGGTCTTGTCCAAGTCCTTGCGTGTCTCGTTGTATTGGTTGATTTGTCCGGCTTTCTCCAGGGCAAGAGAGAAATCTTTTTCAGTAAGCAAGTCAACAGCTTCTTTCCCGTTCTGGATACGTCCGGAGGCGTTGATGCGGGGACCTATTTTGAATACAATGTCACTGACGGTGATGTCCTTGTCCGTCAGTCCGCAGACATCAATGATTGCTTTCAGGCCTACGCTGGGATTACTGTTCAACTGCTTCAAACCGTGGTAGGCGAGAATGCGGTTTTCACCCATAATGGGGACAATATCCGATGCGATACTGACGGCGCAGAGGTCCAGTAAAGGGATAAGGTGATGGAACTCGATACCGTTGTTGAGGGCAAATGCCTGCATGAACTTAAAGCCTACACCGCATCCGGACAGATGTTCATAAGGATAGGTGTTGTCTTCCCGTTTGGCATTCAGAATGGCTACAGCAGGGGGCAGTACATCATCGGGGACATGATGGTCGCAGATGATGAAATCAATGCCTTTCTCCTTGGCGTATGTGATTTCTTCGACGGCTTTGATACCGCAGTCCAATACAATAATCAAACCTACACCACTCTCTGCGGCATAGTCTACTCCTTGGATTGAAACTCCATACCCCTCATTGTAACGGTCGGGGATATAGTAGTCGATGTTCGAATAGAACTGTTGAATAAACTTGTAGACCAATGCCACAGCCGTGGTACCGTCTACGTCATAATCTCCATAAACAAGAATGCGCTCTTTCTTTCCCATTGCCTTGTTCAGGCGCTCTACGGCTATATCCATATCCTTCATCAGGAATGGGTCGTATAAGTCCGGTAATTGGGGGCGGAAAAACTTTCGGGCATCCGCTGCCGTTGTTATTCCCCGCTCCACCAGCAATTTTCCCAATATTGAGCTAATTCCCAATTCTTGGGCCAGTTGTTGGCTTGCTTCTGCCTGTTCGGGTGTAATGGGTTGATAATTCCATTTGTGAGTCATTTTATATATTATTTTTTCTTTTTCTATCTCGAGATGTTGGGGAGTGGGGGCTAATACGTGCACTTTTCTCTAACAAGGTGTAAAGGTATGAAAAACTCTTGAAACGGAGGTGGATTCTGTGGAAAATCTTTATAACTATATGTATTCTCCACTAAAAATCTTTATTTTTGTATCTATAAAAAAATATTGCTATGCTTGTTTTTATTTCTTGTGCAAAGACCATGGCAGCGCACTGCTCTGTTGTCGTGCCCGAAGTCACAGTCCCGAAATTCGAGGTGGAGGCTGTGCGGAATGCGTTGGAAATGTCTCAGTATTCGGTATCCGAATTGGAAAGGCTTCTTCGGGTGAATACCAAAATTGCTGCCGAGAACCGCTTGCGTTTTCATGATTTCTGTTCGGAAGAGAATTGTCCGATGCCGGCCATCTGCGCCTATACCGGAGCTGTTTTTAAACGTATTCTTCCGAAGGATTTTTCGGCGGAGGATTTTCGTTATGCGCAAGAACATCTGCGTATCACTTCTTTTCTTTATGGGTTGCTTCGCCCGCTGGACGGTATCAAACCCTATCGCTTGGAAGGAGATGTCCGTTTGCCCGAAAAAGGTGGAATATCCATGTTTGATTATTGGAAGCCTTTGTTGACGGATTACTTCATAGAGGAAATTAAAAACTGTGGCGGTGTTCTCATTAATTTGGCAAGTGCTGAAATGAAAGATTTGTTCGACTGGAAGCGGGTGGAGCAAGAGGTGCGTGTTATTACGCCCGAGTTTCAAGTTTGGAAGGCCGGACAGCCGAAGACTGTCGTTATCTATGCCAAGATGTGTCGCGGAGAGATGACGCGTTTTATTGTTAAGAACCGTCTGGAGTGTCCTGAGGAGTTGAAATCCTTTTCTTGGGAGGGCTTCGTCTGGGATGAGATACGCAGTACGGAGAATGTATGGCATTTTTTGTTAGGTACATCTATGTAATGAAAAGGTACATTACGTTTGGCTCGGATGTTACTATATGTTGCTTTTGATGTTTGCGCAAAATGAAGAACTAAATACGCAATTTAGGATGAGGGAAAAGAATGAACCCTCTACATTTGCATGCAGTAAACTTAAAAGCAATATACTATGAAGAGAAACGGATTTAGAACAGTTGTTGTATTAGCTTTGACCATATTTCTATTGAATGCTCCGGTTTGTGCTACAGCTCCCAGATTGCAGGATACTTGTGCGGAGGCGGGGGATGAGGCTGCATTGCGGCCTGAGTGGATGAGGATTCTCCATGATACACTTCCTATATGTAAGATTTCTATTCCCGGTTCACACGATAGTGGTAGTATCAAAGGAGGGCATATGTTGAAAACGCAAGCAACAGATATTCCTGCCCAATTGCAACAAGGCATCCGCGCTTTTGATATCCGTTTGGAAAAGAAGGATGATAAACTGGGGGTATTTCACAGCCATGCCTTTCAGGATATATATTGGGAAGATGATGTTTTACCTGCTTTTATACACTTTTTGCAAACATATCCTTCTGAGACTTTGATTGTTTCTTTGAAAAAGGAAGGGGGAGAATCGCGGGATTATGCTTCTCTGCTGTCTGCTTCTTTAAACAACCCTAAGTATCAAAGTTATTTCGTGATGGACTTTCGCCCTGAACTGACGCTGAAAGATTGCCGTGGAAAGATTCTTTTCCTGCATAGGGATTATGCTATGGATAATTATCCTGGAGCAGCATGTGTAGGTTGGGAGGATGACAGCACTTGCCTGCTCACTCTTCGCAATAAAGATGGTAAGGAAGGGATAGCTCTGCTCGAAGATGAGTATCAATATGAATCGGGTGAGGAGGTCGGGAAGAAGGTCGGGGTTTGTATTCATAATATTGAAGGGATATCTGTTGAGCCGGTTTCTTCACGTCGGTGGGGGATTACTTTTGTAAGTGCGACGGGGCTGCCCTTGGGAACCCCTAAAGTCTTTGCTGATAAGGTGAACAAGTCTATTGCTGACTATTTAAAACAAAAGAATAGCCGGAATTGTGGTATTGTTTTTATCGATTTTGTCTGTGAACCTGGAGGAAAAGATTTGGTGGAATATTTGATTGACAGTAATGTTTGCGCAAAATGAAGATTTATATGCGCAATTGGGAATACTGAAAAAAAAGCATTTTTTTAATTTTGCACATGTTGAACACCTTAATGTTGTATACTATGAAACTGTCAATAGATTTAGGAGGAACCAATATTCGAATAGCCCAAGTGGAAAAAGGGAACTGCTTGAATAAAGTGTCGGTTCCATGTTTAGCTCAGCAAGATGCTTCTACTGTGTTAAACCAGCTTTCCCAGCTTATTCGGAATATGATGAATGAGCAGGTAGATGGTATCGGTATCGGTGTCCCTTCAATTGTTGATCCGGAGAAAGGAATTGTATATAATGTAGCAAATATATCTTCTTGGAAAGAAATACACTTGAAGGAGATTTTGGAGAACGAATTCAAGGTGGCAGTTGCCATTAATAATGATTCCAACTGTTTCACTTTAGGGGAGAGCCTATACGGCGAAGGAAAATCTTACACCAATATGGTAGGCGTTACTATTGGGACCGGAATTGGAGCTGGTGTTGTCATTGACCGCCATTTGTATGGTGGGCAATATATGGGAGCCGGTGAGATAGGCTCATTTCCTTATTTGGACTCTGATTTTGAACACTATTGCAGTAGTTTCTTGTTTAAACGTTATGGAACTACCGGTGCGGTAGTAGCTGAAAAAGCCCAGCAAGGAGAACAAACTGCATTGGAGATTTGGAAAGAGTTTGGGAGGCATTTGGGCAATCTTATAAAGGCAATTCTTTTTGCCTATGCTCCCCAAGCTATTGTTTTAGGAGGCGGTATCGTATCGGCTTTTCCTTTCTTTAAAGATGCTATGGAACAAACAATGCAAAGTTTCCCCTACAAAATCATATCGGATAATGTGAGGGTAGTGGCTTCGCATCAAAAGGATTCCAGTTTATTGGGCGCTGCCGCTCTTCTTGAGTAATAATCCCTATACGATTTGACTGAAAAAATAATAAACGTTTTATTGTTATATTGTTTTACAGATAAATAAGGGCTGTTAGAGAAATACTCCTTTTGTAATAACTATGTAATTCTGCTTTCTGACCTTTGTGGCAGAATTATAATTTTCTATATTATAAACTTTAAATTTTAAATGCATGAAACAAGTAAATCTTAGAATCTATCGAACGATTCTGACCCTATTGTTGGGGCTGTTCTTGTCGGCAGGTGCTTATGCACAGCAGATTTCTGTGAAAGGAACAGTAAAAGATCAGACTGGCGAACCTGTGATTGGTGCCAATGTATTAGTGAAAGGAACGACCAATGGAGTGATTACGGACATTGACGGAAAATTCCTTCTGTCGGCTGCGAAGGATGGTGTGCTAGTAATTAGTTTTGTGGGCTATACCTCTCAAGAAGTACCGGTGACTGGGAAAGAATTGACTGTGATTTTAAAAGAGGATACTGAACTCTTGGATGAAGTTGTGGTTCTGGGTTACGGGGCTAGTGCTCGTAAACAAGACTTATCCGCTTCGGTGGGAGTAGTAAGTAATACTGAGGAATTGGCTGCGCGTCCGGTAACTTCTACAGAGAGTATGTTGCAAGGTCAGCTACCGGGTGTTACCATTCAGGCAGATGGTGGTGATCCCACTTCCTCTCCTTCCATTGTAATCCGTGGTCAAGGCTCACAAGATGGTGATAATGTGCTTTGGGTTGTAGACGGCGTGCCGGGGGCTCCTATCGCTTCTATGAATGATATTGAGAGCATTGTAGTGTTAAAGGATGCTGCTTCGGCTGCCATTTATGGTGCACAATCGGGTGCAGGTGGTGTCGTGTTGGTTACCACTAAAAAGGCTAAAGAAGGTGCACCGTCACTGACTTATGATGGTACTTTTGGCATTCGTCAGGCCACCAATCTGATAGAACCACTGAATGCTGAACAGCAATTGGAAATGCGCAAAATGTCTTATGCAAATGCAGGGCTTACATTGCCTGATGGTTGGGATATAAACAAGAATCCTTGGATAGGTACTACCCGCACTGATTGGATGGACGAGATTTTCCGCACGGCTTTTTATCAGCGTCACAATGTAGCTTTAAATGTGGGTACCGAGAATTTTACACATCGTTTGTCTTTAGCTTATGATAATGATGAAGGTGTGCTGATTAATACTTTCAAAAAGAATTTGTCATTACGTTACAACAGTAAATTGAAACTGAACAAATGGGTGAGTATCAGTGAAGACTTTACTTGGCAAAACACTTCATCACGTACCAAAAGTACGGATAATGACGCCTTTACGGGGCCTATTATCTCGGCAATTTACATGCCTGCCAGTGCTACTGTCTACAATCCGCTGGATGGGAGTTATGGCGGAACCACAACTGAGGATCCTGAATATATCAAAAAGTATGGAAGTAACTTTGCTGATGCTCACGGTGATGCGGTGAATCCGGTTCGTTTGCTTGAAGCTGAAAACGTTTATGACAAGACGAGTGATGTGTGGAGTACTACCAGCTTGAACATTGATAATGTGATTCCGGGTCTGAAGTTTGTCAGCCGTTTTACTTATAATCTGCGTACAAATCACTTTAAGAAATTTAATCCTATTCGTGATGAAGTAGGTAAGCCGGTTCTCAGCAATAATTTGCAAGAAACGACTTATCGTGCTGATGCTTGGAAGACAGAGAATACGTTGACCTATGATAATACTTTCGGTGACCATACAATAGGTGTGCTTTTAGCTACTACCGCTGATCATAGTGAAACGCGTGGGCTGGAGGTGACTGGCACTGACCTTGCAGATGAATCTGCTTATCTACAATACTTGGCTTATGCCAAATCTTTGAAAGGTACTGACTATTTGACCGGTCCCGATGCCAATGTATCCTTGATTGGTCGTTTGGCTTATTCATATGCTGACCGTTATTTCCTCACGGCTTCTTTCCGTCGTGATTATGCCGGTCGTCTGCCCAAGGAGAATAACTATGGTGATTTTCCTGCTTTTACTTTGGGATGGAAGATTTCGAATGAATCGTTCTTCAAGAAAAGTGACTTAATCAGTTTACTGAAGGTGCGTGCCTCTTGGGGACGTATCGGTAACATCAGTTCTGTACCTATAGCTTATAAATCACCGGTACTTGATAAGACTAGTTGGAATGAACAAGCTCAGTATGGTGTTGCTTCGAATACGGTGTGGGGCAATATTGTTTTTATTCCGACGGATGCCTTGAATGTTGATTTGACTTGGGAAACTTCAGAACAGACAGACTTGGGACTTGATGTGGAGATGTTTAATAACCGTCTGTCATTGTCAATGGATTATTTTGATAAGCGGACATTCAATCTTATCCAGACACGTACTACGGGATGGCCACAGACTATCGGTGTGAAACGTCAGCTTATAAACTTGGGTGAGGTACGTAATCGTGGTTTTGAAGTTTCTGCCAATTGGAGTGATAAAATCAATAAAAACCTTTCATATTTTGTATCGGGCAATTTCTCTTATTTGAAGAACTGGGTTTCGGACATAGGTGTGAAAAATGCTGACGGTACTTCGGGGGTGTGGACAAGTGACAAGACTTTCCGTAATTTACCTTACATGATTCAATCTGCAGAAGGAAAACCGTTGAACTCTTTCTATCTGATTAAAACTGACGGTATTTTCCAAAGCGATGAAGAGGCAGCCAATTATAAGAATAAGGATGGGAAACCGATACAACCGGGAGCTCAAGCTGGTGATTTGAAATTCGTGGATTATAATGGTGATGGAGAAATTAGTGATGAGGACCGTCAGTATATGGGTAATGCCATGCCTAAAACAACTTTCGCCTTCACTTTGGGCGTTACATGGAAGAAACTTTCTATCAGTGCCATGTTCCAAGGTGTAGGCGGTGCACAAGCGCTTTATGTAGGTAAATCCATGTTGTTGAGCGATGTGGAAGGTAGTTTCAATCGTTCTGCTGAAATATTGAATGCTTGGAGTCCTACAAATAAAGGATCGGACATTCCCCGTCTTTCTAAGCTGGATGATAATAAAAACTTCACCCGTCCATCTGACTATTTCTTGGAAAACTCATCCTATTTGCGGTTCAAAAACTTGACCGTATCTTATGATTTGAGCGATGTATTCCGCAAATGGTCTCATTTGAACGAACGTAATAGCCGTCTTTCTGTTTACTTTAGCGGTGAGAATCTGGTTACGTTTACTGGATATTCAGGCATGGATCCTGAATGCGGTGGATGGGATGCTTTGAAATACCCGGTATCGCGTGTATTGTCGGTAGGTGTGAAACTGACTTATTAATAACGTAAAGATAGAAATGATTATGAAAAAAAATATATTGTTTTTAGCTATATCGGCTGCACTATTGACAAGCTCTTGTAGTGATTTTCTAGATGTGCAGCCTGAAGGAAATGCTACTATAAATGCCTATTTCCTGAACGATCAACAAGCCATTGATGCCGTTGACGGATTGTACGAACGCTTCCATCAGGAGGCTCTTTATGGACGTGAACTTTTTTGGGAGCAGGGAGCTGCTTGCGATGTGGTATGGGGGCGTACTCGTGACTATACCGACTTGGCTCTTTTTAAAAATGATGCTTCCAGCTCTACTCCGTTAAATGGTATTTTTGAAACGCTCTATAAAGTGATGGCGCGTTCCAATTGGGTAATAAAAAGTTTATTGGATAAGGAGAAAAAAACAGCTCTTACACCCGTAGAAACACGAAGCTTGGGTGAGGCTTACTTTACTCGTGGATGGGCACACTTTTTGATGGCCTATCGTTATGGATTGCCCGAGCAAGGAGTGCCTTTTGTTCGCTATGAAGATTTTGAAGGTGACTATGATTATTCTATTCCACCTCAGCAGAAGTCAGTGGAAGACAACTATAGGATGATTATTGAAGACATGGACTGGGCTATAGAACGCTTGCCTCGTTTGGAAGACTATGATGCGGATAATATCGGGCGTGCACATGATGCCGCTGCTGTGGCTTTTAAAGCCAAGGTTTATGCCTATTGGGCTACTTGGGAACCTGAAAAGTGGAAAGATGTGATTGCCATGGTCAATGATTTGGAATCTACCTACCGCCGCAACTTGGCAGGCTCTTTGGATGAAGTGTTCTCTTCGGAGTTTGCCGATTTCTATAATGAAGAATACATTTGGGCCATTCCCGGTAATGGAGGTTCCAATGGAGGCGGTTCCGAATTTCCCGGCGTTGTCTTAGAGAACAAGGGATGGGGAATGTATAATGGCTGGGGACAGAACAAGCCTTCTTATGATATTTATGAGGAGATGCGCAAGGACGGTGAAGGAAATGCTCGCCTGATTCGTTCTATTTTGGAATACAATCAGGAATTCCAATTCTTTGGAGAGACTCGCCGTTTCTATTCCTCTTCTGATATAGAAGCAGGATTCATGATCAACAAATATATGGATCCATTCAAACACAAGGACCCCACTACCGGTTACATTAATAGCAACGGTGATTGGCCAACGGCACGGATTAATTTCCCGGTCATCCGTTTTGCCGAGATGTTGTTGTTCCGTGCGGAAGCTTACTTGATGACTAATCAGGCTGATAAGGCATGGACTGATTTGAACCGTATTCACAAACGTGCTTGTGGACGGGATTTGGATACCCCGGCGCCAGCTACCATGACACAATTGTATCATGAACGTCGTTGTGAGTTGGCTTTTGAATTTACTGATCACTTGTTTGATTTGAAACGTTGGCATCGTTCTTCCAATGCTGAAATCAAGGCGTTAGCAAAGAAAGAGCTGAATGCACTTCCTCGTGTACGTATTTATGAAGAACGTTCTAATCCGGAGTCGAATTTCAGGATTGATACTTATGAAGCATTCCGTAAAGCATCTAAAGTTTATGAGGACTACCGTATGGTTTTCCCTTATCCGTACCAACAGATTGTGAATTCTAATGGTCAGTTGAAACAGAATCCGGGTTATAATTAATCTCCTTTATAGGAAGTTGGAAATATAGATAGACCTCATTGCCATTGGTCTAATCTGCAGGGGTTGGTATTTTCGGGTATTGATCCTTGCAGATATTTCTTCTTTTTCTTTCATTTGCAAAGGCTATTCATAAAATCATTTTAATATACGGAGAGACGGCATTCCCGACAGTCTGCAGCGCTCTTCAAATATACAGTCTGATGAAATTAAAAACTCTTATATGTGCAGCTGCTGCTTTTGGGGCTTGCTGTTCTTGTACGTCCGGTGAACTATCTCCCGTAGACTATGTAGACCCTTTTATCGGTACCGGCTTTCATGGGCATACTTATCCGGGGGCAACCGTTCCGTTCGGGGCGGTACAGTTAAGTCCTGACACGCGTGCCGGAAACTGGGATGCTTGTTCAGGGTATCATTATGATGATACGACTCTAAAAGGTTTTTCACACACACATTTAAGTGGGACCGGATGCATTGATCTTGGGGATATACTGTTTCGTCCTACTACGCTGAAACCGGATTTGACTACGGAAAACATTTACCAGCCGGCGGCTTTTTCCCATAAAGACGAAGATGCTTCTGCCGGATATTATTCGGTTGTTCTGAAAGAAGAAGGAATAAAAGCTGAATTGACGGTAACGGCACACGCCGGTATGCACCGCTATACGTTTCCTTCCGGCAAAGAAGCATCTATTATTATAGATTTGACTCATTTGCTTGATAACGAATATATTTATGAGGCTGAACTTGAACAGACTGCCGCCAACGAAATAACAGGTATGCGCAGAACCAGGGGATGGACGGACAATCAGTACGTTTATTTTGTAGCCCAGTTCTCGAAACCTTTTCAGGCCATAGACTTTATACAGAATAAAAAGATGGTTTCTGCAGGAGTTAAGTTGATCGGTACCGATTTGCAGGCTTGCTTGTCCTTCGATAATAGTAATGGAGAGCCGGTTATAGCCAAAGTTGGATTATCCATTGTCAGTGAAAAGAATGCACGTGAGAATTTGGAAACCGAGGTGATAGGTTTCGATTTTGATGCCGTGCGTAGTGCTGCCCGTTCCGCTTGGGAACAAGCTCTCTCTGCTATTACGGTAGAAGGCGGCAATACGGACGACTTGAAGAATTTCTATACAGCCATGTATCATTCTATGGTTGTACCCAATGTCGTGAGTGATGTCAATGGTGAGTACCGCCGTCATAATATGGAGGTTGGGCAACTGCCAAAAGGTAAAGTGCAATATTCTACATTTTCGCTTTGGGATACTTTCCGTGCATGGAATCCGTTGATGACTTTGATTGATACAACTTTGGTCAATAATATGATAAATTCCTTTTTGGACATTTACGAATCTTCGGGTGAACTTCCTATCTGGCCGCTTTCTGCCGGAGAGACGGGAACTATGATTGGTTATCATGCAGTGTCCGTTATAGCAGATGCTTATATGAAGGGTATTAGAGGATTTGACGCGGAAAAGGCGTTGGAAGCTATGGTAGTTTCTTCTGAAAAGAACAAAAAGGGAGCCGATTACTATATTCAGAATGGCTTTATTCCTTCTAATATAAAGAAAGAGTCCATCTCTTGTTTGCTGGAGTTTGCCTATGATGACTGGTGTATTGCACGTATGGCTCAGGAAATGGGTAAGGATGATATTTATCAAAAGTATATTCAACGTTCCCAGAACTATATCAATGTTTTTGATGGTAATACAAAATTCTTCCGCCCCAAGCGGATGGATGGGAACTGGGAAACTCCCTTCAATCCTATTGAGGTAGGTCGTGCCTATACGGAAGCCACAGCCTGGCAGTATCGCTTCTTTGTACCTCACGATGTAAGCGGTATGGCACAACTGTTTGGTGGTAAGGAAGAGTTTTTTACTGCACTCGATTCTATCTTTACTGTAGAGTCGGATATACATGGCGATTTAGTGGATATTACCGGACTGATAGGTCAGTATGTTCATGGCAATGAGCCGAGCCATCATATCGCCTATCTGTACGATTACGTAGGACAGCCTTGGAAGACGCAAGAAATAACACGTCGTCTGCTCCATGAAATGTACGCTCCTACGCCTGAAGGAATCATTGGTAATGAAGATTGTGGACAGATGTCTGGTTGGTATATATTATCCAGCTTGGGTATTTATTCAGTTTGTCCAGGAAGCAATGAGTTTGCACTGACTACTCCTCTATTTGAGAAAGCGGTTGTCAATCTGGCAAATGGAAAGACTTTGACCATCCTTGCCAACAATCCAAAGAAGAATGTCTATATCACAAAAGTAGAATTGAACGGTCAACCGATAGATGTAAATTTCATTACTTATGCACAGTTGATGGAAGGTGGAGAACTTCGTTTTACTTTGTCTGACAAGCCGAATATGGAGAGAGGTGTTTCCTCTGAAGCATCCCCTTATTCCTATACTAAAGATGAAGTCGTTTCCATTCCCTATGTGGATAAGGATTTGAACTTGTTTATGGATAAGGTAACGGTTGCATTGGCCACAACAACCAAGGATGCCGAAATCAGATATACATTGGATGGCAGCGAGCCCACAGAGCAGTCGGCATTGTACGAGCAGCCTTTTGAACTGGACAAGACCACTTTAATAAAAGCCAAAGGATTCAAGGAAGGTCTCCGCTCAAGCAGAACATTATCCATATTGGCAACGAAAGCTGAATTGAAGGCTGCTCTTTCTGTAAATCCTACTCAGAATGGTACATCTTATAAGTACTTTGAAGGCACTTACCAGAAAGTGGCTGATGTAGAGAAGTCACCGTTGCTGGAGTCTGGTGTCATGCCCGAACCTTCTATTAAGGGTGCTAAGCAGGAGGATCATTTCGGTTATATCTTTTCTGGATTGATAAATGTTCCCGAAGATGGAGTCTATACTTTCCAGACCCGTTCGGATGATGGCAGTGTTTTATACATTCACGGTGAGCAGGTAGTCAACAATGATGGTTCCCATGCTGCAATTCCTGCTACCGGAATGGTTGCACTGAAGAAAGGTTTTCATCCTTACAAGCTCTATTACTTTGAAGATTATGAAGGTGAGCATTTAAGCTGGGCTTGGAAACTGCCTTCTGCCGAGAAGTTGGTACCCATTCCTGCATTGGCTTTATTTGTGAAATAATAGTTTAATATATATGCTATGAGAAAGTTATTTTTGTTATTTTTACCTTTGTTCGCTGCATCATGCGGACAGGTGAAGCAGCAGGCATCTGCACCAGAGCCCGTTAATGTCATGAGTTTCAATATTCGTTATGACAATCCGGAAGACAGTCTGGATAATTGGGAGTATCGCAAGGAGCGTGCGGCCAACGCCATTCGCTTTTATGATGTCGACATATTGGGTACGCAAGAAGTACTTCATAATCAGTTGGAAGACCTTAAACAACGTTTGCCGGAATATGGAGTCATCGGTGTAGGCCGTGAAGACGGAAAGGAAAAGGGTGAATATAGTGCACTCTGGTATAAGAAAGAACGTTTCAACTTGCTGGATTCCGGTTATTTCTGGTTGAGCGAGACTCCTGAAGTTGCCGGTTCCAAGGGCTGGGATGGAGCTTGTGAACGTATCGCTTCATGGGCAAAACTGCAAGATAAAGTAAGTGGTAAGGAGCTCTTCGCGTTGAATACCCACTTGGATCATGTAGGTGTTGCTGCACGTCGTGAAGGCATAAGCCTTATGCTGGATAAAGTAAATGAGTTGAGTGGTAACTTACCCGTAGTAGTAACGGGCGACTTTAATGCTAGTCCGGAATCGGATGTCATCAAACACGTGACTGACCCTTCCAACCCGGAACACTTGACAGACGCGCGTCAGGCATCGGCAATTGTTTATGGTCCGGCATGGAGTTTCCATGATTTCGGAAGGATTCCTTACGATAAACGTCCGCTGATTGATTACGTATTTGTACGTAATGGACTGAAAGTTTTGAGGTATGGTGTGTTGGCTGAAACAGAGAATAATGTTTTCCTCTCCGACCATGCTCCTATCTTAGTAACGGTTGAATAATAAAATGATTATTATGAATAAGATAACAAGAATATGTATCATAACACTCTTGGCAGTCCTGCTACTGCCGGTAGAGTTATCGGCACAAAGCCGCCGTGATAAAGAACAGACCTATGTCTTAGAACAACCCTATGAGGTGACAAAGATTACCCCTCCCCAAGGCAAGAAGGTAAAGAATGTCATCTTGATGATTGGTGATGGCATGAGCCTTATGCACGTATATTCTGCTTGGACAGCCAATCGAGGCAAGTTGTTTTTGGATAATTGCCAGGTAGTAGGCTTGTCTAAAACCTATTGTGCCAACAAGTTGATTACAGACTCGGGAGCGGGTGGAACAGCCATAGCTACGGGGCAGAAGACCAACTATCATTCTGTGGGTGTAGATACCGAAGGACGTCCTTTGAAATCATTGGTAGACCTGGCTGCTGCTAAAGGTAAATCTACCGGTATAGCGGTGACCTGCCGTCTGTGGGATGCCACTCCTGCTGACTTCTGTTGCCACAACAAGGATAGGGATGCGGAAGCTGAAATCGTAGCAGATTACGTTAATTGCAGTGCCGATTATGTATTCGGTGGAGGTGCCAAGCTTTTCGAAAATCGTGAAGATGGACGCAATTTGTTTAAGGAACTACGTGACAAAGGATTTCAGACTCCTCGTAGTTGGGATGAATTGGCTGGCATAAAGAGTAGTAAGGTATTTGCCGTACCTTATCCCGTCGATACTCCTCTTCCTGCTGAACGTGGCGACCTTTTGGCACGTGCTTCATTGAAAGGCATCGAATTGCTGGACCAAAATAAAAACGGCTTCTTTATGATGATAGAAGGGTCGCAGCTGGACGACTACGGACACTTCAACGACATTGATTTGCTGATGCAGGAAACACATGACTTTGACCGTACTATCGGTGCCATTTATGAATGGGCTGCCAAGGATGGAGAAACATTGGTAGTAGTTACTGCAGACCATGAGACCGGTGGACTTACGTTGGTTGATGGAGATTTGGCAGAAGGCAGAATCGTATGTAAGTTCTCTACTGGCGGTCATAGTGGTGTAATGGTACCAGTGTATGCTTTTGGTCCCGGTGCAGAGGAGTTTACAGGGATTTTTGAAAATACTGCTATCTTTGACAAGATAAAAAAACTGCTCAATTTGTAATTAAAAAATAACTATTCCCTATGTTGAAACACATTTTATTGCTAGGATTACTTTCTTTTTCCACTCTCCCTTTGCTGAAAGCTCAGAGCTGTGGCAATGATGAAAAGTATCATTTGCCTTATAAAAATACGTATGTAAAGGAACCGTTGGTCACTGAAAACGAATATCGTGTGGCAAAACCTGAGACGATTGTGCCGAAAAGCTTCGAAGAAGCCCGGCAGATTCTTCCCAATCCCATTTGGGGTGGACATGACAAGGAACTTGAAATGTATTGGAAGGCATGGGAAATAGCTATCGGCAATATTCGTGCTCCTCAAGCAGGTTCGGGTTTTGTCTCAAGCTATTTGGATACAGCTTATAATGGTAATATCTTTATGTGGGATTCCTCTTTCATTCTGATGTTTGCCCGCTATGGTACCCGTTTCTTTCCTTTCCAAAATACGCTGAACAACTTTTACGCCAAGCAGCATCCCGACGGTTTCATTTGCCGTGAAATAAAGGCGGATGGTGCCGATTGCTTTGAACGCTATGATCCAGTCAGTACCGGACCGAATTTGATGCCTTGGTGTGAGATGGTCTATTTCCATCAGTTTGGTGATACGGAACGCCTGCACAAGATATTTCCGGTACTTTGTGCTTATTATAAGTGGTTGAAATTGAACCATACTTGGAGAAATGGAACCTACTGGTCAAGCGGATGGGGAACCGGCATGGATAATATGCCCCGTGTTCCGTCAGAATACAGCCCTATCTACAGTCACGGGCATATGATTTGGTTGGATACAAACCTACAGCAATTATTTACTGCCAATTTACTACTTGAGATGGGCTTTTATCTGGAACGTTGGCAAGAGATAGAAGAGTTTGAAGACGAAGCCAAAATGCTGGGAAAATATATCCATGACAATCTTTGGGATGAAAAGACCGGTTTCCTTTATGACCAGTATGCTGACGGTACTCTCTGTACAACCAAGGGAATAGGTGCCTATTGGGCTCTGTTTACTGATGTATTGGATTCTGTACAGTTGGATCGTATGGTGAAGGAATTGGATAATCCTGCCACATTCAACCGGAAACACCGTATTCCTTCTTTGTCTGCCGATAATCCCAAGTACAAGGAGAATGGCCGTTATTGGCAGGGTGGCGTATGGCCGGGAACTAATTACATGGTGATGCAGGGCCTTGTGCAGAAAGGTTATGGTAAACTGGCACGGGAGATTTGTTTGAATCATTATGCCCAGGTGTTTGAGGTCTATAAGAAGACTGGAACTTTTTGGGAATATTATGCTCCGGAAAGTGCTGAGCCGGGATTTATGGCAAGGGATAATTTTGTAGGTTGGGCAGGACTTCCTCCTATTGCCGAATTGATAGAATTTATTATCGGTATTCGGGGAGATTATGCCAAAAAGCAGATTATCTGGGATATGAATTTGACGGAGACTAACGGCATAGAACGTTATCCTTTTGGTCCCGAAGGGCTTATTTCCTTAAAAGCTGAGGCACGCCGTTCGGCAAGTGATGAACCTCGTATTACAGTAGATTCCAATATCGATTTTGAACTGTGTCTACTCTATGGTGAAAAAGAGAAAAAGATAAATGTGACATCCGGTAAGCATACCTATTAAAGAAGACATCAATCATGAAAAACAATATGTCAAGACGCCAATTTCTGAAGACTGGCGGGCTTGCCTTGGCTGCAATGACCTTTCAGCCCGCTTCCGTATTATCTTCATCCGGGACTTTGAGCCAGAGATATGTTTCGTTGCGTCCTTCTGCAAGCAAAAGGAGCTTCATTTCGAAGGCAGTAGATGCTGCCATTGAAGAAGCAAAGCCTAAAATAAAGGACGAGAAGTTGCGCTGGATGTTCGAGAACTGTTTTCCCAATACGCTTGACACTACTGTCAGATATAGAGTGAAGAATGGCAGACCGGATACTTTCGTCATTACAGGTGATATAGATGCCATGTGGCTGCGCGACTCTTCAGCGCAAGTATGGCCCTATCTGCCGTTGATGAAGAAAGATAGGGACTTGCAGCTGATGGTGGCAGGACTTGTCAACAGACAGACTGAATGTATCTTGATAGACCCGTATGCCAATGCCTTCAACGACGGGCCGTTGGGCAGCTATTGGGAAACCGACCATACACAACATATGGTTAAGGAACTGCATGAACGCAAATGGGAGATAGATTCTTTGTGCTATCCCATTCGTTTGGCCTATCATTATTGGCAATACACGGAAGACACGTCTGTGTTCGATGAAAATTGGCATAAAGCGATGCTGCTGGTGGTCAAGACCTTTAAAGAGCAACAGAGGAAACAAGGCTTAGGACCTTATAGCTTTACGCGCGATTGCGACCGCCCTACAGATTCGCAGATTAACAACGGATGGGGAGCACCGGTAAAGCCGGTCGGCTTAATCGTTTCTTCTTTCCGTCCGTCAGATGATGCTACACAATACGGTTTTCTGATTCCTTCTAATATGTTTGCAGTTGTGTCATTGCGCCAATTGGCCGAGATAGAGGATAAAGTTTATGGAAACAAGGACTTCTCTGGCAAATGTATAGCACTGGCAGATGAAGTGGATGCAGCTATCCGCAGGTATGGTACTTTCAATCATCCGGTTTGTGGACGTATTTATGCTTTTGAGGTCGACGGTTTTGGTAACGCGCTTTGTATGGACGATGCCAATGTACCCAGTTTGCTGGCTGCGCCTTATCTGGGTTATTGCTCTTTTAAAGATGCGATTTACCAGAGTACCCGCAAAATGATATGGAGTGACAATAATCCTTATTTCTTTAAAGGAAAAGCCGGCGAAGGGGTAGGAGGTCCTCATGTGGGATTGAATTATATCTGGCCGATGAGCATCATTATGAAGGCTTTTACAACGGATGATTCCGAAGAAATACGTGCTTGTCTGAAGCAACTTCGTGATACGGACGGAGGGACGGGCTTTATGCATGAGTCTTTCCATTCGGAGGATGCCGCGGACTTTACTCGTTCCTGGTTTGCCTGGACAAATACTTTGTTCGGTGAACTGATATTGAAGACAATCAAGGAATATCCCAACTTATTATCCCAAATACTATGAAGATAAGATATTGGTTACTGGCTATGTTATTCATTTTTCTCTCTTGTGGGAGAGTGGCTGATGATGTAGCGACAAACTATGGTATTATACCCATGCCGAATGAACTTGCTCCAATGCAGGGAGTGTATGTCCTGCAAGGGGAAAAAACAGTGGCTGTCCCTTCCGGGGAAGCCGCGATGAAAGTTTTTCATTATTTGGAGGATGCGTTGAAAAACACTTCTGTAACGCTGAAGGGTATTTCGGAAACGGGAAAGGCCGATATTTGCTTATCCATAGATAATTCCTTGCCCGATGAGGCCTATACATTGGAGGTTTCTTCCGATAGGATAAATATATCTTCCAATGAAACTGCCGCAGGATTTTTTTATGGTGTCCAGTCTTTGCTGCAACTCATGCCGGCAGCCATTTATGATGGTGACCGGAAATACGAAGGAAAGATTAGGATTCCTGCTGTCAGCATTACGGATGCTCCCCGTTTTCCTCATCGTGGGGCTATGATGGATGTAGGACGTAATTTTCTGCCAAAAGAGGAAGTGCTGAAGTTTCTTGATTTGATGGCATTCTATAAATTGAATAAATTCCATTTTCATCTGACAGATGACCAAGGATGGAGAATAGAAATAAAGAAATACCCGAAACTGACTGAAATAGGTTCTTATCGTAAACAGACTCAGATAGGACACTCTGATTATTATTTTCCACGGCGTTACGATGGAAAAGAAAAGAGAGGTTATTATACGCAGGAAGAAATAAAGGAAATTGTGAAGTATGCATCCGACCGTTTCATTACGGTCATTCCCGAAATTGAAATGCCGGGACATGCATCCGCAGCACTGGCTTCCTATCCGGAACTTTCTTGCGGACTGAGAAAGACTTATGTGGTGCGTGATTATTTTGATGTTTTTGATGAGGTCTATTGCCCCAAAGAGCATACATTTGAATTCTTACAAAATGTGCTGACCGAAGTTATGGAACTCTTCCCCAGCCATTATATCCACATTGGTGGAGATGAGTGCCCCAAGAAAGCATGGAAGAAGTGTGCCCATTGCCAGCATTTGATGAAGCGGGAAGGTCTGCCCAACGAAGAAGCTCTGCAAAGTTGGTTTATCCATCGGATTGAGCAATTTGTGAACAGTAAAGGGCGTGACATCATCGGGTGGGATGAGATTCTGGAAGGAGGGCTTGCTCCTAATGCTACCGTCATGTCATGGCGTGGCGAAAAAGGAGGTATCGAAGCGGCTCACCAACGGCATAAAGTCATTATGACACCCGGCAAAAAGTGTTATTTGGATTACTACCAGGAAAGTCCGGAATTTGCCCCGTTGGCTATCGGCGGTTTTCTTCCGCTGGATACGGTGTACAATTATAACCCGCTTCCTGCTGAACTGACTCCGGAAGAACAAGCTTATATAATAGGTGTACAAGCCAATATCTGGGGAGAGTACATACAGACTCCCGAGTATTTTGAATATATGGCTTTCCCTCGTTTGCTGGCTATGTCAGAGGTGCAATGGACACAGCCGGAACATAAGGACTTCGAGTCGTTTGCCCGTAGGCTGGATAAGGAGTTTGAACGATTGGATTATTGCGGAGTGAATGCTTGCCGCAACTTCTATGAAGTCAATCAGACTGGTGCGTGGAACAAGTCGCAGCAGACTTATGAGGTGACTTTGAACACCTTCTGTCCGGATGCCGATATTTACTATGCGGTAAATGATTCAACGGTCAACACTTCATCTTCCCTTTATGAGACTCCGATACCGTTGGACGAGGATGCAACTGTTTATTCGGCAGTTTACAGAGACGGTAAGCCGCTAGGAAAAGTGACCTGCAAGAGTTTTGCTGTAAACAAGGCAACCGGATGTGACTATACTTGTAATCCTGAAGCAGGATGGGAGCACTTGAATAAAGGCTTCGGACTGACTGATGGACGACGTGGCTATGCCCGCGACATGCGTCGCTGGATTAGCTTCTACCAGGATACTGTACAGATTGTAGTGGAACTGAAGAAACCTCAAAAAGTCAAGGAAGTTGCCTTTTCTTCTTTATGGAGGCCGGTAAATGGGATATGGCCGGCAAGAGCGATGGGGGTCTCTGTGTCAATGGATGGTCAGACTTTTATTCCGGTGGGCACTAAACGGCTGACTTATGATTTTACCTTGACGGAAGGCACCCGTTTTCCGGTATCTCTTTCATTTGCCGAAACGGAAGCTGCATTTGTCCGCTTGGAATTATTGAGTGGTGGCTTGTGCCCGAAAGGATATTTTCATGAAGGGTTGCAGAGTGAGTTGGCAATAGATGAAATAGAAATATATTAATCTCAAGAAATTATGAAGAAAATAGTTGTTCTTTTAGTTGTACTGTTGGGCTGTATGCCGGTAACGGCTTTTGCGCAGAAGCAATTCTTTTTTAAGGATGGCAAGTTTGTAGTAGCACAGTTTACAGATTTGCACTGGATGCCAGGTTCTGCAAAGTGTGCCGAAACGGCAGCTGCTATCCGTGCTGTCCTGGCAGCCGAACATCCGGACATTGCTATACTGAGTGGGGATGTGGTGACCGATGACCCTGCTATGGATGGATGGAAAAGTGTAGTGGATATTTTCAATGAGGCCAAGATGCCTTTTGTGGTGATGATGGGAAACCATGATGCAGAATACTTGACGCGCAATGAAATCTATGATTTCCTCTTGAAGTCTCCCTACTATGTGGGGGCAAAAGGCCCTGAAGATATTATGGGATGTGGTAATTGTGTGATTCCTGTTTATAGTCCGGAGAAGAAGGACCAGGTAGAGGCATTGCTCTATTGCATGGATTCCAACGACTATCAGCCTAATAAAATCTATGGTGCTTACGACTGGATTCATTTCGACCAAATAGAATGGTACAGAAAGCAAAGTAAACACTTTGCAGAGAAGAACGGTGGTAATCCCGTTCCTGCTTTGGCCTTCTTCCATATTCCGCTGATTGAATACAACGAAATCAGAGGTGACGGGAAAACTTATGGCAATGACAAAGAAGGTGGAGTTGCCTCTGCTAATATCAATTCCGGTATGTTTGCTTCCTTCCTTGACATGAGGGATGTAATGGGAGTATTTGTAGGACATGACCATGATAACGATTTTATAGGAATAGATAAAGGTATTGCATTGGGATACGGACGGGTGACCGGTGCGGATGCGTATGGAGAGTTGACGAGAGGAGCCCGTATCATTGAACTGTACGAAGACCAATTCAAATTTGATACATGGATTTCTACTCCTTCGGGAAGGGAGGCTGCCTACTATTACCCTTCAGGTCTGAATTCGGATGAAGAGCAGAGTATGGCTTATTTGCCGGCTACGGGAACTTCTCCCAAGAAGCAGGGCGTGGCATATACCTATTATGAAGGCAAATGTAAGCGTGTTGCCGATATTGCCGCCTGCAATAAAGTGAAGGAAGGGGTGATGAAGAACTTCTCGATTGAAGAAGCAGCCGTCCCTGATCATTTTGCTTATGATTTCCGTACGTTGGTGAAAATTCCAGAAAGGGGAGTATACCGTTTCTATACTTTTTCCGATGATGGTTCTAAACTATACATAGACGGTAAATTGATTGTTGATAACGACGGCGGACACAGCGGACGCCGTGCCGAAGGGAAAGTCGCTCTCGAAGCAGGGTACCACGAGTTGCACCTGCTGTATTTCGAAGATTACATGGGCCAGGAATTGGAAGTCGGGTATTCGGGACGGAATGTTCTGGAAACCGTGTTACCTGATACCATGTTGTTTGTACCGGATTAAATCAGCGCTGGTAACTCTTTGTCTGGTACTCTTTCCGATATTCATTGGGGGAAACTTTCTTCAAAGCTTTGAATTGGCGGGACAAGTTCTTCAGGTTATTTATTCCGACTTGTTCCGCCACATCTGCAATCGGAGCATCACTGGCCAACAGCAATTGGGCAAAGCGTTCCATCCTAAGGTTGAAGATATATTTGTGGATGGACTGCTGGGTGACTTGCTTGAAACGAATCTCCAATAAACGGCGTGATAATGGTACTTGTTTCACTATATCCGATACAGTGATATCAGCCGTTATATTCTGATGGATATATTTCAGAGCGGTTTGGATATGGGCATCGGTGGTAGAATAGAAGTCGGTCGAAAGCCGGTTGATGATATTAACTGGTTGGAGCACTACGTCCCGATAAGTGGCCTCCTCATCATTCAATAGATGTTCTATGAGGGCGGCTGCCTCAAATCCGCCTCTTACAATGTTTTGGCTGATACTGGATAGGGGAGGGTCTGAAAGATTGCATATAATCTCATCATTGTCGACTCCTAATATTGCTATCTTGTCGGGCACTCTGATGTTGTTGACTTTACAGATTTCCGTAATGCGGTTACCTTGATTGTCATCGCAAGCCATGAGTGCCGTAGGTTGCGGCAATGACTTTAACCAATTGAGCAGAGGTGGTGCCTCATAAAACCATAAGTCATCAAGTGATTGATCTTGATAAGAATAGAAATTGTTTCCAAACCCTTGGGCTGCTATACATTCATAGAAACCCTCGCAACGTTCTTGTGACCATACCGTATCGCGATAACCGTAGAATGCGAAGTTCTGAAAGCCTTTACTCAGAAAAAACTCTGCTGCCATTCTGCCGGTCTTGCGGTAATCGCCGGTGATGTTTGGAATATTGCTGAACCTTGATTTATAATCCTGGGCCAACGCGATAATTCCGTTTTCACGGAATAGCTCCACATTGTCATCATTGTCAAATCTGCCGATGATTGCATCTGCATGCCATGTCTTTGCCCATTTTAAGACTCCTTCTATACCATGACTGTTTTTGTAGGAGGGTGGCATACGGCATACTACCCATGGTTCATGGCTTTTGGAATAGGCCAATACCCCCTTTAGCAGATTGTACGAAAAGGACTCTGTAAAATCGGTCAATAATATCAATCGAATCATAGCAGTTGACTAAATGTAACAGATTGTTACTTATACAAATGTTAGCTTAATTGACAAATATAGGATTTTATTTCTTTTTCTTCAAATCTTTTCCCTCATATTTGCAGATTGCTTCAATCCACTCTTCTTCCAGTGGTTTGGATTCGTGTTTGGCGAGGTCGAAGGCTACCATGACGGAAGTACAAACGCATTTTACTTCTTGGGTTTCCGTATCGATGACACGCTGTGCCAGATGGAAACTCTTGGTTCCTATTTCAGTAACGGCAGTTTGCACGGCAATATGGTCCGAACCATAAATCTGCGCAAGGAAATTTGCTTCAATATGGACGACAACGATGCCATCCTTTTCCCAATCTACATCCGGGCATACGGAAGCGAAATATTCCGTTTTTCCTAAATCATAAAAAGAAAAGTAAACAGTGTTGTTTACATGGCCGAATTTGTCGACGTCATTGAAGCGTAGTTGTATGGGCAGGGTGTGGTTAAATTGAATTTCTTCCATTGTTTTCTCTTAAACTTTATTTATAATCGCTGCAAAAATACTATTTTTGCATGTTAATCCGTGAACTTATATATCAAGAAATGATAGAAGACATTAAAAAAGCCTGCCAGGTGATGAGCGAAGGCGGGGTAATTTTGTATCCGACAGATACGATTTGGGGCATAGGTTGTGACGCTACCAATGAAGAAGCGGTGCGCCGTGTATATGAAATCAAGCGACGCTCTGACAGTAAGGCGATGCTGGTATTGGTAGATTCCCCGGTAAAGGTGGATTTCTATGTGCAGGATGTTCCAGAGGTTGCCTGGGATTTGATAGAACTGGCTGACAAGCCTCTTACCATAATTTATTCCGGAGCGCGTAATCTGGCTCCTAATTTGCTTGCCGAAGATGGTAGTGTGGGTATCCGCGTCACCAGTGAGGCATTTTCAAAGCGGCTTTGCCAGCAGTTCCGTAAGGCGATAGTCTCTACTTCTGCCAATGTCAGCGGGCAACCGTCTCCCGGCAACTTCAGTGAAATAAGTGAAGACATCAAGTCTGCGGTAGATTATATAGTAGGATACCGCCAAGAGGAAACGGGACGCCCGAAACCGTCCAGCATCATTAAGTTGGGCAAGGGCGGAGTCATCAAGATTATTCGCGAATAAAAGGAAAAAATGGCAGAGGATAAGAGGAGTTTGTTGCAGCGCTTCATCATTTGGCGCGAAAAGAATATCAAGGAGAAGCAATTCATACTGATTCTCAGTTTTCTTGTGGGTATTTTTACGGCGTTCGCCGCACTGATACTGAAAGGCATCATACACTGGATACAGAACTTCCTGACGGACAATTTCAATGCGACGGAGGCCAACTATCTTTATCTGGTTTATCCGGTAGTGGGTATCTTCCTGACCGGACTGTTTGTCCGTTACGTGGTGAAGGACGACATCAGTCATGGTGTTACGAAAATCTTGTATGCCATCTCGCGGCGACAGGGACGTATCAAACGACATAACACTTGGTCGTCCATCATAGCCAGTTCCATTACCATCGGTTTCGGTGGTTCGGTCGGGGCGGAGGCGCCTATTGTGTTGACGGGTTCGGCTATCGGTTCTAATCTGGGAAATATATTCAAGATGGAGCATCGTACGCTGATGCTGTTGGTGGGATGTGGTGCTGCTGGTGCGGTTGCAGGCATTTTCAAGGCACCAATTGCCGGTTTGGTATTTACGCTGGAGGTACTGATGATAGATTTGACAATGTCTTCCTTGTTGCCGTTGCTGATATCCGCGGTGACGGCTGCAACTGTTTCCTATATCGTGACGGGTACGGACGCCATGTTCAAATTCCATTTGGACCAAGCTTTCGAATTGGAGCGTATTCCGTATGTCATTATGTTGGGCGTCTTCTGTGGATTGGTTTCCCTTTATTTCACCCGCGCCATGAACTCTGTGGAAGGCGTGTTCGGAAGGTTGAGAACTCCCTATAAGAAGCTGATAATGGGCGGTGCCATGCTGAGTATCCTGATATTCCTTTTCCCACCGTTGTATGGCGAAGGTTACGATACGATAGAATTATTGCTGAATGGAGTGAGTAATGCCGAATGGGACACGGTGATGAATAATTCCTTCTTCTACGGGCACGGCAATCTGTTGCTGATATACCTCATACTGATTATTCTGTTCAAGGTTTTTGCCTCGAGTGCCACGAATGGCGGTGGCGGTTGCGGCGGTATCTTCGCACCTTCATTGTATTTGGGGTGTATTGCCGGTTTTGTCTTTTCACATTTCAGCAATGAAATAGAGATGACGGCTTATCTGCCCGAAAAGAATTTTGCCTTACTGGGAATGGCGGGGGTTATGAGTGGGGTCATGCATGCTCCGCTGACCGGCGTGTTTCTCATTGCCGAACTTACGGGAGGATACGACTTGTTCCTGCCGCTGATGATTGTTTCCGTCAGCTCTTATCTTACCATTATCATGTTCGAACCTCACAGTATTTACTCCATGCGTTTGGCAAAGAAAGGAGAGTTGCTGACGCACCATAAGGACAAGGCCATCCTTACCCTGATGAAGATGGAGAATGTGGTGGAAAAGGATTTTGTGACCGTGCATCCCGAAATGGATTTGGGTGAACTGGTAAAGGCCATTTCTGCTTCGCATCGTAATGTCTTTCCCGTGGCCGATAAGGAAGGAGTACTGATTGGCATTGTTTTGTTGGACGATATCCGGAACATTATGTTCCGTCAGGAGTTATATCATCGCTTTACAGTGGGAAAACTGATGACTTCGGCTCCGGCACGTCTGTATGATACGGACAGTATGGAGCAGGTGATGCGTACCTTTGATGATACGAAGGCGTGGAATCTGCCGGTGGTGGATGCGGAAAACAAATACTTGGGATTCGTGTCCAAGTCGAAGATATTCAACTCGTATCGTGAAGTGTTGGTACATTTTTCAGAGGACTGAGGACATGTACAATTTACCATTTACAATGTACAATTTGCCATTCGGAGTGCTGTGTACATTGTACATGGTAAATAGTACATGAGTAGCCTCGCAAATTGTACATGGTAAATAGTAAATGGAGTAAATTGTAAATGAAATGGTGGAAAAGAAGAATTTGAGGATTGTATATATGGGTACTCCCGATTTTGCGGTGGAGGCTCTTCGTTGTCTGGTAGAAGGAGGTTACAATGTGGTGGGTGTCATTACGATGCCGGACAAGCCTGCCGGACGGGGGCATAAGCTCCAATTCTCTCCGGTGAAACAGTATGCACTGGAACATAATCTTCCGCTTCTTCAGCCGGAGAAGTTGAAGGATGAGGTTTTTGTGGAGGCGTTGCGTGCATGGAAGGCCGATTTGCAGATAGTCGTTGCTTTCCGCATGTTGCCGGAGGTGGTATGGAACATGCCGCGATTGGGCACCTTCAACCTGCATGCTTCCCTGCTTCCGCAGTATCGCGGCGCAGCTCCCATCAACTGGGCGGTGATTAATGGTGATACGGAAACGGGCATCACCACTTTCTTCCTGAAACATGAGATTGATACCGGTGAGGTTATTCAGCAGGTACGGGTACCCATTGCCGATACGGACGACGTGGGTATCGTTCATGACAAACTGATGCTGTTGGGCGGTCGCCTGGTGGTAGAGACTGTTGATGCCATTCTTGCCGGTACGGTGAAAAGTATTCCTCAAGAAGAAATGGCCGTAGTGGGTGAACTGCGTCCGGCACCGAAAATCTTCAAAGATACTTGTCGTATTGACTGGAACCGTCCGGTGAAGCGTATTTACGATTTTGTACGCGGCCTTTCTCCCTATCCTGCCGCTTGGACGGAGTTGGTCCAGCCCAGTGGAGAATCTATTGTAGTAAAAATCTTCGAGACGGAGAAGATAGGGGAATCCCATCAACTGGCTCCCGGAACCTTGCAGACAGACGGGAAAAACTATATCCGCGTTGCTGCCGAAGATGGCTTTGTCGGCATCCGCTCCCTCCAGCTTCCAGGCAAGAAGAGACTGAAGACGGATGAACTGCTGCGCGGCTTCCGGTTGACGGAAGAATGTGTGATGAAATAACTGATTGTCATTCATCAACTTCCTACTGCAAAACTACTGCATTTGTTTTGCAGCGTCACTGCAACTAATATGCAGTGTTGCTGCAACTAATATGCAGTGTGACTGCAACTGCTTTGCAGTAGCACTGTAACACGTTTGCAGTGACGCTGCAAAAGGTATGCAGTAAGTTTGCAGTGAGAGTTTTGACTTCCAATGTTAGGCCGACTTAAATCTTTTATCTATATTTGTACATCACAAAGTTCGTAAACTTTAGAATACAGCATTATGAAACCAATCATATCCCCTTCTATTCTCTCTGCCGATTTCGGTTATCTGGCACGGGACATTGAAATGATTAACGAAAGTGAGGCGGAGTGGGTACATATCGACATCATGGACGGTGTGTTTGTCCCCAATATTTCTTTCGGATTCCCGGTACTGAAGTATGTGGCAAAACTGTCGCAGAAACCTTTGGATGTGCATCTGATGATTGTACAGCCGGAGAAGTTTATTCCGGAGGTGAAGGCTCTGGGAGCCCATGTCATGAATGTGCATTATGAGGCTTGTCCGCATCTGCACCGCGTGGTGCAGCAAATTCGCGAAGCAGGGATGCAGCCGGCAGTAACGATTAATCCGGCAACTCCCGTGTCCTTGTTGAAGGATATTATTAATGATGTATACATGGTGCTGATCATGAGCGTAAATCCTGGCTTCGGCGGACAAAAGTTCATAGAGCATTCTCTTGATAAAGTGCGCGAGTTGCGTGAATTGATTACGGTTACCGGTTCGCAGGCCTTGATAGAAGTGGACGGTGGCGTAAACTTGGAAACCGGTTCGCGTCTGGTAGAAGCTGGAGCAGATGTACTGGTGGCAGGCAATGCCGTTTTCTCGGCTCCCGATCCGAAGGAGGCCATCCGTGCATTAAGGAATCTGTAATCCGTCTTCTGGATTGATAATCGACAGCTGGCAACGGCATCCTTTCCTTCGACTGTTGATGCCGTTGGTAGTTGGTATTTTGTGTGGAGATGCGTTTCCACACGTGCTTTCTGCATGGGAGTATGTGGCAGGTTTTCTGCTTTTTCTTTTTATTATAGGTAGATACAAGCATACCGGATGGGTGTATGGAGCGGCGGTATACCTTTTCTTGGGTGGTACGGGGTTCTGCTTGATGAGTTGGCAGCAGGGAAAGACGGCATTTCCCTTTTCGGGCAAACCTGCTGTTTATAGGGTTTGTATCCGCGAGCATCCCGAAGAGAGGGAGCGCAGCATATTGTGCAGGGTTGTCCTGCTGGGAGAGGTAGAGCAGGATGCAGTTACGGGTTGCCCCCGGAATCATCTTTTTCTAGCTTATTTTCCGAAAGATTCTGCTACGGCCACTTTGCGCAGTGGTGATGAGTTGCTGGTATCTACCCGGCTTGTTCCTCCGGCAAACAATGGTAATCCCGACGAGTTTGACTATGCCCGCTACCTGAGGCGGAAAGGTTATAGCGGCACGGCCTACGTGGCTGACGGACATTGGCGGAAGACGGGGCATGATGCCTCTCGCACTGTCAGCCAGGTGGCACTGGATTATAGGGCGAAAGTGGTTGGCTTATACCGGAGTTTGGGCTTTGAAGCTGATGAATTGGTAGTGCTTTCTGCGTTGACAGTGGGGGATAAAGAGGAACTGAGTGATGATATTGTGGAGACCTACTCCGTTTCGGGAGCCAGCCATGTACTGGCACTTTCGGGGTTGCACATAGGTTTTCTGTATGCTTTGCTCTTGTTTGTACTTCGTCCTTTGTGGAGGCGATGGCGGCGGTTGAAACCTTTGTTGCTTTTGCTTCTGGTCCTTTTCTTGGTGAGTTTTGCTTTTTTCACGGGATTGTCCTCCTCGGTGGTGCGGTCGGTTGTCATGTTCTCTTTGTTGGCGTTTGCCGGTTTGCAGCCGGAAAAGCCGCTGACTCTGAATACGCTGGCGGCAACTGCTTTCCTGATGCTGCTGTGCAAGCCGGCCTGGTTGTTTGATGTCGGTTTTCAGTTGTCATTCTCGGCGGTTACAGCTATTGTACTTGTACAGCCTAAGTTGTATGCCCTTTGGAAGGTTGACAATTGTTTCCTGCGATATTTGTGGGGACTTATGACAGTGTCTGTGGCAGCTCAGCTGGGTACGGCCCCTTTGGTCATTGTCTATTTCTCCCGTTTATCCACTCATTTTCTGTTGACTAATCTTTGGGTAATTCCCATGGTGTCACTCGTTCTGTATTCGGCGGTCTTTCTGTTGATGCTTACGCCGCTGCCTTTTGTACAACATCTGTTTGCAAGGGTAGTAGAGGCATTGGTACATGTCCAGAATGAAGTGCTTCGCTGGATAGAGCATCTTCCCGGCGCTGCTGTCGATAATATTTGGTTGGATATATGGGGCGTTTTGCTCGTCTATCTGTTCTTGGGGATGGCATATTATGGCTTTCTACGCCTTACGGTACGTAGAGTCTGCTTTGCGTTGCTGGCATTGTTGGCAGTGGTTTCCTGGCATTCCCTTTCCATCATGTCCAATGCTCCCCGGCAGGGGATTGCTTTTTATAGTGTGAGAGGTTGTCCCGTTGTCCATTGTATGGCAGACAACTGTCATTCTTGGTTGGCATGTGCCGATAGCTTGCCGGATATGCCGCGTTTGTGCCGTGCCCTTTCTCCGCATTGGAATCGCCTGCGTCTGGAGACTCCCCGACTGGTTGCCGGAGATTATACAACTCCCGGCTTATCCATGCGCGACCAGATTGTCTCTTACGCCGGTAAGCGCATCTGTCTTCTTTCCGACAACCGTTGGAGAAACAAGAACTCTTCCCGTCCCCTTTCAGTTGATTATCTGTATGTTTCCAAGGGGTATCAAGGTGGGATAGAGGAACTTACTTCGCTCTTTTCCATAGGGATGGTGGTACTTGACGCTTCTCTTTCAGACTATTATCAGAATAAGATTGCCAATGATTGCGTTCGCTTAGGTATTCCTTATCTTCTTCTTTCTCAAAAAGGTTCTTACCGCATATTGTTATAAATCACAAACTTTTTGTACTTTTGCCCCTTCAATTTGTTATAAATGCCAAATAGTAAATAGTCAATCGTCAAATAGTAAATAAATATATGTTGACCAAAGTAATAGAACAATCCAAGATAGACCATTTCACCAAATGGTTTGACCGTGCAGACAAGATAGTAATCGTTTCGCATGTGGGCCCCGACGGGGACGCCATCGGCTCTTCTCTGGGCTTGTGGCACTTCTTCAGCTCGCAGGGAAAGACGGCGAATGTTATTGTGCCGAACGCTTTCCCCGACTTCTTGAAATGGATGCCCGGGAGCAAGGACATCCTTCTGTACGACCGCTACAAGGAGTTTGCCGACAAGCTGATTGCCGAGGCGGATGTCATTTGTTGTCTGGATTTTAATGCTATCCATCGTATAGATGCCATGGGTGACGCTGTTCTTGCATCCCCGGCAAGAAAAATACTGATAGACCATCATCTCCATCCGGAGGATTTCTGCAAGATTATCATCTCCCATCCGGAGATATCTTCCACTTCGGAACTGGTTTTCCGCCTGATTTGCCGTATGGGCTATTTCAGTGACATTTCAAGGGAAGGTGCGGAATGTATCTATACGGGCATGATGACCGATACCGGCGGGTTCACCTATAATTCCAATAATCGGGAAATCTATTTCATCATCAGCGAACTGTTGTCGAAAGGTATTGATAAGGACGAGATTTACCGCAGAGTGTTCAATACTTATTCAGAAAGCCGTCTGCGCCTGATGGGATATGTCTTGTCACAAATGAAGGTCTATCCGGACTATCATGCAGCCTTAATTTCCTTGACTAAAGCCGAACAAAGCCAATTTGACTATGTGCGTGGAGATAGTGAAGGGTTTGTGAACATTCCTTTGAGCATCAAAGGGGTGATTTTTTCTTGTTTCCTGCGTGAAGATACGGAGAAGCCGATGATAAAGATTTCTTTACGTTCGGTCGGTACGTTCCCTTGCAATCAGCTGGCTGCCGAGTTCTTTGGCGGCGGTGGTCATTTGAATGCTTCCGGCGGTGAATTTTATGGAACGATGGATGAGGCCCGCAAGGTCTTTGAGCAGGCTTTGGAGAAATACAAACCGCTGCTGAATGCCAAAGGATAAAAAAAGTTCAGTTGTAAAGGTTAAAAGTTACGAACTTTCTATCTGCAGCTTTCAACTTTCAAGGAAATCAGATACTTTTGTACGAAATTACTAAATAACAGAAATGAAGAAACTTACTTTATTCTTTTTTGCCTTACTTGCAGTTTGTTTAGCCTTCCAGGCATGCGATAATTCTAAAACTTATGCCGAAATGCTTGAGGAAGAAAAAGATGCCATCAAAGCGTTTATCAAAGACAGTAGTATTGTCGTTATTTCTCAAAGTGAATTCTATGCGCAAGATTCGACAACGGATGTAAGCAGGAATGAGTATGTGCAGCTGGCAAGCGGGGTGTATATGCAGATTGTGGATAAAGGTTCGACGAATCCTGCAGATACAGTTAAACCGAATGATTTGGTTTTGGTGCGTTATGAAGAATATGGATTGATAGAAAAGGCGGTGACTTCATCTAATTTGAATAATCCGACAGTTGTGGATGAATTCAGATATACGGTTACTTCTTCATCTATAGCCGGACTTTTTACACAAGGATATATGCTTGCATATTATGGATCGTCCGTGCCTGCCGGTTGGTTGGTCGCTTTGAATTATGTACGTGATGGGGCGCATGTGAAACTGATTGTACCATCTAAGATGGGGCAACAGACTGCCATGCAACAAGTGTATCCTTATTATTACGATATACATAAATTCCAAATTTGGAACTAACCTATAAATTTTAAATCATTAACCTATGACTCTAATCAAATCTATTTCTGGAATCCGCGGAACCATTGGCGGTGGTGCCGGCGAGGGATTGAATCCGCTCGACATTGTGAAGTTCACTTCAGCTTATGCTACCCTGATTCGTAAGACGTGTACTGTAAAAAGTAACAAAATCGTGGTAGGGCGTGATGCCCGCATCTCTGGCGAGATGGTCAAGAACGTAGTAGTCGGTACCTTGATGGGTATGGGCTGGGATGTAGTGGACATTGATTTGGCTTCTACTCCGACTACCGAGCTGGCTGTAACCATGGAAGGTGCCAGTGGAGGTATTATCCTGACTGCCTCACACAATCCCAAGCAGTGGAATGCGTTGAAACTGTTGAATGAAAAGGGCGAATTTCTGAACGCTGCCGAAGGTCAGGAAGTACTCCGCATTGCAGCTGCCGAAGAATTCGATTATGCCGAAGTGGACCAACTCGGCTCGTACCGTCAGGATTTAAGCTACAACCAGAAACATATCGACAGCGTATTGGCGCTTGACCTTGTAGACGTGGAAGCTATCCGAAAGGCAAACTTCCGTGTAGCCATCGATTGTGTAAACTCTGTAGGTGGTATTATTCTGCCGCAACTACTTGAACAACTTGGTGTTCAGCACGTAGAGAAGCTCTATTGCGAACCGACCGGTAACTTCCAGCATAATCCCGAGCCTCTGGAAAAGAACTTGGGTGACATCATGAACCTGATGAAAGGAGGGAAGGCAGATGTTGCATTTGTTGTAGACCCTGATGTAGACCGCCTGGCAATGATTTGCGAAGACGGCAAGATGTACGGTGAAGAATATACACTGGTTACTGTTGCCGACTACGTATTGAAACATACTCCGGGCAATACGGTATCCAATTTGAGTTCGACCCGTGCCTTGCGCGATGTAACTCGCAAGTATGGGCAAGGATATTACGCTTCCGCCGTAGGTGAAGTGAATGTAACTACCAAAATGAAGGAGGTAGGTGCCGTTATCGGTGGCGAAGGAAACGGTGGGGTAATTTATCCGGCCAGCCACTATGGACGTGATGCCTTGGTAGGTATTGCCTTGTTCTTGAGCCATCTGGCACACGAAGGCAAGAAGGTGAGCGAACTCCGTGCATCCTATCCTGCATACTTCATGGCAAAGAATCGTGTAGACTTGACTCCTGAAACAGATGTAGATGCTATTCTTGCCAAGGTGAAGGAGCTGTATAAGAATGAAGAAATCAATGATATAGACGGTGTGAAGATTGACTTCCCCGACAAATGGGTTCATCTGCGTAAAAGCAATACGGAACCGATTATCCGCGTTTATAGTGAGGCCGGTACACCAGAAGCTGCCGAGGAAATCGGTCAGCAGATTATGAAGGTGATTGAAGACCTGGCAAAATAAGACTGATTGTAATGACTGTTATATGTCCCACTTTTCTTTTGGAGAGTGGGACTTTTTTTAGGGAGTATTTATTGCTGCTACAATTCGATGACTTTCTCTATCTCTTCTTCAAAGTTTGGAGTAAAGACTTCCTTGCCTATGCTTTTTTTGATTTCATCAATGCTCCAGAAACGTCCTCCGTCCAGCTCGTCACTGGGATGTATTTCACCGTCGTAGACCGTTTTGTGTACGAAGACCAGTTCCTTTTCGCGGGCAGACTCGAAGACATAATGCAAGACGGTTTCGGGAACAAAGTCGGTAATGCCGAGTTCTTCGCGTACCTCGCGTTTCAGCGCCATCTCTACACTTTCACCTAAATCGACGTGTCCGCCTACGGAGGTGTCCCACTTCCCCGGTTGTATGTCTTTCCATTCGGGACGTTTCTGCAGATACAGCTCACCTTTGGAATTGAATACATGAAGATGGATTACCGGATGCAGCAGTTTGCTACCGTTATGGCATTCGCCACGGGTGGCGGCACCTATGATGTTGCCTTGTTCGTCGACAAGGGGGAACATCTCTTGATTGTTATCGTGGTTCATTGTGTTTAGGGTATTAATAATGATGAATCTCCATAGCTCAGAAAGCGGAAATCATGTGCCAGTGCATAGTTATAAATCTTCTGCCAGTCGCCGTGTACGAAAGCTGATACGAGCAGCAGCAAGGTGCTTTGCGGTTGGTGGAAATTAGTCACCATAGCCTTCACGATTTTGTATTCATATCCCGGGGCGATGATGATTTGAGTGCTGGTATGCAGAGTCTCCATACTATGCTTGTCAAGATAGGCGACAATGGCTTGCAGGGCTTCTACTGCAGGGGTGGTGGCAGCCTTGGCAGACATTTCATAAGGTTGCCATTGGTGGACGTGCAAGTCTTCCTCCGTGGCTTCGGGATTATTCAGTAAGGTGGCTCCGATGTGATAAAGGCTTTCCAATGTGCGCACCGAAGTTGTCCCTACGGCCACTGCCTTGCCGTCGTGCGCTATGAGTTTTTCCAATGTGTTGCGCGAGACGGAGATGTATTCCGTATGCATTTCATGCCCTTCTATTTCTTCACTTTTCACCGGTTTGAAGGTTCCGGCTCCCACATGGAGTGTCAGTTCTTCCAATTCTACTCCTTTATTGCGCAATGCGTCCAATACGCGTGGGGTGAAATGCAGTCCCGCTGTAGGGGCAGCCACCGAACCTTTGATTTTGGAATAGACAGTCTGGTAAGTCTCCTTGTCACTTTCCTGGGTTTCCCGGTTCAAGTAGGGAGGGATGGGCAATTCACCGAAGACCTCGAGAATGTCGGCAAAAGTCACTTCCGGATTATTCCAGCGGAAGTTTACCCAATGGCTGGTTCCGTGGCATTCGCCCCGTTCGGCGGTCAGGGTGAGTGGTTTGCCTTTCACGGTCATCTCACGTCTCAGCATGCCTTCTTTCCATTTTTTCAGGTTGCCGACCATGCAGAGCCAAGCGGTATGCTCGGTTTGCTGGAAGTTGAGGGCATAGTCGTTCGGCTGTATAGGTTCTAGGCAGAATACTTCAATCAGTGCTCCCGTTTCTTTCCGGAAATGCAGGCGTGCTTGGATGACTTTGGTATTGTTGAATATCATCAGGCTTCCCGATGGCAGATACTCCGGCAGTGAAGTGAATCTGTCTTCTGAAACTTCTCCGTGGCGATACAATAACAGTTTGGACTGGTCACGTACGGACAATGGGAACTTTGCAATGCGTTCGTCCGGCAATGGGTAGTTGAATTCGCTGATTCTGATATGTCTGGGGTCTTCTTTCATGATGGCTTTCTCTTTATTATATCGGCTGCAAAGGTACGGATATTTGGGAAGATTTGAAGAATAAGGGAAATAATTCCTAACTTTGCAGGAAGAAAGTAGGAAAAGACAAACTAAAAGATACGTTACTATGAAGATAGGAGATAAAGTTCGTTTCCTCAGCGAAGTTGGGGGTGGTGTTGTGACAGGATTTCAAGGGAAAAACATCGTGTTGGTGGAAGATGCCGACGGTTTTGACATACCGATGCCCATAAACGAATGTGTGGTGATAGAGACCGATGATTATAATATCCCCACTCCGGCAGCCAAAGCGGCTGCCAAGAAGAAGCGGGAAGAAGAGCAACAATTGCGTACGACTGCTACTGCGGCAAGGCCGTCTGCTATGGAGTCTCAGGTTTCAGAGCCTCAAACGGTCCGTTTGGAGAAACCGCAGATATCTGTTTATCGTCAGCCCGAGATGAAAGGCGGAGATATCCTGAATGTTTTTCTGGCTTTTGTTCCGGAGGATATCAAGGCTGTCAGCACTACACCTTTCGAGGCATATTTGGTGAACGACAGTAATTATTATATGTATTATACCTATTCGAGTGCTGAAGGAAAGTCCTGGACAGTCCGTTCGCATGGTTTGATAGAGCCGAATACGAAACTTCTGCTGGAGGAGTTCGAAAAGTCCGAGTTGAACGACCGTGAACGTGTGATGGTACAGCTGGTGGCATTCAAAGATAACCGTGCGTTCACAATGAAACCGGCTGTCAGTGTGGAAGTCCGCATAGATATGGTAAAGTTCTATAAACTGCATACATTCCAGCAGACGGTTTTCTTTGAAACACCGGCCTTGGGGTATGATATTGTCCGGAATGACCAGCCTGCCAAGCAGGTGTATGTTTCGGCAGAGGAACTGAAGGAGGCTTTGATACAGAAAAAAACGGCAGATACTCCATCCAAACCGCAGACGGTCATCAAGCGTGGGGGCAAGAATGGGATTGTCGAGATTGACCTGCATATCGGCGAGTTGCTGGATGACACCTGCGGCATGAGCAACAGTGAAATATTGAATTACCAACTGGACAAGTTTCGTGAAGTGATGGAACAATACAAGAAAAAGCGCGAACAACGCATCGTCTTTATTCATGGCAAGGGGGATGGTGTACTTCGTAAAGCGCTATTGGATGAGTTGAAACGTAAATATTCCAATTGCCGCCACCAGGATGCTTCGTTCCAGGAGTATGGATTTGGGGCGACGATGGTGACGATTAAATAAAATCAAGTATTTGAATAGTGAATAGGGCAGTTCAAACGTTGGAATGCCCTATTCATTATTTTTGATGGCTTATATAGCTAAATATTGTACTATGATGTGATTTTTTGTTTCGTTTTAATAAAGCGGTAACGTATGCTCTTTTATGGCTGAGAAATACGCCTTATACTTGACGGCATTTCGCAAAAATATTTTAAGTTTGCAGATGTATTGAATAAATAATCTAATTACGGGAAACATGGGAGAGAGGGTGGATAAGCGAATTCGATTTTACATTTATTGGATATTAGGGCTTGTGTTTCTAGGGGCTTGTGCGCCCGGAGATAAAGAGGACGTATACACAGAGATGAGAGCTTTTGAGGATTTTTCCCGTATAAATGGAGATTCTGTGGCCATTGTGCCCCGCAAGGTAAGGTTGAAGGCTCTTCAAAAGATGGAAGAGGCAAAGGACAGCTTGGTCAAGTATAATTATTTGGCAATGACACTGAAAACATATTTGATTACTTCGCAACTTGATTCGGCGCAAATCGTAATCCAACAGATACATGCCTTTATAGAAAGGCAGCATAGTTCCTCTCAAATGGCAGATTTGGAATCCGAATGTTTCAATATGAAGGGAAATATCTTTGCACGTATTGGGAATATGGATTCTGCCGAAATTTGCTTCCGGAAGGCTTATGAATTACGGATGAGAGGGACTAGGATTGAAGTGGTGCCAGATATTTTGATGAATCTTGCTGATGCGAATAACCGTTTAGGAAAATTGGATATAGGGGCAGCTTGGTATAGGAGAGCTTTGTTGATGTGTGACTCTTTGCATATAGCTTCTACCAAGAAACCTCCCATTTATTATGGTTTGGCACAAGTATATGTTACCATGCGTGATTTCGAACAGTGTGATTACTATTATAATCTGGCAGGGGAAAGCTATGACAGTATGCTGCCTTATGAAAAATATATTTATTTGAATAATAGAGGGACTTCTTACTATTATAGGGAGGATTACCAGACAGCGATAAAATATTTCCAAAAGGTTATTGATTTAGTCGAAGGATATGATGATATGAGTTTTGAACTTAATCTGGGGAGGTTGAATTTAGGAGACTGTTATCTTCAACTGAATATGGTTGATTTGGCTGTTAAATATATAAATGAATGCCAACCTTTTTTTGAGGAAATGGGGGTGAGTACTGCACTATATTATATCGATACGCAGAAAATAGAATTAGCCCTGCTTCAGAAAGACTTTCAAGAAGCACGCCGTTTATTGTCCGAGAGTGTAGTTCCTCCGGGCATCGACCCTGATATGGTACATATCCGTAATAAATACCTTCAGCAGTTTTACGAGGAAACCGGCAACTACAAGAGGGCTTATCACTATCTGCAGAGGAACAACCTGCTTGATGATTCTATCAGGAATGAGCGTGTCCGGATGCGTACGGCAGACTTGACTTTGCGTTATCAGCAGGATTCTACCTTGATGGCACATCGGGTTTTGCTTCAGGAGCAGAAAAACGAGGTGCTGGTGCTGAGGCAGACACAGTTTGTCGTGTTTGCTGTAGCTGTTGTATCTATATTGACGGCGGTTTTTCTTTATCTGTACAGCAAAAAGAAACGTGCTTTGTTGCTTGCACGGAATCATCGCACAGTCTCTACACTTCGTCTGGAGAATATCCGTAACCGCTTGTCCCCTCATTTCATCTTCAATGTGCTGAACAGGGAGATGGCGGAGCGGAATGTAGAAGAAAAGCAAGAGCTTTCGTCGCTGGTAAGACTGATGCGTCGCAATCTGGAATTGGCGGAACAACTGTGTGTAACCTTGGCAGAGGAGCTGGATTTTGTGAAAACATATATTAATCTGGAACGCCGTTCTTTAGGTCCGGATTTTCATTCGGAACTGAAGATAGAAAAGGATGTGCAGCCGGAGCAAATAAGGATTCCGTCTATGATGATTCAAATTCCGGTTGAAAATGCAGTGAAGCATGCGTTGCGCGAGAAGGAAGGTGAACGTAATCTTTGGGTTTCGGTCTGTCGCCGGGGAAACGGTATCTGTATAAAGATAACGGATAATGGTGGCGGTTATCGTCCAGACAGTCGGAACCGGGGCACGGGGACGGGAATGAAAGTCATTATGCAGACCATTCAGATTCTCAACAATAAGAATAAGGAGGCCATTGATGTTTCAGTGCACAATGTCTCTCTACAGAGTGGTGAGATGGGATGTGAGGTGACTTTCTGGTTGCCAGACAACTACGATTACAGGATTTAAAAGAACCGTTTAATCTCGTTTTTTGCAAGGATAGGCATATTTACGGATAAATAGTCCGTAAATGGCTTCTTGTTGCTTTGTATGGGAGCAGGATTATGTATATATTCGCGAAAAGAAAAACATAAAAGAAACATGGATAAATATAAGGTTGCAATAGTTGACGACGATGAGGTGGCTCTTGAGAATCTGAGTTTTGAATTGGGAAAGGATGTACGCTTTTCTTTGAAGGGAACTGCCCGTAATGGCAAGCAAGGGAAAAAACTCATTGCCAAGGTACAGCCGGATTTGTTGTTCTTGGATGTGGAAATGCCGGATATGACAGGAATGGAACTACTGCAGGAAATACGTGGCAGTGTTTCATGGAACATGCGGATTGTTTTCTATACGGCTTATGATAAGTATATGGTTCAGGCTATCCGGGAGGCTGCGTTCGACTATCTGTTGAAACCTTTTGAAGAGCAGGAGTTTCGGGATATTCTTGCACGTTTTGTAGAGCAGGCAGAAGCTGGGCAGAGAATGTCATATCCCATTGGTGCGCCGTTGCATACCGGACAGACATTTATCGTATTTACGCCAACCAATGATATGCGTGCATTGCGTCCGGCTGAAATCGGTTTTTTTCGCTATTGCTCCGAGCGTAAACAGTGGGAGGTGATACTAAACAACCAGCCGCCATTGGTGCTGCGTCGCGGAATGACTGCTGAGCAGATTACTCAATATTCATCCAGTTTCGTGCAGATACATCAATCGTATATTATCAATATTGATTATCTGATGATTATAAAGGATAGCAAATGTATGCTTTATCCACCATTTGACAAAGTGACGGAACTGCTGGTTTCCAGAAAGTATAAGAAAGAACTGCAAGACAGATTCTGCTTGTAAAGTGATAAGAATTATTTGGTTAGGGAGTTGACGCCGCAGACTTTGGTGGCGTTGACGTAAAGAAAAGGCATTGAACCTTTAAAGTCCAATGCCTTTTTATTTATCAAATACAATTTTCGTATTCATCAGAAGCGAAGCTTATTTCACTTCGATACCTTTGTTCTGCAGTGTGACATTTAATACTCTGGCATAATCGGCATACTGCTTTTCATTCAGAGTCTTTTTCATCAACTTCAGATTACCATAAACTGCATTACGGAGTAACTTCTCCTGATTCTTCTTGGAATTTGTAGCGCGTTCCATCTGTTCTGTAAAATATTCGCAGATGTTTGCCACTTCTTCATGCTGGTTGGAATCCAGATTCAAATACTTGCTCAACTTTGTTATGTTGATGTTACCTTCCCATTTTGCAGTTGTAGGCTGGTTTTCTGCTGCAAATGTTGTAGCAGTCAGGCAGACTGCTGCCACTAATGTTAATCCTAAACGTTTCATAATACCTACTTTTTAATTGTTATTCCTAAAAACTAATTTCAATCTAATACCTATTGAAAACTCTCTAAGCGCTTAGCTTTTTCTTTTACCTATGCAAATGTAGGTATATGTTTTATAACACAAAAATGAATAAGGGAAAAAGTGTAGTTTATACCTTCATTTCTTGACTTAAATCAATTTTATAGTGTGAAAATGCTTTGTTTAGATGCTTTTTGTAATACGAATGTAATGTGGACTAACTGAATTTATATTTGTAGTAATGGATAAAAGGATTTTTATTAGTCAAAATGTTATTGCCAAATAGTTTCGGGTAATTCTATGATTACTCTGCTTTCAGAGCAGACTCCCACAAAGCCTAATCCGCCTATGACGTTGCAAGGCAGACTGATAGGTTCCATTAAAGCATCGTCGTAATCCCCATCATCCAGGCAGTTTAAGGCTTTTAGATAGCGGTATTCGGCTTCAGTGATGCTAAGCAACCGTACGGTGATGGTTTGTTTGCGGGATATATGGTCGTAGTAGTGTCCCTCTATCGGATAATAATCTTGGTAGAGAGGGGTGTATACTTTCAATGTGGCATAAGAGTTACGGAAAGTGTTATCATTGAATATGTTGTATTTGTTATTTATGGTGGGAAACAATTCATTTTCTTCATCATCATAGTTGCTGGGGTGGCCGTCAGTCAGTATAACATCTTCCCGGTTGATGATTTCGTTCTGCCGGGGAGCAAGGATGGTAGTGTCTCTAGGTATGGAGGCCCAATGCCAAGAGCCGTCCTCGTCTTCCACTTTGATGAGGCTGCCGTTTTCATCCTCCAGATATTCTTTCCATTTGCAATAGTAACTACGGTCATTCCAAATGTCCAGCCGGTAGTAGTTCTTCTCGTTGGGGCGGTCTTGCAATGTAATTTTGTATTGGCGGTAAAGGTTTTTCCCGCTGTACTCGCGCAGGTAGGCCAGGCAAGTATCCACGTGCAGGCTCTCTATCGGTTGTGGCACGGTGACCTCGGCACTGGCATGGTATTTCCCGTTTTCGGCAGTGGCTTCCAGACGTATGTTGTCGCCGGGATGTAGTGTGCTGGTCAGACGATATTTCTTGAAACGTATACTTTTCAGTAATGATTCATAAATGTCCTTATCAAGTTCTCCTTCCAGATGCCCATAAATTTCTTCCGGGGAAACCGCTTTCGGAGTTTCTGCTATTTTGCCATTGATGTAGAGGGAAAGAGTTGCTTCGTTCAAATGTTCAATGCTATAGCCCTCGCCTAAGTGGAGATAGACATCATTCTCAGCTTGTCCGGTTTCGAGCAAGGCGTTCATGATGATTTGCGGATCTTGTTGTCCGGGATTGTAAGGAATTTCGTTTTCGCAGGCTGTTAGGAAGCTTACAATAGTTATATATATAATAAGGTGTAATTTCATTTTTGTTTTCATATGCCGGATTTGTTTTTAAAATCTATAAGTATAGGTAACAGAAGGAATACAAGGCAGTATTGTTATTTTCTTGATGACAGTTTGAGCTTTCTTCTGTCCGGTATTTCCATGATAAATACTTTCGTAGAAATCATCGTAGTATACGTTGTATCTATTTTGGTATTTGCTGTAAACGATATTCGGATTCATGGCATTGTATGCATTGTAGATACTGATATTCCAGGTACGAATACCATGTTTGGTCTTCTTGTTGAAGTTGACGCCGAGATTCAAACGATGGCTGGCGGGAAGGCGGTAATTGTTACGCCGGGAGATGTAGCCGGTTTCCTCAATAGAGCCATCGGGTTTGATGATGATTGTTGCCTTTTCGGGGATAGTGATACATCCACCGGTATTGAATATCCAGGAAGCTCCTGCATCAATGCGGTCACTGAACTTATGGCTGAGATTGAGGCTGATGCTGTGGCGGCGGTCATATTTGTAGGGGAACCATCGGCCTTGGTTGATGG
This sequence comes from Bacteroides sp. HF-162, assembly GCF_015679285.1. Taxonomy (NCBI): domain Bacteria; kingdom Pseudomonadati; phylum Bacteroidota; class Bacteroidia; order Bacteroidales; family Bacteroidaceae; genus Bacteroides; species Bacteroides sp. HF-162. Next base: position 70,681 of record NZ_CP064937.1, on the reverse strand, counting down.
TACCGTTCTTAAAACGGTGATCGGTCTTGGATAGGGTATATGCCAGCCAGCCGGTAGTCTTGCCCAATGTTTTCTGTGCCATCAGTTCCAGACCGAAGGAGCGGCCTTCGCCCGTTTCTACTTTTTCCTCCCAGTTGGTAGAGGTGCCGAAGAAGGATACACCGTCTTGATATTCAAGTATGTGTTTCATCTGTTTATAATATCCCTCGACGGAGAACTCCCAACCCGGCAGTCCGGAATAGTAGCCTCCTATGGAGAACTGGTTGGCATACATCGGACTGATGTCTTTGGTAATGGGTACCCAGAGGTCGGTAGGCATAGACAGCGGAGTAGAGGACAGCAGATGCACATACTGTGCCATGCACGTATAGGATGCTTTGGCAGAATATCCTTGTCCGAGGTCATAGCGGGCGGAAAGGCGGGGCTGCAACGAATAGTAGCTTTTCCCTTGTGTGTGGAACAGCGATGTGCGTACACCTGCATTCAGACTGAGCCTGGCGTTTACATTGAAATTGTCTTCGGCGTAAAGGGAGATTTCTTGTCCGCGCATGGCATGGCTGTTGCTGGTATTGTAAACCGTATCTTCCTGGAGGGCGCCATTATCTATATCTTGTATTTTCGAGGTAGCTATTCCCGGACGGAACGTATGGTGGATGTACTCTGCACCGAACTTGATGTGGTGCTGCGGCATGGGGGTGTAGTCAAAGTCCATACGCGCACTCCAGTCACGGATACCGGAGTTGAACTTGGAGGAGTAATAGTATCTGTCTTGTACTTTATTGGCGACAGTATAGGTATCTTCTATGTTTCCGTCCAGCCCCATCTCATATTTGTTGTATGAGACGGTGGTGTTGCAAAACAGCTTGCTGTTGAATACATAGTTCCAGCGGCCGTAGGCGATGGTGTTTCCCCAATTCAGATGGCTGTTGTCCTTGGAATAATTCTTAATGCTGTTGTCGTAATTGTCACCGTGGTAATCACTGTCATAATGATAGTGGTCTTTCCCCTTGTAGAAACTGAGGAAGATGCGGCTACGGTCGCTGAACTTATGATTGACCTTTGCATTGACGTCGTAAAAATAGTAGTTGTATTTGTCGGAATAGGTGTCGTCTTTGTCTACAATGAGATTTTTGAAGAATAGGGTGGGGATGGCTCGTGCGCTGAAACTGAAGGAGGTCCGTTCTTTCCAGATAGGGCCTTCGATATGCAGTTTGTCCGTCAACAGGCCTATGCTGAATGCGCCGTGGTATTTATGCATGTCTCCGTCGTTGGTCCGTACATCTACTATAGACGAAAGACGCCCGCCGTAGCGGGCAGGAAAAGAACTTTTGAAGAGTGTGGTGTTCTTTACCGCTTCGGGCGTAAAGATGGAGAATACTCCCAACAGGTGGTCTGCGTTGTAAACTGGAATTCCGTCCAGCATAACCAGGTTTTGGTCGGGACCTCCCCCTCGCACATACATGCCAGCAAAACCTTCCATGCCGGCTTGCACACCCGGCATCAGCTGAATGGTCTTCAGCAGGTCGGCTTCTCCCAATATGGACGGGGTATGCCTGATTTGTGTCATCGGTATCTCATGCGCTCCCATGGCTGTGCTTTCTATGCCGGCCTCCCGCTTGTCCGAGAGCACTACGACCTCTGCCAGCTGGTTATTACTGTCCAATCTGACGTTGAGCAAGGTGTCTTTCGTCAGCTCGAACCGGCTATGCCGGCTTTCGTAGCCCAGGTAGGAGAAAACCAGTTCCGTTTCCCCTTCCGGCAAGGTGAGGGAATAGAAACCGAAAGGATTGGTGGCAGTACCTGTGGAACGACGACTCTCAAGGATATTGGCACCAATCAGCGTCTCGGAAGACGCTCCGTCGGTCACGTATCCGCTGATGGTGAACTTACGGCTAACGGGTTTCTGCGGCACGGGCCGCTTATGGAGTAGAATGTGCTTTCCGGATATTTCGAACGTGATGGGTTCGTTTTCAAAGGCACGTTGCAATATCTCACTGATGTTCTTTTGTTTCATCTCCAGTGTGATGCGGTGCGTGAGCTTTACTTCTTCCCCATAGATGAAGGAGAATCCGGTTGCATTTTCCAGTTGCTTCACGAAACTCTCTAAAGTTGCGTTACGGATATTCAGGTTTATACGTGTTTCCTTGTTTTGTGCTGGTGCATGGAGTGAGGAGCTTAAAAGAACCACACACATCAGAAGTACGGTTCTGATGCGGTGGTGCGAACAGATAGTAGAGCTGGTCATTGTCAGTTAAGTTTAGTAGTAAGGATAATGGTGTTGTTTTCTTTTTTATAGGTAAAGTTACCGGCTTCCTTCAGTAGGTCGAGGATTTCTGTAAGACTCTCCCCTTCGCGGAAGGTAGCTGTCATGTGATAGTTCTTCAGGCTGTCTCCTTCGATACGTATATCGGTACGGAACGTTTCGGAAAGTTGACGAACGATTTCCTGCAAGGGTTGCTGATCGAATGTCAGTACGCTATGGATTACTTGGGTTTCCTCGGTAGTATGTACGGCTTCTGTGGGAATGGCTTCCCGTTGCGGTGCTACGTATAAGAACTGATAGGCTGCCCAGCTCGTTACACAGAGCAGGACTACGGCTGCGGCACTGGCTGTACGCATCCAGAACCGCTTCATGCTGCGGCGCTTTAACAAACGGCTTTCCAGCAGCTTCCAGCTGTTTTCTGCCGTAAAGCGTCCTCGTGGGGAACGGGTAGAAGCAACCAGTTTGTTCAGTACCTTGTCGAAATTCTCGTTATTCACTTTCATTTTTGGCAATTTATTAAGAGCCTATGACTCCTTTCCTGCATGTAAAGACAGCTGCTTTTCAGGAATTCCCTATGCCTATATCCTGAAATAATGTTAATCTAAAGCTCTTTGTCCGTGAAAGTCCGTCCAGCTTACGTGTGACTTCCTTGCTTCTCTGTTTCAATCAATAGGGAAAGTCTGCATGAGATGTGCATCTCATACATACATACGCGGCTTCTTGCGAGGAAGATAAAGCAGAGTTCACTCCGTCAGCAATGCTTCCTTGAGTCTTGTGAGTGCTTTTTGCAGTTGCGCGTCTACTGTCTTAGTGCTGATGTTCAGCTCCTCCGCCACTTGTGCATAGCTTTGTTTCTCTTCGCGCAGGCGGATGAATACTTCACGGCAACGCTCCGGCAGGCGGTCGAGCGCCTTGACATATCGGGCAAACAGTTCTTCGCTGATAAGAGTGTCTTCGGGGGAATCGGCTTGGTCTGAAAGTTCGGGAAGCTGTTCGGACGAAAGTGTAGGGTGCCGGTTCTCTTTTTCCAGGTAATTGAGGGAGGCGTTTTTGGTAAGGATAAAGCAGTAATCCTCTATGTTGTTCACTTCCGGCAACCGGGCGCGTTGTTCCCAAAGCTTCATGAAGACGTCGAGCACAATTTCTTGCGCCCACTCTTCGTACTTCACGAAATAGCAGGCAATACGGAACAAACGGTCGTAGCACAGATTGTAGAAACTGTGAAAAGCCCGTTCCGAGTCTTCTTCCTTCATTTGGCGCAAGTAGCGTCTGACTTCTTGTTCGGTCATGCAGTCTCCCGGTTTTGCTGTTAATCAATGAACATCAGGTCGCTTATTATGCCGTCCGAAACAAAGATGCCTTCCCGGGTCAGGCGCAGGCGGTCTGCCTGCATCTCCAGTTTGTGGCTTTGGAGGTATGGAGCCGCTATTTTCATGCAATATTGGCATAATTCCGTGCCGAAGGCTTCTTCCGTATATGTCAGGGAGGCTCCCCACATGGTACGCAGGGAAGTCATGATGTATTCATTGTAACGGGTCACTTTATCCAGGATTTCTGTTTCGGAGGAACGCTGTCCCTCTTCAATGGACTTTATGTATCTTTCCAGAGAAGCTGTGTTCCATTCCCTTGTCTCCGCATTGAAGGAGTGGGCGGAAGGGCCGCAGCCCAAATACGGAATGCCTTTCCAGTAAGCGGTGTTGTGGCGTGAGTACATGCCGGGCTTGCAGAAGTTGGATATTTCATAATGCTCATACCCCGCGGCTCCCAGGGTGTCCATGAGCGCCGAGAAGAAGCGCAGGCTACTCTCTTCATCTACTTCGCTGATGCGGTGGCTTTGCAGCATTTCGTAGATGCGGGTACCTTTTTCGTAAGTCAGATGATAAGCGGAGATATGCTCCACATCAAGGCCGACGGCTTGTTGCAGGTCGCATTCCCACCGTTGGTCTGTTTCATCCGGCAGTCCATAGATAAGGTCGATGCTGATATTCCGGAAGCCGGCTTGGCGGAGGCGGTGTACGGCTGCGATGGCTTGCGTGGCATTATGCCGGCGGTTCAACAGTTTCAGGGTGGGGTCGTCGAATGTCTGTATTCCCATGCTTATGCGGTTGAAGGGGAGGGTACGCAGCATGGACACATATTCTTCCGTCAGGTCGTCGGGATTGGCCTCGAGGGTAATTTCTTCGGCATGTTCTGTTCCATACACCTCTTTGATAGTCCGGAATATCTGCTCGAAATCTTCGTGGGCGAGCTGTGAGGGAGTTCCTCCGCCAAAGTAGATGGTCTCTATCGGTTCTTCCTTCAGATAACCCTTGCGGGTTTTCAGTTCAGTGCACAAGGCATGGATGTACTGCAGCTTCAATTCGCTGCGAGTGGTGGAATAGAAATCGCAATAGATACAGCGTGTCTTGCAAAAAGGTATATGAATATAGATGCCTGCCATGGTATGCTTATGGATATTTATTGCAAAAATAGTCTTTTGGCAGGAGAATATATCGGTTTTCGGGACATTTAATGTAATATGGAAGGAGTCAGTGTCTTGGTGTGTATTCTCAGTTTTGTCTGTAATCCGGAAAAATAGAACATTTTTTGAGTCGTATGGAAATTCATTATTCCGAATAAATTCCTTTTCTTTGTTATCAGAAAAAGGAATAGGTGTCTATTAAAATAATGGGTAATATGTTTGAAGGACTTGACTTTTGGTTTGAACAGATTATAGCTTATTGTATTGCCTTTGTACTGGTGCAGTTCATGCAGAAACAAATATAACGGTAAATACTTTAGTCATTTCCGTCGTGGAATGATTTAATCTTGGGCTTTTTTCTTGTGATTTCTGAGTTTCTGGGGCACTAATGACCGATATTTACCCCTTTTTGAAACAATAGTGCCCCCGAAATTACCGGGGATGGGGTAATTTGCAGTATTGAAAAACAAACTTAAATAATATCATGAGAAAAAGTAACTACTTATGGCTGCTGCTGGTGGCAGTTTTATTGCTGCCCGTTCAGGAAATGGCTGCCAAGAAGAAAAAAGAGAAGGAAGTGACAGACCGCGAACTTTGGGTCGGGGTGTTGTATCAAATGGCTGCTCCGGACTGAGCAATATGAGTGAAGGGAAGCTCTAGGAAAATATGCAGGTGGAGCTTAGCCCCACTTGGGATGGACGCGACAAACGGGTGACCTATATGGAATGCTTCGGCCGTTTGATGGCGGGGTTGGCGCCTTGGTTCTCTTTGCCGGACGATGACACTGCCGAAGGCAAACAGCGCAGGCAACTTCGCGAGTGGGCATTGAAAAGTTATGCGCAGGCGGTAGACCCTGAAAGCCAGGATTACCTGCTTTGGTGGAAAGAGGGGCAGCTGCTGGTCGATGCCGCTTATATTGCTGAAAGCTTCCTGCGAGGATACGATGCTTTGTGGGTGCCTCTGGATAGTTTGACTAAACGGCGTTACATTGAAGAGTTCACCCGGTTGCGCCGTGTGAACCCTCCTTATACCAACTGGCTGCTGTTCTCGTCTACGGTAGAATGCTTCCTGCGCAAGGCTGGGGCTAAGAGTGAGGCTTACCGTATTGTCTCCGCTCTGCGCAAGGTGGAAGAGTGGTATGTAGGTGCCTTGCCCCTGGGCTTGTCCGCTGACCATCCGTTCTGGACAGATGCTCCGCAGGCATGGACCTAGAAAAAGGCGTGGAATTATCTGACTACTGTAGCCTTGCAGCCCGATGGTCGCATAGGGTATGTACAGCCGATTGGCGAGAAAGCCATTCACGGACAAGTGGTTGATGCCCACTCTACTGCTAACTTTGGGGTAGGGGTATTTCTGCTGGCAGCTTGTGAGATGGTGCGTTTTTTGAATGCCGACTGATTTGAGAGAGTAAATAAGTGTATATGTTACACAACATATACACTTTCTTTGTATTATAATGTATATAGTGTTAATTTTACACCCGTTAAAAGGTTTAATATAAAAAGATTATGATTGTACGGATGAAAAACACTTTCCGGATGCTTTTGGCGGCAATGCTATTGTCGTTGTTTGCACTTCCGGGATATTCCTGGCAAAAATCCTTTCCCCAAAAAGATTATGTAGCTTATTTCACTGGGAATAGTGGCGATGAAGAAGCTGTCCGCTATGCTGTAAGCATGGACGGTTATACCTACTGGGCATTAAATGATAATGAACCGGTAATCGATTCGAAAGTCATCAGCTCCACCGGGGGAGTCCGCGACCCGCATATCTTCCGTTGCGAGGATGGCAAGACTTTCTATACAAAACCCCATTCAGAACTTTGCTTTGGCGCCCAATAACCTGACGGATGCTCCGCAAATCTGCCTCGACTTTATGAAACAAGTGCCCACTACTTGGGACGAGACCCGTTTCATTGACGGCTATCCAGGGAGACATATTGTTCTTGCCCGTTGTCATGGCAACACGTGGTACATAGCCGCTGTCAATGCAACGACGGAACCTCTGAAACTGAAACTTGACCTTCTTATGCTGGCAGGACAAGAGGTATCTCTGTATAGTGATGACAAGAAGATGCAGCCTCAATTAAAGCTGCAGAAGATAAAGACTGATGGTTCTCTGCAACTCACGGTTCGGCCGCAGGGAGGGGCGGTAATCGTGAAATAAAGAAGGCATGGAGCAACCCTTGTTTTGTAATGATATATTACGACGGATTACTTATTTTTTAAATATTTGATTATCAAGTGTCTATAATTGGCCTAATTCAGCCGTATACTGAATGGCATTCACTATACGACTGAACCCTATTCACTATACGACTGAATGGCATTCAGAATACGGCTGATTGTGACTATCGAACTAAATGTAAATGATTAATACCGACTTAATACCATGAATAGATTCTTGAAATTATTGTCCTTGTGTCTGTTCTTGACACTGACCGTTCCTTTGTGGGCTGTGATGAACGGAGTGGCGAATGAACCCGATTCAGTCTACCTCTTTTCCTACTCCCATGCCGACGGCAGTGGCGGTTTGAAACTAGCCTGGAGTCCCGATGGCAACCGATGGTTCAGTGTGGCAGACGGCAACTCCTTTGTCAACTCCGACTTCGGTCCCTGGGGGCTGGATCTGATAGAGTATGCCAATGGCGATGCGCGCCGCACCGTGTGGGGAGGAGGAACTGGGTGTGCCCATGGTAGACGAACACTATTACGTGGACTCGGGTTGGATGATTCACAACCAGGACTATTAGGGAAAGTAAGGATAAAGGATTAGGGATTAAGGATTAGAGATTAGAAACTCTGTGCTTTTGTGGCTCTGTGTTGAAATTAAAAATCCGTGTAATTCCGTGCTTGAAAACATAATAACTCAATACCTTAAAAGATATGAAGCAATTATTGACATTGGCATTTGTTGCAGCCATAGCCGGCAATGCATCGGCACAAAAGCAGCAGTCTTTGCATTCGGGTTATCCCATCGACCCGGTGCCTTTCACTTCGGTCAAGGTGACCGACAGTTTCTGGGGACAACGCTTGAAGGCAAACCGTGAGGTAACCATTCCGCTGGCTTTCGGCAAATGCGAGGAGACGGGACGCTATGAGAACTTTGTGAAAGCGGCTCATCCCAGTGACGAATATAAAGTGGAGGGCTTCTCCTTCGATGATACGGATGTCTATAAGACGATTGAAGGGGCAAGCTATTCCTTGCAGACTTACCCGGACAAGAAACTGGAAAAATATATCGACAGCGTGCTCGTCATCGTTGCCGCTGCCCAAGAGCCGGACGGATACCTCTATACGGCCCGCACGATGAACCCGAAACATCCGCACAACTGGTCGGGGCCGGAGCGCTGGTCGGAGGTGGAGAATCTGAGCCACGAGTTCTATAATCTGGGACACATGGTGGAAGGGGCTGTGGCCTATTACCAAGCTACTGGCAAGCGGAATTTTCTGGATATAGCCATCCGTTATGCCGATTGTGTATGCAAGAATATCGGCGAAGGTCCCGGACAGAAGCGTGTGATTCCCGGACACCAGATTGCTGAAATGGCATTGGTGCGCCTCTATATGGTGACGGGCGATAAGAAATACCTCGACCAGGCCAAGTTCTTCCTCGATGCACGCGGTACTACGGCGCGCAAGGATATCTATTTGCAGTCGCACAAGCCCGTGCTGGAGCAGGATGAGGCTGTGGGACATGCCGTGCGCGCAGGCTACATGTACTCGGGCATGGCTGACGTGGCCGCCATCACGGGCGACAGCTCTTATGTCCGTGCCATTGATCGCATTTGGGAGAACATTGTGGGCAAGAAGATATACATTACCGGTGGCATCGGTGCGCGCCATGAGGGTGAAGCCTTCGGCGACAACTATGAACTGCCCAACCTGACGGCCTATAACGAGACGTGCGCCGCCATCGGCAATGTTTATACCAACTACCGTCTGTTCCTGCTGCACGGTGATGCCAAATACTTCGACGTGCTGGAACGTACGCTCTACAACGGTCTGATTTCCGGTGTTTCGCTGGACGGCGGACGGTTCTTCTATCCCAATCCGCTGGCTTGCGACGGGAAGTACCGTTTCAATGCCGACCACACGATTACGCGCCAGCCGTGGTTCGGTTGCGCCTGCTGCCCCAGCAACATCAGCCGCTTCATCCCTTCGCTGCCGGGCTATGTCTATGCGGTGAAGGATGACAAGGTGTATGTCAATCTGTTCCTCTCCAACCGGGCCAAGCTGAAGGTGAACGGGAAGAATGTGGTGCTGGAGCAGGAAACCTCTTATCCCTGGAACGGTGATATCCGCTTGACAGTGGCAAAGGGCAACCAGCCGTTCGTCATGAATGTCCGTATTCCGGGCTGGGTACGCGGCAGTGTGCTACCGGGTGGCTTGTATTCGTATGCCGACGGAGAGGAGCTTGCCTACCGCGTGTCTGTCAACGGTCAGGAGGTGAAGGGAGCACTGCAGAAGGGTTACCTCAGCATCGACCGCCACTGGAAGAAAGGGGATGTAGTGGAAATTCATTTTGATATGCAGCCGCGTGTGGTGAAGGCCAATGACAAGGTTGCCGCCAACCGTGGCCGTGTGGCCATAGAGCATGGTCCGCTGGTGTATTGCGCCGAGTGGCCGGACAATGATTTCGATATCTCCACCCTGCTGCTGAACCGGCATCCGAAATTCCAAGTGGTGGAGCACCCCGACCTGCTGGGCGGTATCAACGAAATTACCACCCGTGCGCAAGCCTTGAGCTATGACGCCACGGGCCGCCTTGCCGCGAAGGATGTGAAGTTGACGTTGATTCCTTATTATGCTTGGGCGCATCGTGGTGAAGGCCGGATGGAAGTGTGGCTGCCGATAGAAGTGGGAGCCGCTTCGGCAGAACTGCAGGAATAAACTATGTATCTGTATCTAAAGATTTTATTATTTTTGTAAACTGTTTCCGTATTACTATAACATTTGACATTACTTATATGAAACAACTGATTACCACCCTTTTATTGTCTTGCGCCTTGGGTGCGCAGGCACAACATGTAATGACCGTTGACGTATCCCGGCCGACAGCCAAGATACAACCCACGATGTACGGCATCTTCTTCGAAGACATCAACTTCGGTGCCGACGGCGGACTCTACGCTGAACTGGTGAAGAACTGCTCCTTCGAGTTCCCGCAGCCCTTCGTTGGCTGGGTACCCTTTGGTAACGTCACGGTGCAGGACGCCGAGCCCTGCTTCGACCGCAATCCCCACTACGTGCGCATCGTCAACGACGGCCGTCGGCTGCGTGCCGGGCTCGACAACGAAGGTTTCCGTGGCATCGGCCTCAAGCAAGGCGAGGAATACCGTTTCACTGCCTATGCCCGCACTCCCGATGCCCGCCCCATGAAGCTCTCCGTTGAGTTGCTGAACTCCCGCGGCGAGAATCTGTTGACCAAGGAAATCGAAATCAGCGGCAACAGCTGGCAGAAGCAGACCGTCCTCCTCCGCTCCCCCTTCACCGATGCCCACTCGCGTCTGCGTGTGGTGTTGCTGACGGAGGGTACGGTGGACATGGACCACATCTCGCTCTTCCCCGTCAAGACCTGGAAGAACCGAGAGAACGGTCTGCGTGCCGACCTCGCCCAAGCGCTCTATGACCTCAACCCCGGCGTCTTCCGCTTCCCCGGCGGCTGCATCATCGAGGGCAACACCCTTGCCACCCGCTACCAGTGGAAGAACTCCGTGGGCCCGGTGGAGAACCGTCCGCTGAATGAGAACCGCTGGAACTACACCTTCAAGCACAAGGCCTTCCCCGACTATTTCCAAAGTCTGGGCCTGGGCTACTACGAATACTTCCTGCTGAGTGAGGATCTCGGAGCCGAACCGCTTCCCGTTCTCAGTTGCGGCCTCTCCTGCCAGTACGAGAGCAACGAAGTGGTGCCCCTCGACGAGCTCGACCTCTACGTGCAGGATGCCCTCGACCTTATCGAATTCGCCAATGGCCCCGCTACTTCCACCTGGGGAAAGCTGCGTGCCGAGATGGGACATCCGGAGCCGTTCCACCTCAAAATGATTGGCATCGGTAACGAACAGTGGGATAAGGTCTATACCGAGCGTCTGGAAGTCTTTACCAAAGCCATCCGCGCCCACTATCCCGACATCAAGATTGTTGGCTCCTCCGGCCCCAACGCCGATGGTGACAAGTTCGACTACCTCTGGTCCGAGATGAAACGCATCGGTGTGGACCTGGTGGACGAGCACTACTACATGGCCCCCGACTGGTTCTTTGCCAATGCCGCCCGCTATGACAGTTACGACCGCCGCGGCCCCAAAGTCTTTGCCGGCGAGTATGCCTCCCACGACCACCCCACGGGCAAGGCCAACAATTTCCTTGCCGCCCTCTCCGAAGCAGCCTTCATGACCGGGCTGGAGCGCAACGCCGACGTGGTGCACCTTGCCACCTACGCCCCGCTCTTTGCCCATGTGGATGCCTGGCAGTGGAATCCGGACCTTATCTGGTTCGACAACCTCCGCATGATGCGCACCCCGAACTATTACGTCCAGCAGATGTATGGAATGAATGCCGGTACCGACGTTCTCCGTCTGCAGATGGACGGCAAGCCGGTGGCTGGGCAAGACAGCCTCTATGCTACGGCCTCCCTCGATACCCCTACGGGAGAAATTATCCTGAAGCTGGTCAACGCAGGCAGTACCCCGGCCCAAGTGCAAGTTAACTTCAACGGTTTGAGGAAACGCCAACTCATCGGCGGTTCGTGCACGTATCTGCAGAACTGTGACTGGCGTACGGTGAATACCTTGGAACAAGAAACTCTCGTTCCCCGTATCCGCCCGGTGCAAGTCGGCGCGCAATCCCTCGACTTGGAGCTGCAGCCCCGTTCATTCAGCGTCTACCGCCTGCATTGACATCCCTTTCCGAAAGGTGGAGGGAGATGGCATACAGTTAGTTTTCCCTCCCCTTTCCGGGGCATGAGCCGTGGAAAATTGCTTCCGTGAGCAAATATTCATCCTTTTTGGGCCGATTCTCCTCTTGAAATAGCCCGATTCGCCTTATTTTTGTAACAGCATTCGGAGCATTCCCTATGCTGTTATTACTATTTTTAAACTAATCATCATGAAGAAACATCTTATTACCGGACTGTTTGCAGCCTTGGCCTTGTCTGCCAGCGCACAGTCTTTCAAAGAATGGCTCGACCCTGAGGTCAACGCCGTGAACCGTGCCCCCATGCACACCAACTACTTCGCCTACGAGTCGGCCGATGTCGCCACCCGGGGCTTGAAAGAACAATCGTCCCGTTTCATGACACTGAACGGCATCTGGAAGTTCTTCTGGGTGAAGGATGCCGATGCTCGCCCTACCGACTTCTGGCGTGTGGGCTACAATGACAAAGGTTGGAACGACATCCCCGTCCCCGGCGTGTGGGAACTGAACGGCTTTGGCGATCCTATCTATGTGAATATTGGCTACGCCTGGCGCAACCAGTTCCAGAACAACCCGCCGCAGGTGCCCGTCGAGAACAATCATGTAGGTTCTTACCGCCGTGAGATTACCGTGCCCGCCGACTGGAAGAATAAGGACATCATCGCCCATTTCGGCTCTGTCACCTCCAATATGTATCTGTGGGTGAACGGCCGTTATGTAGGTTATAGTGAAGACAGCAAGCTCGAAGCCGAATTCGACTTGACCCCTTACTTGAAGCCCGGCCAGAAGAATCTGATTGCCTTCCAGGTATTCCGCTGGTGCGACGGTACCTATCTCGAAGACCAGGACTTCTTCCGCTACAGCGGTGTAGGGCGTGATTGCTATCTCTATGCCCGCGACAAGAAACGCATCCAGGATATCCGCGTCACTCCCGACCTGGATGCCGACTACCGCAACGGTTCCTTGAGAGTGCAGCTCGATGTGAAGGGTGGCGGTAACGTCAGCCTTGAACTGCTGGACGCTGCCGGAAAGCAGGTGGCTACAGCTGCTGCCAAAGGCAGTGGCACTGCCCTGATAAATGTGGAGAATCCTCATAAATGGACGGCAGAAACACCCTACTTGTATACCCTGCGTGCCACCCTGCAAGGCAGCAGTGAAGTGATTCCCGTAAAGGTAGGTTTCCGCAAGATAGAACTGAAGGGAGAACAGATACTTGTCAACGGCCAACCCATCCTCTTCAAGGGCGCCAACCGTCATGAGATGGACCCGGACGGCGGTTATGTCATCTCTCGCGAACGTATGCTGCAGGACATCCAGGTGATGAAGCAGTTCAACTTGAACGCCGTGCGCACCTGCCATTATCCCGACAACAATCTTTGGTATGACCTTTGCGACCAGTACGGTATCTATGTAGTGGCAGAGGCGAATATCGAGTCTCATGGCATGGGCTACGGCGAGCAGACCCTTGCCAAGCGTGATGATTATAGAAAAGCGCACTTGGAACGCAACCAGCGCAACGTGCAGCGCAGTTTCAACCATCCCAGCATCATCTTCTGGTCGCTCGGCAACGAAGCCGGCTATGGTCCTAACTTCGAGGCCGCCTACGATTGGGTGAAAGCCGAAGACCCCAGTCGTGCCTGCCAGTACGAGCAAGCCGGTAAGACAGGCAAGACTGACATTTACTGCCCTATGTACTATGGTTATGAGGGCTGCCGGAAGTATTGTGAGGATGCCTCCATGACGAAACCTCTCATTCAGTGCGAATACGCTCACGCCATGGGCAATTCTGAAGGAGGCTTCAAGGAGTATTGGGATTTGGTTCGCAAGTATCCCAAATACCAAGGCGGCTTTATCTGGGATTTCGTTGACCAGTCTCCCCGTTGGACGGGCAAGAACAGCAAGATGATTTATGCCTACGGCGGCGACTTCAACCGCTTCGATGCCAGTGATGTGAACTTCTGCGATAACGGTCTTATCAGCCCCGACCGTGTGCCCAATCCTCACATGTACGAAGTGGGGCGTATCTATCAGGACATCTGGACTACTCCGGCCGACTTGGAGAACGGTGAAATCAATGTGTTCAACGAGTACTTTTTCCGCGACCTCTCTGCCTATTACATGGAGTGGGAGGTGCTGAAAGGCGGCAAGGCAATTCGTACCGGTCGCGTGGATAATCTGAATATAGCTCCTCGGCAGACAGCCAAGATTAAACTGGATTTGGGCAAGACCTGCCAATGTACCGAATGGCTGCTGAACGTTTCCTATAAGCTGAAGAACCGCGAGGGTCTGCTTCCCGCCGGCCATGTGGTGGCCAAGGACCAGCTGGCACTCAATCCCTACAAGGCTCCTTCCATGGAACTGAAGAACTGCGTGCAGAGCAATGTAGAGGTGGTGGCTCCCCAAGTGCAGGATAACGATTGGAAGTATCTCATCGTTTCAGGTGATGCGTTCCGGGTAGAAATCAACAAGCACAACGGTTACCTGACCAAGTACGAAGTGAACGGACAGAATATGATTAAGGACGGTGAGGCCTTGACGCCCAACTTCTGGCGTGCTCCGACCGACAATGATTTCGGTGCGGGCCTGCAACGCAAGTACATCGTTTGGAAGAATCCGGAAATCAAGTTGACTTCTTTCAACCAGCGTACGGAGAACAATCAGGTCATAGTAGAATCAGCTTACGATATGCCAGGTGTTTCCGCTAAGCTGGCCTTGACGTATGTCATCAACAATGCCGGTGCCATCAAGATAACCCAGAAGCTGATAGCCGACAAGAACGCCAAAGTTTCGAACATGTTCCGTTTCGGTTTGCAGATGCCCATGCCCCGCAGTTTCGAAACAGTCGAATACTACGGACGCGGTCCGGTTGAGAACTATAGCGACCGTAACCATTGCACAGATTTAGGCATCTATCGCCAGAGCGTGACAGAGCAGTTCTATCCTTATATCCGTCCGCAGGAAAACGGAACAAAGACCGATATCCGCTGGTGGAAGATGTTGAATCAGTCTGGCAGTGGCATTAAGATTGTGGCCGAAGCCCCCTTCTCCGCATCGGCCTTGCACTATACCATCGAGTCTTTGGACGAGGGTTTGGACAAGCAGCAGGGACACTCGCAAGAAGTGGAAGAGGCTGATTTGACTAATCTCTGTATCGACAAGGTACAAGCTGGTCTGGGTTGTGAGGACAGCTGGGGACGTATTGCGCGTCCGGAGTACCTGGTGCCATACGCTGATTATGAGTTTACGTTCATCCTTTCTCCCGTGCGCCACAGCATCGGAATAGAATAACATTTACTGCGTACTAAACCACTGGTTTCATAACACAGCAGCGGTCGCCCTCCCCATTGGAAAGGCGACCGCTTTGCTATTGATGCTTTGTTTGCTTTTGTATATTTCTTCGTTTATATCATGATACAACTTACCTTTTCCGGCAAATGCAATCTGTCAGATGATCGTTGATAAATCCCGAAGCTTGCAGATGGGCATAGCAGATGGTAGAGCCGAAGAACTTGAATCCCCGTTTTTTCATGTCTTTGCTCATGGTATCTGATTCGGGAGACGATACCGGAATCTCACTCAATGACTGGAAGTGGTTGATAATCGGTGTCCGATCGGGAAAGAAGGATAACGTGTAGTTGTAAAAGCTGCCGAATTCTTTCTGTATGGCAAGAAACAGCCGTGCATTGGTGATGGTCGACTTAATTTTCAGACGGTTTTTCACGATGCCGTCAAAATGCATCAGCCGTTCCACGTCTTCGTCAGTCATTTGCGCCACTTGTGAGGCATCGAAATTGCAAAAGGCTTTGCGGTAGCCTTCCCGCTTTTTGAGGATGGTTATCCAGCTCAGTCCGGCCTGGGCACTTTCCAATACAAGGAACTCGAATAGTGTCTTGTCGTCTGTTACCGGTTTTCCCCACTCTTCATCGTGGTATTTCACATACAGCTCGTCGGTTCCGCACCAGCCGCAACGTCCGTTTATAATGTCTTGCATAAGAGTTATTTTTGTAATGAGATGCTAAGATATTGTTTTCATTGTGAATAAACAAATCTATCTATTCAGAATGGACAGTTTCCATATTCTTTCTTACTTTTGCAAAAAGGTGGTTTGGCAAGAAGGACAAGATAACTCTTGCCAATCTCGGCAAGGCAGGCATCCAGACGGTATGTTACAACCTAATGCCGGTGATTGACTGGATTCGCACGGACTTGCAACATTCCTAGGAAGATGAGACATTTCCTATTCAAGCGTTTGCTGGCGCTATACAAAGGGATAGACTGGGAGGTTTTACGCGAAATATGCGTTATTTCTTGTCTGTCATCATGCAGGTGTGCGAAGAATATGGGATGAATATGTGATACACCCTAATGACCCTCCTTTTCAGATATTGTGGGCCGCGTATTGTGACAGACGAGGCGGATATTACCTCGATATTGAGGGCAGTGGACAATCCTCATAATGGCCTGACTTTTTATGCCGGTTCATTGGGTACCGGTGAACAGAATGATACCCGTGAACTGGCAAGGAAGTTTGCCAAGCGTACCCACTTTGTGCATTTGCGCAGTACGAAGGCAATGCCGGCTGTGGTAGACGATGAATTGTACGGAAAATCTGTTTGATTGATTTTTCGTGTAATCCATGTCTAAATAATCTATTAGCGTATGTAAGTCCGACTTAATAGTTGAAAGCCTTGGATTTTACGTAAACCTTGAAGTCTTTGATTCCACCCGGTACCTCGCTTTCCATTCTGGGTAGATATTGTATGCCGGTCAGGGTGCGGGTACTACCCAAGTCAATCACGACAGAATGCGGGTATGGAGTGTCTTTTGTTGTGCTCCAATAGGTTGATTCCTGGAGGTCGAAGATTTTGTCCGCAGAACAGTTGACGTGGGATACGTCTTCGCTGTCGGCATAATTGACAATCCAGGGTTCGCGTGACAGACGTTCCCCATTCTCATCCAGCAGATACATTTCGGCAATGCAAGCCAGGTCTTTTCCATCTTGTGCACTCAAGGCTTCCAGGCAGACATAACGTCCGGTGACGGGTTGGTCGAATTTGCGCTCCTGCCAACCGTTGCCGGGATTGAAGCTGCCGGAGAGGACGGGCTGCTCACCGGACAAGTCGAGATTTTCACCCTCATTGCGGTGTGTCAGCGGTTTGGTAACGAGTAGTTGGTCCAGCAATGGCTCGCTCAGTCCTTCGGACTTAACTTCTTTGGGACCGATGATGTCGAAGACAATCACTTCATTCTCGCCTTTCTTCAACCAGCATCCCGGGATGTAGAGGGTCTGTTGCGGGCCGATTTCCCAAATGCGTCCCATGGCGTGCCCGTTGACGTAGACAAGTCCCTTGCCCCAAGTCTCGAAGTTTAGGAATGTGTCGCTGGGCTTGTTCACCTTAAAGGTGGCACGGTAGCAACCCGGAATGTGTTGTCCTAACTCATCTTTCAGTGAGCCGATGGGCTGGAACTTCATGTTCTTATAGAAATCGTATGTATCTTCGAGATTATAGACTTCCCAATCCTTCAGGTTGCAGGTGAAAGGACGGCCGTCGATGTCTACGGTAAGTTCTACGCTTTGGGTGATACCCTTGAAGTCCTTGATGGCACGTCCAAAGTTGATGCGGCCCATGGCTTCTACCAGAATGTCGAGGCGTGCACCTTTGGGGCAGGCGGGGAATTCCAGTTGCTTTTCACCGTTGCGGCGGTCCAGTTTGCCGATGTATTTGCCATCTAGGAAAACTTGGGCATAATCGTGCGCATCGTTCACAGTGAGCAGGGACGGGGTTTTCATCTCGGGCAGTGTGGTGCGGTAGAGAATACTTCCGAATCCCTGGTTATATTCCTCCATGGTACGGATATTGCAGTCTTTCTTGGCAGCAGGAAGATTGTCGAACAAAGGAGCCATCTCTGTAAATTGGAAAGACGGAATACGGATGGGCTTGATTAAAGCGGGAACTTTAGCCTGCTTCTCGCCGTTCATGTATTTGGACAATGCTTTTCGCAATTCCCAGTATTTGGGAGTGGTCTGTCCCGATTCGCTGATGGGGCGTCGTAGTCGTAAGAGGTTACGTCAGGGGCGAATCCGGGTGAGTTGGCTCCTGCCCAGTGTCCCCAGTTGGTCCCTCCGTGGGTCATGTAGAGGCTGAAGGAGATGCCTTTGGACAACATCTCGTCAATGCCGGCAATCATGTCGGCAGCCGGACGGGTTTCGTGGTTGGCTCCCCACTTGTCGAACCAGCCGCTCCAGAATTCGGAGCACATCAGCGGGCTATCAGGACGGAGTTTCTTCAGCGGTGCAAACTGTTGGTCGATGTTGGCTCCTGTACCGAAGTTCATGGTCCATACCAGGTCGTGGAGTCCGTTCTTGGTGAAGTTGGACGCCCAGTCGCATTGAAACAGTGCTACGCCGGGGTAATTGGCGCGTACGATGTCGCGGATTTGCGATACGTAACTTTTGTCTTCCCCGTAGGAGCCGTATTCGTTCTCTACTTGTACCATGATGATGGGACCTCCGTTCTGTATGGTCATGTCGGCTACCTGCTCGGCAACGGCTTTTTCAAAGATGCCTACACGTTCTATGAAGTAAGGGTCGGATTCGCGCAGGCGTATGTCCTTCTTCTTGAGCAACCACCAGGGCAGTCCGCCCATTTCCCATTCGGCACAGACATAGGGCCCTGGGCGCAGGATGACATACATATCGTTCTGCTGGCACAAGCGGCAGAATTCTGCCAAGTCATTCTGCCCGGTGAAGTCGAATACACCCGGCTGAGACTCATGAGAGTTCCAGAAGACGTAGAGGCAGACTGTGTTCATGCCCAGTGCTTTGCACATTTTGATGCGTTGGTCCCAATAGGCCTTGGGGATGCGTGGATAGTGCAGTTCTGCGGCTTTGAGACAAACGGCTTGCCGTTCAATAGGAATGTTCCTTTGCCGGCAGAGAAGTCGCCTTGTCCTTCCCATTGGGTACGCGGGTCCCAGCTGTCGCGCCAGGGTATCGTGATTGTTCCGTCCTTGCCGAATTCAAGCGGGAGCCATACGTAGCGCGAGTCCTCAAGGTCTTTCTTTTTCCAGCGGTCGAACATGGCAATGTAGGCATTTCCTTTTCCGTATATTTGCTGCACGTAAGTGCTTTGTGCATAGAAGGTCTTGTCTGCATCAGGACCGGTACATGGATTGCCGATGGTAGTCCATTGCCCCATGATGGAGTCGGCTACAGCCAGCTCGGCAACATTGGGATCCCAGCCGGTACAACCGGAAGAGAGCATATAGTATTTGCCGTTATACTTGAATACGGCGGGTGCTTCGCGGCTTTGCTTCACGAAATTGCGTGTATAGCGACCAGTGGGCTTCAGGTAGTCATCCGTTAGCTCGCTTATATATAAGGTAGCGTTGTTTTCCGAAGAGTAGAACTGATATGCCTTGCCGTTATCATCAATGAACACTGTTTGGTCGCGGCTCATCGCACCGTTGGGACGGAAGCTGCCTACATAGGTGAATGTTCCGGTAGGAGAATCGCTGACCGCTACGCCGGCACATGCCTTACTGTAGTCAGCACTTTCCACATGCGCCCACATGACGAATTTCTTTGTCTTCTCGTTGTAAATCACTTTGGGACGTTCCAGCACCTTGCTGGGGTGCAGGTCGTGTTTCTCGTCGTCTTTCACGGCAGGAAGTACAATACCCTCGAACTTCCAGTTCAGCAGGTCTTTCGAAGAGTAGCAGCTGACACCGGTTACGTCGGTGCGGTAGCATTCCCACGTAGCCCATTCGGGCAGGATGGTTTCTCCTTTTTTGTATTCGCCATACCAATAGTAGGTTCCTTCGTGGTAAAGAAGGCCGCCGCCATGGGCGTTGATGGGATTGCCGTCGGTGTCTTTCCATACTTCCCCTGGTATGATTGCGGCATTTTTCGTTTGTGCTTTTGTTTTTGCAGATGGCAGGCAGCAAAGGCAGGCCAGCAATGCAAAACTCCAAATAATTTTCCTTTTCATTTAAGAATTCGGTATTAGATAATTAATAAATCGTTTATGTTTTGGGCAAAGATATGCGAAAGTTGAGAAATGGAGGGTATGTAAATGTGTCAAAAAGGAGAGATTAGAGCTATAATCTCTCCTTTTTGTGATGTTTTTCTGTCTTTTCTATTTGGTTTGCACTTGTTTCTTAAGTTATAGGTAGGGGGTATTGTGTTTTATAACATGCTTCCCGATGTTGCTTTTCTTTGAATTAATGCCTAATTTGCGCCTCACAAAAAGTTAACGGCATCATCGTATGTCAGGTTATTCACTTAAAATCTTAATATATCATGAAAGTATATCAGACGAATGAAATTAAGAACATTGCCCTCCTTGGCAATGACGGCTCGGGTAAAACCACTCTCACAGAAGCGCTGCTCTTTGAGAGTGGTATTATAAAACGTCGCGGCAGAATTACTGCCAAGAATACAGTCAGCGATTACTTCCCGGTGGAACAGGAATACGGTTATTCTGTGTTTTCCACCGTTTTCCATGTGGAGTGGAACGGTAAGAAACTGAATATCATTGACTGTCCGGGTAGTGATGACTTTGTAGGAGCTGCCATGACGGCGCTCAACGTTACTGATACTGCCATACTGCTGCTGAACGGACAATACGGTCCTGAGGTAGGTACGCAGAACCATTTCCGCTATACCGAGAAACTGGGCAAACCGGTTATTTTCCTGGTAAACCAGCTCGATAATGAAAAGTGCGATTATGACATGGTACTTGAGCAGTTGCAAACCATATACGGTCCGAAGGTGGTGCCCGTGCAATATCCGCTGGCTACCGGACCGAATTTTAATTCGTTGATTGATGTACTTTTGATGAAAAAATATTCGTGGGGACCCGAAGGTGGCGCTCCCACTATTGAAGAGATTCCGGCCGAAGAAATGGAAAAGGCTACAGAGATGCACAAGGCTTTGGTAGAAGCTGCAGCCGAACATGACGAAGGCCTTATGGAAAAATTCTTTGAGCAGGACTCTTTGACAGAAGACGAAATGCGCGAAGGTATCCGCAAGGGACTGGCTTCACGCGGTATGTTCCCGGTATTCTGTGTCTGTGCCGGTAAGGATATGGGTGTACGCCGTCTGATGGAATTCCTGGGTAATGTGGTGCCGTTTGTGGACGAAATGCCACCGGTGCACAATACACGCGGTGAGGTGGTGAAGCCGGATTCTGACGGACCGACTTCCTTGTATTTCTTCAAGACTGCCGTTGAACCGCATATCGGTGATGTCCAGTATTTCAAGGTTATGAGTGGCAAGGTGCACGAAGGTGATGACTTCACCAATGCAGACCGTGGTTCCAAAGAACGCATTGCGCAGATTTATGCTTGTGCCGGTGCCAACCGTATCAAGGTAGAGGAAATGGTAGCCGGTGACATCGGCTGTACGGTGAAACTGAAGGACGTACATACCGGTAATACATTGAACGGTAAGGGCTCTGAAAACCGTTTCAACTTCATTAAATATCCGAACTCCAAATATTCACGTGCTATCAAGCCGCTGAACGAGTCGGATACGGAAAAGATGATGGTTGCTTTGAACCGTATGCGCGAGGAAGACCCGACGTGGGTGATAGACCAGTCTAAAGAATTGCGTCAGACTATTGTACACGGGCAAGGTGAATTCCATTTGCGTACCTTGAAGTGGCGTCTGGAAAACAACGAGAAACTACAAGTCAAGTTTGAAGAACCGAGAATACCGTATCGTGAAACGATTACGAAAGCTGCCCGTGCGGATTATCGTCATAAGAAACAGTCGGGTGGTGCAGGCCAGTTCGGTGAGGTCCACCTGATTGTTGAGCCTTACTACGAAGGTATGCCGTTGCCCGAAACCTATAAATTCAATGGTCAGGAGTTCAAGATGAACGTCAAGGGTACCGAAGAAGTTCCATTGGAATGGGGTGGCAAGCTGGTATTTGTCAATAGTATTGTGGGTGGTTCCATTGACGCACGTTTCATGCCGGCCATCTTGAAGGGTATCATGTCACGTATGGAGCAGGGACCGTTGACCGGTTCGTATGCCCGTGATGTACGTGTCATCGTATATGACGGAAAGATGCACCCGGTTGACTCCAATGAAATTTCCTTTATGCTGGCAGGACGGAACGCGTTCAGCGAAGCGTTCAAGAATGCAGGCCCGAAGATTCTGGAACCCATTTATGACGTGGAGGTATTTGTTCCGTCGGACAAGATGGGTGATGTGATGGGTGACTTGCAGGGACGCCGTGCCATGATTATGGGTATGAGCAGCGAGGCCGGTTACGAAAAATTGAGTGCCAAAGTACCTTTGAAGGAAATGTCATCCTACTCTACGGCACTTAGTTCACTGACCGGTGGACGTGCTTCGTTCATCATGAAGTTTGCCAGCTATGAACTCGTCCCGAGTGATGTGCAGGATAAACTGATTAAGGAATTTGAGGCTAAGCAAGCTGAAGAATGACTTTCAGGAGTTGGTAGTTTGGCTGTTGTAACTACCGGCTGCTAATATAACAATTGTTAAAGCCGTTGTTACTTCATGGCAAGTAATGACGGCTTTTTTCATTAACGTAGATTAAGAACATGTGGAATTGTGAATTGAATGATTAATTTTTTATTAAATTTGCAAACCAAAGACTTGTGTTTTTGTTATAATGCTCATAATACAACCTAAAAAATGGTCTTCGGTTAATTTACGAGAACGTCCGGTTAAATCAGGTTAATTGGTTAGGAGTGTTAATTAGGGAGTGTTAATTTTGTGACTATGAAAAAGTCAACTATATGGATATTAGGTGTTGTTATGGGTCTTTCCTTCCTCAGTTTGCTGTATTTGCAGATTGGCTATATTGAGGAGATGGTGAAGATGCGTAACGGACAATTTGAGGAGGCGGTGAAACGTGCGTTGATGGCTGCTTCGAAAGAGGCGGAGTCCGCGGAGGTTGTGCGTTGGCTGAATGAGGATATCTCCGAGGCGGAAAAGAAAGCATGGGAGCAATCGCAAAGCAGTAGCGGAGTGATGCGGACCCAGCGGTTTGTGATGACAGCTCCGGATGGCAGTGTCCGTTCTTCGGTGGAATTGAAGACTTTCAGCAATGAGCCTTCTGAATTGCCAAGAGCAATGATTTCACGCAAACATGGGGTAAAAACAATTCCCCAGACTTCACGCTCGCAGATAGAGATGCTTAAAAATCGCTATCTTTACCAGCGTGCATTGGTAGATGAGGTTGTGTTGCAGATGGTATATAATGCCAGTGACAAGCCGATTGAAGAGCGTGTTAATTTCAAAAGTCTGGACCAGTATCTTAAAGCTGGTCTGATAGAAAATGGTCTCGGTGATATGGACTATCATTTTAAGGTGATAGACCGGGAGGGTAGAGAAGTATACCGTTGTTCGGATTATAGCGATGTTGGGAGTGAAAGTTCTTATTCGCAGCCATTGTTTTTGAATGATCCGCCTGCCCGTATGAGTATCGTCAAGATACATTTTCCGGGAAAGAAGGATTATATCTTTGATTCGGTCAGGTTTATGATACCGTCGATGATATTTACTTTTGTACTGCTGGTGACGTTCATCTTTACGATTTACATCGTATTCCGCCAGAAAAAACTGACGGAGATGAAGAATGATTTCATCAACAATATGACGCATGAATTCAAAACACCGATTTCAACGATTTCGTTGGCGGCGCAAATGTTGAAAGATCCGGCTGTGGGCAAGTCTCCGGCCATGTTCCAGCATATATCGGGTGTTATAAACGATGAGACGAAGCGTTTGAGATTCCAGGTTGAGAAAGTGCTTCAGATGTCAATGTTTGACCGCCAGAAGGCTACATTGAAGATGAAGGAACTGGATGCTAATGAACTGATAACAGGTGTTATCAATACGTTTACGCTGAAAGTGGAGCGTTATAATGGAAAGATTGAATCGGAGCTTGAAGCTACAGATCCCGTGATCTTTGCTGATGAGATGCATATCACTAATGTGATTTTCAACCTCATGGATAATGCGGTGAAGTATAAACGTCCGGATGCGGATTTGCAATTGACGGTGAAGACCTGGAATGAGCCGGGCAAACTGATGATTTCCATCCAAGATAACGGCATCGGCATCAAAAAGGAGAATTTGAAAAAGATATTCGAGAAGTTCTATCGCGTGCATACAGGTAATCTGCACGATGTGAAAGGCTTCGGCTTGGGACTGGCTTATGTGAAGAAGATTATCATGGATCATAAGGGAACTATCCGAGCAGAAAGTGAACTGAACGTAGGAACTAAATTTATTATTGCATTACCTTTATTAAAAAATTGATTGATATGGACGAGAAACTGCGTATTTTATTGTGCGAAGATGATGAAAATCTTGGCATGCTTTTGAGAGAATATTTACAGGCAAAAGGTTACGCCGCCGAGTTATATCCCGATGGAGAGGCAGGATACAAGGCTTTCCTGAAGAATAAATATGACTTGTGTGTATTTGATGTGATGATGCCGAAGAAAGACGGATTCACACTGGCGCAGGAAGTGCGTGCGGCCAACGCCGAAATTCCAATTATCTTCTTGACGGCAAAGACGTTGAAGGAAGATATTTTGGAAGGTTTCAAGATTGGTGCCGATGACTACATCACCAAGCCCTTCAGTATGGAAGAACTGACTTTCAGAATTGAAGCTATTCTAAGACGCGTTCGCGGAAAGAAGAACAAGGAGAGCAACATCTATAAGATTGGTAAGTTTACATTCGATACGCAGAAACAGATTCTGGCGACTGCTGAGAAGCAGACCAAACTGACCACCAAGGAATCTGAACTGCTGGGTTTGCTTTGTGCACATGCCAATGAAATCTTGCAGCGTGATTTTGCATTGAAGACTATCTGGATTGATGACAACTATTTCAATGCACGTAGTATGGATGTATATATCACGAAGTTGCGTAAGCATCTGAAAGAAGATGATTCAATTGAAATCATCAATATTCACGGAAAGGGATATAAACTGATTACTCCGGAGGCTGAGTCTTGATGAGACTTGGCTTGGGAGGAAGAGAAGAAGAGAAAATAAAGAAGGCGGTCTTGCATGTATATGCAAACCGCCTTCTTTATTTCTTTCCTTTTGATATTAGTCGGCAATTCTCTTGTTGATGACAATGTAGGAAATCAATCCCACTACAACCAAAACGGCAGAACTGCCCAAGATGGCATTGTTGTTAACATTGCCGGTAAAAGAACATGCAACCAGGATTACAGCTCCTATTACGACTAATATCAATCCCAGATTTTTTAATAAACCTTTCATGTGTGTGTATTTTAATTAGATTATTATATTCTTTCGTATTCTTGTCACAAAGAAAAGCATAATTCTTTAACAAGCGAAATTATTTTTGCAAAAAATCCATATTTTAATAAAGAATGGAGAATGAGGAATGAAAAATGAAGCTTCATCCCCTTTTTTCTCCTCCCTTAATCTCTAATCCTTAAGCCCTAATCCCTATATCTTAGTCCTTGGTATTGAAGAAAATCTTTCTCAGTACCTCCTGGCTCACACTGAGCTCTTCGATGGTGATGCCTTTCAAGGCTTCTTTGAGGGTCTGGTTGGCAATGACGCGCGCACGTTCTTCCAGTTCCTTGCCGTCCTTGGTCAAATGTATCAGATTGGTGCGGCGATCTTTCTTGTCCGATATGCGCACGACGAGATGCTGACGCTCCATATTGTCTATTAAGCGCGTCATGCTGGGCTTGTCTTTGAAAGTTGCATTACACAACTCTTGTTGTGTCACCCCGTCCTTTTCCCATAAGAAGATGAGGACAGTCCACTGTTCCGGAGTAATCTCCAGACCGTTCTGACGGAAGTTACGGGACAGTTTGCGGTTAATGGCAGCCGACACTTTGCCGTTCAGTATGGCAAAGATAAGGCGGATATCAAAGTTAAATTGCTCTATCATGAAATTATTGTTTAAACAACTTTGCAAAGATAAGGCAAGCTGAAGACAATTCCTATATCCCTACACAAAAAAACATTAAATGTTTGTAGTTCAAAATAAAATGTCTACCTTTGCACCGCATTTTTAAAACGAATAATTTATTTATTTAATTAAACGAGTATGAATCAATACGAAACCGTTTTCATTTTGACTCCCGTTTTGTCTGATGTTCAGATGAAGGAAGCGGTAGAGAAATTCAAAGGCATCCTTACTGCTGAAGGTGCTGAGATTGTAAATGAAGAAAACTGGGGACTGAAGAAGCTGGCATATCCTATCCAGAAGAAGTCAACCGGTTTCTATCAGCTGATTGAGTTCAATGCAGAACCTACTGTCATTGAAAAATTGGAAGTAAACTTCCGTCGTGACGAGCGCGTTATCCGTTTCTTGACTTTCAAACAAGACAAGTACGCTGCTGAATATGCTGCGAAGAGAAGAAGTGTTAAATCAACTAAAAAGGAGGATTAATCATGGCACAACAAGTTCAATCAGAAATCAGATATTTAACTCCACCCTCAGTAGACGTTAAGAAGAAAAAATACTGCCGTTTCAAGAAGAGCGGTATTAAGTACATTGACTACAAAGATCCTGAATTCTTGAAGAAATTCTTGAATGAGCAAGGTAAAATCCTTCCGCGTCGTATTACCGGTACTTCTTTGAAGTTCCAACGTCGTGTAGCTCAAGCTGTGAAGAGAGCACGTCACTTGGCGTTGCTGCCCTATGTAACTGACATGATGAAATAATAGGAGGAGGAAAGTATGGAAATTATATTGAAAGAAGACATCGTAAACTTGGGTTATAAGAACGACATCGTAACAGTAAAGTCTGGCTACGGTCGTAACTACCTCATCCCGACCGGTAAAGCTGTTATCGCTTCACCGGCTGCAAAGAAAATGTTGGCTGAAGAGTTGAAACAACGTGCTCACAAGCTGGAGAAAATCAAAAAGGATGCTGAAGAACTGGCTGCTAAGCTGGAAGGTGTATCATTGAAGATTGCTACTAAGGTTAGCTCCACTGGTACTATTTTCGGTTCTGTTGGTAACATCCAGATTGCTGAAGAGCTGGCTAAATTGGGTCACAATATCGATCGTAAGATTATCGTTGTGAAGGATGCTGTGAAAGAAGTTGGCAACTACAAGGCTATCGTTAAGTTGCACAAGGAAGTTTCTGTAGAAGTTCCTTTTGAGGTGGTTGCTGAAGAAGCATAAATAAGTACGCTATAAATAGAAAGCCCGATTTCTTTGTATAAGAAATGGGGCTTTTTGTTTGTTTGAATCGCAAATTGGCCACTATTTGTAGAACTCGTCAATGGCAGATGCCGTTTCATCAATCTGCTTGATAAATCTGTTGTACATACGGGTTGGACTGTCATGGGTGAAATATATCTGCTGAATTAACTGGATTCCTTCCGGAAATTTAAAGAAAAAAGTCCATTCTTCTGCTGTTGAGTAATCTGCATCATTGGTCAAGAATTTTTGTACCTCCGGTTTATTGATTAATTTATCAACCTTCTTTTGCTTTATTTCCATAAATGAATTAAAGGTTTCATAGGAGCCTTTTATTGCATTGTATGTTTTAATGATTTGAGTCGCAAGTTCCTTGTCTCTGATGGCAGACATGAGCGAGGACGTTTTAAGCATTTCCATTGCATCGTTAATGTAAATGAAGGTCTGTGTCTGAAAGGGTAAATTCCCATATTTCTCTAAAGAGTCGGGTGCTGCCTTTGCAATGTTTTCCTTGTGCTGAAGCAGATATGAAGCTCCTTGTTTTTCAAATTCTTCTCTTTCCATCATCTGTGTCATGTATCCCCGGTTGAGTAACATCTCATTTTTGACCAGTAATAGTGCATCCTTAAGTCCTTTCTGTTTTTTATGTTCTTCAATGAGGTTACTGCCGGCAAAGGTCAGTAAGATGCCTAATACAACTGCTGTGAAGTTACAGATAAAATCTCCCAATCGCCTTTTAACGGTGGGGCAGACAAAGATTTTTTTCAGCTTGTTTTTCATAAGTATGTGATTGAGATTTTATTGGTTGTATTCTTCATCAATGGCTGCAATGACTTTGTCTATTGCTTTCAAATGATTTTGGTAAATATCAGTACTTTGTATTTGGGGGATTTGCTGTATGAGAGCGACTCCTTCTGGATATTTGAAGTAGAAATTCCAATCAATATAGTTGGTGGAATTCATTCTTTTTTTTGACATCGGGGACTTTCATCAACTCTTCCAGGCAACGCTGTTTTATGTTGCCGTATGAATCGAAAGCGCTTTGGCTGTTCCTGACTATAGCGTAGGCGGTCAAAATTTGCACAGTCAGTTCTTTGTTTTTGATTTTGGGAATGAGGCCGGAAGCTTTGAGCATTTTCAATGCGTCGTACATTGCATTAAAAGAAATGCTTTGGAAGGGTAATCTATCATATTTTTGTAAAGAATCCGGGTCGGCCTCCTGTATTCTACCTTTGTATTCCAATAGATATAAGGCGCCTTTTTGTTCCAGTTCTACTAATTCTTTTATATATGCTATATCTTCACGGTTCGTTTGCAATTCACTTTTTACCAATAGTATGGATTCCTTCACTTCTTTTTGGGCATTGTGTTCTGTAATCCAGTCGCTTCCTGCAAAGGTGATGATAATACCCAATATGACAGCAAGAAAGTTACGGAAGAAGTCTCCAAATTTATATTCAGTGCTTATTTGTTTTGCTTTTTCTATCAGTTTTGTTTTCATGTTTTTTTGAACGTATGTTTTATCAAAGATAAAGGAAAAATGCAAATAACAAAGAAGGGGCATATCTTATTATTAAGATATGCCCTTGCTTATTGTCAGTCAATAATTTTTAGTTTCTTGGCAATGCTTCTTTTACTACCATCTGGCGGCCTACATATTCTGCTCCATTCAGTTTGTTGATTGCTTGTTGGGCTTCAGCAGCTTCGGGCATCTCCACGAAGGCAAAACCTTTTGATCTGTTTGTATTACGGTCCATAATCAGTTTTACTGATTCTACTGTTCCATACTCTTCCATTACTTGTCTCAAATCTGATTCCCTAACGTTGTAGTTAAGGTTTCCAATGTACATATTCATAAAATACAAAAATAAAAAATTAATAATTCAATAAAGGAGTCTTAGGAAGTTGTAGTCAGAAATGAAAATTCTCAATGTGGTTAATCGAGGAGAGACATAATGAAACGCAGATCGTAATAAACCTCTTATTGTTTTGTTGATGCAAAGTAACGTTTTTTATTTGGTATATGCACTATACTTTATCATTTATCTGCCATATTATACCCTTTTTTGTGAAATAAGACCAAGACTTAACAATTGGAAGGGAACAGAAGGAGAGGATAAGACATAAAAAAAGTCTGGTGTGCTTGTATGCACGTCAGACTTTCAATTCTCTCGAGTGTTGTACTGAAATTATTCAGCTACAACAGCTGCGCTATCTACTGCTACAGTGTCAGCTGCTGCGGCTGCTGCTGCGGCTTCAGCTGCTGCTGCTTCTACAGCTGCGATTGAGTCAGCGATACGGATAGAATCTGCAGTTGCTTGTTCAGCGTTAGCTGCTTTGTTGCCACAAGATGCGAAAGATACTGCTACGATAGCTGCAGCCATCAAAACTAATTTTTTCATTTTCTTTACTTTTAAAACGTAATACAATCAATTGCTTTATTAAAACGTTGCAAAGGTATGTACTTTTTGAATATGTTGTTCTCGAAACCCCAACTTTTTTTATATTTTTTTTGGAGCTTCGGCTGTTTTTATCCCTATCTATATGTTTTACAACATATTAATCTTCGGCAATGCTGTTGTATAAGTATCTCTTGATACTTCTTTTGGGCGTTTTCTCAAATTCTGTCGGATAAAGTTGGATTTGGCTTACTTTTTCGTAGGCTGCCACGCTGTTATTCAGATTTTTGAGATTCTCATCCATGATGGTTTTAAGGTTATCCGGCTGGTTTAGTCCCAAGGAATCCAGGGCTTCATAGTCGGCATAAACCAGCGCTACCAGTCTTTTATTCCGTTCGATGACAAGACTTTCCAGGACGAAAGGCATGTTGTTGAGCCGTGCTTCTATCTCTTCGGGGAAGATATTCTGTCCACTGGAACTGAGAATCATGGTCTTGCTGCGTCCGCGTATGTATAGGTTGTTGTCGTCGTCCAGTGTACCCAAGTCGCCGGTGCGAAGCCATCCGTCTTCGGTGAAGACTTCTTTGGTGGCTTCGGGGTTTTTGTAATAACCCGTCATCACGTTCTCGCCACGTACTTGTATTTCGCCGAGTTTGTCGTCCGGGTTTTCCTTGCAGATACGGGCTTCCATGATGTCGAGTACCCGTCCGGAGGAAGTCGGGACGAATTCATTCCAGGGAGCATAGCTGATGAGAGGGGCACATTCAGTCATGCCGTAGCCGATGGTGAAGGGGAACTTGATGCGGTGGAAGAATTCTTCCACTTCCGGGTTCATGGCTGCGCCTCCTATGATGACTTCCTTGAAACGTCCGCCCAGTGCGTCAATCAGTTTCTTGCGGATTTGCCCGTATATCTGTCCGTCGAGCAAGGGAATGCTGAGCGCCCATTTCATGGTCTTTTTGTTGATGATGGGCTGTATGACATTCTTGTATATCTTTTCAATGACAAGGGGGACGGTGATAATCAGGTTGGGTTTCACTTCCTCGAAAGCTTTCATCAGAATCTTTGGGGAAGGCACTTTTCCCAACAGTGTGACGTGTGTGCCGACGGCCGTGGCGGTAAGGAAATCGAATGCGCAGCCGTATGCATGTGCCAAAGGCAGGAAAGAGAGCACTTTGTCCCCTTTCTTCAGCAGCTCGGTACGTATGCCGAAGGTGACGTTGCCGGCCAGGTTGTTTCCCGTCAGCATGACGCCCTTACTGAATCCGGTGGTGCCCGAGGTATAATTCAGCAGCATGACCTTGTCGTTGGAAAGGTCCGTGTAAACGATGTCTTCCTTGCGGAACCCGTTCGGGTAGGTCGCTTCCATTTCATCGCCCAGATGCTTGAGGAAACGCTGGATGGTTTCGCCGTCCCGCTGATACAGACAGCGGAAGTCGCTCAGTGAGAACACACCGCGAAGTCCAGTAAGTCGTTCTTCTTCCAGATGTTCCCAAATGGCATCGCTGGTGAAGAGGAACGTCGATTCGGAGTGGTTTACGATATGATGGACATCATTGGGGTTGAAGTCTTGCAGAATGGGGACTACGATACCACCGTAGGTGATGGTGGCCATATAGGCGATGCACCAGCGGGCATTGTTCTTGCCGATGACGGCTATCTTGTCGCCGCGGCGCAGTTGGCAGTACTTGAAAATAAGATGCAGTCTGGCTATTTCTTGTGCCACTTCGCCATAAGTATAGCTCTCGTTTTCTCCATAGTTGGTATAGCAGGGGAGGTCCCAATTCTCGCGGAAACTATGCTCGTATAGTTTGATAAAGTTCTCTTGTATCATTGCACAAATTTTAGTTGAGTGTGCAAAAGTAGGAAAAATAGATTAATAATGTATATATTTGCAGCATAAATGTGTTTATAAGCTCATGATAGATACCAATATATTTCAAGATAAGACGGCGGTTTACTATACGTTGGGGTGCAAACTGAACTTCTCGGAGACCTCTACTATCGGTAAAATTTTGCGGGAAGCGGGCGTACGTACGGCGCGCAAGGGTGAGAAAGCGGATATTTGTGTAGTGAATACCTGCTCGGTGACGGAAGTGGCGGACAAGAAGTGCCGCCAGGCCATCCACAAACTGGTGAAGCAACATCCGGGTGCATTTGTCGTGGTGACCGGTTGCTATGCCCAGCTGAAACCGGAGACGGTGGCAAAGATAGAAGGTGTGGACGTCGTGCTGGGAGCCGAGCAGAAGAAGGACCTGCTCCACTACCTGGGCAATCTGCAGAAGCACGAGACCGGCGAGGCCTACACTTCCGCTTTGAAGGATATACGTTCGTTTGCCCCGTCTTGTTCGCGTGGCGACCGGACACGCTTCTTCCTGAAAGTGCAGGACGGCTGCGATTATTATTGTTCCTATTGCACCATTCCCTTTGCCCGCGGACGTAGCCGTAACGGCAGCATTGCTTCTATGGTGGAGCAGGCCAGCCAGGCGGCTGCCGAAGGTGGAAAGGAAATTGTATTGACCGGCGTCAATATCGGAGACTTCGGCAAGTCTACCGGTGAGACTTTCTTCGACTTGGTGAAGGCGCTGGACGAGGTGGAAGGCATTGAGCGTTACCGCATATCCTCCATCGAGCCGAATCTGCTGACAGATGAAATCATAGAATACGTGTCCCGTTCCCGGCGTTTCATGCCTCATTTCCATATACCGCTGCAGTCGGGCAGTGACGAGGTGCTGAAGCTGATGCGACGCCGTTACGATACCGCCTTGTTTGCCTCGAAGATAAAGAAGATAAAGGAAGTGATGCCCGATTCCTTTATAGGGGTAGACGTGATTGTGGGTACCCGTGGAGAGACGGAGGAGTATTTCGGGCAGGCTTATGAGTTTATCAAGAGCCTGGACGTGACGCAGCTCCATGTCTTCAGCTATTCGGAGCGTCCCGGCACGCAGGCCTTGAAGATAGACCACGTGGTGGCACCCGAAGAAAAGCATCGGCGGAGCCAGCAATTGCTGGAGCTTTCGGACGAAAAGACCCGTGCTTTTTATGCGCGCCATATCGGGCAGACGATGCCGGTGTTGCTGGAACGTCCCAAACCCGGACTGCCGATGCACGGCTTCACTCCCAATTATATCCGTGTGGAAGTCCCTCATGATGCTGCCTTGGACAACCAGCTCGTGTCTGTGCGCCTGGGCGATTTCAATGCCGACGGCATCGCACTCTTGGGAGCAATGGAATGAGGAATGCCGCCTTTGCAACAAATAACTCATAACTCATAACTTATAACTCATAACTGACGAAGTGAAATCAAAAATTGTCTATTGGCTGACTTATGCGGGCATGTGGCTTGTGGCACTTCTGCCTTTCCGGGCGCTTTATGCATTGTCTGACGGGCTGTACTTCCTGATGCGCCACGTCGTGCATTATCGGAAGAAAGTCGTTCGCCGCAACCTTCGCAATTCCTTTCCGGAGAAGTCGGAAACCGAATTGATGGAGATAGAGCGCAAGTTCTACCATTATATCTGCGACTATATGCTGGAAGAGGTGAAGATGCTGCGCATGTCTTTCGAGGAGCTCTGCCGCCGGATGAAGTATGATAATAAGGAAGAATACCTTGCCATGATAGAGAAGCATGGAGGCATTGTACTGCTGATTCCTCATTATGCCAATTTTGAGTGGATTATAGGCATGGGGGCCATCATGCATCCGGGCGACATCCCGGTGCAGGTGTACAAACCGCTAAGCAATAAGTATCTGGACGAGATGTTCAAGCATATCCGCGCCCGGTTCGGAGGATACAATGTGGCGAAACATTCCACGGCACGCGAAGTGATAAAGCTTCGCCGTGAAGGCAGGCGGATAGCCATCGGCCTGATTACAGACCAGTCGCCCAACCGCAGCGAGGCCCATTATTGGACTACTTTCTTGAATCAGGACACCGTGTTCATGGATGGCGCCGAGCGCATTGCCAAGCTGATGGACTTCCCCGTCTTTTATTGTGAATTGGAACGGACATCCAGAGGATATTGCAAAGTGCTCTTCGACTTGGTTACCGAAACTCCCAAGCAGACGGCGGATGGCGAGATAACCGAGTGCTTCGCCCGTCGTCTGGAGCAGACCATCCGGCGTGAACCGGCTTATTGGTTCTGGTCTCATAAACGTTGGAAAAAGAAACGAAAAGAATCTGTGCAACATGGATAAGATTGCTGTTGTCATATTGAATTGGAACGGATGTGATATGCTCCGTTCCTTCCTTCCCTCTGTTGTGCGTTTTTCGGAGGCGGATGGTGCTGTGGTGTATGTGGCGGACAATGGCTCTACGGATGCTTCTGTGGCAATGCTCCGTCGCGAGTTTCCTTCTGTGCACTTGATTCTGCTGGAAGAGAACCACGGTTTTGCCGACGGATACAATCTGGCATTGAAGCAGGTGGAGGCAGAATATGTAGTGCTGCTCAACTCCGATGTAGAGGTCACCGAGCACTGGCTTGTCCCGTTGGCAGAGTATATGGATGCCTATCCGGAGACGGCCGCTTGCCAGCCGAAGATACGCAGTTGGCGTAACAAGGGGCAGTTTGAGTATGCCGGAGCTGCGGGAGGTTTCATCGACCGCTATGGCTATCCCTTCTGCCGCGGCCGTATTATGGGCGTGGTAGAAGAGGACAAGGGGCAATACGACACGGTGATACCCATTTTCTGGGCTACGGGGGCGGCTCTGTTCATCCGTCTGGCAGACTACCGGGAAGCGGGTGGGCTGGACGGACGTTTTTTTGCCCACATGGAGGAGATAGATTTATGTTGGCGGCTTCGTGCCCGTGGCAGACAGTTGGCATGTATACCGCAGAGTGTGGTATTTCATGTGGGAGGGGCCACTTTGAAGAAGGAGAATCCGCGCAAGACCTTCCTCAATTTTCGTAATAACCTTGTCATGCTTTATAAGAATCTGCCGCAGGAGGACTTGGCGTCCGTGATGCGTGTACGTGTGGTGCTCGATTATGTGGCTGCGTTCAGTTTCATGCTGAAAGGCCAGTTACCCAATGCTTTGGCCGTATTCCGTGCGCGCCGTGCCTACCACTCCCTTCGCACTTCATTGGCAGCGTCCCGCAAAGAGAATCTGAAAAAAACTACGCTTGCCGTAATACCGGAACGGACAAAAAGCAGTATATTGGCGCAGTTTTATCTGCATGGAAAGAAATTCTTTTCCCAATTGTAGGAACTGTTGCCTTTTATAATTGTTCAATCTATTAAAGGTTTTGAATTATGGAAAAACTAGTTAGAAAAATCGGATTAGTGGCACACGACGCCATGAAGAAAGACCTCATCGAGTGGGTACTGTGGAACTCGGAATTGCTGATGGGGCATAAATTCTATTGTACGGGCACCACGGGTACCCTTATCCTCGAAGCCCTCCGGGAGAAACATCCTGATGTGGAGTGGGATTTCACTATCCTTAAATCCGGTCCTTTGGGCGGTGACCAGCAGATGGGCTCGCGCATTGTGGACGGAGAGATTGACTATCTTTTCTTTTTCACCGACCCGATGACCCTTCAGCCGCACGATACGGATGTGAAGGCGTTGACCCGCCTTGCCGGTGTGGAGAACATCGTGTTCTGCTGCAACCGCAGTACGGCAGACCATATCATTTCCAGCCCGTTGTTTGTCGACCCGACGTATGAACGCACTGTTCCCGATTACAGCAACTACACCAAGCGGTTTGCAAATAAGCCGGTGGTGGCCGAAGCGGTGGAATCGGCAAAGAAGCGGAAACGGAAGAAGTAGGCATTTTATTGTGCTTTATAACCTTCACCTTTACAAAGAAGTAGTTGATTGACAGTGCTTTCTGGTGAAAGATGTTTGAACGAAAAACAGATAAGGTGAATGATGCTGAAGCTGATAAATTTAAACCGATTATAAAAGTTGCACATCCCTTGTGTCGGGTATGTGCAACTTTCTTATAGACTTTAGTTTTTGTATCAGAATTGATAGCCTACGCTGAGCTGATAACCATAGTTGCGTAGGTTACATTGTTTCTGTACTTTCTTTATGGATTCGTAGTATTGGAGTGAAACGGTGTATCTGCCTGCTATTACTGCTTTCATGCCTCCCACCGCACCATAATTCCAACGGCGGAAAGCGTCTATGGTAGCTTCATATTCATACGGGATGTCTGCTTCTGTCGGCACGATGTATGAATACCCGTCCATAGGTTTCCAATGATTGGTTTCTCCTGTATAATAAGGGTTCTTTACGTCGCATTTACCTGCATTGAAGTTGATGGAGCCGTAGACACCGATGTAGGGTATCAGGCTGAGGCTTTTGTTGATACGGATGTTGTAGCCTATTTTTATGGGGATGTTCAAGTGGTTCATCTTTATTTCCGTATCGGGGAAGTAAGGCACGCTGGCATTGAACAGCTCCATACTGCTTCGGGTTTGCATCCAGGTAAGTCCCGACATCAACATCCAATGGTGCTTGAACTCATAGTCCACGGTTCCGCCCAGTTGGAAACCGCCTCCCATGCTTCCCACTTGTTCGGCTTTCGATTTATCGTTTTTGTAGTGAGACCAGTTGCCGCCAGCTTCAACGCCGAATTTGACTTGTTGGGCAGAGGCTTGGGGCAACAGATATGCTGTAAGAATGAAGAATATTATAATCTTTTTCATTTTTATGGCATTGTTAATGTGAAACTACCTCCGTATGCTTTATTGTTATCAAGTCTTGGTAATTTGTGGTCACCGAAATTCCCATATTTTTTTCCTTCATAGTTTACATATACATATTTGTATAGAACTGAGTCTGCTGTATTGACCATCATGTCTGTCCAAACACGTAAATTCCCTGAAAGAATTCTATTTCCCGGTTGTAACCCACCCGTAGCAAATTTATAATCTCCACCGTTATCATGGAATGCATGATATTGCACAGAATTGAGTCGGTAAGGTTCTCCAATGGCATTAGGGAGAGTATAATACATTGGAGATGCACTTAATTGAAAGAATATATCTCTGTGTGTATCTCTTCTCCAACCATACCATAACTTCTTTTGGCAACCCACATGGACAAATATGCCACTTGATGCTTCAAGAGTGACGGAACCAGTTGTCTTTTTCCCATCCTTTGTTTCTTTGAAAGTAAATTGGTTTGTTGCACCGGCTCTCGTATCAGCAGCAAATACTGCTTTCTCAGAACTACTCATGTCATTGTTTAGTGAAATTTCTTTGACTTCATTGCCTATCACTACTTTTTTGTTTTCATTGATAAGGTAGGTAGAGAGGTTGTCGCCATCGGGAACGTACAGTGTCAAGTCTTCTACATCATATTTGTTCGTAATCAGTTTTTCACTGTACTTTTCTACGTATTGGGCATATTTCTTTCTGAAGTCGGCTTCGCTGGTTGCTACTGCGCCTATTTCATCTAATTCCATGTCCGCTTCGTTGGCAAGTTTCTGCAGAGAGATAAAGTTGTCTACGTATTCCAATCTTTCTTTAGCAGTCATGTGGCTGATTTCTGTTATAGTCGATTGGTAATCGGACTCGGAAATGAATTGTAGTGCAAGTTCTCCTTCTACAGAACTTCTGGTTGTAGTTCCATTGATTGGAATAATTTCCCCTTGGTTGGTGATTTGCACAATTTGAAGGTTTTTAGATTGGGGTACGGAAGGCTCGATTTGTGTGTTGATTTCTTCCTCTTGGCATGAAATATTAGCCAATAGGATGGTTGCAAGAAATAAAATTTTCTTCATGATTAATTGTTTAAAATGTAAATAATATGTTGGTTAATCCTCTTCCTCTAATGTGATTTCTCCCGTGATGTCTACAGCAGGGGAGGTTATTTCTATTGTATAAGGATAATCTTCAGGTGTATAGATATACAATGTTTTACCTTCGTAAATGGAGGTTTGTTGTTCGTTGATTACGATGTTCCCATTTTTATCTGCTACGGTGATGTCGGATTCATGCAATGGAAACTGAAATAGTATTTGCAGACAGTTATCGTTATTGCTTACATCTATAGTATAGTCTATAGGGATGCGTGGAAGCACATTTTTGCGTGTTTCATGCTTCCTCAAAAGGACTGGGCGTTTTCTTGGCTTATTAGCTGCTCCACTTATCGGTACAATAAAGAGTACCACTAAAAGAATCATAAATAACTTTGCTTTCATTATTCGTTGTTTTATCGATTTATGGCGGCAAAGTTAGAGGGAAAAACTAAAATGTAAGCATGAAATCAATCACACTTGTTTTTTGTAAGGTGTTGATTTGCAGATGTATTGTGTTTAGAATAATCACACTTACTTATTCTTTAGCTACATCCGTTCCTTTTTCATGCGGTATTTTCGTTGGGCAAGGGCATGTGTGTCGATATTGCCAAAACAAAGGGATATTGTTTGAGAAGAGAACCCAATTTCATCTAAGCAGAGAAATAATAAGTCTTCATCTGTCAATTTGGGATATTGGGCTTTTATGCCAGCTATGTAATCAATATAAATATCCAATACGGTTTCCTTTAGTTTTTTCAGTTCTGCATCTGTCAGTACACTTCGTTCTTTTTTACTTGACACGTTTTGTTTGGAGAGTTTTATTATCTTCTTGTATATGTCGCTTTGTTTGAACAGCCAGTTGCGCAAAGCCAGTTTTTCTTCTTTCAGTTTCTTTATTTGGTTTTCCCGCTCTTGTATTTCTTGATTGTTTTTTTCTTTTTCTTGTATTAATGTAGAATGCTCCCTCTGCAATAGAACTACAATGCGGTGACTCTCTTCGATGGTGGTTTCCAAAGAAGTGAGCTTTTCTTGGGCTTGTTTCAGGTTTTGCTCATTGATGAGTTGCAGCCTTTTTCTTTTGTTTATGCGATGTTGATAGAAGAGGGCAATGAGGAAGCAGCAGAATGTGAAACATGCGATCGCTGTCCTTAGTTTTTTTTGTCCTTTAAACTGTTCTTCCTTTACTTTTGTTTGGGAGTCATACTTATGGATAAGTTGCTGTATCTTATTGGATTGCTCGGTGAAATATATTGAGTCAATGATGTCTACAAACTGATATAGTAATTCTGTGGTTGCTTGATAATCCCCTTGCTCTTCTTTTATATAAGATAAGTTTAATAGAGCATTTGCCCGTCCTTTTATATTTGTGCTATCTTCTATTTTTTTGTTTATATAATATATGGCAGAATCTCTTTCTTCTTTATCCAAGAATATATTGCCAATATTGGCGTGATAATCACTTCTATTTTTGTTTCCGGGAAGCCATTGTAAGGACATTCGCGCATAATATAAGGCTGTATCATTCGCTTCTTTACTGGAATATTCTACACTGAGATTAAGGGCTGTTGTTGCAATCATGGCAGAATCTTTCGATATTTGGGCGTATTCCAAAGCCTTACATTGAAGTATAAGTGCAGAGTCTTCTTTTTCTGTTACAGCATAAAAAGAGGCAAGGCTGTTCAATGCTATCGACTTGTCTTTATCCGTGGTGCAACATTTGTAAAGTTCTTGATACGCCTTTCCTGCTTTCTCGTACAGCCGTGCATCAAAGTATTCGTTTCCCAATGAGCTGAATAGATATTTTCTGGTTTCAATCTCTTGGGGGAATTTCTTTATGATTTCCAGTCCTTCTAGCAAGAAGCCGATGGCCCGTTCGCTTTGTTCCATTTCCACTTCCAGTCTTCCTTTATAGAGAAGTGCCACGGCTCGTTCGCGCTCGTCATCGTCATAATAATCCAGTGCCACGTCCAGTAGCGAGTCGCAGGGTAGCAGAGGTTTTTCGCATTTGTCTGTGGCTTGTGCCAGCAGCAGGGCGTATCGGGCAGACTCCCGACGTGTAAGTTCGGTGGTTGCAGGCAGTGCCTCCAGCAGTCGCAGAGCACTGTCCGGATTTGCTGTCAGCAATGAGTCGGCGTTGTTCAATAAAGCTTCTGCCCGTCCGTCCGTCCGGTGGCAAGCGGCCGGTAGCAGGAAGAGAGCGACGATGGGGAGTAATGCCAGTCGTTGTATAGCGTTTCTCATTGACTTTTTGTTGATGATGGGGCAAAGGTACGGAATATTGGTATCAATGGTTGTATTCTACGGCAGAAAAGTTGCTGCATGCTCACTGCAGAACTTCTGTATACATTTTGCAGTGCTACTGCATATCTGTTGCAGCGTTACTGCAAAGCTGTTGCAGTACTACTGCAAATATATGTGCAGTGTTACTGCAAACCGTTTGCAGCGCCACTGCAAAAAGCATGCAGTGTCTTTGCAGTGGGAAGTGTCTGTGTATCAATAGTGAATGGGGTGATTCAGCAATCTGTCATTCTCCGCGGCGTTGGCATATTTCCACTCCTGCAGCCTCTATATCCGCGCCCATCGGTGGATTGCGCTTTGCCAGCTTGAGCGTTATCTCTTCTATCTGTGGGAAGTCGCGGAACAATCGGTTTATAATTCGCCCGCATACATGTTCCAATAGTTTGGAAGGGATGTCCATCTCTGCCTTCACAGCTGTATGTACATCGGCATAGCTCACGGTGTCGGCTACGTCGTCCGTTTCTGCCGCACGCTGGATATCAACTTGCAGGCGCAGGCTGACGGTAAACTCATTGCCTACCACGGTTTCTTGTTCGCCCACGCCGTGATGGGCAAAGAAGCGAAGGGTGTCAAGGAAAATATAACTGGTCATTACTTGTAGATTGTTTTCTGCAAACTTACTGATATTTTGTGGTACGGGCAAATCGGTATCCGGTTATTACGATTCAGGTTGCGGATTGTATTCTGTAAAATAAACACATAGCGAAAAAGTAAATTTGGGCAAAGCGTAGCGAATTAGCTGATAGAGCGTTCGTTACGCTTTGTTTTTCTATGGGGCAGAGCCAACGAAATACCACCTCGAAGCCAAACGGTGCAGAAGTTCAGTTACCACCTCGTTACTCCCGTAACGGATGCAGATTTCTTGCTAAAAGGTTCTTTTTCTGCGTTTTGTGTTGATTTACATAGCTGTCGGTAACTCACTAAGAACTAATTTTGTAACCAAAAAAGGAGTGAGTTATGCGAAGTACATTCAAGGTATTATTTTACGTGAAGAAAGGCAGCGAGAAGCCGAACGGCAACCTGCCTCTGATGTGCCGTATCACGGTGGACGGCGAGATTAAACAGTTCAGTTGCAAGATGGACGTTCCCCCACGCTTGTGGGATGTGAAGAACAGCCGTGCTTCGGGCAAGAGCGTCGAAGCGCAGAGAATCAACCTTGCAGTAGATAAAATCCGTGTGGAGGTAAACCGCCGCTATCAAGAGTTAATGCAGACGGACGGTTATGTTACCGCCGCCAAACTCAAAGACGCCTATCTCGGTATCGGCATCAAGCAAGAAACCTTGTTAAAGCTATTCGAGCAGCACAACGCCGAATTTGAGAAGAAAGTCGGGCACAGCAGGGCGCAGGGTACATTTACCCGTTATCGGACGGTCTGCAACCATATTCGGGAGTTTTTGCCCCATACCTACAAGAGAGAGGATATTCCGTTAAAGGAACTCAACCTTACGTTTATCAACGACTTCGAGTATTTTTTGCGCACGGAGAAGAAATGCCGCACCAATACCGTGTGGGGCTACATGATTATGTTGAAACACATAGTTTCCATTGCGAGGAACGACGGGCGTTTGCCGTTCAATCCCTTTGCCGGATATATCAACTCTCCCGAAAACGTGGACAGGGGCTACCTCACCCAAACGGAGATACAGACGCTCATGAACGCACCCATGAAGAACGCCACCCATGAACTTGTACGGGACTTGTTTGTCTTTTCTGTTTTCACAAATGTTGCATTAAATAAAATATAGCTGTAAATCAGAAAGTTATCATCAAATAAAAAGAGAATAGGTAATGGTTTAGAAACCTTTGAAGTTCACCATTCTGCTCATCTCCAATAAGTCAATCAACAAATGCAAAAGTACAAAATAAGCTTGATATAAACTCTATGTACACGAATTAAAATAGTTAAAAAACCTTTGAAATAAAAGCCTTGAAAAACAGTCTATTTTGTGAAAGATGAATACAAACTTTAATTCCCAAATTCCTATATATTAGAAGATGATGAGACTTTTCTCGTATCTTTTTTCTATATTTGCAAAATTATAATACGACATATATGCAAATAAAAGAATTTATCGCTAAATACACTAATCATCCTGTTCTTTTTATAGGAACTGGATTAAGTCTTCGTTATCTCAAAAATTCTTATTCATGGGATAACCTTTTAAAGCAAATCATCCTTGACGTAACAAAAGATGAAGAAGATTACCTCAATATTAAGTCTCGTCATCAAAAAGAGGGCTATTACCAATATCCTGAAATTGCTAAAGAAGTTGAAGATTTTTTTAATCGAAGTTTGGAAAAAGACCGAAATGGACGCTTTAAGACAGTTAATGATAGATTTTTTGAGGGAATGAAAAAGGGTGAGAATGTAAGCCGCTTCAAAATATATATTGCTGATTTGTTAAAAAACACAGACTTCAAAACAGAGAAGAAAGAAGAATTATCTGCTTTTACTAAAATAAGAAAGAATATAAGTTCCATTATAACAACAAATTACGATAATTTTATAGAGGAGGTCTTTACATTTAAACCTTTAATAGGTAATGATATATTGTTGAGTAATCCATATGGCAGTGTCTATAAGATTCATGGATGTGTAACAAAGCCAAGTTCAATAATAATTACATCAAAAGATTATGAGGCATTTGAAAATAAATACGAATTAATTCGAGCTCAGCTGTTATCACTGTTTATTCATAACCCGATAATATTTATTGGATATAATTTAGGTGACAATAATATCAAATCTATTTTAAGGACTATTTTTTCATATGTTGATGCAAATTCATCTGTTTCAGAAAGAATACGAAATAATTTCTTAGTGGTTGAGTATAAGGAAAACGAGATGAAAACTGATGTCGTTGAGTTTGATGTAGTAATAGATTCAAACACGAGTATTAGAATTAACAAAATAAAAACAGATAATTTTGAGGAAATATACAATGCACTTTCAGAATTACATTTGCCAATATCTGCAATGGATGTAAGAAAGGTACAATCAATTGTTGGTGATATATACGCTGGCACAAATGGAATCAAGGTATATATAACAGAGGATATTGATTCTTTAGCCAATGGAGACAAAGTTATAGCTATCGGCTCCAAGAAAACTATTAACTATCAATATCTTACGCAAAAAGAAATGCTTGCAGATTATTTTGCCATAATGGAAGAGGCCAATGCGCAAAGAATTTCAATTATAGACAAATATCCCATACAGTCAAGCCAATATTTTCCAATTTATGGCTTTTCAACCATAAATCATGATTTGGTTGCTGCTGAAAAACTCAAACAAAATCAGTATAAGAAAATATCTGATTTAAGGGAAAAGTTAAATGAAAAAAGAAAAGTTCACAATAGCCATACAACAATTGAGGATATTGAAAATGATTCAGACATTCCAATGAGTAGTAAAAATATGGCTATTGCTTACGGGATAATATCTAAGCAAATTCCGTTAGATACCCTTGAAACATATTTAAAATCATTCTCCCCTAAAGGGAGTACAGATTACAATAGATTACTTGTGTTATATGACTATATGAAATATGGTGAAAATAGTGCAGTAGAAGCATAATTTTATAGCGAGAATAAGAATATAAATTAAGTTCTTATTCTCACTATTTCATTGGCGAATTTATCTTTTAGCAAAGTCTTTCTTTTATATATTTCTGCTGTGTATCATCTATGCTAAAAAGTCTGTATAACTGCATATTAACATCTTCATTATAATCAATTAACCCGTTACTATCGGTATAGTTTAATAAATCAGGAACTTTCTTTGCCAAGGATGTCAGCGATTCGTCTGTCATCAAAAAAGCAAATCGAATAATCTCACTGGTTGCATATTTTAAAAAATTACGTGCTTCCTTCTCTGTTTCAAAAGTTTTTAAGGCTACTCGTGAACGCCCAAACGCACTATGGTTGTCTATTACTGCTATTTGATTACTTCGCTTTTGTCCTCCGGCATTCGCACTTGAAACAATGACTTTCCATTGTCCTAAGTATTCTGTTCCCGAAGAAATAACACCCTTGTTTGCTACATACCAACGTGCACGACCACTTTTCCCAGCCTTGTCATTGGTAAACAGCTTTATTTCTGTATCTGGATTGAAATAATCTCCATCATTATATTCCCTGACAAGAGAAGGATTTTTTTCAACAAAATCGCTTTCAATGCCAAATAACTTTTGCGATAATACCGAATCATGCAAACAAGCATATTTTGAAATAATCGCATCGAGTTTCTTTGTAATCTCAACATCATGTGGATTAAGAGCGAATAACGTATTTCTTGGACAGCTTGCTTCAATTTCTATCTTATTCCCATTTTTAGAATATACATACTTGAATCCCGACTGAGTTTTATTCAGGTCTTTTAATACGATAGAAAGTCCATCTGCTATAGCAACATCCTTAAATATATCTGTTGAACACGGGAAAAATTCAAGTAATACTAAATGGCAGTCGTTCATCTGCGCCAATCCGAACTTTTCAAGTCCTTTACCTGACCTATGAATCCATCTTGAACCGGGATAGATTAACGATGTGTACCTTCCAAGTTTCTCACTTATTGTTTGAAAGTATTGGAAAATACTGCTGCTACGTTTTTGTCCATTATCGGTTTCTTTCTGAGCTACGACTTCTTGATATGGTGGATTTCCCACTACTGCATTGAATTTCATATTATTTCCAGCTAAATCATGTACCTTTTTGATGAAAAGTTCCGGTTGATTCTTGATTTTGTTGATAAGGTCATCTGGTGCCCACATATTTGTCTTTGCCTTGCGGAAGCCCACCAGCGTCCGCTTGGTAATACTTTTCGCCATCGGTGTCTTGCAGACCACGAAGATGTTTTCGACAACGGTCTTGTCCCATACCGCCTGCTGTTCTTCAAGCGTTTCGGCAGAAATGGTGCTGTCCTTCAGTCGGGAGCGGTAAATGCCATAAGCCATGTAAAGCGGGTACAAGCCCGACTTGGAATTGATTTCAAGGATGCGGCTGTCAGGAGTGAACACTTCTTCCGTCACCTTGCCGTGGTCGATGAAGTGCGGCTCGTCAATAGTATGCTCATAATCCTTGTCAAAAAAGCAGTAGCCTCCCAAACAGTCGCCGAGGTGCATGTTCACCACACGCCACGGAGTAAGCACCGTTTCCTTGTCGGGATTACGGAACGTGCTGAAGATGTCCGTAATGCGCCCGATGCGCTCCTCCACACTCAACTTGTCAGCCGCTTTCGCCATCGCACGGATGCGCTTACCTGCGGCACGGAAGATATCCGGGTCGTAGTATTTCTTGAATGCGTTGAACTTCTGCTTGCTCACC
This sequence comes from Bacteroides sp. HF-162, assembly GCF_015679285.1. NCBI lineage: Bacteria > Pseudomonadati > Bacteroidota > Bacteroidia > Bacteroidales > Bacteroidaceae > Bacteroides > Bacteroides sp. HF-162. Next base: position 26,075 of record NZ_CP064937.1, on the reverse strand, counting down.
CCTTTGGGCATGAACTCCTCCCATGAGCGCGGGTCTATCTTCTCGGCGAAATTATCGATGGTGATTTCCTCGTCCTCGTTGTCCAGTTCCGCACCGTATATGAGCAGGGGCATACGGATGGATATGCCACGGAGAATGGAGATAGCCGCCTCGCGGTTCTTCGTCTTCTTTTTCAGTTCCTCCAGTCTGCGCTTCTCCTCCTCGGTCAGTTCCTTCTTGGGCTTTTTCTCCAGTTTCTCTTTTTCCTCGTATTCTTCTCCCGTCAACCCTTGGTTGTTGATGTCCACCTGATTGGTCTTGGGCATAGCCTTGGTCTGACCGATGATTTTCTTCAGGTCGTCGAACTCCTTCAATTCCAAGTCATCCAGTTTCAATAACTCATCATTGTACAGGCTGTTGTCCTCGAATCCGTTGCGCACCACACGCTCCACATAGACCTTCTTCAACTGCTCCAGCATACGCGGCACGTCAAACTTGTCCATGCGCGAGCCTTCGATGGAAATGACCGGGCAGAAATTGAGGAAGTCGCCCATCGTCTTGCGGTCGTCCTGCGAGGTCTTGCCTGCCTTGGCAGAAATCTTCGCAGTCTCGGCAAGCACTTTCAGCGTGCGGTCTGGCGCAAAGTCAAACACGTAACACTGCTCCTTCACCCGTCCATTGATGGTGGCGGGTGTCTGCACGCGGAAGATGGTCTGCATATAGCTGGATGCCGCCGTATTGTACGAACCGGAAAGCATGAACACGGCTGTCCATGCCGGAACGCTCACGCCCGTGGTCAGGCGTCCGCAGGACAGGGTGATGGTACGTGTCGCGTCTGGGTCTTTTCCGATAGCCTCATTTACCATTTCAAGCGCACCGCGGTTTTCCTCGTCCTCGTCGCCGTCGCCCGCCACATTGACAACATGGAAATGCTGGAACACGGGATGTCGTTGCAACAACGCACTCAACGCTTTTGCCTCCTTTACGCCCGGCACCATCCACAGCGTATGGCGGAAAACATTGCGGTATTCTTCGTTGGCGAAAGGATAACAGCTTTCCTTGTCCTCTTTGGTAAGCAGGTTGAGAAAAGCGGAAACGTCACGTTCATGGACAAAACCGCCGTCCTTGTCCACACGGAAAAACTCGCGGAAATTGAAAGCCACGTCCTCATCGACAAACTCTTTCAACAAACGTCCGAGGTCGTAGGTGTAGATGTTCATGGCTGGCAGTGTCGCATACGGGTTGGGGTCGCCGAAGTGGGTCTTGTCCCATTCCAGTTTGGCACGCTGCTCCATCACGTAGTCCCATGTGTAGATTTCGTTCTCCTTGAAATCGTCTAAGAGATTGAACGGCGTTCCTGACAGACGCAGGACTTTTGTATCCTCCTTGACCAACTCAGCCATCACTGCCTTGCCGAGTTCGGTCTGCGTTCCCTCGTGCGCCTCGTCCACGATAACCAAGTCCCAAGGTGTGGCGAACACCTCATTGTTCTTGTCGAGGTTGCCGCCGACAAGTTCAGAGCCGCGCAAGTCCTGCATGGAGGCGAAATAGACATAATGCAATCCCTCAATCTTTGCCCTGCGCTCAAGGTTTGCATGGCTTTCCCCGTTGTTCTTGGAACCGTAAGCGAAGTCGTTGCGGTCATAGAATATCTTGCCGAAATCCTCGAACCATCCGCTGTCCACCACGGGGCGGTGGGTCAGGATGAGCGTCCGCTTGAAATCCATGTCCTTGACCACTTGTAGGGCGGAAAGGGTCTTGCCGAAACGCATCTTGGCGTTCCAGAGCATCTGGTTGCCTTTCCTGAACTGCCTTTCCGTCTTCTCAATGGCTTCCCTCTGTTCGGGGCGGAACACAATGGGGCTGCGCCCGTTTGTTACCTCTCCCGGCAAAAGGGATTCCTTGCCCTCCTTGACGGCTGCAATGGCACGCTTTACGACATCAAGGCTGGTCATGAACCATTCGTTAGCCTTGTTCTCCATGTCAAATACCTTCCTCTTTACGCCTGAACGCTCCAATACGGCATGTACCTCCTTGTCGTTGAACGAACGCAAGCCGCCACGGTTGTACAGCGTCAGTTCGGTGTGTAACAGTTCGTAGTGTATGCCTGCGGTCTGCGTGTACTGGTTGATGCGCTTCCTTGCCGCCTCATTCAAAGGCTTGCTGTTGGGCGCCAGTCCGATGACGTTCTCATCGTCACAGGTAGCCTCGCCTATCTTCAGACAATCCTTATGTTCGGCATCGTTGATGCGGAACACGTATATCAGCTTCAGTTTAAGGGAAGAAAAGTATTTCATAGGCATTCATTTTAGGAGGTCAATGTATCGGATTCGCTTGCCTTTACGCCCGGTCTGCGGGTCTTTGGCACGCCAGTCCTTTATGAGGCAATAAGTGCCGTTATGCCTGAAAATGTTGTCCGTGCGGCATCCCTCACAGGTGGTCACTGTCCGTGTGGTTTCCCCGAAAAGGTCTGTGGACATTTCCACCCTTTCGTGGCAACTGTTAGGCACAACACCTTTCAACCCGTCCATCTGCCACACGTTCCACGAAATGATGTAGGCGATGTAGTTCACGGACTTCGCAAACGGGTCTTTCCCGAACTTGGCACGGTAGTATTCCACAAAAGAGGCAAGCATGGATTCACGGGCGATGAGCAGACTGTCGCCCTGCCATTCATAGGCATAAAGGCTCTTGTAAGTCTCCTGCGCGGCTTCCAGCCATTCACCGGAAGTCTCGGTGTTCTCACTGACAACACGCAGTTTGCGGTCAAGCAGTCCGATACGGTCGGCAAGCGGAATGACCGCGCCTGTGGTGGCATCATAGCGGCTGACGATATAGGGTGCTTCGCCGCAGGTGATTTCAAGACGTGTGTCACGGACATAATCCTTCCATGTCTTTCCTTCGGGAAAATTTATTCTTTCGGGATTCGTTTTCCAGCCGTGCGTGCCGTCCTCTGACGTGTATTCCATATTGAATACGTCTTTCCTGCCGAACCACGCCTCGTCAATCAGGTTGTTCTGTGCGTTGCATACCCACGCAGGGGTGAACACCTCCGCCATGTCACGGATACGTGCCGACTGGGTATCCTTGTGCTTCAGGACACGGGGCATGATGACATTACCGTTGTCACCCGTAATGAGTTCGAGCAATATCGGGTCATGGTAGCCATACCCTTTGCCAAGGCGTTCATAGTCGGAAGTCGCCCAGAATATGTTGCACACGGCATCGCCCCTGCTCGTCGTATGGTCTTTGAGCAGGGTTGACAGCAATCCGGGGGAAGCCTGCAAGATGCTGTTCTCCAATATGTCGGCTGTTTCAGGCACGTTGATACACTTTGGTTAAGGTGTATCTCCTGTCGGAAGATACACTATCGGATGCAAAATTACACATTTTTGTGAAAAATGGGCAAGTTTAGTCTTGCAAAAATGACCTATGAGGATGTAAAAACGGCACAAAAAGAGTAATTGTTTCATAAGTAAAGAAGAAACCAGTTGAATATCAGGTACAATCCTCTCCCGACAGAAGTACCGTCATTGTTCCCAAACAAATTCTGATTACAAGTCTTTCAGGATAAGCAAGTTCGCTTTGTCTATCACCGAACCGTCCAATGACGCGAGGTATATGCGCGTGGTTTCCTCCGAATCATGTCCCATGCCCTCGCTGATTACAGAAATCGGTATGTTCTTGCTTTTGGCGATGCTCGCCCAAGAGTGGCGGCTCACGTACATGGTAAGCGGCGCGGCAATGCCGCACAGTCGGGCAATTTCTTTCAGGTACTTGTTGATGCGGAACAGCGTGCTTTTGTATTGGCTGCGTAGCTTTTTGGAAGGCAGTTTCAGGATAGGGAGCAGGTAATCACCGGAACATCCTGCGGCATATTTCGCCACGGTTTCCTCCATGCAGCTTTCCCACCTGATGTGGAGTTGTTGTCCGGTCTTGTGCCTCCGGTAACTCAATATGCCGTTTTTCAAGTCCGACTTCTTCAAATAAGCCATGTCAATGAACGACATTCCACGGGTGTAAAACGAAAAGAGGAACATATCCCTTGCCAGTTCCCAATGCGGCTTTCCCGTCAGGTCAAGTTCCTTGATGCGCCGGATGTCCTTCAGGGATATGGCGCGTTTCACGGTCTTGTCCATTCCCGTATAGACATGCCTGAAGGGATATTTCTGTGCGGTCAGTTCCTTCTCCACGGCACGGTTGTATGTGGCGCGAAGGATGCGCATATAGAAAGATATGGTATTCAGGGATACGCCATTTGTTTTCAGCCATGCCTCGTATTCCATTATCAAGTCTTCATCCATGTCGTCTAACTGTATATCCTTGTTCCGCCTGAAACGCATGAAACTGGACAAAGCAGACGCATAGGTTTCTGATGTGCGTTCCCTGTTCAGGCGTTTCAGTTGTCCGATGACGGAATCCATGAAATTGAAGAACGATTGCAGGCTTGTCTGTTTTCGATAGACGTCCACAATGGCATCTGCCGAACAGACACTTTTGAGCGTCAGGTCGCGGATGATGTTTTCAAGCCGCAGTACGTCACGGCTGATATGTTTTTGAATCATGTGGAGGTGATGCTTCCTGTCCGCATCAGCCCAAGTGGGAATCGTTACGGACGAGGTTCCAGCGTTCCACTCGCCTTCATGTACATGCAGGTCTGCCGTAATCTGGCGGACCGCGCGGTTGTGTATCACCTGATAGTAGATGCTGCTCTCCCTGCCATCTGTGGCAGAAGGACGGAATTTCACTTTTACCGATGCCATTCACGTTACTTTTGGTTATTGTTATTCTTCATTCGTGTCACTTTCAATTTCTCCTGCATCAGACTGTCGGACAAAGTCTTTAACCCCTTGTCGTAGCCGTCAGCCTCTTGCCGTATCCATTCGATAGTTTCCTCGTTGCGGTGGATGTCGAACACGTCATTCAGCCAAAGGATATGATTGGCATTGCAACCACCCCATGAGCGGATGACGCGGAACTTCAACGCATCGTCCGCATACTGACGCTTGGATTTCCAAAGCTCGATGTTGCCCCAGATGGAAAGGCTGCACACGATACCCATGCCAACCAAAAGAGAAAACATCCTGTTGGACTTGATGTCGAATTGATGACGGTGGATATGCTCCTGCGGCTCGTCCTTCCGCTCTTCCGAGTAGGTAATAAACGCCTCTTTCAAATCACGCAACAAGCCTAATATTCTGTTCGATGTCTTTACTTCCGCTTCCCCGAACTTGGTCAGCATGGCTTTGGTCTGTGCTTGATGCTCTTTTGCGGAATTCTCGAACAGCTCCTTTATGGGGTTCAAGTCCACCGCCGGAGGCTGTCCGTCTGACTGGGCATTTGCTACTTTTGGAGCGTTCTCCAACTTCTCGTTGATACCCTTGAGGCCATTCTTGATGTCCTCAAAGAGCGCATAAACTTCATTATTATCCATTTTTAGAATCCTATTTTACGTTGTTTCTTTTTCTTGTTCCTGCGTTTTAATTCTTCCTCGAAACGGTTTTCCTCAGCCTGTCCGTCCGCGTTGTCCGGCATGAAAAGACCAATCGAACCGCTGTACAAATCATCGTTTCCCCTTGATTCTGGTTGAAACGTGGGCAGTTCTTCATGACGCGAAGAGGGTGACATTTCCATTCGCTCGGTATGTCTGTTACGTTCCAATGCAGCATCTATCTTGGAATAGCTGAACCGCCTGTCAATCTTGGAGCCGCTGAACGAATAGCCGTTCATGGTGAAAACTATACCCTGCACCTCGTCCGACTTGCCCTTGTACTTGAACTGAATTTCCACGCCTTGTTTCTTCAGATTAGCGGTAAGCATGTTCCAGTTTCCACACCTTGAAACCTCCGATTTAAGGATGGAGTAAAGCCCGTACTTGGTCTTGTCCGGCTCTTTCAGGCGGTGCTGCTTCACACGCTCCTTGCCACTGGAGAGATAAAGGCTGTACTTCCTTGTAATCTCCTTACAGATGCGTGCGCTGCGTATCCGTTCGTTCCGGTCACTGATTGTCCTGCCGTTGTTGGCAATGCGGTTGAACGCTATATGCACATGCGGATGCTCCTTGTCGAAGTGGCGTACGATGAGAATCTGCGTGTCGGTTATTCCCATTTCCTTCAGGTATTCCAACGCTATTCCAGCCATTGCGCGGTCGGTCAGGCGGTGTTCATCCTCCTTATGGAAAGCCAACGAGATGTGTCCGACAGGCTTCGTAACCTTTGGATTCATTTTTGATTGCGCCTCGAAGCTCATAGTTATCGTGTCCTTGTCCTCGACAAAAAGGCTGTCGCAGACAAGGATTTTAGCGTCCTTTCCCTTGTCAAGAATGTAGTTTACCACACCCCTAAAACTGCTTCCCTTTACGATTTTAGCTATCATATCCGGCTGTCATAAGAGGATTAAATTCAGCAGTTCCTCAATCCGTGCCACGAGCACACGGCACTCCATCCTCACCGTGACGAAGCCCGCCGCATTCGCCTTGTGTGCAAGCTGGTTCAGGTTGTTCGCCATGCCGCAGAGTTGGCGGACGTAACCAGTATGTTCCGGCGTGAGCCGTTCCTTCACCTGCCCCTCCCTCATGCAACGGCGCAGGAACTCCCCGGCGGATATGCCTGCGCTCCGTGCCTTGCCTTTCAGCGTGTAGTAGTCCGATGTCGCCATCTTCACCGTAAGGCGGTATTTCAGTTTGTCTGCCGCTCCCTTCTTGGGGCGACCTCCTTTGTTTTTGTTGTTGATTTTACGTTTATGCTCCATTGGCTTTTAATTTCTAATGATTAGAATGCGATTACTGATTAGACCAACGGGATGCGGCTTCCACGGAGTTCATGAGTGGAAGCAAGCGGTTTCGGTATGCCCGAAACACAAACTTGCTCCCCTCAAAACTCCGTTGGATTGGTTCAGGGTAACTCTGAATTGCTCCCCGTTAATCCACTTCTTAATTCTCAGAGTTTACGCCATGCCTCGATGTCCTCCCTGTAGGTGTCAAGGTGCTGCCGGGCGATGTTCTCCACCAGTCCCGACACGCTCATACGTCGCTCGCCGAACATACGGACGATACGGTCAAGGGCGTCGCGCGTGCTGCGGCTGAGGAATACGGGCTTGCGGTCTTCGATGGACGGAACGGAAAGGAATGTTTCCTTATACTCTTCCAACGATGCCCGCCGCTGCTTGCCGCTGATACGGCGTACCACCTGCGGAGTTTCATCCACTTGTTTCGGCACAGCTTCACCTGCCTGTTCCAGTACAACTTCGCTTGTCTTTTCCTGCGTGTCGGCAGGCTGGGGTTCAGGCTTCGGGGTTTCCAAACTCGGCTTGTTGCCTAAAAAGTCCTGCAATGTTGCATCCATACTTTGGTTGCTTAAATTCTTCTTCATACTTGTCTGAATTAAATGTTTAACAATGTTGGTCGTTGTGCGCACATTTGACCGATTATCGGTTGCAAAGGAAATGGCTATAAAACAGACAGTCAAAGGATTGGATTGAGTGGGGCAACAATGTATGGTTTTGCACTTTACACATTGCCGGAACGGTTCGCACTGCGCCGTTTTGCCATAGTACATGAAACGGGCATTGGAAATTTTAAGGGCTTAATTGGAGCGGTCAGGACGGATTTAAGGAAATGCACTTTGAGAAACCGAAGAACGCCACAGACTACCACATCGACGCCAAATGCTGCCACGCAGGTGCAATGCGGTCGGATTATGCCGGACTTCGCTTTTCTTTGCATCACGGACGCTTGGAACAGCCGTCACGGGTTTGGCGGATAACGCCACTCCCGACCACTTGCTGCCACAAGCTGCCACTTTATTGCAAATCCATTGTTTCAAGCGGACAACGGCTTTACTTTGCTGGCAAAAAGAAGAACAAACAGTAAATATAATGAGTATGGAAGTAGTAATCATTTCAAAAAGCAAGTATGAGGAAATGGTCGGCAAGCTCAACCGCCTGTCCGACCGGGTGAATGAAATCCTCCGCAAGAGGGAAGGGAAACGGCTCAGCCGTTGGATGGACAACCAGGAAGTCTGCCAACAGTTGCGAATCAGTCCGCGAACCTTGCAGACGCTCCGCGACAACGGTACGCTGGCTTACTCGCAGATAGGACACAAGATTTTCTACAAGCCGGAGGATGTGCAGCGCATCGTCCGATTTGTGGAGGACAGACGCAAGGATGCAGCCTATCGTGGCTGTAGCATCTAATCAGATAATCGAAAGTGTAACCACTAAATCCACTGTAAATTATGAACGACTTGATTCTTGCCGACCGTGAACTGGAGGTCGGCTTCATCGGACAACTGGATGCTCTGCTCGAAGGCATCGAAAGAATGGACGCAAGCCATAAGGCTTCGCCAAGTAACGAACAGTTCCTGACGGACAAGGAAGTGTCGGCATGGCTCAAGGTGAGCCGCCGCACCTTGCAGGACTACCGCAACAACGGGATGATTGCCTATTACCAATTGGGCGGGAAAATCCTGTATAAGGAATCGGACATCGAAAAGATGGTGATGAGCGGGTATCGGAACGCATACCGCTTGGGAACGTAAATCTGAATGTGCAAAAACAAAGAAAGCCGATGGGCGGACAATTCACTTGTCACCATCGGCTTTCTTTGTATAATGTTATATCCTTTACTGCTAACACGTACACCGTGGACTGGTTACGGACAGCGAAAAGAACAAATTTACAGGCTTTTCATGGCTTACGGTGTACAACCTTTCCATGATGAACTTTCGGAAAGCCATGCTTTCCCTGCTTCGTAACCTGAAAGCCACGGCAACCACCATTTCAAGGCTGTACACGTCATAGCAAATCCTGCCGTCCTGCCTGACGTGCCGCACCGTTTCCTCTTCCGACAATTCATTGTTCTTGTAAATGGCAGCAATAGCCTTACGAATATAGCAACCGAACACATTGAACGCATCGGACATCTCCTGCTGCGTCATCCATACGGGAGCGGTCGGCATCGTGACCGCCCCGTTTTCATTGATTGTGATTATTCCTCTTTCCATGTCCGCATCATTTTTCATTATCAGAATTCCGTTTACATTCCTTTTTCCAACCGCTGTAATTGCCGCACTTGAACACACGCAAGGGCATCCTGTCGTCAGGTAGGGAGAACTTGCCTTTGGTGGTTTCGGACAGCACGGCCAAGTCACGGCTCACCTTCTGGTTGGTGATTTCCGCATAGATTTGCGTGGTACGGATGGAGGAATGTCCCATCATCTTGCTGATGCTTTCTATCGGCACGCCGTTGTTCAGGCAAATCAGGGTTGCGAAGGAGTGACGGCTTTGATAGTAGGTAAGGTGGCAGTCCAAACCACATTGTTCGGCAATCATTTTCAGGCTGCGGTTGAGGTTTCCGGTGATTGGCACATAAAACAGTTTGCCGTCCTTGCCTTCCCCGCGATACTTCTCAATGATGCGCAAGGGTATGTCCAACAATTTGATATGGCACTCCGCCTTGGTCTTCTGACGTGCGATGTGAATCCACTTGCTACCGTCCTCCTTCGTGATGATGTTGTCCTCCGTCAAATTCGCTAAATCCGCCCTCCCGATGCCCGTGAAAGTCGAAAAGACGAACAAGTCCCTCGTATGACAAAGTCGGTATGTGGGCAGCTTGGCTTTCAACAGCTTCTCAAACTGCTCACCCGTCAGGTAGCGGTGGTTCACCGGAACCTTCTCTATCTTGTGTCCCGCGAAAGGGTCGCGTTTGAGGATATGCTTCTTCAAGGCGAGCCGCGTCATCTTGTGCAGCAGGATGAGATAGTCGTTGTATGCCGATACCTTCAATCTCAGCACGGTGGACAGATAAAACGTGAAGTCGGTCATGAAGCGCATGGTCAGCGAGCGCAACGACATGTCCTCCATGTTGTACTTGTACTTCATGAAATTGTGGATGTGCTTGCGTGTGGTCAGATAGCGGACATAGCTGTGCCTTGTCCTGTCAATGCCCACACGCTTGGCATACTCCTCATTATGCTCATCCATCAGCGCAAGCAGGGTTTCCTTCACCTGCGACTTGCCCGTCACGGCATTTTTGATGATTTCTGCCGACACGAAGCCGTAACTGTCCACGTTCTCCTTGTAGGCGGCACGGGCTTTGGTTTCCAGTGCGGACAAAACTTCGTTCAGCCTGACCAGTTCCTTTTTCTTCTCGCTGTCAAAGCTTTCCTTGCGCCCGTCAGTGGAAGCCCTGCCCATTTCCGCATCCCAAAATTCCGGTTCGATTTCCAGTCCCGTGGAATACTGGCTGACCTTGCCGTCAAGGGTAATGCGTCCCATAATGGGGCATTTTCCGTTCTTCTTCAACTTTTGGCGGTTAATGTAAAATAATAGCTTGAACGTGCTGCGCATGACTTATCCCTCCATCATTTGTTTGACAATAGCCCTTTGTTTCCAACTCGGATTGACCCTGCGCCGGGTGTTGTCCTTGCGTATCGTGGAAGGGGATGCATCAATCCCGAACAAGGAAAACTTGCCGCCGATGGCTTCATTCAGCCTGTCCACATCACGGTCAATCTTGGCCTGCGTAACTTTCGCATACCGCTGTGTGGTATTTATATGCTTGTGCCCCATGATTTTGCTTACCGTTTCGATGGGTATTCCTTGCGATAAACAAATTATGCTGCCGAATGTATGACGTGCCTGATGGAATGAAATCGGACGGTTGATGCCGCACATCACCGACATCTTTTTGAGGTGGCGGTTCATGCTTTCTTTCGTAAGCATGGGTAGCAGCTTACCGTCGGCATCCATGCCCCTGTATTTCTCCAAGATGGCGAGCGGTATTTCCATCAGCCTTACACATTCGGGCGTTCCGGTCTTCTGCCGTTCGGTATGAATCCACAGGCTTCCGTCCTCGGCTTTTACAAGGTTCTTCTCCGTCAATGCCCTCATGTCGCAGTAACAGATGCCCGTCCAACACGAGAACAGGAACATGTCCCTCGTGAAATTGCGGTTGGGCGTGTCGTAGGTCATGTTGGCGAACTTGCCCAGTTCCTCTTCCGTAAGGTACATCTGCTTGAACTCCGGCTTTTGCGGTCTGTAACCTTTGAACGGGCTGAACGGGATAATGCCACGGAACACGGCAAGCATCATCACGCTTTTCAGGCGGTTTACATGTCCGAGTATGGTCTTGGGCATAAACCGCTTGACGGTGCGCATGTACATGTCGAAATCCTCGATGAAATTCTCGTCCAACTGCTTGACAGGCATGTCTGAAAGGCGGTACTTGTCTTTCAGGAAGGTGGCGAGGTGGCGGTAAGTGTTCGTGTACTGGTAATAGGTGTTCACGGCGCGGTTCACGCCCACGCGCAAGGCGTAGTCGCTGTTGTGTTCCTCAAACAGCTTCATGATGGTGTCCTGAGATTCCGCCAGCCCTTGGTAGGCGTTCTTCACTTCCTCTGCCGAAACGACTTCCTTGATGTCTTTCAGTTCGTTGAACCGTTGGCGGAGTAGAAGCAACGTGCGTTCAATTTCTCGGTTTGCCATGACCGCCATCCTGCTCTTGCCCGTACACCGTTGTGCGGTGGCGTTCCACAGCTTCACGTCCACCTTGAACTTGCAGGAGAACTGCGCGATGGAGTTGTTCTTTCCCCTAACGGCTATTCTGCCCATGAGGGGCGACTGTCCGTCCTTGTCCTGTCCGCTGCGCTTGATGTAGAGCAGCACTTTCATTTCTGTCTTCATTGCCATAACTTTTTTGGTTGCAATATTAGTGATACATTGCCGACCGACAGAATTGGAAACGGGGCAGAACGGCGCAAACGGAACGGACGCTGCTAAATCTGCGGATTTGAAGCCCTTGCCGCACGTATAATGCTTGTTTACAAGCATTAGGAACGCTGTTTTTCAGGCTTCAGGCAGGTAGCGGGACAGGTAATGACTTGGTAGCGGAAACCTTGCATTATCCTGCCTTTCCCTGCTGTTTGGCTGTAATGGCAAACAACTGCAAAACCGTTGCTTTACAACAAGTTGCGTTTAATTCTCTTTATTCCTATCTCCTTTGCTTTGATGCTTCTTTCTTTGTTCACGGGTTTGGCGTATTCAGACGTGAAGAACCTCACCACCGACCGCCTGCAAACATTCTTCGACGGCAATCTTTGGATAATCACCCGAAGAAAGAAGACCAACACCGAATCGAACATCCGTCTTTTGGACGTTCCCAAACGTATCATAGAGAAATACAAGGGGCTGGCTCGGGACGGTCATGTTTTCCCCGTTCCGAGTAACGGCAGTTGTAACAAAATACTCAAAGATATAGGCAGACAATGCGGCTTCAAGGTGCGTTTGACCTATCACGTTGCACGCCACACGAACGCCACGACCGTACTTTTGTCGCACGGCGTACCCATCGAAACGGTGAGCCGCCTTTTGGGACACACGGACATAAAAACCACCCAAATTTACGCCAAAATCACCGCCCAGAAGATAAGCCAAGACATGGAAACCCTGTCGCACAAGTTGGAGGATATGGAGAAGAATATCTGCCGAGCCATCTAATTAAAAACAGAATACCGATGAAAGAAGAAAGGAATATTATCACGATGGACGGGCAGGGCAATATCTTCCTGCCGAGCGATATAGGTGCAACCGCCATGACCGAGTGGGAAATCTGCGAACTGTTCGGGGTTATCGCCCCGACGGTTCGGGCAGGGATAAAGGCACTCTGCAAAAGCGAAGTTTTGAATATATATGATATAAAGCGCATTATCCGCATATCGGACAGATACAGCGCGGAGGTTTACAACCTCGAAACGATAGTCGCCCTTGCTTTCCGTATCGAATCGTTCGGGGCGGCGAAAGTCCGCAGGGCATTATTGGAAAGGATTATACACGGGCGAAAAGAGAAAACGACGGTATTCGTGTCGGTTGTTTCGGACGGCAAGCCCAACAGCCGTTGGAAAGCATGATGATATATCAACATACCAACATGCAAATCTATCACTATGGTGATATATATTGCAGGTTCTATTCCTCTTTTCAGAGGAAAGCGGAGCAATCATTTCCGTTTACAAAGGCAAAGCAAGCACGGGGCTTTATGTCGGCTAAAAGGTCGGGCGGCTGCGCCGTTTCCCGATAAATCTTCCTCTCGCTTCGCTGCGAGCGTATTTATCGGGAAAACCTTGTATCCGACCGCCCCATGCAAAAGAGCCTTTGAAAACGGAAACGACCGCCCACATCCACCGACCGAAAGGGAAAAAATTAGGTGGGGTTATATGGGTAAGCAGGTGGTAGGAACAGCCACCGCAGAAAGGCAGACGGACGGCACGCCGCAGGGTATTTACGGAGAAAATACCGTAGCTTATTAGGGAATTTTCCGAGCCGCAATACTACGTATCGCTGAAAATTCCCCAATAAGGCAAGGGGCAAGCCCCTCTGCACACCCCATCGGGGACGGCATTTGCCGCCCCCGAAGATACAAAAAATCATTGTTTCACAAGCCAAAAAAGAAAGGAAGAATATATGGGTTTCGTAGTTTTACACATGGAAAAGGCGCACGGCAGCGACAGCGGAACGACCGCACATATCGAGCGTTTCATCATACCGAAGAACGCCGACCCCACACGCACACACCTAAACCGCAGACTCATCGAATACCCCGACGGGGTGAAAGACCGTTCGGCGGCTATACAGCAGAGATTAGAAGAAGCGGGGCTGACACGCAAAATCGGAAGCAACCAAGTACGGGCTATCCGCATCAACGTATCGGGAACGCACGAGGACATGAAGCGGATAGAAGAAGAGGGGCGTTTGGACGAGTGGTGCGCCGACAATCTGAAATACTTCGCCGACACGTTCGGAAAGGAGAACATCGTGGCGGCTCACCTGCACAGGGACGAGGAAACACCGCATATACACGTTACGCTCGCCCCCATCGTCAAGGGAGAGCGAAAGCGCAGGAAAAGGGAGGAACAGACGAAAAAGCGATACCGCAAGAAACCGACCGACACCGTGAGGCTGTGCGCAGACGATATTATGACACGGCTGAAATTGAAGTCCTACCAAGATACCTATGCCGTGGCGATGGCGAAATACGGGTTGCAAAGGGGCATAGACGGCTCGAAGGCTCGCCACAAGTCCACGCAGCAGTATTATCGGGATATACAGAAACTCGCCGACAACCTCAAAGCGGAAGTGGTGGATTTGCAACAGCAGAAAGAAACGGCACGGGAAGAACTAAGACGGGCGAAAAAAGAAATACAGACCGAGAAGCTGAAAGGGGCAGCAACCACCGCAGCCGCCAACATCGCCGAGAGTGTCGGTTCTCTTTTCGGCAGCAACAAGGTCAAGACATTGGAAAAAGAGAACATCGCCCTGCATAGGGAGGTAGCCGACCACGAGGAAACCATCGAAGCCCTGCAAGACAGAATACAGAACATGCAGGCAGACCACAGCCGACAGATGGCAGAAGTAGAACGGAAGTACCGCAGGGAGATAGCGGACAAGGAAACGAAGCACAAGGAGGAAATATCTTTCTTGAAAACGGTAATCGCAAGGGCGGCGGCATGGTTTCCCTATTTCCGTGAAATGCTCCGTATCGAAAACCTATGCCGCCTTGTGGGATTCGATGAAAGGCAAACCGCAACGCTCGTCAAGGGAAAGCCGTTGGAGTATGCAGGGGAACTTTACTCGGAGGAACACGGACGGAAATTCACGACCGAAAAGGCAGGGTTTCAAGTCGTGAAAGACCCCACGGACGGGACGAGACTGGTTCTTGCCATTGACCGAAAGCCCATTGCCGAGTGGTTCAAGGAACAGTTCGAGAAGTTAAGGCAGAACATACGCCGACCTATACAACCGCAAAAAAAAGGTAGGGGAATGAAGATATAACCGTTTTATCTTGCTGGAAAACAATAAAAAAGTGCTGTTCATAATGCCTTATGAATGGCACTTTTTATATATTTGCACACAAAATAAGGATAGAGCAAATAAAAGTAAATACAGAATCGTAAAATTTGATAGATATGAAAACTCAAAAATTAGAAATACTGATATTATTTCTCTGTATATTCGGCTTTATAGGTTGTGATAACAAAGATGAAGAGGGTGAGAAAGTGACAGACTACAAGGAATATTCTTTAACCATTGCATCAAAGAAGATACCCGGTGTTTGTTGGTCAGACGGATTTAATTATTTGTCTGATGTATATGCCGTAAAGAAAGAAAATGCCCAAGAATGGGAGAGCCTTGGAGTCATTGATGAATTTGAGTTTGAGAAAGGATATGAATATAAGGTAAAAATCAGTGAAACAAATTATTTGGATTATAGCATGGGAAATCCCGCATGGACGGAATATGAACTACTTGAAATAATATCTAAAGATAGGAAAGATTCAGAAAATTTGCCTTTACATTTTATCCCTAAATCATACTATGAGAATGTACAGCTTCCTAAATACAGATATGTAGTAGATGCAGATAATAATCAAAAACTTATTGAAGAAGAATTGAAAAAAAAATCTTTTATTCCTTTGGATTTTCATTATATGCTTTGGCGGAGCGAAGACAAATTCCTAAGATGTATTGCAATAAAAGACGATAATAATACATTGGGACCGTGTATTATAAAAAACGAAAACAAAGCCCCGGAAGAAATGCCAGAATCTTACAAATTACTTCCTCCAGAAGGAAATGTGTTTGGTTATGGGAAATGGACTTTTTTAGATGAACATGGAAATGAAACGAATTATCTTTCATTTGATGTGTTTATGGGTCGTTCTGCTAAATCAAGAAACGTAGATTTAACCCCCGATGTAGCTTATCTTTATAAAGACCTTTCTGAATACTACAAAAATAAATATCCGCAAGCCGGAGTGAAAACAGTTGTGGTTTCTTATGCCATTTCTATTAAATAACATAAAATCTTCAGCGAGCATCAATCATCCTAATTATAGTCAAACAGAATTGGTTTGAGAGGGATTTAAATCGTAATTTGCTGATAATCAATTCTTTTTTTTGTGTAAAATTCTCAAAATAACGCAGTTTGACTATATCATTGCAACTATTATAAGAATCTATTAAAATGAGAACTATAGAATTAAGCACAAAAAAACGTATGAAAAGAATAAATCTGACCGTTTTGTTGTTAAGCGGTGTCTGTTTGTTATGCCAACCCCTTCAAGCCCAGCAGAGCATTGATGCTTGTGACGGTCGTACTTATAAAGTAGGCGACACGCTCCGTATTGGCGAACCATTGCCTTCGGGCTATCTATTTATAAAGCAGATAAACGCCGATAATAAATTCGACAAGTTGAATCCGAAAAACTCAACCGGACGGACTGCCGTCATTACCGACATACCTGCTTACCAGCCCAAACTCTATCAACAGTTCGGCATTTACCAACAGCCGGAAACGCCCCAAATAGTCTTTGCCGAACAGGGCGATTTCAAGATTGGCGTATATCTAAACATGGCTTTAACCAAAGGAAACATCATGTCCGGACATCATGTTTCCCATATGGATGGAGCTGTCGACCTTACCCCGGCTATCTTGTTCGCCTACACACATAAACTTTACGGCAAACCTATCGACACAGCATCAGTCGAGACCTATGCCTCTCTCTCTGCTCCCCAACAGTATGCAGAAGCAGCCAATGACCCGTTTGCATTGGAAGAACTTCGTACAACATATCGGAAAGAACTGGAACAAGCTGTGGCAAATGCAGATTTCAATAAGGTTTTCCGTATCAAATGTTTGTCGGAACTCCAAATGTACGACATCAATCAACAGCGTTTCCCGCTTTCGGGCTTAACGTGTGTCAATGTGGAAACCAAGCAGAACAGAGAATTATCCCAACAAGGTTATTGCTTATGGGGAAGTTGTGCCTTTCATTTCACTAACGCTCCGTCATTTGCCACCCTACCTTGCAAAAAAAACATTGCCCAAGGCATTTATACTATGCGTAAAATGACCTCGGCGACCTTGCCACCAACAGCTACCCTATACGTATATGTGCGCATCCTCCAACAGCCAGTATCACTTCCTGATAAACGTACCATGGTGATGTGTCCCGGAACATCATTCGATTTCGAGTGGTCAACACTCCGTAAAGCATACGGTCAAAAAGCTTTGAACATGGAAATTATACAAACGGACGGTTATTATAATGTCTTCCCTTATAACATACAAGAAGTGACATACAATTATCTTGGTACACAAACGCTACCTAAAAAGAACAATAAATAGTAATATGAAACTAAAAAACATCATTCAGACTACATTGCTAACAATCGTCTTGACATCATGTTATACATCCAGTCGAATAAGTAAATTCAGCTCTGAAAATATAAATTTGGGCATAGATAAAAATCTTTTCATAAAAAGATATGGAAAGCCTTTTAATAAGGAAATATCCTATACACAAGACAATCAAGAGAAAGAAAAACTCTTCTATAAAGAAGAATTAAACAAAGGTACATGGTATATTATAACAACAGCTTTTACTTTTATTGATGATAAACTTATAAAGCAAGAGGTTGTAAAAGAAGAAAGGACTTTTCAAAAATGTGATTGTAATAAATAAGCTATGCCTCCGGTGGGATAACTCGCTGGGGGCTTCTTACATTTTCTGTTTTTTTCAATCAATTTTATAAAATTGCCGTCACAGTTCGTACTTTCGGAAAAAGATATTATATTTGCAAATGAAAGAGTTATTTGACAGCATAGCAATGTAAAACGCTGAAAATTGCACGGTTGCTAACTCGTTACCGCTACTTCTCAAATAATTCGCTAAGAGTTTATTCTTCAATCGGTTAAGTCAAACCGAGAAAAATCTAAAATATAAAAATAGCGCGAAATTGTTTTTTATAGAATACAATTATGTGAGGGTCGGAATGAACTTATCGAATTATTTTAGGCACGGAATTATACGGGTTATCACGGTTGCTTTCAATATTATCCGTGATTGTCCATGTAATCCGTGCCTAAAATAACCCTTTGTTAAGAATCCTTTCTTATCTTCCGGTGCTTTCTATCATGCTCCTTATTTTCTCGTTCAGGCTTTCTGCCTTCATCAGTTGTTCCAGTGTCAGGTGCATGCGCCAGCGCCAGTAGTGCCGCGGGTTGGCAGGAATATTGATGCGTTCTTCCTGCACGTTCGGGTTGCGCCATTTGCCGTCCATGGACATCCAGTCTTGCAGGGAGAGGATGCAGAGGATGGAGTTGCTATGGAGGTGATTGCGAACCACTTCTTCGCAAAGCTCCGGCGTGGCCGTTGCCGGTGCGGCACCGTAGTGCCCGAGCATGGTGTTGTAGTAACGCTGCGTCTGTTGGAAGTCTTCTTCCCACCAGCCGCGCAGGGTAGACATGTCGTGCGTGGAGATGGTGCAGACCGAACGGTACGGATACCAGTCAGTGTGGCCGAATTCTTGTTTCGGGTCTTTCGGCATACGTTGTATCTCCAGGGAAAGGATACGCAGGTCGTTCATCACCCATGCCACGCAATCGGGAATCATGCCTAAGTCCTCACCGCATACCAGCATGCGCGTGGACTGTGTCAGTTGCGGCAGTTTCTTCATGGCTTGCTGTCCCCAGAAGTCATTGTGGCGGTGATAGTAGTACTGGTCATACAGCCGGTTGAAGGCAGCCTTTTCCCAATCGTTCAGTGCGCGGTAGATGTAGTCGTGCTGCACGCCGATGCGCGGATGGTATTCGTGCGGATTGTTGCGGTCGGGCACGAACAGCACATCGCTGATAAGGGCGTAAAGCCCGTCACGAATCCAGATGCTGTCATCGTCCGTCTTTCCGGCAAAGTAGGCTTCCACTTTGTGCTGGGTGTCGAACTCGGGACGCATGCGGTAAACCTCCCACGTGTCTGTCGGCTCTATGAAGGTCTGCTTCACATAGTCTGTATGCGGGCCGAAGATTTGTCCGAGGAAGTACTCATGGATATAGGGCTTCAGGAAGAAGTCTTCGCGGAATGCCAGCCCGTAGCTTTCTATCTCCTCGCGCGTCATGGGCAGGGCGGGGACGAATTGTCCCAACAGCCCGTGTACGGCGTGCATCGGTATCTCCCAAATGCGGAAGAAGCCGAGGATATGGTCTATGCGGTAGGCATCGAAGTATTCTGCCATTTTGTGGAAACGCTTCATCCACCAGGCATAGCCGTCTTTCTCCATGACATCCCAGTTGTAGGTGGGAAAGCCCCAGTTCTGCCCGTTCACGGAGAAATCATCGGGCGGTGCGCCGGCTTGGCCGTTCAGGTTGAAGTAGTGGGGTTCCTTCCAGGCTTCCACACTGTTGCGGCTGATGCCGATGGGGATGTCGCCTTTCAGCACTACGCCGTTGGCGCGCGCATGCTCGGTGGCGGCAAGCAGTTGCAGGTGCAGATTGAACTGGATGTAGTAGTAGATGGCAATATGCGGATAGTCGGCAGAGTCCGGCCGGCACAATGTCTCTATCTCCTTGGCATCGTAGGTGGCATACTTGGGCCACTCGCGGAAATTCGGGGTCTTGTAGGCATCACGCAGGTAGCTGAAGACGGCATATGGCTGCAACCATTCCTTGTTGGCCTCGTAGAAATTACGGAATGCATCCGAGGCCAGCACCTTTTCCCCTTCCTGCTTGAAGATGAGGTGGAAGTATTCCCACTTTGTCTTGTTCACAGCTTCGTAGTCCACGGTGGGCAGGGCATTCAGTTCTTTCTGGCGTTTGTTGAATTCGGCCATCACCTTCTTGTCCTTCAAGCTGCCCAACTGCTTCAGGTCGGCGTACATGGGATGGAAGGCATAGATGGAGATGCTACTGTAAGGGTAGGAGTCTGTCCAGGTATGCGTCATGGTAGTGTCGTTGATGGGCAGAATCTGCACCGCCTTCTGATTGGTGGCAACTGCCCAGTCAATCATGCGCTTCAAGTCGCCGAAATCGCCTACACCGAAGCTTTTCTCGGAGCGTAGGGAGAATACGGGTACGGCTACTCCGGAACCTTTCCATGCAGGAAGATTGAAGTATACATAACGGTCGCCGACAGCCAGCGTTTCGTTGGCGGCTATCTGCGGGTCGGCCATATAGCGGTTGGGATTGTTCTCCCAGGCCACGGCACGGCGCTCTTTCTTGTTGTAAAGGACGAATTTATACTCCAGCGGGAAGCTGATTTTACCGGCATCCACTTCTACCTGCCATTCGGGGAAGTCGATGTCGCTCATAAGGGCAGCTTTGTCCGGGTTCCAGTCACCCAGCGCCTTCTGGTTTCCGCAGAGTGCCAGGCAATGGTCACTGTCTATGCAGGGGGCGTACGCCTTTATCAGCAACCCCTTTTTGTAGCTTTTCGGGGCGGCACTGCGTTCGCGATGCGCCAGCAGGGATTCTGTGAAAGCGGATGTATAAAAATACTGCTGCTCGGGCAGATTCTTCCAACAATCTTCTATGCGGTAAACTTTCTTCGGATTGTCTGCAACGTGCAGGATGCGTGGCAGGCTGTTCCACTCTGTCCGTATGGTTCTGCCATCTCGATAGATGTGGTAACTGTATTCGACGCTTCCATTACCGGGAATCTGGATATCCACTTCCGCGGTCCAGTGAATGCCGTCTACAGTGTGCAGGGGGGTGGCTTTGTCGGGCTGGTCGTTGCCAAGTTCCGGGATGGAACCCAGGACTCTGACTTCTTCACCCCAGCTGGTGCGATACTCGATATTGAATATTAGTGTCATATTATATTAGATTTAGAAATAGCAATAGCTGCAATGATTATGCAAGTATAGAAATTATTCCTCATAATCATGCAGCTACCGTTATCTAAGTCATTTAAATTCCTATGCAAACGTTTGTGCTTGCCGTGGGATTATCCACAGCGGGAAGCTCCGCACGTCTTGCAGATGAGGCAACCTTCTTGGTAAACCAGTGTTTCGTTACCGCAGTTGGGGCATTTCTTGCCTTTGGCTTCCGTGCCGTCCTGGATGTATTTCTTCAGGGCGCGTTCCACACCGTTCTTCCAGGTGTTGATGTTTTCGCTGTCCAGTTGCAGTGAACCTACCAGCTTGATGACCTGCTCGATAGGCATGCGGTAGCGCAATACACCGGAAATCAGCTTGGCATAGTTCCAATACTCTTTGTTGAACTTCTCGGACAGACCCTCGATGGTAACTTTGTATCCGCGCTTGTTCTCGAACTGGAAGTCGTAACGCTTGTTTCCGTGCTCATCCACATTCTTGATGATGTGGCCCGACACCACATTCTTCGGCAGGATGATGCCTTCGTCATCGTCCAGCACACCGGTGAATATCTCGTAGGGATGATTGTCCAGCAAGCCGACGAATGCCACCCATTTCTCCTTGTTGTTCTGGAAGCGGACAACGTCTGCATCCAATATTCTGGGACGTGTTTCAACGACCGTAGGCGGTTTGCACGGGGGAAGCTCAGACTTTTTGTCGCTCTTGGTAGAGATGAGTACACCGGAACGCGAACCGTCGCGGTAAACCGTACAGCCCTTGCAGCCGGATTTCCATGCTTCTACATACAGACGGTTCACGAGGTCTTCGTCTACGTTATTCGGCAGGTTGATGGTTACGCTGATAGAGTGATCCACCCATTTTTGGATACGTCCCTGCATCTTGACTTTCATCAGCCAGTCCACGTCGTTGGAGGTTGCTTTATAATAAGGTGATTTCTCTACCAGGGCATCCACTTCTTCCTGCGTGTAGCGTTTGGCGGGGTTGTATCCTTGTGCTTCCATCCAAGTCACGAACTTGGGGTGGAACACGATATATTCTTCAAAGGCATCCCCGGTTTCGTCGATGAAGTCCACATGGACGTTCGTATCGTTGGGATTCACTTTGCGGCGGCGCTTGTACACGGGCAGGAATACGGGCTCGATACCGGAGGTGGTTTGAGTCATCAGGCTGGTGGTGCCGGTCGGGGCGATGGTCAGACAAGCAATGTTGCGGCGTCCGTACTTCTTCATCTCCTCGTACATTTCCGGGTCGGCTTCGCGCAGACGGTTGATGAACGGATTGTTCTTTTCGCGTTCTGTATCGTATACCTCGAATGCGCCGCGCTCTTTGGCCATTTCTACGGAGGAGCGATAGGCGTTGAGTGCCACCGTCTTGTGTACTTTCTCCGAGAACTCGGTTGCCTCTTCAGTACCATAACGCAATCCCAGGGCGGCAAGCATGTCGCCTTCTGCCGTGATACCTACACCGGTACGGCGGCCTTGGGCGCTTTTCTTGTAAATTTTCTGCCACAAAACGCGTTCTGTATGTTTCACGTCTTCGCTTTCGGGGTCGGCATCTATCTTGCTCATGATGCGCTCTATCTTCTCCAGTTCAAGGTCGATGATGTCGTCCATGATGCGTTGGGCCAAAGCTACATGCTTCTTGAATAGCTCAAAGTCAAAATAGGCGTCCGGCTTGAACGGATTGACTACGTATGAGTAAAGGTTGATGGCGAGCAGACGGCAGGAGTCGTATGGGCACAGTGGAATTTCACCGCATGGATTGGTGGATACGGTACGGTAGCCCAGGTCTGCATAGCAGTCGGGCACGGATTCCTTTAATATGGTATCCCAGAACAATACACCGGGTTCTGCCGATTTCCATGCATTGTGCACAATCTTTTTCCATAATGCGGATGCGTCAATGTCTTTTTGGAATGCCGGCTCTGTGGCGTCAATCGGATATTGCTGTGTATATGGTTTGCCTTCGATGGCGGCCTGCATGAAGTCGTCGGTCAGTTTTACGGAGACGTTGGCTCCGGTCACTTTGCCTTCGGTCATCTTGGCATCGATGAAGGCTTCCGAGTCGGGGTGTTTGATGGATACACTGAGCATCAGTGCGCCGCGGCGTCCATCTTGAGCTACTTCGCGCGTAGAGTTTGAATAGCGTTCCATGAAGGGAACCAAGCCGGTGGAGGTCAGTGCCGAGTTCTTTACCGGTGAACCTTTCGGACGGATATGGGATAAGTCGTGTCCCACGCCGCCACGGCGTTTCATCAGCTGTACTTGTTCTTCGTCTATCTTGAAGATGGCACCATAAGAATCCGCTTCGCCGTCCACACCGATAACAAAGCAGTTGGACAGAGAGGCTACCTGATAGTTGTTTCCGATTCCGGTCATCGGGCTTCCTTGCGGAACAATGTACTTGAAGTGGTCGAGTAAGCCGAAAAGTTCCTCTGAACTTAATGGATTGGGGTACTTGGCCTCAATGCGGGCTACCTCATTGGCTATTCGCCAATGCATGTCTTCCGGAGACTTTTCGTAAATATTTCCGAAAGAATCTTTGACTGCATATTTGTTTACCCAAACTCTGGCAGCCAACTCGTCGCCTTGGAAGTATTTTAAAGATTCTCCGTAGGCTTCGTCATAAGAATAATTTTTCTTTTCCACAATGTTGTATCTCTTAGGATTAGTTACAAATAAGTAAAGTTGTAGAAGTTGTACTTATCGTTAACAAATGCATTTGCAAAGCTATGAATGTTTTTCAACTTGGCAAAATTAAAATGAATGTTTTTATCAACCGATGTATAGTTTTCTATTGATTGCTATTAATTTATTGGTTTATAATGTTTTAATGATTTGAGTAAACGAATAAGTTTTCCAAAATGGAATTTATTAACAACTTGTTGGGCTGAGAGGTTCTCGGTTTAGTCGAACATAAGGTTACTTTTATCTGCTCGTAGAGATAATAATTGTTCATTTCTTGTTGAAAAGATGTATTTTATTCCGGATATATGATGATAAAAAAAGTGTGAACTCTTGAATGAATTGTTCGTGGATTACATTATCTTTGCAAAAAAAGAAAGAATGGAAAGCTTGAAACAAAGGAGAACAATCCGAAAATACCAGCAGAAGGATATTTCTGCTGATTTGTTAAATGATTTGCTTGAAACCTCTTTCCGGGCTTCTACAGTCGGGAACATGCAGGTTTATAGTGTGATTGTGACGCGTGATGCAGAGCGTAAAGCCAAACTGGCGCCTGCACATTTCAATCAGCCGATGGTTCGGACGGCGCCGGTAGTGCTTACTTTCTGCATAGATTTGCGCCGCTTCAGCAAGTGGTGTGAGCAACGTAAGGCTGAGCCGGGATACAACAACTTTGAGTGGTTTGTGACGGGGGCTGTCGATACCTTGCTGGTGGCACAGACTTTTTGTGTGGCTGCCGAGGAGAAGGGGTTGGGCATTTGCTATCTGGGAACTACCACTTACAACCCTCAGATGATTGTCGAAGCGTTGGAGTTACCGGAATTGGTGTTTCCCATCACGACAGTCACAGTGGGATGGCCTGCCGAACAGCCGGAACAAGTGGACCGTTTGCCGCTGGAGGCCATTGTACACGAAGAGGTTTATCATGATTATACTCCTCAGGACATTGACCGGTTGTATGCCTATAAAGAATCGCTTCCTGAGAACAAGCAGTTCATCTTGGAGAACAATAAGGAAACGCTGGCGCAGGTCTTTACAGATGTGCGTTATACGAAGAAAGACAGTGAGGCAATGTCGGAGAATCTTTGGAAGATAATGAAAAAGCAGGGATTTTGAAAATTAAGGATTAGGGATAAGGGGTTAAGCTAATGCATACTTAGCTGCATTTAATCCCTTATCCTTATTCTTATCCTTTTTTCAGTGCGGCTTGAATCTCGTCAATTTCCGCACGGAATGATTTGTCTACCTCTTTCAGCTCTTTGATGGTTTTACATGCATGCAATACAGTGGCATGGTCTTTATGTCCAATTAGCGCACCGATTTTTGCTGTAGAGAAGTCTGTATAGTTTTTGGCTAAATACATGGCTATTTGTCGTGCTTGCACCACTTCCCGCTTTCTGGATTTTGTGTGGATGGTGGCAGTTTCCAATCCGAAGTGCTTGCATACGGTGTTGATGATTTCATCGACAGTCACTGCCTTGCTTTCGCTGTTCACTACCTTGCGGACGATACGTTGCGTCAGTTCCAGGTCTATTTCTTTATTGTATATGGTGGAATGCGCCATAATGGAAATGACGATGCCCTCCAGGTCACGTACACTGTCGCCCACGTTCTCTGCAATATAGTCAATCACTTCCTGGGGGAACTGCAGGCCGTCACGGTGTATCTTGTTGCGCAGAATGTTCTTGCGGAGTTCTACGGTAGGTTTCTCCAGCTCAGCCACCATTCCCCATTTAAAACGTGTAATCAGACGCTCTTCCATGCCCTGCAGCAATACCGGTGCACGGTCGGAAGTGAGGATGAGCTGCTTGCCGTTCTGATGCAGATGGTTGAAGATATGGAAGAATGTATTCTGCGTTTTGGTCACGCCGGCAAATTCCTGAATATCATCAATGATTAGAATATCAATGGTCTGGTAGAAGTTGATGAAGTCGTTAGTCGTATTGTTACGTACGGAATCGGTGTATTGCACTTGGAATAGGTGTGCGGATACATACAATACCCTTTTCTCCGGGTATAGTTCCTTGATTTTGGTTCCGATAGCATTGGCAAGATGGGTTTTGCCTACACCTGATGCTCCGTATAGGAACAGCGGATTGAAGATTGTTTTAGCCGGATTGAGAGCGACAGCTTCTGCAACGCTGCGCGACAGCTTGTTGCTGTAACCTTCGATGAAGGTTTCAAAGTTGTATTCTGGATTAAGGTGCGGGTCAAGTTCGGGGACGGGAATCTGCGGAATCCTTTTGTCCATCACTTGTTTTTGCGGTATGATGGTACGCTGTGTAGACTCCAGGTCGACGGTTTTCCGCGAGCTCTTGTCCACCATTACGTTATACATCAATTTAGTTCCCTCACCAATGACCTTATAGAGAGTCTTGCGCAACAAATCAACAAATTTGTCCTCCAAAAACTCATAGAAGAACTGGCTGGGCACTTGTACGACCAGCGTTTTGTCTTCATATTTTAAAGGTATGATGGGAAGAAACCATGTTTTGTATGTCTGCTCCGGAACATTGTCTCTGATGATTTCAAGACAGCGGTTCCACAGCCCGACATGATCTATTTCACTCATAACGGCTATAAATACATTTATTAATTAAGCATAACTTCTACGATTGCAAAATTGGCAATCTTATTCGAGAAAAACAAATCCTTTTTTTCTTGCGTTTTTAGGGAAAGTAATAAGCTCTTTACTTTCAGCTACTTATCGGTTACTATGAGTATACTCCTTATATAAGGTGTGTTGCA